>JODP01000007.1 GCA_000719025.1 Kineosporia aurantiaca JCM 3230
TCGGCCGCCTCACCCCGATCGAGTATGAAGCCGTCATCGGACATAGTTTTGCTGCCTGATCAACCCAACCCGTGAGTCAACCGGCTTGGGGCCAGTCCCTTCGACCTCCGAGTAATTGATGACGCCCGCGACGCCGAGGGTGGACAAGTGCTGGCGTTTGCTGTCGCTGCCACTCGTCGCCCACACTTGGGCGCCGAAGGCGCGGGCAAGTTGGGCGGCGAAGAGTGACACCCCACCGGTGCCGAGAACCAGTACGGTGTCGTCGGTTCCGATCAGTCGCGTACCGTAAGGACGGTTTCCGCGAAGGGCCGTCCAGGCGGTCAGACCCGCACACGGCAGTGTGGACGCCTCGGTCAGGCTCAGCGTTCCGGGAGCCTTGGCAACGCGATCGGCGGCCAGAACGACGTATTCGGCCAGCATGCCGTCCTCGGTTCCCGAGCCCAGGCCAAGGCCTTTGCCGGGCACGGGTGGGCCGTCCGCCCAGCCGCTGAAGTAGACGCTGATGACCCGATCACCGACCGTCCAGGACTCCACGCCCGTACCCACCGCGTCCACGACTCCCGCGCCGTCGCTGAGGGGCACGAGATCTGGCGCGGTAGTCGAGCCGTACTGATCGGCGCGGACGAGAAGGTCGCGGTAGTTCAAGGCTGCCGCATGCACTTTCACGCGAACTTGTCCCGGGCCGGGTTCAGGGATGGGGGCCTCCTGCAACCTCAGCTCCCGCCCCCCGCCCGCCGCCGGCGTCAGCACCCATCTCTTCATCGTGTCGGACTGCACAGGAATATCTCCAGTCTTGGGTCGCTCTGGATCAGGGGTGAGGACGATGCGCCCGCGCAGGCCGCCCTGCCCGTGGTGCTCGTGGGTGGCTGTCGCTTAGTCGATCGGGTAGGTCCCGGTCTCTGGCGACTCACCGGCGACTCACCCATCCCGCGCCGGCCGGGGCGGACAAGCGGGCGAGGAGGACGCCGTCGGCGTGGTCTGTAAGGTTGATGGAGCGCATCCCGCGCCGCGCTTGCGGGACAGCGTTGAGCAGCGAGACGAACGCTTCGCCGTCGGGACGTGCGCCACGACCCGATCCGACAGGGTCACGTATTCCGCCGGGGGCGAGCGCGTCGCCGAGTCGTTCCCGGGCGCCGATCACGAGGTCACCTACGGCGAGACCGCTCACCTCACTGCCGGCCGCGTGAATCCGCACAGGGAGGTCGACGACCTCAAGCCCCGCTGTTCACACTCGGCAACCGTAGCGAAATGTGGGTCAGGGACCATTCTCGGCCAGCGCCTCCGTCCTGTTCATGGCTGCGCCGGCGATCTGGATGGGGACTGCGACCTCGCACGGGCCGGTTCGGGCCTGGCGGCATCGACGGCCAGGACGGTTCCGGACCACCGATTCGGGTCACAACGGCTGCTTTCATGAGAGGTCCCTGCTTTCTGCGCGCATCGTGCATCAGATGCGCCGCTACTGCTCACAGTGCGGGTCCCTCCGGTAATGAGGAAGGTGCGGGTCGAGCGGGGTCTCGCCAGGACCTGTCACGACGCGTCAGGAAGACCGACAATGGGGGAGTGAGCGCCGAGACGATAGGTGAGTTTCTCCGGGCTCGGCGGGGGTTGCTGCGACCCGCCGATGTCGGTCTGCCAGCCGGAACCGGGATGCGGCGGGTACCGGGACTTCGTCGTGAGGAGCTGGCGTCGATCGCCGGGCTGAGCGTGGACTACTACACCCAGCTCGAGCAGGGGCGCCGGCCGCAGGTGTCGACCTCCGTCCTGGATGCCCTGGCCCGCGCGCTGCGGCTCTCACCGACCGAGCACGAGCACCTGCTCCGTCTCGCCGCCGCACGTCGTGAACCAGCCCGGTCCGCGCCGCAGGAGCAAGCAGAAGTGACATCCGGCGCTACCGTTGACCTACGATCACTGCTGGCCTTGATGGACCGGGTGCCGGCCATCGTGCTGGACCGCAAACTGGACTTCCGGGAATGGAATTCCCTGGCCGATGCTGTCTTCGGCATCAACGAGCTCACCATCTCCCGGCGTAACGCCGCGCGCCACGTCTTCGCCAACCCGGTTGCTGCCGACACGTACCCCGATCTGGAGGATGTGGCGGCCGACCTCGTTGCGCATCTGCACGTCGTTGCCGGCCGGTACCCCGACGATCCGGAGATCGTCGACTTTGTGCGCGAACTGTCGCGCTCTGTGGCGTTTCGGGAGCTGTGGGCGCGGTACGAGGTGCGCAGAAAGAGTGGCGGCCGGACCCGGGTGAAGCACCCGCTGGTCGGCATGCTGGAGTTCGAGTATCAGGCGCTGTCCCTGCCGTGCGACCCCGACGCTCTGCTGATCACGTACACCTATCCACCCGGCTCGGACACGGACGACCGGCTCAGGCTGCTGGGTAGCTGGGAGGCCGACCCGGTCACCCCCCGATGACCGGGCTGTTCACCGGGGGGTCATGGTCAGGATCTCGAAAGCGGTGACCTGATCGATGAGGGCGGCGAACTGGTCGGGGTCGGCCCGGGTGACCAGTTTCAGGGCCTTGAACATGCGTACCCCATCGGGTACCGCGGCCGGGAAGGAGATCAGCAGGCGCCTGAGCAGGTCGGCCTCGTCAACGCGGTCAAGTTCGCGAAGCCGGATCTGTTCTTGGTGGCGTCCGTCGGTGAGGGTTGCGTAGCCGGCGGCCCGCGCGTTACGAGCCCAATCGCCTTCGGGCAGCGGGGCCAGGATGAAGCGGCGTCCTTCCAGATGGATAGGAGACACCGGAGTGGAACGAGGCCGTCCATTGGTGCGCCCTGCGATCGTCAGTACTTTGATCACTCCGGTGGAGATGCCGAGACGTGAAAGCGATTTGACGACCGCGTTGGTGGGCGACAAATAGGCAGGGCGGCGCCGAGCTGGGTTTCTGCCGTGTGGACCGTTGGGGGACTGTTGCATGATGCGGTTGATCCTCACCTGGAAAAGGTTTCGGTGATGGAAGGCGGCCACCGTAGGTGGCTTCCCGAACGCGGTGGTACGTACGACGCGGTGGGGTCGGGATTGGTCTTGCACATGGCGACCAGCGGGCGTCCTCTGCTGGTCTTGTTGACGCCGTAGTCGATGCAGACGCCGTTCGTGGTGAACACGAACTCAGGGCACCAGAGTGGATGCCGTGCCAGGTACCGGCCTACCGGAGCGACCGGTGGACGCGGGTGGTCGGTGGTGGCGTGTGAGCTGGTGCACCCGTGGTCGGCCGCCACCCTGGGGTTTCCGGGGGAATGATAATGAGCGAGGCAATGGCGGCGCTGAGGGTTGCGGAGCCTACGATGAGGCCGGTGGCCGCGTGTTCTCGGAGGTCATCCTTCTTGGGTAGGGCCTAGGCGGTTCGGCGCAGGAAGCGCAGTAGGGCCTTATTGATGACGGCGGCGGCTTCGTGCTGAGGCCAATGGCCCACGTTGGCGATCTCCAGGACGCCGAGCAGGTGTGACTGCCCTTGGCCCAGCGTCTTTCGAGTGGGGCGACCGAGTTCCACCAGACCATCGACGGCGCCGAAAGCGTAGAAGGACGGGACTTCGATGACCGCACCCTTCCACGGGGCGGTCAAGTCGAAAGACGTTTGAATGGCACGGTAGTAGTTCAGCGCGCCGTGAAAGCCGGTGCGGGCGAACTCCCGCACATTGTGGGAGAGGTAGCCGGTATCAATCCAGGCGGGCAGGGTGGCTGGGGCAGGGCGCAGGAGCGACCTGGCCGGATCGAAAGGGCTCCACCGTTGCGCGTCGGCCGGGCTCCCGGATGCCCAGTACAAGGCGCTGGGAATGCTGCGGCGCGAGTCGGCCCATTGCCGGTCGGCTTCGGGCTTCTGCTGATCGAGGACGTAGAAGTAGGGCACCCCGAGAGCGCGGATCTTGTCAACGGAACTGGAGTCGTCCCGAGAGCTGTAGGGGAAGCTGATGCCGAACACAGCCTGGAAGCGGTCGGGCCGGAACAGAGCGGCGTGGTGGGCGACGTAGGCGCCCCAATCGTGTCCGACCACGGTGACGCGTGCGACATGCAGGACGTCGAGCAGGGCGACCAGATCGCCGACCAGGTGCAGTGGGGTGTACTGGTCCGTGTCCGCCGGCGCCGAACTGCGTCCGTAGCCGCGCATGTCCACGGCGATGGCGTGGTAACCGGCGGCAGCCACAGCGGCCATCTGCCGTTGCCAGGTGCGGGCGGTGTCGGGGAATCCGTGAACGAAAAGCACCGGCTCGCCGCGTCCTTGCTCCATCACGTGCAAGGTGATGCCGTTGGCCGACACGAGCGACTCCCGCACACCCGTGCCGCCGGACGGACTTCCGAGCGGCGTTCCGGCCTCATCCGGCCGTGTGTGCGGTAGCAACCGCCCCGCGTCGCCGACTGTTGCTGCGCCGATACTGGCCAAGGCACCAGTGATCATCGATCGTCTGTTCATGATGTTTCCTTCATCGGTGGCAGGACATGGTCGCGAACTGGCGTCGTCAGGGGCCGACAACGGCTCAAGCGTGGGCTCTTTGATGACTACGACGTTTGGCATGGCGCGGTGACCCGTCCACGGTGACCCGTCCGCAGTGCGCACATCCGCAGTGCGCGCCCGGCGCAGGACACCCCAGGTGGTCAGAGGGCAGCCCGGGGGTGCGGCGACCTGCGTCCGCCCACGACACGCATGGCCCACCGTTTCCGGGTAAGGATCGGGCCGCTCCGGCATCAGGCTGGCCGAGGTCCTGACCGGTCGTCGGTTGCGGGCGCCTCTCATCGGGTCCGCAGTGCTTGCCCATCGTGGCCCCGGCGGGCCAGGCGCTCGCTGGATGACGTTTGCGCCGCCTCGGCCCGTGGCGAGGTGGTCAGTGTTCTTCGTGATGTTGGGGGATGAGCACAACTTTCCCGAAGGCGGTGCGGGACTCGGCCAGCTTCATCGCGTCGATCACCTGGTCGAGCGGCATCCGGGCGGCGATCTTGGCCGAGATGGCGCCACTTTCGAGCAGGCCGAGCACTTCGCCCAGATCGTTTTGGACCCGGGCCCGGAACGCCGCAGGCCGCAGGAGGTGACCCGCCCACAGGTCGTAGAAGTAGGCCTTCTTGCCGTTGGGCAGAAGGTGCCGGGCAAAGACGCGGGCGAGGTTGCCCAGGAAAGCCGGCCACAATGACCCCTCGTCGTTCATCGCTGCCGCGATGGCGTACGAGACCAGGGTTCCGCCGGGAGCCAGCATCTTCCAGGACTGCACCACGCTGTCACCACCGAGATGGTCGAAAACGGCGTCGACCCCGGCAGGTGCCAGCTCACGGATCCGCCCGCTCAGGTGGGGATCGTTGTAGTCGATCGGAATCACCCCCAGGTCCTGCAACGCCGCATGGTGGCGGGGACCGGCGGTACCGATGACACGCACTCCGTGATGGGCGGCCAGCTGAGCGATCGTCGTGCCCACCGCACCACCCACGCCGGTCACGAGGATGGTCTGCCCGGGGCGGACGCGAGCCTTGTGGTGCAGCATCTGCCAGGCAGTGACGCCATTGACGACGAAGGTCTCCACGGCGGCGGGATCCAGCTCCGCCGGGATCGGCACGAGATCGGCAGCCGGCAGCAGCACATGGCTGGCCCAGCCGCCCGTCTTGGTCATCGCCGCCACGCTCTGGCCGACCAGCCCTCGATCCACTCCGTCACCGGCCGCGATCACCTTTCCGACGAGGTCGTAGCCAGGCACGAAGGGGAACTTCGGCTGACCCGGGTACACACCGCGGCGCATGGCCTGCTCGGCGAAGGAGATGCCGCTGGCGCTGACTTCGACCAGCACCTGACCCCTGGCGGGGGCGGCCAGAGCGCGGGATCGCAGCACCAGCCCATCCGCATCGACGACACCAGGCAGCACCACCTCGGTTGCCAGCACGGTGTCAGCCGGCTCCGCAGCCTGGTCGGTCGTGTCGTCCATGGACGCGTTCATGAGGGTCTCCTGAGGGCCGCCGGTTCGTTCGGCTTACAGGTGTAAACGTACGCGCATAATGCTCCGTCGAACAAGAACTCACAGGTGTAAGTTTTTGCCGGTAAGCTCATGGCATGACGGAGCCCCGAACTCAACCTCGCCCGCGTGTCCGCAACCCCCGCGGGCAGGGCGCCCACCTTCGGGAGGAGATCGTCGCGGCCGCAGTCGAACTGCTTGAGGAGCACGGTCAGGAGGGCGCCGTGACGTTACGATCGGTCGCTCGCCAGGCTGGTATCGCGGCGCCGTCGATCTACCGCCACTTTCCCGACCAGCCGGCGATCATGCTCGCCGTCGTCCAGGAAGCCTTCGCCCAGCTCGATGCGGAACTTCTCAGTGCACGGGACGCCGGCAGCAGCGATCCGCGAGAGCGACTTCTGAACATTGGTCACGCTTATTTGCGGTTCGCCGACCGGCATCCCGAGCGCTACCGCACCATGTTCGGCGGAGTCTGGGTTCCTGTCCCGGATGCGAGCTCGGTGACCGCGGACGACATGTCCGCGCTGGGTCAGACGGCTCTCCACCTTCTCTCCCAGGCCCTCGAGGACTGTGTCCAGGCTGGATATGCCACCAGTACCGATGTGCTGGCCGACGCGGTCGCCCTATGGCTTGGTCTGCACGGACTGGCCCACCAGCGGTCGGTGTATCCGGCCTTCGCCTGGCCGCCCGACATCGCCGAGCGAGTCATCACCGCCCTGGCACACGTCAGCACCGATTGAGTTCGAACGTTCAAGGGCTGGCTGTCGCCAGGACGGCCACCGCAGGCATCCAAGCGCCGATCCGCCCCATGGCTTGAAGGGTGCTCATTCCCGACAGCGAGGAACGCAAGGCCACCGTGAAAGGCGACGTCCACGGCGTCGTCGACCTCGGCGATCACCTCCGTCCCGGACGACCACCCGCCAGGATCCGTCGAACGCGGCTCCTTCTAATACGACAGTCACCAGTGCGAAGAGGTGACGACTATGCCGCTGAAGGGCCCTAATTCGGCCTCGGTAGCCTCTCATGGCGACCGCTCGTGCCCCCAATTGGTTGATGAGCTTGCGGGCGGCACGGGATCGGAGATCAGGCGAGCAGCTTCTCGCTCAGGTCCCACAGCCGGCTCGCATCCTCGGGGTCGAGCATGGCGGAGTTCGCGTCGGCCGGGATGCTGTCAGCGGTCATCGGACGGGCCTCGTCGTCGAGCACGGCGACGTCGCTGTCCTTGAGGTAGACCCCGCCGATGGCTTCGAGCAAGGGGCTGGCGGCGCCGAACACGATGGTGGCGGCGCCCTGTTCAATGGTTTTCTTCCCGGCCTGCGGGTCGATGATCGTGGCGCCGTGCTCGTCGATCAGGCCCTGCGCGCGGAAGGATTCCAGTCGCTGTGGGGCGTGCGGGCCGGGCCCGATGACCACGCCGGGGTGCACTGCCAAGGCCCGGATGTCGTCGGTGGCGAAGCGGCGGTCGAGTTCGACGGTGAACAGGACGTTCGCCCGCTTGGACTGTGCGTATGCGGCTACGGGGTGGTACCCGGTGGTGAAGTTGAGGTCGTCCCAGCGGATCTCACCGATCCGGGCCGCGCCCGAGGTCACGGTGACCACGCGGGCGCCGTCTGCCGCACGCAGGGCCGGCAGTAGCGCGCGGGTGAGCTGGAAGTGCCCCAGGTGCGAGGTCGCAAAGGCGAGTTCGTAGCCGCGGGCATCCAGGCGCAGGTGCGGTCCGAACAGCACTGCCGCGCTGTTGATGAGCATGTGCAGCGGCCGTCCCGTATCGATCCACCGGGCCGCGAAGGCCTCGACCGATTCCGGGTCGGTCAGATCCAGTTGTTGCACCCGTACCCTGTCGATGCCCGCGACCGCTTCGCAGGCCCGGGCGGTGTCGCGCGAGGCGACGGTTACCGAAGCTCCGGCGGCGGCCAGGGCGCGGGTGACCTCCCGGCCCAGTCGGCTGTGTCCGCCGGTGACGATCACTTCCTGGCCAGAGAGGTCGAGGCCGTGGAGAACGTCGGTGGCGGTGGAGGCTGCGGTGAAGGGCGTGTGCAGGGGAGCCTGAGGTGATGTCATGCCGTGAGTCTTCGCCCTGAGGGGTTGGACGCGGAAGCATTGAAAGTTCGTATTTTCTGCGCGAGAGTACGAGGGTGGCGCGTGAGACGGTGGCCGATGCCTTGTCCGACGTTTTCGACCAGGTGGAGGTCCGCGGTCTCATGACCGGCGGTTTCGCGGTTCGCGGGCCCTGGTCTTCCCGGGTGGCGGTGACGCGGCCGCTGAAGCTCATCGCCTTGGTCGCCGGATCTGCCTGGATCAGCGCCGAGGGACCGGGTGGCCCCGACGGGCCGGTCGAGCTGAAACCCGGCGATGTCGTGCTCCTGAACAATCGCAGCGCTCTGGAGGTTCACGGTGGCCGGGGCGACGGGCCGCCGGCTGAGACCACCCCGGAGGCGAGCTTTGACTCGATGGCGCTTGCCGCAGCCGATCTGAGGACCGACGACGTGCTCATCGGCGGCTGGATTCAGGTCAACCCGGCCGGGCAGGCACTGTTCAGCGGTGCGCTGCCGGGCCTTGTCCACGTCCGGGCCTCGACCCCGGCCGCGTCCCGTCTGGCCGTGCTCGTTGCGCAGCTCTTCGCCGAGGCCTCCAGCGGGCGGCTGGGGTCCGCTTTCGCGATCCGTCAGAACGGGCAGTTGTTCCTGCTCGAGGTGCTGCGCGCCTACCTGGAGCAGGAACAGCCACCGACCGGGTGGCTCCGGTTGCTCGCTGACGAAAGTCTCTCGCCCGCGATCCGGCTGATGCACGAGCAGCCCGGCCGGGCTTGGGGGCTGGCCGAACTGGCCGGTGCTGCCGGCATGTCCCGCACCAGCTTCGCCCAGCGGTTCCGGACCCTGGCAGGCGTCCCGCCGCTGACGTACTTGTCGCGATGGCGGATGGTGCTCGCCCAACGTGCACTGCGCGACCCCAACGTCCGCGTCGGCGCGCTGGCCACCGAACTCGGCTACGGATCAGAAAGCGCATTCAGCAACGCCTTCAAGCGCGAAATCGGCCAGTCCCCGCTGAACTACCGCCGGCATCAGGACCCCCCGCATCAGACCACCGCAACGCGATAACCCGATGGCACGTTTGACACCTCGCGGGCTCGCACATCCAACGGATGCTGCCCTAAGAGCGCCACCGAAATGGGCCCACGCAGCGTCGCAACGTGCGTCTTGAGGGCATGGGATGTTTGCCCTTTGGTCTTGGTCGATGCGACGAGAAACGCGATGAGCCTGCCCCTCACGGCCCCAGGGGTGTGATGCGAGTTGCGCTCCAGGGGCCAGCAAGGTCCCGGATCCACCTGGAGCGCTTACCCTCTGGAAAGGATTGTTCGATGCAACTGCCGGAAAGACTAAAGTCGATCGTCGGAAGTGTAGTCATTGATCTGGTGGCTCTCGGCGTCCTACTCATCCTGAAGGACAAGGGAGCGGTGAGTTCCAGCGTCTTTATCTACATCATGCTGACACTGGTGTGCACCACCGTAGGTATCTCGTTGGGAGCTATCCATAAGCGCAACGACTGAAGCCGGTATTCCTACCTCTACGCCGCCGGCTCCACCGTCACCTACAACGATGCCACCAGCGCGGAATTGCCACTGCCTGCAAATCCACGACCTACGACGAAAGCGCAGCCTTCGTCGCGCTGCCGCCCGACCTTCCCAAGTTAGCTTCGTAGTAGTGGAGTTCGTCGTCGGTCCGGGTAAGGCGGAAGCCGGCGCGCGTCAGGCTCCGCTGGGAAGCGATGTTGTCTGCGGTCGTGTCCGCGATCACCCGGGTCAGTCCATAGTCAACGCAAATGGTCAGCAAGGCAACGATTGCTTCTGCGGCGTACCCGTGGCCGCGGGCGGAGCGTGCCAGACCGTAGCCAATCTCGACGCCGCCCGCTTGCGGCTGGCCCTTGAAGCCGACGCCCCCGATGGCCTTGTCATCCGACAGACGCGTTATGAGGTAGTAGCCGAACGGCTGCTGCTGTCCGTGGGCGGCGGTGTTGCGGAGGAATGCTCCGACCGCAGCGATATCACCCTCGAAGGGAAAGTCATCCACCCAGGAACCGGCGGGTCCCGCTGCCCTGGCGAAGATGCGCGCTGCCTCTGCGACGTTGATGGGATGTAGGCGCAGGCGGGGTGTAAGCACGTCGAGCATGCCCCATCAAAGCAGTACGCACAGGCAAACGCCACCGACTTCCGCGACCTGTCCGGCGTGTGCTCAACGCCGGTCGCCTCGGCCCGTGGAAGGAAGAGTCCGCACGCTGCGGCATGATGGACGGCAACTTCAATACCTAGCCGAGGGAGACACTTTCTCTCCTTCTGCTTGGCGCCCGTAGCGACCTGAACTTGTCCATTAGGAGCATCGGATGCCTTGCATCCTGGGGTGAACAGCCGCCTACAGACAGAAGGGCGACAGGGCGGCTAGGTGCTGGGCGCGGGGGGGTAGGTGGCGCCATATCACCTGCGCCTCACACGGCAGGCTCAGGGAGGTCGCCAAGTCGTGCGGTAACACGCTGGCGCAAGAGGAGGTACTCCTCCCAGCGCCGAGGCAGCGGTCCCGGCGGGCGGGCGACGGCACGGGCCTCAGCAATGGTCTGCCCTTGCTGGAACTGCTTTCGCGTCAGATCCAGCTCAACACCATTGGGCAGCCGGTTCCACCAGTGAAACCCCTGCTGTTCTGCCAGGTGGTAGACCTTCCCGACCACGAGGTCGCCGCCGAAGATGTCATGGACGATCAGGGCAGTGATGTCGCAGTGACCCAGTGCGGGGTTGTCCGGCTGCCACCCGTGGCGTTCCAGGTCGTCGGGGGAACAAGTATCGGCGGCCCAACTGGCGCGCAGGGCCTGGTCGATGGTCAAGAGGCTCCACGTGATCATTGAGTCAGCCTCGCAGGGGGCACCGACAAAGACGATCACTCAACGGCTCCAACGGCCCTTGCCGACCTAGTCCGCAGGGCCAGACCGATGCCCAACCCGGGTCGGCTGGGTTCGAACTTGCTTGCCAATCAGCATTGGATGTCTTGTGTCTCGGCTGTGAAGACCGCTGGTAGACAGAAGGCGACAGGCCCAGGGCCGCCCAGGGGACAGTACCCAATGCCATGAAGACTAAGTTGATCTCGGTGGACGGGGCGACATCACTCGGTCAACCCCGCCAGACCCATCAACCTGGTTCTGACTTCATAAAACAGGACTCTGCCTCAGTCCTGACGTCGCTCCCGGCGGCGGTTTCCACGGGAGGGTCGATCACAGTGGATTCGCCCTCGATGGCCAGGAACGCGTCGGCGCCGCACTCGGCTACCACCACCCGGGCCTTCGGATAGGCTCCTTGATGGACACTATGTGAGCCCGAGTAGGCGAACCGTTCAGCGTTCGCCGGAGTGTCGGGCACGTCGACCTCGAACCCGTCGATCGCCATGACCTACCAAGAGCGACTAAGTCTTCACGGCATTGGGACAGTACCGGCGTTCGAACATGCATGTCTGTCATGGATGGCGGATCCGCGCTACTCATGTTCTGACAGCGCGGGCGCGATGGTGCTGCGTACAGAACCCGAAGTGCTTATCAATTCGAGGGAAGCTGTCCGTCGCCTGTTTCAGCGGAGGCGGGTGGCGCTGAGTCCACCGTCCACGTCAAGCGTCGCGCCGTGCACGAACGCCGCCTCGTCGCTGGCGAGCCACCGCACCGCGTGGGCGATGTCGAGCGGGCGGACTGGGTGGCCGGCTGGGGTCCCTGCGGTCATCGCGGCCAGCACGTCCGCGGAATCAGCGTTGCCGGGCGTAGCCGTCGCGCCGGGAGCGACGGTGTTGACGCGAACACCGCTCGGACCGAACTCGGCTGCCCATGCGCGGGTGAGTTGTTCCACGGCGGCCTTTGTCGCCGGATACAAGGCCTTGAAGGGGACGCCCACCCGCGCCATCCAGGACCCGATGTTGACCACGACGCCCTCACCGCGCTCGGCCATTGGCGGCACCAGGGCAGCGACCAGGACATGCGGTGCGCGCACGTTCGTCGCCCACAGGAGGTGCATCTCCTCGTCAGTGACTGCGGGGGTAAGCAATCCGGGATATACGCCGGCGTTGTTCACCAGGATGTCGATGCGGCCACCCAGGGCCTGGGTGGCGCGGGCCGCGAAGTCGCGGACCGCGGCGGGCTCTGCCGACAGGTCAGCCGTCACGGCTACGGCGCTGCCCCCGGCGGCAGTGATGTCCTCCACGACGCGCTGGGCCCGGCCGGCGTCACGACCGGCCACGGCGACGCTCGCCCCGGAAGCAGCAAGGACGCGGGCGATCGCTTCGCCAATGCCGCTCGTGGCGCCGGTCACCAGTGCGGTCCTCCCGGCGAGGCGATCGTCGGCGGGCAGGGACGTTTCGTTGATCTTCATGCCCTCATACTTGCCGCGCGGGCACGGGTTGTTGTTGCCTGGATCCGCAGACCCCTTGCCCGATCCGGTGACGGCATCGCAGCTCTTGCCGATTCTGGGGTTGGATGGGATCCATGGACGTCCGTACGCGCGAGCATCTCGACCGCGCCCTGGAGACCGTGGTCCGCCGCGTTGAGAGCCCACGGACGATCGACGCCCTGGGACTGCGGCTCTCCCGCGTCCACCGGCCGACGCCGCTGGGCTACCAGCGCTACTCGCCCTCGCTCTCGATCGTCCTGGCCGGCCGCAAACGTTCGATCATCGGCGACGACGACCTGCTCTGGGGGCGTGACCGGTTCATCATCACGCCGGTGGATCTGCCGGTCATCGCCGGTGTCATCGAGTCGCCGCCGCCCAGTGGCTTCGTCGCCGCGGTGTGGCAGCTGGACCTCACGATCGTCGCCGAGGTCGCCGACGCCATGGCCCGGCCCCCGCTCGCCGACCCGCCGGCCCGCCTCGGCGTCTGGTCCGAACCGCTCGCCGACGCGTTCGGCCGGCTCCTGAGACTGCTCGAGGCTCCCGAAGACATCCTTGTCCTGGCCCCTCTCGTCTCCCGTGAGGTCGTCCTTCGCCTGTTGCAGACCGATCAGGCGCCCCGGATCCTTGCAGCCATCGGCAGCGGCGACAGGGACATCGTCGTGCGCGTCACCGAACTGCTGACCAAGCGCACCGCCGAGCCCTGGACCATGGCCTGGCTGGCGGCCGAGGTGCACACCAGCGAGTCCACGCTCTTCACCCGGTTTCGTCAGGCCACGCAGATGTCCCCGATGCAGTACCTCAAGCGGCTCCGGCTCGGCGAGGCCCGCCGCCGTATGGTCGTGCTCGGGGACAGCGCCGCGCAGGCGGCCTCCGCTGTGGGGTACCGCAGTCCTTCGCATTTCTCGCGCGACTACCGCGCCGCCTACGGCCGGCCTCCGGCCGAGGACGCCGTGATGGCCCGGGCGCAGCTCGCCGCCGGCATCCCGGCCTGATCGCCCGTCCGCACCACCCGCACGAACTGAACACGAGGCGGGACACGTGCGGCGCCCTTGGACCGACACCACACCTGCCGCCAGCGGGGTGTCGACACGGCGTATCGCAGCGACCCCGTCCGTGGCGCCGGGGTGCGGGTGAGTTCTCGGCGGGGGAGGCAACCGGGTGGCTCACGCGCAGGGGTCGCCGCCGATGAACCCCTGGCTTCCTACTGCTCGCACCACGGTGGAACACCTGGTGGAACGGTGCTTGGAACACATCATGGACGGTCTCTGCCGTTGCATGGATCCCGGAACGGGACATGCGACGTTGAGGAGCGGACATGCCGAAGCATGGTCATCGCCGAGGACGGCAAGACCTGCCGCCACGCCACGATCGGGGACCTGGAGGACCTGTAGGTCCTGCAGCCCGTCGGCACCTTGACCGGTTGCCCCGGCCGGAGCGAGCGACACCCCACGCACGTAGCCGCTGTTCTCGGCGGGATCCAACGACGCCCCACGGGCGGCACCCCCACGAGTCGTCCTTCGCGGAAGCCCCCTCTGGTGCACCGGCCTGGATGCTCAGGTGAGGGCCGTACGCCGCCGGGCGGAACGGCTCGCTCGGACGATGACCGTGGCGCTCGCGCTAGGGGTCATCCTGGGCGGCCCACCGGTGCTGTTGTGGGCCCTGACCGGAGCGCCGTGGGGAAGAGCCAGTCAGGGCCTGGAGGCGATCTACGCTGGGCAGTACGATGCGGCCTCGTGGTCTGGGCTGGCCGTTCTGGGCTGGTGCTGGTGGATCCATCTGCTGACGCAGGCACGACGGGCTGTCGGTGATGTCAGGACCGCCCGCCGGGACGTGATGCGGTCGTGGACCGACCCCGGCAACCGGTTTGGCGGGGCCGGCGGCTCTCGACCCGGCGGTGCGGCTGTCTGGCGGGGGCGTGGCCTGATCACGGGACTGCTCATGGCGCCGCTTGCGGTGCCCGTTCCTGCGCTCGCGATGACCGCGGCGACGTCGGGTCCGTCAGCGGCGCAAGGTTCACCGACTCCGGGGGGCCCGGCCACGCATCTGTCCACTCGCACGGCGGGGGCCGGACGTGACGTGTCGCCGCCAGTACCCCAGCTGGTGGCCCAGCACCAGCGCGCTGCCGTGCGTGAGGTCCTGGTCAAACCGGCAGGCCCGACCGCGACGCTGTGGGGGCTGGCGGAGCGCCATCTGGGGGACGGGACCCGGTGGCGGGAGATCTGGGCCCTGAACGAGGGACGGCGGCAGGCCGACGGCACGGTCATGAACCGCCCCGGTCTGCTCATTCCCGGCTGGACGGTCCTGGTCCCGCACGCTGCGGAGGCGGTCGGCTCGCGAACCTCCACAGACAGCGCGGCCGACGAGCACGAGGCGTCCCTGACGCTGAGGTACAGGATCGCGGCGGGGGACCGGCTAGGGGATGTGGCTGCCCGGTTCCTCGGCGACGCCGAGGAGTACGAGCAGATCCGGCGGGTCAACCGTGGCCTCATCAGCGATCCTGACCACATCGAGACCGGCGACACCATCACCCTGCCCGCCTCTGCCCGCGATCGCGGTGCCCGCCACCATGCCCACGGAACCGTCCCTGCAGCACCATCGCGCGGCAAGGCCGGTTCCACCGAAGAATCTCGCGAAAGCTTTGGAAGCAAGCGGCCATCCGCGGGTGCGGCGACCAGTGCGACCCCCACCCCGGGTACACCCACGCCCGAGGCCACCACCACCGCCTTGCCCGAGAACAAACCCGCTCAGGTCCCAGGCCGGTCCACGGCACCCCGGACCCTGGTCCCGTCCCCGACGCCGGATGCGGGGGAGCGCGGCACCGGCTCACCCAGTGCCTCGGTGGCCTCGCCCGGTGACGATGATGCCGTGCCGTGGGCGGTGCCCGCTGCCGCTGCCGGTGCCCTGACGGCGCTGGCCCTAGCAGCCGGTCGCCGCAGGCGGCGCAAGAGCGCGGGGGAGGGCCCCGACAGTGACTGGCTCGACTCCCTTGACGAAGAGCCTCAGCCCGCCCTCGAGACACACGACGACCTACCTGGCGCCGCAGATGGCTTGGTCTTCGAGGATGACGATGAGCCTGCCGGACAGGCCGAGCATGCCGACGACGCGATCGACCAGGCCCGGGCGTTCATTTACCGCTCTGCCCAGGCGCTTCGGCAACGCACCGACGCCAGCCAGGACGCCGCAGCCGCCATCCAGGACCCGCGACCTTCCATCCTCGACCCTCGCCCAGCTGATCGTGAGGCTAGGAGTGAGAGGACATTTCCGCAGGAAGCGGAGCTGGGCGCGCCCGTCGCCG
Source organism: Kineosporia aurantiaca JCM 3230 (assembly GCA_000719025.1). Lineage (GTDB taxonomy): Bacteria > Actinomycetota > Actinomycetes > Actinomycetales > Kineosporiaceae > Kineosporia > Kineosporia aurantiaca. The sequence continues at coordinate 15,638 of JODP01000007.1, forward strand.
TCGTAGGACAGGACGACCGTGCTGACGGCGGCGCGCAGGAGCCTGAGCCTGCGTCAACTGACGACGGCGACGCTGGGCATGGCAGTGTCGCTGTATCCGCCGGCACCGGGACCCCATCCGTAACCTCACGTCGGCAGGGCCGGCACGCCGCCGAGCCACCCCTCCCGATCATCGACGGGCCGGCAGCGGAGCCCCTGGCGCTCACCGATGCCCGGGCCCCGGTCCTGAACGGCCACCACCGGACGGTTGCGGTCCTACTCGCGGCACGGTCCGGGGCCTTCGCAGCACCCCTCACGCCGACCTCGTCGGCCGGTGCCAGCCTTCGCCCGGAGCTGATGCCGGTCCAGATCAGGCTGTTCGGGATGCCGGCCATCCTCGATCGGCGAGGAAAACCTGTGCGCGGCTTGCGCAAACACGCCCTGCTTCTCCTGCTGTACCTGGCCCTGAACCGGGACGGTGCGCCGCTGGCTGACCTGCGCGAGCTCATCTGGCCCGACATCAGCATGAGCAAGGCCGTCGGCCGCCTGTCCACCGAGGTCGCCAACCTGCGCCGAACCGTGAGGGCCGCTCTCGGTGACCCGGAGAACCTGGAGATCAACGCGGTCACGAACATCGGTGGTCACTACCGGCTCGCCGACTTCCTCGACATCGACGTGCACGCCTTCGCCCAGGCGCTCACCACGCTCAACCAGACGCCAGAGACCAGTCCACGCCGCGAGGAGGTCCTGCGCGACGCCATCGCCCTGCATACCGGACGGCTCGCCGACCGGCCAGGCCTGGACCCGTCCTGGCTGAGTCCACACCGGCGCCGAACCTCCCGGGCCGGTGCCCAGGCCCGCATAACGCTGGCCACGCTGCTCCATCACCGCGATCCCGGTCTCCACCACGAGGAAATCATGACCCTGCTCTGGGAGGCGGCCCGGCTCGTCGCGGGGGACCGACTCCTGCAGGACCAAGTGGCCCGCACGGTCGCAGCCCTCACCAACACGCCCGGGCAGCCCGAACCGCCCGTCCCCTCCGGCGAAACCGGCCAGCCAGGCCAACCCGGCCTACCCGAAGGCAACGATCGCCCGGAACCCCCCACCCCCGCGCCCGATCCCGTCGCGGGCCCGCACGCGGCTCCCAGCAGTCGCATCGACCCAGATCCCCTCGGACTCCAGGAGCATTCGTGAACGCCCACGATGCGGTGACGTCCATGCCGGCCCACCCGCTCAAGCATCCGCCCAGCCCCCAGGAACTGCACCCACCTCGGCCGGCCTTACCGCGTCGGCGCTCGGTATCCCCGTCATCCCCGTCGCAGTCGCCCAGCGACGGCGCCGGGAGGATCGGGGTACTCGGCTGGTTTCGGGCCGACATCGACCGTGCCTGCGCCGCCGTTGTCTGCGTCGTGCTGGGGGCCGTGGCCCTGGCCGGGTCGGCCACCCACGTGCTGCACGTGGGCGCCTACCCGGACGTGCGGGTGACCGGATGGATGGTCTGGACCGTCGCGGGAAGCCTGGAGGTGCTGGCCGCCTACGCGGCCTGGGAGGTCCGCCGGCGCAGCGGCGTCAACCGGCTCATCCCGGCGATTGTCCTCATCCTGGCCGTCGCGTTCATCGTGCTGGCCAACCTGGCCGCCGCCGACGAGCTGTCCTGGGCCGCCCGGCTGCCCTGGGGCGAGGCCTTCGCCGTCGCCCCGCCCCTGTCGTTCCTGTCGGTCGCGGCCATCGCCGAGACCCGCGGATGGCAGCGCCCCAGCCGACGTCGACGCACGCCCACGCTGGTACCAGCGACTCAGCAAACAACCGGCCGCAGGCGCCCAGCCGGCGCTACGGCCAGGAACGGGTCAGGGGATACGGCCAGGGTCTCGGCAGCTGCCTCGAAACGGCGCGTCCTCACCTCCCCAGCCGGCCCGGGGCTTACCACCAGCCCCGGCCACGCACCGCAGGACCCTCCGACCCTCCAACCCGGCGAGCAGCGCAGGGACACGCTCGCCCGCTGGGTGGAGGAGGGGCACACCCGTAAGACCATCCTCGCGGCCGGCGCCGAACAGTTCGGCGTCAGCGAGTCGACGATGAAACGCGAACTGCAGGGCTGGCCCGATCGCACCACCTGAACCGATCCAATCTCTTGCCCACGGCCCAACAGACAGACATTCAGGTGGCGAGAACCGATCTCCGGAAGGCACATTGGCCGCGCAGCCCCATGCTCGCGGGCGCCTGCGCGGGTCGCCTACGTCCAGCGCGCGCCCCGGTTCGGCGCTCGGTCATGTCTGCTGCCATTCAGTCCACTGACGCATCCCCAGAGGAAGTTTCTTGCCATGGTCTGGTTCACCGTCGATGACGGCTTCTCCGAACACCCCAAGACGCTGGCCATGCCCCGCGCCTCACGCCTGGCCGCGATCGGGTTGTGGACGATGTCGGGGACATGGGCCTCCCGTCAGCTCACCGACGGGCGGCTCAGTACCGCTCTGGTCATTGAGAAGGGCGGGCGCCGTGCCCAGATCCAGGTCCTGGTCGCCAGCGGCCTGTGGCACGACAGCGACTCCGCCTGCAGCCACGGACCGCAGCACTGCCCGGGCGTGCCCGACCGGGACGGGCTGGTCTTCCACGACTGGTTCGACTGGCAGCGCAGCCGCGAGCGCATCCTGACCGACCGCCGCCGCAAGGCCGATGCCGGTCGCGCCGGCGGCACCGCCTCGGGCCAGACCCGCCGCTCCAGGAGCAGCAAAAGCGGAAGCACAAGCGAAGCACCTGCTTCGCCTGTGGTTGAACCCCCAGTCCCTCACCCTGTCCGTCACCCTTACCCAAACCCCAAATTACTGACCTTGGTCTGTCGTCGTCTCTTTGGTGACGCCCGCGAATCGACGCACGCCGACCTGCTGCCGCTATGGCAGGCTGCGGTCGGGGCCGGGGACCTGGAGACCGAACTGCGCAACTTCCTGCTCCACAACGCCGACACCCACCTGCACCACCCCGCGGCAGCCCTGCTCGGCTGGCTGTCGACCGCCGCCCAACGCGCCGCCACCCCCGGCCTGCGCCCGGTCCTCGGCTGCGCGGACTGCACCTCCGGTTGGCTACCGGACCACCCCGACACAGGCATGCCCGTGCCCTGCCCCACCTGCAAACCTCACCGCTACGGCCGCCAGCACGCCACCGGGACAGCCCCATGAGCGCACGCCGACCTAGGCCAGTTAGCGCCCGAGGAGCTTGTTTCCGTCGATCGCGCTCGACCCCGAACAGCGCCGGTTCTCCTGCTGGCGTCCGGGGATGTGCCCTCGAACGTCCTGGCAGCCCTTTCCTGGTCCGCGTGGGCGATCGTGATCGTGGCATCCCGGATCACGACCGTCCGGCTGATCACCTCACTCAGGAGGTTCGCACCCGGGGCAGGGCTGTGCGCGAACGGGTCCGGCTGATCGCCGGCCCACACCGCTCGCCTCGGGTGGGGACGTCTCCTCGGTCACCGGGCGCCCGGCGGTGGGCATGGACTTGGCAACTGGCCCTAGTGGCCGTCTTTTCGGGCTGTGGCCGCCACGATGACGTCGTTCATGGCGTCGGGATGGTCCTCGGTGATGCGCGGGCCGATCACCGGTCCGAGCTTCTCGGCTCGTGGCCCTTCGATGGTGAAGTCATGAGTGATGCGCGTGCCTCCGTCGGGCAGGGGCACGAGGGTGAAGTGACTGGTGATCATCAGGCCGTTGAACTCGGACCGGAAGACCAGAGAGGTGTCCTCCACCACCTCGATGAACACGCACTCGATGACGATGTCCGATTCGAAGGGCACCGCCGTCATCCTGGTTCCGGCGGCGAACGGGCCGTGGATCTGGATGGTGTCGCCGTGTTCGGTGAGTTTCGTGCCGGTGTAGAGGTCGCGCAGGGTCGCCCAGATGGCCGGCGGCGCCACGCTCGTGGTCGCCGTGTAGGAGTGGCTCCAGGCCGGGCTGGCAGCCACGAAGCTGTCGAGGACGGCGATGAGCTGGTGCGGGCTCTCTATCTGGGGCAGGTGCCCGGTCTCGGGGAGCACCTCGAACCGAGCTTCGGGGATAGCCGCCGCGTACGCCCGTCCGTACTCGAGGTCCACGATCTGGTCACTGTCGCCCCATACGACCATGGTGGCGAGATCGGCCTTGGCCAGGCGTGCGAGCAGGGTGGGGTCGGTACTGGCTGGCCCGCCGTAGACGGCCAGGGCCGCCCGGTTGGAGGCGGCGACCTGCTGGGCGGCCGGGGGCAGGGTCGAGAGGTCGACCCGGAAGGCGTCCGGAGCGTGGTAGCTCAGCTGCATCACCTCGTCCAGCGTGAGGGAAAAGACGTCGGCGACCGGGTGGCCAGGCACGTCGACGCCGGTGGCGTTGACCAGGACCACTCGGGCGATGCGGGCCGAGCCGATCAGCGCCATCTCGGACGCGATCCAGCCGCCGATGGAATTGCCCACGATGGTCACGTCCGTCAGGCCGAGATCATCCAGCAGGGCGACGTACAGCGCCGCGAGTCCACGGACGGTGCTCAAAGCCTCCGGGCGGGGTGTGCCCCCAAAACCAGGATGCGTCGGAACAATCACCCGGGACCGCCCAGCGTCGGCCAGCAGCCCTGCAAAGTTCTGCAGCGACTGCGGGCCCGCACCGCCGTGCAGGAGAACGAAGGGGCGTCCCCTGCCCCCACTGGGAGACGGAGACCTCGACTGGGCCAGTGCTCGCGGTGCTGAGGCGGTGGGTGGTCGTTGTGCTCGACATGCGTGCTCTCCTCAAAGAACTCGGGCGCCTTCACAGCGCACAGCATGTGTAAAACAGCATCCTTATGTAAGGAAACTTATTCATGCGATCGGCGCCCAACGCGAGAGAACGCAACCTGGGACCTCACGTTTTGCGGGTGCGGTGCGTCTACAGGTCAGAGACGAGAAAGGGAGACACCGATGAGCATCCGGCACACCGTGATCGACACCGATCTCGGGCCGATCACCCTCGTCGCTGTAGACGAGACGATCACCGGCCTGTATTTCCGGCAGCACATCCGCAGGCCGTCGCAGGAGTCCTTCGGCCCGGAGGTAGCGAACCCCACCGACCCGCTACTGAACGAGGCAGCACGGCAGTTGGGCGAGTACCTCGCCGGAGATCGGGCGGAGTTCGATCTTCCCCTGGCCGGCGACGGAGACCTGTTCCAGCAGGCTGTCTGGGAGCTCGTGACCCGTATCCCGCGTGGCGAGACGATGACGTACGGCCGCATCGCTGAACAGTTCGGCGATCGCCGACTTGCGCAGCACGTCGGCCAAGCAGTGGGCGCGAATCCGCTGTGCATCCTCGTGCCCTGCCACCGCGTCGTCGGGGCCAATGGTTCCCTCACGGGGTACGCCGGGGGACTCCGGCGCAAGCGGTTCCTGCTCGAGCTGGAAGAACCTGCCGCGGTCGGCGCGGCGCGACTGTTCTGACGGGCACCTCACGTTGACGACCGCGCCTGCGCCTGAGCTTGGGATGGACACGCAGCAGCCGGTGGAGAAGGTCGTCGTGCATCACGGGCCCACCGTGCTGCGCGTCTGCCGGATCGTCCTCGCCCTGCACCATGCGCAGGACGCATGGTCAGAGACGTTCCTGTCGGCCCCGAGTGTCTGTCCCGATCTGCCGGAGACGGCGAAAACGGAGACGTGCTGGTGACGATCGCGCACCGTGAGGCGATCGCTGTGGTCCGGGCGTCCAGGCGCGGACCCGAGATGGTTGAGAACATCCCGGACGCGGTAACCACGCTGGGGGCGCCTGGGGCCGGTGGCCCTGATCTGTGGGGCCGCCGTGGGCCGCTGCCCGGCCAACAACGTCAAGCCCGCACCGAGCGTGATGCGGCGGGAGGTTACGCCGAGATCGCCGTGACCCTTGGCGGCACCGTGGAGGCGGCCCGGCGGCCCGCCGCCGTCGCCCTGACGGACGTCAGGAAGAACGATCCAGGCGCGATCACGAGCGGAGCATCATCATGAACGAGATCCGCGGCGATGACGAGGTCAACAGCCTGCTGTCGATGCCCGCAGAGGCCGAACGTCTCGACCATCTGCCGCGGATCGCCTACGGGCAGACCTGCAGGTACCGGGACGTGGCCGAACTCGTCGGCCATCCCAAGGCGGTCCGCGCGGTCGGGACCGCCTGCGCGACCAACCCCCTGCCGATCGTCATCCCGTGCCACCGAGTCCTGCGCACCGACGGGACTCTTGGCGGCCACATCGGCGGCCTCGAAGCGAAAACGACCCTCCTCGAACTGGAAGCAGCAGCATGAGCGCGAAGAAGTTCATCACCGACCCCTGGCACGAGCGCGTCGACTCCGGCGACTGGACGGCCATCACCACCGAGAACAACGAGTACGGCGGCGCACTGCTGCCCCAACTGCTGACCCCTGACGAAACCGCCCAGATCCGGGAACTGTACGAGCAGGACGATCTGTTCCGCAGCACCATCACCATGGGCCGGTACCGCTTCGGCGAAGGCCAGTACCGGTATCTCGACCACCCGTACCCGGAACCCATAGAGCGGCTGAAACAGGCGCTCTACCCACGGCTGCTGCCCATCGCCCGCGACTGGTGGACCAAACTCGGCCGGCCCACCCCATGGCCCGACACGCTCGATGAGTGGCTGCAGATGTGCCACGACGCCGGCCAGACCAAGTCCTCCGCGATCATCCTCCGCTACCGCGAGAAGGACTGGAACGCCCTGCACCGAGACCTTTACGGTGACCTGGTGTTCCCGCTGCAGGTAGTCGTCAATCTCAATGAGCCGGGCGTTGACCACACCGGAGGTGAGTTCCTCCTCCTCGAGCAACGGCCGCGCGCGCAGTCCCGCGGCACCGCAACCCTGCTCCCGCACGGACACGGCTACCTGTTCACCACCCGCGACCGCCCCGTGAAATCAGCCCGCGGATGGTCCGCTGCCCCGGTCCGGCACGGTGTCTCAGCCATCCGATCCGGTGAACGACACACACTCGCCCTCGTGTTCCACGACGCGCAATGAACAGACCCGAGAAGGTGTACCGACTGACCTGCGCCGACAGTCGGCCCTACCCCTCGCCCAGCAAGGGACGCTGGGGCGGTCACCGCAGAACAAAGATCTACGGACGACTCGACTGCCCCGCAGCACTGCGCGCCATCGCTCGCGGCCACTACGTGAAGTACCGCGTCTTCTTCGCCGACGAGGCGACCGCGGTCGCCGCCGGATTCCGCCCGTGCGCGACCTGCTGCCCGGACCGCTACCGGCAATGGAAAACCGCCCGGCAGAACGGTGAGTCATGGAAGGCTTGAAGACCGCTTGGCAGCGCCTCTGTCGGCCACGCCGCATACTTGGGGGCCACGGGTTGCGAGAACACGACGATCACTTGGGTCATGATCGAACCGGCGATGAAATGGGCTGCGTGGACTGGGGGCATGTTCCTTCAGGGCCGCGCGTGCAGGAACCAGGTGTCGCGCAGGGACAGGTCCCAGGCCAGCGCGAGCCGGCTGATCCAGAGACTGTTTCCCACCGCGAGATGCTGTCCGGCCAGGGTCCAGGCGTCAGGTCCGAAGTCGGGGTGGCGGGCGACGACGAGCTGCAGCATGGTGCCCCAGGAGGCGACGAGTTCGGCGCCCCAGGCCTGGTGCCACTGCCACAGGCAGGCGGCGAGAGTTTCCTGATCGTTGATGCCGTAGTAGGAGTGCCAGGCCGTCGGGAGCCAAGGGCTGCGCGTGGGCAGGAGGGCCAGGTAGACGCCTTCAGGGGCGAACCAGTCACCATAGCGTGAGGGGAGTGCGGCGCCGGAGGGATCCAGTAGCTGGTCCAGGAGTGAGGGGTCGGTCGAGATCCGGTCGAACGCCCACCGCTCGACCACGTCACTCGTCGTGGGCAGCTCCACGGTCGCGGCCAGGTCCTGGGCCAGCCGGGGAACTTCTGGCTCCAGTCGGCTCATGACGGAGCGAGAGCGCACGACACTCCGGATCGTCTCGGCCAGGTTCTCGGCGTCGATGGGGGTGTGGTCGATCCACGGCTGCAGTTCCCGACTGGACCATGGGTCCACGGTGCCGGCGGCTGTATCGAGCCGGGCGAGGGTATCGGGGCTGACGAAAGGCGGTAGTTTCTTGGTGAAATCGTTCGTCAGGAACAGCGGCCACCGTCCGGTCGTGTCGGTGAGCGATCGGGCGGCCCGCCAGGCGGGCAGGAGATCGTCCGGGTGCGGCCATTCGACCAGCAGGACGTTGGAGTCCGGCTCCTGGGTCACCGCCTGGCCTTCGAGGGCAGTTCCCCGGAAGGCCTGCATGATCTCATCGGGTTCACTCAGCACGGGCCGATGATGCCCGATGCCGACCGGCTGAAGCGGGAAGCGTCCACCGTGTCGCGCCGTCCTCCAGGCCCTCTCCTGAACCCCGACGGCGTACCCGCGGTGCTGATCGGTACCGGACTTCGGGCTCTGACCCCGTGAACTGGTCTCGATCTCCTTCCTTCCTGCGACACGATTGCTACATCACGAGGGTCTTCCGGGGACCGGGCGTTGGCACCGTGCCCGTATGACTGAGCTTTCCCTGAACCCAACGGCAGCCTTGGGCGGCCGGTTGCGGGCGTACGTCCCTGCGCTCGACGGACTGCGCGGGTTGGCGATCATCGGGGTGGTGTTGTTCCACACCGGTCACCTGCCCGGCGGGTTCCTGGGGGTGGATTTGTTCTTCGCCCTGTCCGGATACCTGATCACCGACCTTCTGCTGCAGGAGATCCGGACGACCGGCCGAGTATCGCTGACGACTTTCTGGGGACGTCGGATCCGACGCCTGGGGCCGGCCATGGCCATGATGCTGGCCGGAGTCACGGTATTCGTCGTGGCGGTAACCCGCCGGGTGGATCTGGTGCGCACGACGCTGGCCGACGGGCCTTGGGTGCAGGCAAATCTGGTCAACTGGCATTTGCTGGCTGAATCCGCCAATTACTGGGACCGGTTCGGCAACGAGCGGGTTTTCGAGCACCTGTGGAGCGTCGCGGTGGAGGAGCAGTTCTACCTGGTGTGGCCGTTCCTGCTCCTGCTGATCGCGCGCAGCGCACGCCAGGTCGAACGGTGGGTGGCGATGGCGGCCGTTGCTACCTCAGCTGTCTCGATGCTCCTGATGATCGTCCTCCACGACCCGGCCGACCCGAGCCGGGTGTACACCGGTACCGACACGCGGGCCTTCTCCCTGCTGCTCGGGGCTGTGGTCGCGACAGCCGGAGGGCGGGCGGTGCTGGCCCGGTTGCCGCGCCGGTGGGTGGGTGCCGCTCAAGGGATGCTTCTGCTGGCTCTGGCGGCGGCGTGGTTGCTGGTGGATGGGTCGGATGCTCCGGGGTTGTTCTCCGGCGGCCTCTTCGCGTACGCGGGTGGGGCGGCTCTGCTGATCGGCTGGTGCGTGCAGGAGCCGGGATCAGCCACGAGCCGGGTGCTGGGCTGGCCACCGCTGCGCTGGGTGGGGTCCATCTCCTACAGCCTGTACCTGTGGCACTGGCCCGTCATCGTCCTGCTGGTTCCTCACCTGAGCGGGTTCGGGACCTGGGGTAGCACCGCTGGGGTCTGCGGCGTTTCCCTCGCCCTGGCCGCCCTGTCAAAGTATCTGGTGGAGGACCCGGTCCGGTACCGGACGCCCTGGGCGCGAGGCGGCCGTGGCGTCACGGTCTTCGTCGCGGTCATGCTGGCGCTGGCCCTGTTGTGGGTCTTCCTGCCCGGACCGGCCGCGCCCCAGATCGACATCACCCGGTTGGACTGATGCGAGCCGCTGATGGGCTGATCGCGGGACAGGTGCGGGGGCGATCCGAGCTGGCGGACGGAATCGTGAAACCAATCCGCACCGTGGTTCTGGGCGACCCACCGCTCTGCACCTGGCTGGCCAGGGCGGTGCAGACCATCTGGTCGATGCCCCGTCGGCTGACCTCGGACGCAGCCAACGGCACTTTGAGCAGAATGGTGGAGTCGCTGACGGTTGCCTCGACCCGCGTCACGTCGGTGGAGGCAATCCCGGTGCTCAGGCCCGAGCCGCCCGGGCCCTGCAGCAGCAGCGTCATGGCATCGGAAACAGTTCCCAATCGACCGGTCTCGAGGACCTCCGCGTGCAAGTCCTGATGTGAGTCGAGGAAGTAGACAGTCGTGCCGGACGATATCCCGGTCGGCGCCTGACCGGCATCGTCCGCGCCGGTGGGCTGTATGCCGCAGGCCGCGAGAAGGAGGACAAGGGCCATCCAGCCAACGTGTTTCATGACGGCCTCACGTTCCGGGGGATGCGCAGGACGAACTGGGCCCCACCGGTCTCGGCCCGGGCGGCCGTGAGATCGCCACCGTGCAGGCGAGCGTTCTCCAGGGCGATGGCCAGCCCCAGGCCACTGCCCGCACTACGCGAGCGGGCGGCGTCGGCCTTGTAGAACCGGTCAAAGACGTGGGTCAGGACAGCATCGTCCAGCCCCGGCCCGTGGTCGACAACCGTAATCAGCACCTGCGTCGGAGCCGGGAGGAGGCTGACCAGGACCGGTGGACGGCCGTGCCGGAAAGCGTTGGCGACCAGGTTGGCCAGGATGACGTCCAGGCGTCGGCGATCCAGGGGCAGCCAGAACTGCTCGGGCGCGGTCAGGATGACCTGATCCAACCACGACCGGGCTCGCAGGCAGTCGCGGACCGCACTGACGAGCTCGACGTCCTCGATCCGCAGCGGAGCCGTTCCGGCATCGAAACGGGAAACTTCCATGAGGTCTTCCACCAGCCGGACCAGCCGGTGGGTCTCGGTGATGGCCAGGGTCGTGGACTCCTGGGCGGCCGGCTCGAGATCGTCGGTCACGGTGGACAGGACGTCCATCACCGCCGTCAAGGTGCTCAGAGGAGTGCGCAGTTCGTGGGATACGTCGGCGGCGAACCGGCGGGCCTCGGCCTGCATCCGCTGCATGGTCGTGATGGAGGCCTGCAACGACTCGGCCATCTCGTTGACGGTGACGGTCAGCTCGGCCAGCTCGTCGGCGCCCTGAGGCGCCGTACGCGCGCTGAGATCCCCGCCGGCCAGCCGGCGCGCGGTATCGCGCAGGTCGCGCACCGGGCGCAACACACTGCCCGCCGCCAGCAGCGCCAGCAGGATCGCCAGGGGGACCACGAGTGCCGCCGCACCGATCGAGGCCCGCGTGAGGTTTTCGACCTCGTGCTGAACCGGTCCGAGATCACGGACGGCGAAAACATCGACGCCGGAGGCCGTTCTCGTGCCGTTGGGGGCCGTGATGACGATCGCGGTGCCGATCAGGAGCAGAGGACGCCCGTGCACCGTGATCCGCTGACTGAACAACCGGGCCCGGGTACGCACGGCTTGGCGCATGGTCTCGGTGATGACGTCGATGTCGGCACCGGAATCCGAACGCAGATCCCGGTACGTGACGAGCGTGTCCGCGCCGACCGCCGTGCGCAGACGATCCAGCGCGCTCTGGTCCGGGGGATAGGTGAGGGTCGGTGCGATGACGCTGATCTGATCACTGAAGTCCTGGACCAGTTGACCCTGACTGGAGGCGACCAGGGCCCGGCTGGCCGATCGGGTGGCGGCCCACACCGACGCGGTGGCGCCGAGCAGGGTGACCAGGATGAAAGCGGCCAGCAGGCGGGCCCGCAGGCCGCGGGGCCACGGTCTCCAGGTCACAGGGGCCCGAAGCGGTAGCCGAATCCCCGCACGGTCTGGACGTATTCCGGGACGGCCGGATTAGCCTCGATCTTGGCCCGCAACCGTTGCACACAATTGTCCACCAGTCGCGAGTCACCGAGATAGTCGTGCTCCCACACCTCCCGCAGCAGCTGCTGACGGCTGAACACCTGCTCAGGAGAACCCGAAAGGGTCAGCAGCAGGCGCAGCTCGGTCGCCGTCAGGTCGACGTTCACGCCCTGCACCGACACGGTCAGGGCCGTGGTGTCGATCTGCAGGTCACGATGAGTGCGCATCCGGCCGGCCGAGGGCCCTTCCGGGGCGCCCACTCCCCGCCGCAGGACGGCCCGGATCCGTGCGTCGATCACCGCGGGCTGGGCTGGTTTGACCACGTAGTCGTCGGCTCCGGCGGCCAGCCCTCCGACCACATCGAAATCGTCGCCGCGAGCGGTGAGCATGATGACCGGGACCTCACCCTCCGCTCGCAGGCGACGGCAGACCTCGAAACCGTCGATTCCGGGCAGCATGACGTCCAGGACCACCAGGTCCACCGGCTGGCGACGGAACTCGTGCAGGCCGTCCTCTCCGTTGGGCGCTGTGCGGATCTCGTGCCCGTAACGGCTCAGGGCCAGGTCCAGACCCCGCCGGAGCAGCGGGTCATCCTCGATGAGCAGCACGGAAACCACGCGCTCAGTATGCCGGGCGCAGATGGACCCAGGCGCTCGTCCTGGTGCTTGCGACACGACCGGGACACAGCGAAGGTCGGTGCGGGACATCACCCCAGGACGCTGGACCCATGACGACGAAACGACGACTGATTCCTTTCGTGGCCGCGTCCCTGATGCTGGTGACCGCGGCCTGTACCGCCAACTCGAGCTCCTCCTCTCCCGCGGCGGCGGGGCTTCCGGCTGAAGCGGGAGCCTCGGGCCCCCACCGGGTGGTCCTGGTGGGCGACTCGGTGGCCGCCGGTCTGGCGCTGCCGTTGCGGGAGGCGTTCGCAGCGGGTGGGGTGCAGTTCCAGTCGTTGGCGGCCGACGGTGGGGGAGCGGTGGTCGGTCCGGTTTCCGCGCAGGTCTGGAAGGACCTGCCCAAGGATCTGGCTGCGGCCGCGCCGGACACGGTCGTGTACCAGATCACCACGTACGACTGGGGGACCGAGAAGCAGCAGGAGACCGGCTACCGGCGACTGCTGAGCGCTGTCACCGACGTCGGTGCCGACCTCCTGATCGTCACCATGCCCCCGATCAAGGCGGATGACTTCTACCGCCCGCATCTGAAGGAGCTCGGGCACGCCACCCAGGCCGCGCAGAAGGTCGCCGATGCCTCCGACGGTAAAGCCGTTGTGCTCGACGCGAGCCAGGTATGGGGGGCCACCTACCAGCAGACCAGGGACGGCACGGCCGACCGCAGTTCGGACGGCATCCATGTCTGTCCGCAAGGCGCGGCCCGCTTCACCAGCTGGTTCTTGGAGGAGATGGCCCGGCAGCACACAGGGTTCGCTGCTCCCGCCGCCAACGAATGGGCCAACACCGGCTGGGCCGGTGACAAGCACTTCATCGGCTGCTGACGGGATTACGGAGCCGGCCAGCGGTTTTCGTGGGCTCAGTCGGTCCGGGACAGGGGCGGCCGTCTCTGGCGAGATCTGCTGGTCTGCTGCCGTGCGGGTACCTGTGCCCCGGTGTTCCGGTTACGCGATTTCTCGGTCCGCCAGAAGCGGTCGACGATCTTCGGTAGGTTCTGCGGCTCGATGCGGTACCGCAATCGGTGACGCGGATCAGCAGCCGTCCCCTGCGACGGACCTCCTCAGCCGTCACCGAGGTCCCGGATGGGCTGGATCGATTCGCGGGCCTGCCTAGAGCGACTCCGGGATGGTCGTGGGCTGCCGGGTGATCGGCTGCGTCGTCACCCGTGTGGGGTGAACTGCACCGTCAGCACGACATCCGTGAGCGCGGCAGAAAACGTGCCCACCTTCTGGGGTACCGGGATGGAGACCACGGGACTGAATCGGTAGGTCTCGTTCTTACGGAGCGAGGCGGCCACGAACTGCACGCTGGTGGACGTGGATTGCGGACTTCTGGGCAGCGGGGCAGGCGTACGTGGTCGCGTCTTGGCGGGCACTCTCGGCGCCTCGGCGGTAGCGACGTGCACATAGGTGGTGGCTGACGTCGCCCCGCGGGTGCGGTAGCGGAACGACATGGTGATCAGCGCGTCGTAGGTGCCCACGGACGAGGTGGTCCCGGGAGTGTGGACGATCAGTGGGTCCACGCCCCCATACCCGCCAGCAATATCCGTCTCGCCCCTACTTTCAGTGGCGATTGGTCCACTTGTGTAGGTGCGCGTGGCCTGCAAGGGTTCCCACAAATGCGTGGGTACCGGTTGCTCGCCCACTGCACCGGCCGCCCCCGCACTGGCCGTGCCCACCAGCGCTGCCGCGAAGATGACAGGAATGCTTTTCCTCATGCCGGACTCCCCCGATGAACGACTGAGCGGCACACGTTAGCGCCGGGCACCGTCGTCCTCGCGCAGCCAGGTTCTTCTTCCGCGCGTCGGGACCCTTTCGATGCCTGTTTGAAACCGGCAAGACGTGACCAGCGCCGAGCGCCGGGCTTCACTCACGATCCAGCCCTCCCACTGCTCTACACCACCCGCATACCGGTTCTCCCGCACGAAGTGCTTCCCGTCAGAGAAAGTCAAGTGTCGATCCAGTGGCGACGGACAGGCTGTGCGGGGTCTGCCTGATCCCTGGAGGAAGTTCTACTGTGAAACTCAAGATCCGATCCCTCGTCGCGGCTGTGTGCCTGGCGGCTGGACTGGGGATAGTCGCTGTGCCGATGGCACAGTCTGCGAGTGCGGCCACCGCGATGAACGTGTTCCTCTGCAACGCCGGCAGTGACTTCACCGTTTCGGCCGAGATCATCTACCAGGGCGCCAGTCAGACGGTGACCCTGAAGAAGGGGAGTGGCTGCGTCCAGAAGAGCCTGTACCCGTGGACGAACATACTCTTCACGTTGAAGAGCACGACGGGCAAGACCTGGCTGGTGCCCGCCAGTTTCCGGGTGAACAGCGCCTGCGGTTACTGGCAGTCGTACCAGTTCTCGGGAACGTACGCCCAGCAGGGCAATTTCACGACAACGTGCTGACCTGAACCATGGCCCGCGTCTGGTTCGAGGACCCGGCGCGGGCTCCGGTCCAGCCCACCCAGCACCCTTCACCCAGCCTTCCGGCCACTGGTGACCAGCGTTCTCGGCCGCCATCCGAAACTCACCAAAAGCAGGACGTCCGTGCCCTCCGGACTCTCAGTGCTCGTCCTGGCGTTACTTAATCAGCACGCTGATGCGCCGTCGGCGCGCTCGCGGTTCACCCGCTGAGCCATGTTCTAGCCCTTCCATCAGGTCCTGTTCTCCCGGATGTGTCGGCGATCACGACCCAGAACGCACCGAGCGTCCCTGATGCTGGAGGTGAGATGTGATCCCACGTCTGCTCCCATGGACCCCAACGGCGCTGGATTTCGCCGTGAACTAGTGCGACCTGGCGCGAGCCGTAGCCGAACTGTCCAGAGCGGGAACCCCCCCGGCTCCAACCCGTCCGGCAGGACGTAGTCGCCGCAGGTATCGAAGCGCCGACGAGCGGATGCGGGGCTGGTTCGGTCGGACGACCGAAGCACACGACGTCCGTGATCACGTGGACGCTGAGCGACGTCTCGACGATCGTGAACGGTGCTGCGCCGCCGAGCGCTCTAAACATCGCCCTCCACCTACACTGTCGACATGACCGAGGCCCTTGACGCGCGCTCCGAATGGGGCCGGTTCGCTCCCGATTCCGTGGAACGGCGCATGCTGGACCACACCGGGGCCACGCTGGGGCTCGTCCTGCGCCCCCGCACGGTCGTCCTGGACCGCGCTCGCGTCGAGGTCGAGGGCATCGATGTGGGCGGTCGTGTGGTGGTGCAGCTCGTGGCCAACCAGGGCGCCTACAAGCCGGCGTGGCGGAACAAGGTCATGGCAGACCTGTTCAAGCTGCTGTGGTTACGCCAGGCCGTCCCGGGCGTGGAGCGGGCCGTCCTGGTGGTCGCTCAACCGGCCTCGCGCGCGCTCGCGGGATGGGTGGCGGTGGCCGCTGCGGACCTCGGCGTCGAAGTGCTGCTCTGGGACGGAAAGGTCGCCACACCTTCGTCCCGCTGATACCATATGTCCGCCTTGTCCGTTTACATGATCGCAACGAAAAGTGGTGCGGGTGTGTAATGCGGGCCTTCCATTCTCGATGTCGGCAGCGGATTTCCGCGTCGCAGACGATCCCGAGCTCGCGACGCACGCTCTCCGCCATACGAGACCGAGCATGCGCGTGCTCGCCGACGGTATGGAGGACGGATGACCACAGCAGCGGTCCGGGTAGATGCGGTGCGCAAGGTGTACGGCGAGGGACCGGCCGCCATGGTTGCCCTCGACGACGTCGAGCTCACCGTCCAACCGGGGCGGTTCGTGTCGCTCATCGGTCCCAGTGGATGCGGCAAGTCGACGCTGCTGCGTCTGGTCGCGGGCCTCGAGCCGGCCGACCGCGGTACCGTCCAGGTGCACGGTGTGCCGCCGGCGCAGGCCTGCGCCGCCAAGCTGATCGGCCTGGTGCCCCAGACCCCGGCCCTCTTGCCCTGGCTCACCGTGCTGCAGAACGTCTCCCTCGTCGGGCGGGTCAACCGCGGGGCCGGCCGCCGGCGCGCAGCCATCGGGGATCTCACGGAGCGGCGCTCGGACAGTGGTCCTGACCTGCCGCAGCTGCTGCGCATGGCGGGACTCGGCGAGGCGATGGACAAGCTCCCGGCCCAGCTCTCCGGCGGGATGCAGCAGCGGGCCGCGATCGTGCGCGCGTTCGGCCTGCGCCCCGACGTCCTGCTGATGGACGAGCCGTTCTCGGCGCTGGACGAGTTCACCCGCGAGAGCCTCCAGGACCAGCTGCTCGACCTCTGGGACGAACTGCGCACGACCGTGCTGTTCGTGACGCACTCGGTCTCCGAGGCGGTCCGGATGTCGGACACCGTGGTGGTGATGGCCCCCGGCCCCGGCCGGATTGTCGACGTCATCGACATCGACCTGCCCCGGCCGCGGAACCAGCGACTGTTCGAGGAACCGCGGTTCCACGAGTACGAGAACCTGGTCCGGACGAGGCTGCACAGCGCCTGGCGCGCGACGGACGCGGCCTGAGGAGACCGACACGATGAGCGCCACCAGTACCTCCTCCACGTCCACAGCGACCACGGCCACGGCCGAAGCTCAAGGACGCGTCGCCCGCCTACGGGTTCCGGGCTGGCTGCGACCCAGCGTCTGGTCACCCCTCGTCCTGATGCTCGTTCTCCTGGGCCTTCTCTGGCAGATCGGTGCGAAGAAGCTCCCGTACTTGCTGCCGCCCCTGTCCGCGGTGCGGGAGACCCTCACCACGCAGCTGTCGTACTACCTGCACAACGCGGGCATCACCCTGGCGGAGTCCCTCGCCGGCCTCGGGATCGGATTCGTGGCGGCGTTCGTCCTGGCCGTGCTGACCAGTGAGCTGCCGGTGGTCCGGCGGGCCGTGATGCCCATCGCGATCGTCCTGAACGTGACACCGCTCGTGGCCATCGCCCCGGCCCTCGTGGTGGCGTTCGGGTTCGGCCCGCTGCCCAAACTGATCATCACGGCCCTCATCTGCTTCTTCCCGATCCTCATCAACACCGCCGCGGGCCTGCGCTCGGTCCCTCAGCCGGTGCTGCAGGTGTACCGGACGATCGACGCCTCCCGCCTCGAGATGCTCATCCACCTCCGGATCCCGAACGCCCTGCCGTTCGTGTTCGCGGCCCTGCGGATCGTGTTCCCGCTGTCGATCATCGGTGCCGTCGTCGCCGAGCTGTCCGCGTCGGGGTCGACCGGTGGCCTGGGCACCGTCATCAGCACGGCATCGTCGATGAACCAGCTCGCCGTCGTCTACGCCGCGATCGCGATCCTGGCGGTGATGGGGGTTGCGCTGCTCGCCATCATCACCGTCGTCGAGCAGCGCGTCCTGCACTGGCACCGGACCGCGAACGACTGAGCCCCATGCGCCCCCCCGGCACCTCGGTGCCGCTGGGTGGCGCGAGCCTGCCCGCGCGCAGCGAGATGCGCCAGCAGGACCACGTTCCCGCACCCTCTATCACCCGTCCTGCCCTGCCCCGCCTTCCCTTCCCATAGGAGCGACCCATGCAGCACCAAGCCCTCAAGCCCCGCACCAAGGCCGTGCTCGCGGCCCTTGCCGTCACCGGCCTCGCCGTTTCGCTCACCGCCTGCGGAAGTGACTCCAGTGGGGGCAGCTCATCCGCTCAGGGCAGCGCAATCTCTTCCGAGCGGTGTGAGCAGAACAAGGCCGCGGGGAAGATCACCTACCTTTCCGGCTACCAGTACCAGTCGTCGGCCTCGATCCTCGAGTACATCGCGGCGGACAAGCTCGGCTACTTCAAGGACCTCTGCCTCGACGTGACGCTGAAGCCCGGATCCGGGGACACCGCGCAGAACACCAAGCTCCTGGCCAGTGGCCAGGCCACCGTGTCGGCCGTCGCCGAGCAGGACCTCATCCAGGCCCGCGCGAACGGCATCGACATCACCGGGATCTCGTCCTACTCCGACGCCGGGCTCGACATCCTCATGACCAACAAGGACATCAGCGATCTCAAGCAGCTCGACGGCAAGGTCGTCGGGCACAAGGGCTACGTGCCCGCCTCCGTCGAGGCGATGATGGTCAAGGCCGGCGTGGACTGGGACTCCCTCAAGCTCGTGAAGGAGGGGTACGACCCGTCGGTCCTGCCGCGCAAGCAGAACGGCCTCGAGGCCCTGACCGGCTTCGTGTCCAACGAGCCGAACCTGCTCAAGGCGGCCGGTGACGACGTCACCGTGTGGCAGCCGGTCGACTACGACATCCCTTCCTCGATCGGCGCCATGGCGGTGAACCCGGCCTTCGCCAAGGCGCACCCCACCGCGGTCGAGGACGTCCTGCGCGCGGCCCTGCACGCCTACGAGTTCTGCTCCTCCAGCGACGCGCACGTGCAGCAGTGCGTCGGGTACGCCGCGAAACTTTCCGGCGCCACGTACGACAAGGCGCAGAACGCCAAGATCTGGACCACCGAGACCAAGGTCATCGCGGACAACCCGACGCCGGGCCAGCCGCTCGGCGGCATCGATCCGGCGAACGTGGGCAAGCTTCTAGACATGCTGCACCAGTTCGGGATCGTGAAGAGCTCCGTGACCGCTGAGAATGCCCAGAGCTGGTTCACCAACGAGTACATCGACGCGGTCACGAAGGACGGCAAGACCGTCTGGCCCGCGCCGTGAGCCCGAGCGGAGCCGCACGTTCTGAGCGTGCGGTTCCCGGATCGGCCGAGGCCCAGTACTGAACCGGAACCTGCATCACATCCAGAGAGGCGGCGCCCCCATGCCCGCGAAGGAGTACGGGATCTTCCTGCCCATCGGCAACGGCGGGTGGATGCTTTCCACCACCGCGCCCCATCCTGAGGCGACCTACGCCTGGAACAAGCGCGCGGCGCTGCACGCCGAGGCGATCGGCCTCGACTTCGTGATGTCGATGGCGAAGTGGCGCGGCTTCGGTGGGAGCACCGACCACTGGGGCCGGTCGCTGGAATCAATGACGATGATGGCCGGGATCGCCGAGGCGACCCAGCGCGTGAAGATCTGGGCGACCATGCACGCGAACGTCCACAACCCGGCGGTCGCCGCGAAGATGTACGCGACCCTGCAGGACCTCTCCGGAGGGCGGGCCGGCATCAACATCGTCAACGGTGCCTACGCCGCCGAGTTCGAGCAGTTCGGGATCTGGGACGCCGACCTCAGTCACGCCGACCGTTACCGGATGACCGAGCTCTGGACCGAGGCGGTCACGCGCCTGTGGAGCGAGGACAGCGTCACCATGCACACGCCGTACTTCGACCTCGACGCGTGCGAGTCCCGTCCCCACCCGGCCTCCCGCCCGACGATCATCAGCGCCGGCCGGTCCGAGGCCGGGCGGGCGTTTCAGGCCAAGTACGCCGACGGGGCGTTTCTTTCGGCGGACAGCCTCGACGAAATGCGTGACCTTTCGCGCGATGTCCACGACCGAGCTGCCGCCCAGGGGCGCGAGTGCCGTACCTATTCGATGCTCACGGTCGTGCAGGACGAGACGGACGCCGGCGCCCAGCAGAAGGTGCGTGAGTGGGGCGCCGGGGTCGACCGTGAGGCCCTGGCATCCATGCGGGCGTCTTGGGGTATACCCGAGCAGCAGGCCCGTGCCTGGGCAGACGGGGCGGTCGGCGAGGACGCGTTTCAGACCCCGTACGTCGCTGGTTCCGCCGAAACCGTGACGGATCACATCGAGTCCATCGTCGACCACTGCGAGCTCGACGGCCTCATGCTGATCTTCCCTGAGTACGACCAGGACATGCTGCTCTTCGGGGAAACCGTCCTGCCGGCCCTCCGTCAGCACGACGCGGCGGTCGTCCGATGACCGGCACCATCCAGGACCGTGACCCGCGGCTCGCCCTCTTGCTGTCCGAAGGGCCGGTCCCGGGCGGTGGTCTGCTGCCGGCGCTGGTCGTGGTCGATGTGCAGCGCGACTTCGGCGAGCCGGTCAGAATCGCTCCGTACGGCCTGGACGAGGAGGCCTTCGCCGCGGTCGACGTGGCGATCACCCGGATCGGCGCTCTCGTGGACGAGGCTCGTGCTCTGGGGGTGCCCGTCGTCTGGGTCGAACTGGGCAGTGACCCCTCGGCTCCGTGGCGCGCGAGCACCTGGCTGCGGGGTGGTGCGCTGGACGCGCCGATGTCGGACGACGAACCCTGCCGCGTCGGCTCCGAGGGTGCTCAGTGGTACCGGACCGCACCGGCGCCCGGTGAGATCCGTGTCGTCAAGCGCGGTTACAGCGGCTTCCTCGGCACCGACCTGGAGGCGCAGCTGACCGCTGCGGGGATCGGCTGGCTCACCGTGGTGGGACTGACGTCCGAGTGCTGCGTGTTCGCGACCGCGCAGGACGCCATGCAGCTCGGCTGGCCCGTGGTGGTCCCGGCCGACGCCACCGCCGCGTACGACACTGACGTCCACAACGCGGCTCTCACGATGATCGGCCTCAACATCGGGGTGGTCACGGACACGGAAGAGACGACGGCGCTTTGGCGAGAAGCTGCGGCTACGAAGGCGGGCGCCTGATGAGTGGCATGCACATCGCCTACGACCTCTCCTTCACGCACACCGAGGGGCGCTGGGCCGCGCCGGGCAGCTGGGTCGGTCAGGATTTCCCCGACGTGCGCATGTTCATGGAGCTGGCGCGCACGGCCGAACGCGCGGGCGTCGACATGCTGTTCTTCGGTGATGGGTCCGGTGTGCCGAGCACCTGGCGCGGCAGTATCGGCCCAGCTGTGGAATGGGGTATCCAATGGCCCCGGCAGGACATGTCGCCGGTGATCGCCGTGATGTCGACGGTGACCGACCACATCGGCTTCGGGCTCACCTACTCCTCGACCTACACCCATCCCTTCTCCACCGCCCGGCTGCTGAACTCGCTCGACCACGTCACCGGAGGCCGGATGGCGTTCAACGTCGTCGCCTCCTCCCGCGGGTCGGACGCCGCGAACTACGGCTCCGACCAGCTCATCGACCACGACCTGCGGTACGAGCGGATGGAGGAGTTCATCGGCGTCTGCCGTGCGCTCTGGGACTCGGTGGCGCCGGACGCTATCGTCCGTGACCGTACGACCGGCCGGTTTGCCGACCCCGACCGGGTGCACCCCATCCATCACGACGGCCGATTCTTCAAGGTGCGCGGGCCGCTCGCCAGCGTCCCCAGCCCCCAGCGTCATCCCGTGATCGTGCAGGCCGGCAACTCGCCGCGCGGCATCGCGGCCAGCGCCTCCTTCGCCGACCTCGTCTTCGGGTTCGGGGCCAGTGTCGCGGGACAGCTGCGTCACCGGGCCGCCCTCGACGCGGCCCTGACCGACGCCGGACGGGACCCGGCCGCGGTCGGGATCCTCTGGGCGACCCAGGTGATCGTCGGAGCGACCGAGGCCGAGGCCCTCGCCCGAAGGGACTCCCTGCTCTCGTTCTGGAACCGGGAGGCCGTAGGGACCTTCATCTCCCACAACGCCGGCTACGACTTCTCCACGTTGCCGGAGACCTTCCGGCTCGGTGACCTGCGCGACGAGATCGTCGCCGCCCAGGCCAGCCCGGCCGGCCTGGTCGGCACCCTGGTCGCGGAGCACGGAGAAGACCACACGATGGACCGCGACGACTTCTTCGAGCACGGCTGGCGGGCGGCGACCGGGCTGGACCACATGATCGTCGGCACAGCCGCCGGGGTGGCCGACGCGCTCCAGGAGAACTTCGCCGTCACCGGTGGACGCGGCGGGTACATGCTGTCCAGCCCCCTCGCCATGCCGGCCGGGTTCGCCGACCTCAGCGAGCTGCTGGTGCCGGAGCTGCGTGGCCGTGGTGCCCTCGCACCCCGGTACCCCGGAACGACGCTCCGCGAGAACCTGGCGGTGTGAGATGACCCCGGCCCGGCGGTGGCTCGCGCTCGGTGGGCTCTGCCTCGGCTTCTTCATGCTGCTGCTGGACAGCACGATCGTGTCGGTCGCGCTCCCGGACATCGGTCGCGACCTGCACGCCGGTGCGTCGACGCTGGTCTGGATGAACAGCGCGTACCTCTTCGCGTTCGCGGTCCCGCTGCTGGTGGCCGGACGGCTCGGTGACCGGTTCGGACACCGCCGGATCTACCTCCTGGGGCTCGCGACCTTCACGATCGCCTCGATCGGATGCGCGGCCGCGCCCGGGATCGGCGCCCTCATCCTCTGCCGGGCCGCGCAGGGCCTGGGCGCAGCGCTCTTGACGCCCCAGTGCCTGACCGTGATCCGGTCGCTCTTCGAGCCGCCGCGGCTCGCCGTCGCCCTTGCTGCCTGGAGCGCGGGCGGTGGGGCGGCCACGGTCGCCGGGCCGATCGTCGGGGGTCTGCTCGTGCAGACGTGGGGATGGCCATCGATTTTCCTCGTGAACGTCCCGGTCGGAGCGATCACCGCGATCGCGGTGCTGCGATTCGTCCCCAGGTCCCGCCGTATCGCCGTCCCGCTGCCCCTGCTCGCCGTACTCGGCATCACGGCCGGGGTCATCGCGGTCGTCGTCGGTGCCCAAGGAACCGGGGGCGGTTTCCTCCACGAACCTCTGCCGCGATGCGGCGCGGTTGTGCTCGGCGCTGCCGTGGTCGCGGCAGTCCTCATCCTGCAGCGTCACGCCGGCGACCGTGCACTCGTCCCCCTCGCCCTCTTCCGGGACCGCGGCTTCGTCACCGGCTCATGCGGCGCGACAGCTGCCGCGTTCTGCGTCGCCTCAGCCCCGATCCCCCTCATGCTGGACCTGCAGCAGACCAGGGGACTGGACGCCGGAACGGCCGCGCTCGTCCTCGTGCCCATGGGGATCGCATGCCTGGCCTCCGCCCCGTTCGTCGGCCGCCTGACGAACACCGCCGGCCCCCGCAGGACAGCGACCATCGGCGCCGTTCTGCTGGTCGTTTCCGTGGCGCTCACCGCGGTGCTCGTCGCTCTGATGGCGCCCCTATGGGCGATCGCTGCCGCGTTCACAGGCTTCGGGATGGCGAACGCGTTCGTCTGGTCACCTTTTTCGCTCGCGGCCGTCCTGAAGGCCGGGCCCGACACCATCGGAGCAGCATCCAGCGCCTTCAACACCGTGAAGCAGCTCGGCGCCGTGCTAGGCAGCACGGCGACGGCCGTGCTGCTCTCGCTCTCGGGGAACGCCCTGGCCCTGGGCGTTCTCGCACTGGCGGCTTGCGGTGCGGTACTCGCTGCGCGCTCGTTGTCCGGCCAACCGGCGCCGTCCGTGGTGCTGACCGGAGTGATCATCCATGGAGCCGGGATGGGGCGCGAGCTGGGCTTCCCGACGGCCAACCTCCTGCCCGACGCCGATACCGGCGCGGCGGGCGCCGTACCGAATGACGGGGTGTACGTCGGGTGGCTTGCCGCCCCCTCCGGTGCTCCAGCACGCCACGCCCTCGTGTCGATCGGCAGTAACAGCACCTTCCCCAACCGCCCGCGAACGATTGAGGTCCACGTGCTCGATTTCGAGGGCGACCTGTACGGCACCGCCGTCGAACTCACCATTGGTCGGCGCATTCGGCGCCAACGTACCTTTCCTGGGCCGGATGCTCTCATCGTCGCCATGCGGACCGACGAGCGCCGGGCCCGCTCTCTGCTCGCCCGCTCCTGAATGGGGAAATCCCCGAGGCCTAAACCTTTGTCGGTGGCTGTCGGCATCCCAGAGGCGATCACCGAGATCGACTCGGTCGTTGCCATCGCCGATCGAAGTGGCAACCGATCGTTGGTCATGGATGTCAGAAGATTCCTCCCTCGCGGCTGAGCTGCTGATACAGGTCTGCGCGGGGACTCCGGTGGCGAGGAAGCGCCGTCCTTCGATCCATTCGTCGTGTTGTTCGGCCCGGACGCCCGTCTGGGTTTTATGACGGCGACGACGAGAGCCCAGGCGACGTTCTGACTCAGCACGACGGTCGCGAGTCCGCTGATGCGGACACTCGAACAGCAGATCAGGAAAGGGGATCGTCCTGATCTGAGCAGTAATCTTTGATGACGTTGCCTGCGGCGTAGAAGTCAGTTCGGGACTGCCTCCAGGACGCCCGCGCTTTCTGCGACGGCTTTTTCACCGCCTACAACCACGAAAACCGCCATTCCGGCATCGCTCTGCATGCGCCCGCATCCGTGCACTTGGGCACCGCGCAGACCATCCGCGAGTACCGGCAGGCCTCCTTCGACCGGGCCCATGCCACGCACCCCGAACGCTTCACCCGCAGGCCCCAGGCCCCCAAACTCCCCGAGAAGGTCTGGATCAACGAAACACAGCCTTTGAAGGCTCAAACCGTCAGCTTGACTTGACAACTACCGCTCCGGGGCGGTTCATATCGCGCATCCCGGCCGGTGAAGGCACGAATTTGTGGCTACCCGCAAAGGTTGATGTCTGTGGCGGCAACGCGCTCGCGACCGGTACGGAGGTGATTGGGCAGGCGTGGGTCCGCTTGTCGCGGAGACGCTGAGAAGAGCCCCTTTTCATGAGACGGGCAGGCGGAAGGGGTGAGCCTGTCGCGAAAATGCTGATCCTCGCGCCACCTCACAGATTCAGGTCAGGCTGTCGAGGAATTCCGCACTCCTGCAGACGGTTCCGACACGCACGAATACGTAACTCGTGGAGAAATCGTGAGCCTCGCGATGAAGCCCGGACATGGCGTCGGTGAGAAATGCGGTGGCGTAGCCATGTTCGTCGGCGGCCCTGCCGGTGGATTCAACCCCGAACGTGGTGGCTATCCCGCCCAGTGCGACCGTAGTGACGTCGCGGCCCCGTAGTTCCTCGTCCAGGCGGGTGCCGTGGGAGGCGCCCCAGGTCGACTTCACAATCTCCAGGTCGCCCGGGCCCGGTTCGCATCCGGGGGCCAGTTCGCCGCCGGGTGGCTGAGTGTCCACGCCGGGATGCTCGGAGCGGACGAAAACGACCAGACCGCCGCGGTTGCGCACGGAATGTGCTGTCTGAAGGCACGTCTCAAGAATCCGGGCGGCTGATCGCGGGGCCGTTTCGGCGGCGACCAGGCGCGTCATCAGGTCGACGAGAACGAGTGCGGTGCGGCACGCGTCGAAGCGGTGGATCGTCACGGACGGAGCCTAGGGCATGGCTCCGCCGGAGAATGAGGCGACGCAATGTGACCGGAACTACACGGTCTGCCTACCAGGCCTCTTGCGCCAAAAAGGACATAAGTGTTGAATCAATGCGGCCCCGGTCGGGGCGTGGAAGCTCGGAGGGGACGTCGTGCGTTGGAATGCGCCTGAGGCAGATCTTGTCGTGTATCTGGTTGCCATCCGCCCGGGATTCTCGTGCCTGATGGCCGGCCCTGGTAACTGACTCGACGGATCCACACGCTTTCGGCAAGCTCTCCTGTTCGGCCCCGCCCTGATCGGCATGTGCTCGACCGCCCGATCCAGCTGCTGAGCCATGCCCGAACAGGGGTTTCAAGGTGATCAGCTGTCAATCATTGCCCTTAGAGGGCAGTAGTTCAGGGGGACTTTCATGCCTGTCGTCATCTTCCTGCCCTTCGCCGGCGGTGGCGCATCCGTGTTCCGTGGCTGGACCGAGCATGTGGCAGGCCGGTTCGAGCTGCTGGGCGTGCAACTGCCCGGCCGTGAGGAGCGCTTCGTGGAGGAGCCCCTGACGGACGTCGCCTCCGCCGCCGACGACGCCCTGGAGCAGATCCGCCGGAATATCCCTGCGGGAGAACGAGTCGCCGTCTTCGGGCACAGCCTGGGCGCGGCCCTGGCCTTCGAGGTGGCCCGGCGCCTGGAGGTCAGCGGGCAGTACGACCTGCTCCAGGTATTCGCCAGCGGCGCTCCAGGACCCTGGAACGGCCGCCAGGAGTACGCGACCGGGCTGGACGACGACGCATTCCTGGCGCAGGTCAAACGCTTTGCGGGGTACGACCACCCGGCGCTGGCTGTACCGGAGATGCGCGAGCTGCTGCTGCCCATGCTGCGGGCCGATGTCCGGATGCACGAGGAGTACGCTCCCGTCGATCGCACGCCGCTGCGCGCGCCGGTCGTGGCCCTGCGCGGTGACGCCGACGACCTGGTCAGCGCCGAGCAGGCCGGGCAGTGGGCGCAGGCAACGTTCAGCTCCTTCGTCTCCCACGAGATAGCTGGAGCCCACATGTATCTCGTGGACGACCCCGCCGCGGTCGTGGACCTCGTCGCCGGTGAACTCGATCGGGCCCTGACCCGGTGAGCAGACTGCAGAACAAGGTTGCCTTCGTCACCGGCGCGGCCCGGGGGCTGGGGCGGGCCACTGCGGTGCGTTTCGCCCAGGAGGGCGCCGACCTGGTCTTGACCGACATCGCCGCTGATCTGGAGGGCGTGCCCTACGCACTGGGAACCAGCAGCCAGCTCGAGGAAACGGCCCGCCGCTGCCGGGAGGCCGGTGCGGCGGTGCTGGTGCGCTCGCTCGACGTGCGCGATGTCGTCCGGGTTCGGGAAGTCACCGGTGAGGCCATTGCTCGCTTCGGTGGTGTCGACGTCCTGGTCAACAACGCGGGCATCGCCTCTCCCTCCGGCAAGGCCGTGCATGAGATCTCCGACGAGGAATGGAATCTCATGCTCGATGTGGACCTGTCCGGTGCGTTCCGGCTGACCCGGGCTCTGGGTGCCCACATGAGCGGGCGCCGCAGCGGGAGCGTCGTCAACATCTCCTCCACTGCTGGTCTGGTCGGCTACCGTCACTTCGCCGGTTACGTCGCGGCCAAGCACGGCCTGATCGGCCTCAGCCGCGCGGCCGCACTCGACTACGCCCCGTTCAAGGTGAGAGTCAACGCGGTGTGTCCCGGATCGGTCCGGGACGTGCCCGATGTCGAGGGCACCATGCTCTCCGAGATCGCCCTGGCGCTCGACGTTCCGGTCGAGGAGCACGAGCAGATCTTTCTGCAGTCACAGCCGAACAACGCGCTGGTGGAACCCGAGGACATCGCCGGCGCCGCTCTCTGGCTGGCCTGCGACGAGTCCCGGCACGTGACCGGAAGCGTGGTCACCGTCGACGGTGGCTTCTCCGCACGCTGATTTTCTGCCCTGTTCTCCGAAAGAGGCCCTATGTCACGTGTGCTCGCCGTACCGCGGCGCTTTCCCCGGCCCATCCCCGACGGCGTCACCCATGCTGTCGTCGTCCCCGTCGACTCTTCGATCAATCTGCCCGGCGCGACCTGGGGCCGTGACTGTCCCGCGCCCCGTGGATCGGCGGAGGCCGAGCGGATCGTCGGGGCCGAGACCCGGCGCCCGCTCGGGGAGGGGGAAGCCTCGCGGGCCGTCGTGGTGACCTACCCCGACGCCGGCCGTGACCTGGTCCTCGTCGGCGACCGGGACGTTCTGGACGGGCCCGCTCTGCTGCGGTACGCCCGGGCGCTGGCCTCTGGGCAGAACCCCGGGTCTGCGCCGAGCCCTCGGCCGGGCGGGTCCGGTCCCGTGGAGTCAGTGACCGTTCCCGGTGAGGGAGTTCGCCCGTTCCTTGCCACAAGCACCAGCGGTGGGCCAGATCTGGAGCTGCGGCAGGAGTGGGGGACCACAACGACCGAGGTCCTGGTGGCAGCGGTGGCCGTCCTCCTGGGCCGGCTCGGTCGTTGCTCGAACCCCACCGTGGCAGCGCACGTCACGACCAGCGCGGGCGAGGGCACAATGCTCCTGGCGCCTTGCGTCGATGACGACGTCAGCGTCGCCGGCCTTCTCGCCTCGGTCCGTGACGCCCTCGGCGACCCCGCGCTGCTGCTGCCGGCCACCGCCCGGCTGGACCCGTCCGAGACCAGGATCGGGATCGGGATTCTCGGCGTGCTGGCGGCCGGGCCGGGAGAACGCGTAATGACCGCCCTCAGCGCGCCCTTCCCGCTCACGCTGGCACCGGTGCGGCACGAGGACGGGATGGAGATCACCGCGCTGGCTCGTGCCGAGAGCGGCGACCTGCCTCAGCTGGAGCGTCTTCTGGCGACCGTCCGGCACATCCTCGGGCAGATCGCCGCCGGTCACGGCGACCTGGGCGACATCAGCCTGGTGCCACACTCGGCGCTGGAGCCTCCCGAGACCACGCAACTGTCGGCAGGCCGGTCCCTGCACGCCGCCTTCGCGGACGTTGCGGCGAGCCGCCCCGAGGCGCTCGCCCTGAGCGACGGTGAACGATCGGTGACCTACGCCGAACTGGACCAGGATGCCTTTCGCCTGGCTGCCGGCCTGCGAGCGGCGGGCGTGCTCGCGGGCGATCGCGTCGGTATTTGCCTGGAACGCTCGAGCGACCTGATCGCCACGATGATCGCCGTCCTGAGAGCCGGCGCCAGCTACGTCCCGATGGACCCGGCCTACCCGGAGGAGCGTCTGAGCTACACGACCCAGGACGCTGGCCTACGGCTGGTCGTCTCGACCCGCACGTCGTTCCCCGTCGACGGCGAACTCATCGTCCTGGCTCCCGATGAGGTGCGCTCCCGGGCCGCGCAGACGCCGGACCCGATGGGACCGGGCACCGGCGATCCAGGTAGTCAAAGCGATCAGGGCGGCGAGGGTCCGGCGTACGTCATCTACACCTCCGGTTCCACCGGCCGGCCCAAGGGCGTCGTGGTGGCGCACATCTCGGTGCTGGCGCTCATTGAGGGCACCCGGGCGGACTTCGCGCTGAGCCCGGACGACACCTGGACCCTGTTCCACTCCAGTGCCTTCGACTTCTCGGTGTGGGAGATCTGGGCCCCGCTGCTGACCGGGGCCCGGCTCGTGCTCGTGCCCTACTGGGCCACGCGCGATCCCGAGGAGTTCTGGGAACTGTTGCGTCGTGAGCGGGTCACCGTGCTGAATCAGACGCCCTCGGCGTTCCGTCAGCTGGATGCCGTGGACAGCACCCGGGCGCAGCGCCTGGCCTTGCGCCTGGTGGTCTTCGGTGGTGAGTCGCTGGACCCCCGGCGGCTCACGGGCTGGTTCGACCGATATCCCGAGACGGTCTGCCGGCTTGTGAACATGTTCGGCATCACCGAGACGACCGTCCACGTCACGTCGCGAACGCTGGGCCGCGCCGACGCCCTGACGGGCTCGTCCTCGGTGGGGCGGGCCCTGCCGGGGTGGTCGCTGACCGTGCGGGATCAGCGGCTGCGCCCGGTTCCGGTCGGCTTCCCCGGCGAGATCCTCGTCGGGGGAGCGGGATTGGCGCTGGAGTACCTGGGCCGGCCCGAGCTGACGGCCGAGCGTTTCGTCGAGGACCCGCTCACGGGTCGCCGGTTGTATCGCAGCGGTGATTTGGGCCGGATGGGTCTGGACGGGCAGCTCGATCACCTGGGGCGCATCGACAACCAGGTCAAGATCCGCGGCTTCCGCATCGAGCTCGACGAGATCGCGAAGGTTCTGGAAGGAGCCCCCGGGGTTCAGGCCGCCGCGGTCGTGGTCGGCGGGGACACGGCGCAGGACGCGGCCAACGCGCGCCTGGACGCCTATGTGGTACCCGGCGGTCTCGACCTGCAGATGCTGCGTGAACGGGCCGAGCGGCTGCTGCCGGTACACATGGTCCCGGCCACTGTCACCCCGCTGTCGGCCCTGCCCCTGACGGCGAACGGCAAGCTCGACACCCGCGCCCTGCCCGATCCGTACGCAGTCCGGCGGCCCTCGCCTGCTTCGGGACCGGTCCCGACAGTCCTGACAGTCCCGCCCGCCGCGCCAGCAGATGTGACAACGGACGAACAGGCGGTGTTGCCCCTGTCGGAGCGTCTGCGGGCCCTGTGGCAGGACTTGCTCGGGGTCCCGGTGAGTGCCCACGACAACTTCTTCGAGCTGGGCGGCAACTCGCTGCTCGCGGTGCGCCTGTCCACGCTCATGCGCGAGAGCGGCCTGCCGCCGCTGAACCTGCGCCTGCTGTACCTCAACGCCACCCCCGAGGGCCTGGCCGTTGCCATGCAGGGGGTGCCGGTCGGATGAGCCGGACCGTTCCCGATCGGCGCGACGACACTGCAGCGCTCTACCCGCGCGACACCCGGATCGAGCAGCTCGTTCTGGACCGGGCGGCCCGCGCGCCCCGCAGCGTCGCCGTGGCCGACGGCACGAGCCTGACCTACGGGCAGCTGGCCGCTTGGTCGGCGGGTATCGCGAACCGGCTCGAGGTGAGTCCCGGTGACGTGGTCGCTCTGCACCTGTCCCGGGGCGCCGCTTTCGCGGCGGCCGCGCTGGCCGCCCTGCGCGCGGGGGCGGTGTACATGCCCGTCGACCCGGACCATCCGGACGAGCGGGTTGCCTACCTGCTCCAGGACGCCGGTGCAGTCGCTGTGCTCAGCTCGGCAGCCGACGCGCAGCGGGCCGCCCTGCGGGGGGCCCGGGTGATCGACCCCTGCGAGTGCGCCGAGGCCCCCGGGACGCCGCGCCCTGACGGGACGGCTGCCACCGACCCGGCGTACCTGATGTACACCTCCGGCACCACCGGCCAGCCCAAGGGAGTCCTGGTCCCGCACCGGGCAGTGGTGCGCCTGGCTCACGACAGCAGCCACGCACACCTCGGGCCGGACACGGTCATGGCGCATATCGGGGCCACGAGCTTCGACGCCTCCGTCTGGGAGCTGTGGGGCACACTGATCAACGGCGGCACCCTGCAGGTGCTCTCCCGGGAAACCGTCCTGGACCCGGACGAGTTCGGGCAGGCGATCGCGACGCACGCGATCACCACCGGCCTGGTCACGTCCGCCCTGTTCAGTCATCTGGCGGACGCCGATCCGGGGATGTTCGCCCCGATGCGCGAACTGCTGGTCGGGGGCGACGTGCTCTCAGCGACCCACGCCCAGGCGGTGCTGGCCGCATGCCCGGACCTTCGGTTGGTGAACGCCTACGGGCCCACCGAGAACGGCGTCATCTCCACGGTCCACCAGGTCGTCCCGGGCAAGGACCGCCAGCGCGTGCCGATCGGCCTGCCCATCAACAACTCCAGCGCCCTGGTCGTCACGGACGAGGGAAACCTTCAGCAGCCGGGTCTACCCGGGGAGCTGTGGGTCGGAGGTGACGGGCTCGCCGTCGGATACCACCAGCGTCCTCAATTGACCGCCGCAGCATTCGTCGAGGCACCGTTCGCTCCCGGGGAACGCTTCTACCGCACCGGTGACCGGGTGGTGCGCCGCCCCGACGGCGCGATCGAGTTCGTCGGCCGGGCCGACGGCCAGGTCAAGGTGCGCGGCCAGCGCGTCGAGCTGGGCGAGATCGAGAACCTCCTGATCGGGGTGGACGGCGTCGAGGAGGCCGTGGTCCTGGCGGACAAGTCGGTGCCCGGTGAACCCGTGCTGCGCGCTTTCGTCACCGGGACGGTAACGGCCGACCAGGCCCGGGCTGACCTGAGCCGGCGGGTACCGGAACACCTGGTGCCCTCGTCCGTCACCGTGATGGCACGCTTCCCGCTGACCGGGCACGGCAAGGTGGACCGGCAGGCGCTGGGCGCGCTGGTCGCCCGTCCGGATCCAGACCCCGACCCGACCGCCAGGACGGTCGGGACGGTCAGCCTCACGCCCGCGCAGGAGCAGGTCGCCCAGATCTGGCGGCGCGTGGTCGGTGTCGAGGAGATCGCCCCGGGTGACACACTCACCCAGCTGGGCGGCAGTTCCCTGGCCGCGACCCGGATCGCGGGCCTGCTGCGCGCCGGGACCGGGCGCACCTGCCGGGTGATGTGGGTCCTGCGTGACGACCTGGCCACCCTCACGACGCGCCTGGAACAGGCTCCGCCAGTGCCGGCCCGGCCCACCGGGCCCCAGAACGACGCCCCCTCCACACTGCCGCTGCTGCCACAGCAGTCGGCCGTTCTTACCGAGGCGTTGCTGCGGCCCGCCGACCTCGGGTACAACCTCCCGGTCGTCGTCGAGATCCCCGGCCACCAGCCCGGACTCGACCTCGCCAGCGCGCTGGCCCGTTTGCGGGCCCGGCACGAGGCCCTGCGCACCACCTTGGTGGCAGGGGCTGACGGCCAGTGGTATCAACGGGTGGGGCCGGTGAACGGGGGCGCGGTGCCGTTCGAGGTGCTGCGCGCGCCCGGTGACGACCTGGAGACCGTGCTGCATTCCTGGGTGCGGCCTTTCGATCTGGAGGCCGGGCCGTTGTGGCGAGCGGCGCTGGTCAGCGGCCCGAACCGCCAGGCCCTGGCGCTCGACGTCCATCACCTCATCGCGGACGGCTGGTCGTTGCGGGTGCTGCTGGAGGACCTGACCGCCGCCCGTGAGCCGGCCGTGTCCTCTTACGGCGAACTGGTGCGTGAGGCCCTGTTCCAGCACAGCGAGGAGCCCGGGCAGCGACCCGCGTTTGCCGAGCGGCCGGGTCCGGACCTGCGTCCGGACCTGCCGCTGGACCGTCCTCGCCCACCCTTACGGTCGACGGCGGGAGCCTGGGTTCGCCATCCGCTGGGCCCGGGGCGCACCCGTGCCGTGCGCGCCTTGGCCCAAGATTTGGGGACGCCGCCGTTCGCTGTCTACCTGGCCGCGCTGGGCGTAGTCCTTGCCCGGGTCACCGGAAGCACCCGGCCCACGGTGGCCGTCCCGTTCTCGGGCCGGCACGTGGCGGGCGGTGAGCACGCGGTCGGCATGCTGGTGGCCACCCACGCCCTGAACTTACCGGTGGCCCCGGAGACATCGTTCCCGTCCGCCGTGCGCATGCTCGCTGCGACGGCGGCTGAGACCGCAGACCTGCCTCAGCCGGCTCAGGACGCGAGGCATGGTGGGCGCCGGGACCGCCATCCGGTCGCGGACGTCCTGTTCGCCTTCCAGGACACGGGTCTGGGTGACGTCGATGTTGCCGGTGGCCGGGCGCGCTGGCTACCGGAACTGACCGGTGCGGTGCTCTTCGACCTGGCTCTGCACATCGAGCCCCGCGGCGAAGAGGACGAGGCCCTCTGGGGTTTTGCGAGCGCGATCCTCGACGTGGGCACGGTGCGGGCGCTGCATTCGGAGCTGACGGACGTCCTGGACACGGCCGTGAGCGATCCGCACCGTCTCGTGGGGTCGCTGGTGGCCCCGGCGCCGAGCACTGCAGCGCGCCCCGACTTCGTGTTCGACCTCTGATCCCCTGTCTTCTCGCTAAGGAGTTGTCCCATGCAGTCTCTCGAAACCCAGGGCGCGCTGAGAGTTGCGGCGGCCCGCCGCCCTGAGCAGGCCGCGCACTGGGCGGCCGTCCTCGCCGACCTGCCCGAGCTGTCCCGGATCCTCCCCGACGCCCCTGCCGGCGCCGGTCCCCGGCGTCAGCAGGAGTCGCTGCTGCCGACGCCGGTGAGCGAGGCGGCCCGCCGGATCACCCGGGACGACGCCGGAGCGCTGAGGGTGCTGCTGGTGGTTGCGGCCGGCGCGCTCCTGCGTCGGCACGGGCGCCAGGACGAGCTGGTGACCGCGGTGACTCCGACCCGTTCGACGCTGACCCGGGCACTGGTGGTCCCGTTCACCCTCGGACGACAGGACACGCTGCGTTCCGCGCTGGGCCGTGTGTCGGCGGCGGTGGCCGTGGCCGAACAGCACGCCGACTATCCGATCGAGGTTCTCGCCCCGACCTCCGATCCCTACCCGTTCGCCGAGGTCCTCATCGCTCCGGTGGCGGGCCCGGGACAGCCGACGCTGGACGATGAGCGGTTCCCGCTGGTGCTCGGGATACGCCGCGCCGGAGAGAACGGCGAAGGTCTGGCCTTGAGTGTCACTGCCTCGCAGGCATACTCACCCGCCGCGCTCGCGCAGATCCTGCGCCACCTGACGGCCGTGCTCGCAGCGGCGCTCGGCTCTCCTGACGACCCGCTGTGGGACGTCGACCTCACCGATACGGGGGAGGTGGCGGTGGTCTCGGCGGCCAACGACACCCGGGCATCGTTCGAGGAGACGGCCCGGCTCGAGGACTGGTTGCGCCGGTACGCCCGCAGCCACCCGGACGCGGTGGCGGTGGAGACCGGCGAGAGCCGCCTGACCTATGCGCAGCTGGACGCCGCCTCCGACGCGATCGCCCACCGTCTGCTGGCCGCCGGAGCCGGCCGCGAAAAGCTGGTCGCGGTCCTGGCCGAACGGGGGACCGCCCTGATCACTGGGATCTTCGGCATCCTGAAGGCCGGCGCGGCCTACGTCCCGATCGATCCGGGCCACCCGGCCGAGCGCATCGCCTACCTGTTCGAGGACTCCGCGGCTCGGGTCGTGCTCACCACGGCCGCCCATCGCGACGTGGTGGCCGGTCTGGACGTCGCCACCGTGCTGGCGGACGAACCCGTGACCGGTACACAGGTCCCGGTCGGTGAGTTGCCGGGCGAGCTCTCGTCCTCGGACGCCGCCTACGTGATCTACACCTCTGGCTCCACCGGCCGTCCCAAGGGGGTGTTGGTCGAGCACCGGTCGGTGATCAACCGCATTGCCTGGATGCAGAAGGCCTACCCGCTGACCGGCGATGACGTCCTGGTGCAGAAGACGCCGGTGTCGTTCGACGTCTCGGTGTGGGAACTGTTCTGGTGGTCGTTCGCCGGCGCCCGCCTGGTACTGCCGCAGCCGGGCGTCGAGAAGGACCCCGAGGCGCTGACCGGCGTGATTGAGCGGCACGGGGTGAGCGTCATGCACTTCGTCCCCTCGATGTTGGGCGCGTTCGTCGGTTACGCCCAGCGCACCGGCGCCGCCGCTCGCCTGGCCTCGTTGCGCCAGGTCTTCGCCAGCGGCGAGGCCCTGGGCCGCCACCACGTCGACGCCTTCCACCACGCGCTCGCGCGTGAGCCTGAGAAGCCCTGCGCACTGGTCAATCTGTACGGGCCGACAGAAGCGACGGTGGACGTCTCGCACCATCGTTGCGAGCCCGGGCAGTCGGGTCCGGTCCCGATCGGTGTCCCGATCGACAACCTGCGCCTGTATGTCGTCGATGAGGACCTGCGTCCCGTACCTCTCAACGTCCCGGGTGAACTTCTCCTGGCCGGGGTCGGCCTGGCCCGTGGATACTTCGGGCGCCCCGAGCTCACCGCCGAGCGGTTCGTGCGCGGCGTGCTGGGGGAGGATGTGGTCTACCGTTCCGGGGATCTGGCCCGCTGGAGTCCAGAAGGCACGGTGGAGTACCTGGGACGCCTGGACCAACAGGTCAAGGTGCGCGGTCACCGCATCGAACTCGGCGAGATCCAGGCGCGCCTTCTGGCCGTTGCCGGGGTCGAGGACGCCGTCGTGCTGACCCGCCCCGCCCCGGACGGGCAACTGGTGCTGTGGGCCTACCTGACGGGCGAAGGTGTGGACGCCGAGCGGGCCCGGGCCGAGATCGCACAGGTGCTGCCCGATTACATGGTCCCCACCCACGTGGTCGGCCTGCCGTCCCTGCCGCTGACGCCCAGCGGAAAGCTTGACCGTGCGGCCCTGCCCACCGACATTGCTGCCACCACGGAGTACGTCGCGCCCCGGACCGAGGCCGAGCGGGCCCTGGCCGGGATCTGGGCGCAGGTCCTGGGGCTGGAGCGGGTGGGCATCGACGACAACCTCTTCAGCCTCGGCGGCAACTCCATCCATTTCGTGACCGTGCTGGCCCATGCCCGAGCCCTGGGACTGACGTTCACCTTCCAGGACCTGTTCCGGCTGCCCACCGTCGCCGGGCTGGCGAGTGCGGCCACGCTCGGACAGGCACCGCCCCAGGCCCCCGACGGGCATCCCTTCGCCCTGGTCCCCGACAGCGACCGGGACCGGTTGCCGGCCGGGCTCGCCGACGCCTACCCGATGACGCAACTGCAGGCCGGTCTGGTCTTCGAGACGGAACTGGACAAGAGCGTCGCCGGGTACCACGACATCCTGCTCTACACGATCTCCAGTTCCCTGGACGTGGCGAGGTTCGAGGAGGCTGTGCGCGAACTGGTACGGCACACGCCGATCCTGCGCACCAGCTACGATCTGACCGGCTACTCGATCAGCCTGCAACTGGTGCACCAGCAGGCTCCGTCCCCCCTTCGCCTGCACGACCTGCGCGACCTCAGCCCGCAGGAACAGGAACGCTGGTACGAGAACTGGGTCGAGCAGGAGAAGGCCGACCGCTTCACCTGGGACACTCCCGGCCTCGTCCGCATCCACGTCCACGTGCTGGCCGACGACCTGTTCCGCTACGGGATCAGTCAGCACAACTCCGCCCTGGACGGCTGGAGCATCACCCTGCTGCACACCGACCTGTTCCAGATCTACGGCGACCTCGGAGCCGGCCGCCCACTGCCCGAGATCACCACCGGGACGCACCTGCGTGACTACGCCGTCCTGGAGCAGCAGTCCCTGGCCGACCCCGACCACCGCGACTTCTGGAGCCGGCTCCTGGACGGCGCCACCCTCACCCCCGTGCCCCGCAGCGACCGGCACGCCGGCGACCAGCCGTTCGAGGTCGCCTTCCACGAGGTCGACCTGAGCGACCTGTCCACCCGGATCAAGGACACCGCCGGCCGCCTCCAGGTCCCGGTCAAGAACGTGCTGATGTCCGGGCACCTGGCCGCCCTGGCCGCCCTCGGCGGCACGGACGACGTCCTCACCGGCTACGAGCACTCCGGGCGTCCCGAGACCGAAGGAGCCACCCGGGCCATCGGGCTCTTCCTCAACACCGTGCCGTTCCGCGTCCAGCTCGGGCAAGGCAGCTGGGGCGACCTGGTTCGCGCCGTGCACGCGGCCGAGAGCGCGCTCCTGCCCGCCCGGCGCTATCCGATGGCCCAGATGAAGGCCGACCTCGGCGTCCAGATCCCCCTGTTCGAGACCGCATTCAACTTCACCCACTTCTCCCTGCTGCGCTCGCTGGACGAGCACGGGTTCTCCCTGCTGGACGTGCGGGCCAACTCCGAGACCGAGTTCGTCCTGCGCGCGGAGTTCTCCCAGCACTTCCGCACCGACGAGATCCGCCTCAGCCTGCACCACCACCTGACTGTCATCGACAGCCACCTAGCCCTGATGTCCGCCCGGGCCTACCGCGCGGCGTTCATGGCGATCACGGCCCGGACCGACGAACCGCAGGACGTCCGGCACCTGCTTCCCGGCCCGGACCGCGACCTGCTCACCCGGCTGCGCCCGGAACCGGTGCCGTTCACCCCTGCCCAGGCCCAGGCGCACACCGCGACCGCACAGCAGCACCGCCCCCCGGTCACCAGCATGCAGATGCGCATCGCCGAGGCCTGGAAAGAGGTCCTGGGCGAAAGCGAAACCGCCATCGGGCTGGACGACAACTTCTTCCTGCGGGGCGGCACGTCGCTGTCCGCCATGCGCCTGGCGGTCGAGCTCGCAGGCCTGGTCAGCATCGCCGACATCATGCGCAACAGCCGACTGGAAGACCTCGGCCGGGTGGCCGAGGAGAAGGCCACCGCATCCCTGTCTACGTCCACAGCTGCTGCCACCTCTGGCCCCCTGCTGCACCTGGTCGCCGGCGACCCGGTCAGGGCCACTGTGACCCTGATCTGCTTCCCCTACGCCGGTGGCGGCGCTACGGTCTTCGACGCCTTCGGGCAGGCACTGCACCAGCAGGACCCGCGCGTGGCCGTGTACACCGTGGCCCTGCCCGGCCACGACATCTCCGAGAACACCTCCTCCCTGCAGCCTCTCGAAGAGATCGCCGACGCCCTCGTCGCCGAGATCGAGGAAACCATCCCCACCCCGGTGGCCCTGTGGGGGCACTGCGTCGGATCCGCCCTCGCCCTGCGCACGGCCCAGCTGCTGGAGAAGGACAGCGACGGCGTCCGGCACCTGTTCATCGGCGCCAAGCTCTTGTACCCGGCCCCCTCGGCCCGGGCCGGCATCGCCGAGGCCCAGGCCATGAGTGACCAGGACGTGGTGCGCTGGCTGGGGGAGGAGACCGGACTGACGGCGGCCCTCAGCGCCGGCCCCCAGGTCGGCGCCTACCTCGCCCGGGTCTTCCGGCACGACTCGATCGCCGCCAACGGCTACCTCGCCGACGTGGCCGAAGGCCACGGCCCGCACCTGGAGGCCCCTCTGACCCTGGTCCTGGCCGACGACGACCCGCTGACCGCGAACGGCCCCGACATCAGCGCCTGGGCCGTGACCGGCAGCGACCCGCACGTCCTGACCCTCCCGACCGGGGGGCACTACTTCTGCGAGAGCGAACCGGACGCCGCGGCCTCCCTCGTCCTCGAACGCATCCACGACCAGGAACCGACGAAATGACCACCGAGAACAGCGAAACCCGCCCGAGTTCGCCCCACCTGGAACGGCTCCGGCAGCCCACGGCGAAAGACCGCTACCTCGAAGGCGTGCGGGCCATGCTGCCCTTCCTCGTGAGCATCATCCCGATGTCCCTGGCCGGCGGGGCCCTCGGACCGGCCAGCGGCCTGAGCGCCCTGCAGACCCTCGGCCTGGCCATGGCCGCGAACTCCGGGACCGCCCAGTTCGTAGCCTTCTCCCTGGTCCTTCAGGGCGCCAGCCTGGTGACGCTCTTCCTCACCACCCTGGTTCTGGGCCTGCGCATGCTCATCTACGCCACCGTGCTGCGCGAGCACTTCGAGGACGTACCCCGCGGCCTGAAGGCACTCATGGCTTTCGGCCTCATCGACGCCATCTTCTTCGCGGCCATCGACAAACTCCGGGACGGCACGCTCAACAGCCACAAGCACTGGTACTTTCTCGGAGCATCCAGCCTCATGTACGGCGTCTGGATGACTTGCACCGCCATCGGGGCCGTCCTGGGCTCACTCGTCCCGGACCTGCGCTCGCGGGGACTGGACTTCCCGATGGCGGCGATGTTCGTGGCCATGCTCGTCCTGTCGGTCACCAGCCGCAAATTGCTCGCCATCGCCGTCGCGTCGGGAGTCACCGTCCTGGCCACCAGTGCCCTTCCCTACAACCTGGGCATCGTCGTAGCCGTCATGGCCGGTGTCGCCACCGGTGGTCTCGGGGATCTGGTGACCCGCCGCCGCGAGGCCGGAACAAGCTCTGCCGTAATAGTCATCGAGGAGAAGTGATGTCCGCCGTCGTCATGATCGCCCTGGTCGGGATCGCGGCGTTCCTGCCTCGGTACCTGCCGTTCGTCGTGCTGCAGGACCGCAAGCCGTCCGCCACGGCCAAGGACCTGCTCGGCTACGCGCCGGTCGCGGTGCTGGCTGCCCTGGCCGTGCCACCGGTGCTGACCCCCTCCGGGGACGGGGACCGGCTCACGGTGCTGGGCCCTTACCTGGCCGGCGCCCTGGTGATCGTCTTCGTCGCCTACACCAGCCGGCACCTGCTGTTGTCGGCGCTGGCCGGGACCGTCGTGTTCTTCGTCCTCCGGGCGGTGATGGGCTCATGACCCCGCCGCTGACCGTCGCCGCTGTGCAGTCCGTCCCCGTGATCGGTGATGTCACCGAGAACCTTGTCCGCGCCGAGTATCTCGTGGCGCAGGTGCCCGAGGCTGACCTCATGGTGTTCCCCGAGCTGTCCCTCACCGGCTACGACCTTGACCTGCTGAAGAACGATCCCCGGGCGTGGTTCCGCCCCGGGGACGAGCGTCTGACCCCGATCCGCGAAACCGCGGCCGCCCGGGGCGGCGCCGTGGTTCTGGGCGTGCCGGTCGACGTCGAGGGCCGCCGCCACATCGCTTCCCTGGTGCTGACCGGCACCGGCCCTGATCTGGTGGCCCCCAAGACGTACCTGCACGGAGCCGAGAACGACCTAGTCGAACCCGGCACCGGTCCGGTCGTTCTGTCCGTCGCCGGCTGGAAGATCGCTCTGGCGGTGTGCTTCGACACCAGCGTGCCCGAGCACGCCCAGGCGGCCGGGGAGGCCGGGGCCCAGGTGTACGTGGCCTCGGTGCTCTACACGGCCGGAGAGGAACGCAAGATGGCCGACCGGATGGCAGCGCGCGCCCGCGACAACGGAATGTGGTCGTTGGCCGCCAATCTCGGAGGGAACCCAGTCGGGGAACGCTCCAGCGGCGGCACCGGGGTCTGGGCCCCGGACGGCACCCTGCGCGCCAGGGCGACCGGTCGCGACGAGGAGATCGTCATCGAGATCCTGCACGCGCAGACGGGACCGGCATGAGCCCGGCGCCGACCGTCGTGCTGGGAGCGGCACCGGTGACGCTGGCCGCGGTCCGGCATCTGGGGATCGAAATCGTCGACGTCCAGCACCCGGACCGGGCGCAGGAGACGAGTGAGCTGGTCGTCGACTACACCGACGACCTCGCGTTCGACGCGAAGATGGACCGCCTGGCGGCCGGCCGGGGCCTGGCGGGAGTGATCTCGCTGACCGAATCGGGCCTGGTTCCCGCCGCCCGTCAGCGCGAACGCTGGGCACTGCCCGGTCATGGCCCCGCGGTCTCGCAGCTGCTGCGCGACAAGGGAGCGATGCGTCAGACGCTGGCCTCGGTAGCCGGCCTGGTGCCGGTACGCGCCGCAGTCGCCCACAGGGCCGACGAGCTGCCGGAAGTGGCCCAGAAGATCGGGTACCCCGTGGTCCTCAAACCCGTGAACGGGGCCGCCGGGATCGGGGTGCACCTGGTCGAGGACCCTATTGGCCTGCACGTGGCCACCCGTCGGCACGAAGAGCTCCAGAGCCGGATCAGGCCCGCCCAGTTGCACCTTCGCGGCCTGCTGGTTGAAGAATATCTGGACGGTCCGGAGTTCTCCGTGGAGGCGTTCTCCTTCGCCGGCCGGCACGTGGTGCTCGGTATCACCGAGAAGACCACCGGAGCTGGTTTCGTCGAGACCGGGCACGTCTTTCCCGCCCGCCTTCCGGCCGAGCACAGCGCAGCCCTGGGCGAGGCGGTGCAGCGGGTCCTGGACGCCGTCGGGCTCACCGACGGGCCCAGTCACACCGAGATGCGCCTGACAGCCGCAGGCCCGGCCCTGATCGAGTCCCACGACCGTCCCGGCGGCGGCCGGATCGTCGACCTGGTCGCTCTGAGCACCGGTTTCGCCCTGGACACCGCGGCCGTGGCCTGGGCCGCCGGAACGCTCGAACCCCTCACCACAGCCCCGGTTCCGGCCCGCGCCGCGGCGACGGCATTCGTCCTGGCGCCCGAGGGCGAGGTACTCGAAACCACCGGTCTGGAGAAGGTCAGGCAGATGCCGGGCGTGGTGGACGCCCAGTTCCTGGTGAAACCCGGTCAGCGGGTCGGGAGCGGACAAGGCAACCTCGACCGGGTGGCTCAGGTACTGACCGTCGACACGAACGGCGGCCGGGCCCGTCGCACCGCCCGGCGGGCGGCGGAGAACCTCTTCGTGCGGACGCGTACGTGGCGTGGGCTGTGAGATCACCAGAAGTCAAGGACACGGGATGGCGTAAGACATCTCAGCCCGGGCAGATCTTCGTCATGGACACGGCATCCGGAGAGATCACTACGGTCGTCACCGCGGACGAGGTCAATGCCAACACATCCTTGGACCTGACACGGACAGGTGTGGTCTGGGGGAACGGCTCAGGCAATGGGGACGCCACGGAGTACTACCTGAACGCTTCCTTAGGCAAGATCTTCAAGGTCGGAAAGTATCTCGGATACAGCGTGGTGCAGGCCGATCCGGCCCACAACAGCCTTATGTGGGCTGAAGGATCAGACAAGAAGACTCATCGGGCGGTGCGGCACGAGGGCGAGGTACGCACCACTGGCTAACTGACGGTCGCGCGGGGGTGGCGATTGTTCGCTTTAGAGACCGGTCTAGTTGCGGCAGTGGTGCTCGTGGAAATCACGTCCCTCACGCGGTGACGGAATTCGATGCCCCCGTGTTGACGTGCTCTGCGCTGCAGCACGGGGGTGCCTGGCGGCTCTGGCGGTGAAGTTCTCGTCCCGGAGGTTACCTGACCTGCTGGCAGTGATGAGGTAGCTGCCCTGCATCGTGCTGGCTCCGAGGTCGCAGATGATGCGCTGCCTTTCGGGTCGGCAGGACCCGGCTCGCGTTCGAGACGGTGTCGGGCAGGCGAACAGGAAGGGTCTTGCGCACCTGCGTCCTAACGCTGAAGCCAGCACCTGTCTGAGGTCCTGAGCGTGACCGCGACCAACGGTCTGGTGGAGACGGTCTACGCAGGTCGAGCAGCGGCATGCTCATGACTCGCATCTGCTCAGCGCTTTGTGAGCCCTTCTCAGCGACGATCTGATGGGACGGAAAAACTAACTAGGGCCGCGAAATGCCCAGTGCTCCGACGATCTCGCGTCAAGTTAGGCCTTCGATGGTCAGTTCGCCGTTAACCTTGATCATTGGTGGCTGAGGGGCGCCCGGTTCCGTCCTGGCGGTCCGACTGTCGGGTCGGTGGCCGCCGGTTCCGGGCTAGGGTGGGTTTCCTCCGGGCTTGTCGGGTCAGATCCTGAGCGTGCGGTCAGATGAGCGGGGTTAGGCTCATCGCGACGTTCGGGCAGTGGTGGTTTCCATTGCCCAGGCCAGGTTTCGGGGATGCGGATGGTTCGGCGGCGTTGTCCGCGGATGATCCGGGCGTTGGTGCGCAGGATCCGATAGCGCAGGGTCTTGCGTTCGGCGCGGGCCAGGAGCCCGGTCAGGCAGAGCAGGCGGAGCCAGGCCAGCAGGTTGCAGGCGATCGCGGCGGCAGCGATCCAGGTCTGGTTGATCCGGGCGCTGCGGGAGGGGAAGCGGCCCAGTCCAGTGTTTTCCCGGTCCGGATCTGGTCCTCGACCCGTGCGTGAGCACGATGACGGGCCTCCAGAACGGCGATCTGCCCGAGCTGCCCCCGCGTCGTGGTTGGGGTGTTCACCGCTGGATTGTGCGAGGCTGGCCGTTCTCGCCTAGGTAACGGTCCCTGCCCTGCCCGGCGCTCTTCATGGCCAGTGTGGAGGGGGGCCGCCTCAGCCGAACCAGGTGACTTGAATAATGACGATCCGTTCGCCGCGGATGTCGGTGAGATAGGTGAGCATGAGATGGCCACGGCTCTCGGTCCGTAGGCCAGGGCCAGTGCCGGTGTAGTCGGCTCCGTCGAGGTAGACCATCGAATCGCGAACGGCGATCTGTCTGACGAGATTTTCAACTTCGTGGCGAGCGGTGTCATCGAGACCGTCAAGCAGGTCGTCGGGGTCGCAGCCCCAGCGCCAGTCAGCCACCGGCGACCTTGTGGTGGGCGGCCCGGACGATCTCTCCGGCCTCCCGTATCGCCTGCTGCCGTACCTCAGGGTCCTGATCGTCGATCGCGTGCTCGGCGGCGTGGAGTCGCGCGGCGGTGTGCGGGTGGCGCTCGATCTCAATCACGACGCCCCACTGGCGGTAGAACATGCGGATCGGAATGACGCTGTCTTCCTCCCCGGCGCGAACG
The DNA here is from genome assembly GCA_000719025.1 of Kineosporia aurantiaca JCM 3230. Lineage (GTDB taxonomy): Bacteria > Actinomycetota > Actinomycetes > Actinomycetales > Kineosporiaceae > Kineosporia > Kineosporia aurantiaca. Next base: position 58,982 of record JODP01000007.1, read on the forward strand.
AACGCGGTCTGCATGTCGTTGAAGAACTCGGGTAGGCGTGATGGGACCAGGGTCGCGACTGCTTGCCGGAGCGCGGGAAGCGTCAGTTCGGGAAGGGGCATGATCGGCGCGTCGCCAGCGGCGTGCGGCATGGTCATCGGATGCGTCCCTTCGGTCATCTCGTGCCGTCATGAGTCGACGTCCGACGGGACGATCGGTGTGGTTCTGGAGCCGATTCTAGAGCAGCGTCGACCGTAGGTCGGGAACGTATCCACAGGGCAGCCGGGGCACGCCTTCAGAGGCCCGGTGCCCAGAATGATGCGAAGGGACGTGTCATCGACCTTGGCCGGATCGAGTAGCTGCTGCAGGGCACTCACTTGACCCAGTCGCTGAGGCCGCGCATCTGAGATCAACCCTGACTTCTCTGCGCGCGGCCTCAAAAGCTGAAGATGCCGGCTGAACCAGATGGATGCAGAAGCAAGAACGTGTCTCGCCACTGACCGTGGTCGTTCCGGACAAGCCACCGGTCCTCACCGCAGGCGCCGCGCGAGTGCTGCTACGCATTCCCTTATCGCCGCAGTGAGGGAGGGTCGGGCGCTTCCGGCAGGCCTCTGGCCGAGGGAACGTGCGACCTCGCCGCTAGTCGACCGAACCGCATTATGAGAACAAAAAGACGGAGGGTAGCCATTGGCTATCCTCCGTCATGGTGTCCGAGGTGTGAGTTGGGGCCTAAGTACATGGTCAGGGCTGTCGCAGGAGTTCATCTTGAACTAGAGCCGGGGTGTGAGGAGCGAACTGATCATGGACGCCCAGGCGGTGCAGGACATCCTGAGCATGGACCATTCGGAGCTCATCGCCGGGGGAGACCCTGCTGAGGCGCCGGACCTAGCGACGGAGAGCCTTGAGGTGAAAAAGACTTCGTGCTTGTCGGTCTAAGGTGCTTCACGAATCCGTCACCGTTGCACTCCAGCGCGTTCAGCGAGTCTTGCCACGGCGGCCCGTAGCAGGATCGGGATGTCCCGACGGGCGTGGACCACGAACTCGACGTCCGCGTCGGGGGCAAGCCGATCTCCGAACCAGAGAGTGAGGTCGGGCTCGCCCTCGGTTTCGCCGGGCCACGCCGCCTGCACCCGGGCGGCGATCGCAATGATCTCGGCAAGGACCAGCGGCTGAGTGCCGCGCAGGTGCCCCGTTAGCCGGATCACGTCGTCACGGGCGTGCGCGGCGAACGCCAGGTCAGCCTGTTCGGCCTGCGTGTAGCCACGGACCAGGCGCAGCGGCTCCTTTCGGCCGTCGTTGAACGTGACGGCGACAGCGTCGTCCGCCAGCTCCCACCTGACGCCGCTCGCGGCCGACTCCCGTTGTTCGACGGCCGCAAGCTCCTCATCCGTGACCGACGGCACACGGTGCGGACGGTGCGGCACGACTGCCTCGTGGGCGAGAGGCAGTGTTAGCACGAGTTCCCCGTCCCGGTAGGACAGCCGGGCGGGACTGGGCGGCGTCTCATTGCCGGGGCCGGGGAACGCGACCGAGGTCGCGTTGTAGAACCTTCCCGATCGATAGGAGATGCCGATCGACCGCAACGTTGGGAAGGCGTCGGCCAGGAGGTAGCCCATCGACGGGCCGAGCTCAGTCACGGTCATACTTGTGTGAAGGTTCCCTGCGACGACGAGCCACCCGCCGGGAACCTCGGGCAGCCGCTGGACCGCCTTGGCCAGGGAGGCGTCGCGGTCCGCCCAGGATCGGCCGTCCGGGAGCCGCTCGGCGTCCACGAACGCCATCGGCAGGTCCGGCCGGTGGCGCAGCAGGGCCAGATGTCCGGCGGTCACCCGCCCGTCGCCCCACCACAGTGGTTCGGCCTCGGGCACCGGGCCGCCTCGGCGCCAGTCCGTGAGCGAGCGCGCCACCGACGGTGGCAGTTCCAGGGCCAGCCCGCCAATGCCGAACATGCGGATGAGCGCAGCGACGATCTGTGGATTCTCCTGGACGCCGTGCACCTCGCCGAGTAGCAGGCGGCCACCGGCCAGCGACGTTCGGACCGCCTCGGCCGCGTCTGGGTCGACCTCGAGTACAAGCCCGTCCACCGGGAACTGCGTTACGGTCGCGGCCAGCGTCGGCACGTCCGCGACCCCAGGCATGAACCCATTCTGTCGGATGCCAGATTCTTCCCGCCTGGAACCGGACCGTTACACGGTCCTGGGTGTCGGTTGTCCTGGCGACCAGAATCCCGAACTGGAACTCGCCACGCTGATCGCCAACCATCTCGGGATTGGCTCGGCTTCTTCGGCGATCAGGACGCTGGTGTCCAGCATCCCGCGTTCCATCGCTTCTCCCAGGGGTCGACCAGGGACCGATCGACACACTCTCGAACAGCTGGCCTGTCGGGATCCGAGGGACGCTGGAAGACGTCCGCGCCCCCTTGCTCCCAGTTCACCCAATATCTGGAGCCGCTCAGCGGCCCAAGAACGGCCGCCTGTCGGCCGGCCACCGTCACGGTTACCTGCTCCCCGTTCAAGGCACGTCGAACGAGGTAACTCCGACCCGTTCCTCCTGGCTGAAGCTGGTCAAACGCCGGTTCGCCGAGCTCACCGACCTCAAGCTCCGCCGCTCAACCCACCGGACGTGACCAAAGATAACCCGGTTTTTATGGGGTGGCGGGGCCAGTCAGCCGGTGGCCCTTCCCGACTCCTTGATTCGGAATCGGGGGATGGTGGTCGAGTCGGCCGATCGGCTAGCCTTCAAGTTAGCCGATCGGCTAGCTGTCTGATCCGGAGGAAATCAACGATGAGCGTCCTTCCCGAGAACCCGGTTCCCGCCCTTCCGGTCCCGTCCGGGCCGATCGCCCGCCGGTACGTCGGCAAAGTCGCGTTCATCACCGGTGCCGCCCGCGGTCAGGGGCGGGCCGAGGCGGTCCGGCTGGCCGCCGAGGGGGCGGACATCATCGCCCTGGACCTGTGTGCCGACATCCCCACCACCACCTACTCCGGATCGACCCCGGAGGATCTGGCCGAGACGGTTGCCCAGGTGGAGAAGCTGGACCGCCGGATCGTGCCGATTCAGGCCGACATCCGCGACTACGAGGTCGTGGAGTCCACGCTGAAGGCGGCCGTGGCCGAGCTCGGCCGGCTCGACGTGGTCATCGCCAACGCCGGCATGACCTCAGCCGCCCGGGTCTGGGAGATCGACGCCGAGCACTGGCGCACCACCCTCGACATCAACTTGAACGGGGCCTTCCACACCGCCAAGGCGGCCATCCCGATCATGATCGAGCAGGGCACCGGCGGGGCCATCGTGTTCACCAGCTCGGTGGCCGGCCTGGTCGGGCTGCCGTTCCTGGGCGACTACGTGGCCGCCAAGCATGGGGTGACCGGGCTGTCCAAGACGCTGGCCAACGAGCTGGCGGAGTACCGTATCCGGGTGAACACCGTCCACCCGCACGGCGTGCTGACCGGCCTGCAGATGACCGAGATCCAGAGCTTCTCGGCGCAGTACCCGCTGCTGGCGCCCATGTTCATGGGCAGCCTGCCGGACGGCATCAGCCAGGCCGAGGACATCGCCGCCGCGGTCGCCTGGCTTGCCTCGGACGAGGCCCGGCACGTGACCGGCATCCAGCTGCCGGTCGACCTCGGCCGCACCAACCGGTAACGGCGTGGCCAAGCCGGTCGGCCGACGGGGCGAGACCCGTGAGCGCATCCTGGTGACGGCGCTGGCGCTGTTCGCCGAGAACGGTGTGCACGCGACCTCTTTGCAGCAGATCGCCGACCGGCTGGGGGTCGCCAAGGCCACCGTCTACCACCAGTTCGCCACCAAAGAGGCGCTGATCGCGGCGGTCGTGCAGCCCGCGGTGGACGGACTCGGCGAGCTGTTGACTCGGGCCGAGCCGATCATCGACCGGGCCGAGCAGATCGAGGTGCTGCTGCACGGCCTGGTCGACCTGGTGATCAACGGCCGGCAGCTGTCCGCGGTGACCCACGGCGATCCGGGTGTGGCCGGGTCATCGGGTCGAGCCCGGCCCTTCGGGTGCGCGGGGAGCGGGTGCTCGGTCTGCTCCTCGGCCCCGACCCAGCCCCCTCGCGCCGGGTGGCCGTGTCCATGTTCAACGCCGGGCTGATGCTCAGCGGCACCGACCAAATGGTGGCCGGGCTGACCGACGGGGAACTGCGTCAGGAGTTGCTGGCCGCTGCCCGGCGGCTGCTGGCGGAGAAATGACGCCCTTCGCGTAGCAGTCGGTCAGGAGATGATCGCCCCGGCCGGGGCGAAACCGGCAGGCGTGGGCCTAGGTCATCAGATCGGGTCCGGAGGACTGGCACCGCAGAGACTGCTGGGTGACGACGACGGCGAGCAAGCCGACCTGCGGCGGACGGAGTTTGTAATTCGCTGTTGGCATGACTTCCTGGCCGGGGTCTCAGTAGCGCGGGCGGAGTCGGTGTATGGAGGATCTTGAGGCGATTGAAGTCTGCTTCCGCACCCTGGTGGACATTGTGATCGAGCGCTGGGAATGCGGCGGGGGCAGTGTTCGCCTCTTAGGCCATGCCTGGGCACCGACAGCGTGCTGCCCGGCTTGCTCCAGTGCCTCTGCCCGGGTACACAGCCGGTACGAACGACGGCTGAGCGACTCTTCGATCTCTCGGGTCAGCAGGCCACGATCCGGGGACCGTGCGACGCTTTCTGTGTCTGCAGACGGTGATCGGTGGGCCCGCTGACCGGCTCCCCATCCGGCTGGGCGTGCGCCGCCTGGGTACCCGGCACCAGCAACCCGGAGAGGAGCCCGACACCTCTGGACGACGTCCCCGCCGGTGACCTCACTGGGGCGGATGCGTCGGCTTCCGCCAGACTCGGTCGGCGTTTCCTGCGATCCTGCCTGCCTTCTGGCGAACGACAAGATCAGGTGGAGTGCTAGGTCCGCGCTTTCGTCGGGGCCATCGTCCGGCCGATGCTTCAAGGGGTTCACCGGCCGTTCTCTGGCCGCCCGTCGCCGCACGGGACAACCCTGGTAAGAGCGGCCGCTCTGGCGCGGCAGTCCTCGGCAAACGCGAGGACCCGCAGGTGGTAGGCGCGGGCGGCCAGGGACAGACTGATGTTGTGCGGGGCCCCCGGCTGACGGATCACCTCCACCGAGGGGGCGTCGGTGAAACACGCGGCCAGGTCGGCGAGAGCGTCGTCCGTCACCGACCAGAAGCCCTCGTGCTCGGCCGCCGTGAGGTGGACCGGGACCGGGATCGCGGCCACCGCCCCAGGCAGACGTTTCGGCCAGGTGAGGGCCTCGTCGAGTTCAAATCCAGGGGAGGGGGATCCGCGAGTCATATCCCGGGAGAGGGTGCCCTCGGGGTAGAACCCGGGCCCGCCCCAGATCGCAGCGAACGTCCGGCGGCGGGTCTCCTTGCTCCGGTCCACCAGAAACGCCGGCAGGGAAGCGCTCAGAGCAGCATTGCGTTCCAGCCCGGTACCGGAGATCTCCAGACCGATCACCCAGGACTTGCGGGTGGCTAGCTCCGCTGCGACCTGGGAGCCGAGCGAGTGCGCGACCAGGACCACCCCGTCACCCCAGTCGTGCGAGCCCAGCGCTTCGGTCAGGCTGCCGGCCAGCAGATCGGCACGAGCAGGGAGGTCCAGATGTTCCACCCGCCCGGCCGAGGCGGCGTAGCCGGGCTGGTCGAAGGCCAGGGCGTTGAAACCCAGATCGGTCGCAAGCGTGAGCAGCGACTGGTCCGGATGGTTCAGCCCGTGGAAGTAGCTCGCCGCCGAGCCTCCTCCGTGCACCGCCAGGATTGTTGCCCGGGGCTTGGGAACGCAGGCCCGCAGCCCCGACATGGGGATGCCCTGGACCTCGACCTGGACCTCGGCCGGCCGCGGAGGAGTCACTTGCTCGTGACCGGGCTGGGCCGCGATTCGGTGACCGCGTAACTGGTGCTGGAGGCAAGATCGGCGGCCCTCCCCATCAGGTCCAGGGCAACCGGCCCGAATGCCTTCAGCGTCGGGTTGTTCCCGGCTCGCTGGAAGCCCTGCTCGATCACGATCGCCAGCTTGAACCGGCTCAGGACCAGGTAGTAGTCCAGATCGTCGACCTGGCGGCCGGAGACCGCTGCGTAGCGCGCGATCATCGCGTCTCGTCCAGGCATTCCGGTCATGTCCACGTAGCTGAAGCCACCCTCGCCGGAACTGGTGTCGGCCGGCCACTTGTCGATCACCCAGGCCAGGTCCAGCTTCGGATCGCCGACCGTACCCATCTCCCAGTCCAGGATCGCCGCCAACCGGGCCGGGGCGCCGTGCCGGTACATCACGTTGGCGAACTGGTAGTCCCCGTGCAGCACGCCCGGGATGTAGTCGATCGGCCGGTGGGCCCGCAGCCAGGCCTCCGCCTCGGCGAACCCGGGCAGCTCGCGCCGGCCGACCTTGGCCAGCATCGCCGTCCACCGATCCACCTGCCGCTCGTGGAAACCCTCGGGCCGGCCCAGCCCCTCCAGCCCCTGGGCCCGCCAGTCCACCCGGGAGAGCAGGGCGATGCCGTCGATCAGCTCGGTGGCCAGCCCGGCCCGGGCCTCCTGATCGGTGTCGAAGGGAGCCGGCCAGGTCCGTGCGGACATCGGCGACCAGCCGTCGACGAAGTCCATCAAATAGAACGTCCGCCCGAGGACGCTGGGATCTTCACAGACAGCAACGGCTTTGGGCTGGGGGACGTCGGTGCCGCCCAGACCTTTCACGATCCGCCACTCCCGAAGGATCCCCGCGTCCCGGGCCGGGGGCGCGCTCAGCGGTGGGATCCGCAGAGCGGCGTGCAGTTCCTCGCCGCGCCGGATCTCGTAGATCTCGTTCTGCGCGCCGCCGGTGACCAGGCGGTGCTTGATCGATGCCCCCTTCCCGGGGACGTCTTGGGCGTCCAGCCAGGCGGCCAGGCGGTCGATGTCGATCACAGGTTGCCCACCTCGAGCTCGAGCAGGTGCGCGTACTTGGCCCGGGCCGCCTCGGTGCGCCCGGGCAGATGACTGCTCGGCCACAGGCCCTCGGCCGGCTTGTAGTCGCGCAGTACCTGCCGGGCCACGGTGACCTTGTGCACCTCGGTCGGCCCGTCGGCGATCCCCATCACCATGGATCCGTGCAGGAAGCGCATCAGCGGCATCTCGTTGCTGGTGCCCAGGGCGCCGTGCACCTGGACCGCCCGGAAGGCGATGTCGTGCAGCACCTGGGGCATGACCACCTTGACCGCGGCAATATCCTTGCGGACCTTCAGGTAGTTCTGGTGCTTGTCGATCGACCAGGCGGTGTACAGCACAAACAGCCGGAACTGCTGCAGCTGGGCGTAGGAGTCGGCGATATAGCCCTGCACGAACTGCTTGTCGGCCAGCCGGGAGCCCTTGGTGTGCCGGCTCAGGGCTCGCTCGCACATGATGTCCAGCGCCTTCCTGGCCTGCCCGATGGTCCGCATGGCGTGGTGGATCCGGCCGCCGCCGAGCCGGGTCTGAGCCATCACGAAGGCCTGGCCCTCGTCGCCGAACAGCGCGTCGGCGGGTACCCGGACATCCTGGTAGTGCACCAGCGCGTGGGTGCCCTCGTCCTCGGTGTCACCGAACAAGCCTGTGCTGCGGACAATCTCGACACCGGGCGTGTCGGCCGGAACCAGGAACATTGACATGCCCTTGTGCGGCTCGACATCCGGGTCGGAAACGGCCATCACGATGTAGAAGGACGCCGTCCTGGCGTTGGAGGAGAAATACTTCCAGCCGTTGATCACCCAGTCGTCGCCGTCGCGGACGGCCCGGGTGGTGAATTCAGTAGGGTCGGAGCCGCCCTGCGGCTCGGTCATCGAGTAACAGGAGAAGATCTCCCCGGCCAGCAGAGGACGCAGGTAGCGCTCCTTCTGCTCCTGGGTGCCGTAGTGCGCGAGGATCTCGGCGTTGCCGGTGTCCGGGGCCTGGCAGCCGAAGACGATCGGTGCCCACGAGGCGCGGCCCAGGATCTCGTTCAACAGCGACAACTGGAGCTGGCCATGCCCCTGGCCGCCCAGTTCCGGGCCGAGATGGGTGGCCCACAGACCCTGCCGGCGCACCTCTTCCTTCAGCGGCGCGATCGCCTCCCGCCGGGCCCCCTCCAGGGCGGTGAACTGCAGGCCGGGCCAGACCAGGTCGAGCGGTTCCACCTCCTCCCGGACGAATGTGTCGGCCCAGTCGAGCTTGGCCTGGAACTCGGGCTCGGTGGAGAAGTCCCACGACATGGCGCCTCCATTGGCGACGGGGTCTAGCGGGTTAATTATTTAGACAATAAGATTCCCGGCATGGAGAACGCAATTCTCGGGGACGAGATTGTCGGGCGGATCGCCGAGAGGTCACGGGCCCGGCGGCACCCGGACTACGACGACGAGGTCCGGCGTCTGCTCGGCGCCGCCCTGACCGTGATGAGCCGTTCCGGCACCGGCGCGGCCCCGAAGGTGGCCGACATCGTGGCCGCGGCCGGCCTCTCGAATGTGGCCTTTTACCGGCACTTCCCATCCAAGGAGGCGCTGGTGGACGCCCTGGTCGAGGACGGGACGCTGCGGCTGCGGGACTACCTGGCTCACCAGATGGGCAAGGAGTCGGCGCCGGCGCGCCAGGTTCGGCGCTGGGTCGAGGGGGTGATGGCGCAGACCGGCGGCGAGGTTGCGGCGACCACGCTGGCCGTGCTGTCCAACGGGGGTGGCGGCGGTGCGCAGACGGCCGGTGGGCGGCACCGGGCGAGTGTGCCGTTGGCGGCGTTGCTGCGGGTACCGTTCGAAGAGCTTGAAAGTGAGGACGCGGACCTGGCGGCTTCGCTGGTGGCTCACGCAGTCCTGGGAAGGCTTTCGGATCACCTGACGGCGCGGACCCAACCGGATGCTGCGGAGTTGGACCGGCTCGTCCGCTTCGCGATCGGGGCGGCCGGGGTGGTGAGCGAGGCCGAAACCGTCGGAGGAGCGGCGCACCACAGCGCCACGCGAAAGAGCCGACCGGCGGCCACATCGAAGGGCGAGGATGCCGGCCGGGCTGGAGCGCCCAAGCCTGGTGTTGGTCGGCGCCGCGCGCTTCGGGCGGATGGCGAGTCCGCGGAGGCGGGCGAGGGCCCGAAGCCCGGACGGCCCGAAGAAGCTAGGACAGATCCGGCCACGACGAGGAGGCGGAAATGAGCTCAACGGTTCGCAGGCGTTCGCTGCCGGATCTGCTCAACCTGAGCGGCCGGGTGGCGATCGTCACCGGGGCAACCCGTGGTCTCGGCCGGGCCATTGCGCAGGGACTGGCCGAGGCCGGCGCCGACGTGGTGGTGGCCTCACGCAAGGCCGACGCCTGCGACAGGGTCGCGGCGGAGCTGACCAAGGGCACCCCCGGTAGCGGTACCCCGATCGCCTGTCACGTCGGACGCTGGGACGACTGCGACCGCTTGATCGACGAAACCATCCAGCAAATGGGCCGACTCGACGTCCTGGTGAACAACGCCGGCATGTCACCCCTGTACTCCAGCCTGGACGCGGTGACCGAGGAGCTCTATGACAAGACGCTGGGGGTGAACCTGAAGGGGCCGTTCCGCCTGGCCGTGCTCGCGGCGACGCACATGGCCGCGCACGAGGGAGGGTCGATCATCAACATCAGCACCGGCGGGTCGCTGGTGGCCAGTCCCAGCCAGCTGCCCTACGCGTGCGCCAAGGCGGGGATCAACGCCATGACCGTGGGCCTGGCCGATGCGTTCGCGCCGAAGGTCCGGGTGAACTGCGTGCAGCCGGGACCGTTCCGGACCGACTCCAGCCGGGGGTGGGCCCCGCCGGAGGGTGAGGACGTGCCGTTCGTGCCGATGGGCCGGATGGGCCGGCCGGAGGAGATCTTCCCGTTGATCGTGCATCTGGCCAGTGACGCCTCGAGCTTCACCACCGGCGCCAGTATCCGGGTCGACGGGGGAGTCACCCGGAAGGTCTGAGCATTGCCTGGGGGCATCAACCGCTCTTACCGTTCATCCATGGCAACTGCTGTGGTGCGCGTCATTGTCGATGCGGACGGAAATCTTTCGGCCGCCGAATTCGATGATGGTCTGGCCGGTCTCCGGGATCAGGGCCTGGAGGTGCTGTCCGTCCCGACCGACCGGCTGCCCGAGCGCCGACGGGAGGTGGAGCTGATCGTCGAGACGCCCCTGCAGACCGGTGAATACCTGGAGCTGTGTGCCAAGGCCTTCCGGCTCGGGACCCAGCTCGGCGTGATCACCTACATCAGCCGGGGCACGGATGAGGACGCCGTGGGGGTGCTGAGCCGGTTCGGTCTGGCCGGAGTGGTCCAGGGCTCGGACGAGGACGAGGACCTGGTCATCGTCACCCTCCCGGCCGCGCGGCGCCGGGAGGTTCCCGAGAGCCGCCTGCTCACCGCCCTGGAAGCCGCCCTGAACTGCGAGGTCAGTCTGAGGTTCGGCTGACCAAACGGACCAATTATTTGGTTGCGCACTTCCGGAAGGGCCGCTGGACGGCAATACTCACAAGGACTGGGCCTGATCTGTGCCTCGGCCCGGGCCCGCGTCTGCTCGATTCGAAGAGGAATCCCGATGGCATACGTCGAAGTGAACGGCGGCCTGGTCGCCTACGATCTGATCGGCCCCGAGGACGGGCAGATCTGCGTGGTCACCCCGGGCGGCCGGTTCAGCAAGGAGTACCGGGGGGTGCGGCCGTTCGCCGAGGCGCTGGCCGCCACCGGGCGCCGGGTGCTGATCTGGGACCGGCCCAACACCGGGGAGTCGGACATCCAGCTCTACGGGCAGTCCGAGTCGCACATGCGGGCCGAGACGCTGGCGGGCATGGTGCGGGAACTGGAGCTCGGGCCGGTGGTGGCGATGGGTGGCTCGGGCGGCGCCCGGGACTCGATCCTGTTCACCATCCGCTACCCCGAGCTGGTGACCCGGCTGATCACCTGGTCGATCGTCGGTGGCGCGTTCAGCTCGATGAGCCTGGCCAGCGTGTACGTGCTGGACGAACTGCGGGCCGTGCGGCGCGGCGGGATCGCCGGGATCCTGGCGCTGAAGGGCCGGGCCGGCAGCTGGAGCGACCTGGTCGCGGCCAACCCCCGCAATCAGCAGCGGCTGGAGGACCTGGGCGCGGAGGAGTTCGAACGGGTGATGTGGCGCTGGTTCGAGGCCTACGTGCCCAAGTCGAACGAGGCCATCCCTGGCGTGCCGGACTGGCAGATGCGCTCGATCCAGGTGCCCACGCTGATCGTCCGCGGCGGTGAGCGCGACATCGACCATCCGAAACGTACCTCGTACGAGGTTCATTCACTGATCGCGGGATCGCGGCTGATTGAGCCGCCGTGGCCGGAGGACGCCTGGGAACGGGCCCAGGAGGCCCGCGACGCCGGGCGCGGGGGCATTTTCGATCCCTGGCTGAAGGCCGTGCCCGCCTTCTCCGACTTCATCCAGGAGACCGAGGTGAGCGTCGTATGAAGATCGACGCGAGCGTCCACGCGTTCTTCGAGTCCGACGCCGATCTGCGGGAGTACGTGGGCGAGCCCTGGGCCAGCCGCGGCTTCCCGACTCCGGACGTGTCCTTCATGGGGCCGCTGGGCCGGCGCTACGCTCCCGGCACCTGGGAACCCGGCGCTCCGCACCCGGGATCCCGGCCGGACCGGGTGGGTGAGGCGGTGCTGCGGGACACCGGTTTCGACTACGCGATCCTGCACCCGATGACCGTCGGTGTCCTGCCCGACTGGCATCTGGAGTCGGCCATTCTCGAGGCCACCAACCGGATGCTGGCCGAGCGCTGGCTGCACAGCGGCACCTACCAGGACCAGTTCCTCGGCACGATCCGGGTCAACCCGAACGACCTGGACGCCGCGGTCCGCGAGATCCACCGCTGGAAGGAGGATGCCAAGTTCGTCCAGATCGGCATCCCGATGCAGTCCCAGGCGCCGTACGGGCGTCCGCACTACAAGCCCCTCTGGCGCGCCGCCTGTGAGGCCGGCCTGCCGGTGGCGATCCACTGGGAGATGGGGCAAGGCATCACCCACCCGCCGACTCCGTCCGGAGTGGCCCGGACCTACCAGCAGATGCTCGGTTTCCAGCCCCTGACGTTCGTCTACCACCTGATGAACATGATTGCCGAGGGCGTCTTCGAGGAGTTCCCCGAGCTGCACATCGTCTTCGCCGACGGTGCCGCGGACCTGCTGACGCCGATGATCTGGCGGATGGACACGTTCGGGCGCCCGCACCTGGAGCAGACGCCGTGGGCGCCCCGGATGCCCAGCGACTACCTGCCCGGGCACGTCCACTTCGTCAACGGTGCCCTGGACACCCCGGGCGACGTGGAGTTCGCCTCCGAGTGGCTCCGGATGACCGGCAAGGAGGACATGCTGATGTTCGGTTCCAGCTACCCGGACTGGCAGCTGTCCGGCGTCACCCATTTGCCGTCGGCCTGGACCGATGATCAGCGTGCAAAAGTGCTCGGCGGAAACGCTGCTCAGCTCTATCGGCTGCCGCAAGCCGCGACCGTGCAGACCGTCTGAAGGAGGCCTGATCATGACCCAGATGCAGAGCCCGGAAAGGGTCGGCGCCGAGACGGTGCCGGTCCGCGTCGTCGACTGCGACGTCCACCCGTACCCGAAGAAGGGTGCCCTGCACGAGTACCTCGACCCGGCCTGGGTCAAGATCCAGCGCCAGCGCGCGGAGGGAACCCGCAACGGCATCTTCTACGACGCCCCGGATTTCAACTTCGCCCAGGCGATGCGGGTGGACAGCTTCCCCGACGACGGGGAGTTCGCCTGCTCCGAACCCCAGCTGGCCTTCCGTCAGCTGATCCTGGAGTCCGGCTCGGACCTGGTCATCCTCGGCCCGACCGCGCACGGCGGCGGCGACACCGACGAGGAACTGACGGCCATGTGCGCGGCGACCAACCGCTGGCAGGAGGCAGCCTGGCTGGACGCGGAGAACAACTGGCACGGGCGCTACTTCGGCTCGATCTGCGCCAACGTCACCGAACCTCTGCAGGCCGCCCGGGAGATCGAGGCCTGGGCCGGGCACGAGCAGTACAAGCAGGTCCTGATCCTGGCCGAGCACCGGCCCGCCTGGGGGCACCCGATGTACGACCCGGTCTGGGCGGCCGCCTCCAAGCACGGCATCCCGGTGGCCTGTCACCTCGGGCGCGGCAAGCACAACCTGCTGCCGATGAGCCCGGTCGGTTTCATGTCCTACAACCACGATTTCATGGTCACCTACTCGATGCTGGCCGCGAACCAGATCATGAGCCTGGTGTTCGACGGGGTCTTCGACCGCTTCCCCGAGCTGCAGATCGTCTTCATCGAGCACGCCTTCAGCTGGATCCTGCCGCTGATGTGGCGGATGGACGCCGTCCACGCCGCCCGGGGCAACGAGCTGGGGCTGAAGAAGAAGCCCTCGGAGTACGTGAAGGACCACATCTGGTTCACCACCCAGCCGCTGGACTACCCCGAGGACAAGCTGGAACTGACCAACGCCCTGGAATGGATGGAGGCGGACCGGCTGATGCTGTTCTCCTCCGACTACCCGCACTGGACCTTCGACGAGCCCCGCTGGCTGGCCAAGCATCTGCCCGAACCCATGCGGGACAAGGTGATGTTCGGCAACGCCGTCGAGCTGTTCGGCCTCCCGGCGACGGTGCCGGCGCTCGCGGGACAGGTGCGGGCCTTCTAGTGGCTGAACTGGCCCGCGGGCGTGAACACGTGGTTGCGACCGCCGGTGAGATCGCCCCCGGGGAGCACAAGGTCGTCCCCATCGGCCGGTACGGGGTGGGCGTCTACAACGTCGACGGCCGCTACTACGCGATCGCCAACTACTGCCCGCACGAGGGCGGTCCGTTGTGTGCGGGCCGGACGAAGGGGCAGACGGTGGCCGACGCCGACCGGCCCGGCGGGGCCAAGGAGGTGCGTCCCGGCGAGTTCATCTACTGCCCTTGGCATCAATGGGGTTTCGAGCTCGCCACCGGCACCACGGCGGTCAAGCCGGAGTGGAGCATCCGCACCTATCCGGTCCGGGTCGAAGGGGACGAGGTGATCGTCTCGGCATGAGTATCACCACGCTTGACATCCGTACGTCCACTTTTCCCGGTATCGCCCCGCGGCTGCTCAATGACGGAAGGCCGGAGCCGCTTCAGGAGTATCTGAGGGCGGGTGGCTATCGGGCTACCAGCAACCCCGAGGCCCTGCTGGCCGCCGTGCGCGATGCGGGCCTGCGCGGGCGGGGCGGTGCGGCCTTCCCGCTGGCGCGCAAGATCCTGGCGGTCCGCGAGGGCTTTGCCGCCCCCATCGTGGTGGCCAATGGTGAGGAGGGCGAACCGTCGTCGGTCAAGGACCGGTGGCTCCTGCGCAGCCGGCCGCACCTGGTCCTCGACGGGGTCCGGCTCGCGGCGGCCATGGTCGGGGCCCAGGAGGCCTATGTATATGTGTCCGACGCCGCGGCCGCCGCCAGCGTGGAACAGGCGCTGGAAAAGTTCTCCGGTCAGGGCTGGGCCGAGCTGGAGGTGCGCGTGCACCAGGTCGAGCCCTCCTACGTGGCGGGAGAGGAGACGGCCGCGGTCCGCTCGCTCAACGGTGGTCCCGCGCTGCCGCAGGACAAGCCACCCCGGCCCTTCGAACAGGGTGTGCACGACCGGCCGACGCTGGTCAGCAATGTCGAGACCCTGGCCAATCTGCCGGCGGTCCGCGCCCGGGGCGCCGCGGCGTACCGGGCGGTCGGGACCGAGGACTCGCCCGGCACCTTCCTGCTGACCCTGACCGGAGGGTGGCAGCGTCCGGGCCTGTACGAGGTGCCGTTCGGGGTCAGCCTGCGGGAGGTGCTGGAGTGGGTCGGTGAGGACCCGGATGCGGTCGGCGGGGTGCTGGCCGGTGGCTACTTCTCCGGGCTGTTGTCCGTGAGAGCGCTGGATCTGCCGCTGGAATACGGTGCTTTCCGCGCCGCCGGCAGTGGCCTCGGGTGTGGAGCGATGGCGCTGCTCGGACCGGGAGTCTGCCCGGTCTCGACCGCAGCCGAGGTGCTGGCCTACTTCGCGCAGAACAACGCGGCGCAGTGCGGCTCGTGCTTCAACGGCACCGCGGCCATGGCGGCGGTGGCCGAGGCGCTGCGCGAGCACCGCGCGGACGCCTCCGATGTCGAGCGATTACTGACCTGGTCGGTCGGGCTTCGGGGACGCGGGGCCTGCGGGACGCTGGACGGCGCCACCAACGTCGCCGGGACGCTGCTGCGGGAGTTTCCCGCGGTGGTCGAGGAGCACGTGGCCGGGGTGTGCGTGGTCTGTGCCGGACGGCCCGGGCCGGAGGGCCCGCCGTTCGCGGTGCTGACGGGGAGGTCGCGATGAGGATCAAGCTGGACCGGACGGTGTGCGACGGCTTCGGAACCTGCGCCGAGCACGCGCCGGAGCTGTTCTCGATGGACGAGTGGGGATACCCCTCGCTGGTCGGCGCCGGGGAGGTGACCGACCTGCAGGAGGCCCCGGCGCGCCGGGCCCTGCTCGACTGCCCGGCGCACGCCATCGTGGAACTGAGTGTGCGGCAGCCGATGGCCGCCGGGGGAGAAGCCGGGGTGGCCCGCACCGCGTCGGCCGCCCGCGAGGCCCGCTCCGCCCCCGATCCGGCCGATCCGGGTGAGGGCCGGGGGTCCGGGGCGCCGTGGTGAGCAGTCCGGAAGTCTTGCCAAGGGCACCTGCTCTGCCTAGATTGAGAACAAATATTTGGTTCTAAGCGGCCGAAGGACAAGGAGGTCCGCAGCGAGATGTTCTCCGACAGCACGATTCGCGACGTCTCGGTCAGCGACCGGGCGGCCTTCGTGTCCGCCCTGATGGACAAGCTGATCGATCTGGACAAGAACCGCATCCACGCCAGCGACGATCTGGTGCTGCGCAAGGCCGTGTTCGGGCTGCTGGAGATCGTGGCCGAACTGGAGCAGCGGCTGATCGCCGTCGAGAGCCCCGAGGCTCGCGCCTCCTGGGCCACCCGGCTGAACACCGAACTCGACGCCCGCACCCCGGATCAGGTGCGGCTGGGCGAATGAGCACACCCCTGGCAAACAACGGAAGGTGCTTTCAACGATGACTGACACCCAGAGCCGGCCCGTCACGTCCGCCGACATCGAGGCCGCCCTCGCGCTCGGCCCGAACGGCCCGGAGATCTCCTCCCGGGTCCCGTTCCCAATGCGGGACTGGCAGCACGTTCCCGCCGAGCGCTACCACTCGCGCGAGTTCTTCGACCTGGAGAACGAGAAGCTGTGGCCCAAGGTCTGGCAGATGGCCGCCCGGGAGGAGGAGATCCCGCAGCCCGGTGACTTCGTCGAGTACGAGATCGTCGGTCAGTCGCTGCTGATCGTGCGGCAGACCGACGGCTCGGTGAAGGCCCTGAACAACGTCTGCCGGCACCGGGCCACCGAACTCGGCCGGGGTTGTGGCCGCTTCCCGGGCAACCAGATCGTCTGCCCCTTCCACGGCTGGCGCTGGAAGACCGACGGCTCGATCTCGCATGTCTTCGGACGCGAGGGCTTCGCCGAGGAATCGGTCCAGCCGGAGGATCTGCGCCTGCGCGAGGCCCGCTGCGAGACCTGGGGCGGGCACGTCTGGATCAATCTGGACGAGAACGCGCCGCCGCTGCTCGAGGCGCTCTTCCCGGCCGCGAACATCCTGCAGCGCAGCGGGGTGCAGCGGATGCGGGCGAAGTGGTGGAAAGAAGCGATCATCAACTGCAACTGGAAGCTGGCCCAGGAGGCCTTTTTCGAGGGGTGGCACGTCAAGCAGACCCACCCGCAGCTGTACACCTACGACGACGAGCCGGACAGCGAGTTCAACCTGCAGAACGTGGACTACACCCCGTTCGTCAACGGGCACGGGCGGTTCCAGAGTGGAGACGCCGCTGAGAGTTACGGCGGCAAGCCGGACTTTCTCCAGGCGGCCCGGCTGAACTGGTCCGGCCAGGACGCGATGACGCTGGAGCGGGACATCCACGTCTTCGAGGGAGTGGCCGGGGGTATGGACACGCGCGACCCGAAGTACGTCAAGCGTGCGATGGACGCCCTGTTCGAGTACTGGGAAGGGGCCGGTATCCCGGCCCCGGACCGCACGGCCGAGGTGCTGAAGATGTGGGGCGGGGACATCCATCTGTTCCCCAATTACCTGATGCTCCCGATGTACGCGAACTCCCTGGCCTACCGGGTGCGTCCGCACGGGGACGACCCGAACTGGTGCCGTTTCGAGGTCTGGTCGCTGACCACCTACCCCGAGGGCCACGACCCGGGCCGGCTGGAACTGTCCGGCCGCTACGACAAGGACGACGCGGACCACTGGGGCCTGATCCCGCGGCAGGACTTCGCCAACCTGGAGCGGATGCAGCGCGGGATCCGCAACCGGAGCCTGAAACAGACCACACTGTCCGACAAGTGGGAAGTCACCATCGCCAACATGCACCAGGAGCTCGATCGCCGGCTGGCAGCCGGCTAGTGCCTCGGGTGACGATCCAGCCCTCCGGCATCGAACTGGACGTGGACCCGGGCGAGTCGGTCGCCGAGGCGGCCTGGCGGCAGGGCTACGTCTGGCCGACCCGGTGCTGGGGGCAGGCCGACTGCATGTCCTGCTTCACCCGGATCGTGGACGGGGAACTGGCCGCCGTCCCGGCCGAGGAGTTCGAGCTCGACGCGATCCGCTTCCGGATGAACCCCCGGCTGCGCTCCAACGCGCTGATCCGGCTGGCCTGCCAGCTCAAGGTCGCCGGGCGCGGCCTGGTGCTGGACAAACCCGGGTTCCGCCGGGCTGAAGCCGACGACAGCAACATGACCTCAGAAAGAGCGTGAGCATGACGGTGACCGAGAGCGCCCCACCGGGCGGGCGGCAACTGACTCGCGAGCAACTGGCCACCCTGTGGGCGACCATGTGCCAGGCGGAGGCCCTGGACTCGCGGATCGTGAACGGGATCAAGCGGGGCGAGTTCGCCACCGTGATCTGGCCCTCCCGGGGCCAGGAGGCGATCCCGGCGGCGATGGGATTGGCCCTGCGCCCGGACGACCGGCTGGTGACCACTTACCGGGGGCTGCACGACCACATCGCCAAAGGCGTCCCGGTGCCGGAGATCGTCGGTGAGGTGCTCGGCACCTCGGCCGGGGCCTGCGGTGGCAAGGGCGGCACGATGCACATCAGCGACCCGGAGCACGGGGTGATGATGACGACGGGCATCGTCGGCTCGGGCATCCCGGTCGCGGTCGGGCTGGCCCTGGCCGCCCGGAAGGACGGCTCGGACCGGGTCACCGCGGTCACCTTCGGCGACGGGGCCACCAACACCGGCTCCTTCCACGAGGGCGTCAACCTGGCCGCCCTGTGGAAGCTACCGCTCGTGCTGATCTGCCAGAACAACCTCTACGCGGAGATGACGCCGGTGGAGGAGACGATGGCGGTCGAGCACGTCGCCCAGCGGGCCGCCGGAGTCGGGATGAAGGGCGTCACCGTCGACGGGAACGACCCGGTGGCAACCTATCTGGCGATCAGCGAGGCCGTCGCCTGGGCCCGCGCGGGTCACGGGCCAACCCTGATCGAGGCGGTGACCTTCCGCTTCGAGGGGCACTACGCCGGGGACGGCAGCTCCTACATCCCCGCCGAGCAGATGGCCGGGGCGCGGGAACGCGACCCGATGATCACCTTTCCCAAGACCCTTCTCGCGGCCGGGATCACCCAGGACCAGATCGACACCATCCAGGCCCAGGCCCGGGCCGAGGTGGACGAGGGTGTTCAGCAGGCCGCCAAAGCGGCCGCCCCCGAGGCGTCCCTCATTGAGAACGATGTGTATGCCGACGGTCTGGTGGTGACCCATGGCTGAGAAGACGATCAGCATGCGCGAGGCCATCAACCAGGCCCTGGACGAGGCTCTGCGCACTGACCCCAAGGTCTTCCTGCTGGGGGAGGACCTGGCCGACCCCGCCGCCGGCGTCAACGCCGTCACCCGGGGCCTGGCCACCGCCTACGGCCACGACCGGGTGATGAACACCCCGATCTCCGAGGCGGCCATCCTCGGCGCCGCGGTGGGCGCCAGCATCGAGGGTTACAAGCCGGTGGCCGAGATCATGATCATGGACTTCATCGGGATCGCGATGGACCAGATCGTCAATCACGCGGCCAAGTTGCGGTACATGTCGGGCGGGCGGACCAGCTGCCCACTCACCGTCCGCACCGCGATCTTCGCCGGCACCGGCTCCGGCGGCACCCACTCCCAGTCGCTGGAGGCCTGGTTCATGCACGTGCCCGGGCTGAAGGTGGTCTTCCCGAGCACTCCGGCCGATGCCAAGGGCCTGCTGCTGTCGGCGATCGAGGACCCGGACCCGGTGCTGTTCATCGAGGCATCCCGGCTCTACGGGGTGAAAGGCCCGGTGCCCGAGGGCGACGGCATCCGGATCCCGATCGGCAAGGCCGCCGTTCGCCGCGAGGGCAGCGACGTCACCATCGTCACCTACGGGCTGGCCGCCGCGCTGGCCCTGCAGGCCGCCGATACCCTGGCCGCCGAGGGCGTCGAGGCCGAGGTCATCGACCTGCGCTCGCTGCTTCCCCTGGACATGAACACCGTGCTGGCCTCGGTCCGTAAGACCCGCCGGGCCGTGATCGCGCACAGTGCGAGCGCTTTCGCCGGTCCGGGGGCCGAAGTCGCGGCGCAGATCTCCGACCAGCTCTTCGGTCAGCTCGCCGAGCCGGTCCAGCGGGTCGGCGCCAAGTTCACCCCGATCCCGGCCCGGGCCTCCGAAGCCGCGGTGACGATCTCGGCCGACGGCATCGTCGCGGCCGTCCGCCGAACCCTGGGAGCCCTGCATGTCTGATCGTGTTCCGGTGAGCATTCCCAAGGTGTCGATGGCCACCGAGGAGGCCATCTTCATCGAGTGGCTCGTCGAGGACGGCGCCACCGTGAGCGAGGGGGAGCGGATCTACTCGGTGGAGACCGACAAGGCGGAGGTGGAGGTCGAGGCCGCCGCCGCCGGCGTCCTGCGGCACGGCACCGTCGTCGCGGACGACACCTACCCGGTCGGGCACGAGGTCGGTTACATCGAGAAAACTGCTTGAGGACGCCGGACGCGACCGGTTCCCGGGTGTTGGCCCCGGGAACTGGCCGTCGGCGTCTCAACCCGTGTCCGGCGTCATCAATCGGTCAGGTCCTTGGCGAAATCGGCGTTCTCCAGGCGGTTCTTCACCCAGGACAGGTAGCGGGCGGCCTCGGCGCCATCGATGATCCGGTGGTCGTAGGTGAGCGCGAAATAGACCATCGAACGCAGCGCGATCGTCTCGGTGTCGCCGTCCCAGAGCGCCGCTGGTCGCCGGACCACCGCACCGGTGCCGAGGATCGCCGACTGCGGCTGGTTGATGATTGGGGTGTCGAACAGCGCACCCCGGCTGCCGGTGTTGGTGATCGTGAAGGTACCGCCGGACATCTCGTCCGGACTGACCGTGCCGTTACGGGTGCGGGTAGCCAGATCGTCGATCTGCCGGGCAATCTGGGCGATCGAGAGCCCGCCGGCATCGCGGATCACCGGGACGAACAGACCACGCTCGGTGTCCACGGCAATGCTGAGGTGCTCGGCCTCCGGGTAGGTGACGGTGCCTGCCTCCAGGTCAAGGCGGGCGTTGATCCGGGGAAAGGCCTGCAGCCCCTCCACGGCGGCCTTGGCGAAGAACGGCAGGAAGGACAGCTTCACCCCCTCCCGGGCCGCGAACGCGTCCTTGTGAGCGGCCCGCAGGATGGCCAGATCGGTGACGTCCACCTCGACCACGGTGGTCAGCTGGGCCGCGGTCTGCAGCGACTCGACCATCCGCCGGGCGATGGTGCGGCGCAGCCGGGTGAGCTTCTCGGTGACGCCTCTCAGAGGTGTTTCGGTGGTCATTGTTCTCTCTTTTCCGCCGGGTGCAAGAAGTTTGAGGGCTTTAGGGGCGAGTATGGAACAAGAATTAGGTTCAGCAGCGGGCCCGGGAAGTGACCCACGTCCCGAAGTAGCGAAGGCGACTCGGCATACTGTCCCGGTGACGCCACCACGCCCACCCGCCGCACCCGGTCTGTCCGAGGGGGAGCGGCGCTCGCAGATCCTGGACATCGCGGGAGACGTGTTCGCCCGCTCGGGATTCGCCCGGACGTCGATGAAGGACGTGGCGGACGCCTGCGGGATCCTCCCCGGCAGCCTCTACCACCACTTCGCCTCCAAGGACGCGATCGCCGTCGAGCTGCTGCGCCGCTACCGCGACCAGCTGGAGACCGTCGGCGCGGGCAAGGGGCCGCGCTCGGTGCGGGAGCTGTCCGGGGGCCTGAGTGACCGGGTGCTGGCGCTGGGGCGGCAGCTGGCCGACGTGGCCGTGCGGAACCGGGCGGCCCTGCTGCTGTCCACCTACGACCCGGCCGCCGGGGCCCCGGCTGAGCTCACCGAGCTGGCCCGGCTCGGCCCCGAACGGGCGATCACGGCGATGACCGCCATCCTGCGGGACGGCCAGCGCACCGGGCTGCTGCGCGAGGAGGTGGACGTTCCGCTGCTGGCCCGCCAGCTGTGCCAGGTCATGCTGCACGTCGCGCTGGCCACCCTGCACGCCGGCCCATCCCCTCGCTCCAGCGCCGACACCCTCTGCCTGATGCTTCTGAAGGGGATCACATCGGTGGACGAAGAGCGGCTGAACGACAGCGCGGCGCTACGGGCCGCGCTCGAGGCCGTCCGCCCCTGGAGCGCCTCGACCGGGGCTGCCTCCGAGGACCGCGCCACCGCACTTCGCCTGGCCGCCCGCGCCGAATTCGCCCGGCGCGGTTACGAGGCAACGACCGTGCGCGACATCGCCACCGCCTCGGGCTTCCCCACCGGCACGGTCTACCGGCTGGTGAACTCCAAGGAGAGCCTGCTGCAGGTCATCATGGAGTCCTTTTACCAGCAGGTGTCGGCGGCTTATGCGGCGGTCGAGCAGGCCCCTGGCGGGGTGGTGGAGAAGCTGGACGCCCTGGCCCGGGTGAACATTGAGGTCCTGCGGTCATTCCCTGAGGAGTACCAGATCCAGCAGGCCTGGTTCCGCTCCGACCCGCCGTCGGTCAGTTCCCCGGCGACCGCCCTGCGCTGGCGGGCGGGGGTGATCCGCGGGCTGGTCGAGCAGGGCCTGAAGGACGGGTCGCTGAGCTGGGCGGCCTCGTCCAGCCGACTGGTGTCGCAGTGCGTGCGCGACCTGATCTGGCTGCCACCAACAGTGGCTGGGCGCTCGGGGAAGCGCGCTCTGCACCAGCATGTACGCACCTGCCTCCTGCGCGGCGCCCTCACCACTGCCTGACCTGCCGCACCGCCTGGCCCACCGCTGGGGGAGGGCAGCGCGGGAGAGCTGTCAGGTTCGGAACAATCATTTGGTTCGTACGACGGGCCTGGTCGAGATGGAGTCAACCGATGAAGCTGATCGTGCTGAACAACCCGGTTTCTGGCGCGGAGGAAGCGTTTCGCACCTGGATCGACGAGGTGCACCTGCCGGAGCTTCGCGATGTCCCGGGCGTCGTGTCTGCCACGCGTTACGAGCCGGAGTGGCCGGAGCAGAACCAGGAGTACGCGTCGATGACGGTGTACGAACTGGACGGTGACCCCCAGGAGGTGCTGGCCGAGATGGGGCGACGCCGGCAGGAGGGGCTGACCACGCCGTCCGACAGCATTGACCTGGAGCGGGTCAGCATCGTGGTCTGGCGACCGGTGGCCGCCGGATAGCCTTGGTCAGTCGCTTCGATGACTGTCAATATGGAACAAAGTTGCTGTCCGGCAGGCTACTTCAGGCCGAGCGAGATCCATTACTTCGAGGGATCTCGAATTAGATATGTCTAGATTATTGACACATCTGAGGCACGGTGAGTAGCGTCACAATGACTGGCGAGGGCGCCCGCAAGGGAGCCCGGCCGCCGGCTTCGCCAACCGCATCGATGACGATCGGAGTGCCGGATGCCCCCCTTGGGTAGTCGCATGCTCATCGACGGCCAGCTCTTCGGCCCCGAAGGACGTCGTTCCTTCGCCAACCTCGATCCCGCCACCGAGGAGGTGATCGGTGAGGTTCCCGAGGCCGAGGCGGGGGACGTGGAGCGGGCGATCGGGGCGGCCCGGCGAGCCTTCGACACGTCCAAATGGTCTGCCGACGTGGCCTTTCGGCGGCACTGCCTGACGCAGTTGCAGGCGGCCCTGCGGGAGCACGCGGAGGAACTGCGGGATCTGGTGGTGTCCGAGGCCGGCACGCCGGTGGCGCTGACCCACGGCATCCAGCTGAACGGCCCGATCGAGTTCATCAGCCACTACATCGGCCTGATCGACACCTACGAGTTCGAGCGCGCCCTGCCCGACGTGGAGTCCCGCGGCCAGGTCAGCAGCCGTCTGGTGCGCCGCGAGGCCGCCGGCGTGGTTGTGGCCATCACCCCCTGGAACTATCCGCTGTACTTGGCTATCGCCAAGGTCTCGGCCGCGCTGGCCGCCGGTTGCACGGTGGTGCTGAAGCCTGCGCCGGACACCCCCGCTACGGCCCTGGCCCTCGGGGAACTGGCGGCCAGACACACCGATATCCCCGCCGGCGTCCTTAATGTCATTACTACGACGGACAACTCGCTGGCCGGGATCCTCACCTCGCACCCGGACGTGGACGCGGTAACGCTCACCGGATCCACCGCAACCGGGCGCAAGGTGATGGCTGCTGCGTCCGAGACGGTCAAGCGGGTGACACTGGAACTGGGCGGCAAGTCCGCGGCCGTCCTGCTGCAGGACGCGGACGTCAGCGCGGTCGTCCCGATGGTCGCCGGGACCGTCTGCGTGCACGCCGGACAGGGCTGCGCCGCTCTCACCCGACTGGTGGTACCGCGCGCGAAATACGACGAGACGGTGGCCCTGTCGGCGGCCGTGCTGCAGCGCGTGCCCTGGGGCGACCCAAGGGATCCGGCGAACCTGATGGGTCCGGTCGTCAATGCCCGCCAACGCGACTCGATCCTGGCCTATTTCGAGTCGGCCCGGCAGGGCGGACGGATCGTCACCGGCGGTAAGCGCAGCGACCGGTTCGATCGGGGCTACTACATCGAACCCACGCTGATCGCCGACGTGGACGCGAAATCGGCGGTGGCCCAGGAGGAGATCTTCGGACCGGCCCTGGTGGTGCTGGCTTACGACGACGAAGAAGACGCGCTGCGGGTGGCCGACAGCACCATCTTCGGTCTGTCCGGGGCGGTCTACAGCCCCGACACCGAGCGGGCGCTGGACTTCGCCCGGCGGATGCGGACCGGGACCGTGGGGGTCAACGGGGGCAACTGGTTCGACGTCGGCTCACCGTTCGGCGGCTACAAGCAGAGCGGGCTGGGCCGGGAGTGGGGGACCGAGGGCCTGGAGGAATTCCTCGAGGTCAAGACGATCGCCTTCCCGGCGTCGGCCTGAACCACTGAGCAACGGAACTGGGAGATTTCGATGGGACGTGTTGAGGGCAAGGTCGCCCTGGTCACCGGGGCCGCCCGCGGGCAGGGCCGCAGCCACGCGATCCGGCTGGCGGAGGAGGGCGCGGACATCATCGCCGTCGACCTCGGCCACAACCTGGAGACGGTGAACTACCCGCTGGGCTCGGTCGAGGACCTGAAGGAGACCGCCCGGCTGGTCGAGGCCCTGGACCGGCGGATCGTCACGGTCCAGGCCGACGTGCGGGAGCGATCGCAGCTGACCGCCGCGATCGAGCAGGGCGTCGCCGAGCTGGGGCATCTCGACGTGGTGGTGGCCTCGGCCGGGATCGCCGCGATGCAGGGCGAGCCGAAACTGCAGGCCTGGGCGGACGCGGTCGACACCAACCTGATCGGCGTGATCAACACCGTGCACGCCGCGCTGCCACACCTGCCGGACGGCGCCTCGATCATCATGACCGGCTCGGTGGCCGCGTTCATGAACATCACCGGGGACGCCAATCCGGGCAAGGACCCGGGCGGTGCGGCGTACATGTACGCCAAGATCGGGCTCTCGCAGTTCGCCCACGAGTTCGCCCGGCAGGTGGCGCCCCGGTTCATGCGGGTCAACGTGGTGCATCCGACGAACTGCAACACCGACATGCTGAACAGCCAGCCGATGTACGACTCGTTCCGGCCGGACCTGGAGAACCCCACCCGGGAGGACGCGCTGCTGGCCTTCCCGGCCCAGCAGGCGATGCCGATCCCCTACGTCGAACCGCGCGACATCAGCCAGGCCGTGCTGTGGCTCGCCTCGGACGAGTCCCGGTACGTGACCGGGATGCAGTTGCGGGTGGATGCCGGCTCGTACCTGAAGTTCCAGAACTTCCACATCTGAAGGGACAGGAGCGGCCATGAAAATCGCTGTCGACGCGGCCATCTGCCAGGGTCACACGCTGTGCGCCATGACGGCCCCCGGCCTCTTCCGGCTGCGCGACGAGGACGGCCATGCCGAGGTGGTCGACGAGGAGGTGCCGCCCGGCCAGGAGAGCCTGGCCCGCGACGCCATCCTGACCTGCCCCGAACAGGCCATCCGCTCGCTCTGACGCCGCCCCGGCCCGGACCCCGCAGATCAGGAGCATGATGACCACCGAGGACCTGAACCTGGACGCCGAGGACCGCAAGAGCGCCCGGCGGATCGAGCTGGATCGTCATTCCAGCACGTACCGAACGCATTTCGAGGAACTGGCCGGCGAGTACCACGGACGCTGCCCGGTGGCCTGGAACGAGACGCACGAGGGATACTGGTTCGTCAGCGGCAACCAGGAACTGTTCGACATCGCCCGGCGGGCGGACCTGCTCTCGAACGACAACGACATCCACGACGAACGTCGCGGGTACAGCGGTATCACCATCCCGCCGCAGCCCAAGGACAAACGGGCCAGCCGGGGTGGCTTCCTGGAGATGGACCCGCCCGCCCAGCGTCACTACCGGCAGGCTCTGAACCCTTACCTCTCGCCCGCCGCGATCGCCCGCTGGCAGCCGTTCCTGGACGAGATCACCCGCGCCTGCATCGACGAGAAGATCGAGTCCGGGCAGATCGACTTCGTCGACGACCTGGCCAACATCGTGCCCGCCGTCTTCACCCTGGCCATGCTCGGGCTGCCGGTCCGGGACTGGGAGATCTACTGCGAGCCGACGCACGCCAGCGTCTACACCCCGCCCTCCTCGCCGGACTACCAGCGGGTGCGCGAGATGAGCATGGCGATGGGCAGACGCACGATGGAGCAGCTGCACGCCATCAAGCAGACCCCGCGCCCCGGACTCATCGACGGGCTGCTCAACGCCGAGATCGACGGCGGTAGCCCGAGCGACATGGACGTCCTCGAAGCGGTCATGCTGCTGATCGGCGGGGGATTCGACACCACCACGGCGCTGACCGCGCACTCCTTGGAGTGGCTGTCGGAGAACCCACAGCAGCGTGCCCGGCTGGCCGCCGAACGGGACACCCTGATGAACTCCGCGACCGAGGAGTTCCTGCGGTTCTACACCCCCGCGGTGGGGGACGGGAGGACGGTCTGCGCGGACGCCGAGATCGCCGGGGTGCAGTTGAAGGAGGGCGAGCGGCTCTGGCTGTCCTGGGCCATGTCGAACCGCGACCCGAAGGTCTTCGAGGACCCGAACACCATTCACCTGGACCGCAAGGGCAACCGGCACTCCAGTTTCGGCCTGGGGATCCACCGGTGCATCGGCTCCAACGTGGCCCGGACGGCGTTCAAGACGATGCTCGGCGCAGTGCTGGACCGGATGCCCGACTACGTCTGTGACAAGGACGGTGCCGACCACTACCCCTCCACCGGCATCATCAACGGGATGCGTAAGCTGCCGGCCACCTTCACCCCCGGCGCCCGGCTCTCCCAGCGCACCTTCGAGGAGACCCTTGACCTTCTCCAGAAGGCCTGCGATGAGCAGCGTCTGGCCGAACCCGTGACAAGGCACCGCGGCCAGGCCCAGATCTGATGCCCGACCCCGTTCATCCGCTGCCGTTCGTCACTCCGCTGACCAAGTTCTTCTGGTCGGCGGGGGCGGACGGGCAGCTGCGCCTTCAGCAGTGCGACGAGTGCCGTACCTTCGTTCATCCCCCGAAACCGGTATGCACCACGTGCGGTAGCGAGAAGCTGCACCACCAGATTGTTTCTGGCCAGGCCATCCTGGTCGGCTTTACCGAGAACCATCGATTCGCGGCCCCCGGCCTACCGCTTCCGTATGTGACGGCCCAGGTTGCTCCGGTGGAGGATCCGGCGATCCGGATCACCACCCGGATCCCGGATGGGAAAGCCGCGGACCTGGAACTGGGGATGCTGGTGGCCGTGGAGTTCGAGGACGCGGGCGAGGGTTTCTGGTTGCCGCTGTTCCGTCCGGTGCCGGGGGCCGGGAAGCGTCCCCTTCCGGAGGACGCGGAAAGCCCCGCGCAGATCGTGGCCCGGGTCCGGCCGATGCCGGTACGCCGGAAGTTTGAGGACGACGTGGTGCTCTCCGGAGTCGGGGCCTCGCGGATCGGGCGTCGGCTGATGGTGGATCCGCTGGCCCTGACCGTGCAGGCCTGCCGGGAAGCGGTCGCCGACGCCGGGCTGGAGATGGCCGACATCGACGGGCTGGCCAGCTATCCCGGCGGTGCTCTGGAGGCCGGGTTCGGGGAGGGCGGGGTGACGGCGCTGGAGTCGGTCCTCCGACTGCGGCCGACCTGGTACAACGGCGGGGCCGAGACCTTCGGCCCGGCGGGCTCGGTGATCGCGGCGATGCTGGCCGTCTCGGCCGGGCTGGCCCGGCATGTGCTCTGCTTCCGCACGGTCTGGGCCACGACCCACGCGGAACTCCTCAAGCAGGGCGAGATCCCGATGGGCGGCGGTTCCCGTTCGGCCTCGGACATGGCTCTGGGCCTGCCTTTCGGCGCGACCTCGGCCGCTCACGTCCTGGCCCAGAACGCGCAACGGCACTTCCATCGCTACGGCACGACGCGGGAGACGCTGGGCTGGATCGCGCTGAATCAGCGGGCCAACGCCGCTCGCAACCCCGAGGCGATCTACCGCACACCGCTGACCATGGACGAGTACCTCCAGGCCCGCCCGATCACCACCCCGTTCGGCCTCTACGACTGCGATGTGCCCTGCGACGGCGCGGTGGCGGTCGTCGTCTCGGCCGCCGAGACGGCCGGCGACCTGGCCTCAGTGCCGGTCCGGGTGGAGGCGGCCGGGACCCAGCTGATCGAGCGCGTGGAGTGGGTGCAGAGCACCTCGGCACACGAGCCACAGACCATCGGCCCGGCCGCGCACCTGTGGTCGCGCACCGATCTGCGCCCGGACGACGTCGACGTGGCCCAGCTGTACGACGGGTTTACCTTCAACTGCCTCTCCTGGATCGAGGCGCTGGGCTTCTGCGGCATCGGCGAGGCCAAGGACTTCCTGGACGGAGGCAAAAACATCGCCCTGGACGGGCAACTGCCGCTGAACACCCACGGCGGCCAGCTCTCGCACGGTCGCACCCACGGCATGGGACTGCTGCGGGAAGCGATCGTCCAACTGCGGGGGGAGGCGGGCGAGCGCCAGGTGAAGGACGCCCGCACCGCCGTCGTCAGCAGTGGCGGCCTGACCCCCAGCGGAGTCCTCCTGCTCCGCCGCGATTGACCCTCGGTTCGGCGGCATTGCGGTAGAGCCCGGCCACCTTCTCGGCGCACTCCCGGTCCACGGCGAAGTCGTGGGCCCCACCCAGCAGGTAGTCGTACACCGGGCCCGGGAAGGCCGGTCCAGATCGATCCCGGGTGGCGCCCGGTCCGGCATCGTCAGGACAGCGGGCCTTTCGTCACAGTCAGCACGAGCCCACCTCATCCACTCAAAGCGCACATAACCCATCAAGGTTTCTCGACGCTCCGCAGTCGCCCATCTACACTCTAAAAGTTGGATAGTTATAGAAATATGGATGTGATGACGTGAGTGCTGGCGTGGAGACGCTGTTCATCGACGGCAAGTGGGCCGCGGCCGACGACGGAGCCCACTTCGACGTCCTCGACCCGGCCAGCGGTGAGGTGATCGACCGGGCCTCGGACGCCGGAGCGGCCGAGACCCGCCGGGCGATCGCCGCCGCGCAGGGCGCCTTTCCGCAATGGAGCGCGGAGACCGCCTACCACCGCTCGGCCCGGCTGCTGGAGGCGCACCGGCTGATGCTGGACCGGAAGGAGGCGCTGGCCGAGCTGCTGAGCCTGGAGCAGGGCAAGCCGCTGAAGGCGGCCCGCAACGAGATCGGCTACGCGGCCGAGTTCCTCAGCTGGTTCGCCGAGGAGGCCAAGCGGGTCTACGGCAGCACCATCCCCTCCTCCCGGGCCGGTCACCGCTTCACCGTGCTGCGGCAGCCCCTGGGAGTGGTCGCGGGCATCACGCCGTGGAACTACCCGATCTCGATGATCACCCGCAAGGTGGCCCCGGCCCTGGCCGCAGGGTGCACGATCGTGCTGAAACCGGCCGAGCAGACGCCGTTGTGCGCGGCGGCCGTGGTCCAGATCCTGGCCGATGCGGGCACTCTGGCCGGGGTGGTCAATCTGATCACCACGGCCCAGCCTGGGCCGGTGGGGGAGGAACTCCTCCGCTCCGACATCGTCCGCAAACTCACCTTCACCGGATCCACCGAGATCGGCAAGTACCTGGCCGCCCGGTCCGCGGAGACGATGAAGCGGGTCTCGATGGAGCTCGGCGGGCACGCCCCGATGATCGTCTTCGACGACGCCGACCCGGCCCACGCGGCCAAGGGCGCAGTGCTGGCCAAGTACCTCAACACCGGCCAGGCCTGTATCAGCCCCAACCGGATCCTGGTGCAGCGCGGTATCTACCGGGCGTTCTGCGAGGAGTTCACCGCCCGGGCGGGCCGGCTGGTGGCCGGCCGGGGCAGCACCCCGGGGGTCAGCATCGGTCCTCTGGTCGACGGGGCGGCCCTGGACAAGGTAGCGGCCCAGGTGCAGGACGCGGTCAGCAAGGGGGCGCGTCTGCTCAGCGGTGGAAGCCGCCTGGAAGAGGGGCAACTGGCGAAGGGCTGGTTCTACGCCCCGACCGTGCTGGCCGATGTGGACGAGAGCATGCTGATCCACCGCGAGGAGACCTTCGGCCCGGTGGCGGCGATCATGCCGTTCGACGACGAGGCCGAGGCAGTGGCCAAGGCCAACGCCACCGAGTACGGCCTCGCCTCCTACGTTTACACCAACGACCTGGGCCGGGCCACCCGGGTCAGTGAGGCCCTGCGCTTCGGCATTGTCGGGATCAACGACATCAATCCCACCGCGGCGGCCGCGCCGTTCGGCGGGATCGGGGTGAGCGGGCTGGGCCGGGAAGGCGGCGCCGACGGCATCGACGAGTACCTCGACGTGAAGCTGATCGGGCAGGTCGTCGGACCCGCCTGAGTTTCGCTGCAGATCTTCCGGACCCAGCGGTCCGGAACCAACCGTGAGGAGTGAGCTGTGACCATCCTTCCCGACAGCGTCGTCGTGATCGGAGCCGGACTGGCCGGCCTGCGCACCGTGGAACGACTGCGGCAGAACGGTTTCGAGGGAAGTATCACCCTGGTCGGCCGCGAGCCCGACCTGCCCTACGACCGCCCGCCGCTGTCCAAGCAGGTGCTGCAGGAGTCCTGGGCGCCGGAACACACGCTGCTGACCAGTCTCAAGGCTCTGGAGGAGCTGGGGGTGGACGTCCGCCTCGGGGTCTCGGCGGTCAGCCTGGACAAACGCCGGATCGGCCTGGACGACGGGACCGAACTCCATCCGGACGCCGTGGTGATCGCCACCGGAGTGGTGCCCCGGGAGCTGCCCGGCCAGCCCGCGGGCGTCTCCACTCTGCGGACCCTGACCCATGCCCGGGACCTCCGCGATGCCCTCACCACCGCGAAGTCCCTGCTGGTGGTGGGGGCCGGGTTCATCGGCGCCGAGGTCACCACGGCCGCCCGCTCGGCCGGCCTGGAGGTCACCGTCCTCGAGGCCGAGAGCCGGCCCTGCGCGCGGATCCTGGGGGAGAAGGGCGGCGAACTCGTGGCCCGGTTGTTCCGCGAGGCGGGAGTGGATCTGCGCACCGGTAGCAGCGTGAAGCAGTTCGTGGACGCCCGGACGGTCGAACTCGCCGATGGCGAGAAGCTCACGGCCGACCACATCCTGGTGGCCGTCGGTGCCGTGCCGGACACCGGATGGCTGGAGGGCGCGGCGCCGCTGATGCCCGGCGGTGACGGCATCATCACCGGTTCCACCGGCCGGATCGAGCCGCTGCCGTGCGTCTGGGCCCTGGGAGACATCGCCGCCTGGTGGGACCAGCCGCGCCGGCGCAACGCCCGGGCCGAGCACTGGACCAGCGCGGGGGACCAGGCCTCGGCCGTGGTGGCCGACCTGCTGGGCCTGGAGACGCCCACCCCACCCGTGCCTTACGTCTGGTCCGACCAGTTCGGGCTCAAGCTGCAGGTGATCGGCCGGCCCGACCTGGCCGACCAGGTCGAGACGCTGAAGGGCGAGGGGACGTCCGGGGGTGCGGTCAAGGGCACGGTGCTGGGTTACCGGCGGGGGGACGCCCTGGTCGCCGTGGCGGCGTTCGGTGCCCCGGCCGCGCTGCTGAGCTATCGCGAACAGGTCGCCGTCGGCACGGCCTCGATCACCACGGTCGCGGTACCCGACGACGACGAATAGACCGGGACACGGCTGAAGGTGGGGCCCCGCGGCCCCACCTTCAGCCGTGCTTTGCCCGGTGCGGCCTCAGCCGGGTCGCACCAGATGCCCCAGATCGAGCTGGACCTGCCCGGCCCCGTCGGCCGGATCGACCTGCACGGTGAACCGGGCGCTGGGTTCCCCGTCCCGGCCCGGGACCACCTCCACCGCGACGATCGTGCCGCTGTGCAGATGGGCGTCGAAGCCGAAACGGGGCATGAACCGCACCCGCTCGCCGGTCTTCCAGCCGCCGGCCGGGTCCCCGGACGCGGTCATGGCGCTCCTCCTAGTTGATGGCTTCGCCGCAGAGCGGTGAGGCGTCCTTCTCCGGCACGAATCCGTCCCCTTCCAGTTTCACGTAGTAGGAGCACTGACGGGCCGCCGTGGCGTTGCCGAAGTCGCGCGCGACCGGCAACAGCCCGTTGCCGTCCCAGGTCTTGTCCGTGCGCAGTGCGGAAACGACGTCCTCCTGCGAGGCGTCGCACCCGGCCAGTTCGAGCGAGTGCAGGAACAGATCGGCGGTGAACCAGCCCATGGCCTCGCCGAAACCGGGGATCCCGGACTTGGACCCGGCGTACTTCTGCAGCGCCGCGGTCATCTGCTCGGTCTCCGGAGTCTTCAGCTCGGTGGGCTTCCAGGCGGCGGTGAAGGACAGGCCCTGGGCGGCCTGGACGGCAGTCGGCGACTGCAGCAGGTCGTTTCCGTACCCGGTGGGCGAGACCAGCGCCTTGACCTTGTAGTCGGCCTGCTTCAGGCCCGCCATCACGGCGAACGAGGTCTCCGGGTTGACGCCGAACTGCACCACGTCGGACTTGGAGTTGATGATGCCGAGTACGATCGACCCGACATCAGTGCTGCCGAACGGCACGCCCTCGTTGATGTAGCCCCGGGCCAGGCCGGCCGCGTCGGTGGAACGCAGGGTTGATTCCATGCCTTCCTTGGCCGAGGGGCTGTCGTAGGCGACCGCGGCCACCTTGGTGCCGCCCAGGGACTTCGCGTACTGCCCGGCGGTGGCGTAGGTCTTGCTGAAGTCCAGCGGTGGCAGCACGCCGAAGAGGTTGTTGTCCACCTTGTTCCAGCCCGGAGACCCGTCGAAGGCGCCTCCGAAGAACGGCACCTTCTTGCCGGCCGTGGTCGCGAACTGCGAGGCCCCGTAGAAGAACGACGAGACCTCGAGGATTGCGAAGGACTTGTCCTGCTGGACCAGCTTCTGGGCCGCGGCGAGGGTACCTGCCGGGCTCGAGGTGTCATCCGCCGTCGTCACCTCGAACTGCCGGCTGGCACACTTGCCCCCGGCATCCTGGTAGGCCTTCAGCCGGGCGTCTACGGCCTTGACCGACGGCGAGAAGGATGCGGCCGTGCTCCCGCTGAGGGAGGTGATCAGCCCAATCTTCACCGGCCCACTCGAGGATCCGGCCGAGCCACCCCCTCCGCCGCTGTCACCACCACACCCCGAGACCGAAAGCGTCATCGCGCAGACCGCGCCCAGTGCCACGCTGCCCCTCAACCGCATCTGCGTCGCCCCATCCATGTTTGTCGAAGTATCGAATCAACTCGCCGACATGATGCCCAGAACCTGTGACCCGTGTCACCGGCGCGGAACAATTATTTGGTTGAAAGGCCGGGGAAGAGGTGAACGGCGGCGATCGGGGCCGATCGTGAGAGCGCGGGGTGCGGGCAATGCAGGGTTGTGGGGGTGCCGGGCTGGGCGGCGGCCGGCCCGCAAGTCTCTGCTCCGGTGGTCCTGTGCGGGCCGAGGTTGCCGGCGTGGTGCGAGGCGGGGAAACGGGTTTGCTCGAGCTGGAGGGAACCCGATCGTGGGTCGTAGCGCTCCTGGAGGCGGCTGCGACCTCGGTTGATGGGGCGCCGTTCGTCGCCGGACAGCGGTGCGGTTCGCAGAATACAGTTCGATCTATTGACGTGCATCACATCGTTCGCGCACGCTGGCACTCGACCGGGTGTACGGATCGGTCGACCACCAGATCCGTGACCACCGAACGGCGAGGCCGGATCGGCCGGGTAGAAGGCCGAATCGGCAGTGCGGCGGCCAGGGGGCCGGCCCGGAATCAGGGGCCGGTGCGCTGGACGCGAGACCTTGGTGATGTGTCGGTCGGAACGCTCAACAAAAAAAGCGTTTCGGGCGTAATGGACGTGAACCTTCGTCCGCAGGCTGGAAGTGAACTCTGGCCGCGCGAGGCGGAGGTGAACCCTTCGACCGTTGTGCCGGGACGCAAACCCCGGCCAGTGCGTCGGGTGCGAAGCCTCGGCCAATGGGCCGGATTCACAACGCCTCCTGGTTGGCTGGATCGTTCACCAAACCCCAGATGTCCGGCCCTGAACCGCTCCCGGGCGGTGCACTCACCACCCGGCGCTACCTCAGTGCGACCTTGTCGGCCCCGATCCCGTGGAGTGGCAGTTGCTTTCATATCTTCTCGTGGGGCTGGCGCTCGGATCGGTCTATGCGATCGCCGCCGGCTCCCTGGTCATCACGTACGTGGCATCGGGAGTGTTCAATCTGGCGTTCGCGGCCATGGCGCTGACGGTGGCCCGGATCTTTTACACCCTGAACACCGAGCAGGGGTGGCCGATCCCGATTGCGGCGGTGGTCTCGCTTCTGGTGTTCGCGCCGTTGTTCGGGGCGTTTCTCTACCTCGCACTGTTCCGGTTCCTGCGTGGCCGTTCGATGATCATCAAACTCATGGCCACCACCGGTCTGTCGGTCGCCCTGCCGCCCCTGGTGGACCTGGTGTTCGGGCATCTCACCAGCACGGCGGCCAGCGGCCTGGCCCCGCGGCCGCTGCGGGTGTTCCGGCCCTTCGGGGCGGTGGTGAACCTGGATCAGGTGATGACCTATCTCGGGCTGGTCCTGGTGCTCGCGATCGGGGTCGGGTTGCTGCGGTTCACCGAGATCGGGCTGAAGGTGCGGGCGATGGTCGACTCGGAGGCCCTGACCGGGTTGTCCGGGACCGATCCGGCCCGGGTCGCGGCCGGGGTGTGGGCGGTCAGCGGGGTGCTGGCCGGGCTCACCGGGATCCTGATCGCGCCGACGGCCGGGCTGTCGCTGGAGGGGATGACCTCGATGATGGCGGCCGCGTTCGCCGCGGTGGTGGCGGCCCGGTTGCGTAGCCTCCCGATCGCGGTCGGGTCGGCTTTGCTGATGGGGGTTGCGACCAGCCTGGTTCAGAAGTACATGGACCCGGAGAGTTCCTTCACGGCGGCCGTGGTCCCCAGCGTCCCGTTCGCCTTCATGCTGGTGGCCCTGCTCTTCTACGCGGTTCGCGGCCGGGCCGGGGACACCGCGGTGGGCGGCTCCCTGGACCGGGCGATCGCGGTGCAGGGCGGGGATCCGGCGACCAGCCCGGTCACCGGGTCCCGGAGCGGGACGATCAAGGGGGCAACGACCGGTCCGGGGCGGATCGGGGTCGTGGCGACGGTTCTGCTCCTGGCCGTCGTGGTGGTGTTGCCCACGGCGCTGGACGACTACTGGGTCGGGCTGATCGCCGGCGGGGTTGCGCTGTCCATCGCGCTGATGTCCTTCACCCTGGTCACCGGTGAGGGCGGGATGGTCTGGCTGTGTCAGATCACCTTCGCCGGACTGGGCGCCGTGCTCACCGCGGAACTGGCCACCAACCGCGGCTGGCCGACCCTGCTCGCGGCTCTGGCGGCCGCGCTCATCGTGCTGCCGCTGGGCGTGTTGATCGGTGCCCTGACCATCCGCCTGGGCAATCTCTACATCGCTCTGGTCACCCTCACCTTCGGCTTGCTGGTGCAGACCCTGGTGCTGACCCAGGATCCGTTCTACAACTACGGGTCCGGGGTGGCCCTGCTCCGGCCGGGCTTCGCCGAGGAGGGCCCGGCGTTCGTCTACCTCTGCCTGGCCGTCTTCCTTGTGCTTGGGCTGGTCGTGCTGAATGTCCGCCGCTCCACCGCCGGACTGGCCCTGAGCGCCGTGCGCTGGAGCGAGAACGGCGCCCGGACCATCGGGATCAGCGTGCTGCAGTCCAAGATCCTGGTCTCCGGTCTGGCCACGTTCGTCGCGGCCCTGGGCGGCGGCTTCATGGCGATGAATTACCAGTCCACCTTGCCGGACTCGTTCAACCCGTTCGCCGGGCTGGTCTGGCTCGCGATCCTGGTCACCATCGGCGCTCGCTCGATCATGTCGGCGCTGCTGGCCGGGTTGCTGTTCACCGTGATGCCCGGGATCTTCTCCACCTACTTCCCCGCGGACCTGGCGCCGGTGCCGACGGTGCTGTTCGGCCTCGGGGCCCTGGCGCTGGCCCGGAATCCAGAAGGCGTGGTGGCGCAGAATGGCGCGGCCCTGTCCGCATTCGTGGCCCGCCGGCAGAACCGCGGGGCCTCTGACGTCCCCGGACCGCCTGAATTGCCGGGCGAACCCGTGGGAGCGGGGACGCCGGTCCCGAGCGCGAGCGCAGGAGAGGCGTCATGACTCAGGAACCGCAACCCCGGCTCGAAGCGCACGACATCACGGTCCGTTTCGGTGGGCTGGTGGCTCTGGACTCGGTGAGCATCGACGTCCCGGCCGGCGCGATCGTGGGCCTGCTCGGGCCCAACGGGGCCGGAAAGAGCACCTTGTTCGCCGTACTCTCCGGGCTGTTGCGCCCAACGGCCGGCACGGTCCGGATGGACGGTGAGGACTTCACCTCGGCCACCCCGCAGGCGCGGGCCCGGCGTGGACTGGCCCGGACCTTCCAGCACCCTGAGCTTTTCGCGTCCCTGACCGTGCGCGAGCACGTGGTGCTGGGGCATCGGATGCGGAACGGACGACGCCGGATCTGGACGGATCTGGTGAACGGCCGGTCCTTCCGGCGTCCCTCATCGACCGAGACGGATCAGGTGGACGATCTGATCGCGCGTTTCGGGCTCGGCGCGATCCAGCATCAGCCGGTGCTCGGTCTGCCGCTGGGCAGCAGTCGCCTCGTCGAGGTGGCCCGCGCCCTGGCCACCGAGCCGCGGGTGCTGCTGATGGACGAGCCGTCCTCCGGCCTGGATTCCCGCGAGACGCTGGACTTCTGCGAGACCCTGCGCACGGTGGTCGACGAGCACGGCGTCTCTCTCCTGCTGGTCGAGCACGACGTGCCGCTGGTGCTGCGGATGGCCGACCGGGTGCACGTGCTGGACTTCGGCGTGAAGATCGCCGAGGGGACGGCGGCCGAGGTCCGCGAGAACGCCTTGGTCCGGGCCGCTTACCTGGGCGAGGAAATGCCTGCCACAGTGGGGGAGAAGTGAGGACGATGGCCGGGAACCTGCTCGAGGTCAGCGGTCTGACCGTCCGGTACGGCCCGGCCCGGGCCTTGGAGGACGTCTCCTTCACGGTGGCCGGGAACACCGCCGTGGCCGTACTGGGGGTCAACGGGGCCGGCAAGTCCACCCTGGCGCGGGCCCTGTCCGGGCTGGTCCCGATCAGCGCGGGCAGCATCCGGCTCGGCGGTCAGGACCTGACCGGGAAGTCCCCGGCCCGGTTCCGCCGGGCCGGGATCGTGCATCTGCCCGAGGGCCGGGGCGTGTTCACGAGCCTGACGGTGGCCGAGAACCTGCGCATGGGGCTGGTTGTCGAACGCGGCGACCGGGCGGCGGCGATCGAACGGGCCTTCAGTATCTTTCCGGTGCTGGGGGAACGGCGGCGTCAGCTGGCGGGCACGCTGAGCGGCGGTGAGCAGCAGATACTCTCGCTGGCGCGGGCCCTGATGCTGGAACCGTCCGTGGTGATTGCCGACGAGATGTCGCTCGGCCTGGCGCCGCGGATGGTGGATCTGGTGTTCGAGAGCCTGGAGCGGGCCCGCGCGGCCGGCAGCACCGTGATCATGGTGGAGCAGTTCGCCGCCCGGGCCCTGGGTTTCGCCGATGACGCGCTGATCCTGGAACGCGGATCGGTCAGCTGGCACGGGGCCTCCTCCAGCGCCGGGAGCGAGTTGCTGCACCGGTATCTGGGGGAGGCCACCGTCTAGACTCAGCGCCCGCTGAACTTCGGCGTGCGGCCGCTGCGGACCGCGTCGATGCCCTCGTGAATGTCGGCCGTGTTCATGGTGACCGGCTGGGCCAGCGCCTCCCACTGGATCGCGGCCTCGAGCCCGGCCGCCGAGGCCTCCAGCCCGGTCTTGGTCAGCCGGGTGGCGATCGGCCCGGCCTCGGCGATCCGGGCGGCGGCGGTCAGGGCGTGAGCCACCACGTCCTCCTCGGCCACCTCCGCGACGAGCCCCCAGTCCTTGGCCTCGCGGGCCTCGACCACGCGGCCGGTGAAGAGCATCTCCCGGGCCCGCGGCACACCGATTGCCTCGGGCAGCAGCCAGGTGGCGCCCATGCCGCCGTGCGTGCCGAGGTAGATGAACGGGGTGCTGAACCGGGCCGAGGGCGCGGCGAAGCGGAGGTCGCAGGCCAGCGCCAGGCAGACCCCGGCGCCCACGGTGGGCCCGTTGACCGCGGCGATCACCGGGAACGGGAGCTTCCGGGGGCGCAGCCAGCTCTGGTAGAAGGGCAGCATCCGGTCCCGCAACCGGTCGATCGTCACGTCGTCCTCCCCGCCCTGGTCCAGCCAGGACAGGTCGGCGCCGGAGCAGAACGAGTTACCGGCGCCGGTGACCACCAGGCACCGGGTCTCCCGGTCGGCCACCGCCGCGTCGAGGGCCTCGTCCCAGGCCGCCGTGAGCTCGGACGTCATCGCGTTGCGGATGGCGGGCCGGTTCAGGGTCAGCAGCCGCACACCGGGCGAGGGAGTGCTCATCAGGACGGCCGGCTCGTCCTCCTGCGGCCCTCGGGGGGGTGCGGAGTGCGGCTCGTTCTTGCGGGCGATGGTCTCGCGCTTGACGCCGTCCCGCTTCACCACGTGAGCAGCCGGCCACTGGTGCCGTCGGCCAGCTCAGCGGCGGCGACCGGGCGGGCCACCGGCCGGGCCGAACGCCGCGGCGCCGGGGTCGTCTCACCGACCAGGCGCAGCCCCGGGATCAGGTGCTGCAGCTCGTCGATCATCTGCTGGAGCACCTCACGCCGCAGCGTGTAGTAATAGTTGCGGCCGCGCTTGGTCACCGCCACCAGGCCGACCTGGGTGAGGATCTTGACGTGGTAGGAGATGGTCGGTTTCGAGACCGGCAGCATGTCCTCGAGCTCCGCGCACGGGTACTCGGCCTGGGTCGCGATCTGCTCGACGATCTGCCAGCGGATCGGATCACCGATCGCCTTGAAGGCCTCGCTCACGCCCACCGCGTCGTTCGGCATCGTGCTCTCCCGTCCTCCACACTCCGATCAACAATTGTCGAAGCATGAATCTATGGTAGGAGAGCCGGGCGCCTCACCGCAAAGCTGGTTCCCTCACGGATTCGGGCCGGCCTTCGGGACGACCCAGGTGTCCCGGCCTTCCAACAGAGCCCGCAGCCCCGGCCCGTTCTCGTTCTGAGCCCTGGCGGCGGCCACCTGTTCCCGGGCCGCGTCGTCGTACGTCGACCGTTCCACGTCCAGAAAGACGCCGGTCACCACGTGGGTCAGGTCGGTCCGGCTGAGCCGGGCCAGGGCGTGGGCCAGGTGCTGGTCGTGCTGGTCGTGAACCACGACATCGCCCGGATCGACATCCTCGGCGTGCGCCACGCGGACCCCGAAACCGTCCCGGACGACCACCCGGCTTCCCAGACCGTCCGCGCCGGGCGTCCCAAATCGGATCGGTTCCCCATGGGTCAGCGGAATCAGGCGCTCGGTGGCCGAGTCCGGGCGTCTCAAGGCATCAAAACTGCCGTCGTTGAACACCGGGCAGTCCTGCAGGATCTCGATCAGGGACGCGCCGCGGTGCGTCGCGGCAGCGGTCAGGGCGGCGGTCAGCCCGCGGCGGTCGGAGTCCAGGGCCCGGGCCACGAAGGTCGCCTCGGCGCCGAGGGCGAGCGCGATCGGGTCGAACGGGTGGTCCAGCGAGCCTTGCGGGGTGGATTTCGTGATCTTGCCGGGCTCGCTGGTGGGCGAGTACTGGCCCTTGGTGAGGCCGTAGATCCGGTTGTTGAACAGCAGAATGGTGATGTTGACGTTGCGGCGCAGCGCGTGGATGAGGTGGTTGCCGCCGATCGAGAGGGCGTCCCCGTCCCCGGTCACCACCCAGACCGAGAGGTCCGGCCGGGCCAGGGCCAGGCCGGTGGCGATCGCCGGGGCGCGGCCGTGGATCGAGTGCATGCCGTAGGTGTCGACGTAGTAGGGGAACCGGCTGGAGCAGCCGATCCCGGAGACGAAGACCGTGTTCTCGCGCCGGATCCCGAGGGTGGGCAGGAACTGCTTCATCGTGGCCAGGACGGCGTAGTCGCCGCACCCGGGGCACCAGCGCACCTCTTGGTCGGTGGTGAAGTCCTTGGCCGACTGCTTACCCAGCGCCGGCGGCACGTGGGCCAGGCCGCTGGCCGGCAGTCCCAGATCGACGGTGCTCATGGCCCCTCCAGGTGCTGGACGAAGACGTCGTGCAGTTCGTCGGTCAGGAACGGCAGTCCCGAGACCTTGGTGTGGCTGCGGACGTCCACCGCGAAGCGGCCGCGCAGCAGCAGCGCGAGCTGGCCCAGGTTCATCTCCGGAACGAGCACGGTCCGGAACGATCGCAGGACCTTCTCCAGATTGCCCGGGAAGGGGTTCAGGTGACGCAGATGCGCGGTGGCCACGGACCGGCCGGAAGCACGGATCCCGCGGGCCGCGGCGACGATCGGCCCATAGGTCGAACCCCAGCCCAGTACCAGGAGATCCGCACCGTCCGGGTCGTCCACGGCCAGGTCGGGCACTTCGATCCCGGCCACCTTCGCCGCCCGGATCCGGACCATGTGCTCGTGATTGGCCGGATCGTAGGAGATGTTCCCCGTTCCGTCGGCCTTTTCCAGACCGCCGACCCGATGCTGCAACCCGGCGGTGCCAGGCACCGCCCAGGGCCGTGCCAGCGTCGCCGGGTCCCGCAGGTAGGGCCAGAAGGCGCCGCTGCCGTCGGGGGCGTTGGGTTCGGTGGCGAAGTCCGGTTCGATGGGTTTCACCTGATCGACGTCGGGTACCCGCCAGGGCTCGGATCCGTTGGCCAGGGCGCCGTCCGAGAGCAGGATGACGGGTGTGCGGTAGGTGATGGCGATCCGGGCAGCCTCAACCGCCGCGTCGAAACAGTCGCCCGGCGTGTTCGGGGCGATCACCGGGACCGGGGACTCGCCGTTGCGGCCGAACATGGCCTGCAGCAGGTCGGCCTGCTCGGTCTTGGTCGGCAGCCCGGTCGAGGGCCCACCGCGCTGCACGTCGACCACCAGAAGCGGCAGTTCCAGGGCCACGGCCAGGCCGAGGGCCTCGGACTTCAGCGCCAGCCCGGGGCCGCTGGTGCTGGTCACCCCCAGGGCCCCGCCGAAGGCCGCGCCGATCGCGGCCCCGATCCCGGCGATCTCGTCCTCGGCCTGGAAGGTGGTCACGCCGAAGCGCTTGTGCCGGGACAGCTCGTGCAGGATGTCCGAGGCCGGCGTGATCGGGTAGGTGCCGAGCACCACGTCCAGCCCGGAGAGCTGACCGGCCGCGACGATTCCGTAGGCCAGGGCGATATTTCCGGTGATCTGCCGGTAGACGCCATCCGGGAGTACGGCCGGGGCCACCTCGTAGGTGACGGCGAACGCCTCCGTGGTCTCGCCGTAGGCGTGCCCGGCCCGGAAGGCCAGGACGTTGGCCTCGGCCAGATCCGGCCGCCGCGCGAACTTCTCCCGCAGGAAGCGCTCGGTGCCCTCGGCCGGGCGGTGATACATCCAGGACAGCAGGCCGAGCGCGAACATGTTCTTGGCCCGTTCGGCGTCCTTCTTCGACAGCCCGGTGTCCTTCAGGGCCTCCCGGGTCAGCGACGCCATCGCCACCGGGTGCGCCTGGTAGGAGTCCAGGGTGCCGTCGGTCAGCGGATCCGTGGTGTAGCCGACCCGGGTGAGGTTGCGCCGGGTGAACTCGTCGGTGTTCACGATCAGCACGCCGCCGGGCCGCAGGTCGTCCAGGTTGGCCTTGAGCGCGGCCGGGTTCATCGCGACCAGCACGTCCGGCCGGTCGCCCGGGGTCATGATGTCGTGATCGGCGAAGTGCAGCTGGAACGAGGAGACGCCCGGCAGGGTGCCTGCGGGAGCGCGGATCTCGGCCGGGAAGTTGGGCAACGTGGCCAGGTCGTTGCCGAAGCGGGCGGTCTCGGAGGTGAACCGGTCTCCGGTCAGCTGCATGCCGTCACCGGAGTCGCCGGCGAAGCGGATCACCACGCGGTCGCGTCGGAGCACCGTGGCTGACTCCGCTGAATCTTCGGCGGTGCCGGTGTCGTCCGGTGCCCCGAAAGCCTCGGGATCAGATCCCGTGTCGGTTTTGCCTGCTCCAGCGTCCATGCCAGCTCCCGAGCCCGCGGTACCCACCTTGCCCTCGGTGCGACGTTACAATCTTTCGAGAGATGTGCAAACATCTAAATCATTCAGCCTTCAGGGCGGCCATCGCAGCGACGGAACGACCGCTGGGCGTAGAACTCCCCCTGAACGCCGGGGACGACGCATCGACCGGGCCTGGCTATTGAGGTAGATAGATCGATGAACTTATGGTGATTCACGTGGGTGGCGCGGCCCACGGCCTTCGGGAGCAGCCGCGCCCGCACCGAGGCCGATCTCCGGCAGTCCGGAACGTACCCGCCTACCACGCCGATTGCTGAGGAATCCGATGACCTCTGACGTCAGCGCTCGCTCCGTTCCGGCCCGGCCCGCACGCGATGCCGCGGCCGGGGAAGGCACAGGCGCCGAAACCGCGCGTGCCGAACCACTGGGTGCGGGGACGGAGGCTGCCGGCCCTGCTCCCTCCGACAGTGCTGGTGCCGAAGCAGGAGGCGCGGGTCCGTCCCGTTCCGGGGCCGACCCGAGAGCCAGGTCCGAGCCTGAGGTCAGGACCGGAGGCACCGTTGCGGCGGTCGGATTCATCGGGCTGGGCAGCCAGGGCGGCCCCATTGCCCAGCGCATCATCGACGCGGGTGGCCCGGTGACGTTGTGGGCGCGCAGGACCGGGACGCTGGAGCCGTTCGCAAACACGTCGGTCCGGCTGGCCGCCAGTCCGGCCGACCTGGCCCGGCAGAGCGAGATCGTCTGCGTCTGCGTGGTCGACGACGTCGGGGTCGAGTCGGTCGTGCTGCGGGAGGACGGCGTGCTGGCCGGCCTGAGGCAGGGCGGGATCCTGGTGATCCACAGCACCGTGCATCCGGACCTGTGCGAGCGGATCGCCGAAGTCGCGGCGCGGCAGGGCGTGCAGGTGGTGGACGCGCCGGTCAGTGGCGGGGGACCGGCCGCCGGGCGGGGCGAGCTGGTGGTGATGACCGGTGGTGACGCGGACGCCGTGGCCCGGTGCACGCCGGTTTTCGCGCTCTTCGGCGATCCCGTGCTGCATCTGGGGCCCGTCGGGTCGGGGCAGCGGGCCAAGCTGCTGAACAACCTGATGCTGGCGGCCAACATGGGTGTCGCGGAAAGCGCCTTCGCGCTGGCGAAGCGGCTGAACGTGGACCCGGTGCAGTTGTCCGTGCTGCTCTCCCGGGCCAGTGGGCGCAGCTACGG
Source organism: Kineosporia aurantiaca JCM 3230 (assembly GCA_000719025.1). Taxonomy (GTDB): domain Bacteria; phylum Actinomycetota; class Actinomycetes; order Actinomycetales; family Kineosporiaceae; genus Kineosporia; species Kineosporia aurantiaca. The sequence goes on from JODP01000007.1 coordinate 102,085, forward strand.
CGCGGCGCTCCTGCGCGCACCCGACTTCGACCTGGCCGCCAGCGCGAGCAAGGCCGGGCCGTTACTCCGCAAGGACGTCGGCCTCTTGGTCGACCTGGCCCGCTCGGCGGGGGTCGAACCCGGCCCAGTACTCGACGCCGCCGACAGTGCGCTCACCTCGATGGGGCTGCCAAGGCCCTCGTCGACCCACGAAACCGATTGAACCGTTGAGAGAAGGAAAGAGGCAGAGCTGATGCTTCCCGACGATGCCAGGATCATCTCCGTTGACGACCATGTGATTGAGCACCCCCGGGTCTGGCTGGACCGGCTCCCGGCCAAGTACCAGGACCGCGCGCCCCGGATCATCCGGCTGGAGGACGGCAACGACGCCTGGCTCTACGACGGCGAGCGCTCCGGCAACTTCGCCCTGAACGCGGTCGCGGGCAAACACCCCCGGGACTTCGGGATGGACCCGCGCAGCTACTCCGACATGCGGGACGGCTGTCACGACGTCGAGGCCCGGCTGAAGGACATGGACATCGAGGGCACCTGGGCCCAGATGTGCTTCCCCAACATGGGGGGCTTCGCCGGCAGCACCTTCTGGCGGAGCAAGGACAAGGAGCTCGCGGCGGCCTGCATCACCGCCTACAACGACTTCATCCTGGACGAGTGGTGCGCATTCAACCCTGAGCGCCAGATACCGCTGTGCATGGTGCCGTTCTGGGACGTCCCGGCCGCGGTCAAGGAGGCCGAGCGGGTCGCCGCCAAGGGGGCCAAGTCGATCACCTTCCTGGAGGCCCCGCACCGCCTGGGCCTGCCCTCGTACCACACCGACCACTGGGATCCGCTCCTGAAGGTCTGTGAGGAGGCCGAGCTTCCGCTGTCGGTGCACTTCGGCTCCGGCGGGGCCCCGGCCGGGACGGCCGAGGACGGCGACATGTTCATCACCATCGCGCTGTTCGGTCTGAACTCGATGATGGCGATGGTCGACCTGCTGATGTCGCCGGTGTTCTACAAGTTCCCGACGCTGAAGTTCGTGCTCGCCGAGGGCGGGATCGGCTGGATCCCGTACCTGCTCGAGCGCACTGACTACTCGTGGGAGCGGCACCGCTACTGGTGCAAGATCAACGCCGAGCAGCGCCCGTCGGAACTGTTCGACGACCACATCTTCGGCTGCTTCGTCTCCGACCAGACCGGCCTGAACGAGCGGTACCAGATCGGCGTGAACAACATCCTGTTCGAGAGCGACTACCCGCACTCGGACTGCAACTGGCCCCACACCCGCAAAGTGCTGGCCGAGCAGTTGCGGGACGTGCCGGACGACGAGGCCCGGCTGATCGTCGAGGGCAACGCCCGGCGGATCTTCAACTTCCCGGGCTGATTCACGGGCTCAGCCCGGTGCCGGGTCCGGCATCCGCCGGACCCGGTCCGGATCGGTGAAGGGCGAGCATGCAGATCGGATTTGTCGGGGCCGGCCGAATGGGGCGGCCCATGCTGCAGCGGCTGGTCGGCGCCGGGCACGCGGTGACGGCGCACTACCTCTTCGACGAGCAGGCGCCCCCGCTGCTCGAGGACGGCGCGAAGGTCAGCCGGAGCCTGGGCGAGGTGGCGGCCGGGGCGGAGATGGTGTTCGTCAACGTACTCACCGACGCCCAGGTGCGGGCCGTGTGCTTGGAGGACGGTCTGGTCCCGGCGATGGAAGCCGGCTCGCTGCTGGTGATCCACACGACCAGCAGCCCGGCCACGGCCGAGCTCGTCGCGGCGGCCGGGGCCGCGAACGACGTCTCGGTGATCGACTCACCGGTCAGCGGGGGCCCGCACGACATCACGGCCGGCACCATCACGCTGTTCGTCGGGGCGGACGAGAAGACGTTCGCCCGGGCCCGTCCGGTGCTGGCCGCCTACGGTGACCCGATTCTGAACGTCGGGCCGGCCGGTTCCGGCCAGAAGGTGAAACTGCTCAACAATGCGGTGTTCTCGGCCAACATCGGGGCCCTCGCGGTGGCCGCGCGACTGGCCGACGGCCTTGGGATGGACGAGAGCGCCTTGATGAGGGCGATCCAGCACGCCAGCGGGGACAGTCGCGCGTTGGCCGGAGTCGCATCCCGGGGATCGGTGGGCGAGTTCGCCAGCGGAGTCCAGCAGTTCCTGGTTAAGGACATCGAAGTGGTCCGAGAAATCCTTGCCGAACTTGGCCACGACCTCGGGCCCTTGGAACCTCTCTACGCCGAGACGGCGCACCGTGCGGGCATCTACACATCATGACAGGAGCGTGGCAGTCGTGACCGAAGCAGTGATCGTCAGCGCGGTGCGGACGGCGGTGGGTACCGCGCGGAGAGGGACACTCAGCGAGACCCCGGCCGAGACCCTGGCCACTCATGTTCTGCAGTCCGTGATCGAGCGCTCCGGGTTGCCCGGTGAACGGGTGGACGACGTCATCCTCGCCGAAAGTCTCTACGGTGGAGGAGACCTGGCCCGACACGCGGCAGTCGCCGCAGGGCTTCAGCAGGTGCCGGGCGTGGCCGTGAACCGGCACTGCGCGGGCAGCCTGACCAGTACCTCGTTCGCCGCCGCCCAGATCATCGCCGGTGCCGCCGATGCCGTCGTGGCCGGCGGCGTCAACAGTTCCTCGCTGTCCCCGGTCCTCACCTGGCGCACGCCGGGGACCGAGGACGACTACCAGCGTCGCGGCGTCCCCACTTTCCCCTACACCGACACGGCCAACGACGACACCAGCATCTCCACCGGATGGAACGTGGCCAAATACCACGGCCTGAGCCGGGAGGAGATGGACGCCTGGGCGCTGCGCTCGCACCAGCGGGCGGTCGCGGCCACCGACGCGGGCTGGTTCGAGGGCGAGATCACGCCGATCAAGGTGACCCGCAAGGACGGCGCCGTGGTCGATTTCGCCGTGGACGAGCACCCGCGCCGGGACACGTCCCTGGAGAAACTGGCGAAGCTGAAGCCGCTGCATCCGGAGATCGGGGGCTTCTCGATCACCGCGGGCAACGCCAGCGGCTCCAACGACGCCGCCAGCGCCCTGCTGCTCACCAGCGCCGGACTGGCTGCCGCCGAGGGCCTGACCCCGCTGGCCAGGGTCACGGCCTGGACCTCGACCGGCGTCGACCCCGCCCTCACCGGGCTGGGCGCGATCGCGGTGATCGAGAAGCTCTTCGCCCGGACCGGTCTGAGCCGGGAGGACGTGGACCTGTGGGAGATCAACGAGGCCTTCGCCGCCGTTCCGGTCGCCGCCTGCAAGGTGCTCGGCCTGGACGAGGAGAAGGTCAACGCCTTCGGTAGCGGCTGCAGCATCGGCCACCCGATCGCGGCCAGCGGTGGGCGGATGCTCACCACCCTGGTCCACGCGCTGCGCCGCCGCGGCGGGGGGGTCGGCGTCGCGGCGATGTGTGCCGGGGGCGGTCAGGGCGGCGCCGTCGTCGTGAAAGTGGCCTGAGGCAGTCGGGAACCCGAGAACGAGGGACAGGAGACAGGCCGGATGCAGATCGAGCGCCTCGCCGTCGTCGGATGCGGAACCATGGGGACCGGCATCATCCAGGTCGCGGCCCAGACCGGCCTGGAGGTGGTGGGCGTTGAGGCCACGGCCGAGGGGGTACGGCGGGCCCAGGACCGGATCGAGGCCGGGCTGGAGGCCACGCTGGCCCGCGGAAAACTCACCCCGGAGCAGGCCAGGGCCGCCCGCGAGCGGTTCACCCTGACCACCGACCTGGACGCGATCACCGCGGCCGACGTCGTGGTGGAGGCGGTCTTCGAGGACGTCGAGCTGAAGGTGGAGATCCTCGGCAAGATCGACGCCCTGGTCGGGGAGAACACTTTTCTCGCCTCCAACACCTCGACCATCCCGCTGGTCGTCCTGGCCGCCGCCACCCGCCGTCCGGAACGCGTCGTCGGGCTGCACTTCTTCAACCCGGTGCCGGCGATGAAACTCGTCGAAGTGATCAGGACCCCGGTCAGCGAGCCGGAGCACGTGCGGGCCATGGTGGATCTGGCCACCCGGCTGGGGAAGTCGCCGGTGGTGGTCAACGACGTGCCCGGGTTCGTCGGCAATCTGCTGATCGTGCCCTACCTGCTGGACGCGGTGCGGGCCTATGAACGCGGGGTCGCGGACATGGAGGCCATTGACGACGTGATCACCCTCGGGTTCAACCACAGGATGGGCCCGTTCCGGCTCAGTGACCTGATCGGGCTGGACATCGTGCACGACATGGCGGCCTCGATGTACGAGGAGTACAAGGACCCGCGTTACCAGCCGCCGGTGCTGCTGAAGCAGTACGTGCGGCTGGGCCGGCTGGGCCGCAAGACTGGCCGGGGTTTCTATGTCTACGAGGACTGACCGCCCGGCCCGCGTCCCGGAACTGGTTCCCGAGGTCATCGACTGGGCCGACACCGAACTCCTGTCCAACGATCCGCTGCAGTTCCCCGGCTACGCAGCACCGGGACCGCAGGACGAGTCGGTGCGCGTCGCCTCGATCGTCCTGGCCGGTCAGCGGGCGGTATGGATCGACTGCGACTTCGCCCGCTGCGGGGGCACGATGGGCGTGGTGGCCGGTGAACGGGTGGTCCGCGCATTCGACACCGCCACTGCCACCAAGGTGCCCGTCGTCGCCACGGTTTCCAGTGGCGGGGCCCGGCTGCAGGAGGGGATGGCCGCGCTCCTGCAGATGCCACGCACGGTGGCGGCGGCCAGCCGGCACCGGGCTACCGGTCAGATTTACGTCGCCTACCTGAAATCGCCGGTCACCGGCGGGGTTTACGCTTCCTGGGTGTCGGCGGCCGATCTACGCGCAGCGGAACCGGGTGCGATCATCGGTTTCGGCGGCCCGCGGGTGGTCCAGGAGGTGACCGGCATTGTTCCTCCGGCCGACTCGCACACCGCGGAGTCGGCTCTGCGGCATGGGCTGATCGATGCGGTGGTGGAGCCCGAACGGGCCTGGGAATGGATTGCGAGCGCCATCGACGCGGTCCGGTCCCCGGCGCTGGAGCTTCCGGATGGTCGGCCGCGAGCGGTGGAGCACCTCACGCATCTGGATGACGCTTACGAGCAGGTCCGGCGGTGCCGGTCGCCTCAGCGTCCTTCGGGTCTGGAATGGGCGGCCTGGATCACGTCTTCGTGGGTCGAGATCGCGGGGTCGGATCCGTCGGTGCGAGCGGGTCTGGCCGTGCTCGACGGCCGCCGCGTCGTCGTGGTGGCGATGGATCGGCACGCCCGGCGATCTGAGGGCGTCGACGCGAAGCCGGGCCCGGAGGCTTTCCGCCTGGCTCAGCGGGCGGTTCGGATGGCCAACCGCCTGGGCGTGCCGGTGGTGACTCTGGTGGACACCGCCGGCGCGGACCCGTCGCCGTCCTCCGAAGCGGCCGGGATCGCCCGGGAGATCTCCGGGTTGTTGCTGGCGATGGCGGAATTGGCGACGCCGTCACTGGCCCTGGTGGTGGGCGAGGGCGGGAGCGGCGGAGCCATGGCCTTTTCGCACGCCGATCGCCTGTTCCTGCTGGCCGGGGCGGTGTTCTCAGTGATCGGCCCGGAACCGGGAGCGGCGATTCTGTACCGGGACGCCGACCGCGCCCCGGAGCTGGCCCGCGACTTTCGCCTGACGCCGGGCGAACTGCTGGACATGGGGGTGGTTTCCCAGGTATTGGAGGAGGACCCGGCGCTGGTGCGCCTGGCCGTTGCCGATGCCCTGAACTCCGACGCCCGGGGTGGCCGGGACGCCCGTCCCGACGGGGTGACCGCCCGGGCCCTCACCTACCCGGCCTGGCCCCGACGGCCGTTCCACCATCCGAATCAGGGAGAGGCATGAAGAAGAACGTACGCACAACCGGGGACTACGGCATCGGCCAGATGATCCACGTGGTCCACATGACCGACGACGTGTCTCAGCTGAATCGTTTCTACGAGAAGGTTTTCGGCGCCTACGTCTACCACGGCATGGACGAGCCCGGGTACTTCGACGTCGAGGACCGGTGGGCCGCCCTGCTGATGGTCTCGGACCTGTGTATCGAAACGATGGCCCCGAACCAGCCGGTCGACCCGCGCCGGCCGGTCGGCAAGTTCTACACGAAGTTCGGTCAGCACCTGCACTCGGTCGGGTACAAGGTGGACGACCTGGCCGGTCTGGCCGGGCGGATGATCGAGAAGGGCATTCACATCGGGGCACCCGGCGGCGGCAAGATCACCGAGCTGGGCCCGACGACCCGCTATTTCTACCCGAGTCCCCGAGACACCGCGGGGCTGATGGTGGAGCTCTGTGCGACCGACATGCCCGGCGAGCCTCGCAACGAGGACACCTGGACGTCGCTGCTCAACACCTGGCGCACACACCCGCTGACGATCGAGCGCTTCTCCTATGTCACCCTCGGCGTCAAGGACCTGGAGAGCGCCACCAAGACCTACGTCGACGTGATGCAGGCCGTCCCGGTGGAACGCGGTGAGGACACCGGTCTGGGCGCGCGGTACGTCACCCTGCAGCTGGGGGACTGCCTGCTCCAGCTGGCCGAGGCGCTGGACGAGAACTCGGACCTGGGCCGGCACGTCGCCCGCTGGGGAAACATGATCTTCAGCCTGCGGTTCCGGGTACGGGACGTCGATGCGGCCGAGCAATGGCTGCGTAAGAATGACGTCCGAAGCCGTCGCATCCGCTCCACCCTGCTGCTGGCCGAGCCGCAGGACACCTACGGCGCACCGATCTACTTTTCCAGCGAGGACATCACCGGCGACCCCTTCCAGTAACCGCCCGCGCAATACCTCCGTGATCATGCACAATCGGCCGAGCCGCGAGTGCATGATCACGGGTTTTTGGTAGGGGTCAGGCGCGGAGGGCGGAGGTGACGAGGTTACGGCGGAGGATCTTGCCGGTGGGGGTGGCCGGGAGTTCGGGAAGGAAGTGGATCTGATCAGGGGTTTTTGAGCTGCGCAGATGGGCCCGCACGTACCCGCGCAGCTCCTCGGCCGTGACCGAAGCACCGTCGTTCAGCACCACGAAAGCCGCGATGATCTGGCCCCATTCGACGTCGGGCACGCCCGCGACCGCGCACTCGGCGACTGCCGCATGGTGGACCATCACGTCCTCGATCTCGGCCGGGGCGATGTTCTCGCCGCCACGGATGATGGTGTCGTCGGCCCGGCCCTGGACGAACAGAAAGCCCGCTGCGTCCAGATGGCCCCGGTCCCGGGTCGGGAACCAGCCGCCGTCGGCCAGGGTGCTGCCCTTTTCCAGGTACTCGCCGGCCACCTGAGTGCCGCGGACCAGGATGTCACCGACTACGCCGGGCGGGGCCGGGCGGTCGTCCTCGGCGCGTACCTCGATCTCCACGCCGGGCAGGGCCCGCCCGACCGAGCTCAGCCGGGCCCGCGCTTCAGGGTCGGTGGACGTGATCGCCGCGCGGTGGTCGTCCGGTCCGAGAAGAGCGATGGAGGAGGATGTCTCGGTAAGACCGTAGGCGTTGACGAATCCGGTGGTGGGGAACAGCTTCAGGGCGGCCTCCAGGACGCTGGGAGGTACCTTGGCGCCGCCGTAGGACAGGCCGCGCAAGCAGGCCGGGCCGGTGCGGCCGGTCTGCTCCAGGTGTCGGACGATCCGGGCCAGCATGGTGGGGACCACCATGGCGTTGCTGATCCGCTCGGTCTCGACCAGGTCCACCCAGCCCGCGGCGGTGAACCGGTCGAGGTAGACGATGCGCCGCCCGGCGTAAAGGTTCGACAGAAGGTTGGCCACCGCGGCGATGTGGTACGGCGGGACGCTGACAATGGTCGCGTCCTCTTCCTCGGCGGAGGCGAAGTCGACCGAGCCCATCACGTAGGAGGTGAGGTGATGATGCCGCAGCACCGCGCTCTTCGGGGCGGCCGTGGTGCCACTGGTCATCAGCAGCACCGCGATCGACTCCGGGTCGGCCGGTTTCAGCTCGGCCTGAGGCTGAGCGGTGGCGGCCACCTCGGCCAGCAGCGCGTCCAGGGCCAGCACCGTCGAGCCCGCCGGCGCCAGATCTGCGGCGCGGACCACGTCCTCGGCCAGGACCAGTCCCGGATGACGGGCCAGGATCTGCGAGAGCTGCTCGTCCGAGAGCCGGTAGTTCAGCGGCAGGAACGGAACTCCGGCGGCTGCGGCCCCGAACAGGGCTACGGCGAAACCGGTGCCGTTCCCGGCCAGATAGAGCACTTTCTCGGCGTCGTGCCGGGCCACCACTGCGGCAGCGGCGACGCTGCGGTCGCGCAGCTGCCCAGCGGTCAGGCCGTCCTGCCGGCACCCGAGCAGCAACCGGTCTTCCATCCCGCCGGCTGTCATCTCGAGCAGGGTCAGCAAATCCATGGGGGATTCCTCTCGGCCTGGGCAGACAAGAACACTTTGAATAGATTACAACTATTAAACTATTGAGACCATGAGCGGAGGCGCAATCGATGGAAGCGGCAGACGCAGCTGTGTTCCTCGTCCGGTTGGTGCTCGGCGGGACGATGATCGCGCACGGCTGGAACCACTGGAGGGGCGGTGGCAAGATCCCGGGAACGGCCGGCTGGTTCGAGAGCCTGGGCCTGCGCCACGGAACCTTTCAGGCCTGGATGAGTGTGGGCACCGAGCTGGGCGCGGGGACCCTGTTGATCGTGGGCCTGTTCACGCCGCTGGCCGCTGCGGCGGTGGTGGGCGTGATGCTGGTGGCCGGGCTGCTCGCGCACCGGCCCAACGGGTTCTTCGTGTTCCGTGAGGGCTATGAGTATGTACTCGTGCTCGCGGTGATCAGCGTGGCGCTCGCGGCCCTCGGCCCGGGGAAACTCTCGCTGGACCACGCGATCGGGATCGTCGTCGACGGCTGGCCGGGGGCCGCAGTGGCGGCCGGATTTGCGGTCGTGGCGACCGGAGGGCTCCTGGCAGCTTCGTGGCGACCGCGGAAGGCCTCCATGACCAGCTGAGGCTGATCGCGGCCGCGGTTCCTACCGGCCCGGTGGGCCGGCCGTGTCCGTCTTCAGTACTCCTCGGTCACCTCGACCAGGGTCCGGCCGCTGTGGCTCTCGCCCACAATGTCGCTGACCTCGAGCATCTTACGGTTCCAGTACCGGGCGGCCTCGGCTCCCTTGCCGGCCTCGGCCAGGCCGAGGGCCCGCTCCAGGCCCCGCCGGGTCATCGCGTTGCCCTTGGGCGCCTCGGTGTGCACGGCCAACGCGTCCCGCATCTCCGAGCCGATCACCTCGGTCAGCGCGCCGTAGACCAGCTTCATCGACTGGTTACCGGCCCGGGCGAAGAGCAGCCCGAAGAAGTCCATCCAGGCCCTGGCGAAGTCGTCCGGGGTCTCGGACCGATCGAACTCGGCCAGCTGCCGGCGCAGCAACGCCGCGCTTTCGGCCCGGTCGTCACAGGTCGCCAAGAGGTGGAAGCCGAGCGGCTCGAGCATCGCCCGGGCGATGAAGACGTCCTTGAGCGCGACCTGGTCGAACTGCATGACCAACCCGAGGTACCGGGCCGCCAGCGCGATGTCCGGCCGAGTGGCCCGCGCCCCACCCCGCGCGCCCCGGCGGATCTCGATCAGCCGCTCGGTCTCCAGGATGCGGAAGGCCTCGCGCAGCGAGGGGCGGGAGACGCCGAAACGCTCCATCAGCTCGGCCTCGCTGGGGAGCGCACCGCCCTCGGGGATCTCCCCCCGGACGATCTCCGAGCGCAGCGCCTGAGCGATCACCTCGGCTGTCTTCGGCAACCGGACCCGGTCCAGGCGTATGGGTTGGTGGGTCACGAGCAGTCCTCTCCGCGTTGACGCCGGGTTCGCGCAACGGTGGCGGTGCTCGTAAGTCGGGCGCCCACGGACCCGTCGTTCGACGCTGTCCCGGTCATCCTAAGGGCTTCACCCGGATCAGCCCTTCCTGGGCGATCGAGGCGCAGAGGTGTCCTTCCGGATCGAAGATCCGCCCGTGGACCAGGGCCCGGCCGCGGTCGGCCCAGGTGGACTCCTGGTCGTAGAGGAACCACTCGTCGACCCGGATCGGGCGATGGAACCAGATGGTGTGGTTGACCGTGGCGATCTGGAAGCGGCCCTGGACCGCGTGCGGGCCCAGGGCGGTGGACAGCAGCAGCACGTCGGAGGCGTAGGCCAGGCCGGCGGCCTGCAGCATCGCGTCGGGCTCAACCAGAGAGCGGTGGCGCAGCCACAGTCGCTGGTGGGGCTCGGTGGTTTCGCCCTGGAGGCCCGCCGCACGGACCGGTGGAAGGACGAAGCGGACGTCGAGGTCGGCGGTCCGTCGCATCCAGCTGAGCCACTGCAGAGCTTCCGGTTTCCCGGCCAGGAGTTCCTGAGGAGTGGGTAGTTCGTCCGGGCCGGGTGCCTGTGGCCCGCGGAGCGAGTGCTCCAGCCCGGTTTCGGGGGTCTGGAAGGACGCCGTCATGGTGAAGATGGGGCTGTCGCCTTGTCGGGCGATGACCTGACGCGCGCTGAACGAACCGCCGTCCCGCAGGATCGTTACCTCGTGATCGATAGGTATCGAACTGTTTCCCGGCGCCAGGAAGTACATGTGGGCGGAGTGGATCGGCCGGCCTGCGGGAGCGGTGAGCGAGGCCGCCATCACCGCTTGGCCGGCCACGTCCCCGCCGTAGGAACGCGTCGCCGGGCCGGGATGAGGGGTGGAGCGGAAGGACGAGGAGCCGATCCGGGCGACGTCGAGATGGGCCTTGGCCTCGGGGATGACGGACACAGTCACGCACCTGATTCATTGGGGTGGAGCGGGCCGCCCGGCGGATCCGGGCGGCCCGTTGTGGTGGCCTCAGGTCGCGGCGCCGGCGATCTTGAGCTCCAGCACCTGCTCGTCGTTCATGCCCAACTCGGCCAGGATCTCGTCGGTGTGCTCGGCAAAAAGTGGGGCCCGGGTCAGGGCCACGGGAGCGCGATCGAACAAGACCGGGCTGGTGACCAGTTCCCGTTCCACCCCCTCGGCGTCCACAACCGCCGCGATCTGGCCGTTGGCCCGCAGCGAGGTGTCCTGGGCGACGTCCCAGGCGTTCTGCACGACCGACCACTGCCCCTCAATGTCGGCCAGGGCGTCCACCCACTCGTCCTTGGTCCGCGAGGCGATCACTCCGGAGATCTCCTCGCGGGCCCCGCTCGCGTTCTGCATCAGCTTTTCGCCCGAGTCGAACCGTTCGTCCTTGATCAGGTCCTCCCGGCCGATCGCGGTGACGAAACCGGCCCAGTAGCGGGCGGGCTGGAGCATCGACAGCGACAGCCAGCGCTCGTCGGCGGTGCGGTAGACGCCGGTGAGCGGGTTGCGAGTCTTGATGTGCCGCGGATGCTTGGGCAACGGCCCTCTGGTGAGCAAAGCCAGGTTGACGTTGAACTGGCTGGCCCAGGCGCCGGTGGCCAGCAGCGAGACGTCCACCACCGAGCCCTCGCCCGTGCGCTCGCGGTGGAACAGCGCTGCCGAGATCCCCCCGGCGATCGTCATCCCGCCGATGTTGTCCCCGTAGGCCCCACCCGGCTGGTTGACCAGGAAGTCGGTGTCCGACGGGGTGGCGGCGTCGGCACTGCCGCCGCGCGCCCAGTACGCGGTGGCGTCGTAGCCGCCCTTGCCGGCCTCCGGGCCGAGCGGACCGAAGCCGCTACCCACGGTGTAGATGATCTTCGGGTTGATCGCCCGGATGTGTTCCATGTCGATGCCCAGGCGTTCGCGGGCGTCGGGCAGAAAGTTGGTCAGGAACACGTCGCTGGTGCGGGCCAGTTCGTAGAGCACTTCGCGGGCGCCCTCGTGCTCCAGGGCCAGGCCGATGCTGCGCTTGCCGCGGTTGGGCCCCTCCATGATGGGGACGAACGACGAGCCCTCGGAGAACCCGTTCAGCCCGAGGATCCGGGTCAGGCCGCGCTGGGCGTCGCCCTTCTCGGCGTGCTCGACCTTGATCACGTCGGCGCCCCAGTCGGCCAGCACGGCCCCGGCGGCGGGCACGAAGGTGAACTGGGCGACCTCGAGGACGCGGATGCCTTCCATGGGTTTGGTCATGCTGTCTCCTTCGACGAGCGTGGGGGAGCCGGGCAGTTCAGTCGGACGCGGGCAGCGGTTTCGCGGACTTGACGGACAGTTCGGCGCCGCCGAAGGCCAGGGGGCCGGGACCGGGCTTCACACAGAGCAGTTCGAGGCCGGAGGCCTCTTGCGCGTAGCGCTTGCCCAGGGCGATCAGAGGACCGTCGCCGGTGGCGGGCGCAGCTCCGGTGAACTGGTCGGGTGTCATCGGTGATCCGGCGCACAGCAGGTCCCCGTCCGTGCTGGGGGCCTTGACGACGATCACCTCGCAGGTCGAGGTGGTGCTGCGGAGGCGGGTTCCGGGCTTGAGGGGCATGGTGGGTCTCCAGGTTCTGGGTCAGCGGAGGTTGAAGCGCTGGGCGCCGTCGATCCGGATGACCTCGCCGTTCAGGTAGTCGTTCTCGACGATGTGCAGGGCGAGCGCGGCGTACTCTTCGGGGCGGCCCATCCGCTTCGGGTTGGGCACCTTGACGCCGAACTTCTCCTGGGCCTCGTTCTCCTCCATCCGGAAGGCCGGGGTGAAGAACGTGCCCGGGGCGATCGACATCACCCGGATCCCGACCGGCGCGAGATCCCGGGCGGCGGTGAGGTTCAGCGCGATCACGCCGCCCTTGGCCGCGGAGTAGTCGGACTGACCGGGCTGTCCCTCGAACCCGGCGATGCTGGCCGTGGTGATCACGACCCCGCGCTGGCCGGAGTCCAGGGGCGGGTTCGTCGCCATGGACGCGGCCGAGAGGCTGAGCACGCGGTAGGTGGCGGTCAGAAAGATATCCATGGTCCGGGCAAAAGTAGCTGCCGGATAGGGTGTTCCGTCGCGGCTGAGAACTCGCTGGGCGGCGGTGGGGCCGCCGTGCACCACGACTGCGGCCCGTAGCGGACCGAGTTCGGCGGCCGTCCGTACGGCCTCGCCCACCGAGGCGTCGTCGGTGACGTCGGTCGGGACGAAGACCGCCGCGTCGCCGAGCTCGTCGGCCAGGGCCTTACCCTTGTCGGCCGCGATGTCGGCGATCACGACCCTGGCCCCGGCGGCGACCAGCCGGCGCACCGTCGCGCTGCCGAATCCGCCGGTCCCGCCGGTCACGAGCGCGGATGCTCCAGCGAGGTTCATGATGGGATCCCTTCTTCGGTGGTCGGCCCGTTCGGGCCGGTGAGCTCGACGACCGCGGTACCGGGGGCCAGCTTCTGGCCCTTCTCGTCCTCGGTCCAGACCTCGATGCCGACCAGCAGCCGGTCCTCCAGCGGCTGCAGAGAGGTGATCCGGCCCTTCGCGGAGACGATTGAGTCCTTCAGATTCGGGGAGCGGAAGCTGCACTCAAGCTTGCGGATCCGCCCTCCGCCGGGCTGCCTGCCGAGCCAGGTGCGCAGCAGGTTGTGCAGGTAGGACCACTGCAGGTTGCCCATCCCGAAGGCTCCCGAGTACCCGGCGGCCTGCCCGGCGGCGTCATCCATGTGAATGGCGACGAACTCCTCGTTGACGGCGGCGAACCGGTTCCAGTTCTCCAGCCCGGTGGTCCAGCTCAGGGTCGGCAGTTCCTGGCCGACCTCCGGCGCCGTGGTGGTGACGCTCATGCTTTGCCCTTCTAGTAACGGATCAGCGTCATGACGCTGCGCTTCACCACGTCGCCGTCCTGGTTGGTCCAGGTGTCCTCGAACGTGGTGAAGAGCATCAGGCCGAGCCGGCCGAAGCGTTCCGAGTAGGGGCCGAGGCGTTTCACGCTGGTGACCACGTCCCCGGACCGCAGCGGCACCCCGTACGCCACGCTCATCCCCCCGTTCAGGATGCGCTTGAGCCCCGGCCCCTCGATCCCGAGACGGTTCTCGGTGGCGTCCGGGCCACCGGCCGGTGCCGGCGACGACTGCATGGCCGCGCCCCAGGCGAACGGGTTGATCTCGTCCGGGGCGGTCAGGGGGGTCTCCCCGGTTCCCGGGGTGAGGAACCGCGCCGGGGGGTCCTGCGGCCAGTACACCGCGATCGCCCAGCGCCGGATGTCGGAGTCGGTCAGCGGATAGCTGCACGACCGGCTGATCTCGGAGCCGACCGCCTGGGCCATCGCGGCGGAGATATGAGTCTTGGGGGTCTCGGGCACGAGCGGTCCTGCCTTTCGGGTTGTTCTCATCGCAGAGCGGTCAGGGCTGATCCGAGCTGGCGCAGGGAGCGGCACTCGTACACCGCATCGCACAGTGGGGTGTAGACCGGCATCGCGCTGTCACCGTCACCCCAGGCGGCGCGGCGCTCGGGGTTGAGCCACCAGAGGCGTCCGGCCCGGTTGCGGATCCGCCGCAGGCTCTCGGCCCGGGGTGCCCGGTAGTTGTTGCGGCCGTCGCCGAGCACCAGCACGACGCTGGTCGCGCTGAGCTGATGCCCCCAGGTCCGCTCGAACGTGGTGAACGCCCGGCCATAGTCGGAGTGCGCGTCGTAGCGCACGCCCCGATGCTCGCGGTCGATCCGCCCGACCGCCGTCGCCAGATCGCTCTGGCCGGCCAGGAGATCGGTGACCTCGTCCACCTCGTCGACGAACACGAAGCTCCGGGCCGAGCTGTGCCGCTGCTGGAGCTTGCTGGTCAGGCCCAGGGTGAACCGCGCGAAAGAAGCCACCGAACCGGAGATGTCGGCCAGCACGAACACAGATGGACGATGCGGGCGGCGGGGGCGGAAAACCGGGTTCACCGGGACGCCGCCGGTGCTGAGAGCCTTTCGCACCGTCCGCCGGGCGTCCAGTTCGCCGGGTGGTGCGGGGACTCCGGTCCGAACCAGACGGTCGGTGAGGCGACGGTGCAGGGTGTCCAGGACGGCGTTCATCCGGTAGGCGTCCACGGTGGTTCCGGTGAGGATGTCGTCGTCCCCGGGAAGGTTCTGCTGAATGGTCCGGGCCAGATCGGTGGCCCCGCGCTCGCCCACCAGCCGTTGCCGGACCTCGGCCTCGATCTCCTGACGCAGCCGTTCGATCCGCTCGTTCACGAGCGCGGTGCACTGCCTCTGGCGGAGGGCACCGATCGCCATCGGGGCGGTGGGCGTCGGCGATCCCAGGTCGAGCTCGGTGAGAGCGACCCGCAGTTCGTCGGCGCGGGTGGCACGGAAGGCCCGTAGCGCCGCCAGGCGGCCGGCGACCGGCTGGCCGGCAACCAGCAGCGCATGGCGTTCGACGAACTCGGCGGCGATCGGGGACAGCGAGAGCAGGTCTCCGCGCGCCAGCACTCCCAGGAGCAGGTCGTGCAGTTGTTGATCATCGAGAGCGGTCAGGCCACGGGTCAGTTCGGTGCTCGCGCGGGCGGACGTCGGGTCTTCTTCGGGGTGGGCGATCTGAGGAAGGAAGAGCTCTGCCACCGTGTCCAGCGCCCGACGGTGATCAAGCGTCTTGACCAGGGTGATGTTCAGTGCCTCCCGCCAACGGGCGATCGGGACCAGCCTGAGAGCCGCTGAGGCATCGCCGATCTCGCTCGGGGCGACCGCGATCCCCAGTGATCTGAGATGACGGGACAACGTCGTGACGTCATTTATCACAATGAGGTAGACATTAGGGGACCGCGGTGGTGTCTGACTACGGAGTGGCCATGAACGGGTTTCGTCCAGTGGTGTTGATCCACGGCATGGGTGGCAGTTTCGAGCAGACTTGGGGACACTCGGGGTGGGTGGCGGCGCTGGAGGCGTCCGGGCGGCCGGTGGTTGCGTTCGCCCTTCCCGGTCACTCATCGCCTGCTCCCGCCGAAGGGGAGGAGGACCGTGTGGTGGAGGACCTGATCGATCTGGCCGGCCGCCAGGGGCCGATGGACGCGGTCGGGTTCTCGGTCGGGGCTCTCCTGCTGCTGACCGCGGCCGTGCGGGCACCGGAGGCGTTCGGACGGATCGCTCTCCTGGGCCTGGGCGACGTACAGCTGCGCAGCCGGCCGACCGAGGACTTCTTCGAGCGCGAATCGCCCTTCCTTCGCGGTGTTCGCCTCGGCGTCGAACGGTCCGGGCACGACCTGGGCGACGTGCTCACCTTCGCCCGGCGCCAGTTCCAGGCGCCGGCCTTCGCCGATCTGCAGCGTCTTCGCCGGCCCGTGATCCTGGTTCTGGGGGATCGCGATCCGGTCGGTCCGGCCACCGGGCTGTTGGCCGGGTTGCCGAACGCCCGACAGGTCACGCTGGCCGGCGTGGACCACGGAGGCACCTGGGCGCAGTTGCAGGGTCAGGCAGCGGTGCTGGACTTCCTGGCGGGATGACCCACTACGGTGACGAGAACGGGAGTACACGTTCATGCGGGCGACTCCCGGATCGCTTCCGTGGCCAGAGTCAGATCCCGCCGGCTCTTCAGGAGGATGGGCAGCGCCGCGATCACCCCCTCGGTGTCGAGCTCCACCCCCGGCAGCACGGTCAGCGCTCGAGCCAGATCGACGGTCTCCGCGATGGAGGGGTGTTTACGCAGTTCAAGACCGCGCAGAGCGGCCGCCAGATCAGCCACCTGGGCAGCCTGCGCCGGGCTCGCCGCCGGTACCGACCGGGCGATGATCGCCGCTTCCCGCTCGGCCTCGGGATAGCCCAGGTGCAGGAAGAGACAGCGTCGGCGCAGGGCCTGCGAGAGCTCGCGGCTGTCGTTGGAGGTGAGGATCACCGGGAACGGCTGGGCCGCGGTGATCGTGCCGAGCTCGGGGATCGAGACCTGCCGCTCGGCCAGGACCTCCAGCAGCAGCGCCTCGGCCTCGATGCTGAGCCGGTCCACCTCGTCGATCAGCAGCAGCACCGGATCGGTGGCCCGGAGCGCGGCCAGGAGTGGGCGGGCCAGGAGGTGCTCCTCACTGAACACGCCGTTCACCGCATCGTCCCCGCTGGGCGCGGAAGCCGTGGACGCCTGGATGCTCAGCAACTGGCGGCGATAGTCCCACTCATACAGGGCGCGGGACTCATCCACCGCCTCATGGCACTGCAACCGGATCAGGCGGGAGCCCGATGCGGTGGCGAAAGCTTTGGCCAGGAAGGTCTTCCCGGTCCCCGCCGGTCCCTCCACGAGCAGCGGCCGGTCCAGCCGGACCGCGAGGAACAGTGCGGTGGCGGTCTCTGGCGTCGCCAGGTACCCCGCGCGCTCGAGCAGGTCCCGGACATCATCCGGTGTCCCCACGTCGTCCGATCGAAACGGTTCTTCATCAACGGTATTCAGCACGGCAGCTCCATTGCTTCGAAGTGCTTCTATACATTTATATCATTTGACATATGCGGCGCGGCAGTGCTCTGCTGGGCAGGCGGATCCAGCGGTCACGAAGGACGGGTCACCCCATGCAGCTCGACATCTCGACCGATCAGAAGGTCTTTCTCGCCACCGCCCGCAAGTTCCTGGATCGGCAGGTTCCTCTGACCAGTCTGCGGTCGGCCGCGCAGAACGGTGCACCGTTCGATCGTTCCTGGTGGCCGGCCGCGGCCGAACTGGGCTGGACGGCACTGCTGGTTCCCGAGGAGGACGGCGGCGGAAGCGTCTCCGGCCAGGGGCTGACCGATCTCGCCATGGTCGCCGAGACCCTCGGCCGGGTTCTCGCTCCTGGTCCGCTGCTTCCGGTCAACGTGGTGATCGCGGCCCTTGCGGAGGCTCACGGACGGTCCGCCGACCTGGACAAGGCTCTGGAGGCCCTGGTCTCCGGGGAGCAGATCGCCTCCTGGGCGGTCTATGAGCCGGGCGTTGAGTGGCGCCCGGTCCTCCCTCGCACCACCGCGATGCGGGATGGTTCCGGCTACCTGCTCGACGGGGTCAAGGACCGGGTCGAGGCCGCCGCTCAGAGCGACCTGTTCCTGGTCACCGCCACGACCCCGGACGGCCCGGCGCAGTTCCTGGTCCCGGCCTCGGCACCGGGTGTGAGCATCCGGGAAGAGGAAGGTCTGGACCTGAGCCGGCGGTTCGGTGAGGTCCGTCTCGATCGGGTCGCGGTCGGCTCCGGCGCCTTCGTCGGCCCTGGCGATCCGGCGATCGAACGGCAGTGGCAGATCGCCCTGGTGCTACAGACCGCGGACACCTGCGGAGTGCTGGACCGGGTGTTCGAGATGACCCTGCAGTGGGCCTTCGATCGATACTCCTTCGGTCGTCCGCTGGCCTCGTACCAGGCCCTCAAGCACCGCTTCGCGGACATGCGGACCTGGCTGGAGGGCTGCCAGGCAACCAGCGCGGCAGCCACCAAGGCGGTGCAGGAGCGTTCCCCGGAGGCAGCCGAGCTGGTCAGCGTCGCCGCCGCCTACGTCGGCGACCGCTCGCTGGACATTGTGCAGGACTGCATCCAGTTGCACGGCGGAATCGGGCTCACCTGGGAGCACGACCTGCACCTGTACCTGCGCCGGGCGACGGTGAACCGCTCGCTGTACGGCACGCCGACTGAGCACCGGCTGAGGGTGGCGGCAATCCTGTCCGATGCAGAGGCTGACGGAGATGAGTGAGGCGATGGAGACCGTCGAGGCATTCAGGCTGCGCGCCCGGGTTTGGCTGGGTGGCAATCTACCCCGGCTCGAGGATCACGAGATTCGTGACGACCCGGAGGACGACGCCGACTGGGTTCGCAACCGGGAACTTCAGAAACTCCTCTATGAGGGCGGATTCGCCGGTATCTGCTTCCCGCGGGAGTACGGCGGCCTGGGTCTGGCCCCGGAGTACCAAGAGGCGTTCAATCAGGAATCCGCCCACTACGAGATGCCGCTGCGGCTGAACATCCCGACCTTCAGCATCTGCGCCCCGACCATCCTCGACATGGGCAGCGAGCAGCAGAAGCGCGATCACATCGGGGGCGCTCTGCGGGGTGAGGAGGTACTGGTCCAGCTGCTGTCCGAGCCCAGTGGCGGTTCGGACCTGGCCGGGGTGATCACCCGGGCCGAGCGGGACGGCGACACCTGGGTGCTGAACGGGGCCAAGACCTGGAGTACCTCCGCCTACGCGGCGGACTGGGGGCTGTGCCTGGCCCGCACCGACTGGGATGCGCCGAAACACCGGGGCCTGACCATGTTTCTGGTGCCGATCCGGGCCGCGGGCATCACCCTGCGGCGGGTGCGGATGACCAATGGTGCCAACGAGTTCTGCGAGGAGTTCTTCGACGACGTGATCCTTCCCGCCGATGCGGTGGTGGGGCAGGTCAACGAGGGTTGGGCAGTCGCGAGCCGGCAGCTCGTCCATGAACGCACCGCTGTCGGGGGCGGCTCGCCGTACATGAGCGGGCGCCGGCGCCGCAGCATCGGGGTGGAGAGTGCCACACCGCTCGAGATTGCCCGCCGCGCGGGCCGGATGGACGATCCGGGAGTCCGGGAAGACATCGGGGCCTGGTACGTCCAGCATCGCGTTCATGAGCAGATGGTGGCCCGGCTCTCGGCCGGGATGAAGAGCCGGCTCTATCCGCCTCCGGCGGCGTCGATGATGCGCTTGATGCATGCTGAGGTCAGCTGGCTCACGGCCGACATCGGTCTGCGGGTGGGCGGTTCCCAGGCCGTGGCCTACCCGGCGGAGGACGGCAAGGAGTTCTCCGACATCGGCCGGGGCTGGCTGATGCGGCAGGGTGGCAGCCTGGGCGGCGGCAGTACCGAGATGGCCCGGAACATCATCAGCGAGCGCGTGCTGGGCATGCCTCGCGAATACGCGGCGGACCGGGACGTCCCGTTCAGCCAGGTTCGCCGTTCCGGATCCTGACGGAAGGATGCGCCGTGTACGCTCTTTCGGGAAGAGTTGCCCTGGTTACCGGGGGTGGCCGCGGGGTCGGGGCCGGGATCGCCCACGCCCTGGCCGGGGCCGGGGCGGCCGTGGCGGTCAACGACGTGGTGATGGACCGGGCCGCCGCGGTCAGCGAGCGCATCGTCCGGGCCGGAGGGCGGGCGATGCCGGTGATTGCCGACGTGACCGATCCCGGGGCCGTGGAGGGGATGATCCGTGCCGTCGTCACCCGGTGGGGACCGGTGGACGTCCTGGTCAACAACGCCGGGATCCCGGCCGAGGGGGTGGTGCCGGGTAAATTCGTGGCGAGCGACCCCAAGGACTGGTCGGCCGCCGTTGATCTGTGTCTTTACGGCGTGATGGTCTGTACTCACGCCGTTCTCGAACCGATGATCGCCCACCGCTGGGGCCGGATCGTGACGATCGGTTCGGACTCGGCCCGCACCGGTGACCCGGGCGTTGCCGTGTACGCCGCGGCCAAGGCGGGGGCGGCGTCCTTCATGCGGTCCCTGTCGGCGGAGGTGGCTCCTGAGGGGATCACCTGCAACACTTTGTCGCTCGGGACGATCCGGGGTCCGCAGATGACGGACGAGGTGAGCAACCGGCTGGCTCGGCGTTACCCGGCGGGGAGACTGGGCCGGCCCGACGACGTGGCCGGGGCCGTGGTGTGGCTCAGCGGGGATTCCGGGGAGTGGATCACGGGGCAGACGATTGCGCTGAACGGCGGCTACGCACCGAGCTGAACGGCTCAGCCTGACCGGTCTCCGCCCATGGCGATTCCGTCTCCGATTCCGCGAAGGATCACCGTGACCCGATCCCGCAGGGTCTGCTCCAGCCAGGCGGTGCTGCGGTTGCCCTGCGCCCAGCGCCGGATCGCGTCCCGGGTGAGAGCGTTGAGCATGGCTGCGCACTCCTCGACGTCGATCCCGGCGGCGAGTTCGCCGCGCTGGACGCCGTAGCTGGTCAGTCGTTCGAAAGCATCGGCCAAGCGCGGGTTCTCCACCGGTGGGGCGATGAGGCCCAGGGCCCCGACCTGTAGCGCCAAGGTCTTCGGGGTGCGGGCCACCCGCTGGGCCATCGCAGCCATCATCTGGCCGCTCAGGGTGAGCATTGGAATCTCATCCGCTATGCCCCGTTCCACCATGCCGATCAGGGCTTGAGTGGTGGACGCGGCCAGCTCAAGCAGGACGGCCTCCTTGTTGGCGAAGTGGAAGTAGAACGTTCCCTTGCTCACCCCCGCGGCCCGTGCGATGTCGGCCGCGGTACTGGCGGCGTACGCCTGGTCGAAGTCTCCCTCGCTCCAGAGCTGAAGAGCGGCGCGAGTCAGGGCCAGCCGGGTCTCCCGGGAGCGGGTGTTAACCAACGTCGCCCGCTGGCGCGGCGAATTGACCGCTGGGCTGTCGTTCACCGCCCAAGCATAGAACGGAGGACGCAGCCGTGTTAGCTTCCATTTGAACACTGATCAAATGGACGTCTGGAGGTCGGATCGCAATGGAGCGACAGAAGGAACAGGACCTGTCCGGCAAGGTCGTGATCATCACCGGGGCGAGCCGGGGGATCGGGAAGCAGTCGGCGCAGGTCTTCGCCCGCCGCGGGGCCAAACTGGTGCTGACCGCACGGACCGTCGAGCCGGACAACACGCTTCCGGGCACGCTGGGCGAGACCCTGGCGCAGATTGCCGACCTTGGCGGGGAAGCGATCACGGTGCCGGCCGACCTGGCTTCGGAGGCCGACCTCAAGGGGATCGTCGACGCCGCGATCGAACGCTTCGGCGGGGTGGATGTTCTGATCAACAACGCGGCCGCGACCGCTGGGGACTTCTGGTCCCGGGGCTTCCTGGACCTGCCCCGGCAGGAGTGGCTCTACCAGTTCGACGTGAACACGCACGCTCCGTTCACTCTGATGCAGCTGGTCACGCCAATCATGGAAAGCCGCGGGGGCGGCCGGATCCTCAACGTGACAACGGGCAGCGGTGAGGTGTTCCGCCTTCCCGAGGAACCGCCGAAGCTGGAGAGCTGGGGCGAGTTCAGTCTCTCGGTGCCGGGGTACTACGCGAGCAAGCGGGCTCTCGACCGGCTCGGCAACGCCGTGGCGCCCGACCTCGCCCGCCGGAACATCGCCGTGATCGGCCTGATGCCGGGTCTGGTGACCACTGAGATCGTGGAGTTGCGGATGCGCGAGGGCGGCCTGGACGAGAGCCAGGCCGTACCGATGGATGTACCGGCCCGGATGCTGGCCTATTTCGCCGCTTGCGCCGATCCGATGGAGTACACCGGGCGGCTGTTCTGGGCCGAGCGGGAACTGAAGGAGCTCGGGCTGGAGGCAGTGCCCGCGGGCTAGGGTCAGCCGGCTGGCGTGGTGAGGAGCGCCCCGCGTCAGCGCGAGATCTCGCCACCAGCCGGCTGCGCTGGCCGGCCGTGGGCGCAGAGGCGCCCCGGCCGGATGGCGAAGCCCGGGACGTGGGTGGCCGATCCCACCCGGCCCAAGGCTCAACTGCTTGACCGCCGCCGCTGACGTGCCGCTGACGTGCGGCGGACGGCCCTGACCGTGACCGGATCCGCTCACGCGGAGAGGATCTGCCCGCCGATCCAGACCGCTCGCACCTGCCCCCGCTCCGGTCGCCGGAGCACCTCGCCCAAGGGGGACCGCAGCAGACAGAGGTCGGCCGGACTTCCGGGGCGAATTGCCGGGAACGAGAAGTAGCTGGTCAGGGTCAGCTCGGCCGGCACTCGCTCGCCCGGACCGAGTGTCCGGCCCGAGGCGGTACGGCGGTCCCGGGCCGCGCGGATCACCTCCCACGGATCGAGTGGCCCGAACGGGGCGTCGCTACTGGCGTGAACGAGCAGACCGGCTTCGATCAGAGACGCATGGCGGTACAGATGGGGGAGGTCGTCGGGATCGACCTCGCGCAGATAGTCGTCCCCGCGATCGGTGACGAAGGCGGGCTGGGTGACCACGGTCAGGCCTTTCAGCAGGTGCGGATCCGGGACGACGGCGGCGTGCTCGATCCGGTCGCCGTCACGCCGGCCCACCTCCTCCAGTACGGCCAGGGTCAGAACCAGTGCGATCCGGGTCACGCAATGCACGGCCACGCAACGGTTCTCCGAGCGGGCCGACAGAATCAGGTCCTTCAAGGCCGCATAGGTGGGCAGATCGTGATCGCGCAAGAGGATCTTCCGCGGTCCCAGCCGCAGGCCGTCCGGGGCTTCGCCCGCACCGAGCAGGGTCACCCGTTGCGGAAGAACGCTGATCAGGGCGGCCGCTTGCGCGTCCAGTTCCGCAGTGGCGTCGGTAACGGCGGTGATGCCCAGTTCGGCCAGGTGCTGTCCCCAAGGCAGAAGATCCGGTGGCGGATCGTCGAGCTGCTCCCGGAGCCGAGCGTCGTAGCGCCAGAGCCGCCCGTTGGGCCGGCCCCGGTCGTCCCTCTCGACGTCGGTCGTGTGGTCGAGCCGGATCTGTCGCAGGGCTGCCGAATTGAGGATCCACAGGGCGCCCCCGCGATGCTGGACCCGGGTGGGGCGGTTCCCCGTCAGCCGGTCCAGGGCCCAGCGGTCCAGAGGGCCGGCGATGCTCTCGTGGTACCCCGTCGCCCGGATCCAGGAACCCGGTGCGCTGTGCAGACGGGTGCCGAGATCCGGGCCCGGTGCCCGGTCGTGGCCCAGATCCACCGATCGCTCGCGCGCCGCAAGCGCGAGCAGGTGCAGGTGCCGATCATGCAGGCCAGGAATCAGCGCGCCGCCGCGGCCGTCCACGACCTCGGTTGCCGCTGCGGGCGCGGCTGCGCCCCTGGCCACCGGTCCGACTGCGACTACCCGGCCGCGGTCGATCCGGACGTCCTGGATGCGCCCGTTCGTCTCGACATTGCGGATGAGGATGCTCATCCGTGCAAGGTCTCGGCCACGACGTGCAGCATGGACACATCAATCAGCTGTGCCTGGTCCGAGGCCAGCGCATCCAGAGCGGTCAGCGCCGCTCGCACCCCGGTCAGAGGGTCGGCCAGCGCATCGCCCACGGGCAGGACCGCATCCTCGTCCCGGACGACCATCCCGGCGCAGGCCGCCACGTCGTCCCCAAATCCGATGGTGTTCGAGGCCCGGCCCCGCGCCGTGATCGAGAGCCAGCTCGTGCCCCCGGCGACGACCTCCTGAGCATCGATGCCGAGCTGGGCCAGCGCCCGGGGGCGGGAGGCCTCCAGCACCAGGTCGGCGTCGGCCACGAGCTCACGCAGGGCCTCGGTGTGCGAACGCAGATCCAGGCTGAGCATCTCGTGCCCGGCGTGCAGTTCGTCGAAGAAGGCCGGAGTGCCGAACCGGGCGCCGTCCGGCCGGTCCGGACTCTCAACCTTGATGACCCGGGCGCCGGTCAACCCGAGCAGATGGGCGCACAAGGGCCCGGCCCAGAGACTGGTCAGATCTACCACCGTCACCGGATTTCCGGAGGACCGCCGGTTTCCGAGGGCGGTGGTGACCACCGCCGGCCGATCGTCCGGGGCATCGCCCGGTGCCGGGATCCGTCCTCCCGCCAGTCCGAGGAGGTGAATCCGCTCCTGGGCCTCGGCGGAAGTGGTGGACGCCGCCCACTTGACGACGTCCGGCCAGGGACGGGCGATCTCGCCGCCCGTCAACGCCGGCAGCAGCTCCAGATCGGCCGGTCGTGGCAAGGACAAACCGACCCAGCCGTCCAGCGTCCTCAAGGCCCGGAACGAACCGCCGCACGAACCCGGGCCGTTCCGGGAGAATCCGGCCAGCCGGGCCCTTCGGCTCAGTAGGGCCGGCCCGGGCAGCCGCACCCCCGGTGCGTGCCGGGCGATCGCCGCCAGGGCCTCCTGAACCGCGGACGCCGGCCGGCCCGGCGCGTGGCGAGGTGGCCCGTCCCGGCGTCCGGTCAGCTCGTATCCACCGGACGCGATCCACACCTCACGCTCGCTCATCGACCAGGCCCCAGGTCAATGCCGTCTCGAGGTCGACGGCGTGACCACTCAGGGCCAGATAGGCCGTGCGCCAGCGCCCGATCCGCCGGGTGATCCCCACCGTCCCGCCCGCCCCGGGCAGCAGGCCCATCCGCAACTCCGGAAGCTGGAACCAGGTGCCCGGTTCGGCCGCGATACGCGCCGCGAAGGACGGCACCTCGATGCCCGCACCCACGCAGGCCCCGTGCAGAACCGGCCGCACCCGTCCCGCCATCCGGCTGATGGCGAAGCCCGCGCTCGCCCGCAGGCGCACGGCATGGGCCGCGACCAGATCCTCGGCGGAGCCGAACTCGTCGAGATCGCCACCGGCGCAGAAATTTTGCCCGGATCCGGTCATGGTGACAAGATCGATGGACTGGTCGGCCTCGGCCAGCTCAAGGGCTTCCAGGAGGCCGTTGCGCAGTCCCGCGCTGAACGCGTTGCGCCGGGCCGGCCGGTTCAGCCGGATGTGCAGCACATCACCGATCCGCTCGATCAGGACAGGGGGCTCGGCGTCCTCGGGGACAGCCCGTCGCGGGTGTGATTCTCTCCAGGCCGCGAACTCCCGGCCCCCGAGCAGCATCGAGTAGGCGATCGACTCGGCGATCAGGCCTTCAGTAATGCCGGCCTGTGCGGTGAGTCGTAGCAGCCCGGTGGTCGTGAAGGCCGCCTGCGGGCGGGCCCGGACAGCGGCGACCACCGCGTCCGCGTCCCCCTCCGACCAGGTGCGGTCCGGCCCGCCCGGCGCGATGGTCAGCGTCAGCGCCTGCAGCAAAGGAGCGGCCTGCCTGGGCAAGGGAGCCGAGGCAACCCCGATGACGGGAACGTGCGGCGGCACCAGTGCGGCAGCGATCGGCTCGGCCAGGTCCCATGCGGTAAATCCGTCCAGATCGACTCTGATCACCGGTTCGATCAGTTCTCCGGAGGCCGTGAAGCGCGGAGTGGCCGCGTTCTGAAGCAGGTCGTCCGGCCGCATGCCTCGAAGCATGCCGCACAGCCGGAACGAGAACCAGAGGCGGGAGAGATGCCCTGGGTATTGTCGGTGCCGCTCAGCGCCCGGCGGTTGCCCGCCCGGTTGTGCCGCATTCGGCGTAACGTTTAGATTGGTGGCTAAATATCTAAATGATTAACCCGGGAGGCGCGGTGTCCGACGCTGGGCAGACGGTGGATCTCGTGATCATCGGCAGCGGTGGGGGTGGCCTGGTCGCTGCCCTGGCCGGGGCGGAAGCGGGCCTACAGTGCCTGGTGATCGAGAAACAATCCCTGGTCGGAGGTTCCACCGGAATGTCGGGCGGCGTGGTCTGGCTGCCGAACAACCCGCTGATGCGCGAGCAGGACGCCGGCGACTCCGAGGAGGCCGGTCTGGAACACCTCGGGGCAGTGATCGGGGATGTCGGTGCGGCCTCATCACCCGCCCGGCGCCTGGCTTTCCTCCGCCAGGGCAACGAGATGGTCGATCTGCTGCGCAGTGAAGGCGTCCGCTTCGAGCGGGCGATCGGCTACAGCGACTACTACTCCGACGCAGCCGGTGGGCGCGATGACGGCCGCTCGCTGGAACCATTGCCCTTCAACGAGGCGGGGCTGGGGGAGTGGCAGGGCAAAGTGATGCCCGGCCTGGCCAGTGCGATCGGGCTCGTGGTGAAGACGAACGAACTGCGCTCGCTGCAGTACTTCAACCGCTCGATCCGGTGCCTGCTGGTGGCGGCCCGGGTGTTCACGCGCACCCAGGTCGCCAGGCTACGGGGCCGCAAGATGCTGACCAACGGCTCGTCGCTGGTTGGCCAGACGCTGAAGGCGGTGCTGGCCCGGGACGTTCCGATCTGGCTGAGCACGCCCTTCGAAGGGCTGGTGACCGAGGACGAGCGTGTGGTCGGGGTTCGGGTGCGGCGGGACGGGCAGAGCGTCGAGATCCGGGCCCGGCGCGCCGTCCTGCTGGCGGCCGGCGGTTTTGGGCGGAACGCCGAGATGCGGCGCAAGTTCAGCGGCGAACAACCTAACGAGGCGCAGTGGACGGTCTCCAACCCGGGCGACACCGGCGAGGTGCTCGAGGCCGCCATGGCCCTCGGCGCGGCCACCGACCTGATGGACGAGGCCTGGTGGCTGCCCTCGACCCGGCGCGAGCTGGGCGGTTCCACGCTCGGCCAGGCCCGGCAGCGACCCGGCGCGATCCTGGTCAACGACCGTGGTCAGCGGTTCGTCAACGAGGCGAACTCGATGGTCGAGGTGGGCAAGGCGATGTACGCGAACGGCGCCGTCCCGGCCTGGATCATCACCGATGACCGCTACCGGCGGCGCTACGCCAACGGCAAGTCCCGGCCGGGTCTGCTTCCCCAGGATTGGATCGATCGGGGCTGGGTGCGGCGGGCCGACACGATCGGCGAGCTCGCCCGGCAGATCGGCCTGGACCCGCTGGAGCTGGAATCCACCGTGGCGCGGTTCAACCGGACCGCGGCGAACGGAGAGGACCCGGAGTTCGGCCGGGGCCGCTCGGCCTACAACCGGTGCATGGGCGATCCGGGGCACAGCCCCAACGGGGCGCTCGGACCGTTGCTGAAGGCGCCCTTCTACGCCGCCGAGCTGTTCCCGGCGGACGTGGGCACCTGCGGCGGACTGCTCACTGACGAGCATGCCCGAGTCCTGCGGGAGGACGGAACACCGGTCCCGGGCCTGTACGCCACCGGAAACATCACGGCCACCGTGCTCGGCCGGAGCTATCCGGGCGCCGGGGCCAGCATCGCGAGCACGATGATCTTCGGTTATGCCGCAGCCCGCCACGTCCGGACGGTCGGCCAGGAGACATCATGACCTCTCCCCAGCATTTTCAGAACGCTTATGTCACGACCGATCTCGATGCCGCCCTGGCCCGGTTCACTGCGATGGTGCCGCCGCGTTCGGTGATGCAGTTCGAGACGAGCTTCCGCGCGGACACCCCGAGCGGGCCCACCGAGCTGACCAGCCGGCTGGCCTTCGTCTGGGTCGGGGACCTGCAGTACGAGCTGATCCAGGCGGTGTACGACCCGATCGGGTTGTTCGCACCAGTGGTCTCCGGCACTACCCAGCTGGCCCTGCATCACAGCTGTACGCGGGTGGACGACTGGGACGCCCTGCTCAGGCAGCTCGCCGAGCGCGGCGACCCCGTGGTCATGGAGGGCGGTGGGCGCGAGCTGAAGTTCCTTTACGTGGACGCCCGGCCGGTGCTCGGGCACTACCTCGAGTACACCTGGATGACGGACGAGAGATGGGCCCAGATCGGCGGTCGCTGAAGGGGCCGTCGGACCTCGACAGCGGTCACCGATCTCATCGGTGGTGCCGATCCGGGTCGCAATCGTGTGCTCTGCCCGTCTGTGCGCGATCGAGCTCGGAACCCTCATCAGTCAGGTGAGCGTAGAGGGCACCATCGGTGCTTGCCATCCTCGAAGGATCAGCTTAACAAGGGCTTCGAGGTGTGGAACAAGCAGTGCACGACGAGGTTCTGATCGACGTGGAGGACGTGGCGCTGGGGCACGAGACTCGAACGCGATCTCGCATGATGGTTGCCAACGGGGGCGGAAGCTGGCCAGGGCAAGGTTACAGGCTTTCCTGGTCGCACCAACTGCGCCGGATGGGCTGTGGCCGTGGTGCTTATCGTTCGATCATCTGCATCGATGCGTCGTCATGGTGCCCGCCCTCGGCCGCCGGCAGGGCATCAAGGACTGCGATCTGCTCGGTGGTGAGCTCCACCGCGTCGGCGGCGGTGTTTTCCTCGACCCGGCTAACTCTCTTGGTGCCGGGAATTGGGACGATGTCGTCACCGCGGGTCAGCAGCCAGGCCAGGGCGACCTGGGCGGGGGTGGCGCCGGCCTGGTCGGCGATGACCTTGACCTGATCGGCCAGTCGTAGGTTGCGCTGGAAGTTCTCGCCGGTGAAGCGGGGGTTGTTCTTGCGGAAGTCGCTGTCGTCCAGCGCGTCGAGGTCGGCCTGCGTGCGCAGCGATCCGGTGAGGAATCCGTGTCCCAGGGGCGAGTAGGCGACCAGGCCGATACCCAATTCGCGGAGCACCGGAAGCATTTCTTCCTGGTCGCGCGTCCACAGCGAGTACTCCGACTGCAGCGCGCTGACGGGGTGCACGGCGTGGGCGCGGCGGACGGTGTCGATCCAGGCCTCGGACAGGCCGATGTGGAGAATTTTTCCTTCCCTGACCAGGTCGGCGAGCAATCCCATGGTGTCCTCGATCGGGGTGTTCGGGTCGACCCGGTGCTGGTAGTACAGATCGACGTGGTCGGTTCCCAGACGCTTGAGGGAACCCTCGACCGCAGTGCGGATGTTGGCTGGGCTGCTGTCGATTGTCCAGGGACCGCGGCCGTCGTGGGCGACGAGGCCGAACTTCGTGGCCAGGACGACCTGGTCGCGCCGGCCGGCCAGGGCCCGGCCCACGAGTTCCTCGTTGGTGTAGGGGCCGTAGATCTCGGCCGTGTCGATCAGGGTGACGCCCAGATCGATGGCGCGGTGGATGGTGCGGATCGACTCGGCGTCGTCGCTACCGGCGCCGGTATAGCCGTGAGACATTCCCATCGCGCCGAGGCCGATGCGGGAGACTTCCAGCTCGCCGAGTTTGGCGCTAGGCATGTGCTTTCTCCGTTCCGTCGGCAGAAGGTGCTCAGACCTCGGGGATATCCCGACCGAAGGCCTCCATGGTGATGGCCGTCGGCTCGGGGCCTCCGCGGCGCCCGGTGTCCAGCTTGTCAATGGCGGCGAGCTGCTCCGCGCTCAGCTCGAAGTCGAAGACGTCCAGGTTCTCGGCGATCCGAGCGGGCTTCGTCGACTTCGGGATGGCCGAGCGACCCTCCTGGATGTGCCAGCGGAGCATGACCTGAGCGGGAGACTTGCCTACGGACGCGGCGATCTCGCCGATCACCGGGTCCTTGAGGGTGCTGGTGTGCTCGCCGTCGCGGTAGAACGTGATGCCGCCGATCGGCGACCAGGCCTGGGTGAGGATGCCGCGCTCGGCGCCGAAGGCCTGCACCTCGGGCTGGGTGAAGTAAGGGTGCACCTCGATCTGGTTGACCGCGGGAACCACGCTGGCCTTGTCCAGCAGTGGGGTGAGGTGCTCGACCATGAAGTTGCTGACCCCGATGGCCCGTACCTTGCCCTGGCTCAGCAGCGTCTCCAGAGCGCGGTAGGCCTCAAGGGTCCGGTCGAACTCCGAGGGAAGGGCCTGGTGCAGGATCAGCAGGTCGATCTGCTCGATCCCGAGCTTTCCGGCGCTCTTCTCGAATCCGTGCAGCGTCTGCTCGTAGCCGTAGTCGCTGATCCAGATCTTGGACTCCACAAAGACATCCGAACGGTCCAGGCCGGACTGGGCGATAGCCTCACCGACCTGCCGCTCGTTTCCGTAAGCGGCCGCGGTGTCGATGTGCCGGTAACCGGCGTCCAGAGCGGATGCGACAGCGGTCCGGGTTTCGTCAGGCGGGGTCTGGAAGACGCCGAATCCGATGGCGGGGAGCTCGACGCCGTTGTTCAGCGTCAAATGCGTGGTCGTGGCCATGAAGCGCTGACCTTCTTCCGGCTACTGCTGGCTGATTCTCCCGGGGCGCAGTAGCCGGCAGGCCGACCGGGAGTGCCTGATGTGGCCGATCCTGTGGACCACTCGTCGAGGCTATGACCCGCGAATCGACGGTGCGCGTCCAATCGGCCCCGGAAGGGGACCCTGCTGTTACCCCTTTCAGCGGTGACTTCTTGTCCCAGCCCCATCGGGGTTGCCTGGAATCTCGACCAAGCCGACGAAGCCGACGAAAGGGTGACTATGCCCGACTCGACGAACGCATCGCACGAGCGGTCAGCACCACTCCCAAGCCAGCCTTCCGCGCCAGACCGCCGCGGGTTCCTTCTGGGGGCAGCTGCACTGGCCGCCACTCCGCTGGCGACCCACGGTTCCGGAAAGCTTGCGGCGGCCGCTGGCCGACCAATTGATAATCCCGCAACCGACGCCGTCACACTGTCCGGTCGCCGCCGGCTCGGCTCGCTGGAGGTCTCGGGTATCGGCCTGGGGTGCCAGACCATGCCGGGCAACCTGTACGGGCCGGTCAGCAGCCGGGCGAATATGATCTCGCTGATCCGAACCGCGGTCGATCAGGGCGTCACCCTGTTCGACACCGCCGAGGCGTACGGGCCGTTCGAGTCCGAGCGCATCGTCGGGGAGGCCCTGCGACCGGTACGCGACCACGTGGTCATCGCCTCGAAGTTCGGCTGGAACATCGATCTGGAGACCGGTGAGCGGGGCCCGGGGTTCAACAGCCGGCCCGAGCACATCGGCCCGGCGGTCGAGGGCATGCTGAAGCGGTTGCGCACCGACCACATCGACCTGCTCTACCAGCACCGGGTCGATCCGGCGGTCCCGATCGAGGACGTCGCCGGCGCGGTCGGGGAATTGATCTCGGCCGGGAAGGTGCGGCACTGGGGTCTGTCCGAACCCGGGCTGGGAACCGTCCGGCGGGCGCACGCCACACAGCCGCTCACGGTGATCCAGAACGAGTACAACCTGATGTGGCGGGGGGCCGAGGCGGAGGTGCTGCCGTTGTGCGAGGAACTGGGCCTCGGTTTCGTCTGCTGGGCGCCGCTGGCCTACGGCTTCACCACCGGCACGATCAATCCGGCGACGCGCTTCGCCGAGGGTGATTTCCGCGCCATGGTGCCCCGCAACTCGCGCGCGAACATGACCGCGAACATGGATCTGGTTCAGCTGCTGCTGGACTGGGGCGTGCGCAAGGGGGCCACTCCGGGCCAGCTCTCCCTGGCCTGGCTGCAGGCTCAGCGGCCGTGGGTCGTCCCGATCCCGAGTGCCACCCGCACCGCGCATCTCCTGGAAAACCTCGGCGCCGAGGAGTTCATCTGGGAAGGAGACGAACTGAGCGAGTTCAATACCGCCCTCGACGGCATCACGATCGAGGGCGCGCGGCTGCCCGCCCCAATTCTCGCCCAGACCGGCGTCGAGGCACCGCCCCGTCCGCCCTCCTGAACCACCCAGCTGACGCCGGCCCCGATAGGGCACGGCGTCAGCTGGGGGACTCCACCCGGGTGGCCGCCCAGGCGGCCAGCAGTTCGAGGCCGTCGCCGGAAGGGCTCCCGGGCTCAGCGCTGTAGGTGATCAAGGTCAGGCCGTCCTCACCGGGCAATACGAGTGCCTCATGGGCCAGCTCCAGGGCCCCAACGGCGGGATGGTGGAAACGCTTGATGCCGGGGCGGTGCACGAACACATCCTGCGCGGCCCACCAGGTCCCGAACGCCTCGCTGCGCATCGACAGTTCGCCGATCAGGTTCATCAAGTCCTGGTCGTGCGGATTCTCGGTCGCCGCGATCCGCAGTGCGCCGACCGACTCGCGGGCCACCTTGGGCCAGTCGGAATACAAAGCCTGGGCATTCGGGGTCAGGAAGGCGAACCGCATCGTGTTCACCGGCTGCGTCCTCATGACGTCGAACATCGGGGAGTAGAGCGCGCGCCCGAGCGGGTTGGAGGCCAAGATATCGAAGCGGTGATTACGCAGGAAAGCAGGCGCTCCGGTCATCGAGTCCAGGACCCGTAGGACAGAGGGACGGATCTTGGGGGCGTTTCCGGCGCGCAGAGGCCGTTTCCGGGCGGCGCCAGGAACAGCAGCCCGGGCCAGGGCGGCCAGATGGGCGCGCTCGGTCTCGTCCAACCGCAGTGCTCGGGAGAGGGCATCAAGGACGCTCTCGGAGACGCCGGCCAGATTGCCCCGTTCCAGCCGGGTGTAGTACTCGACGCTAACCCCGGCAAGCGCCGCCACCTCTCCCCGGCGTAAGCCCGCGACGCGGCGATTGCCGTGTGAGGCGACTCCCGCTTGCTCCGGGGTCACCTTCGCGCGGCGGGAGGTGAGGAACGAACGGACCTCACCGTGGTTGTCCATGCTCACCAGGCTAAGCAACCATGCCCAGAGCTGGGGGTCTCTGTCATTACCCCTAACAACGGTCACTCCCTCAAAGGCCTGTGAACCGGTTTCCTGGAATCCGTTGAGCGAGTCAGGAACCAACCGTAGAAGGTCGTCATGTCCTCCCTATCCACTCAGAAGGTCGCCCCGGCCGGCAATGACGCCAGCACCACCTCGCGCACACCGCACACCCGGGCCACCCTGGTGGTGGCCATGCTCGGCTTCGCCGTCGTCACCCTGGACACCCAGGTGGTCAACGTGGCCCTGCCAGACATCAACCGCGACTTCGGCGGCGATCTGACCGGCCTGCAGTGGGTGGTCACCGGGTACACCCTGATGTTCTCCGCGCTCCTGCTGTTCGCCGGGACGCTGTCGGACCGGATAGGGGCCCGGCGGGCCTACGGCATCGGCATGTCGGTTTTCGTCCTGGCCTCCGCGGCCTGCGGCCTCGCTCCCAGCCTGGGCTGGCTGATCGGGGCCCGGCTGGTGCAGGGCATCGGGGCGGCACTGGTCACCCCAACCTCCTTGGCCCTGATCCGCGCCGCTTACCAGGACAGCGCCGAACGAGCCCGGGCCATCGCCTACTGGGCCATGGGCGGCTCGATCGCCGCTGCGGCCGGGCCGGTGCTGGGCGGTGCGCTGACCGAACTGGACTGGCGGCTGATCTTCTTCCTCAACCTGCCGGTCGGGGCCGTGGCCCTGCTCGTGCTGCGCGGTGCGGCCGATTCCCCTCGGCATGTGGTCCCCTTCGACATCACCGGGCAGATCTCCGCGATTGCCGGGCTGGGAGCGCTCACCTACGCCGTCATCGAGGGTGGCGAGATCGGCTACGGAGAACCGCGGATCGTCATCGCGTTTGTGGTCGCGGTGCTTGCCGTCGGGGTGTTCCTTACGGCCCAGGCGCGCGGACGTCACCCCATGGTTCCGCTGGACTTGTTCACCTCCCGCACCATGAGTGTCGCCTTGATCGTCGGTTTCCTCGGAATGGTCGGCTTTTACGGGGTCGTGTTCCTGCAGAGCCTCTATTTTCAGCAGCAGCGCGGGGCCTCCCCGCTTCAGACCGGTCTGCTCTTCCTGCCTATGACCGGCCTGGTCGCGCTGCTCAACCCGCTCGCTGCCCGAGTAGCCAACCGGTTCGGCCCGGCCACCGCCATCATCGGCGGCCAGCTCGTAATGGCAGCCGGGCTCGCCGGGCTGGTGCTGTTACCTGGCGACGCCCCGCTGATCCTGATCGCTGCAGTCATGGTCGGGGTCGGGGTCGGGGGATCCTTCACCGTCCCGCCCATCACCGCACTCATCCTCGACAGCGTCCCGCACCATCGGGCCGGCACCGCCAGCGGCGTTTTCAACACCTTCCGCCAGATGGGTGGATCGCTGGGCGTCGCGGTCTACGGCGCCGTTGTCTCCACCCAGCCGACCTTCCAGCGGGGTCAACACATCAGTCTCGCCGCCACCGCCGTCCTGCTCCTTCTCACCGCTACGGCGAGCCTGGCCCTGCGCGCCCCGGCCGCTTCTACGGAGGCGGCATGACCGAGCCGCTCCCATCGGCGAAAAGTGTTCTGGTGGTCTTCTTCTCTCGCGCCGGTGAGAACTATTACTACGGTGATCGCAGGGATCTGAAGGTCGGGAACACAGAGGTCGTCGCGCAGATGATCAGAAACAACTCAACTGTGACCTCTACCGGATCGAGGCCGCCGACCCCACCTACGCGATGAGTGGATTGGGGACGACCGAACGGGACTACGCGGATTCCTGCCGCGGGGCAACCATCGGCAAGGGACTCGCGGTGCCGGGCGAGAAGGCACGGAACGCCGGTCCGGACGTCGAAAAATGACTGCATCGGATCGGTTTGCTCGGCCAGTAACATCCTTAACCAAAGAATGGAAAGCATCATGAGTAACTCCGACAGCCGCGTAGCCGTCATCACCGGCGCATCCTCCGGCATCGGCGCGGCCACCGCCCGGGCCCTGGCCGCCGACGGGTACCGTGTCGCCCTGCTCGCCCGCCGGGTTGACCGGATCAAGGCTCTGGCCGACGAACTCGGCGACGGCTCGATCGCGATCCCGGCCGACGTCACCGATCGCGAGTCGATGGTCGCCGCCGCCGAGCGGGTCAAGGCCGAGCTCGGCCGCGTTGACGTGCTGGTCAACAACGCCGGCGTGATGTTGCTGGGGCCGTTCGAGACCGGGCAGCGTGACGACTACCGGGCGATGGTGGAGGTGAACCTGCTGGGGTCGATCACGGCCACCGAGGTCTTCCTCGACCAGCTCAAGGACGGCGGCGGTGATCTGGTGAACATCTCCTCGGTGGCGGGCCGGACCGCGCGGGCCGGTAACGCCGTCTACGCAGCCACCAAGTGGGGCACGAACGGCTGGTCGGAGTCCCTACGGCAGGAACTACTGCCGGACGTCCGGGTGACGGTCATCGAGCCGGGGGTCGTGGACACCGAACTCCCGCAGCACATCACCCACGAGGCCACCCGTGAGGCCGTGCAGCAGGGCTACGACGTGGCCACTGTAAAGCCCGAGGAGGTGGCCGAGATCATCGCTTTCGTGCTGGCCCGGCCGCGGCACCTGGTGATCAACGAGATTCTGCTGCGCCCGGCCACCCAGCTGGGCTGAGAAAACGGGCTGCGGCCGGGTGCCCGGCGGCTGCCCGTTGTTCGTGATCAGATCAGAAAAAGGTGGGTTCGCGCGGCGTGTAAGCCTCTTCGAGGGCGGTGACCTTCTCGTCGGCGAGTTCGATGTCCATGGCCGCGACTTGACCCGGGGTGGCGCCGTGCGTGTCGGCCAGGCCGCGCCCCAGGTCGACGACGGCCTGGTTGGCCTGGAGAGCTTCGGGGGTGAAGCAGGGGAGCGTGGTGCGGACGTCGTCGGCGGCGAACTGCTGATCGGCGGTGAGCTTGCCGGTCAGGAAGCCCCGGCCCAGCGGACTGAAGGGCACGGAGCCGAGGGTTGCCAGGGCCTCGCCGACGAGTTCCTCGTTGACGAGCGGCCCGTGCATCTCGGCGGTGTCGAAGAGATGTGACCCCGCGTTCGGCCGCCGCCCGAACGACGCTGATCATCTCGTCCCGGTCGCCCGGATTGGGGCCATAGGTCGCGCTCATCCCCGGCGTTGATTCCAAAACCAAGCCACCGAAAGTGGTTTCTGCGTTCCCACGAGGTGCTCAGGGGGTCTATGACGGTACCTCCCTCGCGGACGCGACCGGTCCTACCGTGGTAGTCGCCGAACTGCTCACGGAAAAAGAAGGACGACAATGGACCAGCCCACTCCACGCCGGCTCTTCCTGCAGGCGGGCCTGGCCGGTATAGGACTGGCTGCAACGGTTTCGGCCTGCTCGGACGATGCAGACGATCCGCCGCCGACCAGCGGATCGTCGCGCGAGCCCGCCACCCCCACCGCAACTGCCACCTCAACCGCTTCTGGATCAGACGCGGGTTCGCGGTCCAATGTGCTGCTGGTGTACTTCTCACGTGCCGGCGAGAACTATTTCAACGGAGGAAGAAAGACCCTCAAAGTAGGGAACACCGAAGTGCTGGCCAACATGATCGCGGACCGGGTCAC
Organism: Kineosporia aurantiaca JCM 3230; assembly: GCA_000719025.1. Classification (GTDB taxonomy): domain Bacteria; phylum Actinomycetota; class Actinomycetes; order Actinomycetales; family Kineosporiaceae; genus Kineosporia; species Kineosporia aurantiaca. The sequence goes on from JODP01000007.1 coordinate 138,148, forward strand.
GTGTGACGTCTACCGGATCGAGGCGGCCGATCCCTACCCCGAAGCCTACGAGCCGACCGTCGAGCGGAATGTGCAGGAAGAGAGCGCCGACGCCCGGCCAAGGATCGCCGGTTCCCTGCCGGACCTGGCGGATTACGACACGGTGCTGGTCGGCAGTCCTATCTGGAACACCCGGGCCCCCATGATCATGTCCACCTTCACCGAAGGGGTTGACCTGGCCGGTAAAACGGTCCTGCCCTTCGTCACCTACGCCGTCAGTGGGATGAGCGGGGTGGACTCCGACTATCGCACGGCGCTGCCGGACAGTCAGGTTAGAGACGGGCTCGCCGTTCGCGGAGAAGTCGTCTCGGAGGCAGCCTCCGACCTTGAAGACTGGCTCAGCACAGCCGGTCTCGCCTGAACCGTTCCATGAACAGCTCCCGACGCGTGATCCGAAGGCCGGCGATCCTGGCCGTGGCCTTGCTGGGGCTGGTCCTGAGTGGCTGTACGGCTGGGCGTTCCGAAGCAGGCCGGTCCGGCTCCCCCCGGAATGATGATGCGCAAAGCGTCCGGGTATCGGCGAGCGCGCGCGTCAGCGGCGTGTACTCAATGCTCGAATCCATTGTCGTCGAGTACGGCGACCGAGTTGCCCTTCCCGATCGGAAGCCCGGAGACCTGTTCCAGGTCGAAGACGCGGCTGAGGACGGTGCCGAGAGGACGGTCACGGCCGTTTACACCAACGACCGGGTCGAGGTGCGGCCCGACCAGCGTTCGGTTCCCGGCCGCTACGTCATCGTCCAGTTGTCGTCGGTGGAGAACCCAGATCCGGACAGTCTGCGTCCTTGGTCGCCGAAAAGTACGGCCGGACGAGCGGTATCGTCTGATGGCACCAGCGCTCGTCGCACTGACTACTCCGGCCTGCACATCCGGCAGAAGATGGATGTGCGCAGCGACAGCGACACGATGCTGCGTCCGAGCGGGGAACTTCCCACCCTGCAGTGGAAAAACGTCGCTTGGCCCCAGTTCGAGAACTTCACCATTGACTCGGTGCTCCGCGAGGGCCAAGAGGATATTCACTACAGCTTCTACCTACCCCCCGACTATGACAAGCGCCGCCGGTACCCGATGGTCGTCACCCTGCCCGGCTACGGGGAACTGCTGCACTCGAACGACGAGAGCACCTTGGGCATCAACGTCTTCGGTAGCAGCAACGTGCTGGCCTGGACCCAGACCGGTGAAGACGTAATCGTCGTGAGCCCACAGCTGACCGACTGGGGTGAAACGTCGGCGGCCCAGACGCTCGCGCTGACGCAGCACTTCCTCGAGCACTTCGCGGTCGACCGCCGACGCGTCTACGCCATGGGCTACTCGGCAGGCGGCGAAACCATGTCCCAGGTCGTCGGGGCCCGGCCGGACCTGTTCGCGGCATACGTACATACCAGCTCGCAGTGGGACGGCGGTTACGACGACGTCGTTCCAGCCGCACTCCGGTGTACATCTTCATGGCCAGGAACGACGAGTACTACGGTGCGGAGCGGGCCCGTCAGGCCTACGACGCGCTGGTGAGCCGCTATCGCCGTGAAGGTCTCAGCCAGGCCGGAATTGACGCGCTGGTCGTTCTGAAACTACTTTGAGGCCGGTACTTCAACCGATTCGGGATCTCCTACTACCACGCCGGCGGGATGGTCGCGGTCGAGGACCAGGGACTTGTCCGATGGGTTCTTGCGCAGAGACGCCGCTGATCATGTCGATCCCGTGTGCGAGGCGACAGGCCGCGGAAGTGGTCTTTACCAGGGCCTGTCTGCTGGGGTGGGTGCCCGCATGAGGTCTGGAACAAGCAGCGGAAAGAAGAGTCCTCATCGACGTCGAAGACGTCGCCTTGGGGCACCAGTCCCGCATGCGCTGGAACACTCGCGATGCCTGGATCGTGTCCCCAGCCGTGACCCATGAGGCGGTTATCGACGAGGACACGTTCCGCAAGGCGCAGACTGCGATCGAGGAGCAAGGGCGCCGGAACGCGGACCCGGGTGCTCCTCGCGCGAGGCGTCGCTCCAGTCGGCCGTATCTACTCCGTGGGGTCATCACCTGCGGCCGCTGCGATCGGCACATGGAGGGGAGCTGGAACAACGAGCGCCCCCACTACCGCTGCAAGCTGAAGCCGGCTGACGTTGCCTTGGCGACGAAGGGCCGTCCCAAAAGTGTGTACGTGCGCGAGGACAAGATCGTGCTTCACGTGGACCTGTGGCTGGACCATCTCTTCTTCCCAGCACGCCGTGGGGAAACGGTCGATCTCCTGCGGGAAGGCGGCGAGGATGCGTCGCTGAAGGCCCGGCGCGACGCGCTGAGGGCGAAGTCGGCCGCTTGTGCGGTGAAGCTCACCGCCACCGGCAAGCTGGAGGCTGGTGCCGATCCGGCCATGATCGCTCAGAGGACGGGCGAGGTTGTGACCGAGCGTGCGTCTCGAACGGGCGCTGCGGCAACTCGAGCCTTCTGGACAGCTGTCACAGCGAGAATTGCTGCAGGTCATCGACGAACTGGCCAAGCTGTCGGAGGCATTGAAGAAGGCCGAGCCGCGGGATAGAGCTGAGCTCTATCTGCAACTCGGCCCTCGCCTCCGCTACGAGGAGGCTAATCGCCTGGTCAAAGCGACGATCAACGTTCAACCATGTACCACTGCAGGTGTCCGAGGGGGGACTTGAACCCCCATGCCCGATAAAGGGCACTAGCACCTCAAGCTAGCGCGTCTGCCTATTCCGCCACCCGGACTTACTCTTGGGGTTGACCCCCTCGAGCGGTCACGAGATTAGCATGAACCAGGGGTGGCTGTTGCACGCCCGGCGCCCGACCGACATGTGTCGCAAAGGCCACGTACCGTGACGGCGGCTCGTGCTCGTCAGTCAGGGCCCGGCCCTCGCAAAGCGGCGGCGAGAGCACTCCGGTGCCCGAGGCCCGAAACCGGATGGCGGTCACGAACGGGCGGGGTCGGTGACGACGTAGGGTCCCAATGTGCCCAGCCCCCGGATGCGCGTGATCGTCGACAACGACTTCTCCGGCGACCCCGACGACCTCTTCCAACTGGCCCACCACCTGCTCTCGCCCTCGGTCGAGATCCCCTTCGTGATCGCCTCCCACCTGGCCCCCGGAGACGGCTTCGACCCCTCACCGGTTCAAGCCGAGAACGCGGCCCGCAAGGTGCACGAACTGCTCGCGGTGATGAACCTGACTGACCGGGTCCGAGTGGTCACCGGGTCCAACGTCGGCCTGTCCTCACCGCTGGAGCCGATCCGGTCCGCAGCCGCCGAGGCGATCATCGAAGAGGCGCTACGGCAGGAGACTGATCTTCCGCTGTACGTCGCGCTCGGTGGGGGCCTGACTGAGCTGGCGAGTGCGCTGCTGTTGGAGCCGGCGATCGCCGAGAGGCTGACCGCGGTGTGGATCGGTGGGCGTGAGCACGAGGGTCTTGCGGTGCCGCCTCCGGACGGGGACACGATCGAGTACAACACCACCATCGACCCCAACGCCGCGTTCACGGTCTTCAATCATTCGTCCGTGCCGCTGTGGCAGGTCCCGCGGGACACGTTTCGGCAGTGCCTGATCTCCTGGGCCGAGATTGAGACGCGGGTGCGCCCGGTCGGGGCGCTCGGGGCGTACCTGGCCGGATCACTCGACCTGGTGCGCGAGTTGGCTGCCAGCTGAGGGACTGAGCTGGGAGAGACGTATGTGCTCGGCGACAGCCCGCTGGTTCTGCTGACGGCGCTTCAGTCGTCCTTCGAGCGCGACCCTTCCTCGAGCGCGTACGTCACCATGCCGACCCCTCGACTGCTGGGAAATGGCCTGTACCAGGTCAATCCGGAAGCTAGGCCGATGCGGGTCTATACCCGGGTGGACAACCGGCTGATGCTGGAGGACTTCTTCGCCAAGCTCGAGTTGTTCGCCCGAAAGTAACGCAGCCGTACGGCCCAGCTGGGTTACGCGCGCTTGACACGAACAGCGTTCGCATGTGGAACTGTGTTCGTAACAATGAACCGTGCCCAGGAGGAACTCCATGACCACCCCGGTCACCATCGTCGGCGCCGGTCTCGGCGGCCTCACGCTGGCCCGCATCCTGCAGCTGCACGGTGTTCCTGTCACCGTCTACGAGGCGGACGCCTCCGCTGAGGCCCGCACCCAGGGCGGGCAGCTGGACCTGCACGAGCACACCGGCCAGCGCGCTCTGGCCATGGCCGGGCTCACGCAGGAGTACCGCTCGATCATTCATCAGGGGGGCGGCGCGAAGCGGGTGTTCGACCCGCAGGGCCGGTTGCTGCTGGAATTGCCGGACGACGGATCCATGGCGCGCCCGGAGGCGCTGCGCGGGGACATCCGGCGGATCCTTCTGGACTCGCTGGCGCCGGGAACGGTGCAGTGGGGGAGGAAGCTCGCCTCCCTCGACCACGAGCGTCATCAATTGACGTTCGCCGACGGTTCAACGGTCGACACGGGCATCCTGGTCGGTGCCGATGGGACCTGGTCCAAGGTGCGCTCGCTGCTGTCGGACGAGAAGCCGGTCTATGCAGGCATGAGCTACGTGGACACGTACCTGTACGACGTCGAAGACAAACACCCCAAGGCGGCCCGGACGGTCGGGCCGGGGGCCATGTACGGGCTGGTTCCGGGGAAGGGTTTTCTCGCCCACCGTGAGGCCAACGACGTCATCCATACGTACGTCATTCTCAGCCGCCCGGCCGAATGGTTCGAAGAGCTGGACTTTGCCGACCCGGACGCCGTGAAAACGAAGCTGGTGAACGAGTTCGAGGGCTGGGCGCCGGAGTTCACGGCGCTCATTGCCGAGACGGATTCCGCGCCGGTGCTTCGCAGCATCTACCAGCTTCCGAACAGCCATCGGTGGCAGCGGATTGCGGGAGTGACTTTGATTGGGGACGCTGCTCACGTCACCGTTCCGGGTGGGGACGGCGCGAACCTGGCCATGCTCGACGGAGCCGAGCTCGGCGAGGCGATCGCCGCGCACCCCGATGATGTGGAGAAGGCTTTGGCCAGCTACGAGGACGTCATGTTCCCCCGGAGCGAGGCCGCAGCTGTCGCGGCGCATCAGACCATCAGCCTGGTGTTCGGTGAGGGTGCGCCGGCCGGCCTGCTTGGGGTCTTCCGTGGGCTGTCCGCGTCGTCAGCGCCGGAGGGACCGGCCGCTGCCCCGGCTTAGGCAGGCGCCGATGGGCCCGGCTGGCAGTGGGGGCACCACCAGGTCCGGCGCCGTTCGGGGTCTCCACTGACCTCGGCCACGACCTGGATGGTGGTGCGGCAGCGCAGGCAGGGCCGACCGGCCCGCCCGGCCACCCAATGCTGTTCGCCTCGCCGGGTGTTGCCGGTCGTGACCTGGGTGGCGCCCGGGGTGTTGACCGAGAACCTCAGCATCCGCGCGGCCAGGCTCACCAGGGCGGGGACGTCGACGTCGTGGATGGGGGTCCAGGGAGAGTGCCCGCGAAGGAAGCACAGTTCGTTGACCCAGAGGTTGCCCAGGCCGGCCATGCGCGTCTGGTCCAGCAGGGTCGCGGCCAGCGGTCGGTCGGGGTCTTGGCCCAGTCGGCGGACGGCCTCGGCGGCGTCCCAGTCGGCGCGCAGCGGGTCCGGCCCCAGGTGGCCGATGACGTCCTTCTCCGAGGCGGTGGGGATCAGTTCGACGACCGGAAGTTTCAGGCCGACCGCGCTGAGGCCGTCGTGGAATTCGAGCAGCACCCGGATGTCGGGGACCAGGTTGCGGGGCAGTCGTTTTCCAGGGTTGAGAACGGTCCAGGACCCGTCCATCCGCAGGTGCGTGTGCAGGGTGAGGTCGTCGTGGTCGGGGAGGGTGAAGCGGGTCAGGAGGTGCTTGCCGTGGGTGTCGGTGGTGACCAGGGTGGCTCCGGCCAGGTCCGCAGTGGCATGGCGGGGCACACGCAGGTCGCTGCGGCGTACCGATTGCCCGCGAAGACGGGCATTGAGGCGGCGCGCAAGGAGATAAACGGTGTCGCCTTCGGGCACTCGTCCATGGTGCCCCTTAATGGGCTGGTCAGCGCTTTAGCCCGCCAGGACGGCTGTGTACGGGAAGGCCGCCGGATGACCGGTAGGCAGGCCCAGCCAGAATCGCGAACCTGAAAACAACCTGACTGTCCCAGCGGCGAAGCTGCCGAGAGCATCCAAAACATGTCTAATGTGACGGGTGAACCTCAAGCGAACAGTGAATGGACTCCTGGTGCGCTCGACGGGATACCAGCTGTCCCGGCCCGTCCAGCCCACCCCGCGGGGGCTGAACAAGACAGTCAGCCGGTTGGAGAAGGCCACGAGCCGGCTGGAGAAGCTGGCGCAGGCGGGCAAGCCGGCTCCGGTGGCGAAGGCCACCAAGGAGAAGGCGAAGGAAAAGCCGTTCCCGAGGGACTTCGACGAGGAGCTCAAGGACGTCATCACCGCGGTCCGCCCGTACACGATGACCAGCAACGACAAGCTGCACGCGCTGATCACCGCAAGCCGCTACATCCGTGATCACCGGATCGCCGGCGACGTGGTCGAGTGCGGCGTCTGGCGCGGTGGGTCGATGCATGCGGTGGCCCGCACCCTGCTGGCCGGTGGTGACACCGAGCGCGACCTGTACCTGTTCGACACCTTCGAGGGCATGCCGCCGCCGGAGGAGAACGACGTGCGTCAGGACGGCCGCAGCGCCCAGGAACTGCTGGAGGAGGGCACCCGCGAGCAGACCATCTGGGCGTACGCCTCGCTGGAGGATGTGAAGGCGGGCTTCCAGACCGTGCCCTACCCGGAGGAGCGAGTTCACTTCGTGCAGGGCAAGGTCGAGGACACCGTGCCCCAGCAGGCGCCGGACAAGATCGCCCTGCTGCGCCTGGACACCGACTGGTACTCCTCCACCAAGCACGAGCTGGAGCAGCTGTACCCCCGGCTGGTGTCCGGTGGGGTGCTGATCCTGGACGACTACGGCTGGTGGCAGGGCGCCCGGCAGGCCACCGACGAATGGCTGCAGGAAAGCGGTGCGCAGCTGTTGCTCTGGCGCGCCGGCAGCGGGCGGGTCGCGATCAAGCCCTGACCGTGAACCGCATCCACCTTCCCCACGGGCAGTACCTCGGCGTCACGTCACGACTGGCGCTCGGATCCGGCGGCCAGACCGGCATGATGCTGCTGCGCAGCCGGCTCTTTGCTGAAAAGGCTGCGGTTGCGCCGCTTCTGCTGTCGTTCGACGATCAGCCGGACTACCCGCACATCCGGACCGAGCTGCTGGGCGCCGGCCTGCTGGCGCCCTCGACGACGCTGCTGAACCTGTACGAGTCGCTGCGCAACGAGCCGCCACCGCTGGCCCCCGACGACGCACCGTCCCTGCCCGAACTCGAGGCGCTGACCGCCGAAGACTTCGCCCATCCCGACGGCACCGTGCACCTGACGACCTACAAAGATGACGAGGGGACGCCGGTGGTCACCGACCACCGGCGCCCGGACGGCAGCGTGTACCTGCGTCGGGGTCCGGACGGGATCCAGCTGGCCGACCGGCTCAATCGGGTCGTCAGGACCTTCAGCGGCACCGGGGCACTGCGCCGCTGGTGGGTGACCCGGCTGTTCGATCCCGACCCCGAGCTGCCGGTCTTCATCGTCACCGAAAGCCGTTTCGCGCTGCGCCATCTGGTACCGCTGAACAAGCGTCCCCGGGTGCGGCTGATCCACGTCATGCACAACATCCACGTGCTCGAGCCGTACCAACCCGACTCGCCGGTCAACCCGACCCACGAGCCGGTGCTGGAGGCCATTCCCCGGCTCTCGGCCCTGGTCACGCTCACCCAGCGGCAGCGCGACGACATCCGGGCCCGCTTCGCCACCGCTGACAACATTCACGTGATCCCCAACCCGATCGGCGATCCCGGCGTCCCTCCTGCGGTCGTGGCCCGTGAGCCCCGGCGGTTCGTCATGGTGGGACGCTTGGAGCGGCAGAAACGGTTCGAGGACGCCGTGAGCGCGTTCGCGCGGGTGGTGGCCGAGGAACCGGACGCCACCCTGGACATCTACGGCAAGGGCAGCCGCCGCGAGCAGTTGCAGGCCCAGATCGACGAGGCCGGGCTGGGTGCCTCCGTGCGCCTGCGGGGCTACGACCCCCACGCCCGCGACCACCTCGCCACGGCCACCGCCCTCCTGCTGACCAGCCGGTTCGAGGGCTATCCGCTGGTGGTGCTGGAGGCCCTGCACCGCGGGTGCCCGGTCATCGCCTACGACATCGCCTACGGGCCCCGTGAGCAGGTCGGCGCGGCCGGCCTGCTGATCCCGCCGGGTGATGTCGAGGCGCTGGCCGACGGCATTCTGCAGCTGATCCGCTCTCCCGACCGGGTGGCCGGGATGAGTGCGGCGGCGCGGCCGATCGCCGAGAGGCACTCGGTGGAGCACTACCTGCACGCGTGGCAGTTCCTCCTGCGTACCGTGGCCTCGGAAACGCCGGAGACCTCGGAGGTCAGCACGGCGGGTCCAGAGAGCGACCCAGCTGAGCCGCCACCTCCAGCACCAGGTCCACCGACTCGGCCGTCGTCCGGTAGTTGACGAAGCAGGCCCGCAGGCACGTTCGCCCGTCCACCAGCGCAGGGGCGATGTAGACCCGGCCGTCGCGTTGCATGGCGTGCGCCAGTCGCTCGTTGTGCTCGTTCAGCTGGTCGGCCGGCAGGCCCGGCGGGGTGTGCTGGAAGCAGACGGTCGAGAGCATCGGCGTGTTCAGCAGGGCGAAGTCCGGGCGGGCGCGGATGGTCGCGGCCAGCAGGTTGGCGTTGTCCAGCGTGCCCTCCAGCCAGGACCGGTACTGCTCGGCCCCGTGCACCCGCAGGGCCAGCCAGAGCTTGAGGGAGTTGAACGGCCGGGAGTACTCCAGGGTGTGGTCGACGGCGTTGGCGGTGTCGCCCTCGTGCAGCATGTACGTCTCCTGATGGCCGAAGGCGGCGCGCAGGTGACCGGTCTCGCGCATCAGGATCAGGCTGCAGCTCTTGGGCACGCCCAGCCACTTGTGCGCGTCCATGGTCACCGAGTCGGCGCGCTCCAGACCATGGAACCAGTGCCCCGCCGTGGCGGTGGCCGCGGCCGGAACTCCGTAGGCGCCGTCCACGTGCAGCCAGACGTCGTGCTGAGCGCACACCTCGGCAATGACATCCAGCGGGTCGACGGCTCCGGTCAGGGTGGTGCCGGCGGTGGCGATGACGGCGATCGGGGTGACCCCGCGCCGGGCGTCCTCCTGCAGGGCATTGCCCAGGGCCGCCGGATCCATCCGGTGACGGGTGTCCACGGCGATGCGGCGTAGGCACCGGCTCCCCAGGCCCGCGGCCTCGACGGCCCGGGCGATCGAGTGGTGCGCCTCCGCTGAGCAGTACAGGGCAACCTCGCGGGCGCCCACTCCGTTCTCCCGGGTGCCCGGCAGGGCGTGCTCGCGGGCGGCGAGCACGGCGGTGAGGTTGGAGATCTGGCCGCCACTGGTGAAATGACCTTCGGCGACCGGGAATCCGATGAACTGACCGGCCCAGCGCACGGCCTGGCGGTCCAGGAGGTCCGCGGCGCCGGCCGCGGTGGCCAGGTTGGCGTCGTAGGCGGAGGTCAGAGCCGCGGCCAGAACACCGGTTTCCAGCCCGCTGGAGCCGATGTAGGCCAGGTACAGCGGTCGTGCGGGGGAGACGCTGGCATCCAGGATGCGCACGGCGTCATCGAGGGCGGCGGAGGTCGGGCTGCCCTCCTGCGGGATGTCCCTGACCAGGCGCCGGAGGAGATCACTGTCGACGACCGGTTCACTGGGCCGGGGGCGGTCGAAGGACTCCCAGGCCATCCGCAGGTAGCGCACCAGATCCTCCAGTACGTCACCACGGTCTACCAACGACTGCTTCACCGCGCTCGAGATCATCGGATCCTATTCCAACGCCGTCGTTTTCGGGTCCCCGTTCGCGTCTCGCGAAAACATTCATACCCAAACGACCGCGGGCCGTCGAGGGTCGCGCGACGAGCGGTCCGGATCACCGGGAGGCCTTGACGTCTGCCGGTGCGGGTGTCAGGGTCGAAGAATCGTTCGGACCCGAACATCATGGGGAGTCAGCGTGGACCTGCAGCCGGCGCCGAGCGAAACCTCCGGCACCGCACTGCATAGCGGTCGTCTGACGGTCTTCGGCATTGCCTTCTTCGTGGTGGCCGCCGCCGCGCCGTTGGTCGGCGTCACGGGCGCGGTTCCCCTGGCCGTCGTCCTCGGCAACGGCGCCGGGGTGCCCGGGGCCTACCTGGCCGTCGGGATCGTGCTGCTGTTGTTCAGCGTCGGCTACGCGGCGATGAGCCGGCGGGTCACCAACACCGGTGCCTTCTTCGCCTACGTGGGCCGGGGCCTGGGCATCGGGGCCGGGGTCGGCAGCGCCTACGTCTGCCTGGTCGCCTACCTGGCGATCCAGCTGTCCATCTACGGTTTCTTCGGCGCCGTCGCCGCGGCCCGGATGGACGACGAACTCGGCATCAGCCTGGACTGGTGGGTCTGGGCGCTGCTGGCCTGGGTTCTGGTGCTGGTCCTGTCGGCCTCCAGTGTGGACGTCGGCGCCCGGCTCCTGGGGGCACTGATGCTGCTGGAGATCAGCACGCTGCTGCTGACCGCCATCGCGGTCCTGGTCCAGGGCGGCGGCCCGGGCGGCCTTGACCTGGGGGCATCCTTCAGCCCGGACCAGGTCCTGGCCGGCGGGTTCGGCGGCTCGGCGGGGATCGCGCTGTCGTTCGCGTTCGCGTCCTTCATCGGGTTCGAGGCCACCGCGATCTACGGCGAGGAGTCGCGCGACCCCAAACGCAGCGTGCCGCTGGCCACCTACCTGGCCGTCGGCGTCATCACCGTCCTGTTCGCCCTGACCACCTTCGCGGTGATCAGCGCGCTCGGCGCCGGGCAGGCCGTCGAGCAGACCCTGACCCGCTCCACGGCCGACGGCGTGCCACTGGCCGACACCGCCAACGTGCTGTTCTCGGTGGCCCGCGAGTTCGTCGGCGGCTGGCTGGCCGACCTGATGAGCTGGCTGGTCCTGTCCAGCCTGTTCGCCGGGCTGCTGGCCTTCCAGAACTCCGCCGCCCGCTACTTCTACTCGATGGGACGCGCCGGGGTCCTGCCCAGGGTCTTCGAACGGGTCAACCGGGCCGGGGCGCCGCTGGCCGGGTCCGTGGCCACGGCGCTGATCACCGGGGTGGTGATCGTCGTCTTCTGGCTGGCCGACAAGGACCCGGTGCTCAACCTCTTCTCCTGGTTCGCGGCCCTGGCCGTCGTGGCCATCGTGTTCGTGGAGTTCCTGGTCTGCCTGGCCGTCATCCGCTACTTCCGCACCGGCGGTGAGCCCATCGGGCTCTGGAGATCCGTCGCGGCCCCGGCCCTGGCCGCGCTGGGTCTGGTGCTGGGGGAGTACCTGCTGATGTCGAGGTTCGGCCTGCTGGCGGGCACCGCCAAGTCTGGAGTGGACCCCAGCACGCACGCCTGGAGCCTGAACACCCTGGGCTGGGTCCTGATCCTGCTGCCCTTCGTCGTCTTCTTGCTGGGCGCCGCCGTCGGCCTGGCCCGGCGCAGCGGTGAGAACGCCTCGGCCGTGGCAAATCTGGTCAGCTAACCGAAGGAGAACCGAGATGCCTGCTCCGGAATCCGTTCCGCTGAAGGAGGTCGACCTGGCCGACCTGGACCGCTTCCGGGACAACCAGGCCTGGGCCCAGTTCGACACCCTGCGCCGGGAGGACCCGGTGCACTGGACCGACGACTCCGGTTCCGGCAGCGGGTTCTGGGCGGTGACCCGGTACGACGACATCTGGGCGGTGGACCGCGACGCCGAGACCTTCACCTCCGAGAAGTTCGTCAACCTGGAGGACGTCGAACCGCAGTACCAGGACCAGCGGCGTTCCATCCTGGAGACCGACGGCCCCCGCCACGCCGCCCTGCGCTCGCTGATCTCCCGCGAGTTCAGCCCCCGCAACCTGCTGAAGAACTACGAGGTGTTCCTGCGCCAGCTGACCAGGCAGACCGTGGACGCGGCGCTGGCCGACGGCGGCGGCGAGTTCGACTTCGTGCAGCGGATCAGCGCCGACTTCCCGATCCAGGTGCTGGCCCGGCTGCTGGACGTGCCCCGGGCCGACACCGGCCAGCTGATCGCCTGGGGCAACGAGATGGTCGGCAACACCGACCCGGACTACACCGAGCACCCGGCCGACAGTCCCGACAGCGAGGCCTACAAGCACCTGCCCTTCCGCAGCCCGACCACCCAGGACGTGTTCGAGTACGGCCGGGCCCTGCGCGACGCGCGGCGCGGCGGCGACGGCAAGGACCTGATCAGCCTGCTGGCCAACAAGATCCCCACCGACGGGATCCCGATGAGCGACCAGGACTTCGACAACTACTTCCTGCTGCTGGTGATCGCCGGCAACGAGACCACCCGGCACGCCATCAGCAACTCGATGCTGGGCCTGATCGACCAGCCCGGCCAGCTCGCCCGGCTGCAGGAGGACCCGTCGCTGATCCCGGCCGCGACCGAGGAACTGCTGCGCTGGGCCTCACCGGTCTACCACTTCCGGCGCACGGCCACCCGCGAGGTCGAACTCGGCGGCCGCACGATCAAGGAGGGCGACAAGGTGGTGATGTGGTTCGCCTCGGGCAACCGCGACGACGCCCGGTTCGAGCGTCCCTACGAGATCGACGTGGCCCGCACCAACGTCGACCATCTGACCTTCGGCAAGGGCAGCGCGCACCTGTGCCTGGGTAATGCGCTGGCCCGGATGGAGATCCGGCTGATGTTCGAGGAGCTGATCCCGCGGCTGTCCACCATCGAGACGGCCGGGCCGATCACCCGGGTGCGCTCGAACTTCGTGAACGGGATCAAGCAGTTCCCGGTCCGCGTCGTCACCCGATAGGCGAAGGAGCCATGCCGATCACCCGGACCGTGCTGCGCGAGTTCGAGGCCGACCTGGTCGTGGAGCACGCCGAACCGGTCGCGGCCGACGTGGTCGCGATGACGCTGCGCCGGGCCGACGGCGGCGACCTTCCGGGCTGGACCCCGGGCGCGCACATCGACCTGGTCCTCCCCGACGGTCTGGTCCGCCAGTACTCGCTGTGCGGCCGGACCCAGGACGCCGGCGCCTACCGGATCGCGGTTCTCAAAGCACCCGACTCGCGCGGCGGTTCGACGGCCGTGCATGCGCTGGAAGTGGGGCAGAGCGTGGGGGTGCGAGGCCCGCGCAACCACTTCCCGATCGTGCCGGCCCGCTCCTACCTGCTCGTGGCCGGTGGGATCGGGATCACCCCGCTGCTGGCCATGATTCACCAGATCGAGGCCGTCGGCGCCCAGTGGGAACTCTGGTACGGCGGGCGCACCCGATCGTCCATGGCCTTCCTGGACGAACTGGCCTCCTTCGGCGACCGGGTCCACATCGTTCCCGAGGACACCGACGGCCGACCGGACCTGACCGCGATCCTCAAGGAACCGCGTCCCGGCACGCTCGTGTACGCCTGCGGCCCCGAAGGAATGCTCGCCGCGATGGAGGCGGCCTGCGCGCACTGGCCGCCCGGATCCCTGCATCTGGAACGGTTCTCGGCCAAGCAGCAGGACGGGGCGGCGACCGGCCGATCGTTCGAGCTGGTGCTGCAGCGCTCGGGGCTGACCCTGGACGTGCCCGCCGACCAGAGCATCTTCGACACGGTCCGCCAGGCCGGCGTCAGCGTGCTCGGCTCCTGTCTGGAGGGGATCTGCGGCACCTGCGAGACCGAGGTGATCGAGGTGGTGGACGGCGAGATCGACCACCGAGACTCCGTTCTGGACGACGAGGAGCGAGCGAGCAACGAGGTCATGATGATCTGCGTGTCCCGCTGTTCCGGCGCCCGCCTGACCCTGGACCTGTGATGAGCGCCTACACGGCCTATCCCACCCAGACCTGGTACAGCGTCGCCACCTCCACCGAGGTGACCGGCCGGCCCCTGGCCCGCCGGGCCCTGCAGACCTCGCTGGTCCTCTACCGCACCCGGGCGGGGGAGATCGTCGTCCTGGAGGACCGTGACGCTCACGCCCCCTACCCGCTCAGCCTGGGCACGGTGGTCGGTGACGAGATCGTCTCGGCCTACTCGGGGTTCCGCTACGGGCCGGACGGGCGGTGCACCCACGTGCCCACCCAGGAGCACGTGCCGATCGGCGCGCGGGTGCGGGCCTGGCCGGTCCGTGAGCAGGACGGCCTGGTCTGGGTCTGGTTCGGCCGCGAAGGGCTGGCCGACCTGCGTCAGCTGCCGCAGACCGGCTGCCCGTCCGACGAGCGGTGGGTGAGCTTCGGTCAGGAATGGACGACGGCCGCGAACCTGCTCCTGCTGCACGAGAACTTCGCCGACATCACCCACGTCGCCGTGGTCGACCCGCTGATCGCCCCACCGGTGCTCAGCGCCGGCCCGGTTCCCCAGCTCGTGGTCGAAGTGGCCGAGACCAGCGTGTCCTTCGCCCGGGACTATCCCCCCGGCCCGGTCTCGCCCTGGCTGGCCCCGCTGCTGGACCTGCCCGCCGACGCCGCGGTGGCGCAACGCGAGGAGGGCCGCTTCGTCAGTCCCGGTCTGTGGGTGGATACCTGGAGTTTCCTGCGGCCCGGGCGGCAACCGGCCCGGTTCCGCTTCACCCACGCCACCACCCCGGTGGACTCCGGCCGCACGAGACACCTCTGGCGGGTCAGCCGCGACTTCGCCCTGGAGGACGCGGTTTCCCAGCACCTGCTGCCGATCTTCACCACCTACTACCGCCGGGTGCAGGCGATCCTGCAGACCATGCAGGCGGTCATCACCACCGACGGCGCGCGTAACGACGTGCGGGTGGCCGCGGATGCGGCGGCCATCGCGGTGCGGCGGATCGTCCACCGACTGCTGGCCGATGAGCGGCTGACCTGACCTCGCGATTAAGGATTTCGATGAGTGAGACCAAGGGGTTCTTCTACCCCCGCACCGCCGGCGGCACCGCGTCCATCATTCCCGATCCGCCCTGGTACTACTCCGGCGACCTGCTCACCGTGGAGTACCGCACCGACCCGGCCCGGGTGGCCGAACTGCTGCCCGCCCCGCTGGAGCCCGCCCCCGAGGACCCGGGCGCCGTCGCGCTGATCTGGGCCGACTGGCAGTCCTGCTCGACCAGCCGGGCCGAGCTGCTGGACCCGGTCCGGGCCCAGTACAAGGAGGCGTTCGTCGTCGTGCGGTGCAGCTTCCAGGGTCAGGTGTTCTCTCGCTGCGTCTACATCTGGGTGGACAAGGACTTTGCCATCGTCCGTGGCCTGCACCAGGGCTACCCGAAGAAGCTGGGCTCGATGTGGCAGACCCGCCCGCACCCCTTCGCCCAGGGCGCCCCGCAGATCGGGCCCGGCGGCGTCTTCGGCGCGACCCTGGCGGCGGGGGATCGGCGCCTGGCCGAGGCCGTGCTGACCCTGCGCGAGCCCTCCGAGCACAACGGCTTCGTCAACAGCCACAAGATGGCCCACCACCGGGTCTTTCCCGGCATCGAGAGCGGAGCGCCGGACGCCTACGCCGAACTGATCAGCTCCGGCGCGGCCGCCTTCGAGGGCGGCCAGTCCTGGACGGGGGACGTCGACCTGCGGCTGTACGAGTCGCCGACCGAGGAACTGTCCCGGCTGAGCGTGCAGGAGGTGATCGGCGGCTACTACCGCCAGGTCGGCGTGGTCTGGAACGGCGGGAGCACGCTGGCCCGGATCAGCCAGGAGCTCCCGGTATGAGCACCATCATCGTCGAGGACGTCCCGGTCGACACCCGGCACTGGATCGACGGGCAGCGCCGGGCCTCGGCCTCGGGACAGACCTTCACCGACGTCTCGCCGATCGACGAGAGCGTCCTGGGCGAGATCTCCGCGGGAGGCCGGGCCGAGGTCGACGCGGCCGTGGACGCCGCCCGCCGGGCCTTCCCGGCCTGGGCCGCACTACCGGTCAGCGAGCGCTCGGCCATCCTGCGGCGGGTCGCCGACGGCATCGACGCTCGGGCCGAGGAGCTGTCGCGGGTCGAGACCCGCGACAACGGCTCGCTGTTGCGCTCGCACCGCCGGGGGGTCATGCCCCGGGTCGGCCAGAACTTCCGCTACTTCGCCGACCACGCCGTGGATGCAAAACACGAGGACCGGCAGATCCGCGGCCACCGGGAGCGGATCACCTACGACCCGGCCGGCGTGGTCGCCGTCATCACGCCCTGGAACGCGCCGCTGATGCTGGCCACCTGGCGGATCGGCCCGGCCCTGGCCGCCGGGGACACGGTGGTGCTCAAGCCGCCGGAATGGGCGCCTCTGACCGCCTCGATCCTGGCCGACATCATGGCCGGGGCGGGGGTGCCCGCCGGGGTGTTCAACGTCGTGCAGGGCACTGGCACCCAGGCCGGCGCCCCGCTGACCGCCCACCCGGGCATCGACCGGCTCTCGTTCACCGGCTCGGTCCCCACCGCCGCCACGATCGCCGCGGCGGCGGCGCCCAACATCGTCCCCCTGTCCTTCGAACTGGGGGGAAAATCCCCGCTGGTGGTCTTCGCCGACGCCGATCTGGACCTGGCCGTCGACCTGGCCGTCGAGCAGTTCGACAACGCCGGCCAGGTCTGCCTGGGCGCCTTCCGGATGCTCGTGCAGGACTCCGTCGCCGAGCAGTTCCTGGAGCGGGTGGTGGCCCGGGCGAAGGGCCTGGTGCAGGGCGATCCGCGCGAGCCCGCCACCGACGTCAGCGCCCTGGTCAGCCGCCGGCACTTCGAACGGGTGGCCGGTTTCGTCGAGCGGGCCGTCGCGGCCGGGGCCCGGCCGGTGCTGGGCGGCGGCCCCAACCGGGACCTGGGCGGCCTGTACTTCCGGCCCACGATCCTCCTGGACGCGCAGCCGGGCAGCGAGATCCTCACCGAGGAGGTGTTCGGGCCGGTCCTGACCCTGCAGACGTTCGCCACCGAGGAGCAGGCGGTGCAGCTGGCCAACAGCACCCGCTTCGGCCTGGCCGCGACCCTGGTGACCGGCGATCCCGACCGGGCCGAACGGGTCAGTGCCCAGCTGTCGGCCGGAACCGTCTGGGTCAACTGCTTCTTCGTGCGCGACCTGGGCGCCCCGTTCGGCGGGAACAAGCAGTCGGGGATCGGACGTGAGGGCGGGGACTGGTCCTTCGACTTCTACTGCGACGTCAAGAACAGCGTGTTCAGTCCCAACGGATGGAACCAGAAAGGGGAAGGCTGATGGGTGAAGTCGTCGGCGCGGGCCTGATCGCGCACGTGCCCACCATCGTGCTGCCGGAGACGATCCGCCGGGAGCTGAACCACGGGCAGGACTCGACCCTGGTCTCCGGGCTGCAGCAGCTGCGCCGGGAGGTCTTCGACACCCTCGACTACGACACCGTCGTGGTCCTGGACTCGCACTGGGCCACCACGGTCGAGTTCGTCGTCACCGCCCAGCAACGCCGGCAGGGCCTGTTCACCTCCGAGGAACTGCCGCGCGGAATGAGCCGACGGCCCTACGACTTTCCCGGCGATCCCGAACTGGCCCAGCTGATCGCCTCCAAGGCGGCCGGGCACTGCACCTGGATCACCCCGATCGCGGACGACCACCTGCCGATCTTCTACGCCACCACCAACGTCTGGGAGTTCCTCGGCCAGGGACTGCCGGACAAGAAGTGGATCAGCATCGGGGTCTGCCAGACCGCCGACACCGAGGACAACCTGCGCCTGGGGCGAGCGCTCGGCGAGGCGATCGCCGCCTCGGACCGCAAGGTCGTCCTGATCGCCTCGGGCGCGATGTCCCACACCTTCTGGCCGCTGCGGCAGTTGCGCGACCACGAGGCCGCCGGGGTGGAACACATCTACACCGCCGAAGCAATGGACGCCGATCAGCAGCGGCTTGAGTGGTTCTCCCGCGGCGATCACGCCCGGGTTCTGGCGACCATGCCGGAGTTCTACCGCTACCGGCCCGAAGCCCGCTTCGGCCACTACCTGATGATGATCGGCGCGCTGGGCGAGGGCGACTGCACTGCGCCCGGGCGACGTTTCGGCGAGTACGAGAACTCCATCGGCACCGGCCAGGTGCACGTGTGGTTCGACCGGCCCGACCACGGTTTTCCCCGCGCCCACGCCACCCCGGTCGACCCCGACTACGTCCGCCAGACCGGCGGACCGGACCTGAAAGCAGCCGGCTGATGAAAACATCCGAGACGCGCCGGATCCTGCTGGACGGGAACGTCACCGACGTCGTCCGTCATGATCAGGAACTGGTGGCCGGGGACGGGCGGGTGGTGGCGGTCGCCGAGGCCCAGCACCTGCCGCCCGTGGTGCCCAGCAAGATCGTCTGCGTGCACCTGAACTATGCCTCCCGGGTGCAGGAGATGCAGACGACGCTACCCCCGGCGCCGACGTACTTCCACAAGCCGATCTCCGCGCTGAACGCCCACGAGGGCGCCGTCGTGCGTCCGTCGGGGTGCAAGTGGCTGAACTACGAAGGCGAGATCGCCATCGTCATCGGCCGCACCGCCCGGAACATCGCGCCTGACGAAGCCGGGGCCTACATCCGCGGCTACACCATCGGGAACGACTACGGGCTGCACGATTTCCGCGACACCGACGCGGGATCGATGCTGCGGGTCAAGGGCTCCGACACGCTCTGCCCGCTGGGGCCCGGCCTGGTCGAGGGCTGGGACTTCCACGACAAGCGGATCCGCACCCTGGTCAACGGGCAGGTCCGCCAGGACGCGAGCACCGCGGAGATGAGGTGGGACATGCACTACCTGGTCGCCGACATCGCCCGGACGATCACCCTGCAGCCCGGTGACGTCCTGCTGTCCGGGACCCCGGCGATCTCCCGGACGGTCTACCCGGGGGACGTCGTGGAGGTCGAGGTGGAGGGCCTGGGGACGTTGCGCAACCACATCGTCGAGGGGCCCACCGCGATCCGCTCCGACGTCGGTGCGCAGCCGTCCGAGAGCGAGGAAGTGCTCTCCACGGCCCAGGGCGGGGACTGGGCGTTCCGCGGCATCCGCAAGCCCTCGAAGGCCCTCTGACATGGCCACGGACCGAGTCGCCGAGGTCGACTGGGCAGAGCTGGCCCAGCGGCTGGACCTGCCCGCAGCCCTGCTGATCGGGGGCGAGCAGCGCCCGGCCGCGGGCGGCGGCGTGCGGGCCGTCCACACCCCCCGCGACGGCAGCCACCTGGTGGACCTGGCCTGGGCCGAGGTCGCCGACGCCGATGCGGCGGTCGCCGCCGCGCGCCGGGCCTTCGACCAGGGACCGTGGCCGCGGATGGCCGCGCGCGAGCGCGGGGAGGTCCTGTTCCGGCTGGCCGATCTGTGCGAGCAGCACCGCGACGAGCTCGCGCTACTGATCAGCCTGGAGATGGGCAAGCCGATCCGGACGGCCTGGGAGATCGAGGTACGGGCGCTGATCCGCTGCCTGCGCTTCTACGCGGGGCTCGCCGACAAGAGCATGGGCGAGATCCCCTCGACCGTGGAGGGCGAGCTGGCCCTGGTGACCCAGGAACCGTCCGGGGTCGTGGCGGCCGTGGTGCCATGGAACTTCCCGCTGACGATCGGGTCGTGGAAGTTCGCGCCCGCCCTGGCCGCGGGATGCACGGTCGTGCTGAAAACGGCCGAGCAGTCGTCCTTGTCCATGCAGCGCGTAGCGCAGTTGGCGGTCCAGGCTGGGGTGCCCACCGGCGTCCTCAATGTTCTCTCCGGCGACGGCGCCACCGTGGGTCGACGACTGGGCGAGCATCCGGACGTCGACGTCCTGACCTTCACCGGCTCCACGGCCGTCGGCCGGCATTTCCTGCGCTACGCCGCCGATTCCAACCTCAAACGGGTGCACCTGGAACTGGGCGGCAAGTCACCCAACATCGTCTTCCCGGACGCCGATCTGGGCACCGCGGCCAGCACGGCGGCCTGGGCGATCTTCTTCAACTCCGGACAGATGTGCACGGCCGGCTCACGACTGCTCGTGCACGCCGACGTCGCCGACGAGGTGATCGAGGCGGTCGTCGCTGCGGCGGCTAACTGGCAGCCGGGCGACCCGCTGGACCCGGACACGCTGATCGGCCCGATGGTGGATGCGGTCAGTCTGCAGCGGGTACTGCGACAGCTGGAGGACGGCATCGCCCAAGGAGCAACCCTGCGCGCGGGCGGATCTGCCGTCCGCACGGATTCCGGCGGGCCGTATCTGGCGCCCACGATCACCGGCCGCGTATGCGCCGACAACGTGCTGGTGCGCGAGGAACTCTTCGCACCCGTCCTGGCGGTGCAGACGTTCAGCACCGAGCAGGAGGCGCTGGACCTTGCCCACGACACCCCCTACGGCCTGGCGGCGGCCGTCTGGACGCGCGACCTCGGACGGGCTCACCGGATGTCCCGGCGGCTGCGGGCGGGCACGGTGTGGGTCAACTGCTACGAGGAGGGCGACATGAGCGTCCCGTTCGGCGGCGTCAAGCAGTCCGGCGCCGGGCGGGACAAGTCGCGGCACGCGCTGGAGCAGTACACCGACCTGAAGACGACCTGGATCGCCCATGGCTGAACGGGTTTCCCGGCGACCGGTGGTGCTGATCCCGGCCCGCTTCTCGGCGTCGGCCTCGGCCCTGCGCTACCGGGCGGAGGTGACGGCGGTGCGGCTGGCCGAGTCGGTGTATGCGGCCGGGGCCGAGCCGCTCGCGATCCATCCGCACGTTCCGGAAGGGCTGTCCGAGGCGGAGCTGGACGCCGCGGTGCGGGCCCGGCTCCGGATGGCCGACGGCATCCTGCTGCCCGGCGGGGGTGATGTCTCTCCCCGCTGGGCCGGTCAGGAGGAGCACGCCAGTCAGTACGACGTCGACGAGGTGCAGGACGCCTTCGACCTGGCCGTGGCCCGGGTGGCGCTGGCCGACGGGATCGCGCTGCTGTCGATCTGCCGGGGCACCCAGGTCGTCAACGTGGCCCGCGGCGGCGATCTGGTCCAGGACCTGGGGGAGGGTCACCGGCGCTACGTGCATGAAGTCGCCCTAGGCAAGGAATTTCCGGTTCCGCTGGACCGGATGCGGGTCTCCTGCCACCACCATCAGGCCATCGGCCGCCTGGGCCGGGGGCTGCGGGCGGCTGCGCACGCCGCGGACGGCACCATCGAGGCGGTGACGCTGGAGGGTCACCACGGCTGGTATCTGGGCGTGCAGTGGCACCCGGAGGACACCTCGGACGAGGATCCGCTTCAGGCCGGGCTTTTCGATGCGTTCGTGCAGTCGATCGGTGACTGACGTCTACGAGGCCTCGTCGTGGTCCTCGTCGTTGTCCATCGCCTCGATGGCGATGATGATGCCGCGCAGGGAGTTGATCACCTCGCGGCGCCGGCGGGTGGACAGTCCGGACACCACGCGCGACTCCTCCTGGTTGAACTTGGGGTACAGCTCCTGCATCAGCGCGATGCCGGCCGGGGTCAGGCTGAGCTCGACCTTGCGCCGGTCACCGGCCTTCTCGGTGCGCAGCATCCAGCCGTGCCCCTCCAGCGTCCGCACCACCCCGGTGAGCGTGGCCTTCGAGATCGCCGCCGCATCGGCCGCGTGCCGGGACTCGATCGTGTCCCAGATCCAGACCACCCACATCACCACGAAGCCGGTCCAGGTCAGCCCGTACGGCCGCAGCACCTCGGCGGTCACCCGCGAGCGCACCGCGTTCGCCGCCCGGTACACGCTCGAGATCACGTGCGCCGCCTCGAAATCGAGATTCAGCTGGGCGATGTGCTGGCGCATCGCCCGCTCGGTCGCGACCAGGGCGTACTCGTTGGGCATTCCGGCATTACACCAGACCGGCCGAAGAATGTCAGGACAGAACCACTTTTACGACCTTGACAGGGTCGTTCGCGTCCGTACGATTCAGGCACGGGCGGTGTGACGTGGGTTACAGGCCCGCCGGTGCCCGGTACGTCCCGACAATGACCCGACAATGAGGAGCCAAGGATGGTTCAGGTCGATGCCGATGCGGTGCGAGCGGCGCAGGCAGGTCTGGAAGCCGACCAGATCGACGTCGTGCGACTGGGGTACGCGGATCTGATCGGCGCCGAGCGCGGGCGCGACCTGCTGGTCAGCCACTTCGCCCGCACCGTGGGGCACGGCGTGGCCTTCTGCCGCTCGGTGTACGGCACCTCGCCCCTGGGCGGCGTCGTGGACATCGAGGGCGGCCTGTCCGACGGCCTGCCCGACGTCATCGCGCTGCCCGACCTGTCCACGCTGAAGCCCCTGCCCTGGGAGCCGGGGGTCGCCCACGTAATCGCCGACGTCTTCAACCCCGACGGCTCCCGCTCGGAGGAGAGCCCCCGCAACGTCCTCAGGAAGGTCCTGGAGGAGTTCGCCGGCCTGGGCATGAAGCCGGTCATCGGGCCCGAGCTGGAGTTCTTCGTCCTGGAGCAGGCGGCCGAATCAGCGTCGGGCTGGCGCCGGTACGGCGAGGGCACCGGCAACGTCTACACCTCCGGGTACAAGGGCGACCCCGAGAACACCCTGCTGCGGGCGCTGCGTCAGCTGGGCGACTACGGCATCGACGTGGTCGCGGCCAACCACGAGTTCGCCAGCGGGCAGTTCGAGATCAACCTGTGGCACGGGGACGCACTGGACGCCGCCGACCGCGCCTTCCGGTTCAAGGCCGCCGTGCAGGAGCTGTCCCGCCGCGAGGGAAAGCTGGCCACCTTCATGGCCAAGCCCTTCAACGACGAGGGCGGCTCCGGATTCCACCTGCACTTCTCCACCTGGTCCGAGGACGGTCAGGCGCTCTTCGACGATCCGCAGGGCCGGGACGGCCTGTCCGACGTCGCCCGGCACGCCATCGCCGGCGTCCTGGCCCACGCCCCGGCGTTGACCGCCCTGCTGAACCCGACGGTCAACTCCTACAAGCGTTTCGGGCCCGACACCCTGGCGCCCTGGCTGATCGACTGGGGCCTGGACAACCGCAGCGCGATGATCCGGATCCCACCCGAGCGGGGCCAGGCCTCCCGGCTGGAACTGCGCCTGGGCGATGCCTCGGCCAACCCCTACCTGGGCATCGCCGCGTTCCTGGCTGCGGCCTACATCGGCATCCGGGACGAACTGGAGCCGCCGGAGAAGCTGGAGGGCTACGGGTACGACACGTCCAAGGCTCAGCAGCTGCCCGGCGACCTGAAATCGGCGCTGGACTTCCTGGAGGACGACACCGCGCTGACCGAGATGCTGGGCAAGCGCTTCGTGGCCGCGTTCGTCGCCTACAAACGCGATGAGCTGGAACGCTTCTCGCGCTGGGTCACGGACTGGGAGTTCCGCGAGTACAGCTACCACCTCTGATCCACTTTTGCGTCTTTTTCGGTCTCTGCGCGGGTGGATCGGCGGCACAATACGGCCATGAGCGAATCGGAACGACACATCACGCCCCTCGGCGGCCTGAAGATCGACGCCGACCACCCGGCCGCGGCCCAGGTCACGCACATCTCGCTGATCGGGGGCATCAACGCCGACCTGACCGCGACGAATCTCCCGGAGGCCGGGCTCAGCCTGACCAAGTACTCCCTGGTCGGTGGCGTCAACCTGACCGTGCCGGCCAACGTCGAGGTCGAGGTCGAGGGCTTCACGCTGTTCCCGCGACTGCGCCCGGTGGACCGCCCGGCCACCCCGGACGGCCGGAAGGTGAAGGTGACCGCGTACGGGCTCTTCGGCGGCGTGCAGGTCAGCCGCCGCTGAAGGGCGCGGTTGCGGCGCCGATCCGGCCGGTCGGCACGACGCCGAAGTACGCCTGACGTCACCTGAAGCGGTGGCGTGCGGCAGGCCGGATCGGACCGGCAGGCTCACCCCCGTCAGCAACGCGAATACGGGGGTAGCGGCCGGTGCACAGCCAAGGTGTGAAACGGGCCCTCCTGACCTGGGTGACAGGAGCGGCCACGGTGCTCGGCACCGGAGGGCCGGCCGCCCCCGCCTTCGCTGTGCCGTCCGCGGTCTCGGAACCGGTGCAGATTCCGCTGCATTGGGCGGGTGCGACGCTCACGCTGAACGGCCTGTCCGACGATGGGGCCGTTGTGTGGCGCAGCGCTCCGGAAGGGGAGACGGTGGGCGACGGGGTGAGTTCGCTCGACCCGCAGATTCTCACCGGAGCGCTCGGGGGCGAACTCGTGCGGCGCTCGGCGCTGACCCCGACGCAGACGGATTTACAGCCGGGGTTCCGGGGCGTCCTCGGCAAGACACTGCCCTGGTTCGTGGATCGTCAGGCGGACGGCAAGACCGTCACCGACCTGCACCGGCTCGACGTCACTACGGGCACCGACGTCCTGGACGGCACCGTACCCCGGGCCTCGACCGCCGACTTCAACGGAACCTCGTGGTTCGCGGTGCCGTACGCCAGCGACGCCGAATCAGCCGAGCCTTCGGGCCGGATCGAGGTCTATCCGCTGGTGTCGGCCCCGGCCCGACCGGACACCGAATGGACCGGGCACTCGACGTTGCTCACCCTGACCGGCGGCAAATCGGTCGGGAGCATCGACGCGGACCAGACCAGTCTCGCCATGATCACCCACGGCTCCTACTGGGACGTCGATCCGCCCGACTTCTCACAGACCGTTGAGCTGGTCGACCTCGCGTCCGGCGCGCTCACCCGGCTTTCCTCATCGAGCGCCATCGTCGAGGGAATCGGCCGGGTGGTCCTGGGCCGTACGAAGGTCGCCTGGACCGGGGCGTCCGGCAACCTCGGGTGGAGCATCTATTCGGTTGCGCGCACTGGTGGTGAGGTGACCGGTGCCGGCGGCTCGGGCTTCCCGGGCAACCAGCACTGGCGCACTCCCGCGACCGTCACCGACGATGGAAAGGTCGGCTGGATCTACGATCTCGCCACGATGATGGAACCGACCTCCGGCACCGCGGTCAAGGTGGCGGTCGACGGAGGTACCTACGACCTTCCCGTGCCGGGGAACTCCGACGGGCTGGTCGGGCACGGCGATCGTTTCTACACCGCGATCGGCGGATCGGCGGCGACCGCCGGCGTCTATCGCCTGGACGGCATCAAGGAGAGCGACGACCACCGGACGCGGGTCGCCACGGTACCCGCTGCCAGCCGGGCGCTGCGGGGCTGGACGTTCCAGGACGGCGTGGTGACGTGGGCCGATCACACCGGGGGAGATCCCGAGCGACTTCGGCTCTGGCGTCGCCCGGTCGCGATTACCTCCGGCGAACCGGTGCTCGGGGCCGAGCAGAAGACGTCCGTCGTGGCCCGGACGGATCCGGAAGGCAACTCCAGCACCGCCTTTGCCGCGGACAGCCAGCACGCCCTGGTGAACCGCTCCGACGGTGCCTGGTTCCTCACCGGCTGGAAGGCGGCGTACAACCGAGCGATCATCCCGTCGAAGATCAAGGGCCCGAACGGCAAGCTGTCCCCGCCGCGCAATGTTCAGCCACAGCTCACCTCCCACTGGCTGCTGCTCGCCGGGCAGGTTTACGCCACCAGCAATCAGCACCAGGTGTTCAGCGAACCGGCCGCCGGGAGACGCAGTGCCCAGGACATGATCGAGGGTGACACGCTGGTCTACGGCACCACGACCGCGACCCGACCCGGGACGAGCGGGCGCGGCCAGGTATGGATGGTCAACCTGAAACATCCCGATCAGCGCACCCGACTGGCTTCCTACCTTTGCGACCACGCTCCTCAGGTCGCCGTGTTCAAGGCGACCGTTGCCTGGTCCAGCTGCCACCAGTCCAGCGTCACGGTGCACAGTCTGCGGACAGGCGCCGAGCAGAGCTACCCGACCGGCTACCACAGCCCAGGGGCCTTCGACGGCACCGACCTGACCCTGGCCAAGGGGGTGCTGGGCTGGGTCGTCGGCCAGCAGGCGGCCGTGGTCGACCTGACCCGACCTCACGCGGAGCCGATCACGCTCACCGGCACGACCCGGAAGATGGCGCTCGACGACGATCTGGTGGTGCGCGAGACCCCGCGGGACGACCCCTGGACACCGTGGGGGCTCCAGGTGGAGAAGAACCCGATCACCGCGCTGTCCTGAGGGCCAGCCAACCGGGTTTACTACCTCCGGAAGGCCGGCCTCAGCAGAACAATCAGCCGATCAGCGGGTCAGCGCCAGCCGAGCTCCGGGGCCACGTGCTTCAGGACGCTGTCGAGCAGGTGGGCGTTGTAGTCGACACCGAGCTGGTTGGGGATGGTCAGGAGCAGGGTGTCGGCCGCCGCGATCGCCTCGTCGTCGGCCAGTTCCTTGATCAGCTGCTCGGGTTCCCCGGCATAGGTCTTCCCGAACCGGGCGGTGCCGCCGTCGATGTAACCGACCTGGTCCTGGCCCCCACGGGCCGAGCCGAAGTACATCCGGTCCTGGTCGCTGACGATCGGGAAGATGCTGCGGCTGACCGAGACCCGGGGCTCGCGCTGGTGACCGGCGGCCTTCCAGGCGTCCCGGAACCGCTGGATCTGCTCGGCCTGCAGCTGGTGGAACGGCACGCCGGTGTCCTCGCTGAGCAGCGTGGAGCTCATCAGGTTCATGCCCTGCTGGGCGGTCCACTCGGCGGTGGCGCGGGTGCCCGCCCCCCACCAGATCCGGTCCCGCAGGCCCGGGGCGTACGGCTCGACCCGCAGCAGCCCCGGCGGGTTGGGGAACATCGGCCGGGGGTTGGGCTTGGCGAACCCCTCGCCCTCAATCACCTCGAGGAACCGGCGGGTGTGCTCGCGGGCCATCTCCGCGTGGTCGGAACCCTTCTGCGGCTCGTACCCGAAGTAGCTGAACCCGTCGATGACCTGCTCGGGTGACCCCCGGCTGATGCCCAGCTGCAGGCGTCCCCCGGAGATCAGGTCGGCCGCCCCGGCGTCCTCGGCCATGTAGAGCGGGTTTTCGTAGCGCATGTCGATCACGCCGGTGCCCAGCTCGATCCGGCTGGTGCGGGCCCCGGCCGCGGCCAGCAGCGGGAACGGGGACGCCAGCTGCTGGGCGAAGTGATGCACCCGGAAGTAGGCGCCGTCCGCACCCGCCTCCTCGGCCGCGACGGCGAGCTCGATCGACTGCAGGAGCGTGTCGGCGGCCGTGCGGGTCTGTGAGTGGGGGGAGTCCGACCAGTGGCCGAAGGACAGGAAGCCGATCTTCTTCACGCTCTGTTCTAGCACCCGGCCCGCCGCCAAACTTCCCGACCTGGGGGTGTGTTCCGTCGCACCGCCGGATCCCGAACCAAACCGGATGCCGCGCCGCCACCTCGAGCAGGATGAGAAGGCGCTCGCGCATCGGACCGTCGCAGCCCGCCTGAAGCGCGAGCCGCCTTGCACCTTCCGCCGACGCCGCCGACGCCTCTGATACCGACGCGACCGACGCGACCGATGCGACCGATGCGACCGACGCCACCGATGCGACCGACGCCACCTACGACGGCAGGAGACCCTCGAGCCGCTCGGCGAACTGCTCCGGCGTCTCGATCGGGATGCCGAGGTCCTGAGCCTTCGTGTACTTGCTGGAACCCTCGTCCGCCGCGACCAGCAGACCGGTGTTCTTGGAGACAGATCCGCTGGACTTGCCGCCGGCCCGTTCGATCAGCTCGTTCATCTCGTTGCGGGACAGCGCGGCCAGAGGGCCGGTCATCTTGCCGGTCACGACGACGCTCATCGGTTTGCCGTTCTCGCCCGTGAGGGGAAGGCGCTCGCCGGTGTCCGGTTCGCCCTCCGCGGCGGGCTGAAGTCCGGTGGCGCCGGGTTCGGTCATCGAGACCCCGGCCTGCCGGAGCTTCGCGATCACGGGGGCCAGCTCGACGAGTTCCTCGACGATCACCGGAGCCTTCTCCGGCCCGATGCCGTCGACCGCCTCGAAGGCGGCGGCGTCCGCAGCCTGGATCGCGTCCATGGTGGCGAAGTAGCGGGCGATGCGCCGGCTCATCGAGCGGCCGGTACCGCGCACCCCCAGCGCGGTGAGCGTACGGGCCAGGGGCTGGGACTTGGCCTTCTCGATCTCGCCGAGGGCCTTGGCGACGCTGGTCTGCCCCATTCGGTCGAGCTCGAGCAGCTGCTCGCCGGTGAGGGTGAAGATGTCGGCCACGTCGGTGACCAGGCCGGTGTCGACGAGCTGGCGGACCAGCTTCTCACCGACCGACTCGATGTCCCAGCAGTCCCGGGCGACGGCGTACTTGATCG
Source organism: Kineosporia aurantiaca JCM 3230 (assembly GCA_000719025.1). Classification (GTDB taxonomy): domain Bacteria; phylum Actinomycetota; class Actinomycetes; order Actinomycetales; family Kineosporiaceae; genus Kineosporia; species Kineosporia aurantiaca. Next base: position 166,222 of record JODP01000007.1, read on the forward strand.
ACTGCGGCAGAGCGCATTTGCGGCCGCGGGTGCAGCGCCAGCGCTCCTGGGAGCGGTCGATCTCGCTGCCGCAGTTGGGACACACCTGAGGTGCTTCGATCGGGATCTCGTTGCCGGTGCGGGCGGAGACCACCGCGCCCTCGATACGGGGGATGACCTCGCCGGCGCGCAGCACCATGACGGTGTCGCCGAGCATCAGGCCCTGGCGGGCCAGGTCGTTCGGATTGTGCAGGGTGGCGTAGGTGACGGTGGTGCCGCCCACGAACACCGGGGTCACGCGCGCCCGGGGCGTGATGACGCCGGTGCGGCCCACCTGCCAGATCACCTCCTCCAGGGTGGTCAGGCGGGAGTCGGCCGGGAACTTGAACGCGATCCCCCAGCGGGGCGCGCGGGACGAGGAGCCCGCCAGAGCGCGGTCGGCCGGGGAATCGGCCTTGATCACCGCACCGTCGATGCCGAAACCAAGGTCGGCCCGGCGTGCCAGCAACGCGTCGATGTACTCCTGGGCGGCCTCGACGGTGTCGACCACCGCGATCTGCGCCGGTGAGGTGGCCGCGGTGGAGACGCCGAGTTCGCCGAGCAGGGCGATCGAGGCCGAGTAGTCGCTGTCCGCGTCGGGCTGGGGGCCGGGGTAGGTGTCGGGCAGGTTCAGCACCTGGTAGGCGAAGAACGTCATGGGGATGACGTAGCTGCGGTCCTTGGAACCCCGCAGGGTGCCGGCCACCCCGTTGCGCGGGTTCACGAACGGCTTGTCGCCGTTGGCCAGGCGCAGCTCGTTGGCCGCGGTGAACTGCTCGTCGGTCAGCATCACCTCGCCGCGCACCTCAAGGGTCAGCGGCTGAGTGAGTTCCTGCGGCAGACCGATGATGGCTCCAGCGGCGAACGTGACGTCTTCCCCGTGCACACCGTCGCCGCGCGTGATCAGCTGCGTCAGCAAGCCGTTCTGGTACCGCGCAGCCAGCGCCAGGCCGTCGAGCTTGGGCTCCACCACGTACCGAGGGCTGTGACCGAGCCGTTTGCCCAGGCTCGCGTTCCACTCGGCGAGCTCCTCGGCCGAGAAGACGTTGTCCAGGCTGAGCATCGGCGCGGAGTGCTCCACATCGCCCGCGTCTCCGCCCACGACCTGGGCCGGGGAGGCGGCCACCGCCCAGTCGGGATGCTCGGCCTCGGTGGCCGCAATGTCGCGCACCACCTGGTCGTACGTCGCGTCGTCGAGCACCACGACGTCGGCACCTTCGTCGAGCACGGCGTCAGCCGCGGTGCCGGTGCCGTAGTAGAGGCCGGAGGCGGCCCGCGCCGTCTGGACTGCCTCTTCGTACTCGGCGCGGGACAGCACCTGACCCGAAGACGGATTGCTCACCGCTCCACCTCACCGCGCGCGGATTCCAGGCCCGGGAAGCTGAAGGCAGTCAGCTTCCCGGGCGGGGCGGAGAGCACTCGGCGCAGTTCTTGATCCATACGGCGAACCTAGTGGGGACCACCGACAATCTGCGCGACCGGCGGGCGCCGGCTCACACATCCATGCGCTACTCCCCGAGGATCGCCCTGAGCGTCGGCGGCAGTTGCGTGGACCCGAGGTTGAGCGACTCCTCGGAAGCCACGGCCTCGGGAGCCGAAGCCTCCAGGCGCGGAAGCAGGCTCAGCCGATCCCCGTCGGTTCCGGCCACGCGCCCCACCCGGATCGTGATGTCGGCGGGCGCCACCGCGCGGACCTCGTCGGTGGGCACCCGCACCACGAACTCGAAGTCGTCCGGCTGGTAGATGTGGTGCTCGTCCGGCCCCGGCGAGCCCGGTTCGCTGAACGACCGGGAGACGGCCTGATCGCCGATGTCGCCCACGGCGACCGAGCGCCCGGCCACGATCACCTCGTGGGCCAGGGCGCCCTCTTCGGGCGCCGGCTCGACGAAGGGACCGGCGACCTGCTCGGCGCCGATCACCGAAAGCCGCCCGGACCGACTGCGTACCCGCAGCCGCAGGTAGGAATCAGCGTTGGCCACGACCAGCTCCTGTTCTGCAGGTTCCGAAGAACCGGTGGGCGCGGTGGCGAAGGGATCGGTCACCGCGTGCATGGCCCGGTTGCACACCGGGCAGTAGGCCGGGGTGTTGCTTCTCATCCGGCAGTTCACCACCGGCCGGTGGATGCCGGTGGAGAAGTTGCCGGCCCCGCCCTCGAACAGTCCGACGCCCTGGTTATCGTCCCATCCGGCGGGCTTGGGAGCGGTGTAGTCGTCGCCGCCGGTGGGGATCGGGGTGGTGGCGCCGACGGCCCAGCGCCATTTGAGCGTGGCCCGGTTGGTGTTGATGGTGACGTTGGCGGCGCCCGGTTCACCGCTGGTGTAGGTGTTGTTGAGGTTGTGGTACTCGTCGGCCAGGCCGCCGAGGGCGTGGCCGAACTCGTGCGCGACGGTGGACCAGGTCACTCCCAGAGGGAGGGTCAGGCGGCCGCCGCCTCCGCAGCCGCCGAAGCCAGGGTTGTTGAGCAGGAGCATGACGATGCGGCGGTCGGGCACCAGGTGGTCCAGCACGTTGGTCAGGGCGGAGGCGGTGTTGGGGCCGTCCTCGACCCAGCAGTGGGCCCAGTCGCCGTTGAAGACGGCGCCGAACGCGGTGTTCCGGGTGGTGCTGGCGGTGACGTTGCCGGCCGCGTCGTAGGTCTTGGTGCTGACGCCGGAGTCGACGGAGTTGACGTTGACCCGCACCAGGTTGAAGGAGCCCCGATTGGCGGAGAAGTAGTCGTTGGCGAAGAGACCGTTCGTCACCAGGGTGTCCACCGCGGTGTTGTAGGCGATCTGGTCGGCCGCCGTGAAGCCGTCACCGACGACGGCGATGGTGTACTTCGCGCCGAACGGGCCGTTGTCGATGAGTTTGGTGATGGACGCGTTGCTCTCGCCCCAGTAGGTCGTCCAGACGTGCTGGTCGTACCCGATCAGGAACAGGTCGAGGTTGAGTTCGGCCCGCGAGACCGCGGCGATCTGCTGATGTTCCCAGTCGAACACCGCCTGGCCGGGCAGCGGGAACGGTTCGGGAGCCCAGCCGGTGGCGCCGCTCCAGTAGGTGCTCCAGAGCTTCTTGTCGTAGCCGACGACGAACAGGTCGAGATTGGCCTGAGCGCGCGAGACGGCGGCGATCTGCTGGTGTTCCCAGTCGAACACGGCCTGGCCGGGCAGCGGGAAGGGCGAGGGCGCCCAGCCGGTGCTGTCGCTCCAGTAGGTGCTCCAGAGTTTCTTGTCGTAGCCGATGACGAAGAGGTCGAGGTTGCCGGGAGCCCGGGACACGGCCGCGATCTGCTGGTGCTCAAAGTCGAAGACGGGATCGCCGGGGAGCGGGAAAGGTGATGGCGCCCAGCCCGTGTGGTCGCTCCAGTAGGTGCTCCAGAGTTTCTTGTCGTAGCCGATGACGAAGAGGTCCAGGTTGCCGGGAGCCCTTGAGACGGCGGCGATGTGCTGGTGCTGCCAGTCGAAGACCGGCTGTCCGGGCAGCGGGAAGGGCGAGGGCGCCCAGCCGGTCTGGTCACTCCAGTAGGTGCTCCAGAGCTTTTGGTCGTACCCGATGACGAAGAGGTCGAGATTGCCGGGAGCCCGGGACACGGCGGCGATCTGCTGGTGTTCCCAGTCGAAGACCGGCTGTCCGGGCAGCGGGAACGGCTCCGGCGCCCAGCCGGTCTGGTCGCTCCAGTACGTGGTCCAGAGCTTCTTGTCGTAGCCGATGACGAAGAGGTCCAGGTTGCCGGGAGTCCGCGAGACGGCGGCGATCTGCTGGTGTTCCCAGTCGAAAACCGCTTTCCCCGGTAGGGGAAACCACCCAGGCGCCCAGCCGGTCCGGTCGTTCCAGTAGGTGCTCCAGAGTTTCTTGTCGTATCCGATGACGAAGAGGTCCAGGTTGCCGGGGGCTCGTGAGACCGCGGCGATGCGCTGGTGTTGCCAGTCGAAGACGGCCTGCCCGGGCAGCGGGAAGGGGTCCCAATTCCAGTCCTGCATGATCAACTCCCTGCGTCGGCGCATCGAGTAGGTCGATCTGAGGACACCGGCGCAGAAGTCTTCACAAGCCAGGGTGGGGAGCGCCCGCTGCGCACGGGGTCATGCCCGGAACTATGGACCGGGGTATGCGCCGCCCAGCGGGGAGTCGGGTAAAGCTGCCTCTAGAGGCAAAGGCCGTCCGAACAGGCCGGATGCCGGGCCGGCGAGGCATCCCGCCGGCCCGACGGGTTCAGCTGACGACGATCTTCCCGGTGTTCTGCGGGTAGATCGGGTCGTTGTAGAAGTACTCGCCCGGCCGGTCGAAGGTGTGCTCGAACGACTCACCCGGCATCAGGGTGCCGCTGTCGAACTCGTACTCGAAGAAGGCGGCGGCTCCGTGCGCGAAGTGGTTGCCCGCAGGGTTGACGAAAGTGATCTTGGTGCCCTTGGGAACGCTGAGATTCTGCGGGGACATGGCGTTCTGGGCGACCAGGTTCTCGGCGGTGCCGGGCGCGGAGGTCTTGGTGTCCCAGACCCGGCCCAGGGTGACGGTGTTCTTCGCGGTCTCGGCGGTGACGGCGGCGGTGCGGATCTGGTTGCGCTTGGACGGGGGAGTGGGCGCCTGGGCCGGAGCGACCGTGCCGCCGATCCTGAAGGCCCAGAGGTGATCGCCCTTGGGGATGTCGGGGTAGGGCAGGCCGTTTCCACCGGCGAACACCGCGAGATACTGCTCGCCGTCGATCTCGTAGGTGATCGGGCTGGTGTGCACGCCGGCGCCGCACTGGAAGCTCCAGAGCACCTCGGCGGTCTCGTCGTTCATGGCGTGCAGCACGCCGTCCGGGCCGCCCTGGAACATCAGGCGCCCGTCGGTGGTCAGAATGCCGTTGCCGTGGGCCAGCGACCATTCCTTCTCGATGCTCCAGACCACCGTGTTGTCGCGAGGGTCGACGGCCGCGATGCCACCACCGAAGTACTCCCCGAGAGGGCGCGCGGTGTTGACCCGGCCGCCGACCGTGTTGGAGTAGGCCGAGTTGATCAGGCCGTAGCCGACGTAGATCCAGCCGGTGTTGGGGTTGAACGAGACCGCGGCCCAGTCGGCGCCGCCCCCGGCGCCCGGGAAGATGATGGTGGCCCGGTCCCAGAAGGTGTCGAAGGCCCCGCCGACCGGGTAGAACGGCACCGGACGGGTGGGGTTGTCGAAGCGTGGTTTCTGCGGCATGAACGACTCGCCCTTCGGGAAGGGCTGCGTGGGTGAGGTCTTCTGACGCGAGTCCTGCGGGACCGCTTCCTCGGTCACACCCTGGATCGCCGTGCCGTCCTTGCGGTCGAGGATGAAGTACATGCCGACCTTGCTGCCGTAGACCACGACCTTGCGGGTACGGCCCTTGACGGTGATGTCGGCCAGCACCGGCGCCATCACGTTGTCGTAGTCCCAGATGTCGTGGTGCACGGACTGGAAGTGCCAGCGCCGCTTGCCGGTCTTGGCGTCCAGGGCGACCAGGCAGTTGGAGAACAGGTTGTCCCCGGCCCGGGTCTCCCCGTTGGTCCGGGGGTAGGGGTTGCCGAAAGTCCAGTAGACCAGGCCCAGGTCGGGATCGATGGCCGGATGGATCCAGGGCACGGCCCCGCCGGTCTTCCAGCTCTCGCCGGCCCAGGTGTCGTTGCCGAATTCCCCGGGCCCGGGCGCCGACCAGAACGTCCACACCAGCTTGCCGGTCTTCGCGTCCAGGCAGTAGGCGCGCCCCCGGGCGCCGGCCGTACTGCCCTGCATGCCGACATAGATCAGGCCGTCCCAGTACACGACCGCCCCGGCCAGGGAGCCGACCGATCCGCCGCACTGCCCGTTGGCCGGGTCGCACGGCTCAGGGTTGCCGACCGACGTGTCCTCGGTCAGCAGCAGGGTTTTCCAGACCACCTCGCCGGTCTTCTTGTTCAGGGCGTAGACGTTGTTCTCACCCGAGATGCTGAAGACCAGGCTGTCGCTGAGGGCGACGCCGCGCATGTTGGTGGAGTCGCTGCCCACGCTCGTCTTCCACTTGGTCGCACCGGTGCGCCCGTCGATCGCGAAGACGTTCTGCTGCTGGGTCTGGACGTACAGCACACCCTTCTCGGCGACCACCGTGCTCTGCTGCGCCTGTGTCGTGTCGCCACCCTCCAGGTTCACGTGCCAGGCGCCACCGAGCTTCTTCACCGAGGAGCGGGTGATCTGTTTCAGCGGCGAATGGTTCTGATTGCCGTAGTTGCCGCCCACTTTCGGGAAGTTGGCACCGACCGCGCCGAAGCTCTTCGGCTGAGGTGGCGTCGGCGAAGCGGCTTCGGCGGTCCCGGCGCGGGTGGCGAGGACGGCGCCGGCGGTCAGGGCGGAGGATCCGGTCAGGAACATGCGACGATGCATGAACGCTCCTCGAGTGAGTACCACTAGACGGTACGAACGATCCATTCGACGGTAGAGGCGGATCGGGGTCCGCCACAAGACCGTTTCCCGCCGCATAAGCCAAAAGGACGTTTTAGGAGTCTTGCTCTGGAATGCGGGACCCCCGGGGGCCTATGGTCAACAGGCACTGGAATGCGTGGAACCCGGGAACCGCCTGATGGTCCCGATGTCGTGCTCCGTTCCGCGCAACGTCGCGCAGGCCGAAGGGACACAGCCGTGAGAACTCATCCGATCGCCGCCCGCGGAGGGCCGCTGCTGATCGCGGCGGCCACCGCCGCCCTGATCAGCTGCCTGCTCTGGGCGCTGCCGGGCATCGCCGGGGCAAAAGCGTCGACTGCAGGCGCAAAGCCCGGCGGCGCAACCGAGCTGGGAGACCCGGAGTACGGCGTCTGCCGGGGGACCGATGCCCGGTGCTACCACGACTGGGGCAACTTCGACCCGTCCAAGGGGGTGAAGGTGCTGCTCTACACCCGCACCGCCGGCCCTCGTCACGCCAACCTCGGGCCGGCCCTGGCGGCCGGGCTGAACCCACCCCTGACCGACGCCAACGCCGCGCAGAAGGGCCTGATCGCCCTCGGTGCGGCCAACGGTTTCAGCGTCGACTACACCGAGGACGTCACCCAGCTGGCCACGGCCGGCGCCCTGATGAAGTACAACGTGGTGGTCTTCCTCAGCACCTCCCGCGACACCCTGGACGACAACGCGCAGACGTCCCTGCGCCAGTACATCCGGGCCGGAGGCGGTTTCGTCGGCATCCACAACGCCTTCGGTACCGAGTACAACTGGCCCTGGTACGAAGGCCTCCTCGGCGGGGCCAATTTCTACGACCACGGCTCCTACCAGGCCGGTACCGTGCGCACCCTTGACCGTAAGGACACCTCCACGAAGGCGCTTCCGGCCACCTGGGACTGGAAGGACGAGTGGTACAACCTGGTTCCCTTCCCCTCCAAGGTGCGCCTGCTGGCGTCCGTCGACGAAAAGTCGCTGACCCAGGGCGTGACCGGAAATCTCGGCCACCCCGGCCACGGCTTGAACCACCCGGTCGCCTGGTGCCAGTACTACGACGGCGGCCGGGCGTTCCTCACCACTCTCGGCCACGGCCAGACCGCGTTCGACCCGGCCTCTACGGATGCGGGGGACAAGAACTTCCAGAAGCTGATCGTCGGAGGCATCCTCTCCGCGGCCGGGGCCCAACCGTTCTGCCGCTGAGGCGACCGCGTGGCTCCCTCGTCAGCGGGGGAGCCACGCGAAGGTCTACTCGGCAGCGACCAGCTCGTGAAAATGCGCCGTCATCGCGGAAGCGTCCGGCGTCACGCCGGTGACCAGCTCGAAGGCCTCCACCGCCTGGTACACCGTCATTCCGGCGCCGTTCAGGGTGCGGCAGCCCGCGGCCTCGGCCGCTTTCAGAAGCGCGGTCTGCAACGGCCGGTAGACGATGTCCGCCACCCAGTGCTCGGGGCGCAGCAGCCCGACATCGAAGGCAACACCGGGGTGTTCGGCCATCCCGGTGGGCGTGCAGTGCACGAAACCGGCAACCGATGAGGTGAGCTGCTCCGGACGCCCGTGAGCAACCCGGGCATCCGGGAACAGTCCCTGCAACCGCTGGGCCAGCGTAACCGCCTGCTCCTCAAGGACGTCCACAATCAAGAGATTCCTGACCCCCAGGAACAAGAGGGCGTGACCGATGGACATCCCGGCACCGCCCGCACCGACCAGTGCCACCGAACCGACATCCACCCCCGGTAACCCGGCCTTGAAGGAACGCACGAAACCGGTCCAGTCGGTGTTGTGCCCGGTGCGCTGTCCGCGCTTCAGCAGCACGGTGTTCACCGTTTGCAACGCCGCCGCCCGCTCGTCGAGTTCGTTCAGGTAGGGCAGGACCAGCGTCTTGCAGGGATGGGTGATGTTCAGCGCGTCATAGCCGAGAGCTTCGGCCAGATAGAGGACTTCGCCGATCTCCGAGGGGTCCAGGCCGTGCTCGGCCAGATCGACGGCCCGGTAGATGTAGGGCAGACCGAGGCGATCAGCGGCCCGCATGTGCAGGGCCGGCGTGAGCGAGGGTCCGACGCCGTTACCGACCAGCCCGACCAGGAAACGATGTTCAGCCATGACGACCTTCCAACAGGGAACGGTTCTGGGCGGCCAGACGCACCGGGGCGTTCGGGGCGCCGTACCCGTCGTAGCCCCCGATCCGCTGGACTACTTCGAAGAACACCGAACCGACCGTCGGCGTGTAGAAATGCAGGAATTCGCCACCCCCGGAGCGGTCGTACATCAGGCCCAGCGAGCGCAGTTCGTCGACGAACCCCGGTCGAAGCCCGAACCGGGCCGCCAGGTCCTCGTAGTAGTTGCCCGGCACCGGCAGCGTGTCGATGGCGTTCTGGCCCACGTACGAGATGATGTCGTCGGTGCGCAGAGCGATGTGCTGGGCCAGCGATCCGGGCCGGGCGCCGAAGGGGGCCACGTTCAGGACCAGACGGACGGCGTGCCCGGGATCGGTCATCACCTGGCTGGTCACCAGCCCGGAGGGCCCGGCCACCTGGGCGCTGCTGTCCACCTCCAGGCCGAGCAGGCTGCGGTGGAACAGCGTGGCCTCGGCGATGTCCTCCCACGGTTGCACCAGGTTCACGTGGTCGATCGCGGTAATGGTGGACGCGGTGGGCGGCGATCCGTGGGTGAACTCACCGATCCAGGGCGGATCCTCCGAGCCGGAGGGTGGACACAGGAAGACCTCGCTGCCGTCAGGTGCTCGCACGCCGTGCAGCACGTCCTCGCCCTCGTGCACCCGCCGGAAGACCAGCGGGGCGCGCAGCAGGCCGGCCCGCGCCCGGGCCGCGCCGACATCGGGGAGATCCAGCCCGAGGGCGGCCAGCGTGGCCGTCTGCCCGCGGGCGTCCTGCTCGTTGAGGATGATCCGGGCCTGGCCGGCGGCCCAGAGCCGGACCGGACGGGACCGGTGCTGACCACGGTACCGAAACCCCAGTTGCTGGAGCAGGTTCTCGGCCGGTTCGGTGTTCTCGGCGCGGATCTCGGCGAAGGTGAACGCTTCCGGCGCGACCGGCGCGGTTCCGGCCGTGGGGGGATCGAGCAGCCGGGCCGTTCTCTCCTGCAGGTCGATCAGCGAGCGCAGGGCGTGCTGGGCCGTGCGGTCGGTGTCGGTCTGCCGGAAGACGTCGTTGAAGACCTCCAGCGACAGCGGGCCGGTGTAGCCGGCGCGCAGCACATGGGCGAGGAACTGCGGCAGGTCGAAGCTGCCCTCGCCGGGGAAGAGCCGGTGGTGGCGGCTCCAGCTCAGCACGTCCATGGTCAGTGCGGGCGCGTCGGCGAGCTGGACGAAGAAGATCCGGTCGGCCGGGATGTCCTGGATGGCGGCCGGGTCGTGACCGCGCGAGAGAATGTGGAACGAGTCCAGGCAGACCCCCAGATTCTCCTCGTCGACCGCCTGCACCAGCCGCCAGGCCTGGCGGTAGTCGTCGATGTGCCGCCCCCAGGCCAGCGCCTCGTAGGCAATGCGCACGTCGTACTTGCCCGCCAGCCGGGCCAGCTCGCGCAACTGGTCGCGGGCGACGATCGGGTCGCCGGTGGTCGCGGTCGCGACGTTGCTGCACACCAGCACGGTGCCGATGCCCAGCCGGCGCATCAGCGCGAACTTGGCCTCGGCCCGGCGCAGGTTGTCGGCCAGCGTGCCCGGATCGACGCCCTCGATGTCCCGCAGCGGCTGGTACAGCTCCAGCCGCAGGCCCAGCCGCTCGGCCAGGGCGCGGATCTCCTCCGGTGACTCCTCGGCGACGACCAGGTCCGGCTCGAACAGCTCGACCCCGTCGAAACCGGCCCGGGCACACGCGTGCAGCTTGCCGACCAGATCCCCGCTCAGCGAGACGGTAGCGGTCGAGAGTCTCATGAATTGCCTCCTTGCACCTCATGAATGGGCACGTTCAGAGGCCGGCGAGGATCCTTGACCCGGCCCGCCGGCCGAAGATCAGGGCCTTGCCGAGCGCGGTGCCGGTCAGGTACGACGAGCCGTGGAAGCCGCCGGTCACCTCACCCGCGGCGAACAGCCCGGGAATCGGGAGTCCTTGGTGGTTGAGGACGTCGGTGGCGGGCGATACCCGGACCCCACCGAACGTGGAGGTCATCAACGGACGCGAGGGGTAGGCGTAGAAGGGTGGGTCGACCAGGGGGATCGGGGTACCGGTGCCGTTGCACAGCGACGCCCGCCCGACATCGTCCTTCATTGAGGAGTTGTTGTAGCGATCCACGGTCCGGACCAGCGCATCCGCATCGATCCCGGCCTCACGGGCCAGGTCGGGCAGTGAGTCGGCGCGCAGGATCAGGCCCCGGGACTCCAGGTCGGCGATGTCCGAGAGCGGGACGCCCGGGCGGGAGCGGTCGCGGACCTGCTGGTCGAACACCTGGAAGCCGATGGCCCCGGGCTGGTCCAGAGCGGCTGTGCCGATCTCCTTGTAGGTGCGTGACTCGTCGACGAACCGCTCACCGGAGCGGTTCACGATGATCGCGCCGAGGTAGAAGGCAGTGAGGAGTTCGTGCCGGTCGGTGGGCGTGGAGGGATGCGAGCCGAACGTGGCGCCCACATGATCCACGTCCCGTAGTTCGGCCCCCACCTCCTCGGCCAGGTGCAGCCCGTCGCCAGTGTTGCCCTGGCCTCCGTGCGGAATGGCCGCCAGTTGCTTGGGTGCGAAACGGTTCAGCAGGTCGGTCGAGCGGCTGAAACCACCGGTGGCCAGAACCACCGCGGAACTGCCGGTGATGGTGGCTGGTCCGTGCTCCACACCCATCACCCGACCCGCGTCCGTGATGAATCGGGTCGCCCGGCGTTCCCGGACGACCGGAACCACGTCGTGTAGCCGTTTCAGGAGCAGGCCGATGTCAGCGTGATGACTGCGTGGAACACTCTGCCCCGCGCTGAGGGTCACCACGTCGTAGACCACGCCGAGCCGCTCTCGTGCCCACTGGTCGGCCTCACGCTGGTGCTCCACGTAGGCGTTCAGCAGTTGCGGGTCGGCCCGCCCGCCACCCGTCACCCTCATGTCCCGCACGAAGGTCTCGTCGTCATCGGCAATGCCGCGGGCGCGTTGCTCGGGAGTGCCGGACCAGGCGAACCAGCCTCCGCTCATTGCCGTGCTTCCGCCGCCGGCCAAGGTCTTCTCCAGCACGAGAACGCGGGCTCCGCCCTCGATGAGCGTGGCCGCGGCGCTCAGACCGGCCAGCCCGGCGCCCAGAACGACCGCGTCGTAGTCGCTCACGGGGCATCCTGGGCCAGTGCCCGGCAGGCCAGCGAATACCCGATCCAGCCCGCTCCCGCGATGTAGAGCGTGGCGTAGGGCGCGAAGATGTCCTCGCGGTCACGCCCGTCGATGGCGTGGAACTGCGAGATGTGCACCACCGCCCAGGGCCGGGTGCTGTCCTTCAGCGCATCCAGCAGTGAGTAGCCGACCGGGGTGAGGCCGGCGGGGTTGACCACGAACGCGTCCACTTCGGCGGCGTGTACCCAGTCGACCAGGTCGCCCTCATGATTGGACTGGGTGTGGACCGCATCGAAGCCCAGATCTGTTCCGGTCCGGTCGATGTCGGCGATGATGTCGGTGAGGGTGCGGGTTCCGTACTTGGCCGGATTGCGGAGGCCGAGCCGGTTGAGATTGGGGCCCTGGACGATGCCGATCCTCATCGCGGCACCGTTTCCGGGGGAATGAACGTGGGCAGCAGGGACGGTGGGATCGGGCCCTTGTTGCGGCGGCCGGACTGCCGTTCCTCCCAGGCGTGGGCGAGGATGCCCACGCTGCGGCTGAGCACGAAGAACCCGCGGGCCAGCTCGGGGGCGAAGCCGAGTTCGGCGTAGATCACCGCGGTCGCGCCGTCGATGTTCATCGGCACCGGTTTCAGCAGGTCTTCCACCTCCAACGCGGCCTGGAGGTGCTTCCCGGGCACCTCTCCGGCGTCCACCGCCTGAGCGACCAGCCCCAGCAGAGGATCGCGCCGAGGGTCACGAGGATGGAAACGGTGGCCGAAACCGGGTAAGTATCGCGATTTCTGGCGCCAGGCGGCCACCGTTGCGGGAGTGTTCCCGAGCTCGACGGCGTCGTTCAGCATCTCCACACACTGCTGCCCGGCGCCCCCGTGCGAGTCGCCGAGGGTGTTCACGGCCGAGGCGACGGCGTTGTTGATCCCGATCCCGCAGGTCACCGCCATCCGGGCGACGGCGATCGACGGGGCCTGGGGGCCATGGTCGAAGGAGGCGAGCATCGCGGCCTGCAGCAGGGCCGCCTGGCCCGGGGTAGGACGGTCGCCGCGCACGAGCAACCACATGCCGGTGATCAGGTCGGTCTGGCCGATGAGCTCCTGAACGGGGATGCCGCGGTACTCCACCTCACCGGGAGCGATACGGGTAATGGACGTCGTCCACCAGTCGCTGACGGAGGCCAGGGTGGGTTCGGGGTAGCGACTGTCGCTCACAACCGGCCCCCCGCGCGCAACTGGTCCAACTCGCTGTTGTGCTCGCCCAGGCCCGGGGGAGCGCTCCCCGGGTGCAACGGGCGTCCGTTCAGATGAACCCCGTTGCTACTGGTGCGCACGGAACGCTCGGCGCTGGTGCCGGCCGGGAAGGGCACGTCGTGGAAGAACTCCCGGTGCGCCAGCTGCTCAAGCTCGACCGCCTGGGCAACGGTCAGGATCCGGGCTGCGGGCACTCCCGCCGCCGACAGCTCCTTCTCCCACACCCCCGCGTCCCGCCGGGCCAGCGCCCGGTCGATCTCCGCGTTGAGTTCGGCGCGGTGCTGTTTGCGCAGTTCGCGGGTGAGGAAGAGCGGATGGGTGACCAGCTCGGGCCGCTCGATCAAACGGCACAGGGTCTCGAACTGGCTCTGCCGGTTGGCCGCGATGTTCAGCGGGCCGTCGGCCGCGGTGAACGTACCGGACGGCGCCGCGGTGGCGTTCTGGTCGCCCATCGGCACCGTCTCCACCCCGCTGATCAGGTAGTTCGAGACCGCCCAGCCCATCGCCGAGAGCGAGGCCTCGAGCATCGACACGTCCAGGAACGCGCCTCCGCGCCCGGCCGCCCGCCCGGCCAGGGCACTGCTGATCGCGAACGCCGCCATCAGCCCGCCCACGCTGTCGCAGACCGGGAACCCGATCCGCAGCGGGGCGGTCTCGGCGGTGCCGGTGATGCTCATCATTCCCGACAGCCCCTGGATCACCTGGTCGTAGGCCGGGGCCTGACGGTCCGGGCCGTCCTGACCGAAACCGGTGATCGCGCAGTACACCAGCTGGTCGTTCAGCTCCTGCAGCCGGTCCCAGCCGTACCCCAGACGCTCCAGCACGCCGGCCCGGTAGTTCTCCAGCAGCACGTCCGCCCCGCGCACCAGATCCTCGAAGGCCGCCCGCCCGGCCGGCGTCTTCAGGTCCAGCTCGACCGACTTCTTCCCGGCGTTCTGGGCCAGGAAGGAGGTGCCGATGCCCTGTTCGTTCAGCGCCGGGTCGGGGCCGAGGTGCCGGGCCAGGTCGCCCTCACCGGGCCGCTCGACCTTGATCACCTCGGCCCCCATCAGCCCGAGCTGGTAGCTGCAGTAGGGACCGGCCAGGACGTTGGTCAGGTCCAGCACACGAACGCCGGAAAGGGGTAGCTGTTCCACTCGTGCCTCTTCCTGCGGCTGCGTTGCCGCCTGATGATGCGGTCTCACCCCTCGAAGGGATGAGTGAAACCTCGCCGGGTCATCTGCGCCGAGACCTCACGCAGCGCCGCGGCGAAACTCTGGACCCGCTCCTCGGTGAACCGGGCGGTGGGCCCGCTGATGGTCAGGGCCGAACCGACCCGGCCCTGGCGGGTCAGCACCGGCACGGCCACCGCGGAGACCCCGACCTCGCGTTCGCCGTGGCTGAGCGCGAACCCGTTCTCGCGGGCGCGCTCGATGCCGTCGGCCAGCCGCTGCGCGGTGCCCTCGGACTCGGGTGCGGTGCCGGAAATACGTTCCAGCAGGCCGGGGGTGGCTTCGAAGAGCAGAATTTTGGACGATGCACCGCCCCAGAGGGGCAGCTGGTCGCCGACGTGCACCACGTGCCGCAGGGTCTGGGTGCTTTGCTGCTGGGCAATGCACACCCGCTGAATGTCGCGCCGCACGTAGAGATTCACCGTCTCGGTGGTGCGCTGGGACAGCTCGCGCATCATCGCCCGGAACTCGTCCGGCAGTTCCCAGCCGCGCCGCGCCAGATAGGCCCAGCGCCACAGGCCGGGGCCGGCGGTGATCCCCCGGGGAGTGTTCCAGACCAGGCCGTTCTGTTCCAGTGTGTGGAGCATCCGTACCACGGTGGTCTTGGCCAGACCGGTCTCGGCGATCACCTCCGACACCGTCACGGTACTGCGGTCCTCGCTCAGCAGGGCCAGGATCTCGACCGCCCGCTGCACACTGCGCACGCCCTGCGCGTCGGCCTTGGATGCCTCGTTGTCCAGGGTAGTAGGCATAACTGGTCCTCTCTCGGCGGATGCGGACCGCTCCGGTCGAGCGGTCCCAGGGTCAGCCTGTCATCACCCGTCCGGTGGACGATTCTCCTGAGGCGATTGCTTGCCTTTGCCGGGAATCTGCCTTTACGTTACACCAGGACCGCATAGCGGTCCATCAGTCCCATCTAGCGGTCTACGCAAAGGAGCGCCATGCTGAGGGACCTCTTCCGGGCGGCCGCGCAGTCCGCGGTGATGGCGGCGCCGAACTTCATTGCCGGTGAATGGACGCATTTCGGAACGCCTTTCGAGCGGACCGGTCCCTGGCTGGGTGAGGTGGTCACCCAGGCGTGGGAGCCCGACCCGGCGGACATCGAGCGCGCCCTGACCGCCGCGGCCGCCGCAGCGCCGACGATCGCTCGACTCTCCCCGGCCCACCGGGCCGCCGTGCTCGATCGCGCGGCCGAGATCGCCGTCGGCTACCGCGATGAGCTGGCCCTGCTGATCGCCCGGGAACTCGGCAAGCCGATCTCCGACGGTGGCAAGGAAATCGACCGTCTGGCCGACACTTTCCGGATCTGTGCACACGAGGCGCGGCGCATCGGGGGAGACGTGCTGCCCGTGGCGGGTTGGGAGAACGGCGTCGGCAACACGGCGCTGACCTACCGCGCGCCCCTGGGTGTGGCGCTGGTGATCACCCCGTTCAACGCACCCGCCAACCTGCTCGCCCACAAGCTCGGCGCGTCCTTCGCAGCCGGCAACACCACCCTGGTCAAGTCCCCGCCCCAGGCCCCCGCCGTCTCCGCCGCCGTGGTCGCGGTGCTGCTGGAAGCGGGTCTGCCGGCCGAAGCCGTCCAGATCCTGCACGGAGGTGGGGAACTGGGGGCCAGGCTCTGTGCCGCCGAGCCGGTGGCCGTGATCAGCTTCACCGGCAGCGCGGCGACCGGGAACGCGGTGGCCCGCGCGGCCGGAGCCAAGCGCCTGGTGCTGGAACTCGGCGGTAACGCGGCCACGATCGTCTGTGACGACGCGGACGTCGAGGCGGCCGCGCGGATCTGCGCCCGCACCGGCTACTCCAACTCCGGGCAGAGCTGCATCAGCGTCCAGCGGATCTACACCCACGCGTCCGTGCTCGAGGAGTTCGTCGAGGTGCTGACCAAGGAGGTCGGCAAGCTCAACGTCGGGGACCCCACCCAGCCCGGCGTCGACATCGGGTCGATGGTGGACGAGGCCGCGGCCGGCCGGGTCCAGTCCTGGATCCAGGCGGCGGTCGAGGACGGCGCCGATCTGGTCTGCGGCGGGCAGCGCGAGGGCGCCACCCTCCAGCCCAGCATCGTGGTGAACCCGCGAAGGGACGCCACTCTGGTCACCAATGAGGCCTTCGGGGCCGTGGTGGTGGTGCTGCCGTTCGAGGACTTCGACGACGTGCTGGAGGAGTGCAACCGCAGCCGGTTCGGCCTGCAGGCCGGGATCTTCACCCAGCGGATGGACCGCACCCTGCAGGCCTGGCGCGAACTCCAGGTCGGCGCGGTGATCGTCAACGGCTCGTCGAACTACCGCCTCGACCACGTGCCCTTCGGCGGGGTGAAGGACTCGGGCTTCGGGCGGGAGACCCCGGCCAGCATGATCGAGGACTACACCCAAGTCAAAACCCTCATCGTCCGCGGAGTCTCGATCTGGGGAGACCAGTGACCACCATCGATCAGCCCATTGATCAGCCCATCGCCCGGACCAGGACCACGGCCGCCCACGCTCTGGTCGCCCAGCTGGAGAGCTACGGCGTCGATTACATCTTCGGCACCTGTGGGCACACCAACATCGCGCTGCTGGACGCCCTGGCCGCCAGCCCGATCGAGTTCGTCATCGCCCGCCACGAGCAGGCCGCCGCGCACGCCGCCGACGGCTAC
Organism: Kineosporia aurantiaca JCM 3230; assembly: GCA_000719025.1. GTDB lineage: Bacteria > Actinomycetota > Actinomycetes > Actinomycetales > Kineosporiaceae > Kineosporia > Kineosporia aurantiaca. The sequence continues at coordinate 182,968 of JODP01000007.1, forward strand.
GCCCGGGTCAGCGGCAAGCCCGGCGTCGTGCTCATGCACGTCGGCCCCGGAATGATGAACGGCGTCACCGGCGTGGCCACCGCGGCCTTCGACTCGGTACCGCTCATCGCCATCTGCGGAGACATTCCCTCCTACTACCACGGACGGCACCCGCACCAGGAAGTCAACCTGCACGCCGATGCCGACCAGACCGCGATCTACCGGCCCTTCGTCAAGCGCGCCTGGTCGGTCACCCGGGTCGAGGACCTGGGACGCTTCACCGAACGGGCCTTCTGGACGGCCACTTCCGGGCGTCCCGGCGCGGTCCTGCTGAATGTCCCCATGGACATGTTCTCCCGCCCGGTCGCCGACCAATCCCTTCACCCGCTGCCGGTCTCGACCGCTCTACCGCACCCACCGGCGTCCCAGATCGACCGGATCGCCGAGCTCCTCACCCAGGCCGAGCGTCCCCTGATCTATGTCGGCGGTGGCCTCAGCGGCACTGAAGGCCGGGCGGCGCTGCTCGCCCTGGCCGAGCACCTGGACATCCCGATGGCGCACTCACTGATGGCCAAGGGAACCGTGCCGGACCGGCACCCGCTCCTGATGGGCATGACCGGGTTCTGGGGACTGGAGCTGACGAACGAGTACACCCGCACCGCCGACGTCGTGTTCGCGCTCGGAACCCGCTTCGCCGAGACCGATTCCAGCTCGTGGGACGCCGACTACACCTGGGGACTGCCCCCGGGCCGGCTGATCCAGGTGGATCTCGACCCGGCCGAGATCGGCCGCAACTACCCGGTGGAGATCGGTGTGGTGGCCGATGCCGCCGAGACCGTGGCCGCAGTGCACCGGGCGGTTGCCGACTCCCGGCCGGTGCACCGCGAGGGGCTGCGGGAACGGATCACGGCCGTGCGGACCGACCTGTTCGCCGCCAGCCGCGAGCGAGGAACCTCGGACGCGTTCCCGCTGCGCCCCGAACGCATCCTGCGCGATCTGCGGGACGTGCTGCCGCCCGAGGCCATCCTGGTGACCGACGTCGGCTGGAACAAGAACGGCGTGGCCCAGTGCTACGAGCTGCCCGAGGGCGGGCGGTTCATCACCCCGGGCGGGCTGTCCACGATGGGGTTCGGCCCGGCCGCGGCGGTCGGGGTGCAGGCCGCGGTGCCGGACCGGGTGGTGGTGGCGCTGATCGGTGACGGCGGGATGAGCGCGCAGCTGCCGGCCCTGCCGATGGCGGTCGAGCAGGGCCTGCCGGTGATCTTCGTGGTGATGAACAACCGGGCCCACGGCACCATCGCCGATCTGCAGGCGTCCAACTTCGGCGACACCTACGGCTGCGAGTTCCGCGACCGGGAGGGCAACGCGTACTCGCCGGACTTCGCGGCGCTCGGCCGATCCTGCGGGACCGACGGATACCGGCCCGGATCGGCCGACGAGTTCCGCGCGATGCTCGCCGAGGCCGTCGGCAACCGCCGCCCGGCCGTGATCGATGTGGCGATGATCAACGAGCCGGTGCCGACGCCGGGCCACTGGAACATCAAAGACATTTACCAGGGACGCTTTTCCTAGAACTTCCGCACGCTGATCCGCACTCCGACGACGAAGTGAGGGCATGAGATGTTCACCGAACGCCGCACGGCCACGACCGCGGTCCTGGGCCTGCTGATCCTTTCCATCGCCGCCTGCGGCAAGCCGGGCGGGGACGACGCGTCCACCGGTTCCGGCGACAGCGGGCCGATCAAGTTCGCCGTCGCCGACGCCCAGAGCGGGCAGCTCAGCTCGCTCGGGGCGTGGGAGCTGAAGGGCGCCAAACTGGCCGTGAACGAGTTCAACGCGGCCGGCGGCGTGAACGGCCGCAAGGTCGAGCTGACCGTGTTCGACACCCAGGGCGACCCGACCACCGGCACCTCGATCGCCCAGAAGGTGTCCTCCGGCGGGTACACGGCCATGCTCGGGACCGCCGAGAGCGCCGTCACCCAGGCGATGAACCCGATCCTCAGGGCGGCCAGGATCCCCAGCATCACCTCCGGCCAGTCCCCGGCGATCGCCGAACTGGGTAGCCCGTTCCAGTTCTACAACGGGCCGACCAGCGTCACCTACGACGAGACCCTGGCCGACTACCTGGTCAAGGACAAGGGCTTCAAGACCTTCGCGATGATCAGCAACAACGGCGGCTACGGCAGCGGCGAGCACGACGCGTTCCGGGCCGCGCTCAAGGACCGCGGGATCAGCCCGACCGACGACAAGGTGGTCACCACCGACCAGAAGGACTTCAGCTCGATCCTCACCTCGATCCGCGGCAAGAAGCCGGACGTGCTGTTCATCGGGGCCGAGGAGGTCGAGGCCGGGCTGATCGCCAAGCAGGCCCGCGAGCTCGGCGTGGACGCGGTCTTCGCCGGCGCGGCGCCGCTGTCCACCCCGGTGTACGTGCAGACGGCGGGGACGACGATCGCCGAGGCCACGATCGTCAGCACGCCGTACCTGAGCAACGACGAGACCGATGCCTCGAAGGCGTTCGCGGCGGCCTACAAGAAGGCCTACGGCGAGGATGCGGAGCTGCACGGGGCCAAGGCCTACGACGGCACCCAGATCTTCCTCGAGGCGCTGAAGACCACCGGTGGCAAGGGCGGCCAGGACCTGGCCGACGCCATCCGCGCCACCAAGCACCAGGGCCTGCTCGGGGACTTCGCCTTCGACGAGAAGGGCGTCGGCATCCACGAGACCAAGATCGGCACCATTACCGGCGGCAAGCTCACCGCGGCGGCCCAGTAGAACTCGACGCGACCGGGAAGGGGCTCGCCATGCAGGTAAGCATCCAGACACTGATCGGGGGCCTGTCCCTCGGGGCGATCTACGCGCTGGTCGCCCTCGGCTTCTCCCTCGTCTACCGCACCATGGGCCTGGTCAACTTCGCCCACGGCCAGGTGGTGATGATCGGCGCGTTCACCGCCTCCACCTTCTACATGACCACGCACCTGCCATTTTGGCCCGCCGTCCTGATCGCCTGCCTGGTGACCGGGGCGCTGGGGCTGGTGATCGAACGGGTGCTGCGCCCGCTCGAGGGCCGCGACTTCGACCTGATGCTGATCGGCACCATCGGCTTCGGCGTCATGCTGGAGGCCGCCGCGGTGATCATCTGGGGCGCCACCGGGCGGGCTGTGCCCTCACCGATCGACACCGGCCCGATCATCATCGGCGGCATCCGGATCCGCACCTACAGCCTGGTCGTGCTGGCCGTGGCCGCGCTGGCCACCATCGCGCTGGTGCTGTTCCTGCAGCGCACCAAGATCGGCGCCGCCATGCAGGCCGTCGCGATGGACCCGGAAGCCGCCACCGCCGTGGGCATTCATGTGGGGCGCAGCAACGCCATCGCTTTCGCCATCGGGGCCGGCCTGGCCGCGCTGGCCGGCGGCCTGGCCGGGCCCCTGCTCTACGTGAACGCCACCCTGGGCGGCACTCTCGGGATCAAGGGCTTCGCCGCCGCGATCCTCGGCGGCTTCGGCAACATCCAGGGTGCGATCCTCGGCGGGCTGGGCATCGGCATCCTCGACTCCTACGCCGCCGGGCAGTTCGAGGGCTACTCCGAGCTGGTGGTGTTCGTGGTCTTCACCGCGCTGATCATGGTGCGCCCGACCGGCATCTTCGGGGAGAAGACGGTGAACCGAGCATGAAGTACAGGCTTTCCGGCCTGGCTGCCGGTCTCGTCGTCCTGTTCCTGCTGCCCTACCTGCTCGGCCCGTACTCGATGCACGTCGCCGACGTCACCGTGATCTTCGCCCTGCTGGCCATCGGCCTGGGCCTGGCCCTGGGGATCGCCGGGCAGATCAACCTGGCCCAGGTCGCCTTCTTCGGCATCGGCGCCTACACCGTCGCCATCCTGACCACCGACCGGGGCTGGGGGTTCTGGGCCTCGGCGGTGATCGCGGTGCTCGCCACCGTGCTCTTCGGCCTGGTCGTCGGGCTGCCCGCGCTGCGGGTGCAGTCGCACTACCTCGGCATCGTCACCCTCGGCCTGGCCCTGGCCTTCACCAGCTGGGTGACCAACGCATCGATCAGCAAGGGGGCCGAGGGCATCGCCGGCATCCCGGCCCCGCCCTTCCCCGGCCTCGACCTCTACGACCAGTACCTCTACTACTACCTCGAGATCGTCGTCTTCCTGGCCTGCCTGGCCTTCGCCCTGTTCGTCGTCGGCACCCGCCTGGGACGCCGGATGAAGGCCATGCGGGACGACTCGATCGCCGCCGGCTGTCTCGGTGCCAACGTGCCGTTCCTGCGCCTGCTCGCGTTCGGCATCGCCAGCGTCTACGGGGGAGTGGCCGGCGTGCTCTACGCCGGGCTGATCCACTACGTCTCACCCGAGTCGTTCGGCATCTCCACCATGTTCCTGCTCCTGGCCATGGTGATCATCGGCGGGCGGCAGAGCATCTGGGGCTGCGTGATCGGCGCCGTGGTGCTGTCGCTGGTGCGCGAATGGCTGGTGGACGCCGCGAACTACGCCCAGCTCGGCTACGGCATCGTGGTGGTGCTGGCAGTCGTCTTCGCCCCCACCGGCCTGGCCGGTGTACCACGGCGATTCGCCCGAAAGTCGACGGACACCGGTCGGGCTACCCTGCGTCCGTTGGCCCTCAACCGGGTAGCCACCGACGACGCGCTCGCCCAGCCCGGTGCGTCCATTGGTATCGACGCAGTCAAAAAGAACTTTCGCGGCCTTCAGGCTCTGGACGACGTCAGCCTGAGCGTGCAGGCCGGCAGCATCCGGGGCATCGTCGGGCCGAACGGCTCCGGCAAGACCACCCTGCTCAACGTGCTCAGCGGGCTGTACACCCCGTCCTCCGGTGGATTCACGATGGACGACGAACCCCTCGGAGGGTCCCGGCCCGCGAAATTGTCCCACCGCGGCATCGCCCGCACGTTCCAGAACCTGCGCCTGTTCCCCGAACTCACCGTCCAGCAGAACGTCATGGTCGCTCTGGATCGTTCCCGGTCCCGCGCCACCCTGAGCTATCTCCTGGCTCCGTGGAACGTGTTCGGTGACGAGCGCCGGCTACGGCGGCGCTCACAGGAGATCCTGGCCGAGTTCGGCATCGCCGAGTACGCCGCCGAACGCCCCGGTGCCCTGCCCTACGGCATCCAGCGCCGGGTCGAACTGGCCCGGGCCATCGCCGGAAGCCCACGCCTGCTGCTCCTGGACGAACCCGCCGCCGGGCTCAACGGTCAGGAAGTCGGTGAGCTGGCCTCGATCGTCACCGCGATCCGCGACACCGGTGTCACCGTGATCCTCGTCGAGCACAACATGGGCCTGGTCATGTCGCTGTGCGACCAGGTCACGGTGATGGCCGGCGGCAAGGTGATCGCCGACGGCCCGCCCGCGCAGGTGGTCACCGAACCCGAGGTGATCGAGGCCTATCTGGGCGACGTCTCGCAGGTGGAGGATCTGGTGCCGCCTGCCGATCCCGCCAATCCTGCCGATCCTGCCGATTCCGCCGATCCTGTCGATCACGAAGGGCTGAAGGCATGAAGGTCGTGGAGGCATCCCCCCGGCCCCTGGTCGTGGAGGACCTGCGGGTGCGGTACGGCGGCGTGGTGGCCGTCGACGGGGTCTCGTTCAGCATCGAACCGGGCCGCTGTCTGGGCATCATCGGGGCCAACGGGGCCGGCAAGACGTCCACGCTGAAGGCGGTCATGGGCCTGGTCAGCCGGAGCTGCTCGGCCATGATGCTGGGCGACGTGGATCTGGCGAAGGTGCGGTCCCGGGACGTGGTGCGCCACGGCATCGGGTACGTGCCTGAGGGCCGTCACGTGTTCGGCGGCCTCACCGTGCAGAGCAACCTGGAACTGGGTGCCTACTCCCAGCGCCGGGTCGATCCGGCCCGGCTGGAGGAGGTTTACACGCTGTTCCCGGTGCTCGCCGAGATGCGCACCCGGCTGGCGGGGGCGCTGTCCGGTGGGCAGCAGCAGATGCTGGCGATCGGGCGGGCCCTGATGTCCGGGCCGGACCTGCTGATCCTGGACGAGCCGTCGATGGGACTTTCCCCGAAACTGGTCGGCCAGGTGCTGGAATCGCTCCTGGCGCTGCGCGAGCGGGGGTTGTCGATCCTGCTGGTGGAGCAGAACGCATGGTTGACGTTCGAGGCGACGGAGCGGTGCCTGGTGATGGAGAACGGGACGGTGGCCTTGGAAGGAGAGTCGTCGCAGCTGCGGCACGATCCGCGGGTCCGGCGGATCTATCTCGGGCTCTAGCAGCGGCCGACGCGCTGTCCGTGAGGCGGTCAGGCCGGTGCGGACAAGATCGTGGCCGGTCCGCCTCCCCCGGGCTGACCCGAGGATGCACGGAACCACCTGGGGCCCGGGCTAATCGAGGACGGCTCTCAGCTTCGGGTCCTCCACCAGATGAACCTTGACCGGTACGTCCCCGGTCGGGCTGACCTTGGCCCCGGCCTTGAGGGCCTGTCGCTTCAGGCGGGCGGGATTCACCGTGGCGCCGGACTTCACCCGGTACAGGACCTGGATGCTGCCGTCGCTCTGCGGGCCGCCCACCGCGGTCGCCACGCCCGGGTAATCGGACACCGCCCCGAAGATCGTGTTGGACAGCCGCACCAGGGCCCGGGTGGTAAGGGGTGCGCCCCATTGCACCTCGAGCGAAACGGGCGCCTCGGCCTCGATCCGGTTCAGCAGGGCGGTGCCCGGCTTGCGGGTGAACCTGATCCAGGGCGCGGCGGTGGTGTTCTTCCGCCACGCGGCATCCACGTACCCTGAATCGGGATCCGCCTCAAGGTCATTCGCGAGGGTCTCGAACTCCTGCACGCCGTAGAAACGCTGGAGGATCTCGTCGAGCGGCTCGCCTTCCTGCTCGGCCAGGGTGCCCAGGTCCTCACGCATCCCGTCGCTCAAAGGGGCTACCGGGCCGCGTCCCTCAATCATCACCGACGTGTACCGGTGGGAGGGCTTGCTGACCACCGGCTCGGCGGAAGGGCTGGAAGAGGCGGAAGGGGCGGGCGGAGTGGTGGGTGGGGCGGACTGTGGCTGAGATGTTTGCTCGGGCTGCGAAGCGGAGTGCGTGACGGCAGCCGCGGTGCCCAGCACGACGGCGGTGACCGCGGATGCCGCCAGGAGGCTTGCTTGAGCGCGCACGGTGACTCCAGCCCGGAACGGTGAGAACGATCGGCTGCCGCTGATTAAACCGTGCCCCTTCTGCGCCGGGGATGACATGGCTGGCGTGTTCGCTCACCCGGACGGACCACGTGAAGAATTCCTTCACTGGGTTCTCCTAGCGTTCAGAAGAGCCGGTGTGGATGCAAAAGGGGCCTCTGCACCGGTCTCTCCGACGACCGGGCGCAAGGCCCGGTCCCGATGGGCAGGAGTTCATCCCGATGGCCGTCCCGAAGCTGATCGTGCGCACCGCCCTGATCGCGGTCACCGCCACCCTGGCGCTGAGCGCCTGCGGCGGTGACGATACCGACGACACCGAAGACGTCGCTGCGTCCACGCCCGCAACCGCAACCGCAACCACGACCACGAGCGCTCCGGCGCCGCCCACGACCGAGCCTGAAACAGCAGAGCCGGCCGAGGAGACGGAGGCGGCCGATGGCGGGGGTGGGGTGCTCTCCGGCACCCGGCAGGTGGCGATCGTGCCCGTTCCCTCGTTCGAGTCGGTCCTGGCGCTGGACGCGAAGGGACGCCTGGGCCTGACCGACGGCGAGAGCGACCGGAGCCTGTTCGTGTTCACCCCGAACGGCAAGCGGTTCCAGATCAAGACCGCGAAGGCCGACTCGGACAGCGGCGAGCCCTCGTGCCTGAGCATCAAGGTCAACGGCAGTGCACCGCTGACCGTAGTGGCGGTCGCGTGCGACGCGTCCTCGGCCGACCAGCAGTTCGACGTGAGCCCCAAGGGCAAGGCGTACTCGATCGGTAGCCAGTCGGCGTTCCTGCAGGTGGTCAGGGGCGAGGTGATCGCCGAGGAGCAGGGGGACGCGCCGCTGCGCACGACGTTCGAGCTGGCCGACAACGGCAAGGCCGGTCTGCCCGCCCTGGACTGAACCGAAACCAGGGTTCAACTCGTCGTCAACAACTGGTGCCTAGCGTCCATACATGGACAAAGAACAGTTTCGCCGCCTCGCAGCCTACGGCGTGGAGGAGCACTGTGAGCAGTCGCAGGTGCTGTACAGCTCAGGGGACAGCACTTACGACCTCATCGTGTTGCAGACCGCCACCGTCGACGTCGTGCGCGACGTCCCCGGAGTCGAACCGGAACGCCTGATGTACCGGCGGGGGCCGGGGGAGTTCCTGGGTGAGCTGAATCTGCTGACCGGGCAGCACGTCTATGTGACGGCACGCGTGGTCGAGGCCGGGAAGGTCGTGCGGATTACCCCGGCGAAACTGCGCCGGGTGCTGGCCGAGCAGTCCGACCTGGCAGACATCCTGCTCACCGCGTTCCAGGAGCGACGGGAGATCCTGCGGGAGGCGGCCGGCAGCTCGCTGGAGATCATCAGTCGCCCCGACGCGGGCGAGACCCTGCGCCTGCGCAGCTATGTGACCCGTTTGCTGCTGCCGCACTCCTGGTTTGATGCGACGTCCGCGTCCGGGATCGCCCTGATGGAGTCGGCCGGCATCGGTCCGGAGGATCTGCCGGTGGCGCTGATCGACGGGCAGGTGCTGCGTGGCGTTACTCCGGGGATGATCGGGGAGGCGCTGGGGCTGGCCTGGCAGGCGGACGGCGCCGATCCGGATCTGGTGGTGGTCGGGGCCGGTCCCGCCGGTCTGGCGGCGGCGGTCTACGGGGCCTCGGAAGGGCTGTCGACCGTGCTGCTGGACGGCACGGGCCTGGGTGGGCAGGCCGCGACGAGCGCGCGGATCGAGAACTACCTGGGCTTTCCCGAGGGGATCAGCGGCGAGAACCTGACCCGGCTGGCGATGGTGCAGGCGCTGAAGTTCGGGGTGCGGATCTCCACGCCGTGCGAGGTGGTGGGGATCGACCTGTCCGACGAGCAGAAGCCCACGGTCCTGCTGGAGGACGGAACCCGGATCGCGACGCGGGCGGTGATCGCCGCCACCGGAGCCCGCTACCGGCGTCCCGGCATCGATCGGTGGTCGCAGTTCGAGGAGGCGGGCTGCATTCGTTACGCGGCAACCGAATTGGATGTCCGGGGTTATGAAGGGACGCCGGTGGCGGTGGTGGGCGGCGCGAACTCGGCCGGGCAGGCGGCGTTGTTCCTGGCCGCCCGCAGCTGCTCGGTCGAGCTGATCGTGCGGGCCGACGACCTCGAGGCCAAGATGTCGGCCTACCTGGCCGAGCAGATCCGGGTGAACCCGGCGATCCGGGTCCGGACCGGCAGCGCGATCGCCGAGCTGGCGGGGGAGGAGACCCTGGCCTCGGTCGTGGTCGTGGACCGCGAGGGGCAGCCGGTCCGGCTTGACTGCCGGGGGCTCTTCTGTTTCATCGGGGCCGAGCCGGCCTCGAGCTGGCTGGACGCGGTGGCCAAGGACAAGGCCGGTTTCGTGCTCACCACCGGTCTGCTCCCGGCCGCCGGTCTGCCGTTCCAGACCAGTGCGGAACGGGTCTTCGCGGTGGGGGACCTACGGGCCGGTTCGACCAAGCGGGTGGCCACCGCGGTGGGGGAATGGGCCGGTGCGGTGTCCTCGGTGCACACGGTTCTGGCCGCCGGCCACCCCTGACCGCAAATGCCCCGTGACCGTAAATGCCCCGTGGCCGTAGCGGCCACGGGGCTCCCCTCCCAAGTGAAGCTGAACTAGATCGAGCGGACCGCGTCCAGGATGACCGCGGTGACCTCTTCGGACCGCGACGCGGCGATCGCGTGCGAACCGCCCTCGAGCTCGACCGCGGTGGCACCGATCTTCTTGGCCGTGTCCCGCTGGAAGTCCGGGTTGATCGCGTTGTCGGCGCTGCCGAAAACCCACCAGGTAGGAACGTTCCGCCAGGTCGGGGTGACGGCCAGCGGCTCACCGAGGGCCAGGCCGGAGACCGGGCGCTGGTTCAGGGCCCCGAGCTCGCCCTCACCCTCGGGCAGGTCGGCGCCGAACACGTGCGGGTACTTGTCGGCCTGGATGGTGAACTCCGGGATCTCGCTGCCCGGGTAGGTCCACGGCTGCAGGGCGGTCAGCAGCTCCGGGTCGGGGTAGGCCGCGGTCGCGCTCTGGGCGCTCTCGCCCTCGTCCAGACCGAACGCGCCGACCAGGACGAACGCCTTGACGTTGGCGGCCTTGCTGCCGGCGTAGGTGGCGACCGCGCCGCCGTAGCTGTGACCCACCAGCACCACGTCGCCCTCGGTCTGGGCGATGGCGTTGGCCACGTACTCTCCGTCGAAGGTGAGACCGCGCAACGGGTTGGCGACCGCCCGCACGTCGACGCCCTCGGCCTGCAGGCGGGCGATGACCCGGCTCCAGGACGAGCCGTCGGCGAAGGCGCCGTGGACGAGCAGGACCGTTGTCGTCGAAAGGGTCATGAGGGGGTACCTCTCCACTGTGAGATTTCCTGAGCGACGGAGCTGACGCTAGGAACTCCCAGTGGAAAATTACTGAAGGGTTGTTACAGCTGGGCGAGGAACTTCTCGGCCCGGCGGACGAACATGTGGGCCTCCTGCTGAAGGGCGACGGCCCGGGCGCGTTGGGCGTTTGCGACAGCGGACCGGTGGTCCCCGGCAGCCCGGGCCAGCTGCGCGCGCAGCAGGATCAGGAGCCCTTCCGAAGAGCGCTGCCCGTAGCGCTCCAGGCAGTCCTCGGCGCTGGCCAGGGCGCGGTCGGCGGCCTCCAGAGTCCCTGCGGCCATGCGCATCTCACTCAGCAGCCCGTACCAGGTCGAGACACACGTCCGGGCCGGACTGGAAAGATGACTGACGATCAGCCGCTCGGCCCGGTCCGCCCGGCCCGAGGGGTCGTCACCGCTCATGGCCAGCGCCCAGTACCGGGCCAGCCGTGAATAGGTGCCGAGGGAGGAGAATGAGAAGTCCGGATCGGCGGCGATCCCGCGCTCGGCCGCCCGCAACGCCCAGTCCGGATCGCCGACCACGGCCGCGGTCCGCGCCTCGAAGGACGTCGCCACCGTGACGGCGTAGGGGTCCTCGCCCGCCGCCCCGGCCAGGTCGCCCAGCAGCGTCCGGGCCGTCGTCGTCTCCCCGTGATAGCCCGCGATCTCGGCGAACATCCCGGCCGCCATCAGCTGCACACCGTCCCGCACCGGATCGCGGTCGGCGTCCGGGGCCGGCGACCCGAGGGCGCTCAGCCGTCGGAACGACTCGCCGACGTTGCCCAGGCACCACGCGTGAATACCGGCGGCGGCCTGGCCGTACGAGCGCACCACCGGATCGGCCGAGGTCCGGCCCAGCTCCTCCAGGCGAGCGGCCAGGGGAGTGCTGCGGTCGAGCTCGAGGGCCTGACCGTGCGCGGTCCAGCGGGAGAAGAGGAACCCGGCCGCCTCGCGCTCGCGACCCAGGCGCTGCGCGACCTGCTCGGCCCGCTCGGTCAGGCTGACCGAGGCCATGCCGTACATGGAGCGCATCCCGACCACGGCGATCAGCTGGGACAGGGCCTCCAGTTCCAGCTCGAGCAGGGACGAGCGGCGGGCCAGTTCGACGGCCGAGCTGAGGTGGCGTTCGGCTGCGCCGAGCGCTGTCTTGGCGGTGGCCCGCCGTCCGGCCCGGACCAGGGCGGTGACGGTCCGGGCGGGGTCGGCCATCGGCCCGGCCGCCCACAGATGGTGCGCCACCCGCTCGGCCACGGACTCGTCGCTCAGGCCGACCTGCTCGATGGCGTCGGCGATCCGGCCGTGCCGGGCCGCGGCGCGACCGGGGGAGATCTCCTCCGACACGGCCTGCCGGACCAGGTCGTGGGTGAACCGGTAGGAGAACGGGTCTCCGGGCGTGGGGCCGACGAAGCCCAGGGCGCACACCGGTTCCAGCCGGTCCAGGCAGGAGACCACGTCCAGGGAGGCCGTCCGGGCCAGCACCGGGAGCTCGACGCGGCGACCGATCAGCGCGGCGATCTCCAGGAGTTCGCGGGTGTCGGGCTCGAGCCCGGACAGCCGGTCCCGGACCACGTCGCGGACGGTCACCGGAACCCCGCGTCCCAGCACCGTTTCCTTCGTGATCTCCTTCTCGGAGGCCAGCAACCGGCCCAGTTCCCGCACGAAGAAGGGGTTTCCGGCGGTGCGCGTGTGCACCAGGCCGGCCACCTCCGGAGCGGGCCGCACGCCGGTCTCCAGGTGCACCAGATCGGCCACCTCGGCCGGGCTGAGCGGGCCGACCAGAACCCGGCGGTGATCCGGCGTGCGGCTGGCCGAGGCCAGCGTGCGGACCAGCTCCAGGCTGGGGACCGGCCCGCGGTTGCGCATCGCCCCGACCACCGCGGTCCCGGCGGGAAGCCGGGCCATGACGTGATTCAGGAGGTGCAGCGAGCTGGTGTCGGCCCACTGCAGATCGTCCATCATCAGGACCACCGGACGCTCACCGGCCCACTCGGCGATCACGTCCAGGACCTGTTCGCGCAGCCGGAACGGCCCGTGGCCCTCGACGATCGCCGCGGCGTCGTTCCGCTGCGATCCGACGAGGTGACCGAGACCGCGGGCCAGCCAGTCCTCGCGGCGGGCCGGCGCCATGGCCTCCAGCAGGCTCGTGACCGCCTCGACCCACGGCCACATCGTCGGGGTGCCCTCGCCCGGCAAGCAGTGCCCCCACACCACCAGCGCACCGCGCTGCTCGGCGTGAGCGGCGACCTCCTCCAGTAGCCGGCTCTTGCCGGACCCGGGCTCGCCCTCGAGCAGGACCACCGCGGTCCGGTTCTGCAGGGCCGGTTCCAGGGCCTTGCGAAGGTCGGCGATCTCGTCGGTGCGGCCGATCAGCGGGTCTCGGACCAGCACGGGCAGCACGGGCAGCGCAGGCTCGGTGGAGGTGGAGGCGGAGGTGATGCGGCTTCGGGGCGGCTGGGCGAGGACCCGCTGATGGGCTTCGCGCAGTGATTCCCCGGGGTCGACGCCGAGGTCCTCGGCCAGGCGCCGACGCGCCGCGTCGAACACCGTGAGGGCCTGCGCCTGGTGACCGGCCTCGCCCAGCGAGGTCACCAGGCTGGCCAGCACCGGCTCGTGCAGCGGAGCCATGGTCGCCGCCAGGTGCAGGGCCTCCAGTACGCGGTCCGGCCGGCCGACCGACAGCGCCGCCTCGGCCGCCTCGACGCAGGCCCGGAAGAACTCCTGGTCCAGGCCGGCGAAGATGGGTTCGGCCTCGGGACCGTGCACCCAGCCGTCCCCGGCCGAGCCGCTCCACAGGTCGAGCGCGCCGACGTAGTGGTCGAGGGCCACGCCGGCCCGGCCCTGGTCCAGGGCAGCGCGGGCGTCCCCGGCCAGCTGCCGGAACCGGGCCAGGTCCAGGATCTCGGGCCCGGCTGCGCACAAGTACCCGTTCCCCCGGCTGAGCAGGTAGCTCCCGGCCCCTCGGGGCGGCAGGTCGGGTTCCAGCAGACGCCGCAGTGAGCCCACGTACTTGTGGATCACGTTCAGCGCGCTGGCCGGGGCGTGCTCACCCCAGATCAGGTCGATCAGCTCACCGGTGCCGGTCGGGCGGCCGCCCCGGGCCAGCAGGAGGGCCAGCAAGTAGGCCTGCTGGCGGGGGGCGGTGTCGAGCTCGGTGGCGCCCCGCCACACCCGCAACGGGCCGAGGACCTGTAGTCGGAGCGAATCGTTGTGCATCGACGAGCCGCGCCCGTCGATACCCTGCGTCACGGTCATTCCCGATCCCTCTACCCGGCCCGTGCAGGACACGCCTGACCGGGAATGCCGAAAAGTCGAATATGGCTAGACTCTAGCTGCTGGAGTACGGCTCTAGCTATAGCCACTGGAGTAACACTCCAGTCACTGGGGACAGGAGCAAGGCGTTGCCGGAGCAAGCAGCACCCGTCAACCGGCGGGACGAGTACGCCCAGATGACCCGGCAAGAGGTGATCAAGGCCGCCCGTAAACTGTTCGCCGAGAACGGGTACGAGCAGACCAAGGTGGAGAGGGTCGCCCGCGAGGCGCGGGTCTCCCCGGCCACCGTCTACGCCCAGTGCGGCGGCAAAGAAGGGCTGCTGCGCAGCCTGATGGACATGTGGACGATGAGCCCGACCGTTGCCCGGATAATGGCCGACGCGGTTGCGGCTCCCACCGGTGCGGCCAAGCTCAAGGTGCTGGGCCAGGGCTACGCCGCCCACGCGGCCGAGGCCGGCGACATCATGGCCATCGTCGAGCGGGCCGCCGCCAGCTCCGACACGGCCCGTGAGTTCATGGACATCGCCGACGAGCGTCACCGCGAGTCGCTGGAGGTGATCACCCAGAGCATCGCCGACGTCGGCGCCCTGGCCGACGGGGTGACGGTCACCGACGCGGCCCTGATCATCTACTTCCACTTCCGCAACCCCCAGTTCGTGCTCGCCTCCGAGACCTTCGGCTGGGGCGTCGAGCGGACCACGCAATGGCTCACCGAACGGGTGGCGGCGGCGATCCTCAAGGACTGACGCAGTTCCACAATCCTTCAACAAGGACGCCCTAGGTTCGGCAGCGATTGCGAACACCCTGGGCGAAGGCGGCACTGAACATGGTCACGACCCACCACCGGTACGCCTTGGTCGAGGGCCGCCAGATCTTCTACCGCGAGGCCGGGCGGCCCGAGAATCCCACCCTGGTGCTGCTGCACGGGTTTCCGGCCAGCTCGCTGATGTTCCGCGAGCTGATCCCCCACCTGGCCGACCGCTGGCACCTGATCGCCCCCGACCACCTCGGCTCCGGCCTCTCCGACGCCCCCTCCGCCGAGGAGTTCGCCTACTCCTTCGACGCCCTCGCCGATCTGACCCAGGCCCTGCTCACCCACCTGCGGATCGAGCGGTACGGCCTGTTCGTCCAGGACCACGGCGCCCAGATCGGCTGGCGGCTGGCCCTGCGCACCCCCGAGGCGATCCGGGCGATCATCAGCCAGAACGGCAACGCCTACATCGAGGGCCTGCAGCCGGAGTACTTCACCACGGTGCGCGACTACTGGCAGGCCCAGACCCCGCAGACCGAGGCCGGCGTCCGCGAGACCCTGACGCTGGAACTGACCCGGTGGCAGTACCTCACCGGCGTGGCCGACGAGACCCTGGTCGACCCCAACACCTGGATCCACGACCACGACCTGCTCTCCCGCTCCGGCAACGACCGGGTCCAGCTCGCCCTGTTCCAGGACTACGCCAGCAACCCCTCGCTGTATCCCCAGGTGCACCAGTACTTCCGCGACCACCAGGTGCCGCTGCTCGCGGTCTGGGGCCGGGGCGACCCGATCTTCGGCCCGGCCGGCGCGCTGGCCTTCACCGTCGACCTGCCGGACGCCGAGATCCACCTGCTCGACGGCGGGCACTTCCTGCTCGAGAGCGCCCTGGACGAGGTGGTCCCGCTGGTCCGGGACTTCCTCGGGAAACACCTTTCGTCCTGACCGCTCTTTCCCGCGGAACCCCGGCAGCAAGGTCTAGTAATCTCTACAGAATAAGTAGAGTATGGACGCAGTGCCGTTGATCGGTACCGATACGTGAGGTTTCATCACGCGGGAGGCGCCATGGCGGAGACCTGGGAGGCCGTGACTTCACGGCGGAACGTCCGTAGCTACACCGATCAGCCCATCTCCGACGCGGATCTGGGGCGGATCCTGGAAGGCGCCCGGCGAACCCCGTCAGCGTCCAACCGCCAGCACTGGGACCTGGTCGTGGTCACCGACCGGGAGCAGCTGGCCGAACTGGAGATCGTGCACCGGGGCCGGTGGTAGCCCGTGTCCTTGCCACCGCTTCCGGAGAACACCTTTCACCTCGGCCATGACGAGGACATCTTTCTCTACGGGTCCGGGGACATCATGCGGGCCGTCACGATCCAGATACCCGTCGATCCGCTCGATCCGCGAGAGGACCCGCGGGAGAACGCGAAAGGGACCGGGCATGAGTGAGTTCATCGCGGTCGACCTGGACGGCGACGGAGCCCATCCGGCCGCCTGGCGCGACGCGGGCAGGCCGCCCGGCAGCGTGCTTTCCGGCCGGGCCCTGCGCGCGGCCGTCACCGCCGCCGAAGCCGCAGGATTTGTGCTGGCCACGTTCGAGGACAGCCCGGTGCCGCCCAGTGCTGAGGTGGCCGGACGCCTGGAATCGGGCACTCGCGCGGCATTCTCCTCCACCATCACGCACCGCATCGGCCTGGCGCCGGTGCTGCACACCACCACGACCGAGCCGTTCCATCTGGCCACCCAGCTGGCCAGCCTCGATCACGCCAGCCAGGGTCGGGCCGCCTGGGTGGTCGGCGCCGCCGCGGACGCCGAGGCGCTGGCAACCGTCGGTGCGGCTCCTCTGATTGGGGACGCCCGTCGCCAGGAAATTGCGGACGTGGTGGTCACCGCGCGGTTGCTGTGGGATTCGTGGCAGGACGACGCCGTGCTCAAGGACGTGGCCACCGGCCGCTATCTGGACGCCGATCGCGTCCACCATATTGATTTCACCGGAGCCACTTTCAGCGTGAAGGGGCCCTTGATCACTCCGCGTCCGCCGCAGGGGCAGGTGGTCGTCATCGCCCCCAGCATTCTCGGGATCGACGAGCACGCGGACATCGTCCTGGTCAGTGACTCGGCCCAGGTCGCCCGGGCCCGGGACGCGGGCGTTCCCCTGGTGTTCGCAGACGTGGAAGTCGCGCTCGACTCCTCGCAGGAGCCGGCGGCCGACCGCATTGCCCGGCTGGACGAGTTCACGCCCTGGGAAGCGACTTCCCGGATTCGGCACGTCGGCTCGGTGAAGGGTCTGCGCGAGCTGCTGGCCGGATTGTCCGAAGAGGTGGACGGCGTGCGGTTGCTGCCTGCCGTCCAGGCCGTCGACCTGCCGCTGGTGGCCGAGCTGACCGGCCCGCCCTTGTCGGGAGAGACCCTTCGCGAGCGGCTCGGACTTCCGCGCCCGGTCAACCGTTTCGTCAACGCCTAGGAGCGAGCCCGTAATGAGTGACGTTCAGACCGGCGCCCCCTACGACCCTCACGCCCAGGTACACCTGGGCGTCTTCTACACCGGCGTCGGTGCCCAGCTGGTCTGGTCCGAGCCCACCGTCCGCCCGCACGTGTCCGTCCAGACCTTCGTCGAGGTGGCCCAGCTGCTCGAAAGGGGCCTGTTCGACGCGTTCTTCCTCGGTGAGGGCCTGCGGGTCCGGGAGAACCGGGGCAAGGTGCTGGAACTCGACGTGGCCGGGAGGCCGGACGCGATCACCCAGCTGTCCGCCCTGGCGGCGGTGACCGAACGGATCGGCCTGGTCGCGACCCAGAACACCACCTACAACTTCCCGGCCGACCTGGCCCGCCGCCTGGCCAGCCTGGACCTGCTCTCCGACGGCCGGGCCGGCTGGAACATCGTCACCACCGACAATGCCTGGACCGGATCCAACTTCCGGCGCGGAGGCTGGCTGGAGCATGAGCGGCGCTACGAGCGGGCCACCCAGTTCGTCCAGACCGCCAAGGACCTGTGGGCGTCCTGGGCCCCGGACGCGGTGGCCGACCGTCCGGACGCCAAGAGCTGGTCGGCCCCCGGGTCGATCAGCGAGGTCTCCCGGCACACCGATCTGGTGGAGGTGCGGGCCACCGCCACGGTTCCGGCCAGCCGGCAAGGGCGGCCGGTGCTGTTCCAGGCAGGCGATTCCGACGGTGGGCGGGAACTCGCGGCCACGCACGCGGACGTGGTCTTCTCGGCCAACACCGTCTTCGACAAGGCTGTGGCCTATGCCGCTGACCTGCGCGCAAGGCTGGCCCGGCACGGCCGCAGTCCCGACTCGCTGCGGATTCTGCCGGGTGCGGCCGTGTTGCTGGCGCCCACCGAGGCCGAAGCGCGGGACAAGGCGCAGTGGGTTCGTGAGCAACAGCTTTCGGCGCCGCGGGCACTGGCGTTCTTCGAGCAGTACTGGGGTGCGGACCTGTCCGCCTACGACCCGAACGGACCGCTGCCCGATATCGCGCCCAGCGAAGGCGAGCTCGACCCCTCGCGCGGCACCATCCCGATCGAGCAGCGCACCGGCAAGCTCGAGCGGATCGCGGCTTGGCGGGAGCGGGCGCAGGAGCAGAACCTGTCCATGCTGCAGCTGTACCGCGAGGTCTCACCCCGCGAGCGGTGGTTCGTGGGTACCCCCGCGCAGATCGCCGACCAGTGGGTGCACTATGTGCGCACCCGGGCGGTCGACGGGTTCAACCTCACCCCGCACCTGCTGCCGGGGTCGCTGGTGGACGTGGTCGAGCTGCTGGTGCCGGAGCTACAGGAGCGCGGCGCTTATCGAACTGCTTATCAGGGAACGACTCTGCGCGAGCACCTCAACCTGCCGCCGGTGTGACCAGCCGGACGAAAACCGTCTCCCGCCGCACCTGGAAACCCAGACGCTGATAGAGACGCCGGGCCGGGGCGTTGTCGACGCCGGTGTGCAGCAGCACCTCGTCGCCTCGCTCCCGGATGCCGTGCACGACCGCACTCACCAGCCGGGCCGCCAGGCCCTGGCCCCGGGCCTGCGGAGCCGTGCAGACCGCGCTGACCTCGGTCCAGCCGGGCACCCGCACCCGTTCCCCGGCCATCGCCACGAGTTCGCCGTTCTGCCGGATGCCCAGGTAGCGGCCGATCTCCACGGTCCGCGAGCGCCACGGGCCGGGGCGGGTGCGCTCGATCAGACCGGCGATCGCGGGGGCGTCGTCCGGTCCCAGCAGCACGGCCTCGGCGTCCGGTCGACCCGGGAAGTCGGCGGCGACCAGTTGCACCGCGTTCCCGATCCGGCTCACGGCCCAGCCCGCCGGCAGTTCGAAAGGCGCTCCGGCCAGCACCACTTCCTGACCGGGGCCGGCCAGGGCGGCCAGGTCGCGCCAGGCGCCCTGGTCACGGTCGAGGGGGAGCGCGCTGTAGGCCGCGAAGTCCGGGTGATAGCGGCGGGCCCGCCCGTGCGCCTCGGCGAGGTCGCGGTGCGGGCCGTTCAGCGCGTGCCAGGCCAGGTTGTCCAGAGGGGTGGAGGTCATGAGGTCGGTCCTGACGGTCGGGGAACGGAAGCGGCTGCGATGGGCAACTTCTCAGAGGATCCGCGATAAAGTCTAGTTTGTCTGTAGATTGAGTTGAGGAGCACTTCATGGTCAGGTACGAGTCCGTGCTGGAGTCGATCGGCGCCACCCCGCTGATCCGCCTGACCCGGGTCACCGAGGGTCTGCGACCGCGCATCTACGTGAAGGCGGAGGGGCAGAACCCGGGCGGTGGGGTGAAGGACCGCGCCGCGCTGTCGATGCTGCGGCAGGCCGAGATCGACGGTTCCCTGCGGCCGGGCGGCACCGTGGTGGAGGCGACCAGCGGCAACACCGGCATCGGGCTGGCCCTGGTCGCCGCCCACCTCGGCTATCGCACCGTCATCTTCACCAGTTCACAGATCGCCGAGGAGAAGCGCGCCCAGATCCGGGCCTACGGCGCCGAGATCCGCCTGGTGGACGCGTTCGTGCCCAGAGACCACCCGGACAGCCTGCGCTCCCGGGCCCAGCAGTTCGTGGCCGAGACCCCAGGGGCCTGGCTGGCCGGGCAGTACGACAACCCGGCCAACCCGGCGGCCCACCGGGCCACCACCGGACCGGAGATCTGGGCGGACACCGACGGCCGGGTGACGCATTTCGTCGCCACCGTGGGTACGGGAGGGACGATCAGCGGCACCGGCCGTTTCCTGAAGACGGTCAGTGACGGCGGCGTCCAGGTCTTCGGGGCCGAACCGGCCACCTCCGCCTACGGCGGAGGGGACGGGAGCCAGAAGTACATCGAGGGCGCCGGGCACTTCGTGCATCCGCAAGCCACGGTGGACGACTGGCCGCAGTCCCTGGACACCTCGGTCATCGACGCCTACGTGGGCATCGAGGACCAGGAGGCGATCGACGCGATCCGGCATCTGGCCCGCACCGAGGGCATCCTGGCCGGGGGATCCTCGGGCATCGCCCTGGCCGCTGCGCTGCGGATCGCCCAGAACCTGGACAAGCACCACACCATCGTGGTGCTCCTGCCCGACTCGGGCCGCACCTACCTGTCGACGTACTTCAACGAGACCTGGCTGAACATCAACGGATTCACCCGGACAACGGACGCGTCGACGACCGTGGGAGCCCGGGTGTCGCCGGTGCGGTTCGTCACGGCCACCGACTCCGTTCCGCAAGCAACGCAACGCTTGACGTCGCAGGGAGCGGGGGAGCAGGACGTGATCCTCGTACGGCACCACCGGGACGGGGACCGGCCGTCGCCACACCCGTCCGATGTTCTCGGATGGACCACCGTGGGCGAACTGCGCGCCGCCTCGAACGTCACCGGCGACCTACGTACGGTGGGAGCGGCGTTCGGGGCCGGACTCACCATCACCGACCCGTACGTGACGGCGTGGGATGCAGCCGGTGACGACCTTGCCGTGGTGCTGGAGAGCGGACGGGTCACCGGCGTGGTGGCGCGTAAGGATCTCGATCGCTGACCCGTCAAACTGGTCGCTGACGCACCCCTACGGAGGAGACCAGTCGGATGAGTTCAGGCGCGGACGAGGCGGATGCCGGTCGGGTCGAGAAGCATGTGCGGACGTTGGCCGAAAGCCCCCGGGGGCTGCGGCACGACCCGTCCGGCCGGCGCCGGGCCCTGGACCACATCGCCGCCGAGCTGCGGGACTACGGGTGGCTGGCCGAGGAGAAGCCCTTCGTGATGCGCTGGGCCTTCGGTGTCACCGAGAAGGGCGAGTCGGCTCCGCTGTGGCGCCGGACCCGGCTTTTCCGCCGGTTGGAGGGCATCAACCTGCTGGCCCGGCTTCCCCAGCACGCGCCGGACGCCCCCGCCGTTCTTCTGATCGCCCACTTCGACAGCGTGGAAGGCAGTCCGGGGGCCGACGACAACGCCTCCGGCGTGGCCGCGGTCCTGGAGTGCGCCCGGCTCCTGGCCGCCCTGCCCTCGCCGCCGGTGGTGCGGCTGGCCTTCGTGGACATGGAGGAGCTGGGCAAGGTCGGCTCCCGCGCCCTGGCCCGCGACCCGCGGTTCCGGGCCGGGCTGAAGCAGGTGATCTGCCTGGAGTCGGTGGGGACCTACGACAGCACTCCCGACTCGCAGACGGTGGGCGGCCTGCGATTCGTCTTCCCCGAGGCCGCTGCCACGATCAAGGCCAACGACCACCGCGGGGACTTCGTCCTGGCGATCTGCCGGCGCTCCTCACGGGACGTGGCTGAGCGCGTGCGCGCAAGTTCCTCGGAGCTGGACATCCTGGTGGCCCAGGAACCCCGCCGGGACGGCCTGGCCGGCCGGCTGACTGCCTGGGTGATCCGTCCCCTGCTCAACCTCGACCGCTCGGACCACGCGCCGTTCTGGAACCAGGGTGTCCCGGCCGTCATGCTCACCTGCACCGCGTCCTTCCGCAATCCGCGCTACCACCGGCCTGGAGACCGTCCCGACGAGGTCGACCCGGTCAAGGTCGCGCAGCTGGCGACGGCCTTGGCCAGGGCTCTGAAGTAGCCTGCCGGTCAGGGGTTCACCAGGTTCGTGGCGAAGAACGCGCCGAGCGTCCCGCCCGCCTGATCGACGTACTCGGCCCGGTCGTAGAGGTCGTAGTGCCCCGCCCCGGCCACCACCTGGAGACTTTTTTCGCTGCGGGCCCGGCGGAACAGCTCGTACCCGTCCCGGTAGGAGCCGAAGCTGCCCACCCGATCGCCGATGACGACGTGCAGGGGCTGGGTGAGCAGGTCCTCCAGCAGATGGAACGCGTCGAAGGCGATCACCGAGGCCACGCTGGTGAAGCGCAGGTGGTTGTCGGCGTGGGGGTGCTGCCCCCGGGGTGTGCGGTAGTAGTCGATGGCTTCCAGCAGGTCGGTGTCGGTGATCCCGGCGGGACCGGCCGGCGTCCACGGGCGCAGATCCGCCTTCCCGGTGCGGGCTTCGAGCGTGCGCTGGCGGCCGATTTCCTCCAGGAGCTGCACCAGATGCTCGTGGCCCCCGGCTCCCTCCCGGCGCGCTCGCCCTATGTTGATGGGAGAGACGACGCCGACGGCGGCGATGCGGTGCTCCGTCATGGCGGCGTTGACCGCGTACCCGCCGCCGGCACAGATACCCAGGACACCGATGCGTCCCTCATCGACGAAATCCAGCGTGGTCAGGTAGTCGACGGCGCAGCGGATGTCCTCGACCCGAGTAGCGGGTTCCTCCAGATAGCGCGGCTCGCCGCCACTGTCGCCCTGGTAGGAGGCATCGAAGGCGAGCGCCACGAAACCCTGCTCGGCCATGCGGGCGGCGTACAGTCCGGCCGTCTGCTCCTTGACGCTGCTCCCGGGGTGCACGCAGATGATGGCTGCGTAGGAGCCCGTGGCGTCGAAGCCGGCGGGCAGGTGCAGGTCGCCGGCCAGCTCGAGGCCGCGGTTGGGGAAGGTGATCGATTGCATGATGCCAGCCTGCCCGCCGTCGGCGAGACTCTGAATGCTTGTGGATCCCCTGATCTTGCTCGAGAATCCCATCGTGGCCCTCTCGGAACAGCTCGACCTGGTGCAGGCGAGGTGTGTCATCACCGGCGGTCTGCGGGCCGGCGGGGACTGGTCCTACGCGGCTCGCCCGGATGCGCCGGTCAAGATCGACGCCGTGGTCAGCGGCTCGTGCTGGCTGATCGCCGACGACGGCGAGCCTCTGAGACTCGGGCCGGGAGACGCGGCTGTGCTGTCCGGGGTCGGCCACGTGGTGCTGTGCAGCGATCCGGCTCTGAAGCCGACCGCGGCCGGGCACGAACCCCTGGCCAAGGCCGGGCTGTTCTCCGAGCTGGGGACCAGCGAGCGCGACGTGGTGATCATCGACGGGCATGTGGATCTGGACCACGCGTCTCTGGGCCTGTTCACGGCCGCGCTTCCGGGGGTGCTGCACGCCCGGGCCGAGGACGGAGGCGCCGGCCGGATGCTCCGGCTGCTCGAGCAGATCGTCGAGGAGAGCGACCGCGACCGGCCCGGAGCCCGGTTCGCCATCGACCAGTACGCCCAGCTCCTGCTGCTGGAGACGCTGCGGACCAGCCTGGCGGACCCGGCGGCCCTGCCCCCGGGCTGGCTGCGGCTGCTGATGGACGCCCGCCTGCGCCCGGCGGTTACGCTGATGCACGCCGAACCGGGCCGGGCCTGGCAGCTTCCGGAGCTGGCGGCCGCCGCGAACCTGTCCCGCAGCCACTTCGCCCGCATCTTCCAGCAGGTCTGCGGCCGATCGCCCCTGGCCTACCTGTCCGACTGGCGGATGCAGTTGGCCCAACGCGCCCTGCGCACCTCCGAAACCCCGGTCTCGGTGCTGGCCGAGCGCCTGGGGTACGCCTCGGACAGCGCCTTCAGCCACGCCTTCACCCGTACCGCCGGGGTGTCACCCACCCGCTACCGGCAACGGGTGAAGGCGGAAGCCGAGGCGAGCCGGATCAGTGCGTCCGGGTCAGGGTCGCGACCGAGACGTGCGGCCAGCTGAGCCCGTTGAAGTTCAGCAGCACGGTCTGGGTGTACTGCAGCTGCGAGGCCTTGGCCTCGCCATTCAGCTTCTCCAGCCAGAACGTGGAGGTCACGGTCGCCGCCACCGCGTTGGGCCCGTCGGCCGCCCCGACCAGGAACGCCGTGTTGGCGGTGCCGCCCCCGACCACCGGCTTGTGCGCGCTGGTCACCTGCAGCCGGGTGGTCGCGGTGATCTTCTGGTGGGCGATCGCGGCCCGCAGCACGCTGTTCGGGTCGTTCACCATCGCCTGGGTCACGCCGACCAGACCCGCGGCCGGGGTGCGGAACTTCGTCTTGGTCTTCAGGTCCTGCTCCTCGAAGTCCAGGGTGTCCTTCGGGGAACCGATGCCGAACGGCTTGATCCCGATCTTCGGGATCACCGGGGCCACCGTCTCGTCGGCCTTGGCCGAGACGCCCTGCGCCACGATCGAGGTGCCGTGCGGGATGGTGGCCATCCGCACGATCGTCACCGGCTCCTTCGGGTTGCTGGTCACCGGCACGTGCGCCCAGATCCCCGGCTCGAAATGCAGCCCCGCGCCGAGGTTCTTGTCGCTGATCTGCTGCAGGTAGTGCAGCCCGACCATGTTCATGTCCTCCTGCAGCAGCCCCCGGTTGGGGATCTCACCGGCGATCCGCTGGAACTCCAGCGTCTCCTTGGTGACGTTGATCTGCAGGAACCGGTCCTGGTCGGCCGGCTTGGAGTTGGGCCGCCAGATCACGTTGAACCCGGTCCCGCTCCATTTCCCCTCCAGCCCGGCCAGCCGGCCCAGGGTGCCCGGAGCCGGTTTCACCGCCGCGGAGGAGAAGCTGTCCTCGTCCTCGTCGACGTTGGACAGCGGCCTCATCACGAAGTCAGACGCAAGATCCACGGTGCTACCTCTCAGGGAAGATCGTCGGGAACCGGTGTGCGGTGAAACAGACATTCTGGCCGCTGCGGTTGATACAAGGGGCGGGTTTCCTCATCAGATCCTCATGCTCGTTCGGCCAGGCTCCGGAGGCGGCGGTGAAAGGATCAGCGCCGGTATCGGGAGGGCGGCTGGGATGAGCGAGACGTTCGTGGACATCACCGGGGACGACGCCGGGTCCGGCTGGTGGGACCGGCTCCGGCCGCAACTGCTGAGCGGGGCGCCCGGGTGGTTCTTCCTGCCGCTGGTCCTGGCCACCGCGGGCGCCACCCTGGTGTCCGAGACCGCCCCCGGCACCTGGTTCCTGCTCTCCTTGCTGGCCATGGCCGCCTGGCTGGTGCTGGGCCTGGCGTTCGTGGTCAAGCTGGGGCTGGCCCTGCTGGTCGGCGAGGGCCGGGCGGGACTGCGGCGCACCTGGTGGCGCTGGCTGGCCGCCCCACTCCTGGTCGTCGTCGTGGCCGGGATGCTGACCACCCAGGTTCCCCTGCGGGTCGCGGTAACGGCGGCCGCGCCCCAGATCCAGCACTACGCGCAGCATCCGGACGCGCAGGCCCCGTCCTGGGCCGGCATCTACGCGATCTCCGACGTCGAGCGGATGCCGGACGGGGGAGCCCGTTTCATCGTGGACGGAGCCAATTTCATGGACCTGGCCGGGTTCGCCTACAGTCCGAAGGACCAGCTGCGCGACAGCGAACGGGACAACTACGAGCACCTCACCGGTCCCTGGTACGTCTGGTACAAGTACTCCTGAGCCGAAGGTGACGTTGTGAGAGTGCTTCTGCTGGAGGACGACACCGACCTCGCGGCCGGCGTGGCCCGGGCCCTGCGCCGGGCCGGCCTGGCGGTGGACACGGTCACCACCCTCGCCGAGGCCGATCTGGCCCTGAGCGTGAACGCGTACGACACGGCCGTCCTGGACCGGCGGGTCCCCGACGGTGACGCCGTCGACCTGGTCGCCCGGCAGCGGGCGACGGGCTCCACGGTGCCGGTCCTGTTCCTCACGGCGATGGACGCGATCGCCGACCGGGTCGGAGGATTCGAGGCCGGCGGGGACGACTACCTGGTCAAGCCCTTCGCCGTGGCGGAACTGGTGGTCCGGGTGCGGAGCCTGGCCCGGCGCTCCGGAGCGGTGCGCAGGCCGGTCCTCGAGGTCGGCGACCTCCGGATCGACACCGCTCGCCACGAGGTGGCCCGGGCCGGGGTGCAGCTCACCCTGACGCCTAAGGAGTTCGCGGTGCTGGAACTGCTGGGCGGCCGTCCCGGCCAGGTGGTCGGCCGGTCCGAGCTGGTCGAGCACTGCTGGGACGAGATGGCCGACCCGGCCTCGAACGTGGTGGACGTGGTGATCGCCCAGGTCCGCCGCAAACTCGGGGAACCTCAGCTGGTGCACACCGTCCGGGGACGCGGCTACCGGCTCGACGCCGCCGCATCGTCATGAGGCCCGCACTGTGATGAAAAGAGCCCACCTGCGGCCGGGCCCGGCCCCGGTCCGGCCGGCCGGCTCGCTCACCGGGGTCCGGCTCCTGCTCACCGCCTGGTTCACCCTGGTCGTGGCGGTCGGCGTGGTGGTCCTGGTGGCCGCGGTGACCTGGGCCTCGACCGACCACGGCGCCCAGTTCACGCAGGCCGCCGCGTCGGCCGGGACCGGGTTCACCGGGGCCGAACTCGCCGTCCTCCTGGCGGTCCTCGGCGTGCTCGGCGTGCTCGCCTTCGCCCCGCTGACCTGGATCCTCCTGGGCTACCTGCTGGCCCCGGCCACCCGCTCGGTCGCCGCCCAGGAGTCCTTCCTCGGCGCGGCCGCGCACGACCTGCGCACTCCGTTCGCCACCCTGACCTCGCTGCTGACCATCGCCCGGGAGGACCCGGACGCGCGCGAGGACGCCCTGAACCGGGCGTCCCGGCTGGTGGACCGGACCCAGGGCGTGGTCGAGGACCTGTTGCTGCGGGCCCGGCTGGCCTCCGGAACGCTGCCGGTCCGGCTGCGCCCGGCCCGGCTGGACCAGGTGGCCGAGGCGGTGCTGGCCGACCTGTCGCCGGCCGACCTGGAGGTGGTCGTGGCCGACGACGGCCGGGCCACCGTGACGATCGACGTGGGCGGGCACGAGGTCACCCTGATCGCAGCGCCGACCGTGGCCCGGCTGGATCCGGCGCTGACCGAGCGGGCGGTGGCCAACCTGGTCCAGAACGCCCTGCGGCACGGGCACCGACCGGGAACACCGGCCCGGATCACGATCACGGTCGGGTCGGTGGACGGGCGGGCCGCGGTCACCGTCGCCGATCAGGGACCGGGACTGCGCCCACCGGCCGTTGAGGCCGGTCTCGGGCTGGCGGTGGTCCGCTGGGTCGCCCGTGGTCATGGTGGCGCCCTGCAGCTGGGAACCGGCCCGGAACCGGGAACCCGGATCCGCCTGGTGTTCCCGGCCGGCCCCACACGTGACCTTCACCGCCGGTGAACCGGACTGAGCCGTACCGCAACCGGCCGCCCCTGGTTATCTCTATTGAATAAGTAGAGTATGGAAGCAGGTTCGCAGGATTTCCGGGCAAGGAGTGCACGTGGTCGTGGATGTGATCGTGGTCGGCGGTGGGGCGATGGGCTCCGCAGCGGCCTGGCAGCTCGCCGGGCGCGGGGTCGAGGTCGTGTTGCTGGAGCGGTTCGAGCCCGGGCACACCCAGGGCGCCTCGCACGGCGCCTCGCGGATCTTCCGCCTGTCCTACCCCGACCCGGTCCACATCGCGCTCGCCCGCGAGGCTCAAGGGCTCTGGAGGGAGCTCGAGCAGGCGTCCGGAGAGGAACTGCTGACCGTCACCGGGGGAGTGGATCACGGCGCCTCGAACCGTCTTGAGCAGCTGCATCAGGGGCTGGAGAGCGCCGGAGTTCACAGCGAATGGCTGAGCCCGGCCGAGGCCGGGAGGCGCTGGCCGGGCCTGCGGTTCGACACCCGGGCGCTGTATCACCCGGACAGTGGGCGCCTGCACGCCGACCGCTCGGTCGCGGCCCTGAAATCGGTGGCGGCCCAGCGGGGAGCGGTGGTGCATCACCGCACCCGGGTCGAGAAGATCCGGGTGCTGGGGGACGACGCGGTCGAGGTTCGCACGCAGGAAGGGCTCACGCTGACGGCCCGTCGGGTGGTGGTCGCGGCCGGGGCCTGGGCTCCCGAGCTGCTGGAAGGTGTGGTACCGCTGCCCCGGTTGCGGGTCACCCAGGAGCAGCCGGCGCATTTCGCGCCGCTGCCGACGGCCGCGCCGGCCCAGAACTGGCCGAGTTTCGTCCACACCGTCGACGAGTTCCACGGCGGGATCTACGGATTGGGGACGCCGGGGGAAGGGGTGAAGGTCGGGTTCCACGGGGTAGGTCCCGAGGTCGACCCCGATCGTCGCGACTTCCGTCCCCGTCCCGGGCTGGCCGCGGATCTGGAGAAGTACGTGCGCACCTGGCTGCCGGGTCTGGACCCGGCCACCGCCGAGGCGATCAGCTGCACCTACACCACCACGCCGGACTCGGTGTTCGTCCTCGACCGGCAGGGACCCGTGGTGGTGGCGGCCGGATTCTCCGGCCAGGGCTTCAAGTTCGTCCCCGCCATCGGCCGGGTGCTGGCCGATCTGGCAATCGACGGACGGCGTCCGGACCCGATCTTCGGGCTCTCGCGGCCCCGCGCACTCGTCTGAGTCCTCTCCGAAAAAGCCCGGAATCAGAACGGTATTGCCACGGAATCGGCACAGAACTGGAGATCCGATGACCGCTGTCGCCGCGGACCTGCATCCGCTGGACAACCCGGCCTGGGCCTCGCTCACCGGCCCGCACGCGCGTTTCGCCGAGGGCACCGGTCTGGCCCTGCGCTACCCGCCCGACGTCTCACCCTTCATGGCCGTCCCGCCGATCCCGGACGGCGCCCCGATCCCGGTCGAGGTGTGGGACGCGGTCGCCGAACTGGCCGGGCCGGGCCAGGTGGTCGCTCTGTCCGGGACGCCGGAGGCGTTCGAGAAGCTTCCCGCAGGATGGGATTTCGCCATGCGGGGCGAGGGGGTGCAACTGGTGGCGACGGATGCCTTCGACACCGATGTCGATCTCGGCACCGAGATCATCGAACTGGGGGCGGCCGACGTGCCGGACATGCTGGCCCTGATCGCCCGGACCCAGCCGGGCCCGTTTCTGCCGCGGACCTACCAGTTAGGGACGTATCTCGGCATCCGCCGGGAGGGCACGCTGATCGCAATGGCCGGGGAACGGCTGCATCCGCCGGGCTGGACCGAGATCAGCGCAGTGTGCACCGACGCGCCGTACCGGGGTCAGGGGCTGGCCACCACGTTGGTCCGGGCGATCGGGCGCGGGATCCGCGAGCGCGGCGAGACGCCGATGATGCACGCGGCCGCGGTCAACACCCGTGCGATCGGGCTGTACGAGTCGCTGGGATTTGCGTTGCGCCGCCGGACCGCCTTCGTCGGCCTGCGCACCCCCGAGTGACCAACGCTCGCTGCGAGCGTCCTCAAACAGCAATCCGCCCTCCCCCTTTCACGATCGGGGGAGGGCGGATTGCGGTGATCAGGAGTTGCTGAGCGGCAGGCCGGGCGGGTTGACCTCGGAGGTCGGGACGGCCTCGTTGGACAGGTTGTAGGCCTTCAGCCAGGCCGCGTACTGGCCGTTCTTGATCAGGTAGTTGATCGCCTCGGCCAGCGGGTCGGCCAGGCCGTTGCCCTTCTTGGTGGTGGCCGCGATCAGCCCCTGCAGGGTCTCCCCGGCGCCGGAGAAGGTGCCGGCGCTGCGGGTCGGGGAGTTACCGCTCGCGTCCTGGGAAATGTGGTATTGGACGCCGGGGTTGGGCCCGAAGTAGATGTCGATCTTCCCCGAGGAGAGCGCCAGGTTCACCGCGTTCTGGTCCTGGAAGTACTTTACCTCGAACGTCTTTCCGGTGGCCTCGAGCTTCTTCTTCCATTCCAGCAGGAGCTTCTCCTGGTTGGTGCCCGAGCCCACGGCGACCTTGGTGCCGGCCAGGTTCTGGTAGTTGTCGTCGAAGTTCCAGGTGCTGTCCTTCTTCACCTCGAAGGCCAGGTTGTCCTGCCGGTAGGAGGCGAAATCGTACATCTCCTTGCGCTGTTCGATATCGGTGATGTTCGAGAAGCTGACGTCGTTGCGGCCGCTGTCGATCCCGACGAACAGGTTGTCCCAGGTGGCGTTGTTCACCACCGGCTTGAGCCCGAAGACGGCGGCGACCAGGCGCCCCAGGTCGGGTTCGGCGCCGGTCAGGGTCTTCTGGTCGTTGCCGACGAACGCCAGCGGCGGGAAACCGGCGGGCAGGGCGCCCTCGCCGATCGTCAGTTCGCCGCTGTCCAGGATCTCCTTGGGCACCTTGGCCCGGATCGCGTCCTGGGTCTCGACCTTGATCGTGGTCTGCGTGTAGGGGGCGCCGGTGAAGGCGGCGACCTTGACCTCGGTGACGCCGTTGGTGGTCACCGAGCCCGCGTCGGCCGAGTCCGAGGAGTCCCCGCAGGCCGCCAGGGAGGCCACCAGGACGGCGGTGACCGCAGCGGCGGCCAGGGGTCTGAAGCTGAGCGTGGGCATGGCTGTCCTTTGGAAGTGGGTGGTACGGGGAAGTTCTAGAGCACCTTGCCGATGAATTCGCGGGTCCGGCGGTGCTGGGGACGGTCGATCACCTGGGCCGCGCTGCCCTGCTCGACGATCCGGCCGTGGTCGAGGAAGACCACCGTGTCGGCCACCTCACGGGCGAAAGCCATTTCGTGGGTGACGATCACGAGGGTCGTCCCGGTCCCGGCCAGGGTCTTGATCACGGCCAGCACCTCGCCGACCAGTTCCGGGTCGAGCGCCGAGGTGGGCTCGTCGAACAGGATCAGCTGCGGCTCCAGGGCCAGGGCCCGGGCGATGGCCGCGCGCTGCTGCTGACCGCCGGAGAGCTGGCGGGGGTAGAAGTCCACCTTGTCGGCGATCCCCACCCGTTCCAGCAGCTCCCGGGCCTTGGCCCGGGCCTCGGGCCGGCCCAGGCGGCCGTGCGCGATCGGCGCCTCGGCCACGTTCTCGAGGATGGTCAGGTGCGGGAACAGGTTGAAGTTCTGGAACACGAAACCGATCCGGGAGCGCTGGGTGCGGATCGACCGGTCGGCCAGCTCCCGCAGCCGGCCCCGGTGGGCCCGCACCCCCACCAGTTCACCGAACACGCTGACGTATCCGGAGTCCAGCTTGTCCAGGTGGTTGATGGTCCGCAGCAGCGTGGACTTGCCCGAGCCGGAGGGCCCGATGATGGCCGTGACCTGCCCGGTGGGGATGCTCAGGCTGATGTCGTCGAGCACCACGGTGGGGCCGTAAGCCTTGGTGGCGTTGCGGATCTCGACCGCGAGCTCGGTCAACGGAACCTCCGGGCGAAGCTGGCGCGAAGCTGCTGCAGGGGAGTGGGGGGCATGGTGCGCACGGCGCCGCGGGCGTAGTAGCGCTCGACGTAGTACTGCACCACCGACAGCAGGCTGGTCAGCACGACGTACCAGGCGGTGGCCACGAGCAGCAGCGGGATGATGTCGGTCGGGTAGGTGCTGCCCATCGACATCACCACGCCGAACAGGTCCAGCAGGGAGACGTAGAAGACCAGGGAACTGGCCTTGATCAGCCCGATCAGCTGGTTCACGTAGGCCGGCACGATCGCCCGCAGCGCCTGCGGCAGGATGATCCGGCGGAACTGTCGCCCGCGGCTGAGGCCCAGGGCGTCGGCGGCCTCGTGCTGGCCCTGGTCGACCGACTGGATGCCGGCCCGGACCACCTCGGCGGCGTAGGCGGCCTCGTTCAGGCTCAGCGCGATGATCCCGATCACGGTGTAACCCAGCAGGTCGGTGGTCTCGAACTCGGCGAAGCCGGGCCCGAACGGGATGCCCAGGCTGAGTTTTGGGTAGATCGCCGAGAAGTTGTAGATGACCAGCAGCAGCACGATCAGCGGAACCGACCGGAACAGCCAGATGTAGCCCCAGCTCACAGCGCGCAGGAGCGGGTTCTTGGAGACCCGCATCAGGGCCAGGACGACGCCGCCGAGGAATCCCAGCACCGCGCTCCAGGCGGTCACCTTGAGGGTGATCACCAGGCCGTCCAGGACGACCGGGCGCAGGAACCAGTAGCGGAAGCGGTCCCACTCGTAGAACGGGTTGCTGATCAGACCGTGGACGAACTGGGCGAGCAGCACCAGCACGACGACGGTAGCGACCCACCGCCAGGGATGCCGTAGCGGCACCACCCGCTGGGTGAGCAGGCCGTCCGGAGAGGGTGTTTCGGGGGGTGGCCCGACCTGGAGGTCGAGCGGGGGACTTGCCGAGGAGTCGGCGACCATCGGGGGCTCCTGACGACAGGTTCGCGGGGGTTTGCGCAGTCAGGACGCTACGCTCTGGTCATCGCTTTGTCTACTAATTTTGTCGACAAAGCGGAATCCGGCTTCGAATGGCTGCTTTCGTTGACACCGGCGCCCCGCAGTTCCTACCGTGGGCCGGATGAGCACCGTGGTCCACGCAGTTGACTGGGATGATCCGACGGCGGCGGAACTGCGCCAGGAGATGGAGGCGGAGCTGTCCGTCCGCTACGCCGAACTCTTCGCCCAGCGACCGGAACTCGTCGAGAGCGATGCCAACGACGTACACGCCGAGGCCGTGGTGCGAACGGTCGTCGTGGCCCAGGGCGGGCAGACGGTCGGCCACGCGGCGCTGGTGCGCCGCGAGGACGGCGAGCTCGAGGTCAAGCGGGTCTACGTGCGACCTGAGCACCGGCGCGCCGGTCTGTCCGGGAGGTTGCTGGCGGCCCTGGAGGAGGCCGGCCGGGATGCGGGCGGTAAGCGCCTGATCCTGTCCACCGGCCCGTTGCAGCCCGAGGCGGCCGCCGCGTACCACGCACTGGGATGGACCCGGATAGCCCCCTACGTGCCCCCGGAGTGGAGCGAGACCGCGCTCTGCTTCGAGAAGCGGCTGTAGCCGGTGGCCGCCGCGGACGAAGCCGTCGCGGAAGTGGTCGGGCTGGCTCGCGACCTCATCCGGATCGACACCACCAACACCGGCGATCCGGACACGACGGTGGGGGAGCGCAAGGCGGCCGAGTACGTGGCGGCCCGGCTCGAGGGCGTGGGGTACGAGACGACCTATCTGGAGGCGGCCCCGGGCCGGGCCAACGTGGTGACCCGGCTGCCCGGCGCCGATCCCTCCCGAGGGGCCCTGCTGGTGCACGCCCATCTGGACGTCGTGCCGTTCCAGGCCGCGGAGTGGAAGGTGCACCCGTTGTCGGGCGAGGTGCAGGACGGCTACCTGTGGGGCCGCGGTTCGGTGGACATGAAGCACATGGCGGCCATGACCCTGGCCGTGGCCCGCCAGTTCCGGCGCGCGGGCACGGTGCCACCCCGGGACCTGATTTTCGCGTTCGTGGCCGACGAGGAGGCCGGCGGCATCCAGGGCGCGCAGTGGCTGGTCGGCAACCACCCGGAGCTGTTCGCCGACGCCAGCGAGGCGATCAGCGAGGTCGGCGGGTTCTCCGTGACCCTGGCCGACGACGTGCGCGGCTACCTGGTGGAGACGGCCCAGAAGGGCTCGATGTGGCTGCGCCTGGCCGCCCGTGGGGTGGCCGGGCACGGCTCGATGATCGGGCACGACAACGCCGTGGCCAAGCTGGCGGCCGCGGTCGCGCGCCTGGACCAGCACGAGTTCCCGCTGATCCTGACCGGCCCGGTCCGCGACTTCCTCACCATCGTCGGTGAGATCACCGGCGTCCCGTTCGACGAGGACGACCCGGAGGCCGCGGTGGCCCGCCTCGGGAACCTGTCCCGGATGATCGGCGCCACCCTGCGCAACACCGCCAACGTCACCATGTTCCAGGCCGGATACCGCTCCAACGTCGTGCCTTCCGAGGCGCACGCCACTGTCGACGGGCGATTCCTGCCGGGCCAGGGCGAGGCCTTCGAGCAGGAGGTGCGCGCCGTGCTCGGCCCGGACATCGAGGTGCGGGCGCGCTCCCTGCCGGCCGTGGAGACCCCGTTCGACGGGCGTCTGGTCGACCGGATGGCCGCCGCGATCCACTCGCAGGACCCGGGCGCCCACCTGCTGCCCTACATGCTCTCGGCGGCCACCGACGCGAAGTCGTTCCAGCGCCTGGGGATCCGCAACTTCGGCTTCGCCCCGCTCCGGCTGCCACCGGACCTGGACTTCACCGCGCTGTTCCACGGGGTGGACGAGCGGGTCCCGACCCAGGCGCTGGAGTTCGGGACCGCCGTCCTGCACCGCTTCCTCTCGGACTGCTAACTGCACTTTCTCTACAGGGATTGTTGTCTTTGTGGGGAGGGCTGGTTACTGTCGAATCCGGGCGCTGTCCCACCGGTTCCAGTGCACGACCTGGTCCAGGGGCTGGCGGCGCGGCTGGGACCACCGTCCCCGGACCGGATAGCCGAGGGGGATCAGAGCCATGCTGAGCGCGTCGTCGGGCAGGCCGAGCAGGGCGTGCAGCTCCTGCTCGTGGGTCACGTGAAAGGTGGTCAGGGTGCTGCCGATCCCGTAGCCGCGGGCTGCGAGCTGAAGTTGCTGCACCGCACCGTAGATCGAGGCGCCCAGCCGCGGGTTGGCGGAGTCCGCCGCGTTGCGCAGCACCGGGATCACCCACACCGGGGCTTCGTGCAGGTGCTGGGCCAGGTACTCGGCGGCGCGGTAGGAGGAGGGGCTCAGGCCGGTGTCCGATGGGTCGCCGCCCAGCAGCTCCTCCCGGCGAGAGCCGTAGGCCCGTTCCCATCCTTCCCGGTACCAGACGGACACCTGCTGCTTGATGTCGGTGTCGGTGACCACCACCCAGCCCCAGGCCTGGCGGTTGCCGCCCGAAGGGCCTCGGGTGGCCGCGTCGAGGATCTCCCAGAGCACGTCGTCGGGGATCGGCCGATCGGACAGATAGCGGCGCGACGGGGTGGAGTGCAGGGCTTCCAGAAGCGACAGATTGCGGGGATCGACTGCAGTGTCTTCGAATTCACCGGTGGTCATGCTCAGGAACGATAAGGCATCGAGGCGTCCGAAATGAACGAACCCAGGCTCCTTCTCGGGATCTCGCTACCGACGGACGATCTCGGCGGCCTTTCCGGGTGGGTCCGGCGGGCCGAGCAGATCGGGCTGAGCTTCGTGCTTTTCGACGATCAGCTCGGCGCCCCCGGCCGCGGTCACGGGCTGGACCCGGTGGAACTGGCGGCCTATGCCGGGGCGAGCACCACGTCCCTCGCCCTGATTGCGGCGGCCGCCACCACCCACGCCGAGCCGTTCCACCTGTCCAACCAGTTCTCCAGCCTGGACTGGGGAACCCACGGCCGGGCCGGCTGGCTCACCTCGGTGGACAGCACCGCGGAACGGGCCCGGGCCTATTCGGCCCCGGTTCCCGAGCCCGCCTTAGCCCACCGGGAAGCCGCGGCGGTGGTCGGGACGGCCCGCCGGTTGTGGGACTCGTGGGAGGACGGAGCCCTGATCGCCGACTCGGCGACCGGCCGGTTCCTCGACCACGACCGCATCCACTACGTGGACGTGCAGGAGGAACTCTTCTCGATCCGCGGGCCGGCCCTCATGCCCCGCCCGGTGCAGGGGCAGGTCGTCGTGCTCGCCCGGCACCGCGACGGCCTCGGCGATGCCGACGTCGTGCTGGTCGGCGGCGTCGCCGAGGCCAGCCAGGCCCGGGCCCGGGGCGCCTCCCGGGTCTTCGCCGAGATCCTGATCAGCCCGGCCCTGCTCACCTCGATCCGGCGGATCGCCAAGCACGTGGACGGCATCGTGGTGCACGCCCCGGATCCGGAGGCGGCCCTGGAGGACCTGCGGCGCTGGGTGATTCCGGCCCTGGCCGCCTTCCTGGTGACTCCTGTTGCGGGGCAGACCTTCCGGGAGCAACTCGACCTGCCGCGACCGGACAGCCGGTACGCCTCGACCGGAGGAGCCCGATGACCGGCAACCGGCTGCACCTGAACGCCTTCTTCCCGTTCGGCCCGATCTATGTCTGGGACGAGGTCGACCAGCCGCAGCGGTACTACGAGTTCGAGGGTTTCACCCAGCTCGTCCAGACCGCCGAGCGCGGCCTGTTCAGCGCGGTGTTCCTGGGCGACAGCCAGCGCCTGCGCGAGCACCTGGGCCGGATCACCGACACCGCCGTCACCGGCCGTCCCGACCAGCTGGTGCTGTTCGCCCACCTGGCCGCCGTCACCGAGCGGATCGGGCTGGTGGCCACCTTCAACACCACCTACAGCGACCCGGTCGACCTGGCCCGCCGGCTGGCCACCGTGGACGCGCTCAGCCACGGCCGGGCCGGCTGGAACCTGGTCACCACGCACAATGCCTGGACCGGCGAGAACTTCCGCCGGGGCGGCTATCTGGGCCACGCCGACCGCTACCGTCACGCCCTGGAATACCTGCGGGTGGCGCAGCAGCTCTGGGACGGTGAACGCGTCGACCTGGCCGGGGAGTTCTATGACATCCAGGCCGAGCCCGCGCGCAGAACCGGGCAGCCTGTCCTGTTCCAGGCCGGGGAGTCGGACGAGGGCCGCGACTTCGCCGCGCAGCACGCCGAAGCGATCTTTTCCCGCTACCTGGACTTCGATTCGGCTCTGGCTTTCGCCAACGACATCTCCGACCGGCTGGAGCGGGCCGGCCGTCCCCGGGACGACATCCGGATCTTCCCCGGCGCCCGGATCATCCTGGGCTCGAGCGCCGAGGAGGCCCGGGAGAAGGCCGACTGGTTCGAGAGCCGCACCTGGACCGATCGTCGCGTCATCGCCGTGATCGAGAGCGTCTGGGGCACCGACCTGTCAGCGGTCGACGTGGACGGCCCGCTGCCCGCCTTCGATCCCGCCACCCCCGAACAGACCGTGACCCACGGCGTGGTCAACAGCCGCGATCGCCCGCTCGAGACCGCCCGGGCCTGGCGGGATCTGACCAGCGCCCAGGGCTGGTCGATCCGGCAGCTGGTGGCCCACCTGACCCTCAGCCAGGATTTCGTCGGCACCCCGTCCGCCGTGGCCGACCGGCTGGCCGCGTACGTGCGGGCCGGCGCCCTGCACGGGCTCAACCTCCTGGCCAACGGGGTGCCGAACGGCTTCGACGACGTGGTGGACCACCTGGTGCCGGCCCTGCAGGAGCGCGGGGTGTACCCGGAGAACTATCCCGGGACGACACTGCGCGAGAACCTGGGGCTGCGCGAACCGGTGATCCACCGCGTCCGCACGCCCCGCTGACGGCTCAGCGCGAGGCCGCGGGCAGGAACGGGGTGTGCCCGGTAGCGCCGGCCTGGATGCCGCTGAACAGGCCGCGCTCGCGCAGCTGCGGCAGCACCCCCTCGCCGAACCAGTACAGCTCCTCCAGGTGCGGATAGCCGGACAGGACGAACTCGTCGATGCCCAGGGCGGCGTACTCGGCGATCCGGTCGGCCACCTCGGCGTGACTGCCGACCAGGGCAGTGCCGGCTCCGCCGCGCACCAGACCGACGCCCGCCCAGAGGTTCGGTGCCACTTCCAGCACCCGGGGGTCACTCCAGTCGCCGGTCGCCCGGACCTGCTCGTGCAGTTCACGCATCCGTGCCTGGCCGGTGGACTCGCTGCGGGCAAGCCCGGCCTGCGCGGCCGACACGACGTCCTCACCGAGCGCGTCGGTCAGCTGCCGGGCCCGGGCCCAGGCCTCGTCGGAGGTGTCCCGGGTGATCACGTGCAGGCGGATGCCGAACCGCACCTCACGGCCGCGCTCGGCGGCCAGCTTGCGGATCCAGGCGATCTTCTCGGCGACCTGGGCCGGGGGCTCACCCCAGGTGAGATAGACGTCGGTGTGCTCGGCGGCGACCGGCCCGGCCGCGGGCGAGGAACCGCCGAAGTACAGCGGGGGAGGCGTGGCCGGGACCGAGGGCAGCCGGGCCTCCTCGACCTGGATGTGGGTCCCGCGATGGGTGACGGTCTCCCCGCGCCAGAGCCCGCGGATCACGGTCAGGAACTCGTCGCACCGCGCGTACCGCTCCTCCTTGGAGAGGAAGTCGCCGTAGGAGCGCTGCTCGTGGGCCTCGCCGCCGGTGACCACGTTCAGCAGCAGCCGCCCGGGGGCGTGGGCCTCGAAGGTGGCGGCCATCTGCGCGGCCAGGGTGGGGCTGATCAGACCGGGGCGGAAGGCGATCAGGAACTTCAGGCGCTCGGACTCGCGGGTCAGCATGGCGGTGGTCAGCCAGGCGTCCTCGCACCAGGCCCCGGCCGGGGTCAGGGCGCCGGTGAAAC
Organism: Kineosporia aurantiaca JCM 3230; assembly: GCA_000719025.1. Taxonomy (GTDB): domain Bacteria; phylum Actinomycetota; class Actinomycetes; order Actinomycetales; family Kineosporiaceae; genus Kineosporia; species Kineosporia aurantiaca. The sequence continues at coordinate 220,570 of JODP01000007.1, forward strand.
CGAACTCCTCGGCCGCCCGGGCGATCGAGCCGAGGTAGCCGAGGCTGGCCCGCCGGTCGCCGGAGGCGGTTCCGGCGGGGAGGCCGTGACCGCCGCCGACGATGAACCGGGAGTCGCCGTAGGTGGGCAGGAACCAGTGGAAGGTCAGCTGGGTCGAACTGGTCATGGGAGGTGCGCCTTTCAGATCTGGCCGTGGCGGGGCGGGGCGGCGTCGTCCAGCAGCCACCGGCCCACGTGCTGAACCTTCCAGCGGACCGGATCGTGCAGGGTGTGGGTCCGGGCGTCGCGCCAGAACCGGGAGAGATTGAGAGAACCCAGAACAGAACGGGTCCCGGCCAGCTCGAAGAGCACCGAGGACGCACTGACGGAGGCCCGGGCCGCAGCCACCTTGGCGACCGCGGTGGCGATCGAGGCCTCGGCGGTGTTCTCGGCATCCGGCGCGGTGCGGGCGATGTCGACCAGCGCCGCCGCCTCCCGGACCAGGGCCTCGGCCCCGCGCACGGTGATCTCGGCCTCGCCGGCCGTCTGCACCAGCAACGGGTCGTCGACGGCGCGATCGCCGCCGGCCTCGAACCACGGCCGGGCCCGGGCCACGTGCTCCTTCGCCGCGCCGAGGGCGGCCCGGGCGATGCCCGCGTCGATGGCCGCGTGCAGGACCTGGGCGAACGAGCCGTAGCTGCTGGGGTTGTCGAAGACCGACGAATAGGGGACGACGTCGGTCAGCGGAACGGAAACGTCCCGTAGGCGGACGGTTCCGCTGCCGGTCGTCCTCTGGCCCATGGCATCCCAGTCGTCCTCGACGGTGACGCCCACCGCTCCGGAAGGAACGAAGGCCAGGGCCTTGTCGGGCGAACCGTCCGGACGCGGTTCGGGCAGAACGGCCCGGACCAGCAGCCGGTCGGCGAAAAGCGAGCCAGTGGCGTAGAACTTGTCGCCGTTCAGCCGGAAGCCGGCCGGGTCGGCCGGATCCGGGGTGAGGGTCGTCGCGTCCTCGGTGATGGTCCGCCCACCGCGCTCGGTCTGGGCATTGGCGTAGCGGGCGCCCCCGAGAACCTCGGCGAAGAAGCGTCTCTGCTGATCGGGAGTGCCCTTCAGCCGAAGCGCCTCGAGGAACACGTAGTGGCTGTGCGGAATCTGCCCGAGGTTCGGATCGGCCACCGAGAGCAGCCGGAACACCTCGGTGAGGGTGCTCACCGAAACATCGGCGCCGCCGTGCTCCTGGGGCACGGTCAGCGCGTACAGGCCGGCCTCGCTGATCCGGGCGACCTCCTCGTACGGCAGCGCCCGCTCACTGTCCCGTTCCGCCGCGGCGGCGGCCAGGCCGGGCAGCAGGGCGGTGACGGTGCGCACCGCGTCCCCGGTGGGTTTCCCTACCGGATGCTCGTCGCCGGTGGTCTGGTCGTGCGTCATCTCGCCTCCTCGCGCAGGTCGGGGGGTGTTCGGACGCGGCCGGGCAGCGACCTGCTGACCTGCGTCTTCAGCTTTCCATCATCTTGACCGAAGCGGTAGAGAATAGGGCTACTATCGGGGAGTCCGGCCGTCCCGTCCAATAGGAGATGGCGGGAGGGTGGAAGGGAAACCCGATCACTGGGAGCGGACGTGCGGATCGAGCAGCTGGAGTACCTGGCCACGGTGACCCGCCTGGGATCGCTACGCCGGGCGGCCGAGGAGCTGCACGTCTCCCAGCCGGCGCTGTCCGAGACGATCCGCAATCTGGAGCGTGAGCTGGGCGTCACCCTGCTGGACCGGCGCCGCTCGGGGGCCGTGGTCAGCGACGGCGGCCGCGAGCTGCTGCCCTACATCATGGGCGTGCTGGAGGCGGTCGACCGGCTCAACCGGGCCGCCGACCACCAGCACCGGACCAACCGGATGGTCCGGATCGGCACGGTCAACGCGGCCACCGTCACCCTGCTCACCCCGGCGGTCCGGGCGTTCCGGGCCGGTCACCCGGAAACCCAGGTCGAGGTGATCCCGGCCCAGCAGGACCAGATCCAGCAGGCGATCCGTGAGGGCGGCCTGGACCTGGGTCTGGTCAACGTGCTCAGTGGCGACGACCCACCGCACGACCTGCAGGCCACCCGCCTGCTGGGCGGGCGGGTGGTGGCCTGCCTGCACCCGCAGAGCCCCCTGGTGGCGCTGGACGTGATCGGTCGGGAGGACCTCCGGCGCGAGCCCCTGATCGTGATGCGGGCCGGGTACCTGATGCACCGCTACGTGCACCGGCTCTTCGACGGCCGGATCCCGGACGTCTCGTACTCCACCGACGGCGCCGAGATGGGCAAGCTGATGGTCGCCGAAGGACTTGGGGTGACCCTGCTGCCCGACTACAGCGTCATCGGGGACCCGCTGGAACGCCACGGTGCGATCACCTACCGGCCGTTGTCCGCCGCTGACTCCGAGGTGGCTCTTCTGCTCCTGGCGCGGCGGACGCCGACTGCGCCGGGGGCGGTGCGGGATCTGTGGGCCGAACTGGTCCGCCAGGCCTCCGGTTCAGCCCGCAGTGTTGGGTAGGTGCACCCGGCCGCTCTTCAGCAGGGTCCGCTGGGGTGCACTGATCCCGGGCGGGCAGGGGATGTCGGCCCGGGAGATCGACCCGGCACTGCCGGACCGGCCGGACAGCCGGAAGCAGGTGTGGAACGTCCGGTACTTACCGAGGGCCAGGTACTTGGCCTGAGCGCCGCCGCCCACGATCAGGTCCCATTCCACCTTGTCCGGCGCGACCACCCGGCTGGCCGCGACCTCGAGGTGTGCCCCGGTGAAGGTCTTACGGGCATCCTCGGGCTGGTCCGCGGCCCCGAGCTTCTTCTGCGCATCCTTGGCGATGGTGGCCGCCGAGGACAGGAGCTTGCCGCGGGCGACCCCCTCGGGATCCGGGCGGTCCCGGTTCAGGACGAGGACGACGACGAGGACGACCACGGCGGCGGCAAGGCCCGGCACGGCGATCTTGGCCCGGTTCTTCACCTGCGTAACGGTAAGGGGTCCGGTCCGAGCTGATGGAGGACGTCGGTGAGGACGTCGGTGGCGCCGGTCGGCGGCCCGGCGCCACCCGGATCAGTCCGACCACCTCGGAATCATCGCGGCCTGCCCGGCGGGCCGGCCGCAGTCGTCGGTGAGGTTCCAGATGGTGCCCTGCTCGATCCAGAAGTGCCGCCCGGCCTTGGTGACCCGGCGCCCCCGGTAGTCGTCGGAGTACCCGTTGCGGGCCACCGACTCCATGAAGATGCGCCGGGACTCCCGGTCGGTCTCCCCGGCCGACAGCCGGGACGGCAGCCCCACGAACTCGTCCCAGCTGTACCCGAAGACCCGTTGGGCCGTCAGGTTGGCGTAGACGAACAGCGGGTCGGGGGAGGCGTCGTGGGCCAGGAGGACGAAGGGCGCGCGGTAGAGCCATTCGGCGGCCTCGGCCCCCTCAAGACTCCCGGGCACCAGCGGCCGACCGGACAGCGCGCTGAAGCTGTCGGCCAGCCGGGCCGCGAAGAGGGCGTCCTGAGCCTGGGCCGCGGTCACTGGACGAAGATGCTCACGGACGGGCGCATCTCGGCGCAGATCCGCAGCACCTCATGGATCGGGTGCTCCTCGAACGCCTTGACCAGTGTGGTGTCCAGAGCGGCCGGACGGTGATCGACCGTGGCGTAGGCGGTCTGGGTGAGTAGGTAGTCGAACCGCGGCGCCCACTTGCGCGAGCCCAGCCGCGCCGTGGTCGAGCAGTTGTCGACCATGAAGGCCACACCCCGGGCGTGCATGTACGGATTCAGCGAGTCGGTGGCCTCGATGACCGACTCGTTGGCGATCTCCGAGTACGGGTGGCCCTTCTCGATGAACGTGTCGACCTGACCCATCATCACCCCGCAGAACGTCCCGGCCGTGAACGCGTCCAGCGGCAGGTTCTCCTGGTCCCGGTCCTGCCGGGCCACCTCACCGGCCCGCCACATGTCGGCCTGATCGATCCTGCCCATCGGGAATCGGCTCAGCCGCTGCCCGGCCAGGATCACGCTGCGGATCTCGTTGCCCGAGGCGACCTCGTCGTAGATCTCGTGGGTGAGCTCCAGGCCGACCGGGTAGGCCGCGGCGTAGGCCTGCGCAAAGACCTCCTTCTGCGGGTCGTCCAGCCGGCGGTAGAGGCCGATCAGGCCGTCCTTGGAGACCGTGCGGGAGATCGGGCCGGTCACGCTGTCCACCGAGTGCCGGTAGGCGTCGGTCTCACTCAGGCCCTGGTCGCGGAACCGGCGGTAGAGGCTCTCGACGATGCCGTGTACCCCGCCCAGCAGGATCGAGCGCTCGCCGGTGAGATCGGACAGGTACTCCGAGCGCAGCGTGGTCTGGAAGGTGAAGGGCGCGCCCAGGCCCACCGACCAGCCCAGCGCCCGCTCGGTGGCGCGGCCCGTCGCGTCCTGGTGCACGGCGAAGCTGGCGTTGATCCCGGCGCCGTTGGTCTCGGCCCCCTGCAGGTACAGGGCACGGACCGAGGCCCCCATCCCCTTGGGGCAGACCGCGACGACGTCGATGCCCTCCGGGAAGGTGCTGCCCATCTGGTCCAGATGGCCCAGGAGGAATCCGTGCGAGAGCCCGAGCGTCGTGCCCGGGCGCAGAGCGGCGAAGATCTCCTCGTACAGCGCGGCCTGAGCGGCGTCGGAGATCAGCAGCAGCACCAGGTCCGAGGAGCCGATGACCTCGAACATCTCACCCAGGGTTCCCTCTTCCTCACGGAATCCGGCGGCTCGGGCGGCTTCCCGCGACGCGGACCCCTCACGCAGCCCGACCACGACCTCGATGTCGGTGCCGGACAGGGAGTCCCGCAGGTTCGGGGCCTGGGCCGAGGCCTGCGGACCCCAGCCGATGACCCCGATCCGGCCGATCCCCGCGAAGGCCTGCGGGAGACGCCCGAACAGATGACGCCCGCCCCGCACGATGCCCTCGCGGGTTCCGGCCAGGGAGATGTACTCCTTGTCGAAGACGCTGGTCTCGAAATCCATTTCGAGAGAACTCCTTTGTCGTTGAACGGGTTTCCGTCCCTGGAAACCACTCAGATCAGCGGGTCCGATGCTACTCGAGGGTCGGCGGCAGCCTCCCGGTTCGAGAGGTCAGCCCAGCAGGTCCCGGCCCAGGGCCGATACCTGCGAACGGCCGCACAGCCGCATCGCCAGGACGAGTTCCTCGACGTAGCGGTTCATCACGTCGGCCACCCCGGTGGCGCCGTTCACGGCCAGCCCCCAGACCACCGGGCGGCCGACGAAGACACCCCGGGCGCCCAGGGCCAGGGCCCGCAGCGCGTCCACGCCGGTGCTGATGCCACCGTCGACGTACACCTCGGTGTCGGCGCCGACCGCATCGACAACCTCGCCGAGGGCGTCGGCCGTGGAGACCGCCGCGTCCAGTTGCCGGCCGCCGTGGTTGGAGACCCATACGGCCGCCGCCCCGGCGTCCACGCAGCGCCGGGCGGTGTCGCCCCGCAGCACCCCCTTGACCACTACGGGGAGCCCGGAAATCTCGTGCAGCCCGGCAATGTCGCGTTCGGTGAGGTCGGGGGCGGGCTCCAGCATCTCCGGATCGGTGACCGGGCCGGTGTTCACCTCGAGCACGGCCTGCGGGACGAGTGCGGAGTTGCGGCTCTGCCGGCGAGGAGCCAGGACCGGTGCGTCGACGGTCAGCACCACGGCCCGCGCGCCCAGCGCCCGGGCCCGGACCACCATCTGCTCGGTCAGGGCCCGGTCCTTGAGCACGTAGGACTGGAACCACCACCGGCCGGAGGGCAGGCCGATCTCCTCGAGCCGCAACGAGGCCCGCGAGGAAAGCACCATCAGACTGCCCGACTTGGTGGCTCCGTCGGCGGTGGCGCGCTCCGCCTCGGGGTGCGTGAGGCCGTGATACCCCGAAGGCGCGATCGCGAGAGGAGCGTCGAAACGCTCGCCGAGCAGTGTGGTGCTCAGATCCACGCGGGAGACATCGACCAGGGCGTCCGGGCGCAGCGTGATCCGGCTCCAGGCGGAGCGATTGCGCTTCAACGCGTCCTCGAAGCCGGATCCACCGGCGGCCCAGGCATAAACGTCCGGAGGGAGCAGCCCGGCTGCTTCGCGTTCCAGGGTGTCCAGCCAGTTCGATGTCATGCGGACCTTCTCGGGGGAATCTGGGCGAGGCCGCGTGCGGGCGGCTCGGGTGGTCGATCGGCAACGCCGCAGATCAACGTCAGACTATCGTGGCCGTTGCTCGTGCCGTCTGGGGCAATCGCCTACGAACGGGGAGGATCAGGAAATGTCCGAGGGGGTCATCCGCCTTGCCGAGGAGAGCGAACTGCCCCGGCTCCAGGAGATCGAGCGCGCGGCCGGAGAGCGTTTCGCGGAGATCGGGATGGTCTTCGTTGCGGAGGACGAGCCGCCGTCGCTCGAGACTCTGCGGGAGTTCCAGCGCGAGGGCCGGGCGTGGGTGTGGGCCGGCGAGGATGACCGCCCTATGACATATCTCCTGGCCGAGGAGGTGGACGGGAACGCTCACCTCGAGCAGGTGTCCGTCCATCCCGACCGGGCGCGCCAGCGCATTGGGGAAGCCCTGATCGAGCACCTGCGGCAGTGGGCCCGCGAGCGCGGTCTACCGGCGATCACACTGACCACCTACACCGGCGTGGCCTGGAACGGCCCGTACTATCAGCGACTCGGTTTCCGTTACCTGAAGCCGGACGAGATCGGTCCGGGGCTGCTGCGGATGCGTGAGGCGGAGATCGCCCACGGCCTGGACCAATGGCCTCGGGTTGGTATGCGGCTGGACCTGTGAATTAGAGACCGGAACGGAGCAGTGGCACGGATGGTGGACGGACAGGGCCTGTACCGCCGCATGCCCAAGGGCCGGATCCTGCCCGGGTACATGATCGCGGTGTTCGCCGCCAGCGGGTTCCTCACCGGGGGACTGACCGCCCTGCTCGGCGCCCCGGTGCTGGCGCCCTCGATCGGCTGGGTGGTGGCCTCCGGCACGGCCATGCTCTGGGTGTGGTGGGTGGTCTGGTCGCACGGTCCGGACACCACTGAGCGCCTGGCCCGGGAGGACGCCGGGTCACGCCCGACCGACACCGTGATCACCGCGGCGGCCCTGTTCAGCCTGGGTGCCGTGGGCCTGGCCCAGGTCCGCTCGAACGAGAGCATGGACGCGGTGGGCGTGGCCGCCATCCTGCTCAGCGTGGCCGTGGCGGTGAACTCCTGGGCCCTGGTGAACACCGTGTACGGGCTGAAGTACGCGCGTCTCTACTATCTTCACGGCAAGAAGGGCATCGACTTCCAGACCGACGAGGCGCCCTCCTACAGCGATTTCGCCTATATCGCGTTCACCATCGGGATGTCCTACGCGGTCTCGGACACGTCCTTCACCAGTAGCGTGATGCGGCGGGTCGCCCTGGCCCACAGCCTGCTGTCCTACGCGTTCGGTACGGCCGTGCTGGCCGTCGCCATCACTCTGGTGACGAATCTCGGACGCTGAGGCGATTACTGGCGCACGGTCACCCGGTGATGGATCGGCGTGGCGATCGAGCGCGCGATGAAGCAGTAGTCGCCGACGCGGTCGTGGATCTGTTCCGCGGCGACGGGGTCGCTCTCGGCCGAGATGGTGACGACCGGGTTCAGGGTCACGCTCTCGAACTGCCCGGCGCCGTTCGCCTCGACCACCATGACGCCGGTGGGGTGGTCCTCGTAAGCAGTGACGACCACCCCGGCCCGGGCGGCGAGGTCGAGATACCAGAGCATGTGGCACTCGGAGATCGACGCCATGTACAGCTGCTCCGGGTTCCAGCGGCCGGGGTCGCCGCGGAAGGCCGGATCCGAGGACCCGGCGATCGTCAGAGGGCCGGTCGCGCTGACCTCGTGATCGCGGGAGTAGGAACGACTCGAGACCGTTCCCGGCCCGGTGTTGCCGGTCCAGGTCACCGTGATCGCGTACTCGTGGCGCGCCATTGCCGAAGGCCTCCGCTCAGGACATCCCGTGGCCGCCCAGCATCCCATGGGCCTCGGCGCGGTCACCTGAACGAAGTAATGGACGACTCGTCTTTTTCCTGCTAGCTTCTATATGGACAGAGCGTCTACTTCGAGGAGTCGTCGTGAGCGACACCAGCACCAGCACCAGCACCACCGCCCGCACCGCCGTCGTCATCGGTGGGTCCGGCGGTATCGGCAAGGCCGTCGTCGAGCGGCTGGCGGCGGACGGCATGTCCGTCCTCGTGCACTACAGCGGCAGCTCGGCCCGGGCCGAGGAGACCGTTAAGGGGATCACCGCGGCCGGGGGCACGGCCACCGTCTTCGGTGGTGACGTGGCCGACGAGCAGGCCATGGCCGGCCTGTTCCAGCACACCACCGACACGTTCGGCGGTATCGACGTGGTGATCAACACCGCGGGCATCATGCCGCTCGCGCCGATCGCCGAGATGGATCTGGACACCTTCGACCGGATCCAGCGGACCAACGTCCGGGGCACCTTCGTGGTCAGCCAGCTGGCCGCCCGCACGGTGCGTCCGGGCGGGGCCATCATCAACTTCTCCACGTCCGTGACCCGGCTGCAGATGCCCACCTACGGCGCCTACGTCGCGTCCAAGGCCGCGGTCGAGGGGATGACCCTGATCCTGGCCCGCGAGCTGCGGGGCAAGGACATCACGGTCAACGCGGTGGCCCCCGGCCCGACCGCCACGCCGCTGTTCTTCGAGGGCAAGTCGCAGCAGGTCGTCGAGCACATCGCCTCGCTCAACCCGATGGAGCGGCTGGGCACGCCGGAGGACATCGCCGAGGTGACCGCGTTCCTGGCCGGCCCCGGTCGCTGGGTCAACGGGCAGGTCATCTTCACCAACGGCGGGGCGGCCTGAGCCGCGATCTCGAAAAGGAGAGCCATGTCCGTCGTCCTGATCACCGGTGCGAGCACCGGAATCGGCAATCTCACCGCCAAGAAACTGGCCCGCGATGGCCACACGGTCTTCGCCAGCATGCGCGGCATCGACCGTCGCAACGTCTCGATCACCCGTCAGTTCGAGGAACTGGCGGCAGCCGAGAACCTTGACCTGCACGTGATCGAACTCGATGTCACGTCGCAGGATTCGGCCGACGCCGCGGTCGAGGCGGTCGTCGACCAGGCCGGCCACCTCGACGTCGTGGTCCAGAACGCCGGTCACCTGTACGTCGGCTACGTCGAGGCGTTCACCGACGAGGACCTGACCCATCTGATCGACATCAACGCCGTCGGGGCCCACCGGGTCAACCGGGCCGCGCTTCCCTACCTGCGCGAACAGCGCTCGGGCACGCTGCTCTACGTCGGCAGCACGATCATCGTGACGACTCCGCCGTTCCTGGGTCCTTACGTGGCCTCCAAGGCCGCATTCGACGCGATCGCCGTAGTGACCTCCTACGAGGCGGCCCAGTTCGGGATCGAGACCAGCATCGTCATGCCGGGCGCCATCACCCAGGGCACCTCGCACTTCCCGAACGCCTCCCGCGCCTCCGACACCAAGGTCACTGAGGCGTACGCCTTCCTGGACCCGCTGGTGGCCCGCAACGAGGAGGCGACGGCCAGTCTCATGCGCCCGGGCGTCGACCAGGATCCCCAGGTGGTCGCCGACGAGATCGCCCGCATCCTGGGCCTGCCCCGGGGACAGAAGCCGTTCCGTAGCGTCGTCGACTTCACCGAGGCCGGGGTGGACCACGTGATGGCCTTCTCGGACCTGACCCGGGAGGCTTTCGTCACCCGCATGGGCTTCGGGGAAACGCTGCAGCTGAAGGCGTAGAGCCGTCCCCTAGGGTGGCGGGTCCGGAGAAAAGGGAGCTGACGATGACGGAACCGGCGGAGCGGGTACGCCGCGGGCGGGGGCGCCGGCCGGCCGGCGAGGTACGGGCGGGAGTGCTGACGGCGGCGGGGGACCTGCTCTTCACCGAGGGCATCAAGGCCGTGACCTTCGAGCGGGTGGCGGCCGCCGCGGGCTCCAGCAAGATGACGCTGTACAAGTGGTGGCCATCGGCCGGGGCCCTGGCCGCGGAGGCCTATTTCGCCCGCAGCGAGCAGGTACTGGAGTTCCCCGACACCGGCGACATCCGGGCCGACCTGAGCACCCAGCTGACCGCGTTCGTCCGTCTGCTCACCCAGGAGGGCGCGGGTCCGGTGATCGCCGGGCTGATCGGCGCGGCCCAGACCGATCCGGATCTGTCGGCCGCCTTCACCCGGGAGTACGCCGGGCCCCGCCGGGATCTCGCCGTCCAGGCCCTGGAAGAGGCCCGGGACCGGGGTGAACTGCGGGACGACATGGACCTCGGCATCCTGGTCGACCAGCTCTGGGGCGCCTGCTACCACCGGCTCCTGATCCCGGACGGACCGCTGGACGAGGAGTTCGCGCTCGCCCTGGTGGCGAATGCTCTCGACGGCGCGGCCGCCCGGCGTTAGGCCGGAATGCCGATGGAGACCTATCGCAGCATCGCAATCCGGGACCGGACGTCGCGCAGCTGGGCCAGTCGGCGCTCGTAGGTGCCGCCGAGGAGCAGCAGGGCCAGTCCCACCAGGGCGGCCCACCCCCACACCGGCACGGTCTCGCCGATCCCGCGCATCCACGGCGAGAGCAACAACAGCGCCTGGATGGCTAGCGTCCCGGCGCCGAGCAAGAGAGGTGCCTGGGCGCGGCGGGTCGCGCCCACCACGGCCACGACGGCTGCGGCCAGGATGACCAGGTAGGGACGCACGTCGGGGCCGTCCAAACCGCCCAGCGCGCACAGCAGACCGGGCGCCAGGAGCATGGTCAGGCCGGGGCCGAAGGCCGGCCAGGACACCGGAAGCTCGTGATCGGCCTGGCGCCCGGTGAGCTGATCGAACCGGTCCACGCCGTGCAGCAGCAGGATCAGGGCGGCCGGGACCGTCCAGACCTCAAGGCCGGTCAGCGGCATCTCGACGGCGTCCACTGCTTCGGAGGAGACAACCCGAAGGAGCGCGGTGGCGGCTGCGGTGAGGGCTCCGGCCAGCATCAGCGGGCGGGCTGTGGACGCGGAGGTCCGGTCGGTGCGGACGAGGAACAGGGCGCCTGCGACCGCTAGACCGGACAGGGCCAGAAGCGTTATGGGACGAACGGTCTCGTCTTGCACGGCGACGGCGAGGACGCTGGGGGCGACTCCCAGGACGAGGGGGCGGTAGACGAAGCGGGCGTTTGCGGGACGACGCCGTCGGGCCCAGATCTGCACTCCGAGCAGCACCAGAGCGGGTGGGACGGTGTACGCCTCGACCAGGGTTACGTCCGCGTCCGCAAGTCGCGTCCAGCTGGAGGCGGTGAGCAGCATGGCGGCGAGCCAGCCGATCTGGTCCCGGTCGGGAGTGAGGGCGATCGCGGTGGCCGAGGCTCCGACGATCAGCAGGGTCAGCCAGATCTGGTCGCCCGGTCCGGCGTCGACGGCTTGGGCGACCGCGATCGCCCCGGCGGCCAAGAGCCCCAGTTCCGCGCCGACCCGGCGGTTGCGGCGGTGCGGCTCGTCGGCCCGCCCACTCAGCACAAGCGCCACGACCATGAGCGTCGCCAGCGCGGTCGGCACGGCCCAGATCTGGCCGGGCGAGAGCGCGTCGAAAGACCAGGCGTCCGTACTGGATCGGGCCAGGGCGCCGAGCGAGACAGTGGCGATCCCGGCCAGCGCCGGAGCCAACCCGGGGGCCGTGGTGTTCATCGCCGGGCGGATGAACAGAGCACCGGAGACCGCGCTGAACAGGACCATGGCGATCAGGGCGGGCTGGGCCCAGGCCGGGTATTCCGGCTGTGCGGAGAAGGTCGTGCCCAACACGACGGTCAGGACGACGAAACCCGGCACCGCGGCTGCTAACCGGTCTTCGGCGCTCCAGGCTGCCCGGCCGGCTCGCGGGGAAAGCAGGAAGCGGGGAACCGTCAGCAGGGCCGCCGATGCGAGGGCGGAGATCAGGGCAGCCCAGACAAGGGGAGTTCGGTGGTCGGCGCCCGCCTGCTCGGCGAGCACGGCCAGAGCGGCGGGGGCCGCGGCGGCAGCCAGGAAGGCCAGCAGAGTGGGGAAGTTCGGTAGAACGGGTCCGGAAGGAACTCGGCGACGGGCACCCAGGAGAGCCAGAACCGCGAGGGCCGTGACTGCTCCGGGTAGTTCCCGCGTGGTCCAGGCCAGGGTGACGGCAAGGGTGCCGACCAGCGCGCTGGCGATCCAGAAAACGACCCGGGAGGCAGACGGAACGCGCAGAGCGAGGGCCGCGGAAAGGCCGGCGACGACCAGCAGCCCGGCGATGGTGGCCCAGACCGGAACCCTCGGGTAGAGGGGGAGCAGAACGAGGGTGGCGGCCAGCAGCGCCGGCGGAAGCTGCTGCAGCCGACGGCGGAGCCGGCGCGGCCAGGCCTTACCGAGACCGGAAAGGTAAGTGACCACCACCAGGATCGCCAGCCCGGCGAGCGCCACGGCCCAGAGCCGGGTCAGGTTGGGTTGGTCCGGGCCGACCGCGGCCAGCTGGGTTCTGGCCGCCACGCTGCGGGGATCCTGCCCGATCGGCCGAAGGGGCTGGAGCAGCGCCAGCGACAGGGTGGGCACCGCGATGAGCGCGTTGGTCGCCAGCGCCCCGGCCGCAACGGCCATACGTCGCAGACGGGCCTGCGGGGACGGGGTCAGCTGGGCGACGGACGCCAGAAGGAGGCCGGGCAGCAGGGTGATCGGGATCAGGGCGATCTGGTCGGAGAGGTCGAGAGCGGCTGCGACGGCGGAACCCGCCACGGCAGCGGTGGCCGTTGCGGAAACCCCGGCGGCCAGGGACCAGGCCCGATTGACCGATGAACGGGCGTCGGCCTCGGCCCAGGTCTGGACGCCCGTGACCAGAGTGATCACGGCCAGGGCAATCAGCATCTGGGTTCGGGTGGAGAAGCCGATCAGGGTGGCGCCGCTCGCGGACAGGAGCAGGCCGGCCGCCACGAGCCGACCGATCACCCGCTCGGACTGCCATCCCTCGGGCAGGGTCCGCCGGGTCAGGGTGACCGCAGCGCCGAGCGGCAGGGCGAGAAGCCAGGCCAGGTTGTCGAGGTCGGTCAGGAGCTGCAGCGCCAGGAGACCGGTGCCCACCGGGAGAAGAACGGCGGACGCGTGGGTGCCCGCGCGGATCCGCCCGGTTCGGCCCCAGGTCTCCAGCAGGGCGCCGCTGACCAGGAGGGCCGCGCCGGTGTAGAGGACCGCGTCGGGGCGGTCGGCGCCGAACAGGCCCGTGCTCCGGATGGCCCAGGCGTCGCCGAGCACGAGCACGACGGCGAGTGCGCCGACGGCCTCGGCGGTCTCGCTCAGCCGGGGACGCATCCAGGCGGCCACACCGAGAGCGGTCAGGGTCGCGGCGGCGATGACGGCGGCGCGGCCGGCCAGAGGAATGCTCTGCCAGGAGAAGATCAGGAAGCCGATGGCGGCGACGGCGAGAAGGAGCGCGCCGACGCCCACCAGGACGGTCGTGACGCTGAGCCAAGGAGCAGACGTGGGGGCCACAACCGGGGGTGTAGCCGTCGATACAGGAGGGACGACAGGGGCTGCCGGGGTGGGGGCAACGAAAGCTGGCGCAGCAGAACGCTCCTGCGCAGCGCGCGCCCGCAACTGTCCCAGCAGGGTCTCCCGCTGGGTCAGCGTTGCCGCAGCAGTCTGGCTCAGTTCCCGCAGCCGGGCTCCCTCCGGTCCGCTCAGGTCGATCCCGCAGACCGGGCAACGGGGCCCCGGCAGGCCGGCCCCGCAGTTGGGACAGTGGCCCAGGTCGAGGAGGACCCTGACGGTCGCCCCCAGCTGACCCGACAGCTGACCCGACAGCTGACTCGACCGGGCTCCTGGGTCGAAGCTCATCGAGCAACCACCGGACGTCTCCTCTGGCTCATGCATCCCTAGACGACAGACTGCGGTAACCCGTTGCTCGGGCTGCCTAAATAGGTGGAACCCGGACCCTCGGGCCGCGAGGATGACGCATGCCCAGTTCCGGCCCGGCTCTTCCCCGTTTCGCCCTGGCGGTGGTGCTTCTGGGCATCGGTGACGCGATGGCCAACTCCTATCTGGTGCTCTTCGCCGCCGACGAGGCCGATCTGTCCCCGCTCCAGGTAGGGCTGCTGGCCACGGCCAGCGGGCTGGGCGGGATCGTGATCAGTACCTGGCTGGGACGGCGCTTCGACCGGAGACCCACCCGGGCCTACATCGTCGCGGTCCTGCTGCTCGGAGCGGTCGGGTTCATCCTGTTGAGCTTCGTCAGGGCCTTCGTGGTGCTGTTCGTCCTGTTCTTCACCCTGCTGGGGGCGCCACCTCGGCGGCATTCCCGCAGCTGTTCGCGCTGGCCCGCGTCGTGCTGGGCGATGGCGCCGCCGGGCGCCGCTCCGCCCCTCTGCTGCGCGCGGGCTGGTCCCTGGCGTGGGCAGTGGGCCCGTTGCTGGGGACCGCGGTGCTGGCCTGGGGTGGCTACGGCCGGTTGTTCTTGGCGACCGCAGTGATGCTGGTGGTGACCTCGGTGGTGACCCTCAGCGTCCCCAAACCCATGAGCTCTCCGAAGGCGACCGAAAGCCCGGACACCCCGACGAAGCCGGCCATCAAGGGCACCGCCGCGCTCGCGGCGAGCGTGATGCTGTTCTTCGGATCGATGTTCGCCGGGTCGCTCGCACTTCCGCTGTTCGTCACGCGTGACCTGGACCTGCCCGCCACGAGGGTGGGCGTGCTGCTGAGCGTCTGCGCTGTGGTGGAGATCGTCGCAACGCTCGGGCTGGCCGTTCTACCGGAGAGGACGAATCAGCGGTGGCTGATCTGCGGGGCAATGCTGCTGATGGGCGTCCATTTTCCCGTCCTCCTACTTGCTCAGGGCATGACGGGACTGCTGGTGGCTCAGCTGGGCCGGGGTATACCCATCGCGTTCGTGGGTGCAGCGGGGATCCGGTACTTCCAGGACGTGATGGCCCCCGCAACAGCGCGGGCGACGACGTTGTTCTCGAACGCCAGCACAGCGGGGTTGCTGATCGCCGGGACGCTCGGTGGGGTGTCGCTGCAGGTACTGGGCCCGAAGACGACCTTGTTGCTGTGCGGCGTCATGGCCGTTGGGGGAGCGGCGGCGTTCCTCCGGGGATCAGCTGACGCGCAGGGAGATGTTGGCGCAGGCCTCGCAGGTGGAGGCCGGGATCAGTCCGACCCGCATCAGGACCGCGAAGATCCGGCAGCCCACACAGAACCCCAGGATGCTCTCCAGGCCCGAGAAGACCACCATCATCGCCAGCAGGACCTGGGCCGCACCGCCCAACCCGAGGGCCACGAACACGAGGGCCAGGCTGGTGACCACCGCGCCGATGGTCTGCGCGAAGCGCTTGGGCGGCCCGGGGACCAGCCGCGCCGGACCTAGGCGCGGCGCAATCACGCGGGTGGCCAGCTGGCCCAATGGGCTGAACGTCGGACCGGCGGCCGCCCGGGCGATGAAACCGTAGGCGAGCGGCACGGTCAGCCAGAGCCAACCGTCGCCGAGGGCGAGGCTGAGCAGGAGAATCAGGACCGAGAGGGTAAGGACGCCGGCGGCGACGGTGCGGGCGGCGAGCTCGTTCACCGGGTTGGGGAAGGAGAACAGCCGAGCGGGAGCGTCGGGAACCGTTACGAACTGCGCATCCATGACCGGGCTCGTCCATTCGTGGTGCGGAAGGGGTTACGGCACCCATCATGCCTACCGGCTACCTAGAAAGACAGTTGATAACAGGCTAAAGCGAAACACCACGCGTTTCGGCCCGGTAAAAGCTGGCACCGAAGACTGGTGGGGCAGTGGCCCGGACCAGCATGCTCGGGCCAGTTGGACGCTTGACCAATTCAGTAAGAGGGTTCCATGCTGACCGAGCTCGATCCGCGGGTCTCCGCCCACCTCAACCTCGACGCCGCGCTCGGCACGCTGCCGTTGCTGGCCGAACTGGTGCCGGAGGCCGAGAAGCTGCTGCTCCCCCTGGCCCGGCCGGTCACCGTGCAGGTGCTGGTGCGGGGCGGCCCGCACGGTGCCTACACCTTCGACCGGTCGGGGATCCGGCCCGGTGGGAACGCATCCAAGACCCGCCTGCTGTTCACCTCCAGCCAGCACTTCAACCGGGTGATCGACGGTCAGGCCCAGCCGGTCCCGCTCGGCGGCCCGGCCGGGCTGCGCTTCCTGACCAAGGTCTTCACCCCGCTCACCGAGATCCTCGGCCGCTACCTCGAACCGGGCGAGGAGGATCTGCGGGACCCGGTGTTCCGCGAGCAGAGCGCCCGGCTCCGGCTGCGGGTGGTGGTCGCGGCGATCGTGGTGGTCGGCAACCAGGACCGCAGCGGGAGGTTCAGCGCGGCGCAGATCCCGGACGGGCGGCTGGATCTCGAGGCCGGCGACGACCTGCGTCATCACCTGGAGGTCCGCGACCATCGCCTCACCCTGCTGGCCGGGCCGGCCGGCCCGCCGCACGCCGTGCTGCGGTTCAGTGACCTGGAGACGGCCGGGCAGGTGCTCTCCGGTGAGCTCTCCGCCGTGTCCGCGATGAGTGAGGGGCGGATCGCCATGCGCGGTCTCATCCCGATGGTGGACAACGTCAACCGGATCCTGGACCGCGCGGCCCAGTACCTGCAGAAGTGAGCCCGAAGATGACGACTCCCTACACCTACCAGGCCAGCCGGGCCGCGTTCGCCCGGGCTCTGCAGGTCATCCCCTCCGGCGTCTACGGTCACCTCGGCCCGGTCAACGGCGTCCACGTGCCGCAGTCGGCCTTCCCGGTGTTCTCCGAACGCGCCGAGGGCACGAGGTTCTGGGACGTGGACGGCAACGAGTACATCGACTACATGTGCGGATACGGCCCGAACGTGCTGGGGTACGGCGACCGGGACGTTGCCGAGGCGGCCGAGCGGCAGGCGCGTCTGGAGGACGTCGTGAGCCTTCCCTCCACGATCATGGTCGACTTCGCCGAGCTGCTGGTGGACACGGTGGCCTCGGCCGACTGGGCGTTCTTCGCCAAGAACGGCGGCGACACCACCACTCTCGCGGTGATGACGGCCCGGGCCGCGACCGGGCGCAAGAAGATCGTCTTCATCAAGGGCTTCTACCACGGAAGTGCGCCCTGGACCCAGAAGCTGGACTATCCTGGGGTTCTCGAGGAAGAGGTCGCCAACAATCTCTACGTGCCGTTCAACGACCTGACGGCGCTGGAGCGGCTGTTCGCCGAAAATGAGGGGCAGATCGCGGGTCTCATCGCCCAGCCCTACATGCACGGCAACTTCGCCGACAACGTCCTCCCGGCCGAGGGGTACTGGCAGGCGGTGCGGGCGCTGTGTGATCGGTACGGGGTGGTGTTGATTGTGGACGATGTGCGCGCCGGCTTCCGCCTGGACCTGGCCGGTTCCGATCACTACTACGGGTTCTCGGCCGACCTGATCTGTTTCTGCAAGGCCCTGGCCAACGGCTACAACGTCTCGGCCCTGTGCGGCAAGGACGCGCTGAAGGACGTGGTCGGCGGCCTGAGCTACACCGGCAGTTACTGGATGAGCGCCGTGCCGTTCGCGGCCGGCATCGCCACGCTGGAGAAACTGCGGCGGCTCGAGGCCCCCCGGCTGTTCGCGGAGCTCGGGACCGAGGTGACCAGCGGTCTGGTGAAGGCGGGCGCCGAGCACGGTTTCGAGCTGGTCGCCACGGGCGAGCCGGCGCTGTTCTACCTGCGCCTGGCCGACGACCCGTCGCTGATGCTGCACCAGGAGTGGGTGGCCGAGTGCGTGCAGCGCGGGGTGTTCATCACCTCGCACCACAACCACTTCGTCAACGCCGCCCTCACCGCGCCGGACATCGCCCGCACGGTCGAGGTCGCGGCCGAGGCCTTCGGGATCCTGCGGCAGCGCCATCCGGAGGCGGGCCTGCGATGAGACGCGTCGTCTCGGTCGGGGCCGGCTACGCCGCCCAGGGCCTGGGCTACGCGGCCCTGGTCACCGCGCTGCCGTTGTTCAAGGACCGGCAGGACATCACCGACGGCATGGTCTCGGCGATCCTGCTCGGGGTGTGCGTGGCCGGGGCCGGCGGCTCGGTGCTGGCCGAGTGGGTGGCGGCCCGCTGGGGCAGCCGGTTCGCCCTGGTCGCCGGGCTGCTGACGATCGCCACCGGGCTCGGCCTGACCACCGTGACCACGCCGATGGTGCTGTTCACGGCGATCTTCGTGCTCTACGGGCTGGGGCTGGGCATGGTCGATGCCGGCCTGAGCATGCAGGGTGTGCTGGTGCAGGCCCGGCTCGGGCGCAGCGTGATGAGCCGGCTGTTCGCCGCCTACACGGCCGCGGCCATCGTCGCGGCCCTGCTGATGTCCGGCTTCTCCGCCTCGGGGGCCGGGCTTTCCGTCGCGGTCGGGGCGGCCGCGGTGTTCGCGGCGCTGGTCGGGGTGATCGGCCTGACCTCCTTCGAGCCGGGGCGCACGGTGGTGCAGCACGAGGACGGAGGTCGGCTGCGCCCGGCCAACTTCCGGCGGGTCGTGCTGATCTGCGGCGTGCTGATCTTCACCGCCTTCCTGGCCGACTCCGCGGTCAGTACCTGGAGCACGGTCTACCTGCACGACTCGCTCAACGCGTCGGACTCGGCCGCGCCCCTGGGGTACGCCGCCTACCAGGCCACCGTTCTGGTCTCCCGGTTGGCGGGAGATCACCTGGTGCCCCGCATCGGGCGCGTCCCGTCCGCGGCAGGGTGTCTGCTGATCTGCGCGCTCGGCTGCGGTCTGGTCGTAGCGGTGCCGACGGCAGCGGTGGCCGTCCTCGGCTTCGCCCTGACCGGCATCGGGGTCGGCGTGCTGGTGCCGCTGACGTTCAGCGCCGTGGGCGATGCCGTTCCGGGGCAGAGCGACGACGTGATCGCCCGGGTGAACATCTTCAACTACGGCGGCGCGCTGCTGGGGGCGGTGGCCATCGGGGGACTTTCGGACCCGATCGGCCTGCGCCTGGCCTTCCTCGTGCCGGTCGTCGGTCTGCTGCTCACCCTGTCGGCGGTGCGGGCGCTGGGCGATCTGCGGGAAGGAACCTCCGGACCGCTGCTGCCCGCCGCGCCCGCCTGACTCGTCCGCGAGTAAAGATGTTTAGCATGGGGCCATGGCACCTTCGCTCCAGGAAGTCGGCCTCGCCGTGAAGCGCCTGCAGTGGCGTCATCACCGCGAGGCCAACGTCCGTCTGGCCACCATCGGGCTGTCCCTGGTGCAGTGGGACGTGTTGCGACACCTGCAGACCGAGCCCGACGCGTCGCTGCACGCGCTGGCCCAGCTCACCTTCCAGACCGATCAGTCGATGGGCTCGCTGGCCACCCGGATGATCCGCCGGGGTCTGCTGCGCCGGCTGGAGGGGCCCGGCCGGGCGGTGCGGCACGAGGTCACGGAAGCCGGTGAGCAGGCCCGGGAGGCCGGCGCCGGGCTGATGGACGGGGTGCTGACCGACACCGTCGGCCGGCTCACCGGGGAGGAACAGGTCACGTTGCTGGCGCTGCTGACGAAGGCGACGCCGGACTGACCTCCCGGGTGATCACCGCGATGTTCGCCACCGTCGGCTGCCCGATGATCTCCCCGAGCCGGGCCATGAACGGCTGCTCGAGCCCGGGCGAGGGCAGCACCTCCCCGCAGACCGCGGCCAGCATGGTCAGCAGGGAGAGGGAGTCCCCGCCGAGCACGTGGAAGTCGGTGTGCGTGTCGACCGTGCCCTCGGTCAGCCCGAGTACCCGAGACCAGATCCGCGCGATACCCGCCTCGGTGTCGTCCAAGGCGCCGGTCGGAGTGTCCTGGCCCTCCGGGGTGGGCTGACCGGCGAACGGGTCCGGAAGTGAACGGACGTCGACCTTTCCGCTGATGCTGTAGGGGATTTCGTCCACCACGAAGACCGCCGCGGGTACCATGTAGGCGGGCAGGCGCTCGGCCGCGAGCTCCTGCAGCTCGTCTATGGTCACCGGCGCGTTGACGAGCACGTACCCGTAGAGCGCCTTGCTGGAACTACCGGCGCGACCCCGGGCGACCACCACGGCCCGATCGACCGCGGGGTGCTCCTCGAGCGTGTTCGCGACCTCCGCCGGTTCCACCCGGTGACCACGGATCTTGACCTGGTCGTCGATCCGCCCATGGAACTCCAGCGTCCCGTCCGGCAGGCGCCGGGCCACGTCTCCGGTGCGGTAGACCCGGGTTCCGTCCACCAGGTGGGGAAAGCGTTCCTCGTCCAGGTCGGGTCGTCCTAGGTAACCGCGGGCGAGCTGGATGCCGCCCAGGTACATCTCGCCCACCTCCCCGTCGGGCACGAAGCGGCGCTGCGCGTCGAGGAGGTGGACCTGGGTGTTGTGGGCGGGGAAACCAATGGGGACCGCACCACGGCCAGCATCACCCACCGGGTCGAAAGTGTGCACGGTGCAGCCGATGGTGGCCTCCGTCGGGCCGTACTCGTTGATGATGCGGCAGTCCGGGCCGAACATCTCCTGGGCGCGGGCTGCGACCTCGACGCGCAGCTGCTCGCCGACCACCACGATGCTCCGGAAGCCCTGGGGCCGGATGTCGAGGCGACCGATCAGCTCCAGGTGCGAGGGCGTCAGGTTCAGCATCGTCGCGCCCGACTCCAGCAGCAGCTTCTGCAGCGTCAGGTGGGTCGGCTGGTCGCGGACCAGGACCACGGTGCCGCCGGTGATCAGCGGGGCGAAGATCGAGGTGCCGGAGACGTCGAAGGACAGCGAGGTGAGCAGGGGCAGGCGGGTCTCGGCGTCGATGCCGAACTCCTCGATACCCCAGAACAGGTAGTTGAGCAGGCTGCCGTGCTCGATCTGGACGCCCTTGGGGCGGCCCGTTGAACCCGACGTGTAGATGACGTAAGCCAGATCGCCATCCTCGACACCGGCGTCCCCAATTTCGCTCTCACCTAGCGACGTTTGGGTGTCCAGGTCGATGGAGGTGCAGCCCTCCGGGAAGCAGGGACGCTCGTTGTGCGGGCTCTGCACGAGGCAGTACCGCGCCGACGCGTCTGTGAGAAGGTCCGCGACCCGTCCGTCGGGATGATGGACGTCCAGGGGCAAGTACGCGGCCCCTGCGCGCAGAATTCCCCAGATACCTGCGATGGCCGCGGGAGTGCGTTCGGCCAGGACGCCGACAACCTCACCGCGCTCCACCCCCAGACCGCGCAGCGTGGTCGCGACGTCGTCCGCGCGCTCGCTCAGCTGCAGGTAGGTGACGTCGCCTTCGGGCCCGGTTAGGGCAATGGCGTCAGGGTGTTGTTCCACCTGGTCGCGGAAGAGCTGGAGGAGCGACTTCGGGGACACCGGAGGCCGCGTCGTGCGGTTGGCCGGGTGATCGCGCAGCTCGCGGGGGGACAGGATCTCCTCGACGCGGTCCAGGACGGCGTCGATCGCCTCTGCCGCACCGGGCACATCACGCCAGGTCATGACGATCTCGGTGCGCCCGGCGGTCTCGATCAGGTCCACGGTGGGCGGTGAGGACGGGCCGGAACCACCCAGGGAGTAGAGCGTGGTCGCGCGGAACCCGGCGGTGCTGAACTCGGCCAGATCGACGAGCCCGAGATTGGTGACGAACGCGGTGCCCAGGTAGCGCTGCTTGCGGGCCGCTTCGGCGCCGACCCCGTCACTGAGGATGCGCACGATCGGCAGCGGGACGCGGGTGAGGTTACGGGTCGTGCGGATCCGGATGTCGCGGTGCTCGGCCAGACTCGTCAGCACGTCCTGGTGCACGTCCTCCCAGCCTGCTCCGGCCGCGACCGGTACGACCAGACCCTGGGACAGCCAGGCGGTGGAGCGCAGCGAAGGGACGTGGCGGCGCAGGTCGACCGGGACGACGAAACGGGTCGCGACGTCACCGTGGGCAGCGGCGATGGCCGCGATCACCTTGGCGGTGGCGGCTGCGTGCACCCCGTCGATGCTGCGGCGGCGCCAGATCAGCCCGTTCCGCCGGGAGGTCAGCGGGGCCATGGTGCTCGGCCACTCCGGCTTGTCCTTCGGGGTGGGTAGCAGCGGCAGGCCGTCCGCCGGGAGGTGATCGATCAGGTCGTCGACGTTCCAGGTGGAGGGAGCGCCCAGCGGCTGCTCACCGCGCAGCACCCGGAACACGTCGGCGGCCCAGTTCAGCAGACCGCGTGCGTCGGTCACGGCGTGGAAGCCGCGGAAGACCAGCTTGGGGGTGGGGCCCGGCACCAGCAGGACCTCGCTGGTCGCGCCGCGGCGGGAATTGAGGTGAGCCTGCAGGGCCGGGTCGGACAGGAGGTCGGCCCCGGGCGCCAGGTCCAGCACCCGCACCTGCGGGGCGATCCCGGAATCCACCCAGCGGCGGCGCTTGCGGCGCAGACGCATGCCGGGGGAGGCCTCGGCCGCCGCGTTCACCGCCTTGGTCAGCTCGTCGGCATCGAGCTGACCCTCACCCTCGAAGATGTGCTGGACCAGGTTGGGCACCGCCATGCCGACGTAGATCCACTCGGCGGAGCCGATCCGCCGCGCGTAGGGATCCGATCGGGCGGTGGTGCCGACGCCGTTCTCATCCATCGGTTCATCTCCGGCCGCGTAGGTGGCACCACGTAGGGGTTGGCAGCGCCCTCACGAGCGGACTGTCGCAGGGCCCCGTGAGGCCTGCCAAGGAGGCTCCCGAGCGTCAGTTGAACGCCCTCGTCGGGCGCGGTGACCACCGGCGTCCATTGATCAACCGCAGCCGGCCCGCCGTATGGGGCGGACCACACATCTGCCCCCAGGCTGGACAAACAGCCACTCCGGGCTGTCAGGTAGAGGGACCCGGGCGTTCCTGACGGCCGGGACGCCTTACGGGGAGGTGCGATGGAGACTGAGCTGCGGCTGCCTGCGCGCGGACGGCGGAGGTGCTGAGCCTCGAAATCCCCGTCGTAACGGTGCACGGGGAGGCCTCCCGGGTGATTGCCCGGATCAAAGAACCCGACTCGGTGGAGTTCTGGTACGCCGAGATCCGGCACGGGGTGGTCCCGCGGCCCTGGCTGATCGCCTGGGTCACCGCCCTGGCCCCGCGTCAGCTCGCCCGGTTCGGCGGGGTGGTGCTGTCGGCCGGCTCGTTCGGTGAGGTGCTGCTGTCGATCCCGCCCGAGGTGATCGACCACCGGCTGGCCGACGGCGTTCTGGACAAGGTGCTGCGCGACGGGGGCAACCGAATTCCGTTCGCCTGATGTTCGGGCTGGTTCATCTGCGGTGGTCGCACTGTGTTCAGCGGCGGCTACGCATTATTCGCTCATGAACCCGCGGCCTTTCGTCGTCGCCCACGGTAAGCAGCTCGGCAACGCGCTGCTCGTGCTGTCGATCCCGGTGATGATCTACCTGATGGTCCGGACCGTCTCCGCGATGGGGGCCCGCTGGGCCGAGGTCGGGCACACGGTGCTGGGCCTGGAATGGCTCTGGATCCCCGCGCTGACCTTCTTCTGGTGGGCCGGGCACTGCGCCCGGGCCGGCCAGGTCACCGCCTGCCTGCCCGGGCTCAGCCTGGGCAAGGCGCTGAGCCTGTGCTTCGCCGGCAGCGCGGTGGCCAACAGCCTGCCGCTGGGCGGGGCCCTCAGCTACGGCGTCAGTGCCGCGATGATCCGCTCCTGGGGCTTCAGCTCCCGGGCGATGACCAGCTACTTCACCCTGAACCAGATCAGCACGGTGCTGATCCGGGTGCTCTTCGGGGCGGTCTCGCTGGCCGGGTTCCTGATCTACGGGCCGGGCGCCGACATCAGCTCCGGGCCGGTGCTGTTCAGCATCGGGGTGGCGGTGCTGGTGCTGTTCGCGTGCGCGGTCCTGGCCGGAGGGCGGGTCAGCCACTGGGCAGGACAGCGGATCGGCCCGATCATCGCCGCGCTGCGCGAGGACATGGGCTCGGCGCTGCGCCGGGCCTGGGGCCGGCTGCTGTTCAGCGGCCTGTCCTACATGCTCCTGCTGGGCATCCTGCTGCACCTGTGCCTGCTCGGCCTGCGGGTGCACCAGCCCTTCCTGCTGATCCTGGCCGTCGTCGGGATCGAGCGCATGGTCACCACCGTGCCCCTTACCCCCGGCGGGGCGGGCGCGGCGGAGCTGACCATCTTCACCTGCCTGACCGCGGCCGGGGTAGATCCGGCCAAGGCTTTGGCGGGTGCGCTGCTCTACCGGTCCTTCACCTTCCTGCTCGAAATCCCGGTCGGGGCCGCGGTGATCGTGGCCTGGCGGGTGCGGCGCTCGCTCGCCCGGAACGGCGCCGCACCCACCCTCGCCTAGCGCCTAGCGCCTAGCGCTGGAACTTGAGGACGCCGCGGACGTTCGGCATCGGGCTGGTGTCGGTCATCGAGCTCACCCCGGTGACGACCGTGACGCCGTGCTTGCGGGTGATGGCCAGGGCCTGCCCGAGGTGCTCACGATCGGGGCTTAAGAGGGTTGCCGGTCAACCGGTCTGGGCGCATCCCGGCGAATCGGGCCCGATCGGCGGGAGGGCAGCAGAGCGGTCGTGCCGATCGCGGCCAGGGCCAGCAGGGCGACGCCGGTGAAGCCGACGGAGTATCGGTCCGGAGTGGCGGCCAGGGGGATGAGGACGGCGAGCCCGACCGCGGTACCTATTTGGGCCGCGGAATTGAGGACGCCGGAGGCCAGTCCCTGAAGATCCGTTGCGGTGGCCTCGGTGCCGGCCTGGGTGCCGGCCACCGACGCGGCGCCGAGACCGGTGCCCATCAGGCAGAAGCCGGCGAGTAGTTGGGCCACGGGACGGCCCTCGCCGGGCAGGAACGTGAAAAGGGCTGCCCCCGAGCCAATCAGGACGAAGCCACCGGTGACGGTGTACCGGGCACCGAGGTTCTGCACCAGCGCTGGGCCCAGGAAGGATCCCGCCACCACGGCGAGGTTGAACACCGGGAAAAGCAGCGACGACTGGGTGGGCAGCAGGTGCATGACGTGCTGCACGTACATGGTGGCCAGGTACATCACTGGCGTGGTGGTGGCGGTGAGAGCCAGAGCGGCCAGGCCGGGGCCGGCCGTCGCGCGGGCGACGGGCAGCAGAGGATCGCCGGTACGGCGCAACCACCACAGCAGGAAGGCGCCGCTGAGCGCGGCCAAGGCCAGCGGCGCCCAGCTGAGCAACGCTGCCGGGCCGTGCTCACCGCTGTTGGTGAGTCCTTGCACCAGTAGCCCGGTGGCCAGGGTGGCGGCCACCGCGCCCGGCAGGTCCAGCCCGGTCCCGGCCCGGCGCGAGCCTGGAGGCAGGCTCCGGGCCAGGAGCAGGGCCAGTCCGATCGGGAGATTCACCCAGAAGACGGCCCGCCAGCCGGCCAGATCGGTCAGCAGGCCGCCCAGCACCCAGCCGCTCGCGCCGCCGCACGCGGCCGCGGCCGTCCACCAGCCGACCGCCCGGCGTCGCTCGGCCCCGGGTGCGGAGAGAGTGGTGAGCAGGGACAGGGCGGCTGGTGAGAGCAGGGCCGAGCCGATGCCCTGGACCGCGCGGGCCGCGATCAGGGCCGCGGGCGTCCAGGCCAGCGCGCACAAGGCCGAGGCGGTGACGAAAAGGGTCATGCCGCAACGGAAGGCGCGGCGCGGGCCGATCAGGTCGGCGACCCGCCCGCTCGGGATCAGCAGGGCTCCGAAGACCACCGTGTAGGCGGTGATCACCCAGGGCAGGCCGGCCTGGCTGAAGCCGAGCGAGGCCCCGGCCGAGGGCAGGGCGGTGGTGACGATCGTGACGTCGAGGACCACGACGAACTGGGCCACACAGACGACGCCAATGTTTCCATTCAAACGCGTCATGGTGGTAACCCTACCTGGTAAACTGCGTTTTGATGGAAACACGGGAGCTGCCGATCGTCGCGGGCCACCTGGCGCTGGACTTCGCCAACACGGTGGACGATCCGCTCGGCCCGGCGCGTCACGACCACCTCGCCACCCCTGCTGAACTGGTGCGATGGGCGGCGCGGGTCGGCCTGCCGGTCGAGCTGGAGCCGACGGGTGCGGTGCTGCACGAGGCGCACGCCCTTCGGGATGTGCTGAACCGGGTGTTCGGTGCCGTGGTGGACGGGACGCCGCCGCCGTGGCCGGAGCTGAGGCCCTATGCCGCCGAGGCGGTGGCCCGTTCCCACCTGGACGAGGCGCACCAGCTCGCCTGGGAGCCCACGACGGACGGCCGGTTCCTGCTCTGGCCGGTCGCGCAGGCCGCGCAGGACCTGCTCACGAGCGCGGAGGTGCACCGGGTCAAGCGGTGTGCGGGCTGTCCCTGGCTGTTCGTGGACCGGTCCCGCAACGGCAGCCGACGCTGGTGCGCGATGAACGACTGCGGCACCCACGCGAAGATTCGCAAGTACGTGGACCGACGGGCCGAACGGCGGCGCTCCGGCCTGACCTGAGGCACCTGAGCCACCTGAGCGGCGGATCAGGGCCTTGGGTGGATCCGGAGCTGGAGCATCAGGGCGAAGCGTTGCTCGGGGTCGGCCAGGTCCAGCTCGCCCACTTCGGTGAGCCGGCGCAGGCGGTACCGGAACGTGTTCGGGTGCACGAACATTGAGTCGGCGGCGGCGATCACGTCACCGAACGCGTCCAGCCAGGCCGCCAGCGTCGCGACCAGGGCGCTGCCGTGCTGGGCGTCGTACTCCAGCAGCCGGGCCAGGGGCCCGGACGGCCGGTCACCACGGGCGGCCACCTGGTCGCGCAGTTCCAGAAGCAGCACCTGCGCGTGCACGTCGTCCAGAGCCGCCACCCGTCGCGCTCCGTCGGCCTCCCGCAGCACCCGCAGGATCCGGTCGGCGCAGATCCGGGCGTAGGCCAGCCCGGCCACACCGTGCGCCACCGGGCCGATGCCCACCGCCGGGCGACCCCGGTCACCGACCCGGTCGAGGAAGTCGCGGGCCACCCGATGGGCGCGCTCGGCCCCGTCCTGCGGGCTGGTTCCGGCCGGGAGCGGAACCAGCCCGTAGGCCACCCCGCCGATCAGGGCCGCCGCCGAACGCGGGTGCACGGCGCCGAGATGCAGGGCGAAGGCGTCGGCCAGCCGTTGCTGATCCTGACCTGCGGTGAGTTCCTGCTGGGTCAGGTCGGCCGGAAGCCGGGTCGGGTCGGTTGCGGCCAGGCCCAGCACCATCAGCGTGCGCCCGGCCAGGCCGAGCCGGTCCAGGGCCTCCCCGGCCCCGGATCCGCCCGCCAGGGCGGTGCTGAGCAGATCGGTCCGCAGCCGGCGCTGGACATCGGTCCCGGCCCGGACCCGTAACAGGTGCAGGGCCACCAGCTTGGCCGCCTCCACCAGGGCGTCCCGGCGTTCCTGGCTGAGCGGCTCCTTGACCACCACCCAGATCGAGCCGAGGATCTCGTCCCCGGCCCGGACCGCCATCGCCGTGCGGGGCAGCACCTCACCGGCCGGATCGGGCAGGGAGGACACATCCACCGGCCGGGACGAGCGGTGCAGGGCCCGGAACACCCCGCGCTCGCTGAGGATGGCCCGGAACCGCTCGGGCACCTGGCGGCCGAGGATGGTCTCCACCCGGGAGGCGTCCGCCTCGTCCTGCTGGCCGGAGAAGGCGAGCACCCGGGAGTTGCGGTCCTCGATCGTGATCGGCGCGTCCATCAGCGCTCCGATCGCGTTGGCCACCGCGAACAGGTCGCCGAACGGCAGGCCCCCGAGAGAGTCCGGGCCGCCCACCCCGACGTCGCCCTCGGCCAGCAGCGAGCGCAACAGAGCGGCCAGATGGGCCCAGGGCACACCCCGGCTCAGACCCAGCAGGGCCACCCCGGCCCGGTCGGCGGCCCGGCGGACCGCCGGGGTGGCCGGCACCGGGGCGCGCAGAACCAGGGCCAGGGCCTGCTGCCGGCCGAGCCGCTTCAGCAGCGGTACCAGGTCCGCCGGATCGTCCAGCCCAACTCCGAGCACGATGGCGTGGGCGGGCAGGACCGGCTCGTCGGCGGGGTCGTGGATCGCCACCCCACCGATCTCCTCCGGGTGCTCGGCGTCGCCCTGCACCAGGTCGAGCAGGGTCGCGCCGAGGTCGTCGAGCACCCGGCCGAGGCTGGCGCGGGCCCTGAGGCCGGAGGGGTCCACGGGGTTAATTTAGAGCGCGATCCACTCGGTGGACGTGGTGACCTCGGCCAGCCGGTCCGGCCGGGGAAGCACGCCCAGACCGGGACCCTGGGGTACGGCCAGGTGACCCTCGTCCAGCACGAACGGCTCGGTGATGTCGTCCTCGTAGTAACGGCGGGACGAGGAGGTGTCACCGGGCAGGGTGAAACCGGGCAGAGCGGCCAGCGCCACGTTGGCGGCCCGTCCCAGGCCGGTCTCCAGCATGCCGCCGCACCAGACCGGCACGCCCTGGGCCACGCAGACGTCGTGGATCCGCCGCGCCTCCAAATAGCCACCGACCCGGCCCGGCTTGATGTTGACGATCTGGCAGGCCCCCAGCCGGATCGCCGCGGCCGCCGACTGCGCCGAGGTGATCGACTCGTCCAGACAGATCGGCGTGCTGATCCGCTGCTGCAGGTCGGCGTGCCCGAGGATGTCCTCCTCCGGCAGCGGCTGCTCGATCAGCAACAGGTCGAACGGGTCCAGCCGGGCCAGGTGCCGGGCATCGGCGAGCCGGTAGGCCGTGTTCGCATCCACCTGCAGCAGCAATGCGTCGCCGAAGCGCTCGCGCACGGCCCGGACCGGTTCGACGTCCCAGCCCGGCTCGATCTTCAGCTTGATCCGCAGGTAGCCCTCGGCCAGGTAGCCCTCCACGGCCTCGAGCAGGGCCGGCACGCTGGACATGATCCCGACCGAGACGCCGCAGGGCACCCTATCGTGCACCGCCCCCAGCTCGCGGGCGAAAGACCGCTCCTCGGAACGCAGTTCGGCATCGAGTACGGCGGTCTCAAGCGCGGCCAGGGCCATCCGGTGCCCGAGGAAGCCGGACAGTCGCTCGGCGATCTGATGGGCGCCGGCCAGTTCGACGCCGGCCAGGCCGGGGATCAGAAAGCGGCGCAGCACATCGGCCGCGCCGTCGATGTACTCCGGCGAGTACACCGGGCTCGGCAGCGCCACACACTCGCCCCAGCCCTCGGACTGGTCGGTCACGGCCCGCAGCAGCAGGATGTCCCGGCTGGTCTGGGTACCGAACGAGGTGCGGAACGGCGACACCAAAGGCATCGCGATCCGGCGCATTTCGACTCCGGTCAGCTTCATGCGGGCGTTCCTTCCGTGGCCCGGGCGACGATGTAGTGGCCGTCCCGGTCGAATCCGGTGATCAGGGCGCCGTCCTGCAGGAGGGTGCCGAGGGTGTCGCGCACCGCCCGGCGCCAACGGTGGGCCAGCGCCGGGTCCTCCCGGCGGATCGCGCCGATGTCGCGGGGGACATGGACGAACGAGACCTCGGCGTCCAGGGCGCCGGGTCTGGGCTCGCCGCCCGGTCCGATCCCCAGAGCCTCGACCGCGCTGCTGGTCTCGATCGTGGCCGGCTCCCCGGGGCGGACCGCCCAGCGCACCAGGAGCCGGTCCGAGTCGTCGGTCCCGTTGATCTGGTCGGCCATCGGCCCGTAGAAGTTCGGCAGGTACTCCACCGCCCGGGCGCCCAGCTTGGACAGGTTGAAATGCGCGTTGCGGCTGATCAGCGGGTCGTAGGTCCAGGCGATGTCGGCCACCCCGCGCTCCATCGCCCAGGCCCGCTGATGCTGCTTGAGCGCGAAACCGACACTGCGCCCGAGATACTCCGGGGAGACCCCGGCCAGATGGCTGTGCAGGGCGTCGTCCGAGGGCTGGTGGAAGAAGCCGACACAGGCGCCGACCAGGGTCTCACCGGCATACGCCCCGCCGACGTAGTTGCCCGCCTTGGTGAGTGCGCGCAGCAGTTCCAGCGAGGCCGGGGGGCGGTTGGCGCCCCAGATCGAGATGTACAGATGGACGACGTCGGTCAGGTCGGTCAGGCTGGAGAGCTCGCGCATCTGCACGCCCGCAGCCTGCGCCGCGGCCTGCGCCGTCTGTCGAGACCGGTGCAGTTCCGGATCGGTCTGGAGGTGAATGGTCATCGGAGCCTCGGGGTTTCGCCGAGCAGGTCGTGGAGCAACGCCTGCAGGAGGGTGGTTCGGGGGACGAGCTCGCCGACCAGGACGTGTTCGTGGTCGGCGTGGGCGCCCCCGCCGGCCGCTCCCAGTCCGTCCAGGGTCGGGGTGCCCACGCCCGCGGTGAAGTTGCCGTCGGAGGCGCCCCCGACGGCGGCGGCCTGAAGTTCGGGCCGGTTGAGCCGGAGGGACGCCTGACGGGCCCGGGTCAGCAGGGCCCGGGAGGCGGAGGCCTCCAGGGGTGGCCGGTTGGGACCGCCGGCCACCTCCAGATGAGAACCGGTCAGCACCGGCCGCAGGGCTCGCAGAGCCCGGTCGACCCGGTCCTGCTCGGCCAGTGACCGCACCCGGACGTCGATGTCCAGAACAGCTTGCGCCGGAACGGTGTTGGTGGTGGTGCCGGAGGTGGCCACGGTCGGCGTCACGGTGGTGCCGAGCGCCGGATCGGCCAGCCCGCCGATCGCCAGGATCTGGTGGGCCAACTCGGTCGTGGCGTTGACCCCCTTCTCCGGTTCCAGCCCGGCATGGGCCGCGCGGCCGGTGATCCGTACCTGGTAGAGCGAGGTTCCCTTGCGCTCGGTCTTCAGCGCGCCACCGTCGGCCGAGGCCTCCAGGACCAACGCCGCCCCGGACTTGCGGGCCTCGTCCTCAATCAGTTCCCGGGAGGTCGGCGAGCCCACCTCCTCGTCCCCGGTCACCAGAATCGTCACCCCGGCCAGCCCGGCTGTGGCGTTGAAGGCCATGGCCAGCCCGGCCTTCATGTCGAAGCACCCTGGACCGGTCAGCACCCCGTCCCGCACCGTGAAGGGCCGGGCCGCCAGCGACCCGATCGGCCAGACCGTGTCGTGATGTCCCAGCAGGAGCACCCGGTTCTGCTGCGGACCGGCTTCGCCCAGGCGCCAGCGCAGGTGCGTGCACCCGTCGATCAGGATCCGTTCCGGTTCCGCGCCCAGCCGGGCCGTGCCGATCCGGGCCACCACCTCGGCGCTGCGGGCCACCGCGTCCAGGTCGGACGAGGGTGACTCGCACTCCACCAGGGCGCGGGTGTCCTCGAGCAGGGATTCCAGCATCATGCCGTCCTCGGAGTGGCCCGGGCACCGAAGTGCAGATAGCTGGTGCCGTCCTTGATCTGGTAGAAGGTCAGCGGTATCCAGGTGAGGCTGCCAGGGGGCCGGACCAGGAAGAGGCCGGGCCGCACGGCCACCATCGGGTACTCATCGACCGGGTCCGGGATCAGCTCGGCCAGCGGTCCGGTCACGGTGGTGCGCATCAGCGGGCCGGTTTCGCCGTCCTCGATCTCGATCCGGGTCGAGGCCCGCTCGTAGGTGCCGGTGTAGGGCCCGACGTCGACCTGGACGGGTTCCGCGGGCGGGGTCAGGGACCGGCTCATCGTGACCCCGGCGACCTCGGCGAAGATCTCCCGGAACAGCTCCTGATAGAGGTCCTGGGTGTGCCCGCCGTTGGTCAGCAGGGTGACCGCCAGGCCCTGTTCGGGCAGGATCCGCAGATAGGCGTTCTGGCCCAGGGTGCTTCCGTCGTGCCCGATCAGCCGGTGCCCGTCCCAGTCGAACCGGATCCAGCCCAGCCCCCAGGAGTCGCCCAGCACGTACGGGTCCGGCAGGTCCACCGCGTGCGCGGCCATCGCCTCGGCCGCCTCCGCGGCCAGCACCCGGTCCCCGTCCTCGGCCAGGCCGCCGGTGAGGTGCAGGCGGGCGAACGCCAGCACGTCCCGGGCGGTCGAGGTGATCAGCCCGGCCGGCCCGACCGATCGCGGAAGACCCCAGACCGCAACCGGTTCGCCGTCCTCGTGCCCGATCGCGGCGGCGAACCGCAGGGCTTCCTCCGGCAGGGTGACCGTGCTGGACAGGCCCAAGGGGGTCAGCAGCCGCTCCCGCAGCGCCTGATCCCAGGTCCCGCCGGTGAGCTCCTCCACCACCAGGCCCAGCAAGGAGTACCCGGAGTTGCAGTAGGACCAGGTCGCGCCGGGCGGATGGTTGATCCCGGCCTCGGCCAGCAGATCGGCGTAACGGGCCAGACAGTCGTCTCCACGACCGGTATCGGTGAAGATGTCGCCGTCGATCCCGCTGGTGTGGGTCAGCAGGTGCCGGATCGTCACCGTCCGGACCGCTTCCGGGTCGGCCAGCCGCAGCCGAGGCAGGACCTTCCCGATCGGGTCGTCCAGGTCCAGGCGTCCCTCGGCGACCAGCTGCAGCACCAGGGTCGCCGTCCAGACCTTGGTGATCGAACCGATCTGGAACACCGAGTCCGGAGTGGTGGGAACGTTGGTGGCCCGATTGAGGACGCCGTGGGTCGCCACGGTCACCTCCTCGGGTTCCCCAAGTCGCAGGATGCCGAGCTGGGCACCCACGACCTGGTGACGCCGGGCCAGCACGGAAAGCCTTTCCTGCCAGTGCGCTGCATCGATGCTGGGGCGCCCGGTGTACTGGTTCACCCAGTCCACCACCCGCCGGGAATAGTCGATCCGGTGGGAAGGACGACCGTTGAGGACGAACGCGTGCGAGCCACCGGGGTAAAGCACCAGCCGAGTCGGCACGTCGAGTTCCCGCAGGGCCGTGTGCCATTGCTGGGCCTGGCCTACAGGGCACAACAGATCGGCTCCGCCGTGAAGGATCAAAGTCGGCGTACGGACGTCGGCCACTTGCGTGAGGGGGGACATGGGGGCGTACCGGTCGGCCCGCTGTCCGAGCGCCCCACCAAGTTCGTGCGCGGCCAGCAGGTGCCCCTCATCGCTGGTCCCGGCCAGGCTCACCAGATCGCTGACCACCCCACCGGCGACCGCGACGACGAACCGCTGATCGTGGGCGGTCAGCCAGCAGGTCATGAATCCGCCGTAGCTGTAACCGGTTATCGCCAGCCGCTCCGGATCGGCCAGACCCTCGGCCACGAGCTGGGCCACCGGCTCAAGGAAGTCAGCCGCATCGGCCACGCCCCAGGCCCCGTGCACTCCGGTGAAAAAGGCCTCCCCGTAACCGTCGCTGCCGCGCGGGTTCAGCGTCAGCACCGTCCAGCCCTGAGCCACGAGTTCCTGCTGATAGAGATGCATCTCGTCGGCGGTGCCGCTCCAGGCGTTGTGCGGGCCGCCGTGAATGTCGAGGAGCAGGGGCCTCGGCCCTTGGGAGGTGCTGCTGGTCACCCAGCCATGAATGTCGGTGCCGTCGGATACGGTGAAAGTCCGCTCCTGGGGCACGAAGAGATCGATCTCCGGGTCGCCGTGGGCGGTCAGGAAGGTGGTGGTGCCGTCGGCAATGTCGACCAGGGCGATCTCGCCGAACGAAGTGGGGGAAGTCAGGGCAACGGCGACGCGGCCGGCCGCCACGGACAGTCCGCCGACCACTGTGTCCGGGTCCATCGGCACGGGGGCCGCCTGGGTGCCGTCGGGGGCCACCGACCACAGGCGGGTTCGGCCGCGGTCGCGGATACAGAAGAGAATGCGGCCGTCGAGCTCGGCCGGACGGCCGCCGGGATAGGCCGGGGCGCCGGGCATGACGTTGCGGTCCAGGTGGGCGGTCAGGCTGACCGGTTCGGTACCGAAGGAAGCAGTGCCTTCGGAGGGTGCTTTGGCGGAAGCAGTGACGGTCAATGGTGCTTCGGGCGAAGCCGCGGTGGGGGGTGCGGCTTCGACGGACGCCGCGGTGGGTGCTGTGGATGTGGAGGAAGTTGCGGTGAGTGGTGCGACTTCGACGGAGGCCGCGGTAGGTGCTGTGGGTGTGGGGGAGGTCGCGGTGGGTGGTGCGGCATTCATGGGTGCCGTGTTGATTGGTGCCGAGTGGTGCGGTGCGGTGTCGAGCGAGGGGACGGTAGATGCCGTGGCGTGAGGTGGTGCCGCCGAGAGTGGGGGCGCGCCATGCGGTGGCGCCGAGGGTGAAGTCGCGCTGAGTGATGCTGCCGAGGGTGGGGTCGTGTTGAGTGGTGCTGCGGTGGCCGATGCTCCGTCGATCGCCGCCGTGGCGAGGTGTGTAGCCGGGGGTGGTGATGTGTTCCCGAGAGCTGAGCGGTCGAGGGGGACCCGGAAGAGGTGGGCGTGGCCGGAGGGGCCGCCGGGATATCCGGTGATCAGCAGGGCGCTGCCGTCCGCGGAGAAGTCGACCGTGGCGGCCAGACCGGTTCCGAGGGCTACCAGTTCCGGCTCGGTCGGTGTACTGGTCGTGTCGGGCGTCCTGGGTGCGCTTGCTTGGCTCGGTGCACTGGCCTGATCCGGCGGACTCGCATAATCCGGCGTACTCGTTGGGTCCGGTGTATCGGATGCGCTTGGCCTACCGGGTGAGCTCGACGCCCCCGGTGCGCCAGGAACGCCGGGAGAGATCAGGTACACGCCGATCCGGGGTTCCAGGTCGCTGTCCGCCCCGGTCCGGCGGGTGAAGGCCAGCCGTGTGCCGTCCGGGGACCAGACCGGATCGCCGGTCCCGAGCGTCCCTTCGGTCAGCTGTTCGGTCTTGCCGGTGGCGACGTCAAGGACGTGCAGCTGGGGGCGGATTCCGCCGATCAGGCCGGAACCGTCGGCCCGGTAGTCGATCCCGTCGCTCACCAGGGGGGCGGTGTCGTCCCAGCCCGCCGGGGCGACCGCGGCGCTGAACGCGAGCCGGGACGAGTCGGGGCTCCAGGCCGGGGCGCCGGCGCCGAGGTCAAGGTCGGTCAGCACGACCGGGTCGGCCGAGCCCAGGGTGAGCACTGCGACCTGGCCGTCGCGCAGGAAGGCCAGCCGGCGGCCGTCCGGTGACCAGGCCGGGGCGCGGTCGGCCGGTCCGGCGGTGAGCCGGTGGGGTTCTCCGCCGTCGGTGGGGGCCAGCCAGAGCTGGTCGCAGGCCCGGTCCGCGTCCTGGTCCTGGGTGCGCAGCACGTACGCCACGGCCGAGCCGTCCGGCGACAGGGCCGGGGCGCTGGGCACGGCCAGGGCGGCCAGATCGTCGATCCGCATGCGTCGGCTCACGAGGAGTTCCTTCCGCTGAGTTCGGGGGATGGGGGAGTTCCGGGGGAGCGGCGGCCGGGGACGGCGGCCAGCAGGGCCTGGGTGTACTCGTGGGTGGGGGCGCCCAGTACCTGTGCGGTGGGGCCGTTCTCGACGATGCGGCCCTCGCGCATCACCGCGACCCGACCGGCCACGTACCGCACCACGGCCAGGTTGTGCGAGATGAACAGCACCGAGAGGCCGAGTTCGCGTTGCAGTTCGCAGACCAGGTTCAGTACGGCGCCCTGGATCGAGACGTCGAGGGCGGAGGTGATCTCGTCGGCCACCACCACCTGGGGACGCGCGGCCAGGGCCCGGGCGAGGGCGACCCGCTGGCGTTGCCCGCCGGAGAGCTGGGCCGGCCGGGACCGGGCCCGCGCCGGGTCGAGGTGGACCAGTTCGAGCAGTCTTCCCACCTCGGCCCTGCGGCCCGCCGCGGTGACTCCGGGCCCCATCGCCTCGGCGACGCTCTCGCCGATCGTCATCCTCGGGTCGAGGGATGAGTACGGGTCCTGGAAGACCATCTGGACCGGCCGGTTACGGCCGCGCACCGGGACCGGCACGCCGTCCAGAAGGATGCGTCCGGCCTGGGGTTTGGCCAGTCCGACAATGGCCCGGGCCAGGGTGGACTTGCCCGAGCCGGACTCGCCCACCAGCCCGACGATCTGGCCGGACGGCACGGTCAGGCTGACGTCGTCGACCGCGGTGGCGCGACCGAAGCGCACGGTGACGTGTTCCAGGCGAAGTTCGCTCATGACTCTCCCCGCGCAGGCGTGGCCCCGACCCGCTCGAGATCGTCCTCAATTCGCCAGCAAGCCACCCGCCGGCCGCGGGCGTCGGTCTGCAGTACGGGTTCTTCGGCCCGGCAGTGGTCGTCCGCGAAGGGGCAGCGCGGGGCGAACGAGCATCCGGTGGGCAGGGTTTCGCTGAGGTCCGGTGGACGGCCGGGGATGACGGCCAGGGGGAGGTCCAGGTCGGACTCCATGTCCGGGACAGCGGCGACCAGCGCCCGGGTGTAGGGGTGACGCGCGTCGTGGGCCAGGTCGGCGGCCGGCAGGTCCTCGACCAGCTGACCGGCGTACATCACCAGCACCCGGTCACAGACCTCACCGACCACCGTGACGTCGTGACTGATCAGGATCAGGGCCACGTCGTCGGCCCGGCGGATCTCCTCGAGCAGGTCCAGCACCTGCTGCTGGACGGTGACGTCGAGGGCGGTGGTCGGTTCGTCGGCGACGATCAGGGCGGGCGAGCCCATCAGGCCCATCCCGATCATCGCGCGTTGCCGCATACCGCCGGAGAACTCGTGCGGGTACTGCCCGGCCCGGCGGCCGGGTTCGGGGATCCGGACCGCGCCGAGCCGGTCGACCGCGCGCTCGTGCGCCTGCCCGCGGGTCATCCCCAGGTGGTGGCGGGCGATCTCGGCCAGCTGACGGCCGATCCGCCGGGTCGGGTTGAACGAGGTCATCGGATCCTGGAAGACCATGGCCAGGCTGGTCCCGAGGTCCTTCGCGGTGGCCTGGGCGAGGTCGGCGCCGAGCAGGCGCAGCCCGCCCGACTCCACCCGGGCCGCGTCCGGGGTCAGACGGGAGACCGCCAGCGCCGTCATCGATTTGCCGGACCCCGACTCACCGACGATGCCGACCGCCTCACCCCGCCCGACGCTGAAGGTGATGCCGCGGACCGGCCGGACCTCTCCGTGCGGGGTCGGGATGGTCACCCGCAGATCGACGACGTCCAGTACCGGTGTCGCGTCCGCATCGGGTGCCGGTGTCGGTGCCGTCGGAGCGGCCTTGGTGAACCGCACCGCCGGGCCGGTTCCCAGGGCCCCGGCGATCGTCTCGCCGAGGAGGTTGAAGGCCAGCCCGGCGATCAGCACCGCGGCCCCGGGGGCCAGGGCGGCGAGCGGGTTGATGTAGATCGACTGGATCCCGTCGTAGAGCAGGCGGCCCCAGTCGTACCCGGGGGCCTGCACGCCCAGGCCCAGGAAGGACAGCCCGGCGAAGGCCAGGAGCGCGGAACCGGCTCCGATCGTCGCGTTCACCACCAGGGGCTCGGCGATGTTGGGCAGCACGTGCCGGAGCAGGATCCGGACCCGTCCGACCCCGGCGACCCGGGCGGCGCTGATGTAGTCGCGGGCGGCCACCCCGGCCACCAGAGTCTGCACGATCCGGGCGAAACCGGGGGCGCCGGCGATCCCGATAGCCAGGGCCGCGGCGGTTGCGCCGACCCCGAACACCACGGCGAAGAACAGGGCCAGCAGCAGACCCGGGAACGCGACGGCGAGGTTGACGGCGGCCGTGACCAGGCGCCCGGCCGGTGCCGAGCGGCCGCCGTCGAGCAGCATCGGGGCCGTGCCGAGGAGCAGCCCCAGCAGGACGGTGATCGCCGTCGCGGCCAGGGCGAGGGTGATGGACAGGCGGGAGGCGACCAGGACCCGGCCGAGGATGTCGCGGCCGAGAATGTCGGTGCCCGCCCAGTGGGCCGCCGAGGGTCCGGTCCCCATCCGGGCGGTGTCCACCGCCTCGGCCCGGTCGCCCCAGATCAGCGGCCCGAAGGCGGCCAGCAG
This sequence comes from Kineosporia aurantiaca JCM 3230, assembly GCA_000719025.1. Taxonomy (GTDB): domain Bacteria; phylum Actinomycetota; class Actinomycetes; order Actinomycetales; family Kineosporiaceae; genus Kineosporia; species Kineosporia aurantiaca. The sequence goes on from JODP01000007.1 coordinate 258,042, forward strand.
CAGGAGGACGGCGACCAGCACCGCGGACGTGCGGCCGACCGGGCTACGCGGCAGCAGTTTTCGCACGGCTCAGTCCTCCCGGATCACGGAGCGCGGGTCGAGCAGGGCCAGGGCGACATCGACCAGGGTGTTGATCAGGAGCACGCCGGCCCCGTAGACGAGCACGATCATCTGGACCATCGGGTAGTCCTTGTCCTGGATCGACTGGACGATGGTGCCGCCCAGACCGGGCCAGGCGAAGACGTTCTCGACCAGCACGGTGCCGGCCACCATGGAGCCCAGGATCAGCCCGGCCAGGGTCAGGGCGGCGGTGAGGGCGTTGGGCAGGGCGTGCCCGAGGTACACCACCCGGTCCGGGAGCCGTTTGGCCCGGGCGGTGCGGATGTAGTCGGCCTCCAGCACGGTCACCATCTCGACCCGGATCACCCGGGCCAGGATCGCCGCCGGGCCGATCGCCAGTGAGAGCACCGGAAGGACGTAGGAGGTGGCGCCGGTGCTGCCGGCCACCGGCAGCCAGCCGAGCCGCACCCCGAACAGGTAGACCAGGCCGACCCCGAGCAGGAAGTCGGGGATCGTGCCGAGGACGACGCTGACCGTCCCGAACCCGAGCTCGGTCCGCCGGCCGTGCCCGCGCCGGGTGGCGACCCCGGTCAGGACCCCGGCCGGGACCGCCAGCAGGACGGCCAGGGCGAAGGCCAGGCCGGCCAGGGCCAGGGTGGGGGGCAGGCGCTGGGAAATGGTCTGGGAGACCGGTAACTGGGTGATCAGCGACGTCCCCAGATCCCCGTGGGTCAGGCCCCCGACGTAGTGCCAGTACTGCACCGGCAGCGGGTCGTTCAGGCCCAGGGACTCGCGCTGGGCGGCGACCAGCGCGGCCGGTGCGGTCGGCCCGAAGGCCGCCCGCACCGGATCGCCCGGGATCAGGTGGATCATCGCGAACGTGGCCGTGATCAGGGCCCACAGCGAGATCAGCAGGCGGCCCAGACGCCGCAGGGCGAACCGTGCCCAGGGGCCGCCGGGGAGGGTCAGGGCGGTCCGGCCGATGATTGAGGACGCCGGTGGGCTCACCGACCCGGTGGTGAACGGGACCGTCATCTACTTGGCCAGCATCCGGATGCTGGTGGGCACGAGCTGGCCCGGCGTGGCGAACTCGGCTCCGGCGCCGTAGGTCTTGGTCTGCTCGACCGCGAACGGGACGATGTCGGCCGCACTCATCAGCGCCGACTCGGCCGTCAGCCAGGCGGGGCAACTGTCGCTGCCGTCCAGCTTGGCGGCTGCGGCGGCGCCGGCCTCGTAGTCGGCGTTGCTGATGCCCGCGAAGTTGGTGCCCTCCGGTGCGGCCGGGCCGGACAGGAACGGGACCAGCTGGTCGGGGGCACTGACGTTGAGCGGGACCCAGGCGATGTCCCAGTCGCCGCTGCCGAAGATGGTCTGCTGGACCGCGGTGCCGCTCTGCCCCTTGGCCTTCACGTCGATGCCCGCGGCCTTCCACTGCTGCACTGCGAGTTCGGCCGCAGCGGCGACCGCGGTGCCGCCGCTGTTGTCGTAGACGAAGCTGAGCTGGGTGATCCCGGCCGCGGCGAAGGCGGTCTTGGCGGCGGCCGGGTCATAGGCCGGCAGCTTGCCGGTGACCGAGTTGCCGGGGCAGGCGGCCGGTTGGCTGACCGCCAGAGAAGTGGCCGGGCCACCGTTGCCGGCGGTCAGCACCTGGGCCAGCTGGGTCAGGTTGAGGGCCTGGGTCAGGGCCTTGCGCACGGCCGGATCGGCGGTCCGGTGGCCCTGGCCGTGGTTGTACCACTGCTCGCCGGACAGGCCGGGGGTCGAGGCGCTGAACAGCTTGGCCGCGTCGAGCCGCTTGGTGTCCGGCCCGGAGACGACGGAGGCGTTGAGGCCGCCGGACAGCAGCAGGTTCGCCGCGGTGCCGGGGTTCTGTACGATCTTCATCACGATGGTGTCGGGCATCCCGGCCACCGCGGTGCTCGCCCCGTCCGGGCCCCAGGTGTAGCCCTCCCGGATCCGGTAGGTGTACTGGCTGCCGGGCACGGCCTGGGTCAGCTCGTACGGTCCGGTCCCGGCGCTGGTGGCGGCCAGGGACTTGCGGTCCTGCAGCCCGGACCGGCACACGATCGGCAGGTTGGCCAGGCCGTTGAGGACGAACGGGCTGCCGGCACTGAGTTTCAGCGTCACCGTCCCGGTCTGGTCGTCGGCCTTCGCGGTGGCCCCGGCCGGGTAGAACACCCCGAGGAAGGGGCTCTTGTTCTTCGGGTCGCCCACGTAGGTGAGATTGTCGGCGACGTCGGTGGCGGTCAGCGGGCTGCCGTCGGAGCAGGTGACGCCCGGCTTGAGGGTGAGCGACACCGAGGTGCCGGCGGCTTCCCACTTCGAGGCCAGAGCGGGAAGGATCTTCCCGGACTTCGGGTCCACGGACAGCAGGCGGTCGTAGGCGAGCTGGCTGATCTCGAACAGGGCGGTGCCCGCGCTGGAGAGCGGGTCCAGATTGCCCGGATCGGTGCTGAGCGCCATCGTGAACGTACCGCCGTCCACAATTCGGCCGGAACTGCTTCCCCCGGAGGAGCTTCCACCGCATCCGGCGACGAGCACGGTGGCGGTGGCGAGAACGGCGACGGCGGCGGTGCTTCTCATCGGGAGGCCTCCTGGCTGGTCGCTCGCCGGACCGCGCGTCCGACGTGCAGGTAGAGCGCGTGGCCGGTGCCGTCGTCCCCGAGGAAGACGTGCGGCATGTACATCCCCTGGATCGGCTCGGCCGGGATCAGGCTGCCGTCCCGGTAGGCGAGCATCTCCCGTCGTTCGGTCTGTTCACCGAGTTCGGCCAGGAGCCCGTGCGGCTTCTGCTCCAGCCAGATCCGGCCGTCGTCCTCCTGGGTCACGGTCAGGTCGTAGACCTGCGCGGAATAGGTTCCGGTGTAACGCGTTGCGTCGATCCGGGCGGCCTCGGCGGGCGGGGCGGGCAGCTCCGGCAGAGTGACGCCGGCCAGTTCGGCGAGGATGTGGGTGAACAGGGCCCGGTGCAGCCCGAGCGCGTCACCCCCGTTGGTCAGCAGCGCCACCGCCACGCCGGTGCCGGGCACCATCCGCAGGAACGCGGACTGCCCGATGGTGTTGCCGTCGTGCCCGATCAACGGGGTCCCGGGCAGGTCGAAACGCTCGAACCCGAGCCCCCAGGAGGTGCCCATCAGGCCGAGATCCGGCACCTTGACCTGCTTCTGCTGCATCCGGGCCGCGGTTCCGGGGGCCAGCACCGGGGTGCCGTCGGCTGCGCGGCCGTCCTCGAGCTGCATCCGGGCGAAGGCGATCAGGTCGGCCGCCCGCATCGACAGCATCGACCCGGCCGGGGAGTTGGACCGGGCCATCGCCCAGAACGGGGCCGGGTGGTAGCCGGCCCCGGGCTCGACCTCGATGTGCCCGACCGCGGTCCGGAACAGCAGCGCCTCGTACGGGCTGGCCGCAACGTGTTTCAGGCCCAGCGGCGCGAACAGGTGATCGCGCAGGCACTGGTCGTACGTCTTCTCCCGCAGCACCTCGACCAGGCGGCCGAGCACGCAGTAACCGGCGTTGTTGTAGGAGAACTGCTCGCCCGGCGGAAACAGCTGCGGCACGTCGGCCAGGACGCCGAGGAACTTCTCCACACAGTCGTCCCCGACGCCGGTGTCGGTGAAGACGTCACCCTCGAAACCGGCGGTGTGCTCGAGTAACTGGTGCACGGTGATCGCGGCCGCGGCGCCCTCGTCGGCGAGCGCGAACTCCGGCAGGTACTGCCGTACGGGCGCGTCCAGGTCCACCCGGCCCTCGTCGGCCAGTTGGAGGACCAGCGTCGCGGTCCAGAGCTTGGTGATCGAGCCGATCTGGAACAGCGAGTCGGTGGTTACCGCGACCTCGGTGTCCCGGCTGAGGACGCCGTGGGCGGCCTCGCCGACCTCGCCCTCGGCGAGGATCGCCACGGTCGCGCCGGGTACCTGGAACTGGGTTGCGAGCCGGGGCAACTGTTCCGCGACCCACGCATTCACCTCGTGACGAGTGCTCATGCTCAAACAGACTAAGAACGGGAGATGTCACCGCGTTCGTGCGCGGCGACAATCTCCCGTCCGTAATCTGTCCGCTCGTACCAAGGTCTGTGTCGAGCGTGTGACCTCAGTCCTGCGGCAGGGCCCGCTCCAGGATCCAGGCGTAGATCATCGCCTCGTCCTTCCAGGAGTCGTAACGCCCGGACGGCCCGGAGTGCCCGGCGCCCATCTCCACCTTCATCACGATCTGGTGCGGGCCGGTGTTGTGCTCACGCAGCTTCTGCACCCACTTGGCCGGCTCCCAGTAGCTCACCCGCGGGTCGTTCAGCCCGGCGGTGACCAGCATTTCGGGGTAGGCCGCGTCGGCCACGTTGTCGTAGGGGGAGTAGCCCTTGAGCACGTGGTAGAACTTCTCCTCCTCCGGGCTGCCCCACTCCTCGTACTCGTGCACGGTCAGCGGCAGCGACGGGTCGAGCATGGTGGTGAGCACATCGACGAACGGCACCTCGGCGATCACCCCGGCGAACAGGTCCGGGCGCAGGTTGGTGATCGCGCCCATCAGCAGGCCGCCCGCACTGCCGCCGCGCGCGATCAGCTGACCGGGCGAGGTGTAGCCCTCGGCCACCAGGTGGTCGGCCGCGGCGACGAAGTCGGTGAAGGTGTTCGGCTTCTTCTCGAACTTGCCGTCCTCGTACCAGAGCCGGCCCAGGTCGCCGCCGCCCCGCACGTGCGCAATGGCGAAGACGAAGCCGCGGTCGAGCAGGCTGAGGCGGAAGGAGGAGAAGTACGGGTCGGTCGAGATCTCGTAGGCGCCGTAGCCGTACAGCAGCGCCGGGCCGCCGTTCTTGGGCCGGTCGGAGCGGTAGACCAGCGAGATCGGGACCTCGACCCCGTCGGCCGCCTTGGCCCAGACCCGCTCGGTCGTGTACACCGTCGGGTCGTAGCCGCCGAGCACCGGCTGCTGCTTGAGCAGCGTGCGCTCGCCGGTGGCCAGGTCGTACTCGTAGACCGAGCGCGGGGTGACCAGCGAGGTGTAGGAGTAGCGCACCAAGTGGGTGTCGAACTCGGCGTTGCCGCCGGCGCCGGCCGTGTAGACCGTCTCGGGCTGCTCCATCACCGAGTGGGTACCGGTGGCCAGGTCGTACAGCGCGATCCGGGCGGTGCCCTCGGCCCGCTCGGACAGGATCAGGTGCCCGGCCATCGTCTCGGCGCCGTCCAGCTTCACGTCCGGCCGGTGCCCGATGACTTCCTGCCAGTGCTCCCGCCCGGGGGTGGCGGCCGGGGCGACCATCAGCTTGAAGTTCGGTGAGTCCTCGTTGGTGACCACGTAGAACTCGTCGCGGGTCTCGTCCCGGTAGTGCGAGAGGTGGTACTCCACCCCCTGCCGGCGCGGCTCCACCACGGTGAACTCACCGGTCGGGTCGTCCGCCCGCAGGATCCAGGTCTCGCTGGTCAGCGAGCTGCCCAGGGAGATGACCAGGTAGTCCTCGGTCTTCGAGCCGCCGACGCCGACGAAGAACCGCTCGTCGTCCTCCTGGAAGACCTTCACGTCCTGGTCGGCCGGGGTGCCCAGCACGTGCCGCCAGACCTGGTAGGGCCGCTTGGCCTCGTCCTGCCGGGTGTAGAAGAGCACGCTGCCGTCCTGGTTCCAGGTGGCGCCGTAGTACACGTCCTCGATCACGTCGTCCAGATCGGTGTCCGTGGCCAGGTCGCGCACCCGCAGGGTGAACGTCTCGCTGCCGGTCAGGTCGGTGGAGTAGGCCAGCCGATTGGCCGAGTGGGCCACCGAGAACGCCCCGAGGGCGAAGAACTCGGCGTCTCCCGCGACCTCGTTCTGGTCGAGCAGCACGACCTCCTCACCGCCCGGCTGCCCGTCCACGTCCACCTTGCGGCAGCTGATGCCGTACTGCCGGCCCTCCTCGGTGCGGCTGTAGTACCACCAGCCGTGCTTGCGCACCGGCACCGACAGGTCGGTCTCCTGGATCCGGGAACGGAACTCCTCGAACAGGTCGCCCTGGAGTTGCTCGGTTCCGCCCAGGTAGGTCTTCAGGTGCGCGTTCTCCGCCTCGAGCAGCGCGATCACCTCGGGGTCGGACTTCTCGCGCAGCCAGAACCAGTCGTCGGTGCGCTCGTCACCGTGCTTGCTCAGGACGGTCGGGCGTTTCTCGGCCACGGGGGCGCTGGTCTGCTCAGTCACAGGGCCAGCTTGCCCCAAGGTCGCTCCACTCTCGACCACCGTTCGCGCAGAGCCGACCGCCCCCGGGTGGAGCCGGGTGACAGGAGGACAGGCGCTAGGTTGGATTGGTGACGGACCGCAGCCGGGACGAGAGCAGCGCCGAACGGTCGCTCACCCCCAGAGCGCTCGCGGTGACCCGGCACCTGCTCGGCCACGGCCCCTCCACCCGCGCCGATCTCGGCGAGGTACTGCAGCTTTCCGACGCCTCGATGTCCCGGGTGGTGCGCGCCCTCCTCGACCAGGGCGTCATCACCGAACGTTCGCTGCAGTCCTCCGCCCTCGGCCGCCCGCGGCAGATCCTGACCGCGGTGCCGGGCAGTCGCCACGTGGCCGGGATCAAGCTCACCCAGGACACGGCCTACGGCGTGCTCTGCGATCTGGCCGGTACCGTCCTGGCCACGGCCGAGCTCGCGCTGCCGGGCAAGGTGAACGGCCTGGTGCCGGTCGACCGGACGGTGCGGGTGATCGCCGGGCTGGTCACGCGGCTGGGCGGTGGGGTCCCGCGGATCGACGGCCTCGGCGTCTCGGTCGGCGGGGTGGTCACCGGCCGGGCGGTCGTCCGGGAGGGCCCCTTCCTCGGCTGGCGGGAGGTGGATCTGGGGGCCCAGGTCTCCAAGTTCTGCGGGATCCCCACCGTGGTCACGAACGACGTGGTCGGACTGGCGCGGGAGCAGCTCTGGTTCGGGGCCGGGCGCACGCACCCGACCTTCGGGGTGATCACCGTCGGCGCCGGGCTCGGTTACGCCCTGGTCCGGGAGGGGAACGTGGTCGAGCAGCTGATCGACAACGGTCATCTGCTCTCGCACGCACCGATCGACCCGCAGGGGCCGCGGTGCCGGATCGGTCACCGTGGGTGCGTCTCCAGTTACCTCGATCGTGAGGACGTCGCGACGCGTCTTGGTCTCGCCGGTTCGGCGGTTACTTTCGAGCAGTTGGCGGCGCTGGATCCGGAGTGGTTCAGCGGGGCCTCCCGGGCGCTGGGGCACCTGATCGCGACCGCCGCGGGCGGGCTACAGACCGAACGGATCGTGCTGGCCGGTGAGGATGCCGGCGCGCTGTACGCCTCGCCGGTGACCGGGCAGACCCTGGCGGACCGGCTGCGGCTGGACGATGCGGGCACCACCCGGGTCGGGCTGGAGATCTCGACCGAGCCCCTGGGCTTCGCCGACTGGGCCCGCGGGGCGGCGGTGACCGGCATCCAGGCAATCCTGGGAGCCAGCTGAAAGAAAGATGCCACAAAAGCGGCCTATGGACGCGTCTAGTCGGCATGAGTGCAACGGGCGGTGAAGGGCCGGGGGACGAGGGGCCCGATCTCGACCTGGACCGGGATCTGCGCGCCGGAGGGGACGCGCAGGTCTCGGCCTTGTTCCGAGAGGGTCTGCGGCCGCGCGGCGGTGAGTGGCTGGACCTGCGGGCGATCGAGCGGGCGGCGAAGCGGAAGCATCGGCGGGGCCAGGCGGTGGCTTCGGGGGCGGTGGCGACCGCGGCGGTGGTTGCGGCGCTGCTGGTGGTGGTCGCGCCGTGGTCGGCGCACGGCCGCGGGCAGGGGATACCGGCGGCGCCGACGCCCACAGTGACGCAGACCGAACCGCCTGCCCCGCCGGTGCGATTGACCAAGAGTTCCCTCATGCGGGCCGGAGACCTCTCGCTGACGCCCGATCAGACCGGATCGTCGGCGGGCGGGGGAACGTTCCGGCGGCGAGAGAAGGCGCAAAACAGAACCGGCGGTGAGCTTTTCAATCGGCTCTGTGGCTTGCCGGTCTCCTCGCTGCGTCCCCCGGGCCCGGCCTGGTCGCAGGTCTGGGAATCGACGGAGGGGCATTCGCCGACGGACTACCAGGTCATCGAGGAGATCTGGCAGTGGCCGGGCCATCCGGAGCGGGCCTTGGCGGCTTTCGCGGCGTTCCGTAAGCAGCAGAAGAAGGATCAGTACTGCTCCCAGAATCCCGTCCGGGCCACCACGCAGGAGGTGGGCGGCGATTCTCGGGTGACGGTAACGGCTCGGGTCGGCCAGACCGGCTACATCCAGCAGCAGGAAAGGGGTCAAGCCGTCGCGGTGTGGGACGACATGCTGATCACGATCGATGTGCTGGCCCCGGACGCGAAGACCCGGTCCGGAACGGGGGGGAGCGTCGGGCAGATCGCGGTGCACCTGCTCGGAGTCGCGATGAACCGGCTGGCCGGACCCACCTCGGACGGCCGGGACCGGAGTTCCCCGCAGTGGAGCGCGCCCGGGCTGGGTACCGATGCGCCGATCCCGACGGCGGTCGACCAGTGAGGCGGCCCTGGCAGGAGCCCTCGCTCGAAAGAGCGCCCGGTTTCGAGGAGTTCGTCCGCGCCCGCTCACCCCGGCTGCTCTCCATGGCCCGGGGCCTGGCCCGCTCGGAGGCCGACGCCGAGGACCTGGTGCAGGACGTGCTGGCGAAGGTGCTGCTGAAGTGGGACGCGGTGAGCGCTGCGGAGGATCCGAACGCCTACGTGAACCGGATGCTGGTCAATGCAGCCACGTCGTTCTGGCGGCGGGGGGTTCAGCGCGAATCGCCCTCGGACAGCGCACTGATCGGAGAACGGCCGGTGGCGGACGAGAGTCACGCGCTGGCCGAACGGGATGCCCTGCTGCAGGCCCTGGCCCGGCTCAGGCCGAAGCACCGGGCGGTGCTGGTGCTGCGCTACTACGAGGGGCTCAACGACCACGAGATCGCCGCGATGCTGGGCATGGCGCACGCCAGTGTGCGCAGCAACGCGGCCCGCGGACTGGCGGCGCTGCGAAAGGCTGGGCTGATCAATGAAACCCGAGTGTGAAAGTGCCACCGAACCCGTCGGCGAATGCGTCTTAGGAGGGTGAACGCAATGGACGGTGGATGGCGGAAGGACGACCCGCCGCACCTCGATCTCGACCGGCCCCGGGCGGGAGATCCGCAGGTCGCAGCCCTCTTTGAGACAGGGCTGCGACCGTGGGCCGGTTCGGCACCGGATCTGCGGGCCATCCAGCGGCGGGCCCGGAAACGGCATCACCGACGGCAGGCCATGGCCTCCGGAGTGATCACGGTGGCCGCCGCTCTTGCGGTCCTCCTGGTCGTGGCGCCGTGGTCGGTGCGAGGTCAGGACCGGGGGACGCCGGCCCGGCCGAAACCGTCCGTCACGGCGACCGCGGTCCCGGTCAGCAAGGCGTCCCTGCTGCAGCCGGAGGATCTGCTGCTGCCGGCCCCCAACGGCGGCCCCTTCCTGGGCGGCGAGACCTTCACGCTGGAGGGTTCGGCGAAGAATCTGTCGGGCCGCAAGTTCCATCTCCGTGTCTGTGGAGAGGACCGTCGGCTGAACGTCGAGGTCCCGACCGCCGGCTGGGAGCAGACCTACCTGACGCAAGCGCAGGCCGAGGTTCCGGCTTGGACGATCACCGAGACGGTGGTGCAGTGGCCGGGCCGCCCGGACCAGGCGGAGGCGGTCCGGGAGCAGTTGCTGACCGTGGCGCGAGGATGTTCGCCGGCGGAAACCGACGGCGGCATGATCGCGACCTGGACCGGTGCGGCCAACCTGCCGACGCTGGAAACTGCCGGGATGAACTCGGAGGGCACGATGTATGCCGGGGACGTCGTGGTCGTGGGGGATGCGGTGGTGATCCTGGACGTGGGGTCATGGGCAGGCGAGCTGTCCCAACGGACCTCGGCCAACACCTTCGGCTGGCTGTTCCCCGCGGCGACCCGGGTGGCGGGCGGGGTACCTGGATCAGGGACGCCGGGACCGATGCGGCTGGTGCCCGGGACGAGCGCATCGGGGGCCGGGGAATGAGGCGGCCCTGGCAGGAGCCCCGGCTCGAGCGGGCTCCGGGGTTCGAGCAGTTCGTCCGGGCGCGGTCGCCGAGACTGCTTGCGGTGGCGCGCGGCCTGAGCCGGTCGGACACGGGTGCGGAGAAGCTGGTCGAAGAGGTTCTGGCGAAGGCCCTGCTGGACTGGGACGCGATCAGCGCGGCGCCGGATCCGGGGGCGCAGGTGAACCGGATGCTGGTGAAAGCGGCGACCTCATTCCGGCGTCGGCACTTCCGGCGTGAGACACCCACCGGGCAGGATGCGTTGCTGCGGACCCTGGCCACGCTGAGGCCCAGGCAACGGGCGGTGCTGGTGCTGCGGTACTACGAGGGGCTGAACGACCACGAGATTGCTGCGACGCTCGGCCTAAGCCATGCGAGCGTACGCAGCAATACCACGCGGGGCCTGGAGACGTTACGAACGGCTGGTCTGCTGAACCGGACCCGGGTTTGAGATTAGGGACGACGGTGGCCGGCGAGCGCGGTCTCCCGCACGTCCGGGGATGGATGGGTAAGGGCAGAGCCCTCCAGATCCACGTGCGGGAGAACGCGGTCGAGCCGGCGCGGCAGCCACCAGGCCCCGGAGGCGAAGATCCGCATCAGGGCCGGGACCAGCACCAGGCGGACCACGAAGGCGTCCACCAGAACCCCGACCGCCAGGCTGAACGCGATCGGCTTGATGGTCGGGTCGCCGGTGACCGTGCCGTCCCCGAAGACGCTGATCATGATCAGGGCCGCCGCCACGACCACCCGGGCGCCGTTGCCGAATCCGGAAACCACGGCGTCCGGCGCGGTCTCACCCTCGGCGTGGCGCTCCTGCATGCCGGTGAGGAGGAACATCTCGTAGTCCATGGAGAGGCCGAAGAGGACGCCGATCACGATGACCGGCAGGAAGCTCAGCAGCGGGCCGGGTGGGTCCACCCCGAACAGGCCGCCGAGGTGGCCTTCCTGGAACACGGCGACCGTGCAGCCCAGTGCGGCGCCCAGGCTCAGCAGGAAGCTGATCGTGGCCTTGAGCGGGATCAGCAGGGAACGGAAGATCACCATCAGCAGCAGGAAGGTCAGGCCGACGACGAGGCCGAGGTAGAGCGGCAGCCGGTCGGCCAGCAGCTGGGAGACGTCGATGGCGACCGCGGTCTGGCCGGTCACCGCCAGGCCGGGCCGTTCGCGCAGTGCGTGCACCAGGGTGACGGTGGCCGGGTCGTTCGGCGCGCTCCTCGGATAGACGGTGAGCAGTTGCTGGTCGCCGTGCCGGCCGCTGGGCTGGACCGAGGCCACGTCCGGCACCGCGGCGATCCCCCGTTCCTGTTCGGCCGTGCCCAGGACCAGGATCGGGCCGTTGGCGCCGGGCCCGAATCCGGCCGTCATCAGGTCGTACGACTGACGCACGGTGGAGGAGGCGGGCTCGGACCCGTCGTCCGGCAGACCCAGGCGCAGGCTGTGCACCGGGAGAGCGAGGGCGCCCAGAACCACGAGGGACAGCACGACGGGCACCACCGGGTGGCGAGTGATCAGAGCGGCCCAGCGGCGGGCCAGGCGGCCGGAGGGCTTGAGCCGGCCGGCCTCGAGGTGACGCCGGGTCCGGCGGCCGAGCACCCGCGGCCCGGCCACCGCGAGCAGGGCCGGGGTGATGGTGACCGAGATCAGAATGGCGACCAGCACGGCCACCGCCGCCGAAACTCCCATCTGGGTCAGGAAACCGATCCGCATCACGGTCAGGCCGGCCAGTGCGATGATCACGGTGGCGCCGGCGAAGAACACGGCCGAACCGGCGGTACCCACGGCAAGCGGAATCGATTCCGGCACCGTCAGGCCCGCTTTGAGGTGGCGGCGGTGCCGGTCGATGATGAACAGTGCGTAGTCGATGCCGACAGCCAGGGCCAGCAGGGTGGCCAGTGAGGGAGCGACGTCGGTGAGGGAGACGAACCGGGTGGCGGCGTAGATGCCGCACTCGCTGACGCCCAGCCCGATCAGCGCGGTGATCAGCGGCAGGCCGGCCGCGACCAGCGAACCGAAGGTGATCATCAGGACGATCAGCGCGATCAGCAGGCCCAGCGTGGGCGCACCCCCGCTGTCCGCCGAGGCCAGTTCGGAGGACTCGGTGACCTGCAACGCAGAGCTGCGGGCGGCATCCACCGCGGCGTCCAGGCCGCTCGGCACGGTCGAGGAGGTCAGGTCGACGGAGAGGAATCCGATCCGGCCGTCCGGGGAGAGAGTCTGGTGGGGCGGGCCGGCCACCCCGGGCAGGGCGGCCACCTTCTTCTGCAGGTCGGCCACCGTGGCCAGGTTCTCGTCACTGAGCTTCTGCCCGGCCGGGACCGCGAACACGATGCTGCCGCTGTTGTCCGAGTCCAGGCCGAAGTCCTGGTCGATCTGGTCGAGGGTGGTGACCGAGTCCAGGCCACCGATCGTGAAGTTGCTCTCCAGCGGCTTGGCGGCGTGGGCTCCGAGGCCGGCCAGGACCAGGACGAGAAGCCAGACGCTGAGGACGAGCCACCGGTGACGGGCGCTGAACCCACCGACGTGAGCGAGTATTCGGGACATGCCCTCACCCTTGGGCAGATCCGGTGTCGGCCGCCTGGGTCAACGGGTGGAGATGCGGGTGGAGATCGTCTCCACCCGCATCGCGCCGGGCGCCGGCTCAGGCGCCCAGAACCACCTCGGCGAGCACGGTCAGCGGAAGCGAACCGTGGCCGAGCACGGCCCGATGGAATTCGGTCAGGTCGAGTCCGGAGGAGTCCCGCAGCCGCAGCAGTTCCTGACGGCCGGTCGCATAGCCCAGCGCCTGTCCCGGCCACCCAATGTAACGGATGATCTCGGAACGAATTTCGATCTCGGTGGCGGTGGTGTTCTCGCGCATGTACTGCTCCGCCGCCGAACGCGACCAGCCGAACGCGTGCATACCGGTGTCCACCACCAGCCGGGCCGCCCGCAGCGCGGACAGCGAGAGCATGCCCAGCAGTTGCACGTCGTCCGAGTAGAGGCCCAGATCGTCGGCCAGGCGCTCGGCGTACAGACCCCAGCCCTCGGTGTAGGCACCCAGTTCGGTGTCGATGAAGCGCCGCCAGTGCGGCACGTCGATCTGCAGCTGGGAGGAGATCTGCAGGTGATGGCCGGGCACGGCCTCGTGGAAGGTCAGCGCCTCACAGTCGTACCCGGGTGTCTCGGAGGCCTGGGCCGTGGTCAGGAAGAAGACTCCGGGCCGGGAACCGTCGATCGCGGCCGGCCGGTAGTAGGCCGCCGCCGAACCCTCGGCGTCGGCCCCGCTGATCGACTCGATCCGGCACGGCGGGATGCTGCCCAGGTCGAACGCCCGGCCCGCGGCCGACTGGGCCTTGGCCAGGGCCGTCTCGCAGCGGGAGATCATGTCCTCGGCCGAGGTGTAGCGCAGCGCCGGGTCCTCCCGGAGCCGGGCGGCGATGGCCGGCAGGTCGGTCAGGCCGAAGGCCCGCCCGCCCACCTCCGACCAGCGCCCGCGCAGCTCGTCGATCAGGTCCAGGCCCAGCTGGTGCAGCTCTTCGGCGCTGCGGGTCGTGGTGGTGTGCCGCCGCACGGCGTCCGCGTAACCGGCCTCGCCGCCCTCGACGAACCGGATGCCGACCTGCTCGTCGTCGCGGGCCCTGGCCAGCAGGCCCCGATGGGCCAGCGCGAGGGCCTCCAGAGCCGGTCGGATCTGCTGATTGAGGACGTCCGTGGCCTGCTGCCGGTAGGGGGCGCCGGCCGGGGAGGTGGTCGGGTCGAGCAGCGAGTCGTGCGTTAGGCCGGCCTGGACCTGGGCCAGCGCCTGCTCCAGACCGACTCGGGTGGAACGCCTTCCGCGGGCTTCCTCGGCGAATCCGCGCACTGCGAGTGCGTCGATCAGGGCGGGGATGGCCCGAAGCCGCTGCAGGTAGCGGTCGGCCGAGTCGGCGTCGGTGATCGTCATCGCCGGGACGGCCTGGAAGATCAGACCCTGCCGGGAGACGTAACCCCCGCCGGAGATGCTCGCGGCCCACAGCGCGTGGGTCGCGTCCCCGTGCGCGCCGCGGACCAGTTCGGTCAGCGCGCCGTGGTCGATCCGCTGGTCGCCGGAGAGCTCGGCAACCTCCAGAACGTCCAGTTCGCCGAGGATCCCGGCGAACTGCTCGGCCGCCGCGGCGCCGGCCGCGATGCTCGGATCGCCGGCCAGATGGTCGAACTCGGACAGGCCGAGCAAGGTCGAGTTGAACGGCTCCAGGGTGTGCTGGGTACGGAAGTACCTCTCGCCCAGCTCGTTCAGCCTCTCCGCGGCGCTCACCGGGCGAACCGATCGGTGGCGGTGATCAGCGCGTCCAGGATCCCCGGCTCGTCAAAGGCGTGTCCCGCGTCCTCAATGAGGTGGAACTGCGCCTCGGGCAGCGCCCGGTGAAGATCCCAGGCGGTGGTGGCCGGGGTGCAGATGTCCCAGCGGCCCTGGACGATCACGGTCGGGATGCCGGCCAGGCGCGGCGCGTCGGCGATCAGCTGGCCGGGGGTCAGCCAGCCGTCGTGGGTGAAGAAGTGGTTCTCGATCCGGGCGAACACCGTCGAGTCCAGCGGGTCCTGCGCATGCGCGATCAGGTCGGGGCGGGGAGCCACGGTCAGGTTGCCGAGCTCCCAGGTGGCCCAGGCGACGGCCGCGGGCTGGTGCACCGCCGGGTCGGGGTCGAACAGCTGCTTGGCGTAGTTGTCGATGAGACTGCCGGGCACCCGCTCACTCTCGGGCAGCGCCTGGACGAAGCCGGCCCACTTGTCCGGGGAGAGGTTGGCCGCCGGTCCCTCGTAGAACCACTCCAGTTCGCTGCGGCGCAGGGTGAAGATGCCGCGCAGCACCAGCTCGGTCACCCGGTCGGTGTGCTTCTGGGCGTAGGCCAGGGCCAGCGACGACCCCCAGGAGCCGCCGAAGACCTGCCACTTCTCGATGCCGCGGGCGGTCCGCAGCCGCTCCAGGTCGGCGACCAGATGCCAGGTGGTGTTCGCACTCATGTCCGCAGCTGGGTCTGAGGCCAGCGGTCGGCTCCGTCCGCAGCCACGCTGGTCCAGCAACACGATGCGGTACTTCGCCGGGTCGAACAGCCGCCGGTGCTTCGGGGTGGAACCGCCGCCGGGGCCGCCATGCAGGAACACCACGGGTTTGCCCTGTGGATTGCCGCACTCCTCCCAGTAGATCGAATGGCCGTCTCCGACCTCCAGCAGGCCGCTGGCGTGAGGTTCGATCTCGGGGTAAAGCTGGCGCACGGGCAGTCCTCTCGGGTGGTCACGGGGGTCAGGGTCAGACTATGCCCGCCCTCTCAGCTGCCGGTCTGCAAGGGTGCGGCCCAGAACAGTGACTCCACCCGGCCGGCGACGGAGGTCGCGCGGCTGACCCGGTAGACGCCGGGTTCCAGAGCGGGCAGGTGCAGGGCGAAGGAAAGAGGTTCGTCGGCTCCCTCGGTCCGGGTGCTGACGGTGCTGACGGTGCTGACCTCCTCGGGCCCTTGAGCGGTGTCCAGTCGCTCCACCAGCGCGGCGCTCGTGTAGTCACCCACCTGCTCGGCCGGGTCGAACGAACCGGCCAGACGTTTGCGGGGCATGACCCTCAGGTGCAGGGTTGCTTCCGAACCGCTCCGGACAACGCCTTCGCCGTCGAAGGCGAAGGCCGTGACCGGACGGGCCGCGGCGAAGCCGGCCGGTCCCACCTGGAACAGGCCGGACGCCGGGCCGAAGGTGAACCGGTACCAGCCCGGGTCGATCCCCTCGATCCGGGTCCAGTGCGGCTGGGAGAAGTGGCCGGGCTCCACCCCGATGTAGATCATCGGAACCACGAGGTCTTCCTCCAGGCTCACCAGCTTCCCGGTCGGGCCCTCCGCGTTCAGGCCGGCGGTGACCTGGCGGTGGTTCGCCCAGCCGCTCCCGCTCCAGCGCTCGAGCATCCCGGTCACGCTCCAGCTGACCTGGGTGTCGCCCGGGTTGGCCAGGATCAGCGCCACCTCACCGCCCGCGACCGGCAGCGAGGCCGGGCTGACGATCAGGTGCGGGCCCCGGCCGTCCACCCCCGGCGGCGCCGCGACGGATCCCGAGCCGGCCTGTCCCTCGATGTCCGACATTTCCCTGCCTCCTCGCCACGGCCCCACGACCACGGTCACGATGGCCACGATCGCAGTGATCGCCATCGCCGCCACCGTCATGTTCTGTCGCCGCCGGGCGACCTCCGCCTGGTCGGTCCGTCCGGTCAGATCCCGCACGACTCATCGCCCCCTCGAAAAGTCCCTTCCGGAAGGTAGGAAGGCCCCGTCTGCGAGCCCGTTCCACCGATCCGGCCGGCTCGCCCCTCCCGGGTTTCACCCGAGGGAGCGAACACCGCCCATTTTCCACACATCCAGGCGGCCGCGGACGACGAAGAGAGCAGCGGACAGGGCCGTTCCGGCCCGTCCGAACGGGTGAAAGGGGGTGGGGTGCGTGCAGTCGCAGGACAGTACGCCGTGGTTGCGCGCGCCCTGGGAACAGCTCGCCGCAGCGCGCAAATGCCCCAACTGCGACCTGGTGGTGCAGGACGACTGGGACTTCTGCGAGTACTGCGGCGCCGAGCTGTCCGAGAACGACGGGATTGAGGACGCCGACCCTGCCGGTCCGGAGCGTTCCCGACACCGTTCGGCGCCGGGGCAGCCTCTGGCGGCCCATCTCGATCTCACCCCGTCTGCGCAGGCCCTGATCCAGCTCGCTCAACAGGAGCAGCCGGCTCAGGTGGCGCAGCCGAATCCGCTGGCGGCGGTCACTCAGCAACCGGTGGCGGTTACGCCCCCGGCGCTGACCGACCTGACGCGTTCAGCGGTGGGGGTCCCGGCACCGAATGCAGTTCCGATGCTGGGTGATCAGGGTGGTGCCGATGCCAATGCCGGTTCGGTGATGCCTACCGGTCCAGCGATGCCTATCGGTCCAGCGATTCCTACCGTGCCGAGTGCACCTGACGCGCCCACCGTGCCCAGCGCACCTGCTGCACCTGCTGCACCTGCTGCACCTGCCGGGCCGCTCGGGCCGCTGTCTCCCGGTCAGCCGGATGCGGGGGCTAAGCCGGGGGTGACGGTTCCGGTCAACCCGCTCCGGGCGGTGCTGATCTCGGCCTATGAGGGCAAATCGGTTGGTGTGGTGGGGCATCCGGTGCGGATCGGACCCGGTGAGCTGCCCGAGGTAGGAGCAACGCCTCAAGCGGGCGATCGCGGGGCGACGGTGGTCGCGAGTACTGGTGCCAAGGTCGCGGTGGGTTCGCCGGGCCCGGGGCCCGGGCCTCTTGCTGGCATGGAAAATGGGGGAGGGGTGCCGGTTCCCCCGGCATCGCTCGGGACGGGGGCCGTCCGTGGTGTGGGAGTCTCGTTGCCGTTGCCTGCCGCGGTGGTGGCTGGCCCGGCGGAGCCGATCAGTCTCGGAACGCCTCCCTTGGGTGCTGACGGAAACCAAGCCGCCGTAACCGCTTTGCCAAGCCCGCGCGGCATTGTGCTCCCCGATGGCCTGGTGGCCAGAATACTTTCACCGACCCAGCCACCCGCTCTGCCCGCCCCGCCCCCTCTGGCGGGGTCAGCGTCCATCATTAGCGAGCCTCCTACCCCTAAAACCGTTCAGGCACCACAGGCTCCGGCGGCACCCAAGCCGGTCGAGCGACCTGCCCCGACCTACCAGGTTGGCCCGCGAAGCTACGCGAACCCGGTCAGTGGACCGGGCGGGGTCTGAGGGGGCCGGGCGCGAAGTGCCAGTGCGGAGCCTCGCTGTCCCACGAAGTCGCGTGGTGCCTGCAGTGCTATCGGCTCCGGGAACCGGAAACCCCCGCCGAGCCGGACTCGTTCTCGTTCCTCAAGCTGCCCTCGGTCTCCTCGCAGGTGGCCGAGGCTCGGGAGCGCAGTCGGGTGGGGGTCGGGAAATGGGACGCGACCAGCGTCACCTACGGGCTGCCCGGGCGGATCGTGGGAACCGTGCTGGTCTCGCTGCCAATGCTCTACTTCATGCGCACCCTGGTGCCTTACGGCCTGGTCGGGATCGTCACCTACCTGGTTGTCTACCCACGGATGCTCAAGGACCTGTGGAGACGCTCCGACCGTCTGTGAGCTGAGCCGTGGACGATTCGGGGGTGAAGTATTCGGGGGAGCGCCGGAAAGCGCGTTCCACGTCTTCTAGTACCGTGCGAAGGTGCTGGCGCAGAAGACCTCGCGCGGTCTCCACTGTTCCGGAGAGCACCGCGTCGAGCAGGGCGGCGTGCTGGCTGATCAGACGGCCGGAGTCCTGGAATCCCTTGCGGCGGGCCCGGTCGAGGTACGCCTTGGCCGAGGTGAGCGCGGCGCAGGCGGTACCGTGGCCGGAGAGGCTCAGTAGCTTCCCGTGGAAATCCGCGTCCAGCTTCAGGAATTCCTCCCGGTCGAGCGCCACGGACCGCTGCTGCTCGAGATTCTCCCGCAGCGCGGCGACGATTTCCGGGTCGGGTTCGGAGGGGGTGTCGTCGAGGGCGCCCAGTTCCACGGCCTCGCAGAGGAACTGAGCGTCGGCCACCCGCGCGGTGTCGATCCGGGACACGAAGGTGCCCAGCTTCGGGTAGACCTGCACCAGGTCCTCTTCGGACAGCAGCAGCAGGCTCTCGCGGACCGGGGTGCGCGAGACCCCGAGCTGATCGGCCAGGTCCTTCTCCGACAGCGCCGCGCCCGGTTCGAGGTCCAGTCCCAGGATCTGCCGACGCAGGGATGACAGGACGGCCTGCCGGCTGCTGCCTCCGCCTTTTCGAGGGGACATATCGGCATCGTAAGCGATCTCGCCGGGAGTGGGGCCGGGCCGCGGTCACACAGCCAGGTTTGTCGTACCTGTGGTGCATATTGGGCAGGTGGCTCAGAGCGGGGCGCTCCAGAGCGAACGGTGGCGAAGGGAAAGAGCACGTGGCACTTGCGGGTAATGGCGTGATCACACTCGGTGAGACCATGGCCTTGCTGACCCCACCGGCAGCCCCGCGCCTGCGCGACGGCGCGGGCCTGACCCTGGGCATCGGCGGGGCGGAGTCCAACGTGGCCATCGGGCTGGCCCGCCTCGGCTGGGCCAGCACCTGGATCGGTCGGGTGGGCGAGGACGACTTCGGCACCTTGGTCACCCGTGAGATCCGGGCCGAAGGCGTGCAGGTGCTGGCCGAGCGGGATCCGGAGCGCCCGACCGGGCTGATGGTGAAGGAGGCCCGCGACGGGCGCACCACCCGGGTGCGGTACTACCGGGCCGGCAGTGCCGCTTCCGGGCTGACCGCGGCCGGGGTGGAGCAGTACGCCGAGCAGATTGCGGCGGCTGCGGTGCTGCACGTCACCGGCATCACGGCCGCGCTGGGTTCCGGCCCGCGGGAGGCGGTGCTGCGGGCGGTCGAGATTGCCTCCGCCCATGACACCTTCGTCTCGTTCGACGTCAATCATCGGTCGGCGCTGTGGACCGATGAGGAGGCAGGTCCGGCGCTGGCCGAGCTGGCCCGCCGCTCCGACCTGACCTTCGCCGGGCCGGAGGAGGCGGCGCTGGTCCTGGGGAGCGAGCCGCAACCGGTGGAATCGCTGGAGCAGGGAGAGAAACTCGGCCGGGAACTGTCCAGCGCGGTCGAGGGTGACGTGGTGCTGAAACTCGGATCGCTCGGGGCCGTGGTGGTACAGGGCGAGGCCGCTCATCACGGGCCGACCGAGCCGATCGTGGTGACCGATCCGGTGGGGGCGGGGGATGCCTTTGTGAGCGGCTATCTGGCTGCTCTGTTGCAGGGTGAGGGTCCGTCCGGGTGCCTGACGCTGGCCAACCGCGTCGGCGGGGCGGTCTGCCGGGCGCCCGGAGACTGGGAAGGGCTGCCCACCCGGGCTGAGCTGGGCGAAGCGGTGAGCGCCGAGGTCCGGCGCTGAGCGGGACGCTGTCGGGGTGTCGGGGTGTCGGGGGTGCCGGGGGTGCCGGGGGTGCCGGGGGTGCCGGGGGTGCCGGTCGGTCGACATCGTCGCCACCCGGGCGGTCGCCGGCTAGGCGCAGGCGAGATGGTCGCTGGGCGGGCGGTCGCGAACCTGGCGCGGGCGAGGTGGTTGCTGGGCGGGTGGTCGTGAACCTGGCAGGGGCGAGATGGTAGCTGTGCGGTCGGTCGCGAACCCGGCCCCCGCCCGATGATCGCCGGGCGGGTGGTCGTGAACCTGGCGCGGGCGAGGTGGTTGCTGGGCGGGTGGTCGTGAATCTGGCGTGGGCGGGGTGGTTGCTGGGCGGTCGGTCGCGAACCCGGCCCGCGCCCGATGATCGCTGGACGGAGGGGACAGGGGCCGGTCACTGGCTTAGCCTGAATCGATGAGGCGCAGCGTCTACGACGACGACCAGGCCGCGTTCCGGGACTCGGTGCGGGAGTTCCTGCGCCGCGAGGTGATCCCGCACGTCGGGGAGCATGCCGAGCAGCACGGCTTCGGCCGCGAGATGTGGCTGGCGGCCGGCAAGCAGGGCCTGCTCGGGCTGGAGGTGCCGGAGCAGTACGGCGGTTCGGCGGCGGGCGACTACCGGTTCAACGCGGTGCTGACCGAGGAGCTGGCCGCGGTCAACCTGGCCCTGGCCTCGAGCCTGAGCATCCACTTCGACGTCTGCGCGGGCTATCTGACCTCGCTGACCACCCCGGAGCAGCAGGCTCGCTGGCTGCCGGGGCTGGCCAGTGGCGAGCAGATCGCCGCGATCGCGATGACCGAACCCTCAGGCGGGTCCGACCTGGCCGCGCTGCGGACCAGCGCGGTGCCGGAGGGTTCCGGCTGGCGGCTGAACGGCTCGAAGACCTTCATCACCAACGGCTACTCGGCCGACCTGGTGATCGTCGCGGCCCGCACCACGCCCGGGGCCGGCGCCCGGGGGATCTCGCTGTTCGCGGTGGAGGCCGGCACCGAGGGGTTCTCCAAGGGGCGCCGGCTGGACAAGGTCGGGATGCCGGAGGCCGACACCGCGGAACTGGTCTTCGAGGATGTCCTGGTGCCGGCCGAGAACCTGATCGGTGAGCTGGACCGGGGCTTCAAGCACATGATGGTCAACCTTCCGCGCGAGCGGGTCGGGGCCGCGGTCTCGAACCTGGCCCACGCCCGGGCGATCCTCGACGAGACGCTGGTCTACGTGAAGGACCGGCAGGCGTTCGGGCAGGCGATCGGCTCGTTCCAGCACAACAAGTTCCTGCTCGCCGACCTGGTCACCCGGGCCGAGGTGACGCAAGCCTACGTGGACCAGTGCGTGGTGGCGCACGCCGCCGGGGAGCTGACCGCGGTGGACGCGGCCAAGGCGAAGTGGTTCACGGCGGACGTGCAGGGCCAGATCCTCGACGCCTGTCTCCAGCTGCACGGGGGGTACGGCTACATGAACGAGTACCGGGTCGCCCGGGCCTGGAAAGACGCCCGGGTGACCCGGATCTGGGCCGGGTCGAACGAGATCATGAAGGAGATCATCGGCCGCGACCTGGGTTTCTAGCGGCGTGGGTCGAGCAGCACCTTGGCCTGTTCGGTCTTCCCGGAGTCCAGTTCGTCGAGCATCGCGGCCAGGTCGCCCAGCCCGATCGTGGCGGTGTGCAGGTCGGCCACCCGCACCGAGCCGTCGGCGATCGCGCGCTGGGCGCCGAGGAAGTCGTCGCGGGTGTAGGCCAGCGACCCGATCACGGTGAGCTCGCGGAGCTGCCAGTCGCCGTAGCTCACCGTGGAATCGGTCATCGGGAAGCCCAGCAGCGAGAGGGTTCCGCCCCGGCGCACCAGCTCGGCGGAGGGCTGCAGCAGGGCCGCTACGCCGGTGCATTCGTAGAGCACGTCGGCGCCCAGGCCGTTACTGATCTCCAGCACCCGGGCCTGGGCCGCCTCGCCGGGCGCCAGGACATCGGTGAAGCCGAGCTTGGTGGCGGCCTCGCGGCGCTGCGCGTTGGGCTCGATCACCACAAGCTGCCCGGCTCCGGCGTGGCGGGCGTGCTGGGCAGCGAGCAGGCCGATCGGCCCGGCGCCCTGGACCACCACGACGGCGCCGAGCGGCTGACGGGTGCGGCGGACCGCGTGGAAGGTGACGGCGGTGGGCTCGACCAGGGCCGCCTCGATGTCGCTGAGGCCGTCCAGGACCGGCATGACCCGGCGGGCGGTGACGATCAGCGACTGGGCGAAGGCGCCGTGCGTGGGTGAGCCCGGCGCCAGGCCGTTCGCCTCGGCGAAGGCCAGATCGCAGTGCTCCGCGTGCCCGGCCTGGCACATCGCGCAAACCCCGCACGCGGCACCGACACTGGCGATGACCCGGGTGCCGGCCGGAAGGCCCTCGACGTCCTCCGCGGTGCGCGTGATCGTGCCCGTCCACTCGTGCCCGAAGACCGAGGCCGGGATCTGCCCGCCGCTGGTGTAATTGTGCGTGTCCGTGGCGCAGATCCCGCAATAGGTGACGGCGACCTCGACCAGGCCGGGTCCTAGCTTCGCGGGCGCCTCCTCCTGGCCGACCGTGAGCCGGGACACCCCGTTGACCTGTGCAAATGAAGTAGTCACGGCTTCAACTGTACGACGACGAAGCGATTTGTGCGACAGCTGTCGGATAAGTCGGCCGAGATGGATCAGTCGGCCGGGCGGATCCGCTGAGGGGCCGTGACGACGCGCGGGAATGCCCGGAAAAGATCACGGGTGCGCGGCCGCACTCCATTGCCCTCCGGAAAGGGGACGTGGTGCGCGTCCATCATTTCTGGGGTGCCGGCAACAATCGCCGCCGGATATTGCTGATCAATGTAAGCCCTTACCATCCGCCAGCTTTCCCGGCTGCCGGCCATGGCCGCGAGATAGGGCGTTCCTGGGTCTGGGTGTTTTCCCCGAGTGCTTTTCGGCATGTCTCTGAATTCCTCCCCCGTTCTTCTCAAGAGTGTGCCCGTGAAGTTTCAAGATCGTGGCTGAATGCGAAAGTGGCGGGTCACCTTTTCGGGGGAACCCCTGCGCTATACGGTTTCTGCGTGGATCACCCTCGGCAGGCCCGGCTCCGGGAGGAGCTCGCCCAGGCCCGGGCCCGGGCGGTCTCGGCGATCGCCCAGCTGGCCGGCGGCATCGGGACCGGCTCGCTGGCCCTGCTGGCCTCCTTCGTGGTGCTGCTGACCGGCCTGCTCTGTGTGGTCGGCATCGGATTCCTGCTGATCCCTGCCGTTCTGCGGTTCGTGCACTGGGTGGCCGCGCGGGAGCGGCTGCGGCTGGGCCGCTGGGGTGCCCCGGTGCTGGGGCCGGTGCAGACCCCGGACGGCCTGGCCGACCCGACCACCCGGCGGGAGCTGGCCTGGCTGCCGGTCCACGGTCTGTCCGGGCTGTTCCTCGGTATCTTCGGCGCCTTTCTGCCGCTGCTGGCCGTGCGCGACCTGAGCTTCCCGCTCTGGTACCCGTTCCTGCCCGACGGCTGGGGCAGCGCCTCGATCGGGTTCTGGACCGTCGACACCTGGCTCGGCGCGTTCGTGGTCTTCCTGATGGGCCTGGGCTGGACCGCGATGATCTTCGGCCTGACCACCGGAATGGCCCGCCTGCAGGCCGCTCCGGGCCGTAGCCTGCTGGCCCCGCCGCCGGGCACCGACCTTTCCGGGCGGATCGCGGAACTCACCTCCACCCGGGCCGCGGCCCTGGACGCGCACGCCACCGAGCTGCGCCGGATCGAGCGGTCGCTGCACGACGGCACGCAGAACCGGGTGGTCGCGGTCACCATGCTGCTGGGCACCGCCCGCCGGGCCCTGGCCCGGCAGGACCCGGTCGCCGCGGACCTGGTCATCGCCCAGGCCCAGGACGCGGCCGAGGCCGCGCTGAGGGAACTGCGGGAGGTGGTGCGCAGCATCCTGCCCCCGGTGATCGAGGACCGCGGTCTGGAGGGCGCGCTGTCCGGGCTGGCCGCGAACTGCCCGGTGCCGACCGTGCTGGACGTCTCGGTGCCCGGCCGCTGCGCGGCGTCCGTCGAGGCCACCGCGTACTTCGTGGTCGCCGAGGGGCTGACCAACGTGGCCAAGCACTCCGGAGCGGACCACGCCACGGTTAGACTCCGGCGCCGGGACGAGCGCCTGACCGTCGAGATCGAGGACGACGGCCACGGCGGTGCGGACGAGGGCGGCGGTTCCGGCCTGGTCGGTTTGCGCCGACGGGTCGAGGCGCACGACGGCAGTGTGACGATGAGCAGTCCGGCCGGAGGGCCGACCATCCTGAAAGTGGAGTTGCCGTGCGGATCGTGATCGCCGAGGACGACGCCCTGCTGCGCGAGGGCCTGGCCTCGCTGCTGCGGGCCGAGGGGCTGGACGTGGTGGCCACCGCGGCCGGGCCGGAGGCGTTCCTGGAGGCCGTCGACGAGCAGCGGCCGGACGTGGCGATCGTGGACGTGCGGATGCCGCCGACCCACACCGACGAGGGCATCGTGGCGGCGGTCGAGGCCCGGCGCCGGCAGCCCGGCCTGTCGGTGCTCGTGCTGTCCGCCTACGTCGAGCAGTCCTTCGCCACCGACCTTCTCACCGGGGGCGCCGGGCGGCTCGGCTACCTGCTCAAGGAACGGGTCGGCCGGGTGGAGGAGTTCCTGGTCGCGCTGAACCGGGTGGCCGAGGGCGGTACCGCGATCGACCCGGAGGTGGTGGCCCAGCTGATGACCCGGCACCGCCCCGATCCGGCGATGGAACGGCTCAGCCCGCGCGAGCGGGAGGTGCTGGCGCTGATGGCCGAGGGCCTGGGCAACACCGCGATCGCCGAGAAACTGGTAGTCACCGAGGGCGCGGTGCACAAGCACATCCGCAGCATCTTCGCCAAGCTCGACCTGGCCCCGACCGACCACACCGACCGTCGGGTGGTCGCCGTCCTCAAGTATCTGGAGGACGGCGCCCGGAGGTGATCGCGTGATTCACTGGGAGGATGGGAGACACGGCTGAGATCCTCCGCCTGGACCGGACGGCGTCGACGCTGCCCCGCGCGGTCGCGGTCCTGCTGCTGGACGTCTGGGACGCGGCCGACGAACGCCCGCTGAGCTCGCGCATCCTGGTCGAGGTGCACGAGCCCGGCCTGCCCGCCCACCCCCGGGTGGTGCTGCGCGGCAACGGTGTGGCGTTCGCGATGTTCCTGCGGCAGGACGGGGCCCGGGTGCGGTCGCTGGCCGCCCGCGCGGTCGCCCTCACCGAGCAGGCCGTGGGGGCCGAACACCCTTACGCGGCGACCCAGCTCGGCCATCTGGCGGTCGCCCTGACTCGGGTCAACGAGTGGAAACAGGCCGCGGACCTGCTGGAACGGGCACTGGGAGTGACGGTGGCGGCGGTCGGCCGGTCCGACCTGCGGGTGGCCCGGCAGATGAACAACCTGGGGCTGGTCCGCCTCCGGCTGGAGGAGACCGACACCGGCCTGGCCCTGCTGGAGCGGGCCCACGCGATTGCCGAGCAGGAGGGGTCGGCCGGGCCGGAACTGACCGCGGTGCTGAGCAATCTGGCCAAGGCCCGGCTGCTGGCCGGTGACCCGGACGGGGCCCGGCACGCGCTGTCCGAGGCGACCCGGCGGGCCGAGCGGATCGACCGGGTCCGCAAGCCCGAGGCCGCGGCCTACGCGAACAATCTCGCGGTGCTGCTGGCCACCCACCTGGAGATCCCGGTGGCGGCCCGGCCCCTGGCCCGGCAGGCGCTCACCCTGGGGGAGAGCAGCGGGCACGGGGTGACCGACACCTATCTGCGCAACCTGGCCCTGGTGATGCGGGGCCTGGGCGATGAGGAGACCGCGCTGGATCTGGAAGCGCGCGCCGTGCGGCTCATCTCTTAGCCAGTTGCGCGGTGATCAGCCGCTCGGCGGACCTCCAGTCCGAGACCCGATGCGCCCGCGCGGAGGTTCCCGGCCGCTGCGGACCGAAGAGATAACGATGAGGGACGACGTCGGCGATGGCTTCGTGGACGTCCGACCGGTCGTCGACGAAGTAGGTCAGCCCCAGATCCACGCAGTGGATCCGTTTGTCCTTGCGGGCCCGGCAGAACCGCAGGTTGTCGGCCGGCACGCCGGTCCGGCCGGAGAAGTCGTGCGCCCGCAGCCAGCGCCGGGTGCGCTGCTCCACCCGGTCGCCGCACTTCGAGACCAGCCAGACCTGGCCGTCGAAAAGCGCGGTCAGCCGGGCGATCGCGTCGAATGCGCCGGTCATCTCCGGGGTGGCCAGCATGACCTCCTCGCTGCCCTGGAAGAAGGCGGTGTCGCCGCCGTCGGGATGGGCGGATCCGTCGATCAGGACCCGGCCGATGTCCACGCCGAGCTTGGGTTCGTTCATGCCTTCAGGATGTTCGCCGCAGAACTAGAGCGGAACTATTAATTCGCGGTCGGATGCTAGTTTGTGGCTATGGATGCTCTGGAGGGGGACGGCCTGCGGGCTTTCGCGGTCTTCGCCGAGCACCTGAACTTCACCGCGGCCGCGGCCGAACTCCACATCGCCCAGCCCTCACTGCACGCCAAGATCGGCAAGCTCGGCCGTACCCTCGGGGTGGAGCTGTACGAGCGGGACGGACGCGGTCTGCGGCTCACGCCTGCGGGCCTCAAACTGGCCCGGTTCGCGGCCGAGAGCGCACGGCGGGCAGACGATTTCCTGGCCGAGCTGGAAGGACGCCCGCAGTCGGTGACGATTTCCGCCGGGCACGGCACGTTCCGCTGGGTCATCGGGCCGGGGCTGCGGCGGATCGCTGCGAGTGGTCGGGCGCTGCAGGTTCGAACGGCCAACCGTCAGGCCAGCCTGGACGACGTGGTGACCGGGCGGGCCGATGTCGGGGTGTTCGGCAGTGACCCACCGGCGCCCGGACTGGCCTCCGCCGAGATCGGCCGCTATCCGCAGGTTCTGATGGTTGCGCAAGAAGATCGCCTGGCTTCACGGTCGAAGGTGAGCTTGCGGGACCTGGCCGACGTGCCGTTGCTGCTACCCCCGGCCGAGCGCCCCCACCGCCAACGGCTCAACTTGGCCCTGCTCGATGCCGGGGTGTCGGTGACGGTGGCGGCCGAGGTGGACGGCTGGGACCTGATGACCCACTTCGTCGCGCTGGGCCTGGGCGCGGCCGTGGTGAACGGCTGCGTCCAGCCGCCGGAAGGCGTGGTGGCGGTGCCGATCCGGGATCTGCCCGAGGTCCGGTACTGGGCGGTCTGGCGGCCGGAGCGGGACGACCTGCCCGGCGACGTGATCGGGCACCTCCGGTGAGCTCGAGCCGGTTCCTCAGCTACGTTCTGCGGCATCATCCGGAGGCGATCGGGGTGGTGCTGGATCCGGGCGGCTGGGTCGAGGTGCACGTGCTGCTGGGGGCGCTGGCCGGGCACGGGCGGGGGGTGAGCCGGGCGCAGCTGGAGAATCTGGTCGCCTCGTCGGACAAACAGCGGTTCGAACTGTCCGGTGATCGGATCCGCGCCGCGCAAGGGCATTCGGTCGACGTGGACCTGGGGCTGGAACCGCTTCGCCCACCGGGCGTGCTCTTTCACGGCACGCATCCTGGAGCGCTCGAGAGCATCCGGGCTGAGGGCCTCCTGCCGATGGGGCGCCGGCTCGTGCACTTGTCGGCCACCCCGGAAACGGCTGAACAGGTCGGCGCCCGCCGCGGACGGCCGGTGGTCCTGCGCGTGGACGCGGTCGGGGCCCAAACGGCCGGGCATCCGTATTACCGCTCTGCGAATGGTGTCTGGCTGACCGATCGAGTACCGCCGGAGTTCATCCTCTAGAGGCGGCGGAAGTCGGTCCCAGCGGCCAGCCGGCGGTCCAGCAGTTCTTTCAGCGACATCGACTCGCCGTCACGCGCACCCCGGCCCACGGCCAGCGGGGGAGGGCTGGGCGCGATCCGCACCCCGCGCAGCCGGGCGCCCAGTCCGGCCGGGCTGATCAGCACGTAGAACCCGCCGTCCTCGCCGATCGCCAGCGACCCCTGCGGTTGCAGGTACCAGCCCCGCAACCCGGTGCGGTAGGTGGCCGAGCCGCTGTAGGCCCGCGCCCGCAACGGCTCGGCCGGCAGCCCCAGCTCCCGCACCTTGGCCAGGAACTCCGCGACCACCAGGGTCGCCCGCTCGGCCTCGGCCGCCTCGGCCCGCACCCGGGCCCGCTCCAGCGCCTCGACGGCCTCGCGCCGCTCGGTGGCCCAGTCCTCGTCCATCCTCAGAAGTTAACCCCGGTTCCGTTCCTCCCAGGTCTGCAGGTCCACGTAATCGCGGACCTCGGTGATCAGCCCGTCGCTGATCTCGGCCACCCCGGCGCACTCGATCGCGATCTCCCGCCCGTCGGGGGTGATGAACCGGTCCACCCGCTCCATCCAGACCCGATCCGCCTGGACCGCCGCGGTCGTCACCTCCCAGCTGATCCGGGCGTAGGCGGTGGCCTGGCCGGAGAACATCTCGCGGATCCGGTCACGACCCTGCATCGGCGGGTGCGGCATCGCGTAGTAGTACGCCGCGTCCTCGCTGAAGCACTCGGCCGCCCCGATCGCGTCCCGGTTACTGATCCGCTCCAGCCACTGGATGATCACGGAGGGTAGGGCAGGATTCATGACCGGGATGCTACGTCGCGGGCCCGAGCGAGTCCGGAACCGACTCGTTGAGAACCGCGTCCGCACACTCCCGCCCGATCAGCGGCGCGAACTTGAACAGGTTCTCCCCGTACACACACAGAACCCGACCCTGGCGCCGGTAGTGGATGCCGTCGTCCAAAGTCGGATTCGTCGTGCAGTACAGACTGCTCACGATTTCCGGATCCACCAGATCCAGCTCGTTCTTCACGTAGGTCACGGTCGCCGCCTCGGCCGCAGCGACGGCCGCCTCGCGTCCCACCTCCCACCGCGTGTCCTCCGGGCCGAGCTCGACGCCGACGGCCCACTGCCCAGGCGCACCCGAGTGCTGGTAGGTGTGCATCTCGGCGGAAGACGTAGTGATCCAGCACTGCGGGCTGGGCGGTGCGGTTTCGCGCAGGCGGAACGTGAACCGTGCGTGATGGGCAAGGTCAGCTGGCGGGTACAGGCCCACCTGCGCTGCCAGAGGAGCATTGCCGGAACCCGCCGCCAGCACCACGGCGTCGAAGCGCTCGCTGACCCCGCCGGCGTGCACGACGACCCCGTCAGGCTTCTCCTCCAGGGCATAGACGTACGCACTGCGCAGCGCTGCCTGACTGCGCTTGACCAGCAATTCGCCTACCCGGTCGACGCGGATGACGCCCCCGGCAGGATCAAGCACCGCCGGTTCCTGCCTTCTGCTCGTAGGTAGCCGCAATCCTGGGTTCTCGATGTATTCGACCCCGGAGGCGGCCATCGCCGTCGTCCACTCCTGGGCCCCGCCGCCGCTGATCACCGTGCCGACCGGCTCGATCAGCCCTTCTGCCCACTCGCTGAACAACGCCCGCGCCTGCACGGCCGCCTCGACCAACACGGGGTCGCGATGGGCGTAGCGGAAGATCCTCGACTCGCCCGCCGATCGCTCGCCCAAAGGAGCGCCGCGATCGAAGCAGGCCACCGGCACGCCCCGTTCCAGCAGGGCCGCGGTGGTGGCCAGACCGGTCACCCCGGCGCCGATCACCGCCACGGAACGGGGCTGCGTCGGATGCGTCGGATGAGGAACAGGAATGGGGACCATCATGCGGTCATCATCACTCCTCTGGATTCCTTGCGTAGCGTGGTGTTGACTCGCTGAGGGCCGCAGGTCCGCTGGTGAACGACGGGAACTGGGGGTCCGGTGCTGGATGTGCTGCTCGTGGGCGGCGAGATCGCCGACGGGACGGGCGCCGAACCGCGCCGGGCGGACGTCGGGGTCCGCGACGGCCTGATCGAGCTCGTGGGGTCAGCCGCGGGGGCCCCGGCGCGGCGGGTCGTCGACGTCTCCGGACGCCTGCTGATGCCCGGATTCGTGGACGCGCACAGTCACGCGGACGCCCTGATCGGTTCCCCCGATCTGGAGCTGGCCTGCCTGCGTCAGGGCGTGACCACGGTGATCGTCGGGCAGGACGGGGTCTCACTGGCCCCCACCGCCGGTACGGTCGCGGAGGAGACGTCGCGGTACTTCGCCGCGGTCAACGGGCCCTTCCCGGCCGAGCTGGCCGAGGGCGCGACGGTGGCCGAGCTGCTGGAGTACTACGACCGGCGCGGTGCGCTGAACGTCGCCTACCTGGTT
This sequence comes from Kineosporia aurantiaca JCM 3230, assembly GCA_000719025.1. Lineage (GTDB taxonomy): Bacteria > Actinomycetota > Actinomycetes > Actinomycetales > Kineosporiaceae > Kineosporia > Kineosporia aurantiaca. The sequence goes on from JODP01000007.1 coordinate 288,174, forward strand.
CCCGGGGGCACGTTGCGGGCGTCGGTGGTGGGGTTCGGTCCAACAAGGGACGCTGGTGGGCAGCTGGGTCTGCTCGAGGACTCCCTGGCGGCTGGGGCGGTGGGTCTTTCCACCGGGCTCGAATACGTGCCCGGTGGGTATGCGGACGTGGCCGAGCTGACAGCGCTCTGCGAGGTGGTCCGTGAGGCCGGCGGGGTGCACGTCTCGCACATCCGGGGGTATGAGCAGGATGCCCCGACCGGCATGGCGGAGTTCCTCCAGATCGGCGCCGGATCCGGTGTGCGGTCGCACGTCTCACACTTCCACGGGCCCGCCGCGGTGCTGCTGCCCGAGGTCGCCAAGTCTCAGGCACTGGGCGTCGACCTGACCTACGACACCTATCCTTATCGCCGCGGCAACACGATCCTGGCCATGCTGGCGCTGCCCAAGGAGATTCAGGCCGGGGTGCCCTCGCAGACCCTGCTGCAGCTGGCCACCTCCGAGGCCCGCTCAACCCTGAAGCGTGACTGGTTCCCCGGTCTGGCCGAGCTCTTCACCCGGGTCACGCTCTCTCACGTCCCGGTGCCGGAATGGAACTGGGCCGAGGGCCTGACCGTGCCGGAGGCCGCCGAACGGGCTGGCCTCGAGCCCGGCGACCTGGTCTGCGAACTGATCCTGGCCTGTGAGCTGGCGGTCGGCTGTGTGGTGCAGCAGCCCGCCGCCAACACTCCGCAGGACATCAGTACGCTCCTGAAACAGCCTGAACAGATGGGTAGTTCGGACGGCATCCTGATCGGTGGTCACCCGCACCCGCGAGGGCGCGGCGCGTTCGCCCGGATGCTCGCCCGGCACACCCGCGACCTGGGCGACTGGAGCTGGGGCCAGGCGGCCGTGCACCTGTCGGCCCGGGCCTGCGAGCGGTTCGGGCTGACCGGCCGTGGGCGCCTGGCCGAGGGGTACGCGGCCGACATCGCGGTGCTGGACGTGACCCGGCTGGCCGACCGGGCGACCTACGAGCATCCCCTGGCCCTGGCCGAGGGTGTGGATCTGGTCCTGGTGAACGGCGAGATCGGTCTGGAGAAGGGGCAACTCACGGGCGCACGGTGCGGCCGGGCCCTGCGGCGAGGGGAGAGCATGCGGTGAACGGCCGGGCGGACGGGAACGGGCCCCAGGTGAAGGCCCTGGAAGAACTGGCCGATCTGCGCGTGCCGGTCACCGAGAAGGGCCTGGGCAGCCTGGCCTGGCGCGAGCCGCTGACCGCGCGGTCGCTGCGCGAGCATCCGAGGCCGCTGCACGGCGGCGAGTTCAGCTTTCCGATGGCGGTGATCGACCGGGCCGCGCTGACCGCGAACATCGACGCGATGGCGGCCTGGTGCCGGGAGCACGGGGTGCAGATCGCTCCGCACGGCAAGACCTACATGTCACCCGAGATCGCGCACCAGCAGATGGCTTCCGGCGCCTGGGCGATCACCGTGGCCAGCATCTCCCAGCTGCAGGCGTACCACGCCTACGGGGTGCGCCGGTTCGTGGTGGCCAACCAGCTCGCCGACCGGGCCGGGATCGCCTGGCTGGCCCGGGCCGTCCCGCAGCCGATGGGCGGCTGGGACGGAACCTCGACCGACCTGAGCGTGTGCGTCAACGTGGATTCTGAGGAGGGCGTGGCCTTCCTGGCCGACGAACTGGCCCGAGCCGACGTCCGGCGCCCGCTGGACGTGCTGGTCGAGCTGGGCCACCCGGGCGGCCGGACCGGTGCCCGCTCGCTGGATGCGGCCTGGGCGGTGGCGGTGGCCGTCGCGGCCCGGCCGGAGCTGCACCTGGCCGGGGTGAGCGGGTACGAGGGCACGCTCGGCCACCACGGCAGCTCGGAGGAGAACGATCGGGTGGCGGGCTGGTGCCGCGACCTGGCCAAGCTGGGCGGCGACCTGTTCGCGGCCGGGCTGCTGGCGCCGGGGTATGTGATCACGGCCGGGGGCAGCGCCTTTCCGGACGTGGTGGCGCTGACCCTGCACGCGGCCGCGGTCGAGGGAGAACCGACCGTGGTACTGCGCAGCGGTGCCTACGCCATTCACGACGACGGCTACTACGCCTCGGTCACCCCGCACGACCGGGACGCGGACGGCCCCCGGCTGCGCCCGGCCCTGTCGCTGTGGGCGCCCGTGCTGTCCCGCCCCGAACCCGGTCTCGCGCTGCTGCTGCTCGGCCGGCGCGACGCGGGCTTCGACGAGGGCCTGCCGATCCCGCGTGAGATCCGGCGGCGGGACGGCCGGCGGAGCCCGGCGCACGGCCTCACCATCACCGCGCTGAACGACCAGCACGCCTTCCTGACCGTGGCGGAGCACACCGAACTCGGCCCCGGCGACCTGGTCCACGTCGGCATCTCACACCCCTGCACCACGCTGGACAAATGGCGGGTGATCCCGGTTCTCGACGAAACCGAACAGGTCGTCGACCTCATCCACACCTTCTTCTGACCCCCTCCCTCCTACCCCCCACCCCTCTCCGTGATCATGGAGTTCTTCCCCCGTGATCATGGAGTTCTTTCCCCGTGATCATGGACTTTCGTCGCGACGCGAAGCGATCCGGCCCGAGCAAAAGTCCATGATCACGGGGAGGAAAGTCCATGATCACGGGGGAGAAAGTCCATGATCACGGAAGGGTTGGGGGATTAGGAGAGGTCGGCTAGGCGGTAGAGGACGAGGGATCCGGCGACGGCCAGGTTGAGGCTCTGGCCGGTGCCGATCATCGGGATCTCGACCGCCGCGTCGAGCAGGTCCAGGGCCTCGCCGGGAATGCCGGTGCTCTCGTGGCCGAGCACCATCACCGTGCGGCGGGTGGCCATCGGCAGGTCGGCCAGCCGGATCGCGTCCTCGACGAGTTCCACGCCGAGGATGCTGGTTTCGCCGGTCCGCTGATCGGCCAGCCAGTCGGTCACGTCGCCGTTGACCCAGTGCACGCAGCTGGGGCGGCGCAGCGTGTTGCCCCGGTCCAGGGCCTCGGCCACCCAGGGGCGCCGCGGTACGGCCAGACAGGCCCCGACCGCGTCACAGGTGCGCAGCAGGGTGCCGAGGTTCACGCCGTGCATCGGCCAGAGCGGCGCGGCGATCAGATGGTCCCAGCAGGAGTGGGTGCGGGCGCGGCGGTAGCGCAGGTCCTTCGTGGTCCGGGCCCGCAGGTGGCCCCGGCTCATCGGCCGAGGGCGAGATCCTGCCCGGGAGAGTGCTGGTGGGGCTGGAAAGACATCAGAGTGTGCTTCGCGGCGCACATGGGCCATCGTTGAGTCATCGTTGCTGGTGCTGATCGCTGAAGTGCGAGCATAACCGGTCGTGCCCGTCGTGGACATCGTCTGCGGCGTCAAGGAGGATGGCCGGAGATCGCGGCGAGAAGTCCGAACCGGGCCGGATCTGCTGGGGGCAGGACGTGGGCGAGTGGTGGGGCGATACAGCGCTGGCCGAGAAGGCACAGCGCCTGCTCGGGCGCCGTCACCCGGTCGCGGTGGTGGCGACCGTATCCCGGGAACGGGTGGTGGTCGCGGGCTGGGGGGCCGATCCGGGGGACGACTTCGAGGTCGGTTCGATCAGCAAGGGGATCACCGGGCTGCTCTACCGCGATGCGGTGGAACGGGGTGGGGTGCAGGGCCGGACGACTCTGGGCGAGCTGCTCCCGCTGCCGAAGGACTGCGCAGTGGCCGGGATCCAGCTCGAGGCGCTCTCGCAGCACCGCTCCGGCCTTCCCGGTCTGCCGCGCGTGCGCGGTCCGGTGCGGCGTTCGCTGAAACTCTGGTGGAGCGGCGCCAACCCGTACGGCGACTCGCTGGAAGACCTGATCCGGCAGGCCCAACAGGTGCGACTGCGGGGTAGCCTCCGGCCGCACTACTCGAACTTCGGCTTCGAGCTTCTCGGCCACGCGCTCGCCAAGCATGCCGGCACCACGTACCCGGAGCTGGTCCAGGAGCGGATCGCCGCCCCGCTCGGGCTGAAGAGCTGGTACCTGCCGGCCACCTGGTCGGACCTGCGCGCGTCCTCGATCACCGGCCGCAGCCGCCGGGGCCGCTCGCGCGCGGCCTGGACCGGTGAGGCGCTCGGGCCCGCCGGAGGTCTGCGCTCCACCATCGGCGATCTGGCCGAGCTGACCCGGGCGCTGCTGGAGGAACGGGTGAACGGGGTGTCCGCGCTGGACCCGGTGGCCCGGTTCGCGGAGGGCGCCCGGATCGGCGCGGCCTGGATCACCGTGGAGCATCAGGGCCGGGCGATCACCTGGCACAACGGCGGCACCGGGGGCTTCCGCAGCTGGCTTGGGATCGACCGGGAGGCCGGGGTCGGGGTGGCCCTGGTCTCGGCGACCGCGATCCCGGTGGACCGGACCGGGTTCCGGCTGCTGACCGATCTCTAGCAGTCGGCCCTCTGAGACGGTCGGCCCTCTAGCGCTCGGCGCTGAACCGGAGGCCGTCGATGATCAGCCGGACCATCCGCCGGGTGTGGTCCTCGTCGCCGGACAGGGAGAGGTTGGCCACCGCCCGCAGCAGATCGATCGGCTCCACGTCGCCGGCCCGGATCTCCCCGGCCTGTTCCGCGCCCTCCAAAAGTGAGGTCAGGACCGGGCCGAACCGGGACTCGAAGTAGCCGGGCAGCGACTCGTACGCGGCGTCCCCGGAGTGCAGGGCCGCCGCCAGGCCCTGCTTGGTGGCGATGAACCCGGTGAACCGCATCAGCCAGGCCACCAGGGCCTCCAGCGGCTCGCGGCCGGAAACCAGGCCGGCCGCCTCGGCCGCGGTGGCGTCCACCTCGTTCTTGAACACGGCCGTGATCAGGTCCGACCGCTGCGGGAAGTGCCGGTAGAGGGTGCCCACCCCGACCCCGGCCTGCGCGGCGATCTCCCGCACCGGAGCGTCCACCCCGGACACCGCGAACACCGCCTTGGCCGCCTCGAGCAGCTGGTCCACGTTCCGCTGGGCGTCCGCGCGCACCCGCCGAGCCGGGGCCTCGGAGTGGGCGGAATCGGGCATGCGGGGCTCCTGAGGATCGGGCTCGGACGGAGTACTGGAGGGATGTTCCGTTTACAGCGTACGGTGCCGGGTCGACCCGCCGCCCACCGGCGTCATAAATCTGTGGGCCGGCTCACGTCGGGACTGATAGGCAGGGGCCCATGACTGCGCGGATTCGGCACATTACGTTCGACTGCTCCGACGCCTGGGCCCTGGCCGAGTTCTGGCGCCAGGTGACCGGCTACCAGGACGACCCGGCCAACCCCAACGAGCCGGGCGACCCCGAGATGCTGATCGTGCCGCCGGACGGTGGGCCCGGTCTGCTGTTCATCCCGGTGCCCGAGGGCAAGACCGCCAAGAACCGGCTGCACTTCGACGTCGTGCCCACCGACGGCACCCGTGATCAGGAGGTGCAGCGCCTGCTCGGCCTCGGTGCTTCCCAGGTCGCGGACCACCGGACGCCGGAGGGCAAGGGCTGGGTGGTGCTGGCCGACCCGGAGGGCAACGAGTTCTGCGTGGAGCGCAGCCCGGCCGAGATCGCCCAGCCGATTCCGTCCAGCTAGCCGGAACAGCCGGTTCAGGAGGTCCGGGGTTCGCCCAGTACCCCCGGGCCCTGGAAGTCCAGGCTCGGCCGCTCGAGCAGCACGTCGATCAGCAGCGGCCGGGTGAGGTAGGGGTGAATCGGCGCCCAGGTGTGCTCGAACCGGTCCGACGTGGTGAAACTCTGCAGTTCGGCGGCGGTTTCCCAGAGCACCTGGACCTGGTAGTGGGTGGTCTCCTCGGCGCCCTGGGCCACGTCGAAGCGTCGGAAACCTCCCCCAGGCTGGTGCGTCGACGTCTCGACGGTACCGATCCGGAGGAGGCCCCGGCTGCCCATCCGGGCCCGCAGCTTGTGCTCGTCCGCTGCGACGGCGGTGCTCAGCGTCCCGGGGGAAGGGGCAGCGTCGGTGCAGCAGTCAGGGGATGAGGCGATGCCTCCGGGCCGCGTGGACCGCGCTGTAGCGGCTGGCGGCCTGCAGCTTGTGCATGGCCGTGCGCAGGTAGCCCTTGACCGTCTCGGTGGAGACCCCCAGCTGCTCGGCCGCCTCGCTGTTGGTGGCGCCGGTGCCGACCACGGCCAGCACGTCGATCTCGCGGCTGGTCAGGTTCTCCGGCCGGGGGTGGGTGCGGCTGATCGCGCCGGGGGATCCGGTCTCGGTCAGGATCTGGGCGGACATCTCGCGCAGCCGGTGCTTCAGGTCGGCGTCCGGGGTGGCCCCGGCCTGGCAGCGCAGCTGCGCGAACGTGCGGCGGGCCTCCTCGAGCCGGGCGGCGGTGACGGTCATGCGGGCGGCTCCCCGGAGCCGAAGGCCCCGGCCAGGCGGGGGGTGAGGCCCAGCTGGGCGGTGGCCGCGGCGATCCGCTCCCGGGTCTGGCCCAGGGTGCTGGCGGTGAGCCCGGAGATCTGCTGGTCGGAGTAGCCCCGGGCGGCCAGGGCGAGCAGGTGGCGCTGCGACACCGACAGCCGCAGCACCGCGGCCTTGGACGTGTCGACCAGGCTGAACCCGGCGGACGTCGGCACTATCTCGGGAGGGGCGGGTTCGCCGGGGAAATCTCTTGCCACACGACGGATCTCGAACACGATGGTGGACACGTCGTCTGTCATGAAAGGTCAACCTCCCCGTGGCCGTAACCCCCATTACAGGCATCTCGGGCACGGGAAGTCAACGAACCCCCGGCCGATCTGCGGCTTTCGCGGTCAGCGGTCCAGAGTCCGCGGCGGATGACGTCATTCGGTGGCGCACGGGCAGTTTCGCCTGTTCGGGAAGCCGGGGCATAGCCGAGCGGCCGGGCTGGTTAGCCTGGTCGCCGCCCACTCCGGCATCCCGGCCCGGAGCCGGACCCGAAGATTCACCCGAAGGAGTCCCGTGAAGCACGGCGTCACCATCCTCACCGACCAGCCCTGGGCCGAGTCGCGTCCGTTGTGGGCCGCGGTCGAGGACCTGGGCTTCCACCACGCCTGGACGTACGACCACCTGGTCTGGGGCGGGCTGCCGGAGTCCCCCTGGTTCGCCGCCCTGCCCACGCTGACCGCGGCCTCCACGGTGACGACCCGGATCCAGCTCGGCACCGCCGTGAGCGCGCCCAACTTCCGCCACCCCCTGCCGCTGTACCGCGAGGCCCAGGCCCTGGACGACATCTCCGGCGGCCGGTTCATCCTCGGCGTCGGCACCGGCGGCAACCTCGACGCCGGCATCCTGGGCCAGCCCGAGCTGACCGTGAAGGAGCGGGTCGACCGGTTCCAGGAGTTCACCGACCTGCTGCTGCGCCTGCGCACCGAAGACCACGTCAGCGCCGACGGCCGCTGGTTCGCCACTCGCGAGGCCCGCACCCTGCCCCCGGTTGCGCACCTGCCCGTCGTCATCGCGGCGAACGGGCCGCGCGGGGTGCGCTACGCCGCCCGCACCGCGCAGAGCGGGGACGGCTGGATGACGCTCGGGCCGGCGGCCGAAACGCTGGAGGAGTGGTTCACCGGCCTGGCCGGGCAGCAGAAGATCTTCGAGGAAGGGCTCGCGCTCGCCGGGCGCCGGTCGGACGAGGTGCGCCGCTACCTCATGCTCGACGCCCCGACGGTGCGCCCGGGCGTCCCGTTCTCCTTGAGCAGCGTGGAGCTCTACGCGGAGATGGCCGGCCGCGCGCAGGAGCTGGGCTTCACCGATGTGATCACCCACTGGCCCCGGGTCGAGAGCCCGTTCCAGGGAGACGTCCGGGTGCTGGAAAAGATTGCTGCACAGCTGCTCTGAGTACACGCCGCGGGGGAGGAGCGGGTACGTTGAGCGGGTGAAGCAACCGACGCGCACGGTCGACGAGACCACTCTGGGAGCCTGGCTGATCAAGGGCAACGCGGACGCGGGTGCCCTGCTCGAACGGTTTCGTGCTGAGCCCCGGGTGCGTCGTTGGTGCGTTCAAGGCGGCTACCGGGCGCGGATGATGCGCCCGGGGCAGCCGGTCGTGTTCTGGGCGAGCGGGAGCCGGTCGCGGGCCGTGCCGTACGGGGTGTGGGGTCTGGGACGCCTGGCCGGTGGGGCCGCCCCGGATGCCGACGGCTCCTGGTCGGTGCCCCTGGAACTCGACATCTGGCCGGAGCCCGAGCGGTTGTCGCGGGAGCAGATCCGGGCCGACCAGCGGCTGGCCGGGCTGGAGGTTCTGCGCCAGCCTCAGGGGTCCAACCCGTCCTTCCTGACCCCGGCCGAGTACGAGGCTCTGCGCGACCACCTAGGCGAGGATGGCGTTCACTAGGTAGGCCGTCAGACGTGCCCGCTCGGCCATGGTGTCCACCAGCAGGTATTCATCGTCCGCGTGAGCCCCGCCGCCGACCGCGCCGAGGCCGTCCAGGGTAGGCACACCAACTGCCGCGGTGAGATTGCCATCGCTACCCCCACCGACCGCGACGCCCCGGATGCCCGGCCCGAAGCCCTGGGCCAGGGCGAAGAGCTGTTTCGAGGCGGACTCCGGCATCGGCGGCCGATGGATGCCGCCGGAAACCTCCAGGCGAGCACCGGTAAGCACGGGGGTAAGCGCAGCGAAACCGGCCTCTACGCGTTCCTTTTCCTCCGTCGTCTCCACTCGGACGTCGACCACCACCGAAGCTTCCGCCGGAACAACGTTGCTGGCTGTCCCCGCGGTGCTGACCGTGGGCGTGACCGTGGTGCCGGCCTCGGGACGGTTCAGCGCCGCAATGGCAAGAACCTGGTGTGACGCCTCCACGAGCGCGTTGACCCCAGCCTCGGGCTCCAGCCCCGCATGGGAGGCCCGGCCGACAACGCTGACCGTGAACGTGCCGCAGCCCTTGCGCCCCGTCTTCAACGCCCCGCCCTCGCCGGCCCCCTCGAACACCAGCACCGCCCCGCACGCCAGCGCCAGTTCCTCGATCAGCGCCCGCGAGGCCCCGGACCCGACTTCCTCGTCCGCGGTGATCAGGATCTCGACACCTTCGCGGCGGTCGGCCTGCGCCAATCCGTGAACGGCCTGCACCAGCCCACCCAGCATGTCGAAAACCCCCGGCCCGTAAGCCTTGCCGTCCTTCACCAGGAAAGGACGCCGGGCCAGGGTGCCCAGCGGGAAGACGGTGTCGTGGTGGCCGAGGATGAGAAGCCGGGGCTCGCCGCCGCCGGACCAGCGCACGTGGGGACCCGCGTCACTCTCCTCGAGCCAGGCCCGGCCACCCAGGCGGTGCTCGATGAGGTCGGCCACGGCTTGGGCGGAGGTGCGCAGGGCGGCCAGATCGCCGGAGGGGGACTCGATCTCGATGAGCTTGCCGAGGTCCTCGAGCATGGCCGCGGTGTCGGGTTCCATTCCGGTGATCCTAGGCGTGGGTTCGGAAGGGCTGCACTGAGCGGGTGGTGGTGGCAGGGTGGTGCGCCATGGGGATTGAGCGGTTCGAAGTCCAGCGGACGATCGCAGCGCCGCCGAGCGCGGTGTTCAGCATCCTTACCTCCCCGGAGGGCCACGTCAGCATTGACGCGTCCGGCATGCTGCAGTGGGCTGAAGGGGAACGGGTGACGGCGGTGGGGGACCGCTTCGTGGTGCACATGGACCGCGAGTCCCTGAACGACCTGCCGATGGGCAAGTACGACGTCACGGTGATCATCACGCGCTTCACCCCGGACACCGAGATCGAGTGGACGATCTCCGGCACGGTGCAGCCACCGATCGAGCACCTCTGGGGGTATCAGCTGGCCCCGCATGAGCAGGGCACGCTGGTCACGTCGTACTACGACTGGAGCCGGATCCATCCGCGGTACCGGGGAGCGGTGAACTTCCCGATCCTCCCGGAGGCCGGCCTGCGGGCGACTCTCGGCATCCTGGCCCGCACAGTGGAGAAGCATTGATGCTTTCGTAGGTCTCGGGGCCTTGGGCGTCAGTACAAGGTCGCCATGGGGACGAACCCGACGTAGCGTGAGCGGTGTGACCAATGGGGATCTTGCCGCGACCATGGCCCAAACCGCGCGGGCCTGGCTGGAGAGCCTGAACGCCCAGCAGCGGGCGGTCGCGCTCTACCCCTGGCCGTCCGACGCTGAGCGCCGGAACTGGTACTACACCCCGACCGATCACGGCGGCCTGGCGCTGAACCAGATGCGGCCCGGTCAGCAGGGGCTGGCCATGCGGCTGCTCGCGAGCGGGCTCTCGGACGCGGGTTACGTCACCGCCTCGACGATCATCGGGCTGGAGAACGTGCTCGACAAGGCCGACGGCTGGGAGGTCGACTGGGGCCGGGACCGGGGACGCGACCCGCAGCTGTACTGGCTGCGGATCTTCGGGGATCCGGGGGAGGCGGGCACGACCGGTCCGTGGTCCTGGCGGTTCGGTGGGCATCACGTCTCGGTGCAGCACCTGATCCTCGACGGGGCGGTGCGCTCGAGTACACCGTGCTTCCTGGGAGCCGACCCCGCGGCGTCCCCCCTTCTGGGTGGCCTGTTCCTGCGACCGCTGGCCGCGACCGAGGATCTGGGCGGCGAGCTGGTGCGGTCGCTGGACCCGGAGCAGGCCGCCCGGGCGGTGCTCGCCCCGGTGGCGCCGGTCGACCTGGTCACCGGGAACCGGTCGCGGATCGCGGAGGGCGACAACGTGATGCCGCTGATGGACCTGTGGCGCAACCGGTTCACCGTGCCGCGGCTGCGGGATCACGTCGAGGGAATCCACGAGATGGCCGAGACCCGGGCCGGCACACTTCCCGAACACCGGGAGGCGGTGCAGTACTCGTCCGATCCCAAAGGCATTCCGGCCAGCTGGCTGTCGGCCTCTCAGCAGGAGATCCTGAGGCGGCTTCTGCGGACGTTCACCGAACGCGTCCCCAAATCACTGGCCGATCAGGAGGCCGAGAAGTACGCCGGGAGTCTGCTCGAGGCCGTGCATTTCGCCTGGGCGGGAAGTACCGAGCCGGGACGTCCGCACTACTTCCGGCTCCAGGCGCCGGGTCTGGTTGCTGAGTGGGACAATACACAGAGGGACGCCAATCACGCGCACTCGGTCTGGCGGGACCCGGAGAACGACTTCGGTGAGGACGTGCTGAGCCGTCATCTGGCCCAGTTCCACTAGAGAGCAGTGGTGATCGTCGTGTCCTGAGCCGCTTTCGGGCGTCCCAAATAATAGCCCTGAGCCAGTTCGCAGCCGATTGCGACCAGCCGGTCGAGCTGCTCCTGCGTCTCCACGCCCTCCGCGACCACGTCCAGGTTGAACGCGTGCGCCGCGGTGACCATCAGCTGGACCAGAGCCTGGGTGGCGGGATCGTCCGAGCGCAGGAACGACTGGTCGATCTTCAGGGTGTCGACCTGAAGCTTCTGCAGCTGACCGATACTCGTGTACCCGGTACCGAAATCGTCCAGACTGACGGTGACCCCCAGCGTCCGTAGATCTCGGAGGTGGGCGTCGGCGGTCGGTTCGTCCAGCAGCACCGTCTCGGTGATCTCGAGGACCAGCCGGCTGGCCTCCAGACCGCTGTCGTGCAGCGCCTGGCGGACCTCGTCGACCAGACTGCGGGAGGCCAGATGACGGGCCGAGATGTTCACCGCCATGGTGATGTCCCCGTGTCCCTCCGGATCGGCCTGCGTCCACTCGGCCAGTTGCCGGGTCGCCCGCCGAAGCACCCAGCGGCCGATCTCGCAGATCAGCAGGCTCTCTTCGGCGGTGGGGATGAAGTCGTTGGGCGGGACCATCCCGCGTTCGGGATGGCGCCAGCGGATCAGTGCCTCGTAGGAGCGCAGTTGGCCGGTGGCCACGCTCATCACCGGTTGGTAGTGCAGCTCGAACTGGTCCGTGGCCAGCCCGTGCCGGATCTCGGCCTCCAGCTTGGCCCGGGCCTCCAGCTCGGTGCGCAGGGCCTGGTCGAAGATCTCGGCCCGCCCGCGCCCGTTGCTCTTGGCCCGGTAGGCGGCCAGGTCGGCGTCCTGCAGGAGCTGTTCCGGGTCGGTCTGGCCGTCTCGGGCCAGGGCGATGCCGACGCTGGCGCCGACCTGGGCCTTGCCCGCGGCGGTCAGGATCGGCGCGCTGACGATGGTGACCAGGCGCTCGGCGATGTCCATCAGCTCGGCCGGGCTGGGCACCGGGTCGATCAGCACCACGAACTCGTCGCCGCCCTGCCGGCCGACCACGTCCCCGGCCCGCAGCACGCTCTTCATCCGCTCCGCGGTGGTGCGCAGCACCTCGTCGCCGGCGGCGTGCCCGAGCTGGTCATTGACCCGTTTGAAGTAGTCCAGGTCGACGAACAGCAGGGCGACCTCCTCCCCGGAGCGCCGGGCCCGGTGCATCAGAGCGGCCAGCGTCTCCATCAGGTAGGCCCGGTTCGGCAGGTCGGTCAGGGCGTCGTGCGCGGCCTGGTGGGCCAGGTCCTCGCGGAAGGCATCGCGCTGCTGGGTCGAGGCCTCGAGCTGTCGCATGGCCAGCCACATCCGGGCCGGTACGAGCAGGGAGAGCAGGGTGGAGGCGATCGCCAGGGGGACCTGGTCGAGAGCGTGGTGACGGACGTGGTCGGTGAGTAGCAGTCCGGGGATCACCATCAGGGCGGCGTACATCCCGAGCAGCCGTCCGGCGGACATCCCGTGGCCCGACCTGGCCCCGGTCTGCGCCGCGGGGGTGCGCGCCGCGCTGAGCCCGGCCCCGGCGAAGCCGAGGTACATGACGAAGTACGGAATCATCGTCACCCGGTCCTGGATGGTGACGGCGCCGTCGTTGATCCCGTAGAGCATGTCGCCGATCAGATGCCCGGCCACGGCCAGGCTCAGCCAGCGCGCGACCAGCGGATCGGCCACGTCCGCGGGGCTGGTGAGCAGCCCGACCGCGAGCGCGAGCAGGAGCATGTTGGTGAGCGGGTACCCCAGCGTGGTGATCCCGGCCGCCGAGGTCACGTCGGTCAGGTCGCGGACCAGGGTGAACCAGAACAGCAGCCCACCGGCCACGGTGACCACCGCCGTGTCCAGGGCCCCGGCGAGGTCACGCGGGCGCTTGATGTGCAGCAGGGCCAGGCCCACGGCGAGCGCGAGGTTGCCCAGGAGATACCCGGCGTCCTCCACCGAGGGGTAGGGCACCGGGTCGCCGGTGATCTCGTAGACCAGCTGGCCGATGTCGCCGGCGAAGATCAGGCCGGCCCCGAGACCGACGAAGGCCCACGCCGTCCTGGCCGGGCGGTTGCGGCCGGCGGCCAGGCCGAGGACGGCCAGGGCGGAGAGTTCGGTCAGTAATTGGAGGACGTTCTGGGCGAGTCCCCGGGGGACCAGCCAGTAGGCGGCAATCAGGACGGCGATGCCGACCGCGTACCGCCGTTCGAAGGCCTTCCCCATCCTTGGGTCATCGGAATCTCCGAGGCGCGGGTTGAGCCGCTGCGGCAGCGTGAGGTCAGTGACTCACGGTGAATGACGTCTAGGATGGGATTTGTGCGTTTCCGGGTGCTGGGTCCGCTCCGCGGCTGGGTCGATGAGGCGGAGTTGTCCCTCGGTCCGCCCAAGCAGCGCGCGCTCCTCGCGTTATTGCTGGTCAGAGCCGGGCAACCGGTTTCGCTGCACGAGATCGTCGACCTGATCTGGGGTGCGGACCCGCCCGACACGGCCGTCAACGTGGTGCACCGGCACGTCGCCGCCCTGCGGAGAACTTTGGAACCGGGACTTGCCGCGCGTGGACAATCACAATGGGTAACCAGGGTGGCGTCCGGTTATCGTCTCGATCTGCCTCTCGGGGCCCTGGACCTTGCGGATTTCCGCGCCCTCGTGCAGCTCGCCGAGACAGCGCCCGAAGGGGAAGCCGCGCGGGCTCTGGTGCGCGCCCTGGAGCTCTGGAACGGGCCGGTGGTCGCCGACCTGTCCCCGGAGGTGCGCGAGCACCCGGCCTTCGTCGCGGTCGAGGCCGAGTACCTGGCCGCCCTGCGCCGGGCCGCCGATCTGGCCGGACGGGCGGGACCGGAGGTCGCCGGGGACCTGATGCCGATCCTGCGCGAGGCCGCGGTCCGGCATCCGCTGGACGAGGCGGTGCAGGCCCGGCTGATGCGGGTGCTGGCCACGCTGGGGCGCACGGCCGAGGCGATGGACCTGTTCGAGGCCGTGCGCTCGCGGCTGGCCGCCGAACTGGGACTGCCCCCGAGCGCGGAACTGCGGGAGGCCCGCCGGTTGCTCCTCGAAGAGCAGCCGGTTCCCGAGCCTCCGCCGCGGCCGGATCCCGGGGAAGACCCGGAGGCGGTGGTCCACCCGGCCCAGTTGCCGGCCGATCTGGCCACTTTCACCGGCCGGCGGCACGAGCTCGAAGTCGTCACCTCGCTGCTGAACGCTCCGGGCAGCCCCACCGCCCCGCGGATCGTGGTGCTCAGCGGTATGGGCGGGGTCGGCAAGACAACCTTGGCAGTGCACTGGGCGCACCAGGTGGCCGACCGGTTCCCGGACGGCCAGTTGTACGTGAACCTGCGCGGATTCCATCCCAGCGGCGCCGTGATGGGCCCGGCCGAGACGTTGCGCTCGTTCCTGGACGCGCTGGGCGTTGCCCGCCACCGGATCCCGGCCGGGCTGGAGGCCCAGGCCTCGCTCTACCGCAGCCTGCTGGCCGGCCGGCGGATGCTGATCCTGCTGGACAACGCCCGCGACAGTGAGCACGTCCGACCCCTGCTGCCGGGTACCACCGGAAGCCTGGCCATCGTCACCAGCCGCAGCCAGTTGATCGACCTGGTCGCCACCGAGGGCGCCCACCCGATCGGCCTGGACCCCCTGCCGCACGCCGACGCGCTGCGCTTCCTCTCCGCCCGGCTCGGGGCCGACCGCACCGCGCTCGAGGCCGATGCCGCCGCCGAGGTGGTCGAGCTGTCCGGGCGCCTGCCGCTGGCCCTGGCCCTGGTCTGCGCGCACGTCGCGGTCAACCCGGCGCGATCGCTGCAGGCCGTGGCCGGTGCGCTGCGCGAGATCGGCGGCCTGGAGTCGCTGAGCGGGGAGACCGCCGACGTCCGGGCGGTGTTCTCCTGGTCCTACCATGCCCTTTCGCCGGAGGCCGCCCGGCTGTTCCGGCTGCTCGGGCAGCACCCGGGCCCGGACTGCTCGGTCGAGGCGGTGACCAGCCTGGCCGGCCGCAGCCGGGCCCAGGTCCGGCCGGTGCTGGCCGAGTTGCTGCGGGCCAGCCTGATTTTCGAGTCCCGGCCCGGCCGGTTCGGGTGCCACGAGCTGCTACGGGCCTACGCCGGTGACCTGGCGGCGCAGCCGGAGCATCTGGAGGAATCGGGCCGGGCCCGGGAGCGGCTGCTGGACCACTACCTGCACAGCGCGGACGCGGCCGCGGACGCGCTGGCGCCCAGCCGGGACCGGATCGCCCTGCCCCCGCCGGTGGCCGGCACCCGGGTCCAGACCTTCGCGACCGCCCAGGACGCGGCGGCCTGGCTGGAGACCGAGCGGTCGGCCCTGGTCGCGGTGATCCGGCAGGACCAGCCGCCCGGAAGTGCCCGCCACACCTGGCAACTGGCCGCGACGATCGAGAGCTACCTGGACCGGACCGGGGCCTGGACGGTCCAGGTGGGGATCCAGACCCTGGCCGTGCGGGCGGCCCGGAACAGCGGCGACCTGCCCGGCCTGGCCCGCGCCACCTGCGCGCTCGGCTTCGCGCAGAACCGGCTCGGGCTGGAGCAGGAGGCCACTCGCAACCTGACCGAGGCCGCCGCCCTGTTCGACCGGCTGCACGACGACAAGGGCCGGGCCTTCGCCCACCGTCGCCTGGCGTTCCAGGCCAACGGCCGCGGCGACCACCGCACCGCGCTGGCCTACTACCAGGTGGCCGCCGCGCTGTACCGGGCCGGCAACGACGTGAGCGGTCAGGGCTGGGTGCACAACGAGGTCGGCTGGACCCACATCCTGCTCGGCGAGTACGAGCGGGCGCTGGTCGAGTGCCGGGAGTCGATCACCCTGAACCGGCAGGTGGACAACCCGAACGGCGAGGCCGCGGCCTGGGACAGCCTGGGTTACGCGCAGCACCACCTGGGGCAGTACGAAGCGGCGCTGAACTCCCTGGGCCGGGCCCTGGTGATCTACCGGGACATCGCCGACCGCTACCTGGAGGCCGACACCCTGGTGCACATCGGGGACGCGCACCTGGGCGCCGGCCGGCCCTCGGCCGCGGTCCGGGCCTGGGACCAGGCGCTGGCCATCCTGCAGGACGTCGGCCACCCGGACGCCGGTTCGGTGCGCGACAAGGTCCTGGCCCTGGCGGTGAACCCGGCCCTGCTGCGCGACCGCACCTGAAGGCCGACGGAAGAGGAACGTCAGAACTCCGTCAGATTTCCGGAACCGGGGCTGCCTACGTTCGCGCCATGACCGCCATGATCACGGCCGCGAGCAGTGCCCCGCCGGGGCCGTCCGCGGACCTCGACGCCCTGCTCACCGATCACTCCCGGGTCCTACTGGCCTACACCGAGTCGCTGGTCAACGACCACCACCTGGCCGAGGACATCGTGCAGGAGACCCTGATCCGGGCCTGGCGGCACGCCGGTGGGCTGAACCCGGCCCGCGGCTCGGTCCGGGGCTGGCTGCTGACCGTGGCCCGCAACCTGGCCATCGACCGGATCCGCAGCGCCAGCTCCCGGCACGAGAGCGTCGGCACCGAGCACCGTCCCGAGTCGCCGCTGGGGCCGTCGTCGGGGGCGTCGTCGGGCGGAGTGCACCCCGACCACGCCGACCAGGTGGTGGCCGCCCAGGTGACCGCGGACCTGCTGGCCGGGCTGTCGCCCGAGCACCGGGAGGTGATCCGGCACACCTGCCTGGACGGCTGGACGGCCAAGGAGACCGCGCGGGCGCTCGGTATCCCGATCGGGACGGTGAAATCCCGTCGGCACTACGCCCTCTCGGTGCTGCGAAGGCGCCTGGGCGCCTAGGCCGGGACCGTCACCTCAAGGCCGAGCACCGGGATGCTGACCTCGCCGTCGGCCTCCGCGGCCCAGCGCCAGTGGGCCCCGGCGCCCATCTCGCCGGCCACCAGGCCGGTCCAGCCGGCTCCGGCCGACCCGCAGATCCGCAGCAGGTCGATCCGGGTCTGCCGGTCCGGGTCTCCCGTCACCACCACCAGCCCGCGGATCGGCCGCCGGATCGCCGTGGCCCGCACCGTGGCGTCCTCCATCGGCCCGTCGGTGGGAACCGCCGGGATCGAGGTGACCTGGTTCAGTCCGGCCGGGATCCGCAGCGGGCCGGGGTTCCCGATCACCAGCACCGGAGTTCCCGGTCGCACCGAGGCGACCTCGTTGAGCAGAATGCGGACGACGTCCCGGGCCACCTCGGGATCGCCGGTCACGCTGAGGACGCCGTCGAGCCGGCTGAGGTCGACGAACACGGCGTCCCGGGCGGCGTTCTCGTCCACCGCTCCACCGACCCGGACCAGGCAGGCCAGGTCGTCCTGTCCCGCAGACGTGGACGGGGGGCCCGAGCTCCGCCAGCGCGTCCCCTCGACGTGCTGCCAGCCGTTCGGCAGTCGGGCCTCGACGTTGTCGGCGGAGACCCACACGGTGACCCCGGCGTTGTCCACCCGCAGGGCGTGCACCTGGGGCGATGTCGGGGCGGGGGCCAGTGCACCCACGGTCGCGTAGGCCCGTCGGACGGTCTCGGTGTCGGAGGCGAAGTGTTCGGACAGCCACTGCCGCAGGCGCAGTCGGCGGCGACGTCGGCCGGCCTCGCCGAACCGGTCCAGAGCCCTGCGCAGGCCGGCGAACCAGCCCGCCACCCGCCGGCGGGCCACGATCGCGGCGGTGATCAGCGCCAGCAGGACCGAGCCGATCGCGGCCAGGACGGCGGCCGTGGGCAGCCCGGAAGCGTCGCTACCGCCCTGGGTCTGGCCGTTGTCCATCTGTACGGCGTCGTCCCCGGTCAGGCGGGCGATCTGAACCAGCTGACCGGACGCGTCATCGGGCAGGCGTAGGATCCAGCCCGGCCGCAGCCCGGCGTTCGGGTTCTGCAGCGCGGACCCGTCGGGCTGCCGTAGCCCCTGGTTGAGCTTGAAGATCTCTTCGGCCCGGTTCTGGTCGCCCAACGTCGCGGCGGCCACCTGGCGCAACCCGACCGGCTGTCCGCCGGTCTGGTTCAGGCCGGGGACGACGAACACCTTCACCTGGTTGCCGCCCTGCTGAGCCGGGGCGGCCAGGGCCGGGCCCGCGAAGAGACCGGTCAGGGCGAGCAGGAGAACGGCCAGGATGAGCGCTCGCCGCCCCATGCCCCGAAGGTTCGGGCCCAGAAGGTTCATGCCCAGGAGACGAGACCGGGTGGGCAAAGGGTTCGAATCCTCTGAACCCTTCCGGTCCGGGGTCTCGTACTTGATTCCGGATTGCCCGACGTCACCTGAGGAGAAGCCGCCGTGCCCGACTACAAGATCAACTCCGACGAGACCGCGTCCACCTCGCAGGCCCTGCTGAACGACTTCACCCAGCTGCAGGACAAGCTCACCGAGGTCCGCGGCAAGATCCAGAGCCTGCTGGCCAACGGCTACTCCACGCCCGCCGCGCAGCAGAAGTTCTCGCCCTTCTTCGACGAGTTCGCCAAGGGCTTCGACCAGGTCAACCAGGGCCTGCAGGGGATCGGCCAGTACGTGAAGTCGGTCGGCGAGGCGTTCAGCCAGACCGACGACCAGCTCGGCTCCAACCTCGGCTGAGCAGGCCCGGCAAAGGAGGCCGGCTCCGGGCTCAACCTCCGGGGCCACCGGCAGTGTTCATCGAGTACCGACGCTTCGCGCGCCGGGCCGTACCTCCGCCGTGCACCACACCGCTGCACCACTGAAGACGAAAGCCGATGCATCGTGCGCCTGAACGTAAGTGTCCGCGACCCGTACGACGCGGCCGGATCGGCCACCGTCGTGGTGGAGACCGAGCCCGGGGCCCGGGTCGGTGCCCTGGCCGCGGAGCTGGGTCGCACGGTGGGGCTTTCGTCGAACGGTGAGCCGGAGTTGTTCTCCGGCGCGCAACGGATCGGGCCGGACCAGACGTTGCGTCAGGCCGGTATCCGGGACGGCGCCGAGCTGGGCCTCGGGGTCCCGGCCCCGGCGTCGCCCGCGCCCGAAGGGCGCACCGAGGTCCGGGTGGTCTCCGGGCCCTCCGCGGGTAGCGTGTTCCGGCTCCCGGCCGGCGACTACGACCTGGGCAGCGACCCGGCCTGCCGGGTGCGGCTGTCGGCCGAGGAGGGCGCCCCGCCGTTCGCCGCCCGGCTGCGGGTTCACCTGGACGGCGTGGTCGAGCTGCTCAGCGCGGGCTCGGCCACCCTCGACGGCAAGCCCGTGCCCGGCGAGACCCGCTGGCAGGAGGGCAGTCTGCTGGCGGTCGGGGACACCCTGCTCGAGGTCTCCTCGGTCTACCCGGTGCCGGCTCCGCTGACCGCCGCGCAGGACGGGCTGGGCCTGGAGTTCAACCGCCCGCCCCGGTTCCTGCCACCGGAGG
Organism: Kineosporia aurantiaca JCM 3230; assembly: GCA_000719025.1. Classification (GTDB taxonomy): domain Bacteria; phylum Actinomycetota; class Actinomycetes; order Actinomycetales; family Kineosporiaceae; genus Kineosporia; species Kineosporia aurantiaca. The sequence goes on from JODP01000007.1 coordinate 307,538, forward strand.
CGGGCCGGAGCTTCCGGTTGCCCACGCCACCGGCCAAGCCCGACAAGCGGCCGATCCCGCTGCTGCCGGTGCTGCTCCTGCCGGCCGGCAGCGCGCTGGTGACGATCCTGGTCACCGGCCGGTGGACGTTCATCTTCATCGCCCTGCTGTCGCCCCTGGCCGCCCTGGTCACCCAGTTCAGCGGCCGCAAGCAGGCCATGGTGAAGTACCGCGAGAAGCTGGCCGAGCACGAGGCCCGGGTGGCCCGGCTCACCGAGGACATCGACGCCGCGGTCCTGGACGAGCAGCGCAACCTGCGGCTGTCGCTGCCCGACCCGGCCTCGCTGCTGCGGATGGCGGCGCAGCCGTCCGAGCGGCTCTGGGAGCGGCGCTGGGCCGACCCGGACTTCCTCACCCTCCGGGTCGGCACCACCGACCTGCCCTCCGCCACCAGCGTGGAGGACCCGTCGCAGGACGAGCACCGGCGCACCACGGTGCCCTGGCTGGACCAGGTGCCGGTACAGGTGGACGTGCGCCGGGCCGGCGTGCTCGGTATCGCCGGGCCCGAGGGCAGCGACCTGGCCGCCTGGCTGGCCGCCCAGGCGGTCTCCCTGCACGGCCCGACCGACCTGCGCCTGGTGGTGCTGTCCGGTCCGGACGGCGAGCGCACCTGGTCCTGGACCCGCTGGCTGCCGCACGCGCAGGCCGCCGCGGAGGACGCGTACTCCCTGGTCGGCAGCACCACCGACTCCCTGGCCCGGCGGATCGGCGAGCTCGGCCAGATGGTCACCGCCCGCACCGCGCTCGGCCAGGACCTGAAACGGGGTGGGGTCAACGGTTACCCGGACGTCCTGGTCGTGCTGGAGCAGGCCCGCCGGGCCCGCTCGCTGCCCGGGGTGATCTCGGTGCTGCGGGACGGCCCGGCGGTCGGCGTCTTCGTGATCTGCGTGGACCGCGAGGAGCGCCTGCTGCCGGAGGAGAGCGGCGCCGTCGTGGTCACCGAGGCCGGACCCCGCAACACCTCCAGCGTGCGCACCGGCCCGGGTGCGGCCCTGGAGAACGTGCGCACCGACTCCCCGGAACGCGGCTGGTACGAACACCTCGGCCGGGCGCTGGCGCCGCTGCGCGGGGTGGGGGACAGCGACGAGAGCACCCTGCCGAACGCCGTGCGCCTGCTCGACCTGATGCAGCTCGAGCCGCCGACTCCCGGGGCGCTGGTGGCCGGCTGGAGCCTGGGCGGGCGCAGTACGGTCGCCACGCTCGGCGCCGGCTACGACGGGCCGTTCTCGATCGACCTGGTCCGCGACGGGCCGCACGCGCTGATCGCCGGCACCACCGGTTCCGGTAAGTCCGAGCTGCTGCAGACCCTGGTGGCCACCCTGGCGGTGGTGAACCGGCCGGACGAGATGACCTTCGTGCTGGTCGACTACAAGGGCGGCAGCGCGTTCGCCGAGGCCGCCGAACTCCCGCACACCGTCGGCCTGGTCACCGACCTGGACACCCGCCTGGTCGAGCGGGCCCTGGTCTCGCTGGGCGCCGAGCTGCGCCGCCGGGAGACCCTGCTGGCCCAGTACGGCGCCAAGGACATCCTCGACTACCTCGACAAGCGGGCGCGCGGCGGCGACCAGATGCCCGCCCTGCCGCGGCTGATGCTGGTGATCGACGAGTTCGCCTCCATGGTGCGGGAACTGCCCGACTTCATCTCCGGCCTGGTCAACATCGCCCAGCGCGGCCGCTCCCTGGGCATCCACCTGGTGCTGGCCACCCAGCGCCCGGGCGGCGCGGTCACCCCGGACATCCGGGCCAACACCAACCTGCGGATCGCGCTGCGCACCACCGACGGCTCGGAGAGCCGCGACATCATCGACAGCCCGGCCTCCGGCGAGATCTCCCCGGGCAACCCCGGGCGGGCCTTCGCCCGGCTGGGCCCCTCGGTGCTTCTGCCGTTCCAGTCCGCCCGGGTCGGGGGACGCCGGCCCAGCGGCCTGGGGGAGCTCAAGGCCGCCGACGCCCCGATCCCGGTCCGGGCCCAGGTCGTGACCTGGCCGGAACTGGGCGGCCCCAAGCCGGTGCGGGCCAGGTCCGCCAAGGGCCCCGAGGTGGAGGCGGTGACCGACCTGGCCGTGCTGGTCGAGGCGATCGCCCGGGCCGCCGAGGAGGCCGGGGTCCCGCGTCAGCCCAGCCCCTGGCTGCCGGCCCTGCCGATCCTGCTGGAGTGGACCCGCCCGGCGGGCCCGGCGGCCACCGAGCAGCGTCCCGCCGAGCTCGCCCCGGTGGCGTTCGGCATCGTGGACCTGCCCGCCGACCAGAGCCGCGCCGACCTCACCTTCGACCTGGACTCCGCCGGCCACCTGCACATCATCGGCTCACCCCGCAGCGGCCGCTCGCAGACCCTGCGCACCCTGGCCGCGGCCCTGGCCTGCGCGCACGGCGCGGACGACCTGCATCTGTACGGAATCGACTGCGGCAACGGCGCTCTCAACGTGCTGAGCGAACTGCCGCACACCGGCGCGGTGGTCGACCGCAAGCAGATCGAGCGGCTGGGCCGTCTGCTCGACCGCCTCAACGCCGAACTGACCTCCCGCCAGGGGGTTCTCGGGGCCCGGGGCAGCGCCGACCTGACCGAGCTGCGGGCCTCGCAGGCGCCGGGGCAACGGCTGCCGCACATCGTCGTGATGGTCGATCGGTTCGAGGTTTTCGACCGCGAGTTCCTCTCCTACGACAACGGCAGCTACGCCGAGCGGATGCTGCGCCTGCTGCGCGACGGTGCCGGGGTCGGCATCCACCTGATCCTGGCCGGCGACAAGGTGCTGGGCGGCAGCCGGTACTCCGGCACCACGGAGGACAAACTGGTTCTGCGCCTGAACGACCGGCAGGACTACTCCAGCGTCGGGATCCCGACCCGCTCGGCCCCGGAAGACCCGGCGCCCGGCCGGGTGATCCGCACCTCGGACCTGAGCGAGGCACAGATCGCCGTGCTCGGACGCGACCTGGCCGGCACCGCCCAGGCCGAGGTGCTGCGGGACCTGGCCGTCGAGCTCCGCGAGCGGGAAAGCGCGGTGCCGCGGGAGAAACGAGCGCTGCGGCTGGACGTCCTGCCCGACCGGATCGGGTACCCAGAGGCGATCCGCCTGCACACCCGCACCGGCCCGATGCGCCCCCTGCTGGCGATGGGCGGGGACACCCTCACCGGGCTGGGACCGGACCTGGCCGACGTCCCCTCGTTCGTCATCGCCGGGCCGCCACGCACCGGCCGCAGCACCACCCTGCTGACCGCCTGCGAATCCCTGCTCGCGGTGGGTACCGGCCTGGTGGTCATCGCCCCGCGCCGCTCCCCGCTGCGCGCGCTCGAGGGCCGGCCGCACGTGGCCGCGGTGATCACCGATGCCGAGGTGCCGGTCGCCGCGTTCCGCAAGGTGCTCGGCAACATCCCGGAGGACAACGCGGTGATCGTGGTGGACGACGCCGAGCTGCTGATGAACTCCGAGATCGACCCGGATCTGGCCGCGCTCTCACGCGGCGCGCAGGGCAACGGCTGGGGCGTGCTCGCGGCCGGTAACGCCGAGTCGCTCTCGCTCAGCCTGGCCGGCTGGATGGGTCAGGTGAAGCGCAACCGCACCGGGATGCTGTTGTCACCGCAGAGCCTGAGCGACGGCGACGTGATCGGGGTGAAGCTGACCCGGGGGCTGATCGGCCAGGCCCCGCAGCCGGGCCGCGGGCTGCTCCACCTCGGCGACGGCACCCTGCTGTCGGTCCAGGTGCCGTTCGCCGAGTAGGGCTTTCGGGCGACCGACCCGACTAACCTGACTGACGCGGGAGAGGTCGGCCAGGTCTGCTGATCCATCGTCGGTCGCCCGACCCCCGGGTCGGGCGAACCCTCAGATGAAGCGGAAGCTGCTGGTAATCGCGTCGAACAGGTCGTACGCGGCGTCCTTCAGCGGCAGGTTCGGGCTGGCCAAGGTCACCACCAGGTAGTCCCCGGCCCGCCCGGGCACCGGGATCATCGTGTGCATGGTCAGCAGTTTCGCGTCCACGTCGGCGGTCAGCCGGGTGGTCTCGGTGCCGGTCACCCGGGCCACCGTGCCGACCGCCGGGATCTGCGCCGGGATGATCTGGCGGTCCGGCGGGGCCACCCCCTCCCGGGTCAGCCCGAGCTGACGCGACAGCACCGGCAGGGTCAGCTCCTGCCCCTCCGGCGTGGTCACCGCGAAGACCATGCCGTAGGCCATGAACAGCCCGTCGTCGTACTGCGTGGCGGTGCCGGCCGCGAGCAGTGCGCCCTGCTTCCGGGCGCTGCGCAGCACTTCCCGACCCTGTCGAAACATGTCATTGATCCGGGCCTTCTCACGCGCCTGGCTGACCTGGGCCAGCGCCTCGGCCCGGGTCCGGGCCAGCTGCTCGCCGGACAGGTCGACCGGGTCCCACAACTCCGGGAGGTCGATCAGCCAGCGTCGTGCCGCCGGGGCGGGACCGGCTGGGGGCACCTCCCGGCCCCCTAGGGGCTGGGGGACGTCCATCGGTGGGGTGTACTTCGGCATTACGTCCTCACTGCCCGTCGCTGAGATTGGCGGCCGCGTCCTGGTCGGTCTTCTCGAAACTGTCGAGGATGTTCCCGATCGCGTCGCGGACTCCGACGACCTGCTTCTTCAGCTGGGTCTGGCCGTCCTGCCACTTGTTCTCGAAGTTCTGCGCCGCGCCCCGGGCCAGCTCCGGCCCGAACGCCGCGACGAAGTCGAAGGTGTTGTGGCCGATGTCGATGAAGTCGTGGACGAACGTGAGGTTGTCCTGCGCCTCCCGGAGTTCGTCCCCGGGGATGTTGATGTCGCCGGCCATCGGCCCTCCCAAGCTCGTGTCGCCGGAGCTATACGGGATCCGGGCCGGGAAGGTTCAGGCCCGACGAAGGTTCAGCGCCCGACGAGGGTTCAGCGCTCGATGCCCTTGACGGCCTGGGCGGACAGACCCGGCCGCTTGGCCCGCGGCAGGGTCTCGACGACGAGCGTGTACGAGGTGCGGACCAGCTCGTCCACCAGGTCCTCGGTGATGTCGTCACCGCCGCTGATCGAGATCCAGTGCTTCTTGTTCACGTGGTAGCCGGGGACAATGGTGGGGAACTCCTCGCGCAGCGCCAGCCCGCTCTCCGGCTCGCACTTCACCGTCACCAGCGGCTCGCCGCGGAGTTCACCCCCGAGCAGGAACACCTTGCCGACCACTTTGCAGACCTCGGTCTGCGGGCCGAACGGGAAGCAGGGCTCGGCCGACGGCAGACTGGCACCGATCCGTAAGGCCAGGGTGCGCAACGCAATTCCGTCCACGGCCCTAGCTCCGCTGCATCCGGACGGGCCGCGTGTGGATGCGCGCTAAGCAGGGGGTCAGCCCGGCAATGGACGAGTGATCGCGGGCACGGTAGGCGCTCGGGCTCTCGCCGACCAGTTCGGTGAAACGGGTGCTGAAGGTGCCCAGCGACGAACACCCTACGGCGAAGCAGACCTCGGTGACGCTCAGCTCGCCGATCCGCAGCAGCGCCATGGCCCGCTCGATCCGCCGGGTCATCAGGTAGCTGTACGGGGACTCGCCGAAGGCCGCCTTGAACTGACGGGAGAAATGGCCCGGCGACATGAAGGCGAAACCGGCCAGAGCGGGCACGTCCAGGGGCCGGGCGTACTCCCGGTCCATCAGGTCGCGGGCTCTGCGCAGCCGAACCAGATCCTCCAGCGACGTCACCCACTCAGGGTGCCACAGTGGTCACGAATCAAGAAGCGCTGGTCAGGGCCGGGGCTCTAGCGTTGCCGGCATGGACATCAGGATTCTTCAGAGCATGCTGCCGCACACCGACCCGGAGGCCTCACTGGTCTTCTACCGTGACCTGCTGGGCTTCGAGGTCCGGATGGACGTCGGGCAGGGGACGATGCGATGGATCACCATCGGGCCCGCCGATCAGCCGGACGTCGCGATCGTGCTGTACCCGCCGGCCGCCGACCCGGGCCTGTCGGAGGAGGAGAAGCGGGTGATCGCCGAGATGATGGCCAAGGGCACGTTCGCCACCATCCATCTGTCCACCAAGAACCTCGACGAGACCTTCGGGAAGCTGCAGGCGGGCGAGGTCGACATCGTCCAGGAGCCGACCGACCAGCAGTGGGGCGGCCGGGACGCGGCGCTGCGGGACCCGTCCGGGAACCTGGTCCGGCTGCACCAGGCCGGCTGAGCGCCGCGACCTGCTCGTGCGGGCGGGCGGGAACCGCACGAGCAGGTTTGAGGACGCTGGTCACGCGTCGGCGGCGACGGTCACCGCGCGCTGGGCCACCAGTTCGGCGAGCCGGGATTCCAGAGCGGTTTTGATGGACGTGTACGGCCCGCTTCCGAGGGCCAGTCGCCGCGGGGCGGGGGAGACGCCCGCGACGTCGATGAACGCGTCCACCACCTTGCCGGGGTCGACCCAGGCGAACCCGCCGGTCTCGGCCATCCGCCGGGTGTCGCCGGACGGGGTCTGGTCGTACACCGCGGTGGCCGGGGCGGTGTCCAGGGCGGCGGCGAAACCGGTCTGCGAGGGGCCGGGCTCGAGGATGGTGAACTCGATGCCGAAGGGCGCCACCTCCTGCGCGCAGGACTCGATGAAGCCCTCGATGCCCCACTTGCTGGCGTGGTAGGCGCTGAAGTTCGGGTAGGCGATCTGTCCGCCCTCGGAGGCGACCTGCAGGAACCGCCCGCCGCCCTGCTCCCGCAGGTGCGGCAGGGCCGCGCGGATCAGGGCGATCGAGCCGAGCAGGTTCACGCTGATCACCCGCTCGATCTGGGCGTTGGTGAGTTCCTCGGCGGCGCCGAACGTGCCGTGGCCGGCGTTGCTGACGATCACGTCGATCCGCTGGTGGGCGGCGAAGGCCTGGTCGGTGGCGGCCCGGACCGAGTCCGCGTCGGTCAGGTCCAGCCGGACGGCCTGGAGCCGGTCCGCGCCGTACTTGTCGACCAGGTCGCCGAGTGCCTCGGGGCGGCGGACGGCGCCGATCACGGTGTCGCCCCGCTCCAGCAGCCGCTCGGTCATCAGCCGGCCGAAGCCGCCGGAGGCTCCGGTGATCATCCAGGTGCGGGTCGTGGTGTCCGTCGTGTCCGGGGTGTTGGTGGTGGGGGTTGTCATGCTCAGGACGCTAGGAGCTCGAGTGGACTCGAACGCAAGCCTGCCTACAGTGGCCGCGTGACCACTTCGCCGATCGTCACCGATGTCCTGTCCATCGGGGAGCTCAGCGCCGAGACCGGGCTGAGCGCGCATACCCTGCGGTTCTACGAGCAGGAGCGGCTGTTCGTGGGCCCGGTGGCCCGGGACTCCTCCGGCCGCCGGGTCTACCGCCGGGCCGACATCAGCTGGCTGCACCTGGTGACCCGGCTGCGTGACTCCGGCATGGCGCTGTCCGACATCGCGCACTACGCCGAGCTGGTCGCCCAGGGCGAGGGCAACGAGCAGCAGCGGCTGGACCTGCTGCGCGAGCATCAGGAACGGGTGCAGGAGCAGATGCAGCGGCTGGCCGCCAGCATGGACGCGATCACCCTAAAGGTCGAGCTCTACGAGCAGGCCCTGGCCGGCGGGAACCCGCAGAACCCGTGGATCGGGGATCAGGGCGAGTGCGTCGTGCCCGCTCCGCCGGTCCGCTCCGGCCGCCAGCATCCGCCGCTGCGCCGGTCCTGAATAATGCTGGGGTGACCTTCGCACCTCCAGCTGTTCCTACCTACAAGCTGCGCCGGGGCCGGATGGGTGCGCAGCGGCGCGACGCTCTGGACTCCCACTTGGCCCGGCTCGGAGTTCCTTTGGGCGAAGGGACGCTCGACCTGGGGGAGTTGTTCGGGCCGGGGACGCCGGTGGTCCTGGAGATCGGATTCGGTTCCGGGCGCAGCACGATCAGCATGGCCGCGGCCGATCCGGCGACCGGCGTCCTGGCGGCGGACGTGCACGTGCCCGGGGTGGGCAATCTGGTGCTGAAGCTGGCCGAGAGCGGTCTGGAGAACGTCCGGGTGCTGAACGGGGACGGTGAGCAGCTCCTGCGGGACCGGATCCCGCCTGCCTCCCTGGCCGGGGTGCGGGTGTTCTTCCCCGATCCCTGGCCGAAGGCCCGGCACCACAAGCGCCGGCTGATCACGCCCCGGTTCGCCGCCCTGGTGGCCGAACGCCTGGTGCCCGGGGGCCTGCTGCACTGCGCAACCGACTGGGAGCCCTACGCCGAGCAGATGGCCGAGGTGCTCTCGGCCGAGCCCGGTCTGGTGCTGGAGAACGGCGGCGCGGTGGAGCGACCGGAGTGGCGCCCGGTGACCCGTTACGAGGAACGCGGCCTCGCGCAGGGCCACCGGGTGGCGGACTTCCTGGCCTACCGGCGTCCCTGAACTCCGGAAATCGAAGGCCGGTCGGCCGTTACGGGATGACGCCGGTGTCCGTCGTGGTCGTCGGGCTGTCCGGGCCGGTGGTCGTGGTGCCCGGATCCGTGGTCGGGCTGTCCGGGCCGGTGGTCGTGGTGCCCGGGTCGGTGGTCGGGTCGTCCGGGTCGGTCGTCGGATCGCCCGGATCGGTGGTGCCGCCCCCGCCCCCGCCGCCCCCGGTGGTGCTCGGCTTCGTCGTCGGGGCGCCCGGCTTGCTCGTGGTGCCGGCGGTCGGTGACTTCGTCGTGGTGGGCTTCGGCCCGGTGGTGCGGCTCGGGGAGATCGTGACCGCGGTGCCGTCGTTGCCCGGGATGATCACCGTGCCGTTGTCGAGCGTGACCCGGCGGCCGGTGGAGGGCACGCTGGACGGGCTGCCGACGCCGCCCGCCTTGATCTTGGACGGGTCAGCGACCGCCGCGGCGCCGGTGGCCGACGGGCTGGGGTTGTTCGAACCGGAGATGTTGGCGGTCGGGGCCTCCGGCTTGCCCTTCTGGGTCAGCATCACCACCCCGCCGACGATCAGGGCGACCAGCAGCGCGGCCCCGGCCGCGGCCTGGACCGCTGAGGGGGAGCGCCGCCGGGCCGTCGGGACCTTGCCGGTGGACAGCGCCTGGGGCTGGATGATCGGGTTGCCGCGGGAGGCGGTGGCGATGGCCACCTGGTCCATCAGCGCGTCGTAGGCGCTCGGGCCGCCGGCGTAGGCCGCCGCCGACAGGCCGCCCGTGGTCAGGGCGGTGGCGCCGGTCGTGACCCCGGTCGGCGGGGTGCCGCTGCGGGGCAGGCGGATCACCGGCTGACCGGAACGCGCTGCCATGGCCACGTGCTTGGCGTTCGGCCGGTCTTCCGGGGCCTTCTCCAGACAGGCGTCGATCAGGTCGCGCAGCGGCGCGGAGGTGATCGGCGACATGTCCACCGCGGCGTGCACGGTGCGGTAGAGCATGGCGGTGGCCGGGCCGGTGCCGAAGGCGGGCTCGCCGGTGGCCGCGTAGTACAGCAGCGCGCCGAGCGAGAAGATGTCGGTGGCCGGGCCGACCCCCTTGGTGCCGACGGCCTGCTCGGGCGACATGTAGGCGGCCGAGCCGGTGATCTTGCCGGTGCTGGTCACCGTGCTGGCCTCGGCGGCGCGGGCGATGCCGAAGTCGATCACTCGCGGGCCGCGCGGCGACAGCAGGATGTTCGAGGGCTTGAGGTCGCGGTGGATGACGCCCGCCCGGTGGATCTCGGTGAGCGCGTCGGCCACCCCGGCGGCCAGGTCGAGGACCGCCTCGGGGGCCAGGGGACCGTCGGCCTCCACGGTCTGCAGCAGGTTGCGGCCGGGCACGAACTCGGTCGCCATCCAGGGCAGCCGCGCGTCGGGATCGGCGGTCAGCACCTCGGCGGTGTACGTTCCCGAGATCCGGCTCGCGGCCTCGACCTCGTGGCCGAACCGGCGGCGGAACTCCGGGTCGGAGGCCAGATACTCGTGGACGACCTTGATCGCCACCTGGAGGCCGTTGGAGGATTCGCCGAGGTAGACCGTGCCCATCCCGCCGCCGCCGAGACGGCCGACGACGCGGAACTCACCGATCTGCTCCGGATCCCCGGGCCGGAGGTCGTACACGTCGAGTTCTTCTCCTGTGTTCGGCTGATGCCGGTCCAACGGTGACAAGGGCACACTATCGGGCGGGTCTGACTGTCCGCAGGCGAATAGCCCAGCCTCACACAAACCTGACGCTGCGTTAGGACCTGGCTGACTGTCGCGTTCCCGTTCCCCCGAATGGGCGGTTCCCCCGTCGTCCATTGGTATCAGGTCCCTGCCCCCGGGTGTCACCTCTGGGTGGACACCGCACCTTTGATGTACACCTCACGTCGTACCCGGGAATGCTCCCCCAGGCGGATGTGCTGAAAAGGATCAGCTAGCAGGCTTGTAAGGGCAGGTGGACGGCGTGGGCCGGCCACAGCACGACCTTGGGGGAAACATCCTGATGTCCGAGACCATCGCCGACGGTGGCATAGACGCGCAGCCGTCGAACGCCGAACCGTCGAACGCGGACACCGCGTACGAGTACGCCACCGTCCAGGCGCCGCGCCGCTTGGAGTGGGTCTACCGGGACGCATACCGGCACCTGGGCTGGGTGCTGGACGCCTTCGACCCGGAGGGCTGCCGCAACCCGGCGCTGGTGACTCTGCGGTTCCGCCGGGACCTCGAGGTGACCAACCGCGAGCTCCTGGCCGGGCTGCAGGCGCGCACCGACAACGCGCTGGCCGTGATCGCCGCCCGTGAGCGGGTGAAGACGTCGCTGGTGCACTCCTCCACCGTGCTGGCCGGGATCGTCGGCGCCGGGGCGATCGCCGTGGGCGTCCTCTCGGTGAACGACGGTGACCTGCTCACCCCGATCCTGCTGGGCGCCCTCGGGGTGGTGACGTGGCTGATCGGAGTGGTCGGCCGCCGTCGCCTGGCCGAGATCGCCGCGGCCCGCTTCGGCCTGGCCATCGACCAGGAGTACGCCACGCTGCAGGAGACCGGCGAGCAGGGGGCGCTGCTGCTGGCCGGGACCGGCCCGGACGAGGGTCTCGGGCTGGTCCCGGGCCAGCTTGCGCGGTAACTAGTCGCGCTCGGCGCCGGTCCAGACCTCGGTGGTCTCGTCGGCCTGGTTCAGCACCTCCTCGATCTGCGCCAGCTCCGCGGCGTCCAGGTCCAGGTTGTCCAGCGCGCCGACGTTCTGCTCCAGCTGCCGGACCGACGAGGCGCCGATCACCAGTGAGGTGACCCGCTCGTCGCGCAGCGCCCAGGCCAGGGCCAGCTGGGACAGCGACTGACCGCGCTTCTCGCCGATCGCGGCCAGCCGGCGTAGCCGGGCCTGCAGCTCCTCGGTGATGATCCCGGCGTCCAGGGACTTGCCCTGGGTGGCCCGCGAGCCCTCCGGGATGCCGTTCAGGTACTTGTTGGTCAGCAGACCCTGCTGCAGGGTGCTGAACCCGATGATCCCGAAGCCCTCGTCCGCGGCCGTGTCGAGCAGGCCGTCGTCCTCGATCCAGCGGTTCAGCATCGAGTACGAGGGCTGGTGGATCAGCAGCGGCGTGCCCAGCTCCCGCAGCAGCCCGGCCATCGTGCGCGACTCGGCCGAGGTGTAGCTGGAGATCCCCACGTACAGCGCCTTGCCCTGCTGCACCGCGGTGGCCAGCGCGGAGGCGGTCTCCTCGAGGGGCGTGGTCGGGTCGAAGCGGTGGGAGTAGAAAATGTCCACGTAGTCCAGGCCCATCCGGCCCAGCGACTGGTCGAGCGAGGACAGCAGGTACTTGCGGCCGCCGCCGCCCTGCCCGTACGGGCCGGCCCACATGTCGTACCCGGCCTTGGTGGAGATCACCAGCTCGTCGCGGTACGGCTTGAGGTCGGAGGAGAACAGCCGGCCGGCGTTGATCTCGGCCGAGCCGTAGGGCGGGCCGTAGTTGTTGGCCAGGTCGAAGTGGGTGATGCCGAGGTCGAACGCCCGCAGCGCGATGTCCCGCTGCACGGTGAACGCCTTGTCGTCCCCGAAGTTGTGCCAGAAGCCCAGGGAGAGCAGCGGCAGGTCGAGCCCGGAGCGACCCGAACGGCGGTAGCGCATGCTGCCGTCGTAACGGGCGGAATCGGGGCGATACGTCATCTGGCGCTCCATCGGTCGAAAATGCTTGGCCTGGTTCGGCCGATCACATTCTTACGGGTGCCCGGTCCGGGGCCGGAGCGGGGGCGCAGGGTCACCCGACCGGGTCACCGCCCGGTCAAGTCGCTGCCCGGGGTGACCGACGAGCAAGCGTGAGTCCGGAGCAGAGGGGGGCCCCGCCGTCGGTCGCGGGGGCCGAGCAGGGTGCGGTGGATCAGGCTGCTGTTCATGCGGTCGGCCCGGCGGCGGTGGCGGTCCCGGTCGCCCTGCCGGGTTTCGAGGTTCTGGCCGAACTCGGTGGGGGAGCCGGCAGCACGGTCTACCGGGTGCGCCGGGTGGGCGTTCAGGACGAGCAGGAGTACGCCCTGAAGCTGCTGCACCGGGCCCTCGACGGCACGACGGACGATGCCTTGGTGGCGCTGCGCCGGGAAGCGGCCCTGCTGACCGCAGTCGACCACCCCGGCCTACCCCGAGTGCACGAGGTGGGCCTGGCGGAACGGCGTCCCTACCTGGTGATGGAACTGGTGCACGGCACCTCCCTGGCAGACGTCCTGTCCCGGGGTTCGCTGTCGGCCGAGCGCGTGGTCGCCCTGACCCTGGACGTGATCGAGCCACTGGCCGCGGTGCACGCCCGGGGTTTGGTGCATCGTGACCTCAAGCCGCAGAACATCATGGTGCTGCCGGACGGACGCGGTCGGCTGATCGACTTCGGCCTGACCGCCCGCGAGGGCGAGGACGATGACGAGACCCCGCTTGCGGTGGGCACTCTGGCCTATTCGGCGCCCGAGCAGGCCGGGATGCTCAAGCGCCCGGTGGACGACCGCTCGGACCTGTACTCGCTCGGCGTGATCATGTTCGAGGCGCTGGCCGGGGTCCTGCCGTTCCAGTCGCTGGACGTCGGGGAACTGCTGCGGGCGCACGCCTCGCTGCCACCGCCGGACCTGCTCGCCCTGGTGCCCGACACCCCGCCGGAACTGGCCCACGTGGTCGCCACCCTGCTGGCTAAGGACCCGGACGACCGCTATCAGGACGGCCGGTCGCTGGCCGCCGACCTGCGGGTGATCGCCGGCAACCAGCCGGGTCCGGTGCGGGCGGACCTGCCCCCGATGTTCGGCCGCCAGCCGGAACTGGACGCGCTGCTGGCCCGCTGGGCCGAGGTCCGCCGCGGGCACGGGAGCTTCGCCTTCGTCTCCGCCGAGCACGGTCTGGGCCGGACCCGGCTGGTCCAGGAGTTCGGCGACCTGGTGGAGGAAGCCGGCGGGACGGTTCTGCGCAGCCGGGCCCTGGCGGGCGACCCGGTGCCGTTCGCCGCGTACCGGGCCGCGTTCACCCATCATCTCGAGCGGCTCTCCCGGTTGCCGCTGGGCGAGCGCTGGGAACGTCAGGCCCGGTTGCGGGCGGCGTTCGACGGCTGGTCGCCCGGCATGATCGCCCGGATCGCGCCCGGGCTGGAGGCGCTGCTGAGGCAGGAGAGCGATCCGCGGTCCGAGGTCGGCGCCGCCATCAGGCCGGAGGAGGACGCCGGCGACGGCTCGTCCGGGCCCACCGGCCCGGACCCGTTGCTCCTGCTGAACGCCGAGCTGGGCCTGGCCGAGGAGCCGAACGACGAGCAGTTCGCCCTGGCCGTCGCGACGGTGCTGATGGACCTGGCCCGGATCTGCGGAGGGCTGCTGTTCATGGTGGACGACGTGATGGCCGGGGACAGCCACCATCGGCAGGTCATGCTGCATCTGGCCCGGCAGGTGGGCGAGTTGCCGCTGATGCACCTGGGAACGGGCATGGACGGGGGCCGGATCGAGAAGGCGCTGGAGGAGCCCGAGCTGGCCGCCTTCGCCGAGCAGATCGGCCCGATGGTCGACCCTCACGTGCGGCTGGAGCCGCTGGACGAGACCTCGATCGGCGCCCAGATCCGGTCCCTGATCCCCGGGCAGCAACTTCCCGACCAGGCCCTGGAGGCGCTCACCACGCGCAGCAACGGCAACCCGTTCATCGCCCAGGAGTACCTCTGGGCCGTGCTCGACGCCGGCCTGCTCTGGCCGTCCTGGGGCACCTGGCAGCTGGACCTGGAGAAACTGGACGCGCTGCACCTGCCCCAGGACGCGATGGGCCTGATCCTCAACCGGGTCCAGCACCTCTCTCCCCAGGCCCGGGCCCTGCTGGTCACCGGGGCGGCGATGGGCGCCGAGGTGCGGGTGGACGTGGTCGCGGCGGTCGAGCAGCGCAGCACGGCGAGCGTGCACGGGGTGTTCACCGAGGCGGTCCGCCACCGGCTGGTCGAGCCCGGCCAGGAGGGCACGTTCCGGTTCCTGCACAGCCGGATCGCCGAGGGGCTGCTGGCCGAGCTGCCGCCGGAGCAGGTCCAGGATCGGCACCTGCGGATCGCCCAGGTGCTGGCCGCCCGGCCGCCGGCCGGCCTGGACCAGGTGGCCGGGCACACCTTCGCCATCGCCCGGCACTACCTGCTGGCGGGGCCCGCCGCCCCGCCCGCGAAGGTGCTGGCCGCGTGCGTGGAAGCCGGCAAGCTGGCCCTGGAGGAGGCCGCCGCCGAGGAGGCGGTGTCCTTCCTGGAGCACGCGGTGCGCCTGACCCCGCGCCGCTCACCGGACAGCAGCCAGGTCCTGGTGCTGCTGGGCCGGGCGCTGAAACAGGCCGGGCAGTTCGCGGCTGCCCGGCGCCGCCTGGAGCAGGCCCTGGCCGCCGAGCCCGATCCGCTGGCCCAGGCCGCGATCCACACCCAGCTGGCCGAGGTGCACCGGGCCGGGTTCCGCAGCGAGGACCTGACCGCGGCGATCGGGGCCGGTTTCGCCGCGATGGGCCGACCGCTGCCCCGCAGCACCTTCTGGCTGCTGCTGAGCTCGGTCCTGCTGGCCCTGCTGTCGATCCCGCGGCGCTGGCTGCGCCCGGTGCTCGGCGACGCCGCCGGCGCGGCCCGCAAGAAGGCCCTGACCATGGCCGGGCTGCACGAGGCGGCGATCGTCGGGGCCAGCCTGGGGATGCGGGTGCCGGAGTTCATCGCGCACAACCTGCGCGGCCTGTACTGGGCGGCCCGGCTCGGCCACGGCCGCCGGTTCGTCGTGGCCCAGGCCAACATGGGCGTGCTGTTCGCCGCGCTCGGCCTGAACCGGGCGGCCGAGCGCTGCTACCGCCGCGGCGACGGCGACCTGTCCGCGCAGACCCCGCAGACCCGCTCGATGCTGCGCTCCTTCCGGCTCGGCGGGGCGTGGGCCGGCAACCGCCCCGAAGGGCCGACCTGGCGCCGGCAGTTCCCCGAGTTCAGCCCCTGGCTGGAGTTCGCCCCGCTGATCGACTCGATCACCGTCTTCAACCTGAACGCCTGCTTCGCCGGGCGGACCGAGGAGGCCGGGTACTGGCTGGCCCAGGGCCGGGCCCGGCTGACCGAGCGGACCGGCGAGATCACCAGCTTCGTCACCGCCGCCCCGATGACCGCGGCCCTGCTCGGGCACGCCGTCGAGGCGGAGACCGAGCTGACCCGGCTGACCCAGGAGGCCGACCGGATCGGGGCCCGGCAGCTGCGCTTCATCCGCCTGATGGCCGGGCTGTTCGTGCTGCTCGAGGACGGCCAGACCGGCGCCCCGCTGGACGAGGCGATCAGCGAGTTCGACGACCTGCACCTGAGTCCCGGCCTGGTCTGGCGGGCCCACCGGCCGATCTACCACCTGGTCGCGGCGGCCCGGCTGGCCCAGGCCCGGGCGGCCGACACCCCGGCCGAGCAGACCCGCCGGCTGGGCCAGGCCCACCAGGCCGTGGAGATGCTCGGCAAGGCGGCCAACACCGAGGAACTGAAGGCCTTCTGGACCGTGGCCCGGGCCGACCTGCTGGTGCTGCAGGGGCAGCCCGGCAAGGCCCTGGACCAGCTGGCCGACCTGGGCGTCGCGCTCGAGGACGACCTGCCCACGGTGGCGTTCGAGGCGGCCCGGATCGCGGCCCGCGCCCTGCGCCCGCTGAACCCGGCCGAAGGACGGCGCCGGGCCCGCACGGCCGCCGCGATCGCCGCGGCCGAGGGCTGGCCGCAGCGGGCCGCGGCGGTCGCCAGTGAGTTCTCGCTGCCGGTCGAGGATCGCGCGACGGTCAGCTCCGGCACCCGGATCAGCAGCTACGCCGGCAGCCACGAACGGGAACGACTGGAGGCCCTGCAGGCGGTCAGCGCGGCCGCCGCCCGGGTGCTCGACCAGCGGGTGCTGGCCCGGATCGCGCTGGACGAGACCATCCGGATCCTGGCCGCCGACCGGGCCTTCCTGTTCCTGGCCGACCGGGAGACCGGGGCGCTGTCGCAGTACCTGGGCCGGGACTCGGCCGGGCAGGACCTGGACACCCTGACCGGCTACAGCACCAGCGTGGTGGAGATGGTCCACCGGACCCACGAGGCCCAGGTGGTGGCGGGCACCGAGGAGGGCGCCGCGCTCGGCGCCGAGAGCGTGGTGCTGCACGGGCTGCGCTCGATCCTGGTCGGCCCGATGCTGCTCGACGGCCGCCTGCTCGGCGTGGTCTACCTGGACAGCCAGGTGGCCAAGGGCATCTTCACCGGCGGCGACGCGGTCATCCTGAGCGCCCTGACCAGCTTCGTGGCCTCCTCCCTGGAGACCGCGCACGCGGCCCAGCTGGCGATCCAGGCGCAGACCGCCGAACGGGCGGCCGAGCTGGCCAAGGCCCTGCAGCAGGTGCAGGAACGGATGGCCGGGTCGCTGGAACCGCTCGGCGTGCTCAACCAGCTGCTGCACGCCTCCGGTCGCGCGGGCGGGGTGCTGGCCGCCGACACCGCCTTCGTGGTGCGCCCGGAACGATCGGGCACCGCCAAACGGACCGGCGTGACCCTGACCCCGGGCGAAAAGCAGCCAGTGATCACCGCGTTCACCGACGACGGCAGCTTCGCGGCGCTGTCCGAGGCGGACGGGCCGGTCTGCGGCGACGCCACCGACGCACCCACCCTGCTGCGCGACCGGCTGCCCGACCTCACCTCCTGGGCCGTCCTGCCGCTACGGGCCACCGACATCGACCTCGGCGCCCTGGCCCTGGCCTCCGCCGACCCGGAGACCCCGCTGGCCGACGCGGTCGACCTGGCCGCCGCGGTGGTGGCCCAGGGGATGACCGCCTGGGACCGCGCCCACCTGTTCGAGAAGGTCCAGGAACTGGCCGTGGTGGACGAGCTGACCCAGCTGTTCAACCGGCGCAAGTTCTTCGAGATCGCCGCCCGCGACCTGGAGGCCGCGCTGCGCCAGGACCGGCCGCTGATCGGGATGATGATGGACATCGACCACTTCAAGCGGGTCAACGACACCTACGGTCATCCCACCGGCGACGACGTGATCAAGGAGGTCGCCCGGCGGCTGTCCGAGCAGGTCCGCAGCACCGACGTGATCGGCCGCTACGGCGGCGAGGAGTTCGCCGTGCTCCAGCAGGGCGAGGACCCGGAACTGGAGCTGGCCGAGCGGCTGCGGGCGTGCGTCGGCGACACCCCGATCCGCACCCGCAGCGGGATGCTGCCGATCACCATCAGCGTCGGGGTGGCCGAGCTGCGCCCGGACGACGAGGACGTCGCCGGGCTGCTGGCCCGTGCCGACCAGAGCCTGTACCAGGCCAAGCACGGCGGCCGGAACAAGGTCGGCGAGCTGACCTAGTTCACCAGTCGGTGGGTTCGTAGTCCTTCAGGAACACCCCGAACAGCGGCTCCCCGGCCTCGCCGCGGACGATCGGGTCGTAGACCCGGGCCGCGCCGTCGACCAGGTCCAGAGGGGCGTGGAACCCGTCGGCGGCCATCCGGACCCGGGTCGGGTGCGGCCGCTCGTCGGTGATCCAGCCGGTGTCCACCGCGGTCATCAGGATCCGGTCGGTGTCCCACATCTCCCGGGCGCTGGTGCGGGTCAGCATGTTCAGCGCGGCCTTGGCCATGTTCGTGTGCGGATGGCCGGGACCCTTGTAGCCGCGGCTGAACTTGCCCTCCATCGCGGACACGTTGACCACGTACTTGTGTCCCGCCGGGGCCGCCGCCATCGCCCCGCGCAGCCGGCTGATCAGGATGAACGGCGCGACGCTGTTGCAGAGCTGGACCTCCAGCAGCTCCATCGCGTCGACCTCCTGCACCGGCTGCACCCAGCTGTTGGTGTCGTGCAGGTCGGGCACCAGGCCCCCGGCGTCGATCGCGGTGTTGCTGGCGATCCGGTCGAACGAGGCCGAGCCGGCGGTCAGCGCGAGCGCGGTCAGGGCGTGCGGGGACGGCGCCCAGTGGCTGAGCTCACCCAGCTCCGCGCCTCCGCCGATCGCGTCCAGCGTGGCCGGGTGCGCGTCCGGGGTCCGGCCGATGGTCAGCATCTCCGGCAGCGGCCCGTCCGGCAGCGGAGCCTTCTCGGCCGCCGCCAGCGGGGCGTAGGCGCCGGGGGAGCGGCGCACGGTCTGCGCCGCGTTGTTGATCAGGATGTCCAACGGGCCCTGCGCGGCGACATCCTCGGCCAGCGCGGTGACCTGGGCCGGGTCGCGCAGGTCGATGCCGACCACGCGCAGCCGGTGGATCCAGTCGCCGCTGTCCGGCATCGAGGTGAACCGGCGGACCGCGTCGGCCGGGAAACGCGTGGTGATCGTCAGGTGCGCGCCGTCGCGCAGCAGGCGCAGGGCGATGTGCATGCCGATCTTCGCCCGCCCACCCGTGAGCAGCGCCCGGCGCCCGGTCAGGTCGGTCCGCGCTTCCCGCCGCTGGCGGTTCTTGGCCGCGCAGTCGGGGCAGAGCTGGTGGTAGAACGCGTCCACCTCGGTGTAGCGCTTCTTGCAGGTGTAGCAGCCGCGCGCCTTCATGTACGTGCCGGCCGAGCCGCTTCCGGACTCCGCGGTGGCCGAGGTCAGCGGCAGGCCCTGGGTCTCGTCGTCGATCCGGCCCGGCGCCCCGGTGGCGGTGGCGGCCGTCACCGCCTCGTCGTTGGCCACGATCGCGGCCCGGCGCTCCTTGCGGCGGTGCTGCTTGGCCGCCTTGAAGATCTTGGCGGTGGCCAGGCGGACCGCGACGAAGTCCGGGTGGTCGTCCGGCAGCTGCTCGACCTGCGCCAGCACCCGGAGACAAACCTCCAGGTCGGTGCGGTCGATCGGGGTCCCCGGGTCAAGGGCCTGGTCGTCGAGTTGCGCCGTCATGATGTTCGAACCGCTCGGATCTCTGCTCGGGGGCTGCGGGCGTGCTGGATAAATGTACGCAACCTTTCGGCCGGGCCGGCGCGCGTTCACCCGCCTCCGGCACCGAGGTGGCCCCCGACCTCACGTTTCGCTGAGTGCGGGACGTCTTCCCGGGTGGGAGGGCTCTGGGCTCGGGGCACGATCGATCTCCGGGGCCGGCCCCCGGCCGGCATCGGCCTCCGGGGCCGGAACGATCCCGTCCCGGCCCGGCAGCAGAACCGCCTCCGCGCGCGGCCCACCAGGGGCGATCCCCGGAGCGTGCTCGCCCAGCCACTGCCGCTCGAACTCCGAAAGCCGGGCCCACTCCTCCCGCAGGAACCCCACCAGCGCAGCCGCCCCCTGCGACCCGGACTCGGCCTGCACCAGCAGATACGACAAGGGCATGGCCGGCGGGAGGGGAGCGCGCCGGGGCCCGCGCTGGCGCACCTCACCCTGGTAGAAACCGAACACGCTGTCCCAGGCCCGCCCGTCACCGACGTGGAACAGGATGTCGGCCGCGCACTCGCGCACCGCCCGGGTGGGATCGGCCAGCAGGTCGGCGAAGTCGGAGGTCGCGTCGGAGCCCGCGGTGCAGGCCAGTGCGGTGACGGCGGCGCACCGTAGGTCCTGCAGGCCGGGCCCGAACGCGGCGATGAACTTCCGGAGCTCGCCGGGGGCGCTGCGGCTGGTCGACAGGCCCAGCTCCAGGGCCCGGAGGACGGCGTCGTGCGGGGTCACGGCAGGTTCGCCGACTGGTGCAGAACGATCATGACCTCTCCTCGGCGGCAGCGCTCAACTTACGGCCTGGCAACCGGTTGGCGCGAGGGGCACCGGGGTTGCGAGCATGCGCGTATGGAACGTGACCGGATCTCCCGTCTTGCCCACATTGATCACCCGATTGCTGCTCCGCTGGACGACGGGGCGGTCGCCCAGGTGCTTCGGCACGCCCTGCCCATGGCCGGGAGCGAACTGCTGGACCTGGGCTGCGGTGGCGCGGAGTGGCTGATTCGGGGTCTGGAGTACGACACGTCCGGCAACGCGGTGGGCGTCGACCTGTCCGAGCCCGCCCTGACCCACGCCCGGGAGGAGGCGCTCCGGCGCGGGGTCGCCGGGCGGCTGCTGCTGCAACAGGAGGACGCGGCCGACTTCTGGTCCTCCCAGTCGTTCGACGTGGTGCTCAGCGTCGGCGCCACGCACGCCTTCGGCGGACTGGCCAAGACCCTGGCCGCGGCCCGCAAGCACCTGGCCCCGGGCGGGCGGATCGTGATCGGGGACGGGTTCTGGGCGGCCCCGCCCTCGGAGTGGGCGGTGGAGAACATCGGGGCCTTCGACGACCTGTCCGGGGTGGTGGCCTCGGTGGTCGCGGACGGGTGGACGCCGGTGCACGGGCACGTGAGCACCCGGGCCGAACTGGACGACTACGAATGGTCCTGGACCGGCTCCCTGGCGTCCTGGGCCCTGGACCGCCGGGGAACCGTGGACGGGGAGGAGGCGCTGGCCGAGTCCCAGGAGCACCTGGACGGCTGGCTGCGCGGGTACCGGGACAGCTTCGGCTTCGTCACCCTGGTCCTGCGCCGGACCGAGGGCTGATGATGGCCCGTGTTGGGTGAGCGATGAGCGAGTGATGAGGGAGTGAGCAGGTGAGCGCCGGTCCGAAGCGTCCCCCGACGATCTATGACGTCGCCGAACGGGCAGGGGTGTCGCACCAGACGGTCAGCCGCTTCCTCAAGGGCGAGGAAGGGCTGCGGCCGGCGAACCGCGAGCGCGTGGTGCAGGCCCTGAAGGAACTGCGCTACACGCCCAACCTCAGTGCCCGCTCGCTGGCCTCCCGCACCTCCCGCCGCATCGCGGTGCTGGCCCAGGAGATCGGTCTGGTCGGCCCGGGCCGGGTGCTGCAGGGCGCGAACGCCGAGGCGCGGCGGGCCGGCTACCTGCTCGACATCATCACCCTGGACGTCGGTGACCCGGTCGCCATCGAGGACGCGATCCGTCAGGTCGGCGGCCCGGACGTGGCCGGCATCCTGGCCCTGGCCTCGACCGACGAGATGGTGCAGGCGCTGAGCGGGGCCGACTTCCGGGTGCCGACCTTCGTCGACGCCGAGCGGGACGAGGCCCTGGACCATGAGGACCCGGATCCGGACGATCCCGGGGCGATGGACCTGATCGTCGGTCACCTCGCCGAACTCGGCCACGAGAGGTTCTTCCTGATCGGCGGCCCGCAGAGCTGGGTGGCCGCCCGCAACCGGAAGCTGGCGTTCGAGAACGCTCTTCGGGCCCGGGGGCTGACCCAGGTCGGGGCCGCCTACGGAGACTGGTCGGCGGCCAGCGGGTACGCCGCGGCCCGGACCATTCCGCTGGACCACGGGATCACCGCCGTCGTCGCGGTGAACGACCAGACCGCGATCGGGGCGGTGCTCGCGCTGACCGAGGCCGGGCTGCGGGTCCCGGCCGATGTCTCGGTGACCGGGATGGACGACATGGCCGAGGCGGCCTACGTCAGCCCGCCGCTGACCACCGTCCGGCTGGACTTCGAAGAGCAGGGCCGCGAGGCGCTGCGGCGGTTGCTGGCCCAGCTGGAGGGTCAGGCCCTGCCGCCCGTCACTTTGCCCGCCACCCTCGTGACCAGGGCATCCAGCGGGCCGGCGGCTAAAGTGAGCGGTAACGAAATCGGGTAGCCTCCCGGCATGGGTGTTCTCTTCGGTGCGGCCTACTACGCCGAGTACCACCAGTCCTCGGGCCCGGAACGGCTGCAGAACCCGGAGCGGCTGCAGAGCCCGGAGCAGCGGCAACGGGTGGAGCGGGATCTGGACCTGATGCAGCAGGCCGGCTTCACGGTGATCCGGGTCGGTGAGTCGGTGTGGTCGACCTGGGAGCCGCGCGAGGGCGAGTTCGACCTGGAATGGCTGCTTCCGGTGCTGGAGGGCGCCCACCGGCGGGGCATCGGCGTCATTCTCGGTACCCCGACCTACGCCGTGCCACCGTGGTTGCAGCAGGCCTATCCAGAGATCGCGGCCGAGAAGGCCGACGGCCGGGCGATCGCCTGGGGCGGGCGCCAGGAGGTCGACTACTCGCACCCGGCCTTCCGGTTCCACGCCGAGCGGGTGATCCGGGCCGTGATCGCCCGGTACGCGGAGCATCCGGCCGTGATCGGCTACCAGGTCGACAACGAGCCCGGCCTCGAGCTGTTCCACAACCACGGCGCGTTCACCCGGTTCGTGCGGCGCCTGAAGCAGCAGTACGGGGACGTCGCCACGCTGAACGCCGAGTGGGGCCTGACCTACTGGTCGCACCGGATCGCCGACTGGTCCGAGCTGTGGCGCCCGGAGGGCAACACCCTGCCGCAGTACGACCTGGCCTGGCGTCGCTACCAGTCCGACCTGACCACCGAGTTCATCGCCTGGCAGGCCGACCTGGTACGGGAGTACGCCCAGCCCGACCAGTTCGTGATGACCTGCATCAGCTATCCCCGCCCGGCCGCGGACGACCACGCCCTGGCCGCCGTGCTGGACGTGACCGCCGGCAACCCGTACTACGCCATGCAGGATCGGCTGGACGCGACGAAAGATCTTCCGGCGCTGTCGAACTGGACCACATCGGGCGTGGCCGGGCTGTTCCGGCAGGCCGACCGGCTCTACTCCTCCCGTCAGGACCGGTTCCTGGTCACCGAGACCAACGCCCAGAGCATCGACGGAAGCTGGAACAACCGCCCGCCCTGGCCCGGCCAGCTCCGCCAGGCCGCCTTCGCCCTGATCAGCCGGGGCGCCTCGATGATCGAGTACTGGCACTGGCACACCCTGCCCTACGGCACCGAGACCTACTGGGGCGGAGTGCTGCCGCACTCGCTCGAGCCCGGCCGGGTCTACCAGGAGGTGGCAGGCATCGGGGCCGAGCTGCAGGAGATCGGCGACGGTCTGGACGGTTTCGTGCCGGATGCGGACGTCACGCTACTCTGGTCGAACGAGTCCAACTGGGCCTTCCAGTTCTTCCCGCCGCTCAGCACCGAGCAGGGTGAGCCCGACCCGGCCTCGTACGAAAGGATCTTCGACGCGTTCCACCGCGGGGTCGTCGATGCCGGCGCCCAGGCCCGTATCCTCCATCCGGCCCAGGCAATCGCTCTCGGGGCCCAGGCCCTGGCCGCGCAGCATCCCGTCCTGATCGTGCCCGCGCTGTACGTGACCACCGACGCGGATCTCGAACTTCTGCGGGAGTACGCCGCGGCCGGAGGGCATCTCGTGCTCGGGATCCGCACCGGATACGGTGATCACGAGGCCCGGGCCCGGGTCTCCACGGCTCCCGCAATCCTCGCCGAGCCCGCCGGCGTCCATTATTCGGAATACTCGAACGTCGATGCCCCGGTCCCGGTGACCGGGACCCTCGCCATACCCGAGGGCGCCGCCGCGACCGGCTGGATCGACGGACTGATCGCCGACGGGGCCGAAACCCTGGCCGGCTATGTCCACCCGCGTTTCCGGGACTTTCCCGCCGTCGTCACCAAAGAGCATGGCGCAGGCCGCATCACCACGATCGGCACGGTTCCCAACCCGGCTCTGGCCGCCGCGATCGTCCGTTGGGTGGCCCCCTCACCCATCGCCGACGAAATCCTGCCCGACCGCGCTCTGCCGATCACCGTCTCCTCGGGCCGGCTTCCGGACGGCGGCCGCGCCTGGTTCCTGTTCAACTGGAGCTGGGACGAGCAGACGGTCACCACCTCGGCCGGAGCGACGATCACCCTCGAACCCTGGGGAACCCACCGGATCCGGACCACGCCTTCTCCCGCAGCATCCTGAGCCCGTTCAGCCCGACAATCACGGTCGAGCCCTCGTGCCCGGCCACCCCCAGAGGAAGGGGGAGATGGCCCAGCAGGTCCCAGAGCACAAGCACGGTTATGAACGTGGCGGCGATCGCCAAGTTGGCCACGACCACCCGCCGCGCCTTACGCGACAACGCGATCACCGCCGGTACCGCACTCAGGTCGTCCCGCACCACCACCGCATCGGCGGTCTGCAGGGCGAGGTCCGAACCGGCGCCGCCCATGGCAATCCCGACGTGCGCGGCGGCCAGGGCCGGGGCGTCGTTGATGCCGTCCCCAACGAAGGTGACCCGGTCCATGGCCCGCATCAGAGAGAGCTTTTCGGCAGGAAGCAGGTCGGCCCGGGTCTCGGTGAGGCCGGTCTGCCGGGCGACCTGAGCGGCCGTGCGGGCATTGTCGCCGGTGAGGAGCACGGGTGGCTGCTCGGTCAGGCGGATGACGCCGGCCACGGCCTCGGCGGCCCCCGGGCGTAGTCGATCGGTGAAATTGAGGACGCCGGAAAGCTCTCCTTCCACGGTGACGAGAACCAGCGTCCCCCCGTCGTCGGGAAGGTTCGGGGTGCTGCGGGCCGAGGTGATCTCGACCCGGCGCCCTTCCACAATTCCGGAGACACCGAACCCCGGACGAGCCGAGAAATCCCGTACCGCAGGGATCTCGAGGGCGCGCTCCCGGGCCGCCCGGATCACGGCCCGGGCCAGTGGATGCTCGCTGCCGTGCTCGACTGCGGCGGCCAGGCGGAGGACGTCTCCCTCGACGAACCCGGATTCGGTGCGGATGCCGTCCAGTACGGGCGCTCCCACGGTGAGCGTCCCGGTCTTGTCGAAGGCGACGCGAGTGGTGCTGCCCAGGCGTTCCATCACCACGGCCGACTTGACCAGCACGCCGTGCCGCCCGGCGTTCGCGATGGCGGCCAGCAGAGGCGGCATGCTGGACAGCACGATTGCGCACGGCGAGGCCACGATCATGAAGGTCATCGCCCGTAGCAAGGCGTCCCGCAGGTCCTCGCCGAACAGCAGCGGCACCACGAACAGCGCCAGCGTGGCCGCGACCATGCCGAACGAGTACCGCTGCTCCACCTTCTCCACGAACAGCTGGGTGGTGGCCTTGGTCCGGCTCGCCTCCTGAACCAGGTTCGCGATCCGCGCGACCACCGAGTCCTGCGCCCGCCGGGTGACCCGGATCCGCAGCAGGCCGATCCCGTTGAGCGTGCCCGCGAAGACCTCGTCACCCGAGCGCTTCTCGGCGGGCATCGACTCGCCGGTGATCGTGGCCTGATCCACCTCGCTGGCCCCGGACACCACCACGCCGTCGGCACCGATCCGCTCCCCGGGCCGGACCAGGATCTCGTCCCCGACGGCCAGGTCGGCCGTGACCACGACCTCCTCGCGGCCGTCCAGCACCCGGACCGCGGTCTCCGGGGCCAGTTCGAGCAGTCCGCGCACCGAGTCCTCGGTCCGTGCAGTGGCCAGGGCCTCGAGGGCGCCGGAGGTCGCGAAGATGACGATCAGCAGGCCGCCGTCGAGCACCTGGCCGATGGCCGCCGCGCCGAGGGCCGCAACCACCATCAGGAGATCCACGTCGAGGGTCTTCTGCCGCAGCGCCCGCAGCCCGGCCAGGCCTGGTTCCCAGCCGCCGGCCAGATATCCGGCCAGGTAGAGCGTCCAGAACAGCCCGGCCGGAGCTCCCGTGAGCTGGGCGAGCAGACCCAGCAGGAACAGGCCGGTCGCGGCGGCCGCCCAGCGCAGTTCGGGCAGCGCGTGCCACTGCGTGGGGCGGGAGCCGGGAACGGACGCCGACGGCGAGGGACGGGAGGCAACGGCGGTAGAAGCCATGCCGGGACGTTACCAGAACACGTGAAGAGGTATTCATATGAGCCCAGGTCCTCGTTCGTCCGGCGCGGTAAAGTGCCTGGTTGTGGGACATGGGGGGCAAGGACGCGACCGGCCGGTGGGCCGCCTGGACGCGGACAGCGCTGCCTTCATCGCGACCACGCTGCAGGCCCTGGCCACTCCCAGCCGGCTGCTGATCCTCACCGAGCTACGCCAGGGCCCCCGGGCGGTCAGCGAGCTCGCCGAGGCGGTCGGGATGGAACAGTCGGCCGTCTCCCACCAGCTGCGGCTGCTGCGCAACCTGGACCTGGTGGTGGGGACCCGGTCGGGCCGGAGCATCGTCTACACGCTCTTCGACGACCACGTGGCGCAGCTGCTCGACCAGGCGATCTACCACAGCGAGCACCGGCGGCTCGGAGTCAGCGACCGGCCCGGCGCGACCGGCTGACCCCTGGGCTGCGTGAGGGTCCAGGGGACACAATGCCTGGGAATCCGTTGCGCCGGATCACTGGGAGGGCTGAATGACGCAGACCAAGTTCATCGGGATCGTGCTGTTCGACGGGGTCGAGGAACTCGACGCGGTGGGCCCGTACGAGGTTCTGGCCTACTGGACCCGCAACCATCCGGAAGACGGCTACCAGGTGATCACCCTCTCGCCCACCGGCGAGCTGGTGACCTGTGCCAAGGGCCTGCGGATCACGCCCGATCAGTCCTTCGCCACCGCTCCCGCGCTCGACGTGGTGCTGCACCCGGGAGGCCAGGGCACCCGCCCTCTGCTGCGCCGCCCCGAGCATCTGGACTGGGTGCGTGACCAGGCCGCGACGGCCGGCCTGATGACCAGCGTCTGCACCGGTTCCCTGGTCTACGCCGCCGCCGGCCTGCTGAAGAACCGCCCGGCCACCACGCACTGGGCCTCCCTCGACGAACTCACCGCCCTGGACGCCTCGATCAAGGTCGCGGACCAGGCCCGGTTCGTGGACGACGTGGACGTGATCACCAGCGCCGGGGTGTCGGCCGGCATCGACATGGCCCTGCACCTGGTCTCCCGCCTGAGCTTCCCCGACCGCGCGGTCTCGGTCCGCCGCGGCATCCAGTACGACCCGGAGCCCCCCGTCTGACGCCGCACGGTTGCGCGGACGGCCCCGAACCCGCAGGGTGCGACGTAGAGCACGTCGGTCCCGCGAGAGGTCGGTTGCATGATCAGCACCTTCGACATTTTCAGCATCGGCCTCGGGCCCTCCAGCTCGCACACCGTGGGCCCGATGCGCGCGGCCGCCGAGTTCGCCGAGACCCTGGACAAGCAGGGCCGGACCGAGCTGGTGCAGCGGGTCCAGGTCGACCTGTTCGGGTCACTGGCGGCCACCGGTGAGGGCCACGGCACGCTGATCGCGGCCGCCGTGGGCCTGGAGAACGTCCGCCCCGAAGCCGTCGAGCCGGACGACTACACCGCAGCCTCCGAGCGGATCCGCGACCACGGCGTCCTACGGCTGTCGGGACACCACGAAATCCCCTTCAGCCTGGGCAAAGACATCGTCCTGCGCCCCCTCACCATCCTCCCGCGCCACCCCAACGCCCTGCGCCTGATCGCCTACGACGGTTCCGGCCAGGAACTGCTCAGCGAGACGTTCTTCTCCATCGGCGGCGGATTCGTCGTGCGCGAGGGCGCCGCCGAACCCTCGGGGGTGGACCGCCCGCAGACCGAGAGCCAAGGCTTCTCCTCGGGCGCGGAACTCCTCGAACAGTGCGAGCAGACCGGCCTGAACATCAGCGGCGTCATGCTCCGGCAGGAACTGCAGTTCCGAACCGAGGTACAGATACGCGTCGGCCTGAAGCGGATCCACGACGTGATGACCGACTGCGTAGAACGCAGCGTCCGCGAAGACGGCCACCTTCCCGGCGGCCTGAAAGTCCGCCGCCGGGCCAAGAAATGGTTCGACGAACTCAGCCAGGAAGACCCGGAACGCGCGCCCGGAATGGCGATGGACTGGGTCAACCTGGTCGCGCTGGCCGTCAACGAGGAGAACGCCAATGGGGGACGCGTGGTCACCGCCCCGACCAACGGCGCCGCCGGCATCATCCCCGCCGTACTGCACTACGCGATGACGTACATCCCCCGGATCGCCTCGGCCACGCAGGAGGAACGAGACCGCGCCGTGGTCCAGTTCTTCCTGGCCGCAGCCGCGATCGGGGTGCTGTTCAAGGAACGCGCCTCGATCTCCGGCGCCGAGGTGGGCTGCCAGGGCGAGGTCGGCTCGGCCTCGGCGATGGCCGCTGCCGGCCTGGCCGAACTGCTCGGCGGCACGCCCCTGCAGGTGGAGAACGCGGCCGAGATCGCCATGGAACACAACCTCGGCCTGACCTGCGACCCGATCGGCGGCCTGGTCCAGATCCCGTGCATCGAGCGGAACGCGATCGCCGCCGTTAAGGCGATCAACGCGGCCCGGATGGCGATGCGCGGCGACGGCGTCCACCACGTCAGCCTCGACCAGGTCATTGAGACCATGCGCCAGACCGGGGCGGACATGAGCGACAAGTACAAGGAGACCGCGATGGGCGGCCTCGCCGTCAACGTCCCGCTGTGCTGAGGGCCTGCTTGATCACCCGGTCCACCGGGTAGAGCAGGTCATCACCCAGGTCCGCCTCGACCGCCCGCTCCATTCCCGGCTGGGCCATGAAGCGCGGCGTACTCCCGTGGTGCGGCTGGGCCGCGTGCACCAGGAACGGATGGCAGACGAAGACGTCGCCGGGGGAGCCGGTGGCCAGGGCGACCGGGCGGTCGGCGCTGGCCCGCTCGACCTCGGCGGCGAAGGTGAAGATGGACGCGCCCGCCTCGCCGTAGGGCTGGATGACCTTCGGTACGTCCTGGTGGGAGCCGACCCGGATCCGGGTCGGGGCGTCCTGGTCGGTCACTTCGCTGAACAGGAAGAGCAGCAGGAGCGCGCGGGAGCGGGACCGGTAGTTGGTGAGGTACTGGCTTCCGTCCGGCGAGGGGTAGCTGGACTCGATGTGCCAGCCGGCGTCGTTCGGCTCCGTCGGGTGCGGGAAACGCAGCGGGAACGTGCCGATCGCGCTGCGGCGGACCCAGCGGCCGGGGCCGACCAGGGAGTCGAACGCGTCGACCAGGGCGGGGGCGTTGGCAGCCGCCTCGAACGCCGGCCCACCCATCCCGTCGACCCGGATGACGGGTTCGGTCCACCCGGCGGGGTTTTCCGGGGAGAGACCGATCCGGTGCCACAGCAGGTCGGCGCACTCCACGGCAACCTGTCGGGGCACGGCACCCTCGAGCTTCAGGTAGCCGTCCCGGCTGAACTGCTCGATCAGGGCATCATCCACGTCCGGCAGAGTGCCCGAACGCTTCAACGGCCTCAACCCATTATTGCCAATGAGGGACGCTGCTCCCGTACTCCAGCGGTGGGTGCGGGTACTCGAGGGGGACGCCGAAGAGATCGAAAGGCGACGGGGCGTACTGCAGTTCGCCGTAGAAACTGTCGGTGGTGAGCAGCCCTGGATCCGCTACCGGCTGAACCGGGTCCTGCGGTGCGCGGCTGCGGAAGAGTAGATCGGCCGCGCGGACCAGGCTGAGCCGGGCGGTTCCGCTGACTCCGTGCCGCTGCCGCGCGGTGGCCAGGCCCACGGTCGCGGCGACGATCCCGTAGCCGGTCGCGTGGTCGAGGGCCTGGACCGGGAGGGCGCCGGGCCTGCCGTCGGGGCGCCGGTAGACGTCGGCGATGCCGGTGGCGGCCTGGACGATGCTGTCGAAGCCGCGGCGCCCGGCCCACGGTCCGCGGGTTCCCCAGGCGTCGAGATTGATGACGATCAGGGGCGGGTAGCGCTCGCGGAGGGCTTGCGGGGTGAGGCCGAAACGGTCGAAACCGCCGTTGCGGTATCCGAGCAGCACCACGTCGGCCCGGTCCAGCAGGTCCTTGAGGGTGCCGGCGCCGGAGTTCAGGTCGAGCACCGCGGTGCGTTTGCCGAAGCCGCTGTCGATGTGCTGGTCGAGCAGTTCGGGGGAGTCGGGCGGGTCGATGCGCAGCACGTCGGCGCCGAGCGCGGCCAGGGTGCGGGAGGCGATCGGGCCGGCGATGACCCGGGTGAAGTCGAGCACCCGCAGCCCGGTCAGCGGGAGGTCGGTCCCTGCTTGCCAGGCCACGCCCGGTGACGGGGACAGGTCGAACTCGATCCAGTCGCGCGGCGGCGGGCCGGCCGCCAAAGGAGAGTCGAGCCACTGCCGACGGGTACGGACCGCGGCCGCGATGCCACCGGCGTCCCCAATCACCCTTTCGGCGTCCTCGGCGGTCAGGCGACGCAAGGCCTCACCGACGTCCTCTGCTCCGGAAGCCCCCAAAGCCGCCTTGAGACGCTGCTCGTGGTGGGGATAGTTGGCGTGGGTGCGAACCCACCCGTCCGACGTCGCGAAAAAGCCGGACAGGGGCGCGAAACCGAGCGGCGTGCGTCCGTTGATCCGAAGGTGCCGCAACGAGTCGAACGTGCCGGCAATGCGGATTGAGGACGCCCGCAGCGCACCGGAGCGGTTGAGCAGGTTGTCCACACTGGCGGCGGCCAGCCCGACCGAGGCCAGGGCCAGGCCCTCGACGTCCAGAGGGCCGCCCCACCAGCGCCGCGGGCCGAACGAGGACGGCTCCTCGAGACTCAGGGGCGGCAGGATCTGATCCGTCATGCCCCCGATAATGCCGCCAAAACCGTTCGTGATCATGGAGTTCTTCCCCCGTGATCATGGAGTTCCTCCCCGGGGAAAAACTCC
The DNA here is from genome assembly GCA_000719025.1 of Kineosporia aurantiaca JCM 3230. Lineage (GTDB taxonomy): Bacteria > Actinomycetota > Actinomycetes > Actinomycetales > Kineosporiaceae > Kineosporia > Kineosporia aurantiaca. The sequence continues at coordinate 338,090 of JODP01000007.1, forward strand.
ATGATCACGAAGCGGGGTTCTAGAGCGCGCCCCCGGCGTCCACGACCATGGTCGTGCCGGTGACGTAGCGGCCCTCGTCGGAGACCAGGAACAGCACCGCGTTGGTGATGTCGATCGGGTCGGTGACCGGGACCGGGAGGGCGTTCAGGGTGCCCGCGGCGACCAGGAAGTCGTCGTAGGTCGGGCTCTCCAGGTCGGGGCGGAACAGCTTGTAGGTGGCGTCGTTCAGGATCATCGGGGTGGCCACCGTGGACGGGTGGATGGTGTTGACCCGGATGCTGAGCGGCGCCCACTCCTTGGCGGCGGTCTTCATCAGCGAGACCAGGCCGGCCTTGGCTGCCGAGTAGTGGCCGTTGTTGCCGTTGGCGACGATCGAGGCCAGCGAGCTGGTGATCACCACGGAACCGCCGCGGCCGCCGGCGATGATGTGCGGCACCGTGGCCTTGAGCGTCTTGAAGGCGCCGCTCAGGTTGATGTCGATCATCTCGTCCCAGGTGGCCTCGTCCAGGTCGAGCAGCGGGCCGATGCTGGAGATGCCGGCGTTGGCCAGCACGATGTCGAGGCGGCCGAACTCGGCCACCCCCTCGTTCGCCACCGCGGTCAGCGCGGCCAGGTCCCGGATGTCGGCGGTGCGGGCGATGATCCGGCGGTCGAGGGCCTCGACCGCCTTGACCGTCTCGGCCAGGTCCTCGGCCGTGGCGGTCGGGTAGGGGGCGGACGCCACCTGGTCGACGATGTCGACGGCGATGATGTCGGCGCCCTCCTCGGCCAGCTTGATCGCGTGGCTGCGGCCCTGACCACGGGCGGCTCCGGTGATGAATGCAACCTTGCCTTCGGCGCGGCCCATGTCGGCTCCTTCGGGTGGGGTTCGGGGGAAGCGGCGGGCCCGGTGCGGGAAGGACCGAACCCGGTTATGGCACAGCGTGACGTAACTTAGGGCAGGGATTTGTCCGTTGTCCAGAGTGTGCTGCCCGAAATGATGCCCTGGTTGGTTGTGAACCCCGGGGTGGGTCACGATGGCGTCCATGACAGGACCTCTCGGTGGTCGCCCGGCCACGACCAGTGCCCGCGAGCTGGCCGACACGGCCCAGCGGCTGTTCCTGGAGCGCGGTTTCGACGAGGTCGGGGTGGACGACATCGCCGCGGCCGCCGGGGTCAGCCGCCGGACGTTCTTCCGCTACTTCTCGACCAAGTCCGATGTTCTGTGGGTGGAGACCGCCGCCGAGAACGAGCAGTTCGCTGCGCTGCTGGCCGAGGCCGACCCGGCCGAGGCCTACGACCAGGTGATCACCCGGGCCGCGCTCACGGTGCAGAGCATCACCACTCCCGCCAAGCGCGACTGGGCTCTGCACCGGGCCCAGCTGGTGTTCAGCGTGCCCGCAGTGCAGGCCCAGCTGTGGAACGCGTTCACCGGCTGGCGCACCGCCGCCCGCGCGTTCGCGGCCCGACAGACCGGGCGCGACGAGAGCGACTTCTTCCCCCTCGCGGTCGGTCAGGCCCTGGTCGCGGCCGTGCTCACCGCGTCCGAGTACTGGGTGAGACATCCGCAGACGGAACTGGAACCGGCCCTAGTCCGGGCGCTCGCGCTCCAGCTACCGCCTGACCCCCGGTTCTGAACAGCGCCGGCCCGTCGGGGACCGGCGCTGTCCGACGGGGGCACCTCAATCAGCGATGTAGTACAGGCGCTTGTTGGAAAACTCGTCGAAGCCCAGCGGGCCCAGTTCCCGGCCGAAGCCCGAGCGCTTGGTACCGCCGAAGGGCAGCTCCGCGGCCTCGCCGGCCGGGGTGTTCACGTTGGCCATCCCGACGTCCAGACGACGCGCGATCCGCTTGGCCCGCTCGGTGTCGGTGCTGAACACCGAACCGCCCAGACCGAAGCGGGTGGCGTTGGCCAGCTCGACCGCCTCGTCCTCGTTGCTGACCCTGTAGACCACGGCGACCGGCCCGAACAGCTCCTCGTGGAACGCCCGCATCTCGCGGGTGACGCCGGTGAGCACCCCCGGCGTGTAGTGCGCCGCCGGACCTTCACCCAGCTCGCCGCCCGCGTGCAGCGTCGCGCCCTTGGCCACCGCATCCTGCACCAGCGCGTCGATCGACTCCGCGGCCGTGCGCGAGGACATCGGCGCGTGCGTGGCCGGGTCGATCTGGCGGGCCTTCTCGGTCAGCTGGGCGACGAACTCGTCGTAGACGTCGTCCATCACGATCATCCGCTTGTTCGAGTTGCAGACCTGGCCGTTGTTGTAGACCCGGAAGTCCCAGGCGGTGCCGGCCACCTTGGCCACGTCGTCGGTGTCCAGGACCACCATCGGGTCCGAGCCGCCGAGCTCCAGCACACACTTCTTCAGGTACTTCCCGGCCAGCTGGGCCACCACCGCACCGGCCCGCTCCGAGCCGGTCAGCGACACCCCCTGCACCCGCGGGTCGGCGATGATCGTCTCGATCTGCTCGTGCGTGGCGAAGACGTTGACGTACGCACCGTCCGGCACCCCCGCGTCCTTCATGATCTGCGCAACGGCCAGCGCGGTCCGGGGGACCGACTCGGCGTGCTTGAGGATCACGGTGTTACCCAGCACCAGGTTCGGCGCCGCGAACCGGGCGATCTGGTAGGTCGGGAAGTTCCACGGCATGATCCCCAGCACCGCGCCCACCGGCCGGTACTCGACCATCGCCGTGCCGCCGGTGTCGCTGCTGGTCGGGATCGGCCGGTCGGCGGCCAGCTTGGGGCCCTCGGCCGCGTAGTAGCCGAAGATCGCCTGGCTGAACTCCGACTCCTCCTTGCCCTCCTCGAACGCCTTGCCCATCTCCTCCTGGGAGAGCCGGGCCAGCTCCTCGGCCCGCTCGGCGAACAGGTCGGAGACCTTCTGCACGATCGCCGCGCGCTCGGTGATCGGCACCTCCCGCCAGGCGCCGAAGGCGGTGTCGGCGGCGGCGACGGCCTGCTCGATCTCGGCGTCGGTGGCGAACGGGAAGGTCTCCCGGACCTCACCGGTGGCGGGGTCGGTCACCTGGAACGGCGGCTGTGTGGGGCTCATCCGGCATCTCCTGCGGGGCTGAATTCTGGGTGGGCAGAGCTTAACTTTGGCAGCATGGACCCCATCGCTGTGGCCGTTGACCTTGCCAGTTCCGACGATCTGCTCACGCCCGACGAACGCGACGTGCGCAGCGCGGTCCGGGCGCTGGCCCAGGCCCGGATCGAGCCCTACGTGGCGGACTGGTTCGAACGCGGCACCGTGGACGACCCGCGTGGGCTGACGCGCGAGCTCGGGAAGCAGGGCGTGCTGGGCATGCACCTGACCGGCTACGGCTGCGCCGGGATGAGCGCCACCCAGTACGGCCTGACCTGCATGGAGCTGGAGGCGGTGGACTCCGGCATCCGCTCGCTGGTCTCGGTGCAGGGGTCGCTGGCGATGTACGCGCTCTGGCGGCACGCCGAGGAGTCGGTCAAGCAGGAGTGGCTGCCCCGGATGGCGGCCGGCGAGGCGATCGGCTGCTTCGGCCTGACCGAGCCCGACCACGGCTCGGACCCCTCCGGAATGCGGACCCGGGCCCGGCGGGACGGCTCGGACTGGGTGATCGACGGCGGCAAGATGTGGATCACCAACGGCTCGATCGCCGATGTCGCGGTGATCTGGGCGCAGACCGAGGAGGGCATCCGCGGCTTCGCCGTGCCCACCTCGACGCCGGGCTTCAGCGCGCACGAGATCAAGCACAAACTGTCCTTACGCGCATCGATCACCAGCGAACTGGTCCTCGACGACGTCCGGGTGCCCGGATCGGCGATGTTCCCGGACGTGCGCGGTCTCGGCGGGCCGCTGTCCTGCCTGAACGAGGCCCGCTTCGGCATCATCTGGGGCTCGCTGGGTGCTGCCCGCACCTGCCTCACCGCTGCGCTGCGCTACTCGATCGAACGCGAGCAGTTCGGTCGCCCCATCGCCGGATTCCAGCTGACCCAGCAGAAGCTCGCGGACATGGAACTGGAGTACACCAAGGGTCTGCTACTGGCGCTGCACCTTTCCCGCCGTAAGGAACAGGGCGTGCTGCGGCCGGAACAGGTGAGCCTGGGCAAGCTGAACAACGTGCGCGAGGCCCTGAAGATCTGCCGTACGGCCCGGACCATCCTCGGGGCGAACGGGATCTCGTTGGAGTACCCGGTGATCCGGCACATGAACAACCTGGAGTCGGTGCTCACCTACGAGGGGACGGTCGAGATGCACACGCTGGTGATCGGGAAGGCGATGACCGGGGTGGACGCGTTCCGGTGAGTTCACTGGAGGGACGCTCGCCCACCAGTCACGAGCGCCGGACCGGAGAACCCTGGGACGCGTCGTACGCGGACGGCCCGGCGCCCTGGGACCTCGAACGACCCCAGCCGGCGCTGGTCCGGGTGGCCTCCGAATTTCGGGGGAGGCTTTTGGACGCCGGGTGCGGGACGGGTGAGAACGCCCTGTTCGCGGCGGGGCTGGGACTGCCCGTCCGGGGTTTCGACGTGGCTCCGAGGGCGCTCGCGGTGGCCCGGGAGAAGGCGCTGGCCCGGGGACTGAGCGTGGACTTCGTGCTCGCCGACGCACTCGATCTGGCCGGCCTGGGGCGTCCGTTCGCCACGGTGCTGGACTGCGGGCTCTTCCACACCTTCGACGCGCAGGAGCGCCCGAAGTACGTAGCCGGCCTGGCGGCGGTGACCGAGCCGGGCGGCACGCTGCATCTGCTGTGCTTCAGCGATCAGGGGCCGGAGACCGGACCGCACCCGGTGAGCCGGGAACAGGTGGGTGCGGCCTTCCGCCCGGAGACCGGGTGGGAGGTCGGCCGGATCGTCCCGGAACGGGTCGAGACGCGCTATCACGAGCACGGGGCACCGGCCTGGCTGGCCACGATCGTCCGCCGATGAGGCCAGATCGGATCCGCAGTCGGGGCCGGGGTGGTGCTGGTCCGGGGCTGGTCCGGTGCATCCGATCCGGTTCTGTCGGTGGGCCGGGCTAGGGTTTCCGCTGTGACCCTGACCCTCATGGCTGTCCATGCTCATCCCGACGACGAGGCCACCGGCACCGGCGGCGTGTTCGCCAAGGCGGTGGCCGAAGGCTTCCGCACCGTGCTGGTGACCTGCACCGACGGGCGCTGTGGCGACGGCCCGGGCGGAGTGAAGCCCGGGCAGGCGGGGCACGATCCGGAGGCCGTCGTCGCAGTGCGGATGGGCGAGCTGGACCGCAGCGCCAAGATCCTCGGGCTGGACGCGGTGGAGCGGCTGGGCTACCACGACTCGGGAATGATGGGCTGGCCGACCAACGAGGCGCCCGGCGCGTTCTGGGGCGTGCCGCTGAGCGAGTCCTCGGCCCGGCTGGCCGACCTGATGCGGCAGTACCGGCCCGACGTGGTGGTCACCTACGACCCGAACGGCGTCTACGGGCATCCCGACCACATCCAGGCCCACCGCATCACCATGGCCGCCCTCGACCTGCTCGAGGGCGAGGACTGGCAGCCCGCCAAGGTCTACTGGTCCTCGCCGCCCTACTCGCAGATGAAGGCCTGGGGCGATCTCACCCGCGAGTTCGGCACCGAGGAGGAGAAGGCCGAGGTCGCCAAGTACGAGGCGGAGGCCGACGCCAAGCTGGCCCGCGGCGAGCGCCTGCCGATGGGCCTGCCCGACGAGGAGATCACCACCTGGGTCGACGTGAAGCCCTGGGGCGCGCAGAAGTTCGAGGCCCTGTCGGCGCACTCCAGCCAGTCCGACAGCGCCATGATGCTCGGGCTCGGCGTCGAGCGGTTCACCGGCATGATGGGGGTCGAGACGTTCCAGCGGGTCCGCGACACCACCGGCGCCCCCACCCCCGAGGCCGACCTGTTCGACGGGCTGCGCTGAGGCCCGTCACGAGCCTCAAGGTCTCACCAGCCCCAGTCCTCGACCGCCCAGCCGCTGCCCGGATCGCCCACCAGCTTCACCACCTGGGTGTTCAGCAGCGGGTGGGCGGCCGCGTAGGGCACGTCCACGTCCTTGGCCCGGGCCGCCACCCAGGTCCGGATGGCGGCGCCGTGACTGACCACCGCCGCGCAGGCCGAACCGGCCGCGGCGATCTCCGCGACCGCGCGGTCGTAGCGGCCGAACGCCTCGGCCCCGTCCGGGCCACCCGGCATCCGTAGGTCCGTGCGCCCCTCCGCCCAGCTCAGCACCACCTTCACGTACACCTGCACCGACTCCTCGTCGGAGTTCATCTCCAGATCGCCGGCGTCCCACTCGCGCAGACCGTCGTGGATCCGCACGTCCAGGGCCCGGGCCGCGGCCAGCGGCGCGATGGTCTGCTGGGTCCGCACCAGGGTGGAGGCGTGCAGGGCGTCGATCGGCTCCTCCCGCAGCCGCTCCACCAGCAGTTCGGCCTGCTCACGGCCCAGGTCGGTGAGGTCCGCGCCGGGGCGGGCGGTGTCCAGGGATCCGCTCACGTTGGAGGTGGTCTGGCCGTGACGGATGAGCAGGAGACGCATGGACGAGCCTTGTCTGTGGGGCGAGCCGGGGGTACGCCCATCTTCACCCAGGCGGCCGGACGGTCCTGACCGGGTCGGTCAAGGGCCGGGAATGATCGTGAGCCCAGCGGCCCTCTTAGGATGTCCGCGCCGAACGCCGTTCTCTCCCGCACCAGGAAGATCATGAATCTCTACCTGCGCCTGTTCCTGCTCAATCTGCTCGTCCGGGTCCGGCCCAAGGTCGACCTGTGGCAGGGCTCGCGCACCACGTTCCGGGTGCTGCCGAACGACCTGGACGTCTTCCGGCACCTGACCAACAGCCGCTACCTGGCCTTCTGCGACCTCGGCCGGCTCGACCTGCTGATCCGGGCCAAGTACTGGGCCGAGGTCAAGCGCCGCAACTGGTTCCCGGTGGTCACCGCGCAGACCATCACCTACCGGCGCTCGCTCACGCTCTGGCAGAAGTTCGACGTCCAGACCAGGCTGGTCGGCTTCGACGACAAGCACTCCTACCTCGAGCAGACCTTCCTCTCCCGCAGCGGCGAGATCATGGCCCGCGCCGTGGTCCAGATCCGGTTCCTCAAGCGCAGCGGCGGCTCGGTGCTGAAAGAGGAATTGCTGGACGCCGCGGGCGGCTCACCGGTGGACCTGGAACTACCGCTGTGGGTCAAGGAATGGGCGGAGAGCGTGCGCATCGCGCCTAATGGCGAGGCGGCCTGACCATGAAGACGTCCAGGGCATCCTCATGCTCGAAGACGAACCCGTGACGCTCGTACAGACGCCGCGCCGGGCTCTGCTGCAGAACGTCCAGGCGCACCGGCATCCTGGCCGCGTCGCACTCCTCCAGCAGCGCGCTCAGCACCGCGCTGCCCAGGCCCCGCCCCTGGAACTGCGGCACCAGGTAGAACTGTTCCAGCCAACGGCAGTCCTCGGCCTGCCGTAAGGCGACGCACCCCGCGAAAACCCCACCCACCTCGATGATGCGGCAGTTGGCCGGCACGTAGCGCACATGGAAGTAGTGCCGGGCCGACTCCTCGCTCCAGGGGCGCAGCCGTTCGAGATGCTCGCGGATCACCAGGACCTTCAGATCGGCGATGCGCTCGGCGTCTTCGGGAGTTGCGGGGCGGAAGGTCCAGTCGGCCATGGGGTGGATCCTAAAGGGCAGCGGGGGATGGCACTTTAAGCCTGAGGACGATTCGGGCCGGCCGCCACCGTTGCCCCGCTGATGATCACGTGGGAAGGTCGCCGGATGGAGTCCTCGCGGCGTGGTCTGCTTCGCTGGCAGTTCGATCTGGCCTGGTCGTTCTTCGAGTACCACCTGGAGCGGCTGGAGGAGGCGGACTTCCTCTGGGAGCCGGGTCCCGTGTGCTGGACGATGCACGCGCAGCCGGACGGCTCCTGGACGCCGGACTGGGCCGACAGCGCTCCCGACCCGATCCCGGTCCCGACCATCGCCTGGACCACCTGGCACCTGGGCTGGTGGCTGGGCAGCGCGCTGGAGCACGCCTCGGGCCGCGCCCCGCTGGACCCGCTGGAGGTCGAGTGGCCCGGGGTGGGGGAGCCGGCCATCGCCTGGTTGCGCGAACTGGGTGAACAGTGGGTGGGAATTCTCGACGAGCTGCTGGACGCCGGCCTCGACTCCCCGGCTTCGTTCCCCTGGCCGGTGGATGCCGAACGCACGGTGGCGGACATGGCCGCGTGGGTGAACGCGGAGCTGATGAAGAACGCGGCGGAGATCGGGACGATCCGCCTGCTGCGGGCCTCGGGCGCCAAGTAGCTTTCGTTACCCGGTTGTGACGCAGGACTCTCGGACCCGGGCTGGACGGGTCCGGTCGAGCTGAGTAATGTTCTCCAAGGGTTTTCGGCGGGTGCGCAAGCAGCCGTCGACACCATGGGAGCAACGGACACCTCGGTGGACGGTCTCGCGGTGGTAAGCCCTTTTCCTCCAGCCCAAGCTGAGACGATTCTGCGCGCCCTCCGGGGTGGGCTCAATAGTCATTGCCGAAAGCCGGCAGGAAATGTTCCATCCCCGGTAATCCCCGCGAAATGCGGATTTGACCGGGGCGCGAGCGAAGGGCTAACGTTCTTCTCAGTCGCCCCGAGCGAAAGCCGAAAGGCCTACAGCCCGGGAGCGTCCGCTCCTTGAGAACTCAACAGCGCATCTGAACAACCGATGCCAATTGATCGTCTTTCAGACGGTTTTCTTGGCTGATGGATCAGGTCCTCGTCGTACCGGCCCCCGTCGGTAGGGCGGTTCACAGGGTCTGGTTCTTATTGGTCAGGATACTCTTTGTATTACTTCGCAAGGCTTTTTTTCAGTTGGTAAAACACTGATAGAAAAGTTATTTACGGAGAGTTTGATCCTGGCTCAGGACGAACGCTGGCGGCGTGCTTAACACATGCAAGTCGAACGGTGAAGCCTTTCGGGGTGGATCAGTGGCGAACGGGTGAGTAACACGTGAGTAATCTGCCTCTGACTCTGGGATAACCACGGGAAACGGTGGCTAATACCGGATATGAC
>JODP01000008.1 GCA_000719025.1 Kineosporia aurantiaca JCM 3230
GATGGAGATCATCCGCCGGGACTTCGACTGGCAGTACGGCTCGTTCTGGCGGCTGGATGAGGACGGGCAGGTGCTGCGCTTTGCGATGGAGTCCGGGGATGTGAACCCCGAGTTCCGTGAGGTGACGTTGTCGGCGTCGTTCGCTCGGGGTGTGGGTCTGTCGGGGCGGGCCTGGGCCCGCAACGATTTCGTTTTCGTGGAGGACCTGGGCGAGCTGACTGACTGTGTGCGGCGTCCGGCGGCCCAGCGGGCGGGGGTGAGGTCGGGGGTCTGTCTGCCGATCACGGTGAACGGCCGGTTCGTCGGGACCATCGACTTCTTCGCCACCCGCACCCTGATCATGGCTAAGAGCCGCGAGATGGCGTTGCGGAACACGGCTTTCCTGATCGGTCAGGCGATGGAGCGGTTCCAGGCCCGTGGTCAGCTGCGGGTGGCGGGTGAGCGGTTGATGGAGTCGATCGGTGAGGTTGAGCGGAACGTCAGTTCGGCCTCGGGGGTGGCCTCGCGGGGTGGGCAGCTCAGCATTGAGGCCAATCATCAGGTCGCGGAGCTGGGTCAGGCCAGCGCGGAGATCAACAAGGTGGTCCAGGACATCCAGACGATCGCGGCGCAGACCAAGTTGCTGGCGTTGAACGCCACCATCGAGGCGGCCCGGGCCGGGCAGTCCGGCAAGGGCTTCGCGGTGGTCGCCGAGGAGGTCAAGCAGCTCTCCGGGCAGACCGAGCGGGCCACTACCGATGTCAGTGACCGGGTGAACGCGATCCAGAGCCGGGTCGAGGCGGTCACCGCGTCGCTGGCCGACATCCACCACGCCGTCGATGAGATCAACCAGACCCAGCAGCTGATCCAGGGGGTCCTGGGGGACCAGATGAACGTCACCCGAGCCATCCTCGAATGATTCGCCCCTGAACCGTAGTAGCGAGTCGGGCCACTCTCGGGGTGGCCTGACACACGCGGACCTAGGCGGCCGCTTGAGTGCAGACCACCCGCGAGCCGGCCCTGCCCAGCCGCATCCCACCGGACTCGACCTGCTCCAGGACATGAAGACATGAGCACATCAGACGTCGTTCAGCCCAACCCAGATCCTTCGGAACCGACAGAGCGTCCAGAACTGGACCCAGTCGCAACGGCCGAAATCGCTCACCTGAGGACTGCACTGGAGACCCGGGACGTCATTGGCCAGGCCAAGGGCATCATCAGGCTCCTGACTCGCGTGGATGGACCTTGCGCGTTCCAGCTGCTGGCCAAGATCTCCCAGGACTGCAACCGCCGCGTGCTCGACGTCGCAGCCCTGATCGCGGACTGCGCCACCACCGCGGCTCCCTTGCCCCAGGACATCACCGCCAGCTGGCGACGGCGCAGCCCCGCGACCGACCCGGAGACAACGCAACCTCCTCACCGTCGAGCTCACAGCACCGATAACCACAACACGCCATAACACCAGGAGAACGCGTTCGAACGAAGGCATCTGACCGCGGATCTGGTAGCCGCTGGCCCGTCACCGGCAGACAGCTTCCGCGGGGCGGGCACGGGTCCCTGACCGTCGACGGGGGCGATCTGGCACCGGTTGGTGGCCATCCCGGCCGGTGCGATGGCTCGTACGTGTGGGGTAGGTCGACATCGAGCAACGCGGCCGGGGTAGAACCGGGCTTAAGAGGTGTCAGAACGAAGCAAGGGACGCGAACCCAACTGGAGGCTTTTGTGGAGGACGCCGGATGAGAACCCTCTACGTCGAGGACACGAACTTCACGCAGCGTGGCTGAATGTCATCGCTGAGGAAAACCAGTTGCCTGTGTTGCTATATCTGACAGCCGGCCCGGAATGCTGCATGACTCCCGCTGCACGTGGGCCGTGGTCCCTGGACTGTCGGTGTCTTCGCGCGGGGATTAGCGAAATGACCGGCCCCGGGCGCCGGATGGCCGCCGTCAATGGTGTGTCCTGACAGCCGAGCAATGAACTCCTGCCCAAACCGGTCGATACCCCATAACGCATTGACCATTTGTCGGAGATAAGGTCTCGGAACCCCGGCGGGACGGACAATTGCTCCATCCGTTCGCTCAGTTTGACTTTGCCGACGATGAACCGAATCATGCGATCATGGCGACAAGAACGATCGTAGAAATGACGGACGACCTTGACGGAAAGTCCAAGGCCGTGGAAACCGTCGAACTCAGCCTCGACGGCACCGCCTACCAGATTGACCTGTCCGAGAAGAACGCGGCCAAGCTGCGCAAGGACTTCGAGCCCTTCATCGCCGCGGCCCGCCGCACCGGTGGACGCAAGGGACGCTCTCCGAGCGTCGTGGACACCGGTGTCGACACCAAGGCTGTCCGCGTCTGGGCCGAGTCCAACGGGTACGAGGTCTCCTCGCGCGGCCGTATCAGCACGGAGATCCTCGAGGCGTACCGGGCCGCCGGAAACTGAGCGGGTAGGCCAGCGCTGGCGACGTGCCGCTTGTCGAGTGAGATGACGGTGGCTACTACACGCCTGTCGGTTGCCACACGAGAGTTCAAAGCTCGAGCACGGCAGGCTGCCTTCCACCGGTCTCCCATCGCCTGCTTCACCACCGTTCAGCTCGGCCAGCCGAGGGACGGCGTGTTCCCCCTGGCTGGGCTGTCTCGAAGGCGGCCGCCGCCACCAGGACGTCGGCGTCCTCGTGGAGGCGGCCGGCGATCTGCAGACCCACGGGACGCCCGTCTCGGGTGAAGCCGCAGGGCACCGAGATCGCCGGGCTCGTGGTCATGTTGAAGGGATGCGTAAGGGTCCAGGCCAGGACGCGGTCACGCAGGGAGGCCGATGACAACGACTGCGGGGCGAAGGCTTCGGCTGGGAACGCCGCCTCGGTGGTTGTCGGGCTCACCAGAAGCCGGTACTCGGACATGAACACCGCGAAGGCGTCCCACACGCGACCCCGAAGGGCCTCCCCGCGGGCTACGTCCACCGCCCGGTGGGTCTGGCTGGCCAGGACCAGATCGATCAGTTCGTCGTCGAGCCGGCCGCGCATTGCAGGCCAGTCGAGAAGCCCCTGCAGACCCGACATGCCCAGGAGCATCAACCCCGACCAGGCGGCCTCGAGTACCTGCTCCCAGTCCGGTGTCGCCTCGACCACGTCGGCGCCGAGCTCGGCGAACACCCCGACGGCCTGGCGGCAGATCGCCGCCACTTCCGGATCGACCCTGCCGAAACCCAGATCGGGGGAGTAGGCCACCCGCCAGCCCGTCAGCGCGCCTTCGGCCCCGAGGGCGGGTACGTCTGGACGGTCAGGCCGGGCCAGCGGATCGCGCACGTCGTAACCCCAGCAGGCCTGCAGCATCAGGAGCACGTCGGGGACCGATCGGCCTATTACCCCGTGCGTGATACTGGTGGAGAAGCGTTGTGGCAGAACTTTGCTGGGGATGACTCCGGTGGTCGGTTTGAAACCGACCACGCCGTTCAGGGCCGCCGGGACGCGAATCGAGCCCCCGGCGTCCGTACCCTCGGCGATCGGGCCGATCCCCGAAGCCACCGCGGCTCCGGCACCCCCGCTGGAACCTCCGGCCGTCAACTCAGGGTTCCACGGATTGCGGGCCGAACCGAACAGCCGGTTGCGGGACACGGCGCAGTACCCGGCCTCAGAGATGTTCGTCTGCCCCAGATACAGTCCGTCGGCCGCTCGCATCCGTTCCACCACGATCGCGTCTTCGCCCGCGATACGGTCCTTGAACACCTCAAAGCCCAGCGTGTGCGGAACGCCGGCAACCGGTGTCAGTTCCTTGATCGTGTAGGGAATTCCGAACAGAGGGCCCATCGGTTCCCCAGCCGCGTGCCGGGCATCCAGAGCAAGGGCATCCCGGCGGATCCGGTCGGGGTCACAGTGCACGAGCGCATTAATGACGGGGTTCACGGCCTGGATTCGTTCGATCATTGCTTCCGCGACGTCCGCCGCCGTGAAGCAGCCAGTGCGGATACCACCGGTCACTTCTGAGGCGCTCATCCAGACAATGTCGTTCTCGACCATGGTTTGCGGCTCCTCGTTCGTGTGCCGGAGAGGGTACTGGGGTGCCGCCGGCTAGCTTGCTCGGCCCGGGTCAAGGGAGTCGTCGAATACCGAGTGCAGTGCTGCCTCAGCTCGTTCTCGGCCGGTGTACCCGGCGCCGGCGGCCCGCAGCAGGCCGATACGGCGCACCTCCGGCGGGATGCCGGTGATGGTGACGGCCTTGACGCCGGGAACGAGCCTCGCCATCTCCGGCCCCGGAATGGTGGTGACGCCCCCGTCCACGGCCACGATCTGCAGTCGGGTGAGCCAGTCGGCGGCGCGGTGCGCGACCCGCGGTCGTCCGGGCAGGCCCGGCCAGACGCCCAGATGAGCGTCCTGGGTCGACGCGGGTGGGGCCACCCACAGCGCGGCTGCAGCCTGTTCGGCGGAAACGGTGGCGGCTCGCCCCAGGGTACCGTTCGCGGCGACCGCGAGCATGAGTGTGGTGTCGAGCAGGGGCTGGAATCCGAGCGCCGGGGTCTGGTCGTCCAGGGGGCGGAACGGCGGACGCTGCGAGACGAACGCGTAGTCAAGGGTGCCGGCCCGCACGGCGCGGACCAGTGCGGGCGTGGACGCCTGGCGCGTGATCACGTCGATCCCGGCAACCCTCAGTGCCTGGATCGCCGAGGGAAGGAAGACAGCTGCGGCGGAAGGAAAGGCTCCTAGTCGCAGCGGCGGATTCGTGGCCGCGCCATGGTCGAGCGCAACTGCCGCGTCCTGGAGTTCGCGCAGGGCCGCGGACACGTGCCGCAGGAGGACGGTACCGGCGCGGGTGGGCTGCATGCCAACGGTGGTGCGTTCGAAAAGTACGTGTCCGAGCTGACGTTCCGCCGACGAGACCTGCCGGGAGACCGCTGACTGCGAGTATCCGAGAGCCCGGGCCGCGGCGCTGACGCTGCCGTTCTCGGCCACGGCCTGTAGGACCCGCAGCATCGACGTTCCCAGGTCCATGCGCCTAAAGCATAGCCGGGTTCTCTTTCTTGCGCTTCCTGCAAGGGGTGGATCGCCCTACCTTCGAGATGTGACAGACGATGAACTCGGAGGGCGCCTCCCGCTGCTGAAGGACGCCGATCTCACGGAACCCCAGCGCGCACTGCGGGATGCGGTCCTTCGCACCCGGGGGCAACGAGCACGGGCCGCCGGTTACCGGGCGGCGACCGATGACGGACGGCTCATCGGCCCGTTCAACGCGCTTCTGCGGGACGAGCAGATCGGCACGGCCAAACTGGCCTGGGTCACGGCGGTCAGCCAGGCCGGTCTCGGCGCCGAGGTGGTCGAGTCGGTGATCCTCACCGTCGCGTGGATCTGGGACAGCCCCTACATCCGCTACGCCCATACCGCGGCAGCCAGGTCGGCGGGAATCCGCACGCCCGAGGTCTCCTCGCTCCTGGCGGGGGAGGTGCCGGCCGGGATCGGCGACGAGGCCCGGCTGGCCGTGCGCCTGACCCGGGCGCTGCTCATCGACCGCCGGGTCGGGGACGCGCTCTACGCCGACCTCCTCCGGGTTTTCGATGAACGCCGTCTGGTCGCCCTGGTCGAGCTCATCGGCCAGTACACCAACACCGCCGCCACGGTGGCCTGTTTCGACGTGCCCGCGCCGGCCTGAATTCTGGAAAGGAACGACCGCCATGCCATTGATCAGTATTGACGTCCAGGAGGGCGTCACCACGCGCGAACAGCGTCAGGCCATCTCGGACGCCGTGCACGAGGCCATGCTGGAGGTGCTCGGCATCCCGGGCGACGACCGTTTCCACGTGTTCACCGAGCACCCGGCCGGAACCATCTTCCACGAGGACGTGGTCTTCGGTATCCCCCGTGACGAGAGCCTGATGTTCATCACGCTCTCGTTCAACCATCGCCAGGCCGAGCAGAAGGAGCGTCTGTTCGCCGCCGTCGTCCGGGAGCTGGAGGGCCGTGCCGGCGTGACGCGGGACCAGGTGGTCATGCGCATTCTCGAGACCGCCAGTGAGAACTGGTGGGCGTCGGGCCGGGTCGTCAACCCGGCTACCGGATACGACGAACGGATGGACGTGGGCGTGCCCGACTGAGCATGGTGAAGGGTTACGTCAGAACCCGAGCAGCGCACCGGTCCGCAGGCGGATGCACCGATCTCGCGTATCTAGCCTGAGGAGTGGGCGTCCCGGCGCTTCGAATGCTCGTTCCGGGTGGACGGCAGGCATTGATTTGTCCTTCGGGAAAGAGTTCTCCGGGGAGTCGCTGGAAGCCTATGGGCGCCTGCGGCTGGATGCGTTCATTGACTCGAGGCTGTTCATCTGCAGGGACTCCGGCCGCGCTGGCGCGGGTGGGTGCAGGCCGTGCCGGAGCGCGGCCGGAGCTTGTTCGTGACGCAGCCCAGTGGAGGGGTTGAGGGCGCGTCACGTTGGGTGCCCCCACGGCGCCCGGTTCCCCGTCGGCACGGGCGCGGTGGGGGCGGTTCATGGGCGGGAAGTCGGTGGTTTGCTGCTGGCCCGACTTCCCGCCTGCCCTCGTGCATCGCTTGCCCGTGGCGATGCTGCCCGTTCGTCCCGCAGGGCGGCCGGCATCACGTGCCGGGGGCGGGCGAGCAGACCCGGACGTGGGATCCGAGGTTTCTGGAGGCCCGCCGAGCCGGGGGACGCAGATTCCCAGGCTCGGCGGGAGCCACCCGATGGAGTCAGGAGCACCAGCAGACGGGAAGCGGGGGCGACCGTCCCCGCGGCGGTTGCCACAGCTGCGCTTCGCGCCGGGAGTGCGGCGTGGTCCGTCTGCGCTCCTGCGGTTTTCCTACCGGATGGCATGGTGCAACATTCGCAACGCAGAGAGTCCTATGACAACACGTCATCGTGACCTGTTGTCCATGACCTGTTCATGAAGACCACCGGTCGGCGCGCCGCGTATTCTGGTGTGGTGTCAGATGCCCAGGAGCCCACGGCCGGAGTTGTGCGGTGGCTCCTGGCCGAGCAAATCAAGGCTTATCGCACCCGTGCGAAGCTGACCCATAAGGACATGATGGGAATCGGGCTCGGCTCGGTATCTCGCTGGACGCGCCTTGAGAACCATCGTGGCGGAGTGCGGATCGACCGGGGCGACATCAAGCTCATGGCTGAGGCGTTCAGCCTTAACGCCGTTGAAGCTGCCGAACTGGAAGCCATGCTTGTCCGGGCCGAGCGGGAGGAATCAGCTCAGGTTCTGGACGTCGAACCGAATTTCCGCGAATACCTGGCCTTTGAGCGGTACGCCACCGAGTTTAAGATCATGGCTCCCGGTGTCCACGGCCTTCTGCAGACGTCGGAGTACGCGGCGGCCATTGCTCGACTATCCGGTGATGTGAGTGAAGCCGCCATACCGGGCGTCGTCGCCTTACGACAGGAACGTCAGCGCCAGGCCATCGGCCGGGCTGCGATACAGGTCACGATGGCCGAAGAGGCGTTGCTGCGCTGGATTGGCTCGGCGCAATGCATGGCAGACCAGAGGGAGCACCTTCGGCAACTGGCTGCAGACCGATTGGTGGACATCAGGGTTCATCTCATTTCGGTTGGTGGCCTACCGGCAACACGAGGTGGCGCAACGATTTTGAAGCTCGACGCCGGAGGTAAGTCGCGGCACCTGGCTTACATCGAGAGCTACCTGGGTGGAGCCCACACGGACAAGCCCCGGGTGATTGCGAACCTGTCCCGGAGGTTCGCTGCAATGCAGAACCAGTCGATACCGATCGAGGAGTACCTACAATGACCGGCGACATTCCCTTCCACATCAGCACTTTCAGTGATTCAGACAGCTGCGTCGAGGTTGGCCGCATCGATGGCCGCATCGTCGTTCGCAACTCCAACGACCCGGACGCGGGCATCGCGACGTTCAACGACAAGGAGTGGTCAGCCTTTATCGCCGGTGCCCAGGCGGGGGAGTTCGATAAGTACGCGCAGTCGTAGCGCAGTCGTAGGATCCGACTTGTAGCAGGCGCCGCTCCCGGCCGGCCGAAGAGGCCGGGAGCGGTCCCCGCCATTTTGACATCACGCTGGACTTCGGTATGTGACTTCCGTGGATTCGGCTGTTGGGAAAGCGGTGTCGGCCCCACACGGCGGAGCTAGGGGCCGACGTCTCAGAGCTGGGTACTACCGGCCTGCGGCAGCGGGACGCCGGTGTCAGTGGTCTGGTACCAGGTTCCGTCGGCGGTTGTGGAAATGATTCGATACTGCGTGCGCAGATAGTCGAAGAACGGCCGGCCCTGTTGCTGGCTGATCTGGGTCCAGTCCTGGGTGGTGTCATCGACGTAGACCAGGGCGGGCCGGGACGTCTGCAGTTGCCGGGTGGCTTCCCGCCAGACGCGGGCCGGCATCTGCTCCAGCGACCAGCCGGTCAGCTGCAACCCCTGCCGGGCGTGCAGGAGGGTCATCACTCCTGGGTCACCGACGACGTAGATCTGCTGGCCGGGGCGGACCTGGTCGGCAACGAGCGCCGCAGCGCGGAAATTCGAGTCGATGTCGCTGCGGCCCATGCGGGCCGCGCTGTTCAGGCCACCGTCGTAATCCCCGGCATGCAGCAGCAAGTGGGCCGGCAGACGCAGGGTAGCCAGAGTCAGAGCCACGGCCACGGCAGTGCCGGCCGCCCCGAGCGCGGGGACCCACCAGCCCCGCTCGGCGCGGCCGGCCAGCCAGTTCGCCACCGACTCAAGTCCGATCACGGCCAGGAGACCCATCGGGGCGGCCAGCATCAGGAAACGGTAGGGCGTCCAGAGCTGTGGATAGGTCAGGGCCAGCTCGAGCACGATGGTGGCGGCCAGAGCGCCGTCCCGGACCACGGTGCGTCGGCCGAACGCGCTGAGCAGGGCGATCGCCGCAAGCGGCCCGGTCACGGGGACCAGGTTCTTGAGCGCCTGGGTCACCGTCTCGATCGCGGACGACGGGTGCAGGTTGGGACTGGCCGCGACCTCTCGAGGTAGCTGGAAGGTGGTGCGCAGGGCCAGGCCGAGAACGCCGTGATCGGCGAAGTAGGCCAGTGCCAGCGCCACCGGCGCAGCCGCCCCCAGGAACAGCACGGCCGCTCGCCCGATCTGCACCCGTAGACCTGGGCGCCCACTCATCAGCAGCGCCGCGCCGATCGGGATCAGCACGATGGGTGCGTACAGGGTCTTGAACAGGACGACGGCGCCGACGACGCTCCCGGCCAGGAACCAGGCCAGGACCGACCTCATCGGCGGGGGCTGCTGGGCAGGGTCCTGCGCCGTGGTCGGGCGGACGTCGCCTCGCGACGACGGCGCCGGCCGGGGCCAGGTCAGCGCGATGGCGGCAATGATCAGCAGGTTCATCAGGCCCTCGATCTGCCCGACGCCGCCCAGGAAGGACCAGTTCAGGTAGGGGCCAAGGACGATCGTCGGAGCGGCGAAGCGCAGCCAGCGCCGCTGGGTCCAGGCCGAGACCATCGTGTGGACCGCGAGCCCGGTCGCGATGACCAGCACGATTTCGAGCAGCCGGGCGCCGGCTCCGCCGGGCACGATCAGGTCGCCCAGTTGGTAGAACCAGTACAGCCCGGGCTGCTTGATATCCCAGAAGTCGCGGTAGTAGACGGCGCCGTCGCGTAGCTCCTGGGCGCCCAGGACGAACAGGCTCTGGTCGCCGTACTCGGGCCACCACAGCATGGCCAGGGCCAGGATTGCCACGGGCAGCACGGATCCAACGGCCGCTGTCCCGGAGCCAGGTAGTCGGTGCAGCACGTGGCGCCCCATCGCGTTGCGGCTGAGGAGTGCCGCACCGTTGGAGCTCGGCCCCCGGGACCGGTCCTGGTTCTGAGCGGGGGTTCGTCGCCAGATCACGACGAAACCCCAGCGCACACGAGATTCATGAGCGGCCCTTCCGCGTGGCAGGGCGCGGCTGAGGGCTACACGGCCTCGTGCACCTGACGGGCGCCGCACGCAAACATTCAGTTGGGCACTGAATATCATGCGTAGGAGCTTCCGGTGATGCGTTTGAAGAAGTCGGCGCTCAGGGAGTTCGCCTTCAGATGCGCGTCCTCGGTGACCTCTAGCCCCGGGTCGCCGTCTCCGGGCCGGACCATTCCCGTCCACGTTGCGGATCCTGCAGTTCACGCCCGGCGACCTGGGGGAGGAGGTCGTCTCCCCGCGTTCGGTTGGCGACCGCCGCGCGGTTGCGGATGGCTGATGGATAGAGGACCAGGAGCAGGACCGGATCGTCAGGGCAGTTGATCTTGGTAAATCAGGCTCGAGTCAGCCGTGGATCGCGGGTGTCTTCAGCGTCTCACCAGGCCCCGGGGACGCCGGCCGCCTCCTTGGGGGCTGCCTGGTCGGCGGTCGCCCCGGCAATCACCTGATCCCAATGATCGGCCGAGGCCCGTAGAAACAGACCGGTCAGGGATTCCTCCGGGGCCAGCCAGTCCGGCTCATGGCCGGCAGTGCTCTGGCTGCCCGCCGGGATCGGTCGTAGCGGGTCGCCCCAGGCGGCGAGGGCGCCTGCGGGGCCGGTCGCGCGGAGCCGTCCGTCGGGCGACTGTCGGAGCGTCACGGCGACCGGCGCGTTGCCCCGGTACTTGCCGTCATGGCCGCCGTGCAGCCCAAGATCCAGGGGCCGGAGGGGATTGGCGTACATGTTGAAGACCACGGCCGGGCCTTCGAGGGCGTAGGAAACGTGCCAGACGCCCAGGGGCACGGCCAGTTGATCGCCTGCTGAGAGCGGTTTGGCGTAGCAGAAAGGAACTCCGGATGGCGAGATCCCCGCGATCAGCATGATGATCCGCCCGCTCAAGACCTCGAACGCCTCCACCTGGCCGGGCGGGTTCCAGTGGCCCAGCGACCGGTAGGGTTCACCTCCCGGCAGCGTCCCGTTCTCGAACACGACCAGGTCGGCACGCACGGGCGTGCAGGTGTCCGTCCGGGCCGGAAAGATGTCCCGCAGAGCCCGATACAGCACCGGATCCTGGCCTTCCTCCTCAAGGAGGGCGAGCGCAGCCTCCCGGTCCGCCAGGGGAGCGGGCTGATCGCCGCCGATGCCGAGCAGGTCGGACAGGTGCCGGGTGCGCACCGTTGTCTGATGGCCGGTCGCGGTCAGGACCTGGTTCTCGTCCAGGCGCAGGCCCGGTTCCTCGAGGGTCGGTGGGCCCGGTGAACCTGCTCCAGCCGGGATCAGCTGCATCAGGCCGGTCTGGTGGATGTGGGCGAGCAGTCGGGAGCTGTCGTGGTGGTGCAGGTTCATCGGCCGTCTCCGTCCGCAGGACTGGTCCTGGCTTGTCGGGCCAGGTCCCTGAGGTTGTCCCACCAGGTCGTGGCGCCGGCCCCGGGGGCCAAGGCGGTGCTCAGGCTGGTCTGCCGATCGCGGCCCGCGTCCGGGGCCGGGGTGTTCGGTGGTGTCTGCATCGCGGTCAGGAGGGCGTCCGCCGTTGCGACGGTGTCAAAAGGCTCGATCGGGGTGACATAGGGAGCCAGATGCTCGAAGGCCCCGGCGTTGACCGACAGGAGCACCGGGGTCCCGCGACCCAGGAAGAGGGCTTCCTTGGCGACCAGGTTCATTCCGTCGATGATCGGGTTGACCAGCGTGACGTCTGCCTGGGAAAGGAGGGCGGTGACGCAGTGCCGGGAGCCGGCGGCGTCGGGGTAGACCAGGGAGACGGCGGGCATCTCGGGGGAGGGGGCGAACCGTTCGTTGATCTCGTTGACCGCGGCCTCGCATTCCTGCTGGTAGGCGCGGCTGCGTTCGGTCGTGCGGGTGGGGGTCGTGGTGACGGCGCAGAAATGCCATTCGTGGGCCAGACGAGGATTGGCCTCCAGCAGCGAGCGGTAGGCGGCGAAACCGCGCAGGTGGTTCTTCCACAGGTCCAGACGGTCGGCCCGGGCCACGATCCGTCGTCCGTGGGCCTGCTCGGCGATCCGCTGCCTCCAGGTCAGCGTCCGTTCCTCGGTGCTCAACCGCTCCAGTTCCCCGGTGTCCACGGGGAAGGGCGTCACGGCGATCCGGGTCGTGCGCTCGCGATAGGTCACCCACCCGGCTCCGGCCTGGCAACCGGGCAGGAGCCGCAGGCAGCACCGGGTGAAGGCGTCGGCCCAGCGACTGTCGTGGAAACCGACGACGTCGCAGCACAGCAGGCTGGCCAGGATCCGGGAGCGGATGGCCGCCGGGAGGATGGCGTAGTACTGCGGTTCGCACCAGGGCAATCCGTGGAAATAGCTCAGGGTTGCCGGTCGGGGGCCTCCCGCACTGGTTACCATCTCCGGGACCAGGAACAGGTGGTAGTCGTTCACCAGCAGGTCGTCGCCCGCAGTCACGTTCAGGGCGGCCAGCCGGTCTGCGTAGGCGCGGTTCGCCACCTCGTAGCTGCCCCAGGCGCGGGTGAAGTCGCTGTCCAGCAAGGGATCACGGGGAGTGTCGAGCAGGTAGTGGAACAACCACAGCATCAGCCGCACGCCGATGGTCAGGTAGTGGTCCTCCTGGACCTGAGGGTCCAGCTGAACCGGGTGAAGGGTGATGTCGCCCTTCAGTCGGACGGTCGTGTCGGGGACGCTCCGGTCCGCCGGTGCCGTGCACACCCAGTCACCACCACGGTCTTTCAGCAGAGCCGCGAGCAGCGGCACCAGGCCGCCGGGTGAACGTGGCGAGAGTCCCGTCTCGTTCCAGCGCGGCATGCTGTTGCTGCAGACGATGAGCCCCATGCAGCCACCTCTCGTCGTGACGCCGTCATCGGCGGCGAAAATCTCGCCCGGGCCGTGGATCGAACCGGCCCGGCAATGACAAACCCACAGAATCCCGACCGGTGTCAAGGCATCGCCGCCCTTCTGCGCATTCACGACGCCTGACTTGCCCAAGAGGGCACGGCCCACGCAGCTGTGCCGAATTGCGTTGAGCGGTAAGGAAGATCCACCGCGAGACGGGTCCCGATGCGTATTGCCGATTGGCGGAACCGGTTATACCTTGCCGCAATGAGCAAATCGGGCGAGGCGGACCCGGGATTGCGTCTTCTGGCCGACATTCTGGCCGACCGGGCCCGCGACCATCCGGATGAGACAGCCCTGCTGGTGGACGGCGGTGGTCAACTCACTTTTCGTCAATGGCAGGAACGTTCCGACGCGTTCGCCCGGGGGCTGCGCCGCGCCGGTCCGGCCCGGCAGGCACTGATCGGTCTGCACTTCGACAACTTCCTGCTGGACGCCTACGCGATCGCCTATCTCGGCGCTCACAAGGCCGGGTTCGGAGTCGTGCCGCTGTCCCGGCAGTCGCCGCAGCGCGAGGTGCAGCGCGCTCTGGGCGCGGCGAACGTGAGCACTGTCGTGTCCGGCGGTGAGCTGGCCGGTGACTGGGAAGGCGTGCAGGAACTGCGGTTTTCGGACCTGTGTGCCGACAATGACGGAACACCGCTGCCGGGGCGTCCCCGGGCTGATGACGTGGCCGAGGTGATCTCCACCTCCGGGGCCACCGGCCGTCGCCGGGCCGTGGTGGCCAGCCATGCCAACGTGGCCTCCGGTCTGGACGAGGAGGACCTCGACGACCTCGTGGACCGGCGATACTTCCTGCACGCCATGCCGTTCGGCACGAACGCCGGGCAGGTCGCGCTGCGCGGGGCGCTGAACTGGCCCCCGACCACGCTCGTCCTGCCGGAGTTCGAGGAGAATCGTTTCTGTGAGCTGATCGAGCAGTACCGGGTGACCTCCCTGCTCCTGGTGCCGGCCATGGCTCTGTGGCTGATCCGGGCCCGGGCCGGCGAGCGCTTCGACCTGTCCAGTGTCCGCGACGTCACCGTCACCGCGGCCGCCCTCCCGAGCTCGCAGATGCCGCAGCTGGCCAGCACTTTCCCATCAGCTGTGCTGCACAACGGGTATGCCAGCACAGAGTCCTGGCCGGCCCGCACGACGATGCGCTACGACCCCGGGCGACCCCGGGCCCTGGGACGCCCGGTCTCCGGCGGCGCGGTCAGGATCACCGACGCGGACGGAAAGGTCGTACCTGAAGGCAATGTCGGCCAAATCTGGCTGAGTTCCGGGACTGGCAGCAGCCCCCGCCGATATCTGGGTGATCCAGACGAAGGAGAGGTCGTTTTCGACGGTGACTGGGTCCGGACCGGGGATCTGGGCCGTCAGGACCAGGACGGCTACCTGTTCCTGGTCGGACGCCGCAGCGAGCTGGTCGACGTGGGTGGTTTCGAGGTTTCGGAACTGGAGGTCGAGGACGTCCTGCACCAGCATCCGGACGTCGCCGCTGCCGCCGTGGTCGGCCTGCCGGACGACATTCTGGGCCAGGTGCTCGGGGCCGCCGTCGAGACCAGCGGGCCGGTCACCCCGGAGGCGTTGCGGACTTTTGTGGCGCAACGGCTTCCGCGGCACATGGTTCCCCACCGGATCGCCGTGGTGACACAGTTGCCACGGAACGAGGCCCTGAAAGTACAGAAGGACGAAATACGCCTGCTCCTGCGGCAATCCACGACGACAGGGGCGGCGCCGGACCTCGTTGTGCCGCGGACCGAGCTGGAGACAGTTCTGGCCCGGGTCTGGGCCGATGTTCTGGGTGTCCCGCAGATCGGGGTTAAGGACGACTTCTTCGATCTGGGCGGAAACTCGCTCAGCGCCATGGACGTGATCCTGGCCATGACGCGGGAGACCGATGTCCGCCTGAGCCTGCGGGAACTCCTGGACCACCCGACCGTCGCCGGCACGGCGGACACGATTCAGCAGAAGCGGGACGAGCGGGTGGCCCCGGCCACTGCGGGTGGCGATCCCGTCGCGATCGCGGACTCCGGGCCCATCCTCAGAATTCCTCGTAGGTAAGGACTTCGGATCCTGGCCGCTGTCCTGCGGGCCGGATCACAGCGCGCCTCGGCAGCCGAACCCTCTGGTGGAAAGGACGTGTGGTGTTCACCGACACGACCGATGACGACCGTGACATGAAGGTCGTCCGCAACGACGAGGAACAGTACTCCATCTGGGAACACGACCGGCCCAACCCTTCCGGTTGGCACGATGAGGGTTTCAGCGGAACGAAAGAGGCGTGCCTGGAACACATCGAGTCGATCTGGACCGATATGCGCCCGCGGAGCCTGCGCGCGGCGACGGCAGGCCCGGTGGCGGGGCAAGGGTGAGCGCGCCGGTTCTGCAGGTACCGGCATCACCGGCCCAGCAACGGCTCTGGTCGATCGAGCAGGACCTTCCCGGAACGGCTCAGCACACCTTGTTCGTCGAGGTGGTGCGGCGGGACACGCTGGAGCCGGAGACCGTGGTGGCGGCCCTGCGCGAGGTCGTCAGCAGGCACGAGGCGCTGCGGACGGACTTCCGGGTGACGTCCGGCCTCCTGCACCAGGTCGTGCGGGAGCCGCGACCGGTTCCGGTCGAGTTCATCGACCTGACCGGCCTGTCCGAGCCGGAGGCGGGCGAGCGCTACGACGAGCTCTGCCGCACGGCTGCCGGCACACCGTTCGACGTGTCGCGGGCGCCCCTCCTGAGACTGCAGCAGGTCCGGCGATCTTCGGTGGACGGTGAATATGACGCCCTCCTGCTCGCGGTGCACCATCTCATCGCCGATGCCATCTCGATGGAGGTCATCGTCAGCGATCTCGTCCTGGGCGTCACTTCCGGCTCGCCCGCAGCCCTCGCGCAGGCCACGCCCCCGCCGGTGCAGTACGCCGATTTCAGCCAGTGGCACAGCGAACGCCTGGCCGGAACGGCCGCGGAGGGCGACCGCGACTTCTGGCGCCGGCATCTGGCCGATCTGGAGGACCTGGACCTCACCCTCGGCCGGGTCCGTCCGCCCGTGCTCAGCGACCGTGGGGCCGCGGTGCGGATCCACCTGGACGAGCAGCAGGTCGCGGCCCTGACCCGGCTCGGCACCAGGCAGCGGGCCACCCTGTTCATGGTGATCCTGGGTGCGTACGCCACGGCGCTCGGGGAGGTCTTCGGCGCCCGCGACGTCCCGGTCGGCATGGCCACCTCCGGTCGTCCTGTTCCCGAGATGGCCCGCACCGTCGGCCTTTTCACCGAGCGCCTGGTGGTGAGGGTTGATCTGGGCGGCCGGCCCTCCTTCCGGCAGGTGCTGGACCGGGTCCGCGCGGAGGTGCTCACCGTTCTGGAACACGACCGCCTCGGATACGACGGCATCGTCGCAGCCGTGGCCCCGTCGCGGCGCTACGGTGTCGCCCCGCTGGCCCAGGCCTCGATCAATCTGCACGACAGCCCGGTGCCGGAGGAGGCCGCCGGCGGCGTCGCGGCCCAGTCCCTCGGGATGGCCCGGGTCGAGACGGTGCGGCATGACCTCGCCCTTACCCTGGTCCGCGGCGGTGGTGCCCTGGAAGGGACGCTGGAATACCGCTCCGACGTGGTCACTCCTGAGACCGCCCACCGGGTGGCGGCCCGCCTGCGGGCCATTCTCGACCTCGCCGTGAGTACCCCCGATCTCTCTCTGGACGCCGTCCCTCTGCTGGAGGCCGACGAACTGCGGCACCTGCACCGGAGCCAGGACGGTGGAAAGCCGTTCGCAGCCGGGCGGTCCTTCCCCGAGTGGGTGGCCGGCCAGGTCCGTGACCGGCCCGAGGTCCTCGCGGTCGACACACCGGACCGGCAGCTCACCTATCAAGAGCTGTGGGACCAGGCCCAGCACGTCGCCCGGCAGCTGGGCCGTCACGGTGTGCGCCCCGGCACCGAGGAGCCCGTTCTGGTAACGGTCCCACGCTCGGCGGCTCTGCCGGTGTGTCTGCTGGGCATCCATCTGGCCGGCGCGGTCTACGTGCCCGTCGACCCGGCGGCCCCCGCGCCGTTCCTGGCCGGGCTGGTCGAGGCGGTCGGAGCCCGGGTTGCCCTGGTGGCGCCGGACCTCGACGTCGCCCTCCCTGCGGGCGTGCACACCCTCGCCGTCGACGTGGCGCAATCGGCGCCGGCCGCCGGGACGGAGGCCATGGCCTGGCCGACCGGCTCCGCGCTGGCGTACGTGCTGTTCACCTCGGGCACGACAGGCCGACCCAAGGCCGTGGCGGTCGAGCACCGGAACCTGGCCGCCTACCTGGGAGGGCTCAGCCACGTCCTGGCCACGCAGCCCGGTGCGGTCCACCTGATGCTCCAACCACCCACCTTCGACTCGTCCCTGACGATGCTCGCCGTCGCGCTGGCCACCGGCGGCGTCCTGCGGCTGGTGGATCAGGACACCGCGGTGGACCCGGTGGCGCTGGGGGATCTGCTGCGCGAGCGGCCCACCGACTACCTGAAGATCACCCCCACCCATCTCAGCGCCCTGCTCAGCGGAATCGACCTGGAGGTCCTGCGGCCGCGCCGGGCCCTCATCCTCGGCGGCGAGGCCGCGCCGCGGGTCCTCACGGATCGCCTGATGGCCGCCGGCTGGCGGGTGATCGGTCACTACGGACCCACCGAGACGACCGTCGGTGTCCTGGTCCACGACCTCGCGGACCTCGACCCGGCGAACCCGGCCAAGTCCGTGCCCCTCGGGCGGCCCCTGCCGGGAACCAGGGTCTACGTCCTGGACGACGCCGGCCGGCCCGTGCCCCCAGGCCGGCGCGGCCTGCTCTGGGTGGCCGGTGCCTCGGTCGCCCGCGGGTACCTGAACAACCCCTCGGCCAGCGCCGACGCCTTCCGCCCGGATCCGTTCGGGGCGGAGCCCGGCGCACGGATGTACCGGACCGGGGACGTGGTGCGACGCCTGCCGGACGGAACCTTCGAGTTCTGCGGCCGCGGCGACCGCCAGCTCAAGATCCGGGGACACCGGATCGAGGCTGCCGCCGTCGAACTCGCGGTGGGATCCGTTCCGGGGGTCACCGCCGTGGCCGTCCTGGCCCGGCGGGAACGACTGGTGGCCTACGTGGTGCTCGCCGCACCTGGTCCGGACCCGGCGGGCATCCGCGCGCGCCTGGCTGCCGACCAGCCCGGTCATCTCGTCCCCGACGTCGTCATTGCGGTGCCGGCGCTCCCGCGGACGGCCTCGGGAAAGCTCGATCTCGCGGCCCTGCCGGACGCGCCCGAGGAGGAGGCGGCGGCCTTCGTGCCCGCCCGGACGGCTGCCGAGACCATCATGGCGCAGCTGTGGTGCTCCGTTCTGGGCATCGACCGGGTCTCAGTGACCAGTCGATTCTTCGACCTGGGCGGAGACTCCATCCGCGCCGTCTATCTGGCCGCCGGCGCCGCCTCCCGCGGGTTGCGGCTGAGCGTGAAGGACATCTTCGACAAGCAGACCCTCGAGGCCATGGCGGCGGCTGCCGGTGTGGGCGGCGAAGCAAGGGACGGCGGCCCATCGGCTGCCCTGGCGGTCCTGGTACGGCCGGCCGTCGTGCGGATACTGCGGCCCTCGGACCAGGCGATGCCACCGGACCAGGCGATGCCACCGGACCAGGCGATGCCACCGGACCAGGCGATGCCACCGGACCAGGCGATGCCACCGGACCAGGCGATGCCAGCCGGACGATCTGCGGCTGGGCAAGGCAGTCGCCGCCTGGACGGGTGCCCGTGCGCCTCATCCTGCGTCACATTCGGGGTCAGACCCTGCGTCAGATATTGCGTCAGGTCCAGGCCACCGGCGCGACGCGGCCGCGCCAGTGATCGTCGAGGCGGCCGCCGGAGGCCTGCAGCGCGGCCGTCTGAACCACGACACCGCAGCCGCTTTCGGCACTGATGTTTCCGCCGCCCGGCGCGTCCACGACGCCTACGCCACGACCCCGGTCGATCTGGCCTACGCGGCGGTGATGCGCTCCCTGACCACTGCTGGCGCAACCACGAGCACCGATTCGCCGCCGTCCATCCTGGTCATCGGCCCGATGGCTGTGCCGCCCTCCGCGGGCATCGTCGGCCCGCCGATGCCCGCGCCAGCGGCGGTAACCCGGGCCGTTCCCTTCGGTCGTCCCGAGGAGGCCGATGGGGAAGCCGGCATCGCAGCTTCGGTGCAGTCGGCCAAGGCGGCACTGTCCTCCGCCGACCTGATCACCGCCTGGGCCTCACCCGACGACGTGCCCGACATCGTCCTGCGGGTGCTGCCTCTGGACGCCGGGGCAGCACTCGTCGACGCCGGCGCCGCCCTGTTACCGGGGCGCGTGGTGATCGTGGTGGCCGGCGCCGACGTGATCGTCCAGGCCGATCCCGCGGCACGTCCCGGCGCCAACACCGGCCCCGCCGACCTGGCTGACGTGCTCGATGAGGCTGATCTGGCTGACCGGCTGGCCCGGGATCTGGAGCTCATCGTTGCCCACTGCCGCCAGGCCGGCCCGGTCTACAGCCCGGCCGACTTTCCCGACGCGGGCCTGGACGAGGACACCCTGAGCCGCCTGCTCCAGCGGATCAATCCCGCAGCCGTGGCTGCACCAGCCGATGCAGCGCCGAGGAGTCGTCCATGACCAGCACGACGATGCAGCCGCACAGCCACGGCCTGTCCATGGCGGGCAACAGCGCCGAGGGTCTGCGGGCCGAGATCCGGGCCGTGCTGTCGGACGTCACCGCCTCGGCCACGACTGGTCCGACCGGTCCCGGGCCGACCGATCCGCGCCCGTTCTACCGGGCGCTCGGCGCCCGAGGGCTCCTGGCCCCATCGTGGCCGGCAGCTTTCGGAGGCCGATCCCTGCCACCCGACCTCGCCGCCGTCGTCGTCGAGGAACTGGTCACCGCCGGCGTTCCCGACACTCCCTACACGCTGTCGGTCCAGATCTGCGGCGGGTTCCTGCTCGGCGCGGGCAGCCCGGCCCAGCGAGCCTCGGTGCTGCCGCTGCTGGCGGCCGGCCGGCGGCTTTGCGCCGTGCTGTATTCCGAGCAGGACGCGGGCTCGGACCTGGCAGGGCTGCGCACGACGGCGCAGCCGGCCGCCGACGGTGGTTGGCGGCTGAGCGGCCGCAAGCTGTGGAGCGTGTCCACCCCGATGGCCGATCTGGCCCTGGTCGCGGCGCGCACGTCCCAAGATTCCAGCCACTATCAGGGTCTGACCCTGTTCCTGCTGCCTTTGGACGCCCCCGGCATCACCATCCGCGAACTGCCGTCGCTCGCCGACGAGGCCTTCGCCGAGGTCCTGCTGGACGACGTGCCGGTGGGGCCGGGCGACGTGATCGGGCCCGTGGGTGGGGCCTGGCCGCTGATCACCGAGGCACTGGCCCTGGAAAGGACCGGCGCGGACCACGTGGCCAAGGCCCGGACCTGGCTGACCCTCGCCATGAAGGCGGCCGAGACCAGTGGCGCACCCGAGTGGCGGCTCTCGGCGGGCCGTCTGGTCACGCGGACCGCCGCCGCCCGCGCCCTGTCGCAGCAGTTCCTGGCCGAGATGGGCCGATCCCCCGAAGCAGCGGGAGACGGGCAGTCGTTCGCGGTGCGGGCGGCCGCGACGAAGCTGTGGTGCAGCGAAATCGCGTGCGAGGTCTCGGACTGGATGAGGGACGTCCTGGGGGACGCCGTCCTGTGGCCGTCGGGCGACCCGGGCGCCGTTGCGGGGGGCCGGCTGGAAGCAGCCCGGCGCGAGGCGCCGGGCCTGATCATCTCGGCCGGGACGTCCGAAATGATGCGTGAGGTGGTGGCGGTCGCCGGTCTGGCCGCTGCGCAGGACGGGGATGATCAGCAGGAACCAGGCGACATATTCACGGGCGGCGCCGCTTCCGGCGGGTTGCTCGGCACCGGGGCCCCGGCGCTCGAGCCGCTGCTGGCCGATCTGACCGCGGCCGTCCGGGTCGCCGTCCGCAGCGATCGTCCGGGCGATCATGCAGGCGATCCGGGTGATCGTGCGGACGATCGGGCCTGGTCGCGGCTGGCCGGGCTCGGGGTGTTCGGGCTCGACCTGCCCGTGGCCGCTGGAGGTCTTGCGCTCGGGCCTCGGGCCGAACTGGCGGTGTGCCGCGAACTGGGCGCCCAGGGCTATGACGACGCAGCCTTGGACACCCTGACGGCCGCCGCGGTCCTGGCCTCAGCCGCGGCCGCCGGCGACGAGCACAGCAGCACGCTGGCGCAGCTGCTCGACGGGCGCCGCCGGGCCGCCTTGCTCCTGCCCGGCCGACCGGATCGGCCCGGCGCCGACCCCGGCGAGGACGGACTACTCCTCCTGGCGCCAGCTTTGGAGGTCGAGCACCTCGATGACGCCTGGATCCGGCTTGACCCGGCCGCCGCGGGCCTTCAGCGCCAGCAGCGGACGACGGCTGCCGGACCGGTCCTCACCCTGGCGCTACCGCCCGCGCTTCCCGGGGCTCGGCCCGGCTCGCAGCTGATCGGGGGAGTGCGCGGCCGCGCCCTCCTGGCCAGGGATCTCCTGCGTCGCGCCGCCTGGCTGATCGGTGCGGCGGACGCAAGCCTTGCCGGGACGCTGAGGTATGCCCGGACACGGCGTCAGTTCGGCACGTCTCTCCTGTCCAACCAGGCACTCGCCCACCGGCTGGCTGACCTCGCCGTCCACGGCACAGCCCTGCGTGCGCTGCTGGACAACTGGGCCGGATTTCTGGAGGAATCCGACCCGGACGACTCCGGCGAGGCAGGTGGTCCGGAGGCTCTGCCCGCTGCGGCCGGTCTGCTGGCGGAGGCGGGCCGGTATGCCCGGGACGCGTCGGAGGCGGGTATCCACCTGCGCGGAGCGGCCGGGATGCTTCGTGGTTCATCGGCGGAAAAAGCCTTCCACGCAGTGACGTTCGGTATCGCCCGGGGACCGGCCCCGGCCCTGCTCGACCGGCTGGCCGCCGTGAGTGGTCCGTCCTGGTGACCGCCCCGGCCGGTGCCGCACCACCCGGCTCCTGGGCCGCCCGGCTCAGGCAGCGGTTCACCCCCGGGTCCGAGGTCTGGCAACTGCCGGACTTCGTGCGCCTGTGGATCGGGCAGACCACGTCGCTGACCGGCTCGCAGGTGACCGCCGTGGCGCTGCCGCTGATCGCCGTCGACCAGTTGCACGCCGGCCCGCACGCGATGGGGGTGCTGACCGCCGCCGGGCGGCTGCCGTACCTGCTCTACCTGGTCGCCGGTGTGGGGGTGGACCGCTTCCGCCGCCGGCGTCTGCTGCTGGGCACCGACATTGCCCGGGGGAGTCTGCTGCTCCTGCTGCCGGTGCTGTCGGCCCTGCACGTGCTGTCGTTGTGGACCCTCGGTTTCGTCCTGTGCTCGGTGGTCGCTCTCTCGGTGTGGTTCGACACGGCCTACATGTCCTACCTGCCGCTGATCGTCGGGCGGGAAAGGCTGCTGTCGGCCAACACCGTTATGGAGAGCTCCAGTTCGACCACCCAGATCGTCGGACCCGGCCTCGGCGGTCTGCTGGTGTCGGTACTCACCGCGCCGGGGGCGGTGCTGCTCGACTGCCTGTCGTTCTTCTTCTCCGCCTTCTGGCTCGGCCGGATCACGCACCCCGAACCCCGGCCGCCGGCCGCCCCCCGCCCAAGCCTGCGGCAGCTGGCCGCGGAGATCGGCGAAGGGGTGGGATTCGTCGCCCGGCACTCCATCCTCGGTCCGCTGGCCCTGGCCATCGGCCTGAGCAACGCGGCCTGGGCCGCGGAGCTGACGCTGCATGTGCTCTACCTGGTGCATGCCATCGGCCTGCCGCCCTGGCTGATCGGGATCACCCTGGCCGCCGCCGGGCCGGGTGCCCTGCTGGGCTCGGCCCTGGCCGGGCGGGTCCAGCGACGGTTCGGGGTGCGGGGCGCCGTGATCGGTGGCCTGACGGTGTTCGCGCTGGGAACGCTGCTGGTCCCGCTGGCCCCGCACCGGCCCGAGACCCTCGCCACGCTGGTGCTCATGCTCGCTGCCGCCACCATGGCCCTGGGCGGTCAGGTGTGCGCCGTGAACGTGCTCACCACCCGCCAGCTGCTGGCCCCGGAACACCTTCTGGGCCGCGTCAACTCGTCCTTCCGGTTCGTCGGGGTCGGGGTGACGCCGCTGGGAGCACTGGCCGGCGGGCTGCTCGGGACCGCTCTGGGCCTGCGCCCGGCCCTCTTCGCGACGGTCGCCCTCATGCTGCTCGCCGCCCTGATCCCCGCGCTCTCTCCGGTACGGCACCTGCGCGACCTGCCGACCGGTCCGGACGCGTCCTGAACTGAACGAGGGCTTCGGCCCGGATGGGAGACCCCGCATGCCCCGCACCTCGGCCACCGGCCAGAGTACCGACGAAGCAGCTCCTTTCGCCGGGCGTCAGGTCCTGGACATCTACCCCCTGACACCCGGGCAGCAAGGCATTCTGGTCGAGTCGCTCGGCGCCGCCGGCGATCCGGTCTACCTGCAGCACTATGTGTTCGATCTCGACGGCGTGGTGGAGGCGGCCACTCTCCAGGCCGCCCTGAACCTGCTCGCCGACGAACTGGACGTGCTGCGGACCGGTTTCGTCTGGGATGCAGCTCAAGAACCACTGCAGGTCGTCATGGCCGAAGCAGGGATCCCTCTGCAGGCCGAGGAGAGGATCACCGGGCCGCTCGAGGAGCGCATCGCCGAGATCCTGCGGGAGGAGAGGGAGCTGCCGTTCGACCTGGGCCGGCCGCCGTTGCTGCGGGTGCGGGCGGTCCGCCGGGGCGAGCGGGCGTGGCGTCTGGTCAGTACCCACCACCACCTGATCCTGGACGCCTGGAGTGTCCCGCTGCTGCACGCCCGGCTGGTGGAGATCCTGACCAGGCTCGAAGCCGGACGCCCGGTGGGGGAGCGCCCGGCGACCGGGACGTTCCACGATCTGGTCCGCTGGCAGCGCTCGATCGCCCCCGACGGCGAGGAGAGCTACCTCAGAGCGCTCCTGACCGGGGTGAAGGCCGCGACCAAGCTGGGCGATGACCTACCCCGCCGGGTGGAGCCGGCCGGCCGCGAGGACGACGCACTGGCACCGGTGACGAGCGTGACCGTGCTGCACCCGATCAACCCAGTCAGCTCCGTCAGCCCGTCCGAGCATCCCCTCCTGCTCGCGCGCCAGACCGGCCGCCGTCCCGGGACCCTGGTGCATGCGGCGTGGGCGCTGATCCTGGCCCGGTGGTCGGGGACGGACGACGTGGTCTTCGGGACGACGGTCGCGGGTCGCCCCGCCGAACTCCCGCACGTCACCGAGCGGATCGGCATGTTCGTAAACACCGCGGTGATGCGCTTACCGGTACCGGGTTCGGGGTCGGAAGGGACGCTCGGGGAGTGGCTGGACGAGGTTCAGCGCCGGCTGGACCGGGCGCTGGAGCACGAGCACGCCGGGCTGTCGCTGGCTCAGCGCAGCGCGGACGCACTGCCGCCCGGCCAGCCCCTGCTCTCCAGCGTGCTGGCCCTGCAGAACCAGACCCGCCCCGGTGAGGAGACGACGAACGCCGGGCCGGTCACCCTCCGGATCCTCGAGCACTCCGAGCGCACCGGGCTGCCGCTGACCCTGTCGGTCGCGTTCGAGGACGAGGGCATCTCGGTGCGGGTGCGACACGACCCCGCGCGGGTCACGGCCGGTGAGGCGCGCTGGATCGCCACGACCACGGGCCGGCTCGTCGCCGACCTGGCCGTCCGGGCACCCGACACCCGGCTCGCGGACATCTCCGTGCTACCGGCCCGAACCCCCTCTGTCCGAACGGTTCCCGGATCCGAAGACATCCCCTTCGGGGCCCGGCTGACCGCCGACCGCCTGGCTCTGCGCCCCGGCGAGCAGGTGCTGGCGGCGCTCGCCCCGCACGACCCCCTCACCGAGACCGTCGAACAGGCCTGCGCTGCGGCCGGTTGTCATCTGGATCGGCGAGACCCGCAGGCCGTCCTGGATGCCGAGGACGGGTCTCTGGCAAACCTGAGCGCTGCCGTGATCATCGCCCCGGCGCCGCTGCTGCCCGCTCTGATGGCCGCGGGCACCCCGGGAGCCAGAATGGTCGTTGCCGGAGACCCGCCCTCGCCCGCTCTGGTGGAGCTCGTCCTGGGAGCGGGTCGCACCGCCTGGCGGCTGTGGGCCGGCGCAGGCAGCGGGGGAGCGGACGCCTGCGCCCCGATCATCGGCCCGGCCGCGGCCCTGACCCTGGGCGCTGTTCCCGGCGGTGAGGTCGTGGACGCCGAGGGGGCGCCGGTGCCTCCTGGCCGTCCTGGACGGCTTCGGATCCTCTTGCCCGAAGGCCAGGTCACCACCGGCATCACCGCCCGGCTCCTGGACGAATCCGGTCATGAGTTCGAGCAGCTCGGGCGCGGTGAGGACGAGATGCTCGCCGTCGAGAGCCTGCTGTCAGACAGCGGCGTCGAGGTTGTCGTGGTCGAGGCCGGCTCCGGCGATCGGAGCGGACCCGGGCGCGCCTGGCATGCGTGGCTCGCCCCGGCCGCGACCAGCCGGAGGGCTCGAGTCGGTGAGGTGGACGTCGCTGCGGTCCAGGCCCGCGTCCTGGCCCTGCCTCCGCAGTACCGTCCCGCCGGGTACACCCCCGTGCCCGCCCTGCCGATCGCGGCCGACGGCACCCTCAACCGGGCCGCGCTGGCCGCAGCCCTCTCCGGCTCCCCACTGTCTGCGTCCCCGCCCCCCGCGTCTCCATCACCCGCGTCTCCATCACCCGCGTCTCCATCACCCGCGTCTCCATCACCCGCGTCTCCATCACCCGTGGCCCCATCACCCGTGGCCTCCCCGTCCTCGTCGTCGATGCAGGACCGGCTCGATCGGCTGAGCGCCGAGACCCGCGACCGGTTCCTGGATCGGGTCCGCTCCCTGGCCGCCCGGGACCGTGGCGCCGTCGATCGGAGGGCTTCACTTCGTTCCTGGAAAGCGGCTCTGGAGAACCTGGAACCGGTCGGGTGGCCCACTCCGCCGGCTGTTCCCGGGGCCGCCGGAATGCGCGAGGCCGGGACCGTCGTGGCGCCCAGCCCGCAGGACGACACTGAGGCCGGCTGGGTCGCGGCGCTGGCGACTGCCGTGGGACTGCTCTCCAACCGCCCCGAGGTGCTGATCGGGCTGCTGGCCGACCCGAGCGATCCGAGCGATCCGAGCGATCCGAGCGATCCGGTCGATCAGGCCGATCCGGGGGCGATGGCTGCGGGAGGCACGGATGCGCCGGTGCTCCCGGTCCGGATCCGGGTGGAACCTGGTCAGTCGTTCGCCACCACGCGAGTAGCCGCCGGCCAGGCGCTGCGGGCCGCCCGAACCCGCCTGCCGGTCTTGACGCAGGACCTGGAACGGATGCTCACCGGGCCGCTTCCGGTCTGGCTCCGGGTCAGAAGCGAATCTGCTGGTGGAAAACAGGTTCCGGCCCTGGCCGGGACCGTGGGGATCGTGGTGACAGCGCCTGCGGAGGACGGGGCGGGACAGTCCGAGGTCACGGGGTACTGGAACCCGGGCCGGGCCCAGTCGCACGACGCCCGGCTGGTGCGCGACCTGGCCGTCGCCGTCCAGCGACTCGGGCCGGGCGATCAGGATGCTCCGCTGCGGGCAGCCGACCTCGTGCAGGCGGACGCGGCCGACCGGCTGGTGGCCGCCGGTCACGGCGGTCCAGCGGCGGAACCCAGGGCGGTGAGCATCCCGTCAGCGGTGCAGGAACAGGCGCACCGTCGTCCCCACGCCGTCGCGGTCCGCAGCGCGGATGGGGAGATCAGCTACGCCGGGTTGCTGCAGCGTGCCACGGATGTGGCCCGGCGCCTGCAAGGAGCGGGCGTGGGCGAAGGCGACCGGGTGGCGGTCTGCCTGCCCCGTCATGCCGCCCTGATCTGGACGACGCTGGGGGTGATGGCGGCCGGCGCCGCGTACGTGCCACTGAACCCTGACGAGCCCGAGGCCCGCACCCAGCGGATGCTGCAGCGCAGCGGCGCGCAGACGGTGCTCACCACCAGGGAGCTGGCCGGACGCTTCCCCAACCGGAGCGTGCTGGTGGTGGACCCGGCCGCCGTCCCCGGACCGGGGCAGTCGCCCCTGCCGGAAACTTCCGGGCCCCGTTCGCTGGCCTATGTGCTGTTCACCTCCGGCAGTTCGGGTGAGCCGAAAGGCGTCATGGTCGAGCATCACTCGGTCGTCGCCTTCAGCCGGCACATCGCCGACGCCTACCGGATCGGTGAGGGAACCCGCCTGTTCGCCTTCGCCGCAGCCACTTTCGACGTTTCGGTGTTCGAGTGGTGGGCCGGCCTGAGCGCCGGAGCCACCCTCGTGCTGGCCGGGGAGGACGAACGGCGGTCAGCCCAGGCCCTGCAGGCGATGCTGGAACACGAACGGGTCGAGGTGGCCGAGCTGCCGCCCAGCCTGATGCCCCTGCTGCACCCCACCCGCCTGCCGGACCTGCGGCTCGTCTCGGTGGGCGGCGAGGCCCCGGCCGGCGTGCTGGTCGACGACTGGGCCACCCAGCAGCGTGAGTTCTGGAACGGGTACGGGCCCACCGAGGCCACGGTGGCCGTCACGCTGATGCGATGCTCGCCCCCGTCGGGCGGACGGGTACCTCCCATCGGTCTGCCCATGCCGGGCCACCGGGCCTACGTCCTGGACCAGGACCTGCGCCTGGTGCCCGAGGGCGTCCCGGGTGAGCTGTGCATTGCCGGCCCCGGGCTGGCCCGGGGCTACCTCGGGCGGCCGGCGGAGACGGCAGCACGGTTCGTGCCCGATCCGTACGGCGACCCCGGGGCCCGCATGTACCGGACGGGGGACCTGGTGCGATGGACCGGCGCCGGGGTCCTGGAGTTCGGCGGCCGGATCGACGACCAGATCACCGTCCGGGGTTTCCGGATCGAGCCGGCTGAGGTGGAGGCTGCTCTGTCCACCGCACCGGGGGTGGCCCAGGTCGCGGTCGCCCCGCGCGAGACCCCGGACGGTAACCGGCATCTGGTGGCCTTCGTTGTCGCCTCCGACCCGGACCAGCCGCCCACCGCGGCGACCCTGCGCGCCTGGGCCGCGGACCGGGTGGCCGGCTACCTAGTGCCGACCCGGGTCGTCCTGCTGGAGCGGCTGCCGGTGACGGCCCAGGGCAAACGGGACCGGACCCGCCTGCCGGAGCTGCCGCCGGATCAGCCCGGCGGGGACCGGGCGCCGGACACCGGGACCGACGGCTGGAGTGAGACCGAGCGGGTCCTGGCCCGCGACGTGATCGGGCCGCTGCTGGGGCAGCAGGACGTCGGGCGCACCGACGGTTTCTTCAACCTGGGGGGCAACTCGCTGCAGGTCATGCAGATAGCCGCCCGGGTGGCCGACCGCTTCGGCGTCCAGGTAAGCCTGGCCGACTTCTTCGGTGAGCCCACGATCGCCCGACTGGCCGCGCTCATCGACCACGAGCGTCCCTCATTGGAAAAGCTTTCCGAGACGGTCAAAGAGCCACCAGAGGATGCCGGTTCGACGAACGGGACGCCCGCGCCCATGACGCCGGGGGCGGTACTGCCGCTGTCCTACCCGCAGCAGGCGCTGTACCAGTCCTACCGTGCCGACGGTGACCGGTCCGCCTACCACGGTCCCATTTCCCTGCGCGTCAGTGGCGATCTGGATCTGGCCGCGCTGCGCCGGGCGTTCGGCTGGCTGACCGCCCGGCACGCCCTGCTGCGGGTCACGGTCGAGGACAGCGACGACGGGCCGGTGCAGCGGGTTCAGCCGGTGAGCGAGCCCCGGATCGAGATCCATGACGTTCCCGGGGACACCGAGCAGGCCCGTGAGCAGTGGCTGCGCCACGAGATCGGGGTTGAGGGCGGGCGTGACTTCGACCTCGGCGCGGACCTGCCCCTGCGCGTGCGCGTGCACCGGCTCGCCCCGGACGATCACGTGGTCCAGTGGACGTTCCACCACCTCGTCATCGACGGATGGTCCGTCGGCGTCGTGGCCCGGGAGCTGAGCGAGGCCTACACCGCGTTCCGGGCCGGGAACGAACCGGAAAGTCCCTCGCCGGAAGGCAATTACGGCGACTTCGTGAAATGGCACCGGGACTATGTCGCCAGCCCGGCCGGGCGCAGCGACCTGGAGTGGTGGCGCGGGTATCTGGCCGGCGCTCACCGGGCTGCCACCGCGTTGCGGCCGACCGGTGAGCCGTCCGCGTTCCGGCTGGGATGGATCAACCTGGAGATCCCCCCGCAGACCGCCGAGGCCGTTCGGGAGATGCTCCGCAGCCGCGGCATGACGCTGTACATGGTGTGCCTGAGCGCGCAGGCGATCCTGATCAGCGCCGAGACCGGCAGTGAGGACGTGCTCGTCGTCACCCCGTATTCGCTGCGGGTGCGGGAGGAATGGGAACGGCTGGTCGGCTGGTTCGTCAACCGCGTCATCGTGCGCCCCCGGGTCCGCCCGGACTGGACCTTCGCCGAACTCGTGGACGCCGTACGCGAGACCTGCTTCGCGGTCTTCGCCCACGGGCGGGTGCCGTTCGAGCTGCTGCGCTCGGAGCTGGGCCTGACCGGCGCCGACCTGCCGGCCCAGTTGTCGGTGCAGAACGCGCCCGTGTCCGGGGTGAACCTGGGCGGAGTCGAGGTGGCGGACATCCGCGACGACAGCGGTCGCGACTTCGCGCCCCTGCTCGAGGTGTACAGTCCGCTGCAGTCCCGGTTCCAGCTCAGCGTCATGCTGCGCGAACGCTACGACGGGCGGATGGCCGGCGGGCTGGAATACGACGCCTCGGTGGTGGACGAGGCCACAGCTGCGCGCTGGTACGCCGCCTTCCTGGACATCGTGCAGCAGGGCGCTGCGCAACCGGAGACCACGGTCGGCGATCTCCTGCGCCTGGCCCACTCCTCAGTGCCTGGTCCGCCGCGCGGCTGAAGGCCGTTGCCCCTGCCTTCGGAGGAACCCGTATGACCTCGACGACCGCTCGCGCACTCCCGCTGTCCAGCGCCCAGGAGGCGATCTGGACGCTGGAGCAGCTCCACCCGGACACCTCGCCCTACCATCTGCCGCTGGCCCTGGACCTGGACGGCGACCTGGACGTCCCTGCCCTGACCACGGCGCTGGCGTCCCTCCTGACCCGACACCCGGTGCTGGCCGGAGTCGTCCGGTCCGCGGACGGACAGCTGCGGATGGAGCCCGCCTCCCGGCCGCCGGTGCTGGAGACGACCCACCTGGACCCGGCGGACCCTGCCGATCTCGACCGGCTGACTCAGGAGGAGGTCAGCCGGGCCTTCCACCTCGAGCACGGCCCGCTGCTGCACGCCCGGCTGCTGGTCACCGGGCCCCGGCGGTCCCGGCTCGTGGTGGTCGCCCACCACCTCGTCTTCGACGGCGCCTCCAAGGACATCTTCGTGCGGGACCTCCTGCGGCTGTACCGCAGCGGTGGCCGGCCCATCGATCCGGATCTGCCCCCCATGGAGTCCTTGATCCGGCAGGAACGCGAGCAGATCCGGACCGCCCGTGCGAGCGCCGAGCAGTTCTGGCGGCACGAGGCCCCCACCGTCACCGAGGTCACGCTGCCCGGGGGACGGCGTGCCCCGGCCCGCTGGGCCGGCCCGGCCGCGGCCTGCGACATCGATTTCGATCCCTCGTTCCCGCGGCGACTGGACGCGGTGGTACGGGCTACGGGGGCAACCCGTTTCGAGGTCATGCTCACGATCCTGCAGACCCTGCTCCTGCGGTACGGGAATGAGAGCGCCCCGGTCGCTGTCGATTTCGGGACCCGTCGTCCTGAGGCCCGCGACAGCATCGGCGCCTTCGTCAACGAGCTGCCGGTCCGGGCCGCGCTCTCGCCGCAGCTGACCGTCCGGGAGGCCATCGGTGCGGTGGCTGCTGCCGTCCGCGAGGTTTCGAGGTATCGCACGGTCCCGCTGGGGGAGGCGCTGGGCACGAATGCGGTCTCCCGGCCGGTGCCCGTCTCGATGAGCTACCGCCGGAGGACGCTGCCGCTGCCGGAGGTGGCCGAGCCACTGCCGGTGCGGGTCACGGTCGATGCCGCCATGTTCGCGCCCGGGCAGCGCCCGGACCTGCACCTGAACGTGCTGGACTCCGGCGCCGGGATCCAGGCATCCCTCCGCTACGCACTGGACGTCCTGAGCGAGCCCGAGGCCCGGCGGATGGCCACGCACGTGCGCGAACTGGCCGATGCCCTGCTCGGCAACCCGCAGGCGCGGCTGGGCGATCTGCCGGTGATGACGGCGGGCGAGCGCTCCCGCGTCCTGCTCACCGGACCAGACACCCACACCCCTGACCCGGGCGACACCCTTCACGGGCTTCTGGCCCGCCAGGCCGCGCGGACACCCGAGGCCATTGCCGTCGTGGCCGGGACCGAGGAACTGACCTACGCGCAGGTCCATCACCGCGCGGGCGTTCTGGCCCGCCGGCTCGCCTCCGCAGGCGTGGGCCCGGAATCGGTCGTCGCCGTTTGTGCCGAGCGCTCAACGGAACTGGTGGTGGGACTCCTGGCCGTGCTCGCAGCCGGTGCGGCCTTCCTGCCCCTGGATCCTGAGCTTCCCGACGACCGGCTGGCGTTCATGCTGCGCGATTCCGGCGCCATGGTGGTGCTGACCCAGCCGCAGGGGCAGTCCCGGCTGAGCCGGCTGGGGGTGCCCGTCGTCCTTCTTTCTGAATTCTTCCCCCCGACTGGCCCGACCACCTTGATTGCCCCGGCTGCTGTCGCCAGACCGGAGAACGCGGCCTACGTCATCTACACCTCCGGGTCGACCGGTGTGCCCAAGGGCGTCGTCAACACGCACCAGGGCATCGTCAACCGGCTGACCTGGATGCAGGAGACGTACCAATTGCGGGACGACGACGCCGTTCTCCAGAAGACCCCGATCGGGTTCGACGTCTCGGTGTGGGAGTTCTTCTGGCCCCTGCTGACCGGGGCCCGACTCGTCCTGTGCCCACCCGGCGGCCACCGTGACCCCGAGCTGCTGCGCCGGATCATTGATGAGCAGGCCGTTACCACCGTCCATTTCGTGCCCTCCATGCTCGTGGCATTCCTGTCCGGGGCCACGGGGGGACAGGGTGTGTGTGCGTCGCTGCGCCGGATCATCTGCAGTGGTGAGGAACTGCCCCTCACCGTGGCGCAGCAAGCCCTGGATCTGCTGCCGGGGGATCTGCACAATCTGTACGGGCCCACCGAGGCGGCCATCGACGTCAGTGCCTGGCCATGTCGCCCGGACACGCTCGCCGGCGCCGATCGGGTGCCGATCGGGCGCCCGATCGACAACACCGCGCTCTACGTCCTGGACCCCTGGTTGAGGCCGGTCCCGTTGGGGGTGCCCGGCGAGCTGTGCATCGGCGGGACGGCGCCTGCCCGTGGGTATCTGCATCGACCGGGCCTGACGGCGGAGCGTTTCCTGCCGGATCCGTACGGAGAGCCCGGCAGCCGGCTCTACCGCACCGGTGACCTTGCCCGTCTGCGACCGGACGGCGTGCTGGAGTACCTGGGCCGGATCGACAACCAGGTAAAGGTCTCCGGGGTGCGGATCGAACTGGGCGAGGTCGAGAACGCCCTGCGGGCTCTGCCGGCAGTCCAGGACGCCGCCGCAGCCGTTCGGGACGGCGGGACGAGCGGGGGGACGGCCGATCCGCGACTGGTCGGCTACGTCGTCCTCAGGGACGGGGCGCCCCTCGACCAGGCTGCCGCCCGGCAGGGGTTGCGGGCGTGGCTGCCGGAGCAGATGGTTCCCTCCATCCTGGTGGAGGTGCCTGCGCTCCCGCTGAGCCCGAACGGCAAGCTCGACCGGGCGGCGCTGCCCGACCCCGGCCGCGAACGGCACCACCAGAGCGCAGCGGCGCCCGCCGGCTCGGACGAGGAGATGAGCATCCGTCACGTATGGGCTGAGGTGCTGGGTTCCGGCCCGGCCGCGGCCGACGACGACTTCTTCGAGGCGGGGGGCACATCACTGCTCGCCGTGCGCCTGGCCGCCCTATTGCGGTCCCGGACGCGGCGGGAGGTGACACTGCGGGACGTCTTTGACCACCGCACGCCCTCGGCCCTGGCCGATGTGGTGCGGCGGGCCCGGCCGGCCGACGCAGGTCCGTCCGCATCCCGACCGGTGTCCGCGCGCCCGAGCTCCGCGCAGGATCGGATTCCCACCACCTACCTCCAGACCGAACACTTCCATCGTGAGCACCGAGGGGTTGCCACCCAGGCCGGGATCAGCCTGCTCTACCGCCTCAGGGGATCGCTCGACCTGGCGGCTCTGAGGCGCAGCATCACCGTGTTGGTGCAGCGCCACGAGGTGCTGCGGACCTCCTACCAGCAGGAGGGCGACGTCGTCTTCGGCCTGGTCGCGCCCACGGCCGGGACCGATGTCACGCTGATCGACCTCAGCGCGGTCCCGGCCGGGCAGCGAAGGCAGGAA
The DNA here is from genome assembly GCA_000719025.1 of Kineosporia aurantiaca JCM 3230. Classification (GTDB taxonomy): domain Bacteria; phylum Actinomycetota; class Actinomycetes; order Actinomycetales; family Kineosporiaceae; genus Kineosporia; species Kineosporia aurantiaca. Next base: position 33,039 of record JODP01000008.1, read on the forward strand.
GCGGACCGCCAGTTGGTGGAGGCCGCCGATGCGCCGTACGACCTGAGCCAGGGGCCGGTCCTGCGGGTCACCCTGGTCCGGCTCTCAGCCGGCGAGCATCTGATGCTACTGGGCGTGCACCACATCGCCTCCGACGACTGGGCGATGCAGATCCTCACCGGCGAGCTCGGTCTGCTCTACGCGGCCGAAAAGTCCGGACGGCGGGCGGCCTTGGCTCCGCTGCCCCTGCAGTATCGGGACTACGTGACCTGGCAGCAACGCCAGGTGGACGAGCACCTGGCCGCGAATCTGGACTACTGGCGCCATCAGCTGGCCGACCTCCCGCCCCAGCTGAAGCTTCCCGGCTGCGTCGATCCGGGGGAGGTGCACAGCCTGCGCCGGTGGCGGCATGAGCTCCCCGTTTCCCCTGAGGTGCTGAATGCCGTCGCGGACTTCAGCCGCGATGCGGGCGCGACACCGTTCATCGGCGTCGTGGCCGCGTTCGGGATGTGCCTGGCCTCGCTCACCGGGCAGGACGACGTCATGATCGCCTCGCTCTTCGCCGGCCGGGACCGTGTCGAGTTCGAGCCGGTGGTGGGGATGTTCACGGACCTGACGGTGTTCCGGGTGTCCCTGGCCGGCGACCCAAACTTCCGGCAGACCGTGCAGAGGTTGCGGGCGGTGACCCTGGACGCCCATCAGCACAAGGACATCCACCTGCGCCAGTACGCCCGGGAGATCGGCATCGGCGATCCGTCGGTGCTGCAACTGCCGATCTGGAACATCTGGGCGAACGCCACTCCCAGCCGACGCGGGCGCCTGGGCATCGTGCACGATCTGGCCCTGGAAGGCCTCGAGGTCACCGGTTACGACCCTCGTACGGACCGGACCCAGATCAAGCCGGCGGCCATCTGGGAGGGGGACACCTTGTCGTTGGTCTGTGCCGGGGAGGGCCGCGGGGCACAGGTGTTCGTGGAGTACAACATGGAGTTCTTCTCCGAGACCGCCGCCCGGAACTTCTCGGCGACACTGAGTTCGGTCCTGGAGTTCGTGGCGTCCCATCCCTCCGGACCGTTGTCCGGGGTCCGCCGCCGGGTGAGTTGACCGGACCGGCCCCTCCACCCTCCCCGAACGCGCCTTCGCCCGGTACGTGGCGTTCCCGCGCGGGCAGGCCAATAGCGCCTAAGGGCTCCGGAAGGGGCGAAGCTCCTGTACCCCTCGACGTCCGCCGGCATGGCGATCTTCCACGGACGCGATGACCCAGCACCTGCCCCAGATCCGGCAGCTGCTGACAAATCGGTGCCGTTCCCTGAACGAATAGGTGACGCTCGCTGGTCCCGTCCATGACGTGTCTTCGGTCCGAGGGCGGGCTCGCGGGCCGTGGGGGTTGGCAAAGCTTCCTTACGGCACTAACCTCACAACTGTGACCTCATGGTCGTGAACTTGCATGCGTGAGAGAAGGGCGGCGAGCCCAGGTCGTCGGGAGCTACGTGGGATAGGTCGCGTCCTGGGGTCGGATCAGCACGAGAGGGAGCCATTCATGCCGGTTCGTGGCAGCAGTTTCGGAAGGGCGTCGCACCTTCGGCGCCGCGGAAGTGAGGTGCGTTCTTCCGGGGTCTCGTCTGCGGCTCGTCCACCTCCTGGCTCTGAGTTGTAAGCTCACGGACGTGAGTACACAGCAGTCGGCCCCCCGCAGGCGCAACGCACGAGGCTCGGGGCAGGCGCTGCGTGCAGACATCGTGACTGCCGCCCGGGAGATCTTGATCGAGGACGGCTACGAAAGCGCAATTACCTTGCGGGGCGTGGCCCGGAGGGTCGGGATCGCTCCCCAGTCCATTTATCCGCACTTCGGCGGCCCGGACGAGATCGTGCGGGCGGTCACCGTTGAAACCTTCGCTGAGCTCGGGCGGTTCATTGCGGATGCGAAGCAGGGTATCGACGTACCCCGGGATCGTCTCCTCGCGGGCTGCCGGGCCTATATCGCTTTCGGGATCGGGAACCCGAATCTCTACGGGTTGCTGTTCCGCAGGAATCAGCTGCTGCGCGGGGAGGAACCGCGCCCCGACGGGTCGGAGGAGTCGGATGGCAGGAATCCGGATGCGGGGCCTTTCGCCTACCTGATGGATGGCATCCGTCAGTGCATCGCCGATGGCTCGTCTGCGGCGGATGATGTGCTCTCCACAGCAGTGCAACTCTGGTCGGCCATGCACGGCCTGGTGTTGTTGCGTGGCAATGGTTACCAGTTCCCCTGGCCTGATCTGACCAAGGTTGAGACGGAACTCATCAGTTCGATCGCCAAACTCCGCGCCCCTCAATGATCGAGGTGGGGGTGCGCGTACCCCCACCCATGGATCAAGCCTGGAGCAATGGATATGGACATCTATCCCGTCCGCGACGCGATCTCGACCGCCTACCTGGTGGTCTCCGACGACACGGCCATGCTGGTCGATGCCGCCTCCGAATCGATTACGCCCAAAGTGCTGGCCAAGCTGGATGAGCTGAAGGTCAAGCTGCAGCTCATCGTGCTGACCCACTATCACTACGACCATGTAGGAGCGGCGGATGCGTTGCGCAAGGCCACTGGAGCGCCGGTCGCCATTCACCAGCTGGACGCCGATAACCTGCGGCGAGGCGGCCGGCTCGCGGTCACTCCCAAGAGCCTGAGAGGTCGGTTCTTGGCACCTTTCGTGACGCGCGGGGACCGGCCCAGCGTGACGCCCGACCTTGAGTTCGGCGATTCCGAGGACCTCCAGCAGTACGGCGGTTTCGGCCACACATTCCTGACGCCCGGGCACACGGCCGGATCCCAGAGCGTGATCCTCCCTAACGGGACGATCATGGTCGGGGACGCGTTGACCGAAGCCATCGTGCGGCCCCATCGCGCTCTTCCGCCCATGTTCGCGGACGACAGCGAAACCAGTATCCGCAGCGTTGTCGCTCTGGCCGAAGCCTCGCACGGTGACGTGCGGGTCGCCCACAATGGACGCGTCAAGGAATCTACCCTGCAGGACCTGGCGTCACGGGCTCGGCAGGGCAGCCTTCGCTACTGACGACGTTCAGGCATGTCTGGGGCTCGCGGCGCCGAGCACCGAGTCAGGCTGGTTCGGCCCTTGGGCTCCTGGGTCTTGCCGCGTCCGGTCTCGGATCGCCGTGGGGCCAATCATTCCCTACGCTCCAGGCGTGCCAGAGGCCACAATGTTCACTTCCTTCACCAAAAGTACCCTTGTTACCGTCTCCCATGCGATCGAACAGGCGGCTCTGGCCGCTGCTGAGGACGGTCCGATGGTGGTGATCGCCCTTTTCCAGCGCCTGCCGTATTTCGACCGGGAACGATTGGTCTACGAGCGGATTGCGCAGCGGGCCGCGGTCACCGTGGTAGGGATGGTCTCCGACGAGCTGCCCGAGCGCATCGTCGGCGCGTATGCCGTGAGTCTACGAGAACAGGAACCGCTGGCCCGGGAGTGGAGCGTGGCTGTTCTGACGCCCCGCTTCGGTGCGGTTCTCGTGGCCCAGGACCGGGAAAAAGTAGACCCCAGCGCTGAGACGATCGAGAGCGGGCGGCTCTTCGACGGCTGGTCGCGCTTTCGGCGGGACGACGCCCTGCATGAGGTGCTGAGGCTGCGGACAGAACTGGCCGATCGGCTTCCGGCCACCGCGCAATCAGCCATCGACAATGTTGTGCAGCGTGTCCGCCACTTCCCGGCTACGCCCGGTGAGGTCCGCGTGGATGCTTCCGCTGGGTTCTTCATGAAACAGAACGAACGACACCGCGCTCAGATTCGTTCCCTGAGAGGCGAACTCGAAGGATCCCGCACGAACCCCACCGAGTCGGGACTGACCACGGACCAAGGGGTACGCCGGTGGTCAGGTGCGGGCGGAACGACGGCGTCCGGCGTCCTGCCGGTGGCGCTCTTCGGTGTTCGGGTGACGCGAACCCAGACAGCGACGGATCACCAGGACCGTCGCATCGAGGCTCGTGAGGCCGAACAGGTCGTCGGCGTGCTGACCGCACTCCTGCGTCCCGAGGACCGGGCCACCCGGGTGGCCGACAACGAGTTCGTCCTGATCATGCCCGCCATGCCTCAGGAACAAGCCCTACGTATGGCATATCGGATTGGCGCGAACTTCGTCAAGGCGAGCCAGAACAACCCGTTCCTGTCCGCCACGGCCACTGTTGCCGTGACCGAGACCCGGCGCCGGCCGCTGCCGATTGACGAGATCCGTCAAGCATTGACGTGGGCCGTGGCCGAAGGAGCGCCGGTCGTGACCCTGAAGACGGAGTAGCGGCACATACGGACCATGAGAAGCCCTTGGTGGGGTCGAGACCGCAGATCCTGGGACGAACGCTGCTGTGCAGACCAGTACCAGCGCGAATCGGCATCCTCGGCTCGATCGTCAGGTGCAGGAACCAGTGCTTGACCAGGAACGGATATCTGGGGCAGGTGCGTCTGGTCCTCTGTAACTACTAGTATGTATAGTGGCGACATGGACGCCCGGGAGCAGCTGATCGAGACCATGCGTGAGCTCATGGGGGAGCGGGGGTACGTGGGTACCAGTCCCCGCGCAATACTTTCGCGAGCAGGCGTCGGGCAGGGCAGCATGTATCACCACTTCGACGGTAAGGCGGGCTTGGCCGCTGAAGCCCTGCGCCGTAATGCCGACGCGATGCGGGGCGACGGTGAAGCGGTCTTCGATGCCGGTGGGCCGGTCCTCGATCGGATCAGGGTCTATCTGCGTCGGCCTCGAGAGGTGCTGCAGGGCTGCCGGATTGGTCGTATGACCGAAGACCCGGACGTCATCGGCGATGCTGTGCTGCGCAAGCCGATCGAGGAGACTCTGGCCTGGTACGAGCGGCGCATCGCCGAGCTCTTGGCCGAGGGACAGGAAAGTGGCGAACTGGCGGCCGGTTTTGTCCCCGGCCAGGTGGCCGCCGCAATTGTCGCCGTGGTCCAGGGCGGCTACGTCCTGGCCAAGGCTGCGCAGTCGGTCGAGCCCTTCGACAACGCCATTGAGGGAGCTGTCACGCTGCTGACCGGGCTACGAGGCGAAAGATGAGAGAGAACCATGCTTGCGATGAATTACCAGTTGTCCTTGCCGGCCGACTACGACGTCGACTCGATCCGACGGAGAATTCCTGCGATCGGCAAGCGTTTTGACGCGGTACCAGGCCTCGGTCTAAAGGCGTTCCTTCTGCGCGAGCAGGGTGTCGAAGGCTCCCCGGTAAATCAGTACGCCCCGTTTTATCTATGGACGGATGCTGCTGCCGCAACGTCCTTCCTCCTTAACGGCGGCGGTTTCGCCGGTGTAGTGAAAAGATATGGACGCCCGACTGTTCAGACGTGGCTTGGGGGAACGTATCTTCGGGGTCGGGCATACGACCTTACCGTCACTCACGCTGTACGGTTACTGAGTCGGGTTCCTTCGGACAGCGATCCGGCGGAGACGGCGGCCACGGCCCAGGAAGCCCTTCGGGGCCGACTCGGCGACGCAGCCCTGCATTCGGCCGCTTGGGCCATCGACCCCCGAACCTGGGAACTGGTGACTTTGACCCTGCACAGTGAGCGACCTGACCCATCGGGCGGTGAGATCTACGAGGTCCCTTACGTCTCGGCTCCTGGGGCTGACGACCTGCCTTCCGAAATGCTGTGACTGCTCCCGAGAAGTGTTGCCAGGTCGGCACATTGTCAGTCTGATCCGCGGAATGGCATAACGCCGAGGGGGTCGGCGATACTGAGTTCGCCTTAGGGCGCACGATGGTAATGCACTGGTCCCGGCGCCCGAATCAGATATGGCTGCGGCGCCCTCAACCACGGCCCTGTGGACCCAGGCGTGTCCCGCCGCGGACGTCAGAACGGCACGGTTTGGGGGTCCGGGGCCAGCCGGGTCGGCTGGAGGAGGGTCTCATTGCCTGCTGGCGCACGAGGCGCTCACCGTAGAGCTGGTCAGGCGCGCTGACGTTCCTAGCCCCAGGCGGCGTCTGGTCGCGCCCTCGGATGAGTCATCGAAATACTGTATGGCGAAGCTCCAAATCATAAGGGTCGCGAAGGGAAGCTTTGTCCATGGGCGGTTGCTGGGCAAGGCGAACGGAAGCGGAACAGAAGAGGAGTGGACATGGCACGGGCTTTTGTCACCGGAGGTTCGGGATTCATCGGTCGGCGTCTGGTGCAACGCCTGACTGCAGAGGGGCACACGGTGCGGGCCCTCGTGCGCAGCGCGCAGTCCGCCGCCGTCGTGTCCGCGCTCGGCGCTGAACCGGTGCGAGGCGTATTGAGCGATCCGGCCACCTATCGCGATGGGGTCGCCGGCTGCGAGGTGTTCTTCCACCTCGCAGCCGAAACTGACATTGATGCACCTTGGGAACGACACGAGGAGGTGACGGTACGCGGAACCCGTGCCGCCGTTGAGGCGGCACGTTCGGCTGGAGTGCCGAGATTCGTGCACTGCGGCAGCGAGGCGGTGCTGCTTTCGGGAGAGCCGCTGATCGAGGCGGACGAGACTGCGCCGCTGCGTCCGGACTCGCCGGCTGCCTACTGCTCGGCCAAGGCGATGGCCGAAGCCATCGTGCTGGATGCGGATGGCCCGGGGTTCTCGACAGTTTCGATCCGGCCCAAGTTCGTCTGGGGGCCCGGCAGTTTCGTGGAGGGTGTGGCGGCCGCGGCCCAGGCCGGCCAATTCGCCTGGATCGGGGGTGGGTATCACGAAGGCGACGTCACCCACGTCGATAATGCGGTGGAGGGCTTCATGCTCGGTTGGCTGCGAGGCCGGGCCGGGCAGGCGTACTTCGTCACCGACCGGCACCGCGTGATCATGCGGGAGTTCTTGACGACCTTGTTCGAGACATACGGCGTCACAACATCGATCCCGGATCTGGACGCCGATGCTGCGCAGCGAGAACTGCCCGTGCCCTTCCGTTGGTTCTTCGGACAGACCCTGACTCTGCGGACCGACAAAGCCGTTGCCGATCTCGGCTATCGGCCGATTGTAAGTCAGAGTGAGGGCGTCGAAGCCTTGCGGCGATCGCTTTCTCAGCCTGGAGTTGCCCACTGACGACCGGCATCGGCCCTTGCGCGCGGTAAGTGGCCCAGGACGGCAACGCTAGGTAAAGGCGTTGAGAGCTCCCGCGGTTGCAGAAGCATCGCTGACGTGGGCCCGGCCGGCGCTCTCGGCACTCCGGCGCAACTCACGGCGAGCGGGACGCACGCAGGGGCCTGCCCCATTGGCTACGCGTCGAACGTTTCAGGCCTCCATCTTCCAAGCATGGCGGACTCGGAAGTCGAGAAGAAAGATCGGTGGTGGTCACCGGGGCGCTGACCACCACCGATCTGCATCACCTGGCTGGTAACGGTTCACGTGACCAGTCACGCTCGTATCGCCCAGCGACGGCTCCGGCCCTGGGGGGCGAGCGAATGCTGGGTAGCGATATCACCGTGGACTTGTTGCACGTCCCCGACGGCCCAGTGATGAGCCCTTCCAGCACCGTGAGACCGACCCAGCCTGCTCCTAGACCCCGCCGAGCGACTACCGTCGGCACACAGCGCGGGATCGCCCGCGCAGAATGATCGCTATGGGGGTTGAAGATCGGTGAAGGTCGTCTGGAATGCCGACAACGGCCGCTATGCCGACAACCCGCGGGCGCTCTATGAGGCCTGGACCGCCCGCGGCAGTGACGGCGTCGAGCACCTCTGGCTCGCCTCCTCCCGTCAGGCCGCAACGTTTCCGCCCCATGTGGCCACCGTGCCGATCGGCACACCACAGGCCGTTGCGGCGCTGGAGGCGGCGGACCTGCTGGTCTCAAACACGCACATCCAGCTCGACCGATGGCGCAAGAGCCCCGGGGCGACGTACCTGCAGACCTGGCACGGGACACCGCTCAAGCGCATCCACCGCGACGCCGCCCACCAGCCCTCGGACGCCATTATGGCCGAACTGGACGACGACATCGCTCGCTGGGACCTACTGGTCACCCCGAGCGCCGAGGGGACGCGGCTACTGCGGGCCGCGTTCGCCTATCGGGGCCAGGTGCTGGAAACCGGATACCCGCGCAACGACGTGCTCTATGCGTCCGACCGCGAGGCCCGGCGTGCGCGGGTGCGCGCCGAGCTCGGACTCCCGGACGGCACGTCGGCGGTCCTGTATGCGCCGACCTACCGCGACGACGAGGCCGTCCCGGGGGTGGACGCCCCGCTGGGGCTGGACGTTCAGGCCCTCGCCCGGAGCCTCGGCGGCGACGCCGCCGTCCTGCTGCGCCTGCATCACTACATGTTCCGCCAGAGCCGCCCCGCCGACGGCGGGCACGTGCGGGACGTGGCCGCCTACCCCGACATCTCAGATCTGTATCTGGCCGCCGACGTCCTGGTGACCGACTACTCCTCGTCGATGTTCGACTTCGCGGTCACGGGCAAGCCGATCCTGGTCTTCGCCTACGACCTGGAGCACTACCGTGACCGGCTGCGTGGTTTCACCCTCGACCTGGAGGAGGAGGCGCCGGGCCCGGTCCTGCTCGACCAGGAGGCGCTGACCGCAGCGCTGCTGGACCTGCCCGCGGTGACCGCCGCGCATGCGGAGCGCTACGCCAAGTTCGTGGAGCGCTTCTGCGGCCTAGAGGACGGCCGTGCCAGCGAGCGCGTCCTGCAGGCGCTAGGGGTCAGGGTCCTGCCGCCGGGCTGAGTGGCACGCTGAGGGCCGGACCGGAAGTGGCCAACGAGCTCAGACGCGCGCTGGTGGAACGGTGTTGGCACGGCCATGGCCCACCACCAAACTCTCGAGGAGCCCGATGATTCGTCCCTGGCGCGCTTTCCTTCTGCGCTGAGATTCAGGCGTGCCCGGGGTCGACGGGGGAGTAAACGACCAGTCCGAGGCCGGGATAGGCATCAAGGCTGAGGGACTCGTACCGCATCGTCACCCAGGAGCCTTCGGGCAGGAGGAAGGTCTTGTTCTCCTCGCCAAGACGCCCCACCTCGTTCAGCTTCCAGATGTCTCGGAAGTCCGGGGACGCCTCGATGAGTTCCTGCACAAGCCCGGGCGCCGTAATGGACTGGCTGCTCCATCGAACGAGTTCTGCGCGAAAGGTGGCCACCGTCCGGGCTGCTTCGGTGCGCCAGTCCTTGATGCGCCGCTGCGAGTCGGGATCGAGGAACAGGATACGCAGGATGTTGCGCTCGCTAGGGACGAGGGAAGAGTAATCGCTGAGCGTGCGCGTGGCGGAGGCATTCCAGAGCAGAACGTCCCAGGACGGCGACTTGATGTAGGCGGGCCAAGGATCCAGCCGGTCCAGGAGTCCCTGGAGATGCCGCCGGGCATCCGGGCTGAGGTCTTCGTGGAGGACGTTGCCGCTTCCGTAGGCCAGCAGGAACGCGTGCTCCCGGTCCTCCGGTCGCAGCCGGAGCGCCTTGCACACCGCGTCCAAGACCAATTGGGACGGGTGCCCTCCCCGGCCCTGCTCCAGGCGGGTGTACCACTCAACGCTGATGCTGGCCCGGGCTGCGATGTCCGAGCGGCGGGCCCCGGGGGTGCGCCGTCGCGAGGACGACGCACCCCCGGCCTCCTCCGGGGCCAACTGCTCGCGGCGGGCGCGGAGGAAGGCGCCGAGTTCGCTGCTACGGGAACCGTCCATGGTGCTCATGATGGCAGCACGGGTGGTGCTCAGCTCATACCGTCAGGTGGTCCTCGAGCCAGGCCAGGATGGGTTCGGGATGCCGCTGGAACTCCAGGTAACCGTCCCAGCGCCGGCTGGTGCCCCGTACCCAGTGCAACACCTTGTCCTCGGTGTCCAGACCGGCGAACATCGTTTCGATGTCGTGTGGTTCGGTCAGGGAGTCGTCGTGAACGGCGTACAGGTACGTGGGAAGGGTCACGTACCGGGCCCAGGTGGCATCGGGGCGATCCGCGAAAGAAAGCGAAGTGCCCAGGGTTACGCGCCGGTCCAGGTCTGAGAGTCGATCCTTCCCGACCCCGACTATCTCCAGGAGGCGTCCCATGATGACCGTGTCCGAGACGGGTTGGCAGGCGACCAGGCATCGCAGGCCGTCGAAGGCACGGGGATCCGAGCGCATGGCCGCGAATGTCGAATTGGCCCCCAGGCAGCGGCTGAACAGCGACATCTGCATCCTCTCGGTGTCAGGCCGACTGCGCGCATAGCGAAGTGAGCCGATGACGTCGCGGGCCTCGAACAGGCCGCTGGTGACGGCGCCACCGTTGGCGGATGCGCTGAGTCCGAAATTCCGCAGGTCGTAGGTGAGGACGTTGTAACCGGCGGTGTGCAGAATCTCGTAGTCAGGGATGAAGTTGACGTCTACCGTGTTGCCACTCGGTCCCCAGATAGACCGCCACGGCTCCAAAGTGGTCGGCTGGCCGGCCCGGCTGAAACCCATGGGGTGGTTGAGAATGACCAGCCTGTCGCTGTCTGCGGGGATGAACCATCCCTCCAGAGGCACACCATCGGCAGAAGGAAACGTCACATTCTCATAGCCGAGTCCCCGGTCGCCTGGCGTCCACAGCACCGGCGAGCGCAGCGGATTGACGAAGGATCGGGCGATGTTGTCCAGGATCTCTTCTGCGGCTGCACCTGAGACCGATGCAGGGGCGGGCGCCGCGGGGGTGGCCGTCATCGGGCCGACCCGACCGGCGTCAGGTCCATGATCGCTTTACCGGTGCTGAAGTCGATGGGCCATGACACATGGTCGTGGAACATCAGCCATTCACCGTCGATCAGTCGGAAGCAATTGGTGGTGCGCACCCAGGAATCCATTGGGTTGCCGTCCATCGTGCCCGTCATTCGCACGGCGCAGCGCGCAACGGCGATCCCCCCCTCGGCATGAATGATCAGATCCGCGATGTCGAGGCCGAGGGGGCCGTCAAAGGCTTTGAAGAAGCTCTGCCAATTGTCGCGCCACATGTCCCCACCGCCGAATTCGAAGGGCGGCATGAGATCGAAGGCGGTGAAGCCTTCAGGGGCGTAGAACGACATCATCGCGTCCACGTCCTTCGAGACGAAAGCGTCCCGCCAGGCATACAGACGTTTCCTCACCTGGTCGTCAAGCGCTCGTGGGGTCGAGTTCCGGTCCGGCATGAGGTGCCTTCCTGATTCACGTCCTTGGTTTCGGTGTCCATCCTGGACACGGACACAGGAGCGAACCAGTCTCGCTTCATGGTGGTATATCCAATGCCACCCTGCCGCCGTGGACACCCGAAGCCCGAGACCCCGGCGACGCCTGGCCCCCTGGGGAACAACTAAGAGACCCCCGGACCCCCTGGTGATTCGTCGATAGCGCCCGGTGAGTCTGGGAATTCCCGGCGCTCGGCGTTGGCGAAGGCGAACTCGCACAAGTGGCCCACTCGCAAGGCGATGGTTGCCTGCGATGATCTGGTGTCACAGATCATTCAAGCCACACGAGTCAGGCGCAGAGTGCTCACGTAGGCCGTCGCCGGTCGGGACGAGGACCAGATCGCCCAGGGTGCATCCGGTCACGTGTTCTCGGCCCAGGGACGACGAACGGTAAAACAACAGATGCCAGGTAGGAGGCGGTCTTCTTCGGCGGATCGAGCCACAGCTTCCCAACTGGATCGTTCATCACTTGATCCGGGTGTCGTGCGAACGCAGCCTGACCGGATTACCGGCAAGCCCCTTCCGAGCGAACCGATCCGCTTCAGCCGAGAGCCTCGAGAGCGGGGTCCAGCGCGATCCTCTTGAGCGGTCCGGTTGCCAGGTCGCCGACGTCCTCGGCCGGCAGGGCCCGGGCGATGAAGTGCCCCTGGGCCAGGTCGCAGCCGAGCCCGCGCAGGAATTCCAGCACGTCCGCGTCCTCAACTCCCTCGGCCACGACCCGTAGACCCAGATTGGCGCCCAGGGTGAGGATGCTGCGGATCAGCACAGCGCTGGCCGGAGCCTCGCCCGTGCCGCTCAGGCCCGTGATGAAAGACCTGTCGATCTTTACCTCGCGGACGGGCAGCTTCTGCAAGTAGGCCAGGCTGGAGTAGCCGGTACCGAAGTCGTCCAGGGAGATGGTGACGCCGATGTCGGCCAGGCGCTGCAGGATCGGCACGGTTCGGGTCGGGTCGCCCATCACACTGCTCTCGGTGATCTCCATGACCAGACGGTCGGCGGGCAGTCCCGCTGCGGCCAGCGCCACTGACACGTTCTCGGCGAGGCTCGCATCATTCACGCTGTGGGCGGAGAGGTTGACGGCAACCATCAGGTCCAGACCGGCGTCGCGCCATCGTCGGCACTGGTGCAACGCCTGGCGCAGTACCTGCCGGGTGAGTTCCTCGATCAGGCCGCCCGATTCGGCCAGCGGAATGAACAGGCCCGGACCCAGCAACCCGCGCCGGGGGTGTCTCCACCGGACGAGGGCCTCGACGCTGGTCACCTCGTTCGTCCTGAGGTCCAGTTGCGGTTGGTAGCGTAATTCCAGTTCGCCGTGCTCAAGAGCCAGCGCGAGATCGGCCAGTAGCGTGAGGCGTTCGGCCCTTCCGCGGTCCAGTTCCTGGCTGTAGACGACGATGGGTCCGTCACCGGCCTTGGCCGAGTACATGGCGGTGTCCGCGTGCCGAAGCAGGTCCGCGCCGTTCGTGTCGGCACAGGCCAGCGCGATGCCGATGCTCGCCCGGGTGCTGACGACCGCATCGGGCAGGGTGACCGGCGAGGTCAGCTCGTCCAGAACGCTTTTGGCGGTCCGCTCGGCTGCCTGGAGCAACCCGGCCGGACCGGCGCTAGCCTTCGGGAGCAGAATGGCGAATTCGTCTCCGCCGAGCCGGGCCACCGTGCCCGTCTCGGGGACACAGGCGCGGATGCGGGTTCCCACCACCCGAAGGAGCGCGTCTCCGACGTGGTGCCCGAGAGCGTCGTTGACTTCCTTGAACCGGTCCAGGTCCAGCAGCAGGATCGCCGACCGCTCGGACGGTGGAGTGCCCGTCGTGGGATCCGATGGGGCCGGGGCCAGGTCCTGCTCGATCCGCTCGGCCAGCAGGACCCGATTCGGCAACCCGGTCAAGGCGTCGTGGGTGGCGTCGAAACGCAGCTGCTCGACCAACCGGATCCCCCGCAGGGCTACCGCCAGGTGCCCGGCCAGGGTGCCCAGCAGGGTGAGATCATCGGCGGTGAAGGTGGAGGCCTGCCCCATCCGGTCCTGGGCGATCAGGACGCCCTGCACTCCTTCGGAGGAGAGCGGCACGATCATCGCGTCCCTGGCTGCGTGGGCGGCCAGCCAGTCGCGCATCCCCTGATCGCGCGTGGTCCGGGGAATCATGATCGATTCCGTGCTCGTGCAGGCCCGGGCGATCAGCCGGTCGCTGGGCCCGGCCGGGGGTAGGCGCAGAGTCCTCAGGGATTCACCTTCGGCGACGCGTAGCTGTACGTCGCCCTCCGGCCGGTAGACGATCAGTTGGACGTCGCTGGCGTTGAGCAGTTGCCGGGTGGGGGGCAGGAGCTGGGCGGCCAGCTCCTCGAGCGTGGTCGCGCTCAGGCTCTGCTTAACGAAATCGTGCATGAGCCCCAGGGACTGATGTCGGTTGTGAAGGCTCAGATAGCTCCGGTAGAGCACAGCGGTCACTGTGGTGAAGCCGAGAACCAGGACCAGGCCGAGGCGGCCGTCGGCCAGCAGCACGGTGACCGCGAGAGCGGACAGGGTACTGAACGGACTCAGCACGGAGGCCGGCCCCAGCACCGCCTTCGCCTGGGAGCGCGTGACCCGGTCCTGGTGGATCGAGATGACGAGCAGGACCAGGCAACTCATCACCAGGTCGATGACGACGAGCGTCAGACAGCAGATTGTGGCCGTGGTGAGGTCCAGTTCGGCTCTCGGCCCCAGTACCTCATGCAGGCTGAGACCGACGGCACCGGCTTCGAAGAGGTAGGCGCCCAGGTTGTACCCGCGTTTCAGCCACGGCAGCTGCTGCTGGCTGAACGCCACACCGGAGCCGATCAGCCGGGCCAGGATCACGAGCCGCAGATCGAAGGAGAGCACGCCGAGCAGGAGTGCCACCCCCGACAGCGAGAACGAGTGGGCCTGATGCCGGAACTCGACGTGCAGCAGGCCCAGTTCGGCGGCCCCGAACGCCGCTACCAGCAGCAGGAACGCTGCCGCCGGAGCCATCGGCGGATCCTGCGCCAGGACCGCACCGCGGTCGGTGAGAAGCAGGGCTGTTGCGCCTGCGGCGGCCAGGCCGAGCGCCAGGGTCAGGGTGATCGGCGTGGCCCTGCGGACGGCGATACGGGGAGAGGCGGTCACTGCCAATCCTGATCTGTCCAGCCCTGGCCGGTCCAGCGGGCACCCGTCCAGCGCGCTCCGGTCCATCGTGCTCCGGTCCAGGACACATCACGCCAGGCGGAGCCGGTCCAGCGGGCACCGTCCCAGCCGGAGCTGAGCCAGTTCGGGCCGGACCAGGTACTGCCGCTCCACTGCGCCCCGTTCCAGCGCCCGCCGGACCAGGCCGTCGCGGTCGTGGAAAGAGCTCGCCAGGCTGCCGGATTCCAGGGTGAGCCCTGCACGTCGACCTCACCGGACAGCAGGGCTCCGGTCTCGGCGTCGCTCAGATTGTCGCCACCGCGTGCGCCCTCCAGCGACCCGAGCCCACTCGCTTCGGGAAAGCTCTGAACCGTGTCGTCGCCGGTCTTCCTGCCCGCCTGCAGGAGAATCTTGTCGGCCTCTTTGAGCGCCGCGTCGACGTCGATCTGGCCGCTGCCCCGCTCGAGCACCGTACCGCCGGCCGGGTCGGCCGTGCGGGTCAGGGCCGCTTTCACCTGGTCGGGGGAGAGCTGCGGGTCGGCCTGCAGCAGGAGGGCGACGGCACCGGAGGTGACCGCCGCGGCCTGGGAGGTGCCGCTGCCGCGAAAGAGCCGGCCGGTCGTGTCGCCCGAGACCAGACCTTCGGGATGGTGAGCATCGATGTACGAACCGGGATCGCGCAGCCCGGCGATGGAGGTACCCGGAGCTACCAGGTCGACGTGCCGGACAGCGCTGCCCCGGCTGCTGAACGAGGCCACCGCCGGGTTGCTCCAGCCCTTGACCTCGGTCAGCGGGTCGCTGGCGCCAACGGCGAGGACGTAAGGATCGATCGCAGGGTCGCTCAGCCGGCCGAGGCCGGACCCCTCGTTACCCCCGGAGACGACGACCACGATGCCGTGCTTCCAGGCGTTCTCGACGGCGGCGGCCAGCGGGTCCTGCTGATACGACTGCGCCGAGAGCGTGCCGTAGGAGAGGTTCACGACGCGAACCGCCATGCCGTTGTCGTTGCGGTGCTGAACGACCCAGTCCAGGCCCGCGATCACCTCGCTGACGTCGGTGCTGCCGTCGGTGGTGGCCAGTTTGACCGCCAGCAACCGGGCGTCGGGAGCTACCCCGAGTTGGACCTTGGTGTCGGGCGCGATGGGTACACCCTTGTTGCTCACAGGAACCGCGTCGCGCCCGGCGATGATGCTGGCCAGGTGGGTGCCGTGGCCGAAGGTGTCCTGATTGCGCAGGTCCGCAGAGTTCGCCTCCAGGGAGAGGTCGGGACCGTGGATCACCTTGCCGGGGTCGTCGAGGCCGGCCACCGTGTCGTTGACCCCGCTGTCGAGCAGGGCGACCGTAACCCCCTGGCCGGTAATCGCCCGGCCCGCCGGATCCTTCTTCTTCCACACCGCACGGGCGCCGATGGCGGTGGTGATGGTGGCCATCGAACCGGCGTCCTGACTCGGCTTGTTCTTGCCGGCGGGGTCTTTGGCCTTGGCATCGGTCCCGGGATCGCCCCACTTCGCAGTAGCCCACGTCAGGTGCGGCGAGGGGGCCACCGGCAGCTCACCACCGGCCGGGCCGCCGCTGACTGGGCCGACGGCCAGGACAAGCATGGAGCCCAAGAGCAGGAAAGCTGCAGATCTGCCGACCGTGGCACGAGGTGGCAGGTTGGCACTGCGGTGCGGTGTGCGACGGGGTACTTGCGTCTTTGTCACGGCGGCTCACTCTATGTCGCCGAGGGTGCAGATTTCAGCGATATCGCCGGAACAGGACAAGACTGCGAGCGATGAGCCCGGTCGGCTCGCCCGCTCGGGCGCTGTCCGACGGAAGGCCCTTGCCGAGCGTCCAAGAACTGGGCGGAATCTTCATGGTTGTCGACCGGTGGCGGGTAAGCCACAAGACTCACCTGGTCGTGTGCTCTTCGGCCGGGGAGCGCGCGCCCATTCGCTGCCCACCATTCTGCTGTCGGCATCCTCCATCAGATCTCGACCCGGCAACCGCACATCTCGTCCTCTAGTTGCTGGGTTGCCTCGGCCACGATGCCAGCTTTGGGTGGGACGGTCAGACCTGACCGTAACCGCCGTCGACCTGGTAGTCGGCGCCATTGACGTGGGAGGCCGCATCAGAGGCGACGAACGCGATGACGGAGGCGACCTCCTCGGGAGTACCGACCCGGGTCATCGGCGTCCCTGCTCCCATCCTCGTGACCAGAGCGGTTTGGTCCTCGGCGGTGGGGGCAAGGCGCCCAAGGCCGGGGGTGTCCGTGGGGCCGGGGCTGACGACGTTCACGCGGATCGCACGCGGGCTCAGTTCGAGAGCCCATGTGCGGGCGAGCGCCCGTACCGCGGCTTTGGACGCGGCGTAAACGCTCTGATTGCGCGAGGCCTTGTGGGCGGCCATCGACCCGGTGAGCACGATGCTGCTGCCGGCGGTGAGGAGGGGAAGAGCTTTCTGTACGACCATGATCGTGGCCGTCACGTTGAGGTCGAACGTTGTGGTGACGAGCTCGCGCGTGATCGTGCCCAAGGGTGCCGGTGCGAGGGAGGCAGCATTGATGACCAGCACATCCAGTCGTTCGCTGCGCTCTTGGACCTCGGTGAAAAGACGGTCGAGATCCTCGGGTGACCTCGAGTCGGCCTGAATGCCGATGACGTTTCCGGGGATGTCCGCGGCCGCGGACATCACACGAGCCCGGTCACGACCGGTGATGTAGACCGTGCCGCCGCCTTGGGCGATCTTCTGTGCAGTGGCGTAGCCGATTCCCGTGCTGCCGCCGGCCACGATCGCGGTTTTGTCGAGAAAAGCGCTTCTGGTCATGTTTTGGTCCGTTCGTTCCGATGGATCGCCAACGGGTACGAGCTTGGGTGGTATCCAGTGCTGGTGCCAGAAGCCTGCGGATACGGGTAGTGAGGGCACCCGGCACGTGGGTTCGCAGTCAGGCAGAGTGGTGCGGTGACGAGTGCCTGCCGACGAACAGATCTGGGTTCGTTCCTGCGTTCACGCCGTGAACGGATCGCGCCCGGTGATGTGGGGTTAACGCCCGGAGCCCGTCGGCGTACTCCCGGACTCCGGCGTGAGGAGGTTGCCCAGCTGTCGGGGGTCGGCGTCACCTGGTACACGTGGCTCGAACAGGGGCGCCCGATCAATGTCAGTGCCCATGTGCTGAGTGCGGTCGCGCGCACCCTTCGGCTGGACGGGGCTGAGCGCGAGCATCTGTACCGCCTGGCGGAAGTCTCCCGGCTCCCGGTTGATAGCGGGCCTGGGATGGAACCCCCGGAAGGGATCGAGGAGATTCTCACGACTCTGGGCCGTCTGCCGGCTGCATTGGTCAACGACCGCACCGACATCCTGCGCTGGAATCCGGCTTACAGCGCTCTGAATCCCGGCCTCGTCGGCGCCGGGCCTGGCGAGTGCAACACCATCTGGAACCTGTTCATGGACTTGCCGGGGTACAGCCACATGGTCAACTGCGACGAACAAGCTGCCGAAGCAGTTGCCGCACTTCGCTTTCGCTACAGCCGCCACCTGAAGGACCCGCAATGGCAGGCATTCATAGATCGTCTGTGCGCGGCTAATTCGATGTTCGCCCGACTGTGGGACACCCAGAACGTTGCTCCTCCGCGGCTTTGCGACAAGCGCTACCGTTTCCCCGGTATCGGAGAGATCAATTTCCGCTCAACCGGCATGGAGCTGACGGATCACCCGGGGATCCGGTTGGTCGTTCTCACAGCGGTGGACGAGGACAGCCGCGCCCGGGTCGACGAGATCCTTCGCCGGGCCAGCCTTTATCCATAACGTTAGCGAATGCGCCTCGGCGCCAGATGTTCTTCTTGGGATGGGCTTATAGCTCTTGGCCAGGGCCCTCCGAACTTACTGTCAGAAGCACATTCTGAGACGATCGGCGGAACATTTCATGTTTTCGGCCGCAGCGAGCCGATGACGGATGGTGTCCAAGGTCGAGGGGATCATGATGTGTTCCGCCGGTCCGAGTCAGGAGACCCCGCTGGTCGAGGGCAGCTGGGGCGTTGACCATCGAACACGCCCGCACCTCAAAGAGGAGGCGTGCGTGGCTGCGTTCTCATGGGTGGCCCTGAGTCTGGACTCGACGCGCAGGTCGCCGGGGCCGGCGCCGAGCGGCGTTGACCCGGCGGACCGATCCGGAGACTGGTGAGGTACCTCGCTATGGGGCAATCGCGCTGTCGCCGGATCGGGCCGAAAAGCGTCTCAGTCGCGCACCGGGTCGGCGTTGACGCCGGGAATCAGCAGGTGGCCGGAGTCCACGGGAAGGGAGATGCCGGTGACGTTGGAAGCCAGTTCGGAGTTAAGGAAAACGCCGGCGTTGGCGATGGTCACCGGGTCCATGAAGGTGCTGCCGCGCAGGGCACCGTAGTGGTAGCCGGCCGCGATCAAGTCGTCCTTGGTGCCGCCGGGGTGGCCGGCATACATGTCCCAGGCCTTCTGATTGTCGGTCATCGGCGTGTTGACCGCGCCGGGGTGAACGGCGTTGCAGCGCACGCCGTACGGGGCCAGTTCGAGGGCCATGGTCTTCATCAGCCCGACCACGCCGTGCTTGGCCGCCGTGTAGTGTGCGAACAGGGCCCCGGCCTCGAGGCCGTTCACCGACGACGTGATCACGATCGAACCGCTGCGACGCTCAATCATCTGCGGGGAAACGGCTTTCGCCGACTTCCAGACACCGGTGAGGTTGATGTCGATCATCTCGGACCACTGGTCCTCGGTCAGTTCCCAGAACGGGTTCTGGGACCAGATGCCCGCGTTGGCGATCAGGATATCGATCTTGCCGAACTCGGCGATACCGCGGCTGACCGCCTGGTCAAGGTCGGACTGGGAACGTACGTCACCGGTGACGGTCAGGGCGCGGCGGTCCAGAGCCTCCACCAGCTTGACCGTGTCGGCCAGGTCGGCCTCGGTCCCCAGGTTGTAGGTGACTGTGTCGACCCCGGTTGGGGCGTCGAACAGGATGACGTCGGCACCCTCCTGGGCCGAGCGAACGGCGTGGGCACGGCCCTGACCGCGTGACCCGCCGGTGATGAGGGCGACCTTGCCTTCGAGTAGACCCATGGCAGTTGCTTCTTTCGTGACGCGGAGGTTATGGCACAACGTGACGTAACCTACGCCCGGTCCGCTTTTCGGTCCAGTGGGGGCAGGCGGTTCGCCCATCTGGCGGTGCCGCCCTGTTATTGGGACTCAGACATCCGGAAGACGCTTTTGGTGAAGGCCGCAAATCGGCCTAACCCGTTCAGGTGCGGTTCCTGATCTGCGACCAGGACCGCTCCTGGTCGCGCTTGCCGGCGGCGGACAAATGGGGCGCCGGGAACCCCGTGACGTGGTGGGATCGGGCGAGCGGGCTAATTGAGGCCACCTCGAGCGGGCCGTTAGGGAGAGGATCTGGGCGCCCCGTGCGCCCGGGGTGGCGATGGCCCGACCGGCTCGGCCCCCGTCGGCGGTCTGGTGCATAGTCCTTTACGGGTCGCCGACACGAGAGACCTTCTTCGTTCGCATCAGACCATGCGGCCCAGCGCCCCTCGCCCTACCCGTCGATTTGATCGTCCATGACTGGAGCAGGCCCGGTGGGTCACCCGGCGGTGGCATGAAGTCCCTCCGGCGGTTGACTCTCGGTCTCGAACCAATGAGGGACCCTCTGGTACCCGGAGTCAACGAGCGCCTTCGGACTGACGGGGTGGTGGAACAGCACTTGCACTGCGAGCCATCAGTTCTGCTGGCGTCTGAGGGTGATCAGTCCGGCGCCCGGTAGAGCCCCGTTGCGCACGTGCCCTCGGGACTGGTGCATACGATCAAGGTCGGGGAATCCGCTGACACTGTTGCGAAGAGCCGTCAAGGTTGCGGCCCGGTTGTTGCGGTAGACGGAGTCGGGACTGTCTGCCTGGGGATTCACCCAGACGGAGGCAATGATGACGTGGGTGTCGCACTGCTCGGCACTGATGATGTTCTCCGCGACTGCGTCGGCGACCCCGGCCGCGACGCCGGCCTGGGCAGGACCCCAGGTGAGCTTCTGGTGATCATCGCTCTCGGGCGTCGCTTTCGTCACGAAGAGCGTGAAAGGCTTCACCGCGACCGAGGGCTCGAGAACCGTGACGAAGGGGACGTGGCCGGGCGTCGGGGTGGCCAGGGCTGTGGCCCATGCCGTTGCGACCGGTCCGTTTCGGGGACCGAGAACGGTGTTCACATGGGCCGCGTTAAGACCGTCGCCGTGGGCGCTTTCGCCGATGAGCACGGACGGGACTGCCTTTCGTTCGGTGGCGCAGCGGTAATCGTGTACTGACGCCTTGATCCGTCCTAGCCTGTCGTACTTTCGCGTCGACGGGCCCGGGATGCGCGCAGGTTCATCACGTTCTTGCAGGTCTTCACGTCGTGCCAGATCCGGGTGCTGTTGCGGGAAAGATCGTAGAAGGCTGCGCCGCAGGCCGGGTTGAGGCAGGTCTTCAAGCGGCTCAGGGCACCGGTGTGCGAGGCCAGTAAGGCCTCTATGAGCACCAGCGATGTGACGGCCGGGGCGCCGTCGCCCGACGGCCCGTAGGTCAGGTGGCCGTTGCCGAACGACACCGAGGCGGCCAGCGGATGAGGTGCCCGGTCCTCGCCCTCGTCCGAGACCCAGCTGCGCACCTGGCGGCGCAGGTCGCGCAGAGGGGCCAGATCGGCCGGGTGAATGGTGATCCGGAGCGGGGGGCGACCGGTCTGGCGACTCCAGGTTCCGAGGGACACCTCGAGCCAGTTCTGCGCGGTGGTGGCGTCCTCGAGCAGGTCCGGGATCGAGAACACCGGCATGCTCGCGGTGTTCAGCAGATCCTGCACCAGCGACAGGCCGGCAGGGGCCTGGGCCAGTAGGAGACGTCCGGTGCTGCCCGAGGTGTCGGCTACGTCCGCGTCTGCATTCACCGCGTCAGCCTAACCCGGACAGTGACATCGGCAAAGCCTCGTTGGCAATGTCACATGACATTGTCTAAGCGCTTACGGTGATGTCAGGCTTCAGGGGTCATGAAGCACCACCACGAAACGATCGCTGGAGAAAACACCATGAGCAGCTCGCTGACCGGAACGTCCGCTCTTGTCACCGGGGCCAGCGGCGGTATCGGCGCCGCCACCGCCCTGTCACTGGCCGGTCAGGGCGCGAGTGTCGCCCTGGTAGCCCGCCGCAAGGACCGTCTGGACGCCCTCGTGGAGCGCATCCAGGCCGAGGGGGGCACCGCCCTCGCGGTCGAGGCCGACATCACCGACCGACTGCAGGCGACGGCCGCGGTCGAGCAGACGGTGGCCGCCTTCGGGCGGCTGGACACCCTGGTCAACAACGCCGGAATCATGCTGCTCGGCCCGGCCGAGAGTGCACCGGTCGAGGAGTGGGACCGGATGCTGGCGATCAATGTGCAGGGGCTGCTCTACACCACGCACGCCGCGCTGCCGCATCTGCTGAGTGCGGCCGAGGGAGATCGGGGGACGGCCGACATCATCAACATCAGCTCCCTGGCCGGCCGGGTCCCGATCGCTGGTTCGGCGGTCTACAGCCTGACCAAGAGCGGCGTCGGATCCTTCACCGAGGCCCTGCGTCAGGAGGTGACCGGTCGCCACGTCCGCGTCTCGCTGATCGAGCCCGGCCCGGTGGCCACCGAACTGTTCACCCACATCCGGCCCGAGATCCTCGAGGCCGGCAAGGACGCCTTCGCCGACGCCGTTCTCCTGCACGCCGAGGACATCGCCGAAACTGTCACCTTCGTCGTCACCCGGCCGGCCCGGGTCGTGATGAGCGAATTGCTCATCCGCCCCGACGCGAGCCAGTGGTAACCGACCATGAACAGTCTCACCCCCTCGCCCGGGGAGTTGGGCACACCGCGTGGGCACGGAACCCACCGGAAGTCAGGGATCAGGGCAGCTTGTCCGGTCCCGGTCCCGGTCGATGACGAGCGCGCGGTGCGCACGGCGGGAGTGGGCAGAGCCGGACGGCGAGCACCTGCCGACGTGGTCTCCGCAGCGAGCGTTCGTCAGAAGGCGTGCACTCGACCGGCTGGGCCAAGAGTTGACTGGGTGACCCTCGTCATTCCCGGGGGTGCGCGGCCGTTGCAGCTGCGGGCGTCAGGAGGGAGGCCAGTTCGGCGTCCGAGGCGTGCAGGGCATCGCGGTCGAAAGTTGAACCAGAGGCGAGGATTTCATGGGCGCCCGTGCGTTCGGTCAGCTGCTCGAGCTGCTCGGCCACGGACTGCCGGGTTCCCCAGATCATTCCGGCCAGGTGGCCCTCCACCCGCTCGGCCAGCCGCCCGGTCATGGGCTGAGACCTGATCGCGGAAACGGGTTCGAGCGCCGGGAAGAGGCCGGTCTGCCGCGAGCGCGCCATCGCCCAGGCTTCGGGAAGGGCCAGGTCGCGAGCTTCTTGCTGGGTGTCGGCGATGAGGACTTCGCTGGAGATGATGACGGACGGGCGTGCGTCGCCGCGGAACTGGGTTCGGTAGGACGTGAGCAGGTCTTCCAGCTCCGGGCTGGCCAGGATCGGTCCGCCGATCACGACGGGCAGCCCGAGGGATGCGGCGATGCCGATCCCGGCGCCGGTGGCCAGGATGTAGACGGGGATCGGTTCCCGGGCTGCTGGGTGGGCGGTGATGTCAGCGGTGCCGCGAAGATAGGCGAGCGTCTCGGTGATGTCGGCCGCGAAGGTGTCGGTGCCGGGTTCCTGGCGCAGGGCGCGGCGCACGGGGGCGGTGAATCCGAGCGAGCGGCCCAGGCCCAGATCGACCCGGCCCGGGAACAGTGCCGCCAGCATCAGCCACTGCTCGGCGACGACCAGGGGCTGGTGGTTGGGGAGCATGACGCCGCCGGAACCGATCCGGATCGAACTGGTCCGGGCCCCGACGGCGGCCGGGAGCACCCCAGGTGCCCCGGAGGCGATCCCGGGTACCGCGTGGTGCTCGGCCACCCAGAAGCGTCCGTACCCGGATTGTTCGGCTTTCTGGGCGCGCTCGACGGAGTGGACGAGAGCATCGCCCTCGGGATAACCGGCCCGGGTCCGGGAACGATCAAGCAGGGACAAACGGAGCATCGACCTGCTTCCTCCCAGTATCGAGGTAACTTTTGTGACGGGTACCGCAGAGATCCTGAACTCGGCGAACCCAGCCGTCATTCCTCACGGCGCCCAGGACCTGTCGATACACACTGCGCCAACGACGAAGGTCCGCGCGGTCATCGTCGCCAACGGCAGAATTGTTTCATTGGTGCTCTCACTGCGGTCAGCTTGAGAGGTCTTCTGCGGTGCCGTCGTGCCAGCCGGCCCTCAGGCCACGGCGGCGGCTCTGGTGACCTGCGTCGAGGCCCTCAGCGACGGTACCGAGACGTGCGGCTGTCGCCGGCCTGGACCCAGTAGCGAAGGGCGCTTCGTCGACTTCGTGGCCGGGCCCGATGCCCAGGTCAGTATCGCCGTCTCGGCCTTTAGACACTCTGAAGGCACTGATTTCTCACAGATCTGGAGCTTCGACCGCCTCGAACTGCGCGCGTCCCGGCTCGATTACCAGCCGACCCGTCTGCAGGAGATCGAAGTATCCACTTCTGCATCATGATTCCCCAAACAGTGAAGTCCAGACGGATCATTGTCCGTCTGGACTTCACTGACGAAGCTGCGAATCATCCGGTCCAGTCATGGCTCTTGTTCCCGCTGGTGTACATCGTCACCACGTCCTTCTGGTTGATGCGCCAGACAATGGTGCATTAGGCCCGTTCCGCGGAGCCAGACGCTTGGCCGAGTTCCCCGTGCTGACGGAGACCTTGCCTCCGTAGGCCAGGACGTTGTTCATGCCCTGCTCGACGTGCACGTCGTCGGTGCCGTTCTCACTGATGGGGTGATCCGCATTAATGTGAAGAACCTTTTCCTGGGTAATCACGGGGTGGAGAAAAAGAGTTGGCGGATGGTGATGGGCTTGGTAGCTTGCGCTTGACCGTGACACCAGCCGAGGAGGTGTAACCCATGAACGCTGCGCAGATGTGGGTGCTCTCCCATGCCGTCACGACTGGGCGACTGACGTAGGTGTCGCCGGGAGCGCCTCGACAACCAGGCCCTCCCGAAAGGCAGAACCTATGTCCTCCTTGCATTTCACTGCCGAGTCGTCATCGAACGGCATGCTCGAGCGCGACTTCTCCGTTGGCGATGTCCCCGGCGTCCTCTGGTCTCCCGTCTCCGGGACCGCCCATCACCTGCCCCTAATCTTGATGGGCCATGGTGGCGGGAACCACAAGAAGCACCCAGCGATGGCAGGTCGGGCGCAACGTCTCGTGACCGGCTGCGGCTTTCACGTCGCTGTCATCGATGCGCCCGGCCACGGTGACCGGCCACGCACGGCGCACGACGAGCAAGAAATCGCCGAGCTGTTCCGTGCACGGGCAGCGGGCGAACCGGAAGGCCCGATCGTTGTCCGCTACAACGCCTACCTGGCGGACCTCGCCGTGCCCGAGTGGCAGGCGACCCTGGATGCCCTCCAGAAACTTCCGGAAGTCGGTACCACCGGGCCGGTTGGATACTTCGGCCTCAACATGGGCACCGCGATCGGCGTGCCCCTGGTCGCGATCGAACCCCGGATCACGGCCGCGGTCTTCGGTCAGCACTGGCCCGATGCTCTGGTCGAGAAAGCAAAGCGGATCACCATCCCGATCGAGTTCGACCTGCAGTGGGATGACGAGCACATCCCGCGCGAGGCCGGACTTGCGTTGTTCAACGCCTTCGCTTCGAAGGAGAAGACGTTGCATGCCAACGCCGGCCGGCACAAGGAACTGCCCAGATTCGAGGTCGACAGCGCGGTCCGGTTCTTCGCCCGGCACTTCGGCCGAGCACTCACCTCACCGCCGGCCTGAGGCAAGCGGTTGCTGCGTCCGGCGTACCAGCCGGGCGCAGCAACCCCGTCGCCAGGCTTGAGTCATTCTCGAAGCGAGAGGCCAGGCCAAGGTGAGGCCGGGTGGACTTGAACTTGAGCGTGAACGACCCGCGGGCCGGCGTCTTCTTCCTGGGCCATGGCACCCATAAGCAGCATCCCCTCCAGGAGTCGACAGCTCCTGAACTCCGATGTCCGCCGAGTGCGACAAACCGCAGGCCGCACCGCCGATGGGGTGAACACGGTCTCTAGCAGTGACGACCACTCCAATGGTGGGTGACCGAGGGGCGGCCGTTAGCGCACAGTGAATACCAAGAGTCACGGGTTATTCACCGAGGAGTGGGCATGCGCAGCGGCAAATCCGGACGATTGGTCCGCTGGCGGGGCTCGGCAAGGCTATTGGTGACGGCCACCGTCGCCGTGGCTTGTGTCGGCTTTGCGGCTCCGGGAGCGCAGGCGGCCACCTCCCTGAAGGCGGCCTCGACCGGCGACACGGTTCGCTCGTTGCTGGCCCAGTGGGGGGACAAGACGGCGGACTCGAAGGCGAAGAACTCCTCGGGCAAGAACGATGCGAGTCTCGACCCAGGATCCCTGGCCTCCATCACCACGGCTATCGGCGCCCGGTCGGCGTGGGCCCTGAAGGATGCCCGGGGTAAGGCGATCACCGGGGCCGGCGTCACCGTCGCGGTCCTGGACTCCGGGGTGGACAACTCCGTCACCGGGCTGAACGCGGCCGGAAAGGTCGTGTACGGGCCGGACCTGTCGATGGAGGTCAACGCCCCGGCCCTGCGCAACGAGGACACCTACGGGCACGGCACGTTCATGGCCGGGATCATCGCCGCCAAGGACACCGTCACCACCGACGCCAGCGGACAGCCCCAGCCTCGCAGCGACGCCACGCAGCTCGGCGTCGCTCCGGACGCGAAGCTCCTGGCCGTCAAGCTGGGCGCGACCGACGGCAGTACCGACGTCAGCCAGGTCATTGCCGCGCTGGACTGGGTCGTACAGCACAAGAACGACAACGGAATGAACATCCGTGTCGTCAACCTCTCTTACGGCACCGACTCCGTCCAGGCCTACCAGCGTGACCCGCTGACGGCGGCGGCCGAGAACGCCTGGAAGCACGGCATCGTCGTGGTCGCTTCTGGCGGCAACGAGGGCACCACCACCGGCAGCCTCACCGATCCGGCCACCGACCCGTACGTGATCGCTGTCGGTGCCTCCACCGCCAACAACGACAAGAGCGCCTGGGCCAACCCCACCCCGGCCACTTTCAGCCAGGTCGGCACTGCAGCCCGGCACGTCGACCTGGTCGCGCCCGGCACCTCCCTGGTGTCGTTGCGATCGGTCGGTTCCTACATCGACGTCAACCATCCCGAGGGCCTGGTCGCCGGAGACACCACCGGCCGGCTCTTCCGCGGCAGCGGGACCTCGCAGGCCGCCGCAGTCGTCACCGGGGCCGCCGCGCTGCTGCTGCAGGCCTTCCCGGCCCTGACCCCGGATGAGGTGAAGTACGCCCTGATGACCGGGACCACCTCGATGTCCGGGGCCGTGATCGCCCGGGGCTCCGGCGAACTGTACGTCCCCGGTGCCTTGGCGGTCGCCGGTCAGATCACCGGTGTCATCGCCCCGGCCCTGAACAACACCCAGCGGGCGGCTCTGAAGCAGACCTGGGCGAGCGCGGCGGGTACCGGCTCGCTGGACGCGGCCCGCGGCGGGAACTATCTCGTCGACCCGGTCACCGGCGCCCAGCTGAGCGGCGAGAAGGACATTCAGGGGCAGCCCTGGAACGGGGCCACCTGGGCCAAGGCGTCCACGGCCGGCACCGCCTGGACCGGCGGCACCTGGAACGGAGCCCGCTGGAGCGGCAATGCCTGGGCCAACGGCACCTGGTCGAACGACTCCTGGAGCGGCGCGCGCTGGAGCGGGGCGCGATGGAGCGACGCCAGCTGGACCGGAGCCCGCTGGAGCGGAGCCCGCTGGAGCGGAGCCGCCTGGCAGTGAATCACTAGGAGGCCAGAGCGATTGGCCGACTCGCCCTTGCCGGGGATCCTTTAGATTCCAACGGTAAGCGATCAGTCCTCAGACCGCCGTTTCGCGGAACCAGCGGAGGATCTGAGCGGCTAGCGGGCCCTGCTCGACAGAATGAACTGTCCGCCAAGTAGGGCCGCTACGCCGGGCTCGGATGGCCCCGTACCCCGCCGCTTGGCTCACGAAACGGACCGCCCGTCAACCAGGTACGTACCAATACGGGATGATTGATTGACTGCGCAAGGGAGCAGTCATACGGTGCGCTTAGGCCGCGGCCGACGGGACTCCCTGACAGATCCTTGGCCGGCCGCGGCCCTCCGACCCTATGACAGTTCAGCCCTGAAAAGTCACATATCGGACACGTAGCGTGTCTCACTTTTCTTGGGCGTGGTCTCGCTGCAATGTCCAGGAAACGCGACGTCGGCTGCACCGGGTCCCTGTAGGTTCGAGCCCGGTCGGCCTTTTGGAAGACGGTCACCGCGCGGGCGGCAGTGGTATTGACCTGCGCGCTCACGGCTCCGGAGCCGTCCAGCTTTTTCACCTAGGTCCCGGACGGCAGGGTGACGGTGTAGGTGGTGTCGCTCGGGTTGAAGACGATGACGGTGTCGTATGTGCCGGGCGCCGCGGCGCTGAGATGATCCGGGACGCGACGACGGAACCGCTTACGCTGGTGGCCATCTGGTTGTGGATAGCGTCCTAGGTGGGTCCCGGTGAAGAAGATCCTTGCCTAGGTGCTGGTCGGGCGGGCGGTGAGCCACGGTGCCCTGGCTGACCCGGATTCGCTCGCACCGTTCCTGGCGACGGTACACCGGTAACTGGGCCCGTCCGGTCGGGGAGCCGGTTCACTGGTACGGGTTCACGCCGTCCTTGACCTCGTCGACGCCGGAGACACCCGGGCCACCGGGATCCAGAACCAGTGAGCCGATCCGCGCGGCGGGGTCGGTGGCCGGACGCCGGGCGATGGCGATCCTGATCGTCGGGCCCTGAGGGTCGCTCCAGTCGACCGGCACTATGACCTTGGCGCAGTCCACGCCGGTGAGGCCCTTGCACGCCTTCCAGGCCACCGGTGCCGGGGTGGCGACGGTCTTGGTACGGGTCGCGTTCCCGGTCTGGCCGAGGCTTGTCGCCTGAGCGGGTACAAAGCCGGATGCCACCGTCATGGCTGCCGCCGCTGCCAGTGCAGCGAAGGGGGTCGTTCTCTTCATGGCTCTCCTCATGTCGATGAGGGAGTCGCTGGACGGGTGGCCCCGGGATCTGAACATTCGTGTGTGCTGAGTCACTTCCTGTGCCCGGTCCGGAAAGCTGATCTCTGGTTCCGTTCATCTGTGGTCGGTCTGGGCCGTCGGCACCTCGTCCCCGGCCGGGGATGACCGGCCACGGGTTCCTCCGGGTCGGGACTAATTGAGCTTGGACATCCGCTGCCTGTGACCTAAGCCACCGTCCGAGCGGAAACCGCGGGCTTGGTCGCGGTCGACGAATGAGTGTGAAGCAGAGAACCGAAGGCGAGCTCGTGCGCCGGGTCGCCGACGGCGACCGGGCCGCCTTCGATGAGTTCTACCGCCGGACGGCGCCCTGGCTGACCATCCGGCTAAGGCGGCGCTGCGCTGATCCGGAGCTCCTGACCGAGGTCGTGCAGGACACCTATCTGACGGTGTGGCGATCGGCGGGGTCTCTGGCGCAGGTGGCCGACGAAGGGCAGACGCTCGGCTGGCTGTGGACGATCGCGGCCCGCCGGCTCGTCGACGGGTTCCGCCTCCAGGCCCGGCAGGGACGCGTACCGGCGGTGGCGATCACGGAGGCGGTGACCCCGGGCGCCGAGGAGGAGGCCCTCGCCGGCGGCCTGCCCGGGAATCTGGAGAAGGCCCTGCTCGACCTGCCGCCGGAGCTGCGGCTCGTGCTCACGGCCATGGTCCTTGACGGTCTTTCGGTCCGGGAGACCTCGATCTTGCTCGCCCTGCCCGAGGGAACCGTGAAGACCCGGGCCCGTCGGGCCCGGATCGCCCTGAGAGAGGCGCTGTCATGACCCATCCGGCTGCCATCCTGATCACCCGTTACGCCACCGGGGAACGGTCGGTGGACGACGCGACGGTGTGGGCCCTGGAGGCCCACCTCGAATCGTGCGCGGCCTGCCGTTCGGTGCTGGCCGACGCCACCGGACCGGACGTCCAGGTGCTCATGGACCAGGCGTCCATCGGGATCGGCGCCGGCATTGCCGCCGGTCCGAAGCCGGTACCGGTCAGGACCGGGCGGCGCCGGGTCGCCACGGCCCGGTTGTGGCCCTGGCCGGCCACCGCCTGCGTGCTCGTGCTGGCGGCGCTGGGGCTGGACCAGATCTCGCCGCACCGTCCGTCCCTGGTCCTGCTCCTTGCCCCGATCGTCCCGCTGATGCCGGTGGCAGCGGTGTGGAACCGGGGTCTGGACCCGGCCTGGGAGCTGCTGGCCTCCGCGGCCCGAGGTGGGCTGGGGTTGCTGCTGCGGCGCACCCTGGCCACGCTGCTCGCCCTGCTACCGGTGCTCACAGTGGCCGGGCTGGCGAGCGGTCACTCGCCGGCGGTGTGGCTCCTGCCCTGCCTGGCTCTGACCGTCGGCAGCCTGCTCCTGGGGCACCTGCTGGGCGGCGTGGACCGGGCCGCGCTGACCCTGAGCGGAGCCTGGGCGGTCGGCGTCATCCTTCCCAGCCTGATCAGCCGGCATCCGTCGGCGGTTTTCGCCGCCGACAACCGGATCTGGTGGGCGGCGCTGACTCTTGCCCTCGTCGCGACTCTCGGCACGCGACTGCGGACTCTCGGCGGCTTCGTCCACTGACCCACCCCGGCCGCCCCCAAACGTCCCTCATTATCTGGAGAAACCTATGCGTACCGTCCGAGCGTCCGAAATCGCCCCACAGACCCATCAATGGTCCGTCGAGGCCCGGGAACTGACCGTCAAGGCGGGCCGGTACACCGCCATCAACGGCATCGACCTGACGCTGGGCACCGGCGTGCACGGCCTGCTCGGCCCCAACGGCGCCGGGAAGACCACGCTGATGCGCTGCCTGGCCACCGTGATCGCGCCCGCCGGGGGACGGCTGGACGTGCTCGGGTCGGACGTGACCGGCGGCGCCCAGCAACTACGGGAGACTCGCCGCGGACTGGGCTACCTGCCCCAGGCCTTCGGCTACTACCCACGCTTCACCGTTCGCGAGTTCGTCGAGTATTTGGCCTGGCTGAAGGAAATGCCCGCCCAGAACATCCCGGGGGCCGTGCAACGCGCGATCGACCGCGTCGGCCTCACCGTCAAGGCCGACGCGAAACTGAAGACCCTCTCGGGTGGCATGCTGCGCCGCGCCGGAATTGCCCAGGCCATCGTCAACGACCCCGAAGTCCTGCTGCTCGACGAACCCACCGTGGGCCTGGACCCCGAGCAGCGCCTGGACTTCCGCGAGCTCCTGCGGACCCTCGGCGCCGAAAGCTGCCTCCTGGTCTCGACGCACCTGGTCGAGGACGTAGCCGCCGCCTGCACCGACGTCGTGATGCTGAGCGAGGGCCGGGTGGCCTGGACCGGGACCCCTCAGGAACTCGCGGCAGCCGGGGCCGACGGGGCGCCCGGCGACAGCGCGACCGAACGCGGCTACGCCACCGTGCTGCAGCACCACCGTCGGCAGGTAGCACCATGAGGTGGGCCACGCTCTACGCCCGGTCCCGGCAGGTGCCCCGCCAGTTGGGTACTGCGTTCGCCGCCGCGGCGGTGGTGTGCCTGCTGTGGGCCTCGTTCAGCCACTCGCCGACCGTCGACCTCCGCCTGGCACTGGTCGCGCTCATGATGGTCTCGGCCGCGTGCGGCCTGACCCTGGGCACGGTGGATGAGCAACTGGAACGCACCGCGTCGGTGAACTGGCCGGCCCGCCGGGCCCTGCACCTGCTGCTCGCGCTCGGGGTGCTGGTGCTCGTGGTCCTCGGCACGCAGCTCGTCCTAGCGCATTTCGGCCCCCTGGCGATCGTGCTGCGTGACGCCGTCGGCTTGCTCGGCCTGACCGCCCTGGGCGCCACCCTGATCGGCTCCGAGCTGTCCTGGCTCGGATCGGTTGTCTGGACCCTGGCCTGCATCCTTCCTTTCGCTCAGCCGAGCTCGAAAATGCCCGCCCAGATCGCTATGTGGCCGGTGCAACCGGCCGACGCCACCGCCGCGCTGCTCAGCGCGGCTGCCCTGGCCCTGGCCGGGGGCCTGGCCTACACCTTTCACGGATGCCCGGAGCGTGCCGCATGACCTACCTGAACACTTCCTTGAACACTTACCTGAACCGGATTCTCGCGATCGAACTGCGCCGCTCCGGCGTCCTGCGCGTCGCCTTCTTGCTGGCGGTGCCCACGATCGGCGTGATGCTCGTCCCCAGTTCCCGATCGGTCTTCGACGGCCTATGGATGCAGCTCGCCGTCACGGTGCGCTCCCTGATGCAGCTGGCCCTTCCCCTGGCCGTCGGCGGTGGCGCTTGGCTCGGGATGCAGGAGCACCGCCACCATCTGGGCGAACTCCTGGACAGCACCCCGAAATCGCCCGCTCAGCGCGTCTTCCCGCGGGCCTTCAACCTGGCCGGACTGGCGGCGGCGTCCTACCTGATCGCCGTGGCCGTGGGCTTGCCGGCTGTGCTGGGCACGGCCAGCTACTTCCCGGCCGCGGTGCTGCCGATCACGGCGGTGGGCGTGCTTTCGCTGGTTGCCGCCGGGCTACTGGGCATGGCGGCCGGCCGGGCGGTGCCCCGGCTGATCATCGTCCCCGTACTGGTGCTGGTGACGGCGGGGCTCGCCGGGATCCTCCCCACGATCGTGCACGACGAACAGTCCTTCGGCACCGGCCCGGACCGGTACTCCAGCACCCTGTGGCTGAGCCCGATCTGGACCTTCGGAGCCCAGGACTTCACTACCCTGACCAGCCGGGTCAGTCTGCTCCAGGTCGTCCTGACGGGGAGCCTGGCCATCACCGGGCTTCTCCTCACCTTCGTCCGCCGGCGCTTCGTGCTGCCGGCCCTGGTCCCGGCCGGCGCCGGGGTGGCCCTGGCGATGATTCTGCTGCCGGCCTCGGGTGGGGCCGCCTTGGCCACGGACGCCGGAGCGGTCGTTCTGCACTGCACCGACCACGGTCCCCAGGTCTGCGTCACTCAGGTACACGCCTTCGAACTGGACCAGGTGGCGGCAGCTGCCCAGCCCGTCCTCACCGGCCTGGCCCAGATCCCCGGTGCCCCGAAACGAGCGACCGAGATCCAGACCCTCGACGGAGACCTGAATCAGAATCCTCTCGCCAAGGGTCGTTCCGGCACCATCTATTTCGGCGATCCGAACACGACCTACCTCACGAACGGGAAGTTCGGTGCGAAGGCGTTCCAGCAGGCACTCGTGGACGGGGCGTTCACGCCCCCGTGCGACGCCGATGGTGTGCTCGAAGGGGGGGCCAACGTGGTCGGAGCCTGGCTGGCGGGAGCGACCTCGATGCTCGACCCGGACCCCGAG
Source organism: Kineosporia aurantiaca JCM 3230 (assembly GCA_000719025.1). Classification (GTDB taxonomy): domain Bacteria; phylum Actinomycetota; class Actinomycetes; order Actinomycetales; family Kineosporiaceae; genus Kineosporia; species Kineosporia aurantiaca. The sequence continues at coordinate 65,622 of JODP01000008.1, forward strand.
GGGGACGGGAACTACGGCACCCGCGGCATCACCCTCTGGTCGGGGGAGGATGTGGCCCAGTTCAACCGCGCCATCACGGGTCTGGAGGCACTGCCCACCGCGCGCCAGAAAGCCATGGTGGCCCGGGCCTGGAAGGGGGTCCAGGCCTGCCGTCCGGGCGCAATGAAGCAGATCCTGGCCCTCGGCAACCTTTAACAGTCGCCGCATCTGGTCCAAGGGCGGCGGCCTGTGGGTGCGGACGGCAATAGGGCCAGCGCCACGTTGCCTGACATGGCTACCGTACTGGCGGTGTTCGAGGGCGTTCGCTTCATGGCCACCTCTCGGTCAGCTCGATCCAGGTGAGGTCGTCGGGAAGGACAGCCTGGCGAACAATGAGAACCACTGCATTAGCGGAGAATCGCCTGCCGGTAATCGAACTCGCTGGAATCGGCCCGGGAATCGCTGTCGAAACGGGCCTTGGCGCCGAACGAGATGACGTCAATGCCTGATCGGTGCCGGAGGTGCGCCCCGGTCAGACCTCCGCGGGACACGGTTCGCACACGGCCCGGTCGCACAGTCGGCACAGCCGTCGCATGGTGTCGACGCCATCCGAGGCGGTGGTGGCCAGCAGCGGCCTAACCAGCTCAGCCAAGACGTGGACATCGGGTTCGCGCAACTCGGACAGGAATGTGGCGACGGCATCCTCCCGGGCCACTGCGAGCCGCCGTTCGGCCTCCCGGCCCTGGCTGGTGGGTTCCAGCCGCAGGGTCCTCCCGAAGCCCGTCTCCCGCAGGATCCATCCCCGTTCGATCAGGCGGTCGACCAACCGCACCGCGCCCGGATGGGACAGGCCGAGGACCCGGCGTAGCTCCTCGATGCTCAGACCCGGGTCGGCGACGATGGCCACCAGGGCGGCGGGGGCGCTACCGGAGAGACCCGTTGACCCTTCGGTCGCCTCCCGGACGACGTCGGCCATCGCGATGGCCCACGCTGCCAGGACATTGCGGTCGCGCCGCTCCTCTTGCACGATATGCATGGCTCATATTAGCTGGCGGCAGTGGCCATCAACCTCACCTCATCCTCGTGACCGTCCTGCTGGCCCTGACGTCCTCCCTGCTCTGGGGTGTGGCCGATTTCCTGGGCGGAAAGGTCTCCCAACGTGCCAGCACCCTCTCGGTGGTGCTGATCTCGCAGTCGGCCGGGTTGCTCTTGGCTCTGGTCACCGCCGCTGCGTCCCAGACGTTCTCGGCGCCCATCGGCTATCTACCGTGGGCGGCCGGTGCGGGTCTGGCCGGCGCGGGTGCCGCCCTCCTCTTCTACCGCGCTCTGGCCGTCGGGACGATGAGCATCGTGGCGCCGCTGGCTGCTCTCGGCGTGATTGTGCCGGTGGTGATCGGCCTCTTCGGTGGGAACCTGCCGTCGGTCCTGAGTCTGGCGGGCATCGTGATCGCCATCTGCGGGGTCGTGACCACAGCGGGCGTCGGTAGTTCCGGCCCTCGCTCGAGCGGGCACACCCAGTCGATCCTTCTCGCCATCGGCGCTGCCGCCGGATTCGGCCTGCTCCAGTACGCCATCTCTGGCGGCTCCCGATAGTCCACGGTGATGACCATGGTCGGTATGCGCGCCACGTCGGTCCCGGTCCTGGCCATCACCGCCTACCTGGCCCTGCGCTCCCCGGCCGGCCCCCTGACGGAGGACGATCATCCAGCCCTGACCTCTGGCCAGTTCGCCCTGGTGGCGGTGATCGGACTCTTTGACGTCAGCGCCAATTTGCTGTTCGCCAACGCCACTGTTTCGGGGTCGCTGGCCGTCGTCGCGGTGCTCGGTTCCCTCTATCCAGCCGCCACTGTGCTGCTCGCCAGAATCGTCAATGGCGAACGGATGTCTCACGTTCAGAACGTCGGAGTGCTCGCCGCGATCACCGGCGTCGCGCTGATCTCCCTCGGATCATGACGTGCGAGACCCCAGCCAAGGAGCGTTCGGGTCAAGAATCGGCGACTATCCGAAAGGGCGGTGGGCGTACCCGTAAGAGACCGGCAGGGCAGAGGGCCTACCCCGGTGATGGCCGGGTAAGTCCGTTGACGGACCGGCCCGGCCATCGAACCACGTTCACCGAGCTAATCCCGCAATTCACCCGCCATCATGCGCCAAAAACCGTCCTGGCCAAGTTCAATTCTGGCCTAGATCGCGCTGATCCTGGTCGGCCCGCCCGTCGGCTGCCCGACCCCATGAATGCCGGAAAACGCCGTGCAGATCCTGGGGGTGGACGACTTCACCCTGCGGCGGGGCCACAACTACGGCACCGTGCTGATCGACCTCTACACCCCTCGCCCGCTCGACCTGCTCCCGGACCGGGAGACCGAAACCTGCAGCAAATCGGTGATTTCACGGGACGCCGCTGTCCCCGTTCTGCTCCGCTCATCGCAACCGCCGGGGCGGATCGCAATCGGTCTGGGATCGCCGCCTGAGCCTCGGCCGTCAACGAGTCACGCGGGCTGCTTCGTTGACGGTGACGGCCCTGGCCAGAAGATCAGGGTCGGCCAGCGTGGCCGGGTGGCGCAGCATGAAGGTGACGTAGTTGAACGCCCGCGCTATGTCTGCGTCAAGGACGGTGGCGGCCGTGATCTGATTCATGGCCCATCGCTGTTGCCGGATGTCCTCGGGGACCTGCGCGCCGGACTCGGCGTCGAGGCGGGCGGTGTCGCCCCCGGCCGAGATCGCCCAGGCAGCGTCCACCACCACCTGCTGCAGGTCGAAGAAGGCGTGAGCGGCCTGGTCGAGGTCGGCGTCACTGCCGAGATACGCAGCCAGGCAGGACGCGTGCAGGGCGGCTGAGCTCATTCCCTGGCCGTAGACCGGGTTGAAGGACGCGACGGCGTCTCCCATGCTGACCAGGCGGGCCGGAAAACGGCTCAGACCGGAGAAGTGACGCCGTCGGCTCTCGGCCTGGTGGTAGGTCACCACGCCACCTCGCACCGCGCCGGCAGTGACCTCCGCGAAGATCTCGGGCAGCTGGGCACAGGCCGAACGGAACTCCTCCATGGTCCGGCCGGGCCGGTTGTCGCCGTACCCCATCAGCATGACCAGCCACTGCTGGCCCTCGATCGCGTTCGCGGCGGCGACCGAGACGCCATGGGACGGATAGTCCGGGGTGAAAAGCTCCAGGACACCGGAGATTTTCAGTTCGGCGGTCGTCTCCGGCCGGTCGAACCGCGCGGACGCGTAGTTGATCGGGGCTTCCAGCCGTTCCAGCCGGGGCACGTCGTAACCGGCGTCCCCCAGCCAGTGGGACAGCCTGCTGGAGCGTCCCATCGCGTCCACCACAAAGTCGGCCTGAAGCACCTGTTCGTCCCCGTCGGCCCGGGTCGTCGTGACGTAGCGGACGGCGCTCACCTCGTCGTCCCGGTACTGCAGCCCGCTCGCCCGTGCCTTCAGCACGGAGACGTTGGGGATGGACGTGATGTGCTGACGGATCAAGGTTTCCAACAAGGGACGCCCGATGGCCAGCAGGTGGTGATCCTCCCCGTCCGCCGCCAGCGGCACCCCGTTGACCGCGGTCAGCGCCTGGTCAGGTCCGACCAGAGACGCCCCGCGATCCTGGGCGTCCTTCGTGATTCCCGGAACCCAGCGTTCAAGCCATTGGTGACCAGCGGGCAGCAGCGTGTGCACCTGGCGGTCCTGAGGCACGCCGGTCCGGGGTCCGGGGTCCACCGGGAGGTCGTCGGGCTCGATGATGACGACCCGCCGGGCCCGGTCCGAGAGCACCCGCGCCGCCAGCAGCCCGGCGATGCTGCCGCCCAGCACACAGGCGGTGTCGAAGTGCACTGCAGCATCGGCGGGCGGACCGGCCTGGACCAGCTCCTGGAAGAGGGCAACCGGAGAATTCATGAGCGTCACTGTGGCGGGGCGGATCCCGCGCGGTCTTGTGTCACCCGGCCGTCCGATTTGTACTTCCGTGCCATCGCTACGGGCCCTCGGAGCCGGACCGCTCGCCGCGGTCGTAGCCTTTCGCCATGGAGAAGGCTCTGGGTGCCTCGGTGTGGCAGGTGGCCGGCACCTCCGCGCCCGTGCTGGACATCGCCGTGCCCTACGCCGACGAGAACCGTAACCAGGCGCTGCTCAGCGAATGGCAGCGTCAGGTGGGGGAGTCCTTGCCGGCGCCCCCGCTGAGTCTGCCGCGCCACAGCGAAGGCACCTACCGGGTGCGGATCCGAGCCCAGAGGGTCGCTGACCTCGTGGTTGAGGACCAGCACAGTGACGCGGTCGCCGGGGGCACCGGGGGTGCGAACGGGCACCTTGAGGACCGGATCGTCACCCACATCACGCTGCGCGGCGAGTGGCGGTTCGCCGCCCGTAACCAGCAGGCGCGGGCCGCGGCGGGCACCTTGTGCATGCGCTGGAACGAGAAGCCCTGGACCTTCGAGGTCGCCCGGAACACCCGGGCGGTCGCCGTGGCCGTACCGTTGAGCGCTATCTGTTTCCCGGCCAACACCCTCGCCGTCTCCGCCGAGCAGTCCTCGCCCGCCGCCCGATTGCTGCTCGCCCAGTTGCGCCTGTTCGCGGAGGTGTCGGACGACCTGGGACCGGCTGCCGCCGCAGCCGCCCGCGACGCGACCATCCAGCTGTTCCAGGGGCTGGTCGACGACCAGGTCGTCGACGACGACGCTTTCGCCCCGGCCCTGCTCAAGGCGGCCATGACCTACATCGAGGACCGGCTGCTGGTCGATCCCGATCTGAATCCCCAGGCCATCGCCTCGGCCCTGCACGTGTCGGTACGCACCCTCTACCGGGCATTCGGCCAGCAGGCCCCGTCCTCGGTGATGGCGTACGTGCGGCAACGGCGTCTCGAGCGGGCCCGGGCGGAGCTGATCTCGACCCGTCTGAGCGTGTCGGAAATGGCCGCCCGCTGGCACTTCGCCGACGGTAGCCACTTCGTCAAGGCGTACAGGAAGCACTTCGACGAAACCCCCACCGCCAGCCGGCGGCACCGATGAGCCGAAGGATCTGTCTCGCCGGTCGTTGAAGCCCTGGCTAGTGGACGCCACCACCAACGCCCTGGCCGGCGTCGTCAATCTCATTGCTGTCTCGATCGCTCTCCTGATCATCAATCCACTCCTGCTGATGGCCATGATCGTGGCCTCCCTGCCCAAGGGCTACGCGGCCCTGCGGTCGGGTCACCTGCGGTACGCGACTTACGTGGCCGGTTCCGTACGTCGGCGACGTATGTTCACGCTGGAGCGGCAGATGGCAGACCGCCAATCGGCGCCGGAGTTACGCTCGTACGGACTGCGGGGGTTTCTGCTGGCCCAGTACGACATGGTCATGCGAGCCCAGGCCGCCGTGGAGCTGCGTCTGGCCCGGCAGGTGGCTGCCACCACCGCCCTCGGAGGCGTGATCAGCGGCGTGGGTCTAGCCCTCGTGTGGATCCTGCTGGGGTGGCTGCTGGCCACCGACCAGATTCCCCTGGCGGCCGCCGTGACCTGTGTGGTGGCGGTCCAGACCGCGCAGCTGGCATTGGCGAACCTGACCTTTCAGCTTGACTACATCTATACGAGTGGCCAGTACGTGCGCGAGTACCTCACGTTCCTGGAACGCGCCGAGGAGTACCTGCCGGCTCCGGTCGCTCCTGACACGGCCGCACCGGGGCCACTACAGACGCTCGAGGTGAGGCACGTGGGCCTGCAGTACCCCGAGCGTCCCTCACCAGCCGTGCGCGAGGTATCCTTCACCATCACAGCGGGACAGACAGTCGCCCTGGTGGGGGAGAACGGTTCGGGCAAGTCCACCCTGGCCGCCATGATCGCCGGGCTGCGCGCCCCCACCAGCGGGGAAATGCTTTGGAACGGTAAGAGTTACGACGCCTGGGACCGCGCCGCGCTGACGGCCCGGGTCTGCGTCGTTCTGCAGGAGCATCACAAATGGCCCTACTCGGCTGCAGCCAACATCGCGATGGGATCCATTGATGCCACGCCGGACCAGAGCAGAATCGAACAGGCGGCCCAGCGGGCCCTGGCGCACCAGATGATCGTTGATCTGCCCCACGGGTATCGCACCCTGCTCGATCGCACTTTCAAGGAAGGACAGGACCTTTCGGGAGGCCAGTGGCAGCGCATCACCGCCGCACGGGGCTTCTATCGCGATGCCGACCTCCTCATCATGGACGAGCCGTCCTCAGCCCTCGACCCCCGTGCCGAGGACGCCCTGTTCCAGGACCTGCGGGCCCGCAAGGGCCGGCGCACCACGATCCTGATCACCCACCGCCTGGCCAACGTCGTGCACGCCGACCGGATCTACGTCATGCACGATGGGATCGTGGCCGAGGCCGGGACCCACGCGGAACTTCTCACCCTGGGTGGGCGATACGCGGAGCTATTCACTCTGCAAGCCGCGGGATACACATCCCCGCAATGGGATTGACGGCAACCTTTCGATCCGCATCTGGCCGTCGCTGGTCGGATAAGGGCGAACAGTTGGCCGTGATGGAGAACGGCGCCGGCTGATCGACGAGTCGGCTGAAGCTGGGCGCTGTTCTACTCCAGAAGTGCCCGGGTCTCGCTCAGGGTCCCGAGCAGGGCAGCAGGGAGGTCGTCCACGTCCTCGCTTTCGGCCCAGCGTTGATAGGCGACTCGGAACACCGCGATCGCCACGGTCGCGGCCAGGCGGGCGGTTTCGGCGTCGGTGCCGCGTTGGGCGAGAGCCGATCGCAGGGCCTCCTGCCAAGTTTCGACCTTGTGCAGTTCACGTTCGCGCAACTCCGGCGTGGCCAGTACGAGCCGGTGTCGACGCCGCTGGAGGGCCGGGTTTCCGGTGAGCTGTCCGGCCAGTTTCGTCAGTGCCGCCGAGGCGGCCGACAGGGGAGCTTCGTGCGGGCCCTGTGCCGCCACGGCATCCGTGATCAGGCGCTGGAGCGGTTCGTCATTGCCGAACAGCACGTCGCGTTTGTCCGGGAAATGCCGGTAGAACGTGCGCTGGGTGAGCCCGGCTCGTTCCGCGATCGCGGCCGGGGACGCGCCTGCGTACCCCTGCTCCTCGAACAGGTCCAGAGCAGCCTCTTGCAGACGACGCCGAGCGTCGGGTTCCCAGCGGGCCATCCCGGGAGTCTAGGCCGTCCTGATGTCGAAGATTGACATCGCAAGGCCGAAAGTCCATCGTGATGATGTCAATGTTTGACATCAGCCGCATCAAAGGATTCCACCGTGCCCGACCAGACCGTCCGCCGCGACGTCCAGCAGTTGCTCACGTATCTCGACACCAGCGGTTTCCCGCCGATTCAGGACCAGACACCGGCGGATGCCCGCGCCTCTTTCGCCGCGTCACAACCGGCGGCCGACCTGCCGGCCCAGCCGCTGGAGACGGTCGTCGACCTGGTCATCCCGGGGCCGGGCGGGGATCTTCCCGCTCGCCTGCTGGACGCTCGCGCCGACCGCGCCGCCGGGCCGATCGTCGTCTGGTTCCACGGTGGTGGGTTCGTAACCGGCGGGATCGCCTCCCACACGTCGCTCGCTTCCCAGGTGGCGATTGAACTCGACCTTCCGGTCGTCCTGATTGATTACCGGCTGGCGCCGGAGGCCCGTTTTCCCGCCGCTCACGACGACGCGGAGTCTGCGGCCCGCTGGCTGGCCTCGAACCCGGCGGACTTCCCCGGGTCCGTCGACGGCCTGGTCCTGGCTGGAGACAGCGCCGGCGGTTCGCTGGCGATCACGACCTCGCTGGCCCTGCGCGATCGGCCGGCCGAGGTTCCGGTCCTCGCCCACCTGGCGATCTACCCGGCCACCGATGCAGCGGGTACGTACGCCTCCCGGGAGACGTATGCCGAGGGGTACCTGCTCACCGAGGCCGGCCGGCTCTGGTACGACTCCCACGTCCGTCCCGTCCCCGAGGATCGGCGGGCGTCCCCGCTGCGTGCCGACTTGGCCGGCCTGCCGCCGGCGGTCGTGATGACGGCCGGCCTGGACCCGATCCGGGACGAGGGACGTGCCTATGCTGCGGCGCTGATCCAGGCGGGGGTGGCGACGACGTTTCTTGAGGCGGTCGGGAACATTCATGCCTTTGTGCTGATGCGTAAGGCAATTCCCTCATCGGTTGGTGACATCCGGAGAGTCCTGAGGGCCTTGCGCACCACGCTGCAGGAGCTTCCTGAAGTCGGAACTCGGCCGAGTCCCTGAACAAGGATTTTCGGTGGCGACGGGCGAGGTCTTCTTGGGCCGGATACCCTTCCCGGGCTGGGGCATCATGACGACGACCTGGATGCCCCGGCGATCACTGGGAACGGCGCTGTGCCAAATGGTCTAGCTCAAGCGGGTGGAGACGGTTGACCATTGGCTGCGCCGCGTCCTATGACAAATGCGGGCGACGGTACGCAGCCATCGGTGGGTCCACCCTGGCCATCTAAGGGCAGCCATCAACTGGGGTGCAGTCTCGTGCAAGATCACCACGGTTGGTGAATGAGCCAATCTTAAGGGCGGGCTCAGATTCAGGTGTCGCACAGCGGTGTAGGCGCGCCGGGCACATTCGCTCAAGCTCACGGCTACCTCATCCGAAAATACCTCGGTGTCCCGGTCCGACTTTGCCAGCCACGCGCAACTGCCTCGGCGGGATCAAGGAGCGAGTGATTCGGCCGGGCTACCGGTGGTCCACTCCGTGTATCAGCCGATCGTGGATCTGCGCACTGGCGCCGTGGTTGCCTACGAGGCACTGGCCCGCGGAGAGGCGGGTGGCTCGCTGGAGAGTCCGGCCGACTTGTTCGCCTGGGCCCGGCAGCACGGCTGCGAGGCCGATCTTGATCTCGCGTGCCAGGTCGCCGCGATGACCGGGGCCCTGGAGCGGGGTCTGCCCGCCTCGATCCCGCTGTTCATCAATGCCGAGCCCGCCTGGCTGGATACGCCGTGGCCGAGTCAGCTGGCGCAGGTGCGCGATCGGGCCCGGGCGCGTCTGCAGGTGGTCGTCGAGATCACCGAGCGGGCCCTGGTCGCCGATCCGGCCGGGCTGTTCGCCGCAGTGCGCCGGGTCCGCGAGGCCGGGTGGGGCGTGGCCCTGGACGACGTCGGGGCCGAACCCGCGTCCCTGGCCCTGATGCCGTTCATCGACCCGGACGTGATCAAGCTGGATCTGCGCCTGATCCAGGAGAACACCACCGCGGAGATCGCCACCGTCATCAACGCTGTCATCGCCCAGGCCGAACGGACCGGGGCGATCATTCTGGCCGAGGGTATCGAGACCGCAGAGCACCGCGCCCGCGCGCTGGCCATGGGAGCGACTCTGGGGCAGGGGTGGCTGTTGGGGCGCCCTGGCGCCCTACCCGATCAGCACACCGTCCTGGCCCACGACCTGTCCTTCACCCGATCCCATCATCTGCCGGCGTCAACCCCTTTCGGGGCGATCGCGGATGCCCGGATGATCCGAACCACCTCCAAGGGCCTGCTCCTGGCCATGAGTCACCACCTCGAGAACCACGCACTGGGCACGGACGCCGCACCGGTGCTGCTGTCCACGTTCGAGGACGCGGCCCACTTCACTCCCGCAACTGCCGTTCGGTACGAGGCGCTGGCCCAGCGATGCGCATTCGTCGCCGCCCTGGGCGTCGGGATGGACCCGGCTCCCGTCCCGGGAGTGCGCGGGGCCGATCTGGCCGCTGATGACAGCCTGGCCGGCGAATGGGTGGTCGCCGTGGTGGGACCCCACTTCAGCGGCGCGCTCATCGCTAGGGACCTCGGTGATCCGGGGCCCGACCGTGACCGCCGCTTCGACTTCAGGATCACCTACGACCGCGATCTTGTGTTGAACGCTGCCCTGAGCCTGTTCGACCGGATCACGCCCGTCGATCAGGCCTCTGGCACCGAGTAAATGGATCTTCAGGGCAGTGATTCTTCAGCAAGGGATGTGAGGGTGACTCGTCCCCCGGAGTCCCAACACGTTCTCGCACCGCGCTTGACGAGCCGGATCCGCAGAACCACCGCGTAGCACTGCTGGGCTGGTTAGGCTCACTGACTGAACGGGTGGTACCTGGCGCCCTGTGGGCACCCCCTATGGGAGCGCACGGCGAGTTCGTCCACCTGCCCGGCCTCGCTGATCGTCTCGGGAGCATTCATGTCTGCTGCCCCTCCGCCATCGCCCGCCCGCTCGGCCGATGTGCTGCGCGAGGAGATGGTCACCGTCCTCATGGAAAGGGATGCGGCGCGTTCCCCGGAGATCATCCGGGCGCTGCGCACGGTGCCCCGGCACCTGGTCGAGGGCCCGGATGGGCGGGTCGACGTCGAGCAGGTCTACGACCCCTTCAATGTCACGCTGAAGAAGGTGGGTGCGGACGGGGTGAGCCTCAGCTCGGTGTCGGCCCCCCACATCCAGGCCTACCAGCTCGAGCAGGCTCAGGTCCGTCCGGGGCTACGCGTCCTGGAGGTCGGTTCGGGCGGAGTGAACGCTGCCTACCTCGCGGAGCTCGTGGGCCCGGACGGCCTGGTCGTAACGATGGACATCGACGAGGAGATCACTGCCCGCGCCACGAAATTCCTGAAGGCGGCGGGGTATCCGCAGGTGAAGGTCGTCACTGGTGACGCCGTGCACGGAGCGGCCTCGTACGCACCTTTCGATCTGATCCTGGTCACCGTGGAGATCACCGACATTCCCCAGGCGTGGTGGGAACAACTGAGCAACAGCGGGCGCATCGTGGCCCCGATCCGCTGGCGCGGGCAGCGGCGGACTGTGGCGCTGGCCCGGCGGGGCCCGGACGTCATGGTTGCCGATGACATCGCGCAGGCCGGGTTCGTGCCGATGCAGGGCGCCGGCCAGTACCGGGAGCCATCCGTGGTCCTGCACGAGGCCCCCGGTCAGCGGGTGTCGCTGCGTTTGGACGACGGCATGGTCGTCGATGTGCAGGCCCTGGCCCATTCCCTGACCCAGGAGCCGGCTCGCTGGTGGACCGGGGTGATGATGCCCGGCCCTCGTTCTTACGCGCTGGTTGATCTGTGGCTGAGCACGGTCCTGGACGTCGCAGTGCTGACCGGGGACGCTGGTGCCTACGAGGCGGGCCTAATTCCCCGCCCTTCGCCCAACGGGATCGGCTGGCCCACCCTCGTGGAGGGGGCGAGCATGGCCTATCGGACGCTGCGCGCCACCGACGCCGAGAACCGTTGGGAACTCGGGATCACCGCCCACGGGCCGGCCCGCGCGGCCCTATGCGAGCGCTACGCGGCCGCCCTCCAGACGTGGAACCCGCAGGGCCGCCCGCGCCTGACCGTCACCCGCCACCCGCGGCACCTGCCCGACGTGCCCGACGCCGTCCATCGCAGCGTGCGCCGAACCGCCAGCACCTTCACCATCTCCTGGCCGTAAGCAGCTGTGATGCATAAGTTCTGGACCACCGGAAACTGTTCGTCGGTGGTCGTCGGACCGGCATTCGCTGTAGCCGGAAGCCTAGGAGGCCGGGATGATCTCGCTGGTATTCACACGGGTCTCCTCGATCAGTTCACGAGGTCAGCCAGCGGCCCCGAGAGTCACCAGGGAACTACCCGGACCGGACCAAAGCATGACCCGCTTCGCCTGGTCGTCGAAGCGCGCGATGATCAGCAGTTGATCGCGTCCCGAGGTACCAGAGTCGATCGCCGCCATTCCCAGGTCGCCATCGTTGGTCGAGCCTGACGCACTCGCGGTCGGCAGGCCGTTCCCCATCAGGACCGTGCCCGCGCAGGACGGGTCACCGCCGGGCAGCGGCACCACGGTCACGGTGATCGGTACCGGTGGAGCGTCCGCCCGGTACTGCGAGCTGATGGCCAGGCTGGTGACACCGGGGCAGAGGAATTTCCCGACCGCGACGCTGGTGCCGAACTCCACGTAGGGGTTGAGGGTCCCGGGCACGCCGGGGCTGCCTTGATGCAGCGCCGCCGCCGGTGTGAGCGAGTCCCGGCGGGCGGTTGACGTGGTGAACAACTGCACGCTGCCCGCGCTGGCCCGGCCCTCGACCCGGGCCCGGGGAATTGCGACGGCAACCCCGTTCTCCGCGACCGCTGCCCCGAAATAGGTTGCGCGGGTGGCCCGGCCGGGGATTCCGGCACTGTCCTGGTTGAAGGCGTCGGCCTCGATCATCCGGTCCGTGGTCCGGTCGGTCCGCAACCGGACGATCTCGCCGGCCCAGCGAAGACCCCTGACGGTCCGGTCGGGCACACCCACCACCACCCCGTTGCGTACCTGGGCCAGCACACTCCCGAAATGATCGAAGCCGACGGCGGCGCCGGGCACGAACCGGCTGTTGTAGGTGATGGTGTCCCTCAGCGTCGGCGTGGCTCGCGTGGAGACCGAGAATCGGTAGACCGCACCGGCCTGGGCCCGGCCGCCGACGCTCAGCCCGGGCGCACCGACCCACAGGTCATGGCCGGTGCCGGATGCGCGCGCGGTCACGGCGACCGCCGCCCCGGCCTGGTCGCCGACCCGGGCCGGGACAGGCACGCGGATCACCCGGTCCCTGGTGAAACCCCCGGGACCGCCCAGCAGGATCCATACCCGCCCCGAGGCTCCCGCAGCCGGGTCCGCGTCGTGCGGGGTCAGGAAGTCGTCGTTCAGCTCTTTCGCAGTGGGTTCGTCCTCGTCGGTGTTGATCCTGCCGCCCTCGGACCCGACCACCAGATCATCAACGCCGTCCTGGTTGAGGTCGGCCGTGACCACGGACGACCCGAACTGCAGGGCCTGCGGATACAACGCGGTGGGATCAGCACCCCAGGCCTGCGCGGGCGGCAGGCCGAGCCCGTCGGGGGTGAGTTGCTGGTGACGGCCGTCCGGGAAGTAGACCTCGACCGCGCCGGAGCTGTCGGCGTACTCGGGCGCACCCACGGCGACCAGCGCACCACCCGGCCGCGGGCTCGGTCCCACCACCGGTGCCGCGGTCGCCCCCGCCCCTCGCGTCGGCGCCGAACTGCGGGCCCCTGAGGCCAAGGACGCAGCCGGGTCGGAGTTCGTCCCGGAACACGAGATCAGCACGCCGCCCAGCAGCAGCAAGGCTGGCAGCCGGCGGACCCGCCCACCGATCAGGCCAGTCGTGACCACCGCAGTGTCCCTCCGCCGTAGCCGCGGGCCTGGCCCTGTCCAGTCTGCGACCGTAACACGCCCCCGTCGTCACCACCGGAGCGTCCCGGTGACACCTACATCCCGGTGATCTCGACCCGGTCAGCCGGGATCGGTCCGCGACCGCCCGCAACTGGCCCGGCTCGGCAGCGTCGAGCGTCCTGCTGAAGTTCAGACCGGCATTCCAGACCATGACGTCGAGGCCGCCGAACCGGGCGGCACCGCCTCCACCATGACCTGCACGCTGTCTTGATCGGTGACATCAGTGACGACTGCGAGGGCCAGGTCCAGGGCCAATTCCTCAGCAAGCGCTTCCAATCCGTTCTTCCGCCGGACCGCGAGGACGACATTCGCCCCCTCCCCGGCGAACCGGCGGGCGGTACCGATGCCGATGCTTGCCCCCGTCACCACGACCGTCTTGCCGTCGAAAACTGTGATCTATAAGGCTGGCTCCCTGGTGAAGCGGTATTCACGGCTGCTCCAGGCTCAGAGCCGCTCGCCGCAGGTCGCCGAAGCGGCAGTTGGCGGGTGGCTGCGCCCCGGACGCCGGTGGTCAGTTGGTGTAGTAGCCGGCTTCGAGGTCCTCGAGCAGGGTGGGGCCGGTCGGCTTCCAGTCCACGAGCTGGCGGGTCTTCTCAGAGGACGCGGGCTGGTCGCCGCCCAGCAGCGCGCCGAACACGCCGAGCTGCCCGGGATCGACCCCAGCGGCGGGCATTCCGGTCCTGGCGGCGATGACGTCCGCCACGTCACGCATCGGCACGCCCTTCTCGCCGACAGCGTGCAGGACTGATCCAGCCGGCGCCTTCTCCAGAGCCAGGAAGAACAGCCGGCCTGCGTCGCTGATGTGCACGGCCGGCCAGCGGTTCTGGCCGTCGCCGACGTAGGCGGCCGTGCCGAGCTGGCGGTCCAGACCGACGAGCATGGCGATCAGGCCGTTGCGGTCGCCCTCACCATGGACCGAGCGCGGCATCCGCACCAGCGCCGATCGGATTCCCCGGTCGGCCAGGGCCAGAACGGCGTTCGCGGTCCTCACCCGGGCGCCGGCCGGCCCGGAGGGGTCGAGGTGGTCGTCCTCGGTGGCGACCCGGCCCTCCAGGATTGGGGTGCCGGAGGCAGCGACGAAGGCCTTCCCGCTGCCGGCCAGGGCCGTGCCGATCTTGCCCAGCAGCGTCACCTCGTTCTCCACGGTCGCGTCGAACTCGGTGAAGTCCAGGGTGAAGGCCAGGTGGGCGACGGCGTCGGCCTGGGACGCCTCGGCCACGATCAGGTCGTGGTCGTCCATGTCGCCGAGCACGACCGAGCCGCCGAGCGCCTGGATCTTCTGGGCCGAGGCCTGCGACCGGGCGAGCCCGACGACCTCGTGCCCCGCCGCGAGGAGCTCCTTGCTGAGGGCGGTACCGATCCAGCCCGAGGCGCCGGTGATGAACACGCGCATGTCGTTCTCCCTAGGTCGTGCGTCATGTGACTCAGTAACATCACCATACATGTGATGTGACTGAGACACATCACCTAGACTGAACGTCATGGGCCGTTGGGAACCGGACGCGCAGGGTCGCCTGCTGCGCGCAGCACTGGAGTTGTTCTCCGAACACGGGTACGACGCGACGACGACAGCGCAGATCGCCGAGCGGGCCGGTCTGACCAAGACCACGCTGTTCCGGCTCTTCCCCGACAAGCGGGAGATCGTGTTTCAGGGGCAGGGCAGACTCGTCGCCCTGGTCACGGCGGGAGTGGAGGAAGCGCCCGTCGATGCGAGCGCGGAGGAGCTGGTGAGAGCCGGTCTGTGCTCCTTGTCTGCCGCCCACACCCCGGACCTGCGGGAGACCGGCCGCACCCTGGACCCGATCCTGGCCTCCAGCGAGGAACTGCGCGAGCGCGCCGTCTTCAAACGCTCGGCGCTCACGTCCGCGCTCGAGCAGGCGCTGATGCGCCGGCTCGGCGACGCCCGCCAGGCCGGCGTGCTCGCGGACTTGGGGATACGGGCCTATTACGCCGGTTACGAGATCTGGGTCGCCGTCGAGGACCAGCGGTCCTTCACCGATTACGTCCTGGATGAACTGGCCGCCCTCCAGGACGCCGCCCGGCAGCTCCACACCGCGGGGTCGCGCGGAGCTTGATCCTCCTGCCGCTAGACACCAAGCGGAGAGGTCCCATAAGTGCCGCATGCCCGGCGGGGTATCCCGCCTGACTCATGCCTTGGGTCGTGATGATGCTCAGCTGGTGAGTGCGCTCCTGATTTGTCGCTGAAAGTTCGGCAACTGCGATCCTGGCGGGGCCGCCTTGGGCCAGTCGGTTGCCAGGCCAGTTGTTCGGCAGCTGCAGCGAAAAGCAAGGCGAGGGCGGGAGGCAAACGGGGAGCGCTCGCCGAGCTTAAAAACCTGAGCGGTTCAGGCGGTGCTCGGCTTGCTGAGAATGATCGGGCTCCCGTCGCCGCCCGAGGGGGCCCGTTCGGCCAGAGTTCGGCGAGCTCGGGCGGGGGTGAGCGGACGGCGGTAGCAGGCGCTGGGAACCCGCCTTGATGGCTTCATCGTCGGCCTGCTCCCCGACCCATCTCCGTTCAAGTGGCACACCCGTGTGCCGATGCTGCCCATCGTGGGGTTGAGCTACACGAGTGACGGAGTGGGCTATGGGCAGAGTCATGGGTCGGGCGGCGATGGCGGCGATGGCGCTAGGCATGCTGGCGGCTTGCTCAGCTTCGGGCTCGGGGGGTGATGAACCGCGCGCGCCCCAGGCTCTGGGCGCTACATCGGGGACGCTTCATATGGATTGGCGGCCGATGTACAGCGGCCTCGGGAGTGAGGAGGCAGCGGCCATCACGGCCCAGCTCAAGGCCGTGGGCGTTCCATTCGCGGTCACGGATGGCGGACAGACCATCTTGGCCCCCAAGGACCAGATCGATTCTGGCCGAATAGCTGTCGCTAGCCAGCGACTTCCTCGGGCCGAGACCTTTTGGTCTCCCTGGAGAGTCACCAACGCGCCCAGGAGCCAAAAGTGTCGGCTGAAGGACCTTTACGCCCAGGTGCCGGAGGTGATGGGTATGTCAGAGTACGACGCTCGCTCCTACAACCAGGCCTCAGGCCGTAGTACGCGCCTGGTGGCCAAGGACGGACGGTGCCGGTACCTCCGGCTGGATCTCCGGGCGGACCGGACGAACATCTGGCTGGTTCACGATCGGGTCGTCGCTGCTCAACTGGGCTGAGTCACAACGGTGTGAACCGGTGGAAGATGCCCGATTGGCACAGCAACGGATTCGGTCTTGGCGGCAGTGACGATCCGGTTGAGGTGGGTCAACACGCTCGCCGCCGGTACTCGCCACTAATCCTTCCGACGGCAGCACAGGTCGATCTGGCTGTTCACCGCCAACCACGCGCACGTCTGCATGGCTAGCGGTTCGGCGGTCGGACCGCTGCCAGTCACCCGCCGCCGTCGCCGGCTGGCCCGTATGCGCCGACTCATCGATGTACCTGGTTCGCAGCACGTACTTAGCCCGGCTGGATGCTGGCGCACCTGGCGGGTCAAAGGCCAGCGGGGCTTACTTCCCCAGCGTTGCGCCGGTTGGCATCACCGGGCGAAGGGGAGCCCAAGCTGATGGACCTCAGAGGGCCTACGGCGCACTTGCCTCGGTGTCGCCCGGGAAGTAGCTGAAGAAGCCCTCGGTCCAGGAGGTCACGTCAAGATCGACAGGGAGCAGCAAGAAGCAGTCGGGCTCTTCACGGAAGCCCGGGAGCGTTCGTGCCTGCCTCATGGCCTGCTCTGCCCTTTCCTGGGTTCGGTAGACGCCAATCAGCTTGATGTCGTCCTCACCCTCGTCCCACGTGAGGTCACCGTGCACATCCACGTGCGGGTTCTTCGTGCCGTCCCTATAGATGGCATGAGAGATGTGCTGAAGCATCCACACCTGATCCACCCCAGACGTGTCGACCACCGAGCCTCCTAACTTTCGACCGGCCTGCGCCAACAGGTCTGCCGGAACCAGATCCAGAGCACCCGACCAGTGCCGTCAGGTCGTCCTCCAGCCAGGCCGGCCGCACCAGCGGATGTGTAACCACCGTGATGGTTCGCCGAACGTGGCCGGACCGCGCTGGAATCAGGACTGCCAGCGGGCGTCGTTGCCCGGTAGGTCGACGATCAGCCGCCCGGCCGGTATCTCCTCGGTGAACCCGTTGTCGTTGACGGGGTACATCGTGAAGGTCAGGACTCGGGCTGTGGGTGGCAGTGGCCAGTCGCCCCGGCTGCCGTGGGTGGTCGCGCCGCCCGCGTAGGAGGCGATTGCGCCGCCGTCCGTCGGATACCAGGGCAGTTCCACGTCCGCCTCGTAATCGATCCGCACGAGGTACCGGAAGAAGCCGTGCTCTTCGGCCCCGGCGGGGATGCCCGGTGCCAGTTCGTATTCGAGGGAGAAGCCCGGGTAGCCACCTGCGTTGATGAAACCCAGCATCTCGGCGGTTTGCGTGTCATCGCACTCCCACTCCTCGGGGATCGGCAGCGGGTCCGTTCCTGCCAGGCCGCGGGCGATGAACCGGTGCCCGGGCACGAGTTCACCGCAGTCCACGTCGAAGGACCGGAGGAAGGCTCGGGAGGTGATCGCCGGCCCGCGGGCCGGAAGGGGTGATGCCACGGCATTAGGATGATGCGGTGGTGAGGTCGGCGCCACCTTTTTGCTCATCACCAGGTCTTCAAGGCGATCCGCCCGCGGCCAGCGAACTCGTCGAACTCGTCGATGACACGGTCCGGATGCCAGCACCGAGACGATCACGGGGGCAGCCCCCGCGGTATCGATCGGTACCGCGAACCCAGCGGCCCGGGCCTGAAGCGTCCCGGCGTCAGGGCGCGTTGGCCTGGGGGTCTTCCGAACGCTGCCGGAGGCGGTCGCCGCGCATGTCACGGTGTGGTTCGTGGTCGGTGACGATGACTGCGGGTTGTGGGAGGGCCTGCTCGCTCGGCAGGGGAGCGACGACAGCGCCGAGCGCTCTGCAGTTCCGGCCTTCGCTGACGACGTGAATCCCGGCGATCAGGTTGCGCTCGTTGTCCCAGCGAAAGGTTGCTGGTTGCAGGGAATGTGATGGCAACGCGCGCCGGGTCTGCTAGCGCTGTGCTCTGCCTGATAGTAGTTCCGCCCATTGTCGTAGGTCTTGAAATCGCCCGGGGGGGCTGAGGCGGGTGGGGACTCCCGGGTAGTCCCTGACTCTCGGTGCGGTCCATCGGTTCTCCTTTTGCGAGAGCGAATTTCAGTCACGCCCGGCGTCCCGTTGGTGCATGACGGGTCTGACGGTCATGCACGATGTTCGGTGGCCATGAGCCTGCCGGCGGTGCTGAACAAACCCGGACACGGCGCTGCTCGTTTGTGCCCAGGTTCGTCGTGCCGAGCTTTCTCGGCCCGCGGATGCAGCGACGTCGGGGCGGTCACTCGTGCAGAAAGGCACTCAGGGCGCGGTTCACTTCTTCGGCGTGCGTCGCGAAGAGGGCGTGCGGGCCGCCGCCGACGAGGACCAGGGACGCGCCCCTGATCTGTTGGTGGGTGCGGCGTCCGGTCGCCTCGAACGGCAGGACGTGGTCGTGCTCGCCGTGCAGGACCAGCGCCGGGATCCTGATCCGGGCCAGGTCGGCCCGGAAGTCGGTACGCCAGGCCATCACCGAGTCGGCCGCGGCGCGCACGGAGGCGACCTCAGCCTGAGCCACCGCCTCCCGGTGAACGGCCGGCCCGGCCAGTTCATGGGACCCGCCGGCGGGGGTGAACATATCGGTGACCATGTGCTCGGTGAAGGCGGACCGGTCCGAATGCAGGGCCTCCTGCAGCCAGGCGATGACGTCGTCCGTGAGGCGTCCCTCGGGGTTGTCGGGCCGCAGGTGGATGCACGGCGGGGTTGCAGACACGAAAGCCACCCGGCTGATGCGCCGACTGCCGTAGGTGCCGAGGTAGCGGGCGGCGTCGCCACCGCCGTTGGAGAATCCGACCAGGGCGACGTCGTGCAGGTCCAGGTGGGCCAGCAGGGCGTGCAGGTCGGCCGCGAAGACGTCGAAGTCGTAGGCCGTGTCCGGTTTCGACGAGCGCCCGAAACCCCGCCGGTCGTAGGTCACCACCCGGTGGCCCCGGCTCTCCAGGGCACGCCGTTGCGACTGCCAGATCTGTGCGGTCTGCAACCAGCCGTGGATCAGGACCACCGGACAGGCGTCGGTGCCCGGATGGGCGCGGGTGTCGGCGTCGGTGTCCTCGTAGTACAACTCGACGGGGTTGGCGGCGTGGTCGGCCACGTGTACGTAGGGCATGGTTTCTCTTCCTTGCTCGATGAGGTTCATTGCTCTGTAAGGGGTTTCAGCGACGGTCGGCCGACACCGGTCCAGGCTCGATCGCGGACTCGGACGCGGACTCAGCGGGTTCGCGGGGGCGCAGGACGGTCAGCACCAGCACCCCACACAGCACGGCGGAAGTTCCGCCGATGAGGAAGATGCGGTCCAGGCCTGCCGCGAAGGCGCTGTCGATCGACGTCCGCAGGCCCAGGACGGCCGATGCGGGAACGGATGCCAGCAGCGCTGCGCTGCCGCCGCCGGAGACCGCATCACCCACGGACTGCGGGTCGCCGATGCCCGGATGACCGGCGATGACCTCGACCACCCGGCTGGAGAAAACGGTGCCCAACACCGCGATCCCGATCGCCATGCCCAACTGGCGGAACGTGTTCACCGCACCACCGGCCATGCCGGCGCGCTCGGCCGGGACGGTGGCCAGCGTCGCGTAGACCAGTACCGGGGTGGCCAGGCCGACCCCGAGGCCGGTCACGACGAGTCCGGGAACCAGGACCGCCCATCCCGAGTCCGGGGCGAGCAGCATCATCAGCAGCACCCCGGTACCGATCAGCAGCAGGCCGACACCCACGGGCAGACGCGGGGGGCGGCCGTGCAGGAAGCGGCCGAGCAGGATCGAGACGGCGAACGACGCCATGCTCAGCGGGAGGACGACCAGACCGGCAGGCAACGGCCCCAGGCCCAGCACCGACTGCAGCCAGAGCGAGATGTAGGCGAAGTTGCCGAACGCCGCCGCCTGCAGGATCAGCGCGGTGAGCATCAGGACGACGAACGAGGGACGCCGGAACAACCCCAGGTCCAGCAGCGGGCGGGCGCTGAGGCGTTCAACAGCGATGAAGGCGACTAGGGCCAGGACCGCCACGACGAAGCTGATCAGGGTCTCCCGGGCGGCCCATCCGTTCTCGCCGCCACTGATCAGGCCGAAGACGGCGGCGGCAGCGGCGAGGGTGAAGCTGAGGCCGCCGGGAACATCCACGCGGCCGGCCGAGGTGCGCGAGGCCGGCAGCACCCTCAAGGACAGGAGAATCGCGGCAACGGCGATGGGCAGATTCACCAGGAAGATCGAGCGCCAACTGAAGGCCTCGGTCAGCACCCCACCCAGCAACGGTCCGGCGGCGGCTGAGGCGCCGTTGACCGCGCCCCACACGCCGAAGGCCGTCCCTCGGTCACGACCGCTGTAGGAGGACTGCAGCAAAGCCGCGGTGGCCGCGAACATGGCGGCGGCCCCGGCCCCCTGCACCAACCGCGCCGCGACCAGCGCGCCGGGGTGAGGAGCCAGCCCACAGGCGAGCGAGGCCAGGGCGAAAAGGGCCAGGCCAGCCACGTAGACGGTGCGGCGGCCGAAGCGGTCGGCGCAGGCACCCGCGACCAGCAGCAGCGCGGCCAGGGCAAGCGCGTAGCCATCGATGACCCACTGCAGGGAGACGAAGGAGGCATCCAGCGCCACCGCCATCGAGGGAAGGGCCACGTTCACGATGGTCACGTCGACCAACAGCATGAACGTGCCCAGACAGACCGCCACGAGCGGCGACCACTTGCGCATCGAAAGACCTCCGATCCCGTGCGGCGCACTTCACCGCCCCACGACCATCAGCCCGCAGGACTCTTCCGCGACAGTCACGACCTCCGAGTCGGCCGATCTCGACACCGATACCCTTTCACCGGTGAAGCTCGACACGTTCGACGTTCTGGACCGGCAGATCCTCACCGCGCTGCAGATCAATGCCCGGGCCCCGTTCCGGCAGATCGCCGAGGTGCTGGGCACCTCCGACCAGACGGTGGCCCGCCGATACGGACGGATGCGCAGTTCCGGCCGGATCCGCATCCTCGGCCTGAGCAACCCCGACCGGCTCGGGGAGGTCTCCTGGTTCCTGCGGGCCCGGACCACCCCCGGCGCGGCCGTCCCGATTGCCGAGGCGCTGGCCCGGCGCCCGGACACCTCCTGGGTGAGCATCACTTCCGGCGGCACCGAGGTGGTCTGCTCGACCCGGGCCCGCGACCTGGCCGACTCCAGCACCCTGCTGCTGGGCAAGCTGCCGCGCACCCAGCAGATCGTCGATGTCGGTGCGCAGCAGCTCCTGCACGTCTTCTACGGCTACGCCTCCAGCCCGCTGCTCAAGACCGGCGCCCTGAGCCCGGCGCAGGTCCAGGCCCTGAGGCCCGACCCGGTCGCCGAACCGGCGGCGCCGGGCGGCCAACCCGCGCAGATCGACGCCACCGACCGGGTCCTGCTGGAGCTGCTGTCGCAGGACGGACGCACACCGGTGGAGGAACTGGTGGCCCGGGCCGCCGTCCCCGCCACCACGGTCCGGCGCCGCATCAGCGCGCTGTGGGCCAGCGGCGTCCTCTATTTCGACATCGACTACGACCAGAGCACGCTGGAGATCGGCGCCCCCACGCTGGTGTGGCTGAACGTATCCCCGCAGAAGGTGGCGGCCGTGGGCCAGGCCCTGGCCACCCAGCCCGAGGTGGCGTTCGCGGCGGCCACGACCGGTCGCACGAACGTCTACGCGAGCCTGCTGCCGACCAGCCCGGCCGCGCTGTACGCGTACACCACCGGCCCCCTGGCCGCCCTGCCGGGCGTGCGCGAGATCGAGACCCAGCCGGTCATCCGCGCGTTCAAGGGCGCAGGCTCACTCAACCCGCTGACCCTGCGCTGACTTGGGCCGAGCACCGCACGACGACCCCGAACGCGGTCACCACGACCAACGCCTAC
Source organism: Kineosporia aurantiaca JCM 3230 (assembly GCA_000719025.1). Taxonomy (GTDB): domain Bacteria; phylum Actinomycetota; class Actinomycetes; order Actinomycetales; family Kineosporiaceae; genus Kineosporia; species Kineosporia aurantiaca. Next base: position 87,670 of record JODP01000008.1, read on the forward strand.
GTCGAGTCCACGGAAGACGGGACTCCACGCATCAGCAACGCCAGCAACCCACTCAGATACGGGTGGATCGGATGAAAAGAGATTTCTCACAGATGATCTCGGCTGCTTCGTCCTTATGAGTGGGCGGCTCCACGTGCTGCAGACCGGGACGGTAGCGAGCTGATGGCACACGCTGGGCGATGGAAGCCGCCAGCGACGTGGCTCACCAGAATGCCCTCGCCCCAGGCGCCCGTGTACGGGGGTGCACTACTGCGGGCGGTAGGTCCTGGTTGGATCGGCGACAGGCGTTCGTGCGGAATTCCCGAGCTGCGCTCGGCCGGTACGGGTTAACCAGTTCACGGATCGACTCTCGGAAAGAGGCTGCCAGATGAAGAAAGTTCTCCTCGCCCTCACCTTCGTCCTGCTCCTCCTGGTCGGAGCGCCTCTGACGCAAGCGACAACGGCTTCGGCCGCGACAGCGCCAGTCGTCCTTGATTCGCTGACTCTTCCCGCCGGCGTCCAGGTCGGGCAATCCATCACTGCTACAGCTCGCGTGCACAGTACGAGCGGCACCGTTGCCGTCCAGGCGGTCACCGTCGCGGTCCGTTCGGCTGATGGCACCGCCTACGACTTCCCTGGGGCGACGGCGGCCAATGTCCCGACGAGCGGCTACACCTTCATCTCTGGCGCGCGTACCTTCACCGCTGGCACCTACCAAGTCTTCGCGGCCGTGCTGATCAATGGTACGTGGACCAATCTCACTCCCGGACAGACCCTTACGGTCACGGCCGTGGTGGGCACAGTGGCGTTCGACTCGCTCACGGTGCCTGCGGGTGCCCCTGCGAATCAGGCCGTGACGGCCAGCGCCCGCGTGCACAGCACGAGCGGCAACACGACGGTTCAGGCCATCACGATCGCGGTCCGCTCCGCCGACGGCAGCGAGTACGACTTTCCCGGCGCCACAGCCGCAACGATCAGCCCGTCGGGCTACACCTACACGTCCGGTGCCCGAGGGTTTCCGGCCGGTGCCTACCAGGCGTTCGTGGCAGTGCTGATCGGCGGGACGTGGACGAACGTCGGCCCCGTCAAGACGATGACCGTGGGGGCCCAGGACAACCCGATCACCTTCTCGCAGGACTTCAATGGGCCGGCCGGAGCCTCCGCCAACTCGGGAACGAGCGCCCCGACCTGGTACACGGACCCGTGCTGCCTCTGGCCCGCGTAAACGTCCGATTGGCTGTAGACGTGGGTGGATACCTGAACTGAGTCGTATAGGCCCGGCCGCTGAAGCAGGGCGGCGGTCAGGGGAACATAGTGGGACCGTGGACACCTCGGGGAGCGGCCTGGTCAACGGCCCGCTGTACTACGTCGCGCTCTTCCTGGCCCTCCAGGTCGCCGCCCAGGTACGTCGGCCGCGACTGGTTGCGGGGGCGGTGCTGATCTGGTTTGCGGTCGCCGTCCCTTCGTTGCTGCAGATCTGGTTTCCGGGCCTGGAGACGGCCTGGCGCCGCGACCCGGACGCGGTCCGACTTCATGGACAGGCCTGGCGGTTGTTGACCTCGGTTCTGGTCCAGGACAGCGGCATCGGCGGCACCGTGTTCAACCTGATCATCCTCGCCGCCACGGTGGTGTTCGCAGGGGCGTCTGGGGTTCGACCCGGCTGGTCGTCGTCTTCCTCCTGTCACAGCTCGCTTTCGATCTGCTGATGACCTTCCTCAGCCCGGACCTGGGCGCCGGCAATTCGGGCGCGACCTACGGGCTGGCCACGTCCACCATTGGTTTCGCACTGGTCCGGGTCGAATATGGCCGAGTCGGGGTGCGGACCATCTTCCGGAACGCTGATCCTGAGCAGGCTCCGCTGGTGCCGGGTCGGGAGCTTTTCGTCCGGGTGCTGGCAGTGACCGTCATTGGCGTCGTGCTGGTCGCGCTGAACGACGGGCACGGAACTGCCTTCCTGGTCGGGATGGTGATCGGTTCCGCGATGGCGGCTGGATCACGGCCATCGGTCCGCTGAACTCGAGGGCCACGACCACATCCTGCGGCCCCGACCATGCCGGTGATCCGGTGCCCAAAGCCGAGCACGATGGACGGGGTCCTACTACGCTCCCATCACCGACTGATCCAGCGGGGGTGCCGGCGTACGATCAGCGCCGGTGCCCCTCAACCGAAAGGTGCGACGGTGAAGGACCGCCGGGGTCCGTGGGCCCTGACCGATACTGGCTTCTGCCTGACGGCCGTCCGTGATGCCGATCCTCTGGATGTTGTTGCAGCGTACGCAGGCAGCCCGAACGCCGGCAAACTGCAGACTCACGCGGAAGCGCTGGATTGGGCAGCAGGAACCTACGGCGAGGTCCTTGTGCGGATCGGTGTCCTGCCCCCATGGGCCTTCGCTCTGGAACTGACAGGAAGCCGCGGAACACAGCGTCCGTTCCTCGAGGAGCTCAGCGCCCAGCACGAGGTGGTCTCCTACTTCACCACCGGCGCCATGACCGTGATCCAGCACTTTCGTAACGGCGAGTGCCTGGAGAATTCTGAGATCGGTACTGTCCTGGCGAACCCCTTTTCGGAGTCGCATTACTTCTTCGACCGTGCCGAGCGCCTGAAACGCAAGAACGGATTGGACAGCCAGGCGGGGTTCTCTGCGGTCGAGGAATTCATCGGTGCTCGCATCACCGAGAAACTTCTTCGGGGCCCGCTGCTTTCATTGTACGTGTCAGACCTCCCGCCCGGCCCTGTCCATACGGGACCGCCCATCACGATCGGTGGTGATCTCCCTCTGATGCCACTCCTATATGGACACATCGACGAGCCAGGATCCCCTGCGGAGCCAGATTCATCGTCGAGCTGACCTCCAGCCCGGCAGTCACCGTAGGGTCCCGGCACAGGCGTGTTCTTCAAGGTCAAGAGCAGTTGGAGTGGGCGTTGGGTATCTGCAGCGGGGTTCGCGGACCGGTCCCCAACGGGACGGGCCGAGACGGGGAGAGGCCCAGGAGGTTAGTCGGCGTTTGCTGGAACAGGCGGTAGGTGGCGCAACGGAGCCGTAGCACCTGATGGCGGGGCGCCGGGCAACTGTCTATTGGTGCACCACTTGGGGACGCGGTGCGAGGTCAGTGACCGCGCATATCCGCAGCTCGGCGCCCCATTACAGCTCCCGGATCATGCGTTGGAACGACCTGGTCTCCCCACGGCCGTCTTTGAGGCCCGACGATGCGCCTGGATCCGAGGGACGGGCTACCAGGACGCGTGGTGCATCTCGCCCTGGTGGCTGCATCCCGTGCTGCCTCACGAGCGGTGAAGGCGCCCTAGATGTCGACGTGGTGTTTCAGGGCCGGGTTTCATCCACTCGGCTCGTAACTGCTGCAGCTCCGGCGGAGGCGCCATGGTGGCTTAATACAGTTGGCGGCGTAGGTCGTCGCCGGTGGCCATGTCGTTGAGGCGGTCGGCCAGCCGCTCGTACCGCTGCTGCTCGGTGTGGGTCAGCACAACGTCATTCCCGCTCGTGCGCTGGTTCAGGCGCGGGGCGAGGTGCTCGGCGTCCGGGGTCCAGGCCAGGTCCAGCAGCCCGGCCAGCCGGGCCACCTGTTCGACCAGAATGCCCAGGGCCGGCACCCCGTCACCAGCCAGATCGGTGATCGATGGCCCGATGAGTGGGGCAAGTCCGGGCCGGCCCAGGGCCTGCGCGATGGCGCTCAACGTGGCCACATCGCCGTCGTTGACCAGGATCTGCGTGAAGGGGATGTGCTCGTAGTGCTCGCCCGGGGGCATGTGTCGTGTGCGGGGGTCGCCTGCCGGTGCCAGGAGCCTCCCGTGGGCAGGTGTCTGGTGCTGGGTGTGGCGCAGGGCCATGTACAGACGGGCCGTGACCTCGATGCCGTGACCGCCGTGCAGCGGGGCGGGCAGGTCGACGGGATCGTCAGGATCGACCGACCATGCATCCAGCATCAGCAGAACGACTTCCAGAGCCCGCAGTGTCATCAACGGGCCGCCGTCCAGGTCAGGGATCAGGACCCGGTGCGCTGCCGTGGGATCGCCGGGTCCGTCGGGTGCTCCCGACGGGCCGTCCGGTCGGGGCGGCTGGTCCTCACTGCTCATGCCGGCACCGCCCGTGCAGCATCGGACAGTGTTGCCCGATAACAGATTTCGCCGTGGTCATGGTTGGTCCTCAGGTCCGGGCCGTCAGGAGCTGGTCCCACTGGGTGGTGGCGGGTGCGGACAGTTGCTCGCGGCGCATCGCCCACACGGGTTCACCGCGCAGGCCTGCGACGCCGTGAGCCAGGGCACCGGTGCCGAAACGGGCGGTGACCGCATCCAACGCGGCGCCCACACCGGGGCCGGAACGTTCCGGCCCCGTTGTGCTGGCTGTGCCGGTCGCGCTCCCGGTGCCGGGCGTGGTCTCCAGCCCGAAGAGATCCAGGGGGAGTGCTGGCTGAGACCCGGCCGGGACCAGATCGGTCAGCAGGATCCCGGCCCGGTTGTAGGGCCGCCCGGCCTCCATCAGCGGCAGCGCCCGGTGGGCGGCGCGGATCACCTCCAGGGGCTGGTCGGTGGCCGGGGCCAGCCCGGTGCTCCACGTGTGATGACGGGCGTCTGGGCGGTGCGGGCTGGTGCTCATCGTGACGCTCAGCGCGCCCGCAACCAGACCGGCCTCCCGCAGGCGGGCCACGGCCCGCTGGGCGTACACGGTCAGGACCTGCCGCATCTGCTCGGGCTCCGTGACCGGCTCCCCCATCATCCGGGTGTGCATGACCTGCCGCCGGGCCGCCGGCTCCCCACCCAGAGGGATGCAGGGCGTTCCGGCCAGCTCGCGGCCAGTGCGCTCCAGCACCACCGACCCGGTGCGGCGCAACATCATCGGGTCCGCGCGGGCCAGGTCCAGGGCGCTGCGGATCCCGGCCGCGTTCAGGCGCCGGGCCAGGCGGGACCCGATGCCCCACACCTCCACCACCGGGGTGACGGCCAGTAGAGCATCGACCCGGTCACGGCTCCAGGTACTCAGATCCATAAGATTCAGCCGCCGCTGCTTGGCCTCGCGCTGGGCCACCTTCGCCAGCGTCTTGGTCGCCCCCACACCCGCCGCAGTGGGCAGGCCCGTCCACCGGGCCACCCGCTCGCAGATGGCCACCACCATCGGCCCGGCCCCGCCGACGGCCGCTGCCGCTCGCGGCGGGAGCGACACGAACAGCTCGTCGATGCTGTAGACCTCGACGTCGGCGGCGAGCGACGAGACCGACGCGACGAGCCGCGAGGCCATGTCCCCGTACAGCTCATAGTTGCTCGACCTCGCCACCACTCCGCCAAAGCGCGGATCGCGCTGCACCTGGAACCAGGGCTGGCCCATCGAGACCCCCAGCAGCTTGGCCTCCCCGCTCCGGGCGATCACGCACCCGTCGTTGTTGCTCAGCACCACCACCGGCCGGCCCACCAAGGACGGGTCGATCACGCGCTCGCACGAGACGTACATCGAGCGCACATCCACCAGGGCCACATGAGGCGTGCGGGCGCCGGCCGTGACGTCCGCGGCGTTCATGCGGCACTCCCACCCGATCGGCCAGCGCCAGAGCCCGGACCTGAAAGGCGTTCAGCCCGGCCAGTCCGGCCGGCCTGCCGAGGGTGGCTCGGTCGGTCGTTCCGACTGTTAGGGCTGGCCTGGGATGCGTGGGCGGCTGGCTCGGCTCGCAGGTGATGGATCGCGTACCGGGCAACACCGAAGAAGACACTGTCGGAGACGATCGGCAGCACGAAGTCGTCGGTGGCCAGGCACCAGCCGTCGCCGCCGCTCCAGGAACTCCGTCCCGCGCCAGGGCTCTCCTGCCCCGGTGCAGCCTCCGGACCGGGACCGGCGCCGTGCTGGCGGGCCCCATCACCGTCGATCATCTCGTGGGTCTGGCCCAGCTGATGGGTTTGATGCAGCTGCTGCTCGACCGCTTCGGGCGGCAGGAGGCGGCCGACGCGGTGATGACCCTCGACCGCCACCACCACGACGTGCCCAGCGCGAGGGTCCAGCGCACGGTCCACCACCAGCTCGTCCCCGTCCAGGATCCCGCTCGAGCGCAGGCCGTCACCCTCCACCCGGAGCACGAACGTCGCGCCGGGGTTGCTGATCAGTGCCCGGTCCAGGCTGACCGGACCACGGCCGTAGTCCTGCGCCGGCGATGGGAATGACGACGTCGGACGGGCTTGCAACCCAGGCTGTTCATCGAACATGTGTTCGATAATGGCATGCGGACCGGGTTAATCGCATCCCGCGACGGCTCGGCAAAATCCGCGCATTTTCATGTCACAGAGTGGCAAATCGAGCGGAAGGCGATGCTGCCGGCCACCCCGTAAAACGAAGCGCAGACAGGGTCAAGCGGCGCTCGCCCGAACGTGCTGTGGGCGTGCAGCGCTCATGGACGTCGAGAAGGACGAGATCGACGCAGATCGGCGCCCTGGAACGCCACCCCATGGGAGGGGGGAGCCAGCCGTATTACGGCGGGAGAACGCTGAGCTGAAACCAGCGAACGAGATCTCAAGACAGCGTCTGTGCTTTTGCCGGCGGCGAAGATCGCGCGCCGCTTGCAGTGTGATCATCACCTACATCGATGAGCACAAGGACCAATCAGAATGCTCCGTTACAGGGAGGATCACGGCGGCGACTGCCGGGCGGATGGTGACGATTTCAGACGTCTGGCTAGTGGTGCTGTCAGGTCGCGCAGATGGATGCAGGTGTCGACGAAAGATCCCATGGGGCCTACCCGTGGCGGGTTCAGCTTCATGTCGGCCCGCTCACGCAGGATGCGGATCAGCTCGGGCGAGGACGACGGGCGATGCTGCGGGTGATGTGGTCCACCGTCCGGTCGGTGTCACCGCGGTACCGCAGGGCCGTCAGGAAGACGTGGGCGAAGCTGGTCAGGACGGGCTGCACGAGGTGAGCAGCCATCTCCGGGACCCTCCAGCCCGGGCACAGGGTGGGCGTGCACCACTGGACCTCGTCCAGGGAGTCCAGGATGTCCGCCAGCATGAGGCGGTTGGCCGTGGTGAGGGCGTATATCTCTGCGTGCGTCTCAGCTTCCAACGGTTTGCTCTCCCCGAGGTGAAGGTCTGGGCAGCGCTCGGACGGCACGGACGGCCTGTACTACTGCCCGGTCCGCAGTGTCTGCACCCGGTTCCGGACGTCCCGGTTGAGGGCGGTCAGCACCATGGCCGCTGTTTGCAGCTGTTCATCGGTGCGCTCCACGGCCATGCGATCGCCGAGCTGCGCCAGTTCGTGTCTGCGGATGCGGTCGCACAAATCGCGTCCTGGCTCGGTAATGGCGATCAGCACCGAGCGCTGATGCCCGGGGTTCGGCCGTGTCTGAACCAGGGACAGGGCACACAAATCGTTCACATGCCGCTGCACACCCTGCCGGGCCAGGTCCAGGCGCTCGGCGATGGCGGGCACCGGCATGGGACCGACGTCAGCCACGATGCCCAGGACCGCGCGCATGCCTACGCTCACCCCCTCAGGCCGCCACATCAGCTCGACCGCCCGGGCCGAGTTCAGGACTAAAGGACGTACCTGATCCAACACCTCAAGCACGAGTTTCCCGCGGACATCTACGGTGGTGGGAACGCCAGGGCGGAGTCTCGACAGGACAACAATGGTGTCATATTGAGGTACGTTCGACCAGTGCTACTCGGCTGCAGAAGAGGTGGCGCCGGGCCGCCTTTGGCGCTGCGGATCCGCTGATGGAGATCAGGCGAGCAGCTTCTGGCTCACGTCCACCGTTGGCCCGCCCGGTGATGCCGTAACAAGCACCTGGAACAGCGATGACGTCGAACAGCAGGTTCGTCGGGGTGATCGCCGGGCTCGGCACCTGCAACACGTCCAGCTGCACCGGCAGCAAAAACACCACGCCGGACACCCCAACCGGGGACGTCACCATGGACAACACCAGGCCCGCAACGACACACACCGCAGCCATCGACCAGGACACCGCCTGGGCCGTACCGGGCCAGTGGACGACGGACGCGGGCGCGAACTTCATGGCGGCCGCGTCCACGACGCACGCCGAGGTAATGAAGACTTTCAACACTGATCCGCAGGGCCGGCGGTAGCGGTCAGAACCCGCGAAAGATACCGCCCGGTGGGACCGATTCGGCGAATTCGAAGAAATCCATATTGGCCAGCGACAGGTTGTTCTCGATCGACTGGACCGTCCGCGGGGTACACCGGAACGAGGGATGCGCGTCCTGCTCGTGTAAGTCGACCACCAGCAGCGGACTGTCCGTGACGAGCATGGTCAGCGAGTCGGCGACGAAGAGCACCGGATGCCCGTATTCGCCGGGATACGCCAGCCGAAGAGTCTCTGCCCAGGTAATCGCGTCGAGTGCCGCCGCGCTGCGGTCCTCCACGAGCTCGACGTCGGCGAGAAAACCATCCTCGGTCGGGCTGATGATCTCCGGCCACACCTCCTTCCAGATCTCGTCCTCGCCGAAGTCAATACGGACCACGGGGACCAGGGACGTATCGGGCACCTTCCTCATGATCGAACTTTAACCATCGCCTCCAACCGTGGCGGTACCGGCCGTTCTTGCCCGTGGTCATCGTCTTCAACGTCCAACCGGGCAGCACCTGGATCTACCCGGGCCATGAACTGCCGACCATCCGCCGCCGATCCTCCGGATACCTCAGACCACTACCTTGATCAACGGGCCACCCACCTGTCCTGAGCACAGACCTGACCCCGTACTTAGGTTGGATTGGACGGTGGGACTGGACTCGGGAGCGGAAGGCTACGTCCGGCGCTCAGGTGATCGGCCTCGCGTATACGCGATTATGCAGCCATGAGCCTTGATCGCCAGGTTGTTATGCAGTTGTCCTACGCAGAGATCGTCGTGCTCTTCGAACTACTGCACCGCTGGGAGGAAGACGGGACGATCGATGCTCTGCCCTACGTCGATACCGCCGAGCAGCGCGCCATGTGGAACCTGACGGCTGCTCTGGAGCCCCTCATGGACGATGCCTTCAGTCCTGAGTACGCGGCCGTCGTGCAGGCGGCCCGAGATTCACTTCGAGATTCGATCTCGTGAACGGGGCACCGGGCGACAGCCCGGCGCCGACATGCACGACCTGGAGAAGTCGATCTTCGGCGTCTACCCGGCCAGCATCGGGATCTACCAGGGCATGGGAACGACTCCACGCTCGGCCAGGAACGGCCGGCGGTCACGCTTGACCGGCTCACCTGCTAGGACGGCGGCGCCCACCTTCCAACGGATGGCGCTGCCGCCGTCCCGCTTCCGCTCCTTAATCCGCGGACTCACGGCGATCACTGCGGAATACTGTCGCTGACCTGCGGTTGCGCCGCGTCCTTTGTCTGACATTGGTGGGCTGGTCCCGTAGGCATCACCGCTACGGTGATCGGCATGATGACAAAGCTAATCCGTGGCCATCAGAACACGAGGTCACTGCCGGTTTTGGCAGCAGCCTTGAGTGTGGCGGGCCTTCTTGCTGGTTGTTCGGTCGAGAGTCCAGCTCAGCGTGCAGTCGGCAATGCGGCTCGGTCGGGGTCGACAGCCGCCGGGCGACTGAGCGAGGAGGCCGTGGGATCCCGGATCTCATCTCAGTATGCGCAGGTAACCGGTGTGGTCGAGGGCACCTCGCCCCAAGACATTGACTGGACAATGACCACGTCACTTCCGGTCGACAAAAAGGGGGCCCAAACGACGGCAGTAGGCATCTGCCGGGCTCTACGCCTGGTCACCGGGCCAGGTACCTCACTGGACGTGCGTGCGCTCAACGGGGTCAGCCTGGCCGGCGCGGACGCGAATATTGATTGCGGACCGACTAACTGACCGCAAGTCGGACGCCTTGGGCCACTAACGGTTCTGAGGAAGTTCAATCCTTGCTCGAAAGCGGAACCGCGCTCAGAGTGTTTCCGGGTATCGGTCCCACCGGCGTTCGCCCGGGATCCGGTTCCTGCACGGACCGGGGGCTTGGGCTCGGCAGGTCAACCGTTCGCATGCCGTCGTGCAGGAGCTTCAGCGCCTTGCCGTAGTCCAGGGGTGAGGTCTCGGGTGTCACGGGCTCGTAGTAGGTCCACGTCGGCCGGCAGGTCAAGTGAGACAACGACGGACAGCGCAGCTGCTATCGCACGCGTGACGTCGGACCTGTCGACTCCCGAATCGTGAGTTTCAATGCGTCCTTTGAACGCTGCGACGTTGCCAACGACAGCAGGGCCGGGCAGCCCTCGCCTCGATCACCACAAAAGGTGCACCACCCAACCTATGCCTATCGGCAGGTACGGACGTGGGTGAGCTCGAGACCGGACCCCGATAAAAGCGCGCCGGTGCGCCTGGACGGGCGCGCCTGACCGGTTTGCCCTAATCTTCCAAATGGTGAGGAGGGCCAAGCAAGCGCTCTCGCACCGGCCTGCCGGCGGTCTTTCTGCCGAGCGCACCCAGGGAGCACCTCATGACTGACTACTCGACCACGTCTGCGTCCTCAACGGCCGATGACTACCGGGCGCCTCGCCGCCTCAGTACCGAGACCAAGGCCTCGACCAAGACGACCGAGCTGATCGTCTACATCGTGGCCGTTCTCGCGGTGGCCATCACCGCAATGGTCGTAGGTAGCAGCGACCTGGCCAATGGCGGCCAGACCCCAGACCCGTTCAGCGCCAACGACGCGCTGCGCTACATCACCTACTTGACCATCGGGTACATGCTGGCTCGGGGCCTGGCCAAGTCGGGTAGCCGCGACAACTACGACGCCTGATCTGCTCCTCACCGCCCATGACCGGTGAGTGGCTGGACCAGTGAATCCCCGGAGACCGCCCTCTCCGGGGATTTTCGCTGTCCCAGTCTCAAGGTGATCAACCGTGATCTGCCTGCACGTGCGTCACCTTTGTGAACGCCGATGCTCACCGGTACTGCTTCGGAACCGTCCACGGGGCACCGAATTCCGCATTGAAGGACTCGGGATGGAATGGGCTGTCGCCGCCCGCCGGATAACTCGTCAGCTCGCCAAAGACGATACGGTCGGGAAGGTGATAAAGATCAACGCGGACGAAGTCGGTCTCTGTGGAGAGCTTTTCGGCCAGGCCGATCATCTCGTCCAATCGCTCCGGACGGGCCTGAGGCGGGTCGGCCCAGGCCGGGCCGCCGCTCATCGGCAGGTGCTTCCAGGTCGGCGTGTAGAAATCCTGGGTACGGCCGCCGAAGCGTCCAGCATCGACCTGGATGAAGTGACAGGTGCCGTGAAAGACGAAGAACTTGTAGTCGTCCGGGATCGCGCCGTCGCTCCCGGCGAGCATCTCCTCCACGATGACGCGCGGAGTTATCTGCCCGTAGGCCCATTCGCGATTGGGGCCCTGGCCGTACAGCTTCCCGAGCCACCCGCTCGCGATGTCCACCAATGTACGTGAGGAGACGGATTCCGGCCGCACGTGCCGGTACACCCATCCCCACTGAGGCTCCGGCAGGACCGCTTCGGGCGGGGCCTGAGGCGAGACGACCACGGCCGCGCCACTGCCGTGCGTGGGCTTGACCACGTACGCGTCCGGTAACTTCAGCTGCGCGAGGTCCTGGGGATCGTCCAGGATCGCAAAAACTCTGGGCAGGTAGTGGATTCCTCCTCGGGAGGCGACGTAGTCACGCACCGCCGCCTTGTCCGCGAAGGTGACCAGCAGAGGACGATGGTCGCGAAGCATCTTGTATCGCACCTTGTCGGTGAAGGTGCGTGGGCGACGGGTCCGGAACAACCGCAGGCCCCGCACCAGCCGGCTGCGTTCGCGCCATTTCACCCGCGGAGGCTGGCTCATAGCGGGCACGACCGAATACGGACTGTCATTATCACAAGCGCAGAGTCTTCCCCATCCGCGTCACCTGCACACTTCCGCCTGCCCCGGGAGTTGAGGACCCGAGAGGAGCGCTCACTCGATGCTCCGGTCGTCGGGCCGACCGATGAAGGGCTCCACGAGCCTGCGGATGCTCGGCGAGGGGCGCAGTCCCAGTTCCTCGTACAGCAGGTGCCGATAGATCTCGAACTGGCGCAGCGCTTCTCCGGGATTTCCCTCGGCGAGGTGGATCTCGATCACCCGGCGGTGAGCGCTTTCGCGCAGCGACTCCCCAGCCACGGCAGCCAGCGCGGCCTGGAGCGCCTCACCGAAGCGCCCGACCGCTCGTAACGAGGAGCTCAGGGCCTCCAGGGCGTGCAGGCGCAACTGTCGGTGGCGTTCGCGTTCGACCAGGATCCAGTCGTCGTCCCAGGATGGCAGCACGTCGCTGTCCAGCAGCGACAGCATCTCATCGGTCGGACCCGGGTCGGCCGGATGGGGCATCTCCGGCTCGGGTGGGGTACGTAACCGGCGTACCTCACGGTCGCAGGTCCACACGTCCACATCCACGTGCTCGGACAAGCTCAGATCGGTGGTGCTACTGACCGTCAGGCGGTGTCCGTTCGGGTGCGGCAGACGGGTCAGGGCGGCGCGAAGATTGGCCGAGGCCTGTGTGGCAGCACTGTCCGGCCACAGGGCGGCGGCGACTCGGGTGCGCGGTACCGGCCGGTGGCTGAGGCCGAGAAAAGCCAGGAGCCTCTGCCCGCCCAGGCGCAATTGCACGGCCTGGCCGGCGGCCATCACGGCGAAGTCGCCCAGCAACTGGACCTGGACACCGAGAGGGGGCTGTGAAGAATGTGACTCGGGCACGTTTTTCTCTCCGCGTGGTGCTGGAGGGAGGGGCGATCGGCTGCACCCACAATCGTTCTATCGGCTGACGTCCGAAGCGCAAGTCGGGCGTCGGCACCGTGGTTCGGTCAGTCGTCCATCATTGTTGAAGCAGCCAGGTGCGTACGGCGGTGCAGATCGCGTCGACTCCCTGCGCGACGCCGACCCCCGTAGGTGGGGTGGACGCGTCCGCGGCCTGGATCAGGCGGCAACGCAGCTGGTCGTCCTCGTGCCACACCCGCAGCAGAAGGACCGCTGAGTGCTCATCCGGAGTCGGGTGCGGGTGAGGGCTGCTCGAGGCGGAGTGGCGGGACGGGTCACAGGCGCGGCACATCACGTCATCCACCCCTTAGGACATGCAGGATCAGGAACCCGTTCAAGGCGATGATGGCCGTCGCGGTCACGGCCCCGGCCATCGTGGTGGCAGGGCGGTTCACCAGCTCGGCCATCAGCTTCGGTCGTGAGGTGAGGACGACCAGCGGTACCAGCGTGAACGGAATACCCAAGGACAGCACCACCTGGCTCATGACCAGGGCCGTCCCGGTATCGGCCCCGCTGGCCAGCAGCACCAGGGCCGGCAGCATCGTCACCAGCCGGCGCACGGAAGGCCGGATGCGCAGGCCCAGATAGCCGCTCATCACGATCTCTCCGGCGTAGGTTCCGACGCTGGCCGAGGACAGTCCGGAGGCGAGCAGGGCGATGGCGAAGATCACCGCGGCACCCCCACCGGCCACCACGATCAGCCCGGCGTGCGCGTCCTGGAGGCTGTCCACGCTCACGCCACTGCCGTGGAACAGCGCGGCCGCCATCACCAGCATGGCCACGTTCACGGCGCCGGCCAGGGACAGGGCGACGATGACGTCGACCCGTTGAGCCTGGAGCAAACGATGGCGCTGGGGTCGGGCCGGTTCTGGTTCGACCAGTCGTGCGCTCATCGAGGAGTGGAGATACACCGCGTGCGGCATCACCGTGGCCCCGACGATCCCGCTGGCCAGCAGCACACTGTCGACCCCGGCGAAGCGCGGCACCAGGCCGGTGGCGACATCCCCGGGAGCAGGCGCAGCGTGGATGAACTCGTATCCGAAGGCCAGGGCGACCAGGGCCAGCAGGGCGATGATGGTGATCTCGAAGGGCCGGCGGCCGTGCCGGCGCAGACCCAGGATCAGGAAGGCCACCACCGCCGTGACCAGCCCTGAACCCAGCGGGTCAAGACCGAAGAGGAGCTGCAACGCGATCGCGGCGCCGACGAACTCGGCCAGGTCCGTAGCCATCGCCACCAGCTCGGCCTGCGCCCACATGAACCAGCGAGCCGGAGCCGACAGTCGCTCACGGCACAGCTGGGCCAGGTCGCGCCCGGTGGCCAGGCCCAGCTTGGCCGAGAGGTACTGCACCAGCATGGCCACGACATTGGCCAGCACCACGACCCACACCAGCGTGTAGCCGAACCGGGCGCCACCGCCGATGTTGGTGGCGAAGTTGCCGGGATCGATATAGGCAATGGCAGCAACGAAGGCCGGCCCAAGCGCGGGCAACAGCCGGCGCAAGCTGCTACCGGTGCGGCGCGCTGGGGTGAGTTGTTGTGCTGGAGCAGTTTCCGGGGAATGGACAGGCGGTGCTGAGAGAAGCTGCAGGGCTGGTGGTTGCTCTCCCACGGCCTTCCCGCGCGGCCGCACTGGAGGAGCAGCAGGTTGAAAGAGGCTGGGATGCTGCAGCGCGACAGGAACCGGGACGCCGGCATCAGGAGCAGGTTTGATGAGCACGGCGAGGCTCCCCAAAGGTTTTCACAGCAGATCGAACGGACGCGGCCAGTGGCCGGAGGCGCACAGCGAGCCGGTGGGGGCGGCGCAGCCAATGGCCGGACCGCCCCCACCCGCTTGATGCCTCAGCTCTCGTTCTTGCCGCCGGCCTTGGTGTGCGTGCCGGGCTCGGCGCCGGTGAGGGCTTCCTTGGCCTTCTCCAGCAGCCCACCGGAGCCGCTGGCCGGGGCGGTACCACCCGCGACGCTGCGACTGCCTCCGTCGACCGTCGCGTACAGCAGCGGGTCGGCGGCCGGCACGTCCGGGATCGGGCCCAGGGGCTGCGGGTCCAGCAGGTACTCGAACTCAAGGGTGCCGTCGACCGAGGTCTTCGAGAGCGCCCCGGGTCCGGCGGTGCCGTCGGACAGTCCCCAGATCTCGTTGCTGTGCTCGGTGTACTCGGTGTCGGTGCCGAACGCGCTGGGTACCGGAAGTGTCTCCAGGCCGTCGGCCTTGAGCATCTCGATCGCGGCCAGCCACTGCTGCTGGTGACAGGTGTCCCGGGCCAGGTTGAAGCGCAGCATGTCGCGCACGCCCTTGTCGTCCGTCATGTTGTACAGGCGAGCGGTCTGCAGCCGTCCCTGCGCCTCGGCGCCGGCATTGGCCATGAAGTCGGCCATCAGGTTGCCGCTAGCGACGATGTACTTCCCGTTCCACGGGTATCCGGCGCTGTCGGCCAGAACGGCACCGCCACCGGCCACGATCGCGTGCTGCGGGTTCTGCCCGCCGAGCACCGCGGCCAGCGCCGGGTTGGCCGCGGCCGCCGCCGAGGTCTGCTCCGCCGGAGCACCCTCGAGCAGACGGGCGATCATGATGGAGATCATCTCGACGTGACCGAGTTCTTCGGTCGCCGTGTCCATGATCAGGTCCTTGTACTTGCCGGGGATCCGGGTGTTCCAGCCCTGGAACAGGTACTGCAGCGCCACGGTCATCTCACCGTAGGCGCCGCCGATGAGCTCCTGCAGCTTCATCGCGTACAGGGCGTCCGGCTGGTCAGGAGCACAGTTGTACTGGGTCTGCTGGGTGTGGCGGAACATGAGCAAGTTCCTCTCGGTAAAGCTTGGAGGGCGTGCTCAACAGACTGCGCGACCGCTGCTGCACAGGCGCGACCGCATCGTGACACCCGCGTGACGCCCGCCGTCGGCAACGCCGTAAAGCGGCGTCCGTAGGGGCCTTGTGCGCCTTGAAAGCGGTTTTACCGCAGGGACAATGGATAGGTAGCCGCTCACCGAGATGGCTCTCCGGCCCGGTCCTCGTCCATTGGTTCATGGTGTTGTCCGTCCTGATCGCCCGCTCCCGCCGCCTGGGCCGGGATGAGCACGGTTGCCAGCACACCGAGGGCCAGAAGCCCGGCGGCGATCCAGGACGCGATGGCGACGCCGTTGGCCATGGCGTCCCGCGCGGCGTCGGCCACCTGGGCGGTGGCGGGGTTCGCAGCGAACGGCTGGATGACGGCGCCGGCACTTTGGGTGACCGCGTTGGCGAACTGGTCGATCTGGGCGTGGGGGAGTCCGCTGTCGGCCAGCCCCGACTTCACGTCCTTGCCCAGGACTGAGTAGAACACCGTGGTCAGCACGGCGATACCGAGCGCGGAGCCGAGCTGCCGGAAGGTGGACTGGATGGCGGAGCCGGAACCGGCGTCGGACGCGGGGACGTCGGCCAGGACGACGTTGGTGACCTGAGCGGTCGCGAAGCCGACGCCGATCCCGTACCCGAACAGGGCGATCGCGATGGCCCACCAGGGCGCCGACGTCGTGGCCGCCACCACGCCCAGCCCGGCCAGGGCGAGGGCTTCCAGGGCCAGGCCGAGGCGGACCAGATCGAGGGCGGAAAGTTTCGCCTGCAGGCCGAAACTCAGGCCGCTGGCGAAGAAGCTGCCGAGGGCCAGGGGGAGCAGGGCGACGCCGGCCTGCAGGGCGGAGTAGTTGAGGGTGAACTGCAGCCACAGTGGCAGCACCGCGATGATCCCGAACTCGCCGAGGCCAATGATGACGATGGCGATGTTGCCGTTGCGGAAGGAGGGGATGGCGAACAGGCGGGTGTTCATCAGCGGCTCACGCGAGGCGCCGGGCCGGCTGAGGCGTATCTGCCGCCAGGTGAAGACCGCCAGTACCAGGACCCCGGCCACGAGGGCGACGAACACCGGTGAGGGGTTGGAGGTCCAGGCGTAACCGAACAGGTCGAACGTCTTGATGCTGGTGACCCAGCCGTAGCTACGTCCCTCGACCAGGCCGAACGCCAGCGCCGCGAGGCCCACGACGGACAGCAGCGCGCTGGGCGCATCGATCCGGGCCCGTGTGCGTGGTGAGGGGTCGATGAAGGTCATGGTCAGGAACACGACCAGGACGACGAGGGGGACGTTGATCCCGAAGGCCCAGCGCCAGCTGGCGTGCTCGGACAGCCAGCCGCCGATCACCGGGCCGACGGCCGTCGCGGCCCCGATGGTCGATCCCCACAGGGCGAATGCCTGGCCCCGGGCCTTGCCGGTGAAGGTCTGGTTCAGCAGTGACAGGGAGGTCGGCAACAGCATCGCTCCGCCGGTGCCCTGGAGGAACCGGGCGAGGATCAGGACGGTGCCGTTGGGGGCCAGGCCCGCCAGCAGGCTCGTCACCCCGAAAACCACGAGCCCGGCCGTGAAGATCCGCCGGGCCCCGACCAGGTCGGCCAGGCGCCCTAAGACCAGCAGCAGGGCGGCGAAGGTGATCGCGTAGGACTCCTGGATCCACTGGGTCTGGGAGGAGGTGATGTCCAGGTCGTCGATCACGGACGCGGTGATCACGTTGACGATCGTGGTGTCGACGACGATCATCGAGACGCCGAGGGCGATCCCGGCCAGCCCCCACCATCGACGAGATCCAGCTTCCTGCGCGGCCATCTGCCATCCCTTCAACTAGTTACATCGTCAAGATATTAGAGCATCAAGAGAAGTGATGATGTAACTATTTGATGCAGGTAGAATCACCAGGTGCCAGTAGGGGACGCCGGAGATCTCAATGAGTGACGAGGGGCAGCGCGCCCCACGACGAACGCGGCTCGCAGACGAGGCTCAGCGGGACCGGCTCCTGGAGGGCCTGCGCAACTACGCGACCGCCTTCAACGAGCTCGGCCGCCAGCTGGGCGGATCGGCGGGCCTGCACGTCACCGACGCCAAGGCCCTGGTCGAGATCCTCGAGGCGTACGACAGCGGAACCCCGCTGACCCAGGCCGGACTCAGCCAGCGCGTCGGACTGACGACCGGTGCCACCTCCTCGTTGCTGAACCGGCTGGAGGCCGCCGGCCACATCCAGCGGGTCCGCGAAAGCGCGGACCGGCGGGTGGTCACGCTGCATCCCACGCCCGGCGTCGACGCCATGGTGCTGCAGTTCTTCGCCCCCCTGACCCAGCGCATCGACATCATGCTCGACGGCTACTCGCCCGAAGTGCTCGGGGAGTTCGAGCGCTTCCTGGCCGAGATGGCGCAAGTGATGAAAAGCCATAGCGTGCAGGATGTCCACCCGGCTGAGTGAGGGCTCACACGGCACTCATCAACCCGAGTGGTGCCTTCCTGGGGAGTCAGTGGTTCGGGTTCAGGGTGGGTACCGGCACGCGACCTTCGGCGATGTTGTCGGCCAGGACGTCGAGGAGTTGTTCGGCCGTGAAGGCGTGGGCCCTGAGCAGATCGAGAGCCTGGGTGGGGGTGAGGTGGTTGGCTCGCATGACCATCCCCTGCGCCCTCCAGACCTGCCGCCGCAGCCGAGTGGCGGGGGCGTCGATCCAGGGATGGGTTGGCAGGCCTTCCTGGGCGGCGAAGATCTCGGCATCCAGAAGGTGCGTGGTGATGACCTCGCCCAGGGCGGCCACGTCGCGGATGTGGCCCGGCGATCCGGGGGTGTGCCGGTAGAGGCTGAAGGAGCCCCTCGCCGCTCCGTCGACCAGGAGAGGGTAGGCGGCCACGGCCCGATACGACGTGCGCCGGCGGAACTGCGCCGTGTAGGACGGCCATGGGTTGCGGATCGGGGACCCGATGTCGGTGATGACGACCGGGCGGCGGGAGATGTAGCTGGACAGGCACGGGCCTTCGCACAACGTGAACTGGAGCGCTTCGGCGGTGGCAGCGTCTGGCGTACTGGTGCCGACCGGCACGCTGATGTCGGCGCCGAGGTAGACGGAGATCGCCGCACCCTCGACCGGCAGAATCTGCACCAGCGCCTGGCACAGCCGGTCCGGCAGTTCCTGCCATTCCTGAGCTGATGCCCTACCGCGCGGCTGGGTCAGGGCCGCGAACCGGGCCGTCAGGGTGGTGGGCTTGTTGCGTCCTTGCTGGGCGCCGGGGCCGGCAGGTTCCCGGTCTCTGCTTTGCTCGCCCATGGTTCCGGTCTGCACCTCCCACGAATGCGGGTTTCACCGCAGGATCAGTAGATCGACGTCGATGACGGGGCAAAGAACATCACCCCTGAGCAGAGGTCACATCTCCACATGTGCGCAAGGCTGTCTCCCGCCGAAGTGCGTTCGCGCAGGAACGCCGTCGAGAAGGGTGACCACGCCATGACGAACGACCTCCGGTTCGGCCCCCTGCCCGCTCTTGAACTCACCGCTGTCCAGACCGCAGTCCGTCAGGAGAGGGAGATTTCTTCGGCCGTGCAGGAGCTCCTGGCTCGTCTGCAGAGCCTGGTCGCCGCAGACCCCGTCGACCTGATCCCAATGGGTGACGCCGGCGGGTCCGGTGACGCTGCAGGCGGGCGTCCGCAGGATCGAATGAGATCTCCCCGGTCCTGAACGACGGGTCGTCGTCGGGCCCGGCTCGGTCAGGCTCGGTCAGGCTCGGCGGGCCTGGTCGATCATCGTGGCGAACAGGTCCGGCAGATTGGTACCGGCCGCTCTGGCCATGGTCGGGATCACGCTCTGGTGGGCGAACGAGCAGTACAGCCCGGCCTCGAGGAACCAGGGCCGGCCCGCGGGGTCGATCCGGAAGTCGAACAGGCTGTAGTGCCGGCAACCCAGAGCTCGGTGGCTGCGCAGGGCGGCGTCCCAGACCGGTTGCGTGACGGGGTCGTCGGGGTCGAGGGTCCAGGCCCGGGCATCGGTCTTGGCGACCAGGCCGAGGCCTCCGTTCTCGTCCTGACTGATCTTGTCGCTGTGGTCGCGGATCGGTTTGCTGATGGCGTCCACCGCGTACTCCTCGAGCGGCAGGCCGATCAACTCGCCGTCGATTTCCAGGACGCCGCAGCGCACTTCGCGGCCCAGCTCAATGTAGGTCTCGACCAGCACGCGGTCGCTGTAGAAGAAAGCGGCATCGAGCGCGGCGGGGTAGGCGTCCTGGTCCGGGACCAGGCTGACGCCGACCGAGTTGTCACCGTCCACGGGTTTGACGACGACCGGGGGCGGCAGCGTCGGGATCTGGCCGCGGCGCAGCACCTGGGCGGTCGGTACCGCGACGCCGGCTGCGGCGACGACGGCCCGGGCGTGGGCCTTGTCGGCGCCGATGGCCATGACGGAGGCCGTGTTTCCGATGTAGGGCAGGTCGAGGAGCTCGAGTAGGGATCGGTAGGTCGTCATACCGGGCAGGCAGAACATCTGGGGGATGACGACATCGGGACGCATGGCGACCAGCAGCGGGAGGGCGGCGGTCAGCGGCAGGGCAGGGGCGGCCGCGAGGGCCTGCTCGCCGGGGTCGGCGGGAAAGCGCCACTGGCCGTCCGGCGCCACGTAGGCGACGTGCATGCGGTAGCGCGAGGCGTCGGCGGTGGCGGACCAGCAGTCGCGGGCATAGAGCAGGGAGAGGTCGGCCATGAAGGTGCTGGAGGGCGATCCGATCAGGTGCAGCACGGTGAGGGGCATCGGTCAGTCACCGGCCGGTTCGACGAGCTTGCCGATGTTGAAGTCGATCCGGATCCAGGGCTTGTTGCGGACCAGGTTGCCCAGCAGCAGGGCCGGGATCTGCAGGTGGTGGACCAGGAGGAAGGGCAGCGGGTCGTCCCGGTCGAAGATGGCCTCCTTGCCGTTGAGGATCGTGGCCAGCCGGGTCCGGGCGGTGGCCGGTCGGCTGATCAGGCGCCAGATCTCGTGATACATCCAGTAGGTCGGCCGGCTGCCGGGCCGGGGCCGGTCGACGACGGGGGCATCGGTGTCCAGGTAGGCGCGCGCCAGACCGGGATGGTCGTAGAACATGGTGATGGCCGAGTGGGTGCGAGGGTTGCACTCGATCGGGAACACCTCGCCGTTCTCGCTGATCATGAAATCGAAACTTACCTGCCCGGTGAGTTTCAGCGAGCTGACGAACGTCCTGACCCAGTGCTCGATCGCGGGCTGCTCGACCATCGCGTAATTGACCTGGAAGGCCGACGATGCGCAGCAGCAGAACACCATGACCTGACCGTCGCGCACCGTACTGTGCGTGCAGTACTCCTGCCCGCGAATGAACTCCTGCATGATCCAGGGGTTTTCGGGGGATATCGGCCGTGACGCGGCGAACGCCGACGTCTCTGGTTGCGTCGGGCGCGGTAGCGGCGTCAGGTCCAGGCGGTGGACGGGGTCGTAGGCGATGCTTTTCAGGACGTAAGGACGCTGGTGGTCGGCGAAGTCGAAATCGGTGACCTGGCGGGGGGAGGTGATGCGGTACGAGTCGGGAACCGACAGGCCCAGGGAAGCAGCCAGTTCCATGAAGGCGTGCTTGTCGTCCAGCTGTCGGATCAGCTCGGCGTCGCTGTGCAGCACCTCGCAGTACGGGGTCAGCAGAGGCTCGGCCAGAGCGTCGTACAGGCTCGAGGCGGGGCTGCATACCGGCACGTAGACGTCCACCCCCTCCTGCACCACGATATCCAGCAGAGCCTGGGCGTAGTGGGGAGAGCCCGGCGCCGGAATCGTGCGGAAGACGTCCACCGCGCGGGAGAACCGATGCCCGGTGAAGCGGTACTTGGCCTGCTCGAGCAGGATCACCCGGTGGCCGTCGGCGTGGAAAGCCCGGGCCAGATGCAGGGCCTTGGTCATCTTGCCGCCGCTGATCATCACCGTGCGGGGGCGCTCGGCCGGGCGCCGGGGCGGGGGAGTGCTCACCGCCGACCGCAGGAGTGCGGCCGCGGTGACTGCGAGGTTCAGCGGTAGCGCCGCGGTCAGAAGAGCCAGGGCCCCGACGGTCCTGAACGCGGTCCGGGTCTCAGGCGGCGACCATGCCACGGTGCATCACCCGGTTCCCGCTGACGTCGTGGTGATCGGCCCGGTGCAGGACCACGCCGTTGTCCCAGATCACCACGTCTCCCGGGGACCAGGTATGACGAAGGACGTTGTCGGCCTGGGTGGAGTGCTCATAGAGGTAGGCGATGGTTTCCTGCGCCTCGTCCTCCTCCAGATCGCTGATCGCCACGCATCGCTCAGGCGTCGACAGGTAGAGGGACGTGCGTCCGGAGATCGGGTGGGTGCGGAAGACCGGATGCTCGGCCTCGGTCTGCGCGCCGGCCTCGGAGGTGGCCAGACCACTGACCACGTGCCGGATGCTGCGCCCTTGCAGCCGGTTGCGGATGGCGTCCGAGAGCGTCTCGTAGGCGCGGTACTGATTGGTGAACAGGGTTTCCCCGCCGCGCTCGGGGATCGTGACCGCACGCAGGGCCGTGTAGGCCGGGGGATGGGTGACGTAGCTGGTGTCCACATGGAAGACGCTGCGGGGCGGGGTGGTTCGCCCGACGTTACTGATGACATTGAGGTCGGGGAAGGAGTCGACCGGAGTCTCCCCGGCGGTGAACATCAGCGAGCCGAAGCGGCGCAGGAACATCAGGAAGGTGCGGTCGTCGGCGCTCTGGCCCGGCAGGATCACCACGCCGTGCTCGGCCAGGAGGCTGCGCATCCGGGGCACCAGCGACTCGTCGATCGTGGGCAGGGGCAGGTCGGTGATCTCGATACCGATGGGATCCAGAACGGTGGTGATCACGCTTCTCCTTCAGTCAAGATCAGGAGGGTTCAGGAGGGCTGGGTCGGGGAAGCGCGGCGGATCAGGGTCACTCCGTCGCGCAGAGGCAGGATCACCTGTTCGATGCGGGGGTCCTCGGCCACGGCCCGGTTGAACTCGGCGATCGCGTCGCCGTTGGCCGAGCGCTGGGCCGTCCAGGGGTGGCCCTGCATCAGGGTGTTGTCGACGCAGATCAGCCCGTGCTCGGCGACCAGGTCGTGGCTGAGCAGGATGTCGAGGTAGGAGTGGTAGGCGACCTTGTCGGCATCCAGGAAGACCAGGTCGAACACCTCGGCGTCGGAGGCCAGCCGCCGCAGCGTCTGCCCGGCGGGCCCCACCCGGACGTCGATCTTCGCCCCGGCGGGCGCCTGGGCGAAGTTCTCGGCGGCGAAGGCCGCCACCGCCTCGTCCACCTCGCAGGCGACGACGCGTCCGTCCGGGGGCAGGGCCTCGGCCATCGCCAGCGCCGAGTAACCGGTGAACATGCCGATGTCGAGCACCTGGCGGGCCCGCACGGCGTGCACCATCAGCTTCAGGAACTGCCCCTCGACCTGCCCGGACAGCATTTCCTGCTCCAGCGGACCGGACCCCGCAGACCAGTCGTGTTCACGCGTCCTCTGCTCCAGAGCGTGTAAGGCGGGCGAGGCCGGGGTGCTGAACCGGTCCAGGTAGGGATCCAGACCCTGGGCCAGCTGATACGCCTCGATCAGCCCGGCCTGAAGCGCCGGGTCGGTGCCGGGCTGCTCTTCGCCGAGCCGGACCAGGGCCTGGAGTCGGTGCGCGAGAATGCTGGCCGGGGTGACCGGACGAGGTTGCTGGGTGGTGCTCATGCCGTGAACATGTCCTGGCCCTGGCCGCCGCGGGGGTATCGGGCGACCACCCGCCGGTGCTCGGCCAGACCCTGTTCGAGTTCCTCGGCGGAGAGGTCGCTGGCGAAGAAGCAGGTGCCGATCGGGCGGGGCATCGCGGCCCGGAGCTTGCCGTGCCGGGTCTGGATGATGGCGTCGGTGGCCCGGTGCAGCAGGTCCGGCGTCAGCTCCGGGCTGTCCAGGGCCAGGCCGAGCCGGCTCATCAGCCAGAAGAGCCGGTCGCGCTCGCTCTCCACGATGTAACCCCGCTGCAGGGCGAGCGTGGCCGACAGCGCCATGTCGATGCTGATCGCGTGCCCGTGGAAGAACGGCTGGTCCGGGGCCAGCTCGAGCAGCGGGCTCCAGGTGTGCCCGTAGGCGATGACCCGGTCCAGGTCCAGCTCGTGCAGGTTCGGCACCTCCAGCCGCAGCATGGTCTCGATCGCCTCGTAGGTGACGCGGTGGGCGATCTCCCGCAGTTCGGCGCTGCCGTCGAGGTGGCCGAACCGGCTGTGCAGCAGGTCTTCCCCGTGCTTCTCGAGCAGCTCGAAGATGCCGCTGTTGGCCACCGTCGAGATCTTGATCAGCTCGGCCATGCCGTTGCGGACCTGGTCGGCCGGCAGCGTGCGCAGGAACGAGAAGTCGAGGATCACCTGCTGCGAGGCGTGGTAGGCGCCGAGCCGGTTCTTGTAGCGGCCGTGGTTGACGCCGACCTTGATCGAGACGCTGGCGTCGATCAGGCCGATCAGGGTGGTGGGCACCCGGATGTAGTTGGACGAACGACGGAAGGAGGCGCAGGCGAACCCGGCCACGTCCGTGGTCAGCCCGCCCCCGACGACCAGCACCGGTTCCTGCCGCAACAGACCGAACCGGCCGAAGGCGTCCACCATCTGCTCGAGGGTCCGAAGGCTCTTGTCGGTCTCCCGGACCACGACCGGGAAGGCGGTCAGGGCGATCTGGTAGTGCTCGAAGTACGCCTGGATCCGGGCGCCGTAGAGGTTCAGGACCGTCTCGTCGACCACCATCAGGCAGCGGCCGAACGGCCGGTAGCGCTCGGCGAGCTCGGGGTTCTCGACGGCGAAGGCCCCGTCGACGTAGAGCAGGGAGTACTCGATCTTCTCGTAGGCCTCGACCCGGAACTGACGGTCCGAGGCGGTCAGGATCGGTGCTGGGTAACCCGTCATGATCTGTTCTTCTCCAACCTCCACCCGTGACGGGGGAGTCGTCCGGCCAGGGAGGAGGCCGGGGCGGTCAGCGCCCCGGCCCCTGGATCGTGCAGGTCAGGCCGCGGGGACCAGACTCCTCAGCCGTTCGAAGTCGAGTCGCTCACCGGCCGGGACCGCTGGACCGAAGTCCTGCTGGAGCGTGTTCTCGTTCGGGAAGCTGGCGCAGGCGATCCCGGCCGCTGTAGCCGCCTGTGATCCGCCCGGGTTGTCCTCCACGGCAACGCATTCGGAGGCTTCCACCCCCAGTTTCGTCAGGGCGAAGAGGTAGGCGCCGGGATCGGGCTTGCCGGCCGGCACGTCCGACGCGTTCACCACCACGTCGAAGTCGGACGCGTTGACGCCCGGCGCGAGGGCCGAGAACAGGGCCTGGAGGTTCTCGGCGGAGGTCGTGGTCACGAAGCCGAGGTGGTAGCCCGCCGCCCGGGCCTGGTTGATGGTTTCGGCCACCCCGGGGCGGGGCGTGACCGCGGAGGACGCCAGACTCTGCTGGAAGATGGCCGACTTGGTGGCGTGGATCGCGTCCGCGTCCACCGTCTCGCCCCGGGCCTTGGCGTACTGGCTGATGCGATCGGAGCCGCCGTTGCTGCCCAGCAGCGAGCGGTACTCCTCCTGGGTCCATTCCCAGCCCAGGCCGTGATCGGCGAAGGCCTGGTTGAAGGCCGAGCGCTGCAGCTCGGAGGTGTCGGCGAGTGTGCTGATGGAGCCGAACAGAAGAGCAGGCATAGTGTGTCTCGATTCTGTTTGGAGCAAGCCACCTGAAAGCCGGACCGTGCCAGTTCCCCTACTTAGTGAACTATCTGTTCACTTCTGGAAGATCTGACCACTAACTCAGAAAGATCGCAACCGTCATGACCCCCGTCGGCGACCCCCCGCACGGCACCGCGACCGACCCGCGGATCACCCGCACCCGCAAGGACGTCCTGGGCGCGGCGCTCGGTCTGCTCACCTCTCAGGGCTGGGACGCCGTCACGCACGCCAACCTGGCCAGCGGCACGGGCTACTCCAAGGCGACGATCTACAAGCACTGGCCCACCCGCACCGCGGTGCTGCGCGATGCTCTGCTGCAGCTCGACGACATCCCGCATCACCGCCCGACCGGCGACCTGCGGGCCGACCTCATCGGCGAGATGACGGCCTTCCGCGCCGGCATGCGGGACTACGGACTGGACCGGGCCATGGCGGTTCTCGCCGAGCAGGCCCGGAGCTGGGACGAGCTGGCCGAGGTGCGGGACGAACTCGTGTCCGGCGGCGACCGGGTGGTCCGAGAGTTGTTGGCCACCAGGCTTTCCGGTACGGAGCTTTCGGTCGGTACGAAAATGCTGTCAGGGACGCTGTTCTACTCCGCGCTGATGTACGGCCAGGTCCCGGATGACGAGGTCATCGCCACCACGGTCGACATTCTGCTGCGCGCGATCGCTAACGACGGCGCAGCGTAGACAGTCAGTCGCCCCGGCACGGCCGGATGGTCCGGGGCCTTTCCTGACGGGCCGGCGGTGCCTGCTGGGGTTGCCCGGGAAGCCAGCGAACGAGGTCGGCAGCGCCCATGATGGTAAGGAGCTCGGCCAGGCGCGGGCAGGGGCCTTGGAGCAGCAGGTGGGTGTGTTGCTCTCGTAGACCCGATCCGATGCGAACGATGATGGACAGGCCTACGGAGTCGATGCTTTCGAGGTGGCGGACGTCGGCGATGACGCGTCGGCGCCCGTCTAGGCAGAAGCTGGCGGCCTCTTCCAGCTCGTCGGCGATGCGGTAGTCGACGGGCCCGTGAAGAATGAGCCGGGTGTGGTCGTCCTGGCTGATGACGGCAACGTCACCCCGTGGGTTGTCGGGGCCGGGCAGCGGGGGCACCAGGCGCAGATGCCGGGGGCGGTGATGATCGCGGGCAGTCACGAAGGAGTCTCGATCCCTGGAACTCGGGAGCGTTCGGTAGAGGACGTTCTGGGCTGGCCATAGATGGGAGGTTCGGCGGCAGAGAGTCTTTCAGAGGGTGCCCTCGACGGGGAGGGGCTCTTCCGGGCTCTGTCGAGGGGTGCCGACGTGGCGTTGCCAGCTGGTCATGACGTCTGCGGGCAGGAGCTGACCGATCCCGGCGCGTTCGGCGATCAGGGCAGCAAGCTCGCGCACGGGCCGGTTGGTGTCCTGGGAGATCTGGCGCAGCACACTGAAGGCGTGGTCGGCGTCGGTGGCGGTCAGCAGACGGATGACCCCCTTGGCCTGGCCGATGATGTCGCGGGTCAGCAGAGCGGTGCGCAGCTCCTCGAGCTCTTTGAGGAGTTGCTCCCGGCTGGCTTCGAGCGGCCTTTCCGGCAGTTCCGAGGCGGTATCAGTCACCGGACGCGTCTTTCGTGATCGGCCTGCCGCTTCTAGGACGACGGGCCTGCGGGTATCGAAAATTGCGGCAGGAGCGGTCAGTGCACCCGAGCGCGGGCTCGGTCACGGCCGGCCAGGTGCAACTGGACCTGGCAGACCAGATCGTCACGGCCCAGGACATGACGCAGCTGGGAACTGACGATGTCGGCGCCCTCGGCAATACCGGCCAGGTCAGCGTCGGCGTCGATGGCGGCGTTGAGGCGGGCAATGATCTGGCCGCGTTCCCACAGCACCCGGCCGTGCGCGGACCGGACGCCGGGGACAGCCGCCAGGGCCTGTGCGGCGGCTTCGGCCACGGAGTTCCCGTCGGCCAGCAGGCGGCCCGCCCGACCCGTCCCGGCCAGTTTGAGCGGTCCGGTGCGGCGGTGGGGAAGATGGGAGAAAAGCCAGCGCAGGGCCAGCACCAGCAGAAGGGCACCGGCCCCGCCGACGGCCCAGGGCCACCATGACCGGCCGGTGGCCTCGACGATCGGGCCGAGGTCGAGGGGACGGGTGAACGGGTCGATCCGGTTCACGCCCCACACCGCGGTCAGGATGCCGGCCGCGATCAGGGCCAGGGCCAGCAGGAACGCCACGAGCCGGTCGATGATGATGGTCAGGCGGCTCACGGGGCCACTCCAGTCCTGGTCTTGATCTTGAGGCGGGGCGCCGACTCCAGGGCGGACAGGCGCTCGGTGACGGCGTCCTGGACGTCCTGGCCGATCCGGCCGTCGTCCCCGGTCACGACCACGGTGATGCGTGCAGCGCGGCGCGAGGTGCTGACCCGGGCGGCGGTGACGCCATCGACGTCATTGGCGGCCCGAGCGGCCAGCTTTCGCACGTCGGCCGGTCGCAGGTACACCCCGGTCTGCGACCTTAGGGCAACGGCGGTGCGGGGGCGCCGGCGTACGGCGACGATCAGCATCCACAGGCCCAAAAGCACGGCGGCCACACCGGCCGGCACGGCCCACCACTGGGGCTTCAGGCCGTCGAAGGCGTTGATCGTGGACTCGATCCAGGACCTGCCGCCGATGACCTCACCGGAGGCCAGGCCGTCATGGATGCCGATCACGCCCAGGGCGCCGGTCAGCAGGGCCATGACGATGCCCAGCAGCGTGATACGGCCCGCCCCGATCGGGGTCTTGGCCTGGGGCATCACCGGCGCCTGCGGCTCGGGCAACCGAACCGGCGAGGGGTCCCGGTGCGCGCCGGATGCGCCGGCCCGGCCCGGTGCAGTGGTCGACGTACTCATGAGACCCTCCGGTCCTGGCGGGGCTGGGCGTGCACGACCTTGGTGGCGTTCACGTCGACCGCGTCGACCTGCATGCCGACCAGCGTGCTGATCCGCTCGCTGACGTTCTCGCGCACGGCGGCGGCCACGTCGGGCAGGGCGGCCGGCCAGATCACAGCGATCTGCACGACCACTCGAACCCGGGTGCCGGCGACGTGAGCCTGCGCCCGCGGGAAGTTCCGCCCCACCGCCCGTTCCAGGCCGGAGCCGATCCGGGCCACACCGGGGACCTGGCGAGCGGCCAGGATCGCGACCTGCTCCACCACCCGGTCGGCAATGCTCAGGTCACCACGTTCGGCCGGATCGCGTCGCGCCCGCCGGTCCAGTTCCTGCAGCTGCCGGTCGGCGATCGCATCGATACCGCCCTGAGCGGGCGGCCGATCCGTCGTGCTGGTGGTGCTGGTCTCAGCCACGCCGGCGCCCGCCCAGCAACTGGCTCAGGTCGACCTCGCCGTCGTAGTGGCCGCCGATGGCGTACCCGACAACCCCCAGGACCAGCGCGATGAGGAAACCCCAGAAACCGCCGGCCGCGGCGGCAACGCCCAGCAGCAACCCGGCCAGCAGACCAATGGTCGAGGTGGCCATGTCATGTCCTCCAGAACGAAAAATGGAAAGTGAATGCACGAGGTGGTTCTGCGAACCCGGTGACCGGGCCTAGAGATCGATGTAGCGGCGCGAGCCGGGCACCTGGCGGGGCAGGCGGGAACGCACTGCCCGTTCGGACCGGCGAAGACTGCGCCGCACACGGTTCTTCAGCTTTCCCGTCGCGGTCGTCACGACCATGACCCGAGCGTCCGTCCGCACTGTGCGAGTGCGCTCGTCGGCGGACGTGATGCCGTACCGATGGTCCAGTTCCCGCATCAGGTGAAGGAACTGCTCCGGGTCGCCGCCCACGTCGGGGTGGTGCAACCGCGCGATCTGCCGCTGCTCACGTCGCCACTGGCGACGGCGCGCACCGGTGGGTTGCTCGCCCTGGTGGGACGCCGATGAGCTCATGACGTTGCCGGTAGCGGTGGCGCAGTCGGTGTGCGGATGTCAGGGGTGCTCGACACGGCGGGGTGCGGGTCGATCACATCGTCCACGGTGACGTCCACCCGGGCACTGAGACCCACGACCAGCGGCAGGACCGCGGCGCGGACCTGCTCGGCGGTGGCCAGGACCGGCGCGCCCCACAACAGCACCACATGAATGTCGGTGACCTCCGGTCGGATCCGTACACCGGTGACGGACCGGCCCGGCAGGTAGCTGGCGACCTGCCCGTAGCTGCCACCGTGCAGGTCTGCGACAGCGGGCACATCCAGCACCGCCGCCGCGATGATCTCGCTGATGTCCGGTGCCCGCTCACCCCGGCGGATAACACTTCCTGGCCCTGCGGTTCCTGGATGCAGGTCCGGATCGAGACGGCTGAGCGGGGCAGCCGGGCCCGTCGAAGCCACGGCCCGGCCCAAATGCGGGAGATGCGGGTCGTTCGGTGAACCTGAGGACGGGGGGACGGGGGAGGTCACTGGACGCGGGGAGCGCTGTCGTCCTGGTCGTCGTTGTCCTCCAAGGGCACGTACACGTCCTGGACCTCGATGTTGACCTCGGTGACTTCCAGGCCGGTCATCCCCTCGATGGAACCGATGATGTTGCGGCGGATCCCGGCGGCCAGATCGGCGATGGAAACGCCGTATTCGGCGACCAGTTGCACATCGACCGCGGCCTGACGTTCGCCGACCTCCACCGTGACGCCCTGACTGTGGTTGGTGCTGCCCCCCGGAATGCGGCTGCGCAGCGCGCCGACGGCCCGAGCGGTGCCGCCGCCCAGAGCGTGCACGCCGGTGACCTCACGCGCGGCGATCCCGGCGATCTTGGCCACCACGGTGTCCGCGATCGAGGTCTTGCCCTGGTCGCTGGCCAGCGCCGACGTCACCAGCGCCGACGACGAAGGAGCCGGGCTGCCGGCCGTGCCCGCGGGGGCGGAGTAATTCGGGGAGGACATGGTTTCAGTCATGGAAGAAGGCCTTTCGGGGTCAGCTACGCGTATCCGGTGCCCGGACGACGGCGTCGGGGCGACGCAGTTGGTTAGACACCTCCTGGCCGGAATCGTCACGATGTACTTATAGTGATGCCGGTCACATAGGCTAGCTGTCCGATTCACGATGAAAAGCGCCTGCCTACGGGTGGCGCCGACGGGCGCATCGGGACATCGCCCCCCATGATCGAGGCAACCCGCAACGGGCAACGCAAACAGGCCGCAGCCGGGCAACGTGGCCGCCGCACTCACGACAGACGGAGTAAAGACGCAGGTGGAACAGCCCGGGTCAGAGTCTCCGGACACGCCCGGCCCCTCGGGAAAGCCTGATGACCGGACGCCTCCGGAACCCGGTGGCGACCACCAGGACGGCCTGGACCAGGTCGACGACCTGGTTCTCGTGCGCCGCACTGCCCTCGGCGACCGCGCTGCCTTCACCGTGATCTTCCATCGGCACGGGCCCGCCATGTTCCGGTACGCCCTGAACATGCTGGAGGGCAACGTCCAGGACGCCGAGGACGCCCTACAGGCCACGTGGACCAAGGTATGGATCAGCATCGCCGACTTCCGGGGCCGCTCGGCGCTGCGCACCTGGCTGTTCACGGTCACCGCCCATGAGGTCCTCAACCAGCGCCGCCGACGCCGTCCCGTCCCGGTCGACGACCACCTGCTCGCCCCGCGTCCCGACCGGGCCCACCTCACACCGGCCGCGCAACTGGACCACCAACAGCTGCGAGAGGCGCTGGCGGCGGCTCTGACAGAATTGCCGTGGCGACAACGCGCCAGCTGGATCCTGCGGGAGATGGAAGGACAGTCCTACGAGGAGATCGCCCAGATCCTGGGCACCAGTCCCACGGTGATCCGCGGACAACTGCATCGCGCCAGAACGACCTTGGCCACCAGGATGGAGACGTGGCGATGAACCCCCACGAACCCGCCCGCCCCGACACCACTCCGGACTCCCGAACGGACACCCGCGCGTTCATCGCCAAGGCGACGCAGGCCCTGACCGACCACGCCGATCAGCGCTGGGTCGAGGTCGCTCCCCGCGTCCTGACCGGCGCGCTGCGCGCCACCCGCCGTTCCCTGCCGGTGCGTGCCCATGCTCCCGGCGGCACCGTCTACGTCAGCGAACAGGTCATCACCGCCTACCTGCGCGACGCCCTCGACGGCCACACACCAGGCACCGCGGTGACTGCCATACGGATCAACATCGCCGGGCGGGACACCTTCACCGGCCTTCTCATCGAACTCATCGTCCAGTACGGCACCGCCATCCTGCCCGCGGCCGACCGCATCCGCGCCCAGGCCGCCGCCGTCCTGGTCGAGCTCCTGGGTCCGGCCGCGACGGCCATCGAAGTCCAGACCACCCACGTCCACGTCAGTGACGTCACCGTCCACAACCCCCAAAGCGCAGCACCATCCGATCGGCCCACCTCTGCCTGATCCAGCACTGAGCTGACGCCGCGGGCCGCCCCCGTCCATCGAGTTCAAATTCCTTCCTTCCCATGCTCTCCATGGAGGATGGCGCTCAATGGTGGACCGGCCCGGTTGGTGATCTTTCGGTCCGACCGGGCCCAGATCAGTGCTCCTCTGTGCCGTCAATTCAGGCGGTCATCCGGTCGGTGGCCACCGACCTCCCCGCAACGTCGGCATCACCGACGTCATAACCGGAAGCCCCCGGGGCGTCTCAGCCGACTAGGTGTATCGCACCCAGGGAGACCGGCTCACGGCCGCTTAGCGCGTCCCGGCGCGGAGGCGGAAATGAGTTCTTGGTAGCGAAGTTTCAGCGCGCCTACCTGCGCGTGGTGAAAGGTCATCAGCGTGCCGCTGAGCAATTGGTCGTCCACACAGCTGACCCTGGCAGCGCCAGCGCGGACAAACTTGCGCGGCTGGCAGGGGTACTGGGCGGCTGACGCGTCCAGCGCCGACGCCGACGTTGCTGCTGTGCGCCGGCGTGGTCACTCGTCGGTCGACGAATCGCTGCCGCCGTGGTGTTCATCCGCGACCTCAGCCCATCACCGCCCGCGCACCGGCAGCGACGACGACAGCGGCCAGGACGGCAGGCAACTCCGGAACCCGGGCCAGTCGCAGGAACGCAGCGACCGCCACTCCCATGACCAAAGCTGGATCAAAGCTGCGCCATCGCGGCCCCAGAAGGTCAGCGATGACCAGGCCGGACAGGAGCGCCGGGGCCAGCAGCGTCATCGGGCCGCGAGCACGCTCGGGGAGGGGGTTGGAACCGAGCAGAGCCGGCCCGGCTGCCTTGATCGCGAAGCTGGCCACCGCAGTGGCGGTTATGCAGAGCCAGAGCGTTGTCATGGTGCCTCCCGGTGAGCTGTCGTGGGGCCGTCGGAAGACGCTGTCTGTGTTCTCCGGTCGTTTTGTAGGCCGATGAGAGCAGCGCAGGCGCCGCCGAGGAGGGCCGGCCCGGACGGCACAGCCAAAAGCAGCAGGGCCGCGGTCAATCCCCCGCCACACAACCCGGCGGCCAGGGCGCTCCTGGAACTACGGAGCTCGTCGATCAGTAAGACAACGAAGAAGGCTGGAAAAACGGCATCCAGTCCGAGCTTTTCCACCAGATCAGTCGGCGGAGAGACGATCACCCCCACGGCCGTGCCGGTCACCCAAGCCGGCCACTGGGCCAACGTGGCTCCGATCAGCGTCGTCCGGTCAAAGCGTCCATCGCCCTGATGGGCCGCCACCCACGACCCGTCGACAACAGCCTGTCCCTCCAGCGCCCGCCGCGCTCGGCCGCCCCGCAGAGCCGGGGTGACGGCAATGGCCATCGGCAGGAACCGCAGGTTGAGCAGCGCGGCCGAGGCCACTGCCGCCCAGGCTGCCCCTCCGCTGGCCAGGGCAGTGACGAGGGCGAACTGGGCCGAGCCGGAGAAGACCACGAGGGAGGCTACGACCGGGGCGAGCGACCCCCATCCGTCCTGCCGGGCCAGCGCGCCGAAGGTGACGGCCAACGCGAACGAGCTGATGGCCAGACCGACCCCGATCCTCGCCCCGGCCAGATATCCCTGCTCAGGCTCAGGCGCAGCATCGCTCAGGCTCATCGTGCACCGGTCTCAGACTTCCGAGCGCCTTGAACAGCTACGACGACCTTGGCCGACTCGATCACCGTGACCCGACTCATGCATGCCTCCCCCTCGGCATCGACCTAATGACCGTTCGCCAGTTCGGTCATTAGGATAGTGTGAAGAAGCCGGCAGCCGTCCAGGCTTGAATCCGACGACTTGCTCTGAGGCTCAGTGTGCGAGGAGGGGAGGGAGAGGTGCCGGTGGCATCAGGCACACTCGTCAACCTCATCGGCGGCCATCCCGCTCTTGACCTGATCAACACCGTCTCCTGGCGACTGGACCAGAGCCGCTGGACGGACCGTTTGGACACAGTGGAGCAGCTGGTCGACTGGGGCCAGGCTGCGAACCTGTTCGAGGTACCCGCCGCTACGCCCCTGGCCACGCCGACGCCGACGCAGGCCGAAAACGTCATGCGCACAAGCAGATCCCTGAGGGAGAACGCCTACCTGGCGCTGTGCGACCACCTGGCGGGCCGACCGACGAGCGCCACCGTACTCAGCGCCCTGCAGGACTCGATGTCCTCGCTCATGCGAGCAGGCACCTTGTCCCCGACGTTCCCCCTACGACTGATCGTCAGCCCCACCAGCGTCACGCAGATCCCGGACGCCATCGCGGCATCCCTGTTCGACCTCTTCTTCCTGCAGGACCTCGGCCGGCTACGGCAGTGCGAGGGCGACGGCTGTGGCTGGCTCTACCTAGACCGCAGCCGAAACCGCAGCCGACGCTGGTGTTCATCCGCCGACTGCGGAAACCGCCACCGGGTGAACCAATTCGCCAGGAGATCCCGGCTGTCCGCGGCCGAATCGCCACCGGCTTGACGACTCTGGCCAGTCGGGGGTGGAAGCCGATGGGCGATGCCTCCCGGATCACCGCCCAGGACCGCGTCGGTGATCCGTTGCAGAACGGCCGGATTCAGGTCGGCGAGCTCTTCCTCGAAAGACGAGCGACGACACCGGCGGGCGTACTCATGCCGGCAGTTCCAGGACGGCCCAGCCGTGGGGGCCGACGTGTCCGCCGGAGCCGTGGGGCTTACTGCCGAGGACCTGGCGGGCGTTCGCGGCCGGGATCGGGAAGTCGAAGGGCTGATCGGAGACGTTCAGCAGTACCGCCAGGTTCGACCCGCCGTCCGGGTCCAGGCACTGGAAGCCGAAGGTTTCGTTGGCCAGATGGAAAACCTTGCTGCGGGAACGGACCAGCCACGGATTGCGCCGACGCAGGCCGATCAGGTCCTGGTGCAGCCGGTACACCGGCCGGCCCCAGTCGGAGAGCTGGTCCGGAGTGGCCGGGAATTCGGGACGGATCTCGGCGTCACCGTCGCGTCGCTCGTACTTGACCCCGCGGAAGGCCTGTTCGTCCCCGGCGTACACGCTCGGAATCCCGGAGGTGGTGAACAGCACGGCCAGGGCGTGGGGGAGATGACGCTCGTCGTCGAGCCGGCTGGCCAGCCGGGTCACGTCGTGGTTACCGACGAACGTCATCGGCAGGAAGGTCTCGATCAGGCCGTCGTGACGCCCCAGCGTCCAGGACAGCTCGAAGAAGTTGCGGTCGTTCAGACTGCTCCAGATCGACTTCCAGAGCTCGTATTCGGTGACCGAGTCCAGCCCGCCGGTGGCGGCGATCTGGGCGTAGTCGCCGTGGATCACCTCACCCACGATCCAGGCGTCCGGGTGTTCGCGGCGCACCTGGGCCGTGACCGTCTGCCAGAAGGCGGTGGGCACGGCGTAGGCGGCGTCCAGCCGCCATCCGTCGACCCCGCGGCCCAGCCAGTGGGACATCACCTCGGCGGTGTACTGCGCCACCGCTGGCTCGGCGTGGTTGAGGGCCACCAGATGCTGATGCCCTTCAAAGTTCGCGTAGCCGAAGCCGTCTGGGCCGTCGGCGGAGAAGTTCAGCCGGAACCAGGAGGCGTACTGAGACGCAGCGCCGTTGGCCAGAACGTCCTGGAACTGCGGAAAACCGCGACCGACATGATTGAAGACGCCGTCCAGCAGGACTTTGATGCCCCGCCGGTGACAGGTCCGGATCAGCGTGTCCAGATCCTCGTCAGTGCCGAGCCGTGGATCGATCCGATAGTGGTCGACGGTGTCGTACCCGTGCGACTCGCTGGCGAAGACCGGGCCGAGCGCCAGGCCGCTGGCGCCCAGTTCGATCACGTAGTCCAGGTGGGCGCCGATCCGGCCCAGCCGGTGCCGGGCAGCGGCCTGCTCGGCGGCGACTCCGGTGAGGGCCAGCGGTTCCGCCCCCACGAAGCTGATCGGGTGCAGCTGCCACCAGATGACGTGCTCAGCCCAGGGGCTCATAGCTCCCCGTCCTCTCCTTATTATTTTCGGTGCCTACAATAAGCCTACCGGACGCGGTCGGCCGCCTGGATCGGCCCGACCGGTAGATTTCCCCGGTGTGAGCGGACGTCGCATGGCCCCGGAGGATCGCCGGGCCGAACTGCTGCAGGTGGCTCGTGAGGTGTTCAGCCGGCAGTCCTACGCCGCTGTCTCGCTGGCCGACGTCGCCCGGGCCGCCCAGGTCACGCCCCCGCTGCTGACGTTCTACTTCGGTACCAAGAGTTCCCTGTACACCGAGGTGATCCGCACGGCCGTCGCTGAGATCGGCGCCGGCCTGCTGGACCTTCCCGGGCCACCGTCCCTGGAAAGACTGCAGCAGTCCGTGCGCTTCTACGCCGAGCACGCGCGCAGCCACCGGGCCAGTTTTCTGTCTCTGCTGCGGGGAGGTGCGGAAGGGGCGTTGCCGGAGGCCTCGGAACTGGTCGAGTCGCTGCGCGGGGAGATCAGCGCCTGGATCATGAAGGACCTGGAGGTCAGCGCCGACGGGGTGGACCGGACCATCACGCTGGTCGCGGTCCGGGGATACCTGGGCTACGTCGACTCGGCGATCGCGCACTGGCTGGCCCTGCCCGAGGAGGAGCAGGCCCGGGTGGGCCCTGACACGATCGCCCAGCTGGCCGTCGGTGCATTCACCGGGGGACTGGCCGCCGCCGGGCATCCGGCCCCCGATCACGCCTGAGAACCCTCGGCACATTCGGCCAGGGGTTCCCCGCAGACGGTGGGTCGCCTACGTCCGGGATCTCGAGGCCGAACCTTCTAGGGCTGTTCCTGAGCGGGTGAGCCGTCTGTTCGCCAGCGGCCAGGTGAAGAGCTGCTGCCCGAGGTATTCGCCCGCCCGGACTCCCGGTGGGCAGGCGAAGAGTCCGCTCCCGACGTGCTGGATGTACTCGTTGAGCGCGTTGTTGCCGTTGCCGGCCAGCGATTTCTGGATGGTGACGAACTGGGAGCGTGGGTCGCGCTGATAGGTCAGGAAGAACAAACCGGTGTCCAAGCGTCCTAAATCATCGGTGCCGTCGGTGAAGGAGTAGCCACGGCGCAGCAGAGTGGCGCCGTTGTTGGCGCTCGGGTGGGCCAGGCGGACGTGGACCTTGGTGTCCAGAGTGGTTGCGGC
This sequence comes from Kineosporia aurantiaca JCM 3230, assembly GCA_000719025.1. GTDB lineage: Bacteria > Actinomycetota > Actinomycetes > Actinomycetales > Kineosporiaceae > Kineosporia > Kineosporia aurantiaca. Next base: position 124,307 of record JODP01000008.1, read on the forward strand.
CAGTTCCAGTTCGGCGAGTTCATCGGTCTTCCCGAAGGGGGCTCCGCTACCCTTCTGCCGGCCGATCACCCGTTCCTGTTCGGTCAGGGGAGTGGAGTCCCAGGGCTCGATGAGCATGCGGATGCGGCGCGAGACCAGGTACGAGCCTCCGCTCATGCAGTCCGGACCGTCCCCGGGATGGACTCCCGAAACGATCGTGCCCGTCGGCGTCCTCAAACAACGTCGTCCCGAAACCGAAGGTGATGGTGAGGCGAGAGGCGCCCAGGCCGAGCGTCTCGCCGGTGTCGTCGGGAGGGGCGCCGGGATCCCCGGTGACCGAGCCGGTTCCGACGTCCTGGCCCGCGCCCATCCGCAGCGCCGCGTTGTTGGTCGTCGATCAGGATCCGCATCAAGTCTCCGTCCGTTCCCGTCACCATCCAGGAGTTCTGTTCTACCGACAAGTGCACTGTGCAGGGTGGAGATGAAGGGCCATGGTCGGTGCGTCTAGGGATTCACTAAGAGAAGAGGCGGGCGGGTCCGGATTTCTCACCCCGGGGTGATGGCCGTCCCGGCTCCAGGTGAACTTTCACCGCAAGCGCCGGAATCGGCAGGAGACAGGTATTTCTCAGCTTGGACTGCCAGTGTTCTCCACTCCACGTTCGTTCCCAGGAAATGGATCGGGGATCTCCATGACCAAATTCCGCCGTACCGTCGTTGTCCCGATCGCCGCTGCGGCTGTCGTATCCAGCGTCGTGGCCTGCGGTTCCGGCTCCACCAACGCGACCTCGACGTCGGCGTCCTCTGCTTCTGCCTCCGGTCGCAGTGGCGGGCCGCCCGGTGGCGGGGCGGGTGGACCGGGCGGTGCCATGCAGACGTTCACCGCCGTGGACCTGAACACCGACGGGGCGAACGCCGCCGACGCGAACACCAGTGAGGTCGTCACCGCGGCCACGGCCTTTCTGGCCACCCTGGACGCGAGCACCAAGGCCAAGGTGGTCTACGACTTCAGCGACAATCAGTCGCGCCAGACGTGGTCGAACTATCCGGCCGCTCAGGTGCCCCGCAAGGGGGTCGCCCTGTCCAGCCTCGACGCCGGCGCCAAGGCGGCTGCCCTGGCGGTGGTCAAGACCATGCTCAGCGCCGAGGGTTACGCCCAGGTCGAGAAGATCCAGCAGGCCGACGACTGGCTGAACAAGAACAGTGCCTCGGGCACCGACAGCTTCGGTTCCGACACCGACTACTACATCGCCGTCTACGGAACCCCCTCGGCCAGCAACCCGTTCATGCTGCAGTTCGGCGGGCACCACCTGGCCCGCAACTACACCTACAAGGGCACGACGGCGAGCATCACCCCCGCCTTCACCGGCACCGAGCCCAAGTCCTTCACCGTCGGCAGCACCACCGTGCAGCCGCTGAAGGAGAAGGCCGGGACGCTGTTCTCGGTGTTCGACTCGCTGAGCACCGCCCAGGACGCCGAGGCGAAGCTGTCGAGCAACATCCAGGACATCCTGATGGGTCCCGGCGTCGACAGCGGGAAGTTCCCCACCACCGAGGGGGTCAAGGTCTCCAGCCTGTCCGCGGCCCAGAAGAAGCTGGTGAGCGCCGCGATCGCCGCCTGGGTGGACGACGCCGCCCCGGGCGAGGCGGCCTCGCTGATGAAGACGTACGAGTCGCAGCTGGACCAGACCACCGTGGCCTACTCCAACAGCAAGACCGTCGACGGCGAGAACACCTACCTGCGCATCGACGGCCCCCGGGTGTGGATCGAGCTGGTCAACACCCGCAGTATGAGCACCCCGAACGTCCACTACCACGGCGTTTTCCGCGACAAGACCGACGACTACGGCAGCACCAACCCCAGCTCGTGAGCATTCCGCACCTGCCGATCAGAAGGGCCTTGGCCCTTCTGATCGTGCTCTTGGTCCCGCTGATCACGGCCCCGGTCGCGTCCGCCCATCCCATCAACACTTCCGAAGTGCGGCTCGATGTCACCGCCAAGGAGGTGGCCGCCACCATCGACCTTCCCCTGGATCAGCTGGACGGCGCGCTCGGCCAAAGCTTCACCGCAGAGGATGTTCTCGACTCGAAGAACCTTCCGGGCCTGCGATCCTACGTCCAGGCGCACCTGTCCGGCACCGACGCGGTCGGTCGGCAGTGGACGACCCGGGTCACCGGAGGAAGCGTCGCGAAGGTCGACGGCGCCGACAACCTCGTGCTGAATGCCACCCTCACGCCCGAATCCGGCACGGTCGGGGACTTCGTCCTGCACTACGACGCCATCGTGGACAAACTCATCTCCCACCGGGTTTTCGTGTCGGCGCGCTACGGCCACTCCGGTTCGTTCACCACCCTGGCCATGCTCTCCTGGCAGACGCAGTCCGTTCCGGTCGCCGCCACGACCCCGCCGGAGACGGCTGGTTTCGTGGCCGCGATTCACCTGGGTCTGCACCACATTGCCGACGGCAGCGACCATTTGCTGTTCCTGCTCATGCTGCTACTATCAGCTCCGCTGATGGCTGAGGGCCGCCGATGGAGGCCACGACCAGACCCCGCTCGAGCCGGCCGGCGCACGATCCACGTGGTCACCGCCTTCGCCGTCGGCCATTCGAGCACGCTGGCCCTGGGTGCTCTGGGCTGGGTGCACCTGCCGGACCGGCTGGTCGAAAGCGGTATTGCGCTGTCCGTGCTGGTCTCAGCCGTTCACGCGATCCGCCCTCTGGTACGCCGGGGGGAGGTTCTCATCGCCGTCGGCTTCGGGCTCCTGCACGGGCTGGCCTTCGCCACCCTCCTCGGCCCGCTCGATCTCGGCCGGGCCAACCTGGTCAGCACCCTGTTCGGCTTCAACCTGGGCATCGAGATCGCCCAGCTCGTGGTCGTCGCCCTGGTGATGCCCTCCCTGCTGCTGCTCGCCCGAACCAGCGGCTACCGGTACTTCCGCACCGGCACCGCTCTGGTGGGCGCCGTCCTCGCGGCCGGATGGCTCGCCGAACGATCCCGGATCATTTCCCGCAACCCCTTCGAGCCCGTGGCTGATCTGCTGGTCGATCACCCTTTGGTTCTGGCCGGTGGCCTGGCCCTGCTCGCCCTTGTGCTCCGGGCCGTCCCGTCCGTCCAAGAGCTTCGGTCGGTCCGGAACGCTTCTCAGCCGCCGGTACCCGACTCGAGCACCTGGGTGGGTGTTCCGAGGCGGTAAGTCACCTGGATCTGGACCGACATTCGGGGTTCAGGGTTACCGATCCGCCCGCCCAGATGGTCGACGGCGATCGGGGAGGCCGGGGTCCGCTCCACGAAGTATTCGTGCCCGGCCACTTTCCGGAAGAGCGGGGCGGGAAGAGCGAGCAGGAGCCGGCCCGGAGTCCGACCTGGTTTGACCGATGTGAGCCCGTCCGGGCCAGAGAGCCCGCGGTGTGGGGGACGGCGTCGTCCAGGTGGGCTCGAAACGAGACCAAGGTCCGGGGCTGGCGCCTGCTTTCCGTGCCTTCCATGGCTTCGAGCCTGACCCGGCCGGCGCCGGGGGGTCTGACAGATACCTGACCGCCGAAGCCGCGTACAGGTCGTGTTCAGGATTCTTCGAGGACCTTGTCGGTATGACGACCTCCTGGACGCCCCTGGCCGGGCGCAGCGACGCGCGCCAGATGCTGAACAAGGTTCCCGAGATCACGATCTGGTTCTGGATCATCAAGATTCTCTGCACCACGGTCGGGGAGAGCTTCGCCGACTGGATCAACATGACCCTCGGGGTCGGTCTGACCAACACCGCCCTGATCTTCACGGTCGTGCTGGCCGCCGTCCTCTTCCTGCAGATGCGCCTGTCCCGGTACGTCCCGGCCGTGTACTGGCTGACGGTCGTGGTGGTCAGCATCACCGGCACCCTTTACACCGACATCCTGACCGACAGCCGGGGGGTGCCGCTCAAGGTCAGCACCGCGATCTTCACGGTCATCCTGGTCGTGGTCTTCGGTATCTGGTACGCCCGGGAGCGCACCCTGTCGATCCACTCGATCGTCACCGTGCCCCGTGAGGCGTTCTACTGGCTGGCCGTCCTGGTGACCTTCGCCCTCGGCACCGCGACCGGCGACTGGACGCTGGACCTGACCGGCTGGGCCCCGGGCAAGGCGGTGCTGCTGCCCGTCGCCCTGATCGCGATCGTGGCGGTCTGCTGGCGCCTGGGCGGTCAGCCGGTCCTGGCCTTCTGGCTCGCCTACATCCTGACCCGCCCGCTGGGCGCGAACATCGGCGACTGGTTCGGTACCCCGCGTTCGGAGCAGGGTCTGGGCCTGGGTACGGCCGGTACCAGCGTGCTCTTCCTGGCTGCGATCGGCGCGACGGTGCTCTACCTGACCCGAACCCGGGCCGACGTGATCAGTGCTGACAAGGCCGAGGAGGCGCAGACCACGCGGACCGCTGATCCGGTGCGCGAGCGGGTGGTGCTGGGTGTCTATGGCGTTGCCGCGATCGCCACGGCGCTGTTGCTGCACCACACCTCGGGCCTGCCGCACGCGGGGCTGGCGGCCGAGGGCCCGGCGGTATCCACCGCTCATCTGACGCCGGCCCAGGCTCAGGCCAAGTTCCCGGCGGCCACGATCTTTACGCTCCGGTCGATCAGCACGCAGCTGCAGTCCCGGACCACCGCCGGCGACCAAGCCGGGGCCCTGACCCAGGCCAAGAAGCTCGAGACCATCTGGGATGAGGACCAGCCGCAGCTCGAGCCACTGGACGGGACGGCCTGGACGTTCTACGACGCGGAGATCGACCAGGTCCTGACCTCGGTCCGCGCCCCGTCGCCGGACCCGGCTGCCGAGAAGAAGGCCTTGGACGCGCTGGTGACGTCGCTGAGCTGAGACCAGCGGATCGCCCCGACGGGCGTCCCGGCCGGGATGGCGAAAACGGAAGCAGCCGAGACCATCAGGAGATCGTCCGACCCGAGGCTCAGGTGCCAGGTGAACAGGACGGCTGTGCTGGCCAGGAGCAGAGGAGTGGTCTGGGGGCGGTAAGTCGGCGCATGCGGCACTGTTACGGCCGCCCGGTCGGTGGTGGTCACAGCCGGACGGTGACCACCACCGACCTGCCTCATCTGGCTAGTGTCAGTTCACTTGGCCCAGAAGTTCTTCGGGAAGGTGTGCACGTACAGGTCCTCGTCACCGTAGATCGGGTCGGTGACCAGACCGGTCGCGTCGGAGGTGAAGACGACCCGCCGGCCGTTGGCCGAGAGAGCATCGGCGAAGCCACTGCTCCAGCCCTTCGCGTCGGCGCCGTTCGGCCCGACCGACGCCCGAACCGTGCGTCCCGCCTTCAGGTCCCGCACGAAAACGTCCCCGTCCGTGTCGGTGTCGCCCTTCACCAGGCCCGGTGCGCTGGTCTCGAAGGAGATGAACCGTCCGTCCGGTGAGAGCACGCCGTTGTTGAGGTGGTCGTTCACCACGCCCCCGCTGGGGGTGCGTGCGGCGAGCTGGGTCTTCCCGGTCTTGCGATGGTAGACGTAGACCTGACGATAGTCGCCCGTGTCCTGCGGCACGAGGCCCTTCAGCGAGGCGCCGCTGTACAGCACGGTCTGCCCGTCCGAGGAGATGCTCGGAGCGGCTGCGCCCTGACGGCGGTCGGGGTAGCCGCCGGTTGCCTGTTGACCCTTGGGACCGACCGAGATCCGCGTGGTCCGGTGGGTGACCAGCGAGTGCAGGAAGACGTCGGAGATGTTGTTGGTGTCGTTCTTGACCAGGTTGTTCTCGCCGGACTGGAACACCACCGTCTTGCCGTCGCCGGAGATCTCGGCGCCCAAGGAGTCAGCGTAGGCCTCGTACGCAGGGGAGCCCGCCTCGGCGCCCGAGGAGGTGACGCTGACCCGGGTGATCTTGCCGGTGGAGCGCTTCCAGACGAAGACGTCCTCGTCCCCGTTGGTGTCGTTCGGCACCAGGGTGGAGCGGCTGGAGTCGAAGGCGACCACGGCACCGTTGTCGGAGATGGACGGCTGGTATTCGCTGCCGTACTCGTTGTCCGGTCGGGGGCCGGTGAAGGCGCGGGTGGTCTTGCCGGTCTTCAGGTCCTTGATGAACAGTTCCCCGGCCAGGTTGTTCTTGTCCTGGTCGCCCTTGACCAGGTTGTTGGCCCCGGAGATGAAGGCCACGTAGCGTCCGTTGGCGCTGATGTCCGGCGCGGTGCTGTCCCCGTTGGCCGGCGCCCCCTTCAGGCCGGTGGAAACGGTCTTGGTGACGCCCGTTTTGAGGTCGCGGACGAACACGTCCCAGTAGGTGTTGGAGTCGGCCTTGGACGTCAGGTTGTTGGCCAGTGATTGGAAGACCACGTACCGCCCGTCCGGCGTGATCTCCGGGAACCGGCCGGGACCGGTCGGCGCCGCCCCACTCGGGGGCCTGGTGACCAGCTCGGTCTTGCCGCTGGAGGCGGCCGCGTGGGCGGGACCGGCCAGGAGGGCGCCGACGGCCACGGCCGACACCACGGCCGCGGCTCTCAGGCCGCGACGCTGGGTGGAACTGAATTGCTGCACTGTGTCCCCACTCTCGATCGTTCCCGTGCGTTCCTGGTTCCCCCCGAGGAACGGCGGGCGACGCGGACCTTTGCCGGTTGCGTGCTCGCTGGTCAGGTGATCGGTACGCGGCGCGCAAACGTTACATACCGGCCCGATGCGGGACGGCGCCGAATCGTGCGTATCTCGTCCCTGACGACGGTCGCGAGTGCCGGACGTCGTGCACGTGCGTCTGCCGGTACGGAGCCGCCCGTCGCGAACGCTCCGTGTAAGCGGCATCCGCTTAGTACAGTGAAGGGGTGCCCAATGTGCCCCCGCAGCAACCCTGGCCAGGTCCCTCGCACCAGGCCCGGCAGACCGCCGAGTCGTTCGGCACGCAGGCGCAGCTCTACGACCAGGCCCGCCCCAGCTATCCCGAGGAGCTGGTGCAAAGGATCGTTTCCGCTGGCCCCGGGCCTGAACTGCTGGATGTCGGGTGCGGCACCGGCATCGCCGCCCGCCAGTTCCAGGCGGCCGGATGCACCGTCCTGGGCGTCGAGCCGGACGCCCGCATGGCCGAACTCGCGCGGGCCCGCGGCCTGGCGGTCGAGGAGGCGACCTTCGAAGACTGGGACCCACGAAGCCGCACATTCGACATACTGACCGCTGCTCAGTCCTGGCACTGGGTGGACCCTGTCGCGGGCGCTGCCAAGGCCGCCGAGGTGCTGCGCCCGGGCGGGCGCCTGGCGATCTTCGGGCACGTGTACGAGCCGCCCGCTGAGGTGGCCGAGCCCTTCGCTGCCGCCTTCCGCGAAGCAGCGCCGGAGTCCCCGGTCAGCAATCAGCCCGCGCGACGACCTGTCGAGCTCTACGAGGCTGCCTACGCCAAGACCGCCGCCGAGATCCACGAGACGGGACTCTTCGGGGCGCCGGAGCACTGGCGGTTCGACTGGGAGCGGTCCTACACGCGCGACCAATGGCTGAACCTGCTACCCACCACCGGCGGCCTCACCCGACTCGACCCCCACCAGCTCACCGCGATCCTCGACGCGGTCGGCCAGGCCATTGATGCACTAGGGGGCCACTTCACGATGCAGTACACCACCCTGGCGGTCACCGTCGTCCATCATTGACCAAATGCTCTGACGGACGCCATTGGTGCGGTGACCGTGCATGCATCCAATGAGGGACGTTCGCACTGCCCAGGCGCGGCGCGGCAGGTTGGGTAGGCGCTCGGCGAAGATACGAGTGGTTTGAGAAGCCAGGGGAGCGGCATACTCGCCGGATGACGCGTCCTGAGGCCGAAACCGTGACTGTTGCGACCGTGGCTGGAGACATGCCCGCCCGGCGATGGCTGCCGCCGGCGGGTAAGGGGCCCGGTCTCCTGCTGCTGCAGGAAATCTTCGGAGTGAGCGCCTACATCCAGCGCCGGGCCGCGGACCTTGCTGAGGCTGGTTACGTCGTCCTGGCTCCCGAGCTCTACTGGCGCCTGGACGCCGCCGCTATCAATGAGGCCGCACCGGGCGCGATAGAGGAGGCGATGGGCCGGTCCCAGCAGCTCGACTGGCCGACCACCGTCGGGGACGCCGTTGCTGCCCTGAACCACCTGAAGGCAGCTGAGGACGTCAGCGGTGGCACCGGAGTGATCGGGTTCTGTTTCGGAGGCGGGCTGGCCTTCAACGTGGCAGCGGTCGAAGAGGTGGACGCGCTGGTGAGCTACTACGGCTCTGGACTGCCCGGCCTGCTGAACCTGGCCCCACAGGTGACGGCGCCCAGCCTGCACCACTTCGGTACCGCCGACGATTTCCTGGACACGGACACGGTGGCCAGGATCCGGGAGGCGGTGACCAGCGGCAGCGCGCCGGTGGAGTTCGAGACCTACGAAGGAGCCAACCACGCGTTCGACAATGACGTCTTCGTGCTCCATCACCCGGAGGCATCCAAGCTTGCTTGGCAGCGCACGCTGGCGTTCCTGGCCCGCGAACTGCCGGTCAGCTGAGAGCGGCTTCGCTAACTTGATGGTCACGAACAGTTTCTGAGGCGGGGTCGTCGTGGTATCCGACTGATCTCGCCGAGATGCGGGGGAGTGGGGACCGGCGGACTCCGGGCTCGTGGAGTCGGTCAGAGGAAACCACGCCAGAAGGCGACCGACACCGCTGCCTGGTGAGCTCTTTCACTACGTAGTCCTCGAGGTTCACCCCGTACACGATGATGTCGTCAAGGGAAATGATTGACAGGACAGGATGGCCGCTTGTACCTGCCGCTGCGGGTGTCATGTGGGGCCTCAGGACATAGGTGACACGTTGTTCTCGGGACTTGCTTGACAGAATTTGGCTCGCTCAGGATCCTGGCGCGTCATGACGGACTCGGGGGATGTTCCGGACACGGGGTGGATGGTTGAGCAGCGCTACCGTGCGGTGCTGGAGGTTCTGGATGGGTCTCCGGTGGCCGAGGTCGCTGTTAGGTATGGGGTTTCGCGGCAGGCGGTTTACACGTGGGTTGCGAAACACGCGTCCGGTGGTGTGGATGCTTTACGGGAGAAGTCCCGTCGTCCGCGCAGTAGCCCGACCCGCACGGCCGCCGATGTTGAGGCGCTGATTTGTGAGATGCGTCGTGCGCATCCGCGCTGGGGTGCCCGGCGGATCGCGTATGAAATTGCGCAGCGACCGGTTTTATCACCGCCGGCGCGGGCGACGGTGCATCGGGTACTGGTGCGCAACGGGCTGGTCCGAGCCCAGGTTCAACAGCACCGACGCAAATACCGGCGTTGGCAGCGCGAAACACCGATGTACTTGTGGCAGATGGACCTGGTCGGCGGGGTCTTCCTGGCCGATGGGCGGGAGTGCAAGATGCTGACGGGCATCGATGACCACTCCCGCTACGTCGTGATCGCGACGGTGCTGGCAGTCCCGTCCGGACGAGCGGTCAGCGAGGCGTTCCTGGCGGCCATGCGCGTCTACGGGGTTCCGTCCGAGGTCCTGACCGATAACGGCAAGCAGTTCACCGGCCGGTTCACCAAGCCACGCCCGGCCGAGGTGCTGTTCGAGAGGGTCTGCCGGGAGAACGGGATCACCGCGAAACTGACCAAGCCCTACTCCCCGACGACCACCGGGAAAATCGAACGCTGGCACCAAACCCTGCGCCGCGAACTCCTGGACGACGCCGGCCCGTTCGCCGACCTTCCGACCGCGCAAGCCGCGATCACGGCCTGGGTGACGACCTACAACCACGCCCGACCACACCAGTCGCTCGATATGGCCACTCCTGCAACGCTGTTTCGCCCGAGCACTACGAGCGGTTCTTCCCAGGAAGTCACTTCTGACAAGGATGCCAGCCCGACGGGACTGCTCGTGGAACACGATCCCCAAGGCCTCGAAGCACAGCCTGTCAGGCCAGTACCGGTGAAGCCGGATTCCCTCGTTCCCGTGGGTATGCTCCTGTCCGGTTCAGCTCAGGCCGTCGAGTTCGACACCATCATCTCAGCCAGCGGGCAGCTCAACGTCGTAGCAGGCGTTCAGCGCATCCGCATGGGAGCAACCAGGGCCAGTCTTGGCGCGCATGTCTGGGCGGACGAGAACAGCATTCACATCATCATGGACGAGGTGCTGGTCAAAACGGTGCCGTCCAACCTGAGCGCTGAGGATCTGCAGCACCTTCGGATGCGGGGCGCCCTCCCGGCCGGACCGCCACCAGCACCCCCTGCGCCCGCCACCAGCGACATCCCCGCAGGAGCCGCGATCGAGGTGGACCGCACGCTTGATGGCGACGGCTGCGCCGGCCTGGCCGGCCAGCGGGTCAAGATCGGTCCCGAACTGCAACGCCAACGCGTCACCTTGCGCCTGGACGGCCATCTCATGCACGTCGTTCACGACGGGCACCTGGCCAAAACCCTCCCCTCACCTATCGAAACAGACCAAAGAGCGAAGCTGCGCGGCGCCAGGATTGCCGCTACCCAACTACCACCACCGCACACAGGCCCCATCAGCGTCCAGCGCCGTGTCCCACGCGACGGCATCATCATGGTCACCCGGCAAAGGCTGCGAATCGGCAGAACCTACGCCGGAAGAATCGTGACCGTCCACGTCGAGGACACCCACTTCCGCATCACCTGCGAAGGCGTCGAGATCTCCCTGCACCCCCGCAAAGAGCAACGCCAGGTCACACGCTGGAAAGCCAAGATCCACGCCCCCAGAACCTGACCGAACTCGTCAACCATCTCCTGACATCGTCAACCAAGTCCTGCGAACGATCCGTCAACGAACTCCTGAGACCACACACGACACTGCGGGGGTGTAGCGGTGTCCGTACACCGGGACTAAAGGAGGTACGTCGGCCAGGAGTCGCCGTGTCTTGGCTTTCGTCAGCTCTTCGCTCTTAATTTCGGCGACGATCAGAGACGGGCACCCGCGCGACGGAGACTGTCGCGAAGGCGATGTGCAGCTCTCCTGACGGCCAGAACGAGACGCGGTGTACGCATCCTTCGCCGAAGAGATCGACCTCGTCATAGAGCACCTCGACAGCGTCCGAGGTGAGATCCATGCCATCCAGCTCCTGCAGCGTCATATTGAGATGAGCGTCCGCGTATGTCAGCGTAGCGATCTCGTAGCCAACTTGCAGATCTCCGATGAGCAACGCCCACGTGAAGACCCCTTCGCCGTAGGTGTAGTTGAGTACCCATCCATCGTGAAGATTCAGGTGGGCAAGTTGATACGCCTTCCCGGATAACCGATCTTGGATGCGATCGATGTGCTGTCGGTACTCCTGAACGACTCGCTCCGCCTGCGCTTCCGACAGGACTCCGGAGTGCCAGTCGGACGTAAACCACCTCATGAGACGACGCTTTGTCAGGTCAAACATGGCCGACGCGATGAGCGCAGGTCCGGCGCCCGTTGCTGCCCGAATCGGGACGGCTGTCGTCGTAGCGGTAGCTGCGTTTCGCTTTGCACTGGCCTGGGAAGGCCCTCAATAATTTGCGGCCCAGATGACGCGGCCGTGCCTGGCGAAGATGTTGATGCGGGTCGATCGGTAGTCGGCCGTTAGAGCCTGGATGCAACCACCGTCTTCTCCCAGAAGTCGGAACCGCTCAGCCTCGGGGCCTGAGCCGTTGGCCATGCGGCGTACCTCGTGGACGCTGAGCCCCACCAGATCGCCCCGATAGCTGCTGTCCCCTTGGCGCGCAGGGTCGGCCAAGTGCGCGAAGCATGGCCAGGCTGAGGAATCCTCGGCATCTAGCGTGGGCCAGGCATCTGTTCCCTGTGTTGTAGCCGTCACCGCTGCATCCGTCGAGCGTGTGACTGTTGCGGCAGGATTTTTGGAACATTGAGAAAGACCTTCAGTCTGCCATTTTCCGTCGACGAGAATGACGGCCCCCCTGGCAATCACGATGGAATCGATGGAGTATTCGACGACAATTCTCGTGGATGAGCTGGCAATGGTCTGGGGCTGTAGGGCCGACCTCCATTCGAGGCCAACTTGACGGGTTAACGAGCTGATTGCCTTCTCTGCGGTAATTTCTCCGCCACTGGCGTCATAGTCGGCTACGGAACCAAAGGAGGCTCCCGACGGGCAGTTCGTCACTCCCGCGAGTGGCTTCGCCAGCAAGTCTTCGTTCGATGGATCCCTTTGCGCGGCAATTGCCCCGGTGGAACTGGCTTCGGATGATCCGCAGCCACTCATGACTGCCAGCACAACAGCCGCGAGAGGCAGCGCGTATGTAGTGCGCATGTCTCATTGTCGGCCAACCCCAGGTCGGGACGTATGACCCGGACGGGCGACCCAGCGCACATATCCGCCTGAGGTGCCCAGTCCAAAGGGCGAGACGCGTCAAAGAAACTACAGCCAAGAACTCGGGCCTTGCGCCGTTTGCCTGACCTTCTGGCTGATGACTTGAAAGTCCACGTTACCTAGGTGAGCGTCGAATTGCTCTGCATCGTGCGAAGGACTTGCTCGGTCGCGTCTGACGTCATGCCCAACTCGTCGGCCTAGCCGTCGCTGCCTTGAGAACCCATTCCAATAGCCCGTGTGGCGAGATGCGACTCGGTGCTGACCGAAGCACCTCAGCCCCTAGGCGACGGACGATTGCGTCCTGCGCCGGTAGTAGTGCGCTGCGACCACCAGGACGATCGGGCCCCAGATAAGAAGTGGTGCATAGCAACAGGTTTGCAGGATCGCCCAGCCGGTGTAGCCGTAGAGCATGTTGCCGTTCCACATGAAGGCCATGGCCGTGAACAGGGTGGTCGCGGCAACTCCTCCGACGACCGCCGGCACCAGGGCCGCAGCCAGCGGGACCGAGCGGCCCCCGAGCACCGGAATCCACCGGGGCCAGGTTTCTCCCCAGCCGCTGACCAGGCCCAGGGTCAGGAACGCCAAACCGTCGGTCAGCGCCCCTAACCCTGCGAGGTATCCCAGGCGTTGCCAGAAGGGGTGGGACATCATGTCGGCCATGAGCTCGGCGTCCATGCCCATCGAGACGCCGAACGCCAACGGCAGGCGCCACAGTGACGAGGCAACCGGGGCCAGGGCTGCGAGCTGGGCAGCGGTGCGGGCCCAGGCCGGAACGGGTCTGGCCGTGGGCCGAGGAGGTCGGGTTCGCCGGACCGTGCGGGTGAACAACATGAGGATCCTCTGAAGGGTCGCGGTGGTGAAGGCGGCGCGAGCGGCTCGCCGGTGACAGCCTGCTGGGGCGGCCCGGGGCCGGGCCAGATGCCGATCGGCACCCTGTCCCGGCAGCGTTGCCGTCCTAAAATCAGCTTGTGATGACAACCTGGGCCGCCGGAGCCGCCGCATCCGGTGGCGTGGGATCTCTGCTGATCACCGGCTTCTGGGTAGCAGCAGGGCCTCGGGAGGAGCCGTCCGGTCCGGCTCTTGCCCTGTGGTTGCTGGAAATCGCGCTCCTGTTGGTCCTGATCTTCCTGAGCGTTCGCAAGGGCCGTCCGCGTTCGGCTGCGGTGGCTGCCTCCCTGTGCGCTCTTGCCGTGGGTGTCTCCTTGCTGCGCTTCGGCTCGCTCAGCCCTCAGTTGGCCGGCGGCTGCTGTGCCTGGGGCTTGAGCGCGGTCGTGGCCGCCCTGATCGGCGGGTATCTTCGCCTGCTCGACCTCGGGCGGCAGCGGGCGGTCGAACAGGCCCGCCTGCAGCAACGCCTGGAGCTGGCCAGTGATCTGCATGATTACGTGGCCCACGACGTGAGCGAGATCCTGGCCCAGGTCCAGGCGGCGCAGATCCTGGCCCGGACCGATCCGGGCCGCCTGCCTCGGATGCTGGAACGCATGGACGCTGCTGCCGTACGGGCCCTGGACACCCTGGACCGCACGGTTCACGGCGCGCTGCAGGAGAACCCATCCACCGACGGCCCCGAGCCCGGACTGTGGGGATCGGTCAATGACATTGCGCCGCTGGCGAACCGATTTCAGTCATCGGGAACCGTTCAGGTGGATGTGCAGGTGCAGGACGAAGCGGTAGGGGTTCTGAGCCAGGAGGCCGGTCGGGAGGTGTACCGGGCGGTGGTGGAAGCCCTGACCAACATCCGCAGGCATGCGACGGAGGCCCGGAAAGTGCGCATCGCCGTGCGGCGGGGACCAGAGGCTGGGCAGGTTGAGTTGAGCGTCACGGACGACGCGCCGGCCGTTGCTGAACCCGACCCGGCTCGAACCGGTCATGGACTGGCGTCTTTGTCGGCTCGCATCCAGGGGCTGGGTGGCACGGTGTGGGCCGGACCGGGCCAGGTATGCGGGTGGCGTCTGTTGGTCACGCTGCCCGTCACGACGGAGACTGCGCGCGAGGAGCGCAGCATGGTGACGAGTCGCCGGGCCCGGTCGTGATGAGTGCGCCTATCCGGGTCCTGCTGGCCGACGACCAAGAAGCCATCCGTGAGGCCCTCGGCGTCATCCTGAACGCGGAGGCCGATATTCAGGTGATTGCCGAGGCCGGAGATGGGGAGTCGGCGGTCGAGCAGGCCCGCCGGTTGCGTCCTGACGTGGTCCTGGCCGACATCCGTATGCCTCTGCTCGACGGGCTGGGTGTGACCCGGCAATTGGCCGGCCCCGATGTACCTGACCCCATTGCGGTAGTCGTGGTCACCACGTTCGACCTGGACGAGTACGTGTACACCGCGCTGGAGAACGGTGCCTGCGGGTTCCTCCTCAAGCGGTCGATCCCGACCTTGCTGGTGGAGGCCGTCCGGGCCGCCGCCGGCGGCGACGCACTCATCAGCCCTCAGATCACCCTGCGGCTGATGGCTCACCTGCGCCAAAGTCGTTCCGCCGCAGGGCCCTCGCTGCAGGAGATCGCGATGGCGCGCCTGACTCCTCGGGAGCGGGAGATCGTCACTCATGTGGCCCGTGGCGCCACCAACAGCGAGATCGCCCAGCAACTGTTCATCAGCCCCGGGACGGCGAAGAACTACCTGGCCACCATTCAGGAGAAGATCGGCGCGCGGAATCGGGTCGCTGTCGCCGTTTGGGCCTGGAAGAACGGCCTGGCTGGGTGAAAGACCATCCTCGGGTGGGGTTTGGCATCTACTTTGCTGCAGTCCGGTCACGCCGCATCGCTCTTGAAGCTCTCCCGGCCTCTCGCGTAAGCGATTTGAGGAAAACCTTTCGAGACGGGCTCATGGTTAACTGTTTACGGACCTGACATTCGAGTTGGCTCTGGTGATCGGGGAATTGTGGACGCCGTGGGATCGTCACCACGTCATCGTCCACAAAACGGAACTGAAGGACGTCCTTCATCTGGCTGTTGGTGGAGGCACCTGGTCGAGTGACCCTCGCCAACCGGCAGATGGATGTTCCTGACAGTTTGCTGTGAAAGATGGTCGAGCGGGGGGAAATCTGCATTCTGCGCTTTTGGCCCATCTCGGGCGGATGTTTGGGTTAGCGTCTCGGTGGGGGAAACACCCGCCCCAGGCGCACCAAGCGTCTGGAGGCCAGAACATCCGCTGTGGGGGCATCATGCAATCGGTTCATCGGCGACCCCTGATCGCCATCGGCATTATCGGCACCACCCTCGCGGCCTGCGCCCTGGCCGCGCCGGCGAGCGCCGCCACCGCGACCACCACCCTGGTCTCGGTCAGCGAGAACGGTGTGCAGGGCGACCGTCCGAGCTCGCGGCCCTCGATCTCGGCGGACGGCCGCTTCGTGGCCTTCGCCTCCGCCTCGGACACCCTGAGTGGCCTGGATCAGCCCGGCCCCGAGGAGATCCTGGTCAAGGACACCCGGACCGGCAGCGTGCAGCGGCTCACGGTCCCGATCAGCGGCGACGAGGCGGACGGCGACAGCTTCTGGCCGAGGATCTCCGCCGACGGGCGGTTCGTGACCTACGCCTCGTACGCCGGCAACCTGGTCGCCGGGGACACCAACAACGACGCCGACGTCTTCGTCTACGACCGGATCCGGGGCGGCACGACCCGGGTCTCGACCGGGCTGAACGGGGTCGGCGGGGGAGGGAATCCGTCGATCTCGGCGGACGGAGGGCTGGTCGCGTTCTCGTCCGGGGCGAGCGACATCGTGGCCGGGGACACGAACAACTCGACGGACGTGTTCGTCTGGAACCGGTCGACGCACAAGACCGTGCGGGCGTCCGTGGGACCGCACGGCGTCCAGTCCGACACCCCGGCGCCGGGCGCGCCGCACCAGGGTGGACGCCGGGACAACGAGCAGCCGATGATCTCGGCCGACGGCAGCACCGTGACGTTCACCTCGTACGCCACCAACCTGGTTCCCGGCGACACCAACGCCCGCGGTGACGTGTTCGTCCGCGACCTGCGCACGAACGTCACCAGTCGGGTCTCGCTGAAGGCGGGTGGCGGGCAGTCTGAGGCCGGCGGCATCGTCGGTGACGTCGGCAGCTTCGAGCCCTCCATCTCGGCGAACGGCCAGGTGGTCGCCTTCGGGTCCTACGAGACGGATCTGACCACCACAACGCCGGTCTCGGCCCGGAACTGGTACGTGTACAACCGGGTGACCCACCGCACCGTCTTCGCTGAGTCCACCGTGATTGGCGGCCCGGGCACGCTGGGCGCCTCGGCCGGGGAGATCGCGCCGGACGGCGTGAACGTCGTCTTCATCTCCGCAGACAGCGATGTCGTGGCCGGCGACACCAACGGACTGCAGGACGTGTTCATCCGGTCACTGAGCAGCCGGGCCAGCAAGCTGGTCTCGGTGAACACCGACGGCACCCAGTCCAACGACTACAGCTACACCGGAACCGCGGCGCCGGGCGGGAAGTCGGTCGCGTTCGTGTCGGCCGCGTCCACCCTGGTCTCCGGGGACACCAATGGTCAGGCGGACGTGTTCCTGCGCCGCTTCTGACCTTTCACCACGGCAATGGGTGGGGAGTGCTCCCCACTCCCCACCCATTGCCGCGTTTTGCCAACGCCGAGAACCACGAGCGGCTAACGTCTCTGCCCGGGGTCGCGCCCGTTTTATGAGCAGAAAGCCAGGAAATCATGAAATCGCACAGACAGCGACGCTTTGCCACCGCTGCCGTCACGGTGACGGTCACGGCGAGCGCATTCGGGGTCACGCTGTTCGCATCGAGCGCTGAGGCCGGCACGGCCGCTGCGCCGAAGGTGACCCGGGTCTCACTCGGGATCAACGGCAAGCAGGCCAACGCCTACAGCCTGCTCGGGGCGGTCACGCCCAACGGCCGTTACGTGCTCTTCCTCTCCAGCGCAACCAATCTGGTGAAGGGGGACAGCAACGGCAACCAGGAGCTGTACCGCCGGGACACGGTCACCGGCAAGACCGAGAAGGTCACCTGGTCGGCCCAGCACGGTGAGGCCAGTACCTCGATGATCAGCAACTACAACGGCATCTCGGCCAACGGCCGGTACGTCGTCTTCGATTCCTCGGCGAGCAACCTGGTCCGGGGTGACACGAACAACGTGTCCGACGTGTTCCTGCGGGATATGAAGACCGGCGTCACCAAGAGGATCTCGGTCAAGGGCGGTAAGGGCGACGGCGCGCAGCCGTCGATCAGCGCGAACGGACGCCTGGTGGCCTTCGCGTCGGGGAGCACGGCGTTCGTCCCGAAGGACACGAACAAGACCGACGACATCTTCGTCAAGGACCTGAAGACGAACAAGTTCACCCGGGTCTCGGTCACCTCCAAGGGCGGCCAGTCCGACGACGCGGTGCCGCCGTCCAACACCGGGGGACCGGCGACGAACTTCGACGACCGGTACAGCGCCGCCCCGCTGATCTCCGGGGACGGCACGACCGTGGCGTTCATGTCCTACGCCCGCAATCTGGTTCCGAAGGACACGAACAACGCTTCGGACGTCTTCCTGCACAGCCTGCGTTCGGGCAAGACCACGCGGGTCAGCGTCAAGACGGACGGTTCCCAGGCGAACAACTCCCACCGTGGTTACGGCAGCACGCCGATGTCGATCTCCGCGGACGGAACGGTCATCGTCATGATCGGTGACCAGGCCGACCTGGCCGGCCCCAATGACCAGCGGCACGAGGACGACACCTACGTGCGCAACCTCCGCACCCACGTCACCAGTCGGGTGACCGCCCGGGCGGACGGTGTGCCGACCCTGCAGGCGGCCGGTGAGGCCTACGTCTCCCCGGACGGCCGGTACCTGGCCTTCGCCAGCACCGAGCCGAACGTGAAGCTCGGGTACACCGGCACCGTGCGGGACATCTTCATCCGCGACCTGAAGACCAACAAGGTCAAGGTCGTCCCGGTGACCGGCACGACCAAGGTGCCCAACGACGGCAGCTGGCACTTCGTACTGACCACCAAGGCGGCGGCCGTGGTCTTCCAGAGCTATGCGAGCAACCTGGTCGGCGGCGACACCAACGGCGTTGAGGACATCTTCAAGCGCACGTTCTGACGACCGTGGACGGCCGTGGACGGGAACCCCGCCCACGGCCGTTTTTCAGCGCCGGATCGGTGGGGCCGGAGCCGGCCGGCGGGAAGACCGTCGGTCACCGGCTCAGGCGGGCAGGACGATGACCTTGCCGGGGATCCGGCCCGCGGCGGCCTCGGCGTGCAGAGCGGGCAGCTCGGTCAGCGGGATGCGGCGGGTGACCTCGACCTGCAGGGCTCCCTTGTCGACGAGGGACACCAGTTCGGTGAGCCGGTCGCGGTTGGGGAGCACGAACACGGTGGCCGCGGTGACGCCGCGGGCCTCGTCGCTGGGGGTGGCCATGAACGCCGTGGTGCTGACCACCTTGCCCCCGTCGCGGACCAGGGCCACCAGCGCGGTGAACTGTTCGGGGCTGATGGGTGCGAGGTTGAGCAGGACGTCGACCGGCTGGTCGACGGCGGTCAGCAGGTCGGTCGTGGTGTAGTCGACGATCTGGTCGGCTCCCGCGGCGCGGACGGCATCCTCGCTCTGCGCGGTGGCGGTGGCCACGACGTACACACCAGCCCGTTTGGCCAGGGCGATGGCGTACTTGCCGACCACGCCTCCGGCGCCGTTGATGAGCACCCGCTGACCGGCCTGCAGGGCACCGTCGTCGAAAAGCGCCTGCCAGGCGGTCAAGGACACTGACGGAAGAGCCGCCGCGTCGGCCAACGGGATGCTCGTGGGGGCCGCGACCAGGCGGTCCGCCGGGGTGACCACGTATTCCGCCGCGCCGCCGTCCCGTTCCATCGGCAGGAACCCGATGACGGCGTCCCCCACCTGGAGACCGTCCACCCCGTCGCCGAGGGCGTCCACCGTGCCGGAAACGTCGTAGCTGGGCACATGCGGCAGAACGATCGGGATCGGCAGGAAGCCCGCCCGCATGCCGTTGTCGGCGGCGTTGAACGCCGAGGCCGCCACCCGGATCCGTACCTCGCCGGCGCCGGGAACGGGCTGCTCGGCGTCCTCGTACCGCAGGACCTCGGGGCCGCCGACCTCGTGGAAACGCACTGCCTTCATCACTGAACCTGCTTTCGTCGCGGTGCTGTCGGGGAGACGTCACCAACTTCGCAGGTTCCCGCGCCCTTAACCTGGGCCAGATCGGCCCACCTTGATGACCGCCGGCCCATCGGCCGCGCCCACCACCTCGGCCAGGCGGGCCGCATCGGCCGAACCCGGCGCCGCGGTCAGCATCAGCGCGGCCAGGTCGTCACCCGGGATGGCGAGCAGGCTCCCGACCAGCGTCACGGACTCACCGTCCGGATGGACGAACGCCGCGCTGCTCTCGTAGGCGTCCACCGGCCGCGGGGTGCGCCACAAGGTGTCGAACAGGCGGCTCCGGGTCCGCATCTCGTCCACCAGCTCGGCGAGCCCGGCATCCGCGGGGTAGCGCAGCATCGCGGTCTTCACCTGGGCGGCAAGGATCGACTCGTGGTCGGTGGCATCCGTCGCGGACTGCTTGAAGCCCTCGAACGGATCGCAGAACGTCCTCCAGGCGACGTTCCAGTCCCAGCGGTCCCCGGTCAGGTCCCAGTGCTCCAGAGCCAGGAAGGCGCTGTTGACCGCGATCAGGTTCATCGCCGCGTCGGACACGAACATCGGAGTGTCCGCGAACCGCTCCAGCAGTCGCGTCGCGCCCGGTCCGAGGTCGGTCGGCACCTGCCCGCCGGCGGCGGCGTACCCGGCCAGCGCGCAGAGCCGTTCGTAGTCCGCCCGGCGCACCCGCAGGGCCTGGGCGATGGCGTTCACCACACCGGCCGAGGGGTGGCTGCGTCCTTGTTCCAACCGGCGCACGTAGTCCGCCGACATCCCCGCGAGCTCGCCGAGTTCCTCCCGCCGCAGCCCACGCACCCGCCGCCCGCCCGCCGGTAGCCCGACCGATTCGGGGGACGTGCTCTCCCGCAACTGACGCACTGCTGTGCCGAATTCCTGCCGCTCCACGGCGCAATTGTGCCTTGGATGCCGGTCCGGATGAAGGTGGGCCGATCCGGCCCAGGCTGAGTGGGCCGGAACCTGCGACGTTGAGTGACGTGCCCTCCGGCGCGCTCACGAAAGCAGGTTCAGCGATGAAGGCAGTGCGGTTCCACTCGTTCGGCGGACCCGAGGTGCTGCGTTACGAGGACGTTGAACAGCCCACCCCGGGGCCGGGCCAGGTTCGGATCCGGGTGGCCGCCACGTCCTTCAATGGTGTTGACGCCGCCATCCGGGCAGGTTTCCTGCGCGACTGCATCCCGGTGCGGCTACCGCACACTCCCGGTATCGACGTCACCGGCACGGTGGACGCGCTGGGGGCTGACGTGGACGAGGTCGCGCTCGGCGACCGAGTCGTCGGCTTCCTGCCCATGGGCGCGGCCGGGGCGGCCGCGGAATACGTGATCGCGCCGGCCGAGACCCTGACCGGGGCACCGAAGCACCGCTCCTTGACCGACCTGGCGGCCCTGCCACTGGCCGGGCTGACCGCCTGGCAGGCGCTGTTCGACCACGGCAAACTGACCGCCGGGCAACGGGTTCTGATCAACGGGGCCGGGGGAGCGGTCGGCGGATTCGCTGTGCAACTGGCCAAGGAGGTCTGTGCTCAGGTGATCGCCGTGACCGGTTCCCGCAGCGTGGCCCGGGTCAGATCGGCGGGCGCCGACGAAGTGATCGAGCACGGTCTTGCTGACCTGACCACCGCGCGGACCGCACCGGTCGACCTCGTCGTCAATGTCGCGCCGGTCGCTCCGGAACAGCTGTGCGTGCTGCTCACGATGATCCGCGACGGCGGCAAGCTGGTCAGTACCACCACCGGGGCGCCTGCTCCTTCCGACGAGAAGCGCTCCGTCCAGGGCATCGACCTGTTCGTGCGCAGCGACATCGACCAACTCGCGGACCTGGTTGCCCGGGTGAGCACCGGCGAGCTACTCCTCGATGTCGCTCACCGGGTGACCCTGGCCGACCTACCCGCCCTCCATGCGCAGGTCGGCACCACTGCGTTACCGGGCAAGGTCGTAGTCCTGGTGGTTCGTGAGCCCTGATCCGGCACAGTGACGCTCCCGGTCCGCGGGGGGCCGGGAGCGTCATGGAGTGAGAACTAGGAAAGGTCCTCGAGGTCCAGCGGGTTCTTCGGGGCCTTGACCGTCACCTTCTTGTTCCAGCCGGAGTAGGTGATGCGGCTCGCCGCGCCAGCTTAGAATTTCCTGTGAGACAACGCAGGCGGTTTCCCGGACCGAGCGTGGACTTTCCTCAGGTACCCCTCAGGCCCGACGGTGCTAGTTTCTCGGCGTGACAGCGTCCGGTTCGACCCTTTCCACGTTCAAGGACCGCTTCCGGCAGGTCGCGTCCGAGCGGGCCGCCCCGGAAGCGGTGGTCGAGGCCTATCTCGCTTCACTGCGTCCGCGCGTCACGCTGCACACCGAGGCCAACGACGCCGGTGTGGTCTTCCGCTACGGCGGTCGGCCGCGTCTTCCGGCCGGGGTCGAATGGCCCGGCGAACTCGCCTTCCTCGGGGCCCTGGATTGCGCGGCCATTCCCCGGGAGCACCTGGACCTGCCCTATCCCCAGTCCGGCGAGCTGTTGTTCTTCTGGGATGGGTGGGACGCCCCGGATACCGGCGAGGGGGATGTCATTCACGTGGCCGATCCCTCTACCGCCCAGGAGCAGTCCGGTTCCGGCGAGGGCTATGGGCGGGTCGACTACTTCGCCACTCCGAAAATCGAAGCAGCCTGGGACAGCAGCTATTTCCCGGACGGCTACTTCGAGTCCTTCGGCGCCATCCATGACGCTGTGCAGGCAGGGCAGGACGCTGTGTTCGGTGACTTCGCCCTGGGCGGCTATCCGAACATGGAGCTGCCGCCCGAGTGGGAGATGGCGGAAAGCCTCGGGCAAGAGCTGACTTACGAGCAGAACGCGGAGATCTTCGAGCGTCTTCGCGGTGAGTGCCGGGTGCTCTTGTCCTCGAACAGCGATCCCGCCGAGTCCTACCGACTGACCTACTCGATTCTCACCCAGGATCTGGCGGCGGGCCGGCTCGAGACCGCCCAGCTGAGGGCCGACGTCAACGACTGAATGCCCGGGTCTGCACCCCCGGCTCGCTGTCCATCTCCTGGCCGAGCACCTTTAGTAGGATCATTGAGGACGCCGAAACTCTTCCACGCACAGCCGGGCGACCTGTGAACACCGGCCTCCTCGCCCAGGCCGCCGGGCTCTTCGCGGTCACGAACATCGACGACATCCTCGTCCTGGCCCTGTTCTTCGCCCAGGGAGCCGGCCGCCGAGGCAACGGTCGCATTATTGCCACGGGCCAGTACCTCGGTTTCATCGCCATCCTGGTGGTCGCCGTCGCAGCCTCCCTCGGCGCGACCTTCCTGCCTGAGGACGCGATTCCTTATCTCGGGCTCCTGCCCCTGGCTCTGGGGATCAGAGCCGGTTTTCAGGCCTGGCGTCAGCGCAGGGACCCCGACGACGACACCGATGAAGCGACCGGGGGTCCCAGGGCGCTGGAAGTGGCGGCCGTGACCTTCGCCAACGGCGGGGACAACATCGGTGTCTACGTCCCCGTGTTCGCCGGTGCAGGCATCGGCGGCATGAGCGTTTTCGTCGTGGTCTTCCTCATCCTGGTGGCCGTCTGGGTCGCCGCCGGTCACTACCTGGCCACCCGACCGGCCATCGCCCGGGCCCTCTCCCGATGGGGACACGTCCTGCTGCCGCTCGTCCTCATCGGGATCGGGCTGCTCATCCTCGTCGAAGGCGGAGCCTTCGGCCTCTGACCAGCGGATGAGGTCCCCAGCCAAGGATGCCCTCGCGGAATGTCCCAATCATCCATTCCGGTACGGTTCCCGACCATGGGCGAACTGATCCTGATCCGGCACGGCGAGACTGCCTGGAGCCGCTCCGGTCAATATGCGGGACGCACGGACCTCCCGATGACCGACGCGGGAAGGGCGGCGGCCCGAGCCCTCACCTCCGCATTGGCCGCCAGCCGGCCGGTCGCCGCGTTCAGCAGCCCTCTGAGCCGGGCTGTGCAGACCGCCGAACTGGCCGGCCTGACCGGCGTCCAGCCCGACACCGATCTGCTGGAGTGGGACTACGGCGGCTACGAAGGCCTGACCGAAACGCAGATCAGGGCGTTGAGGCCGGGCTGGGATCTGTGGCGCGACGGTGTCGTCGCAGGCGAGCGTCTTGACCAGGTGGCGGCTCGCTGCGACGCCGTCCTCGGTCGAGTCGGGTCACTCCTGGCCGAGGGTAACGTCGCCCTGATCGCTCATGGGCACCTGCAGCGCGTGCTCACCGCCCGCTGGCTCGGTCTCGACCCTTCGGCGGGCCAGCTGTTCGCCCATCCGCACCCAGGCACGATCAGCCTCCTTGGAATCGAGCGAGGACGCCCGGTCGTCTCCGCATGGAACATCGCCCAGCACCTCGACGCGGCGGTCTGATCCTCTTCCGGAAAGAGCCTTCAGAGCGGGTTGGCTCCCAAGGCGATGTCGAAGCCGGAGCCGTTGCTGGCCACGCCCACCAGGAGGACACCCGCCCATTCCAGGGCATGGGCCATGGCCAGGCCGCCGGCGTCGAGGGGCCGCATATCCAGGCTCGTCAGAAACGCCGCGACCCGTTCTCGGGCCTCGGTGCTGTCGCCGGCGAAGAACGCATCCACGGGCTTGTTCTCAGCAAGCACGCCGCGGAGGATCGAATTGAATGCCTTGACCACGTGGGCGCTCTCGGGGGCGACGGCGGCGATCTGCTCGGACACCGAGTTGCCCGGGCTGGTCACCAGTCCGCTGACGTCGGGGGTGAACGGATTGGTGATGTCGATGAGGATCTTGCCGGCCAGCGCGTCGCCGTAATGCGCGACCACGTCAACGGCGCTGGCGTAAAGCACGGCCACGATGACGATGTCGCCCGCGGGCCGCGCGCCGAACGTGCCCACGGTGGCGCCGGGGCCGATCTGGTCGGCGAGCGCCTGGGCCTTGGCAGTGTCGCGGCTCATCAGTTCGACGGTGTGGCCGTGCCCGACCGCCCGGGTGCCGATGGCGTTGGCCATGTTGCCGGCGCCGATGATGCTGATGGTGGTCATGAAGTGAGGTCCTTTGTCGTGGCGGGATCTGTTCGGCGGTGCGTGGATGTGATCAGGGGCGGCTCGCTCAGATCACCGTGGTGCCGCCGTCGGCCACCAGTTCCATGCCGTTGACGTAGCTCGAGTCGTCCGAGGCGAGGAACAGCGCCGCCGAGGCGATCTCCTCGGGGCGCCCCATCTCCCGCCGGGGAATCACGGACTCGAACTGGGCCTTCATCTGCGCGTCCAGCACTTCCTCCATCATCGGCGAGGCCACCTGACCCGGGGTCAGCACGTTCACCCGGATCTTCCGGTCCCTCAGTTCGGACACCCACACGCGTGCGAAGGCGGGCAGCACGGCCTTGCTCGCTGCGTATACGCCCCAGTCGGGGTAACCCCGGAGCGAAGCGTTCGAACCGGTCATGAAGATCGAGCCCCCGTCGTTGAACAGCGGCAGGGCCTTCTGGACCGTGAACAGCGTGCCGCGCGCGTTGACCGAGAAGGCCGCGTCGAAGTGCTCCTCGGTGATCTCGCCGAGCTTGCCCTGCTCGCCCGCCCCGGCGCTGGCCCACAGGACGTCGATCGATCCCTTCTCCTGCTGGACGGTCTCGAACAGACGGTCCAGATCGTCGAGGTTGGCCGAATCCCCCTGGACGCCGGTCACGTTCCGGCCGATCTGCTGGACGGCCTGATCGAGCGCGTCCTTGCGACGGCCCGAGATGAAGACGTGAGCCCCTTCCTCCACGAACAACTTGGCTCCGGCCAGGGCCATACCGCTGGTCCCGCCGGTGATCACTGCGACCTTGCCGTCGAGCTTTCCCATGACTGCTCCGTCCACGCTCCGTGGCGGTGCTATGTACACCGACCTGTTTCGTTAACGTATCAACCACCCGGGCGATCGGCAAGCTATGCACACCGATCGGTACCCGGCCGGGTTACCCTGGGGGTATGGCAGAACTGGAGAAGGGGCCGCAGGGCCTGCGGAGGGGCCGGGGGGCCCGGGAGCGGATCATCAGCGCCTCGCAGCAGCTGTTCCGCCAGCAGGGCATCAACTCCACCGGCATGGATCAGCTCTGCGCGGCGGCCGAGGTGTCCAAGCGCACCCTGTATCAGCACTTCGCCGGCAAGGACGAGCTGGTCGCCGAGTGCCTGCGCCGATTCGACCCCGACGTTCTGCCCGAGGTGTTCGACCCCAGCGACCTCACGCCCCGCGAAAGACTCCTCGCCGCGTTCGACATCCATTCGCCCCTGTGCCCGTTCATCGCGGCGTCCGTCGAGATCCCCGATCCCGACCACCCGGCCCGCGTCTACGCCCGCGACTACAAGAAGGCTTATGCCGCGCGGCTCGTCGAAACCGCTCGTGAGGCAGGCGCTGCCCACCCGGAACAACTCGGCGAGCAACTGGCCCTCCTGCTGGACGGTGCCTCGGCGCGCAGCCGCGTCCTCAATACCGAGACCCTTTCCACCGCAGCCGCTATCGCGGTCGTCCTGGTCGACAACGCCATCCCGACGGCGAACTAGGGCGCTGCCGTCGGCGATCCCGCCCGGGCGCTTTCCGGCGTCGGCGCCGTGTGCTTGCGGAGCAGGGAAAGCACCAGGATCCCGGCGACCAGAGCGAGTCCGGAAGCGACCAGCAGCGTGGCATTCAGCCCGTCCGCGAACGCGGCCGGCGACCCGTGCCCATCGGCGACCCGGTCGGTGAAGACCGTCCCGAACACCGCGACGCCGAAGGCGAGTCCGAGCTGGCGGAACGTGTTGAGCGCCCCGCCGGCCATCCCGCTGCGCTCGCGGGGCACCTCGGCCAGCAGCGCCGAGGCGTTCGTGGGCAGCACGCAGCCGATGCCGAGACCGGCCACGATCAGCCCGGGGATGAGGATCGCGCCGGTGCTGTCCACGCCGATCCGGGCCTGCAGCAGATCACCGGCGGCAATCAGGAGCAGGCCCAGGCCGACCGCCCAGCGCGAGGCGATGCTCTGCAGGAACCGCCCGGCGAAGGCGCCGACGATCAACGCGGCAACGGCCATCGGGAGAGCTCCGTACAGGCCCGCATCGACCGGGCCGTTGCCAAGTGCCTGCTGAAGCCAGATCATGCTGAACGGCAGGTAGCCGAACGCGGCGGCCTGGGTGAGGAACGCGGCGACGATCAACACCGTGAACGGCGTTCGGCGGAACAGCGTCAGGTCGAGCATTGGATGCTCCGAACGGGTTTCGGCGAAAAGGAACACCACGAGGGCGGCCAGGCCCACGGTGAACGCGGTCAGCGCCACTCCATTGGTCCAGCCGGCGTCACCGGCGCGGATCAGGCCGTACGTCACGGCGGCCGCCGCGACGGTGAAGCTGACGGTGCCGGGCAGGTCGAAGCGGCCGCCCCGGGGCGCGCGGGACTCGCTCACCCCGCGCAGGGTGAACCAGATCGCCACCACGCAGACCGGCAGGTTGACCAGGAAGACCCAGCGCCAGCCGAGGTGCTCGGTGAGCAGGCCACCGGCGAGCGGGGCGACGGCGGCCGCGGCCCCGTTGACCGCGCCCCAGATGCCGAAGGCAATGCCCCGGTCCTTGCCGTGATAGGTGAAGGTGAGCAGGGCGGCGGTGCAGGCGAACATGGCCGCCCCGCCGAGGCCTTGGAGGATGCGGGCGGCGATCAGGGCCTGCTCGTTCGGGGCGACCGCGCAGAGCAGCGAGGAGATCGCGAAGATACCGATGCCGATCAGGTAGATCCGGCGGCGGCCGAACCGGTCGGCGAGCGATCCGGCGCCGAGCACCAGGGCGGCCAGGGACAGGGCGTACCCGTCGATGACCCACTGAAGGTCGGCGTAGTCCGCTCGGAAGTCGAGGGAGATCGCCGGCAGGGCGACGACGACAATGAGGACGTCCACCAGCAGCAGGAAGGTGCCGAGGCAGACCGCGATCAGGGGTGACCATTTGCGCATGCTCTGAAGGATGCGAGTGAATACCTGATTTCCCCAGCCGGAAGCGCCTTCTCTGCGGATATCGACGCTCGCTAATCTGGCATGGTGGAAATCGACAACCTGGATCGCCAGGTGACGCACGCGCTGCGGATCAACGGCCGGGCCGGATACCGGGAGATCGGCACCGTGCTCGGCGTCTCCGACCAGACGGTCGCCCGGCGCTACCGCCGGCTGCGGGCCGAGGCCGGTATGCGGGTGATCGGCCTGCCCAACCCCATCGAGCTGGGGTACGAGACCTGGTTGATCCGCCTGCGGACCGCGCCGGACGCGGCCTTGCCGATCGCCGGCGCCCTCGCCCGCCGCCCGGACACCGGGTTCGTGTCGATCACCTCAGGAGGCACCGAGATCGCCTGCACCGTGCGGGTGCCGGCCTCGGTCGATCGGGAGACCCTGCTGCTGCAGAAGCTGCCCCGGACCCCGCGGGTGACCTCGGTCAGCGCGCACTGCGTCGTCCACCAGTTCGTCGGCGGGGCGGTCGGCCCGGACCTGCACGACGACGCGCTGACCGCCGAGCAGATCGCCGAACTGACTCCGGCCTGGGCGGCTGCGGGCGGGGCCCGGTCAGCGGCGCGCCTCACCTCCGCGGACGCCCCACTGCTGGACGCGCTCGCCGGGGACGGCCGGCTCAGCTACGCGGAATTGGCGGGTGCCACCGGCTGGCCGGAGTCGACCGCCCGCCGCCGGGTGCAGGAACTGATCGAGTCCGGCTCGCTCTACACCGACGTAGAGGTCAACCCGGAGCTGTACGGGTTCCGCGCCGTGATCATGCTCTGGCTGACGGTGAGCCCGTCCCGGCTGGCGGCGGTCGGTGCGGCACTGCGCGAGCACGAAGAGATCGTCTTCGCCGCGGCCACCACCGGGCCGACGAATGTGCAGGCCCTGGTGGTCTGCCGGGGCATGGGGGAGTTCTACCGGTACTCGACCGAGAAGCTGGGCTCGCTGGAGGGGGTGGAGCGGATCGATTCGGAGCCGCTGCTCCGAAACCTCAAGCAACTCGGAACGGTGCGGTGACCTGGGCTGTGACGAGGTAGTTCGCCTGGGCGGCGTCGTACGTGGACCCAATGACGCGGAGACCCGCAGTGCTCAGGTCGGTTTGGAGTTCTTCGTGCCGGAAGGGCCAGATCGACAGCGGCTCGGTCGTCACCTGCAGCCGATCACCGTCCTGAAGTTCGGCCACGGAGATCTCCAGACGATGTTCGGCGTCCCAGGCCGGCGGGACCTGCCAGGAATACACCACCACAGCGGTGCGATCGCCGCGCTTCACGAGTCGGTTCCACACGTCCAGCCGGCTGCCGGCCGAGCGGATCTGCTCCCAGTTGCGGGAGGTCAGCGTCAGCACTCCGCCCATCTTCAGCACCGATGCCATGCCCCCGATCGCAGCGCTTCGGCCACTGCGCCCGACCGCGTGCCCGAGTGAGTTACCGACGCAGAACACGGCGTCGAACCCGCCGTCCCACTCCTGATCAGGCAGCTGGTCCCAGCGACACACGCGCGTCGAGACCTCAACTCCGTGGGCGCGAGCCAGCGCCTGGGTTCGCTCGACCATGGCCGGGCTGGCATCGCACGCGGTGACCCGGAACCCGGCCTGGGCCAGTCCCACCGCCAGCAAGCCGATTCCGCAGGAACAGTCGAGAATCTGCGCCCCTGGCGCGAGCCCCGCCGTCACCATCTCGAACGCCTGCGCACTGCCCGCCGGGGACGTCTTGTCATCGGCGACCAGCCACTCGTACACCGACGCCAGAGACCCGTAAGCAACCTTGGCCATGGTGCTCCTTCCTTAGCGCAACGGCCATCGGTTCATCAGCTTTCACCGGATCGTCGCTCGATGTCATCTCCATTTGCCGCCGGCGTCACTCCTGGGGGAGCGGGCGCCGATGAGGACGCGAGCACGGCGCTCGGCGCGGGCGAGTGCGATGGTCGGGATGGTGGCCGTGATCGTCATGGCCAGCACCCAGAGGAACGCGGTCCCGAATCCACTGGCCTGCCCGGCGGGCGTGGGGTGGTGACGCAGGTGGTTGGTGAGGACGACGGCGAGCACGGCGGTGCCGATCGCGCCGCCGACCCGTTGCAGGACGTTGAGCTGCGGAGTGGCGTCGGGGATCTGGTTCGGCGGCAGGGCCCGGTAGGCGGCGGTCATGGCCGGGATGATCGAGAGGCCGAACCCGATACCCCGGACGAGCATGACGAGGCAGAGCAGGACGTAGGAAGTGGTGGCGGTCAGGAACACGAACGGGACGGTCGAGGCCGCCAGGATGGTGGCGCCCACGAAGGCGGTGATCCCGGCGCCGTAGCGGTCGGTGAACGGCGCCGAGATCAGGGCACCCAGCCCGGTCGGGGCGACCACCAGCCCGGCCACGATCACGCCCTGGCCGCGGACGTCCTGGAGGTACAGAGGCATCAGGATCATGCCTCCGAAGTTGGCTGCGCCGAGGGCGAACTGGGCGATCGAGGCGGCCGAGTACTCGCGGCTGACGTACAGCCGGAGGTCGAGCAGCGGCTGCTCAGCCCGGAGGGCGTGGACGACGAAGCCGAGCAGCGCGGTCAGCCCGACCAGCAGCGCAACGGTGGCGGCCGGGTCCAGTCCCGCGGCGTTGCCGAGCTGGGCCAGACCGTAGGTGATGCCCACGATCCCCGTAGAGGCCAGGGCCAGCCCGATCACGTCCAGTGGTCCGGACTCGCCTCCCGCCCAGGACCACGAACTGCTCCACCTGCACGCGCACCCGGAACCGATGCTCACCTGGAGCTCCACCGCGACGCTGATGGGTACCGTCGCCGATCGCGACTGGCTGATCCCGCCCGGCTACGGCCTCTGGGTGCCCGGCGGCATCCCGCACGCCGGCGCCGTGCTGCACGCGGGCGAAATGCTGACCATCACCTTCGCCGCCGACCGCTGCCCCATCACCTGGACCGGGCCCACCTGCTTCACCGTCGGGTCGCTGCTGGGCGAGATCATCACCTACCTGCACGACCTCGCACTTGACGACCAGACCCGTCCGGCCGCCGAGACCCTGATGTTCCAGCTCCTCACCCCGCTACCCGCGCACCACATCCACATCACGCTGCCCACCGACCCCCGGGCCCGGGCGGTCGCCGAGCAGCTCATCGCCCATCCCGACGACCAGCGCGAACTCACCGCGTGGGCTGACCACGTGCACGCCAGTGTCCGCACCCTGTCCCGGCTGTTCCGTGCCGAGACCGGCCTCACCTTCGCGGCCTGGCGCGCCCAGGTCCGGATCCGGGCCGCCGTCCCCCTGCTGGCCCAGGGCCTGCCGGTCAGCGCCACCGCCCGAGCGGTCGGCTACCGCAAGCCCAGCGCCTTCATCGCCACATTCCGCCGGGTCACCGGGCAGACTCCGGGGACGTACCTTCCGCACCTGCGCTGAAGTGTTGTCAAAGCGCCTGCCTCAGAATGACTTCCACCTCCTGTAGAAGGCCGGGCACCGGGTCGTAGGAGGCGGACGTCAGATGGGTCCGGCCGTTGACCGTGGCGACGCCGATCACCTGCTCACCGAGCACCTGGTCCAGCACCAGCGGTCCCCAGATCCCGGTGATCGAGGGGTGCACATCGAGCAGACCCAGATTGGTGACGAGTGCGTCCAGGCCGAGGGCGCCGCGGGTCATGAAGCGTTCGGCCTCCATCGAGGTGAAGGCCGGACCGCTGGCGGCGATGATCGCGGCCGCCGCCCGGGAGACCGCCGTCCCGGTGCGGGCCGGTGCTATCTGGGCGGCCTGGGAGCGGGCGGTGTCCCAGAAGGTGCCGGGCTGGACCAGTGAACGGGTGACGTGAATGTAGAGGCCCTGCGGGTCATCTGAACCGAACGCGGCGAACAGCGGGCGTATATTGATCGGGCTCATCACCCGCACGGTGGGCAACTGCCGGGCGTGGGCGATCACCTGGCCAACGGCCGTGACGACGGCCGCGTGAACCGTGGTCTGCTCGGCGCGGGAACGGCTGCGCACGGCCTCGGTCAGGGCCGGGTCCAGCGCCAGCGCGCTGACGGCTGGAGGCCTGCCGTCGAACGGCCGGATCGTCGCAGGGACTTTCAGCCGCGGATCCAGCGGTGGCGGTCCGGGCGGCCCGGCGTCGATGATCGCCCGTCGGTCGGGATCGGCCCGTAGCAGGACTTCCCGTTCGGGTGGGGTGGGCCGCGCCGGACGCGGCGAGCCGGCCAGGGCCGCGGCGAGATCGTCGGCCACCGCGACAGCGGTCAGCCCGTCGAAGGCCTCGTGGGCGAAGGTCAGGACCATCGTGTCGCTGGGTGGGACGAGCACGATCCGGAACAGGGCGCCGTTCGGCAGTGGATGGGCCAGTTCCTGCGCCACGATCTCCGTCCAGGGCCGGTCATCGCCGACTTCCAGATGAGGTTCGACGTCGGAGGTGACGAAGGCTGGTCCATCCTGACGTGTTTCGGCCACGCGGGCGTTCAGGAGCCGATGCCGCGGCAGGAGGGCCCGCACTGCCTCGGCAACCGCTTCCGGGGTGACGGCGGACGCCAGCTGAACCACCAGGCAGTGATGCATGGGATGAGCGTTCGACCACCGGTGATACATCCGCTCCTGCGCCCCGAGTGGTCGCAGCACGGTGGGTGCGTCCAGCGGAACTTCGGGCGAGCGGGTCCAGGGCATCGGAACTCCTTGCGAAGGAAAAGGACGGCAATTCCGACGTTAGGGACGACGACCGCGGCAAGGTTAGGACGAATGACTGACCCTCTCAGTCGGTCAGAAAGTCTCCGCATCGGGCTATGTCCCAGCGCTTTTGCGGATTCGGGTGCAGCAGTCCCGCGATCAGGGGGCTCAGCTCACCGCCTCCGTCCGTGGCCCGGTAGAGGGCCATGCCCAGGGCGTACAGGTCCGAGGCGGGCGAGTAGTGACCGTGATCGAGGACCTCCGGAGCGAGGAAGGCCGGGGTGCCCATGATCAGGCCGTGGGTAGAGCCGCTCTCGATCCGGGGCGCGGCGGTCAGACCGAAATCCAGCAGCACGACCCGCCCGTCGGCGCACAGCTGGATGTTGCCGGGCTTGATGTCCCCGTGCACCAGGCCGGAGCGGTGCACGGCGGCCAGGGCGGTGAGCAGATGGCGGCCGATGAAGCGGGCCTCGTCCGTCTGGATCGGGCCCGACCGCTTCACCGCCGAGGCCAGGCTCTCGCCGCTGAGGGCCTCCATGACGATCCAGTCGGTCTCCCGATCGGCGGTCGTGACGAAGTCGAAGATCCTCACCACCCCGGCGTCGCAGATCCGGGCCGCCGCCCGCGCCTCGGCCAGCGCCGAGCCGCCGAAATGCGCGCGGTCGTGCGGCACTTCCTTGAGCGCAACGGCCCGGTCCAGACGTTCGTCCAGAGCGAGCCAGACCCGGCCGACCCCGCCTTTGCCGAGAAGTGTTCCGAGCCGGTACCGCTGGCCGATCATCGCGTTCGGTTGGCCGGTGAAGGAGAGTTCCGACGGCCGGGAGACCAAGGACTGGGTGGCCGAAGCCGGATCGCGTTCTTCGGTGATCGTCATGATCTTCAGATTTCTCGCACCCGGAGCAGCCGACATCGGTCAACTGACTTGGAGAAAACATTCCCGGTCCGGAGGTTGCGCGGCCGATCCGCCGCGGTCGGCACCCGTGAATCCGGGCGGGGGACGCCGCCGGGCCCGGACCGGACAGTAATTCTACTTATGCCCGCCCGGACCGGCGCCTCATAACCTGCACGAGTGCTCAACAATTCGTGGACCACGCAGCGGCACGGACCGGTCGCCGAACTCAGTTTCTCCCGGCCACCGGACAATTTCATGACGTTCGTCGCGCTGATCGAGCTGGCCGACCTGCTCGAGTCCCTCGCCGCGGAACCCGAGGCCGCCAGGGTCGTGCTGCTGACCAGCGCGACCCCTGGATACTTCATCAACCACGCCGACCTCGGCGACCTCGAGAGGGTCGGGAGCGGGCGGGCCACCCCGGCCGAACAGGGTTCCTGGCCGGGGGCTCTGGGACTGCTCGAGAGCATCCCGCAGCCGGTGATCGCGGCGATCGACGGGCTGGCTTCCGGCGGAGGACACGAACTGGCTCTGGCGGCGACGCTGAGAGTGGCCTCCGACCGAGCCCGGTTGCAGCAGCCGGAGGTGCCGATCGGGATCATTCCCGGCGGTGGCGGGAGCGTCCGCCTGCCTCGCCTGATCGGCCCGGGCCGGGCCGCCGAGGTGATCCTCACCGGCCGGGAAGTCACTGCCGCCGAGGCCTACCGAAGTGGCTGGGTGAACCAGGTCTTCCCCGCAGAATCGTTTGCGGCCGAAACGCTTGCCTACGCACAGTCCATCGCCACCGCGTCGGCTGCCGCCCTCAGCGGTGCCAAGAAGTCGATCGTCCTCGGCAGCCGGATGCCGTTCGCGGACGCCCAGACCCAGGAACGATCGCTGTTCAGCTCCCTGTCGATCAAGCTCGGCCCGGCTCCATCCCACCCGTAGTCACACCCGATCAAGAAGGAGACCTCCCATGGTCGATTACGCCTCTGCTCCGAATCTCATGGTCGCGGCCGCCAACGGCATTGAGTACGCCTACCGCGAGACCGGTTCCGGTGAACCGCTGGTCCTACTGCAGCATTTCCGCGGGAACCTCGACAACTGGGATTCGGCCCTGATCAACGCGCTCGCAGCTGACCGTCGGGTGATCACGTTCGACAACACCGGCGTCGGCGCCACCACCGGGACCACCCCGGCGTCCGTGGCCGCGATGGCGCACGACGCGCTGGCCTTCCTGGACGCGCTGGAGATCACCCGCACCGACGTCCTCGGTTTCTCCCTGGGCAGTTTCGTCGCCCAGGAGATCGCCCTGATCCGTCCGGACCTGGTCCGGCGACTGGTGCTGGCCTCAGCGGCGCCCCAGGGAGCGGCCGGGATGCACGGCTGGTCGCCCGAGGTGATCGGCGCGGTGGGCAAGCCGCAGACCGGGCCGGCCGACTACCTCGGCGTGTTCTTCACGGACACCGAGGAGAGCCTGAGTGCCGGGAAGGGCGTCCTGGGCCGGATCTACGGGCGAACCGTCGACCGGGACCAGGAGACGACCTGGCAGACCCGGCAGGCGCAGTACGACGCCATCTGCGACTGGGGTGTCCCCGACCACGCCCGGCTGGAACGGGTCTCCGGGATTTCCGTCCCCGTGCTGGTGGCCAACGGGGACCGTGACCCGATGATCCTGCCCCGCTACACCCACCTGCTCGGTGGGCTGATCCCGGACGCCCAGGTCGTCATCTATCCCGATGCCGCCCACGGATTCCTCTTCCAGCACCACGAACGGTTCGCCGACGACGTCCTCAAATTTCTGAAGTAGCAGTGCAATCTGGCGGTGAGGAAGCACCTCACCGCCAGATTGGGGGGGATCAGGGCAGCAGGGGAGGCCCGACGATCTGAATACCGTGCTGCGCGGCGATCCGGGTCAGTTCCTGCGGGTCCGGCGAGGCGGCGTCACCGGCCTGATCCAGCGGCAGCCCGATCTCGGCGACGAACCGGTCGAAACCGGATGGCGTATGCAGGGTCAGGAACCGGGCCTGGGGAGAGGTCACGACGAAACCGTGGGCCAGGCCGCGGGGCAGAAGGGCCAGGGCGCCGCTACCGACCGAATGCGTCTCCGGGCCCACCTCCACCCGCAGCGTTCCCTCCAGGACCAGGAAGGTCTCTTCGTCCGCCTCATGAAGGTGCAGCGGCGACATGTAACCGCGCTCACCGGTGTGCTCCAGGACCGAGAACCGCCCGTCCGTGTCCTGCGCCGAGGCGCGGAAGCGGACAATGCCGCCGAGAAAGTTCACGGCGCCCTGTGTGGTGGGATCGGTCAGGACCGGCCGGGCCGCGCCTTGCGAAGCAGAAGTCATGGCGCGATCCCAGCAGCGGGCCTGGGGCGCGTCCAAGACAGGGGCGTCATGGGCCGATGTCGGGAGAACATGAGGGCACGTCGGAGCAGCTATGACCATGACGGTGAGGACGGATTCAGTGACCGATGGCACGCCGGGGACGGCCCGGGACGACCACGAACCCGACCTCGAACCGAAACTGCTGCGAGCGTTCCTGACCCTCGCCCAGGAACGGCATTTCGGGCACGCCGCCGATATGCTGGGCCTGGCCCAGCCGGTGCTGAGCCGGCAGATCCAGCAGCTCGAACGCCACCTCGGTACGGCTCTGTTCGAGCGCACTCCGCAGGGGGCCGTGCTCACCGCGGTCGGCCGGGCGATCCAGCCCGAGGTCGAGCGCCTGCTCCAGCAGCAGCGCGAGATTCGGCAGACGGTACGCCGGCACCTGGCTCGCGCCCCGCGTGAGCTGACCGTGGCCGCGCCGCTGCCGGGACCCACCCAGGGCCTGCTGCCGGCCGCGATCAGCCGTGCCCGCGCGAGCTTTCCCGGCGATCTGAGGATCACGATCGTCGATCTCGAGGACGAGGCCCAGGTGCCGGCGCTCACCGCCGGCCGGGTGGACGTGGTCCTCACCTGGGGTGAGCTGGAACGACCGGGACTGCAGTCGGTCGCCCTGACCCACGAACCGGCCCTGGTGGTGCTGAGCGCCGGGCATCCCCGGGCCGGCGCCTCGATCTTGTCGCTGTCCGACCTGGTGGGCGAACCGCTGCTGTTCCCGGTGCGCGAACGCCGGCACTGCTGGCACCGGATCACCGACCAGGTCGGAGAGCTCGGCGTCGTGCCCACCGCGCCGGGCGCCGTGATCGACCTGGTGGCCGCCGGCCTCGGGGTCTCGGTGGTACCGGCCTCCTTCCAGGTCGGGGCTCCGGACAAGGTCAGGTTCGTCCCGCTTCCGGACCTGGACTACCGGATGACCATGCTCTGGCGGGCGGCCGAGGCGGATGATGCGGTGCTCGGTTTCGTCCGGGCGGCCCAGCAGGCCGCGGCGGAGTTGATCAGCTGCCACCCCGAGATCTACCGGGCATCGGACCAGGGGCGGATGCGATGAGGGACCTCGCCGGAGGGCGCGGATAGGGTTTGCGCCGTGATGGAACCTTCGGTCCCGCGGCTGGTGGGGCGTTCGGTGGAGCTGTCCCGGATCGCCTCAGTGGTGGACGGCTCGGGCCTGGACCAGGCGGCGCTGTTGGTCGAAGGGGACGCCGGGATCGGCAAGACCGCCCTGGTCGAGTTCGCCGACCGGCGCTCCCGGCAGGCCGGGCACCGGCGGCTGGTGAGCCGAGGCGTGCGGGGCGGGGGCTCGACCGGTTACGCGGGTCTGCACGAGCTGTTGCATCCGGTGCTGGAGCAGGTGGACGATCTGCCTCCCCGGCAGCGCTCGGCGCTGCGGATCGCGTTCGGTGAGGAGGAGGGGCAGCCCTCCGATCGTCTGCTGATCTCCCTGGCCACGCTAGGCCTGCTGGAAGAAGTCGCCCAGGCCGGTCCGGTCGTGCTGTTCGTGGAGGATCTGCACTGGATCGACACCTCGAGCGCCGAGATCATCGCCTTCCTGGCCCGCCGCCTGGGCAACGCCCCGATCCGGCTGCTCGCCACCACCCGGACCGGCGGCGCCTACCGGAGCTGGAGCGACTACTTCCCGGACGTGATCCGGCTGGCCCCGCTGACCGCCGGTGAGTCCGCGCAGCTGCTCGACGACCTGGCCCCCGACCTCGGCACCCGGCTGCGGGAGCGGTTGCTGCACGGCGCCGAGGGCAACCCGCTCGCCGTGCGGGAACTCTGGAGCGCGGTGACCGCCGATCACCTGCCCGAGTCGGCCCTGCTGCAGGAGCAGCTGCCGATCACCCGTCGGCTCGAGCAGGCGTTCCTGGCCGAGGCCGAGGCGCTGCCGAGCGGTTCGCGGCAGGTGCTGCTGGTGGCCGCGGCCGGTGAGGACCTGACCGTGGAGGAGCTGCTGGCCGCCAACCGGGAGCTCGGGCTGACCACGAACGACCTGCATCTGGCCGAGCAGGCGGGACTGCTGGGCACGGACGGCGGCCGGGCCCGGTTCCGTCACCCGTTGGTCAGTTCCAGCGTGTACGGGGCGGCCCCGGTCGGTTCGAAGGTGGCCGTGCACCGGGCGCTGGCCCAGGTCGCCCGCGACCCCGGGCGGGCGGCCCGGCACCGGGCGGCAGCGACGATTGGTTGGGACGAGGAGGTGGCCGCGGAACTGGCGGAGGCCGCCGCGGTCTCGGCCCGCCAGGGTGCCCGCGCCGAGGCGACTGCGGCCTGGCGGCAGGCGGCCGCGCTGTCCCCGGGAGCGCTCGAGCGTCTGGATCGGCTGGCCCACGCCGCCGAGTCGGCCCGACAGGCCGGGATGACCTCGG
Source organism: Kineosporia aurantiaca JCM 3230 (assembly GCA_000719025.1). GTDB lineage: Bacteria > Actinomycetota > Actinomycetes > Actinomycetales > Kineosporiaceae > Kineosporia > Kineosporia aurantiaca. The sequence goes on from JODP01000008.1 coordinate 161,829, forward strand.
ACGCGCTGGACCTGCTGAGCGAGGCGCTCCCGCTCACCGAGCAGCACCCGGGATCGGTCCAGGGACTGGCCCGGACCGAGTGGATGCTGAGCATGACCGCCGGCTCACCGGGGCGCACCGCGACCGAGCTGGTGACCCTGGCCGGCCAGCTCCTCGTCGACCCGCTCGAGATGCTGGTCTGGGCGGCCACCAAGTGCTACATCATGGCCGAACCGGAACCGGTCCGCCGGGTCGTGCGGACCGCGCTGGAGGGCACCGCCCCGGGCAGCACGCTGCGGGAGATCGGCCTGGCGCTGGTCGACCCCGGACGCGGCCTGGCCGGGATCGGGGTGGAGGCGCTGCAGGAGCTGGGGGCCGACCTCAGCGAGGCGAGCTCGGTGATCCTGAACTGCCTGGCCTTCACCGCCGAGCAGGTGCTCGATCTGCCCGCTTCGAACGCCTTCTGGACCTCCGGTGCCGAGCTGTTCCATCGTTCGGCCAGGCTCAGCGACGAGTGCACCGCGATCTGCGGACGCGGCACGATCCGGGTGATGGCCGCTGATCTGCTGGAAGGGCAGGCCGACGCGGAGTACGCCTGGCGGTTGTCGCGGGACCTGGACCTGCCGGTGGTGACGGCGATGGCGGCGGCCGACGCGGCCCGGGCGGCGGCCTGGACGGGCGACCACGAGCACGCCCGTGAGGCGCTGGACTATGTGGAGAAGACCCGCAGCGCCGAGGCCTTCGCCCGGGTGCAGGCCAGCGCGGCCTGGGCGGCCGGGATCATCGCGCTGAACGAGGGCCGGTTCGCGGTGGCGATCGAGGAGCTACAGCGCACCGGCGTGCACCCGCCGATCGCCCTGTGGGCCGGCGCGGACCTGGTCGAGGCCGCGGTCCGGGCCGACCGGCCGGACGTGACGGACGAGTGGCTGACCCAGGCGGATGCGGCCCTGGCGCAGAACCCCTCGGACCACCTCTCGATGCTGGTGCTGCGCTCCCGGGCGCTGATGACCGGCTCGGAGGACGGCTTCCGGGCGGCGCTGGAGCACGGTTCGCGAGCGGGAGTCACGCTGGAAGTGGCTCGCACGAAGGCTCACTTCGCCGAGTGGCTGCGGCGTCGTCGACGGATCGCCGAGGCGAGGACGCTGCTGGAGGACGCCCTCACGGTCTTCACCGCGGTGGGGGCGCGGCCCTGGGCCGATCGGGTGGCGGCGGAGCTGGGAGCAGCCGGTGCGCCGGTGCCGGTTCAGGCCGGGCCTGGTGATCCGCGGCGCACCCTCACCGCGCAGGAGCTGCAGGTCGCCCGGTTGGCCGCGCGCGGCCTGAGCAACAAGGAGATCGCCGACCAGATCTACCTGTCGCACCGCACCGTGGCCACGCACCTGCACAACCTGTTCCCGAAGCTCGGGATCAGCCAGCGCGGCGAGCTGAGCACGGCGCTCGGGGAGACGCTCGCAGTCATTTGACCCATGGCCGGACCGGATCGACCCGGCAGGGTCGGAGCGTGGAAGGCAGTCTGCATGTCACCGCCGGGCAGCGGGTCCGGGTTCATACCTACGTAGCGCCGGCCGAGGGTTCGGGGGCCTCCAGCCACGTGCTGGAACTTCTCGACCGGGTGGTGCTGGTCGATCTGCCCCTGCTCGCCCCGCACTGCGCCGAGGTCCTGGCCCGGGTGGCCGACCTGGCCAAACCGATCGATCGGGTCTACCTGACCAATGCCCGCCCGGACCACTTCGCCGGCACGGTGCTGCTGGACCGGCCGGTGTACGCCGCTCCCGGGGTGCGCAGGGCGATCAATCTGCGCGGCGCCGCGCTGGTGAGGGCGGCCAGCCGGCGCCTTCCCACGGTCGCGAGCTGGGCGCCGAGCGTGGGACATACCGCTCTGGAGGGTCCGGTACCGATCGGCGACGTGGTGCTGCGCCTGCATCGGGTGGGGATCGGCGACCAGCTGGTGATCGAGATCGTCGGGGAGTCCATGGTGATCACCGGTGATGTGGTCGGCACCGGATCCCCGCCGGCGGGGCTCGGGGGATCGCGTCGGGCCGCCTGGCTGGAGGACCTGGGACGTGTGCGAGAGCTCGGGAACACCGTGGTCCTGCCGGGTCACGGGGCGCCGGGGGGCGTCGAGCTGTACGAGGCCATGCGCCAGCACCTGATCAACGCGCAGGACGGCTGACCGACCGGAAGAGCCTCACCCAGGGTTGGGCCGGCCCGTCGAGGCGGGCCAGCCGGTGGTCCAGCGCGCGGTCGAGGTCGAGGGGGCCGAAGGCGATGGCGCGGAAAGTAGGGACGCCGGTGGTGAGCCGGGTGGTGAAGGGGGCGTCGGTCTCGGGGAACAGCTGGATGGCGAGACTTTCGGGGCCGGGTCTGAGGACGAACGTGTCGGGTCCCAGCCGCAGTGTCAGGTCGGGGTTGGGCACCGGGGTGGACCAGGTGAGCAGTTCCAGCATGGTCGCCGAGGCCCCGGCCTCACCGGTCTGACCCACCGGCAGGCCGTGGCCCCAGCGCACGAGCTCGATCAGGGTGGGCTTCAGCGCCTGACCGTGCTCGGTCAGCTCATAGGAATGCTCAGGACGGCCGACCACCCCGGCCTCGGTCAGCGCGCGCAGCCGGGTGGAGAGCACGCTCTGGCTGGCCCGCGGCAGACCGCGCCGCAGCGCCCCGAACCGCCGCGGCCCGAACAGCAGCTCGCGCACGATCAGGAGGGCCCACCGGTCGCCCAGCACGTCCAGGGCCCGCGCCTCGGGACTGGGGTCCTCGAAGGAACGCGGCTCCACCACGGACGGAGAGTAACCGTCGACGGTGTCCGCGACGGTCCGCACGCGGTGCGATTTCCGCACTGGTCCTCGCTACTGCCGGGGGAAGTAACGGCCCTGGGCCAGGGCCACGACCGAACGCCCGGCGACCGCGGCGACCAGCACCGAGACGGCCGCCAGAACCAGCCCGGTCCAGACCCTCTCACCGGCCGGGGCGGTCAGGTCGATCCAGTACAGGCCCACGTTGGCGACCGAGGCCCAGGCGAAGGTGAAGGCCCACGTCCCGGCGCCGAACGGGAGCCGGGCGAAGACCGGCAGGAGCCGGAGCTGGGCCAGCACCATCAGCATTCCGTAGCCGGCCAGGACCTCGGTGAAGAGGTCGAGCCGGGGGCCGTTCAGGCTGAACCAGGCCAGGGTGGCGACTGCGGCCGGGGCCACCTCGATGGCCATGGTGGGCAGCAGCGGAGCGGGCAGCAGGGGCCCGGTGACGATCCGGGCGAAGATCAGCGAGCCGAGGATGGCCCAGCAGATCAGCCCGTAGCCGAGCATCACCAGGCCGAGCCGGTGCTGCCCGACCGAGCCCGCCGCCGACGCGGCGACCAGGCCGCCGGCGACGGTGGGCAGGAAGTACCCAGGGTGGAGCTTGGCGAAAGGGTAGTCGCCGTAGAACAACTGGCCGGTGAACCAGCCGCCGTGCAGCACCACCACGGCGATCAGGATGTCGATCAGCACGGTGGCCAGGTCGGGCGTGCGGTGCGCCAGGCCCAGGGCGGTCAGGAGCAACGGGGCGATCACGGCCAGGGACATGAACGGAGCGGTGACCGGATCGGTCAGGTCGGCCACCAGGGTGCGGTGCACCAGGACGCTGCGCAGGTAGCCAGCCACGATGGCGGCCCAGACGGCGGCGGCCAGGATGAGCAGGGCGTTGGGCAGGAACTGCGGAACCAGGTCCTGCCGGGCGGCGTTGCCCCAGCACTGGGCCAGACCGGCGATCCCGAAGGGGATGCCGAAGGTGTTGGGCGGCACCCGGTATCGGGTCGCCGGTCCGGCCGGTGGGGAGGTGCTGGTGATCGTGGTCATGCCCTGAATGCTGGCAGGTCCTGATCGGCCCGCCTCAGTAGAACGACTGGGTCACTCCTTGATGAAGGTGAGCAGGTCCTCGTTGAAGCGCGACTCGAACCGGCTGCCGACCACACCGTGCGGGGCGCCCTCGTACACCTTCAGCGTCGCGTCCTTGATCAGCTGGGAGCTCTTCAGCGCGGCCGCCGCGATCGGCACGATCTGGTCGTCGTCACCGTGCACGACCAGCGCCGGCACGTCGACCTTGGCCAGGTCGGCGTGGAAGTCGCTCTCCGAGAACTCGTGCACGCAGTCGTAGGCGGCCTTGACGCCGACCTGCATGCTCCACATCCAGAACGCCTGACGCTGGGCCGCGGAGATGCCCGAGCCCTCACGGTTGGCGCCGTAGAACGGGAAGCTCAGGTCGGTGTAGTACTGCGAGCGGTCACCGGCCACACCGGCCCGGATCTCGTCGAAGACCTCGATCGGGGTGCCTTCGGGGTTGCTCTCGGACTTCAGCATGACCGGCGGGATGGCGCTCAGGAGAACGATCTTCGAGACCCGGGAGGTGCCGTGGCGGCCGATGTAGCGGGCCACCTCGCCGCCGCCGGTGGAGTGCCCGACCAGAACGGCGTCGTGCAGGTCCAGGGTCTCGATCACGGTGGCCAGGTCGTCGGCGTAGGTGTCGATGTCGTTGCCGTTCCACGGCTGGTCGGAGCGGCCGTGCCCGCGGCGGTCGTGGGCCACACCACGGAAACCGGCGTCCGCGACCGCCTTCAGCTGGTTGTCCCAGGCGTCGGAGTTCAGCGGCCAGCCGTGGCTGAAGACCACCGGACGGCCCTGGCCCCAGTCCTTGTAGTAGAGCTGGGTACCGTCGGTGGCGGAGATGAAGGACATTCGGGGACTCCTTGGTCGTATCCGTGAAACCGGCGGAGAGTTCCGCCTTCCCGGTGGTTCCGGGCTTGGTGACAACTCTTGCGCCGGTGGGTACGCCGGTTATCCGCCAGATGACTGTGCTTACCGGACGAGGATGTCCTCCAGCTGGATCGAGACCATCAGGGGCCCCTTTCCGCGGTCGGTCGCCGGGCCGTAGATCATCCGGGTGGCCGGGATGATCAGGCCGGAGACGATCTGATGTCCGCTGACGTACTGCACGGCCGGGGCATCTTCCAGGAACTCGACGCGGTGGTCACGGCGGTGGATCAGGCCGTCCTCGCCGACGTACAGCACCCGCCGGGTGGCCCGGGTTGCCTGCTGGGTGACGGCGAGACGCCGGAAGACTGGCCGTTCTCGGTCCAGCCGTCGATCTCCTCGGTCTGCACACCGGGAAAGGTCAGCGAGATCGGCTCGGCCAGAAAGCTCCACAGCGCACTGCTGGAGAAGGAGGCCAGTTGCAACGGATTCCATCCGCTGGTGAGGTCGTGCCCGGCGAACGAGGTGCGGGGATCGAGCTGCTCCGCTACGACCTCGCCGGCGGACGTCTGGATGGCCACCCGCTCCGGGGTGAAGTCCGCCCGCTGCCCCGCGGCGAGAAACGGTTCCTGGACGACGTGCTCGCGGTCGAGATCCACGGTGACCCGGACGTCGTCCAGGGCGCCCGGATGTCCTCCGAGATTCCACAGGGGGCCACCGGAGAACCGCCGGGCACTGATCCGCCGGGCTCGTTCCCAGGCCCCGCGGCCCCCGTGGGCCGCGAGAACGAGCTCGAGAAGGTCAGACATGGTGAATCCGATCAAGGGGGAGAGGTCGACGGACGCCGGGAGAGCAGGCCGCGGCGACCGGACGGCCGCACGTTCACGTTTACCGCGAAAGGCGGACCGGGCATCAGTACGACGACTGACGATGACCGGCGACGGCTGAGGATGACCGGCGACGACTGAGGATGACTGACGACGTCCGTGCCGGTGGTGCGGAAAACGCACCGGCGCGAGGCGACGGCAGCGGTCTCGGCGGTTAGCGTCAGGGGTATGGCGACGGGCTGCTCAGGTGCGGGCGCCGCTGTTCCTGAGCAGGTCGACCAGCTGGGACCGGTTGGACACGCCCAGCTTCGGGAACGCCTTGTACAGATGCGCGGCCACCGTGCGGTGCGACAGGTAGACCTGGTCGGCGATCTCCTTGTTGCTCAGTCCGGACGCGGCCAGCTGCACCACCGCGCGCTCCTGGGGAGTCAGCCCCGCCGTGGCGTCCACCGGCTCGGCCGCCGTGGCCGTGCGCCGGGCCACCCCGGCCGCCCGCAGTTCGGCCACGGTCCGCTCGGTCAGGGCCCGGGCTCCGGAGGCCTCGAAGATCCGCAGCGCGGCGTCCAGGTGCTCGCGGGCCTGAACGATCCGGCGCCGGCGGCGCAACCACTCACCGAAGGCCAGCTCGCTGCGTCCCACCTCGAACTGCTCGCCGGACTTGCGGGCGGATTCGAGCGAGGCCGCATGGTGCTCCTCGGCCGCGTCGCCCTCGGTCAGCAGGGCCCGGGCCCGGTGCACGAGAGCCCAGACGAAGGGCGCGTCGAAGGCGCGGGCCTGTTCCTCGGCCTCGGCGACCACGGCGCGGGCCTCCTCCTCGTGCCCGCTGCGCACCCCGGCCTCGGCCAGGTCGGCCACGCCCCACAGCGCGACCGTCGGGAACACGGCCATCTGGGTCATCTCGAACCAGGCGTCGGCGGGACGGCCCTCGGCCATGGCCACCAGCCCGGCGGCCCAGCGGCCGGGCGCGGTGATCAGCGCGTGCGGCTGGTGGTTGGTCAGTTCCTGGGCGGTCCGGATCTGCTCGGCCACCCGCGCGGGCTCCCCGCGGAAGGCCAGGACCAGGGCCGAGGCCGTGGCCGCGGCCGCGGCGCTGCGGGGAGCCCCGGTGGCCAGACCCAGTTCGTACGACTGCTCGGCGTCGGCCAGGGCCGCGGTCAGGTCGCCGGCGAAGATCCTCAGCAGCGCCCGGGCGTGCATCGCGGTGGCCTCGTCGGCGACGGTGCCCTGGGTCCGCTGATAGCGCAGCCACTCCTCCAGAGCGGCCCGGGCGGTGTCCAGGTCGTGCAGCGATTCCGCGGCCCGGCCGATCATCTGCACCCACTGGTTGGTCCCGGGCTCCCGTTCGCGACCCTCGACGAAGGCCGCGTCCAGGACGGCCGGGAGGACCGCGGGCAGCAGGGGGCGCACGGCCGGAGCCACCGAGGCCGGGTCAACCATGATCATCGCCACCTGCTGCGGCCAGTCCTGCGCCTCGGTCAGCAACTGCGCGGCGGCCTGCCGGAGGCGTTCCTTCGCCCCGGCGTCCGTGCCCAGGGCCCAGGCCCGGCCGGTGGCGGTGACCAGGATCCGGGTGCGCTGGAGCAGGCGTTCCTCGGGGGTCGGGGCCTCGAGCCGGTCGGCGAGCACGATCAGATCGTCCGGAGTACGCATCGGGGCGCCGGTGGTGAGGCCGAACATGCTCTCCACGACGGCGGTCAGCATGACGTCGGCCGGGCGGCGGACCAGGGGGATGATCTCGGCCAGGATGGAGCCGGTCTCCTCCACCAGCCCCGCCTGGCGGGCCGTCTCCGCGGCCAGCGCGAGCCGGTGCACGGCGTCGTCCGGATCGGGCGAGAGATCAGCGGCCCTACGCAGCGCGGCGAACGCGTCGGGCAGGGCTCCGCGGCGCTGGGCCACGCCCGCTGCCTCCTCCAGCGCGGCCGCCACCGGCTCGTCCCGCTCCAGCACGCCGGCGGCCCGATGCCAGGTCGCCCGCACCGGATCGGTGGCGACGGCGCCCAGAAGCCGGTGCGCCTGGGCCCGCTCGCTGGTCGAGGCCGCTCCGTAGACGGCGGAGCGGACCAGCGGATGGAAGAACACCAGCCGGTTCTGCCCGACGCTGACCAGGCGGACCCGCTCCAGCGGCTCGATGTCGGCCACGGTGATGCCCAGCTCGGCCCCGGCCGCCAGCAGCTCCGCCAGCCCGGCGCTGTCGTCCCCGGCCGCGGCCAGCAACAACAGGGTCCGGCTGCGTTCCGGCAGGGCCGCCAGGTCGCCGACGAACGCAGCCTCCAGCCGGCGTGTGGTCGGCAGCCGTCCGGCCAGAGCCGGCGCCCCGTCCCGCGCCACCACCTCGGTGGCGAACTCACGCACGGCCAGGGGGTTGCCGTCTGCCTCGCTCAGCACCCGGCGCCGGGACCGTTCCGGCAGCCCCGGCGCGACCTGCTCCAGCAGAAGGGCGGCATCCTCCTCGGACAGCCGGCTCAGCGGCACCCGGGTGGCGTCCGGCCCCCCGAACGGCCCGGCCGGCTCGTGCCCGGGGCGCACGGTGGCGACCAGCACGATCGGGCTGTTGCCCACCCGGCGGGCCACGAAGTCCAGGACCGTGGCGCTCGAGGCGTCCAGCCAGTGCAGGTCCTCGATCACCACCAGCAGCGGTGTGCGGCTCGCGGCCTCCTCGAGCAGACCGAGCGCGGCCAGGTTGATCAGCAGCGGGTCGGGGGAGTTGCCCTCCTGCAGGCCGAACGCCCCCAGCAGGGCCTGCTCCTGCCGGGTCGGAAGCATGGCGGCCTGGGCCAGCACCGGGTGCAGGAGCTCGTGCAGAGCGGTGAACCCGGAGGACATCTGCCGCTCGCTCCCGGAGCACTGCAGAACCTCCACCCCCTCGGCCCGGGCCCGCTCGATCACGGCCGTGACCAGGGTGGTCTTGCCCATCCCGGCGGTGGCCTCGACGACGAAGGCCCGGCCCGGCCCGCTCCGCCGCCCGCTGAGCAGCCGTAGCTCCGCCGACCGCCCGATCATCGCCCGCTGCGCCACCCGCATCTCCTACCGCTCGACCCGGAAGAACCATACGTGCTTTGGCCCTCACCTAAGTCACGTGATGGATACCCCGCGCCTCCCGTCCGGACCAGGCTGAGTCCCAGGACGAAGGAGGACCGGATGACGACGATGGCAGTACGGCCGACGGCGGAGATTAATGGCGGTGCTGCCAGAGAACGCGTGGTTGATGAAGGACGCGGTTCGGCTCGACGGGAGGTAGCCGGCCTGCCGGAGCGTGCGGACGAGGTCGCGGTACTGACCGGCCTGATCGACCGGACCGCCGGCTCAGCCGTGGGCGGAACGGCGGTCAGCGTGGCCGGTGAGGCCGGGACCGGCCGCACGAGTGTGCTGAATCACGTGGCCGCACTCGCCGCCGGGCAGGGTTATCTGGTGCTGCGCTGCTCCGGACTGCCGAACGAGCAGAGTTCGTCCGGAACCGGGCTCCATGAACTTCTGCATCTGGTGCTGGACCACCCGGAGGAGTTGCCGGCGCCTCAGCGCTCGGCGCTGCTGGGGTGCTTCGGCCGGTCCGACGGGCCACCCCCGGCCGCCCTGGTCCTTCACCTCGCCGTGCTGGGACTGCTGGAGGCGGTCGCGGCCCGGCAGCCGGTCCTGCTGCTGGTGGACGACCAGCAGTGGCTGGACCGGACCAGTTCCGAAGCCCTCGCCTTCGTGGCCCGGCGGCTGCGGACGGCTCCCATCCTGATGGTCGCCGGGGTCCGGGCCGGCAGCCCGGCGTGGCCGGGCCCCACCGTCCGGCTCCGCCCGCTGACGCCGGAGGTGAGCGAGGCGGTGCTGGACGAGGTGGCGCCGGCGCTGCCCGCACCGGTGCGCCGGCACATCCTCGACAGCGCCGAGGGCAATCCGCTGGCCCTGCGGGAGTTCGCGCTGGCGGTGACCGAGCAGGTGGGACGGGGCGGTCGCACCGGAACGGGATCGAGGAACGGGGGGTGGAGCGAGCCCTGGGGCGGCCCGCCACTGCCGACCACGCGCCGCCTGGAACGCAGCTTTCTGGCCGACCTGAGGAATCTGCCGGACGCCACCCACCGGCTGCTGGTGCTGGTCGCCGCCGCGGAACGGCATCTGCTGGCCGAACTGGTCCCGGCGGCCCTGCGGCTCGGGCTGAACGCGCGCGACCTGGGCCCGGCGGAGCGGGCCGGGGTGGTGCTCGTCTCCGGAGACGTGGTGCGGTTCCGGCGTCCTCTGCTCCGCTCGGCCGTCTACGGCAACGCCACCTGGGCCCTGCGCGCCGAGGCCCACGCCGCGCTGGCGGCCACCACCCGGGATCCCGTCCGGGCGGTCTGGCATCGTTCGGCTCTGGCCTCGGAGGCGGATGAGAGCGCGGCCGTCGAGCTGGAGGCGGGGGCCCGGCGAGTGGCCGCCGTCGGAGCCCCGGCCGAAGCGGTGCGGATGCTGCGACGGGCCGCGGACCTCTCATCGTCGCCGGCCGAGCGGTCCCGCCGGCTGGCGCTGGCGGCCGAGCTGGCCCGGCAGGCCGGGCAGCCGGATCAGTCGCGCGACCTGATGCACCAGGCCGGCCCGCCCGCGCCGGGGGCGGCGTTCAGCGGGCGGCTGCTGCTCACCCGCTCGGTGCTGTTGATCACCTCGGGGGCGGACGAACCGACCGTTCGGGACGACATCGACCTGGCGGTACGGGTGGCGGCGCAGGACCAGGAGCCGACGTCCCGGACGATGGCCCTGATCGCGGCATCCTCACTGGTCTACAACTTCGGCGCGCCGGCATCGGTGCGTGAGCAGATTCTCGCGGTCAGCGCGCAGGTGCTGGCGGCTGAGTCCCGGGCCGAGCCGGGACTGCATCGGATTCTCGAGCTGAGCCGGGCCTGGGTCGACCCCCTCCCGGTCGCGGCAGCTCTCCGGGAGATCCTCCCGAAGACGATGACCGCGCTGCGCGAACGGATTTCCACCGACGGGGCGGTCCAGTCGCGCAGCACCGGACAGCTGCTGTTCTCGGCGGCCCGGGCGGCCGAGGCCCTGCACGACCTGACCGCTGCCGGGTCGGTCTGGGACCTGCTCGGTGACGTTCAGTCCCGGACCCCCGGGGCGGTCGGGGACGAGGCTCGGCGGCTCACCTCGCAGGCCGTCACCAAAGTTCTCCGCGGGCGGTTGAGCGACGCGCTCGCCGAGACCGCCAGAGCCCGTGAGCTGGCGGGCGGCGGGGAGTTTCCGATGCTGGTGGCGATGGCCGGGGCGAACCGGGCGCTGGCCCTGGCGTGGACCCACGACCCGACACCGGAGATCCGCCGGGTGCGGGCGAGCGAGAATTGTTCTGGTCTGATCGGTTCCGTGGCCGCGTCGGCATCCGGCCTGTTCGCCTTGCGCCAGCGGCGCTTCGCGGACGCCGTTGCGGAGTTCGAGGCTCTGGACCGGAAGACCGGCGTGCACCGGGCGACAGCGTGGAACGCGATCGCCGACCGGGCCGAGGCGGTGGTCGGCGTGGGGGAAGCGGCCGGTATTGCGCGGATCTCGGCGCTGACCGACGAGATCTCCCATGCTGCCGAGACTCTCGGGTCTGATCAGTTGCGCGCGGTGGTTCTCCGGGCCCGCGCGGTGCTGGGACAACCCGGAACCGAGAAACTCTTCGCCGAGTCGGCCGCCGCCGCCCGTCAGGCCGGAGCCCCCCTGGAGCTGGCCCGCACCCTGCTGTCCTACGGAACCTGGCTGCGTGGGGAGGGACAGATCGTGGCCGCCCGGGAGCCGCTCGGGGAGGCCCACTTTCTCTTCTCCGACGCTGGGGCTGCTCCTTGGGCAGAGCTGGCGGCCGCGGAACTGCGCTCGGCCGGTGTGCTGTCGCGGGCCGGGCAGAACGAGGCCGGCCCGGACGCGGCGCAGCTGCTCTCGCCTCAGGAGCTGCGGATTGCCCAGCTGGCGGCGGAGGGCCTGAGCAACCGGGAGATAGCGTCCCGGATGTTCAGCTCCCACCGCACGGTCGGCTCCTACCTGTATCGCATCTACCCGAAGCTCGGGATCACCACCCGCGCCCAGCTCCGGGAGGCGCTGGGGCGGGAGAGCGTGGCGATCTGAGGATCGGCGGGACGTCAGGGGCAGTCGTTCTGCTTATGGCGGCGGTTTTCGTCCCGGCCAAGCTGGGGGCCGGACGAAAGGAGACCGCATCATGGGCGACCACGCCTCCGCACCCCACCTAAGGTTCGCCACCGACGTCCTTCAATTCCCGCCCCGATGACCGACGCCCTTCTGCCCTCGTCGTTCCCGGAGATCGGCGACCTGACCACCGCCGCCACCTCCCGGCTCAACGACGACCAGTACCGGCGGGCGGCCGGCTACGGAGTCCGGGAGGAGGTCAGCGCCGGGCAGGTGCTCTTCGAGCTGGGCGAGGACAACCGGGACCTGCTGCTCTGCGGCACCGCCACCCTCGCGGCCGACGCGGGCGGCGAGCCGTTCCTGCGCTACGGGCCGGGCCAGTTCGCCGGTGAACTCAACCTGCTGACCGGCCAGACCCGAGCCCTGGCGGTCCGCGCCGAGACCGCGGGCACCATCGACCGCATCGATCCGGACGGATTCCGGTTGCTGATGGGGCGAGAGGTCGATCTCGCCGACATCATTCTGCGGGCGGCGCTGGCCCGCCGGCGCCTTCTACGGCAACGCACGGCGCAGGACCTGCGGATCATCGGGGATCCGCAATCAGGAGCCGGGCTCGCCGTGCGGACCTTCCTCCACCGGCAAGGACTGGCTCACGCCTGGCTCGATCCCGCCTCGCCCGAAGCGCTCGACACCATGGCGGCGGCCGGACTCCAGCCCGCGGATCTGCCCGCCGCGGTCACCGCGCGGGCCACGCTGCGCTCGATCACGACCGGCACGCTGAGCGAGCACCTGGGTCTCAGCTACCGCCGGACGGGAAAGGCGGTGAACGACCTCATCGTGGTCGGCGCCGGGCCCGCCGGTCTGGCCGCCGCGGTCTACGGGGCTTCCGAAGGACTGTCCACCGTGCTGCTGGACTCGGTGGGCACCGGCGGTCAGGCCGCCACCAGCGCCCGCATCGAGAACTTCCTCGGTTTTCCCTTCGGGCTCAGCGGGTCCGACCTGGCCGCCCGCGCCGCCGTACAGGCCCTCAAGTTCGGCGCCCAGATCGCCAGTCCCTGCACGGTCCTCAGTCTGGAGCCCGGAGACCCGCACACGGTCACGCTCATGGACGGGACGAAGATCCACGGCCGGGCGGTGATCATCGCCACCGGTGCGGAGTACCGTTCCCTTCCGGTGGACCGCTGGGACGAGTTCGTCGGCTCCGGCATCTATTACGCCGCAACCGATATTGAGGCCCAGGCGGTGGCCGGCCTACCGGTGGCCGTGGTCGGGGGCGCGAACTCGGCCGGCCAGGCCGCGCTTCAGCTCAGCCGGTACGCCGAATCCGTGACCCTGCTCGTGCGGGGCCCGGACCTCGGCGCGGCCATGTCGGCCTATCTGGTCGAACGCATTTGCGCCGAGCCCCGGATCACGGTCCGCCCCAGCACCGAGGTGGTCGGCCTGCACGGTGCGGACCGACTGGCGGCCATCTCCCTGAGTACCGGATCGCCGCTCGACTGCGCCGGTCTGTTCTGCTTCATCGGCGCCGTGCCGTCCACCTCGTGGCTCACCGGTATCGACCTCGACCCGGACGGTTTCATCCTGACCGACGCAGGGCTTCCGCTGGAGACCAGCCGGCCCGGTGTCTTTGCGGCCGGCGACGTGCGGCTCGGCTCGATGAAACGCGTCGCCGCCGCGGTCGGCGAGGGATCCAGCGCCGTCCGATCTGTCCATCAAGCTCTTGCCCGTCAGCACCTTTGAGGAGAAACACCATGTCCGACCTTCTGGACGAAGTCCTGGCCGCCTACGGAGGCCGCAAGGCCTGGGAGAACGCGAACCAGATCAGCGCCCGTCAGTTCTTCGGCGGGGCCCTGTGGGCGATGAAGGGCCACCCGGGAGCGCTCGACGACGTGCAGGTCACCGTCGACCTGCACCGTGAGCACACCCGCCAGGAGCCGTTCTTCACCGAGGGCCACCACACCGAATTCACCCCCGGCCGGATTGCCGTCGAGGACGAGAACCGGGCCGTCATCGACGAGCTCCTCAACCCCCGGGCATCTTTCGCCGGTCACGAGTTCACCACGGCGTGGAACCGACTGCAGCTGGCGTACTTCTCCGGGTACGCGATGTGGACGTACGTCACTGAGCCCATCTCGCTGACCTTCCCCGGGGTGCAGGCCGAGGAGATCGGCGACTGGACCGAAGAGGGCCGCACCTACCGGCGGCTGCTGATCACCTACCCCGACAGCATTGAGACCCACAGCACGCAGCAGACCCTCTACATCGGTGAGGACGGGCTGATCCACCGCCGCGACTACACCGTGGACATTGCCGGCAACACCCCGGCGGCCGAGTACACCTCCGACTTCGTGCAGGTCTCGGGTCTCACGTTGCCGACCACCCGGATGATCTATCCGCACGACGAGAACGGCGTCCGGCTGCCGGAGCCGCTGGTGGTCTCCATCCGTCTGGAGAACATCACGGTCTCCTGAGGCTGACCGGCGGCGGTGGGCCGACCGGGGACGTACGGGGTTGAGGATCGGCGGGCCTTCGGGCCCGCCGATCTGTGTTTGACCTAGGTATCCGCGGGCTCAGTAATTCGACGTATGTCCGGGGTGGGTCGCTCGGGCACCTTGGTCTCAACGTCGATCAGAGGAGAAAACCATGACGGTACAGAGCGTTCCGCAGGCCCGGTCGGTCCGGACCAGCCCGGTCAGCCCGGTGAGCCTGGTGACGCGGATCGCGGTCGCGGCGGCCGATCAGCTCAGCCGGGTCGGGGTGGTGACCCTGCTGCAGGGGCAGGCCGGTCTGAAGGTCGTGAACGACGAGCGGGCCGAGAGCGATCTCCTGATTCTGGCGACGCCGCGACTGGACAGTCGGGCGGTGTCCTTGTTGCGGCGCTCGGCGGCGGTAACTCCTCGTCCGGTGGTCTTGGTGGTGGATGAGATCAGTGAGCAGGAGCTGATCCTGGCGGTGGAGTGCCGGGTGCTGGCCGTGCTGCCGCGCGCGGCGACCACGGGGGAACTTCTGGTGCGCAGCGTGCGCTCGGTGATGGACGGTGGCGGTGTGCTGCCCGCGCCACTGGTGGGTGATCTGCTGAAGTATCTGCGGGCCCTGCAGAAGGACGTGCTGCAGGAGGCCGGGTTGGGGGCGGCCGGTCTGACCCCCCGTGAGGTGGAGGTGATCCGGTTGATGGCGGACGGTCTGGAGACCACCGAGATCGGGGCCCGGCTCGGGTACTCGGGGCGGACGGTCAAGGGAGTCATCCACCAGGTGGCCCGAAAGCACCAGCTGCGCAACCGGTCGCACATCATCGCTCATGCCATGCGGTCGGGCGTCATCTGATCGTCGCCGGGGTCCCTGGGCTCCAGCAAACTGAGCGTCGAGTCGCGGGCCCGGCGCAGGGCCTCCTCGAGAGGGAGCCCCCGATGCTCGTCGGACAGCATCTCCACCCCCCAGGGACCGGTGAAGCCGGCCGTGCTCAGCACGTCGACGAAGCCGGGCAGGTCGAACGAACCCTCGCCCGGGTAGCGCCGGCGGTCGCGGGTGTCCTCGAAAAGCGTTCCGATCGGCTCCGGATCGGCGTCGTTCAGTTCGACGTTCACCACCAGGCCGGGGGTGAGGCACGCGGCCAGCGCCTTGAGGGAGGTGCCAGCCCGGAAGACGTGCCAGGCGTCGACGCAGAGCCCGAAGGCGGGATGGTCCACCCGCCGGGCCAGTTCGGCCCCTTGCGGCAGCGATCCCACCAGGGCGAACGGCAGGGGTTCCAGAGCCAGCCGGAATCCGAGATCGGCTGCCTCGCGGGCCAGGATCCGGGCCGGCTCCACGAACGGCCCGAGGTCGGCGACCGGTTCACCGAAGGCCGTGCCCAGTTTCACCGTTCCCGCGCCCAGGGTGGTCGCGGCCGCGGTGAGGAGTTCCCAGCGCGGCCGCCAGAGAGCGGCATCCAGCCACCAGTCGGTCAGCAGCTCGACCTCGACGTAGCGCAGCCCGGCGGTCCGGATCTGCCGGGCAAGGTCCTCGATCCCGATCGTCGCGGCCACCACCTCCAGATCGCCCTGGGCCAGGCCGATCCCGGCCCAGCCCCCGGCCGCCACCGCGCGCACCCGTTCCTCGACCGGGATCGGGCTGACTTCGGGCTCGTCCCGGGGGCGCACGGCGCCGGCGCTGGTCCAGCAGGTCGCCAGGAGTTCGGCGGCCATCTCAGCGACCGCCCTTGACGACCAGCACGGGGATCTCGGCGGTCAGGATGATTTCCTGGGTGATGCTGCCGAGGATGAGCTTGCCGACCGGGGTGCGACGCCGGGCGCCGATCACCAGGAGATCGGCCCCGGCCTGCTCGGCCAGCGTCAGGATGGTGCCCGCGGTCTCCCGGACCTCGCCCGGCGCCGCGGCCAGGCGCAGGTCCCAGGTGAACCCGGTGAGGCCGGCGTCCTCCAGCACCTTGGCCATCTCGTCCGACAGGCCCGCCTGGTGGGCGGCCCGGACATCGAGGTCGACGACATCGGTGAGCTGGATGACGGTCAGCGTCGTCCGACGTTGCACCGCCTGCTGGACTGCCTCCCGAAGGGCGGTGTAGCCGGTCGTGGAGGGAACATGAGCGACAGCGACGGTCATCGGATCCTCCGTGGGGTGGGTGTTTCCAGGACGCTGGTCATGCGTAGGGCCCGATGACGACCTGATCCCAGTCGATGATCGAGCCGGTGACCACCCCGCTGCGATCGGACAGCAGGAGGACGACGAAGTCGGCGATCTCGTCCACCTGCCCCAGCTTTCCCATCGGCAGGTCCCGCCCGGCCTTCTCCAGCCAGTCGTCCCCCGCCCCGTGGAAGCGGCGCTGGATCGCGTCCTCTCCCTCGGTCTCGGTCCAGCCGATGTTCACCCCGTTGATCCGGATCCGGTCCCAGCGGTGGGCGAAAGCGGCGTTGCGGGTCAGGCCCGCCAGCCCGGCCTTGGCCGCGCTGTAGGGCAGCAGGTAGGGCTGGCCGCCGTGGGCGGCCATCGAGACGATGTTGACGATCGTGCCCGCGGCCCGGCGGGCCCTCATGTCGCGGACGGCGGCCTGCATGGTCAGGAACGGGGCGCGCAGGTTGATCGCAATGTGTGCGTCGAACAGCGTCACGTCGGTGTCCAGCAGCGTGCCCCGGCTGGTCAGGCCGGCAGCGTTGACCAGACTGTCGACCCGGCCGAACCGGTCGATGGCGGCCTGTACGCAGGACTGTGCCTGCACCGGGTCGCTCAGGTCGGACTGGACGAAGAACGCCCGCTCCGGCGGGAGATCGTCGGCGAGGGCCCGGCCAACCTCGGGTCGCCGCCCGCTGAAGGTGACCGAGGCGCCTTCCCGGACGGCGGCCCGGACCACTCCGGCCCCGACTCCCTGAGTTCCCCCACAGACCAGGACCACCCGATCCTTCAGCACGGGTATCACCTATCGCTTGAGTTCGTGCGACAGCTCGGAGAGTTCGTCCCCGCCGGCCATCATCCGGGTGAGCTCGTCCAGGGCGACCTCGGAGCGTTTGCGGTCCAGCACGGCCCGGCCGAGCTTGAGGATGATGAAGTGGTCCCCGACCAGGTAGGCGTGGTGCGGGTTGTGGGTGATGAACACGACCCCGAGCCCGGCGTCGCGGGCGGCCGCGATGTACTTCAGCACCACGCCGGACTGCTTCACGCCCAGAGCGGCGGTCGGCTCGTCGAGGATCAGGACCCGGGCGCCGAAGTACACGGCCCGGGCGATCGCCACGCACTGCCGCTGGCCGCCGGAGAGGTTGCCGATCGGCTGGTCGATGTCCTTGACCACGATGCCCATCTTGCGCAGTTCCTGGTCGGCGATCTGCCGCATCTCCCTGATCTTCAGGCCGGAGAGCGGGAACCGGCTGCCGGTCATCTCCGAGCCGAGGAAGAAGTTGCGCCAGACCTCCATCAGCGAGACCACCGCGAGATCCTGGTAGACGGTGGCGATCCCGTGGGCCAGCGCGTCCCGGGGCGAGGAGAAACTGACCGGCTCACCGTCGACCCGGACCGTGCCCTCGCTGTGTGGGTGCAGTCCGGAGATGATCTTGATCAGGGTCGACTTGCCCGCCCCGTTGTCGCCCAGCACGCAGGTGACGTCGCCGGCGTTGACAGTGAGATTGATGTCCTTCAGGGCCCGGATCGGCCCGTAGGTCTTGCCGACCTGCTCCATCTGCACCAGCGACTCGCCCTTGCTCAGGCTGTCGTCGGCGTGGTCGGTGATCGTGTCGGTCATCTCAGCCCACCTTCCGGGCGCTCGAGAGTCGCTTGACATAGAGGTTGACCATGACCGCGAGCAGGAGCATGACCCCGAGGAAGGCCTTGAACCAGTTCGGGTCCCAGCCCGCGTAGACGATGCAGAGGCTGGTCATGCCGAAGATGAAGGCGCCGATGGCGACGCCGATGCTGTTGCCGTAGCCGCCGGTGAGCAGGGTGCCGCCGACCACCGCGGCGATGATGTAGAGGAACTCGTTGCCCACCCCGTTGCCGGCCTGGAGCGTGTTGAAGTTGTAGAGGTAGTGCATCCCGCTGAACCAGCAGAGGAAGGCCACCGTCATGAACAGGCCGACCTTGACCCGCAGCACCGGGACGCCGACCGCGCGGGCAGAGGCGGCGTTGCCGCCGACCGCGTAGATCCAGTTGCCGATCCGGGTGCGCTGCAGCACGTAGGCGGACAGCCCGGCGAACAGCAACCACCAGATCACGGTGATCTGCAGGGTGACCGAGCCGATCTGGAACTCGTGGGCGAAGATCCAGTTCAGGGACGCGTACCCGTCCATCTGGTTGATGTTCGGGCTGGACACCGAACCGGTGACCACCTTGGTGACTCCGAGGTTGGCGCCCTGCAGGACGAAGAACGTCCCCAGGGTGATCAGGAAGCTCGGGATGCCGGTCTTCATCACCAGGTACCCGTTCAGGAAACCGATCACCAGACTGGCGACCAGCGAGAGCAGGGCGCCGACCCAGAGGTTGATCCCCAGGTCCCAGCAGAACATGGCGTTGAACAAGCCCGCCGAGGTGACCAGAACGCCTGCGGAGAGGTCGAACTCGCCGCCGATCATCAGCATCCCGACCGCCACCGCGACGATCCCGATGGTGGACGACTGGTAGAGCACGGTGAAGAAGGACGACGCCGTGCGGAAGGCCGGGGCGGTGATGAGGAAGAAGATGAAGATGACGACGGCGGCGAGCAGCGCGCCGACCTCGGGACGGGCCAGCAGTCGGTTGGACAGGCCCAGGGAGACCCGGTTGGAGGCCTCGGACGGGGCCGGGCCGGTCTCGGTGGTGACGGGTGTACTCATGACAGGTCCTCCTTGGCTCGGTGAATCAGCGGGTGTTCTGCTTCACGAACGGAAGGATCTGCGCGATGTTCGCCTTGTCCACGAACGACGGGCCGGTCAGGACGGCCTTGCCGCCGCCCATGATGTTGCCGTTCTTCTTGTACAGATACAGCTCGGTGATGGCCAGATAGCCCTGCAGATAGGGCTGTTGGTCGATGAAGAACTGGATGCTGCCGTCGGCCACCGCCTGGGCCGCGTCCGGGTTGGTGTCGAACGTGCCGATCTTGGCCTTGGACCCGGCGCCCTGGACGGCCTTGACCGCGTCCAGGCCCTGGGCCGCCCCCAGGGTGATGATCCAGTTGATCGACTTGTCCTGCTGCAGCTTGGCCTGGATGGCGGAGGTGACGGCCGCGTCGTCGGCCCCGTTGACCTGGAGGTTCTCGGTGTTGGGGAAGGAGTCCTTCACCCCGGCGCAGCGGTCCTCCAGGGCGACCGAGCCGGTCTGCTGGATGGTGCAGAGGATCTTGGTGGCGCCATCGTCGGCCGCGCGCTTGCCGGCGCCCTGACCGCCGAGCCGCTCGTCGGCGGCGAAGTGCACCAGCGAGCCGGCCTGCTGGTAGAAGTTCAGGCCGGAGTTGAAGCTGTCCACCGGAATGCCCGCCGCCACGGCCTTCTTGATCGTCGGGATCAGCGCCTCGGGCGTCACCAGGGTGGTGGCGATCCCGTCGACCTTGGAGTCGATGGCGTTCTGGATCAGGGTGGCCTGGTTGCTGGCGGTGGGGTCGGAGGAGTACTTCAGGGTCGATCCGGTGTCCTTGGCCGCCTGCTGGGCCCCGGCCTTGATCCGGTCCCAGAAGGTGTCGCCGGGGGTCTCGTGGGTGACCATGGCGAAGGTGTAGCCGGAGTCCCCACCGCCGCCCCCGGAACCGGAGTCGGTGCTCTTGGGCTTGCCGCCGTCGCTGCACGCGGAGACGGCGACGAGGGTCACCACCGCGATGACGGCCGTGAATCCTGATGCTCTGGTGATCTTCATTGATCTTCTCTCTCAGGAGGTGGAGTTCTCCGGCCGGGACCTACCAGTCGACGGCGATGTACTTCGTCTCGGTGAAGGCCAGCAGTCCCTCGACCCCGCCCTCGCGGCCGAGACCGCTTTCCTTGACCCCGCCGAACGGGGCCGCGGGATCGGAGACCAGTCCGCGGTTGAGGCCGACCATGCCGGCCTCGATCGCCTCACTGACCCGGAGTCCCCGGCCCAGATCGGCGGTGTAGACGTACGAGACCAGGCCGTACTCGGTCTGGTTGGCCAACTCGACCGCCTCGGCCTCGGTGGCGAAGGTGACGATCGGCGCGACCGGCCCGAAGATCTCGGTCCGCAGGATCCCGGCGTCCGCGGTCACCTCGGTCAGGACGGTGGGCGGGTAGTAGTAGCCGGCCCCGTCCGGAACGGTGCCGCCGATCCGCGCCCGGGCCCCGGCCCTGACCGCGTCCTCGACCAGGCCGGCCACCTTGTCGCGGGTCTTGGCGTTCACCAGCGGCCCGAGGGTGGTGCCCTCGACATACCCCGGTCCCATCCTCAGGCCACCCATGGCCTCGGCGAGCCGCACCGCGAACCGGTCGGCAATGCCCTTCTGGACGAAGAACCGGTTGGCCGCGGTGCAGGCCTCCCCGCCGTTGCGCATCTTCGCCACCATGGCCCCCGCGATCGCCGCGTCCAGATCGGCATCGTCGAAGACCAGGAACGGGGCGTTCCCGCCGAGCTCCATCGAGCTGTTCACGATGTGCTCGTTGGCGAGATTCAGCAGCGTCCGGCCGACTTCGGTGGAGCCGGTGAACGAGAGCTTGCGCACCCGTGGGTCGGCCAGCATCGCGGCGACGACCGGGCCGGACTGCCGGGAGGGCAACACATTGAGGACGCCCGCGGGCAGGCCCGCCTCAACCATCAGTTCGGCGATGGCCAGGGCGGTCAGCGGGGTCTCGCCGGCCGGTTTGAGGACGGTGGTGCATCCGGCCGCCAGAGCGGGGGCGATCTTGCGGGCGGCCATGGCGGCCGGGAAGTTCCAGGGGGTCACCAGGACGGCGATCCCGACCGGCTGACGCAGCACGATGATCTTGTTGGTGCCGGCCGGCGCGGTCTGGATCTCACCGCGCACCCGGACCGCCTCCTCGGCGTACCACCGGAAGAACTCCGCCGAGTAGAGCACCTCGCCCCGCGCGTCCGGCAGCGCCTTGCCGTTCTCGGCGCTGATCAGGACGGCCAGGTCCTCGGCCCGCTCGACCATCAGTTCGTAGGTGCGCCGCAGGATGTCCGAACGCTGGCGGGGCGCCGTGGCGGCCCAGTCCGGCGCGGCCGACTCGGCCGCGTCGACACAGGCGATGGCGTCGTCCACGGTTCCGCTCGCGACCCGGGCCAACGAGCTCCCGGTGGCCGGGTCGAGGACCTCGAACGTGGCGCCGTCACCCGCTTCCCGATGCTCGCCGCCGATGATCAGCCGGGTGGGAATCCCGGCCACCACCTTTTGCATCCGGGTGGCGTTCACAGGTAGAGCCTCTGCGCCGCGACCTGCTCGTCGTACTCCTTGCGGGCCTCCTGGGTGCTGTCGAGTTCGGAGACCTCCGGCACCGGCACGTCCCACCAGGCGCCGGACCCCCCGAACCGGCCCTTGGCGTCCACCTTGGTGTAGATGACCACCGAGTTCGGCCGGCCGGCGGCCTCGCTCAGGGCGGCCCTGAGCTCGTGCGGGGTGCTCGCGGAGAGGACGTCGGCGCCCAGGCTCGCGGCGCCGGCGGCCAGGTCGATCGGGACCCGCTCGTCGGAGAACTGCCCGTCCTCGGCGCGATAGGTGAAACGGGTGGCGAAGCCCTGGGATCCGCGGGTTTCCGAGAGCGCGGCGATGGATCCGTAGCCGAAGTTGTCGACCAGGATCACAGTGATCTTCATGCCCTCCTGGACCGCGGTCATCAGCTCCTGATTGGCCAGCAGGAAGGTGCCGTCGCCGATCAGGCAGAACACGTCGCGGGTGGGATCGGCGAGCTTGTTCCCGACCGCCCCGGCGATCTCGTACCCCATGCAGGAGTTGCCGTACTCCAGGTCGTAGGCCTTCGGGTCGGACGGGCGCCAGAGCCGGTGCAGGTCGCCCGGCATCGACCCGGCCGCGTTGATCACCACGTGGTGATCCCCGGCGGCCTCGTTCACCAGGCCGATGGCCGCCTCCTGGGACAGGGTCGCGCCGTCGGACATCCCCACGATGCGATCGCGTTCGCCGCGCCAGTCGTCCGCCGCGCGCTCGGCCTCGGCCCGGTAGTCCGGGTCGACCGTGTAGCCGGCGAGCAGTTCGCTCAGCTCGACGATCGACTCGCGGGCGTCGCCCACCACGGCGGTGGCCGACTCCTTGAGGGCGTCGGGCTCGGTGACGTTGAGGTTGACGAACTGGACGTCCGGACGGGCAAACAAGGTGTTGGACGCGGTGGTGAAATCCGTGTACCGGGTGCCGATCCCGATGATCACGTCGGCGTCGTGGGCCAGCTTGTTCGCGAAGGCGGTGCCCGAGGCGCCGATCGCGTTGACCATCTGCGGGTGCTGCCACGGAAGACTGGCCTTGCCGGCCTGGGTGACGCCGACCGGAATCCCGGTGCGCCGGGCGAATTCGGCGAGTTCGGCCGTGGCCGCGGAGTAGATCACCCCACCCCCGGCGATAATGACCGGCCGCCGGGCCCCGGCGATGACCTGGGCGGCCCGGCGCAGGGCGGCCCGGTCGGCCCGGGCGCGGGGGACGAACCAGGTGCGGGGCCGGAACAGCAGGGTGGGGAAGTCCCAGGCCTCGGCCTGCACGTCCTGCGGCAGCGCGAGCGTGACCGCGCCGGTGTCGGCCGGACTGGTCAGGGTTCGCATCGCCTCCATCAGCGCGGTCGGCAGCTGGTCCGGCCGGTTGATCCGGTCCCAGTACCGGCTGACCGCCTTGAACGCGTCGTTGGCCGAATGGTCCCAGGAGAAGGGGGATTCCAGTTGCTGAAGGACGGGGCCGGTGCGTCGGCTGGCGAAGATGTCGCTGGGCAGGCAGAGCACCGGCAGCCGGTTGACCGTCGCGGTGGCGGCGCCGGTGATCATGTTGGTGGCGCCGGGCCCGATCGAGGTGGAGCAGGCCAGGGCGCCCAGGCGGTTGCGCTGCTTGGCGTAGCCGGTGGCCATGTGCACCATGCCCTGCTCGTTGCGGGCCTGGTACAGCCGGAAGTCCTTGCGGTACTGGAGCAGGGCCTGGCCGACACCGGCCACGTTGCCGTGCCCGAAGATGCCGATGGC
Organism: Kineosporia aurantiaca JCM 3230; assembly: GCA_000719025.1. Lineage (GTDB taxonomy): Bacteria > Actinomycetota > Actinomycetes > Actinomycetales > Kineosporiaceae > Kineosporia > Kineosporia aurantiaca. Next base: position 185,002 of record JODP01000008.1, read on the forward strand.
GCCCCCGAAGAAGGGACTGCTCTCGCCGTCCCGCTCGACCTGCTGCGCGGCAAGGAATTTCACCAGGGCCTGACCGACGGTCAGACGTTGGGTTGAGGAGGTCACGGCGCGATCCCTTCGGGGTGGCGGGGGATGAGGGGGAGGCGTTCGTCCAGGCCCAGGTCCGGCCACGCGTCCTGGGTCGCCTTCAGGCCCGGGTCCTGGAAGGCCTGCAGGGTGCGCCGAGGGGCCGGGCCGGCCAGCACGTTGAGGTAGTAGAGGTCGTGCCCGTGGGCCGCCGCGGTGGTGTGGTAGCCCCAGGGGATCAGCAGGATGTCGCCGTCGCGCACCGTGGCGGTCAGGTCGAAATCCCTTTCCGGGCTGTAGACCCGCTGCAGCGCCCACCCGTTCTCGGGATCGCGCAGCCGGTAGTAGTAGGTCTCCTCGAGCTCGGCCTCGGTGTCGGCCTCCAGGTCGTGCTCGTGCTTGTGCGGCGGGAAGCTCGACCAGTTCCCGCCCGGCGTCCAGACCTCGATGACGTGCAGCCGATCGGCCGGGAAGTCCGGCAGCATCAGGCTGTTCACCTGACGCGAGGCGTTGCCGCCGCCGCGCAGCTCGATCTTGGTGTCGTCGGGCGTGACCAGGACGGGCGCGTACCGGGTGGTGGCCGGGGCCTCGGCCCGGGCGATCTCGACATCGGTGAGGGCGGTCAGCGTCACGGCCGTCTGTGAGGGGAGGTAGAGGCACCAGCCCAGGCCGGCGAAGACATCGGGACGCTCGCCGAAAACCCATTCCTGTGGCTCGGGTTCGTCCTGCGTGACGGCGTGGGCCCGGCCGGCGAGGGGGACCAGGGCGCGTTCGTGGTCGGTGGCCGGCAGGGTCACCGAGGCGCCGGCGGCCAGACGCAGGACCTCGAAGCTGACGTAGGTCCAGCCCGCCACGTCGGGATCGACCCGGGTCCAGCCCGCGGTGAGGACCTGGGGGGAGCAGTCAGGCAAAGGCATGGTTCTCGGCGACCTCTCGCGTCGGTCCGGCACGCCGGGAGCAGGGGCGCAGCGGATTCGGGATCTGGTGCGGATGCCGGTGATGAGGCGTTGAGCAACGCGTGTAACCAGAGAGAAAACTATCTTCTGATGGACGTAATGTCCACTAGGTGGTAAAAACATTCTGTTGCTTCTTCATCACGCACCGGAAGATCCCGTAGCGGCCCGGTCCGCGGATCCCGCATCTGATGCTCACTCTCCTGGGAGTCACCGATGACCCTGCACGAAGCCTCTTCCTCCGTGCCCGAACTCGGGGTGGCGATGATCGGCAGCGGCCTGATGGCCAAGTCGCACACCATGGGCTACCGCAACGTGGAGAGCGTCTACGGCAGCACGCCGCTGCGCCCGCGGTTCGAGATCCTCGCCGACGCCGGGGACGAGCTGGCCCGGAACGGGGCGACGTCCCTGGGGTACGCCCGGTGGACCACCGACTGGCGCGAGGCGGTCGGCGACCCCGCCGTCGACGTGGTCGACATCGTCACCCCGAACTTCCTGCACAAGGAGATCGCGATGGCGGCGATCGCGGCCGGCAAGCACGTCTACTGCGAGAAGCCGCTGGCCCTCAGCGCGGCCGACGCGCAGGAGATGTACCAGGCGGCCGAGGCCGCCGGGGTGAAGACCCTGGTGGGCTTCAACTACCTGCGCAACCCGGCCATCGCCGAGGCCCGGCGGCTGGTCGCCGAGGGCGTCCTGGGCGATCTGTGGACCTTCCAGGGCCGCTTCGTGCTGGATGCCTGCAGCGATCCGGATGTGCCGTTCACCTGGCGGTTCGAGCGCAAGCGGGCGGGCACCGGGGCGCTGGGCGACCTCGGCGCGCACGTCGTCTCGCTGGCCCAGGTGCTGGTCGGGCCGATCGCCTCGGTGGTGGGCCTGAGCCGGACCTTCATCCCCACCCGGCCCGAGCCCACCGGGGTCTTCGGCTACGGCAGCGGCGCCGATCTGGAGGCCGCCCGGCACCCCGTCGAGAACGACGACGCCACCACCTTCCTGATGGAGTTCGCCTCCGGCGCGACCGGCCACATCGAGGCCTCGCGGGTGGCCACCGGGCGCACCTGGCACCAGAGCATCGAGCTGATCGGCAGCCGGGGCGCCCTGCAGTTCGTCCAGCAGGACATCCACACCCTGCGCCTCTACGTCACCGGCGACCCGGTGGAGCGCAAGGGCTACAAGGAGGTCGAGCTCGGGCCCGCGCACGGCGACTACGGGGCGTTCTGGCCCTTCGCCGGGGTGCCCCTGGGCGTCCACGAGCTGAAGACCATCGAGGTCAACGAGCTGCTGCACGCGATCGCCGAGGACCGGCCGGCGGACGGCGACTTCGAGGCCGGCTGGCGGGTGTCCCAGGTGCTCGACGCGGTCGAGCAGTCCGCCACCGAACGCCGCTGGGTCGATGTCTCCTGACTTATCGACGAACGGACGAAGTGTCCATCTGACGAAAAACGCGAGCTTGGGGAACGAGGAGATCGTGACGACCGAGAAGACCGCCGAGGACCTGCACACCCTGGCCCAGCGGGCCCGCTGGGAGGTGATCAAGACGGTCGACCGGGCGAAGGCCGGTCACATCGGCGGTCCGCTGTCGATGATGGATCTGCTGATCAGCCTGTACTTCACCGAACTGCGGATCCGCCCCGAGGAGCCGGGCTGGCCCGAGCGGGACCGGTTCGTGCTCTCCAAGGGGCACGCCGCGCTGGGGTTGTACGCGGTGCTGGCGCTGCGCGGCTACTTCGACCTCGACGAACTGGCCACCTTCGACCAGGGCGGCTCGCGACTGCAGGGCCACCCCGACGTCACCCGCCTTCCGGGCCTGGACGCGTCCACCGGCTCCCTGGGGCAGGGCCTCTCGTTCGGGGTCGGGGCCGCGCTCGGTGCGCGGCTGAACGGGCAGCAGTTCCACACCTGGGTGCTGCTGGGCGACGGGGAGATCCAGGAGGGGATGATATGGGAGGCCGTGCAGGTGGCCACCCGCTACCGGCTGACCAACCTGACCGCCATCCTCGACCGGAACGGCCTGCAGCAGTTCGGTTTACCCTCGGACGAGCAGACCAGCGCGACGGACCGGGGCAATCGACGGGACCCGTGGAGCGGCGTCGATGTCGGTGCGGTGTTCGCGGCCTTCGGGTGGCGGGTGCTGGCGCTGGACGGTCACGACTACGAGGCCATCGGCGAGGCCTACCGTCAGGCGCGCACCCCCGATCCGGACGGGCGGCCGACGGTGCTCATCGCCCAGACCGTCAAGGGAAAAGGGCTTTCGCTGGCCGAGGGCACCTACACCTGGCACAGCACCGTTCCCACGACCGAACAGGTCGACCAGGCCCGGTCCGAACTGGTCCCCGACCGCCCCGATCATCATCCGACCGCCGGAGGCCGGCCATGAAGGCCATGCGCGATGTCTGGGGCGAGAAGCTGGTCGCCCTGGGTGGTTCCGAGCCGCGGACCGTGGTCCTGGACGGCGACCTGGCCAACTCCACCAAGGCCGACAAGTTCGCCACCGCCCACCCGGCGCGGTTCCTGCAGATGGGCATTGCCGAGCAGAACCTGATCGGGGTGGCGGCCGGCCTGGCCTCGGTCGGTCACATCCCGTGGACCTCGTCGTTCGCGGTGTTCTTCACCCACCGCGCCCTCGACCCGGTGCGCGTCCTGGTCGCCCAGTCGCACGCCAACGTGAAGATTGTCGGCTCGTACTCGGGACTGCTGATCGGTGCGGTGGGCAAGACCCACCTGGACGTCCAGGACCTGGCCATCATGCGGGCGATGCCGGGCATGACGGTCCTGGCCCCGGCCGACAGCGCCGAACTGCTGGCCGTGATGGACTGGGCCAACCAGTACGACGGCCCGGTCTACCTGAGGATCTCCCGGGACGCCGTCCCCGACCTGTTCGATGCCGACTACGTTTTCGTGCCCGGCCGGATCCATCGGGTCCGGGACGGCACGGACGTCGTCCTGATCTCGACCGGCCCCCAGACCTCGCGGACCCTGGCCGCGGCCGAGCACCTGGCCGGCTCCGGGCTGGAAGCCCGGGTGCTGCACGTCCCCTCGCTGAAACCGCTGGACGAGTCGTCGCTGCGGGCCGCCGTCGGGGACGCCCGCCTGGTCGTCACGGTGGAGGAGCACTCGGTCCACGGCGGCCTGGGCGGTCTGGTCACCGAGGTACTGACCGCCGAGGGCCCGTCCCCGCGGATCGTCCGGATCGGTCTGGACGACACCTGGGGCGAGTCGGCCGGCAACGACTTCCTGCTCGACAAGCACGGCCTCTCGCCTGAGCGGACGGCCGAGCGGGTCCGCGCCCTGATCGGATCAACGGAGGAGGCATCGTGCGTCTAGGCCTGATCGGTCTGGGGCGGATCGGCGCGTTCCACGCCGCCACCCTGCAAGGACTGCCGGTCGTCGAGTCGCTGGTGGTGACCGACCCGGTAGCGGCCGCGACCGCCGCGGTGGTGGACCGGCTGGGAGCCGAGCCGGCCGACTCGGCGCAGGCCCTGCTGGCCTCCGGGGTCGACGGAGTCGTCATCGCCGCCGCGACGCCGGCCCATCCGCAGCTGATCCTCGCTGCGCTGGAAGCCGGAATCCCGGTGTTCTGCGAGAAGCCGGTCACCGCCGACCCGGCCGATGGTCGCGCCGTCCTGGACCGGGTGAACGACTCGGGGATCGCGGTCCAGATCGGGTACCCGCGGCGCTTCGACACGGCCTTCGTCGCCGCCCGGGACGCGGTGCGGGACGGGGACCTCGGCTGGGTGCACACCGTCCGCTCCACCACCCTGGACCCGGCGCCGCCGCCGGACGGCTACGTGCGGGCGTCCGGCGGGATCTTCCGGGACTGCAGCGTGCACGACTTCGACGCGGTGCGCTTCGTGACCGGGCAGGACGTGGTCGAGGTGTACGCGGTCGGAAGCAACCAGGGGGCCGAGGTCTTCGCGGAGATCGGGGACGTGGACACGGCCGCGTCCATCCTGACCCTGGCCTCGGGAGCCCTGGCGGTGGTCTCCAACACCCGCTACAACGCCCGCGGTTACGACGTCCGGCTCGAGGTGCACGGTTCGGCCGACTCCGTCGCCGCGGGCCTGGAGGAACGCTGGCCGATCCGCTCGACCGAACCCGGCGTGACCTTCCCGGGCGCGGCGCCGCACACCTTCTTCATGGACCGGTTCGCCGCGGCGTTCCGGGCCGAGCTGGCCGCCTTCACCGAACTGGTGGCCGGCCGGATCGCCTCGCCCTGCACCGTGTCCGACGCCCTCGAGGCCAGCTGGATCGCCGAGGCCGCCACCCGCTCGCAGCACGAACACCGACCCGTCACCCTCGACGAGGTCCGAAGCCAGGAGGTTCCATCGTGAGCAACGCACTCGACCGGGTCGCCGGCGCCCCGATCTCCTGGGGGGTCTGCGAGGTGCCCGGCTGGGGTTACCAGATGAACCCGGACCGGGTCCTGCGCGAGATGGCCGAGATCGGCCTGAACGCAACGGAACTGGGATCGGACGGCTTCCTCCCGCCGACCCCGGAGGGCAAGGCCGAGACGCTGGCCGCCTACGGCCTGCACGGGCTCGGCAACTTCACCCCGGTGCTGCTGCACGACCGGGCCGGTGATCCGGTGCCGGAGGTGGAGCGGGTCCTGGCCGGCTTCGAGGCGGTCGGCGCCGACGTGCTGGTGCTGTCGGCGATCACCGGCCTGCTCGGTTACGACGCCCGCCCCGATCTGGACCCGGCCGGCTGGGACACCCTGCTCGGAAACCTGGACCGGCTCAGTGACCTGGCCGCCGAGCGGGGCGTGCGGGCCGTCCTGCACCCGCACGTCGGGACCATGGTGGAGACCGGCAGCGACGTCCAGCGGGTGCTGGAGGGCTCGTCGATCTCGTTGTGCCTGGACACCGGGCACCTGCTGATCGGGGGAACCGATCCGGCGGCCCTGACCCGGCAGGCGCCCGGCCGGATCGCCCACACCCACCTCAAGGACGTGAACGACGCCCTGGCCAAGCGGGTCCAGGCCGGCGAGCTCACCTACACCGAGGCCGTGCGGGCGGGCATGTACCAGCCGCTCGGCCAGGGCGACGTCGACATCGCGGGAGTGGTCGGTCATCTCGAGGCCAACGGGTACAACGGCTGGTACGTGCTGGAGCAGGACGCGATCCTCGACGAGGAACCGTCCGGCGAAGGCCCGGTGGCCGACGTACGGGCCAGCGCCGAGTACGTCCGTTCCGTCATCCGAAGCCTGTGAGTCCGGCCGAACCGCTGCGGGTGGGGCTCCTGGGAGCCTCCCGTATCGCCGTCGAGTCCCTCGTCGGACCCGCGGCCGACGGTGAGCTCCGGCTCGTCGCGGTGGCCGCCCGCGACCGCGACCGGGCCGGGGAGTTCGCCGCCCGGCACGGGATTGAGCGGGTCGTGGGCAGCTATCCGGACCTGCTCGCCGACCCCGAGGTCGAGGTGGTCTACAACGCGCTGCCCAACAGTCTGCACGGGCCCTGGAACCTGGCCGCGATCCAGGCCGGCAAGCACGTCCTGACCGAGAAACCGTTCGCCGGCAACGCGGTTGAGGCCCGGTCGGTCGCGGCCGCCGCCTCCGGATCCGGGCTGGTCGTCTTCGACGCGTTCCACTACCGCTACCACCCGATCTTCGCCCGGTTCCTGGAGGTGATCACCGGCGGCGAGATCGGCCCGCTGCGCTCGTTGCGGGTCACCATGCTGATGCCGCCCCCACCGGCCGACGACCTGCGCTGGTCACTGCCCCTGGCGGGCGGGGCCATGATGGATCTGGGGTGCTACGCCCTGCATGTCGTCAGCACGGTCGCCGAAGCCCTCGGCGGTCGTCCCCGGCTGCTCGCGGCCCAGATGGGGGAGCGGGCGGGACGGCCCGGGGTCGACGAGTGGTTCATGGGCGAACTAGCGCTCCCCCAAGGGGCGCGGGCCCGATGCCACGTCGACATGAATCAGCAGGACGGCGAATTCTCTCTCACCGCGCAGGGGGAGGAGGGGGCCGTCGTGGTGAAGAACTTCGTCAAGGTCAACACCGACGACCGGCTGATCCTGCGGGCCAAGGACGGGACCGAACGCGTCGAGCACCTCGGTACCCGCAGCACGTATCACTACCAGGCCGAGGCGCTGACCGCCGCGGTGCGCCACGGGGCGCCGTTCCCGACCGACGCGGCCGACGGGGTGGTCAATCTCGAGCTCATCGACCAGTGCTACGGTCTGGCGGGTTTCCAACCCCGGCCGACCCAGCCCCGAGGAGTCAGGTGAGCGTCACGATGCCGATCGATTCCGGGTCTGCCGCACCGCTTCCCGAGCCGGGCAGCGACGCTTCGGGGCTCGACCTGGTCACCAAGGCGGGAGCCATCCTGGACGCCCTCGAGGCGCAGGGGGAACTCACCGCCGCGGAACTGGCCGCGGCCACCGGCGAACCGCTCAGCTCGATCTACCGACTGGTGCGCAGCCTGATCGGGATCGGATGGCTGGACAGCGGAGTGCGGCGGGGCGGCTATCGGCTCGGGCTGCACTTCCTGACCGTCGGCTCGGCCCTGGAGGACGCGATCGACGTCCGCGAGGCGGCGCGGCCCGCCCTGCGGCGTCTGGTCCAGGAGACCGGGGCCACCGGTTTCCTCTGTGTCCGGAGGGGGAGCCGGGCGGTCTGTGTCGAGCGGGTCGAGGGGACGACGGTTCGCTCGGTGGCGCTGCAGCTGGGCAACTCGCTGCCGCTGTTCGCCGGGGCCGCGCCCCGGGCCCTGCTGGCCTACCTGCCCGAGGCGGAGCAGCTGACCGTTCTGCGGGACGCCGTGCCGTTGCCCGGTGACCCGGAGCGTCCCTCGGCGGCCCGGATCTTCGCCGACGTCGAGGCCAGCCGCGCGGCCGGTTACACGGTCTCCGACGAGGACGTGACCTTCGGGATCGCGGCGCTGGGAGCGGCCGTCTTCGACCACCGGGGCGACCTGGCCGCGGCCATCTCGGTCAGCGGGCTGCAGAGCCAGGTGCTGGGTGAGGTGGCTGAGAAGAACATCGCGCTGATCGGGGACGCGGCCGACTCGGTCAGCCGGGCGCTCGGCAATCTCCGGCCCGACCTCCGGCGGATGCCCCGATGAGCGAACGTCCCGTCGGCGTCCTGGCCCGGTCCGCGGTGGTCACCGAGGTGCTGGCCCAGGACGGCCCGCTCACCCCGGCCGAGATCGCCGACCGCACCGGCCTGCCGCGCGCCAGCGTCTACCGCCTGGTGGACGCGCTGAGCGCGATCGGCCTGACCGAGACCCGGGAGAGCGGTCTGGTGGGCCTGAGCCTGCGCTGGCTGCGCCTGGCCGACGCCGCCTCCAGGGCCATGACCGAGTGGGACGGGGCCGACGCGATCCTGGACGACCTGGCCGCCCGGACCGGTCAGACCGCCTTCCTGAGCGTGCCCCGCCCCGACCGGGCACTGTGCATCCGCTGGGTGCCGGGCAGCGGCATCGGCGTGCTCATCCTGCGGCCGGGGCGATCGCTCCCGCTGCACGCCGGGGCGGCCGGGCGGCTCTGCCTGGCCTATCGAAGTGACCTCGACAAGGTCCTGGCCCAAGCACCTTTCGAGCGCCTGACCCCGAGGACCCTGACCACCGCCGCGGAACTGGCCGCCGACGCCGACGAGACCCGCGAACGCGGCTACTGCCGGTCCGACCAGGACGTCACCGAGGGGATCAGTGCGCTCGGCGTCGCCGTCCTCGATCCACGGGGAAATCTCGCGGGGGCGCTCTCGATCGGTGGCCTGGCCCGCGACTTCGACCAGAACCGGACCCGTTTCGTCGACGTGCTGCAGGAGACGGCCCAACGGCTGTCCGGCAACCTGGGTGCTTAGGGCCCGGGCCGCCGCGGTCCCGGGACCGAAGGTGCGGTGGGTCTGGTCCGACCGGTTTCCCCGGATTCAGTAATTCGACGTATGTCCAGGGTGAGCCGATCGGGCACCTTGGTCAGGACGTCGATCCGAGGAGAAACCATGACGCGGCTGCTCGTCCCGCACGCCCCGACGAGACCCGTGGAAGCGGTGAGCCGGTGACCCGGACCACCCCGACCACCCGGACCGTGGTCGCCGAGGCCTCCGGGCTGACCAAGGACTTCGGGTCGGTCGCCGTCCTGCGGGGTATCTCGCTCAGCATCCAGGCCGGTGAGTTCGTGTCCGTCGTCGGTCCCAGCGGGTCGGGCAAGTCCACGCTGCTCTACTGTCTGTCCGGGCTGGAACCGCCGACGACGGGGCAGGTGTCGCTGATGGGCACGCCGCTCGGGCCGCTGCGGCGCAACGCCCTGGCCCGGTTGCGGCGCGACCACCTGGGCTTCGTCTTCCAGTCCTACAACCTGATCCCGTCGATGAGCGCGTGGGAGAACGTCGCCCTGCCGTCCCGGTTGGCCAAGCGCCGGATTCCGGAGTCGGCGGTGGACGCGGCCCTGGAACGGGTCGGTCTGCGAGCTCAGGCCGGGCAGCGCCCGTCGGAGTTGTCCGGCGGTCAGCAGCAGCGGGTCGCGATCGCCCGCGTGCTGCTGGCCGAGCCGGACATCGTGTTCGCGGACGAGCCGACCGGAGCCCTCGACACCGCGTCCGGGGCTCAGGTACTGGCGCTGTTGCGTCAGGCCGCGAGCGGTGGGCGGGCCGTCGTCCTGGTCACGCATGACCTGAACGCCGCGGCGGTCGCCGATCGGGTCTTGGTGCTGGGCGACGGCACAATCCATCAGGAACTGCTGAAACCTGCTCCGGAAGAGGTCTTCGCGGCCGTCAACCGGGCCACCGAGGAGGCTGGGCATGCTGCGACTGGTCCTGCGTGACCTCCTGGCCAACCTGAGGATCTGGCTGGGCGCCCTGGTGGTCGCCGCGGCCACGGCGGCGGTCGCGGCCGTCTGCGCGGGCCTGATCGAGACCGGCGTGCGCACCGGCGGGAACGTCGGGCTGGCGCTCGGCGCGATCAGCGGCACGGTGCTGACCTTCAGCATCGTGGCCGCGGTCGTGGTCACCGGCACCGTCACCGGGCTGACCGTCGCCCTGCAACGGCGCAGCTACGCGCTCTGGCAGCTGGTCGGCGTCCTCCCCATCCGGGTCGGTGCGGTGGTCCGGCTCCAGCTGCTGGTGGTCGCTCTGGCCGGTTCCGGGCTCGGCTGCCTGGCGATGCTCCCGTTCCTGTCACCGTTCCTGACCTGGACGCTGGCCGGCAGCGACGACTTCGACGACCTGCAGATCAGTTTCGGCCCGATCTCGGCGGTCTCGGTGGTGACGCTGGTGAGCGGGCTGGTCGTGCTCAGCGGTTCCCGCGCGGCCGGTCGCGCGGGCCGGGTCTCACCCCTGGAGTCGTTGCGGGATCCGGAACTGGCCAGGGTCGGCATCGGGCGCCGGCGCTGGTTCACCGCGGGGCTGCTCGCGGTTCTGGCCGGCCTGGTGACGGTCAGCCTGCACGGCACCGCGGCGGACCGCCTGGCGGTGCCGTTGATGCTGGTCAGCGCCCTGCTGGCGGGTTCCGTCGCGGCGGTCGGGCCGGTGGTCCTGGGGTGGGTCCTGTCCGGGTGGACGTCGGTGGTGCCCCCGGAGGCCTCGGTGTCCTGGTATCTGGCCCGCGCCTCGGCCCGGGCCAACATCAGCCGCAGTTCGGCGGTGATCGGTTCGCTGATGGTGGCGGTGGCTCTGGTCGGCAGCTTCTACGCCGCCAACCGGACGGCGGTGCCGGGCTCGGACGACGCCTCGGCCGGCACCGTGGCGCTGATCCTCGGCGGCCCGGTGGTCCTGTCCCTGCTCGGCTCGGCGGTGGCGCTGGCCATGTCCGGACGGGGGCGGGACCGGGAGGTGGCCCTGCTGCGGGCGGCCGGGTCCGACGCCTCGGTCCTGGTCCTGGCCGCGGTCTGGGAGGCGATCATGTACGTGGTGACGGCGGTCCTGCTCGGCTTCGCGGTGGTGGTGGTCGGCACTGTCGTCGGGGCGCTGATCGCCTCCACCACGCCGGGTTGGGCGCCGGCTCCGGTTCTGCTGATCGGCTGTGCAGGAACCGTTCTCATGCTCATCGCGACGGTCGTCCCGACCGTGTTCACCCTGCGCCGTCCGGTTCTGGCCGAACTGGCCACGGAGTAGGGACGCCCGGGTGGCCGGAGCCACCCGGGCGCGGGATCAGGAGGCGGCCGCGGCCTCGAGGATGATCCGGTCCACGGCGGCGGGGTGCGAGATCATCACATCGTGCGCCGACTGCACGGTTTCGGTGTGTGCGTTCATCCGCTTGGCCATGAACCTCTGGCCCAGCGGGGAGATCGCGTGGTCGTCCAGGGTGATCAGGTCCCAGCTCGGGATCGAGCTCCAGGCCGGGTCGCCGGACTTCTCGGTGTAGGCCAGATTGCTCAGGGGACGCTGGGTGGTGGCTTCCAGGGCGGCTTCGGTGGGGGAGACGTCCCCGGCGAAGATGTCGGCGAAGTCGGCGGACTTGATGTACAGGTCCGCGTCCTGGCCGCCCGGGGCGGCCGGGTTGGCCACCGGGATCACGTCGAGCTTGGTCGGGTCCAGGTGCGAGCCCGGGTACTGGTCGGCCGGGAGCACGGAAGCCAGGCTCTCGTCCTTCTGGAGCGAGAAGGCGGCCACGTACACCAGGGACTTGACGTTGGGCACGCCGCGGGCGGCATTGGTGATCACTGCGCCCCCGTACGAATGACCGACCAGCACGATCGGGCCGCTGATGGTCTTCAGCCGGGTGCGGACGTAGTCGGCGTCACTGGTCAGCCCGCGCAGCGGGTTGGCGATGGTGACGACCGGGTAGCCCAGCCGGGTAAGTGTGGTGATCTCGGAATTGAACCCGCTGGAATCGGCCCAGGCGCCGTGGACCAGGACGATGGTGGGTTTCACCTTGGCCGAGGTGGCCGAGGTGGCCGGGGTGGCGGTGGTGGACGAGGCGGCCAGGGCGACCGTCGTGGTCGAGGCGCCGAGGCCGACGCTCAGCACGGCGGCCGCGGCGGCCAGGCCGAGGGCGTGCCGGCTGCTGCGCGGGAATCGGCGGTGGTCAGAGAATTTGGGAGTCACGAGCGGTCCTTCCGAATGATCAACAATGAAGCGCCTTCATCGTCCGGGCCCGGCCGTCGGCGCTCTCTAGCGCAAATGGGTGAGGGCCCCCTCGGAAGAGGCTCCGCCGCGCATCAGGTTGGACAGCTGAACCCGTGACCGCACAGCGAGTTTCCCGAACACCGAGCGGACGTGCGTGCCCACGGTGTTGACCGAGACGCCGAGTTCGACGGCGGCCTCCTTGTTGGTGTGCCCGGCCCCGATCAGGTGAGCCACCCGGACCTCGGTGGGAGTCAGCGATTCCCAGCCGCTGCGGACCCGTTCGGGGCGCCCGGCCACCGGCGCCCGGCGGAATCCGGCCGCCCGCAGGTAGCGCTGCAGGGTCGTTCCCGGGCCGTGCGCGCCCAGCCGGCGGTAGATGTCGAGCGCCCGGTCGAGCGCGAGGACTCCTTCGGACGTCCTTTCCTGGCGCAGGAGTTCCCGGCCCAGGTCCTCGTACCCGCGGGCCTGCAGGATCGGCCGGGGGCTGCGGGTGAGGACCTCGGCCGCCCGGGTCAGCAGCCCGGTGTCCCGGCCCGCGAGACCGCGCACCTGCAGGGCGATCCCGGCCAGACCGGCCACCCCTCGATTGCGGGTCGCGCCGGCCTGGGCCAGGGAGACCACCTCGTTCACGAAAGCGGTTTCGCCTGCGTCCATTCCCCACCGGGCCAGCAGGGGTGTCCAGTCCGGCTTCCAGGGCCACGGGTCCCGGCCTTCGTGGGCCTCGAGCACCAGGGGCGTGATCAGGGCCACGGCTTCGCCCGGACGGCCGTCGGCGCTCAGGTTCCAGGCCCGGTTGAGAAGGATGCCGGGGACCCGCCACTCCTCGCCGGCCAGGGCGGGGTCGTCGGTCACGGCCGCAGCGGTCTTCAGGTCGCCGCGGAGGACGGCCACCGAGCCGAGCACCGCGGCGGCCTCCAGAAGCAGGATCCGGTTGCCCAGTTCCCGGCCCAGGGTCTGCAGCCGGAGGGCGGCCTTCCCGGCGGCGTCCAGCCGGCCGAGATCGTGGTCCTGATACATCCGGGCCCGGACCAGGGCGGGCAGGACCTCGGGAAGGTTCCCCCGCCGGGTGTGCTCGATCATCGTCTCGGCGTCCCGGTACCGGTCCAGGTGCTGCAACGTGATGATTTCCTGGGCCAGGAAAGTGTGTTCGTCCTCGGCCCGCAGCCGCCGGTAGTGGCGCAGCGAGCGGACGTGGTCGCCGGACTTGCGGGCGGCCTCGGCCAGGGCCTGCCGGGCCAGGCTGACCGCGGTCCGGTCACCCACCCGTTCGGCCCCGGTCATCGCCTGCTGCGCGGCCGCCAGGGCCGGCCCGCCCGGGCGGACCCGGGCCCCGGCCACCGCCTGCAGGCTGACCAGCCGGGCCCGCAGCTGGGGCGAGAGGTCGTCCCGGGCCAGCATCCGGGCGCTCCGGATCATCGGGGCCTCCAACTCGCCCCGCGGGCACCGGCAGCGGACCACCGCGATCTCGATCCGGGCGGTCAGTTCGACGTCGTCGACGTGGGCCAGGACCAGATCGGCCACCCGCACCGCCTCGGGGCAGCGCTGGGCCCGGGTGAGGGTCTCGATCGTCCGCTCGCCGATCCAGAACCAGTACGGCTGGTGCGGGGCGAGGGTCCGGAAGGCCGCGAGCATCAGGTCCCCGGCCGGGCCGGGGGCGGAACCGGCCAGGCCGGAGGCGACCTCGGCGAGAATTCGCGCGCTGGTCTCGTCGCCCGGGATCAGACCGGCCCGCGCGTGCTCGGCGACCTCCGGGGCCGGTCGGCCGGTCGCCAGAAGGTGGCGGGCGCAGAGCAGATGGGCCCGGCGGCGGCGGTCCTCGGAAAGATCGGTGTAGACGATCTCCCGGATCAGCTCGTGCCGGAAGGCGTGCCGGTACTGCTGGGTGGAGAGCAGACCGGCCTGCACGGCCTCGTCGATCAGGCCCGGGATGTCGTCGGCCGGCAACCGGGGCATCAGACCGCCGATGTCCGCCAACGAGAACGGCCGCGCGAGAACCGCCGTGCAGCGAATCATCTCGACGGTGTCCGGATGCAACCGGTGCAGCTGACGGCGCAGGCCGAGCAGGAGTTCGGGCGGGGCCTGCTCGGGGACGTGGCCGAGCGCCTGGGCCCGGCTGATCCCGTTCAGGATCTGCACCGCCAGGGCGGCGTTGCCGGAGGCCCGGTCCAGCCGGTCCCGGGTGTCCTGGTCGGGCACCCGGCCCAGCTTGTCCTGGGCCATCGCGGCGATGTCGGCGGTGCTCAGCGGACCGAGACCGATCGTCGTGGCGGGGACGTCGTCGGGGCCGGGCCGGCCGAGGTCGGGCAGCAGCCCGTCGCTCCCGGTCCGGCCGGCGAAGACCCAGACGACGGGTGAGCCGGCCAGCCGCGCCGGAAGCGAGCGCAGCAGGAAACGGCTGAGCGGATCCAGGGCCTGGACGTCGTCGACGGCGATGAGCAGCGGATCGGTGGCGGCCCGCTCCTCCAGTCGCGGCGCGATCGCGTCCATAAGCAGAAGGGGCCGCTCGACCAGGCTCTCGAATTCCGACAGCGCACCGGCCGGCAGCAGAGGATGGGCACCGGAGCGCAGGGCGAAGAGCACCGGAGCCGCCGGGGAGAGCTGCCCGGTCGGGTCGGCCCGGCTCGAACCACGGGCGAAGTTCAGGGGCGCGGCCTCGGCCAGAATGGTCCCCAGCACTGCGGACTTGCCGATCCCGGCCTCTCCGGTGACCAGGATCGCGGCCCCGTGACCACCCCGTCGAACGCTCCGCAGCACGCCGAGGGCGGATGCCATCGCACCGGACCGGCCCCGGAGCAGGACCCTAGCCATCGGCCGGTTCCCCGACCGTCGACGTCCCTGCCCGCCAGCACCCGATTCCGTACGACCTCTTGGTCACTGCCTCAACCCTCTTCCGGAACCCGTCCGCCGGTGAAGATTGAAACCGGAACCCGTGCGCACCGGCTCACCCATATGTGTGAGGCGTTCCGGCGCGGCCCCGCCGGGTCGCGGCGTTCGGGCCGGTTCACTGATTCAGGTGATCGCGGGCGCTGCGCCCCCATGATCGGATGCCCACCATGCCAGTACGCGTCCTAAAACACCCGATAAGACGCCCGGTCGTGGCCTGGGTGAGTCTGGTGGTCCTGGTCGGGCTGGTGCTGCCGGTCGTCCTGACCCGGCACTGGGTGCAGCCGGAAGCCGCCCTGGTCGCCTACTCATTCGGGATCCGGCCGGCGGTCAGGGCAGGCCCGGGCTACGAAACGATCAGGAGCACGGTGCGCGTCACTCGGAACGTGACCGTCCCGAGCGTGGGGGCTAAGCCGGCCCGCCTGGACGTCTACCGGCCGGTGAAGCCCACCTCGAAGGCCTTGCCGGTGCTGCTCTGGATCCACGGCGGGGGGTTCATCTCCGGCTCGAAGGCCCAGGTCGGGCCGTACGCAACGATGCTCGCCAGTTCCGGCTACGTCGTCGCCAGCCTTGGCTACACCCTGGCCCCGGAGGCGCGGTTCCCCACCCCGGTACGGCAGGGCAACGCGGCCCTGGCCTACCTTCGGGCCCACGCCAGCGACTTCCGGCTGGATCCTTCCCGGGTCTTCGTCGGGGGCGACTCGGCCGGGGCCCAGATCGCCAGCTCACTGGCGGCCGCGCAGACCAACACCTCCCTGGCGTCCGAACTCTCGCTGACGCCGGCGGTGCCGTCCGGTGACCTCCGCGGCGCCGTCCTCTTCTGCGGTCTCTACGACATGGACACCGTGGCGGCCACCCGTTTCCCGGCCCTGCGGACGTTCCTCTGGGCGTACACCGGAAGCCGGGACTGGGCGTCCTTCGCCGATCTGGACGACCTGTCGACGACCCGCCAGGTCACCCCCGCCTATCCGGCCACCTTCCTCTCGGTCGGTGACGCCGACCCGTTCCAGTCCCAGGCGTTCGAGCTGGAGGCGGTGCTGCGTCGCGAGCGCGTCCCGGTCACCAGCCAGTACTGGAACGGGACCGGTGACCACCTGGGTCACGAGTACCAGTTCGACTTCAGGACGCCGCAGGCCCGCCAGACCTATACCGCGACCCTGGCGTTCCTGGCCGATCGCTCGAAAGCAGGGTCCTGATGCGCTGGGCCCTGCGGGCCTTGGGGGTCGTGGGAGTTCTGCTCCTGGCCGTGGTCGTGTACGTGCTTCTCGTGGTTCTCAGCATCTGAAGTTCCTACGGGCCCGAACACAAAGAGGTGTGGGAGATGGACGGCGATGCATCGATCGGTGCGCCGCACCAGGGGCTGGCCGGTGCGGCCGGCCGGAGGCTGGGCTATCTGCGGGCCGGTCCGTCCGGGCCGGGGGTGACGACGATCGTCCTGCTGCACGGATGGCCCGAATCGGCGCACGCCTGGCGGTCCGTGATCCCGCTGCTGGCCGGGCGGTTCGACGTGATCGCGCTCGATCTCCCGGGGATCGGCCGGTCCACGGAGCGGTCCGGGGACTTCGACAAGCGGAGCCTGGCCGAGGACGTCCACACCGCCCTGGCCGGGTTCGGCCTGCACCGGGTGATCCTGGCCGGGCACGATCTCGGGGCGATGGTGGCCTACGCCTATGCCCGGCGCTATCCCGGCCGGGTCGCAGGCCTGGTGATCCTGGACCAGCCGCTGCCCGGGATCAGCGGCTGGGAGGCGACCGCCGGGGCGTCCTCCTTCTGGCATCTGGGTTTTCACCGGGCCCTGGAGGACGGCGTCGGGGTGGCCGAGGTGCTGATCGCCGGACACGAGAGGTTCTACTTCACCAGTCACATCCGGCGCCTCGCCGCCCACCCCCACGCGATCACGTCGGCCGACCTCGACACCTATGTGCGCGCCCACGCGACCGGGGAGCAACTCTCCGCCGGGCTGCGGATGTTCCGGGCCCTGCCGGTCGACGAGCAGCACAACGAGACCGACACGGACGTGCTCGGGATCCCGGTCGTGCTGGCGTTCGGGGAGTACTCGGAGGCGACGCGGCTGGAGACCGTGGCCGACGGCCTCAGAGAGGTGGGCGTGCTCAACGTGCGCACCGTGAGCATTCCCGACTGCGGTCACTGGGCCCCGGAGGAACGGCCGGAGGAGGTGGCGCGAATCATCGGAGAGCTGGCCGGGCGGCCCTGAACCGGATTATATCGTTGCAACCATGGCAACGGCACCGGTCCTGCGGGGACGCGGCGACCAGCTCGCCCAGCTCCTGGCCGAGCTGCGGCGGGCTGCCCGCACCGGCCGGGGCGCGGTCGTCCTGATCACCGGCGAGGGTGGGATCGGCAAGACGGCGCTGCTGCGGGCCGGCATCGAGCAGGCCGTCCGGAGCGGATTCCGGGTCGGCCGGGCCAAGGCCGAGGAGCTCGACCAGATCGCGCCCGGGGCGCCGTTGCTGGTCGCGCTGCGCTCGGGCTCGGCCCCCCTGCTCGACCAGGCCTCCTTCGACACCCTGGCCCCGGTCCAGGACCAGCCGCTGTGGCTGGCCGACCGGATCGCCGGGCTGATGGAGGAACAGGCCCGGCATTCCCCGGTGGTCGTGGCCGTGGACGACGTGCAGTGGGCCGACCGGCTCACCCGGTTCGCCCTGCGCCTGCTGCCCGGCCGGCTGACCGGCTCACCCGTGGTCTGGCTGCTAACCAGCCGCCGGCCGGCCGGGGAACTGCTCGAGGAGCTGGCCTCGCAGGCCCTGGCCGACGTCCGGCTGCTGCACCTCGAGCTCGGTCCACTGGGGCAGGACGATCTCGACGCGCTCGCGCTCGACCACCTCGGCGCCCCGCCCGCGGAACCGGTCCGGCAACGCCTGCACCGCTCCGGCGGCAATCCCTTCCTGGCCGTGCGGCTGCTGCAGGGGGCGGCCCTCGACCCGGACGGCCCGGCGCTGCCGGAGTCCCTGGTCGCGGAGGTCAGGAGCCGCCTGCGGGCCTGGCCGGACGACGTCGCCGAGCTGATCAGACTGCTTTCGGTCTGGGGGCGGCCCCTGGACCTGACGGTGGCGGCGACCCTGCTCGCAATACCCGACGACCGGGCCTTCGAACTGGCGGAAAGGGTTTCCGCCGAGGGCGTTCTGGAAATCCGGCAAGGTTCTGCGGAATTCCGTCACGACCTGCTTCGGGAGGCGGTCTACGCGGCGGTGCCGGGTCCCGCGCGCCGGGCCCGGCACCAGCAGTGCGCCGAGTACCTGCTCACGGCGGGCGCCGGGTATCCGGCCGCCGCAGCGCACGCGCAGGCCGGTGCCGAGTTCGGCGACCGTTGGGCGGCCGAGATCCTGGCCGGGGCGGCGGCCCAGATCGTCGCGACCACCCCGGACACCGCGAGAGAGCTTCTGGGACAGGCCTTCGCCCTGCTGCCGGGGGAGGATCCCCAGTTCTTCACCGTCGGCGAGCAGTACGCCGACATTCTGATCCAGACCCAGCACGGGGTGGCCGCACTCACCGTGATCGACACCCTGCTCGCCCGGGCCCAGGATCTGCAGACCCAGGCCCGGCTCCAGATCGTGGCCACCCGCGCCCTCTGGGTCACCGGCTCCCTGGCCGAGCTCACCCGCCGCCTGGCCGGCACGCTGGCCCGGCCGGGGGTGGCCCCGGACCTGCGCCTGCAGATGGAGGCCACCCGGGCCTTGGCCCTGACCCGCACCGGCGAGCCACGTCCGGCCGCGGTCGTCGCCGAGGCCGCCCTGGCCGAGGCGCGGACCCGGGGCAACGTCCCGGCCCAGGTACTGGCGTTGCAGGCACTGGGCGAGGTGGCCCGGAACGAGGGCCGTTTCCCGGTAGCGCTGGGACACTTCCGCGAGCTGCGGGAGCTGGGCGGCCCCCGGCACCAGTGGGAGGAGATCCGCTGCCTGCAACTGCTCGACCGGTTCGACGAGGCCCAGGTGCTGCTGACCTCGGCCGCGGAACAGGCCCGCACCGGTAACGCGCAGCTGCTGCCCTCGGTGCTGCACACCCAGATCTGGCAGGACTACAACCTCGGGAACCTGGACCGGGCCGAGGCCGGGGCGAACGCCATGGTCCGGCTCGGCGACGAGCTCGGCCTGCGGATCCACCAGCTCGGGGTCTGGACCTTTCTCAGCTCGATCGCCCTGACCCGGGCCGACCCGGTGCGGGCCCGGAAGTACCTGGAGCCGATCGCGGCCGATATCGCGGGCAACCCGATGCCGGACGACATCCGGGTCCTCGGACTGCGCCTGCTCCAGGCCTGGATCAGCGCCGAGGAGGGCGATTTCGAGGGCAGCCTGGAGGTGCTGCGGCCGCTGGTGTCGGCGGCGAAGGACTCGCGTCGGTACTGGCCCTGGTGGCCGACCTACGCCCAGGTGTTCGTCGGGGTCGGTCTGGCCGCCGGCGACCCGGAGTTCACCGGGCAGGCGCTCGAGCTGACCCGGCTCGGCGCCGAACGTAACCCCGGGGTGCCCAGTTTCGAGGGCGTCCACCTGCACGCCCGGGCCCTCGTGCAGCGCGACCCGGCCCTGCTGGGCGAGGCCGTCGCGGTGCTGCGGAAGAGTCCCCGCCGGACGCTGCTGGCCAATGTGCTGACCGACCACGGCGCGGCGCTCCTGCAGGCCGGGGAACGGGCCCCGGCCCTGAAGAGCCTCGACGAGGCCTGGGCGATCGAGGAGCAGCTGAGATCGGTCTCGGGCCAGGCGAAGATCCGGAACATCCTGCGCACGCACGGTATCCGCCGCCGGGGTCGCAGCGTGGCCACCCGCAGCCGCCCCGGGTCGGGCTGGGCGGCCCTGACCGGGACCGAGCTGCGGATCGCCGAACTGGTCAGCCAGGGGCACACGAACCGGCAGGCCGCGGCCGAACTCGGGATCTCGGTGAACACCGTGAGCACGCATCTGCGCGCGGTCTTCGCCAAGCTCGGGGTGAGTTCCCGGGTCCAGCTCAGCAACACCTGGCGGAACCGACCCTGATTGGCCCTGACCGGAGCGTCGTCACCTATTCACGTGAGGGCGGACCCGGGCCGGGTACGGCTTACTCGGTAGTGGCCCGGGCCGCGAGGCCGGGCCGTGTCCCCGAATTCAGGAGAGAGCCGGTATGTCCGACGCAGCAAGCACTTCCCCCACCGTGGTCCTGGTCCACGGCGCCTTCGCCGACGCCTCCGGCTTCGCCGGCGTCATCGGTGAACTCCAGGCCGACGGCCGGACCGTCCGCGCCTGGGCCAACCCGCTGCGCGGCCTCAGCAGCGACGCCGCCGACCTGCAGAGCTTCGTCTCGGCGATCCCGGGCCCGGTCGTCCTGGTGGGCCACTCCTACGGCGGCGCGGTGATCACCCAGGCCTCGCCCGGCCTGAGCAACGTCAAGGCGCTGGTCTACCTGGCCGCGTTCGCGATCGACGAGGGCGAGAGCGGGGCGAGCGTCCAGGAGGGCTTCCCGGCCTCGGTACTGGCCTCCACCGCCCGTCCCACCGCTTACGACGCCCCCGGCGCGGTCGGTGGCCCGGACGTCTTCATCGACTACGACCGGTTCCGCGAGACGTTCTGCGCCGACCTGCCGATCGGGGTCGCGGCGGTGCTGGCCGCCACCCAGCGCCCGCTCGCCGGGGCGGCTCTGGGCGAGCCGGCCACCGCGGTGGGCTGGAAGACCATCCCGTCCTTCTTCCTCGTCTCCGACCACGACGGCGCGATCCACCCCGACCTGCAGCGGTTCATGGCGGAGCGGATGAAGGCGACCACCGAGACGATCGAGGCCTCGCACGTGGCGTTCCAGTCCCAGCCGGTCGCCGTGGCGCAGTTCATCAAGAACGCGCTGTAGGTCCCTCGCGCGGGCGTCATGCAGTGCTCCCGGAGGGGGAGTGCTGCATGACCGCTGCCCGCAGGTCCACATCGGCGAGTGGCAGGATTGCCGGTGGGGGTCAGAATCTTGCCATGACTCCTCACCGGGTGGCCGTGCTGGCCTTGGACGGCGTCACTCCGATGGCCCTGGCCATCCCGGCGCAGATCTTCGGCCCTCGGGCGCAGACCCCGTACCAGTTGACGGTGTGCGGACCGACGCGCCAGGTCGCCACCGCAGGCGGGCTCACCGTGGCCGTCGACGGCGGACTCGCCGACGTGCTGGCCGCGGACACGGTGGTCGTGCCCGGCCTCGACCTGGACCTCCGGCCCCTGCCCGCCGCGGTGCTGGACACCCTGGCCGAGGCACAGGCCCGAGGGCGGCGCGTCGTGTCGATCTGCAACGGAGCCCTGGCCCTGGCCGCGGCCGGCGTTCTGGACGGGCTGCACGCCACCACGCACTGGGAGAACATCGACGAACTCGAACGTGACTTCCCCGCGGTCCACGTGGACCGGGACGTGCTCTACGTCGACGCGGGCCAGGTCCTCACCTCCGGAGGGGTGTGCTGCGGCATCGACCTGTGCCTGCACATCGTCCGGAGCGACGTCGGTGCCGCCGCGGCCAATCAGATCGCCCGCCGTCTCGTGGCCCCGCCGCATCGCGACGGCGGCCAGGCCCAGTACGTGCCCGCGCCAATACCGGCCACCGGTGACACCTCGCTCGCCGCCACCCGGGCCTGGGCTCTGGAGCAGATCGAAAGGCCGCTCTCACTGGCCGATCTCACTCGTCACGCGGGCATGTCCCAGCGCTCCTTCATGCGCAGGTTCACGGCCGAGACGGGAACCACGCCCTTGCAGTGGCTGGCCGGCGCTCGCATCGGCCGGGCGCGGGAACTCCTGGAGACCACCGAGCTTTCGATCGACCAGGTCGCCCAGAACTGCGGGCTGGGTTCGGCGGCCAACCTGCGCCTGCACTTCCGGCGCACCCTCGACACCACGCCGACCGCCTACCGGCGCACCTTCACCCGCCGCGGAGGCGTTCAACGTCATGCCGTCCCGTCCTGAGAACCAATACACGCGCTGATCCGGCCGACGGCACCTGATCAAGAAACCGGGCAGACGCGCCGTGCCCCGCGTCCGGTCCTCGGTTCCGGCTGCAATGATGCCCACAGGGGTTCGGGGGAGCCCGATCGGGGGAGCAGCATGAAGGTCTGGAACAGCGCCGTCACCACGCAACCGGCGCAGGTCGTTCGGTGCGGGAACGAGGCCGAGGTCAGTGCGGCCGTCGGCCGCGCCCGCGAGGAGGGCCTGCCGCTGTCCGTGCTGGGCGGCGGGCACGACTGGGCCGGGCGGGCGCTGTGCGAGAACGGCCTGGTCATTGACGTGGGCGGGTTGAAGAAGATCACGGTTGAGGACGATGTCGCGACCGTCGGGGGCGGGGTCACCTCACTCGAGGCAATGGACGCGGCGGGCGCTACTGGGCAGGCGGTGGTCGCCGGGACGGTCGGGTCGGTGGGCCTGACCGGTCTGACGATCGGCGGGGGTTACGGCCCTCAGTTGGGCAGTCGGGGGCTGGCCGCGGACAATCTTCTGGGCGCACGCGTCGTTCTGGCCGACGGCACGGCCGTGGAAGCCGACGAAGACCTGCTCTGGGCGCTGAAGGGCGGCGGCGGGAACTTTGGCGTCGTCACCGAAATGCGGGTGAGACTGAGCCCGTTCGAGACGGCGACTGCGGGGGTGGTGCTGTTTCCGGGGGAGCAGGCGAGCGAGGTGTTCGCGGCGCTCGGCGACCTGCTGGCCCAGGCCCCCGACGAACTGGCGGTGCTCTCGGGGGCGATGGATCTGCCCGACGGCACGCCCGCCGTCTACACGAATCCCACCTGGGTCGGGCATCCGCCGTTGGGTGCTGAATGGGTGCGCAGAATAGAACGATTGGGGACGCCGATGGTCTCCCAAGTCGGTCCGGTGTCCTCGTCGGCGACGCTGCGCGCCGCCGACGAGATGTTCGCCGCCGACGGCCGGGGCTGGACCCTGCGCACGCTGAACGTGCCGGAACTCAGCTCCGAGGTGGTGAAGGCCATCGTGACCGCGGTGCAGAGCAAGCCTTCGGCGAACGACGTGATCAACATGCATCACTTCCACGGTGCGGCCACCCGGATGGCTCCGGACAGTGCGGCTTTCGGGCAGCGGCGGGAGCACGTGATGGTCGAGATCATCTCCGGCTGGCGGGATGACGGTCCGGAGCTTCACGAGAAATGGGCCGACGAGACCCTGAACGCGTTGAAGGAGTACGCGCTACCGGGAGGGTACCCGAACCTTCTGGGACCGGACGCTCACGCGCAGATCGTGCAGGCGTACGGGAACAACGCCGCCCGGCTGCGGTCGGTGAAGGAGAAGTACGATCCTCAAGGGGTTTTCACGGCGATTCCGCTGCCGTAGCGAGCGTGGCTCAGCTGCCTGCCCCGGTGTTCTTCTCCGGGTCATCCTCGAAAGGCGGACCGTCCGGAACCGCTTCTCCCGCCGAGACCCGGTCGGAGATGCGCGCGCCGGCCAGCCGCTGAGCACCGCCGGCACCCAGATCGGCCGGTCCGGGGCCGGGAGCGGATGGGGGAGGGTCGGCCGGTTCTCCGTCCACCCGCGGTTCGGTGACCCCCGGGACGTCCGTCATCTTCTCCACTCGGGACTCACCGGAGGCAGCCTGACCGGAGGGGGTGTGGACGCCCTCGACCTGGCTTCCGCTCTCGGCGTTGGCGACCGCCGCGTCGACGGTCTCGCCCCCGCGGTCCGGGTCCGGCGAGCCCAGGGATTCGGTGGGCATGTTGACCTCCAGGTATCTGGTCAGCGGTGGATGGCCTGGTCGGTCCCGGTCAGCCGGGTCCCGGAGCCGCCCCAGGTGAGGGCGATGATCTCGGCCGCGATGGCGACCGCGGTCTCTTCCGGGGTCCGGGCGCCGAGGTCCAGGCCGATGGGGGAGCTGAGCCGGGCCAGGGCGGCCGGGCCGACGCCGGCCTGGCGCAGCCGCTGCAGGCGGTCCGCATGGGTGCGGCGGCTGCCCATGGCCCCGATGTAGGCGGCGGGGGTGGAGAGGGCTCGTTCCAGCAGTGGGACGTCGAACTTGGGGTCGTGGGTGAGGACGCAGATCACGGTGCGTTCGTCGACCACGGTCCGGTCCAGGTACTGGTGCGGCCACATCACCACGAGCTCGTCAACGTCCGGAAAACGTCTTCGGGTGGCGAACAGGGCGCGGGCGTCGCAGACGGTGACGTGGTAGCCGAGGAACTTGCCGATCCGGGCGACGGCGCCGGCGAAGTCGATGGCCCCGAAGACCAGCATGCGCGGGGCGGGCGCGAAGGACTCGACGAAGATCGCGAGTTCGTCCATCCGCTGCTGGCCGTCCCGGCCGACCCGCAGGACCCCGGTCCGGCCGGTGGCGAGCATCCCGCGGGCCTGTTCGGTGACGCTGAGGTCCAGCGCCGGACTGCCGAGGGTCCCTTCGGTGGAAGCCGCGGTGACCACCAGGCGCCGGCCGCGGAGTTCGGCGCCGGCGATGACCGAGGCCACGGCGATCGGCTCGCCCCGCCGGATCGCGTCGAAGACCGTGGTCAGCTCGGGGTAGCGGGGGTGGACGAAGATGTCCACGATTCCGCCGCAGGTCAGGCCCACCTGGACGGCGTCGTCGTCGGAGATGCCGTACGTCTGCAGCACGGGCTGGCCGGTTTCCAGTACCTGCTGCGCCAACGCATAGACCGCCCCCTCGACGCACCCACCCGACACGCTGCCGGCCACGTCGCCGTTCTCGGACACCGCCATCGAGGCGCCGGGCTGGCGCGGGGCGGAGTTCCAGGTCTGGACGACGGTGGCAATGGCGAAATCGGTTCCCCCGGAATGCCAGGCGGCCAGATCGTCGACGATGTCGCGCACGTCGTCCCTCCCTCCTCCTCGAGGTGCCCACCGAAGCATGCGGAGCCGGCCGGCCGTCGTCAACGGCGAATTAACCACCTCCTTAAGTCGCCGTTGACAGCACCCCGGGACCGGCGCCCAATGAGGGCGACCGAGCCGAGACGAAGGGGTCCCGCATGCAGGTTCCGGGGCAGTTCGAGTACGAGCGCGCCACCAGCGTCGAGCATGCCATCGGCCTGCTGGACCGGCTGGGCGACACGGCGCGCCTGGTCGCCGGCGGGCACAGCCTGCTGCCGATGATGAAGCTGCGCCTGGCCAACTTCGACTACCTGATCGACATCAACGACCTGCGCCCGGAACTGGGGTACATCACGGTCGAGGCGGACCGGATCCGGATCGGGGCGCTGACCCGGCACCGGGAACTGCTCGAATCCACCGAGCTCGGCCGGGCCTTCCCGATCTTCGCCGACGCCGAGCGGGTGATCGCCGATCCCGTGGTGCGCAACCGCGGCACCCTCGGCGGTTCGCTGTGCCAGGCCGATCCGTCCGAGGACCTGTCCGCCGTCTGCACGACCCTGGGCGCCAGTTGCGTGATCCGTAGCCTGGACGGTGAGCGGGTGGTGTCGATGGAGGACTTCCACCGGGGCCCGTACGAGACCGCCGTGGGGGACGCGGAGATCCTCACCGAAGTCCGGTTCCCCCTCCGGCCGGGCGGATCCAGCGCCTACGAGAAGGTGGAACGGCGGGCCGGTGACTGGGCGGTGGTCTCGGCCGGGGCTGCGGTCTGGATGGCCGACGGCCTGATCACCGACGCGCGGGTGGGTCTGGCCGCGGTCGGGCCGAACACCGCCGGGCTACCGGAGATCTCGGCCGCGCTGCGCGGCCGGGCGCCCTCGGAGGAGCTGTACGAGCAGGCCGGGGACATCGCCGCGAGCAGCTGCGACCCGGCGACCGACATGCGCGGGAGCGCGGACTACAAGCGTCATCTGGCGAAAGAGCTGACCCGGCGGACGCTGCGCCGCTCCGTCCGCCGCATTCACGAAGGGCTCTGACCTGATGAAGGTTTCGATGACCGTCAACGGCGAAGAGGTCACCCGGGAGATCGAGGGCCGGCTGCTGCTGGTGCACTTCCTGCGCGATCACCTGGCGCTGACCGGCACGCACTGGGGCTGCGACACCAGCAACTGCGGAACCTGCGTGGTCTGGCTGGACAACGAGCCGGTGAAGTCGTGCACGGTGCTGGCCGCGATGGCCGGAGGCCACGAGGTCCGCACCGTGGAAGGGCTGGAGCAGGGCGGTGCGCTCGACCCGGTCCAGAAGGGTTTCATCGCCTGCCACGGCCTGCAGTGCGGCTTCTGTACTCCCGGAATGCTGATGACGGCCCGGGCCCTGCTGGACCGCAATCCCGATCCCTCCGAAGGCGAGATCCGCGAGGCGATCTCCGGGCAGATCTGCCGTTGCACCGGGTACGCCACCATCGTCCGCTCGGTGCGCTGGGCCGCCGCCGAAGAGGCCGGCACCCGGACCAGTACCTCCGAGGAGGCCACCGCATGACCACCATCGACCAGCAGCCACAGACCCGGTTCGAGGACAACGACCAGCATCCGGTCGGTCACGGGCGGATGCACCGCAAGGAGGACCCCCGGTTCGTCCGCGGCCGTGGGCGCTACTGCGACGACGTCCAGCTCCCGGGCATGCTGCACCTGGCCATCCTGCGCTCACCGGTGGCGCACGCCCGGATCGTCAGTATCGACACCAGCGCGGCCGAGGCCATGCCCACGGTGAAGGCCGTGGTCACCGGGGCCGCCCTGGCCGAGCAGGGCCTGGCCTGGATGCCGACGCTGTCCAACGACGTGCAGGCGGTGCTGGCCACCGACAAGGTCCGGTTCCAGGGCCAGGAAGTGGCCTTCGTGGTGGCCGAGGACCGCTACAGCGCGCGGGACGCCCTGGAACTGATCGACGTCGAGTACGACATCCTCGAGCCGGTCATCGACGCGCGCACCGCCCTGGCCCCGGACAGCCCGGTGATCCGCACCGACCTGGAGGGCAAGACCGACAACCACTGCTTCGACTGGGAGACCGGTGACCAGCAGGCTACTGAGGACGTCTTCCGGCGGGCGGACGTGGTGGTCACCGAGGACATCGTCTACCCGCGGGTGCACCCGGCCCCGATGGAGACCTGCGGTGCGGTGGCCGACTACGACCGGATCGACGGCAAGCTCACCCTCTGGTCCACCACCCAGGCCCCGCACGCCCACCGCACGCTCTACGCCATCGTCGCCGGGCTGCCCGAGCACAAGATCCGGGTGATCTCCCCGGACATCGGCGGTGGCTTCGGCAACAAGGTGCCGATCTACCCCGGCTACGTCTGCGCCATCGTCGCCTCGATCGTCACCGGGAAACCGGTGAAGTGGATGGAGGACCGGTCGGAGAACCTGATCAGCACCGGTTTCGCCCGCGACTACATCATGCGCGGCGAGATCGCGGCCACCCGGGAGGGCAAGATCCTGGCGATCCGGACGCACGTGCTGGCCGACCACGGCGCCTTCAACGGCACGGCCGCCCCGGTGAAGTACCCGGCCGGCTTCTTCGGGGTCTTCACCGGCAGCTACGACCTGGAGGCGGCCTACTGCTCGATGACCGCCGTCTACACCAACAAGGCGCCCGGCGGGGTGGCCTACGCCTGCTCGTTCCGGATCACCGAGGCGGTCTACCTGGTCGAGCGGATCGTCGACTGCCTGGCCTACGACCTGAAGATGGACCCGGCCGAGCTCCGGATGAAGAACCTGCTCAAACCCGAGCAGTTCCCTTACACCAGCAGGACCGGCTGGGTCTACGACTCCGGCAACTACGAGCCCACCCTGCGCGAGGCAATGCGGATCGCCGGCTACGACGAGCTGCGCCGGGAGCAGGCGGCCCGGCGCGAGCGCGGTGAGCTGATGGGGATCGGCATCTCGTTCTTCACCGAGGCGGTGGGGGCCGGCCCGCGCAAGGACATGGACATCCTCGGCCTGGGCATGGCCGACGGGTGC
Organism: Kineosporia aurantiaca JCM 3230; assembly: GCA_000719025.1. Lineage (GTDB taxonomy): Bacteria > Actinomycetota > Actinomycetes > Actinomycetales > Kineosporiaceae > Kineosporia > Kineosporia aurantiaca. Next base: position 212,684 of record JODP01000008.1, read on the forward strand.
GAACTGCGCGTGCACCCCACCGGCAAGGCCGTGGTCCGGCTGTCGGTGCAGACCCAGGGGCAAGGTCACGAAACGACTTTCGCCCAGATCGTGGCCGAGGAGATCGGCATCCCACCGGCCGACATCGACGTGGTGCACGGCGACACCGACAACACCCCGTTCGGCCTGGGCACCTACGGCAGCCGTTCCACCCCGGTCTCCGGAGCGGCGGCGGCCCTGGTGGCCCGCAAGGTCCGCGACAAGGCCCGGATCATCGCCTCCGGCATGCTCGAGGTCTCGGTGGCCGACCTGGACTGGGACAAGGGATCCTTCCACGTCAAGGGTGACCCGACGCAGTCGGTGACGATCCAGGACATCGCCATGCGGGCGCACGGCGCGGGCGACCTGCCGGACGGGATCGAGGGCGGTCTGGAGGCCCAGATCTGCTACAACCCGGAGAACCTGACCTATCCGCACGGCGCCTACATCTGCGTGGTCGACATCGATCCGGGGACGGCGGTGGTCAAGGTCCGGCGGTTCATCGCGGTCGACGACTGCGGCACCCGGATCAACCCGATGATCATCGAGGGCCAGGTGCACGGCGGCCTGACCGACGGGGTCGGGATGGCGCTGATGGAGATGATCGCCTTCGACGAGGACGGCAACTGCCTGGGCGGCTCGCTGATGGACTACCTGATCCCGACCGCCCTGGAAGTTCCCGACTGGGAGACCGGTTTCACGGTGACGCCGTCACCGCACCACCCGATCGGGGCCAAGGGGGTCGGCGAGTCCGCGACCGTCGGATCCCCGCCGGCGATCGTGAACGCCGTCGTCGACGCCCTGAAGCCGTTCGGGATCCGGCACGCCGACATGCCCCTGACTCCCTCCCGGGTCTGGGAAACCATGCAGGGCAACCACACTCCGCCGGTCTGAGCGACGTCTGAGCGACGTCTGAGGAGGAAACATGGCCAGCGTGATCGGCGACCGGGCCCGGGACCTGAGCGACCGCCGGGTGCCGTTCGTGCAGGCGACGGTGGTCCGGGCGCAGGTTCCGACCTCGGCCCGGGCCGGTGACGAGGCGATCGTCCTGACCGACGGTTCGATCGAGGGGTTCGTCGGTGGGCAGTGCGCCGAGAACCAGGTCCGGGAAGCCGCTCTCGGTGCGCTCACCGATGGTCAGGCGCTCCTGCTGCGCGTGCTGCCCGAGGGTGACGTCGACTTCCCGGACACCCCCGGCGCGCAGGTGGTGGTGAATCCGTGCCTGTCCGGCGGTGCCCTGGAGATCTTCCTGCGACCGGTCCTGCCGCCTCCGCTGATCGCGGTTCTCGGCACCACCCCGGTTGCGGACGCCGTGGTCGCCGTGAGCGAGCTGCTCGGATACGCCACCGTCCGTGGTCACGAAAATACCTCCGAACAATGGACGCTGGGGGCCGGCGCCGTCGTCGTGGCCAGTCACGGTCGGGGCGAGAATGCGGCGATCCGGCAAGCCCTGGACGCCGGAGTCGGGTATGTCGCGCTGGTCGCCAGCGGCCGGCGCGGGGCCGCCGTGCTGGACGAACTCGATCTGGGCGAACCCGAGCGCAGCCGGGTCCGGACCCCCGCGGGCCTGGACATCGGGGCCCGCACCCCGCCCGAGATAGCCCTCTCGATCATGGCCGAAGTGGTCTCGGTGCTGAATGCGGCTCCCGCCGTGATTCCTTCCGTCGTCGAGATCGAGTCGGCCGTTGATCCGGTCTGCGGAATGAGCGTGACGATCCTCCCGTCGACTCCCCATCTCGTGGTCGAGGGCACCGACGTCTGGTTCTGCGGCGATCACTGCCGGGCCACCTACGCGGCCAAAGTCGGCCAATAGTGATGGAGGCGACCGGCATCGTGCTGGCTGCGGGTGCGTCGCGGCGCCTGGGCCAACCCAAGCAGCTCCTGTCCTACCGAGGCCGCCCGCTGCTGGATTCGACCCTGGACATGGCTCGGAAGTGTGGCTTTCGCCAGATCATCGTTGCGCTGGGCGGCGCCGCCGATCGGATTCGGGAGCAGGTCGACCTGACCGGCGTCCAAACCGTCCAGTGCGACAGCTTCGCCGATGGCTGCGGCTCCTCGATCCGCACGGCGATCACCGAGGTGGATCCGGAAGTCCGGGGCGTTGTGCTGTTGCCCGGAGACCAGCCGGGCGTCGATCCGGCCACCGTACGCGCGCTGGTGAGCCGCGGCAGAGAAGCGTCCATCGGTATCTGCCGTTACCGGAACGGATGGGGGCACCCGTTCTGGTTCGGTCGCGACCTGTTTGCGCACCTGGCCACTCTGCACGGGAACAAGGCGGTGTGGAAGTTGCTGCATTCCGGGCGGTTCCCGGTGACCGAGCACGACGTCAGCGCGGACGTTCCTCTGGACGTGGACACCTGGGCCGACTACCAGACGCTGATCGAGCAGCCGCGATGAGTCCGCCGTTCCCCAGCATCGCCGAAGTCACCGCCGGCCTGAACCGGGTGAATTACCTGGCGGATGAGGGCCTCTCCACGGCGGTCTTCCTCGCCCTCACCCTCGAACGTCCACTTCTGCTCGAGGGCGAACCGGGCGTCGGGAAGACCGCCGCCGCTCAAGCGGTGGCGTCTGCGCTGTCGACCCCGCTGATCCGGCTGCAGTGCTACGAGGGACTCACCGTGAACGAGGCCCTGTACGAGTGGAACTACCAGCGGCAGCTGCTGGCGATCCGGATGGCCGAGTCGGGGCCCGGGCGGATCCAGGAGGCCGACCTGTTCTCCGAGGCTTTCCTTCAGGAACGCCCGATCCTGCGCGCCGTCCGGCATTCCGGGCCCTCGGCGCCGGTGCTGCTGATCGACGAGATCGACCGGGCTGACGACGAGTTCGAGGCCATGCTGTTCGAATTCCTGGGGGAGGGCTCGCTGACGATCCCCGAACTGGGCACCTTCACCGCCGCCCGGCGGCCTCTGGTGTTCCTGACCTCCAACCGCAGCCGGGAACTGCACGACGCTCTGCGCCGACGCTGCCTCTACCACTGGATCGACTTCCCGGCTCCCGAGCGGGCCGCCGAGATCCTGCGCCGGAGCGTACCTTCGGCCGGTTACCCGCTGATCGCCTCGACCACCCGGTTCGTCTCCCGGATCCGGCAGTTCGACCTGGACAAGGTGCCCGGAATGGCCGAGACCATCGACTGGGTCGCCGCGTTGAGCGTGCTGGGTGCGGGGGACCTGGTGCGGGCCGACGTGATCCGCACCCTCAGCACCATCGCCAAGACCCCCGACGACCGGGCGAGGGTGATCGAGGCGCTCGACGACCTCGGCTACCCCGAATCGGCCTCCGTCTAGCCGGTCCGCCCGCGCTCCGACCAGCGAGAGGAAATCATGAGGATCGACAACGAGTTCACCGTCAGCGTCCCGGTCGAGGAGGCTTGGAAGGTGCTGACCGACCTCGAGGGCATCGCCCCCTGCCTGCCCGGGGCCCGGCTGACCGGGGTCGCCGGCGACGTCTACTCGGGCCGGGTCAAGATCAAGGTCGGGCCGGTGGTCAGCGAGTACGCAGGCACCGCGCGGTTCGTGGAGAAGGACGATGCGGCGCACCGGGCGGTGATCGATGCGAAGGGGAAGGACTCGCGGGGGACCGGGAACGCGGCGGCCACGATCAACGCGAGCCTGCGGCCGGACGGGGAGCACACCGTCGTGACGGTGAACACCGACCTGGCGATCAGCGGCAAGATCGCCCAGTTCGGCAGCGGGATGATCAAGGAGGTCTCCGGGAAGCTGCTCGGCCAGTTCGTGCAGAACCTGGAAGCCAAGCTGCAGACGTCACCCCCATCCCCGGACCTGACCCCGGACCTGACCCCGGACGTGAACCCGGCCCCTCCGGCCGAAACCCCGGTGCAGCCGGTTGCCCCGCAGCCGGCAACCGCGCGGGTTCTCGCGGAGCAGGACCCCGATCCGCAACCCCTGGACCTGATGAGCCTGGCCGGCGGATCGGTCTACAAGCGCGCGATCCCGTTGGCCGCGGGCGCCGTGGTGGTCGCAGCGGTCATCGTCTATGCCGTCACCCGGTGATCCCACACCGGCGCTGCTGCGCGGGGTAGACGTCGCGGCCTTCGCCGTGTCGCTGGCCGTCCGGCTCCGAGCACGAGGCATGGACGTGGGCCTCACCGCCGTCGAGGAGTTCGCGAGAGCGCTGGCGCCGACCCTGCCGGAGAGCCGCGCGCAGCTCTACTGGCAGGCCCGCATCACCCTGGTCCGAAGACAGCCGGATCTGGACATCTTTGACGAGGTCTTCGCGGCGGTCTTCGATGACGCGGTGCTGCCGATGGACCCGGTCGCCCGCCGGGATCCGTTGGGTAGCGCCCTGGCCGAGGAGCAGAGCTTCGCCAGAGCCAACGGGCAGGCGACCGGGGAGGAGGCGGGGTCAGGGCTGCCCTGGGTGACATTGCCGCCTGCCGTAGCGGAGAACGACGATGATCCGGGCTCTCTGAGCATTCCGCACCGCCTGCCGAACGACCTGGCCGCGGTCGCCGATCGTCCCTTTGAACAGCTCAGCGAGAGCGAACTGGACCGGCTGGGCCGTTGGCTGGAGAAGGCGTTCGAAGAATGGCCGACCCGCACCTCGCGCCGGGTCACCACCGCGCGGCGAGGTCGGCGGATTGCCCTGCGCCCGACCCTGGCCCGGGCCCGTCGCACCGGCTGGGAGCCGGTCGAACTGGTCAAGGTGAAGCCGGTGCAGCGACCGCGGCGGGTGGTGATGCTGTGCGACGTAAGCCAGTCCATGCAGGCTCAGTCGGTCGCCTACCTACACCTGATGCGCGCGCTGGTGCTCACCGCCGATGCCGAGGTCTTCGCGTTCGCCACCGGCCTGACCCGGCTGACCCCGAGCCTCGCGCACCGCTCGGCCCCGGTCGCTTTGGAGCGGGCCAGCGAACGCGTCACCGATCGGTTCGGTGGCACGAGGATCGCCGCCAATCTTCAGGCCCTGCTGTCGTCGCATCACGGCGGGCTGGTGCGCGGCGCCGTGGTCATCATCGCCAGCGACGGCTGGGACAGTGATCCGGCCTCCGCCATGGTGACCGTCATGGCCCGGCTGCGGCGACGGGCGCATCGGGTGATCTGGCTGAATCCCCGCGCTGCAGCGCCAGGTTTCGAGCCGCGGGTGGCGACGATGGAAGCAGCCTTGCCCTACTGCCACCGCTTTCTCCCCGCAGATACGTTTGCCTCTCTGGCTACGGTCCTCGTCGAGGCCTTCAGCTCCAGAGCGTCACATGGACGGAGGGCCGGAAGCGGCCGGCGGTGACCCCCGCTCCACGGAGCATGGCCTGGGTGGCGCGGGGCGTGGTGACGAAGCGGGTGAGTTCGGCTGCGGCCGGATGCGCGCCCGCACCGGTGAGGGAGAGCGCGCCCCAGGTGCCGCCGGTGGGAATGGCGGGCTGGGTGACCCGGGCCAGGTCGCCGTGGGCGATGTCCCGGCCCACCGCGAAGGACGGGGCCAGCGCCACCCCCTTGCCGCGCTTGGCCTCCTCGAGGGCGGCCGCGTGGCTCTGGAAGATCTGCTCGTGCTGCTCGGGAACCTGGATCCGGCGCAGGATGCCGGGGATCAGCCCGATGCTGCCGGCAGCCGACGGCCCGAGCAGCCAGGTCGCGTCCCGGAGCTGGCCGAGGGTCGGGGTGACGCTGCTCAGCGCGTGGTCCGGCGCCACCACCATGACCACCTCGAACTTCAGGAACGGCTGGTAGACCAGGGATTCGTCGCAGTCGGGAACCGGCGGGCCGATCGCCACGTCGACGGCCCGGGTGACCAGGAGCGAGCTGAACTCCCGGGGGTTGTACACGCTGAGCTCGACATCCAGGTCCTTGGCCCGCCCGGCGAACAGCTCCAGCAGCCCGGGAGCGGAGTGCTCGGCGAACAGGCTGGAGGCCGCGACCCGCAGAAAGCGCCGCCCGCTGCCGGCCCGGCTGACCTCGAGGATGGTCCGGTCCTGCAGGCCCAGCAGTTCGGCCGAGCGGCTGGCCAGCCGGAGCCCGCCCGGAGTGAAGGCCAGTCCGGCCGCGGTCGGGGTGAACAGCCGGTCGCCGAGTTCCTTGCGCAGCTGCCCGACGTGCGCCGACACCGCGGCCTCGGACACGCCGAGGTCCGCGGCCGCCTTCCGGACTGAGCCGAACCGGACGATGGCCGCGAAGGCGCGAAGCTGAGTAGGAGTCAACGCTGACTTCTTCCCACGGGGTTGGCCCAAAACTATCCCCCAGCGGGACAAAACGTCTCTCTCCGATGGTGCGTAAAAGCGTCCATCATTAAGGGCTGTTACGCAGTTACGGTTGTTTCCAAGTTCTTACGGGGTATCAGCGAGAAGACAGGCAGCAAAGATCCGCATCTGCGAATTAGGCTTGTTCCTTGCTGCACCACCAGGTGGTCCGCCCACCCACCGTGCCCTGCACCATCGGCGCGTTGTCCCGCGGACACCGCGCCGCCTTCTTTCGGTAGGCAACCACCCGCAGGGTGTGCACGCCTCCGCCGGCGATGGCATCGCGGATGGCCGCCCGGGTGGCCCGCAACAGCCGGTTGACCTCGTCCGGGTCGAGCTCGTCGGCGGAACGGGAGGGGCTGATCCGGGCGGCCCAGAGGATCTGGTCGGCCAGGAGGTTGCCGATCCCGGCGATCCGGTCCTGGTCCATCAGCCGGGCCTTCACCGGCGCACTGCTGGAGTGCAACAGCGCGCGGAAGGCGTCGGGCCGGATGAACTGGGCGTCCGGGCCGAGCTTCTCCACCGGCGGGTCCAGGCGCACCCGGCCGAGCCGGCGCGGGTCGATCAGCAGCAGCGATCCGCCGTCCTCGAAGGTCAGGCCGAAGCGGGTGAAGCGGTAGTCGCCGGGCTTACGGCCGCGCTCCCAGTAGTCGCCGCCGTCGATCTCCACGCCCTCCGGGTCGGCGATCACGATCTTCCCGGACATCCCCAGATGGATCCCGAGCTGGGGACCGTCGTCGGAGGTGTCCACCCACATGCTCTTGCCGCGCCGATGGGCCTGGGTCAGCGTGCGACCCAGTAGGGCCTCACGGATCTGGCCCGGTACGTGCGGCCGCGTCTCGTACGGATCGGAGTCGTCGACGTCCACAATTCTGCGGTTCAGCCCCACCCGCTCGATGACGGCGCGGGCGGACTCGACCTCGGGGAGTTCAGGCACCAGGGCAGCTTCCCACGGACCGGCGAAGCCGCCCTGGCCAGGTGCCCAGAACGTCAGACGCTCTTCATCGCGCCCGCGTCCACGTGCCAGTTCGAGCCGATCGCGCTGGGCATCGTGGGGGAGGCGAGCAGGACGATCGCCCGGGCGATCTCGGACGGCTCGATGAACGCCTCGGTGAGCGAGCCGTTCTGCTTCGGCAGAGCCTGCAGGAAAGCCTCGTGCTCGACCCCCATGACGCTCGCGACCACCGAGGCGAAGCTCTCCGTGCCCTCCATCAGCGCGGTCCGGGTCGCCGAGGGCGTGACCGTGTTCACCCGGATTCCCTGGCCGGCCAGGGTTTCGGCGAGCCCGCGGGAGAAGGCGTTGAGGCCGGCCTTGGCGACCGAGTAGGGCAGGGGAGAGCTCCAGGGACGCTTGGCGCTGTCGGAGCTGACATTGATGACGACACCCCCGTTCCTGGCCAGGGCCGGCAGCGCGGCGCGGGTGGTACGCATGGCACCGAAGAGGTTCAGCGCGAAGGTCTGGTCCCACAGGTCGTCGTCGCCGCCGAGGGCGTCGGCCAGGGAGTGCGGAGGCACGTTGCCCCCGCCCGCGTTGTTCACCAGCACGTCCAGCCGGGAGTCGATGGCCAGAGCGCGCTCGATCAGCTGGGCCGGGCCGTCCGACGTCGACAGGTCGGCGGCGACGAAATCGACTCCGGTGGCTTCCAATTCGGGGGTAAGAGTGCGCGAGGCCGCGGTCACCGACGCACCTTCGGCCAGGAACGCCTGCACCGTGGCGAGCCCGATCCCCTTGCTGCCGCCGGTCACCAGCACCCGCTTGCCGGTCAACTGAAGATCCATGATCCGTTCCTTCCACTGACGAGTTCGTGCCACAAATGCATCACGCCCATAGCTTCAAAGTCAATAAGTGACGCACGGCTGTCGCATTTACGATGTGTACAGTTACTGGCGAACATCGGGAGGAGCAATGGACGCCGTCACGTCACCGAAGAGGCCGCGGGCCGATGCGGAGCGCAGCACCGAGCGGATCCTGGAGGCCGCCGAGGTGGTGCTGGCCGCCGACCCGAACGCGCCCCTGGAGCGGGTCGCCGAGGAGGCCGGACTGGCCCGCGCCACGGTGCACCGGCGTTTCGCCTCCCGCCAGGCGCTGATGGAGGCCCTGGGCGAGCGGCTGAACCAGCGGTACCGGCAGGCGCTGCAGCAGGCCCGGGTCCGGACCGGCCCACCGATGGTGGCGTTCTACCGGGTGGCGGAGACCGTCTTCGAGCTGAAGATCAGCCACCGGTTCAGCATCGATCTGGTCTCCGAAGACCACAGCGGGGACGTGGTCGAGGGGGTCGAGCTGCTCTTCGCGCGGCTTTACCAGGCGAAGGCGATCACGGTCGACGACCCGTCCTGGTGCCGCCGCATCTTCCTGGCCGTGCTGCACGAGGTGGACCGCCTGCCCCCGGACTCGCCCAGCCTGTCGCCGGCCGGGAACGAGCCGGGCGACGTCATCGAGGCGCGGGCCCAGTTACTGGTCCGCACGGTCCTGGGCGCCCTGGGTGGCTCACCGGAATGACCAAGGTCACTGATCCGGAAACGGAATTCCACTTCCGGATCGCCTAGAGTCGTCGACGGAACCCGCGGTCCGGCTGATCGCGGGCCTCGAGCGACTCTTCGACTAGGAAATTTCATGGCATCCGAAACACGCCGAACGCCCCACCAGGTCACGTTCGCGGTCCTGGCTGCGGCGGTGGCCTCCTACGCCCTGCTGCAGTCCCTGGTCACGCCGGTGCTGGGCACGATCATGGTCGATCTGCACACCACCCAGAGCACGGTGACCTGGGTGCTCACCGCCTACCTCCTGTCGGCCTCGATCTTCACCCCGATCATGGGCCGGATCGGGGACATGGCCGGTAAGGAGCGGGTCTTCGTCGTCACCATGGTCGCGCTGGCGGCCGGCTCGCTGCTGGCGGCGGTCGCCACCAACGTCACGGTGATGATCATCGCCCGGGTGATCCAGGGCATCGGCGGCGGGGTGCTGCCGCTGGCGTTCGGCATCATCCGGGACGAGTTCCCGCGGGAGAAGGTGACCGGCGCGATCGGCCTGATCGCCTCGCTGAGCGCGGTCGGGGCCGGGCTGGGCATCGTGCTGGCCGGGCCGATCGTCAACCTGCTGAACTACCACTGGCTGTTCTGGCTGCCGATGATCGCGACCATCGCGGCCGCCGTCGCCGCCCACTTCTTCGTCCCGGAATCGCCCAAGCGGGAGAGCGGCACGGTCAGCTGGCTGCCCGCCGTCCTGCTCTCGGCCTGGCTGGTCTGCCTGCTGCTGGCGCTGAGCCAGGGCTCGGAGTGGGGCTGGGGCTCGGCCGCGGTGCTGGGCCTGTTCGCCGGCGCGATCGTGCTCGCCGCGCTGTGGATCATGGTCGAGAGCCGGGCCGCGAGCCCGCTGATCGACATGCGGATGATGCGGCTGACCGCGGTCTGGACCAACAACCTGGTCGCGCTGCTGCTGGGCGCGGGCATGTACGCGGTGTTCGCCTTCATGCCGCAGTTCGTCCAGACCCCGTCGGCGGCCGGGTACGGATTCGGCGCCAGCATCACCCAGTCCGGTCTGCTCCTGCTGCCCTCCTCGATCACCATGTTCCTGGTCGGCATGTTCTCGGGCCGGCTGGCCCAGATCATCGGGGGCAAGACGGTGGTCTTCATCGGCTGCCTGATCGGCGCCGGCTCGATGTTCCTGCTGGCCTTCGCGCACTCCGAGAAGTGGGAGCTCTACCTGGCCACCGCCGTCATGGGCGCCGGCCTGGGCCTGGTCTTCGCGGCGATGTCCGGGCTGATCGTGGCCGCCGTGCCGCAGGCCCAGACCGGCGTGGCCAGTGGCATGAACGCCAACATCCGGACCATCGGCGGTTCCGTCGGCGCGGCCCTGATGGCCAGCATCGTGACCTCGGACGTGCTGCCCAGCGGCCTGCCCAAGGAGGCCGGCTACACCAACGGGTTCGCGCTGCTGGGGATCATCCTGATGGTCGCGGCCGGGGCGGCCCTGCTGATCCCGAGCGTGGCCGCGATGCGCCGGGTGAGCGGTCCGCACGAGCCCGAGCCGGAGCATGGTGAACTGGCCCTGGTGCCAGGAGGCACGGTCGTCGGGGACAAGTCGGAGTAGGAATATGCGCCGGGACGCCGCTCACAACCAGGAGCTGATCCTCCTCACCGCGCGCCGGGTCTTCGCGGAGCAGGGCCACGACATCGGCCTGGACGTCATCGCGTCCAGCGCCGGGGTCGGGGTCGGCACCGTGTACCGGCACTTCCCGAACAAGGACGTGCTGCTCGACGCGCTGGTGCGGATCATGTTCGAGGACCTGATCGCGGCCGCGGAGAAGGCCCTGGCCCTCGGTGACGGCACCGGGCTGGAGGGATATCTGCGCACCCTCAGCCAGACGCTCGTCGATCATCACGGGTACTCCAGCCGCTTCGTGCGCAGCGAGGTGGAGAGCCTCACCCAGACGCTCGACGAGCTCACCGAACGGTTGCTGGCCCAGGCTCAGGAGCACGGCCGGATCAGCCAGAACGTCACCAAGGCCGACCTGAGCATGCTGATCTGGGGACTGCGGGGCGTGGTCGAATCGGTCGGCTCGGTCGCCCCGCAGGCCTGGGCGCGGTTCCTGGACGTCCACCTGGCGGGCCTGCGCGGGTGCCCGTTCCCGAGCACCCGTCCGGCGCTGGGCCGGGAAGAGCTCGCCGCGATCAAGGCCGCGCGCCGGCAGGTCACCTGATCTACGGTGGCGGGGTGACGAACCAGATTGAGGACGCCGGTCGCCGGCAGGGCCGGATCGACTCACCTTTCGGGGCGAAGAGTACGGCTCGCGAGGTGCTGGCCGGAATCGACCTGACCGGCCGGCTGGTGCTGATGACGGGCGGGTACTCCGGACTCGGGCTGGAGGCCACCCGGGCGCTGACCGCCGCGGGCGCTCACGTGGTGGTGCCCGCCCGACGCCCGGAGGCGGCCCGGGAGGCGCTCGCGGACGTGCCGAACACCGAGGTCGACGAGCTCGACCTCGGTGATCAGGCGTCGGTGGCCGGATTCGCGGAGCGGTTCCTGGCCGGCGGCCGGGACATCCACTACACGATCAACAGTGCCGCCATCATGGCCAACCCGTACACCACCGTCGGTCCCGGCTGGGAGTCCCAGTTCGGCACCAACCACCTCGGCCACTTCGCCCTGGTCAACCGGCTCTGGCCGGCCATCCGGCGCGGCCAGGGACGGGTCGTCTCGGTCTCCTCGAGCGGTCACGGCCGGGGCGGCATCCAGTGGGACGACCTCGACTTCACCCGCGGCTACGACAAATGGCGTGCCTACGCCCAGGCCAAGACCGCCAACGCACTCTTCGCCCGGCAGCTCGATCAGCTCGCGGCCGGGCAGGGCGTGCGCGCCTTCTCGGTTCACCCCGGCGGCATCCTGACCCCGCTGCAGCGGCACCTGCCCAAGCAGGAAATGGTCGACCTGGGCTGGATCGACGCCGACGGCAACCAGCTGGCCGACTTCAAGACCCCGGAGCAGGGCGCGGCCACTCAGGTCTGGGCCGCCACGTCGGCCCTGCTGAACGGCCGGGGCGGGGTCTACCTGGAGGACTGCACGGTGGCCGAGGTCGCGCCCGAATCGGCGACCACCGTCGCGAGCGGGGTTCGCCCCTGGGCCATCGACCCGGCCGAGGCCGAACGGCTCTGGGCCCTGTCGGCGGAACGGACCGGCGTCAACGCGTTCTGAGCCTGTTCTCTTCTCTGGCGAGGGCCAGGAGCTCGGCCGGGATCTGCCTCCGATGGGTACGGTGGTACGCATGACCGGCCTTCCCGCGCCCGACGACGGGCGCTCCATGACCGAGCGGATGCGCGCGGGCGATCTCTACATCGCCGACGACCCGGAGATCTTCGAGGCGCAGAACGCGGCTATCGATCTGATGACGGCCTACAACCAGACCACCTCCCGGCAGGAGCCGCTGCGCCGGCAGTTGCTGATCCAGTTGCTCGGCGCGATCGGTGCCGACACCGCCATCCGGCCGCCGCTCTTCATCGACTACGGATCGAACATCCGCATCGGGGCCCGGTGTTTCGCCAACTTCGGCCTCAGCGCCCTGGATGTCGCCCCGATTACGATTGGGGACGACGTCCAGATGGGTCCGCACGTGCAGTTACTGACTCCGACCCACCCGGTGGACGCGGAGCTGCGGCGGGCCAAGTGGGAAGCGGCCAAACCGATCAGCATCGGCGACAACGTCTGGCTCGGCGGCGGGGTCGTGGTCTGCCCCGGGGTAAGCATTGGGGCGAATACGGTGGTCGGCGCCGGGGCAGTCGTCACGCGCGATCTACCGCCGAACGTGGTGGCGGTTGGAAATCCGGCCCGGGTGATCCGCGAGCTCTAGTCGGCGGCGCTCCGGCGGCGGTGCAACTGGATCCGTTCGAGGTCCAGGTCGGCCTCGATCTGCTGCAGCACTGCATCGTCGATTTCCGCGCGGTCACGCAATCGGACGACGGTGTGGTGTTCGCGGGCCAGCAACGCCAGCCGCAGATCAGCGTCCTTGCGCTCCCGGTCCTGACCGGCGTCCATCATTTCGCCGTCATGTTCGCCCCGCAAAGTCTGCAACCGGTGGTGGTATTCAGCGCGCAGCTGAGAGACGAGCTCCTCTTCCGAGCCCAGCTTCCGGGCGAGTTCGGGGAGCGCGGTGAGGGCTTCTTCGGCGGCGGCGATGCGGGCCGTGCGACGCTCCTGGCCGGCAGCCTGGTCAACGCCAAGATCGGCCCACTTAACCACCCGCGGTAGCAGCGGCGCCTGAAGCAGCAGCGTCACCCCGATCACCCCGGCGGTGGCGAAAATGATCACGTCGCGGCCGGGGAAAGGGCTGCCGTTGCTCAAGGTCTGTGGCACGGCCAGCGCGGCGGCCAGGGATACCGCGCCGCGGAAACCGGCCGTGGCCATGACGGTTCGGGCTTTCGGTCCCATCCTGAGCAGCCGCTGGCGAGGGCGTCGGTCAAGGGTGCGGATCAGGTACGGCGTGGTGAAGAGCCAGACGAAGCGGGCCCCTATCACCGCGACCGAGACCAGGGCGACGGTGATCAGCGCATGGGGCACGTCGACGGTGGTCAGGCCGCGAACCGCGCTCTGGGCCTGTAGGCCGATCATGACGAAGAGGGCGGCGTTGGCGAGATCGGTGATGAACCCCATGACGGTGCCTACGTATTGACGTACGTGGGCGGGGAAAGCCCGCGGAGCGACCCGGCTGACCGTCAGCCCACTGACCACCACCGCGAGAACCCCGGAAGCGTCTGCGTACTCGGCGATCAGATAGGCGGTCAGCGGAGTGACCAGCGCCAGGACGTTGTGCTGGAACGGATCGTCCAGGCGCTTCCTCAGCTGAAGGCCGAGCCAGGTGACGACCAGCCCGATCAGCGCGCCACCGAGGTAGGCGAGCGCAAAGAGACCCCCGATGTGACCCAGGCTGAGATGGTCCTCGCCGGTCGTGACCCCGACCGCGAGGGCATAGATCACCAGCGCGGTCCCGTCGTTGACCAGGCTCTCCGAGCGCAGCGTCGAGGCCAGGCGCCGCGGCAGCCCACGTCCCAGCACACCCACCGCGGTGGCGTCGGTCGGAGCCAACGCGGCACCCAGTACCCAGGCGGGGCCCCACGGCAGACCTGCGGCATGAGCGGCTACCGCTACGGCCGCCGCGGTACCGGCCACCAGGAGGGTGCTGAGAAGGACGATCAGGCGCAGGTTCCCGCGGATCTCCCGCAGCGATGAGGTGAAGCTTTCCCAGTAGAGCAGGACCGGCAGGAAGAGGAGAAGAACTGCCTCGGGCGGCATCTCGACCTCGCGCAGCGCCGGCACGAACCCGAGCAGCACGCCGCCCAGCAACAACAGGATCGGCGGGGCAACGCCGGTGCGGGCGGCGGCGGACACACTGAGGACGACGACGAGCCCGACCGAGACGACCAGGGTGAGGCTGAGCATGGCCGGCGACTCCTTCGAAGATCATCCTGCCGCTGGAGGATACCTTGACCCGGTGCAACCGCAGCCTTCGCGCATCCTGATCTACGGGGTCACCGGCTCCGGCAAGACCACTCTCGCCCCCCGGATCGCCGGACGCCTTGGGCTGCCCTGGCATTCCGTGGACGACCTGACCTGGGAGGAGGGATGGATCGAGGTACCGCCCGAGATCCAGCGGGAACGGATCGCGGAAATCTGCGCCCAGCCGGCCTGGGTGCTGGACTCCGCCTACAGCTCCTGACTCGACCTCCCCATGGCCTCGGCCGACCTGATCGTGGGCCTGGACTACCCCCGGTACATCTCGCTGGGCCGGCTGCTTCGGCGCAGCGTCAGCCGACTGGTCTGGAGAACGTCGGTGTGCAACGGGAACATCGAGTCGCTACGCCTGCTCTTGGCGCGAGACTCGATCCTATGGTGGCATTTTCGATCTTTCCCGCGCAAGCGCGAGCGCATGCGCCGATGGCAGGCCGAGCTGACCAAGCCGCAGGTGCTGCTGTTCCGCAGCCCCGCGGCGGTCGAACGCTGGCTCAACGGCCTTGATTAGGGCCAGAGCAGCTCCCGGCTCCAGCCCTCGGACGCGCGCCGGTACTTCACCCGAGTGTGCTTCCGCTCCGCGTCCCCCTGCCAGAACTCCACCGTCTCGGCGCGCAGCGTGTAGAGCGTCCATTCCTTCGCAACCAGGTCCGGCTCCGCGTCCACCCGCTCCCGCGACTGCTTAGCGGCCAGCTCAAGGTCGTCGCGACTGGCCAACGTCTGGCTCTGCCGTCCCAGCAGCGCCTCGGCCCGGGATCCCGGCGGCCGGGCGAGGAAGTCTTGGGCGCTGCGCTCGGCCGACTCGGCCCGCACCGGGCCGCGCACCCGGATCTGGCGAGCCTGCTCGGACCAGTAGAAAGTCAGCGCCGCCGCTGGATGCGCAATCAAATCCTGCCCTTTGGGACTTTCCCCGTGTACGGCGAACTGCCAGCCCTCCTCATCGATGTTCTTCAGAACCAGCACCCGCCCAGCCGGCATCCCATCGGTTCCAAGCGTGGAGAGCGTCATTGCGTGCGGCTCCCTCACGCCCGCCTCAACCGCGGCGTAGAGCCATTCCACGAAGAGCGCTTCTGGCGTTGCCGGGACAGCCTCCGGATCGAATTCCGGAAGGTCCCCGGTGAAAACCTTGAACGCCCTCAAGTACGCACGCATGTCGCTCATCGCGTCATGCTGGCAGTCGCGGTGTTCCTCTAGCAAAGGGTTAGTCGGGAGGCTAATTAAGGACGACCTCGGTGGCTTGCCCGGTCGCGTTGGTTTTCGGGGCGATGCGGTACGCGGACAGACTGCTCCGGCGGAGGGCCATAGCAGCCTTGCGGTGCGAGCCTTCGACGGCTGCGTTTCCGCGGGGCAGGCGTTCACGCCGGACACTGACAAAGACGTTGGCCGCCCATCCCAACGGGCCACGGTGCCGGGTGACCACAATCTGGCCTTTGCACGGCCGGTTCGTGACCCCAGACCAATCAGGATGCGCTCGAGCCTCACCGGGGAGTGGATGCGGTGTCGCGGCGGGTTGAGGTTCCTGTCTCCGCCGTTGCACGGGCTGAGAGCCGCGCCGCTCGTTGAGCGGTGGGATGTGGATCGGTCGAGACTCGAACGGCCGAATGCTCGGCCGCGACCAGGACCGCTGCGGTCCGGATCACTCGCGGGAGGCGATGCCGGAGCAACAACGGGTGCTAGGAGGCCAGGGCCGGCGCAGTCGAACGGCATGGAAGAGGCGGTGCCTGAGCAGGAGCCCGTCGGCAGGAGGACAGGAGATTACTACGGCCAAGGAGGCGAGGAGGAAGCGGTGTTCGATCGTGGACAGGCGGGTAGTGCTGCCACGCCGGAGGGCGGCCAGTAGGCGGTGCCTTAGTAATAGGGGTTGGCCCAGGCGCGGGGCAGTGTGGCTAACCCCGGTCTGCCGCGCCAGGACAGGCCAGGTCTGCCCGGAAAGGCGGGTAGGAGGCGGTGCCCGAACGGAACGGTGGCCAGGAGGGCAGGGCTGTTACGACCTAAAAGGCATACCTGATGCGGCGCCTAAGTCATAAGAGTTGGCCCCAGGAGAAGGCAGGCCTTGCCCGGCCAGAAAGGTGGGTAGCAGGGGGTGCCTGAGCGGAACGGTACGCAGGGCAGGGATGCTCCGGCCGGAAAGGCGGGTGGAGGCGGTGCCCGAGCAATGAGGGGCTAGAAGGGTTGGCCCGCTATGGCCAGCGGCAGGTTGGAAGCGGACCTGAGGAAGGGGGATAGCTAGGCGGGCCCGCCACCGCCGGAAACGGCGGGCAGGAGGCGATGCCTGAGCCGTGACGGCATGCCGGAGGGGCGGTGCCTGAACGGGCCGGTGGCCAGGAGGGCAGAGCTGCTACGGCCTGAGAGGCGAATAAGGGACGGTGCCTGAGCACGAGGACGGCCGCGGTCAGGACTGGACGCAGCAAGCGGTGCTGGATGCGCAGGGGTGGCCAGGAGCGGCGCGGTCTGAACTGATGAGGCGGCGCTGGGACCAGAACGGTGATTAGGAGGCTGCGAGCAGCGCAGGCAGAAGGGCTTGAGGGAGGCGGTGCCGGAGCAGCAACGGAAGCCAGGGGGCTGGGGCCGCCCGCTGTGGTCAGAACGGCTCGCGGTGGCGGGCCAAGGCCTGGGGCGGCGGGGTCGGTGACCAGGCGCGACGGCTGCATTGTGAGCATCCGGATCGGCAGTGGCAACCAGAGGGCTCGGATCACCGCGGCCGGAACGGCTCGTGAGAAGCGGCGATGGAGCAGCATGGGTGGCAAGGCGGAGTGCGGGCATCGATCCGCCACGCAGACCCCAGGTCGCGACTAGGGCGATCAGGCCGAGCACGTCGAACCAGTGCCGGTCCCAGGAGCCGAACCGGCCTGGGTGAGCCCGCGGCATGGCCGTCGAGGTCGCGCCCGCTCACTCGTCCTTGTCCACCGCGATCACCGCCCCAGACTGCGAGCTGGGCACGATGTGGGACGTCAAGCCCCACGCGGTGGGAGTGGCACCGTAGATGCGGTGCCGGGTGGACGACTCGGGGTCGAGCCGTCCACCACGACCGAACTACAGCACAGTCAGTTTCAGGTGGGAGACGGACCGGGTGGTTCCGTCCGGATCGTGCTTGAAATCGACGATCACCTCGTGATCGTCGACGATACGCACCACCTTGCCGAGACCGTATCGGTCGTGGGTGACGCGATCGCCGTCCTCCAGGTGTTCGGAGGCGGTCGGCACACGCGCCGGCCGGGCGAAAGGGCTGCTCGGGAGGACGCGCCGTGCTGGCGGAGGGCGAAGATTCACAGTTCAGTATGCGCCCTCGGGCCCGCTGCTTGCTGACGTTGCCCGGTTTGTGACACTTCCGGAACGAAATCTGCCCTGATGGCTGATCCACTCTGCCTCTCCTTGGCCTGCTGGACACGCTGGACAGGATCGGGCCGGGCGTGCAGCAGGATCACCGCGGACGCGCTGATCACCAGGCCCAGGACGGTGATCAGCGGCAGCGGCTGCCCGAGCATGGGCACGGCCCAGAGGGCGGTGGTGCCCGGCGTCAGGTAGAGCAGGGCGCTGGCCCGCGGCGCACCGTCCCGGGCGATGACCAGGTAGTAGAAGCCGAAACTGGCGAGTCCGGCCACGACCGCCCAGGCCACGGCGAACCAGAAGGCGGCGCTCGCCGGAGGTTTGAGATGGCCGGTCGCGATCGTGGAGCCGGTGAAGAAAACGGCGCTGAAAGCGGCCTGTACGGCGAGGGTCTCCAGCACCGGCAGGGGGGTTCGGGACGGGGCGGACCACCATTGCTGCAAAAGGGTGCCGACGGTGAGACAGAGCATGCCGGCCAGGGGCAGGAGCAGGGTGCTCGCCGCCACACCGGTGCTCAGGTCGGAAGCCGCGGTGAGGGCGACTCCTGCGGTGCCGAGGGCCAGCCCAGCGCCCTGGCGCAGGGTTAGGCGCTGCGAGTGCAGGAAGGCGCCGGCCATCAGGACGAGGGCGGGTTGCAGCGAGGCGATCAGGGCCGACGTGCCGGCCGGAACCCCGGCGGAGGCGGCCCAGAAGACGCCGCCCAGGTAGAGGCACTGGCACAGCAGGGCCAGGACGCCTTGGCGGGCCCATTCCAGGCGGTCCAAGCGCCTGGCGGCGCGGCCCAGGACCGGAAGGAGGATGACGGTGGCCACCAGGAAGCGCCAGGCCAGCAGGGTGTCCGCCGCGGCGTGCCGGGTGCCGATCTCGGCCCCGATGAACCCCGAACTCCAGGCCAGGACCAGGGCTGCGGCGCGGAGCGGGCCGGCCGGGGGCTTCCTCAGGCGGGACATGGCAACAGGTAACCATACCGGTCGGTATACTCGCAGTGCACCCGATGGCCAGGAGGCCCCCGTGTTGGACTCGCTCACCACGCTGGACGGCACGACCCCGGCGGCGCTGCGCCCGGTGCTGGAGCCACTTCCGCCCCTGACCGAGGCCGGTACCCGTCTGCTGGACGCCGCGAGCACCCTTTTCTACGACCGCGGGGTTCGGGCGGTCGGGGTCGACCTGATTGCAGAAACGGCGGGCACGACCAAGAAGACGCTGTACGACCGGTTCGGCTCCAAGGACGCGCTGGTCGCCCTGTACCTGCTGCGCAGAGCCCATCGCTGGCGCGAGCATCTGCAGGTGGCGCTCTCCGGGCCGAGTGAAGATCATCCGGTACTGAAGGTTTTCGATGCTCTGGAGACCTGGATGGACGCCCGGCGTCGGGGGTGCGCCTTCGTGAACGCCTACGCCGAGTTGGGAGACAGTGGGCACCCGGCGGTGGCCGTCATCCGGGCCGAGAAGGACTGGATGCGAGCCCTGTTCGACACCCTGACCGGTGACCCAGCAGTCGGCGCGCACGTGCACCTGATCTACGAGGGCACGCTGGTCGTGCTTACCGCCGGAGCCGACCCCCGGGCCGCTCAAGACGCTCGGCGCGCAGTCGGCATTGCGCTCGGGGACCGCTGACCGGGCGTCGATCGGGTTCCTAAACCTGTTCTGGGAAGAATTTCGCCGGTCGGCCGGACTGTTGCCACCGGATTTCGGCCGCGCTAAATTGGCACCGGCGGTCATTGAGGGGCGTAAATGCGCGCCCAACAGGCTTTTCCGAAACCCCTCCGATCCGCCCGTGTCCAGCCGTCAAGGAAGACCAGGACAAGGAGCCGGCATGTCGGTGCCCATCAGTCGTCGCGGTGTTCTCGTGGCCGGCGCGGGGGTGGCGGCCGGGGTAACCGTTCCCGCTGCCACCGCGCAGGCCAGGACCAACTCCGGCAGCAGCGTGAAGTTCGTGGTCAACGCCGAGACCCTCGACGGCGGTGAGCAGGTCGTGGCCCTCACGCTGGACACTTCGCGGCTCGGGCCGATTGATCCGAACGGCCTCGACGAGAAGACGTTCTCGGTGCACGTGAAGGCCACGAACCCGATTGCCGGGTCGACCGGGGGCGAGTACGACGTCGATCGGCCGGTCACCAGGGCATGGGTCGATCGGCGGGGACGGGTGGTGCTGGAACTCCTGCACGGTGAGGGGCAGATCGGGGCAAGTACGCTGGGGTACATCCCGGACAAGGGGCGTAACGTCCGGCTGAATCTGGTCTTCACCATCACGCAGAACACGCCCCTGGGCCGGCGGCACGGAAAGCCGCTGATCATCGAGAAGTTCGAGCAGGGCGACCTGGTCAATCCCGAGGTCGACGCGTTCAGTTATCACGGGTCCGAAGCAACGCTGAAGTACCGGCTGTTCAAACCGGGTCGTGGCAAACGTCCACTCATTGTGTGGTTGCACGGCGGCGGCGAAGGTGCGCTGCTGCCGGACAACTATTACGACAACGAGACCACGCTCCGGGCGAACCGGGGTGCTCTGGGATTCGCGACGCGGGAGGCTCAGCAGATCTTCGGCGGCGCGTATGTGGTTGCTCCGCAGAGTACTTCGGCCTGGTTGCAGGACGGTCCCCGGTTCGCCCCGCTGATCCGGCAGATCGTCAAGGAGGTCGCCGATCGGTATGACGTCGATCGGGACCGGATCTATGTGGCCGGCTGCAGCAACGGCGGTTACATGAGCCTGAAGATGACGACGGTCTACCCGGACGTGTTCGCCGCCTCGGTGCCGATCTGCAGCGTGGTCGAGGGAAATCCGCCGATGATCCCGGATTCCGAGCTGACGGCGATCAGAACTCCGACCTGGCTGGTGGCCTCGCTGGACGACGACACCGTCGACCCGCAGGCCAACACCATTCACGCGCACGATCTAATTCCCCATTCCAAGGCCACGCTTTACGAGCACGTGATCTGGAACGGGTACCAGTTCCCGGGGCACTGGTCCTGGATCTACGTGGCGCGCAACGACCCGAGCAGCCGGGGCACCCACATCTGGCAGTGGATGGCCCGCCAGCGCAGCTGAATGATCACCCGGTGAGGGACGCCTGGGCCGCCGCCCCGAAGTCCCTCACCAGGGGGTTCGGGTCGCCGGGGCGGCTGGCGAGGACGACCTGGCTGGTCGGCGCGCCCTCGATCGGGACAGTGACCAGGTCGGGGCGCAGGGTGCTGCGCCGGTCGCCGACCGGAATCACCCCGATCGCCTCACCGGCGGCCACGAGTTCCAGCTTGTCCTGGTAGTTCTCGACCATTCGGCTACCGGCGTGCGCACCGAGCAGGCGGTACGCGCTCTCGGTCAGCGGGCACGGGAACGGCGCCTCGTCGGCCAGGTCTTCCGGTCACCGAGGCGCGGTCGGCCAACGGGTGGTCGATCGGCACGACCAGCATCCGCGGTTCCTCATACAGCGTGCTGACCTGCACGTCAGCGGTGTCGAACGGCAGCGGGGCGCGGGCGATCAGCACATCGACCCGGCCCTGAGGAAGCGCTTCCACCTCTTGGCAGAGCAGGTGCCGGGTGTCGATCTCGGCCTGCGGGTGACGGCGGCGGAACTCGCGGACGGCGGCGGTGATGACCAGGTCCTCGACGTAACCCACGGTGATCCGGGGCGCCGGAGCGTGTGCGCGAGCGGTGAGCGTGGCGCGGCGGGCGGCCTGCAGCAGAGCCTGGGCCTCGGGCAGGAACGCCTTGCCGGCCTCGGTGAGCTGGCTGCCCTGCGGAGTGCGGTCGAGCAGGCGCACGCCCAGGCGATCTTCGAGACGCTGGATCTGACGGCTGAGCGAGGGCTGGGCCAGATGCAGCTCGGCTGCCGCGCGGGCAAAGTTCAGGTGCTCCGCCACCGCGGTGAAGTAGCGCACCAGCCGTAGTTCCAGGTCCTCGCCGAGATCGTTCACCGGGCCCATTTTACCGTCATGCCGAATCGGTATGGCGAGGTCGGAAACAGGTCTTGGACACCTTCCAGCTGTGGACGTTTGACTCGGGGGCACGGGTTGCGACGAGGAAAGCGAACTGACGATGCCCACAAAAACCATGAAAGCGGTCCGGCTGCACGAGTTCGGCGGTCCCGAGGTGCTGCGCTACGAGGACGTTCCGGTTCCGGAACCGAAGGCCGGTGAGGTGCTGGTCCGGGTACATGCGGTGGGGGTGAATCCGCCCGATTGGTACCTGCGGGAGGGCATGAAGGTGATGCCCGCCGAGATCCGTCCGCACTTCGAACTGCCCCTGATTCCGGGAACGGACATGTCGGGCGCGGTGGAGGCCGTGGCATCCGATGTCCAGGGCTTCTCCGTGGGCGACGAGGTGTTCGGCATGCTCAGATTCCCTGGTTTCGACGGCCGCACCTACGCCGAGTACGTCACCGCCCCGGCCTCGGACCTGGCGATCAAGCCGGCCGCGGTGAGTCACCGGGACGCCGCCGGGGCCCCGATGGCGGCGCTGACGGCCTGGCAGTTCCTGATCGACATGGGACACGACGAGCCGTCTCCCTTCCAGCCGTTCCGGCACCGGCCGACGTCCATCCAGCAAGGGGCGAAGGTGCTGGTCAACGGGGCGGCGGGCGGGGTCGGGCACTTCGCCGTGCAGTTGGCGAAGGGGAAGGGTGCCCACGTGACCGCGGTGGCGTCGGGCTCGCACGAGGCGTTCCTGCGGGAGCTGGGCGCGGACGAGTTCATCGACTACACCAAGACCCGGCCCGAAGACGTGGTGCGGGACCTGGATCTGGTTCTCGACACCCTCGGCGGCCCCACCAGCAGCCGCTTCCTGAGCACGATCAAGCGGGGTGGGGCACTGTTCCCGGTGTTCTTCGGGCAGTTCGATCCCGAGGAGGTCGAGCGGCTGGGCGTGACGGTCTCCAGCGCTCAAGTGCGTTCCAGCGGTGAGCAAATGGCCGAGATCGCGCAGCTGCTGGAAGCGGGCCGGCTGCGGGTTGAAATTGACAGCACGTATCCGTTGGAGGCCACGCAGAAGGCTCATGAGCGGGCGGCTCAGGGCCACCTCCGCGGCAAGATCGTGCTCGAGGTCGCCTGATGGACAGCGAGGTGACCTTGGCCGTGCAGCAGGCGTTGGTGCGCTACGCCTTCGCTCTGGACCAGCACGATGCGGCCGGACTGGAAAGCGTTCTCACTGAGGACGCTGCTTGGCAGTTCACGATCACCGGCGCCGGTGAGATGGGTCCAGTAGCCGGACGCTCGGCCATTCTTGGCTTCGTGAAGGAGAACTGGGCTACGCAGACCGG
The DNA here is from genome assembly GCA_000719025.1 of Kineosporia aurantiaca JCM 3230. GTDB lineage: Bacteria > Actinomycetota > Actinomycetes > Actinomycetales > Kineosporiaceae > Kineosporia > Kineosporia aurantiaca. The sequence continues at coordinate 235,464 of JODP01000008.1, forward strand.
TCCGACCCGGCACAACCTGACGAACGTCATCGTCGACCGGGCGGACGCCACTACCGCCGAGGCCCAGGCTTACCTGCTGATGACGTCCGCCGCAGGTCCGATCACGACCGGAAGTTACCGATTCACTCTCCGGCGGGACGAGAACAGCTGGCGTATAGTCAATCTCGATCTGGTCATGGACAGTGGCCCGGCCTGAGTCAGGGCAAGTCAGGGCAGGTCAGGGAGCCCAGTGGCGGCGGTAGCTGTCCCAGTCCTCGGCGGTGGCGGTGAAGTCGACGTAGAGCGCGATGCCGACCGGGCGCTCGCGGGCCCGGCCGGCCAGGGCGAGCTGGACGCCGGAGATTGAGGCGGACACGGTCTCGGCGAAGTCGAAGCGGTTGATCTTGCTCTCGTGATAGGCGGGCGCGCCGATCAGCAGGCCGACGTCCGCCGGCAGCGTCCTGAGCGCGATCTGGGTCTGGCTACGGACGTAACCCCGGTAGGCGCTCTCACTGGGGAGTGAGGAGTCGTAGGCCATGATCGCGACCTGGTCCACGTGGTCGGCGACCTGGCGCAGATAGCTGGTGGTCCATTGGGTCTGCGGGGGAAGCAGCTTGAGGGCGAGGTAGAGACCGGGCAGCCGGTCCAGGGCAGGCGTGGCCACGGACAGCACGGCGTGCTGCGACTGAGTCACCGCGTGCGTCGCGGTGAGCAGGGCGACGAGGTTCTGGTTGCCGTCTCGAACCGGCTCGAAGTCGTAGTGGATGCCGTCGAAACCATCGGCCAGGATGTCGTTCACCCCGGTCAGGATGCGCGTTCGGGTAGCCGTGGAGGCGAGGTCCATCCGGTCGTCGGAGAGGACGTCGCCCAGCCAGGCCTGCACCCGTACGCCAGGGAGCGCGGTGTGCAGCGTCTGGACCAGCCACTTGGCGTTGGGCCGGAGCCCCGGGTCGAGGGTGCCGTCGTCGGCGAACGGGCCGGCGTGCACGAACAGGTCGTGGATCCCGGTGCCCTTGAGTTGGCTGACCAGGGCGTCCACGTCGCCCTGGGACTTGCGCCCGTCCACCCAGGCGTGCCCGAGCCAGTAGGCGTCCTGCCCGGTGCTGCGGATCGAGGCGTCCACCGAGCCGGAGCCCCGGACCATGAAGATGCCGATCCCGGTGGCGATCGTCAGGACCGCCACCGAGACCAGGATCGCCACCGCCCAGAGAGAACGCCTCAGCAGTCGCCGCCACCGGGGGACTGCCCGGGAAGATCCATCCGCCATGCGGCAATGGTGCCGTATCGGGCGCCGGAGCTATTCGGCGGTGCTGAACCGGGCGGCCGGGCGCTGGGAATCGGACGGCTTCGGGACCTCGGCGACCGGATGCAGGGTGAAGCTCTCACCCGCTTCCCGGGCCGCCGTGTGGGCGGCGGCCAGCGAGTCGCGGTGCTGCGGGATCAGCGGCGACAGCATCGGCAGGACCTCGGCCAAACCCCAGGACGAGGTGATGAACCGGATCTGCAGGCCCATGTCCACGCCCAGGATCTCCTGGATGTTCGGCACCAGGTGATCGCGGCCATCGTGCGGTTCGCCCGGCCCGTACGAGCCGCCGCGCGAGGAGACCACGACGGCCGGACGACCGGCGGTGAGCGGCCCGTCGGGCAGGTGCACGGTGCGGCCGGAAACGCCGATCTGGTCGATCCAGGCCTTCAGCACCGAGGGAATGCCGTAGTTGTAGACCGGCGCGGTGAACAGGTAGCCGCCGGCACCGAGGAATTCGTCCACCAATTCGTCCTGAATGGCCTGAGCGGCGGCCTGCTCCGGGGTATGCAGAGCCCGGTCGGTCACCCGGGCCGAAATTCCGGCGGCCGTGATGTGCGGTACCGGTGTGAGGGCCAGGTCGCGGTACACAATGTCTTTCCCGCCCCAGGAATTCAGGAAGGATCGGGCGATCTGGCGGGAGATGGATTCGGCGTCGAACGAGGAGGCGTCGATGTGCAGTAAATAGGACATGGTTCTTCCATTCCGGGCGCAACAAGAACAGGTCCGCACAACGCTTCACCGGTGATTTGTGCGTGGTCTCATCCTGCGTCAGGATGAAAGGGCTTACAAAAGGCACACCGGTGTCCGTATTGGCGTGAACCGAAGGAGCGCTCCGATGACCAGCGTGACCACCAGGGACGCGTGCGGGGAACTGGAGATGGCGAACGGCGACTTCGTCCGTCAGCTGCTGGACCGGGTGGGTGACAAATGGACGGTGCTGGTCGTGGCCAACCTGAAGCAGGGGCCGCGGCGCTACTCCGGCCTGCAGCAGATCCTGCCGGGCATCTCGCAGCGCATGCTGACCCTCACGCTGCGCCAACTCGGTCAGGACGGCCTGATTACCCGCACCGCCTACGGCGAGGTCCCGCCGCGCGTCGAATACACCCTCACGCCACTGGGCCAGAGCTTTCTCGGCATTGCCACATCGCTCGTCGAATGGGCTTCGGCCCATTCCGCGGAGATCACCCGGAACCGGGCCCAGGCTTCAGACGATCGAGATTAAGGACGCGGCAAAGGCGAGCGTCCCGGTGGCGGCCCGAAGCCGGTCCACCCAGAGCAGTCGGCGAATCAGGTCCGCGTCGTGGCCCGCTCCGAGGCGCCCGTGCAAGCGCGCGGCGAACGTCGTGACCAGCACGGTCGCGGCCACGAAAGCCAGCGCAACCAGCGTCCATCCGTCCGGCCCCGACCACAGCGCCCAGACCCCGGTGATCGCGAGTGCGCCGTAGACCACCGCAACCACCGGGGTGATGGCCCTCGTGTGGGCCCGGTGCCCCATCGTCCACTGTTCGGAAGGTATCCGGGCCAGCGCGGGATAGACGATGGCGGTCACCGTTGCCTGGAAGCCGAAATGCGCTGCGGTCGAGGCCAGGACGGCGGTTTCGGCGTTCACATGGAGGTGACGCCGAGGACGCGGTGCCCGATGGCGATGGACTCACCCGAGATCGTCCCGGTGCGAGGTGAGAGCAGGAAAGCGGCGAGGTCGGCGATCTGATCGGGGCTCGACTGCCCCGGGCGTCCGGGCTGCACCTCGGCGTCCGGGGTCGCGGTGACCGTCCCGGGGTTGATCGTGTTGACCGTGACGCCGGTTCCGGCCACCGCGTCGGCCAGGTTCTTGGCGGTGAGGATCAGCGCAGCGTTCCGGACCGAGCCGGTGATATTGCCGGTGAGCAGGGCGTTCTGGCCGCTGATGGCGACGATCCGCCCGTAGCCGGCGCCGGTCATGCCGGGCAGGGCCGCGTTGGCCACGCGCAGGAACGTCATCGCCTTGCCATCGATGGCGTCCAGCACCTGCTCCGGGTCGCCCTGGCGGGAGGCGTCCAGCGTCTGGGCGCTGGGGGCCGCGGTGACGACCAGGCCGTCCAGGCGTCCGTACTGGTCCAGCAGACTCGCGAAGGCCGCGTCGACCGAGGCCTGGTCGCGGGCGTCCATCGTCAGGCCGTCGTTGCCGGTGCGGGAGGCGGGCACGGCCGTGGCGCCCTCCTGCCGGAGGCGTTCGACGACGGCCCGGCCGATCAGCCCGGATCCGCCGACCACCAGCACGATCTTTCCGTCGAGTTCGAGGTTCACGAGGACGACGTTAGCGTGCGGCCGGTCAGGAAGCGCCGGACGATCGCGGCGATCAGGTCGGGGCACTCGCGGACCAGCAGATGCCCGGCGCCGGGCACGATGCCGAGCTGGGCGCCGGGGATGCTGCGCTGGATCACCGCCGTGTGCTCCAGCGCGACCATGTCGTGATCCCCGGCCAGCACCAGGGTGGGCGCCCTGACGCCGGCGAGCGAGGCGGCCGGGATGTGCGGCTCGCTGGTCCACAGGTCGACGAGCTTGCCCACGATCACCTCCGAGTGCGCCGCTCCGTCGGGGGAGAGCAGCGCGTACTCGGCCTCCAATTGTTCGTGCTGCTCCGCCGTCATCGCCCCGGCCGCCTCCTCGTCCGACACGAAGCCGGTCGGGTCCAGATTGGCGCTGATCGCCACCAGGGAGGACACCCGGTCCGGATGGTCGCGGGCGAGCAGGAGCCCGGTGATCGCCCCGTCGCTGAAGCCGACCACGTGGGCCCGGGCCAGGCCGATCGCGTCCAGGTAGGCCAGTGTGTGCCGGACCATCGTGTCGTAGGCGAACGGCTCCGGGGTGTCGGCCGTGCGGCCGTGCCCGGGCCGTTCCGGTCCGTGGACCTCGTAATCCTCGGCCAGCAGCCCGGTCAGCTCCCGGGTCGCCTCGAGCGAGCTGTAGCCACCGTGCAGGAACAGCAGGGGTTCCCCGGCGCCGGAGACCTCGTGATAGGCCTTGCCGTGGGGAAGCTCGAGGTAGGGCATGGGGCCAGATTATCGGGGCGGGGGCGCCCCGGGACCAGGCTGTCGTCCGGTCCCGGGGGCTGAGGGGAACTAGGGACGCGGGCGGGCGCCCCGGCGGTTCGGGGGCTCGACCGGCGCGGCGTCGACGAACGTCCTGGCGATGACCTGACCGTCGGCGTCGGTGAACCAGAGCCACAGCCGGGCGGACTCGACCGGACCGGGCGGAGGGACGACGAGGGTCACCGTCTCGGAGAGCGCGAAGGGCTCGACGGTCACCAGGACGCTCTCGGTGAGCGATGACGGAAGCGGGAGCCCCGCCGGGTGGCCACCGGCCGCCCAACCCGCCCGCAAGCGTCCATTGATCGAAGCCTTTCCGTGGTGCGAAACATGCACCCCAAGAGCGAGATCCGCCGTTGGAACGGTGATGTCGGCGCCGGCCGCGATCGGGATCAGATCGACGACCAGCACCGTGTCGGCGTTGATGTCGCGGGGGGAGAGGCCACCCAGATCCTTGCTGCGACGGTCGAAGTCGACCAAGCCGGCCATCTCGTGCTCCACGTCGGTGAGCTCGGTGTAGACGTATCCTGCGAAACGGTCGTGGCGGCGCAGTTCCTGGGTCTGCCAGCGCAGGTGCCAGGCCCGCTCCAGACTGGTGAACCCGCCCCCGTACTCGCTGTTGAGCAGGGGAAGACCGTGCCGGGGGTGAGCCGGTCCGGCGTAGAGCGACTTGTCCACGACGAAGTCGGCCCCCAACCGCACCGGGAAGTCCTCCCGCTGCCCGCTCGCCAGATCCGCAACGTTCCGGGCCCATCCGGCCGGATCCTCGTCGTAGTAGTGCCAGTCGACCAGGTCGGTCTGGACGTGCGACCAGCCGGAGTTCTCCACGATCGGCCGGGAGTCGTCGAGGGACCGCAGCGCCTCGTACGCGGTGCGAGCGGCCTGAGCCCGTTCCGGGCTGCCGGGAATGTCCCAGTCCAGCCCCCACTCCTCGTTGTACAGGCCCCAGACCACGATGCTGGGATGGTTGCCGTCCCGCTCGACCAGGGCCGGGAGCTGCTGCTCGAAGGCCCGGGCGGCCTCGTCACCGAACCGGCTCGGGGCCGGCGGTTCGGCCCAGACCAGCATCCCGGTCCGGTCGGCGTGGTGCAGCCAGCGCGGGTCCTCGAGCTTGAGGTGTTTGCGCACCAGGGTGTAGCCGTGCTCGCGGGCGATCTCCAGATCGCGGACCAGGGCGGCCTCGTCCGGGGCGGTCAGGCCGCTGCCGGGCCAGTAGCCCTGGTCGAGCACACCGCGCAGGTAGAGCCGGGATTCGTTGAGCCACAGCTGTTCCCCGACCACCTCGATCCGGCGCAGGCCGGAGGTGAGGGTGACGACGTCGTTGGCGACCGAGAGTTCGACCCGGTAGAGATGCGGGTCCTCCGGTGACCACAGCTGCGGTTGGCCGATCGGGAGCCAGCCGTCGAAGCGTCCCTCATCGTCCGTGGTCAGCTCGATGCTCTCGAAGGAGGCCGATCCCTCGATCACCCGGGCGGTGAAACGGGTTCCGGCCGGCCGGTCCCCGCTCAGTCGCCCGGTCACCCCGAAACCGGTGAGCAGGTCGCTGTTCAGCCCGGCCTGCTCGACGAAGGTCCGGCCCCGCGCCTCCAGCCAGACGCTCTGCCAGATGCCCGAAGTAGGGGTGAAGCAGACCCCGTCGTAGTCGGTGCGGGGGATGGAACGCTGCTTGCCGTGCGGGATCCGGCGCTTGTCGGCCGGAGCGTGCACACGCACTTCCAGCACGGCCTGGTCCCCGGGGCTCAGCCGGTCGGTGAGGTCGATCTCGAAGGGTGTGTAACCACCGACGTGATGGCCGATCTGGTGACCGTCGAGCAGGACGTGGGCCTCGTGGTGAACGGCCCCGAAGCAGAGCATCACGCGGTGTCCGGCCCACTCTGCGGGCACGCTGATCGAGCGGCGATAAGTGGCCTGTTCCAGCCAGGTCCGGGCGACTCCGGAAGCGGTGGTCTCCCAGGCGAAGGGAACGGTCACCGGGAGGGTGGCTTCCGGGGTCTCGAGGTCCCACACCCCGTTGAGCGGGACCCAGCGCTGTGAGCGGTCGCGGTCGGGACGCGGGTACTCGGGGCGGGGCAGCAGCGGTTCGACCAGCTGCAGCGGGGTTTCGGGAAGGACGTCGGGCGGGGAGGTCATGCTCGGCCTCTCTTGCGGTAGAAGGGCGGTGGGAGGGGGGATTCAGCCCTTGACGCTGCCGGCCAGGATGCCGTTGACGAAGTGCTTCTGGAACGCCATGAACACGGCGACCAGGGGCAGCAACGCGATCGAGGCGGCGGCCAGGAGCTCTCCGGTGACGGTGGCGTAGTCGGCGCCGATCCGGTTGCCGGTGATGTTCTGCGCGAGGGTGGAGAGGACGACCTGGAGGGTGGCCATCTTCTCGCTGTTGGCCGCGACCACCGGCCAGACGAAGTCGTTGTAGATGTTCATCACCGTGAGCACGCCGAGCCCGGCCAGGGCGGGGCGGATCAGCGGCATCACGATCCGGGTGAACAGGCCCAGTTCCCCGCAGCCGTCGATCCGGGCGGCGTCCAGCAGTTCGTCCGGGATCTCGGCGATCACCTGTCGCATCCAGAAGATGGCGAAGGCGTCGACGGCGCCGGGCAGGATCAGCGCCTGGTACGTGTTCACCCAGCCCAGCTCCTTCATCTGCAGGAGCAGCGGGATGATCAGCACGATGGTCGGCAGCATCAGGGTGACCAGGACCGCGCCGAACAGCAGACCCCGGCCCGGGAAGCGGTATTTCGCGAACGCGAAGGCCGCCAGCGGGGCCAGCACCAGGGTCAGGGTGCCCTTGCTGACCAGCACCACCGCGGTGTTGAGGAAGCCCCGGGCGAGCGGGACGTCGGCGAACATCCGGCGGAAGTTCTCCAGCGTGAGCGAGCCCGGATCCAGGCCAAGGGGGTGGGACACGATTTCGGTGGGGGGTTTGAACGCCGAGACCACGGCCCACAGCACCGGGGCCAGGGAGAGCACCAGGACGAGCCCGAGGAAGGTGTGGGAACCGATCGAGGTCAGGGTGGCCCGGTTCCGCTTGTCGAGGGTGGGGGCGGTCATCTCAGTCCTCCGTCCGCAGCAGCCGGACGAACAGCAGGGACAGCACGGCCACGACGATCACGAGCAGGAACGAGTTCGCTGCCCCGGTGCCGAGGTCGGCCTGGTTGATGTGCTTGTAGAGGGCGAAGCCGGCGGTGGTGGTCGAGCCGTAGGGCCCGCCGTCGGTGACCACGAACGGCTCGGCGAACATCTGGAAGACGGCCAGGGTCTGCATCACCGCGGCGAACGCCAGGGTGCGGCGGACCAGCGGGATGGTCAGGGACCAGAGCTTGCGCAGGGTTCCGGCCCCGTCGATCTCGGCCGCCTCGTAGATCGAGGCGTCCAGGCTCTGCAGACCGGAGAGCAGGATCACCACGATGAAGCCGGTGGTCTTCCAGATGAACAGCAGCGCCAGCGTGGGTTTGGCCCAGGTGGTGGTGGTCAGCCAGCCGACGTCGGGTAGGCCGACCAGGGACAGCACCTGGTTGACCGCACCGTAGTTCTGGTCGAACAGCACCACCCAGATCTGGGCCACGGCCACCAGCGGGGTGACGAACGGGACCAGGAACGAGACCCGGTACAGGCCGCGCAGGCGCAGTTTCGCGTTGTTCAGGCAGACCGCGACGACCAGGGCCAGGACGATCTGGACGGGCACGATCAGCAGCCACAGCACCGCGGAGTTGCCCAGGGAGGACCAGAAGGCGCTGCTGCCCAGCAGATAGGTGTAGTTGCCCCAGCCCACCCATCGGGCCGCCCCCGCTCCGTGCCAGTCGGTGAAGCTCAGGCGGAGGGTGAACAGCATTGGGTAGACGCTGAAAGCTACGAACAGGGCGATGAAGGGGGCGACGAACACGTACGGCGCGAGTCGGCGGCGCAAGTGGGCCGCCCGTCCGGGGGACGGCGACGGGGGCGCCGGAGTGGGCGCGGCGCGGGTGGCGGGGGCGAGGGTCATCGGGCTTTCCTAGGCACGGTCGACCAGGTTCTTCTGGATGTCACGGCCCGCCTGGTCGATGACCTGGGCGGGGGTGAGCTTGCCGTCGAGCATCCGCTGGATGTCGTTGCCCAGGTAGTCGACGGCCCCGGCCCACCAGGTGGGGATGGCGGCCCCGGCCGGGATCTGCTCGCCGGCCTCGATCGCGGTTTTCCAGAGGTCCTGCCCACCGAGGGCCTTGACCGGCTCGAAGAGCGGTTTGCCCGGGCTGGCGGCGGGGCGGTAGCTGGGGATGGAGGTGTTCAGGCCCTGGGGGTAGACGTCGCTGGGCCCCCAGACCGCGCTGTAGCCGGCCTCGTCGAACATCAGGAACTCGTAGAACAGCCAGGCCAGCGCCGAGTTCTTGCCGTCCTTCGGCAGGACGAACGAGGAGCCGCCCATCGCTCCACTGCGGGCGCCGCCGGACTTCCAGGCCGGCAGGGGCATGGCCCGCCAGTCGCCGGAGGTCTTGGGCAGTTGCTGCTGCGGGGCGAAGGAGAACCAGATCGCCCAGGGGTAGAACACCTGGTCGCCGGACTCCAGGGCACCCACGTCGCTGGGGGTGAGGTACTCGGCCCGGGTGCCCAGCTTCTCCTTGCTCACGGTTTCGAGCCAGGTCAGGATCTGCTGGTACGCGGGGGAGTCGAGCTGCAGCTTGCCGTCCGCGCCGGCCAGGGCGGTGCCCAGCTGACTGGCGTACATCTCCAGCTGAAGCTGACCCAGGAAGGCGCTCTGCTCCAGGTGGATCGGCCCGGAGCCGGGCTTGTACTGCTGGTACTTGCGGGCGGCCCCGAGCAGGTCGTCGTAGGTCTGGATGGCACTGGCGTCGATCCCGGCCGCGGTGAGCGCCTTCTCGTTGTAGAAGAGCAGCCCCGGGTCGAGGTCGTAGGGCACTCCGTAGATCCCGCCGTTGAGCGAGTTGACCGACACCTTCTGCGGGGCGATGTCGGGCAGGTACTTGGCGAGCACGGTCTTCAGGTCCCAGAGGTAGTCGGCGAAGCCGCCGACCTTGGCGTCGTCGAGGAACACCCCGTCCGGCACCTGGGTCCCGGTGATCAGGGTGTTCTGCAGCTTGGCGTCGATGTCGACGGCCTCGTGCCGGACCTTGACGTTCGGGTACTTGCGGTTGAAGGCCGGGATCGCGGCGGCGAAGACCTTGAACAGGTCGCCGGAACGGTCCCAGATCACGATCTCGCCGGAGGGATCTCCGGTGGGGGCCTTGAGCAGCCGGCCGTCGGAGGGCGCCGCGGCGCCGTCGGAGTCGCCGTTGATCGACGGGCCGCAGGCGCTCAGGGCGCCGGCCAGAGCGGCGATCAGCAGGCCGTTGACCTGTCGCCGGGACAGGCCCTGACGTGCGGGTTCGGTGGACATGAGCACTCCCTTGTGCCGGTGGTCGGGGATTTTGCCTACGTGTGCAAAGTAGAGGCGTTTGCACACGTAGGCAAGCCCTAGACTGGGAGTGTTCTGGAAAGCCGGACGAGCAGGAGGACGCCAGTGGCGGCGACGTTGCGGGACGTGGCCCGGCACGCGCAGGTATCGCTGCGCACCGTCAACAACGTGGTCAGTGGCTACCAGCACGTCAGCGAGCAGATGCGCCGCCGGGTGCAGGCCGCGATGGAGGAGCTGGACTACCGGCCGAACCCGATCGCCCGCACCCTGCGGACCGGGCGCACCGGCGTGCTCGCCCTGGTCGTGCCCGAGATCGACGTGCCCTACTTCGCCGAGCTGGCCCGGGAGGTGATCAACGCCGCGGCCGAGGTGGGCTATCGGGTGATCGTCGACCAGACCGGGCACGACCACGACCGCGAACGGCAGCTGCTCACCGGGGCCGACCGCACCATGCTCTTCGACGGCCTGTTGTTCAGCCCGCTGGTCACCCCCGCGGAACTGCAGGAGATGCAGGACGGCCCGGCGGTGCCGCTGGTCCTGCTCGGCGAGCACGACTTCGACGGCCGTTACGACCACGTGGCCATCGACAACGAGCGGGCCGCCTACGAGGCCGTCAGCCACCTGATCGGCATCGGGCGCCGGCGGATCGCCGCGGTCGGTGTTCAGCCTCAGGAGAACTACGCCACCCCGCAACAGCGCACCGCCGGATTTCAGCGTGCCTTGCGCGAGGCCGGTCTCCCCCTAGAGCCGCAATACCTGCGTGCCGCACCGCACTATCGGCGGGCAGCGGGGTATCGCGCGGCCCGGGAACTGCTCGCCCTGCCCGAGCCGCCCGACGCGATCTTCTGCTACGCCGACCTGTTGGCGATGGGGGTCATCCGCGCGGTTTTCGACGCCGGGCTGAGCGTGCCGGAAGACGTGGCGGTGATCGGGATCGACGACATCGAAGAGGGCCGCTACTCCCGGCCCACCCTCAGCACGGTCTCGCTGGACACCCCGCGCATCGCCCGCCAGGCGGTGGAGCGTCTGGCCACCCGGATCGAGGATCCGGAGCAGCCGGCCGTTCAGATCACTGCGCCGCACACGGTTCTCGCCCGCGAGAGTACGCAGGCGAGCTAGCGCAGGAGCAGCCGCCCGGCCTCCGGATCGAAGTCGATCAGCCCGCGGCGCGCGAACTCGTCGAGCCACCCCTGCATCGGGTACCAGCCGTGAATCTCGCGGAACAGTACGGAATTACGGACGATGTCGGCCAGGTGTGTGAGAGGCGGCGACTGGGTGGGGTGGTACTGGTGATAGGCGACCGCGTCGCCGCTCCACCAGACGCCCAGACCGGCCTGCCGGGCCCGGATCGCGAAATCGGTGTCCTCACCGCCGTATCCGGTGAAGCGCTCGTCGAAACCGCCGATCCGGTCGAAGGAACTACGGCGGAACGCCAGGGACGTGGTCCAGGCCAGCTCGTGCCGATCGTCGCGGACCAGTTCGCCCGCGGCGGGGGCGGGGCGGGCCGGGTGCTGCTGTGACCATTCACGCAGGAGCGGCTCGGTCCAGTCGGACAGGGGAGCATCCTCGGCGAGGTACCGCAGCGGGCCGGTGACCAGGCCGTCCACCTGTTTCAGGGTGTCCGCGCAGGCCGCTACCAGCCCGGGGCCGGGGATGCAGTCGACGTCGAGCAGGGCGACCGCCCCGGCGTCGCTGACTCTCACTCCGTGATTGCGGGCGGCGGCCAGCCGCAGGTGCCCAGACTCGGGAGGCACGTCGACCACGGTGATGCGCTGACCCGCGTCCTCCGGATACTCAAGCGGTTCGGCATCCATCCGCACGATCACCACGTGGTCCGCGCGGCGGTCCTGGCGCCGCAGGCCCTCCATCTGGCGGGCGAGGTGCTCGCGCCGTCCGGCCACGATCGTCACCACGGCCACGCCGCCGGTCACGCGGTCTCCAGGGCGACCAGGTCGATCGACACGCTCGCCGCGCTCGAATCGGTGGAGGAAGGGGCGACGGACGCCGCGCGGGACTCGACGAGCTCGGCGAAACGTTGGGCGCCGTCGGCGATCAGGGGAGAAGCGCCCTGAGCCTCGGCGCGGTGCACGGCCTCGGCCCAGCCGCCCCGGGTCGGCATCCGCCGCAGAACGACCGCGCCGCGCTGCTCCAGGGCGTCGGCCGTGACCCGCTGCTCGTCGAAGGGCCTTGCCTCGGGAAGGGTTACGAAAGGCCGCCCGGCGGTGACGACGTCGGCGACGGTGCCCAGTCCGGTGTTCCCGATGACCACGGAGGCCGCGCGGATCCGGCTGCGCGGGTCCCGGATCCGACCGGCAAAGGTGAGATTGCCCGGCAGCACGGCCAGGGCGGACGGGCGGGTCAGCCCCAGCACCTGGACGTCGTGATCGGGGAGGTCCGTGGCAATGCGTACGCACTGCTGCGCGTCCAACCGCGATCCTCCGGTGCCGACCAGCACGACTGCCCGCGGGCGTCCCTCATTGATCGTGACCGGCTCCGATCCGCCGGCGGCGACCAGTCCTACGGCGTGCGTGCGAGGCATACCCCGGTGCAGGTCCCAGTCAGCCGGAACCGGCATGACCACCTCGTCGGCCAGGTCGAAACCCAGCCGGTGGGCAGGGTCTTCCCGAACACCGGGAAGGCGGACCGCCGTCACCGGCACGCCGCTGACCCGCAGGAGAACCGTCACTTCGACCGAGACGTCGACCACGGCCATCGCGGGCCGGTACTGGGCCACGGCATCCAGAAGCTTCTGGTGGCGGCCCAGCAGCCCGGCCTCGTGAGTGGGAGCCCAGTGCAGACGGCCATGGGCGTCCGGGTTGCCGACTTCTTGCTCGGCTGAGTAGTCCAACGGCAGCGGCACGTAGTGCGCGGACGTCGGCAGGGCTCGAGGAGGCGGTCCGGATGACGCAAAAATGACCGGTCGGTAAAGCTTTTCGGCCATGGCTAAAGCGCGTCGCCAGTGGCCGCCGCCCTGATGGTGGACGTAGTAGAGGATGGGTTGCACGCTGATCGCCTCAGGCCGGCTGGGCTTCGTGGAGGGCGTCCGCGAGCACGAGCGGCCGGGCCGCCATGCGCTGCAGCACGTCCTCGTACCGGTCGATCATCGTGGCCGCGTCGAACCGCTGGGCGTGCCGGTGCACCCGGCCGCGGTCCAGCTTGCGAGCGGCCCGGATCGCCGTGGCCAGGGAGCCGGAGGAAACCTTGGCCGAGACCACCCCGCCGGCGGGCAGGACCACTTCCGAGCACGCGCCGTTGGGCAGCGCCGCCACCGGAGTGCCGCAGGCCATGGCCTCCACCATCGCCAGGCCGAACGGCTCGGCCCACAGCGGGGTGGCCAGGAACACCGCGGCCCGGGCGATCGAAGCGGCCAGGTCGTGGTGGTTCAGGTGACCCCGGTAGATCACGCCCGGTCCCAGGCGGGGTTCGATGTGCTGCGCGAAATAGGCCGGATCGGCCACGCTCCCGCAGATCTCCAGGCGCAGACCGGCTTTCCGGGCGGCGTCGATGGCCAGGTGCAGCCCCTTTTCCGGGGTGATCCGGGCCGACCAGACCGCCAGGCCCGGGTCGTGCCCGATCAGCGGTCGCCACCGGCCGAGCTGGACACCGTTCGGGATGCAGCTCACCGAGGGCAGCCGGGAGCGCCACGACCGTGCGGTGTGCCGGGATACGGCGACGAACGCGTGCCGTCGGCCCGGGCGCCAGCCCGGTGCCTCGATGACCGCGTTCACCTTCTCCAGCGTGGGTGGGGTGTGCAGCACGGTGAGCATCGGCCAGGCATCGAGCTCGTGGTACGGCAGCGGGTTCAGCGAGTTGTTGAACACGACGTCGAAACCGCCCGCGTCGATCCGCACCAGCGCGCGGCGGACCGCGTCGTCCAGCAGCTGGTCGCGGGCGTGGGAGTGACGGACCGCCCCGTAGACGAAGTCCTCGCCCATGATCGGCTCGAGGTGGGCGAGCGTCCGGCTGCCCTCACGGGCGAACAGGGTGACGTCGTGGCCGCGGCGCACCAGTTCGTCCGCCACCATCGCGGTGTGCATCTCCATCCCGCCGGCGAAGGGCTCGGCAATGGGGTGGTGCAGGTGGGCCAGCAAGGCAACTCTCACGCAAGGACCCCTTCATGGACGCGCCGGCGATCCGGCGGGTGTGTTACAGACACGGAACGTATCGCTGCTCGACACGCCGCGCTTTTCGGTGCGCCACCCTGGCCCGCTGACCAGGTCAAAGGCCGGGCGGTGGGGAGACGGACAGGACCCTTCGACGACACACGGTCATCTTTGTTCACAGAAGTTACCCGGGGTCGGTAAGAAGGCGGTCCCGGTGGGAGGGTGCGTCCGGCCCGTGGTGGCGCAACAGTGCCACCTTGGTGCTGAGATCCGGCCGGCGCCCTGCTCACTTCTCGTAGCGGCCCGGCGGCCCGGGTGAGGGTCGGCGCGAGGCGGGCCTGGGAGACGGGCGCGACCGCCGGGGCGGTCGGGACCTCGTCCCGGTTTCCTCACCATACTCGGTGAAACGAGGTGGTCATCCCAGGCACCGCAACGGCGGGCCCCGTCGGAGCGGGGCCCGCCGTCTTGGTGGGGAGTTGCGTGGTGCTGGTTGCCGGGAGTGTTCCTGGGAGTGTTGCCGGGAGTTACGGGTAGCTGGTCACGTTGCTCGGGGTCGAGTTGGTCGGGGTCACCGCCCCGGTGTTGTTGACGACATGGGTGATGCTGCCGTTGTTGCCCAGGGAGACGGTGAGCAGGTCGTGCATGCGGGTCCCGGTGGTTGGCACCTCGAACGCGTGGTCGGCCGCGACCGTGCCGTTCACGTTGAAGTAGCAGTAGCTGCCCAGGCCCCAGGCCTCGTGGCTGGTCACCGTGGGGGCCACCCGGTAGGCGGCGTAACCCTTGGTGCTGCCGTTCATCCAGGACGCCTGGTCCGGCACGTCGTAAGGCATCTCGTTCTGGAAGAAGATGGTCCTACCGCCATTGCCGGTCCAGTTCACCTCCGTCTTCTGGTAGTGCTCCACGAAGAGCCCGGTGGCGAGCACGTTGTTGCCGTTGACGGCAACGCCGGTGTCGGCGGTGTTGGTGGTCCAGCCGATCCCGCTGCCGTGGTCGGCCCGCCAGGCCCAGATGTGGTCCAGCAGAACGTTGTTGCTGTTCACCACCAGGCTGGTGGTGGCCTTGCCGACGGTGGCCCCACCGATCCGGAAGAACACGTCCTGCAGGCTGGTCGGGTCGGCGGCGTGCGAGGCCGAGGCCCCGGTCTGGCCCACCGTGACCAGGGAGGTGCTGTTCGTGGTGCCGGCGTCGACCAGCAGGCCGGCCAGCTTCACGCCGTCCACGTCGGAGACGCTGATCGCGGTGACCCCGTTGTCCGGGATCAGCGTGGCCAGGCCGATGCCGAGCACGACGGTGTCGGCCCGGGTGACGTTGAGCGTCTGGTTGAGGTGGTAGACGCCCGGGGTGAAGAACAGGTTCAGGCCCTGGGCCAGCGCCTGGTTGATCCGGGCCGCGTCGTCACCCGGCTTCACCACGTAGAACTGACTCATCGGGATCGAGCTGCCGGCCGTGCTCCCGTTGGTCCAGGAGGCGCCGGAGGCGTTGGTGCGCAGGGAGGGCACGAACACCCGGTACTTGCCGTCCGCGAAGTAGAGGAACGGCTTCTCCCGGGACTGCGGGGTGGTGGCCAGCGTGGTGATCGGCGGGTTCGGGAACGTCGTGGCCGGGGCCCCGGAGACGCCGGAGAAGACCATGTTCCAGACCGAGCCCTCCCAGCTGCCGAAATTGCTGTCGCGGGAGTACCACTGCTGCTGCGAGGCCGAGGCGACCTTGCCGTCGATCTTGCTGTCTGCGATGTAGCCCCCGCTGGCCCAGCCGTAGCTGGCCGGGAACAGGTTCAGCCCGCCCTTGATGTGCATCCGGCGGAACGGCCCGGCCTGGGCCACGGCCCAGCGGTCGGTGCCCGATGACGGCACGACGGAGAGGTTCTCGGTCGACCGCCAGAAGTTCTGGGTCGCGTTGCCCGCCTCACTGGCGTTGAACGCGTCCACCGTCACGTCACCGTTGATGGTCACGTCGTCGGGGCTGAGCCCCAGGCCGGCCACCGAGGTGTAGTAGCCGACGTTCGCCGTGTTGCTGTACGTGCCCGGCTTGAACAGCACTGCGTCCCGGCGGCTTCCGAACTGGTTCGCCTTCTGCGCGTTGAACACCTCGTCCAGGGTGGACTGGATCGAGGCGCTCGACATGCTCGGGTCGAAGATGTGCATGCTGGAACCGAAGTCCGGGGTGTCCGAGGTCGGGAGCGTGGTACCGCCCCCACCTCCGCCCCCGCCGCCGGTGCCGTACACCTCGAACTCGAACAGCGAGTAGCCGTAGCCGGTGGTGCGGGCGGTGCCGTACATCCGCACGTACCGGCCGCTGCCGGTGACGTTCAGCGTCTGGGTGCCGCCGGCCCCGGTGGTGGTCGAGTAGATCGAGGTCCAGGTGCTGCCGTTCGGGGAGGTCTGGATCTCGAAGGCCTTACCGGCCGCGGCTTCCCAGCGCAGCACGACCTGGTTGATCGTGGCCGTGGCCCCCAGGTCGACCTGCAGCCACTGCGGGTCGGCCCAGGCACTGGCCCACCGTGAGTTCAGGTCCCCGTCGACCGCGGCGGAGGCGGGGAAGGCAGCCCCCTCGGTGGACGAGGCGGTGGCGGTCTTGCCCTGGGACAGCGGAACCGCGGCCTGGGCACTGGTGGGGGCGATCGCCACCAGCAGAGCGGTCAGGACGGTGGCGGCCAGGCCACCGGCAGCGAAATGTTTCGAGAACCGGGCCCGCAGGCCCGAGGAACTGGAGTACATCTTCGTCTCCTCGCTCGCGGGTGCCTGATCAGGGGGCGGCACCCGATTCGGCGAATTTGGGCTATTTCGTTGACTTCTGTCAACTGTGAGCGCCAAACGGCAGAGGACCGGAACTGGCGAGAAATTTTCGGAGAGGTTGTCCGTCGCTGGTCGCCGCCGGATTTGACCGTGACCGGGCGGGACTGTCCGGGATCGGCCCGGGCCGCTATGGTGGCCCGTCGAACGGCCCCTGGACAGCGATGACCAGGGTGTGTTTTGGGGTGGGGATAGCTGGGGGTGGCTGTGACGGACCATGTGACGATCGACCTGAGCCTGCTGGAGACGACGGCGCAGAAGCTGGGGCAGGTGGCCGACACCATGTCCCGCTCGCGGGCGACCGCGGACCTGGATGCGCAGTTGCTGGGTCAGGCCGACCTGACTTCGGCGCTCGGGGATTTCTCCGACAACTGGAGGATCCACCGGGAGAATCTGGTGAAGGCGGTCGAGGGTGCGCACACGTTCGTCGCCAATGCGGTGGAGGCCTACCGCCGGCTGGACTGCGAGATGGCTGACTCGCTGAACCCGGCGGACGGGGGGAAGGGCCAGTGAGCCGGCCGGTGAACTGGTCCCCGCTGGCCGATTCCGACCCGGTGCCGGGCGACGAGGCCGAACTCCGGGGCATGGCCCGGCGGTACCGGGACTTCGCGGCCGAGCTCGAGGAGCAGGCTGCGACCCTGAACCGGCTGTCCCAGGCCGAAGGCTGGGACGCGTGCGCGGGCCGGGCCTTCGCCTCGACCGCGGGCGAGGTCGGGGAGCAGATCCAGAAGGCCAAAGGGCGCTACCAGGCCGTCGGGGACGCGCTGAACACCTACGTCACGATCCTGGTCCAGTCGCAGGGGGAGGCCGACGCGGCGCTGCGGCAGGCCCAGCAGCTGCAGGCCCAGGCCCAGGCGGATGCCCAGGCCCACGAGCAGGCCGAGAAGGCCGCGCAGGCCAGTCCGGGCCCGGACATCGTGCCGAAGGCGCCGCCCTCCGCCGACGAGGTCCTGGCCGGGCCGCGCGCCCAGCTCCAGCACGCGGTCGACCGCAGGAACTCCGCGGCGCGGCACGCGGCTTCCACCATCCGGGCCGCGACCAGTCACGACGGTCTCAAGGACAGCTGGTGGGACAAGGTCAAGGACTGGTCGGGCCGGCAGTGGGACTCGTTCATCGACTGGGTGCACGATCACGCGGGCCGGATCAACTGGTGGGCCGACTTCCTCGGCAAGGTCTCCTCCACCCTGGCCGTGATCAGCATGGTGATCGCCTTCATCCCGGTGCTGGACGTGCTGGCCCCGGCTCTGCTCGCGGTCTCGGCCGGGCTCACCGTGATCAGTCTGGTGCTGCACACGATGACCGCCCTTTCCGGTGACGGCTCCTGGATCGCCGTCGGGCTGGACGTGCTCGGGCTGGTCACCTACGGCTGGGGCCGGCGCGCGGTGACTGGGGCCCGGGCCGCTCAGGCGGCGCTCAAGGGGGCAGCTGGGGTAGCGGTCAAGCGGGCCGCCATCGACTCCGGTGAAGCGGCGTGGGTGGCCGGGAGACAAGCCGCCGGCAAGGCGGTCACCAAGGCCGGCCGGGCGGCCGCGCGCAGTGGCCCTCTGGCCCGCGCGGCGAAGGCTGAGGCCAAGGAGGCGGTGGCCGCCGCGGCCCGGGGAAAGACCAATCCCTTCAACAACCTCCTGGCCTCGAAACTCAGCCGGGCCCGGCCCAAGCTCAACAAGTTCGCGGACTCCAAGGTCGGCAAGGTGCTGGGCCTGGACTCCGAGGTGCTGCTCGGGGAGTCCGAACGCAAGGCGGTGGCCGCGCTGGCCCCGACCTCCCAGAAGGTTCAGGGAGCGCTGGAGGATCTGGAGTCGAAGGTGAAGGTGAGTGAGGTCCTCGACGGTTTCGGCCTGACCGGGGACATCATCGACAAGTCGCACGCCGCAGGCGGTTACGAGGACCGGGCCACCTTCGGCCGGTACGCGAACCAGTGACGGCGACGCAGGCGGACGGGTCCACCACCGGCTGGTCGCTGCTGGTGCCGCAGACCTGGTCCCGGATCCGGCTCGAGCGTGACCGCCCCCAGCAGGTGGCGGCCCTGATGACCAGGGCCTTCGCCACCGTGTCGCGCGACCAGGCCGCCCCGGTGCGGCGCCTGGTGGAACAGGAACTGCTGGCCAAGGCCGACCAGGCCTTCGCCGAGGGCGGCCGGGAGTTCTATCTGCTCACCGAGGTGCGCCGCGGGCTTCCCCTGGCCGCAACCCTGGTGGTGACCGTGCTTCCCGAAACGCTGCCGGCTGACGTGCCCGCGCAGGTGCTGGCCCAGGTCCTGGCCGAAGCCCCGAACGCGGAGCCGACGGTGGTGACCGTGGC
This sequence comes from Kineosporia aurantiaca JCM 3230, assembly GCA_000719025.1. Taxonomy (GTDB): domain Bacteria; phylum Actinomycetota; class Actinomycetes; order Actinomycetales; family Kineosporiaceae; genus Kineosporia; species Kineosporia aurantiaca. The sequence continues at coordinate 254,399 of JODP01000008.1, forward strand.
CGGTCATGAGGTTCCGGCGGTCCGCCGGTCCGAGGCCCGCCGGTTCGCCGACGTCGGTGACGGGCTCGGGTCGAGCCGGGTGGTCCTCACCGGCCTGGACGTCTACGTGCCCTTCCCGGACCGGTCGCGGATCCTGCTGCTGACCTTCCGGACCCCGCTCGAGCCGATCGCCGCAGCGATGACCACCCTTTTCGAGGCGATCGCCGGGTCGCTGCGCTGGCGGGAGAACTGAGATGAGCACGGTGCTGGTGGATCTGCCGCCGGAATGGGTGGCCGCCGACCTGGACGCGGACCCGCTGGGATGGGCGCGCGCAACGGTGCGTCGCCGAGCCCGCGAGCAGCAGGTGGACCTGGAGCGCGAACGGGCCGACCGGCTCGCCGACGTCTTCCTTCCAGCGCTCGAATCGGCTCACCGCGAGGACGTCCCCCCGGCCCTGGTGCTGTTCCTCCTGCCTGAGGCCGAACGCTCGGCGGTGTGCAGCGTGACGGTCCGGGCCGAGGAGGTCGACCCGGACGTCGCCGCCGAGGATCTGCTGGAGCAACTGCGGCTCCCGGAGGAGATGCTGGAACAGCCTGCGGTGGAGGAGATCGTCGAGACCCGCTGCGGCCCGGCCGTGCACCTGATCCAGCGCTACCGGAGCCCGCAGGGCGTGGACTTCGAGCTGGTCCAGGAGCACGAGCTCTTCCTGTGGCACCTGGCCGACGACGACGGCGAATGGGCGATCACCTTGTCCACCGGCTACCTGGACCTGGTCGAGGCGGCCGAGTGGCGGCCCTCGCTCCGGGACCTGGCGACCTCACTCACTCTGACGGCCGATCAGGACAGCGTCTTGTAGTAGTCCGCGAAGGCCTGTTGCTCGCAGTCGTCCAGCCAGTGAGCCTTGCTTCCGGAGGGCAGGCCGTCGCCGGCGATGCCGCCGTCCTTGGTGATCTGCACCGGCACCCCGTGATCGTTCAGGCACTTGGCTTCGGCCCGCAGATGGTCGGCGAACTCCGGGTCCGACTCGCGGGCACTGTCGAACAGCGGCTGGGGTTGCTTGGATCCGCACTGCTTCCGGTACTTGTTCGCGGTGTCGACGTCCATACCGTTCGCCTGGGAGTACATCTTGAAGAGCGACTCGGGCAGGCCGTTGTCCCGCATGCAGGCGTAGTAGACCTTGAACATCCGGGTCAGCTCGGCCTCGGAGGTGTCCGGCCGGATGAGGGGACGTTCGGCGGCGGTCGGGGTGGGGGTGGCCCGATCGGGGTCGGGAGTCACCAGGCTGGCCACCGAAGAGTTTTCGGCCGCGGTGGATTCCCCGCTGCCGGTCGAGGATCCGCAGGCACTGAGGAGGGTCAGACCCACGGCCAGGACGGGGTACAGCGCCTGGTGGCGCTTTTTGAAAGTGAACACGAAAATCGCCCTTCCAGGGGGAGCCAAGAACTCTCGAAGACTTGAGTAGACGGGCTACTTCAGCGTCTTGTAGTAGCCGCCGAAGGCCTGCTGCTCGCAGTCGTCGAGCCAGTGGGCCTTGTTGTCCGGGGGCAGGTCGTCGAGGAGCCAGACACCGCCGTCCTTGCGGGTCTCGGCCCGGATCCCGTGATCGTTCAGGCACGCGATGTCGGCCCGCAGGTGGTCGGTGAACTCCGGGTCCGCGTCGCGGGCCCGGTCGAACAGCTGCTGGGGTTGCTTGGAGCCGCACTGCTTCTCGTACTTCGCGGCGGTGTCCGCGTCGGAGCCCTGCTTCGCCCGGAACATCTTGACCATCCTTGCGGGTACGCCCGCGTCCTGGAGGCAGTCGAAGTAGACCTTGTTCATCCGGGCGACTTCGGCCTCGGAGGTGTCGGGGCGGATCAGGGGACGCTCGGCGGCGGCGGGCGTCGTCGCCGCCTTTGCGGCGGTGGTCGGGGTCGCGAGACTGGCCACCGAGGCGGAGTCGGTCGATCCTGCGGTGCTGTCCGATGAACTGCACGCGCTGAGCAGGGCGAGACTCGCCAGGAGAGCGGGGAACAGCACCCTTTGGCTCGCTTTGAAGGTCGGCATGGCGATCACCCTGGCAGGGTGAAGTCAAGAACCTGTCAAAGCCCTGAGGAGGGGGCCTGCCGGGAGGCGGGCAGGTGCACGGTGAAGGTGCTGCCGACCCCGAGTTCGCTGACCACGGTGATCTTTCCGTCGTGCGCGACGGTGAGCTCCCGGGCGATGGCCAGGCCCAGACCGCTGCCTCCGGTGGTGCGGCTACGGGAGCTGTCGGCCCGCCAGAACCGGTCGAACACCTTCTTCAGCACCCCGGGCTCAATGCCGGTGCCCTCGTCGGCCACGTCGATCGCCAGGGCGTCGGGCTCCATCCGGGTCCGGACCAGGATCCGGCTGCCGGAGTCACTGTGCCGGATCGCGTTCGAGACCAGATTGCCGACGATCTGGCGCAACCGGACGGGGTCGATCGACATCTGGGCGTCGGTGCGGAAGTCGGTCGAGAGCTGGATCCCGGCCGCCCCGGCCGCTCCTCGGTGCGCCTCGACCACGCCGGTCAGCACGTCGTTCACGTAGACGAAGTCGCAGTGCAGGCGCAAGGTTCCGGCATCCGCCGCGGCCAGGTCACGCAGGTCGTCGACGATCCGCTGAAGCAGGAAGGTCTCGTCCGACAGCAGCGCCAGCAGCTGGGGGCCGGCCGGGACCACCTGGTCCTGGGCCGCGTCCAGCCAGCTGCGGATGTTCGCCAGCGGGGTGCGCAGCTCGTGGGCCACATCGCTGACCATGGCCCGGCGCTGCTCCTCGAGCCGGTCGCGGCGCTCCGAAAGGTCGTTGAGAGCGCTGGCCAGCGAACCGATCTCGTCCTTGGTGGTGATGGTGATCGGGTGCTGCTGGTCGATCGGGCGCCGGGCGGCCTCGGCCAGCCGGCGCAGGGGGCGGGCCAGGCGCAGGCCCACCGCCACCGTGACGGCGACGGCCGCGGCCAGCACCACGGCCGTGCCCAGGGCGATGCGCAGGAGGTTCTTGCGCGTGAGGCTGATCGACGGCTGGATGGTGGTGCTGCCGGGGTCGGTGACGAAGAGCAGGGCGGGCGGAGCGACATACGGCTTCAGTTGCTCCCGCCGGGCGGTCTGCACACAGGCCAGCACCCGGTCGGCCGCGAGGCGGGCCGGCAGCGGCCCGCCCTCCTGGTCCAGCTGGAACGTAAGGTCGATCTTCAGGTACGGCTGCAGGCTCCGCCCGAGGCAGCTCTCGGTCAGCCGGGTGAGGTCGGCCAGGGCCCGGGCCTCGGTCCGGGTCGGGGCCTGGGCCGCCTCGGGAAGAGGGCAGGCGAGGAGGTTCCCCTGGGCCCGGATCTGCGGGCGGCCGTTCGGCCGGTGCTCCACCTGGATCTGCGGTTCCCGGATCTTGTCGACGCAGAGACGCTTCTGATCGTCGGCCAGTCGGTCGAGGCGGGCCTTCTCGGTTCGGGTGAGCTCGTAGGGCCCGACGGCTCGGGCGTCGATGCTGTCGTCGGTGGACGGTGACTGGGTGCTCACCCGCAGGGGGTCGACGGTGGCCGAGGCCTGACCGCTGGGCCGGGGCCGGGCCGGGTCCGAGTCGGCGATGACGTGGCCGTCTTTCGTGGTCAGGACGATCCGGCGGCCGGTCCGGCGGGCCAGCTGGCCGACGGTGGCCGGGACGCCCGTCCAGGTCGGGTGCTCGGCGGCGTAGCCGAGAAGGGTGTCGTAGACGGTGCTGCCGGCTGACAGGGACTGCGCCTGCTGTTTCTCAATTGCCTGAGTAGTGGTCTGGGCGGTCAGCCAGGCGGTGGCGGCGATCGCGCCGACGGCCACGAGCACCGACAGCACCAGCAGCCGGACGACGAGACTGTGGCGCAGCGGCACCACGGGGGATCTAGGGGGTGGCAAGACCGGGCTCCGGAACGGTGATTTTGTAGCCCAGGCCGTACACCGTGACCAGGCGGCGCGGCCGGCGCGGATCGTCCTCGATCTTGCGTCGCAGGTTCAGCACGTGGGTGTCGATCACCCGGTTGGTCGGCTCGCGGTCGAAACCCTGCGCCTGGTCGCGTAACTGGGCCCGGGAGAAGACCCGGTCGGGCCGGTCGGCGAGCACGGCCAGGATGGCGAACTCGGCCGGGGTGCAGTCGACCGGCCGCTCGTCCACGGTCACCGTGCAGCGCTCCAGGTCGACCGCGAGGCCGCCCACGTGCAGCACCTTCTCGTCGGTCTTCACCCGGTCCACCCGGCGCAGCAGAGTGCGCACCCGGGCCAGGAGTTCGCGGGGACGGTAGGGCTTGGTCAGGTAGTCGTCCGCACCGGAGTCCAGCCCCTGCAGCAGATCTTCCTCGTCGGAGCGGGCGGTGAGCATCAGGATCAGCACGGAGGACTCGCGGCGCAGCAGCCGGCACACGTCCAGGCCGTCCAGCCCGGGCATCATTCCGTCGAGCACGACCAGGTCCGGTCGTTGCTGCCGGGCCTGGCGCAGCGCCTCCTGACCGTCGTGGACCACCTGGACCTGATGACCTTCGATGCGCAGGTAGTGCTCGATCACCTCGGCCTGTCGCTGGTTGTCCTCGGCGACGAGGATGCGTGCGCTCACCGCACGGACTATAGGCGCCCTTTCGCGGGGACCGGCGAATCTTGACAAGTCCTCGACATTCGCCGGGCATGCTCCGGCCATGCCCAAGCCCGGCCCCTCCCGGCTGCCCGCGGGACCGTCGGACGCACCGGAAATCCCGCCCGGTCGCCCGCGCCGCAGAGCGGCCCCCGTCGTCACCGTCCTCGTCGGATTGGTGGCCGTCGTCGCGATTGTCGCGTACCTGCTCGTTCCGCGTCACGACGACGAGGCCAAGAGGACGACGACCACGACCGTCGCCTACGCCGAAGTCACCCGGGGAACCCTTTCGACGCAGGAAAGCATCAGTGGCTCCCTCGGTTACGGGACCGCCCGGACGATCCGTGCCGATCTGGGGGGAGTCGTCACCTGGTTGCCGGCCTCCGGGACGACGATCCGTCGCGGGGACCCGGTCTACCGGGTCGGCAATCGTCCGGTGCCGCTGTTCTTCGGCCAGACCCCGCTCTACCGTCGCGTCGGCACCGTCGACCAGGTCGGCCCGGACATCCGCATGATCGCCGACAATCTCGGTGCGCTCGGGTATTCGGTGGGGTCGCAGCCGGGCGTCGGGAGTGTGGTGGTGCGGACCTCGACCCCGACGTCCACCGAGAGCGACTCCGCGACTTCCGGACAGGACGACGCCAGCCGGCCCCCAGCGTCCTCAAACACCACCCCGACCGCCACCCCGACGACGTCCCCATCGGTGACGGTGCATGTCACCCGAACCACCGTGCACGAGGGCGACGCCGTGCTGACCCCGACTCTTATCGCGGCGATCAAGGCCTGGCAGCGCGACCTGGGCCTGCCGGTGACCGGGCGCCTGGTCGTCGGCTCGGTGCTCGTCCAGACCCGGGCGGTGCGGGTCAGCTCGCTCTCCGCCCAGGTCGGCGACCCGGCTTCCGGTGACCTGATGAGCGTCACCCCGACGGCCAAGGTGATCACCGTGGACGCCGACCAGGGGCAGGCGGCCTCGGTCGAACGTGGGGACAAGGTCAGCGTGACGTTGCCCGACAGCAGCATCGCGACGGCCCGGGTCAAATCGGTGGGGACCGCCCTGAACCAGCAGGACGGCTCGTCGCCCGGCGACCCGCCCAAGCTCACCATCACCCTGGTGCTCGACCAGCCCAAGCTCCTGAAGAAGCTGAACTCGGCCGACCTTCAGGTGGCGTTCGCGTCCGAGACCCACAAGAACGTGCTCACGGTGCCGGTCGGCGCCCTCCTGGCCCTGAGCGAAGGGGGTTACGCGGTGCAGCCCCAGACCGGCGGGCTGATGGCCGTCGACACCGGGATCTTCGCCAAAGGACTGGTCGAGATCAGCGGGACGGGCATCACCGAGGGTCTGAAAGTGGTGACCACGTCGTGAACGCCGTGCTTTCGGTGCGCTCGGCCGGGATGAGCTACGGCGGGGGAGTGACCGCGCTCAGCGACGTGTCCCTGGAGATCGAGGCCGGCGAGATGGTCGCCGTGGTGGGGCCTTCCGGCTCGGGCAAGTCCACCCTGCTGAACATCATGGGCACGCTGGACCGGCCCACCTCGGGCACGGTCGAGATCCTCGGCCAGAGTGTCACTTCCCTTTCCGACCGGCAGCTCTCGGCCCTGCGCGGGCGTCTGCTCGGGTTCGTCTTCCAGCAGTTCCATCTCACCTCCGGGCTGAGCGCGGCCGAGAACGTGGCCACCGGCCTGCTCTACGCCGGGGTCGCCCGCCGCGATCGCCGCGACCTGGCCGTGACCGCCCTGCAACGGGTGGGGCTCGGCCACCGCGTCGGCCACCGCCCGCACGAGCTCTCCGGCGGTGAGCGCCAGCGGGTGGCGATCGCCCGGGCCCTGGTCAACCGGCCGGCCCTGATCCTGGCCGACGAGCCCACCGGCGCCCTGGACACCAGCAACGGCCAGGCCGTGCTGGACCTGCTGGACGGGCTGAACGCGGAGGGCACGACGATCGCGATCATCACCCACGACCGGGAGATCGCCGCCCGCTGCCCGCGGCAGGTGGAGATCCGCGACGGTCATCTGGTGCGGGACACCCGGTGAGCGACCTCGTCCGTCCGGTCCGCCTCTCCGGGGTCGACCTGCTCGACCTCGGTCTGCTCGGGATCCGGATCCGCAAGGTCCGGGCCGCCCTGTCCGCCCTCGGCATCTCGATCGGTATCGCCACGATGCTGGTGGTCACCGGCATCCCGGCCTCCAGTCAGCATCATCTGCTGGAGCAACTGTCCGCCCTCGGCACGAACACCCTGCAGGCGGGTCCGGCGCCCGGCCAGGACCCGCCCCCGTTGCTGCCGGAGCAGGCCATGTCGATGGTGGCCCGGATCGGCCCGGTGATCGATGTCAGCGCGGTGGCCAACACCAACACCGTGATCCGCCGCAACGACCGCACCGACCCGGACGACGGGTCCGGCCTCAGCGTCCTGGCCGCCCGGACCGACCTGCTGCCGGTGCTGAACGCCGAGATGGCGCAGGGACGCTACCTGGACGCCGGGAGCGAGAAGCTGCCCACCGTCGTGCTCGGTTCGGTGGCGGCCAGCCGGCTGGGTGTCGCCGACCTGTCTCCGGGCAGCGGTTTTCAGGTGGTCATCGACGGTAAGTGGTTCACCGTGATCGGCGTTCTGCGCAGCATCCCGCTGTCACCCGACATCGACCGCGCGGCCCTGGTCGGCTGGGACGCGGCTCGTACGTTGTTGCGCTTCACCGGTCATCCGACGGTGATCTACATGCGGGTCGAGGAAGACCAGATCGAGGCCGTCCGCGGTGTCCTGCCGGCCACCATCGACCCGGAAAGTCCTGCTGACGTCGTGGTCACCCGGCCCTCGGACGCTCTGGCCGCGAAACGGGTCACCCAGAACAGCTTCTCCGCGCTGTTCCTGGGCCTGGCCGGGGTGGCGCTACTGGTCGGGGGCATTGGGGTGGCCAACACGATGGTGATCTCGGTGCTCGAGCGGCGCCCGGAGATCGGCCTGCGGCGGGCCCTGGGGGCGAACCGCGGTCAGATCCGGGCCCAGTTCATCACCGAGTCGATCGCGCTGTCCGCGCTCGGGGGTGTGGCCGGCACCCTGCTGGGCATCCTCGCCACCGCCGGGTACGCGCATGCCCAGGGGTGGCCGATCGTGGTGCCGGTCGGTCCGGCGCTGGCCGGACTGGGTGGGGCCTTGCTGATCGGGGTGCTGGCCGGGGTCTATCCGGCCGTGCGGGCGGCGCGGCTGATGCCGACCGAGGCGCTCGCCACCCCGTGAGCACCTGCCCCCAAAGTTCGTGATCATGGACTTCCTCCCCGGGGAGAAAGTCCATGATCACGGGGAAAGAAGTCCATGATCACGGACGGGTGGGCGGGGGAAGGGGTTAGTGGGCGATGGTCGGTGGGGCGTCGGGGTCGCGGACCAGGGCGCCGTGGCGCAGCAGAGCGGCGCTGATCAGCGCCCCGGCCCCGAAGACGACGGCCGACCAGAAGAACGCCGCGGTGTAGCTGTGCAGGCCGGCGGTGGCCTGCACGATCGGGTCGGCGGCGTTCTTCCCGACCAGGTAGCTGCTCGCCGCGCTGGCCGCGATCGCGCTGAACACCGCGGTGCCGATCGAGCCACCGATCTGCTGGAAGGTGTTGACGCCGGCTGAGGCGACGCCGGCGTGCTCCGGGTCGACCCCGAGGGTGGCCGCGCTCATTGCCGGGGCCATCACCTGGCCCAGACCCAGGCCCACGACGATCAGGCCGGGCAGCACGTGGACCACGTACGAGCTGTCGACCTCGAGCTGGGTGAACCAGAGCATGCCCAGGCAGGCGATCGTGAAGCCGGCGGTGACCGGCACCTTGACGCCGATCCGCTCGACGATGTTCGGGGCGATCTGGGCCGAGATCACGATGCCGACGATCATCGGCAGGAAGGCCAGGCCGGTGGGCAGCGGCTTGAAGCCGAGCACGGTGGAGAGGTAGTAGGTCAGGAAGAGGAAGACGCCGAACATGCCGGCGCCGACGAAGCCGATGCTCAGGTACGAGCCGCCGCGGTTGCGGTCGAGCAGCACGCTGAGCGGGAGCAGGGGGCTGGCGACGCGGGTCTCGACCCAGACGAACAGGGCCAGCAGGATGACGCCGGCGCCGATGAAGCCGAGGGTCACGGCGCTGGTCCAGCCGTCGCTCTCGGCGTTGCCCAGGCCGTACACGAGAGAGACCAGACCGGCCACGCTGAGCACGGCGCCGGGGATGTCCAGGCCGTGCGCGTCCCGGTCGCGGATCTGGCGCGGCAGCAGGAGGAAACCGCCGGCGATGGCGACGATCGCGATCGGCAGGTTGACGTAGAGGCACCAGCGCCAGGACAGGTACTCGGTGAGCGCGCCGCCCAGGATCAGGCCGACCGCGCCACCGGCGCCGGACAGTGCACCGAAGACCGCGAAGGCCCGGCCGCGCTCGTGCGGATCGGTGAACGTGGTGGTGAGCAGCGACAGGGCGGCCGGGGCGAGCAACGCGCCGAAGACGCCCTGACCGGCCCGGGCGGTGACCAGGAGCTCGAAAGTGGTTGCGGTGCCGCCGATCGCCGAGGCGCCGGCGAACCCGACCAGGCCGACCAGGAAGGTGGCCTTGCGGCCCAGGATGTCACCCAGCCGTCCGCCGACCAGCAGCAGCGAGCCGAAGGCGAGGGCGTAGCCGGTGACGATCCACTGCCGGTTGTCGTTGGAGAACCCGATGTCGGCCTGCGCGGTCGGCAGGGCGATGTTCACGATCGTGGCGTCCAGCACCACCATCAGCTGGGCCAGACAGGCGACGGCGAGAATCCACCAGCGCGCGGAGCTGTGGTCGACGGGCCGGCCGGCCCCGCGCGGGGCGGGGATGACCGCGTCGGCGGAGGGCTCGACGACCTGCAGGCCCGGGCCGTGGTGGGGCGGAGTCGAAGACATGTTCTCTTCCTGGAGACGGGAGGGGTCAGCGGGACCGTCGGCGTGGACCGGAATCGCGCGAGTGGGCATCCGCGCTGTCGCTGAGTTGGCCGTCGGTAATCCGGACATACCGTCGAGGTCAATGCGCTGCGTTACCAGAAATGACCGGGTTGCGCTGGCGCCGGGCGGATTCACAGGGAACACTGCGGCTGGTGCAAAGATCACTGAGCGCCACCAAGAGCCGGACCGCTCTCCACCGTGCAGCGGTGGTCACCGGACAACTGCTGCTGGTCCTGCTCGGGGTCTGGGTGGCGCTGCGGCTCCTGGGGATCGCCTGGTCGGTGGTCTGGCCCCTGGTCCTGGCCCTGCTGCTGACCACGCTGACTGAACCGCCGGCCCGCTGGTTGCGCAACCACGGCTGGAGACCCACGCTGGCCGCGATCACCGTCACCGTGGTCGCGCTGCTGATCGTGATCGGCACCCTGGTGCTGATCGTGGTCCCGGTCGCCAATCAGTCCAGCGAGCTGGTGACCGGGGTGCAGGACGGTATCCAGCAGGCCCGCGACTGGGCCTCGGGCCCGCCCCTGAACCTCGGCGACGACCAGGTGACCAAGGGCATCGACTCGGCGGTGGCGAAGGTCCAGAGCAGCGTCGGCAGCATCATCACCTTCACCCTGTCCGGGGTGAGCACGGTGGTGAACGGCATCGTCACCGCCGTCGTGGCGATCTTCCTGATGTTCTTCTTCCTCAAGGACGGCCACCGGTTCCTGCCCTGGCTCCGGGGCCAGCTGCCCGGGCGCCTGGCCGAGGACGTGCCGATCGTGGCCACCCGCAGCTGGAACATGCTCGGCTCGTTCGTCCGCTCGCAGGCCTTCGTGGGACTGCTCGACGCGGTCTGCATCGGCATCGGACTGTGGATCGTGGGCGTGCCCCTGGTGCTGCCGCTGGCCGTGCTGACCTTCGTCGCGGCCTTCGTCCCGATCGTCGGCGCGTTCTTCGCCGGCTTCGTCGCGGTGCTGATCGCCCTGGTCTTCAACGGCGTCACCGACGCGCTGATCGTGCTCGGCATCATCGTCCTGGTGCAGCAGCTCGAGGGGAACGTCTTCTCCCCGATGATCCAGAGCCGGGGCCTGGGGCTGCACGCCGGGGTCGTGCTGCTGGCGGTGACGCTGGGCGGGAACCTGGCCGGGATCGTCGGCAGCCTGCTGGCGGTACCGGTCGCCGGGGTGATCGCGGTGTTCTGGGGGTATCTGCGGGAACAGCTTTCCGAGCCCGAGATTGAGGACGTCGGCCCCGAACCTTCGGGGGATCCGGTCAGCTCGTGAGCTGCTCACCCAGGAAGCGGAACTGATCCGGAAGCAGACCGCGCCAGTACGGCTGGGTGTGGCCGCCGGGTCCGATGGATCCGGCCGGCTTCACGGTGCAGGCCGCCCGATAGCGTTTGGTCTGAGCGCAGAACGGGTCTGACGTGCCGCAGGAAACGCTCAGCGGAATGCCTTTGACGCCCGGCCGGTGGGCCAGCGCGCCCCAGCGGTCGTAGTCCTCGGGGTCGTCGAACGATCCGGCCGAGGTTGCTCCGGCGCTGGCGAACAGCGCCGGGCTCGAGGCCGCCGCGGCGACGACCGGCCCGAACTGCCCTCGGCTGGACTGGCGGGCCAGCAGCAGAGCACCGAAACCACCCATTGAATAGCCCATGACGGCCAGACGACTGGTGTCGAAACCCTTCTCGGCCAGCCTGGGTAGCAGCTCGTCCTTCAGCATGCCCATCGAGTCGTCGCCGGACTTGCGCGGATGCCAGTAGGTTTCGCCGCCGTCCACCGTGACCACGGCGAACGGGGTGCCGCCTGCGCTGACGTACTTGGCCAGGTACTCGTGCGCCCGCAGCGCATCGAAGGGGGAGTGGGCGTCGTCCCCCCGACCGTGCAGCATGAGGACGACGGGCAGGCCTTCGCGGGCCTGGTCGGGAGGCGTGGCGTAGCCGAAAGTGACTTCGCGACCACGGGCCTCGGAATCGAACGTCTCGTACACCGGACCGGCGCTTCCGGCGTCCATAATTCCTGATCGGCAGGCGACCAGGCCGCCTCCGGAAACCACGACGCCCGCCGCTCCGGTGAGCAGCAGGCGTCGGGACAGGCGCGGATTCACATCGTGATCATAGGGTGCCGAGCTGGTCCTCCAGGTGGAAGACCTCCTCCAGCTGGACGAAACCGGTGTCCGGCCGGGCGTCCCCGAGGTCGACGAAGAACTCGGCCATCTCGGCCTGCCAGCGGGCGTTCACCTCGGTCGCCTCCATACCGGCCTGCGCGGTCTCGATCGACTCGGTCTCCACGTAGCCGATCAGCAGGCCGTCCGGCCGCAGGAACAGCGAGTAGTTGTTCCAGCCGGTGTCTTTCAGGGCCCGGAGCATGTCCGGCCAGACCGCCCGGTGCCGGGCCTTGTACTCTTCCAGCCGCTCGGGGCGGACCTGGAGCTGGAAGCAGACGCGGTGCATGTGCGGATCCTCCTCCGGGAACGACGCGGCGGCCGGGGAGAGTTCCCCGGCCGCCGCGCCCGGCCCGACTAGAAGTTGAAGTCGGCGATGTTGTCCTTGTTGAACGCGGTCGGGTCGCCGAGCAGCACGGTGCCGTCCGCGCCGACGGTGAAGTCGCCCAGCTCACCGGCGGTGAACTTGTCACCCTCCTTGCCGGTGATCTTGCCGTCGGCCAGGGCGGCCGCCGCGTACGCGGCCAGGGTGCCCAGGTCGGTCGGGTTCCACAGGTAGAACTCGGCCACGGTGCCGTCGGTGACGAACTTGCGCATCTGGTTCGGGGTGCCGAGGCCGGTCAGGGCCACCTTGCCCTTGGCCTTGGAGGTGGACAGGTAGCGGGCCGCGGCGGCGATACCGACCGTGGTCGGGCTGATGATGCCCTTCAGGTTCGGGTGAGTCTGCAGCAGCGCGGCGGTCTTGTCGAACGAGGTCTGGTCGTCGTCGTTGCCGTAGACCGTGTCCACCAGCTTGATGTTCGGGTGGTCGGCGGCCAGGTCCTTCTTCATCAGGTCGATCCAGGCGTTCTGGTTCGTCGCGTTGGCCGCGGCCGAGAGGATCGCGATCTCGCCGGAGTCCCCGATCTGCTTGGCGATGCCGTCGACCTGCGCCTTGGCGATGCCCTCGGGGGAGGCCTGGTTGATGAACAGGTCGCGGTACTGCGCCTCGGTGTCGGAGTCGAACGTGACCACCTTGGTGCCGGACTGCTTGGCCTGGGTCAGCGCCGAGCCGATCGCCTTCGGGTCGTTCGCCGAGATCACGATCGCGCTGGCGTGCTGCTGGGCGGCGGTGTTGATGTACTGCACCTGCGCGTCCGGGCTGGCCGTCTGCGGGCCGACCTCGGAGTAGGTGCCACCGAGCGCCTCGACCGCCTTCTTACCGCCGGCGTCACTGGCGTCGAAGTACGGGTTGCCGAGGTTCTTGGGGATGAAGACGACGTTCAGCGCCTTGCTGCTGGAACCGCTGGCGCCGTCCGAGGAACCGGAGCCGGAGTCCGTGTCGGCCTTGCCGCAGGCGGTCAGGGCGAGCGCCAGGGAGAGGGTGGCCACGCCGAGAGTTGCTGTGCGCCGGGTGAGGGTCCGCATGACAGGTAGTCCTTTCACTTCACTGTGATGAACCGACGCTTGCGGGCGTCTGGGAGGGGCGCTTGCCCCGGGTACGCCTGGCGGCTGCGTCGGAGACCCACGCCAGGAGACTGGTGGAGAGCACGGACAGCACGAGCAGCAGTCCGATGATGATGTTGATGACGTTCACGGTGACGTCCTCCAGCCGCAGGGCACTGGAGAGGACACCGATCAGCAGCACCCCGGCGATCACGCCGGGCAGCTTGCCCCGGCCACCGAAGATCGACACACCGCCGAGCAGGACGGCAGCGATCACCTGAAGCTCCAGGCCCGTGGCGTTGTCGCCGCGGGCACTGCCGAACCGCAGGGTGAAGAAGATCCCGGCGAGGGCGGAGACGGCCCCGGTCAGGACGAACAGGATCAGCTTGGTGCGCTTCACGTTGACGCCGGTGAACTCGGCGGCCTCGGTGCTCAGGCCGATGTCGTAGATCCCCCGGCCGAACGGGGAGAAGTGCAGCAGCGCGATGAAGATCGCCGCCAGGACGACGAACACGATCATGAACACCGGGATCCCGGAGGAGCCGATCACCTCGGTGGTCTTGGCCGACCACTTGTCCGGGAAGTCGGTCACCGCAGTGGTTCCCAGCAGGCCGACGGCGATTCCCCGGTAGAGGGCCAGGGTACCGATCGTCACCGCGAGCGAGGGCAGGCCCACGTAGGCGATCAGGAAACCGTTCACCAGGCCGCAGATCACGCCGACCAGCAGCGCCAGGATGCAGGCCGGCACCATGCCGACCCCGTGTTCCACGCAGAGCCCGAGAACCGCGCTGGAGAGCCCGACCACGGACGCGACCGACAGGTCGATCTCCCCGGTCACGATCACCAGGGTCATCGGGAGCGCGATCAGCAGGACGGTGGTCATGTCGACGAGGATGTACGTCAGGGTCAGGGTGTCACCGAAGTACGGGACGTTGCTGTAGCCCCAGAAGTAGATGATCAGGACCAGCGCGATCACGCCGGCCTCCCGGCTGAGCAGCAGGCGCCGCCACAGCGGGTGCGCGTACGAGGGGTAGGTCCTGCTCTGAGTCGTCTCGCTCATGGCCCTAGTCCCTCGCTTCGATGAGTTTGCGGGCCTGCCGGGCGGCCAGCACCCGGTCCAGCACGATGGCGGCGATGATCAGCGCGCCGACCAGGGCCTGCTGCCAGAACTCGGAGATCCCGGCGATCGGCAGGGCGCTGTTGATGGTGACCAGCAGGACCGCGCCGATCGCGGCGCCCCAGGCCGAGCCCGACCCGCCGAAGATCGCCACGCCCCCGACCACCGCGGCCGCCACCGCCTGGAACTCGATCCCGGTGCCGGCGCTGGAACTCACCGTGCCGTACCGGGCGGCGAACACCACCCCGGCCAGGCCGGCCAGGGCGCCACTCAGGACGAAGGCCCCGATCACCCGGCGGCGAACCGGAAGACCGTACAGGACGGCCGCTTCCGGGTCGGAGCCGACGGCGTACAGCTCGCGGCCGGAGCTCGCGGTCTGGAGGTAGTAGCCGACGGCGAGCACGATCACCAGCGAGACGATGAACAGCACCGGGATCGTGAGGATCTGCTTGGTGCCCAGATTCAGGAAACCGTCGGGCATCTGCGAGGCGCTGATCAGCTTGGAACCGGCCCAGGTGAGCACGATCCCGCGGAAGATGTACTGCGTGCCCAGGGTGATCACCAGCGAGGGCACGTTGCCGAAACCGACCACCACGCCGTTGATCAGGCCCAGGCCGGCGCCGGCGGCGATGCCGATCAGGAAGGCCACGATCGGGTTGATCCCCGGGTGGGCGACGAACAGCTCGCCGGTCAGCCAGGCGCTCAGGCCGAGGATCGAGCCGACCGACAGGTCGACGTTGCGGGTGACGATCACGACCGTCTGACCGGCGGCCAGCAGCAGCATGATCGACGGGGTCAGGAGCAGGTCGCGCCAGCCGGTCGAGCTGAACACGAAGTCCGGGCTCTTGATCGCGGCGGCGGCGATGACGATCAGCAGGACGATCGCGACCGACAGTTCGCGCGAGCGCAGCACGGTCCGGATCGCCCGGGCCCGGGGGGAGAGCGAACTCGGCTCGACCAGCAGCGTGGTGACGTTCTCGGTGGTGGGGGTGGTCATTGGGCCATCTCCTGGCTGCCGGCGCTGGACGTGGCGGCGTGCATGACGCGCTCGGGGGTGGCCTCTTCCCGGGTGAGCTCGGCGGTGAGCCGGCCCTCGCTGATCACCAGCACCCGGTCGGCCATGCCCAGGACCTCGGGCAGTTCGGACGAGATCATCAGGATCGCCAGGCCCTGGCCGGCCAGCTCGGAGAGCAGCCGGTGCACCTCGGCCTTGGTCCCGACGTCGATCCCGCGGGTCGGCTCGTCGATGATCAGCAGGTCCGGCCGGGTGGCCAGCCACTTGGCGATGACCACCTTCTGCTGGTTGCCGCCGCTCATCGTCTTGGCCGGTGCGTCCAGGGCGTTGGTCTTCACCTCGAGGCGGGCGGCCCAGGGGGCGACCGCCCGGTTCTCCTGCCCCCGGGTGAGCAGCCCGCCCTTGGCCAGGCCGCGGCGGATCACCCCGGCGACGTTCTCGGCCACCGACGCCTCGGTGACCAGTCCCTGCTTGCGCCGGTCCTCCGGGATGAACGCCATCCCGGCCTGGATCGCCGCCCGCGGGGTGTGCGCCCGGACCGGTTTGCCCTTCATCGTCACGGTGCCGCTCTCGTAGCGGTCGACCCCGAAGACCGCGCGGGCGATCTCGCTGCGCCCGGCCCCGACCAGCCCGGCCAGGCCGACGATCTCGCCGCGGCGGACGCTGAAGGAGATGTCGTGGAAGACGCCGGTCGACTCCAGGCCCTCGACCTGGAGCACGACCTCCCCGATCTCGGTCTCCTGCTTGGGGAACAGGTCGGCCACCTCGCGCCCGACCATCAGGTTGACCATCTCGGCCACGGTGGTCCCGGCGATCGGGCGGGTGTCGACGTAGGAGCCGTCCCGCATCACGGTGACCGTGTCGCAGAGCGCGAAGACCTCGTCGAAGCGGTGCGAGATGAAGACCAGCGCCCGCCCCTCGTCGCGCAGCTGCCGGGCCACGGTGAACAGCCGCTCGACCTCGACCCCGGACAGCGCCGCGGTCGGTTCGTCCATGATCAGCACCTTGGCGTCCAGCGAGATGGCCTTGGCGATCTCGATCAGCTGCTGGTCGGCGATCGACAGGCCGAGGGCCGGGCGGCGCGGGTCGATGTGCACGCCCAGGCCACCGAACAACCGCTCGGCCTCGGCGTACATCGCGGCCTTGTCGATCCGCCGGCCGCGGCCCCGGATCTGCCGGCCCATGAAGATGTTCTCGGTGACCGAAAGGTCCGGGAACAGCGTGGGTTCCTGATAGATGACGGCGACGCCGGCGCCCTTGGACTCGGCGGTGGAGCCGAAGTCGACCGGGTTCCCGTCGAGCCGGAACTCGCCGCCGTCCCGGCGGTGGACCCCGGCGACGATCTTCACCAGAGTTGACTTGCCGGCGCCGTTCTCGCCCACCAGGGCGTGGATCGAGCCGGGCTGGACCTCCAGGCTGCCGGACCGGAGAGCGACCACGGGGCCGAAGGACTTCGACACGTCAGTCAACTGCAGGGCAGCGGGGGATGGGCTGACCATGTGCACCTTGCCTCGTTGAAAGGATTCAAGTGGAGAACGTAGGGTTGCTGTTCAGCGGTGTCAAGCAACGCTTTGTATCGTTCGGCGGGCGGATGCCGGCGCTTGCGGACTCGGTCCGACGGGCGGTCCGACCAGGGGATCAGCCGCGCGCGGGGGCTTCCCGCGCAGCCGCGGGGCGGGTACTCGACATCGCCAGTCCTCTCTCCGTCGAAGTTGCCCGGGACATCGAATCCACCTGACTTCGGCGGATGATCGCGATCCCAGTTCAAACCCTGCGGTATGGGCGGGTTCTGATGGGATGTTCGCTGAAAGTCGTTTCCGAAAAGTGACTTACCGGGCCGTTTCCGGCCAGGCCGGAAACACGCTGGTCGGTATCGGGGACTAGCTGGGGCGGCCGAGGGCGCTGCGTTCGGCCCGGTCGGCGCGGACCCGAAATGTGCGGGCCGGGTCATCGCTTACGACGACGCGACTTTCACCGGTCAGCGGACGGCTCCCGCGGCGCTTCCCCGGGAGCTGCGGGGCTGCTCGCCCGCGGCTCGACCGGTTCCGGACCGTCACGGTGTCTTCGTGCGGCCGGGTGCCCCGGCCCTGCACGGTGAAACTGCAGTGCATCCGGCTCTCCCTTGAGTCCAATGCTAGTGAAACGTTTCAGAGCGACTTTGTCCAGCCTAGCCGGGGGTACCCGCTCGTGGCAACGTTTTGCCGAACGTGACCCGGAGGGCGGCGGTCGCCGGTTCGGGCGTGGGTCAGGCGCGGACCATGCGTGGAGCTCGTCACTCATTGTCGCTGGTGGTGGGGGCCGGGGTTAAGTCGCGGTACGGGTGAACGCTCTGCAGCGCTGCATCGAGCTTGGGGAGGGTGCAGGAGGAGTTCTTGTGGGGTGCATGGCCGTGCTCGCCAGGGCGCGGTTCGCGGGTGAGCGCCAAGAATCGGGTCGGCCGGCGTGGCGCTTGATCGGGTTCGCCTTGATGAGCAGCGTGGCCCGGGTGCCGGGTGCCGGGTGCCGGGTGCCGGGTGCCGGGTGCCGGGTGCCGGGTGCCGGGTGCCGGGTGCCGGGTGCCGGGTGCCGGGTGCCG
>JODP01000009.1 GCA_000719025.1 Kineosporia aurantiaca JCM 3230
CGCCCGGTCCCATTCCGAACCCGGAAGCTAAGCCTGCCAGCGCCGATGGTACTGCACTGGTTACGGTGTGGGAGAGTAGGACATCGCCGGACATAATTTGAGAGAAAGACAGTAATGGCGGCCCCCATCCAGATTCTGGATGGCGCGGGCCGCCATTACTGCGTTTGGCGTTCTTGAAGAACCGCCTCCCGCACGGCCGGAGCGATTTCCTCCGCCCAAAGCCGCAGCTCCGCGTCGTCCATTGTTCCGTAGCTCGTCGCAAACACCGTGAAGCCGTTCGCCCCGAACTCGACCACGGCTCTGGTCAGCTCCTCAGTCCACTGCCGCACCGAACCTCCCACCCAACGTCCCTCATCATCGCGCGTCAGGCGCAGGTCGGAGGAAGTGATCCGGCCGGGCAGATTGAAGATCGTCCGTACCTCGCCCGGCACCCGACCGGCACTTACGGCGGCGTCATCAATCACCGGACGTGACTCCCGGTACAGCCGACTCAGCCAGTCAGCGCCGTGCCCCGGGATCCATCCGTCGGCAACGCGACCGGTGGCGGCCAACGACCGGGGGCCGACCGATCCGGTCCAGATCGGGAAGGCCGCCGGGGCCGGCTTAATGTTGGCGACTGAATAGTGCTTGCCGGTGAAGGTCACGGCCGGTCCTGCTGTGGAGAGCAGCTTGATCAGCGTGATGCCTTCTTCGAACGCCTCAACCGCAGCGGCGGGAGAGAGCCGGGGCACGCCGAGGTCGGCGATTCGGTCCCAGCGTCCGCCGGCACCCACGCCCAGCGCGATCCGGCCGGAAGCGAGCTGGGCCAGCGAGGTCATGGTGCGGGCGAGGAGGGCGGGCGGACGGGTGGGCAGATTGGTGACGTTGACGAAGCCCGAGATGCTCGAGGTCTGGCCGAGCAGAAAGCCCAGCGAGGCGTAGGCATCCAGGTAATTGTGCAGGTAAGGATGGTCGGAGACGGAGAAGTGGTCCAGGCCCAGGGCATCCGCGGCCATCACGGTCCGGGTCAGGCCGGCCGGATCGGTCGCGTCCGCGCCGAAGCCGAACACCACTGGGCGCTCCGCGAATCCCGCCATGGTCGTCCTCCCGATAGTTCGTGCCACGAACATAAGAGCTGGCGGCCCGAACGGCAAGGGGCGGGATCAGGTGGTTCGAATGGGACAGATCCGGAGGATGTCCTCCAGCGGCTCGGGGCGGCTGAGGTGGTAACCCTGACCGTAGGTGATGTCGAGCTGCCGCAACGCGGCCATTTCCGGGGCGGTCTCGATGCCCTCGGCGATCAGGGCGGCACCGGTCTTGGCACCGAAGGCCTGGAGTGAGGCGGCCATGGCCTGCTTCGCCTGGTCCTTGTCGATGCCGCGGACCAGGCTGATGTCGAGCTTGATGAAGTCCGGGACCAGGGCGAGGATGTGGTGCATGCTGGCAAAGCCGGCCCCGGCGTCGTCGACGGCCAGGCGCAGGCCCTGCCCGCGCACCGAACGCAGACTGGCGTTGACGGTGTCGTAGTCCTCGATCGCCTCGTGCTCGGTCATCTCCAGCACCACCCGATCCAGCGGCAGTTCGTTGATCATCCGGGTGAACTCGGGAGTGAGCAGCGTGGTGGGGGAAACGTTGAGGAAGAGCAGCCCGTCGATCACGGAGAGGGAGGCGACGGCGTTGCGGGCCGCGCGCAGTTCCAGTTGGGGGCCTACGCCGTGGGTGGCCGCACGGGCGAACCACTCGGCCGGCGAAGGGCCGTCGCTGGGGAAGCGGCTGAGCGCTTCGAGGCCGAGATGGCTGAGGTTACTGAGGTTATGGATCGGCTGATAGACGACGGTCGGGCCGCCTTGGGTCAGGAACCGGTCCAGGTCGCGGATGAAGTCGTGGCGTTCGTCGTCGCGGACGTCCTCCGACTCGACCAGGCGCATCACGACATCGCCGACCCCGCGCAGGACCTGGGCGTCCCGTTCGCTCAGGTCGGGCTTTTCGGAGACGGAGAACGCGCAGAGCGTTCCGTAGAGCTCGCCGTCCGGGCGCCGCAAAGGCACTCCGAGGTAGGCGCCGATACCCAATCGCTCGGTCACCGGCAGCTCGCGCAGCACGGGATTGGCCTGCGTTCTGGGGGTCACCGCGGGCAGCGAGCCGTCGGCGATCAGCTTGCAGTACGACCCGGCCGCGGGTTCGACGGTTCCCGCCCTGATGGGTAGCTCTACCGAGGTGACCAGATTCCGGAACTGACGTTGGGTGCCTTCGAAGCGGTTGACGAACACAACGTCCATTCGCAACTGGTTCTTGAGCAGATCGAGCACGGCGTCGACGCTGTTCAGAGGGCTGCTCGAAGGCATCGGGCTGATGACCGTGGGCGCCGAACGGGGCCGGGGTACGCTCGGGCCGCGTTCGTGGGACCGCTTCTTGTCCACATACATTTCAGCGTCCGCCTGGCGCCAGGCGTCCAGCAGTCCGGCACTCGCACTGCGCTGGGCCAGCCCGACGGAAACGCTGATCCCGACCTCGCCGAGCCGGGTAATGACGTCATCGACGACCCGTTGTCCCTGTTCCTGCGTCGTCTGCGGTAGCAGGACACCGAACTCGTCGCCGCCCAGTCGCGCGACGGTGTCGCTGCGACGCAAGCGGGCGCCCAGTTCGGCCGCGGTCCGGACCAGCAGCTGATCTCCGGCCTCGTGCCCTTCCTCGTCGTTGATCTGCTTGAGCCCGTTCAGGTCGAAGATGACAATCGTGGCGGTGGTCCCGAACCGGGCGGCGCGATGTTCTTCCCGGGCCAGGGCGACATCCCAGGCCCGCCGGTTCCCGACCGAGGTGAGCACGTCCTGGTGCGCGGCCTGTTCACTGCGCTCGGCCCGCCGGACCTCCTCCGCCAGCCGCAGCTCGTGCGAGAGCATCACCCCGAGGATCTGGGCCTGCCGATGGATCACCGCCATGACCGCCTGCAGGTCCGGACGCTGGTCGAGGTCGAAGCCGCACAACGTGCCCAGCACCAGCCCGTCCGGGGCAGTGACCGGAACCGTGGCACAGGCGCCTATTTCGGTGACGAATTTCGCCAGGGCCGGCACCTGGGCCGTGTCGGGAATGCACATCGGCACCGTGCCCTCGAGCACCAGGGAGCAGATGCTGTCGGCCCAGGACCGGACCTGCCCGGCCGCGAAGTTCATCCGGTTGTCCACCGCGGCCAGGACGACCTGTTCGTCGCCGTCCCGCCGAGAGACGTTCCAGCTCTTCAGTCCCACCCGTTCGCGCAAGTCCTCGAGGATGAGCGTGGCCGCGTTCTCGAACGCGGCGAGCTCCGGTGAAACCGTCACATGCTTATGTCGGTCACGATGGCACCCGGGTTTACCGGCTAGGAAGGACCGCTCAACTTCGGACCCGGACGCCCGACGAAACAGGGGGTCCGGCCGCCTCCGGCCGGGACGAGGGGAGCAGGACGTGCTGGTTCAGCTACGCAAGGTCCGGATCGGGACGCGGCTGGGCGTGGCCTTCGCCGTGGTGGTGCTCCTGCTGACCACGGCGACCGGGGCCGCGCTGGTGGGGATGTCGAAGCAGCGGGCGTCCGAGGCCCGGATCGAGCGGTTGAGTGATCTGGTGCAGGTCGTCGACAAGGTCTCCTTCTACAACGCGGACATCTCCGGCTGGCAGGTCGCCTACGCCTGGGACACCCGCCGGCCGGGCGTGAAGAACCCACTGTCCGACGACTCGCCGAACCGGGCCGGGTTCCTGGCCGACAAGGCGAAACTGCTGGCCTACCTCCAGGCCTTCCCGGTCTCCTCGATGACCGCGTCCGAGAAGACGACGTTCGCCGCCCTGACCCAGAACTGGACCACCTACTTCGCCTCCGACGACAAGGCCAAGGCCCTGTTCGTGGCCGGGCGTCTGGACGCCGGTGACGCGGAGATCCTGGACGTCGGGTACACCAGTTACGGCAAGCTGCTCGAGGAGACCGACGCCATCGCCAAATCGGTGAATGCCCGTATGGCCACCGAGAGGTCCGATTCGGCCGGCACCGCCCGCACGGTCAGGATCCTGGTCATCAGCATCCTGTTGCTTGCCATCGCTCTGGCCGGCCTGCTGGCATACGTCGTCACGCGGAGCATCACTGGTCCGCTCCAGCACACGGTGGCTGCGTTGCGCCGCGTGGCTTCCGGTGACCTGACGGAGACCCTGGTCCCGGCCGGGAACGACGAGGTGACCACCGCCGACATCGCGCTGACCGAGGCCGTGAAGAACACCCGGGCCGCGGTCGAGGCGATGACCCACGGCTCCAGCACCCTGACCTCACTGTCGGCCGACCTGAACCGGACCGCGGCCAAGCTCTCGGCCAGCAACAACGAAAGTGCCCAGCAGGCCGGGCGAGTGGCGGCCGCGGCGGACGACATCTCCACCAACGTGCAGACGGTTGCGGCCGGCAGTCAGGAAATGGGCCAGTCGATCCAGGAGATCGCCACCAACGCCACCGAGGCCGCCAACGTTGCGGCCCAGGCCGTCGGGAGCGCCGAGTCGACCAGCCGGGTGGTCGGCCGGCTGGGGGAGGCCTCCGCCGAGATCGCCGGCGTCGTGCAGGCGATCACCGCGATCGCCGAGCAGACCAACCTGCTGGCCCTGAACGCCACCATCGAGGCCGCCCGGGCCGGTGAATCGGGCAAGGGCTTCGCCATCGTGGCCAACGAGGTCAAGGAGCTGGCCCACCAAACCGCCCAGGCCACCGAGGACATCGTCCAAAAGGTGCAGGCCATCCAGTCCGACACCAGTGCCGCGGTCGCCGCGATCAGCGAGATCTCCGAGGTGATCGACCAGATCAGCACCTTCCAGAACACCATCGCCGCGGCCGTCGAGGAGCAGACCTCGGTGACGGCGGAGATGTCGCGCAACGTCTCCGGGGCCGCCGCCGGATCCGGGGAGATCGCCGCCAACGTCGCCCTGGTCGCCCGGGCCACCGAGCAGACCTCGGCCGAACTGGCCGAGGTGGGCGCCGCCGCCGTGGCCCTGGACGCTTCGTCGCAGGAACTTCGGGACGTGGTCCGGCGATTCCGGATCTGAGCTGACAAAACCGCCAGGCCCCTAGTCTCAGTACTTATGGAGAGCATCACCAAGAACCGGCAGACGCCGGACACCCTGCGGGCGATGGTGGCCCGGGCCTACGGGCCCGAGCAGGTCATTGAGGACGATGGTGACTGGGTTGCCGAGCTCGGTCACGGTTGGTTCAACGTGGCCTACCGGATCCGGCTACGCGACGGCCGTCTGGTCGTGCTGAAGATCGCCCCGCCGCCGGACATCGAGGTGATGACGTACGAGCGTGGGGCGATGGCCACCGAGCTGGCGGCGTTGCGGCTGGTCGCCGAGCAGACCGCGGTGCCGGTGCCCAACGTCGATTTCGCCGATCAGAGTCACGAACTGTGCGATGCAGACTACTTTTTCATGCCGTTCATCGAGGGGGAGAATCTGGGGACGCTTGCGGACATCACTCCTTACCGGGAGGCTCTGGGCGTCATCAACCGTCAGCTGAACGAGATCCGGGGGCCCTGGTTCGGCGCTCTGCAAGGCCCCGGCGCGGCGACGTGGCGGGTCTGTTTTCTGGGGAAGATTGAGGACGTCCTGGGTGACGGAGAGCGCTTGGGCGTCGATCTCGGGTACGGCTATGACGTTGTCCGTGAGGCAATTTCGGCCCGCGCCGACGCGCTGGACGAGGTGGTGGAGCCGCGCTTCGTCGAGTGGGACCTGTTTCCACTGAACGCCCTGGTCCGCGAGGGGGAGATCGTCGGCATCATCGATCATCAGCGGGCGTTCTACGGTGATCCGCTGATCGAGGCCGGTTTCGTCGGGATCGACCTGCCGGAGATCTTCGGTGATCCGGCGCCGTTCATGCGGGGATATGGGCACCGCTCGCTCACTGCCGATGAGCGTCGGCGGCGCTGGCTGTACACGCTGTACCTGGCGCTGATCATGGTGATTGAGACGAAGTTCCGCCAGACCCCGGTGGAGCAGTACGACAAATGCCGCGCGCGGTTGGACGTCCTCATCCGAGCAGGCCGGTAATTCGCTGGACGACGCGGTTGCGGTGTTCTTGGCTTGGGTCATGGAACCGTTCTTGGCTGCGATCACGGACCGGCTCGCCTCGTTGCCGGGGGTCGAGGCGGTCGCCCTCGGCGGCTCGCGGTCCCAGGGGACGGCGCGGCCGGACAGCGACTGGGATCTGGGGATCTACTACCGCTCCGGTTTCGATCCGCAGTCATTGCGGGACGTCGGCTGGCCCGGGGAGGTTTTCGAGATCGGGGGATGGGGTGGCGGGGTTTTCAACGGGGGAGCCTGGCAGCGGATCGAGGGTCAGCCGGTGGACATCCACTACCGGGATCTCGCGGTGGTCGAGCGGGAGCTGGCCCGGGCCGGTCGTGGGGAGTTCGGCATCGAGCCGCTGATGTTCCATCTGGCCGGCATTCCCACCTACCTGGTGGTGGCCGAGCTGGCGATCAATCAGGTGCTGTACGGCGAATTGCCCCAGGTCTCCTCGTATCCGCCGGCTCTTCGCGAGTCGGCGAGTGCTGAGTGGGCCGGTCGCGCGGCCCTGCATCTGGGGTATGCCGAGAAGAATCATGGGAGGACGCTGCAAAGCGTTGGTCTGGTGACCGTTGCGGTGACCGAATATGCCCATGCACTGGCTGCTTTGCACGGTCAGTGGGTGACGAACGAGAAGCGCTTGCTGGATCTGGTGGAGTTGTCCGAAGTCAACCAGCTGATGGGTCTGGCTCCGCTGGAACTCCTGGCCGGCGTCCGTAAGCTGGTTGCTCTTCGGGGTTTATGACTGGTTCTACAGTTAGCGGTTCTCGCCGTCCATGAAGACGATCGGGACCTCGTTGTCGACCACGAACCGGCCGAGCAGTGCGGCCAGTGCGGCCCGTTCGTCGGTCGACAGCCCGTATGTCAAAGCGTCTATCCGGCGGCAGGTCTCGTCGTAGAACACCTGGGCAATGGACGCACCGGGGGGAGTGAGAGACACCATGACGGCCCGCGTGTCGGCCGGGTCGGCGGAACGGGCCACGAAGCCGTTCGCCTCGGTGCGGTTGACCAGGCCGGTCAGGCTCGACTTGGCCAGCCGCAGGACCGCCCCGAGCTCGGTCATGCCCAGCGCGCCCGGCATCAGCACGCAGAGCAGCACGCCCTGCTGCGGGGTGATGCCGGCCTCACGGGCGGAGTCGGCATAGACCCGTTCGATCAGGAAGGAACCCCGGACCAGGGCGGGGACGATGCCCATCACGTCGACCCGGTCCTCGTCCATGCTTCGAGGGTACTCCCGGGTTCGTGCCACGAATGATTATCCACAGGTCTCAAACGGAGTGCGATTCGGTAGCTATCGTGCCGTTATGGGGGATATCGAGCACGTAAACGCGGGCCTGCCCTGGGCTCCGCACGACAATCAGCAGCTCGCCGAATGGCTCATGGCCGGCATCAGTCTCGGTGAGATCGCCAGCCGGATGGGACGCACGTCGGCGGGCATCCGCAGCCAGGCGGTGAAACTGGCGCCGCCCGATCTCGGGCTCGGCGCGGGGGAGGTGATCGGCTGGCTGAGGGTGCAGCTGCGGCACGGGCACGACTGGCGCCGGACGCTGGAGGAGAGGCTGGCCCGGCCGACCCGCAACGGTGACCGCTGGGGTGGGGCGGAGAACGAGCGGCTGGTCGAGGAGCTGAAGGGGCCGCAGTCGTGGGAGGCGATCGCCCATGCGCACGATCGCACCCGGGGCGCGATCCTGGCGCAGGCGGCCCGGCTGCTGCTTCTGGACGATGAGACGGTCACCTGGTCGCGGTCGAAGAAGGCCGAGAAACTACGGCGCGAGCTGCAGCGGGACGCCGGCTACGACTGGGAGCGGGCGCTGCAGGTCAATCAGGCCTCGGTGCGCTCACCGGCCTGGGTGTTCGTCGGGGTCGGGCAGTCGCCCGAGGGTGCGCTGCACGTCCGGGTGGCGGCGACCGAGGCCGCGGCCGAGCGGATCACGGCCGGGGCCGGCGTTCCCGCGGGCACGGTCTGGGAGATCTTCGAGCGCGCCGTACTGCCGGACTACGCGGCCGGCGATTCCGAGATATGAGACGTCATTCTCAGAATTTGAGAAGGATTGCTAGCGTGGAAGACATGTCTTCCGGTGCTGTCTACACCCATGGGCACGCTGAGAGCGTTCTGCGCTCCCACCGCACCCGCACGGCCGAGAACTCCGCCGGATACCTCCTGCCGCACCTCCGGCCCGGCCTGGCGCTGCTGGACATCGGCAGCGGGCCGGGCACGATCACGGTCGATCTCGCCGCCCGGGTGGCCCCCGGCCGCCTCACCGCGGTCGAGATCTCCGAGGCCGCGCTCGCCATCACCCGCGCCGAGGTGCAGCGGCAAGGGCTCGGGACGGTCGATCTGGCGGTCGGCGATGTGCACGACCTGCCCTTTCCGGACGGCTCTTTCGACGTGGTGCACGCCCACCAGGTGCTCCAGCACGTCGCCGATCCGGTCACTGCCCTGCGCGAGATGATCCGGGTCTGCCGACCGGGAGGAGTGGTCGCGGTCCGCGACGCGGATTACAGCGGCTTCGTCTGGTACCCCGAGCTGCCCGGCCTCGACCGGTGGCTGGCCGCGTACAAGGCGGCCGCGCGGGCCAATCAGGGCGAGCCGGATGCGGGGCGGCGTCTGCTGGCCTGGGCGCAGGCGGCCGGGGCGCCTCAGGTGACGGCTACCTCGTCCACCTGGTGCTACGGGGATCCGGCGGCGCGGGCGGCCTGGGGCGGCATGTGGGCGGATCGGATCACCGGTTCGGCGATCACCGAGCAGTTGCTTTCCAGCGGGCAGGCTTCGCAGGCCGAGCTTGAGCAGATGTCGCAGGCGTGGAGGGAGTGGGCGGCGGATCCGGATGGCTGGATCAGCATCGTTCACGGGGAAGTGCTGATCCGGATGCCCGACGCGGCGGCTTGATCAGGGGCGGCCGCGGCGGGTGGGTTCTCTCTGGTGGGGCATGCTGCGGGGGTGACTTCGCCGACCTCTGATCCTGCTGAATCCCTTCGGGCCGAGCTCGAGGGGTGGCTGGGGTCGCCGGATCTGGGTGGCGTGGAGCTGACGGCTGATGCCGGCGGTTCCCCGGCCGACGTCCCGGTGCGGTTTCGGATCGACCTGGTCGCGGCCGGGCAGACCTTCTACTGGATCACCTTCGTCGCCGGCACCGACGCCGAGTTCGACGTGGCGTTCACGGCGAAGGCAGCGATGCGGTCGTTTCCGTGGACCATGCCGTTCCGGCCCAGGCTGGAGCGGCAGCAGGCCGCGCTGCCGGTGTTGTGCCGGTGGCAGCGGGCCTACGCCGAGGATACCGCCGCGCTCTGTCTTACCCTGCTGACCAAGCACTTCCGGGTTCCGCTGGATTCGGTGCAGGTGTCCGGGGCGGAGGCCGAGGGGCGCCTGGTCCGGTCGCAGAAGGCGTGGCTGGGCGAGGTCACCGCGTGGTTCATGCGCTCGCAGGACAGGTCCTAACCCGGCCGGTACTCCGTCTCCAGCATCGTCCGCAGATCCCGGCGTCCTAAATCGGCGGTCTCTCTCAGGGTCTGCGCGCTGATCGTGGTCCGGGCCGTAGGCATGAGCTCGGGGGCAACGGTCCAGGTGGTCCGGGGCTCCCGGGTGTGCTCCACCTTCAGCCGGGCCAGCAGCCGGGAGTAGGGCACGCTCGGCCGGCTGATGTTGTCCTTCACGAACGGCTTGTGCCCGTAGGCCATCCAGCGGCCGAGTCGGCGCAGGGCCGCGCTCAGGTCGTCCTGCTTGAAGTCGAAGGCCCGGGTCATCACCACCAGCGCCTCACGGCCGGTGGCCAGGGCCTGCTCGACCGGGACGGGGGCGACGATGCCGCCGTCGATGTACTGCCGCCCGTCCAGGGTGATCCGCTTGTTGTAGAGCGCGGGCAGCGCCGACGTGGCCCGCAGCACCTCGAACAGGTCGTGCCCGTCCCGGGTGGAGACCACGTGGGCCTCGCCGGTCTCCGCGTCGGTCAGCACGATCAGCAGGTCCATCGGCGCGGCCTTGATCGCGTCCAGGTCGAGCGGTCGGCGCACCCGGATGATGTCGTCCACCAGGTAGTCGACGTCGACCACCCGCCAGAGCCGCCGGCTGTTGATGAAGCGGCGGGTGACCAGATCCTCCAGATAGATCTGCAGGCCCAGGCCGGCCTGCCCGGCCAGGAAGAACGCGCCGTTGATGGCGCCCGCACTGCTGCCGACCACCACCCCGAAGGCGTCCCGCAGGCCGGCGTCCTCAAGTTCGGCCAGGGCGCCCATCGAATAGATGCCCCGCATTGCCCCGCCCTGCACCACGAGGGCGGGCTTGCCCTCTGGGGAGGTCGAACGGGCGAGCATGGCCAGGTGTTCGCCGAGGTTCACGGGCTCCCTCATCAAGCTGTCATCGGATGCTGTCACCTTAACCTCGGCAACACGCCTGACCTCAGGCCCCGTCCGGAAAGCGGGAGGGCCCCATAAGCTCGACCCTGTGACGCAGACGGAGGGCATTCGCACACCGGCCTCATGGGTCGTCGTCGGCCTCGACAACGGGGGCACCACCGACAACGCGACCGTGCTGGACGCGACCGGTGAGTTCCTGGTCGACCAGCTGGTCGAGATCCCCAGCCGGGTGCTCGACGGGCCGGAGCTGGCGGTCGAGGCGCTGGCGGACTCGTTCGAGAACATCATCCGGATCACCAACACCCCGCTGACCCTGGTCAAGGCGGTCGGCCTGGACACGCCCGGGCCGGCCAGCGCCAGCGGGGTCATCTCGTCCAAGGGCGCGACCAACTTCTCCCAGATCAGCTGGCACGGCTTCGACATCCGGGGCGCGCTGGAGCGGCGCCTCGGCCTGCCCGTGGTCTACAACAACGACGCGAACGCCGCATCGCTGTACGCCCATCACCGCTACTTCGGCGCCGACCAGGCCCTGCAGAAGTCGTCCGTTGCGGGCATCGTCGGCACCGGCTTCGGCGGGGGCGTGGTGGTCACCGGGCGGGTGATCAAGGGCGCGGCCGGCATGGCCGGCGAGCTCGGGCACGTGCAGATCCCGCTGCAGGACGTGATCGAGGCCGACCAGCCGGTCCCGGTCTGCAACTGCGGGTTCGCCGGGGACGTGGAGAGCATCGCCTCGCTGACCGGGATCAAGAAGAACCTGCTGCCGTACTGGCTGCCCAAGTTCCCCGACCACCCACTGGCGGCCGAGCCCATCGACCGTGCGGCCAAGCTGCTGCGGGGTTATGCGGAAAAGGAAGATCCGTTGGCCCTGGCCGTCTTCGGGCAGCAGGCCAAGGCGATGGGCAAGCTCTTCACCATGGCCGCCAACTTCACCGACCCCGACGTCTATTTCATCGGCGGTGGCGTGGTCGAGGCTGCCCCGACGTTCCGCCAGTGGTTCCTCAACACCGTGCGCGAGCACACCCAGCTCCGTCTGGAACAGCTGTCCGCTGCGTCCTTCGCCCTGGTGCCCGACCTGGACATGGCGGGCGCTCGAGGTGCTGCGGTGGCTGCCTTCGACGCGGTGGTGGCGGATGTCGTGCGGGGTACGCCGGGTAGCGGATCAGCTGGTTGATACGCGGGCGATCTGAGACCCGTCGGCGGCGAACATCGTGACCTGGGCGTCGGTTGCTTCGCTGCCATCAAGTTCGGACGTGTAGAGCAGCCAGCCGTCGAGGCCGTTGACCTTGATCAGGTCGGCCTCGGCCGGCCCGGCGCCCCTGATGGTGGCCACCGCGCGGGCGGTGGCCACCGGGGCCAGACCGGTGACGAGGGTCTTTTCCGGGCTGGACGCCACGAAGGGCTGCTGGTCGCCGGGGCGTAACACCATCCAGCCGTCCGCCTCGGCCAGGCAGAGCATGCCCTGCTCCATGAAGGCCGAATAGCCGGGCTGGACCTCGAACGCGTCGGCCGGGACGCTCTCGCAGTAGTTGCCGCCCGGGTTGAAGGCCGGCCGCGGACCGCCGGCCAGGGCCACGCCGACGACGGCGGTTGCGGCCAGCGCCCCGACCGCGGTCGCCCGGGTGAACCGGCGGGTGGCGACGGCGAAGAGCAGCAGCCCGAACAGGGCGCCGAGGTCGTTGCAGATCAGGTCGTTGATGTCGATGCTGCGGTAGGCCCAGCCGACCAGCAGCGAGGCCACTGCCTGGGCGCCCTCGAGCCCGACCCCGAGCAAGAGGCAGCCGCCGATCAGCCAGGACCCGGTGCGGCGCAGGACGAAGGGCAGACCGAACCCGAACGGGACGCCGAGCAGGACGTTCTGCAGGTTCTGGTCGTTCGGCCCGCTGGAGAACAGCCCGCGCAGGTCCAGCGCGGTGGTCACCTGGAGCAGGGGGGCGTCCGGGACCCGGCTCGGGACCGGGCACAGGATGATCATGGCCAGCACGGTCAGGTACCCGCCGAAGAGCCCGAGGCCGGCCAGCCGGCGGGGGTCGGCCCCGCGACGGTGGGCCAGGGTCAGCGCGCCGAGCACGACCAGGAGCAGCAGGGCCGCGAGAGCAAGATCGAGCGGGCCGAGGCGGGCCAACCAGAGGGACATGATCGCACCGTACAAAGGCGCCGGTGGGTAACCCCTCCCGGCGAACACCTTCGGTACCTGAGTGCCGGTGAATTGTCCGCAAGTACCAGCTAGGACTTTGGCCCTACGGGCATCGGCCCGAACCCCGCTTGACTCCCATCAGCATCAGCCAGAGCCCTGTTCAGTGTGAGTCAGGGCTGGTGAAGGAGGAGAAAAAGCTCGTGACGAAACGTCGCCGGGGACTGCGCCGCCCCGTGATCGCGCTGCTGACCGCGGCCGTCATCGGTGTGGTGGCCGCAGTGGCCCTGGATGTCGTGCCGGGCATCGGCTCCGGCGAACTCTCGGCCTCGGCGATGACTCAGCACGACATGGCCGGGATGACCACCGCCGCCACCGGTTCGGCCGCCGGAACCATGACCGCGATGGCGGCGCCGCCCAAGGGCAAGTGGATCCCGGTGGACAAGAAGGCCTGGGCGGCCCAGCTCGCGGTGTTCAAGAAGACCAAGGCGCGCAAGCCCCCGGCCACCGCGAAGCAGAACACCGAGTTCAACGCCACCTGCAAGTACAGCCACTCCGGGAAGAACGACCCGATCGTCTTCCCGGGGCAGACCGGCGCCTCGCACATGCACTCGTTCATGGGGAACAAGATCACCAAGGCGAGCACCACGGCCGCTGACCTGATGAAGTACACGGCCACCTCGTGCGTCCCCAAGAAGGACCGTTCCTCGTACTGGCTGCCCACGCTCTACAGCAACAAGACGAACCACGCGATCCAGCCGAGCATGCTGATCGCGTACTACGGCAGCCTTCTGGACGATGCGAACAAGAAGAAGACCGTGCCGATGCCGAACGGCCTGCGGATGATCGTCGGCGACCCGACGAAGCAGGTGGCGACCCCGGCCGGATCCCAGAACGCGTTCTACTGCTCCGGTGGGCCGGTCGACGGCGCGAGCCGCAGCACGGACGGCGGCAACTCCGCGGTCTGCGGGGACGGCGGCACCATCCACTACACGATGCGGTTCCCGGACTGCTGGGACGGCAAGCACCTGGACAGCCCGGACCACAAGTCGCACGTCACCTACGGCTCGAACGGTGACTGCCCGAAGGCCTTCCCGGTCCGCATCCCGGCCGTGACCTTCTCGATCTACTACCCGACCCACGGCGTCAAGGCGGGCCTGCACCTCTCGTCCGGCAAGCTCTCCTCAATGCACGGCGACGCGTTCTTCGCCTGGGACCCGAAGACCATGGCCGACCGGGTGAAGAGCTGCGTGCGGCAGATGGTGACCTGCGCGAGCAACGGGAAGTTCTAACTGGAAGGTCGGTCGATCCGCTGGACGTAGTGCAGCGGCGGGTCGATCGGGTTGTCGGGTTCCAGCGCGCCTTCGGCGACGCGCTGGAACCCGGCTTTTTCCAGAGCGCGCCAGGAGCGGCGGTTCCCGGCGGCGACCGGAATGATGATGCAGCCGGCGGAGGGGTGGTCGGTCCAGGTCTTGGCGACCATGGAGCGGATCATCGCGACGCCGAGGCCCTGGCCCCGGTCGGCGGGGGAGGCGAGGAAGTAGTCGAGGCTCATCGCGCCGGGCGGGACTTCGGTGATCCGGGCCAGCGGGTCGCGGTATTCGGGGTAGTCGGCGAAGGCCGAGCGCTGGATCAGGCCGAACGGGTGGTCGTCGAGCAGGGCCAGCCAGTCCTGGTTCGGCTCCTCGCCGCGGGCAGAGGGGCCGAAGTCGCGGGCCACGGCCTCGGGGGTGGTCTCGTGGTTCCACCAGCGGGCGACCAGGGGTTCGGTGAGCCACTCGCGGACCAGGGGGAAGTCGGACTCGGTTACCCGACGCCAGGTGATGGGCATGAGGCCATGATCAGTGGTCACCCTGATGGCGTAAATGGAGTTTCATCCGGGCGGCCTTCTCCACCTGGCCCGGGGTCTGGCCCGGGGCCTCGGTGGCACAGGAATGGACGACGCGGTCCAGGACATCCCGGTCAGCGCCGGGGAAATCGGTGAGCAGATCGTCGATGACGTCGCCCAGTTCGCTCTCGGTGATGGGCATCCTTCCAGTCTGGCCCACCCGGCCCGGCCCGCAAGTCCCCTGATGGATGGATGCGCCGGCCGGGCGTCGGTGGGACGGTGGGAGCATGACCACGACGACGGTTGCCTGCCGGATCCCGGCGGACGGAGTGGTGCTCGGTGCCGATCTGCTGTTCCCGGACCGGTACCCGGCTCAGAGTCCCACCGGAGTGATCCTTTTCGCTCACGGCACGGGGAGCTCGCGGTTCAGCCCACGCAATCGCGCGGTCGCCGCCGCGCTGAACCGGATCGGGCTGGCCGCGGTGCTGACCGATCTGCTCACCGACGACGAGGAGCAGATCGACGAGCACACCGCGCAGTTCCGGTTCGACGTGCATCTGCTGACCGAGCGGATGATCTCGGTGATCGACTGGGCCACCGAGGAACCGTCGCTGAGTGGGCTGCGGTTCGGCACTTTCGGCGCCAGCACGGGGGCGGGGGCGGCGCTGGCGTCGGCCGCCTACCGGCCCTCGGCGGTGCGGGCGGTGGTGTCCCGGGGAGGGCGGCCGGATCTGGCCGGGCCGGCGCTGGAGGAGGTGCAGGCGCCGACGCTGTTCATCGTCGGCAGCAAGGACCCGATCGTGCTGGAGCTGAACCAGGAGGCGCAGAGCGTGATCTCGGCGCCGAGCCAGTTGCACATCGTCGAGGGGGCGACCCATCTGTTCCCCGAACCGGGCGCTTTGAAAGAGGTTTCAAAGCAGGCCGGGATGTGGTTCGAGCAGTACCTCTAAATCCGGTTCGCGGGGATGAAGAGCACTGCGCAGACTGCGACCAGCAGGCCGACGAGCAGCCATCGGCGGCTCGGGTGGTGGCGCTGACCGGTCAGTTTGTCCGAGTTGCGGATGAGTCGGCGCACGTCGTGCGGGGTCGCGAACCAGAGTGAGAGGCCGACCAGGTTGCCCAGGAGGATGGCCCCGGCCAGGGACGCTCCCCAGACGTGCCGTTCGACCGGGTCCCAGATCGTGCAGAGAATCACCAGCGCCGGCCAGGAGAGCGCGCCGACCCCCAGGGCGGTGGTCAGGCGGTGCCCGCTGACCTGGTCCATCATCCGCCGGCCGTACTTGCCGACATCGGCGGTGGCGGCCCGGTTCAGGGTGCGCACCCAGCTCATCGAGTAGGGCCGGGCCGAGCGCTGGGCGCGGGCCAGGCCGGCCAGGGCGTCCGCGTCGTCCGGCACCACCCGCAGCAGCCGCTGCCAGGCCGAGGCCTCCTCGCCGTAGCGACGTTTCGCCCGGGCCAGCCGGGCCGAGAGCTTGGCCTCGTCGATCTCGTCGTAGGTGCGCGAGCGCAGCAGGTTCAGCGCTTCCTCGGCCGGTACCAGCTGGCCGCGGTTGAGATAGGACGTCACCAGGGCCCATTCGGCGACCTGGTTCTCGAACGTCTCCCGCAGCGCGGCTTTTGCCGCCCGCGAGGCTTCGGACGGGTTGATCGTGGTGAGGACCACGGCCCGCCAGGCCAGCACCGCCCCCGTCGGCGGAGCCGAGGCCAGCACGGCGAGGGCGGGCAGCGGCAGGTTCTGCTTGAGCAGGCAGCGCGCGGCCACGATCAGCACCGCCGGCTCCCCGGCCCCCAGGAACGGTGCGACCACGGCCAGCCCGGCCTGGGCCTGGTCGGCGTCCAGCAGCACCCGGGCCCGGGCCACCGCCTCGTCCGGCTCGGCCGAGGTCATGCCGGGGTGTTCGGCCACCGCCTTGCGCACCTGCTCGTGCAGCCCGGCGAAGTCCGGGGCCGGGACCCCGCTGCCGACCGGGATCAGCGCCTGGTTGCCGCTGATCAGCTGCTGGCGGC
Source organism: Kineosporia aurantiaca JCM 3230 (assembly GCA_000719025.1). GTDB lineage: Bacteria > Actinomycetota > Actinomycetes > Actinomycetales > Kineosporiaceae > Kineosporia > Kineosporia aurantiaca. The sequence goes on from JODP01000009.1 coordinate 16,362, forward strand.
CGTTCGGATTGCGGGTGAGCAGCAGGTGCGGGTCGACCCCGATGTGCCGCAGGCTGCGGATCCGGCGCAGCTCGTCGAGCCCGGCCGGGGTGACCTGGGTGCCGCGAAGATCCAGCCAGCGCAGCTGTTTGCAGCGCCGGGCGATGATCCGGAGGTCGTCGTCGGTGGCCGGGATCCCGGCGAGCGAGAGCCCGCGCAGATGCATCGGGATGTCGATCAGCCGACGCAGGACCTGAGGGCCGGCGTCCAGCGCGACCGGGAGCCGGCGGATGTCGATCGGGCCCTGCGCGTCGTACCACCGTTCCCAGCCGGTGCGGGTGGCCAGCAGGTAGGTGCCCAGGTACATCCCGTCGTGCCAGGAGTCCAGGGCCCAGACAGGCCTCTGGATCATGATCGGTCCGGGCAGGCTGGTACTGGCCATCGCTGAGCGGATCAGCCGATCTTGTGGGTACGCAGGTAGGTCCGCAGCTCGTCGAAGTCCTCACCCGTGCCGGCGTGGGCCAGGAAGGTGGCCGCGGTGGAGAGCCAGGCGCGGGTCGAGGGCGGGGTGTCGCGCAGCGCGGACTGTAGGTCGGCGTTGGTGACCGGGCTGACCATGCCCACCTGCATCGAGCGTTCCAGCGCGCGTTCGGTAGCGGCCTCGACGAGGCGCACGAGGTCGGCACCGGAGAACATCTCGGTACCCCGGACCAGCGAGGCCACGTCGATATCGGGGGCCACTGGCCGACCTTGGAACTGCAGCCGGAGCAGCGCGTCCCGGGCGGGTGCGTCTGGGGGTAGCACCAGCACCGTGCGGTCGAAGCGGCCGGGCCTTCGTAACGCCTCGTCCACGTCCCAGGGGGCATTGGTCGCGGCCAGTACGTAGACCCCGTCGTTGCTGGCCATGCCGTCCAGCTCGACCAGCAACTGGTTGACCACCGCGCGGGCCTGGTCAGTGTTGCGCCGGGAGCGACGACCGCCGATGGCGTCCAGTTCGTCGAGGAACACCACGCCCGGCGTCTCCTGCCGGGCCTGACCGAACAGGCGGGCGATGTTCTGCTCGCTCTGGCCGAAGTAACTGCCGTAGATGTCGGCCGGGGTAGCCGAGAAGAACCGGGCCCCTAGCTCACCACTGAGCGCGCGGGCGATGAACGTCTTGCCGGTGCCGGGCGGGCCCCAAAGCATCAGACCGCCGCGCAATTGCTTGCCGAACGCCTCGCGCAGCTGCGGGTTCTGCATCGGCCCCAGCAACGACCGCTGCAGGCGCTGCTTCACGTCCAGCATGCCGGCCACGTCGGCCAGCGTGACCAGGTTCGGGTCGCTGGAGTCCCAGCCGATGGTCTCGGTCACCGGTTCCAGAACCGGGGACGCCGGGGGCGGCTCGATCTTCAGCTCGCCTTCAGGGGTGGTGGCCGAGCCGGTCAGCAGCGCGCTGTGCACCGCGCGGTACCCCTCGGCGAGCTGCTCGTTGCCCGTCGCGGCGGCGGCTGCGGCCGCCAGCGAGAGTGCGGTGGTGTCATGAGGGGACGCTGCGAGCGCGGCGGTCGCGTGCTTGAGCGCCTGCTCCGCCTCGCCCGCGGACAGGTAGAGCCCGGCCAGATGGACGCGCAACGGAACGCTGGTCGGGTCGGTGGGCGCGAGATTCGCCGCTGCGCTCTCCAGAGCCTGGAAAACCGACCTGTCCACCGTCATCCGCCTCGTGCCCTCTCGTCCACCCTGGTAACACCACTTACTCGCAACGTGCTCATACCGACGCAAGCCGACCCCAAGCGTCCGTTCACAGTACCGACCCGTCCAGTTCCCCGGGAGGGTTCCCGGGACTCGTTGGTCGAACACGACATCGGCAGGTCATCGCCGCATCCTCAGTCGGTCGGCGGAAAGAGACGCGGCGACTACGCAGAGGCATTCGATGACCGTTTGCGGCGAATCCCTGACCGCTTCGCCCCAGGGGTGGGGCCGCGCGGGGCAAAGTCCTATCGTGACAGCGTGACAAGTGCGAAAGCGACGCCGCTGAGCCAGAAGACGCTGCCCGACCTCGACCCGCGGGTGGCCAGACCGCAGTACGACCGATCCGCGGTCAGCGTGGGGATCGTCCATTTCGGGGTCGGCGGTTTCCACCGCGCCCATCAGGCGATGTACCTGGACACGCTGATGAACCAGGGTAAGGCGCTGGACTGGGGCGTCTGCGGGGTCGGGGTGATGCCGTCGGACAAGGCGATGCAGGAGGCCCTGAGCAAGCAGGACCACCTGTACACGCTGCTGCTCAAGGACGGGCAGGGACACCTGGACGCCCGGGTGATCGGCTCGATCGTGGACTACGTCTACGCCCCCGAGGACCCGCAGCGGGTGCTTGAGGTGATGACCGCCCCGACCACCCGGATCGTCTCGCTGACGGTCACCGAGGGTGGCTACAACATCGACAACACCACCGGCGCTTTCGACGTCGACAACCCGGCGATCGTCGCCGATGTCGAGGGCCGGCGCCGCGGTGAGCCGCCGGTGACGATGTACGGCTACGTGGCCGAGGCAGTGCGACTGCGTCGCGAGCGCAACATCCCGCCGTTCACGGTGATGTCCTGCGACAACATTCAGTCCAACGGAGAGGTGGCGCGCTCGTCGATCGCGGCGTTCGCCGGCCTGCTCGATCCGGACCTGGCCGAATTCATCCGTACCGAGGTGCCCTTCCCGAACGCCATGGTCGACCGGATCACCCCGGTCACCACCCCGGACGTGCTCGAGGCGGTGGCCGGCTTCGGGATCGACGACGCCTGGCCGGTGGCCTGTGAGCCGTTCACCCAGTGGGTCCTGCAGGACGCGTTCGGCCTGGGCCGGCCGCCGTTCGAGGACGTCGGGGTGCAGATGGTCGCCGACGTGGAGCCGTACGAGCTGATGAAGCTGCGGCTGCTGAACGCGGGACACCAGGCCATCGCCTACGCCGGGATGCTGTGCGGGTACACGTACGCCCACGAGACCGCCGCGGACCCGCTGTTCGTCCAGTTCCTGCGCGACTACTGGAACACCGAGGCCCGGCTGACCCTGCCGGAGGCGCCCGGGATCGACGTCGACGAGTACTGCGACACGCTGGTCGAACGGTTCGCCAACCCGCAGGTGCGGGACACGCTGGCCCGGCTGGGCTCCTACGCCTCCGACCGGATCCCCAAGTTCGTCGTGCCGGTGATCCGCACCAACCTGGCCAATGGACTGGTCAGCACCCGGGCGATCGGGATCGCGGTGACCTGGGCCCGGTACGCGGAGGCGGTCGACGAGCAGGGGCAGCCGCTGACCATCGTCGACGTGGAGAAGGACGAGGTGCTGGAGCGGGGGGCCCGGCAGAAGGACGACCCGCTGGCGCTGGCCCGGTCGACCCGGTGGTTCGGGGACCTGGCCGACGACCCGCGCTTCGCCTCGGTCTACACCGAGCAGCTGGCGCTGATCCACGAGGTGGGCGCCCGCGAGTTCCTCACCTGGCTGAACGCCCAGCCCAAGTAAGACCTTCGTGATCATGGAGTTCTTCCCCCGTGATCATGGAGTTCTTCCCCCGTGATCATGGACTTCCCCTCGGGGAGAAAGTCCATGATCACGGGGGATTTTCTCCATGATCACGAAAGGGTTTGGGGGGGTCAGCGGTTGGCGGTCAGGTCGCGGACCTCGGCGTACTGCTCGCGGACCTGGGGGGTCAGCGTGCCGGTGGGCAGGACGAGCGGGGCGCCGCTGGCGGACCACTCGGGCTGGGCGTCGGCGCCGGAGAGCACCCAGGCGGCCTGGCGGGCGGCTCCGTCGGCGACGTATTCACCGGGGGTAGGAACCAGCACCTCGAGGCCGAGGATGCCCGGGGCGAGCTGCTGCACGGCCTCGGACTGGGCGGCGCCGCCGATCAGGAACGCCCGCTGGACCGGCACTCCCGCCGCCCGCAGCGCGTCGATGCCGTCGGCCAGGGAGCACAGCAGGGCCTCGACGGCGGCGCGGGCGATGTGGGCGGGCGTGGTGTTGGACAGGCGCATGCCGTGCAGGGCCGCCGTCGAGCGGGGCCGGTTGGGCGTGCGCTCGCCCTCGAAATAGGGCACCAGCACCAGGCCTTCGGCACCCACCGGAGCCTGCAGGGCGAGCTTGGCCAGGCCCTGGTGGTCCACCCCGAGCAGGCCGGCCGCCCAGTCCAGCACCCGCGCCGCGTTGAGCGTGCAGGCCAGGGGCAGGTAGCGGCCGGTCGCGTCGGCGAAGCCGGTGACCAGGCCGGAGCCGTCGGCGGTGGGGGCACCGGCGATCGCCGAGACCACGCCCGAGGTGCCGATCGACACCGCGACGTCACCCGGCTGCAGGGCCAGGGCCAGCGCCGCCGCGGCGTTGTCGCCGGCGCCGGGGCCGAGGATCGGGGTGGAGCCGCCGAACAGCGCGGCCGTGCCGGCGCCCGCCTGGTCACGCGGGCCGAGCACGCGGGGCAGGACCGCGTCGTGCCCCAGGGCCCGCTCCAGCAGATCCGACCGGTAGCCCTCGGACGCGGGGGACCAGTAGCCGGTGCCCGAGGCGTCGGACCGGTCGGTGACCAGGCCGTCGAACCCGGAGCCGGCGAATCCACCGGCGAGCTGCCAGGTGAGCCAGTCGTGGGGTAGGGCCACCGCGTGCGTGCGGGAAGCATTTTCCGGCTCCGCGTCGCGCAGCCACCGCAGCTTGGTGACGGTCAGCGAGGCCACCGGGACTGAGCCGATCGCGTCGGCCCACTGCTGCTCGTCGAGCTCGCCGATCAGGTCGGTGGCGGCCTGGGCGGAACGCGTGTCGTTCCAGAGCAGCGCCTCCCGGACCACCTCACCGGCGGAATCGAGGGCGATCATGCCGTGCTGCTGCCCACCCACGGAGAGCGCAGCGACGTCTTCGAGGCCGCCCGCGTCGGCCGCGGCGGTCTGTAGCGCTTCCCACCACGCGCTGGGGTGCACCTCGGTGCCGTTGGGGTGCGGGGCCCGGCCCGACCGGACCAGCTCTCCGCTCTCGGCGTCGCGAACGACGATCTTGCAGGACTGGGTGGACGAATCCACCCCGGCGACGAGGCTCATGACGCTCCTGAACGATCCACCGACGGTCCACTCTGGCCGCCTGGTCACGGTTCTTCCAGAATACGGGTCGGTTTTGCGCTGCGGGTCGCCGATGAGTTGTGACGCTCGCAGGCGTCCCTAGTTCCTAGAGGTTCTGAGGGACGGGGGCGGCATGACGGAGCTGGGTGGGGTGACCGCGGTGATCGCCGGGGTGGGTACCGGGTTCGGGCCGGCCGTCGCTGAGGCACTGACTGACGTCGGGGCTTTGGTCGTGGGGGTAGGGACGAATTTGGGGACGCTGGTGAGGGCGCTCGGGGTCGGTTTCGTTCCCGAGGCGGAACCTGAAAGCAACGCGGGGCGGGAAGCGCTGCTGCGCAGGTATGACCCTCGGCTTCTGGTGATTACGGAGGACGCTTTCGGGTGGGTGGACGCCGCGTCGGACCTGACGGAGGACGCGGTCGTCCTGACGGTTTCCAGAAATGCGTACCGAGATTTGGTTCCTGACCCACGCTGGGTGGGCGTCTGGGTCGGTCCCGACGCCGGGGTACAGCTCCCGGGGGTGACCTCCCGGCTGGCTGCCGAGCTGCGTCCTCTGCTGGTCGATGTCGAAGTAGGTCTGCGGGTGGCCGAGCTGGCCGAACGGGCGCTGTGCCGGGGCGAACAGCTCGCCGCGGCCTACCGCCTAGGAGCCGACGGCCTGGTCGGACTGATCGGCCTGGTCGGCCCGGTCGGCCCGGTCGGCCGGGAAAGTCTCAGCCCTGGTGAGCCCGCAGCAGCGGTAGCCAGATGTCGTCCACGATCTGCAGGATCACCTCGTCCGGTACCGGGCGCAGGGTCAGCATCGTCTCGTGCCGGAACAGATCGAACGGAAGCGTGACCACTCTTTCCGGCAGACCGGACGGGCACTCGCCGCGCGCGGCGGCGCGCTCGGTCAGCATCCGCATCCCTCCGCCGCGCCCTCGGAGCATCTCGCGGCGCAGGTCGGCCGGGCTGGTGCCGCTCTCGGCGAAGTAGGTGCCGAGCTGGACGCTCATCAGGGCGGCCAGGCTGCTGCGGTCACCGTTGCGGGAACGCAGGAGGCTGATCACGTCCTCCCGTAGGGAACCCGTGTCCGGGATGGGAAGCGCGGTCAGGTCAGCGTGCCGGCGGACGGTCGCGCGCAGTAGATCGCCCCGCGTCGGCCAGCGCCGGTAGAGCACCGGCTTGCTGGTCTGGGCCCGCTCCGCGATCGCGTCGAAGGTGAAGCCGTTGTACCCGCCCTCGGCCAGAACTTCCCAGGCCGCGTCCAGGATCGCCGCCTCCAGCGCGGCGCCGCGCCGGCGGGTGGCCTTCTCCGGCTCTTCGGGATCCACCCGTTCACCGGTGGCCGACTGATTCTGGTGCGTCACGGCGTCCATTGTCCCGTCCCGCCCGCTCTCTCATAAGACCCTCTTGCGTATCTTAATCGCCCGGTCTACCTTCGAAGAAACGAATCAGTTTCTTATTGAGGAGGACAGGATGTCTGCCGAAGTGATCGCCCCGGCGGGGACCGGGATCCCGCGGGACGTCCGGATGGCCCTGACCGCGCTGGTCGTGGGCGCGGCGGCGGCGGTGCTGGACACCACGATCGTCGCCATCGCGCTGCAGTCGCTGGTGACCGACCTGCACTCCAGCGTCGGGCAGATCCAGTGGGTCAGTACCGGCTATCTGCTCGCGCTGGCGGTGGTCATCCCGGTCACCGGGTGGGCGCAGCGCCGGTTCGGGGGTAAGCGGCTGTGGCTGGGCGCGCTGACGGTGTTCCTGCTCGGCTCGGTGCTGAGCGCGTGCGCCTGGAACGCCGGCAGCCTGATCGCCTTCCGGGTGTTCCAGGGACTCGGCGCGGGGATCGTCTTCCCGCTCATGATGACGCTGGCGATGCAGTCCGCAGCGGCCTTCGGCGGCTCGCGGAGCCGGATCATGGCGACGATGAGCATGCCGGTGGCGCTCGGCCCGATCCTCGGTCCGGTGCTCGGCGGGGTGATCCTGAACTGGCTGGACTGGCGCTGGCTGTTCCTGATCAACGTGCCGATCGTCGCGGTCGCACTGTGGATGGCGGTGAAGTACCTGCCGGCCGATCGTCCTACCCCGGCGGCGGTCCGGGACTCGAGGTCCGGGCTCGACGGGCTGGGGCTGGTCCTGGTTGCCCCGGCTCTGGTCGGCCTGCTCCTGGGCCTGTCGAACGTCCACAAGGACGGTGGTTTCGGGCGGACCGACGCCTGGGGGCCGGTCCTGGCCGGGGTAGTGCTGTTGATCGCCTTCGTAGTGCACGCCCTGCGGGTGAACGCCGCACTGGTGGACGTCCGGTTGCTGGGTAAGCGCGGAGTGGCTTCGTCCTCGATGCTGCTCTTCCTGACCGGCTTCTGCATCTACGGGGCGATGTTCCTGCTGCCGCTGTACTGGCAGAACCTGCGGGGGTTCAGCGTGCTGGAGGCCGCGTTGCTGCTGATCCCCCAGGGGGTCGGCTCACTGCTGAGCCGGACGCTGGCGGGACGCCTGACCGACACGATCGGCACCCGGGCCGTCGCCGTGACCGGCTTCGCGCTGATCGCGATCACCACCGTGCCCTTCGCCCTGGCCGACGCCGGCACCTCGCGGTGGTGGCTGGAGGGCGTGCTGTTGCTGCGCGGTCTGGGTCTGGGGGCGGTGCTGATCCCGGTGATGTCTGTCGCCTATGTAGGACTGGAGGGCCCGCAGGTCGCCGACGCCTCGATGATCACCCGGGTGGCCCAGCAGGTGGGTGGTTCGTTCGGCACCGCGATCGTCGCCGTGGTGCTGCAGAGCGCCCTGGCCTCGGGGCCCGCCGAGGGCTTCCGGCAGGCGTTCTGGTGGACCGTCGGATTCACGGTTCTGGCCGCGGTGCTCTCGTTCGCGCTGCCCGCGAAGGCCGAAACACGAAATTGACCTGACGAAAGCTGTCCCTCAGCAGGGAATTTCGGATCCGCTGCCCGTTTGTGTCTGCGACGGGGGTCTGCCGGGTTAACATTGGCCATCGTGGGCGCAAAGATCTGGACGGCCCGACGATGTTCTGTTGGACCCGACGGCCCCCACAGCGGTGGCCCGGGCGCCATGTGCCAATGGCGTGAAATCACTGACGATGTTCTGGGCCCCCCGCGACTGCGTGCCGATAGAGGCAGGTAAGCCGCCTCTGGCGTGCGACCTCTTAGTACAGCAAGGAACAGCGCGGGCGCTGCTCGATTCCGCACGCCCGCGCGGACTATCGAACCGGCGACAACTTCAAGATCGGGACAGCGATCATGGTGGCGGACAGTACGGACACATCGGCCCTCTTCAGCTCCATCGGTGGAGTCATTCCGCCGATCTGCACCCCCCTGACGCCGGACCGGCGCCTGGACCTCGACTCCCTGCGAAACCTCCGGGCCCACCTCATCGGGCAGGGCGTGAGCGGGATCTTCGCGCTCGGCACGATGGGTGAGGGGCACTACCTCACGCCCAGCCAGTCCAGCACCGTGGTCGAGACGCTGGCCGCCGAGAAACGCGGTGAGCCACTGCTTGTCGGCATCGTCGAGCCCACCACCCCCCGGGTTCTCGAGGGCATCGACCGGCTGGTCTCGGAGCAGGTGGACGGCATCGTCGTCACCGGCCCGTTCTACGCCAACGTCAGTGAGCCGGAAATCCTGCGGCACTTCGAGCTGATCGCAAGTCATTCTCCGGTGCCGGTTCTCGCCTACAACATGCCGAGCAACACCGGGTACGCCCTGACCGCGCACACCATGACCGAGCTGCTGGCCGAGGACCTGATCGTCGGGATCAAGGACAGCTCGCTCGACCTGACCAACCTGCGCCGGGTCACCGTCGGGGTGCCGAACGTGGACAAGAAGCTGATCTTCACCGGTTCCGACACGCTGCTCGACTGCGCGCTCGACATCGGGGCGAACGGGGCCGTCACCGGCCTGTCCAACATCGCCGCCGACCAGTTCGTCGGGGCGATGGCCGCACACGCCGGCGGCCGCCGGGCCGAGCTCTCCAGCATCCTGCGCATCCTCAACATCCTGGTGCAGGTCTACGTGCCGACCGAGGTCGAGCGCGGCCCGAACAGCACGGCGATCGGCGCGCTGAAATCCGCGCTGGTGGAACAGGGAGTCATCGCGTCGGACACGCTGAGCGAGCCGATGACGCCGGTCACCGAGGGCCGGCGCGAGCACGTGCGCTCGGTGCTGGACGAGGCACGCCAGTTGCACGAGATGGCGGAGACGACGCCCGGGCTGACGGTCTGAGGTCGCCCCTGGCCTGAGGGGATCGTTACCCCTCAGGCCAGGTCCTCGGGCGTGAGATCCAGGCGTACGCGCAGGAATCGGGTGGGATGCCGCCAGTAGCCGGCGTCGTCGGCCAGGTCGGCGTGCACCTCGACGACCACGGTCGGCTCGACCCGGACGATCGGAAGCCGGCGTGGATTGGTCCAGGCGCCAAGTCTTCCCGTCGAAAGGTGGTCCGGCAGGAAATGCTCGGCTGTGCTCACCTGGAGGTGGGCAAGGATCTCGGTGCGTTGCCGGGGGCTGAGTTCCGTGGTCGTCCCGGCGATCTCGAGCGTGCCGGCGGCGTTGGGCCGGGCCAGGATCAGGCGTTCCGGTCTTTGGGCGGTTCCGGTCACGGCGGCGACCAGGGCCTCCGCGCTGTCACGGATGCGGAGTTTCAGCCACGCCCGCCGCCCCGACTGGTAGCGCACCGCAAGCCCTTTGATCACCAGCCCCTCGATCCCCACCCGGGCGTCCGCATAGTCACGCAACCAGTTGGCGGCCACCTCGTGGTCACGAGTGGCCGGGGTAACCGCAAATGGTGGACGCAGCTGGGTCACCAGCGCTTGGAGCTTCCGTCTGCGTACGCGGAGTGGTTCCTGGGCATAGGCTTTCCCGTCCCATTGAAGAACGTCGAACGCCACGAACGACGCGGGCTGCCGGTAGGTGGTCCTCGTCCGGGCCGCCATGCGCTTCTGCAGGGCTCCGAAGTCGAGTCGGTCGCCGTTCCAGATCACCAGTTCCCCGTCGAGCAGCGAACCCGGCGGAAACTGCTCGGCCGCCGCACGGGCAATGTCCGGGAACACCCCGGTCAGGTCCGTGTGCCTCCGCGACCTGATCAAGGGCGTCCCCTGGCCGGTCACCCCCAAAAGCCCGCGGTAACCGTCCCACTTCGGCTCGTACTGGCAGCCTCCGGGCAGAGCGCGGGCGGGCGGCAGGTGATCAACGCTCTTGGCCAGCATCGGTTCGTCCGGCCAAGGCAGATCTTCGCCGTGGTCGGGTTCGAGCGCGGGGCGGGGCACGTTCCTGAGTACCGGGGGAGGGGCGGTCGCGTCGCGCTGGGCCACCCGGACGGAGTAGTCACGGGCCGAGGTTCTTCTGCAGGAAGGCGAAGGTCTGACCGGTCAGGGCGGTGTAGGCGTCGTGCGGGCTCGCGGTGCCGAAGAGGAACGGAAGATCGGGCAGGAGGAAGGGGGCGTCGGTGAAGCTCAGGTGTTTCGTGTGGGGCACCACGACGCGCTCGGCCCGGGGTAGCTGAGCCAGGGCGGCCCGGAACCTCTCGTCGTCCTGCGGATTGCCGGAACCGTCGCCCGCGACCAGCGCCAGGACGGGCTGGGCCGGGCGGGCCTGGTTGCGCGGCTGGCCGTCGATGTCGATCGCCGCCCGGAACCGCTGGTCCTGCGCGGCCGCCTGAAGAGCGGCGGCGCCTCCGGCGGAGTGCCCGGCGACGGCGATCCGGGTCCGGTCCAGCCGGCCCCGGAAGAACGGCATGGCCTCGAACTGGTCCAGCGCGAAACTGAGGTCCGCGGCCCGGATCGTGGTGAGGTGGTCGGCCTCGGCGTCGTCCTTCGTGTCGTCTCCCGTCGCCCCCACCGTTGACCGGATCGGCTCGCCCGCCTGAGTCACCGTCAGGGCCGAGTCGTACGGGTGGTCCAGCGCCACCACCAGGTACCCCCGCGCGGCGAGGAACTCGGCCCAGGCGGTGTTCTGGGTGCGCACACTGAGCAGACCGGGTGAGAACAACACCACGGGGTAGCGCTTGTTGGTCCTGGGTAGGGGTGCGTTCGTGGTCGCCCAGCTGTGCCCCTTGACGGCCTCGCCGAGCAGGAACGACGGCACGCCGAACGAACGCCCCAGACCCTCGGCGACCTTCTTGGACTCGTACTCACCGCCTAGGTAGGAGGCGCGGGGACCGGCGGTCGCAGCCGGGTACCAGATCTGCGCTGTGACCTTACGCCGGTCGTTCGGATCGGCCGTGGCCGTCTCGGGCCGATCCGGGTCGGTCCAGTAGGCCACGGTGGTGCCCACGGGGTAGGTGCCGCCGGGCTTGGGCAGGTCCAGCGGGTGGAAGCCCCAGATCGCCACCCCACCCACGATCACGGCGGCCAGGGCCGCGGTCAGGCCGAGACCGAAGAACACCCCGCCGAGGGTGCGGCGAGGTCGGCCGGTGATGCTCCGGAATCCCGCCAGGCCAACGGCCAGGACGCCGCCGGCCAGCACCCCGATGAACTGCCAGCGCAGGCCCTCGACGATGAGCTCGACCAGGGCTGCGACGAGGAAGAGGGCGGTCGCGATCAGGGTGACCGGACGGCGGACAGTTTCCTGAGCCAGGGCGGCGATCAGGACGAACACGGCACTGGCGATGAAAACGTAGTCGAGCGCGGTCATTTGACCATGGTGCTGCTCTGAGGTAGGGCAAAGCGTCAGTCCGCGGGGCGATCTGCGTCAGCCTGAGGGCGGAGGCAGGATCAGACCAGGGTGGTGGGGTCGGTGTTGGCGCCGCAGATCACGACGGCCACCCGCTCGTCCGGGGCCGGGGTGTAGGCGCCGGAGGTCAGCGCGGCGTAGGCGGCTGCGGCGCCGTGTTCGGCGGGGATGCGGTAGTCGCGCCACAGGCGGGCACGAGCTTCGACGATGGCTTCGTCGGCGACCAGGACCGAGGTGGGTTTGGTGCGCTCAGCCAGGGCCCAGCCAATGTCCCCGATGCGGCGGGCGCCGAGAGAGTCTGCTGCTACCCCGGAAACGCTGACGTCTACCGGTTCCCCAGCGGCCAGCGCTGCGTGCAGGGTGGGGCAGTTCTCCGACTCCACTGCGACCACCTTCGCGCGGCCCTCGGCGGAGGCGGCAATCCCGGCGAAGAGTCCCGCCCCGCCCACCGCCACCACGATCGTGTCCACGCGGGGCTCGTCCTGGAGGATCTCCTCGGCCAGTGTGCCTGCCCCGGCGGCGATCTCCGGCTGGTCGTAGGCGTGGCAGAAGAGCGCTCCCGACTCCGCGGCGTGCTGTACCGCGGCGGCGTAGGCCTCGGCATACTCCCGGCCGACCTGCACCACCTCGGCGCCGTAGGACCGCAGGAGGGCAACCTTCACCGCGGGCGCGTTCTCGGGTACGAAGACGTGAGCGGGGACTCCAAGCACGGAGGCGGCGTGGGCGTTGGCCAGGCCAGCGTTACCCCCGGACGCGGTGACAATACCGACGGCCGGGTCGAGCTCGCCGCGTTCCTGGGCCGCGAGCTGCCGGTTGAAGGCGCCGCGGGTCTTGAAGACGCCGGTGCTCTGGAGGAACTCGCATTTGAACCAAAGGCCGTCCGCGGCCAGCAGGGGAGTGTGCCGAACGTAGGGGGCGATGCGGGTGCGGGCGGAGAGGACGTCGTCGCGCGTGATCACGTTCCGAGCCTAGGCGGGTTCGCTAGGCCTCGTCGGTCAGGGGGCCGGTGGAACGGGTGAGGCTGAGCAGGACCTCGCGGGTGCGTTCCAGTTCCGCGTGCGAGTGCCCGCCTTCGTAAAGCCCGGCGATCCCCGCTCCGTCCGTGGCCCGGAACACCACCAGCACCCGCTGCGGGTCCAGGCCGTCCGCAGCGAAGTACTCGTCCCAGCGGGCTTTGTCCTTCCGCATCACCTCGGCCACGCCCGGCACGTTGGCCACCGCCGCAAGCATCGCGACGTGCTCGACCGGGGAGGACTCGTGGCGCAGGGAGTCGAACGATGCCTGGACGTAGCCGCGCAGCCGCCGGCCCTCGGCCCGGTCGGCCGGGTCCACCGCCGCCCGCACCGTCGCCGCGAAGCGTTCCAGCAGGTCCTCGGCCAAGGCCCGCATCAGCTCGTCACGGGAGTGGAAATGGTGCAACAACCCGCCCTTGGAGACGCCGGCCGCCCGGGCGATCGTGTCGATGCTGACCCCGGCGCCCTTCTCGGCCACCACCCGGGCGGCGGCGTCCAGCACCGTGCGTCGCGTTCTCGCCGGATCGCGCTCGCGTTCGGCCACGAAGCTCTCCCTGTTCTCGTGATCACTACCCGCCCAGCCTAGTAGCCGACCAAATGGTTTGCTGAGCCGACCAAACGGTCGGTAGTCTGACGGCATGAGCACCTCGGTCCTGGCCCCTACCGACTCCCCGGCCCGCCTCGCCGGCCGCCGCGAGTGGCTCGCGCTCGTCCCCCTGACCCTGGCGGTGACCCTGCTCGCGGTGGACGGCACGGTGCTGGCCCTGGCCGTGCCCTCGCTCTCGGCCGACCTGAACGCCTCCGCCACCGACCTGCTCTGGATCTGTGACGTCTACTCGTTCGCGCTGGCCGGCCTGCTGATCAGCATGGGCACTCTGGCCGACCGGATCGGCCGCCGCCGGTTGCTGCTGATCGGCGGCACCGGGTTCGGCCTGGCCTCGCTGCTGGCCGCCTTCGCCCCCGGCCCGGGCTGGCTGATCGCCGCCCGGGCGGTGCTCGGCGTCGCCGGGGCCACCCTGATGCCGGCCACGCTCTCGATCGTCCGCAACCTGTTCCCGGACGACCGGCAGCGCACCCGGGCGGTGGCCATCTGGTCCACCGGCGGGGCCGGGGGAGCGGCGCTCGGCCCGCTGGTCGGCGGGGTCCTGCTCGAGCACTTCTGGTGGGGATCGGTCTTCGTGATCAACCTGCCGATCATGGCGATGATGGTGCTGACCGTGTTCTGGCTGGTGCCGGAGTCGCGCGACCCCCACCCGGGCCGGTTCGACCTGCTCAGCGCCGTGCTGTCGGTGGTCGCGATCGTGCCGCTGGTCTGGGCCGTGAAGCACACCGCCCACGACGGGCCGGACGGGCTCGCGCTCGCGGTGGCGCTGACCGGGGTCGGGTTCGGCGTGGTCTTCGCCCGCCGCCAGCGGGTGCTGCCGGATCCGCTGGTCGACCTGACCCTGTTCCGCCGCCCGGCGTTCGCGGGGACCGTGCTGGCCTCGTTCATCGCGATCTTCGCCTTCAGCGGCCTGCTGTACTTCTTCTCGCAGTATCTCCAGCTGGTGCACGGCTATTCACCGTTCCGCGCCGGCCTGCGGGAGATGCCGCTGACCGTGGCCTCGATCGTGGTCGCGGTGGTGGCGGTGCCGTTGATCGCCCGGATCGGCGTCGGCCGGACCCTCGGGTCCTCGCTGCTGCTGAGTGCGCTCGGGTTCGTCGTGCTGGCGGTCTTCGAAACCGCCCAGGGCTATGCCGGTCTCCTGGTCGGGCTGATCGTGATCGGGCTGGGCGTGGGCCTGGTGTTCACCGCCGCGACCGACGCCGTGCTGGGTTCGGTCCCACGGGAGCGGGCGGGCTCGGCCTCGGCGATCTCCGAGATGTCCTACGAGCTGGGCGTGGCGGTGGGGATCGCGGTGCTGGGCAGCCTGCAGGGCGTGCTCTACCGCGATCGCCTGCCCGGTTTCCCCGGTCCGGCCCGGGACTCGCTGGCCGAGGCCACGCAGGTGCTCGGTCCGGGTGAGCTCCTGGAGGCGGCCCAGCACGCCTTCGCGGAGGCCATGCGGGCCACCTCCTGGATCGCGGCGGCGCTTCTGGTGGTGGCCGGTGTGGTGGCCTGGCGGGTGGTTCCCTCCGAGCGTCGGTAAGGGCCTTACCAGCCCTTGGTCCGGCGCACGGCGGCGGCGATCTCCTCGTAGAGCGGCTCGTCCAGGGCCGCGCCCTCGCGGCGCACGGAGGCGGGGTCGAGCTGGAGGATGCGGTCCAGGCGGACCTCGCTGGGACGGTTCTGGCGGTCCCAGGCGCCGGTGCCGATGTCCAGCCAGACGCGCCCGTGGCGGGCCTCCTGGGCGGCGTCGCGGTCGTGGTCCTTGCTGGTCAGCATCAGGCCGAGGAGCTTGCCGCGGTTACGGGCGATGACCAGGACCGGGCGGTCCTTGCCCTGGGTGTGGTCCTCCTCGAAGGGCACCCAGGCCCAGACGACCTCACCCGGGTCCGGGTTGCCGTCGGCCTCGGGGGCGTAGGCGAGCTTGGCCGTGCCGGTGAAATCGCCCGCGTAGGAGGAACTTGCCGACTCCGCGGGAGGATGCGGCTTGGGGGCCGTACTGGGCCCGCGGTTCTGACCCCGGGTGCGGGTGGTGACCCGAGGGCCACCCTGCCCACCCGTACGCGTCTGCCCGGACTTGTCCAACCCGAGCAGACGCGCCAGCGTTGCCCACATTCCTGATGCCATGCCGGAACCCTACGAGAACCCTACGAGACGGCGACGGGCGCCTCACACGTCCCGGCGGATGCGCCAGAAGGCGAAGCCGGTGAGCAGGGCCGCGCCGGCCATCAACAGACCGGTCTCGCGCGCTTGCAACGTCCAAAAGGCGCTGTTGGGGTGGTAGACGACGTGCTGCCGGTAGCCCTCGGCGGCCAGCCGGGAGAAGCAGGCGGACATGATGGATTCCTGGCCCGCCGGCTGCTGCCCACCTGGTTTGGGCATGCACTCGTCAACCCAGGCCGGCAGCGCGTCGGGTACCGAACCGCTCTTGTCCACGGTCACGTCCTTCAGCAGCCAGTCACCGGCCCCGGCCCCGGAGACGTGGAACGTGGTCACGGTGAAGTCGCTGCGAGGGTCGCCCTTTCCCTGTAGTCCGTTCACGTTGTCGGCCGTGATCGCAATCGTGCTGTCGACCGGAGCGGCCAGATGGGCGCGCACGAACATCGGTACGCAGACCTGAACGACCACCAGCAAGGCAAGGGTGAGGCCGAGGGCGATCAGCGTGCGGCGTAGGACCAGGCCGAGGACGACCCCCAGGGCCAGGGCGAAGAGGGCATACCCGATCGGGACGAGGCCGCGCACGCTGAACAGGAACGGGCTCATCCGGGAGAACGAGAAGACCTGGACGGCGCCCTCCTTCGGGACGGCCCGGTCGATCGGGGCCGCCCACCAGGAGATCGCCAGGGTGAGCAGGCCGCTGACCACGACCACGGCGGCGGCCGCGACCCCGAGCCGGAAGGCCAGCCAGCGGGTCCGGCTGATGCCCTGGGTCCAGGCCAGCCGGTGGGTGCCGGCCTCCACCTCCCGGGCCACCAGGGGAGCTCCCCAGAAGGCACCGATCAGGGCCGGGAGGGCGTAGGTGAGCAGGATCGAGGCCACGTAGAGGAAGCCGTTGACCTTCTCCTGCGCCGCCCGGGAGAGGAAGTCCGGGCCGTTGGCGAGGTCGGCCAGGTGCGGGCCGGTGACGGCCAGGGCGAGGGCGGCCACGGTGAGCGCGGTCAGGCCGATCGTCAGTTGCAGGCGGGTCTGCCGGAAGCTGAGCCAGATCATCGCTGCACCTCCAGGGCCGGGCGGGGCGGGACGCTCTCCCGGTCGCCGCTCAGGTAGGCCAGGACCAGGTCCTCCAGAGTGAGCTGGGAGACGGTCCAGGCGGGGTCGAGGATCGGCTGAGCGGTCCGGACGATCAGGGTGCTCTGCCGATCGGTGTGGCTCTGGCTGATCAGTTCCTGGTCGCCGGGAAGCCGGGCCGGATCCCGCCGGGGGCCGGTCAGCCGGTGGTGGGTGGCCAGCAGGTGATCGATGTCGCCGGACACCCGGACCCGCGAGCCGACCAGCACGATCAGGTAGTCGCAGGCCCGTTCCACGTCGGAGACCAGGTGCGAGGAGAGCACCACCCCGAGCTCCTGCTCGACCACCGACGTCATCAGGTCCTGCAGGAACTCCCGCCGGGCGAGCGGGTCGAGGCTGGCCACCGGCTCGTCCAGGAGCAGCAGCTCCGGCCGCTTGGCCACCCCGAGGGTGAGCGCGAGCTGAGCCCGCTGACCTCCGGACAGCCGCCCGGCCTTCTGCTTCGGGTCCAGGCCGAGCTGAGTGATCCGGGCGGTGGCCAGGGCGGAGTCCCAGCGGGGATTCAGCCCGGCCCCCAGCCGCAGGTGGTCGGCCACGCTGAGCCCGGCGTAGGTCGGCGTGTCCTGGGCGACGAACCCGACCTTGGCCAGCTGCTCCACCCCGGAAGCGGGCCTACCGCCGAGAACCTCGATCGTCCCGGTCGTCGGGGTCAGCAGCCCGGCCGCCAGGTTCAGCAACGTCGTCTTGCCCGCGCCGTTCGGGCCGACCAGCCCGACCACCCGCCCGGCCGGCACCTCCAGGCTGCATTCGGACAGGGCCCACCGGCGCCGGTAGCGCTTGCCCAGACCCTCCGCCCGCAGGGCCGCAAACCCGCTCATGCCTCCTCCTCGCTAACGCTCGTCGTCAGCCCGAGCGACACGCTCTGCCCTTTGATGAGCTCGCTGCGCTCGCTCATGCCACACCTTCCGCGGAGGAGGCGCGAAAGCTGGCCAGGAACAACGCCTCGATGCTCTCGTCGTCCAGCCCGGCCTGACGCGCGCGGCCCAGCCAGCCCTCCAGCTCGCGCCGCAACGGACGGATCGCCGCGAGTCCCGGCCCGGCCCCGAGCTTGCCGGTGACGAAGGTGCCGACGCCCGGCCGCGGTGCGACCAGTCCGTCCCGCTCCAGCTCCCGGTAGGCCTTGAGCACCGTGTTCGGGTTGATCGCGAGCTCGGCCACCACGTCCTTGACCGTCGGCAGCTGCTCCCCCTCGTCGAGCAGCCCGAGCCGGAGCGCGTGCCTGACCTGCTGAACGATCTGCAGGTAGGGCGAGACCCCGGACCGGCCGTCCAGATGGAACTCGATCATCGCTTCTCCCATTCATCTAGTTAACTAGCACTATAGATAAATGAAGCCACTGCGGTCACCGGTCAGGTGCGGATTAGTCCGTACCGGTGATCCGAACGGCGCCGGAGAGGTGAGTACGGCATCGTGGGAGTCCGGGGGAATGGCTTTGGGGGGAGACGCACGTGGGAACGCAGTTGTCGTGGCCGGTTGCGACCTACCTCAAGACTCCGCGCCTGGACCTGGAACCGGTGCGGGTGGAGCACGCGGAGGAGGCCTACCCCTGGATGGCCGACGAGCGCATCCACGCTTTCACCGGGGGTCAGCCGGATTCGCTGGACGAGCTACGGGCGCGCTTCCGTCGGCAGGCCGAGGGAC
This sequence comes from Kineosporia aurantiaca JCM 3230, assembly GCA_000719025.1. GTDB lineage: Bacteria > Actinomycetota > Actinomycetes > Actinomycetales > Kineosporiaceae > Kineosporia > Kineosporia aurantiaca. The sequence goes on from JODP01000009.1 coordinate 34,591, forward strand.
ATTCGCCGGACGGCACCCAGGGTTGGCTGAACTGGATGATCCGGCACCGCACGGGCCGGCTGATCGGAACCGTGCAGGCGACGGTGACCCGCGGCAACCTGAACGGTCAGGATCTGCTGCAGGCCCAGTTGGCCTGGGTGCTGGCCTTCGAGGCGCAGGGCCACGGGTTCGCCCGGGAGGCCGCCAGCGACATGGTGATCTGGCTGATGGGTAACGGGGTTCAGCGCTTCACCGCCACGATCCACCCGCGGCACAAGGCGTCCAAAGGGGTGGCCCGGGCGGTGGGTCTGCACCCGTCGATCGTGGTGATCGACGGGGAGATCGAATGGTCGAACGATGCGATCTGGCCGACGGTCGAGAGCGGCCTGATCGGAACGTGACCCGGGCCACAACCTCCCGGGTGGGGAACTCTCGGTACCCCAACCACAGTCGAACCCTGCGTGACCACCCTCGCTCTGTCACCCGCGTCCACCATTGACGAACCGGCGTCCTCCGACGTCGGCGGCCTTACCGGCTGGGTTCTCAGCCTGACCGCCGAACTCGGCGCGCTCGGGGTAGGAGCCTTGAGCTTCCTCGAAGTGGTCTTCCCACCAATCCCGAGTGAGATCGTCCTACCCCTGGCGGGTTACCAGGTGCAGGTCGGCGTGCTGAGCCTGACGGCGGTCTTCCTGCTCGCGACCCTGGGCTCGTTCGCCGGTTCGCTGGTGCTCTATTGGCTGGGTTCGGTGGTCGGCCTGGAACGCGCGGCCCGGATCGCCGCGAAGGTCCCGCTGATGGATGCCGACGACGTGCCCGCGGCGGCCGCCTGGTTCAGCCGGTACGACTCCGCGGCCGTCTTCACCGGCCGGTTCGTGCCCGGGGTGCGCAGTCTGATCTCGCTGCCCGCGGGGGCCGCCGGAATGTCGTTGTGGAAGTTCAGCGGATGGACGCTGCTGGGCACCGGGATCTGGAACGGCGCCCTGCTCGGGGCCGGCATGGCCCTGGGGACGCAGTACGAAAAGGTCGAGTCGTATGCGGGATACCTGGACTACGTGCTGTACTCCGCGATTCTCGCCCTGCTGGCGGTCGGGATCGGCCGCCGTGTCGTGCAGTACCGAAGGACGACTTCCCGTCATGGAGCAGAGTGAGGCGTCTGCCGGACGGGTGACACAGCCCTGTCATACCTTGGGTTCGGCTCGCTCTCGGGGAGGAGCACCTAGTCTTCCCAAACGTAAGAGTTGTCAGTAGCGGCATGGAGTAATCGGTTGACGCAGGTCTTGGGTGTCGGAGCGGTGGGGACGCCCGGAGCGGCGGATCCGGGACGACCGGACGGCCTGGAGCCGGCGATGCGGTCGCGGACCCGGTGGCGGGTGGCCGACCAGATCCTCTCCAGTCTCACCGTGATCGGGCTGTCGTTCGTGGTCGCCCGCAACGCCGGGACCGTCCCGTTCGGGGTCTTCGGCCTGGCCCTGCTGGCCGCCGGCTTCGCCCTGGGCCTGGCCCGGGCGATGATCAGCGACGTCTTCGTGATCCAGTTCAGCGACGTGCTGCCGCGGGTCCGGCACCAGGCGGCGAAGGAGGCGACCGGCGCGGCGGTGGTGCTCGGCCTCGGCGCGGGCGCGCTCTGCTGCCTGGCCGCCCTGCTGATGCCCGGCCGGGAACTGGGCCTGGCGGTCTTCGCGATCGGCCTGGCCCTGCCCGCGCTGCTGGTGCAGGACTGCTTCCGGTTCGTCTTCATCGCCGCCGGCCGCCCGGTGCTGGCCATCACCCTCGGGCTGGCCTGCGCGGTCGTCCAGTTCACGGTGGTCGGGCTGATCGCCTCGGCCGGCCACGACTCGATGTTCCCGGTCACCGCCGGCTGGGGGGCGTCCGCGCTGGCCGTCGCCGCACTGGGGTGCCTGATGGCCGGCCTGACCCCGTCGCTGCGCCGGGCCCCGCTGTGGTTCGTCCTGAACCGGCACCTGACCGTGCGGGCGAGCATCGAGTACGTGCTCGGCCTGGGCGCCCTCTACCTGGCCTACTGCCTGATCGGGGCGGTGGTCGGGCTGGCCGCGATCGGGTCGCTCTGGGCCGCGCAGATGTTCCTGGTCCCGGCCTACGTGCTGATCACCGCCACGGTCTCGCTGGTCCGGCCGGGATTCGACGCCCGGGCCGGGCGCGGCGAGAACCTGGTCCGGCCGGCCCTGCTGACCGGCGCCGGGCTGGCCGCCCTGACCGCGCTCTGGGGGCTGGCCGTGTCGGTGGTGCCGGACGCGGTCGGCATGCACCTCACCGGCCCGACCTGGGAGGGGGCCCGCACGGTGCTGGAACCCGCGGTGATCGGCGTGGTGATGCTCGCCCTGGCCGCCGGACCGGGCCTGGCCCTGCGGTCGCTCGGCCAGAAGGACGGGCTGCGACAGGTCGCGCTGATGCAGGCGCTGTTGCTGCTCGGCCTGGCGATGCTGGGGGCGGATCTGCACGGCGTCCGCGGGGCGGCGATCGGTCTGGTGGCCGCGCATCTGATCGGCGCGGTGACGATGTGGGTGCTGTTCCTTACGCCCGGCCACCGCCGCGAAGGTGCCCCGCTTCGGCGGTGATCAGCGCAGTTCCCCGATTGTGGGCGCGATCCTGCACAATTTCGCCCGGGTCCCTTCCGGCCCGATGTGTTCCCGGCCACTCCCGTCCGGAACCTGATTCGGATCCGGAAACCCTGCCGTAGCGTTAGGGTCGCGTCGACGTGATGAAAGAGAGGGCCATGAGCGCCGTTCTGACCGATCCGCCGGTCCCCGGATCGGATCTCGCAGCGGGTGGGGGCGGCCGGTTCACCCCGCCGGTCTGGCTGCGTTCGGCGACCGTGTTCCGCCTGGAGGTGCTGGCCGGTCTGGTCACCGCCTTCGCGCTGATCCCCGAGGTGATCTCGTTCTCGATCGTGGCCGGCCTGGACCCGCGGGTCGGCCTGTTCACCTCGTTCGTGATGTCGGTGGTGATCGCCTTCACCGGTGGCCGTCCGGCGATGGTGACCGCCGCGGCCGGCTCGGTGGCGCTGGTGATCGCCCCGCTGGCCAAGGAGCACGGCCTGCAGTACGTGATCGCGGCGGTGCTGCTCGGGGGCGCGATCCAGTTCGGGCTGGCGATCCTCGGAGTGGCCAAGCTGATGCGGTTCATCCCGCGCAGCGTGATGATCGGCTTCGTCAACGCACTGGCCATCCTGATCTTCAGCGCCCAGCTCAAGCATCTGGTGCACGTGCCGTTCGCGGTCTACCCGCTGCTCGTGCTCTCCATCGTGATCATCGTGTTCCTGCCCCGGTTCGTCACCGCGATCCCGCCCCAGCTGGTCTCGATCGCCGTGGTCACCGCCATCGCGATCGGCTTCGGCGTGCACGTGCCCACGGTCGGCGACGAGGGCGCCCTGCCGGACGGCCTGCCGGTGCCGGGGCTGCCGGACATCCCCTGGACCACGCACACCCTGACCACGATCCTGCCCTACGCGATCGCCCTGGCCCTGGTCGGCCTGCTGGAGACGCTGCTCACCGCCAAGCTGGTCGACGAGATCACCGACACCGGCTCGGACAAGACCCGGGAGTCCTGGGGGCTGGGCGTGGCCAACGTGGCGGCCGGGTTCTTCGGCGGCATGGGCGGCTGCGCGATGATCGGCCAGACCATGATCAACGTGAAGAGCGGCGGCCGGCACCGGCTGAGCACCTTCATGGCCGGGGCCTGGATGCTGGTCCTGGTCCTGGTGCTCGGCCCGCTGGTGGGCAAGATGCCGATGGTGGCCCTGGTCGCGGTGATGGTCGTGGTCGCCGCCACCACCTTCGACTGGCACAGCGTCAGCCCGGCCACGCTGAAACGGATGCCGCGCAGCGAGACCGCGGTCATGGTGATCACCGTCGCGGTCACGGTGGCCACGAACGACCTGGCCTACGGCGTCATCGTCGGCGTGCTGGCGGCCATGGTGCTGTTCGCCCGGCGGGTGGCTCACCTGGTCAGCGTCACCGCGCAGGTCGCGGCGGACGGGTCGGTCAAGACCTACCAGGTGCACGGTCAGCTGTTCTTCGCCTCGAGCAACGACATCGTGCACCAGTTCGACTACGCGCACGATCCCGAGCAGGTGATCATCGACCTGACCACGGCCCACATCTGGGACGCGTCGTCGGTGGCGGCGATGGACTCGATCACCACCAAGTACGCGGCCCGCGGCAAGACAGCCACCATCGTCGGGATGAACCCGACGAGCGAAGCGATGCACCTGAGGCTGGCCGGCAAACTCGGTTCCGCGGGCTAGAGGGGTTGTCCGGCCCGGCGCGAGCGGCCACCGTGGTGTTCAGCTGAAGACCCGCAGTCCAGCTGAAGACCCCGCAGTTCAGCGGCGGAAGATCGCAGGAGGCCGACCAATGACGTTCCAGCCCAGCCGCGCCGTCGTCACCGGAGCCCAGTCGGGGATCGGCCGGGCCACCGCCGTGGCCCTCGCCGAGGCCGGGATGGACGTGGGGATCACCTGGTACGACGACGAGGACGGTGCGAAGCGCACCGCGCAGGCGGTCACCGATCTCGGGCGCCGGGCCCCGATCGCCCGGCTGGACACCAGCCGCCCGGCCGGCTGCGCCGCGGTCGTCGACGGGCTGGTGGCCGAGCTGGGCGGTCTGGACGTCTTCGTCAACAACGCCGGGGTCGGGAACGCGACCCCGTTCCTCGACCTGGACCTGGACACCTGGAACCGGGTGCTGGCGGTCGACCTGAGCGGTGCCTTCGTCAGCATCCAGGCCGCGGCCCGGGCCATCGTGGCCGGTGGCCGCGGCGGGCGGATCGTGGCCGTCACCAGCGTCCATGAGCATCAGCCGCGGGTCGGGGCGGCCGCCTACGACGCGGCCAAGCACGGGCTCGGCGGGCTGATCAAGACCATTGCCCTGGAACTCGCCCCGCACGGGATCACCGCGAACAGCGTCGCCCCGGGCGAGATCGCGACCCCGATGACCGGTCTGGCCGATGTCGACCCGCACACCGTCCGGCGGGCCGGGGTGCCGCTGGGGCGTCCCGGGGACGCCCGGGAAGTCGCCGCGGTGATCGCCTTCCTGGCCTCGCCGGCCGCGAGTTACGTCACCGGGGCGTCCTGGGCGGTGGACGGCGGGATGCTCAACATGGGCCCCCAGGCGGGCTCCCACCTGGCCTCGGACGACTGGCGCCGGCCCTGACCGGCTTTCTCGTCACACTTCGGTGTCAACCTCGGGGGCGGGCGGGGCGATGAAACCTGGGTGGGGGAGAGTGGACCGGTGAGTTCGCTCCACCTTGCCCCGGATCGCCAGCTCGAGGTGGAGCTCCCGGCCCCCCAACCGCACCGCCGCTCCCACGCGTCCTCAATTCGAAGGCCCTTGCGGATCATTGCCGTGATGGCCTCGCTGGCCGTGATCGCCGCCCTGGTGACCCGCTACGAGGAACAGGTGCAGCGTTCCGAGAACGCCACCGCCCCGCTGCTCACGGCCGTGGTCGGGATCGGCCCGGACGGCACTCGGATCCCGATCCCGCCCGGCACCGATCCGTCGGTGGTCGAGTTCTACCCCGGCACTCGTGTGCTTACCCCGGACTCGGCCGCTGTCCTGACCCGGACCACGGTGACGGCCAAGGACGCGGCGAAGTCGGCCGCGCTGGCCGCCGAGCAGCGGGCCTGGATCGAGTCGGGAACGATCCCCGGCGCCGGCGGGCCGTACCAGGACATGGTTCAGGACGCGTTGCTCGACATCCATACGTTGCTGCAGGACAACGGGGCTTCCCTGGCGGCCTGGCCGGGGGCCTGGCGGTATGTCTGGCCCAGGGATGCGGCTTTCGTGGCCGTTGCGCTGACCAGGACGGGCCACCCCGACGACGCGCTGCGGATCCTGAAGTTCCTCCAGCGGCAGCAACCTTCCGACGGGGTCTTCGAAGCGCGCTACCGGCCGGACGAGACCGGGGTACCGGATGCCCGGGGTAAGCAGAGTGACGGCATCGGCTGGGTTTTGTGGGCAACGCTGCAGTTGGTGCGCTCGTTGCCGGCCAAGGAGAGCGCGGCTGCTCTCGAAGCACTACGACCGATGATTGACGCTTCGACGGACGCTGCCTTGCGGCTCACCGACAGTACGGACGCCCTCCCGCCGGTCTCCGAGGACTACTGGGAGGTGCCGATGTACCGCCTAAGCCTTGGTACGGCCGCTCCCATCGCGCTGGGTCTGCGGTCCGCCACGTCTCTGCAGACCATGCTCGGCGCCCGGACAACGGCCCGGTCCACGTCCCGGCGCGCGGTCCGGCTGGAGCAGAGCATCACTGCCCAGTACGGAGCTCACGGCTACCCCCGGGAACTGGGAGGGGATGCGTCCGACGCGTCGATTTCGTTCCTCCTTCCGCCCTTTACCGTCAAGGCCGCGCCGTCGGTGGTGAAGGCATGGCGCAACGCGGGGCGTCAGATGGTGCGGCCCGCCGGTGGTCTGGCGCCGGGCGTGGGCTGGCGGAACGACGGAGTCAGCTGGTCTCCGCAGACCGCGCTGTTCGCTCTGACGGGTGCCTCCATCGGCGACACGGGGGCGGCGCAGTGGTGGATGACCTGGCTCAGCAATCACCGCACGGCCTACGGCTCGATCCCGGAGAAGGTGCTCAGCACCGGGGCCCCGGCCGGCCCGGCCCCGCTCGCCTGGTCGGACGCTCTGGTCATCCTGACCGCGGCCCGCTTGTAGCCCGCCTGCTGCCCGCTTGTAGCCGGTTCGGCGGACGCGTTCGGCCATTTGATCGCACAGTGGAGTGCTACCGTCACTTTAGGTAGTCCTTATTGATCTCTGTGTGTTCAGGGGATGTTGTGAAAACCAGGCGCTGGGTCCCGTTCGGTGTTGCCTCCGCTCTCGTGCTGGGAGTGGCCACGGCCGCTCTGACCGGGGTGGGCCCGGCCGGCGCGACCACCCCGGTGATACCGAAGAAGCTCTCCGGCATGGCCTGGCCCAGCGGCGCCTTCATGCCCGACTACGTGCCCTCGGCCCAGGTGGACTTCGCCAAGGAGCGCGGGGCGACCTCCGACGTCGCCGTCGTCTACTCCGGCCGCGCGGACTGGGAGGCGGTGAGCAACCCGGCCTGGCTCTGGCAGACCTGGAAGAAGGCGCCGCAGACCCTGGTGATCAGCAGCGCGCCCTTCCCCGAGGTCGGGGGCTACTCGCTGGCCGCCTGCGCGCGGGGCAAGTACGACAAGTACTGGACGCAGTTCGGCCGGAACGCGGCCGCCGCCGGGATGGCGGATCGCACGGTGGTGCGGTTGGCCTGGGAGTTCAACGGCACCTGGGTGGCCTGGTCGGCGCAGAACCCGGTGCACTTCGTGCGGTGCTGGCGCAACGTCGTGACCGCGGCCGAGGCCGCCGCGCCCAAGCTGCGGTGGGACTGGACGGTGAACCGGGGGATCGGGGACGCGCTGAGCGACGCCACCAAGGCCTACCCCGGCAACAAGTACGTGGACTACGTCGGCATCGACAGTTACGACGGGTACCCGGCGGTCACCACCAAGGCCGGCTGGGAGAAGCAGCTCAACGGCAACCAGGGGCTGAGTTACTGGGCCAAGTTCGCCAAGGCTCACAACAAGAAGCTGACCGTGCCGGAGTGGGGTCTCTACCCTGGGTACGCCTGGAAGGGGCACGGCGGGGGTGACAACGCCAACTACATGATCAAGATGTTCGGCTTCTTCCGTTCGGTCCGGGGCAACCTGGGCTACGAGGCCTACTTCAACGACCCGGACCCGGCCCACGCGAGTGCGCTGAGTCTCAATCCGAGCGCCCGGACCGAGTACCGCAAGCAGGTCCAGGCGGCGATCCGGCTGGCCAAGAAGTAGCCCTCCGGGGCCGATTCGCAGCGCATTGTGCGCCCCATTGCCTCCGGTTGAAAAGGGTTAGCGGACAGTGACCTTCACCGCCCGAAGAACTTTTCCCCAGATTCGGCCGCCGCGGTCCATCTTGTCGGTAGGCGCGTCTAGTCTCTGACTCACCTTGAGGATTTAGGTGAGGGAGCGGCAAGGGTGGAGCTCATCCAGGCGCGGGCACTCGCGGTCGGGCTCATGCGGCATCACGGGCTGTCCGACTGGCGCCTCGTCTTCGACAACGCCAAGACCAGGGCCGGCATCTGCCGGGCCGAACCACGGGAGATCGGGCTCAGCCGGGTCCTGCTCCAGCTGCACAGCCGGGCCGAGGTCACCGAGACCGTGCTGCACGAGATCGCCCACGCCCTGGTCGGCCCGGCCCACGGGCACGACGAGGTCTGGCAGACCCGGGCCCGGGCGATCGGCTGCTCGGGCACCCGGTGCCTGCCGGGCGACGCGCCCCGGCCCCCCGGCCCGTGGAAGGGCACCTGTCCGCGCGGGCACGCGATCACCCGGCACCGCCAGCCGATCCGGGTCCAGTCCTGCGGGGAGTGCTCACGCACCTTCGACCCGGCGTCCCTGCTGGACTGGACCCGCAACGGTGAGGTCGTGCCGATGCACCCGAGCTACGTGGCCGAGCGCCGCTGGATCGTGCAGCGGGTGCGGGCCGCCCGTCCCGAGGCCGCCGAGGCGGCCCGCGGGGCGCAGCCCGAGCCCGCGGTCACCGGCCGGGACGCCGCGCTGTTCCCGCTCGGCACCCGGGTCCGGCTGATCTGCCCGGGCAAGTACGCGGGCACCACCGGCAAGGTGATCAAGATCGGCCGCACCCGGTATCACGTGCAGGTCCGGCGGCAGCTGCTCACCGTGCCGTTCTCGCAGGTGGAGAAGTTCTAGCTAGAAGGGGGCGACGGTGCGGTAGCTGACCAGGTCGGCCGAGCCGCCCAGCTCGTTGGTCGGGCGGGCCAGCAGCTCGTGCACGCCCTCCTCGTCCACCGGGCGGGACCAGTAGTAACCCTGCCCGATCGGGCACCGGACCTGGCGCAGCCAGGCCGCCTGCTCGGCCACCTCGACCCCCTCGGCCACGGTGGAGAGGTTCATCGTGTGACTCATCGCGATGATCGCCTCGGTCACGCTGGCGCCCTGGGCGTCCGAGGCGACCCGGTCGATGAACGACTTGTCCACCTTGAGCACGTCGATCGGCAGCTCGGTCAGGTAGGCCAGCGAGCTGTAGCCGGTCCCGAAATCGTCCACCGCGACCCGCACCCCCCGGGTCCGCAACTGCGACAGCCGGGGAATGACGTCCTCCAGGTCCTGCAGCACCACGCTCTCGGTGATCTCCAGGGTCAGCCGGTCGGGGGCCAGGCCGGACTCGGCCAGCGCCCGGCTGACCTGCTCGACGAAGTCGGCCCGGACCAGTTGCTGGGCGGAGATGTTCACCGCCATGGTCGGGTGCCGCCAGTCGCTCTGCAGCACCGCGGCGAACCGGCAGGCCTGGAACAGCACCCAGGTGTTCAGCTGCACCACCAGCCCGGTCTCCTCGGCCATCGGCACGAACGCGGCCGGCGAGAGCAGCCCGCGGATCGGGTGCTGCCAGCGGACCAGCGCCTCGAAGCCGACGATCTTGCCGGTCTCCAGCTCCACCGTCGGCTGGTAGTGCAGCACCAGCTCGTTCTGGAAGATCCCGCGCTGCAGGTCGGACCGCAGCTCCAGGCGGTCCAGGGCTTCCGCGTGCAGGTGCGTGTCGTACGCGGCGACCGTGGCCTTACCCCGCTCCTTGGCCGAGTACAGCGCCACATCGGCGTTGCGCAGGGCCTCCTCGCTGCTGATCTCGCCGGGCACCGCCTCGGCCAGGCCCACGCTCGCGGTCACCGGCATCCGGTTGCCCTCGATCACGATCGGCTCGGCCACCAGCTCGACCAGGCGCTCGGCCAGCTCCCGGGCCTGTTCCAGGGAGGCGCTCTCCATCAGGATCGCGAACTCGTCGCCGCCCAGCCGGGCGGCCGTGTCCCCGGCCCGCACGATGCTCCGGATCCGGCGGCCGACCAGTTCCAGCACCTTGTCCCCGGTGCCGTGCCCGAGCCGGTCGTTGATCTGCTTGAAGTCGTCGAGGTCGAGGAACAGCACGACCAGGCTGCGGTCCGGTCGGTCGACCCGGCGGACCAGGGCGTGCGAGAGCCGGTCGGCGAACAGCTGCCGGTTGGCCAGGCCGGTCAGGGAGTCGTGGAAGGCCTGATGGGTGAGCCGCTCGGCAAGGGCGTGGCGCTCGGTCACGTCGCGGAAGGTCAGCACGAACCCGCCGACCACCGATTCGCTCAGCAGATTGGTGAGCATGCCCTCGACCACCAGCAGGCGGCCGTCGGCGTGCCGCATCCAGAACTTCACCGCCGCGTCCTCCCCGGCCCGGAGGGTGGCCAGGAGGTGCACCAGGCGGTTCACGTCCTCGGGCTGGAGCAGCGCGGAGAGCCGGGTGCCGGTCAGCTTCTCGCCGGTGACGCCGAGCACGGCCTGGGCCGACGGGCTGACGAAGCTGGTGCGGGTGTCCAGATCGAACACCATCACCACGTCGGTGCCGTTCTGCACCAGGGCGAGCAGGCGCTGCTCGCTGGCGGTGAGCGCTTCCTGCTCGGTGACGGCTTGCTGCAGGGTTCGATGGCGCTGGACCAGCCGGCGGAACCAGGCGAACCAGCCGATCGAGACGATCACCAGCAACGTCCCGTAGAGCAGCTTGGCCTGGCGGTCGAGGGAACGCTGCCGGTCGGCCAGCCGGATGCCCAGGGTCCGGGCCTGGGCGGACATCACGTCCAGGTTCTGCGCGTCCACCGCGGTGCGCAGGCCGGCCAGGTCCCGGACGCTCAGCCCCTCGTCGGACAGTCGCTGCAGGTCCCGCTCGACCTGCGCCAGGACGTCCGGGCCGAGGGCGCTCGCATCGTTGATCCGCTGCTCGAGCGAGGCCTGGACCAGGCGCTGGCGCTGCACCGGCTCGTCCCGCGTGTAGACGCCGACCAGCAGGGCGAACTCGGCCAGCACCAGACCGACGGTGAAGACGAGGGTGATCGCCACCCGGACCGGGGAAGTACCGGGCACCGGCCCGTCGATCTTTCTGGTTCTGCCCATTCCCGGTGGCCCCCTCCCGTCAGGCAGCCATCGTCCTGAGGGCTAGGACACTTGAGCCACCACCCGCCAGGTCCCCCTCACCGTCTCCACCAGGTCACCGGGACGCAGCTTCCGGCCCCGCCGGGACTCCGGCTCGCCGTTCACGTCGATGTCGCCGGAGGCGATCATCATCTTGGCGTCCCCACCGCTGTCGATCGCCCCGGCCAGCTTGAGGAACGAACTGAGGACGATGTACTCGTCACTGATCTCTACTTCAACCACGGATTCACCCACACCTCATGATGCCGCGGTACGTCGCGGCGTCCCAAAATTGACGGATGGACACGGATGGACGCTGAGGAGCACCGGCCCGCCTTCGTACTGCACGACCATCGGGTCCCGAGGCCGCACTTCGATCTGCGGCTGGAACAGGACGGGGTGCTGAAGTCGTGGGCGGTGCCGCGGGGTCTGCCCGACTCGCCGGGCCGGAACCGGCTCGCCGTCCAGGTTCCCGACCACGCCCTGGACCACCTCACCTATACGGACGAGAACAAGTTCATCGCCGATATCGGCTGGTGGGAAGAGCAGGACCGGAACGCCAAGCGGTTCGTCTTCACCCTGCACGGGCGCGGGGCCCCGGTGCGGTACGCCCTGATCCGGACGGATTCGGACTGGCTGTTGCACCGGACCAAGGAGCAGCCCTGAGTATCGTGTTCGGGTGGCGAAACGGCAGACGAAGCGTCCCCGGAAACCGGCCCCCATCCGTCAGCTCGGCGATCCGGTCCTGCGCACCAAGGCCGACCCGGTGACGGTGTTCGACGATGCGCTGGCCGACACCGTCGAGCTGATGTTCGCGTCGATGTACGAGGCCCGGGGGGTGGGGCTGGCGGCCAACCAGATCGGGCTGAGCCAGGCGCTCTTCGTGATGGACTGCGAGGAGGTGGTCGCGGTGGTCGCCAACCCCCGGATCACCTTCCTCTCCGAAGAGACGCAGACCGGCGGCGAGGGATGCCTGTCGGTCTCCGGGCACACCTTCCCGACCACCCGGGCCCTGCGGGCGACCGTGGTCGGGCAGGACCAGACCGGGGCGCCGATCGAGATCACCGGTGAGGGCGAGGTCGCCCGTTGCCTGCAGCACGAGACCGACCACCTGAACGGCAAGGTCTACCTGGACCGGCTGTCCGGGGACGTCCGCCGTCAGGCCCGGGCCGAGGTCGAGACGGTCTAGCGGGTTTTACCGGGGACTACTGATCCCTGGCTGAGGTGGCGGTCCGCGCCGATGATGGGGACGTGGACCGAGACACCCTGGCCGACTTCCTCCGACGGCGTCGAGAAGCCCTGCAACCGACGGACGTCGGTCTCCCGGTGGGAGCCCGACGTCGGGCCAGCGGACTGCGGCGGGAAGAGGTCGCCGCGCTGGCCGACATGTCCACGGACTACTACGCCCGGCTGGAACAGCGCCGGGGCCCGCAGCCGTCCGAGCAGATGATCGGGGCCATCGCCCGGGCGCTGCGGCTGAACCTGGACGAGCGCGACCACCTGTTCCGGATCGCCGGCCACAACCCCCCGACGCGGATGCTGCGGACCGACCACGTGACCCCGGGCCTGATGCGGGTGTTCGACCGGCTGGACGACACCCCGGCCATGGTGGTGTCCGACCTGGGCGAGGCCCTGGTGCAGAACCGGCTGGCGATGGCGCTGATCGGGGATCACACGAAGCTGGCCGGTCCGGCCCGCTTCGCGGTCTACCGATGGTTCACCGATCCCGCCGAGCGGCAGCGTTACCCGGAGCGCGACCACGAGTACCAGAGCCGGATCCAGGTGGCCTCGTTGCGGGCCGCCGCCGGTCTCCGGCCCGATCAGCGGGCCTCGGCCCTGGTCGAGGCGCTGCGGGCGGCGAGCCCGGAGTTCGTCGAGATCTGGGACCGGCACGAGGTGAACGTCCGGGAGTCCGACCACAAGACACTGGTGCATCCGGAACTCGGCGAGATCGAGGTGGACTGCCAGAAACTGTTCACCGACAACCGGGCCCAGATGCTGCTGGTGTTCACGGGGCGTCCCGGGTCAGAAGGTTATGAGAAGCTGCAGTTGCTGAGCGTGCTCGGGAATCAGCAGTTCGTTTCCTGAGCCAATTCCTGGCCGACCGGCCGATTTTTTCTGAATTTCTTATCCTGCGGTTATCGTGCATACGGGATTCAGGCGGAGGCCGGCTTGCCCTGACCGGGCGTCACCGGCCTCCGGATCGACAAGCTCCTCATGGGTTTGAAGAGTGGTGCCGGCGGAACGTGAAAACGTCAGATGTCGAACTCGCCGTCGCGAGCTCCGCCGACGAACGCCTCCCATTCGGCGCGCGTGAACGCGAACGGTGCGACCCCTGGGTTCTTGCTGTCCCGCAGGAGAACTTGTCCCGTGCTCGGTAGCAGGTTCGTGGCGACCTCGACGCACGCGTTGCCATTACCGCTACGGCTACTCTTGAACCATTCGGGCGTGACGTTCTCCATCACTGTGCAGTCCTTCCAGGAAGCTGGTGATTACCGAACGGCTGGCGCCCGGATCGAGCGCATTGTTGAGCACATCTGCCCAGACCAGTCGGTAACTATGCACCTCGGCCGGCTTGGTCAGATACATGGCGCCAGTCAGCGAGTCAGAATACGCCATGGGCGGTTCCAGAGGCTCACCCGAGATCGGGTCGTGGGGAAAATGCAGAAGAATGAACGCGCCGCTCGCCACGCCGCCATGCATTCCTGACGACCAGGGAACAATGCGTAGTTCTATGTTCACCCGCTGGGTGAGATCGAGCAGATGCTGGAGTTGCCCCCGGGCGATCGAGGGGCCCATCCCGGTCAGTCGGTGCAGCACCGCCTCGCACATCGCCACCTCCAGCCGGGGGGCCATCGGCCGGGTGAGCAGGGACTGCCGGGCCAGCCGGGCCTGCACCCGGCGGGCGGCCTCCGCGTCGTCCACGAGCCCCGGGGGCACCTGCATGACCCGCTGGGCGTAGGCCTCGGTCTGCAGCAGCCCGGGCACCAGCTCCTGCTCCCAGTACTGGATCACCGAGGCCGAGTCCTCCAACGAGACGTACATGGCGAACCAGGGCGGGAGCGAGGTCTCGGTGTAGTCGTGCCACCAGGACTTGCGAGGGCCGAGCCGGGTCTCCGCGGTGAGGGCCATCAGCACCTCGCGGTCGGTGGTGGAGGCGTTGTACTGCTCGAGCATGTGCCGGACCTGGACGTCGCGGAACTTCACCCCGTCGTTGCCGTTCTCCATCCGGATCAGCGTGGACTTGCTCAGCTCGACCCGGGCGGCCGCCTGGTCCTGGGTGAGCCCGGCCTGGATGCGCAAGCGCTCGAAGTGTCGCCCGATATGGCGACGCAACAAGGCGATTCCGATGCCCCCGGCGGGCTCAGCCATGGTGCACGACCTTTCCTTCTGATTCTTGTTGTCAGGCAATTGAACACCATCTACCGACGAGTTGGATTGCCCAGTAGTGATTTGCCGCCAGTTTTTCAGCAAACTGCTTCTGATAGTTGTCAATTCGCCGGTGAAGGAGTTAGATGCCGTCATCTCGAAAAGTCCGGGATCCGGTGGGGGACCGTGTGACATCACGAGAGAGGCCAGTAGCGGTGAATCCAGAGGGACGTGTTCCTGGAGTGAGGAATGAGCCTGGATTGTCTTCCGGGCCGGGGGAATTCACCCGACCGGAGCGCGGGGCCCAGCGCGATGTTTCCGGTGTGGTTCCGGTGCCTCGTGATGCGCGAGACTCTTCCTGGCGACCCACCCGCCCCATACGACCCTCTCATCGCAATGAATGGGCCTCCCGTTCGGCGCTGAGCCCGAGAATTCTTGGCCCGTGGAACGGTTCTCCTGCCCAGGACGACTGGGTGGGGCGTTTCCGGATCGATCTTGTCAATGGTCGGGGGTGGCCCACCTCGCCCGCGGAGCTCGAGGTCCGGCGCGAAACCGTGCATTTACGGCATGAACTGGTAGAAGTCGCGGTGATGGTTCGGAAGGCGTTCGCCGAATGGCTCCGGGTGGGGCCGGCCCGGCCTTTGGTGGTGGGGAACGTGGACTGGGCGCTGGATCTGGGGTCGCTCGTGCTCACGGTGGGGCATGCCCACTACCGGCTCACGGATGAGTCGCGGCGGCAGGTTGTTCTGCTCGTCTGAGTTTCTGGGTGGCCGGCTCGGTCTTTCCGGGCGGGCGGCTCAGGTTTCTGAGTGGTCGGCTCGGGTTCCGGGTGGTCCCGCTCGGGCTTGGAGCGATCGGTCTGGATCTCGGCCTGCGGGCTCGGTTCTGAGGCGCTGGCTTGGGACGCTGAGCTGAGGGGTTGGGCTGGTGGCTGGGTTCTCGTTCTGCGGCCTGGCTTCGGGTGGGGATCTGGTTCCGGGGTTACTGGCTTGGGCCTCGGATGCTGACCTGAGGTGTTGGGCTGATGGCTAAGTTCCTCGCTCCGTGACCTGGCTTCGGGCTGGTTCTGGGGCTGGGGAAACGGGCTTAGGCCTCGAGTGCTGACCTGAGGTGTTGGGTTGCCGGCTTCTGGTTCTGGGGTCTGGCTTCGGGCCGGGGTTCTGTTTCTGGGGCAGCTGGCTCGGGCTTCGGGTGCTGATCTGAGGGGGCGGATTGTTGGCCGGGTTCTCGCTCTGCGATCGGGCTTCGAACTGGGAGTCTGGTTCATCGCTGGGGCTTCGGATGCCGACCGGAAGGGTTGGGCTGTTGGGCAGGTTCTTCGCCCGGCGACCCGGCTTCGATGCGGGTTCCGAACGGCGCCGACCGATCCCGCAGCCGGACCGGGCTGGGTCTGGTTGCGCCGTACCGGACCGGGCCTCGGTTGCTCATCTGCGGCGTTGGGCTACCGGCCAGGCTCTTCGCCCGGTGACCTGACTTCGGGCTGGAAGTCGGGCTTCCTGGCTTCCTGGCTTCCTGGGGCTTCTGGGGCTTCTGGGGCTTCTGGGGCTTCTGGGGTACGGCTCGGCCGCATAGTTCTGGCCCAGGTTCTGCGGTATCGCCCGAGGCTGCTTCTGCTCTGAGTTTCCTCCCCGGTCTGGTTTTTGGTTCGCCGTCGCCGATCTCGACGACGAGCCTCCCGAACGGCTCGACCCTCGCCGGCGCGCATCCCTCCGCGCGTTTCCTCCCCCCTCAGGGTGGCGGGGGTCGAGCCCCTTTCCGGTTCTGCCGCTTTCTAGTTCGTGGCCAGCACCAGGGGGTAGACCGCGGTGGCTCCGGCCTGGCGCAACTGCCGGGCGGCGACCGTCATGGTCCAGCCGGTGACGATCCGGTCGTCGATCAAGAGAACCGACCGCCCTTGCACGCCCTCACCATCGGCTGGGGTCAGGGTGTAGCGGCCGGCCACGGCCTTGACCCGCTGGGCCGAGTTGGCGGAGCCCTCTTCTGGAGGGACGGCCGGATCCGGCACCAGGCGGGCGGCGATCGGCAGGCCCAGGTACTTCGACAGGCCCTGCGCGAGATGGCGCACCAACTCGGGGCGGGACAGCGACTCGATGACCACGATGCAGTGGGGCTGCTCGGGGATTTCCCAGTGGTCGAGCACGGTCACGATTGCGTGCCGGAGCGGGATCGGGACCTCTCCGTCGGGCTCCTCCGGGTGGAACAGCGCCCGCAGTTGAGCGCCCCAGCCCAGGTCGGTGATGCCCGCGATGGCGCGCCCAGGACCGGCCTGCTCGGCCGGCGGGATCCGCCCCTTGAGCGGCAGGCCGATCTCGGCCAGGCCGTTCGGCCACTGGCGACGGGCCTCCACCGGAACCCCGGGACGGCTGAGCACCTGCCCAGCCGATTCCACGTCGGACTCGACCACCTTGACCTCGAGCTGGACCCCGCCGCAACGGTCGCAGCGCCCGCACCGCTCGGCTGCGTCGTCGTCCAGTGTGCGGCGTAGATACTGCATGCGGCAGTCGGGCGTACGGACGTAGTCGAGCATGGACTGCTCCTCGGCCCGGCGGGTCGCCCGCACCCGCTCGTACCGGTCCTCGTCGTACTGCCAGGGCTGACCGGTGCTGAGCCAGCCGCCGCGCACCCGCTGCACCGCGCCGTCCACGTCGAGCACTTTGAGCATCATGTCGAGGCGGGTGCGGCTGAGGTCGACCCGGGTCTCCAGCAGCTGGGTCGACATTGGCCCGTCCCGCCCGGCCAGCGCTTCGAGCGTGGCCCGGACCTGGTGCTCGGCCGGGAAGGCGAGGCCGGCGAAGTAGTTCCAGATCTCCTGGTCCTCCCGGCCGGGCAGGAGCACCACCGTGGCATCGGCCAGACCTCGCCCGGCCCGCCCGACCTGCTGGTAGTACGCGATCGGGGAGGGCGGGGCGCCGAGATGGATGACGAAGCCCAGGTCGGGTTTGTCGAAGCCCATGCCCAGGGCCGAGGTGGCGACCAGGGCCTTGACCCGGTTGCCGAGCAGATCGGCCTCGGCGGTGCGGCGCAGGGTCTCTTCGGTCTGGCCGGAGTAGGCCGCGACCTCGTAGCCGGCTGCCCGTAGGTGCTCGCTGACCTGTTCGGTGGCCGCGACGGTGAGGCAGTAGATGATCCCCGAACCCGGCAGGGTGCGCAGATTCTCCGCCAGCCAGGCCAGCCGCTGGGCCGGGCTGGGCAGCTCGACCACGGCCAGGTGCAGCGAGTCGCGGTCCAGCGTGCCGCGCAGCACGAGCACGTCGTCCAGCGTGGAGGTGCCGGTGACCGACAGTTGCTCGGCCACGTCGTCCGTGACCCGCTGATTGGCCGTGGCCGTGGTGGCCAGCACCGGCACCCCGGCGGGCAGTTCCGCCAGCAGGGTGCGGATGCGCCGGTAGTCCGGCCGGAAGTCGTGACCCCAGTCGGAGACGCAGTGCGCCTCGTCGATCACCACCAGCCCGGTGGCCGCGGTCAGGCGGGGCAGGGCGCGTTCCCGGAAGTCGGGGTTGTTCAGCCGCTCCGGCGACACCAGCAGGACATCGACCTCGCCGGCCTCGATCGCCCGGTAGACCTCGGCCCACTCGTCCAGGTTGGAGGAGTTGACCGTGACCGCCCGGATGCCGGCCCGCTCGGCCGCGGCGATCTGGTTGCGCATCAGGGCCAGCAGCGGCGAGATGATGATCGTCGGGCCCGCCCCGGCCGCCCGCAGCAGGGCAGTGGCCACGAAGTACACCGCGGACTTACCCCAGCCGGTGCGCTGCACCACCAGGGCCCGCCGCCGGTCGACCACCAGCGCCTCGATCGCGGACCACTGGTCCTCGTGCAGTTTGGCCTGCGGCGAGCCGACCAGACCGCGCAGCGACTCCTCCGCGTGGGCGCGGACCTCCTGGTTACGGGTGGCCGTAGGTGTCGTCGTCACGGAACCGAGCCTGCCATGCGCCACCGACAGTCTCGAACCGAATGCCGGGCCTGTGGATATCCGGGCGATCGTGCGAACCGGGGACCCCGCGGACCGGGACCCTCAAGCGTCCTCAATCAGCGTCCGATCCCTTCGAGGTGAGTCCTGCCTACCTCGCTCCCAAAGCCGGCGATGCCACCAGCCTCGGCCTGCCCCGCCTGTGCGTCGGCTTCGCCCTCGTCCACGCGGTCAGCGCCGTGCTCGGCCTGTTCATGGACATCGACTACCGCGGGGAGCTGATCGCGGTCGACGGGGTCTGCGCGGTGGTCTTCGCCCTGATCGGGTTCCTTTCGGCCACCCGCCGGCTGCCCGGCTGGCGCCGGGAGACCGCGGCCGCGATGGTGCCGATCATCGCCGCGAGCGCGGCCTGCGCCCGGGCCGGTCTGGTGGACCAGTACTGGCCGGCCGCCGAGCTGGTCGTCGCTGCGGCCGCGGCCTGCGTGGTCACCGCCCGCAACTGGTTCTGGTCGGTGCTGATCGCCTGTGGCGCGCTCTGGGCCGGGTGCGTCGTCACGGCGGTGGCCCGCGGCGGGTTCACCACGGACGAGGCTGCCCGCTGGGTCAACATGCTGCTGCTGGTGGTCGCCGCGGGGGCGCTTTCCACGGCCATCCGACGGGCCCGCACGAATGCGGCGATGGCGCTGGTCGACGCGCACCGCCAGGTGATGGAGCAGTCGGTACGGGACCCACTGACCGGGGTGGCCAACCGCAAGGGGCTGGAACTGGTGGCCCGCCCCATGATCGACCTGGCCCGTCGCCAGGGGCACGCGGTGCACGCGCTGGTCGTCGATGTGGACACCCTGCGGGGGATCAACGAGGAACACGGCATCCGGGACGGCGACGAGGTGCTCAACGCAGTGGCCGAGGCTCTGGTCGCCGCCACCCGTGCCACCGATGTGGTCGCGCGCTGGGGCGGCGACGAGTTCGTCATGATCGGGCCCGGTACCGGCACCTCTCCGCTGGAGATGGAACGCCGGATCCGCGCCCACCTGGCCGAGAAGGTGGATCTACCCCGAGACATCTGGCAGGGCCGGGTCAGCGCCGGCATTGCGACCCTGGTGCCTTGGGACGCGGACGATCTCGAGGGCCTACTGGAGCGGGCCATTCAGGACCTGTCGCTCCGCCGTTCACTGAAGCGCCGGGCGGCCGCGCGGATGAAAGAGGAGGACGAAGCCCTGAGCGACGTCGCCACCCCGGAGGTCCGTGAGGGCGTCGGGAAGGCCGACCCCGAGGCTTGATCGCCGGGCGGAACCCCGGCCGCCGGATATTCGCGCTAGCCTCCCCCTCCATGGCCGGTTCCGTCGCCGTCGTCACTGATTCCACTGCGTACCTCTCGGCCCCGATGGCGGCCGACCTGGGGGTCACGGTGGTCCCGCTCCAAGTGGTCGTGGACGGGGTCTCCCGTCCTGAGGACATCGGCTCGGGCACCGAGATCACCTTCGACGCGGACGACGTGGTGACCGCGCTGCGGGCGAACCGGACGGTCACCACGTCCCGGCCGTCTCCCCAGGTCTTTGTCGACACCTATCGACGTCTGCAGGCCCGCGGCCACTCCTCGGTGGTGTCGGTGCATCTCTCCGGCGACATCTCCGGCACTGTCGAGGCCGCCCGGCTGGCGGCTGCGGAACTGGGCAGCGACGGCCCGGCCGTTGAGGTGGTCGACTCCCGTTCCCTGGGGATGGGTCTCGGCTTCGGGGTGCAGGCCGCGGTGACCGCGGCCGCTGCGGGCAAGAGTCTGGACGAGGTGGCCCGGGCCGCCTCCCGCCGCTCGCTGAACAGCTCGATCTACATCTACGTGGACACCCTGGAGTTTCTTCGGCGCGGGGGCCGGATCGGGGCGGCGACCGCATGGCTGGGCTCGGCGCTGACGATCAAGCCGGTGCTCTCGCTGGCCGACGGCCGGCTCGAGCCGGTAGAGCGGGTCCGGACCACTCAGCGGGCGTTGACCCGGCTGGTCGAGCTGGCGGCGGCCGAGGCGTACGGGGACAGCACGGACACCCGCGTCGCCATCCACCACCTGTCCGCGCCGGAGCGCGCGAACGAGGTGGCCGACCGGTTGCGGGAAAGCCTGCCCGGGCTGGGGGAGATCGAGGTGACCGAGGTCGGGCCGGTGATCGGCGCGCACGTCGGGCCCGGGGCGGTCGGGGTCGTGGTGGCCCGTCCCCTCGTCGCTTAACTCTTCGACTGGTTCCTGGCCCGGCGCTTGGTCGGCAGGAACCGGGGTTTGTCCACAGCTGGGTCGTACCGGTGGAATGGTTGCGGGCGGCTGTCTACCTTCGGGGTATGCAATCCGAGCGCGAGAGTGACGAGCCGACGCGGCTTCTCGGGGAGTCCGAGCCGGGCGAAGGGTACGAGCCCTGGCCCCGGGACTGGTCCGGGGGCGGCGGGGTCGGTGACGAACGGGCCCTGCGGGAGCATCGGGAAGGGCTGATCCGCGGGCGCGTCCGGGGTGGTGCGCGCTGGGAGGTTCCGGTGCTGGCGGCGGTTGCGGCGGCCTGCCTGGCGTTTGTCGTGGTGGCGGTCGTGGTTGTGCTGCTTCTGCGTTCGGGTGGTGGCGGTGAGGGGGTTGCGATTGGCGAGTCTGGGCCTCTGGTGGCCACTTCGGCGGCTTCGCCGGTCGGGGCCGGGGTCGAGAGCGGAGCGGGAAATGGGGGTGGGGTTGAGACTCAAACGGGATTGGGGACGGGGGCGGGGCCGGCTTCGGGGGCGGGGTCAGTGTCGTCGGCGCCGGGTTCGGGGGTGGGTCCGCAGGCCGGGCAGTCGCGGGTTTACGTGGTGGGGCAGGTGCGTAAGCCGGGCGTGGTCTCGCTGGGCTCCGATGCGCGGGTGCAGGATGCGATCGAGGCGGCCGGTGGCGCGACCGCTCGGGCCGACCTGGCCCGGATCAACCTGGCCCGCAAAGTGGTAGATGGCGAACGAATTCTGGTCCCGAAACCGGGCCAGAAGATTGAGGAGGATCCCGCGGCTGACGGCTCGGCGGCAGGCGGTGGCGCCGGGGGAGGGGCAGGATCGGGCACGGTGGCCGGAGCGCCGGGTTCTCCGGTCGACCTGAACACGGCCACCGTTGCCGAACTGGACGCGCTGCCTGGGGTGGGGCCGGTCCTGGCGGGGCGAATCGTCGAGTGGCGCCAGGCCAATGGGAGATTCACTACGGTGGACGATCTCAACGAGGTCTCCGGGATCGGCGACGCCACGATGGAGAAGCTTCGTCCGATGGTGCGGGTGTAGGCGTAATGCCTGGCTCATCGGGTGAATCGAATGGCTTCGGGCGGTGGGATCTTCGGCGAGGTGTGCGGGAATGGGCCGGCGTGAAGGCCAAGGGCGGCCGGAAGCCCCGTCGGCCTCGCCCGAGTCCTGACCTGCGTCTGGTGCCGGGCGCTGGGGTGGCGTGTGGGCTGACCTGGGGTGCGCTGGTATTGCGAGGGGCTACGGTCCTGGCTGTCGCTGCGGTTCTCGGAGCTTTGCTGGTGGTGGGAACTGCTGGGGCGGTGCTGTATTCACGTCGCCATCGGAGATTGCGGGCGGGGCTGGATCGTGCCACACGGCGCTCAAGAGCGTTGAGTTGGCGGATTTCTGATGGCGGTTCGCCAACCGGGCCGCAGGTGTTGGCGCATCCCTCCGGTGCTGAGGGCGGGGTCTCGAGCGGGCCGGACGACTTGCGGATCGGACGACGACGGGGTCGACGGGTGGCTGAAGCTCGGCCTGCCACAGCGGCTAGGGCCGGGCAGATCGCGCCCGGGCGGCACCGGGGGCGGATTCCGCCGGTGGCTTGGGCCGCGGGGGCGCTTCTGATCCTTGCTTCGAGCACTCCGGTGGTCGCCCTTACCGGCATGCGCCTGATGCATCGCGAGCAGGATCCGCTCACCGCGGCGGCTGCTTCCGGGGCCACGGTCAAGTTCGCGGGGCGGGTCTTGGGAGATCCTCGGGAATTGCCCAGTAACTCCTTCGGCGGGGCGTCGCTGTTCATTGTCCGGGTCAAGGTCAACCAGGTCGAGCTGCGGCAGCAGAGGCTGTCCAGCGGTGCGTCCCTCGTGGTGTTCGGGTCCGGCGCGTGGGGCGAACTGGTTGCCGGAGAGCAGGTCACGGCTCGGGGGCGGATGCAACCCGCTGATCCCGGGCAGCCCGAGGCGGCGCTCAGCTTTCCGCGGTCCGGTCCGGTCGTCACCAGTCGCGGGTCGTGGCCCTGGCGGTTCGCCGAGCACTTGCGGCGCGGGCTCCGGCAAGCCTGTGCCGGATTGCCCGACGACGCGCGGGGCTTGCTGCCTGCGCTCGTGGTCGGGGATACCTCGCGCCTGGATCCGGACCTGAAGGAGGATCTTCAGCAGGGCGGGCTTACTCACTTAACCGCGGTCTCCGGCAGCAACGTCGCGATCCTGGGCGTGGTCTCGTTCGTCGTGATCGGCCTGCTGGGTGGTGGCCGTCCGGTCCAGGCCGGGGGAACGGTCATGGTCATAGCGGGTTTCGTGATTCTCGCCCGGCCCGAGCCGAGCGTGCTGCGAGCCGCCGTGATGGGTGTTCTGGGGCTGGTCGCCGTGTTGCTGGCCCGGCGTGGGGCGGGCGTGCCCATGCTGGCCGCAACGGTAGTGATCCTGCTCGGCGTCGATCCGTGGCTGGCACGCAGTTACGGCTTCGCGCTCTCGGTCCTGGCCACTGCCGGTCTCCTGCTACTGGTGCCGGTCTGGGTCCACCGCTTACGCCGTTGGCCGGAGGGGCTCGTGCTGGCCGTTTCGGTTCCGCTCGCGGCCCAGATCGCCACCGCGCCGGTGACGATCCTGCTGAACCCAGTGGTCAGCCTGGTCTCGGTGCCGGCGAATCTCCTGGCCGAGGCGGCGGTCGCACCCGCAACGGTGGCCGGCGTGACGGCCGCTGCGCTGTCCCTGGTCTGGCCGGACGGCGCTGCGGCAGTGGCCTGGGTCGGTGGCCTGGCCACACAGTGGATCGCGCTCGTGGCCCACCGGTCCGCCGCGGTTCCGGCCGGATCGTTGCCGTGGCCGGACGGCCTGGGCGGAGCTGTGCTCTTGGCCGCTCTGATGGCGCTGTGCATCAGCCTGATCATGCGCCGGGCCTGGCGTACCGCAGCACTCGTGCCCCCGGTCGTGGCCGTCTGCCTGGTGCTTCCGCGCTGGATCCCGGTGCTCCCGGGTTCCGGTGCGCCGAAAGACTGGGTCGTGGCCCAGTGCGACGTGGGCCAAGGATCGTCCACGGCGATTCGCAGTGGGCCGGATCGCGCCGTCCTGGTCGACACCGGGCCGGACCCGGACCTGGCCGACCGCTGCCTACGGCGGCTGCGCGTCCGGCACCTGGATCTCGTGCTGATCACCCATTTCCACGCCGACCACGCCGACGGGTTCGAGGGGGCGATTCACGGGCGGGGGAGTCCGCCGGTCTTTGTCAGTCCGGTTGCGCTGCCCGGTCCTCAGGCGCGGGACGTGGCGAGGCTGACGCCCGGCGGCCGGACGATTCCGGTCACGGCCGAGGTGACCGGGACGGCAGGGTCAGGGGAGTGGCAGGTGCGCTGGCGGCTGATTCCGCCATCGGCCTCTGCGATCCGGGAAGGGCTCGCGGCGGGGTCTGATCCGGAGGGCAAGGAGATCAACAACGTCAGCGTGGTCATGCTGGCCGAGGTCAAGAAGGTGCGGATAGCGGCTCTGGGAGATGTCGAGCCGGAGGCCCAGCGGTCACTTCTGAGGACGTTGGTGGCCCGGCCCGGCGTGCAGGGCAACGGCTGGGCCGACGCTCCGGGTGCGGGTGCGGGTGCGGGTGCGGGTGCGGGTGCGGGTGCGGGTGCGGGTGCGGGTGCGGGTGCGGCTGTGGGCGTGACCGTGGGTGCGGGGAAGGAGACCGGGGATGTTGGGGATCCGGGAGGCGTTGACGTGGTGGTGTTCTCGCATCATGGTTCGGCCAATCAGGAAGAACGGCTGTACCGCTTCCTGCACCCTCGGGTCGCGCTGATCGGGGTCGGGGCGGACAACGACTACGGGCATCCGGCGCCCGCCGCGCTGGCTCTGCTCAAGCGGATCGGGGCGGCGGTGTTCCGGACCGACACCCAGGGGCAGATCGCGGTCGGCGGCGGGCCGGACGATCTTCGGGTGGTGACGTCCCGATGACACCCGATCGGCCGTCCACCGGCCGACTAAGCTTCGGCTGTGGCTGGAGCAGGAGCGGGTTCGAAGGGTCGGGGCACGTCGAAAGCGGCGGCCGGCAAGACCACCGGCAAGGCGAAGAACCCGATCGTCACGCCCGACTCGGTCCGTCCCGCCCCAGTGCTTTTGGTGGTCGGACCCGAGGGTGTGCTCGCGGACCGGGCGGTGGCCACGGTGCTGGCGGCGGCGCGGGCGGCCGATCCGGAGACCGAGCTGGAACGGATGGAAGCGGCCGGGTACCTCTCCGGCAAGCTCTCCGTGGCGACCAGCCCCTCGCTCTTCGGCGGCGGCAAGGTGGTGCTGCTGGAGAACGTCGAGCAGGCGAACGAGGCGCTGGTCACCGACGTCACCGGGTACCTGAGGGATCCGGCGCCGGAGGCCTGCGTGGTGATCCGGCACTCCGGGGCGCTGCGGGCCCGTCCGTTGCTGGAGGCCGCGCGGGCGATCAATGCTCCCGAGGTGCAGTGCCAGCCGATCACCCGGGACGACGAAAAGGTCGAGTTCGCGGCGGACGAGTTCCGTCGGGGCGGGCGCAAGATCAGCCCGGCCGCGGTCCGGGCCCTGGTCGACGCGGTGGGCAACGACCTGCGCGAGCTGGCGGCGGCCTGCAACCAGCTGATGTCGGACGAGGAGACCGAGCGGATCGACGTCGACTCGGTCGAGCGCTACTTCGGCGGCCGGGTCGAGGTGACGGGGTTCAAGGTGGCCGACGCGGCGGTGGCCGGTCATGCGGAAGAGGCCCTGGTTCTGCTGCGGCACGCGCTGGCGACCGGGGCCGATCCGGTTCCGCTGGTGGCCGCCGTGGCGATGAAGGTGCGGGGGCTGGCCAAGGTGTCCGCGGCGGGGCGCGGGGCCTCGGCGTCGTTGGCCAAGTCGCTGGGCATGGCGCCGTGGCAGATCGACCGGGCCCGGCGTGAGCTCAATGGGTGGGATGAGAACGGGCTGGCCACGGCGGTGATGGCGCTCGCCGAGGCGGACGCGGCGGTGAAGGGTGGGGGCCGGGATCCGGTGTACGCGGTGGAACGGCTGGTGCTGACCGTGGCTCAGGGGCGCCGATAGCGGGGCAAGGGCTTCGGCGTCGGACGCTGTTAAGGGGGCGCAGCGAAGGTTCAGGCGGATGGCGGGGGTTGCTCGAAGCGCGTCGGATGCTGCGAGCTATGGCGGAGGTAGCTATAGGGCTGAGCCGGTGGCCGCGACGGGCGCGTGCTGCTTCCGGATGTGGGGATGGGCGCCTGGGCTCGAGCGTCAGTGCAGCAAGTGCTGGACGTGAGGTTGTTTCTGAGCGCCGGCTAAACACTGAGCCGGTCCTGTCGAGCAGGCGGTGCCCGACGGGGCGCTGAACGCCGAGTACTCGAAGCATCCGTGAGTCTGCGGTCGCTGGGGAAGTCTTGGGCGGTGATGAGCAGCTACGGAAGCACCGGCGTCCACAAACCGCCCTGACAAACGTCCCCAAACAAACAGAATCCCGGCCCCCCACAGGGGAACCGGGATCTGGAGAAAGGTCAGGCGCTCAGCTTGGCGACCGACTGGGCCAGCGCCGACTTGCGGTTCGCAGCCTGGTTCTTGTGGATGACGCCCTTGCTCGCGGCCTTGTCCAGCTGCTTCGAAGCAGTGGCCAGCGCGGCCTTGGCGGCCTCGACGTCACCGGCGGTCACGGCCTCGCGGGTCTTGCGCACGACGGTGCGCAGCTGCGAGTTGACGGCCTTGTTGCGCAGACGGCGCTTCTCGTTGGTGAGGTTGCGCTTGATCTGGGACTTGATGTTTGCCACTGGTTCTTCTTCCTCGGTTCGTCTAAGTCTGGTCAGCGGTCTGTAGGCACACCGGCAGCGCACTGAGGGTCAATGCACAGACCTGCCAGATTACCAGCGTTCGGCCCGGCCCCGGACCAGAGCGGAATGCCGGGGGCTCGATGCGGAGAACCGGGCGCAGACATGGGACGATGGAGAGTCCGAGCAGTCCGTCGAGCGACATGATCGAGGTAGCGCAGCAGTGTCTCCGATGGCCCACACGGCGCCCGAGCCGTCCGCCACCGCTCCGGAAATCATCCGGAACTTCAGCATCATCGCCCACATCGACCACGGTAAGTCGACGCTGGCCGACCGGATGCTGCAGCTGACCGGTGTGGTCGAGGCCCGGCAGATGCGCGCGCAGTACCTCGACCGGATGGACATCGAGCGCGAGCGGGGCATCACGATCAAGTCCCAGGCAGTCCGCATGCCCTGGGAAGAGGACGGCGTCACCTACGCGCTGAACATGATCGACACGCCGGGGCACGTGGACTTCACCTACGAGGTCTCGCGGTCGCTGGCGGCCTGTGAAGGGGCCGTCCTGCTGGTTGACGCGGCGCAGGGCATCGAGGCGCAGACGCTGGCCAACCTGTACCTGGCCATGGAGAACGACCTCACGATCATCCCGGTGCTGAACAAGATCGACCTGCCCGCGGCGCAGCCGGAGAAGTACGCCGAGGAGCTGGCCAAGCTGATCGGCTGCGAGCCGGAGGACTGCCTGAAGGTCTCCGGCAAGACCGGCATGGGGGTGCCCGAGCTGCTCGCTCAGATCGTGAAGCAGATCCCGCCCCCGGTCGGCGACCCGAACGCGCCCGCCCGGGCGATGATCTTCGACTCGGTCTACGACACCTACCGGGGCGTGGTCACCTACGTCCGGGTGATCGACGGCATGCTGCACCCGCGCGAGCGGATCGCGCTGATGTCGACCCGGACCACGCACGAGCTGCTGGAGATCGGGGTCAGCTCGCCGGAGCCGGTGCCGACCAAGGGCCTGGGCGTCGGCGAGGTGGGGTACCTGATCACCGGGGTGAAGGACGTCCGCCAGTCCAAGGTCGGCGACACGGTCACCAACCAGGCCAAACCGGCCAGCGAGGCGCTCGAGGGATACCGCGAGCCGCTGCCGATGGTGTTCTCCGGCCTGTTCCCGATCGACGGTTCCGACTACGGCCCGCTGCGCGAGGCGCTGGACAAGCTGAAGCTGAGCGACGCGGCGCTGGTCTACGAGCCCGAATCCTCGGTCGCGCTGGGCTTCGGCTTCCGCTGCGGCTTCCTCGGCCTGCTGCACCTGGAGATCGTGCGTGAGCGGCTGGAGCGGGAGTTCGGGATCGACCTGATCTCGACCGCGCCGAACGTGATCTACGAGGTGACGATGGAGGACAACTCCCACATCACCGTGACCAACCCGTCCGAGTTCCCGGGCGGCAAGATCAACGAGGTCCGCGAGCCGGTCGTCCGGGCCACCATGCTGGCGCCGGCCGAGTACATCGGCGCGATCATGGAGCTCTGCCAGGAGCGGCGCGGTTCGCTGCGCGGGATGGACTACCTCTCCGAGGACCGGGTCGAGATGCGGTACACGCTGCCGCTCGCCGAGATCGTGTTCGACTTCTTCGACCAGCTCAAGTCGCGCACCAAGGGCTACGCGTCGCTCGACTACGACCCGGACGGTGACCAGACGGCCAACCTGGTCAAGGTCGACATCCTGCTGCAGGGCGAGCCGGTGGACGCGTTCAGCACGATCGTGCACGCGGACAAGGCCTACTCCTACGGCGTGATGATGACCGGCAAGCTGCGCAAGCTGATTCCGCGGCAGCAGTTCGAGGTCCCGATCCAGGCGGCCATCGGCGCCCGGATCATCGCCCGCGAGAACATCAGCGCGATCCGGAAAGACGTGCTGGCCAAGTGTTATGGCGGTGACATCAGCCGGAAGCGGAAGCTGCTGGAGAAGCAGAAGGAGGGCAAGAAGCGGATGAAGATGGTCGGCCGGGTGGAAGTCCCGCAGGAGGCCTTCATCGCCGCGCTCTCCAGCGACGCCCCCACCGGGGAACGCAAGAAGTAGCGTACGCCAATGGTTTTCGATCCAGAGGACGCGGCCGAGCCGGGGACGCTCAGCTCCGTGGCGGTGGTGTACCAGTTGCACGACGCGCCCTGGGGTTCCACCGTCAAGCGCACCGCCATCGACAAGCGTCCGGTGCCCGGTCCGGTCGAGGTGGGTCCGCTCGGCCTGGCCGGGGACACCCAGATCGACCGGAAGTACCACGGCGGTAAGGGGAAAGCGGTCTACGCCTACGCCGACGAGGATGCGGCCTGGTGGTCCGGGCAGCTCGAGCGGGAGATCCCGCCCGGCCTGTTCGGCGAGAACCTGCGCACCTCGGGCATCGACGTCACCGGCGCCGAGATCGGTGAGCGCTGGGCGATCGGCGCCGAGGTGCTGGTCGAGGTGACCATGCCGCGTACGCCCTGCCGCACGTTCGCCGAGCGGCTCGGGGAAAAGGGCTGGGTCCGGCGGTTCACCCAAGTGAACCGGCCGGGTGCTTACCTGAGGGTGATTCAGACGGGCGCGGTCCGGGCGGGGGACGAGGTTCGGGTCGCCTTCAAACCCGGCCACGGCGTGACGATCGGTGACTTCCTACCGGGGGCCGACGCGTCCACCATGCGCAAACTCGTCGGCAGCTGTGCGGCCCTCGGGCTGGAACTCGACCCGGACATCCGGTCCGTGGCCGAAAAAGCGATCCGGCGGGGCTGACTCATGGCTGGACCACCTCCGGAGGGCGAACCCGCCCCGCTCGACGGCGCCCTTCCGGCTTCGGCCGCGATCGGTTCGGCCGAACGCGCCTTCGGCATCTATCTGCATGTTCCGTTCTGCGCGGTGCGCTGCGGGTACTGCGATTTCAACACCTACACGGCGACCGAGCTCGGTGGTGGGGCCAGCCAGGCGGCCTACGCCGGAACGTCCGTGCAGGAACTGGCTTTTGCCGCCGGAGTGCTGAACCGGGCCGGGGTCGCCGAGCGTCCCGTGTCCACCGTCTTCATCGGTGGGGGCACGCCCACCCTGCTGCCGTCCTCCGACCTCGCTCTTCTGATCGGCGGCGTGCGGGACAGTTTCGGTCTGAAGCCGGGTGCCGAGGTAACCGTCGAGGCGAATCCCGACTCGGTGACGCCGGAGTCGCTCGGGGCACTGGCCGCGGCCGGGGTGACGCGGGTGTCGTTCGGCATGCAGTCCCAGGTCCGCCACGTGCTTGCCGTGCTCGACCGCACGCACGACCCGAAACGCATTCCGGACGTGGTCCGTTGGGCCCGGGAGGCCGGTCTCTCGGTCAGCCTGGACCTGATCTACGGCACGCCGGGAGAGAGCCTGGCCGACTGGCGCAGCAGCCTGGAGGCGGCGCTGGCCTGCGAGCCGGACCACCTCTCGGCCTACGCCCTGGTGGTGGAGGACGGAACGCGTTTGGCCGCCCGGGTGCGGCGGGGCGAGGTGAAGGCGCCGGACGATGACGACGAGGCGGACAAGTACGAGCTGGCCGATGAGCTGATCTCGGCCGCCGGGCTGACCTGGTACGAGGTGAGCAACTGGGCGCGCACTCCGGAGGACGCCTGCCAGCACAACCTGGCCTACTGGCGGGGTGACGACTGGTGGGGCGTCGGTCCCGGCGCTCACTCGCACGTGGGTGGGGTTCGCTGGTGGAACGTGCGGCACCCCAGCGCTTATGCGGCCCGGATCGATGCGGGCCAGAGCCCGGCGCAGGGCCGTGAGGTCCTGGATGCCGAGGCCCGGCAGCTGGAAGAGGTGCTGCTGCGCTCCCGGCTGCGTGAGGGACTTCCGCTGAAAGACGCCGGCCTGCACGGTGATCCGGGTGTGATCCTGTCCGAGGTGCTGGCCGATGGGCTGGTCCAGACCGAACCGGCCGGCCAGGGCATCGTCGTGCTCACCCGCCGAGGGCGGCTGCTGGCCGACGCGGTTGTCCGGGCGCTGCTGCCCTAGGTGTCTAGCGGCGGTTGCTGAGTCCGCCGCCCCAGAGGTGGCTGTTGCCGGCGTGCAGGAACTGGCGGCTGAGCGGATAGCTGAAGTGACGCCCGCGCAGGGCCGCGAGCGCGCCGATGATCGCGAAGAACGCCGAGAACAGCCACACCAGGAAGGTGAATCCGTAGATGATCGGCAGCTTGTCGATCAGGGACGCGAGGATCCAGAGCAGGAGCACGCAGATCTGGAAGTTGAGCGCCTCTAGCGCCTGCTCCCGGAGGTAGGGGCTGCGGTCCTTGTACACGGCGTAGATCGCGCCCGCGGGGATCAGCGGCACCACCGGGATCCAGGCCAGCAGGCCGCCGAGATGGGCTCCGGCGGCCCACCGGTGCACCTCTTTACGGGTGAGAGGCAGATTTGGGGACGCCGGCGGCCCCGATGCGGACGGGTCGCCGGGGGAACGAGGTTGCGAAGCTGGCTGGTCATTCACCGCTGCTGGCCCTCCGTGGCGGTTCCGCTCGTCCGGTACATCCGGAGCCGTTCGGCCCGGATCCTGCCCCGGGATGATCGGGGCGTACTGGGTCGGCGCCGAGGCATCATGATCTTGCCTCATCGGCTGCGGGTGGTAACCGGGGGCGGCGTAGCCAGCAGGGGGTGGGGGCGGTGCGGGTGCCGCCCCGTTGCGCCCGGGTGCACCGTAGACCGGCTCCGCACCGGAGAACGCCTCAGTGGGCGGGGTCTCGCCGAAGGCCCGGGTGGGCGGGAGCGCACTCTCCTCCGGAACGTGTTGGTCGGCCATGCCCGACCAACGAATGAGCCGGTCTCAGAGATCCGCGTCGTCGCCGGTGACGAAGTCGATCAGTTCCTCGACCCGGCCGAGCAGGTCCGGCTCCAGGTCCGCGTAGTTCCGTACCGAGGCGAGGATCCGCTGCCAGCCCTCGGCGACGTCCACCTGGTCCTCGTGCGGCCAGCCCAGGGCCTCCAGCACGCCCTCCTTCCAGGGCAGCCCGCGCGGCACCACCGGCCAGGCCGGCACGCCGATGACCTGTGGGCGCACGGCCTGCCAGACATCGACGAACGGGTGCCCGACCACCATGACGTGATCCCGCGCTCCCTTCACCCGGGTCACCGCGGCCGCCTCGTGCCACTCCTTGCTGCCCGCCACCAGATGGTCGACCAGGATGCCGAGCCGCCGCCCGGGACCGGGTCCGAAGTCGGCGACCGCGTCGGCCAGGTCGTCGACCCCGTGCAACGGCACCACCACGACCCCCTCGATCCGCAGGTCGTGGCCCCAGATCTTCTCCACCAGCTCGGCGTCGTGCTTGCCCTCGACCAGGATCCGCGAGGCCCGGGCCACCCGGGCCCGGTGGTCGGTCACCGCGACCGAACCGGAGGCGCTGCGCAGGTTCACCGGTTTCACCGGGGCCGATGGGCCGCCGACGCGGGGAGCGACGAGTTTCACCGCGACCCCGTCCACCCAGAAACCAGGCCCCAACGGAAACGACCGCGGGCGTCCTTTGCGATCCTCCAGCACCACGAGATGCATCCCGCCGCTCTTCTCGGTCCGCACCACCGCGCCGACGAAGCCGGTCTCGACGTCCTCGACGACCAGCCCGGGCTCGGCCGGCTCCTCTTTCAGAACCGGCTTCTTGCGGGCGTTGGCCAGCACATCCCCGGCGTAACGGTCGCCGGGGGCCTGTGCGCCCCGCCCCGAACCGGGCATCCTGGGCAGACTGGGAACCATGGCGTGACGGTAGTCAGCGCGCGCGGAGAGACCTAGGCGACCCGCCGGGGGCGCACAGGGGTGCTGAGAGAGACGTAAACTGGCACTCCGATAATGCGAGTGCCAGGCTGACACGCTGGACGACGAGGAGACCGGGAGGTGGGTGGCATGAGCGAAGAACGCAAGCTCGCCGTGCTGCGCGCCATCGTGGAGGACTACGTCGAGACCCGGGAGCCGGTGGGCTCGCGCGCCCTGGTCGAGCGGCACTCGCTGGGCGTCTCCCCGGCGACGATCCGCAACGACATGGCCGCGCTGGAGGACGAGGGGTACATCGCCCAGCCGCACACCAGCGCCGGGCGGGTGCCGACGGACAAGGGCTACCGGATGTTCGTCGACCGGCTGAGCGGGGTGAAGCCGCTCTCGCCGGCCGAGAAGCGGGCGATCCAGACCCTGCTGGACGGCGCGGTCGACCTGGACGACGTGGTCATCCGCACCACCCGGCTGCTGGCCCAGCTGACCCGCCAGGTCGCGGTCGTGCAGTACCCCTCGCTCAGCCGGTCCACCGTCCGGCACGTCGAGCTGGTCGCCCTGGAGGCCGGCCGGCTGCTGGTCATCCTGATCACCAACACCGGCCGGGTCGAGCAGCGGGTGGTGCCGATGGCCGGCGAGATCTCCGAGATCACCCTGTCCGGGTTGCGCTCGCGGCTGAACCAGGCGGTCGCCGGGCGGCGGCTGGCCGAGGTCAGCAGCGTGATCGCCGACCTGCCCGAGCAGTTCGGCCCGCAGGACCGCGCGCTGGTGCAGGCCGTGCTGGCCGCGCTGGAGGACTCGCTGGACGTCGAGCGGGAGGAACGGATCGTGCTGGCCGGCACGGCGAACCTGGCCCGCTCCGGCCCCGACTTCGTGCAGACCATCGGCCCGGTGCTGGAGGCGATCGAGGAGCACGTGGTGCTGCTCAAGCTGCTCACCGAGATGGCCGACGGGGCCGGCGGGGTGGGGGTGCTGATCGGTCGCGAGACCGCGCACATCGGCCTGCAGGAAGCATCGGTGGTTTCGAGTGGTTACGCCTCGCAGGGCGAGATGGTGGCCCGCCTCGGGGTGCTCGGCCCGACCCGGATGGACTACCCGACGACCATGGCCGCCGTCCGCGCGGTCGCCCGCTACGTTTCCCGGATCCTGGCATCGTGATCCCCCAGGACCCGTGAGCCGGGCCCCGAACCCCCAGCCCTGACTGCCCTTCACTGCACCGCCCTTCATTGCACCGACCTGGAGAGAACATCACCGCCGTGAGCGATTACTACGAGGTGCTCGGGGTTTCCCGGACGGCCGGCCCCGAGGAGATCAAGAAGGCGTACCGGAAGCTGGCCCGTCAGCTGCACCCGGACGTCAACCCCAGCGAGGAGGCCTCGGAGCGGTTCAAGGAGGTCGGCCGGGCCTACGAGGTGCTCTCCAGCCCGGAGAAGCGGCAGGCCTACGACAACGGTGGCGACCCGAACGGCGGCGCCGGTTTCGGGGCGGGCTTCGGCTTCACCGACATCTTCGAGACCTTCTTCGGCGGGGGCGCGGGCGGCAGCGCGCGGGGCCCGCTGCCGCGTCAGCGGCGCGGTCAGGACGCGCTCATCCGGATCGAGGTCGACCTGGCCGAGGCGGCCTTCGGCGGGCAGCGCGAGCTCCAGCTGGACACCGCCGTGGTCTGCCCGGTCTGCAACGGCAGCTGCTGCCAGCCGGGCACCCAGCCGGAGATCTGCGACATCTGCAAGGGCCGGGGGCAGACCCAGCGGGTGGCCCGCTCGTTCCTCGGCCAGGTGATGACCACCCAGGCCTGCGTCAACTGCCAGGGCTTCGGCACGGTGATCCCGAGCCCGTGCCTGGAGTGCTCCGGCGAGGGCCGGGTCCGCTCGCGCCGCAGCCTGACCATCAAGGTGCCGGCCGGCGTCGAGACCGGGACCCGGATCCAGCTGTCCGGCCAGGCCGAGATCGGTCCCGGCGGCGGGCCGGCCGGTGACCTGTACGTCGAGATCGTCGAGCGTCAGCACGCGGTCTTCACCCGTCGCGGCGACGACATCCACTGCACCGTCGAGGTGCCCTTCACGGCGGCCGCGCTCGGCACCAAGATCGAGCTGGAGACGCTGGACGGGATCGAGGGCTTCGAGGTCCGCTCGGGGGCGCAGTCCGGCGAGGCCAGCACGATGCGCGGGCTCGGGGTCACGCACCTGCGCGGGGGTGGCCGGGGCGACCTGGTCGTGCACCTCGCGGTGGTCACCCCGACCAAGATGGACGAGCAGCAGGAGCAGTTGCTGCGCGAGTTCGCCAAGCTGCGCGGGGAGGACCGGCCCTCAGGCCGGATGACGCCGGTTCACACCAGCGTGTTCTCCAAGCTGCGCGACCGGTTCGCGGGGCGCTGAGTCTCCGGTGATTGAGGACGCCGGCGACGGGCGGCCCGGTCGGTCGGGGAAGAGCGCGTGACGCTCCCGAGGTTCTTCGCCGACCCCGGCGCGCTCACTGGTGCCCAAGCGTCCTCAATCATCGTTCTGGGTGGTGAGGAAGGCCGGCACGCGGCCACGGTCCGCCGGATCCGGGCCGGGGAGACGGTGGAGCTGGCCGACGGCTCGGGCACGGTGGCCCGCTGCGAGGTGACCGCCACCGGCCGGGACAGCCTGGATCTGGTGGTGCTGTCGGTCGACCTGGTACCGGCCCCGGTCCTGCGGTTCGGCCTGGTGCAGGCGCTGGCCAAGGGCGGCCGGGACGAGCAGGCGGTGGAGACGGCGACCGAGGCCGGGGTCGATCTGGTGCTCCCGTGGCAGGCGGCGCGCAGTGTCTCCCGGTGGGAGGGGCCGAAGGTCGCCAAGAACGAGAAGCGCTGGGCCACGATCGCCCGCGAGGCGGCCAAGCAGTCCCGTCGCGCGCGGGTGCCCGAGCTCGAGCCGTTGCGGAACACCAACGCGCTGGCCCGGCGGCTGGCCCAGGCCGATCTGGCGCTGGTCCTGCATGAGGACGCGAAGGAACCGCTGGTCGAGGTGAAGCTGCCCGACGCGGGTGAGGTGCTGCTGGTCGTCGGCCCGGAAGGCGGGATCGGCGAGCCGGAACTGGCCCCGCTGATCGAGGCCGGAGCGCGGCCGGTGCGGCTGGGGCCCGAGGTGCTGCGGACGTCCTCGGCCGGCCCGATCGCCCTCGGGTACCTGGCCGCGAGCAGCGGTCGCTGGCGATAGCGTTCAGCCGTGAGCGCTGACCCGGACTGCCTGTTCTGCAAGATCGTCGCCGGTGACATCCCGGCCGAGATGGTGTATCGCGGTGATCGGGTGATCGCCTTCCGTGACATCAAACCGGCTGCACCCACCCACATCCTGGTCGTCCCGGTGGACCACCACCCGGACGTGGTCCGGCTCGCCGCCGCCGACGAGCCGCTGCTGACCGAGGTGGTCACGGTGGCCGGAGAGATCGCCAAAGCCGAAGCCGGGGGCGAGTTCCGGATGATCTTCAACACCGGGGCGGCGGCCGGGCAGACCGTGTTCCATGTGCACGCCCACGTCCTGGCCGGGCAGCCGATGAACCTGCCGGGCTGACAGCCGGCGGGCCCGGCGCAAACCGGGTGGAGAAACCGGGTTCAAATGGGGAAGCCGCGGAATGGGTCCGGCGGCTACGATCGTTCTCCTAAGGGGCTGCCGGACAACGGCAGCGAGCCGAACCCGGAAAGGCGGGCGCAACCGGAGCTCATGACGGAACCGAAGAACGCCCCGCAGAAGGGTGCGGAGGCCGTGCACCGGATCGTCGTGCCGGCGGAGGTCAACATGGTGGCCCTGCTGGGAGCCCGGGACGAGGTTCTGCGCGCCGTCGAGCGTGCGTTCGCCCGGGCCGACATCCACGTGCGGGGCAACGAGATCACCGTCACCGGCCCGTTCGGCGAGGTCGCCCTGGTCGAGCGGCTGATCGACGAGCTGCTGGCGGTCGTCGCCTCCGGTCAGGCGCTGACCCCGGACGCGGTCGAGCGGTCGATCGGGATGCTGCGCCAGCAGACGTCCGAGCGCCCCGCCGACGTCCTCACCCTGAACATCCTCAGCAACCGCGGCCGCACGATCCGGCCGAAGACGCTGAACCAGAAGCGCTACGTGGACGCGATCGACGCGCACACCGTGGTCTTCGGGATCGGCCCGGCCGGTACCGGCAAGACCTACCTGGCGATGGCCAAGGCGGTCCAGGCGCTGCAGGCCAAGCAGGTCAACCGGATCATCCTGACCCGGCCGGCGGTCGAGGCGGGCGAGCGGCTGGGCTTCCTGCCGGGCACGCTGACCGAGAAGATCGACCCGTACCTGCGCCCGCTCTACGACGCGCTGCACGACATGCTCGACCCGGACTCGATCCCGCGGCTGATGGCGGCGGGCACGATCGAGGTGGCGCCCCTGGCGTACATGCGCGGACGCACGCTGAACGACGCGTTCATCATCCTGGACGAGGCGCAGAACACCTCGCCCGAGCAGATGAAGATGTTCCTGACCCGGCTCGGCTTCCAGTCGAAGATCGTGGTCACCGGCGACGTCACCCAGGTCGACCTGCCCAGCGGCACGCAGTCCGGCCTGCGGGTGGTGCAGGACATCCTGGAAGGCGTCGAGGACATCCACTTCGCCCGGCTGACCAGCACCGACGTGGTGCGGCACCGGCTCGTGGGAGAGATCGTCGAGGCCTACGGCCGCTGGGACAACGAGAAGCTCGAGCAGCAGGTGGCGCTGGAGCGATCGGCGGGTGGCCCGCGCCAGCCGCAGGACCGGATGGCCCCGCAGAACCGGCTCGAGCGTCGCAGTCATCGCGCTGGTCGGTAGCCGTCGCGCGGTGCGCGACAATGTCCGGGTGAGTATCGAGGTCAACAACGAGAGCGGCGTCGCCGTCGACGAGGCGGAGGTCGCGGCCCTGGCCCGCAGCGTGCTCGACGCGATGCGGGTGCACCAGCAGGCCGAACTGTCCATCGTGCTGGTCGACGAGCCCTCGATCGAGCAGTTGCACGTGCAGTGGATGGACGAGCCGGGCCCGACCGACGTGCTCTCCTTCCCGATGGACGAGCTGCGCCCGGGCAAGGAGGACGAGGAGCCGGAGCCCGGTCTGCTGGGGGACATCGTGCTCTGCCCGCAGGTCGCGCAGCAGCAGGCCCGGGCGGCCGGGCACTCCTTCGAGGAGGAGCTGCTGCTCCTGACCACGCACGGCATCCTGCACCTGCTGGGGTACGACCACGCCGAGCCGGAGGAGGAGAAGGAGATGTTCGGGCTTCAGCGCAAGCTCCTGCTCACCTTCCTCGCCACCCGGGGCAAGGCCTGAGGTTCGCATGGTCGGCCTGATCTTCCTGGCAGTCGTGCTCACCGTCGTGGCCGGGCTGGCCGCGGCGTCGGAGTCCGCGCTGTCCCGGATCGGCCGCTCGCACGCCGCCGACCTGGCCGGTCAGGGCCGGCGCGGGGCCGAGGCGGTGGTCAGGGTGGCCAACGAGCCGGCCCCGGTGCTCAGCGTCGCCACTCTGCTGCGGGTCACCGCGGAGGCCTCGGCGGTCGTCGCGGTCACCTTCGCCACGATCAAGACGCTCGGCGTGCACTGGACGTCCGGCCTGGTGGCCGCGCTGATCATGGCGGCCGCCTCGTTCGTCGTGGTCGGGGTCGGCCCGCGCACCCTGGGTCGGCAGTACGCCGACACGGTCGCGCTGATCGCCGCCCCGCCGCTGCTCGCGCTGACCACTGTGCTGGCCCCGCTGACCCGGCTGCTGGTGCTGATCGGCAACGCGGTGACGCCCGGCAGCGGGCTGCGCGACGGGCCGTTCGCCTCGGAGGCCGAGCTGCGGCAGTTCGTCGACATCGCGCAGGAGAGCCAGCTGATCGAGCTGGGTGAGCAGAAGATGATCCACTCGGTCATCGACCTCGGCGACACCCTGGCCCGCGAGGTGATGGTGCCACGCACCGACGTGGTCTCGGTGGACCGGGACCGCAATCTGCACGACGCGATGTCGCTGTTCCTCCGCTCCGGGTTCTCCCGGGTGCCGGTGGTCGGTGGCGGCCTGGACGACCCGGTGGGGGTGCTCTACCTGAAGGACGTGGCCCGCCGGATGCACGAGCACCCGGACGCCGGGCTCACCCAGCGGGTCGAGACGATCATGCGCCGCCCGGTGTTCGTCCCGGACAGCAAGCCGGTGGACGCGTTGCTGCGGGAGATGCAGCACGCCGGGCACGCGGCGATCGTGGTGGACGAGTACGGCGGCACCGCCGGCCTGGTCACCATCGAGGACATCCTGGAGGAAATCGTCGGCGAGATCGCCGACGAGTACGACCCGGTCGAGGTCGAGCTGGAGGACCTGCCGGACGGCCGCAAGCGGGTCAGCTCGCGGATGCACCTGGACGAGCTGGGCGAGATGTTCGGCATCGAGATCGAGGACGAGGAGGTCGACACCGTGGGCGGGCTGCTCTCCAAGGGCCTGGGCCGGGTGCCGATCGCCGGATCCACCACGTCGGTGCAGGGCCTGCTGCTCACCGCCGACAGCTTCGAGGGCCGGCGGCACAGCCTGGCCACGGTCCTGGTCAGCCGGGACCACGACGCGGAACACCCCGAGCGCCACCCGATCACCGAGGGCAGTGAAATCTGATGGGACTGAGGAGCAGGCTGACCGCCCGCCTGACCGGACCCCGCACCGCCGAGCCGAAGTTCACCGAGCCCGGCACCTACCGGGTCGTGCTCCAGCTGCCCGGGCCGAGCCCGGTGCTGGTGATCCGGGCGGTCCGCCGGACCACCGGGATCGACCTGTTCGCCGCCCAGAAGCTGGTGAACGACGCCCCGGTGATCGTGCGGGAGCAGCTCAGCGAGTCGAGTGCGGGCCTGGTCGTGGGACAGTTGCAGAAGGCTGGGGCACGCGCCATGGCCGCACCTATCGGAGAGTCGTGAAAGAAACCACTGAGCACCGGTCCGGCTTCGCCTGTCTGGTCGGCCGCCCCAACGCGGGCAAGTCCACGCTGACGAACGCGCTGGTCGGCGAGAAGATCGCGATCACCTCGAGCCGTCCGCAGACCACCCGGCACACCATCCGCGGCATCATCCACCGCCCCAACGCCCAGCTGGTCCTGGTCGACACCCCGGGTCTGCACCGCCCGCGCACGCTGCTCGGCGAGCGGCTGAACGACCTGGTGCGGCAGACCCTGCTCGAGGTCGAGGTGGTGGGCTTCTGCCTGCCGGCCGACGAGAAGATCGGCGCGGGCGACAAGTTCATCGCCAACGAGCTGAAGGAACTGCGCCGCACCCCGATCGTCGCCGTGGTCACCAAGGCCGACAAGGTCAAGCCGGAGCGCCTGGCCGAGCACCTGCTCGAGGTGCAGGAGCTGATGGAGTCGGACGACATCATCCCGGTCTCGGCGGTGAACGGGTTCCAGGTCGACGCGCTGGTCGACGTGCTGATCGGGCACCTGCCCGAGGGCCCCCGGATGTACCCGGACGACGAGCTGACCGACGAGCC
Source organism: Kineosporia aurantiaca JCM 3230 (assembly GCA_000719025.1). Classification (GTDB taxonomy): domain Bacteria; phylum Actinomycetota; class Actinomycetes; order Actinomycetales; family Kineosporiaceae; genus Kineosporia; species Kineosporia aurantiaca. The sequence goes on from JODP01000009.1 coordinate 73,939, forward strand.
CGAGAACGTGATGATCGCCGAGCTGGTGCGCGAGGCCGCACTGGAGGGCGTGCGGGACGAGCTGCCGCACAGCCTGGCGGTGGTCGTGGAGGAGGTCAGCGAGCGCGAGGGCCGCCCGGCCAACGCCCCGCTGCTCGACGTCCACGTGCTGCTCTACGTGGAGCGGGACAGTCAGAAGGCGATCGTGATCGGCCGCGGCGGCAGCCGGCTGCGCGAGGTCGGCACCAACGCCCGCAAGGAGATCGAGGCTCTGCTGGGCACCCGGATCCACCTGGATCTGCGGGTCAAGGTGGCCAAGGACTGGCAGCGGGACCCGAAGCAGATGCAGCGACTCGGGTTCTGAGTGGCAGTTGCACTCCGGGGTCGCCTGCTCGCCGATCTGACCCCGTTACGGCACAGCCCGGCCTATCGCCGGATGTGGTTCGGCACCTTCCTCTCCTCGATCGGCTCCCAGCTCACCACCGTCGCGGTCGGCCTGCAGGTCTACCACCTCACCAGATCCACCTTCAGCGTGGGCGTGGTGGGCCTGGTCGCCCTCGTCCCGCTGATCGTGTTCGGCCTCTACGGCGGCTCGATCGTGGACGCGTTCGACCGGCGCAAGGTGATCATCACCTCCTCCGGCGGCCTCTTCGCGATGGCGTTGTGCTTCGCGATCCAGGCCTGGGCCCAGGCCGAACAGGTCTGGCTGCTGTATGCCCTGGTGGCGGTGCAGAGCGGCTTCTGGGCGGTGAACTCGCCGGCCCGGATGGCGATCCTGCCCCGGCTGCTGCCCAAGGAGCTGTTGCCCGCGGCGAACGCCCTGTCCAGTCTGGCGAACAGCGTCGGCATGACGCTGGGCCCGCTGCTGGCCGGGTTCTGGGTGAGCTGGCTGGGCTTCGGCGGCACCTACTTCAGCGAGGTGGTGCTGCTCGGCATCGCCCTGACCACGCTGGTCGCGCTGCCCTCGATGCCGCCCCTGGGCGACGTGCGCAGGTCCGGTCTGGCCTCGGTGATCGAGGGCCTGAACTACCTGCGGACCAAGCCCAACGTGCGGCTGACCTTCGTGGTCGACCTGATCGCGATGATCTTCGCAATGCCCCGGGTGCTGTTCCCGGCCCTGGGCGCGGTGGTGATCGGCGGGGGAGCCACCACGGTCGGCATCCTCTCGGCCGGGATCGCCTGCGGTGCGGTGCTGGCCGGGGTGTTCTCCGGCCCGATCGGCCGGATCCGGCGTCAGGGCCTGGCCGTGCTCACCGCGATCGTCGCCTGGGGCTCGAGCATCACGGTGTTCGGCGTGATCGTCGGGCTCTCTTCCGGCCCGACCGCCGATGGCGGGGCGAGGTGGCTGCTCTGGCCCGCGTTCGGGTTACTGGTGCTGGCCGGCATGGCGGATTCTGTGAGTGCGGTGTTCCGCAGCACGATCCTGCAGACTGCCACCCCGGACCACATGCGCGGGCGGCTACAGGGCGTTTTCGTGGTAGTCGTTGCGGGCGGACCCCGGCTGGGGGACCTGGTGGTGGGTTCCGCGGCCGACCTCTCGAGCGAAAGCTGGGCGGCGATCGCCGGGGGCCTGGCGTGCATGGGGCTGGTGCTGCTGCTCGGGTTCACCCAGCCGCGGTTCATCCGGTACGACGCGCGGCATCCAGAGGCCTAGCAGCTGCAGGAAGATCCAGGCCAGGACCACCCCGACGAGCCCGCCGAGGCCGTTGGTGATCACGTCGTCGATGTCGCTGGAGCGGCTGTAGATCGGCAGCTGGAAGATCTCCACGCCGATCGAGACCAGCACGGTCAGCGCGGTACAGACCAGCATCCAGCGGCGCACGGCCAGATAGAGGAAGAAACCGAGCGGGATGAACAGGGCCACGTTGCCGGCCAGGTAGATCAGCAGGTCGGCCGGGTCGTGCACGTACTTGCGGAGCGTGGCGAACGGGGTCAGCTGCAGGTACCCCGGGCTGGTGGCCCCGGCCCGGCGGGTCAGGGTGCTGATCCCGATCACTCCGAGGGCGCCGACCACCAGGCAGACCGCCCACAGGTTGAGCCCGTAGATCGGCTTACGGTGGCGGACCAGCCCGGCCACGACGAGGGCCAGCCCGGCGACCAGGAGGTCGAGCACGAACTGGGCGCCGAAGCTGTTGCCGAATTGCAGGGCGTTGGAGAACCAGTAGCCATCGGCGTGTGCGGGGGAGAGCGAGTTCAGGGCAAGCACCGCAGCATGATGCCGGAGCGGCGCTGAGAGTTCCCTGACTGGACAAACCCTGTTACCCCAGCGCGCTCAAGTCTGCCCAGGAGTGGTCGATGGCACCGACCATGGGGAGGACTGGGGTAGGCCGGACGGGTGGATTCACCCTCGTCGAGCTGCTCGTGGTGATCTCCGTCATCGGCGTCCTGACCGCGATCGCCATCCCCGCCCTGGACACCCAACGCCGAAAATCGGTGGACTCGCAGATGAAGTCGGACCTTCGGGCGGTCGCGGGAAAAATGGAGACCTACTTCGACGATTTCAACAGCTACCCCACGACCGTCACGGTGTCCGGCTCCACCGCCACCCTGCCCGGCGGTTATGTCACGAAACTGGCTACGGGGGATACGGTCTCGGTCACCACTCCGGCGCGGACCAGCAGCATCAACACCTTCTGCCTGATCATGAGCCGCACCTCAGGATCCTCGCCGGGGACCCAGAACTGGGTCTGGATCAACGACAAGGGCGGTCTGCAGGGCGCGGGCGTGGTCGCGTGCAGCTGAAGCGTTCCGATCAGCAGGGTTTCACCCTGGTCGAGGTGATGGTGGCGCTGGCGCTGCTGACCATCCTTCTGATGTCCGGCGGGGTGTTCATGATGCGGGCGACGTTCACCAGTTCGGCCCTGAACGGCCGCCAGAGTGCCGTATCCGTGGCCAACCAGGTGCTTGAGAGCGTGCGGGCGGTCGATCCCACCTTCGACGCGGACCCGAACCAGGGAGGTGTCAGCCCGCTGGTGTACGGGCGGGCCCGGAGCGATGCGGTGGCCCAATGGACGTCAGCGGCGGCTCTGGGGGTGGACTTGAGCCAGACCTACACGGGCGCCGGGTCGACCACCTATGACGCGGCTGCCTACGATCCAGGCTCGCACGCTCTGAGTTTCCCGTTGCAGCAGACGATCGTGAACGGCAACCGCTCGTTCGTCACTTCGATCCTGATCGGGGTGTGCACCCAGGACGACGCCGGAGGCGCCTGTACGAAGGGGACGACCGGTGTCCTCATGTACCGGGTCGTCGTTCTGGTGCAGTGGCAGGGAGGCAATGACGGCTGCCCCTCGACGGGATGCTCGTATTCGACCGCGACCCTGGTCGACCCGAGCCGCGATCCCCTTTTCAACTCCAGTCGCAGGCCGGTGGCCAATCCGGACAGCGCCAGCGTGACGGCCGGTTCATCCGTCGACATTGCTGTCACCGTCAACGACAGCGGTGTCTTCGCGATCTACGGGGCGGTCACCGTGATAACCCCACCTACGAACGGCACAGCCTCGGTCTACTCGACGAACAACATCGTGAAGTACACGCCGAAGGCCGGTTTCGCCGGAACCGACACCTTCACCTATACCGCCGTGGACACCTCGAACCGGGCGTCCGACCCCGCCGTGGTGACGATCGTGGTCACCCCGCTCGGCCTGCCCACCAGCCTGCCGACCACCCTGCCGACCACGCTGCCCACCAGCCTTCCGACCACGCTTCCGACCGGCCTGCCGACGCTGGGGTTGCCATGAAAAGCGGACACCGCCGGGAAGGCGGCTTCACCCTCGTCGAACTGACCATCGCCATGTCGATCTTCATGGTGGTCCTGGTCCTGTTCGCCGCGGCGATCGGGCAGTTCACCTCGGCGACCACCCGAACCGTGCAACTCGCCGACCAGGGCAACGAGGCGCGGACCATCTACAACCTCTTCGACCGCTCGGTCCGGATCGCGGCGGCCGTCAACCGGCCCCAGAAGGTGGGCAACAACTGGTACGTGGAATGGCTGACGTCGGTCACGACGCCGAATCTGTGTACCCAGTGGGTCCTTCGGACCGACACCCACACCCTGGCCCTGCGCACCTGGGTCCCGGTCTCGACCGGTACCACCACGCCCTCGGACTGGCGGACGGTCTCCCAGGACGCGGTCAACACCACCGCCCAGGCGCCCTTCGTGTTCACCGCGGCGGCCATGACCAGTCCGGTGCAGCGCCTCGGGATCAGCCTGTATTACCGGCGCAGTCCCACGATCGGGGCCACCCTGAGCACGAGCAACTTCGTCGTGCTGAACTCCAGCATCTCATCGGTCACCAACCCGGACGTCAACAACGACGGGGTCAGTGACAAAGAGGTCTGCACCGACATCGCGAACCGGCGGCCGTGATGAGACCAGGAATCCGCCGGACGGCTTCCGGGGACGAGGGGGTCGCCCTGCTCTTCGTGGTGGTGGCGATGCTGATCCTGGCCTCGCTGAGCCTGCTGAGCCTGGGCGCGATCATCGGGCAGGTGGCTCCGGCCCAGTACGCGCGCAAGTCCGGTCAGACGATCAATGCGGCCCAGGCGGGGTTGAACGCGGGGCTCGCGGCCATCCGCGAGGCGACCTACGTGGAGAACGGCTCGACGTACGGCGACCGGACCAAAGTGCCGTGCTGGACGTCCCATGCCGGTTCGCTCCAAGCGCCGCAAGGCGGCACGACTCTGACGTACGCGGTGACGATCCGTTACTACAAGAGCGATCCCGGTCCGCAGTCAGCGACCTGGCGCGCAACCAACGCGCTGGCCTGTGTCACGGGGATCGGCACCCTCGTCACCCCGTCCTTCGCCTTGATCTCCTCGGCGGGCGGCGGACCAGGTCTGCCCGACCTGCCGGCGGCCTCCGGCAATCGCACCCTCGAGGGCACCTACACCCTGAGTCTCACCAATCCGAACCTTCCAGGCGGGTTGATCAAGGACGCCAATGGCCTCTGCTACGCGGGTGGCCTGGTGGCCGGGACCGGAGTGACCGTCACCACCTGCGCCCCCGGGGTGGACGAACAGATGTGGACCTACACCGTCAAATACCAGCTGGCCCTGGTCGCGACCGGGTCCGGGGACGGCACCAACGGCCTGTGCCTGGCTGCCACCACCGCTCCCGTCGCGGTGTTCATGAAGGCGTGCGACACCTCCGACTACGCCCAGCGCTGGGGAGTGAACGGGAACAATCCGGTGCACCTCTTCGGCCATCTGACCGGCGTCTACTCCAAGACCTGGTGCCTGGGATCGACCACCCCGGGCACGGCCGGCGCCGCCGCCTCGGTGAGCACCGGCACCTGCGCCACCGCGAACCAGGGGGTCTACCCGGCGGCCTCGGTCGGGGCCGGGGCGGCCGGGACAACGCTGACGACGCAGGACGCAGTCAGCGGCAAACCGTTCCAGTGGGTGAATTACCAGGAATTCGGCCGCTGCTTCGACATCAACGGCTGGAACCTGAACGGGTCCATCCATATCGTCTACCCGTGCAAGCAGGACCCGATGGCCGACTCGACGCCGTCCGCCTCGCCTGGTTGGAACGAGATCTTCACCTGGAACAAGAGCACCCTGTTCTTCTACGCCAACGCCGCCTCCAGCAGCGGTACCCCGAGCGACCCCAGCAACCCGGCGTACTGCATGAAGAGTCCCAACAAGGTGGGCGGCTACGTGACTTTCGCGACCAAGTGCACCAGCGTGCCCACGGCCACCGCAGCGGCCTACCAATGGACGGTCAACCGGGACACCGGGGTCTACGCAACCAGTTACACCATCGTCGACAGCTACGGACGCTGCCTTTCCAACGGCCCGGCGACCGGTAGTTATTCGTCGGTCATCACCAGCACCTGCGACGGTAGCGACGGGCAGAAGTGGAACGCCCCGGCCGGCTTCAGCGAGGCCAACCTGGCCAGCGTGAACGAACTGTTCGCAAGTCCCTCCTGAGGGAGCTTCCCCAGAAGTTCGGTGTACTGTGCTGTCCGTGCGCTTCGAGCTTCTCCTTCTTGGTCGCCGCGGCGGGACCTGCTAGGCCGGTCCTCTCGTCGCGGTGGTTCTCTGCCTGCCGGCCGATCGTCAACCCCGAGATCGAATCCAAGAAGAGGCCCGCACCGTGAAGAACACCCAGAAGCCCTCCGGCATGCCGGTTCACAAGTACGTCCCGTTCCACGAGCTGATCACCGTGGACCTGGAGAACCGCACCTGGCCGGACCGGCGGATCGAGACCGCCCCGCGCTGGTGCGCGGTGGACCTGCGCGACGGCAACCAGGCGCTGATCGACCCGATGAACGCCGAGCGCAAGCGCCGGATGTTCGAGCTGCTGGTCCGGATGGGCTACAAGGAAATCGAGGTCGGGTTCCCGGCGGCCAGCCAGACCGACTTCGACTTCGTCCGTGAGCTGATCGAGCAGGACCTGATCCCCGACGACGTCACCATCCAGGTGCTGACCCAGTCGCGGGAGGCGCTGATCGAGCGCACCTTCGAGTCGATCCGGGGCGCCAAGCAGGCGATCGTGCACCTCTACAACTCCACCTCCACGCTGCAGCGCGAGGTGGTGTTCAAGACCGACGAGGACGGCATCGTCGACATCGCGCTGACCGGCGCCCGGCTGGTGAAGAAGCTGGCCGACGAGATGACCGGCACGGACGTGTACTTCGAGTACTCGCCGGAGTCGTACACCGGCACCGAGCTGGCGTTCGCCGCCCGGATCTGCAACGAGGTGCTGGCCGTGTTCGAGCCCACCCCCGAGCGCAAGGTGATCATCAACCTGCCCGCGACCGTCGAGATGGCCACGCCCAACGTGTACGCCGACTCGATCGAGTGGATGAACCGGAACCTGGCCTTCCGGGAGAACGTGATCCTGTCGCTGCACCCGCACAACGACCGGGGCACCGCGGTCGCCGCGGCCGAGCTGGGCTACCAGGCCGGCGCCGACCGGATCGAGGGCTGCCTGTTCGGCAACGGTGAGCGCACCGGCAACGTCTGCCTGGTCACGCTGGGGATGAACCTGTTCTCCCAGGGCGTCGACCCGATGATCGACTTCTCCGACATCGACGAGATCCGCCGCACGGTCGAGCACTGCAACCAGCTGAAGGTGGCCGAGCGTCACCCCTACGGCGGCGATCTGGTCTACACCGCGTTCTCCGGCTCGCACCAGGACGCGATCAAGAAGGGCATGGAGGCGCTGCAGGCCTCGGCCGCGGCCCAGGGCAAGACTGTCGAGGACATCGTCTGGGCGGTGCCCTACCTGCCGATCGACCCGCACGACGTGGGCCGCAGCTACGAGGCCGTGGTCCGGGTCAACAGCCAGTCCGGCAAGGGCGGCGTGGCCTACCTGATGAAGAACGAGTACCAGCTGGACCTGCCGCGCCGGCTGCAGATCGAGTTCAGCCAGGTGGTGCAGCGGCACACCGACACCGAGGGCGGCGAGGTCACCCCGGGTCAGCTGTTCACCATCTTCTCCGACGAGTATCTGCCCAGCAGCGAGTCCTCCCGTCCGGCCTGGGGCCGGTTCGCGCTGAAGTCGATCGAGCACACCAGCGACGACAACGGCGCCGACCGGCTGAAGGTGGAGGTGGTCGACAGCGGCGCCCCGTTTACCCTGCACGGCGTCGGCAACGGCCCGATCGCGGCCTTCGGGGACGCGCTGGCCAGCCACGGCGTGAACGTGCGGGTGCTGGACTACAGCGAGCACGCGATGAGCGCCGGCGGCGACGCCAAGGCGGCCTCCTACGTCGAGTGCCAGATCGAGGACGACGTGCTGTGGGGCGTCGGGGTGGACGAGAACATCGTCCGTTCCTCGCTGAAGGCCATGCTGTCCGCGGTCAACCGTTCCGTGGGGCGTCAGCTCTCCAAGTAAGGATGTTCGGCTCGCGGGGGACGGCGCCGGAGAGAAATCTCGGCGCCGTCCTCACTTCTCGGCCGGCCCGCGCGTTTACCAGGTATGGGGGAGAATCAGTTCCGTGCCGGTGATCTATCGAGACGAGGCCGTCGTCCTGCGGGCCCAGAAGCTGGGCGAGGCCGACCGCATCGTCACGCTCCTCACCCGCGAGCACGGTCAGGTCCGGGCGGTCGCCAAGGGCGTCCGCAAGACCATGTCCCGGTTCGGCGCCCGGCTCGAGCCGTTCATGCTGATCGACGTGCAGCTCTACGAGGGCCGCTCGCTGGACACGGTCAACCAGGTCGAGACGATCGGCGCGTACGGCCTGGCGATCGCGTCGGACTACGGGCGCTACACCGCCGCCACCGCCATGCTGGAGACCGCCGAGCGGCTCACCGAGAACGACAAAGAGCCCGCGCTGCAGCAGTTCCTCCTGCTCGCGGGTGGGCTGCGCACCCTCTCGCAGGACCGGCACGAGGCCGGCTTGGTGCTGGACGCCTATCTGATCCGTTCGCTGGCGGTCGCAGGCTGGGCACCGAGTTTCACCGACTGCGCGCGCTGCGGGCAGGCCGGCCCGCACCGCGCGTTCTCCCTGGCGATGGGTGGAGCGGTCTGCCCGTCCTGCCGTCCGCCGGGCTCCGCGGCCCCGCATCCGGAAACCCTGCAGCTGCTGTCATCGCTGCTCACCGGCGACTGGCCAAGTGCCGACGCGAGTGAGGCCCGGCGTCGGCGGGAGGCCAGCGGGCTGGTCGCCGCCTACCTGCAGTGGCACGTCGAACGCCGGGTGCGATCGCTGCGCTGGGTCGAGCGGGAGGGCGACCGGCCGTCGATCAAGGTGCCCACCATCGACGTCGCCGCGATCGAGCGCGCCCAGGCCGAGGTCGCCCCGCCCCTCCCGTGATCACGCCCAACCGCCCCCGTGATCACGCCCAACCTCGCGCTGTGCCGGACCTCGCGCCGTGCTGGACCTCGCGCCGTGCTGGACCTCGCGCCGTGCCGGACCTCGCGCCGTGCCCAACCACTTCGCATCACGCCCAACCGCCCCCGTGATCATGCAACTACGCCCTCGTGATCATGCAATAGCGCCTCGTGATCATGCGACCGTTATGCGGGGCGCACGTGCATGATCGCCGGGGCGAAACTGCATGATCACGAGCGAAGGTGGGCCCGGCTACTATTCACCCCGCCTTACCCCGCCTCATCCGTCCCTGATCGTCGTCACTGAAGAGGTTTCCGTTGGCGCTGCGCCGTCGCCAGTCCCTGCCCGTCCGCACCACCGAACCGATCGCTCCTCCCGCGCACCCCTCCGGCGCGCGTCCCCCCGCGGTCCCGGCCGACCTCGTCCCCAAGCACGTCGCCATCGTGATGGACGGCAACGGCCGCTGGGCCAACCAGCGCGGGCTGAGCCGGACCGAAGGTCACAAGATGGGCGAGGCCTCGCTGCTCGACGTGGTCGCCGGGGGGATCGAGATCGGCGTGAAGCACATTTCCGCCTATGCCTTCTCGACCGAGAACTGGAAGCGCTCGCCGGAGGAGGTGCGCTGGCTGATGGGCTTCAACCGGGACGTGATCCGGCGCCGGCGGGACGAGATGAACGAGTGGGGGGTGCGGGTGCGCTGGGCCGGGCGCCGGCCGCGGCTGTGGGCCAGCGTGATCAAGGAGCTGGAGATCGCCGAGGAGCTGACCCGGGCCAACGATACGATCACCCTGACGATGTGCGTGAACTACGGCGGCCGGGCCGAGATCGCCGATGCCGCCCGCACCATCGCCCAGCTGGTCGCGCAGGGCAAGATCGACCCGGACCGGGTGGACGAGCGCACCGTGGCCAAGTACCTGGACGAGCCGGACCTGCCCGACGTGGACATGTTCCTGCGCTCGTCGGGGGAGCAGCGGACGTCGAACTTCATGCTCTGGCAGTCGGCCTACGCCGAGATGGTGTTCATGGACGTGCTCTGGCCGGACGTGGACCGGCGCACGCTCTGGGAGGCCGTGGAGATCTACGCCAACCGGGAGCGGCGGTACGGCGGAGCCGTGGACAAACCCACGGAATAGTGAGAACCGTTCTCAGGTTCTTACCCATGCGACCGGAACGGCCGGGCGTGTGAAGGAGTGATCGAGATGGCGAGCCGCACCGAACTGCGACCGATCGTGAAGCTGCGTTCGACGGCGGGCACCGGGTACACCTACGTGACCCGTAAGAGCCGCCGCAACGACCCCGACCGGCTGGTTCTGCGCAAGTTCGACCCGGTGGCCCGGGCTCACGTGGACTTCCGCGAAGAGCGCTGAGGTAACCGGAAACAAAAAGTGAGGACGCCCTCCACCGTCGTGGAGGGCGTCCTCACTTTTACCGCATCTTGGCCTGGCACTCCGCGCAGATGCCGGTGATCTCGACGACGTGGTCCACCTCGGCGAAGCCGTTGGCCGTGGCCACCTTCTGCGCCCACTTCTCGATCGAGGGACTCTCCACCTCGACCGTGAGCCGGCAGGACCGGCAGAGCAGGTGGTGGTGATGACCCCGGCTGCACCGGCGGTACATCGACTCGTTCTCCGCGCTCTTCAGCACGTCGACCTCGCCGTCCTCCGCCAGCTGCTGGAGCGTGCGGTAGACGGTGGCCAGGCCGACCCCGTCGCCGGCCCCGCGCAGCAGGGTGTGCAGCTGTTGGGCGCTGACGAACTCCTCCACCTGGTCGAGCGCCGCCGAGACGGCCGTGCGCTGCCTGGTCTCGCGCCGGTTGGTGCTCATGAAATCCATTCTCAGATACCGCGGGGGAACCGTCAAAGCGGGTTCACCGAGGGCTTACGGTGGGCGGGTGTTCGTCGTCACCCGGTACCGGGTCCCCGCCGAGGAATCGGCCGAGTTCGGCGTCCTTGCCCGCGAGGCGCTGGCCGCTCTGACCGAACGTCCGGGCTGCCGCGAGGGCCGGGTCGGCCGCTCGATCGACGAGCCCGACCTGTGGGTGCTCTCGACGCTTTGGAAGAACGTCGGCGCCTATCGTCGCGCATTGTCCAACCCCGAGGTCAAGCTGCGCGCGGTGCCGCTCATGTACCGCTGCATCGACGAGCCCACCGCCTTCGAGGACCTGGCCACCTGGAGCCCGGAGCAGGGCCTGGCCATCCACGAGAGCGACCTCATCACCGAGTAGGGCGCGCGGAAACCGGTTCGAGAACGGTCGGCTGACCCGCGTACGCTACGTCACGTCCTACAGTCAAGAGTTCAGTCAACAGTCGTCCGCCGACAACCAGCCGGATGGAGTGAGCCGTAAGTGGCCGCCAAGCAGGAATCCCGCCTCGATGCCGTCGTCAATCTCAGCAAGCGCCGGGGGTTCGTCTTCCCCAGTGGTGAGATCTACGGCGGTACCCGCTCCGCGTGGGACTACGGCCCCCTCGGCGTCGAGCTGAAGGAGAACATCAAGCGGCAGTGGTGGCGTTACATGGTCACCGGCCGGGACGACATCGTCGGCCTGGACTCCGCCGTCATCCTGCCCCGCCAGGTCTGGGAGGCGTCCGGCCACGTCGACGTCTTCACCGACCCGCTGGTCGAGTGCCAGTCCTGCCACCGCCGGTACCGGGCCGACCACCTCGAGGAGGAGTTCGAGGAGAAGAAGGGCCGGCCGCCGACGTCGCTGGAGGAGATCGCCTGCGCCAACTGCGGCACCCGCGGCGCCTGGACCGAGCCCAAGCAGTTCAGCGGCCTGATGAAGACCTACCTCGGGGTCACCGAGGACGAGTCCGGCCTGGCCTACCTGCGCCCGGAGACCGCCCAGGGGATCTTCGTCAACTTCAAGAACGTCTACCAGGCCGCCCGCCGCAAGCCGCCGTTCGGCATCGGCCAGATCGGCAAGTCGTTCCGCAACGAGATCACCCCCGGGAACTTCATCTTCCGCACCCGCGAGTTCGAGCAGATGGAGATGGAGTTCTTCGTCGAGCCGGGCAGCGACGAGGAATGGCACCAGTACTGGATCGACGCGCGGATGGCCTGGTACACCGACCTCGGCCTGAGCCCGGACAACCTGCGGCTGTTCGAGCACCCGAAGGAGAAGCTGGCGCACTACGCCAAGCGGACCGTCGACGTGGAGTACCGCTTCGGCTTCCAGGGCTCGGAATGGGGTGAGCTGGAGGGCATCGCCAACCGCGGGGACTTCGACCTGAAGACCCACAGCGAGAAGTCCGGGGTCGACCTCACGTACTTCGACCAGGCCAGCAACACCCGCTACCTGCCGTACGTGATCGAGCCCGCGGCCGGCCTGACCCGTTCGCTGATGGCCTTCCTGATCGAGGCCTACACCGAGGACGAGGCGCCGAACACCAAGGGCGGTGTGGACAAGCGGGTGGTGCTGAAGCTGGACCACCGGCTCGCCCCGGTCAAGGCCGCGGTGCTTCCGCTGTCCCGCAACGCCGACCTGTCGCCCAAGGCCCGCGACCTGGCGGCGGAACTGCGCCGTTCGTGGAACGTGGACTTCGACGACGCGCAGGCAATCGGTCGTCGGTACCGGCGGCAGGACGAGATCGGGACGCCGTACTGCATCACCGTCGACTTCGACACGCTCGAGGACGACGCGGTCACGATCCGTTCCCGCGACACGATGGAGCAGGAGCGGGTTCCGCTGAACGGGGTCACCAGCTGGCTGGCGACCCGCCTGCTGGGCAGCTAGGCCTGCCATCCAGCAAGAATGTCGCTCTGCTGATCGGCCGTCACGCAATGTCGTTGCGTGACGGCCGATTTGGTGTGTAGCTGTAATGAAGGACGTCCCTACGTTCCGGTAACGTTCGCCAGTGCTCACTCCCCGGGACGCCGTCGACTGGTCGGGGCTGACCCACGCCTTCGGCGAGGCGGACGACATCCCGGACCTGATCGAGCAGCTTTTGGACGCCGACTGGGCCGATGCGGTCGACGACCTGTTCGCTTCGTTGCTGGATCAGGGACGGGTGTTCCCGGCCACGGTGGCGGCGGTCCCGTTCTTGGTGGACGTGGCTCTGGAGGAGTCGGCGCCGGGTCGGCTGGGGGCGTTGCAGATCCTGGCCGGCATTGCCGAGGCGGTGGGCTTTTCGGGGTCTTCGGGGTTGGCCGGCGAGGAGATTGCCCAGCGGCTCCTGGTTCTGGGGGCGGATCCGGATCCCGAGGTGCGGGTTGCCGTCTACCAGGTGGTCGGGTCGCATCCAGGCGCGTTCGGGATGGTGCGGGAAAGGCTTGCGGCCGAGGAGGATGCGCCGGCTCGGGTGGAGCTGGTGCGGGCGCTCTTCCGGTCGGCCGGGTGTGAGAACCTTCTCGATCTCCTGTTGCCGGATCTGCTGGAGCACGGCCGGGACGAGGCGGTTTTCGCGGTCGCCTGGGCCGGGCTCGCGGCCGGGACGGAGCGGCCGGACGTGGTGGATCACCTGGCGCGACTCTGGCCGACCCAGGCCAAGGCGTACCCGGTGGCCGGAGGCGGCGATCCGGTCGGGGCTCTGGCCCGGGAAGCCGGAATTCGCGCGGTGCCGGTGCTCTTCCGGCTGGCCGACGATTCCCTGGCTGCCGTCGGTGATCTGGCCTGGGCCTGGCACGATCTCGCCCGCTCCAGCCGGTTCGCCTTCGAACCGGCTCTCCAGGCCCTGCTCGCCCTGACCGCGCGGGGTGAGGATGCCGAGGATCTACTGGGGGCACTGATTCCGCTCCTGCCGGTCGCCGGTGCGCGACGGCCGGAGGCGGCCGGGCGACTGTGGGCCTTGCGGGAACGGGTTTCCAAGCTTCCGGAAACGCAGGCTGCCTTCGCTGTAGCGCTTTTCGTGCTCCAGGACCCGCGCTGGGTGGCTCCGGCACTGGCCGCTACCGCGGCCGAGCAACCGCCCTACGTCACGGTGGGCGGCAGTTCGGTGGAGTTTTCCGCGGCACTGGGGGAATTCGGACCCGGAGGGCTTGACCTGGTGGAGGTCGGCCGGACCGCGATCATTGCCTGGCCGGACACGGTGGACAGCTGGGCCGGGTTGCTCGCCCGGCAGGCGCTCTCGGCCGAATCGGGGCGGCGGGTGATCGAGGCGCTGCTGGCGGAGGGATCCGGAATCGGGGCTGGAGCTGGGGTGATCACCTCGACGGCGGTGATGCGGCTCCTGGCCCGGACCGCGAGCGCGCCGGCCGCTTTCGACGTGGCGACCTTCCAGGCGGTGCGGGCGCTTCCGGTGCCCGGGGGTGAGACCGGTGCCTGGCTGCTGGTCGCCCAGGCGTTGCTGGACGAGGGCGATCCGGCGGCGTTCGCCCGGGCCTGGCGGATGGGCGAGATGGGGGACAGCGCGGACGAGTTGCTCCGGGTCTGGGCCGCGCATCCTTCGCCCGAGCTCGAAGAGGTCTGCCGGGAGCTGGTGGCCCGGACCAGCTGGGGAGTTTTCCGGAGTCGGGCGGTCCAGGTGGTGGCGATGGAGGTGCTGGCCGATCGGGGTCAGGCCGAAAGCGTCTGGCCGGCCTTGCTCGGTCTGCTCGAGGTCCCCGGTGCGGTTCTGGCCGAAGCGATCGCGCTCGGGAACCGGCTGGTGGCAGACCGTCCGGACGGTCCGGACCGGCGTCCGGAGTGGATAGCCGGGCTGTGGAAACTCGCGGAGAGCAACGACTTCGTCACTCTTCTGGCCTTGGAGGCATTGCAGACGCTGGGTGGCATCGCTCCCGAGCAGGCCCTGGATCGGGCTCTGACCGGCGTGAATGCCGTTGCGGGGACGCGTCGCGCGGCGGAGGCCGGGCCGGTGGCGGCGCGGGTGATCCGGAACGCGCTGGCCGAGCGACCGGACCTGCAGCCGTGGGCCCAGGAGCGGCTGGCACCGCTGATCGACGGCGGGGAGCGGGTTGTCGCGCCGGGCGAGATCACAACCGATACCGGTCTGGTACGTAACCTACGGGAAGCCTGCGCTGGCTGATCGCTACTCTGCGGGGGTGACCGACGCCCGCCTGACCGTCCCGACGGTCGACGTCCGCCAGCCGTGATCGATTCACTTCAGTCGGTTGACTGGTCGTCGCTGCGTCATGCCTATGGTCCGGCGCACGATGTGCCGGACCTGATTGCGCAGTTGCGGGAGGCGGACTGGGACGAGGCGGTCGAGGAACTCCTGACCCTGCTGGTCCACAACGGCCTGTATCCGGCCACTTCCGCAGCGTTGCCGCTTCTGGCCGAAGTCGCCGTCGACCCCGAGGCGCGCGGCCGGCTCGGGGCCCTGGAGCTGCTCACCAGCTTTGGCGCCGAGCTCGCCCGCCAGGCCCCGGATACCCTCGCTGAGCTGGGCCGTTCGGCTCGTCCCCTGTTGCCCCTGGCGTCCGACCCGGATCCCGAGGTGCGGATCGCGCTGTACGAATATGCCTGTTCCTGGCTCGGTTCCGGGGTCGAGGAGCAGGCCCGGGAGATGCTGCGGAACCGGTTCGCCGCGGAGCCCGACCTCCGGGCCCAGGTGGCGCTGATGGAGCCGCTGGGCCGGTACGGCCTGCTGACGGCGGCCGACCTGGACACGCTGCTGGCGCGGGGCCGGGACGAGGTGGTGTTCGCGGCGGCCTGGTCGGCCCTGGCCTCCGGGCTCGAGTTGCCCGCGGTGGTGGATCATCTGGTCCGGCTCTGGCCGGGGCAGGCGTCCGCGTATCCGGGCTCGGGAGCTGGGAATTCGCTGAATCTGCTGGTCACCCGACTGGGTGCGGCCTCGGTGCCGGTCCTGCAGCGGCTCGGTGCCGGTTCAGCGGCCGCGGTCGGTGATCTGGCCACTGCCTGGCTTCGGCTGGCCGAGATGTCACGCGCCGCAACCACTCCCGCACTCGATGCGGTCATCGGGTTGGCTTCCTCGACTTCGGTGGTCTCCGTGGGGGACGCGGTCCGGGTGGTCGAGGCCCTGTCGCAGCTGCGGCCCGCGGCGGGGGAGCGGGCCTCGGAGATGGCCGATGCGGTGGCCGATCTCCTGGTTCGGCAACCCGCCGCCCCGGCGTTACAAGCGTCCTCTGCTGCTCTGTTATTTGCTCTTGGAGACCTGCGCTGGACTGCTCCGGCCCTGGCGGTGGCCGCAACGGCCGAGCCTGCGCAGGTAGGGGAGGGCAGTTCGCGAATGAGTCTGGCGGCGGCCTTGGCGGGTCTCCCCGGATCCCGGCTCCCGGTCGACTGGGCCGAGGACGACCTGATCGCTGTGACCGCCCAGGCCATCTCGGTCCGCCCCGAGGCCGCGGCCGCGTGGGCCGAGGTGCTGCACCTGCTCCCGCCGTCCTCCGCCGTGGTCGACGTCCTGCTCAGCGCCTCGGATCGGGGGGCGGTGGCGATGACGCTCGCCCACCTGGCCCAGGCCGAGCCGAAGAGCTTCACCGAGGACGCGCGGGCCGCGGTTGCGGCCCTGCCGATCAGCGAGGACGAAACCGGCGCTGCTCTCCTGACCGCCCAGGCCCTGCTCGCCGACGACTTCGCCGCCTTCGGGCGGGTCTGGGAACTGGGCGGATCGGGGTTCGGGGCGGACGAGCTGCTCCGGATCTGGACCCGCTATCCGTCCGCGGCGCTGGAGGCGGCCTGCCGCAGCGTGCTGACCGGCGCCGTTGCGACGTCCATCCCGGCCCGACACCGGCAACTGGTGGCCGCCGAGTATCTGGTGGACACGGGTGACCCGCTCGCGGCCTGGCCGACGGTCCGGGCGCTGGTCGACCGCGCGGGTGAACCCCTGGTCCCCGCCGCGGCCCTGGCCGCCCGGATCGCCGGGCTGGAACCCGCCCTGGTTCCGGAGTGGACGGCCCAGTTGCGCGACATCGTCGAGCGCGGACGGCAGACCTGGGCCGGTCCCGATTACGGGGCCGTGGCGGTGGCGGCCGGGCACCTGCTCGAGCTCGGCGAACTGAGCCCGGAAGCGGCCCTGGAACGGGTTCTGACAGCCGAACTGGACGCGGTGGCCGCCTGGCAGGCGGGCCCGGTCACTCCCGTCGTCTCCCGGGTCCTCAGCCGGACCCTCGCGCTCCGCCCTCACCTGCGTCCTCTGGTATCCCGCCGGCTGACCCCCCTGACCTCCGCCGACGCCCGCATCCCGGCCGCCTCGAACGTCATCGCCGCCGACACCCGCCTCACCACCCTCCTGCACCCCTTCGTCTGACCCCCACCCCCCACCCTTCGTGATCATGGACTTCCTCCCCCGTGATCATGGACTTCTTCCCCCGTGATCATGGAGTTTCCGCTCGGCGGGTGACACCGCTACACCCATGACACTTGTCATGAGCGGATCGTGACGCCCGGCATCGGCACGGTCCGGTCCGGACGGGCAGCCTGGACGACATGAACACAACCGTGTCTCGGGGCACGAACCCCACAGGTACTCATGCTGGCCGGGCGACCGCCGTCGAGCTGTCCGGCCTGGTCAAGTCCTTCGGATCGGTGACCGCCGTGAACGGTCTGGACCTCGATGTCCGGGCCGGCGAGGTGGTGGCCTTCCTCGGTCCCAACGGCGCCGGGAAGACCTCGACGATCGACATCATGCTCGGGCTCAGCCGGCCCACCTCCGGATCGGCCCGGATCTTCGGGCTGGACCCGGCCGAGGCGGTGGCTCAGGGCCGGATCGCCGCCGTGATGCAGTCCGGAGGGTTGCTGAAGGACCTCACCGTGCTGGAGACGGTGCAGTTGAACGCCTCCCTCTACCGTCAGCCGCGGCCGGTCGCCGAGGTGATGGAACGGGCCGGGATCACCCAGATCGCCTCGCGCCGGGTGGAGAAGTGCTCGGGAGGGGAGAAGCAGCGCCTGCGGTTCGCCCTGGCGCTGCTTCCGGAGCCGGATCTGCTGGTGCTGGACGAGCCCACCACCGGGATGGACGTCGAGGCCCGGCGCGCCTTCTGGAACGCGATCCGGCAGGACGCGGCGCACGGGCGCACCATCCTCTTCGCCACCCATTACCTGGACGAGGCCGATACCTACGCCGACCGGATCGTGATGATCCGTAAGGGTGAGGTGGTCGCCGACGGCACGCCGTCGGAGGTGCGCGGACTGGCCTCCGGGCGTCAGGTGCGCGCGGTGCTGCCCGGGGCTGACCAGGTCGCGCTGGCCGGGCTGCCCGGGGTGGTCTCGGTCCAGCAGCGCGGGGAGTCGGTGACCATCGAGTGCAGCGACTCGGACCTGGTGCTGCGGCATCTGGTGACGCAGACCGACGCGCACGACTTCGAGGTCACCTCGCGCAATCTGGAAGACGCGTTCATCGCCCTCACCACCGACAAGTGACTTCTCTTACGGACCGGAGACTTTGAGATGATAACCGCAACCGCAACGACGACGGTGGCCCGCGGGCCGGTTACCTTCAGCCCCACCTATCTGCTGCTCGAACTGCGCCGCGCCCTGCGCAACCGGCGCACCCTGATCTTCCTGGTGATCATGCCGCCGCTGTTCTTCCTGCTCTTCGGGCACGGGTACAAGGACAGCGACCCGGCCGCCTTCGCCTACATCATGGTCAGCATGGCGGTCTACGGCTCGATGATCGCCACCACCTCGATCGGGGCCCAGGTCTCGGTGGAACGTTCGCAGGGCTGGACCCGGCAGCTGCGCCTGACCCCGCTGCGGCCGACCGGGTACGTGCTCACCAAAGTCGCTGCGGCGCTGGTGCTCGGGGTCGTCCCGATCCTGATCGTGCTGGCTGTCGGGGCCTCCATGGGTGCGCAACTCAGTACCGGGGAGTGGATCGCGTGCGCCGTGCTGAGCTGGTTCTGCTCGCTCGTCTTCGCCGCGTTCGGGCTGTTCATCGGCTACCTGATCCCGGCCGAGAACGCGATGCAGTTCATGGGCCCGCTGCTGGCCCTGATGAGCTTCTTCGGTGGGCTCTTCCAGCCGCTGGACACGCTGCCGCAGGCGCTGCAGAACATCGCGCCGTGGATGCCGACCTACGCGGTCGGCCTGGTCGCCCGCAGCCCGATCATGGACTCCGGCCTGACCGTGGCGCACGTCGGTGACCTGGTGCTGTGGACCGCGGTCTTCGTCGCCGGCACCGTGATCCTGTTCCGCCGCGACACCAAGCGGGTCTGAGGATTTCCCGCCCGGGCAAGATTGTCGTAGGCGGCCGATACGGTTCTTCCAGATGTCCTTTCAGATTTCTTTCAGATGAGGAGGGAGAACGGACGATGACCACGGAGACTCCGAGCCCGGTGCTGGCGACCAGCCCGCTCGGGCCCCTCGGGCCGGATCGCGGTATCCGGATCGCCGGTCGCACGTTCTCGCCGCGCTGGCTGCTCTCCATGGTCTGGCTGTTCTTCCTGAACAGCACGTTCGCCACGGCCTTCGGGTTGGAATCCCCGGTGCGCCGGGTGGTTTCCGTGACTCTTCTGGTCGGGTTCTGCTTCCTCTACGGGTACGCGTTCAGCACTGCCCGCTTCTCCCGCTGGCGCGGCGACCAGGTCGAGCGCATCCCGCTCGTGGTGGTGGGCATCCTCGCCGCCGCGATCACCCTGGCCGTCTGCCTGCTGGTCGGCGAGGACGGGCTGGCCCTGACCGTGTACGACGCGGTGATGGCGGTCATGCTGCTGGCCACCGGTCCGGGCCTGTCGGTGGTGGCCTTCCTGGTGGTGGCGACCGAGGTGAGCAGCCGGGTGATCGACGGCTGGGTCCAGCAGGACAGCCTGGCCTTCTCCATCCTGCTGGCCTCGGTGGCGGTCTGGGGCATCACCCAGATGATCAACCGCAACTTCGAGCTGGCCCAGGCCCAGCAGCAGATCGCCCGGCTCGCCGTGGCCCGCGAGCGCGACCGCTTCGCCCGCGACCTGCACGACCTGCTCGGCCACTCACTGACCGTGATCACGATGAAGTCCGAGCTGGCCGGCCGCCTGGTCCCGCTCGACCCGGCCCGCGCCGAGACCGAGATCGCCGAGGTCGAGCGCCTGGCCCGGGACGCGCTGGCCGACGTGCGGGCCGCCGTCGCCGGGTATCGCGAGGTCACCCTGGCCACCGAGCTGGTCTCGGCCCGCACCGCTCTGGACGCGGCCGGGATCAGCGCCGAGCTGCCGAGCGCGCTGGACGAGGTGCCCGGCGAGCGCCGCGAACTGCTGGGCTGGGCGGTGCGCGAGGGGGTGACGAACGTGGTCCGGCACTCCGGGGCGCGGCACTGCCGCATCGCGCTGAGCCGGGCGTCGGTGGAGATTGTGGACGATGGGGACGGGCTTCCGGAGTTCGGTTCCGGGGATGCGGTGGCGGAGGGGGCGCGCTTCGGGGGTTCGGGTTTTGGGGGGAACGGGCTGCGGGGGTTGCGGGAACGGGCTGAGGCTGCGGGGGCGAGCGTGGTCGTTGGGCGAGGGGACGACGGGCGCGGGTTTCGGTTGAAAGTTGGCTGGTAGTGGTAAGAGATGGATGAGCGATGACGGAGCAGGCGATGGTTGGGCGGCGATGACCGAGGAGCAGGCGACGATCCGGCTGTTGCTGGCCGACGACCAGGCGATGGTGCGAGGGGCGCTGGCGGCCCTGCTGGGCCTCGAGCCGGACCTGGAAGTCGTGGCCGAGGTGGGGCGGGGCGACGAGGTGGTGGCCGCGGCGCAGGCCAGTCAGGCGCAGGTGGCCCTGGTCGACGTCGAGATGCCCGGCCTGGACGGATTGGCCGCCACCCAGCTGCTACGCCAGGCCCGCCCCGAGTGCCGGGTGCTGATCGTGACCACGTTCGGCCGGCCCGGCTACCTGCGCCGGGCCATGGAGGCGGGTGCGGCCGGGTTCGTCGTCAAGGACACGCCGGCTCGTCAGCTGGCCGATGCGGTGCGGCGGGTGCACCAGGGCCTGCGGGTGGTGGATCCGGCTCTTGCCGCGGAAACGCTCACCGCCGGGGCCAGTCCTTTGACCAGCCGGGAGACCGAGGTGCTGGCGGCCGCACGGGACGGCGGCACGGTCGCCGACCTGGCCCACAAGCTGCACCTGAGCTCCGGCACGGTGCGCAATCACCTGTCCGCGGCGATCGGCAAGACCGGGGCGCGCACCCGGGCCGAGGCGGTGCGGCTCGCGGAGGACAACGGCTGGCTGCTGCGCTGACGGCGGTTGATCAGGGCAGCTGATCGGCGTTGACGGCATTGGGCAGCTGACGGCGCTGGGGGGCTGACGGCGCTGAAGGAAGCCGATCGAGGATTGTCCGGACCGGCGCGAGGTTGGTCCGGACCGGCCGGGCTGCTGTCGTGCCGACGTTCTCCCGTGTTCGTCCCCCTACGCCACGTCCCCCCGGCCCGGGATGATGCGTCCATGACTGAGTTCGACGCGATCCTTTTCGATGCCGGTGGCGTGCTCCTTCTGCCCAGCCCGGAGCTGACCGGCCCGCTGGTGGCGCCCTTCGGCGGCTCCCTCGACCCGGACGTCCTAATGCGCGCCCATTTCGCCGGGGCGCATGCGATGGACCACGCCCGGGCCGACGGCGTGGAGTCGGACTGGGACGCCTACTTCCGGGCCTACAGCAAGGCCGCCGGGGTACCTGAGGAACGGCAGGAAGAGGCCGCGCAGGCACTTGAAGTGGGGTGGGACTCGATGCGGTGGCGCAATCCGGTGCCGACCGCGATCGAGACGCTGCGCACCTTGGAGGAACGCGGCGTCCCGATCGGGATCGTCTCCAACTCCGACGGCAAGGTCGAGGGGGATCTGGCCGGGCTGGGGATCTGCGGGGTGGACACCCCAGGGGCCGCACGGGTGGTTTGTGTGGTGGACTCGCACATCGTCGGCGTCTCCAAGCCCGATCCGGCGATCTTCCGGCTCGCGCTGGATGCCCTTGGCCTGCCGGCCTCGAAGCGCATCGCCTACGTCGGCGACACCGTCTTCTTCGACGTGCGGGCCTCGACCGCGGCCGGCCTGACCCCACTGCTGCACGACCCCTACGGGCTGCACCGGGAAGACCCGCACCCGAGCGGTCCGCACCGGGTGCTGGCCCAGCTCAGCGACCTGCTGGACCTCGTCTAGCGGTCAGTTCTGCAGCCGCGGCTTCTGGGTGACCAGGCGTTCCACGTTGTGCAGCGTCTGGTCGATCCCGGAGTTGATGGTCTCCGGGTCGTCGTGCTGGGTGTGCAGCGTGACCGCCAGGCGGGCGCCCGAACCGTCCGGCGTGACCTGCAGCGATCCGCCGTAGTCGTGGTTGTTCAGGGCCGGGGTGCCCCAGGAGATGGACCGGCGATCCGCGTTCACCTCGAACGAGGCGTTGGACTCCACCTGCTCGGGGTGGCCACTGGCCGTCGCCTCGCCCGGGACCTGCGCGGTCACGTGGATCTCGTCGCCGGTGGCCGAGTGCGCGTCGGTCAGGCCGGAGAAGTACTTGGGCAGGTTCTCCACCCGGGACAGGTAGTCGAAGAGGTCGTCCGGGCTCGCGTCGATGGTCAGGGTGCGCTGGTACTCGGGCATTTCGGTACCTCCTGGGGAAACTGTCGCCGTGATTGCGGCGCGTGCGTACCAGGCTGCCGCGCCCCGCCCCATCCGCATCCCGAAACATGCGGGAGAATGGGCTCGTGACAGCTCTGCAGCTCGGACCGCACCGGATCGCCACCCCCGTCGTCCTCGCCCCGATGGCCGGGATCACGAACACGGCCTTCCGGAGGCTCTGCCGTGAGCAGATGGCCTCCGAAGGGGGCGAGGGGCTGTTCGTCAGCGAGATGGTCACGTCGCGGGCGCTGATCGAGCGCAACGACGAGTCGATGCGGCTGATCCAGCACGACCCGGACGAGAACCCGCGCAGTGTGCAGCTCTACGGCGTCGACCCGGCCACCGTCGGGGCCTGCGTGAAGATGCTGCTGGACGAGGGCCGGGCCGACCACATCGACCTGAACTTCGGCTGCCCGGTGCAGAAGGTGACCCGCAAGGGCGGAGGTGCGGCGCTGCCGTGGAAGGCCGGGCTCTTCGCGGCCATCGTCAGTGCCGCGGTCAAGGCCGCCACCCCCTACGGCGTGCCGGTCACGGTGAAGATGCGCAAGGGCATCGACGCGGACCACCTGTCCTACCTGGACGCCGGGCGGATCGCCGAGGCCGAGGGCGTGGCCTACCTGGCGCTGCACGGGCGCACGGCCGCCGAGTACTACTCCGGCACGGCCGACTGGTCGGCCATCGGGACGCTCAAGCAGCAGGTCACCAGCATCCCGGTGCTCGGCAACGGAGACATCTGGTCAGCCGACGACGCGCTGCGAATGATGGCCGAGACCGGCGCGGACGGGGTCGTGGTGGGCCGGGGCTGCCTGGGCCGGCCGTGGCTGTTCGCCGATCTGGCCGCCGCCCTCCAGGGCCGCCAGACCCGCAAGCAGCCCGACCTGGGCTACGTGCTGGCCACCATGCGGCGGCACGTGCAGCTGCTCACCGAGCACTACGAGGGGTACGAGCGGCCGTTCAAGAAGACCGGGCGGGACGCGGAGAGCAACTCCGAGAACCGCGCCTGCCGCGACTTCCGCAAGCACATTGCCTGGTACTTCAAGGGCTACGTGGTCGGCAAGGAGATCCGCACCGGCCTGGCCATGCTCAGCTCACTGGCCGAGTTCGACGACCTGGCCGGCCGGCTGGACGGCAGCCAGCCCTACCCGGGTGAGGGCGCCGAGGGCCCGCGCGGCCGGGCCGGGTCGCCGCGCTCGGTGTCGCTGCCCGAGGGCTGGCTGAACAGCCGGGAGATCGACGGCGAGCTGGCCGGGATCCTGCGCGAGGCGGAGCTTTCAGTTTCCGGTGGCTGAGCACGATGGTCAGAGCATGAGATACCGGCCGGAGGACACCGAGCGCTGGTTGCCCGAGCCGCCGAAGGACCCGCGCCGGGGCCAGTTCGCCCGCGACCGGGCCCGAGTGGTGCACTCCTCCGCCCTGCGCCGGCTTTCGGCCAAGACCCAGGTGGTCGGGCCGGCCTCGGACGAGTTCGTCCGCAACCGGCTCACCCACAGCCTCGAGGTGGCCCAGGTGGGACGGGAACTCGGCTCCGCCCTGGGCTGCGACCCGGACATCGTGGACGCGGCCTGCCTGGCCCACGATCTCGGGCACCCGCCGTTCGGCCACAACGGCGAGAGCGCGCTGGACGAGATCTGCGCGGACATCGGCGGTTTCGAGGGCAATGCGCAGACCCTGCGGGTGCTCACCCGGCTGGAGCCGAAGGTGGTCGGGCCGGAGCGCGACTACGGCCTGAACCTGACCCGCGCCACCCTGGACGCGGCCACGAAATACCCGTGGCGCCAGGGTGAATCGCTGACCTCGCGGAAGTTCGGGGTCTACGACGACGACCTGGACGTCTTCGGCTGGCTCCGCGAGGGTGCGCCCCAGAAGCGCCGCTGCATCGAGGCCCAGGTGATGGATCTGGCCGACGACGTGGCCTACAGCGTGCACGACGTGGAGGATGCGATCGTCTCCCACCGGTTCGACCCGCGCCTGCTGGAGGAACCGGGGGAGACCGAGCGGATCGCTGCCCAGGTCCGTGCCTGGTACCTGCCGGACGTGCCGGAGAGCGATTTGGCCGAAGGCCTGGAACGCCTGCGCCGGCACCCGGCCTGGGTCACCTCCTTCGCCGGTGACTACCCATCAATGGCCGCCCTGAAAGACATGACGTCGCAGTTCATCGGCCGGTTCATCCGCTCCGTGGAAGAGGCGACGCACGCGGCGTCCCAACTGCCACCTGACCAGCCGCTGACCCGGTACGGCGCCGATCTGGTGGTCCCGCCGGAAACCGCGGTGGAGATCGGGGTTCTCAAGGGCCTGGCCGCGGTCTACGTGATGACCGTGGAAGATCGGCAGCCGCTCTACACCCGGCAGCGGGAGTTGCTGATGGAGCTCGTCCAAACCCTTGAGGACAAAGCCCCCACCGCGCTCGACCTGCCCTTCGCCGCGGCCTGGAAGGCGGCGGCGGACGACGCGGGCCGACTGCGGGCGGTGATCGACCAGGTGGCCAGCCTGACCGACGCCCGGGCGGTGGCCTGGCACCACGAACTGCTGAGTCCGTCTAACGCTGGGTGATTTGACCCGTTCTTGCCCTCGGCAAAGCATTGGCGAGGAGTTCGCGATGTGAGGATGCGGGTCCGGAACCGGCGGACAGGCGGGCGAGGCGTGAGTACGGACTACTTCCAGAATCGGACCAACAGTTTCGAGGCGACCAGGAAGACCCTGGAGAGCCCCGGTGAGCGCGAGCGCACCCGGGCCTCGCTGGCCACCGGTTCCCAGCCGGTCGTGCGCACCGAGATGGGAACGGCCCGGACCATCACCTGGGGCACCACCGTCAAGATCAGCATGGCGGTCTATTTCGCCCTGCTCGGGGTGCTGGTCACCGCCGCGGTGATCGTGTTCCTGGTGGTGCGGTTCGGCGGCGACCAATGGCACGACTTCAAGGCCGACTGGCAGAGTCTGCCGACGTTATCCACAGCCCCGACCGTGAGGTAATCACCGCGCGCGGCCTCACCGTAGAATCAGGGGGTGAGGATCCGCCGAGAGGACGTAGAAGCCGTCCGCGAGCGGTCCCGGATCGAAGACGTCGTCTCTGAGTACGTCACGCTGCGCCCGGCCGGGATCGGCTCGCTCAAGGGCCTGTGCCCCTTCCACGACGAGAAGAGCCCGTCCTTCAACGTGCGGCCGACCGTGGGTTTCTACCACTGCTTCGGCTGCCAGAAGGGCGGCGACGTCATCTCCTTCGTGATGGAGATCGACGGCCTGGCCTTCGCCGAGGCGGTGGAGCGGCTGGCCGCCCGGGTCGGCATCGAGCTGCGCTACGAGGACGAGGGCGGCAACGAGGGCAAGCGGCCCGGGCGCGAGGGGGTCAACCAGCGGCGGCGCATGCTCGAGGCGAACCGCGCGGCCGCCCAGTTCTACGTGGAGCAGCTCGGTGCCTCGCCGGACGCGTCGATCGGCCGGCAGTTCCTGGTCGACCGCGGCTTCGACCAGTCCGCCGCGGAGCTCTTCGGGGTCGGCTTCGCCCCGCGCGGTGGCGAGGTGCTGACCCGCCATCTGCTCGGCCGCGGTTTCACCCGGGAAGAGCTGGTCAGCGCCGGGCTCTCCGGCGAAGGCCGGCGCGGCCTGTACGACCGGTTCCGCGGCCGGCTGATCTGGCCGATCCGCGACGTGACCGGCGACACCCTGGGTTTCGGCGCCCGGCGGCTGTTCGACGACGACACGATCGAGGCCAAGTACCTCAACACCCCGGAGACCGCGCTCTACAAGAAGTCGCACGTGCTCTACGGCGTCGACCTGGCCAAACGCGAGATCGCCAAGGCCCACCAGGTGATCGTGGTCGAGGGCTACACCGACGTGATGGCCTGCCACCTGGCCGGTGAGCCGACCGCCGTCGCCACCTGCGGCACCGCGTTCGCGGCCGACCACATCCGGATCGTGCGCCGGCTGATCGGCGACGAGCGGAACTCCGGCGGCAAGGTGATCTTCACCTTCGACGGTGATGCGGCCGGTCAGAAGGCGGCGCTGCGCGCGTTCGAGGACGATCAGCGGTTCGTCTCGCAGACCTTCATCGCGGTTGCGCCGAGCGGCATGGACCCGTGCGACTTGCGGCAACAGCAGGGCAACGAGGCGGTGCGCGAGCTGATCGGCACCCGCCGGCCGATGTACGAGTTCAAGATCCAGTCGATCGTCAACGGGGTGGACCTGTCCACCGTCGAGGGCAGCGCGCAGGGCCTGCGGCTCGCCGCTCCGGTGGTCGCGGGCATTCGGGACGAGGTGATCCGCGGCGGGTACGTGGTGAAGCTGGCCGGGATGCTGGGGTTGGAGGACGCGCCGGTGCGCAAGGCGGTCAGCCGGGCGCTGCGGGAGTTGCGGTCGGCTCCGGCTCCCGGGGCTCAGGGGGCCAATGGTGGACGCCGCGGGCCCGGTGGGCAGGGTGCCGGCGGCGGTAGTGGGGCGTCGGGTGCGCAGGGTGTCAATGAGGGACGCTGGGCACCGGGTGGGCAGGTTGTTGCCGGGGGGTCCGGTGGTGCAGATGGTCAAGGGGTCAATGGTGGACGACCGGGGCCCGGTTCCGGCGTGGGGTACGGGGCGCCGGGTGGCCAGGGGGTCGGTGGTGGACCTGGAGGGCCGGGTCGCCCGGGGAGTAACGGTGGTTATGGTGCTCCGGGTGGTCAGGGGGCTGGTGGGGGCTACGGAGCGCCGGGTGGCGGTTACGGGACGCCGGGTGGTCCGGGGGGCAATGGCGGTTACGGAGTGCCGGGCGGCCAAGGGGGCAGTGGCGGCTACGGAGGATCAGACGGCCAGGGCGGCAATGGTGGACGCGTAGGGTCGGGTGGCCCGGGCAGTCCCGGTGGACGCGGTGGGCCGGGTACCTATCCGAGTCGTGGTGGGTCAGGGGGCGCAGCCGGGCCGAGAGGTGGCGTGCGCCAGCCGGACGGGTCCTGGCTCCTGCCAGACGGAACGTATTTTCACCAGCCCGAACCGGAGCCCAAAAAGGGCGGCTGGAAACGGGATGGGGAGCGCGGCGGTGGCCGTGGCGGCAACCGGGGCGACTGGCAGTCGCGCAGCGGTGCGCCCCGCAACGGCGGGAACGGGGCCGGTCCGGGTGGGTTCGGTGCTCCTGGCGGCCTGGGCGGTCCCGGTGGCCTGAGTAGTCCCGGTGGGCTGGGCGGGTTCGGCTGGACGGATCACGAACCGCCGCCGGAAGACGTCCCTCCGCCCCCGGACGAAGATCTGCCCTCCGATGCGCATTTCGCAGCGCCCGGGGGCACCCCAACCGCGGAGGCGCCGCCAAGGCGCTACCAGCGTCCCAAGTTGGAAGCCCCGAACCCCGGCGACCCGATCGCTGCGGTCGAGCGTCAGGCCCTGGAGTGCATGCTCCAGGTCCCGCGCCTGGTTCCTCCGGTCGATGCGGACAACCTGAGCGGCAGCACTTTTCAGGTGCCGGCCTACCGTGCGGTGCACGACGCGATCCGCGCGGCCGGCGGCATGGCGGTGGCGACCGGGATGACCGAGTCGGCCTGGGTGACCCTGGTGCAGGACTTCGCCCCGGACGCGGTGGTCCCGATGATCACCGAGCTCGCGGTGGCGCCGATGCCGGCCGGGGAGGACGAGGTGGCCCGCTACGCCGCTTCGGTGGTGCTGAAGGTGGCGGAAATGGCTCTGGTGCACCACATCGGCGAGCTGCGCAGCCGGGTGCAGCGGATGGGGGCCGAGGAGGATCCGTCGGGCGTGTTCGCCGAGCTGATCGCCGCGGAGAACGACCGGCGCCTGTTGCGCGACCGGATCAACGGGAACACCTGAGCGAAATGACGTGTCGATGCGACTGATTCCGCGGCTGCCCCAAAGGGTGAGCATGCCGACCGAGATGGAGCAGGCGCTGGGCCTGGACCAGCGCGGCACCTCCCGGCTCCTGGCCTGGTCGGTGCTGGTCGGCGGCGGTGCGGCCGCGGCCACCCTGCGCGACCTGCGGATCGTCACGCCCCGCGGCCAGCAGATCGTCCGCAGCTGGGACGCGGTGGATCATGCGGTGTGGGAACAGAACTCGCGGATGCTGGTGATCTGGTGGGTGGACTCGCGCCGGACCACGCCGCTGGAGATTGAGGACGACATCGGCCGGCTGCCCGAGGTGGTGCGGGAACGGGTGCAGGCTTCGGTGGTGCTCACCTCTTCGGTCCCGATGCCGCGGGGCAAACCGGCCCGGGTGGCGCTGCGGCGCGATCCGGACGGGAACCTGATCGCCCAGTCGCTGCTGCCGTCCGGGATCAAGGCCGATGCGCCGGACGTGAAACCGGTGATCGACCAGGCGCTCGTCGACCTCTGGGCGGAGGCGGGCGAGCAGGGGCTCAATGCCGGCGCCCCGCCGTCAATCTGAAATGGTGACGATGAGCCCGGACGGAGTCAGCGGATCGGACGGCTGGTTCGCCCCGCCGCCCGGACACGGCCCGTTCCTCCCGGCCGATCCGCCGAAGCCGGCCCATCCGGAGCAGGCCTATGCAGAACCGGCCGATGCGGAACCAGCAGAGCACGCCACCGCCGAGACCCTGCTCGACCCACTGGCCGAGGCCGACCTGGCCAGCCTGCTGAGTTCGGCGCTGGAGACCCTGCGGGCCGAGTCCGTGGCCGACCTGGCCGCGGCCGGTTACGTCGAGCTGGATCCGCCGTCCGCCCGGGCCTTCGCCGAGCTCCAGGCCCAGGGCGGGTGCACCAGCAGTGATCTGGCTACGGCCCTGAACCTCACCGCGCAGGAGACCACGCACCTGCTGAAGGATCTGGAGCGGCGGGGATACCTGAAGCGCGATCCCAGTCCTCGCGGGCCCCGGCACGTCCGGTTCGTCCTGAACGACCGGGCCCTGCAGCAGCTGCGGGCGTCCGGCTACGTCCAGGCCCGGCTCGCGGCCCGGCTGGCCGACCGACTGGGCCCCGAGGTCCTGGCCGGTCTGCGGGACGGCCTGATCCGAGTCATCCGGGGCTGAGCCAGAACTGATCCGGCCTCAAGCACGGCCTCAAGCACGGCCTGGGGGTGCCGATATCAGGGCGTGACGAATGGGGGTGCCGCGCAGCCGTCCGGCGTGCGCCCGTCCATCCTTGACCGGCCCGTCACCGTTCCCGCGCCCCGATCCGGCCGTCACGCCGGGGACACCCGCCCACCGGCCCCGCCCTCCGCGCGGATCGGCGAGGTACTGGTGCAGGGTGGACTACTCGCACCGGCCGATCTGGACTGGGCGCTCAGGATGCAGCAGCGCACCGGTTCCCGGCTCGGCGCCATCCTGATCGCGGCCGGCCTGGTCCGTCGGCTCGACCTCTACCGCACCCTGGCCCGCACCTGGGACAGCGAGTTCCTCGATGTGGCGAACACGGTGATCGACCCGGCGCTGGTGGCCGGCCTGGAACCGCGGACGCTGATCGACGAGGGGTGGATCCCGGTCCGCGCGGGCCGGGACGGAGTGCTGATCGTGGCCACGGCCGAGGAGCCCACCCAGACCCGTCGCCGGCAGATCGAGCAGCGGGTGGGCCGGCCGGTCCGGCTGAAGGTGACCTCGGACTGGGACATCGCTCTGGCCCTGCGGCAGGTGTTCCGCGAGTACCTGATCGACGAGGCGGCCAACGGCCTGTGGCAACGGCATCCGGCGGCCTCGGCCCGGGAGGTGCTCTCGACCGGGCAGAAGGTGCTGGGCCTGAGCGTGGCCAGTGTCGGTATCTTCGGTGGCCTCTTCGCGCCGATGCTGACGCTGCTCGTGCTCTCCATGGCGATCGCCGTCTTCTTCCTGGTCGGCGTCCTGTTCAAGTTCGCCGTCTGTCTGGTCGGGGCCCGGCGCGAGGCCGCGGTGCCGATCACCGACGAGGACGTGGCCGCGCTGACCGACGACGAGTTGCCGGTCTACACCGTGCTGGTGCCGGTCTACCGTGAGGCGAACATCGTCGCCGACCTGATCGGCAACCTCGGTGCGCTCGACTACCCAGCCGAAAAGCTGGAGATCCTGCTGCTTCTCGAGGAGGAGGACGAGGAGACCCGGCAGGCGGCGGCCGCGGCCGACTGCCCGAGCACGATCACCTTCGTGGTCGTGCCTCGGGGTGGGCCGCAGACCAAGCCCAAGGCCTGCAACATCGGCCTGTTCTTCGCGCACGGCGAGTTCCTGGTGATCTACGACGCGGAGGACCGGCCGGAGCCGGATCAGCTGAAGAAGGCGGTCATCGCGTTCCGCCGGGCCCAGCGCCAGGGCAACGACCGACTGGTCTGCGTGCAGGCCGCGCTGAACTACTGGAACGCCGAGGAGAACGCGCTGACCAGGATGTTCACCCTGGAGTACAGCTTCTGGTTCGACTACATGCTGCCCGGTCTGGAGGCCCTGCGGCTGCCCATCCCGCTCGGCGGCACCTCCAACCACTTCCGCACCCAGCCACTGCGCGACCTCGGCGGCTGGGACCCGTACAACGTCACCGAGGACGCCGATCTGGGCATCCGGGCCGCCGCGCTCGGCTACACCGTCGGCGTCATTAATTCCACCACGTACGAGGAGGCGAACCGGGCCTACGGCAACTGGATCCGGCAGCGCTCCCGGTGGATCAAGGGTTACCTGCAGACCACGCTCGTGCACACCCGTCGCCCGGTGAAGCTGACCCGCGAGGCGGGTGCGCTACAGGCGCTGGCCTTTGCCCTCCTGATCGGCGGAACACCGGTCTCCTTCCTGCTTTCCCCGCCGCTCTACGCCTTGTTCTTCATCAGCCTGGTGCTGCCGATCGACGCCCTGAACGCCCTCTTCCCGTCCCCGATCCTGCAGATCAGCCTGGCCAACCTGCTGCTCGGCAACGCGGTGATGGTCTACGTGACGATGATGGGCGCGTTCAAGCGGCGGCGGTATCGGCTGGTGCCCTGGGCGCTGCTCAACCCGGCCTACTGGATGATGCACTCGATCTCCTCCTACAAGGCGCTCTGGCAGCTGATCACCAATCCGCACTACTGGGAGAAGACCACGCACGGCCTGTCCGAGGCGCCGTGATCGTTCCTGCTCTGACCCTGTTCGGCGCCGTGACCCTGGTCTTCCTGGTGCTGCGGGCATTGCACCGGTTCACCGTGCACGGCTCGACCGCTGAGGGGCTGCTGGCCGGCCTGACGTTCGGCGTGCTGGTGCTGATCGAGCCGCGCACGGTGCTCCTGGTGGCCGGGCTGGTGGCGGTCGCCGCAGTGATCACCGCCCGGCACCGGCCGAGCGAGCCGGGCGCCGCCGTCGCCGCGGCTTGTCTGCTGGTCTTCCCGGCTGCGGCGGCCGCCGGTTCGTCCGCGTTCCTGGCCTGGCGGCTGGGGTAGCGACCACACGGTTCGGTAAGGGCGGCGTGACACGAAGCGAGCCGATTGCGCCTAATTGAGCGGAGTCGTGTCGGAACAGGCGGTGATCGCCTATGGTCCTGCTGTGCTGAGAGCGGTTCGTGATGCGTTCGCGGTGGTGGGGGCCGGGGCGAAGCTCTGGTTGCAGCACTGGCCGGTGCTGCTCACGATCGCGCTGTTCGCGCTGGCCGCCCGGATGGCCGCGCTGTGGGCCGCGGTGCGGCTCAGCGACTACCAGAACACCCTCGGCGTGCTCACTCTGGCGCTCGCCCCGCTGGCCGCGGTGACCGGCATCATCCTGATGCTCTACACGCTGCGGCACTCGCTGCCGGCGCTGAGCCAGGCCAGCACGGTGGTGGCTCCGCAGGACCGGGTGCGGCACCACGAGCGCACCCTGCTCGACATGCTGGCCAGCGTCCTGGTGCCGTTCCTGGCCGTCTACGCCTCCTACGGCCTGCTGAAGGAGGACATCGACCGGTACCTGAACTCGCTCTACGGAGAGGAGTTCGCGCAGGCCGACTTCTTCTCCGGGCACACCGACATCGACACCTCGCGCTTCGACTTCGCCTCCGGCTGGCTGCTGATCGTGATCGTGGTGATCGCCGTGGCGGTGAAGTTCGGCCTGGCCAAGCTGGAGGGCCGCCGGGCCTGGGTGGGGTTCGGCCTGATCGGCGCCTACGTCGAGGTGCTCTGGCTGGCCACCCTGGCGATCCAGGTGACGAACTGGAAGGACACGGTCTGGTCCTGGGCCGAGAGCCGGCGCGGGGTGGAGATGTTCGTCGACGGCTGGGAAGCGCTGCTGGGTCGGCTCGGGCCGTTCGCCGACGCGGTGGACGCGGCCGGGGCGTGGGCCCTGGGGGTCGTCTCGAGCGTCGACTCCCTGGTCGTGGTGCCGATCGCCTGGCTCACCGTCGGTGCCGTGGTCTACGGCCACAAGCTGGCCGAACCCCCGGAACCGCCGCAGCCGCGGATCCTGCGGGTGGTACCCGGGCCGGTGCGGCGCTGGGGCGGTGAACTGGCCGGGGAGGTGCTCGAACGGTTCACGGCACTGTTCGGCGGGCTACGTCAGCTCGCGGTGGCCGGCCTGGCCCCGATGCTGATCTTCGGCCTGGCCTTCCTCGCCTCGCAGCGCCTGCAGGACGGCCTGGACCGGCTGGCCCGCCTGATCATCGGCCCGCAGACCGCCGGGGAATGGATCGCCTTCTCCCCGCACATCGACACGATCACCCGGGCGGTCGGGCTGACCGTGACGATGAGCCTGCTGGCCGCCGCGATCGAGCGGGTGCTGGCCTCCGGCCTCGCCGAAGTACCCGAGGAAGCCGAGGAACCGGCCCCGGCCTCCTCGTGATCATGGAGTTCCTCCCCGGGGTAAAACTCCATGATCACGGGGGAAGAAGTCCATGATCACGGGGGAAGAAGTCCATGATCACGGGGGGTTTTGGGGGGTGCGGAAGGCTAGGTATTTGGGGATGGTCCACCAGAGGTCTACTTCGGTGATCTTCACTCCGGCGGGGATCACCCAGATCGGCTTCACCGTGTACTGGGCCGGTCGCGGCTTCTGGTCCGGGTCGGGTTCGGACAGTTGACCCAGCGAGGCGTTGGGTCCTGGGGTGTCAGCGGGAACACAGGACGAGGTCGGCTGGCCCCCGGCGACATCGGTCGCCTCGTAGGTGTACTGGTTGCCGTCGGCGTCCCGCAAAGCCATCTGGCAACCGGTCAGCGGGGTGTTCGGGTCGGCCTGGACCGACAGTTCGACCTGCACCGCGGCCGTGCCGCTGGGCAAGACGTAGCTGTACGGCCCGGCCGCCTGCTGAGCGGTGAGGGTGCCGACCGCGTCGAGCCGGGCCTTCAGCGACATCGTGTGCTCGCCGTCGTCCAGGGTGTACGGCTCGCTGTAGGGCCGCCAGGCCCCCTGGGCGGTGACCAGCGGCTCGTGCAGATCGCTGTCCCAGAAGTAGGTCTTCACCCGGTCCGAGCTGGCCGCCAGGGCCAGCACCAGGGCCAGGGGCAGCAGGCCGAGGCCCCAGCGGTTGCGGGCCAGCCAGCCCACCCGGCCGTTGAAGTGCCGACCCAGGGCGGTCATCCGGAGCTGACCGGTCCCTCGCAGTCCGACGCGGACGTGGCCTTCGCCGGAGGCTGGTCGGAGCTGGCGGGGACGAACACGGCCTGCTTGTTCTTCGCCCACTGGTCGGCCTGGGCCGGGGTGACCCCGAGATCGATGTCGGTGATGTCGTCCTGGTCGAGGTAGAGGCTGTTCAGCCCGATCTGCAGCCGGGCCCCGGGCACCGCGTCCTTGGGCATCTCGATCGCCACGGTGGCGTAACGCGGCACCCCTACCTGCGCGGACCCGGGCTCGAAGAGACCCCGGCCGTTGCTCGCGACGCCGTACGTGCGGCCTTTGCTGTCCTCGATGGCCGCGTACTGCAGCGCGGCCGTCTTACCCCGCACCACGATCTTCAGAGGGACGACGACGAAGACGCCGGGGGAGCGGTAGGGCTTGCTGTTGGCCGGCGTGATCATGCAGGCCGAGCCCTCCACCGTGGTGGCCGTGATGTCCGCGTACCGCAGCTCGACCGGCTTGCCGACCGACCCGTCCCGGAGGAAGAGCTTGCTGAGACCGGTCTTGTCGGAGCCCAGCTGGCTGACGAAACGACCCACCGCAAGCGCCGCGATAACGAGCACGACCAGAGCGATCTTGCGCCGGTTGCTCATCCCGCGGCGGCCTTCGCGTGGCGCCTGGCCGTCGCCGTAAAGCCGCTGGTTGCGGTCGTGCCGGGGCACCGCCCCGTAGTTCGGCGCGTTGTCCGGGTCGCCGAGCAGCCGGCGTCCGCCGAACTCGTCCTGCCCGCCCCAGACCACTCCCTGCTGGTCGCCGTCCCGTGGGTCTTGTGAACGTGCGAACGGCTCGGGGGCGAAACCGCCTGACTGGTTCGGAGAATCGTCCTGCGGCCAGCCCCGGTCACCTGACGGCGGGCCAGAGTAGCCGCCGCCGGAAAGCGGCTGCGAGCCCTGCACACGCTGCCAGTCCGGAACCTGCTCGTCCCGGTCGCGGTGGTTGTCCTGACCCCGGACGGGTTCGCGGCCCAAGGCGCGATCCTGCTCCCGGTACCGCTCATCACGGGCGTATTCGTCTTCACGACGAGGCTGTTCGTCCTGACGCGCGCTCGGCTGACGCCAGTCGTCCTGCTCTCGGGGCGCGTCCTGACGGTCGTCGTCCTGATAGCGGTTGTTCTGACCTGTGTCGGGCTGACGCCAGCCGCCCGACTCCTCACGTGCGGCCGGCTGATTCCAGTCGTCCGACTGCGAATACCCGTCCTGACGGCGGGTCTCCTCCGCCTCGTACGGGTCCCGCTGGTCCCAGTCCTGGACCACCGGCTGGGCGCCGGTCTGGTAGTCCTCGAACGTGTCGTAGCGCGAATCGGTCGGGAACTCGAACCCGGTCGGGGCGGTGTGCAGGTACCCGGGCTCGCGCTCGCGGTAGGAGGCCGGCTGTGGCTGCGGGGGGAAAGGTGCCTGGTACGGCTCCGGCTGGAACGGTTCGGGTTGGAACGGTTCCGGTCGGTTGCGTTCCGGGGCGACCGGGGCCGGCGGGACGGGCCGGACGGGCGGGGGAGGAGGGACCGGAGACGGGGCAACCGGCTCGGGCAGGGTCAGCCGAGTCTGCGACGGGGTGGCCGGCGGCCGGGGTGCCTGGGGTGCTGGGGGAGCCGGGGACGCCTGCGGCGTCGGCCCGGAGTTCATCGGCCCGGAGTTCATCGACAGGCCGCCCGACTGGGCCGCCTGCTGTTCGTTGGCGGCCTGCCGGGCTCCGTTGAAGAACGCGCTACCGCCGGCCGTGGCCGGGTAGGAGACCGGTGGCCGGTACTCCGCCCTGGTCTGCCGGGTGTCGGCGGCGAACAGGCTGCCCGAGTCGTCGCCGAACGAGGCCGCCGCACCGGCCCACTGCTGGTGCACGTTCGCCCGTGGACGCTCTCCGTCGGGCCGTTCCCAGCCTGCGGCCAAGGGGATCGGGCGCCCGGTGACATCCCGGTACACCGCCGCGTCGGCCACCGGTTCCGGGGTAGGCGGCAACGGCCGCCCGTCCGGCCCGGTCTGGTTGGTCTGACCTGTCTGACCGGTCTGGCCCTGGTGATCGCTCACGCGGCGGCCCCCGTGTCCGTGCTCATGTCCGTCCCTGTGTCGGTACTCGTCGGAGAAGGGCTGCTCTTGAGAGGCAGCACCGTCAGTTCGGCCTGGTCGACCACGGCCGGGTCGAGCCACATCTCCTGCTGATCGAACGTGTCCGGCCGCAGGGTGCGCCCGACCAACTGCACCGCGACCTTGGTCGCGGGCCGGGCCGTGGCCTTCTGCTCGAAGAGGAACACCACCTGGTAGGTCAGGTCCGGCTGGATCGGGTTCAGCTCGTTGCTGTCGGCCAGCTGCAGCAGCTGGTCCGAGGTGACCCGATCGGTCCGGTCGTCCTCCTGCGGCGTGTCCAGGTTCAGTTCCGGTTCCTTGAGCAGCCCGGCGACCCCGCTGACGGTCAGCGCCTGCTGGGCGTAGTACGGCAGGAGGCTCGCGTCGGTGGTGTTCCTGATGTCCGCCACGATCGCCAGCCAGCGATCGCCGTCCTCGCTGACGTACACGCCGGGCAGCTCGTCCTCGGCGACCCAGAGCAGCCGGCGGATGCGGATGGTGAAGGGGGCGGCCTCCATCACCTCACCCACCTTGATCACTCCGGGCGCGCCCGCCCCGGCCCCCTTGGCCTCTTCGAGACCGCCGAAAGCCGCGGTCGTGCCCAGCACGATCGCGGTGACCCCGACCCCGAGGTTACGCAGCGGCTGCTCCAGCAAACGCCGGGCGACACGACTGCGATGGGGGGCCGGTTCTTCGGGGGGCGCAGATGGGAGGGACATCGGGACGGATTCTAGGGACTTGCCCGAAGTCTTGGACGGGCTTATTGGGGTATATCACTGCCCGGAGTAGCCCGATTACCCGCCGTGCCGGTCTGCTTGCAGCCTGCTGAGCTCGGGTCCAGCTCGCCACCACCCCCGAATCAGCCCGGAATCGGTTCGGAACCAGCTCGGATCGGCGGCGGATCAGGACAGGAACTCGTGCAGTGGGGCGGCAGTCAGCTCGGGGATCCGGGCCGGATCGAGGCCGAGATCACGTACCGCGGCGGTCAGCGACTCGCGCGACTGCTGCTCGTACAGCGCCTCGCCGGAGCGCACCGGACGTTCGAGCGCCTCGGCGAGCCAACCGGCGTCCCTCATCAGACCGCTCTGCTCGACGTCGACTGCTCCTACCCCCGTGAGGTTGGAACTGAAGATCCCGGCGGCCGACCGGGGTAGGAAGTCCTCGTAGACGATCGGGGTGGCTTTGAGGGCCCCGGAGCGTACGAGTTCAGTTACCGAATAATGATGGACGCTTGTCAGCTCGGTTTTGGGGGCGGCGGTGAAGCGGAAGTACCCCAGGCCTGCCTGTAGGAGATCGGTCTCGCTGGAGGGCACCTTCGCGCGCCAGACGTCGATCTCCTGACCTAGACCTTCGATCAGGTCCCGCCCGGCCGGGGTAAGCGCAATTCCTCGCTGTTCCACCTCGCCGAACCGAACCCGCAGCGTGCCCGGGCGCACCGACCCATCCTCGAACCGCATCGGCCGGGCCTCGTCCAACGCCCGGAACGAGGTCTGACGCAGCAGCACGTCCGGCCCACCCCAGCGCGGCGGACCCTGGATCGACGGGATCATCGTGACGCCCAGCTCGGTCATCCGACGGTAGAGCTCGTCGATGTCCAGTACCCGCGGGGTCAGATGGTTGATGTGGGTGGTGCTGACCCCGCCGATGTCCGCGGCCACGCTCGACACCTTCTCCAGACGCCGGTACCAGGCCTGGTCGACCGGCTCGGGGGAGAGCTCGAAGGCGGACGCGGCCAGGGTCAGAAAGCGCTCCGCCTGCTCAACCGGGAGCTCGCCCTCCTCGGCTAGGCGGTCGGCCAGCGGCATCAGCTCGGGCGGGAACAAGGTGCGCCGGGCCAGGAAGGCGGACAGTTCCTCCTGTAGGTCGGGCGGGAAGAAGCGGGGATCCTCCGGCACCAGCAGCGAGGTGAACACCCGGAAGGGGTTGAACTCGAGTTCGTCCGGGGTGATCGGGCGGAACGCGGTGGAGACCACCGGCACCGGGTCGGGCGCGGCCTCGCGCAGATCGTAGAAGCCGACCGGATGCATACCCATCGCGGCGAAGATCCGGCCGACCTGGTTCAGCTCGTGGGGGGTGCCGACCCGGATCGCGCCGTGCCGCTCGGCGGTCACCCGTTCCAGCCCGCCCAGCTGCAGCGCGCCCTCTCCCCGGGCGGCGATCACGTCCCGGTTCACCTGCTGGGAGACCTCGACCAGAGTGGTGTAGAGCGGGACCTCGGCGCCGTAGATCCGGGCCAGGCGGATCGCGAAGGCGGCCCGCACCTGGGCCGAGGTCAGGGTTTCAGACACTGAAGTCGACTCCTTGGGCGAGGGGCAGCGCACCGGAGTAGTTCACCGTGTTCGTCGCCCGGCGCATGTAGGCGCGCCAGGCGTCGGACCCGGACTCCCGCCCGCCCCCGGTCTCCTTCTCGCCCCCGAACGCGCCGCCGATCTCGGCGCCGGACGTGCCGATGTTGACGTTGACGATTCCGCAGTCCGAGCCCTCGGCGGAGAGGAACAGCTCCGCCTCGGCCTGGTCGCGGGTGAACACCGACGACGAGAGACCCTGCGGTACCGCGTTGTTCATCGCGATCGCGTCGGCGAAGTCCTCGTACGGCAGCACGTAGAGCACCGGGGCGAAGGTCTCGGCATGCACGATCGGGGTCTGGCCGGGCATCCGGACCAGCGCCGGGCGCAGGTAGAACGCTTCTGGGGCATCGGCTTCCAGCTCACGTTCGCCTCCGGCCACCACGGTGCCACCTTCAGCGACGGCCTGCTTGAGCGCTTGCTGCATCGCGGCGTGGGCATCGGCGCCGATCAGCGGCCCGACCAGAGTGCCCTCGGCGGTCGGATCGCCCACCGGGAGCCGGCCGTAGACCTCGGTGAGACGTTCGATCAGCTCGTCGACGATGCTGCGATGGGCGATCACCCGACGCAGCGTGGTGCAGCGTTGCCCGGCGGTACCGGCGGCCGAGAACACGATGCCGCGCACGGTCAGGTCCAGATCCGCCGACGGGGTGACCACCGCGGCGTTGTTCCCGCCCAGTTCCAGCAGGCTGCGCCCGAAACGCTGGGCCACCCGCGGCCCGACGTCGCGACCCATCCGGGTCGAGCCGGTTGCGCTGACCAGCGCCACGCCCGGATGATCGGCGAGCGCCGCCCCCAGCTCCCCGTCGCCCAACGCGAGCTGACAAACGTCCCTAGTTACACCATGTTCCGAAAGAGCCTGCTGAACCA
This sequence comes from Kineosporia aurantiaca JCM 3230, assembly GCA_000719025.1. Classification (GTDB taxonomy): domain Bacteria; phylum Actinomycetota; class Actinomycetes; order Actinomycetales; family Kineosporiaceae; genus Kineosporia; species Kineosporia aurantiaca. Next base: position 112,792 of record JODP01000009.1, read on the forward strand.
AGGCATTGGCGGCCAGTGCAGTGAGCGGGGTCTTCTCCGAGGGCTTCCAGATCACCGGATCGCCGCAGACCAGGGCCAGCGCCGTGTTCCACGACCAGACCGCCACCGGGAAGTTGAACGCACTGACCACCGCGACCACGCCCAGCGGATGCCAGGTTTCGGCCAATCGGTGCCCGGGGCGCTCCGAGACCATCGTGCGGCCGTAGAGCTGCCGGGAGTGCCCGACCGCGAAGTCGCAGATGTCGATCATCTCCTGCACCTCCCCGAGCGCCTCGGAGGTGATCTTCCCCGCTTCCAGGCTGACCAGCGTCCCCAATTCGGCCTTGTGCTCGGTCAGCAACTGCCCCAACCGCTTGACCACCGCCCCCCGCGCGGGCGCCGGCACCCGGCGCCACTCCCGGAACGCGGCCTGCGCCCGATCGACGACGTCCTCGACATCGTCCAGCCATTCCACCCCGCCCAGCGGCCGGCCGTTGACCGGGGAGAGGACGGCGTGCGGCCCGGCCAGCCGGTCCGGATCAACCCCGCAGGCCTCGGCGGCCGTGCGGGCCCGCAAGGTCAGCGCGTCCTCGCTGGGAATCGTGGTTGCGGCGCCAATGCTGCTGGTCATGTCACTCCCGTACTCGACAAGAACTCGCTCGTGATCATGCACTTCCGCCCCCGTAACCAAGCACTCCTTCCCTCGTGATCATGGACTTCTTCCCCCGTGATCATGGACTTTTCGCCCCGTGATCATGGACTTTTTCTCCCCGTGATCATGCAGTTCCGCCCCGGTGATCATGCAGAGGCCGGCTCAGACGACGTTGTGCTCGGGGCGCGCGCCTTCACGGATGAAACGCTCGGCGCTCAGCCCGCTTACGTCGAATTCCGGGGCCACCCCGAGGTAGAGATCGCGCATCACCTCACCGGCGGCCGGGCCCATCAGGAAGCCATGACCGGAGAAGCCGGTGCAGTAGAGGAACCGGGAAACGCCCTCGGCCTCACCGATCAGCGCGTTGTGGTCCGGCGTCATCTCGTACAGCCCGGCCCAGCCCTTCCGGATCCCGACCTCGCCCAGACCGGGCACCCGGGCCTGCATCGCCTCGGCCAGGTCGATCAGCCAGTCCTCGGTCGCGGTCTGGTCGAAGGCCCAGGTGTCCTGCTTCTCGGTGCCGCCCAGCAGCAGCCCCGGTCCTTCCCGGTGGAAGTAGAACGAGGTGCCGAAGTCGATGGTGAACGGCAGGTCGGGCGGCAGGTCCGGGATCGGCGTGGTGACCGCGATCTGCCGGCGCAGCGGCCGGACCGGCAGGTCGACCCCGGCCCAGTCGGCGATCCGCCCGGACCAGGCCCCGGCCGCGCAGATCACCGTGTTGGTCCGGATCCGCCCGGCCGGGCTGAGCACTGCCTGGATCTCTCCGTCCTCCACGTGCAGGCCGGTGGCGGGCGTGCCGGTCAGGATGGTGACGCCGAGCTTGCGGGCCGCGCCGGTGTACCCGGCGACCACCGACTCCGGCGTGCAGTGCCCGTCTTCCGGGGAGAACAGCGCCCCCTGCAGGCCCTCGGTGCTGATCAAGGGCGAGAGCCGGCGCGCCTCTTCCACGTCGATCATCCGGCTGGGCACGCCGAGCGCGTTCTGCAGCTCCACCCCCGCCGCGAACGCGCTGACATCGGCGGCGTTGTCCAGGAGGAAGAGGTAGCCACTGATTTCTAGATCGATGTCCCGGCCGAAGTCGTGCTGGAAACGGGCCAGAGTCTCCAGCCCGCGCTGCCCGAGTCGGATGTTCACCTCGTCAGAGAACAGTGCCCGCACCCCGCCGGCCGCCTTGCTGGTGGAACCGCCGCCGAGCTGCCCGCTCTCCAGCAGCACCACCCGCTCCACCCCGGCCGCCGCGAGCTGGTAGGCGGTGCTCAGGCCCATGACTCCGCCGCCGATCACCACCACGTCGGCCTGGGCAGGAGGACGGGGACGCTCGGCCCGCATCGGCATGAAGGTCATGAGCAATGGTACGAAACCGACTTCACGCTGGGTATCGGTGATCTGCGCCGACCGGGTGAGGAACCTCTCCCCGCTTGAGCCCGGCGCCCACTTCCCCGATTGAGTGACCGACGGGTAGCGGTGGTGGGGACAAGCGGAGGGGACGCGGTGCCGAAACTGGGTGCTCGCCTCCTGGTCCTCCTGGCAACCACGCTGGCCGCGGCCGGACTCGGCTGGGCCGGGCTGGACCTGCTGCGCAACCAGCACTCCGGGGAACCGGTCTTCTGGCCGCTGGCCGGGTTCGGCGCGGTGATGCTGGTGTTCGGCAGCCGCCGCCTCTGGCCCTGGATGATGGCCGGGCTGGCGGCCGGCTCGGCGCTGATTGTGCTGGCGGTGGCGCCGAACCTGGTCAACCTGTCCGGGCTGGCCGCCGGCCTGGTCGAGAACCTGCTGATCGCGGTGCTGCTGCGGCGGCTGCGGCCGCGCAGCGCGCTGCACGAGTCGCTCTTCGACGCCGTCCGGGTGCTGGGTTGTGTGCTGACCAGTAGCGCGGTCGGATCGGTGGTGTTCGCCATCATCGGGGCCTCCGGTGAGAGACCGCTGCTGGATCTGTGGTCCGAATTCGCTCGTAATCACTTGCTCGCCCTGCTTCTGGTCTCGCCGTGCCTGGCGGTCAGCATGGATCGCGAGGAACTTCGGGAGCAGTTCCGGGATCGCCGGGCCAATCTGGAATGGCTGGCTCAGCTGACGGTGACGGCGGCCGTGGCCGGCGTCGTCTTCCTCACCCAGGAGACCGTCCTCGGCTCCTCCTTCCTGGTTCTCCCGCTGATCTGGGGATCCCTGCGGCTCGGCCCGCTGCGGGCCATGACTGGCCTGGTCGTGGTGGCGACCACGGCGACCGTGGGGACGAACCATGGATTGGGCCGGTACGTGATGCTGGGCCAGGAAGACGCCGAGACCATGGCGCTGCAGACGGCCATCGCGGTGCTGGCCGTGACCACGATGGTGACGGCGATGGCGGGGCGGTTACGGGAACGGACGATGGCACTGTTGCGGCAGCGCACCGGGGATCTGAACACCGCGGAGCGGCTGGCCGGCCTGGGGTCGGTGCGCTGGGACCCGGCCGCCGGCGAGATGGTCTGGAGCGACGGTCTGCATCTGCTGCTGGGCACGGACCCTGCCCAGGTCGAGGCGAGCCCGCAGGCCTACGAGGACCGTCTGCACCCGGACGATCTGGCGGGGGTCCGGGCCGACGGGGCCCGGATCGCGCAGGGCTCGGCGGACAAGGCCGAGTTCCTGGAGTACCGCATTGTGCGCCCGGACGGGGAGGTCCGGGACGTGGTGATCCGCTCGATGGTCGAGCCGGCCCGGGGCAGCACGCCGATGCAGGTGTTCGCGACCCTGCACGACGTGACCGAGGCCCGGGCCGCCGAGGCCGAGGTGACCCAGGCGCACGCCCAGCTGAGCGCCGTGCTGGGGGCCGTCACCGGGACCGCGATCGTCGGGACCGACCGGAACGGCGGGGTGCTCACCTTCTTCAACGCCGGGGCCGAGGCGATCTTCGGCTATCGCGCCGAGGAGGCGATCGGTCGCCTTACTCCCTCCGCCCTGCATGACCACGCCGAACTGGAGCGCCTGGCGGCCGAGGGGCGGCCGCCGGTCCAGGAGATGATGGAAGACATTGAACGGGACGGGGTCCACACCCGGACGTACACGTTCGTCCGCAAGGACGGTTCCGCCTTTTTCGGGCAGCTCAGCCTTTCGGCCAAGCGCGCTCCGGACGGGTCGCGGTTCGGCTTCATCGGCGTGATCACCGACCTGAGCTTCGTTCTGCGCACCCAGGCGGAGCTGGAGGAGAGCGAGAAACGCTTCCGCCTGGCCTTCGACACCTCGCCGATGGGCATGGCGATCGTCTCGTTGTCGGAGTCCGACCCGGGCCGGGTGCTGCGGGTCAACGCGGCGTTGTGCGAGTTCGCCGGGGTCACCGAGGAACGACTGCTGGACGCCCGGGTGGGCGACTTCCTCGGCGGTCCGGCTCAGGTCAGCGAGGCGGTGGCGAACCTCGCGGACGTGATGGCCGGCCGCGTTGACGAGATCTCCTCCGAGCGCCGCCTGTTCCGCCCCGACGGCGGTGAGCGTTGGGGGCGGGTGACCGCGTCGGCGGTGCGCCCGGACGGTGACCGCGACGCCTACCTGATCATGCTGGTCGAGGACATCACCGCCCGGAAGGAACTCACCGAGCGCCTCCAGCACGAGGCCGACCACGACTCCCTGACTGGCCTGCCCAACCGCCTGCACCTGCACCGCCGCCTGGAACGCGAGCTCCGCGAGCGCCGCTCCGGCCAGATCGCCGTGCTCTACCTGGACCTCGACGGGTTCAAGGCGGTGAACGACAACCAGGGCCACGGTGCCGGGGACGAGCTCCTGATCCAGGTCGCCGACCGGATCGCCGCGGCCGTCCGGTCCACCGACGTGGTGGCCCGGCTCGGCGGCGACGAGTTCGCCGTGCTCTGCCCCGGCGTCCCGGACGTGGCCACCGCCATGCGCATCGGCCGCAGCATCCTCGCCTCGCTGTCCCGCGAGTTCGACCTCAGCCAGACCAACGCCCGGGTCGGCGCCAGCATCGGGGTGGCCGTGGCGGTCGAGGGGGACACCGGGCCCGACCTGCTGCACGCGGCGGACCAGGCGATGTATGCGGCGAAGCGGTCGGGGAAGGGCACGGTGCGGCTGAACATGCGCTGATCTTGGTGGCGCCGCCGCGCCGAGACCGGGGATGGTCATAAGCACCGCTCAGGCTTTGGTAGAGTTTTCCGCGTCGGGTCAGCCCGGCACGCACGATCCCCCGTAGCTCAATTGGCAGAGCATGCGACTGTTAATCGCAGGGTTACTGGTTCAAGTCCAGTCGGGGGAGCATCTATGCAGGTCATCGGCCTGGTCGGGTCGGGATCTGGGCAAGACCGAGTTGCCGGTCGGCCGTCATCACCACGCACACGAGCCGTTTCACGGCCGCTGGTCGAGGTCGCGAACCTTGCGCCAGCGATGCTGAGGCGCCCATTGCAGGAGTGTCTGGGCCGGGTCGCTATTGATCAGCGATCGAAAGCGGTCGGCATCGAATTCAGGTCCGCCGAGCCATTCGAGTTCTGGCAGAAGACGCCGGACCAGTGTTGGCCCATCGTCATGAGCGGAGGAGATGTCGGCCGCACACAGAAGCAGGCGGTGGTGGCCGGTCAACGGCGCCGTGAGGGCGCGGTCCACGGCGGTGGCCAAGTCTCGTACGTCGAGGAAGGCGCCGTACTGCCAGAGCGGCGACCATTCGAAGTCGGGATTGTCGCGGCGGGCCTGTTTGATTGCTGCGTAGACGGTTTCAGAGAAAATACCGGGCGGCCGTAAGCAGACGGTGGTGATTCCGGTCGCGACCGTGGTGGCTTCACAGAGTTGCTCAGCCAGCCATTTCGAAGTTGCGTAGGCTCCGACGGGACGGACCGGATGGTTATCGTCCAGGGGCAGGTAGTTCGGTGGCTGGGTGCCGTCGAAACATCCGAGAACGTCCACGCTGCTCATGAGGACGACTCGAGAGACGGGGTGTTTCTCGGCGGCCCGCAGGACGTTGCTCGTGCCGACCACATTGGTCTCCAGCACCTGGGCGTCGGTTCCGACGCTGGCCGGGCCGAGATGGGCGTCGGCCGGATCCGCGACCGGCTCGTCGAGCGCAGCCAGATGGACCACTGCTTCGCAGTTCTGGATGGCGCGGTCGACGGCAACGGTGTCGTGGATGTCGTCACCGTCGACCAGGTCGAAGCCGACGACGGTATGTCCGCGAGCGGTCAGTTCGGCTGTGGTAGCGCGACCGATGAGGCCACGATGGCCGGTGACGAGAACCCTCACGAGGGGAGCCAAGCACGTTGTGACGGGTTCGCACGAACACATTTCTTCAGCCGGCGGTGGAGCGATAGCGTGGCGACTCGCCGAGCGGCAAAGGCGGATGGGAAAGCCCGTACTGCACGAAGCATGTGCAACTCCCGCGAGGGATGAGCCGGTTCGAGTCCGGTAGTCGCCCGGCACTCTTCGGCCCAACCGCCGATCCAACAGGCCGATAGGCTGGCGGCCCGTGAACATTCGGGTGACGGGGATTCTCGCCGACGAGCAGGGTCGGCTGCTGCTGCTCGATCAGGACACCGACAGTGGACGATCGTGGTCTCTTCCCGGCGGCAAGGTCGAGTTCGGTGAGACGCTGGCCGATGCGCTGATCCGTGAGATGCGCGAGGAGACCGGTCTCGAGATCGAGCTGGGGCGTCTCTTGTATGTCTGTGACTACTTGCCCGATGGCGACAAGCACATCATTCATCTGACTTTCGAGGTGCGACGGGCCGGGGGCGCGGTTGCCGCCGGTGCAGACACCAACCCCATCCGCGGTGTGCGATTCGTGCCGATCGCCGAGCTGGATAGGTATGGGTTCAGCGAGCGTTTCCAGAGTCTGGCTGAGCTCGGCTGGCCGGGGGCGGGTTCGTACATGGGGGTCAAGGCCGCTATTGGCCTCTGACTCAACCCACCAGGTGCCGGACTTGCTCGCGGTCACCGTGGTGCTGAAGGCGCTTTCGGGGGAGTTCGCTCGAGGAACCAATGATGTGGATCACAGCCGGAAAACACCTTCGGCACAGGCTGCTTACAGCCCATTCACAGCTTCACAGGGAACTGCCAGGAATAGCCAAGGTGGAACACAGGTCGGAGCCCGAGCGTCGATCGTGGAGGGCAGCGCCCGGCCCGGAATCGATTCCGGTGGCACCTGCTGGGCGCGACCCCGGACCGAGGGGAATGCTTCAGATGCGCGCACGACGTCTGACCGTGGCGGTGGCCGCGGGGGCCATTGCAGTCGGGGCCGCCGGGGTCGTGGCCTACCCGGCCTTCGCCGACGACAGTCCCACCACTTCGCCGAGTGCTTCGCCCAGTGCCACCCCGAGCGCTTCGCCGGGCACGACAGCGCCGGGGGACGACGCCGCCCGGCAGGATCGGATCAAGGAGCAGTTGAAGAGCCTGGTCGACGACGGGACGATCACTCAGGACCAGGCCGACAAGGTCGCCGAGAAGCTGGCCCAGTCCGGGGTGGGCGGGGGCGGGGCGCACCTGAACCTGCGGGCCGGTGGGGCTTTCGGGGTCGCGCTGGACGAGGTGGCCAAGGCACTGGGCCTGTCGAAGGACGAGGTGGAGAGCGGGCTGAAGGACGGGAAGTCGATCAAGGACCTGGCCCAGGCGCAGGGTAAGGACGTGAACGACGTGATCGACGCGCTGGTCACGGCGGCCGACGCGAAGATCGACCAGGCGGTGAAGGACGGCAAGCTGAAGCAGGACGCGGCCGACCAGATCAAGGCGAAGCTGAAGGAGCGGATCACCTCGGTGGTCGAGAACGGCCTGCCGAAGCGGCCGGATCCCGGTCAGTGGGGTGGTCCCGGTGGTGGCCGGCCCTTCCAGCACCGATTCGGCCAGGGTGATGGCCAGGGCGATGGGCAGGGTGGCAGCGCGACGCCGTCTCCGGGCACGCCGTCGGCCCCGCCCACCAGCCCGAGCGCGACGGACTCGTCCTTCCAGGGCGCTGCCTGAACCGCTGATCGCCGGCGGGTGCCGTGAAAGGCTCGCGGCATGACGGACGTAGGCACGTTGAAGGTCGGGGTCGTCGGACTGGGGACGATGGGCGCACCGATGGCCCGGCATCTGATCGCCGCCGGGCATCAGGTGACGGTCTGGAACCGGACCCGGGCCAAGGAGGAACCGCTGGCCGCGCTCGGCGCTGCTCGCGCTGGGTCGCCGGCCGAGGCTGCGGACGGGATGGACGCGGTCCTCACCTGTGTCTCCGACGATCCGGATCTGCGCGCGGTGGTGCTCGGGGACCAGGGCGTGGGGCAGACGCTGCCGTCCGGTGCAGTGCTCGTCGACTGCTCCACCGCGTCCCCTTCGCTGGCCCGGGATCTGGCCTGGGAGCTCGCCGAGGGCGGGCGGATGTTCGTGGACGCGCCGGTGTCGGGCGGTTCCGAAGGAGCAGAAAAGGGGACGCTTACGGTCTTCGTGGGCGGGTCGGAGGACTCGGTGGCGAGGGCAATGCCAGTACTGAGGACGTTCGGGGCGAGGATCACGCATCTCGGCGAGGCGGGTTCCGGGCAGGCGGCGAAGGCGGTCAACCAGGTCGTGCTGGCGGGGGCCTACGCGGGAGTGGCCGAGGGGATCGTGCTGGCGGAGCGTTTCGGCCTGCCGTTCGAGCGTCTGCTGCCGGCGTTGAGTGCCGGGGCGGCCGACTCCTGGGTGCTGCGGCAGCGGGCGGACAACATGGTCCGGGGTGCCTACCCGCTGGGCTTCCGCACCTCGCTGCATCTGAAGGACGTGCGGATCGCGCTGCGGGAGGCTGCGGCGATGGACCTGCCGCTCGAGGTTGCGGCGCTGGTCGCGGGCATTGAGGAGAAGCTGGTCGAGGCCGGTTTCGGGGATGAGGACGTGAGCAACCTGGCGCGTCATCCGCGCGCGGAGGACGCCTGACCAAGGGGGAGGGAACCCGGCTGAGCAGATCGTCGTTTCACCCGACGAGCCGAATCGTTATCGGGATGTGACAATGATTCGCGCAGATGCGTTGGGGACGAGGAGTCAGCAATGGCGGGTTCGGTGTGGGGTCCACCTGGGCAGTTGGAACAGATCGAGCCGCCGGTGGACGGGTCGCAAGAGGCTTCGGGCACCAATGAGGGACGCGTGGTGCCCGACGCAGATGCGGCGGGGTTGAAATCCGAGATCTCGGCGCCGGCTCCGGAGCCCGAGCAGTTCGCCACCGCAGAACAGCTGTCTGACCCCTCGGCCTGGGCGCCCGAGGGTGGCGCCGTCCAGATCGAGCGGCCCCTGATCCAGCCGGCCCAGGTTCGGCCTCCGATTCCTGAACCGCAGATCTTTTCTGCGTCGGCAACGACACCGACGACGGCACCCCCGCCGACCCTCGCAGCCGGCTCACAAGCGTCCCCAATTTCAAAAGCCGGCCAGGCCACCGCCACGCTGGAGGCGCTCGACGGGCAGGGGCAGGTCTGGGAGTTCGACCTCGGCGACCGCCAGGTACCGCGGCCGCCCAGCAACGTCACTCTCGACAATGCAGCCGACTGGTCTACCGACCTCGACGCGCCCGACGGGTGGGTGGATGAGGGGGGTAAGGCGGCCCCGACAGACCCGCGCCGCCGTCGGCTGTTCCTCGTTATCGCGGCCGTGCTCGCCGCTCTGGTCGCAGGGCTGTCGCTCCCCGGACTGTTGAACGGTCAGGACGACAAAGAACAGCCAACGGGGAAGACGGTCGTGCTCGGCCGTCGGTTGAGCACCCCCGTAGCGCTGGACCTGCCGAAGGGCGCCAGCGTCACGGCCGACGACAGCTACGTCGGCGTGCAGTTCTCCGCCGGGGGCTGGGTGCTGGTCACGGTGCCGCAGGAGGTCTACGAGCCGGACGGCACCCGGGACCCGATGCCGCCCGACCCGGCTACCTGGCTCCGCAGTCATCCGGACGTGTTCGTCAGCGGATCACGCATGGTCGAGGTGGACGGCAAGAGCGCGGTGCAGATCGACTACCGGCGCTCGAGCATGGCCCAACCCCAGAGTCGCTATGCCCGGCTGCCGCTGTTCTGCGGTTGGCGAGGCAGCGAGTACTACGGCTCCAGTTCCAGCGCCTACAGGACCAGCACGCAGACCTCAAGTCGGGAGTGCACGCAGATCACCGACGACGCCCGGGTACGAGCCACGTTCATCCCGATCCAAGGAAAGACGCTGCTGGTCGAGGCGGTCTGGCGGCCGTACGGGGTATGGGGCTGGCGGATGCCGAACTCGCTGCGCGCCTCCTACGACGATCTGCTGGCCGGTCTGAAGCCGCGGGCCGCCACCTCCTCGGACCAGGGCTGATCCCGTCAAGGCGAGCCAATACCTAGTACTGGTCGGGCCACGCCTTGCTACGGCGCAGGATCTTCGGCCGGGCGTGCTCCTTGGGCCTTCGCGGCTGATGGTGCTGCCGCTCCTGCGCCGGGGCCAGTTGCTGCCAGATCACCTCAGAAGTCTTGCGGGCAAACGGGTCCCGCAAGATCGACATGTGGTCGCCGGGCACGTGCAGAAGCCGCCAGGTGCCGGTCAGGTAGGGCGCCCAGGAGCGACGTTCGGCCTTCTCGTCGCTGTCCGAGGCGACGATGATCAGCGTCTCCCCGTCGTAAGGCCTTCCCCGGTAGCGCATGTGCAGGTAGTTGCTCTGCCGCCAGAACCGCCAGTACTGATCGTCTCCCGGAGTTCCGCGCAGGCCGGTCGTGGCTACCCCGAGCGCCGTCCGTAGCTTCTGCACCGGCGAACCTTCCAGCGGGGCGTGGGATTTCCGGTCCGGCGGGAACGAGTCCATGATGACCAGAAGCCCAACCTCCTGGCCGGCGTCCCGCAATTGATGGGCTACTTCCATGGCCAGCACGCCCCCAAAAGAGTGCCCGCCAATGTAGTACGGCCCGACCGGCTGAATTGAGCGCAGCGTTTTCACATGCCGACGCGCGGACGACTGAACGCTCCAGTCCGGAATGCCGCGTGCCTCCAGACCGTGCGCCTGCAACGCGAAGACCGGCTGATCTTCGGGTAGGTGGCGAACCAGGGGTACCAGCGTCACGCCCAGGCCGCCGCCCCCGGTGAGCAGGAACAGCGGAGGACGGGAACCGCTGGGGCGCAGGGGGATCAGAGTCTGGTGGTGGACGTCGACCTTGCGCGTTACCCGTTCGGCGAACTGCTGCAGCGTGGGCGCCTGAACCAGCACCGTGGTCTGCGCATCCGCCGTGGGTACCCCCAGTTCGGAGGTCATCCGGGTCATCAGGCTCTCCGCGGCCAGCGAGTCTCCGCCGAGTTCGAAGAAGTCGTCCTCCAGACCCACTTCGGGCAGCGCCAGCACGCTGCACCACAGAGCCCGCACCACCTCTTCCCACTCGCTCAGATGCTCGGCGCCCCGGCCCGCGGTAACGGTAGGCGGCTCCGGCAACCCCGCGCGGTCGAGCTTGCCCCGGTCGGTGCGCGGCAGTGCCTCCAGAAAGACGATGCTCTCCGGGACCATGTAGGAAGGGAGAACCCCGGCCAGATGCTGTCGGACCGCAGCCGCGCTGGGCCGCTCAGCCGTCGAAACGATGTACGAGACCAAGCGTTTTCCAGCCGAGTCGTCGCCCTTTTCTGCGCCTACAGTCAGCGACTCGCGCACGTCCGCGAGGGCCGACAGCGCCGCGTCCACTTCACCGGGCTCGACCAGATAGCCGCGCACCTTCACGCTGTGGTCCCGGCGGCCAAGCAGGCTGAGCGCTCCGTCGGCCCCGATCGTCCCTACATCACTGCTCTTATAGGTACGGGCGCCGTTCGCGGCCGGGGTAAAAGCCTTTTCGGTGGCCCCCGGGTCGCCCAGGTAACCAGTGGCGAGGTTGCGCCCGGTCAGCGTTACGGTGCCCGATCCGCCGGGCCCGACGGGCACTCCCGCCTCGTCGACCAGGGTGATCTCAATGTCGGGGATGGGACGTCCGACCGGCAGCAGACCGGTCAGCGGCGGGTGCTCACGATCGACCTGGTACTCGGTGAGCACGCTGGTCTCGGACGAGCCGTACTTGTTACGGAGGACGCAGTCGGGCGGCAGGAGGGCGCGGGCGGCCTCGAGATCCGGGCCGTACGCGGCCTCACCGGCGATCGTGACCGACCGCAGCTGCTGCAGCTGGGCCGGGTTCGGCGAACTGCTCACCAGATTGCGCAGGATGGCCGGGCTGGCCTGCACGATCGTCACGTCGTTGCGCTCGATCCAGCCCGGCAGGCCGCCGATCCCGCGGGCCCGGATGTCGTACATGACCAGTGTGGTGCCGACCAGGATGCCGGCGCAGGTCGCCATCAGCCCGGCGTGGAAGGCCATCGGCAGGGTGTGGGCCACCACGTCGTCGGCGCCGTAGCAACCGGTCGCGCGGGCATTGGCCCAGGCGTCCCGGACCAGGAGACGGTGATCGTTGATCACGACCTTGGGCCGGCCCGTGCTGCCCGAGGTGAACGCGTAGGCGGCCGCGGATTCCGGCGCCGGGGCGGTGGCCCAGAGCGCGTCGAGATCCGCCTCACTGCCGGTCTTCTCGCCGGAGATGTCGACCAGCACCTGCTCAACCAGCTCGGCGGCGGTACCGGCGTTCTCCTGATCGGTCAGGCACAGCCGTACATCCACCCGCTCGACGAACGCGCGCAGCCGGGCCGGGGGAGTGCGCGGATCGAGGACCAGGATCGGACGGCCGGACGTGACGATGCCCCACAGCGCGGCGACGGCGGCGGCACCGTGCGAGTAGAGCAGGGCGACGGGCCGTTCGGGCGGGGAACCGGCCGCGGCCGCGAACACCTGACGACGCACGGCCGCCGTGCGCAGGGCGAACTCGTGGTAGGTGAGACGCAGGTCGTCGTCGTGCACCGCCAGGGCTTCCGGCTGAGCCAAGACTACGGTACGTAACCGGGCAACCGCACCTGCCTCAATGTCCGCATACTCCAGCGGAGTCACCCGACGGTGCGTGCGCGCAATCTGCGCGGTCATCCGGCCCCTCCCTCAAATCTCACGAAACGTCAGGAATAGTGATTTCTGACGTTCGGTGAGAGTTCACGTCTCCGGTCACCAATATGCCAAGGAATAGCGGGAGGCGCGCGGGAAACCGGCCAGAGCCACCTGTGAGGACGCGGTCGGTATGAACCTTTGGCTCCCATTAGGGCTGATTTAGTTAGGCAGTCTAATGATCGTTTGCTGAGAGAAATCCGAGAATCGCCACGGGGCGGTGGCGGCGTTCGTAGGGTGTCCGCATGACCGACACTCCCAGTCCCTGGGCCACCCGCCGCCAGGTCCCGGTCCGCCCCAGCGGAGTCGACCTACACCTCTCGGCTATGACTCTGCGTTACGCATCCTTCTCGGATCGTGTTCTCGCGGCGGCCGCGGCGGGCTTCAGCGGCATCGGGCTCGGCGCGGTCGACTACCTCGACGCCCGGCGCTCGGAGTTCTCTGAGGAGCAGCTCGCGGACTACGTGGCCCGGCACGGGCTCCGCGTGGTCGAGCTGGAGTTCCTGACCGACTGGTGGCGCGAGGCCGACGTGCGCGGCGTCCGGCTCGAGGAGGACCTGCTCTTCTATCTGGCCGACCTGCTCCACGTACCCCAGATCAACGTGGGCCTGTTCGCCGACGTGCCCACCGGCGTCCAAAAGCAGCAATTCCGCCGCCTGTGCACCCGCGCTGCCGATCATGGAGTGCGGATCGCGCTGGAATTCATGCCCTACAGCAGCCTGCGCACCCTGGCCGAAGTTCGTGATCTTGTAGCCGGCGTACCGACCGGCAATGCGGGTCTCATGCTCGACGCGTGGCATTGGCATCGCTCCGGAGGAACGCTGGAGGAACTGCGCACGCTTTCCCCGGCTGAGGTGTTCGCCATTCAGCTGTGCGACGCCACCGCCATTCCCAATCCTGATCTTCGTCAGGAAGGCCGGCACCAGCGACTGCTCCCCGGCGCGGGCGTCGTCGACCTGACCGGGTTCCTCAGCGTGCTCGGCGGGATCGGGGTCGATCTTCCGCTCGCGGTCGAGGTGCTGTCGGACGAGCTCGACGCCCGTAATCCGGTCGAGGTGGCGATGCTGGCGGCGCGCTCGGTGACCGAGCTGGTCGGGAAGCAGCCGGCGGTGGCCTGAGCGCTACTGGTCCTGGTCGATCCAGCTCTGGACCTGGTCCGGGTGGGAGCGGGGGGCGTCGATGAAGTGCGGCACGAAGCGGGCCTGGGTGTCGGTGATCAGGCGGCCGGAGTCGGTCTCCCGGATCCCCAGCCCGGCCGCGTGACCGCCGATCACCCAGGTGCCGAGCACCGGCAGGCAGTCGCCGATCCGCGGGATCTCCTGGTACATCTGGTAGATCGCAGCCTGGCCCTCGGTGTGCTTCTGCGCCACGCTCGCCCGGACCTCGCCGTTCAGCACGACCGAGGCCCCGGCCCCCTCCCAGCCGTGCACCGGCTTGACCACGTAGTTGCGGCCGAGCTTTTCCGGTGACCAGTACGCGGGCAGCAGATTCGGATGGTCCGGGTACAGCTCCCACATCGTCGCCAGCAGGGCCTTGGACCCGGTGAGCACCTTGTGCACGGGCTCCAGCCAAGTGACCTTGCTCTCCAGAGCGCTCCGGCCGAAGTCCTCGGCCAGCATCCACTCCCACGGGTACATGGCGAAGCAGGTTGTCACCGGGTCGTTCTCGAGGCCGACGAACTGGCCACCCTTGAGGCCCAGCTGGTCGATCGGGAGGGTGATCGGCCGGCCCCCGGCCTCACGCACGGTGTCGGCCAGGTAAGCGACGGTGTTCCAGTCCTCCAAGGGCTCGGCGACGCCGGCGACCAGGTGCACGAATTCGTTGGCCCGCAGGTGCTTCTGCCAGGTGCGGACCAGGCGCTCGTGCAGCATGTTCCACTGATCCCGCTCCGGCTGGACGGTTTCCAGCCAGGACCACTGGGTCACCGCGGTCTCGACCAGCGCGGCCGGGGTGTCGGCGTTGTACTCAAGCATCTTCGGCGGCGAGGAGCCGTCCCAAAGGACGTCGAAGCGTCCGTAGATTGACCAGTTCTCCTCGACGGACTTCCGGAGATACGGCCAGGCGTACTCGGGAATGCCGAGCTTGAGCAGGGTTTCCCGATCGTGGCACATCACCCGGGTGGCGTGCATGGCCATCGCGTGCAGCTCGTTCGTGACCCGCTCGAGCTCGTCGATCTGCGCCTCGGTGAACCGGTAAGCCGCGCCCTCGAACCAGTAGGGCAGGTCGTCCGCACCGTCGTTGCGCTCCCGCGCGTAGGCCAGGCCTTCTTCCTCGACCAGACGGTACGCGTCCGGTCGAGGATTCTGCGGTAGCCGGATCACCCGCCCACGCTCCAGCCGCTGCGACTGGTGGAGCCGAAGCCCCCGCGCTCCACCGATGTCTTGGCGCTCGACTTCGACACCGTGCCCCCGCTGGTGCTGGCGCCCCCAATTGCGGCGGCGTGCTTGCCCGCGGGCAGCGTGCTCACTGATCCGGGGTAGTTCTGTACGCGTCCACCTAGGGGCGGGATCCGGCGTCCTATAGGCCAGAGCAGGAACCCGTAGCCGCTCGAATGCCGACTCTGGTCGCACTCCTTGTCGTCGACCCGGGTCTGCGTGCTCTGGTTCACGCACACACCCTGGTAGTCCGGATCCGGATCACTGCCGCAGCCGGTGAGTACCGCTGCCGCGAACAAGGCCGTTCCGCTGGCCACCACCATGGTGCTGCGCCGTCGAGAATTCACCCGTACCGATCGTTCCCCTCTGCCGCTTTCTCGTGTGCGGGGTGAGGACGCGTGAGTGACGGGGTGGGGTTGCGCTCGGACGGCGTGCGCCGGGTCACTTTGGGGTGAGGTGTGCACAGTTCCGATGCTGGTGGGTATGTGGCGCCTTGGCTATTTGACTCTGTCCATGCTGTAGCCGATCGGGTCTTGCGACGGGATCGGGTGGCTACGGGCGACCTAGGCGGTACCTACCCCGCCGCACTCGTGCTGCCGGTAACCTTGCTCATCGGCGCCCTTGGGTGCTGCCTACCCAGGCTGGTGCGGGTGGGGAGGGGCAGTAGCTCAATAGGTTAGAGCAGCGGACTCATAATCCGTCGGTCGCGGGTTCGAACCCCGCCTGCCCCACCGCAGCTCCTCGTGGCGTTTCCGGCCGCCCGTCCGCGGCATCGCGGTACTGCTTGGGCGAGGAGCCGACCACCCGCCGGAACGCCGTACTGAAGGCGCTCTCGGATTCGTAGCCGGTGGCGACGGCGAGTTCGGAGATGGAGCGGGTGTTGCGGCGCAGGGCGTCGCGGGCCAGGCTCATGCGCCACTGGATCAGGTACTCCAGAGGGGCTGTGCCGAGCTGCTTCTTGAAGGCGGCGGCGAACGCGGAGCGGGACATGTGGGCGATGGCGGCCAGTTCCTGGAGGGTCCAGCGGTGGGAGACGTCGGCGTGCAGGGCGCGCAGGGCCGCGCCGACGCCGTCGTTGCACAGCGCTCCGAGCCAGCCGACGGGGTGGTCGGTCTGGTCGACGTGGGCGCGCAGTACGTGGACGAAGAGGATCTGCACCAGGTGGTCCAGCACCAGGGAGCTGCCGACGCTGCGGTTCTTCACCTCGGTGCTGAGCAGTTGGGCCACCTGACCGAGCTGTCCGTTGCGCCGGTCGCCGGCCCGGACGTGGACCAGCCGGGGCAGCACGTCGATCAGCATTCCGGCGTTGGCTTCGTCGAACCAGAACTGCCCGCCGCACACCCCGAAGTCTGAATCGGCCTCGGCGCCGATGCGCACCTGGCCGTTCACGGCGCTCTCCCACACGGCCTGGGCCGGTAGCGGTTCGGCGGTGAGGGAGCTGGCCAGCCGATAGGCCGGAGGGTTGACCAGCAGAAAGAGGTCGCCCTTGCGCAGCCGCACGGGTTCGCTGTCGTCCTCGAACGCCAGCCAGCACTCGCCCCGGTCGATGCCCCCGATCTTCACGTACTCGAACGCTTCGAAGCGCAGCGCCCACGACCCGGCCGCGGTGAAGTCCGGATAGACCTCCGTGCGGGGCCGGAGCAGGCCGATGGCGCCTGCGATGGGGTCGCTGGAGACCAGCTGCGGTTCACTGCTGGACGATGCGTAAGAAAGCATGGATTCCACGTTATGGATCGTACAGTCTTGGGCATCCACCATCGTTCTTATGACCACCACCACTCATCGGACCGCGCTCGTCACGGGCGCCAACAAGGGCATCGGGTTCGAGACTGCCCGACAGCTCGCCCAGCAGGGATTCACCGTTTGGCTGGGATGCCGTGACTCCGGCCGCGGCGAAGCGGCCGCGAAGGACCTGGCCCCCGACGGCGACGTCCGCTTCGTCCAACTCGACGTGACCGACACCGCCAGCATCCAGGCCGCCCAGGAGCACATCGCCGAGCACAGCGGCGCCCTCGACGTCCTGATCAACAACGCCGGCATCGCCCTCGGCGACGAGGAGGGCCCGCCCAGCACCGTGCGGTCCGAGACGATCGCGAAGACGATCGACGTCAACTTCTACGGCACGCTGCGCGTCACCCAGGCCTTCCTGCCGCTGGTGCGCCAGGCTGAGGCCGGGCGCATCGTGAACCTGAGCAGCTCGATGGGATCGCTCACCCTGCTCACCGCGCCCGAGCAGCCCCTGGCCCCGTTCGGCATGAGCTACGCCTACTCCACGTCCAAGACCCTTGTGAGCACCCTGACCGGATGGTTCGCCGTCGAGCTGAAAGACACGCCGGTGAAGGTGAACTCGGTGTGCCCCGGGTTCAACGCCACCGACATGAACGGCCACCTGGGAACGCAGCACCCGTCCGAGGGTGCCAAGGTCGTCGTGCGCGCCGCCACCCTGCCGGCCGACGGGCCGAGCGGCAGCTTCTTCGACGTCAGCGGGCCTGTGGAGTGGTGACTTCACCGAAGCTTGGGTAGGAGACCGGCCGCCGTCCACCCCAGGTATCACGCGTAGGCGACCGCCATCAGATGAGAGCCAGCGTTGAGCAAGGCTGGGTCGGACTCGGTCGACTCCAGCCAGGTCAGGATGAACTCGAGCTGTTCCGGATCCCGAAGGCGATCGGTGATGCCCGGCGCCCAGGACAGCAGGCCCTCGACCGGCAGGACCGCATTGAGGTGAAGCCCGGATTCGGTGACCTCGTCGGCCAGTTCGCGCGCATCGTGGAAGTAGGCGGTGGTGAACAGCTGGGACTGGTCACCCGGATTGTGGTGGCGGCCGGTGCGACGGTCTTCGGTCATGATGGACGCGAAACCCGGGCGGTCGATGAGACCGCGGAAGAAGCCGTCGAAAGAGCTTGCGTAGCGGGAAATCGCTGCCGCAAGAACGACTCCGCCCGGACGCAGCACGCGCCGGGCCTCGCGGAAGGCTTGGAGGCGGTCGTCGCGCTCGAGCAGGTGGTAGAGCGGGCCGAGGAGGAGCACGGCGTCGGCTGAGGCGTCGGGTTCGGCCAGGTCGCGGGCGTCACCTAGGCGCGCTTGGACGCCGTCCAGCGCCGACGCCAGTTCGACGTGCAAGGGCACCGGGTCGATCAGAAGCACTTCGTAGCCCGCCGCAGCCAGGCCCTCGGCGTACACCCCGCTGGCCCCACCGACGTCCAGAATTCGCGCCGGTGGGGCCGGCAGGTAGCGGTTCAGCAGGACCTGGGTGCGGATCCGCTCCAGCGAGGGAGCTTCCGTGAGCCGGGACTGCTCTCCGCCTTTGGAGTGGTACCGGGAGACCTCCGGGTCGATGGCCATGGTTCAGGATTCAGGACAGTTGCTGGTCGGCGCGACCGAATATCACGGCCCGACGCGGGTGCCCGGGGTGTCGCCGATCATGGTGGTGTACGCGGCCGAGCTCCGGACCGGCGTGGATCCCATCTCGGAGCCGTCGGCGGCGTAGGCGGTGGCGGTGGCTTCCTGCTCTGGATCGATGGTCACCGTTCCCATGCCCGTCTTGCTCAGCTTGACCTCCACCGGCTTGCCACCGGCGGGGGTGACCGTGACGCGGGCTGCCTTTTCCGGGGCGACGACGATCACGTGAGGGCCGCCCCGGTGGTTTTTCGTCAGGCGGTAGGCGATGGGGCGGGTATCGATGCCCTTGGCCGGCAACAGGACTGAGAGATCTTCCGACATGGTGCCCGTGCCGTCGGGGACGGTTCCGAAGGCGAACGCCACTACCCCTTGGCCCGGTTGCTGCAGGGTGAAGACGGCGACCTTCTTGCCCTGAACCCCGCCGACCCAGAGGACCTTGAATTCGGTACCAGGCAGGGGGAGGTGGGCTTCACTCAGGCCCCACGTCAACCAGGTTTTCAGAAGCTCGGAGTCGAAGTCCCGGCCGTGGAGAGCGGATTGAATAACCGCGGGAAGGGACGTCATGTTCGTGCCAAGCTTCGACCAGGTTGCTCCGTAGTCCTTTACGGCGAAGGTTTTTCCATGCTGGGTCAGCGTCGCCTTGAGCCGGGGGAGGTCTTTCGCCTGAAGGGGAATCGACGTCTCGACGAGCCCGCTACCTTCTGCTCCTTTGGCCTGCCCGGTTCTCTGCTCGACAGTGCCCTGCGCACTGTAATAGGTCTCGCCGATGTTGCTGAGGGTGGCCGTGTAGCCCTCAGGTCCTACCGTCACCGCCGCGCCCTTTTCCATATTGTCGGCCACAACCAAGGTCGACGCCGGTCCCACCGGACCGTTCTGGCTCGGGATCATCCGCTTCGGGGAAGCCCCGCGGGGCCCGGTGAGCCAGAGGTACTGGGGACCCTCGACCGCTCGCCGGTCGACGGTGGCCCGCTCGCCGGCCGGTAGGTAGGCCAGGACCAGTCGCTGGGTTCCCAGATCCGAAGCGTAGAGGAGTCTGGTCTCGGCGGACTTGGACACCTGGGTCGTCATCGCCTTCACGAACGTCTGGTCCTGCGCCAGGGATCCCCGGAGCGGGCTGTCGAGCAGCGCCTTGGTCGTGGGGGCGGCCGGTGTCGGCTGGTTTCGGCTGCCGAACGCCTGAAACCCGACGGCGGCGGCCGCGAGAGCGATCACGGTGGCTACCGCGGTGGCGACGCGCAGCCGCCGGGTGCGCCGCCGCTTCGCCTCACGCTGGATAAAGGTGGAATACGGGTCGTGCAGGTCGTTGGCGAAGGCGGCCTCGTCGGCGAGAGCGGTTCGCAGTTCGGTCTCGATGTTCATCACACGCTCCTCACGGCCGGAGCTTCACGGGGGAGTGGGCTGCTCTCCAGGGACTCGCGCAGGCGTTGAAGACCGCGGGAGACCTGGCTCTTGACCGTTCCGACCGAGCACCCCAGGGCGGCGGCAACCTCGGCTTCGGGCAGGTCCTCGAAATAGCGCAGCACCAGGGCCGCCCGCATCCTGACGGGCAGTCGGCGCAGCGCGGCGATCAGCTGGGCCCGCTGGTCGATCTGTTCGTACGGGTCCTGGGTGCCGGGATCGATCGACAGGCTCGGGATCTCGCCGTAACTGCGGCGCCGCCGCCAGGAGATCGCCGTGGTCACCATCGCCCGCCGGACGTAGTCGGACGGTGCATCCATCCGCGAGACTTTGGGCCAGTGCCGGTGCACCTTCTCCAGGGCGCTCTGGACCAGGTCCTCCGCCTGGCCCCGGTCCCCGGTGAGCAGGAACGCCGTCCGGTTCAGCGACCGCCAGTGCTGCTGCACGAAGACCGGGAACCCGTCTTCCTCGTCTGATGCGCTCGGCACCGTCAAGCACTCTCCAACCGTCCTCGCCGTCAGGATCTCGCTCTAAGAACGCGGTGAGCCGGCCCAAAGGTTGAGAACACTTTTCCCGAAGCTGTCGATCCGGGGGATCGGCGTTCGAATCATGGGTGAGAGTGAGGGCGGCAAGCGTCCTCCAAGACACCGGGAGATGGTGACGATGGCGAAGTACATGCTGATCATGCGGGCGACCGACGAGACGTTCGCGGCGATGACGACGACCCCGTTCGAGGAGATGCTGGAGACCATCGGCCGGTACAACGAGGAGCTGATCAAGGCCGGGGTGCTGCTTGCGGCCGAGGGGCTGGATCCGGCGGTGAGCGTGGTGGTGGACTACTCGAGCGAGCCGCCGCTGGTCACCGACGGGCCCTACGGGGAGACCCGGGAACTGTTCGGCGGCTTTTACCTGATCGACGTGCCCACCATTGAGGAAGCGGTGGAGTGGGCCCGGCGGATGCCCGCGTTCCCGGGGGCGAAGACCGAGATCCGGCGGGTCTCCCAGATCGAGGAGTTCCCGCAGGACAACGAGTGGATCGCCAAGGAGCGGGCCTGGCGCGAGCAGAACGGCCAGCTCTGAGCACCGAGGACGACGGTGTCCGGGCCCGGCGCGCCGTCGAGGCGGTGTGGCGGATCGAGTCGGCCCGGATCGTCGGCGCGCTGGCCCGGTACACGAACGACTTCGGGTTGGCCGAGGATGTAGCGCAGGAGGCTCTGGCCGAGGCCTTGGTGGGGTGGCCGCGCGACGGGGTGCCGCCGAACCCGGCCGGCTGGTTGTTCACGGTCGGCAAGCGACGGGCGATTGACGCCTTCCGGCGGCGCTCGGCTCTGGACGATCGGTACGCCACGCTGGCGCACGGTTCGGAGGAGGCCTGGGATCCGGAGGTGCTGTGGGATCCGGATGCGATTGAGGACGACGTCCTGGCCCTCCTGTTCGTCGCCTGCCACCCGGTGTTGTCTCTGGAAGCCCGAGTGGGACTGACTTTGCGCGTTGTCGGAGGGCTGTCCAGTGAGGAGATCGCGCGGGCCTTCCTGGTGCCGGTACCCACCGTCCAGGCTCGGATCACCCGGGCCAAGAAGACCCTCGCGGCGGCCCGGGTGCCGTTCGAGCTGCCACCGGCCGAGCAGCGCCGGGAGCGGCTGGGCGGGGTCCTCAACGTGCTCTACGTGATCTTCGGCGAAGGGGCGAATGCGACGGCGGGCGAGGATCTGCTCCGGATCGACCTGGCCGATGAGGCCCGGAGGCTGACCAGGGTGATGGCCCAGTTGGTGACCGACGAGCCGGAAGTGCATGGGCTGCTGGCCCTGATGGAGCTCACGGCGGCCCGGTTCCCGGCGCGAGTGGGGCCGGACGGCGCGGTGATCCTGCTCGAGGATCAGGATCGGCGCCGGTGGGACCGGGCCGCCATTGCTCGGGGGAAGGGTGCGCTGGCCCGGGCCACTGCGGTCGGGCGCGGTCTGGGTCCTTACGGCTTGCAGGCCGCCATTGCGTCGTGCCATGCCGCGGCGCCGTCGGTCGACGAAACCGATTGGGGGACGATCGTTGTGATTTACGAGGCGCTGGGCCGGATCGCGCCGTCCCCGGTGGTGGATCTCAATCGCGCGGTGGCGGTCTCGATGGCTTACGGTCCGCAAACTGCACTCGACATTGTGGACGATCTGGCCGTCGGCCGGCGGTTGACCGGTTCTCACCTGCTGCCGAGTGTGCGGGGGGAGCTCTTGGCCCGGCTCGGGCGCCCGGCGGAGGCCCGCCGCGAGTTCGAGGCCGCGGCCGGGCTTTGCAAGAATGAACGGGAGCGAGATCTGCTGCTGGGAAAAGCGGTTCGACTGCAGTGATCTCGTACGGGGGATAACCCCACCCTGGCGGGTGGGGTGGTCAAGAGGTTGAGGCGGTCAGCGGGTTCAGGCGATCAGCAGGCGCAGGCCGAAGTCGGCGGTGTCGAGGTCGAGGAGATCGTGGTTGCGCTCGGCCCAGCGGCCGGACGAAAGATCCTCCCGAAGCAGGCTCACGGCTCTGTGCTCGGCCTGCGGCCCGACCCGGGTCCAGACCGATACTGCCCGGCGCACCTCGTCCTCCAGGTAGGCCTCGGGCCGGCGCCAGTGCGCCTCGAAGAACCCGTCGGCGCAGTCCCAGGGGATCGGGATGGGCTCCGAACGGCCGTCGATGGCCTCGGTCAGCTCGGTGATTGAGGGCCAGCGGACGAGGAGGTCGGCGAACTCGGGCAGGTAGTCGCGGTTGAGCCAGAAGTGCTGGCCCCCGGCGGCGTCGTAGGTGAACACGACCACGCGGCGGGCCACGCGGCGCATCTCGCGCAGACCGGCGATCGGGTCCGGCCAGTGGTGCAGGGTGCTCACCGCCATTGCGGCGTCGAACGATTGGTCCTCGAAAGGCAGGTGCTCGGCGGAAGCAGCCAGGCACGGCGCGGCATCGGCCGGGCGTTGCGCTCGCATCAGGGCGGAAGGCTCTACGGCGGTGACCTCGCGGTCGGGCGGTTCGTAGGAACCGGTGCCGGCGCCCACGTTGAGCACCGTACGGGCGTCACCGAGCGCCTCCCAGATCTGCGCAGCGATGCGAGGTTCGGTGCGTCGGGTCGCTGGGTAGGCGGATCCGATGAAGTCATAGAGCTGGAACACCTTCAGCTGCTCCTCCGGCGTCGTCCGGATCCCCAGGACCCGGGCCTGAAGTTCCCGGTCGATGGCGGTGACCATGGCGGCCGCCCGGTCCCGCTGATCCAGCAGCAGGCCCCGCAACCTGCGGAGGTGCGCGAGGGCGTCCGTACTCGGGTCGTGAACCAGATCGGCGATCTCGCGCAGCCCGAAGCCCAGTCGCCGGTAGGCGAGGACCTCACGCAGGCGCTCCACGTCGTCCGTCGAGTAGGCCCGGTACCCGGCCGTCGTGCGGGCCGACGGCTGCACGAGGCCGATCTCGTCGTAATGGTGCAGCGTGCGGACGGTTACGCCGGCCAGTTCGGCCACTCGTCCCACGGTCAGGATGTCTTCCACGGCTCCGACTATTCAGCCTGACGTCGCGTGAGGGACAAGCATCACCCGACCAGTTCGGGGACCGGTTCTTCCTGGGGCTCGCGGGGGGACCAGGGGAAGCCGGCGAAGATCGGCATGAGGGGCTGAACCATCGGGCCGATCGCAAAGGTCGCCACCAGCGTCCCTAGTCCGAGGTCGCCGCCGAGCAGCGCCCCGCAGACCACGACAGTGACCTCGACGACCGTCCGGGCCAGCCAGATCGGCCAGCCGAGCCGTTCGTGCAGGCCGACCATGAGCCCGTCCCGCGGGCCGGTGCCGTAGCGCGGGCCGATGTAGCAGGCGGTCGCGATGGCCAGCAGGACCAGACCGGCGGTGAACAGGAACAACTGCATCGGCAGGGCATGCGCCTCGGGAACCAGCTCGAGCACCAGGTCGGCGGCCGGCCCGATGACGATCACGTTGCACACGGTGCCGAGGCCGGGCTTCTGCCGCAGCGGAATCCAGGCCAGGAGCACGAAGAAGCTGGTGACCACGGTCAGCGTGCCGAACGACCAGGGCAGCACGTTCTCCAGGCCCTGGGTCAGGACCGACCAGGAAGACACACCGACCGCCGCGCGCACCATCAGAGCGGTCGCGGCCCCGTAGAGGAACAGGCCGATACCGAGCTGAATCAGGCGAAGCGCGTGCGCGCGGGAAGGAGCCACCCAGCCACTCTGGCGGCAGATTGGACCTGACCGCGATAGCCAATCGGCGGGGATTGGCTATCGCTGCGTGGTGGGGTGGTGGCGATGACCTTCCCGACGGCGCCTACAGCGACGAGCCCACGAGGTCCGGCCCATCGCCGGCCGACCGGTCAGGGCCAGCTGATCCGGTCGAAGGATTCGCGTAACCGCTGCGCCCGGGCCGGGTTGAGCTGCTCCACCCAGGCGATCCGGCCGAGCAGGTGCGCCCGGAAATCGGCTTCCTGGCCCCGGTTCTGGCTTTCCGGACCGTGCTGAACCGCGTTGTGCAGCAACGCCTTCAGCCGGTCGAACTCGTCGCGGGGCAGATTCGGCCGTTGATTGATGACGATCCCGGTGACGATCTGGCGCTGATGGTTGCGTTGTACTCGGGTCTTGTCGGGTGCCACCGACAAACGTTCGTCGCGAACGATGCCCGTGACGGCGTCCACAATCCGGTTCGGGTCCAGGCGCCCCGGCGAGGGGAGCGAGAAGGTGAGGTCGTCGGCGTAACGGGTGTAGACGAGGCCGCAGGCCTGGGCGTATCCGGACAGCCGACGGTCCAGGCCGGCGACGATCAGGTTGGCCAGTGCGGGTGAGGTGGGGGCGCCTTGAGGCAGATGCGCTTGGCGCAGGAGCCCTCGGAGGCGGAACCCGTTCTCGGCCGGGGGCATCTGCTTCAGCACGTTCACCGGCGTGCGGGTGGTGCACAGGCCGGTCAGCTGAAAGGCCACCGGCTGCGGGTATCCGGCGGCCCGGAAGACCGCGTAGACCCGGTCGGCGGTCAGGCTGGAGAAGAAGGACGCCAGGTCCAGGCTGATCACGATCGGCGAGTTGAGGTGCGCTTGGGCGGCGGTCAGCGCCGAGCGCCCGGGTACGAACCCGTGGGCGGCCGGATGCACCGGGATCGGCCCGAGCACCTCATCCAGCAGCGTGCGCTGGATCTGCCGGAGCCGGGGTTTGGGGGCTTCCAGGAGTCGGGCACGGCCGTTCCGCCCTGGCCGCCAGGTGTATCGGTAGTGATGGAGCGGCCCGGGGGCGGCCCGTCGTTGCAGGCCTTTGACGTCGGCGAACCAGGTCAGCGCATGGACGTCGAGCTCGAGCAGGTGGGCGAGCTCGGTTTCGTTGTTGATCGGCGGGACCAATGGACGCACGCGGTCGGCCATTTGGGTCGGCGCGGGAGGAATCCGACGGTCGCGGGCCTTCACCCGGTGGAGCGTCTCGGTCTGCTCGATGAACGCAGCGAGTTCGCGGGGCCGATCGTGCGGCGGGCGAGGGTAGGCCTCCAGAACCTCCCGTACTACGACGGACAGCCACTTCCGCCGGGCCCGGATCACGGTGGTCCCGCGCTCGACCATGGATTCCGGCTCCCACGCGCCTGCGAGGAAGGCGTTGCCCAAGCCGCGCGCCAGAGCCCTCACGATCGGCTGCGGTGGGGGCCGGCCCGACCGATCCGGTAGTGCGCGCAGGCAGTTGCGCGGAGCGCAGCCTGCTGCGTGCGGCGCCGTGCTGAGGATCTGTTCCGTTCCCCGGGGTAGCCCCGGAGGTGCCGTCGGTGAACCGAGCGGCGTTCTCGACCCAGCCCCCACCGCATGAGCGGGAATTCTAGGGGACGCTCGGGTTGAGTACTCCTGTGGACATCGACGAGTACACCTCACCGCACTGGCGGAACAGTGCCCTGCTCACCATCGACTTCCAGCGGGACTACCTCGAGGCGGTGCCCGGCACCTCCGACGTTCTCCCCGACCTGGCCCGGGTGGTCCGGGCCTATCGGGCTCACGAAAGGCCGATCGTTCACGTCGTGCGGCTGTACCCACCAGGCAGCACCGACGTCGATCTGGCCCGGCGGGAACTGGTCCAGGCCGGCGGATATCTGGTCGAGCCGGGCATGCCGGGGTCGCAGCTTCCGGCGGAACTCTTCGACCACCCGGTGGAGCTGGATGCGGAGCTGCTCTTGTCGGGACAGTTCCAGGCGGTGGGCAAGAACGAGTACCTGATGTACAAGCCGCGCTGGGGAGCGTTCTACCGGACCGGGTTGGAACCGCGACTGCGGGAGCGCGGGGTCGACACGGTGGTCGTCGGCGGCTGCAATCTGCCCAACTGCCCGCGGGCCACGTTGTTCGAGGCGTCGGAGCGGGACTTCCGCGCGGTGGTCCTGTCCGACGGCACTTCCCAGGTGCGGGACGACCGGATCGCCGACCTGGCCCTGATCGGGGTGGTGAGCCGGACGGTCGATGAGGTCGTCGGTGGGCTCGCCGGGTAGGGGAACCGCCCGGCAGGATGACCCCATGGCCGGCCCCCTCAAGGTGAACGCGAATCTGACCATCCCCGAGGTGGAGCTCAAGTGGCGTTTCTCCCGCTCCTCGGGCCCTGGCGGGCAGAGCGTCAACACCACCGACAGCCGGGTCCAGGTGCGCTGGGACGTGGCCGCGAGTGCGGTGCTGACCGAGAGCCAGCGGGAGCGAGCCCGGGAGCGGCTCGGCGAACGGCTGGTGGACGGAGTGCTGCAGGTCAGCTCGTCGGAGCAGCGTTCCCAGCTGCAGAACCGGGAGGCCGCGGAGCGGCGGCTGGCCGAGATCGTGGCGGCAGCGCTGGCTCCGCCGCCCCGGTCGCGGCGGGCGACCAAGGCGACGCGGGGGTCGCAGGAGCGGCGGATTGCGCAGAAGAAGCGGCGGGGAAATGTGAAGCGGCTCCGCCGGGACACCTCCGACTGAGGGTCAGGGGTAGAGCCCGGCTCTGAAGGTGAAGGAGACGAGCTGGGCCCGATCCCGCGCGCCCACCTTCGTCATTGCCCGTACGGCGTGGGTCTTGACCGTGAAGGGGGACACGAACATCTGGGCCGCGATCTCCTCGTTGCTGAGACCGCTGGCCACCAGGATGATCACGTCCCGCTCGCGCGGGGTCAGGGCGTCGAAGCGGCGCAGGAGCTCCTTGTCGATCGCCGGGGGCGGGCTGTCGGTCATGTGCCCGATCAGCGCGGCCGTGGCGGCGGCGGACAGCGCGCCACCCCCGCCGACCACCTCGGTGATCCCGGCGACCAGCTCGGCCGGGCTGACCGTCTTGCTGAGGAAGCCGTTGGCCCCCGCCCGCAGGGCGGCGAGCACGATCTCCTCCTGGTCGAAGGTGGTCAGCACGATCACCCGGAGCTTCTCCGGTGGGTGCTCGGCGCGGATCCGGCGGGTGGCCTCGACCCCGTCGATCCCGGGCATCCGGATGTCCATCAACACCAGGTCGACCGGGTGCTGCCGGAGGAAGGAGGGCACCTGGAGGCCGTCCGAGAGGTCGCCCACCACGACCAGGCCCGGGTCCAGGAGCAGCATCGCCCGGATGCCGGCCCGGATGTCGTCCTGGTCGTCGACGATCAGGATGTTCGTCATCCCGCCACCACCTCCCCAAGGGGACTGAACTCCGCACTGACCCGGAAGCGTCCATTGTCGCTCTCAATCGTCAGTCGCCCGTTGGAGGACTCGACCCGCTCCCGCATCCCGACCAACCCGAGCCGGCCGCCGGTGTCGGAACGGCGTAGGGAAGAACTGGTGCCGTTCTCCACACAGACGCAGATCCGCCCGTCGTCCTCATGGACGTCCACTGTCGTCGGCCCTTCTCCGTGCCGATAGGCGTTCGTAAGCGCTTCCTGGACAACCCGATAGACGGTGACGCCGACGCTCGGCTCGACGAAACCGTCCGGGATGTCAATTGAGGGACGCACGTCGAGACCGACGCTCTCGAAAGAGGCGATGAGTCCCTCCAGTCCGTTGAGGGACGGGGTAGGGCGCAGCGCCTCGTCGTCGGAGACTTCGTCTCCGCGGCGCAGAAGCACCAGGATCCGCTGGGTTTCGAGCACCACGGTCCGGGCGTTGGTCCGGGCCTTCTCCAGTGCCTCCCGGGACGAGTCGGCGGTTTCGGGCAGGCCGATCTCGGCGATCCCGAGATGCATGCTGAGCATGGCGACCTGGTGACCGACGACGTCGTGCAGGTCCCGGGCGATCCGGAGCCGCTCCTCGGTGACCCGGCGGGTGGCCTCGATCTCCCGGGTGGCAATGGCGTTTTCGGCCCGTTCCTCCAGAATCCACCACTGTTGCCCGTGAATTCTCAGGGCGGCCCCGGTCGCTCCGCCCCCGATGGCCGAGAACAGCGCGGCCACACCGACAACCGCGCCACCCCGGAAGCCGCCGAGGGTCATGAACGCGCTCAGGAAGAACACGGCCACCACCGAGGTGGCGATCAGCGGCTGTTTTCCCCGGAAGGTGACCGAGAACAGCACCAGCACGGCCATCATCCAGACCGACAGCGGATCGTGGTCGACCGCGGTGACCGCGAAGGAGGCCGCGCTGGTCACCACCAGCCCGGCCCACGGCCGCCACCAGGACAGCGCGACCCCGGCGCCGGCCAGCAGCACCGAGAGGATGGTCGGCCAGTCCGATTCCCGCACGATCACGGCCACGATCTGACCGGTGAACACCAGGACGGCCAGGATGTAGGCGGCGATGTGCAGCATCTCGGGGCGACGGATCCACAGAGGCGCCGCCGGCCCGTCGTAACTGCTCATGCTCCGATTCTGGTCCACCCAGGCGGGAAAACGTACTTCGTTCGAAGTACGTGCCCCGGTCCGGCGCGGCCAAGACTTCATCTCATGAATCAGAGAATGCCTTCCACGGCCCAGCTCTACCTGACCCGCGCGGTGCTCGCGGTGCTCTGGGCGGGCCTGTTCGCCCTGTCCCTGTCCTCGACCGGCACGCTGACCGCGAACTCCGACATCCCCGGCTTCGCCATCGTCCTGCTGATCCTCTACCCGGTGATCGACATCGTCGCCTCGCTGGTCGACGTCCGCACCCAGCAGGCCGCCGGCAACTCCGGCGCGGTCCGGATCCAGCTGGTCAACACCGCGATCAGCACGGTCACGGCGGTGGCCCTGGCGATCGCCGCGAACGACGGCCCGGCCTCGGTGCTGCGCGTCTTCGGCGCCTGGGCCCTGCTCACCGGCCTGATCCAGCTCGCCCTGGGGATCATCCGGCGGCGCCAGGGCGTGGGCGGGCAGTGGCCGATGATCCTCAGCGGCGCGTTTTCCTCCGTCATCGGCCTGATGTTCGTGATGATGGCGTCGAAGACCGAGATCTCACTGGGCAGCCTGAACGGGTACCCCGTCGGCGGGGCAATTTTCTACCTGTTCTCCACGTTCCGGCTGTACCGCACGGCACGGAACCACCCGGCACGAACGGAGACCAGCAATGTCTGACCAGAGCCCTTCCGAGGAAGGCAGCTACGACGTGATCGTGGTCGGCGCCGGTGCGGTCGGCGAGAACGTCGCGGACCGGGTGGCCCAGGCCGGGCTGCGGGTGGTGATCGTGGAGTCGGACCTGGTCGGCGGCGAGTGCTCGTACTGGGCCTGCATGCCCTCGAAGGCCCTGCTGCGCAGCGGCGCGGCCCTGCGCTCGGCCTCGGCCCTGGCCGGCGCCCGCGGCGCGATCCGGGGCGGGCTGGACGTGAAGGCCGTGCTGAACGCGCGGGACGAGGTGGCCAGCCACTGGCACGACGACGGTCAGGTCGAATGGCTGAACTCGGCGAACATCGACCTGATCCGGGGGTACGCCCGGCTGACCGGTCCGCGCGAGCTCGAGGTCACCACCCCGGACGGCGCGAAGCGGACGATCCGGGCCCGGCACGCGGTTGCGCTCAGCACCGGCAGCAGCGCCCTGGTCCCGGGCATCCCGGGCCTGGCCGAGGCCCGGCCGTGGACCAGCAAGGAGGTCACCAGCGCCCAGGAGATCCCGGCCCGGCTGGCCATCATCGGCGGTGGCGTGGTCGCGATGGAGATGGCGACGGCCTACAACGACCTCGGGTCCGAGGTCACGGTGCTGGTCCGGGACGGGGTGCTGTCGGAGAACGAGCCGTTCGCCGGGGAGCTGGTCACCGCGGCGCTGACCGCTCGCGGCGTGCAGGTCCGGCTCGGGGTGGAGGTGACCTCGGTCAGCCGTTCCGGCGAGGTCGTGCTGGAACTGGGTGACGGCGAGCGGGTGGTGGCGGACGAGGTCCTGGTCGCCGTCGGGCGCACTCCGAACACCCAGGATCTGGGTCTGGAAACCATCGGTCTCACTCCCGGAGAGTGGTTGCCGGCCGACGACACCCTGCGCGTCCCCGATTTCGACTGGCTCTACGCGGTGGGGGATGTCAATCACCGGACGCTTCTCACGCACCAGGGTAAGTACCAGGGCCGGGCGGCCGGGGACGTGATCGCGGCCCGGGCGCTGGGTTCCCCGGTGCAGGACGGCCCCTGGCAGCGCCACGTCGCGACCGCCGACCACGCCGCGGTGCCTCAGGTCACGTTCACCGATCCCGAGGTCGCCTCGGTCGGGCTCACCGCCGAGCGGGCTCAGGAGGCCTTGGCGAACGTCAAGGTTCTCGACTACGACCTGGGTGCGCTCGCCGGCGCCCATGTGCACGCCGAGGGGTACGTCGGGCACGCCCGGTTCGTCGTCGACGCGGACCGGCAGGTGCTGGTCGGGGCCACGTTCGTCGGTTCCGACGTGGGCGAGCTGCTGCATTCGGCGACCATCGCGGTGGTGGGTGAGGTTCCGCTGCAGCGGCTTTGGCACGCCGTTCCGTCCTACCCGACGCTGAGCGAGGTCTGGCTGCGGTTGCTGGAGACCTACGGGCGGGAAACGGCCTGAACTCGGCGGAACCCTCGGGTCCCGGACAGCGTCCAAGCTACGGATGCTGACTACGGGTGGAGGCGTTGGCGATGAGCTGGAAGCAGGGCCGGACGATGCTCGGCCTCACGGTTGCGGGGCTGGTCCTGGCCGGGTGCGGGGCCGGCAGCGAGGCGTCGGTGAACACCGGCGCCGATCCGGGGCCGAGCATCGAGGGCAAGTGGTATCCGGTGCAGATCGCCGGGTACGCGGCTGATCCCTGGCAGGTGCCCAGCTACGCCGACGCCTACGTCGAGTTCGGGGACGGCACGTGGAAGAGCAGCGACGGCTGCAACACCACGACGGGCAGCTACAAGCTTTCCGGGGATGGGGCGTTCGGTGCGCAGACGGGCGGGGTGTCTACCCTGCGCGGGTGCGCCAACGTCCCGAACACCGCTGTACTCCAAAAGGCTCAGCGAGTCGAGATCAGCTCCGGAACGCTGGTTTTCAGCTCTTCCGGGGAACTCGGGCGATACAGCCGGACGCCGACCACGCCGTCGCCGATGCCCAAACAGAAGGCAGCTACCGATCCGAGCACGGCGGACTCGGGCCCGACGAAACCCGCCACTCCCTCGTCCGCCGAGGCCGGCGTCCTCAAACACACCGATCCAAGTGTGCCACCGCCGCCCTGAACCAGACCTTGACCTGGATTTGACCGACGAGCGGGCAACTTGGCCGGGCGCTCGACCGTCCTGATGGGCAGAGGGGCCGGCGCTACCGGTCGGCCCCGTGTCGACGGATCAGGAAAGGTGCCATGTCCAGCGTCTTCTCGCGGGGTCGGACCCGGATGGCCGGGCTGCTGGCGGCGGCCCTGGTGGCCGCCGTGGCCATCCCGGTGACCCTGCACCTGCGACCGGCCAGTGCCGCCGAGTACCCGGGCCCGGGTGCGGTGAGCGGCAACATCACCGTGCACGACCCGTCGATGGTGAAGGGACCGGACGGCACGTACCTGCTGGCCGCCACCGCGCCGGGGATCGACCTGCGCACCTCCACCGACCGGACCAAGTTCACGTACACCGGAAAGGCCTTCCCCAGCGGGCTTTCCGCCACCGATGCGTACACCGGGGTCGCCAACGGCAACCTCTGGGCGCCGGACCTGTCGTACCGGAACGGCAAGTACTACCTGTACTTCGCCGCCTCCTCGTTCGGCAAGAACACCTCGGCGATCTTCCTGGCCACCAGCACCACCGGCAAGCCCGGCAGCTGGACCAGCCAGGGCAAGATCTACTCGACCACGACCAGCAGCGACCACAACGCGATCGACCCGAACCTGGTGGTCGACCGCAGCGGCCGGTGGTGGCTCTCGCTCGGCTCGTTCTGGACCGGGATCAAGATGATCGAGCTGAACCCCAGTACCGGAAAACGGATCTCGAGCAGCTCGACGGTCTACAGCCTGGCCTCCCGTCCGGGCAGCACCGCGCTGGAAGCGCCCGCGATCATCTATCACGCCGGCTACTACTACCTCTTCACCTCGTGGGACGCGTGCTGCCAGGGGGTGAACAGCACCTACCGAATCATGGTCGGGCGCTCCAAGACGATCACCGGGCCGTACAAGGACCGGCCGGGCAATCTGCTGACCAGCGGTGGCGGCACGCAGATCCTGGGCACCCACGGCACGATCGTCGGGCCCGGCGGGCAGTCCGTGATCCAGGACACGGACGGCGACGTGCTCGTCTACCACTACTACGACGGGGCCGACAACGGCGTGGCCAAGCTGGGGATCAACCGGCTCACCTGGGACGCGTCGAACTGGCCGACCGTGTCCTGACCGTCACCTTCGGTACGTGTGCACCGTTTTGGGTAACCCGGTGCGCGACGGTTCGGGTGCATCTGGTGCACTGGCGACCCCCATGATCAACAGTGGGGGTCGTCCAGGAAACGGAGATTCCGCACCAGATGAACAGGATCGGCCACCAGGCCGCTGCCCAGGCAGCTTGGCTCGGTTTCTGCACCGGCGAACGGCTACTGCTCCACGATTCGGCACTGAGCTGGCAACACGTCCTGACCGGGATGGTCGTGGCGTCCAGCATGTGCGCGGACGACTGGTCCCCGGACTCCGATCAGGGCGGGGTGATGGCAAAGATCATTCCGGGCGGGCACCGTGGGCCCACTCACATGCCCGAACTGGTCGCGGCGGTGCTGTTCGGACTCACCCACGTGGTCGGCGACGACCTCGACTGGTTCGTTCTGGCCGCCGCCGCGGCCTGGGGCTCGCACTTGTTCGTCGACTTCTTCTGGGGTGGCATCCCGTTCCTGATCCCGACCCTGTTCGGGCACAAGAAGCGGATCGGTACCAAGCTGGACACCGGTGGGCCGGCCGAGCACTGGATGACCCTGGTACTGGTCACCCTGGCGATACCGCTGGGCTACGTGGCCTTCGGGGGAGACATCCCGGCCTCCTGGATCGTCAGCTGATCGCTTCCGGCCCGGTGCCTGCGACCGGGCACCGGGCCGGGCGCTCTTTTCTTGCGGCAGAACGAATTGAAGGACGCGTGCGGCCGCGGGAGGGTGGGTGGATGAGCGTTCTGGATGATCTGACGCAGGCTTACGGGGTAGGGCCGGAGGCGACGCATCAGGCGCTCGCCCGGCACCTGGCAGACGAGGTCGAGGTCCGGCACGAACCCGCCGAGCCGGCCGACGGGGTCTATCCGGCTGCCGTCGTGCTGCAGGCGCTGGCGCAGCGGGCTGAGCTCTTCACCGCGCTGATGCCCGATTATGCCGAGACCGGTCAGGTGTCTCAGCAGGGCGCGGAGATCACGGTCGACCTGGTGGTGAGCGGGACCCTGGCCGACGGTCAGCGGATCGAGGTGGCCGGCGTAGACGTCCTCACCGTGCGCGAGGAGCGGATCGTGCGTCTGCTCAGCCGGTTCTCGGCCGAGCAGATGCGACCCCTGCTGGACGCACTGGCCCGGTGACGGCTCAGTCGTTGGCTCGGCTGACGGCTCAGCTGACGGCTCAGTCGATGGCTCAGGTGACGGCTTAGTTGACGGCGAACTTGTGGTCCTTGCCCGCGACCCTCAGGGTCAGCGTGCCCGGATCCTCGCCGTCCGGCACCAAGAACTGCAGCTTCACCGTTCTGGTCCTGCCCGCGGCGACCTCGACGGTGCCCTGCGACCGGCTCTTGTAGGTGTGGGCCAAGCCGGTCTTCAGCTTCTGCTCGCCGCCGGCCACGCTGACCGGGACCGCCGCGGCATTGCGCACCTGCACCAGCACCGTGACCAGTTGCTGCTGCTTCGCCTTCTGCTCGGTGACCTTGGCCTTTTCCGGCACGGTGGCGACCACCGAGACCTTCTGCTCGGTGCCCCCGCTGGTCACCTTGCCCTCGATCGTCGCGGCCTTACCAAGGGACGCGGCGGGGCTGAGGAACGCCGGCAGCTCGCCGAAATGGAGCAGCACGGCGGCGGTGAAGATCAACCCGGCCACCAGCAGGGCCGAAAGCATGGCCGCAGGGCCCCCTCGGGGATCCTCCTTCTTCGAGGACTTCGGTCGATCGCGGCGCCTCTTGTCGTCGTCCGCCATCATCGCCTTTCCCCGATTTTGACCACCGCTTTTGCCGACAACCCGGGCAACATCGTGCTCAGCGTCGGGCCGGTCTGACAAGTCCGCGGACGGCGGGCGTGCGATCAGGCGGTGGGGACCTGGGCGGAGGCGATCTGGGCGCGCAGGATCGGGCGGGATCGTTCACCGGTCTCCACCGCCCGGGCCCGCCTGGTCATGGCTTCCTCGAGCTCTGCCCGCCGGGCCGGTGAGAGCGCGCGGTAGGGCGGGAGCTTGACGTAGAACGACTGGAACTCCTGGAGCACGTCCTCCGCCGCCGGGAACGGGTAGTCGGCCGTGTAGGGCCGGACCTCAACGTCCACGAAGCCGGCGGTGGAGAGCGCGGCGGAGAGTTCTTCGCTCCTCAGGTACTCGAAGGGCATCTCGATCGGCGCCCCGATGTCGGAAGCCGCCTCGGACAGGATCCGGATCAGCGGCGATCCGTCCACCGCGGCCCAATGCACTACTTGGAGAGTCGCGCCCGGTCGGAGGACGCGGAGCAGTTCGGACAGCGCGGTCGGTACGCCGGGCCCCAGAAACATCACCGTGAACACCGAAAACGCAGCGTCGAAGGAGTCGTCGGGGTACTTCAGCGCCATCGCGTCCATCACTTCGGCCGAGGTTCCCTCCGGAAGCGAGGGGAGGCCGGCCAGCCGTCCGGCAATGTGGTTGATCAGCAGCGGTGACGTGTCGATCGCGTTCGCCCGCAGCCCTCGCAGGGCCGCCGAGATGGTCAGGGGACCCGTGCCGGCGCCCACGTCCAGCACGTGAGCCCCAGGCGGGAGCGCGCTCGCGTCCAGCAGTTCGTCGGCGATCATCCGGGTTACCGGCTCGACCCAGCGGGTGGTGGCGGGCAGCGAGAGCTCGAACGGGTCTTCGGCGGTCAGTGTTGCGGTCGGTGTGCTGTTCATGGGGTAAGCACACCAAAGTTGATCTTCCCGTCCCATGTCCGGTTGCGACCAGTCCATACGCGTTTGGTCCGTCGGTTCGTAGGCTGGTTCGGTGGACGTTCTCAGCGAGGTCATTAGCGGCGTGCGGGTTGGCCGGGCCGAGGCCTGCCGGGTAGCTCAGTCCGGCTCCTGGACTCTGCGCTACCCCCCGATGAACGTCAGCGGGTTCCATGTGCTGGTGCGGGGCACGGCCTGGCTGTTGACCGAGGGAGACGAGCCCCGCCAGATGTCGCCAGGCGACGTCGTTCTCGTCCCGGCCGGCACCGAACACGGATTGAGTCACCGGCCCGGACGGCTGCGGGACGCGCCCCTGGCCCGGCTGGGGGCGACCTCGGACCAGCCGGTGACCGATGCCGAATTCGTCTGCGGGGCCTACTGGTTGCGCCAGGCTCCGATGCCGCCGGTCCTGACCGGCCTGCCCGACGTGATCCTGGTCCCGGCCGACGAACAGGCCAATCCGCACCTGCGAGCCCTGTTCACCCTGCTCGAGGCGCATGTGGCGGATACCGATCCCGGGGCCGCGATTGCCCGGTCGGCCCTGCTGGACCTGCTCCTGACCCACATTCTCCGCGGCTGGCTGCGCCGTCAGCACGGCGCCGCCCTCCCGGAGGGCAACGATCCGGCCGTCGCCGCGGCGCTTCGGCGGATCCACCAGGACCCGGCCCGGGTCTGGACTGTGGCCCAGCTGGCGGCGCCGGCCGGGATGTCGGTCAAGGTGTTCACCCGGCTCTTCACCGAGGCCACCGGCCAGTCGCCGGGGGCCTACATGTCCACCTGGCGGCTCGGCCGGGCGGCCCGGTTACTGCAGGAGACGTCGGCCCCGCTGGCGTCCATCGCCGGACAGGTGGGTTACGCGACCGAGTTCTCCTTCAGCGCGGCCTTCCGCCGTAAGTACGGGATGGCGCCGGGCCGCTTTCGTTCCTTACCCGAACCTCCGGCGGGCCTGCTCACGCACTGATGACAAACGTCCATTGTTGTCAGCGAAGCCACCCAACCGACGCTTAAGGCCCAAGAGAATGGGCGGGTGGAAATTCGCGTCGCCACGATCGACGACCTGCCCGCCCTGGCGGCGACCCTCGCGGACGCGTTTCTCGACGACCCGGTGTGGAGCTGGATGCTTCCGGAGCGGAATCGGTACATCCGACTGCGCCGGATCCTTGGTGCACTGCTCGAACCGGCGCTACCTACAGGACAAGTGAGGACGACGGCGGAGCGCGACGCGGTGGCGGTGTGGTCCGCCCCCGGCCAGTGGCAGCTCCCGTTGCCCGCTGTCCTGCGCGTTGCCCCGCCTTTGATCCGCGGTGCCGGTCTCCGCCTACCCCGCGTGCTCCGGCGGACTGGCGAGGTTGAGCGAGCTCACCAACAGCAGCCGCCGGAGCACTGGTCACTGGAATTCCTCGGCACGGCCGCAGCCGTCCGGGGGAAGGGGATCGGCGCGGCCCTGCTCGAGGAGGGCCTGGAGCGATTGGCCGGGACTCCGGTGTACCTGGAGTCCTCCAACCCCCGGAACCTGCCCTTCTACCGGCGTCACGGATTCGAGGTCACCGGCACCGTCGAGGTGCGATCCGGGCCGCCGCAATGGACCTTGTGGCGGGGTTAGAGCCAGTTCCAGAACCGCCGGTAGGCCCCGACCGCCCAGTCCTGGACCTCGCCGATCGCGGCCCGGGGCGGCAGGGGAGTGCGGCCGGTCTCCAGCGCGGTCACCACCTCGGCGGACACCGCGTCGATCTCGTCCAGCACCACCCGCAGATCCTTCACCTGCCCGGACTTCACCTCGAGGACCCGTTGCCGCTCGGCCTCGGGCATCGGCAGGGTCAGCCGCCCGTGCTGCACGATCTCCCGGCCCTGCAGAGCGAGCCTGAGGGCGTGCGAGGCGTACTTGACGTCGTACCCGTACTTCTCGACCAGCTCCGGGCGGTTCGGCTTCCCGCGTCCACCCTTGACCAGGGCCTCACGCTGGTGCTGCATGAAACCGAGGAACCGCCGCGCGGCGTCCTGGGACAGGAACAGCTCCCGCATCGCCCGCAGTTCGTGGCCCAGCTCGTTGCAGAACAGCACGTCCGGCTCCGGTGCGAACAGCGGCAGCAGCGCGGTCGGGTTGCCCTTCACCGCCAGCTGCAGATACTTCCGCAGCGAGTACAGGGCCAGGTCGGTGTCGCCCGGCCCCGAGCGCGCCCCTTCGGCCTGGGACCGGGCGATGTAGCTGTCCCGCGGATTGCCCAGCCCGATCAGCCAGGTGGCGGGCTCGACGAACACGCCCATCTCGTCGTGGTCGTCAGTACCCGCGATGGCGATGCCGTGCACTCCCGAGCCCACGGTGGTCCGCAGGATCTGGCCCGCCTCGGCCACCTCCCGGTCCCCGTACTCCAGCACCGGTGCGGCCAGCAGTTCCTGGGTGTTCATCACTCCCTCCTCTCCTGCCCGGTTCCGGGCAGTCGGTCATCGTGCCTCGCCGCGGGCGCCTTCCGCAGCCTATTTTCGGGTTAGGCTTACCTAAGAACTGGTGGCCGAACGAGAACGGTGCGGTGTCACGGCAGATGAGCCGAGTGATCACGAATGAGGCGGACCTGCGCGCGATCGTCGAGGATCCGCATCCGGACATCGCGAACAAGGCCGTGACCCGGATCGACCCGCAGTCCCGGCGGTTCATCGAGCTCAGCCCGTTCTTCCTGCTCGCCACCACGGCGGCCGACGGCACCTGCGACGTCTCACCCCGAGGGGATCCGCCGGGCAACGTGCTGGTGCTGGACGAGCAGACCATCGCGTTCGGCGACCGGAAGGGCAACCGCCGCCTGGACAGCCTGCGCAACATCCTCTCTTCGCCCCACGTCGGAATGCTTTTCGTGATCCCCGGCATCAACGACACGATCCGCGTCAACGGCATGGCCCGGATCGTTGCGGAGGCGCCTTACTTACAGCGAATGTCGGTGCGTGGCAGCGTGCCTCACCTGACCGTCGAAGTAGTGGTCGAGGAGATGTTCAGCCACTGCAGCAAGGCTCTTGTGCGGTCGAAAATGTGGGACGCGTCGAGCTGGCCGGATCGCTCGGAGGTGCCTACGGGCGGGCAGATCGCCCGGAGTCAGCGGGATCTGGCGGTCGAGGCCCAGGTGATCGACGACATGCTGGCCCTGGATGCGCAGCACGGGCTGTACTGAGGCCTCAGCTTGTCCCAGGGTGGTTTGTCCCGGGTGCGTCAGGCGAAGCGGGTGGGGTCGATGCCGAGGGCGGTGGCGGTGCCGGCATCGGCGGGGTAGAACGCCTCGATGGCCAGTTCGGCGACGGTGATCTCGACCGGGGTGCCGAAGACGGTGGTGGTGCTGAGCAAGGAGAGTTCGGTGTCGCCCATTCGGTAGTGCAGCGGAATCAGTACCTGGGAGCTGGGATTCACGGCGCCGGGGTGTTCGCCACCGGGGTAGCTGCGCAGTTCGTCCAGGAGTTCGGCGAGGAACGGGTCGCCGCCGGCGCGGAACTGGGATTCCAGGCGGTGCAGCAGATGGGTCCGCCACTGGCCGAGATTGACGATGTTCGGGGCCATTCCGCCGGGGTGCAGGCTGAGGCGCAGCACGTTCACCGGGGGCTCGAGCAGGGCCGGGGCGCAGTCGGCGGTCAGGGCGGTGATCGACGAGGTGGCGGCGATCATTTCCCAGTGGCCGTCCACGGCCAGCGCGGGCAGGGGTTCGTGGGCGGCGAGGATCGCGGTGATCGCCGAATGGACGGCGGCGAGCGGGGGATCGGCCAGGCGGTGCTCGGCGTAGGTCGGGGCGAAGCCGGCGGCCAGCAGGATGTCGTTGCGGCGGCGCAGGGGCACGTTGAGGTGCTCGCACAGCAGCAGGATCAGGCGGCTGGAGGGGCGGGCCCGGCCGGTTTCGACGTAGCTCAGGTGGCGGGTCGACACCTCGGTGAGACCGGACAGCTCCAGTTGGGTCAGGTGCCGCCTTTCCCGCCACCAGCGGATCAGGCTCCCGACGTCACCGAGCGGTGGGGCTGTGGTCATGCTCCGAAGCTAACCCCCACAGGTCGTGACGTACATGACCTGCCAGGTCATGCGTCCTTCATCTGGGGGGTCATCGACGGGAAGCGGGAACGCGGTTCAGTCTTCCGGCACGGCAATCACTTTCGACGGAGGATCCGATGACCGACTTTACCGCCCTGGCCGAGCGCTACCTCGACGTCTGGAACGAGACCGACCCGGCCCGGCGCCGTCTGCTGGCCGACGAACTCTTCGGGCCCACCTGCCGGTTCACCGATCCGATGGTGGACGTCCGGGGGCCCGAGGCGATCGACGCCACCATCGGGTCGGTGCAGCAGCAGTTCACCGGGCACCGGCTGCGGCTGGCCGGGACGGTGGACGGGCATCACGACCAATTCCGCTTCACCTGGGATCTGGTGGGTGAGCCCGGGGCCGAGCCCCTGGTGGTCGGTTTCGACGTGCTGGTCACCGGACCGGACGGGAAACTGGAGCAGGTGCTGGGATTCCTTGACCGGGTTCCGGCGATGTGACCGTTACGTGACGGCGGATGGCGGAAAGTACCGAGTGTGCTCTCCGCCCCGCTTTCCATCAGGATAGGCGCGTGAAGTTGGCCCCGCTCTCCATGCAGATCCGCAAGCTGGCCCGTACCCGCCTGGGGCTCCAGAAGCTCCGGCCCGGCCAGCTCGACGCCGTCAAGGCCCTGACCAAGGGACGCGACGTGCTCGTCGTGATGCCCACCGGTGCGGGCAAGTCGGCGGTCTACCAGCTGGCCGGGCTGATGCTCGACGGCCCCACCGTGGTGGTGTCGCCGCTGATCGCGCTGCAGCGGGACCAGCTGGCGAACCTGGCCCGCAACGGTGAGGAGGCCGGGCTCGGCGCGGTGGCGGTGAACTCGGCGCAGAGCCGGCTGCGCACCCACGAGGCCTGGGAGACGCTGACCGCGGGCGACGCGGAGTTCGTCTTCCTCGCGCCGGAGCAGCTGGCCAACCAGAGCGTGCTGGAGAAACTGGCCGAGCTGAAGGTCTCGCTGCTGGTGGTGGACGAGGCGCACTGTGTGTCGGCCTGGGGGCACGACTTCCGGCCCGACTACCTGCGGATCGGTGACGTGATCGAGACCCTGGGCCGGCCGCGGGTGGTCGCGCTGACCGCCACCGCGGCCCCGCCGGTGCGCGCGGAGATCGTCGAGCGGCTGCGGATGGACGATCCGGTGAAGATCGTCACCGGCTTCGACCGGCCCAACCTGGAGCTCGAGGTCAAGCGCTTCACCAAGGCCCAGTACAAGGAGAAGGCCGTGGTCGAGCGCGTGGCCGAGCTCGAGGGCAGCGGTCTGGTCTACTCCGCGACCCGGCGCTCCACCGAGGAGTACGCGGAGGAACTGAGGACGAGGGGACGCCGGGCCCGCGCCTATCACGCCGGGCTGAAGGCCGCCGAGCGGGAAGAGGTGCATCAGGCGTTCCTCGCCGGGGAACTGGACGTGGTGGTCGCCACCAGTGCCTTCGGGATGGGGATCAACAAGGCGGACGTGCGGTTCGTGGTGCACGCCGACGTGCCGGACTCGATCGACTCCTACTACCAGGAGATCGGCCGGGCCGGGCGGGACGGCGCCCCGGCCCTGGCCAGCCTCTACTACCGGCCGGAAGACCTGTCGCTGCGCAACTTCTTCGCCTCCGGCGGCCCCAACGACGAGCTGCTGTCCCAGGTCGCCAACGCGGTGCGTAAGCACACCAAGGCCGACGGGTCGGTCGCGGCGACGGAGGTGCGCGAGGAGCTCGAGCTGTCCCACACCAAGCTCACCAACGCGATCAACCTGCTAGAACAGGCCGGGGCGGTCACCGTGGGGGAGAACTCCGAACTCGCCTACACCGACGTCGCGGTCCCGGCCTCGGCCGCGGTGGCCGCAGCCGAGGAGATCGACGAGGAGCACACCCGGATGGACAAGTCCCGGGTGGAGATGATGCGTGGGTACGCCGAGACCGTCGGTTGCCGGCGGCAGTTCCTGCTCGGCTACTTCGGCGAGGAGCTGACCACCCCGGACGGGATGTGTGGCAACTGCGACACCTGTAAGTCCGGCTCGGCGGCGGAGCAGGAGGCCGAGGGCGAGACGGTGGCCCCGGAGTTCGCGGCCCTGGGCTTCGACACGAACGAGCGGGTCCGGCACCGGGAGTGGGGGCCGGGCGTGGTGATGCGCGACGAGGCCGACCGGATCACCGTGCTGTTCGAGCAGGTCGGCTACCGCACGCTGGCCCTGGCCGCGCTCGCGGCCGACGCGACGCTGCTGGTCCGCGAGGAGTAACCGGGTTATCCACAGGCGAGGAAAACGGGTCGCACGAAACCGCTAGAGTCGAAGGTATGGGAAGCCCGAAATCTGCCGTCGACGGTCTCGAAGCCCGCTGGGGCGAGACCTGGGAGCGCGAAGGTACGTACCGGTTCGACCGGACCCGCGAGCGCTCCGATGTCTACTCCATCGACACGCCTCCGCCGACCGTATCGGGCTCCCTCCACGTCGGTCACGTCTTCAGCTACACCCAGACCGACACGATCGCCCGCTACCAGCGGATGTGTGGGCGTGAGGTGTTCTACCCGATGGGGTGGGACGACAACGGCCTGCCGACCGAGCGCCGGGTGGAGAACTTCTACGGCATCCGGTGCGACCCGTCGGTGCCGTACGAGGAGTCGTTCACGCTTCCGGCCAAGGTCCCGTCCAAGCGGCAGGATTTCGTCGCGGTCAGCCGGCGCAAGTTCGTCGAGTTCTGCGAGGAGCTGACGGCGACCGACGAGAAGGTCTTCGAGCAGCTCTGGCGCATGCTCGGGCTGTCGGTCGACTGGTCGCTGACCTATTCAACGGTCTCGCAGAAGTCGCAGCGGATCAGCCAGCGCGCCTTCCTGCGCAACTTCGACCGGGGTGAGGCGTACTCGTCCGAGGCGCCGAGCCTGTGGGACACCACGTTCCAGACCGCGGTCGCGCAGGCCGAGCTGGAAGACCGCGAGCGTCCGGGTGCCTACCACGACCTGCGCTTCCACCAGGCCTCCGGCGAGGGGGTGACGATCTCCACCACCCGGCCCGAGCTGCTCGCGGCCTGCGTTGCGCTGGTCGCCCACCCGGACGACGAGCGCTACCAGTCGCTGTTCGGCACCACCGTCACCACCCCGGTCTTCGGCGTCGAGGTGCCGATCGTCGCGCACCGCCTGGCCCAGCCCGACAAGGGCACCGGCATCGCGATGATCTGCACCTTCGGCGACCTGACCGACGTGATCTGGTGGCGCGAGCTGGAGCTGCCCACCCGGCCGATCATCACCAAGGCCGGCCGGGTCACCGCGGAGATCCCGGCCTGGCTGGGCACCGGGGCCGGCCCGGAGGCGTTCGCCCGGATCGCCGGTAAGTCGATCTTCGCCGCCCAGCAGGAGACGGTCGCGATGCTGAAGGAGACCGGCGACCTGCTGGCCGACCCGAGGCCGATCACCCACCCGGTCAAGTTCTTCGAAAAGGGCGACCGGCCGCTGGAGATCGTCACCAGCCGGCAGTGGTACATCCGCAACGGTGGCCGCTCCGCCGAGATCCGCGAGGAGCTGCTGGCCCGTGGCCGGGAGCTGGACTGGACGCCGGAGCACATGCGGCACCGGTACGAGAACTGGGTCGAGGGCCTGAACGGTGACTGGCTGGTCTCCCGGCAGCGGTTCTTCGGCGTGCCGATCCCGCTCTGGTACCCGCTCGACGCGGACGGCGAGCCGCAGTACGAGAAGCCGATCGTCCCGGACGACGCGCAGCTGCCGGTCGACCCGCAGTCGCACGTCCCGGCCGGGTACACGGCCGAGCAGCGCGGCGTTCCGGGCGGTTTCACCGGCGACCCGGATGTCATGGACACCTGGGCCACGTCGTCGCTGACCCCGCAGATCGTCACTGGGTGGAGCGAGGACGAGGACCTGTTCGCCCGCACCTTCCCGATGGACCTTCGCCCGCAGGGCCACGACATCATCCGCACCTGGCTCTTCTCGAGCGTGGTCCGCAGCCACTACGAGAACGCCAGCCTGCCGTGGAGCCACACCAACCTGTCCGGGTGGATCCTCGACCCGGACCGCAAGAAGATGTCCAAGTCCAAGGGCAACGTCGTGGTGCCCTCGGACCTGCTGGAGCAGCACGGCGCCGACGCGGTCCGCTACTGGGCCACCAGCGCCCGGCTCGGCGTGGACACGGCGTTTGACCCGGGCCAGATGAAGATCGGCCGCCGGCTCTCCCTGAAAGTGCTCAACGCCTCCAAGTTCGCGCTCGGCTTCGCTTCCTCCTCGGCGGCGGACGGGCCGACCGACGAGGCGATCGTCGAACCGGTCGACGAGGCGGTGCTCAGCCGGCTGATCACGGTCGTCGAGGAGGCCACCGCGGCCTTCGAGGCCTACGACTACTCGCGGGCCCTGCGGCTCACCGAGGAGTTCTTCTGGCAGTTCTGCGACGACTACCTCGAGCTGGTGAAGGACCGCGCCTACGGCTCCGGCGCCGGGGCGGTCTCGGCCCGCACCGCGCTGCGGACCACGGTGTCCACCGTGCTGCGCCTGCTCGCGCCGTTCCTGCCGTACGTCACCGAAGAGGCCTGGTCGATGGCCTCCACCGAAGAGGGCGAGCGCCTGCCCGGCTTCCCGTCCGGCTCGATCCACCGGGCGACCTGGCCCAGCCCGGTCGAGATCCGGGACCTGCTGAAGGGCTCGGACGAACCCGCTGCCGGGGAGCTGTCGG
The DNA here is from genome assembly GCA_000719025.1 of Kineosporia aurantiaca JCM 3230. Classification (GTDB taxonomy): domain Bacteria; phylum Actinomycetota; class Actinomycetes; order Actinomycetales; family Kineosporiaceae; genus Kineosporia; species Kineosporia aurantiaca. The sequence continues at coordinate 156,567 of JODP01000009.1, forward strand.
TGCTCACGGTCGCGGCCGACGTGCTGCGCCAGATCCGCAAGACCAAGTCCGACGCCAAGAAGTCGGTCCGGGCCGAGGTGGAGAAGGTCGTGGTGTCCGACACGACGGCCCGGATCACCGCGGTCCAGGCGGTGCTCGGCGACCTCAAGGCGGCCGGGAACGTGACCGAGCTGACCACGGTAGCGGTGGCCGAGGAGGCCGAGGCCAAGGTCGAGGTCACGCTGCGCGAGGTGGAGCCCAGCGCGGGCTGAAGACGGGGCTCGGCGTGAGCTGGGACGGGGTTTGGCGTGAGCTGAGTCGGAGCCCAGCGGGCTGAGGTTGGCTCGGCTGTGAGCCCGGGTTCGAGGAGGGCCGGTGTTTCCTGCGGTGAGTAGGAGGTGCCGGCCCTTCGTCTTGCCAGGCTGCGGCTGCTGCGTATGGGACCGGGCGTGGCGTGAGCTGGGACGGGGGTCGGTTTGGACTGGGTTCGGCGTGAGTTGAGACCCGGTTCGGTGTGAGCTGAGTTGGAGCCCAGTGGGCCGAGGTTGCGCTCGACCATGAGCCGGGGTCTGGCGTGGCTGAGCCGGAGCTTGGTGTGGGCTGAGACGGAGTTCGGCGTGGACTGGGATGGGGTTGGTTCGGCGTGGGCTGAGTCGGAGCCCCGCGGGCTGAGGTTGGGCGTGGCTGTGAGCCCGGGTTCGAGGAGGGCCGGTGTTTCCTGCGGTGAGTGGGAGGTGTCGGCCCTTCGCTTTGCCTGGTGGCGGCTGCTGGGATTTGGGCCGCTGGGTCTAGGGGCGTAACTGTGCCTGGGAGCCGGGCTCTGTGCGTGGGGCCATGGCTGGCCCTCACGGTGGCTGGCCTCCACGGTGGCTGGCCTCCACGGTGGCTGGCCTCCACGGTGGCTGGGGCCTGGGAGGCCGTGGTGGGTCTGGGGCCGTGACGGGCCCGGGACCGCATCCGGGCCGCCCCCATTGCTGTGGGGCTGAGCGGGTGAGCCGCAGTTCAAGGGGGCGGGATGGGGGGAGGGTGGTTTAGTGTCGCTTGCACATGGATGCGGATGCGGATGAGGGTTCGAGGGCATTGGGCGATGACAGCGGCGTAAGTGCAGGCGATCTGGACGGGTTGCCCAACGTTGATGAGGACGGGCAGAGCGCGCCCGACATTGATCCCACCCCGGACATCGATGCTCCCGGCGTCGACGAGGAAGAGGATCCGGCGACCCGGTCCTGGTTCCTGACGCCCGACGAGCGAGGTAACCCCGCGTCGTCCATTGATCGCATCCCCCGGGACGACGGCCGCGGCTGGGTGGCCGGTAACCGGGTGCGCCCGCTGGTGCACGGAGCGACCTATTTCCGCCGTCTCTACGAAGAGCTCTGTGCCCTGGAGAAGGGTGATCGGGTTTATTTCACCGACTGGCGGGGCGACCGGGACGAAAAGCTGCTTCCGGAAGGCCCCACCATCGGCGAGGTTCTGGTCGACCTCGCCCATACCGGGGTCGACGTGAGAGGTCTTCTCTGGCGGTCGCATTCGGACAGCCTCACGTTCAACGCGCAGCAGAACCAGCGCCTGGGCACGGAGATCAACGAGGCCGGCGGGGAGGTGCTGCTCGATCAGCGGGTCCGCCGGTTCGGGGCGCATCACCAGAAGCTCTTCGTGATCCGGCGGCAGGGCGAGCCGGAGCAGGACGTGGCCTTTGTGGGCGGGATCGACCTCTGCTACACGCGGCGGGACGATGCGGAGCATCACGGCGATCCGCAGCAGGCTCCGATCGATCCGCGGTACCAAGGGCGGGCGCCCTGGCACGACGCGGCGCTTGAGCTGCGGGGCCCGATCGTGGGTGACCTCCTGCGTACCTTCATCGAGCGGTGGGACGATCCGACCCCGCTCGACCGCCGCACCCCGTACCGAATGATCGTGCAGCGCAAGGCTCACATGCCGCGGCATCCGAAGAAGCTGCCGGAGTCGTTCCCGGATCCGGAGCCGTCCGGTCGTCACGCCGTTCAGGTGCTGCGTACTTACAGTGCCAAGCGTCCTCACTTCCCGTTCGCACCTCACGGCGAGCGCAGCATTGCTCGCGCGTACGAGAAGGCCTTCCGCCGGGCGAAGAACCTGATCTACGTGGAGGACCAGTACCTGTGGTCGCGCGTCGTGGCCGAGGGCATCGCCGATGCGCTGCGCCGCTCACCGGAGCTGAGGGTGATCGCGGTGGTTCCGCGCTACCCCGATCAGGACACCGCTCTGACTGGTCCGCCGAACCGGCTCGGCCAGGTGGACGCCATCCGGACGCTGAAAGAGGCTGCGCCGGATCGGTTCGCGGTTTACGACCTGGAGAACGCGGAAGGTGTGCCGATCTACGTGCACGCCAAGGTCTGCGTGGTCGACGACGTCTGGATGACCGTCGGCTCGGACAACTTCAACCGGCGCTCCTGGACCAACGACAGCGAACTCACCTGCGCCGTCATCGATCCGGAGCGCGACCCGCGCGAGCCCCGGGACCTGAGCTCGGACGGCTCGGGAGCCCGGAAGCTGCCCCGCAATCTGCGGCTCCAGCTCTGGGGCGAGCACCTGGGCCTGCCCGAGGACGACGAGAGCCTGCTCGACCCGGCCAAGGCGTTCGACCTGTGGGCCCGGCACGCCCAGGCGCTCGACGACTGGCACGCCAACGGGAAGCCGGGTGAGCGGCCGAAGGGTCAGGCCCGGGTGCACACCCCAGAACCGGTGAGCCGTTTCGACCGGCTCTGGGCCACCCCGCTGTACCGGATCATCTACGACCCGGACGATCGGCCGCGTCGCATCCGGTCGAAGGTCGAGTTCTAGACGATCTGCCGGCGAACCGCTTCGCTGAGCGCGGCCAGGATCGGCACCTGCCCCTTGACCAGCTTGGTCGCCGCGGTTTCGAGGTCGAACCAGGCGGCCCGGTCCATCTCCGGGAAGCTCTGCAGCCGGCCCGACCCGCGCGGCCACTCCATCTCGAAGAGGTTGCTGGAGAACGTGCTGACGTCGTGGTCGCCGGGTACCGCGAAGGTCGTGATCACCTTGCCACTGGACTGTTTGGTGTCGCCCAGTTCCAGGTAGGGACCCTCCGGCGCGGCCGAGCCCATCTCCTCCTCGAACTCCCGGCGGGCCGCGGTCAGGGCGTCTTCCCCCGGCTCGAACAGGCCCTTCGGGATGGACCAGGCGTGCTCCTCCTTGTGGGCCCAGAGCGGCCCACCCATGTGGGCGATCAGCACCTCCAGATCGCCGTCGTGATCGAACCGGTAGACCAGCATTGCTGCGCTTCTTGTCACCACGAACGTCATCATGCCGGACTCCACCGACAGACTCCGGCGTTGTTCACCGCCTTCGGGTGTACCAGCAACCTTCGGACACCACGTGGTATCCCAGCCGTTCGTACAGCGGCAGACCCATCTTGGTGGCCACCAGCAGCGAAGGAAGATGCGCGTGAGCTGCGAGGACGCTGGTCATTAGGACGGAGGCGAGCCCGGCCCCGCGGTGCTCCGGCAGGGTGGCCAGCCAGTAGACGCCCGCAGCTCGGCCGTCGTCGTAGGTCACCACGGCCGCGCCGGGTTCGCCGTCGGCCAGGGCAAGCCAGGTGTGCCAGCCCGGCACGTTCAGCACCGCGGGCGGGATCAGGCCGCCGGATGCCCAAGGCCGGAGTTCGGGGCGGGGGAAGCCCTCCACGATCACGCGTTCGGCCTGATCCAGCTGGGACTGGTCGGCGACCTGCACCACCTCGACACCCTTACGGCGGACCTCCTCGACCGGCCCGGCGGGGCGCATCATCACGGGGTAGTGCTGCGCCACCACGTCGTCCGGCACCCGTACCCCGCCGACGCCGAACGGATCCTCGACGACGTTCCGGTGCCCCAGCACCGGCTCGGCCAGGAGGTCGGTGATCTGGTCGGGGGACAACGGCCGGCGGGCCACGATCTGGGCACCGCTGTTGGTGTGCCGCGAGAACACCTCGTCGCCGTTGGGCAGGTGGTCGGCGGGAAATCCGAGCGCGTCCCAACGAGCGATGTTGTTGGTGACGTACAGCTCGATGCCGGTGTCGCTCATATCTCCTCTTCAATGGTCGGCCGGTCATCTTCCCCGACCGATGCTGGGGGCTGGCTGAGCCCGACCCGCGCCCGGCCCACCCATCCGGCATGATCGGACGGGTGGCATCCCGGAATCCGGTGCGGCGCCTGGACGCGCACGCCCGCAGAAAAGTAGCTCAGGGCACCGCCGAGATCGTGCCCGACCAGGACCGCCCCGACGCGTTCACCCTGCTGGTGGAGGGCACGGCACAGTCGCACGTCGATCTGGCCGACCCGACCCGGCTGGACTTCGAGTACATGCGCTGGCTCGGCTTCCTGATCGATCTGGCCGCCGAGCCCGGTGAGCCGCTGAACGTGCTGCATCTGGGCGGGGGCGCCTGGACGCTGCCGCGGTACATCGCACATACCCGGCCGGGTTCCCGCCAGCGAGTGGTGGAGATCGATGAGCCGCTGATCGAGTTCGTCCGCGAGCACCTGCCCCTACCCCGGAACGCGAATATCCGGGTGCGGTCCGGCGATGCCCGGGAGGTGCTGACCGGGCTGACGGAAGACAGCGTGGATCTGATGATCGTGGATGTGTTCAGCGGAGCTCGGATCCCGGCTCACCTGACCTCGGCCGAGTTCGTTGCGCAGGCGGCCCGGGTGCTGCGGCCCGGCGGGATCTATGCGGCGAATCTGGCCGACGGACCGGGGTTGCACTTTGCCCGGAGCCAGGTGGTGACCGCGCAGACGGTCTTCACCGAGACCGCGATCGTGGCCCAGCCGCCGGTGCTGCGGGGCCGCCGGTTCGGAAACCTGGTGCTGGTGGCCGGGAACGGGCCCTTACCCCTGCGCGGGCTGGCCCGGCGAACGGCGTCGGACGTGTTCGCGGCCCGGGTCCTGGCGGGCACCGACCTGGAGAACTTCGTGGCCGGTGCCCAGCCCGTGACGGACGACTTCGCCCAGCAGTCCCCGGAACCACCCACCGGGCTCTTCAAGGGCTAGTGCATGATCACGGGGGCGGAACTACATGATCACGGAAAGGGGTGGGGGGGAGGGTCAGAGGGGTTGCCAGGCGGGGCGGTTGGCCCAGATGTCGTCGTAGTACTCGCGCAGGGTCAGCCGGCTGGCGGCGCCCTCGTCCAGCAGCACGGTGGCGTGCCGGTGGAGTTGCACGATGGACGCCGGGCAGGCGGCGGAGAGGGGGCCCTCGACGGCCTTCGCCACGGCGTCCGCCTTGCCCTCGCCACTGGCCAGCATGAGCAGGTGACCGCTGCGGCCGATGGTGCCCAGGCCCTGGGTCAGCACGTGCTTGGGCACCTCGTCGAGTGAGGCGAAGAAGCGCGCGTTGTCCTGCCGGGTGCGGGCGTTCAGGGTCTTCGGGCGGGTCAGCGAGGTCAGGGCGGAGCCCGGCTCGTTGAAGGCGATGTGGCCGTTCGAGCCGATCCCGGCGATCTGCACGTCGATCCCGCCCGCGTCCAGGATCGCCCGCTCGTAGAGCGCGCACTCGGCCAGCAGGTCCTCGGCCGCGCCGTTCGGGCCGCGCACCGCCCCGGCCGGGATGTCCAGCCGATCGGTGACCTCGCGCTGGATCACTGCGGCGTAGCTCTCCGGGTGGCCGACCGGCAGGCCGACGTACTCGTCCAGCATGAAGGCGCGGGCGTGGGCGAAGCTGAGCCCGGCCTCCTTGTTGCGGCGGGTCAGCTCCTCGTAGAGCGGGCCCGGGGTGGAGCCGGTGGCCAGGCCCAGCACCGGGTCGGGCTTGGTGGTGAGCAGGCGCTCGATGATGTCGGCGGCCAGGGCCGCGGTGTCGGCCGGGGTGGGGAGAACAATGACTTCCATCAGACCGTGGTCCATTCAGGCGCAGGAGCGAAATACCAGTCGTAGACCAGCTCGCCCCCGACCACGGTGGCCACGGGGAACTGGTCGTCGTTGAGCAGCACCAGGTCGGCCGGGCCACCCGGCCGGATCCGGCCCAGGTCGCCGCGGCCGATCAGGTCCGCGGGAACAGTCGTGCCGGCCGGCAGCACCTCGGCCAGGCCGGAGCCGGTGTACGCGGCCAGCAGGCGCAGGCAGCGGTCGAGGGAGACGGCGCTACCGGCCAGCAGGCGCTGGTCCGGCTCGTCGCTGTCGCCCAGGGCCAGGCGGACCGCGCCGTTGCGGATGATCACCCGCTGGGTGCCCAGCCGGGCCTCGCCGTCGGGCTGGCCGAGGGCGGCGGTGGTGTCGCTGACCGCCAGAAAACGCTTCGGCCCGAGAGCTTTCCAGGTGGCAGCCACCATCTTCGGGTGCACGTGCAGGCCGTCCACAATTACCCCGGCGACCAGGTCGCCGCCGCCGAGCACCGCCCCAGCCGGGCCCGGGTGCTGGTGGTGCAGGGGCGTCATCGCGTTGTAGAGGTGGGTGACCGCGCGTCCGCCGGCCTGCACGCCCGCCTCGAACTCCTCCAGCGTGGCGGCGGTGTGGCCGAGCGAGACCAGCACCCCGCGATCGGCCAGCTCCCGGATGATCTCCAGCGCCCCGGGCAGTTCCGGCGCGATCGTGGTGATCAGCACGCCCGCCTCGGGCGTCCAGCCCCGGATCAGGTCCGGGTCGGGCTCGCGGAGCAGCCGCTCCTCGTGCGCGCCCTTCCCCTTCGGGGCCAGCATCGGGCCCTCGAAATGCAGTCCGAGCGGCCGGGCCCCGGCCGGGACGATCTCCGGACGGCCCGCCGCCAGCACCTCCAGGGCCCGGGTGCGGGTGCGCTCGTCGGTGGTGACCAGGGTGGGGACGAACGAGGTGACGCCGTAGCGGGGCAGGGCCGCCGCGACCCGCCACAACCCGTCCGGATCGGCCGTGATGTCCACCCCGGCGGCCCCGTTGACCTGCAGATCGATCAGACCGGGGACGAGCGTGAGACCGGTCGCGTCGAGGTGGCCGGGCGGCACCGGACCGGAGGAAGGGGCGACCGAGGCCACCCGGTCGCCGGCCAGCACCACGTCCACCGAGGCGGACGTGCCGGTCTCCGGGTCGAGCAGGGTGGCTCCGGACAGGCCCGCCACCGCCACGCCGTTCACGCCGGAAGATCCTGTTTGAGGACGCCGTCCAGCACCTTGGTCGCCTCCGCCGGGACCGGCGGGGGAGACTGGGCGAGCAGGGCCGCCCCGATCGCCGCGACCGGCTGGTCGCGCGGCACCACGGTGAGCCGGGCGGCCAGGTCCAGTCCCCGCAGGAACGGCGATCCGGTGGCCTGCCGGTCCAGGGCCTTGGCCACGGCGTGCCGCAGCGGCTCGCCGACCTCGGCCACCCCGCCGCCGAGCACGATCAGGTCCACGTCCACGGTGAGCGCCAGCATCCGGACGGCGGCGGCCAGGTAGTCGGCCACCTCGTCGCGGATCCGCCGGGCTTCCTCGTCACCGTCGGCCGCCGCTGCGAACAGGTCCTGACCAGCCGGGAGTTCGCTGCCCTCACGGGGTTTCCAGCGGGCGGCGATGGCGCTGCCGGAGGCCACCGACTCCAGGCAGCCGCGCTGCCCGCAACTGCACAGCGGGCCGTTGGAGTCGACCGGGACGTGCCCGATCTCGCCGGCCGCGTTGTGCGGGCCGCGCCGCAGTTCACCGCCGAGCACGATGCCCGCCGCCATCCCGGTGCCGATGCTCAGGTAGGCCATGTCCACCTGGCCCAGGCGCAGGTGCGAGGCCGCACCGAGAGCGGCCGCGTTGACGTCGTTCTCCACCACCACGGGCAGGTCCAGCCGGCGCCCCAGCCGCTCGGCGAGCGCCAGCCCGCCGGTGCCGACGCCGAGGTTCACCGCGTGGGTGATCTGGCCGCGGGCCGCGTCGACCAGGCCGGGGATGCCGATGCCGACGCCCCGGAACAGGTCGCGGGGGAGGGCGGCGCCCTCTCCGGAGACCCGGGCGGCCAGCGCGGTGAGCGCGCGGGCGGCCGTGTCGACCACCCCTTCGGGGCCCAGACCGGTACTCAGCCGGGCGGATTCGACCACCCGGGCGCGCCGGTCCGCCGCGCTGGTGTCGACCGCCACGGCCAGCACCTTCGAGCCGCCGATGTCGAGACCGGCCAGCAACGTGCCCTCGGTCACCGGATACCGCCCAGTTCCAGGCCCAGCTCCGGGCCTAATTCCGTGCCCAGCCATTGTGCGGCTGCTTGCAGACTCACCGACGATCCTCCGTACGTCCATATCGTCGCCGCCCCGGGCAGTCCCGTGGGCGTGCCCTCGGCATCCACGACCGGCCACCCGGTCTCGACCGTGATCAGATCCGGGCGGACCCGGGCGATCTGCTCCAACCGGTCGGCGACCCAGGGGTGGCGGTGCGCGTCCCGGACCAGGGCCACCAGGGATTGCTCGCCCGCCCCGGCCAGGTGTGCGTCGATCGCGGCCCGGTCGTCGGCGGGGGAGAGAGCGTGTTTGCGCGCGTCTTCGAGCGGCAGGGTCCACGGTACCTCACCCGCGGCGATCCCCGGAGTGACGTGAAACTCAAGTACGAGAACGTTTTTCGGGTCCCAATGGTTCACTGTGCCCTGGGCCCGCAGGGCGGCCCGGGCCGCCTGCCGGTTCGCCTCCCCGGGAACTGCCGCGGTGCTCGCGTCCCTCATTGCCGAGAGTCTGCCCGACCGGACCGCGGTGACCAGGGTTTCGACCCGGGAAGCCGCGTCGGCGAGCCGTTCGGCGGGCAGCCGGCCGTCCGCGACCGCGGCCACGATGTCGTCCACCACCCAGGCCAGCACCGGTTCCATCTCGCCGGATGCCCGCTCGGGGCCGATGCACAACAGGTCCGCCCCGGCGGCCAGCGCCGCGACCGCGGCCCGTCCGGGGCCTCCGTAGGGCCGCGCCACCCCGGCCATGTCCAGGGCGTCGGTCACGATCACCCCGGTGAAACCCAGCTCGTGGCGCAGAATACCGAGTACTTCCGGGCTCGTGGTGGCCGGATTGGCCGGGTCCACGGCGGACAGCACCACGTGCGACGTCATCACCGCGGGCACGCCGGCGGCCACGGCGGCCGCGAACGGCACCAGCTCCCGCTCCCGGGCGGTGCTCAGCCCGATGTCCAGCCGGGGCATCGCCAGGTGCGAGTCCTCCACGGTGGCCCCGTGTCCGGGGAAGTGCTTGATGCAGGCCGCGACCCCGGCGGAGTGCAGCCCGGCGGAGAAGGCGACGGTGTGCCGGGCCACCCGGTCCGGCGTCGCGCCGAAGCTGCGCACCCCGATCACCGGGTTGTCCGGCTCGCAGTTGACGTCGGCGACCGGGCCGAGGTCCAGGTCGATCCCGATGTCCCGCAGGCGTTTCCCGATCCCGGCGGCCACCGCCTGGGTGAGATCGACGTCGTCCACCGCACCCAGTACCGCGTGCCCCGCGGTGCGGCCCCCGCGCCGCGCGTCCAGCCGGGTGACGTCGCCACCCTCCTCGTCCAGGGTGACCAGGACGCCGTCCGGTGAGGCGGCGTGGATCTGCGCCACCAGCTCCGCCGCCTGGGCGTCGTCGCCGGTCAGGTTGGTCCCGAAAAGGCAGACCGAGCCGAGGCCCTCGCCGATCCGGGTGCGCATCCAGGCGGGCAGGGCGGTGCCGTGGAAGGACGGCATCAGCACCCGGTGGGCCTGCCGGCGAATGGTCTGGTCGGGCCTGCTGGTCATCGCTGAACGGCTCCTGCCCCGAGGCTCTCGGTCGTCTGGCACGTGCGGGTGCGCGTGAATCAGGGTGGACGGGGGATTCTCAGGAGACGCCGAGCTCGCTGGAGAGCACGAGCACCGCCGAGCCGAGCAGGATGCTGTTCTCGTGCAGCGTCGAGAGCCGCAGCACCAGGGGCTTGCCGGCGACCGGCAGCACCCGCCGCCGGACGGTCGTGGTGGCCGCCTCCAGCAGGCTCCCGCCGACCAGGTCGGGCGGGCCGTTGAGGACGACCTCGCCGAGGTCGAGGGTGCTGATCACCGGGGCCAGGGCGATCCCCAGGCCGGTCCCGGCCTGGTTCAGCACCTCCTCCTGCTCGGCCGCGCTGCGGCCCTCGAGCCGGGCCCGCAGGTGCGGCGGCGAGAGCTGGGCCTCCAGGCAGCCGGAGCGGCCGCAGACGCAGGGCAGGCCCGGTTCCTCGACGATCAGGTGCCCGATCTCACCGGCCGCGAACCGGTCGCCGCGCACCAGCACGCCGTCGAGCAGGATCCCCGCCCCGACGCCGAGCCCGATGGTGAGCACGAGCACCCCGCTGCCGGTGGCCCCGCCGAAGCTGTGCTCGGCCAGGGCGGCCACGTTCGCGTCGTTCGCGACGTAGACCGGCGTGTCCAGGGCCTGGTTCAGCACCTCGGCCAGCGGCATGCCGGACCAGGCCAGGTTGGGTGCGCTGAGCACCACGCCCTCGCTGTCCACCACGCCCGGGCTGCCCACCCCGATCCCGAGCACCGGGCGCTCGGCCCGGTCGACCAGGTCGCGGGCCAGCTCGGTGGCCGCGTCGGCCGCCGCCTGGCCGGTCCGGCCGCCGCGGGGAATCTCGGCAGTGGCCAGGATGGTGCCGGCCAGGTCGAGCACGGCGCCGCGGAAGACCGCGTCGGGGGAGAGGTCGAGACTCACGATGTGGGCCGCGGAAGGGTCGAAACCCACCAGAGTGGCCGGCTTTCCCACCCGCGCCGCCGACCGCGTCCCTAATTCGACCGCCAGCCCCTCCGTGATCAGCTCGCTGACCAGGGCGCCGATCGTCACCGGGGTGAGGGAAGTGACCCGCGCCAGGTCGGCCCGGCTCTGCGGACCGTCGCTGTACAGCGACTGCAGGACCAGGGACCGGTTGTAGATCCGGGCCTGGCCAGGCATGACCTTGGTGGTCGGGCGAAGTGCCCGGCCGGGGGTGGCTGGCATTTTTTTAGTGAAGCGTCTTTATAAACCGCCGTCAAGGGCTGGACCGGCCCGTAACGTGTTCGACACGATCAGGGCATTCTTCCCGGTCCCGGCAAAAGTACGCCCGTGACCCGATCGGGTCACGGGCGTCCACCGCTGGTGTTCAGGGCACTACAGAGCGGCCCGGACCGCGTCCGCGAGCGAGGTGGTCGGGCGGCCGGTCAGTTCGGACAGCGAGCCGGTGGCGATGTGCAGCTCGCCGTCCCGGATGGCCCGGTCGACGTCGGCCAGGATCTCGTTGAACGGCACGGGCACCCCGACCGAGGCGAGCAGCTCGGCGAACGCGTCGGTGGGCAGGTCGTTGTAGACGACCTCCTTACCGGACTGCCGGCTCACCTCGGCGGCCAGCTCGGCCAGCGTGAAGGCCTGGTCGCCGCCCAGCTCGTAGACCTCGCCGCCCTTGGCCTCGAGCAGCGCGGCCACGTCGGCCGCGGCGTAGTCGGCCCGGCTGGCCGCGCTGATCAGCCCGCCCCCGGCCGCCCCGTTGACCGCCCCGAACTCCAGGTAGGTGGGGATCTGGGCGGTGTAGTTCTCGACGTACCAGCCGTGCCGCAGCAGCACGACCGGCAGGCCCGAGGCCTTCAGCGCGGCCTCGGTGGCGATGTGGTCGGCGGCCAGCTTCATCGTGGTGGTCTCGACCTTGGGGATGCTGGTGTAGGCGATCAGCCCGACGTCGGCGGCCTTGGCCGCGTCGATCACGTTCTGGTGCTGCGCGATCCGCCGGCCGGCCTCGCTGGCCGAGATGAACAGCACCCGGTCGGCGTCCTGGAACGCGGCAGCCAGGGTCTCCGGCCGGTCGTAGTCGATGACCTGCACCCGGACGCCCTGGTCGGCGAAGTCCTGGAGCTTCTCGAGGTTGCGGCCGCCGGCCACGATGTCGCTGGGGGTGACGCCCTTGGCCAGCAGGGCCTCGAGGGCGAGGCGGCCGAGGTGGCCGGTGGCGGCGGTGACGACGATGGACATGGTGGTGAGCGGTCCTCTCGGGCGGGTACGGGTTCCTGCTGGTCAAGGCGGGGGAATGGGCCGAGCTTCCCGTTCCGCAGTACCCACTTTCGCGTAAGGTACTGGCGTCGCGGAAAGTAACGAGGTGAGGGCGTTATGCCAGTCAGTGAAAGTGTTCGTGAAAGCCCGGCGACGGAGCTGTCCCGGTTGTTCCCCGGCGTCGCGTTCCCGGCCGGCTGCCCCAGCCGGGTGGTCCTGGACCACGTCACCAGCAAGTGGGGGGTGCTGGTCCTGATTGCTCTGGCCGATCGCACCCTGCGCTGGGGTGAGCTGCGCCGGGCGGTGGAGGGGATCAGCGAGAAGATGCTGGCGCAGACCTTGAAGACGTTTGAGGCGGACGGTCTGGTGACGCGGGAGGCCCTGCCGGTGATTCCGCCGCACGTCGAGTACAGCCTGACCCCACTGGGGAACGAGTTGGTTGCCCTGCTGCAGCCACTGCTGGTGTGGACAGCGCGCAACGCGGAATCGATGCTCGCGCGTTAGGTGCGTTTGAGTGCTGCCGCCAGACAAGCTGCGGCGGCCAGGGAACTGATCGTGCGTACGTGATTCCCGGCCGTCCAGCGGGTCAGGTAGTGCTGCCACTGCTCAGCGGTGCCTACCCCAACCGCGGCCAGTTCGTCGTTGAGCGGAACGTTGTAGGCGATGGTCACGCCCACGGCCCCCACAAGGTAGAGCCCCGCCCCGACCAGAAGCAGCGTCCGAGTGGTGCCTTGGGCGCTACGGAAGGCGATCACGGCCACCGCGGCCGATCCCAGGGCGGTGCCGAACAAGGCAATCATCAACGGTGGCCGGACCGCGGTCTGGTTGATCCCCTGCATGGCGGCCACCGCCTGGGCCGGGGCGGCCCGGTCCAGGCCGGCCATGACGAAGCCGGAGAAGGCGAAGAACACCCCGGCGACCAGGCCGCAGCCCAGAGTGGTGACGGCGACGACGGTCTCGGCGGTACGGCTCAGTTCGGTCATGTCCCTATTCAGCCGCGGCCGCTGAGCGTTTCCCATCGCTGATCAGCGCGGGCGCATACGCGAACGTCTAGGCTCGTAAGCATGGACGGGATGGCCGCGCTGCTGGACGGTCCGCGGGCCCGGGAAGCGTTCCTGCTGCGCTCCACCCTGACCCCGCCCTGGTCGATCCGGATCGCCGACGAGGCCCCACTCACCCTGTGCTGCGTGGTCTCCGGCACCGCCTGCGTGCTGCCCGCCGAAGGCGGCGTGAGGCGGCTCGCCGCGGGAGATGTGGCCCTGTTCAAAGGGCCGAGGCCGTACACCGTGGCCGACGACCCGGCCACGCCGCCGCAGATCACCATCCTGCCCGGCCAGCTCTGCCAAGCCCCCGACGGCGAGCCGGTCCCGATGGCCGACCTCGGCACCCGCAGCTGGGGCAACGACCCGGACGGGGGCACGGTCCTGGTCACCGGCACCTACCAGCTCCCGGGGGAGACCAGCCGCCGCCTGCTCGACGCCCTGCCCGAGCTGGTCGTGCTGCCCGCCGGCGAATGGCGCAGCCCCCTGCCCGCCCTGCTGGCGGACGAGATCGTGAAGGACGAGCCGGGCCAGAGCGCGATGCTCGACCGGCTGCTCGACCTGACCCTGATCAGCGTGCTGCGGGCCTGGTTCGCCCGGCCGGACGGCGCCGCCCCGGGCTGGTACGCGGCCTCCGGCGACCCGATCGCGGGCCCGGCCCTGCGGCTGATCCACGACGACGTGAGCCGGGCCTGGACGGTCGGCCTGCTGGCCGCCGAGGTCGGGGTGTCCCGGGCCGCGCTGGCCCGGCGGTTCCGGGACCTGGTCGGTGAGCCGCCGATGACCTTCCTGACCAATTGGCGGCTCACCCTGGCCGCGGACCTGCTGCGCTCGCCCGACCTGACCCTGGCGGCGGTGGCCCGGCAGGTCGGCTACGGCACCCCGTTCGCCCTGAGTGCGGCCTTCAAGCGGGTTCGGGGCGTGAGCCCGAGCGAGTACCGCATAGGGTGATGAGCCCGATGAGCCGGACAAGGATGGGACAACACCAGTGAGCGAGATCTCGGTCGTTCTGGAGCGCGACGTCGTGGCGCCGCCGGATGCCACCTTCGACGCCCTGGCCGACTACACGATCATGCGGCCGAAGCTCCTGCCGGAGCAGTTCACCGGCTACCGGGTGACCTCGGGGGGCACCGGCGAGGGCACCCACATCACCTATGACCTGCACGCCACCAAGAAGCGCACCCGGCACGTCGAGGCCGTGGTCACCGAGCCGCCGGCCGGGCAGCAGCTGCTGGAGTCCGACACGAAATCCACGCTGCGGGTGCTCTGGGACGTGGCGGCGGCGCCGGGCGGCAGCAAGGTCACGGTCCGGATCACCTGGCAGGGCGCCGGTGGGGTCAAGGGGTTCTTCGAGCGCACCTTCGCCCCGGGCGGGATCCGGCGGATCTACGGGGTGAAGCTGGACCGGCTCCAGCAGCAGATCGCGGCCGACCCGGAATGACGTCCGGGCCGGAGTCGAAGGACGCGATCGTCACGGTCACCGGGTCGGGTTCCGCCGAGGCGGCGCCCGACCGGGTCCGGCTGCACCTGCGGGTGCAGGCCCAGGAGTCGTCGGCCAAGGCGGCCACCGACAGCTTCGCGCTTGCCCTGGCCGGCGCCCGCGCCCTGCTCGACGAGCTGGGCTGCAGCTTCACGGTCGGCTCGCTGACCTCCTGGGAGGGCGGCAAGGACCGTCGTAGCCGGCACCAGGTCTGGTGCGACGTGATGGTCACGGTGGACGACCTGAGCGTGCTGCCGCGGCTGGTCGAGCAGGCGCTGGAGGCCGACCGGCTCAGCGTCAGCCATCTGCAGTGGCAGCTCAGCACCGTCCGCGAGCTGCGCCGCCAGGCCCGGGTGAAGGCGATCGCCGACGCCCGGGAGGCCGCCCAGGACTACGCCGAGGCCCTCGGCCTGCAGCTCGGCGCGGTGCGAAGCGTCAGCGACCCGGACAGCAGCGGCCTGCGCCCAATGCTGGCCGGAGCGGCGATGTTCTCCCGCTCCAAGGGCGCCGCCGAGCGCCCGGAGATCGACCTGACCGCCACCGAGCCGGTCCGGGTGGAGGGCACGGTGACGGTGTCGTTCCTGCTCGAAGGGGCAGCGTCCGGATCGTGACTGCTCTGGCGGTCGGTCCCGGCTCGCGGTAGTTTCGCCCGGCCACCACCACACGCAGCAGCCAGGGACGGGATTCCGACGATGAGCGAGACCAGCGACTACCAGGCCACTTTCGACATGATCGATGTCGACCACGACGGCCTGATCACGGCCGACGAGCTGAAGAACCTGATGGTCGCGCTCGGCGCCGACGTCAGCGACGAGATGGCGGTGCTCGCGGTGCAGGTCATCGACACCGACGGCGACGGCCGGGTCTCGCTGCCGGAGCTGGCCGAGTACCTGAGCACGAACTCCCCGCAGCAGCCGCAGCAGCCCTGATTTGGTCTACGAGGCCGTGGTGACCTCGGCCTGCCGGTGGGCCTGCTTCAGGTTCTCCAGGACCGTGTCGAGCACCGGCTTGTAGGTGTTCGGGTCCTCGTCGGCCAGCGCGCTGACCAGCACCGCCACCTCCTCCAGGGTGCCGACCGCGGCGCGGATCGCGCCCGCCCGGACCTGCAGGGTGGCCAGGTTGTTGAGCACCAGGGCGAGCGGGTCGCGGTGCGGCCGCGGATCCTGCGCAACCAGCTTGCGCACCGTGGCGACCGCCTCGTTCATCGCCTCCAGCGCCCCGGTCCGGTCGCCCAGCCGGAAGCGGACGGTGGCCGCCCCGCTCAGCGCGCTCGCGGCCGGCAGCATCGCCTGTTCCGGCACCACGGTCTGCAGCACCGCGTAGATCCGCACCGCCTCGTCCACCGCCTGCAGGGCGGCCGGGTCGTCCCCGGCCGCGGCCCGCTGGTCGGACAGCGCGGTCAGGGCCAGCGCCAGGTTCGGCAGGCCCAGGGCCTGGTCCTGCTCGGTCACCGTGCGCCACAGGTCGGTGGCCTCGGTGATCGCCGCCAGCGCGGCCTCGGGGTCCCCGGTCGCGGCCAGCACCAGGCTGCGGCTGTAGAGCGCGTTTGCCAGCCCGTTCAGTGACTCCGCGTCCGGCGTGCCGTGCTCCTGGCGGAGCGCGACGGCCCGGTCGATCACGTCCAGGGCGGCCTGCGAGTCACCTGTCTCGGCGAGGTCGGCGAAGCGTTCTTCCAGGGTCCGTGCCTCTTCCAGCTCCCGCGTGCCCAACGTTCGGTGCTCCTCACAGCTAAGAAGGATCAGGGGAATGCACCGTAACCGGACGCACGGGGAAAGCGCCAAATGGGTGACTCAGCGGTGGGCCCTGAACACCCAGGTGCGCAGCAGGGTGAAGCGCAGCGCGGTGGCCAGCAGGCTGGCCAGGACCAGCACGACAATCTCCACCAGCTGGTGTGCCGAGCCTCCCAGGGAGTCCAGTACGGCCAGGGAAGCGCTGGTCAGCACCAGGGTGAGCAGGAAGATCGCCATCCCCTGGAACTGATGGCGCCACCACTGCTGCGGACCGTGCACGCCGAAGGTCAGGCTGCGGTTGGCCGCGGTGTTGCCGATCGTGGTGATCACCAGGGCGATCAGGTTCGCCGCCTGCGCCCCCGTCCCGTACCGCAGCAGCGCGTAGAGGATGACGTAGGCCAGGGTGCTGACCAGGCCGACCGCGGCGAACCGGATCAGCTGACCGGTCAGGCCCGGCGGCACGCCGTCCGGGTCGACGGTGCGGCCGGTGGCCTCGGACCGCGACGGGCTCAGCTCGGCCCGGATGTCCGCGAGGGGCAGACGTCCACCGGTCAGCGCCTTGCCCACCCGGACCACCCCCTTGAGGTCCGCCGTCGCCGTGGCGACGATGTCCACCCGGCTGTCCGGATCGTCCACCCAGTCGACCGGTACCTCGTGGATCCGCAGGCCGCTGCGCTCGGCCAGGACCAGCAGCTCGGTGTCGAAGAACCAGCCGGTGTCCTCCACCAGGGGCAGCAGGCGCTGGGCCACATCTCCCCGGATCGCCTTGAAACCGCACTGGGCATCGGTGAATCCGGCGGCCAGGGTGCCGCGCAGGATCAGGTTGTAGCAGCGTGAGATCAGCTCCCGCTTGGTTCCCCGGACCACCCGGGAACCGCGGGCCAGCCGGCTGCCGATGGCCAGTTCGGAGTGCCCGGACAGCAGTGGGGCGACCAGAGGGAGCAGGGCGGTCAGGTCGGTGGAGAGGTCGACGTCCATATAGGCGAGCACGCTCGCGTCGGAGGCCTGCCAGACCGCGCGCAGGGCCCGGCCCCGGCCCTTCTGCTCCAGGTGCACCGCCTCGACCTCGGGGTAGCGCGCGGCCAGCCCGGACGCCACCTCGAAAGTGCGGTCGACACTGGCGTTGTCGGCAATGGTGATGCGGAACCGGTAAGGGAAGTAGTTGCTGAGGTAGGCGTGCAGCCGCTCGACGCAGGGCTGCAGGCCGGCTTCCTCGTTGTAGACCGGGACGACGACGTCCAGGGCGGGCACGGGCCGGGTGGCCTCGTCGAACGGGCTGGGAGTGGTGTCGATCGCCGTCATGGTGACCACCCTGCCGATCTTCGCTGGTATCGGGGTGCGGCTGGGCTGAGGGTCTGCTGTGAGGGGTTTTGGTGACTCTGTGTGCGGCTCCGCCGTTCGGGTGAAGCGCTGACCGGCACCCGCGCTGCACTCGAACATACGTTCGAGATCCGCTACCGTGGAGTCCGGGTCGGGGTTGTTATGTCGGGATTGTCACAACTGGATCGTCATCCGTGGAGAGAGCCATGCCCAGCGTCCCTCGCATTCGTCGTGCCACCCCCCACGGGTCGGTCTTCCGTCGCGAGCCCGGGGAGGGGCTCCCGGTCGTGGCGGTGATCCGCTGGCACCACGGCATCAACCGCACGGTCCCGGCCACCGCCACCGCCTGGACCCGGGACGCGGTGGAGATCAGCTGGGAGCCGGAGATCGGGGCGGGCCTGCGCACGGACTGGATCCCGGCCAGCGACGTCACCCGCGAGATCGACCTTCCCGACCTGGCCGACGACACCGCGCTCCCGCCGCACACCGTCTCCGGCGGCCCGAAGAGCCGCTGGTGATCAGGCCGACCACGGCACCAGCTCCCCGGTGATCAGCACCAGCGCCTGCCAGAGGATGAACACCGGGAAGATCCAGCGCAGCCCGCGTTCGACCAGACCACCGGAGTTCAGCCCGAGCCCGGCGTAGGCCCACCAAGGTGCCATCGGGATGCCGGGCGGCCGCTCGCCGAAGACGAAATCGCCCAGCAGGTGCGACCCCCAGCCGAGCAGCAGCGCCCAGAGCGCCCACGCCGCCTCGGGCGGCACGTAGATCAGCACGGCCACGGAGAGCAGCGCCGGCAGGCCCCACCAGTGGGTCAGGCCGCGATGCCCGCCGGGAACCCAGTCCAGCCAGGACTGGTCGGAGTCCGGGCTGGTCCAGCCGGCCGAGGAGGCGGTGGCGATCACGGCCGAGGCGGCGGCCTGCCAAAGTGGCGCTCCCGAAGCGGTCGACGTGGCGATGCTCACGGAGGCGGCGAAGAGTCGGTGCGTGCTGCCGTCCATGGGTAATCGGTACCACGGGGATACTTCTGCTCGTGTCCGATGCGCTTGAGCAAATGCCTGACCCGTTCGCGTCCACCCAGCCCTGGGCGATGCAGTTGGCAATGAGGGACGAACGGGCGAACCGGCCGACGCATCTGGCGGTCTGCGAGGCGGCCGCCGGCGCGGTGGTGACTCTTCTGACCGATCCCCGGAGCGCGCCCGGGGGCGAGTGGTATCCGTTCGTCCACCACTGGACGTCCGGGCCGATCCGCAAGGTGGTCCGGCGGGGTCGCGGCATCCGCTTCACCCAGGTCCAGGAGCTGGACGGGGTAGAGGTGGAACACGCGGGGGCGCAGGTGCGGGCCTTCGTGCCGGGCCCGGTCGACCAGGTTCCCGCGGCGCTGGCCAAGATGCAGGTCGGGGGCACGGACGTGCCGGAACACGGCAAGCCTTCGGAGCCGGTGGACGGAGGCATCACCGTGGCCCTGACCGCGCTTACTCCGATGACTACGGGGAAATCGGCGGCGCAGAGTGGGCACGCGGCGCAGTTGGCTCTGTCAGCAATGGACGAACGTCAGCGCGGCCTTTGGGCGTCGACGGGCTGGGCAGTGCGGGTGCTCACTCCAGACGCCGACGGCTGGGCCGACGCTGTACGGCGGTCCCGGATCGCCGTACACGACGGCGGCTTCACCGAGGTCGCGCCGGGCACCCAGACCGCCGTCGCCTGGTGGTAGTCCTTCCTCAGTCGCCGTCGTGGATCTGGTCGAGGCAGATCACCGCGGTCGCGATCAGGAAGCGGGTCATCACCGGGGCGCTGGTGGCGAAGCTGATCCGGTAGCGCTGGGTGCTGCTCATCGGCCCGTTGTCGCGTTCGTGCACCCCGGCCAGCACGGCCTCGCCCTTACGGATCTGGTAGCGCTTGCTCTGCCGGCCCTCGTCGATCAGCTGCAGCTCGGTCCCGTCGGCCCCGGCGATCCGCAGGCCCCCGGAGCGGAAGGCGCTCTGCGGCGTGATCGTGGCGAGCGGGGCGGCCCGCGGATCGAGCACCTCGTAGGCGCTGATCCCCCGGAGCGCCCCGGCCCGGACCAGTTCGGCCGCCACCTCGCCCCGCTCGTCCCGGAGCACGTACCGGCGGGTGGTCAGGTTGCCGAGGAAGCGGCTGGCCAGCGACTCGCGCTGGACCAGCGACGCGGCCACCGTGCCCTCCGGCGTCATCAGGTCGTAGCCGCCCTCGCCGTAGGAGTCGTTGCTCTCGACGATCTCGACCTCGTGGTGCTGGCGCAGGGCCTCGGTCAGGATCCGGGTGAGGACGCTGTCGGCGATGTTCGGGGGAGGGGTGGTGCCGGGACGGTCGTCCGGTGAGCCCCAGGCCGGATCAGTCATGCCGAGAAACTTATCCCGGATGCCGGGTTTGGTCCGCTGCCTTTGGGGGCAGCGGACCCCGGCCGGGTTCAGTGACCCCGGGCCACCCAGGCGTCGTAGTCCTTGCCCTCGGCGCCGATCGAGGTGGAGTCACCGTGGCCGGTCAGCACCTCGGTCCCGGCCGGCAGCGACAGCAGCCGGGTCCGGATCGAGTCCAGGATGTCCGGGAAGCTGCTGAACGAGCGCCCGGTCGCGCCCGGACCGCCGTGGAACAGCGTGTCCCCGCTGAGCAGCTTGTTCAGCGCGGGCACATACAGGCAGATCGCGCCGGGAGAGTGACCCGGGGTGTGCAGCACCTGTACGTCGGTACCGGCCACCTCCAGCGTCTCCCCATCGGTCAGCGGCTTCGGCGCATGCCCCGGGTGCACCACGTCCCACAACATCCGGTCGTCGGGGTGCAGGTAGATCGGCGCTCCGCCGGCCACTTCGAGGGCGGCGTTGATGTGATCGTTGTGGCCGTGGGTGCTGACCACTCCGACCAGCCGACGCGACCCGATGGCGTCCTTGATCGGTCCGGACTGGTGGGCCGCGTCGACGACCAGGACCTCGTCGTCGTCCCCAATCAGCCAGACGTTGTTGTCGACGTCGAAGTCCTGCCCGTCCAGCGAGAAGACCCCGCTGGTGACCACCTTGTCGATCCGTAGCGTGCCGCTCACAGCACGACCACCGAACGCAGGACCTCGCCGGTGCTCATCTTCGCGAAGGCGGCCTCGACCTCGTCCAGCGCGATCGTCTCGGTGACGAACTTCTCCAGCGGCAGCCGGCCCTGCAGGTGCAGGTCGACCATGGTCGGGAAGTCCCGGCTGGGCAGGCAGTCGCCGTACCAGGACGACTTCAGCGACCCACCCCGGCCGAACACGTCGGCCAGCGGGATCTCCAGCTGCATCTGCGGGTTCGGCACGCCGACCAGGACCACGGTGCCGGCCAGGTCGCGGGCGTAGAAGGCGGTCTTCCAGGTCTCCGGCCGGCCCACCGCGTCGATCACCAGGTCGGCGCCGAAGCCGCCGGTCAGTTCCTGGATCGCGGCGACCGGGTCGGTGCTCCGGGAGTTCACCGTGTGGGTGGCGCCGAACTCGGTCGCCCACTGCAGCTTCTGGTCGTCCACGTCGACCGCGATGATCCGCTTGGCCCCGGCCAGCCGGGCCCCGGCGATCGCCGCGTCGCCGACCCCGCCGCAACCGATCACCGCGACCGTGTCGTCCCGGCTCACGTTGCCGGTGTTCAGTGCGGCGCCCAGGCCGGCCATTACCCCGCAGCCGAGCAGCCCGGCCACGGCCGGGCGCACAGCCGGGTCGACCTTCGTGCACTGGCCCGCCGCGACCAGCGTCTTCTCGATGAAGGCGCCGATCCCCAGGGCGGGGGAGAGTTCGGTGCCGTCCGTCAGCGTCATCTTCTGCCGGGCGTTGTGCGTGTTGAAGCACAGGTGCGGACGGCCGCGCAGGCAGGCCCGGCAGGAACCGCAGACCGCGCGCCAGTTCAGGATGACGAAGTCACCGGGAGCGACGTCGGTCACCCCGTCGCCGACGCTCTCCACGATCCCCGAGGCCTCGTGGCCGAGCAGGAACGGGTAGTCGTCGTTGATGCCCCCCTCGCGGTAGTGCAGATCGGTGTGGCAGACGCCGCAGGCCTGGATCTTCACCACCGCCTCACCCGGACCGGGGTCCGGCACGACGATCGTCTCGATCGACACCGGCGCGCCCTTGGCCAGTGACACCACTCCGCGTACCTGTTGCGACATACTCGTCCGGCTCCTGTCGTGCGTACGTACCGTTCCCGGGCCCTGACCTTATGCGCTCGGGCGGTTCCCACGGCAGAGGCGGGTGCGGGTCGGGCTGCTCGCACCCCAGTTGTTGCCGGCCACGGATGGCGCCCCCTCCTCCGATGCTCCGGGGTGGTCTCCGCTGATCGGCGGAGGGATCGACCCTGGCGGCGAGCCACCGACTCGGGCACAATGATCCGCGACACGCGTCCGTGTGGAGTGTGCCCAGGGCTCACGGTCCGAGCTGAGGTCGTTGGGGAAGACGAACCTCAAACCGGGTCGAGGAGGGCCAGATGTCGGGTGCCATCACGCGAGGCGTGCTGTTTGTGCATTCCGCGCCGAGCGCGTTGTGCCCACATGTGGAATGGGCAGCGGGCGGCGTACTAGGGCTGCGTCTGTCGCTGGACTGGATAGAGCAGCCCGCAGCACCAGGGTTGTATCGGACAGAGTTGTCCTGGCAGGCACCACAGGGGATGGGTGCGCGACTGACGTCTGCCCTGCGCGGTTGGGCGCATCTTCGGTTCGAGGTGACCGAGGAGGCCAGCGCGGGGGTCGACGGCGGCCGGTGGTCGCACACGCCCGAGCTGGGAATTTTTCATGCCGTGACGGACGTGCACGGCAACGTGATGGTGCCGGAGGACCGGATCCGGGCCGCGATGGAGATCGGTCATGCCGACCCGCTCCTGATGCAGCGCGAGCTCGACCTCGCCCTGGGCCGGGCCTGGGACGACGAGCTCGAAGTGTTCCGCTACGCCGGTGACGGCGCGCCGGTGCGCTGGCTGCACCGGGTGGGCTAGAGCTTCCCGTTACGCACTGAAGGGCCGGTCCCCACCCGGGGGGACCGGCCCTTCAGCCTGTTTGCTCCTAGGCGCTGCGGAAGGCCAGCGCCACGTTGTGGCCGCCGAACCCGAACGCGTTGTTCAGCGCGACCCGGTCACCGTCCGGGAGCTTGCGCGGATCCTTGTTCACCACGTCGAGGGTGATCTTCGGGTCCACGCTGTCCAGGTTGATGGTCGGCGGGGCGATCCCGTCCCGCACGGACAGCACGGTGAAGATCGCCTCCAGCGCCCCGGCCGCACCGAGCAGGTGCCCGGTCATCGACTTGGTCGCCGAGACCGCCACCCCGTCCGTCGCGTCGCCCAGCGCCAGCCGGATGGCCGCCGCCTCCGCCACGTCCCCGACCGGGGTCGAGGTGGCGTGGGCGTTCAGGTGCTGGATGTCGGCGGGAGCGAGGTCACCGTCGGCCAGCGCCGCCCGGATCGCCCGGGCCGCACCCTTGCCCTCGGGCTCGGGCGCCGAGATGTGGTAACCGTCCGAGGTCACGCCGACCCCGGCCAGCACCGCGTGGATCGTGGCGCCGCGGGCCTTGGCGTGAGCCATCGACTCCAGCACGACCGCGCCGGAACCCTCACCCATGACGAAGCCGTTGCGGTCGACGTCGTAGGGGCGCGAGGCCCGCTCCCGGTCGTCGTTCCACTTCGACAGCGCCTGCATGGCCGCGAACGCCCCGATGGTCACCGGGTGGATGCAGCCCTCGGTGCCACCGGCCAGCACCACGTCGGCGATGCCCCGGCGGATCAGGTCCGCCCCCTGGGCGATCGCCTCGGCGCCGGACGCGCAGGCCGACACCGGGGTGTGCACCCCGGCCCGGGCCTGCAGCTCCAGCCCGACCGCGGCGGCCGGCCCGTTCGGCATGAGCATGGGCACGGTCATCGGGAGCATCCGACGCGCGCCCTTCTCGTTCAGGGTGTCGTACGCGTTCAGCACCGTGTGCAGCCCGCCGATCCCGGACGCCATGCACACGGCAAGGCGTTCCTTGTCGACCTCGGGGGCGCCGGCGTGGGCCCACGCCTCCCGGGTGGAGATCAGCGCGTACTGGCCGCTGGGGTCCAGCCGCCGGATCTCCTGGGGGGTGAGCACCTCCGAGGCCGGCTGGGCCAGGCTGCAGGCGAACGTGACCGGCAGCGTCGGGTACCGCTCCGTCCAGAACGCCTCGATCGGCCGGGCGCCGGACTGACCGGCGAGCAGCGCCTCCCAGGTGGTCTGCACGTCGCCACCGAGCGGGCTGGTCGCGCCCATACCGGTGACGGCGATCAGCCTGTCGTCTGAACCTGGCATAGAAATCAGGCCGTCTTCGCCGACTCGGCGTTGGAGATGTAGGACACGGCGTCCTGAACCGTCTTCAGGCCACCGACGGCCTCGTCCGGGATCTCCACGTCGAACTTGTCCTGGGCGTTCACGACGATGGTCATCATCGACAGCGAGTCGATGTCCAGGTCGTCGGTGAAGGACTTGTCCAGCTGCACGTCGCCGGCCGGGATACCGGTCTCCTCAGCGACGAGCTCGGCGAGTCCGGCGAGGATCTCGTCCTGGGTGTGCGCCATGGTTGTTCTCCATTTCGGTGATGTGTTGGGTTGCTTCGCGGACGGCGGGGGACGCCGACGCGGACTTCGCCCCACCCTTTCGGACCGGGCGGGAAGTTCAGGGCAGCCGGACGACCTGGGCCGAGAAACTCAGCCCGGCGCCGAACCCGATCAGGAGGGCGAGGCCTCCGGAGGTTACCTGACCCTCACTGATCAGACGGTCCATGGCCAGCGGGATGGACGCTCCGGTGGTGTTGCCGGCGTCGATCACGTCGCGGGCGATCACCACCTGGTCGGGCAGCTTGAGCTGCTTGGCCATCTGGTCGATGATCCGCACGTTGGCCTGGTGCGGGATGAATGCGGCCAGGTCGGCCACGTCCACCTCGGCGGCCTCGAGCGCCTTGCGGGCGACCCCGGCCATCTCCCAGACCGCCCAGCGGAAGATCTTCGGGCCCATCATGGTGATCACCGGCCAGTCGGGTTCTTCCCCGCCGGTCCGGCGGGCCTGCCCGACCTGGTCCCGGTACTCGGTCCAGGAGGCGGTCTGGTATAGCGCCTCCCACTGGTCGGCGTCCGAGCCCCAGATCGTCGGGCCGATGCCGGGGGTGTCGCTCGGGCCGATCACGGCCGCGCCGGCGCCGTCCCCGAAGATCATCGCGCTGCCGCGGTCGGTGGGGTCGACCACGTCGGTCATCCGGTCCACGCCGACCAGCAGCACGTGCCGGGCCGAGCCGCCGCGGATCAGGTCGTTGGCCACCGCGACGCCGTGGGTGAACCCGGCGCAGGCGGTGGACAGGTCGAAGGTGGTGGCCGGGCCGGCCCCGATCCGGGCCGCGGTCAGGGCGGCGGCCGACGGCATCGAGACCATGTGGGTGCTGGTCGCCACGATCACCGCGTCGATGTCGCCGGCGGCCAGCCCGGCCCGCTGCACGGCCTGCTCGGCGGCGGGCGCGGCCAGGTCCACGACGGTCTCGCCGGGCGCCGCGAAGCGCCGGGTGACGATGCCGGTCCGGGTCCGGATCCACTCGTCCGAGGAGTCCAGGACCTCGCAGATCTCCTCGTTGGTGACCACCCGGTCCGGGCGCCGGGCGCCGGTGGCCAGGATGCGGGCGTGCTCGGACCCACGTCGTGTGCTGATCATGTGTTTCAGGCCCCCGTCGTGACCGTGAGGACGTTCTCCGCGTGGTTCTCGATCAGCGCCTGCGCGGCGGGCAGGTCGTCCGGAGTCTTCAGCGAGACCAGCTCCACCCCGGGCAGCGCGCGCTTGGCGATCCCGGTCAGTGTGCCCGACGGCGGCAGTTCCAGCAGCCCGGTGACCCCGAGCTGCCGGAACGTCTCCATGCACAGGTCCCAGCGCACCGGCCGGCTGATCTGGCGGACGATCCGGCCGAGCACCTCGCGCCCGTCCTGCACCACCACGCCGTCGGCGTTCGAGACCAGGCGGACCCGGGGGTCGTGGGTGCTGATCGCCCGGGCGTAGCCCTCCAGCACCTCGACCGCGGGGGCCATGTACTGGGTGTGGAACGCGCCGGCCACCTTCAGCGGGCGGACCCGGGCCTTGGCCGGCGGGTCGTCCTTCAGCCGTTCCAGGTTCTCCAGCGTGCCCGCCGCGACGATCTGGCCGGTCATGTTCATGTTCGCCGGGGTCAGGTCGAGCCGCTCCAGCGTGGCCAGCACCTCGTCCGGGTCCCCACCCAGCAGCGCGCTCATCCCGGTCGGGGTCAGCGCGGCGGCCTGGGCCATCGCCCGGCCGCGCACCCGGACCAGCACCATGGCCTGCTCGGCGGTGATCACGCCGGTGGCCGCGGCCGCGGTGATCTCCCCGACCGAATGGCCGGCGCCCACCCCGATCCGGCTGTAGGCGTCGGCCGGGCGCGGGAACAGGGCGAGCAGCGAGATCAGGCCGGCCGCCACGATCAGCGGCTGGGCGACCGCGGTGTCCTGGATCGTCTCGGCGTCGGAGGTGGTGCCGTGCGCGACCAGGTCGAGGTCGGCGACCGCGGACAGCCAGTTCATCCGGTCGGCGGCCGCCGGGTCCTCCAGCCAGGGCTGGAGGAAGCCAGGGGTCTGCGAGCCCTGTCCGGGCGCAACGATGACGAGCACGGGCTCAACGATGCGCTGCGTGAGGGACTTCGCGGACGGCATGGGATGCACGAAGCTTTCCGCAACCCTTTGGAGGGTTCCTACAAAGGGTAGGCCGGGGAAATCTGCTCATACCTGTGGATCACTGACCCGACCTGCGATGATGGCGATGCGTAGAACGAAGGCTCCACGTGCGTCCGTAGGGTCCCACCTAGTGATGTCACTCACTCGTCGCAGTCGGTAGCGAACCGTGTTGGGGTGCACGAACAGCGCCCGGGCCGCCCCCTCGAGCGAGCCGCCCAGCTCCACGTAGGTCCAGACGGTCTCCAGCAGGTGCGCCGAACCCTCGGTCAGCGGCCGGTAGGCCTGCTCGATCAGCGTCCGCCGGGCCTCCCCGTCGCCGGTCAGCAGCCGCTCCGGCAGCAGGTCGTCGCTGTCCACCGGGCGCGGGGCGCCGGGCCAGGCCCGCACCGCGTTCAGCCCGGAGATCGCCGCCCGGGCCGACTCGGCCGCGGCCATCAGCCCGTTCACCGCCGGCCCGACCACCACCGGCCCCGGCCCGAAGAACTGCACCTGCTCGGCGACCAGCCCGGCCGGGTCCTCCCCGTGCCCGAGGATCGCCACCAGCCGCTCGCCCTGCACCCCCACCAGCAGGTCGCCGCCCGCGCCGCGGGTGCTGCGGCGCAGTCCCTCCAGGCTCTCGTCGACCGGTTCGGCCGGGGCGGAACCGGCGACCACGACCACCTTGGTGGCCGCGCCCCAGTTCAGCGCGGCCGCCCGGGAGCGCAGATCCTCGCTCTCGGCCCCCCGCAGCACCGCGTCCACCACCAGCGCCTCGAGCCGGGCGTCCCACGACCCGCGGGACTCGGCGGCCCGGGCGTAGATCTCGGCGGCCGCGAAGGCCACGTCGCGGGAGTACCGCAGGACCGCCTCACGCAGGTGCGGCTCGGCGCCCGGGGCGGCGATCGCGGGCACCTGCTCCTCGACCGCGTCCACCACCGTGCGGACCATCTCCAGCGCGTGCTGCAGAGAGATCGAGCGGGTCAGCTCGCGGGGGGCGGTGCCGAACACGTCCGCGGTGACCTCGATCCGGGCGCCGGGCGCCTGCCGGTCGGCGTACCAGGCGATGAAGGCCGAGATCGCGGCGTGCGCGATCAGCCCCACCCAGGACCGGTCCTGCGCGCTCATCGCCCGGTACCAGGGCAGCGCGTCCTCCATCCGGCGGACGGCCTCGGCCGCGAGGGCGCCCCGGGCCGCCCTGAGATTCGCGACGGTCGCCTCGTCCGCGGTGGTCACCACCTGCCCGAGGTTACTGGGTGAGTCCCTCCGGCCCGTGGGCCCGGCGTTGCACCGGGGGTACCGGTCGCCGTCCGTGGGCCGTACGCGTTAGGGTCGGGAACGGTTCTGCGTCACACAGAAGGCACTCAGAGGCAGCATCCACGTCACACGGACGTCACGTGGGCCACTTCGGTGCCGCTTGTGAAGCGGCGGGGACCGGTTCTGCACGGAAGACTGGACAGCAACGACTGGTGGACACATCAGGACTGCACCGCAGGCTGCCGAAAGGGGCGATATGTCAGCGCTGGATCGGCTGAAGCGCCGCTCGACGGACGAATTCTCCGCGGGCGGACGTCAGGATGGCGGCGACCCGCTGGAAACTCTCGCTGCGCACTCCGTCGAGACCCCGGTCGAGTACGGGGGCGGCGATCTGCACGCCACCGACGAGGACCGCAGCGAGGAGGAAGCGCTGCGGGCCCGGCTGGGGGAGGACCCCAACGACGCCGCCGCGTTCGACCGGCTCGCCGAGATCGTCCGCGCCATGGGGGCGCAGAGCCATGAGGGTGGGGATCCGGCGCGCGGCGCCCGGGACTCGGTCTGGGCGCTGGCCGAGGAGGTCGCCCAGAACAACCGGGCCTGGTACCCGCTGATCGAGCTGGCCCGGCTCTCCATCGACGACGACCGGGAGACGGCCCTGCGCCGGCTCAGCACGGCCGCCGACCGGGACGTGACCGGCGACGCCCTGGCCTTGGGCCTGCAGACGCTGCGCGAGGCCGGCCACGCGAACGACGCACTCAACCTGGGCGTCGGGCACTGGCGGCCGCGGGAGCACACCACCGCGGCCGGGCGCGAGCTGATTCTGGCCGCGATCGAGACCGAGCGGCTCGGGGACGCCCGGCGGCACCTCGCGGCCCTGGCCGACCATCCGGACCAGGCCGCGGTCGAGGCGCTGCGCGAGGAGCTCGGCCATCGGGTGGGCAAGGCCTCCACCCCACCGACCGGGTCGATCCCGACGGGTGGGGCGAGCAGCATCGTGACGATGTTCTAGAGGGCTCGGTAAAAGGGCCGGTGGCGTGCCACCGGCCCTTTTTCATGCCCGCAAAAGCCGGAGGGCGCCCGGGGGGAGATCCCCGGGCGCCCTCCGTCGTGCAGGGTTACGCGTCGCCGCCCGCCGTGCCGGTGGTACCGGCCCGGACGTTCAGCAGGTCGTACTTGTCGATCGCCTTCTGCGGCAGGTCCGCCGCCACCTCACCACGGGCGGCCAGCAGTTCGAGCACCCGGACCACGACCGACGGGCTGTCGATCCCGAACCAGCGGCGGGCCGCCGGGCGGGTGTCGGAGATGCCGAAGCCGTCGGCCCCGAGGGAGGTGAACTCCTGCGGGACCCACTGGCGGATCTGGTCCGGCACCGCGCGCATGTAGTCGGTGACCGCGACCACCGGGCCGGCGGCACCCTGCAGGCGCTGGGTGACGAACGGCACGGGAGCCGGCTCCGACGGGTGCCGGAAGGCCTGGTCCTCGGCCGCGAGGGCGTCCCGGCGCAGCTCGGTCCAGCTGGTGACGCTCCAGACGTCGGCGGCGACGCCCCAGTCGTCCGCCAGCAGGGTCTGCGCCTCCAGGGCCCACGGCACCGAGACCCCGGAGGCCAGGATCTGCGCCTTCGGGCCGGTGGCGGACCCGGCCGGGCGGAGCTTGTAGATGCCCTTGAGCACGCCCTCGACATCCAGGTCGGCCGGGGCCGGGGGCTGGACGATCGGCTCGTTGTAGACCGTGAGGTAGTAGAAGACGTCCTCCGGCGTCTCCCCGTACATCCGCTCGAGCCCGGCCCGCATGATGTGGCCGATCTCGTACGCGTACGCCGGGTCGTAGACCACGGCCGCCGGGTTGGTCGAGGCCAGCAGCGGCGAGTGCCCGTCGGCGTGCTGCAGGCCCTCACCGGTCAGCGTGGTGCGCCCGGCGGTGGCGCCGATCAGGAAGCCGCGGGTCATCTGGTCCGCGGCCGCCCAGAGGCTGTCACCGGTGCGCTGGAAGCCGAACATCGAGTAGAAGACGTAGATCGGCACCATCGGCTCGCCGTGCGTGGCGTACGACGTGCCCGCCGCCTGGAACGCGGCGACCGACCCGGCCTCGTTGATCCCGACGTGCAGGATCTGGCCGGAGGTGGACTCCGTGTAGGCCAGCATCAGCTCGCGGTCGACCGAGGTGTACTGCTGGCCGTGCGGGTTGTAGATCTTCGCCGTCGGGAAGAACGAGTCCATCCCGAAGGTGCGCGCCTCGTCCGGGATGATCGGCACGACCCGGGGGCCGAAGTCCTTGTCCCGCATCAGGTCGCGCAGGATCCGGACGAACGCCATGGTGGTGGCGACCTGCTGCTTGCCCGAACCGCGGTTGGCGCCGGTGTAGGCCTTCTCGTCCGGCAGCTTCAGCGCACCCGCGTTGTGCCGGCGCTGCGGGACCGCACCGCCGAGCTTGCTGCGCCGGTCGCGGATGTACTGGATGATCTCGTCGTTCTCGCCCGGGTGGTAGTACGGCGGCAGGTACTTGTCCGCCTCCAGCTGGGCATCGGTGAACGGGATCCGCAGACCGTCGCGGAAGGCCTTCAGGTCCTCCAGGGTCAGCTTCTTCATCTGGTGCGTGGCGTTGCGCCCGGCGAAGTGCGTGCCCAGGCCGTAGCCCTTGATCGTCTTTGCCAGGATCACGGTCGGCTGGCCGTTGTGCTCGATCGCCGCCCGGTAGGCCGCGTAGACCTTGCGGTAGTCGTGCCCGCCGCGCTTGAGGTTCCACCAGATGTCGTCGTCCGACAGCTTCGAGACCAGCTTCAGGGTGCGCGGGTCGCGCCCGAAGAAGTGCTCCCGGATGTACGCGCCGTCCTCGGCCCGATACGTCTGGTAGTCCCCGTCGGGGGTGACGTTCATCAGGTTGACCAGCGCGTTGTCGCGGTCGGCGGCCAGCAGCGGGTCCCACTCCCGGCCCCAGACGACCTTGATCACGTTCCAGCCGGCCCCGCGGAACTGGGCCTCCAGCTCCTGGATGATCTTGCCGTTACCGCGGACCGGGCCGTCCAGGCGCTGCAGGTTGCAGTTCACCACGAAGGTCAGGTTGTCGAGCTCCTCGGTGGCGGCCACCTGGAGGAAGCCCCGACTCTCCGGCTCGTCCATCTCGCCGTCGCCCAGGAACGCCCAGACGTGCTGCTGGGAGGTGTCCTTCACGCCGCGGTTGTGCAGGTACTTGTTGAAGGACGCCTGGTAGACCGCGTTCATCGGGCCGAGGCCCATGGAGACGGTCGGGAACTCCCAGAAGTCCGGCATCAGCCGCGGGTGCGGGTACGACGACAGCCCACCGGCCGGGTGCGAGCGCTCCTGGCGGAAGCCGTCCAGCTCGTCGGCGGACAGCCGGCCCTCGAGGAAGGCCCGGGCGTAGACGCCGGGGGAGGCGTGGCCCTGGAAGAAGACCTGGTCGCCGCCGCCCGGGTGGTCCTTACCCCGGAAGAAGTGGTTGAAGCCGACTTCGTAGAGCGTCGCCGACGACGCGTACGAGGAGATGTGACCGCCCACGCCGATGCCGGGGCGCTGGGCGCGGTGGACCATCACCGCGGCGTTCCAGCGCATCCACCGGCGGGCGGTGCGTTCGGCCTCCTCGTCGCCGGGGAACCAGGGCTCGGCCTCCGGCGGGATGGTGTTGACGTAGTCGGTGGCCGTGAGGCTCGGCACACCGACCCCACGCTCGCGGGCACGCTGCAGCAGCGACTGCATCAGGTACCGGGCGCGCTGACGGCCCTGGCCGTCGATGGCCGCGTCGAGCGACGCGAGCCACTCGGCGGTCTCCTCAGGATCGATGTCGGGCAGCCGGCTCGGCAGCCCGTTGAGGATCGGGCCTGATGATTCTCGTCCGACCACGACGTCCCTCCTGGGTTTAGGACAACGATGGGAAACCATGCCGAATCCGGGCGGATCGCGACCGGGTTCGGCTCTATCTTGGCTGACGGGCCGCACCGGCGTCGAAAGCCCCCGGTTGGCCGAGGGCGCAGGGACGCGGCGGACCCACCTGCTCAGTGTGCCCCTTCGCCCCGGGCGTCCGTACAACGGGGTTGACATGATCACCATCCGGCCCGGCGTGTCGGCGGCGTGTCGCCCCGGTTTCCCGGGAGTGTCTGCGGGCGGACCGGGCCCCGGAAGAGGGCGATCGGGGTGCGCGGTGGCCGCCGGGGGGCGATGCTCGTTCGGCCGACCGAGTACCGCACCGTTCGGGGAATCAGGCAAAAACACGACGTCCGAGGTGGCGGGGCGGTTGCGCCGCACTCCGCTGATGGAGTCCACTAGCCTGACCAGCCTGGTGATGGTTGCATCGTCGCTGGACGAGGCAACCGGGTAGCACCGGGAACGTGCACAACGGCAACACCAGCAGGACCGAAGACAACCGGGTGGGTCGGACGACCCGCCCGCCAGAGAGCGGCCCCCCAGGGCCGCCAGTGCCGCCGCGCGGGAGCGTTGGCAGCGGAGGAGGTCAGTGAGGTGGGCGCGACCGCGGAGCCCGCGGCTGAGCAGTCCATGGCCGGCCGGCTCGGACTCAAGCCCGGTCAGTTCGTACAGGAGTTCGGGTACGACGAGGACGTGGACGACGAGCTGCGGCTCGCAATCGAGACGCTGACGGGCAACGAACTGGCCGACGAGGACGCCCAGGACGTCGTCGACGCCGCGCTGTACTGGTGGCGGGACGGCGACGGTGATCTGGTCGACTCCTTGGTCGACGCGCTGACGAACCTGGCCGAGGGCGGGGTGATCTGGCTGCTGACTCCGAAGGCGGGCCGGGACGGGCACGTCGAGCACAGTGAGATCGAGGAATCCGCCCCGACGGCCGGTCTGCACGCGACGAGCACGATCAGCGTGTGTCAGGACTGGACCGGGACCCGGCTGGCCACCCCGAGGGCCGGTCGCCGCTGATCCATCTTCCCGCTCTGCGCCGGGGGCGCGCGGACGGGGGATTCGGTGACAGACTGTGCTCCGCACGCCAGGTCCGCCTGGCGTGCGGAACAGTCACGTCGATCAGGCGGTTCGTCGGAGGAGATCAGCATGGCACTCGAGATCGGTCAGGCCGCCCCTGAGTTCGCCCTGAAGAACGAGCACGGCGAGCTCGTGGAGCTGTCGTCCTTCCGGGGCGAGAGCAACGTGGCGGTGGTCTTCTACCCGTTCGCGTTCTCCGGCATCTGCACCGGTGAGCTCTGCGAGATCCGCGACAACCTGGCCGCCTTCGAGGACGTCGCGGTGCAGGTGCTGGCCGTCTCGACGGACACCGTGGTGGCCCTGCGGACCTGGGCCGAGGCGGAGAAGTTCAGCTTCCCGCTGCTGTCGGACTTCTGGCCGCACGGTGCGGTGGCGAAGGACTATGGGGTCTTCAACGAGACCACGGGCAGCGCGATTCGCGGTACCTTCCTCGTCGACAAGGACGGCGTGCTGCGCTGGAGCGTGGTGAACGGCATGGGCGAGGCCCGGTCGTTCGAGGGCTACCGCGAGGCGATCGCCGCACTTTAAGAACCTTTCCCGACCCCCGCCGGGGGTCCGGGAGCAGGGCCTGTAGCTCAGTTGGTAGAGCACCGCGTTTACACCGCGGGTGTCGTCGGTTCGAGACCGGCCGGGCCCACCAGCGTCATCCATCTCCCGGCCGGTTTCGAAGCATCAATGACGGACGCCGGTGGCCGGCGTGCGGGGTCGGCTCGCTCTCCTTCGGGGACGGGAGGAGCGGTGGCCATCCCGATCGCGCTGCGGCCCTGGCCCGTCCTTGAGGAAGGCGAGAAACAGGATGTCGGACGAGTCCCCTCAGCCGGCTCTGCCGGTGCTGGAGTACCTGCGGCGCCAGCTCGACGGCTCGCTGAAGCCGGGCGACACCACGCATCTGCGGTATCCGACGGCGATCTCCCGGCTTCTCGGTCTCGAGATCGTCGCGGTGGACGAGCGTACGGCGGCGGTGCGGATCCAGGCCGATCCGGAACTGCACAGCAACCAGCAGGGCACCGTGCACGGCGGACTGCTCTGTGAGCTGGCCGACGCGGCGATCGGTACCGCACACTCCACGATCATCCAGCCCGGTGAGTCCTTCACCAGCGTGGACCTGGACGCCCGGTTCCTGCGGCCGGTCTTCTCCGGAGCGCTGGTGGCCACCGCCCGCTGCACCCACCCCGGCCGGACGATCAGCCACTACAGCTGCGACATCGTGCGGGAGGACGGCAAGACCGCCGCGACCATCACCAGCGCGATCATGACGTTGCGCGGCGATTCGGCCCAGGGCCGCTAACCGCGGGTGGTCAGGGCCGGGTCCGGCGTGCCCGGGGCGTAGACCGACAGGGCCGTGGCCTGGGGGAGCAGGGTGCGCGCGGAGGGGCCGGGAACCCAGCCCAGGGGTGTGCGCAGGGCCAGGTCGAGCCCGGTCAGAGCCGGCAGCAGGTGGTGCAGGGTCTGCCGCACGTCGCTCGCGTCGACCGGGTGCTCGCGGACGGCCTCGCCCAGCACGAGGCGGACCAGGGCCTCCTCGTCGAGCGGGCCCCGGGCGGCCAGACCCCCGACCCCCAGCCCGGCCACGGCCGCCCCCAGACTGCCCGGGGTGAACCAGGACCGGAGCCGGCGCACCACGAACCGCGGGTCGGCGGCGAACTCCGCCGGGGTGAGCCCGGTCTGGTGCTGCCGCAGGATGCCGGTGCTGCGCAGGATGCCCTGCAGGGCGACGACCGGGCCGAGGTCGGGGCGGCCGCCGTTCTGCCAGGCCGGCCGCTGCTCGAGCAGCTCCTGGGTCAGGTCCGGCGCAAACGCGCCGCCGGGGCTCAGTTCCACCCGCTCGCCGACGAGGTGCAGCAGCAACCGGACCGATTCGGGCACCAGCCCGGCCATCTGCCGCACCCGCCGGTCGGTCAGGGCCTGATCGAACTCGGGCGCGTGCGGGGCCCAGAACGCCTCCCGGGCGCGGACGTCCAGGTTCTGTCGCTGCTGGAGGTAGGCCCGCGGACCACCGCTGGAATCCGGTGGGCCCGGCTCCTCACCGTAGACACAGGCGGCGTGCTCGCCGCCCGGCCCGAGCACGATCACGTCGTGTTCCCAGCGGACCTGGGGGTCGTACAGGTACCCGAACCGCGGGCCCAGGTCGTCCAGGACGTCGTCCAGCACCCCGGGAAGGTGCCGGGTGGCGCCCGAGACGAACTGGTACGGCTCGAGACCCAGCCACCCGAAACCGATCTGGAGCAGATCGTGAAGCTCACCCAGGGTGCAGTCGGCCGGGACGTCGAGAACGCGCAGGACTCTCGGTTCGACGTCGCGGAGTGTCACTTTCAGGCGGGTCGTCTTCACCGGTGCGACATTACGGGAGGTGAGGGGGGTGAAAAGACGATGCCGGGGTGAATCCCCAAGGCCGGTTGCAGCGCGAGTGCGCACAACCGGCGAGGAGACCTCAGCGGCGGGGGGCCGCCGTGGACGCCCGGACCACCAGGCTGGTGGCCAGCTCCACGTGGTGCGAGTCCAGCGAGTCGCCCGACGCCAGCTGCAGCGCCGTACGGACCGCCACCCGGCCCATCTCCCGCAGCGGCTGCCGCACCACGGTCAGCGGCGGGGAACAGAACTCGGCGAGCTGGGTGTCGTCGAACCCCACCACGCTCAGGTCCTCCGGCACCCGCACCCCGCGGCGGCGGGCCGCCTCCAGCAGCCCGACGGCGATCTCGTCGCTGCCGGCGAACACCGCCGTGGGTGGGTCCGGCCGGTCGAGCAGGATGCCGCCGCCGGTCAGCCCGGCCGAGTACCGGAAGGTCTCGTGCAGCACCAGGTTCTCCGGGACCGGGTGGCCGGCCGACTCCAGCGTGCTGCGAAAACCCTGCCACCGGGCCTGGTTGCAGCCGGCCTCGGCCTCACCGCCGATGTACGCCATCCGGGTGTGGCCGAGCGAGAGCAGGTGCTCGGCCGCGGTGATCCCGCCGGCGTAGTTGGTCGAGCCGACACTGATGATGTCGTTCCCGGCCGGGGTGAGCGGATCCACCACGACCAGCGGCACGTTCGCCCGGACCAGGGCGGTCGCGTCCTCCACCGTCATCTCGTTGCTGACGCTGATCACCGCGCTGCGGCCGGCCTTGGCCACGCCGAGGGCCCAGGCCGTGGCGCTCGAGGCGCCCCGGCCCTTGCTCAGCATCACCGCGACCCCGGGCTCGGCCGCGGCCTGGAGCACTCCTTCCATCACCTCGTTGCTGTAGGCCGCCAGCGGGCCGGCGAAGACCACCTCGATGGTCGCCAGCCGGCTGCCGCCGCGGCCGGTGTAGTAGTGCTGACGGAGCAGGTCCTCGACCATGGCGCGGGTGCCGGGAGAGACGTCGTCCCTCCCGTTCACCACCTTCGACACCGTGGCGATCGAGACCCCGGCGGCCTCGGCGATGGTCGCCAGGGTCGCCCGTCCGGGCCTGGAGCTCATGCTGTACCTCCTTGCGGACTCGACGGGACTTGTCAGGGAGCCCGGAGCCCTCAGCGGCCGAAGCCCGCGGTCAGGCCGCTGAGCAGCTGCCGCCGTCCGATCACGTACACGGCCAGGATCGGGATCGTGGTCAGCACCACGGCCGCGGCCACGGCCGGCACGTTCACCCCGTACTGGCCCTGGAAGGACCACAGCGCCAGGGGCAGGGTGCGCTGGTTCGGGTCGGAGGTGAGCACCAGCGGCAGCAGGAACCCGTTCCAGATCGTCAGCGCGTTGTAGATGCTGACCGTGACCAGGGCCGGCCGGGTCAGCGGGAAGGCCAGCGACCAGGCCGTGCGCCAGTCGGTGGCGCCGTCCAGCCGCATCGACTCGAACAGTTCCTTGGGCACGTCCCGGATGAAGTTGACCAGGATCAGCACGGTCAGCGGGATGGCGAAGGCGATCGAGGGCAGGATGATCGCCAGCAGGGTGTCGTAGATCTGCAGCTTGATGATGATCAGGTAGACCGGGATGATCACCGCCTGCAGCGGCACCGCCAGCCCGGCCAGGAAGATCAGGTTCACCGAGCGCAGGAACCGCCCGTCGCCGGCCCGGACGATCGCGTAGGCCGCCATGAACGAGATCAGCACCGCGGGCACGACCGAGCCCAGGGTCACCACCACGGTGTTCGTGAAGTACCGGGTGAAACCGGAGTCCATCACGAACTTGTAGTTGCTGAAGGTGATCCCGCTGGGTGGGGCGAGCGGATTGGTCGTGTAGTAGTTCGCCCGGGTCTTCACGCTGGTCAGCACGATCCAGTAGATCGGGATGATGACGATCAGCAGCCAGAACCAGCCGGCCAGGCCGGCCCCCCAGTTCAGCCGCAGCAGTTTGCGGTACCGGTTGGCGGCCGACTGGTCGATCACGCGTTCCTTGGTCGGCCCGGCCGGTTCGTTGGAAAGGACGGTGGTCATGTCCTCACATCCCCTCGAGCTGGCTGCTGGTCTCGCGACCGCCGCCCAGCCGTCGCAGCAGGAGCGCGAGCAGCAGGCCGACGACGACCAGGATGACGGCGATGGCGCTGGCCGGGCCCATCAGGTTGGCCCGGAACCCGCGGATGTACATGTCCAGGGCCAGCGACCGGGTGGCATCGCTGGGCCCGCCCGCGGTGAGCACCCAGATCAGGTCGAAGAAGGTCAGCGACCCGATCACCATCAGCGTCGAGGAGGTGATGATGGTGTTGCGCAGCTGCGGCAGGGTGATGCTCCAGAACTGCCGCAGCCGCCCGGCCCCGTCCAGCTGCGCCGCCTCGTAGAGCGAGGCCGGGATCTGCCGCACCGCCCCTTGGTAGATCAGCGAGTGGAACGGGATGAACTGCCAGGAGACCACGAAGATCACCGTGCAGATCGCCAGCACCGGCTTGCCCAGCCAGTCCTGGGCCAGGAAGTCCAGGCCGAGGCCCGCCCCGAGACCGAAGTTGGGGTCGAGCAGGGCCTTGAAGGTGATGGCGATGGCGGCCTGGCTGAGCAGCAGCGGGATGAAGAAGAGCACCGCCAGCACACCCCGGTAGCGGTAGTGCGCGGCCAGGAACACCCCGAGCAGCAGGCTGATCGGGGTCTGGAACAGCCAGGTCAGCGCCATCAGCTCGAAGGTGATCAGCAGCGCGTGCGGCAGCCCCGGGTCGGAGAGCACGTCGCGCCAGCTCTGGAGTCCGGCCGCGTGGATGCTGCCGAGGCCGTCCCAGGAGCTGAAACTCAGTCCCAGGACGCCGAACAGCGGGACCACGCCGAACGCCACGAACATCAGCAGGGCCGGCAGCGCCATCCAGGCGATCGAGCCCTGCCGGACCGCGTGCGAGGCGGTCCGGCCGGCCGACGACCGGGATAGCTGGTCGGGTGGAACCTGAACCGGGACAGTCATTTCCCGATGACCGCGTTCATGTTGTCCGCGAACTTCTGCGGGTCGATGGAGAGCTGGAACAGCTTGGCGATGTTGTCCAGCAGCGACTCGGCCGCGGTCGGGCTGAGCGCCTGGTCCCACGACTGCGAGAAGACCTTGGCCTTGCTGGCCACGTCGTAGACGAACTGCAGGAACTCCTTGTCCTCACTACCGGCGAACTTGGAGTCCGAGCCGACCACGATCGGCACCGCACCGGAGTCGATCCACTCCTGCTGCTCGGCGTCCGAGAGCACCTGGGTCTTGAAGAAGTCCTGGGCCGCCTTCTTCTGCTCGGGGGTGGCCTTGGAGGAGATCGACAGGTACTGGCCCGGGTTGCCGTAGGTGTTCGACGGGTCGCCGGTGCCGCCCTCGACCGGCGGGAAGTTCAGGTAGCCGAGGTGACCGCCGCTGACGAAGTCGCCGCCCTCGGTCTTCATCGAGCCGTAGGTCCACGGGCCGTGCAGCATCATCGCCGCCTTGCCCGAGGTGAGCAGCGCCTGGTCGGCGTTGGAGTCGGCGGTGATCGAGGAGAAGCCCTTGATGAAACCGTTCATCTTGACCAGCTTCTGGACCTCGCCGAGGGCCTTGATCGCGGCCGGGTTCGACCAGGCGTTCTTCTCGCCGTCGAACACGGCCTGGAAGATCTCCGGGCCGCCGATCCGGTCGAAGAGGAACTCCAGCCACATCATGTTGGTCCAGCGGGACTGACCACCCAGCGAGAACGGGGCGATCTTCTTGGCGTTGAACTTGGGCACCAGGGCCAGCAGCTCGTCCCACGACTGCGGCGGCTCGACGCCGACCTCGTCGAACTTCTCCTTGTTGTAGAAGAGGACGATCGGCTGCACGGTCTCGGCCGGCATCGCGTAGATCTTGCCGTCGATCGTCGCCGCCCCGAACGAGGCCGGGAACAGCTTCTCCTTGACGTCCGGGTTCTCGCCGAACCACGAGGTCAGGTCGTCCACCGCACCGGCGTCGACCCAGCTGCCGAGGCCACCGCCGCCCCAGCCCCAGATGATGGTCGGGGCCTGGCCGGCGCCGATCGCGGTCTTGATCTTCTCCTTGTAGGCGTCGTTCTGGAACGCCTGGCCCTTGATCG
Source organism: Kineosporia aurantiaca JCM 3230 (assembly GCA_000719025.1). Lineage (GTDB taxonomy): Bacteria > Actinomycetota > Actinomycetes > Actinomycetales > Kineosporiaceae > Kineosporia > Kineosporia aurantiaca. The sequence goes on from JODP01000009.1 coordinate 195,326, forward strand.
CCTCGCTGGGGTTGGCCTTGTTGAACCGGTCCAGCGAGTTGCGGCGGATGCTCTCGGCCGGGTCGACCGACAGGTACCAGTAACTACCGCCGGAGGTCTTGCCGGAGCCGCCCGACTCCGTTCCGGGACCGGAGCTCCCGCAGGCGGCCAGGGTGGCGCCGGCGATCGGGAGGCCCAGGGCGAGGCTGAGGAAGCCCCGGCGGGACGTGGGGAGCGCTTTCATGGGATCCACGGTGATCTCCATCGGGTACCGGCCGCGGACGCCCGCGGCTCTTCGGACGCACGGGGGCGGAACAGCGCCCCGGTGCGCTGGTGTCATGACGACAGCTGTCGAGCAAATCGGTAACTCATCGGAAGAAGAGCGACCGGAAATGTCGGAAGTTCTCGAAAAGTAGTTTCGCCGCCGGGCGATGTCAAGGGTTGAATGTTGGTCCGTTCCTCAGTGAGAGTGAATCCGTCGCCGAGCGGAAAAAGCCCTGTCAGTGCGCGGTTTTCATGGACCGTTGGGCGACGCATCAGCGAAAACTTTTCGAAGCACCTCACGAGGGAGTGAGCCATGACGGCCGATCGCTGGCAGGACGAGTCGCAGCCGGTCGAGGCGCGGGTGGAGGATCTTCTGGCCCGGATGACCCTCGAGGAGAAGGTGGCCCAGCTCGGCAGTCGCTGGATCGGCAACGCCCCCCGGGTCCGCTCCGAGGACGGTCCGGACCAGGCCCAGAGCGCCCCGATGGAGGACGTGTTCGCCACCGAGAGCGCGCTGCCCCTGGAGCAGGCCGCCCGGGACGGCCTCGGGCACCTCACCCGGATCTACGGCAGCGCGCCGGTGAGCCCGGCCGAGGGGGCCGAGGAGCTCGCCCGGCAGCAGGAGATCGTGGTCGCGGCCTCCCGTTTCGGCATCCCGGCGATCGCCCACGAGGAATGCCTCACCGGGGTGACCACTTACGGCGCCACGGTCTACCCGGCGGCGATCGCCTGGGGTGCGACCTTCGACCCGGAACTGATCGGCGAGATGGCCGCGGCGATCGGCCGCGACCTGGCCCGGCTCGGTGCCCACCAAGGGCTTTCACCGCTGATGGACGTCGTCCGGGACTACCGCTGGGGCCGGGTGGAGGAGACCCTGGGCGAGGATCCCTACCTGGTGGCCGAACTCGGCTCGGCCTACGTCCGCGGTCTTCAGGACGCCGGGATCATCGCCACTCTCAAGCATTTCATCGGGTACTCGGCCTCCCGGGCCGGGCGTAACCACGGGCCTGCCTCTCTCGGCCGCCGCGAGCTGCTCGACGTCCTGCTGCCCCCGTTCGAGGCCGCGGTGGCCGCCGGGGCGGGGTCGGTGATGCACTCGTACAACGACAACGACTCGGTGCCGGCCGGGGCCGATCCCTGGCTGCTCACCGAGATCCTTCGGGACGAGTGGGGTTTCACCGGAACGGTGGTCTCGGACTACTGGGCCACGCCGTTCCTCACCTCGATGCACCGGATCGTCGCCGACAACGCCGGGGCCGCGGCCGCCACGCTGCGCGCCGGGATGGACGTCGAGCTGCCCGACACGATCTGTTATGTCCACCTGCCGGAGCTGGTCCGTAGCGGTGAACTGCCGGAGGAACTCGTCGACCGGGCCGCGCGCCGGGTGCTCACCCAGAAGGCCGGGCTGGGGCTGCTCGACCGGGGCTGGAGCCCGAAGACCGAATCACCCGAATCGATCGACCTCGACCCGCCGGGCAACCGGGACATCGCCCGCCGGATCGCCGAGACCTCGGTGACCCTGCTCGACCCCGGTACCGCCTTGCCGCTCCAGAAGCACCAGAAGATCGCCGTGGTCGGGCCGTGCGCGGACGACCCCCGGACGTTCATGGGGTGCTACGCCTTCCCCAACCACGTACTGCCCAAGTTCCCCGAGCACAAGGGACTCGGCATCGAGATCCCGACCGCGCTGGCCGCCCTGCGGGCCGAGCTGCCGGACACCGAGATCGTCCACCAGCCAGGTTGTCAGGTGATGGGGGACGACCGCTCGGGCATCGCCGGGGCGGCCGCCGCCGCGGGCGAGGCCGACCTCTGCATCGCCTTCGTCGGGGACCTGGCCGGGATGTTCGGCCTGGGCTCCTCCGGTGAGGGGTGCGACGTCGACGACCTGCGGCTGCCCGGGGTCCAGTCCGACCTGCTGGAGGCCCTGCTGGCCACCGGGACGCCCGTGGTGCTGGTGGTGGTGTCCGGCCGTCCTTACGCACTGGGCGACGTGGCCCCGCGGGTGGCCGGTCTGGTCCAGGCGTTCATGCCCGGTGAGGAGGGCGGGGGAGCGCTGGCCGGCGTGCTGTCGGGCCGGATCGAGCCCGGTGGCCGGCTGCCGGTGCAGATCCCGCGGAGCCCGGGGGGCCAGCCCTATACCTATCTGCAGCCGCCCCTGGGCGAGCCGAGCATGATCAGCAGTGTCGACGTGACCCCGCTCTTCCCGTTCGGCCACGGCCGCTCGTACACCACCTTCGAACTGGGCGACCTCGTCCTGGACGCCACCGAGATCCCCACCGACGGGGAGTTCTCGGTGACCACCAGCGTCCACAATCGGGGCGACCGTCCGGGCACCGAGGTGGTCCAGCTCTACCTCAGCGACCCGGTGGCCCAGGTGGTCCGGCCGATCCACTGGCTGGCCGGCTTCGCCCGGGTCCGGCTGGCCCCGGGCGAGCGGGCCGAGGTGGTCTTCCGGGTCCACGCCGACCGCACCGCCCTGGTCGGGCGGGACCTGAGCCGGGTGGTGGAACCGGGGACGATCGAGGTCTCCGTGGGCACCTCGGCCGAGGACCGGCCGCTCCGGCAGTCGGTCGAGCTGGTCGGGGAACCCCGGGTGGTCGGGCACGATCGGGTGCTGACCACCCCGACCACGGTGGTTAGGGGGTAGTTGCCGGGTTTGCGCCGGTGGTTTCTGCCTCAGTTGAGTCACGGACCATGCACAGAACCCCCTTCAGCCCGTTACCGTCACACGGTCGGGCGTCACCCCTCTGGCGGATCATCGTCGTAGGCGTGTCGGACGACGGATAACGAGAAGGTCGGTCGGGTCCGGAAGGGGTAGCGTCGTGGCGGTGGCGCCAGCCATGCCGTGGGCCGAGGCTCCCGGCCGGCCCCGCAGGGGCCGGCACCGGCTGCCCGATCAGCAGGAGACCAAGCCCGAGCCGCTGTCCGGCTGGGCCCGGGCGATCCTGGCCGACATCGCCGTCCCCGCCGTCACCATGCCCCCGGAGATGCGGGTCGCGGAACTGGACGACTGGTTCCGCGGCAACCCGCGGGCGACCACCGTGGTGGTGCCGATGGCGGCCGGGCCGATCGTGGTCGACCGGGCCTGGTTCGACCGCTGGGTGGCGGGCGCCCAGGGCTACGGGCGCTCGGTGTTCAAGCGGATGACGCTGGCCGACCTCGACGAGGTCCCCAGCGTCTTCCTCACCGCCGACACCAGCATCGACGCGGCCGCCGCGGTGGTAACGGACGAGGCCCCGGGCGAGGAGGCCTCGGTCACCACGGTCGGGGTGATCGCCGCCGACGGCAAGCTGATGACGGTCTCGGTGACCACCCTGTTCCGGGCGCTCTCCTACAGCTACGCCTACCAGGCCCGGCACGACGTGCTGACCGGTCTGCCGAACCGGGCCTCGCTGATGGAGTGGATGCGCGGCCACGACGCCCAGTCCGGCGACCTGACCGTGCTCTACATCGACCTGGACCGGTTCAAGGACGTCAACGACAGCCTCGGGCACGCCGTCGGCGACCAGGTGCTGCAACTGTTCGCCCAGCGCCTGGGCAACATCGCCCGCTCCGAGGACCGGGTGGCCCGGCTCGGTGGGGACGAGTTCGCGATGGTGCTGGCCGGTGCCCTCACCCCGGAGGAGTCCCGGTCGGTCGCCGAGCGGATCGTCTACGAGGCCTCGATGCCCTTCACCGTCACGGTCGACCACGGTGACGGTCAGCAGGTCGAGGCCGTCGCCAGCATCGGGGCCAGCGTGGGCGTGGCCGGGGCCGATTCGATGATGTCGTCCGGGGTCAGCCTGGAGGACCTGGTGTCCCAGGCCGACCTGGCGATGTTCCAGTCCAAGTCGCACGGCCGCGGCCGGGTCACCCACTTCAACGCCGAGGTGCTGGCCACCCGCGGATCCCAGGCCGAGCTACGGGCCCGGCACCACATGGAGCGCCGGCTGCGCCTGGCGATCGCCAACGGCGGGCTGCGGCTGCACTACCAGCCCCTGGCCGAGGTGGCCAGCAACCGGATCGTCGGGGCCGAGGCGCTGGCCCGCTGGGCCGACGAGGAACTCGGCCCGGTCTCGCCGGTCGACTTCATCAAGATCGCCGAGGAGACCGGCCTGATCATCGACCTCGGCCGGTGGGCGCTGCGGACCGCCTGCCGGGAGGCCGCGACCTGGCCGATGTTCGAGTCGACGGACGGCATCCGGCGCCGGATGAAGGTCACCGTGAACGTCTCCGCGGTGCAGCTGTCCCAGCCCTCGTTCGTCCGCGACGTGGCCGATGCGCTGGCCGAGTCCGGGCTGCTGCCGCGCACCCTCTGCCTGGAGATCACCGAGACCGCGGTGATCGGCGACATGCACGCCACCGCCAAGAACCTGCAGGAGATCCGCGACCTCGGGGTGACCGTGGCGCTGGACGACTTCGGCACCGGCTACTCGTCGCTGACCATGCTGCGGGACCTGCCGGCCGACGTGGTGAAGATCGACAAGTCGTTCATCGACAAGATCGCCGAGGAGGCCTCCACCGACAGCGTGCTGGCCCGGCTGGTGATCGAGACCGCGCACTCGCTCGGGATGAGCGTCTGCGCCGAGGGGGTGGAGACCAACGAGCAGGCCGAGCGGCTGGCCAAGATGGGCTGCGACACCCTCCAGGGCTGGCTGATCTCCAAGGCCCTGCCCGGCTCCGAGGCGTTCACCGAGTGGCTGCCGACCGCCGTGCTGCCCGAGGCGCTCGGAATGCAGGACTGATCCACGCGCCCAGAATGGGTGGCATGTACCTGATCAAGGAACGATTCTTCGACATCGGGGACGACTTCGACATCACCGACGAGGACGGCCGGCTGGTGCTGCACGTCGACGGCAAGGTGCTCAGCCTGCGCGGGCGCCTGGTGCTGGAGGACGCGTCGGGCCACGAGGTCGCGTCGGTGCACCGGCAACTGGTCTCGCTACGGGAGACCTACACGATCAAGGTGGGCGACGAGAAGGCCGCCTCGGTCCGCAAGAAGTTCTTCACCCCGTTCGGCGACCGCTTCACCATCGACGTGCCCGGCCCGGACGACCTGACGATGAAGGGTCACCTGCTGGACCACGAGTACGAGGTCGAGCGGGGTGGCCGGGTGGTGGCCACGGTGTCCAAGCGCTGGCTCTCGTTCCGGGACACCTATGCGGTGCGGATCGGCGACGGCGAGGACCATTTGCTGATCCTCGCCGCCGTGCTCGCGTTGGACATGGCCGGGTCGGCCAAGGACGACGACTGACAGACGACTGACAAGGGACGTCCGTGGGCGGCGGTTCGGTCAGAACTCGATCTGTCCCAGCCGCAGCCCGTCCACGAACCGGACCGTCGGGTCGGCCATCGCCTCGAGCTCGAGGACGACGATCCGGTTGGCCCCGGCCCGCACGACCGGGGCCGGCACGTACAGGGTCTGCGAAGGCCCGCGGCGCCAGTAGCGGCCCAGCGCGAACCCGTTGATCCAGACCAGACCCTTGCCCCAGGCCACGGTTTCGAGGAACAGGTCGGCCGGCTCGGTCAGCTCGAACTCGCCGGTCAGGACCAGGGGGCCGTGGTCGGCGGACCGGGCGGACAGGTCGAGCCCGGGCAGCGCGTCGACCTCCAGGCCGGTCACGGTCCAGCCGGTCAGCGGTTCGCCGGCCAGCCGGATCGCGCCGATCAGGCCCTTCTCCTCGCCCAGCCGCGGACCGTAGTTCACCCGGCCCTGGTCCTCGACCAGGACGGTCAGGACCGAACCGGCCAGGGGCAGGCGGATCGAGCGCTCGTGCGAGTCGCGGGCCAGCACACCTACCGGCACGCCGTCGACGTAGACGTACGCCCGGTCGCGGACCTCATCCAGGGACAGCACGCCCGGGGCGCGCCCTTTGATCGAGGTCTCGTAGAGCACGAAACCCGTGTCCTGCCCGATCTCCTCGAAGGTCGCCGCGTGCTCGTGCCGCTCCGCGTCGCCGAGTTCGCCCACCAGACCGAGCAATCCGGCCGCGGGCGTGATCTCGGCCGTAAATGCCGGGGCCGGAGTCGCTTCCGCAGGAACCTCGTCCGGCACCGGCGCGTACTTCGCGATGGTCTTACGGAAGGCGTGGTACTTCGCGGTCGGGTTGCCGGCCTCGTCCAGCGGGGCGTCGTAGTCGTACGACGTCACCAGCGGCACGTAGGCGCCCTTGTCGTTGGCCCCGTTGGTCATGCCGAAGTTGGTGCCACCGTGGAACATGTAGAGGTTCACCGAGCCGCCGGCGGCCAGGATCTCGTCCAGCGCGGAGTCCGACTCCTCCACCGACGTGGTGTGGTGGTGAGTGCCCCAGCTGTCGAACCAGCCGTTCCAGAACTCCATGCACATCAGCGGCCCGGTCGGCTGGAACTCGCGCAGCGTCTGGAAGCGCTCGGCGCTGCGGGAGCCGAACGACGCGGTGAGGTGCAGGCCGGGCAGGCTGCCGTCGGCCAGCATCTGCGGGGTCGGCTGGTCGATCGTGGTGAGCGGCACGGTGATGCCGGACTCACGGGTCACCCGGACCAGTTCGGACAGGTACTCCTTGTCGGAACCGTAGGCGCCGTACTCGTTCTCGATCTGCACCAGGAAGACCGGGCCGCCGCGGTCGATCTGCAGCGGGGTGACGATCTCGTAGACCGCCTGCAGGTACTCGGTGACCGCCTTCAGGTACTGCGGTTCGGACCGGCGCGGCAGCATGCCCGGGATGCGCAGCAGCCACGGCGGCAGGCCGCCGTTGCTCCACTCGGCGCAGATGTACGGGCCCGGGCGGACGATCGCGTGCATGCCCTCGTCCGCCACCAGCTTCAGGAAGCGGGCCAGGTCGAGGCCGCCGTCGGTGCGGAACTCGCCGCGCACGGGGGAGTGCGCGTTCCACGGGACGTAGGTCTCGATCGTGTTCAGGCCCATCTGCCGGGCCTTGTGGATCCGGTCGGCCCACAGGTCCGGGTGCACCCGGAAGTAGTGCAGCGCACCGGAAATGATCTGGTACGGCTCGCCGTCGAGCAGGAAGTCCTGCTCGCCGATGGTCAGCTCAGGCACGGAGGGCCTCCTGGGGGGCGGTGGTCGGGCGCAGGGTCAGCACCGACCAGGAGATGGGGGGCAGCGAGATCCGCAGCCGGGTCAGGCCGTCGGCCACCTCGCGGGCGACGGCGTCCAGGACCACCGGGGCGACCGGCTGCGCGTCCTGGGTGTTGCGGGTGAACCGGTCACCGCCGGGGGGCACGGTGAGGGTCTGGGCGTCGGCCACGATCAGGTCGCCGGCCAGCTCGACCGAGACCGAGGCCTCGTCCGCGGTGGACCGGTTGACCACGAACAGACTGACCGAACCATCGTCGGCGATCGTCGCCACCGAGTCCACCAGATCGACCTCGCCGTAGCGGGCGGTCGGCGCGGTGGGCGTCTTCAGCTCGGTGCGGACCACCCGGCCGCGGGCCCGGGCCGAGGTCAGGGCGAACGGGAAGAAGGTGGTCTGGCGCCAGGCCGGCCCGTCCGGCTCGCAGCGGATCGGCGCGATCACGTTGACCAGCTGGGCCAGGTTGGCCATCGAGACCCGGTCGCTGTTGCGCAGCAGGCTGATCAGGAGCGACCCCACCACCACCGCGTCGGTGACGGTGTAAGCGTCCTCAATCAGCCGTGGGCTCTCCGGCCAGTCGCCGGAAAGCACCGCGTCCTTGTGGTTCTCGTTCCAGTCGGTCTGGTACCAGACGTTCCACTCGTCGACGCTGATCCCGATCGGCCGGCTCAGACCCAGTTCCGCCCGGACCTCGTCGATGATCCCGGCCACCGTGGCGAGATAGCGGTCCAGGCCGACGCCGGAGGCCAGGAAACTGGCCACGTCGCCGTCGGTCTCCTCGTAGTACGCGTGCACCGAGATGTGGTCGACCTGGTCCGCGGTGTGCCGCAGCACCGTGCGTTCCCACTCCCCGAAGGTCGGCATCTCCATGTTCGAGCTGCCGGCCACCACCAGCTCGACCCGGTGGTCGAGAAACTTCATGTAGCGCGCGGTCTCGGCGGCCAGACGTCCGTACTCGTCGGCGTTCTTGTGACCGATCTGCCAGGGGCCGTCCATCTCGTTGCCCAGGCACCACAGGGTGATCCCGAACGGCTCCTCGGCGCCGTTGGCCCGGCGCCGGTCGCTCAGCTCGGTGCCGCCGGGGTGGTTGGAGTACTCCAGCAGGTCGCCGGCCTCCTCGATGCCCCGGGTGCCGAGATTGACGGCCTGCATGACCTCGAGGCCGGCTTTCGCGGCCCAGTCGGCGAACTCGTGCAGACCGACCTGGTTGGTCTCGGTGCTGTGCCAGGCGGCGTCCAGACGGACCGGACGCTGCTCCCGGGGACCGACCCCGTCCTCCCACCGGTAACCCGACACGAAGTTGCCGCCCGGGTACCGCACCACGGTGACGCCCAGCTCACGGACGAGAGCCAGGACGTCGGAGCGGAACCCGCCGGCGTCGGCGGCCGGGTGTCCCGGTTCGTAGATGCCCTGGTAGACACACCGGCCCATGTGCTCGACGAAACCGCCGAACAGCCGGGGCGGCACCGCCGCCACCGTCTCGCCGAGGTGGACCCGAAGGTCGGCCGGGATCATCGTGTACCTCTCATCTTGGCGACTCCGCCACGCTTTTGGGCAAAGAACGGGCCGGGCGCTGGCGCAGCCCGGCCCGTTCTTGCTGGTACTGCCTTACTGGACGGTGAAGCCCTGCTGCTTGGCGTAGGCGTCGATCTTCGCCTTCCAAGCGGCCAGACCCTGGTCCAGCGGCTTGGTGGTGGCGTAGGCCGCCTTACCCGCGGTGTCGCCGAAGATGCTCAGCGCGTAGGCCTGGATCGGCAGGTAGGACCAGTTCGGCGCCACGGTGCCGGCCGCGGCCGAGAGCACCTTGTTGATCTGCTGGTTGCCGAAGTACGGGTCCTTCTTGTCGGTGAAGGCCGGGTCGCTCAGGTCGGCCGTGGTGGACGGGAAGCCGCCGCTGTCCAGGAAGACCTTGATGCTCGCCGGGTCGTGGTTCAGCCAGCGGACGAACGCGGCGGCCAGCGCCGGGTTCTTGCTCTGCTTCAGGACGGCCTGCGAGGAGCCACCGTTCTCGGCCGTGACGGCGGTCGAGCCGTCGTAGGTCGGGATCGGGGCGACCCGCCAGTCACCCTTGGCGGCCGTGGAGTTGGCCTCCAGGTTGCCCGGCATCCAGGCGCCGGTGACCAGCGACGCGATGTCGCCGTTGCCCAGGCCCTGGAACCACGCGTCGGTCCAGCCCGGGGTGCTGGAGAGCAGCCCGGCGGTGTGCAGCTGGTCCCACATCGCGGTGAACTTCTTGGTGCCCGCGTCCTGGAAGTCGACCTTGATGGTGTTGCCGTCGACGTTGAACGGGTGCCCGCCGGCCTGCCAGATCATGCTGGAGACGAAGCCACCGTCACCGCTGTCGGCGGTGATGTAGTGCTTCGGGTTCTTCGCGTGGATCAGCTTCGCGTCGGCGATGTAGTCGTCCCAGGTCTTCGGCGCCTCGTTGATGCCGGCTTCCTTGAAGACCTTCTCGTTGTAGAACAGCGCCATCGGGCCGGAGTCCTGCGGCAGGCCGTAGACCTTGCCGTTGAACGCCACCGAGCCCCAGGTGGAGGCCGTGTAGTCGGACTTGAGCTGGTCCAGGCCGTAGCCGGTCAGGTCGAACAGCGAGTCCGACAGCGCGTACTGCGGGATCGCGTAGTACTCGATCTGGGCCACGTCCGGGGCGCCGGTGCCGGCCTGGATCGCGTTGGTCAGGGCGGTGTACTCGGTGGTGTTCGTGCCCTTGTTGACCAGGTTGACCTTGACGTTCGGGTAGGCCTTCTCGAACGCGTCGACCTGGGCCTTGGCCGAGGGGGTCCAGCTCCAGTAGGTGATCTCGCCACCGGTCTTGAGGGCGGCGTCGAGGTCGGCCTGGGAACCCGAGGAGGTTCCTCCGGCGCTGCCGGAGTCGGACGAGCCGCCACCACAGGCGGCCAGGGTGGTGCCGACCGCCAGGACGGCACCCATGGTGAGTGCCCAGCGAGCCAGCGGCTTGCGGATCTTACGGGACATCGGGGATGTTTCCCTTCACTTCGTCGTGTTACGGGATGGTGCGGGCGGGACTGGCCAGCGGTCCGAGCAGGGGTGAGCTCAGGCCTTGACACTTCCGGCGGACAGGCCGGACTGCCACTGGCGCTGGAGGACCAGGAAGGCCACGACGATCGGGATGATCGACAGCAGCGATCCGGTGAGAACGAGGTTGAAGATCGGCTGGGAACCGGCCCCCTGGGCCTGCGCGTTCCACTGGTTCATGCCGACCGTCAACGGGTACCACTTCGGGTTGCTCAGCATGATCAGCGGCAGGAAGTAGTTGTTCCAGGTCGCCACCGTGGTGAACAGCAGCACCGTGACGATGCCCGGGCTCAGGAGCCGGATGGAAATCGTGAAGAACGTCCGCAGCTCGCCGGCGCCGTCCATCCGGGCCGCCTCGAGAATCTCCGTAGGAACAGCCTCGGTGGCGAAGACCCACATCAGATAGAGGCCGAACGGGCTGATCAGCGACGGGATGATCACCGCCCAGGGGGTGTTCACCAGGCCCATCTTGCTGAACATCAGGAAGGTCGGGACGGCCAGCGCGGTGCCGGGCACGGCCACCGCGCCGAGCACGACGGCGAACACTCCACCGCGGCCGGGGAAGCGGAACTTCGCCATCCCGTAGCCGGCCAGCGTGGCCAGCAGCGTCGCTCCGCCGGCTCCGACCACCACGTACAGCAGGGTGTTCGCGAACCAGCGCAGGAAGATGTGGTCGTTGTAGGTCAGCGTGTCGTGAATGTTGGTGAACAGGTGGAACGAGTGACCGAACCACAGCCCGAACGAGTCGAACAGGTCGCCCTGCTTCTTCGTCGAGTTCAGCACCAGCCAGATCAGCGGCATCACGGTGTAGACCAGGAAGGCCAGCATCAGCACGGTCAGCGTGATCGACTTACGGGCGCCGGGGCGCCCCGGCTCCTGCTTGCTGCTGCGCGCGGGCCGCTTGGGCCGGCCGTCTTCCCGGTTCTCGGCCCGGGAGAGGGTGTTGGAACTCATCTCAGCGCTCCTCCGTCCGGGACCCACGCAGCTGCACCACGTAGGCGATGACCGCGGTGACCACACCCATCACGATCGCGACGGTCGCCGCGTAGTTCTGCTGCTGACCGGTGAAGGCCAGGTTGAACGCGTACATGTTCGGCGTGTAGTCGGTGGTCAGCACGTTCTTGTCCAGCGGGCTGAGGATGTTCGGCTCGTTGAACAGCTGGAAGCTGCCGATGATCGAGAAGATCGTGGCGATCACGATCGAGCCGCGCAGGGCCGGCAGCTTGATCCCGCGAATGATCCACCACTGGTTGGCGCCGTCCAGTTCGGCGGCCTCGTACAGCTCGGTGGGGATCGTCTTCAGCGCGGTGTAGAAGATCAGCATGTTGTAGCCGACGAACTCCCACGTGACGATGTTGCCGATCGAGACCAGCACCCAGGTGCTGCTGAACGGCTTCAGCAGGACGTGGTTGATCGCGTCGTTGAACTGGCCGACCAGACCGAACTGGTCGCCGTAGATGAAACCCCACATCAGCGCCGCGACCACGGCCGGCACCGCGTACGGCAGGAACAGCACGATCCGGAACAGGCCGGAGGCGTAGAGCCGGGCGCTGTCGATCGCCATCGCCGCGGCCATCGCGATCAGCAGCATGATCGGGACCTGGACCAGCAGGAACAGGGAGACCCGCAGGAGACCGTGCCAGAAGCTCGGGTCGTGCAGCAGCTGGGTGTAGTTGTCCAGGCCGACGAAGTGGTTGCCGCCGATCAGCTGGTTGCGGAACCCGCTCAGGTAGATCGCGTAGACCAGCGGCGCGATGAACACCAGGGCAAAGACCGCCATGAACGGGCCGACGAAAATCCAGCCGCGCCAATCCTTCCGCGTCTTCCGCCGGACCGGCGGGCGCGTGGGCGGGACCGTCACGGCGGTCGCCGACGCCATCGTCATCTCTTTGCCTCTCTGGAAAGAACCCCGGATGTTTACGTCAACATCCCGGCTCTCGGAAGCTAGCATGTTTACGTGAACATGACCACGAGGGTTCGAAGGTGAATCACCCGGACGACATGGTGAGGGTTTCGGAACCCCTTTCCGTGCAGCAGAAACCGCGGCGGCGCGGGCCGTCCATGGCCGATGTCGCCCGAATTGCGGGGGTTTCCGGGCAGACGGTTTCCCGGGTGGTGAATGGCCACAGCAATGTCGACGAGAGCACGCGGACGCGCGTGCTGGCGGCAATGAGCAAGGTCGGTTACCGACCGAACAATGCCGCTCGCGCTCTGCGACTCGGACGTTTCGGCAATATCGGCGTCATTATGTTCACGTTGTCCTCATTCGGGAACATGCGCACGCTCGACGAGATCGCGATGGCGGCCTCGGACGAGAACTACTCGCTCACCCTGATCCCGGTGCGCCGGCCCTCGCAGACGGACGTCACCAAGGCCTTCGCCCGGCTGAACAAGCAGGCGGTGGACGGGGTCATCATCGTTATCGAAACGAGTCTGATCGACACCACCGCGGTGCACTGGCCGGCCGGGCTGCCGGTGGTGGTGATCGACGCCGGGGCCGATCTGCCGCACCCGATCGTGGACACCGACCAGGCTCTGGGCGCCCGCCTGGCCACCGAGCACCTGCTGGAACTGGGGCACAGCACGGTCTGGCACGTCTCCGGGCCGCCCAACTCCTACTCGGCCAACCGCCGGCGCCAGTCCTGGCACGACACCCTGGTCCGGCACGGGAGCCCGGTGCCGCCGGTGATCGACGGGAACTGGAGCCCCGACTCCGGCTACCAGGCCGGCCTGATGCTGGCCCAGAAGCCGGAGGTCACGGCGGTTTTCACGGCCAACGACCAGATGGCCCTGGGGGTGCTGCGGGCGATGCACGAGGCCGGGCGGCGGGTGCCGGCCGAGGTCAGCCTGGTCGGCTTCGACGACATGGCCGAGTCCCGCAACTTCTGGCCGCCGCTGACCACGGTCCGGCAGAACTTCGAGGGCGTCGGCCGGCGAAGCGTGGACATGCTGATCGAGGGCATCCGCAACGGCACCGGCGGCGCCTGGGTCGGCAGCAACGTCCTGGTGCCGACCCAGCTGGTGCTGCGCAACAGCACCGGGGCCCCGCCGGCCGCGGTCTGACCAGAGCGCCGGGTGGGGCCGGAAAGGTTGTTGTGCGTACTTTTCCGGTCCCGTCCCCGTCCCGGAGTTGTGTTTGGACGCTTGTCGAACACCATGCCCAAGTCGTCACCCATGAACGCGCTGTGCCCGATACAGTTCCGAGAGTGACCACCGAAGCCGCTTCTCCTTCCCTTGCGGACGTCATCGCCGTCCTGGAGCGCATGTACGACCCGGCCTGGGCGCGCGACTGGGACGCCGTCGGTCTGGTGTGCGGCGACCCTGGTGCGCCGGTGCGCCGGATCCTGCTCGCCATCGACCCGGCCCCGGCGGTCATCGACGAGGCACTCGCCTGGCGCGCGGACCTGCTGATCACCCACCACCCGCTGCTGCTGCGCGGGGTCCACGGGGTGCCGATGACGTCGCCCAAAGGCCGGGCGGTGCACCAGCTGATCCGCGGTGGCTGCGCGTTGTTCACTGCGCACACCAACGCCGATGCGGCTGCTCCCGGGGTTTCCGACGCGCTGGCCCGGGTGCTCGGACTGACCGACCTGGTGCCGCTGTCGGCCGACCCCGCGGATCCGGTGGACAAGCTGGTCACCTTCGTCCCGGAGACGCATGTGGACAAGGTGCTGGACGCGCTGTCGACGGCGGGCGCGGGCGAGATCGGCGAGTACGAGCGGTGCGCATGGACGGCGGTGGGTACCGGCACGTTCGTTCCCGGCGCTGCTGCCACCCCGACCATTGGCACCCCGGGGGAGAGGGAGACGGTCCAGGAGCGGCGCATCGAGATGATCCTTCCCCGCCGTCGCCGCCACGAGGCGCTCGCCGCCCTGCGCACCGCCCACCCTTATGAAGAGCCCGCTGTCGATCTTTACGAGTTGGCCACCTGGTCGGGGCCGCGGGGTATCGGCCGAGTAGGCACGCTGGAAGCGCCGACCAGCCTCCGGGAGTTCGCGATGCTGGTCGCCGAGGCCCTGCCGAGCACCTCACAGGGCGTCCGGGTCGCCGGGGACCCGACCGCCGAGGTCAGCCGGGTCGCGGTCTGCGGCGGTGCCGGCGACTCGCTGTTCGACGCGGTCCGCGCCGCCGATGCCGACGTCTACGTCACCGCCGACCTGCGCCACCACCCCGCCTCAGAGGCCCGGGACACGGCCGGCGAGGGGACTCCCTACCTGGTCGACGTGGCCCACTGGGCCAGCGAATGGCCCTGGCTGAACGGGGTTTCCAACCGCCTCGAGGGCGCCCTGGCCGACGCCGGCCAGGCGGTCGAGGTCCTGGTCTCGGCCCGCAGCACCGACCCCTGGACCTTCCGCGTCCCCAGCCCCGGCGGCATGGTCCGCTAACCCCCTAAAGGTCCTCCGGGAGAGCTAAAGGTCCTCCGGGAGAGCGCCCCATCCCACCCCAGCTCCTCCTCACACCAGCTCTCACCCCAGCAATCGATCGCCCCCTCCCCACCCCCGTGATCATGGACTTTTGTCCCCGTGATCATGGACTTTTACCCGGGAAGGGCGGACTCGGGCGCCGGGCGGACGGGATCGACGCGTTGGTGGTCCGACCCGGGTGCCCAGGTCGCATAGGCTGGGGGTCCACGGGTAGTGGATCTGCTAGGAGGATGGTTTCTGTGGTGACGGCGGCGGCTCAGGATCAATGGCGGCTGTTGGAAGTGCAGGGCCACGACATCCGGCTCTCCCAGATTGCGCACCGGCAGCACGCGCTGCCCGAGCACGCCCGGATCGCCGAGCTGGAGAAGAGCCTCTCCGGCATCGACGACGAGCTGGTCGTCGCCCGCACCGCGGCCAGTGACGCCGCCCGCGACCTGACCAAGGCCGAGGGCGATGTCGAGCAGGTGCGCCAGCGGGTGGCTCGCAACCAGGCCCGGCTGGACTCCGGCCAGGGCAGTGCGAAGGATCTGCAGGCCACCCAGCACGAGCTGGAGAGCCTCGCGAACCGGCAGAGCGTGCTGGAGGACGCGGAGCTCGAGATCATGGAGCGCCAGGAGGCCGCCGAGGCGGCGGTCCAGGCCACCACCGCTCGCCGCGACCAGGTCAACGCCGAGATCGCTGAGGCCGCCGCGGCCCGCGACAAGCAGCTGGCAACGCTCACCGAAGAGGCCGCCGAGGTCGCCCGCGAGCGGGAAAACGCCGCTGCGGGTATCCCGAAAGACCTTCTGGCGCTGTACGAGCGGATCCGCGAGAACAGCAACGGCGTGGGTGCGGCCCGGCTCTACCAGCGCCGTTGCGAGGGCTGCAACATGACCCAGCCCCCGAACGAGCTGAACCGCCTCCGCAGCGCCCCGCAGAACGAGGTGCTCCGATGCGAGGAGTGCAGCCGGATACTGGTCCGCACGGCGGAATCCGGGCTCTGAGCGTTCCTGCTGGTGCGGGCGCCGATCTCGGCGAGCCGCTCACGCTTTACCTGGTCCGGCATGCCCGCACGGCCGATACCGGGGTTGTGCCCAGCGGTGGGGATGTCGACGGGCCGCCGCTGAGTGAGCTCGGCGTGGCTGAGGCCACGGCGTTGGCTGCTGCTTTGTTTGTGGACGGCGGGGGGTTCGCCGGCTCCGAGGCGGTCAGGGGTTCTGGGGCGGGCGGTTACGTGGGCGCGCCTGCCCCTCGGGGCGCTTCCGATGCTTCGGTGACCGGCGCTTCGGGGGTCAGCGCTGGCCTCGGTTCGGCTATTGCCGGCGTTGGGGCAGTGGCAGCGGCTGGTCTTCGCGAAGTGGTGGTGGCCCGTCCTGGTGCGGCGGCCGGCGGTCTTGGTGGTGCGAACCCAGCCGGTTTTGGTGGGGCTGTGGTCGATTCGGGTGGGGGGACGGCTGTTGGTTTTGGCGGTGCGGCGGCTGGTCTCGGTGGGATTGGCGATTCAGCCGTCGATTTGGGTGAGGTGACGGCTGTTGGTTTCGTTGGTCCGGTGGCTGGTCATGGTGGGACTGCGGCTGGTCTTGATGTGACAACCGATTCCGGTCTTGGCGGGGCAGCGGTCGATTCGGGTGGGGTGACGGCTGCCGGTTTCGGTGGTGCGGCGGCTGATCCTGGCAGGACTGCGGCCGGTCTCGATGCGGTAACCGCCGCTGGTCTCGGCGCGACTCCGGCGTCCAGCCCTGGCCCCGCGACTGGCCCCGCGACTGGCGAAGCGGACGTCCTCGCAGCGCTTTCGGGGCCCGACCTACTTCTCACCTCACCCCTGCAGCGCGCCCGCCAGACCGCGCAAATCCTCGGGGCGGCGCTGGGGCTTGAGCCGGAGCTCGCCCCGGAGTGGGCGGAGCTGAGGCTGGGGGAGTGGGATGGCCTGACCTATCGGCAGATCGCGCGGGACTGGCCGGAGGAGTTCGCCCGGTGGCAGGGGTCCCCGGTCGAGAGGCCTCCCGGTGGTGAGTCGGTGGACGACCTCCGGGTGCGGGTGGGAGCGGCCGTGCAGCGGCTTCTGACGACCCAGGCCGGAAGGTCGGTCGTGGTCGTTACTCACACCGGGCCGATCCGTGCGGCGGTCGCGAGTGCTCTGGATGCTGGCCCGGCGGCGTTCTGGCGGTTGCGGATAGATCCGGCGAGTGTCACCACCTTGCGGTTCTGGGCAGACGGGGGCGTTGAGGTGGTTGGGGTGAATCAGTTCATAGGCGGTTGAGGACCAGGTCGTAGGCGGCCTCGAGCAGTTCGTCGTCCCGCTCGGAGTGGGCGGTCACCGTGACCACGCCCCGGCGTTCTGGGCTGACCAATACGTACTGGCCGTAGGCGCCGTCGGCTCGGTAGGTGCCGTCGGGTCGCAGCCAGACGCCCAGCCCGTACCCGAAGCCGAACTGCGCGCCGTGTTCGGCGGCGGGGGTGCTGTCCACCTTCTCGAGGGGCATCCGCCGGATGTACTCGGCTGGGACGATCTGCTGCCCTTCCCATTCCCCCTCCTGAAGTAGCAGCCGGCCCAGCCGGGCCAGTTCGCACGTCTTCAGGAACAGGTCGCTCTCGGCAAATGGGTACCCGAGGGGGCAGGTGTGCCAGGCCGGGTTGTGCAGGTCGAGGGGGTCGAAGAGCCGGGGTTTCAGGTAGGCGCGCAGGTCGGCGCCGGTGGCTCGGGCGATCACCCGGCCGAGGGCGTAGGGGCCGGAGCCGGTGTAGCGGAATCGGGTGCCGGGCGGGGCCTGTAGGGGCGTGGCCACGATCTCGTGCAGAAGATCGGCCGCGGTGATGCGCTGGTGGGCGAACCAGGAGTGGCCCGAGCCGCTGGTCATGGTCAGCCAGTGCCGCAGGGTGGTCTCCTCCACCCCCTCGCCCGCCCGCGTCCTCAATTCAGGGAAGTGGTCGAGGAGCCGGTCGTCCAGGGAGAGCCGGCCCTCGGCCTCGGCCAGGCCGAGAGCGAGGGACGTGAACGTCTTGGACGCCGAGTAGAGGTTGACCCGGTCGTCCGAGCGGAAGCGGTGCTCGACGAGCGGCTCACCGGCCCGCTCCACGCAGATGCCGTAGCTGCCCAGGCCGCGCTCGGTGTCGGCCCGGACGAAGTCGTCCAGGATCGAGGAGTCCATGAGGCGAACCCTACGAGCCGGGGCCGACAGTCTTGATGGAGTGAGGTGGGAGTGATCACCGAAGCGAATGGGTCCTGCTCTCCGAACTGTCGGCGGGCTGAGGTACAACTTGTTGCGTGGCAGAGATCGAGCAGCGACTCCGGTACCGATTGCTGACCGGCCCCGACGACAGCGTGTTCTGCGAGCGGGTCAGCGCGGCGCTGGCCGAGGGGTACGTGCTGCACGGTCCCCCCACCCTGACCTTCGACG
The DNA here is from genome assembly GCA_000719025.1 of Kineosporia aurantiaca JCM 3230. Classification (GTDB taxonomy): domain Bacteria; phylum Actinomycetota; class Actinomycetes; order Actinomycetales; family Kineosporiaceae; genus Kineosporia; species Kineosporia aurantiaca. Next base: position 213,455 of record JODP01000009.1, read on the forward strand.
GCGAGCGGGTGATCGCCGGGCAGGCGGTCGTGCTGCCCGAGCCGCCGCGGCCGAACACTGTGGAGGTATGACGTGGCATACGCCGGAGACCTTTCGCCCGAGCAGGCGTGGGAGCTGGTTCAGTCCGACCCGGCCGCCGTGCTGGTGGACGTACGCACCCGGGCCGAGTGGTCGTACGTCGGGGTGCCCGACCTGACCGCCCTGGCCAAGGACGTGGCGCTGATCGAGTGGACGACGTTCCCCGAGGGCTCGCGCAACACCGGCTTCCTCGACGAGGTCGGCGCGGTGTCGGCGGACAAGTCTGCTCCGGTGATCTTCCTGTGCCGTTCCGGCGTGCGTTCGGTGGCTGCGGCCGAGGCGGCCACGGCGGCCGGATACACCGCGGCCTACAACATCCTGGAGGGGTTCGAGGGCCCGCCGGACGAGCAGAGCCACCGGGGGCACACGGCCGGCTGGAAGGTGCGGGGCCTGCCCTGGAAGCAGGGCTGAACGCACTCCGGAACGCGGCTCGCCCCGCGCCCTGGTCGAACGGCCCGGCCCGTCCGCGTAAGTAAGGCGGCGAGTCTCTGGCGAACCCGCCCACCCGACTCCTGACCGACGTCCACCATTTCGAGGAAAGAGCCGATGAGCAACGAAACCCCCGACCTCCCCGACACCCGCCGCCCGGACACGCTGAGCGTGCGCGGTGGCACCATGCGGTCGAGCTTCGCGGAGATGTCCGAGGGGTTGTTCCTCACCCAGGGCTACACCTACGAATCGGCCGGGCAGGCGGAGGCGGCGTTCAAGGGCGAGCTTGAGCATTTCGTCTACTCCCGGTACGGCAATCCCACGGTGTCGATGTTCGAGGAGCGGCTGCGCCTGATCGAAGGCGCCCCGGCCGCTTTCGCCACCGCCACCGGGATGTCCGCGGTGTTCAACGCACTGGCGGCGCTGCTGGCCGCCGGCGATCGGGTGGTGGCTTCGAAGGCGCTGTTCGGGTCGTGCTTCGTCATCCTCGACGAGATCCTGCCGCGCTGGGGCGTGGAGACCGTGTTCGTCGACGGGCCGGATCTGGCGCAGTGGGCCGAGGCGCTGAGTGTGCCGACGCAGGCGGTGTTCTTCGAGTCGCCGTCGAACCCGGCGCAGGAGCTGGTGGACATCCGCGCGGTGAGCGAGCTGGCGCATGCGGCGGGGGCGAAGGTGGTGGTGGACAACGTGTTCGCCACCCCGCTGCTGCAGAAGCCGCTGGAGCTCGGGGCGGACATCGTCGTCTATTCGGCGACCAAGCACATCGATGGTCAGGGGCGGGTGCTCGGCGGGGCGATCCTCGGCCCGGAGGACTTCGTCAACGAGAAGGTGCAGAACCTGATGCGCCACACCGGGCCCTCGATGAGCCCGTTCAACGCGTGGGTGCTGCTGAAGGGCCTGGAGACGCTGCGGCTGCGGGTCGATCACCAGTGCTCAGCGGCGCTGCGGATCGCGGAGTTCCTGGAGGGGGACGCCCGGGTCGGTGCGGTGAAGTACCCGCACCTGCCCAGTCACCCGCAGTACGAGCTGGCCAAGGCGCAGATGTCGGCCGGCGGCACGGTGGTGACGTTCGAGCTCGGCGTCGGGGACGGCCGGAAGGACGAGGCTTTCGCGTTCCTGGACCGGCTGCGGATCATCGACATCTCGAACAACCTGGGCGATGCGAAGTCGATGGTGACGCACCCGGCCACGACCACACACCGGCGTCTCACGCCCGAGGCTCGGGCGGCAGCGGGGATCACCGACGGTACGGTCCGGATCTCGGTGGGGCTGGAAGACGTCGACGACCTGCTGGAGGACCTGGACGGCGCCCTGGGCTGAGCCCGTTGACCGCCGAGAAAAGGTAGCTAGGAGCTCCGGTCCGGGGCGAAAATGAGGTGGGCTGGCCCGCCACTGAGGGATGCGGGTGCGTCATCGACGGCTTCGGTGACGCACCTCGGGTGCCCCGCGCCTCTGCCAGCGTGGCGGTGTCGCGGTGAGCGGGGTGAAGTCGCACGCGATAGTTGCCGGACCGAGGCCGTGGTGCTCGATCTCGGCCTGCCGGACCGGGACACACGAGCGCGACTCGGCGGGGCACAGTGCGAATCAGAACGCCAGGGCCCGCCGGAACTCAGTCGCGCAGCACGACATCCAGCGTCCAGCCCGCCCCAACCCGCGCCGGAGCCGTCAACTCCGCGGGCCAGCGCTCGCCGATCAGGTCGCGGAGCGCAGCCGGCGTCCGCGGGTCGGCGTCCTGCTCCAGCAAGTACCGAGTCACCTCGCCGCGGGTGTGCTTGGCCAGATGGCTCACCACCGAGCGCTTTCCGTTGGTCTCCCGCAGCACGCGCACAGCCACGGTCCGATCGGCCAAGTCCGTGGGTAGGGACGAGATGGGGGCCGCAGCGGCGTAAGGGCCGGAGCGGCAGTCGACCATGACGCCGCGCTTGCCGGCAGCCGCGGTCAGAACAGCGGGGAGCTCGGAGCGCCAGTGTCGGGCCAGGGGGCCGAGGGCGGGGAGTTCGCCGTCCATGGACAAGCGGTAGGAGGGCACCTTGTCGCCCGGTCGGAGAGCGCCCCACAACGCCGAGATGACGAGCACTCGGTTGTTACCCCGTCGCCGACCGGCGGGGGAGAGCGTTTCCCAGCTCAGAGCGTCATAAAGCACCCCCGTGTACACCTGGTGGGCCGAGCGGGCCGGGGCGGTGTGCAGGGTGAGGTTGCGCGCTACCTCGTCGGCCAAGGATGCGCCGACGCCGAGCCGGTCCAGGGCGTCGGGGCGAGCACTGACCTCGCTCAGCGCCTCCAGCACCTGCTTACGGAGGTCGGTGAGCTCGGGGAACGACAGCTGCTCCAGCGAAACGGGCTTACCCCGCTTCGCTGGAGCAGCTTTGGACTCGGACGGGGGTAGCAGGACCAGCACGTCCGGAGTCTACGGCGGCCCTACAGGGAGCGGATGCGGGTGCCCTTCGGGAGCTTGAGGTGGGGGTGCTGACGCAGGTACTGAGCCAGGGCGTCGCGTTCGAGGACACCGGTCACGCGCTTGGTCCCGTCCTTGAAGCTGGCCAGGCCGTTGCCCCCGGAGGCGAAGAAGTCGATGGTGGTGACCCGGTACTTCCCGGCCGCCGTCATCGTCTTACCGTTCAGCCGCATGTCGCGGATCCGGACCTGGTGCCCGCACTTCTTGTCCTTGTCGAAGCTGAAGAAGAACCCGGTGCTGACCTCGAGCGGCACCCGGTCGTCGTTGCCCACCGCGGCCTTGTGGCAGAACGAGCTCTCCAGCATCGCGTCGATCTGCTTCCCGGTCAGGGTCATCGTCACCAGCTTGAAGCCGAACGGCTGGGCGTCGTAGACCTGACCGTAGGTGACCTTGCCCTTCTCCAGATTCATCCGGGCCAGACCGTGGTTGATGATCGCGATCTGGGCGCCCCCCTTGGCCTTCGGCTTGGTGGCGGCGAGCTGGGCGTCGGCGATCACCCGGCCCAGGGGTGACTCACCGTTGCGGGTGACGGTCCGGTTCAGGGTCTGCTTGAGCGTGGTGACCTTCTTCGAGGCGATCGGGTCGGTGGCGTCCTGGTACCGCTTCACCACCGCGGCGACCTTGGCGTTGCGCTTACCGGTGTGGGTGATCACCACGTTCCCGGCCTTGATCCTGGTGACCTTGTGGGTGCTCGTGTCCATCGTGACGTTGATCTTGGTCAGCAGCCGGCCGTAGGACGCGGCGCTGGTCAGCACCGTGCCGTCGACCTTGCAGATGTAGGCCTGGTGGGTGTGGGCGCTGAGCACCAGGTCGACCGAGCCGGCGATCTTCCGGGTCAGGTCCTTGACCGGGCCGGCCAGGTGGTTGCAGGAGTTGATCGGGCTGCGCGGAATGGCGTCGGCGCCCGAGTGCGTCATCGCGACCACCGCGTCGACGCCCTGACCCCGCAACTGCTGGGCCAGCTTCTTGATCACCGGCGCCTCGTCGACGAACTTCACGTCCTTGATGCCGTCCAGCCCGACCAGATCCACGGTGTCCGGCGTAACCGTGCCGATGATGCCGATCCGGGCCCCGCCGACGTTCTTGATCACGTACCCCGGCAGCATCGATTGGCCGGTCTTTCGATTGATGACGTTGGCGGCCAGCATGTCGAAAGTGGCACCGGAGTAGTGGGGAGACGCGGGGGAGCAGCCGTCCGTCGGGTGGCAGCCACCCTTCAGCAGGCGCCGCAGTTCCGCGGTTCCCTCGTCGAATTCGTGGTTACCCACCACGGCGACGTCGACGAAGTGGTTCAGCGCCTCGATCGTGCCCTCGTCGTGGTAGTACCCCGAGATCAGCGGGCTACCCCCGATCTGGTCGCCCACCGAGAGCACGAGCGAATTGGGGTTGGCCTTCTTGGCAGCGGCGATCTTCGCGGCCAGCCAGGGAGCCCCACCGGCGGTGACGTAGCCCGACCCTTTGGAGGTCCCGGTCTTGGCACTGATCGAAAGACCGTCGGACGTCAGATGCCCGTGGAAGTCGTTGAAGGCCAAGAGCTGAGCGGTCACCATGCGCGCTTGGGTCGCGGTAGAAGCCGCGGGGGTCGCTGCGGAGGCCGTGGGGGTAAGCCAATGAGGGACGCCGATCAGCGCGGCTATCACTGCAGACGCGGAAACCGCCACGGTTACCGGCGTCCATTTGTTCCAGGTAGTCATGTCCGCGCTCCTCCGTAAGGCCCGTCAGGGGACCAATCCGTCGAATCTTGCCGAGAGATGTGAAGCGGCGGGTGAACAAACGTGTGCGGTGTGCAACCGGAAGGCAAAGGTAAAGATGAGGCGGATCGGGATCTAACGGAGGGCCGGTCTTCGGTGAAGGGGGCAGGTCGCGCGGGTGAACGAGGCTCCGAAGGCGGGCCGGCCGAGGTGGTTGGAGTGCCGTCCGAGTGCGGTGAGGGGTAGGGCGCGACTCGTGCATGCCGAGTTCCGGCGCCCACCCGTATCCGGCCTGTGCCCGTGGTCGGGGAGGCGGCGGGGCCAGGTGGAAAGGGTGAACGGCCCGAGGCTCTAGGATGTCCGTGCGGACGAGTTGGACGGGCGACCGCGTCGGGCGGTTCGCCGCCCGCCGAGGAAAGTCCGGACTCCATAGAGCGGGGTGGTGGGTAACGCCCACCCGGGGTGACCCGCGGGACAGTGCCACAGAAAACAGACCGCCAGTCGCTCACCCGAGCGCACTGGTAAGGGTGAAACGGTGGTGTAAGAGACCACCAGCGCTCCGGGTGACCGGAGCGGCTAGGTAAACCCCACCCGGAGCAAGGTCAGACAGGATGCGCTTGAGGGCTGCTCGCCCGAGCATTCGGGTAGGCCGCACGAGGGCGTCGGCAACGGCGCCCCGAGATGGATGGTCGCCGCGGTCCGGGTTCGCCCGGGCCGGCACAAAATCCGGCTTACAGTCCAGCTCGTCCGCCTCTTACGAGCCCCCGATAACTCTGCGTCACCGATCCCGTTCACCCCAACGGGGGTTCCGGACACCTTCGGTGAGTACGGCCGGGCCGGAGCTCGCATACTGGGAGCACGAAGTCGACGGGGGTTGACCAGAGAGGTTCTCGTGTTTAGCGCAGAACAACGTGCCGCTGCCCTCGCCAACCAGCGGGCCTCCGCCTTCATCCGGTTTCAGATGCTCGGCGACCACGAGGCGATGAGCTTCATCCTGCGCGACCTGGAGGGCACCGAGCAGTTGTCCTTCGTCACCGCGCTCGCCTCGCTCGCGGCGACGGTGGCCGGTAAGCACATGGGCGAGGCGGCGGCGATGGACTACTTCCGGATGGTCGCCGAGACCAGCGCCAGCCTGGCCGAACCGCTCGACTAGAGCGGCCCGGCCCGGAGGACGTCAGACGGCCGGCGGCGTGGGGGTGTCCGGGCTCTCGGCCGCCAGGATCGCCGCGCCGATGATCCCCGCGTCGTTGAGCAGCTCGGCCGGCACGATCGGGGTGCGCAGGTCGAGCAGGGGCAGGAACTTCGAGCTCTTCTTGCTCACCCCGCCGCCGACCACGAACAGGTCGGGCCAGAACAGCTTCTCCACCGTGCTGAAGTAGGTCTGCAGCCGGTGCGCCCACTTCTCCCAGGTCAGGTCCTCGCGCTCGCGGGCGCTGTCGGCGGCCCGGTGCTCGGCGTCGTGCCCGTCGATCTCCAGGTGCCCGAGCTCGGTGTTCGGCATCAACTGGCCGTCCAGCAGCACGGCGGACCCGATGCCGGTGCCCAGGGTGAGCACGATGACCAGGCCCTTGGTGTCCTTCGCGGCGCCGAACCGGGCCTCGGCCACGCCGGCCGCGTCCGCGTCGTTGACCACGTGCACGCTGCGGCCGAGCCGGGCGCTGAACAGCGTGTCCACGTCCGTGTCGATCCACGCCTGGTCCACGTTGGCCGCGGTCCGGGCCACCCCGTGCTGGATCACCGCCGGGAAGGTCACCCCGATCGGGCCGGTGCCGGAGGCCTCCCCGAAACTGGTGACGATCTCGGCGACGACGTCCGCGACCGCACCGGGGGTGGACGGCGAGGGGGTGGGGATCCGCAGTCGCTCGGCCGCGAACTTGCCGCCGGTCAGGTCGACCGGGGCGCCCTTGATCCCGGAACCGCCGATGTCGATGCCGAAACCCGCGGTCGGGGCGGTCTTGTCGGTGGTGGGCGTGTCTTCGGAGCTCATCGTCGTCCTTCGTCGGCCGCAGCGGCGGGGGAACAGCAGTATCAGGGCAGGGTGAGGATCTCGGCGCCGGTCTCGGTGACCAGCAGGGTGTGCTCGAACTGGGCGGTGCGCCGGCGGTCCTTGGTGACGACCGTCCACCCGTCGTCCCACATCTGCCACTCGTGCGTGCCGAGGGTGAGCATCGGCTCGATGGTGAAGGTCATGCCCGGCTCGATCACCGTGGCAAAGTTCGGCGCCGCGTCGTAGTGCGGCACCACCAGCCCGGTGTGAAAGCCGGTGCCGATGCCGTGCCCGGTGAAGTCGCGGACCACGCCGTAGCCGAAACGCTTGGCGTAGGCCTCGATCACCCGGCCGATCACGTTGATCTGGCGGCCCGGCCGCACCGCCCGGATGCCGCGCATCATCGCCTCGTGGGTGCGCTCGACCAGCAGCCGGGACTCCGGGTCCACCTCGCCGGCCAGGAACGTGGCGTCGCAGTCGCCGTGCACGCCGAGCCCGTCGCGGGTCAGGTAGCCGGTGATGTCCACGTTGATGATGTCGCCGTCCCGCACCACCGTGGAGTCCGGGATGCCGTGGCAGACCACCTCGTTCAGGCTGGTGCACAACGACTTCGGGAAACCCTTGTACCCCAGCGTGGAGGGGTAGACGTGGTGGTCGAGCAGGAACTCGTGGCCGATCCGGTCCAGCTCGTCGGTGGTGATGCCGGGGCGCACGTTCTTCCCGACCTCGGCGAGCGCGGAGCCGGCGATCCGGCCGGCCTCGCGCATCAGCTCGATCGTGGCCGCGTCCTTGACCTCGGGCCCGGTGTACTTCGCCGGAGCGGGCCGGTCCACGTACTCCGGTCGCGGGATGTCGGCCGGGACCGCCCGGCGCGGGCTGACCACGCCGGGCACCAGCGTGCCGAGCGGCGCGGACGAAGTTCCCGACAAGGTGCTCATAGCCCGCAGTCTAGGCCGCGGGGGGCCGGCCGGCCCCGGCAGCGGGGCGGCCGGGGCGCCTCGGTCAGACCCGGACGTCGAGCAGGGCGCCCTCGGGCCGGTTCATCACCACGGTCTGCACGTTGGCGGGGGAGAACGGGTTCTGCACCGTGCCCCGGCCCGGGCCGCGGTAGTTCACGTACTGCTCGTACATCGCGGTCAGGTAGGTGTCGCTGGAACTGGGCTGGGCGTCCCGCCCGCCGTCCGCGATCCAGCCGAAACCCTTTCCGGAAGAGGAGTTCTCCGGACCGGAGTCGGCGTCGAACGACCAGGACCGGGCCTGCGAGCCGGCCGGGTTGGCGTCGGCGTCGGGTGCGGTCAGGGCAATCTGTGCGGTTGACAACGGCGAACCGCCGATGCGCATGTCCATGGCAAGGTGCCCCCGGGGCAGATGGTGGATTTCACGGCCGGTCTCGTCCGTGAGAGCGGGCTGGTGATGCACATGACATCGGGACCGCCCGGCCGGATCTTGACTCGTCCGTCGCAGGAAAAGGATCGCCGGTTGCGGGGACGCCGGGCGCGGTTATCGTCATGATCATGAGCGAAGGGGCAACGCAGTTCTGGTACAACCTCTCCACCGGTCAGGTCGAGGAGGCCACCCACAAGGGGCAGGGTAAGGACGTCCTTGGTCCCTACCCCACCCGTGAGGCCGCCCAGCAGGCGCTGGAGACCGCCCGCAACCGCACCGAGCAGTGGGACGAGGAAGACCGCCGCTGGCGGGACAAATGATCTGATCGGAGCCCCTGGGGAAATGCATCGGGATTGACGATGGATTTCCCCAGCGGGACCGTTCTCCCGTGGATCGGGAGAACGGCAAGGACACTGAGGAGGGCCGGGCCACGGCGGAGTGGTTCGCCACCGCCTTCCCGGAGCTCTACCTCAGGTTTCATCGCCGCGACGAGAAGCGGTCGGAGCTGTCCGGGGCCTCCCGGGCGGTGCTGAACCATCTCTCCCGGTCCGGCCCGCTGACGGTGGGGGAGGCGGCCGCTCACCTGGAGCGGGCGCAGTCGGTCGTCAGCGACGTGGTCAGCCAGCTCGCCGCCAAGGGCCTGCTGGAACGCTGGGACGATCCCCGCGACCGCCGCCGGACCCTGGTCTGGCTCACCCCGTCCGGTCTGGAGTTCCTCCGCCGGGATCGGGACGTACTGTCGATCGGCCTGCTCCGGCGGGCGTTCATGCAGTTGACGGACGAAGAGCGCTCCGCCCTCGAGCGCGGCGTCCGGGCGTTACTGGCCACCTCCGTAAGCGACCAGAGCGAGAGGAACCCGGGATGAGTACTCCCTGCGAGAGCTGCAGCATGCCGATCGAGTCGGGCCCGTACTGCGCGCACTGCACCGACGAGGAAGGCCGGCTCCAGCCCTTCGAGGAGCGATTCGAGCGAATGGTGAGCTGGCAGGCCCGGCAGAAGCCGGAGGCCTCCCGGGCCGAGCTGGAGGCCGACACCCTGGCCTATCTGGCCACGATGCCGGCCTGGCGCGACCATCCCCGGGTCCTCGCCCGTTCCTGACCTACTCCTCGAAAGTGTGCTCCGGCGCGGGGAACGTGCCGTGCCGGACATCGCGGGCGTAGTCCTGCGCGGCCTTCGTGAGAATGCCGCGCAGGTCCGCGTACTTCTTCACGAACCGGGGGGTCTTGCCCCCGGTCAGCCCGGCCATGTCGGTCCAGACCAGGACCTGCGCGTCGCAGTCGGGCCCGGCCCCGATCCCGATCGTCGGGATGTCCAGGGCCTTGGTCACCATGGCCGCGGTCGGCGCCGGCACCATCTCCATCACCAGGGCGAAGGCCCCGGCCGCCTGCAGCGCCAGGGCGTCCTCGACCAGGCGCTCGGCGGTGTCGCCGCGCCCCTGGACCCGGTAGCCGCCCAGGGCGTGCTCGCTCTGCGGGGTGAAGCCGATGTGCCCCATCACCGGGATGCCGGAATCGGTGAGCAGCCGGACCGCCGGGGCCATTGCGACCCCGCCCTCCAGCTTGACCGCGTGGGTCAGCCCCTCCTTCATCAGCCGGACCGCGGTGTCGAAGGCCTGCTGCGGCGAGGCCTGGTAGCTGCCGAACGGCAGGTCGGCCACCACGAGGGCGTGCGGGGCCGCCCCGGCCACGGCCCGGACCAGCGGGATCAGCTCGTCCGTGGTCACCGGCAGGGTGGTCTGGTGGCCCAGCACGTTGTTCGCGGCCGAGTCGCCGACCAGCAGCACCGGGATCCCCGCGGCGTCGAACACCGCGGCCGAGAGCTGGTCGTACGCCGTCAGCATGGCCCAACGCTCGCCCCGGGCCTTCATCTGCTGCAGGTGGTGGATCCGGATCTTCTTCACCGGGACCTCGGCGCCGCCGTACGGCGCCGCTTCTTCCTGCTGCTCGCTCATCGCTGACACTCCTCTGCCCATCTTCCCGCCCCCTCGTCGTTCAGGGGCGGTGCCCCTCCATCGTCCTACGCGCAGGGATCGGTGCGACGTGCGTGCGGTCACACCTGATTACGGACGTTCGCGGTTCACCATGGAGTCGGATCTGTCGATGGCGGCGTTGAACTGGTGTTAGGTGCGCCACCGTAGGGTGCGTTTGTTGAGTTCCCGGGCGGTTTGGGGCCAACTGACGGGTACGGCAGTACACCGAGGGCCAGGGGATCTGGCAGGCTCGGCAGTCCGGAAACCATGAGCCACGGAAAAAGGGAAGGACCGGCATGGACAGGCAGCAGGAGTTCATCCTCCGCTCCATCGAGGAACGGGACATCCGGTTCATCCGGCTCTGGTTCACCGACATCCTGGGATCGCTGAAGAGCGTCTCGATCGCCCCGGCCGAGCTGGAGGGCGCGTTCGCCGAGGGGATCGGGTTCGACGGCTCGGCGATCGAGGGCCTGGCCCGGGTGCACGAGGCCGACATGCTGGCCAAGCCGGACCCCTCGACCTTCCAGGTGCTGCCCTGGCGCGGTGAGACGCACGGCACCGCCCGGATGTTCTGCGACATCTTCACCCCGGACACGCCCCGGCCCGAGCCCGCGATGATGGACCCGCGCAACGTGCTCAAGCGCGCCCTGAACAAGGCGGCCGAGCACGGGCTGAGCTTCTACACCCACCCCGAGATCGAGTTCTACCTGTTCAAGGAGCCGACCACCGCGGGTCAGGAGCCGGAGCCGGTGGACCAGGCCGGGTACTTCGACCACGTGCCGCGCGGTACCACGCACGACTTCCGGCGGGCCGCGATCGGCGTGCTGGAGTCGATGGGCATCTCGGTCGAGTTCAGCCATCACGAGGCCGGGCCCGGCCAGAACGAGATCGACCTGCGCTACGCGGACGCGCTGACCATGGCCGACAACATCATGACGTTCCGGACCGTGGTCAAGGAGGTCGCGCTCGAGCAGGGGCTGTTCGCCTCGTTCATGCCCAAGCCGCTGAACGAGCACCCGGGTTCGGGCATGCACACCCACTTCTCGCTCTTCGAGGGCGACGTCAACGCCTTCCACGAGGCCGGCGCCGAGTACCAGCTGAGCAAGATCGCCCGGCAGTTCATCGCCGGCCTGCTCAAGCACGCCGCCGAGATCACCGCGGTGACCAACCAGTGGGTGAACTCCTACAAGCGGCTCTGGGGCGGCGCCGAGGCCCCGGCCTACGTCTGCTGGGGGCACAACAACCGCTCGGCCCTGATCCGGGTGCCGATGTACAAGCCGGGCAAGGGCCAGTCCACCCGGGTCGAGTTCCGCGGCCTGGACAGCGCCTGCAACCCCTACCTGGCCTTCGCGCTGATGCTCTCGGCCGGGATGAAGGGCATCGAGGAGGGGCTGGAGCTGCCGGAGGGCGCCGACGACAACGTCTGGTCGCTGACCGACGCCGAGCGCCGGGCGATGGGCATCACCCGCCTGCCCTCCAGCCTGGACCAGGCGATCTCGATCATGGAGGACTCGGAGCTGGTGGCCGAGACCCTGGGCGAGGGGGTGTTCGACTTCTTCCTGCGCAACAAGCGGGCGGAATGGGCGGACTACCGCAACCAGGTGACGCCGTTCGAACTGAAGCGTTACCTGCCGTTGCTGTGACCCCCAGGGATCCGGCAATCGGCTGAATCTGGCGCCCGGACCTGCGGAACCCCGCGGGACCGGGCGACTGGATCGGGTAGCAGGCGTCTCGCGGGGAGGCGCCGCGGCCCCGCGGGAGCGCGAACCGATGGCAGACGCCGTGCCTGGTGCCCGTGCGTCGACGCGCTCGACCGTGCTCGCGGTCGGGATCGGGGGTCTGGCCGGCGCCCTTCTGTGCTCCGGGATGGTCTGGCAGAGGTCCAGCGCGATGTTCACCGGCTCGACGGGCACGTCCGGCACCTGGGCGGCCGGGAGCGTCACGGTGACTGACGACGACGCCGGACGCGCCGTGTTCGACAGCTCGCAGGACGGCCTGCTCACGGCGTACCAAACCCTGACGCGGTGCATCAAGGTCACGTACACCGGTTCGATCGTCTCCGGCACCCAGGTCCGCCTGTACGCGTCTGCGACGGGGGCGCTGGCCGGTCAGCTGAGCCTGACGGTGGACGAGGGAACGGGCGGTGCGTTCGGCGACTGCACCGGCTTCACCGCCACCACGGCCGGTCTCTACTCCGGCACGCTGGCCGGGTTTGCCGCCGGCGCCTCCTCCTTCGCCACCGGCGTCACCAATTGGGCCCCCTCGACAACCCCGCAGAGCCGTACCTACCGCTTCACCGTGACGGTGCCGAACTCCAACGCGGCGCAGAACGGCTCGGCCACGGGCAGCTTCACCTGGGAAGCCCGGAGCTGAGATGGCGGGTCTGCGCAGGTTCGTCGTCCCGGTGCTGCTGGGCGTCGTTCTCGGGGTGTTCGTGACCCTGGGGACGCTGGTGATCGGGCCCCGCCTGGTGGGGTGGCAGCCGCTCACCATCGTCTCCGGTTCCATGACCCCGGTCGTCCACCGGGGCGACGTGGTCGTCATCGACCGGGCGCCGCGCTGGCCGGTCCCGGTCGGCACGGTCGTCACCTATCGGCAGGCGCAGACCGGGATCCTGGTGACCCACCGGGTCGTCTCGGTCGATCTCGACCGCCGGGCGTACCTCACCCGAGGGGACGCCAACCCCGTGAACGACTCGCAGCCGGTTCCGGCGGATGCGGTGCTGGGGCAGGCCCGGTTGCTGGTGCCCTTCGCCGGGTTGCCCACCCTGTTGCCCGGGGCGTACCTGCTCCTCCCGGTAACGCTGATCGGCTTCGGCGCGGCCGCAGGCTGGGGCGTGCGTCAATATCTGGATCGACGAGGTCTGCTGCGCCGGGCCGGCCGTAGACCGCCGAAGCTGGTCACCGGAATGTGCCTGGTCGTCGCGGCCGTTGGTCTGTCTTTCCCGGGAGAGGCGGGAGCAGTGAGCACCGCCCAGTTCTCCGGGACCACCGCGACGTCCTACAGCCTCGGCACCAAGACCTGGTCGGTGTTCGCCCAGAAGGCCCGGACCCTGGGGCCGGTCTCCTACTGGACGATGGACGAGACCGGCACGACCACGCCCGACCTGTACGGCGGCAACACCATGACCTACGCCAGCGGCACCAGTACCGGTCTGGCGTCCGCCACCTCCGGGGGTTACGGGCGCTCGATCGGCCTCACCTACCTGTCCCACGGAGCCACGACGGCTGGTTCCCCGGCGAACCTGAACCTCCGGGGACCGATGAGCGTCATGGCCTGGGTGAAGCTGCCGACCGGCGCGAACACCCAGTTCGGTCGGTTCGTGGCGAAGTACCAGAACAACAATCCCGGTGGGGTCAGCTACATCCTGGCTCTCGGAACGGACACCACCAGCATGCGTTTCCTGCTCGACCTCACCGCGGGTACCCCGTCCCGACCCACGGCCACGGTGTCTATCCCGGCCGACAACGCCTGGCACTTCTATGTAGGGACGTGGGACGGGACGACCGCGCAGATCTACCGGGACGGGGTGGCCGGTGTCGCGGCTCCGGTCACCGGCGCCGGTCAGGTCGTCTCCACCGGTGGCCGGGTGGAGATCGGCGCGCCCCTGACCAACGAGTCCGGTCTCGGTCAGGTCGACGAGGCGGCGATCTGGGACCGGGCCCTGACCCAGGCCGAGATCTCCGCCCTCTACTCGGCCGGGACGACCTGACCGAGAATGGTCCGATGACCGCGGACGAGCTGGGCCAGGTTCTGGTTGTCGAGCACGAGAAGGGCTGTCCACCGGCATTGTTCGGGGCCGCCCTGACCGAGTCCGGTCTCGGCCTGCGGGTGGTGCGGCCCTACCGGGGCGAGCCGGTGCCGACCGAGCTGGACGATTTCGCCGGGCTGGTGGTGCTCGGCGGGGTGATGGCGGCCTGGGAGGACGAGGTGGCGCCCTGGCTGCCCGCGGTCCGGTCGCTGCTGGCCCGGGCGGTGACCGAGCGGGTCCCGACGCTGGGGATCTGCCTGGGCGCGCAACTGCTGGCCCTGGCCTGCGGGGGCCGGGTGGAACGGGGTGCGGCCGGGCTGGAGGTGGGGCTGTCCGAGGTGACGGCGTTGCCGGAGGCCGACGCCGACCCGTACTTCGGGCCGATCGGGGACCGGCTGGGTCTGCCGCACTGGGAGGTGCGGCACTTCCACGGTGACGCGGTCACCGAACTGCCGCCCGACGCCGAGCTGCTGGTGACCGGAAAGACCTATGCCCATCAGGGGTTCCGGGTGGGCGAGACGGCCTGGGCGGTGCAGTACCACCCGGAGGTGAGCGGGGACGGGTTCCAGGACTGGGCCCGTAACGGCGCGCTGCGCGACCTGGACGACGTGATGTCGGCGATCCGGGCCACCGAGCCGACGCAGGAACGGCTGGCCCGGGCCCACGCCGCGGCCCTGGCCCAGGTGATCGGCGGGACCGGACCGGGCGCATTACGGTGGGTCGGGTGACGACTGCGCGTCAGGCAAGTTTCGCCGCCCGGCTGGCCCGCTACGGGTTTGCCGACCCGGCCGGGGCCGAGCGGGTACTCGGCGACCAGGCCATGGCCCAGCTGCTGGCGATGGAGCCGCCGGCCGGGCCGGGCTCGTTCCCGGCCGAGGGACAGCGTGGTGACCGGCTGCTGGCCGCCCTGGCCGAGAGCCCGGACCCGGACCGGGCGCTGTCCGCGCTCGGCCGGGTGACCGAGTCGCTGGCCCGGACCGATCGTCCGGACACCGTGCAGGAGCTGGGGGAGGGCGGGCCGGTCGCGCAGCTGGGGCACGCCCTTTACCGGGACGACCTGACCGCGCGCAGGCTGTTCGCCGTTCTCGGTGGCTCCGGGGCGCTGGGTGACCATCTGGTCCGTCACCCGTGGCAGTGGCCGGTGATCGACGGCGAGCTGGGCGGCGACGACCGGCCGCCGCCGCGCACCCCGGGCCCGGCCGATCACGAGGCCGATCATCACGGCCACGCCCGGGAATTCCTGGAAGGTGTTCCGCCGGAACCGTTCTCCTCGTTCACCGCCGACGGCCTGCGGGCCGAGCTGCTGCGCGCGGTGGGCGCCGACCCGGAGGCCGAGGTCCCGGTCGGGAGCCTCGCCCAGGACGTGGCCACCGACGCGTTGCGAGTGGCCTATCGCCGTCGCCTGCTCGGCCTGGCGGCGCGAGACCTGGCGGCCGACAACCCGTTGGCGATCCTTCCCACGGTGGCGGCCATTCTCGCCGACCTGGCCGCGGCCGCGCTGGAGGCCGCGCTCGCGGTTGCCCGGGGCGCCCTGCCCGGGAACGGGAAGAACTGCCGTCTGGCCGTGATCGGCATGGGCAAGTGCGGCGGCCGGGAGCTGAACTACGTCAGCGATGTCGACGTGATCTACGTGGTCGAGGCGGCCGAGGGCGCCGACGAGCAGGCCGCGATCTCCGAGGGCACCCGGCTGGCCAGCGCCCTCGGCCTGGTCTGCTCCAAGGTCACGCCGGAGGGCACGCTTTGGCCGGTCGACGCCAACCTCCGGCCGGAGGGTCGCCAGGGCCCGCTGGTCCGCACCCTGACCAGCCATGTCGCCTACTACGAGCGCTGGGCCCAGACCTGGGAGTTCCAGGCCCTGCTGAAGGCCCGGCTGGTGGCCGGGGACGCGGAGCTGGGCGCGCGGTACCTGGACGGGATCCAGCCGATGGTCTGGCGGGCGGCCGAGCGCGAGAACTTCGTCGCCGACGTGCAGGCCATGCGCCGCCGGGTGGAGGAGCAGCTCAAGGGCCCGGACGCGGACCGGGAGCTGAAGCTCGGCGCGGGCGGCCTGCGGGATGTCGAGTTCTCCGTACAGCTGCTGCAACTCGTGCACGGCCGGATCGACACCCGGCTGCGGACCGCCAATACTCTGCTCGGTCTGGAGGCGCTGAGCACCTTCGGCTACGTCGGCCGGGCCGACGCCGCCGAACTCGACCGGGCCTACCGGATGTTGCGCGCGCTGGAACACCGGATTCAGCTGTTCCGGCTGCAGCGCACCCACGTCGTCCCGAGCGCGGTCGCCGATCTACGCCGTCTGGGAAGGGAATTCGGCTTCCGGGCGGACCCGGCCGACCAATTGACGGCACTCTGGCGGAAACAGGCCCGTGAGGTCCGGCGTCTGCACGAAAAGCTCTTCTATCGGCCCCTTCTGGCTGCCGCGGCGGAACTCACCACCGATGAGGCCCGGCTTACCCCGGAGGCCGCCCGGGCCCGGCTGGCCGCGCTCGGCTACCGCGACCCGGCCGGGGCGATGCGCCACATCACCGCCCTCACCCTCGGCGTCTCCCGCCGCGCGGCGATCCAGCGGCAGTTGCTGCCGGTGATGCTGGGCTGGTTCGCCGACGGCGCCGATCCGGACGCCGGTCTGCTCGACTTCCGTCGTCTGTCGGACGCGCTCGGCAGCACCCACTGGTACCTGAAGATGCTGCGCGACTCCGGTGCCGCCGCCGAGCGCCTGGCCCACGTCCTCTCCTCCAGCCAGCTGGTGGCCGATCTGCTGCAGCGCAGCCCGGAAGCGGTGGCGTTGCTGGAGACCGACGAGGTGCTCCAACCGCAGCCGCTGGAGGCGATGATCGCGGCGGTGCGCAAGGGCGCGGCCCGGCATGAGAGCGATCCGGTGGCCGGAGCGATGGCGGCCCGGGCGGTGCGGCGACGGGAGACGATCCGCACCGGGGTCGCGGACGTGGCCGGGCTCACCGACATCGACACCGTGGGACATGCGCTCAGCGACTGCGCCGTGGCCGCTCTCGACGGAGCACTGGTCGCGGCGGCCAACTCGGTCCGGGCCAAGCGCGGTGATCTGCCGGTGCGGTTGGCGGTGATCGCGATGGGCCGGCTCGGCGGGCGGGAGATCAGCTACTCCAGCGATGCCGACGTGATGTTCGTGGCCGACCCGTTGCCCGGCGTCAGCGTTCCGGAGGCCCAGGCTGCTGCTACCGACCTGTGCGCGGAGCTCCGCCGCCTGCTTTCGATGACGGGTCCGGAACCGGCGTTGGCCGTAGACGCAAACCTTCGCCCCGAAGGACGCAACGGTCCACTCGTCCGTTCATTGGCCTCCTATCGCGACTACTACGCCCGCTGGTCGGTGGCCTGGGAGGCTCAGGCCCTCACCCGGGCGCGGCCGATCGCCGGCGAGATCGACCTGGGCGAGGAGTTCGTCCGTCTGATCGATCCCCTGCGCTGGCGTAAGGGTGGCTTGTCCGACGCGTCGCTGAGGGAGATCCGCAAGATCAAGGCGCGGGTCGAGTCGGAACGCCTACCCCGCGGGGCTGATCCGCACCGTCACCTCAAACTCGGCCGGGGGGCATTGGCCGACGTTGAGTGGACCGTGCAGCTCTTCCAGTTGCAGCACGCCTTCGAGGTTCCGGAACTACGGGTAACGGGAACAATGGACGCTCTTGGGGCCGCAGTCGGGGCGGGCCTGATTTCCGAGGGGGACGGGGAGGTGCTGGGCGAGGCCTGGCGTCTGGCCGCCCGCTTCCGCAACGCGATCATGCTCTGGAAGGGCAACGCTTCCGACGTGCCGCCGACCAACTACACCTCGCTGGACGGCATCGCCCGGATCATCGGGTACCCGCCGGGGTCGGCCGGGCGTCTGGACGACGACTATCAACGCGTGACGCGGAGGGCCCGGACCGTGGTGGAGCGGCTGTTCTACGGGTGGGACGTTTGATGCGTCTCTTACTGGTCTCGGGGAGCACCCGGGCCGCTTCGGGCAACACCGCGACCCTGCGGACGCTGGCCGAAGTGGCGCCGCCGGGCGATGAATTTGATCTTTACGACGGGTTGAGCGCCCTGCCCGCGTTCAACCCGGACGACGATGAGCCGCCCCTACCCCCGACGGTGGCCGATCTACGGAGCCGGATCGAGGCCGCGGACGCCGTGGTGTTCTGTGTGCCGGAGTACGCCGGGACGATTCCGGGCAGCCTGAAGAACCTGCTGGAGTGGACGGTCAAGGGCGCCCAGCTCTCCGAGAAGCGGGTGTCCTGGATCAACGTGGCGAATCTCGGGCGGGGTGACGGAGCCCAGGCCAATCTCGAGGTGGTGCTGGGTTACGTCGGGGCCGTCGTGGTCGGGCCGGCCTGCCTCCGGACCAGCGTCAACGGCCTTTCGCGCAGTGATCGCGGCACCTTCGTGGACCCGGAACTCAGGGCGCAGCTGGGGGACATCTGGAAGGCTTTCGCGGAGACCTAGGCCGTTCACAGGTAGGATGGTGGGTGATGACACCTCGGATCAGCTTGCGCCCGGCCGGAGCCGCCGCTGTGCTGATCACGTTTGTCGCCGCCTTCCTGACGCTGCTCAGCGTCACCGGGATGACCTTCCAGCACGGCGCCGGACCGGCACTTTCGTCGGCGGCCGCCAGTCGCGAGGCCGTCCAGTCGTCCATCGTCGGCAACCATCCGGCCTCCACGGTCGCACCCACCTCGCAACGGGCGTCCGTACAGACGCCCGAGCGCCGGGTGACCGCACCGTCCCTGGGTCAGGGCACCGAGATCCACCATCCGGGTGGCTCGCCGGACGTGCCGGCGTCCCTCAGCAATCAGGGCTGGCTTCTGCCGGTCGATCTGATCGACCTTCCCATCGACGCATCGGCCGGGGTCATCGCGACCACGGTCAGCGTCGCCCATCGCGGGCGCGCACCTCCCATCACCGGGTACGTCTAACACCCCTTTCCAGGCCTGAATCCGGAGGGGTGTCCATCACCCCTACCCGGAGGAAGCCTTGCGAGCTGTCCCGGTGGTGCGCGCGCTAGCAGCCCTGGCCGTTGTCGCCACAGCCCTCATCGTCGCGCTGACGATGTCCCCACGTCTGGGGCTCGATCTGCGCGGTGGTACCCAGATCGTCCTACAGGCCCAGAGCACCGAAACGGTCAAGGCGAACGCCGAGTCGACCGATCGCGCCCTGGGCGTCCTGCGCAACCGGATCGACGCGCTCGGCGTCAGCGAACCGGGTGTGACCCGCTCCGGCGACGACCGGATCATCATCGAACTACCGGGGGTACAAGACCCCCGGGAGGCCGCGGCCGTGATCGGCCGCACGGCGCAGCTCAGCTTTCACCCGGTGGTCTCCACGGAGAAAGGTGATCTCGTCGATGAGGACGGCCAACCCCTGACCATCGGCCCCTCCGTCATGACCGGGGAGGGGGTCAAGGATGCGGCGGGCACCACGGACCCGTCTCGGGCCGGCGGCTGGTTCGTCACCATCGATTTTCGCGATCAAGGTAAGGACGCCTGGCGCAAGTTGACGGCGGAAGCCGCCTGCGCGCCGGCCGGGGATCCGCAGCGCCGGATCGCCATCGTCCTGGACAACGAGGTGATCTCCTCACCCCAGGTCGATCCGTCGATCGCCTGTGACGTCGGAATGCCCGGCAGCACCACCGAGATCACCGGTCAGTTCAGCCAGAAGCAGGCCCAGGACCTGGCCGTGCTGATCAAGGGCGGGGCCCTGCCGATCCCGGTCGAGGTGATCGAGCAGCGCACGGTCGGCCCGACGCTGGGCGCCGACGCGATCGACGCCTCGATCGAGGCCGCGGTGATCGGCCTGATCCTCACCGGCCTGTTCATCACCCTGGTCTACCGGGTCGTCGGGCTCCTGGCGACGCTCGCGCTGGCCTGCTACGCACTGATCTCGTACGCGATCCTGGTGCTGCTCGGAGCCACCCTCACCCTGCCCGGCCTGGCCGGTTTCGTGCTCGCCATCGGGATGGCGATCGACGCCAACGTGCTGGTGTTCGAACGGGCCCGGGAGGAATCGCCCCGGACGGGTCTGCCCAACGCCCTGCGGACCGGGTTCGAGAAGGCCTGGACCGCGATCCTCGACACCAACGTCACCACGCTGCTCGCTGCCGGGCTGCTGTTCTTCCTGGCCACCGGCCCGGTCCGGGGCTTCGGGGTGACGCTCTCGATCGGCGTGATCGCCTCAATGGTGTCCGCGCTGATCATCGCCCGGGTCTTCACCGAGTGGGCGGTGCGGCGCCGCTTCCTCCGCGACCGGCCGGGTCTGTCCGGCCTGGCCGGGAACGGCCGGCTGCGACGCTGGCTGGAGACCAGCGGCCCGGACCTGATGAGCCGGGGCCGGATCTGGCTGGGCATCTCGGCCGCGATCGTCGTGGTCTCGGTGGCCGGCATCCTGGTCCGTGGGCTCAACCTCGGCGTCGAGTTCACCGGTGGCCGGTTGCTGACCTTCAGCACCAGCCAGGCGATCACCGCCGACCAGGCCCGGGAAGTGGTCAGCGAGGCCGGGTTCCCGCACGCGGTGGTGCAGACCTCGTCCCCGACCGGGGGCGCGGCCGAAAGCATCAGCGTGCGCACCGAGGAACTGACCAACGACCAGGCCCTGAAGATTGAGGACGCACTGGGCTCGGTCGGCGGGACCGTGAGCAAGGAGACGGACGAGCTGATCGGTCCCAGTCTCGGGGACGAGCTGCGGACCAAGGCGCTGATCGCACTCGGCGCCGCGATCATCGCCCAGATGCTCTATCTGGCCGTGCGTTTCCGCTGGACGTTCGGAATCGCGGCCGCGGTGGCGATGTTCCACGACGTGCTGGCGGTGGTCGGGCTGTTCGCCTGGCTGGGCAAACCGATCGACGGGGTGTTCCTGGCCGCAGCCCTGACCATCATCGGGCTGAGCGTCAACGACACCGTGGTCACCTTCGACCGGGTCCGCGAACTACGGCGGGAACGTCCGGACGAGAAGTTCGGCGCGGTGGTGAATCGGGCCATCCTGCAGACGGTTCCGCGCACGATCAACACCGGCCTGGGGGCAATGTTCATCCTTGCGGCGCTGACCGTGCTCGGGGGCGACTCGCTGACCGACTTCGCCCTGGCCCTGCTCGTCGGCCTGGTCGTCGGCACCGCCTCCAGCGTGTTCACCGCCTCGCCGCTGGCGGTGCTGCTCGAGCGCTTCTGGCCGGATCAGCCGCAGGCCGCCCGGACCAAGGGCCCGGTCGACCCGTACGCCCACATTCCCACTGGCCGAGAGACGGAGAAGTCCCATGCACCTCGCTGAGACCCTGATCGCCCTCGGCGGAGCCTTTCTGGCCGCCGGGCTGACCGCTCGCCTGGGCCGCCGCGTCGGGCTGCCCACCATTCCGCTGTTCATGCTGGCCGGGCTGCTGCTCGGCCCGCACACGCCCGGCCTTGCCCTGGTCGAGGACCCGACCGAGTTCGCCCTGCTCAGCTCGCTCGGCCTGATCCTGCTGCTGTTCTACCTGGGCCTGGAGTTCCACCTGGACGACCTGGTCGGCGGCGGCCGGAAGCTGCTGGCCGCCGGCAGCCTGTACCTGCTGATCAATGTCGGCCTCGGGCTGGGCTTCGGCTTCGCCCTGGGCTGGGGCAGCCGGGAGGCGTTCGTGCTGGCCGGGGTGATCGGCATCTCCAGCTCCGCGATCGTCACCAAGGTGCTGGTCGAGACCGGGCGGATCGGCCGCCCGGAGAGCAAGCTGGTGCTCGGCATCATCGTCGTCGAGGACGTGTTCCTGGCCCTCTACCTGGCCCTGCTGCAGCCGGTGCTGAGCGACGCCAGCGGCTTCGCCGAGTCCGCCCAGCAGTTCGGCCTGGCCTTCGGCTTCCTGATCGTGCTCACCGCGATCGCCCGCTGGGGCGCCGGGCTGGTCGGCCGGCTGGTCGAGACCCGCGACGACGAACTGCTGATCGTCACCTTCGTCGGCCTGGCCGTGCTCAGCGCCGGGGTGGCCGAGCAGCTCGGCGTCTCGGACGCGATCGGCGCGTTCATGATCGGCCTGATCCTCGGTTCCGGGAAGGCCGGGGTGCGGATCCAGAAGCTGGTGCATCCGCTGCGCGACGCCTTCGCCGCGCTGTTCTTCTTCACCTTCGGGCTGACCATCGACCCGGGGGACGTGGCCGGGGTGTGGCTGCCGATCACGGTCGCGGTGCTGGTCACCATCGTCGGCAACGTGCTGGCCGGGGTGCTCTCCTCGCGGATCTACGGATTCGGGCCGGACCAGGCCGGTTTCGTCTCCCTCACGGTGCTCGCCCGGGGTGAGTTCGCGCTGATCCTGGCCTCGCTGGCGGCCACCGCCGGGCTGGACGGGCGGATCACCGGGTTCGTCGCCGGGTACGTCCTGGTGCTGGCCGTGCTCGGGCCGCTCGCGGTCAGCCGGGTCGACTTCTTCGCCGGTCTGCTGAACAAGGCCTTTGGCCGCTGGCTGCCGGTTGCCGAGATCGATCAGGAGGACGGGGAGTCGATCACCTCGCGCAGGACGGAGAGCACGATGTCGGCCAGTTCCTGATCCATCCGGGCACCGCCCCGGTCGTCGGTGGCGATGAACGGGCCCGGCATGCCCTTGGCCCGCCAGGCCCGTTCGATCGCCGAATGGATGCCCCCGACCGCCTTGGCCGAGCCGACGGTCGCGACCAGATCGTCGTACTCGGCCGCACCGGGGGCGGCCTCGGCCACGTGCCGGATGTACTCACTGCGGTTCTCCCCGTATCCCCGCAGCAGGGCAATCACCTTCTGCCGCAGGGTTTCCGGGTCCGGCGCGGCCTGCGGTGGGGCCAGCCGGTCGAGCAGCGCCCGGGCCTTCTCCACGTCCGCCGGGTCGTCCGGGTCGAACGTCAGGGTGAGGGTGGTCATGGTCGCGATGATGGGCCCGGGCCCCGGGCGGGGCAAGCACCGTCCGGTCGTGCCGGGTCGGCGAACCGACCGCGGCGCCCCGTGACCGGCTCGGCACGGAGCGCGAAAGCGCAGGCCACGGGAAGGTCGACTTACCGCGAAGGCGGATTCTTGGGACACAATCGGGCGGTGACCAACGCCCTGGATCCTCATCCGCTGGTCTGGGAGAGCCGGGTCCGTGGCAGCCTGCTCGGTCTGGCGCTCGGAGAGAGCCTCGCCTTCGCCCAGCCGGACCCCCTCACCCCCCTGCTCGCGGGACCCTGCACCCAGCTGGCCGCCTTTTCGACGGAAGGCACGATCCGGGCTTCGATGCGCTCGCTGCACAAGGGCATCTGCCACCCGCCGTCGGTGCTCTGGGCGGCGTACTGCCGCTGGGGCCGGTTGCAGGGTCTGCTGCCGGAAGAACGGAACTCGCTGGACGGCTGGCTGGCCCAGGTGCCACTGCTGCGCGAGCGCCGGGGGAGCGCGCCCGCCACCGTCACCGCGATGCAGGACACCGGGCCGGGCAGCCGGGAGACGCCGATCGGGCAGGCCCTGGGCTGGCACGCGATGGTCCGGGGCGTCCCGTTCGCCGCGCTCTCCGGCCAGGCCCTTTGGTCGGACGTGACCATGGCGGCCGAGTGCGCTGCCCTGACGCACGGGCACCCGCGGGCGTGGGCCTCGGCGGCGGCCGGGATCCGGTTGCTGAACCGGCTGCTGGCTGCGCGGGCCGGGGAGGACGATTTCGTCGACGTCGTCTCGGACGCGTTGCCCGGGCTGGACGAGGAGGTCGCGACCGGGCTGCGGACCACGTTGTGGGCGGCCGGGACCCGGCCGGGCGACCGGGACGCACTGCTCAGCCTGGCCTCGAGCAACAGTGCGCCCGCCGTGCTGATGGGAAGCGTCTACACCGCGGCGAGCTTCCCGGGTCGGGAAAATGTCCCCAACGCGCTGAGTTTCGCGGCAACGGCGAAGGACCGGGAAGGGGTTTCGGCGATGACCGGGGCTCTGCTCGGGGCGATGTACGGGGCCGAGGTCTGGCCGACCGGGGTGCTGATGCGGCACGAGCTGGTCTGGGTGCTGGACACCCTGGCCCGGGATCTGGTGCGGCAGCTGACCGCCAATCCGGGCGGTTCGGAGTACGCCGCGCCGAACGATCCGCGCTGGCCGGAGCGTTACCCGGGCTGGTAGATCCGGGAGTTCACCAGTTCGAGATAACGGGACCGGCTGATCTGATTGAACCGTTGGGCGAAATCGTAGGCTCGGTGCCCCTCTTCGGAGCGGCGAACCGGGTCGCGGGAGTACCGGGCGATCGCGCCGGCCAGGGCGGTTACGTCGAAGCGGGGGACGCTGGTGTGGCAGCCGGGTGGGATCCAGGCCAGTTGGGGAAGGTCGAAGTGGACCACGGGACGCCCGTAGCTGAGCGCTTCGAGGGCGGCCAGGCTGAAGCTCTCTTCCCGCGACGGCACCACCACCAACGCGGCCTGATCGAGCAGCCCGGAGCGACCCTCCTCGTTGACTTTGCCGACCCAGCGCACCGGGGCGTCGCTGCCTTCGATCAGCCGGGCGAGGTACTGCTCCTGCGGTTTCGGCCCACGGCCGGCGATGACCAGTGGCAACAACCCCTCCGGATGCTGCGTGTAGGCGTCCATCAGCAGGTCCAGCCCTTTCATCCCGACGTCGATCCGCCCCAGGAAGACCGCGTACCGACCGTCTTTCGCATCGGTGATCGAGATCTTCGGCATCTCCACCCAGTTGGTGATCACGTGCACCTGGGTCTGGGGGGAGGTTCGGCGCACCACCTCGGCATCATGATCATTGAGGACGATGATGTCCCGGTACCGTCGCAACAGCCGGGCTTCCAGCCACAACGGGAAACTGATCCGATAGCGGGTGGCCATCACCCGGGCCGAGAGCGACTGCGCCAGGCCGATCACCGGCCGTCGGGTGACCCACGGTACGAAGTTGGAGGAGAACGGCGGGTTGAAGCTCTCCAGCCAGAGCGCGTAAGAGGCGAACAGGGCGACGAACGGCAACGTCATTCCCCAGAGCACCTGGCTGCCCCGGCCGCCGGCGATCAGCACGGGTAGATAGACGTAGCTGATACTGCCGATCTCCTTCCGAGCGAAACGTTTTCCGGCGGTGATCACCGTGACGTCGTACTCGCCGGCCAGGGCGGTCGCAATCCGTCGGACCACGGCCGGTCCACCGCCCGCGTAGTACGGGTTCGTCTCGTCGTCATAGATCGAGATGATCACCCGCTGTCTTGTCATCGTCCGCCCCCTACGGAACCGGCTGTGCGGGCGACGCGTTCGTAGACGCGTTCTTGCCGCACCGCGATCTCATCCCAGTCGAACTGCCGCACGAACTCGCGTCCGTGCCTGCCCATCGCCTCGATCCGAGCCTCGTCGCCGTGTAGCTCCAGCACCGCCTCGGCCAGGCGGGCCGTGTCGAACGCCGGAACCAGCCGTCCGCAGTCGGGCGGAACGACGGCCCGCAGACACGGAATGTCGAACGCCACCACCGGGGTGCCCGAGGCCAACGCCTCCACCGCCACGATGCCGAATGTCTCGAACCGGGAGGGCATCACGACCACCCGTGCCTGGGCGAGCAACTCGAACTTCTGAACCCCCTCCACCCGACCGGCGAACCGTACCCGATGGGCGATCCCGATTCCCGCGGCGTACTTTTCAATAGCCTTCCGGTCCGGCCCGTCTCCGGCGATCACCAGGTTACCCTGGATGTCGGGAGCGATCCGGGCGAATGCGCTGAGGAGGAGATCGATTCCCTTCTGGGCGATCTCGAGGCGGCCGAGGTAGACGATGTCCGGGGTTCGCAGGATGTCGGGCTTGAGGTGGGGGTCGGCCACGCCGTTGGGGACGACGGTGACGTCGGCGAGGTGGTTGGCGGCGCGGATCTGGTCGCGCATGTCGTCCGTGCGACGAAGGGGACCAGGAGGAAGTAGGTGACGAGGCTGGTGAAGTACCCGATCGGCAGGCCGACGGGAACGTACTCGACGCCGTCCTCGATTCGGCGGCGGGCGCCTTTGTAATTGGCGACCAGCACGGTGATCTGGTGTCGGGTGGCCAGGCGGCGGTTGATCTCGGCGTTGCGTAGGGAACCGCCGCCGCTTCCGGGTCGGCGGTGGTCCTCGAAGCCGAGGTGCAGGATTCTCATGTGCGGTGCCTCGCTCAATCAGTACGGTGAAGGTGGTTCCGGCCAAGGCGCCGATCGCGAGGCCGACGATGCCGCCCTGCTGGAAGCCGAGCAGGATGGCGGCGACCGAGACCGCGCCGGCCATCACCTGGCGGACCAGGCTCGGCCGGTACTCGCCGCGGCCCTGGTAGAAGGTGGTGATCAGCTCGACCGCGCCGATCATCAGGCCTGAGGCCGCGGTCCAGGGCAGGATTGCCGTGATGTCCCCGAACTCCTTGGGGAAGACCAGGTAGACCAGATCGGCCGGGGCCGTCGCCAGCATCACCGCGAAGGGCACCGCCACGGTCAGGTACAGCCGCAGCGCGTCCCGATACTGCCGGGCCGGGCCGTCCAGGGCGGTGCGGGCGACCATGGGCAGCGCGACCATCGCCACCGCCGTGCCGACGTACAGCGGCACCCGGGCCACGATCATCGCGGCCTGGTAGCCGGCGGCGTCTGCAGAGGCCAGCGGCAAGACCGCCACCAGCACCACGTCGAGCGAGGCCAGCGCCGAGACCAGGCCCTGCACCGAGGCCACGCCCAGCGCGTCCCGCCACAGTGTCCGGAACAGGCCGAGGGTGACCCAGCCGAAGAGCTGGTGGCGGAACCAGAACAGGCCGAGCAGGAGGACGACTGCGGCCCCGGCCCCGAAGGCGCCCAGCGGGGCCGCAGCCGACCGGGAGCCGAGGGCCAGACCGACCCCGGCCACGCACTTGACCACCACCTCGAGGACCTTGACCGAGGCCAGGGCCCGGAATCGCTGCCGACCCTGGAGCCAGCCCGGGGTGGTGGAGGAGGCGAAGATCAGGAAGACGCAGACGGCCAGGGTGAAGGCGGTCTGCGGATCGGCGAAGGACGGGGCCACGGCGAGGATCACGACCGACGCGGCCACACCCTGGATGCAGTTGCCGAGCAGGGCCATCCGGGTCAGCGCGGCCTGGGCGGACTCGTCCGGGTCCTTGGCCAGCTGCTGGGCGAGGACCCAGGGGATGGACGCCGAGGCCACCGTGCCCGCGGTCAGGAGCAGGGCCTGGGCGGCGGCGAACTGGGCGTACTTGTCAGCCGGCAGCAGATGGGTGAGGGCCAGCGAGTAGGCGTAGTTCAGGCCGCCGACCACGAGCGTGCTGACGGTGAGCCAGCCGGCGCCGGACACCAAGGTCTGTCGGTGCGCTTCGTCCTGGGTCGTGGTCGTGGACGGAGTCGCCAGTGCCGTCATCGGTGGTCCAGTCGGCGGACGTCGTAAAGGATCAGCGTTCCGTCCTGTTGCGAGGTGGCGCTGAAGATGGGTACGGCCTCGCTCTCGAGGTAGTTCAGGAACGCGGGATCGCCCAGCCCGTAACCCTGTTCGACCAGGTGCGGGTTGATCAGCACATAGTCCACCTGGTTCTGCCGGAGTTCTTCGGCGGTGTGCCAGCTTCCGAGGGAGAGGTCGTTGAGGACGAACTGGGCCGAGTCCTCGGTCAGCGCCACTCGGCTCTTTTTCGGAATACCGGTCTCCGACCAGGTGAGGAACTGCCGGTAGAGGTTGCTGTCGGTGGTGTGGACGCGGGTCCAGACCACCGCGTCAACCACCAGGAAGAGCGGGATCAGCGCCTTCCACCAGCCTTTTCGGAGGCCGGCGAGCAGGCCGAGCAGACAGAGCACGCAGGGGAGGAGGGGGATGTAGTACATCTGCTCCTCGATCGAGCCGAAGAGCGTGGCGTAGACCAGATATCCGCAGGCGGTCAGGGCCCAGGCGACCGGGACGGTGGCCTCACTCGACAGGGACCGGCGTCGGTGGATCAGGAGCAGGCAGCAGATCCCGCCGAGCAGGAGCAACCCATAGGTGACGGCGAGCTGGTCAAGGTTGGCGGTCAGGCGGGAGAGCAGCGAGACCTTCACCTCGGGGGAGTTGAACCCGGTCTCCTTGTTCAGCCCGATCAGCCGGGTCAGACCGTTGCCGCGGGCCTGGACCCAGGTGTCCAGACCGCCCAACCAGATGGTCAGCCCGAGGTTGGCCAGGTAGGTGCCGAGCCCGAGCCCGATGATCGCGGCCAGCGTCCGGCGTGGGGCGACCCGGTTGCCGAGGGCGATGACGATCAGCGCGGCCCCGAGCACCAGGCCGAAGGTCTCCTTGCTGCAGAACGTGATCCCGGCGCTGAGCCCGGCCGCGAGCACCAGCCAGCGGCTCTCCTTCTGGGCCAGGTGCATCA
Organism: Kineosporia aurantiaca JCM 3230; assembly: GCA_000719025.1. GTDB lineage: Bacteria > Actinomycetota > Actinomycetes > Actinomycetales > Kineosporiaceae > Kineosporia > Kineosporia aurantiaca. Next base: position 241,459 of record JODP01000009.1, read on the forward strand.
CCAAAAAGATGGTCAGAGCGGCGAAGAACTGGGTCTGGGCCTCGAGCATGACCCGGCTGTCGTAGCTGATCTGGAACGGGTCGAGGGCGATCAGGACGGCTGCGGCAATTGCTGGAGGAAGGCCGAGGCCCGCCCGGCGGCCGATCAGGAACGCGAGGGCGACGGTGCCCGCGCCGAACAGGGCCGCGACCGGGCGCAGGGCGAAGGCCAGGTCGGCCAGGTCGCCGTGCAGTCCGAAGAGGCGGATCACCAGTCCGTAGGTGCTCAGGACGGCCGGCGGGTGCAGGTCGAAGGGCTCGCCGTAGTGGGTAACCCCGTGGCCCTGGGCGATGTTCCGGGCGATCTCGGAGTAGGTGACCTCGTCGATGAACAAGTTGTACGAGGGCACGATGCGGAAGTACCGCAGCGCGAACGCCACCGCGAAGAGCCCGGTGGTCGTGATCAGCATCAGCCTGTTCCGCCCAGGCCGGGACGGCCTGGTCACGCTGGGGGCGGGGGGAGCGGCGGTGGTGGTCATGGGCCGAAGGGCAGCAGGTGGTCGCTGCCCCGGGCGACCCTCAGGCCCCGGAACCCGGCGGCTGGAGCGGTCAGGCCGACCCGGCTGAGCACCGCCCGGGCGCCCGGGATGTCCACGCCCATCAGCAGCAGAGTCAGCTCGCCGGCGGTCCGGGTGACCGCGTCGCCCCGCCGCAGCCGGTGCGGAGTCCAGCCCTCGGGTAGGTCAGCGGTGGGAATGCTGACGACCGTTGCCACGTCGCTCAGGTGTCGGCGTTCGGCGTGGGGCAGCTGCAGACGCCGGTGTTCCAGCAGGATGATGGCCAGCAGCTTCGCGGTCATCCGCTCCCAGGTGAAGTTGTCGGCCCAGCGCATGGTCACGTCACGCAGCGCCCCGGGCCGGTCGTCGTCGCCCAGCAACCGGATCCGCTCGGCCAGGGCGGGGCCCATCGCGCTGCCCTCCGGGATCAGCCAGCCGGTCTCGCCGTCCTTGATCGAGTCCCGCAGACCCGGCCGGTCGAAGGCCAGCACCGGCGTACCCAGCGCGTTCGCCTCGATCACCGAGATGCCCCAGCCCTCACCGGACGAGCAGCTCACCGCGATCCAGGCACTCGCCACCAAGGCGTCCCGCTCGGCATCGCTGGCCTGGTCGTGGAACGTGACGGCGTGGGAAACCTGATGCAGGGCAGCCAGTTCGGCCAGCCGCTCGCGCTCGGGACCGACCCCGACAATGTGCAACTCCGCTTCCGGATGCTCGACCAGGATCTTCGGCATCGCTTCGACGGCGATCCAGGTGCGTTTGTGGGGGACGAGTCGGCCGACGCAGACAATGGACGGCGTGGGCGTCTTCAGTGCGACGGTCACGTCGGTGACGCGCCAGCCGGGTGGGACGATGCGGATCTCACCCTTGAGCTTCAGCTCCCGGCGAGCACCCTGACGCGTGGACGGCGAGACCGCGACGATCGAACGTCGTCCATAAACCAACGGCGTCCTTTCACCTTGGCGGTCAAGAGCGTCACCCGGTATCCGGCCGCGGCCGCCTGAGCGGCGAATTCTTGGCAGACCAGCTCGGCCCCGCCGGCCTGGGGATGGCTCAGATCCCGCCAGTTGGTCACCACGATGTGCTTGACGCCCCGGTCAGACATGCTTCAGCGCCCTCTTGATCAGCATCAGGTCACGAAAGGCCTCATAGCCGTCCCGGACCGGGTTGAAGGTCGAGGCCGCGTCGTCGCTCCAGGCCACTGCGACCTCGGCCACCTCCACACCGAGCCGGTGCAGCCGGGCGATCAGCTCCACGTCGAAGGCGAATCCGTTCAGCTGCATGTCGGCGAACACGGACCGGGCCAGGTCGCCGTCGAACAGCTTGAAACCGCACTGGGTGTCCCGGACCGGCCCGACCAGCGACGCCGAGAACCGGCTGAACGCGTGGCTGCCGGCCCGGCGCACGATCGGCTGCTTCACCGCGTAGGTGGCTCCGGCCGCCCGACGCGAGGCGATCACCGCTCGGTGTCCGCTCGCCAGCAGATCCAGGGCCGCGTCGAAAGTGGTCACCGGAGTGGAAAGGTCGGCATCGCAGAAGGCCACCCGGGAGGCCGTCGAGTGCAGCATGCCGGTCCGGACGGCGGCGCCCTTACCCCGATGCCGGCAGCTGATCACCTCGACCTCCAGTCCCCGGCACTCGCGTTCGACGACCGAGACGGTGGCGTCCACGCTGCCGTTGTCGACCACGATCAGGCGGACCGGATGCCCGCCCGCCGCAAGGTGATCGGTCAGCGCGGCGAGCGTGCGGCCGATCCGCAGTTCTTCGTTGAGGACGGGGATGACCAGGTCCAAGGGGGTCGGAACGCCTTCCGGGAGAACCCCTTCGGGGGCAGTACGGGCCAGGGGCATCGAGAGTTGGGTAAGACCAGACATCGAAAGCTCCAGAGCGTGATCACGGGGACGTGAAGGACTGACGCACGAACCACGGGGGAACTACTGCGCTGCCCGGCGAGGCGTCGTCGACGCGCGCAAGCAGAAGGTGTTTTATCAGCCGAACCGGAACTTTCCGGGCTCGGCGGCCATGTCAGGGGGGTGGCGATGCGGTGCCGACCGGTCCCGGTTCACGGCTTGGCCCCGGTTCGTTCAACGGTTAGCTGAGATAACTTAACGTGATCAAAGGTTTTAATTCCGGCTTAGGGTTCTCCTGACACGGCGCGGTGGTAGGGATAAACCATGCCGATCCGGTCCCCGCGCCCCTCCACCATCGCCGGACAGGCAGCGGCGATGCACTCGGATTGATCTTGGCCTGCCGTTTCCGCGAACCCCTCAGCCGGCTCTCAGGTGGGCCGGTTGAGTTGACACCGAAAGGCGTCACAATGGGGTCGGTGAATATTTCCTTAACGCTCAGAAAGGACGTCGCGTGACCGGAGCGGATTCTTTACAGGATCACGACTGCATCGTCGTCCTTTCCCCGCACTTGGACGATGCGGCGCTTTCCTGTGGTTCGCTGATGGCCCGGGCGGCGACCACCACACCGGTCACGGTAATGACGTTGTTCACCACTTCGCAGGGACGGCCTTCGCTTTCGGCCCGGGCGTTCCTGAGACAGTGCAATGCCCGCAAGGCGCCCGCTCTGTACGCCCAGCGCCGCTCGGAGGACCGGATGGCGCTGCGCTCGATCGGCGTGACCGGCATCCACTTCGGCCTGCCGGATGCCCTTTTCCGGCGCCGGGAGTCCGGCTACCCCCGCATCGCCCGCACCCTGATCCCCGAACTGGACTGCGTCTACCCGACTTTCCGGCTGCACATCTCCCAGGGCCGGGTTTCCCCGTACGACCAGCGGCTCCTGGCCGAGCTGGAGCAGCGCGTGCTGCTCGCCACCACGGAGAACGACCTGATCCTCGCCCCGCTCGGACTGGGTCGCCACGTCGACCACGTGCTCACCCACCAGCTCGGGAAAGCCTTGTCCCGCAACCGGACCGTGGGCTGGTACGCAGACCAGCCGTACGCCCTGCGGGGCGCTGAGCAGGTGCCCGTCCCGGCCGGCGCCGAGCGCCTCGAGCACCAGGTGGACCCGGTCGCCAAGGCCCGGCTGATCACCTGGTACGGCACTCAGGTGGCCCCCTTGTTCGGAACGGCCGAAGTACCGGACCTCGACGAGTACGTGTACCTGCCTACCTCTCCGTAGACTCCCGCTCATCCGAGAGGGAGCGGGCGATGACACCTCCACCGATCCATCAGGGTCCGCTGACCCGCCGGCAACTGTTCGTCGGCGTGGCCGGAACCGCCGGTCTGGTGATGGGCACCGGTGGCGTGGTGCTGGCCCAGAATCGCGGGACGGAGGCGGCGATCGTGCCGACGGCAGCGCCCGAGCACTTCGGCCGGGCCTGGATGGTGCTGGCCACGGAGGACGACGCGGCCAAGGCCCGGGCCCGGGCGGCCGGAGCGACGCACGGCCACGTCCGGGCGTTCTGGGACCAGCTCCAGCCCACGGCCGGGGCCACGGTGGACCCGGCGCCGGTGCTCCGGGAGATCGAGGCGGTCCGGAGCGCCGGTCTGCAGGTCTGCCTGGAGGTCTGTCTTCAGTACCCACCCGCGTTCGTCCTGACCGGCGTCCAAAAGCTCAGAGACCAGTTCGGAACCGAGTGGGCACCGGCCCAGCACTCGGGGGGCAACATTCGCGACTGGGTCTGGTCGGACGTCGGGCGCGGCTACGTCGCCGACTTCATCGATCAGTTGTTCGGTCGGCTGGACTGGTCCCGGATCGAGAGGGTGAAACTGGGTGGGATGACGAAGGGCGAGCTGCAGTACCCGTCTTCTGAGAAGCGTCCCCAATTCTGGGCCTACTCCGCCGCCGCCCAGGCCATGTGCCCCGTTCCCGGCCACGTGCTTACCCCCGCCGATCCGGCCACGGGGGCCGGCCGGGGCTGGACGAAAACCGACCAGACCTTCGCCACCTGGTACGTCCAGTCCTTGGTGGAGTGGATGAACTGGCTGATTGCAAGGTTCCGCAGGCATTTCAGCGGTCCGGTCTACGTGATGCACCCGGGCGCTGGCATCCGTCCCGTCAGCCAGACCCCCACGTCACCGCGCCAGGCGTACAACTACCAGATCAATCTGGGGTCGGGACTGGACTGGGACGCAAGTATCGCCGCCTACCCCGATGCCCAAGTGCGTCCGTACACAACCTGGATCGACGCAGACCACTTCTGGGGTAAGGGCGGTTTCTCCCTCGTAGAAGACGGCAACGGCGCGCCATGGTGGGCGCTGATGGTGATCGCCCGCAAGTACGGCCGCGCCGGCCGGATGTGGGGCGAGAACACCGGCGGCCAGTCGGCGGCCGACCTGCTGCAGATTGTCCGGCAGCAGGCCGTCGCCCATGGTTACGAGGGGCTGGCCTGGCTGGACGACGCGTCGCTGCGATCCGGGCCGGGGGCCCGTTACTCCGACTTGGCGGCCGCGATCGCGTCGCCCTGAGCCGCGTTCTGGGCGATCACTTCGTGGTGGCGCACCACCTCGGCGATGATGAAGGCCAGGAACTTCTCGGCGAACACCGGATCCAGGTTGGCCTCCTCGGCCAGCCGCCGCAGCCGCTTGACCTGCTCCTGCTCCCGCGCCGGGTCGGCCGGGGGCAGACCGAACTCGGCCTTCAGGTGCCCCACCCGCTGAGTGATCTTGAACCGCTCGGCCAGCAGAAAGACCAGCGTGGCGTCCAGATTGTCGATGCTCTCGCGGTAGGCCGTCAGGGCCGTCCTCACGTCCTGCGAGCCAGTTGCGTCCGTGGTGCCGGTCACGTGGATCTCCCGTGGTGCCATTTCGTGCTGATGATGTGCGCCCGCGATGCTACTTATGCAGCGAATGGCTCAGCAAGGAGCCCCGGGGCCGGCGGTCTACGCGCTCAGTCGTTCCCCCGCCGAAACCGTTGCTGTGATGCGGTTCTCGGCCTGCGCCAAAGGGCAGACCCAGGCCGGGTCGTAGCGGCAGGACGGGTGATACAGGAAGTTCAGGTCAATGATCAGGCTGTGATCGGTTCCCCCCAGATCCGAGCTCTTGGCCGTGTCCAGCATGTATCGGCCTCCGCCGTAACTGGTCTCACCGGCCGACCCGTCCTTCAGGGGAACGAAGACGCCGCCCGCGTACTGGTCCAGCCACCACACCTCCACCGATCCGGCCAGGGGCTCGGGCAACTCGAGGTGCCCGATCGAGGTCAGCGTGGTGGTCCCGTCCCCGGTGTTCAGGGTCAGCGGCCGGTCCGTCGTCGGAGGCAGCAACTCCAGCTCGAAGCGCAGCTCGGGGTTGTACGGCCAGTACGGGATGCCGGTCTCGCGGAACGGGTGGTCCGCGGCCAGCGGGCTCTGCGGGTGGGTCCGGAACAGCTCGTCGCGGGCCGCCCGCCAGAACGCGTGGCTCTGCTCGGGATCGGTCTGGGCCTCGGCCCGCACCGCGGCGTAGATCTCGCTGACCCGGCGGCGGTAGTCCAGGAGTTCCAGCTGGGGCGTGCTCATACGTGGTCACCCATCCATTGGTGGAGCTTGGGTTATGCAGCTTAAGTCGGGGCGCGGGAGCTGACATCAGGGGCGGTTGCTGGGGGCTGGGTTGCCTGGAGTGAGGGGTGGGGGACCGGGCGCGACTTTGTGGGCATTTAGTCCGTATTGTTCTCTCCGCAGGCGTCGTTGGGCCGACCGAACGGGGAATCCGGATGGTGGTGTTCGGACCGAGCGCGGCCGCCACCCGGGCCGGGTCGGAGCCCTCGGAATGGTGGCAGCGGCTGTCCGATCGCGGGGTGACCTGGGCCGGACGCCATCCGGTGGCCGTCGGCCGGTTGCGGACGGCCCGGACCGTCTGGTTGTGGGGCAGTCTGGTCTGGGTCCTGGGGCTCCTGATCGCCGTCCCCGATGTGCGTGGCTCCGCCTGGGTCTACGTCCAGGTCTACTGGCTGCTGCTGGTCTGGTTCGCGCTGACTCCGACCCGGACGGTCCGGTGGGGCGGGTTCGCCCGGATGCTGTCGTTGAGCATGGTCTGGGCTCTGGTCATCGGGGCCCTGCTGCGGGTTCTGGCCACCCATGACCGGGTGATCGTCGTGGCCGGGTTGTCGCTACCGGGACGCGTGCGAGACCTCGGACCATCAGTCGCGCTGGCCGGGCTGGGGGAGGAGTCCCTGAAACTCGTCCCGCTGGCGATCCTGGCCCTGCTGGCGCCGCGGCGGGTCCGGCGATTCTCGGTGACCGACTGGCTCCTCATGGGCCTGGCCTCGGGTCTGGGATTCGAGGCTCTGGAGGAGATCCTTCGGGCGGCGCTGACGAGCGGTCGCCAACCTGGGCTTCTCGAGGTTCTTCTGGGCGCTGATTCGTCGGCCGGGGTGTACGGCTGGAGCCCGCTCTCCGGCAGCTCGCCGGCCGGGGGCTGGGACGGGCACCACGTGACCACGGCTCTGGTGTCGGTGACGGTCGGCTTGACCCTGGCCGCCTGGCGCCGCCTCCGAACTCCCTGGCGGGCAGCGGTTCTGGCGGCCCCGGTGCTGATGTGGTGGCTGATGGTGTCGCTGCATGCGGGGCACAACGCGACCCTGGCCACCCAGGACCAGTGGCTGAGTGGGCCGGATCGCTCGGTTCCGACCCCGCTCCGACTCGGCTGGTCGGTCATGGACGCCGGGATCAGCCCTCGTTGGCTGCTGGTGGTGCTGCTCCTCGTCGCTCTGCTGGTCGATGCCCGGCACCTGGTGGCGGTGGACGATCTCGTCCTTGCGGTGCCGTGGTCCGCGGCGGCCCGGGCCCGGTCGTGGGCGGGCCGGCTCCAGAATCCGGCCGAATCGGGTCTGCCTCGGGCCGGAAACGCGGTCGTCGCGGCTGGATGCGCTCTGGTGGCCTATGTCTGGCGGGACAAGCTGGTGGCGCTGGCCGCGCACGGTTTCGGGGAGCAGCGATCGTGGCCGACCCAGCTGGCCCGGGGGCGGGCCGGGCTCGAGATGACCCGCCGAGCACGCGAGGAGGCCCTGCGTATTCAGGCCGGGCCAGCGGTCCGGGTCCGCGGCTGGCGGGTGGTCGCGATCGTTGCGCTGGCCCTGCTGGGCCTGGCCGGAACCTGGCTGGCCTACCGCTGGTCGGTGCGAATAGGTGATTCACCGCACCTCGTGGAGGCCGCCCGGCCGTGGCTGGCGGGTCTGCTCGGGGACCTCGGCGAATGGTGGTCGCAACGAAGCCCGGCCGAGCAGGTGGCGATCGGGTTCGGCCTGGCCGGTTTGATCGCGCTGTCCGGGGGTTCGCTCGGAGTGGCGTTCGGCGCCTCCGGGGCAGCCACCTACCTTGCGTCCCATGGGCGTGGTGCTGGGACGTTCGTCACCGATCCGCGGGCAGCGACCATCGCTTACCTGCGCACTTCGACTCCCGGCGGATTGCTCGCCGATAGTGCCGATTTCGCTCTCACCTTCGTTCCGGCCAGTTTCGGAGGTGCGGCGGCCGGCCGGGCCGTGCGCGGGGCCGTTGACGAATATGCCCGAAACCCTGAGGCCTTCATTGCTGCCCGGCGGCTGGGCCTCCGGGGTGATGCCGGAAATCTGGACCCGGCCGCCTTCGCCGGTGTCACCCGCGGCGGAGACGACTTCTCCTTTCAGATCGGGCATCGGGCCAGTGGTAGCGGTCTGGCGGCCCAACTCGATGAGAAAGGCACCTTCACTTTCGCGATTGAGAACTTCCCGCAGGAGGGATCGGTGCTACGCGGAAAACAGATGTTCGACGAGGCCCTGGCCCATTTTGGCGATCGGGTCCAGGCCGTCCAGGGAGCCTGGGTGTTCGGTGACAATCTGGCCCGCTTCAACCATGCCGTCGACGGCGGAGCCTCACTGGTGGCAGCGGCTAAGCAGACCTGGACCGGTCAGCAGGCTGCTCGGCACGGGTTCACCCGGGTCCGCATCGACGAAGCCATACCTTTGACCGACGGTGGGTTTCGGAAGGTCTACGTGACGTTCAGGAGAGGGAGGTAACCGGACCATGGGCAAGTCGGAGCACGAGCTGGCGGCGCTCGCCGTGCAGTTGCGGGACGAGGGCCGTTCGCCTCTCGAGATCGTGGACGTGCTGTTGCTGGAGGACCCTTCGTTCTACGACAAGCCCTTCAACCTCACCCTGACGCTGCAGCAGTCCCTCGGTCTGCCGATCATCCACCTCAAGCTGATCACGGCCTGGATCCGGGGCGTGATGACCAGGGAGGAACTGGAGCAGGAGCTCAGTTCCTGAGGGCTGCTGACGGGGAATAGCGCCCTCACCGGAAGGCTTCACCGGGTGGGCGAGTGCGAGGAGTGAAGCCATGCAGCGGGTCACCGTGGTGGTCATCGGGGGCGGGCAGGCCGGGCTGTCGGCGGGGTATCACTTGAAGCGGCGGGGGTTCGGTGCGCCGGATTCGGGTGCTGCGCGCACGTTCGTCGTGCTGGACGCGGCGCCGGCGGCGGGTGGGGCCTGGCAGCACCGGTGGGAATCGTTGCGGATGGAGACGGTCAACGGGATCTTCGACCTGCCCGGCTTTCCCCGGCCGCCCTTGGACCCGGACGAGCCCAGCCGGACGGCGGTGCCGCGGTACTTCGCCGACTTCGAGCGGTTCGCCGACCTGCCCATCCTTCGGCCGGTAGCGGTTAGCGCGGTCCGGCACTTCGGTGCGGGTTTCGAGGTTGAGTCGGACAGTGGGACGTGGCAGGCGGAGGCGGTGATCAACGCGACCGGCACCTGGACGAATCCGGTGCTTCCGCACTACCCCGGAACGTTCAACGGGATCCAGCTGCATACCCACGACTACGTATCGGCCTCGCAGTTCGCCGGTAAGCGCGTCGCGGTGGTGGGTGGCGGGATCTCCGCGTTGCAGCAGCTGGAGGAGATCTCCCGCAGCGCAACCACTTTCTGGTACACCCGTCGCGAACCGGTGTTCCGGGAGGACGGTTTCGAGCCGGAGGTTGGCGGGCGGGACGTTATTGCCCGGGTTATCGCCGACGTTGAAGCCGGTCGGCCTACAGGTAGCGTCGTTTCCTACACCGGTTTGCTCTGGACTCCCTACGCGCTCGCGGCGCGTGACCGCGGCGCTCTCAACCGGCGTCCCATGTTCACCGCCCTTGAACCCAACGGAGTGCGGGAGGCGGACGGGATTTTCACTGCTTTGGATGCCATCTTGTGGGCTACGGGTTTCAAGGCGGCGTTGGCCCATCTTGATCCACTGGGACTGCGGAACCAGGCCGGTGGCATCCGGATGGCCGGGACGCAGGTGGTGGGGGAGCCGCGGTTGCACCTGATCGGGTTCGGCCCGTCGCAGTCCACCGTCGGGGCGAACCGGGCCGGCCGGGCCGCCGTAAGCGCCCTGGTCCGGGAACTGGGCCAAAACCGAACCGCCGCCCCCGTGATGACGGGGGCGGCGGTCAGAACGAGCCTGGACGATCAGACGTCGTAGTACAGCTCGAACTCGTGCGGGTGCGGGCGCAGCCGGATCGGGTCGATCTCGGACGTGCGCTTGAAGTCGATCCAGGTCTCGATCAGGTCCTCGGTGAAGACGCCGCCCTCGGAGAGGTAGGCGTGGTCCTTCTCGAGGTTGTCGAGGGCCTCGCTGAGCGACGCCGGCACCTGGGCGATGCCCGCGTGCTCCTCCGGCGGCAGCTCGTAGAGGTCCTTGTCGACCGGGGCCGGCGGCTCGATCCGGTTCTTGATGCCGTCGATGCCGGCCATCAGCATCGCCGCGAACGCCAGGTACGGGTTGCTCGACGGGTCCGGCACGCGGAACTCGATGCGCTTGGCCTTCGGGTTCGAGCCGGTGACCGGGATCCGCACGCAGGCGGAGCGGTTACGGGCCGAGTAGACCAGGTTGACCGGCGCCTCGTAGCCCGGGACCAGACGGTGGTACGAGTTCACCGTCGGGTTGGTGAAGGCCAGCAGCGACGGGGCGTGGTGCAGCAGGCCACCGATGTACCAGCGGGCCGTGTCGGAGAGGCCGCCGTAGCCGCTCTCGTCGTAGAACAGCGGCTCGCCGTCCTTCCACAGCGACTGGTGGCAGTGCATGCCGGAGCCGTTGTCCTGGAAGATCGGCTTCGGCATGAACGTGACCGTCTTGCCCGCGGCGTGCGCGACGCTCTTGATCACGTACTTGAACAGCATGACCTTGTCCGCGGACTTGGCCAGGCTGTCGAAGCGGTAGTTGATCTCGGCCTGACCGGCGGTGCCCACCTCGTGGTGGCTGCGCTCGACCTCGAGACCCAGGTTGTCCAGGGCGAGGACCATCTGGTCGCGCAGGTCGGCGTAGTGGTCGACCGGCGGGACCGGGAAGTAGCCGCCCTTGTACGGGGTCTTGTGGCCCAGGTTGCCGCCGTCTTCCTTACGGGCGGTGTTCCAGGCGGCCTCGATCGAGTCGATCTCGTAGAACGACATGTTCTGCTTCGTCTGGAAGCGCACGTCGTCGAAGATGTAGAACTCGGCCTCGGGGGCGAAGAACGCGGTGTCGGCGATCCCGGTCGACTTGAGGTAGGCCTCGGCCTTGGCCGCGACCTGCCGCGGGTCCCGGCTGTAGGGCTCGTTCGTGTACGGGTCGACGATGCTCATGTTGATGTTGAGCGTCTTCTCGACCCGGAACGGGTCCACGTAGGCCGTGTCCAGGTCCGGGATCAGCTTCATGTCGGACTCGTTGATCGCCTGGAAGCCGCGGATCGAGGATCCGTCGAACATCTGGCCGTCGGTGAAGAAGTCCTCGCCCACGGTGGACGCCGGCACATTGAAGTGCTGCATCACACCAGGCAGGTCGCAGAAACGGACGTCGACGAACTTGACGTCGTTCTCCGCGATGTACTTGGTCACCTCTTCGGCGTTGCTGAACATCCAACCTCCACGGTCGGGGATCGGTCGCGGTTATCGGGGTCGGGAACCGGTGGTGCTGTTGCCTTATACCTCCGGTTAACGTCCGGGAACGAGTGTTCCAGACCTTTACCGGTGATTTCGGCGGTACCCCCATCGTGTCTTTCAGGTGACGGTTCCGGGCTGCTCCGACCGGGCCGAGACCTGTCCGGAGCAGTCGGGAAGTGCCGCCACCTGCGATCGGCGCTGATCGTAGGGTTACCTGAGGGTGACTCTAGCGCTCGCACCAGTCCCCGTGGCCACCGGCCACAACACGTTCTGCTCACCTTCGGCAATCGAGCGAAATAGGGGCCTGTCGGTCGGTTTTCTGCGGCCCTCAGGGCTCTTGTCACGGTTAGGAAATTTCCGTGTGACAAGCCGGAAACAATGATGCGGGAATGGCGAGTTTCTCACTTTTACGGCGCGGCCCAGGTCGTGGTAGATGCACCGGCACAGACGGCTTAAGGACGCTGCGGGCCGGCGCCGCGGCCGGCTCACCTAGGCTGTGGTCGTGGTGGACAGACGGGACGTCGGCTCTTGGATCCAGGGGCCCGAGGCGGTGACGGGTGTCTCCGGGTACCCGGGGGAACGACTGGAGCGGCCGGAGCACGGCCCCGGGTCGCTGGCGCGGCCCGGGCGGCGGCTGGCCACGGTGCTGATCGACTGGGTGATCTGCCTGATCATCGCCCGGGGATTCTTCGGTGACGCGGTGAGCGGGGGCACAGTCGGCTCGATGATCCCGGTCGGGATCCTGCTGCTGGAGAACGTCCTGCTGGTCGGGACGGCGGGCTACACGATCGGGCAGCGGGTGCTCGGGGTGCACGTCGAGCGGGTGGTCGGCGGCGGGCCGATCGGCCTGGGGCGGGCGGTGATTCGCGGGGTGCTGCTCTGCCTGGTGATCCCGCCGCTGACGATGGGCTGGGACGTGGACCGGCGGGGACTGCACGACCTGTTGTCGGGGTCTGTCGTGGCCAAGAACTAGGACTCCCAACCTTTCCCGACGCAAAAGGACGCTGTCGGGCCGTCCTGGCCCAACAGCGTCCTCAATCAAACTGGCTCTGGGAGTTCAGCGGCCCTTGGTGGCGCGGCGGTCGGGGCGCATCCGCATCGGGTCGACACCCTTGGGGATCGGCAGGCGGGCGGCACCGAGTGCGCGCAGGCGCTTGCTCACCTCGGAGACCTCCTGCTTGGTGATCACCGCACGCTTACGCATCAGGTGGCGGACCAGCTTCTGCACCGGCACCTGGTCCGGGCCGTCACCGGCGTGGATCACCAGCACCGGCACGTCGGGCAGCAGCCGGGCGGTGCGCTTGCGCTCGGTCTCGGCCAGCTTCGCCACCCGCGGCATCGGGCCCTCGGAGACCAGGACGACACCCGGACGGCCCACCGCCCGGAACAGCAGGTCCTGGTTGCGCGGGTCGACCGCGACGGGCTGCTCCTCGACGTTCCAGCCGCGCCGCAGGCCCTTCAGCGCATAGCCGACGACGCCCTTACGGTCACCGATCTGGGTGTACGCGGCTCGCTCGGCGCGCCGGCCCATGATCACGATCGCGGCCAGGATGCCGACCATGAAGCCGAGGATGCCCACGTAGATCGGGTGGCCGACGACCACGCCGATGAGGACGCCGATGACGGTCAGCCCGACCAGCGCGGCGATCATGATCACGATCGCCAGCGGGTCGGCCTTGCGCAGCATCGTGAAGACGGCACGGAACTGCGCGAACCGGCCCATCTCTTCCGGGTTGACGGGCTGTGAGGGAGTGTTGCGAGCCATGAGCGAAGGATACTTCCGGCGCGGGGGTCAGTGTGACGGTCGGCTCAGAAGGCTGGTGGCCTCCTGGCGCGCGGTGGTTTCCACCGCAAGGTGGGCCATCTGGGCGGGGATCTCCTCGCCGCGCTTGGTCATCGCCTGCGCCCAGAGCCGGCCGGCCCGGTAGGAGGAGCGGACCAGCGGACCGGACATCACCCCGGCGAAGCCGAGCTCCTCGGCCTCCTCCTTCAGCTCCACGAACTCCTCCGGCTTCACCCACCGGTCGACCGGGTGGTGCAGCGGGGAGGGGCGCAGGTACTGGGTGATGGTGATCAGGTCACAGCCGTGGGCGCTCAGGTCGGCCAGGGCCTGGGAGATCTCCGCGCGGGTCTCGCCCATGCCGAGGATCAGGTTGGACTTGGTGACCTGGCCCTGGGACCGGGCCAGCTGGAGCACCTCGAGGGACCGCTCGTACTTGAAGGCCGGGCGGATCCGGCGGAAGATCCGCGGAACCGTCTCCAGGTTGTGCGCGAACACCTGCGGCTGCGCGTCGAAGACCTGCTGCAGCAGTTCGGGGTTGCCGGAGAAGTCGGGGGTCAGGATCTCGACGCCGGTGTCCGGCGACTCCTTGTGGATCGCCCGGATCGTCTCGGCGTACAGCCAGGCGCCCTCGTCCTCCAGGTCGTCGCGGGCCACGCCGGTGACGGTGGCGTAGCGCAGGCCCATCGTGGCCACGCTCTCGGCCACCCGACGCGGCTCGTCCCGGTCCAGCGGGGAAGGCTTGCCGCTGTGGATCTGGCAGAAGTCGCAGCGCCGGGAGCACTGGTCGCCGCCGATCAGGAAGGTCGCCTCGCGGTCTTCCCAGCACTCGAAGATGTTGGGGCAGCCCGCCTCCTGGCACACCGTGTGCAGGCCCTCCCGCTTCACCAGACCGGTCAGCGAGGTGTACTCGGGGCCCATCTTGGCGGTGGTCCGGATCCACGACGGCTTGCGCTCGATCGGTGTCTCGGCGTTACGGGCCTCGACCCGCAGCAGCCGCCTACCTTCCGGTGCGATCGTCACCTGTGCTCCCTGTCCGCCCGCGTGTTCCCGGGGGTCGCCCGGGCCGGCACCTACCGGCGGCTCGGCGCCGGTCTGGTGGACGGCGTTCGGCCGCCCTTGCCTGTGGCTCAACTGTAAGCGCCCCGGAGAGGGTGACTCATTCCGGCTCACGCGGAGGTGGGCGTGATCACGTCAGGCGTGGGTGGGATGCTCGTGGTCGGCGTGGGTGACCGCCTCGAACTGGATGGTGGAGTGCTCGACGTCGAAGTGCCCGGCCAGGCAGCTCTGGACCTCGTCCAACAGCACCGCGAGATGCCCGTCGAGGAAGCAACCGTCCTCCACCACGACGTGCGCGGAGAGCACCGGCAACCCGGTCGCCACCATCGAGGCGTGCAGGTCATGCACCCCCCGAACGTGCGGCACGGCCAGCACGTGGGTGCGCACCTCATCCAGGTCGACGGTCTTCGGGGTGGCCTCCAGCAGCACCGTCACGGCCTGCCGCAACAGGGTCCAGGTGCGGGGGAGGATCAGCACCCCGATCAGGATGGAGGCCAGGGCGTCGGCCCGGTTCCAGCCCGTAAGCCAGATCGCCGCCGCCGCGACCAGCACGGCCACCGAGCCCAATGCGTCGTTCACCACTTCGAGGAAAGCGGCGCGGGTGTTCATGTTCTCGCCCTGACCCCGGACCAGGATCAGGATCGACGCGGCGTTGGCGGCCAGGCCGACGACGCCGAACACGATCATGCCGGTGCTGGCCACGTCGGGCGGAGTGATCAGCCGACGGACGCCCTCGATCAGGATGTAGAGGCCGATCGCGAGCAGGGCGGTGGCCTGGAGCGCGGCCGAGAGCACCTCGGCCCGTTTCCAGCCCCAGGTCAGCCGGGCGGTGGGTGGCCGCTCAGCGAGGATCGCGACGATCAGCGCGAGGGTCAGGCCGCCGGCGTCGGTGAGCATGTGCCCGGCATCCGCCAGCAGCGCCAGGCTGCCCGTCACGAAGGCGCCGACCGCCTCGAGGACGAGCACCGAGAAGGTGATGCACAGCACGATCGACAAGCGGCGCCGGGCCCCCGGTCCGCTGGGCAGATCGTGCGAGTGCCCGTGGCCCCGCTCTTCTTCGTGGTGGTCGTGGTGTTCCACCGGCGCGCACGGGGCTTTGAGGTTCTCGTCCGAGCCGCAGTTCAGGCGCTTCGCCTCAGTTGCTTGAGGGACGCCGTGATCGCCGCTCATGCGGAACTCTCCGCGGTTTCGTGCCCCAGTTCGATGCCGGGCCGGTGAGCCCGGTGGTGGACCCGGGGGCGTTCGTAGTCGTGGGCCTCGTGCGCGCCGTCGTGCTCGTGCCCGGTGCGCGCGCTGACCGCGGTGTGGTGCAGCACGACCCGCTCACCGGTGGCCTTGAGGAAGGACTCAGTAGCGTCGAACAGGTCGAGCAGTTCGGGGCGGGCCAGGGAGTACAGCGAGGCCCGGCCCTGGGCCCGGGAGCGGACCAGTCCGCAGTCGCGCAGGCAGGCCAGATGGCCGGAGACGGTGGACTGGGCCAGGCCCAGATGGGTCATCAGGTCGACCACCCGGTGCTCGCCGCGGGCCAGGTGACGAAGGATCAGCAAACGGGTCGGGTCGCCGAGGGTGCGGAAGAGGTAGGCCGCCGCGGTCACGTCCTCGTCGCCCTCGGGAGACGCTGCGCTTCCCTTTGCTGGTATCGCCATACGCCGATGATAGCGATGGGATCTGCTGACATCCACACGCGTCGCGGCATGTAGAAGGGGTGGTCCGCCCCTTTGGGATCGGTTACTGGCGCGTGAGTTCTTTGGACGGGTCAGCCGCCGCCTGCACCCGCGGCGTCGGGCGGACCCGCTTGTGGTGATGACCCGGCAGGTCGTAGTTCGGCAGCGCGGCCTCGACCAGCGGCAGCACCTCCTGCACGCTGACCGACCGGCCGGCCTCCGCGCTGAGCGAGGTGACGCCGGCATCGGCAATGCCGCAGGGGACGATCCGGCCGAAGGCGCTCAGGTCGGAGTCGCAGGTCAGAGAGAAGCCGTGCATCGTGACGCCCTGCGCGACCCGGATCCCGATAGCCGCCACCTTGCGCTCCGGCCTGCCTTCGCCCGCGGCGATCCAGACTCCGCTGCGGCCGTCCACCCGGGTGCCCGTCACCCCGAACTCGGCACAGACGTCGATCAGAAGCTGCTCGATCCGGCGCACGTACGCCACCACGTCCACCGGCTTGGCCAGGCGGACGATCGGGTAGCCGACCAGCTGACCGGGCCCGTGCCAGGTGATCTTTCCGCCCCGGTCGACGTCGACCACCGGGGTTCCGTCGAACGGTCGTTCGTGCTGCTCAGTGCGCTTGCCGGCGGTGTAGACGGCCTGATGCTCAAGCAGCACCACGGTGTCCGGAGCCCCGGCCACCACTTCCGCGTGGACCGCGCGCTGATGGGCCCAGCCGGCCGTGTACTCAACCGCTTCGGCGCCGAATCCCGCACGTTCGATCCGCATGCGCTCGAGCCTACGCCCGCGCCGATCCGAGGCGTTCGGATGCTGCTGTGAGGGGTGTGACAGGAGGCACGCTGACAACGGTGGCGAGCTTTGCTACTCGACCGTTGTCGATCATCTGCACGCCCCGGAGCCCCTAGGCTTTGTGCTCATGGACGCGCGCAAGGCGCTGCTCGTCGATGCGTACCGCCGGTTCAACGGACGGGACGTCGACGGGCTGCTGTCAATGATGACGGACGATGTGGAATGGCCGGATGTGCCGAACCAGGCCGTGTTGCGGAGCAAGGACGCGATCCGGCAGTACTGGCTCGGGGAGTTCGCGGTCACCGACCCGCAGATGGTGCCCACCGAGTTCGTGCCGGGGGCCGCTGAGGACGAGATCGTGGCCGTGGTCGAGCAGGAGGTCCGGGATCTGTCCGGGGCTGTGCTGGTCGATCGGCGGGAGATGCGGCACCGGTACTCGTTCCGGGACGGGCTGGTTCGGCGGATGGTTGTGGAGTACGTCGAGTAGCGGGGTCCGCCCCGTGGCTGGGTGCTTCGAGTAGCCGGGTCTGGGTGCTGCGGAGGGCTTGAGGTGCCCGGGGACTGCACTCATGGCGGCAACGCAGCTGGTGAAGCATGTGCTCAGGTCTCTCTGGCCACCTTTCCGGCCTCGGCGGATGCCAGGGGCCAAGACCTCGTTGCTCGGTCAGCGCTCTCGGCTTCGCTTGGAGTCGTTCTCGATGGGCGCTGCGCGTTTACTCGTGATGAGCGCTAACGGCTCGCTCTTCGTGCACGGCGGTCATTTCGAGGCGCACCCCTTGAGGCCTCTTTGGTTCCTTGGTTCGCTACCGGGAGCGAATAGGTTCTCTCGGGACGGCTGGAAGACCTAGTTCGGCGAGCACGGCGTCGGCGGTCCGCCGCCCAGACACCAGAGCGCCCTGGATCGACGCGGTGTCCCGATGGTCGCCGGCCACGAACAGACCCTCGCCCAGGGCCACCGGGCGGCGGACCTCCAGCGGCGCGGGCATTGCGGTGAGGGCTTCTGGGATCGCGTCTCGACGGATCAGCTCCCACCAGTGCGTGGGCCGGCCATAGATCAGGGCCAGTTGGGACATCACGGCGCGCTCGGTGGCCAGGTCCGGGTCGCCGCCGAGCACGGTGGTCGCGATCAGGGCGCGCTCGTCCGGGCTGTAGCTGCGGGCCCGGTTGCTGATCACCACGGTGTTGACCACCGGTCCGCGACGGTCACCGTCCACATGTAGTGCGCCGGAGCGGGTGGGCGGTTCCGGGCTCACGTGCCAGTAGGTGGTCAGGCCGCGTGACTGTACGGCGGGGAGGTCCAGGAGGGCGGTGGCCGTCTTCGGATCAGTAGCCACCACCACCGCGCGGGCCTGGATGTCGCCGGCGGTGGACCGGACCAGCCCGGGGCCGGCCGATTCGACCTGCACGCCGTAGTGGATGCCGGGCACCTGAGCGGCCAGCTGCTCGGGCACTGCCCGCATGCCCCGCCAGGGCACGGCCGGGGTGCCCCGGACGAACGACCGGACCAAGAGCTGGACGAACTGATGCGAGCTGGCGCCCTCCTCCTCACCGAGGACTCCGGCCAGGAACGGTGCTACCACGCGGTGCCGCAAGGCCCCGCTCACGCCGCGCTGAGTGAGCGCATCGCCCCACGGGAGATCAGGCTCGGACAAGAGTTTTTCGGGCTTCGAGCGGGCTGCGCGCAGCGCCCATCGAGCGAAAGCAGCTCGCTCGCGCCAGGAACCGGTGCTCTCGTGCAGCAGGCTCGTGGCGGTGCGGGGCAACAGGCCCGGGGAGCGGCGGGGATCCCCGAGAACCTTTCGGCCTTCAGCGCCCGCCACCACCAGCCCGGCCGGGAACGGCTGCAGCCGTAGGGCGCCCACGTCGAGCACCCGTTGGACCTCGGGATAGGCGGGGTTCAGCAGCTGGAAGCCGTGGTCACAGACGAAACCGCCGACCACGTCGGTGCGCACGCGCCCGCCCGCAACCTCGGCTGCCTCGAGCACCACCACGTCGATACCGCGACGGGCCAGTTGCCGGGCACAGGCCAGTCCGGCCAGCCCGGCGCCGACCACCACGACATCGGCTGCCGCGGGCAGATCGCGGGGCAGGGTGGGCTGCGGCTGGCTCTGCTCGGACACTGCGGCCTCCGTTGCTGGTGATGTGCTTCCCCGTCCGAAGCATGTCAGGTTCGGTCGCCGCGGCAAGAGCGGCCCCGCGAGCCTGTGGACAACCGGGCCTGTGGATAACCAAAACGGGCAGTCGCGACTTCGGGGCACAGTGGGGGGCATGGATCTCACGCCGTTTCCCGGGCCGCCCGTCGCCCCGCCGGAGGTGCCCGGCTTCCAGTTGCACACGTTGCTGGGTTTCGGTGCGCACGGCGAGGTCTGGCAGGCCGAGGACGTGGTTTCCGGCGACCAGGTGGCGCTGAAGATCGGTCGTCGTCGGGATCAGAATCCGGAGCCGACTGATGGTTTCGACGATCCGGCCCGATCCGGCCCGGACTATGAGACGGCCTTGCTGAGCCGGATCGCGCATCCGCACATCGTCCGCCTGCGCCGCGTCGTCCCGCTCCCGGAAGACGGCCTGGCGCTCGTGCTCGATCTGGCCGCCGGGGGCAGCCTGGCCGCGCTGGTGGCCGCCCGGGGCGAACTGCGGCCCGAAGAAGTGGTCACGCTGATCATCCCAATCGTGTCCGCCCTCGAGCACCTACATCAGAGCGGCCTGACGCACGGCGATGTATCGCCCGGAAACATCCTTTTCGGCGCTGATGGCTGCCCGCAGCTGGGCGATCTGGGGGTGGCTCGGGTCTTGGGCGATCGGGCGGAAGAGGTCTGGGGTACTCCTGGCTTCACCGATCCGGCGCTCTTGGAGATGGCCGGCCGCGGTGGGCCGATTCCACCCGAGATCCTTCGCCCGGCCGATGTCTGGGCGCTGGCGGCCTGCTGCTGGTTCGCCCTCACCGGCCGCTCGCCCGAGTCGGAAGCGCTGGGTGAAGAGCAGCCGGAAGGGCTGCGCGAAGTGCTGGTCCGTTGCCTCGACCCAGATCCGGCGGCCCGCCCCGGGCTCGCCGAATTCGCAGATCTGGCCTGGCAGGCTGCTCGTCCGGCCCCGATCCGGCTGGATTACCGAGCCGGGACCAAGCTCGGCGATCCCGAGACTCCGTTGCTGGAAACGCTGACCACGCGCCGGGTTCCGCCCGGTCCGCCGGTCGCAGTTTCCGCTTCGGAGGGCGGTGGGGGAGCGTCGTTCCTTGGCGCTGCCGGAGCCGCTGTTCGAGAGAGGGCCGCAGTCCGGAGGATGGTTCCGGTGTCCAGGTTGCTGGTGCTTCTCGTTGCTGTGGGGCTGGTCGGCGCGGTGACGGCAGGCGTGGGGTGGCGGGCGCTGCGCGGGGCGGGAAACGAGAAGGTCGATCGGGGTACGGCTATGTCTTCAGAAGATGCTGCGGTGACGAGGAATTCGGCGACGGACGCGGGGAAGAAAGCTGTCGGCGGCGGGGAGATCAGGAAGGGCGCGGAACTGGAGGCCGAGCTGACCGAGGCGCTTTCGCAGATCGGGGCAGCCCGTTCCGAGGCGTTCGAGCTGGTCTCGGACCGTCGGCTCAGCCAGGCCGACGAATCTGGCTCACCGGCCGAGCGCTCTGACCAAGGGCTGCTGAAACGGCTGCGGGAGAACGGCTATCGGTTGGAAGACCTCGAATACCAGATCAGCCGGGTCCGGGTGGAGGAAGTGAAGGGCCGCACGGTCAAGGTGTCGGCAATGGTGAGCGTTACGGCGCACCGGCAGGTCCGGGTGGGTGGTGATTACGCCGCCGGGGTTCCGGCGAGCAAGCCCGCGGTGATGGTCTTCACCCTCAGCGCAGTCGGTGCGGCGACCGAGGGGGCGGCTCGGTGGCGGGTGCACGACGTCCGGAGTCAGGCGTGAAGAGCGCAGCCGGTTGGTGCGGCGGGACCGCGGTGTTTGCGGCCGGGGCCGGGGTGCAGGCGGTAGGCAGGTGCGAGGTTGGGGCCGAGGTGCAGGCGGGCGCGGGCGCGGGTGAGGGTGAGGGGTCGGGGTACGGGCGGTGGGTGGCTGCGAGGTTCGGAGCGGGGAGTGGGACGCGGCTGGTTGGTGCGGTGATGGGTTTACGACGTCCGGAGCCAAGTGCGGAGGTCAGCCAGCTGCGGACCGGTCCGCAGGCCAGACCTGCAGTGCAGCTGCGGACCGGATTGAGCAGTGCGTCAGTGGCCGGTGATCCAGGCGGCGGCCTTGGTCAGGGTGTCGTGCTCCCAGCGGAACCCCGAGGTGCGGAGCTTGCCCGGGTCGACCCGCTGGCTGCCGGTGATCTCCGCGGCGAACTCGCCGAGCACGATCCGCAGGGCGAATCCGGGGGCGGGCACCAGCGCGGGCCGGTGCAGGGCACCGGCCACGGCCTTGATCACGTCGCGGTTGCGGGCGGGCTCCGGTCCGACCATGTTGACCGGTCCGCTCAGGTCGCCGTCGAGCATGAACTCCAGCGCGGCGAGCGTGTCGGGCAGAGTCACCCAGCTCCACCACTGGCGTCCGCTCCCGAGCGGTCCGGCCAGGCCCAGCCGGGCCAGCAGCAGCAACTGCTGGAAGGCGCCGCCCTTGCGGGCCATCACCAGGCCGGTGCGCGGGTGCACGACCCGGATGCCGGCGTCCGCGGCGGGAGCCGCCTCGGCCTCCCAGACCTCGACCACGTCGGTCAGGAAGCCTTGTCCGGGGCCCGACTGCTCGGTCAGGATCTCGTCGCCGCGCTCGCCGTAGTAGCCGATCGCCGAACCGCTGACCAGCACCCGGGGTGGGGTGTCGAGAGCCGTGAGGGCCCGTACCAGGGTGCGGGTGCCCAGGGCTCGGGAGTCGCGGATCTCGCGCTTGTAGGAGGCCGTCCAGCGGTGGTCGCCGACGCCCGCCCCGGCCAGGTGCACGACGCCCTCGACACCCTTCAGCCCGGCCAGGTCGACGCTGCCGCCCGCCGGGTCCCACTGGATCTCGTCGGGGCCGGAAGGAGCCGTACGCACCAGCTTGACCACCTCGTCGCCCCGGGCGGTCAGCCGATCGGCTAACGCCGAGCCGATCAAGCCGTGCGAACCGGTCATCGCAACCTTCATGACCTGGTCATCTCCGTTCTCCGGGCGGCACTGGTGCGGTCTGCCCAGCCTGCCCTGTCGCGGCTCTTCGCGCGCGCCGAGTTCTGGTCCCCAAAGCCCGGCGGCCGACGGCTCCCCGGTCGGGGAGAGCCGTCGGCCACGGGCCGAACAGTGCTGCGGAGTACTACCAGGGGTGGATCAGAGGCCGAGATCGCCCTCGAACGCGCCCTCTTCGAGCCGGGACTTGATCGTGCCGAGGAAGCGGGCGGCGTCAGCGCCGTCGACCAGGCGGTGGTCGTAGGACAGCGCCAGGTAGACGATCGAGCGGATACCGATGCTCTCGGCGCCGTCCTCGTCCTTCACCACGACCGGGCGCTTCACCACGACGCCGGTGCCGAGGATGCCGGTCTGCGGGGTGAACAGGATCGGCGTGTCGAACAGGGCGCCCCGGCTGCCGGTGTTGGTCAGCGTGAAGGTTCCGCCGGCCAGGTCGTCCGGGCTGAGCTTGTTGGTGCGGGTGCGCTCGGCCAGGTCGACGATCTTGCGGGCCAGCCCGGCGATGTTCAGGTCGCCCGCGTTCGGGATCACCGGCGCGGTCAGGCCCCGCTCGGCGTCCACGGCAAAGGCCAGGTTCTCCTGAGCGTGGTACACCACGTTGTCGCCGTCGATGCTGGCGTTCAGCTTCGGGTGCTGCTTCAGCGCCTCGACCGCGGCCAAGGCGAAGAACGGCATGAACGAGAGCTTTACGCCCTCCCGGGCCAGGAACGCACCCTTGGCCCGGTCCCGCAGCCGCGCGATCTTCGTGACGTCGACCTCGACCACCGAGGTGAGCTGGGCCGAGGTCTGCAGCGACTCCACCATGCGCTTGGCGATCACCTTGCGCAGGCGGGACATCTTCTCCGTGGTGCCGCGCAGTTCCGAGACCTGGATCGGCTTCGCCGCCGCCGGAGCGGCCGACGGGGCCGGGGCTGCGGCGGCCGGGGCGGCCTGCGGCTGGGACGCCTGCTCGGCGGCCTGCTTGGCCTTGGCCGCGTCGATCACGTCCTGCTTACGGATCCGCCCACCGACTCCGGTGCCGGTGACGGTGGAGAGGTCGACGCCCTGCTCGGAGGCCATCCGGCGGACCAGCGGGGTGACGTATCCCGGGCCGTCCGAGGAACCGTTGGCCGAGGCCGGGGGAGCAGCCGGAGCCGCCGGGGCGGGTGCCGCAGCCCGGGCCGGAGCCGGCGCGGGAGCAGCTGCCGGAGCCGGGGCCGCCGCCGGAGCGGGAGCCGGAGCTGGGGCGGGCGCGGGAGCTGGGGCGGGGGCCGCAGCAGGTGCGGGTGCGGCGGCCGGGGCGGGAGCGGCCTGAGGAGCGGGGGCCGGCTGGGCGGGAGCAGCGGCCGGGGCCGGTGCGGCGGCCGGGGCCGGTGCGGCGGCCGGGGCGCCGGAGCCGACGATCGCCAGGGCGGCGCCGACCTCGACCGTCTCGTCCTCGTTGACCAGGATCTTCTGCACCACGCCGGAGACCGGCGAGGGAATCTCGGTGTCGACCTTGTCGGTCGAGACCTCGAGCAGCGGCTCGTCCACGTCGACCGACTCGCCGACCTGCTTCAGCCAGCGGGTGACGGTGCCCTCGGTGACGCTCTCACCCAGGGCGGGCATGGAGACCGTGGTCCCCTCATCGCCACCGGCCGAGGCGGCCGAGGCGGGCGCGGAGGCCTCCGGGGCGGCGGGCTGGGCCGGAGCCTGGGGCTGAGCGGGCTGAGCCGGCGCCGGAGCGGCCTGAGTGGGCTGGGCCGCCGGGGCGGCCTGTTGAGGGGAGGCGGCGGGGGCCTCCGGGGCGGAGCCCGCGCCGGAGCCGTCCCCGATGATGGCGAGCTGCGCGCCGATGTCCACGGTCTCGTCCTCCGAGACCAGGATCTGCTCGAGCACGCCGGCGAACGGCGACGGGATCTCGGTGTCGACCTTGTCGGTCGAGACCTCCAGCAGCGGCTCGTCGACCTCGACCCGCTCACCGACCTGCTTGAGCCACCGGGTGACGGTCCCCTCGGTGACGCTCTCACCCAGTGCGGGCATCTGGACGGAGTCCGACATCTGTTCTCCGCTCTCCTTCATGGTTCGTCGGCGTCATGGGCGCCGGGGCGCTGGCTTGGTCAACCGCTCGGCATTCTGGAGGAGCGGGTACATCGGGTGGTGCGGGTTCAGGGGCCGCACCGGCACGAACTATGCCGGACGTCCCCACCCCGCAGTTCGGAAAACTCAGGCATGGGCATGAAGAGGCTTGCCGGCCAGGGCGAGGTGCGCCTCACCGAGCGCCTCGTTCTGCGTCGGGTGGGCGTGCACCAGCTGGGCGACCTCTTCCGGGAAAGCCTCCCAGTTCACGATCAGCTGGCCCTCCCCGATGAGTTCGCCGACCCGCGCGCCGACCATGTGTACACCCAGCACCGGCCCGTCCTTGCGGCGGACCAGCTTGACGAAGCCGGCGGTGGCCAGGATCTGGCTCTTGCCGTTGCCCGCCGAGTTGTAGTCGTAGGTCTGCACGTCGTCGCCGTACTGCTCGCGGGCCTGGGCCTCGGTCAGGCCGACCGAGGCCACCTCCGGGTCGCAGTACGTGACCCGGGGGACACCGGACTCGATCAGCGGAGCCGGGTTCAGCCCGGCGATCTCCTCGGCGGCGATGATGCCCTGGGCGAAGCCACGGTGCGCGAGCTGAAGGCCGGGCACGATGTCGCCGACGGCGAACACCCCCGGCACGTTAGTCCGCTGCCGCTCGTCGGTCAGCACGAAGCCCCGCTCCATCTTCACCCCCGCCTCCTGGTAGCCGAAGCCGTCCGCGTTCGGGCCGCGCCCGACCGCGACCAGCAGCAGATCCGCCCGCAGGGTGTCGCCGGATTCCAGCGTGACGGTGACCCCGTCGGCGTCCTGCTCGGCCCCGGCGAACCGGATCCCCGTCCTGAACGCTATGCCACGCTTGCGGAACGCGCGCTCGAGGGCCTTCGAGGAGGCCGTGTCCTCCGCCGGCACGAGCCGCGGCAGGGCCTCGACGATCGTCACGTCGGCGCCGAAAGACCGCCACACGCTGGCGAACTCGACGCCGATGACGCCGCCGCCGAGCACGATCACGCTCTTCGGCACGACGTCCAGGGTGAGCGCCTGGTCGCTGGTGATGATCCGGCCACCGACCTCCAGGCCGGGCAGCGTGCGGGCGTACGAGCCGGTCGCCAGGATCACGTTGCGGCCGGTGTAGCGGGTGCCGCCCACGTCCACCGTGTCCGGTGCGACCAGCCGGCCCTCGCCCTCGACGTAGGTGATCTTGGCCGCGGCGATCAGACCCTGCAGGCCCTTGTAGAGCCGGGCGACCACGCCGTCCTTGTACTTGTGCACGCCCGGCAGGTCGATCGACTCAAGACTGGCCTTGACCCCGAAGCGCTCGCTCTCGCGGGCCGTGTCGGCCACCTCGGCAGCATGCAACAGAGCCTTGGTGGGGATGCAGCCCCGGTGCAGGCAGACCCCGCCGACCTTGTCCTTCTCGATGAGAACCACGTCGAGTCCGAGCTGGGAGGCACGCAGTGCCGCGGCATAACCGCCGCTGCCGCCTCCGAGGATCACGACATCGTGAATCTGACCGGGGCCGGTCTCCGACACCTGGGTGCTCCCTCGCGTCTCCACGCCACCGGCGCCCTGGTTGCCGGTGAGCCTCCGACCATCCTGTCACCCCGGCCGTGGGGGGTCACGTCCGATCCGGCGTGGCCCGACCGCGTCATTCGTCACGTCAGCGAGTCGTGCGCCACAAATCCGGCGGTCCGGACCGCACCGGACGCCCGGATCTGCGGCCCTTGGGAACCCAGCAGAATGCGTCGGGAACGGGCAGGACCCGGGAACCCGCCGCCGGAATACGCCGGGAACGCGCCGGGACGGGGCATCGTTGATGCTGGGAGAAATGGTGGAGAGTTGGCTGATCAACTCCGGCCGATGAGGGAGGTGGCGGATGGGCTGGTTCTCACGGCGCAGGCCCGCTCCGCCTGAGGGGCGCGCCGAGCAGCGGGCCGAGGTGAACCGGGTGCGCGAGCACCTGGAACAGTTCGTCCAGACCAGACGGGGAGTCGAGGCGTTCGTCGAGCCCGCCACGACGATGAACCCGCCGACGGTCCTGCTGATCGCCTCGACAGGGGAATGGACAAGACGGCGGGTGCCGCACCCGGGGGTGCTGCGCGAGTTGTCCGAGCGCCTGATGATCCCGGTCTACGACATCCAGCAGGTGGGCTACCCGCAGCGGATGCGGGACTGGAACGCCCGGGCCAAGCGGGGCGAACCGCAGCCGGTGGAGGACATCGAGCTGCCGCCCTGGCCCAACTGAAACGAGCTGACAGCGATGAGGACGCACGACTGACTCCCGAAACCGGGCCGGTCGTGCGTCCTCAATCAGAAAACCACCACGGCCCTCAGGCCAGGGGCCGGACCGCCAGTGACTCGCAGAGCGCCACCATGGTGCGGACGCCGTGCCCGGTACCCCCGGTCGGCGTGTACCCGTAGGCGGATCCGCCGTTGAACGCCGGCCCGGCGATGTCCAAGTGCGCCCACGGAACCTGCGCCCCGTCGTCCGTCGAGGGCACGAACTCCTTCAGGAACAGCCCGGCGACCAGCATGCCGCCGAACCGCTCACCGATGTTGGCGATGTCGGCGACCTTCGAGTCCATGCTGGAGCGCAGCTCCGGCGGCAGCGGCATCGGCCAGAAAGCCTCCCCGGCCTCACCCGCCACCCTCTGCACCAGCGTCCTCAGACCGTCGTTGTTCGACATGATCGCCGAGGTCCGCGAGCCGAGCGCGACCATCTGAGCCCCGGTCAGCGTCGCGATGTCGACGATCACGTCCGGGTTCGTCTCGCCGGCCGCGACGATCGCGTCGGCCAGCACCAGGCGTCCTTCGGCATCGGTGTTCAGCACCTCGACGGTGCGCCCACCGCGGATGGTGATCACGTCGGACGGACGCTGCGCGGTGCCCGAGGGCATGTTCTCGGCCAGTGCCATCCAGCCGGTGACCTGGACCGGAAGGCCCAGCTCGGCGATCGCGGCGACCGAGTGCAGCACGGCTGCGGCCCCGGACATGTCGCTCTTCATCTCGTCCATGTTGGCCGCGGGCTTGATCGAGATCCCGCCGGAGTCGAACGTGATGCCCTTGCCGATCAGCGCGACGTGGGTTTTCGCCCCGGCCGGCTTGTACTCCAGCTTGACCAGGCGGGGCGGCCGCGAGGAACCCTGCCCGACCGCGATCAGGCCGCCGTACCCACCCCGCACCAGCTTCTTCTCGTCCAGCACGGTCACCGTGACCGGCAGGTCCTTGACCACGCGCTGAGCGTCCTCGGCGAACTGCGCCGGGAACAGGTCGAGCGGAGCAGCGTTGATCAGGTCGCGGGTGCCGTGCACCGCGTCGGCCAGTACCTTCGCGCGACGGATCCCGACCCGAGCGGCGGTGTTCGCGGCGGCCGGAGCCGACACCACAATCGTGCCCACCGGGTTCTTGCCGGAGCCGTTGCTGCGGTAACGGTTGTACGTGTAGGCGCCGAACAGCGCGCCCTCGGCCACCGCCGTGACCTCTTCACCGGTAGTGGTGGGTAGGCCGAACACGACCTTGCCCAGCCCGGCCAGTTCACGGGTAGCAGCACCAGCGGCGCGGCGCAGCACCTCGAGGTCGATCTCGCGCACCGGGCCGAGGCCGACCAGGACCACCGACTTGGCCGATACCCCAGGAACGGCCGGGATCCGGTGCAGCGTTTCCTTGGCCCCGGTCGCGCCCACCACCTTCACCGCCTGGGTCAGCGCTGTGCGCACCGGCGCGGGCAGGGCCTGCGCACCGGCGACCACCGCCCCGGAGGCATTGGTTCCTACCCCGATGACCAGGGCATCGGCGGACTGACTGACGGCGTCCTTGGCTGTGACACTAAGCGTGGGCAACGAGAATCCTTCGACGTCAACGGGCTGACGCAGGCGATCCTAGGCCCGTCTACGGGAAACCCGCAGAACCTGCGGGATAGCGTTGGGCCGCCCACACGCATCCGATCACGGGGAAGGGTCCTGCCATGCCCGACGCACCATCGTTGCCGGACGACCAGACGGACCAGACGACGTTGCGGCGGACCCCGCTGTACGAGCGGCACCTGGCCCTGGGCGCCAAGATGGCCGACTTCGGGGGCTGGGAGATGCCGATCGAGTACGCGGCCGGGGGAGTGCTGAAGGAGCACGAGGCGGTCCGCGAGCGGGTCGGCGTCTTCGACGTCAGCCACCTGGGCAAGATCGAGGTCAGAGGGCCTGACGCGGTCGGTTTCGTGAACGACCATCTGACCAATGACCTGCGACGGATCGGTCCGGGGCAGGCGCAGTACACCCTCTGCTGCGACCCCGAGACCGGTGGAGTGATCGACGATCTGATCGTTTACATCCGCTCGGAGGACGACGTTCTGCTGGTTCCGAACGCGGCTAACTGCGCTGAGGTCGCACGGCGGTTGATCGCGGCGGCACCGGCTGGTCTGGAGATCAGCGACCGTCACGACGGGTACGGCGTCATCGCGGTGCAGGGCACCCGTTCGGACGAGACGCTGGCCGCGCTCGGGCTTCCGGCGGGGCACGAGTACATGAGCTTCGTAGACGTGATCTGGCAGGGGCTGCCGCTGATCGTCTGCCGTACGGGCTATACCGGCGAACGCGGCTACGAACTGCTGCCGGCCTGGGAAGTCACCCCCGCGCTGTGGGATCGACTGCTGGAGGCGGCAGCAGAGTGGGACGGGTTGCCGTGTGGTCTGGGCTCCCGCGACACATTGCGTACCGAGATGGGCTACTCGCTGCACGGGCATGAGCTGACCCCGGAAATCACACCGGTTCAGGCTCGACTGGGCTGGGCGATCGGCTGGAAGAAGCCACGCTTCTGGGGTCGCGACGTGTTGCTCGCCGAGAAGGAAGCCGGGCCGCGTCGCACCGCTCGCGGTCTGCTGGCGCTAGGTAGGGGCGTTCCGCGGGGGACATGGATGTGCTGGACGCGGATGGAAAAGTGGTGGGGCGCACCACGTCGGGCACGTTCTCGCCCACTCTCAAACAGGGCATCGCGCTGGGCCTGCTTGACCCGTCGGTGCCGGAGGGCGCGGAGGTTTCCGTCTCGATCAGGGGACGCTTGCTGGCCTGCAAGGTGGTTCGCCCACCTTTCGTCGAGGTGGCGACCCGGGAGAATTAGGGACGCTGGTCAGGACGCGGCGATCAGGGCCAGTAAGGCGACGGCGGCCCCGATCTCCACTCCGGCGCCGATGATGTCGCCGGTGATCCCGCCCAGGCGGGTCGTCGCGCGGTTCGCCAGGACGACGGCGGCCAGTCCGGTGGTGACGACGGCCACCGGACCGGCCCACCAGGGAAGGCCCGCCGCCCAGCCGGCCAGGGCAGTGACGAGCGTGGTGCCCAGAACCGAGGCGGCGGCCAGAGCCGTGGGCACCGATCCGGCGACCATGGCCCCCAGACCCTCGGGCCGCGCCGAGGGCACCCCGGACCGGCAGATCACCGGGATCGCCACCCGGGCGATCACCGCCACGCTGACCACCACGAACGTCGCCGCCAGATCGCCCACCCAGCCGTTCGACTGGTTTAGCCGGGCCATCACGAGAACCTGGTTCAGCGCAGTGACCTGCAGCATCAGCACGAGCACGAGCATCCCGGCCCCGGCGGGTCCGGTGTTGCCGCGCCGCATCACGTCGAGGGCCTTGGCCCGGTCGTAGCTCGCGGTGAAACCGTCGGCCGTGTCGGCCAGGCCGTCCAGATGCAGGCCCCGGGTGGCCAGCGCGAAGACCGCGACCACCAGAACGGCCACGACCAGCGAGGTGATCCCGAGGCGGATCGCGACGAACGCCACCAGCCAGCCGGCCAACCCCGGCACGATCCCGGCCAGCGGGGCCAGTGCCATCGCCTGGCCCGGGACCGGGGGAGTGACGGTGCTGGGGGCGGGCACCGGGAACGCGGTCAGCGTGCCGAACGCGAGCCTCAGGGCATTGCCGGAAGCGGGCCGAGGCGAGTTCTCAGGAACGGCCATCAGGCTGGCCACCGCTGCCCGGTTCGACATCTGGTTCGACATCGGGCTCGGGATCCGGCTGATCGCGGTCCTCCACCTGGAAATCGGCATCATCCACCGGCACCGACTCGAAGACCACCGAATCGCCCGCCACCTCGGCCGCTTCGACGGCGTCGGCCGCCCCGTCGAGCTCGGCCGCGTCCGCCTCCTCCTGATACCCGTTGTCGCCCTCGTCGGGATTGCGGTCCCGAGACCGCAGCAGCGCAGTCTCCAGCAACTGCAGCGCGAACCGGGCGCCGACCCCGTCCCCGTCGTCCAACCCCAGATCGGTGACCGCGGTCAGGCGCAGCTCCTCGAGGATCCGCCGGACCAGCCCGGCCCGGCCCGAGTCGGCCGCGATCCACCAGCTGCGCGACGCCGGGGCCAGCCGGGCGGCCAGCAGGGCGCAGGTCGTGGCGACCGGACCGTCCAGGATCGCCGGAGTGCGCCGGGCCGCGGCCTGAAGCAGCAGCCCGGTGCCGGCCAGCAGCTCACGGTGCTCCAGCAGATACAGCAGCCGGTACAGGTCCTTGCGGTCGCCGCGCACCTGCTTCAGACCGTCCCGGATCCGGGTCACCCGGGCGATCCACTCCTGGTCGCTCTGGTCCGGCCCCGGCCAGCCCGCCGCCTCGACCGCGTCCAGCCCGAGCACCTGGGCGGCGGCCACCTGCCAGGTCACCTCGTCGTCGGGCACCGGGATGCTGAGCAGGAGCAGATCCGTGCCGTCGTCCACCGCGTCGTCCGCAGTGGCGACGCCCCAGTCCAGCGCGTCTTCCGGGTCGCGGGGGGCGGTGAAGCGGTGCAGCACGACCTCTGAGCGCACCGGCCCGGCCGCGCCGGTGTGCGGCAGCCAGAAGTGCTCAACCCGCTGCGGCGCCGGCTTGCCGCCACTGCTGACCCCACCGACCCCGCCGATTCCGGACCACCACCGGGCCAGCTCGTCCAGCCGGTCTCCGCCGGGGGTGGGCACGCCGTTGCGAGGGCGCGCCCGTAGACCGCCCGACGTTCCCTCCGGCGTGGTGACGAGAGCCGCGATCCGGGTGAGTTCTTCCTCCAGCACGGCGCCCATCATGACGGCTAGGGCTCGGTCTTCAGCAATCGCCCTGCCACCACCACGAACACGTCCTCCGTAGCGTCGGCCAGCTTCGCGTTCAGCCGGCCCAGTTCTTCGCGGAACATTCGCCCGGACTCGGTGGACGGCACGATCGACCAGCCCACCTCGTCGGACACCGCGACCAGGGGGGCCGAGCGCTCTCGCCAGGCAGTGAGCAGGCCCTCGATCTCGGCGTCCAGCTGCTCCCGCCAGCCCGGCCGGTCCTCCCAGGCGCCGCACCGGTCGAGGACCCCGCTGAGCCAGGTGCCGACCGAGTCCAGAAGGATCGCCCGCTCGTCGTTGCGCAGCGGATCGGCGACGTCGATGGTCTCCAGCGTGCCCCACCAGCTCGGCCGCCGCGCCTGGTGCTTCTTCACCCGGGCGGCCCACTCCTCGTCCTCCGCATGCTCGGTCGGCGGCGCCTCACCCTCAACCTCACCGGCGCCCTCCGAGCTGGTGTCCCCAGTACGAGGCTTCGGCCCGGTGGCCAGGTAGACCACCTCGGGCGCGGCCGACAGCAGCTGCTCGGCGAACGCCGACTTCCCCGAGCCGGACCCACCCAGCACCAGGATCCGCTCACCCCTCGGCCCGTTCCCGGACTGCTTCTCGTCCAGGTCGAGAACCGTTCCGGCCGAACCCCGTTCGGCCCCCCAAACCGGCAGGCAGGCGTCCAACCGGGCCGGGTGCGTCTCGGCGTGGCCCAACCCCACCAACAGGCACCGGGTGCTTGCGCCGATCGCCCCCCGGGCCCGCAGCCGGGCCAGCGTGCGAGCGCAGCCCACCGAAGGCATCTCTCCGCCGGCGTTGGAGGACCCTGGCGCGGGACCGATGAAGACCGCACGTAACTGCGCACCGCCAAGCCGTTCCGCCAGCGACTCCAGCACCTCGTCGCCGAACTCACCCGCCTGCGGCGCCCACAGCACCCAGGCCTCTGGCATCTGGAGCAGCAGCAGCCCCTCGCCCAAGGACCAGAAGCCGTGCTCCGCACGGTCGGACCCCTCAATGACCTTCCCGTCGATCCCCACCGCCCAGCCCGCGGACGACTCCAGCCGGGCCGGCGCATCCTCCACGCCCGCCCGCCGTGCCCTTGAACAGATCGCGCAGGGGCACCCGGGCACCGGGAATCCCTCGACCGGTCCGCTACGAGTAAGAGTCAGCCGCATCGATCGCCTCTCTTCTGGGTGGATTCACGTACCGTAGGAGGGGTGAACTCCTGGACTTGGCGGTACGAGGCAGCGGACGGCTCGACCCTGACGGGGCCGGAGCTTCCCCGCACCGGATTCCCGAATCAGGCCGACGCCGAGAGCTGGGTCGGCGAGAGCTGGCACGACCTGCTCGCCGCCGGAGTCGAACAGGTCACCCTGCTCAACTCCGGCGAGAAGGTCTACGGCCCGATGAGCCTGCGCCCGGTGGCCTGAACCGCTCTCCGGACCGCCGGGACTAGCGCGGTTCCACCGGCGGCCGGCTCTTGGGCGAGCGCCGGGTGGTCCACGTCGGGTCGGTGTTCACCGCGTCGCCGAGCACCTGGTCGATCCGGGCCAGCTGCTCCGGCTCGAGCTTCACGCCGACCGCGGCCACGTTCTCCTTGACCTGCTCGGGCCGGGAGGCGCCGATGATGGCGGCGGCCACGTTCGGGTTCTGCAGCACCCAGGCCACCCCGAGCTGGGCCAGGCTCAGCCCGGTCTCGGCGGCGATCGGGGCCAGCCCCTGTACCCGGGAGAGCACGTCGTCGTTCATCCACCGGGCGATGAAGTCGGCGCCGCCCTTGGTGTCGGTGGCCCGGGAACCGGCCGGCGGGGCCTGACCGGGCTGGTACTTGCCGGTGAGGATGCCCTGGGCGAGCGGGGAGAAGACGATCTGGGAGACCCCCAGGTCGCGGCTGGCCGGGATCACCTCGGCCTCGATCACCCGCCAGAGCATCGAGTACTCCGGCTGGTTCGAGATCAGGTGGATGCCCAGGTCGTCGGCCAGCACCCGGCCGGCCCGGATCTGGTCGGCGGTCCACTCGCTGACCCCGATGTAGAGCGCCTTGCCCGAGCGGACCACGTCGGCGAACGCGAGCATGGTCTCTTCGAGCGGGGTCTCGTGGTCGAACCGGTGCGCCTGGTAGAGGTCCACGTAGTCGGTCCGCAGCCGCCGCAGCGAGCCGTTGATCGACTCCATGATGTGCTTGCGTGACAGCCCGGCGTCGTTCGCGCCCTTCGGCCCGGTGGCCCAGTAGACCTTGGTGAAGATCTCCAGACTCTCCCGCCGCTCACCGGCCAGGGCCTCGCCGAGCACCGACTCGGCCGCGGTGTTCGCGTACGTGTCGGCGGTGTCGAACGAGGTGATGCCCACTTCCAGGGCCGCCCGCACGCACTGGGTGGCCACGTCGTTCTCCACCTGGGAGCCGTGCGTGATCCAGTTGCCGTACGTCAGCTCGCTGATCTTCAGGCCGCTGCGGCCGAGGTACCGATACTCCATGCCCCGGAGCCTATGCGGCCCCGGTGACAGTCTTCCCTCAGGCGGGGTACTCGCCCCGGGCGACCTGCGGCTTCGGGTTGCGGCCGCGGCGGAACTGGAGCGAGCGCATCATCCCGTAGGTGCCCGCGCCGGCCACGCCCGGAACGTTGCGGCCGCCGAACTTGGCATCCACCTGCTTCTGCAGGCTCCGGCGCAGCAGGTACGAGCTGACCGCGGTGATCAGCACGAAGCCGTACAGCAGGACCAGCGAGAACAGCCGCAGCGCGGGCACGTTCACAATGCCGATGACCAGCGAGATCAGCGCGATCGGCAGGAAGTACTCGCCCAGGTTGCGCCGCGAGTCGATGTAGTCGCGGGCGAAGCGTCGGGCCGGGCCCTTGTCCCGGGCCGGCAGGTACCGGTCGTCGCCGCTGGCCATCGCGGTGCGCTGCTTGACCCGCTCCTCGCGGGCGACCGCGTTGCGGGCCTGCCGGGCGGCCTTGCGCTCGGCCCGGGTGGCTCCCGCAGGGGCGGCCGGCGCACCGATCAGGGGACGCCGGTTGCGCGCCTCCGACTCCCGCCGGGAAGGCGTGGGGCGCCCCTTGCCACCCTCCTTGACCGACCGCTCCGGCGCGGTCTCGGTGGGGATGGCGGTAGCTGCGGCCTTGTCACGTCCGAACACGGCATCAGGGTAACCGGCTGGAACCCGTGCTGTGCCCACCCGTAGCCCGACCGTAGTGCACCTGTAGCCGAGCGACCGCCGACGGCTGGCCGATGGCCGGCCGACAAGAGGGTGATGCGGGGGCCGACAAACGGCCGACGCCCACCCTCCGGATGGCAACGGAGCGGAATCGGACGGGAACCGGCTGTGCGAAGAACCGGACAAGGGCGCCCCCAACGTGGGAGCGTTGCTTCTGCGGCCATCGTGCTTCCGCAGCCCGCCGGGCGGGTCGGCAGCTGGAGGAGTGGTGCACGGGGCCGTCCGTGGCAACCCCAAGTCCCGGCCAACGGCCGGGATCGGTGAACGGGGTGGCAACGGGACGACGCGTGGAGGGACCGCGACGTCTCCGGGGCCGGTACCAGCCATGGGCACGACACGTCACAACGGCGCAGGCGTTGTCCAGCGGGGAAGCATGTCTCGGCTCGAGGGCCACTCAGGAGACGGCCTCCGGACCCGAACCTTTCGGTGCTCCGGCTCGTTGGAAACTTCTGTGTCGCGCACTGTCCGTATTCGAGCAACAACAGCATTGGGGGGTCGAGATGCCGGTCATTCAGCGGCGTGCCCAGGACACCCGCTCGGCGCTGCTGCACGCGGCTCGGCAGGTGTTCGCCGATGTCGGTTACAGCGATGCGAGCGTTGCCGAGGTGGTGTCGCGGGCCGGATCCAGCGTGGGCAGCATGTACCACCACTTCGGTGGTAAGGCGGATCTGTACACCGCGCTCTACGACGGTTTCCAGACCCGGCAGGACGCCCGCGCCGACGGTGCGGTGCGGGAGGCCATGACCGAGGGCGAGTGGGATCCGGTCCGGCTGATGGCCGCCGGTTCCCGGGCGTTCCTCCAAGGGGCCTGGGCCGAGCGGGACCTGGCCCGGTTGTTCCTGACCGGTGACGGTCCGCCCGGGTTCGACCAGGTGCTCCGCGACGGGTTCACCGGCTGGGCGCAACGCAGCGGAGCCAGCCTGCGCACGGTCGAGGGCCGTCCGCTGAACCATGCGCACCTGCTGGTCATCGGCTCGGTGATCGCGGCCGGGGCCCGGGAGGTGACCAACCAGCCGGACTCGCTGGCCGCTGCGGCGTTCACCGAGGACGTGGTGGGCATGCTCGACCGGCTTTGCCGGCCGGGTGCCGACCGGGAGCGGGACCTGGCCGAACAGTCCAGCTGATCCGGTCCGATTCACGCAGCAGTGGCGGTGCTCGCGCCGCACCGTCGCCGCTGAGTAGTTTCGGGGGATGAGCCACGAGTACACCCCCGACCCCGAAGCCCTCCGCCTGCGCCTCGCCGAGCTGATGCCCGGGGTGCGGGCCGATCTGGAACGCCTCGTCCGGATCCCGAGCGTCTCCGCCGACGCGTTCGACCAGTCCCAGCTGGAGCTCAGTGCCGGGGCCGTGGCCGAGCTGCTGCGCGGCGCCGGGATCGAGGATGTGGAAATCCTCCGGGCCGAAGGTGGCCGCCCCGCCGTGGTGGCCCGCCGCCCGGGTCCGGAGGGAGCCCCCACGGTCATGCTGTACGCCCACCACGACGTGCAGCCGCCGGGGGCCGAGCGGGACTGGGACACCCCGGCCTTCGAGCCCACCGAACGCAACGGGCGGCTCTACGCCCGCGGGGCGGCCGACGACAAGGCCGGCATCATGGCTCACGTCGCCGCGCTGCGCCTCCTGGGCGAAGAGCTCGGCGTCGGCATCGTCGTCTTCTCCGAAGGGGAGGAGGAGATCGGCTCGCCGACCTTCACCGCCTTCCTCAACGAGTACCGCGAGCGGCTGGCCGCCGACGTGATCGTGGTCGCCGACTCGGCGAACTGGAAGGTCGGGGTGCCCGGCCTGACCACCACGCTGCGCGGCCTGGTCGACGGAACGATCCGGGTCCGCACGCTGAACCACGCGGTGCACTCGGGGATGTACGGCGGCCCGGTGCCGGACGCGATGCTGGCGACGATCCGGCTGCTCGACACCTTCTGGCGTCCGGACGGCAGTTTCGCGGTGGAGGGCCTGGTCTCCGGCGAGAGCGAGCCGCTGGACTACCCGGAGACCGACTTCCGGGCCGACTCGGGCCTTCTCGACGGGGTGGAGCTGATCGGCACCGGCTCGCTGACCTCGCGGATCTGGACCCGCCCGGCGATGAGCATCATCGGGATCGACGCGCCCACCGTGGCGCAGGCCTCGAACACCCTGATCCCCGAGGTCACGGTGAAGTTCTCGGTCCGCATCGCGCCCGGCCAGGACCCGGCCGCGGCGATGGCCGCGATCCGCGCCCACGCCGAGGCCAACGCCCCGTTCGGGGCCCAGGTCGAGGTGGTGGACGGGGAGGCCGGGCAGTCGTTCCGGGCGAACACCGACGGGCCGGTGTACGACGCCGCCCGCTGGGCGATGGAGAAGGCCTGGGGCACGGCGCCGGTCGGGATCGGGATCGGCGGGTCGATCCCGTTCATCGCCGACCTGCTGGAGATCTACCCCAAGGCCACGGTGCTGCTGACCGGGGTGGAGGACCCGGACTCGCGGGCCCACGGCGCGAACGAGTCGCTGCACCTGGCCGAGTTCGAGCGGGCCTGCCTGGCCGAGGCGCTGTTGCTGGCGGCCTTGGGGAGTAGTAACTAGGGACGCCGGTGAGCGGCGGTCCGGGTCGGGTCACCCCGGCCCGGACCGCCGGCCGTCACCAGGTTCAGATCCCCGGCAGGGCCAGCATCTGGTCCAGCGCCACCCGCGCCCAGTGCGCGACCTCGCGGTCGACCACGATCCGGTTCACCGCACGCCCGGCGGCCAGCGACTCCAGCGTCCAGACCAGGTGCGGCAGGTCGATCCGGTTCATCGTCGAGCAGAAGCAGACCGTGCGGTCGAGGTAGCTGATCTTCAGCTCCGGATGGGTCCGGGCCAGCCGGCGGACCAGGTTCAGCTCGGTGCCGATCGCCCAGGAGCTGCCGGCCGGGGCCGACTCGATGGTCCGGATGATGTGTTCGGTGGACCCGACCTGGTCGGCCTGGGAGACCACCTCGTAGCGGCACTCGGGGTGGACGATCACGTTCACGCCCGGGATCCGCTCGCGCACCGCGGTCACGTTGTCGGCGGTGAAGCGGCCGTGCACCGAGCAGTGGCCGCGCCAGAGGATCATCTTCGCGTTCTTCAGCTGCTCGACGGTGAGCCCACCCATCGGCCTGTGCGGGTCGTAGATCACGCACTCGTCCGGCGAGAGGCCCAGCTCGCGGACCGCGGTGTTGCGGCCGAGGTGCTGGTCGGGCAGGAACAGCACCTTGCCCCGGCCGGCCGGCCGCTGGTCGAACGCCCAGTTCAGCGCGACCTGGGCGTTCGAGGAGGTGCAGACCGTGCCGGCGTGCCGGCCGGTGAACGCCTTGATTGCGGCCGAGGAGTTCATGTACGTGATCGGCACCACGTCCTCGGCCACCCCGGCCTCGACCAGCGTCTCCCAGGCCTCCTCGACCTGGCCGATCGCCGCCATGTCGGCCATCGAACAGCCCGCGGCCAGGTCCGGCAGGATCACCTGCTGGTGGGCGGCGGTAAGGATGTCCGCGCTCTCGGCCATGAAGTGCACGCCGCAGAACACGATGAACTCGGCGTCCGGCCGGTTCGCCGCGTCCCGGGCGAGCTTGAACGAGTCCCCGGTGACGTCGGCGAAGTCGATCACCTCGTCGCGCTGGTAGTGGTGCCCCAGCACGAAGGCGTTGCTGCCGAGCTTCTGCCGGGCGGCGTGGGCCCGGGCGATCAGGTCCGGGTCGGACGGCTCGGGCAGGTCGCCGGGACACTCGACTCCGCGCTCGCTGCCCAGGTCCTGGGCCCGGCCCAGGAGCAACAGGGCCGCCGGAGTGGCCGCCGGCTCGGCGAACGAAGGGACACCAAGGGTCCGCGTAGTCATTCGTGCATCATCCCATGACATGATTTTCACGTGCGTGTGGTAATTGCCCCGGACAGCTTCTCCGGCACCCTGTCCGCCCCGGCCGCGGCCGAGGCCCTGGCCGACGGCTGGCGGCGTCATGCCCCCGGCGATGACCTGGACCTTTGCCCGTTGTCGGATGGTGGTCAGGGCTTCGTGGACGCGCTCTCGGTCGCGATCGAGGGCCGCCTGACCCCGGTCGAGGTCACCGGACCGGCGGGCGATCCCACGCTCGGCGTAATCTTCGTCACGTCGGGTGAAAACGGGCGACTCACTGCATATCTCGAGTCCGCCCAGGCCTGCGGGGCCGACCTCGGGCCGGCCTCCGGGCGGGACCCGGCCCGGGCCACCAGCTTCGGCCTGGGCCACCTGATCGGCGCAGCGATCGAGACCGGGGCGACCCGGATCGTGGTCGGCGTCGGGGGAGTGGTCACCAACGACGGCGGCGCCGGGATGCTGGCCGGGCTGGCCACCGCACTGCGGGTGCCGGGAGCGGACCAGTTGGTCGCACGCCTGGCCGCCGGGGGTACCGCGCTGAAGGGCCTCACCGCCGCCGACCTGGCCCCCCTCACCCAGCTCACCGCCCGCGTCCAAGGCCTGGAGTTCGTCGCCGCGACCGACTCGGACGTGGTGCTGCTCGGGTTCAAGGGGGTCAGCGCGCTGCACGCCAAGGAGAAGGGGGCGAGCCCGGAACTGGCCCAGGAGCTGGACCTGGCGCTGGCCGACTTCGCCCGGGCCGCGGTCGACGCGCTCGGTCAGCCGCAGAAGCTCGTGGCCCTGCCCGGTTCCGGTGCCGGCGGGGGCCTGGGCTTCGGCCTGTTCCTGCTCGGCGCCGGCCGGGAACCGGGAGCCGCCCTGGTCACCGCCGCGGTGGGCCTGTCCGACCGGCTCGCCGCGGCCGACCTGGTGGTCACCGGTGAGGGCAACCTGGACTGGCAATCGCTGCGCGGCAAGGTGGTCAGTGCAGTGGCCCGGCTGGCACAGGAAGTGGCGGTGCCGACGGTCGCGGTCGCCGGGCAGGTCCTGGTCGGCCGCCGCGAGCTGCTCTCGGTCGGCGTCGAGTCCGCCTACCCGGTGGCCCGAACCCCGGCGGAGATCGCCGAATCCCTCGCCGATCCGGCCGGGCGCCTGGCCGCCCGGGCGGAACGAGTGGCCAGAACCTGGTCGCCCCGACGGTGACGTACGCTGGAACTCCCGATTCATTGACCGAACCGGGAATTCCCGGGCCCGGGTCGCTGCTTATCGCTAAGCAGAAATGGCCGACCTGACCGTTCAACGAGCAGGAGATCTATCCATGACCGTCAACGAGACCGAGCAGATTGCCGAGACCGTCGAGGCCCCGGCCCACGGTGTGCTGCTCACCGACGTCGCCGCCGGCAAGGTCAAGAGCCTGCTGGAGCAGGAGGGTCGCGACGACCTGAAGCTCCGGATCGCCGTGCAGCCCGGTGGCTGCTCGGGTCTGGTGTACCAGCTCTACTTCGACGAGCGCTCGCTCGACGGTGACCTGGTGCGCGACTTCGACGGGGTCGGTGTGGTCGTCGACCGGATGAGCGCCCCGTACCTCGAGGGTGCCTCCATCGACTTCGCCGACACGATCGAGAAGCAGGGTTTCACCATCGACAACCCGAACGCCCAGGGCAGCTGCGCCTGTGGTGACAGCTTCCACTGATCGCCGCGACCGGTAGCCGCACCGGGCCGTACTCCTCCCCAAGGAGTACGGCCCGGTGCGTTTTGCCCTTCCCGAGGGACAGGTAGGCTCCACAGTCGTGCGTATCGCGGTTACTGGGTCCATTGCGACCGACCATCTGATGACCTTCGAAGGCCGGTTCGCCGACAGTCTGCTCAAGGAGCAGCTGGAGAAGGTGTCCCTCTCCTTCCTCGTCGGCGACCTGCAGATCCGCCGCGGCGGGGTGGCCTGCAACATCGCCTTCGGGCTGGGCAACCTCGGGCTGCACCCGCTGCTGGTCGGCGCGGCGGGTGAGGACTTCGCCGACTACCGCTCCTGGCTGGAACGCCACCAGGTGGACTGCTCGGCGGTGCGGATCTCGCAGACCCAGCACACCGCCCGGTTCGTCTGCACCACCGACTCCGAGCAGGCGCAGATCGCCTCCTTCTACCCCGGGGCGATGTCCGAGGCCAGCCAGATCGAGCTCGGCCCGCTCAGCACCGCCGGCACCCCGCTCGACCTGGTGGTGATCAGCCCGAACGACCCGGAGGCGATGCGTCGCCACACCGAGGAGTGCCGGTCCCGGGGCATCCCGTTCGCGGCCGACCCGTCGCAGCAGCTGGCCTGGGCCGACGGCCCGCTGATCCGGCAGTACGTGGACGGCGCGACCTACCTCTTCAGCAACGACTACGAGGCCGGGCTGATCGAGCAGAAGACCGGCTGGACCCCTGAGGAGATCCTCTCCCGGGTCGGCATGCGGATCACCACGCATGGCGAGAAGGGCGTGTTCATCGAGGTCAAGGGCGAGGAGACGGTGCACGTGCCGATCGTCCCGGCGACCCGGCTGGCCGACCCGACCGGCATCGGCGACGCGTTCCGGGCCGGTTTCCTGGCCGGCATCGCCTGGGAGCTGAGCCCCGAGCGCAGCGCCCAGATCGGCGCCACCCTGGCCACCCTGGTCCTGGAGACCGTCGGCCCGCAGGAGTACGACCTGTCCCGGGCCGCTTTCGTCCAGCGCTTCACGGCCGCCTACGGCGCGGACGCGGCGGCTGAACTGGAGCCGCATCTCGTCACCTTCCGGCCCTAAGCCACCGGAAAGGGGGCGCCGAGACCGTGCGGGGGGACGAGGAGCGCCCCCGGGAGCCGTGGAGGCCGGCCGAGATGACCGCGCAGCCGGTGGAGCCGGTGGC
Source organism: Kineosporia aurantiaca JCM 3230 (assembly GCA_000719025.1). Classification (GTDB taxonomy): domain Bacteria; phylum Actinomycetota; class Actinomycetes; order Actinomycetales; family Kineosporiaceae; genus Kineosporia; species Kineosporia aurantiaca. The sequence goes on from JODP01000009.1 coordinate 282,216, forward strand.
CAGCCGGTACGCCTTCGACCTGTCGGTCGCGGTCCCGGGGGAGGACCTGATCGGCGTCGGCGCCGACCTGGAACCCGGCACGCTGCTGGCCGGTTACCGGTCGGCGGTGTTCCCGATGGGTCTGGGCCGGCACGGTCGGGGGCCGCTCGGCTGGTGGTCGCCGGATCCGCGCGGGGTGCTGCCGCTGGGCGCGCTGAAGGTCAGCCGCTCGCTGCGTAAGTCGCTGAACACCTTCGAGATCCGGGTGGACAGCGCGTTCGACGAGGTGGTGGCCGGCTGCGCGGACGTGCGCCGGCCGGGCCGCTGGATCACCCCGCGGATCGCCGAGGCCTACCGGCGGCTGCACGATCTGGGTTGGGCCCACTCGGTCGAGTGCTGGCGGGACGGCCGGCTCGCGGGTGGGCTGTACGGCGTGGCCATCGGGGGCCTGTTCGCCGGGGAGTCGATGTTCCACCGGGAGACCGACGCGTCCAAGGCCGCCCTGGTCGGGCTGGTCCGGATGCTCACCGCCGACGGCGGCCCGGAGCAGGAGCGGCGACTGCTCGACGTCCAGTGGCGCACCGACCACCTGGGCAGTCTCGGCGTGGTGGAGATCAGCCGGGACGCCTACCGGGCCCGGCTGGAAGAGGCGCTCACCCTGCCCCGCCCCACGATCTTCAGCCGCGTCGACTGACTTTCACCGCGCTGCGCAGATATCGGCCGCTCTCGTCGGCCGTCCATTCCTGATCCACCAGCTCCGCGTCGCGCATCCGGCACCAGGCCGCGATGTCCGGTTCGGCCGCCGGGTCGGTACTCAGCACGGTGACCACGGTGCCGGGTACGGCCAGCTTGGCCACCGCGGCCAGGCGGATGATCGGCAGAGGGCAGCGCAGGCCCCGCGCGTCCACCTCCACGTTCTGCGGGTTCAAAGGTCGTCCGCCCCCAGCATTGCTCGCACCCGGGCAACGCTCTCCGGCAACACGGCGCAGAACCGTTCCACCTGTTCGGTGAGCAGTTCTCCGGGTACGTCCGCCGGCAGTCCGATCCGGATGTTTCCGTGCGTCAGCACACCCATCGCGGCCAGCACGTGACTCGGTTCCAGGGTGGAGGCGGTGCAGGCCGAGCCGGAGCCGACCGCGAAACCCTGTCGATCCAGGTCGTCCACTATTGCCTCGCCGTCCACGTACAGGCAGGAGAAGGTGACCAGGTGCGGCAGCCGTCGGTCCGGGTCACCGACCACTTCGGTATCTGGAATGGTGGACGCGGCGGCGCGGATTCTCCCGGTCAGTTCCCTTCGCAACTGGTCGAGTTGGTTGCGCTGGGCGGTCACCACCCTTAGGGCGACTGCGGCGGCCAGCGCTGCGGGGACGGACACCGAGCCGGGAATGCGTTCCGTGTCCTCGTCGGCGGGGTAGGGCGAGACCCAGCGGGTGTTAGCCGCAACCGCCAGCACGCCGAGGCCGTCCGGAGCCCCCCATGATCGCGGATCCGCAGTCAGCAGGTCCCAGTCCTCGGTAAGAGCGGCATGCCCTGCGGTCGCCGCCGCATCGACGAGGAGGGGAACTTGGGACGCTTGTGAGGCCTCGAGCGCGGACGCGATCGGCTGGATCGTGCCCACCTCCCCGTTCGCGGCCTGAAGGCAGGCGAGCGCGACCCCGTCCTCCTTCAAGGCCGCACCGAAGGCCGCGAGATCGACCTGCCCCAGCCGGTCCACCCCCACCTGGGTTGCGGCGCCCCCGAACTCGACGGCGTGCAGCACCGCCGAGTGCTCAACGGCCGACAGCACCACCCGCTGTCCGACCCGGTGCCGGGCCCGCAGCGTCCCTAATACCGCCGCATGCACCGCCCCGGTGTGCGAGCCGGTGAACACCAGCTCCTCGGTGCGGGCGCCCAGATCGGCGGCGATCGACTCGCGCGCACCCTCCAGCAGGAGCCGCGCCGAACGTCCTTCCCGATGCAGCCGCCGCGGGTCCGCCCAGCCCTCGTCCAGAGCCGCCAGCCAGGCCTCCCGTCCGGACGGGTGAAGCGGCGCGACCGTCGAAGCGTCCAGATAAGCCCGTTCTGCGGGTACTCCGGACGGGTGAGGAAGCGCAGGCGGGACCGGGGGGCCGGAAGTCATCCCCGCAGTGTCTCTCGTCGCTGGCACGCCACGCCGATAACCAGACCCGACCCATCGCGGGCGCCGTCGGAGGTACCCGCTACCCTGCTCACGAACGAGAAATCGGGAGCATGAAACATTCAGCAAAAGCACTCGGCGCCGCGGCAATGACCAGGCACCGGGACGAGACCGTGGGAAGGCCGCCGTTGCGTTCGCACGAGGGGTTCGGCAAGGCGCGTCGGCGCGCCCGTGCAGTGGCCGTGGGTTTGGCCGGCGCTGCTCTACTGACTTTGTCCGGCTGCACCGATGCGGTGCAGCGTGGCTGGCTGCCCAGCACCGAGGGCACCACCAACCAGACCGAACGGATCATGGACCTGTGGCGGGGGTCGTGGATCGCCGCCCTGGTCGTCGGGGTCATCACCTGGGGCCTGATGATCTGGTGCATGGTCGCGTACCGGCGCCGTAAGGGCGACACCGGTGTGCCCGCACAGGTCCGGTACCACCTGCCGCTCGAGATCATGTACACGATCATCCCGATCATGGCCGTCGGTGTGCTGTTCGGCTACACCGCGCGGGACCAGTCGGAGATCCTTGACACCAGCAAGAAGCCCGACATCACCATCGGGGTCGTCGGCAAGCAGTGGGCGTGGGACTTCAACTACACCAACAGCGACGTCTACGAAGCCGGCGTGATGGGCGAGCTGGACGGCAAGCGGGGCGTCGAGAAGGAACTGCCGACGCTCTACCTGCCGGTTAACAAGCGGGTCCAGTTCGACCTGACCGCGCGGGACGTCATCCACTCCTTCTGGGTCCCCGCCTTCCTGATGAAGATGGACACGGTCCCCGGGATCACGAACCACTTCCAGGTCATCCCCACCCGTACCGGCACCTTCAAGGGCAAGTGCGCCGAGCTGTGCGGCGAGTACCACTCCGAGATGCTGTTCAACGTCAAGGTCGTCAGCCAGGCCGAGTACGACCAGCACATGGCCGACCTCGAGGCCGCCGGGCAGACCGGTCAGCTGGACGACGACCTGAACCGTAGCGAGCACGCTCCGGCGGACTCGAAGGCCGAGGAGGCCGGTAACAGCGACGCGCTTCCCGCGCCGGCCCCGGAAACCACGACGGCAGAGGTCAAGTGATGACAGCCACCCTCAACCCGGCTGAGGCCGGATACGTCGCCCGGCCCGTGCCGCCCGTCAAGGGCCGCACCGTGATCAAGTGGATCACCAGCACCGACCACAAGGTGATCGGGAACCTCTACCTGATCACCTCGTTCATCTTCTTCCTGCTCGGTGGCCTGATGGCCATCCTGATCCGGCTCGAGCTGTTCAGCCCGGGTCTGCAGGTGGTGAGCAGCAAGGAGCAGTACAACCAGCTGTTCACCATGCACGGCACGATCATGCTGCTGATGTTCGCCACCCCGCTGTTCTCCGGCTTCGCCAACGCGATCATGCCGCTGCAGATCGGCGCCCCGGACGTGGCGTTCCCGCGGCTGAACATGCTGGCCTACTGGCTCTACCTGTTCGGCAGCCTGATCGCCGTCTCCGGGTTCCTCACCCCGCAGGGTGCGGCCTCGTTCGGCTGGTTCGCCTACGCACCGCTGTCGAACTCGACGTTCTCCCCGGGCCTGGGCGGTGACCTCTGGGTCTTCGGCCTGGCGATGAGCGGTTTCGGCACCATCCTCGGTGCCGTCAACTTCATCACCACGATCATCTGCATGCGCGCACCGGGCATGACGATGTTCCGGATGGGCCTGTTCACCTGGAACGTGCTGATCACCTCGATCCTGGTGATCATGGCCTTCCCGCCGCTGGCCGCCGCGCTGCTGGCGCTCGGGGCCGACCGGCGCTTCCACGCGCAGGTGTTCGAGCCACAGAACGGTGGGGCCATGCTGTGGCAGCACCTGTTCTGGTTCTTCGGGCACCCCGAGGTCTACATCATCGCCCTGCCGTTCTTCGGCATCATCAGCGAGATCCTGCCGGTGTTCAGCCGCAAGCCGATCTTCGGTTACAAGGGCCTGATCTTCGCCACGATCGGTATCGCCGCCCTGTCGGTCTCGGTGTGGGCGCACCACATGTACGTCACCGGTCAGGTCGCGCTGCCGTTCTTCGCCTTCATGACGATGCTGATCGCGGTGCCCACCGGGGTGAAGTTCTGTTCGCGATGTACGGCGGGTTCTACTTCTGGTGGCCCAAGCTCACCGGCCGGATGCTCGACGACCGGCTCGGCCAGATCCACTTCTGGCTGACCTTCATCGGCTTCCACACCACGTTCCTGATCCAGCACTGGCTCGGCGTCGAGGGCATGCCCCGGCGGTACGCCGACTACCTGCCGGAAGACGGGTTCCAGCTGTACAACCAGATCTCCACGATCGGGTCGCTGATCCTCGCGCTGTCGATCGTTCCGTTCGCCTGGAACATCTACAAGACCTGGAAGACCGCCCCGCTGATCACCGTGGACGACCCGTGGGGTTACGCCAACACCCTGGAGTGGGCCACCTCGTGCCCGCCGCCGCGGCACAACTTCAACTCGCTGCCGCGGATCCGGTCCGAGCGCCCCGCGTTCGACCTGCACCACCCGGAGATCGCGGCCTCTGATCACCCCACGCCGAACAAGGGCCTGCTCTCGCAGATCTACGGCGAGGGGGACGTCGAGGAGCGTGGAGCCAACCTCAACGAGCCCGACGAGCCGGGCAACGGCAACGGAAACCAGGGGGTTCAGCAGTGAAGATCGAGAGCTGGATTTTCCTCGGCGGAGCGCCGTTGTTCCTGGTCTTCGCGGTCGTCTACTCGTCGGTGACCGGCTGGAACGAGCCGGTGGGCAGCGCCTGCCTGTTCCTCACCTTCGGTCTGGCCCTCCTGATCGGCGCCTACCTGGCCTACACGGCCCGGCACATCGACGCCCGCCCGGAGGACAACCCCTACGGTGAGATCGCCGAGGGCGCCGGCGAGCTCGGCGAGTTCGCTCCCTACTCGTGGTGGCCGCTGGCCATCGGCGCCAGCGGGGTGTTCCTCTTCGCCGGGGTCGCGATCGGCTGGTGGATGATCGCGATCGGCGCTCTGTTCGCCAGCATCTCGGTCGTCGGCTGGGTCTTCGAGTTCTACCGGGGCGAGCACGCGCACTGACCCCAAATTGCACGGAGGGCGCCCACGGACCTACGGTCCGTGGGCGTCACCTGTTTTGGTGGTTGACGATTCCACCATGTCTCAGGTGGTTCCCATGAGGTACCGATAGACTTCCTTTAGGGAAACAATGCAACCGATGCCCGCGCGCAGGCGTCTTAGGGGGAGTCGGGCGTGCAGTCGGAACTGTCGGGATCAGGTGGGGAAGCAAAGTGATGAGTCGTGTCGGCGGTGCGGTCCGAGGTCGGAAGCCGGTGGTCCTGGCAGCGGCCGTGGCTGCCATGATCGCCCTGGCTGGATGCCAGTCGGGTGGTTCCAGCGCGACCGGATCGGGCGGATCCGCAGGGTCCGGGCAGCCGGTCAAGCAGGACGCCGCGGCGGCGCCCGCGCAGGTGTCGATCACCCCGGGTGACGGCACGAAGAAGGTCGGCCTCGGCAAGAAGGTCAAGGTGTCCGTCGCGGACGGCACGATCTCCGAGGTGAACGTGTCCACCGCGACCGGCACCAAGATCAAGGGCACGCTAAACGCCGACAAGACCAAGTGGACCAGCAAGACCGCGCTCAAGGCGGCCATGGGGTACACGGTGGACGTGAAGGCGGCCAACGCCGACGGCGTGGCGGCCGAGAAGAACTCCTCGTTCTCCACCCTCACCCCGGACGGCACGGTCAGCGCCTACGTGGTGCCCGGTAACGGCTGGAAGGTCGGGGTCGGCATGCCGGTCGTCGTCCAGCTGTCCAAGTCGGTCGGCGAGAGCTACCGCAAGGACGTGGAGTCGGCGCTGAAGGTCGACACCGGCAGCAGCAGCGTCGAGGGCGCCTGGAAGTGGATGAGCGGCACCCAGGTGTGGTGGCGGCCCAAGTCCTACTGGAAGCCCGGCACCGACGTGAAGGTGACCGCCGACCTGGCCGGGATCGAGATCTCCAAGGGCGTCTACGGCAAGAAGCAGGCGGTCAGGTCCGCCTTCAGCATCGGCGACGAGATGATCAGCACCGTGGACGTGGCCGCCCACGAGATGACGGTCCGCAAGAACGGCAAGGTGATCAAGACCATCCCGGTCACCACCGGCAAGGCCAGCATGGCCACCCGCAACGGCATCAAGGTGATCATGAGCCGGGAGACGTCGCACCGGATGAAGTCGTCCAGCATCGGCATCCCGGTCGACTCCAAGGACGGCTACGACCTGGTGGCGAAGTACGCGATGCGGCTGACCTACAGCGGCGAGTTCATTCACGCCGCCGAGTGGTCCACCGGATCCCAGGGCGTGGCCAACGTCAGTCACGGCTGCACCGGGATGAGCGACACGAACGCCAAGTGGCTGTTCGACCGGTCCCGGGTGGGCGACGTGGTGATCTACAAGAACAGCACGCGCAAGATGGAGTTCGGCAACGGCTACACCGTCTGGAACGAGTCCTACTCGGACTGGAAGGCCTGACCGCCCGCTGAGGACGACGAAAAGCCCCGCCTGACCCGAGAGGGTGAGGCGGGGCTTTTCGGTCGTCTCAGGCGTTCGTGGCGGCTACCCAGCGGTCCAGCACGGTGGCCGCGGCGCCGCTGTCGATGGACTGGGCGGCTCGTTGCACGCCTTCGCTGATCTGCTTGACCAGGTCCCCGCTGTTGCCCTCCTGAAAGCCCGCGGCGGCCAGGGCGGCCCCGGCGTTCAGGAGCACCGCGTCGCGCACCGGCCCGGTCTGGCCGGCCAGCAGCGAGCGCACCACGTCGGCGTTGTGCCGGGCGTCGCCGCCGCGCAGGTCTTCCAGCGTGGCTCGGGGGAGACCCAGGTCGGCCGGGTCGAACAGAGTCGGGGTGACCGCTCCGTCGCGCACCTCCCAGACCCGTGAGGGGCCGGTGGTGGACAACTCGTCCAGGCCGTCCTCACCGCGGAAGACCAGCGCCGCGTCGCCCCGGTCGGCCAGCACGCCGGCCATGATCGGGGCCATCCGCAGGTTCGCGCAGCCGATCGCCGAGACCCCGGGCTGGGCCGGATTGGTCAGCGGGCCGAGGAAGTTGAACGCGGTCGGCACCTTGAGCTCGGCCCGGGTCGGGCCGGCGAACCGCAGCGCCGGGTGGAACTTCATGGCGAAGAGGAAGGTGATGCCGACCTCGTCGGCCACCTCGCTGACCCGGTCGGTGGGCAGGTCCAGCCGCAGGCCCAGGGCCTCCAGAACGTCCGCCGCCCCGGAGGACGAGGAGGCCGCGCGGTTGCCGTGCTTGATCACCCGGACCCCGGCGCCGGCCGCCACGATCGCCGACATGGTCGAGATGTTCACCGTCTTGTGCAGGTCGCCGCCGGTGCCGACGATGTCCACGGCCGGGCCGGGCACCTCGATCCGGACCGCGTGCCGGAGCATCACCTCGACCAGGCCGGCCAGTTCCTCGACGGTCTCGCCCTTGGCCCGCAGCGCGACCAGGAACCCGGCCAGCTGGACCGGGTTCGAGCGGTCGGTCATCACCTGTTCCATCGCCCACTCGGTGTCCTGGCGGGACAGGTCCTGCCCGGCGATCAGGGTGGTGATGAGGTGCGGCCAGGTGAGCGCGGGCGACGACACGGGTTCAGCCTCTACGACGACGGGCCAGGACGGTGACCGCCTCGGCCAGGGCCCGGGGGTCCAGCGGGTGCGGGACGGCGGCGTCGGCCCGCGACCAGGTCGCCAGCCAGGCGTCCTGCGGGCGGCCGGTCAGCACCAGCACCGGCGGGCACTCGAAGATCTCTTCCTTGAGCTGGCGGCACAGGCCCATGCCACCGGCCGGGGCCGCCTCGCCGTCCAGCACCAGCACGTCGAAACCACCGGCGTCGACGGCGGAGACCACCGCGGGGGGAGTGGCGACCTCGGTCCAGACCACCGGGGGCAGGTCCGCCGCGAGACGCTTGCCGATCGCCATCCGCACCTTGGTCCGGACGTCGACGTTGTCGCTGTACAGCAGGACCGCGATCGGCTTGGGGCCGGAGATCGGCGCTTCACCGGTCAGGCGCGGGTCGCCCCCGCCGTGGTCCTCCTCGGGGGTGCCTCCGGTGGGCCCGGTGGGCGTCGAGGGGGCCAGGTCCGTACCGGAATGCGGGTGGGCCGAGGTCATCGTCATCGATCGTCTCCTGCAGGAGTGATTCTGGTCCTCACGTGCCCCGCCCGTGGTCACCGTTCGATTCCGGCGGATGCCTCCGTGTCGCTGGTGATCGTATCGAAACGCCGGAACTGCCGGTGACCCGCATCGGTGCGGACCGGCGTCCGCAATTCACCGATCTCCCCGACGCGACCCGCCCGAGCCCCGGATCTCAGCAAAACACCTGGTGAAGCCCTCGGCGTGTCGCGGGCCGGAGTGGGCGAACCTGCGGTGAGGGCGCAAGAAACCCGTCAAGGGCGCCGATGAAGGCTGACGTGAAGTCCTTACCTCGGTGGGCACGCGGGCCTGGCGTGCGGATGAAAGGACACGCCTTGATTAAGCAACGCCGAGCTTGCGAAACCGGGTGCGACCTGCGGCAAGCCCATTTGGGCAACGGTTACGACACGGCGCGCGGGGACAAGGGCCCCCCGCCATACATCCGGATCGGGGTAAGGCCATAATGACGCCCGTGGCATCCGTAGCGGCAGTAGACGGCCCGGCTGGGCGAGAAGTTCATGCAACTCTCAACCGACCCAACATGGTTCAGGTCGGCACGATCGTTTGGCTCTCCAGTGAGCTGATGTTCTTCGCGGGTCTGTTCGCGATGTACTTCACGATCCGCGCCGTCCAGCCTGGCCTCTGGGAGACCGAGCCGCTCAAGCTAGACATCCCTTTCTCCACGGCCAACACCATCAACCTGGTTCTCAGCTCCGTCTGGTGCCAGATGGGCGTGTTCGCCGCCGAGCGCTTCCAGCCCAGCGCGCTGGGAACCTGGTGGGCGCCGTGGACCCGTGAGCACGGCTGGCGCAACTGGGGCATGCGGGAGTGGTACCTGCTGACCTACTTCGCCGGCGCGCTGTTCATCTGCGGCCAGGTGTTCGAGTACTCCAACCTGGTCTCCGAGGGCCTGACCCTCAGCAGCTCCGGGTACGGCTCGGTGTTCTACCTGACCACCGGCTTCCACGGCATCCACGTCACCGGCGGGCTCATCGCCTTCCTGTTGATCATCGGCCGCAGTTTCGCGGCCAAGCGATTCGGCCATGCCGAGGCCACCAGCGCCATCGTCACGTCGTACTACTGGCACTTCGTCGACGTGGTCTGGATCGGTCTCTTCTTCGTCATCTACGTCATCAAGTGACGCAGCGATGACTGGGAAAAGGCTGGACGACTCGTCCGCACCTACTTCGGAACGTAGGAGTTCTACATCGTGAGCGCACTCGCTGCCCGGCGGCGGCACCCGTTGGCCACAGCACTCGTCGTGCTGCTCGGCCTGCTCCTGACGGGCGTGGCCTACGCCGCCGTGATGCCCAGCACGGCGGATGCCTCGACCACCACGGCCTCGGCCGACGACATCGCCCAGGGCCAGAAGCTCTTCATCGCCAACTGCGCGACCTGCCACGGTATCGGCGCGGGTGGCCGCGACAACGCCCCCTCGCTGATCGGCGTGGGCGCCGCCTCGGTCGACTTCCAGGTCGGCACCGGCCGGATGCCGCTCCAGGCCAGCGGCCCGCAGGCGCTGAAGCAGCCGGTCCACTTCGACGACCAGCAGGTCGAGCAGCTGGCCGCCTACGTGGCCAGCCTGGGCGCCGGTCCCGCGATCCCGAGCGCGGCCGACGTCGACCCGGCGCAGGGCGACGCCTCGAAGGGCGCCATGGTCTTCCGTACCAACTGCGCCATGTGTCACAACATCGCCGGCGCCGGTGGCGCGCTGACCCGGGGCAAGTTCGCCCCGAACCTGAGCGGGGTCAGTTACAAGCACATCTACGAAGCCATGCTGACCGGACCGCAGTCGATGCCGGTGTTCCCGAACCAGACCATCGACCCGGAGCAGAAGCAGGACGTCATCGCGTACCTGGCCACGCTGCGGGAGACCCCGAACGTGGGGGGCATGTCGCTCGGCCGCCTCGGTCCGGTGAGTGAAGGTCTGGTGGCCTGGGTCCTCGGCCTGACCCTGCTGATCGGTTTCGCGGTCTGGCTGGGGGCGAAGTCGTCGTGAGCAACGAAACGGGTGGATCGATGAGTACGCATGAGCAGGACCACGGGGGTGGGGACGTTGCGCTGCACGGCGGCGACCTGCCCGCGCGGTTCGAGAACCCGGGGCTGCCGGAGCACGCGCACCGGCTGACCGACACCGACGCGAAGACCGCGCGGCGGGCCGAGAAGCAGGTGGCCACGCTCTTCGTGCTGTCGATGATCGGCACGCTGGTCGCGATCGTCGGGTACTTCACCGTGAAGTTCCACGACAACCTGGGCTTCGTCGACTACCTCGACCGGCTCGAGCTGTCGAACAAGCTGATCGGTCTCGGCCTGGCGGTCTCGCTGCTCGGGATCGGCATCGGCGCGGTGCACTGGGCCAAGACGCTGATGCCGGACGAGGAGCGGATCGACTACCGCCACCTCCAGCGCGGCAGCGACGAGGTCCGGGCGGAGGCGGTCGAGAAGCTGGCGACCGGTGCGGAGGAGTCGGGTTTCGCCCGTCGTCCGCTGATCCGCAACACCCTGCTCGGGGCCATGGCGCTGTTCCCGCTGCCCGGCCTGATCCTGTTCCGGGACCTGGGCCCGCTGCCCGGCAAGGACCTGTCGACGACCTTCTGGAAGGCCGGCGACCGGCTCACGCTGGACCCGGAGGGTGGTCCGATCAAGGCCTCCGACATGGTGCTGGGCTCGGTCGCGCACATCATGCCGGAGGGGATCGAGAACTCCGACGACCCGCTGAACGAGCGGGCCAAGGCGGCCGTTCTGCTGATCCGTTTGGAGGAAGATGAGCTGGCCCCGGAGTCGATTCCCGGCTCCTACGCGGGCATCGTCGCCTACTCCAAGATCTGCACCCACCTGGGTTGCCCGGTGGCCCTGTACGAGCAGCGCACGCACCACTTGCTCTGCCCGTGCCACCAGTCGACCTTCGACCTGACCCAGAACTGCAAGGTCATCTTCGGCCCGGCCCGGCGCCCGCTGCCCCAGCTCGCGATCACGGTCGACGACGAGGGATACTTGGTTGCCAAGGAGCCGTTCCACGAGGCCGTCGGCCCGAGCTTTTGGGAGCGCGGATGAGTACTACCAGTCCTGTCACCAAGGCCGGCGCCGCCACGGGCAACTGGCTCGACGAACGCCTGGGCGCCTCCAAGGTGGTCAAGGAGTTCTCGCGCAAGGTCTTCCCGGACCACTGGTCGTTCATGCTCGGCGAGATCGCGCTCTACAGCTTCATCATCCTGTTGCTGAGCGGCACGTTCCTCACGTTCTTCTTCATCCCGAGTTCCAGCGAGGTCGTCTACAACGGCCCCTACACCACGCTGGCCGGGCAGCACGTGTCCGAGGCGTTCGACTCGACCATGCGCATCTCCTTCGAGGTGCGCGGTGGTCTGCTGATGCGGCAGATCCACCACTGGGCCGCGCTGATCTTCGTGGTCTCGATCATCGTCCACATGTTCCGGATCTTCTTCACCGGCGCGTTCCGCAAGCCGCGGGAGATCAACTGGGTCATCGGCATGATCCTGGCGCTGACCGCGGTGATCGAGGGCTTCCTCGGTTACTCGATGCCGGACGACCTGCTCTCCGGTAACGGCCTGCGGATCGCCGAGGGCATCATCCTGGCCGTCCCGGTGGTCGGCTCGTACGTCAGCTTCTTCCTGTTCGGCGGCGAGTTCCCGGGTGACGAGTTCATCTCCCGGTTCTACGTCCTGCACATCCTGCTGATCCCGGCCATCATGCTGGCGCTGATCACGTTCCACCTGATCCTGGTGGTCGTGCACAAGCACACCCAGTACCCCGGCCCGGGCAAGACCAACAGCAACGTGGTCGGGTTCCCGCTGTTCCCGATCTACACCGCCAAGGCCGGTGGGTTCTTCTTCATCGTCTTCGGTGTGACCGCGCTGATGGCCTCGCTGTTCACGATCAACGCGATCTGGATCTACGGGCCGTACGACCCGTCCCCGATCGGCGCCGGTGCCCAGCCGGACTTCTACATGGGCTTCCTCGACGGGGCGATCCGGATCATGCCGGGCTGGGCGGAGCTCCATGCCTGGGGCTACACCCTGTCGCTGAACATCCTGATCCCCGGCCTGGTCCTGCCCGGCCTGATCGTCACCCCGGCCCTGCTCTATCCCTGGATCGAGCAGTGGATCACCGGTGACAAGCGCGAGCACCACCTGCTCGACCGCCCGCGCAACGTCCCGACCCGCACCGGCCTCGGCGTCATGGCCGCCACGCTGTACGTCCTGCTCTGGATCAGTGGTGGTAACGACGTCATCGCCGTCCACCTGCACATGTCGATCAACGACATCACGTACTTCCTCCGCGCGGCGGTCTTCATCCTGCCCCCGCTGGCCTTCCTGATCACCCGGCGCATCTGCCTGGGCCTTCAGCGCAAGGACCGGGAGAAGGTGCTGCACGGCCGGGAGACCGGCCGGGTGTTCCGGACCGAGGAGGGCGAGGTGTTCGAGCTGCACGCCCCGCTCTCGGCCACCGACCGCTGGGTCCTGGTCGGCTTCGAGTCGCCCGAACCGGCCGCGGCCCTGTCCGCGACGGACGCCGCCGGCGTCCGCCGCCCGGGCGGTGCGCTGGAGAAGGTGCGCCAGAAGATCAGCAAGTTCTACTTCGAGGACCGCGTCGCCCCGGTGACGCCGGCCGAACTCGAGGCTGCGCACCACCACGGTGAGCACGAGGAGATCTCGGCCAGCGGCGGCGCCCGCCCGGCCGTCGGCTCGGGTCACTGAGTCCCTCTTCGGAAGTACGGAAGGCCGGTACTGATCCCTTCGGGGGTTGGTGCCGGCCTTCCGGTTTTTGCGGGTGGTTTTCAATGAGGGACGTTTGTCAGCGCGGGTTTTGCGTCGGATTTCCGGCTGTCCCGGCTTCCCTGAGTGCTCCTGGTTCTGCCGGATCGCATTCGGTGAATTGCGCCTGACCTTGTGAGAACGCATCCCGGCCTTTCGGCGGCCCGGTGCGACGTTGAGCTGAACCGTGCGATTTCCAGAAGTTGGCGAAAAGGCGCTGCCGAGTCGCTGATTTCGCCCTGGCAACTTATCGGGGGTCTCGATCTTGTCGGGCCCGGGGCCGAGTGACGACCTTGCTTTGAGGTGAGGAGCGCCAGAATTTCCAAGGCTGGGAATTGGTGGGTTGTCCTGGTCCTGGACCACTTTTCGCGCTGTAGGGCTGCGATGCTCCCAGTTTCAGATCCGGTGGTCTTTCAGGAGAAAGAAAGCGCCCAGGTCTGGGTGGTAGCTGGTTTGAGGTGCCGCGGCCGGAGCGGTGCCGGTTGGGTGGTGTGGGGTGAGGTGGTGCCGGCCGACCTCGTGCACGGCAGCCGCGACCTGATCGACGCCGCCCCACCCGTGCCCGGTACGGGGTGTTGCACGGTCCGGGTGGCTGCCGTGTTCGGGTGATGCGTAGCTCCCGCGGACCCTTCGGATCCTCGCGGGTCCGGTGGTGTGGGTTCCGGTGTGCGGGATCGGGTGGTGGGTGATTCAGGGGAGGGTGATGGTGCGGTGCACCTCCTGTGGAAGGCCGAAGCGGGCTTGGGCGGCGCCGCGGACGGGCCAGGCCCAGGTGCCCTCGAGTTCCACCAGGCGGGTGCCGGGTTGCTCGAGCCAGTTGAGGATGATCTCGGTCTCTTCGGGATGGGCCGCGGGGTAAGGGATTTCGCGGGGTGTGACGACTTCGCCGGTGAGGTTCAGGGCTTCGACGTAGGGCATGGGGTCGGCGCCGGGTGGGGAGACGGCGGTGCCGGCCAGGCGGCCGTGGCGGACCAGGGCGAATTCCCAGCCGCCTCGTTCTCGGCGGCGGGCGCCGACGAGGTGGGGGACGGCGGCCATGGGGGCGAGGCGCTGGGCTCGGGCGGTGCCTCGTAGGTAGGACATGAGGCGGTCGCGGTGTTGTGCGGCCTCCTCGTAGCGCTGGAGCTCCGACAGGGAGGTGGCCCGGCGCAGGGAGGCCTCGACCACGGGGCCCGCGTCGCTGAGCATGGCGGTGCGGACCTGGTCGACGATCTCGGAGTAGCGGGGTATGTCGATGCCGCCGATGCAGGGGGCGTCGCACCGGCCGATCTCGGCCAGGATGCAGGCGCTGGCGTTCTTGCCCGGGGTGCGGGGGAGTCGGGGGGTGCAGCGGCGGAGTCGGTAGGCCTCGTGCAGGGCCGCCACGGCCTGCTCAGCCTGCTCGTGGGAGGAGAACGGGCCCGTGTAGGTAGCGCCGTCGGCGAGGACCTCACGGACGACGGAGAGGCGGGGGAAGGCTTCGGCGGTGAGCTTGAGCCAGGGCTTGCGCTCGGGGGCCTTGGAGCGGCGGTTGTAGGGCGGTGCGTGCTCGGCGATCAGCCGGATCTCGCGGACCCGGGCCTCCAGCGTGGTGGCGCAGGGGACGGGGGTGACCTGGGTGGCCCGGGCGATCATCTCGCGCATCCGGCTGCGCTGCTCGGCGGCGGTGAAGTAGCTGCGCACCCGGGTGCGGATGTTGACCGAGGTGCCGACGTAGAGCACCTCGCCCTTCTCGTCGCGGAACATGTAGACGCCGGGGCCGGTGGGCAGGTTCTCGGCGAGATGCCGCTTGCGGCGGGTACTCTCGGGCACCTTGGCGGAGAAGCCGCGCAGCTCGCCGAGGGTGTGCACGCCGAGGGTGCCGATCCGGCCGAGGAGCGCGTGCAGGACGTGCACGGTGGCCCGGGCGTCGTGCAGGGCGCGGTGGTCGGGCTCGATCGGGGAGCCGAAGTGCGCGGCCAGGGTGTGCAGCTTGTGGTTGGGCGTCTCGTCCCGGCTGACGATGTGCCGGGCCAGCCGGACCGTGTCGATCACCGTGGGGGAGGGCCAGGGATGACCGTGGTTGTCGCAGGCGGCCTTCAGGAAACCCACGTCGTACGGGGCGTTGTGGGCGACCAGCACGCTGCCGGCGCAGAACTCCAGGAAGGAGGGGAGCACCGCGGCCAGCGGCGGGGAGCCGGCGACCATCGAGTCGGTGATGCCGGTGAGCAGCGAGATGAAGGCCGGGATGGCGGTTTCCGGCCGGACCAGGGTCTGGAACTCGCCCAGCACCTCACCGCCGCAGACCTTGACCGCGCCGATCTCGGTGATGCCCGCGTCGGCCGGGGCGCCGCCGGTGGTCTCCAGGTCGAAGACCACGAAGGTGACCTCGGAGAGGGCCTGCGCGTCGTTCTTGCCGGCGCCGGACACCAGGATCTCTTCCGGCCAGAGCGCCTCCTGGGTGGGGGCCGGGGATGCGGTACTGCTCATGAACCCGACCGTATGCCCTGCCACCGACAGTCTTGCCGGGCCCACCCGTCCAAGGGCCGAGACCCACCCGCCCCAAGGTCGAGCCCCACCCGCCCAAGGCTGAGACCCACCCGCCCAAGGCTGAGACCCACCCGCCAAGGCTGAGACCCACCCGCCAAGGCTGAGACCCATCTGGCCCCAAGCCCCGGACGACCTGCCCCCCGAAGCCCGGACCACCTGCCCAATGGGCCCGGCCCACTCGCCCCAAGCCCGGGACCACCCGCCCCAAGCCCCGGACCACCCGCCATGGACCCGGCCGAGCGCTCGGGAATCGCGGCCCGGCCAAGACTGTCGGTGGTCGCCCTTAGCGTTCCTGTCATCGGCACCGCGCCGATCGGGCCACTTCGTCAGACCGGCCCGAGAGCATTCGGAGGGCTTCATGCTGATCGACTGCGACGCCTGCGCCGTTCGGGGCCCGGCCTGCCGGGACTGCGTGGTCTCGGTGCTGTTGGGCGCCCCCTCGGCGCGGCCCGGGCGGGGGTCGCACACCCCCGGTACCGGTATCGACCTGGACCCCGACGAGCAGGCTGCGATCGCCGTGCTGGCCGGTTCCGGTCTGGTGCCGCCGCTGCGACTGGTCGCCCGCCCGACCGATCCGGACGAGGCGGGTTACCTGAACTGGGATCACGAGCCCGAGCGGGTGAGCCGCCCCGTTCGCCGCCGTCGTGACGGTGTGTCTCCTCGCGATCACCGCGCGGCGGGTTGAGGTATACCGGACGTGATCGGAGCGAAAGGGGCAAAGTGCATCTAAGCAATGCTTGGGCCAGCGTTAAGAATTAGTGTCCGGTGTTAAGGGTGAGGAACCGGTATGGGCCTCTAGCTGCACTGATCACACTCGGTGTACTTCTAGGGGCAATGTGCTGGCTTTGGTAGGGGTGTCCCTGCCCGCTATGTTTCCTCCGTTCACAGACCGTCGTTGCGGCAGGGGATTTCCCGGCCCTGACTGCTACGCGGCTCAGTCCCCTCTGCGACGATTCTCCCGTCGCGTGGGCGCCAGAACGGAGAGCTCGCGCCTTGCGATCGGACGGTCCGAAACCCGGCCAGCCCGCGGAAACGCGGTCTGAGGTCCAGCAGTCCACCAAGCGTGCCGGTAGCGCCTTCTGGAGAAGAAGCACCAGCGCGCTGAGACTGACCGGATGGCGCCGCTACGCGGGCGTCCTGGTTCCTCTGGCTCTCGCCGGGTCTGCCCTCTTCACCTCGCCGACGGCCAGCGCGGTCCCCGCCCCGACCGTCAAGGACGTCAAGGCCAAGGTCCAGAAGCTGCGCACCGCGGCGGACAAGGCCGAGGAGGACTACGTCCAGACGGCCGAGAAGCTGAAGTCGGCCAAGGTCAAGCTGAAGGCGGCGAAGAAGGACTCGGTCCAGCAGAAGAGCCGGATCGTCGTCCTCAAGAAGCAGGTCGGCCTGCTCGCGGCCGAGAGCTACCGCCGCGGCCCGCTGTCCACGCTCGACCTCGTCCTGTCGGACGACCCGGAGTCGGCGCTCGCCCAGGCCGGTTACCTGCCCTCGCTCTCGCAGCGCCAGGCCGGCGCGCTGAACAGCCTCGCCACCGCGCAGAAGCAGTTCGCCGAGACCGAGAAGACCATGCAGGACCAGATCACGGCGATCGCCAAGTCCAAGACCAAGATGAAGAAGGCCAAGGAAGAGGCCGACGACAAGCTGGACGAGGCCACTGCCCAGCTGAACACGCTCGAGGCCAGCCAGCGGGCGGCGGCCAGCGCCGACCCGACCGGCAGCGTCGGGGGTCTGGGCTCGTCCGACGTCGGTGGTGACTGCGCCAGCGGGGCCGCGGCGGCCGCGACCGCGGCCGGGCGCACGGCGATCAACTGGGCCTGCTCGCACCTGGGTCTGCCCTACGTCTGGGCGGCCGACGGCCCGGGTTCGTTCGACTGCTCCGGTTTCACCATGAGGGCCTTCGAAGCCGCCGGGATCTCGTTGCCGCACAGCTCGAGCATGCAGGCCGGCTACGGCACCTCGATCAGCGTCTCGGCCATCGAGCCGGGCGACCTGATCTTCTTCCACTCGCCGATCAGCCACGTCGGGATCTACCTCGGCCACGGCATGATGGTGCATGCGCCCCGGACCGGTGCGGTGACCCGGGTCGAGAGCGTGTGGACCACGCCTTCGGCCGCCGCCCGCCTCGGCTGATTCCCCTCGAACCGGCTCTTCCCGTAGCGAAAGCTCTGCGGGAAGAGCCGGTTCAGCGTTTGGCGGCCATTTCGCTGAACACCGCCAGGGCCTCCGCGTCGGAAGGGATCGCCAGCACGTTCTCGGCGATGAACTCCGCCAACCCTGGATATCCGGCGGCCTCGGCCTGGAACTGGCGCGCGGCGGCCTCGGCGTCATAGTCGCTGCGACAGAGGACGATAGAGGGCCCCAGTAGAGCCCAATAGGCGCCCGGGGCACCGGCATACGGCATGCCGACGCTTCCGGGGTTCACGAACCGGCGTCGGTTCGCTAGTCGGTCGAAGGGCATGTGGGTGTGACCGAGCACCACCGTCTTCTCATCGGAACCGGCGAAGGCCTCGGTGAACGTGGTGATCGGCGAATCCACGAGCACCATCTCGGTGTCGTCCCGGGTGCTGGCATGGCAGAAACGAACTGCACCGAGCCCTTCGACTTCCAACTGCACTGATAACGGCAGACCGTCGATCAGGTCCCGATGGGAGGGCGACAGTGCCTTGGCTGTGTACTCGGTGGTGGCCCACACGTCGGCCGGTTGCTGAGACTCGTCCGGGGTACCGCCATCGAACGCCTGCAGCACTTCCCGCTCACAGTTCCCGTGAACCCACACTGCACGATCGCCCAGCGCCGCCAGGCGGTCCAATGTCTGAGCGGGCATCGGCCCGGTGACGATGTCGCCGTTCAGCACGAACGCGTCTACCCCCGCCCGCTCGGCATCGCGTAGCACCGCTTCCAGGGCGGGCAGATTTCCGTGGATGTCGGCCAGGACCGCGACTCGCATATGAGGACCTCCCGTCTTCGAGAGTGACGGGTCGTTGGAGCCAGGAGCAAGGACATCTGCTCAGCGCGAATGCGCGTCCCTCCGGGTGAACCAGCGTGCTTCCACAAATGCGCTGGGTAACCTGAATCCATGCGGCGCCTCCTGATGCTCGGCGCCTTCCTGCTCGTCGTGGCGTCCCTACTGGTCGCTCTCCTGCACGGCGGCGACTCAAGCGCGGGCTCCACGGCCAGGTCCACCGCCGTACCTTCGGCTGCTTCTACCCAGGCACGTCGGGTGCCGAGCCCACCAGCGTCCTCAAGCAGTAATCAGGTGATCGAGAACTCGAGCCGTTGCCAGGTGACCGGGCCGCCCTCGGAACGCAACCTGGTGGAGCAACTCGCCGAGCTTTGCCAGCCTTCGGCGGCGACGGTGGACAACGCTTGGGGTAAGGCCTGGGCCAAGGGCGACGGACGCCGCACTCGCCTTGTGATTGCGGCGAACACCCAAGCCCTGGCCGGTTTGCTCGACCGGGAAGACACCAAGGGCCTGGCGGACACTGCTGCCGTGACCGTCGGACCCGAGGAAGCTCCCGCGCACGCCGTGTTCATCAACGGCCCAGCGTTCGACGGGCTGAGCACGTTGGGGCGTCAGGTCGTCCTCACCCACGAGATGGTGCACGTCGCGACCCGCGCAACGGGCGACAACGATGCTCCTACCTGGCTCGAAGAAGGCTTCGCGGACTACGTGGCCTACCGGCACACGAAGCTCAACGCTGACCAGATCGCCGGCGACGCGCTGGACGCGCCCCTACCGGAATCGCTGCCCACCACCGCCGATTTCAATGCGTCCGGTTCGAAGGCGGCAATTGCTTATGGACGCTCGTGGGCGGCGGTCCGGGTCGTGGCGGCTCGGGTGGGTGGAGACTCGGCGATGAAGCGTTTCTACGAGACCGCCGCGCAGCAAAGCCTTACGGCTGCTCTGCGTTCGGCCGGATTCGCAGACACCGCCGCCTTTGTGAAGGCCTGGCGGGCGGAGATCCGGCAGCTGCGACGCACGTAGGAATCACCGGGGCCCATTACGGGTTCCGGCATCCCGAATGGGAGAGTTGGCTTCACGCGCGTCCTGAACACGCAGGAGCGGGATGCGTAGGGACGGAAGGACCAGGCCGGAAGTGGTAGCGCTGTGAGCGGACGGACACTCGTCATCACGAACGACTTCCCGCCGCGGACGGGTGGGATTGAGTCGTTCGTGCTCGCCATGGCCCGGCGTTTCCCGCCCGGGCAGGTGGTCGTGCACACCGCGCGGCAGAAGGGCGACCAGGAATTCGACGCCGGCCTGCCGTTCCCGGTGATCCGGGACAAGTCGCCGATCATGCTCCCGACCCCGGCGATCACCCGGCGGTCCATCGAGATCGCCAAGGCCGAGGGCTGCGACCGGGTCTGGTTCGGCGCCGCTGCCCCGCTCGGCCTGATGGCCCCGCGGCTGCGCGCGGCCGGGATCGAACGGATGGTCGCGACGACGCACGGGCACGAGGTCTGGTGGGCGGTCGTGCCCGGCACCCGGTCCCTCATGCGACGGATCGGGCGGCACGTCGACGTGCTCACCTACCTCGGTGAATACACCCGCAGCCGGATCGCCCCGGCCCTCGACCCGGCCTCCCGCACCCGTTTCGTCCAGCTCACCCCGGGCGTGGACGAAACCACCTTCACCCCCGAAGTGGACGGCACCCGAGTGCGCGCGGAGCTCGGGCTCGGGCAGCGGCCGGTGATCGTCTGCGTCTCCCGGATGGTGGCCCGCAAGGGGCAGGACGTGCTGGTCGAGGCGCTGCCGCGGATCCACGAGCGGGTGCCGGACGCGGCGCTGCTGCTGGTCGGCGACGGCCCGTACCGTTCGGAAGTGGAACGCCGGATCGTGAAAGCCCGCCTGTCCGAGCACGTGTTCGTCACCGGACGGGTGTCGTGGGAGCGGATGCCGGAGTACTTCGCTGCTGGTGACGTGTTCTGCATGCCTGCCCGCACCCGCCTGGGCGGTTTCGACCTGGAAGGCCTGGGCATCTGCTACCTCGAGGCCGCAGCGACCGGGCTGCCGGTGGTGGCGGGCGACTCCGGGGGAGCCCCGGACGCGGTGCTCGAGGGCGAGAACGGGTTTGTGGTCAGTGGAACGGATGTGAGCGCGGTCGGCGATCGCTGCGCCGACCTGCTGCTGAACAAGGACCTCGCGGCCAAGTTCGGCCTGCGGGGGCGGGAGTGGGTCATGAGCAAATGGCGCTGGGACGACTTGGCCGTGCGGCTTCAGCGGATGCTCGAGGGTAAGCGCGTCGTGGGCTGAGCCGGGCCGCCCGGGCCGGCCCGGTCAAGCTTCTCGCCGGCCGTGGTGGGCTTGGCTAAGGCGTTCCGAGGCCCGGCGTTGTTCCAGGCTGGAGCCCCTACGCGCCCGAGGCGACCGAGTCGGCGTTCGTCTCGGGCTCGGGGGCCTGGTTCGGTGCGGCCGGGTGGGGATACCGGGCCGCGGCCAGGGAGATCACGACGAGGGCGGCGACCAGCCAGTACTGGTTGTAGAAGGCCTGCTTGTTCACCAGGTTGGCGACGAACAGCACGAGGGCGGCCCAGCGCAGGACGTTGGCCAGGTCGGGCTGTTGCCGGTGCACCCGCCGGATCGCGCTGCCGAGGGTGATCAGCACGGCCGCGCCGGTGAGGAAGAACGGGGGCGTCCAGCTGAGCTCGTTGATCGCGGCGATGAACAGGGTGTCCGCGAAGATCAGGGGCTGGAAGTTGACCAGCATGGTTACCGTGTCGTGGATCATGTCGGGCGGTGAGGCGATGAACCAGGGAAGCACGAAGACCCCGGCCAGGCCGGCCGTCGCGATGACCCGGCGCCAGCCGAAGACCGGCCAGACCGCGAGCACCGGCAGCAGCACGGTGAGGTGCTGCTTGCTGGCCACCCCGAGGGCCAGGCAGAGGATGGCGAGGACCATCTTGCGGCGGCGCACGGCCAGGGCCCAGCCGGCCAGGCAGGCCATCAGCAGCGGCTCGGTCCAGGCCTGCTCGACCTGGGTGGCGGTGCCCGGCAGGACCAGGAGCAGGCCGGCGGCGCCGGTGGCAACCAAAGCGCGGATCGGCATCACCGGATCGGCGGTGCCGCCGGAAGACCCCGCACCGGGCTCACGGCGGCCGGGGCGGCCCAGCATCAGGACGGCCAGGGCCCCGAGCAGGGTGACCACCATCAGCGCCCAGCGGACGTCCCCGGCGAACCAGCGGCCGGGGGCGAGCAGCAGGGCGGTGAACGGGAGGTAGGTGAAGGCGTCCTGCACGCCGGGGGAGTTGGACCAGTCCTGCGTGTACATGTTCTTGCCGTCGAGAATGCCGTCCGAGGCCTGCTGCAGGGTGACCCAGACGTCGATCTTCGGCGTCGGGTCCCAGTGGATCAGCAGGGCCGCGGCCACCACGTAGGCCACCGCGGTGAGGCCGAGGGCGACCAGGGCCGGGGCGAGGCGGCGGCGCACCGTGGAGAGCGCGATGCCGAGGGCCAGGACCAGGGCGGCGCCGGCGTAGATCCAGCGGGTGAGCCAGCCCTGCCCGGGCGTGAGGTAGGTGTACGGCCGGACGGTGACCTGGAAGACCGCGACCAGGACGAAGGTGGCCGCGAGGGCGCCCCCGATCCATTCCAGCGGGGCGGTGCGGGTCGAGTTCAGCAGCGGCCGCAGCCAGGTCCCGGCCGGGGCCTCGTCCGGGTCGGCGGCCTTGCGGGCGCTGCCGGACAGCACCCAGAGGCCGAGGGCCAGGGCGAGGATGGTGTAGACCGCGACGATCCACAGTTTGTAACGAACAACACTGTGCGTAGCCACGGCCATGCCCACGGTCAGCAGCAGGAGGGCGGCGCCGGTGGCCGGCGGGGAGCTGCGGCGCAGGCCGGCGCGGCTCGGGGGAGCGGCGGCGACCGCCGGAGCGGCGGAATCCTGGACTGAATCCTGGGGGGCGGGCGGGACCATGCTCATCAGCTTAAGGGGATCGGGCCGAAGGGCGTTCCGGGCTGTGGACAACCCCGCGGCAACGGCGACGGCCCCGGTGTTCCCAAGGAACACCGGGGCCGTGGAAAGCGCTGCCGGAGAGCGGTACCTGCTAGTGCTGGCCGGTGGCCGGGGCCTGCGGGTCGCAGTTCGGCATGCTCTGCCGGTTCTCGATGCAGTTCGAGGTGCCCTGGAAGGTGTTGCTGATCAGGGTGCCGAAACCGAAGACGACCGCAACGATCACGGCGGCGATCGCGGCCACCATCAGGGCGTACTCGACGGCGGAGGCGCCTCGGTCGCCGGCCGAGGTCGCGACCCGGCGGATCCGGGATTTCATCCGTTCCTCCTTTGATTCCGGCGAGGCTGCGGACCCCACCGGTGTTGCCCCCCGTCACTTCGTCCACCCTGACATAGGACGCACGTGACATTCAGTCATCTTGCCAATGATCGGCTGAACACCTGATCAGTACCTTGGAACTCGCAGGGCCCCAGGTGCTCTCCGGCGGGTGCGGCGGCCCCGGAAACGGCAAAAGCCGAGAGACCCGGAAGATGCGGGGCTTCCGGGTCTCTCGGCTGAACTCCGACCGGCCCTCCCCACGAGGGGGGCCGGGAGGCGGGACGTTCTACGGCGAGGGGGACGTCGCCGGGGTAGAGCCACAGCCGGCGGCCGCGGGGGCGTTGGCGGCGACGGTGGTCCCGGTTTTCAGGGAACTACAGGTGTCACTGAAGGTTTTCGAAACGATCGTTCCCAGACCGAACACCACCGTGACGATCACGGCGGCGATGGCGGCGACCATCAGGCCGTACTCAACGGCGGACGCGCCGCGGTCCTTGGCTTCCGTCAACACCTTGCGGAGGTTGCTGAGCATGCGGATCCCTTTCCTGGGAGCTCGGTGGGTTGTTTCCCTCCGAAGACAGGCTCAGCGTGCCAGTTGGGTAGCGGTGCGTACTCAAGGTACGAAAGGGATCAAGCAAAGAGAGAGCCCCAGTCCTCGGCCGTTCGGCCGAGGACTGGGGCTGGTGTTACTGAAAGACCGCTTCCGGTAACGGTATCCGGGGAGTCAGCGACGCTTCGCGTCGTCCACCAGACCGAGCCGGACGGCCGCCATCACGGCCTGGGCCCGGTTCCCGGCCCCGAGCTTCTCGTAGATGTTGGCCACGTGCGTCTTGGCCGTCGACTCGCTGATGTAGAGCCGCCGGGCGATCTGCGCGATGGCCAGGCCGTCGACCAGCAGGTCGAGCACTTCCCGTTCCCGCGGAGACAGTTTCGGCCCCGCGGGGGCACTCATCCGGCGCTGCATCGCCCCGGCCAGGTCGCGCGCGGTGAAGGCCCGGGGATTGGCCGCCGCGTGCCGGGCCGCCGCGACCACCTCTTCGGCCGGCGCGTCCTTCCCGACGAACCCGGAGGCCCCGGCGTCCAGTGCGGCGAAAACCTGCTCGTCCCCGGCATACATGGTGAGGACCACGATGCCCATCGTCGGATTGCTCGCTCGCACCTGGGTCGTCAGCGTGATCCCGTCGCCGTCCGGCAGCCGGACGTCGGTCACGAGAACGTCCGGCCGGAGCCGGTCCAGGGCGCTCATGGCGTCCGCGACCGAGGCCGCCTCGCCGACGACCTCGATGTCACCTGCCCGGTCGAAGGCCCGTCGCAGGCCCTCCCGGATCAGCTGATGGTCGTCGACGAGCACAACCCGGAGGTTCGCCGTTGCGCTGGTCACTTAGTCACCTCCTGGTCGGCCCGGACGGGTGAGGCCGTCCGGGGCCTGTTGGTCTGCCGATTAGGCGGATTGGGCGGGGGTACAAGGGTGGGAATGCCGTGCGGGTCGGTGAGCGACACGCGCGTCACCGCCGGGCGGGCCAGGTGCCGCGGCTCGAAGCCCGTCGTCTCGGTGCCGAGCCCGACCTCGACCAGGGTGCCCCCCTCGGGGCCTGGGCCGACGTGCAGGTTGGCACCGACCCGTCGGGCCCGTTCGCGCATCCCCTGGATGCCGAAACTGTCGGCCCGGCCGGGTTTCAGCCCACGGCCGTCGTCGATGACGGTGATGTGGGCCCGAGGTGGCTCGACGGTCACGGTCAGCCAGAGGTTGGTGGCCTGGGCGTGCCGGCGGACGTTGGTGATCGCCTCTTGGACGATCCGCAGCAGTTCCACCTCGACGGTGATGGGAAGCCGTTTCGGCGACTCGTCCATGGACAGGTGGATCGCCAGGTCGGACTGGGCGGCGATGCGCTGCGCGTGCTCGCTCAGCGCGGCACCCAGGCCGACCGTGTCGTTCACCCCGTGGCGCAGGTCGAAGATGCTCATCCGCAGGTCCGCGACCATCGCCTGGAGCTGCTCGCGGACGGTCAGCACCTGCTGGGCCACGGCCGGGTCGGAGTTCTGCCGGATGTCGTCCAGCGCGTAGCCGACCGAGGCCAGGTCCTGGGCGATGCCGTCGTGGATCTCCCGGGCCAGCCGCATCCGCTCGTCGGTGGTGGCCAGCCGGCGCACGTCGTCGAACAGCATGGCCGAGGCCAGCCGGGGTCCGGACTGCTCGATCACGGTGCGGCAGCTGCGCAGCGAGGCGGCGTCCAGCCCGGTCGCGGTGACCACCAGCACCAGGGCCACCACCCGCTCGCCCATCAGTACCGGGATGGCGGCGAAGGCCCGGCCCTGGGCCTCGCGTTTCACCGGCTGGGCGCTCACCCAGGCGTCCTCGACGGCGAGCTCGGCGGCCTCGGGGGCCTCGTGCCCGGACAGCGCGACGAAGCGGCCGCCGGTGGAACGCACCAGGACGATCGCGTCGGCCTGGGGCACCACCGCGCGGATGTCCTCGGCCAGCGCGGTGGACAGCGTGCGCGGGTCCAGCCCGAGGCTGAGTTGCCGCGCCACGACGTGGAGTTCGGAGAGCAGGCGGTGGGCGTCGGCGTAGGCGGGCTCGCTGTCCGGTGCCACGTCGGCCCGGAGGCGCCGGATCCAGGCCCCCACGGCCGGCACCGCGACCAGGATGAAGACCCAGGCGAGCAACGCGTTGCTGCGGTTCAGTTCATCGATCCCGATGTCGTCGGAGGTGATCACCGTGCCGCCGAAGGCCACCGCGGCGGTCGCCGCCGCGGCCATCCCCAGCACCAGCCCGGAGGACAGGCCGGCCATGAACAGCGGGACCGTCAGGTAGGGCAGAAAGAGCAGCCCGCTGGTGCCGATGCCACCGATGATCACCGACGCGGTCAGGGTCTCGGCCAGCGCGGGGAAGATCGGTGGCACGGCTCTCGGCAGGGGTAACGACGCGAGCGCCGCCACACAGAAGAGCATCAGGGCCGGGATCACCGCATCGCGGGGCGAGACGCCCCCACCGGTCGCGATTCCGAGGGCGACGGCGGTACTCGCGAAGATCAGAATGATTCCGGCGCGGATCACGAGGGGCACGAAGATGCTCTTCACTCGCAGTTCCAGCACGGCCACGGTGACAATCTGCCACACGAGGGATACTCATGGCTCGGGATCGTCCAAGACGAGCGCCGGATCCCTCAAGGTTTTAGGAATGTCACGAACCGATCTGACGGGAAGGTCCGCAGAGGGGCGATTTGTTCCCGCCCGTCGGAGGGCCGAGGCACCCAGGGTGACTCAGCGCCCGGATTCGGGCTCCGGCTCGCGCAACGGGGCCAGGGCCCGGGCCAGCCGCCGGGTCTCGATCGCCTGGGCCAGCAGGATCGCCGCCTCGCGGATCGGGGTGTGCACGGCCGTCAGGTCACGGGCGGTGAACGCGCCGCCTTCTTCGCCGCGGGCCAGCACCACGATCACCCGGACGTCCGGCACCGGCACCGCGAGCAGGTGCCGCCAGGCCGCCAGCGGCGCCCCGGCCAGCTGCTGCCGGACGATGTCGGTGTCGTCCACCAGAACCGCGCGGCCGGCCGAGCCGACCTCGGTGATCAGCCAGTGCGATTCGGCCAGCTCCAGGCGGCGTTCCAGCGGGCGCAGGCCCACCCCGCCGCTGACCCGCCAGATCGCGCCGTCCGGTACCAGGACCGCGGCGGCGTCGGCGGAAGCCCGCTCGATCACGTCGTCGGCCAGCACCTGCGAGGTGTCGCTGACGCCGTACAGCTCACCGGCCCGCTCGTGCAGCATCCGGATCAGCTCGGCGGTGCGCAGCACCGGCTCGCCGTCGGCGTTGGTGCGACCGGTGACCAGGGACGCGGCCTCCGCGTCGAGCCGACGCTCCAAAGCGCTGACCGGGAAACCGTAAGGATCGGTGCGGGGACCGAGCGGATCGGTGACCAGACCCCGGCTCGGCGTGCGCGGCGTGTTGTCCTGCGGGTTGGGGCGGCGCTGGAACTTGCGCGGCCGGTCGCCCAGTCGCTGCATGCGCCGGTTCGCCGCACTGGCGCCGCTGCTGTTCAGCGGAAGACTGCCGGTTTCCGGAGCCGGCGGCCGGGGCCACGGGCCGGGCCGGCCGATCTGCGGCGGGGCCACCGGCTCGCGCACCGGCGCCGCCTCGTACGGGAACTGACCCGTCGGCGGCTGCTCGGCGAACGGGCGGGCCACCGGGGAGGAGTACGAGAGACCGGCCACCGGGGACGGATTCACCTCGATCGCCTCGGGGACGGCGGGCAGGGCCTTGGGCAGCGGCGGCGGGGCGGCGGGACGCCGGTTGCGGTCGTGCTGCGGACCCGCGTGCCCGCCCTGGCCCATCCGCTGACCGGCGGCCCGGCGGGCGGCGATCTGCTGCCCGAGGGTGCCGGTGGTGGGGGAGGGGTTCGGGGTCGGCGGCCCGGGCTTCTCGGCGGCTTCGGCCTGAACCTGCTGCGCGGCCCGAGCCTGCTGCGCGGCCTGCTGAACCGCCTTGGCCGCGGCCACGTCGGCCGGCCCCGGCTTGCCGGCCGGGGCTTCGGCAGCGGACCCGGCGGCGGCCGGCTTCGCCGGGGCAGCCTTACCCGGAGCAGCCTTGCCCGGATCGGCCTTCGCGGGCTCGGGTTTCGCGGGCTCGGGTTTCGCCGGGGTCGGCTTTTCCGGCTTTGAGGACGCCGGTTGCGAGGACGCGGGTTTCGGGGACGCAGGCTTCCCGGCGGGTTTCGCGGCAGTCGGCGCGGCCGCGCTGGCTCCGGTGCTTGCGGCCGGGGCCGGTTTCCCGGTCTGGACCGGCTGGGTGGCCCCGGCCGTGGTCCCGGCTGTGGTCCCGATCGTGGTCGCGTCCGCCGAGGCGTCGCTGGCACCCATCTCGATCACCGGCAGCGGCTCCGGGGTCTCCTCGATCACCGGCAGCGTGCCGGTCGGGTCGACGGTGATCAGCTCCGGGTCCTGGTCGAGCAGCACTGCGACGCCGCGCAGCAGCGCCTGCCGGGTGATCGGCAGCGGCACCACGTGCACGCCCTCGACCTGCTGGGCCTCGACCTGCTCCCACTCCGGCTGGTAGCCGGAGATCAGCATGACCGGGATCGCCTGCTCGTCCTCCCGGAGCGAGTTGACCGTGTTCACGGCCAGGACCGGGTCGCCCACGTCGAGCACCAGCACGTCGTAGCCCTCGACCTTGGGCAGGTTCTGCGCCAGCTCGTCGGCGGAGCGCTCCTCGACCTCGTGCAGGTCGGTGAGCCGCATCCCGAGCGCGAGGGAACGCGAGATGATCAGCAGTCGTGCCATCCGCCCCTCACATGCCTCTGAACTGTTCGAAGATCCTGATCCCGGCCGGCCCCATGACCACGATAAACAGTGCCGGCAGGATGCAGAAAATCAGGGGGAAGAGAATTTTCACCGGCACCTGCTGAGCCTTCTCCTCCGCGCGCTGACTTCGCTTCACCCGCATCTCCCGGGACTGCACCCGCAGCACGTTGGCTATGGGGATGCCAAACGTATCGGCCTGGACCATCGCGGCCACAAAGATCCTGAGTTCCTCCACGTCGGTGCGATCTGCTAAGGCACGCAGCGCGGGCAGCCGGCCGGTGCCCAGCTGCATCTCCTGGAGCACCCGGAAAAGCTCCTTGGCCAGCGGTCCGTCGCTGCTGCGGGCGACCTGGGCGAGGGCCGCGTCGAACGCCAGGCCGGCCTCGACCGAGATGGTGAGCAGATCGATCGCGTCCGGAAGCTCCCGCCGGATCAGCTCATTCCGGTCATATCCCACCTGATACACCCAGAGCGAGGGCCCGAACCAGCCCAGAGCTGAGAGCCCGCTGAATGTGAGAACCATCCCACGTAGGCCGGCCCCGAACAGCGGCGGCAGGGCCAGCCCGAGCAGCGCGCCGGTCACCAGCCCGAGCGCCTTCAGCCCGAGCACCCGGTCGACGTCCCAGCCCTTCGGGTTCCCGGCCAGGTCGAGCCGGGCCCGGATCCGCTCGATCCGCTCCTCGGTGGTCAGCCGCCGCCCGGCCCGGGCGAACCGCTCGAGCAGCGGGGCCAGGACCCGTTCGGCGAACGGCACCTCGAGCTCGGCCTGGCGCAGCGGGGCCGGCCCGGCCCGGAAGTTCTCCAGCAGGGCCCGCCGGGTGTTCGCGTCCAGCCGCTGCCGGTTGGCCAGCAGCAGCGCGGTGAACGCGCCGGTCAGCCCGAGGAAGAAGACGGCCATCCCGGTCAGCAGCAGCATCACACGTCCACCCGGATCACCTTGGACATCCAGAAGCCGCCGACGGCCAGCGCGACGATGCCGAACACCAGCAGCAGCACGCCGAGCGGGGTGCTGAACAACGGGTCGATGTACTCCGGCCGGGCCAGCATCAGGTAGATCGCGAAGACCACCGGGAGGGCGGCCAGGATGATCCCGGACAGCCGGCCCTCGGCGGACAGCGCGGCCACCTGCCGGCGCAGCCGCTCCCGTTCGCGCAGCGTCTCGGCCACCGAGTTGAGCAGCTCGGCCAGGTTCCCGCCGACCTCGCGCTGGATCCGGATGGCCATCACCACCCAGGAGAAGTCCTGGCTGCCGGTGCGTTCCGCGATCCCGTCGAGGGCGTCCTCGGCGAGCATGCCGAGCCGGGTCTCGACCAGCGCCCGGTTGAACTCCCCGCGGATCGGCGGATGCGCCTCGCGCACCACCGAATCCATCGCCTGGGGCAGCGAGTACCCCACCGCCAGGCTGCCGGCCAGCAGCTGCAGCGTGTCCGGGAGCTGGGCGAGGAACTTCGCCTCGCGCCGGGCCCGGGCGCTCAGCAGCACCCCCCAGGGCACGGTCAGGCCGATCAGCAGACCGAGGACGATCGCCACCAGCCGGCCGCGGGCGAGCACGGTGAACAGCAGCGCGGTGCCCACCGTGGCGGTGACGTGCAGCAGCATCCACTCACCGGGGCGCAGGGTGAAACCGGCCGCCTCCAGCCGGGAGTCCAGCGCCTGGTCGACCTTGCCCTTGCGGGCGACGGTGCTCATCAGCCCGACCGCGGACCGGGTGAGCGGCCCGTCGCCCAGGCGCGAGGTCTCCTCCAGCACCTGGACGGGTTCCGGGAGGTGGGAGCGCACCGAGTAGACCGAGATCCGCCGGAGCACCTCCGACTCGTCCGGGCCGGACCCGGTGAGCGCCCCGGTGGCGACGAAGATCAGCCCGGAGAGGGCGACGAAGAGCAGAGCCAGCCCGGCGACGAGGATCACCGCGCGTGCCGCCGGTAGCCGCCGAACGCCCGCAGATCGATCTGCACGCCGCTGCGGGCCGCCTTCTCCAGGAAGGCGGGCCGGATCCCGGTCCACTCCAGCCGGCCGGTGGGCACCCCGTCCGGGCCGACCGCGCCGTCGTAGGAGTACCGGAAGATGTCCTGCAGCGTGATGATGTCGCCCTCCATCCCCATCACCTCGGTCACCGCGGTCACCCGGCGCGAGCCGTCCGGGAACCGGGCCTGCTGGATGATCAGGTCGATCGCGCTGGAGACCTGCTCGCGGATCGCCTTGACCGGCAGGTCCATCCCGGCCATCAGCACCATCGTCTCCACCCGGGAGAGCACGTCGCGCGGGGTGTTGGCGTGCACCGTGCAGATCGAGCCGTCGTGGCCGACGTTCATCGCCTGGAGCATGTCCAGGGCCGCCGCGTCCCGGATCTCACCGACGATGATCCGGTCCGGCCGCATCCGCAGCGCGTTGCGGACCAGCTGCCGGATCGAGACCTCGCCCTTGCCCTCGATGTTCGCGGGCCGTGACTCCAGCCGCAGGACGTGTTCCTGGTGCAGCTGCAGCTCGGCCGCGTCCTCGATGGTGACCACCCGGTCGGTCTCCGGGATGAAGCCCGACAGGACGTTCAGGGTGGTCGTCTTGCCCGCCCCGGTACCCCCGCTGACCAGGATGTTCAAACGTCCGCGAACACAGGCGGCGAGGACGTCGGCGACCGCCCGGGACAGCGTCCCCAACTGGATCAGGTCGTCCACCTCGAAGGGATCGGCGGCGAACTTCCGGATCGTCAGCAGCGACCCGTCGACCGCCAGCGGCGGGATGATCGCGTTCACCCGGCTGCCGTCGTGCAGCCGCGCGTCCACCATCGGGCTGGCCTCGTCGACCCGCCGCCCGACCCGGCCGACGATCTTGTCGATCGTCCGCCGCAGGTGCGCCTCGTCCGCGAACCGGCCGTCCACGGCGTGCAGCCGGCCCCGCCGCTCCACGTAGATCTGGTCCGGCCCGTTGACCATGATCTCGGTGATCTCCGGGTCGCGCAGGTACGGCTCGACCGGCCCGTAGCCGAGGATGTCGTCGGCGATCTCCTGGGCGATCCGGCTCCGGTCGGTGACCGTCAGCGGCACCTGGTCGGCCTGCAGCACCTCCTGCAGCGTGTGCCGGACCCGTTGTTCCAGCTCGGCCTGGCTGAGCCGGGAGTCGTAGAGCTTGGGCCCGAGGCTCTCCAGCAGGGTCTGGTGCACCGTGCGGCGCAGATCGGCGAACGGGTCGGTCGGCGGTGCGTTGCGGCGCCGGCTCTTCGGGCCGATTGAGGACGCCTGGGGCTGGGTGCCGTGGCCACCGGACCGCGAGAGGTCGCCGTAGTTCCCGCGTTCCAGCCGGGCCTGGGCGAGCCGGTCGGCCAGGCTCATCGCCGGAACCGCCGCTTGCGCACGGTCCGGCGGCGGGTGGCGATCTGCTCCGGGCTCAGCCCGATGCCGATCACCTCGTCCTGCGCGAACTGCGCGATCGCCTGGCTGACCGGGTGTTTCGGGTCGTCCTGGACGATCGGCACGCCCCGGTTGACCGAGGCCGGCACGTCCCGCGAGCTCGGGATCTGCCCGGCCAGCGGCATCACCGCGGTCTTCTCCACCTCGGCGTGACTGATCCCGACCCGGGAGTCCGAGCGGTTCAGCACCAGGCGCAGCCGGTCGCGCGGGTAGCCGAGCTCGATCAGCGTCTCCACGGTGATCTTCAGCGTCTTCAGCGCGGGCACGTCCGGGGTGACGATCAGGGTGATCAGGTCGGAGACGTCGAGCGCGGCCATCACCTGGTCGTCGAACGCCCCGGCGGTGTCGACCACGATGTAGTCGAACTCGTCCCGCAGCACGTCCAGCAGGTGGGCGATGAGCTTGGGCTCGATCGCCTCGGCGGTGCTCGGTTCGGTGGGCGCGACGATCGCGCTGAGCCCGGCGGAGTGCTGGGTGAGCATGGCCGCGACCGCGGAGGAGTCGATCTCGCCGCCCAGCGGCACCGCGTCGGCGATGGTGTGCGCCGGGAACAGCTGCATCGCGATCGCCACGTCGCCGAACGCCAGGTCGAGGTCGACGATGCAGACCTGGCGGTGCCCCCGATCGGCCAGGGTGGCCGCGAGATTCACCGCCAGCATGGTCTTCCCGGAGCCGCCCTTGGCCGCGAACATGGTCAGCACCCGGCCCCGCCGGGCCGGAGCCGGCGCCACGGGCTCGGCCGGGACCTCGCGCACCGGGGCCCGGTTCAGGCTGCGTTTCAGCTCGGCCCGCAGCTGCGGGGTGTCCCGATGGTCGACGACGGCCGACATCCGGGTGCGCAGCGCCTCCTGCAGCACCGGGGTGGTGATCTCCCGCCGCACCAGGATCACGTCCAGCCCCGGGCGGTGCGAGCGGACGAAGTGCGCCACGTCGAACGCCTCGCGCTCCTCCACGTCCGGCCCGAGCACCAGGGTGTCCTCGTCGGTGATTTCGGCGAAGTGCCCGCGCAGGTCGATCACGTCGCTGAAGACCGCGCCCACGCCGCCGGTCTCGGCGCACAGCGCGGCGCCGACCGGCCGGTGCGGGTCGAAGAAGATCGGCGTGCCCATCAGCCGTCCGTCACGTCGACGCTGGGGATCACCGTGAAGTACATCGGCACCTGCTTCACCTGGGCATCGATCAGCTTCTGGGCGACCTCCGGCGGGACCGAGAGGCCGACCAGCGCCGCCGGCACCCCGGAGGAGCCGACCGGGTTCTTGCCGTCCGGCCCGTCCCCGCCCGCGGCCACCACGGTGCCCCCGATCGTGATGACCCGGGCCTCGCCCACCAGGGGTTTCATGGTCTTGCCCTGCATGGTGAAGATCCGCACCCAGGAACCGGCCCCGAGCAGACCGGCCGCCCGCTCCGGATCCTCCAGCTGGACGTTGATCCCGAGTTCGCCCTTCTGGATCGCGCCGTCCTCGATCTCGGCGCCGGCCTCGGTCAGCTCGCGCTCGTCGATCGCGGTGCCGGCCAGGATCTTTGCGGTGGCGCGCCGGCTGATCGCGCTGTCCAGGTCGGTGACCGTGGTGGCGAGCTGGTCGCGGGCCCGGAGCCGCACGGTGTTCAGGTCGCCCCGGGTGATCTTGTCGCCCTGCTCGATGTCGTGCCGGGCCACCACATAGGTCCCGACCGCCTCGTTCTGCGTGGCCCGGCTGTCGGCCTGCCGGACGTAGAGCGCGACGATCGCGGTGCCGACCGCGGCGAGCAGGACGGAAGTGATCAGGAGAAGCGTGCGTCGTCCCATTCCTGCCCGTCCGCCGTTCTTGGTGAAATCCCGTTCTGGCCCTCGGCCAGGATCGCATTCTGTCGCATACCGACGGCGCAGCGTGGCCGTTGTTACGAGATCGATGTCCGGGAATTACCCGCGGCTACCGGCTAAATCGGGCATTAACACGGCTTCTTTGGGCATATCGGATCCGAGGAACGGACCGACGGTGCCGGAGCCCGACACCACTGCGGGGAGGTAGCCCGGATCGATCACGTACCCCTGGAACCCCACCAGCCGCCCGTCTTTCCAGAGCAACCCGCGGTTCGGGGAATCCCCGTCGATCCAGACATATCGGAAAGAAGTTACCGATAGCCCGTTCTCGTCGTCCGCCGAGGCCGGATCGACTACCGGCAGCACGGCCAGGCGGTGACTGCGCACGGCCGCCGCGGTGATCCAGCCCCGGTTGCCCGGCTGGGCCGCCCGGCCCTGGCCGAGCAGGGCCCGCAGGGACTGCCCGGTGCTGCCCGCGTACTGCGGGTCGAGCAGGTGGGCGCTGTCGAACAGGCTGGTCGCGTCTACCGAGTAACCGTTCACGCTCAGCGTGCCGTGGCCGGTGTCACCGATCAGCCGACCCGGCTGATTGCCCGCCGGTTTCAGGAACCCGTTGGTCAGTGCGTCCGAGAAGCCGCCGGAGGAGCCGGGGTTCAGCAGGCCGAGGAAGCCGGTGGCGAGCGGCCCGGAGCGGATGCTCTGTTCCAGCGTGGTTCCCAGCCGAAGAAAGCCCCGGCCGGCCGAGGGCTGATCGCAGGCGTCGTCGGAGGGCGGATCTGCGACCGGCGGGGTGCCGGAGTAGCTGAGGTGAATGATGTTGGTGGTGAAGGAGCTGGACGACGAAGGGCTCAGGCGTCCCGTCGCCCACACCTCCACCCGGGATCCGGCCGTTCCGGGCGGAAGGCTGACCCGGTAGCTGTTCCAGCCCACCCGCTCACTGTGCAGGGGCTGCTCGGTGCCGTCCGGCGTCCTCAGGCGGAAGGAGGCGTTCCACACCGGCCACCAGAAGCCGGAGGGGGTGATGGAGAACATGGCCCGGGCGCCGGCCAGCGGAAGCCCTTCTGGGAATGATGAGTTCAGCGTGAGCCGAGGGGAGCCTGGGGTTGCGGAGGTGGCGGTCCGGGGGGTGGCGATGTGCACCTGATCGGTGTCGACCACGCAGAACCGGCCGGCGATCAGGTCGTCCGGGGTGAGGGCGAAGGGCAGCAGGCCGGAGCCGAGCGGGGTGCCGATCCGGGCGGTGGCCGACTTCCGGATCTGGGCCGAGCTGAACCCGATCGCCCCGGCCAGGCCGAACTGGACGGTGGAGGGCGGAAGCACCACCCGCAGCGCCTGACTCGGGGTGGACAGGTTGCTCACCGCGTCGGCCCGGCTGACCAGACCGTCGGAATCGCCGTCCTTGAAGAAGGTGATCTCGCCGTTGGCCGGGTTTCCATCGGTCCAGGCCGCCGCCGAAGGGGCCGGGCAAAGGTCTTCCGGCGCCTCCTTCCGGGCGCAGACCGCGTTCAGCATCGTGGTCACCTGATCCAGGGCGCCCTCCGGCTCACCGATGGTGGGCAGCCCCTTCGCCCCGGCCAGGGCCAGCCGGTCGGCCAGCGACTGCAGATCGTTCTGCCGCAGGTAGGCCTGACCGAGATCGACCGCCAGGGCGGCGATGCCGAGCAGGAAGGTGGAGATGGCCAGCGTCATCACGATCGCCACCACCCCGGCCTCGTTCCGATGGCGCACGGCTCAGTTCCGGTTCAGGAGGGCGAAGTCGCAACCGGTCAGCCCGCCGCTGAGCACGCTCTGGATGGTCGTGGTGGAGCTGCGGGTGATCGTGCTGGGGAACGGCACCAGCGGGATGCCGATGTCGAACGGCTTGTAGGTCGCGGTGATCCGGACCTGGCCGAGGATCCGCTCCGGGGTCTGGGTGACGCTGCGGTCGGCACCCAGCCACTGGAGTTTCGCGTTCGCCACGTCCTCCGGGCTGAGCCCGGTGTCGCTGACCGCCGAGCCCAGCAGCTGGTCGAAGGCGGTGCAGTCGGTGATCCCGGTGGACGCCGTCCGGCTCGCCTCGTTCAGCGCGGCACTGAACGACTGGAGCTGGAACAGCCCGTACCCGTACTGGATCACGCCGAACAGGAAGAGCAGGAGGACGGGCAGGATCAGGGCGAACTCGAGGGCCACCGCGCCGTCCTCGGTCCGTTCCAGGCGCACTTCGGCCCTCCTTCTGGGATCTTACTCTCCGCAGTCCCCCGATCCCGGACAGTCTGCACCATCCGGGGTCAGGCCGGTGCGGAAACCGTGCTGAGCGCTCGCGAACGCAGCTCCTCGTCCTGCGCCCACTCCCGCAGCGCGCGCAGGATCCGGCGCAGGCCGAGCACGGTGACGGCAATGGTCAGGCCGATTCCGGCCGGAGCCATACCGGGTCGGGCGCAGAGCGAGAAGAAGACCCCGACGGTGGTGGTGCGCACGGCCAGGGTGGCGGCGTACCGGGCCATCGCCAGCGGCGGGGCGGGTTGGTCGCGGGTTTCGCGGAGACCTGCCGGGTAGGGGTGACGCACCGACCAGAGCGCGCAGAGGCCGGTAACTTGCGTGGTGGTGGCAATGACGGCACCGGCCAGGGCGATCACCTCGGCCGCGCCGGCCGGGGCGGGCGCCCGCAGGGCTCCGAGCGCGGCGACCAGCGTGGCGGCGAACAGGCAGACCTCGGCGGTCACCAGGATCTGGGCCAGCAGCATGGTTCTCGGGGCGCCGGGCAGGCTCTCCCGCCAGATCGCGCCGGTGCCGTCGAGGGCGAGCGCGTTCACCCCGAACAGCAGCCCGGCGCCGGAGGCGGCCAGGCTGGGCAGCAGTACCAGCATCGGCCAGTCCAGCCCGGCGACCAGCGCAGCCAGAGCGGGAGCGGCGGTCAGGGCGATCATGCCGCGGCGCAGCGGCGGGGCCCGCCAGACTCCGGCCCGGTCGATCCGAAGGGCGGCGCCGAGCGAGGTCCGGGCGTCGGGGCGGACCCGGACGATGCGCGTCTCGATCCGGGTGCGGTCGCGTTCCGGGCGTTGCAGCGCGGCCGCGCAGAGCCGGCGCCCGGCGAGGAATCCGAGCCCGGTCGCCGCGATCAGCCCGACCCCAAGTTCGAGGGTCGCGGTCAGATCGCCGGACCCGGCCCGGACCGCCCGGACCAGCAGGGGCACGGTCGGCGCGGAGTCCAGCACGTCGGTCATCCGCCCGGTCAGCACCAGCGTCACCAGGGTGGCCGCGACCGCCGCGAAACCGCCGCGCACCAGCCCGATCCCGATCCGCCCGGTGCGGGCCAGCTCGACCAGCCAGCCCATGGCCTGGGCGGCCACGGTGACCGTGACGATCCAGCCCAGGGTGGCCAGCACGGTGGCGACGGCCGGCCCCGCGGCCGGGCCGAAGGCCCAGGCGGTGGCGGTGACCAGGGCCAGGCTCTGCAGGATCCAGGCCACGTTCAGCGGCGCCAGCAGGAGGGCGCCCAGATGCTCGGCCGCTGGGCTGACGCAGAACGCGACGGTCTGACTGCGGGGGAGGAGAGTGCGCGGCCCGTTCCCGGCGGTGGCCAGAAAGGTGGTCGCCGCAAAACCCAGCCAGGCGCTTGGAAGCAGCAGAGAAGCGTCCTCACGCCCACCAGAAGGCAACCACAGCCCCACGATGACCGACGTACCCAAGGCGCCCACGAACGTCCATAGTCCAAAGAGCCATCGCTGAGACGAAAAGGCGACCAAGGCGCGTACTTCGGCAACTGGACCCGCGAAAGTCATGAGAGCAGGGCCTTGTAGCGCCGGGCCCCGTCCGGCCCCGAGAGCTCCGCCGCCGGGCTGGCCGCGACCTTGCGCCCACCCCGCAGAACCACCGCGTCTGAGCAGACCCGCGCGGCCAGGTCGAGCAGATGGGTGGAGACCAGAACCGCCGTGCCCTCCGCCCGCAGCTCCTCGACCAGATCGACGGTTGCGTCTACCCCCAACGGATCCACCCCGTCGAACGGTTCGTCCAGCAACAGGACGGTGGGGGAGTGCAACGCGGCCAGGACCACCGAGAGCCGCCGACCCATCCCGTGCGAGAACCCAGACGTGATCCGGTGGGCTACCCCCGCCAGATCGAAACGCTCCAGCAGATCACGGGCGCGAGGCTCCCAGGTCTCCAGACCCCGCAGCCGCGCCGAGAGCTGAAGGTGCTCCCAGGGACTGGCCCGCGGAACCAGCCCACCGACGTCCGGGCAGTACCCCGTAACCCGGCGCGCACCCAAAGGATCGGCCCGCACGTCTACCCCGCCCACCCGGATCTGCCCCGACGTGGCCGGTAGTACCCCGGCCAGCGCCCGCATCGCCGTGGACTTGCCCGCGCCGTTGCGGCCGACCAGAGCCAGCGCCTGACCGGGGCGCACGGTCAGGTCGAGCCCGGCGACCGCGTCCACCGATGCGAAGGTGACGGTCAGTTTCAGGGTCTCGACGCCCGACAGCACCAGCACCCCTCAAGTCTGGCCGAGCGCGTCCCCTCGCCGGGTGACAACGAGTGATCTCACCCGGGTGAGATCACTCGCTGTAGAGCTTGTCCACGTCGGCCGAGAAGTCCTTCAGGATCACCGAGCGCTTCAGGCTCAGCTTCGGCGTCAGGTGTCCCGACTGCTCGGTGAAATCGGTGCTCAGGACCCGGAACTTGCGGATCGACTCGGCCCGGCTGACCAGTGCGTTCGCCTTGTCTACGGCGGTCTGCAACTCGGCCCGGACGTCCGGGTCGGCGGCCGCCGCGGCCACGTCCAGCGCGGGCTTGCCGCGGTTCTTCAGCCAGGTCGGCAGCATCTCCTCGTCCAGGGTGATCAGCACCCCGACGAACGGCTTCTGGTCACCGACCACGATGCACTGCGAGATCAGCGGGTGGCCGCGCATCGCGTCCTCCAGCATCGCCGGGATCACGTTCTTCCCGTTCGCGGTGACGATGATCTCCTTCTTCCGGCCGGTGATCGACAGGAAGCCGTCCTCGTCCAGCGAACCCAGGTCTCCGGTGGCGAACCAGCCGTCGTGCACCGCGTCCGCGGTGGCGGCCGGGTTGTTCGCGTACCCGCGCATCACGCCGACGCCGGAGACCAGGATCTCGCCGTCCTCCGCGATCCGGACGCCCATGCCCTGCAGCGGCCGGCCGACCGTGCCGATCCGGTTGACCGCCAGCGTGGTGCAGCTGACCGGCGCGGTGGTCTCGGTCAGCCCCCAGCCCTCGAGCACCGGCAGGCCGATGCCGCGGAAGAAGTGGCTCAGGTCCTTGCCCAGCGGGGCGCCGCCGGAGACCGAGCCCTGCAGCCGGTTCCCGGTGGCCGCGCGCAGCTTCGCGTAGACCAGCCGGTCGAAGACCGTGTGCTGCAGCTTCAGTCCGAGGCCGGGGCCGCCGGTGTCGAGCGCCTGGCTGTACCGGATCGCCACCTCGGCGGCCCGGTGGAAGATCGCGCCCCGGCCGGAACCGACGGCCCGGGCCTCGGCGCCGTTGAAGATCTTCTCGAACACCCGCGGAACCGCCAGCAGGAAGGTCGGTTTGAAGCCGTCCAGGTCGGCCAGCAGGTTGGCGGTGGTCGGGGTGTGGCCCATCACCGCGCCGTTGACGATGCACAGCGCCTGGATGTAGCGGGCGAAGACGTGCGCGAGCGGCAGGAACAGCAGCGTCGAGGCCTGGTCGTTGACCAGGTCGCCGAAACCCTCGAAGGCGGCCCGCGACCCGGCGATGAAGTTGCTGTGGGTCAGCTCGCAGCCCTTGGGCCGGCCGGTGGTGCCGGAGGTGTAGATCACGGTGACCACCGAGTCGCCCCGGGCCACCGCGCGGCGCTCGTGGATCACCGGGTCGCCGACCTCGGCGCCCAGCTCGGCGAGCGTGCCGATCGCCCCGTCGTCGATGGTCAGGACCTCGCGCAGGGTGCTCAGCCCGTCCCGGACCTGGCCCACGGTCTCGCGGTGGGCGGCGGTCTCGACCACC
The DNA here is from genome assembly GCA_000719025.1 of Kineosporia aurantiaca JCM 3230. GTDB lineage: Bacteria > Actinomycetota > Actinomycetes > Actinomycetales > Kineosporiaceae > Kineosporia > Kineosporia aurantiaca. The sequence goes on from JODP01000009.1 coordinate 321,513, forward strand.
GCGGCGACCGCACCGGAGTCGGACAGGATCCAGCGCACCTGCTCGGGCGAGGAGGTCTCGTAGACCGGCACGGTGATCGCCCCGGCGAACCAGATCGAGACGTCCAGCAGGGTCCACTCGTAACGGGTGCGGGCCATCAGCGCGACCTTGTCGCCGGCCTGCACGCCGAGGGCGACCAGGCCCTTGGCGGTGGCCACCACCTCACCCAGGAACTCCGCCGAGGTCACGTCCTGCCAGCCGCCCCCGGCTACGAGACGGCGGAAGGCGACGTGGTGAGGTCTGCGCTCGGCGTTGCTCACCACGATGTCGCAGAGGTTCTCCTCGTCGTCGAGGGGAAACTGTCTGGGGACGCTGATCTCGTGCACGAGGTCGAGCCTATGCCGCAGTTCACTGGATTTCCGAGTGTTGGATCACACTCGTCCGGACCGGACGGCGCAAAACCGGTCAAATGTCCAAGTCGGCTCAAGGGGGGTTGCGGGCCGTCCGAGGCAAGACGCGTGAGCTCGCCCTCCTCCGCCCCGTCGCGGTGCCGGCACTGCGGCGCCCGGCTCGGGGCCGAGGACGCCTGGTGCTCGCTCTGCCTGACCCCGACCGCAGAACCGGCCCCCGAGGTGGTGAAGGCGGAGGAGCCCCGGCATCGCGGGGAGGCGCCCGACGCCGATCGGCTGATCGAGGATCTGGCCGCGGACGAGGCCGGGGACCGCTCCGCCCTCGCCGTCGTGCGCGCACACCTGGCGCTGGCCGAGCTGCCCGGTGGGAAATACACCCTCGCCCTGGGCGGTGGGGCGGTCCTGCTGCTGATCCTGATGGCCGGGCTCACCCTGCTCGGTCTCCTGCTCTGAAGTTGGGCGGCTCCGTGCTCTGAGCAAGATCACCGAAACCGGGTAACGTTCACGACCATGGCCGACCAGACCGAGTCGAGCGTCGTCATCGACTCCGCGCCGGAGAACGTCCTCAGGGTCATCTCCGATTTCGAGCACTACCCCACCTGGGCGGCGGCCGTTAAGGAGGCCGTGGTGCTCGAGCGGCAGCCGGACGGCGACCGGGCCACCAAGGTGCGGTTCACCCTGGACGCCGGGGCGGTCCGGGACACCTACTCCCTGGACTACACCTGGAACTTCGCCGCGGACGGGACCGGTGAGCTGTCCTGGACCCTGGACGAGTCGACGGTGATGCGGTCGATGGAGGGCAGCTACCGGCTCGCCGCCTCCGGCGCCGGCACCCGGGTCACCTACCGTCTGGCCATCGATCTGCGCATCCCGATGCTCGGGATGCTGCGTCGCAAGGCCGAGAAGGCCATCATCGACACCGCTCTCACCGAGCTCCGGAAGCACGTGGAGTCGTAGGTGCGGGTCGTGCTGTTCGCCGGCCCGGGCGGAGTGGGAAAGACCACGGTCGCGGCGGCGACCGCGGCTCACGCAGCTGACCATGGTGTGAAAACCCTTGCTCTGAGCGCTGATTCCGCCCGCTCCGGAGAGATCGGCGGACTGGCGCCGGCTCTGACCGAGCTCGGCCTGGACGCGCCGGGCTGGGAGGACCTGATCGGCCTGCCCGGCCTGGAGGGGCTGCTCACCCTGCTCGCCCTGGACGAGGAGATCCGGAACGGGCCGTGGGACCTGGTGCTGGTCGACCTGCCCGACCTCCACCGCCTGCTCGCGCTGCCGGGAGAGCTGGAACGCCTGCTCGCCCGGCTCCTTCCGGTCGAACGCCGGCTCGGCCTGGCGCTGCGCAACCAGGAGGCCCTGGTGGCGGCGGTCGACCGGTTCAACGCCCGCCTGACTGCCGTCCGCACCGCCCTGACCGGACCGGAAGTGTCGGTGCGCCTGGTGATGACGCCGGAAGCGGCGGTCCTGGAAAGCACGCGGCGGTTGTTCACCGCTTTCACGATGTCCGGTTTCGCGGTGGACGCGGTGGTGGCCAACCGGGTCTTCCCGGCCTCACCGGAAGCCACCGGCTGGCAAGCGGATCAGGTGCGCGCCCAGGAGGCCGTGCTGGCTGAGGCGGAGGCCGGGTTCGCGCCGGTGCCGTTGCTGCGGGCGGGCTATTCGCAACCGGACGCCGCGGCTCTCGGCCGCGATCTCTACGGCCCGGTTCCGGGTCTGCCGGTTCCTCCGGTGGATTCGGTCGGGATTGACCGGACCGACGGCGGTTTCACCCTGCGTGTCCCGATTCCGCTGGCCCGCCGGGAGAATCTGGACCTCGGGCGGCGAGGGGACGATCTGATCATCACGGTCGACGGCTACCGGCAGGTGCTGCCCAGCGTTCTGCGGCGCTGCCGGGCCGGCTCGGCGGCGTTGCGGGAGGGCGCGCTGACCGTTTCGTTCACCCCCGATCCGGCGGAGTTCCCGGCCCGGTGGACCCGGTGAGCCACCGCCATCTGGACCTGTTCGCCACCGGCGCCCCGGACCCGCAATGCCCGGTCTGTCTGGGCGTGGCCGCCCTGCGCGACCACGGGCCGGCCGTGCTCGACCGGGTCGCCGGGCTGTCGGCCGGGCTGGCCCGGGCGCTGCGGGAGGCGGTGCCGGAGCCGGAGGTCCCGGCCTACGATCAGGGCGCGGGCGACGACCGTCCGCCTCCGCCCACTACCGTTCGGATCGACGTCTCGGAGTGATCTCCGGACCTCGGGCCGAACTGGAACAGATTGAACAGGGGATCCGACGAGTGGAACTGACGATCGGGGTTGACGTCGGCGGTACGAAGATCGCCGCCGGGGTCGTGGACGCCGACGGGCGGATTCTCGAGCGACTGCGGGTGCCGACCCCGGAGAGCGTCGACGACATCGACGCGGGTATCTCCGAGGCGGTCGAGAAGCTGCGGCAGACCGAGGCGGGCGGGCGCGTCGCGGCCGTCGGGGTGGCCGCCGCCGGGTTCGTCAACGAGCACCGCACCGCGGTCCGCTTCGCGCCGAACATCGCCTGGCGCGAGCACCCCCTCGCGGGCATCGTGAGCAAACGGGTGCAGCTGCCGGTGGTGGTGGAGAACGACGCGAACGCGGCGGCCTGGGCCGAGTACCGGTTCGGGGCCGGGCGGGACGTCACCGACGTGGTGACGGTCACCGTGGGCACCGGCGTGGGCGGCGGCATCGTGCTGGACGGCACCCTGCTGCGCGGCGCCTTCGGGATGGCCGCCGAGATCGGTCACATGCGGGTCGTGCCGAACGGCCGGGCCTGTGGCTGCGGGCAGACCGGTTGCTGGGAGCAGTACGCCTCGGGCCGGGCGCTGGCCCGGTCGGCGTTCGAGCTGGCGATCCGCGACCCGAAGGCCGCCGGCCCGCTGATCGAGGCGGCCGGCGGGAAGATCGACGGGCTGGTCGGCAGCATGATCACCGAGGTCGCGCTGGCCGGCGACCCGGCCGCGATCGGGTTGTTCGCCGAGCTCGGCCGCTGGCTCGGCGAGGGCGTGGCCGCCCTGGCGAACGTGCTCGACCCGGCGGTCGTGGTGATCGGCGGCGGGGTGGCCGAGGTCGGCGACCTGCTGCTGGAGCCCGCCCGTAAGGCGTTCACCACGCACCTGTCGGCCGGCGCGAACCGTCCGCACCTGCAGCTGCGGGCGGCCGAGATGGGCAACGACGCGGGCATCATCGGGGCGGCGGATCTGGCGCGGAACCGATGAGCCAGGACGCTGCCGGTGTGGGTGGGCTCGCCATCGGGGTGGACATCGGTGGGACGAAGGTCGCGGCGGGAGTCGTGGACACCGACGGCGCGGTGATCGCCCGCGCCCGGCGCGCCACCCCCTCGAAGGACCCGCGGGCCGTCGAGGAAACCATCGCCGAGGTGGTGACCGAGCTGCGGCAGGGCCGCGAGATCGTCGGCGTGGGCATCGGCGCGGCCGGGTTCGTCGACGCCGACCGGGCCCGGGTGCTCTTCGCCCCGCACCTGGCCTGGCGCAACGAGCCGCTGCGGGACGGGGTGGCCAAGGTGGTCGGGCTGCCGGTGATCGTCGAGAACGACGCCAACGCGGCGGCCTGGGCGGAGTGGCGGTTCGGGGCCGGCCGGGACGAGTCCCGGCTGGTGATGGTGACGCTGGGCACCGGGATCGGCGGCGGGATCGTCACCGACGGGGTGATCCAGCGCGGCCGGTACGGGATGGCCGGCGAGTTCGGGCACATGGTGGTGGTGCCGGACGGCCGGCGTTGTGAATGCGGCAACCGGGGCTGTCTGGAGCAGTACGCCAGCGGCAATGTGCTCGGCCGGGAGGCGCGGGAGATGGCGGCGGCCCACTCGCCGGTCACCGTGCCGCTCGTGCAGCGGGTCAAGGGCGATCACGCGGCCCTGGTCGGGCCGCTGATCACCGAGGCCGCGATGGACGGCGACCCGGCCGCGGTGGAGCTGTTCCACGAGGTCGGCCGCTGGCTCGGGATCGGCCTGGCCAACCTGGCGGCGGCGCTGGACCCGGGGTTGTTCGTGATCGGCGGTGGGGTCTCCGACGCCGGGGACCTGCTGCTCGCCCCGGCCCGGGAGTCGTTCCGGCGCACCCTGACCGGGCGCGGGTTCCGGCCCTTCGCCTCCATCGTCAAGGCCGCGTTGGGGCCCGAGGCGGGGTTGGTCGGCGCCGCTGACCTGGCCCGCCGGGAGTCGCAGCTCCGGTGAGCGGCCCGCGGATCAGGGTGATGAGCTGGAACATCCAGCATCTGCAGGGTGATCCGCTGGCCGTGCACCGGGTGGTGCGGGCCGCCGACCCGGACGTGCTCTGCCTCCAGGAAGGGCCCCGGCTGCCGGGCTCGCCCCGGCAGCTGGCCCAGCTGGCCCGGGCCTGCGGTCTGCACTACGAGGCCGGAGGACGGCGGGCGGGCAACAACGCGATCTTCGTCTCCGGCCGGATGGTGGCCGTCGACCTGGCCGCGTTCACCTTCCCGCTGGCCTCCTGGCGGGACAACCGGCGGGGCGCCGTGCTGGCCACCGTGCGGCCGGTGATCGGCGGCCCACCGCTACGGATCGCCTCGGTGCACCTGCCGCTGGACCCGGCCCAGCGGCTGGCCCACGTGCGCACGCTGGTCCGTCAGCTGGGCGACTTCGGCCTGCCCCCGGTGCTCGCCGGTGACCTGAACGAGCCGCCGGGAGGAGCCTCCTGGGAGGCGCTGGAACCGCTGGTCGCCGATCCGGCCCCGGGAGCCCCGGTGACCTTCTCCACGGCGTCCCCTCGGCGGCGGATCGACGCGATCCTCACCGGCCCGGGCATCGAGGTGCTGGAGTACGGCGCCTGGCAGCCCTCGGCCGCGGACGCCCGCCTGGCCAGCGACCACCTTCCGGTGGTCGCCGAGCTCAGGGTGCTGTCCTCGGGCTTGTCCTAGACGACGGCTCCGTCGTCATCGTCGTCGTCCCGGTGCTTGGGCATCCGGGAGACCAGGGTGACGAAACCACCGGCGAAACAGGCCAGCGCGACCAGGATGAAGAGCTGCGGCGGCCGCCAGGCGAGCACCGAGATCAGCATGAACAGCGGACCACCGATCACCGCGGCCCAGGCCAGCCGGCCGACCAGGTCGCCCCGGGGCAGCGGCGGGGGCTCCGGCGGCTCGTAGCCCTCCGGCTCGGCGGTCGGCGCGTAGTCGCGGGGACCGGCTTCCCGCAGTTCGTCGGGCAGCTCGTCCGGATCGAACTCGTCGAGCGGGCCGAGGTCGCGGATGCCACGCCCACCGGGCAGCGGATCCTCGCCGGCGAACTCCCAGTCGGTGCCCCATTCCGAGCCGCGCAGCCGGCCGGGGGAGGGCGGAACGTCCTGCTCCTCCTCGGCGACCGGAGCCGGCCAGGAGGCGGGCGGGTCGTCGCCCCAGTTCGCCACGATCGCGGCGAACTGCGCGTCCACGTCCAGCCGGTCCGCGCCCTCGCCGTCGTTCTTCGCGGCGCGGTCGTTCTTCGAGGCGTCCGTGTCGCCGTCCCGGTCCGCCGGTTCGCCGGTGCTCATCGCGTACCCCCGACCATCGCCGGCTCGTCGAGGAAGTGCAGGCTGCGGCGCAGGATCTCGCCGGCGTCGTTGTCCATCGTCGCCACGTGATAACTGTCTCGCAGGATCACCTCGGCGGCGCGGGAGGAGGTCACCCGGTCGAGGATGAGAGCGCTGCTGCTGGCCGGCACGACATGGTCCTCGTTCGAGCGGAGGACCAGCAGGGGCTGGCTCACCGCGGGCAGGTCCGCGACCACCGTGCGGTAGCCACGCAGCATCGAGTGTAAGGCGTGGGACGGGATCCGGTCGTAGGCGTCCTCCCGCACTCCGGGCCGTTTCACGTCGTTGCCGACCGGCGGCAGCCAGGGCAGCACCCAGCGCAGCACCGGCAGGGCGACCAGCCTCCGGTCCTCCACCAGCACCGACGGGTTGACCAGGATCAGCCCGTCGACCCCGGGCAGCGGGCCGGGATTCATCGCCGGGCCGTACCGCTGGGCCAGCCGCAGGGCGAGCGCGCCGCCCATTGAGAGCCCGGCCACCACCACGATCCGGCAGCGCGCCCGCAGTTCCCGGAAGGCGCCCTCCACCTCGGCGTACCAGTCCGGCCAGCCGGTGCGGGCCATCTCCTGGACCGTGGTGCCGTGCCCGGGCAGCCGGGGCAGGCGCACCGTGTGCCCGGCCGCGGCCAGGCCCTCGGCCCAGTCGCGCAGGCTGCCCGGATGACCGGTGAAGCCGTGGCAGAGCAGGACGCCGACGTCGTCACCGTCCCGGGCGAAGGGCTCGGCTCCCGGGCGCACGGTCACGGCGGCTCCTCGTGGATCGACGGGCAGATCGCCATCGTGACACGACGCCGGGGACTTATCGAGGGGGATCCGCAAACGCGGCGAACCGGACCGGAGAACCCGCTGGTGACCGCTCACGTCAAGGGCGCCACGCCCGCCGCCGGCCGAAGCATCCCGGGGCGAAGCGGACTTGACGATGGTGCATCTTGGTGGTCGAGGGGCGGAACATGGATAGTGTGCGCGTCGGCCGGGCGGCGGCCGGCGGGACAACCTGAGGATGAGGTGGCGATGTTCTACTGGCTGCTGCGGCGCGTGCTGCTCGGACCGCTCATCCGGGTGTTGTACAAGCCGTGGGTCAAAGGCCTGGAGAACGTCCCCAGGAAGGGTCCGGCCATCCTGGCCAGCAACCACCTGTCGTTCTCGGACCATTTCTTCCTCCCGTTGCACGTCAACCGGAACATCACCTTCCTGGCGAAGGCGGAGTACTTCAACGGTCGTGGGATCAAAGGCCGGCTGACCGCCAGTTTCTTCCGCGGTGTGGGCCAGATCCCGATCGAGCGCTCCGGCGGCCGGGCCTCCGAGGCGGCCCTGCGCACCGGCATGAAGGTGCTGGACAAGGGCGAGCTGCTGGGGATCTACCCGGAGGGCACCCGCTCGCCGGACGGCCGGCTCTACCGCGGCCGCACCGGGGTGGCCCGGATGGCGCTGGAGACCGGGATCCCGGTGATCCCGGTGGCGATGATCAACACCTTCGAGGTGCAGCCGACCGGCAAGCTGATCCCGCGGCTGCTGCCCAAGGGCTCGGTCGGCGTGGTGATCGGCGAGCCGCTGGACTTCTCCCGCTACGAGGGGATGAGCACCGACCGGTTCGTGCTCCGCTCGGTCACCGACGAGATCATGTACCAGCTGATGGTGCTGTCCAACCAGGAGTACGTGGACATCTACGCGGCGACCATGAAGGAGCGGCTGGCCGCGGCCAAGCGCAGCGGGGCCGACACCGGGCTGCCCTCCGGGCACGCGGAGATGGCGGTCACTCCCGGCGGGCACGCCGCCCCCACGCCGCCGCCCGCTCCGGAGCGCCCGGCCGAGCCCGAAGACGGGGACGCTGCGTAGTTCACCCAAAGGGGTTGCGCGGACACGTACTCTTGTCGACGTGAGCGCCCCACTGCATCCCATCACCAGTGCCGATCTCTACCCGACGAGTACGCCGGACACGGCCGCCGCGGCTCTTGAGGCCGGGCTGGACGTGTGGCGGAGCAAGCCCGCCGCCCAGCAGCCGGAGTGGCCGGACCGGGCCGAACTGGAGGCCGTGGCGGCCGAACTCGCCTCGGTGCCGCCGCTGGTGTTCGCCGGCGAGTGCGACCTGCTGCGCGGGCAACTGGCCGCCGCCGCGCGCGGGGAGGCGTTTCTGCTTCAGGGCGGGGACTGCGCCGAGACCTTCGCCGAGGCCACGGCCGACCGGATCCGCAACAAGATCAAGACCATGCTGCAGATGGCCGTCGTGCTCACGTACGGCGCCAGCATGCCGGTGATCAAGCTGGGCCGGATGGCCGGGCAGTACTCCAAGCCCCGCACCAGCACCCAGGAGACCCGGCAGGGCGTGACCCTGCCGGCCTACCGGGGTGACGCGATCAACGGCTTCCCGTTCGACGAGGCGTCCCGCACCCCGGACCCGAAGCGGCTGCTGAAGGCGTACCACACCAGCGCCTCCACGCTGAACCTGATCCGCGCCTTCACCAAGGGCGGCTTCGCCGACCTGCGCCAGGTGCACGAGTGGAACCGGGGCTTCGTCAGCACCCCGGCCAACTCGCGGTACGAGGCGATGGCCCGGGACATCGACCGGGCGATGAAGTTCATGATCGCCGCCGGGGGCGACTCCGACGCGCTGCGCACGGTCGACTTCTGGTCCAGCCACGAGGGGCTGCTTCTGGACTACGAGCGGGCCCTGACCCGGATCGACTCGCGCACCGGTTCGCCGTACAACGTCTCGGCGCACTTCGTCTGGATCGGTGAGCGCACCCGCCAGCTGGACGGCGCGCACGTCGACCTGATGGCCCGGGTCCGTAACCCGATCGGCGTGAAGATCGGCCCGAGCACCACCCCGGACGACCTGATGGCCCTGGTCGACAAGCTCGACCCGGACCGCGAGCCGGGCCGGCTCACCCTGGTCAGCCGGATGGGCGCGGGCAAGATCCGCAGCAACCTGCCGGCCCTGGCCGAGACCACCCGGAAGGAGGGCGTGCCCGCCCTCTGGATCTGCGACCCGATGCACGGCAACACGTTCGAGTCGGCCTCCGGCTACAAGACCCGCCGCTTCGACGACGTGATGGACGAGGTCCGCGGCTTCTTCGAGGTGCACAACGCGGTCGGGACGATCCCCGGCGGCCTGCACGTGGAGCTGACCGGGGACGACGTGACCGAGTGCCTGGGCGGCGCCGAGCACATCGACGACGCGGACCTGGCCAGCCGGTACGAGACGCTCTGCGACCCGCGGCTGAACCACCAGCAGTCGCTGGAGATGGCCTTCCTGGTCGCCGAGATGCTGACCGGGCGGTGACCGGCCCCTCAGTGGTGGACCTGCGCAGCGACACGCTGAGCAGGCCCACCCCGGGCATGCGGGAGGCGATCGCGGCCGCCGAGGTGGGCGACGACGTCTACGGCGAGGACCCGGAGATCAACGCGCTCGAGGCCGAGGTCGCGGCGCTGCTCGGGCACGAGGCGGCACTGTTCTGCCCGACCGGCTCGATGTCCAACGTGCTCGGCGTGCGCTCCCTGGTCCCGGTGGGTCAAGAGGTGCTCTGCGACTCGATGGCGCACATCGTGCGGGCCGAGCTGGGCAGCCACGCAGTGGTCGGTCAGGTCACCACCCGCACGTGGCAGTCGGATTCGGGACGTTTGGACGCGGACGTCGCGCTCGGGATGGCCGTGCCGGACGCGGGCGCGTACTTCGTCTCCACCGCGGCGATCGCGGTGGAGGACACGCACAACTTCGGCGGCGGCACGGTGCAGTCGGTGGACGAGCTGCGCCGCCTGCGGGCCGGCGCCGACGCGCTCGGCGTGAAGGTCCACTTCGACGGCGCCCGGCTCTGGAACGCCCACGTGGCGACCGGCCTTCCGCTGGCCGAGTACGGCGCGCTGGCAGACACGATCTCGGTGTGCCTGTCCAAGGGACTCGGCGCACCGGTCGGCTCGGTGCTGGTGAGCAGCGCCGAGCGGATCGCCGAGGCCCGAGTCTGGCGCAAGCGGCTGGGCGGGGGCATGCGGCAGGCCGGAATCCTGGCCGCGGCCGGGCGGTACGCGCTCAAGCACCACATCGCCCGGCTCGCCGACGATCACGCCCGGGCCCAGCAACTGGCCGTCGCCCTGGCCGGGGTAGACGGCTCAATCATCGAACCCGACCGGGTCCGCACCAACATCGTGGCCAGCACCTGGCCCACCGCGACGGCAGCTCAGGCGTTCATCGCCGGCTGCGCCGCGGAGAACATCCGGGTCGGCGCGGTCGGCTCCCGGGTCGTCCGCCTGGTGACCCACCTGGACGTCGACCAGGCCGGCGCGGACCGGGCCGCCGAGGCCCTGCCGGCCATCGCGAAGCAGGCTCTAGTCGCCTCGTAGCCGGCTGAACTGGACCAGGTCGCGCCACTCACCCCGGCGGAACTGGGCACCGCGGATCACGCCCTCGCGGGTGTACCCGGCCTTCTCCAGAGCCCGCTGCTCGGCGATGTTCTCCAGATCCGTGCTGGCCTCGACCCGGTGCACGGTGGTGTGCCGGAACAGCCATTCGTAGATCAGCCGCTGGGCCTGCGAGCCCACTCCCTTGCCGCGCGCGTCGGGGGCGATCGAGATGCCGATGTTCAGCGCCTGGCTGCCCCGGTTGGGCCCGTACCGCACCGGATGCCACTGGATCCCGCCCACCGGTTCGCCGGCCCGGCAGATCAGCAGGATGCCCTCGTCCTCCGAGATCAGCCCGTCGATCTCCCAGCGCTCGCGGTAGGGGTTGCGCAGCCGGGCCAGTGAGAGGAAGTCGCCGAACGCCGACTCGTGCTCCGGATCGCTACGCCACTGGCCGAGGAGTTCCAGGTCCTCCGCGGCGACGCCGCGGAGGGTGACCTCCCCGGTCACCAGGCCTTGATGGTGATCTTGGCGCCCTGCGGGGCCGGGCCGATGATGTCCTGCTCCTGCACCTTCTTCGAGAACGGGTTGAAGCTCTGCGCGTCCACCTGGAACCCCAGGCCCTCGAGGGTGGCCTTGGCCTGGTCGATGTCCTGACCGCGGACGTCCGGCACGTTCACCTGCGGGGGCTGCTTGATCGAGGTCAGCGTGACTGTGCTGCCCTTGGCGACCTGCTGGCCGGTGGCCGCCGGATCCTGCTGGCTGACCGTTCCCGGCGCCGGGGAGCCTTCGAACGGATCGATCTCGTTGACCTTGACCTTCAGACCCTTGCTCTCCAGCAGCGCCTTGGCCTGATCGACGTTCTGGCCCACCACGTTGTCCAGCGGGACCGGCTGGAAGCCCTTGCTGATCACCAGCTTCACCTTGCGGCCGGGGGAGACCTTGGTGCCGGCCGTGGGCGTGCTCGAGATGACCTGGCCCTCGGCCACGTCGGCGTTGTACTTCTGCTGGGTGTCCCCGACCTCGAGGCCGACCCCCTTCAGGGCGTTCGTCGCGTCGTCCTGCGTCTTGCCCTTCAGGTCGGGCACGGCCACCAGCTCCGGGCCCTTGCTGACGATCAGGGTGACGGTGCCGTTCTTCTTGACCTTCTGCCCGCCTTCGGGCTTGGAGCCGATCACGGTGCCGTCCGCGACGGTGGTGCTGAACTGCTTGTCCACCCCCGCGGTCAGGCCCTGCAGCACGACCACCCGCTGCGCGTCGGACTGTTGCAGGCCGACCACCGAGGGGGTGCGGACGTAGGAACCCGGGCCGCCGGTGAAGTACCAGATGCCGGTGAAGACCACGGCCAGGACCAGAAGCGCGCCGATGCCGGCGCCGATCGCCGTGCGCCGCCCGTTGCCGAGAAAACCGGGCGGCGGCTCGGCCTCGTCGTTCACCTTGAGCCGGGGGACCAGCGCTTCCTTCGTGGCCAGCCGGCCCTCGCGCCGGGACATCGCCCGGGTGGGCTGCGGACCCGAAGCGGGCGCGGGCGCCGGGGCCGGCTGATAGAGCGCGGTGGCCTGCTGGTCCACCGGAGGCTGGGTGACGGTCAGACCGGCGCTCTGCGGGCTGACGACGCGGGTCGGGCCAGCACTTCCTGGCCGTTCCGCGCGCGAGTAGACAGCCGTCTCAGCGGCCGAGACCACCATCGTCGGGTCGCCGCCGAAGGCCTGGGTGGGGGCCTCACGCAGCGCGTCGGCGTCGGCCGCGCGCACGTCCAGCAGTTCCGGCGGCACCGAGGCGCGGGCGGCGCGCAGTTCGGCCAGCGCCGCGTCGGAGGTGGCCGGGCGGTTGTCCGGGTTCGGGTCGGTCAGCCGCAGCACCAGCGCGTCGAAGGCGTTGGTCAGGTTCGGCGCGATCGAGGTGGGGGTGGGCACCCGCTCGTAGACGTGCCGGTAGGCGACCTGGATCGGGTCGTCGCCGGTGAACGGCTGACGCCCGGTGAGCAGCTCGAACAGGATGATGCCGGCGGCGTACACGTCGGCCCGGGCGTCGGCGTGGCCGTGCGCCACCAGCTCCGGCGACAGGTAGGCGACGGTGCCGAGCAGTTCGTCGGTGGCGGCGCTGGCGATCGGCGCGGTGACCGCGGCGGCCAGGCCGAAGTCGGCGACCTTGATCCGGCCGTCGTCGGTGAGGATGACGTTCTCGGGCTTCACGTCCCGGTGCACGAACCCGGCCCGGTGGGCGGCGCCGAGTGCGCTCAGCACCGGCTCCAGCACCGACACGCTCTCCCGCGGGGTCAGCGCTCCTCGGGAGGACAGCACGTCACGCAGGGTGCGGCCGGGCAGGTACTCCATGGCGAGGTAGAGCACGCCGGAGGTCTCGTCGGTGCCCTGGTCGAACACCCCCACCACGTTGGGGTGGGAAAGCCTGGCGGCCGACCGGGCCTCGTGGACGAACCGGGAGACGAACTCGGGGTCGTCGGCCAGGTTGTCGTGCATGACCTTGAGGGCGACCTCACGGTCGAGCCTCCGGTCCACCGCGAGGTAGACCGTGGCCATGCCGCCACGGGCGATCCGGGACCGAACCAGGTACCGCCCGTCGACCAGCCGGCCGACCAGTGGATCCTGGAGTGTCATGTCCACGGCGGCAGTCTAAGGCCGCGAGCTACGAGTCAGTCCACACCGGCCCCGCGGCAACCCCCGTACCCGCAGTCCCATCAGCGAAAACGCAGTTTCAGGGTGCGCACCGAGCCGACGTAGCGACGGGTGTCGGGGAAAGTGCCGTGCCGGCGGACCGAATCCAGGCCCTGGTAGTACCCGGCCAGCGCGGTCTGCTCGTCGGAACGGTGCCCGAGGGCCAGCAGGAGCACCACCCCCGCGGTGATGTTGTCCTTCGCGTCGAGCAGGTCCAGCGGGCGTCCCAGCAGCTCACCGGCCCAGGCCCCGGCCGAGGGCAGGAGCTGCATGACGCCGACCGCGTTCGCGGGGGAGACCAGGCGCTGGTCGAACCCGGACTCCATCGCGGCGACGGCCAGGGCCAGCGCGGGGTCGAGGCCGAAGTGCACGGCGGTGGCCCGGACCAGCCCTCGGACCGTGGCGCGGTCGGGCACGTCGGCCTGTTTCAAGGCTTCCCGGTTCGTGGCGGCGGCGCGGGTAACGGCCGCGGGGTAAGAACGGTGGGGAAGATCACCGGCTGGAAGCACTTCCCCGCGGCGGGTGCGCCGACGGCGTGCGGCCTGGTCCCGCGAGGTGTCCGGCTCGGGGCGGCGGGCGGCGCCGCCGGGAGTGGCCAGGGACGGGAGCCGGATCAGCTGACCGGTCTTCAGCACCGCCCCGGGCCGCATGCCGTTGGCGGCCAGGACGGCCCGGCCGGCACAGCCCGCCGTCTCGGCCACGCTCTCCAGGTCGTCCCCCGGCTTCACCCGGTAGGTAAGGACCGGGGCGCCGCTGGTGTCGACCGGATGCAGGCCGGTGGCCGCGGCCCGTCTTCGCGCCAGGCTGTTCTCGTCCGGGTCGAACGCCACCAGCGCGGCCAACAGCACCCGCAGAGCGGCCGGGCGCAGCGCCGCGGCCTGGTGGGTGGCGGTGGTGGACAGGTACGGGATCGAGTCGGGCGTCGTCCCGGGCCGGCCCAGCAGAACCAGGGGCGGGGCCGGGGGCGGGCCGGTCAGGGCACCGAGACGGGTTCGGCGCAGCAGCATCTGAACGCCCGGGCCGGGGCGCTGGGCGCGGTGCCGGGGGGCCGGCTGGGAGGGGGCGCCGGAGCGGGTGAACGCCGGGACACCGAGAACGGCCGCGGTGGTGGGGTCGGTCATCAGCCTGGGCATCCTCTCCGTCTAGACGTGTGTCCAGGGCACATTGTGCAACAGAGAGTAGGCGAATAGCGACGACCGGTTATCCGGGCATGTCTTCACGGCGTTTCGTGGCACCCTGGAACGCGTGTCAGACACACCTCAGAAAATCAAGGACGTCCTCAGCCAGGGCCCCGAAGGCGAACGGGTCTGGCTGAACCTGCCCGACGTGGCCGAGCTGATCGGCACCGACGTCGGCAAGGTCCGCCGGATGCTCCAGGAGCGCGTCCTGATCGGGATGCGCCGCGGCGAGCGCAAGATCATGTCGGTGCCGGCCGAGCTGCTGAAGGACGGGGTGCCGCTGCCCGACCTCCAGGGCACGCTGATCGTGCTGAACGACTCCGGCTTCTCCGACGAGGAGGCGCTGCGCTGGTTGTTCACCGAGGACGACTACCCCGGCACCCCGGTCGACGCGCTGCGCTCCGGGCACCGCAAGACCGAGGTCCGGCGGCGGGCCCAGGCACTCGCCTTCTAGTTCTCGACCTTCGTGCGCTCCGGGTCCTCCTCGGTGGCGGGCAACACGATCTGCGGGTTCGCCCGCCGGGCCTTCCGGGCCCGGCGGGCGGCCGGCAGCGCCACTGCCAACCGGCGGCTCAGCGGCACCGAGGCCCGTCGGGTCAGCACCTGGTAGTCGATCTTCTCCACCGCGTCGAGGATCTCCGAATAGAGCACGAACGCGGTGCGCATGCAGTCCTGCGAGGTCGGGTGCAGCATCACGATCCCCGGCTCGGCGAAGGCGTAGAGGCGCCGGGTGCGCTCGATCTCGAACTTCAGCAGCTCGCGGATCATCGGCGTGACCACCCGGGCGTTCAGCGCCTCGCGGGTCACCCCGAAGCTGTCCAGGTCCTCCTGCGGCAGGTAGACCCGCCCGCGCTCGAGGTCCTCACCGACGTCCCGGATGAAGTTCGACATCTGGAAGGCCTCGCCCAGCGCCCGGGCCCGGGCCGCCGCCTCCGGGTGCTGCGGCTCCAGGATCGGCAGCATCTGCAGGCCGATCACCGCCGCCGAGCCGTACATGTACTGCTCCAGGTCGGCGTAGGTCTGGTAGCCGGTGATCGTCGCGTCCATCTGCATCGACTCGAGGAACGCCTCGATGTGCGCCCGCGGGATCGCCCAGCGCCGCATGGTGTGCAGCATCGCCACCGCCGCCGGGTCCTCCGGGACCGGCCCGCCGCCCAGCGCGTCCAGGAACTCGGCGCCCCAGGTCTGCAGGGCGGCCGGGTCCGGGGCGACCAGCGAGTCGACGAACTCGTCGGCGGAACGGGCGAAGCCGTACTGCGCCCAGACGTACGGCCGCTTCTCCGGAGGCAGCAGCAGCGACGCCAGGTAGTACGTCTTGCCGTGCTCGGCCTGCAGTTTCCGGCACGCCTCATAGGCCGCCCGCAGCTTCGGATCGCCGATTTTGGCCGCGTTCAGGGCCTGTTCGCTCTGCCTGCTCATCAGCATCTCCCACTCATCGGCCGGGTACCACGCGCAGCGGCTCCGGAAGCGCCGCCAGGTTCTCCAGGGTGACCTCGAAAAGCCTTTCCTGCAGGGCGTCCACGTCGGCGACCACGGCCGCCCGGTCGTCCAGGATGTGATCGGTCAGCTCGCCCAGCCGCTCGGCCAGGGCGGGCTCGTGCACCGCCACCCCCCAGTCCGGCCGGTCCAGGTCGGCCAGGAAGAAGCCGAGCTTGGGGTGCGAGATCAGGCTGATGATCGGCGTCCCGCAGCCGAACGGCACCATCCCGGCGTGCCCCCGCATGCCGACCACCAGGGCCGCCCGGCGGTAGGTCTCCTGGATCTGGGTCACCGTCATGTCGTACATCGGGATCACCGGCAGCGAGAGCCCGTGCTCGCGGCGCAGGTCCACCACGAACGTCTCGTCGTCCACGCAGTGCGCCGCGTACTGCACCTCGGCCCGGTGCCGGGTGGCCAGGATCCAGTCCTTCAGGTTCTCCAGGAACCGCCCGTAGTCGTTGCCGAACCGGCGGTCGGAACGGTCGTAGGCGCAGTTCAGCAGGACCGGGCCGGAGTCGCCCTCGCCGGGCTGCCGGGGCGTCTCCCAGACCGGGCCGCCCAGCCGCGAGGCGACCGTGGTCGGGCACGGCTGCCAGCGGATCCGGTCGCCGAGTTCGGCCGGGAGCATGGCCCGCACCCGCTCCACCGAGCCGGAGTTGCGCAGCCCGATGAAGGACGCCCGCTCGACCAGGGTGCGCAGCGAGGTGGCGAACCGGCTGCCGTCGAAGGTCTGGCCCTCGAACGTGTTGTAGCCGACTGCCCAGACCACCAGCGGAACCGTGATCCGGCGCAGCATGTCGTCGCTCACGTTCCACTGCCAGCCGGAGTTACCGTTCGGCGCGGTGTCCGGCAGGAACAGCCCGCCCCCGCCGAGCACCAGGCCGTCCCCGGCGTTCACCCGGGCCAGCCGCTGCTCGTCGAACTCCTGGTGCACGTGGACGTACCACCAGCGCGGGAAGCTCTGCTTGCGCAACGTGCTCTTGGCCAGCCCCTTACGCGGCTTGGGCCGGTACTCCAGGTCGAAGCAGCGCCGCACCGCGTCGCCCAGCGCCAGGTCGCCGGCGTTGCCGTGCGGGTCGGCGTGGAAGGCGGCGTGGGCCAGCATGCCCTGGGTGTCGCCGAGAGCGTTGTCGGCCGCCTCGGCGGCCTCGTTGCGGCGCAGCTGGATCCGGCAGCCCCGGGCGCCCGGGTCGAGCTGCAGCCCGTCCAGCGCGAAGTCCCGCCCGCGGGCGTGGTCGTGCCGGATCCAGGCGATCTCGGACAGCTTGGCCAGCGCGGCCGGGGCCTTGGCCGGGTCCAGCCCGGCCAGCAGCAGATGGGCGTCGGCGGTGTCGTAGTCGGAGACCGCGGCCAGGGTCGTCCCGGCCTCCAGATGATCGGCGGCGGAAGGCTTCTCCGGCAGTTCCTGCCGGGCCACCGCGGCCGCGGCCTCGAAGTGCCCGGCCCGGCGCAGCCCACCCATCCGGGCGGCCGGGGTCTCGACCGGCGGCCCGGTCACGGTGAGGCTGTCCTGCTTCTCGTCCTGGGCGGCGGTCATCGAACTCCGATCGCGTGGTCGTCGAGCCGTTCCAGCCGGGGCTCCAGCCAGGCCCGCTCGGCCTCGCTGAAGTCCTCGTCCGGGTGGAAGCCGAGCAGGTCGACGCTCTCGCACACGGCGAGCACGTCGAGCAGGCGGATCACCTGGTAGGCGTCCGAGCCGGCCGGCAGGTCCTGGCCCACGGGGTAGCGCAGCGGGCGGCGCAGCACCTTCTCGGCCACCGCGTGCTGGCGGCCCGGAATCAGCCGGGACCGGATCGCGGCGACCCAGTCCCGCGGGTCGTCGGCCAGGATCAGCCGCAGCCCGGCCTCGGTGTCCCAGCCG
This sequence comes from Kineosporia aurantiaca JCM 3230, assembly GCA_000719025.1. Taxonomy (GTDB): domain Bacteria; phylum Actinomycetota; class Actinomycetes; order Actinomycetales; family Kineosporiaceae; genus Kineosporia; species Kineosporia aurantiaca. The sequence continues at coordinate 338,977 of JODP01000009.1, forward strand.
TTCGTCGCGTCGTGCCGGATCACCTGCAGGTCGGTCCGGGTGCCGCCGTCCTGCGGGCCGGTGCGGACCGCTCCCATCCGCACCACCACGTCGTACCCGTCCACCCGCTCACCCAGACCCGTCCCGCGAAGCCGGTAATGAGCGTCCGTAATCAGAGCCAGACGACTGCCGCTGAGCCGCTGGCGCAGGTCGTTGAGTCGCAGCACGCTCAGCCGGCGGGCGCTGTCCTCGTCGAGCGGCGGTGGTTTCACCTCGACGTGCCGCTTCCAGCGGGAGGCCTGATAAAGGACGTCCCGGGTGGCCGGCTGCGACAGCTCGGCCATCGGCAGCCCCGCCAGCATCTTCACCAGCTGGGCCACGGCGCGGTCCAGTTCCCCTCGCGGGGTGGGCTTCTCGAGCATTTTGAGGACGCGGGGGGCCGGGGGTGGCAGGGTGCCCTTGCCGACCGCGGTGAGGGACCTGATCAGGCGCAGGCGGCGGTCGTCCCGCTCCTGCAGCTGCCGCACCCGGTCCATCACGCCGAGCTTCTCGCCGTGCGTCAGGTTCAGGTAGGACTGGTGCGCCCGGATCGCGATGGGCAGGTCGCCGGCGCTCTCCGCGGCCAGCGCCCGCATCCGCCAGGACGCCCGGGAGGCCGGCTTGGCGGCCAGCAGCACCGTGCTGATCTCGAGGGTCAGCTGCGGGTCGCTCGGCCGGGTCACCTCCCCGCCGGTCAGCAGCCGATCGAACAGGCCGGGCTGGGCCTCGGGCCACGGCGTCTCGCCGGACGCGATCGCCGGGCCGGCCTCGGTCCGCATCAGCGCCTGCACGGTCTCGCTGATCCCGCCCAGCGCCTCCCGCACCGGCTCCGGCCGGGACGCCAGGGTCTCCGGGTCCATCCAGCGCTGGACGGCGGCCAGGAACGGCACGTTGACCGTCTCCGCCACGTGCTGGTGTCGGATCCGGCGCTCCTGCTCCTCACGGGCCTGCTGGGCGGCCTCGAGCCGCGCGGCCCGGCGCTGCGCCTGGGCCTCGAGCACGGCCCCGGCCAGCGGGGTCGACGCCAGCCGGTCCTTCAGGCGCTGGGGGTCCGGGCGGCTCATCGACGTCCTCGTCGGGGGATCGGGATGGTGGGCACGGCGCTGAGACTACCGGTGTGATTCCGTGGACACGCTATGTAGTCAGAAGGGGGGATAGCGTAACCACCGATCATCGCCACGCCCGTGATGCGTAGACCGGATCCGGCCCGGTGATCCGCTCGGCGGCCAGCCGCCCGGAGACCAGGACCATCGGCACCCCGACCCCCGGCTGCGTCCCCGACCCGGTGAACACCACGTTCTCGCCCCACAGGTTGCCCGGGCGGAACGGGCCGGTCTGGAAGAACGAGTGCGCGGAGGCGAACGGGGCGCCGCGTTCCATCCCGCGTTCCTGCCAGTCCAGCGGGGTGGTGATGTCCTCCACCTCGATCGCGTCCGCGAAACCGGGGTAGCCGTTGGTTTCCAGCTTCGACAGCACGTGCTCGCGGTAGACCGGGGCGACCCGCTTCCAGTCGATCGGGGAGTCCAGGTTCGGCGTCGGGAACAGCACGTAGTAGATCCCGCGGTTCGCCGGGGCGAGCCGGGCGTCGGACGCCGTCGGGTTGCTCACCAGGAAGGACGGGTCGCTCATCAGCCGTCCCGAGGTCAGCTCCTCGAACGTGCCCTTCCAGGGGCCACCGAAGTGGATGTTGTGGTGGGCGGCCCCCGGCCAGTTCTGCCGGGTGCCGGCCAGCATCAGGTAGCAGGACGGCGAGTACTTCAGTCGCTTCACCCGGAACGGCGTCCTGCCCAGCAGGTCTCGGTAGGCGACCGGAAGATCGGGATTGAGGACGACGACATCGGCCGGGATTCTCTCTCCCGTGGCCGTGTGGACGGCTACGGCGCGACCCCCGGAGTGCTCGACCTTCGTCACCTCGGTGCCGTAGCGGAACTCGACCCCGTGCCGCTTCGCCGCGGCCGCCATCGCGGTCGGCACGGCGGCCATCCCGCCCGCCGGGAAGTACACCCCGGCCACCGAGTCCATGTAGGCGATCACCGCGTAGAGCGCCATCGCGTCGTACGGCGACAGGCCCGCGTACAGCGCCTGGAACGAGTAGATCCGCTGCGTCCGGTCGTCCTTCAGGTACTGGTTCACCTTGGGCGCCATCCGGCGGAAGCCACCGATCGCGGCCAGCTTGGCCAGGTTCACCGTGAGCAGGTCGAGCGGGGAGTCGATGTTGCGGTCGATGAAGTCCCGCATCTCGTACTTGTAGAGCCGGGAGACGAACCGCACGTAGCGCCGGAAGCCCGCCGCCTCCTCCGGCCCGATCACCGTCTCGATCTCGTCGGCCATCCGGTCCACGTCCGAGTGCACGTCGATCGTCGAGCCGTCGGCGAAGCTGGTCCGGTAGAGCGGGGCGACCGGCTTGAGGTTGAGCCAGTCGGCCATGTCCTCGCCGAGCGCGTCGAAGCAGTCGGCGATCAGGTCCGGCATGGTCAGCACGGTCGGGCCCGGGTCGAAGCGGTACTCGCCGTTGCCGCCGGGCGCCGGGACCGCGCGCAGTCCGGCCCGGCCCCCGGGCACCAGTTCGCGCTCCAGCACGATGATCTGGCGGCCGGTACGGGCCAGGCGCATCGCGGCGGACAGCCCGGCCAGGCCGGCGCCGACGATCACCACGGTGTCGGTCGGGCCGGTGACCGTGCGGGGGTGACGGCCGGGCAGCAGGACGGCCGGGTCGAAGGGGCGGCGGCTGGTCGTCGGCATCTCAGCGCACCCGGGCGGTGGCGGCGACCACCAGGTCGGTGAGCACCGAGCGGGCCTCGCCCTCGGCCAGGTCGGCCCCGGCCAGGGCGGTCTCGGCGCGCTCGGTGGCGGCGCCGATCATCCGCTCGATCTCCTGGTCGGCCCCGGTGGAGGTGATGATCTCGCGCAAGGTTTGCACCCCGTCCTCGTCCAGTTCCGGATCGCCGAGCAAGGTGTGCACGGTCTGCGCCTGGGCCGGGGTGCTGCGCTCCAGGGTCCGCCCAATCAGCACGGTGCGTTTGCCCTCGCGCAGATCGTCGCCCGCGGGTTTGCCGGTGGTGGCCGGGTCGCCGAACACCCCGAGCACGTCGTCCCGCAGCTGGAAGGCCTCGCCCAGAGCCAGCCCGAACTCGGAGTAGACGGCCAGCAGCTTGTCGTCGGCCCCGGCCGCGGTGCCGCCGATCAGCAGCGGGTGCTCGACCGAGTACTTGGCGCTCTTGTAGGTGATCACCCGCAGCGCGCGCTCCACCAGGGCGGCCGGATCGGCCTGCGGCGCGACCTGGCTGAGGATGTCCAGGTACTGGCCGCCGAGCAGGTCGGTGCGCATCCGGTCGAAGGTCGGGCGGGCCCGGGCCAGCTGTTCGGCGCTCAGGCCGCTGGCCGAGAACAGCTCCTCGGTCCAGACCAGGCACAGGTCCCCGGTCAGCACCGAGCCGGCCAGGCCGAACGCCGCCGAGGGGCCCTGCCAGCCCTGCTCGGCGTGCCGGCTCTCGAACCGCTTGTGCACCGCGGGCATGCCGCGCCGCAGGTCGGAGTCGTCGATCAGGTCGTCGTGGATCAGCGCGGCGGCCTGGAAGAGCTCCAGCGAGGCGGCCGCGTTCACCACGGCCGGGGTGTTCTCCCCGCCCGCGCCGCGCCAGCCCCAGTACAGGAAGGCCGGGCGCAGCCGTTTGCCGGCGCTGGTCATGGCCGAGATCTGGTCGACGATCTCGACGCACTCCGGGGCGATCTCGGTGAGCGCCGTGGTCCGGCGGGTCAGGAAGTCCCGCAGGGCCGCGTCCACCCGCTCGCGCAGATCCTCCACCTGTAGGGGATGGCGGCTCGGGGCCGGGGCGGGCGACGTCATGCTGGCGGACCTCTTTCGTTCTTTTCCCTTGGGAGTGCCCACCCTCTCAGGTCTGACCCGCCCATGCCTGTCGGTGGTGGGCCGTAAGCTCCTCCCATGGCTCAGGACCGACCCGCCCTGCACGAACAGTTGCGTAAGCTCACCGCGGCGAAGCGTCCCTCACTGTCCTTCGAGTTCTTCCCGCCCAAGACGGACGAGGCGGAGGCCACGCTCTGGCAGTCGATCCGCCGCCTGGAGCCGCTGAACCCGACCTTCGTGTCCGTGACCTACGGGGCGGGCGGTTCCAGCCGGGACCGCACCACCCGGGTCACCCAGCGCATCGCGCAGGACACCACGCTGACCCCGATGGCCCATCTGACCTGCGTCGGGGCCAGCCTGGCGGACCTGCGCGGGGTGGTCGCCGACTACGCCGCCGCCGGTGTGAAGAACGTGCTGGTGGTCCGGGGCGACCCGGCCGGCGGCCCGCGCGCGGAGTGGGTCCAGCACCCGGGCGGCCCGCGCTACGCGGTCGAGCTGGTCAAGCTGGTGCGGGAGCTGGGCAACTTCAGCGTCGGGGTGGCGGCCTTCCCGGACATCCACCCGGCCAGCGTCGACCTGGACGCGGACGCCCGGGTCCTGGCGATGAAGGCCGAGGCGGGCGCCCAGTTCGCCATCACCCAGATGTTCTTCCGCCCAGAGACCTACTTCGACCTGGTCGAGCGGGCCGCGGCGCTGGGCTCCACGATCCCGATCATCCCGGGGGTCATGCCGGTCACCAATGTGCGCCAGGTGGAGCGGATCGCCGAGCTCACCGGGGTCGCGCTGCCGCCCGAGGTGGTCCAGCGGCTGCACGCGGTGGCCGACGAGCCGGCCGCGGTGCGCCAGGTCGGGGTGGAGATCGCCACCGAGCTGAGCCGCGAGCTGCTCGACGGCGGGGCGCCCGGGCTGCACTTCATCACCATGAACCGCTCGACGGCGACGCTTGAGGTGGCCGACGCGCTGGGGCTCACGGCCGCTCGGGTCTGATCTCTCATGGCCGGCCGCTTCGAGGGATGGTCGGCTCTGCACGGAGACGCGGCCCCGACCGGGGTCGTGGGTGGCTGGCTGCGGTTCGTCTACCTGCTGGCCGCCCCTCTGGTCCGGCTGCGGGTTCCGCCGAACGCGATCACCTTGGCCGGGCTGGTGCTCGGTGCGCTGGCTTTGCTGCCCGCTGGTGCCGGCACGCGCTGGCCGTTGCTGGCGGCGGGGCTGATCGGTCTGTCGGCTCTGCTGGACGGACTGGACGGCGCGGTGGCTGTGTTGTCCTCGCGAGTCTCGTCTTTCGGGGCCCGTCTGGACCATGTTTGTGACCGGACCACGGAACTCTGCTTCGTGGGCTGTCTTTGGCTGGCGGGTGGTCCGTGGCCCTGGTGTCTGGCCGGGGCTGCGCTCGCTCTCCTGCACGAAGGGCTGCGTTCCTGGGCCCGGCGTCGGGGTATGACGGCGATCGGGGTCGTCACCGTTTCCGAGCGCCCCACGCGGGTTTTGGTCGCGGCGATGTTTGTTCTCGCGGCTGGGGTTTATCCCTCTTCGGCGGAATTATGGACGCTTGTGGGCGCGGTGGTCCTGACGGTTGCGGGGGCGATCGGGCTGGGTCAGCTGGCTTTCGTGGTCCGGCGTTCGCTGGGGCATTCCGCCTTGGGCCGCCGTTCCGGTTGAGTTGGGTGGGGTCTGAGTTCAGGCCTTCGCGATCAGTTCGGCGGTCTAGGCCAGGCCTTCCTGGTCTGTTGGGCGGGCCTGGAGTCAGGCCTTCCCGGTCTGTTCGATAGGGCTGAGGTTCGGGCTTTCCTGGTCTGTTGGGTGGGCCTGGAGGGCGGGGCTTTCCCGGTTTGTTGGGCCGGGGCTGGGGTCGGGATTTCCGGTCAGTTCGGCAGGCCTGGGGCTAGGCCTTCCCGGTCAATTCGGCAGGTCCGGGTCATGCCTTCCCGATCAGTTCGGCGACGATCGCGGCCGACATTCCGACCAAGGGGAGCCCGCCGCCCGGGTGGGACGAGCCACCGACCAGAAACAGGCCCGGGACCGGGCTGCGGTTGGCCGGGCGCAGGAAGGCAGAGCGGGCTCCGTTGCTGCTGGACCCGTAGATCGACCCGCCGGTTGACCGAGTGTTGCGTTCCAGGTCGGCCGGCGTGCGGATCTCCTTCCACAACAGGCGCTCCCGAACGTCCAGGCCGCGCCGGGCCATCACCGCGAGGATCTGCTGGGCATAAGTTTCGGCCAGACCGGGGGCGTCCCAGTCCATTCCCGCTGCCGGGTCGTGGCGCGGGGCGTTGACCAGCACGAACCAGGCCTCGTGGTCGTCGTCCGGGCGCAGCGCTGGATCATCCGGAGCGCTGATGTAGACCGTGGGATCGGGCACCGGAGAAGGCTTTCCGGATTGTTTGCCGGTGCCGAAGACGTGGTCGAACTCGGTGTCGTAGTCGTCCGGGAAAAGCACGGTGTGGTGTCGCAGATCCGGGGTTCGGCCGCGGAGCGCGAGCAGCAGGACGAAACCCGAAAGCGACGGGGACGCCTTGGCGACCGACCGACGTCCTTCCTTCCCCTCCGGGCCGGGGAGCAGGTCGCGGTACAGGTGGGCGGCCTCCACCCCGGACACCACCACGTCGGCCGGGATGGTCTCGCCGCTCTCCAGCCGCACGCCCTCGACCCGAGGCGAGGCGAGCACCCGCTCGACCGGGCTCGAGGTGAGGATCTTGACTCCGTGCGACGTGGCCCGGTCGGCCACGGCCGTGCCGAGCTGCCAGAGGCCGCCGGGGATGTACCAGGAGCCGAAGGCGTGCTCCACGAACGGGACGGTGGCCAGCGCGGCCGGCGCCCGGCGCGGGTCCGAGCCGGTGTACGTGGCGTAGCGGTCGAGGAACATCTGCTGTTCCGGGGTGTGCAGGTACTTCCGGCCGAGCCCGCGCAGGCTGAGCCAGGGCGCCACGGTTCTCACGTCGGCCGGTTTGCGGGCCAGGCCGAGCAGAGTCCGCATCCCCTCGAGCGGCGAGTGCAGGAACGGCTCGCGGGTCAGATCCCAGATCTGGGCGGCGCGCCGGTGGAAGGCCGTCCAGTCCTGCCCGGCCTGCTCGCCGAGGGCCTGGGTCCAGGCTCGGGAGACCCAGGCTGCCCCGACCCCAGGCATGTCCAGCTCCAGCCCGCTCGGGAACCGGTAATGCGCGGCCGGGTCGACCGGGGTCAGGTTGACCTCGTCCTCCAGCGGCTTACCGGTTTTCAGGAACAGGTCGCGATAGACCGCGGGCAGCGTGAGCAGGCTGGGGCCGGTGTCGAAGGCGAACCCTTCCCGCCGCAGCAGGCCGAGCTTGCCCCCGATCTGGTCGGCCTGCTCGAGCACCGTGACCTGATGCCCCTGAGACCCGAGCCGGGCGGCGGCCGAGAGCCCACCGAGCCCGGCCCCCACCACGATCACCTTGGCCATTACTCAGCGTCCTTCTTCACGGTCGGTTTGGAGGGTCGATCCGGGTTCTTCACGGTCAACGTCTGAGGGTCGATTCGGGTCCTCCACGGTCGACGTCCGAGGGTCGATCCGGATCCTCACGGTCGACGTCCCAGGGTCGGTCCGGATCCTCACGGTCGACGTCCCAGGGTCGGTCCGGGTCCCTCAATGTCGATGTCTGAGGGCGATCCGGATCCGCACGGTCGATGCCCGAGGGTCGATCCGGATCTTTCACTGTCGAGGTCCGAGGTCGATCTGGATCGGCCGCCCGCGCCAGGACAGTTCACCGCGGCTCCGGGCGTTCACCGACCGGGCGACCAGCCAGCCGAACACAGCGATCGACCCCGGATGGGCCAGCGCGTCGGGCAGGGAACGCCCGTCGGTGCGCTCGGCCACCAGGTACCGGCCGACCACCCCGGCCAGGTAACCGGTGAACCCGGTCACCGACCCGGTCAGGGCCGCGACCGGAGGGATCAGGTAGACCACGCCCAGCCCGGCCACCACCGCCCCGGCCCCGGCCTTCGACCCGAACGCCGACCAGAGCGACTTGGTGTAGCCGTCCCGCAGATCGCTCCAGTCGCTGTACATCCGGCAGACCGCGAGCCGCGTTCCGTCCACCACCCCGCCCCGGCCGCCGGCCGCCTTCACGGCCCGCAGCAGAGCGATGTCGTCGAGCACGGCGCCGCGCACCGAGGGCGCGGCATGCCCGCCGCTGTTGCGGTAGGTCACCGCGTCGACCACGAGGAACTGCCCGTTCGCCGCGGCCAGGCTGGCCCGGGGCGACCGCTCGGCCAGCTTCAGCGGCAGCGTGGTGAGCCAGGACCACTGCAGCAGCGGCTGCACCAGGCGCTCAGCCGCGGTGTTGGTGAGCTGCCGCGGGTACGGCGAGACCAGTTGCAAACCGGTTCTTCTGAGCAGGTCCACGGCCGAGGCCAGGGCGTGCGGGGCGAACCGCACGTCGGCGTCCACGAAGACCAGCACCGATCCCGTGGCCACCCGGGCCCCGGCCTGGCACGCGTTGGGCTTACCCAGCCAGCCCGACGGTGGCTCACCGGCCTGGATCACCCGCACCCGGGGATCACCGGCGGCGGTGGCCCGCACCAGGTCGGCGGTGCCGTCGGACGACCCGTCGTCGATCACGATGATCTCGAGGTCGGGCACCCGGATCTGGTCGAGCAGGGAGGCCAGACAGGGTGCCACCCGGGCGGCCTCGTTCCGCACCGGAAGCAGCACGGTGACCCGCTCGCCGGCCTCCGCCGGATCGTGATCGGGGCGCCTCAGCTCGCGCAGATTGAGCACGGTGTGCGCGGTCAGTCCGACCGCGGCCAGACTTCCCCCGCGAACCAGCGCCTTCCAAATCCGCCGGAGCGCACCCCGCTTGGCCCCGCGCTCCCTCACCCCGCGCTCCTTTACCTGGCGCTCTTTCGCCCCGCGCCCTTTGGCCCCGCCCCGCGCCGCGCCGTGTTGCCGTGTGCGGCTTTGCGTGGCGTCCCGCCCGAAACCCCGTCTCGTCACCGCTGCCCGCCGATCCGTGCTGATGTCTGCCTGCGGTCGTCCATTGCTTCCAGCTTGTCACCCGGGTCCGACAGTCTTGGCGTCTCGGACGCACGGGCGAGCCGGAGCAGATAGGGCAGCACGGTCAGGCCCATCACCAGGCCGCCGTAGACCGCCACCCAGGGCCGGCCGAAGAACACCAGATTGCCGACCGCCGACCCCAGCCACGTCCAGGTCAGGATCGCCGCGGCAGGCCATTCCCAGTGCGTGCGGTGGATCGGCCGGTTCGGAAGGACTCGGTCCAACGCGGCCACCATCACCAGCGCGACCAGGAGCCAGCCGGCGAAGTTGGTCAGCGGAATCCCCGGAACCCCGGGCAGTCCCGGGCTCGGGTCGGCGAAACGCCAGGCACCCTGAGCAATCATCTGCGGATCGAGAAAAAGGTCCCATGAGGCAAGGGCGACAGCGCCGAGCATGGCCGTACGCACCCGGCTCAGACTTCCGTCCGTCCGGGTCGCCAGCCTCCGCCCCAGCAGCAACGCGGGATAGGCGATCATGCTCCAGGCCAGCGGAACCAGCACCGGCACCCCAGCGAGCTTCGGTCCCAGCCGGTCGGTGTAGAGGTACTCGCCGAAGGGGTAGCCGGTATGGACGCCGACCGTCTCCGCCAGCAGCCCAATCCCGCCCGCCACCAGAACCAGGACAGCGGCGTGCTTGGCGCTCCAGCGAAGCGCCGCATGCAGTACCCCGGCCGAGGTGAGCAGAAGAACGCTGACGATCGTGACCACGCGCAGAGCAATGCCGGAGGTCAGGGGATAACTGATCTGCGTGAGGACACCGGCGGCGACCAATCCGGTGACCAGACGCCCGGGGACGTCCGGCGTCGTTGGTTGCCTAGTCACTCTCGCCTCACCGTCTGCTCCGGGTCGGCGGCCATCGTATGGCCTGGGGCTGCGGGATACCTGCGCAGGTAGGCCGGGCTAGCCCGCTGCTGGGGGAGAGCGGCCGAGTTCCGCCCCGCCACTTGGAGAAGGGCGAGGCGGAACTTCACCGGCCTGAGGTTGACCGCCGCGCGGACCTGGAGACAGTTCGGGCCGTCGGCGTTCGTTCTGTTCGCCTTGTTCAGTCGTCCTGCTCAGCCGTCGTGAAGTGCCCCTCATCGTCGTTCCAGGTCACCCGGATCGACGTCTTGTACTGCGGGCCGGCAGCCGGCGTGACCGTCGCCTGGCAGTCCACGGTGTCCCCGGAGACGCCGATGCTCGTTCCTGCTGAGCCCTCCTGACCCTTGAAGTCCGGGCAGACCACCTTCGCCTTGGCCCCGTCCACCTCAATCACCTTCCCGACCGCAGCGGCGAGCTGGCTCCCGTTCCCGCCGGCCGCCGAGGCGGACGAACTGGAGGAGCTCGGGTCGGCGGAGGCGGGGGAATCGCTGCTGCAGGCGGTGAGGGTCAGGGCGACGGGGACGAAGAGGATGGGAAGGAGAGAGGCAGTACGCATGGCGCACATCGTGCCGAATGGGGCGCTTCGGTGTCTGGCTCTTCGGCCAGAGTGATCGTCTCGTATCTGTGACGATCCACCTCGTCCTCGGGTGATTCACGTCGTCAACCTGCTCTTGGGCGAGCTCTTCTGTCGCCCACTTCGCGATGGCCTGGCTTCGCGACGTTGACACCGCGCCGGTCCGCACCGCGCCGGTCCGCACCGCACGGCGCCGGTCTGTACGGCGCCGATCCCCGGTTGCCCTCTACCTTCCTGCTGACCTTGGCTAACTTCCTGGTGACCTTGGCGGACCTGGCGATGTCCCCAAGGGATTTCCCGGTGGCTCGGGCGAACTCCCCGGTGAACCAGTCGACGGGGAATCCCTGGTGCCCACCCCTGACGAATCAGTTCCACCCTCCGAGCGGTCACCCAGATTGATCGAATCACCTGCCCCGCTCCGGAAGGCACCCAGAGAGCCCGTAACCGAATGGACGGCGAACCGGGCGAAAAGCTCCTCGGCGTACCACTGCTCGGGCACCGTTCGCCGGACGACATCGACATGGGCGGCCCGGCGGTAGGCGAAATCTGTCAGTGCGGAAGATGATTCCCACAAGGAGAACGTGCCCTGCAGGCCGATCGGGGCCTCGCCGATACCGAACGCCAGGCGCAACCCGTCGATGGTGGCGAGGTCGGTGGAGACCGGCGGGACGGCTTTCCAGAAGGAAAGGGCGCGCGTGGGCCGGATGCGGGCGCGGGTGATCGAGGCGACTGGTGCATCGTCTGCGACCTTGCGGGGGACCGGTGACCCGAACGGCTCGGTGCGGGCCCATCGTCCTCTGCTGGACAGCGGGGTCATCGCGACCTCGAGGCGCTCTGAGGCAATGCTGTTCCATCGCCGGTGGACACCGCTCTCCTTGAATGCGGCTGCCTGTTCGGCGCTTTCCCAGACCGTCAGCAGGGCCCAGTGTCGAGGGTCGGCATCGCGCAGGGTGAAGGTGCGTCCGTCGCCGGTGCCGAGCAGCTTGGCGAACCGCAGGCCGGGCACGGACCGCAGAGAAAGGCGCTCGTAACCCATCCGGAGCAGGGCCAAGGGCATGCGGGCGAGCGGGACGCCCCAGACGGTGAGTACCACGTACGTCATTTCGCCCTCCTCTGATCCATGTGTCGGTCACCTTACGGGCAGGCACCGACAGTCTTGCCTCGGGCGTAATCTGCCCAGGTGACAGCGAAGACGGACGTTCAGGTGGTGCCTTACGCGATCGAGATGACCGATCGGTTCCGGGGGATCACCGTCCGGGAGGGAATCCTGCTCTCCGGCCCTCTGGGGTGGGGCGAGTTCTGCCCGTTCCCCGAGTACGACGACGCGATAGCGGCTCGTTGGCTGGCCACTGCTGTCGAGGCCTGCACTGTCGGCTGGCCAGGTCCGCTGCGGGATGCGATTCCGGTGAACTGCATCGTGCCTGCTGTCACACCGGAGCGGGCGGCCGAACTGGTGGTTGCGTCCGGCTGCTCCACAGCGAAGGTCAAGGTCGCGGAACGGCCGGACTCCCTGGGGGAGGACCTGGCCCGGGTGGAGGCGGTGCGGTCGGCTCTTGGGCCGGAGGGGGCGATCCGGGTGGACGCGAACGCCCGCTGGGACGCCGACCAGGCCGTTCACGCGCTGCGCGAGCTGACCCGGGTGGCGGGCGAGCTGGAGTACGCGGAGCAGCCCTGTCGCACCGTCGAGGAGCTGGCCGAGGTGCGCCGGCGGGTGGACGTCCGGATCGCCGCCGACGAGTCGATCCGGCAAGCGGCCGATCCGACCCGGGTGCCGCTCCAGGAAGCCGCCGATGTCGCGGTGATCAAGTGCACGCCGCTCGGCGGGGTCCGGCGGGCCCTTGAGGTCGCTGAATCCACGGGGCTGCCCTGTGTAGTCTCCTCGGCCCTGGAGACGAGCATCGGGATGGCCGCCCAGGTCGCCTTGGCCGCCGCGCTCCCGGAACTGCCGTTCGCCTGTGGGCTCGGCACGGTGTCGTTGTTCCGGGAGGACGTCGTCCGGGACGGCGAATCCCTGCGACCGCAAAAGGGTTTCATCCGGGTTCCGGGTGCGGCACCGGTTCCTGACCGTACCGCCCTGGTCTCGGTGGGAATGCCCGACCCGGTGCGTTCGGCCTGGTGGCGGGCCCGGCTGGGGCGGGCGATCGACCGCCTGTCGGACCCGTCCGCCGCTCCGCAGGGCTGGCGCAAGGCCTGAGTGCTGTGCTCATCACCATCCGTAGATGAGCCGAAGCCGAACGTCGCCAGAATGGCGGCTTCTCTGCGGTTGACGGAGTCCCCGGCCGCCGGTGTACATTCGAATCGTTCGAACATCTGTTCGAACGGGCTCGTCAGGGATCACAGCGCGCCGGCTGCCCCTGGTGAGTAGGTCGGTGACGAGGTGAACTCGACCCCACCTCGTCACCGGCCGTTCCGGTGTCACACGCACCGGACCGCGGAACAGGGGGAACCCGCGGGCCGGTGACCGCCCGTCTTCCCCCGGGCCCGGTGTGGTGTGCGGCTTTTCGTACGTCGCACCGGATCAGCTTCAGGTTCCAGTCGGCACGTCGGACTCCAGTCGGCAGCGGTAGTGGGAAGCGCAGGTGCAGAGCGAAATGGCTCGTCGGGTGAGTGAATTGGTCGATGTCCGGATCGTCCAGGAGGCGGGCGACGCGCCGATGGCCTTCCTCTGGCGCGGTCGTCTCTATGTGGTGCGCGAGGTGCTGGGGCACTGGCGCGAGCGGCGCGACTGGTGGTCCACCGCCGCGGCGCGGGCCCTGCACGGTGAGGAGTGGCCGGGCGACCGGCCCACGTCCTCCGAAGAGCCGTCCTTCGCGGTCTGGTCCGGCCAGACCGCTGGTTCGTCCGGTGAACTGCCCGGCGGAGTGCCTGGCGGTGTCGGTAGCGGTGTTGGTAGCGGTGCTGGGCAGATGACCGGTGGTTCCGGTCCGGCGGCCGCAGACCACCCGGCTCGGGCCGGCCGGTCGCACGGTTCGTCGACGGCCCTCGGGCGCCATGGTGCGGCCCATCGCCGGGTGCACAGTCGTCCGGCGGCGGGGGGAGCGGCTGGGGGGCATGATCGCGAGCCGCACGAGAATCCGCGGGTTCAAAGCGAAAACGTCCAGTCGGCCGCGCCTGAGGAATTTCTGCTCGACAGCGAGTGTGAGGTCTGGCGGGTGGAGGCCAGCACCGGCCGTGCTTTCGGCAGTGGGGTGTACGACCTTTCCCGCACGCCGGCCTCCAATCCGGCGGCCGACTCCTGGCGCCTACTTCAAGTCGCCGATTGACTGCCTTGCGAATTCGGGCCCGATCGGCATGAGCGACCTCGGAAATGGCCCTGAGACGCCAGATTCCGATCCGGCGAGGACAGGGGGATCCGGGAGGCGCCCGGCACTACGCCCGGTGCCACCTCCTCTGCCGCCGCTACGTCCCCGGCACCGGGCCGGCTCCGAAGGTTCCGCCAGTTCCGAAAGCTCTGAAAATCCCGACGGGGCAGAACGTCCCGCAGAACCTGAACGCCTTACCCACTTCGAGCGTGTTGCTCGTCCGGAGCGCGCTGTTCGTCCCGAACGCCATGAACATCCTGAACGTCTTGACCATGAGGAGGCCGACATGTCGGCGACCACTCTGGCTCGGCCGCCCGTCTCGACCGCGGCCCGGATGCTGCTCGACCGCTCCCGTTCCGGCCTGACGCAGGCCTGCGGGTCCCGTACGCCGTCGGAGCGGTACGTCACCGCGCACCTCGCCGCACTGCGGGCCGCCGCTGCGGTGCTCGCGGTCCGCAGCCGTCCCGGTGGCCGTGGCGGCCCGCGAAGCGTCTGGGAGGTTCTGCCTCGGGTGGCTCCCGAATTGGGTGAGTGGGCCTCCTACTTCGCCTCCACCGCCTCTCGCCGGGCCGCGATCGACGCCGGTCGTACCGGGGTCATCAGCGCCCGCGAGGCCGACGATCTGCTCCGCGACGCGGAAGCCTTCCACCACCTGGTCGAGTCCACGCTCGGTCTGCCCTACCAGCAGGTTCTTCCGATGACCCTGCCGAGCTGCGATTGACCATGAGATGCCGCAACGCTTCACCCACCTGCACGTCGCCTCCGGGTACTCCCTCCGATACGGCGCATCCAGCCCTCGCGAGCTGGTCGCGCAGGCTTCCGCCGAAGGGCTGACCTCCCTCGCCCTCACCGACCGCGACGGCCTGTACGGCGCGGTGAAATTCGTCAACGCCTGTGCGGGGGCTGGGATCAAACCGGCCCTAGGCGTGAATCTGGCGGTCGAGCCGATGCTGTCTTCGGGCGGCCAGCGGCGCCGACCAGCCGTCAGGAACGTGCCGGAGCCCGGTCGCCGGGTTCCGGTGCGGGGCGGCGCCAGCGTGGACCCTCGTCTTCCCCGGGTTACCGTGCTGGCGCTCGCTTCCGGCCCTGGCACCGGACTGCAGCCGGGCCAGGGCTGGGGACGGCTGTGCCGGCTGATCACCGCCACCCAGGTGCGGGGGGAGCGAGGCCGGCCGGTCAGCACCATCGACCTGATCGCGGAGCACGCCCAGATCGAAGGCGGTGGCCGACGTGAGGGTGGTAGCCGGCTCGAGAGCCGTCCCGGGCTTGATGGGGGTGGCCGGTCTGAGAGTGGTGGCCGGTCTGAGAGTGGTGGCCAGCCTGAGAGTGGTGGCCGGCTCCGAGGCGGTTCTTGGCTGGGGGACATCCCGGCGCTCACCGTTCTGCTGGGGCCGGATTCGGAGTTCGGCCGGGCGGTCCTGGCCGGCCGGGCCGATCTCGCCCGAGCCGTGCTGGATCAGTGGCAGGCGCGCCTGCCACCCGCCTGCCTGGCGGTCGAGATCGTTTATCACCGCGGTCCTCAGGGAGCCCCGGCCAGCCTCGGGCATGCTGCCCGGATGCTGAACCTGGCTCGCCAGGCCGGGATTCCCGCGGTCCTCACCAATGCCGTCCGGCACGCCACCCGCGAAGGCGCGGTCACGGTCGATGTGCTGGACGCCGCCCGTCGGCTGGTCGCCATCGACTCACGCCACCTCGACCGGACCACGAGCGAGGGTTATCTCGCCGGAGAGGCCGAGATGACCCGCCGGGCGCACGAGATCGCCGAGGCAGCAGGCGATCTGGCGCTGGCCGGGCAGATGCTCGCGCTGACCGAGTCGCTGGCCTCGCGCTGCCTGATGAACGCGGAGGTGGAGCTCGGCCTCGGCCGGGCCCACCTGCCGGAGAACGAGGCGCTCGGCCTAGCCGGGAAGGATGCGGACGCGGAACTCCGGCAGCGCTGTATCGACCGGATCGCCACCTGCTACCCCCGGGCCGGGCACAAGGAACGCAAACGCGTCGAGCAGCGTCTGGAGGAGGAACTCGAGCTGGTCAGGTTCCTCGCCATCCCCACTTACTTCCTCACCATCGCCAACGTCTGCGACCTGATCCGCCGCATGGGAGTGCGGGTGGCGGCCCGGGGCTCCGGCGCCGGCAGCATAATCAACTATCTGCTCGGCATCTCCGGTGTAGACCCGCTCCGGCACAACCTGTTGATGGAACGGTTCGCCACCCGGCTGCGGGTCCACCTGCCCGACATCGATCTGGACGTCGAGTCCGACCGCCGGACCGAGGTTTACGAGAAGCTGCTCGACGTCTTCGGCGGCGACCGGGTCAGCTGTGTCTCGATGATGGACACATATCGCGCCCGGCACGCGATCCGGGACGTCGGAGCCGCGCTCGGCCTGCCGCCGGGCGAGGTCGACACCATCGCCAAGGCCTTCCCGCACATCCGGGCCCGCGACGTCCGCTCGGCCATTGCCGAACTGCCCGAACTACGGGCCTCCGGCCTGGCCCAGCCTCGCCTGGGCCTGCTGTTCGACCTGGTCGAGCGGCTCGACGGGCTTCCCCGGCACATCGCCCTGCATCCCTGCGGCGTGCTGATCTCGGACGGCCAACTGCTCGACCGCACCCCGGTCGAGGCCAGCTGGATGGGCTTCCCGATGAGCCAGTTCGACAAGGACGACGTCGAGGCCCTCGGGCTGCTGAAGCTCGACATTCTCGGCATCCGGATGCAGTCGGCAATGTCCTACGCGATCGCCGAGGTCGCCCGGGTGGACAAGGCCGAGGCCGGCACCGCGGGCGGCCACGAAGAAGCGGCCGACTACCTGGACGGGACCGGCTGGATCGACCTCGACGCGGTGCCGCACGACGACCCGGCCACGTTCGCGCTGATCCAGAGCACCCGCACGCTCGGCTGTTTCCAGATTGAGTCGCCCGGCCAGCGGGAACTGGTCGGCAAGTTCGCCCCCGAGACGTTCCACGACCTGATCATCGACATCTCGTTGTTCCGGCCCGGCCCGGTGAAGTCCGACATGATCACCCCCTTCCTGCGGGCCCGGCAGGGCTGGGACGAGCCCGAGTATCTGCACCCCGCCCTGCGGCCGGTGCTCGAGGACACCTGCGGCGTGGTGGTCTTCCACGAGCAGGTGCTGCAGATCGTCAGCATCAGCACCGGCTGCGACCTGGCCGAGGCGGACGAGTTCCGGCGCGCAATGGGCATTCCCGCCATGCAGGAGAAGAACGAGAAGTGGTTCCGGCACTACGCCGGCCGCTGCCGCACGGTCGACGGGGAGAAGATGTTCGACGGTGCGTCGATCGACCGGATCTGGGCCGTGCTCAAAGCCTTCGCGTCGTT
The DNA here is from genome assembly GCA_000719025.1 of Kineosporia aurantiaca JCM 3230. Lineage (GTDB taxonomy): Bacteria > Actinomycetota > Actinomycetes > Actinomycetales > Kineosporiaceae > Kineosporia > Kineosporia aurantiaca. Next base: position 355,938 of record JODP01000009.1, read on the forward strand.
CGGGTTCTGCAAGGCGCACGCTGCGGCCTTCGCCCTGCCCACCTATCAGTCGGCCTGGCTGAAGGCGCATCACCCGGCCGCCTTCCTCGCCGGGGTGCTCACCCACGACCCCGGCATGTACCCCAAACGCCTGATCTTGGACGACGCCCGCAACTTCGGCATCGCCGTGCTCCCGCTCGACGTGAACCATTCCGATGCCACCTACCGGGTGGAGCGGCTGGAGGAAGAACCCGAGGGCGGGTATGGGATCAGGCTCGCGCTGGCCGAGGTGAAGGGGATCAGCGACGCGGAGGTGGAGCGGATCGTCGCGAACCGGCCGTACCCGTCGTTGGCCGACTTCTGGCACCGGGCGCAGATCTCCCGGCCGATCGTGGAACGGCTGGTGATCACCGGGGCGTTCGACTCCGTCTACGGACTGACCGATGCGCTGCCGGTGCAGTCACGAAGCCGGACCACCCGCCGGGATCTTCTCCTCCAGCTCGCCGACCTTGAACGATGGAGCCGGTCGCTGAAGAACGGGCCATCCCGGAAGAAGGAAATCGCAGCACCGAGAACACGAACTGAGATCGAGTCGGCGGCGGGCTGGGGTAAAGACAGCAGCGGAGTTCGCCGGGCGACCGGGCTGCAGGCGCAGTCCGCGGCTCCGGTACTCGTCGCGGCCGACCAGTCCGTTCAACTCGCCCTCGACCTCGGAGACGCGCCAGACCAGATCATCCCCAGCGGCCTTCCGGAGATGACCAGTGCTGAGCGCACTCGGGCCGAGCTCGAGGTGCTGGGACTGGACGCGAGCCGGCACGTACTCGAGTTCTACGAGCCGCTGCTGAAGGCCCTCGAAATCACCCGGGCCCGGGACGTCCGCGGTCGGCGTAGCCGAGCGGAGATCCTGGTGGCCGGGGTAAAGGTGGCCACCCAGACCCCACCGATCCGAACCGGCCGTCGTGTTGTCTTCCTTACCTTGGACGACTCGACCGGCCCGGTAGACGCGACCTTCTTCGAAGACGTTCAAGGTCCCTACGCCGCCACGGTTTTTCACTCCTGGCTTCTGGTGGTGCGCGGAGTGCTCCGTAAGACGGGTCAGCGCGGGGTCTCGCTACGGGCGACGGGTGCATGGGAGTTGCCGGTGCTTTGGGAGGTGTGGGTGGAGTCCGGGCTCGCAGGAGTGCTGGAGATCCTCCACACCGACGAACCCGTCGAAGCTCCGGCCGCCGCCAGCCACCCAGGTTTGGTCCCGGCCGATGTCGGTGGCCCTACCCCCGGTCGAGTGCTGGGAATGAGCCGCGACGACGGTGCTCTTCCTGGTGCAGAGACACCGGACTGGGAGGTGGCCACAGGGCTACCCAGCGGCGATCGAGGGGACCCGCTCACTCGCCGCGTGCTCGTCCACCCCAGCGGTTTCCGTCAGTCGCCCTACGCCGATCTGCGGCCTCCAGGCGGCGACACCCGCGAGACCCGCCGGATGCTGGCCGCTGAACAGGATTCCGTCCGGGAAGAACGCCGACGGCGCGAAGAGGAACGCCGACACCAACAACGAAGTGGAGCAATGGACGCTGCGTCCCCGGCTTCCGGCGAGCAAGTCGCGGAGGGACGTCGGTACTGGCAGCGGGAAGAAGCAACGGACGCTGCGTCCCCGGCTTCCGCGGTAGGTCGGGAAGCCGGCGGGCAGGGTGCGGAGGAGACAGGACGGCGGTACCAGCAACAGGGAGAAGCAACGGACGCTGCGTCCCCGGCTTCCGCAGAGAACCGAGCCGCCCAAAGGGAAGACACAGCGAAGGAACAGGAACGACTTCGCCGCCAGGAAGAAACCCGGCGCCGCCGTGAGCCACCCCGCAAGCTCTGGCACTCCAGTCCCGGAAGCTCCGGGCGGTGAGCCGCCCCAGCCAACCTCACCGACCCAGCCGGCCCAGCCAGTCCGGCCACCCGCCCAGCCAGTCCGGCCACCCGCCCAGCCAGTCCGGCCAGCTCGGCCGCCCCGGTCAACTCAGCCAGTCCGGCCAACCGGGCCACTCAGGTCAACCGGGCCACCCAGGTCAACTCAACCGACCCACCCAACCCGATCAATCCAGTCGCCCGAGCCACCCCAACCGACCTGATCAGCTCAGCCACACGAGTCAGCACAGCCACCCGGATCAGCACAGCCACCCGGATCAGCACAGCCACCCGGATCAGCACAGCCACCCGGATCAGCACAGCCACCCGGATCAGCTCAGCCGCTCAGGTCAGCGCGACAACCCCACCCGCTCAAGCCGCCTCAGCCCGAGCCTCAGCCCGAGCCCCACCCGCTCAAGCCGCCTCAGCCCCAGCCCGAGCCCCAGCCCGAGCCCCAGCCCGAGCCCCACCTACTCAAACCGCCCCAGCTCCAGGCTCAGCCCCCACCCCAGCACCCCCAAAGCCGGCCCGATCCTGCACATCGACCTGGACGCCTTCTACGCCTCGGTCGAACTGATCGACCGCCCAAACCTCCGAGGCCGCCCAGTAATCGTGGGCGGGGGAGGCCGCTCAGTCGTGCTCTCAGCCACCTACGAGGCCCGGCGCAGCGGAGTGCACGCCGCGATGCCGATGGGCCGGGCCCGCCGGCTCTGCCCCGAGGCGGTGGTGATCGAACCCGACCACGACCGGTACGCCGAGGTGTCCAGAGGCGTGATGGAGGTGTTCCGCTCGGTCACCCCGCTGGTCGAGCCGCTGGGCCTGGACGAGGCCTTCATCGACGTCTCCGGGGCCCGGCTCCGGGCCGGCGACCCCCGACGGATCGCCGCGATGATCCGCGACCGGGTCGCCGACGAGCAGCGGATCACCTGTTCGGTGGGGATCGCCGGGACCAAGTTCGTGGCCAAGCTGGCTTCGGCGGCGGCCAAGCCGGACGGGGTCCGGGTGGTGCCGGAAGGCGAGACCGTCACCTTTCTGCACGGCCTGCCGGCCACCGCGCTGTGGGGCGTGGGGGAGAAGACTGCGGAGGCGCTGCGTCGGCTGGGGCTGGTGACGGTCGCCGACATCGCTCATACCCCGGTCGCGACCCTCCGCCGGGCGCTCGGCGACACTGTCGGCGGGCGGTTGCACGAGTTCGCCTGGGGCCGAGATCCCCGTCCGGTGGTGCCCTGGCAGCCGGAACGGAGCATCGGCAGCGAGGAGACTTTCCACACAGACGTCGATGATCCGGACGTGATAGGTCGCGAGCTGCTAAGGCTCAGCGAGCGGGTGGCGGCCCGCGCCCGCTCGGCCGGGCTGATCGGCCGCACGGTGGTGATCCGGATCCGGTTCGCGGACTTCACCACGATCACCCGCTCCCGGACGCTGCCGGAGCACACCGACGTGGCCCGCGTGGTGCACGCCACCGCCCTCGGCCTGTACGACCGGCTGGGCCTCGACCGGGCCCGGTTGAGGCTGGTCGGAGTGCGTTTGGAGGGGTTGGTGGAGGCTTCGGCGGGACACCATCAGCCGACCCTCGGCGAGCGTCCGCTCGGGTGGCGTGAGGCCGAGCAGGCAGTGGATCGGGCCAGCGCGCGGTTCGGGGCGGGGGCCGTGCGCCCGGCCAGTCTGGTGGCGCGACCGGACTCCGGGGAGGAGACTGTGCGCCCGCGTCCGGCCCCCCGTTCCGGCTACGCTCAGGACGGCCACCGGTATCAAGACAGACATCCGAATGGCCGAGAATGGGGAGACCATCCGGGTGGGACCGCCGATCGGCTTTCGCGGTAGGCAACTGCGACCTATTCTGTGACCATCGCCGGAACGCAGGTGGAACGACCGGTGTGACCGTCAGGAGGTCGAAGTGCCGCTCTCCGATAACGAGCAGCGTCTGCTTGAGCAGATGGAGCGCGCGCTCTATGCCGAGGATCCGAAGTTTGCCTCGGCAATGCGTGGCGCCAACCGACGGCCAGGGGCCGGTCGGCGGCTTGCTATTGGGGGCACGGGTATCGTGCTCGGGCTCGTAGTGCTCGTCTTTGGTGTGGCCAACAACAACATCCCGATCGGGGTGCTCGGCTTCGTCTGCATGCTGGGCGGTACGGCGTACGCCGTGTCCAGTAAGCGCAGAGGTCCAGTAGGCGTTGTCAATGCGGCCGGTGCCGTCCGTCCCCCGGTGAAACGCAGCAATCGCAGCAAGGCCAGCTTCATGCAGCGCCTGGAACAGCGGTGGGATCGCCGCCGGGACGAACGCTGACCGGCGGCGCAGCACACGAACGGCATCACGATGAAGGACGCGTGACCCGAACCAACGCTTGACCGCAAGGGGCCCCGCCTGGGCGGGGCCAACAAGCGTCGCGTCCTCCAGCAGTCGAATGCTCAGCTCACGAGGCGGTACCGCGGACTCCGCGGCACCGCTTAATGCTGTTTGTCTCGTCGACCGCGACCGCGACCGCGACCGCGACCGCGACCGCGACCGCGACCGCGACCGGGCGCGGCGAAGGCGTCTCCAAAAGCGCACCCGCACGCGGTCAGAGAGCACCCGCACGCGGGGCTAGAGAGGGCACCCGCACGCGGGGCCAGAGAGCGCACCCGCACGCGGGGCCAGAGAGCGCACCCGCACGCGGGGCCAGAGCGCACCCGCACGCGGGGCCAGAGAGCGCACCCGCACGCGGGGCTAGAGAGCGCACCCGCACGCGGGGCTAGAGAGCGCACCCGCACGCGGGGCCAGAGAGCGCACCCGCACGCGGGGCCAGAGAGCGCACCCGCGCGGCGGTCAGAGAGCGCACAGCGCGGTCAGAGAGCGCGGTCAGAGAGCGCGGTCAGAGAGCGATCAGAGAGGCCGTCACGGGCCGGTGTGAAGGCAGCACACCCTCACACCCGCAACAACCGGATCAGTGAACTCCGCTGCCGGTCTTCTCCCGCGGCTTCCCGCCGTCCTCGGAGTCGTCCGTATCCCGATCCCGCTGGAACTTGGCGGTGAGCCACGTCCCCAGACCGGTCAGAGCGGTCAGGCCGGAGGTCGGCCAGAGCCGGGCCCGCCACCGGGTCTGCCCCGACTTCTGCACCGCCACTGCTCCCACGATCAGCGCCACATCCTGCCGCCGTTGCGCCGCCGGGCGGCCCTGAGCGTCGGAAGGCGGGGCGTAGAACGCCTCTTCCAGCTCCTCCACCAGCCGGTTCAGGGCGGCCGACTGCTCCGGGCTGAGCTGGTAGTCGTCGTTCAGCCGTTGTCGGACCGCGCGCGGCGTCCACGAGGCCGCCCAGCGCACTCCCAGGTCGTTCAGCCCGAGCCGGAGATCGTCCCAGGCCGCCGCGGCCAACCCGGGCGCCGTGCCGGCCCGGCGCCAGCGCCGGCGGGTAGCCACCGAGGCGGCCAGCCGGGGCGAGACCAGGGCGAGGAGACCGACCAGCAGGACGAGCACCGGCTGCCAGGGCAGGTGGAAACCGCCGGAGGACTGCCCGCCCGCGGTCGCCGCCTGCTCGTCCGGGACGTTCGCCTCGGCGCTGCTGCTGGCGCTGCCCTCGCTGGTGTCCGGCTTGGTGGTGGTGCTGGTGTCACTGCTCGAGGAGCTGTCGTCCGTGCTGGTCTGCGGGATCGTCCACTCCGGCGGGTTCGTCTCGCCGCTGCGCGGCGTGGGCTCGAACCGGACCCAGCCGACCCCGCCGAAGTACAGCTCGGGCCAGGCGTGGGCGTCCCTCGAGGAAATGATCCGCTTGTTCTGGTCCTGGAGGCTGCCCGGCAGGAAGCCGACGGCGACCCGGGCCGGGATGCCGAGCGCGCGGGCCATCACGGCCATCGTCGAGGCGTAGTGGACGCAGTACCCGTGCTTCGCGGTGAGGAAGTCCAGGATCGCCGCGTAGCTGCCGTCCCCGTCGTCGGTGGTCGACGGCGCCAGGGTGTCGTAGGTGAACCCGCCGTCGGTGCGGAAGTAGTTCTGCAGCCGGACGGCCTGCTCGTACTTGCTGCCGTTGCCGGCCTCCTGCTCGGCGACCTGCAGGATCTTGGGCGGCATGCCCTTGGGCAGGGCGATGTACTTCTTGACGATGTCGTCCGGGGCCGCGGGCGCGTCGGCGAGCTGCTCGGCGGTCGGCGTGACCTGCAGGAAGTTCGTGCTGTAGCGGGCCTGCTGGGTGTTCGTGCCGTTCCCGATGACGTTCAGCGTCTCGGGGTCGAACAGCCATTCGCCGGTCAGCCCGGTCACCTTGGTGGTCGGATAGGGGAGCGGCAGGTAGGTCTGGCGCATCTGGTAGATCCTGAAGTCCGCGGTCTGCTCGGTGGTGCTGATCGCACCGGTCAGGCCGGGCACCGGCGGCATGCCGCGCTGGACCACCTGGGACCGCGGGATGTTCTTGTTGCTCGGCTTCCAGGTCTTGCCGTCGTACTCGTCGTCCGTGACGATCCGCAGCGGGTCCGGGTTCTCCACCGAGGTGGTGTACTCCAGCAGCTCGGTGTCCTGGGAGTCGTTCAGGTCGCGGCGCATGTCCAGGATCGGGTTGATCCGGGTGATGACGCTGCCGCCGGACCCGTCCCCGTCGCCCGAACCGCCGAGCAGCTGGTTGTTCAGCCCCGGCACCAGGGCGGGCACGATCACCGCGATGGCCACCGCGGTCACCGCCACCCGCCGGCCGCCGCGGGCCAGGCCGGTGTCCCCGCCGGGCCGGACCGCCGAACGCTGCCCGGCCGAGGCCAGCACCCGGCCCCAGGCCCGGACCCGGTCGCCCGCGTCCGCCGACAGCAGCAGCAGGAAACCGGCCGCCGAGATCAGGAACAGGTACCAGGGCAGACCGTTGTCGAGGAGGGCGGCGGGCACGCAGTACATCGCCAGCAGCGGCAGCCCGGCCAGCGCCGGCTGGCGGAACGAGGTGGCCAGGATGTCGACGGCCAGCGCCACCAGCCCGGCGCCCCCGGCGGCCAGCAGGACGATGCCCCGGGCCGAGTCCACCGGCGGGGACTGGCTCTGGGTCACGTCCAGGCCGGTCTGCACCAGGTCGATCAGCATCCGGACGGCGCCCGGCGGGTTGGCCAGCTCGGTCCGGGCGAACAGCACGACGATCGCGACGAACAGCAGCACGGTCTGCAGCCCGACCACGGCCGGCCACCAGCCGCGGGCCAGCTGGCGCCCGACCATGCCGGCCACCATCACCGTCAGCACCATCACGGCGGCGGCGAAGAACCAGGTCGGGCCCTTGATCAGCGGAACGAGGGTGAGGGCGGCGACCAGGCTGGCCCCGGCGGCCGTGACCGCCATCCGCTCGTCGGAACCGTTTGTCATGACCGCATCCGTCCAAAGCCGTCGGCGGAGGAGTTCGGGCCTCCATTACTAGACGCCGAAGCTGTGGGGGCTCCAGCCGGCACCCGGGAGGGACTGACCTCGGCCCCTCCACCGGCCACGGCCGAGGCGGCCGCGCCGTTCCAGACCTCGCTGATGGTCTGCTTCGGGCCGGCCTCGACCACGGCCCACCCGCCCTCGCGGAGCAGGCCGGTCAGCCGCTGCCGATTGGTCACGGACGCCCGGACCGAGCCCGCCGACCACTGCGGGGTGTCCAGCAGCACGACGATTCCGGCCCGGCCGACCAGGCCGAGCTCGCCCAGCCGCAGCGCCACCGACTCGTCGATGTCGCCCAGCACGGCGATGATCAGGCCGTCCCCACCAGCCCGGTGCAGCACCCCGACCGCGTCGTCGAGCACGTCGTCGCCGCCGGTCTGCACTATGGCGAGCCGTTCCAGCAGCTCGCCGGACGCCTCGCCGGAATGCGGGTTGGACCAGCCGGCCGGCGCCCCGTCGAGCAGCAGCCGGATGCCGTGTTTCTCTTCGGCGAAGTGCACGGCGATGGACGCGGCGGCGCTCACCGCCCATTCGAACGAGGAACCCGGCCCGTCGCCGCGGTGGGCCCGGGCCCGGGTGTCGAGAACCACGGTGGCGCGCATCTGCCGCGGCTGCTCCTCGCGCCGCACCATCAGTTCGCCGCGCTTGGCGGTGGAGCGCCAGTGCACCCGGCGCAAGTCGTCGCCCTCGCGATACTCACGGGTGGCGATGTCGTCCTCGCCGCTGACCGCGGCCGCCCGGGCCAGCGAGTCGCCGGCGCCGCCCCAGGTGCCGCCGGCGGTCAGCGGGACCAGCGGGTACAGGCGGGGTACCACCACGACGTGGTCGTTGCCGGTGAACGAGCGGGTCAGCTCGCACATCCCGAACGGGTCGGTGACCCGCAGCCGCAACGGCCCGATCGGGTAGCGGCCGCGCAGGGCCGCGGTGAGGGAGTAGGTGACCGCGGCGCGCTGGCCGCTGGGCATCCGGTCGAGCACGAACCGGGGCGGGGCGCCGAGCGCGGGGGGCACCCGGTCCTCCGCGAGCAGCACCCGGGTACGCAGGGTGGCCAGGTTCTGCAGTTCCAGCCGGACCCGCATCGGGGCGCCGACCGAGACCCGGGCCGGGGTGGTGGTGCGGGTCAGGCCGATCCGGTAGTGCGCCCGGGTCAGCATGAAGACGCAGGCCAGCGGCAGGACCAAAAGCAGCACCGCGATCCGCAGCAGGTCCTGCCGGCCGAGCACGACCGCGCAGATACCGGAGGCCACTCCCGCCGACAGGAAGGAGCGACCCCGGGTGGTCAGCCCGGACAGGGCGGACCGGACCCGGCTGACCGCGGCTCTCATCCCCGGCCCCTCAGGCCGGCCAGGCGGTGCTGGTGGCCCGGGGCGCGGGCACCGGCACCTGGGAAATGATCGAGGTGAGGACGTCGGCGGGGGCCCGACGGGCCAGCTGGGCCTCCGCGCTGGGCATCAGGCGGTGAGCCAGCACCAGCGGGGTGAGCGCCTGCACGTCGTCCGGGATGACGTGGCCGCGCCCGCTCATCGCCGCCCGGGCCTTGGCCGCGCGCAGCAGGTGCAGCGCGGCCCGCGGGGAGGCCCCGAGCCGCAGCTCCGGGTTCGAGCGGGTGGCCCGGACCAGGTTGACCACGTACTCCTTGATCCCGTCGGCGGCGTACACCGCGCGGCTGACCGCGATCAGCGAGCGCACCGTGTTCGCGTCGCAGGCCGGGCGCAGGCCGGACAGCGGGTCGTGCTCGCCGTGGTGGCCGAGCATGTCCAGCTCGGCGCTGGCCGAGGGGTAGCCCATCGACACCCGCGCCATGAACCGGTCGCGCTGCGCCTCGGGGAGCGGGAAGGTGCCCTCCATCTCCACCGGGTTCTGGGTCGCCACCACGATGAACGGGGACTCCAGGTGGTGGGTCACCCCGTCCACCGTGACCTGGTGCTCCTCCATGCACTCGAGCAGGGCGGACTGCGTCTTCGGGCTGGCCCGGTTGATCTCGTCGCCGACCACGATGTTCGCGAAGACGGCGCCGGGCTTGAACTCGAACTCGTGCCGTTCCTGCCGGTAGATGCTCACCCCGGTGACGTCGCTGGGCAGCAGGTCGGGGGTGAACTGGATCCGGCGGACGGTGCAGTCCACGGCCCGGCCCATGGCCTTGGCCAGCATCGTCTTACCCACGCCGGGGACGTCCTCCACCAGGAGGTGCCCCTCGGCCAGCAGGACCGTGACGGCGAGGTCCACCACGTCGGGCTTGCCCTCGATGACCGACTCGATCGCTGACTTGATAGCTCCGGTCACCCCGGCGAGGAATTCCAGTTCGCGGGGGCCGGCCATGGTCGTCACGTGTGCAGCCTCCGTGCCTCCCGGCCGGTTGCGGGCCGGGGGTGCCTGTCGTCCGGGTCGGCCCGGCAGAAGTCGTGCCTGTCGATGTTCAACGCGTGGTGCGGATCAAGTCTCTCAAACGCTGAAGCATCCCGCAGCGTCCCCACTTCCCCCACCATCCCCCACCGGGTCGTGATCCCGCTTCCCGACGCCCCCCACTTTGCTCCCCGAACGCCCTTCGAAGCCGCCCCGACCCTCCCCGTAGGGCGCAAATGACCGATTCGGCCCCCGTTGTCAAGCCTGTGGATGACACCCGGTCACAATCCGCTCCCACATCCGCTGCCCCGGCCCTGACCTGCACGTTCGTGCAGGCGTCGGCAAGGGAATCCACCGTTCCGCCATTGCGTGTGGAGGGAAGTGGAGTAATGTGGAGGCCACTGGAGCAGAGAGGAGTTTCACGGATGACACCTCTTGCTCCGGCTGCTCTGAACCGGGAGGGGCGAGGGGAGGGGACCGTCGATGTTCCTCGGAACCCACACTCCCCGCCTCGACGACAAAGGCCGGCTGATCCTTCCGGCCAAGTACCGCGAGCAACTGGAGGAGGGAGTGATCGTGACCAGGGGGCAGGAGCGGTGTCTCTATGTCTTCCCGGTCGAGGAGTTCTCCCGGATCTCCGAACAGTTGCGCCAGGCTCCGGTGACCAGCAAGCAGGCGCGCGACTACCTGCGGGTGTTCCTCTCCGGGGCGTCCGACGAGGCGGTCGACAAGCAGGGCCGGGTCACCATCCCGGCCATGTTGCGCGGCTATGCCGGTCTCGACCGCGACTGCGCCGTGATCGGCGCCGGTCAGCGGATCGAGATCTGGGACCTGGCGGCGTGGGAGTCGTACCTGCAGGAGCAGGAACAGGCCTTCGCCGAGCAGGCCGAGGAAGTTGTCCCCGGACTGTTCTGATGACTGAACGATGACTGATTGACGCAGAGATGACGGGTCGGTCCGACATGCCGACGATGAGGTCTCCAGCCGCCCGAGGCGTCCTGACACACCTTCCCCGGTGTCAGGCCGCAGTTCGGTCGGAGCGGATGGAGACCTGATCGGCGGACGCCGGACCGCCGCCCGCAGATCCGCCCTCCCCTTGCCCGAGCCCACCTGTACCCCCGAGGGGAGGTCGCGATGACCAGTCCTGAACCAACCTCTGAACGGCACGTGCCGGTCATGCGCGACCGCTGTGTCGAACTGCTGGCGCCCGCGCTCGAGAAGCCCGGATCGATCGTGGTGGACGCCACGCTCGGGATGGGCGGGCACAGTGAGGCGCTGCTCGCCGCCTGCCCGCAGGCCACGCTGGTCGGGATCGACCGCGACCCGCAGGCCCTGGACCTGGCCGGCCGCCGGCTGGCCGGATTCGGCGAGCGGGTCCGCCTGGTGCACGCCGTCTACGACGACATCCCCGAGGTGCTCGCCGGCCTCGGGATCGACAAGGTCAGCGGGATCCTGATGGATCTCGGCGTCTCGTCCCTCCAGCTGGACGAGGCGGACCGGGGCTTCGCCTACTCGGTGGACGCCCCGCTGGACATGAGGATGGACCAGACCGTGGGGGAGTCCGCGGCCGACGTCCTCAACTCCTACTCCGCGACGGACCTGACCCGGATCCTGCGTGACTACGGCGAGGAGCGGTTCGCGAAGCGAATCGCCTCGGCGATCGTGCGTGAGCGTTCGGTGCAGCCGTTTACGACCAGTGCCCGGCTGGTCGAAATCATCCGGGACAACGTGCCGGCCGCCACCCGGCGGACCGGGGGCAACCCCGCCAAGCGCACCTTCCAGGGGCTGCGGATCGAGGTCAACCAGGAGCTCGAGGTGCTTGAGCGGGCGGTACCGGCGGCGGTGGAGGCCCTCGCCGTCGGCGGCCGGATCGCCGTGCTCGCCTACCACTCGCTGGAGGACCGGATCGTCAAGCGGACCTTCGCCGAGCAGGTGCGCAGCACCACCCCGGCCGGGCTCCCGGTGGAGCTGGCCGAGCATGCCCCGCGGATGCGGCTGCTGACCCGGGGGGCGGAACTGCCGTCGGAGAGTGAGATGGCCGAAAACCCACGCGCCGGCTCGGCCAAACTGCGCGCGGCGGAACGAATCAGGGCGGCCCAGGGGGGCTCCACCACGAACTGGGCGGGAAACCGCCGGAACCGAGGAGGGGACGCAGGATGAGCACGAGCACCGCGACCGCAAGGGTCGTCCCGGACCAGCTGACCCAGCCCGCGCGGCCACCGGTCCGGATCGCCCGGCCGCGGCTGCGGGTGGTCCCGGCGCCCCAGCGCTCGGCCGCCGGGCTGGCGGTGCTCTGCGTCTCGCTGCTCGGCCTCGGCCTGCTGGTCCTGCTGCTGCTGAACATCAGCATCGGCAAGGGCGCCTACGAACTCACCGAACTTCAGCAGCAGCAGCGCGATCTCGCCGATCAGCAGCAGGCGCTGACCGAGCAGGTGCAGGCCCAGAGCGCACCGCAGAAGCTGGCCGCGGCGGCGAAGAAGCTGGGCATGGTGCCCGCGCCGAACCCGGCCTTCGTGAACCCGGCGAACGGCAGTGTGAAGGGTGACCCGACGCCCGCCACCGCCCCGCCCGCTCCGCCGAAGAAGACCGTCACGAAGAAGGCCGCCTCGGACAAGGCGGTCGGCAAGGCGCAGGACGACGCCGCGACGACGGGCGCCACGTCGCGATGAGTCCCAGCGGTGGCGCCGCCGCCCGCTCCGGGTCCGAATACCCCCGAGGTGCGGGCCGTCCCGGCAGCCCCGCCGCCCGCAAGGCCCAACCGGCGAAGAAGACGGCCAAGAAGCAGCCGCCCCGTAAGCCGGTGCCCAAGCCCCGTCCCAAGAAGACCGCTGCGCCGGTGGCCCGCAAGGCCGCCAGCCCCCGGGCCAAGGCGCGCACGCTGACCCGTTCGGCCCTCGGCCCAGCGGTGAGAACTGCTCGTGCACAGACCAAAAGGCGTCCCAAGGGTGGGGGTCCGGGCGGCCCGTTCAACCTGGGCCCACCCCGGGCCGGCAATCCCGATCGCCGACTGCGGGTGACGGCGGTCTTCGTCGTCGTGATCTTCGTGGTGTTCGCCGGAAGGCTCATCCAGTTACAGACTTTCGACTCGGGCACGTTGTCGGCGGAGGCGCTGAAGAACCGCTCGACCACGAAACCGCTGTACGCCCACCGGGGTGACATCCTCGACACCAACGGCACTGTGCTGGCGCAGACCGTGGAGCGGCGCAACATCGTCGTCGATCAGACGCTGATCCCGCTGTACAACGAGAACTCCGCGGTGCCCGGCGATCAGAAGGGGGTGACCGGCGCGACCAAGAAACTGGCCCCGCTGCTCGGCCTCTCACTCGCCGCCGTGGCCAAGTCGATCACCGGCACCAAGCGTTTCGGCTATGTCGCCAAGGACGTGGAACCGACGGTCTGGACTGCGGTCTCGGACCTGAACATCCCCGGCATCTACGGCCGGCAGGCCAGCCGCCGGACCTACCCGGGCGCCTCGGTGGCCTCGAACGTGCTCGGCTTCATGAACAGTGCCGGGGTGCCCCAGTCCGGTGTCGAGCTGGCCCAGAACAAGCTGCTCAGCGGCAAGGACGGCACGCTCACCTACGAAGAGGGCAAGAACGGCCAGCAGATCGCCACCGGCCTGACCACCGAGACCCAGCCCGTGGACGGTAAGAACGTGCAGCTCACGCTCAACGGTGACCTGCAGTTCAAGGCCCAGGAGGCACTGGACGCGGTGGTGAAGAAGGCCCGCGCGCAGTCGGCCTCGCTGGTCGCGATGAACGTCCGGACCGGCGAGATCCTCGCCCTGGCCGACGCTCCCACCTTCGACGCGAACAACCCGGGCAAGTCCAAGATCGCCAACCTCGGCAACCGGGCCCTGACCGATGCCTTCGAACCGGGATCCACCAGCAAGGTGATCACCGCGGCGGCGGCGATCGAGGAGGGGGTGGCCACCCCCACCACGAAGCTGGTCGTGCCGGGCCAGATCTCCGCGCCCGGCGGCGAGATCCACGACTCCGAGGAGCACGGCGACGAGAAGCTCACCTTCGCGGGCGTTCTGGCCAAGTCCTCGAACGTCGGCACGGTCAAGATCGGCGAGCGGATGTCGGCCCAGACCATGTACGAGTACCTGCAGAAGTTCGGGCTCGGCAGCCGGACCGGGGTCGGCCTGAACGAGTCGGCCGGCTACATCGGCACCCCGCAGACCTGGGACGGCCGGACCCGCCTGAACATCCTCTACGGCCAGGGTCTTTCGGTGACCGCGCTGCAGTCGGCCAGCGTGTACGCGACGATCGCCAACAACGGGGTGCGGGTCGCGCCGAAGCTGATCAAGGCGGTCACCGGGGCCGATGGCAAGCTCGCGCCCGAGCCGGCCGGGAAGAGTACCCGGGTGGTCAGCGCCCGGACCGCCAAGCAGGTCCGGCTGATGCTCGAGGGAGTGGTCGGCGACGGCGGCACGGCCACGACGGCGGAGATCCCGGGCTATCGGGTGGCGGGCAAGACCGGCACCGCGCAGGCCTACGACTCCTCCTGCAGCTGTTACAACGGCTATACGGCGAGTTTCGTCGGGATGGCGCCCGCGGACGATCCGGAACTGGTGGTCGCGGTCTACGTGCAGCAGCCGAAGAACGGCCACTACGGCGGCACCCTCGCCGCCCCGGTCTTCCAGCAGATCATGAGCTACGCCCTGAGCATCGAGAAGATCGAGCCGACCGGGACGAAGAAGCCCGATCTCCCGATCGAGTGGTGAACCGGCCCGATCCACCGGCCGAATGGTCCTGACCGGTACCCGAAACCGGATAGCCTCGTTCATCGTGTCGGCCCCGCTGCGCGATCCCGCGCCCGCCCGTTCCCTGGCCGACGTCGCCGACGTTCTCGGTACCACCGTGGCCGACACCGTCCGTGACGTCGTCATCACTGGCGTCTGCCTGGACTCCCGGGCCGTGCGCCCCGGCGACCTGTACGCCGCGCTGCCCGGTGCGCGCACCCACGGGGCCCGGTTCGCGGCCGGCGCCGCCCAGCTGGGCGCCACCGCGGTGCTGACCGATCCGGCCGGCGCCGAACTGGCCGCCGCCGGCGGTCTGCCGGTCGTCGTGGTGCCGGACCCGCGGTCCCGGCTCGGCGACCTGGCGGCCTGGGTCTACGGCCGCCCCGCCGAGCAGATGCTGATGCTCGGGGTCACCGGCACCAACGGCAAGACCACCACGACGTTCCTGCTGGACGGGGCGCTGCGGGCGGCCGGGCGGCGCAGCGGCCTGATCGGCACGGTGATGACCCGGATCCTGGACGAGCAGGTGGCCAGCGTGCGCACCACCCCGGAGGCGCCCGACCTGGCCGCGCTGATGGCCCTGATGGTGCGCCGCGGGGTGGAGGTCTGCTCGATGGAGGTCTCCAGCCACGCGATCACCCTGGGCCGGGTCGACGGCCTGCGCTTCGACGTGGCCGGCTTCACCAACCTCTCGCAGGACCACCTGGACTTCCACCCGACGATGGAGGCGTACTTCGCGGCCAAGGCCGAGCTGTTCACCCCGGACCGGGCCGCGCACGGGGTGATCTGCGTGGACGACGAGTGGGGGGCCCGGCTGGCGGCCGAGGCCACCATCCCGGTCACCACGTTCAGCACCGAAGGGGCCGCCGCTGACTGGAGGGTCACCGACGCGCGTCCGTACGCGGTCGGTACCGACTTCGTCCTGACCGGACCGGACGGCACCACGGTGGACGCCCGCTGCCCGATCCCCGGTGACTTCAACGTCGCCAACACCGCGCTCGCCCTGCTCATGCTCGTGGTCTCCGGGAGCTCCCGGGCGGACGCGGCCCGCTGGCTGGCCGCCGCGCCGGCCGTGCCGGGCCGGATGGAACAGGTCGGCCCCGCGGTCCCCAGACGCCCTCTGGCGGTCGTGGACTACGCCCACACCCCGGACGCCGTGGCGACCGCGTTGCGGGCGCTGCGACCGGCCGCCACGGAACGCGGAGGCCCGCTGGTGGTGGTGCTCGGCGCCGGCGGCGACCGGGACCGGGCCAAGCGCCCGAAGATGGGCGCCGAGGCCGCGCGCCACGCCGACGTGGTCGTGGTGACGGACGACAACCCGCGCTCGGAGGTGCCGGCCGAGATCCGGGCCTCGGTGCTCGAAGGGGCACGGGCGGTCCCCGGCCCCCGGGCCCGGGAGGTCTTGGAGGTCGGCGACCGCCGCGAGGCGATCGAGACCGGCGTCCGGCTGGCCGGCCCGGACGGGATCGTGCTGGTCGCGGGCAAGGGACACGAGCGCGGTCAGGACGTCGCCGGGGTGGTCCACCCCTTCGACGACCGCGAGGTGCTGGCGTCGGTCCTGGTCGCGGTACCGGGATCGGTACCCGGAGGACTGTCAGGAGGACGGAACCGGTGAAGCACGGCCCCTGGCGGCTCGGTACGGTGAGCGCCGGAGTGAGGACCTTCAGCAGAACGAGAGAGACAGAGGCAGCGTCGTGAGAACGGTCCTGATCGCCGCGGCCGTGTCGCTGATCTGCGCACTCTTCGGAACCCCCTTGTTCATCCGGTTCCTGGTGAAGCGCAGCTACGGCCAGTTCGTCCGGGACGACGGCCCGACCTCGCACCACGTCAAGCGGGGTACCCCGACCATGGGCGGCGCCGTGATCATCGGCGCCGCGCTGACCGGGTACGTGGTCGCGCACGCGGTGACGCTGGACGGCCCGACCATGTCCGGGGTCCTGGTGCTGTACCTGATGACCGGGCTCGGCCTGGTCGGGTTCCTGGACGACTTCATCAAGATCAGCAAACAGCGGAGCCTGGGGCTGCGGGCCGGCGGGAAACTGGCCGGCCAGTCGTTCGTCTCGATCAGCTTCGCGGTGCTGACCCTGCAGTTCCCGGACAGCGGCTTCCGCACGCCCGGCTCGACCGCGATCTCGTTCATCCGGGACACCGCGGTCGACCTGGCCTTCGCCGGGCCGGTGATCGGCCTGATCCTGTACGTGGGCTGGACCTACGTGATGATCGCGGGCGCCAGCAACGGCGTGAACCTGACCGACGGGCTGGACGGCCTGGCCACCGGCGCGAGCGTGATGGTGTTCGGCGCCTACGTGCTGATCGGGGTCTGGCAGTCCAACCAGTCCTGCCAGCTCCCGGCCGGGGTCGGGCCGCAGTGTTACGAGGTGCGGGATCCGCGGGACCTGGCGGTGGTCGCGGCCTGCGTGATGGGCGCCTGTTTCGGGTTCCTCTGGTGGAACGCCTCACCGGCCAAGATCTTCATGGGCGACACCGGCTCGCTGGCCCTCGGCGGCGGCCTGGCCGGGCTGGCCATCACCTCCCGCACCGAGCTGCTGCTGGTGCCGCTGGCCGGGCTGTTCATCATGATCACGCTCTCGGTGATCATCCAGGTCGGCTCGTTCAAGCTGACCGGGAGACGGGTGTTCCGGATGGCCCCGCTGCAGCACCACTTCGAGCTCGTCGGGTGGGGCGAGGTGACCATCGTCATCCGGTTCTGGATCATTGCCGGGCTCTTCGTCGCGCTCGGCCTGGGTGTGTTCTACGCGGAGTGGGTGGTGGGCATATGACCGATCCGCTGGAGAACGCCTGGGACGGCCTGCGGGTCGTCGTGGCGGGGATCGGGATCTCCGGTTTCGCCTGCGCCGACGCCCTGCTGGAGCGCGGCGCCCAGGTGGTGATCGTGGACGAGAGCGACGCCGGTTCCCGGCGCGAGCGCGGCATCGTGCTGGAGATGCTCGGGGCCGACATCCGGTTCGGGGCCGAGCACGTCGCCGCGCTGCCCGAGGTGGCCGGGGAACCG
Organism: Kineosporia aurantiaca JCM 3230; assembly: GCA_000719025.1. Taxonomy (GTDB): domain Bacteria; phylum Actinomycetota; class Actinomycetes; order Actinomycetales; family Kineosporiaceae; genus Kineosporia; species Kineosporia aurantiaca. The sequence goes on from JODP01000009.1 coordinate 373,267, forward strand.
GCCGAGCTGCTGATCGTCTCGCCCGGCTGGACCGAGGAGCGGCCGGTGGTGGCGGGCGCGCTGGCGGCCGGCATCCCGGTCTGGGCCGAGGCCGAGCTGGCCTGGCGGTTGCGCCCGGCCCAGAGCCCGGCGCCCTGGCTGACGATCACCGGCACCCGGGGTAAGGCGACCACCGCGACAATGCTCGCCACCATGCTGGCGGCGAACGGTCAGCGGGCCACCTCCACCGGGCAGGCCGGCACCTCGCTGCTGGAATCGGTGCTGCACCCGGAGCCGTACGACGTGCTCGCCGTCGAGCTCTCCGCCTTCCAGCTGCAGTGGTCCTCCTCGCTGCAGCCGCTGGCCTCGGTCTGCCTCAACGTCGGCCCCGCCGAAAAGGGCGACTTCGGGCGGATCTACCAGAACACCGAGGTCGCCTGCGTCTACAACGTCGCCGACGCGGCGACGGAGGAGCTGGTGCGCGAGGCCGAGGTGATCGAGGGCGCGCGGGCGATCGGGTTCTCCGGCGGGGTACCCGCCGTCTCGATGCTGGGACTGGTTGAGGACGTCCTGTGCGACCGGGCTTTCGTGCCTCAGCGCACCACCTCGGCGGCGGAGTTGGGCACGATTGAGGACGTCCGCACCGCGGGCGCCGGGGTTCTCGCCGGTCACAACGTGCTGAATGCCCTGGCGGCGGCCTCCCTGGCGCGGGCCTACGGGGTTACCCCCGTAGCCGTGCGGGACGGTCTGCGCCATTACTACCCGCTCCCGCACCGGCTGAACCTGCTGCAACGCACCGGCGAGGTCGACTGGGTGGACGACTCGGCGGCCACCGACGCCTTCGCGGCTGCCGCCGGTCTGGGGAGCTTCGCCTCCGTCGTGTGGATCGCTGGAGGTTACGGCGCGGTTCCGGGCGACCTGGACGCGGTCGTGGCCAAATACGCGGAGCGGCTGCACGGGGTTGTGCTGCTGCCCGGAGACGGCACCGCGGCCCTCCGCGAGGCCCTGAGCCGACACGCCCCGGATGTCCCGGTCTTCGAAGCCACTGTCCCGGAGACTGGTCCGATGCCCGAGATCGAGCCGGTTGTGCGCGCCGCGGTGGAGCAGGCCGCCGGCCTGGCCCGGCCCGGCGACACCGTGCTGTTCTCGCCGGTGTTCCCGGCTCCCGAGGGGGAGCCGTTCTCGGCCCGTGGACAGGCGTTCGCCCTGGCCGTGAAGGACGGCCCGGCGTGAGCATCACCTCCGAGACGACCCTGGTCGCGGACGCGCGGCCCGCCGCGCAGTCGCTCCCGACCCGGATGGCCGGGCAGCTGAACACCCGGCTGAACTCGCCGCTCACCTCCTACTACCTGGTGCTCGGGGCGACCATCACGCTGACCGGCATCGGCCTGGTGATGGTGCTGTCCAGCTCCAGCGTCACCGCGATCGCCGACGGCGCCTCGCCGTTCAGCGAGTTCTACAAGCAGGTGATGTTCGCCGCGATCGGCTTCCCGGCCCTGGTGCTCTGCGCCCGGATCCCGCTGCGGCTCTGGCAGGCCCTGGCCTGGCCGCTGCTGTTCGGCGCGTTCCTGATCCAGATGCTGACCTTCGTCCCGCACATCGGCGTCGGGGCCAAGGGCAACCACGGCTGGATCGCGATCGCCGGGTTCACCCTGCAGCCGGCCGAGGTCGGCAAGTTCGCGCTGATCGTCTGGTCGGCCACCGTGCTGGTGCGCAAGCGCCCGCTGATGAACCGCCCGCTGCACGCCCTGATCCCGGTGGTCCCGGGGGCCGGGGTGCTGCTCCTGCTGATCATGGCCGGCAAGGACCTGGGCACGGCGATGGTGGTGATGGCGATCGTCGCCGGGGTGCTGTTCGTCGCCGGCGCCCCGATGCGGATCTTCGCCGCCGCCACCGGCGCCCTGCTGCTGGGCGTGCTGCTGCTGGTCGGCACGAGCGGCAACCGGCTGCACCGGATCAGCAGCTGGATGAACGGCTGCTCGGTGGACAGCGCCAACTACCTGGGCAGTTGCCTGCAGAGCGTGCACGGTCAGTGGGCCCTGGCCTCCGGCGGCTGGTGGGGCGTCGGCCTCGGGGCCAGCCGGGAGAAGTGGGGCCTGCTGCCGGAGGCGCACAACGACTTCATCTTCGCCATCATCGGCGAGGAACTCGGCCTCGTCGGCACCCTGCTGGTGATCGGCCTGCTGCTGACCCTGTGTCTCGGCCTGGCCCGGATCGTGCTGCGCACCGACGAACTGTTCGTCAAGATCGCTACCTCGGGAGTCCTGATCTGGGTGGTCGTCCACTCCGTCATCAACATCGGTGGGGTCCTCGGCCTGCTGCCGATCGTCGGGATGCCGCTGCCGCTGGTCTCCAGCGGCGGTACCGCCCTGGTCACCATGCTGGCCGCGCTCGGCATGGTGCTCGGGTTCGCCCGGCGCGAGGCCGGCGCGGCCGAGGCGCTGGCCGCCCGGGCCGGCCTGGTGCAGCGTTCGCTCGCGGTGCTGCCGGTGCGCCGGGAAGGCCGGACCCGATGAGCCTCTCCGTCGTTCTCGCCGGGGGCGGGACCACCGGTCACGTCGGCCCGCTGCTGTCCCTGGCCGACTGCCTGCGCCGGCGCGACCCGGCCACCAAGATCACCGCGCTGGGCACCGCCGAGGGCCTGGAGGCCCGGCTGGTGCCGGCCGCCGGGTACGACCTCGAGCTGATGCCCCGGGTGCCGATGCCGCGGCGTCCCTCGGCCGACCTGCTGCGCCTGCCGGGCCGGCTGCGGGCCGCGATCAACGCGGCCGCCGCCGTGCTGAAGGACGCGGACGTGCTGGTCGGTTTCGGGGGCTACGTGTCCTCCCCGGCCTACATCGCCGCGCGCTGGCTGGGCGTGCCGTTCGTGGTGCACGAGGCGAACGCCCGCCCGGGTCTGGCGAACCGGCTGGGTGCCCGGTTCACGCCGCACGTGGCGGTCACCTTCCCGGGTACCCCACTTCCCGGCGGCCAGGTGATCGGGCTGCCGTTGCGCCGGCAGATCACCACTCTGGACCGGGCCGCCGAGCGTGCGAGCGCCCGCGTCGAACTCGGCCTGAAGCCCAACCTGACCACGCTTTTCGTCACCGGTGGCTCGCTCGGCGCGCAGCAGCTGAACGACACCTTCGGCAAGGCGGCCTGGCTGCTGACCGGGGCCGGGATCCAGGTGCTGCACACCGTGGGCCGGGGCAAGACGGTGACCTTCGACGGCGGCGAGCAGCCGGCGAACTACGTGACCGCCGAGTACCTGGACCGGATGGACCTGGCCTACGCGGCCGCGGACGCCGTGGTCTGCCGGTCCGGCGCCGGGAACGTCAGCGAGGTCACCGCCCTGGGCCTGCCCGCGGCCTACGTGCCGCTGCCGATCGGCAACGGTGAGCAGCGGTTCAACGCCGAGCCGGTGGTCGCCGCCGGGGGCGGTCTGCTGATCGACAACCAGGACTGCCGGCCCGACTGGGTGGCCGGCACCCTGCTCCCGCTCCTGCAGGACCCGGTCCGGCTCAAGGAGATGGGCGACGCGGCGGCCCGGTTCGGCATCCGGGACGCGGACGAGCGACTGGCCTCGATGGTCGAGGTAGCGGCGGCACGAGGGGCCCGGAAATGACGAGCATGGACGAGAGTACGGACGAGGGCCGGACGCTGAGCGTCCCGACGATGGCCGGCTCCCGGGTCGGGGGCCGGCTCTCCGGTGAGGCGACGAACACCAGCGCGGGCGGCGCGCCGCTGAACGACGAGCCGATCCTGGCCGCGCACCTGATCGGGATCGGCGGCGCCGGGATGTCCGGCATCGCCCGGCTGCTGCTGGCCCGCGGGGCCGTGGTCTCCGGCAGCGACAGCCGGGACAGCCCGGTGCTGGCCGCGCTGCGGGCCGGTGGGGCGGCCGCCTTCATCGGCCATCGGGCCGACCAGGTCCCGGTCGGCGCCACCGTGGTGATCTCCTCGGCCGTGCGCCCGGACAACCCGGAGCTGGTCGAGGCCCGCGAGCGGGGCCTACGGGTGCTGCACCGCTCCGAGGCGCTGGCCGCGCTGATGGCCGGGCGGCGCCCGGTGGCGATCGCCGGCACCCACGGCAAGACCACCACCACCGGCATGGTCACCGTGCTGTTGCGCGAGTGCGGGCTGGACCCGTCGTTCGCGATCGGCGGCGAGCTGACCGAGGGCGGCCAGGGGGCGCACGACGGCGCCGGGGACATCTTCGTGGCCGAGGCGGACGAGTCGGACGGCTCGTTCCTGCTCTACACGCCCGAGGTCGCGGTGATCACCAACGTGGAGGCCGACCACCTGGACCACTACGGCACCGGCGAGGCCGTGGAAGAGGCGTTCGCCGAGTTCTGCCGCAAGGTGGTGCCCGGAGGCATGGTCGTGGCCTGTGGGGACGACGAGGGCGTGCGCCGCGTGCTCCACGCCGCCGCGCCACACCTGTCCGCCCACGCCGTCCGCACCGTCCGCTACGGCCTGGCCGAGGGCAACGACGTGCGGCTGGTCGACGTGGAGGACACCCCGGAGGGGGTCAGCTTCGCGATCGAGGCCCGCCCCGACGAGACCCGGATCGGCCCGGTCACGCTGCGCGTCCCGGGTGTCCACAACGCCCTGAACGCGGTGGCCGCCTGGTGCGTGGCCCGGCACTTCGGGGTCTCCGGGGCGCCCGCGCTGACCGCGGTCCGCAGCTTCGGCGGCACCCGCCGGCGGTTCGAGGACAAGGGCGCGGCGGCCGGGGTCCGGGTGGTCGACGACTACGCCCACCATCCGACCGAGGTCCGCGCGGTGCTCAAGGCGGCCCGGGCGGTCGTGGGGGAGGGGCGGGTGCTGGCGGTGTTCCAGCCGCACCTGTTCAGCCGCACCCGGATCTTCGCCGAGGACTTCGGGGCCGCCCTGTCGCTGGCCGACGAGGTGGTCGTGCTCGACGTGTACGCCGCCCGGGAGGACCCGGAACCCGGTGTCACCGGTGAGCTCGTCGCCCGCGCGGTCCGGCTGCCGGAGGATCAGGTGGCCTACCGGGCCTCGGCCTCGGACGCGGTCGAGGAGGTGGTCCGCCGGGCGCAGAAGGGCGACCTGGTGATGACCATCGGCGCCGGGGACGTGACCACGCTCGGCCCGGTCATTCTCGAGGCCCTGCGCTCCGCCGACGACACCGAGCACCAGCCCGCATGACCCCGCCCGCGTCGAGCGGTCCCGGCCGGGGGCGCGGTCCGGCGGCGCCGCGCCGCCGTCCGGCCCCACCGGCCGCGCCCAAGGCCAAGGCCAAGCCGGCGGCCCCGAAGCCGAAGCCGAAAACCCCGCCGAAAACCCAACCGGCAGCCGGGAAGCCGACTGCTCCCCGGCGTCCTCAAGCACCCAAGAAACAAACAGCCAAGAAAACCGTGTCGGCCAGCCGGTCGACCGGTCTGCTGCCGCAGTACGCGCCGGCCCGGACCCGGCCGGTGGTCTCCAAGACCTCGGCCCAGCGGTTCGCCGCCAAGGTGCGGGCGCGCCGCCGCAAGCGCACGCTCACCACGCTCGCGGTCGTGCTGGTGCTGGGTACCGGGAGCTGGATGGCGGTGTTCTCGCCCTGGGCCACGGTGAACCGGGTCACAGTGTCCGGCCTCGACCGGGTCCCGGAGGACCAGGTGCGCCTGGCCACGGACACCGAGATCGGCCACTCACTGCTGCTCGCCCCCACCGCCGACCTCGCCACCCAGCTGGAGAAGCTCCGCCTGGTGAAGAGCGTCCAGGTGAGCCGATCCTGGCCGGGCACGCTCAAAGTGGCGGTGACCGAACGCGAGCCGGTGGCCGCACTGCCCTCGAGCACGATGGCCGCGAACGCCACCGCGAAGACCGGGACCGCCCGCAGCACCACGCTGATGGTGCAGCTGGTGGACGACGACGGCGTGGTGATCGAGACCGTCCCGGCCGGTGACGCGCCGACTGCCCTGCCGCGCATCGAGGTGGCGCTCGGCCAGGCCCAGAGTGTGGCCAACCTGCGCGGCACCCTGGCGGTGCTGCACGGCCTGCCGGCGGACCTGCGCTCGCGGCTGAAGGCGATCGGCACACAGTCGCCGGACGGGATCTGGCTGAAGATCGCCGCCCCGCTGAAGACCTCGCCCAAGCGCACCGTGCTGGTGCAGTGGGGCGATTCGGCCCAGGGACCGCTCAAGGCGCAGGTGCTGACCGCGCTGCTGAAGCGAACGGCGAAGACCTATGACGTAAGGGCGCCGGAGATGCCGTCCACGTCATAACCGGGCCTGTCGGTCAGATGACTCTCGGCGACACACCGCCGAGGTCGTTGAAAGGCCCCCGGTGGGCACCTACGTTCGCTTATCAGGACAGGCTGACATAACTATAACCCTCCAGTTGAGGGTTAGGGTCTAAGGATCCGGCGAGCGAGAGGCACCCCGACGTGGCAGCTCCGCAGAACTACCTCGCGGTCATCAAGGTTGTAGGTATCGGTGGCGGCGGCGTCAACGCAGTCAACCGGATGATCGAGGTGGGACTCAAGGGCGTCGAGTTCATCGCGATCAACACCGACGCCCAGGCGCTGCTGATGAGCGACGCCGACGTGAAACTCGACGTCGGCCGGGAGCTCACCCGCGGGCTCGGCGCCGGCGCCGATCCCGAGGTCGGCCGCAAGGCCGCCGAGGACCACGCCGAAGAGATCGAAGAAGTGATCAAGGGCGCCGACATGGTCTTCGTGACCGCCGGTGAGGGTGGTGGTACCGGGACCGGGGGCGCGCCCGTGGTCGCCCGGATCGCCCGCTCGCTCGGCGCCCTGACCATCGGTGTGGTCACCCGGCCCTTCACCTTCGAGGGCCGGCGCCGCTCGACCCAGGCCGACTCCGGCATCACGTCGCTGCGGGAGGAGGTCGACACCCTCATCACCATCCCGAACGACCGGCTGCTGTCGATCAGCGACCGGCACGTCAGCGTGCTCGACGCCTTCCGGTCGGCCGACCAGGTGCTGCTCTCCGGTGTCCAGGGCATCACCGACCTGATCACCACGCCCGGCCTGATCAACCTCGACTTCGCCGACGTGAAGTCGGTGATGCAGGGGGCGGGCAGCGCGCTGATGGGCATCGGCTCGGCCCGCGGTGAGGACCGGGCGATCCAGGCCGCCGAGACGGCGATCTCCTCGCCGCTGCTGGAGGCCAGCGTCGACGGCGCGCACGGGGTGCTGTTGTCCATCCAGGGTGGCTCCGACCTCGGCCTGTTCGAGATCAACGAGGCCGCCCGGCTGGTCCAGGAGGCCGCCCACCCGGAGGCCAACATCATCTTCGGCGCGGTGATCGACGACGCGCTCGGGGACGAGGTGCGGGTCACCGTGATCGCCGCCGGTTTCGACGGCGGTACTCCCTCCCGGCGCCGGGACGAGAACGCGCTCGGCCAGGTCAGCGGCCGGCAGCAGCTGCCGTCCTCGGCTCCCGCGAGACCGGCGCACGTGCAGCAGGCGCCGCCGCTCCCGCAGGCCGGTCAGTACGGCCAGCAGCACCAGGGCCACCAGAGCGGCCAGCTCTCCCAGGTCCCGCAGCAGACGCCGGTCACCGCGCCGATCCCGGCCCACGCCGGGGCCAACGGCTACGCGCAGCCGACTCCGCTGAACCCGCCGGAGCCGGAGCCCGAGGCCTGGCGCCCCGGTCCCGACTCGGGGTCCCCGGTCGAGCACAACCAGACCGAGCTGCCGAAGGACCCGACGCCGACCCCGCCGCGGGTGATCGAGGTCACCGATCCGCGCCCGGCCCGCGCTCCGCGGCCGATCGTGCTGGACGACGACGACCTCGACGTGCCCGACTTCCTGAAATAACCGATGGACCGAGAGCAGGAACTGAGCGCCGGGCTGGAAACGGTCCGGGCTCAGGTGGCAACGGAGTGCCGGGCGGCCGGACGTGACCCCGCAGAGGTCACGCTGGTCGTCGTGACCAAGACCTACCCGGCCGACGACCTGCGGCTGCTGGCCGGGCTCGGGGTCCGGGACGTCGGCGAGAGCCGCGACCAGGAGGCCTCGGCCAAGGCCGGGCAGCTGGCCGACCTGGACCTGACCTTTCACTTCATCGGCCGGTTGCAGAGCAACAAGGCCCGCCACGTGGCTCAGTACGCGCGCGTCGTGCATTCGCTGGACCGGTCCTCGCTGGTCTCCCCGCTGGATCGCGGCGCGGGCGAGGCCGGCCACCGGGTGCAGTGCTTCCTCCAGTACAGCCTCGACGGTGACTCATCCCGTGGGGGCGCTCTGGCCGCCGACGTCCCGGCCCTGGCCGACGCGGTGGCCGCCGCCGAGCATCTGGATCTCGCCGGACTGATGGCCGTGGCCCCTGTGACCTGGGACCCAGAACGCGCCTTTTCTGAACTTTTGGCCGCGTCGGCGCATCTACAGAAGCAGCACCCGGAGGCAGCCTGCATTTCGGGTGGCATGAGCGGGGATTTTGTGCAAGCGCTGCGTCACGGAGCAACTCATCTGCGTGTCGGAAGCGCGGTCCTCGGTCAGAGGCCGCCCCTCGGGTAGCTTCGTCGCAGGGTGAGCGAACATGCGGAGGTTTCGATGAGCGGCGCACTGCGCAAGACCATGGTGTACCTGGGCCTTGCCGAGGACGACGACCGCTACTCGGCGTACGACGAGTACGAGGACGAGGAATTCGATCCGGTCGTGGACGACGAAGACGAACGAGAAGAGCCCCGCCGGGCGCCGGTCACCCCGATCGGCCGCGCGCAGGGCCAGGGTCAGATGGCCCGGGTGGTCGCCCACCCGTCCGCCGAGATCCACCGGATCACCACGATCCATCCCCGGACCTACAACGAGGCCAAGACCATCGGCGAGAGCTTCCGCTCCGGTACCCCGGTGATCATGAACCTGACGGACATGGACGACTCGGACGCCAAGCGCCTGGTCGACTTCTCCGCCGGGCTGGTCTTCGGTCTGCACGGGTCGATCGAGAAGGTGACCGGCAAGGTCTTCCTGCTGTCCCCGGCCAACGTCGAGGTGGCGACCCCGGAGAAGGTGCGATCGCCGGAACGTTCGGCGTTCTTCAACCAGTCCTGAGCTCTCCGGATCTCCCTCAGGGAGTTCCGGAGGGCTGCACTCCCGTCGCACCGGCACGAACGGGCGCCGACGGTTACTTCTTCGCGCCCGGGCAACCCGCGCGCCTGCCCCTTCGGGCCCGATCCGCCCCCGGCCGGGTGAGCCAGGTTCGCATCGCTGCCGCCGGACGGGCGAGGGTGGGCACCGGACGGCAGGCCGGTGCGTTGAACCGGCGGAGATCATCCTAGGCGATCCGGACGCGTGCATTCGATGCCCGGTTCGCTACGGTGAGCGCCGTTCGACCGAACCCCTCTGAGTGCAAGCGGAGTCGCACCGTCGTGGACGTCATCAGGACCTTGCTCTACTACGTCGTCTTCCTGTTCTTCATCATCCTGATCGGCCGGCTGGTGATCGACTGGATCCAGGTCTTCGCCCGGGACTGGCGCCCGCGCGGCGTGGTCCTGGTGATCGCGGAGGGCATCTACTCCGGGACCGACCCGCCGCTGAAGGCCCTGCGCCGGCTCCTGCCGCCGCTCTCGATCGGGGCGATCCGCCTCGATCTGGCCTTCATCGTGTTGTTCCTCATAGTCAGCATCCTGATGCAGGTGCTGCGTCCGTAGACCCCAGGTGGCCCAAGAGGCGCCTTTAGGTGACAGAGTGTGCGTGACACGTGACCTTCCGTTGCTCCGGAAGTGGTCATCTGCGCCGACCTTGTGTAGCGTCAGCTTCCGGTACGGTGGCGTAGCAGCGGCTCCGCACTTCCGATTGAGTGACCAACGCGAGGTGACCAGATGGCGTTGACGCCCGAAGACGTTGTTAATAAGCGCTTCCAGGCGACCAAGTTCCGCGAGGGCTACGACCAGGACGAGGTCGACGACTTCCTGGACGAGGTCGTCAACGAGCTTCGCCGCCTGGGCGAGGAGAACGAGGAGCTGCGCGGCAAGCTGAGCTCGTGCGAGCGCCGGGTGGGCGAACTCTCCCGCGCCAACGTGGCTCGCGAGTCCGCCCCGGAGCCGCCGGCCCCCGCGCCGATGCCCATCCCGCAGCCTGCGCCGATGCCCCAGCCGGTGGCCGCGGTCGTGCCCGAGCCCGTCCGGGTGCCCGCCGTCATGGAGGCGCCGTCCCAGGGTCCCGAGGCCGCCGCCGGCATGCTCGCCCTGGCCCAGAAGCTGCACGACGAGTACGTGCGCAACGGTGAGCAGACCCGCGACCGGATCGTCGGCGAGGCGCGCGAGCACTCCAACCGCCTGATCCGGGAGGCCGAGGAGAAGCAGCGCCAGACCCTCGGGTCGCTGGAGCAGGAGCGTTCGCTCCTGGAGCGCAAGATCGACGAGCTGCGCGCCTTCGAGCGTGAGTACCGCAGCCGGCTCAAGTCGTACCTGGAGGGCCAGCTCCGCGAGCTGGAGTCGAAGGCCGCCGTTGTCCCCACCCGGGGTCCGCAGCAGCCGCAGTCCCAGCCGGCCGGTGTCGGCGCCGCTCCTTACGGTGCGCCGCTGCCGACCCGCGGTGGGTACGACTCGGGCGCGGATGCCCCGGCGCAGTACCCCTTCGGCGGCCAGAGCTGAGCCACCGGTAGCCAGCGCGGCGCGGCGGGTTCAGACTTGTCTGAATCCGCCAGAGCCGTTTTGCGCGAGCGGCGCCGATGGGGACCCGACCGGGATCCCGATCGGCGCCGCTCGCGCTGACGCCGGGCGTCCGCTCAGCGACCAGGGGGCCCTTCCATGCACAAGACCTCGGGTGAGTTCGCCGGCATCCGGGCCGAGCTGACCGCGGACCTGGCCCGGCTGCAGGCCGAGCAGGCGACGGTGCTGGCCGGGCTGGCCGACGTGATCCGGGACAGCCAGGCGGGCTCCGGCGACGACCCGGCCGACTCCAGCGGCAAGACCTTCGGCCGGGAGCACGAGCAGGCCCTGCTGACCCGGGTGAACGAGGCGATCCAGGCCACCCAGGACGCGATCGACCGGATCGCGGCGGGCACCTACGGGGTCTGTGAGAGCTGCGGGCAGCCGATCGCGCTACCCCGGCTGGAGGCCTTCCCCCGGGCGGCCCTGTGCGTGTCCTGCAAGCAGCGGCAGGAGCGTCGGTAGCGGCCCGCCGGGCATGGCACCCTAGAGGCACCATGACTGAGCCGATCCAGCCCACGCAGACGCCGGAGTCCCCGGCGCCCGACCCGGTGCAGCCGCCCGCCCGGCCCACCCCGGCGCCCCGCCGCCGCGCGCTCACCGCTGCGGTGCCGGTGATCGCCCTGGTCGTGATCGGGCTGGACCAGCTGACCAAGCACCTCGCGGTGCAGCACCTGACCGGCCGCGGCCGGGTCGACGTGCTCGGCGACCTGTTCGGCTTCTACCTGATCCGCAACCCCGGCGCCGCGTTCTCGATGGCCACCGGCACCACCTGGATCTTCTCCATCGTCGCGGTGGCGGTGGCGATCTTCATCCTGCGGATCTCCCGCTCGCTCGGGCACTGGGGCTGGACGGTGGCGCTCGGCCTGCTGCTCGGCGGCGCGGTCGGCAACCTGGTCGACCGGATCTTCCGCGCGCCGGGGGTGTTCCGCGGCCACGTGGTCGACTTCCTCGAACTGCCGCACTGGCCGATCTTCAACCTGGCCGACAGCGCGATCACCTGTGCCGCGGTGCTGATCGCGGTGCTCAGCCTGATCGGCATCGGGATCGACGGCCGGCGCGCCGGAGGGGGCCCGAAGACCGATGCCTGAGCTGCGCTCCCTCCCGGTCCCGGACGGGCTGGCGGGCGAACGGCTGGACGCCGGCCTGGCCCGGCTGTTCGGCCTCTCCCGCAGTGCCGTGGCCGACCTGGCCACCGACGGCGCCGTACGGCTGGACGGTGCCCAGGTGGGCAAGTCCGAGCGGCTGCGGGCCGGGGCCTGGCTGGAGATCACCCTGCCCGGCGCCGAGGCCGACGAGCTGCCCCCGCCGGAGCCGGTGCCCGGCATGCGGATCGTGCACGACGACGACGACCTGGTGGTGATCGACAAGCCGGTCGGGGTGGCCGCCCACCCCAGCCCGGGCTGGGGTGGCCCGACGGTCACCCAGGGCCTGGCCGCGGCGGGTTATGCGATCGCCACCTCCGGCGCCCCCGAGCGGCAGGGCGTGGTGCACCGGCTCGACGTCGGCACCAGCGGCCTGATGGTGGTGGCCAAGAGCGAGCACGCGTACTCGGTGCTGAAGCAGGCGTTCCGCGAGCGCACGGTGGAGAAGACGTACCACGCGATCGTCCAGGGCCATCCGGACCCGCTGCGCGGCACGATCGACGCGCCGATCGCCCGGCACCCCACCCACGAGTACCGCTGGGCCGTGGTGACCGGGGGCAAGCCGAGTGTCACGCATTACGAGGCGCTCGAGGCGTTCCGGGCCGCGTCCCTGGTCGAGGTGCACCTGGAGACCGGCCGCACGCACCAGATCCGGGTGCACTTCTCGGCCCTGCGCCACCCCTGCGTGGGCGACCTGACCTACGGCGCCGACCCCACGCTGGCCGCCCGGCTGGGGCTCACCCGGCAGTGGCTGCACGCGGTCCGGCTGGGCTTCGACCACCCGGGCACCGGCGAGTGGGTGGAGTTCGAGAGCACCTACCCGGACGACCTGGAGACCGCCCTGGAGCGGCTGCGCGCCTTCGACTAGAACCGCGCCGAAGCCGGGCTGAACTAGACTCGCGGCCGTGAGCGAGAACGAGCGCCAGGGTTTGTCCGGCGAGATCCTGGCCCTGGTCCTTCCGCTGGTGCTCGGTGTGGTGCTGGCGGTCGCCTGGCGCCTGCTGGTCCCGGTCACCAAGTCGCTCGGCGACGAGCAGGAGCTCCAGGCCGCGGTGGACGGCACCCTGGCCGGGCTCGGCCTGCTGGTCGGGCTGGTGGTCGGGGTCGTCACCCTGCTCCGGCCGGGCGCGGTGCCGCTGCGGCGGGTGTTCGTGGTGCTGGTGACCTCGACCGTCGGCGGGGTGATCTCCTGGCTGCTCGGCAATCAGATGGGCAGCCCGGTGCTGACCGCGGACGGCGCCGCGTTCCTCTGGCCGGCCACCACCTCGGTGGTCGTCATGATCGGCGCCATCCTGCCCTGGACGTCGCACCGGCTAGAGGTGCCGAGCCAGGGCCGCGGTCCGGGCCTTGGTCAGCCGCACCAGGTCGGCCGGAGGTAGTTCCAGGTCCAGCCCTCGCCGGCCGCCGCTGACGAACACCGTCGGGTGGTCCAGGGCGGAGGCGTCCACCACCGTCGGCAGGGCCTTGCGCTGGCCGAGCGGGCTGATCCCGCCGACCACGTAACCACTGCTGCGCTCGGCCGCGGCCGGGTCGGCCATCACCGCCCGCTTCCCGCCCGCCGCGCCGGCCAGGGCCTTCAGGTCGAGCTGCCCGGTCACCGGCACCACGGCGACCCAGAGCGCGCCGTCCACCTCGGCCACCAGCGTCTTGAAAACCCGCGCCTGGTCGACCCCCAGGGCCGCGGCCGCCTCGGAACCGAACGAGACCCGCTCGGTCGAGGAGGCCCGGCTGCGGTCCTCGGCCTCGAACGTGTGGGCCGTGAACGGCACGCCGTCGGCGGTCAGCAGCTTTACGGCCGGGGTCGAGGCCCCGGCGTCCTTCTTCTTCGCCACCCGGCCAATTCTGCCGTGAGGACAGGCCTTAGTTGGGCGTCGGGGGCTCTTTCGTCAGCTCCACCGCGGGAAGTGCGTTGAACGCGTCCAGCAGCCCGATCTCCCGGCGCAGCAGGGTCAGTTCGGCGGTCAGCCGGTCGTGCGTGGTCGGCGCCTCCAGCAGGGCCTGCCGCTCCGGCAGTTCCAGCACCGCCGCCGCGGCGACCAGGTAGGACAGCACCCGCGGATCGGTGGGGACGCCGGACTGCTCGACCCGCAGCCGGTCCCGGTAGGCGGCGAAGCGCAGCCCGACCAGTTCCGCGGCCGCGTCCACGTCGCCCGGCCCGTCCGGCTCGCCGATGAAGTCGACCAGCCCGGTGTGGTACGGCGTGTCCGCGTCCGCGTCCAGGCCCTGCAGCGAGAACCGGACATGGCCGACCGTGACCAGGTCGAACCGGCCGTCGTCGTAAGGGGTTACCTCGCGGATCTGCGCCGTGCAGCCCACCGGGTACATCCCGTCCAGGCTCTCCCGGTCCCCGCCGGGCCGGGTCGCGATCACCCCGAAGTGCCGGGGCGCGCCCTCGGGCAGATCCATCAGGGCGCTGACCAGGAGCCGGTACCGCGGCTCGAAGATGTGCAGCGGCAGCACGAGACCCGGCACCAGTACGGTGCTGAGCGGAAAGAGGGGGAGCCGGGTCGCCACGGGACCAAACTAGTCAAAGGTCGCGACCTCGCGTCCCGGCCGCGCCCGGGGGCTTTCCCGGGACCTAGACTTCCCCCCGTGATCCGCCGACTTGACCTGCGTGGCCAGCAGCTGAACTCCCGCGACCTGAGGACCGTCGTACCCCGGGCCGGACTGGACGTGGAGCACGCGCTCGACACCGTCCGCCCGATCTGCGAGCAGGTCCGGACGCATGGCGTCGCCGCGCTGATCGAGCTGACCGAGAAGTTCGACGGGGTCGGCCTGGACGCGATCCGGGTCCCTGCCGAGGCGCTGACCAGGGCATTGGACACGCTGGACGCGGCCGTCCGGGCCGGCCTGGAGGAGTCGATCCGCCGGGCCCGCCTGGTGCACGACGACCAGCGCCGCGAGGACACGACCACCCAGGTGGTGGCCGGGGGCACGGTCACCGAGCGCTGGCTGCCGGTCGACCGGGTCGGGCTCTACGTGCCCGGCGGCCGGGCCGTGTACCCGAGCAGCGTGGTGATGAACGTGGTGCCGGCCCAGGTCGCGGGGGTGCGCGGGATCGCCGTCACCAGCCCGGCCCAGCGCGACAACCCGGCCGGCTTCGAGGGCCTTCCGCACCCGACCATCCTGGCCGCCTGCGCCCTGCTCGGGGTCGACGAGGTCTACGGCATCGGGGGTGCCCAGGCCGTGGCGATGTTCGCCTACGGCGCCAAATCCCCCGAGGGGGAGTGGATCTGCGAGCCCGCGGACCTGGTCACCGGCCCGGGCAACATCTACGTCACCGCGGCCAAGCGGCTGCTTCGCGGCCTGATCGGGATCGACTCCGAGGCCGGCCCGACCGAGATCGCGGTGCTGGCCGACGAGACGGCCGACCCCGACCACGTCGCCAGCGACCTGATCAGCCAGGCCGAGCACGACCCGCTGGCCGCCGCGGTGCTGGTCACCGACTCCCCGGCGCTGGCCGAGGCGGTCGAGGCGAAGATGACGGCGCGGGTGGCGACGACCAAGCACACCGAGCGGGTCAGCACCGCGCTGTCCGGCCCGCAGTCGGCGATCGTGCTGGTGGACGACGTGGACGCGGGCCTTGCGGTGGTGGACGCCTACGCCGCGGAGCACCTGGAGATTCAGACGAGGGACGCCGAACAGGTCGCCTCCCGGGTGCGGAACGCGGGGGCCATCTTCATCGGCCCCTATTCGCCGGTCAGCCTGGGCGACTACTGCGCCGGGTCGAACCACGTGCTGCCCACCGGCGGGTGCGCCTGCTTCTCCAGTGGGCTCAGCGTGCAGTCGTTCCTGCGGGGCATCCACGTGGTCAACTACGACCGGGCCGCGCTCGAAGGGGTCGCCGGGCACGTGGTCGCGCTGGCCAACGCCGAGGACCTGCCGGCCCACGGTGAAGCCGTGCAGGCCCGGTTCCCGGGGTGACCCAGAAGATCGCCCTGCTGCTGAGGGCCGTCAACGTCGGGGGCCGCAAGCTGCCGATGGCCGACCTGCGGGCCCTGCTGACCGATCTCGGCCACACCGAGGTGAAGACGATCCTGGCCAGCGGTCAGGCGGTCTGCGGGACCGGGCGCGCGCCGGACGCGGTGGCCGACGAGCTGGAGCAGCGCCTGCTCGCCGACCTCGGACTGCGATCGGAAGTGCTGGTCCGTACCGGCGCCGAGCTCCAGGACATCGTGGCCGCGAACCCCTTCCCGACGGCGGACGAGGACGGCGCGCGTCACGCGGTCGTCTTCCTTCGCTCGCCGCTGGGGGAGGAGCAACTGGCCAAGCTCGTCCACCCGCCGGACGAGCTGGTGGCCAACGGCCGCGAGCTCTACCTACGGCTGCCGAACGGCTTCGCGGACAGCAAGCTGGCGATCGCGGTCGGCAAGGTGAAGGGTGTGCCGGCCACCACGCGGAACTGGAACACGGTGAAGAAGCTGGCCGCGCTCACTTAGCCCGGAGCCCGTCCATCAGCAGGTCGAGCATCCGCCCGGCCTGGTCCCGCTGCTCCGGCCGGGCGGTGGTCATGGTGATGCCGCTCATGGTCAGGAACACGTCGTCCGGCTGGGCGTCGGCGCGCAGGGTGCCCGCCGCCGCGCCCGCGTCGAGCAGCTGCTTCACCGCCGCCGTCATCCGGTCGCGGCTGGTGGCGTAGGGGTTGCGCCCGGCCGCGATGACCGCGCGCAGGGCATCGGCCATTTCCCGCTTGGTGGCCATGTAGTCGACGAACCGGTCCATCCAGCGCCGCAGCGCCTCGTCGGCCGGCAGCGCGGTCTGCACCATCTCGTCCGCCGCGTCGCAGAGCTTGCCCAGCTCGTTGCGGTAGGCGGCCTCGACCAGCTCGTCGCGGGTGGGGAAGTGCCGGTACAGGGTGCCGATCCCGACCCCCGCGTCCTTCGCGATGCCCTCCAGCGAGGCCTCGGTGCCGTCCCGGCTGAAGGCCCGGACCGCGGCCTGCAGCAACCGCTCGCGGTTGCGCCGGGCATCGGCGCGCAGCGGCCGCTCACCAGCTGCCGTCATCTCACGCTCCTTCCGTCCGGCCGTTTCGGGTTGCGAATTCTCCATTGTCCCCCAGTCGGTGCACCAGGAACAAAAGCCGGTCCGGAGTTGCTAAGCGGAGGAGCCTCCGAATAACGTAGTAAACGGAGGAGCCTCCAGAACACTCTAGCTGGGAGACCGGTCATGACGTCAGACCTGATCACCACCCCGTTCGGCGAGCAGTCCACCGCGGTCGAGGTGCTGCAGGGCGTGGATCTGCACGGCAAGAAGGCGATCGTCACCGGAGCCGCGTCCGGCATCGGGGTCGAGACCGCCCGCGCCCTGGCTGCTGCGGGAGCGGAGGTGACCATCGCCGTCCGTAATCTCGATGCGGGCCAGCAGGTTTCCGCCCAGATCGCCGGGAGTCGCGTCGCCCACCTCGATCTCGCCGACCAGGCTTCGGTGGCGACCTTCGCCGAGCAGTGGCAGGGCCCGCTGCACATCCTGGTCAACAACGCCGGGGTGATGGCGAGCCCGCTCGCGCGCACCCCCGAGGGCTGGGAGATGCAGTTCGCCACCAACCATTTCGGGCACTTCGCGCTCGCCTTCCGACTGCACGACGCACTGGCCCAGGCCGGTGACGCACGGGTCGTCGCGGTGAGTTCCAGCGCCCACCACCGCACCGGGATCGACTTCGAGGACATCCACTTCGAGCGTCGTGAATACCTGCCGTGGCTGGCCTACGGGCAGTCGAAGACCGCCAACGTCCTGTTCGCGGTGGAGGCAACCAAGCGCTGGGCGGCCGACGGCATCGTCACCAATGCGCTCAACCCCGGCGGCATCCGGACGAACCTGCAGCGCTACGTCAGCGAGCAGGAGTTGGACGCGCTGCGGGCCGCCGCAGCGGCCAGCAACGGCGGCGAGGAACTGCGCTGGAAGACGGTCGAGCAGGGCGCGGCCACGTCCGTCCTCCTGGCGGCCTCACCGTTGGTACAGGGGGTGAGCGGTAAGTACTTCGACGACTGCAACGAGGCGCCGGTCGGCGAGTTCGGCGCTCGGCACGGGGTTTCCGCGCACGCGCTGGATCCGGAGGCGGCGAATCGCCTCTGGGACTACTCAGTGAGCACCCTCAGCCTCTAGAGGTCTTACCCCGGACCACAGCCATTGCCTCCAGGGTGGAACGGTCCGGCACCCGGCCGCGTTCGTACGCCCGCACCGCTTCCTCGGGGGAGAAGCCGGCCGCCCACCAGATCGCCGGATGGATGCCGTCGGGCCCGGCCAGGCGGGCGACCGGCCGCCAGCGTTCCCAGCGTTGGCTCGGATTCGGCGCATCACCGCTGCCCTCGTCGAGCCGGACGAACAGCAGCGGGGCCTGAGCCGGGTGCGAGATCCAGCCCGCCGTCTCCCATTCCGGGACCTCGTGGATGAACCGGCCGCTGAGCACCACGTCGATCCACTCGGCCGGCAT
The DNA here is from genome assembly GCA_000719025.1 of Kineosporia aurantiaca JCM 3230. GTDB lineage: Bacteria > Actinomycetota > Actinomycetes > Actinomycetales > Kineosporiaceae > Kineosporia > Kineosporia aurantiaca. The sequence goes on from JODP01000009.1 coordinate 391,426, forward strand.
CCCCTCGGTCCCGCCGCGCGCCTTGAGAACGGTCTCGAACAGGGTGAACGGCACGTAGCGGCGGGCCTGGGTCAGGGCCGTCCCCGGATCCACCCGGACGGCGGCGGTCAGGTACGGGGTAAGCGTCTCGAGCACGTGCGGCAGGCCCAGCCAGCGCAGTTCGGTGACGGTGATCCCGGCCAGCCACTCCCGGTCGGCGGGGCGCAGCCGGGCCCAGGTGACCAGGACGCCGAAGGGCAGCTCGGCGCGGCGGGGGAGGTCCGGCCGTTGCTGATCGGGGTACCAGCGACGTTCCGGAGCGGCCGGGTCCGGGTGCGTCTCGTCCACCGGCACCGGGTTGGGCACCAGCCGGCGGGGGCGCTCGAGCCGGACCAGCCGGCGCAGGTCGGCGGGTGTCCAGCCGAGCCCGGTCAGTTCCTCGGCCTCGTCGAGGGTCAGCACCCGCGAGGTCAGGTAGGCCTCGGCGCGATCGCCCCCGGTCAGCCGCTGATAGGCGATGGCCGCCTGAGGACGGCGAAGAGCCCAGGTGGCCGCCAGCACCGCGACCCGCCCTTTGCCGTCGGCCGCACCGACCTCGTCCACTTCTGGCCCTCCTGCCGTACCGGTCCCCGCCCGCACCCCGCGGGACATGGTAGGACCGCTGCGCCCGACAGACTCTCGATAGGCTGCAGGACGTGAGTAACGAGTCCAGGGCCGAGGTTCTCGCCCGTCTCCCGCTGCGCGAAGACCTCCGCGGCAGTACCCCCTACGGGGCGCCGCAGCTGGACGTGCCGGTCCGGCTGAACACCAACGAGAACAGCTACGACGTGCCCGGTGACGTGGTCGCCGCGGTCGTCGAGGCGGTCCGGCAGCAGGCCCGGCACCTCAACCGCTACCCCGACCGCGAGTTCACCGAACTGCGCGAGGACCTGGCCAACTACCTGGGCCACGACCTCGAGGCCGACCAGATCTGGGCCGCCAACGGCTCCAACGAGGTGCTCCAGCAGCTGCTCCAAGCCTTCGCCGGCCCGGGCCGCACGGTGCTCGGTTTCACCCCGAGCTACTCCATGCACCCGATCATCAGCCGGGGCACCGGCTCGGCCTGGGTCGACGGCAAGCGGGGCCGGGCCGACGGCCGCACGGACGACCCGAACCAGTTCGATCTGCACGTCGAGGAGACGGTGGCGCAGATCCAGGACCACCGCCCGCACGTCACCTTTCTCTGCTCGCCCAACAACCCCACCGGCACCGCGCTCGACATTGAGGTGGTGAAGGCGGCCTACGAGGCGACCGACGGCATCCTGATCGTGGACGAGGCGTACGCCGAGTTCGCCCGTCCCGGCACCCCGAGCGCCCTGAGCCTGCTCCCGGGCCGCGAGCGGCTGGTCGTCACCCGCACCATGAGCAAGGCGTTCGCCCTGGCCGGGGCCCGGGTCGGCTATCTCGCCGCGGATCCGGCGGTGACCGACGCGATCCGCCTGGTGCGGCTGCCCTACCACCTGTCCTCGCTCACCCAGGCCGCCGCCCGGGCCGCGCTCTGGCACTCGGACGTGCTGCTGGACACGGTCGAGGAGATCAAGTCCGAGCGGGACCGGATCGTCACCTCGGTCGGGGAGCTGGGCCTGCGGCCGGCCCCCAGCGACGCGAACTTCGTGCTGATCGGTGGTCTTGGGAACGAGAAGGCGGTCTGGCGCTCGCTGTTGTCCCGTGGGGTGCTGATCAGGGACGTCGGTCTGCCCGGCTTTCTGCGGGTGACCGCCGGTACCTCGGCCGAAACCACGACCTTCCTGGACGCGTTGGCCGACTCCCTGCTGGACGTTCCCGGAGAGGAACTCCAGACGCTCTCTTGAGTAAGGATTTACCCAGCCTCCGCGAGGGTGAGGCCCGGCGAAGCGCCCAGCCGGTGAGACCTACGGTCTCCCGGCACCTGGTCGCCAGAGAACCGCTCGAGGCGGGGCCTTCGCCGGGTGATTCTCCTTAGGAGACAACGCGTGATTCCCAAGCGACGCCGGCGAATGATCCAGACCTCGGTGGTGGCCTGCGCGGCCCTCGGTCTGGGCGCGGTGGCCATCGCGGCCACCGGCTCCACCGCCTCGGCGGCCAACCCGCACCGCTCGAACCACAGCCGGCCCCGTCCGTCCACCAGCCCGTCCACCACCACCCCGGCCACCCCGGTGGTGACGACGCCCGCGTCCTCGCCCGCGGCGTCCACCGGTCAGCAGGTCGGTCTGCCGGCCTACATCGACCCGAGCAGCGGCGCGGCGGCCTGGAAGACGATCAGCACCTCCGGCGCCGGCCTCGGGTTCGTCATCGCCAACCCCGACAACGGCCCCGGCACCAGCAAGAACACGGCCTACCAAACGGTGATGACGAACACCCACGCGGCCGGGACCAAGGTGCTCGGGTACGTCGACACCGGCTACTTCGGCACCACCTCGCCGCCCCGCCAGACCGCGAACGGCCAGACCAGTGAGGCCGCCTGGCTGGCCCAGGCCGAGCAGCACATCGACTCCTGGTACTCGCTCTACGGCACCGCGGTGGACGGGATCTTCTTCGACGACGCCCAGAACGTCTGCGGCCCGACCAGCGGCAGCACTGAGTACGTCGACCTCTACCGGCAGCTCAACACCTACGTGCACAGCAAGCATCCGGGTGCCCTGACCGTGGACAACCCGGGCACCGGGGTGGACCAGTGCTACGCCGACGCGGCCGATGTCCTGCTGACGTTCGAGGGTTCTTACGCGGACTACGTGGCCAGTTCCCACACCACGCCGAAGTGGCAGACCAGCGGTGACCCGAAGAAGTTCCTGGAGCTGGTCTACAACACCCCGCAGGCGTCCCTGGCGACCGCGATCCAGCGCTCCAAGAAGGACAACGCGGGGTACGTGTACGTGACCCCGGACAACCTGCCGAACCCGTGGGACACCATCCCGACCAGCAGTTACTGGACGGCGGAGCTGCAGGCGGTGCAGGCGGCGGGCTGACGTAGGCTGGCCGTCCGCCTCAGCAGAAGGAGCACCCCATGGCCCGCACCGCCCGGATCGAGCGGACGACCAAGGAATCGAGCGTCGTCGTCGAACTCGACCTGGACGGCACCGGCAAGGCGCAGATCGCCACCGGGGTCGGTTTCTACGACCACATGCTGACCAGCCTGTCCAAGCACTCGCTGATCGACCTGGCGGTGACCGCCACCGGGGACCTGCACATCGACGCGCACCACACGGTGGAGGACGTGGCGATCGTGCTGGGCGACGCGCTGAAGATCGCGCTCGGGGACAAGGCGGGCATCCGCCGGTTCGGCGACGCGATGGTGCCGCTGGACGAGGCCCTGGTCCAGGCCGTGGTGGATGTCTCCGGCCGGCCGTACTGCGTGCACACCGGGGAGCCGGAGGGCCAGCAGTTCGTGACGATCGGGGGCACCTACCTCGGTTCGCTGACCCGGCACGTGTTCGAGACGATCTCCCACCACGCGGCGATCGCCCTGCACATCCGGGTGATGGGCGGCCGGGACCCGCACCACATCGTCGAGGCGCAGTTCAAGGCGCTGGCCCGGGCGCTGCGGGTGGCGGTCGAGCCGGACCCGCGGGTCACCGGCGTCCCCAGCACCAAGGGTTCCCTCTAGATCAGCTCGGTACCCGGGGCGAGCGTCCCGTCCTGAGAAGCACTTTCGAGGTACCCCAGCAGTTCCGCGCGTAGCTCCTGGGCCGCGCGGGACGGCTGGGCCCCCCGGCGATGGGCCAGGCCGATCGTCCGGGACAGCCCGGGCGCGGCGATCGGGGTGACCCGGTGCGTGGTCCGCCCGGCGACCACCGTGCTGGGCACCACGGCCAGCCCGAGCCCGGCCTCGACCATGCTCAGCACCGCGTCCATCTCCCCGCCCTCGACCGCGAGCAACGGTGCGAAACCGGCCCGGCGACAGGCCCCCACGGTTACGTCCCGGAGTTCGTAGCCGTTGCGGAACATGACCAACGGACGTCCGCGGAGCTGGGAGATCGCGATGGGACGGCCGTCCGTGGGGGCGGGTTCGCGCGGAGAGGAGACGACCACCAGGTCCTCCCTCAGCAGCGGCACCGTCTCCAGCGCCGGGTCGTCCGCGTGCAGCGGGAGCACCAGCAGCGCCAGGTCGATCAGGCCGGAGGCGGTCTTGGCGACCAGGTCCCGCGAGCCGCTCTCCTCCAGCACCAGGCGGATCGCCGGGTACTTGCGCCGGTAGCGCCGGGCGACCTCGGGGATCAGGCCGGTCAGCAGACTCGGCGTCGCGCCCAGCCGGACCCGTCCGCTGCGCAGCTCGATCAGCTCGCGGACCTCCTGCTGCGCGGTTTCCACGTCGGCGGTGATCCGCTGGGCGATCGGCAGTAGCGCCTCGCCGGCCGGGGTCAGGGTGATGTTGCCGCGGACCCGGTCGAACAGCTCCGCGCCGAGTGACGTTTCCAACGCCCGGATCTGTTGTGACAACGACGGCTGGGCGATCTCCAGCAGCTGGGCCGCCCTGGTGAAGTGCTTCGTGTCCGCGACCGTGAGGAAATACACGAGCTGCTGTATTTGCACGACCACAGAGTAACCATGTCCATAGGCCCTCTCTATCGAGACCCTACGGTTCATCTCTTGGACCGCATCTGCCTCTAGGGCCTACCTTGCCGACGTGGTAGACACGCTGAGCAAGAACCCACGGGTGACGGGGTTCGCCACCCTGCACCGCTCGACCATCGGGCGAAAGATGATCATGGCCGTCTCCGGCCTGATCATGCTGGCCTACGTGGTGGCCCACATGCTCGGGAACCTGAAGATCTTCTTCGGCGAGACCGACTACAACGGCTACGCGGACTGGCTGCGCACCATCGGTGAGCCGGCCCTGCACCACGCCTGGTTCCTCTGGATCATCCGGGTGGTGCTGACCGTGGCCCTGGTGGCGCACGTCTGGGCGGCCTACACCCTGTCCCGGGCGGACCTGAAGGCGCGGCCGGTGAAGTACCAGGCCCGGCGCAAGGGTGGTTTCGCCACCTCGACGATGCGCTGGGGCGGCGTCATCCTGCTGCTCTTCATCGTCTACCACATTCTCGACCTGACCACCGGCACGCTGAACCCGAGCGACGCCGACCATCCGTACCAGCGGATCGTCGCCGACTTCCAGCCGGACCGCTGGTACGTCACGCTCTTCTACACGCTGGCGATGGGCTCGCTCTGCCTGCACATCTGGCACGGGCTCTGGAGCGCCGCGAACACGCTCGGCTGGAACCGGGCCACCACGGCCTCGTTCCGCACCCTCGCCAGTGTCGTCGCCGTCGCCATCGCCGTCGGTTTCCTGGTCATTCCGTTCAGTGTCGTCTTCGGGTTGGTGGATTGAGATGGCAGACCTGTCCAAGGTTCCCGGGGTGTCGAAGGTCCTGGGCCTCGACTCCTCGATGTCCGGTGAGGGCGAGTTCTTCTCGATCGGCGGTCCGCTCAAGGACGAGAAGGCTCCCGCCGGCGAGATCGAGACCCGCTGGGAACGGCGCAAGTTCGAGTCCAAGCTGGTGAACCCGGCGAACCGGCGCAAGCACAAGGTGATCGTGGTCGGCACCGGCCTGGCCGGGGGCGCGGCCGGCGCCTCGCTGGCCGAGCAGGGTTACCACGTGGTCCAGTTCTGCTTCCAGGACTCGCCCCGCCGTGCCCACTCGATCGCCGCCCAGGGTGGCATCAACGCCGCGAAGAACTACCGCAACGACGGCGACTCGATCTACCGGCTGTTCTACGACACGGTGAAGGGTGGGGACTTCCGCGGCCGGGAGTCGAACATCTACCGGCTGGCCGAGAACAGCGTGAAGATCATCGACCAGTGCGTCGCCCAGGGGGTTCCGTTCGCCCGGGAGTACAGCGGCCTGCTCGACACCCGCTCGTTCGGCGGGGTGCAGGTGCAGCGCACCTTCTACGCCCGGGGGCAGACCGGCCAGCAGTTGCTGATCGGTGCCTACCAGGCACTTTCGAAGCAGATCGACGCGGGCAACGTGGAGATGCACGCCCGGCACGAGATGCTCGACCTGATCATCGTGGACGGCCGGGCCCGCGGCATCGTCGCCCGCAACCTGGTCACCGGTGAGCTGTCCACCCACCTGGGTGACGCGGTGGTGCTGGCCACCGGCGGCTACGGCAACGTGTTCTTCCTGTCGACCAACGCCAAGGGCTCGAACACCAGCGCGATCTGGCGGGCGCACCGGCGCGGGGCCTACTTCGGCAACCCCTGCTACACGCAGATCCACCCGACCTGCATCCCGCGCTCGGGCGAGCACCAGTCCAAGCTCACCCTGATGAGCGAGTCGCTGCGCAACGACGGCCGGATCTGGGTGCCCAAGCAGATGGGCGACACCCGCTCGCCGGAGCTGATCCCGGAGGACGAGCGGGACTACTACCTGGAGCGGATCTACCCGGCGTTCGGCAACCTGGTGCCGCGCGACATCGCCTCCCGCGCCGCCAAGAACGTCTGTGATGAGGGACGCGGAGTGGGTCCCGGTGGGCAGGGCGTCTACCTGGACTTCGCCGACGCGATCGCGCGGATGGGCGAGGCCGCGGTCCGGGAGAAGTACGGCAACCTCTTCGACATGTACGCCCGGATAACCTCCGAGAACCCGTACAAGCAGCCGATGCGGATCTACCCGGCCGTCCACTACACGATGGGCGGGCTGTGGGTGGACTACGACCTGCAGACCACCATCCCCGGCCTGTTCGCCGCCGGTGAGGCCAACTTCTCCGACCACGGGGCCAACCGGCTCGGCGCCTCGGCGCTGATGCAGGGCCTGTCCGACGGGTACTTCATCCTGCCGACGGTGCTGAACAACTACATCGGGTCGAACAAGTTCGCCGCCGTGCCGGCCGACGCGCCCGAAGTCGCCGAGGTCGAGACGCTGGTGAAGGACCGGATCGAGAAGCTGCTCTCGATCCAGGGCGACCGCACGGTCGACTCCTTCCACCGCGAGCTCGGCCAGATCATGTGGGACTACTGCGGAATGGCCCGCAACGACGCCGGGCTGCGCAAGGCGATCAGCGAGATCCGGCACCTGCGCGAGGAGTTCTGGAAGCGGGTGAAGGTGCCCGGCACCGGCGCCGAGCTGAACCAGTCGCTGGAGAAGGCCAACCGGGTCGCCGACTTCATCGAGCTCGGCGAGCTGATGTGCATCGACGCGCTGATGCGGGAGGAGTCCTGCGGCGGGCACTTCCGCGAGGAGAGCCAGACCGCGGACGGCGAGGCCGAGCGCCAGGACGACCGGTTCTCCTTCGTCGCGGCCTGGGAGTACGGCGGTTCGGGCCGGTTCGGCAGCGCGGGCCTCGAGGAGGTCCTGCACAAGGAAGACCTGGTCTTCGACTACGTCCACCCGGCCCAGCGCAGCTACGCCTGAATTCGTCTGAGGAGTACCGGTAATGAAGCTCAAGCTGAAGATCTGGCGTCAGCGCAACGCCGCCGACGAGGGCGGGATGGTCTCCTACGACCTGGACGACGTCTCGCCGGACATGTCCTTCCTGGAGATGCTCGACACGCTCAACGAACGGCTGATCCTCGAGGGGGACGATCCGGTCGCCTTCGACCACGACTGCCGTGAAGGGATCTGCGGTAGTTGCGGGGTGGTGATCAACGGTGAGGCCCACGGGCCCGAGCAGACCACCACCTGCCAGCTGCACATGCGCGCCTTCTCGGACGGCGAGGAGATCATCATCGAGCCGTGGCGCGCGGCCCCGTTCCCGGTGATCAAGGATCTGGTGGTCAACCGCAGTGCGCTGGACCGGATCATCGGTGCCGGCGGGTACATCACCGCGCCCACCGGCTCGGCCCCGGAGGGCAACTCCACCCGGATCCCGAAGCCGGACGCGGACGCGGCGTTCGCCAACGCCACCTGCATCGGCTGCGGCGCCTGCGTCGCCGCCTGCCCCAACGGCTCGGCCTCGCTGTTCGTCTCGGCCAAGGTCACGCACCTGAACCTGCTGCCCCAGGGCCAGCCCGAGCGCACCTCCCGGGTGCTGGACATGGTCGAGCAGATGGACGCGGAGGGGTTCGGCGGCTGCACGAACACCGGCATGTGCACGGTCTCCTGTCCCAAGGAGATCCCGTTCATGAGCATCGGCAACCTGAACAAGGAGTACCGCCGGGCGGTGCACCAGTCGAACAAGGCCCGCGCCGTTCAGGCCAAGGCCAACCCGAGCTGAACTTCCGAGCTCACTAGACTGGGGGCATGACTTCGCCTCAGGTCGTCGTGCTCGACTACGGCTCCGGCAACGTCCGGTCCGCGGTCCGGGCCCTGGAACGGGCCGGGGCCGCGGTCGAGCTGACCGCTGATTTCAAGACTGCCCTGGCCAGCGACGGCCTGGTGGTGCCCGGGGTCGGTGCCTTCGCCTCGGTCGCCGGGCAGCTGCGCTCGGTCGGCGGCGACCGGCTGATCGGCCGCCGCCTGGCCGGCGGCCGCCCGGTGCTGGGCATCTGCGTCGGCCTGCAGGTGCTCTTCGACAAGTCGGTCGAGTTCGCCCAGGACGACGTGCCCGGCCTGGGGGAGTGGCCCGGCACGGTCGAGCTGCTGCCCTCCAACGTGGTGCCGCACATGGGCTGGAACACGGTCGACGTGCCGGAGGGCTCGGTGCTGTTCGACGGCATCCAGCACGAGCGGTTCTACTTCGTGCACTCCTACGCCGTGCAGAAGTGGGAACTGCCCTCGCCCGGCGACCCTTTGGCCACCCTGAAGCCCCCGCTGGTCACCTGGTCCGAGCACGGCGGGCGATTCGTCGCCGCGGTCGAGAACGGCCCCCTGACCGCGACCCAGTTCCACCCGGAGAAGTCCGGCTCCGCCGGCGCCACCCTCCTCCGCAACTGGCTAACCACCCTCTAACCCCACCCCCTCTCGTGATCATGGACTTCTTCCCCCGTGATCATGGACTTCTTTCCTCGTGATCATGGACTTTTCTTCCCCGTGATCATGCAGTTCCGCCCCGGTGATCATGCAGATAGCGCTGCACTGAAAGGGTTCCACCATGTCTGACTCCACTCCGGCCGGCCGGCTCGAGCTGCTGCCCGCCGTCGACGTCGCCGACGGCCAGGCCGTGCGCCTGGTCCAGGGCGAGGCCGGCAGCGAGACCGGCTACGGCGATCCGCTGGAGGCGGCCCTGGCCTGGCAGAAGGCCGGTGCCGAGTGGATTCACCTGGTCGACCTGGACGCGGCGTTCGGCCGGGGCTCCAACCGCGAGCTGCTCTCCCGGGTCTGCGCCGAGCTCAGCGGGCTCGGGGTGAAGGTCGAGATGTCCGGCGGGATCCGGGACGACGCGAGCCTGCGGGCGGCGATGGACACCGGTTGCCGGCGGGTCAACCTGGGTACCGCCGCGCTGGAGCAGCCGGAGTGGACCCGGGACGCGATCGCCGAGTTCGGCGACCGGGTGGCGGTCGGCCTGGACGTGCGCGGCACGACGCTGGCCGGGCGGGGCTGGACCAAGGAGGGCGGCGACCTGTTCGAGACGCTGGCCCGGCTGGACGCGGACGGCTGCGCCCGGTACGTGGTCACCGACGTGACCAAGGACGGCACGCTCAAGGGCCCGAACCTGGATCTGCTGGCCGAGGTCTGCGCCCGCACCAGCAAGCCGGTGATCGCCTCCGGCGGTATCTCCAACCTGGACGACATCGCCGCCCTGCGCGCCCTGGTGAAGATCGGCGTAGAGGGTGCCATTGTCGGGAAGGCGCTCTACAGCGGGGCTTTCACGCTGGAGCAGGCCCTGCACGTGGCGGGCTGAGCGATGGCTCACGGCAGCGGTACCGGAGACTCGGCCGGGGTTCCCTGGGCCGGGCGCGCCCTCACCGCGCAGCCCTTCCCGGGCGACGACGGAACCGCCGACCCGGCTCTGGCCGCCGCGCTCGCCGACGGCGACCTGACCGCGATCACCCGGGCCTGGGCCCCGACGCGGGCGCTGGTCCCGATCGTCGCGGTGCTCGGCGAGGAGGACGAGGACGCCGGGCTGGTCGCCGCCCAGGGCGACAAGAGCGCCGACATGGCCCTGGTCACCCTGGTCGGTGCGGACCAGGCCAAGGTGCTGCCGGTGTTCACCGGCGTGGCCGCTCTGCAGACCTGGAACCTGAAGGCCCGGCCGGTGCCGGTCGAGGCCGCCCGGGCCGCGCAGGCCGCGGTGGTCGAGGAGTGCCCGCGGATCGTGATCGACCCGGGCTCCCCGGTCTCGGTCGAGCTGCCCCGCCCGGCGGTCTGGGCGGTGGCCCAGGGCCGGGACTGGCTGCCCCCGGCCTCGGACCCGGACCTGCTGGCCGGGATCGCCGCCCTGCTCCGGGCGGTGCCCGAGGTGAAGGCGCACCGCTGCGAGCCGGACGGCGCCGCCGGTCTGGTGGTCGTGCTCGGACTGCCCCCGGGCCTGGACCGCGAGCAGGTCCGGGCCACCACCACCCGGGTCGGTGAGCTGCTGCTGACCGACCAGGTGGTGACCGAGCGCACCGACTCGGTGCGACTGGCCGTGCGCTCCGTCTGAGGTGCGCTCCGTCCGAGTTAACCCGGATGAATTCTGTCGGTGGTAAAAGGCAGACTGCCCGGTGTGTCCCTCGCTCCGTATCGTGACCTCCTGGCCCGGCCGCAGATGTTCCGGCTCTTCCTGGCCGGGGTGTTCTGCCGGCTCCCCAACTCCGCGGCCGGGGTGGTCATCACCGTCTACGTGGTCACCGGTCTGCACGGCAGCTACGCCCAGGCCGGGCTGGTCCTCGCGCTGAACACGATCGGCGCGGCGGTGGGCTCGCCCTGGCGGGGCAAGGCGGTGGACCGGCTGGGCCTGCGCCGCGCGGTGGCCCCGAGCGTGTTGGTCGAGGGGGCGGCCTGGTTCGCGTTCCCCTTCCTGCCCTACGGGTTCCTGCTGGTCACGGCCTTCGTCTCCGGGCTGATGGCGATCCCGGTGTACTCGGTGATCCGGCAGGCGATGAGCGCGCTCGCGCTGGGCACGCAACAGCGCACGGCCTTCTCGCTGGACTCGATCTCGACCGAGCTGAGCTACCTGGTCGGCCCGGCGCTGGGGGCGGCCCTGGCCGCGACCTGGTCGCCCCGCGGCACGGTGCTGCTGGTCGGTGCGGCCACCGTGGTGTCGGGCCTGGCCCTGATGGTGCTCAATCCACCGGTGCGTCGTCCCGAGGCCGAGGCCGAGACCGGGGCCGGCCCGGTCGTCGCGAAATCCGCCCTGGACCGGTTCCGCGAACTGGCCACGCCCCGGTTGCTGGCCACCCTGGCGGCCACCGTGGTGGCGCTGGCCGTCATCGGCGCCACCGACGTCTCGGTCGTCGCGCTCACCCGGGAGGCCGGGCAGACCGACCTCACCTGGGTGGTCTTCGTCGCCTGGTCGCTGGCCTCGATGACCGGGGCCCTGGTCTTCGGCAGCAGCGAGCGCCCGGTTCCGCTGTTCGCCCTGGTGCTGGCCCTGGCCGTGCTCACCGCCCCGGCCGGTCTGGCCCCGAACGCCTGGTGGCTGGCGCTGGCGATCGTCCCGGCCGGACTGCTCTGCGCCCCGGCCATGGCGGCGGCCGCCACCGAGGTCGGCCGGCTGGTCCCGGAGCACCGCCGGGGCGAGGCGATGGGCTGGTACGGCTCCGCCCTGACCATCGGCCTGGCCTCAGGCACGCCCCTGGCCGGGCGGGCGATCGACGCGGCCGGGCCGTGGGCCGGGTTCGCCCTGATCGGCACGATCGGGGCCGTGGTCGCGACGACCGGCCTGGTACTGATAGCCTGGGCCACTGACCGACCGAGTTCCGCCGCCGACCCCGCCCTCACGGGCGAGTCGACACTGGAGCCCGGTGCGCCAAGTGGAGTCTCTCCCACCCGGCGCCAGCGGCCTCAGGCAACTGAGGTGTGAGGGCATCGGGTCCATCGGTTCGCTCCTCCCGACCAGGAGGAGCTGCTTCGCCGTACCTGGCGGGGCTGTACGGCGACGGAATACCCGTCTGTCGTGAGACCGTTATTGAGGCTCCCGAGCGCCTGCTTCCGGGAGCCTTCTCCCGTTTGCCGGTGGTCTCCGAAACCGTACGAAGGAGTAACACATCAGCGAGCCCCGGATTAACGACCGTATCCGCGTCCCAGAGGTGCGGCTGGTCGGCCCCAACGGGGAGCAGGTCGGCATCGTCCGGGTCGAGGACGCGTTGCGTCTCGCCCAGGAGGCCGACCTCGACCTCGTCGAAGTCGCGCCCCAGGCGCGGCCGCCGGTCTGCAAGCTCATGGACTTCGGAAAGTTCAAGTACGAGTCCGCGATCAAGGACCGTGAGGCCCGGAAGAACCAGGCCCACACGATCCTCAAGGAGATCCGTCTCCGGCTGAAGATCGACCCGCACGACTACGAGACCAAGAAGGGTCACGTCGAGCGGTTCCTCAACGCCGGGGACAAGGTCAAGGTCATGATCATGTTCCGTGGCCGGGAGCAGTCCCGCCCGGAGATGGGCTACCGCCTGCTGCAGCGGATGGCTGCCGACGTCACCGAGTACGGGTACGTCGAGAGCAACCCGAAGCAGGACGGCCGCAACATGGTCATGGTGATCGGCCCGAACAAGAAGAAGGCCGACGCCAAGGCCGAGCAGAAGGACGCGCAGGCCGAGGAGAAGGCCGCTCGCGCCGAACGCCGCCGCGAAGAGGCGCGCGAGGCCACGGAGGCGAACGAGAAGGTCGCCACCGAGGCTCCCGCCGCACCCACGCCGGTCCTGGCCGAGGACGAAGAGCCGATCTTCATCAAGCGCGCCACGCCGCCGCCAGCCGCCGCGTCCAGCGCCCCGTCCGGGGCTCCTTCCTCCTACTCCTCGCGCCCGCCGTCAGGTGGCCCGCGCGGAGACCGTCCGCCGAGTGGCCCTCGCGGCGACCGTCCGGCGTTCGGCGACCGTCCCCGGGGCGACCGCCCCGCGTACGGTGACCGTCCCGGTGGCTCCTCGCGGCCGTCCTTCGGTGATCGCCCCAGCAGCGGTCCGCGTCCGACCGGTTCCGGTGGCCCGTCCGCCGGCGGCCCGTCCTCGCGTCCCGCCCCGAGCGGTACCCCGCGCCCGGCGTCCTCCGGTCCGGCCCCCGCGGGTCGTCCGGCTCCGGCCGCCGGTCCGCGTCCGGTTCCCGCCGCCGGAGCTCCGGGCCCGCGCCCGACGCCGGCGCCGGGTCCCCGTCCCACCCCCGGGCCGCGCCCGGGGGCCGGACCCCGGCCCACCCCGGGTCCGGGACCACGACCGACTCCGGGCCCCGGCCCGCGTCCCGCCCCGAAGCCCGGCTCCGAGCCGGACGCCAAGGCGGAGGGGGCGAAGGCCCCGGAGGAAGCCACCAAGCCGGCGTCCTCCGAGCAGCAGACAGCCGCCGACGCCTGACGGCGGCTGAGCCGGAATCCGGCGCAGCCAGGTGAACGGGCGGACGGCCCGAGATCGAGCCGTCCGCCTGTTCGCGGAACAATGAGGAGAAACAGACGTGCCGAAGAACAAGACGCACAGCGGTGCCAAGAAGCGCTTCAAGGTGACCGGCAGCGGCAAGCTCATGCGTGAGCAGACCAACGGTCGTCACTACCTCGAGGCGAAGTCCTCGAGCCGGACCCGGCGCCTGGCGTCCGACCAGCCGGTGGACGCGACGAACGCCCGTGCGGTCAAGCGCATGCTCGGCCTCTGACCTTCCGCCACCACATTCCCCCCGTCGCCGGTCCTGACCGGTGATCAGAAACAAGGAGACTCCACGTGGCACGCGTGAAGCGGGCTGTCAACGCCCAGAAGAAGCGTCGCGAGGTCCTCGAGCGGGCCAGCGGCTACCGCGGGCAGCGCTCGCGCCTCTACCGCAAGGCCAAAGAGCAGGTCACGCACTCGCTCGTCTACTCGTACCGGGACCGCCGGGCGCGCAAGGGTGACTTCCGCAAGCTGTGGATCCAGCGGATCAACGCCGCGTCCCGCGCCAACGGCATGACCTACAACCGGTTCATCCAGGGCCTCAAGGCCGCGGAGATCGAGGTCGACCGCCGGATGCTGGCCGAGCTGGCCGTGAACGACGAGGCCGCTTTCGCCGCCCTGGTGACGCTGGCCAAGGCCGCCCTCCCGGCGACCGCCGAGACGTCTGCGGCCTGAGCTTCTGCCGGCCGCAGGGCCGAAGGAGCAGAACAGGAATGACGATGGAACGCCCGGCGCCGGAGGCGCTGTCCAACCCCCGGTCCGACCGGGTACGGGCAGTCGCCCGGCTGTCCGGGCGTTCCGCGCGTCAGCGGGCCGGCCGGTTTCTGGTCGAGGGCCCGCAGGGGGTGCGTGAGGCGGTCGCCGAGCACGCTCTGGGCCGTGGTCCGGGGGCGTTGCGGGAGCTGTACGCCACCCCGGAGGCCGCCGAGCGGCATCCCGAAATTCTCGAAGCGGCCGCCGCTGCCGGGGTCTGGCCGCGCCCGGTCACCGACGAGGTGCTGGCCGCGATGCTGGCCGGCGCCGGAACCACCACTCCGCAGGGCCTTCTCGCGGTCTGCGACCTGGTTACGGTGTCTCTCGACAGCGTCATCGAGCGAGCCCCCAGGCTGGTGGCGGTGCTCTCCCAGGTCCGCGACCCGGGCAATGCCGGCACCGTGATCCGCGCGGCCGACGCCGCGGGGGCCGACGCGGTGGTGCTGACCGACGCAAGTGTGGACGTGCACAACCCCAAGTGCGTCCGGTCCACCGCGGGCAGCCTGTTCCACTTGCCGATCGTGGCCGGGGTTCCGCTCGCCGAGGTGGTCGATCGGCTCCGGTCGGCGGGGCTGCAGGTGCTGGCGGCCGATGGTGCGGGGTCGTTCGATCTGGACGCCTTGGCCGATGAGGCCGAGGACCGCGCGGTCGGGGCGGGGCTGCCGTCGTCCGTCGGATCGGTTCCGAGCGCCCAGGCAACTCAAACCCCGCAGCCCTCCGAACCCATCGGCCTCGCGGCCCCGCTGCCGGTGGCCCTCCCTCGCGTCTGGCTGGAACGCGCGGTGACCTGGGTCTTCGGCAACGAGGCCTGGGGCCTGCCGGAGGAGGACCGGGAATTGGCGGACGCCGTGGTGCGGGTACCCGTGCACGGACGGGCCGAGAGCCTCAACCTTGGGACGGCCGCCACGGTCTGTCTCTACGCCACCGCCCGCGCCCAGCGCCGGGGCGAGCGCCGGGGTGTTCAGGCTCAGAACCGTGCCACCGGCCGATTTACCGAGGCGGAATCGGCCCGCTGACCCGGCCGCCGGTCCCGCCTGCCCCACTCCTGCTCCCGCAGCGCCCGGCCTCGTCAGATCGGCCCGGCGCTGCCCCGCCCACGCCCAGTTGGCCCGACGAGGCGCGACGGCCGCCGAGATCAGAACTGTCGGTGCCGTCTGCGACGATGACGCACGTGAGGATGGAACTGTGAGTACCAAGGACTACGACCCGGTAGAGGTCGCGGTGCTCTCCGAGGAGGCACTGGCCGGCTACGTCGAGCAGGCCCTGGCGGCCTTCGCCGCGGCCACCGACCTGGACGCGCTGAAGCAGGCCCGGCTGAACCACGCCGGCGACCGCAGTCCGCTGGCCCTGGCCAACCGCGAGATCGGCGCCCTGCCCCCGGCCGCCAAGGCGGATGCCGGTAAGCGGGTCGGCAAGGCCCGCGGCCAGGTGAACAAGGCCCTGGCCGGCCGGCAGGCCGAACTCGAGGCCGAGCGGGACGCGCGGGTGCTGGTCGAGGAGTCGGTCGACGTGACGCTCCCGGTCGACCGACGCCCGGTCGGCGCCCGGCACCCGATCTCCACCATCTCCGAGCGGATCGGCGACGTGTTCGTCGCGATGGGCTGGGAGGTCGCCGAGGGTCCGGAGGTCGAGGCGGACTGGTTCAACTTCGACGCGCTGAACTTCGGCCCGGACCACCCGGCCCGCCAGATGCAGGACACGTTCTTCGCCGACCCGGCCGACAGCGGTCTGGTGCTGCGCACCCACACCTCGCCGGTGCAGGCGCGCACCCTGCTGGACCGCGAGCCGCCCATCTACATCGTCTGCCCCGGCAAGGTTTTCCGCACCGACGAGCTGGACGCCACCCACACCCCGGTGTTCCACCAGGTCGAGGGGCTGGCCGTGGACAAGGGCCTGACCATGGCCAACCTGCGGGGCACGCTCGACCACTTCGTCTCCGAGATGTTCGGCGCGGGCACCACCACCCGGCTGCGGCCGAACTTCTTCCCGTTCACCGAGCCGAGCGCCGAGCTGGACCTGCGCTGCTTCGTCTGCGGCGGCACGGATCCGGACTGCCGGGCCTGCAAGGGCACCGGGTGGATCGAGTGGGGCGGCTGCGGCATGGTCAACCCGAACGTGCTGCGGGCCTGCGGGGTCGACCCGGAGGTCTACACCGGCTTCGCGTTCGGCGTCGGGGTCGAGCGGGCCCTGATGTTCCGCAACGGCGTCGAGGACATGCACGACATGGTCGAGGGCGACGTCCGGTTCAGCCTGCACTACGGAATGGAGGCCTGATGCGCGCCCCACTGACCTGGCTCGGCGAGTACGTCGAGCTGCCCGAGGGCGCCACCGCCCTCCAGGTCGCCACCGATCTGGTCAAGGTCGGCCTGGAGGAGGAGGCGGTGCACGGCGGCGACGTCACCGGCCCGCTGGTGGTGGCCCGGGTGCTGGAGTTCACCCCCGAGCCGCAGAAGAACGGCAAGACGATCCGCTGGTGCCAGGTGGACGTCGGCGAGGCCGAGCCGCGCGGGATCGTCTGCGGTGCGGGCAACTTCGTGGTCGGCGACCTGGTCGTGGCCAGTCTGCCCGGGGCGGTGCTGCCCGGTGGGTTCGCGATCGCCGCGCGCAAGACGTACGGCCACAAGTCGGACGGGATGATCTGCAGCGCCAAGGAACTCGGCCTCGGCGAGGACCACGACGGGATCATCCGGCTCACCGAGTGGGGTTTCGACGACGCGAAGCCCGGTGACGACGCGATCGCCCTGCTCGGCCTGGCCGAGGAGACGGTCGAGGTCAACGTCACCCCCGATCGCGGCTACTGCTTCAGCCTGCGCGGCATCGCCCGCGAGTACTCCCACTCCACCGGTGCGGCCTTCACCGACCCGGCGCTGATCGAGGTGCCGAAGGCCTCGGCGGACGGCTTCCCGGTCGAGCTCGACGACCAGGCGCCGATCAACGGCGTGCTCGGCGGCGACCGGTTCGTCGCCCGGGTGGTCCGCGGGGTGGACGTAACGGCGAAGAGCCCGCGCTGGCTGCAGCGCCGGCTGGAACAGGCCGGAATGCGGCCGATCTCGCTCGCGGTCGACGTGACGAACTACGTCATGCTGGCCGTCGGGCACCCGCTGCACGCCTTCGACCTGGACAAGCTGGCGGCGCCGATCGTGGTCCGCCGGGCCGCTCCGGGCGAGAAGCTGACCACGCTGGACGATGTCGCCCGCACCCTCGACCCGGAAGACCTGCTGGTCACCGATTCGCCGGAGGGCCGCGGCAGCCGGGTGCTGAGCCTGGCCGGGGTGATGGGCGGGGCCAGCAGCGAGGTCGACGAGAGCACCACCAACCTGCTGATCGAGGCCGCGCACTGGGACCCGATCACGGTGGCGCGGACGATGCGCCGGCACAAGCTGCCGACCGAGGCGGGCAAACGCTACGAGCGGGGGGTGGACACGAAGCTCGCCGACGTGGCCGCCGAGCTGGTGGTGCGCCTGCTGGTGGAGTTCGGCGGCGACGGGGTCGAGGTCGGCCCGGTCACCGACGTGGGCCACCCGGCCGACGGGGCAACCATTGAGATGGCCTGGGACCTGCCCAGCCGCACGGTCGGTCTGGACTACTCGCGCGAGGAAGTAGTCGCAAGCCTCACCGCAATCGGGTGCGAGGTCACTCTCGCCGACGAGACCACCCGCACCGACGGGGCTGCCATGACCGACGAGGCTGCCGAGGCCGGTGGGGTTACTCAGACCGGTGGACGTGGACGTGCCCAGGCCGGTGAAAGCAGTGCTGACATCCTGGTCGTCCGGGCGCCGAGCTGGCGCCCCGACCTGACCGTCGGCGTCGACTTGGCCGAAGAGGTCGCCCGGCTGCACGGGTACGACAAGATCCCGTCGGTGTTGCCGATCGCCCCGCCCGGCAGCGGTCTCACCCACGGCCAGCGGGTACGTCGCTCGGTCGCCCGGGCGCTGGCGGAGCATGGCGCGGTCGAGGTGCTGACCTACCCGTTCATGGGAGAGGCCGTCCACGACGCGTTCGGTCTCCCGAAGGACGACCCGCGGCGCACGGCCCTGCGGCTGGCCAACCCGCTGTCCGACGAGCTGCCCTTCATGCGCACGTCGCTGCTGGCCACGCTGCTCGACGCGGTCAAGCGCAACGTCAGCCGGGGCTTCACCGACCTCGCCGTGTACGAGATGGGCCTGGTCACCCTCCCGGTCCGGGATGCGCCGAAGGCCGGTCATCCGAGCGTGGCCCAGCGTCCGTCCGAGGCGGAGCTCGAAGGGCTGTACGCGGCGATCCCGCCCCAGCCGCTGCGCGCCGCGATCGTCCTCACCGGTCAGCGCGAGCTGCCCGGGTGGGACGGGCCGGCCCGTGCCGCCGACTGGTCGGACGCGCTGGAGGCCGCCCTGCTGGTGGCGCGCACGGTGAACGTGACTCCGACGGTGACCAAGGAGTCGGACCACGCGCCGTGGCATCCGGGCCGCTGTGCCCGGCTGGAGATCGACGGCCAGCTCTTCGGTTACGCCGGTGAGCTGCACCCCAAGGTGGTCGCGGCGCTCGGCCTGCCGCCGCGCACGGTCGCGGCCGAGGTCGACTTGGACGTGCTGATCGCGGCCTCGGGCGCAGTCGTCATGGCCGCCCCGATCTCGACGTTCCCCCTGGCCAAGGAGGACGTAGCGCTCGTCGTGGAAGACGGGGTGGCTGCTCAGGACGTACACGCCGCCCTGGTCGCCGGGGCGGGGGAGCTGCTGGAGTCGGCGCGGCTGTTCGACTTCTATGCGGGAGCACCGGTCGAGGAGGGCCACAAGTCGCTGGCCTTCGCCCTGCGCTTCCGGGCGCCGGACCGCACGCTCACCGCGGAGGAGACGGCCGCTGCGCGCGATGCTGCGGTCGCGTCGGCTGCCGAGCGCACGGGGGCAGTGCTGCGCGGGTAGTGCTGCCGGGGTTAGTGCTGCAGGGGTTAGTGGCACCGACCCGCTGCTGGTGACCACTCGCAATGGTGGACGCTCCCACTCACGTACGTGGGAGCGTCCACCATTGGTGATCGGAGCGTCACAACCCCTATGCATACAATTTCGCTACTGTGTATAGTCATGCGCCATGGGCATCACTGCAGCAGTGGCAGGGGCCAGTGGGTACGCCGGCGGCGAACTGCTGAGACTCCTGCTGCAGCACCCCGAGATCGAGATCGGCGCGCTGACCGCGGGCGGTAACGCCGGTACCCGCCTCGGCGAGCACCAGCCGCACCTGCTCCCGCTGGCCGACCGGGTGCTGGGGCCGACCACGGCCGAGCACCTTCAGGGGCACGACCTGGTCTTCCTCGCGTTGCCGCACGGCGCCAGCGCGAAGATCGCCGCCGAGCTCCCGGCCGAGACGGTCATCGTCGACTGCGGGGCCGATCACCGGCTGATCAGCGCGCAGGCGTGGACCGAGTTCTACGGCGGTGAGCACGCCGGAACCTGGGCCTACGGCCTTCCCGAACTACCCCGCGCCGAGGGCGCCCGGCAGCGCGAATACCTGCGGGGCGCGCGGCGGATCGCGGTTCCCGGCTGTTACCCCACCGCCTCCAGCCTGGCCTTGGCCCCCGGCTTCGCGGCCGGTCTGCTGGAGCTGGAAGACGTGGTGGTGGTGGCCGCCAGCGGCACCTCCGGAGCGGGTCGCTCGGCCAAGGTGAACATGCTCGGCAGCGAGGTGATGGGCTCGATGAGCCCGTACGGCGTCGGCGGCGGGCACCGGCACACCCCGGAGATCGAGCAGAACCTGGGCCTGGCCGCCGGTCTGGTCGACGGGCCGGTCCGGGTCTCCTTCACCCCGACCCTGGCCCCGATGTCCCGCGGCATCCTGGCCACCTGCACCGCCCGGCTGAAGCCGGGGGTCAGCGACGAGGCGGTGCGCCAGGCCTGGCAGGACACGTACGCGGACGAGGCGTTCGTGCACGTGCTCCCCGAAGGCCGCTGGCCGCGCACGGCGGACACGCTGGGCGCCAACACAGCCCTCATACAGGTCGCGGTGGATGCGCGGGTCGGCCGGGTGATTGCGGTCAGCGCGATCGACAATCTCACCAAGGGCACCGCGGGCGGGGCGATCCAGTCCGCCAACCTGGCGCTGGACCTGCCCGAGGCGCTGGGCCTCCCGGTCGCCGGAGTGGCCCCGTGACCGCCGGGCCCACGTTGAGGGAGTCACCATGCATCTGATCCAGTACCGCCAGGCGATGGCGCTGGTCCGCCTGGCCCCGGACAGTCCCGACCCGGACTGGGCCCAGGGGGGTCCGCTGGTCAGCATCTCCCGCACCAGCGACGAGATCAGCGTGGTCTGCCCGACATTCGCACTGCCGGAGCCGGTGCCCGGTCCGGTCGAGGGGCCGTTCACGGTCACCCGGGCGGCCGGGGCGCTGGAGTTCTCCCAGATCGGCGTGCTCCTGCGGCTGCTGAAACCGCTGGCCGACGCGGGCATCCCGGTGCTCAGCGTGTCCACCTTCGACACCGACTGGGTGCTCGTCCCGGCCGCGCAGTCCGTGGTCGCGGCCTCGGTCTGGCGGCACGCCGGCTACACCGTCACCGAAGACGCCGAATAAAACTTTCGGGAGAAAGAGGAACACTCGCATGAGCGAGCGCAGCGAGCTCATCAGAAAGCAGAGCGTGTCGCTCAGGCTGACGACGAGCGCCAGCGAGGAGGAAGCATGAGCGTCACCGCGGCCAAAGGATTCCGGGCGGCCGGGGTCGCCGCCGGGCTGAAGAGCACCGGCGCGGCCGATCTGGCCCTGGTGCTGAACGACGGGCCGAACGACGCGGCCGCCGCCGTGTTCACCAGCAACCGCTGCAAGGCCAACCCGGTGCTGTGGAGCGAGCGGGCGATCTCGGACGGCCGGCTGCGCGCGGTGGTGCTGAACTCCGGCGGGGCCAACTGCTACACCGGCGCCGAGGGGTTCCAGACCACGCACGCCACCGCCGAGGAGGTGGCCCGGCGCAACAGCGTGGACGCGCTGGACGTGCTGGTCTGCTCGACCGGCCTGATCGGGCCCCTGCTGGACAAGGACAAGCTGCTGGCCGGGGTCGCCGACGCCACCTCGAAGCTGGCCACCGACGGCGGCCTCGCCGCCGCCCAGGCGATCATGACCACCGACACCGTGAACAAGCAGGCGTCCGTCACCTCCCCGCACGGCTGGACGGTCGGCGGGATGGCCAAGGGCGCCGGAATGCTCGCCCCGGCGCTGGCCACCATGCTGGTGGTGATCACCACCGACGCCCAGGTGGACTCCACCGGGCTGGATTCCGCGCTGCGGGCGGCCACCGCGGTCACCTTCGACCGGCTGGACTCGGACGGCTGCCAGTCCACCAATGACACGGTCGTGCTGCTCTCGTCCGGCGCCACCGGGATGACCCCGGACCCGATCGAGTTCACCGCCGCCGTCACCGCGGTCTGCAAAGACCTTGCCCTGCAGCTTCTCGCGGACGCCGAAGGGGCCGACCACGAGATCGCGATCGAGGTGCTGAACGCGGCCAGCGAGGCCGAGGCGGTCGAGGTCGGCCGGTCGGTCGCCCGCAGCAACCTGTTCAAGGCCGCGATCTTCGGCCGGGACCCGAACTGGGGCCGGATCCTGGCCTCGGTCGGCACCACCACGGCCACCTTCGACCCGGCCGACCTGGACGTGGCGCTGAACGGCGTGTGGGTCTGCCGCAAGAGCGCCCCGGACGAAAACCCCGAGGGGATCGATCTTTCCGGCCGTCAGGTGGCGGTCACCATCGACCTGAAGTCCGGTCCGGCCACCGCCACGGTCTGGACCAACGACCTGACCCACGCGTACGTCCACGAGAACAGCGCCTACTCGTCGTGATCGATCTCCCGCACCTGAGCGCCTCGCAGAAGGCCGAGGTCCTGGTCGAGGCGCTGCCCTGGCTGCGCCGGTTCCAGGGCGCCATCGCCGTGATCAAGTACGGCGGAAACGCGATGATTGATGACGATCTGAAGCGCGCCTTTGCGGAGGACGTGGTCTTCCTGCGCGCCGCCGGGCTGAAACCGGTGGTGGTGCACGGCGGCGGGCCGCAGATCTCGGCCATGCTCAAGCGCCTGGGCATCGCCAGCGAGTTCCGCGGCGGCCTGCGGGTCACCACTCCGGAGACCATGGAAGTGGTCCGGATGGTGCTCACCGGTCAGGTCAGCCGGGAGTTGGTCGGGCTGATCAACCAGCACGGGCCGCTCGCGATCGGCATGTCCGGTGAGGACGGCGGGCTCTTCGTGGCCGCGAAACGGGATGCGGTGGTGGACGGTTCGCCGGTGGACGTCGGCCTGGTCGGCGACGTGGTGGAGGTCGACCCGGCGGCCGTGCTCGACCTGATCGACGCCGGCCGGATCCCGGTGATCTCCACCGTCGCCCCGGACGACGACGGCCAGATCCTCAACGTGAACGCCGACACCGCCGCCGCCGCTCTGGCCGTCGCGCTCCAGTCCCGCAAGTTCGTCGTCCTCACCGATGTCGAGGGGCTGTACGCGAACTGGCCGGACCGGTCGTCCCTGCTGGCCGAGGTGACCGATGCCGAGCTCGAGGCGATGCTGCCGAGGCTGCAGTCCGGCATGGTCCCGAAGATGGAGGCCTGCCTGCGGGCGGTGCGCGGGGGAGTGCCGACCGCCACCGTGATCGACGGGCGGGTGCCGCACAGCCTGCTGCTCGAGGTGTTCACCACCGACGGGGTGGGCACCATGGTCGTCCCCTCCTCCTCCCATTCCGGTGAGAAGCGCCGGGTGGGCGCGGAGGGCACGTCCCCCATCCAAACCGCTACCCAGAACGGGGACCGCGCATGAGCACCGATCTCAGCGCCCAGCAGACCACCAGCCTGGTCGGCGCCACCCAGGCCGGGTCCGCCGAATGGCTGGAGCGCTACGGCCATTCGGTGATGGGCACCTACGGCACCCCGAGTCGGGTGCTGGTGCGCGGTGAGGGCGCCCACGTCTGGGACGCGGAGAGCAATCGCTATCTCGACCTGCTCGGCGGCCTGGCGGTGAACTCGCTCGGCCACGCCCACCCGTTCCTGGTCTCGGCGGTCACCGCGCAGCTGGCCACTCTCGGCCACGTCTCCAACCTGTTCGCCCACCCGCTCCAGATCGCGCTCGCCGAAAGGCTTCTCGAGCTGGCGCAGGCCCCCGAGGGCTCGGCGGTGTTCTTCTGCAATTCCGGGGGCGAGGCCAATGAGGCCGCCTTCAAGCTCACCCGGCGCACCGGGCGGACCCGGATCGTCGCGGCCACCGGCGCTTTTCACGGTCGCACGATGGGTTCGCTGGCGCTGACCCACAAGGCGGCCTACCGCGAGCCGTTCCAGCCGCTGCCGCCCGAGGTCGTGCACGTACCGTGGGGAGACGCCGAGGCGCTGGCCGCCGCGGTCGACGACACCACGGCCGCCGTGTTTCTCGAGCCGATCCAGGGTGAGGCCGGCGTGCGTCCCGCCCCGGCCGGCTACCTGGCCACGGCCCGGCGGGTCACCCGCGCCCACGGCGCCCTGCTGATCTTCGACGAGGTCCAGACCGGGGTGGCCCGGACCGGCGCCTGGTTCGCTCATCAGCTGCCGGCGCTGAACGGCGGCGAGGACATCCGTCCCGACGCGATGACCGTGGCCAAAGGGCTGGGCGGCGGCATCCCGATCGGCGCGATGATCGCGTTCGGCCCGGAGAACGCCCGGCGCCTCTCCGCCGGTCAGCACGCCACCACCTTCGGCGGCAACCCGATCGCGGCCGCGGCCGGCCTGGCCACGCTGCACGTGATCGAGCGGGACGGCCTGCGGGAGAACGTGGCCGCGGTCGGCGACCGGATCGCCGAGGGAGTCGCCGGCCACGCGCTGGTCGCCGGGGTGCGCGGGCACGGTCTGCTGCGGGCGATCGAGCTGACCCAACCGGTCTCCGCCGCGGTGACGGCGAATCTGCTCGAAGCCGGTTTCATCGTGAACGCCGTGGCCCCCGATGCGATCCGCCTGGCTCCGCCGCTGATCCTCACCGCCGACCAGGCGGACACCTTCATCGCGGCCCTTCCGGCCGCCCTAGACCTTGCGGCGCAGGAGAACTGATGACCATCCGACACTTCCTGAAGGACGACGACCTCTCCCCGGACGAGCTGATCGAGGTCCTCGACCTGGCCGACCGGCTCAAGGCCGACCGGGCCAAGGGCCTGCTCAACGTCCGTCCCCTGGACGGGCCCAAGGCCGTGGCGGTGCTCTTCGACAAGTCCTCCACCCGCACCCGGGTCTCGTTCAGCGTCGGCATCGCCGAACTCGGCGGCTACCCGCTGATCATCGACTCCGGCAGCAGCCAGCTCGGCCGGGGTGAGCCGATCGAGGACACGGCCCGGGTGCTCACCCGGCAGTGCGCGGCGATCGTCTGGCGCACCGGCGACCAGAGCCGGATCGAGACCATGGCCGAGCACAGCACGGTGCCGGTGGTGAACGCCCTGACCGACCAGTACCACCCCTGCCAGCTGCTCGCCGACCTGCAGACGATCCGCGAGCACAAGGGCCGGCTGGCCGGGCTGACCCTCTCCTACCTGGGCGACGGCGCCAACAACATGGCGCACTCGTACCTGCTGGCCGGCGCGAACGCGGGCATGCACGTGCGGATCGGCGCCCCCGAGGGCTTCCACCCCGACCCGGCGATCCTCGAGCAGGCCTGGGCCCTGTCCAGCGACACCGGCGGCTCGGTCGCCGTGCTCACCGACCCGGCCGCCGCGGCCGACGGCG
Source organism: Kineosporia aurantiaca JCM 3230 (assembly GCA_000719025.1). GTDB lineage: Bacteria > Actinomycetota > Actinomycetes > Actinomycetales > Kineosporiaceae > Kineosporia > Kineosporia aurantiaca. The sequence continues at coordinate 416,221 of JODP01000009.1, forward strand.
CCGACGTGCTGGCCACCGACACCTGGGTCTCGATGGGTCAGGAGGCCGAGAAGAGCGAGCGGTCCGGGGTCTTCACCGCCTACTGCGTGGACGAGGCGCTGCTGGGCAAGGCCGCACCGGACGCGATCGTGCTGCACTGCCTGCCCGCCTACCGGGGTCTGGAGATCGCCGCCTCGGTGATCGACGGCCCGGCCTCGGTGGTCTGGGACGAGGCGGAGAACCGGCTGCACGCGCAGAAGGCGCTGCTCACCTGGTTGCTGGGACGATCGGGATGAGTCTGCCGAGCCAGTCGTCGGGCACGGCCGGTCCGCGGTCCGCCCCGACCAAGGTGGCGCGGCACCGCCGGATCGTCGAGCTGCTGCGCCTGAACCCGGTGCGCTCGCAGGTCGAGCTGGCCCAGCTGCTGGCCACCGACGGGCTGGTGGTCACCCAGGCCACGCTCTCGCGGGACCTGGTCGAGCTGAACGCGGTGAAGGTCCGGCACGCCGAGGGCGGCCTGGTCTACGCCGTGCCGGGGGAGGGTGGCGACCGCACCCCGCAGGCCGGTCTGGAGACCGGCATGCTGATCAGCCGGCTGGCCCGGCTCTGCGAGGAGCTGCTGGTCACCGCGGAGGCCTCGGCCAATCTGGTGGTGCTGCACACCCCTCCGGGCGCGGCCCAGTTCCTTGCCTCGGCGATCGACCACTCGGTGCTGCCCGACGTGCTCGGCACGATCGCCGGCGACGACACCGTCCTGGTGGTGACCCGTGATCCGCTGGGCGGCGACGCCGTTGCCAACCGTTTTCTGGCGCTGGCCGCCGGTACCGAAAGTTAATGAGGGACGTCCCTGAGCCGCTACGGCGGCCGGCGCACCTTCCGAACCAGATCACCGAGGAGCAGTCCGTGACCGCCGAGCCCAAGGTCCTGTGGGGTTCCCGTTTCAGCGCCGGCCCGGCCGACGCGATGTTCGCGCTGTCCGTGTCGACCCATTTCGACTGGCGCCTGGCCCGTTACGACCTGGCCGGCTCGCGGGCCCACGCCCGGGCGCTGAACCGGGCCGGGCTGCTGACCGACGAGGACCTGGCCGGTCTGCTGGCCGGGATCGACGGCCTGGACGCGGACGTCGCCTCCGGCGCGGTCACCCCGGCGCCGAGCGACGAGGACGTGCACTCGGCCCTGGAGCGGATCCTGATCGAGCGGCTCGGGGCGGAACTCGGCGGCCGGCTGCGGGCCGGGCGCTCGCGCAACGACCAGATCGCCACCCTGCTGCGGATGTTCCTGCGCGACCACGCCAAGGTGGTCGCCAACCTGGTGCTCGATCTGGCCGAGGCGCTGGCCGGTCAGGCCGCCGCGCACCCCGCCGCGCCGATGCCCGGCCGCACCCACATGCAGCACGCCCAGCCGGTGCTGCTGGCCCACCATCTGCTGGCCCGGGCCTGGCCGCTGCTGCGCGACGTGGACCGGCTGCGGGACTTCGACCGCCGCGCCGCGGTCTCGCCCTACGGCTCCGGGGCGCTGGCCGGCTCCACCCTGGGCCTGGACCCGGAGGCGGTCGCCGCCGACCTGGGCTTCGACTCCTCGGTGCCGAACTCGATCGACGGCACCGCGTCGCGCGACCTGGGCGCCGAGTTCGCCTTCGTCGCAGCGATGATCGGGGTGGACATCTCCGGCCTGGCCGAGGACGTGATCATCTGGGCGACCAAGGAGTTCTCCTTCGTCACGCTGGCCGACGCCTGGTCCACCGGGTCCAGCATCATGCCGCAGAAGAAGAACCCGGACGTGGCCGAGCTGACCCGGGGCAAGGCGGGCCGGCTGATCGGCGACCTGGCCGGGCTGATGGCCACGCTCAAGGCCCTGCCGCTGGCCTACAACCGGGACCTGCAGGAGGACAAGGAGCCGGTCTTCGACGCGGCCGACACCCTCGAGGTGCTCCTGCCCGCACTGGCCGGGCTGGTCTCGACCCTGGAGTTCCACACCGAGCGGATGGCCGGTCTGGCGCCGGAGGGCTTCGCCCTGGCCACCGACATCGCCGAGTGGCTGGTCCGGCAGGGGGTGCCGTTCCGGGACGCGCACGAGATCGCCGGGGCCTGTGTCCAGCGCTGCGAGCAGCGGGCCGAGGCCGAAGGACGCCCGGTCGAGCTCTGGGACCTCACCGAGGAGGATCTGGCCGCGGTCTCGCCGCACCTGACCCCGGCCGTCCGGGACGTGCTGAACCTGGACGGGGCGCTGCGCTCGCGGGACGGACGGGGTGGCACCTCGCCCCGGCGGGTGGCCGAGCAGATGGCCGAACTGGCCGCGGAGATCAAGACCCTGCGGGAATGGGCGGCGAACTGAGTCCGAAACGTGATCAAAGCCCTTCCCCCGGCTCAGGATTGGAGTGAGCGGTCACGGTGACGGGCGGTCAGCTAGATCACCTAACGTTACCGTCCCGTACCCTCCGCGAAACAATTCTGAAATAGCAAAACCTCTGTGCCACAAGGGAATTGCTGTTTCCGGGAAAATTGACGTCTTTACGCCGACGGGAGCAGGGGCAAGACTGAGCCGTGCGTGGGTCGCAATGGCGCGGTCCACGCATCAGAACTCCCCTCAGCCCCGCGAAGAGCCGCCCGTGCGGCGGGCTTACGAGCCCAGCCGACTGGTTCGGCCATTTTGCGCTGCCCGGGCCCGCAAATCTGGACGTACCATCGCTGGCGTGCTGCACACCGCAACCGAGGTCGCGCCTCTCCCTCGCTCGTTCTTCGACCGCGACCCGTTGGTGGTAGCGCCCGCTCTGCTCGGCACCGTGCTCCGCCACGAGCTCGACGGGCAGGTGGTGGCGATCCGGTTGACCGAGGTAGAGGCCTACCTCGGTGAGGGCGAGGATCCGGCCTCGCACACCCACCGGGGAATGCGCCCGCGGAACAAGGTGATGTTCGGGCCGCCCGGGCACCTGTACGTCTACTTCACCTACGGCATGCACTACTGCGCGAATCTGGTGTGCCGGCCGGAGGGTATGTCCGGCGGGGTGCTGCTGCGAGCGGGCGAGGTGGTGACCGGGCTCGAGGTTGCCCGGTCCCGGAGGCCGGCCAGTAAGCGCGACATCGACCTGGCTCGCGGGCCGGCGCGGCTCGCCAGTGCGATGGCTTTCGGGCGTGAGGACGATGGTCGCGACGTTTGCTCGGGAACGTCGCTCTCGTTGTTGCCGGGTAAGCCGGTGCCCCGGGCGAAGCTGCGAACCGGCCCCCGGGTGGGCGTGTCGGTGGGGGTGGAGTCGCCCTGGCGCTACTGGATCGACGGTGAACCGACGGTGTCCGTGTACCGCCCAGCCGTCGCCCGTAGGCGTCCTTAATTAATCGGGTTCTCGTCAAGGATGGACGCGGCCCTAGAGTTGGGCGGGTGACCGTGAGTACCGAAGAATCCGTGACCTCCACGCCGGCGGCCAACGTCTGGGACGAGCTGAGCTGGCGCAACCTGATCTCGATGTCGACCGACGAGGCGGCGCTGAGGAAGACCTTCGGAGCCGGCCCGGTCACCTATTACTGCGGCTTCGACCCGACCGCCCCCAGCCTGCACATCGGCAACCTGGTCCAGGTGCTCACGATGCGGCGACTGCAGCAGGCCGGGCACCGGCCCCTGGCCCTGGTCGGCGGCGCCACCGGACTGATCGGCGACCCGCGGCCGACCGCCGAGCGGGTGCTGAACTCGCCCGAGGTGGTGGCCAGCTGGGTAGACAAGCTGCGCGGCCAGATCGAGCCCTTTCTGGAGTTCGACGGCCCGAACGCGGCCACGATGGTGAACAACCTGGACTGGACCTCCGGGCTGAGCGCCATCGACTTCCTGCGGGACGTGGGCAAGAACTTCCGGGTCGGCAAGATGCTGGCCAAGGATGCGGTCAGCGCCCGGCTGAACTCCGAGGCGGGGATCAGCTACACCGAGTTCAGCTACCAGATCCTGCAGGCCATGGACTTCCTCGAGCTGAACCGGCAGCACGGCTGCGTGCTCCAGATCGGCGGCTCGGACCAGTGGGGCAACCTCACCGCGGGAATCGACCTGATTCACCGAGTACGCCCGGAACAGGCGGTGCACGCGCTGGCCACCCCGCTGATCACCAAGGCCGACGGCTCCAAGTTCGGCAAGAGCGAGAGCGGGGCGATCTGGCTGGACCCGACGATGACCTCGCCCTACGCGTTCTTCCAGTTCTGGCTGAACGCGGAGGACGCGAAGATCGTCGACTACCTCAAGGTGTTCACCTTCCGTACCGCTGAGGAGATCGCCGACCTGGCCGAGTCGGCCGCCACCCGCCCGCAGGCCCGCGAAGCTCAGCGGGCTCTGGCCCGGGACGTGACGGCGCTGGTGCACGGGGAACTGGCGGCCACCCGGGTCGAGGACGCGTCGAAGGCTCTGTTCGGGGGCGGTGAGCTTTCGGGTTTGGACGCGGGGACGCTCGGCGACGCGTTGGCGGAACTGCCCAAGGCCCAGCTCGGGCGGGGCGAGCACTCGGTGATCGACTTGCTCGTGGCCACGGGTCTGTCCAACAGCAAGTCCGCGGCCCGGCGCACCCTCGGCGAGGGCGGGGCGTACGTGAACAACGAGAAGGTGACCGGGGGCGAGAGCGCCACGGTGAGCACGGCTGACCTGGTCCATGACCGGTGGATCCTGCTGCGCCGGGGCCGGCGTCAGCTGGCCGCAGTGGAGCTGGTGGGGGAGTAGTCCGCGACGCGCCGACCATCTATTGCTTTCGGTGATGGATGGTTGGCGGTGCGTCATCTAGGCTGGTGGGGTGACGCTTGACATGACGATTTGACTCTCTGGACACCTGTCCGTAAGGTTTTACCTGTTGGCAACGCGGGAGGCACGGACACGAAAGTGGCCGATCCCGGGCCGACCACCCCTCGGAAGTCCTCTTCAACTCCGACCTTCGCCGGTTGGGGGTTGTAGATGTCTGCCTGGGTGCGCAAGGCCGGCTGGTCCGGAGCGAGAAAATCTTCTGGTAAGGTTTACATCGCTCGGTTCGCCGGGTAGGCTGGAAAGGTTGCCCCAAGAACCACCGCGAGGTGGGGACGGGTGAGCGTCCGCTCCTTGAGAACTCAACAGCGCATCTGAACAACCGATGCCAATTCGGTCAGCACTAGCTGGCTACTTGGCTGATGGTCCTCGGTTCTGTCAGGTTGTCCGACCCCCGTCGGTGGCCTGGTTCAACAGTCCGGGGTTATTGGTCAGGAATCAATTGCACTACTTCGCAAGGCTTTTCTTCTAGGAA
>JODP01000010.1 GCA_000719025.1 Kineosporia aurantiaca JCM 3230
CGGAACTCCTCGGGGAACGCTTTGGGCACGATGACATCCTCTCAGCAAGGACCGCGGTCCTCACAGATCAGGAGTCAACCAAGCTGGGGGCAGTCCCGAATCCTGGGGCGAGCAGGTGTTCGCAGCGACGGGCGGCGCCCAGATCGTGGTCAATTCCGTCGGCGGACGCTCCATGGACCAGGCCATCGCGGCCGTTTCCCCCGGCGGCGAGATCGCCTACCCGGGGCTCCTGGACTTCGCCGACTCCCCTCCGGACCTGCTCACGCTGATGGACAAGGCGGCGAGCATTCGCGGGGTTGCCGTGGGAAGCACGGCAGCCTCGGACGATCTGGTGGCCGCCGTGGATCGACTGCACGTGCATCCGGTGCTGGACCAGGTCGTGGCGTTCGGGGAGGCGCCTCGTGCGTACGAGCGGCACGCGGCGAGGGAGTCCTTCGGGAAGGTTGTCGTTGAGATGGACGCCGTCCACGGGTGACTGCGGGCGTTTCGGGGCCGCGCGGATGTGCGATCACGTCCGCGTGGCCAGAACGGCCGGCGAGACAGGTGATCTGCGAGCCGATGTGGCCGGGCCCCGGTGATGGCGAGGGTGGTCCCGCCGGGATGAACCTCGACGCTGGTCGACGATCTGTAGTTCCGCCGGAGGCGGCAATGCTGGTGTTTCCGCGAAGTTCCCGACGTGGCTGGGTGGTGGCTGCTATGGCTCGTCGATCTCGTGTCGGGGAAGGGAATCCTTCACGAGGGCGTGCATGGCCTGTTCCACCAGCCAGTGCTCGGCCTGCGGCCAATCCCAGCCTGCCGCGCGCAATTCTCGCCATGGCGGGAACCCGAAGTAGAACCAGATGATGTCCCTGGCCTGTTGGAGGGAGACAGTCTTCTTGAGCGCACCCAGCTCGTCGAGTCTGTCCACGAGCGCGCCGAGGCGGTGGCGGTAATCGGCCTCGCCTCCCGCCAGGGCCTCAGCAATGAGTTTGTCAGCGCTGGCGTTGTCGTACAGTTGGCCGATCATCCATTCGTTTCGCTCGAGCACATTGCGGATTCTGGACGCCACAGCCTTCAGCGCTTGACGACCGGTCGCAGCCTGATCGAGCTCACTTAAATGCCACTGGCTCGTTGCATCTTCGGCGACTTCGGTGATCAGCGCCGTCAGCAGATGGGGCTTGCCACCGATCCCGCTGTAGATGGCGTTCAGGGACACGCCTGCATGCGCCGCGATCTCGGTGAGAGTCGTCCCCTGGTAGCCGTTTTCCTCGAACAGCGTCAGAGCGGCGTCCAGGATCGTTCGGCGGGTCGCCTGAGCGGACGCGGCTCGGCGTGTCGCGCGGTACGGGCGGTTTCCCATCAGACCATTCTAGGCGGACGTATTCCTGCCCAGCCCTGACAGGTGCTGACGCAGGACGACATGAATGCTCTCTCTCGTGCAGGCGGCGAGCGGACAGTGACGTTGGCGAGTGGGTCTCGTTGGGAACAGGCCCCTTCACCGGGCTTCGTGGCTTGAGAGCATCGTTGAGTCATCGGCACCAGGAACTTCGAGGAGCTCGAGCGCTAGCTGGGTGCGCGAGCGCAGGCCAAGCTTGCGGTAGGCACTTGCCAGGTGCGTTTCGACCGTCCTCACGCTGAGGAACAGATCCGAGGCTATCTGCCGGTTGCTCTGGCCGGATGCGGCGCCGCGGGCAACGCGTTCCTCGGACGGCGTCAGTGTCATGATTCGGCGCGTGGGCCGGGAGGTTTGCGCCGCGTCGTCCAGTCGCGCGTTCAGGCGAGGATCTTGCACCCCCTCGGCTTCGTGGCGCACGAGGCGCAGTTGCTGGTCAGCTTCCGGCTCTCGCCCTGCCCTGCGCAGCACCTCGGCGAAGTCGATCCGGGCGCCGGCCAGTTCGGGCCGGAAACCGCCGCGGTCCAGGTCGTGGACCGCCTGGTGCAGAAGCGTCACCGCCTCGTCGTCGTGGTGCTGAGCGGCCAGGATCAGGACACGTACCCGGCGCGCCTGGCCCAGAGCATGCCTACGGTTCCCGATCGCTGCGATGTGTTCAAGGTGCGCCGCAATGTGCGCTGCGGAGTCCAGGTCACCCTGATGGAGGAACGCCCTTGCCAGGGCGACGTCGATCCAGAGCCGTCGCCCTGGGTCGACCACGCCCCGCTGATCAGCAGATCGCCGTGCCTGGGTGAGGTGGTCATGGGCACGGTCCCACTCGCCGGAAGCTGCAGCGTCCAGGCCCAGCAGTCCATGCCCCAGCACATCGCCGCGCGGAAAATTCGGCGCACATGCATCATCCGCGACGGCGCGCACCAGGTCACGGTCTCCCCGCCGCATCGCTGCCAGACCTCTTGCCTCCAGCAGACTCGCGGGCACGTCAATGAGCCGGCGAGCGTGCGCTTCAGCTTCGTGCAGGTGAGGTTCCGCCCGCTGGGTCTGTCCCGCTAGATGGTCCACGATGAAAAGGCGGGACAGCGCCTGAACGGTGAGGAACGGCTCGCCTTCCGCCCGCGCAGAACGGAGCAGGCCGAGCAGGGCCCCACGTGACCTGCTGAGTTCATCGGGTTGAGGGGCTTCGAGCGCTACCCAGGTGTCGGCAGAATCGCGGAGAAGGACGACACCACTGACGGGAGCGCTGAGCAGCGTCAGCCGTGTCTCGTCGAGCCCGCGGCCCTGGTCGAGTTGCTGCCTCATCAGCAACTGTTGTGCGTACCTCCAGCTCTGCGGAGTCTCGCAGGCCGTCAGGAGGCCGGCGGCCTGCTCAACCTCGGTCTTCCAATCCGACGCCCGGGGATGCTGGTGCGTGCTCCGTAACTGCAGCTCGACGATCGCTTTCGCCTTCGGGTCCATCATCCGGGCTTCGAGGACTGACATGCGCTGACGAACAGCTGTGTCTCCGCCCTGTCGCTTCAGGGCCAGGGCGAGAAGCGGAACGGCACGGTCCAGCAACCCGAGCGAGAGGCGGTCGAGGTCGACTTTCCGCAGGAGGTCGAGGACCAAGGGTGAGTTCGCCTGGGTGTAGGCGTCCTCGGCCGCGTCGATCACGCGCGCCCAGTACCGGTCACCGGACGTCGCGGTTCGCTTCAGGGAGCGTTGCATCAGTCGCAGCGAAGCTTCCGGGTGTCCTGCGGTGCGAGCTCGCTCAGCCTGCCGCTCCAGTAATGACGCGAGGTGTTCATCCACTCCGGGCGCAGTGGCCTCGTCGCGGTGTTCGGCCCGGTCGCGTTCGGGCAGGGCAGCTTCCGCGAGGACGGCGTGCATGCGTCGCTTCTCATCGGTGCTGAACATCGTTACCGCGATGGAAGCCATGAGGGGATCCGCGACGACGAGCTCATCCTCGACCTGCCGGATGACGTTCAGTTCGAGACCACGCGGAATCGCCTTCTGGGCTCGCTCGCAGAGGATCCCGACGTCCGCGGACCGCACCCGTCCCATCACTGCGAGCGTTGCGAGAAGCAGGTGCACCTCTGGGTCAAGGCCCCTGACCCGATCGCGTATTGCCGCGGAGAACGATGTGGGTGTCGTGCGGCGCGGATCGTCCGCGTCGGCGCCGGCGACGAGTTCCAGGGCCAGCAGGGGGTTTCCCTGAGATTGCTCAGCGATAGCACGCGCTTCGTGGTCGGCGACGCGGCCGCCGGCGCAGTCGCGAATGATCTCGATGACCGTCTGCAGAGGTAGCGGACCGAGCGCGAAGACATCCTCGGGAGCGAACAGCGGATGCACCGTCAGGTCGTCCGCGCTGCCGTCCAGCCTTCGGGTAGCCAGCAGGCTCACCGAGTCCCGGAACGCGCGGTCCTGCAAGGCCTGCCCGAGTACGGCATGGGATTCCGGATCCAGCCACTGCCAGCCGTCCACGACGATGAGGGAGCCGGTGGCGGAGAACCGGCAGAGCGCCGTGCGCAGTGCGGCGGGTAGCTCCGAGCGCGTCGCGGAAGCGGAGGAACACGCCTCGCTGCCTGTGCCACGTGCTCCGGTCCACTGCGCGCTCGCCAGGAGTTCCCGCACACCGGCGAACGGCTCTGGGTTGGCCTGGCGCGGCTGTGTCCTGAGCACCACCCGGTCCCCTGCGTTCTCGGTGACCAGGACGTCGAGCACGCTGCTCTTACCTATGCCGGCCTCGCCGACGATCATCGTCCGCGTCCCACCGGCGCGCAGGCGAGAGCGCAGACCGATCAGGAAATCGCGTCGACCGGTCGGCATGGAACGCATCGCCGACGGTTCGGTGTGCAGCATGCTGCGTGACCTCATCCTCGTGATGGCGGCGCACAGGGACGCGCCGCCACGGGAACCTCAACTCAATTTGAGAGTATGGAGGTACCCCGAAATTGTAAAGGCCTGCGCTGGGGCCCCACGGTGGCGTGCAGCTTCCCCACCGCACGCAGCCCCGCGTTGTGAACGTCGATGCTCGACATCTGCTTCACCCGTCTGGCGTCATCCCAGGGCCTGGACTGTCAGCGGCCACCAGAGGACGTGTCTCCCGTCGTCACGCCGGCCCTTCACCTCCGGAGACGCTTTGAGACCGAGCCGTGCAGCCGGGACCAGCCCGATCCGCCGGGGGTACCTCCGCGATCACACCATGAATATGACCCACCTGACTTGCTCCGGTCGCGTCCCTTGATCTGGCCCAGCAGTCCGCACGCTGACCGAACACCGAGCCAGCCGAGAAGTCCCTCTAGCGGGAAGCGCCCACGTACTCGTCCCGCTCTGGCGACGCCACGGCTGAGCCAGCGCTCTACGAGGCCGTGGTCGAGCTGTGGGTCATGCTGCCCGGCATGCCGAACCCTGCTGCTTCATAAGTACCGCAGTTTGGTACGCCGATGATCGGCATGACGGCGTGCTTACGTGTTTCTACTGAGGCGCGGCAGCGGCACGCACGCGTACTGTCGGGCAGGAACTGGGAAGCATTGACCCGGCTACGGCTTCGACTGTCTTCAGCGTGGAAGAGAGCGGTGCATCCTCATCCGCTGGTAGCAGCGCTGCGTGCCGTCACGAGGCGTCCGCGCTGGCTCCGCCGGATCACCCTCGAGACAGGCGAGGGCGCTCCATCGGGAGCGGGGCACTCGACGAGATCACCGATCCCACCGTCCGCCAACACCGGGACACGTTGCGGCGAGGCGTCTTATGCGTGATGGGTGAGACGTCCTCCGCTACCGGCGTCGAGGGGAAAGGGTGGACGGGACGCGGTCGCACGAAGTTCGGAAAATGCTGACGCGCTTGCCTGTTCAGGAGTGAGCAGCAGGCTCCCCAGGTCGGGAAGCGGCACGAGAAGGGACACCGAGATGCGCGCAGTACGTTTTGACGAGTATGGCGGACCGGAGGTCCTGCACCTGAGTGAAGTCGAGGAACCGCAGGCCGGTCCGGGACAGGTCAGGGTGCGGGTCGAAGCCTTTTCAATCAACCCCATGGAGTACAAGATCCGCTCGGGCTCCTGGTCCGGCGGTCGCCCGTTGGCCGCGCCCAGTGGTACCGCCCGCGACGTGGCCGGCGTGATTGACCAGATCGGCGAGGGTGTCTCGGGCTTCGCTGTCGGCGACCGGGTCTACGGGAGCGCGTCGGACGCGGCCGCGGAGTACGCCGCTCTGTACTCCTACGCCCACATCCCCGACGAACTGTCCTTTACCGATGCGGCGAGCCTGCCCATGTCCATCGAGACGGCAGCGCGGACCCTCGACCTGGTCCAGACTGAACCGCCTGCTCTGCTCCTGATGGACGGCGCCGCGGGAGGTGTCGGCACCGCCGCGATTCAGATCGCCCTCGCACGCGGTTACGAGGTCATTGGCACCGCTTCCGAGAAGAACCACACCTATCTCCGCGGCCTCGGTGCCGTCCCGACCACGTACGGTGCAGGGCTGGCCGAACGGGTCGCGACCTTGACCGACCGGAAGATCGACGCCGCCATCGACCTTCAGGGCAAGGGTGTGCTGCCCACGCTCATCAACATCACCGGGGACCCTTCCCACGTGATCACCATCGTCGAGTTCGACGCTGGACCCCTCGGCGTGCAGGTCACGGGCGGCCGCGGAGACGTCGAACATGCCTGGTACATCCTCGACGAGGTCGCCTCATTGATCCGGGACGGCAAGTTCCGGCCCGGCGAGGTGACCGTGCTGCCGTGGACAGAGATCGTGCGGGCTCATGAGCTCCTCGAAAATGGGCACACCCGAGGCAAGATCGTCCTGCAGGTCGCCGGCAACTAGATCCTCCACCACTCACCGAAAACCAGAATTGCGCACCGAGAATCGCTCCGGCGCCTGATGGAAAGCAACACACACCTATGGACATCATCACCGCGCAGGACGCCGACTATGAGAACTACCGGCACGTCTACACCGCACGCGGCAACCCGAGCACCGTGTTCCTGCCGAATACCGCGCAGGAGGTCAGTTTCGCCCTGTCGACCGCGCGAGCGGACGGGCGTCCCTTCGCCATCCGCAGCGGCGGGCACGGCATCAGCAGCGTGTCGACGAACGACGGTGGTCTGGTCATCGACCTGCGCCGTCTGAACTCCGTCGTCCGGCTCGGACCCCAGACTGTCGCAGTCGGTCCGGGCGCCAGATGGGAACAGGTGGCGCGCTCCCTCCACCCGTGGGGGCTCGCCCTGAGCTCCGGCGACTCCGGTGACGTGGGCGTCGGTGGCCTCGCGACCACTGGCGGCATCGGCCTTCTGGGGCGAGCCCACGGCCTGACCATCGACCATCTGCGCGCTGCGGAGGTGGTCACGGCCGATGGCACGATCCGGCACATCGACGCCGACCAGGATCCGGACTTGTTCTGGGCAGTTCGCGGGGCGGGCGCCAATGTGGGCATTGTGACGTCGTTCGTCTTCGATGCACGGCCGGTTCCCGGCGTCGTCCAGGCAACCCTCTTCTTCGGCATCCAGGACGCCGCCGGTTTCCTGCACACCTGGGGCGAGATCGTCGAAGCTGCCCCCCGCGAGCTGTCGGCATTCCTGTACATCGCCGCCGGTGACGCTGTTCAGGCCCAGGCCACGATCGTGGTGGCCGATACGGATGAGGAGGCAGGGCGGCAGATGCTCGGCCCGTTCCTGAGCATGCCGGGTCTGGTCCAGCAGATCGTCAGGTCGACCCCGTACTTCGAGGCTCTCGTGACGACCGGTGAGCCCCACGCCGGCCAGCAGACGGCCAAGAGCCACAACGGGCTCATCGATCACCTCAGCGGTGACCTGAGTGGTGCTCTGGCCCAGCACCTGAAGGAACCCGCGATCGACGTGGTGATGATCAGGTCGGTCGGTGGAGCGATCAATGACCTTGCCGCCTCGGCCACCGCTTACGCTCACCGGCACCAGAACTTCTCGGTCATGAGCGTGTCCATGACCGGAGGCAACGCCTTCGACCTGGCCTGGAACCCCATTCATGAGCGGATGGACGGCATGTACCTCAGTTTCGAGACCGGACACCTGGACCGGCACGTCACCGAGGCCTTCCCACCCGAAACGCTCGCCCGACTCCGGGAGATCAAACGCCGATGGGATCCGGACGGCGTGTTCAACCAGAACTTCAACGTGGCCGTGTGACGCACCATGCCTCTGCAGGGTGAATACGCTCCCGCCTCCGACCGTGCTTCCCGCGAGCAGGCGGAACGGTACGAGGCAACCGGCGGCACCGAGATGGCCGAGGTCGAGGGCCGGCCCATCATCGTGCTGACCTCCGTCGGCGCGAAGAGCGGCAAGATTCGAAAGCACCCGCTGATGCGCATCGAGCACGGCGGCTCCTACGCCGTCATCGCATCGAACGGCGGCAGCCAGACGCATCCCACCTGGTACCACAATCTGGTTGCCAACCCGCATGTCGAACTCCAGGACGGTTCCGTCCGGCGGGATTACTACGCGCACGAGGCAACGGGTCTGGAACGCGAGCGCTGGTGGTACCAGGCCGAACAGACCTGGCCCTACTACCGCGACTACCCCCGGCGCACCGACCGGACCATCCCGCTTTTCGTGCTGACACCACTACCGGGCGGCAGCACCTCACCGTCGTCGTAGTTCCGACGTCCTCGCCGGGTCTAGGCGCTGGTTCCGACAGCGATGGACAGAGATGCGCGGCGCCGATCGCCAGGCCGAGCCCATGGGCTTCGTCGCAGCAGCATCTGCGCAAGGAGTCACCGCGTAGTGCGCAGCCACGATCAACGACGCGCAACCCGAGTCCTGCTGAACCATCACGTGTTCTTGCGGCGGCCCGATCCATTCATGCTGGGCGCCAACAACGTCCTCACCGGTAACCAATCGCATTCCGAGACAATCGGTCCCGGACAGAGAAAGGATTCTCATGCACACCTACCTCCGTCGCAGCCTCATCGGCGGCATCGGCGCGGCAGCCATGGCCGCCGGCCTCGCTTTCGCTGGGCCTGCCCAGGCTTCCCAGCATCACCAGCCCAAGCCGACCGTCGTCCTCGTCCACGGTGCGTGGGCGGACTCCTCCAGCTGGAACGGCGTCATCGAGCGGCTGCACCAGGACGGCTACTCCGTGCGCGCCGCCAGTACCCCCCAGCGAGGTATCGCCTCGGACGCTGCAGCGGTCAAGAGCCTGGTCGACTCCATCGGCGGCCCGGTCGTCCTGGTCGGGCACTCCTACGGTGGTGCCGTCATCGGCGCCGCGGCCGCCGGTGACCCAGCCGTCAAGTCCCTGGTCTACGTCGCTGCGTACGCGCCCGACGCCGGGGAGACCCTCGCCTCGCTGAACGCAACGCCGGTCAAGGACCCTCTGCCCGCGCTTCCCCTGCAGCAGGTTTCCACCGGGCCTGACTCCGCCGACCTGTACATCGACCCGGCCAAGTTCCGCAGCGTCATCGCAGCCGACGTCGACCAGAGCACCGCCGAAGACATGGCCGCGACCCAGGAGCCCCTGAACGCGGCAGCATTCAGCGAGCCCGCCCCGGCGGCCGCCTGGCGGCAGCTGCCGACCTGGTACCTGGTGGCCCAGCACGACAGGGCCATCGCTCCCAACCTGGAGCGCTACATGGCCGCGCGGGCACAGGCCCACACCATCGAGGTGAACTCTTCGCACGTCGTCATGGTCAGTCATCCCGACCAGGTCACCCGCCTGATCGAGGCCGCTGCCCGCTGAAGGCCCCAGCAGTGTTCCTGGACAGAACTTTGGTCGCGCTGAGAGCTAGACGGACCTGCCGCTGTCTGCGCAGCTGACCACACTCCCCCGAACCTCAGCGATTTCGGAGTAGTTCCCCAATCCAGTTCATTGTCAGGACTTTTCATCCACCTGAAATTCGGAGCCGGTAGCTCAGAGCGCGGCGCAATGGCACCCACCGCAACACCATGAGTCCGGCGGACGTATTCCGCCGCATCGATTTGGAGAAACGCCATGGCACAACCCACCATCGTCCTGGTCCACGGAGCCTGGGCCGACGCCTCCAGCTGGAACCCCGTCATCACGGCTCTCGGAACCCAGGGCCTCACCGTGCACGCCCCGGCCAACCCGCTGCGTAGTGTGGCCGGCGACGCCGACTACCTCTCATCCTTCCTGGCCCAGCGCACCACCGGACCGGTCATCCTCGTCGGCCATTCCTACGGCGGAACCGTGATCACCAACACGGCCTCCGGCGCCGGTGATGTCCAGGCCTTGGTCTACGTCGACGCTTTCCTGCCCGAGGAGGGCGAGACCGTCTTCCAGATCCTGGGAGGATCCGGATCGGCCGTCGACGTGCCCGACCCGAGCGTGGTCCTCGACATTGTCGGCTACCCCGGGGCACCCGAGGGTGACGCCGAGGCGTTCCTCAAACCCTCAGCCGTGCACGAGGCGTTCGCCCAGGACCTGTCGGAGGACGAGCGCTGGCTGCTCGCCGCCGGGCAGCGACCCATCACCCTCAGCGCCAACAGCACGCCGTCGGGCACCCCGGCCTGGAAGAGGCATCCGAGCTGGGCCGTCGTCGGAACCGAGGACAAGCTGATTCCCCCGGCCGTGCAGCGCTCCATGGCTGAGCGCGCCGGCGCCACGATCAGCGAGACCGCGGGCTCCCACGTCTCCCTGATTTCCCAGCCCAAGGCGACCATCGACGCCATCCTGGCCGCCTGGGCGCGGATCACCGGCTGATCTCAGCGGACGGAGGCGGTATTGGTGGGGGTCTTCCGGTCATGGAAGTCGCCTGCCAATACCGCCGCACCCCGTCATCGCCCGTCATCGCCCGTCATCGCCGAGCCTGAATGCCGTTCACCGTGCCGGCGCACCGAGGCTGAGGTGTCCGGCAATTGCGAGCGCCGTGACATGCGCCGCCACGATGACCTGCGATGGCCCAGTCGCATACCGGGCCAGGACAACTGCTTGTCTCACCTACCTCATCAGTGGGATGGTCCGCGCATGCTCAGAAGGCGCGATGATGATGATCCGCGTAGCGCTCTCACCTGGGGCGCGCGGTGGCCCTGTTGCACCGGGCTGACAGGGCCCTCTATGAGGCCAAGCGGACCGGGCGCGACCGCCTGATTCTGGACGGCAACGGCGGCATCACATCAACGCCTCGGCCCGCGATCGGCCCCGGAGGATCACGCTGAGGACTTTCCAGGCTCGCTAACCGGGCCCTGCAGGCGACCTCTGGCGTATCGACTGCCCCATCCGCGGGCGGACGCAGCTACGTTGGCGACGGCGAAGCAGGACCGTCGTGGCCGACGAGGTTCAGGACCGGCAGCAGCCCATCGGGTCGCGCGCTGGTCGGACGGTGCTGCACGTAGTGGACCGGGCAGCCAAGATCTTGCGCGCCGCCGTCCGCGTGTTCGTCGTCACCGACCATGAGGACTTGTGACGGCGGCAGATTCAGACCTTGGCAAGCGATCTCGAAGAGTTCTCGGTCGGGCTTCTGCACTCCGTGTTCGTAGCTGAGCACAACGACGTCGATGAGGGAATCCAGATCGTGCGCCTTGAGAACGGGCCTCAGGTCCCAACCGATGTTGCTGATCAGGGCCGCTCGGACCCCTCGGCGTTTCAGCTGCTGCAGAACCGTCCTGGTGTCCGGATAGGGGTTCCACGCGGCGGGCGTCATGTGTCGCTCGTAGAGCGAATGCAGAATCGCCTCGTCCCAGGGCAGGTCGGCTTCGCGCATCAAGGCGATGTAGGCAGTCCGGTGGTGGACCGGGTCCAGGTCCCGGCGGGCCCAGGACGACTGCACGTGGCTGGGTATGGACTGCGGCGTCACTCCCCCCGGAAGCGCACCGAAGTACTCGAGTCGCTCCGATAGTTGCTGCACCTGCCGTGGTTCGAACGAAATACCCGCAGCTCGAAGGATGCATCGCAACCAGTCTGCCGTGGGTTCGACCCGCATCAACGTGCCGGAGAAGTCGAACATCACTCCGCCGAGCCCAGCCGTCATCAGAGGGTCCCCGGGCCGGACCCGGCCGGACTCGACGAAACTGCCGGCACCTCGGTCGGATCGATGGCTTCGATCTTGTCGCCCGGGACCATTGGCAGGTGAAAGACAATAAGCCGGACCGGATGCGGGACCGGCAAGGCACCGTGCACGTCACCGGGTTCGAGCACGAGGAGATCGCCGACCGTCAGCCGGACGACATTGCCGCTCACCCAGTAGTCTGCGTCGTCAAGGAAGTAGAAGATCTCGTAGAGGAACTGGTGGTGATGTCGGGTCTCGTGAAAGTCGGCAGGGTGTAACACCATTAACATCCCTGTGCGGTCGACCGGCACGTTCACGGGTAGATCGAGCAGTGCCGTCACCGTTCTACCATCGGGACGTGCCTCGACCGGGCGTTGCGCCTGGCGAACGATCTGCATGACCGGGTGCTCCTCGCTGTGGTGAAACGACATGACCAGCAACGTCAGGTGGACGGCGAACGCGTTCAGCGAGCAGTGATCGCTAACTTGAGATCGCTGTAGAGGTCGTTGATGAGTTCGATACCCCGCGCGTAGCACGCCAGAACGACGGTCTCTTGGTGGTCGTTGGCGATGTGGAACGGCATCACGCTGCACATGTGCGACGCCTCGGCCAGTCGTAGCCTCAGCATCCAGTGAGGTTGCGGATCAGCTCGGTCCAGCGAATCCAGCCAGGACACCAGGGAGCGGTGCACGCGGGTATAGAAGTCCAGCAGTTCGGGAGAGGTGAACTCGTAGTCGATGCGAGGCCCGGAAGTGGTGGCCGCGACCCGTCCCTCATGAATGAGGTCGTACATCGAATGGACCGAGTGCCAGACCTTCCCCAGGTCGTACGCCGCGTCGTAGCCCGGATTTCCGCGTGGATCGATCAGCAGGAACCGGCGGTTGTCACGATCGATGAGGATGTTGTCGAAGTGAAGGTCGCCGTGCGTGCGGACCAGTCGATCGGGGGTCAACAGGGCCAGCATCTCACTGCTGGAGCCGATCTCGGCGACAAGGGTCGGGACGTTCACCCGCCATCGACCGTTCACCTGGATCTTCTCCGCGGACCACAACTCGTGGAAGTTGGGCAATGCTTCGGCGCAGGTGCGCAGTCGTTCTGTGATCCGATCCAGGTGCGTGCGGTGGACATAGTCGTCCGGGGTCGGGCGATCACCGGCCGGGTAGAGCTGGGTGCCGAGCACGACGAGGATGTGCCGGACCCAGGCGGCTGCCTCTTCCTCGTCGATGTCACCGTTGAAGATGAGCCGCCGCAGGGTCGGCAGGTGGTGGTACGTGAGATCCATCGAGACGGCCGATGGTTCGATGCGGTACCCCCGCAGCACCGGAAAATGTTCACGGGCAATGCTCTCCAGGCGGTCTAGCCAGATGATTTCATCGGCCAGCTTGCTCTGACCCTCACCGTGCGCCTCCTTCCGTACCACCCGACCGGCGAACGAGGGCTGTAGACGCACGTACGTGCGGGCGTAGGAACCACCAGCCAGTGACTTTTCCACGATGACTTCGCTCTCGTGCACGTCCCGGGCCAGGACGACGAACCCGACCCGGGTGCGCCTGGCCAACCGTGCGATCACGTCCGTCCAGGGCGCTGCCACTGGCCCGTCGGCGATGACATCGCCCAGGACCTCACGATCGTCGTTCGCCAGCACAAGACACCCGAGGTAGTGAACGTTCACGGTGTGACCGTCGTCGCCGTCGAGAACAAGCTCGGTACTGGGATGGGCAGGGTCATCTCTGGCCGAACGTTCGCGATCCACGCTGGGATCGGCCACGACCGCTACGGTCCCCTCGGCATTGGCCATGGCTTGGAGCAGACCCGCCTGAATACGGCAGGCACAGTCGACTATCAGCACCCGGCCAAGGCCACGGTCAAGGCTCGCGGCCAGCGAGCGGTACATCTGTCCCTCGCTCGGAACGGTGTCCGCGCGGGTGACGGTGATGTGACCAATGGTCCCGTCACGGATCGCATCCCGGGCAAGGACATCGGCATTCAGCGGGGTCTGCGGATGGCGGTGACAGCTGACGGAGAGCACGATGACATTCATCCATTACTCTCCACGAAACTGGACGGCACTCCAGGAGCCGTTCCGGCCGGCACTGAGTTCACGTAGGCCCGCGCTCGGTGGGAGAGCCCCGGCAGCGGCGGCACCCCCATCTGCTCCAGCCTCTGCGTCAGCAGCCACGGCCGCAGCGGCT
The DNA here is from genome assembly GCA_000719025.1 of Kineosporia aurantiaca JCM 3230. GTDB lineage: Bacteria > Actinomycetota > Actinomycetes > Actinomycetales > Kineosporiaceae > Kineosporia > Kineosporia aurantiaca. The sequence continues at coordinate 13,516 of JODP01000010.1, forward strand.
TGGGAATGCCCGGAACGACCGGCATGCCGCGGGCCGGCTCGATGACGGAGGGATCCAGGCCGGCTGCGCTCGCCAGCAAGAGACCCCAGGCGTATTTCGTCATTCCCTCCTGGCTGGCGACGTGGATGACGCCCTGCACATCGGCGTCGACGAGTCGCCAGAGCGTTTGGGCAACGTCAAATGTCCAGGTCGGCTGCCGCTCGAACCGGTCGTCCAGCTTCACCGTTGATCCACGTGTGAGCGCCGTCAGGAGGGCGGGAACCCAGAGCGGTGAAAGGTTCTGCGCCAATTCGCCGTAGAGCACGGGAAGTCGCACGACGAGGTGCTCCGGCACCGTAACCGCCTGACGTTCGGCAACAAGCTTTGTCTGGCCGTACGTTTGGAGTGGGTTCGGCTCAGCATCCTCGCCGTAGCCTGCCTCCCGGGTTCCGTCGAACACGTACTCGGTCGACATGTGGATCAGTCGCACACCATGGCGCCGACACGCCGCGGCAACGTTCTCGGTCGTCACCGAGTTCACCAAATATGCTCCTTCTTCGTCATTTTCACATTTCTGCACGTCTGGCCAGGCAATGGTGTGGATACAGACGTCCAGGCTGTGTTCTGCGAAGAACCCATCCACCTGCGTCGCCGAGACGGCATCGATGGCATCCAGTCCCGGCCGCAAATCGCTGTGGGACCAGCCCATAACGCTGTAATCCTTGGGGGCCGTCGCCATGAGCTGACGACCCAACATTCCAGTGGCTCCGGTGATCAAGACATGGCGCGACATGCGCCCTCCATCAATATGAGAGTGACTGGGTACGACGTTGGCGTTGGCGCACGAGCAAGGCGGAACCCAGGATCCGCTCAGAGGATACGCACCTTTTGTAACGATATCGCGTGAGGCATCACACAGGAGCCGTGACTGCCGATCTTGGTCAGGGGTCGTCGGTGGTCGGCGGTGCCGATGACGAGCAAATCCTGGCCCGACGCCTTCATCGGCCTGGCACTCCTGTTGAACGTCAGGGCCTTTCACAGGTGCCACGAATTTGACCACGGCTTCGTTCACCGCAGGGCCGAGGAAGATCGCCCTCATCTGACGATTGGGGACCAACCCCAGCTCAGGAGCTCCTGATCGACAACCCGGACCCTGAAATTATTTCATGCTTCGCGCCCTTAGCTGTTCAACGGTTGGGTTGGTGGGAGCAACGAGTGCATGGCGAAACCGGGAACTGCCGCGCTGGTGTCGGCTCCGCCTGAATACCGACCCTCTGGTTCCGTGTGGGTTCCAGTGCTCGTCGCAACACTCCTGGTAGACGAGGGATGTGAACATGGGAAACTCCGTGGACCGAAGCGACGGCTGGAGATCAAGGCGGAGTATCGGCGTCTGATCGCGACAGGGATCGGCACGGCGGCCGCCTGCAAACTGCTGGGAATCGACCGGATACCGGTGGCGGGCCTCGCAAGGCGCGGCGCCACCGCTCTTTCTGCCTGAGGCCGACCGCCATGACCGATACCTGGCGCTGCTGGAACGACAGCGCATCGCTACGATGCGCGCTCAGAAGCTGGGCATCCGTGAGATCGCCCACCACATCGGGCGCGCACCCTCACCGGTGTCCCGAGAGCTGCGCCGCAACACCTCGACCGTCCGAGAGATCGCCGACCAGCTCGGGCACAAGCGCATCAGCACCATTCAGGACACGTACTTCGGCCGGCACCAAGCCAGCCCGAAGGCAGCCGGCGCCCTGGGTGCGATCACCGAAGACGATGAGAGCTCGCACAGCAGCGGAACCTGAGATGCAGTCCTCGGCCCGCTCGGCATGATGTCCGCCATGGACATCAACTGGTGGGGTTTGATCCCAGGGGCAATCGGTATCGTCGCCGCGCTGATCCTCATGCGCGTCGTGCCCCGCAAACACTGGGATGCCAGCACCCCCAGGAAGAGCGACCCGGATCCCTACGGCGACCTGGAACGACACCGGTACTGAAGCTCCCGCCCGTCGTCGATCTCGCCAAGCCGGCGATGCTCGTCGGCCAGTCCGTCCGCGATCGTGTCGATCGTCTCCCCCGGTCAGTCTCCTGCTCCCCCGCTCAGCGAGGCCGCCGGCAACGACCTTCTGGGCGGGTGGCCGACATCGTGCGCAGTGTCGTGCGGCAGAACGACGTACTGGGCCGCCTGGGCGGCAACCAGTTCGCGGTGATGCTCTCGGGCGCCAGTACTGCCACCGCCGAGATTATCGCCGACCGCATCGTGTTCGCCGTCTCCACGCTCATGGTGGACGAGGAGGGCCAGAACGCCGCGAGTATCGGGCGGTGCCGTCCTGGGCCTGCGCCGACCTGGAGTCCGTCCTGGCGCTTGCTGAGGTTGCACTTGCCCGCGGCCACGGCACAGGGCATGGGCCGTATCCAAACCTGGCGACCGGGCCTGGCCCCCACTCCGACGCCCCGTGACCGTGCAATAGTTCGCCCGTGTCGTCCACTGCACGATCGCGGGAGGTCTGGACGCGATGAGAACCACCGCCGTCATCTCCTCCGCTGCCGCCCCGGTCCTGCTGATCGGCGGATGGACGCTCGCCCAGGCGCGTCAACCGGCCGTCTTCGACCCGCTGCACAACACCATCAGCGACCTGGCTGCTCATGGCGCTGCCGACCGCGGCATCATGACCGCTGCGCTCGCCGGCCTCGGCCTCGCCCACCTGATCACTGCCGCCGGGCTCACCGAGGCTGCGCTACCAGGACGGATTCTTCTCGGGATCGGCGGCGTGGGAACCGCTCTCGTGGCCGTCTTCCCTCAGCCCGGAGACGGTGGCAGCTCATCCGCCCACATGCTGGCCGCGACGACGGCCTTCATCTGCCTGGCGGTCTGGCCCCTGGCCGGGCGGGGTGCGACGACCTGGCTGCGCCTGCCGGTCGCCACCGCCGCCGGAGTCGGTCTGCTCGCCCTGACCGGCTGCTTCGCCGTCACCCTGGCCACCGGTGGCCCGATCGGGCTGACCGAGCGGATTGCCGCCGGGGCGCAGGCGATCTGGCCGTTCCTGGTGGTGCAGAGCGTCCGTCGGTGGGGACGCTCTTAGGTTCCGGCGACGCTTATTGCCTCAGCGTCGGTCCGCGCTTGAGTGGCTAGGCCGTGCTGGTGGTCCGCGAGTTCATCGTGGATACAGCGGGTGCAGTTGGTGACCCGGCGAACCATCGACGCCGCCAGCCGCACGAGCGAAGTCCAACGTCCCGGCTCCAAGCCAAACAGTCGAGGATCGTCGTGAGGGCGTCCTCCTCTTCTACCGCGCGCTGGCCGTCGGGACGATGAGCATCGTGGCTCCGCTGGCCGCCCTCGGCGTGATCGTGCCGGTGGTGATCGGCCTCTTCGGTGGAAACCTGCCGTCGGTCTTGAGTCTGGCCGGCATCGTGATCGCCATCTGCGGGGTCGTGACCTCCGCGGGCGTCGGTAGTTCAGGCCCTCGCTCGAACGGGCACACCCAGTCGATCCTGCTCGCCATCGGCGCTGCCGCCGGATTCGGCTTGCCAGTACGCCATCTCTGGCGGCTCCCGCTACTCCACGGTGATGACCATGGTCGGTATGCGCGCCACGTCGGTCCCGGTCCTGGCCGTCACCGCCTACCTGGCCGTGCGCTCCCCGGCCGGCGCGCTGACGGAGGACCATCATCCAGCCCTGACCTCTCGTCAGTTGGCCCTGGTGGTGGTGATCGGACTCTTTGACGTCACCGCCAATTTGCTGTTCGCCAACGCCACCGTTTCGGGGTCGCTGGCCGTCGTCGCGGTGCTCGGTTCACTCTATCCAGCCGCCACCGTGCTGCTCGCCAGAATCGTGAACGGTGAACGGATACCTCCCCTCCGGAACTTCGGAGTGCCCGCCGCGATCATCGGCGTCGCCCTGATCTCCCTCGGATCATGACGTGAACGACCCCTGCAGGGGAGCGTTTGGATCAAGAGGCGGCGACTACCTGAAAGGCGTTGCCGCCCTTGATCAGTGAAATCCATGACCATAAGGACGGGACTGTCCTCGCCGAAGGCACTACGTCCTGCACGTTCGGCGCCAAGGCCCACTTGTAACAGCGGTTCCTGGCCCGATGCGAGGAGTAGTTCGATTGTCGGCAGGCGGTTCTCCGGAACAGCGCAGTCGTCCTGGCTTTTCGCCAGCCTGTCCTGCCCAACGACCTCACCTGAATTGTTCTGCCCGGTACGAGCGGCGTGCGGTTCCTTCACCGGCTGCGACAGGATCCGGCCCATAGCAGGACAGCCCCATGATCACGCGCCAACCCCCGCCACGTAGCGAAAGCCTGATCCGTTCCCGGGCCGAGAACCCGGGCGGGGGTGCCCACCGTAGCCAGGCAGTCTCCGGTGACCACGGTCACCGGCGCTTGAGTGGCTCGGACCGCTTCGGCCAGGTGCCCGAAAAGATTCACCAAGAGAGTCCATTGGTCACCGCCGGGCAGTTCAGGATCGATCACGGTGACCGGAAGACCGGGCGGCAGCTCGACCGCGTCTTCCGAAAGCCCGGTGTCCTGATGAAAGGGCAGGAGAATGACCATGCAACAGCCTAACCCGCAAGATAGCCGCGGCACTGCTCGGGCGAGTGTTTCTCGATAGCGTAACGCAGCATCGTGCGCGGCATTTGGCGGGCGTGCGCATCCAGGAAACCGTCCAGCGCAGCCCGGTCCCGCTGCCCCGCGGTGCGGGCCGGATCGCGCATCCCGATCAGGTCGGCGACCTTGGCGTCATTGACAAGGGCCGGCAGGTCCTGCGCCCAGCTGATGCGTTCCTAGATCCCCCTGCGCGGTTGAATCTGGTGAAATGCCTTTTGCCGACACGCCAAGCCATGTTCCAGCTCTGACCTACCGGTTTCGACGGTCAGGAGCCGGTCGCCGCCGGGCTCCTGGATCAGCGGGCTGCGGCGATCATCCAGTCCAGCAGGGGTGCGAGCTGGGCCTGCAGACTGACGTGACCGTCGGCGTCCGACAACAGCGCCTCGTCGCCGGGAACGTGCCCGGCCAGCCACTGCCCATGGGCGAACGGCACCATCAGGTCCTGCCGGCCGTGGGCGATCCGCACTGGTACCCGGATCGAGTCCAGCTTGAAGCCCCACGGCCGGAGGAAGGCCAGGTCGTCGTCCAGCCAGCCGTCCGTGCTGTCCCGTAGGGCCCGGTTGGTTCGGGCGACCAGGAACTCGCCCAGGTCTCCGGTCAGGGCCGCCACGTCCACCGGGGGGAGCAGGCTCTCCATCGCCTTGATCAGGGAAACCGGATCGGAGGCCAGCATTCCCGGGCGAGCGGCGTCGACGAACGCGCGCAACGCCTCCGGCCCCTCCACCGAAAGCGTAGGTTCATCGATTTCTGCTCATTCCCGCAGGCCTTCCGCACCCAACACCTCGCCACAGGGGAACGGACGACGGTCGAACGGAAGGCCCACCGGCGGCCTGCGGAAAGCTGCACCGGACTGAAGATCCCGAGTCACCCCCGCACGCGCGGCACCACGTGCGGGCCACAGATCAACAACGCGCGGGTCCAACGCGGGCCACAGCGACGCACACCCGGTGGCTCGGGCTCCTCAGCGCTCAGACACGGTCCGCCCGCACCGCCGCGGCCACCGCCAGCTCGGCACGGTGCCGTCGCGCATACATCGCCGACGGGCTCACTCGGGCGTGCGCTGCCTCCTCGGCGAATGAATGATGTTCCAGCCGAGTCCGGGCGATCAGGTCGGCGTCCTCGGCCCGGATCACCCCGGCCGCGACGAACCGGGCCAGGACCGCCTCCGGGTGGTCCGCGTCCGAGGCGACCTGCTGCCCGCTCCACCCGGCAGGTCCCGCACTCTCAAGAGCTTCGGACAGGTCACCCGTGTGATGGAGTGAGGACCGGGCATCGTGATCATCCAGAAGGCGTCGGGCGTGCCGGGTGGCGGCCCCCAGCAGACGGGCGAAAACCCTCGGCCTACTTGCCTGGGCCGGCGTCATGGTGCGCAGAGCCTGCAGAAACCCGGCCACCAGCTCGCTCTCGACGTCCTCGGCGTGCACCGCACCGCGCGAAAGCACCGACGCTAGTTGCCGGCGGATCTGACGCGCCTGGCGCCCCAAACCAGGAACAGCCAACCAGGTACACGCCGTGGACCACACATTCCACGAGAGCTGCACCTGCTCCAGCAGAGCCCGCCAGACGTCGTCCTTGACCGCCCCCGGCGTCGCCGGATTCATCACGACAGCCCGCAGCTCCCGCAGAGTCACCGATCCGACGCCCAGCTCGGCCGTGCTGCCACCATCGAACAGCAATGGCCGCCGACCCGACATCAGCACCATGGCGGCGCGGTGAACGGCCGCCAAGGCCCCCAGCCGGGTTTCCTCATGCAGGGATTGGGCCCCGACGCCGCCCGCGGCCCTGAACCGTTCCGCCGCGCCCAGTTGTGGATGTGCCTCATTGCTCGACTCGTATCCCGTAAACGCACTGCCGTACATGGCAACTCCATTAACCAGACGGACCGCACCGGGCTTCGGCGACGGAACCCCATCCGTCCATGACCGCTGCACCGTCGTCCAGACCACCGCCCAGCCCACCGACGGCCAACGGTTGCCCCACCAGAAGGGGCCAGTCGTGGACTGTGTCCACATCCCTTCACGTCCGCTGCAACCCACCGAAGGCTTACGGCAGGCCACCGAGAACCCGCCAAGGTGCTGGAAAGTGCTCTCCAACGCGAAGTGACCGGCGACTCGATCCCACACCGGTCGACGACGAGTCCTTCGCATCATCTGCGCATCGAGCCCCGAAGGCGGACCCCAGCAACCCTGTCGATCAGACCGCGTTCGACGAGCATGTCGCTGGCCGGTGCGCGGGTGTCGTTGGAGACGCCTTAGGTGCTGGCCAGATCCCTCTAAGCGGGCAGCCAGGTCCCGGCGGGCTGACCTTCCAGGGACGACGATCCGGTCGGCTACGGACTCCGCCTTGGTAGGCCTACTTGGCACGGATGCTCCCCCTCAGATTGTTCAGTCCTAAGCCGGGGGAACGGGCCCGGCCGCGATGAACATCGTGCGCGACGGTGTCAGTTTCGGCCAGCAGGGCAGCAGGGTCTGCTCAGTTCCATAGCGAGGAATTGCACGCTTGAGGGGCAAGGCCCCGCTGATGCACGGAGGGCAGTTCTGGGCGAAGTCGTCGCCTGGTTTCGGACCGTGATTGACGACACTGATTCCCTGCGGCCGATTCCCGGTATGAAGTTCTCCGACTCCTCGCCCGATAAGCACCGGGCCGCCGCGCTCTGGCACCTGAACACGGCGGTCAAGTTCGTCCGGGCATTGGAGGTGGGCCTGGAGGATGACTTCCTCTCACCCAACGATCCGGAGCATCAGTCCCGCAGGGAGCGCATCGCGTGGGCCCTGCAGGCCGCCCAGGTACACGCGACCCTTGCAACGGCGTCTCCCGCGTCCTCACAGTCCCGCGATCCGAACGCAAAGAGGACCCGGGACTGATCCTGCGGGACTAGGCATCAGGACTGCGAGGACCGCGGTGCTCAGTCCCCCTAGTCCGGCATGCCCATCCAGGAGGCCAGTCCTCGCAGGGACTCGGTCGACCGGCGTTCGGCGTGGGCGAGCGCGAGGACCGTCTCTCGGGCCATCGGGTTGTACCTGACCTGCTGTGGTGTCATCCGGCGGGCCGTGAGCATCGCGTCCAGGGACGCCTGCCGGTCCCCGTTGTAGAAGTGTCCTCGGGCGAGGTCCATGAAGTGGTGGCCGGCGCGGGCCCGGGGCGTCTCGGCGGGGATGCGGACTGCCTCGGCTCGGGCGACCGCGGCGGGACCGTCCTGCATTTCCACGGCCAGTCCTACACCCCAGATGCCGACGTTCGTGGGGCCGAAGGACAGCCGGAAATCGTCCCGGTCCTCAACGACTTCGACGGCGGCCCGCTGCGCAGCGGTGTAGTGGTCCCATGCCCGGACGGTGTCGCCGGAGCGTGCCCGGGACAGTGCGGCCTGCAGGTGCAGCCATCCCCACACGGACCACCGTTGCGGGGTGTCCCCGGGAAGTGTCTCGGCGGCCTGGACGAGCAGGTTGTAGGCGGCGTCGAAGGCACCCGCACCGGTCAGCGCCCACGCCCGGACGGAGTCCGTCACCGCGATCGCGAGCGGGTCGCCGGTCTGCGCGGCGGCCCGTTCCTCGTTGCTGACGGCGAGCAGGCCGAGGTCGGCGTAGCCCAGGTCGTAGACGACTCGCTTCGTGTTGTCGTACGTCTCTCTGAGCATCCCCATGACCTGCTCGCGGTCCTGGCCGTTCGTCGACCAGGCGGCCGCCCGAAGGTCTGCCAGCAGCAGGGGCAGGAGGGCGCCGACGCGGGCGTAGTCGACGTCGTGCAGCAGCCGGGAGCACCCCGCGACACGGTCCGCGAGAGCGGGCAGGTCCAGCGGTGATTCGGGTTCGTCCTCCGGTGGCAGGCCGAACATCGAAAGTTCCCGGCGCAGGGCGGGGATCAGATCGTGCAGGGCGTCGCTCTTGCGGGTGCCCGTGTAATACGGCTGTCCGGTCAGCTGGTTCGCTTCCACCCCGAGGCTGCGGGCGACGCTCGCCAGCAGCGCGGGTGAGGCCGGCCTGCTGCCTTGCTCGACCTTACGCAGCAGGGACAAAGACAGGTGGGCGCGGGCAGCCAGCTGCTGTTGTGTCAGTCCCCGGAGCTTGCGCTCTGCGGCGACGCGGGCACCGATCGACTCATCTACCTGCACGGCAGGCCTCCTATCGACGACAAGCCCACGCTACCCCCGGTGCACCGTGTGGCACCGATGTGTCACTTCACCCAATGCCAGGACGGAAGCCTGAATACCGGCCGCACCGGGCCGGCACGGGGGACGTGGCCCGCAGCCTGGTGCGGCCAACCAACACGCCGAGGAGACGAGCGAATGGCCGAGGGGATCGCCGGGCAGGTGACAGCCGTCCTGCGCGCTCACGGCATCACCGTCCACCTGGTCAGTCCCCAGCCATCCGGCGACGTCGTGGCCTTCCTCGAAGGCAACCTCCGCCAGCACGAGGCCGCCCAGGAGTTGGTCCTGCGGATACCCGCGGTGACCGCGGTCCGGTTCGACGACCAGGCGCGCTCGGTCATGCGCGTCTCAACGTGAAACCACACAGTCGTCCCGCACCGGCCGGAATCCCTCCGCTGTCCGGTGCGGGACCCCAGGCCGGGCGAGAAGACCTCGAACCCTCATCCGGTCCCGGGCCACTGCATCTGTCCGGACCGAGACGCACGGGGGCTGAGCCATGCTCACGCCGGACGCGCTGAAAGCCCGGCTCACCGAGGCGGGGATCGGGTGGACGTACGTGTTCACCGGATATCAGGCGAACGCGATCACTGTCTTCCTGAACAGCAACACGCGGGCGGAAGCGGAAGCCGCCGTGCTGCAGATCGCCCGGATGCACGGCGTGATGACCGCCCAGCCACGGCGGGGCTCCGCGAACAACCGGGTCCTGCACATCACCGTTCGACCCTGACTCATACAGCCGCCAGCCGCTCCTGCAACGTCCCGCAATCGGGGACACCCCGACGCGGGGCGCGATGTAGCGGAGTTTGAGAATGCGGCGGATCTCGGAGACGGGTAGGCGAGGTGCCTTCTGCGTGGTCCCTTCGCCGACGGCGTCTTAGTGGCCGACTTCCGCGTTCTTACACACGCGCCGCCGGGTGGAGGCGCTGATACCGGTTGGCTTCGCGGTGGCCGGAATCGTGCAGTGCTGCTCGTCCGGAACCCTGTCGGGAATGGTGGGAAGCAGAACCACCCTGGACTCCTTCGCCCAGATATGCCGGTCCGATTGTTGTCGGGGCAAGCAAGCGGGCCGGGCCGTCGCTTTGCCATCGGCTGCACCCCTTGGGCCAGGAACCAGTCCTGAGAATTCAGGGCCGGGGACGGCCCGAGGGTCAGCGGATGCCGTATTCGTCCTCGGTGACGGGATCCAGCCACGTCACCACCTGGCCACTGTCATCGGCCTCCTGAATGGCGACGTGGGCCATGAACCGGTCAGGGGTGGCTCCGTGCCAGTGCTCCTCCCCCGGCTCGATGTAGACGACGTCGCCGGGACGGATCTCCCGTACGCCCGTGCGGGTGGCGACCAGGCCGACGCCGTCGGTCACGTACAGGGTCTGGCCCTTGGGGTGGTGATGCCAGACGGTGCGAGCGCCGGGCGTGAACCGCACGTGCGCGCAGCCCACGGCCGACTGATCGTCGGGGTTGCGGATGCCGTCGATGTAGACGGTGCCCGTGAACCAGTCGCCCGGGCCGACATTCGTCTGCCCGCTGCTCTGCGTGTACTTCATGATGTGTCCTGTCTTGATCGTGGTGAATGCCGGAACTGCCTGTGCACGTGCCGCAGCTGTTAGGGCCGGTCGTCCAGCTGCAGCAGCACCTTGATGGCGCGGCGCTCGTCCATCGCCCTATAGCCCTCGGCCGCCTGATCGAAGGGGAGGGTGAGGTCGAAGACCTTACCGGGGTTGATCTTCCGGTCCCAGATGAGCTGGATCAGCTCGGGCAGGAACCGGCGGACGGGCGCGGGACCACCGTGGATGTGCACGCCGGCGCCGAACAGCTCGTCGCCGGGGATCGCGACGTCGTGCGAGACGCCGACGAACCCGACGTGCCCGCCCGGACGCGTCGAATGGATGGCCTGCATCATGGCTTCCTGGGTACCGACGGCCTCGATGACGCTGTGCGCCCCGAGCCCTGCGGTCAGCTCCTTCACCTTGGCCACGCCGGCCGCACCACGCTCCTGGATGATGTCGGTGGCGCCGAACTCGCGGGCGAGTTTCTGCCGGTCGCCATGGCGACTGAAGGCGATGATCCGCTCAGCGCCGAGCTGCCGGGCGGCCAGGACCGCGAGCAGGCCGACCGCGCCGTCACCGACCACGGCGACCGTCTTGCCCGGTCCCGCCTCGGCGGCGACGGCGGCGAACCATCCGGTGCCCAGGACGTCGGAGGCGGCCATGAGGGAGGGGATGAGGTCTTCGTCGGGCTGGCCGGGCGTGGCGACCAGGGTTCCGTCGGCCAGTGGGATCCGGGCCTTGTCGGACTGGGTGCCGATGGTGCCCATCAGCACCCGGTGGACGCAGTAGGCGTGGTAGCCGGCCTGGCAGATCTCGCAGGTGTTGTCGGAGGCCCAGAACGAGCCGACGACGAAGTCACCCACCTTGATGGTCTTCACCTGCGAGCCGATCTCCTCGACCACGCCGACGTACTCGTGACCCATGACCTGGTGCTCGACGTCCTCGGCGCCGCGGTACGGCCACAGGTCGGAACCGCAGATACAGGTGGCCTTCAGCCGGATGATGGCGTCGGTGGGCTCCAGGATCCTCGGATCCTCACGCTCCTCGACCTCGATGGTGCCCGGCTTGATCATGACGACCTGACGCATGATGTTCTCCTCTGGATGGTTTCACTGATCGTGTGGGGTGATGCGGAGTGTTGCTTGCTGGGCGGCCTGCGCCACCATCGGTTTGACGTAGCTGTCGCCGTAGCTCGCGTACTTGGTCTGGTACGCCCGGTCGATAGCGGTGGACAACGCCTGAACCTCCTCGACGTCGACGGGTTCGAAATCCGTCTCGCGCTCGATACCGGCGACTGCGACCCGCCCGCTCTGCCCGCTGCTGGCGTGCCGGTACCAGGCGCTGTCCTGCCCGCGATAGGAGCGGACGAAGATGTCGTCGTTCACCCGCACGACCCAGATCGGCACGGCAGGTCGGGCCGATCCGTCGGGACGGCGGGTCGCAATGTTCAGTTCCTTGGCGTGGTCAATGGTTTCGAGTTCGTCGGACGACCACATCGTCATGACGTTTCCTCCGAGACGTCGTTCGCAGCCCGACATGCAGCCGTCGCAATCGCAACGGGGGATCTTTACGGCGCCGGCGTCGAGCGTGACGAAGAAGAAGCTGGGCAGCGCTGGTGATGGCTTTTCGTGGCGCGGCGACCGGCCCTGCTTGCGTACTCAGCACGGGAACCGTCCTCCCTTCTGTCATGGCTGCCGGGACCAGGGCCTCCACTAAACGGATGCGTTGTATCCGCTTACTCGAAGCATAACAGCTAAGCGGATAGAGTTAATCCGCTTGTTAGGCTGAACTCATGCACCCCCCGAGCGACCGCCCACTGCGCAAGGACGCCGCCGAGAACCGCGACCGCCTGCTGGCTGCTGCTGCGGAGCTGTTCGCCGAGCGCGGCCTCACGGTCACGCTCAACGACATCGCCCACCACGCGGGGGTGGGCGTAGGAACGGCCTACCGTCGTTTCGCCAACAAGGAGGAGGTCATCGACGCTCTCTTCGAGCGTCAGATGACGGACGTGGCCGACGTCGCGCAGGCGGCGCTGGACGATCCGGACGCCTGGAACGGGCTGCTGACGTTCCTCGAACAGGCCCTGCACATGCGCTACGGTGACCGGGGCCTGAACGAGATCATGAACAATCCGGTGCTCGGTGAGGAGCGCGTCCGCGAGGTCCGCGACCGGATCGCCCCGATCATCACCTCGCTCGTGGCGAGGGCCAAGGCCCAGGGCGTCGTGCGCCCGGACTTCGACCAGTCCGATCTGATCTTCATGCAGCTGGCCCTGTCGGCCGTCATCGACAGCACCCGCGAGATCGCCCCGGATCTGTATCGCCGCTATCTGACGATGTTCCTGGACGGGATCCGGACCGATCGGGCCGGATTCACCCCGTTGCCGGCGGCCGCGCTGACGGCGGAGGCGACGCATCAGGTCATGACGCGCCAGCGTCGCCGAGGCGCTGGTGCCTGATCAGGTCATGGGCCCTCCTCGCGTCTCGGCGTCCGGACGGATCCGCCCCCGGACGGCCCCGTCTGGGTGGCGGCCCAGCTGGCAAGAATCTGCAGGGCGTCGGCGGCCGGTGAGCCGGGTTGCGCGGTGTATACCGTCATCGCGTGCCCGGGATCGGCCGGCAGCTCGATGGTGTTGTAGGCCACTTCCATGAAACCAGCCACCGGGTGCCGGAACTGCTTGAACCCGGCTTGGTGCAGACGCACGTTGTGGGCCGCCCAGCGCTGCCGGAACTCCTCACTGCGGGTCGCCAGTTCGCCGACGAGGTTCGAGATCTCGGTGTTCGTCGGGTCCTGGCCGGCCGCCATCCGCAACTGGGCGACCGCCACGTTCGCCGCTCCGTCCCAGTTCGGGTAGAAGTCGTGCGAACGCTCCTCGAGGAAGGCGAACCGGGCGAAGTTCGGCGTCTGTCCCGACTCGGCCGCGGCTTCGATGACGGGTGAGTAGAAGGCCCGGCCCAGGGCATTGGCCGCCGCCAGGTCCTGGCGGGTGTTGACGACGATGGCGGGACCGCCGGTGATGGCGTCCAGCATCCACTGCAGGCTCTCTCGGGGCGCCACCGATCGACGGCGCGCCGTCTTGGGCCCGACCGTGCGGCCCGGCCGGGCGGCGCGGGCGAGGTTGAACAGGTGCAGGCGTTCGGCCTCGTCGAGCTGCAGGGCACTGGCGATGGCATTCAGGACGTCGTCGGAGACACCGGTGACGTTGCCCTTCTCCAGGCGCACGTAATAGTCGGTGGACACACCGGCGAGCATGGCCACCTCCTCCCGGCGCAGGCCCGGTACCCGCCGCCGTCCGCCGTACAGCGTCACCCCGGCCCGCTCCGGGCTCAGCCGGGCACGTCGGCTGACCAGGAATTCGCGGATCTCGGTGCGCGGATCGGGGGCGTCGGACGGGCTCATGACTTCAGGTTAGGAGCGTTTCGCCAGCCTAGGGGGGTCGACCTGGACCCCCCTAAAGGCCGGCCCTGGTGCCCGCCGACCGGCCTCGGTTGCATGGAAGACCGAGGGAGCGTGGCGGCGGTACCACCGCCCGGCGCTACCCCTCCGTAGCCGACCACGTGAGTGACCCTGCCCCTGGAAGAAGGAAGAATGACCATGGCCAACCCGCGACGATTCACCGGCCAGGTCGCGTTCGTGACCGGCGCTGCGAGTGGAATCGGTCGTGCCACAGCAGTGGCCTTCGCGCGGGAGGGCGCGCGCGTGGCCGCGGCCGATCAGCCGGGAACTGGCTCGGAGGGTGGGATCGCGGAACAGGCCGGCTTCGCCGCCGCCAAGCATGCGGTGATCGGGCTGACCACCTCGGCGGCGCTCGAGACCATCGGATCGGGCATCCAGATCAAGGCCGTCGCCCCTGGGGTGATCCACACCGCCATGACCGCCAGGATCACCGGAGGGACACCGGACAGCACGGTGCAGCAAGAGCCGATCCGCCGCCTCGGCCGCTCGGAAGAGATCGCATCGCCGGTCCTGTGGCTCAGCAGCCACAACGCCGCCTTTACCGTCGCTCACGCCCTCGTCGTGAACGGCGGGCAGACCCTTGGGTAGCCCTCTCGCGCTGGGCGTTCCGGCCATCACCCGGATCGCCGCCACAGCCTGCGCCGTCCTCGGTGTTGCCGCGTGCGCCTCGCACTCCCGGACCGCCGCGGACGCAACGGTTCCTTCCTCTCGCGCACCATCCGCAGCGCCGAGTGTGACTCCCTCAAGCGCCCCAACACGCAGCACCACCCGTGCGGAGGAGCCCAGGATGAGCGACACCATCATCAGCATCACGGTGAACGGCACTGCCCTGCAGGGGATCTTGCAGCCCAGCGCAGCAACAGCCTCACTGATGGCTGCGTTGCCGCTCGACCTGCCCTTCAAGGACTACGGGGGCCAGGAGAAGATCGCCGCCCTCCCCGAACCGCTAGCGCTCGAAGGAATGCCGTCCGGCGGCAGCGCCCCGCCGGGAACGATCGGCTACTACGTTCCCGACCAGGCACTCGTCCTCTACTACGAATCCGTAGACCATTACCCGGGAATCATCCCTATCGGCACCTTCGACGACATCCCGACCATCCGCGGCACCGCCACCTTCACCGCCACCGTCGCCGTCGAAACGCCCGTGGACCCGCTCGAAGCATCCGGCGACTCGATGAAGGAGACCAAATGAGCACAATCACCGGGCAGATCCCGGTCACTACCCCTGCCGATGAGCGCCGCCTGCCGGTCGCGGCCCTCCTTGCCCTGGCCCTGGTCGGGTTCATCCTCGTCGCCATGGAGACCATGCCGGCAGGCCTTCTGCCCGACATCGCCGCCGGCATGGCCACGAGCGAGGGAACCGTCGGCCTGTTCGTCAGCGCCTACGCCCTGGGCACCGTCATCGTCACGGTGCCCGCGATCGCTCTGACCCGCCGGTACCGCCGCAAACCGTTCCTGCTGGTCAGCGTCGCCGGGCTGACGCTGGCCAATACCGTCACGGCGATCTCGCCCGACGTCGCCTTCTCCCTGGCATCCCGCTTCGTGGCCGGTGCGTTCTCCGGCACCATCTGGGGGATGCTGGCCGCCTACGCCATCGGCATCAGCCCGCCGAACCGTTCCGGCCTGGCGCTGTCGATCATGTCGACCGGTGCCCCGCTCGGTTTCGCGTTCGGGACGCCCCTGGGTGCATTCATCGGCTCGGTGACCGCTTGGCGATGGTCGTTCGCGGGGCTCAGCCTGCTCGCCCTCCTGGTGAGCTTTGCCATCCTGGCCTGCGTACCCGACAGCTCCGGTATGCCCGCGGCTACCCGACTGCCCTTGCGGAAGGTAGCCCGACTCCAGGGCGTACCGATGGTCCTGATCGTCATCGTCGTATGGATGCTGGCCCACAGCACCCTCTACACCTACGTAGCCCCCTACCTCCGCATGACCGACACCGGCATCACGCCGGATCTGATGCTGCTCGTGTACGGCCTCGCCTCCTTGGCCGGCGTCATCATCACCGGCGTCTTCCTCGATCGGTACCCCCGCGAGCTGCTCCACCTTTCCGCCGCAACATTCACCGCTGCGGCAGTAGCGCTGCTGCTCGGGCATACGTCTGCGCTGGCTGTACTTGCTGCGGCGGTGCTCTGGGGAACCAGCTTCGGCGGAGCCTCACCGCAGCTGCAGAACGCCCTCACCCACGCGGGTGGGCAGAACGCCGACGTCGCGAACTCGTTCCTGCCGGTCGCGTTCAACATCGCCATTTTCGGCGCCGGAATCTTCGGGGCTGTGCTGCTGACCGCGTTCGACGGACTTGTCCTGCCCCTGGCCATGGCCGGGCTCGGCCTGCTCGCCCTGGCCCTCACCGTCTACGGCCGCCGATCGGCGTTCCGGGCCGGGGACTGAAACGGTCAGCCGAACAGCCTGTGCCTGAAGGCCACTGCGCCAACCACCGGACGTACCGACCCGGCCGGCTACTCGTCCTGGCGAATGGTGGCGCCCAGTCCGTCGACCGACGTTGCAATCGAAATCCTCAGCGCCCGAATGATCCTCAGCACGAGCGCACTCCCAACCTCAGCCCGGCCACCGGCCAGCATGAGTGACATCATCGCAAAACAGGCCGCGGGTGGGCTACCGGCCCTGGCTATTCACGCAGCCGCCTTCCAGGAGTCCTCAACGTCGCCGTCAACTGTTTCGCGATCGCTCCCGTTCGGCACCGTGCCAGCGTGCAAGCTGGAATCGGGCACGGCATGCGGCTGTGACGAGGCCGCTGACAGCCCTCAGCCCTACGGCAATGGACAGCGGTACGTGAAACCCGCGTGCCAGGACTCCGACATCGGCGCCGAGCGCGATCGAGGTGACCGTGCCGATGCTCCCAGCCACCGTGAGCAGCCCCTGCAGCCAGCTGAGCGCCGGTCGCAACATCACCATGGACTGCTCGGGACCCATCGTCGACGGCAGCCGCGCGGCCAGGTCGGGCATCGGCTGTCCGTACAGCTGCTTCAGATGGTGGATGCGGTCGGCGAAATCCCAGTCGTCGATGGCGATCTGGATGCAACGCAAGAACGTGGTGGCTCCCAGCACCGCCAGTGAGGAGAGCACCAGCACCTGGAACACGGTGGTTTCCGCCGAGGAGGCACTTCCACTTTGGAAGCCCGGAGCGATGATTCCTGCCGACAGCGCCCCGAGAAAAATGCTGGCCCGGCCGTTGGCTTCCCCGATTGTCGTCGCGCGTTGGGTCTGTAAGTTGTAATGCTCTGTTGTCAGCCAAGCCATCCAGAGCTGGAGCACCGCGGCAGGTACCCCAATGCCTATTATCAGCGGGTCCTTGACAACATGGTGCAGGCAGACGTTCAGGCCAGAGCTATCGCGCAGGCCAACGGCGACGCTCGACCCAGTGCACAGGTCTTCATCGACCTGTTCACAAAATGGGTGAAAGACGTCGTGAAGCACGATCCAACCATTCTCCGCGCTTCCTACTGGAATCTCTGATCACAGACATGAGCACCTTCTACGAAATTGCTCCGACCCGGACGCTGGCCTTCTGCGAACTCCAGCGGGCCTCAAGGATCCACGCGCGTTCACCTATCGACTCATGTTCGAGCCAGGTCGAGTGGATGATGTGCCTGAGCTTCACTGGTACGCCGAAAGCGCTTGGGTGCTGGACTGGACCATGACCATCAATGCCATGCGCGTGGTCTCTGCTCGGATGAAAGACATCCTCGACACCCATGCCGGCCCCAGGGACGAGATCCCATGGCTTCCCGCCACTGTCACCACCACCGACGGAACAGACCACCCCTACTGGGTCCCGCATTTCCCGGTCTGGCACGACGTGCTCGACCAAGAGCACACCACATTCGGCCCCAACGGTTCGCCGATCAAAGCCGTCCTCGCCCTGTCCAAACTGGACGGCCTCAACGTCTTCATCTCCCACAGAACGACGTACCCCATGATCGTTCGTGACACCATCCGGGCTGCCTTGCAGACAGCCCGGATCACCGGATGCCTCGTGCAGCCCGCTCGCATCGTGTAGGCGAACAACTCAGGCGGAACCACCGCACCCAAACTGCGCAGGCAAGCATCTGAGGTTCGCCTGCGCAGGCCATGGGCGTACATGGATGACCGCCTAAGGATGAAGAACCGCACTCCCATCCGGCTCGCGGTTGGTGGAGATCGCCTTTACTGATTCAAGCCCGACCCGCTGCGCGGGCCGGGCGCGGGGAACCTGAAGGCAGCCACCAAGGTTCTGCCGGGCACGGCCACCTCACCCATCTGCGCCGCTCGGAGTCAGCTGGGCTGCGGTAGGAGATCCTGTCCTCGTGAGAACCAGCGTGTCCTTCCGGCTGACCAACGATCACGGCGGTACAGCAGCGGCCGTGACGGAGCGGCTGGGGCTTTCCGCGAGCAGCATCGTGGAGGCGGGCTCCGTCATCTCGCCCCGCAACCCGGAACGGACGCGGACCCACTCTGCGTGGGTTCTGCGCAGTGCTGTCGAACCCGAGGACGACGTGCGCCTGTCGGACATGCTGGAGCGGTTGCTCGACCAGCTTGAACCGGTCGCCGCGGTGCTGTGGGAACTGGAGCAGGATGGGTATGCGGCTAACTGGTCGGCCATGCTCACCGTCAGGGACGGCGAGAACGCGACGGAGCTGCGCCGCGAGACTCTTCAGCGCCTGACCGCCTTGCCGGGTGACCTGTGGCTGGATGTCTACAGCGATGGCGGCGACGGCTGACTTTCGGTTCGTGGCCAGGACGGCCGGTCCGTGAGATCCACCGCCAGCGAGTCAGGCCCCGCGGTCATGGGCTCTCAGGCACGTCGACCACCGTGCATGGGGCCACGGCGCCGTGGGCAACACCGAAGTCGACACTGGCGCGCACACCGTTCGGGAGTGGCGTCACGGCGGCCCACAGCACGAATGTCTCCCCCTCACCGACCGCACCGGCCGGGATCTTCACCTCGAACTTTTCCGCAGACGTACTGAGGGAAAGGCCGGGTGTAAGGACCTCCGAGTAGCGTCCGGGCCGACAAGCCTTGCCGGGCGGCAGATACGTGATGTCGGCGGCGATTCCGTGCTCTCGCAGTGCATGCTGCAAGGCCTGGGCGCCCTCCAGCCGGGCGACCTTCAGCTTGATGTCCTTGCCGTTCCCGCCCGACACGGCGTAGGCCGGAGCCGGGCGGGGGAATCCGATGACAAGAGCGGTCACCACGGCGGCGACCGCCCCGGTGACGGGCACGTACCAGAGCCGCGGCCTGCGTCTGCGGACCAGCACCGGCTGCGCGACGGCCGCCTGGGCCTGTACCGCGGTCTTCAGCTCCTCCAGCAGACGCTCCTCGAAGGCGTCCAGCTCCGGAGCGGGTCGGTTGATCATGGCGTCACCTCGTGTCGGGGAAAGGCAGGGGAAACACGCAGCAGGCGACGGGCTCGGTGATACCTCACCCGCGCCGCTCCCGCGCTGATCTCCAGCACGGCCGCGGCCTCGGCCACCGACAGGCCGTCGACGGCCACCAGCTCAACGACCGCACGCAGCGATACGGGGATCTCCGCAATGCGGCTGAGCAGGATCCGGGCGTCCGCCTCGGCGGTGACGCGCTGCGCGATGCGGTCGGCGGAATCCTCGTCCAACCACCGTCGGCCGCCGACCTGGCGGACCGTGGCTTCGTACTGCGCGCCCGCCTGCCGGTGATCGGCGACCGCGTTCCTGGCTATCCCGGTGAGCCAGGCGCGGGGAGGGCCCAGCTGTGCGCGGTAGGTGGCCGCCGACTTGATCACCCGCAGGAAGATGTCCGAGGTCACGTCCGCGACGTCCGAAGGGTCCTCCAGGCGGCGGGCGACGTAGCTGCGCACGAAGGGCAGGTGCTCGCGGTAGAAGGCCTCAAGTTGCGCAGGCTGGGTCGCGACGGCCTGCACGTCACGTCCCTGAGTCCCGTTCGTCATGCCTCTGCTTCCCTCAAATGCCACGAGGCGTTACAAGCGGTCGTCGGTCCTCAGCCCGTAGCCGGGTCGTCCGTGAAGGCGGAAGCGTTATCCACCACCCACTGGCGGAAGGATCGCGGCGCCGATCCCAGCACGTCAGCAACGGTCGTGGTGATGTAGGCGGGATGTCCGATCGTCGCGCCCCAGGCGGCGAGCAGCATCTCGACCACGGGCCGGGGCCAGATGTTTTCGGTCTCCTGGCGGAACTGGTCGGGAGACAGTTCCTCGAAGTCGGCGTGGCGGCCCACGACGTCCGCGATGATGCTCACCTGCTGGGCCTGGCTCAGATCTTCGGAACCGGTGAGAACGTAATCGCCGCCCTCGTGTCCATTCTCGTAGAGCGTGCGGGCGACGACGGCTGCCACGTCCCGGTCGTCGACGGGAGCCGTTTGCGCAGCACCATACGGCCACCGGACCACACCGTCGCTGCGGATGGCGTCGGCCCACCAGGAGAGCGCATTGGAGGCCAGCATGCCCGGCCGGATGATGGTCGACTCCAGCCCGCAGGAGGCGATGCGCTGCTCGACCTCGGCGTGCATCCGCGCCATCGGATTCGGCTGCCGGAAGAACGGGTGAAGAGTCTGATGGGGCGCGGAGAGGTAGACGACCCGCTGGACGCGGGAGGCCAGGCGGTCGACCACCGCGGGGATCGTGGCCGGCGGGGCGGTCCAGACGAGGAACACCGTGGCGACGCCGTCCAGGGCTGCCTCGATCGAATCCGGTTCGGTGAGATCGCCGGTGCTCACCTCGACGCTCGCCGGCAGGGCCGGTGTTCCAGAACCGCGCGTCAGAGCACGGACCGGCACGTCTGCGTCCACCAGGTGCTCGACGACGCCCCGCCCGATCCGGCCAGTGGCCCCGACAACGAGGACGGGCTTACGCGCAGAAGTCATGGCTGGACGTTACCGGTAACGAAAGTTACTGGGTATCATTTCCCGATGAGTGGTCTGCGGGAACGAAAGCGGCAGCGCACGCACGACACGATCTCGGAGATTGCCATCTCGCTCTTCCTGGCCAGGGGGTTCGACCAGGTACCGGTGGCCGAGATCGCCGCCGCCGCGGACGTCTCCAAACCGACGCTGTTCCGGTACTTCCCGACCAAGGAGGATCTGGTCCTGCACCGGATCGCCGATCATCAGGGTGAGGCGGCCCGCACGGTGCGGGAGGCGGTGAGCACTCCCCCGCTGGAGGCGCTGCACCAGCACTTCGTCGCCGGGCTCGAAAGCCGCGATCCGACGACCGGGCTCAACGACCATCCGCAGGTGCTCGCATTCCACCGCATGGTTTTTGAGACGACGAGCCTTCAGGCCAGGGTCACCCGTTACCTGGCTGCGGATGAGCAAGCACTGGCAGCGGCACTGGAGCAGGACGTGCCGCCGCTGACCGCCGCCCTCGTGGCGGCCCAGATTCTTGCCGCTCAGCGCGTCCTGGCCCGGTGGAACTGGAAGCAGCTCAATGGCGGTCGCTCGGCCGACTCGGTCTATCCCGAAGCCGTAGCCGCCACGGATGAAGCTTTCACCCTTCTGCACAACGGGCTTCTTGGAACGGTCTGAAAGGCCCGGCCATCGTTCAGCCGGCCGCCGACCGGCGGCGTACACGCCGGGTCGGCTCCCGGACCACGAGTGCCGGCTGGAACACCACCTGCCGATGACGGTGGCGCGCGCCGCCGTCGATCGCATCGAACGGCAAGTCCGCGGCGACGCGTCCGAGTTCCTCGGGCGGCTGCTGCACCGACGTGAGGGAAACCGCGGCACTGGCCGTGACGGAAGGCTGACGTCACGAACTTACGGTGGGTCGCGGCCCTTGGCGCCACGCCTGCTCGTTCAGCCCTGGGCTGCGGCCGCGTCCTTGGTCGCATGCACACCGGCAGCAAATTCGGCGATCGTGGCGTCGTCCCAGTCCAGATCGTCGGGGAACTGGAAGATCAGGGTCCGCGGACCGTCGGGGACCAGCAGGCCGGGCGGACCCTTGAGCCGGCTGTCCTCGCTGCCAGTGGCGAAGGCGAAACGTGTCCCGGTCACGTCGCCGACCTTCAAGGGGTGAGTCTGGCCCCTGTCTACCGACAACTCGTTCGGGTTGGCCACGCTGACCAGGATCTTCCCGTCGAACTCGTTCGGGTTCTGGTTGGCCAGACCCTCGGGCGCGATGAGCAAGGCGTACTTGGTGGAGGACTGCAGGTCCCAGCCGGCCGGCACCTTCGCAATCCTGAACCCTTCCGGCTGCGCACCGGAGTAGGCGGCCAGGGCGATGGCGACCGGTGCCGACTGCTGCGCAGGGTGCGGATCGGCGCCGGAACCCAGCAGTGAGAGGGACAGGACCCCCGCCGCCACAGCGGCCAGACCGGCTGGGACAAGAGCCCGGCGACGAGCGATTCGCGCCCTGGCCCGGCGCCCCCGGCTCAGGTCGGACTCCACCACATCATCGCTGGGGCAGACCACCTCCCCGGCTGCCTCGTGCATCAGATCGCGCAGGTCAGGCACCGTAAACTCCCGAAGACTCATGAGGGGAAAGGTCCGCGGCCATCCGGTCGCGCAATTTATCAAGGGCCCGCTTGGCCTGGCTTTTGACCGTACCGGTGGAACAGGTCATCGCGTCGGCGGTCTCCTCCACACTGAGGTCATGGAAGTACCGCAGTACCAGCACCGCCCGCTGGCGGGCCGGCAAATCCCGGAGCGCCGCATACAGGGCGTCGGAGCGTAGCTCCCCGGCCGCCTGGTCGAAAGGCATGTATGTGCTGGTGGCGGCGCTGTCGGGCACCACGTCCGTGGTCCGTTCCCGACGCCACGGCCGACGCTTCTCGTCGATCAGTGCGTTCACCATGCTGCGCCGCACGTACGCCCGCGGATTGCGGGCCGCCCGGTACACCGGCCACTTCACGTACAGCGCGGTCAAGGTTGTCTGGACCAGGTCCTCGGCCAGATGACCGTCGCCCGCCGCCAACAACACCGCCGTCCTCAGCAGATCAGGACGGCGCTCCCGGACGAAAGCCCTGAACTCCTCATCCGTGTGCGACTTCATCGTGGCTCCATCATGCTCAGGCCGGCTCAGACGGATCACGCCGAAACCCCCGGGTGGACGAAACCCTCACTGCTTCGGCCCAGCCGGGGCACGGCTCCTCACCCTCGGGTGAGGAGCCGTGACGACGGGATCAGCCCTGGGCGATCTCCGGGGTGCCGGTGGAGTGCACACCGGCGGCGAACTCGGCGGTCGTGGCCTCGTCCCAGTCGAGCGTCTTGGGCAGCTGGAAAATCAGCGTGCGGTCCGAGGCCGGCACGAGCAGACCCGTTGCGTCACCTCCGGTGAAGTCGAAGCTGGTGGCCTTGACGTCACCGACCTTGATTTCCTTGGCATTCTGGCGCTCGACCGCCAGCTCGCTCTGGTTGGCCACGGTGACCAGGATCTTGCCCTCGAACATGTTCGGGTCCTGATTGGTGGCGCCCTTCTTGGCCAATACGAGCTTGCCCGCGTCGGCGGCCTGCACGTCCCAGCCGACCGGGACCTGGTCGATGCTGAAACCCTTGGGCTGCTTGCCCTCGTACGAGGTCAGCGAGGCGGCAATGGACGTGGTCGATTTCTGCGGGGCCGCGGTGACGGCCGAACCGGAGCCCAACAGGGAAAAGGCAAGCACCCCGGCGGCAGCGGTGGCGGCCAGACCAGCCGGCAGAAGGGCCTTGCGGCGGGAGAAAGAGTTGCTCATACCCTCACGACGGAACGACGCAGAAGCGAGGTTGCATGCGCGGGCCGCGACTTTTGGCGCAAGCAAGCAGTCTTGCCGGTCGCCCGGGGCGGTCTCCGTTGTGATCACCGGCCGGGAAGCCGTCATACCTTGAGGAATGTGCCTGACACCCAGTCGGAGACGATCGCGGCGTACTGACTGGGGTCCTCCTCCCAAGCGCAGTGACCGGTAGCCAGAATGTCGAGTCGGCTGTGCGGCAGCAGGCTGTGCAAAATCTCGGCGTCCTCTGCCAGCGCGTAGGGATCATCGCGGCCGACCACGACCTGAACCGGTGTGCTGAGCGTGGGCAGGAGCAGGCTCAGCACTTCGAGGTCGGCAGGATAGTGACGGACGTAGGCGATCGACTCCGCGAACCGGGTCCCCGCGTAGGAGGCGAGGTAGTCGTCGCGAACGATTTCCGGCACGTCGTAGTTCTTGATCGAGGACGTTGCGCCCCCGATCACCTCGGCCGGGTCCAGGGCCTGGAAAGGCTCCAGGGTGGGCGCCTCCACGAAAGCCTTCAGCAGGCCGTCAATGTGCAGCGGGAAGGTGGCCGCCCCGGCTCCAACGACCAGGCTGGCGAAGGTCTCCGGGTGGTCCGCCGCCGCGCAGAGGAGAGCAGAGGTGCCGATGTCAGGTCCGATACCGTGCGGCCGTTCGAGGCCGAGCGCCGCAGCGAACCGGACGACGAACTTACCCATCGCCCTCGGGGCCATCAGTGCCGGATCCCCCTCAGAAAGACCGAAGCCCGGCAGGTCCAGCGCAACCAGTGAGAACTCGGCGGCCAGCGACTCCCACATCGGCTGGTAGGCGTAGAGACTTTCGGGCCACGGGCTCACCATGAGCAGGACCGGAGCATCGGCCCGCTCGTTCGTCGCGTACCGGATGTGCAGGCCATCCAGCGTCAGAAATGTCGGTTCGAGGTCCATGGATGGATTCGACCACGTGCGGTCCGACGGCGGATCCCATGAATGGGTGAGATCTGCTGACCCTCGAGAAGGGTTGAATCGCATGTCATTCCGCTCGAGAAGACGCGGCCACGGCCGCGATGGCAACGTCGTAGGCGCTCACTGGATTCTGCCCGGTGACCAGTCGCTCGTCAGTGACGATGTGCGGTACCAGGAACCCGGCGGAGGTGTACCGGGCGCCTTGAGCGACAAGACGCTCTTCGAGCAGGAACGGTACAATCGACTCGCGGTGAGTGGTGCGTTCCTCGAGGTTACTGAATCCGGTCAGGTTCTTGCCCTCGACTAGAAGCGTCCCGTCGGAGAGTCGCAGGTCGACCAAGGCCGCCGGGCCATGACACACGGCCGAGACGACGCCGCCGTTCTCGTAGACGCGCGCGCCGATCGCATGCAGGTCCTGGTTACCCGGGAAGTCCCACATGGCCCCGTGACCGCCCACGTAGAGGACGATCCCGTACTGGTCGGGGTCGACCTTGCCCGGCGTGGGCGCGGCCGCGAGCGCGGCTTGGACGTCAGGGTCCGTGCGGTAGCCGGGGACGAGTGGTTGCGGCACTCGATCGAACCCGTCATCCGGCGGAGGGCCGCCCTGCACGGTGCAGAAGTCGACCCTCCAGCCGAGCCGGGTGAAAACGGTCCAGGGATCGGCGGCTTCCATCACGGTATAACCTGAGGGCTGGCCGGTTTCACCGAGTCGGTCATGGCTAGTAATGCACAGGAGTGCCTTTCGTGCTTTCATGAGGCGAGCGTAGGAGGTGCGTCGTGACCACGGACACGGCTGATCGTGGTGCTGTCGACGCCACCCAGATCGTCCATGGAGTGAATGGGTCCTGAGGTTTCGGCCAAGCGAGCACCGGTGCCTCTGCGCTGAAGCAGGATGATCTCGGCGGCAATACTCACGGCGGTCTCGGCCGGAGTGCGGGAACCGAGGTCCAGACCGACGGGCGAGGACAGTCGTCTCAGCTGATCCTCGCCGACGCCGGCCTCACGCAGTCTCCGGAGCCGATCATCGTGGGTGCGCCGGGAGCCCATCGCGCCGATGTAGGCGACCGGCAGGTTCACCGCGAGCTCGAGCACGGGGATGTCGAACTTCGGATCATGGGTGAGCACGAGAATCACGGTCCGGGCATCCACCTGTCCGGCCGCCACCTGTCCGGCCAGATATCGGTGTGGCCAGTCGTTGACCACCTGGTCCGCGGCCGGAAACCGCTCAGCGGTGGCGAATACCGCCCGGGCATCGCACACGGTGACCCGATAGCCGAGGAACGAGCCGATCTCGGCTGTCGCGGCGGCCTGCTCAGTGGAACCGAAGACGATTATGCGGGGCGGCGCCGTGAAGGTGGTAACCAAGCACCGCTGCCCACCCTCGTCGATGAGACCGGACGTCGAGCCGTCCGTGCTGGATGGAATGATCCGGTGCGCGGCGTCGGCCAGCCTGGTCACCAGGGTGACCGGCTCACCGGCCCGGACCGCTTTGGCCAAGCCGGCGAACTCGGGAAAGGATTGCCGGTCGACCCGTTCCACGAGGACCTCGATCGTGCCGCCACAGGTCAGCCCGACGGCGAAAGCCTCGTCGTCACTGACGCCGAACCGGGCCGTTCCCGGCCGTCCCGTGAGCAGGACTTCCTGGCAGAGGCCGTAGACCGCCGCTTCCACGCAGTCACCGGAAACCGACCCGGTCACGGTTCCGTCGGGGCCGACGACCATCGCCGAGCCGGGCGGCCGGGGTGCGCTCGACCAGGTCCGGGTCACGGTGGCCAGAGCGGCGGATTCACCGGCCGCCCACCAGTCGAGCAGGGGTTGGAGCACGTCACGCATGGACGATTCCCGGCGGGTTGGAGAGCACTCTCGCCGGTGTGATGGGGAGGGCTCGATGACGGACGCCGGTGGCGTGCCACACGGCGTTGGCGATCGCGGCGGCCACACCGACGATCCCGATCTCCCCGGCGCCCTTGATCCCTGTCGGGTTGGCCAGATCGAGGTCGTCCACCCAGTCCACCTCGATCGTCGGCACGTCGGCGTTGGCCGCGTAGTGGTACCCCGCCAGATTAGCGTTGAGGTGACCACCGGACGCCGGGTCGCGCACGGCCTCCTCATGCAGGGCCATCGACAGGCCCCAGACCATGCCGCCGGCCAACTGACTACGTACCGTCAAGGGATTCACCACGCGTCCGATCGCGTAGACACCGAGGAGGCGACGTACTCGCACCTCACCGCTGGCAGTGTCCACGGCGACCTCGGCGAACTGAGCACCAAAGGCGTGGCGTTCGGGGCGGCCCCCGGCCCGGACCTGGTCTGCCGTGTTCACTCGGACGGTGAAAGGGCGTTCGGCACGGTCGTCGAGTCGGGCGCGCAGGGCTGTGCAGGCTTCGACGACGGCAAGCCCCCAGGAGGCGGTGCCGAACGAGTGACCGGCCAGGATGGCGGGGCCGAAATCACTGTCCGCAATGAGCATCCGGATTCGCTCGGGTGGGAGATCGAGCGCTTCGGCGGCAATCTGGGTAAGTGCGGTGCGGGCTCCGGTGCCGATGTCGGCGGCCGTGATGCGCACCGTTACGCTTCCGTCGGCCTCGGCGGTGGCCTCGGCGGTCGCTGGTGCTGTTTCCCCGGGATAGGTGGCCGCAGCCATACCGGTACCCAGGAGCCAGCGTCCCTCACGACGGAGGCCCGGACGCGGGTCCCGGGCGTCCCAGCCAAAGCGTCTTGCACCCTCGGTGTAGCACGCAATCACGTTTCGGCTGGTGAACGGCCGGCCGGAACCGGGGGCCAGCAAGGGCTCGTTGCGGATGCGCAGCGCGATCGGATCCGCGCCGCACATCTGGGCCAGTTCGTCCATCGCTGATTCCAGGGCGAAGGAACCGGGGGCCTCGCCGGGACCGCGCATCCATTTGGGGATCGGGACGTCCAGCCGCACAACGCGATGACCGATCCGCAGAGCGTCGGCGGCGTACATGACCTTGCCGACGATGCCGGCCGGCTCCACGTACTCGAAAGTGGTAGCGGTCTGGGTGGCGGTGATGTGCTCGTATGCACGCAGGCTCCCGTCGGGGTCGGCGCCCAGCCGGATCCGTTGTGAGGTCGGTGGCCGGTAACCGACTAACGAGAACATGTGACGACGGGTGAGGACAACGCGAACCGGTCGGTGCAGAACCAGAGCCGCCATCGCCGCCAGCACGGCCGGCGGGCGGGTGGTCGCCTTGGAGCCGAAAGCGCCCCCCACATGCTCGGACCGGACCCGGACCTGGCTCAGGTCGAGGGCGAACAAGGTGGCGAGATCCTGGGCAACCGCGAATGCGCCCTGATTGGAGTCCACGACGTCCAGGCGGCCGGCTGCCCATCGGGCCATGGCCGCGTGCGGTTCCATGGCGTTGTGATGCTCTTCGGGTGTGGTGTAAGTCTGGTCAAGGACGACGGACGATCCCGCGAGTTCGGCATCCAGGTCGCCGTGGGCGATCTCGGACGGCTGATGCAGGTTCACCTCCTGCGGTGTGTAGAGGCCGGGATGAGCGGCTGAGAACGTCACGTCCCAGGGCTGAGCCTCATACTCGACCGGCAGGGACATCGCCGCCGCCCGGGCCTGCTCGAACGTCTCGGCCACGACCAGGGCCACCGGCCACCCCGCATACGGGATGCGGTCGTCCTGCAACAGTTGGAGATTCGGGTCTGGGTCGGTCCACCCCGCGCCCGCAACGAGACGGGGGCTGTTGCCGTGATGGAGAACGGCGACCACGCCAGGCATGGGGAGTACCGTTTCGGTGCCGATGGCGGTGATGCGCCCGCGAGGGATGGTGGCAAGCACCGGCCAGCCGCGCAGGAGTCCGTCGGCGGATATGTCACCGGAGTACCGCGCCGCGCCGGTTACTTTGTCGCGGCCCTCAATTCGGACGTGACCAGTACCGAAGGCGCTCACGCGGTCGCCTCCGCGGTGAGGTCGTCCAGGACAGCGACGATGAGATCTCGCAGCAGTGGAATCTTGTACTGGTTGTGCGGCAGCGGACGGGCCTCTGCGAGTTCGGCGGCGGCCGCCCGCCGGAACTCCTCCGTAGTGGCCGGACGGCCGGTGAGAGCTCTTTCTGCGACGGACGCCCGCCAGGGGCGTGCTGCCGCACCGCCAAGAGCAATACGGACGTCGTGCACCTGTGTCCCGCGAACCGCCAAGCTGGCCGCGACCGATCCGCTGGCGAAAGCAAAGGACGCTCGTTCTCGCACCTTTCGGTAGCGGGAGACGCCCTTCGCCGATGGGATGGTGATGCCGGTGATCAGTGCGTTCTCCGGGAGGGTGGTTTCGATGTGCGGGGTGGCCGCGACTGGGCTGTAGAACCCCTCCAGAGGGATCTGGATCGGCCCGTCTGGCGCCAAGGCCTCGACCGTGGTGTCCAAAGCCATCAGGGCCACCGCCATGTCGGAGGGGTGGGTGGCGACACAGTGCTCGCTCCAGTCAAAAATTGCATGGTTGTGGTGTTCTCCGGGGAGTGCCGGGCAACCACTGCCAGGCTCTCTTTTGTTGCAGGGCAGCGTGGTGTCGGCGAAGTACGCGCAGCGGGTGCGCTGCATCAGGTTCCCACCGACCGTGGCCATGTTGCGGAGCTGGCCGGATGCCCCAGCCAGGATGGCCTGCGACAGAGCACGGAAGTCACGCCGGATCGTCGAGTGCGCCGCGAGGTCGCTGTTGATCACGTTCGCGCCGATCCGCATTCCGCCGTCTGGCGTCGCATCGATCGTGCCCAGTCCAGCCCTCGAGATGTCGATCAGCGCGATCGGTTGTTCAACACCGATCTTCATGAGGTCGACGAGGTTCGTGCCGCCGGCCAGGAACCGGCTTCCACGCCGGTCGGCGTGCAGCCTCACGGCCTGGGCGGCGTCGGTGGCCCGCACGTAACTGAATTCCTTCATGCCACACCCGCCCGCAGCACAGCGGCCACGATCCCCCCGTATGCGCCGCAGCGGCAAAGGTTCCCGCTCATCCGTTCGCGAATCTCGGTCATATCCAATGCGAGGGGACTTTCACCATCAGTGGCCGCGCTGGGCCACCCGTCGGCGTACTCCTTGAGAACGGCCACGGCCGAGCAGATCTGACCGGGGGTGCAGTAGCCGCACTGGTATCCGTCAAGATCGATGAAGGCCTGCTGCACCGGATGCAGTTCCTCGCCCTCGGCGATGCCCTCGATGGTGGTGACCTCACGGCCGTCGACGGCAACCGTCAGTTGCAGGCAGGAGACCACGCGGCGCCCGTCGAGCAGGACCGTGCAGGCCCCGCACTGCCCCTGGTCGCAACCCTTCTTGGAGCCGGTCAGGGCGAGCTTTTCCCTAATGGTGTCGAGCAGGCTCGAGCGCGTGTCCACGTCGAGAGCCTGCTGGACTCCGTTGACCGTCAGCGTGACCTTCATCTGTCCCAATTTAATGACTCTCCCTGCTCCAGCAGTCGATGAAGGTGGTGCTGATGTCACCACCCCCGAAGGGCGATTCGGGCCTTCAGGCGTCCTTCACCGGTTCCAGAAGGAAGACCGGGATATCTCGGGGAGATCGTTGGCGGTACTGCGCATACGGGGGCCAGACCGAATCAGCGATCGACCACCATCGGTCCTTCTCCACGCCGCGGATCTCACGGGCTCGCACCGTGCGTCGAGTGGCGCCGTCCTGCACCTGGACGACCGGGTGGGCGACGAGGTTGTGGTACCAGGACGGGTTCGCCGGCTGCCCTCCGGCCGAGGCGATCGCCGCGTAGGTGCCCTCGTGCTCGACCCGCATGACCGGCGTCTTCCGGATCGCCCCGGTCCGGGCCCCGGTCATGGTGAGAACCACGACCGGTCGGTCCTCAAGCGTGTTGGCCTCGACGCCGTTCGTGGACTCGTACCGGGCGACCTGATCACGAGCGCGCCGGCTACGACTCGGAAGGTAGTCATTCATGCGGCCAGCCAAGCTCCCCAGTGCCCCCGGGCGCGCCACGCGAACAGGTGAGGACCGTGGGTGACGGACACCACATTGCGTTTTAGACGGACCTGTCTAATGCTGCTTTTAGACAACCCAGTCTAACAACCGAAGGGCACGGACATGAAAGAGCTTTCCGGCAAGACCGCGCTGGTCACGGGAGCCACCTCGGGTATCGGCAAGGCGACCGCCCTCTCCCTGGCCGCCCACGGCGCTACGGTCCTGGTGCACGGCCGAGACCCCCAGCGCGGCGAGCAGACCGTTAAGGAGATCGAGGCGGCCGGCGGTTCAGCCCGTTTCATTCCGGCTGACCTGGTCGACCCGGCCGGGGCGGCCCAGCTCGCCGAGCAGGCAGGCGACGTGGACATCCTGGTCAACAACGCCGGGTCGTCCTGGTTCGGCGCCTCTGCCGACCTGGACCGCGCCGGCTTCGACGTGTTGTTCGACGGAAATGTCCGCGCGGCCTATCTCCTGACGTCCGCGCTGGCGCCGAAGATGGCGCTTCGGGGCTCGGGCAGCATCATCAATATCGGCAGCATGGCCGGGGCGGTCGGTCTGGCCGGCGGTGCTGCCTACAGTGCGACCAAGGCATCGATGAACGCACTGACCCGGGCCTGGGCCGCCGAGTTCAGCCCGGCGGGCGTGCGGGTCAACACCGTCTCTCCCGGGCCGGTGCGGACCAATGGGGCCAGGGCTGAGGTCATCGATGGGCTCGCGCCCACGGCCCTGCTCGGGCGGGCCGCCCAGCCGCAGGAGATCGCCGGGGTGATCACCTTCCTCGCCGGACCGGGCGCCGGGTACATTACCGACGCGACCATCCCGGTCGACGGCGGCCGGACCGCCGTCTGACCAGGCCATAACAGGCCCTAAAATGGATCCCATGGCAGCAGCGGAAGGGTCCGGCCGGCGCTCAGCCCGCGAGCGCCTGCTGGAGGCCGCCGACCGCCTCTTCTACCTCGAGGGCATCTCCAAGGTGGGCATCGACCGCGTGCTGGAGGAGTCCGGCGTCGCCAAGGGCTCGCTCTACTACAATTTCGGTGGCAAGGACGACCTGGTCCGCGCCTACCTGCAGAACCGGCACGCCAGGTGGGCGCTGCGCCTGGACGAACGGGTCGCCGCTGAGACCACCGCCCAGGCCAAGGTCCTAGCCATCTTCGATGCCCTGGGCACCCTGTTCGCCGAGCCCGACTTCAACGGCTGCGCGTTCCACAACGCGGCCGCCGAGTCCAGCCCCGGCAGCGGCTCCGACCTGGCCATCAAGGACTTTCGCACCTGGCTGCACGAGCTGTTCGCCGTGCTGGTCACCGACGCGGGCTACCGCGATCCACAGCGCCTCACCAGCCAGCTCGTCCTGCTGTACGACGGCGCCAACATCGCCGCTGCGATGGATGCCAACCCTTACGCGGCCGACGCGGCCCGTCAGGCTGCGCAATCACTGCTGGGCAGCGCTCCCCGCCTCTGACCTCATGGGGTCGAGGTTCACATGTTCGGGTGACGCCCCGGGCATCCAGCGCAATTAGAAAGATCCCTGCGCGATGTCGTGCGCCCTTTCGACGACACCTTCAGGACCTGAGGAGCAACGAGCCCGATGCAGTACACCCACAACACCGCACCGACCCAGCAGGTGGAGGCCGGCAGTATTTCCTTCGCCTATAGGCGTTTCGGCTCCCAGCAGGGAACCCCGGTCGTGTTCGTCCAGCACTTCATGGGCAACCTCGACGACCACGATCCAGCCATCACCGACGCTCTCGCCCAGGATCGCGAGGTGATCCTGTTCAACAACGCTGGCGTCGCATCGTCCACCGGAACCACGCCGGACACCATCGAGCAGACTGCCAGTGACGCCGAGAGCTTCATAGACGCACTGGGTCTCGGCCAGGTCGACCTGCTCGCCCACTCCATGGGCGGCCTCGTCGGCCAGCAGATCGCCACCGATCGTCCCGAATTGGTCCGCAAACTGATCCTGGTCGGTACCGGACCCCGCGGCGGTGAGGGCATCGGCGCGATGCCGGCCGAGACGGAGGCCCTGTTCTTCACGACTTACGAGCATCAGGAAGACATGTGGCTGCCGATCCTGTTCTCCCCCAGCAAGGAGAGTCAGGCCGCCGGACGTGAATTCCTGAACCGGATCATGGCCCGCACCGACCGGGACGCTCCCGTCGCCGTCACCTCCGTCCAGGCTCAGGCCTCCGCGATCGGCGTGTACGGGGCACGCAAGGACCCCGGCTACGCGCACCTCGCCTACCTCCGCCAGCCGACTCTGGTGGTCAACGGCAACAACGACATCGTCATCCCGACAATCAACTCCTACATCCTCCAGCAGCACCTGCCCGACGCCACGCTCGTTCTCTTCCCAGATGCCAACCACGGGTCTCATTTCCAGTACCACGAGCGATTCGTCGCGCAGGTCAGGATGTTCCTGAACGAACAGTGAAAGGCGGGTCATGCTAGCCTTCCAACGTTCCTGGCTTGCCGTCTACGCCGTGGCTCTGGGCACGTTCACGCTCGTCACCAACGAGTTCCTCCCGTCGGGCTGCTCACCAGCATCAGCAACGACCTGCACGTCTCCGAGGGCACAGCGGGGTTGATGATGACCGTGCCGGGGGTCGTCGCGGCTGTAGCAGCCCCGACGCTGACCGTGGCGGCCGGTCGCCTCGACCGCCGAACCGCTCTGATCGCCATGACAGCGCTCTTCGACCTGTCGGACATAATCGCGGCAACAGCAGGCAATTTCACCGTGATGCTGACCGCTCGCTTCCTGCTCGGTCTGGGGATCGGAGGCTTCTGGGCGATTGGGGCAAGTCTCGGCGCCCGTCTGGTCGGCTCACGGGATGCGGTGAGAGCCACGTCGATCATCTTCGCCGGAGTATCGATCGCCAGCGTGGTCGGTGTGCCTGCAGGGGCATTCATCGGCGGTCACTTCGGCTGGCGTTCAGCATTCCTGGCCACCGCCGGGCTGGGCGTGACAACGCTGATTCTCGAACTGGCTCTGCTGCCCCGGATGGACATCGACGAGCCGGTCACCTGGACGGGTCTGGCCTCCGTGCTGCGGGGGCCGAACGCCCGGGTCGGGCTGGCCACCACGCTCCTCCTCGTGATTGGCCAGTTCACCGCGTACACGTACGTGGCACCCTTCCTGGAGAAGCACACCGACTCATCGTCCACCGAGATCAGTGCCCTCCTGCTCGCCTACGGTGTTACCGGCATCATCGCCAACCTCACCGTCAGTTCCGCCCTCGGCCGACGGCTCTACACCACCGTTGTCTGCATCATGGTCATGCTCGCCGGGTCCGCCTTGTTCATGCCCATTCTCGGCACCCTGACGGTGGGAGCGGCCCTGATCCTTCTGGTGTGGGGCTTCGCGTACGGCGCCGTGCCCATAGCCCTGCAAACGTGGGTGTTCACCGCTGACACCGCTGCACCCGAAGGTGGCTCTGCCCTCTACATCTCAGCGTTCCAGATCTCCGTGGCCGGTGGCTCACTGCTGGGCGGGCAATTGGTCGACGCCACCGGGAGCACCACGGTTGCCATGACCACCGGTGGCCTCCTTGCCGCGGCCGCCTTGGCGCTCTTCACCTCACTTGCCCGGCGACCCGCTCCATCCGCACACCTCGAACCCGCTTCCTGACCCCGAAAGGCTCACTCTCATGGCCATCATCTCTTGGTACGCCGTCACGATCGATAGCCACGACGCCCGCAAGGCGGCCGCCTTCTGGAGCGAGGCAACCGGCTGGCCCATCGCCGAATCCGACTCCACCGAAACCCACGTCGTGATCCGACCCACGGCCGGCGGCCCTCAGATCACCTTCAACGCCGTCCCGGAACCCAAGACCATCAAGAACCGGCTGCACCTCGACATCATCAGCGACGACTTCGCCGCGGACGCGGCCCGGCTCACGCTCCTCGGCGCCATCCAGGTCCGCGAATTCGAGCAGTGGAGCACATTCCGCGACATCGAGGGGAACGAGTTCGACCTGATCGCGGGATAGACCGGAAGAACGGAACGGATCCTCACCAGAGCGGAAGGACAGCAGGCAGCGCATGAGTGACCTCACCCACGCAACGGCCCCGACGCAGTTCGTCGAGGCCAACGGAATTCGTTTCGCCTACCGCAGGTTCGGCGGTGGTCCCGGGTTTCCCATCGTCCTGGTCCAGCACTTCATGGGCAA
Organism: Kineosporia aurantiaca JCM 3230; assembly: GCA_000719025.1. GTDB lineage: Bacteria > Actinomycetota > Actinomycetes > Actinomycetales > Kineosporiaceae > Kineosporia > Kineosporia aurantiaca. The sequence continues at coordinate 47,980 of JODP01000010.1, forward strand.
TCTCGACAACTTCGACCCGGCCGTCACCGACGGCCTGGCCGGCGGCCGCGAGGTGATCCTGTTCGACAACGCCGGAGTCGGATCCAGCAGTGGTACTGCTCCCCGAACCGTGGCGGGCATGGCGCACGACGCGATCGCGATGATCGACGCGCTCGGACTCGCCCGGATCGATCTGTTCGGGTTCTCCATGGGCGGCCACGTTGCCCAGACGATCGCGGTGCAGCGTCCAGATCTGGTGCGCCGATTGGTCCTGGTCGGCACCGGCCCGCGCGGTGGTGACGGGATGGCGGCGATGAACCCCGCCGTCGTCCCGTTGTTCGGCCGCAGGGACGAACTCGGTGAGGCGATGTGGCTGCCGATCATGTTCTCGCCGTCCGGGCGCAGCCAGGCCGCCGGGCGCCGCTATCTGGAACGGATCACCGCACGCACCGAGGACCGGGACACCCTCGTGTCGCTCGAGACGATCGGTAATCACCGGGCGGCCGCCGGGGAGTGGGGACATCCGGCGAAGGACAGCTTCGCCTACCTAGCCGGTATCACCGCTCCGACGCTGGTGGTGAACGGCAGCAACGACGTCGTCGTGCCGACGGTCAACTCCTACCACCTGCAGCAGCACATCCCGGATGCGGAGCTGCTGTTGTTCCCAGACTCCAATCACGGGTCACATTTCCAGTACCCGCAGCGGTTCCTGCGCCGGGTTCACGACTTCCTCGACGTCCAGCCGGAAGACGACAGTGACAGACTCTACGACGAGCACGGCCGCGACCCTGTCCGTGGTGGACGCCTATTACCAGGCCGGTAAGGACGGACGGCTCACCGACTTCGGCCGGTACCTGCACGAGGACTTCGTCGTCACCGCCCCGAACTACTTCCCCTGGGGCGGCACCCACGCGGGGGCCGGGTTCTTCCGGGACGAGGTCCTCCCCACCTTGCCGGACGTCCTCGACTTCACCCGCTGCACGTACGACCGGTTCTTCGGGGCCGGTGAGCGGGCCGTCGCGCTGATCACCATCGGTGTGACCGGGACGTCCGACCTGATCAAGATCTCCGAGCACTGGACGGTGCGGGAGGGCCTGGCGACGTCGATCTGGGTGGCGTACTTCGAGCCGCAGGCTCTGCTGCGCAAACTCGCCCTTCCGCTGTCGGTCCTGAGCGACTGATCAGCGATCGCCGCTGCCGATGTCTCCTCACCTGATCAGGTGAGGAGACATCGGCAGGGGCGCCTTACCCTGGTTCCGGCTCCGCTCCTCGACGAAGAGAGCTGATCAATTGCCGTGCAGGAGCTTGCGGGCCTGCTCGGCGATGTCCGTGCCGGTGTTCGCGTGGCCGGCGATTCCCCAGCCGCCGTCGGGCGACTCGGTGATCAGCACCCAGGTCCGATCGGCCAGCCCGGGATTCTCGGCCGCCTCCGAGACGATCATGGTCAACTCGCGGACCACTCCGAGTTGCTTGTCCCGGTCCAGCACGCCAGCGGGGGTCAGAACCTGTACTCGCACGAAGTCCGACCCACCCGCTGCCGTGGACATCGACGTCCTCGGCAGAAAATGAATCATGGACGCCGTGTTGTCCGCGAACAGAGGGATGTCCGGCACCACCTCCCAACGCATCACCGCCCGGGCCAGGTCCTGGGCAAGCGCCTGAGGGTCGGCGAAAATACCTTCGGGTGCATAGACGTCGATCATCGGCATGGTGACTCCTGAAGTAGGGGCGGCAACCACCCCGACGTTAGGCAGGCACCGTCGACGGCACATCACGCGAACACGGTAGGTGAACGGCTGATCCTGGCACTGCCGGCACCAGGATCAGCACCGGCCCGGCCGGCCGCTCACGACGAGATGAAGGTGACATGGCGATTCCCCCAGTCCTGCGGGGCCGGTCGCAACCGGTGACCGAGGCCCTGGTAACCCTGCGCCGGACCCGGCGAACCCGTCAGGGCGGGGTTGTGGTGATCGGGGGCGAGGCCGGGATCGGCAAGTCATCCGTCCTGGCCGCTCTGCGGCGCGAGGCCCGGGCCACCGGGTACCGGGTCGCGTCGATGAAAGGGGTGGCCGCGAATCAGCTGTCCGCCGGTGCCTCCATCCTGCTCGCCCTGCGCTCCGGGCCCGAACCGCTGCTGAGCGGCAGCCAGCTGGAGGCCGCCGCCGCCCTGGTCGACGAGCCGACCGTGTTCATCGACCAGCTCGCGGATATCCTGGAGAAGGCCGTCGGAGGCGATCCGGTCGTGCTCGCGGTCGACGACCTGCAGTGGGTCGACAATCTCAGCCAGGCCGCGATCCGGATTCTTCCCGAACGGCTGGCTGGCAGCCCGATCGTCTGGCTGCTCGCCACCCGGGGCGCGTCCGCCCCGGTCGCGGCCGACCTGGGCGCCCGGACCCCGGGCGAGGTAGCCGTGCCCGTCTGGGCCCTGGACCTGACCCCGTTGTCCGGCTCCGATCTCGAGGACTTGGCTGCCGACATGCTCGGTGAGAGCCCCGATGCCGCAACCACCGGCCTCCTGCATCGGGTCGGCGGCAATCCCTTCTACGCCGTCCAGATCGTCGAGGCCGTCCTGCAGGCCCGTCGGGCCGGCGAACCGATCGCGCAGATCCCCGCCGAGTTCCTCAGCAGTCTGCGCCGATGGCTGGCCCGGCTTACGACCGCCCAGACCGACCTGGTGCAGATCATCGCGGTCCTGGGCCGGCCCACCACGTTCACCGAGTGCTGCGAACTGCTACCCGCGCATACGCCGCCGGTGCTCTCCGGCGCCGTGGACGACCTGCTCGCAATCGGGCTCCTGGGATACGAGGGCCAGGGGCTGGCCTTCCGCCACGACCTCGTCCGCGAATCCGTCTACCAGGAGCTGAGCCCGGTCGTGCGCCGGATGCTGCACCGTCGCTACGCCGAGGCCCTGCTCGCCGAGGGATCGGGCCCGCTCGCGGCGGCCGGGCATCTCCAGGCTGCGGCGGCCACGGGCGACGAGGCGACCGCGGTGCTGATCATGGACGCCGCCGAGGAGGCTCTGGCCTCGATGCCGGCCAGCGCCGTGGAACTGGCCCACAACGCCTTCGGACTGTTACGGCCGGAACCGGACCATCAGGACAGTGCACACCGTCTCGGGATCAGGTTGATCCGGGTCCTCACTGCCACCCAGCACACCGCTGAGGCCGTCCAGGCCGCCGACCGCCTGCTGGCCCGGGCCAGCTCCGCAGAGGTGATGGCCGACATCGAGACCGAGGTGGCCCCGGCCCTGCGGTTCACCGGCCGCTTCGCCGAACTCGGTGCCCGGGCCACGGCCCGACTGGAGCAGGGCGGCATCTCCGACCGGGCCCGGGCCCGGTTGCTCGCGAACCGGGCGTTCGCACAGGTGGGCCAGGAACCGTCGGACGGTGTCCAGGAGCAGGTGCTGCGGGCCCAGGCTTTGGCCGAGGAGTCCGGAGATCCCACAGCGCTGATCACCGCCGATCGGGTCCTGGCCGAACTGGCGATGAACCGGGGCAGCCACGCCGAGAGCCTGTCCCGGCTGAGGGCCCTGCGCACCCAGGCCGGGGATGTGTTCCTGGTGCACGAGATCCTGGCTCTGCAACTGCTGGACCGTTTCGCCGAGGCCGAGAACATCCTGCGAGAGGCGACCGCCAATCCGAGGACGGCCGCGCTGCCCTGGGTTCCGTACGCGCAGATGTGGCTGGACTTCACCCTCGGCCGGATTGAGGCCGGCGAGGTGGGCGCCCAAACCGTGATCCGGGACGCGCACGCGTTCGGCAACCGCGCCTTTGCGTTCGACGCGTACGTGAACCTCTTCACCCTCGGGCTCTACACCGGCGATCTGGCCGCCGCGGAGACCATGCTGCAGGAACGAGCCGACCGAGTCCGGCCGGGAGACGTCATCCAGGACGAGAACACCCAGATGATGCGGGCCTGGCTGCTCGCCGCTGAAGGGGACGTTTCCGGATCCCTGGACATCATGCGCCCGAAGCTGCGGGGCGCGCTGCAGGACCAGGCCTACTGGCCTTGGTGGCCGGGAACCCTGGCCGCTCTGGCCCGGCTCGGGGTGGCCGCCGCCGACAGCGGCGTGCTGAGCGACGTCACAAAGATCGCCAAGGAGGCGGCCACCCGCAACCCCGGGATCAGCTCCTACGAGGGCCAGGCGGAGCACGTGCGCGGCCTGGCCCTCGGCGACGTCGACGTGCTGCGGCACGCCGACCTCATCCTGGGCGAGAGTCCTCGTCCAGCCATGCGGGCGGCCGTGGCCGAAGACCTCGGGCGGACGCTGATCCACCAGCAGGCGCGCGCAGAGGGCATCGCCCACCTGGACCGGGCCTGGACCCTCTACACGGACCTGGGATTCACCGCGCCGGCCGAACAGATCCGGCTGTTGCTCTCCGGACTCGGGATCCGTCGCAGCCAATGGGCCCAGCGCCCGGCCCGGCCCGACACCGGCTGGGACGCCCTCACCCCGGCCGAGCGCCGGGTCGCGGAGCTGATCGGCTCCGGGCTGACCAACCGCGACACCGCCACTTCCCTCGGCGTCTCACCGAACACCGTCGGCACCCACGTCCGGGCGGTATTCGCCAAGTTGGGGGTCAAGTCCCGGGTACAACTGTCGAACGTGCTACACGAACGGGCAGCCACCGAGGCCGAGGTTCAGGCCGACTGACCGTTCAGACAGCCGTACGACCCCCATCCGCGGCCAAAGTCGCTCCCGTCACGTAGCTCGCGGCCGGAGAGACCAGAAAAGCCACCACTGAGGCGATCTCGTCCACCGATGCACCCCGCTTCAGCAGCGTGGTCTCACCCAACGCCTTCGTCCGGTCCGAATCCGCGCCATCGGTGTAGACCGGACCGGGAGCCACCGTGTTCACGCGCACACCGGCGTCCCCGAACTCGGCCGCCCACGATCGAGTCAAGGACGCCAACGCCGCCTTCGTAGCACCGTAAGCCGCACCCCCGGCCAGACCAATGGTCCCCGCCATGCTCGCAATATTGACGATGCTGCCGTTGCCTCGCTCCACCATCCCGGGCGCAAGAGCGGCAACCAATTGGTAGGCCGCGCGCACGTTGCCCGCGAAAAGCTTGTCGAACTCGGCCACGTCAAGATCTGGTGTCGGCCCGAACCAGGCGACGCCTCCGTTGTTGACCAGGACGTCCACCTCACCCGCGGTAGAAGCAAGCTGCCGCGTGCTGTCGGCATCGAGCAGGTCACCGGCGATGAAACGCGCCTGACCGCCCGAAGAGATGATCTGAGCGACGACGGCCGCTCCCCTCTCAGGATTGCGACCGTGGACAAACACCTGGTATCCATCCGCGGCGAGCCTCAGGGCGACCCCTTTCCCGATTCCCGATGTCGCTCCGGTGACGAGCGCTGACAGCTGCATGTTCTCTCCAAAGGCTGGTGGGTTTCACCAATTCGACCAGCAGCCCGGGACCGGCACCTCACCTGAAGAGGTGATCAGTGAAGTTCATGCCAGGACGAACTCCCGGCCACGATCGTCCAGCAGCCCCATCTCGCGCGAAGCCCCGGGACCCTGCGGGGTGTAGATGACGACGCGAAGATCATGTCTACGCGTGGTCAGGACCGCACAGGCCACGCTCAAACCACCGACCTCAGGATGGTCGATGGTTTTCAGTTCCGAACTGTAATCACCGGCTGGACGTTCGTCCCAGCGCGACCGAAACTTGTTGCCGGAAGAAGAGAGTTGACCGATCAAGACGGCCAGAGCCCGGTCCCCCGGATACCTGGTCATCGTGCCCCGCAAATCCGCGACCAATGCGGTTTCGAAGGAAGTAGCGGCTGTGTGATCTCGCACCACGCGCGTCGGAAGTCCCAGGAACTGGCGGCGGGCCAGATTTCGCTCGGATGCGGGCCGGGCCGCAGGGTCGCCCATGACCGCCGCCCAGAGTGGGTTCCAGGCGATCGGGTCCCACCGTGCATCGTAAACCGCCACCGGCGCAAGGCGCAGGCCGTCGACCATGCGCCTGACCTCGTCCGGCAAATGGCGTGGCACCTGGGTCTTAACCGGCTCCGGCAGCCCGGCCAGTCGGAACAGTTCCATCTGCTCGGCAGCAGACACCCGTAGAGCCCGAGCCAGAGCACCCAGGATCTGCGCCGACGGCGCCAACGCCCTTCCCTGCTCCAACTGGGTCAGGTAGTCCGGCGAAACTCCCGCCATCCGGGCCACTTCCTGGCGTCTTAGCCCCGGCGTGCGGCGCGGGCCAACATCGATCAGACCGACATCCTCGGGCGTGACCCGATCCCGCCATGCTCGCAACGTGGCGCCGAGTTCCCGGCGACCCAGAGACGGCGTTTGTACACCGTCCGCGATCGGTTTCATCTGATCAATACCGTTCCTGAGGCACCACGTCTTCAGCCCATTCTCAGCGTCGGTGGTCACCCATTCATTCCGTCATGGCCGCCCGACGGGCGTCGAAGTCATTGGCTTCCCCTTCAGCCGCCGCGACGTCCCGCGACGCCCGGGTCGCCGTGCGAGATGCCCACGTAGTAGTACTCGCCCACCCGAAAATGACGACGGACAGTCCAATGCCAGCAATGATCCACCATCCTGGTTGCGAGGCGACGGCCAGGTCTTGGCCGCCGCCACGCAACCGAGCGTTGACCGTGGCGCCCAGGATCGCTACACCGATAGCCGCCCCCACCTGCCTTGCGGTAGAGGCAATGCCCGCCGCCACCCCGGCCTGGGCGAGAGGCATCCCCGAGACCGCGACCGCGAACACCACCGGGTTCTGCAGTCCGAAACCAATGCCGAACACGGCGTAGGACATCAACAGCCAGATCATCGACGCGTGCGTGCCTACCTGGGCGAGCATCACTCCACTGACGGCCAGGGCCGTGCCGGCCAGCATCAAGGGCAGGCGCGGCCCGGTCCGGCTCATCAATCGTCCGGCCAACGTCGACAACAGCGCGATCATCGCAGCCATCGGGGTCGTGCAGAGTCCCGCCCGGAGAGCCGTCAGGTGACGTCCGTCCTGCAGGTAAAGGGTGTTGAGAAACAGGAATCCAGTCAGGGCGAAGAAGGCACCGAACGCGATGACGGTGGCCGCGCTGAACGGCAGGCTGGCGAAGAACCGGAGTTCCAGAAGTGGCTCACGCTGTCGGAGTTCGGTAACGATCAGGCCGATGGCGCAGACCACGGCCAGGATCTGGGCGCCGAGCACGACCGCGCTCGTCCACCCCAGTTCAGGCCCTTCGATAACGGAGAAGATGAGCGCCGCCAACGCCACGATGATCAGCACCTGGCCGGCCGGGTCGATGGCCCGCGGCCGCTCGGCGCGCGATTCCGGCACGAAGCGAGGTACGAGCAGCAGCGCGATCAGGCCGACCGGGACGTTGACCCAGAAGATCGAGCGCCAACCGAGCCAGCCGACCAGCACACCGCCCAGGATCGGCCCCAGGGCGACGCTGAAGCCGGCGACCGCTCCCCAGAAGCCCAGGGCTCGAGCGCGTTCGCGGTGATCGTGGAACAGGTTCCGGATGATCGACAGGGCCACCGGCGAGAGCATCGATCCGCCGATTGCCTGTAGCGCACGGAAGGCGATCAGAAGCCCCAGATCGGGCGCCAGACTGCAGAGCAGTGAGGCACCGGTGAATATTGCCAGGCCGAACTGGAAGACCTGGCGCCGCCCGAACCGGTCGGCCAGCGATCCGGCCAGGATCTGCAGGCTTCCCAGTACCAGGACGTACGCCGCGACCGTCCACTGCAGGTCCGATACCGAGCCGTTGAAGTCCTGGCCCATGGCCGGCAGCGCGACATTAATGATGGTGTTGTCCATACCGACCATCAGCATGGCCAGGCTCAGTACGTAAAGAGGCACTCTGGGCAAGGTAGGCAGAGCCCGGGCGGACGCCAAGGGCCGAGGGTGGTGCCGTCATCACCACCCGCACCTGACCTCTACCCGAACTGACCGCTCTTAAAAGCCGACGCTCGGATTACCGTCCGGCAGGCCCGCCCGATAGACCGCGACGGCCAGAGCGTCCCGGTCGGTGACGCCCATCTTCGACATCGACCGGTTGAGGTGCGTCTTCGCCATGGCGGAGAACTGACCGGGTGACCGGCGATCTCGTCGTTCGACCGGCTCCGCGCCAAGGCGTGACTTGCCGTCCAGCTTCGAGGCGGTCTTCGACCACCCACTCTGAGCCCTTCCCCGTCCAGCGAGTGCTTCTGGGCAACAATCGGCGATCTACGGTCATGACGTGGGGGCGTGCGACCGACCACCAGATTCGATCCGCAGGAGGTTACCGGCCGAGGAGATCAGGAAATCGGCGCGCAGTGCAGAGGGCCGCAGTAGTTCCCCGCGTCGATCGTCACCTCTCGGTCGCGAGACAGGTGTCGGCGGCGATTTCGACCGCTGCCAGGCTCAGCTGCGCCTGCGAGCGCGGCGACAGACCCTCCCGAACATCGTTGATTCGCTCGAGCAGCAGGCGCTACTCCGTCACCACACCGGGGCTCCGAATCCGGGTCGGGATCTGGATTGAAGCACTCCTGCCCCGGGCGGTACATGTGATCCCAGTCGATCCTGGCTCAAACAGGTCGAACGCTGGTTCGGGATCTTCACCGACAAACTCATCCGCCGAGGCGTCCACACTTCACTCCATGCCCTGGAAAAAGGACATTCACCAATTAATCGGACCTGCAACACAACCCCAACCCTCGTCTAGATCAAGACAACCGATGACACTCTCTTGTCCCTCGCCGACTATCTCTCCGAGGTCCAACCAGCCCGGGAAGAACCAAACAGAGGAAACTTAAGGCTCGAACTAGCGACGGATGACACTCGCCTCAATCGGTCGGGCGGATGGAGAGCTCGTTGACGGTTACGTGACGTGGCCGGGTGAGCATGTAGACGACCGCATCGGCGACGTCCTGCGGATCAAGCAAGCCCTCCTCCGTAGTGACGAGTTCACTGACTGGCGAGCCACATTCGATGACCCCGGCACGCACATGCCGCTCGCCCAAGTCCTTGCGGAGGACCTGCGAGAAAGCGCCGACAGCGGCGCTCCTGCCCGGATTGATGGTCACGATGTCAGCGACGCCTCGTGCTCCGGTCTGCGCTGCCCGGACGAGGTGGTCGAGGCAGGCATGGGTGACGTTCAGGACTGCGCCGAGGCCTGCGTCCCTGGCTTCATGCCAGTCGTGCAGATCGGCGGTGAGCACCGGATTCCAGGTTCCGGATCCGGCCTGGTTGATGAGAATGCCGATGCCGTGGTGCTTCTGGGCGATCCGGTCGATCACAGCTCGCACGGACACAGCATCGGTGACGTCGGCCGGGTAAACGTGCGCGGTTCCAGGGGCGCTCTCGTTGATGCCTCGCGCCAGGTCAGCGAGGAGACCGTCGCGATGATCCACCAGCGCAAGGGTGGCTCCTTCGGCGGCCAGGCCCTGCGCGACGGCTGCTCCGACCACGCTGGATGCGCCGGCGATGACAGCAGTTTCACCCGCAAGTCGTCCTGTTCCGGCCGGGACTCGCTGCCGGCCCGGCTGGGCGGGTTCCTCGGGAACCGGGCTTCCCGGCGGGGTGGCCAGCAAGCGCCCGGCCTGCACCACCGCGCGGCGCCGAGCGGCCCGCTCCGCTGCCCCGTGCGAGGCATCCCCGGTCAGCATGCGCGCCACCTGCGGTGCAGCGGTCCAGTAACAGGAGATCGAGATCAGCAGGAACACCAGGTGCGCGGGGGCGAATGTGTCGTTGATCAGCCCGGCCCGCTGAGCCGCGGCCATGGTCGCCGTCTTGGTGCGATAGATCTCGGTCCGGGCCACCTCGTCCACCATCGGCCCGGACGTGGTCAGCCCTTCCCACAGCACGAGACGGGCCAGGTCGGGATGGGCCAGCTGGTAGTCGAACGTCGCCCCGGCGAAGGCGCCGGCGTCTTCGGGCACGGAGATGGACAACGGGACGGCCTCGGCGAGCCGGTCGACCTCCTCGCGGATCACCACGGAGAACAGCTCCGCCTTGTCCCCGAAGTAGCGATACACCCGCTCACGGTTGACCTGGGCCCGGGCTGCGATCCGGTCGATCGTCGTGCCGTCGCGCCCGTGCTGGGCGAACTCCACGAGAGCGGCCTCGCGGATCTGGCGCTTCGTCCCCTCAATGTCCCAGGCCATGCGGCGATCCTACGTGAGCCCAACAGTGTTGTTGCAGATTTGGCGGCAGAGACCTACGGTGGCGACATCTCCAACACCAGTGTTGGAGAATGAACGAGGAGCTGAACATGACTGAACTGGCCACGGGCCGTAACGAGCTCACGGCGGAGCAGACCGACCACCTGCTGCACGCCATTGCGGAGGGTTTCGCCCATCGCGACCGCGAACGGGCTCCGATCCTGCACACGCCGGCCGAGGCGGGTCTGGAGTACGAGAACGTCACCTTCCCGGCGATGGATGGAGTGCCGTTGGAGGGATGGTTCATCCCGGCGAAGGGGTCGTCCAGGCTGCTGGTACTCAACCACCCCATGGGTTTCAGCCGCTCGGGTCAGCCGACCCATCTGGAGCCGTGGCGCAGCGAATGGGGCACCATCGCCGGCGGAGTGAATGCGGTTGAGGTCAACTTCGTCCCGGATCTGAAGATCCTGCACGACGCCGGCTACAACCTGCTGACCTACGACCTGCGCAACCATGGGCTGAGCGGGTCGGCCAACGGCGGGATCGTCGCCAGCGGCTGGCTGGAGGCCCGCGACGTGGTCGGGTCCCTGCGCTACGTCCGCGGACGCCAGGACCTGCGCCAGATGTCGGTCGGCCTGTACAGCCGCTGCCTGGGCTGCAACTCGACGTTCGCGGCGATGACCCAGTTCCCGGAGGAGTTCCAGGACGTGCAGTGCCTGGTGGGGGCCCAGCCGATCAGCACCGACCTGGTCGTGCGTCACCAGCTGGCCCTGGCCGGGGTGGCCGCCGACCGGCTCGATGAGGCCATGGCCGACCTGGACCAGCGCGTCACCCTCACCACCAGCCTCGGGTTCTCCGCCCGCAACACCCAGGAGTGGGCCAAGCACGTGCAGGTTCCCACATTGCTGTACGGGGTTCACGACGACGTCCTGACGGAGCCGCACGACCTGGAGACCATGCTCGCCAATATCCAGGCGGACGACAAAGAGCTGTACTGGGTGCGGGATTCGCTGGCCCGCTGGGACGGCTACCTGGAGTTCCAGCGCCATCCTGCCCAGGTGCTGTCCTGGTTCGCGCAGCACCTGGCCTGAGGACGCGGGGCGTGGAGGGACTGCGCTCAGGCCCGCTCCGGCGACGCCCAGCGACCATTGGCGGCCTACGCGCGGGCGGCGGCGGTGATGGTGGTTGTGACCGGGCCGCCGTTCCGTCGCCTGCTCGCCGCCCAATGAGTCGGTCAACCGGCGGCCGCCATCGCCGAGCCGGCCGTGGCGGCGGACCTGCACAACACGGCCGTCTCCCCTCTCGCTCGGACTGTTTCGGCAACACCGGACCGGGGCTCACAGGAGGAGATCCTGGCCCGCACCCAGGGCCTACCGGTCCTTCGTTCAGATGCTCCAGATCCACTGCTGGCGGATATAGACCTCTTGGAAGCCGAGCCGAAGCATATTGCCGTGCGAAGAGTTGGGTGGCACAGCAGTTTCGACCACGAGCCAGCGGACACCGCGCTCCCCCGCCAAGGCCGCCCGGGCTGCGACGAGAGCTGTCTGCGCGCCGCGACGTCGGTGTGAGGGCAGGGTCACCGTGCCGACGAGATCGCCATAGTCGCCCAGGAAACGCATCACGCTGATGGCCACCAGCTCACCACCATCCCAGGCAGTAAACGCATGGTAGTCAGGACGCTGCAGAAACCCGGCCATGAGAGGTCCGTGCGCGGCGGCGATCATGAAGTTGTCCACGGCGAAACTGACGACGTCGGCGTACTGGCCCGGCTCTGCCTCGGCGACCTTCAAGGTCATCCTGGTCTCGGGCACGGGATCGCTCGATCGCAGAAGTTTGACGGTGGAGGGACCCAGCGTGAGCCCATGCACGTGGCGGATGTGATCGGCGTCCGCCGGGAGCGCGGGAACGGCAACCTTGAACGTTGCGCGAGTCACGCCGGCGTCACGAAAGAAGTCGATGAGTTTGTCGATCAGGCCGCTGCCCAAGGGCTGGTCCACGCAGAGTGCGGTCACGGTGTTCCGCCCCCCGTCAGGTTCTTTTCTCGTGACCAGCACCACGGCACCGCCGATGCGGGCCGAACCGAGGCCGAATTTCTGCTTGACCCGTTCAGGCGCGGTATTGAACGCTGCGAAACCGGCCTCGGCCTCGAGGCGTTCAATCCTGTCGAAGGTCAGCACGTTTGAATACTCCTGAACTTGATGGGGATCGGCGCTATGTGGGCAGTCGTCTCCGCCGGGTCTGCGCATGATCGATGATGCCGGTAGCCGCGCAGGCCAGGCGGGTCCGGGCGTCGGCTTACCGCGCCAGCAGCAGGAACGTGGCCAGGAAAGAGCTTCCGCGAACCCGCACGTTCAGCACTGCATGCGGCAGCGGGTAGACCAGACGGTTCAGCCTTGAGTGGCTTGAACCGTGCCCCCAGGCGGGCAGAACGACGCCTGACCACGTCAGGGACTGCTCCGCTCCTGCGAGTTCAGTTCGCCAGAACGCTCAGCTGAAGCGCTTGCCCAGCACGAGTACTTCCGCATCGGTGTATCCCAGGCTCTGGTAAAAGCCGGCTGCGGCTGAGTTGTCGGCGCGCACCATCAGCTGAATCTTCGGGATCCTCTGGCTGCGGACCCAGTCCTCACAGGCCGCCATCATCTTCCGCCCCAGTCCCTGCTTCTGCAACGCAGGCGCAACGGCCAGGTAGTAGACCCAGCCTCGGTGCCCGTCATGGCCGACCATGGCTGTCGCCGTCAATGTTTCACCGTCCAGGGCTCCCAAGACGGTGGAGTCGGCACCTTCCAGAGCACGGCGAAGGTCTGCCGCCGCATCGTTCCACGGCCGGGTAAGACCCGTCTCGTGCCACAACGCAATCGCGTCGGCATAGAAGGGTTCGGTAAGCGTCTGAATATGCATTGACCAAGATTAGTGTCGGACACAACCGGTACCCCACGGTGGCCCGATTTGCGGGCACGCTCAGCAGCCCAGTCGAGAATGCGGGCACCCGAGCTGCTCGCCCGCGCCGCGCCGGGCGACGACCAGGCGGTGAACGTGAAACGCCGCTTCCGGGCGGACGGACGCCAGCCACCTGTTCGGGTCGGCGTTCTGGTCCACGGTAACCGTGGCGGCGGGCCGGAATCGTCGAACATGATCCATAGCCGTTGGGCCTTGATTCGATCGGTGACGGCATCCAATCGGACCGGGTACTGCCATTCGGACCGGGTACTGCCATTCGGATTCGGATGGGCCCGTTCCCGACAGCCCGACGAGCGGCTGCCGGGAACGGATGGCCCTGAAGGGGTGAAAGGTCAGAGACCGAGTGCCCTGCGCATGGTGAAGAACAGGTCGGTCTGGTTGGTGACGCCCAGGACGTTGGCCGCCTGCGGCCCACCCGCCGCGATCCGGACCTCGGTACCGGTGTGCTGCTGCGAACCGGTGATGTCCGCGGTGGCGTAGGACAGCGTCATCTCGCCGCCCTCAAGGGTTTTCAGCGTCGCCGTGTAGCCCTTGGTCGGGCCCTCGACGATCTGCGACGTGTGACCGTGGTCGGCACTCACCACGACCAGCGTGTCCTTGTGCGACTTCTGGTAGTCCAGCGCCTTCTTCACCGCGGCATCGAACGCGATCGTCTCACCGATCTGGCCGCACGGGTTGGCCGCGTGGTCCTGCTTGTCGATCGAGGCCCCCTCGATCTGCAGGAAGAAGCCCTTCTTGGACTTCTTGGTCTGCTGACCGAGCACGTCCAGCGCCTTGCCGGCCATGTCGGCCAGGTGCGGCTGGGTAGCGGTGCGAGCGGTGTTGGGCGCACAGGACGCCGGGGCGGTGCCCTCGAGGGTGGGCTTGGGGCCGACCCACTCCAGGTCCATGTTGTTCTTGGCGAAGGAACCGAGGATCGGCTTGTCCGCCGTGGCCTTGGCCAGCTCGTCCGCCGTGGTGACGACCTGGTAGCCGCCGGCCCTGGCCTGGTCGGTCACGGTCCGGCCCTTGAACTGGCCGGCCGTGGACTTCTGCTCGAAGTAGGCGCTGCCGCCGCCGAGCAGGACGTCGGGGCGGGTGGCCACCATCTGCTCGGCGATGCTGCCCTTGCCGCCGTTCTCGATCAGGTTGACCTCGCAGCCCTCCATCACGGCGGGCCCCTTGCAGTCCCGGTCGACCACGTGGGACGCGAGCACGGCGGGGGTGGCGTCCTGCACCTCGGCCGTGGTCACGTCGCCGGTACGGAAGCCCGACTTCTTGGCCAGCTCGAGGATGGTGGCCACGGACTTCTCGTCCGGCGTCACCGAGATCGCCCCGTTGTACGTCTTGTGGCCGGTCGCCCAGCCGGTGCCCGAGGCCGCCGAGTCGGTGACGTAGTCGGGGATGGACGGCTTGTCCTTCTGCACGGCATAGGTGGTGTAGGCGCCGGTGAGCGGCAACGTGTCCATCGCCAGACGCCCGTCCGCACCGACCTGGTAGTTACGGGCCGAGGTGATCTCGCTGTCCCCCATACCGTCGCCGATCAGGAGGATCACGTTGCGGGCCTTGCCACCGATGATCGCCTTCTTCGCCGCGCGCGTGTTGTCACCGTGGCCGCCGGCAAATGCCGCGACCGGCGCCGCGACCAGCGCGCAGGTGGCAAAACCGACGACGAGCTTGGTGCGCTTGTTCAGTGTCATCAAAATCCATTCCTGGTCGATGCACAGTCAATGGACAGCAAGTACACAGGCGAACGCCGTCTCCCGGGTGACCGCAAGCGAAGCGGAATCTGAACAGTCGTTCCGTCTTGGCCTTCAGCGAACCCCGTCGAACACGGTCTGGGGAGGGATCACTTCACGCCCGACTGGCGCAGGTGAACAAGGCCTGCCTCGGCGACCACGCAGTCCTCGCAACGCATCCGCCAGCGGCATCAGGGAGATCCGCTGCTTCTCCACGCCCCGCTCGGCAACGGCAGATCCCTTAAGGACACTGCCGCCCAGGCCGACCAGCCCACCGGAACGTGGCGCCATCGCGCCCAGATCGATCGAGTTGTGCGCCGTCCTTGGGCGGAAACCAGTCGTCGTCCGGTATGCCTTGATCATGCATCCACGACGGTGATCTCGTCATTGGTCACGAGGGGCCGGGCGTGAGGACCATGAGCCAGCCACTTAGCTGTACGACGCGTCCGTCTTCGCCGTCCGGGCCGACCCGACGAGGGGACGACTCCGGTTACTCAGTTTTCAGGGTGACGACTGGTGCTCCTTCAGCCACGGCCCAGGTCAGCGCTTGGCGGATCTCAGCAACGGGAAGCGGCCGCCGCCGGGTCTCGGTCACGGCGACAGTTGCCGTGGCCGACAGGAAAGGGTTGTCCTGGCTGGCCGTCACGAATCTCGCGCCGACCCGATATGCCATGCGCAGCGCCTCTCCTGAGGCATGGCGGGCATGATCAGGATGAACTCGTCGTCGGCGACCCGGGTGGCCCGGTCCTCGGGGCGAAGGAGCGCGGTCAGAACGCCGACGATTTGCTCGGCCTCACGAGCCTCGATGCGCCGGTCCCGATGATCTGTCTCCGCCTGCGACCGCGTCACGCGCACACCGAAAAGCGCGACGGGCAAGACCCCGGACGCCGTGACCCCGCCCGCACCGGACCATCGGCGTACACCTTGGTCCGTGGTCAGCCCCGCTTCGGCGGAGTCCGCGCGGTCTACGTCCAGTTCTCTTTTCAGAGAACGGATCTGAGCACGGTGTCGTTCGCTCTGCTTCATGAAGAGCCCGATGGAGGCGTCCACGCGAACCTCACCGGGCGTTGCCGGGAGGTGGCGGACGCGCTGCACGACATTGTCGATGGATGACTGCGCAGCGGCCGGAAGCCGATCGGCCAGCTCCGTTCGCAGCCTCAGCACCTCATGCAGGGCGTCGTCCCGGCGAAAGCGCGACCAGCCGTCGAAGAGCCGCCCGCTCTCGATCGTCTCGGCGCTCGGATCTACTTCCTCACGGTCACGGGCCACCAGGACCGCACCGAAACGGGGCGTCAGAACGGCCACGCTCCACTCTCGGGCCAAAGGTTCCTGTTCCCGTAGACCTACGGCATACGCCCCGACGATCTGCTCGGGCAGCTCATCGGAGACCATCCCAACCACCGTGACGGCGGCCTTCCCCGCGATCCGCTCGTAGACCGATCGCTCCCGCTCGAAATACGGCAGGCGCTGGAAAAGGGCAACCACCACCATCGGTCCGTCCTCGGCAGCGGCCAGAGCCGCCTGCTCGATCGCGTGAGAAACGGTGACGCGGGTACTTTTGGTGAAAAGAACGGACAAAGTGGCCTCTGGCACGTCTGGAGCGTAGGGAATGTCCGGGACGACTGCGACCCGAAGGGGAAGGAAACCGAAAAGAGCTGCCCTAGTCGCATATGCTGGTCACTTACGGTGTAGCAGTGGCTACTTAAGCGTTACATCTCCACCTGTGGGTCTGCGCGACTGATCGTTGCTCTACGTTCGCCACCAGCGACCTAGACTCAGGCGGTGATTTCCGTCGCCACTCCCGCCCACCGCGAGCGCGTCGTGCGGACCATGGTTGCCGCCTTCGGGTCCGATCCCGAGCTCAGGTACTTCTTCCCGAGCGCTGCCGAGTACCAGGCCTACGCTCCAAGGTTTTTCGGCCACCTCTTCGATCATCGCGTAGGCCTGCAGACGATCTGGACGTTCAATGACGGCTTGTCCGTGGCGATGTGGAAACCACCGGTCACGCCCGGCAGCCCACCGGCTCCACCGCTGGATCTGCCCGAGGCGGCCGCGGCGCGGCTCCGGGCCTACGACGAGGCCGTCTCCGCCGCGATGCCGAGCGCCCCGTTCTGGTACCTCGGCGTGCTTGCCACCCATCCCGATCACCTCGGCCGGCGCTACGGCCGGGCCTTGATGGAGGTGGGCCTCGCCCGCGCGGCCGCCGACCAGATGCCCGCCTACCTGGAGACGACCACACCCACCAACGTCGCCATGTACGAGCGAGCCGGCTGGGAGGTGGCAGCCAAGATCACCGAACCCCTGCCGACGTGGGTGCTGCGGCACTCAGGAGCAGAACGGACGACGGCGTAACGCCAGACCCGGTAGGACTTTCCTGTTCATAACCGCCATAGCCGTCAGAGCGGGCCGTCCGCCGGGTCGGCCACGGGTTTGGCGGAGTGGCCCAGCCGGTGCAGATGGACGCGGTGCAGGGACGCGCGGACCCGGTGGTAGTCGGCGGCGATGTCCTCGGCCGTCAGGTCGTCGTCCTCATCGTTAACGGACGGGTCGTGCTTGCGGCAGGCCCGAACCCGCGTGCTCTCAGCCTCGTACCGGTGGGTCCTGTCACCAACCCAGATCGATCCGCTGGCGACCCGCACACCTCCTTCGTCCCCCATGGGCGCGAACGCACGACTCGCTCGCCATCTTCAGTAAGAATGTCGCGCGGCCCCAGAAAGAAGCAGTGATGCCGTTCGGCGAACCGGTGCGTGGCCGTGAGGATCCTTGCGCGCAACCAGCTCACCGTTGACGGCTCGATGTAGGTCCGCAACTTTCCGAGGTGACGGGCGTGCGTCATCAATATTGGCTCCGAAACAGTAGCTTCGACCGCTTCGAGGCAAATAGCCCGGGTGGCCGTGACCGTGCCAGATGCGGCATCGCAGGACCGCGGGTGGCCGGAAAACGCTCCCCGGTCGGTATTGGGTCATCCCTCTTGACGAAGGCTTCTGGAGAGTAGGTATTTTCATCGCCTACCGCATCGTGCTCACCGAACACACCCAGGTCTGCGACGTCGAAAGGCAGAGACCACGGCGTTCCGCCCGACCTCGCATTGCGGCTGTACCCGTAGGCGCTGGTCAAGGACGGCTGGAAATGGGTCGATGAGAACGGATGGCTGACTCTGCCCTTGGGATGGAGCTTTCTGGAGCGCAATGATCACCACCCTGCTGAGAAGCAGCTTCAGGCGCTCCGTCCGGCCCCAGGACCTGGACCGGCGCCTGGTCAACCGCAGCCGCAGAGCCGGTGCGGGGGTTCTGGTGGTCTTCGCCCTGGTCGGCGCCTTCATGCTGTGGTCCTCCCAGGCAACGGCGCATGTTGCGCGGCGGGCGGCGGTCGCGCAACGGCTGTCCGACGCCTACGACGATGCGACATCGGCGGCGAGCGCTCAGGCATCGCTGGAACACGAGTATCAATTGGAGCCCTCACCGTGGATACGGGAGAGCTTTCGACAGTACGACCTGGCCCTGGCGGCAGCCTTGCAGCAGGTCAGCCGGTTGGGCGCATCCTCGGACGAGGCCGTGGCGGAACACCTCCAGGCCCAGCACGTGATCTTTCAGGACGCTGTCGACCAGTTGTTCACCGCCGTTGACCAGGGCAATTCAGGACGTGCCCGGCAGATCCATGAGCAAGACGTCGATCCCTCCTACAACGTGTTCCAATCCGTGCTTTCGCCGGCTGTCGAGGCAGTGGAACAGCAGGCGCGGGAAAATCTGACGAGCCTGGAGCGGCTGGAGTCGATGAACTCTCGCCTCACCCCCGTGGTCTTCCTGTCCGGCCTGCTGCTGACGATGATCATGGCCCTGATCTCCGGTGGGCAGCGACGGCAGCTGGACGCCGCCCGGGCGCAGGCGGTCCATGACGCTTTGCACGATGAGCTGACCGGTCTGCCCAACCGGCGGTTGTTCGCCGACCGCGTCGATCAGGCCCTACGAGCCAGTCAGCGCTCGGACCACCATCTGGGTGTGCTCCTGATCGACCTCGACCGTTTCAAAGAGGTCAACGACACCCTCGGCCACGCCTACGGCGACGAACTCCTGATCCAGGTCGGTCAGCGAATGGCCGCTGCGCTGCGCCGCTCGGACACGGTGGCCCGGCTCGGCGGAGACGAGTTCGCCATCTTGGTGAGCGATCTGACCTCAGAGCGAACCGCCGAGGATGTGGCCGCCAAACTCACCGGCGAGCTGAGCCGCACCTTCAGCGTCCAGGGGGTCGACCTTGATCTCGAGGCAAGTATCGGTGTCGTGGTCAACGTTCCCGTCAACGGTGGACCTGCGGATGACGGCCCCGTCGCCAGCCCTGTCCGCGCTGACGCGGACGTCGTGCTTGATGCTGCGGTGCTGCTGCAGCGGGCGGACCTGGCGATGTATGTCGCAAAAGCCAGCAACCTGGGGTACGTCGTCTACGACCCCGGCGCCGGCCATCAGCCATCTCCGGTCACCCTGACCCTGCTGGGGGACCTGCGGCGAGCCCTGGACCGCCAGGAACTCCTGCTGCATTACCAGCCGAAAATCTCAGCCCGGACCGGCGACCTTGTCGGCGTCGAAGCCCTCGTGCGCTGGCAGCACCCCACCCGCGGGCTGGTCCACCCCGATGCCTTCATCCCGGTGGCTGAGCGCACCGGCCTCATCGGCTCACTCACCCTGCACGTCCTGGACATGGCTCTATCCACGGCCCGAATCTGGGCGGATGCCGGCCAGGCCCTCCCCATCGCGGTCAACCTCTCCGCCCGCAACCTGATGGACGAGGAACTTCCCGTTCAGATCAGTGATCTGCTCACGGCGCACGGCGTGCCTGCTGACCTGCTCCATGTGGAGGTCACCGAATCGGCCATCACCCTGGATCCGGCGCGCGCCGGGCGGATCCTGAACCGGCTGTCCGCGCTCGGCCTGACCATCTCAATCGACGATTTCGGCGCCGGATACACCAGTCTGGCCCAGCTGCGAGACCTGCCGATCGACGAACTCAAGATCGATCGATCGTTCGTCATGACCATGCTCGACGAACCTGCCAACGCGGTCATCGTCCGCAGCGTCATCGAACTCGGTCACAACCTGCGGCTGGCCATCGTCGCCGAAGGCGTCGAGACGGCCGAAGTTCTCACCACCCTGTCCGACCTGCACTGCGACATTGCTCAGGGATACTTCATCTCTCGGCCGCTCGCCCCCGTCGACTTCGAAACCTGGCGTCAGACCCGGGAGAGCAACGTCTCTCGATGATGTAAGGACCACCGAAAACCGGAACAATCCACTTGTCCGCGGAAGGTGCGGACTGGACCTCTGAAGCTCACCGGTCCGGCGGAGAGCGGTTCAGGCCACGACCGGGTTGCCGTTGAGGTTGCCCTCCCCGCAGGGCCAGGGTCCGCTCGCGAGTGGCTTCAGGCCGGTACCGCGGAAGATGAGTAGTTCGTCGTGCAGGGCAAAGGCCACCTGGCCCTGCTCCAGAAGCAGGATCCTGCTCATCACGGGGCGATCGTCCTTCTGGGCGAACAGCACCCGAGCCCGCAGGTCGGCGTCGACCGTCAGGAGCTGGCCGTCGCGCCAGAACACGGCCGTGCCATCGGCGTCCAGCGCCGGGTAGGTGGTGGAGTAACCGCTCAGCGGCGGGCCGTCGCTCAGGGAACGGTCGGGGTTCAGGATCCGGAACCGCGAGCGCGAGGGAAGGACGTTCTCCGATTCGGCGCTGCTGATCGTGCCGTGACGGTCGATGAGCATCATGCCGTGACTGGACCAGGTCTGTTGCGCATGCCCCTGTGGGTCGTACTGGGTGGTCGTGAACGCGCCGTAGCCCTGCTGGCCGATGAGGAAGGAGCCGGCTCCCGCGATGGCCTTGTGCTGGTAGGGACCCGGCGGCGTGGTCGCCACGATCTGGCCGGTGACGGTGTCGAGCAGTGTGCAGACCCCGATGCCACTGCTGCGATCGGCGATGCCGGCCAGGATCCGGTGGCCGGCGATCAGCAGGGGTTCCCGGGAGTCGACCGAGATCGTCCGCGGTCGCCACGGTCGCTTCGGGCGGACCTGCCAGTCGGTGTCCACGCCCGCCTCGACGACACCGGGAAAGGACAGCCGGTCCAGGGCCAGCGGGGTTGACCACAGGGTGGTGCCGGTCCGGGCGTACCGGGCGATGCGCGGGTTCTGGCCGGGCGCGGCCTGGACTCGGGGACCGGTGGGCAGCCAGATCGCGCAGAAACCGTCGGGCAGCAGGACGAAAGCGCCGATGTGCTCACCGGTCTGATGGTCCAGGACTAGGGAGCTCATAGTTTCGCCGTCCGGGCTGACCTCGGTGAGGGTGGGACCGGCGGGGCCACGGTGCGACAGCCAGACCGTTCCGGCCGGCGTTACGCGCGGCGCCCGGGGATGGCCGTCGAAGGTGCGCTGCCAGATGGCGGCCCCTGCGGGGTCGATGGCGGTCAGCACCGTGGCGTCGAGGTTTGGACCGTCGTAGCTGGTCACGAAGATCGGGCCCATGGGCTCACCGGTGGCCAGGCCCCAGACCTGTCCCGGCAGCAGCACCCGGTCGGGGTTCATGCGCAGATGATCCTTTCGACGCGGTTGCGGTCGGCACGATAGCGCGCCGACCGTGCTCAGAGCTGCCGCCCAGTGCAGCCGGTCCCTGTCTGAGCATGCTCGTAGCGATCCGTTGCTGTACCTCCGGCCTGGCCCAGCTCCCCCTCGTTATAGCGCCCGAACGCACCGGTGCAGCCCCCCGGAGCATCACCGGAAGTACTGCCGATGCAGGTCAAGGAGAAGCCGGGCCTTCCCAAACTGCTTCTCCGGCGCGCGGATGATGGGGTCGGTTGATCCTCACCGATCAGCAAGAGGTGGTGTCCTGCCAGGGAATGCCTCCGTTCCGCCTCGAGCAGAGCGGTGACCATCCCGATCACCCGGGCCCGGAAGAGGTCCGGAGAACCGACCAGCACGTCCGCGCGGGAAGCCCCTGGGTGCATCGGCCCGGGAAAAGCGTCTCCGCGACGTTCATCTTGTCGCGCGCCCCTCGGCACCGGAAGCGCCGCCCGTAAGACAGAAACATGATTAGTCATGTATTGTGGGTCCGGTCGAGCCCTCCCGCGTGCGGTCGGCACCGTTATGACCTGGAGGAAACCCTTGGCGCGATACGACATCCGCCTGGCCAACGAGGCTTGGGAAGCGATGTTCCGTGCCCAGAAGACCATCGAGCGAGAATTGGCAGCGGGGCTGGCGAACACCGACGAGGTGCAGCCGAGCGAGTACGGGGTCCTGCACGCCCTCTCCGTCGCCCCGCGCGGCCTGCGGATCACAGAGCTCGGTGAGGACGTTCTCCTCACCCAGGCGGGCATGTCCCGTCTGATCACCCGGATGGAGGCTCGCGGTCTCGTGGAACGCACCGACGATCCCGATGACAGGCGCGCCTGCCGAATTCGTCTGACAGCAGAGGGTTCGGAGATTCAGCGTCGGGTGGGTTCACCTCATGCGCGACGCATCGGGGAGCTCCTTGGTCGCGCGCTCGACCGTGAACAGCTCCTGGCCCTGCGCGATGTGAGCCGCGCCATCCTGGCGGCCGCGGCAAACAACACCCCGGGAACCGAGACTGCCCGCTCGTAGCCGGGGTGGCCAAGAATCCAGCCGACACGAACAGAAAGCTGCCCCATGAGTGGCGTTATCGAACTCGGCCTCAACTCGTTCGGCGAGGTCCCGGTCCGGGGCGGCCGGCGCCTGACCGACGCCGAGACCGTCCGCCTGCTGATCGAAGAGGCCAAACTCGCCGAAAGCGTCGGCCTGGACGTGTTCAGCATCGGCGAGCACTACCGGGAGGGGTACACCGACTCAGCGAACTCGGTGACGCTGGCTGCGATCGCCACGGCGACGCAGCAGATCCGCCTCGGGACGGCCGTGACGGTGCTGAGCACCAACGACCCGGTGCGTCTCTACCAGCAGTTCTCGACCCTCGACGCGGTTTCGAACGGACGCGCGCAGCTGGTCGTCGGCCGCGCGTCGGCAACCGACTCGTTCCCTCTTTTCGGCTTCGACATGAGCGACTACGAGGAACTTTTCGAAGAGAAGCTCGACCTGTTCGTCCGCCTGCAGCGCGAGGAATCAGTGACGTGGTCCGGTTCCACCCGCGCCGCCCTGGTCGAGCAGACGCTGCACCCGCGGATGCCCGCCGGTGGCATTCCGACCTGGGTGGGGGTGGGTGGCAGCCCGGCATCGGTCGTGCGTGCGGCCCGGCACGGTCTGCCGCTCATGATCGCCATCATCGGCGGATCCCCGGCCCGGTTCGCCGGTCACGTGGACCTGTATTTCCGCGCTCTCGAGCAATTCGGTAAGCCGCGTCTGCCCGTCGGACAGCACTCCATCGGCCTGGTCGCCAACACGGACGCAGAGGCCGCCGACACGTTCTGGGCCGTCTGGCAACCGCTGATGAAGATGATGAGCCGGGAACGAGGCTTCGCCGTCCCCAACCGCGCGCAATATGACGATGAAGTGCGTCACGGCGCACTATTCGTCGGCTCACCGGATACTGTTGCCCAGAAGCTGGCCCAGTCGGCGCGCGACCTTCGTCTTTCCCGATTCGACCTGAAGTACGACCTCCTGGATCTGCCCGTCGAGGCGCGGGCCACCACCATCGAGCTTCTCGGCCGCGAGGTCGCCCCACGGGTCCGAGAGCTGCTGGATGCCCAGCCGGTCCCGGCGTGACCAGCAGATCCACCACTGACGTCCCCTGAAGGCAAGTCCCCAGAACGGGGACCGAGCTCATCTTCCAGGAAAAGGAATCACCGCACCATGTCTGAACTCCGTATCGCGATCATCCTCGGCAGCACCCGCCCCGGCCGCAACGGCAAGGCCGTTGCCGACTGGGTTCTCGAGCAGGCCAAGGGCCGCACCGCCGCCACCTATGACCTCGTCGACCTGGCCGACTTCCCCCTCCCCCACCTCGACGAGCCCGTGCCGCCGTCGGCCGGTCAGTACGTCGGGGACCACACCAAGGAGTGGGCGGCGAAGATCGCCCAGTACGACGGATTCATCTTCGTCACCCCTGAGTACAACCACTCCACGTCGGGCGTCCTGAAGAACGCCATCGACTACCTGTACGCCGAGTGGAACAACAAGGCGGCGGGCTTCGTCAGCTACGGCGCCCTCAGCGGCGCTCGCGCCATCGAGCACCTGCGCGGTATCAGCAGCGAGCTCCAGATCGCGCACGTGCGTCAGCAGGTGAGTTTCTCGCTGTTCCACGACTTCGAGAACTTCTCCACGTTCACGCCGGGCGCGCAGCACGCCGACTCCGCGCAGGTGCTCTTCGACCAGCTCGAGAGCTGGGCGGGCGCGCTCAAGACCGTCCGCACCTCGGCCGCGTAAACCGGCCCCAGCCAGACAGCTGCGCCGCCCGTTCCCACGCTGGGGTCGGGCGGCGCTGCACGCTCCCGAGCATCCGGATGAATCACCACGTCCTCATCGGGTCCAGCGCGAGAACGGCTTCCTGGAGGATGACGTCGAGCCGGCTCTGTGAAGAGGGGTAGTACAGCGGGCCAGTCGCATCCATGATGAGCCGAGAAGCGCGAGCCATGCCCATGGCCGAAACTGGGGCAGGGGCAAGCAACCGGCTCGCGAGTTCCTCCAGTGCCTCGGCGTAGCGCCGGACGGCGCGCTGGTGAGCAGGTGCGGCCAGCGCTGAGCGCGGCGGCAGGGGCTCCCGCGCGTCTCTGATCATGTCCTTGACCGTGCGCCCGAGTTCTTGGCGCACTTCCGGACGGACCAGTTGCTGAGCCCGCAGCGCGAGCAGAGCGCTGCCTTCGGGGCTGGCCCCAGTCGCCAGCAGACGGTCCAGGCGATTCCAACGGAGACGAACGAGCAAGCGCTCCCGAAGCGTGGCTTCCCGAGCGGCAAGACAGTGGTCGGCATCATTGACGAACAGCAGCATGAAGGGCTCCCGACACGTTTTCATCCAGCTTAGGCCGCGTTTCTGCGGTGACGACGAGCTGATGGTTGCCAAGTTCGGAGGTTTGGTTCCGGCTATACGCAGCGGCTCCCCGTCGGGCTCTTCGCGAGGTGGGCCATGGCCGATACACTGGGCAACGGTGCGCCGGGAAGTCTGGTCGGCAACGTCCCAGTCGACCCCTCCAAGGAGCGCCCCCGTGAACCGTGTCTCAGGACCGTCCTCCCAAGCCTCACGGCAGCTGTTCGGCCGGGGTACCTGGCGCGAGACCCAGCGCATCGGCGATGTTCTGCGGAAAGAGACCGTCGGTGGAGCCCTCCTCCTGACGGCCACCATCCTGGCCCTGACGTGGGCGAATTCTCCCTGGAGCGACGGCTACGCCACCGTGCGCGACACCGTCATTGGTCCTCACGCCCTGCACTTGGACCTCAGCCTGGGGCAGTGGGCCGCCGACGGCCTCCTGGCAATCTTCTTCTTCGTCGCCGGCCTCGAACTGAAACGGGAATTCGTCGCCGGAGACCTGCGCAGTCCACGTCGGGCAGCACTGCCGGTGGTCGCAGCGGTCGGCGGGATGATCATGCCCGCCGTCCTGTTCATGGCGATCAACTACGACACCGGCGACGGCGCCCTGCAGGGATGGGCCATCCCGACCGCCACCGACATCGCGTTCGCCCTGGCTGTCCTGGCCGTGATCAGCACCCACCTGCCGACCGCCCTGCGTACCTTCCTGCTGGCCTTGGCCGTTGTCGACGACCTGCTGGCCATCATCATCATTGCCGTGTTCTTCACATCCGACCTGAGCCCGGTCCCCCTGCTCGCTGCCGTCGTGACCTTGGCGGCCTTCACCGTCCTGGTGCAGCGCCGGGTGCGGTCCTGGTGGCTGCTGCTGCCGCTGGCGGTCACTACCTGGGCACTCGTACACGCCTCCGGTATCCACGCCACCGTCGCCGGGGTCCTTCTCGGATTCGCGGTTCCGGTGCTGCGCAGCCAGGCCGCGGGCGGCCCGGACGCCGGTCCCGGCCTGGCCGAGCACTTCGAGCACCGTTTCCGCCCGATCTCCGCCGGCTTCGCGGTTCCGGTGTTCGCGTTCTTCTCCGCAGGAGTCGCCGTCGGCGGGCTCGCCGGGCTGGGCGAGGCACTGCGCGATCCGATCGCGATCGGCGTCATCGCCGGCCTGGTCGTCGGCAAGACTCTCGGCATCCTCGCCGCCACCTTCGTCCTTACCCGCCTGACCGGCGCCTCCCTCGATGAAACCCTGGGCTGGATAGATGTCTTCGGGCTCGCTCTGCTGGCCGGGGTGGGCTTCACCGTGTCCCTGCTCATCGGGGAACTGGCCTTCGGGGCAGGCAGCGAAAAGGACGATCACGTGAAGATCGCGGTCCTGGCCGGAAGCCTGCTCGCCGCGATCCTGGCGGCGGTGGTGCTGCGGATGCGTAACCGTATCTACCGGCGGATACACGAGAGCGAGATGCTCGACACCGATCACGACAATGTCCCCGACGTGTACCAGCAGAACGGGTGACCCAGCTGCCTGAGGCAACTGCCTCCCCTCCCCTTGCCTCGCCGGGTCAGCGGGAGGAGCGAACGGCGCGGGACTCGATGTCGTCGAGTACCTCGTCGGCCGCCGCCGGGCTCACCTTTCCCTGGGCCCGGGCCCGCAGCACGACTTCCCGTTCGATGTCGTTGCCCCGCTGCAGGGCCTGCCGCAGTCCCGTCGTCGCCTCGCTCGCCTCGGCGTCCTGCATCTGGGTGGACTCGGCCCGGATCATCTGGTTCAGCAGTTCATAAGCCCGTAGGCGGCCCTCATACTGGGCGATCGCCGCCTCGCAACCAGGATCCGAACCCGCTGCCGCACCCTCGCGCAACGACTTCAGGGCGGCCTGCACAGCCTCCAGTTGCAGGCCCGTGATCTCGGCCGACTCATGGGTGTCAGAGCCCACGCCCAGGCGCTGCACCAGTGGGGTCAGGGTCAGGCCCTGAACCACCAGGGTGGCCAGCACACAGACCAGCGCGACCATGACGACCTGCTCACGCCAGACCAGGCCGGCGCCGGTCTCGCTGACGTACGGCAGGGCCAAGGCCGTGGCGACCGTGACGATGCCGCGCATTCCCGCCCATGAGGCCACCGTGGTCTCCCGCCACGCCAGCGGAACCCTTACCTGCCGCCGCCGTTGCAGCCGGCGGGCCGCGGCGGTCGCCGGGAACATCCACACGGGGCGCACCACCACCAGCGCCAGCAGGACTGCCAACGCCAGGCGCAGCGTCGAGGCGTCGGTCGAGCTGTGCTCGATCACCGTCGTCAGCTCGAAACCGACCAACGCAAAAACCAGCCCGGTGATCAGGAAGTCGGCGTAGTCCCAGACCGACCGCCCCAGCAGCCAGCCCCGCGCGGTCAGCGCCGAATGGCCGTAACTGCGCAGGTAGAGACCGAGCGCCAAAACGGCCAGCACGCCGGAGCCGCGAAGCTGCTCGGCCCCCAGATAGGCCACGAACGGGGCCGCGATCGTGACGGTCGTCTCCGGGGCGGCGTCGTGCAGCAGGCCCAGGGCCAGTTTGGTCAGCCGGCCCAGCACCAGACCCATGGCCAGACCCACCACGATCGCCAGCAGCAGCTCGACGCCCGCGTCCAGGGCCGAGAACTCACCGGTCACCGCCACCGCGAGGGCCACCTTGTACATGACCAGGGCGGTGGCGTCGTTGAACATCCCTTCGCCCTCCAGGATGGTCACCAGCCGCTCGGGCAGTCGCAACCGGCGAGCCACCGCGGTCGCCGCCACCGGGTCGGGCGGGGACACGATCGCTCCCAGAACCGCAGCCGCGCTCCATCCCAGGCCCACCGCGTGAGCCACCACCGCCGCCACCGCCGCACTGGCCACGGTCAGGCCGACCGCGAGGAGCAGCACCGGCCCGGCTGCCTCCCGGAACTGCCCGACCGTCGCGCGCTGAGTGGCCGCGAACAGCAACGGTGGCAGCACGACCGGCAGCACCAGATCCGCGTCCAGCGACTGCAGATCCGGCAGACCCGGAGCCAGTGCCAGCAGCAGGCCGAAGATCAGCAGAAGGATCGGTTGCGGCACCCGCAGACGATCGGCCACCGGGGTCAGCACCACGATGCCCGTCAACAGAGCCGCCAAGAGCAGCAGAGCGCTCACCTCAACACCTTTCCCTCGCTCGTTCGCCGCCGGGGACAGTACCGGCCGGGAGCGGAGCGCTCTCGCCGATCAAAGGTCACGAACTCGACCCGGAATCACTCGGCACCGATCTCACGACAATCGCCGCGAGACATGAGCCGCTGCGTCCTCAAGCGGCGACCGACGAACGCCGTCCCTTAGGATCACCAGGTGCTTGCGAGAGAGCTGGCCGAGCCGTTTCCCACGGTCCGGGTAGACACCGATGCCCTGGTAGCCACCCGGATGCTCGCCGAGCAGGGTCTGCCGGGCCTCGTCGTCCTGGACTCCGGGGGCCGGCCCCTGATCATTCTGGCGGCCTCGCAGGTGCTCAGATTCGCTATCCCGGACTACCTCGAGGAGGACCCGGGACTGGCCCGGGTGATTCCCGAATCGACCGCCGACCGGTTCTGCGCGGTCCTGTCCGGCAAGACCATCGCCCAGCTCATGCCCGGCAAGGAGTACCTGCCCAAGGGGGAACGGGACCGGCCGATCGTCGCTCCCGACGCCACCGCCCTTCAGATCGCCTCAGTGATGAGCCACCAGCACTCCCCCATGGTCGCCGTAGTGGACCATGACGAGATCCTCGGCGTGATCACGGTCCATCGTCTGCTCGGCGCCCTGCTGCCGCCCGCATGAACCACGCCTTCCTGCTCTCGGCGACCACCAACCAGGCCGAGGAGTCCCACAGCGGCATCGTGATCGCGCTGGCGATAGCGGTATTCGTCGGCGCCTACGTGCTGATCGCGACCGAATGGGTGCACCGGGTCAAGGCCGCCCTGGGCGGGGCCGGCCTGATGCTGCTCATCGGGGGCGCCACCGACCAGACCGCGTTCTTCAGCGAAAGCACGGGGATCGACTGGAATGTCATCTTCCTGCTGCTGGGCATGATGATCGTGGTCAGCGTCGTCAAACAGACCGGCCTGTTCGAGTACGTGGCCATCTGGGCCGCCAAACGCGCGCGCGGCAACCCTTACCGGGTGATGGCCCTGCTGTGCACCATCACCGCTCTGGCCTCGGCGCTGCTGGACAACGTCACCACCGTGCTGCTGATCGCACCGGTGACCCTGCTGGTCTGCGCCCGGATCGGGGTCAGCCCCGAGCTCTACCTGATCGCCGAGGCGATGGCCAGCAACATCGGCGGCACCGCCACCCTGATCGGCGACCCACCCAACATCATCATCGGCAGCCGGGCCGGCCTGAGCTTCAACGACTTCCTGCTGAATCTCACCCCGATCGTGCTGGCCCTCACCGTCGTCTTCGTGGTGATGGCCCGCTTCCTGTTCCGCTCCGGATTCGTCGTCGACCCGGCCACCGCCTCCGACGTGATGGAACTGGACGAACGCCGGGCCATCACCAACCCCCGCCTGCTGAAGCAGTCCCTGGCCGTCCTGGCCCTCATCCTGGCCGGGTTTCTGCTGCACTCGCTGCTGGACTTCGCACCCGCCGTCGTGGCCCTGCTGGGCGCCGGGCTCCTCGTCCTCATCTCCGGGACCAGCCGGGAGGAATTCCTCGAGGACGTCGAATGGGAAACCCTGGTGTTCTTCATGGGCCTGTTCGTGATGGTCGGCGGCCTGGTCAACCTCGGCGTCATTGACTGGCTCGGAAAGCGTGCGGTGGACGCGGTCGACGGCCGGTTCCTGCTCGCGTCCACCGGCCTGCTGTTCGGGTCCGCCGCCCTTTCCGGGGTGGTCGACAACATCCCCTACGTGGCCACCATGGCACCCCTGGTGGCCGGCCTGGCCGCCAGCGGAAGCGGTGGCAAACCCACCTCCCTGTGGTGGGCCCTGGCCCTGGGAGCCGACCTCGGCGGCAACGCCACCGCGGTCGGGGCCAGCGCCAACGTCGTCGTCACCGGCATCGCCGCCCGCCAGGGACACCCCATCTCCTTCTGGCGATTCACCCGCTACGGGCTGGTAGTCACCACCGTCACCATCCTGATCTGCTGGCCCTACCTCTGGCTGCGCTACTTCCTTCTCGCCTGACCTTGGCAGCACGTCTGCAAAGAGATCCATCGCACCAGCGGGACGTTCACCTGAGCCGGGCCGCCCGGCACCGGCACCGGCACCACAGTGCTGGTTTTCGCCTCAGAGACATGAACTGCCAGCTGACGTCATCCGGAGACGAGCAGACGGTCCGCGAGCTCGGCGATATCCGGCACAACGAGGTCCGGTGTGGCCAGTGGGCTGGGGACTGCTCCGGGCCTGGCGATGAACGCGGTCCGGCACCCTGCTGCCCGGGCACCGGCGATGTCCCAGTGGTGGGCCGCGATCAGCCGGACGTCGCCGATCGGAACTCCCTGCAACTTCGCGACGGCGAGATACGCTGCGGGGCCAGGTTTCAGCTGCCCTACCTCGTCGGCGGACACCACCGCGTCGAAGTACTCGGAGATCCCGGCGTTCATCAGCTGGTCCTCGGCCACCGAACGGACTGAATTCGTGACCGCGACCAGCCGGAACGGGCCGGCCTGCAGCCGCCGCAATGCTGCCGGAACCTCCCGATGGGCAGGCAGCGAACGCATCGCGTCGACGATGCCATCCGCGGCCTGAGCGTTGATCGGCCGGTTGAGCCGGCTTGCCAGCATCTGCAGGGCGGCGTGTTGGGCCTGGGTGAAACTGACGTAGGAACCGGTCATCGTGCCGACGAAGGCGACCTGCAACATCAAGCCGAACCACTGCACGCGCAACCCCGGATCGCCGAGAGCCTGCTCGAACTTCGGATCAAGCACCCGCAGGTCGAGCAGCGTCTCGTTCACGTCGAAGGCCAGGATCTCAGGCATATTTCCTCCAGCTGGGATGAGGGCACTGACCGAGAGTGTCCAGGAGTAAAGCGCTCATGCTGCCGCGGGAGATGCAGGAGGCTGGCCAGCGCCCGCTCGATTGTGCACACATCGACGTTCTTGGCACCGGTCCTGGGGGTGAAGAGGATCAGCTTTCCGTCCGGTGACCGGTCCGAGCGGATACCTGGTCCTGAGCTGCCCCTCCCGGCTGCCGATGAACGCCGGAGTCCCGGCCCCGTTGATCAAGGGCCGGGATTCCGGCGTATCTCTGTACGTGGTCAGTCGGGAACGGCGACGTCCATCCGCTCGTCGTATCCCGTGGCCGGGTTGACGACCCGGCCCGAAGCCCACCAATTCTCGCTGGCGGTCTCGAGAATGCGCATCACCACCTGATCCCGCGTCACGCCGGCGCGGCCTTCCAATTGCTGGACGACGGCGGCGAACAGACGTTCCTTCTGCTCGGCAGGCCGCTGGTTGAACGACAGCGTGATGAACATCAGGCGCTCGTCACGCGGGATACCGAAGACCACGTCGTCGTGGAAGATGGTTCCGGCCGGGTGCTCGGTGAACACGTGGAAACGGTCATCGTCCGGGATGCCGAGCACTTCCCGCATGGCGTCGTGCACGGCGTCCGAGATGGCCTGGCGCTGCTCGCGAGTGGTGACGCCCTCCTGGACGTCGATGCTGATCAAAGGCATGGCAGTGGTTCCTTTCCAGACTTCAGGCCGGCGCTGGCACATCGAAACAGGCCAGCGTGGCGGCGGTGTTGGTGTATTGACCGATGAGCTCGACCAGGGCGACCAGACGGCGTTCACCGAAAGCCCGGCGGATGTCGGTGTAGAGACCCTCGCCGACCCGGTGGTCGATCAGCAGTGCCTGGGTCAGGCGCACGGCCAGCCGAGCCTCGTCGCCGATCGTCGTCGGCACCTCTCCGGCCAGGAGCGAGGTGACGTCAACCGGAGAGATTCCCACCGACCGGGCCGCCGCGGTGTGGGCATAGCGCATGTAGGAGCTGTCCCAGATCCACGCGACGGTGAGGATCACCGACTCAACCACGTCAGCCCCGAGCCCGGCCTGACCGATCGCCGTGACCCACGCCAATTTCGCTGTACCGATCTGCTCGTCCCGCAGGAGAGCGTTGAACGGGCCGATGAGCCGCCCGTCATCGGTCGCCGCCCGGTACCCAAGAGCCCGGGCCCGCTGTCCCCGGGTGCGAAGGACCGCGTCCCGCACCACGCGCTGGGCGTCCGTGAGATCGGCGTCCTTCAGCAGCGGAAGGCGCCCTCCGAGTTCATCATCTGTCACCCCTCGACGGTAGGACCGCCCAAGCCTTGCGGGAAGCGCAAGAAAGACAACCCCGCTATGCTTTGGACGCATGGATCTGGGAACGTCGATGCTGCGCGTCCTGCAGGCGGTGGCCGAGAACGGCAGCGTCAGCGCCGCCGCCCGGGCCCTGGGTTACTCGCAGTCGGCGGTGTCCCGCCAGGTCTCGTCGGCGGAACGTCAGGTCGGGCGGGCACTTTTCGAGCGCACGACCGCCGGAATGCGACCCACCCGCGCCGGTACCGTCCTCCTGCGCCACGTGTCCTCGGCTCTTCGCGAACTTGACTACGCAGCAGCCGCTCTCGCCGACGGCCAGGATCGTCACCCGCCGCTGCGCCTGGGCGCCTTTCCCTCCGCGGCAGCCGTCTTCCTTCCCTCGGCCATCCAGGCTCTGACCGCCGCCGGGATCGATGTGACCACGCGCCAGGCCTCCACTGCCGCCCTCGTCCGGGCCGTGCGGGCCAGCACCCTTGACTACGCGTTCGTCTCTCAGCGTCCGCCCTTTCGGCCCCTCGACGATCAGACCCCGGCGCTCGGTTTCGAGCCGCTCCTCGACATCACGCTCATGCTCGCGGTCGCCGCACACAGCCCATTGGCGCGAAACGCCACCGTTTCCGCCGAACAGGCCGCAGCCGCACTGTGGGTCGCCCCGCCCCCGTCCACCCAGGACGCTCATCTGGGCGTATGGCCAGGCCTTCCCGGACGACCCCGGGTCGCACACCGGGCCGCCGATTGGCTCACCCGGCTTCAGATCGTGGCCGCCGGCGGCGGCGTGACCACCATTCCCGGGCCCCAGTTGGCGACACTCGTCCCCGGGGTGAAAGCGGTTGACGTTACGGGTATCCCGCCGGAAGTACGCCGCATCGGACTTCTCCGGGCAACCGGCCACGGATACGCCGACCGGGAACGGGCCGAGAGCGCCCTGCGCTCGGTATTCGACGACCTCCCTTAGCTATTGCCGGTCATGACGTTGGTGACGGCAGGCGTGCGGGGTCGATGGACTGGGGTCGGTTTTCTTTGGCAGAGGATCTGAATCGCCACCACTGCAAATGTCCGCGATACGCCAATGCCGCCCCAAGGGTGAGGAGATTCGCGTAAAGATCTGCAGCGCCGGAGATCTATGGTGCAGCGATTGGTGCTGGCGTTCGATCCTGCCTGCCATGGTCTCCAGGTCACGGCTGGCCGATCCATGACCTGCAACCACGGCAGTCCGGCCGAGGAATGCACCGCCTCTGCACTCTGCAGCGCGGAGCATGGTGCACCGCCTCTGCGTGACGGACCGTGAGTTGTGCCCGTGACACAGCGCAACACCCAGCCTTCGTCCGTCCTGGAACCTTGGCGCGGTGCGGTCCTGGCGCACACCAAGGCTGACGATGTCAGGATCGCGTTGAACGAGACCTACCGGCATACCCGATCGGGTGTGGTTTTCTGCGGGCAACCGAACCGCGAGGTTCGTCGCGACTTCGGTGCTCTGGCCGGACGCGTCATCCTCGACCGCGGGCGCTGGTGTGAGACCGCCGCCACCCCGACCGATCTCTTCGGACTCGCCAAGGATGCGCCACCGGACGATGGCAGCCTTTTAGCGGCGTCCTGCGAGACGACCCTCTCAGACATGGTGACGTCCGCGCCGGCCTCGGTGTCCCTGATCCTGACACCGACGGGCTTCATCCCGGCCGATCAGCTCGACCTCATCACCGCGGTGATTGACGCGGCTGCCGCGTGCAACGACCCGCGGCTGATCCCGCTGATCCCCACCCATGCCCAGGTCCTGGATCCGTGGATGCTCGAGCGGACCTGCCGGCTCCTGCGGACCGCTCGCTCCCCGATCGCCCTGATCCTGGCGGACGAGGCCGCCCAGCCGTTCGCCGGCCTCCAGCGCATGGCCGGTCTGAGAACACTGCTGGCCACCGTCCCGGATGTCCTGCTGCTGGCCTGCGAGCCCAGCGTGGCACTGGACGCCGCCATGCACGGTGCAAGTGCCACGGCGATCGGCGTTAACAGCGGTCTGCGCCTGCCGAAGCCACCCCCGCGCGAGAAGGGCGGGCCTGCCGAGGCACTGTCGAAGCTGACCGGCCTGCAGAGCATCCAGGTCTACGACTGCGACGACCCGGCCGCCATACCGCCGGCCGGAACCTGCCACCGGCACCTGTCGCCGGTGCGACCGGCCAGTGCGACGGCCGTCCGGCTGGAAGAGGCCTTGCGCAACACCGGACTGCACGTCGAGAAGACGTCCCCGCCGACCCGATGACCACCAAGCCCAGACCGCCGGCCCCGCGCTGGAACGCATGCGAACGAGGGGATGGCCACCGCCCATGTGCTGGTCCGAGTCTGCCGATCTCGTCATGGGCGGCGTCATCACCGGGATCGGCCTGGTCGGGATCGGCCTGGCCCGGGATCGCCGGGACATACCCCTGGCCGCGCTCCCGGTCCTGCTCGGCGTCCACCAGCTGATCGAGTCCCGGATCTGGAACGAGTCGGCCGGCGAGGGATCCGTGATCCGCGGACCGGCCGTGGTGGCCTGGACCGCCATCGCCTTCCTGATCCTGCCCGTTCTGGTTCCCGCGGTCCTGCTGCGCGCCGAACGCCGGCGCCGACGCGTCCAGTATCTCGCCGCACTCCTGGGACTGCCGGTGGCCGCCGTCATGGCCTATGCGATCCGCTCGGGCACCTTCGCGACGGACCGCGGCCACGTCATGGAATACGGCGCCGGTATCCCCGGGCAGTCCCTGGTGCTGGCCGGATATCTGATCGCCGTCTGCGTGCCGTTCCTGACCAGCCCCGAACGCACGATGCGGGAGCTCGGGGTGGCCCTCGTTCTGGGGGCCGTGGCCGCGACGGCCGCGAACGTCCTGGCCTTCGCCAGCATCTGGTGCGCCCTGGCCGCCATCGTCTCGCTCATCATTGTCCGCCGGACCGTGCACGCATCCCGGCATCTGCCGCCCGAACAGATCTGAGCACCCGGGCCGGGCGACGAAGACGGCCGATGTCAGGCCATCCAGCGCAGGACGACCTTTCGCAGTTCGTCGAACCAGAGGACGGTGCTGGCCAGTGCGGTGCATACCAGCCAGTGCGTCGGGTCGAGGGAGTCGGTTCCGAAAGCACTCTGCAGGAACGGAACCTCGACCACGAGGAACTGGGCCAGGACGCCGAAGGCCACGGACGCCCACAGCCAGGGATTGACGAAGAGCCGGTGAAAGGCACTGGTGGTCTCGGAGCGGCAGTTGAAGACGTTGAACAACTGGGCCAGCACCAGGGTGGTGAAGGCCGCAGTGCGCGCAACGGCCAGCGAGTCATGGCCTTGCACCAGTCCGCCCGGGAGGAACACGTCCAGCGTGAGCAGGGTGGCCGTGGCAATGACCAGACCGATGTACACGGCGCCCAGCCACATGCGCCGGTCGATGATCCGGTCGCTCATCCGACGGGGCCTGCGGGCCATGACGTCGTCGGTCTCCGGGTCCATGCCCATGGCCAGAGCCGGGGCCGAGTCGGTGATCAGGTTGATCCACAGGATCTGGGTCGCCAGCAGGGGCAGGACCACGGCCGTCCGGGATGCCTGAGTCAGCCCCAGCGCGTCGGCCAGGACCACTCCCCCGAAGACCGTCAGGACCTCCCCCAGGTTGGACGTCAGGAGGTAGCGGAGGAATTTGCGGATGTTCTCGAAGATGACGCGGCCCTGGCGAACCGCCGAGACGATGGTCGCGAAGTTGTCGTCGGCCAGGATCATCGAGGCCGCCTCCTTGGTGACCTCGGTCCCGGTGACCCCCATCGCGATCCCGATGTCCGCCGACTTCAACGCCGGTGCGTCATTGACCCCGTCGCCGGTCATGGCGACGATATTTCCCTCGGCCTGCAACGCAGCGACGATGCGAAGCTTGTGAACCGGGGCGACGCGGGCGTACACCGATGTCGTGGCGATCGCCTCGCGCAGTCCATCGGCGTCCAGTGCGTCAATCTGTTTCCCGGTCAGCGGGTTCTCGCCGGGCTTGCTGATCCCGAGGTCACGCGCGATTCTCGAGGCCGTCGAGGGGTGATCTCCGGTGATCATCAGCACCCGGATGCCGGCGCGGACAGCCTCCCGGACGGCCGGAGCGACTTCCGGACGCGCCGGGTCCA
Source organism: Kineosporia aurantiaca JCM 3230 (assembly GCA_000719025.1). Taxonomy (GTDB): domain Bacteria; phylum Actinomycetota; class Actinomycetes; order Actinomycetales; family Kineosporiaceae; genus Kineosporia; species Kineosporia aurantiaca. The sequence continues at coordinate 84,068 of JODP01000010.1, forward strand.
TGATCCCCACGGTCCCCAGGAAGATCAGGTCATGCTCCAGGTCGGCACCCGGCATCACCGCCGATCTCACGGAATTATCTTCCGGGGTGGCAGTTTCCGTGACCTGTAGCGGCCGGTAGGCGACCGACAGGGTCCGCAGCGCATCACCGGACATTGACTCGACGCCGGCCATGATGGCGGCCCGGAGCCCATCGTTCAGCGGGACGACCTCGAGACCCCGGCGCAGATGGGTGCACAACTCCAGCACCACGCCCGGAGCTCCCTTACTGACAAGGACGCTCAGATCGTCATGCTCGTGATCCACCTGAAGAGTGGACATCAGCTTGCGTTCTGAGGTGAACGGGACCTCGCCGGTCCGGTCGAATCGCCTCGTGCGGCGTTCCTGGACGCCCAGCTTGCGTTCGGCCACGAGGAACGCGGCCTCGGTGGGGTCGCCGAGAATCTGCCACCCGCCGTCGACCTGCCGCAGCTCGGCGTCCGAGGACAGTGCTCCACCGGACAGGACCGCCAGTACCTCGGCGCAAAGGTCACTTTCGGTCAGGTCGACCCCTTCGGCCTGCACCCTGCCGTCCGGGGCATAGCCGACGCCGGTCACCTCGCACGTACCGGAGGCCGTAACCACCCGCTGCACGGTCATCTCGTTGCGGGTGAGGGTTCCGGTCTTGTCCGAGCAGATGATCGAGGCCGAGCCCAGGGTCTCGACCGAGCTGAGCTTCTTGACGATGGCGTCACGGCGAGCCATCTGCTGAACGCCGATGGACAGCACCACCGAAAGAATCGCCGGCAGCCCTTCCGGCACGGCCGCCACGGCCAGGGACACCCCCAGCAGCAGCACCGTGACCGCATCCGCGAACGTATGGACACCACTGATCAGCCAGACCGTGGTCATCACCACGATCGCGATGAGGATGACCGCCAGGCCCAGCGTCTTGCCGACCCGGGAGATCTCCCGTTGCAGCGGTGTCGGTGGGGCGACGGTGGCCTGGAGCATCCGGGCGATGTCGCCCATCGCCGTGTCGATACCGGTGTCCGTCACGACCGCACGACCGGTGCCCTGCGTGACCGCGGTGACCTTGAAGACCATGTTGCTGCGATCGGCCAGCGGCTGCGGAGTGTCCAGAGCCGCGGCGTCCTTCTCGACCGCGGCGCTCTCGCCGGTCAGCGACGCTTCGCTGATCCGCAGTGCGGCCGCATGGACGAGCCGGGCGTCCGCCCCGACGCTGTCGCCCTCTCCCAGCACCAGGAGATCCCCACGCACCAGCTGCGAGGCCGGAACGCGCCCCGTGACACCGTCGCGGACGACAGTTGAGGAGACTTCGGTCAGATCCTGCAGGGCAGCGACCGCGTCACCGGCCCGCATCTCCTGGACGTAACCGATTGCCGCGTTCAGGACGACGATCACGGCGATCACCAAGGCGTCCACCGGAACCCCGGAGGCACCGTCGAAGACCCACGCGAGCAGCGATACGGTCGCGGCCACGAGCAGAAGGTAGATCAGCGGGTCGTTGAACTGCGACAGGATCTTTCGCCAGGTTGCGAGCTCCGGAGCGGAGGCGATCTCGTTGGGACCATCTCGTTCCAGGCGAAGGGCGGCCTCGGCCGAGGACAGTCCCTGCTCGGTGTCCGTCCCAAGGAACTGCGCCACCTCCAGGACGTCCAGGACTTCCGGATCAGCAAGATCAGCAAGTTCAGTTCGGACCGTCACTCATCATCTCCAAGGGTCAGGCCGGATCATGGGGACAAAGTCCGGCCTCCCATGTGTCCACGGTGTGGGGTGAAGGGGCTCACGCGCCAGAGCAATACGTCCCGATCCGGAACTCGCATTCGGCGGGCGGTGGGACCTTGTCCTCTGCCTGCCTACAGCGGCACGGCAGCAGGATGAAGGCATGACTCAAACCGTTCTTGATCTGAAGAGCTCCGTCGATGCCGAACTGCTTTACACTCCGGGGCTGGACAGCACCGATATCCACGTGACCGTGACCGACGGTATCGCCACGCTTTCCGGGGCGGTTCCCACCTATCCGCAGGTCGTGCTGGCGGTCAAGGCGGCCCAGCGAGTTCATGGGATTACGGCGGTGGCCGAGGCGATCGTCGTCGTGAACCATGCTGCGGCGGCCGTTCTGGATGCCGATCTGGACCGGGAGGCCGGGGAGGCTCTGGCCCGTGCGATCGATGTCCCGGACGGGGTGACGGCTACCGTCGCCGACGGCGTGGTCACGCTGAACGGTGAGGTGGAGTGGCAGCACGAGCGCGACAACGCCGGGCGGTCCGTGCGCTATTTGGCCGGCGTGCGAAAGCTTCACAACCACATCGAGATCCGGCCCACCGTCACCGCCAAGGGCCTGAACTCGGCCATCCGGGAATCCCTCCAGCGCAGCGCCCAACTCCGGGGACGCGAGATCAGTGTCACCACCGATCGGCTCGGGAACGTGACCCTTACCGGAACCGTTCATTCCTGGGCCGACCGCCGTCAGGCCGAGCACGTCTGCTGGTCGGCTCCCGGCATCACCAGCGTCACCAATGAGCTGCGTCTGCAGTACTGACCGCAGCCCGTGCGGGCTCGGCCGGCCGCACGGAACCTCAGTCCGATGAGGAGCGATGCCGCAGGGTGAACGGGTTTCGCCAAATGTCCCGGTTCACGATCGGAAACTGGCGCCCGGTGATCTGCTCCACCCCGATCCGGAGGAACCGGCTCTTGGGTGAGCCGTTCAGGGGCGCCAGCGGCAGCCCGGCGACATCGATCAGGTCATCCAGTTCCCTGACCTCGTGGGCTACTCCCTTGAGGACCACGCTCCATGCCTCATTGAACTCGGTGTCCAGTCCGTCGACCTCGAAGGCCACCTTCCCGTTCGTGGCTGCGGCCACCTTGGCCCCCTCCCCCGTGCGGAACACCACGGTCTCGTGCTCGACCACGAAGTTCACCGGAAAGATCTCGGGGGCGCCGGCGATCACCACGGCCAGGTGCCCGATCTCAACACCCCGCAGCAATTCCCAGCAAGCCCTGGGGTCCAGGGATTTGGTCGGCCGCGGTAGGTCTGCCTCAAGAGCGTCCGCCAGATTGTTCATATCCCGAAAGTGCACCGCCACGAAGCTACTGAACAGAGTCGTTGGTCACCGCCCAAGGGTTTCACCGCGGTGCCGTCGGATCCAGCGCGCCAGTTCATCCACTCCCCAGACCAGAACGGGGAACGGGGCGATGACGATGAGCTGCGTCAGGCCGAGTGAAGCGGTATTGAAAACGTCCTGCAGCAGAGGGACGTAGATGACCGCTCCGGTGAAAGCGAGTTCAAAGGCGATTCCGGCCAGCAGTAATGGGTTGGAGAACACCCCGATGGTGAAGAGTGAGGCCCGGTCGGTGCGGGCGGCGAAGGCGGTGCCGATCTGACAGGCCACGATCGCCGCGAAAGTGATGGTGGTGGCCTGCAGGTAGGCGTGATGCAGAGCCGTTCCCGGGCCGGTCGGGTCCCCGAGGTGCCACCCGGCCCGGTGCAGGGTGAGCAGGAAGGCGCCCATCACCAGTACCGCCGAGACGGCTCCGAGCAGGGCCCACGCCCGCAGCATCAGGGCCCGGTCGATCACTCCGGCGGTGCGGGAGCGCGGAGGGCGCGTCATCAGACCGGGTTCGGCCGGTTCACGTCCCAGGGCCAGCGCGGGCAGCGTTTCAGTGCCGAGGTCGATGGCCAGAATCTGCAGGACGGTCAACGGCAACGGGACGGCGCCACCGGATCCGGCGAAGATCAGGAACGGCACCACTTCCGGCACCGCGTGGGCAAAGATGTACAGCACGAACTTGCGGACGTTGTCGAAGACCCGGCGCCCGGCGTCCACGGCGGTCACGATGGTCGCGAAGTTGTCGTCGGTCAGCACCATCGTGGCTGCCTCCCGGGCCACGTCGGTCCCGGAACGGCCCATCGCCACCCCGATGTCGGCGTGCCGCAGAGCGGGTGCGTCGTTCACGCCGTCACCGGTCATGGCCACGACCTGTCCCTGGCTGCGCAGCGCCTCGCAGATACGCAACTTGCCCTCCGGGGACGCTCGGGCGAAGACGATCTCCCGGTGACCGGCCAGCAGGTCGTCAAGGTCGGCATCACTCAGCCGGTCCAGGTCCGGTCCGGTGACGATCGGGCTGCCAGGACCGCCGATCCCCACCTGGCGGGCAATCTGGGCCGCCGTCGGTCCGTAGTCTCCCGTGATCACGTTGATCCGGATCCCGGCCCGGTGGGCCGCCGTGACGGCTTCCGCAACCCCTTCGCGGGGTGGATCGACCATCGCGACCAGACCGATCAGCGTCAGTCCGGTCTCGGCGTCCGTACGTCCCATCTGCGCCGCAGTGGCCATGTCACCACCGGTCAGGGCGCGACGGGCAACCGCGAGTACGCGCAGTCCGTCCGCAGCGTAGGAGTCCATGGTCCGCTGCAGGGTGAGCCGGTCCGCCTCGTCCAACGGCCGGTCATGACCGTCCAGATCCATCAGCCGGGTACAACAGGGCAGGACCGATTCCAGAGCGCCCTTGGTCTGTACCGTCATGGTGTCGCCCACCCGGTCGACACTCGTCATCCGCTTCAGATGACCGTCGAAGGCGAACAGCGCCTGTCGGCCCGCCTCCCGCTCGGCCGCACCCACCAGCACTCCCAGGTCTGCGGCCAGCGCCAGCAGGGCGAGCTCGGTGGGGTCACCGCTGCCCTTCGGCTGGCTCGTACTCGGTGGATCGGCCGTTGTACAGGCGGCCGCCGTGGCCGCCAGTAGCCGGGGCCGAGGGCCATGGATCGCCGCCCTTGCGGCCGGCCGCGCGTCCACCTCGCCCTCTGCCAGCCAGAGACGGGTCACCGTCATCCGGTTCTCGGTCAGCGTGCCGGTCTTGTCCGTGCAGATCACGGTGGTCGAGCCCAGGGTCTCCACCGCGGACAGCCGCTTGACCACGGCTCCTTCCCGGGCCAGTTCCCGCACCCCGGCCGCCAGGGCCAGGGTGATGGTGGGCAGGAGCCCTTCGGGCACGTTCGCCACGATCAGGCCGATCGAGAAGCTGATCGCCGCGCTCCAGCCGAGCCCGGCCAGCACCCCGACCGGAAGGAAGGCGATCCCGATGGCGACCGCGACGGCCGCGATGATCCAGGTGGCCCGGCGGACCTGGCGCTCCAGCGGGCTCGGCTCGGTCTTCGAACTCTGGGAAAGAGCCGCGATCCGGCCGAGCTCGGTGTGCATCCCGGTACGCGTCACCATGGCGCTCGCCTGTCCGCCGATGCAGGCGGTGCCGCTGAAGACGAGGTCGGTGGCCTCCAGCAGCGGGCCGATGGTCGCCGCCGGATCAGCCGAGCGGGTCACCGGCATCGATTCACCGGTCAGGGCCGACAGATCCATGGTCATCGTGCCGTCGATGATCCGCGCATCGGCGCAGACCCGGTCCCCTTCGGCGATGATCAGTACATCACCGGGAACCAGTTCACGGGCGGCGATCTCGCGATGGACGCCGTCCCGGACCACCCGGGCGGTGGGCGGCAGAAACGCCGCGAGCGCCTCGACCGCCCGCTCGGCCTGCATCTCCTGCACAAGGGCGAAGCCGGCGTTGAGCAGGATCACCGCCACCACGGCGATGGAGAGCGCCGGGGTACCACCGGCCCAGGCCAGGATCGCGGCCAGCGCCAGCAGGATCGCCAAGGGCTGGGTGAACTGCGACAACAACTCCCCCGGCCATCGCCGCCCACCCTTGCGCGCGAGCTCGTTCGCCCCGTGAACCTCCAGCCGACGAGCCGCCTCGCGTCCGCCCAGACCGGCGGGAGTCGTCCTCAGATTCCGGAACAGTTCGTTGAGAGAGCGTTGCTCGTCAACCTCGAACGCATTCTGGTGCCGGTCGGGCGGCGGTGCCGTCGGCGGACGGCCGAGGTCGATACTCACGCGCTCACCGCCGCCTCGGACAGCGGAACCACCACAACAGGACAGGAAGAGTGCTGGATGCAGTGCTGACTGACCGAGCCCAGAAGCATTCCCGCGAAGGCACCGTGCCCGCGACTGCCGACGACCAGCATCAGGGCGCCGCCGGCCAGCTTCGGCAAGATCTCCGCCGCACGCCCGGTCTCCACCCGGGTGGTCACCTCGAAAGGGTGCCCGCGGCCGGCTGTGACCGCTTCGATCGATCGGTCGAGGGTCTTCTGACCGACCGCGGCCAGATCTTCGCCGGCGTGCGGCGGTGGCACGTCGCCCAGCCCGTGAGAGAACATCGTCAGGTCCTGGCCCACGCAGACGGCCTCCAGCCCGGCGCCGGTGAGTTCCGCCTGCCAGACGGCCCAGGCCAGAGCCGTCCTCGATCCGGCCGACCCATCAACTCCTACGACGATGCGTTGACGGGTGGCTGTATTCATGGAGTTTCCCCAGACTGGCAGGACGCGGTCGAGGATCCGGACATCGACCCCTGTGCTCTGATCATCGCCGTCCCGTCAGGCGGCCCACAGAGGACAAGGTCCTCCGTCCGGTCGAGTGCCGCGGTACCCGGAATACCTTTCAGGAAGTCAGATTTAGGGGAGCCGACCAGGTGATCTCTGCTCCACCCAACTCACCCTCGCAGAGCGTGAAGATCCCACCGGCCTGCCGGGCGCGGGTGGCCATGTTCACGGTGCCCTGCCCGGGAACATCGTCGGAGCGCGGACCGATCCCGTCGTCCAGGATCACCACCGTGACCGAGCGGGCCGGGGTGTCCACCCACACCCGGATGTCCACCCGGGTGGCCTTGGCATGACGCGCCACGTTGGTCAGCGCTTCGCCGATCACCGCCAGCAGTTGCGCGCCCAGGGCCTCGGACACCACCGAGTCCACCGGGCCCTCCATCGTCAGCGAAGGCTCGAACCGCAGGACCGTTGCCGCTCCGGCCACGGTTCGAAGGATCCGCCCCCGCAGGCCGCTGGCCACCTCCTCGGACTCCTGCAGCGAGAAGATCGTTCTGCGGACATCGCGAATGGTGGTGTCCAGATCGTCGACGTACCCGGACAACGTGTCGGCGACCTCGGGCTGAACGACCTTGGGCAGGACGCCTTGCAGCCCGAGACCGATCGCGAACAGGTGCTGGATCACCAGGTCGTGGAGGTCACGGGCAATCCGGTCCCGGTCCTCGTAGACGGCCAGGCGTTGCTTGTCCCGGGCGGTGCGGCTGAACTCGACGGCGAGTGCGGCGTTACCCGCGAAGGTGTGCACCATGCGCACGTCAGCCTCGGAAAACGGATCCGATCCCCGGAATCTGACGACGGACAGCACTCCGAGGTTGTGGCCGGCCGAGGCCAAGGGAATCAGGCCCCCGGGCCGTCCAAGCGGCCGTGCGGCGGTGCCGTGGGCGAGATCGACTGCATCATGGCGGCCCTGGAGGCGTAGGGCCGAAGCTTCCCGTCGGTGAAGACCTGGCCGGCGAGAGTCTCATTGAGGGCGTATTGCTGGCCCATGAACGCGCCGGCTCCGTCCCCGTGAGCCGCGGTCACGACCAGCGCCTCCAGGCCATTGCCGTCGACCGGGCCGGTCTCGTCTCTCAGGAGCAGGAAAACAGCGTCGGCGTGGACGATCTCGGCTGCCTTACGGACCACCAGCTGCGTCGTTTCCGCCGCCTCCGCTCCGGCCAGCAGACTGCTGGTGACCTCCGCGCACGCAGCCAGCCAGCGTTCGCGCCGACGCGTTTCCTCCACCAGCCGGGCATTCTCGATCGCAATCCCCGCCGCCGACGCCAGAGCCACCACCAGGTCCTCGTCGCGCTCGGTGAAGTCGCCTCCCCGTTTCTGCGTCAGGTAGAGGTCTCCGAAAACCACATCACGGACCCGGATCGGGACCCCGAGAAAGGTTCCCGTCCGGGGATTCTCCGGCGGGAATCCGAAAAGTTCCGAGGCGGCGGCCGGTTCCGGTGTCCGCCCGGATTCGCAGTCGTGCTGAAGCCGGGGCGGGGCGTCCGGACTCGGGCGCAGAGCACCGATGGCGCTTCCCAGCCGAGGATCGACGCCCGCCGTGATGAATTCGTCCAGGGTCCGGTCCGGCCCGACGATCCTCAGCGCCGAGAACTCGGCCCCCGAGAGTTCGGCCGCGAGCTCGGTCACCCGGTGCAGCGTGTCGTCCAGGGTGTGCCCACTGGCCACCGAGACGACGGCGTCAAGGAGCTGATGCATCTGCTGTTCGACCCCGATGATGTCCTCGGCGCGCTTCACCAGCTCGCCCAGGAGGACGTCCATGCGCAGGCGATGAAGGCCGGGCCGGGAATCCTGAGTCTGTCCGTTCCGGACCGAGGGCCCCGCGGAATCAGTCACTGCGCAGCTCCCGCCGGGCACACCTGCCACCCGGGTCATGGATCTCGGCCGAAGCCCGCACTCACTTGCCTGCCCGGGTCTTCTCCTCCACTGTACGACCTAGCTCAGGTGAGTGCGGCCCAGGAGGCTGTCGACGGGGTCCCATCCGAGGTGAGACGGTGCCCCGACATCCGATCGACGGTCACGGCCAGAACATGACCGACCAACCGTTCCGGTTCGTAGGAGGGCGCGATCTCCTGAGCCAGCCCAACGATCGTGACCGTCCAACCGGATCGGAACTCGGCGTCGAAGTCGTCCACCTCGAACGCGACGACGGCATCCCGCGATGCGTCGGCCGCCGCCGAGTCCGAGGCCAGTCTGATCAACACCCGCTCCCCCTCCAGGTGATACGGGACGGGAAGCACCTCGGGCAGCGCACGGCGGGTGTAGACCAGCCGACCCCAGGACCGGGTCCCCAGCAACCCCAGGCAGGCGGAACGATCCAGGCCGGACGTCAGATGGCGGGACATCGGCATACTCCTTGCCCAAGAAGGGAGTCTCGATTCCGCGATCGGCCAAGCACACCCGTCGACAGGCTCACTACAACACCAGCCGAACCTCGCGGGCACGGCCAAAGGGCCCTTCCTGCCGTCAAATCCTGATGGCAAGTACCAAGATCACTTCGTCAGGCCGCATCCGGGCCGCCGTCCGCCGGGTGACTCGCCCGCGGCTTCGGATCAGTTCGAGACCGCGGCCAGGTGGGTCTTGAGCCCTTGACCGTACGCGGTCGCCGTGCCGTTGTAGTCACTGATCAGCGAGGGGCCGCTGCCGCAGTCCCAGGTGTTCCAGGTCCAGCCCAGGTAGCCGATGGAATGCGCGTCGGCCCAGTTCATCAGGCCGTCGGCGAACCCGTGACCACAGTCGTTCTGCCCGAACTCGCCGAACATCAGCGGCACCTGGGCGGCGACCGGGGCCAATTGGCTGTCCCAGCAGGACGTCGAGGCGCAGGTGTTGAAGTTGTAGACGTGTACCGCCGCGACCAGGTTGTTCCGCGGATCGGTCGGCTTGTAGGCCAGCCACTGGCTCAGGTCGTTGGAATAGGCCAGGCCGCCGAGTGCAATCACATTGGTCGCGCCGGTGGCGCGGACCGCGTTCACCAGGGTCTGGAATCCGGCTACCGAATAATTGATGCCGGCGCAGGTGCCACCGTCGCGCCAGCATTTCCAGCCGGACGTGGCATCCCCGGTCGCGCGTTCCGGATACGGCTCGTTGAACAGGTCGAACACTACCGCGTCATTGCCCTTGAAGGCGTTCGCGACACCGGTCCAGAAAGCGGGTGAGTACTGCGTGTCCGGCATCGGCTTCTGGCAGACCGAGGCCACGTCTGCGCAGCCGGATGAATTGCCGTTATAGGCGCCGTAGGTCCAGTGCAGTTCGACGATGGGGGTTATCCCGTTGTCGATGAGAAGCTTGACGTAACGTTTGACCTCGTTCTGATACGCCGTTCCACTGTATTCCGGAACCGGGTTGCTGGTGGTCCCCAGCCAGCATTCCTCATTCAGCGGAACCCGGACCGTGCGGATCTTCCAGGCCCGCATGGCGCTCACCGACGCCTGGTCCATCGGGCCGTCCCAGATGCCAGTGCGGTTCTTGATGCAGGCGAACTCTCCACCGGACCGGTTGACGCCGTAGAAGCGGTACGGCGTACCGGCAGCGGTCACCACCTGGTTGCCGGACACGTGCAGTGCCGGCGCGGCCCCCGCACTCGGCGGAGTGGTCGTCGGAGTAGTCGGCGGGGTGGTGGACGGGGTGGGGGTCGGCGTAGCGGTGGGGCTGGTCGAGGGGCTCGAGGTGGTGCTCGGGGTGGGCGTACTCGTGCTTCCGGTACAGGTCACTCCGTTGAGCTGGAACGTTGCCGGAATCGGGTTGGTTGCGCTCCAGGTGCCGAGGAACCCCAGGGAGACGGACTGGCTGGACGGCAGGGCGGCATTCCAACTGGTGTTCACCGCCTTGACGTCGGTCCCGGACTGGGTCCAGGTGGCGTTCCAGCCTTGGGTGACTGTCTGCCCGGCGGCGGGGAACCCGAAGGTCAGGGTCCAGCCGTTGAGCGCGTCGCCGAGATTTCGCACGGTGACCGCGCTCTGGAAGCCACCCGCCCACTGGTCCTGGACCACGTAGTCGACCTGACAGCCGCCCGCGGCCTGGGCCGCCGGTATCACCGGGGCCAGCACGGCCGCCGCGAAAACTCCGACTGCCAGCCAAGCCGTTCGTCGCCACATGGAGCGTCCTCGATCCATAGGAGAATTTCTGACGTCGCGCAAGCCGTTGGCCGCAGAATGGTTTAATTACCGAACACCATGCCAGGCGCGCGAAACCTTGCAAAAAGCATTGCTTGGGAGCGCTCTCATGTCAATAAGAAAGGCGCCCTCGGGACGCGGTCCGGCACGCACTTGACGATGTGCACACCTCTCCCACCGCAACGGTCGTCCGGCGCCGGCAAAAGGTTGCCCCAAATCCTGAGAAATCTTGAAATTGATTCAGCGTGCCGGTCCTGAACACTCGGCAGCAGGGGATCTCTTGCCGATACATCGGGCGCGTGGAACCATTCAGCTAAAGCTTGCCCAGCCTGCATGACGTCGTGCAGGTCGTCAAAGGAGACGACAACGGCCAAGAACATGACCATGGCGGATGTCGCCGCGGAAGCGGGCGTTTCTCCGGCCACGGTCTCGCGGGTGTTCACTGGTTCGGCGCAGGTGAGCGCCACCACCCGGCGGCAGGTCTACGCGGCGGTGTCCCGTCTCGGATACCTGCGCCGCGGTGAGCGACCCGGTGACAGTCGGCATCCGCCGATCATCACCGCGGTGATCTGCGAGCCCACCACCCGGGTGTTCAACGACCCCTTCTTCGTGCGCTTCATCAGTGGGGCCGAGACCTACCTGTCCGGGCGCGGTGTTCCCCTGCCGTTGATGTCGGCGGCCGGACCCGTCTTCGCCTCGACCGAAAAGCACCTGCTCGGAGGAGGTTCGGACGGAGTTCTGCTGGTCTCCGTGCACGGCCGGCATCCCTTGGCCATGACCCTGGCCGGCACCCGCCTGCCGATCCGCGCCGCCGGGCGACCGGTGGACGAGGTGCACCTGCCCTTCGTCGACGTGGACAACCGCGGCGGCGCCCGGGCCGCGGTCGAACTGCTGCTGAAGACCCGGAAAAGGATTGCCCTGATTGCCGGCCCGAACGATCTGCCGGCCGCCCGGGACCGGCTCGCCGGATACCTCGACGCGCTGGCCGAAGCCGGCCTCCCACCGCTGGTCGCGGCCGGGGACTTCACCCCGATGGGTGGCAAGAACGCCATGCGGCTGCTGCTGGATCAAGCACCCACCCTGGACGCGGTTTTCGCTGCCTCGGACCCGATGGCCATGGGCGCCATGATGGCCCTGCGCCAGGCCGGCCGCCGCATCCCGACCGACGTCGCGATGATCGGCTTCGACGACGTGACCGCGGCGGCGCTCACCGATCCACCGCTGACCACGGTTCGTCAGCCGGTCGAGCGACTCGGGGCACTGGCCGCCGAGCTGCTCTTCGAACAGGTGGTGTCCGGCGACGGCCCCGCCGATGACCAGATTCTCACGACCGAGCTGGTCATCCGCTCCTCCACCTGAAACGCCTTTCGGAGATTCCGTTCTGAACCACGAAAGCCCCACCCCGAACGAGAATTCCGGTCGGGGTGGGGCTTCGCCCTGTGGTTGCCGGTAGCGCCGAGAGCAGCTACCGGCAACCGGCGGTTCTCAGTTCACCGGCGGGTAGGCGTTGGCCAGGAGCTGGCGGAACTGGGCCGAGAACCAGGCCCCGGAGACCGGGGCGTTGGGCAGGGCACCACTCAGGCTGTTACCGTTGCGGCCGTTACCCGTGTAGGTCGGGTCGCACATCCTGTCGAAGCCCTTACCACCCGGGTTGTCCGGACCGGTCGGCACCAGCGAGCTGGAGCCGTCCGACTCGCCCGGAGGCTTGATCCAGGTGTAGGCATCGATCCCGCTGGCCGGGGCGGCCTGCGGGCGCTCGCCGAGACCGGCACCGCTCTGGTTGCACCAGTTGCCGGCGTGGATCCGCCGGTCGATCCGGGAGGCGTCCACGAAGGTGTTCAGATCGGTGGAGGTGCTGGCCGCGGTGGGCCGGGCGGAACCGCCCCAGCCGTTGCGGGAGGTGTCGATCAGCATCCCGATGTTGGCGTTGAACCCGACCGAGACCAGCTGGGTGCGGAACGCCTGGGCGAAGGTCAGCTCGTCGGTGTACTGGTTCCAGTCCACCCACTTCGACTGCCGCACGGTGGTGCCGTTCACGGTGGTACCGATCTTGACGAACGGCTCGCTCAGGGCGGAGTAGTTGGCGGTGTTGGTGATGAAGCCGTCCACCGTGTTGACGCCGCCGGTGGCCTTCTTCGCAGTGTCGGCGAACGTCGTGGCCGCCGGAGCGAAGTTGGTGTCCCAGCCGAGCCACCCGTGGTGCGCGGCGTCGATGTAGTTGTAGGTGTTCGTGCCCGCCGCGTGCAGCTTGGACAGGGCGTAGGCAATACCGGTCGAGTAGTTGCCGTTGGCCAGCATCGTCCGGCAGGCGTCGGTGGCACCGGCGGCGCTACCCGCGTTCGTCACCAGGTTCGGCAGCGAGTCGATCTCGACGATGTTGACGATCCGGATCGAGGAGTACTTCGGGTCTGCCTCGATCGCCGCGATCGGGTCGATGTAGTCGGTCTTGTAGCGACCGATCTCCGTCGGGCCGAGCTCACCATTGGACGCCAGCGCCGCGCAGTCCCGACCGGGCAGGTCGTAGATGACGAACTGGGCGAGGGTCGCCTTCTGGGCCAGGGCCTTGTCGAGGTGTCCCCGCAGGCTCGTGGCGTAGCCGGAACCGGCCGGAGCGGTGATCGCGGCGATGCTGTCCAGCCAGACGCCGGTCGGCTCGTTCGAGACCGCGCTGCCGCCCGGCTCTGCCGCCGCCTTGGCCGACCAGTCGGCGTTCACGTACCACTTCGCGCCCACGTAGGGGTTGTCGAGGTGACTGCCGGGCTGAGCGGTGGTGGTCGGGGTGGGGCTGACCGTGGGCGAGACCGTTGACGTCGGCGAGACGGTCGGGGAGACCGTGGTGGTCGACGTCGGGGTCGGGGTGGTCGTGCCACCGTTGCAGGAGGTGCCGTTCAGGACGAAGTTGGTCGGGTTGGCGTTCGTCCCCGAGTACGTGCCGTTGAAGCCGACATTCGTGGTGGCGCCCGAGGCCAGGCTGCCGTTCCAGGCGGCATTGGCGATCTTCACGTGCTTGCCGGACTGGGTCAGCGTCCCGCCCCAGGCCGAGCTGCCCACCTGGTTGCCGGCGTAGTCGAACTCCAGCGCCCAGCTGGTGACCGGGTCACCGGAGTTGGTGATGTTGATACTGGCGGTGAATCCGCTGTCCCAGGAGTTCGCCGTATAGGCGATCGAGCATGCGGGGGCGGCGACGGCCGAACCGATCGATGCGAACGACACCCCTGCGGTGACCACGGCTACGGCCGCTGCCGCGGCCATTACACGGTGCGGGCGCAGACGCCCCACACCCTGCCTGAATCTGTTCATACGATTCTCCTGATGGCTCGATCCACCGCAACGGCGAATGACCGCGACGGATCTTTGGGTCGGCTGTAGCAAGTGACGCTGACGTTGTTGCGGGCGCCGACAAGCGCTACGAGGAGGTTGCGGAGATGTTTCGCCAGTGTCAATGAACAACTCATTAGCCCTGCGAACCAATGGAAAGGCAGCTTGGGGAGTCTTCGCGGCACCCCGCGCTGAGCTGGCACGAAACATCAGGATCGGCTGTCCGGAGCCTGAATCCGGGCTCTGACCCGGCTGAAACCTCTGAAATTCATTCATCCGGCACCTCGGAGAAGTGCCGGCGCCACATCCATGCCTCCTCGATCAGGAATCCCGGACCGATCCGGGCTGATCGTGGTGCCGGGACCAGCGGCGAGCGGCTGTCGAGGCCTGAGCCCGCCGGAAAGCGTTTCACCGCAGAGCGTATCGAAGAGTCCGGTCTGCGGCTTCAGTTCGACGTACGGCCTCCGCGACCCGGCCGTCTCCTATTCGCAGACAACGCCGTCGCCATCCGCATCCCGGTACCAGTTGTATTCGGGGTCGACACCCCGCGTGTAAGGGCCGTATCCAGCGGCTTTGGCGTCGGCACAGGTCCTGAAACGAGGATCGGTACCGGCGGTGGTGGTCGTCGTGGTGGGGGCGGCAGTTGTCGTGCTGACCGTCGTCGTGGGACTGGCCGAGGTGGTGCTCGGCGACCCGGTCGGGGACGTGGTCGTGCTACTGGGCGTGGGCGAGGTGGGCGCCGTTGTGGGGTCAGTCGGCCCGGGCGTCGATGTCGTCGGGATCGGCATCGGTTGCGCCAGGTCCGGTGGTGCTGCCTGACGAGCCGTCGGCAAGGGTTCGCCCGGGCAGCGCGCAAGGATCGCCGCCATGGCCTTGTGCTCGGCTCGCGTGACCCACAGTTGGTAGATGCGTTTGACCGCGATCTGTCGGGCCACGTAGTCGCAACGGACGTCCTTGCGCGGGGGCAGCCAGGTAGCAGCGTCTGCGGACTTCTTCTTCGCATTCATCGCGCTGGTGGTTGCCAGCAAGTTCAACGGGTCGTTCGCGAACCGCGTCCGGGCCGTCTTCGTCAACCCCTGCGCGCCCTTCACCCAGGCATCCGCAAGAGCGACCACGTGGTCGATCTGAACATCCGCTGAGGTACCCGGCCCTCGCTGGAACGTCACGGTGGCCCGCTGGTAGGGATCGGCCAGGACGCCTGTCAGCACGATGCACCGGTCTGTAGCAGCGGTGATCGCAGAGAGGTCGCGACGCAGAATGTCGTTACGGGTATCGCACCCATTCTGATCGACATCAGCCCAGGCGCGGCCGTACTCTGCCCGCGCGTAGCCCGTCTTGGACGCCCTGCCCTTGACCTTCAAGGACGCCAGAGCCCGCTGCGCGCTCATTGTCTGCGCGGCCAATGGTCGAGCCGAGACGTCCTGAGCGGGCATTGGTCGCGTTGCGCCTGAGGCGAGGACGGCGATCCCGGCCAAGCTCATCAGAGCAGCCATCAGGGTCGTAACTATTCGCAATCGCGAGCCACCCACAGTCACAACTCTATCGGTGAGCCCACCCCAATCAGGAGCAGCAACGCGGGAGCCCTTCCGCCGTCCCGTCCGTAGAAGAGCTTCGTCGCGATCTGCGGTCGACGCGCGGTGGTCAGGCCGCCGGCCGAGCTAGCTGCTGCACAGCCCGGAGAAGATCGTCCAGCGGAACCGAAAGATTGGCCGGCCGCTCCGCGCTCTGGCGCAAACCGTCCTCGATCCACCCACGCATCAGTACCGACGGCTTCACCCCACGCCGTTTGGCTTCCTCCTCGATCGCCTGAGCCATCACCAAAGACAGGCGCAGAGTCTTGTTCACCTCAAGGTTCTCCGCGCCCAGATCCGGCCCCTCGGCCGCCTCACCCTCGGCAATCACCTGTGAATGGTCCATGTTCAGGATGTCCTGCACCGCTCGTGCATCCATGATCAGTTCCCTCCCCTGGCCCGGTCGAAGCTCGCAATCTCAGCGCCGGTCATGTCGCGACCCGGACGCCATAAACCAGCAACACATCCTCCAGATGCCGCACCACTCGGGGCGGGCTCTGAACGACCTGCAGATACTCCGCCAGCGTGATCCCGAACAGGTCGAGGTTGTCCCAGCTGTCCTCGCCGATCGTGTACTTCCGGTCCATCTCTCCCCAGTTTGCAATGCGCCTGCAATGCGGTCAAGTAATAACCGTAATGCCGTTGCGGAGTCCGGTCGTCCCAGCAGGAGAGAGGGGCGGTGCGAAGGCAGTGCGCATCGTCCAACCTCCTACTAGGACCGCACCGTCCCAGCAGGGTCTCGTCCTACTGTTCAGGGACCAAGGCACCACCCGGGGCGCGTTATGGCCATCACGCAGGTTCTTTCGGACAGAACAGCATCAGCCCGCCAAGGTGTCGAGACGGGCGATGGCCTCAGCCGGCAGCGTGAGATCGGCGGCGCCGATGTTCTCGCGGAGGTGGGCCACCGACGACGTCCCCGGAATGGGAAGGATGACGGGAGATCTCTGCAGGAGCCAGGCCAGGGCGGTCTGCTGCGGGGTTGCCCCCACCGCCGCCGCGACCTCGTCGAGGGTTGCGGACTGCAGAGGGTTCCAGCCGCCGAGCGGGAAGAACGGGACATACCCGATGCCGTCCGCCGCGAGAGTGTCGATCAGGTCGTCGTCGCCCCGCAGGACCAGGTTGTACATGTTCTGGACGAAGACGATCGGGGCGATGGTTCGGGCCTCGGCGACCTGGGCGGCGGTGACGTTGGAGACGCCCAGGTGGCGGATCAGGCCTTCCTTGCGCAGGCCGGCAAGTTCGCTGAACGCCGGGGCGAGGGAGCCGGGGCCCTCGCCCCGGAGGTTGACGGCGTCGAGGACGTCCAGGCCGAGGTGCTTCAGGTTCGCTTCTACCTGGGCGCGCAGGTCATGGGGTGACGGCTCCCAGCTGCCGTCGCCGCCCCGGCGGAAGCCGACCTTGGTGACGATGCGCAGATCCGAGGGGTAGGGGTGCAGCGCCTCCTTGATGAGCTGGTTGGTGACGTGGGGCCCGTAGTAGTCGCTGGTGTCCAGGTGGGTGACGCCCAGGTCGACGGCGGCGCGCAGCACCTGGACGGCTGCGGCACGGTCGCGGGGCGGGCCGAAGGCGTTGGGCCCGGCGAGTTGCATCGCGCCGTAGCCGATGCGGCTCAGGGTCAGGTCTTCGGCGAGGGTGATCGTGGTGTTCATGCCTTCGAGCCTGTAGCCGCTGCGGGAGAGGAGGGAGCCCCACTTGATGGTGGCAAAATCTGTATCACCCAGGGCGGGCCGGGCCGGTGGACCATAGGGGCATGAGTCCACTGGGTGCGGAGCTGCGGGCCTGGCGAGACCGGTTGGATCCGGCGGCGCTGGGGCTGGCGCACAACTTGCCCCGCCGGGTGGCCGGTTTGCGGCGTTCGGAGTTGGCGATGCTGGCCGGGATCTCGGTCGAGTACGTGATCCGGCTCGAGCAGGGCAAGGTGACCACCCCGTCGGCTCAGGTGTGTTCGGCGTTGGCGCGCGCGTTGCAGCTGTCGGACGGCGAGCAGGCGCACCTGATGCGTCTGGCCGGGCACGCCGCCAGTCCGGGGCGGGTGCCGCGGCTGATCCCGGCGAGCCTGCACCGGATCATGGAGCAGCTGTCGAACAATCCGATCGGGGTCTACGACGCAACCTGGCAGCTCCTGCACTGGAACTCGCTGTTCGCGGCGACCTTCGGTGATCCAACCCGGGCGACCCGGAGCCCGCAGACGGAGCGCAGCATGCTGATCAGCCAGTTCGAGGGGCCTCTCCCCCGCCTCCGGCAGACCGCAGCCGAGCAGGCCGAGTTCGAGACGTCCTTGGTCGCGGATCTGCGGGCGAGCACCGGCCGTTACCCGAACGACCCCGAAGTCCTCGCGCTGGTGTCCCGCCTGATGCGCTTCCCCCACTTCCGCGAGCTGTGGGAGTTGCGCGCGGTCGCCGCCCACGAGACCGCGAGCAAGATCGTGGAGCACCCGGAGGTCGGGGACATCGCGATCGACTCGAGCGTGCTGACCACGCAGGGCACGGACCTGCGAATGGTGGTCAACACCCCGCGGCCGGGTACGGATGCCCGCAGCAAACTCGATCTGCTCGCGGCGATCGGCCTTCAGGAAATGTCCTCTCGGAGCGTGTGAATCGATCTTGTCGTCGCCCCGTCATCGGTGCGTGGCCAGAGGTTGCCGAATGGTTTTCACGTCCCTGGCTCGTAGCCGGTCAAGTCGCGGCAATCCGGGTCGATGTCGTGGGGTAGGGCCGAACAAGGCTGGTTCGCCTGGGAGGCCCGGCAGTGATCGCGCTCGGGTAGGAGGAGGCATGTTCAATGGCCAGGGTCTTGGTAGTCGAAGACGATCCGGGCACCCGGGCCACGGTGGCAGCTTGGCTGCAGTGGATGGGGCACCAGGTGGCGAGCGCCGATTCCCTGGCTGATGCGTTGCGTCTGATTCCGAGAATCTCGGTCGACCCGGCGGAGGCGGCCGAGGTGGCGGTCCTGGACATCGTCATGCCGGACGGCAGTGGGATCGACGTTCTTCAGCAGCTGCGCCAGCAGCCAGCCACGTCGCAGATCCCGGCCATCTTCCTGAGCGCCAGCAAGGCCGAGTCCGACCGGGTGGCCGCGCGGAATCTGGGCGGCCACTTCGTGACCAAGCCGGTGAGCAGGTCGGTCCTGCAGGCCGCCGTGGAATCCGCCCTGGTCAGGTACCACTGAACAGGTTCGCCCGCCGCCCGGTCAGACCGGCCCCGACGACGTGAGCAGACCGTCCAGGAAATGCTGGAACGCCCGGTTCGCCCGGTCGGCATCCCCGGTGGCGTCGAGGTCCATCAGCAGGCCCCGGATCACCGCGAGCACGAGGGTGGCCAGTTCCGGGCGCCCCATGGTCTGCAGGCCCTCCTCCAGCGGCCTGAGCCAGTCCGTCGTTGCGGCCTTGCGGAAACCGGGCCAGAGCGGTTCCACCGTGCCTTCCCGCCACTGGGCGAACATCCGCAGGAACGGACGCCCGTCCGGACCGGTCATCGCGGTCCAGGCGTTGGCCAGCGTGGTGGGGTAGGGCTCGTCTGGCCGGGGCCGCAGCAGGGCGCCGAAGGCCTCGAGCTGGCGTTCACGGGCCCGGCCGATCACCGCCTTCAGCAGCTTGTCGCGGGTACCGAAGTGGTAGATCAGCATGCGGGCCGACGTTCCGGTGCCGCTGACCAGCGGCTCCAGCCGGTCCGGCAGGCCGTGCTCGAGCGCGTGGTCGGTGCAGGCATCCAGCAGTCGCTGCCTGATCTCGGGCTGTTGCCGGCGTCCCATGTCCGGCATTTTTTCGCGTAATAACTTCTACGTCTACCGTGGATCGGGAACTGTCGGACCTACGTGGAGGAGCAGCAATGAGGGTCGTATTCGTGCACGGAGCCTGCGTACGAGACGGGTCGTGGTGGTGGCACCGCGCAGCGCCGCTCCTGCAGGAGCAGGGGGTCACGAGCCTCACGCCCCTCCTGCCCAGCTGCGGGGAGACCGGACTGGCGACCGGCACCGGCGGACCGGGGTTGGCCGAGGACGTCGACGCCGTGCGGACGGTGCTCCAGGGCAGCGACGAACCCACCGTCGTGGTCGCCCACAGCTACGGCGGCATCGTGACCGCCGAGGCGGCGGTCGGGGTCGCGTCCGTCCGGCATCTGGTGCTGATCTCCAGTTACCTGCCCGAGGTCGGGCAGAGCCTGTCGGAGTTCGGCGACGAGGGCCCGTCCCCGTTCCTGGACGTCGACCTGGACGCCGGAACGTTCGGGGTGCGTCCGGAGCTCCTGGTGGACAACTACCTGCAGGATTGTGACGCCGACGTCCAGGAGCAGGCGTTGTCCCATCTGGCCCGCCAGAGCCTTCACGTGACCGGAGCGCCGGTCCTGACCGCGGCTTGGCACGACGTGCCGTCCACGTACGTGGTGTGCGCGAAGGACAAGGGCACCTCGCCCCGGCTGCAGCGTGACTTCGCCCGCCGGGCCGGCCGGGTCGTCGAACTCGACGCCGGTCACCACCCGTTCCTGTCCCAGCCCACCGCGATCGTCGATCTGCTGATGAGTCTGGACGGTTTCGCCGATGAACCCCGCTGACGAGGCCCTTCTGCGCAAGGCCTACACGGCCTACAACGCCCAGGACGTCGACACCCTGCTCACCCTCCTGGGCGAGGATGTCGACTGGCCGGACGCCGGTGACCGACTACGCGGCAAGGCGGCTGTGCGGTTGTACTGGTTAGAACAGTGGACGCGCATCCTCACCCGGGACGAACCGGTTGCCTTCGCCCGTCGGCCCGATGGGCGGATTGTTGTGAGGATCAGCCAGGTCGTGCATTCCGTCGACGGTGAACTGGTCTCCACCGGTCATTTCGACCACGTGCACCTGATCACCGACGGCCGGATCCGGCGCCTGGACATCGAGGCGGTGGAGCCGGCATGAGGGACGCTCTGACGTTCCGATTCTCGGTGCAAGGGCCGGATCCGGTTCAGCGTCCAGCTGTCGCCAGATCCTCTTCGGCCTCGGCCGAGGTCTGCTCGTAGGCCTTCAGCCACGCATCGAAACCGTCCGGGGGCAGCGGTTTGGCGTGCAAATAGCCCTGCGTCTCGTCGCACGCCAGTCCGGCCAACGCATCCAGGGTCGATGCGTCCTCCACGCCCTCGGCGACGACGCGTAGCTCGAGGTCGTGGGCCAGGGCGATGGTGTTGGCCACGATCGCGGCGGCCCGGGCGTCGGTGAGCAGGTCCACCGTGAAGGATCGGTCCAGTTTCAGTTCGCTGACCGGCAACTGGCGCAGCTGGGTCAAAGACGAGTACCCGGTGCCGAAGTCGTCGATGCTGACCTGCGCGCCCAGGGCGCGCAGGGCCTCCACGACGGCCAGGCTGCGCTCGGGCTCGCGCAACAGCGCGGTCTCGGTCACCTCCAGCACGAGCGAGGTCGCCGGAACCTGGTACCGATGCAGAAGATCCTCGACCAGGTGCGGGAGTGAGGCGTCGAGAAGGGTTCCGGCGGAGAGGTTCACCGAGACCCGCACGTCGCGTCCGGCCGTTCGCCAGAGGGCCTGCTGGGCCACGGCCTGCGCCAGCACCTCACGGGTGATGCTGTCCATGAGCCCGTGGCTCTCGGCCAGCGGCAGGAACTGGCCCGGCATGAGCAGGCCCAGGCGCGGGTGGTGCCAGCGCACCAGGGCTTCGGCCCCGGCCAGGACCCCGGCCGCGGGAGCGGCCGGCCCGGCGCCGCCGCGGCGCGAGCCGGTGTGCAGCTGGGGCTGGTAGTGCACCCGCAGTTGCCCGGTGCTGATCGCTTTGCGGAGCTCCCCCACCATGGAGAGCAATCCGCGCGGGTCGTCGTGACGGGAAGGGTCGTAGGTGACCGCGCCCAGGTCGTTGCGTTTGGCGTCGTACATCGCGGTGTCGGCCTGGCGCAGCAGTGACGCCGCATCCTCGGCCTCCGCCTCGGCCGTGCTGGTGGTCGCGCCATCGTCCTGCGCCGGTGGTCGCCAGATGGTGACGCCGACGCTCAGGTCGATGTGCAGACTCATGCCCGACAGGAGGAACGGCTCCGCCACCGTCTCCTTCAGCGCCGCCAGGGTGACCGGGTCGGACCCGTCCCGATCGTCCACGGACGAAACGACGGCGAACTCGTCCCCACCCAGGCGCCCCAGCAGGGCGGTGGGAGGCAGCTTCGAGCGCAGCCGACGGGTGACCATGCGCAGCAGGTCGTCGCCGGCGCTGTGCCCGAGGCCGTCGTTGACCTCCTTGAAGTGGTCCAGGTCGAAAACGACCAGCTGCAGGGGCTGGCCCTGGCCCAGCCGGGCGTGCAGATGCTGCAGGAGCCCGCGGCGGTTGGTGGCGCCGGTCAGGTCGTCGGTCAGGGCCTCGGCCCGGCTGGCCGCCAGCTGCACCAGTTCCCGCAGATTGATCAGCAGGCGCACGCTGGAACCCAGGATCGAGGCCGCCGCGGCCAGCGCCACGACTCCCGGGACGTGGGACAGGACGGCGATGACGAGGACACCCAGACCGGTGCTGACGACCACGAAGGCGCCGACGGTGGACGTCACCGGGTCCGACGCCTGGGTGGGCACGAACCGCACCGGCCGCAGCGCGGCCACGCCCATCAGCAGCAGGGCCAGCGACCACACCGGGAACGCCCAGCCCGGCAGCATGCCGTTACGCATCAGTGCGCCGATGCCACCGGCCCCGATCATCGCGTACGCGGAGGCGACCAGCCAGATGCGGGCGTCCAGCCACAACCGGCTGACCGACGCCGCGGTCAGCGCGGCCAGGACCAGGATGATCCACGCCGCGCTCTGGACCCCCAGCAACTGCTCGGGCCAGGCGATCCCCGACAGCATCAGCCCGACCGTCCGCGGCGCGCTCCAGGCCAGGACACAACCGATCACAGCGACGACCACCAGGACCGAGCTGATCCCGTTGAGCAGATCGTCCGGATCCACGCCGGTGCTGTCCCGGCTCCACCGGACCACGGCGCGATAGGCCCAGGGGAAGGCGATGAGCGAACCCAGGGCGGCCGGCACGGTCATGAGCCGCGGATCCACGGGGGTCAGTCCCAGGATCAGCATCGCCAGCCCGCTGGCGGTCAGGACCGCCCAGGCCACGCTGAGCATTTCCCAGATCCGTCGCTCAGCCAGGGAACGCCGGGTCCGCCAGGCAATGACCCACCAGGCCGCAGCCAGCGCGGCCGCCAGGAGCGACACCTGGGCGATGCTCCAGAGGCGCTGATGCGTCCCCTGGCCGGCCCGACCACAGACCCCCAGCACGATTTGCCCCGGCACGGCCACGATCAGCAGGGACACAACGGTCAGCAGATGCCGCGGCGCCCTGGTCAGATTCCTGACCGAGGAGACAAGTGATTCGGCCACGGCTGCGCGGCCCCCAGGTAACAGCACCAGAGCCTGTCGACGCCTGACGTGCATCCTGAGCGCTGCGTAGGCGTTTCACCCGTCCTGGCGCGGGCCGAACGAGACGGTGCCGGCCGACCGGACCGGATGCTCAGGCGAAGCTGCCGACGTCCCTGAGCAGTTCGAGCTTCTTCTCGTCAGCTGAGCCGATCTCCGCCGTGTAGACGACCAGGCGTAGGTCCGAATCGACGGCGGTCAGAACGTCGCAGTCCAGCGTGATCAGGCCGACCTTCGCGGAGCTGACGGTCTTGAGCTGGTTCACCCGCCGCCCGATCCGCCATTCGTCCCACAGCTGGAGAAACAGCGGGCTCGCCGCCCGCAGATCGGTGATCAGTGCGGCCAGCTCGCGGTCGTCCGGATACGCGGCCGATGCAGTGTGCAGGTCGGCGACCATTTCCCGGGCGAACACCGCGGCCTGCCCGGCCGACCACACGATCGGCAGGTCAGCCACCGTGAAGGCCCGCCAGACCAGATTGGCCTCTCGTCCGCGCCGCTGCTTCTCCCCGCTGAAGAGGACGTCCCACAGCCGGTTCGACTGCACGAAGTCCCAGGCTGCCGTGTACACGCCCACCGGGGTGTCGTCCAGACGATCCAGGATCCGTCGCAGCCCTGGGCCGAGGTGGGCAGAGATCACCCCAGCGGCCGGAGGAGCGAGCCCGGCCGAGAGATAGAGCTGGTCGCGTTCGTCCTCGTTCAGGTGCAGGGCCCGGGCGAGCGAGGCCAGAACCTGCGCGGACGGATTCTGGGCGCGTCCCTGCTCCAGCCGCACCAGGTAGTCGACGGACACCGAGGCGAGCTCGGACAGTTCTTCCCGACGAAGACCAGGGCTTCGGCGGTCTCCCTCGGCGGGCAACCCTACCTCGCCAGGCGTCAGCCGGTCCCGCCAGGCGCGGATCAGCGTTGCCAGTTCACTCACCCGGCAAGTATGCCCGCGCCCTGTTCACTGGGTGGCCCTGCTGATACCTGGCAGTCCCTACACCCCTCGACCCACGCTTCTCGGGTGAGCATTCCTCTTCTCATCGGCCCGGCCGACCGCACCGTCCCGATCACGGTGCAGCGCAGAACGTCCAAGCCCCCCGCCGAGGCCTTCCGGATCATCGCCCCGATCGACCTGCCCAGCGTCTTCCATCCGGTCGCCCCGTTTCCCGGCGTCACCCGCGTCCTCAATCAGAACGACACCTGGGACCATACGGGCCCTTCGCGCAACCCTCAGTTCAGTGACGGGTCTCAGGTGGATGAGCAGCTCACCGAATACACCGAAGGAACCAGCTTCGCCTACCAGCTCACCGGATTCACGAACGTCCTGTCCAGCCTCGCCGTCGGCGTTCGCGGGGAATGGACGTTCACGCCCGACGGGGAAGGCACGCTGATCCGCTGGTCCTACGAGTTCAAGCCCCGGCCGGGGCGCCGGTGGATCCTGGCCGGGCCCTTCGCACCCCTGTGGCGGCGATACATGCGCGCCGCCCTGGCCCGGTGCGTCGCCGCTGTGGAGTCCGGCGCGTAGCGGGGAAAGCTCGCGGGCGAGCGATTCATTGGTGCCCGATGGGGAGCGGTTACCTTATGACCGGCGTCGGTCAGGCCGTAGTGAACGTCGGCAGGGGCAGGCAGGCCGATCCCGATGTGGTGGTGTTTGTGGTTGTAGTACTGCGTGAAAACGTCCCTACAACTCCTTGCGTGCTGGACGCTTCACAGCAATGCGACGAGCTGCCTGACGATGGCGTCAGCGATCAGGAACGGACGTCCGCCGTCGATCGATACGTAGGTGCGACCCGAGACCTGGGTGAGCTTCACGTCGTCCTGAGCGAATTCCTGCACAGAGCTGCGGATCCAGTCGCCGAACCGTTCGCGATCGATGGCCGCAATGTTGCGATCGACGACATACATCAGTACAACATCCCGCCGAACCGACACACTCACACTGGCGATCGGCAACCCATGGCTGCTGTTCAGGTCGAACTCCAGCCAGCCAAGCCACAAGTCGGCATCCGTGCGTTGCATGACTTCTCCTTGTTGGTGGCCCAGCCCCGTGCCGGACGGAGGGATGTCAACGGCACGGAGCCGGGCGGCTTGGTGTGGTCACACCTCGCCGCTTCTCCGCGAAGTGCGGGCCCCAGAGTTTTGAAGCCCCCCGTCCAGCGAGGTGTGACCCGGCAGCGAGGGCCCGGTAAATCCGTCATGGAGGCGTTACTCGCTGCCATCACCAAAGGTCGCGCCTGCCTGCCGGTCTGCCTACCCTTCATTTTGAAAGGTTCACTGGGATGACTTCCGTCCGAAGCCCTGCGCGTGGGACCGTCTGGATATGGGGCAGAAAGATGGTCCGCTGATGATCCGCAGGCAGCTAGGCAAGAAGCTGAGGAGCCTGCGAGAGGCAGCGGACAAGACGCAGGAAGATGTCGTAGAAGCACGCATCATGAGCGAGACCACGCTCTGGCGCATCGAGAGCGGCAAGACCACCGTGAAGCAGGGCGACATTCTCTCGCTGGCAAGGCTTTACGAATGCACGACGGTAGTCACCGATGCTCTGGTGGCGATGGGCGAGGGGACCAGAGCGCCGGGATGGTGGGAGGAGTACAACGACGTCATCCCCAAAAGCTTGGGCGTGTACGGCGGCCTGGAGGCCAGCGCCTCGCTGATCTCGACCTATCAGCCCGAACTGGTGCATGGTCTCGTGCAAACCGAGAAGTACGCCAGAGCCGTCATCGCCGCCGACGAACGGTTGACGCACCGAGTGATCGAACAACGAGTCGCGTTCCGGTTGGAGCGTCAGCGCCTAGTACTCGGTGGCGAAGATCCAACATCGCTTGATGTCATCCTCGGGGCCGGGGCGTTGTCGCTGATCGTAGGATCGGCGGACGTCATGGAGGCTCAGATCGCCCACCTCAGGGAGATCGACGCCAAGGAGCACGTGAGCATTCGCGTCCTGCCCTGGACCGCGGGAGCACACGCATCGATGAAGGGGGCGTTCGCGCTGCTCGACTTCGATGACCCCGAAGATCCTTCGACCATCTACATCGAGACACCGGTGGGTGCTCGGTACAGTGAACAGAAGGAACACGTAGCTGAGCAACGACGCAGCTTCGGGACGCTCCGCAGCAAGTCCGTCCCCATCAAGGAGTTCCTGAAATGAGCGACACCACTCCCTGGATCAAGGCTTCGGCGAGTGACTCAAGCGGGTCATGCGTAGAGCAGCGCCGCCACGCCGGCCACGTCGAGGTCCGGGACACCAAGGCCCACGGCAAAGGCCCGGTCCTGCAGTTGTCGGCCTCTGGGTATGCAGCCTGGGTCAGGGGTGCTCAATCGGGTGAGTTCGATCGCCTGAGCTGACCAAACCAGCGAAGCCCGTGCCGAGGACCGAGCGGCGCGGGCTTCGTTTTATTTTGGGAGTAGACCGAAAGCTCAGCATCATGAGGACGGCCTGTCCAAGCCGAGCTCGATCGCCGTCATCGGTGGCAAGGTCTTCGTCACCAGCACCGCGCACTCGACGCAGAAAGACCCCAACCCGCTGACCGCCCGGCTCAACCGGAACCGAACGGAAAGGGCGTGGGAGCCTGTCTCCTCCCACGCCCTGACCGTCAGCGTGCCCCTCGGCCGACCGTCACGCGGCCTTCACAAAGTACTGTGCGGCCGATCCGTTGCAGTCCCAGATCTGCAGTCGCGCGCCGTTCTCTGTCGAGCCTCCCGGGGACTCCAGGCATTTGTTGGAGTTCGGGTTGCGCAGCCGGTTACCTTCCTGGACCCAGTTCTGTGCGCTGCTGCCGTTGCAGTCCCAGAGCTGCACCTGGGTGCCGTTGGCTGTACCTGCGTTGGCGACGTCGAGGCACCGGCCCAACGTCTGCAGGGTCTGGCCGTCCCTGCTCCACTGCTGGTCCTTCGAAAGAGAAGGCCCCTGGCACGTCCACAGCTGCACGGCCGCGCCGTTGTCGCCCGTGTCGTTTCCGGCCACGTCCACGCACTTGCCGCCTGGCCCGTTGATCTGCGTCGCGGGTCCGCCCGTGGGCGGCGGCGTCGTGCTCCCGCCGTCCTGGTAGTAGCGCACGTAGTCGATCGATGCGGTGAGCGGGAACTGGCTCTGCACAGGGTTCTGTCCGGGGTACGTGCCACCCAGTGCCAGGTTGAAGATGACGTGGAACGGCTTGCGGAACTCCTCCAAAGTCGCCGGTGTCGTGTCGATCACGTGCGTTTGCACACCGTCGACGTACCAGCGGATCTGTGCGGCCGTCCACTCGATCGCATAGACGTGGAAGGCCGCAGCGTTGTTGACGGCGGGATTCGCGACGTAGTTGGCGTTCTGGCCCGCCGTCCACGGGAACACGCCCGTCCGCAGATCCCAGAAAATATTGTTCGTCACGGTCGCGTTCGCGTTCGCGTGTTCCATGATGTCGACCTCACCGCAACTGGCCCAGTTCGTTGGCAGGCGGTCGTAATAGGTCTGCGCCGGGTTGTAAGCGCTCGTGGACGTCTCGTCGCACGAGTCACCGAGCATCCAGAAAGCCGGCCACGAGCCGGTGGCGGTCGGGAGCGCCATGCGCGCCTCGATGCGGCCGTACTGGAAGGACTGCTTCGTGTCCGTCGTCATGCGGCACGACGTCTGATAGAAGTTGCGGCCGTTGACCGTGATGGGCGTCGTGAGCCAGTTGGCGCGCATCACGAGGTTGCCGCCGGACTGCGTGCAGTTCTCGGGGCGGTACCACTCCCATTCGCCGTTGCCCCAGCCGTCGAAAGCATTGAGGCCGGGGTTGAGGCCGTTGCCGACGCCGTAGTTCCAGTTGGCGCTGCTGGGCGCGCCGGACCCGTTGAACTCGTCGGCCCACACGAGATTCCACGTTGCGGCGTGTGCGGGCTGCTGCTGAACGAACGCGCTGCCGACGAGTGCGGTGGCGGCCGCGATAAGGAAGATCATGAACCGCCGGCGGCTGCGTGACAGCGTTCGGTCCGCGAAACGTGCATTCATTGTCATTGAGAACGTCCTCTCGTACGGAGGTTCGATCTACTGTCAGGGAGACATGAGACGCACTTATCAGTAGACATTGCTATGTAGGTATTTCCAACTGTTGATCGGGGAACGTCCGACCGTCGGGCTCTGGACGGCCGAGCAACTTCCCACCTTCCTCCCGCCCATTACCCGGCTGATCGACACAGTGAGCCCGCCATCGAAGGCGAAGCGGAAGGCTGACCTTCGTGCCGAAGGCCGCCCTCGGCTGGTCGACCGCCCTGAAATCGTGGGTGAGCGCTCCGCACGGCTCAGGCGCGGGCCATCGAGGCTTGTCTCAACGGCTGCCCTTCAGCGGAGCGACAGATGGTTATGGGCCGGCGTCGAACGATGCGGACCACGGTGTCCCGTTGGACGGGCAACCCGAGCCCACCGGCCAGGCGGGCACCTGCTCGGCCGGCCAGGACCAGCGCGATCTGAGTCAGCATGGCTCCGGCCAGGACCGTTCTGCGCTCGTGGCGGCGGGTTACCTCGGGGATCTGCTCGCTGAACGTAGCCTGGTTACACGAGGTGTTCTCGCAGCGGAACCGGCGCACCGTCGGTCTGATGGTCACGGTTCGCCCAGCCAGAGGTGCATCCATCATGCGTCTGTCGGTACCGGCCGTGAACGCGAGTCGAACTGATGCCACACCGATGACAGGCCGCCTCGCAAGTGCGGCTTTCAGCTTGCAGGGTCACGCTCGAGCTGGCGGAACTGGTTACGGTCAGGCGCAACTGAGTCAGGTGGGGAAGAAGTGACTGATCAAGCTCAGACTCCCGATCATGATCGCTCCGAAACCCGAGGTCAGCGCGACGCGCCGCAAACCATCGCGAAAAGTGCGCCAGGCCAAGTATTCAGGCGGAGCCGACAGCGCTCACCTGGTCCGGCTACGGGTGGATGACCAGCTACTCGTTCCGCAAGACCGTAGCGACGCTCATGGACGACGCTGGCAAGACACCATGGCCATCGCAGACCAGCTTTGCCACTCGCGGACACCAACGGCACAGGACAAATACGTCGGCCGCCGCATGAAGACACGCGCTGTCCCGATCTTAGAAGCTCTCGCCATCTGACTACTGCTTAGCTCGGAACATCGAGACCATATTTCGGATCACGAGGCATCCCTTGAAGTAGATCCCCAAGCTCGCAACGAACACCATCACCTGCAGGATGGCGTCGGGCGTCTGCGGGAAGCGCTTGGAAACGGCCACGGCTCCGAGGAACCAGCTCAAGACCCAGAGCAGCACGAGTTGGTCGAAGCGGCTCCGCATTGAAGGCACAAGGACAAGCTACTGCGGGCAGTAATTGTTCGTCCGCAGAACGAGCTGGTCTTGTTACTGCTGAGTTTTTCCGTTACTGATGAGTCGATAAGGCACAAGTCGCATCACGCCACCGCTCTACTAAAGCCTGTTGAGCGCTATTGCTCGGCAACGAACTTCTTAAGGTCGCCCCACACACTCCAGCGCTCAATCTGAACCTGGACGCTCACCCGCGGACGCTCGCGGTTGCTGTACTCGTGACCGGTGTACTGCTGCGAAAGCCGGTCGATGCCCTCCAGTTCGGTGTCGTCCGTGATCGAGACGACCCGGCCCTGCAGGCTGACATGGGTGTACCAGTTGTCGGCCAGGACGGTCAGCGAGACGCGAGGGTCCCGGCGCAGGTGCTTCAGCCGGGCCCGGCCCGCGTCCAGGTTCAGCAGGACGTGCCCGTCGTCCTCGAGCAGATACCAGGTGGCCACGGACACTGGACGCCCGTCGGCGGCGAGGGTGGCCATGACGGCGGGGTTGGGACGCCGCAGGAAGTCGGTCACCTGCGGGGACAAGGGTTCGGTCGACATGGCCGTCAGCCTAACGATCCGTCTCGGGGGCCAGGACGATGTCGAAGCGGACCCGCGACCAGGCCCCGCCCGGATCGCGGCCGTCCGGGGTGGGGGTCCCGGCCGGCTGCTCGTGGAAATCTTTCACCAGGGATTCCTTCACCCCGAAAACGCTGTCGGTGCGCAGAAGCTCGTCCCCCTTTACGAAGATGTGGGTGACCAGGGTGTGCCGGCCCTCGGCGGAGACCATGAAGTGCAGGTGCGAGGCCCGCATCGGGGAGCGCCCGGTGGCGGCCAGCATCTCCCCCACCGGGCCGTCGTGCGGAATCGGGTAGGGGGTAGGGGTGATCGCCCAGAAGCGGAAGCCGCCCTCGGCGTCGCTGAACAGGTGGGCCCGCGCGGAGGTTCGGCCGTCGTCGTACTGCACGTCGTACAGGCCGTCCTCGTCCGCCTCCCACACCTCGATCCGGGCGCCCGGCACGGGCTGGCCGTCGGTGCCGGTGACGCTGCCCTCGACCCAGCAGGGTCGCCCGGGTGCGCCGCCGGCGGCGTCGCCGCCCAGGTCGATGCGCGGTGAGTCCTCGACGAAGAAGGGCCCGAACACGGTGGCCTCGGTGGCGGTGGGCGCGGCCACCTGGTTGATGGTGATTGTCTGCATGGACACGCCCAGGGTGTCCGAGAGCAGGATGAACTCCTGACGGCGCTCGTCGGTGAGATGCCCTACGGCGGTGAGGAAGTCAATACCCTGCTTCCATTCTGGCTCGGTCAGCCGTACGTCCCGCAGGAAGCCGTGGGCGTGCCGGACCAGTGAGTACATGAGCTGCCGCAGCCGGGGGTCGGGGGTCTCCTCGAAGGAAGCCAGCACCCGGCGCATCAGCGTCTCCTCCCGGGTGCGCTGGTCGTCAGGTGGGCTCGGTTCGTGGCCTTCCCAGGCGTCGTGCAGCAACTGCTGCAGGACGGCGGCGGTCACGGGCGCCGGGTTGGAGGCGGGCACGACCGCCAGGACGGCCTCGACCGCGGCCGGGATCTGGTCCTCGGTGAAGCCGTACTCGCTCAGGGCCTGCGGGGCGGCCAGGCGACGGCGCAGGTCGAGCAGACCGTCCAGGGCCGTGCTGCTGCCCAGGGCGCGGGCGATGCGCTCGGCCGCCTGCGGGGCTGCGGGGGCGTTGAGGGCGAGCACGTGCGGCAGGACGACGGCGTGGGTCGGGGCGTGCGGAAGGTCGTACTTTCCGCCGAGAACGTGGCAGATCTTGTGGTGCAACCCCGAACCGGCCGAGGCGAATGCGACGGCGGAAAGGTAGGCGCCGTAGAGGGTCTGCTCACGCCCGGGCAGCGCCTGTGGGTCCTGGACGATCTGCGGCAGGCCGTCGGCCAAGGCGCGGATGCCCTCGGCAGCCGTGGCCGCGTTGATCGGGTCCGCGCGTGGGGCCCAGAGAGCATCGACGCAGTGGGCCAGGGCGTTCAACCCCGAGGCGACGCTCAGGTCCAGCGGCAGCGACAGGGTGAGGGCGGCGTCGTAGACCACGGCCCGCGGCAGGACGCGCGCATCGGTGCCGGTGGTCTTGACGCCGTTCTCGGTCAGTCCCCAGACGTCGGTGGCCTCCGATCCGGCGTACGTGGTGGGCACGGCCACGATCGGCAGACCGGAGGTGAGGGCCACCGCCTTGGCCAGGCCGACGGTCGAACCACCGCCCACGCTGACGATCACGTCGACGTCGTAGGCGACCGCCGCGGCCCGGGCCCGCTCGGCCACCGCGACCGGCACGTGCATGACCACCTCGTCGTACCGCAGGACGACGGGCAGTTCGTCGGCGATCGGCCCGGCCCCGGCGCTCTCGCGGGCGGAGGCGATGAGCATGACCCGGGACGCGCCCAGCTGCTCGACCTCCTCGCGGACCGCCTGCGGGGCCGACCCGGTGGCGAAACGGACGCGCTGACCGAGGGTCTGGTGGGAGAAGTGCATCAGGCGCCGAGCCCGAGGATGCGGCTGAGGGCGTCGTGCAGGGCCGCCTGCGGATCGGCCGGAAGGGTGTCCGCCCGCCAGCCGATGTGCTTGTCCGGACGCACCAGAAGGGCTCCGCTCTCCTCGATCTCGCGCAGCCGCGACCAGTCGTAGTACAGGTCGGTGACCTCTTGCCCGGGACCGATGACGACGGTGGCGAGCTCGATCCCCAGGGCCGCGGCGACCTGGGTGGCCGCGGCCCGCCAGCGCTGACCGGCGATGCCGGTCAGCAGGGTGAAGCGGTGGTAGGGAGCCAGGTCCATCATCGCCAGCCGGCGCCGCTGGTCGCCCACCCAGGCGTGCGGCAGGTGCGATCCGGGCACGGTGGAGGACTCGTAAAACAGGTCGGTGTCGCGGGTCGGGCCGGGCAGGGACGAGCCGTCCGGAACGATCGCCGCCGAGGTGTAGAACTGGCCCAGTTCCACGCCGTGGGCGTTGAACTCGTAGTGCTTGAGCTCCATCGCCTTCACCAGTGCGGCCCGTTTGGCCAGGCCCTCGGGGGTGTCAGCCTTGCGTTCCTCGATCCGCTCGACCATCTCGGCCTCGTCCTTGGCGTCGGTCAGGCCCAGCGCGACGAAGAAGTCGGCGAACTCGCGGCTGGAGCGGTTGGCCCGCTTGACGATGCGCTCAGCCACCGGGGCGCGCTCGGCCGAGTAGGTCTCCAGCAGCGAGGGTGCGGCCTGACCCCGCAGCACGGCAGCCAGTTTCCAGGCCAGGTTGTAGGCGTCCTGGATCGAGGTGTTGGAGCCCAGGCCGTTCGACGGTGGATGCCGGTGGATCGCGTCTCCGGCGCAGAACACCCGCCCGGACTGCAGGTGCGTCGCGTACATCTCGTTGTTGCCCCACAACGACGTCCCGGTGATCTCGACGTCCAGGCCAGGCATGCCGAGCAGGCTGCGGACGATCTCCGTGGCCGCCTTCTCATCGACCACCGGCGGCGGCCCGGCGATGTCGTACCCCCAGACGATCAGCCACTCATTCCAGGGCCGCACCATCCGAACCAGCCCGGCACCGATCCCGCCGACGTTCGAGCCCGGCTGGATCACCCAGTACAGGACGGACGGGCGGTGCCCGACGTAGGCGCCCAGGTCGGCCTTGAAGGTGATATTCATCGAGCCGGCGATGTCCATCGCCCCCTCGAACGGCAGCCCGGCGTCCGCGGCCACCTTGGAGCGCGCGCCGTCCGCGCCGATCAGGTACTGCGCGCGGATCGTGTACTGGTGGCCGGTGAGCCGGTCCAGCACCTGGACGTCGACTCCGTCCGCGTCCTGGGTATGGGAGAGGTATTCGGTCGAGAACCGGTTCTGGGCGCCGCGTTCGGCGGCGTTGCGGACCAGGATCGGCTCGAGGTAGGTCTGCGGGATGTCCACGGTCAGGCAGGGTGAGGCCAACTGGTAGTCCGCCTCCCGGTCGGCGCCGGTGCCCCAGGTGCGGATCCGGCCGATCTCCTCCCCTGCGATCGAGGTGCAGAACACCGTGTCGCCGACCAGGTGGTGCGGCGTCGCCTCGGCCAGCACCTGCTCCTCCAGGCCCAGGTCCCGGAAGATCTCCATGGCCCGCTGGTTGGTGATGTGCGCACGAGGGGTGTTGGCCGTCCACCGGTACTTCGTGATCATGATGGTGTCGATCCCCAGCGTGGCCAGCAGCAGCGCGGCGGCCGACCCGGCCGGACCGGAACCGACGACGAGGACGTCGGTGCGGACCGTCGCGGTGGTGGGCAGGGCGGTCTCGGTCTGGCCGTCGTCGAACGCGGGCATCGCAACCTCTTCCTCGGGGTTCCTGCGGCCAGTCTGCGCACGGCCGCGACCGGCGTCGACTCCCGGCCGGATTCTGGGCCGGATCCCGAGCCCATGGCCGATCCACGCAAGACCGGGGATCAGCTACGGGGAAGAGCCCGCGTTGTCTGGGCGCGCCGGCGGACGTCGTTGGCTCGCTCCCCGAAGCGGGCGCGGAAGGCGGTGGAGAAGTGCGCGGCGGAGGTGAACCCGCACCGGTGGGCGACCTCGGCGATGCTCAGGGACGCCGCCTCGTTCCCTTCCAGCAGCATCCGGGCCCGGTCCAGACGGCGGCCACGGAGGTAGCCGGGAACGCTGGTGCCGACCTCGGCGAACACCCGGGACAGGTGACGGGTGCTGATCCCGACCGCCGCGGCCACGACCGGGGCGGCCAGCCGCGGGTCGGTCAGGTGCTGGTCAATGAAGGTCTGGGCGGCCGCGCGGTGAGCGGCCGGCAGGTCGTCGCGGCCCGGACCGGCCAGGGCCGCGACCAGGTTCACCAACGCGGCCTCCTGCACCAGGTGGGGACGATCGACCCGGGTCGCGGCCGCGATCTCCCGGGCCAGGGTGTGGGCGAAGGAGTTGCCCCCGGCGGAGAAGTCGACCACGACCGGGCGGCCGATCCGGTCCCCGCCGGTCGCCTCGGCGAACCGGTGCCTGGGGATCTTCAGGACCAGTTCCTCCAGCCCCTGGGAGAACCCGCGCATGAAGGGCTGGTCGGCGTCACAGATCAGCAGCTGGCCCGGCCGCACCGTCCAGACCCCGTCCTCGTGGTAGAAGAACGCGTCCCCGGCCAGGCTGAAGAACAACGCCACCGACTCGGCCGGGCGCCGGGTGATCAGCGCCTGGTCCCGCTCCACGACGTGCGGATTACCGCGCACCCGGGCCAGATCGACGTGTTCGAGCTGCAGGTTGATCTCGGTTGCCTCGAGCACCGAGGCGGTCAGGGTGCGGCAGCGCAGGCCGATCAGGGCACGCGCGTTGTGGTCCTCCCACAGCTCGGTCCGCTGCGTCTCGGGCAGGCCGGCCGTCGTGAAAGCCACCGGCACCTTCGGCGTGACCTGGATCATAGCCGCCATGTAAGCACGCACGTGAGGTGCGGGCCAGACCATCGGTGTCTCCATGCGAACAACGGGCCCGGGGTCATCGACACTCGCCGGAGCGCTGGCAACGCCGTCAGAAAGCGATGCGAGAACTGCGGTCGCCTGGGTTGCTGTACTTCGCTGCCATGCTTTGGACACCTTCACCAACCCCGAGGGGCGCGAAGGGCAGTTGCTGAGGTACAACCCGTTCTTCCGGTCGAGACACGTGGCTCTCAACCAGGCTGTGGGCCCAACTGTGTTCTCCAGGTCACGGTTATGCACGAGGGCCCCGTGAGCCATCCGTAACCGCAATGCTCTTGTCGACCGTCCTCTCATGGCCGGCACCTCGTGTGCCGAAGCCTAGGAAGTTCAAGGAGCGGAAAGGCGATATGGCGACTCTCATAGGCGTTGCGGAAGATGAACTTTCGACGGATTTCGCCATTCGCGGCGCGAGCCAGGAAAACGGTGGGGCCGAGGCAAGAGGATTCGTCGGCTCCGTGCCAGGTTCGGTGTCTGTTCTGTGTGGAACGAGATATGCGAAGGTTCGCGTCCGGGCTGAACGCTGGGACGGCCGCCCGCCACACCAGCGTGGCTGGGAAGATGTCGACGAGTGGCCGTTCGAGGAAGTGCCCGGTGCAGGTCCATTGAGGTTGAACGGGTTCGATCTCGGACAGGCGGCACTGGATATCGAAGGTCTCGGCCGGTCAAGGGTGCTGGTCTATGCACGAGGGCGGCAGCGCTACGGCTACTCGTGGCACGTTGAAGAATGGTTGTTCCAGCTGTTTCCAGACCCGGATCACCTGGATGCCCTGGCCAGCGACCCGCGCCGACTCAGTGGGGGCGCTCCCTTCATACCTTCCGAGCAGACCGGCTGGAATGCAGCGATACACGCTTGGGAGCAGACCGGTTGGTACCACTTCCTATACTCGTATCCGGGCTTCTATGAGATCGACCTTGCCCTGCGGGTCCTAGGAAAGCCGGCGACGGCTGCTGAGATTGCCGCTGCTGGGCTCAGATGCCGCCCCCCTATACTCACCCACTCGACGATCCCCTTACGGTGCACCTACAGCCACCCATCCCAGTGGAAAAACACGACAATGCCGCGCTGATGAAGGACGCCGTTGAACGGACCGAGCTTCGACGTTCCCTTGCTGCCCTGGCCGGCATGGATGACATGACTACGATGGCCGACTTCATTCAGGCCCTTCAAAACATCGGCCTGCTCTTCGAACTACCTGGCGCACATCGTGTTCTCGTTCCCAATGCTGTCCCTCGCATGGTCTGGGACTTCGCAGACCTTTCAGAAGGGCAACGTGCCTCGTGCCGACTGCAGATCGGCTACGCCGATTACCGCCATGTCGCCGACGACATCGCGAACCTTCTCGAGTGGGCGCCCAACCATCACCTCACAGCAACACCCCGTCAACTGGGCATCCGCTTAGCTATCGACCCACGTAGGATCGTCGGAGGGCTCGACCTCCTCACGATGACCCGCCGCGTAGCCCCCCATGCCTACTCGGACGATGTCCCCCGCGATGAACTCCTCGACCTCCCCGTGGACGTGCGCCGATGGACGCAGGAGGTATGACTGCCCAGCACCCGAGAGGTCGCGACTGATGTCTAGGAGGACACATGCCCAAATCCTGGGCTGACGTACTCGGCGAAATTATCGCCGCCGAGGGGACCCTCACACCGGATCCCGATGCGCCCTTGCGCTGGCTGATCACGCGGTACGACGACACGGTCCTGGAGCCACCTACCGTGCTCGAACTGGCCACGCACGACGCGTTCGACCAATATGTCGCGAACCTGGAGTCCGGGGACCCTGAGCATGCCCAGGAGTACGCCCAACAGGGGGCGGACAGCGTCGCCGTAGACGCGCTCGAAATGGCGCTGGCCTCGTTTCTGGGGAATCGACGACCTCTCCGTCTGGTCATGACAGCTCACGGCCTCATCCCGTACGACCGACTCCCCCGCCCCTCGTACGCGATCGATCCCTCCATGAGAGGGAACCTGCACTGGATCGCGCCTCCGCACGAATGAGACGGTACGGACCTGGTCGTGGGGAACCTGCGTTCATCGAGGTCATAGCCTGCGACCAAGTCTGAGTGTCGTCAAGTGATCTGGCCCCGTTGTCGTCGGGCGGATTCCAGTGAACGTCGCAACGCGGGGTGATCTCAGGGCGGCAGAATAGCGGGTGTGTCAGGGCTACCGGAGATGGATGTGGCCCGGGTCCAGCGGTGGTGTCGGGCTCGGGTTCCGGCGCATGTCCGCGATCAGATCAGGGTCGAGGCGGACGTCGCCGATCGGCATGTGACGATCGTTGAGTGCCGCCCGCCTTGGCGTGACGATGGGGGTGGGGAGTGGACCCGGTTCCCGATCGCGCGATTGCGGTATGGCAAGGCGACGCGGTTGTGGTCGTTGTACTGGCGCGACCGGCATTCGAAGTTCCACGCATACGACCGCGTGCCGGCCACGGAGAGGGTCGAGGACCTGCTGGCCGAGGTCGACCGGGATCCGACCGCTATCTTCTGGGGCTGAACCCCGCGAATCATGCGCTGTGTCTGGCCGCCTCGCCTGCGAACAGGTCAGCGGGCCGCTTCCAGGCCAGGGTCTTGCGGGGCCGCTGGTTGACCTCATCGGCGACGCGTGCGAGATCCTCAGGCGTGACGTGCCGTAGATCGCTGCCTTTGGGGAAGTAGTCACGCAGCAGGCCGTTCATGTTCTCGTTCGAACCGCGCTGCCACGGCGAATGGGCGTCGCAGAAGAAAACCTGCGTTCCAGTTTCCTCGTGGATCTGGGCGTGCAGGGCGAGTTCCTTGCCCTGGTCCCAGGTCAGGGTGCGGCGTAGTTCCACCGGCAGGTCAGCCAGCGCAGCGACGATGCCTCTGCGCATCGCCTCAGCGGTAGGCCGTCCGGTCGGGACGTGGACGAGGATCAGGTAGCGGGTGCTTCTCTCGACGAGAGTACCTATCGCCGAACGGTTCCCGGCTCCCATGATGCAGTCACCTTCCCAATGACCGACCTGCATCCGGTTCTCCACCTCGGCCGGCCGCTGAGCAATCATCGTCATCCCGGACAGCCGCCCCCGACGCTCCAGGCCCTGGACCCGACGGCGCCTTCTCCGGCGACGACGCTTGGCCGGACGGGACACCGGCACCAGCGGATCGTAGATGGCCTGGTAGATCGATTCCGTGCACAGAGTTCGTTCGGGCTGGCCGGCAAAGCGTTGACGCAGTTCCTGCGCGACCTGTTCGGGGCTCCAGCGTTTGGCCAGCAGACCCAGGACGACACCCCGCAGCTCCGGGTCGGCCTGGACCCGTCGAGCACGCGGCCGGGCCATCCGCGCAACCGCGGCCCGATCTGCATGGGCGGCCCGGTACCGGCCGGACTCATCGGCGTTGCGGCGAAGTTCCCGGCTGATCGTGGAGGCAGACCTTCCCAGTTGCCGGGCGATCTCCCGCACGGACTGCTTACGCGCGTGCAGGACGGCTATCTCCGTCCGTTCCTCCAACGACAAGTACCGGGGGTTCCGCTCGGGCAGGGTCGCGGTCTTCACAGGCGGATAGTGGACCGGGTCGCCCGCCGTGTTGCGGATCGTGCGGCCGAACCGCCAGCGTGTCCCGGTTCTGCGATTGATCCCGACAATCCGGCAGGCCTGCTGATTGCTCACACCCTGCGCGATCAACCGAACGAACTGATCCTGCTTCTCCGTCTGCGCACGCCCGGCATGCGTCGCCCGGGACCGTCCCATCGCAACCTCCAGCCATCTTCGACTGTTGCGACGTTCACTGGAATCCGCCTCGCGAATGTTGGCCCCGGTTGGTGTCAGGCGGACTTCTTGCGACGGTTGGTGGTCTTGCTGGTGCGTAGTCGGGGGAATCGACCAGGTTGCCGATGCCGATCGTCACCAGTCCGAGGATGTCCTGGTACAGGTACGGGATCCGGTTCTCCAGCGGAGAACTGAAACCGGGGAACGTCTCTCGCACGCTCAGCGCCGATCCGGCCGGAACCTCCGGGATGACGACCGGACCGATGGGCAGGCCGGACCAGTCCGCCAGGTCACGGGGGTAACCCTCGACGACGGAATCGACGTCGGGGTCCGGGTCGTAGCGGGAGTACTGGCCGGCGCGGAAGAAGTAGGCGTACCCGTCCGGCCACAGCAGCGCGGTCTCGATCCCGGCGGTGAACAGCCCCGGCCAGTCGTCCGCGATGAATGCTGGTTCGGGATCGACGGTGTCGGTCTCGCCGTCATAGCGCTGGTACTGCTGGCCCGAGAAGAAGTACACGTTCCCGCTGGGCCACTTCACGACCGCATCGATACCGGCGGTGAACAGGCCGGGCCAGACCTCGGCGATCGGGCGCGGTCCGTCCAGAACGGCATTGTTCTCCGGGTCGTAGCGCAGGCACTGGTCGGCGCGGAAGAAGAAGACTGAACCATCGCCTGTCGGCAGGGCCGCGTCGATCCCCTCAGTGAACAGCCCCGGCCACTGACCGGCGATGGTCAGCGGGTATCCCTCGTCGACCCGATCGTTCTTGACGTCGTATCGCACGTACCGGTCGCCGGTGAAGAAATACGCCTTGTCGCCGGCCGCGGTGACGAATCCGCAGAGCTTGTCCATGTCAGCCGACCTCGACAACGCGCCGGAACAGCAGCGACTGGGTGACCTCCGCGCCGGCGTCCGCGATCCGTTCCTGAGTACCGACCCGCAGTCTGGCCATCATGAACGCCCCGACCAGCAGGCACTGGTACGTCGGCGACGACTCGGCCGGACGCGTCCAGAAGGCGGCGTGCACGTGGTTGACCCGGGTCGAGCCGATCGCCACCTCGTCCGCCAGCCCGGCGACCAGCTGGTTCTCGAAACGCTGCCGGTCCTCGCCCTCCGGAAGTCGGATCGTGAGGGCGAACAGGCCAGGTTGGGAAAGCAGTTCGGCCCGGGCCACGTCCTCGCTCGACAGTACTCCGGTCTGCGCCAGGGTGCGGATCGTGGACGGCGTTCCGGCCAGGTCGTCGAAACCCGAGCGCAGGCGCTCTCGTTCGCTGTCGCTGAGCGCGTCGCCCACCAGGACACCGCGGTAGGACGGTGGAAAGCCGTCCCCCTCGGCCCGGTAGAAAGCCATTGAGGCCCCGAGAACATGCTCCAGGATGCCTTTCTCGAAGACCTCCACCTCGGTCTGCGGAGTGATCTGGGCGTCGATCACGGTGATGCCGGTCATCTCAGGCCTCCGTCCCGGTGACACCGATCTGCATGTGGATGTGCGACTTGTGGGCCTCACGCCCGTGCGCTGTGCCCGGAGCCGTGGCCGGGTGGTCGGGATGCATGATGAAGCTGCGCTCGCCGATCGAGGTGGGGGTGTCCAGGCCGTCCGGGCCGTCCGAGCGGTCCTGCCATTCGGAGGCGATGAATTCGTACAGCCCGCTGAAGAAGTCACGGGTGAACGGGTCGACGGCGTCGTCGTTCAGCCGGTAGCTGACGTCGGATCCGGTGCCGGCGGGCCAGTCCCCGCCGGGCGTCAGGGAGGTGGAGACGGCCCAGTCGTCGAAGACCGTCATCGTCCACTCGGTGCCGTCCTCGGCGACCGCCTTGATCCCGACGAAATCGACCGCGCGGCCCTGACCGTGGCAGTCGGTGCGCTGGCGGCCCTGCGCGTCCACACCTCCACCCGAGATGCCGAGGTGGTAGAGCTCGGTGGCGTTGTAGGTGTCCTTGAGCCACTGGCACAGGCGGATCAGCGCCAGCGCGTTGCGCGGGTCCAGCCGATCCGGGGCGCCGGCGCTGCTGGGAGTGCCGTACGTGACGGTGCCCGACGACAGGTAGCGCACGATGACCCCGGCGACGTTGCCGGCCTCCGGCTGGGTTCCGTCCCAGCCGTCCAGGCTCACCGCCGCCGCGCTGCCCTCCCCCTCCAGCCGGATCACATCGTTGGCCTGCAGGTCGAGCAGTTCGGCGAAGGCGTCGTCCTTGCTCATGGCGCGTGCTGGATCGCTCACGGTTCCGTCCTCCGATCGGCCGTTGTGGCCGGTGCCGTAGTGGTTGTCGTGCCACTGGGCGGACGGAGCCGGAGCGGTGCTGATACGCGCTCTTCGAAAAAGGTTTTTCTAGGGGTCGATCCAGTCGGTGATCACGGCCTCACCGGCGGCGGTGCGCACGTGAAGGCGGAAGCGGCCGGTGGGGGCCGGGGCCAGCACGAACCAGCCCACCGCGTCCACGGGAACCTCCTCGCCCACCCCGCCCACCTCGTCGGCGTCCGCGGGACGGACGCGGACCGCAGCGGCCTGCGGGGGAATCAGCTGACCCCGCAGGGCATCCCGATCCAGCTCCAGTTCGAGGGACAGGCTGCCTCCCGCGAAACTCAGCATCCGGGGACTCGAAGGATCCGAACCCGGTTCGGCGCGAAGCCCGACCGGTTGCGCCCCGGCGGTCCTGGAATCGGCCTGCAGCTGGGCCAGTTCGGCATCGACGGTGCGCCAGGCCCAGGCCGCGTGGCCGATCCGCCGCACCGATTCCGGGACGCTGTCGGCCTCCCGCGCCGCGGCGGCCAGTTCGGCCAGGAGCCGGTCGTCGTCGCCCCACCAGTCCGGTCCGGTGTCGGTGTTCATGCGCTCGCTCCTCCGGACGCCGGGTCGAGGTCCGGCTTCAGGGCCACCAGCGCCCGGTTGCGGCGCAGTCGCTCCAGACAGCGCCCGCGGTTGGGGCCGATCGCGCCGACCGGCAGGTCGAGGCGGGCGCCGATCTCCTCGTACGAGGGCGCCGGGTCGGCGAAGAGCAGGGTGAGCAGGCGGCGGCAGCGCTCGGGCAACTCCGCCAGCGCCAGCCGGAGGGCATGATGACGTTCCTCCACCAGCAGCCCCTCCTCCATCCCGCCGACCGGGACGTCGCCGAGATCCGGGTCGTCCACGGGGATCTGCCGCCGTCGGGTCCGCAGCAGGTTCAGGCATTCGTTCACGGTGGTGCGGGCCAGCCAGCCCGGCAGCGCGGCCGGCTTCCTCAACGTGTCCAGTCGCTCGACCAGCCGCAGCCACACGGTGCCGGCCACGTCGTCCGCGTCGGTGCCGTGCAGGCCGTAGCGGCGGCACAGCGACCAGACCAGGGCCGCGTACCGGTCCACGATCGCGTCCCAGGCGTTCGCGTCGCCGGCCTGGGCCCGGGTGACGAGGTCGATGACCATCGGGTCGTCGCGCATGACAGCATCATGGCCGCTGCGGATAGGTTTGTACGCGGTTTTCCTTGACCAGTTCGGCCAGGGCCTGCTGCGGGCTCACCGTGCCGGGCACGGTGCCCGCGGCGACCATACCGGACACGGTGGCGGCCGCGAAGGACGTGCCGCTCCATGTCGCCGAGCCGTTGAAGTGCGCTGTGGTGGAACCAAGTTCGACGTCGCCGTCGAAATAGTCGCTGACCACGTCGACCCCCGGCGCCAGATAGTTCACCCACGGCAGCTGGGCGCTCCACCCGGGCTGCCGGCCCTCGGCATCGACCGCGCCGACGGCAATCGAGCGGGGGTGAGCGGCCGGCCAGCAACCGGAATCCTTGGTGCGGCCGCTCTTCAGGTACGGCAGGGCGCCGTGGTTACCGGCCGCCGCGACCACGAGCACGTCGGCGGGCAGCCGCTCCAGGGCCCGCGAGATCACCAGCGGGGGCCCACCGGCCATCGTGTACGAGCCGAGCGACAGGTTCAGGATGTGCACCTTCTCCCCATACGCCAGCCGCATCATCGCTCGGGCGATGTCCCACGATTCGGCCCGCGCCTCAGCTCCTTTCAGCATTGCCTCCGCGCAGATCTGTGCCGCCGGCGCCTGACGGCGGATCAGCCCGGCCACGAACGTCGCGTGCCCGGTTCGGTAGGCGGGCCTCTCCCCCGGCGCCGGCTCGGGATGCAGGGCCGTGTCCACCAGGCCGATCCGCACCCCGGAACCAGCGGTTTCCGGTGCGGCCGGGCCGCGGCGCTCGGGGTTCTCGACCGGAGCCGGTTCGCCGCCCTGCATGGGCTTGTGGCTGGCCACCCCGACCAGACCGTCGGAGCCGACGGCCGGGCTGTCCCCGATCACCGCGTGCGCGATCCGGTTCCTGCCCAGCAGCGGCTGCCATCCGTCCCGGTCCCGGGCCGCGCGCTGACGCAGCAGCGCGATCAGCTCGCCCACCTCCACCGCAGCGCCCTCGGCCTCGGTCAGGTCGCGCAACCGGGCCAGGCCCAGCCGCTCGTCCACGTCGTCCTCCTGCGGCGCGGACCGCTGGACGCCGAGATCGTCCAGCATCTGCTCCACGACCGGCCGGTGCTGCAGATCGACGACGAGCTCGTAGGGCCGGTGCGACGACGGTTCCTGGCTCCGGGCCATCGGTATGATCCTCTCAACAGGGGCTTCTGCGCTTACGGACCACGGGGGCGTCACCGTGATACACCCGCAACCCCCCTCGTTGAGAGCCGAACCGACGGATTCGCCGGATTTGCTGCTGGCGGAAGCCCTGGAGGCGGTCCGCGCCGCCGACCACGACCCGGCCACCGGCCTGCCCCTGGCCGAACGGGTGGCCCGGCGGGCCGGCCGGGCCGGTCACCGGGAGGCGGCCTCGACTGCCTATCGGGCCTGGGGCCACGCGCTCCTGCACGTCGGCGACCTGGACGCGGCGATCGGGCGGCTGAACCGCGCGGTCGGCTGGGGCCTGCGGGCCGACTCACCGGAGCTGGCCGCCGAGGCCCGGCTCAAGCTCGCCTTCGCCCTGGTGCAGCGGGGGCGGCCGCGACCGGCGCTGCGGGAGATCGAGACCGCTCTGCACGACTTGAAGGGGACGTCCGCCGCGCGCGCCCACGCCCAGCGGGCGATCATCTTTCACATCATCGGCCGACTGGGCGAGTCACTGGCCGAGTTCGAGGTCGCCCTGCGGGTCCTGCGTCGCCACCAGGATCTGCTGGGCGTGCAGCGGATGCTGATCAACCGGGCCCTGGTGCTGTCAGACCGGCACGCCTTCGCCGCCGCCGAGCGCGACCTGCTGGAGGCCGGGCAGCTGGCCGGGCAGCTCGGGCGCCGGCTCACGATCGGGCTGGTGGCCAACAACCTGGGCCTGATGGAGACCCTGCGCGGCGATGTCCCGGCCGCGCTGCGGCATCTGGACCGGGCCGAGTCGATCATCGCCGAGCACGGCGCCCAGCTGGGCACTCTGCACCAGGACCGGGCCGAACTGCTGCTGTCGGTGGGCCTGGTCTCGGAGGCGCGCAGTGCCGCGGGCCGGGCCCTGCTGGCCTACCGCCGGGAGGGACGCTCGCTGAAAGTGCCTGAGGTGCAGTTGTTGCTGTCGCAGGCCGCGGTGCTGGACAGGGACTGGGACGCGGCCCGCACCGAAGCCGGGCACGCCCTGCGCCGGTTCCGCGCCCAGGGCCGACCCGAATGGGGCGAACTGGCTCGCCTAGCCGTACTGCGCACACAGATCGCCGCGCTGAGCACGCAGGTCGCCGGGCCGCGCGGGCAGGTCGCCGGGGACAACCGCCGGGTGAATCAGCAGACCCTCGAGGCAATGGTGGCA
The DNA here is from genome assembly GCA_000719025.1 of Kineosporia aurantiaca JCM 3230. Classification (GTDB taxonomy): domain Bacteria; phylum Actinomycetota; class Actinomycetes; order Actinomycetales; family Kineosporiaceae; genus Kineosporia; species Kineosporia aurantiaca. Next base: position 128,035 of record JODP01000010.1, read on the forward strand.
ACCCTGGACGCCGCCGGCTGGCCGGCCGCCGCGCTGGACGCGGCGCTGGTCGCCGCCCAGCTCAGCACCGGGCCCGGTCTCAGTAACGGGCCCGGTCTCAGTAACGGGCCCGGTCCGGCCGCTCAGCGGCGGGCCCAGGAGTACCTGCAGCGGGCCGCCGCGCACACGCGGGGCCGCGGGCCGGCGGTGATGCGGGCCCGCGGCTGGTACGCCCGGGCCCTGCAGGCCCAGAACAACGGCAATCCGCAGGCCGTGCTGTCCGCCGCCCGCACCGGGCTTCGCCTGCTCGCCGAGTACGCGGCGGCGATGGGCGCGACCGATCTGCGGGTGCACGCAGCCAGCCACCGCACCGATCTAGCCGAGCTGGGCCTGCGCACGGCGTTCGCCACGGGCCGGGCCCGCACCGTGCTGGAGTGGGCCGAACGGGCCCGCGCCAGCCACCTTCTGATCCGCCCGGTACGGCCGCCGGAGGATCCCCAGCTCAGCGCGCTGCTGGCCGAGCTGCGTTCGGTGGCCCGGGATCTGGCCGACCACGCTGCCGGGGCCGGCCCCCTGCTGTCCCGCCAGGCCCATCTGGAACGAAGGATCCGCGACCGCAGTCGCCATCTGGACGGCGGCCAGGGCCCCGGCTCCCGAGCCAGCGAACCGGCGTCGGCACCCGCACTGGCAGCCGCACTGGGCTCGTGGGCCCTGGTCGAATACGTCCGGCTGGACGGGGACCTACACGCCCTGACGCTGGTGGACGGGCAGCTGCGGGTGCGGCGCCTGGGCGCCTTCGCCGAGGTGAGCGATCTGGCCGATCGGATCACCTTCGCCCTGCGCCGGCTGACCGCACCGCCGGATTCCGCTCCCCCGGTGTCGGCGCAGAATGCCGCGCGGGCCTTGCTGAACACCGCGGCGGCGCGACTTGACCAGGTGCTGCTGTCCTCGCTCGGTGAGCTGGGCGCGCGTCCTCTGGTCATCGTCCCCACCGGAATCCTGCACAGCCTGCCGTGGTCGCTGCTGCCCTCCTGTCGCGGACGCCCGATCACCGTCGCCCCGTCGGCGACCCTCTGGCATGCCGCCGCCGGCCTGAGCGCCCGCAGCGGTCCCGTCCGCGTTGTGGCCGGACCGCGGCTGGTCGCGGCCGGGCCGGAGGCCGAGGCGGTCGCGCGTCTTCATGGCGCCACAGCCCTCACCGGAGCTGCTGCGACCGTGGCTGCGGTGCTCGATCAGCTGTCCGAGGCGAGCCTGATCCACCTGGCGGCGCACAGCCGGTTGTCCGCCGAAAGCCCGCTCTTCTCCTCGATCGCGCTGGCCGATGGCCCTCTGCTGATCCACGACGTCGAGCGCCTCCCGCAGGTCCCGCACACCGTTGTGCTGGCTGCCTGTGACAGCGGGCGGCCCCTGGTGCGCACCGGGGACGAGGTGATGGGCCTGGCCGTGGCGTTCCTGGCCCGCGGCAGTGCCCAGCTGGTGGCACCGGTGCTCCCGGTCGCCGACGGGCCCACCGTGCCGGTCATGGTCGCCTTCCACCGGGGGCTGCGGGCGGGACGGTCGCCGGCCGTGGCGCTGGCCGACGCGCAGGCCGCGGCCGCCGACCAGGATCCCGCGGTCGCAGCCACGGCCGCCAGCTTCGTCTGCATCGGCGCCGGGGTGAATCCCGTTGCTCCCTTCCCCGTCGACGGCTGAAAGTCGCTGTATCACCGTCGGCTCTGGTGGGTCCGCTCAGGTGCGAGCCCCGGGAAACCAGCCCGGGCCGATCCGCGCGAAGGTGGTCCGACCATGAAGTACACCGTCCTGCTGGGCGAGTTCGTCATCCGCTACCCCGATCTTCCGCACCAGGGCCCCGAACCGGACGGCGACACGGTCAAGTTCATGCCCGCCACCCCCGCGCTGGTACAGGCCCTGGATCGGCCCTCCGGCGGTGCGCCGGGCCTGAACAGCCGCGGCATCTCGGTCCGGCTGGAGGCCATTGACGCCCTCGAGACCCACTTCCAGGGCACCCACCAGGACCTGCCCGCGGCCAACGCCGCCCGCGAAGAACTCCTGCGCTCCCTGGGTTTCACCAATGTCCGGTTCTTCCCGGACCGACCCAATCAGGTCGAGTCCGCAGACTCCGACCGGATGCCTGGGTATGTGCTCTCCAACGGGATCGACGCCAACGGCCGCATGATCGGCTTCGTCTTCGCCGGGACGGCGCCCTACCCCGACGGCAGTCAGGTCACCCTGGCGGATGCCGAGGCCGACCGCTCGGCGAACCTCGTCCTCCTGAGCGGAGGTCTGGTCTACCCCGCGTTCTACTCGACCATGCCGGACGACCTGCGCGAGCACATCGGCACGGTGGCGCAGGCGGCTCGGGCCGCCGCCGGGCCGCTGTCGCTGTGGGGCCGCACGAGCGCGGTGCCGGATGCCCTGGCGCCGGTGACCGGGCAGGCCGACCTGGAGGCCCTGCTGATCTGGCCCAAGCTGTTCCGGCGCCTGGTGTCGTACTTCGGCACCGGAGCGAGCGACCTCGGCGGCCTGGACGCCTGGCTGCGCGCCGACCCGGTCAACCGCGACGACGCGGTCCTGCTCCCGGGCACCGGCCGGGCGGGCCGCCTACACGATGTCCTGGCCGTGCACGACGGAGGTGTTCAACTCACGGTCTGGCCCTGGGAGCTGGTGATCCAGCCCGATCCCGCATGAGAGGTGGCCGGGGCGTGTTTGATCACCATGGCGGCCGGGAAAACTCCGCCGCCTAATGCGGACGGCTTATGTCCAGTATTCGACATAGCGTCGCCGTCATGACAACGAACACCGTCCAGCTGGCCTCAATCCGCGTGATCACCGACGACCTACCGCGCCTGGTCCGCTTCTACGAGGTCCTCACCGGCGCCACCCCGCAATACCTGACCGACGACTTCGTCGAACTGGTGACACCGTCCGCCACCTTCGCGCTCAGCACGCCCGAGCGCGTCGCCTTCATCACGGACAACCCACCGCGAGCGGCCGACAACCACACCGCCATCGTCGAGTTCGTCATGGAGGACGTCGAATCCTTGCTGGCTCACATGAAAACCGAACTCGGCGCTGACCTCGACATCGTGCAGGCGCCGACGATGATGCCCTGGGGCAATCTGTCGGTTCTGATCCGCGACCCCGAAGGGTCACTCATCAACCTCTACACGCCGGTCACGCCGCAGGCGCGTCAACTGCAGCAGAACCGGACGCCCAAGATGCTCCCGCCCACCAACACGGCGGACTGACCGCAGGTCGGGCCCAGGGACGACGCGACCGGACGGACCGTGAACGAGGAGTCCCGGCGTGAACGGGAACCGCTGAAGGCGCCTGCTTCACGATCGGGCGCTCCTCATGCGTCGCATTCTGTGCGAGCGCGACCCGGCCCTAGCCCGGGTCGCTGCTGCGATCGATCAGCTTCTGTCCCAGCGCGGCCACCACCGCGTGCAGAGCTTTCGGCCGCTCGATGACGAACGGCCGATCGAGGGCGGCCAGTCTCCCCGCAACCCATTCCAGACGTTCAGCACGCACGAAAATTCTCAGCCAGTGATCCTTTCCGGCGACGTCGGCAACCGGTTCGACCGACGCCAGCGTCTCCGGGAACAACACTCGCACCTGCGTCACGTCGGCGTCGACGAGCACCGACACCTCGTGTCGCCCGGGACCCGCCGCGAGCGGGCCGACAACCCGCTGCACCGGGTCCAGGTCATCCGGCACCTCGAACGTGCCCTCCAGCAGGCGCAGGTCGGCGACGCGGTCCAGGCGGAACGTCCGTTCCGCCTGGCGCCCGACGTCGTGGCCGGTGAGGTAGAGCAGCCCGTGCAGGGCGACGATGCCGTACGGATGGACGGTGCGTAACTGGGCCGGTCCGTGCGGCGGCCGGTAGTCGAAGGCAATCGGACGCCGGTCCCTGGCCGCCTGCGCCAGTTTGAGAAGCACTCTCGCGCTTGCCTCCTCGCCGGTCCCACCACCGGTGAAATTCACGGTTTCGACCACTGCGTCGATCTGTCGGGCCAGGGCCGGGGGCAGGACCCGGCGCACCTTCGAGGTGGCGGCCTCCACGTCACCGATCGAGGCCGGACCAGACCCCGGCCGGCCCGTCAGCAGAAGCCCCCAGACGACCGCCAGTGCTTCTTCGTCGGTGAGCATCAACGGAGGCATCCGGTAGTGGCGCGCCAGCCGGTAGCCGCCGTAACGACCGCGCACGGAATCCACCGGAATGCCGAGGTCACGCAGGTGCTCCACGTAGCGGCGCACCGTGCGTCCTTCCACGTTCAGCCGCTCGGCCAGCTCAGCAGAGGTACGGGTGCCACCGGACTGCAGTAATTCGAGCAACGTCAGTACCCGAGCGGTCGGCCGGGCCACGTCACCCCACACCATGATCGTTCAACGGCAGCCCCGCCCGCACACCCGGACCGGGCGGAGGTGGCCCACTCGTCCCCCGGGCCACCAGGTGGGTCGGCAGGGTGATGTGGGGTGAGGCGACCTCGCCCTGCTCCAGGATCTGCTGGGCCAGCCGCCCGGCCTCGATACCCTGCTGGGCCACGGGCTGGTGCACGGTGGTGAGGTCGAACATGTCGGCCAGATGGTGGTCGTCGATCCCGATCACCGACATCGCGTAGGGAACCGATACGCCGGCCCGGCGCAGCGTCCGCAGGGCCCCGAACGCCACCTCGTCGGAGAACGTCACCACCGCGGTCGGCGGCTCGGGCAGGCTGAGCAGCTCGCTCATGCCCTTGACGCCTCCGTGGCTGCCCCACTGGTGATGGATGACGAGGTCGGGGTGCACCTCGATCCCGCCGGCCTCGAGCGCCTCGGTGAAGCCGCGCTGCCGGGCGCTGGGGGCGGCGTACTCCAGGCTCCAGGTGCCGGAGGAGTTGATCATCGCGATCCGCTGGTGCCCGGCCCGGACCAGATGGGTGGCGGCCTGGCGCCCGGCCGCCACGTCGTCGATCCGGACATGGGGGTGCTCCCCCAGGGTCCCGCCGGCCATCACCACGGTGACGCCCATCAGGTCCAGGCGCCGGCGCTCGTCGTCGCTGATCGGCAGGGCCACCAGGATCAGCGCGTCCACCTGGCGGCGGGCCGGGAGGTCCTCGAAGAAGCGCCGCCGCTGCGGCTCGTCCTTCACCTCGTAGAGCAGCACGTCGAGATCGGTTCCGTGCAGGGCGGTCACGATGCCGCTGAGCATGGCCGCGTAGAACCAGTGGGCCACGTCCGGTGTGACCACCGCGATCCGCCCGGTGGAGCCCCGGGCCAGCCGGGCGGCGTCCGGCGAGACCGCGTACGACAGGTCGTCGGCCAGCTCCTTGATCCGCTGCCGGGTCTCCTGGGAGACCCCGGGCGAACCGCTCAGCGCCCGCGAGACCGTCGCGATGGAGACCCCGGCGCGCTCGGCGAGGTCGGCCATGTTCAGCGCCGCCGGTCGTTTCACCACGGGCCCACCGTATATGCGTAAGCGTTTGCGTCCAGGCCGACCTGCTGTCCGATCACCGGTTCACGGTAGCAGGACGGTCCGTTGAGCCAACGGGAATCAGGGCACGCAGATTGATTGACGACCGTGGGGAGATGCCCCACTCTGTACGCGTAAGCGCTTACGAACGCCGCTCGAACCGCGGTGGCGACCGGCGCCGGGACGGATCAGGGTCCCTGGCCGACGGTGGCGACCTGGCTGCCCACCCCCAGAGGAGTCCCGATGAAGTCGACTCGTAGACAACGTGTTTTCCCCGTTCCCCGCGGCCGCCTGGTCGCCGTCCTGGCGGCGATGGTCCTGCTCCCCGTGGCCGGATGCTCGGGAGGCAGCTCCGACGCCGCGGCCCCCGCCCCGGCAGCGGCCAGCCCCTCCGCATCACCCGGCGCCAGCGCCGCCCCCGCCCGGTCGGACGCGGACCTGGTGATCTGGACCAATGAGGCGGCCAGCCGGGCGATCACCCCGCTGGCGCAGAAGTTCGGCCAGGACAACGGCATCACCGTGGCGGTCCAGGTGATCGCGAACGACCTGGCCGCCACCGCGATCACCGCCAACGCGGCCGGCAACGGGCCCGACGTCCTGACCCTGCCGAACGACTTCCTCGGCGGCGCACTGCAGAACGGCGCCATCTCCCCTCTGTCGATCGACCCGGCCGACCTGGCCGCCTACGACCAGAGCTCGCTGGCCTCGGTGACCCGCAACGGCCAGGTCTGGGCGCTGCCCTATGCGGTCGAGAACCTGGTGCTCTACCGCAACACCAAGGCCGCCCCCAAGGCCCCGGCCACCGTCGAGGACCTGGTCAGCACCGGCCAGGCCGCGGTCAGGAAGGGCATCGTCAAGCGGGCTCTCGCGCTGCCGGTCGGGCAGGAGGGCGACGCCTACCACATGACCCCGTTCTTCAACTCGGCGGGCGGCTCGATGTTCGCCAAGAAGGCCGACGGCCAGTACGACCCGAGCCAGGTCGGCGTCGACAGCGCCGCGTCGATCAAGGCGGCCCAGAAGATCGCCGCCCTGGGTGAGAAGGGCTCCAAGGTGCTCTCGCGCTCCATCGACGGCACCAACGCCATCGCCCAGTTCACCGAGGGGAAGTCCGCGTACCTGGTCTCCGGCCCCTGGGCCCTGGCCGACATCCGAAAGTCCAAGCTGCCCTACGACATCACCCCGGTCCCGCCGTTCAAGGGCGGCCAGCCGGCCTCTCCGTACCTGGGCGTGCAGGCTTTCTGGACCATGTCCAAGGCCAAGAACCCGGCGTTCGCAGAGGAGTTCGTCACCAAGACGATGAACACCCCCGAGGCACAGAAGGCGATGTACGACGAGGACCCACGCCCACCGGTACGGTCCGACGTCCTCAAGACCGTGTCGGCCGAGGACCCGGACATGGCCAAGCTGGCCGCCGGGGCCAAGAACGGCGCCCTGTTGCCGGACTTCGCGTTCATGGCCGGGGTGTGGCCGCCGATGAGTCAGGCGTTCGCCTCGATCGTCGGAGGGGCCGACCCCGAGAAGACGATGAAGTCGACCGCGAAGTCGATCCAGAGCGCCGTCGCGGCCCAGTGACCGGATCCACCGGTGTCGCCGCCGTCATCGTCCGGGTGCTGTGTCTGGGCATCATGGTCGGGACGGCGGCGGCCCTGACCCCGAGCCTGATCGCCGACCGTCGCTGGGTCTTCCTGGCCATCGTCTGGGCCGTCATCGCGGTGGTCCTGAGCACCTACGCCACCGCCCGGGCGATCCCGGCCAAGTACCTCGTGCCGGGCACGCTGCTGCTGGTCCTGTTCGTCGTCACCCCGGTGCTGGCCACCCTGCAGCTGTCCACCACCAACTACGGGGACGGCACCCGGGGCACCAAGGCGGAGACGATCGCGGGCATCGTCCGTAATTCCGTCGTCCAGGCCCCGAACTCCCCCAAGTTCAACCTCACGGTGGCCACCACCGGCTCCCCCACCACCGGCCCCTTTACCTTCTTCCTGGTCGATGAGAAGAGCAAGGACGTCTACTCCGGCACCGAAAGCGGCCTGAAAGAGCTTTCTACGGACGCAGTCACGCTCACCGGCGCATTCGTCACCGGGGTCAAGGGGTACACGGTGCTGACCCCGGTCCAGGTGAACGCCGCCGCCACCAAGCTGAAGGAGTTCACCGTCCCCACCGACAACGGGGCGATCCGTCAGCGGGGTCTGCGGGAAGCCTACGAGGGCCGCACCGCACTGAGGTACGACCAGGACGCCGACGCGATCACCGACACCACCACCGGCGTCCGCTACACGATCGCCCGCGAGGGCGACCGGGAGTACTTCGTCGACCCGGCCGGGAAGCGGTTGGCCGAGCAGTCCTGGCGGGCCGGCGTGGGGCTGGACAACTACCGGCGCGCCTTCACCGACCACCGCATCCTCAGCGGTTTCGGCCGGATCTTCGTCTGGAACGTGGTCTTCGCCACCGGCTCGGTCGCCCTGACCTTCCTGGTCGGGCTGGCCCTGGCGGTGACCCTGAACGACCCCCGGGTGCGCGGCCAGAAGGCCTACCGCTCGATCCTGCTGCTGCCGTACGCGATTCCCGGGTTCATCAGCATCCTGGTCTGGTCCGGCTTCTTCAACCAGGACTTCGGCCTGATCAACCACCTCACCGGACTGCACGTGAACTGGCTCGGCGACCCCTGGTGGGCCAAGGCGTCCCTGCTGCTGATGAACACCTGGCTCGGGTTCCCCTACATGTTCCTGGTCTCCACCGGCGCCCTGCAGGCCATCCCGCCGGACCTGAAGGAGGCCGCGAGCATCGACGGCGCGGGCGGGTTCACCGGTTTCCGCCGGATCACCTTCCCGCTCCTGCTGGTCGGCGTGGCCCCCCTGCTGGTGGCCTCGTTCGCGTTCAACTTCAACAACTACAACGTGATCGAGCTGCTGACCCACGGCGGGCCGTTCACCCCCGACAACCCCAACGCGGGCGCGACCGACATCCTGATCAGCTACACCGTGCGCCTGGCCTTCGGCGGCGGGGGCGCCCAGCTCGGCTTCGCCTCCGCCATCGCCACCCTGCTGTTCGTCATCACCGGAGTGATGGCCGCCGCGCAGTACCGGGCCACCCGCAGTCTCGAAGAGGTGAATTGATGACGTCCCAACTCAGGACGACTGCGGTGCCCGGCACCCGGCCCCGCCCGGCCCGGACCCGCACGATGCCCCGGGCGCGCTGGTGGAGAGAGGTCGGCTGGCGTCACCTGGTCGGGATCGCGGCGGTGATCTTCGCCGTCGTGCCGGTGGCCTACGTCGTCTCCGCGGCCTTCAATCCGCTGGGGACGGTCGCGTCCACCGGCGTCATTCCCCGTCACTTCAGCCTGGTCAACTTCCGGGCGCTCTTCGACGACCCCGCGCGTCCCTTTGCCCGGTGGTTGCTCAACACCCTGATCGTATGTGGCGTGGTGACCGGGGTACAGGTGTTCTGCAGTGCGCTGGCCGCCTACGCCTTCTCCCGGCTGCGCTTCCGCGGGCGCCGCGGCGGCCTGCTGAGCCTGCTCCTGATCCAGATGTTCCCGCAGTTCCTGGCCGTCATCGCGCTGTTCACCATGTTCACCGAGATCGGCGAGGTGGTCCCCGCGCTCGGGCTGAACACCCTGCTCGGCTACTGCCTGGTGCTGATGGGCGGCTCGCTCGGCCAGGTCTGGCTGATCAAGGGCTTCTTCGACACCATCCCCCGCCAGCTCGACGAGGCCGCTCGGATGGACGGCGCCGGCCACGCCACGATCTTCTTCCGGATCATCCTGCCCCTGGCCCGCCCGGTCCTGGCCGTCACCGGGCTGCTGGCCTTCGTCAGCGTGATCGGGGAGTTCCTGATGGCCTCCATCTTCCTGACCGACACCCAGGTCAAGACGCTCGCGGTCGGGCTCTACGGCATCATCGAGTCGGACCGCTCGAACAACCTGGGAGTCTTCGCCGCCGGAGCCCTGATGACCGCCCTGCCGGTGGTCCTGCTGTTCCAGTACCTGCAGCGGTACATCGTCGGCGGGCTCACCGCCGGATCGGTCAAGGACTGACCGCTCGGCACCTCGAAAGGATCTTCTGTTCATGACGTTTCCCCCTCGGCTGCCGTCCCGCCCCGTGGCCGACCCGGCGGCCGTGATCACCGGCGAGCACTACCGGATCACCGTGCTCGACGACGGCCTGGTGCGCCTGGAGTACGCCGAGGACGGCCGGTTCGAGGACCGGGCCTCCACCTTCGCCCTGAACCGGGACCTGCCCGTGCCGGACTTCCGGGTGCTGGAGACCGACGCACATCTGGAGATCGTGACCTCGCGCTTCCGGCTCACGTACGACCGGGGGCCGTTCACCACCAGCGGGCTGAGCCTGGCCGTCCTGGGCGGGATCAGCTCCTTTCACTCCGTCTGGCGCTACGGAGAGGCCGCGCAGGACCTGGGCGGGACGGCCCGCACCCTGGACAACGCCGACGGCGCCGTCCCACTGGAGCCCGGCATCGTCTCCCGCACCGGCTTCGCGGTGATCGACGACTCGCAGTCGTTCCTGTTCGACGACGAGGGCTGGGTCTCGGCCGACACCACCGGCCGGACCGACCTGTACGTCTTCGCCTACGGCCATGACTACGCCGCCGCGCTGCGGGCCTTCTACGCCGTGTCCGGCCCGACCCCGGTGCTGCCGCGCTACGCCCTGGGGAACTGGTGGAGCCGCTACCACCGCTACACCGCCGACTCCTACCTCGCGCTGATGAACCGGTTCCGCAGCGAGGGCATCCCGTTCTCGGTCGGCGTCCTGGACATGGACTGGCACCTGGTCGACGTCGACCCGCAGCACGGGAGCGGCTGGACCGGCTACTCCTGGAACCGTGAGCTGTTCCCGGCTCCGGAGAAGTTCCTGCGCCGCCTGCACGAGCAGGGTCTGCACGTCACCCTCAACGTTCACCCGGCCGACGGCGTGCGCCCGTACGAGGACGCGTACCCGGCCATGGCCGCCACCCTCGGCACGCCGACGGACGAGCCGATCGCCTTCGACGTCACCGACCGCGCCTTCTTCGCCGCCTACTTCGAGGTGCTGCATCGCGGACTGGAGGACGACGGGGTCGACTTCTGGTGGCTGGACTGGCAGTCCGGGCCGCACTCACGCATCGCCGGGATCGACCCGCTGTGGATGCTCAACCACTTCCACTACCTGGACAACGCTCGGGACAACCAGCGTCCTCTGACCTTCTCCCGGTACGCCGGACCGGGAAACCACCGCTACCCCGTCGGTTTCTCCGGTGACGCGGTGATCTCCTGGGACTCCCTGGCCTTCCAGCCGTACTTCACCGCCACCGCGGCCAACATCGGGTACGGCTGGTGGAGCCACGACATCGGGGGCCACTTCTTCGGGGCCCGGGACGACGAGTTGGCCACCCGCTGGCTGCAGTTCGGCGTTTTCTCCCCGATCATGAGACTGCATTCGGGCAACAACCCGTTCATCGCCAAGGAGCCGTGGACCTTCCCGGCGCCGGCCCAGGAGGTGATGACGTCGTTCCTGCGGCTTCGTCACCGCCTGGTGCCGTACCTGCACACGATGAACCATCGGGCCTCCTCCGAGGGCCTGCCCCTGGTCCTGCCCATGTACTACCGCTTTCCCGAGTCCGCCGAGGCCTACCAGGTGCCCAACCAGTACCAGTTCGGGTCCCAGCTGCTGGTCGCGGCCATCACCGAGCCGGCCGACCGCCACACCCGGCTCGCCTCGGTGAAGGCCTGGCTGCCCGAGGGCACCTGGATCGACGTGCTGGACGGCCTGGTCTACGACGGGGGACGCGAGATCCACCTGCACCGCGACCTCACCAGCATCCCGGTGCTCGCCGCGGCCGGAGCCATCCTCCCGCTGGACGGTGCCCCGGTGCCCGGCAACGAGCCGGTTAATCCGGAGCATCTGGAAGTGGTGGTTGTCGTGGGTGCCGATGGGCATTTCGACCTGATTGAGGACGACGGGACCGCCACCGGTGCGGTGGCCCGGACCCCGATCCGCTACGACCAGGAGACCGGAGTCCTGATCGTCGGACCGGTTCAGGGTGCGGTGGACGCAGTGGCCGCAGTGCCTTCCGAGCGCCGTTGGACGCTCTCCTTCGTGGGCCTGGCCGAGCCGGCGGCCACTGTGAACGGCGAACCGGCATCCTTCGATGGGGAAAAGCTCACCGTTGACGCCGTTCCCACGTCCGCCCCGCTGCGGGTGGACCTTGGCCCACGCCCTCGCCTGCGGGAGAACGACGTCACCGCCAGGATCTTCGCCCTGCTGGACCGGGCCCAGATCGCCTATGAGACGAAGGCCCAGGTCATGCAGGCGATCGAGTCCGGGCAGCCGCTTCCGGTCCGGGTCTCGCGCCTGCAGGTCCTGAACCTGGCGCCCGAGCTCTTCAGCGCCATCGGTGAGATCCTGCTGGCCTGATCCTTCCTGTTCGTGGTCATGCTCCCCCACCCTCCAACTCCGGGGTGGGGGAGCATGATCACGAAGGGGTTCAGCCGTTGAAGGTCTCCGTGTAGGTGATCGAGCTACCGGCCGCACCCGAGGTGTGCGTCCGGTTCGCCTGGCCGTCCCGCTCCCAGGTCACGGCCCCGGCCGCGGTCTTGTAGATGTACTTGTACTCGAAAGCCGTTCCTGCGGGCAGGTTGACGGTGGCGGTGTACCGCCCCCCGCTGCTGGTCAGCGGGATGGCGCTGGCGGTGTTCCAGGCGCCCAGGGCGGTGGCGTCCCCGACGACGTACACGCTCTGCCCGCTGGCCGGGCTCGCCGCCACGGAGAACGTGCTGGCCACCGTGGAGGTGGTGGTGCCGCCCCGGGCCCCGGTGTAGAGGGCCAGCGACTTGTTGGCGCCCAGGGTGGCGGTGAAGGTGCCGTTCGAGGCGACCGTGTAGCTGGTGCCGGAGCACGAACCACCCGAGAAGTCGCCGCTCATCACGTCACAGTAGGTACCGGCCGGCAGGCTGGTCTGGAACGTCCGGGTCAGCGAACTGCTGCCGGTGTTGAACGCGGTGTAGGCCACCGATCCGCGGCCGAAACCGATCTGCGTGCTGCCGTTGCTCCACCAGTTGGTCACGGCCGTGCCCCGGGCGGTGTTGCGCAGGGCCACCATGTTCTCAATCCGGCGGTCGCGGTGCTGACAGGTCCAGCCACTGGCGCAGTTGGTCCCGCTCGTCGCGTCTGTCGTGGTGCCGTTGCTGCTGGCCGGCGGGCCCTGGTCGGCGCTGGTCCAGGTGTAGCCGGACATCACCGAGGGCGTGCCGAAGGGATAGGCCAGCATGAAACCCTCGGCCAGGTAGTACCGGTCGCCGCTCTTGTAGTTGAGCTTGGTCCGGCCGTTGCGCTCGGTGTCGTGGTTGTCGATGAACACCTGGGCCTTGTCGGTGGCCAGGAGCATCTGTGAGGGCAGGGTGGAGAGGCTCGACGGGGTGCCGTTGGCGAAGGCCGCGCCCACCACGTCGCCGTACCGGAAGTCGGTGACGTCACCGGTGCTGGTGTACTGGGTGGGGCTGTCGGCCCCGCCCTCGATCACCTCCTGGTAGAGGTAGGACGAGGGCTTGGTCAGGCCGGCCTTGATCGCGGCGATGTCGGCCACCGCCATGTGCTTGGCCGCGTCGAGCCGGAAACCGTCCACCCCCAGCGAGATCAGGTCGTTCAGGTACGCGTCCTCCTTGCCGCGCACGTAGGTCGACTCCGTCTTCAGGTCGGTCAGCGAGGAGAGCTGGCAGGTCTGCACCTGGGTCTGGTTGTTGTAGTCGTTGATCGCGCAGGCGGGGTGGAAGTCGGAGGAGGAGTAGGGCACGGCCGGGTTGCTGAAGTTGGCGTAGGTGTTGCCCGCGCTGCCGGTGCCGGACTGGTTGGCTCCCTGCATGTGGTTGAGCACGGCGTCGACGTAGACCTTGACGCCGGCCGCGTGACAGGTCGAGACCATGGCGGCAAAGGCGGCCCGGTTACCGCGGCGGGTGACGAGCTGATAGCTCACCGGCTGATAGTCCTGCCACCAGGGGTACCCGCTGCTGGCCAGGACGACGTGCTCCTGCGGGGGTGAGACCTGGACGGCGCCGAAGCCTTTGGGGCCGAGCACCGAGGTGCACTCGCGCCCGACCGAGGGCCAGTTCCATTCGAAGAGGTGCACGATGGTGTCGTTCTGGCCGGCCGGTGGTGCGGCCGAGGCGGAGGGGGCCGACGGCAGGATGACGGCCGTGGCGGCCAGGGCGGCGACGGCCGTGGCCATCGACAGTGCGGCGATCGATCTGCGGAACATGCTGTCTCCATTGACATCAGGGTGGAGCTGCAGGGGACGGACGGGGGGCCGGCGGACGCGGCCGGACCTCCTTTCGGGGTGGGCGGGCAGCATCGAACAGCCCGGCGCGGATCACATCGGCGCGGACCGGGTCGGCCCCGATCGAGCCGACCCGGATCTACGTGATCCGTTTCGACATGGCCGATTTGGACATGGCCGATTTGGACATGGCTGATCTCGACGTGACCCAGTTCGACGCGACCCAATTGGGCGTGGCCTAGCCAGGCGCGACCCGACGTGGCTCAGCCCGGTTCGGCTCAGCCCGGTTCGGCTCGGCAAGGACCGGGCGTTCTCGGACTGCGCTCAGCGATAACGGTGCGGTCAGGGCCCTGTTCCCGCGATCCAGGCGCGTCGGAGGACGCTTGTGGTCTCGAAGAAACAGGGGGTGGGAGGGACCGGGGCCAGGCACGCGAAGGCTCCGGATGAACCGTTCTCATTGCCTGTCCAGAATAGCCAGACTTCTACCGGAAACAAAGCTCCGAATTACGGGCATGAGCCTTTTGGGCGCCGCTTAATAGACTTTTTGCGTTCGCGACCGAACCACGCACGGAAACCACGGACGTCCACCATTTACCGGTATACTTTCGCCCAGCGGTTCAGGCGGGTGGAGCCACCGACTCCCGCTCCACCAGCGTCACGCCCAGCACCCGCCGCTCCGGCCGCACCGCGGGCCAGCGCCGAAGCTGATCCAGCAGCAGGTCGACGGCCACTTCCGCCTTACCGGGGATGTCCTGGCGCAGGGTGGTGATCTCCGGGGTGACGTGCCGGCTGACCTCCGAGTCGTCGAACCCGACGATCGACATCTGCCCCGGCACCGAGACCCCGGCCCGCACGAAACCCTTGAGCAGGCCCGCGGCGATGACGTCGGCGGTGGCGAAGACGGCCGTGGGCCGGTCCGGCGCGTCCAGCACCACCGCGGACGCGGCAACCGCCGCTTCGAAACCCGCATCGCAGCGCACCACGTGCTCGGGGCGAAGGCCCAGCCCGGCCTCCTCCAGCGCCTGCACGAACCCCGCGTGCCGCTCCCGGACCACCCCGGGCTCGTCGAAGCGCGGCCCGACGAAGCCGATGCGCCGGTGCCCGGCCTCGATCAGATGGCGAGCCGCCAGCTGCCCGCCGAGCCGGTCCTCAATACCGACATTGCTGATCAGCGGCGAGGTTCCGTGGTTGTCGACGAAGACCATGGGCGCCTGGTAGGTGGCGTGCAGCGCGGCCACCTCATCCGCCCGGGTGCCCAGGAAGATCGCCCCGTCCACGTTCCAGGAGCGCAGGCTGCTGGCCGT
Organism: Kineosporia aurantiaca JCM 3230; assembly: GCA_000719025.1. GTDB lineage: Bacteria > Actinomycetota > Actinomycetes > Actinomycetales > Kineosporiaceae > Kineosporia > Kineosporia aurantiaca. The sequence continues at coordinate 143,035 of JODP01000010.1, forward strand.
GGACTCCACGCTGTTGACCGAGTGCACCATGAGGTAGAGACCGGCCCGGGTGACGTGCGCCTCGACCTCGCTGAGGAAGAGGGAGTCGTGGGGGTTGGTCAGCGGCACCACCCGGCCGGCGTCGCGTCCCTCCCGGCCGGGGAAGGCCAGGGCAACAATGTTGGACCGGCGGGCGCTCAGCGACCGGGCCGTGGCGTTGGGGACGTAGCCGAGCTGGGTGACGACATCCAGGACCCGGGCGACCGTGGCGGGTGAGACCCGGCCTTGCCGTCCGTTCAGCACGTTCGAGACCGTCATCTTCGACACCCCCGCCGCGCGGGCGACATCCTGCAGCGTCGGCATCGTTGGTCTCCCCCGGGCTGGACGTCACGTCGCCCTTAAGTATACCGGTAAAGCTTCACGCCGCTTCGGCGTGCTCGCGGGTTATCCCAACTGGCCCCGAAGAAACTCAAGCCCGAGACGCTCGTCCTCAATGCCCCCACCGATGTGCCCGTTGTACTGCCACACCTTGATCTGCTTCTCTGCGGCGTAGGCGTGGTAGAGCCCGAAAACCGTGGACGGCGGGCAGACCGGGTCCATCAGGGAGGTGGAGAACCAGGCCGGGACCGTGGCCCGCCGGGCGAGGTTGACGCCGTCGAAGTAGGACAGGGTGCTGAACGCGGTCTCCACGTGGTCCCGGTGGTTCTCCAGGTAGGCCGCGATCTCCTGGTAGGGCTGATGATTCGTGATCAGGGTGGCCCGGTGGATGTCGCTGAGAAAAGGGACGAAGCAGGCCAGGGCGCGCACCTGGGGATGCAGAACGGAGGCGGCCAGGGCCAGCGCCCCACCCTGGCTGCCGCCGACGACTCCGATCCGGCCCGGATCCACTCCGGGCAGCTCGAGGGCAGCATCCACGGCGCGCACGGCGTCGGTGAAAATGCGGCGGTAGTAATGCTGTTGAGGTGAGGAGATGCCCCGGGTCATGAAGCCGGGGTAGCTGGGGCCGCTGCCGTGCGGATCGGGGGTGACTCCGGGACGGTGGCTCGAACCCTGACCGCGGTTGTCCATCACGATGTGAGTGAAGCCGGCGCTGGCCCAGAGCAGGTTCTCCAGGGCGCTGCCCCGACCGCCGCCGTAGCCGATGTACTGGATCACCGTCGGCAGCGGACCCTCGATCCCGGCCGGACGAACCATCCAGCCGCGGATCTCCTCGCCCGCGTACCCGGCGAAGGTCAGATCGAAGTGCTCCAGGGTGGACAGCCCGGTCCGGACCGGCTCCACCCGGGCGGCGACCGGGTGCTCGCGGGCTTCTTCCAGCGTCCCCTTCCAGAACTCGTCGAAGTCGGCCGGCTCCTGGGCCTGGCTGCGGTACTCCCACAGGCCGGCCTCGGTCAGGTCGGTCAGCATGGCGCTCTCCTGGGATCGGCGTGCTCGAGCGGATGGGTCAGGTCGGCTCCACGACCGCGAACGGCGGCAGTGGATGGCTTCTTCCCGGGACCACCACGGCGGTGCCCGAATGGTTGATCAGGGTCGTCCCGTCCGGCCCGTCGATCGCCTCGACGCCGTCGGGCAGGTCCGCGAAGGCCGGGACGACTCCGGCCAGGTCCAGCGCGGTGGCGACGATCGAGGAGGCCCCGGCGGCGTCGGTGAAGGTGGCCAGGTGCAGGCTGACGCCCTGCCCCAGCCGGTTCTCGAGCAGCGCTGGGGTGCCGTCGTCGAAACGGGCCAGCACGGTCGCGGTTTCCACCTCGAGCTCCTCCTGGAACGTCTGCGGGGTGAACCCCGCACCGGCGGCCTCGGTCTGCACGTGTCGTCCGTCGACCGGGTCGATGCCGGTGAACCCGAGGACCCGGGCCCCGAGCACCGCCCGCAGCTGAGTGCCGAAACCACCGTCGCGGAAGCGGTCGTGCTCGTCCACGACGTCGGTGAAGGCCGTGGTGACCAGGATCCCGCCGCCGGCCACGAAGGCGTTCAGGTTGGCCGCCGAGGGCGCGTCCAGCAGGTAGAGGGCCGGGGCCAGGACCAGGGCGTAGGCCTGCGGGTCGGCGGCGGCCGGGATCAGGTCCACCCGGATGCCCAGCCGGTGCAGGGCGTCGTACCAGGTCCGGATCTGCTGCAGGTAGTCGAAGGTCACCGGGTGGTCGGGCTGGTCCAGGGCCCACCAGTTCTCCCAGTCCAGGACGATCGCCACCCGCCCCGGGGCCGGGGTGCGGGGCGGCTGCCCGGCCAGGCTCCGGCCCAGCGCCACGACCTCGCGCCAGGTCCGGGTCCCGGTACCGCCGTGCGGCAGCATCGCCGAGTGGAACTTCTCCGAACCGGCTCGCGACTGACGCCATTGGAAGAACATCACCGCCTCGGCGCCGCGGGCAACTGCCTGCCAGGACAGGGCCGCCAGCTGGCCCGGCGCCTTGGCGGCGTTGTTCGCCCGCCAGTTGACCGCGTCCGAGGCCTGTTCCATCAGGATCCACGGCTGCCCGGGCTTGAGCGAGCGCATCAGATCCTGGGTGAACGCCGAAGCGCGGAAGGACTCCGGGTCGCGGGGGTCGGGGTAACTGTCGTCGGAGACGACGTCCACCTCCGCCGCCCAGCGCCAGTAGTCCAGCGGCTTGAAGGCGCCCATGAAGTTGGTGGTCACCCGGTGCCGGGCGCCGGCGGCCCGGATGATGTCGCGCTCGGCCGTGAACAGTTCCAGGGCGGCGTCGGAGCTGAACCGGCGGAAGTCCAGCAGCGCCGAGGGATTATGGCTGTAGGGGGCTGTGCGGGGCGGCAGGACCTCCTCGAAGGAGGAGTAGATCTGGGACCAGAACGTAGTGCCCCAGGCCTCGTTGAGCGCCGCGACGTCCGCGTAGCGTTTCTGCAGCCACACCCGGAAGGCCGCGGCGGCGTTGTCGGAGTAGTCGTAATGGACGTGACAGGCGTACTCGTTGTTCACGTTCCAGAGCTGCACGGCCGGATGCTGGGCATTCCGCTGGGCGATCTGCGTGACCAGAGCGGCGGCCAGCCGGCGGTAGTCCGGTGCGGTGGTGGCGTAGTGCTGGCGGCTGCCCGGATACAGGATGGTGCCGTCGGCGGTCCGGGGAAGGACGTCCGGGTAGCGATGGGTGAGCCACTGGGGTGGGGACGCGGTGGCGGTGGCCAGGACGACCCCGATCCCGGCCTCGTGCAGCAGGTCCAGCACCCGGTCCAGCCAGCCGAAGTCGAACTCGCCCTCCTGCGGCTGGATCCGGGACCAGGCGAAGACCCCGACCCGCACCAGGTCGACCCCGGCCTCGCGCATCAGGCTCACGTCCTGCGGCCAGACCTCCTCCGGCCACTGTTCCGGGTAGTAGTCACCCCCGAAGTGCATCCCGTCCACGCTCACCTCTTCGTCGTCTTGATGAAGCCCTCGGGGTCGATCAGGTGCACCGACCATTCGGCCTGCCAGGAGCCTCCCGGGGCCAGCCGGATCAGGTCACGGCCACTGGCCAGAGCGTTGGGCGGGGCCGTCATCGGTTCGATGGCGACCGCCGTGATCAGCCCCTCGGCCCGGGGGTAGATCGGGCAGGTGTACACCTGGACCCAGCCGAAGGCCGGGTCGGTCCGTAGCTCGACCACCCTCCCGTCCCCGGCGCGCAGTCGATGGCGGTACTGGCCGTCCGTGGCCGTGAGCCCGCCGTAGGCGTGGTTGAGAACCGCTGCCGCCAGGGGCAGGTCGTTGGGATCTTCCGCGGTACCGGCCACCGGGTGCGAGCCGACGGGGATGAGCTGGTCATCGACCTCGAGGGTCTCGGCCGCCGCGACCTGGAGCGTCAGGTCGGACGTCGGTGTGTCCCCCACGCGGAGGTACGGATGAAACCCGATCCCGAAGGGCGCTTTCCGGGATCCCCGGTTGTGCACCCGGCTCTGGACCCGCAGCCCGTCCTCCAGCACCCGGTACTCCAGCTCCAGCTGGAGGTGAAAAGGGTATCCGGGACTGTCCTTCAGCTCGGTCCGCAGCCTCACGCAGTCGCCCGCCCGGTCCGCGATCTCCAGGAGCCGGCCGCGGACCAGCCCGTGGCTGGCGTTGTTCAGGGCCTTCTCGCTGATCTCCAGCTGGTGCTCGACTCCCTGGTCGCTCCAGCGTCCGTCGCGGACCCGGTTGGGCCAGGGAAACAGCACCTCCCCGGCCGCGTACGGAGGGCTCTGCCCCTCGGGATAGCTCTCGAGGATCGCGGTGCCGTCGACCTCCAGCTCCCTCAGCCCGCCGCCGAGCGGATCCACGGCGGCTCGGACCCGCCCGTTCTCAGAAGTGAGCTGCATGCCGCTTCACTATCAGAGAGCCGACAGCGGAGTCGACCAATGAGTGACGCCGGTCAGGGTCACCGCATCGAGTGCGGCCAGGGGGCCCTGAACGGCCCGGCGCCGGTCCAGGGCCACCGCGTCCAGCCAGACCGCGGCGTCCGGATGCAGGGCGAGGAGGCGGACGCTGACCCGGCCGGTCTCGGCCCCCGGGACCGTGTCGAGGTCGATGACCCAGGACGTGCCGTCCCAGAACCGGTCGGCAACGACGTGCCCGTCCACGCACAGCTGGGCCACGTCTCCCGCCCACTCGACCTCAAGCAGCCGCCGTCGGCCGGCAAAGGCGCGCCCGACGTCCTCAAACTCATAGACCGCAGCGAGTTCCGCGATGAGTTCGGCGCTCGGCGCCGAGGCCCGCCCACTGAAACGGCCGTACTCCGCGAGCGGTTCTCGCCCTTCATGCGTCCGGCGGAAGAAGACCGGCGTCGCCGGCGTCGCCGGGGCCTCGGACCGCAGCTGCAGCTGTCGAAGGCCCGTGGCCTGCACCAGCCGTACGTCGGGGTGCCGGTCGGCCTGGACGACCACCGCTGAGCCGTCCACCCACAAAGGGTTGTCGGACAGTAGAACTCGGCGTCCGTGGGGACCGTCCGCGACCCACACCCGGTCTGCGTCCCCCGCTGCCAGGACCACCACGGTCGCCACCGCGTCCCCGGAGGCCAGGCGAACGATCCCTCCGGTGGACGCCGGAATCCGGTGGCCGCCATCGGTCGCCACGCCATCCCCGGCTAAGGTGACACCCGGTTCGGCGCGCAGCTGGACGTCGATCCCGGCCTCGGCGACCAGCACCAGAGTGCCGTCCGCCAGGGTGGTCAGGGCGCTGGCGGTGGCCGAGGACAGCTCGATCCCGCCGAGATCCAGCTGGAACGGCCAGCGCGCGATCGTTCCGGCGGGAACGTCCACCGGGCCCAGCTCCACGCGTCCATCGGCCAGCTCCACCGCCAGCTTCACGCCACGACGGGTCGGCAACGGGATGTGGGGCTGGTGCCAGTTGACGAAGACGAACCCCGAATGCCCGTCCGAGCGCACGGCCCAGCGCAGAGTTCCGGAGTCGTCGAGGTTTTCGGGCTGTTGCTCGGGCAGCGAGGCCGGCATGTCCGCGAGCGGCCCGCCGAAGGCCTGCAGGAAGGCGTGCTGGCGGCGCAGGGCGGCATGGCTGCGGGAGGGCAGCCCGGCGGCTCCGATGGCGGCGTGGAAGTCGTAGTCGGTCTCGGGCAGGTCGTTCGGGTATCCGGTGGCGTGCGATTCCTGGGTCGGCCCGATCCCGGAGGGGTTCCGGCCGCCGGCGTACATGTAGTAGCCCTGCCACATGGAACCGCTGCCCAGCTTGGCATTGGCGACGGCGGCGACGTCCTCGGCAGCCGGGACAATGCGCCGGTGGTACGTGGTGGCCATCCCGCCGCCGAGTTCGCAGGTGGCGGGCGGGAACGTCTGGTCCCGGTTGCGCACCGCGACCGGCGCCGCCTCCTGCAGATCCCGGACGTCCGCCCCGACGCCCGGGTCGTCCCACTCGTGGGAGAAGAAGAAGTGCGCGCGGAAGTTCGGGGCCCAGCCGTCCTCGGCGTCCACCCAGAACCCGTCGCCGTACCCGGCCCAGAGCGGGAACACCTCGTCCGCGGGCAGATCGGCGCCACCCCAGGCGGTCGCCGTCCACAGCGGAGCGCTCAGCCCGGCCTCCCGGGCCATCGCCTTGAGGGTGAGCAGGTGACCGGGCTCGGTGTAGAGCTCGTTCTCCAACTGCAGGCCGATGACCGGGCGGTCCGGGCCGCACAGATGCCCCAGTTCCTTGCCCAGCCGCTGGAACCAGGGCCGGACCAGGTCCAGATAGGCCGGGTCGTCGGTGCGGTGCCGGACCGGCGCCTGCTGGACCCAGTCCGGGAAGCCGCCGTTGCGCAGTTCCCCGTGCACCCACGGCCCCAGGCGCAGCACCACGTGCAGGTCGAGCTCGGCGCAGAGCGCGACGAAGCCGGCGATGTCGAGGTCGCCGTCGAAGCCGGCCAGACCGGGCTCGGGCTCGTGGTGGATCCAGATCAGGTAGGTGGAGATGACGTCCACCCCGCCCGCGCGCATCAGCAGCAGGCGTTCGCGCCAGCGCTCACGGGGCACCCGGGAGTAGTGGATCTCGCCGGAGACCGGGATCCACGGACGTCCGTCCCGCAGCAGGTGCCGGGAGGTGAGACCGACCCGGTGGTGCGGGTCGGCGGACGCCATGGCCGGGTGGCCGGCGGGGGCGTCCCAGCCCCGGTGGCGGGTGACGAGCGGTCGTTCAGGCAAGAGGGAACTCCTCCGTGATCTCGGCGTCGATTGTGTCGTACCGGCGGACCGGCGGCCGGGACCGGCCCAGTTCCTCGGCCGGAGGATCGGTCAGGGCCCGTCCCCGCCCGGCCGCCTCCCGCAGGGCCTGGGCCCGGCGCAGGCGCCCGGCCCGGTCGTCCACCGCGAACAGCAGCAGCTCGGGCAGGGACGTGGCGAAGTAGTCCGGCTCGGCGGCCGCCGACTCCACCTGGTCGGCCGTGGTCTCCAGGGCCGTCCAGACGGCTTCGGCGAGGTCGGGCCGGCCCAGGCGGCAGTGCGCGATCCCGATCCAGTAGTCGTCCTCCCGCGCCGGTCGCGGCGCCACGGCCAGCGGCCCACCGGCCTCGCAGGCCGTTTGCCAGCGCTTGCGAGCGGTGGCCGGGTCGCCGGCCGCCAGGTGCGCATCACCGGCGGCGACCAGCCGCTGGGCAAGGGGATCGGCCGGGTGCCGCCCCTCCCCCAGGTTCTCCGGCGCCACGATTCCCGCCTCGAGCAGGGCGGCCACGCCCGCCGGGTCGGCCACCGCGGTGCGGGCGGCGAGCGCCAGACAGGCCCGGTCGTAGGCGGCGATCACCAGGCCCTCGCCGCCCTCGAACGGCTGGAAGGTGCGGGTGGTGAGGATCTGCAGCGCCTCGTCCACCCGTTCGGCGTCCAGCAGCAGGCCGAGGTAGGCGATGGCCAGGTCGTCGCGGGCCAGCAGATCGGCCCCGCTGTTCTCCAGCGCGGCCAGGCGCTCGGTGCTGCTGACCTGACGCAGCCGGGCCAGCTGGTCGCGCTCGAACACCAGCTGGGGCAGCGGGCCAGCGCCTTCGAGGGCCCCGGCCAGGAACTCCTCACCGCGGTCCAGGTTGCCCGTGGCGTTGACCACGGCCACCGCCGCGTTGCGCAGCACCACCGGATCCTTGCTACCTGCCTGTACGGCGTGCTCCAGCACTGCGACGGCGTCCTGCCCCCGGCGCGCTCCGAGCAGCCAGGTGCCGAGCAGGCCCAGCGCCACCGGATCCTCACCGGCCTGACGCAGGACGTCCAGATCGTCCAGGCCGGACGGGAAGGCCAGGGTCCGGTCCACCTCCGCGGCCCGGCGACGCTCCCGAGCGGCTTCGCCCGGCTTACCGCTACGGTCAAAGAGGGCGGCCCGCAGGTAGTGGGCGACCGGCGCCGGGTTGCCGAACGGGGTGGGGCCGGCGGCCGCCGCCCGCTGGGCCCAGTGGTGCGCGCGCTCGTCCTCGCCGAGCCGGGCCAGTTCCTGGGCCATGGTCAGGTAGGTGCGGGGATCGACCACCTGGAGCGTGCCGTCCAGGGCGGCCAGGAACGGATCGAGGGGGTCGCCCGCCCGTGCTCGGGCCAGGCCCGGATCGTGGCGCCCCAGCCGCTCCAGGCTGAGGAACCGCAGGCCCAGCGCGGTCGGATGACCCGGGGCGCAGGCGACGGCGGCCGCGGCGTGGTGCAAGGCGGCCTCGGCCTCCCCGGTCCGCAGCCGGACCCGGGCCGCGCCCAGGTGCCCGGGCAGCGTGTAGGCACCGTCCCAGGCCGACTTCGCGAACGCGGAAGCCGCGTCGTGGAACTGCAGCAGCCGCTCCAGGATCAGCGCGCGGCGGTAGTACAGCTCACCGCTGCGCGGGTTCAGGTTGCGCCGGGTGATCCGGGCCTCGGCCGCGTCGACATGGGCCAGGGCCCGCTCGTAATCACCCAGCCGGTGGTCCAGTTCGGCCAGGGCCAGGTGTGCCCGCGAGTCCTGCGGGTCCAGCTCCAGCGCGCGTTCCAGATAGGGCCGGGCCGACCGGGTGGGGTGCCGGTACTGCACGAGATGCTGTGCGGTGAGCAGAATCTCGTCGATCGAGTCCAGATCCTGGGGTGGCCCCGGTTCCGTCGCCCGCCAGGGCTCGATCGCATCCTCCGGGTGTGGCCGCCAGGCCACGACTTCCTCGCCGCCCTCCAGAAGCCGTACTTCCAGCTCGTCCCGGCCGGCGCAGCCGGGCACGGCGACGTCCTCGAAGTGCGGCGAACCGGGCTCGACCACGACGTCCACCCACGAAAGGAGAGCACCCCCTCGCGCGATCTCCAAGCGTCCCTCAATCCGCCGTGAGGACGTCAGACCGACCCGCGCCCGGCCGTCGTCCACCCCCACGCTCACCGCGGCGTCCACACTGGCCTGGTGCACCACCCCGACATCCTGGATCGGGTACCAGAACTGGCTGAACTCCCGGATCTCCCCCGGCGCGAGATAGCTGAAATCCGGCTGGTTGTCGGTGAAGACGCCGGCCATCAGCTCCACGTAGGGTCCGTCGCCGTCGGTGAGCTGCCGGTCCCAGGCGTGCCCGATCGGCCCGTTCCCCCACGTCCACTGCTTCTTGCCCGGGGCGATGTCGCGGTCGGCCCAGTGCACGAAGCCCGCTCGCGCCCGGTGGTCGTACCCGCCGAAGAACGCGTCCTGCGTGTCAGTGATCATGTAGGACGTCGGTACGGGGATGTTGGAGTACCGGTCGATTTCGTCGGCGCCGGAGTGCTCCCCGGCCAGGGCCGGGTAGTCGACGCCGTAGTAGGGACGATCGGCGTGCGGGAAGGCGGTCACCGCCCGCCGTGCGTGGTCGGCCACGTAGCGCACGTCGGTCGGGAAGTAGGACTGGTAGTCCTCGTGCACCGCGGCAGCGACATTGGCCCACCAGAGGAAGGTCTGGGGCTCGTCGGTGCGGTTGTGCAGACGCACCACGACCTCGACGGTGGAGGAGTCCGGGCGCAACCGGATGCCGTGCGTGGCCCGCATCCGCTGCATCGGATCGAGGTCGGTGTGCCAGACCACGACCGAACCGTCGTCCTCCGGCTCGATCCGGGTCTCCACCGGCAGGTAGGTACCGGGCCGGTGATGCTGCGGCCAGTTGAACTCCACCCCACCGGAGACCCAGGGACCGGCCAGACCCACCAGAGCCGGCTTGATCACGTTGTTGCGGTAGAAGAAGTCGTAGTCGCGGGTCTTGTCGTAGCCCACGTGGATCCGCCCGCCCAGTTCCGGCAGCAGCATCAGCCGCACCCAGCGGTTCTCCAGGTGGATGGCGTGCCAGTCCCGCGGCCTGGGCCGCGCGTCGATCCGGCTGGTGAACGGCAGCGGGTACACCCCACCGTCCGAGCCTTGGTAGACGCGCCGGTCGAAGAACATCGGGAACGCGTCGGGCGCGGCCGGTTCGTAGGTCAGGATCTCCACGTCCTGCTGCCAGCAGGCGACCCGGCCGGCGTCGAGGCGGTCCTTCTGCGGGGCCGGCGCGGGAGGCAGCGTGAGGCGGCCGGTCTCGCTGGGCATCGGTGCTCCTTGCTGGATATGGTCCAGGCCCTGGGCCTCATGGACGAATGAATGACGGGAGGTGGGCCCCGTGCCGCGGATGGACGGGTTCGAGAACCAGCGGCTGTGCGTGGTGCCCCGCCCGGTGGTCGAGACCGCGCTGCAGAGCCCGATCACCCGGCGGATGGTCGTGACCGACGCCGGATACTTTCCCGAAGCCCGCGATCACCTGCGCAATCGCCCGCAGGGGGCGCCCGAGATGATCTTCATGATGTGCACCCAGGGCACCGGCTGGGTCGAGGCCGGCGGCGAGCAGGTCACCGTGACCCCGTCGACCTGCGTCATCGTGCCCGCCCACACCCCCCACAGCTACGGCTCCTACGAACGGCATCCATGGACGATCTGGTGGTGCCATCTGCGCGGATCGGACCTGCGGGACGTCCCCGACCTGCTGGGCACCGGACGCGGGGTGGCGACGATCGCGCTGCGCTCGCTGGAACGGGCCACCGCCCTGCTGGACGAGATCGTCAGCATCCTCGAGCGCGGCCAGACCCCGCCGCACCTGACCGCCTGCAGCGGCCTGGCCTGGCACCTGCTCACCCGGATCATCGTCGACCGCGCCCTTCCGGAGAACGGAACCCCGCTCGAGCGGGCCATCCGCTATCTGGAGGAGCGCACCGACACGACCATCCGTGTGGCCGAACTGGCCTCCCTGGTCGGGCTTTCCGCGTCCCACCTGAGCGCCCTGTTCCGCCAGGCCACCGGCGGCGGGGTCACCGCCTACCACCTGGCCCTGAAGATGTCCCGGGCGCGGGCCCTGCTGGACACCACCCGGATGCCGATCGGCGAGATCGCCCGGGCGGTGGGCTACAAGGACCCGCTGTACTTCTCCCGGCAGTTCCACAAGCTGCACTCGCTCACGCCGACCGACTACCGCGCGCAGCACAAGGGCTGACCCCACTTCTTCGGCTCAGGCCTTGACGCTGCCGGCGGTCAGGCCGGCCCGCCAGAACCGCTGCAGCGAGAGGAAGGCCACCACCAGCGGGATCACCGACAGCAGCGACCCGGTGATGACGATGTTGTAGTTGGCCTCGCGGGTGGCGGTGTACCAGTTGAAGATGCCGAGCGTGACCGGGTACAGGTTCTGGTTACTCAGCATGATCAGCGGCAGGAAGAAGTTGTTCCAGATCGAGACGAAGGTGAACAGGAACACCGTCACCAGCGCCGGGGACATCAGCCGCAGGGCGATGCTGAAGAAGATCCGGATCTCCCCCGCCCCGTCGATCCGGGCCGCCTCCATCAGCTCGTCCGGCATCGCGGCCGAGGCGTAGACCCGGCCGAGGTAGACCGCGAACGGGTTCACCACCGAGGGGATCATCACCGCCCAGACGGTGTTCACCAGGCCGATCTTGGCGAACAGCAGGTAGAGCGGCACGGTCAGCAGCGCGCTCGGGATCAGCACGCCGGCCAGGATCCCGCCGAACAGCAGCCCCCGGCCGCGGAAGTCGTACTTGGCGATGGCGTAACCGCAGGCCACCCCGATGAGCGTGGCCAGGGCTCCGCCGACCCCGGCGTACAGCAGCGAGTTCACCAGCCAGCGGACGAAGAGCCCGTCCTGGCGGGTGAGGACGTCGTGCACGTTGTGGGTCAGGTTCTGCCCGGAGAACACGAAGCCGTTGGAGTTGAACAGGGCGGTGTTGCTCTTGGTGGCCGAGACGATCAGCCACCAGACCGGCACCAGGAAGTAGACCGCGGCGAGGGTCAGCACCCCCATCGTCATCCAGGCACCGGTCCTGGTGACCTGGAGCTCGTTCTCACGAGGAGGCTTTCGCGGGGTGTTCACGGTGGTGCTCATTCGGCCCCCCTCATCGCGAACCGGTAGTAGATGATCGACAGCAGCCCGGCGATCAGCGCCAGCAGCACCGAGACGGCCGCGGCGAAGCCGTAGTCGTTGTTGGTGAAGGCCGAGCCCATGGCCAGCATGGTCGGGGTGTAGTTGCTGTTCACCGCGTCGGCGATGACGTGCAGCACCTGCGGCTCGTTGAACAGCTGGATCGTCCCGATGATCGAGTTCACCCCGGTCAGGACCAGGGCCGGGCGGATCTGCGGGGTCTTGATCGCCCGGGCGATGCGCCACTCCGAGGCCCCGTCGATCCGGGCCGCCTCGAGCTGGTCCTTGGGGATGGCCTGCAGGGCCGACAGCAGGATCAGCATGTTGTAGCCGGTGAACACCCAGGTCGTGATGTTGGCCATCGACCAGAGCACGATGTGGGGGCCCAGGAAGTTGAGCCCGAGGCCCAGGCTGTTCCCGGCGTCCACCAGCGGGCTGATCGACGGCGAGTACAGGTAGGACCAGAGCACCGCCGCGATCACCCCGGGAATGGCGTAGGGCAGGAAGTAGATCACCCGGAACACGCCGATCCACCGGCCGGCCGCCGCGTCCATCAGCAGGGCCAGGATCAGCGCCAGGCCGAGCATGACCGGCACCTGGACGACGCCGAAGAGCAGGATCCGGCCCAGGGCGGCCCAGAAGGAGTGGCTCTCCAGAGCCCGGTGATAGTTGTCCAGCCCGACGAAGTCGGTGTGCGGGGCCCCGAAGCCGAGCGCGTCGGTCTTCAGCGAGAAGAAGCTCTGACCGGTCGCGTAGACCACCGGGGCGACGTACGTGAACAGGAACAACAGGACGAACGGGAGGGTGAGGGCGAGGATCGCCCCGCGGAACTGCTGCGGGCGGCGCCGGCCGGTGGCCCGGGCGGGCCTGACCGCCCGCGCCGCCCGGCGTACCTCAGGTGCTGAGGTCGTCATCAGCTGCCGACGACCGTGATCCCACGGTCCTTCATCGTCGAGACCGTCGACTGCTGCACGGACGTGAGGACGTCCGGCAGCTTCGCCTTCCCGGTCGCCACCGAGGCCAGGCCGTCGGTGAGCGCGGAGTCGGTCGAGGAGTACGTCGGACCCCAGGCCCAGCTCGTGTTGACCTTCTGGGCCGAGGCGGCGAAGACGGTGGAGATGTTCTGGCCGCCGAAGAACGGCAGCTTCTGGTTGACCACGCCGTAGCTCAGCGCCGCCGTGGCCGCCGGGAACAGGCCACCGCCGTCCGCCGCGGCCAGGATGTTCTGACTGTCCTCGGAGGAGTTCAGCCAGGTGGCGAAGTCGACCGCCTGCTGCGGGTTCTTGCAGCCCTTGAGCACCGCGACGGCCGAGCCGCCGGAGTTGGCGGTGGCGTCCGAACCGGCCACGGTCGGCATCGGGGCCACGGCCCACTTGCCCGACTGGTCACCGACGTTCTGCGAGATCAGCGCCGAGTTCCACGCGGCCCCGATCATCGAGAGATAGGTGCCCTTGGCGAGCTGGCTGTAGAAACCCGGGTCCCAGCGCTTGGTGGTGGTGATGTCGCCGGAGTCCAGCAGGCCCTGCCAGTAGCCGGCGGCCTGCTCGCTGGCCTGGTCGCCGATGCCGACCTTCCAGCCCCCGTTCTGGATGGCGAACCAGGACGCCGAGCGCTGCCAGGCGTAGGCCGCCATGGTGCTGGAGTCGTCGGTGGCCAGGTAGGTCAGGTAGGCCTTGGGGTCGGCCGCGCGCACCTTCTTGGCCGCCGCGGCGAACTCGTCCCAGGTGGTGGGGACGGCGATCTTGTACTTGGCGAACAGGTCCTTGCGGTAGAACATCGCCATCGGGCCGGTGTCCTGCGGGATCGCATAGGTCTTGCCCCCCGGGCTGACCTGCGACCAGGTCCAGTCCAGGAACTTGCCCTTCACGTCCCCGGTGTACTTGGTGACGTCCATCAGCAGGCCGTCGGCCACGAAGCTGGGCACCTGGTCGTAGGTGAGCTGGGCCAGACAGCCGGCGTTACCCGCCTGGACCGACGATCGGATCTTGGGGTAGGCCTCCTGGCCGTTGGCGACCGGCGTGTAGGTCACCTTCTCGTCCGGGTGGGCCTGGTTCCAGAGGTCGACGGCCTGGTCGGCCTTGGGCACCCAGCCCATGTAGCCCAGGTTCACCGGGCCGGAGGCCTTGGCGCTGTCCCCACTGCCCCCACTGCCGTCGCTGCTTCCGCCCCCGCAGGCGGCCAGCAGGGCGGCCACCGCCCCGGCCGCCATCACCGCCCGAAACGTCCTGGCGCTCTTCATGATCCGTCTCCCTTACGTCTTTGTAGGGCCCGCCTGTCCCTCTGCTGCGCCAAGCTAACTGCGCCAGGAGGCCCTGCTCATGGGAGATTTCCGGGGCGATATGGAGGATCCGACGATGGTGGACGCAGGTCGGTAGACATTTCGGACAGTTGCCCGATCACGGTGACGCAGGCTCCTGGCCGGTTCGATCGGCCGTCACCACCGAGGACCGCGAGGACGGCTACGCGCGGGTCGAACCGTCCCAGGCAATCCGGTAGAACCGGACCGCGGTCCCGGCATGGATGTCGTCGGTCACGCCATCAGGCGAGCGCGGTGGCGATCAGGGTCTGCTGACCGGCGGCGACCAGGTGGTTCCGGCCGCCGGATTTGGAGAAGACCTCAAGACGACAGACCGCCAGGGTGCGGCCGGGCCTGAGAACAGTTCCCACCGCGAAGAGATCGTCGTCCGCCGGAGCCAGCAGGTTGAGCTTGTACAGGACGGTGAGAACCTCTGCTCCAGAGGGCATCAGGGTCAGGGCGGCGTAACCACCGGCACTGTCCGCGACCCTCTCACGCACCGAAGACCTGTTCCACGATCAGGACGACGCCGATCAGGGCCATGGCCCCACCGGACACCTTGGTCACCGTCTGCGCAATCGACGGGCGGGTCCGCAGGACGGTTCGGGCGCCGGTCCCGACGAGGAGGTAGACCACGGCGCAATTGGCGACGTGGACCAGGCCCAGGGTGAGGATCTGCACCCAGGCCGGCCAGGGTTCGGCGTCGTCCACGAACTGCGGCAGCAGGGCCAGGAAGAGCAGGAAGACCTTGGGGTTCAGGCCGCTCACGCCCAGACCGGTCAGCGCCTGGCGGGCCCACGAACCGGTGTCGGCGCCGGGATCTGCCTCAAGCGGGGTGGCCGACCCAGCCAGCATGCCCGCACCCAGCCAAACCAGATACGCCGCGCCCGCAATCGTCAGCGCGGTGAGCACGGCTGGGGTACCGGCCAGCAGCGCCGCCACCCCGGCGGCCACGGCGGCGGTGGCCAGCAAATGCCCAGCCAAGACCCCGCCGACCGCCGGGAACACCGTCCGGTTCCGCAGGCCGGCCGAGATCGTGTAGGCCCACTCCGCTCCGGGCGTGAGGACGAACAGCACAGACACCGCCCAGAAACTCATCACCGTGCCCAGCGGCATGCGGGTGGTCCCCCTGTCGTCCGATCTGTCCATCCATGCAGGTCAGCACCCGGAAGGTTATGCTCGATCGGCCCAAAGGTGCTGCTAACTATGTGGTCCGACGAGGGTATTTGGGGAAGGATCTTCCTCATGGACGCCGTTGACAAGAAGATTCTTCTGGAGCTCCAGCTGGACGGCCGGCTGACCGTCACCGAGCTGGCCGATCGCGTCGGCCTGAGCCTCTCCCCTTGTCACCGCCGGCTCCGGGCGCTGGAGCAGTCCGGCGCCATCAGCGCCTACCGCGCCCACCTCGACCCCGCCGCGCTCGGCCTGACCTTCCAGGCCCTGGTCTTCGTCACCATGAGCAGTGCCGAACGCGACCTCGTGGCCACCTTCGAAGAGGCGGTGGCCCAGGTCCCGCACATCCTGCGGGCCGAGCGCCTTTTCGGCGACCCCGACTACCTGCTGCACGTCATCGCCCGCGATCTTCCCGCGTTCCAGGAGCTTTACGACAGTCGGCTGGCCACGTTGCCCGGCGTCCAGCGGCTGTCCTCCACCTTGGTGATGAAGAGCATCGTCAAGGACAGACCCCTGCCCCTGTGATCCCCATCAGTGGTCCTGTGCGGCGAGGCGGAGTCCGGTCAGCTCCTCGGACACGGCGCAGATCCGTTGCGCTGCCTCAAGGTCGGCGATGTACGCGTACGGCTTCGGCTCGGCGGGGTTTCCCCGCAGGTGGAAGAAGCCAGAAGGGCCGTTCAGGGCGCCGACCTTAGCGCTCAGGCCGGCGGGTGGAGACCTCACCGCGGTCCGGTCCAGCCCCCAAGACGGGCCGCCTGGGCCAGTTCCGCGGCGAAGTCGGCGTAACCCTCCCGCAGCAGCGCGGTCGTGACCCGCAGGTGCGGCGCCATACCCTCCTTCGCGGCGAACGGTGAACCGGCGGATGCACTGATCCCGGCAGCGGCCAGGTGCAGGAGGGCAGCCGTCTCGTCGGCGACCGGGACCCAGACGTTCATCCCGTCCCGCCCGCTGACCGGAACTCCCTGAGCCAGAAGAGCTTCCGTGGTCAGCACCCGACGCTCGGCGTAGACGGCCCGCGCCGCCCCGACCTGGTCGATCGTCTCGGGCGAGGTGAGCAGATCGAGCAACAGGTGCTGCAGCACCCGGCTGGTCCAGCCCTGCCCGAGCAGACGCCGCTCGATCACCGGGTCCAGCACCGAGGCCGGCCCACCCACGGCCGCCAGCCGCAGATCCGGGCCGTGCGACTTGGAGAAGCTGCGGATGTGCACGACCCGCCCGGGCCGCCACCGGTCCAGGCTGATCAGGTCCGCACCGGCGACCGCTCCGGCCGAGTCGTTCTCGATCACCACGGCCGGGCTGTCCGCCAGCGCCTCGGCCAGGAGCTGGGCGCGCTCGGGCCGCAGGGCCGCACCGGTCGGGTTCTGGGCCCGCGGCTGAAGGTAGACGGCCACCACGCCCTGGTCCAGGGCCGCCGTCAGGGACTGCGGAAGCGGCCCGTCGTCGTCCTGATCGACGGCGACGACCTCGGCGCCGACCGATTCCAGGAGGTCCAGGAGCGGGGGGAAGCAGGGATGCTCGACCGCGACCCGATCCCCGAACTGGACCAAGGACGCGGTCAGGAGATCCAGTGCGTCCATCGCCCCGTCCAGGACGGTCAGGCGCTCGGGCCCGAACGGCCAGTCCGCGCGCAGAACGTCCTGAAGTTCCGGCAGGACCGGATCGTCCAGATAACTGCCCGGGGAGACCGCGCCGGGCAGCCGGCGCAGAGCAGGCCGCAGATCGGGCAGCAGGGCCGGATCGGGGACGCCGGTGGAGAGGTCCAGACGAGGCTCACCGGTGCGGTTGAGAGCGAGGCGATAGCGACGAGGGCCGGGTTCGCGCAGGCGCGCGATCACCGTTCCGCGGCGCCCGTCCGTATGAATCGTGCCGGAGCGGATCAGCAGACTCCAGGCCGCGCTCACGGTGCTCGGCGAGAGACCGAGCTCGCGGGCCACCGTCCGGATCGGCGCCAATCGCTGCCCCTGCTGCAGACTCCCGTCGCTGACGGCGCGGCTTATTGCGATTGCGAGTCCGCGGGATGTCGGCTCCGTTAGATGAGCACGCAGCAAATCGAACATTTTGTACTGTAACATAATTGCCATTGTTATTCCCAGGGGTGGAACATACATTCGCGGCGTGCGAACAACTCTCGTCGACCTTTCTGTGCAGGACTTGTGAGCGCCCGGGCGGTTTCCGAGGCCGCGGCCCACCGAGCCCTGGCCGACGCGGAGAACCACGCCTTCTGGCTCGACGATGCGCGGCGTCCGGCGGCGCGGGCGGCCCTGACCGGGCCCCAGACCGGCGACCTGGTCGTCGTGGGCGGCGGGTTCACCGGCCTGTGGACCGCCTTGCTGGCCAAAGAGCGTGAGCCCGGGCGGGATGTCGTCGTTCTGGAAGCGGACCGGATCGCCTGGGGCGCCACCGGGCGCAACGGCGGGTTCTGCTCCGCCAGCCTGACCCATGGCGAGGAGAACGGCCGGTCCCGCTTTCCGGAGGAGTACGAACAGCTGGCCCGGTTCGGCCAGGAGAACCTGGACGAGATCGAGGCGACGCTCACCCGGTACGGCATCGACTGCGGTTTCATCCGCAGCGGCGAACTCACCGTCGCCACCGAGCCTTACCAGGTTCAGTCGCTGCGCGAGGGCGACGGCGAATTCCTCGACGCCGAGGCCGTTCAGGCCCAGATCCACTCCCCCACCTATCTGGCCGGCTGCTGGGACCGACGCGGCACCGCCCTGGTCGACCCGGCCCGCCTGGCCTGGGGCCTGGCCACGGCCTGTGAATCGCTCGGGGTCCGGATCGCCGAGAACACAACGGTTCTGGGTATCCACAAAGACGGCGCGGGACTGAAGATCGACCTGCCGGAGGGCGAGATGCGCTGCCGTCAGGTCGCTCTCGGCACCAACGTGTTCCGGCCGCTGCTGCGCCGGCTGCGCAACCACGTCGTCCCGGTCTACGACTACGTCCTGGTCACCGAGCCGCTCTCCCCGCAGCAACAGGCCGCCATCGGCTGGGATCAGCAGCAGGGCGTGGGCGACAGCGCGAACCAGTTCCACTACTACCGGATGACGGCCGATCACCGGATTCTCTGGGGCGGGTACGACGCCATCTATCGTTTCGGCGGGCAGGTCCGCTCGAGCTACGAGAACCGCCCGGAGACCTTCGAGAAGCTCTCCGAGCACTTCTTCACAACCTTCCCACAGCTGGACGGACTACGTTTCACGCACCGCTGGGCCGGGGCGATCGACACCAGCACCCGGTTCTGCGCCTTCCAAGGCACGGCGTACAACGGAAATCTTTCCTACAGCATCGGTTACACCGGCCTCGGTGTCGGTGCCTCGCGCTGGGGAGCCCAGGTCATGCTCGACCTTCTCGACGGCGAGCCGACGGCCCGCACCCAGCTCCAGCTGACCCGGACCAAACCCCTGCCCTTTCCCCCGGAACCGCTCGCCTGGATCGGTATTCAGGCAACCCGGGCATCGCTCGCCCGGGCCGACCGCAACGACGGCCGGCGAAATCTCTGGCTACGCGCGCTGGACCGCGTCGGACTCGGATTCGATTCCTGAAAGGTGACCATGAACGAGGAAAGCGCGGTTTCCGCCGCCGCACCGCTGACCCCGGCGGCCGGCCGCAACGCCCGGACGACCCTGAAACGCGAACTCGGCGTCATCCCCCTGGTGGCGGTCATCTTCTTCAGCGTCTCCGGCGGCCCGTTCGGGCTGGAGGACGCGATCGGCAGCTCGGGCCCGGGCATGGCCCTGCTGATGCTGCTGGTGGTCCCGATCGTGTTCGGCATTCCCTGCTCGATGATGGCGGCGGAACTCGGCACGGCGATCCCGGTCGAAGGGGGCTACTACTACTGGATCAAGCTGGCCCTCGGTAAGCCGTCCGCGTTCGTCTTCGGCACCTGGGCCTGGATGAACACCTTCCTCGACACGGCGCTCTACCCGATCGTCGCCGCGGACTACATCAGCCAGTGGGTCCCCGGCACCGGCCGCGGTGACCACGTGCTGTTCTCGTTCTTCGACAGCGCCCTCTCGATCGACACCCACTGGGCCGTCGCGATCGCCGTCATGGTCCCCCTGGCCTGGCTCAACGCCCGCGGCTCGCGCTGGGTCGGGGACACCTCCACCCTGCTGATGCTGATCGTCCTGGCGCCGTTCGTGATCCTCTCGGTGATCGGCGTCTGGCACGCGCTCACCACCCCCGACCTCACCCTGGTCAGCTCGTTCACCCTGCCCGGCCAGGAATCCGGGACCGCCTTCGGCGCGGCGCTGGGCGTCGTGATCTGGAACTACATCGGCTGGGAGGACCCGAGCACCGTGCTCGGGGAGGTGAAGAACCCGCAGCGCACCTACAGCCGGGCGCTGCTCGTCTCGGTCCCGCTGATCACCCTGTCCTACATCCTGCCGATGATCGCCGCGCTGGCCTCCGGGCTGCACAGCGGTCACCCGCAGGACTGGACGGACGGCGACTTCGCCAACGCCGGGCGGCTGCTCTCGGGGCACTGGCTGGCCCTGTTCGTCACCATCGGCGCCCTGCTCGGCAACATCGGTCTCTTCTCGTCGCTGCTGATGTCCGGTTCCCGGGTGCCCCGCGTGCTGGCCGGTGACGGCTATCTGCCGCGCTCCCTGGCCGAGGACAGCCCGAAGTACGGCACGCCGGTGCGGGCCATCGTGATCAGCTGCCTGGTGTTCGCCGTGTTCTGCTCGATGAACTTCACCGCGCTGCTGGACGCCGACGTGCTCACCGACCTGGCCTGCATCCTGATGGACTTCGCGGCCCTGATCGTCCTGCGCAAGCGCTACCCGAACATGGTCCGCCCCTACAAGATCAAGGGCGGCTGGCCGGCCCTGGCCCTGCTCACCGCGGGCCCGGTCGTCTTCACCGGGTGGCTGGCCCAGAGCACCTACGTCGAGGAGCCGGACGCTCTCTGGATCGGTGTGATCATCCTGCTGCTGGGGGTCCTGGCCTACTACCCGGCGAAGAAGTACATCAAGCGCGGGCGCGCGGATCAGCCGGTCGACACCTCGATGATCGACCTTGGAGACGGCGTGGAGGCCGCCCCGCTGTTCGTCTGACCCACGGGGCCAGCAGATC
This sequence comes from Kineosporia aurantiaca JCM 3230, assembly GCA_000719025.1. Classification (GTDB taxonomy): domain Bacteria; phylum Actinomycetota; class Actinomycetes; order Actinomycetales; family Kineosporiaceae; genus Kineosporia; species Kineosporia aurantiaca. The sequence goes on from JODP01000010.1 coordinate 163,336, forward strand.
GGGTCCGGGGCCGACGCACCGCGCGTCGGCCCCGGACCTGCTCACGTCACATCGGGTTCGGCCATGCCCCGCTTCATCTGCTCGAGCATGAACCGGGAGGAATCCTCGGCCCGCTCCTCCCAGGCGAACACGCAGGCGGTCATCACCGGTTCCGGCCCCCGATCACCCGCGCCGCGGTCGAATTCGAGCCGGCGCAGGCCGCCGAAGAACTCGTCCCAGTCCACCTCTCCCTGGCCGATGTCCAGGTGCTGGTGGATGCGTACGGACGATCCCGGCGGGTTGACGATGTAGCGCAGCCCGGAGGAGGCGGTGTGGTTGAACGAGTCGGCCACGTGCACCTGGGTCAGCAGGTCGCCCGCGTAGTCCATGATGCCGTCGCAGTCGTCGCCCATGTGGAAGGTGTGCGGGGCGCAGTAAAGAAAGCTGATGAGGGACGAGTTGAGCCCGCGGATCAGGTCGACGGCGGCCTTGCCATCCTCGACGAAGTCGTCCGGATGGGGCTCCAGCACCAGCCGCACCCCTTCGCGCTCGAAGACCGGCAGCAGTTCCTCCATCGAGCGCCAGAACTGGTTCTCGCTGCGGGAGGACTGCTCGGGCCGGCCGTTGAACTCCGAGTTCATCGTGTCGCAGCCCAGGTCGACGGTGATCTGGATGGCCCGTTTCCAGTTCCGGACCGCAGCCTGCCGTTCGTCCTCGTCCGGCCCGGACCAGCGGTACAGCGGCAGGTTCGAGGCGATCTGGACCCCGGCGGCGTCCAGGGCCTTCCGGAACTGCTGCACCGTGGCATCGTCGGCCCGGGCATGCCGGAAGAACGGCATGAAGTCGTCCCGCGGCGACAACTCGATGTACTGGTACCCGAGATCGGCCACCAGACCGGGCAACTCGGTCAGCGGGGTGGTACGGAACATGTAGGGATCGAGCGCGAGTTTCACCGAAGCTTCACCACAACCCGATCGCCGAGACGCAGGGCCTCCAGCGCCGCCTCGGACACCGCGGCCGCCGCGTAACCGTCCCAGGATCCTGGGCCTTCCGGGTCCCGCCCGGTGGCCACCCGGTCCAGCCACTCCTGCAGTTCCCGGTCGTAGGCCAGGGAGAAGCGCTCGCGCCAGTCGACCGGGACCGGCGAGGTCAGGCCGCCCTCCCGCCGGACCACCACCGGGCTGTTCTCGCCCAGCGCGGCGGTACCGTTCTCCCCCACCACCTCCCCGCGGATGTCGTATCCGTAGCGGATGTTCACCGACACCTCCACGTCCACGATCGCCCCGCTCTGCATCTCCAGGATGATCAGCAGCGGATCCTGCAGGCCGCCCCCGTTCGCGTTGGCCCGCGGCCTCAGCACCCGCACGGCCACGACCTCCTCACCGAACATCCACCGGACTAGGTCGATCTCGTGCACGGCGCTGTCCGTGACCGCACTCTCCGGGCGGAAATGGCCGGGCACGGAGGGATTGCGGTGGGCACAGTGCATCAGCAACGGGGCCCCGATCGAGCCGGAATCCACCACCGCCTTGAGCGCCCGGTACCCGGTGTCGTACCGCCGCATGTACCCGACCTGCACGAGCCGCCGCCCGGCCGCCGCCTCCGCGTCGAGGATCTGCAGACAGGCCTGCGAGGACTCGGCCAGCGGCTTCTCGCAGAACACGTTCTTACCGGCCGCGATCGAGGCTAGGACATACTCCGCGTGAGTCGGCCCCCAGGAGGTGACCAGGACCGCGTCCACCTCGGCATCCCCGACCACGTCGGCCCCGTTCTCGCAGACCCGGGCCCCGACCCGCCCGGCGCACTCCTGGGCCCGGGCCCGGTCGGTGTCGGTGACCGCGACCACCCGCGCCCCGGACAGCACCCTGCTGAGCCGGCGGATGTGGTCCTGCCCGATCATCCCGGTGCCGATCACACCGATCCGAACCGTCATCGTCCATGCCCCACTCTCGCTGGTTGAGTCATCCGTCGATCCCGGTCCCGCGCAGGTACGCGCGGGTGCGCTCGGCGATCGGCATCGGCCGACCGAAATCGGTCGGGTACAGGTCCTGCTCGACCACCACGAAGATCTCGGCGTCCAGTTCCTCCAGCGCCTGCACCACCGAGGGAATGTCCGGCACACCCTGGGGCGGTTCGCAACTGGCCCCCATCGCCACCGCCTGACCGAAGGGCAGGTCCTGCGCCTCGGCCCGCGCCACGATCTGCGGATCCATCTGCTTGATGTGCACGTAGCCGATGCGTTCGCGGTACTTGCGGATCAGGGCCACGCAGTCGGCCCGCCGGTACGCCAGGTGGCCGGTGTCCAGGCAGAGCCGGACGTGGGCGGGATCGGTCTCGTCGAGGAAACGCTCGGTCTGGAGCTGGGTCTCGACGTGACTGTCCGCGTGGGGATGGAACTGCAGGCGGACCCCGTACTCCTCGAACAGGATCCGGCCGAGTTCGTCGGTGGCCCGGATCAGGGTGTGCCATTCCTCCACCGAGAGCTCCGCCGGTTCCAGGTAGGCGCCGGTGGTGTCGTCGCGATATCCCGGAACCGGAACGAAGATGACGTTTTTCGCTCCCAGAGCGCTGGTCAGCCCGGCCACCTTCCGGCTCAGGGCCACGATCGCCGGGAAATCGTCTGCGCGGTGCAGGCCCGAAAGTCCGTGGATGGTTCCCCCGGCGACCTTCAGCTTCCGAGAGTCCAGTTCATCCCGCAGCCGCGCCGGGTCGGTGGGCAGGTAGCCGTAGGGGCCCAGTTCCAGCCATTCGTAGCCGACCCCGGCCAGCTCGTCGAGGAAACGGTTCCACGGCGTCTGGCGCGGATCGTCCGCGAACCACACTCCCCAGGAATCGGGGCAGCTGCCGAGTCGCAGCCGGCGCTGTTCCAGGGAATTGTCCGCGATGCTCATCCGGGCCCTCCGCAACGGAAATCGGCCGATCGGCTCTGCCCTCACCATGGAACGGGCTGATTTCCGGAACGTCAAGCATTTGTCCTGACATACATACTTGTTCAATTGTCAGTTTGTACTGTCATATTGATGGCGTGAATGGTTCCCGTTCCCCCGGCGACCGGCGCGGCGTCCGCACCCTCGGCGCGTCCACCGTTCTGGGCCTGCTCGACCTCGACCGGACCAGCCCGGTCCCGCTCTACTTCCAGGTGGCCGGTCATCTGCAGGCGGCCATCGAGAACGGCACCCTGCCGCCCGGTACCCAGTTCGCCAGCGAGCTGCGCCTGGCCGAGGAGCTGGGCCTGTCCCGGCCGACGGTCCGCCGGGCCCTGGCCTACCTGGTGGAACGCGGGCTCCTGGTACGCCGTCGCGGAGTCGGGACCGAAGTGGTGAAACCCCGGGTTCGCCGTCCTCTGGAGTTGACCAGCCTCTACGACGACCTGGCCGCCGCCGGTCAGCGCCCGACCACCCGGGTGCTGACCAACGAGCGGATCGCCGCCCCCGCCGACGTCGCCGAGGCCCTCGGCCTGCCCGAGGGCGCGCCGGTGATCCGGCTGGTCCGCCTGCGCTCCGCGTCCGGGCAGGCCATCGCCCGGATGACCAACCACCTCCCGGCCGATCGGTTCGAGGTGTCCTCGCAGGCCCTGGAGCAGCACGGGCTGTACCGGCTCCTACGATCGGCCGGCATCACCCTGCACGCCGCCAACCAGGCGATCGGTGCCCGCCGGGCCACGGTCGAGGAGGCCCGGACCTTGAACGAGAGCCGCGGTGCCGCTCTGCTGACCATGCAGCGGATCACCTACGCCATCGATGACTCGGTGATCGAGTTCGGCTCGCACATTTACGCGGCCAGCCGCTACAGCTTCGAGATCTCGCTACTCACCACGTCCTGAGCCGGGCAATGGGAGACCCCGGTCTCCCGGAACAGGGTCCTGCCAGTCTGGGGAAAACCCTCAACCCACCCTTGGCCACGAGCGACGAGTTCCCTCATTCCTCGTCGCCTATCCACAGAAGGCCCTGCCTCATTTTGTGCATCACTCGTTCTGGGGCAAGTGCTTCGACCTTCTGCTGAGCGTTCTCCCCGTCCTGGCGGTAAGCGGTGCGGCGCAGTCGCTCTGCGCATCTCTGCGTGCGATCGCCCTGCTTCAGGGTCGCAGCGGTGTCGGGCTGCTGCTCGTGCCGTTCTATCCCCTCGCGGTGCTCATGTACTGGGTGACCAGCATGCTCGCCGGTTCGACCGGACTGGGCGTCGTCGGTCACGGATTCCTCGGGACCGTCCTTGGGGGCGCCGCATCGATGGCTAAGAAATCGATGGCTAAGAACCGGACGTGTCGCCCCAGGCCGCTTCCGCACCGCTGTGACCGATCCGCACGACCTGCTGGGTGGTACCGACCGCCGCGGCCACCGCCAGCACCGCCACCACCGCGACCGTCACCCGCCCGACCCGGCCCGCAGCGTCCCCGGCCCGGTCCCGCCACCACACCCAGGTGACCGCGACGGCGGCGACGAGCAGGAAGATCAGCCAGGGCAGCAGCCCATCGGCCAGGTGCGAGTGCTTCTCCACCAGGTCGCTGTGGCCCACCCGCTCCTCGAGAGCCTCGCCGGAGGACGTTGAGATCGGGTCGAGCACCACCGCGATCAGGGTGATCGCGAGCGGCAGGATGCCGGCCCACCGACGGAACCTCGGCACCAGCGCCGATCCGAGCACGGCGACGGCGGCGGTCGGGACCGCGACCACGGTGGCATGGACGATCAGGGGATGGAACGGCAGACCGGCGATTGAGTCGAACATCGGTGTCCCTGTCAGTTGAGGAAGATCAGTCGAGGGGAGTCGACCGTCGCGTCGGTCATCTTGATCGTCCCGGGGACACGGGACGCGGGATCAGCGGCTTTACAGAGGAAATACAGAGCGTCCGGAGAGGGAGAGGACGTTCGCAGGCGGCATGCTTGGGCGGGTGAGCTCGACGTCGTCCACCTCCCCAGGGTCCGCCGTGCGTGCGCTCGTCGTCGAGGACGAACCCGATCTGGCCGAGGCCCTGACCCGGATGCTCACCCTGGAGGGCTGGGAGGCCGAACACGCCCTCGACGGGGCTACCGCCGTCCGCCTGGCCCGGGCCCGGCCGCCGCAGGTGGTCGTCCTCGACGTCATGCTGCCGGACCTGACCGGCTTCCAGGTCCTGCAGCGGCTGCGGGAGACGAACCCCGCGGTGTGTGTGCTGTTCCTGACGGCCCGGGACAGCCTGGAGGACCGGGTCGCGGGGATCGCCGCGGGCGCCGACGACTACCTGACCAAACCCTTCGCGATGGAGGAGCTCCTGGTCCGGCTCAAGGGCCTGCTGCGGCGGGCCCGGATCACGGCCGGCGACGGCGCCGGGACCGGCCTGGTGGTGGGCGACCTGGTGATGGACGAGGAGGCCCGCGAGGTCACCCGGGCCGGTGAACGGATCGATCTGACCGTGACCGAGTTCGAGCTGCTGCGGTTCCTGATGCGCAATCCCCGCCGGGCGCTGTCGAAGTCGCAGATCCTGGACCGGGTGTGGGACTACGACTTCGGCGGCGACGCGCACGTGGTGGAGCTCTACATCTCCTATCTGCGCAAGAAGCTCGACCGGGGGCGGGAACCCATGATCCACACCGTCCGGGGCGTCGGGTACATCCTCAAACCGGCCGTCCCGTGAGCCTGCGGCACTCGATCCGAAGGCTGCGTCGCCCTCGTACCCTGCAGGGCCGGCTCATCGTCGTGCTGGCCCTCGTCCTGACCCTCGGTTTCGCGGCGGCGGCCACCACCACAGTGCTTTTGGTGCGCCACGTCCTGATCGGGCGTCTGGACGCGCAGTTACAGGCCGCGGGCGACCGGTTCTCCGTATCGCTCGAGCACAGCGACCACGACGAGGACGACCGCTACGACCGGGTCCAGGGGCAGCTGGCCGGCACGCTCGGCGCCCGGCTCAAGGACGGCAAGGTCACCAACACCGCCATCGTGGGTGACAACCAGACCTCCGGTGAGGTGCCGGCCGCCGCCCGCACCCGGCTCGGGCAGATCGACGCGGCCGGTGGGCCCTATTCCCTCGAACTGCCCGGTCTGGGTGACTACCGGATCCTGGTCACCTCCGGACGGGACGGCGACCTTCAGGTGACCGGTCTGCCGGCCGAGCCGATCGAGCACACCATCAGCGTGCTCGTCCTGGCCGTTGTCGTGGTCTTCGCCGTATCGCTCCTGGTGCTGGCCGGCGTCTCCACCGTCCTCGTGCGGATCATGCTCGGACCTCTCTCCCGGATGTCCCGGACAGCTGCCGAGGTCGCCGCCCTGCCCCTCGGGGCCGGGGGTGTCTCACTCCCCCAACGCGTGCGCGAGAAGGGCGCGGGCAGCGAGGTCGACGTGCTGGCGGTGGCGTTCAACGCGATGCTCGAGCAGGTCGAGTCCGCGCTGCAGACGCGCGCGGACAGTGAGGACCGCCTACGCCGGTTCGTCGCCGATGCCAGCCATGAGCTGCGCACGCCGATCGCCGTGGTCCGTAGTCACGCCGAGCTCGCACGGCACGAGGGTGGCGACACGCTACCGCCGGGGGTGGCGCGTTCCCTGGATCGGATCGGCGCGCAGTCCGAGCGGATGAGCCATCTGGTGGAAGATCTCCTGCTGCTGGCCCGCCTCGACTCCGGCCGGCCGCTGGCCCGCGAGCCGGTCGACGTGGTCCGCGTGGCGCTGGACGCCGTCGACGACGCCCGGACCTCGGCCCCCGGCCATCGCTGGAAGCTGTCCCTGCCCGATGAGGAGCTCACGGTCCCCGGCGACGCCCACGCACTCGCCCAGGTCCTGTCCAATCTGCTGACCAACGTCGCTGCCCACACCCCGTCGGGCACCACCGCCACCCTGCGGGTGGCGGGCGGCGGGCGTGACGTGCTCGTCGAGGTCTCCGATCAGGGCCCAGGGATGTCGGCCGAACTCGCCGACCGTGCTTTCGAGCGTTTTGTGCGCCGGGACGGCGCCCGCGACGACACCCACGGGAGCAGCGGACTCGGCCTGGCCATCGTCGCCGCCATCGTCGCCGCTCACCACGGCACCGTCAGCCTCGCCTCCTCCGACCAGGGAACCGTGATCTCGGTCAGGCTGCCCGCCGGCCCGTCAGAGGATCCCCAGACTGCTCCCGGCGTCGTCCCAGACTTCTGAGAAGGTTCGCAGAACCAGGCGGGTCAGGCTGTCCCCATCGAACCCGAAGGGGGCTCCATGACCGCCACCACGTCGCGTCGCCACGTCGCGCCATCACCGCCCGCGCCATCGCTGAGGATCACCCCCGGCGTCGCCCTGGCGCTGATCGCGATCGGCGCGGTACCGGTGATCGGGCTCTGGTGGCAGGACACCACGTTCGTCTCCGGCCTGGGCGACGAGCTGACCAACGCCGGGCGCCTGACCGGGCTCGCGGCCGGATACGCCGTGCTCGTCGTGCTCGCCCTGATGGCCCGGGTGCCCGCCCTGGAGCGGGGAGTCGGTGCCGACCGGCTGGCCCGCTGGCACGCCGCCGGCGGCCGGTACGTGGTCAGCCTTGCCGTCGCGCACACCCTTCTGATCATCTGGGGCTACGCGGTCACCGCGCACACCAACGTCCTCTCACAGACCAAGACCCTCGAACTCACCTATCCCGACGTCCTCATGGCCACGGTCGCCCTGGGACTGTTCCTCCTGGTCGGCATCACCTCGGCCCGGGCCGCGCGCAAGCACCTTCGGTACGAGACCTGGCACCTGCTTCACCTTTACACCTACCTCGCCGTGGCTCTGTCCTTCTCCCACCAGTTCTCGACCGGAGCGGACTTCACCGACCTGCGCGTACGGGTGCTCTGGCTCGGCCTGTACATCCTCGTCGGCGCCCTGCTCCTGTGGTACCGGCTGATCACCCCGCTGGTCTACCTGGCCCGTCACACGCTGCGGGTCGAGGCCGTGATCCCGCACGGCCCGGACACGATCTCCGTGGTCGTGCAGGGCCGGAACCTGCAGCGGATCGACGCCCGGGCCGGCCAGTTCTTCCGCTGGCGGTTCCTGAACCGCGAACTGTGGGGTGCGGCGAACCCGTACTCCCTGTCGGCACCGCCCTACGGCGACCGGTTGCGGATCACCGTCAAGACCGCCGGTGAGCACAGCGCGGCCCTGGCCCGCCTGCGGCCGGGCACCCGGGTGCTGGCCGAGGGCCCGTACGGCGCCTTCACCGGCGAGGTCGAGCGCCGCTCCCCGCAGGGCCGGGCCAGCGGCAAGGTCCTGCTGATCGGCGTCGGAATCGGCATCACCCCCCTCCGGGCCCTTTTCCAGACCATCCCCGCGGCCCCCGGCGGACTGACCCTGCTCTACCGTGCCCGGACCGCCGAAGACCTCGTGCTGCGGGAGGAGATCGAGCAGATCACCGCCGCCCGGGAGGCCCGGCTGTACTACCTGCTCGGGCGCCGGGGAACCGGTGATCATCTGACCAGTGGGCAACTGCGGCGCCTGGTTCCCGACCTGGCCGAGCACGAGGTCTACCTCTGCGGCCCCGACGAGGTCGTCGCCACCCTGGCCCGCGATCTGCGCCGGGCCGGAGTGGGCCGACGGGCCATCCACTTCGAGTCCTTCACCTTCTGAGACCGCCGATTTCGCCCGAACGGAGACTTCGTTGAAACGCGTCATCCTCACCGGCACCGCCACCGTGGCCGGGCTCGTGGCCCTGTTGTCGTTCAAGACCCAGACCCAGCCGGTCAGCGCCGCCGCGCTGCCCACTGCGAGCACGAGCACCACCACCGGCAGCAGCAGCAGCTCAGCGGGCACCGGCTCCACGAAAACCACCACCACAACAACATCGAAAAGCTACACGGGCGAGGCGGTCACCACCCGGTACGGGGTGATCCAGGTCGAGGTGACCGTCAAGAACAGCAAGATCACCGACGTCAGCTTCAAACAGCTCACTGCTTTCGACGGGCATTCCCAGGAGATCAACTCCTGGGCCGGACCGCAGCTGCTGCAGGAGACCCTGACCAACCAGAACAGCCAGGTGGACGGGGTTTCCGGCGCCACCTACACCAGCGACGGATACCGCACGTCCCTGCAGTCGGCTCTCGACCAGGCCGGACTGACATGACCCACCGGATGATCACCCACGTCGAGCACTGCATGGGAACGGTCTTCTCGTTCCGCGTCGACACCACCGACCTGGCCGAGGACGCGCTCCCCCAGGTCGTCCGCCGCCTGCACAGCATCGACGCAATGTTCTCCACCTACCGCCCCGACAGCGAGATCAGCCGGATCAACGCCGGCGAACTCGACGTCACCCGGGCCTCGCCCGACGTCCGGACGGTCCTGGCTGCCTGCGAGCGGTTCGAGAGCCTCACTGAGGGCTGGTTCAGTGCCCGGCCCGACGGCAGCACGCTGGATCCCTCGGGATACGTGAAGGGCTGGGCCGTCCAGGAGGCGGCCGACACGTTGTGGGCGGCGGGATCTCGTCACCATTGCGTCAACGGCGGTGGGGACGTGGCCTGTGCCGGGACGCCCGGCCCCGGACGGAGCTGGCGTATCGGGATCGCCGATCCGCATGACCGCAACCACCTGCTGGAGATCGTCGAAGGCGCTGGGCCGCTCGCGGTGGCAACCTCTGGGAGCGCCGAACGCGGAGCCCACATTCTCGACCCGCACACGCATCACCCCGCAGAAGGGCTGGCCTCGGTCACCATCGTCGCCAACGATCTGATCACCGCCGATGTCTACGCCACGGCCGCGTTCGCGATGGGCGCGGAACGGGCGCAGACCTGGTTGAACCGGTCTCCCGGGCTGAGGGCGATCGTGGTCAGGGCAGACGGACTTCGAACGGACGTGAACAGCCAGCGTGAGCCCTCGGGCGGTCCCGCCTGAACGACGTGCCTCCAACGCTTCACCAGGGCCGGGTCGACCGCGTGCCCGACCCTGCGTTTTGAGGTATCCCCCCGGAGTCTTCGCCATGTGTTTGCCGCTGAGCATGCAACCTACGTCGACCCTGAAGCGTTGCCTGGGCGTACCGGTGGTGGGGAACGCAGGGACAAGGGGGTAGGCGTGGATCTCGAGACGATTCTGACCGCCGCAACTCTGGTGGTCACGGTCGCAATCTGGCTGTTCGACCGCTACTACGTACGCCGGCGGCGGCTCAGCTACCGGGTGCACTGGAACAGCCGGGTCCTGACCTCGCCCGGCGACAAGAACATGAAGATCGATCTGGAGATCCTGCACCGAAGTCAGTCCGTGCCCGAGGCGTCCTTCGTCATGCTCCGCATCCAGAACGTCGGCAGCCTCGACATCGACGCCCAGGACATCCGGAGCCCGATCAGCTTCCACTTCCCCGGCCGCACGATCCAGCACTTCGAGATCGATGCCCAGGAACTCAGCCCCTTGGACGCGGCCCACCTGAGCAACTGGCAGAAGGAGACGCTGACCCCGGTAGCCGCACTGGCCCCCAAGGGCGCGGCCACCGGCGGCGCTCCCACCGTGTCGGCGCCGGTGAACGGCGCGTCCCTCGGCGATGTGCTGACCCTGCCGGAGTTTCAGATCCGGCGTAAGAAGAGCATCAAGCTGTTGCTCCTCCTGTCCGGCTCCGGCACCGGCGTCAACGCGGAGGCCGACCTGAACGGCGGGACGATCCTTCCCGAGCGCCGACGCAGCTCCCGCACCCAACTCGGCCTGGGCCTCGGAGCCCTGTCGCTGCTGCTGGCCGGTCTCCTGGTCGGCCTCATCCTCACCAACGACTCCGACGACCCGAACCGGCGGGCCGGTGCTGGGCTGCCGTCCATCTCCTGCCCGGCCAAGGGGAGCGTGTCGATCACCGGATCCACCACGATGTACCCGGCGATCTCCACCATCGCCAAGCAGTACCGGAAGCGGTGCCCGGACGCGCTGATCTCGGTGGGGCAGGACACGTCGGAGAACGGGCTCGCGTTCCTGCAGCGGGGCCTGGAAGAGGACACCCGGACGGGCATTCAGGCCAACGCCCGCATCGGCCTGGCCATGGTCGACCAGTACGCGAATGCGCCCAGCACCCCCGAGACGGCCGGTCTGGAGCACTGGCCGGTCGGGGTGACCCCGTTCGTCGTGGTGGTGAACAAGTCCGCGAACGTCAGCCAGCTCACCACCGATCAGCTGCGGCAGCTCTACCGCGGCCAGGTGGCCCGATGGAACAGCGTCGGCCTCGGCGGCGCCGACCAGCCGGTCGTGCTGGTCAGCCGGACCAGCGGCTCGGGCACCCGGGAGACCTTCGAGCAGCGGGTGCTGAAGAACGCGGAAAGCGCGAAGACCAGCTCCAGCGACTGCCTCTCCCCGAACCTGGACTCCACGGCCGCCGTCCTGCACTGCGAGATCAAGACCCAGAAGACGGTGATGGACCGGGTCGCGAGCATCGACGGCGCGGTCGGTTACGTGAGTTTCTCCGAGGCCAAGAAGAACCAGGACAAGGTACAGATCATCACGATTGACGGCGCCTACCCCAACCAGCAGGAGATCGCCGACAACCGTTACCCGTTCTGGGCGGTGGAGAAGCTGTTCCGGATCGGGCCCGAGCAGCCCGCCAGTGTGCGTGACTACTTCGTCAACTATGTGCTGAACAACGCGGAGTCCCGGAAAGTTCTCCAGCAGAACGACTTCTACGCCTGCAGCGATCCGGCCTTTCTGGACAACACGGTGGCCGACGAATGTACCCAGACCACCAAGAACTAGACCGGGGGCACGGATACCGATCCGTCACGTTTCGTGGCACCTCCCTGGCTCCTGTGGAACACGCGCGGGCCTACGGCACAAAGCGTCAAGGACCGGCCAGGGGCCTTGAACCCGCCCTGTGAAAGGATCCGGAAATGCCGTCTGAACTTCCTCCCTCGCGAGTCCCCGACCCGATGGACGCGCCGGTGATTCGATGGGGTGTCATTGCGCCCGGCTGGATCGCCGGCCGGTTCACGGAGGCCCTGCATCGTCACTCGCGCTCCCGCGTCGTTGCCGTCGGCTCCAGCTCGGCCGAACGCGCGCAGAAGTTCGCCGCCGAGCACGGCGTCGAGCGCGCGTACGGCTCCTACGCCGAGCTCGTCGCGGACCCGGAGATCGACGCCGTCTACGTCGCGTCACCGCACAGCCATCACCATGAGCAGGCGCTCCTGGCCCTGTCCCACGGTCACCCGGTGCTGGTGGAGAAGGCCTTCACCCAGAACGCCGCCCAAGCCGCCGAGCTGGTGGACCTGGCCCGCAGTTCCGGCCTGCTGCTGATGGAGGCGATGTGGAGCCGGTTCCTCCCCCACTTCGACGTGATCCGCCAAGTCCTGGCCGGCGGCGATCTGGGTGACGTGCAGACCGTCATCGCCGACCACGGCCAGTACTTCGACATCCCGCCCACCCATCGTCTGCTCAATCCGGCCCTGGCCGGAGGGGCCCTGCTGGACCTCGGCATCTACCCCGTCTCGTTCATCTCGTTCGTCCTCGGCGCGCCGGAACAGGTGACGGCCAACGCGGTCATGACCGGTACCGGGGTCGATGCCCAGGTGACGGCCCTCCTGCGGACCGGGACCGCGCACGGCATCGCCAATGCCTCCCAGGCCGCGGTCACTCCGACGACGGCCACGGTCTCGGGCACGCAGGCCCGGCTCGAGATCGACGGCTCTTTCTACACCCCGCAGACAGTGCGGCTGATCACCCGCGACGGCGTGACCCACGAGAGCGCCTCCGGCTCGATCACCGGGCACGAGGGCCTTGTCTTCCAGGCTGCCCACTTCGCCCAGTTGCTGGCCGACGGGCGGACCGAGTCGCCCGACCTTCCCCTGAGCGAAACCCTCTCGATCATGCGAACACTCGACGAGATCCGGCGTCAGATCGGGCTCAGTTACCCGGGGGAACCAGCCTCCGAGGCGGCCTCACCCGAACAGGGATGATCCCGGGCGCGGCGTACCGCACCTGCGGTACGCCGGTCACGGCGTCGGGCTGACGCGCGCTCACCAGCGCAGGTGCAGGGCGGTGATCGCGTACATGTTGATCAACTGCCGCAGCAACTGCCCGGGGACCAGCTCGTACTCCGGGATACGCCGATGCCATTCCTCCAGAGCAATATTCAGCCGACGCCGCCCCGGACGTGTTCGAACTCGACGAAAGTGGTTACGCGCTGCCGATTACCGAGGTCGTTCCCGCCGATCGGACCTCGGCTGCCCGGTTCGGAGCCGCGGTCTGCCCGGAGCGGGCCGTCACCGTGGAATAGTGGCTGGTGAAGACGGCGTTGGAGGTCAGCGCGTCCATCAGCGAGCCTCCGCACGATCGCGCCGGCCGGCCATCCGATCGAGATCCCGCCGCAGAGGCTGGACTAGGCTCGGATCGTGACGACTTCTTCCCCGGTTCCCGGCCCGGCCCTGACCGAAATCGACGTCCCGCTGCCCGACGGACGCGTCCTGCATGTGTTTGCCGCCCCCGATCAGGGCGGTGAACTGCTGGTATCACACCACGGCACGCCCGGGTCCGGCCTGCGTCCCTCTACCTGGTCGGAGATAGCCCGTAACAACGGTTTCCGGCTGGTCAGCTACGACCGCCCCGGATACGGCGGCTCATCCCGACACCCGGGCCGCACCGTCGCCGACGCCGCGGCCGACGTGGCCTCGATCGCCGACGCCCTTGGGTACGAGGACTTCTGCACGTTCGGCACCTCCGGAGGCGGCCCGCACGCGCTGGCATGTGCGGCTCTGCTCGGCGGGCGGGCCCGGGCGGCCGCCACCTTCGCGAGCGTGGCGCCCTTCGACGCCCCCGGCCTGGACTGGCTGGCCGGCATGGGTCAGGACAACCTCGAGGAGTTCGGCGCGGCACAGGTCGGCGAGGACGCATTGCAGACCTACCTGACCGAGCAGCGCAAGAGCGTGTTCGCCACGAACGTCGAGGACCTGGTGCGCGGCATGAGCAGCCTGCTCCCCCAGGTCGACGTGGCGGCTCTGACCGGTGACTTCGGGCAGGACATGCTGGCCCAGATGCGTCGTGCCCTGGCGGACGGTGTGGACGGCTGGCTCGACGACGATCGGGCGATGATCGTGCGGGGCTGGGGCTTTGACCTGGCCGACATCACCGTACCGGTGCTGATCGCCCAGGGCCGGAAGGACCTTATGGTTCCCTACGCCCACGGTGAGTGGCTGGCGCAGCACGTCCCCGGAGCGAAAACGATGCTCTCGGAGGAGGACGGGCATCTCAGCATGCGCGCCCGGCTGGGCGAGGTGCTGGCGTGGCTGGCTACCGGCCGCGACCCGGCCGCCTGAGAAGGCGCCCTCCGCTGGTCGACGGCGCGGAATACGGCTGCTACCCAGGTTGAGAGGTTGAGGAACGACCGCGCTGGGCCGATAGCCCGGGCGGCCCCGCCTCCGCGGCGGGGCCGCCCTGCGCGTCCAGCCAGGCATGCAGCTCGGCGGCCGGCACCGGCCGGGAAATCAGATAACCCTGGATCAGATCGCAGCCCTCGGCCCGCAGCCAGTCCAGCTCGGCCTCGGTCTCCACCCCCTCGGCGACCACCGAGAGCCCGAGCCGGTGGGCCATGTCAATGGTCGAGGCCACGATCACCCCCGTGCGCGGATCGGCGCTCAGCCGGCTGGTGAACGAACGGTCGATCTTCAGCGTGGAGACCGGCAGGTCGTGCAGGTAGGCCATGCTCGAATACCCGGTGCCGAAGTCGTCCACCAGCAGCTCGATCCCCAGCTCACGCATGGCCATCAGGAAGTCCCCGGCCCGGCCGTTGCGGTCGACCAGCAGCGACTCGGTGATCTCGATCTTCACCGCCGAGGCAGGCAGCTCCCGGGCGTGCAGCCGCTGGGCCAACTCCTGCTCCAGCCGCCGATCCAGCAGATCACTGGCCGACAGGTTGACCGAGACCGCGATCCCGTAGCCGAACTGGTGCAGCCGCAGCGCCTCGTCGAAGGCCAGATCCAGCACCCGCCGGGTCAGGGCCGGCATCAGCCCAGCATGCTCGGCCAACGGCAGGAACGTGTCCGGCGGGACGAACCCACGCTCGGGATCAGTCCAGCGCACCAGCGCCTCCACCGAACGCGCCCGGCGCGTCCGGGCATCCACAATCGGCTGGAAGGCCAGGGTCAGCTGGTTACGGTCCAGGGCCAGGCGCAGCGCCTCGACCATCGCCAGCCGGTCCCAGGCACTGCTGTCCTGCGAATCGTCGTAGACCTCGAAGCCGGTGCGGGCGGTCTTGGCCCGGTACATCGCCATGTCCGCCTCGGCCAGCGCCCGGCCCACCCGATTGCCCGGCCGCAACCCGGTGATCCCGATACTGCCGGCCACATGCAACAACGTACCCGCCACCAGGAACGGCTCACTCAGCGCCGCCAGCATTGCCGCGGCGGCACGCGCCGCCTCCTCACGAGGGGTCGCGGGCAGATGAACAGCGAACTCATCACCTCCCAACCTGGCAATCGCCCCCGGCGCCGGTACCTGCCCCGAAAGCCGATCCGCCACCTGCCGCAACAATTCATCACCGACCTGGTGCCCGAGCGCGTCGTTGATCTCCTTGAACCGGTCCAGGTCGATGATCATCACCGCCCCCCGGACCTCCCAATCCGGACCTACCCCGTCCCGCTCGAGCAGGTCGTACAGCGCCCGCCGGTTGGGCAGGCCGGTCAGGCTGTCGGTGCGCGACAGCACCCGCGCGTCACTGAGCGCCACCACCTCACGGATCGCCAGCGCCGTCCTGGCCGCCACCGCCGCCAGTGACGCCACCGCGAGACCCACTGCCAGCAAGGACGCTTGGACGAGGTGCAGCGCACTGGTGATCAGGACACCGATGGGCAGGAGTCCGGACACCACCGGGATCAAGAACTCCAGGTTGCGGATCTGCTTCTCGTTCGTGGCCTGTTCCGTGGGGATCGCGCTCGCCAGGGCGATCAGGGCCACGGCAATCAGGTAACTGGCATCGTTCCAGCCGCCATGGTGAAAAGTCCCGGCCAGGACCAGGAACAGGTACCAAGTGTCCGCCACGGTGAAGGCGACATACCCCCCGGCAAGAAGAAGCCAGGCGGGCCGGTGCCAGGCCCGGAGGGCGACCATGGCGGTGATCGCGGCCGAGGCCAGGCCGAGATCCACCAACGGATAGGCCAGGTTCGTGACGACGGCGCCGACCGGAATTCCGTCGTTGTCGCCCATGACCCGGGGAAAGACGAGCAGGGCGCATGCCGAGGCCACTCCCAGGCCGGACACCACGCCGTTGAGCAGGGCACTGGCCCGGTTGCCGAGCCGGGAGCGCAGCATCAGCCAGATCCCGACCACTGACAGGGGAGCCATCAGCAGCCACAACAGATCCGACAAACTGGGGTAAGGAACATCCTGGCGGGGCTCGTACACGACCTGCCACAGGACCGACCCCAGAGCGTACGAACCCAGGCCGGCCGACATGAAGGCCCAAGCGGCTCGGTCACCCTCGACCAGACGAGCGCGAAGACCGCAGGCCGCGCAGGCGCCGAGCAACACGATCTGCGGGATTCCCACCAGTACGAAGGTATTCTGGGTGAAATGGTGGGTTTGAGTCAGTACCACCAGAACGCAATAGCTCAGCAACGCAGCGATGACTACGGCACAGGCCAACCGCACCGCGCGCATGCTTCCCCTCCCCCTGCCCACCTCCCTCATCGGCCCGCGACGGCGGGGCTTGAGTCTTGTTGGTAGGTGCCGGTTCGGCGCGGGTTCGGGCGCGGCACCGCCTCAGATGACGAAAAACTCACATCGCGTCAATGTAGTGAGAATCTGCCGCCGCACCTGATCCGGCGGCAAGGGCACAAAATCAGCCAAGGCCCCGCCGTTGACCACGTCTTTCTGATGAAGCTCAGAACCGGGATACGCACGAAGCGCATGTGAGGACATTAACAAAAGCGCCAAATTTCTCACGCTGCGGTAGAGATTTGGGTGACTGCTGGGCAAGATGACGGCGAACCGCCAGATCAAGGGTGATTGCCCGAAGGAACCGCGTTGCCGGTCTCCGGTATCGGTACGGACGGTTCTGGACGAGACGTCCGCTCCCCACGATGCGCGTTGCGCGGAGGTCCCTGCCGGTCATGCCTGCTGTGAGCGTGGTCATTCCCTGCCGAAACGCCGCCGACACCCTGGGTACCCAACTCGATGCCCTGCTGCGTCAGACCTACCGCGGTAGCTGGGAGGTCCTGGTCAGCGACAACGGTTCCACCGACCAGACCCGCCTGGTCGCGGAACGATATGCGCAGCAGTTGCCGGGTCTGCGGGTGGTCGATTGCTCCGAACGACCCGGAGCCGGCTACGCCCGCAACGTGGCCGTCGCCGCCTCGACCGCGGAGCGCGTGGTCTTCTGCGATGCCGACGACGAGGTGGCGCCCGACTGGCTCGAGCAGATGATGGCAGCGCTGGACCGCGGGCGGTTCGTGGCCGGCCGACTGGACGGCTCCAAGCTCAATGCCGCCGCAGTCACACGCTCCCGTACCCTTCCCCAGAGCACGGGACTCCAGGAGTCGCCGTTCGGGCCGGGCCTGCCTCACGCCAGCGCTGAGAACATGGGCATCTACCGCACGACCTTCGAGTCCGTCGGAGGTTTCGATGCCACTGTGCGGATCCTCGAGGACACCGATCTGTGCTGGCGTGTGCAACTGGCCGGGACCCCGCTGATCTTCGCGGACCGGGCCGTGGTCCACGTTCGACTCCGCTCAACCCTTTCCGGAATGTGGCGTCAGGGATGGGGTTACGGCCACGCCGACGCGCTGCTGGAGGAACGCTACGGCCCCGCCGCAGCAGCAGCACCGGACCGGGTGATCCGGAGTACCGGACGGCTCAGACGGCTCGCCGGCCTCGGCCGCCTGATCAACCGGAACCGATCGCCTCAAGCCCTGGTCTGGACACTGGGCTGGCACGCCGGGCACCGGGCGTTCACCCGCCAGGAGCGGCTGATGGCGGACCCAGACCTCGCACCACGCTGAGAAGGCATTCGTGACGCGTTGAGCGACACGGGGATACTGCTGCGCGTGCTACATGTGCGCGTCATCTCCCCTCCCACCATCACCGCCGACGTTCTCGCGGTGATCCGCGCCGACCCTGGCACCACGAATCTGGTTCAGATGACCGGGGCCTCACTGGCCCCGGCGGGAGACCTGGTCCAGGTCGACGTGGCCCGGGAGGCCCTGGACGGACTGATCGGCCACCTGACCGGCCTGGGCCTCGAGGGCTCGGGGTCGATCGTGGTCCTCGAGGTGGACACGGCCCTCGGCAAGGACATCGAACGCGCCGAGAGGGAGGCTCCCGGCGAGGGGGATGACGCGGTGGTGTGGGCGCAACTGGCCGCCGACACCTCCGGGCGCTGGAACGCATCCGTGTCCTTCCATCTCTTCCTGCTCATCGCCACGATGATCGCCGCGGTAGGACTGCTGATCGACAGCCAGGTGCTGATCGTCGGCGCCATGGTGCTGGGACCGGAATTCACTCCCCTGGCCGGGATCGCCGTCGCGGTAGTCCGCCGCCGCTGGCGTGACCTGGTGGAACCGGCTCGCGCCCTGAGCATCGGATTCGCCCTGGCCATCGTCGTGACCGCGGTGGGGGTCCTGATCCTCCGCCTGGCCGGTCAGGTACCCCAGGCCTTCCTGGACGGGCACCGGCCCCTGACGTCATTCGTCTCTGCCCCCGACATCTTCAGCGTCATCATCGCCTTGCTGGCCGGCGTGGCCGGCACCCTGTCCCTCACCGGCGACAAGGCCGGGCCCCTGGTGGGCGTGTTCATCAGCGTCACCACCGTGCCCGCTGCCGCCGACATCGCCGCGGGCGCTGCCACGGGCCAGTTCAGCACCGCCGCCGGAGCCGCGGTCCAGTTGGTCATCAACGCGCTCTGCATCGTGCTGGCTGCCGTGATCACCCTGCGGGTACAACGCCGTCTGTGGGGTCCCGTCCTTCGCCGCCCTTCCGGCCCGAGGGACCGACGGCCGACGTGACGGGTCGAAGGTGTCTGCTGCCGCTCCCTTGACTTTATGCAGGCGATAACCTGCATAATTCTGGCGTGACCGACCCGGCCGCGGTCTTCAAAGCGCTCGCCGACCCCACCCGGCGACTGCTGCTGGACCGGCTGCGTGAGCGCAACGGCCAATCACTGGGCGAACTCTGCGAGCACCTGGCCATGGCCCGCCAGTCGGTCACTCAGCACCTCGACCTCCTGACCCAGGCGAATCTGATCACCGTCGTACGCCAGGGACGCCAGCGTCTGCACTACCTCAATCCCGTTCCCATCCAGGAGATCCAGGAACGCTGGATCGCCGGCTTCGAACGGCCTCGCCTGGACCTGCTCAGCGCCGTCAAACGCCAAGCGGAGGAGTCCGCCATGAGTTCCGTCCCCACGTACGCGTACACCACCTACATCAGGGCCACCGCCGAGCAGGTCTGGCAGGCGCTCACCGACGCCGACCTCACCGCGAGATACTGGGGCCATGCCAACGTCTCGGACTGGCAGCCCGGCTCGGCCTGGGAACACCGCCGGACCTACGGATCCGGAGTGGTGGACGTCATCGGCAAGGTTCTCGAGGCCGAACCTCCCACCCGCCTGGTCCTGACGTTCGAGGACAGCCCGGTGGAGGAACGCCGCGCATCCGTCGTCACCTTCCTCGTCGAACCCCATCAGGACATCGTGCGGCTGACCGTCACGCACGAGCACCTCGCCAACCTCGACACGTTCAACGGCATCTCCAGCGGCTGGCCGGCCGTCCTGTCCAACCTCAAGTCCCTCCTGGAAACCGGTGACGTCCTTCCCCAGGCCCCCTGGGACATGACCATTTCCCACTCCTGAAAGAAGCCCGAACGGAAAATGAACTCTCGAGCAGGGTTCCGGTCCTGCTGATCTCCAACGGAGCCGTCTTGGTCGACAGCCCACTGAGCCTGGACGACATCCTTACCGGACTCGCCGAGGCGGAGTTGCCGGGCCATACCCGGCAGCTCTGACCCTCTCAGCCACGGGCCAGCGTCGCGAACCACCGCTCTGCCTCCTGCCAGATGTCCGTCACCTGCAGACCGCTCTGTGCGGCCATCGGTGCCACCGCGTCCGTCGCGACCACGGCCCACGGGAAAGGGGCGCTCAGCCGGCCGGAATCGATGCTGATGCGCGCCTGACCGGCCCAGCTGGAGACGCCGGGGGCAGCCAGCTCGACCAGAGCGCACCCACCCGGTGCCAGCAACTCCCGGCACCGTCGCAGGAGGCGCACCGGGTCCCCACCGATACCGACGTTTCCGTCGGCCAGCAGGAGCGTCTGCCAATAACCCTGAGCCGGCACGGCGCGAAAGACGTCCCGGCGAACGGCGGACGCTCCCCGGGCCCGGGTCAGGCGTACCGCGGTCGCACTCACGTCAATGCCGAGGACACGCCGTCCAGGTCCGGTCAGCGCAGCCGCCAGACGACCGGGCCCGCATCCGACGTCCAAAATGGCTCCCTCGCAACGCTGCAGCAGGCTCCGGTCGCCGGGTAGATAGGGACGGCACCACCCGGCCGCGTCCATCCGGTAGGCCGCCCCGACCGGATCGTGCACCGTCAGAGGCGCCGGACGGCCATGGGCTCCCTGCAGCAACAGATGATCGAAGAGCGCCAGGGCCGAGGGAGCGGAATCCGTGATGGTCATGCGAGGCCGGCCACCGTCCGGGCGAAACGGCTGTCCGGACGGCAGAGGGCAGCTACGGAGCGGGCGTCGGCGGCGGTGTCCACGTCCTGCAGAGTTGGCAGAACTGACGGCTGAAGTCCCTGGTCGCGGAGGGCGAGGAGGGTCATGGCACCGGTTTCGCCCGTGGACGTCGGTACGTCCCGCAAGGCCTGCGCAGCCGACGCATCGCGCAGGCCGAGGATCCACCAGCCGCCGTCCTGCGCGAGGCCGATCACCGCGCCCCCAGGATCCGTGGTCAGCCGGAAAACGGCCTGATCGAGTATCTTTGGCGTCACCTGCGGCGTGTCCATCCCGATCAGGAGAGTGACCAGCCCCGGCTCAGCCGTGTCGGCGAAAGCGTGGGCGATCCGCTCCCCCAGGCCCGAACCCCGCTGGGACCGACGCGACCAGCCCTCCGGTGCCGCCAGGTCCCCCTCGACGACCAGGGTGCGCCTGGCCACCGGGGTCGCCGAGACGACATCCATGGTGTCGGCCAGCGCTGCCGCTGCCAGTCGCGCGGCCTCCTGCGGCGTCCACGGTGGACACAGCCGGGTCTTGACCCGGCCTGCGACCGGCGTCTTGGCCAGAAGGATCAGCTGCGCGTTCACCCGGCCAGCACCGCCCGCATGTCGCTGACCGCCCGCAGGGTTCCCCGGAACGAACCAGTCACCTTGGAACGGGTTCCGGTCGCGCGGTGCTGATAGCTGACGTCCGTCTCGATCACGGTCCACCCGGCCCGACCGGCCTTGATCAGCAGTTCCAGGGGATATCCGAACCGGCGGTCGCGCACATCCAGGCCTAGCAGATCGTTACGGCGAACGACCCGCATGGGGCCGATATCGTGGATCGGGAGTCCACTTTCGCGACGCAGTCGCCGGGCCAGGATACGGTTGGCCAGGCGGGCATGGGACGGCCACGCCCGACGATCCACCGGTCGGCGCCTCCCGACCACCATCTGCGCCGACCCAGACAGCACGGGTGCCGCGAGCCGCGGTAACTCGGCCGGGTCGAGGGAACCGTCGCCATCCATCACGCAGACCACGCCGTCCTCGGCGTCAGCGGCCAGGATTCCTGCGTGGACAGCGGCCCCGTACCCCGGGCGGGTCACCTCGATGACCCGTGCCCCATGGGCGTGGGCCACCTCGGCCGTCCCGTCGGTGGAGCCGTTGTCCACGACGATCGCCGTGTACCCGGTGGGCAATCGCGCGAACAGGCCCGGCAGCGCGGGGGCCTCGTTCAGACAGGGAATAACCACATCGACCATGAACGGCAACGTATCCGGGGTGCCCTCTCCCGAAACGGCGCTACGGCCTTACCGATCCCTTACGGAGTGACAATCTTACGAAGTTGTGACGGTCCTTCCGAGTCCGGGTGGACGGCCGAAAGACGCCTACCGTGGGAAGAATGAACCACATCCTCGTCACGGGGGGCGCCGGATTCATCGGGTCCCACATCGTCGCGTCCCTGCTGGAAGCCGGTCACCAAGTTCGCATTCTGGACGTCGGACACCCCGCCGCCCATTCCGGATCCTTCCCCGCCCAGGTTCACGGTGTGCCCGTCGTGCGCGCGGACGTACGGGACGCGTCCGCAGTGATGGACGCCCTCGAAGACGTGGATGCGGTGGTGCACCAGGCGGCGATGGTCGGCATGGGAGTCGACCTCACCGATCTGCCCGAATACGTCGGCTGCAACGACCTGGGCACCGCGGTCCTGCTCGCCGCGATGGCCCGCACCGGCGTCCCCCGTCTGGTCCTGGCCAGTTCCATGGTCGTCTACGGAGAAGGCGCTTACACCTGCCCCGAGCACGCAACCGTGCGGCCCGCGCCGCGTACCGCGACCGACCTGGGCGCAGGCCGTTTCGAGCCGTGCTGCCCGCGGTGCTCGCGACCCTTGACGTCCATCCTGATCGAGGAGGACGCGCCGCTGGATCCACGCAGCGTGTACGCCGCGACCAAGATGGCCCAGGAGAACCTGAGCGCCGTATGGGCGAGGGACACCGGTGGGTCGGTGGCGGCATTGCGCTACCACAACGTGTACGGACCCGGAATGCCGAGAAACACTCCGTACAGCGGAGTTGCGGCGATCTTCCGATCGCAGATCGCCGCCGGCCACGTCCCGAGGGTGATGGAGGACGGCCAGCAGCGACGGGACTTCGTGCACGTCTCCGACGTCGCCCGGGCGAATCTGGCGGCCCTGGAGGCCACCGGTAGCTGGACCGGGCTGCGGGCCTACAACATTGCCTCGGGCCGGCCCACGACCGTCGGGCAACTGGCGTCCGCGCTGGCCACGGCCCTGCACGGGCCACCGCCGGCCGTCACCGGTGAGTTCCGCCTCGGTGACGTCCGGCACGTCGTCGCCTCACCCGCCCGCGCCACCGCTGATCTCGGCTTCACCGCCGGGATCGGTCCCGAGCAGGGCTTCGCGGATTTCGCGCACGCGGAGCTGCGCGGGTGAGGGCGGAGTCGATTCCCGGGGTTTCCGTCGGCGTCCGGAGGCAGTCCGGCATGAGTACCCTCGGCGGCGTGCCCCGCGTGCTGGTCGTCGACGACGACACAACCGTCAGCGACGTCGTGCGCCGATACCTCGAGCGGGACGGCTGCGAGGTGTCGCTGGCCGCCGACGGGGTGAGCGCCCTGGCCATGGTCGAGGCGGACCCGCCCGACCTCGTCGTGCTCGATCTCATGATGCCCGGCCTCGACGGCCTGGAGGTCTGCCGTCGGCTGCGCCGCACCCGGCCCAGCCTGCCCGTGGTCATGCTCACCGCCCTCGGCGAGGAAGCCGACCGGGTCCTGGGCCTGGAACTGGGCGCGGACGACTACGTCACCAAGCCCTTCTCGCCGCGCGAGCTGGTGCTGCGCATCCGTTCGGTGCTGCGCCGCACCGGTCCGGCAGCCGGCTCCATGCCGGTCCGGGAGGAAGTCCTCGAGGACGGGAACATCCGCGCGGACATACCCCGACGCGTCGCCGCCCTGGCCGGGCGCCCGCTGGCCCTCACGGTCCGCGAGTTCGACCTGCTCATCTTTCTGATCCAGCACCCGGGCCGCGCCTGGACGCGCGCCGAACTGCTGGCCGAGGTGTGGGGCTGGCAGTTCGGTGACCAGTCCACCGTCACCGTCCATGTGCGCCGGCTGCGGGAGAAGATCGAGGACGATCCGGCCACGCCCCGGCGCATCCTGACCGCCTGGGGCGTCGGCTACCGGTACGAACTGACCAGCGCTCATGACTGACACGCTGCTGATCGGCCTTTACGCCCTCCTGGCCGGCGGCGTCGTCGGCCTCATCGGCCTGATCGTGCTACGCCTGCTTCGGCACCGCTCGATCGCGGTCCACATCGCCATCCTGATCAGTGTCACGGTCGCCGCTGTCGTGGCCGGTGTGGTAACGGTGGCCCAGGCGATGTTCCTGTCCGCCCACGACCTGCGCGTGGTGCTGATGACCGTGGGGGCCTCGGCCGTGGTCAGCCTGGGTCTCGGCGCGGTCGCCGGGCGCCGGCTGGCCGCCTCCGCCGTCTGGCTGGCCCAGGCCCGGGAACGGGAGCGCCGCCTGGAGACGAGCCGGCGCGAGCTGGTCGCCTGGGTCTCCCACGACCTGCGCACCCCGCTGGCCGGGTTGCGCGCGATGGCCGAGGCGCTGGAGGACGGCGTGGTGTCCGAGCCGGAGACCACCGCCGAGTACCACCGGCGCATCCGGGGGGAGACCGACCGGATGGCGCAGCTGGTGGACGACCTGTTCGAGTTGTCCCGGATCAACGCGGGGGCGCTGCGGCTGACCCTGGAGCGGGTGGCGCTGTCGGACGTGGTCTCCGAGGCCCTGGCCACCGCCGCCCCGCTCGCCGCGGGTCGGCGGATCCGGCTGGTCGCCGATCCGTCGGGCTGGCCCACGGTCCTGGCCAGTGAGCCCGAACTGGCCCGGGTCGTCTCCAACCTGGTGGTCAACTCCGTGCGCTACACGCCGCCGGACGGCACGGTGCAGATCGAGGCCGGACAAGACCGGGACACCGCGTGGCTGGCCGTCTCCGACACCTGTGGGGGCATACCGGAGGACGATCTCCCCCGGGTTTTCGACGTCGCGTTCCGCGGGGAACGGGCCCGGACCCCGCAGGCCACCGGGACCGGGACTGCCGGTGGTCTCGGCCTGGCCATCGTCCGGGGACTGGTGGAGGCCCACGGGGGCCGGGTGGACGTGGGCAACACCAGCACCGGGTGCCGGTTCGTGGTGCGCCTACCGGCCTAGAGCCGACCCTCTCACAGGCCCAGCCGCGCCCGGTCCTCGGCGGTGATCAGGGCCGGATCGGTCACCACCGCTCCGGAAAGCGACCCTCGGCAGAGACAATCCGCTTCCGGATCGGTCTGGTTCAGTGCCGACGTCAGCAGACCGCGCGTCGCCTCGACGTTCTTGCGCATGGTGCGGGCGACCAGGTCGGCGGTGACGCTCTCTTCGCTCTCGTGCCAGCAGTCGTAGTCGGTCACCATCGCCAACGCGGCGTAGCAGAGCCCTGCCTCACGGGCCAGCGCGGCCTCCGGGACCGCCGTCATGCCGATGATGTCCAGCCCCCAGGCGCGGTACAGCCGCGACTCCGCCCGGGTCGAGAACTGGGGCCCCTCAATGCAGCAGTAGGTGGCGCCGTCCACCACGTCCGCGGGCCCGGCGTCCAGGAAACTACGTCGAAGACGCGCGCAGTAGGGGTCGGCCATCGGTACATGACCCACCACACCCCCGCCGAAGAACGTTCCCGACCGGGCGCCTCGGGTCCGGTCCACGATCTGGTCCGGCACGACCAGAGTGCCTGGAGCCAGCCCTTCCCGGAGACTTCCCACGGCGCTGACGGCGAAGACCTGACGCACGCCCAGCTGGCGTAAAGCCGCGATGTTGGCCCGATACGGCACCTCGCTGGGCAGCAGACGGTGTCCGGTGCCGTGGCGGGCGATGAACGCGACTCGGCGCCCGGCCAGCGTCCCTATGGTCACGGGACCACTGGGGCGCCCGTAAGGCGTCATAAGGTTGGCGGTTTCGGCATTCTCGAGGCTGTCGAGGTCGTACATCCCGCTGCCTCCGATGACGCCGATCTGCGCCTGAATCTCTGTGCGGCTCATGCCCTCGACGCTAGCGCCCCAGGGACGCAATGATGCTGGAGGTGGCTCGGCGGTCACAACTTCGTAAGAACTGGGAGACCGGTGTTCTCGGCCACGATCACGTTGCCGTGACGACGGCGGTAGGCGCACCCGAGGATGATCAGGCCCGCGACCAGATAGCCGTAACCGACCGGGACGCCGGGAGAGTGCAGTTCCACGTACGAGAACTGCATCGCCGCAACGAGCGCGAGCCATTCCGGACGCCGGGCCACGCTGGCCAGGGCCAACAGCGGAAGCCCGTACCAGGGGTATTCGGGGGTGGCGATCAGCAGGGCTCCGCCGTACATCCACAGGGCCAGGTGCTCAGGACGCCGCCTCGGAACCTGACGCAGAACCCACAGCGCCAGGCCCACCATCAGCACCAGGGCCAGCGGAGCCCGGACCGGCGTGGGCAGGAACAGCGCGAGCACGGCGAACTTCTTCTTGCCGTCCGAAAATCCTTCCTCGGTGAGGTATCCCGGCAGGTATCCCAGCACCAGCGATCCGGCCGCCAGGAGATGCGGGACGTAACTCAGAAGCACCGTGACCAGGGCCGGGACCGGGACCCGCAGGATGCCCGCCAGCGGACGTTCGCGGCGGATCACCGTGATCGCGGGAAGAATGAGCATCGGAAGGATTTTTGTCGCGATGGCCAGACCGATCAGAACGCCGGCGAGGACCTGCCGCTGACGGCGAGGATTTCCCACGACCAGAACCGCGGCGACGACCAGGGCCGCAGCCAGAATGTCGACGTGCGCGTTGTTGCCCGTCTCCAGGACCACCGTGGGCACCCACCCCCACCACACGGCGGCAAGCGGGGTTCCCTGACGCCGCTGCAGAACCAGCCCCAGCGCCAGCATCACGGCCAAGGCCAGGAGCGCCGAGGCGATCTGCAGCCCCAGGGTTCCCGCCGACCAGGGTGTTACCGCCGCAATGGCTGCGAACCAGGCTTCCGCGACCGGCGGATAGATGGTCGGTACGCCGGGACGATTGATGCGTGTTCGCGGATCCGGTTGCGTCAGTCGAGCCACCTGTACAGGATCGCTGGGGATGCGCGGCGGGGTTGCTACCCCGCTCTGCTGTTGCCGGGTCAGCCCGGGAAAGAGCAAGGGGTCACGCAGGTCCGCAAGGTGATCGTCCAAAGGCGCGTAGCGGTAGGGCGACAGGCCATGCAGTTGAACCCGGCCGTCCAGGACGTACCGGTAGGCGTCACTGCTCGACTGGGGCGGCGTCAGGAGGCCCGGTAACTGGCAAGCGACCGCCACGAGCAGCAGGGCCCACAGCCGGATCGGGGATCGGCGGGAAACCGCATAGACCAGAGCAATTCCCAGCAGAACGACCGTCCACCGAATGGCCACCACCAGGAGATGCCGTCCGGCGTACAGGCCATGGAGGACGCCCACATCCCCCACCGGCGACGTCAGCAGGTACCCGAGCGCGCACACCGACCCGGCCGCCATCACCCCCAGGGAATCCCTGGCCTCCCTGACCGTTCGCGATACCGCCGAGTCCCTCACGGTCTCCACCATGCCCGCCGGACGCGTCCTGTGGTGCCCAGAACCGCGGGATCGGCGCGGACGTAAGCCTCTCGTAAGCGATGGACGCCCCTCTGGACGCGTGAAGCGTCCTACCGTCGCCTCATGGCCGTCGAGCACGCAAACATCCTGGAGCGGATCCTCAGTAACGCCGGGCCGCCCCGGCCGGAGGATTTCACCTCTCCCGTGCACGACGAGCGGGTCGTGGCCCGGATCGGCGTGTGGATCGGGGCCGCCATGGGGATCTGCTTCCTCACCGGACTGATCAGCCACTACCAGCAGCACCCGGTCGGATGGCTGCCCCTCGGCCCGGACCCGGCCTGGGGCTATCGACTCACCCAGGGCACGCACGTGCTGACCGGCACCCTCCTTCTCCCTCTGATCCTGGCGAAGCTGTTCTCCGCCTACCCCCGGCTGTTCTCCCGCCCACCCGTACGAGGGCTGGTTCATCTCGTGGACCGGCTGAGCGTCGGCCTGCTGATTGCCGCGACCATTTTCCAAATCGCAACCGGGCTGGCTAACACCGCCCAGTACTACCCCTGGAAACACTTCGGTTTCGTCGGAACCCACTACACCGTCGCCTGGCTGTCCGTTGGAGCGCTGTGCCTGCACATCGCCTTCAAACTGCCGGTCATCCAGCGTGCCCTGGGGCATCCGTTGGAGGACGACGAGGCCGACCATGCCCAGGGGCAGCGCCGCCGCGCCTTCCTGATCGGCGCCTTCACCGTCACCGCGGGAACCGCCCTGCTCACGGCGGGCCAAACCGTCTACCCCTTACGCCGTCTGGCCTTTCTCGCACCGCGCCGACCGGATGTTGGACCGCAGCACCTGCCCATCAACCGAACCGCCGAGGCGGCCGGCGTCCTGACCAGCGCCGCCGACCCGTCCTGGCGCCTGCACGTCTCCGGCCCCTCCGGCGACGTTCATCTCAGCCGGGCCCAGCTCACCGAAATGACCGAAGCCACCGAGCGCCTGCCCATCGCCTGCGTCGAAGGCTGGAGCGCCGACGCCACCTGGTCGGGGGTGCCCATCCGTGCTCTGGTCTCGCTCGCGGGCGGGGGACCGCACAGCACCGTGCTCGTGGAATCACTGGAGCAGAAGGGGTACTACGCTCGAACCCAGCTTCCGGCCGCCTACGCCGCCGACCCCCGCACCCTGCTCGCCCTGCGGCTCAACGGCGAGGACTTGGCCGTTGACCACGGCTACCCGGCGCGCATCATCGCGCCCAACCGGCCCGGTGTTCTGCAGACCAAGTGGGTGGCGAAACTGACCGTCAGCCCGGAGCCGTCGTGACCAGCACGACGATCACCAGAGGCGTTCTCGCCGCTGCCGGGATCGCTCTGCTGCTCCGTGGAGGGTTCATCGCCCTCCACACCATTCAGCCCGAGCAGTGGCCCGAGATCCTGATCTGGTTCGCCGGCGGCATCGTGGCCCACGACGCGGTCATCGCCCCCCTCACCCTGCTGCTCGGGCGGATCTTCCGGCCCGGTCCGGTGATCGCGGCGGGTTGGATGGCCCTGGGCGTGGCCCTGATCCTGACCTATCCGCTGCTGAAAGGCGCTGAGGTCCGGCGGAACCCGACCATCATCCCGGACGCGCCGGTTGCCGGGCTGGCGCCGGCCCTGGCCGTGGTCGCCGTGGGCCTGCTGCTCGCCTGGGCGGTGCGACGGGTGAGATCCTCACGGCAGCGAGTCGGCTCACGGGCCGATCGTGAGAACCGGTGATGGGCCGGATCAGGCTTCGGCGAGAGCGAGAACCGTGTCGATGGCCGTCTCCAGGACATGGGTGTCGCGCTGGACCTGCGTCATGAGCAGAGACCCCTGCAACACGGCCAGCAGCGTCACGGCCAGGCGATCGGGATCAACATCGGCCCGCAGCTGCCCGGACGCCTGAAGGTCCGCCAGCCCGTCGCGGATCGCGTCCGACCATCGCCCGAAGCCGTCAGCCACCAAGGCCCGCGCCTGCGGGTCACTCTCGGCAAGCTGGCCGCCCAAGGATCCCAGCGGGCACCCTCCCCGGCCGTCGGATTTCCGGGCCTCGGCGACGACCATGTCCCGCCAGGCTCTGAGCCCCTCGGGTGAACCGAGATGAGCCTGGCTCTGATGGCTGACGACGGTATCGGCCTGATGGGCGACGACCGCCTTCACCAGCTCGTCCTTGTCAACGAAGTAGTGGTAGAGCTGCGAACTGCTGACGCCGGCGGCCTTACGGACATTCTCGAGGGTTGTTCCGGGCACGCCCTGCTCATGGATCAACCGGGCGGCCGCCGTGACGATCTGGGCTCGCGTGCGAGCACCCTTGGCCGTCAGGGCAGGACGGGGAGCAGTCTCGGGCGCCATGTCGCCCAGCCTACCAGGAATGGATTGCACGATCCATTTTCGTCTGCCAGAGTGGATCGCACGATCCATTTCAGGCGGAAGGCAGACCCTTGATCCTCGTCACGACGGCCGGCAAGGTCGGAACCGAAGCTGTGCTCACCCTGGCGGCCCGGGAGGCACGCGTACGGGTACTGACCCGGCATCCGGACAAGCTCGACGCGCTGGCCGCCGCGGGCGCGGAGATCGCCGTGGGCGACCTGGACGACCCGTCCGGCATCGACCGCGCGATGGTGGGAATCTCCACCGTCCTGCTGGTCAGCCCCGCGGTGCCGGCGCAGGAGCTGAACGTCGTGGCCGGCGCGGCCCGGGCCGGCGTGGGCCACGTGGTGAAGGTGAGCAGCAAGGCCTCCGCCGACTCACCGATCGCCCGGCGGCGCGGGCAGACCGAGATCGAAGCCGGACTGATCGCCAGCGGTCTGCCCCACACAGTGCTACGCCCCAACGCCTACATGCAGAACCTGCTGGCGCTGGCCCCGGCGATCGCGGCGACCAGCAGTTTCGGTTCCGCGGCGGGCAAGGGCCGGATAGGAATGGTGGACGCTCGCGACGTCGGCGCCGTGGCGGCGCAGATCGCCGCGTCACCAGCGGGCCACGCCGGCCGGACGTACCACCTGACCGGTCCGGAGCTGATCTCCAACTACGACGTGGCCGAGGTCCTTTCCCAGATCGTCGGGCGGAGCATCACCTACCGGGAACTGAGTTATGAGCAGAATCTGGCCGCCCTGGTCCGGGCCGGCGTCCCCGAGCCGATCGCCGTGATGAATGCCCAGGCCTTCAGCCTGATCGCCGAGGGCGACGCGGAATGGCTCAGTGACGACGTGCCTTCACTGCTGGGGCGGCCGGCTCGTTCGTTCGCACGGTTCGCCGCCGACCACGCCGCCGCCTTCTCCTGATCCACGCGGGCGGGTCCACCCCAAGCAGCGTGCCGCCACCGTGGCCTGCACCGTCCTGGGCGGCCTGTACTTCACCGTCGTGGTGGCCAGGCCCTACGCCGCGGCGATGGGCCGCAGCGAAGAGCCGGCCTGGCAGCCACCGGCCTCGGCTTCGCCGGGCAGTTCGTCTCCACCCTGCTCGTCGTCCTGACCAGCGCCGTGCTGATCAACAGCCTCCAGGTCACCGCGCTCGGCACCGCCCTGGCCTTCGGGCTGCTGGTGGGAATCGGCTACCTGGCCGCCCAGACCCTGAACATCGCCATCAACCCGAACTTCCCCCACCCGTTCCGCTCCACCGTGCTCAACGCCCCGTACTTCCTGGCCTGCAGCCTGATCACCAGCGCCGTCATCACCCTGTTCGCCTGAGCCAGCCTCACAGTCCCGGTTCGAGCTATAGGAGAACCGTTTTCACGAGGACGCGGACGACTGCATCCGCATGATCCACGGCCCGGGACGCCGGGAGCAATTTCGTCGACAGCGTCGGGCCCCAACCACTCCGGCAGTTCCCGCCGTTGGATCATCCTCGAATCGAGCAGTCCGGCACGGAAACCCACAATTGCTTGCGGTCGACCGACATCACGGATAATTTAAATCGCCCATAAGCTTTCCGCTCCAGTCACTACCCCCTGACCTGGGCAGACCGGCGGACTGCAGGTCTCAGAAATTTCCTAGGAAAAAAGTGATACGCCGGGCCCGCAACAAAGGCGCGGCAATAGGAGCCCGTTTCCGGGGCTCAGCGATTGACGCAGCAACCGGGCGAAATCTACGTTTTCCAGCGACGCGCAGACGCCGCTCCGGTAGTGCTCGCCCGTCATTCCCTGTCCCCTTGCCGGTGGGTGCTGCTTGCCCGGCCGGAGATCGGAAACACTCCCATGAGCCCCCGTCGAGTCCGTCCGGCCACGCCCGGCGGCTGGCGCCGCAAGGAGTCCCTGGCGCTGTCGTGGCGCAAGAAGTTCTCCATCGGCCTGGTCGCGGCCGCCCTGGTCGGCGCCGGCCTGTTCGCCACCCAGTCCTGGGCCTCGGACAACCCCGACATCAGCTTCGACACCGGCGCCGGCCTGACGTTCACCGTCAACGGTGAGACCGGCGACATGAAGTCCCTCAAGCACAACGGCGTCGAGTTGTTCTCCCCCGTGGTCAAGGCCGGTGGTCAGTTCGAGTCCGGGACCAGCGCCGACAACGTCACGTCCCAGACCTTCGCAGGCGGCCGACGCATCCTGGTCACCGCCACCGACTCCACCCGCGGTCTGACCCAGTACTACTTCGCCCGCAAGGGCGACAACACCGTCTACATGGCCACCAAGATGACCAAGACCCTGGGTGAGGCCCGGTACATCGCCCGGCTCAACAGTTCCGTGGTGCCCGCATCCGCCACCGCCGCCAACACCAGCGCGTCCACCGGCACCGTCGAGGGCGCGGACGTGTTCCGGTTCGGCGACGGCAGGACCGCCTCCAAGTTCTACAGCTCGCAGCGCCTGATCGCCCAGAAGCCCTACGGCGCAGACGGGAACGGCACCGCCGTGTACATGCTCGCCGGGACCAACGAAATGGCCTCAGGAGGGCCGTTCTTCCGCGACATCGAGGTCAACAACGTAGGCTCGACCACCAACGTCACCCACTACCTCTTCAGCGGCCACGAGCAGACCGAGCCCATGCGCCTGGGGCTGAGCAGCCCGTACGCCCTGACCGTGACCGACGGCGCGGCACCGGCCGGCCACAGCTGGGACTTCCTGTCCGGCTACATCCCCGGACTCCTGTCGAACGCCCAGCGCGGCAACGCCTCCGGCACCGCGAGCGGCTCCTGGCGAGGCCACCAGGGCGGCACCGTGGCCTTGGCCGGGCCGAACGGCCAGTACTGGGCCACGGTTCGTGGCGGCAAGTACATCATCGGCCATGTGCGACCGGGCACCTACACCGCCACCCTCTACGCCGGGGAACTCGCCGTCGGCGGCACCAAGACAGTGACCGTCACGGCCGGGACAACTACCCAGAACAACATGTCCGGCGACGCCCCCGCACGCGGGAGCCTGTTCCAGCTCGGCACGTTCGACGGCACCCCGAACAGTTTCCTCAACGCCGACAAGATCGAGACCATGCATCCCTCGGACCAGCGAATGTCCTCATGGGACGCCGGCACCGTCGATGTCTCGGCCGGCGCCTCCGCCTTCCCGATGGCTGAGTTCAAGGACGTGAACAGCCCTCTCGGCGTCCGGTTCCCGCTCAGTAGCGTGCCCGCAGGCGGTGTCACGCTGCGCGTCGCAGTCACCGAGAGCTTCGCCGGTGGACGCCCTCAGGTGTCGGTCGGGAGCTGGACCTCCAACGCCAGGCTCTCCCCGGCCCCGACGAGAATCGACTCACGTGGGGTCACCCGCGGCACCTGGCGCGGCCCGAACACCACCTACACGTTCACCATCCCCGCAAACGTGCTGAAGACCGGGACGAACACGATCAACATCGGAGTGCTCAGCGGCAGTAGCGGCAGCGGCTTCCTCTCGCCGAACTTCGTCTTCGACGCGCTGGCCCTCGACCCCGCCTAAGTAGCCCACCCGCACGACCACAGCCCGATCGCGTAGGCTGCCCTGCCCTCGTCCGGCCGGGCAGCCGGTCCGCGTCCCCGCCCGACCAGAATCTGGAACGATCCGAGATGAGCACGGCAGAGCGTAGCGAGCGGCGGCTGGTCCAGGCCGCCCAGCGCGGCGACCAGCGCGCCCGCGACCTTCTCGTCGACCGATACCTGCCCTTGGTCTACACCATGGTGGGCCGCGCTCTGAGCGGCCGGCCCGACATCGACGACGTAGTCCAGGAATGCATGCTCCGCATCGTGCGCGACCTCACCTACCTGCGCCGACCCGAACGGTTCCGCTCCTGGGTCGGATCAATCGTGGTGGCCCGGATCAGCACCTACCGCAACGACAACCAGGCCACGGCCGACCAGACCGTCCCTCTCAGCGATATTTCCGATCCAACGACGGATTTCGAGGGTGAAACGATCCTGCGGCTACAGCTGTCCGGCCAGCGGCGAGAGGTGGCCGAAGCCGGACGATGGATGGATGACGGCGAACGCCTGGTCCTGTCCCTTTGGTGGCTCGAAACCATCAGCGAAATGGACCGTTCCGACGTCGCCGGATCCCTGGGCGTCACCGTCGCCTACGCCGGCGTCCGGATTCAACGGATGCGCACACAGCTCGACACCGCCCGGGCCGTCGTGGCCGCGCTGGCCGCCGGTGACTGCACCGACCTGGCCGGGGTCATCGGGGACTGGAACGGTCGCCCAAGTCCGTTGTGGCGCAAGCGAATCGCTCGACACGTCCGGGAATGCGCCGTTTGCGGTAACCGGACCCGGGATCGCATCCCCGCCGAGCGCCTCCTGGCCGGCTTGCTCCTGGTGCCCGTTCCCGCGCACCTCCAAGCCCGGCTGACAGCAGCAGAGATCGCGCCTATCGGCATCGGATCCAGCTCAACCGAACGCCCTCTAAACGCCGTCTGGTCCCATCCGATCACCGCGATTACCGCGGTCATGAGTGCTGTCGCGGCGGTCGCCCTCGTCGCCACTCTTGTTCTCCACAATGCCCAGAAACCGGATCAGCCCGGTCCCGTCGCCGCCCCACCCACCACCACCGCGGTGGCCACCACCCAACCCACGCCACCAGCGTCCTCTGCTCCCACAAAGGCGAAAACACCTACGTCCGAGCCAACTCCGTCGCCGCCGACCATTGGACGCGCCTGGGCACGATGGCCAATGCCCAACCCGGCCAGCGAGAAGCTCCCCCATCCGGCCAGTTACACCGTCCTTAAGGACGGAACCGTCCGGGACGACGTGACCGGCATGGTCTGGCAACGCGCCGTCTCCCCCAAGGCCTACCCGTACGATCAGGCCAAGAACTACTGCACGGGACTGACACTCGACGGCGGCGGCTGGCACCTGCCCACCCGCATCGAACTCACCTCGATCATCGACCCGAGCCGATCCGCCCCGGCCATCGACACGGACGCCTTCCCCGACACCCCCTCCCAGTTCTTCTGGTCCTCCACCCCCTGGTTCACCGGCAAGACACCGCTGCGAGCCTGGACCTTCAACTTCTACGAGGGCCTGGCCAGCAACGGCGGCCTCCAGAGCGGCGGTGGCTGGGTACGGTGCGTCCGCTCCCCCACAGGCCAGGGTCGACCCGCCTACCAGGTCACCGCGCGAACAGTGACCGACCCCGCCACCGGCCTGACCTGGCAGCGAAACACCCCGGCGGGAACCAGAACCCCGCAGGACGCCACCGCCTACTGCGCCCGCCTGGTCCTGGGCGGCAAATCCGACTGGCGCCTGCCCAGCATCAAGGAGCTGGCCACGACCGTCGACGACACCCGCGGCCACCCAGCCGTGGACGTCCAGGCCTTCCCCGACACCGTCGGCGCCGGCTGGTACTGGAGTTCAACGGACGCCGATCCCGAACCAGGACGACGCTGGGCGCTGGGCTACGACGACGGGTACACCAACTACCGCATCGCCACCACCGGCTACGTGCGTTGTGTGCGCTGATCTGCCGGACTGACAGAGATCTGAGGAACGGCTCTCTCGAAGGAGCGAAGGGGTAAGCCGGAGCAAGATCCCTGGCGTTCAGCGTCATTCATCCTCGGGCAGGGGAAAGTCCTGCGACCTGCGGATGAGGAGCGCATGGCCGGGTGCTGCCAGGGATGTATCCCTTCTTCTGCGGTTGGACACATAGGGAGCCCGGGCCGGATCCCGAGGCCTGGGTGGCCCGGGACCCGACCCAATGCGCTCTCCCGGCTAGTTGCTCCTGCCGCCGCTGACGGTAGGCACACCGGTGGACCATCGTGCTACGTGCCCCTGGGCGTAGACGACGATGTTGCCGTCGATCTGCAGCTCGAGATCGGCGTTGGGGTTGCCTCCGGTACCGGTGGACCAGACCGGCACGTTGCCGGGGGCGATGATCACAAGGTTGCCGTCGCTCTGCATACGCACGATGGAATTGCTGTGGTTGGTACCGGACGCCCAGAGCGCGCGATTGCCGGGACCGTACTCGACCAGGTTGCCGTCCCCTTGCATGGTCAGTACGAACTGCCCGTAGGGGTCGACCAGGCGCTGACCAGGATTGAGCTGCTCGTTGGCGTTGAGCCGATCACTGCCGGCCGCGGCCTGAGCGCTTGTACCGGTGAGCGTGACGGCCAGCGCGGCGGTTGCAGCGGTTGCCGCCCAGAGAACGCGGCGGCTGAAGGTACGTGTCTTGCCTGACTTCATGATGCCTCCTGGGGAGAGGGATGGGGTTGAGGGCTGCGCTCATCGCGCATATGCGATGAGCGAGCTCACGGCGCTGGGCCGAGGTGGCGGTCATGCACCTAGCGGGTGGGCCGTCCGAATAGCGGCCGGACCGGGTCTGGCGCAGCAGCTTGATCGTGCCTTCACCTGGCCTGCGAAAGTGCCGTCGACGGTTTATGACCCACCGACGACGGACAACCGCTGCCACTGGGCTGTCGACGTGCCGGCAGCATGGACAGAGGGACGGACAATTGAGATATTTGGGACGTGGCCCGGCCTCAGCGTCCTCTCGAACCGCGTGCCGGCCCAACGCAGGCCTTCGCTCATGAGCTGCGCCAGCTGCACGTCGCGGCCGGTTCACCGAAGTTCCTGCAAATGGCCCGGCGTACCGGTCGCTCCCGTACCGCCTTGTCGGAGGCGGCTGGTGGTGATCACTTGCCGACCTGGGAGACGGTCGAAGCCTTCGTGACTGCCTGCGGGGGCTACCCCGATGACTGGCGCCCGCGCTGGGAACAGGCGCACGATAAGCACCATGCCAGCGCCTCGAGCTCACGCAGTGACGAGGACCCCTCGGCACCCATCAATCGGGATCCACCTGCTGAGGCGCAGATCGCCGCGACGGCGGACGCCGAGCTACTCCCCGAGCCGGCCACGGATCGGTGGCAGGAACGAAGGCCACCTAGCGAGCAGGCGCAGCCGACACCGTCGCTGGAGGAAGGTAAAGACGGCGGCGAACGGCCACCCGAACGTCCTCAACCGACTGTCGAATGGGTCCACCCGGGCCAGGCCGGGAACAGATGGCCTCGCCGATGGGTCCTGACCACCTTCGGTGCTGGAATCGTGGCGGGTGGTGGCCTAGGCGCCCTCGTCAGTGAACGGGTGGGCTCGCCGTCAGGCCGTGTCGACACGGTTCGCCTGCTGACCGTCGGCGCTGCGGGCAGGGCAGCCTTGGTTGCTTGCTCGACCTTCACCTCTTTCGTGAGCGCCGACGTGGCAACGGCCGGGGCCGGAGGAGACATCTACCTCTGGGATCTGAGAAGTGCCATGCACGTGCGCACGATTGATACGCGCGAGTCGCAGCTCAACTCGGTCGCCTTCGACCCACTGAATCGAAATGTGGTGGCGGCTAGCGGGAAGAGCGGCCTCGTGCACCTGTGGGACACGGAGTCGGGACTCCCGATCATCACGTCGGACGTCCTTACTCAGGCAACCACGACGGTGTTTGCCTTCAACCCTTTCCAGCGCGGCCAGATCGCCGTCGCCACAAACCAATTCGGCATCATGCTCTGGGACTACGTCAAGAACCTGTCGGTTGGGACGGTGCCGGGCAACCAGCGGCAAGGTTCTCTACTTGCCTTCGACCCTTGGGGCAACGACATTCTGGCCGCCGGCAGCGCCGACACGGTCACGGTCTGGAATGTCCAGGAACGCAGAACCTTAGCGTCAATTGCCCCCGGGGCTCGGATTCGATCGATCGTGTTCGATCCCCTGACGCGCAACACTCTGGCCATGGCCTTCGAGGATGGTCCGCCACGCATTTACGACTCCAGTAATGGCAAGTTCGTTCGCTCGATCGAAACAGCCATGCCGGCCAGCGCCGTAGCCTTCAACCCACAAATTCGCAACAGCCTGGCGGTTGCGCTGACGAACGGCGCGCTGGATGTGTGGGACTCCAGCACCGGCCTGCGCGTCCACGAGATAGGGCGGACCGACGGGCAGCCAATCTCAGCGTTGGCCTACTCGTCAGACGGGACGCGACTGGTCTCGGCGGCCCAGGACGGTGCCGCGCGCATCTGGCCGGTTCTGGATTGGTGAATTCGGTTCTGGATAAAATTGTTTTGACTCACCCCCGTCGGGTTGGTCTCGACCATCGGCGTGGTGATCTGGTCGGCGAACCGCTCCGGGGAGTTCTGCGCGTACCAGTCGGGGTGGTCGACGGCGGTGCCGAACCACTGGTTCTTCAGGTACGCCATGTCGGTGGTGTCGTGATGCTGCTCCAGGGCGTACAGACCGGCATGAGTGACGATGGCCCCGAACCGCCTGCTGTGCCCGGCGATCCAGTTCGTCATGAAGCCCCCGAACGATGCACCCAGGCAGGCGGCCCGGTCGGCATCGACGTCCGCACGTTCGCCGACGCTGTCGAGGAGGCTCTCGACGTCCCTCCACACCCGTTCGGCGCGGTGCGGCCAGGCGCGCTGGATCCACTCCGGACCGTACCCCGTCGACAGGCCCGGATCGGGCAGCAGGACGGCCCATCCGTGCGCAGCGAACACCCAGGGGTTCTGGCGCCACGACCAGCTGTTGTGGGAGGCCAGCGGTCCACCGTGGATGATCACCAGCACCGGGGCGGGAGACTCGGCGGTGGCGCCGTCGGGCAGGCAGAGCCAGCCGCTGACCGTCTTACCATCGGGTAGGGGGCAGGACACCCGAAGGAGTTCTCCCGGGAGCGGCGGCACGGTCGCCGGATGCAGCAGACGCAGCGGCTCCTGCTCGGCCGCGGTCGTGTCGAGCCGGACCGGGGCGACCGGTTCGTCGACCGTGGCCCGTAGGGCGTACATCGTGTGCCCGTCCGGGGACAGGCTCATCTTCCGGTACACCGCATCCCGTGTGAGCGTGGACTTGGCCTGGCCGGTGGCCGGGTCGTAGGCCACGATCGCGCCCCGCCCCTGCAGGTCGCCCGAGACGTACAGCACGCCGGAGTCCGGTGACCACGTCCACTCTCCGGGGTGCCGCTCGCCCAGGACCAGATCCGACATCTCGTCACCGGACCGCGTGAACACCCGGATCCGATCATGGACGGGACGCTCGAAAGTCCTCTCCGTGCGGACCAGTACGGCGACGGACAAGCCGTCCGGGGAGATCCGGGGCGAGAAGTAGGTCTCCTCGTCGGTGCCCTCGAACACCTCACGCTTCCCGGTGGCCGTGTCGATCACCGCCAGCCCGGCCGGGAATCCGCCGCCATGGATGCGGCGGCTCCAGGGTGTGACCAGCAGACCGCCGTCGGCGCTGAGCGAGACCGGTGGGCCGGCCAGAGCATTGGTGGCCACAAGGGCCCGGCCCGCGTCCGGGGTGAGATCGCGTAGGTCGGCATCCGGGACGCCCCCGGACGTCAGCAGGAACAGGTGCGGGAACTCGACGTCCAGTTCGTGAAAGGGATGACGGACCGGCATTCCGTCGTGCAGCACCGCGCCAACTCCGAAGGCCCGCCGCTCGGAGCGCCGTTCCGCATCGTCCGCCATCGTCGAGCCGGCCAGCAGCGCACCGGTCAGGATCGTCGTTCCGGAGTCCGAGGCAACGGTCAGGCCGCGGACTCCCCCCGCCACTTGTGCCACCGGGCGGCTCGTCCCGTCAGCCGTCATCGTCCACAGCGAGTTCTCACCCCGCGGGTCACGCTCGGCGGACAGGAACAGCAGGCCGCCGTCGGGCTGAAACACCGGGCTGGTGACGTGATCGGCCACATGCCAGGGTTCACCACCCTCGGGGTCGATCTCCCACAGGTGCGACTCGTACGAGGTCCCCGACCGGTTCAGCGTCTGGACGGTGACCACCAAGCGCGTCCCGTCGTGACTGCGCGCGA
Source organism: Kineosporia aurantiaca JCM 3230 (assembly GCA_000719025.1). Classification (GTDB taxonomy): domain Bacteria; phylum Actinomycetota; class Actinomycetes; order Actinomycetales; family Kineosporiaceae; genus Kineosporia; species Kineosporia aurantiaca. The sequence goes on from JODP01000010.1 coordinate 202,654, forward strand.
GGTCGGAGATCCGTGACAGTCCCGAGAACGCCTGAGCATCATGGAAAGACACGTCTGACCTTTCACAGCATTTCTTCGCCGGCAGTGCCGGCCACGATAGACCGCGGACCTAGGAGAAGCCCTCGGGGACGGCGGAACGGACGCATCGCAGCACCAAGGGGAGACGCGGCGGCCCACGTCTCCCCTTGCCCACCAGCTGGCTCTTGTCGACCGACAGATCAGAGGCCGGACCACTTTTGGTTGGCCGCCCCGGTGCAGGTCCAGATCTGGAGGGTGGCGCCGTTGGTTTCGGTGCTGCCCTTCACGTCCAGGCACTTGCCGGTGAGCTTGTTGACCAGGTTGTGGGCGGAGTACGTCCACTGCTGATTGGCAGCTCCGTGACAGTCCCACAACTGCACGGGTGTGCCGTTGGCGGTTGCGTTGTCCTTGACGTCCAGGCACTTACCCATCGACTTCAGCGTTCCGGCGGCAGGATGCGTCCACAATTGGTTCGCCGCCCCGTAGCAGTCCCACATCTGCGGGGAGGCACCGTTGGCGGTCGCATTGTCCTTGACATCCAGGCACTTACCGCCCAGCCCGGTGATCTTCGCGCCGGCCGTGGCCGTCGTGCTCGTTCCGGTGCTGCTCGTGCCGGTACTGGTTGTGCCGGTACTGGTCGCCGCCGGAGTGGCCTTCGGCGTGCTGGAGGGGGCCGCAGTGGTGGTCGCCGGGGTTGATCCGCTGCCCCAGGTGAACGTGGCCATCGAGCCGGCCGGCATCTGGTACCCGAAGCTCTTGCCCTGATAGGAGACCTGGAACTTCTGGGTGCCGCCGGTGTTCACCGCGACCAGCACGATCGAGCCGTCCGGGTTCTTGAACGCCACGTTCTCGATCTTGCCCTGGGCCTGGCTGGTCGAGTCGATCCGGACGGCACCGGGCTTCACGAACTTGCTCAGGTGACCCAGCACGTAATACGCAGCGTTGTAGGTGACCTTCGAGCCGTCCACCGTGACCAGGCCGGTGCAGTTGGTGCAGCTGCCCTTGACCGGTCCGTGAGCGGCGTCGAGCGCGATGTTCCAGATCGAGACCGACCGCGCCCAGTTCCGGATCGCTCCCACGGCCAGGTTGCGACCGCTCCACCACAGGCCGTCACCGAAGGACTTCGAGGTATCGGCGGACTCGGTGCCCGAGCACTCGGTGAAGAAGATGTCCTTGTTCGGGTAGGCGTCGTGCACCGTGCTCTGCCCGGTCGGGTCGCCCTTGTAGCAGTGGAACGCCGAGCCGGCCACGTTCGACCCGGTGGCCGCCAGCACCGCTTCGGGGTAGGCCGGGTCGCTCCAGTTGTGGTCGTAGCCGAGGATCTTGGTCTTCAGGCCCGCGGCCGACAGTTTCGGCGCCACCGCGTTGATGACCTTCGACTCCAGATCGGCCGACATCTTCATGCCCGGATAACCCGGCGGCTGGAACTCCGGTTCGTTCTGCACACTCAGGTACGACAGCGGGATCCCGGCGTCCTGGTACGCCTGAACAGTTTTCACCAGGTAGTCGGCGTAGTCGTCCACCTTGCCCGCCGTCAACGTGCCACCGACCAGCTTGGCCGGGGTCTTCATCGACGCGGGCGCGCTCCACGGCGTCCCCATGAACGTCACCGCCGGGTTCAGCGACTTGGCCTGCTTCAGCATCGGCAGGATGTAGTCCTGATCCTTGGCGATGGAGAAGCCGCTGCCGTCGTCATAGGTGTAGAACGAGCGCGAGAAGTCACTGGCCCCCAGCGGCTGGCGCAGGAAGTCCAGCCCGATCCCCGCGTTCGGATCGAACAGCTTGTTCATCACCGTGGCTCGGGCGCTGGAGTTCGCCACGACGTAGGCCGAGGCGTCGGTGAAGGAGGCACCGAAACCGACCATGCTTTGGTAGGTCTCGTCCGGGTTCACCGTGATGACCGCACCGGAGCCACTCGTGCCGAACGCGACCTCCGGCTGCTGCGTCAGCAGATTCGTCTGGTCCGGCGTGGTCAGCCAGACGTTGACTCCCGGCTCGGCCGCTGAGGACGGCAGGACCGTCGTGATGAAGTATCCGCTCACCACGGCGGCGACTCCGGCGACCCCGGTCGCGACCACCCGGCGACCGCCCGGGCGGCGCCGCCGGGACGCAGTTGAAGCAGGAGACACGCTGTTTCCCTTCGTTGAGGACGTCATTCCCGTCCCGTCCGGTCCTCGAAGTACAGGGAGGTCGAGGCCCGAGCTCATGGCTACTTACGGATGCTTACGGCGGGAGCAGGCCCGGCCGTGAAGCTTTGCCGAGGCTGCAGGACGCCTGAGCATAGGGCAGAAGACGCCTTGTCCTCTGAACGGGCACTGGCCGAAAAGCAGCTTGAGGGAGCCCACTCGGAGCAGCCATGGGTTCAAAGACCCAGTTCCGTCCCTCTTGGGGCCCAGTTTTCTGGGCCGCTCAGCACGGGAACGACATTCGAGCCTCATCCTCGTACAGATTGTGCGTGGTTACGGAAAAGAACACCTCGGTCACGGGATCTCCTGATGAGTAGCGCGTTTCACAGGAAGAGTTCTCGAGGCAGGCCGGCAGTCCTCGCGATGAGTCAACTCAGGAATCTCCGCAAGTGCTTGGGCCCAGGCCCTAGACTTGACCCAAGAAAAGGGACAAGCACACGTCTGGTGGCCGGGGTGGACGTGCGCTCATCGCTGCCGAGGAGCATTGTGATGTCCCGTCTGGCCCGTCCCTCCGATGAGGGTTATCTCCGAGTTCTGCGCACACCGGGTGTCCTCATCCCCGTCCTCGCGACGGCGACGGCGTCCTTGCCCATCGGCATGCTGAGCCTGGCCGTTCTCTTCTTTTTCGAGGGCGAGGGCGGCTCCGCGGCGAATGCGAGTTCGGTGGTCGCCGCTCTCGGGGTCGGCACCGGTTTAGGAATCGTCGTGCAAGGGCGTCTCATGGACGGCCTCGGCTCCTCGAAGGTCCTGCTCACAGCAGCGTGCCTCCAGCTCGCCACGCTTGCAGGTCTTGTGGCCGTCGTCCGGACCCATGTGCCCCTGTGGTGCACCCTGCTCATCGCATTCCTGGCTGGTGGCAGCGAGCCACAGGTCGGCGGCTGCCTGCGCGCCCTGTGGCCCTCCGTCCTCCCCGTGGAGCTGCTTCCCCGGGCAATGGCCCTGTCCGGGATAGTCTTCGAACTGCCGCTGGTTGCCGGTCCCATCCTTCTTACGGCCAGCCTGCTGATACTCCCGGCGGAAGCGACCGTGCTCCTGGCCGGTGCCTTCTTCGCAACCGGAGCCTGCCTTCTGGCGACCAGCCGGACGATACGGCAAGAGCTCTCGGGAAAAGGAACGAATCAGGTTCGACCTGGCGGGTTCAGGCGCCTGTTGGGGCCGCTCACCAGCGCTCCCTTGCATCGACTGCTGGTGGTAGTCGCTGGGCAGGGCGCCGTCACCGGGCTGCTCCAGATCTCCTGTGCCTTCGCCGCAGTTCGCGCAGGCCACCCTTCAGCAGCCGGGCTGCTCTACGCTTCCCTGTCGGTAGGCAGCCTAGTAGGGACGCTGGTGTGCGGCTCGCGATTGCGTCCAGACAAAGTCCGGCGCACCTTGCTGGCGCTCAATGTGCTGCTCATTCCCATTTTCTTTACGACAGCTGCCTTCCCGCGCATTACCATTCTCGGTGTCTGCGCGCTGATGACCGGACTTGTGTTGGGGCCGCTCGCCGTCACCAGCTTCCTGAGCGCTGAACAGGCGGCCCCGGGCGGGGCAACCGTGGCCACCTTCACCTCACTGACTGCTATAGGATTGGCCGCAACCGCGTTGGGCAGCGCCGTAGCCGGCCAACTCCTTGACCTGGGCGGCCTTTCCCTGGCCCTGGTCGTGGCCGCTGCAATTCCGCTGCTGCCAACGATGTTCATTGCGCATTCGAGCAGCAGCTTCACCCCGGTCAAAGGCCAATGAGACCCGGTTCCACCCTCCCACCCCTTAGTGTGGCGGGGCCTTGGCCAGGCCGGCAGCGAAGACCTCGGGGCGACAGCCGTATTCACCCGCTTGAACCAGGATGAGCGGCGGCACCCAGACGTCCGGGCGGTCGAGCAGACGGCCAGCTAAACAGTCCTGACCTCCCGCCACTGTGATCGCTACCCCCACGGTGCCGTCCGGCGCCGTGCCCACCTCGACAACGGCCTTTGGCGATTGCAGGAAGGCCTTGGTCACCGCCGCCCGGACCACCTCGGGTTTGTGCCGGTCGACCTCCGGCACCCGCGCCAAGGCCTTGCTCAACTGGTCGACCGCGTCACCAGGCAACTGTGGCTGGGGGACGGGATCGGGGGTGGGGTCCGGGGCCAGACGTGGAAGCCTAAGTGAGGACGCCGTCGGCGGACACGGCACTTTCCGGGGCTTTTCGTCCTCCCGGACCGAGCTCAGGTGGTAGTTGTAGCAACCCATGGCGTCTGAGCCGAGGAACCCCTCCGAATCGATGTGCACAACGATGCGCAGCACAATCTCCCCGTCATGAGCGCTGCCCTCGGCCCGTAAGACCTGGACCTGACTGCCGACGTCGCGCAGCACCTTGCTCGCCACATAGGTGGCGGAACGATCAGCGCCGACGTCGAACATGTCCCGGCCCGAGGTCTGTGCCTGCTCCTCGACAATCCCAGCAGCTGGTCCATCCCAGATGGGCGCCACTGTGCCCCGCCAAAGGTATTGAGCGCCCACCAGGACGACCGCTACCAGGGCCAGCCGAAGTAGATACCGGCGCGCTCGCTGGCCCAACGTCATCGACAAAAGGTACCAATGACCCTTCCCGCCCTGACCGGAATCGTCGGACGGATGGGCAGCCCTACAGCACCTTGGACGCGAGGCCGGTCAGGACAGCGAGCACCAGGACCGCGCCCCAGAAGAGACCCAGCTGCCACGACACCTCGGCCATCGTCAGATCGTCGCCCACACTCGGGCTGTCCTCGTCGAACAGATCCTCGTCGAAGCCGTTCTGCCTCAACGGGTCGGGTTCGGCGGAGGGCACGAGCATCAGACTGGCGGACCTGGCCTGAATACGTCCTGAACGGCCTTGGTGGAGCGGGGGTGGTGTTTTCGTCGGGCCGGGATCACCGATGGGTGACTCAGGTCGCCCTAGATATCCCTATCAACCTGCCGCCACGCATAGAAGTCCCGCAGAGCGCCGATCTGAGCGCCGTGATGAGTCAACTCGTTGAGGGCTCCGGCGATGAAGTGCGTGGCCGGCTGTACGGCGCCCGGCCCACCCGCGACACACAAGCCGTCTCTGGGCGGCTCCGGGGCGTACGTGTACCCGGCGACCGCCCGCCCGAGGCTATCGTCGTCGGCCCGCTCGATCGCCTCGCGAAGCCTCTGGCAACCGTCCCGCAACGCGGCGACGGCCTCGCGGGCGCCGGTGAACATCGGGTGGTGGGTCAGGTACGGAGACGTCCAGCCGCTGGCCATGGTGTGGGCGCCGCCCAGGAAGTCCAGATCGCAGAAGCGGCCTGGCATCGATGCGATGTGCCGGTACAGTTCCTGCCCGGCTGAGGGTGAAGCGCTGGATCGGATCCATCACATCCAGCAGCGTCTCTGCTCTCTTTCCCGCCATGAACCGGCAGAGTAGCCAAGCCGCGGAGGTTGCAACGAGAGGACGACGGAAAAGCCGCCGTCGAGGTGGTTGCCATGGCCGGATTCCTGGGGTTCACGCGCCCGCCGAGGCGGGCGCGTGAACCCGTGAGTCAGTCCTGAACCGGCACCGATCCCGACGGCGGCTCCTGACTGCTCAGCCCTTGTAGGCGCCGATGATGGACGTGTACTGATACGCCGATTGCGTTACGCCGCTGCAGGTGTCGTCGTTGGGGTAGCTACCGGCGCACTGGCGGTCACGGTTGAGCGACCAGAAGGTGAGCCGGGCGATGGTGTGCTGCTGCGCGTAGGTGGTGATGGTCTTCATGTCGGCCAGGGTGACGGTCGCCTTCTCATCGGTGATGCCGTTCATGGATGAGATGCCCACGTGCCGGTAGGCCTCGGCGTCCGACCAGCCGTACGCGGTCTTGAGCCGGTTCTTCAGGCCGTCGGCGGCCTGGATGGTCAGCTGGCCCTGGTTGCCGGTGGTGTTGCCCCAGTCGAAGGTCATGATGCCCCAGCCGTCGACCACCAGGCCGGCCTGCGCCGCCCGGTTGATCAGCGAGGCGTCCGGACCGGTGGTGCCACTGCCCAGCGTGATGTAGGTGACGATGCCGGGGTTGTTGGTCTTAATGATCTTCAGCGCGTCCACGGTCTTCTGCTGGTCGGCAGCGGTGTCGTAGGGGGTGCCTTCGATGTCGATGTCGATGGCCTTGAGCCCGTAAGCGTTGATGACCTTCTGGTACGCCGCGGCCAGTGCCGTTGCGCTGGTGCAGGAGTGCTCCAGCCACGGCCCGCTGGCGCCGCCGAAGGAGATGACGACGTCACCGCCGTTGGCCCGGATGGTGTTGATGGCGGTCTGGTCCTGCCCACCGGTGAGCGCCCGCCCGCCGTCCCATTTCGGGTCGCAGTTGCCGCTGTTGAGCATGAACGCCATGGTGAACCACTTGACGCCGGTCGTGTTGGTGACCGTGGTGAGGTTCGGCGGGTTGCCCCAGCCGGTGTAGTAGTACGGCGCAACGGCTTTGGCCCCGGGCCCACCGGCGGCCGGCGGGCTCGTGGGTGAGGTCGGGGGCGGGGTCGACCCGCTGTCGCTGCCGGTGAGGGTCCACTGCTGGTTGCTGGTGGTGGAGCAGGACCACAGCTGCAGCTTGGCGCCGTTGGCGGTGTTGTTGTCCTTGACGTCCAGGCACTTGCCGGAGGCCGTGTTGACCAGGGTCCTGGCGGCGGTGAGGGTCCACTTCTGGCTGGCCACGCTGTCGTAGCAGTCCCAGAGGTGGATGACGGCGCCGTTGGTGGTGGCGTTGTCGGCCACGTCGAGGCACTTGTTCTTGATCTGCAGCTGACCGTTGTCGGCAAGTATCCATTTCTGGTTACTCGACCCGCTGACGCAGTCCCACAGCTGCGGCTGGTTGCCGTTGGTGGTGGAGCCGTCGGTCAGGTCCAGGCATTTGTTGTTCAATGCGCTGACCAGGGTGCCGGTGCCGGCGGCGGATGCGTTGTTCATCCCCAGCACACCGAGAGCGGCGACCGCGACCAAGGATATGGAGGCAGCCAAAAGGCGATGACGTTTCATCTGAAGACAGTCCACTTCTGTTCAGGGTTGAGTGAATGCCCGACCGGACTCGCCTGTAACAACATGAAACATGCGAGTTTTGTGTGAGCCATCACACGCCTCAGGGTCCGGCTCCGTCAAGCTCGTAAGCCTAAGGAACGGCAAAACCCGCGTAATCTCGACGTGCGGTCGCACGGTTCATGTAACAAGCCCTGTAACAAAAGTTTCTGCCGGAACCGCTGCTCGTCAGCAGTCAGACAATGCTGACGCGCTGGACCATGTCGGCGGCGACCTCGCGCAGCTTCACGTTCCGGCCCATCGATGCCTTGCGCAGGATCTCGAAGGCGGTCTCGGCATCGCAGCGGTTCTGGGCCATGATCATGCCCTTGGCCTGCTCGATCACGGCACGACTGCGCATAGCGGCGGCCATGTCCTCGGCCAGGCGGGCGCTTTCGGACTGGACGTAGGCGTTGGACACCGCCACCGCGACGTAGGAGGCCAGTTCGACGCCGAGGTCGATCACGCCGTCGAAGGTGCTGGGCGCCCTGGAATAGCAGTTCAGCGCACCGACCAGCTCGGTCTGCAGAGGCAGCGGGATCGACAGCGACGCCCGGACCCCGCGGGGGATCACCGCCGATGCGTAGTCGGGCCAGCGGGTCTCCTCTTTCATGTCGGGAATGAGCAGTACGGTGCCGGAGACGCCGGCGTCGATGCAGGGCCCGTACCCACGCTCATACTGCAACTCGTCGGCATCCAGGGCGAGCGGCCCCGTGTAGGAGGCGGTGTACGGCTTGTCCGCCCGCACCAGGGTGATCGACACGTCGTCGACACCGTCCAGTGCCTCCTTGGACACCGCGACAATCCGGCTCAGCACCTCGTCCAGGCTGGCCTCGCCCAGCCTGATACTGAGCAGCGAGGCCAGAACGGTCGGCTTCACAGTGGACATGCTGACAAAATACCCTCGCGGATGCCGGTGTGCAGGTTCGTGACCAAGGCTCCCGAGGAGTCCGGGCACCGAGAACCGCAAGTGACCAGTCCTCAACAATACGCAGCAGGCAAGCCGCGCATCACACCTGAGGACTAGGCGCCCGGTACTCAAGGACAATCTTGCGGCCCGCGGGATCCCCCCACAGGGTGACGTGCGGCGCCCGGTGAATGGCCCAGGCTCTGCCCATGCTTCATTTCGGGGTCGCTCAACCCCAGTCGGCCTACGGCGAGCGGAGAATCGCCAGAGGCGTTCTGAACGAGGCGCTGGTGGACCTGGACGCGATCGCTCATAACGTGCGCCTGATGCGGCAGGTGGCCGGTTCGGCGGAACTGATGGCGGTGGTGAAGGCGAATGCCTACGGCCACGGCCAGAACGCCGTCGCCCGGACGGCCGTTCGCAACGGGGCCGCCTGGCTGGGGGTTGCGACCGCGAGCGAGGCGCTGTCATTGCGCCGTTCGGGGTTGAAGGGGCCGATCCTGATGTGGCTGCACTCCCCCGGTGAGGACCTGAGGACAGTGCTGGCCGAGCAGATCGACGTGGCCGTGTCCGCGTCCCCGCAGTTGCACGACCTCGCCGCGCAGGCGCCCACGGGTGCGAATGTCCACCTCAAGATCGACACCGGGATGGCCCGCGGGGGCGCGTCCCCCGGTGACTGGCCGGCCCTGGTTTCGGCGGCGGCCCGGCTCGAACGCGCCGGCCGGATCCGGGTCCGGGGGATCTGGTCGCACCTGGCCGATGCCGACACCCTGGGCAGTCGCCGATCGGCCGAACAGCTCCGGACCTTCCAGCAGGCGCTGGCTTTCGCCCGGACGGCCGGGCTCAAACCCCCTCTCGTGCACCTGGCCAACTCGGCCGGCGCGTTCGCCCTGCCGAAGAGCCGTTACGACATGGTCCGTTCGGGTCTGGCGATCTACGGAATCGAGCCGGTGCCGGGACACGTCCTGGGGCTGCGCCCGGCCCTGACCCTGCAGACCTCGGTCATCCTGACCCGGCGGATCAGGGCTGGTGCGCACGTCTCCTACGGACAGCAGTGGCGGGCGCGCACCGACACCACGCTGGCCCTGGTGCCTCTGGGGTTCGCCGACGGAATCCCCCGCCAGGCCGGGCGAAACGCGTCGGTCTGGATCAACGGCGTCCGCTGTCCGGTCGCCGGGTCGATCACGATGGACCAGCTCATGGTGGACGTCGGTGACGTGCCGGTTCGCGCCGGTGATCCGGCCATCGTCTTCGGCGCCGGACTGAAGGGCGAACCCACGGTTACGGACTGGGCCCAGTGGGCCGAAACCATTCCCTCCGACATTCTTTGCGCGATCAGCGACCGCGTCCCCCGACGCTACGTCCCCCAGAGCCGGCGCACCTCATTCCCTGGAGAAACCGCATGATCCCCCTGACCTTGGCCGAAGTGGCTGCTGCGGCCGACGGCCCCCTCCTGGACGCACCTGCGGACCACATCGTCACCGGCGTCGTCATTGATTCTCGAAACGTTCAGCAGGGAAGGCTTTTCGCGGCCCTGCGCGGCGACAACGTGGACGGCGCCCTCTATACGGGCAAAGCCATATCCCAGGGAGCGGCCGCGGTCCTGGTACCGGCCCAGCACCCACAGCAGGAACAGTGGTCAGGGATGGCGCGCATCCCGGTGCCGGACGTCCAGGTCGCCCTCGGCCAGGTGGCCAAGGCGGTGCGGGCCCGCTCCCGGGCCCAGGTTGTGGCCATCACCGGCTCCAACGGCAAGACCACGACCAAGGACATGCTGTACGCGGTACTCGCCCCGCAGCGCACGGCCATCGCCAATGAGAAGTCGTTCAACAACGAACTCGGCGTGCCGCTGACCCTGTGCCGCCTGGAGGAGAACACCGAGATCGCCGTCGTGGAGATGGGCACCGCCGGCGAGGGCCAGATCGCCGAGCTGTGTGACATCGCTGCGCCGGACGTTGCGGTCGTCACCATGATCGGTCGGGCCCACCTGGACCAGTTCGGCTCGCAGGAGGCCATCGCCAAAGAGAAAGGGACACTGCCCGCCGCCGTCCCGGCCACTGGCCTGACGGTGCTCAACGCGGATGATCCCCGGGTGCTGGCCATGCGCGCCAATAGCCAGGCCCAGTGCATCACGTTCTCCCGCAATGCTTCTGCCGGCGCCGATGTCTGGGCCGACGGCGTCGTTCTGGATGAGGAGGGCAAGCCCCGGTTCCAGTTGCACACCGTCAATGGCAGCAGCGACATTCGGCTGAACGTGATCGGTGAGCACATGGTCGTGAACGCGCTCGCTGCCGCGGCCACTGCGACCGGGCTGGGGATGACGGCCGAGCAGATCGCCGAGGGTCTCGCCGCTTTCCGTCCTTCCAGCGGGCGGATGAAGACCCATCAGCGTTCCGACGGCATCCTCGTCATCGACGACAGCTACAACGCCAGCCCGGACTCGGCGGCTGCGGCCCTGCGGGCCCTGGCCGCTGCGCGCAAGCTGGATGGACGCGCGATCGCCGTCCTGGGCACCGTGGGCGGCATGGGCGATCAGTCCGCACTGGCCCACCGCGAACTCGGCCACCTCGCCGCCGCGATCGGGATCGACCTGCTGATCAGCGTGGGTCAGGAAGCCCGGCCGGCCCTGACCGCGGCTTTGGACAGCGGACTTCCCTGGGGTGCGGCCGTGGCCGGTCCGGACGAGGCCGTCTCCGTACTGACCTCTCTGCTGCGGGCCGGCGACACCGTGCTGGTCAAGGCCAGTCATTCCGCCGCGCTCGACCGCAGCGTCGCCGCCCTGATCAACGAGGTCGCCGCGTGAACCCGGGACGTAGCCTGGCCGTCGTGTTCGGCGGTCCGAGCACCGAGCACGAGGTCAGCCTGGCCAGCGCCCAGTCGGCCCTGGAACAGATGCGGGCCCTGAGGTGGGACGTCCTGAGCGTCGGGGTGGGTAAGGACGGACGCTGGCACGTCGGGCCCGATGCACTGGCTCACCTTGTGCAGGTCGCCGACCCCGCCCGGCTGCCCCTGTCCGTGCGCCGAGCCGACACCGAAGCGAGCGACTTCGAGACCTTCGACGGACCGCCACCGGTGGACGTCTTCAAGGACGTCCGTTTGGCGTTCCCCGTGGCTCACGGGCAGTGGGGTGAGGACGGCACGCTGCAGGGCCTGCTGAGCTGTTACGGGCTGCGGTTCGTGGGGGTGGACCTCACCGGATCGGCCGTGTGCTTCGACAAACGGCTCACCAAGATCGTCCTTGCGGCTGCGGGTGTGCCGGTCACACCGTCGCATCACGTGACGATGGACGCGTGGACGTCCCGTCAGCCGGACGTCCTGGCGGCGATCCACGAGAACCTCGGTGGAGGGCTGTGGTTCGTCAAACCCAATCGCGGAGGTTCCAGCATCGGCACGGTCGGTCCCGTGCCGGGCGACGGGCTGGCCCGTGCCGTGGACGAGGCGCTGCGGTACGACCGCGAGGTGCTGGTCGAGCAGTTCATCCCGCACCGCGAGCTCATGGTCGGCGTCATGCGGGGTGAGGACCTGCTGATCTCCTCACCTCTGGAGTCCATTCCCCAGGACGGCATCCTGGATTTCGACGCCAAGTACCGGCGCAGTTCGATCCACTTTCCCGCGCCCAGTGATCTGTCGGCCGGACAGTTCGCCGAGATTCACCGGCTGACCGCCGCCACCGTGCACGCCCTGGGGTGTGGGAACCTTTGCCGGGTGGACTTTTTCCTGGACTCCCGGACCGGCGAGCTGCTGGTCAACGAGGTGAACACGGTGCCCGGGCTCACCGCCCGCAGCGCCTTCTCGCAGCTCATGGGCACGCGTGGGCTGTCCTACGCCGACGTTCTCACGCAGCTGTGCGACCACGCCGAGGGCCGAGGCCGATGAGCCCGTCGGTCGTCCTGGCCGGGGGTGGAACCACCGGCCACGTCGGACCGCTCCTGGCCCTGGCCGACTGCCTGCGGCGCGATGACCCGGAGACCGAGATCACCGTGCTGGGCACGGCCGAAGGTCTGGAGGCAACGCTGGTCCCGGCGGCCGGCTACCCACTGAGGTTCATCCCCCGGGTGCCTCTGCCTCGTCACGTGACCACCGACGTCCTTCATCTACCCCAGCGCCTCACCCAAGCCGTAACCATCGCCTCGAAGGTGGTCCAGAACGCCGACGTGCTCGTAGGCTTCGGTGGCTACGTTGCCGCCCCGGCCTACCTGGCCGCCCGACGGCACAGCACCCCCATCGTGGTGCACGAGGCCAACGCCCGCCCCGGTCTGGCCAACCAGCTCGGTGCCCGTCTGACCCGTCACGTCGCCGTCACGTTCCCCGATACCCCGCTGCCCCACGCCCGCGTGATCGGCATGCCCCTGCGCCGGCAGATCACCACCCTCGACCGGGCGGCGCAGCGAAAGAGCGCGCGGGTCCACTTCGGCCTGAAGCCCGACCTGCTCACGCTTTTCGTGACCGGTGGCTCCACCGGCGCCCAGCACCTGAACGACACCTTCGGCCAGGCCGCGCAGGCGTTGATCCGGGCCGGCGTCCAGGTACTGCACACCACCGGCCGGGGCAAGAGCGTCACCTTCCCCGACGGCGGTCCCCCATCCGGCTACGTCGTCGCCGAGTACCTGGACCGGATGGACCTGGCCTACGCCGCCGCAGATCTGGTGGTGTGCCGATCCGGAGCCGGGAACGTCAGCGAGGTGACCGCCCTCGGGCTGCCCGCCGCCTACGTCCCTCTGCATTACGGCAACGGTGAGCAGAAACTCAACGCCGAGGCGGTGGTTGCCGCCGGAGGAGGCCTGCTGGTCGACAACCAGGACTGCACTCCGGCCTGGGTGCTGGGCACGCTCCTGCCGCTGCTCCAGGACCCGGACCGGCTCGCCACGATGGGCCGGGCCGCAGCCCGCTTCGGCGTGCTGGACGCCGACGAGCGGCTGGCCGACCTGGTCCGGGCCGCGGCCGGGTAGCGTCCACTCAGACGGTCAGACGGTCAGACGCTTGGACTCCCGCGCGATCGCCCGCATCGCCGCCAGCACCGCCGCGACGGCCGGCACCTTGGCCAGGTCCGGCCACAACAGCGCGTAGGTGCGGCGCAGGGGCCAGTCGGCCAGAGGCCGGTAGACCAGGCCGGGGTGCAGCCCGGCGGCCAGGTTGAGCTCGCTCATCAGGCTCACCCCCAGACCCGAGGCGACCAGGGTCTGGATGGTGCCCACATCGTCCACCGTCGCCACCACCCGGGGCTCGAAGCCGGCCGTGGTACAGGCCGCTTCGAAGCGGTCCCGGAAACTCTCCATCACCCAGTCGTGTTCGGCCAGATCGAGCAGCCGGACCCGGTCCTGGGCCGCCATGGGGTGGTCCTCGCGCATCAGCACACACCGCCGGTCGGTGATCAGCTCCCGGCGCAGCATGGTCGATTCCCCTTCCGGAAGCGCCTCGTTCGCCCAGTTGCACAAAAGACCCAGGTCCGCTTCCCCAGCGCGCACTAATTGCCGTGCCTGCACCGGCTCCGCCTGGACCACGCTGAGCTGGATCTGCGGGTGGCTCTCCCGCAGCCGGGTGACCAGCTGGGGCACGAAGGTCACGATTCCGCTCTGGTAGGCGGCGATCCGCACCCGCCCACCACCCCGCGCGACCGCCGAGGCCATGTCCTGATCGACCGCCCGCAGCACGGAGAACACCGTGTCGGCGTGCCGGACCAGAACCTGCCCGATCTCGGTCAGTTCCAGCCCCCGGCCCACCCGGGCCACCACCGGGGCACCGACGGCCTGCTGCAGGCGCCGCATCTGATAGCTCACCGCGGGCTGGGTGTAGCCCAGGGCGGTGGCCGCAGCCGTGTACGACCCCGTGCGCGCCACCTCGACGAGCACTCTCAGCTGCTGGACCTCCATCCCGAGAAGTATGTCCACATCTTGCCCACCGAGCTAGTGGGCAATACATAAACAAGGTTGATGGGTCGGTCAAAAAACTCCCGTTGGACGCTGGTGGTCGTTTATCGCTTCGATAAAGCCCGTTCGAGCGATGCGTTTTCGCAACGGGAGGCCGAGATGCCGGAAGTACTGGTTCGGATCAGCGGGGTGAACAAGCACTACGGCGACACCCAGGTGCTGCACGACGTCGATCTCGAGGTCGCCGCTGGTGAGGTGGTGGTCGTGATCGGGCCCTCCGGGTCGGGCAAGTCCACTCTTTGCCGCTGCGTTAACCGGCTGGAAACAATCAGTTCCGGCGTCATCGAGTTCGACGGGATCCCGTTACCGGCCGAAGGGCCGGAGCTGGCCCGGCTGCGGGCCGAGGCGGGCATGGTGTTCCAGTCGTTCAACCTCTTCCCCCACCTGACGGCGCTGGAGAACGTGATGCTCGCCCCGCGTCACGTCCGGCGCCTGCCGAAATCCCAGGCGGCGCAGCGCGGCCGGGAACTCCTGGCCCGCGTGGGACTGGCCGACAAGGCCGGCGCCCGCCCGTCCCAGCTGTCCGGCGGCCAGCAGCAGCGGGTCGCGATCGCCCGGGCCCTGGCGATGGAGCCCAAGGTGCTGCTGTGCGACGAGCCCACCTCGGCCCTGGACCCGGAAATGATCCAGGAGGTGCTCGACGTGCTCGCCGGGCTGGCCCGCGACGGCATGACCATGCTGGTCGTCACTCACGAAATGGGTTTCGCCCGGCGGGTGGCCGACCGGGTGGTCTTCATGGACGCCGGCCGCATCCTCGAATGCTCCCCGCCCCAGCCGTTCTTCGACGCGCCCCAGCACCAGCGGGCCGCCGACTTCCTCGCCACCGTCCTTGCCCACTGACGTCCCTCAGGAGAATTCCGTGAACCTCACCCGTTACCGCCGCCGCGTCGCCGTCACCGTCGTCGCCGGAACCGTCGTGGCCCTGGCCGGCGCCTGCTCCAGCGGCTCTTCCTCCAGCAGCACCCCGCCCGGGGGCGGCGCCGCCAAGGCCGCCGACGTGGCGGCCGTGGGCATCGACGCCAGCAGCATCGACGCCCTGATCGCGGCCGAGAAGCCCGCCACCGACCTGCCCGCCGGTCTGGCCCAGAAGATCAAGGACCGCGGCCAGCTGCTGGTCGGCGGAACCCAGACCGCGGCCCTGTTCTCGCTGCTGGACCCGACCACCGGCAAGGTCCAGGGCTTCGACGCGGGCCTGTCCCAGCTGCTGGCCAAGTACATCATCGGCGAGCCGGACACCAAGCTGGTCAACGTCACCTCCGCGACCCGGGAGGCGCTGCTGCAGAACGGTTCCGTCGACTCGGTCTTCGCTACCTACACGATCACCCCCGAGCGCGCCGAGAAGGTCAACTTCGCCGGCCCGTACTACCAGGACGGTCTGGGCATCCAGGTGCGCAAGGGCACCAGCGGGATCAGCTCCATCGCCGACCTGAACGGCAAGACGGTGATCACCCAGTCCGGCTCCACCGTGCCCGACGCGGTGAAGAAGGCCGCCCCGGACGCCAAGATCCAGCTGTTCGACACCAACGTCGAGGCGGCCCAGGCGCTGGCCCAGAAGCGCGGCGACGCCTACGTGCTGGACCAGAGCATCCTGGCCGGCAACTCGGTGACCAATCCCGACCTGACCACCCTCCCGGAGACCTTCTCCAAGGAGCTCTACGGCATCGGCCTGCCCAAGGACGACCCGGAGTTCACCACCTTCGTGAACACCTGGCTGAAGCAGATCGAGGCGGACGGCACCTGGGCCAAGCTCTGGAAGGCCACCGTCGGCACCCAGGTCCCGGGCGAGGCCCCGACGCCGCCCGCGGTCGGCTGATCCGGTGTCCGTCGTCACCGACCACCTCGGCGTCTTCGGCCACGGCTTCCTGGTCACCCTCCAGATCAGCGCCGCCACCTTCGTGCTGGCCGGCCTGCTGGGCTTGCTCCTGACCGTGGGCCGGATCAGCCCGGTGCTGCCGCTGCGGATCTTCGGCAACCTCTACGTCAGCGTGGTCCGCAGCATCCCCCTGCTGGTGCTGCTCATGCTCTTCGTCTTCGGGCTGCCGGAGATCGGCCTGATCGGGCCGCTGCTGTGGACGGCGGTGGCGGCGATGAGCCTGTACTGGGCCACCTTCTTCAGCGAGACCCTGCGCTCGGGCATCCGGGCCGTCCCGATCGGTCAGATCGAGGCGGCCCGGGCCCTGGGCCTGACCTTCGGCCAGGTGATCCGGCTGGTCCTGCTGCCGCAGGCGCTACGGACCATCATCCAGCCGCTGGCCTCGCTGTTCATCGCGATCACGCTGAACTCCTCGCTGGCCGCGTCGGTCGGGGTCACCGAGGAGCTGACCGGCCAGACCCAGCTGCTGGACCAGCAGTACGCCCAGCCGCTGGTCACCTTCGGCGCCGCCGCGGCCTGCTACGTGGCGCTGACCTTCTTGATCGGCCGCCTGGCGGGCGCCCTCGACAACCGGATGGCGGTGGCCCGATGACCACCCTGCTCCCCACCACCCCCCGGGCCCGCCTGGTCCGGCGCCTGGAGTCGGTCGGGTCGGCCGATGCCGCCCTGTTCGACGTGCCCGGCCCCCGGGCCCGGCGCCGGATCGCGATCGCCACCGTGATCTCGCTCCTGCTGATGGCGGCCGCCGTCGGCTACGCCGGGCACCAGTTCGCCGCCCACGGGCAGCTCGCGGCGGACAAGTGGAAGCTCTTCACCGAGTGGCCGGTGATCCGCTACCTGCTCCACGGTCTGCGGGCCACGGTGGTGGTCACCCTGGTGAGCGGGGCCATCGCCGTGCCCCTGGGCGCCCTGCTGGCCCTGGGCCGGCTGGCCCGCAACGCTCCCCTGCGGCTGGCCAGCTCGCTCTACGTCGAGGTGCTGCGGGCCGTCCCGCTCCTGCTGCTGGTGTACGCCTGCCTGCTCGGGCTGCCCACCACCGGCATCCGGATCCCGCTGTTCTGGCAACTGGTGATCCCGATCGTGCTGTGCAACTCCGCGGTGCTGGCCGAGATCTTCCGCTCCGGCGTGCGGGCCCTGCCGGCCGGTCAGAGCGAGGCCGCCCACGCCCTCGGGCTCAGCTACGGGCAGGGCCTGCGGCTGGTGATCCTCCCCCAGGCCGTGCGGATCACCCTGCCCGCCCTGGTCAGCCAGGTGATCCGGCTGCTCAAGGACAGCACCCTCGGCTACGTCGTCAGCTATCTCGAGCTGCTCAACTCGGCCAAGGTCCTCGGCGAGTTCAACCACACCGTCGTGCAGGCCTACCTGGTCGTCGCCCTGATCTTCGTCCTCGTCAACACCGCTCTGGCCGGGGTGGCCCGGCGGCTCGAAAGCCATTAGTCAACTGGAGTTCTGATGTGCCGTCTGCTCGGCGTAGTCGCCGTCCGCCCCGCCCCCCTGACCGAACTCCTGGCTGCTGACCTGCCCCAGTTCCTGGCCCTGGCCTGTGAGCACAAGGACGGCTGGGGAGTCGCCTACCGGGACGAGGAGGGGCTGATCCAGTCCTACAAGGACACCGCCTCGGCCGAGAACAACGACGTCCTGATGAAGAAGCTCGGCGACACCGTCACCGACATGGCCGTGCTGCACCTGCGGATGGCCAGCCCGGGGTCGCCGATCGAGCTCGGGAACACCCATCCGTTCGGGGACGTGCGCGCCGCCTTCGCGCACAACGGCCAGATCGAGCCGGCCACCTGCCTGGACGACCTGATCGGCCCCGACCTGCTCGAGCACGCCGAGGGTGAGACCGACAGCGAACGGTTCTTCCTGGCCGTGCGGCACCGGCTCGACCAGGGCGAGACGCCGGTGGCGGCGCTGTCCGCGACGTCCCGGGACATCCACCAGCGGGCCCGCAGCGTGATCAGCCTCAACAGCATGCTGCTCACCCCCGAGGCGCTCTACGCCTACACCGAGCACGACCCGGACTCGGAGGTGATCGGCCGTCGCGGACCCGGCTTCTTCGGCCTCAAGTACCGCCAGAGCCCCGAAATCACCGTGGTCGCCTCCCAGGGCTGGCCGCAGCCGACCTCGACCTGGGCCACGATCCCCGAGCAGGGGGTGCTCAAGGTCCCCTCCGGCCCCGGACCGGCGGTCGTCCACGAAAGCTGATCTCCTTCCCGGTCTTCCCGAGCACCGGGCCGAGCGCATCCGCGCCCGGCCCGGTGCTCGTTCTCATTCCGCCGCCGTCTCCCGCTCCTGATCCTGTTCCTGATCCGGCTCCGACGGCGGTGTCTCGGTGGTCCGGAAGAGGATGTCGCCGACCACCCAGCGGGTCCCGCCGGGTCCGACGACGCGGATCAGCACCGTGGCCCGGACCCGGTGCCCGGTCAGCCCCAGACCGTCCTTGTTCTCGGCCGGGGTGCCGAAGCGGATCATCTCGCGCCGCTGGCTGCCGATCGTGCTCACCTCGCCGACCCCGCGGGTCTCGCCGATCAGGGGCACCACGAAACTGGTCTGGCCGGCCGAGGCGATGTCGATGTTCGGCCCGAAACTGATCCCACGCCCCCGCACGTCGTTGGACTGGTTCACCACGCTGTCGTTCGACACCTCGATCCGGTCGATCGCGATGTTCTTGCTGGAACGCTCGGACTGCGGGGAGAACAGGATCATCTCGATCTGGGCCTTGGCCCCCGGCTTGGTCAGAATCGCCGCGGTACCGGGCTTCTCGACGAAGGTCACGTTGCCGCTCTCGACGTACTGGTTCAGCCGCAGGAACATGCCCTCGTCCGAACGCGACATCGTCGGGGTCGTGTTGCGCCAGAAGTCCGGGTCCACCTGCCGTAGCGCCGTGTCCAGTTCAGGTATGGCCTGGAAGTCGTAGATCTGCACCGGCCGTTTCGGCACCCAGGTCGGACCCCGCAGGTCCGCCCCCCATGCGGCCTCGGCCGGGGAGGGCGGCGTGATGGTGATCGCGGTGTGGCCGGTTGTGCCGCCGTCGGCCGGCGGCGCCGGGTTGTGCGGCAGGACCATCGCCGGCCGGCGGGGCTGGGACGGTGTTTCGCTGTCGGTCATCGCCTCCGCCATGCTGAAGCGCAGCCGGACCGTGGCCGGCTCGGTGTCGTGATCCAGCTTCGGTGCGGACGCGCCCAGCGAGGTGTCCAGGAACGACAGCACGCGGGTGCCCCACTCGAGGACCACCAGGCTGAAGTGCCACAGACCGGCCAGGGCCAGGCGCACCGCTTCCTGGGCCACCATGGAGTACAGCGCGTGCCCCAGCGATTCCGACTTCACCGTGACGGTCAGGTCGTAAGGCACCGGGTACTCCGCCGTGTTGCCGAACGTCCGCTGCCAGGAACGATTCTCCCGGGTCGAGACCTGGGCCTGGGTGAGGTCGGCGCGGCTGGTCTCGTTCAGGGACGTCGTCAGCTGATGATCGCCACGCAGCCCGGCGGGTTGCGCGTCCACGGTGTGGGCCCGGGTCGAGGTGTTGCTGATCCGGGTGCGCCCGGGCCGGTTCAGGGCGCCGCCGTTGCCGGTGATGTGGGCCATCACGTTGTCCATCCCGCCGCCGACCTTGCGGCCCCGCACGGCGTTCAGATCGGTGCCCGGGGTCGGTCTGGCGCTGAGGGTGATCGTCACCAGCCGTGGTCCGCCCCAGGTCCGGTCCACCGCATGGAACACCACCGAACCGTCCGGGCCGAGGTTCACCAGGTTCCGCATCCCCTGCGAGGTGGTGTGCTCGTTGACCCGGGCCAGCACGGTGGGCTCGTAGTTGGCCCGGTGCGGCTGGGTCAGGCCGGGCGCGTGCTCCTCGATCCGCGCCGTGATCCGGTCGGCGAAGGCATTACGCCCTCCGCTCTGGATCACCTCGGTCGGAACGCCGAACCCCAGTTTGCCGCCGCTGGCGATGTAGGACGAGGGCAACTTCTGATCGTAAGGAGCCGCGGCCGGCCCGGCCCCCGCCGCCAGAGGCGTCGCGATTGCCGCCAGCTGCGGATAGTTGTGCAGATCGTTGTCCGTTACGAAGAACTCCACGGCCTCGCGGGCATCGACCGCCAGCTCACCGGTCCGGCCCCCGAGCCGCACCGTGCTGACGGCGAGGTTCCGGGTCCCCTCCCGCACGGTGACCACGTAGGTGGCCTTGGCCTGGAACCGGTGCACCTTCACCGTGTCCTCGGTGGTGACCCGCATGACGTTGGTGTTGTCCCCGACGGTCTCGCTGTGGTTCGAGCCCCGCCCGTACTGGTACCGCGCCTGGGTCCGGTTCAGGTTCGTCATCTTCCCGGTGGCCGAACCACCGTCCCGATGCACGGTGCTCAGCGACTCGGTCTCGCTGTTGGCCGTGGTGCTCTGGAGCCAGCGCTCGGCGTCCAGCGGCGGTGCCTCCGGCAGTCCCTCGGCGTCGCTCAGGTAGCCCGTGACCTCGATCTGCACATGCTTGCCGCTGAACAGCCCGGAGGTGGCGATCCCCTCGATCACGTAGCTGTCCCGGAAGATCCGCAGCGGGTTCGCCGTCAGGTGCGACACCGACAGCGAGTTGGCCGTCATTTCGCCCGACATCGACTCCGGGGCCTGCACGCTCTCCCCCATCGCGTTCCGGGACACCCACCGCCCGGTTCCGACCGCAGTGTCCACGGCCATCGTCCCGCCCGACCGGAACAGGCCGCCCAGCCACGACATCCAGCCCGGCTGGGCCGGCGTGGTCGCCGGTACTTCGGCCTCCTCCACGTTCTCCGTCGCCGGGGGCGGCGGCGGAACGGTCTCGATGGCGTCGGTGGCGTCGATGGTGTCGGTGAGCTCCGTCGTTTCTGGATTAGGGACGCTCGTGGTGGGCTGGGTGGTCGGCTGGGTGGTCGGCTGGGTGGTTGCCGGGGCGGGAGGACCGGAAGGGACCGGCACGCCGAGCAACTGGGCCACCGTCCGCTGGATGGCGCGACTTCCCTCGACCCGTTCCATGATGGCCGTCTCCGGCAGCGGCAGCACCCCGGGCGGCGTGGTTCCGGGAGCCGGCGTCTGCAGGTTGGTGCGATCGGCGGCCGAGACCGCCCGCGGAACCGGCGGTTGCGGCCGCGCTGCGCCGGAGGGCGCGCTGAGGGTGCGAAAGGTCGGCACCGCCAGGCGAACCGTCCCGTCCGAGGGCGCAATGGTCGGCGTCGGGCCGTAGGAGTACGACATCGTCACGGAGTGCCGCACCGGGATCTGGAACACCTCACTGCCCTGGGAGGTGGGGCTCAGCATGTAGTACTCGTGGCCGACCCCGTTGGCGCTGGTGATCACCCGGCTCGCCGTGCGCTCGTAGGTGTGCTGCCCGGCCAGCGTGGCCGGGCTGCTGGTGGTCACCGGCGTCGTGGCCGGAGTGGAGGTGCCCAGCGGACCGGCCGTCACACCACCCTCCTGATGCGGCCGGACCGGCCCCGAGCCCATGGCCGTGACGTTCCAGTTCATCGGGGTCTTGGTGAACGACTCGTCACCGTTGGTGGTGGCCCCGATGAAGTTCAGGGTCTGGGTGGCCGGCAGGTTCTTCTGGTGCTCGATCCCGTGCTCGTCATCCTGGCCCGTGTAACGGCGTTCGGTGGTGATGGTGACCGAGAGCCGGTGCACCCCGGTGGCGCCCTGCATCTCGAACACCACCGTCGACCCGCCGTCGATCGCGTCGTCCAGGCCCCCGCGCAGCCCGAACTGCGAGATCATCTGGTCGAGCTTGCGCTGGTTGGTCAGCAGGTTCGAGGCCGTCTGGTCCGGGCCGAGCACGAACCGGCCGACGGCGTTGTCAGTGATCCATTCGTACAGCTGACGGGCGTTGCCGATCTGCGCCGGGGGCAGGAACTTCTCGGCCCGCAAGAAGTCCGCCACCTCCTTCAGCGGGCCATCCAACCCGTCGACGTGCAACGGCGTCGTGGACAGACCCAGCGCCCGCAGGTGCAGGACTTCGGCGGGCAGGTGCAGGGGCGGCCCGGCCGGACCCTCCAGCGCCGATCGCAACGGCACCAGCAGATTCACCGGGTACCGCGCGGTGCCGTCGGCCAGCGGGCTCGCCGGCTGAGGCGGCAGCGGCGGCCCTTCCGGCACCACCAGCTCGACCTCCAGACGCACCTGCCCACTCACCCGGGGAATGTTCCCGGCCGTACGCAGCGACCGCACCAACCGCGAACTGCCCCCCGCACCCAGCGTCTGCGACCACTGGTAGGAACCATTGGCGGCGAAGGACAACCGGCCCAGGATCGGCGCGTCGGGGTCCGCGGGACCGAACCCGAAGGCCAGTGTCACCCCGCCACCGGACCGGTTGTCCACCGTCGTATTCGTCTGGGCCCGCAGGAAACGGACCACGTACGCCTCCAGCACGCCGTTGCGCATCGCCGGGCCGTTCGGCGTGAAGTCGCCCTGCAGAGGCATTCCCACCCTCAGATACCCGACCAGGTTGCCCGAGCGGTCGTACAGCAAAGGGCTGGTGAGCTTCTGCCCGGGCAGAAGCATCATCGGCGCGTTGCTGCGCAGCTCGCCCTCGCCGAAGAACGAGCGCAGGTCCTCCCATGAGGAGTCCCGCAGATTCCCCAGCCGGTCGGAGAAGCTTCGCGCCACATCCGCGAACATGATGTCGTGGTGCGGAAAGCTCTCGGCTCCGAAGATCGGCGTGTGCGCAAGCATCGCCGGTGTGGCCGCGGCGGGGGTAACCGCCGCGGAGTCGGCCGGCAGCGGATGAGCCAGGTGCTGGGGGAACCACACACCTAGCGGATCGGCCGGCATCCCGGTCGCCGTCGTCCATCCAGGCGAGGTCGCCAGCGTGTGCAGCGAACGGGTGATGTCCCCGATCCCGTTGGTCAGATGGAAGTCGACCGACATGTCGTAGGAGTACAACCAGGACTTCTCCCGGCTGCGGTGGATCGAGAACGCCTGCGCGCTGACGCCCGTGGTGGACGTCGTGGTGGTCTGATTGAGCGTCCAGGCCAGGTTCGGCGTCAGCACGATCTCCCGCAGCGCGCCCTTGTCGACCTTCCAGGTGTACGCGTACTGATACCTCAGCGTCCGCAGATCGGTCGACGACGAGGTGTTGCCGTGCTCCCCGATCCCGAATGCCCAGCGCTGCACCGTGACCGGCGGACCATCGGGCATCTCGTCAATGCCCTGCTCGCTCAGCCGCGCGTTGGAGGTCCGCAGGCGGATCACGATCGGATACTGATTGCCCTTGTAGTTGGCCCGCACCGGCATACCGGAGCCGCTGAACAGACGGGCCCATTCGGTACTGGTCAGCCGCGAGGACAACGCCCGCCGCACATCGGCCCGGAAGGCCTCGTCCCGGCCGTGGGTCGCCTCCACCTGGGCAATGACCTGATCCTGCAACCATCGCACCACCGGTTCCGGCAGACGGGTGATGTGCACCATGCCCTGGGCGCCGTCCCCGGCCTGCCCGAAGTTCGCCACCTCCGGCGTCATCGTCGTCGAGGCGGTCGGCGACAGCACCCGAGGCTCATCCCTCGGCGGCGGAGGCGGCGGCTCCTCCTCGGTCACCAAGGGCGGGAGCGGCGTGATCTCGTCGTCCTGGGTATCCACCTGCGGCGCGCGCTGGCCTTGGGTCTCCTCTATCACCGGGGGCAGAATGGATTCGTCCTCCGGAGCCTCCAGCTCCTCAATCCGGTGATCGCTCAGAGAGATGGTGGGCAACGCCGTAGCGCTGTCCTCACCGGCCAGACTGAACGTCCCGAAGGCGTCCCGGTCCGCGGCCGCCTGCTGCAGCTGCGGAATCTGCAGGGCCACCGCCACTTCCGCGTCGATCCGGGCCGCCAGTTGCGCGAACCGGTTGTCCAGCGCCTGCTTGAACCGATCCAGCCGCACCGATGGGCCGCCGGTCGCCGGAATCTGGCTCCACACCTGCGTCACCGCTTGATCCACCAGTTCGAGGACCCGTTGGCCGGACTCCTGGAGGAACTGGTTCTGGGCCGGGGAGAAGTTCGCGACCCCGGCCCGGTTGAGGGCTTGGTCGTAGTGATCGGAGAGCCGCTGCTCGAAGCGCAGGGCCGTGGCGTGGGTGTCCAGGTGGACATCCGCGTCCCGGGTGATCAGGTTCTCGTGCCGGGTAGCCAGGTTCGAAGCCGCCGTGGCCGGGTCGGTCCCGTTCTGGGCCATCGCGGTGCGCGCCACCTGCACCTGGTGCGCCGCGATCGCACCGACCTGGGCCAGGGCCCCGTCGATGACCCGCTCCGGATACCCCTGCGACTGCCACCGCGCCCTCAGGTACTCGCGGTCGGCCCGGATCTGCCCACCCGGATCGGTCAGGAACTCCTGGCTCGAGAAAGGGCTCGAGGTGACCGGGACCCGGCCCGAGGACGGCCGCACGGTGAGCGCACCGGCCGACGCCGGCGCCGTAGTCCGTTGCAGATCGATCACCGGGGTGAGGACGGATGTCAGCGGCACCGGCCGACCGTCCCCGGTGAAGGTCAGCACCACCGGGGCAGCGAACTGCCCGGTCGGGCCGGCGAGGCTGAACGGCGGGATCTGCGAAGTACGGGTCTGCTGGATCACTTGCTGGGACGGGCTCGGGACCAGAGCCGTCGACGTGGGGGCCGGGATGATCTCGGTCAGGTCGGCGGTGGTGTTGCCCGGTATCTCGTCCATGAACCGGACCCGCTTGGGCGGGATTGGGGTGGGCTGGTCAGGCGACGGCGGTTCAGGAGTCTGGCTGGACCCGGAGGGAGCCGACTCGTCGGTGATGGCGGGCGCCGCCTGCGAGGTGCCGCCCGGTAGGCGGGGGGCGTTCAGCCCGAGGTCCTGGGTGAGGTAGTGGCTGTAGACCCGGAACCCGAGATCGCGCAGGTTGCGCCCGGACGCGCCCGGGCCCTGGGCCCGCAGCTGGTTGGCGATCTCCTCGATCCGGTCCCGATCCGGCCGGGAGTACTTCAGCTGCAGATTGTTCCGGTCGAACTCCGACCCCACCCCGGTCTGCACGGTCGACAACTCGGCCGAGGTGAGCGGCCCCCGGGACATCACGGTCGGCTCCGACAGCCGCTGCAGCACCTCGCGTCCCAGGTCCGGGGTCGAGGTGATCGGCGCCAGATTCCCGACGCGGATGTCTTTCTGGATCTCCGACAGACTCCCGCGGACCTCCTCGACCGTCGGTGCAAGACCGGGTTGGGCGACGTGGGTGCTCACTTCGAGGTGGATCTGGTCGAGAGTATCGGTGGGAATGGCGATCTCGGGAAGATCGGCGGCCGTAACGCTCGTCGCGGTCTGCGGTGGCGTGATCCCCGGGGTCAACGGCAGCAGGTCCACCGATTCCAGCGACACCGGGATGCTGGGGAGCCCACCCCGGGTTCCGTCGAGCAGACGCACGCCCTTCTCGTCCGTGATCACGTTGAAGGCGTGCGCGTCCAGTTGGCCCGTGGCCTGATAGATCACCGCCGCCCGGGTTCCCGGAGGCGCGGTGGCCAGGGCCTGCTGGACGAACCCGAGATCCTTCCCACGAAAGGCCACCGGCGCGGCACCGGCCTTCAGCCCCAGGTTCTCCTGCTGCAGCGTGATCAGATCCCGGGTGGTGGCCGGAGCCGCCACGGTGGGCGCCGGGACCGGGTTCGGGAGTTTTCCGTTGTTCGCGGCGAACGACCGGTCGACTGCGATCACCGAGTCCGCACTGCTGACCACCGGCCCCGGACGCCCCTGAGCGGGGATCGGATCCGGCACCCGGACACCGGGAAAGTCCTGCAGCAGGAAGGGGTCGGCCGGAGTCATCGAGGTCGAGGTGGGGACCGCTGCTTCCAGGTCGGCGGCCGACCAGTCGAAGCTCGGATCCACGTCGTAGGACGTCGGGCGTAACGGCGCCGGGACGTTCTGCACCAGATCCACGGCCTGCTGCAGGGAGAACGCCGAACCATCCAAAGCGGGACGCAGAAAGAGGACCCGGTCCGGGGTGGGCGACAGTTCCAGATTGTTCGTGGCATTCGCCGCGAGATCGGTGTCCACGCTGGTGACCGAGGGGGCGGACGTCAGTCCGCCGACGTCGGTGAAGACCGATTCGGGCCGGCTGATCTGGGTCGAGAACGTCTGCGCCGGGCTGATCCCGTTGACCGGCTGAGGCAAGTCCGTGGAGAGCGTCGGCAGGTCCGTGGAGAGCGTCGGAATCAGAGGACGCACGACGGCGCCACCGGACACCGGCACCAGGTTCACACCAGCTGAGGGGATCGACTCGTCCACCGCCTGACCCCAGGTGATCGTCCCCCGATCCAGATCCTGAAGGACGTTCTCGACGGGACGCACGCCGACGGGGTTGGCGAAAGCGGCGTCCAGAGACTGGAAACCCGGACCGAACCCGGGCGAGTCCAGCGACAACGTTGGCAACGCAGCGAATTCGAAGCCCTCCATGGACGCCGAACCCACCAGTGCCGGATCAACACTCAGCCCACCGTTGAAAACGAAGTTCGTATCGAAACCACCGGTGTTCCCGGCAAAATTACCCAACGCCGTCGGAGAGAACGAAACACCGTTCAGATCCGGAAGCTTGGTGTTCAGATCGATCCCGTGACCCCCCAGGCCCGGGGAACCCGACCCGGTGAAACCCTTGCCCCCAGGACCAGTGTGCGCGGTCTCCGGCCCACCCTTACCATCCACGTCCACGTCCCCGGACTCCGGGGGCGGGATCTTGATGTCGTCCAGACCGTCCAGGTTCAGGTCGTCCAGGTTGAGGTTGTTCAGGTCGTTCAGG
>JODP01000011.1 GCA_000719025.1 Kineosporia aurantiaca JCM 3230
CTTTTCGAGGGTAACGCCAAGGGCTTGAAGCAGATGGCGTACAAGGTCGAGTACATGAAGCACATGGCGGTGCTGACCTTGGTGTATCTGATGATCGAGTTGATCAAGGCGGCGATCGAGGCGTTCTTCACGGGTGGGGCATCGGCGGCGGAGGCGGCGGCGGCGCGGGCGGCGGCGCGCACGGTGCTGGAGATGTTGATGCGTAAGGTCATGGACGCGTTGAAGATGGTCGCGTACATGCGTCGGCGCCCAGCTCTGGTCGATGCTGGAGCACCCGGGCGACTACGAGTGGGACACCAAGTCCACCGTGATGGGCCCGATCATGAAGGCCGGGTTCGACAGCCTTCAGAAGGGGATGATCAAAGCCGGTCTGGACGAGCAGTCGGTCGCCAAATGGGTCGGCATCACCTCGCACCTGTCGATGGAGGCCGGCGGCGAAGCACTGGGTGGTGGCGCCGGTGGCGCGGCGGTCGGTGGTGGCTGGGATATGTCGCCGTGGGACCTGACCTCGGGTCTGGCCGAGGGTGGCGCCGAGCTGGGTGGTGGGGGGATCGGTAAGGGTGGCCGGGGTGTGTTCGGGATGGACGACAAGACCCTGAACGACCTGAACAACCTCAACCTGGACGACCTGAACCTGGACGGTCTGGACGACATCAAGATCCCGCCCCCGGAGTCCGGGGACGTGCGCTGGAAACCTTCGCTCCCACCAGCCTGCCCGGCGGCGGGGTTTCCTTCGTACCGGTCTCCAACGGTGTCGTCGTGCGCCCCCTGATACCTGCAGTGGATCTCTCTCTGCCCCAAACCGATTCAATGCCAGAAAATCCCGCTCCGATTCGTACCGACACCTTCTCGACCGTCTCGAGCAGCTCCGATACCGTCTTCACCGAAGCACCCACCCCGGCCACCTCGACGCCGACCGAATCCCTGGCCGACACCTCCGGTCAGCCGGCTCTCACCGACCCATCCCCGGTTCCCGACCGCGTCCTGTACCTGCGCCCCGCGCTGGACGGCTCGGTCCTGACCCTGGACCAGGCCCACAGCTTGGTGCAGTCGATTCCGCAGCCCCTGCGCCCGGCCTCCTACGATGTCGACCCGTCCTTCGGCTGGACCGCCGCCGACCTCGAGACCCGTTTCCCCCTGCCTGGATCCGTCGCGCCGGCCGATCTCACGCTGATTCAGGACTACCCCGGGATCCGCCAGGTCGATCCGAACCTTAACCAGCCTGGCCCCCGGATCGGCAGCGCGGATTCGGTGATCTCGGTCGGCAACTCCTTCACCGCCAACGGCGGCAAACTGCCCGCTCTGCCGACCGCCTCGGCGACGATCCCGGCCGCCGGCGCCCTGCACGCCTCCGCCACCACCGGCAACCTGCTCACCTGGCAGCACGAGCAACTGGGATTGAAGCCCAACGTTCCCGCGCCTGTCTACCGCGGCCAAAACCTGGACTTCGTAAACCAAGCCATGTCCACCGCCCCTCCGGGGTCCCAGGGCGTCCTGGTGTTCCAGGCCACCGGCGAGCAGACCGCGCACGCCGTCAACGTGATCGCCGACGAAAAGGGCGTACGCCTTCTCGACGGAACCCGCGGCGGCCTGCCCCATATCCCGGCCACGCTGCAGACGGTCGACTTCCTTCCCCTGAACTCCGCCATCCAGATCCCAGCCACCGCAACCCCCATCCCGGCCTCCGACCTGCCTGAGATCGCCGTCTCCACCGACGTTCTGGGGCATGTCCGGGCTGAGGTGATGAGCCAGTTCACCTACCTCACCAACGCTTCCCCCGAGGTCAGCGCGCCCACCTTCGACGAGGTCCGGCAGAACCTGCACGAAATCCAGAAGGACGTCCGCACCGGCCAGGTGTCCGGCCTCCGCTCCACCACCGACCTGGGCCGGGAGATCCTCCATCGGCTCGGCTACGATCAGGGCCTGAAAGGCGGCGCCCCGTCCGGAGGAACGCCCGTGCCCAGTTCGGGCGAGAGCTCCACCGGCGGACCCCGGCGGGTCCGGTTCGACGAGAACGTGACCTACATTTCGCCGGAGCCCAGCCCGGTGACACCCGAGGACCTCCAGTCGCTCCTGGATCCGGATTCGCCGACCATCCGGGAGTTCACCTCCCTTTCGGGCGCGGCGCAGGCTTTCTTCGCCGACGCCGCGCCGGTGGATCCAGCCATCCAGGTACCCTTGGGAGAGGGCACAATTGGGGATGTTCGGAGCGGCCAGGGCGCTCCGGTTACCAACGGTCTGGGGGCGATTGGGGGCGCCGCAACCCCAGAGAGCCTTCCGGTGCCGACGGACGTGCAGCTCACCGCCGAGGGCGTCTCCACGCCAATAATCCCTGGGGAAGTTCAGGTCACCGAAGACGTCTCGGCGCCGGAGGTTCCCGAAAGCATCACGGCCACCGATAGTTCCTCCGCGCCAGAAGTGCGAACGGACTTCCCGGTCACCGAGAGCGTTCCTGCACCGCAGGTTCCGGTCGATGCGAAGGTGGCCGCGAACGTCCCGAAGCCAGCGGTTCGCACGGATGTCTCGGTCACCAAGGACCTCCCCGCACCAGAAGTTCCGCTGGATATGCCGATGACCGAGAGCATTCCGGCGCCGCAGGCGCCGGTTGATGGAGAGGTGATCGGGAGCGTTCCTGAACCAGAGATTCCGGTGAATGTTCCGGTGGTCGAGAGCCTTTCTGTGCCGATGGTTCCGGTTGATCTGGAGGAGATCGGGAACGTTCCTGCACCTGAGGTTCCGGTCGAGAGCTCTACCGCGCCGCAGGTTACGGTCGATGCAGAGGCGATCGTTCCTGAGCTGGAAGTCCGCACGGACATGCCTCTCATCGAGAGCGCCCCCGCGCCGGTGGTTCCGGTAGATGCGAAGGTGCCCGCCAGCGTCCCTAAGCCGGAGGTTCGCACAGACGCTCCGCTCGCTCCGAGCCTTCCCACGCCAGAGGTTCCGGTTGATGTAGAGGCGATCGGGAACATTCCTGCACCAGAGGTTCTGGTGGATGAGCCGGTCATCGCGCCGGAGGTTCCGGCAGACGTTGAGGTCACCGAAGACGTCCTCACTCCGGAAGTCCCCGCCGACGAATCGGTTGACGAAGAAGCGCGCCCCGATACCCCCGCCCCGGCCGCCGCACCCCGCCCCCGCCGCCCCCGCGAGGTGCTCCGCAAGCCCTACCCCCGCCTCGGCCCCAACCCCCGCGGCGATCGTCCGGTGCACATCACCGACCACAAGGCCCACCCACCGGCGATCACCTCGCTCACCCCGCTGGCCCAGAACTGGCTGGGCGATCTCACCGCCGTTGGCGACCTGACCATGCCGGCCGCCAATCCCTTCGTCGCCCAGGGCCGGGTCGACGCGCTCTCCAGCAAGGTTCGTAAGCAGCTGCTGAAGGTGGCTGATCAGGTCATCGACGCGCGTCTGCGCTGGCCCGGAACTGATCCGGCAACCGTTGCCGCCGTGCGTGGGAATGCCGGGCTGCGGACCCGGGTGGCCGATCTGCTGCTGGTCACGAGTAATCAGGCGCAGATGGACAGTGAGCTGGCCGCGACCGAGTTCCTGGACGAGTTCATCGACCGGCAGATGCCTTCACGGCCGGATCGCGTGGATCCACCGGTCATTACGCCGAGGGTCATAGTCGCGACCGACGAGACTCCGGCGGTGGAGACCCCGGCTGTGGAGACTCCCGAGGTTGCTCCGGTCGTCGCGACGCCGGAGCCGGAGATCCAGCTCCCGTCCACGCGGGACGGGGCCGAGCCGCATGCTCTGGGCGCACCGCGCTCGTCGCTGCCGCACTCGGAGGAGCTCGTGGCCGGGGTGGTGGCGGCGGTCGAGGCGGCCGGGCACACGATTCCGCAGGATCTTCGGGCCGGGCTGGCCAACCAGTTGCTGGACGGGTATCGGGACCTGGTCGGCGACGGGTACCTGCTGCAGTTGCCCGGGGCCGAGGTTCTGGTGCGGATGCGGCCGTCCGACCCCAAGATCGTCACCAGTCCGGCCGGGATCTATCAGCGAGCCCTGCCTCCGCCCGACGCACTGCGTGAGCAACTGCGGGTGGCGCTGGACGAGATGCGCGAGGAGGGAGTCGATCCGGCGCGCCTGGAAGAGCTGGAGAACGGTTACACCGCCGAGATCGACGCCTACGAAGAACAGGTCGGCCGGGACGGCGGTTTCCACGCGAACCAGAACACCCAGGGTTCGTTCAACATCGGCGGTAACACCCGCTCCACCTCGGGGCAGGCCGGGGCGACCCGGCTCCAGGGCACCTTCGGCATGGTGTTCGGCGGTCTGGTCCGGGCCGGTCTCAGCCTGACCGGAACGATGAATCAGCGCAGCATCTCGACTTCGGCGTTCCGGGACGCGGAGTCCGGCCGGGTGATGGACTTCCGCGGGGACTCGACCCTGGTCGCCTACGACCCGAACTACACCGTGCGGGTCCGGACCGATCTGCGGACCCCGTGGGACTCGATCCGCCCCGGCTGGAGCACTGATCCGGACGATGCCGGGCCCGAGGGTCACGTCGTCGAGACCGAGGACCATCTGCTCGACTGGATCCCGACCCCGTTGCTGGAGCCGGTGGCGGAACAGGTCCGGGCCGTCGTCCCGAACGACCCGGAGGCCCGCAAGGATTTCGTGGAAGCGCAGAACCGGCTTCCGGAGACCTATTTCGCGGCCGGGATGACGGGGCTGCAGGAGCTCTACCAGGAGATCACCGACGACCTTCGTCAGGCCGGGGTGAAGCTGCGGCCCGGATCGCCGGAATCGCAGCAGTTGCAGGAGCAGCTGACCCGGCTGAACGTCAACCTGCACGCCGCGATCAACACCCGGGAGGGGTTCGAGATCCTGCTGCGGGACCGCTCCGGCGAGGTGGTGGCCAAGGTGGCGATCCACTCCGAGCGGCTCGGTCAGGCCGCCCGGGTCGGGGCGACCAGCAAGAAGATGCATCTGGAGCGGGTGCGTACGGCGATCGCCGGTTCCAGTGGGAGCGAGTCGCTGACCCACGGCCACGGTGTGGGCGTCAGTGTGGCCGCGGACGCCCTTCCGGTGCCCGGAGCGGCACTCGGCCCGGTCGGCCGGGCCAACGTCTCCTGGAGCACCACCGACGCGAACAGCGCGGGCCGGACCGGGCTCTGGGTGGTGGTTTCCCGGTTCACCGGCCGGGCCACCACCTACCGGACCGATTTGCGCCACCGGGCGACCATCTCGGTGGCCAAGGCCGCGAACCAGGGGCCGATCACGACCCGCCGGGTGACCGGCCGGGCCCTGCTGACGCTGCCCGAGCCGGACGCGTTCAAGCACGGCTTCTCGGTCGACCGGTCGGCGTTGGCGGAGGGTTTCCAGACACCTGACAACACCGTCCCCTTCACCCCGGACGCGGTGCCTGAGGCCAAGGTCCCTCAGGAGGAACGCAGTCCGGACAACAGCCCGGTCAAGCTGCCCGCCCATGTTCTCGACGGGCACGGCTACGGGACTGGTCTGCCGGCCGTCGACGCGGCCACTCCCCAAGAGCTGTCGCGGCAGCTCAAGGGGGAACTCCGGACCAGCGGTTTCCTGCCCCCGGACCCGGCCAAACCGTTCTCGGACCGTCTCCCGGCCGTGCCGGGCCGTCCCCGGCGGCTGCGGAAGGGCTGGATGCGGCTGGCCGCCAACGACCGGATCGAGAACGACCGCACCGTGAACAAGTTCGTCTCCACCGACGGGCTGGACTCGCACAACGACCAGATCCACCAGGACGGAATGGAGTTCACCCTGCGCGGGGTGGACCCGGCCGGCTGGACCCGGATCGCCCGCGTGACGATCAAGGCGGTGCAGGAGCTCGACCCGAACGCGGACTACTACTCCCACACCACGCCGGACGCGCACAACGTCAACCTCTCGATCGGCGGGACCAGCGCCGGTCACGGCGCCTCCGGCTCGAAGAAGATCAGCGTCGGCGCCCGGTTCCAGGCCGGGATCGACCTGCTCCAGATGATCGGCGGCGGGGTCGACCGGGAATGGACGAAGAGCGCCGGCCAGAACGGCTCGTTCATCGGCAACCGGCCCGAGCTGCTGGAATATCCCGGGCATCTGGACGTTTTCCGGCTGCCCAGCCGGTACACCGCGAGCATCGAGTACGACCACCTGCCCCCGGCCGGCCGGGACCGGCTGCGGCGCGGCGCGGAGAACCTGATCCAGAAGTACGAGCGGCTCGCGACCAAGGCCCGCCGGTTCGCCCAGGCCCGCGCCGGGAACTCGGCCACACCGGCGATCACCACCGAGAACACCCGGGCCCAGCGGTTGTTGCAGGCCCACGAGCAGGCGGCCGTTGCGGCCCGGGCCGCCCGTGCGGCGCAGAGCACGCACCCCGACGGCACTGCCCGCAAACCCCTGACCTGGACCAGTGAACCGGTGGACGGCCTGGCCACGGTGCATCTGCTGCCGAACATCGGCCTGGACCAGTTCGATCCGGCCGATCCGGCGCTGGCCGCCTTGCCCGGCACGGAACCGGCGGTGCTGGACCCGGCGCTGATCTACTACGCCGACACCACCGGCCTGCTGCCGATGGTCCGCCGGATGCACGAGACCTTCTCCGGGCCCGGTCGTCCGGGCGATGAGCAGGTGGCGAACCTGGCCGGGAACGTGATGGTCCGGTCCTTCGTCAAGGAGATCCTGCAGGACGAGTACCAGACCGGTCAGCTGTTCAAGCCGGGCTTCTTCACCTCGACGATCGGCGCGCTGGGCATCAAGGGCCGACTGGGGACGTCGCTGTACGCGGGGGCGACCAAGGACCAGTTCACGGCGGGCCCGATCAAGCTGGCCCTCAGCCAGGTCCAGCACTCGGAAGCGCTGCAGAAGGACTGGGTGGTCGGCTTCGGGATGCGTGGGGGAGGAACCCTCAACGACGGCAGCGCGGTGGGATCGGTGTCGCTCGAGACCGACGGCACCGCCCGCTGGAGCAAGGGCGAGGGCAAGTCCATGTCGCGCACCGGCGGCAAGGAGACCCTGCCGCTGAGTTTTCACCGGGCCTATTTCTTCGTAGCACCGATGACTTTGGACGTCAGCACGGTCGAGCAGGCGGACGGGAAGCTGCGCCTGCGCAGCGTTCGGCCGGAGTCCGACACCCTGGGCCCACGCACCCTGATGTACCTGTTGCCCGAGCCAAAGGCCCTGGCCGCCTACGGACGCGGCGAGGTGCCGATCGACGTCGAGCAGGTGCGGGATGCGGTGAAGCGCTGGTCCGACGGTGAACTGGTGGGCCTGAAGGACGGAGTCATCACCTCGGTGCTGGACCGGCTGGAACGAGAGGCCACCGGCACTGAGGCCGCCGACGTCCGGGCCGAGATCGCCGGATACCGGGCCAAGACCCATCAGGGCGCGCTGCAGACCCACCTGGCCGAGATCGGGCGCACCGTGGACGACCTGGTCATCCCGGAGTACCTGGCCAAGGACGGATCGAAGGCCCTGGGGCACCACGCGATCGAGTCCCTGACGTTCCGGTCGAACACACCGGGCGAGCAGACGATCCGGCCTCTGGACATCCTGCACCGGGCCGTCGAGGAGGTGGCGCCCGGGCTGATCGGCCTGCGCCGGCAGGACTGGCCCGCCGATCGCGTGCCGGACGTCTGGTACCGCCGGATCGTCAACGACAAGCCCGTGGTGGGACGCCTGGCGAACGGGATCGACGTGCTCAGCGGCCTGGTCTCGGGCGAGCGGGAGCAGGGGATGATCGACGACCTGCTGCACGCCGAGGGCGTCTCGTTCTACCTGGTGAACCGGATGGGGGGCGTGGCCGCGGACACGGTCGAGCTGAACCTGGGGATGAAACTCGTCGACCGGCCGAGGATCACCGGGTACCAGGAGACGCACGGCATCGAGACGTACAACCACCAGTACGCCGGCACCAGCACGTCCACCTTCAAGGCCACCTCCGGCGGCTTCACCTTCCCCAAGCTCGGGATGGGCGGCGAGGGCAGCACCGCCAACACCTCCGGTGGCGGCCAGTTGGACCTGGGAGCCGGCCGGCGGCGCGAGATCTCCCGGGGTGACCAGTTCACCCAGGAGCACACCGCCTACGACTGGCGCAGCCACTACGACCTCACCACCGAGGTCGAGCTGACCACCCGGGTCCGGCGCCTGGACACCTCCGGCCGCACGGTCAACAACCTGGTGGCCGGCCTGTACCGGAACGCCCGGCAACTCGGCGGCGAGATGGAGCACACGTTCGGCGGCACGCTGGTGATCCAGAAGCCCGGTTCGCTGGTCGAGGGCCTGCCGATCCACGAGCCGGCCACTCCGGAACAGCTGGCCCCGGTGCCCAAACTGCCCGGCGACTCCTACGTGACCGCCGCATTCATCGACGAGGCGCTGCCCAAGACCTGGGAACTCCTGGGCCGGATGTTCGGCGTGGACGCCAACGACCGGGCGATGCGCTCGTCCATCACCCTGCAGCAGCTGCTCTCCCGCGGTCACCTGCGCGATCATC
This sequence comes from Kineosporia aurantiaca JCM 3230, assembly GCA_000719025.1. Lineage (GTDB taxonomy): Bacteria > Actinomycetota > Actinomycetes > Actinomycetales > Kineosporiaceae > Kineosporia > Kineosporia aurantiaca. Next base: position 8,450 of record JODP01000011.1, read on the forward strand.
TGCTGCAGGCGGTCGACGGACAGCGGCACGTGCTGAGCGAGAACGTGTTCGTGCCCGGCCAGGCCAACCTTCGCGCAAACCTGTTCCTACAGGGCGAACTTCACCATCTCGAGGTGGTCGAGGACATCCCCGAGGGCACCGGGACCGGCCGTTACGCCAAGCACCAGATCGGCACCGCGGTGAACAGCACGGTGGACACCTGGCGGCCGACGGTGACCGGGAACGCCGGGCAGACCGGCAGCCTGGCCACCGTTCCGCTGGCGACCGAGTCCAACCGGGACAACCCCGGTCTGGGCGGAGGTGGCGGACCCGCCACGCTGAGCGCCCCGGACCATTCGGACAAGCCCCAGCCGATCCTGGACGCCTCCGGGGTGACGGCGGCGAACCTGCTCTGGGAGCAGGGCGAGGGGGCCCGGGACTCGAACACCCACCGGGCCGAGCAGCATCCCAAGCAGCAGGGCGCGGTGCAGCTGGTGAAGCTGACGTTCAAGGGCTTCGTGGACGGTGAGGTCACCGATCACGGAATGCTGACGAAGATTCCGGTGGGCAAGTTCCGCTCGGACCCGATCCTGGGGGACGTGTACGTCGAGCTGTTCCGGTCCGAGGTGGACGACCTCAAGCGCCGGATCCGGCTGGAGACCCTGGACGGACGGGACGACCCGCCGCCCGCTCCGAGGGCCTGGCCGACCGCCGACGAGCACACCCCGCGCTACCACCTGGACGAGTTGTTGACCCGGGCCGGCGAACAGCACGACCACGAGCTCGACCGGGCGCACGACGTCTCCCGCTACCTGATCCAGCACGCTCGCACTCCGCACCTGGTGCTCACCTCCTCGGCCGCTCATCAAGCGCACAGCCGGTTCACCGCGCTCCAACGCTGGGCCGCCGGACGGCTCGCGGGCAGTCATCCGGAGCATGCCCAGCAGCTGCGGGAGTTCCAGGAGGAGATCGCCTGGGACCTGCGCCGGCAGATGCTCGGGACACCGGCTCCTTCCGCCGCGGACATCGACGAGGTGAACGCTGCTTCGCAGGAGCTCATCGAAGGAGTGCAGTCATTGGTGCCGGAGGCCCGGCCTCCGGCGGCCCTGACCGTTCCCGGAGGCGATCCGCTGCCCCTGGCCCGGGTGATCGCGCAGGACACGGCCCGGAGCATCGACCTGGTCCACACGGCGGCGGACGGGACGGTTACCCGGCACCGGATCGATCACACCGGGACGGTCGTCAACCCCGCGCCGACGCCGCGTCCGGTGGTCCCCGAACCCGCACCGGTCCCCGAAACCACACCCATCCTCGAGACCACCCCCGATCCCGAGACCACCCCCGATCCCGAGACCACCCCCGATCCCGAGACGACGCGGGACCCCGAGACCGCACCGAAGCTCGAGACCGTACCGGCCCCCAGACCACCCAACCGCCCCGGGTTCGACAGCGTGAACTGGGTAAGCGCAATCAGCCACGCGCTCAATCAGAACCAGGGCCAGCTGCCCGAAACCGTGGCCCCTCCGCCGGCCGTCACCGCGAGCTCGGCCCATACCGCCTCAGCAACCACCCAGAACCTGGTCACCCTGCAACGCCAGCAACTGCGGCTGGCGTCGAGCGATCCCGCCCCGATGTTCCGCGGAAGAGATCTGACCTTCGTCCGGCGGATCATGGACGGCGCACGTCCCGGATCCCAGGGCGTCGTGGTGGTCCGGGTGGCGGGGCAGCCGGCCGCCCATGCCGTCAACGTGTTCACCACTCCGAACGGCGTGCGGTTCGTCGACGGCACGGTCCCCGGCGGCGTCCCCCAATTGCCGGAATCAGTTGAGACGGTGGACTTCCTGCCGATGTCCCGGGGGATCGAAATACCCGGCAAGGCCGTCCCGATCCTGCCCCAGCAGCTGCCGCAGATCGCCGTCAGCGGCGATGTCCTGGGCCATGTCCACACCCAGGTCGTCAGTCAGTTCAACGATTTCGTCTCCCGGCAGACCGGAAACCGTCCGTCCACTCCGACCCTCGACCAGGTCCGCGGGCTCTTGTATGCGGTGCAGACGGATCTGCGCACCGGAACCACGTCCGGCATCCGCAGCACCGTGGACCTGGGCCGGGAAATCCTGCTGCGCCTGGGCTATGACCAGCGAACCTTCGGCGGGGCGCGGGACGGCGAGAGTTCCACGAGCTACGAGATGGAAACCTTCGGAGAGGGCAGTTCCCTCGACGTCGCGGCCCGGAACGCGATGGCGTCCCTGCTGGATCCCGAGTCCGTCCGCGTGACCGAACGTCAGTTCGTTTCGCTGAACGCCGCCGCTCGGCAGGTTTTCGCGGCCGACGATCTCACCGACCCGGATCCCGACCCGGACCTCAGCGAGCTGGAGCTCAGTGATTCGGGCGACGAAACGTCCAGTTCCGAGAGCGAGGAGGAACCCGAGGACGAGGATCGGCCGGGTCTGCTCGGAACCTGGATGAGCCGGGTCGTCGGCACGGTGCAGAGACTGGGCCGCCGTCCCGAAGCCCCGGCCGCTCCGCCCAGAAACCGCGAGGTGCTGAGGAAGGCCTACCCGCGCCTGGGCACCGACCCGAGGGGCGCGCGTCCTCTGCACATCACCGACCACAAGGCGCACCCGCCGGTCATCACGACCCTCACCCCGCTGGCCCAGAACTGGCTGGGCGATCTGCACGCGGCCGGTGACCTCACCCTCCCCGCAACCACCGTCGCGGCCGCGGCGACCCGCCTCGAAGCCCTGCCCAAGGACGTCCGTAATGACGTTCTCGCCGCAGCCGACCTGGTCATCGAAACCCGGCTCCGCTGGCCGGAAACCGATCCCCGGACTGCCGGCCAGGTGCGGGGCAACCGGGATCTGCGCACTCGGGTGGCCGACCTGCTGATGGTCACCGCCGGGCGTCCTCAGGTCGACGGGGAGCTGACCGCCACCCAGTTCATCGACGAGTTCATCGAGCGCCTGCCCACCCCTGCGCATTCCTCACCCGCCGCACCGGCGCATCGGGCGGTGGCCGGCAGCAGCCGGGCCTTCGAAAAGCCCAAGGACGTCAAGGGCAAGGGGGTCGATCACGGTGGGACCAGCCAGGACCCTCCCGCGCCCACCCCGGAGGTCCAGGCTCCGCGGGAACCCAAGGACGGCGCCGAACCACACGCTCTGGGGGCTCCGCGATCGTCCCTGCCCGACCGGGCCGAACTGGTGCAGGCCGTGGTGTCCGCGCTCGAGGCGGCCGGGAAGACGGTAACCGCGGACGTTCGCGGCAACCTGGCCAACCGCCTGCTCGACGGTTACCGCGACCTGGCCGGGGACGGGTATCTGCTGCAGTACCAGGGGGTCGAGGTTCTGGTCCGGATGCGGCCGGGTGAACCGAAGATCGTCACCAGCCCGGACGGCGTCTACCGGGACGCCCTGCCCTCGCCCACCGAACTGCGCCGGCAGTTGCAGGACCTGCTCCAGGAACTGCGGGACGAGGGCTGGGACGCGGCCCGGGTGGAGCAGGCCCGGCAGGGCTACACCCAGGAGATCGCCGACTACGAGGCGCAACTGGCGAAGGACGAGGACAGCGGGTTCCACGCCAACCAGAACACCCAGGGTTCGTTCAACATCGGCGGGACCACCCGGACCACCTCCGGCCAGGCCGGGTCCACCCGGGTCCAGGGCACCTTCGGCCTGGTGTTCGGTGGTCTGGTCCGGGCCGGTCTGAGCCTGACCGGGACGATGAACCAGCGCAGCATCTCCACCGGGGCGTTCAAGGACGCCGAGTCCGGCCGGGTGCTGGACTACCGGGCCGATTCCACCTTGGTCGCCTACGAGCCGAACTACACCGTGCGGACCCGGACCGACCTGACCCGGCCGTGGAACCGGGTCACCCCGAGCTGGAGCACCGACCCGGACACCCCGGCCCGCAACGACGAGGTCGCGGAGAGCCGCGAGCACCTCCTGGACTGGATCCCGACCGCCCTGCTGGAGCCGGTCGCCGAACAGGTGGTGCCGGTGGCCCCGGCCGACGCGGAGGCCGCGGCCGGCTTCAAGGTGGCGCAGAGCCGCCTCCCGGACGTCTACTTCGCCGCCGGAATGACCGGCCTGCAGAACCTTTACCAGGAGATCACCGACGAGCTACGGGCGGCCGGGCTGAAACTGAGGCCCGGCGACCCGGAGTCGCTGCAGCTCCAGGAACAGCTCACCCGGCTGAACGTGAACCTGCACACCTCGATCAACACCGAGGACGGGTTCGAGATCCTGCTGCGCAACGAGCGGGCCGAGGTGGTGGCCCAGGTGGCGATCCACTCCGAGCGTTTCGGCCGGGTCCGGCGGGTGGGGGCGACCAGCGACAAGCTGCACATCGAGAAGGTGCGCACGGCGATCGCCGGGTCCAGCGCCTCCGAGTCGCTGACCCAGAGCAGCGGGGTCGGGCTGAGCGTGGCGGCGGACGCGATCCCCCTTCCGGGTGCCTCCTTCGGGCCGGTCGGCCGGGCCCAGATCAGCACCAGCAAGACCGACACGGTGAGCGCGGGCCAGACCGGGCTGTGGGTGAACGTCGACCGCTACACCGGTCCGGCCACCGCCCAGCGGGTCGGCCTGCGGCACTGGGCCACCGTCTCGGTCGCCCGGCGGCCCGAGGCGGACCCCCGCACGACCGCCAAGGTCGACGCGAAGGCCCTGATCGTGCTGCCTCAGTCGGCCGCCTTCGCGCACGGCTTTCCGGTCGACCAGGCTGCCCTGGCCGACGGTTTCGAGGCGCGCAACGGCCGGATCGCCTTCGACCCGGAGGCGGTGCCCGAGCGGAAGGTCGATTCGAAGACCCGCAACCCGCAGGACGGCCGGGTCCGGCTGCCGGCCCACGTCCGGCAGAACCGGGGCCTGGGGACCGGTCTGCCCTCGGTCAGCGGCAAGACCGCGGCCGAGCTGCAGCAGCAACTGTCGCGCGAACTGATGCGGACCGGTTTCCTGCCCCCCAACCCGAAGCGTCCCTTCTCCGACAACCCGCCGGGCCGGCCCCGGGTGCTGCACAAGGGCTGGATGCGGCTGGCGGTGGACGACCGGGTCGAGAACGACCGCATGGTGAAGAAGTTCAGCTCGACCGACGCGCTGGACTCGCACTACGACCAGACCCACCAGGACGGCCTGCAGTTCACCGTGCGCGGGGTGGACCCGGCCGGTTTCACCCGCAGCGCCCGGGTGGTCATCAAGGCGGTGCAGGACCTCGACCCGGACGCCGACTACTACCAGCACACCACTCCGGACCTGCACAGCGTCAATCTGTCGATCGGGTCGACGAGTGCGGGCCACGGTGCCTCGGGCTCGAAGAAGTTCAGCGTCGGAGGGCGGTTCCAGGCCGGGATCGACCTGCTCCAGATGGTCGGGGGCGGGGTGGACCGGGAATGGACGAAGAGCGCCGGGCAGAGCGGCTCCTTCATCGGCAACCGGCCCGAACTGCTGGAGTACCCGGGCGACGTGGACGTTTTCAAGCTCCCCAGCCGGTACACGGCCACCATCGAGTACGACCATCTGCCCCCCGACGCCCAGGAGCACCTGCGCTCGCGGGCCGGTCAGATCGCCACCAAGTACGACCGTCTCGAGGCCAAGGCCCGGGCCAACACTCTGGCCAAGGCCCAGACGCCGGGACGGCCCGGGCCGTCCAAGGGCAAGGCGCCGGTCCCGACGCCCGCTCAGCAACGGGCCCAGAAACTGGCGGACGCGCACGCCCGGGTGGCCAGTCAGGCCCGGGCGACGGTGGCCACGAAGAAGCCGCTGACCTGGACCAGCGAGCCGGTGGAGAGCGAGGCCACGGTCTACCTCCTGCCCGGGATCGGGCTGGAGGAGTTCGACCCGGCCGACCCGGCGCTGCGGGACCTGCCGGCGACCAACCCCGCGGTGCTGGACCCGGCGCTGATCTACTACGTCGACACGCACGAACTGGACCCGATGGTCCGCGCCCTGTACCCGAAGCTGGGCGGGCCCGGGCGACCGAGCGATGACCAGGTGTCGAACCTGACCGGCAACGTGATGATCCGCTCGTTCCTGAAGGAGATCGTCCGGGACGAGTTCCAGACCGGGGCGTTGTTCGAGCCCGGCCTGGTCTCGCACACCAACGGTGGTCTGGGGATCAAGGGCGAGCTGGGCACCTCGCTGTTCGCCGGGGCCACCGAGGACCAGTTCACCGCCAGTCAGATCCGGCTCTGGTTGTCCCAGGCCTCGCTGTCGGAGTCGCAGCAGAAGGACTGGGTGATCTCCGGAGGTCTGCGCGGCGGATCGGCGCTGAACGACGGCAGTGCGGTGGGCTCGGTCTCCGGAGAGATGGACGGGACCATCCGGTTCAGCAAGGGCAAGGGGACGTCGGTCTCGCGGACCGGCGGTAAGGAACTGCTACCGCTGAGCTTTCATCGCGCCTACTTCTTCGTCGCCCCGGTGACCCTCCAGGTCAACACGGTCGAGCAGGTGGACGGGAAACTGCGCTGGCGCCGGGTGCGGCCCGGGGCCGACACCCTCGGCCCGCGCACGATGATGTACCTCCTGCCGGAGCCCCGGGCACTCAGCGCCTACGGTCGTGACCAGGTGCCGATCGGGGTGGACGAAGTACGCGACGCCGTGAAGCGCTGGTACGAAGGAAGTCTCACCGGCCTGAAGGACGGCGAGATCACCTCCGTGCTCGGCCGGCTGGAACGGGAGGCCGCCGAGCACCCGGACGCCGACGCGATCCGGTCCGAGGTGGCGCTCTACCGCACCAAGACGCACCTGGGCGGGCTGGACGCCCGGCTGGCCGCGATCGGCCGCACCGTCGAGGACCTGACCATCCCGGAGTACCTGACCCGGGAAGGGCAGAAGGCGCTCGGGCACCACGGCGTCGAGTCGATGACCATCCGGCCGTCCGGCTCGCAGGTCACGGACGGCCGTCCCACGGTGCCCCCGAAGCCGGTCCGGCCCCTCGACATCCTGCACCGGGCCGTCGAGGAGGTGGCTCCCGGCCTGATCGGCCTGCGCCGGCAGGACTGGCCGACCGACCGCGTCCCCGAGGTCTGGTACCGAACCCTGGCCGGCGACAAGCCGGTGATCGGCCGGCTCGCCAACGGCATCGACTTCCTCAGCGGCCTGGTCTCCGGGGACCGGGAGCAGGGCATGCTGGACGATCTGCTGCACACCGAAGGCGTCTCGTTCTACCTGGTGAACCGGATGGGTGGGGTGGTCGCGGACGCGGTCGAGCTGAACCTGGGAATGAAACTGGTGTCCCGTCCGAAGGTCACCGGATACCAGGAGACGCACGGCATCGAGACCTACGAGCACCAGTACGCCGGGGTCGGCGCCTCGACCTTCACCGGCACCTCCGGCGGCTTCACCGTGCCCAAGCTCGGGCTCGGGGGCGAGCACAACACCTCGGGAACCTCGGGCGGCGGCCAGCTCGACCTGGGCGCGGGCCGGCGGCGGGAGATCTCCCGGGGCGACCAGTTCACCCAGGAGCACACCGCCTACGACTGGAGCGGGCACTACGACCTGGAGACCGAGTTCCAGCTGACCACCCGGGTGCGCCGGCTGGACCTGGCCGGGCGCCCGCTCAACAACCTGGTGGCCGGCCTCTACCGCAGCGCCCGGCACCTCGGCGCGGAGGTCACCACCACCTTCGACGGCACCCTGGTGATCCAGAAGCCGCGGTCGCTGGTCGAGGGACACCCGACCCGGACCCCGGCGGACCCGGAGGATCTGGCCAAGGTGCCGCGGCTGCCGGGGGACGCGTTCCTGAGCGCCGCCCTGCTCGACGAGGCGCTGCCGAAGTCCTGGGAACTGCTGGGCCGGATGTTCGGGGCCGAGGCCAACGACCGCAGCGTCCGCTCGTCGATCACCCTGCAGCAGCTGGAGTCCCGGGGGATGCTGCGCAATCACCTGCTCGAGGCGGTCGGCGGCCGGTACCTGCTGGGCAAGGTCTTCGTGCCGGGCCGGGCCCACACCCGCGGTGACCTGTTCCTGACCGGCAATCTGCACCACCTGGAGGTCGTCGAGGACGTGCCGGAGGGCACCGGTACCGGCCGCTACGCCAAGCACCAGATCGGCACCGCGGTCAACAGCACGGTGGACACCTGGCGGCCGGCCCTGACCGGCACGGTCGGGCAGACCGGCGACATCCTCAGCGTGCCGGCCGAGACGGTGCCGAGCCGCGACAACCCGGGTCTGGGCGGCGGGAGCGGCCCGGCCACGCTGACCGCTCCGGACCATTCGGACAAGCCCCAGCCGATCCTGGACGGATCCGGGGTGACCGGGGCCAACCTGCTCTGGGAACAGGGGGAGGGGGCGCGCAACGCCAACAACCACCGGGCCGAACAGCATCCGAAGCAGCAGGGTCCGGTGCAGCTGGTGAAGCTCACGTTCAAGGGCTTCGTCGAGGGCGAGGTCACCGAATACGGGATGCTGCAGACCATTCCGTCCGGCCGGTTCCGCTCGGACCCGATCCTGGGTGACGTGTACGTGGAACTGTTCCGGTCCGAGGTGGACGACCTGAAGCGGCGGATGTCGGTCGAGGCCCTCACGGACGCGCTGACCGCACCGGACGCGGCCCCGGCCCCGGCCCCGGCCTGGCCCCCGACCCACGAGCACACCCCGCGCTACCACCTGGACGAGCTGATCGCCCGGGCCGCCACCCAGTACGACGACGACCTGAACCGGGCCCACGACGTGTCCCGGTACCTGATCCAGCACGCCCGCACCCCGCACCTGGTGCTCACCTCCTCGGCCGCCCACCAGGCCCACAGCCGGTACCTCGCGGCGCACCGCTGGGCCGCCGGCCGGCTCTCCGAGGGCCGGCCCGACCAGGCCCGCTGGCTGCGGAACTTCCAGGACCGGTACGGCTGGAACCTCCAGCAGCAGATGCTCGGCGCGCGCCCGCCGTCCGCCGCCCTGATCACCGAACTGAACACCAGGACGTACGAACTGCTGCAACTGGTCGCCCAGGAGGTGCCCGGGGCGCGACCGCCGCGGCACCTGATCACCGCCGGTGGCGATCCGCTCCGGATCGCCCGGGTGATTGCCCAGGACACCGCCCGGGCCGTCGACCTGACCTACACCGCGGCGGACGGGACCGTTACGCATTACCGGATCGACAGTGCGGGCAAGGTTCTCGGCCCCGGAGCCCGGACCGCGGCCGGAAGCCCGGCCGCAGCGCAGCCGTCAGGCCTGGCGGTCCCCGGGATCGCTCGCCAGGGTTACCCGGCGCCGGCGGATCCGGTACCGGCTCCTTCGCGCCCGCTCGTGCCCTTGGAGGAGGAGAGCGAGGACGAACTCGAGTCCGAGGACGAGTCCGAACTCGAGTCCGAGGTCGAAGAGGAAGAGGAGACGGCGCTCCCGGTCCCGACCTTCGGATCCTGGGCCGTCGACCCGACCGACGTCCCGGCCGTGAACCCAGCCGTTGATCCGGCCGTCGATCCGACCGATGTCCCGGTGCCGGCGGTGCCGGCTGATCCGGGGGAGAGCGGGAGCAGCACTACCTCGCCGAGCAGTGACGACGCCCCCTGGGAACCGGCCCATTTCCGCGAGCTCGAGGCGGATGAGTACACCTCGCTCCAGGGCGTCCGGCACGGGCTCGAACAGGCCCGGCTGAGCGGCGATCAGGGGCGCATCGACCGCGCGCAACAGGATCTGGCTCGCGCTTATGAGAGCTATCTGAACGCCCTCGGGCCGATCATCCGGGATCTGCGGGACGAGCGGGCCGCCCGAGAGGGCTATCACGACGCGGCGTTCGACACCACGCTCGAGGAGTTCCTGGACAAGCGTCTGGAGGGCTGGCGCTTCCTGGTGGAGAGCGTCCCGGCGGGTCAGCGCGTTTCGCTACCGCTCGGCTCCACGTTCTCATCGGGGGAGATCGCGCCGACCCGTGACCAGCTGGCCCAGCTGCCGGCGAACCGGCACCAGGACATCGACGTCGACGGCCCGGACGGTAGGCAGGCGTTGTCGGACTGGCTCATGCGCGGACTGAACGTGGGCCGGTTCCGGGCGCCCGCGCCGGTGAACTCCTCGGCAGATGCCGATCTTGAGCTGATGTCGTTGCCGGAGAACGCATCTCCGCTCACCGGGCACGCCCTGGGGCTGGTGACCCAGTCCCTGCTGACGGATCTGCGAGCGGCCCGGGACGCAGCGCAGGAGCACCGAGATGCTGTGCAGAACGACATCACTGAGCGCGAGACGGTGGCCCAGCAGTTCCCCGAGCTGTCCCGGCTGAACCCGGCCTGGCGTCGGGAGACCCAGCTGGATGTGGCACAGGCTCAGCTGGACAGCCGGAACCAGGTGCTCGAGAAAGCAGAAGGGCTGGCCGCGGGCGCAAACGTTGTGCCCGGGGCGGAAGCCGTCCCGCAGGTACCGACCGCGGGCGGACCGGTTCGGCTGGACGAGCGCTGGCAGCTCGACCGGCATCCGGAGACCGGTCTGGTTCTGGATTCGCCGGGGGTGGCGCCGGCCGCTCAGGAGGCGCTTCCGGAGGCCCGGGCTCTGGCGCAGGACCTGGCCACCCGCACCGGAACCCCGGTCACGGCGTTCGTCGACCTCGGCCAGGGGCGGGGTCCGGACTGGCTGACCTTCGCCCCGGACGGCTCCCGCCCCGAACTCACCGGCCGTCCGGACCCCGGCCCCGCGGGCCGCTCGCCGGGCCGGGCCCAGCTGGACCCGGACGGCTGGCCGGTCCCGGCCGGAGCCCGGGGCTTCCTGATCCAGCCCGGGCCGTCCGGCGCTCCGGAGGTGTTCTGGGCCGACCCCTCCGGGAAGCCGGCCGTACCCGACGGCCGTCAGCTTTCCGTGCGCCGGGAACTGGCCGCCTTCGTCCGGGCGAACCAGGACCGCCTGGACGGCGCCCGGCTGCTCGTCGCCGATCTTCCGGAGTTCTTCGCCGAGGGCCTCGCGGCCGAGTCCGGCCTGCGGCTGCACTTCAGCGCCGAGCCGCTGGTCCCGGCGCCCGGCGCAAAGGTCGTCGTCCAGTCCGTGCCGGGGACCGACGTCTTCCGGGGATGGCTGACGGCGACCCCGCAGCCGGTCGCCGACGCGTCCGGGCACCGCTCCGCGAACATCGAGTCCACCGGAGTGGCGGCGTATCCGCCGGTGTCCTGGGAGACCCGGCTGGCCGGCCGCCCGGTGCAACCGACCCTCGAGGTGACCGATACCCACGGGATCCGGCACGTCCTGCACGTCCGCCGGATCCCCGCCGGGGTACTGGTCTCCGACCGCCCGGGCGGCTCGTCCGCCGCGGACCGGATCACGCCGACCGCAGCCCGGCCGAAGGTCAGCTACGAGATCACCGATCCGATGCTGAACCAGCTGGCCCGGGGGATGCTGCCGCTGGCCGTCCCGGGCCTGGACCCGGACTCCCGGATCGACCTGGGCACCGACCGCCCGGTCCCGGAATACTCCACGAGCGGGCGGCAGGTGTTCGGCGGCGGCCCGATCTTCCGGGTCCCGATCGCCCCGGCCGACGGCCCGGAACCGGAGATCAGCGACGAGCTGCGGGAGCGGACGCCGTTGCGCACGATCAGCACGCCGCATCTGTTCCGTTCCGACCCGGGGCCGCAGCCGCTGCGCTGGTGGGCCCAGGCCGAGGCGATGCTCGCCACCCCGGGGCCGGCCACCCGGGAGCAGATGCGGATCGCGACCCGGCTGGTAACCTCGATTCCCTTGCGGCTGCACGGGCTTTCGGGCCACGTCACCCGGACCGGCCACCCGGTGGCCGATCTGGCGGCCCAGCTGGAGGCGGCCCGCACCGTCTTCGGCCGGGACGCCCAGGAGCTGGTGAACCGGCTGGAGCGGGACAGCCGGCTGGCCGAGAACTTCGGCTTCTACAACTCGCCCTCCTACCCGGCCCGGGTCTACGACCTCGCCGACGGAACCTCGGTGGTGGAGCTGAGCCCACGCTTCCGGTATCAGCCGCACGACACGGTCACCCAGGCGCAACTGGACGAGGTGTGGGGCCGGGACCGGGCCGGCCTGGACCGGTTCTGGAACCGCACCGGCCCGGTGGTCCGCAACGGCCGGAAGTATCTCGTGCGGATGCGCCCGGTGCGGGTCACGGACGGTGGCCCGACCGACGATGTGATGCACGTGTGGCCACCGGTCAGCCCGGACGGTGTCGTGCGCCGGCAGCAGGACGCCCGGAACATCCGGTCGGACGCGGCGGACCTGGTGATCCAGCACGAGCGCGGTCATCACGTGGGCCTTCCGGACCGCTACGACACCAGGTCCGGGCTGTCCTCGGACCCGCTGCGCCGGCCCGAGCTGCGGATCCGCCAGATCCCGGGTGCGGGCAAGCCGTCCCGGCTGGTCCGCAGCACCCCTACCTACCTGGACAGCCGGGGGAGCCTGATGCGCTCCGACGACGGCCACCCAACGCCCCGCGACCTGGTCACCGTGGTCGAGGCGGTGCTGGCCGGGAACCAGGAGCCGACTCCGGTCCTGAACCGGGCGCAGGAACAGTTCGAGCTGTCGGTCGCCCCGGTGATCACCCGCTACCAGGAGCTCGTGGACGGCAGCGGTCCGGACCGGCAGGCCGCGGCCGAGGCGCTGCACCAGGCCTGGCAGCAGCAGGTGCAGGTGCTGAAGGCGGCCGCGACCGAGCTGCGCGGACCGGACCCGCACGCCTCCGGCCCGGCCCGGGCCCTGGCCCGGGCGCAGGAACTGGAAAGGGTGGGGCTGGACCGGGAGTTCGCCGAGCAGCAGGTCCTGCGGTCCGCGGTGCTGGCCGGGCACCTCCGGATCCCCGAGCCCGGCGGCGGCACCCTGACGGCCGACGGCCGCGGGGGGTACACGATGGAGTGGTTCCCGGCCCGGTTCCAGCCGCTTCCGAGCGAGCTCGACACCCTGGCCGACGCTCTCGGCGTCCCAATCACCCTGAACTTCTTTCCGATTCCGGTCCTGCGCCACGGTCCGACCACGGCGGAGGGCATGCGGGTGCTCCCGGACGGCAACCCCGCGCCGGAACTCCTCGGGGTGCGGCCCGACCTGTTCGCCCCCGGGCGGCTCACCCCGGCACCCGGCCGCGACACCCTCTTCACCCTGGACGACGCCCGGGTCGAGGTGGTCGCCTCCGGCCTGATGGTGACCTTCCCGGACAGTCCGCATCCCGGGCTGGACCCCCGCCGGAAGCGGCCGATCCCCGGCCAGCTCGACATCCACGTGCCCGGGGTGGCCCGGCTCAGCCCGCCGCAGCTGCGGACCCTGCGGACCCTCACCCAGAGCCTGACCGCCGACTTCCTCAAGGTGGCGGTCGTGCTCAGTGGCGACTACCAGAGTCGCGGCTCGGACTGGGCCAAGGAAACGGTCCTCGACGCCCCGCCGCCGCCCAGCGACGAACACGCGCAGACCCCGCCGGGCGTCATCGTGTACCCGGAAACGCCGCCTTTCCGGCTCCGGTTCGATCGCAACGGCCGGCCCGTGGTCGTGGTCAACCGGGAAGGGTGAACCGGAACGTCGCCCCCTGCCCGGGACTCGACTCGGCCCAGATCCGGCCGCCGTGCCGCTCGACGATCCGGTGCACGGTGGCCAGCCCGATCCCGGTGCCGGGGAACTCGCTCTGCTTGTGCAGCCGCTGGAACGGCGAGAACAGCCGCTTGGCCTGGCTCATCTCGAACCCGGCGCCGTTGTCCTGGACGAAGAACTCGCCGGCCCGGCCGCGCCCCACCTCGATCCGCGGCGCCTCGGCCTGACCGCTGAACTTCCAGGCGTTGCTGAGCAGGTTCTCCAGCACGTTGCGGACCAGCCGGGAATCGGCGGTGGCGAAGAGATCGGCGGCCACCACCGTCTCGACCGAGCGGCCGTTCGACCCGACGGCCAGATCGGCGAGGATCTCGGCGGCCATCGCCCCGAGATCCACGGTCCGGCGCTGCAGTTCGGCCCGCCCGACCCGGGACAGCTCGATCAGGTCGTCGATCATCTCGTTCATCCGCTTCACCGAGGCCCGGATCCGGTCGGCGTAGTGCCGGCCGGAGTCGTCCAGGTGCTCGTCGACCACCTCCAGCAGCATCGCGGTGAAGCCGTCGATCGCCCGCAGCGGTGAGCGCAGGTCGTGCGAGACCGAGTAGCTGAACGCCTCCAGCTCCTGGTTCTTGCGCTCCAGTTCCTCCACCATCGCGGCCTTGGTCAGCGCGATCTCGGCGTCCGCGCGGGCCTGGGCGGCCTCGATCTCCTTGCGCAGCAGGCTCTCGCGGATCTGCCGGTGCTCGTCGGCGATCTGCTTGCGCTGCAGCTGGGCGCGGATCCGGGCGAGCAGCACCCGGGGATCGGCGGCGCCGTTCACGTAGTCGTCGGCCCCGGCCCCGAGCGCGTCGATCATGGTCTGCCGGTGGTCGTCCACCCCGATCACGATCAGCGGCAGGTCGCGGACCCCGGGCGCGGCCTTGACCTTCCGGCAGACGTCCAGGCCCGCCTCCGGGTCCTCCAGCTCGATCAGGATGCAGTCGCAGCGCTGGAAGGCGATCAGTTCCAGGGCCTCCTCGCCGGTCCGGGCCTGCACCACGTCGAAGCCCTCACTGCGCAGGTGCTCGGCGTGCGCCGCGAGCAGCGCCTCGCCGATCGCCACCACCTTCTTCAGCCGCTGCAGGCTGGCGGTGTCGACCGCCGGCCCGGGGGCGGAGTTCTGCCGCAGCGCCGCGGACAGCTTGGCCAGCACCACGTCGGCGTCGGTGCCGGCCCGGACGAAGGCGTCGGCCCCGGCGTCCAGGGCGGTCAGCTCGGCCCCGGCGTCGTCGGAGGCGGCCAGCAGCAGGCAGGGGATGCCGCGCAGGGCCGAGTCGAGCCGGATCCGGCGGATCACGGTGGCCCCGTCGATGTCCGGCAGGGCCGCGTCCACCAGCACCGCGTCCGGCCGCCGGGCCGCGGCCAGGCGCAGCCCGGCCAGCCCGGAATCGGCCTGGACCACTTCGTAGCCATTGTCCTGCAGCAGTTCCGCGAACCGCTCGCGGACCTCGGCGGAGTCGTCGATCACCAGGACCCGCACGGTGTGCTCGGTCTCGGCCGGGGTGGCCGGGGCCAGCAGCTCGGCCGCCCGCGAGACCAGATAGCCCGAGTCGTAGGGCTTTCCCAGGTATTCGTCCGCCCCGGTGCGCAGTCCCCGGATCCGGTCCTGCACCTCGGCCTCGGTGCTGAGCATCAGCACCGGCAGGGCCGCGGTGGTCGGCGCGGTGCGCAGCTGGCGCAGCACGTCCACCCCGTTGCCGTCCGGCAGGTTCACGTCGAGCACGACGCAGTCCACCGCCTCGGCGGCCAGCTGCTCCCAGGCCGCGGCCACGGTGGCACACGGCAGGGTGCGCCAGCCGGCGCTCTCGAAGGCCTGCACCAGGTCCATCCGGACGGTCAGGCTGTCGTCCAGGATCAGCACCGTGCCGGTGGTCTCAACGTGTTCGGTCGTCATCGGTGCCTCATCCGGGCAGCTAGATCGGAGGGAACGGTCAGCCGGCCCAGGGTGGGGCCGATCGCGTCGATCGGGAGCACGTGCTGGGCGGCGCCGAGCCGGACCGCTTCGCCCGGCATCCCGAAGACCGCCGAGGTGGCCTCGTCCTGGGCGATGGTCAGGCCGCCGTTGCGGTCGATCTCGAGCAGGCCGGCGGCGCCGTCGCGGCCCATCCCGGTGAGCAGGCAGGCCGCCACCCGCGGGCCGTGCGAGCCGGCCAGGGACTCGAACAGCACGTCCACACTGGGCCGGCAGGAGTGCCGTTCCGGCTCGTCGGTGAGCAGCAGGGTGTTGCCCCGCACCCGCAGGTGCCGGCCGGGCGGAGCCATCACCACCGCCCCCGGTGGCACCCCGGTCAGGGGTTCGCCGCTGACCGCCAGAGTCACCCGTCGCTCGGTGGTCTCGGCCAGCCAGGAGGCGAAGGCGTCACCGAACGACTCGTGCACATGCAGCACGAGCAGCAACGGCAGCGCGAAACTGACCGGGAGAGAGCGCAGAACCTCGGCCACCGCGGTCGGCCCACCGGTCGAGGCCCCGATTGCGGCCACCGTGTAGGGATGCCCCGGATCGGGTTGGGGGGCCGTGGTGAACGAGGGCCGCTGCAGGGGCACCGGACCGTGGTGGCCGACCCGGCGGATCACCTTGATCCGGGCCACCAGTTTGACCGTGCGCAGGAACTCCCGGTCCCAGGCGTCGTTCCCGCCCGAGGCGTCCCGGCCCAGGGGCTTGTCCAGCACGTCGACCGCGCCGGCGTCCAGGGCGGCGATCGTGTCGATGAACCCGGCCCGGTTGTCGGCGCTGGAGATCACCAGGATCGGGGTCGGGCAGTGCTGCATCAGGTGCTCGGTGGCGGCCAGGCCGGACAGCCCGGGCAGCATCATGTCCATCGTCACCACGTCCGGCCGCAGCCGGGTGCACTCCTGGATCGCGCTGGGCCCGTCGGCCGCCTCGCCGACCACCTCGAAGGCCGGGTCCGAGCGCAGCGCGGCGACGATCCGGGCCCGTACGGTCCGCGAGTCCTCGACCACCAGCACCCGGATCCGCCGGCCCGGCCCGGTCACGACACTCCTTCGGCGACCAGCCCGGCGATCAGGTCCAGCAGCAGGCTCTGGTGGAACTCGCCCTTGTCGATGTGCCCCCGGGCGCCGGCCGCCCGGCCCCGCTCGCGGTCGGCCGGCGAGGCCTTGGTGGTGACCAGAACGCAGGGCATGCGCCGCAGTTCGGGCCGGGCCCGGGTCTGCTCGATGAAGGCGAAGCCGTCCATGCCCGGCATCTCCACGTCGACCACGGCGACCGCGTAGGGCTTGCGGGTGGCCATCGCCAGGCCCTCCTCGGCCGAGCCGGCCTCCTCGACCCGGTACCCGGCGGCCTGCAGGATGCTGCGCTCCAGCATCCGGGTGGTCAGCGAGTCGTCGACGATCAGGATCGTCGTCTGCTCGGGATGGCTCACCGGAAGGGGCGACGGCGGGGGGAGCACCGGCACCGCAGTGGGGACGCCGGTGGCCAGGGCGAGGGGGACGCGGCGCGAGGTCGCCGCGGCCGCCAGCTCCACCGGGTCCAGCACCGGCCGCGGGCGGCCGTCGATGTCGATCCAGATGCCGCACAGCAGAGGCGGGACCGGCGCCAGCGCGGGCAGCGCCCGCACCGCGATCTCGGCCGTGCCGACCAGCCGGGAGACGCCGATCGCAACCGCGCCGTTCCGGCCGTCGAGCACCAGCACGGTCCGCCCCTTCTTCTCGGCGGCGGCCGGGTCCTCGGGCCGGCCGAGCACGTCGGCCAGCGGCACGTAGGGGATGCGCCGGCCCTGGTGCCAGAGCGCGAGGGCCCCGGAGAAGTCCTCCGCCCCCACCCGCCGGGCCTGCCGCACCTGGGCCAAAGGCAGCGCGATCAGGGCCCCCGCGTCGTCCGGCTCATCCTCCAGACGCGCTCCGGCCCGCACCAGCACCACCTCCTGGGCCGTCATCGAGGCCGGCGTGACCAGGTCGATCGTGGTTCCCTGACCGGGGGTGGTGGACATCTCCAGCCGCCCCCCGATCCGCTGCACCGCGTCCTGCACCACGTCCAGGCCGATCCCGTGCCCGGAGATCTCGCTGACCGTGCTGGCCGTGCTGATCCCGCTCCCGAGAAGCAGACTCAGCGTCCGGGTGTCGTCGATGCTCTCGTCCGGGGCCCGCCCGGCCTGCACCAGCTTGCGCCGGACCGCGGCCAGGTCCACCCCGCGCCCGTCGTCCGTGCAGCGGAACCGGACCCCCACCGCGCCGTGCGTGACCTCCACGCGGACCTGACCGACCACGTCCTTACCCGCGATCCGGCGCTGTTCCGGGGTTTCCACGCCGTGCGCCACCGCGTTGCGCACAATCTGCCGCAGGGCGGTGTGCGCCCCCGCGAGAATGGTCGCGTCCAGGGCGATCTGGGCGCCCAGGACTTCCAGCCGGGCCTGCTTGCCCTGCGCCGCGGTGACATCCCGCACGCCGCGCTCCAGGTCTGGCACGATGCTCTCGACCGGGATCAGCCGCAGCCGCTCGGCCGTGGTGTAGACCTCGCGCAGTTCCCGGTCCACCCGTTCCGCGCTGTTCTCCAGCATCCGGGCCAGCGTGCCGAGTTCCTCGATCTGCTCCTCGGTGAGCCGCCCGGCGTCGTCCAGGGCGGCCCGCAACCGCCGCGCCCGGCGGGCGCCCTCGCGGACCGAACCGAGCTGGGACCGGGTCTGGCTCACCCCGTTGATCAGGCTGTCGATCTCCTGCAGCGAGGCCCGGGCGGTCTGCGCGGTGCTGACCACCTCCTCGGCCCGGCTGGCCTCGACCGGGGTCTCCGCGCGGGGCGCCGGGATCACCGGGGCGGCCGGGGCGTCCTCCACCAGCTCGTCGCTGAGCTGGTCGGTCAGTGCCTGCATCCGGGCCAGATCGACCGCCGGGACCGGCCCGGCGGCGTTCCGGAACGGTCCCAGCAGCTCTTCCAGTTCGTGCACCCGGTCGGCCATCCCGGTCCAGCCGACCACCCGCGCCGCCCCCTTCAGGGTGTGCGCGTGGCGCAGCGCGGTCCCGGCCGGCCCGGCCGCCGGGCCGCCCCGGGCCAGCTCGGACAGCGCGGCGCTGAGTTCGTCGACCAGTTCCCGGGCCTCGATCCGGAAGTACTGGAGCAGATCGGTCACTTCTTCTCCAGCAACTGGGCGACCGGCGCGGTGAGCGCCTCCTGCGCCTCGATCAGCCCGCGCAGCCGGCCGGACAGCTCGGCCAGCTGGGACGCGGTGGCCAGGGTCTGGGTCGACCCGGCCTCGCTGTCCTTGGTGGTCTGGGTGACGTTGGCGACCGCAAAGTTCACCTGCTCCACCGCGGTGGTCTGCTGCTTGGTGGACAGCTCGATCTCCCGGGCCGCCTCGGTGGTGGTCTGCACCAGCTCGACGATCTGGTCGAACTGTGCGGCCACGCTGTCGAACTGGGCGCTCCCGGCGTCCACCGACTTCTTCCCGATCTCGGTGGCCAGCACGGTGGTGTGCACCGCCCCGCGGACCTGCTCGATCAGCGCCCGGATCTCCTTGGTCGACTCGGCGACCCGGTCGGCCAGCTTGCGGATCTCGTCGGCCACCACCCCGAACCGGCGCCCGGACTCACCCGCCCCGGCCGCCTCGATGGTCGAGTTGATCGCCAGGATGTTGGTCTGCTCGGCCAGTTCCGAGACGATCCCCAGCACCGCCCCGATCTGCTGGGACTTCTCGCCGAGCTCGAGCATGTGCCCGACCACCACGTCGACCTGGTTGCTGATCTCGTCCATCGAGCGCTGCGCGGTGGTCAGGGTCTCCCGTCCGGTGTCGCCGGCCGCCGCGGTCTGCTCGGCGATGTCGGCCACCCGCTGCGCGCTCTCGGTGATCTGCCGGGAGGTGGCCAGCAGTTCGTTGATCGTGGTGGAGATCTCGCTCATCGCGGTGGCCTGTTCCATCGACCCGACCGCCTGCTGGTTGGCGGTGGACTGGAGCTCGGCCGAGGAGGCCTGGACCTCGCCCACGGCCCGCCCGATCCGCTGCCGCAGCCGCCGGGTGATGACGACCCCGATCAGCGCGGTGGCCAGGACCGAGCCACCGATCGCGGCGATGACGAAGATCACGTCTCGTTGCTCGGCGGCGTCGGCGCTGCGCTTGCCGTCCTGGGCGAGTTGTTTCTCGTAGGCGAAGAAGTCGGTCAGAGCAGTGGTCAGGGCCAGCCGGGGCTTGGTCATCGTGAGGAACTGCGCCGCGGTCAGCTTGGCGCTGGCGGTCTGCCGATAGCTGATCAGCTCCTCCTGGGCCTGGCTGGCCTCCTGCTCGGCGCTGCGGATGGTGTCCAGCAACTGCCGTCCGCGGGTGGTGTACACCTTTGCCGAGGCGGACTCGATCAGCGCCTCGAACTTCTGCCGGGCCTGAACGGCCGAGGTGTGGAACTCCTCCTTACCGGTCAGCAGATAGGCGCGGACCTCGGAGGACCGCTCGGCGCGGGCCGCGAGCAGTTGCTGCGCGGTCAGTTCCAGCTGGTTGTCCACGGTGATCACCCGGTCCTTGGCCCGCACCACCTCGCCCAGGCCGAGCAGCGCGACCGCGCCGCCGAGCACGTTGAGCAGCAGCACCGCCGCGAAGCCGACGGCCAGGGTCCGGCCGAACGTCCAGCTCTTCCTCATGCCCTGCTCCCCGCTCCGGAACCGGCGCAGCGCCGGCGAATGGTCTCGACCAGACCGGGCAGCGAAAGCATCCGCCCGGCCAGGTGTGCGCTCTCCACCCGACGGAAGCCGAGGAAGTGCTCGAAGGTGATCGCCACACCCGGCTCGGCGGCCGGGACCACCAGCCAGCGCGGGCTCTGCGCGGTCAGCCCGAGCAGCCGGCCCAGGTCCCAGGCGGCCGCCACCGAACCCCGATCGGTGAAGATCCCGATCATCGCCGGATCCCGGCTCGGCACCGCGGTGACCGCCGGCCGGGCGGCCATCCCGGCCACCTCGCCCAGCCCGATCGCCAGCTCGTCCGCCCCGGCCCGGATCAGTAGCACGTCCTCCCGGTCGGTCAGCACCTGCCCGGGTCGCTCGGCGAACGCGGCGTCGAACTCGGCCCGCATCTCCTCGGCGCGGCCCGAGATCTCCTGGGGCATCATGGTCATGACCGGCCTCCCCGCGACATCGTGCGGCAGACCGAGAGCAATGCCTCCCGGTTGAAGCCGCCGCCGAAAAGCAGCACCCGGCGTTCGGTCTCGGTCAACAGCAGGCCGGTGGCGCGCTCGTAGGCGCGCTCCGCCCCGACCCCGTCACCGGTGTGCCGGCTGAGCCGGCCGAGATGCAGGTGGGCGATGCCGAACCCGGGATCCGCCTGGGCCGCGGCCCGCCAGTGCAGCAGCGCGCCGCGCTCGTCGGCGTTGGACTCCCGGCAGGTGGCGAGCACGGCGTGGGCGTCCGCGGCGACCTGGCCTCCCCGGCCGAGCAGCCGTTGGGCATCCCGGGTGGCCCCGGCCAGATCACCGGCGTGGGCCAGGAGCACCGCGCGGGTCAGCGCCACCTCGGTGTCCCAGGGGGAGTGGACCGGGGTCGCGGGCGCCTCGATCCGCTCGATCACCCCGAGCGCGGCCCCGAACCGCTCGGCCCGGACGAGATCCAGCACCTCTTCGAAGGATTCGCGGTCGGCTCCGGAAGGACCCCGTCGACCGGCGGCCGCGACCGGCCGGGCCGGGGAATCGCTCAGCCGGTAGTAGAACGTGCCGTCGGTCTCGCACAGCTCGAACTCATCGGACAGCCCGCGCAAGGTCTCGGCCGAGCCGAGGAAGAGATAGCCGCCGGGCATCAGGGCGGCCGCGAACCGCCGCACCACCTCGGCCATCACCGTCGGGGCGAAGTACATCAGCACGTTGCGGCAGAAGATCGCGTCGAAACCGGGTCGCCAGAAGGTCGGATCGGGCATCGCCAGGTTGCGCCGCCGGAAGTCGACCGCGTCGCGCAACTGCGGGTTCACCACGAAGTGGTCGCCGTCCTGGGCCAGCCAGCGGCGCTGCACGGCCGGCGGCACCACCCGCATCGACCAGGACGTGTAGCGCCCGGCCCGGGCCTTGGCCAGCGCCCCCGGGTTCACGTCGATCGCGGTGATCCGCGCGCTCGGGTGCCCGGCCTCGGCCAGGGTGATCGCCAGCGAGTAGGCCTCCTCGCCACTGGCGCACCCGGCACTGAGCACCCGGGGGCCGAGTGGCCCGCCGTCGGCTCCGGACCGGGGGCGGTCGGGCCGGGCCAGCCGCTCGGGCAGGACGGTCCGGGTGAGCACCTGGAAGTGCTCGGGCTGGCGCAGGAAGTAGGTCTCGCCGATGGTCAGCGCGGAGGCCAGGGCGGCCAGCTCCTCGTCGGTGACCAGGACGTCCAGGTAGTGGCCGACGTCGCCGGTGCCGTTGGCCAGGAGCCGCTGCTGCAGCACCTGGGTCAGCCGGGGCCGGTCGGCGGGGCCGAAGGTCAGGCCCAGCCGGTGCTCGACCAGCGCGGCGAAGCCGTCGGTCTGGTCCGTCTGATCGGCCCGTTCGGTCCGGCCGGTCGATGATCCGGTGGTCAGGATGACGTCACCTCCGCCAGCCGGTCCCAGACGTCGTCCGGCACCAGGTGCGAGGCCTGCAGGGCGAGCAGCAGCTCCTGGTCCCGGGCGGCGATCGCGGCGAACAACTGCGGGCCGTCCCCGCCCAGCAGCGGCGGCAGCGCCTCGAGGTCCTCCTCGGACAGGGTGCGGATGCCGGCCACGCTCTCCACGGCCAGCGCCACGGTCCGCTCACCGGAGGCAGCCAGGGTGATCCAGCGGCTCGCGGTCACCGGGGCCCCGCCGGTCAGCGTGCCGGAGTCGAGGACGGGCACGGCCGCTCCCCGCACCCGCGCCACTCCGAGCACGAAGCCGGGCATTCCGGGAACCGCGGAGACTGCCAGAGGACGCATCGTCTCCCGTACCGCGGTCAGCGGGACCGCGAAAGTTTTCCCCCCGGTTCCGCACACCAGCAAGGAAACGCCGGATCCGTCGTGGCCAGCCCCCGTCTTCACCCGCTCTGTCTCGGCGGTCGCCCGGCCGCCCTTGAATCAGCGGGTGAAGTCCAGTCCTTTGCCGTCCACCGGCCCGAACCGCATGCGCAGCGCATCGAGCCAGTAGGACGAGGCCAGCCGCCACGGCCAGCGCCTGCCCTGGCTGGGGATCCGGCCGGCCGCCCGGGTCAGATAGCCGGACGTCAGGGTCAGTAAGGGCGTCCGATCAGGGGACGCCGGAAAGGTCGCCACCGCGACCCGGTAGCCGTGCCGGTGCAGGTGCCGCAACACCCGCACCACGAAGCGGGCGGACATCTCCGTCTTCAACGTCCAGGAAGCATTGTCGTACCCCACGGTGACCGACAGATTGGGGACGCCGGCCAGCAGCGTCCCTTTGTACATCACCGCGGTGCCCGGATCGACGGGTTCCCCGTCGAGATCCAGGCGGACACCCCCGAGCAAGCGGATCCGTAGCCCGGTGGCCGCCACCACCAGATCCGCCGCCAGCTCGCGTCCGTCCTTCAGCCGGATACCCCGCTCGGTGAACGTCGCGATCTCCCCGGTCACCACCTCCACGTCACCGGCCGAGAGCGCGGTGAACAGATCACCGTCCGGCACCACGCAGAGCCGCTGATCCCAGGGCCGATAGCGGGGCGTGAAGTTCTCCATGGGGTAACCCGGTGGCAGCAGACCCCGCAGCCGACCGATCAGCCAGCTCGCGCTCCGACCGGGGGCGAGGCGGCAGAGGTGCCAGAAGGCGCTCGTCACCGTCACCGAGCGAATCCGCTCGGCCCGAGACGCAAGCTTGGGCGATAGGCGGGCCAGCGCCGGGAAGCTGAACTGTTTGCGCTGGGGTAGGGAGATGACGTAGCTGGGGGAGCGCTGCAGCATCACTGCGCTTCGCGAGGCCGCCGCGATGGCCGGAAGGATCGATACGGCCGTGGCTCCGCTGCCGATCACCACCACGTCCTTACCGGCCCAGGCGGTTTCCGGCGACCAGAGCTGCGGGTGCACCAGTTCCCCGGTGAAATGCTCCACCCCAGGAAACGACGGTAGGTAGGGATCGGCGTAGTCGTAGTAACCGGTACTCAGGTGCAGGAAACTGCAGCTGACCGCCTGCTCGCCACCAGCGTCCTCAAAAGACACCAGCCACCGCGCCTGCGAACTGGACCATGACGCCGAGACCACCCGGCTCCCGTACCGGATTTTCGGTGTTACCCCGTACTCTTCGGCGGTCTCCCGCAGGTAGCGCAGGATCGACTCGCCGTTGGCGATCGCCTCTGGGGTAGGCCAGGGACGGAAGGAGTAGCCCAGGGTGAACATGTCGGAGTCGGAGCGGATACCGGGGTAGCGGAAGAGATCCCAGGTGCCGCCGCTGACCGGACGCGACTCCAGAACGGCGTAGCTGAGGCCGGGCAGGTCGCGCTCGAGATGGCAGGCGGTGCCGATCCCGGCCAGCCCGGCGCCGACGATCAGGACGTCGAGATGCTCCGTCACGGATTCATCATCACCCATCACCCGCCTTTACCTCGGCGTAACCGGCGACCCCGGAATCCGGCATTCGTTCAGCGCCTGTTCAAAATGTGTACCAACTCTGTCTCGACACAGGCCGCGCATGTACAACGCACAGAGAAACTGCGTAACCTCTCCCCACGTGGCAGTGAGACGTAAGGCGGTAGCAGCGGTCAATCGGGAACTCGAACAGCGCTTCGGGTTCCGCGTGGTGCGGATCAAGGACGAGGAAGAAGTCCCGCCGGTCGAGGTTCCCGAGGAACCCAAGGTGATGATCCCCATCCGCCGGCCCTCCGACCCCCGGGACCGGCTGGTCCAGCGCCCGTGCTTCTTGCTCTCCTCCGTGCGTTCGGGTTCCACGCTGTCCCGGGTCATCCTGAACAGCCACTCGCAGATCCACTCGCCGCACGAGATGCACTTCCGCCGGACCCAGGTGATCGCCTACACCCAGCCGGTGCAGCAGGCCCTGGAGCACTTCGACCTGAACGAGCGCGACCTCGAGCACCTGCTCTGGGACCGGATGCTGCACCGGGAACTCACCCTGAGCGGTAAGTCGGTGCTGGTCGAGAAGACCCCGAGCAACGTCTTCGTGGCCGACCGGCTGGCGGTCGCCTGGCCCAAGGCGAAGTTCATCTACCTGATCCGCCACCCCTGGTCGATCGCCCAGTCCTGGCACGAGGGCGACCCGGAGAACCGGCCGATCGGCCGGGCCGTGCGGCACACCCTGAACTACATGGAGTACCTGGAGAAGGCCCGGAACAAGCGGGCCGGGCTGACCATCCGGTACGAGGACCTGACCGGCGAGCCGGTCAAGCAGACCCAGCTGATCTGCGAGTTCCTCGGCCTGGAGTGGGAGCCGGGGATGCTGGAGTACGGCAAGAAGGACCACGGTGACTTCAAGAAGGGCATCGGGGACTGGAAGGACAAGATCAAGACCGGCACCATCCAGCCCGGCCGCCCGCTGCCGGACATCGCCGACGTTCCGGTCGAGTTGCGCCCGATGGTCGAGCGCTGGGGCTACTGAAGCCGCCCGCAGTTTTGGCTGGCTGAAACCAGGTAACAAGAGCCAACTTCTGACACTCTGCTCAGTGTGATGCGCACCGCATCGCACTGAGCATTCAGATTTTGGGGGCCGTTCGATGATCGTGCCGAAGAGCCGTGCCCTGCTGCCGGTGGCGGCGGTGTGCGGGACCCTGCTGGTGGCCGGGGCCGCCGGGCTGGTCTACTCCGCCACCTCCGCGAGCGCGCAGGACCTGCCCGCCGTGGTGAGCATGGTGCACGGGCTGGACTACCAGGCCCGCCCGGGTCAGACCAACCACCTGACGGTCACCCGCACCATCGTGGACGGCCCGAGCGACGACATCTGCAACGCCTACGGGTGCGCCTGGTACCAATACCGGATCGACGACAGTGTCGCGCTCCAGGTCGTCCCCGACCCCGAGTCCGACACCGACCAGTGCGTCTACCCCAGCACCAAGGACCAGACCCTGGTGGTCTGCACCTTCCTGGGCATCTGGGGCCAGGACCCGGGCACGCTCTCGACCTTCCATCTCGGCGACAAGAACGACACGGTGAAGTACGTCAACCTCGACGGCGACCCTTACGAGGACGACCTCTTCCACCTCGGCGCCGGCAACGACAAGTACGACAGCACCGGTGGCAAGACCGACCCGAGCCTGATCTACGGCGCCAAGGGCAACGACACGATCAGTACCGCCGCCCAGTCCGGTGACATAGCCCGGATCTTCGGCGGTGACGGCAACGACACGATCCGTACCTTGGGCGAGTGGACGACGGCGGACGGCGACGCCGGCAACGACAAGATGTACGGCGGGACCGGCCGGCAGGACTTCAACGGCGGCACCGGCAACGACCTGCTCCGCGGGGGCCCGGGCATCGACTGGCTGCGGGGCGGCAGCGGGAACGACACGATCTACGGGGATCTCGGCGCCGACAACCTCTTCGGTAACAGCGGGAACGACAAGCTGTACGGGGGGAAGGGCACGGACACGATCTCCGGCGGTCCCGGCAAGGACGTGATCAAGCAGGACTGAAGGGCGGACGAATTCTGGTGGTTCGGGCCACACCGCCGCCCCGGAACTGGCACCTTTTGGTGCCATATGGCCGATAGCCGATTGCCTGGCCGATTCGCCCGGATCGGGGTGGGCGGAGGATCGCCGGGCCCGGTGGGCCGGGCCGGTTCGGCCCGCGTCGCACAAGCACGGATCTGAGGAGACACGCTCGATGAACCTGTCCAAGAACTGGCGTCTGGCCGGTGGCCTGACCGCGGCCACCACGGTGGCCGGCGTCGGGATCGCGGCGGTGGCCTTCTCCGGCGCCGCCTCGGCCGCCGGCACCTCCGCCACGGTCAGCTTCCAGGGCCAGAACCTGACCTACACGGCCGCTCCGGGGCAGACCAACCACCTGACCGTGACCCGGACCTTCAAGGGCGTGCCCAGCGACGCCTACGGCGCCGCCGAGTACAACTTCACGCTGGACGACACGGTCCCGATCGCGTTCGGGGCCGGAGCCACCGACCACGGCTGTGCCTACCCGGACAGCGCCGACCACACCTGGGTGCTCTGCACCTACGTGTACGAGGACGGCCAGGACCCGGGCCGGATGGCCGATTTCAAGCTCGGCGACAAGAACGACACGGTCAGCTTCAACGACGTGGACCGGGACACCTACAACACGCTCAAGTTCGAGCTCGGGGCGGGCGCGGACACGTACCACGCGGACCCGAAGCGGGTCGAGGGCAGCCAGATCCTGGGCGGCCCGGGCAACGACAGCATCAGCACCGGCATCCTGGCCGGCGACCTGACCGGAGTGCTGGGCGGCACCGGCAACGACGTCATCCACGTCCAGGGCAGCCCGGCCGCCCCGGTCCAGGGCGGCACCGGCAATGACAAGCTCTACGGTGACAGCGCGGCCCAGTCGTTCGACGGCGGGTCCGGTAACGACCTGGTGCACGCCGGCGTTGGGAAGGACTCGATCGTCGGCGGCAAGGGCAACGACACGCTGTACGGCGAGGCCGGGGCCGACACGATCTACGGCAACAGCGGGAACGACAAGCTGTACGGCGGTAAGGGCACCGACACGCTGATCGGTGGGCCGGGCAAGGACGTCATTCACCAGAACTGAGAGCTCGCCGTTTTCGGGCGTTCTGACCACGAACCGGGGCAGAACCTGCCACCGTTGAGTGTCAACAACGCCCGGAACGGCGGCGTCCAGATCTGAGGAGACACGTTCGATGAACCTGCCCAAGCGCTGGGCCCGCGGCCTGACGGCGACCGTCTCGGTGGTCGGCGTCGGGGTCGCGGCGGTGGCCTTCTCCGGCAGCGCGAGCGCCGCCACCAGCACCGCCACGCTGACCCGAGGCCCGCTGGGGCTGACCTACACGGCCGCCCCGGGGCAGACCAACCACCTGGTCCTGCACCGGACCTCCACGTCGGTGCCGAGCGACGCCTTCGGCGCCCACGAGTACACCTTCCGGATCGACGACACGGTCCCGATCAAGGTCGACCCGGCCCTCGCCGACGACTGCGCCCACCCGTCGGCCGGCGACCTCACCCTGGTGGTCTGCACCTACGTGTACGAGTCCGGCCAGGACCCGCGCACCATGGCGGATTTCAAGCTGGGCGACCAGAACGACGTGGTCAAGTTCCGCGACAACAGCGAGGACTCCTACAACAACATCCGGTTCGAGCTGGGCGCCGGGGCGGACACCTTCACCGCCGCCGACGACCTGGTCAACGGCAGCTACGTGGTGGCCGGGCCGGGCAATGACCGGGTCGCCGCCGGTCACCTGGAGGGTGACCTGGCCGGGGTGCTGGGCGGAACGGGTAACGACACGATCCGGGTCTGGGGCGGCTCTCCCACGCTCGGGGTGCAGGGCGGCGTGGGCAACGACAAGCTCTACGGCGGCACCGGAAACCAGCGGCTGTTCGGCGGGAACGGGAACGACCTGATCCACGGCGGTGACGGCAAGGACACCATCGTCGGGGGAGCGGGCAACGACACGCTCTACGGCGACGCGGGGATGGACCGCATCGAGGGCAACTCCGGCAACGACAAGCTGTACGGCGGTCTGGGTCCGGACACCCTGAGCGGCGGTACCGGCAAGGACCTGATCAAGAAGAACAAGTAAGCGCCCGCCGGGCGCGGCGGTCCTCGGAGCTACCAGGACCAGCCGCGCTCGGCCAGCAGCAGCTCCCGCCGGGCCCGCAGGTCGCGCCCGGCCAGCCGGACCGGAGTCGGGGTGGCGTAACCCGGCTTTCGCGGTGGCTCCGCCGTCTCCGACACCCCGGCCAGGCAGCAGGCCTTGCCCAGCAGTGCGTCGTACGCCGCCGCCCGGGCCTCGAGCCGGGCCGCGCGGGCGAAGATCGATTCGTCGTAGTGCAACTGGTTGATCTCGTCGGCCAGCGCGTGCAGCCGCATCTGGACCCGCAACGCCTCGAACGGATCGGGCGGCGGCGGTGGTTCCTGGTGGTGCACCCACAACCGCACGAGCACCATGGCGATGGCCGTGCCGGCGAGAACGAGCGCAGTGATCATGCCCTGGTCAGCTTCGGTGAGTCGGGTCGAGGCGTAGATCACTCTACGATCTGCCCCGGCCGCGGCACAGCGACTTGGCCGGCCCTCCGGCTGCCCTGGGTCGGGCGGTCCGTCGATTTGCCGTCGAGACCATGAATGGATCCAACCTAACCTGAGACGGATCCGACTGGCCAGCGCCCTCGGGGTGATCCTCACCCCTACTGGATCCAAAATCTCGCTGTTAGGATCCAGCCACCCGGACCGCTTGACCAGCTAGGAGATCCACCGTGTCCCAGACGTTGCGCGAAGGTCTGCCCGCCCTGCCTGCCGTCAGCCCGTTCCTGCTGGCCGGGGAGTGGGTGGCGGAAGGCCGGGAGTGGTTCGACGTGCTCGACCCGGCCACCGAGGAGCGGCTGACCCAGGTGGCCCAGGCGACCGTCGCCGACGTGGACGCGGCGGTGCGGGCCGGACGCCAGGCCCTCACCGACCGGTCCTGGACCGGCCTGACCCCGCTGGACCGGGCCCGGATCATGCACCGGATCGCCGATCTGATCGAGGCCGACCTGGAGAACCTGGCGATCCTGGAGACCCGGGACAACGGCAAGCCGATCGAGCGCTCCCGCGCCGACACCGCCAACGCCGCCCGCACCTTCCGGCACTACGCGGGCGCCCCCTCCCGGCTGGCCGGGCGCACGGTCCCGATCGGCGACGGGCACCACGTCTACACCACGCTCAACCCGGTCGGGGTCGCAGCGCTGATCCTGCCCTGGAACTTCCCGATCATGACCGGCTCGTTCAAGATCGCCCCGGCCCTGGCCGCGGGCTGCTCGATCGTGGTGAAGCCGGCCGAGCAGACCCCGCTGACCATGCTCCGCCTGGCCGAGATCATCCGCGAGGCAGGGGTTCCGGACGGGGTGGTCAGCGTGCTCACCGGAGACGGCCGGGTCGGCGCCGCGCTGGTCGCTCACCCGGGCGTGGCCAAGGTGTCGTTCACCGGCAGCACCGAGGTCGGGCGCATCGTCGGGCGCACGGCGGCCGAGACGTTC
Organism: Kineosporia aurantiaca JCM 3230; assembly: GCA_000719025.1. Classification (GTDB taxonomy): domain Bacteria; phylum Actinomycetota; class Actinomycetes; order Actinomycetales; family Kineosporiaceae; genus Kineosporia; species Kineosporia aurantiaca. The sequence continues at coordinate 37,921 of JODP01000011.1, forward strand.
AAGCGGGTGACGCTGGAACTGGGCGGCAAGAGCGCCAACATCGTGTTCGCCGATGCCGACCTGGACGCCGCCGTGACCACCGCGATGCGGGCGTCCTTCGGGCACTCCGGTCAGATGTGCACCGCCGGAAGCCGTTTGCTGGTGCAGAACTCGATCCTGCCGGAGATGACCGAGCGGCTCGCTGCGGCGGTCGCCCGGGTTCCGGTCGGGGACGGTCTGGCCGGGGGCATCTCGGTCGGCCCGCTGGTGTCGGCCGAGCAGCGGACGCAGGTGCTCGGGTACATCGAGAAGGGCAAGGCGGACGGGGCGGAGCTGGTCGCCGGGGGTGGAACCGTGGACGGGCCGGGCTATTACGTCGAGCCCACGCTGTTCACCGGGGTCCGCAACGACATGGTGATCGCCCGCGAGGAGATCTTCGGGCCGGTCGTCGGGGTGCTCGGGTTCGAGGACGAGGCCGAGGCGGTGGCCATCGCCAACGACTCCACTTACGGCCTGGCCGGCGGGGTCTGGACCAACGACCTGGGCCGGGCGCACCGGGTGGCGGCCGGCATCGACGCCGGGACGATCTGGGTCAACACCTACAACATCTTCGACCCGGCGCTGGGTTTCGGCGGGGTGAAGGACTCCGGGATCGGCCGCGACCTGGGTGACGAGGCCCTGCTCGGCTTCACCGAGACCAAGGCCGTCGTCATCGCCCTCTAGCCCCCAACCTCCCCGTGATCATGCACTTTTCCCCGGGCGACCCTTTAGCACCTTCCGTAAATGGATCCAATCATGTTAATATTGGATCCTAAATTGTCCCATGGGCACGTTCGAGCAGAGGCGGTTGGTGTGGAGAGCTCACTGGAGTCGGGCCCGGCCACGGTGCCGGTGCAGGCGGTGGGCATCGACGTCGCGGCGGAGCGCGCCCGCACCCCCGGGGCCCCGCTGGCGCACCATTTCAACGCCGCCGGGGCCGCACTGCCCACCGAGACCGTGGTCCAGGCGGTGGTGGATCACCTGCGGCTGGAAGAGCGCAACGGCGGGTACGAGGCCGCGAACGCGCGGGCCGACCAGGTCGAAGCGGTCTACCGCAACGCCGCGGCCCTGCTGAACGCCGAGCCGGCCGAGATCGCCCTGTTCGACAGCGCCAGTACCGGTCTGCGCACGATCATCGAGGCGCTGCGCCTGGGGCGTCGGCAGCGGCTTCTGGTCAGCCGCTCCAGCTACGTGAGTCACGCGCTGCACCTGATGAGCCTGGGCCGGGAGCGCGACGTCGAGCTGGTCGTGGTGCCGAACGCGCCGGGTGGGGCGATCGACCTGGAGGCGCTGGACCGGGAACTGGCCACCGGCGGCCCGGCCGTCGTCTGCGTCGCGCACATCCCCACCTCCTCCGGCCTGGTCGAGCCGGTCGTCGAGATCGGCGCCCTGACCCGGCTCCACGGGGCCCGGTACCTGCTCGACGCCACCCAGTCGGTGGCGCACCTGGCCCTGGACGTCCGCGCGATCGGGTGCGACGCCCTGGTGACGACTGGCCGGAAGTTCCTCCGGGCTCCGCGGGGTACCGGATTCGGCTATGTCAGCAAGGATTTCGTCGCCTCCCTGACCCCCACCGCCCCGGACGTCCGGGGTGCGGTGTGGACAGCGTCCAAAAGCTGGGAACTCAAGGACGGCGCCCGCCGCTTCGAGACCTGGGAGGCCTCGATCGCCGGCCGGATCGGCCTGGGCGTCGCGCTCGGCGAGGCCCTGGCCCTGGGCTCCGGGCCGACCGAGGCGCACCTGGTCGGGCTGGCCGGGCGGCTGCGGGCCGCGCTGGCCGGCATTCCCGCCGTCACCGTGCAGGATCCGCCCGATTCACCCTCGGCCATCGTCACCTTCACGGTCGGCGGGCTGACCGCCTCCCAGGTGAACGAGCGCCTGGCCGTGCGGAACGTGCGCACCGTGTCGGTCCCGGCCACCCACGCCCAGTGGGATCTCGGCGCGCGCGGGGTCGAGGCCGTGGTCCGCGCGTCGCTCCATGTCTACAACGACGACTCGGACACGATGGCCCTGGTGGGCGCGGTGACCGAGATCGCCCAGGGGGTTTGAGCATGGCCGGTTCCGACGTCGACGTGCTGGTGGCCGGGCTGGGGATCCACGGCTCGGCCACGGCCTACGAGCTCAGCCGCCAGGGGGTGGAGGTGCTCGGGCTGGACCGGTTCGAAGAGGGTCACGTCCGCGGCTCCTCGCACGGCCGCACCCGGATGATCCGCCGGGCCTATCCCAACCCGGTCTGGAACCCGTTGGTGGAGATGGCCTTCGACGGCTGGTCCCGGTGGGAGGCGGCGAGCGGGGAGACCCTGGTCCATCGCACCGGCGGCCTCTACGCCCATCAGGGTGAGTCCTCGCTGCAGGGGCCGGGCTGTCGGGTCGTCACCGATCCCGCCGAGGTCATGCCTGCGTTCCGGGTGCCGGAGGGCTACCGCGCGGTCTACGACCCGTCGGCTGGAGTGCTCGAGGCCGCCACCGCGCTGAAGGTGGCCAGCGCCGGGGCCCGCGCGGCGGGGGCGACCCTGGTCTTCGGCGAAAGCGTGCTGGACTGGCGGCAGGAGGGTGAGGTCTGTATCGTCCGCACCGATCGCCGCGAGATCAGCTGCCGCAAGCTGGTTCTCACCGGCGGATCGTGGTCCGGCGAGCTGGTGCCGGAGCTGTCCCACCTGTTCGAGGTCTGGCGCATCCTCACGGTCACCCTCGCCCCGGGCCAGAAGGCCGGCCAAGAACTCGGCTGCTTCTCCGTCGACCGGCCGGAGGGTCTGGTCTTCGGCATTCCCGACGCGGCCGGCAACGGTTTCAAGGCCGGTATCGACGCGGGTGCGGTCTGGGACCCGGAGGTACCGGTCGCCCCGCCCACCGAGGCCGAGATCGCCGAACTGGTCGGGCTCATGACCACCTACGTCCCGGAGATCGAGCCCGAGGTGGCCGAGACCGCGGCCTGCCTTTACACGATGACCGCGGACAAACGCTTCGTGCTCGGGACCCTGCCCTGGGCCCCGGCCGTCACCGTGGCGGCCGCCTGCTCCGGGCACGGCTTCAAGTTCGGCCCGGCGATCGGGGAGGCCGTGGCCGACCTGGTGCGCGACCGGCCGCGCCCCGACCTGGCCTTCATCGGCGTGGAACGACGATCCATCGAAAGGACCCAGCTGTGACTCGACACTGGAACGACCCGCTGACCGAGGAGGAGATTGCCGGGGTGCTCGCCCTGGTACGCGCCGACGGGCGGATCGGGGATCGGCCGCGCTTCTGGGGCATTGCCGTCGACGAGGCCCTCGCCCGGGCCCTGGCGCCCGGTCAGGGCCGGCCGGTGCGCACCGTGGTGATGAACCCGGACGCGCACGCCGCCTGGGAGGTGGCCGCCTGGACGGCCGGCGACGACCGCGAGGCCGCGCTGGTGAGCTGGCGCGACGTGGACGCCAAACGGCCCGGCGTGTCCAGCGAGGAGGCCCGGATGGTGGCCCAGGCCTGCCGGGAGGACCAGGGTCTGCGCGATGCCCTGGCCAAGCGCGGCATTCACGACGTGTCGCTGGTCTGGGTGGACCCGGAGTCGATCACCGGGTTCGAGCCCGCGGGCTACGAGGACCGGCGGCTCTCCTGGGGCACGGTCTGGCAGCGCGAGTCCGAGGACGACAACGGCTACGCCCGGCCGGTGGCCGGCCTGGTACCGATCATCGACCTGGAGACGCTGAAGGTCATCGCGATCGAGGACCACGGGGTGCTGCCGATGGCCTCGGAGACCGGCAACTACCGCTCCGGCACCTGGGGTCCGGACCGGGAGGTCTCCAAGCTCGAGATCATCCAGCCCGACGGTCCCGGCTTCGGCATCGAGGGTCAGCTGGTCACCTGGCAGAACTGGTCCTTCCGGATCGGCTTCACCCACCGCGAGGGCCTGGTCCTGCACGACGTCCGCTACGACGACCACGGCACGGTCCGGCCGATCATGAAGCGGGCCGCGATCAACGAGATGTACGTGCCCTACCTCGACCCGGACCCGACGGCCTACCGCAAGAACTTCTTCGACTGGGGTGAGTACGGCGCCGGCCCGCTGACCGCCTCGCTCGAGCTGGGCTGCGACTGCCTCGGCGAGATCCGGTACTTCGACGCGGCGGTGGTGAACGGCCACGGTGAGGCCCGCACCATCAAGAACGCGATCTGCCTGCACGAGGAGGACCACTCGATCCTCTGGAAGCACGTCAACACCCGCACCGGCGAGGCCGACGTGCGCCGCGCCCGGCGCCTGGTGGTCTCCTCCTTCGCCACCGTGGCGAACTACGACTACGGCTTCTACTGGTCGTTCTATCAGGACGGCATGATCGAGCTGGAGATCAAACTGACCGGTGTGATGTCGGTTTCGGGGATCGCCTCCGACGCCAGGCCGGCCTATGGGCGGGTCGTCAGCCCGAACGTCCAGGCCCCCAACCACCAGCACTACTTCGGCCTGCGCCTGGACATGAACGTGGACGGTCCGGTGAACCGGCTGTACGAGGTGCACTCGGAGATCGAGGAGGACGAGGAGCTCAACCCGTACGGCAACGCCTGCAAGACGGTTCGCACCCCGCTGCTGTCCGAGTCGGTCGCCGCGCGTCGGGCGAACCCGGCGGCCGCCACTCACTGGCTGGTCGAGAGTGACTCCTCCTACAACCGGTTCGGCGACAAGACCGCCTACCGGGTGTCGATCCAGAACACCGCCCGGCTCTATGCCAAGCCGGGCAGCATCGTCGAGCGCAAGGCGCCGTTCGTGGCCCAGCACCTGTGGGCCACGCCGTACGACGGCAGCGAGCGGTTCATCGCGGGGGAGTACCCGAACCAGGCCGATCTCGGCGCCGAAGGGGTGCAGGCCTGGCAGCGGGCGGACCGTTCCCTGGACGGAGCCGAACTGGTGCTGTGGCCGGTGGTCGGGGTGCATCACACGCCCCGCCCGGAGGAATGGCCGATCATGCCGGTGCACCGGATCGGGATGCGCCTGGAGCCGGACGGTTTCTTCGACCGCAACCCCTCGCTCGACCTGCCGGCGCCGATGGCGCACGGTGACGCGGCGGGCGGGGACGCCTGCCACCACCACTGATGAGGGACGCCTGTCAGCAGTTGTGCTGACAGGCGTCCACCATTGTGCGGTTACCCCCGGAAGACCGTGGAGGAGCGCCGCTCGTACCAGTGCGCCAGGTGCTCCCCGGCCTTCATCACGTGCTCGCGCATCTCCCGCCCGGCCCGCTCCACATCGCCCGCGGCCAGCGCGGCCACGATCCGCTCGTGCTCGCGGAAGTTCTCCTCCCGCTGCCGGGCGTCGTTCACGATCAGCTGGGCCGAGACGTTGCGCGGGAAGGTCTCGTTGATGTCGTTCACCGCCTTGGCCAGCCGGGCGTTCGCGGCGATGGTCAGGATCAGGGTGTGGAACACGTCGTTCGCCGGGCGGGGGGAGGCGGTCGGTTCGCCGCCCTTGCCCGAAGACCGGTCGTACATCTCCTGATTCGCCGCGCGCAGCGCCTCGAGCTCACTGTCGGTGATCCGGCTGACCGAGCGGGTGGCGGCCAGGGCCTCCAGCTCGGCCCGCACCTCGTAGGCCTCGCGGACCTCCCACGGCGCCGGAACCCGCACCACCGCACCGCGATTGGGCAGCACCTCGATCAGCCCGCCGCTCTGCAGCTGCCGCAGCGCCTCCCGGATCGGCGTCCGGCTCACCCCGAAGTCGCCGGCCAGCTCGGCCTGCCGCAGCTGCGCCCCGATCGGGATCTCGCCGGACATGATCCGCTCCCGGATCCGCGCGGCGACGTCGTCCACCAGCGCGTTGCCGGTCTTCTCGGGCTTGTCCAGATCGGTGGCTTCCGCCATGGCTGCCGTTCCTCCTCGCGGCGCCCTTACGGGCGCGCACAGCGCCGCGAAGGGCGCAATCCAAGAGCAAAACGCTAGCAGAGGACGCGGGAATGGACCCGATCTCGCAATCGCTGGCTTCCGGACGTCCACAATGGGATCCATCAATGCTAAGTTGGGATCCATTCTGAGCGTCCAGTCCGGAGGTGTTTCGCGGTGCTCAAGCGCGAGGACAACGAGAAGCTGACCCAGACCGGGCCCGGCACCCCGCTCGGGGGGCTGATGCGGGCCTACTGGCAGCCGGCCGCGCTGGTCTCCGAGATGTCCGCGGAGAAACCGGTCAAGGCCGTGCGGATGTTCAGCGAGGACCTGGTGCTGTTCCGCAAGCCCGACGGCTGGGGCCTGATCAGCCGGTTCTGCGCGCACCGAGGGGTGGACCTGTCCTACGGGCGGCTGGAGGAGGGTGGGCTGCGCTGCCTCTACCACGGCTGGCTCTACGACTCTGCCGGTCGCTGCGTGGACCAGCCCGCCGAGCCGGAGCACAGCCGGTTCGCCGACAAGATCCGGATCGCCAGCTACCCGTGCGTGGAGAAGAACGGCATCATCTTCGCCTACCTCGGCGCCGGTGACCCGCCCCCGTTCCCGAACTTCGACTGCTTCGCCGCCCCGGAGGAGTACACCTTCGCCTTCAAGGGCCTCTGGGAGTGCAACTGGCTGCAGGGCGTGGAGGGCGGCATCGACCCCAGCCACGTCTCCTTCCTGCACCGGTTCATCGAGGAGGACCCCCGCGAGACCTACGGCCAGCAGTTCAGCGAGGAGGTCGAGGGCACCGGCAAGAAGCTGTCCAAGCTGGTCGGCGACAACTTCCGGCCGGACATCGAGGTGGAGAGCGCCGAGCACGGCCTGCGGGTGTTCGCGGTGCGCCAGCTGACCGAGGAGATCAAGCACGTCCGGGTGACCAACCTGCTCTTCCCCAACGCCTTCGTGGTGCCGTTCGGCAGGACCAAGGTGTTCACCCAGTGGCACGTGCCGATCGACGACCACAACCACTACTGGTTCATGATCTGGTACGACTACGCCGAGCCGACCGACCAGGAAACCCTGCTCCAGCAGCGGCTCCAGGAGGTCTCGCTGCCGGACTACCGGCCGCTGCGCAACCGTTCCAACAACTGGGGTTTCGACCCGGTCGAGCAGAAGAACGTCACCTACACCGGGATGGGCCTGGACATCAACGTCCACGACCAGTGGGCGGTGGAGAGCATGGGCCCGATCCAGGACCGGACCCAAGAGCGGCTCGGCGTCTCCGACCGCGCGGTGACCGCCAACCGGCGGCTGCTGCTCAAGGCGGTCGACGCCTTCGAGGCCGGTGCCCGGATCCCGGCCCACCCGCTGGACGAGACCGAGGCGGCCACCTACACCGGCCCGTTCGCCGTGGACACCATCGCGGCCAACGAGAACTGGCAGGAGTACTGGCTTTCCAAAGAGGACGAGCGGCGGCAGGCCTCGCCCTGGGCGCGCACCAGTGCGCCGGCGGAGGTCGGCGAAGATGTCTGAGGCGGCCCTTCGCAACCACGACGAACGCGACTTCGCCCAGGCCGGAACCGGTCCCCGGGCGCGCCCGATGCTGGCCAAGGACCGCGGCGGTTTCATCGATCGGCACAACCTGTGGACCGACGCCCAGTACGCGGCGGCCGCCCAGATGCGCCGGGTGATGGACGAGATCGGCCTGGAGATGGTCCGGTTCGCCTTCGTCGACCAGCACGGCCTGCTCCGGGGCAAGACCATCACCCGGTCGAACGTGGCCTCGGCAATGCGCTCGGGCGTAACTGCACCGAGTTCGCTGCTGTTGAAGGACACCTCCGGCAAGTCGGTGTTCCCGGTGTTCACCGAGGACGCGGCGCTCGGCATCGCCCAGCTGGCCGGCGCCGGGGACATCGTGCTGGTGCCCGACCCGATCACCTTCCGGGTGCTGCCCTGGGCCGAGCGCACCGGCTGGATCCTCTGCGACCTGCGCTTCCCGGACGGGTCCGAGGTCGCGATCAGCACCCGGGACCTGCTGCGTCGTCAGCTCTCCACCCTCGAACTGGCCGGCTACCGGATGACCGTCGGGGCCGAACTGGAGTTCCACGTCTTCCGCGCGGACGATGCCCCGTTCGCGATGGAGGGCGTGGGCCGTCCGGGTGCACCGGGCCATCCCCGCCCGGTGCACCCCACGACGCCGGGCTCGCAGTTGCTGCATGAGGAGGCCCTCGACGGCTTCGACGAGCTGGTCCAGGCGCTCTACCGCGGTCTCACCGCGCTCGACCTGCCGTTGCGGTCGTTGGAGCTGGAGTTCGGGCCGAGTCAGCTGGAACTGACCATGGACGCGGCCGACGCGGCGGTAACGGCGGACGCGGTGGTGCTCTGCCGCAGCGCCGTTCGCCAGATCGCCCGCCGTCTGGGCTACGAGGCCACGTTCATGTCCCGCCCCCAGGGCGCCGAGACCGCCTCCACCGGCTGGCACCTGCACCAGTCCCTGACTTCGGCCGTGTCCGGCGAACCAATGTTCCCCGGCACCCCGTTGTCGGACCTGGCCACGCACTATCTGGAAGGCCTGCTCACCCACGCCCAGGCCGCGGCCGCGTTCAGCACCCCGACCGTCAATGGCTACAAGCGTTACCAGGCCTACTCCCTGGCCCCGGATCGCGTGGCCTGGGGTATGGACAACAAGGGCGCCATGGTCCGCGCCGTCGGTGGCCCCGGCGACCCCGCCACCCGGCTGGAGAACCGCTCCGGCGAGCCCTCCGCCAACCCCTACCTGTACATCGCGTCCCAACTGGTCAGCGGGCTCGACGGAATCAACCGTTCCCTCGAACTACGCCAACCCACCCGAAACCCCTACGAGAACGCCGCCCCCCGCCTACCCCGCTCCCTGGGCGAGGCCATCGACGCCCTGGACGCCGACCCCGTTTTCGCCGACGCCTTCGGCCCCGACGTGATTCGCTGGTACAGCGCCATCAAGCGCAGCGAGTTCGACCGCTACCTGATGCACGTCTCCGACTGGGAACAACGCGAATACCTAGGCCTTTTCTAACCTCCCCAAACCTCTCCGTGATCATGGACTTTTTCCCCCGTGATCATGGACTTTTCCCTCGTGATCATGCACAAGAGATGGGTTGCCCCATGGTCCACCAGCCCCTCCCCGCCGAAGCCGAGTACGTCATCGTCGGCGGCGGCACCAGTGGCAACGTGATCGCCCACCGGCTGGCCCGGGCCGGCAAGGACGTGCTGGTGCTGGAGGCCGGCCCGGACTTCGGCCCGTTCGGTTCACCGGAATGGCCGGCCGATCTACTGGACGCCACCCGCCTGGGCCGCTCGCACGACTGGGGCTACGACTCCGGGGACACGCTGCCGGTGAAGGTGGGCTTCGAGCGGGCCCGGGCGATCGGCGGGTGCTCGGACTTCAACGGCACCACGCAGACCTGGGGTCATCGCCAGGACTACGACAACTGGGCTCCCGGCTGGGGCGCGGACGAGCTGAAGCCGCTGTTCGACGAGGGCACCCGGATGATGCGGGTGAAGCGCTACCGGGCCGATGAGCTGACGCCCTGGCAGCACGCCTGGTTCGAGGGCGGCCAGGTGCTCGGCCTGCCCCAGCTGGAAACGCTGAACGACCTCGACCAGACCGTCGGCTTCGCGCCGGAGGACAACAACATCGTCGACGGAATCCGCTGGAACACCGCCTTCGCCTACCTCGACCCGGTCCGGCACCTGCCCAACCTACGCATTGTGGGTGAGGCCCATGTAGATCGGGTAGTGGTCAATAATGGACGGGCAACAGCAGTTCTCGTGGTGTCGGCCGGTCAGCGGGTGGAAGTGCGGGCGACGAACGTCATCGTCTGCGCAGGCGCGTTCAACTCTCCTCAGCTGCTCCAACGCTCCGGCATCGGGTCACCCGAGCTGCTGAAGAACCTCGGGATCGAGATTCTGGCCGACCTGCCCGAGGTCGGCGAGAACCTGCACGACCAGCCCTTCGCCCTGATGAGCTGGTCCGGAAGCGACCGGATGACTGCCGAGATGACCGCCCTGCGGGCCACCGGCTGGGCCCCCGACGAGCAGGCGATGGCCAAGTCCGCGTCCTCGTTCGACCCGGACGTCTTCGACCTGCACTTTCTGCCCTACAGCCCGACCCACCGCGGCGACGTGAAGCGCTGGAGCTGCGGCGTCGCCGCCCTGCAACCCCGTTCCCGAGGGTACGTCCACATCCTCTCCACCGACCTCGAAGCGAAACCCCTGATCAATCACCGCTTCCTGAGCGACCCGGAACAGCACGACGCCCGGGTCCTGGCCGAGGGCATGCAGCAACTGCGCGAGATCGCCGCCGCCCCGGCGATGGCCGCTCTGGTGGGCCGAGAGATCCACCCGGGACCGGACGTCACTCATTTGGTTGAGCACGTCGAGGCCAATCCGGACAACTATTGGCACCCGGTCGGCACCTGCGCGATGGGCCCGGTGGTGAACAACCGCGGTCAGGTGCACGGCGTAGAAGGCCTTTTCGTCGCCGACGCGTCCATCATGCCGACCGTCCCTCGCGCCACCACGGCCATGCCCGTCGTCGTGGTCGGCGAGCGGATCGCGTCCTTCCTGCTCGAATAGGGTTCGCGACCTGTACCTCGGTCGACCGGCCCAGCCGCGACCGGGTCGGTGAGTCATGTGACTGATGCCGTCCTGTCCGACGTCGCCGAGCGCTTTTCGGTGACGGAAGGAACGGCCGGCCCGAGCGTGGTGCTTCCAGGCCTGGTCGTGTCTATCTGGTCAGTCCGCACCAGGTCGGACGGGCCACTTCCTTCATCACCGCCGGTATCGCGGCGGGTACCGTCATCAGGCTGCCCCTCGGACGGGTCGTCGGAGATCGTTTCGGGGCGCCCTGGGTATTCGGCCTCGCCTGGGGCCTCAGCTGGGGCGCGATCCCGATCGCGGTGCAGACATACACGATGGAAGTTGGCGGGAGCGAAGGATCTTTGGCGAGTGGCGGCCTGACGGCAGGTCGCGGTCAGACCGCCGTGCTGGTCTGCCAGAGCGTGGTATTGCCCAGAATCACCACGAGGTTTGCATCGTTCTGGAGCACCAGCTCGGCACCGTCGTGCCCGGCAGTTCCGGTGCTCCACAGGGTCTTTCCGCCCGAAGTGTAAAGCACCAGGTTGCCGTCGGCTTGGAAGACCAGATCGGTGCCGGTCCCCGAAGTGCCGCTGGACCAGGTGGTCTCGCCCTGGTTGTTGGTGAGAACCAGGTTGCCGGAAGCGGTCAGGGTCAGAGTGATCCGGTTGGTGTGCCAGTTCTGGCCGGGCTGGAGCACGGTGGTGGCCTGGATCGCGAGAGTGGTCCAGTTGGGCGTCGGGGCGACGGTTCCCTTGGACGTGCTGGTCCGGACCGGATGCGGAACCGAAGCCGCAGCAGGGGTCTTCGACGGATGGGTGGTCGCGGGAGAACTCGCGGCATGATGGGTCGAGCTGTCCGGACGGCCCGTACTGGTTTTGGGGGTTCGGCGGGGTGTCTTGTGAGGGCTGGGCCGCGTCGTTGCCGAGGCCGGGCTCGTAGTGAGCAAGGGCAGCGAACTGGACGACAAGGTGCCGCTGATCGTCGGCCCGTTGTCCGAGCCGGAGACGAAAGCAAAGGCGAGGAAACCAATCCCGGCAGCCAGAGCCAGAGCACCGGCCGTGATCGTGATGGTCGATCGCACGAACCTGACTATACCCGGCCAGGAAGGTACATATTGATCGCGGTCCGTCGGCATCGGTCCGCCGCGGCAATGGAATTCGAGGGCGTCCCGGCCAGGCATTACGGTGGCTGGTCGTGGACGTTACTTCGCTCGGCTACCGCACCGACCTGGCGATCCGCCGGCTGAGCGGCTCGGAGATCTCCGACCGCGGCTCCCACCTGGTCATTCGCACGCCCGCCAACCCCTACTTCTGGTGGGGCAACTTCCTCCTGATCCGCGAGCAGGTCCGGGCGGGGGAGTGGTCCGGCTGGGTGGCCGAATTCGCCCGTGAGTTCCCCGACGCCACCCACATCGCCCTCGGCGCCGACCGTCCCATCGACTCCGACGACTGGTCCGACCTCGGCCTTGACCTCCAGGTTGACACCGTCCTCACTACGACCGCACCTCCTCCGGCGACTCCAGGCACCGTCACCGCCGAGATCCGCCCGCTGCGCAGCGACCAGGACTGGCGCCAGATGGCCGATCTCCGCCTCACCCTCCCCGAAGCCCCGCCGGACCCGAACGTGGCGGAGTTCACCGAGGCCAAGGTCGCCGAGTGCCGCGCCCTCACCGAAGCCGGCCACGGCGTCTGGTTCGGCGCGTTCGTCGACGGCCGGATGCGCGCCGGCGCCGGCCTGTTCGCCTGCGGTGACGGCCTGGCCCGCTACCAGAGCGTCGAGACCCACCCCGACTTCCGCCGCCGGGGCCTGGCCTCCTCCCTGGTCGCCGAGCTGGCTTCCTGGGGATTCCGGCAGATGAACGCCTCCCGCCTGGTCATGGTCGCCGACCCGGACTACCACGCGATCCAGATGTACCGCCGTCTCGGATTCGTGGACGCGGAACCCCAGGTGGGGCTGCAGCGGCCACCTGCGATGTAACTCCTCACCCGGTCCGGGCGGCTCCGGCCATCCTTTTTGTAAGGTTACTTATATAAGGATATCTGCCTAAGGTTCCTTGTATGACTTCGACCCAGACGCATTCCCTCACGATCGACGGCCTCGGAGCCGTGGACGTCACCGTCACCGAGCGCGGCCAGGGACGCCCCGTCCTGCTGCTGCACGGAGGTGGCCCCGGCACCGTGGAACCGTGGGCCGACCGGCTCGCCGAGGCTCGCCCGGCCCAGGTCTTCACGCCGATCCACCCGGGCTTCGACGGAACGCGGCGTCCGGAGGGCCTGACCGATGCCCGTGGTCTGGCCGCGCTCTACGTCGCGCTCCTGGAGGAACTGGACCTGACCGGCGTCACGGTGGTCGGCAACTCGATCGGCGGGTGGATTGCCGCCGAGATGGCTGCCCTCGGAACGAACTCCAGGGTGGCCGGCTTCGTCCTGGTCGACGCGGTCGGCATTGAGGTGCCCGGACACCCGATTGCAGACTTCTTCGCCCTGACTCCGGCCGAGATTGCGCAGGTCAGCTATCACGACCCGGTGAAGTTCGGCCTGGATCCGAGCAAGCTTCCGCCAGAGGCGCTGGCGCGGTTGGCCGGGAACCGTGCTGCCTTGACCGTTTACGGGGCTTCAATGCAGAACGGCTCACTTCCCGGGCGCCTGGCCGGCATCACGGTGCCAACCCTGGTCCTGTGGGGAGAGGCCGACCGGATCGCGGACGTCGACTACGGGAAGGCCTACGCGGCAGCCATTCCGGGGGCAAGCTTCGAGGTTCTCACGGAGACCGGGCATCTGCCGCAGATCGAGACGCCGGAGAAGCTGATCGACGCGGTGTGGTCGTTCGTCGAGGCACACCCGGCGGCGGGCTGAGGCAGGTCGGTCCGCCCCAGCCCTCCGGGAGATCAGCGCTTTACGGTGAGGCTCAGCTTGGCGCTGTCGGCCTGGTAGGTGCGCGTCGCGTCGGTCCAGGCGTGCAGCTTCAGCGTGACCTTCTTGCTCTTGGCCGGCAGCGTGTACTTCAGCGTCAGCGTCATGCAGTTCGCCTTGCTGGAGGTCTTCAGCTTGTAGACCTTGGACGACGAGTGGCCGTCGGACAGCTGCATCCGCAGCGGAACGCCGGCGACGTCGGCGCAGGCCGCCAGCTTGAAGGTGGTTCCGCTCTTGGGGCTCTTCGTCGATGCGGCGACCGAGACCGTGGGCTTCGGGGCCGCCTGGACGGATACGTAGCTGGGGGCCGAGACGTAGGTGGCGCTTTCGCTGCCGTAGGTGGCCGAGACCGTGGCCACGATCTGCAGACCCGCTGTCTTGCCGCCGCAGTACGAGAGCTTGCCCTTCTGGGTGCCGTCGCTCGGGCTCCAGGACAGTGCGTCCGCGTCGATCACCTTGGCCGGAGCGCTGGGCGTGCTCAGCACCACGCTGGCCGTGTAGCCGCTCACCTGCCCGGCGTCGTCACCCGAAACCGCGACCGTATACGGCAGACTGACACAGCCCTTCGGCGTACGTCCGTCGAAAGACGCAGTGGTGGAACTCTTCACGTTCACGCTCAGGTTGGGCTGAGTGGTACCGTCCGCTGCCATCGCCGGCGCACCGGCGATCACACCGATCCCCATCGCCGCGACCGTGACTGCCATGATCCGTCGGATCACCCTTGGACTCTCCCGTCGATTGTCTTATAAAGGTCCCGGACTCCTCGGCCGGGAGAGCCGGAAGTGAAGACGCCGGGCACGCTGAGTATCCGGGTGGCGCAGGGGTTGACCCATCTGGAGCAGAGCCGGAACACAGCGGAGCGGCCCCGCGAGCATTTTGACTGATGTGCTCTGCCGTGAACCCGAAGAGGCTGAACTGCAACCTCGAGAAGGAGATCATGGTGGGACGGTCCGACGGCAAGGTCGCGCTCGGTGCGGTGGGCATCTGGAGCATGGAACTCAAGGGGGCCGGCCGGCCCCGGATTCAGGAGGCCGCCGCCGAACTGGAGAGCCTCGGCTATCCCACGCTCTGGCTCCCCGGCCTCGACGGGAGCGGCACCCTCGACGACCTCGGCCACCTCCTGAAGGCCACTTCTCGTACCCGGGTGGCCACCGGCGTCCTCAATATCTGGTCTTATGAGGCGCCGGAGCTGGCTACCCGAGTATCCGAACTTCAAACCGCCTACGGTCACCGCGCTCTCACCGGCCTGGGCATCGGTGCTCCGGCCGGGGCGGCTGCGCACGGACGCACGTACGGCAAGCCCACCCAGTCCATGGGTGAATACCTGGACGCACTCGACCTTTCCGCCACGCCCATCGCTTCCGGTGAGCGCCTTCTGGGCGCCCTCGGACCCCGTATGGTCGACCTAGCCGTGCAGCGGACCGCCGGCTGGCACCCGTTCCTGGTGCCCCCACGCTATGTGGCCGCCGAGCGCGAACGGGTCGGAGGGACGTCCTTCATCGCACCGCACCAAGCCGTCGTTCTAGACGCCGACCCTGAGCGGGCCCGAGCCGCTGCGCGGGCGGGTATCGGCATGTTCCTCGGTTTTCCCACCTATCGGGCGAACCTCGTCCGCCTGGGGTACGGCGATGACGACCTTGTGCCGGGTGGAAGCGATCGGATTATTGACGATCTCGTGGCCTGGGGGGATGTGGAGAGGGTGGCCCGTCGGGTTCGCGAGCACCTGGACGCGGGGGCCGACCACGTGGCCCTTCACGTCATCCCCAGCGCTCAGGACGGCCAGAAGATCGACGGCCTTCCCTTGCGTCAGTGGCGCGACCTGGCGGACCTGGGTTTGACGGTTGCTTCGCCCAGTTTGGGGTAGCCGCACTGGCTGAATGAGGGACGCCGGTGCGCGGGTGGCGGGCGTGGGTCCCCATCGATGAGACTGGGTTCATGGCCCAACTTGTTGTCGAGATCCACGTACCGCTGACTCCCACTCCGGACCTCCCCGAGGGCGAGTACGAGTATCCCTGGATTGAGGAGGTTCAGGACCGGGTGGCGGTCTTGGACCTAAAGTCTGACGGCGCCGAAGACTACGACGACGGCGAGGAAATCGGCGAGGTTTACGCGTTCTTCCTGACCGGTGAAGACCGGGACTCGGTGCTTCTGGCGGCGAAGAGAATCGCGACCGGTCCCGGGGTCCCGGCCGGTGGATTCATCATTGTCAATGACAGTGAGGGGGACATGGGCGAAGGGGAGCGGGTTGAACTGGCCGATATCGGCTGACCTTACGCAGACTGGCCGACTCGTGCGGTGAATTCCAACAGGATCTCGGAAAGAGCCTGTGGGTCCTCCTGCGCAACCAGGTGGCCAACTCCTTCCACGCGGGCCGAGTCGATCGCCTGCGCGGCCACCTAGCGGAGAGTCTGTTCGGTGAAAGGCGCGTTGATACTGTCGACGCTGAGCACGGGCATGGGCAGAGGACGCGTTTCGGCCAGCTTTCGAGTCTCTCCGGCGTCGGTGAAGATCGCCTGGTACAGACCGGTGGTGCCGCGCCAGCCGTCCATTTGCCGTCAGTACGCAGGTATTCGTCACCGCTGATGTCCTGACACACCAGGTGGACCGCGCCGAGTTCCAGATGCTCGACGAGGTGGTGCAGGTCCGCGGCGGAGGCTTCCTGGGTGTAGTTCCCGTCGACGGCGCTGGAGTCGCCGAACCGGATTCCGCAGCCTGGCCGATCGCGCCACCGCCGAACTGACCGCGCGCGGGTACGAGGAGGTGCGGCCGGTCCACGACTTCGCCCTGCAGGCGATCCTCGCCGGGGCGGACAGCACCTCCGAGGTCGGCCGCCGGATGTCCGTCAGCAAACAGGCCGCTGCGAAGACCATCGCTGCGCTGGAAGAGCGCAACTACGTGGCCCGCGAGTCCGACCCGGCCGACAAACGCCGCCAGCGTCTCTACGTCACCCCGCACGGCCTCGCGATGCTCAGCGAGGCCGAGTCGATCTTCGACGAGCTGAGGGCGGAATGGGAAAGGCAGGTGGGGGCCGTGCCTCTGGCGAAGACGGAGGCCCTGCTGCGGGAGCTGGTCGGTGGAGATGCCATCCACGTCGACGCGGCCCGATGGATGGGGCCCGGAGCGGGTTCCTGAGCACTGTGGCCGGGTAGGGAGGTTCCTACCCGGCCACAGCCCCTCCACAGTCGATCAGGGCTTACCAGCCCACCGCCACGAGCAGGTACTTCGGGTCGGTGTGGGAGATGTACGAGGACTGGCTGGCATAGTCGTCGTAGGGGAAGCCGTAGGCCTTGGCGCCGATCGAGTTGTCGTGCCAGAACTTGGCGTAGTAGTTCGCCGGGGCCTTCTGGTAGAACGCGCTCGGCGTCGACTGGTCGGACTGGGGCAGGTCGGCCACGTGCCGGTTCAGGTTGGCGCAGCCGGCGGCGTCGTTGGCGAGCGGGCCGGAGCAGCCGAAGATCTGCTGCGTGGTCGCGCTGGAGCCGACGGAAGCAGCGTAACTGCTCATGTAATCGGCGTACTGGCCGCCCGGCGCGAATCCGGCGTCGCCACCGGGGGACACGATCCGGTCGGTTCCTGAGGCCAGGTGCTTGAACGCGTCCGGCACGGCGGCCTCGAACCGGTTGAACGTGGCCGCGCGGCTCTCGGCGAAGGTCGCCCGGTTCTCGCCGACCTCCTGCTCACTGCCGTCGTCGTTGTGCAGCAGCATGGCCAGCTTGAGGCCGAACGCGTCCACCCGGGTGGTGTTCCCGTTGAAGACGTTGTCGCCGACCGTGAACTCGATGAAATCGCTGTACTTGCTGTCCGGGGAACCCAGGTAGAAGTACATGCGCCCGGCCGAGTTGGCCGGCATGTCGACGTACGGCTGCTCGGCGATCGAATGCGTCTCGCCGTTGAACTTCCAGTACACCTGGCTGTCCGGGTACTGGCCGTTGGTCTTGTTCAGAACCTTGACCTCGACGACGTTCTTGGCCGCCGGGATGCTGCTGGTGTCACCCCAGAAGGATGCGTCCGAGGCGCCGGCGGGGGAGGTCGTGCTCGTGGTGGAACTGGGCGCGGTGGTCTCGTCCGCGGTGCCATCCGTCGTGGACGGGACCGGCGCGTCCGTCGGGTCGGTCGTGGCCGTCGCCGTCGGGTCAGTGGTTGCCGTCGGGTCGGCCGTCGGGGCAACGGTCGGCGAGGTGGTGGCCGTTCCGCTCGGGTGTGGCCGGGAGTGTCCGGGACCGTGGTGCGGATGGGGGCCGCCCCGCCCCAGGCCGACCGCGAACGAACTCGAGACTCCGAGGGCCAGCACGATCGCCGTGCCGGCCACGACGGCCACGGCCCGGCGCCGCCGGATGGCCGGAAGAGACTTGCGGGACATCAATACTCCTCACCGCCCGAATGGCCATGTTCAGGGTCACGGCCGGGCTCGATGCCCGATCCTTCTGACGCGAGGTTCGGCGGTCAACCGAAGAACTCCGTTTCGGGGTCTGACCAGCGGCGTTGCGGCAAATTTTGAATCCGCGATGACTTTGGCTTAGGCCGCCCCCGACCTCTTCACGATGCGCGGGCTCTCCTCGGGCCGGGCAGTCTGTGCCCGTTATAGGCCGGTTCGGTTCAGGACGGCCCGAGTTTGGGCGGCAAGCAGGACAGCCGCGCTTCGGTCTCCCCGAAAAGCCTGGTAAGCAATTGCGCTCAGCCCGATGTGAAGCTCGTAGCAACCAATCCGAAGATCGAAATCAACGGGGGCAGAACTCTTTCCGCGATAGTGCTGCTGCGCGAAATCCCGAACCGCTTCCGGATCGAATCCAGACGTGTACGGACTGCAGAACGTCAGCCAGGCGATGTCGTAGAGATGATCCCCGTACAGGGAACAACCCCAATCGAAGACGGCCGCGATCTTGCTGTCCGCAACCAGGACATTTCGGTTCAGGAGATCACCATGAATGACGTCCTGCCGCTGGGGAACGTGCTGCGCCAGGATCCGGAGCCTCTCGACGCCCACATCGAACACCGCTGCGCAGTCCGGCCATCTCTGGAGCTGGTTCTTCCAGTCGGCAAGCCGTGGTCTCTCGGTGGTCACGGACAACAGGGCATCCCGCCACGAGCCATGGGGCGCCACGCCATGACCGTCCCAGATTCCGTACCCAGCATCTTCTTCCGGGCGAACGCCCTGCTCTGCGTCGAGCAAGCGGAAAAGAACGGGCAGGACGTTCTTCACGTCCCGCTGAGAGAGGCGGTCGAGGAATTCACCCTCAGCCCGTTCGGTGATCGCATAAAAAGCGCCGAAGGCTTGGCCCATATCGATAAACCTCGGTACCGGAAGGCCGGGCTGCTGCCACGACGCCGCGATCCGATCCTTCTGGAAATCCTCCTCCTGGGCACCGATCCGCAGCACGAGTGACTCATCATCAGTTTCCAGCGAATAGGCCCGGGACCAGTCACCCGCGCCTATCGGACTGACCTTACGAACAGGCGCGCGCGTCCAGTTCTTGAGGAACCGGTCGACCTCGCTCGGGCTGGGCGGGGGGACGTCGGGCACCTGCCCAGGGTAGGCGCGGTAGTCGGCCTAAGCGGTCAGCTTGGCAACGACTGAAAGATCCGGTTCATGGCCTCGCGGTCGGTGGTTCCGCTGACCCGGATGGCCCAGTTCCCACCCACGCCCCCTGCTCCGGACCGATCGAGCTGCCCGGACTGGCCCTGAGCTCCGTTGAGCCAGGCAGACGCTCCTTCGCCGGTATTGAAAGTACGGAATTCAATGAGGGTTCCGTTCGCCAGGGCGCATTCACCGGAGCTCGTACTGTTGCCGGGCATGTGGGCGGGGCGGAAGACATCCAGGCAGCCGACGTGCTCGGCCATAAACCTCGCGGAGGGATAATAGACACCGCCCACATCGTCGCCCGTAGTTACGTTTCTTAGCCAGGCGCGGGCGTCGTCGCCGTAGAAGAGGGCACCAAGACATCCGATTCCCGCCAGCATTGTTGCTATGACGACCCGCTTCCGCAGCGTCCTGCGCGGACGAGGCAGGAGATCGGACGGTTCCGCGGGAGCGAGGGCCATCCCCCTCCCTCGGCTGCGTCGGGGTGTTCTGAAGCACCCGTTCGAGTGCGGTCGCTTTGGCTTCTAGGAGGGTCAATTCAGCTGCACAACCAGGTTTTCGGTTCAGCGGTTCAGACCAGGCGGGACGTGTACCCGGCGTCCACGAGCTGCTGGAAGGCCTGGCGCACCTCATCGGGCATCGGCTGGGGGATGGCGAAGCCCTGGTCCGCGTAGACCTCGATCCGCTGGGTATCGCCGACCAGCATGTTCACCACCCGGTTCGGATCGCCGATGCTGGCCACGTAGTCGTCCAAGGCCAGAGGCAGGGATGCGCACTGGACGCTCACCTCAGGCCAGAGCTTCCGACAGGTCGCGTAGGCCCGACGCTGTTGATAAGGACGCGAGATCAGCGTGACCGACTTCGGCTCAACCCCACGATTTCGCAACAGCTAACGGCTGAGCGTGATGTTTTCTCCGGTGTTCCGGGCTTCCGGCTCGACCAGGATCGCCTCGTCCGGGACTCCCAGCTTGAGGGCGTGAGTGTTGAATTACCCCTGTACACGGCCAATCCGGACGACTTCAAGGGCTGTGAAGAGTTGGTGGACGTGGTGGCCGTTCATCCGCGACCGAATCGTCCGTAAGCAGTCGATCAGTCCTGTCCCAGATCCGACGGAGCGTGACCTGCTCCCCGTGGTCGTCATCGACCAGGACCTCGGTGTCCGTCAGTTCGGCTTGTACTTGAGCTGCGAGTCGGTATCCGCGCTGCGTCCAGTCGTTCAGTTGGCGGGCGAGCCATATTCTCGGCTGTTCGGGCGGGTGACTCCGTCCTCGTGATTCCAGGCCCACCACCTGGAAGTCCTTCAGGGAGATCCACGTCGTCGGTGCCGAGGTTGCCCAATGCCCACAGGGGCAGGTCCGCGCGGTCCTCGGGGAACATCCGACTCTGGTGCGGGGCCGGTTCTGATCGCGGGACGAGATCGGTGGGCCTGGGGCCGTGGGTGGCCCATCTGGCCCGCAGGCACCGATTGCCGTCGTCATGACGAAGGGCCAGGTTCGGTGGCTTGCGCCGCTGACGTGGCCCTTCGTGCTCTGAGCGGGTGACCGGGATCGAACCGGCATGACGAGCGTGGAAGCCTCGGTTTTGTGGTGCTACCTGGGGCTTTGCTGTTGATTCAGGTGCCTTGAGCGGCCTGGAGTGCCCCTGAGTGTCCTGCCGATGTGGCACGTATGTGGCACGGCTCGGAGCGAATGAGAAGGGGGTCGACGCCTGTGGCACTGGTACCATGAACTTGTACCAGTCTAGGGAGGCTGTCATGGCTATGTCGGCCAGTGAGGCTCGCAAACGTCTTTTCCCGCTCATCGAGCAGGTCAACGACGATGAGGAAGCAGTTGAGATCGTGTCGAAGTCGGGCACGGCTTTCCTTGTGCCGGAGCATCTTTGGCGATCGCTCATGGAGACTCGCTATCTGCTGCGTTCGCCGGCCAATGCGCAGAGGCTGCTGGACAGTGCCGCCCGGGTGGAAGCCGGCGACTTCGAGGAGCACGAACTGCTCGGCGAGGCCGATATGCCGCCGGCAGCGCAGGCATCGTGAGGGTCGCCTTCGACAAGTCCGGCTGGGAGGACTACACGTCCTGGACCAGCGAACCCAAAGTGCTGCGCCGGATCAACCGGATGATCGAAGAGGCCCTCCGTGAGCCTGGGCAGGGCATCGGCAAACCGGAGCGGCTGACCGAGAATCTGAGTGGCTACTGGTCGCGGCGGATCACGGATGAGCATCGGCTGGTCTACACGGTTCGCGGCGAGACCTTGGTGATCGTGCAGGCTCGGTACCACTACTGAGTTAGTGGCCCGTTGAGGGCCCGCCCGTCGTTCCAGACCACGGAAGACCCGGGCCAGGTGAGAGGTACATGGCCTCTCACCTGGCCCTTTGCTGATGGAGCGGGTGACCGGGATCGAACCGGCATGACCAGCTTGGAAGGCTGGGGCTCTACCATTGAGCTACACCCGCGCGTCCGAGATCTTATGCCGCTTCCAAGGCAAACCAGGAAAGCGTGCAAGCGGCTCGGCCGTCGTGTCGTAGCCTACTGCCTGTCACCCGGTCGGTCGGACACGATTTCTGGTCCGAGCGGGTCGACGGGGTGTGGCGCAGCTTGGTAGCGCGTCCGCTTTGGGAGCGGAAGGCCCCCGGTTCGAATCCGGGTACCCCGACGTGCGCAGCGATGCGTTGCGTATCAGGGCTGGTCACAGCCCTGGTGCAGGCCCCTCGCCGGAAAACCGGGCCGGGTGGGCCGGGCCTGTCCTGCGCGTCTGTGTGGCGCGGCTAGGATGTGCCGAAGGCCATGATGTCGCTCTGTCTCCTCGGCGCGCGCCCGCCGTGCTGCCGTAGCGGGGCGACAAGCAGGCCATAACGTCCTCAGTTGTCCAAAGGCCAGGAGAAGTCCCCTCGTGAAGAGCGCCGTCGAGACCCTCAACCCCACCCGGGTCAAGCTCACCGTCGAGGTGCCCTTCGACGAACTCAAGCCGAGTATGGACGCGGCCTACAAGAACATCGCGTCGCAGGTCACCGTGCCCGGCTTCCGTAAGGGCAAGGTTCCGCCCCGGATCATCGACCAGCGGTTCGGCCGCGGCGCCGTGATCGAGGATGCGGTCAACAACGCGCTGCCCGGCTTCTACGCCAAGGCCGTGGAGGAGACCGAGGTGCGCCCGCTCGGCCAGCCCGAGGTCGACGTCACCGCCGTGCCCGACCCGGTCTCCGGGGGCGACCTGGCGTTCACCGCCGAGGTCGACGTGCGGCCCGAGTTCGAGCTGCCGGCGCTGGACGGCGTCGAGGTCGTCGTGGACGACGTGAAGGTGGGCGACGAGCAGGTCGCCGAGCGTCTGGAGACGCTGCGCGAGCGGTTCGGCAGCCTGGTCACCGTCGAGCGCCCCGCCGCCGACGGCGACTTCCTCAGCATCGACATCGCCGCCACCATCGGCGACGAGGAGATCGACAGCGTCAAGGGTGTCTCCTACCGGGTCGGCTCGGGCGAGATGCTGGCCGGGATGGACGAGGTGCTGCCGGGTCTCTCGGCCGGCGAGACCACCACGTTCGACTCGCCGCTGGCCGGCGGCGACCGGGCCGGTGAAGAGGCCCACGTCACGGTCACCGTGCAGTCGGTCAAGGAGCGCGAGCTGCCCGAGGCGGACGACGAGTTCGCCCAGATGGCCAGCGAGTTCGACACGATCGACGAGCTGCGCGCCAGCCTGAGCGAGCAGGCCGAGCAGGAGGCGAAGTACCAGCAGGGCATCCAGGCCCGCGAGAAGCTGCTGGAGAAGCTGCTCGAGGGTGTCGAGATCCCCGTGCCGGACGGCATCATCGCCGCCGAGGTGAAGCAGCACCTCGAGCAGGAGGGCAAGGAAGAGGGCGACCCGCACGGCGAGGAGGTCGAGGTCGAGGCGCGCAAGGCGTTCAAGGCGCAGCTGCTGCTCGACGCGATCGCCGAGAAGGAGGAGGTGCAGGTCGGCCAGCAGGAGCTGATCGAGTACCTGCTCGCCTCCGCCCAGCAGTACCGGATGGAGCCGAACGAGTTCATCAAGGCCGTGGACGAGGCCGGTCAGGTGCCGTCGATGGTGGCCGAGGTCGGCCGCCGCAAGGCCCTGGCCCAGGTGCTCGAGCGGGCCTCGGTGAAGGACGAGTCGGGCAACGAGGTCGACCTCTCGGCGCTCTTCCCGGCCAGCGCCGAAGAGGAAGAGGTCGTCGAGGAGATCGAGGCCGTGGAGGTCGAGCAGGACGCGGAGCCGCGCAAGTCCTCCTCCGACCCGACCGCGCTGCCGACCCTCTGATCCGCTGATCTAGGCCCACAGCAGAACCGGCATCCCCGAAAAGGGGATGCCGGTTCTGCTTTCCGCAGAGGCGAGCCCGCCGGCGTCCCTCATTCAGGTCCGAAACCCACTGAGCAACCCCTTGATCGCCCCCTGTGACTGCCGCGTGTCGCCTGGT
Source organism: Kineosporia aurantiaca JCM 3230 (assembly GCA_000719025.1). GTDB lineage: Bacteria > Actinomycetota > Actinomycetes > Actinomycetales > Kineosporiaceae > Kineosporia > Kineosporia aurantiaca. The sequence continues at coordinate 61,289 of JODP01000011.1, forward strand.
CAGAGGCCATATGGGTCATGCACCGTGGCCCCTGATGCGCCCAGAGCGAACAACGGTCGGTAGGGGAGGATCACCGGGAGTGGGTCGCGTTAGGGTCAATGCACCGGGTGGCCCACCCGGGACCCCGTACCAGGGGTCAGGCGTCAACGTTTTGGGGAGCGACATCGTGAGCCACTTGATCGTTCCGGGGAGCACCCCGGTGACGAGTTCGTTCGACCAGCCGGTGGCCCGCACGTCGTCGCCCGGCATGGGCTACGACGACCACGTCTACAACCGCCTGCTGAAGGACCGGATCATCTTCCTCGGTTCCGAGGTCCGCGACGAGAACGCCAATGCGATCTGCGCGCAGATGCTGCTGCTGGCCGCGGAAGACCCGAACAAGGACATTTACCTCTACATCAATTCGCCCGGTGGCTCGGTGACCGCCGGTATGGCGATCTACGACACCATGCAGTACGTCTCCTGCGACGTCGCGACCATCGCGATGGGCCTGGCGGCGTCGATGGGCCAGTTCCTGCTCACCGCGGGGGCCAAGGGCAAGCGTTCGGCCACCCCGCACGCCCGGGTGATGATGCACCAGCCGCTGGGCGGGATCGGTGGCTCGGCGACCGACATCAAGATCCAGGCCGAGCAGATCCTGCACATCAAGCGCCAGATGGCCGAGCTGATCGCCGAGCAGACCGGGCAGTCGGTGGAGACCATCACCAAGGACTCCGACCGCGACCGCTGGTTCACCGCGCAGGAAGCCCTGGAGTACGGCATCGTCGACCACGTGGTCCGCTCCGCCCGTGACGTCAGCGGTGGCGGCGGTACCGGCGCCTGAGCCGGCCCACCCCACCCGCCCCCGATCTCCCTCAGCAAGACCTCCCGGACAGGAGTGACCCGATGAGCTACCCCGACCACCACGCAGGCCTTCACCTGCCGGGTTCCGGTCGCAGCGCCGCCCCGCAGGTCGCCGCGCCGAGCAGCCGCTACGTGCTCCCGAACTTCGAGGAGCGCACGGCCTACGGCTTCAAGCGGATGGACCCGTACACGAAGCTGTTCGAGGACCGCATCATCTTCCTCGGCGTGCAGGTGGACGACGCGTCGGCCGACGACATCATGTCGCAGCTGATCGTGCTGGAGAGCCAGGACCCGGACCGCGACATCACCCTGTACATCAACAGCCCGGGTGGCTCGTTCACGGCTCTTACGGCAATCTACGACACCATGCAGTACGTCAAGCCGGAGATCCAGACGGTCTGCCTGGGCCAGGCGGCCTCGGCCGCCGCCGTGCTCCTGGCGGCCGGCACCAAGGGCAAGCGCCTGGCCCTGCCGAACGCCCGGGTGCTGATCCACCAGCCCGCGATGTCCGGTGGCGACTACGGTCAGGCGTCGGACATCGAGATCCAGGCCAACGAGGTGCTGCGGATGCGCACCTGGCTGGAAGACACCATCGCACTGCACTCCAACAAGACGTCGGAGCAGGTGCAGAAGGACATTGAGCGGGACAAGATCCTGACCGCTCAACAGGCCCTGGAATACGGCCTTATCGACCAGGTGCTCGGCAGTCGCAAGGGCGCTCAGGTGTCCACCCCGCCGGCCCCGTCCGGCGCCTGACACGCCGACTGAACAGGGGGTGCCGCTGACAGCGGCGCTCCAGTGGCGTTGAATGGTGCTGGGGCCGGTCGGACGCCGACGGGCAACCGCCAGTAAGCCCCCCGGAGGAAGGACTGCGCGTGGCACGCATCGGAGACGGTGGCGACCTGCTGAAGTGCTCTTTCTGTGGAAAGAGCCAGAAGCAGGTCAAGAAGCTCATCGCCGGGCCCGGCGTCTACATCTGCGACGAGTGCATCGACCTGTGCAACGAGATCATCGAGGAGGAGCTGGCCGAGGCCAGTGAACTCGGTCTGGTCGAGTTGCCGAAGCCGAAGGAGATCTTCGACTTCCTCGAGCAGTACGTGGTGGGTCAGACACCGGCCAAGAAGAGCCTCGCGGTCGCCGTGTACAACCACTACAAGCGGATCCAGGCGGGCGAGCCCGGCCGGCGCGGTGACGAGCCGGTCGAGATCGCCAAGTCGAACATCCTCCTGATCGGGCCGACCGGCTGCGGCAAGACGTATCTGGCCCAGACCCTGGCCAAGATGCTCAACGTGCCGTTCGCGATCGCCGACGCGACCGCCCTCACCGAGGCCGGTTACGTCGGCGAGGACGTCGAGAACATCCTGCTCAAGCTGATCCAGGCGGCGGACTACGACGTCAAGAAGGCCGAGACCGGGATCATCTACATCGACGAGGTCGACAAGATCGCCCGCAAGTCGGAGAACCCGTCGATCACCCGGGACGTGTCCGGCGAGGGGGTTCAGCAGGCGCTGCTGAAGATCCTCGAGGGCACCACCGCGTCGGTGCCCCCGCAGGGCGGGCGCAAGCACCCGCATCAGGAGTTCATCCAGATCGACACCACCAACGTGCTGTTCATCGTGGGTGGCGCCTTCGCCGGGCTGGACCAGATCATCCAGTCCCGGGTGGGCAAGCGCGGTATCGGGTTCGGTGCCCCGCTGCACGAGGCGAAGGCGAACAACGACTCCTACGCCGACGTGATGCCGGAGGACCTGCTGAAGTTCGGGCTGATCCCGGAGTTCATCGGTCGTCTGCCGGTCATCACCACGGTCTCCAACCTCGACCGGGAGGCGCTCGTGCGCATCCTCACCCGGCCGAAGAACGCCCTGGTGAAGCAGTACCAGCGGATGTTCGAGATCGACGGGGTGGAGCTGGAGTTCACCGAGGACGCGCTCGCCGCCATCGCCGACCAGGCCATCCTGCGCGGTACCGGTGCGCGGGGTCTGCGGGCGATCGTGGAGGAGGTGCTCCTCCCGGTGATGTTCGACGTGCCGAGCCGCGACGACGTGGCCCGCTGCGTGGTCACCCGCGAGGTGGTGCTGGAGAACGTCAACCCGACGCTGGTGCCGCGCGAGGCACCGGTGCGCAAGCCGCGCGAGCGGCGCGACAAGTCGGCCTGACCGTAAGAGCGTCGAACGGCCGGTCTCCCCGAAAGGGGAGGCCGGCCGTTCGTGCATTTGGTTTGAGGACGCCGGTCACCACCCGGGTGAGAACGCCACCTTCGAGGGGGAGGGGAGTCGTCCGTTTGCTGGAAGGCCCGGACCCGTGAGGTTCCTGCATGATCGCTCCAGTTGCCTCGAGCAGGTACCAGGACGAGGCCCAACGGGGATGTACGGGGGAAAATTGAAGCGAAAGGTCCTTACTGGGCTGGCGATTACGGCGCTGGTCGCGGGTGCTGCACTCGCGGTGCCGCAATCGGCCCGGGCGTCGCATCTGGTGGCCGCGCCCGCCGACGGGGTGAGCGTGGCGCCGGCCGGGCCGGACGGGCTGACCAGCCCGATCCAGGAGAAGGCGGCGGCCCTGAAACAGAAGGCGGTCACCGAGGTGATCAACGGTGAGGCCGCAGTGCAGGAGAAGAACGGCAGCCAGGTGGTGAAGCTGGCCGAGGGCGCCGGGGACCAGGACGACGACGGCCAGTACGTCGAGTTGGCCCGCCAGCAGACCGACCACATCTTCGTGGTGCTGGCCGAGTTCGGGAACCAGCGCAGCCCGGACTACCCGGACCGGGACACCGATCCGAAGACCCCGGGCCCGACCGTGTTCGACGGCCCGCTGCACAACCAGATCCCGAAGCCGGCCGCGGACGACAACACCACGGTCTGGCAGCCGGACTACAACCAGAAGCACTACCAGGACCTGTATTTCGGGAGCGGAGAGTCGCTCAAGACCTACTACGAGACCCAGTCCTCCGGCCGCTACAGCGTCGACGGCACGGTGACCGACTGGGTCAAGGTGCCCTACAACGAGGCCCGCTACGGCCGTTCCAACGGCTACCCCTGCGCGGAGACCACCTGCAGCAACACCTGGGCCCTGCTCTCCGACGCGCTCGAGGTCTGGGTGGGCCAGCAGAAGGCCGCCGGTAAGACCGACGCCGAGATCAAGCAGATGGTCGCCCAGTTCGACCAGTGGGACCGGTACGACCACGACGGGGACGGCAACTTCAACGAGCCGGACGGCTACATCGACCACTTCCAGATCGTGCACGCCGGGGGCGACCAGGCCGACGGCGATCCGCGGCAGGGTGAGGACGCGATCTGGAGCCACCGCTGGTACACCAACTACGACCAGGTGGGCCTCACCGGTCCGGCCGGGAACGAGCTCGGCGGCACCCAGATCGGCAACACCGGGATCTGGGTGGGCGACTACACGATCCAGCCGGAGAACGGCGGCCTGAGCGTGTTCGCCCACGAGTACGGCCACGACCTCGGCCTGCCGGACGACTACGACATCGCCGACGGGCGCAGCGGCGAGCCGGTGGAGTGGTGGTCGCTGATGGCGCAGAGCCGGCTCGGGGCCAAGGACGATCCGCTCGGCACCAAGCCCGGTGACCTCGGGGCCTGGAACAAGCTGATGCTCGGCTGGCTGGACTACGAGGTGGTGCCGATGGGCCGGCGGAGCCGGACGATCGAGCTCGGCCCGGAGGAGTACAACACCAGCCGGACCCAGGCGGCCATCGTCGCGCTGCCCAAGAAGCAGGTCACCGAGCAACTGGTGAAACCGCAGACCGGAGCGTACGAATGGTGGAGCGGTTCGGGGGACAGCCTGACCAGTACGCTTTCCCGGGTCCTCACCCTGCCGGCCGGGGCCCCGCAGCTGACCTTCCAGGCGAACTGGAACATCGAGGACTGCGACGCCGACCCCTGTGACTACGCCTTCGTCGAGGCCAACGACGGCACCGGCTGGAAGTCGCTGCCCGGCTCGATCACCAAGGCCGCCGAGGGCAACGCGATCGACGGTAAGAGCAACGGCTGGGTCCCGGCCACCTTCGACCTGACCAAGTACGCCGGCCGGTCCGTGGTGCTGCGCTTCCGGTACGCCACCGATCAGGCGGTCGCCGGGGAGGACCGCAAGGACCCGGCCGGCCTGTTCCTCGACCAGATCGCGGTGAAGGCCGGGAGCACGACGGTTTTCCAGGACGGCGCGGAAACCGCCGCCCCGGGCTGGGTTCCGCTGGGGTTCCAGCGCACCACCGGCACCGAGGTGAATTTCTACGACAACTACTACATCGCCGGGAACCGGTCGTACACCGGCTTCGACCAGTACCTGAAGACCGGTCCCTACAACGCCGGCTGGCTCACCGAAAAGCCGGACAAGGTGGAGCACTTCGCGTACCAGCCGGGGCTGCTGATCTCGTACTGGGACACCTCGCAGGCGGACAACAGCGTCAGCGAGCACCCGGGGGAGGGGCTCAACCTCTACGTGGACGCGCATCCCGGGACGCTCTACCAGGCCGACGGTGATCCCTGGCGGGCCCGGGTGCAGTTGTACGACGCACCGTTCGGCACCGACAAGGCCGACAACCTCAGCCTGCACGAGGAGGGCGAGCGGACCCGGATCAAGGGTCTGCCCGGCAACCCGGTCTTCGACGACACGCAGAACTACTTCGACCCGGTCCAGACCGACCACGGGGTGAAGGTGCGGGGCGCCGGAGTGAGGATCGAGGTGCTGAAGGAGAAGAAGACCGCGATGACGATCCGGGTCACCACGCCCTGATCCGTCGTTCCCGACCGGCCGAGGTCCGGCGCCGCCCGAGCGACGCCGGACCTCGCTGTTCTGCCCAGGACTCCCAAGCGCAACTCCCGGAACGAAGGAATCGCCGAGCGGGCGTTCCGGAGCGGTAAGACGTGCGGCTCCCTGGGCGTTTCGTCGAGGTTTCAGAACATAAATCGGGCAAATTCTGGAAATTACCTTAACGGGAGCTGTGTCTTCGCTTAGGTTCTACTTCGAGTACCCGTGGCGCCTGGCCCGCGGGACACCGGACTCGGAGGTCTGTGTGCGAAAAGTCCTGATGGGTTTCGCCACCTTCTCGATGGCGGCCGGGGTGGCCCTTGCGCTCCCCGGATCGGCCTCGGCGACGGTCACGGGGGTGGCCCCGGTCCCCTTGGCGAAGTCCGCACCCTCGGCGAAAACCGCTCCGGGTAGCGATGATCCGTCCAGCCCGTTGCAGGACAAGGCCCGGGCGTTGCGGCAGGAGGCCGTGACCCAGGTGCTGAACGGCCAGGCCACGGTGCAGCAGAAGGCCGGGAGTCAGGTCGTCAAACTGGCCGGGAGCAAGGGCAAGGACGACGACAAGTACGTCGAGCTGGCCCGCGAGCAGACCGACAAGATCTTCGTGATCCTGGCCGAGTTCGGGGACCAGCGGCACCCGGACTACCCGGACCAGGACACCGACCCGGACTGGCCCGGCCCGGCGGTGTTCGACGGTCCCACGCACAACCAGATCCCCGAGCCGGCGAAGAACGACAACTCCACCGTCTGGCAGCCGGACTACAACCAGAAGCATTACCAGGACCTGTACTTCGGCAAGAAGAACTCGCTGAAGGCGTACTACGAGACCCAGTCCTCGGGCCGGTACAGCGTCGACGGTACGGTCTCGGACTGGGTGAAGCTGCCCTACAACGAGGCCCGCTACGGCCGCTCGAACGGCTACCCCTGCGCCGACACGATCTGCGACAACACCTGGGCGATGATCTCCGACGCGCTCAAGATCTGGGTGGACGAGCAGAAGGCCGCCGGGAAGACCGACGCCCAGATCAAGGCCGCGGTCAGCGAGTACGACCAGTGGGACCGGTACGACTACGACGGCGACGGGAACTTCAACGAGCCGGACGGCTACCTCGACCACTTCCAGATCGTCCACGCCGGCGGCGACCAGGCCGACCAGGACCCGCAGCAGGGCGAGGACGCGATCTGGAGCCACCGCTGGTACGCCTACTTCGACCAGGTCGGCGCGACCGGCCCGGCGAACAACAAGCTGGGCGGCGCCGAGATCGGCGACACCGGCCTGTGGGTCGGTGACTACACCACCCAGCCGGAGAACGGCGGCCTGAGCGTGTTCGCCCACGAGTACGGCCACGACCTCGGCCTGCCGGACAACTACGACATCTCCGGGGGCGTCGGCAACGCGGTCGAGTGGTGGTCGCTGATGGCGCAGAGCCGGCTCGGGGCCAAGGGCGACGCGCTCGGTGAGGAGCCCGGCGACATCGGCGCCTGGGAGAAGCTGCAGCTCGGCTGGCTGGACTACGAGGTGACGACGGTCGGCAAGCGCAAGGTGAAGACCGTCGATCTCGGCCCGGAGGAGTACAACACCAAGAATCCGCAGGCCGCGGTGGTGGTGCTCCCGAAGAAGAAGGTCACCCAGCAGCTCACGAAACCGGCTGCCGGGAGCTACGAGTGGTACAGCGGATCGGGCAACGACCTGACCAACACCCTGATCCGCCGGGTCGTCCTGCCGACCGGTGCTCCGCAGCTGACCTTCCAGGCCAGCTGGAACATCGAGGACTGCGGGAAGACCGCCTGTGACTATGCCTTCGTCGAGGTGAGCGACGACAACGGGAGCAGCTGGAAGGCGATCCCGGGCTCGATCACCAACGCAGCCGAGGGCAACAGCATCGACGGGGTCAGCGGCGGCTGGAAGCCGGCCACCTTCGACCTGTCGGCCTACGCCGGAAAGCAGATCGACCTGCGCTTCCGGTACGCCACCGACGGAGCCACGGCCGGAACCGACCCGACCGCCCCGGCCGGCCTGTTCCTCGACCAGATCGCCGTGAAGGCGGGAGCCACCACGGTCTTCGAGGACGGCGCGGAGACGGTCGACGGGGCCTGGATGACCGCCGGCTTCCGCCGGACGACGGGTACCGAGGTCAACTCCTACGACAACTACTACATCGCCGCCAACCGGTCCTACGTCAGCTACGACAAGTACCTGAAGACCGGGCCGTACAACTTCGGCTGGGCGACTGCCAAACCGGACTACGTCGAGCACTTCCCGTACCAGCAGGGTCTGCTGATCACCTACTGGGACACCTCGTACGCGGACAACGACGTCAGCATCCACCCCGGTGGGGGCCGCAACCTGAACATCGACGCCCATCCGAAGACGCTGTACCAGGTGGACAAGAAGCCCTGGCGCACCCGGGTGCAGATCTACGACGCGCCGTTCGGGCTGAAGAAGACCGACGCGATCACCCTGCACGTGGACGGCAAGGCGTCGAAGATCCCGAGTCTGAAGGGCAACCCGGTGTTCGACGACTCGAAGAACTACTTCGACAAGGTCCAGCTGGACCACGGGGTCAAGGTGCCGAGCACCGGGACCAGGATCACCGTGCTGCAGCAGAAGGGCACGTCGATGAAGATCCGGATCACCTCCTGATTCTCCGATGAGGGACGACGGGTGCCCCGGCCTGGGCGGGCCGGGGCACCTGTCGGTCCGGGTCGGTTCTGTGTAGGTTAGGCTTTCCTAAGTTGGCCGACCGGCCGGAACCAGGGAGCTGATGCCGCGTGACCGAAGTGACCACCCCGAACCCTTCGTGGTACGCCGAGGTCATGGCCACCGAGCGGCTCAGCCCGCACCTGGTACGGATCGTCTTCGGGGGGCCCGAGCTGGCCCGGTACCAGCCCCTGGGCATCCCGGACGAGGCGATCGTGCTCTGGTTCCCCCGACCCGGGCAGAAGCGGCCGGCCCCGGTGACCCTGGAGAACGATATCTGGGGTCATCACGATCCGGAAACCGCTCCCGAGGGGCGCAATTACACGGTCAGATCGTTCGTTCCGGGTGAGGACGCCCGGATGACCGTCGATTTCGTGGTGCACCCGGGTGGGGTGGCGGGGGAGTGGGCGCAGAAGGCCGAGATCGGCCAGGAGCTGCTGATCACCCGTCCGCGCAGCTGGTTCGCCCCGCCCGCCGGGGTGAAGTGGATCCTCGCGGCCGCCGACCTGACCGGGCTGCCGGCCCTGGCGCGGGTCATCGAGGAGTGCACCGAGGACGGCCCGGCGGTGTACGCGATGGTCGAGACGGTGGACGCGGACGACCTGGCCGCGCTGCCCGAGACCCAGTGCCACGCGAGGGGTGTGGACGCCAGCGTGGGCACCGGGAACGGGCTGAACCAGGGGGCGCTGACCGCCCTGATCGCCGCGAAGCTGCCCGAGCTGTCCCAGCAGGGGCCGGGTTACGTCTGGTACTCCGGAGAGGCCGCGCAGTCCCGCGAGATCCGGAAGCTGCTGCGCAAGGAGCACGGCTGGCCGCTGGACCACGTGGCCACGGTCGGCTACTGGCGGGCCGACTCGGAGCTGTGGGACGAGACGTACGACCGGGTCGGTGGGGACCAGCTGGTGCAGGTCTACTACGACGCGATCAAGCGCGGCCTCTCCGACGCCGAGGCCTCCGAGCTGCTGGACGAGGAGTACGAGAAGGCCGGCCTCTGACAAACCCTGGCCGTGATCATGGACTTTTACCCTCGTGATCATGGACTTTCGCCCCCGTGATCATGGACTTCTCCCCGGCGGGAACTCCATGATCGCCGGGGAAGAACTCCATGATCACGGCAAGGTTTTTGGGGGGCCGGGGGTCAGGGGGTCGGGGTCACCAGAGGTTTCAGGGATTCCGGGTCCAGTTCGGCCGTGGTGCGTCCGTCCGCGGCCTTCACCAGCAGCTGGTCGGTGTGCTCGTACTGGAAGACCCGGGCGGCCCCGGCGATCTTCGGGTTCTCGAACCAGGTGCCCGGGTACCGGCTCAGGGCCTGGTCGCCCTGACCGCAGGTGTCCTTGCGCTCGTCGCACTGGAACACCGTGCCGGTGAGGTCCAGCGTCCGGAGATCGAGGCGGCACAGCGCCGAGTCCGGTAGCGCCTGGGTACCGTCGTGACCGCAGTACAGATAGTCGCCGATCCCCATCATCCAGGTCATCTTCGCGGGCAGCGGGTAGGCGTGCACGATCCGCCGAGTGCCGGCCGCGAACGCCAGAAGTTCGGTGTACTGGCCGTTCCGGCAGACCGGGTAAGCGCGATCCGCATCGACCGGGGCCAGGCAGCCGTCCGCCCCGAAACCCTTCACCGCGCGGAGGTCGGGGCGCACGAGTTCCAGGGTGATGGCCTGCTTGCCCACGGTCGAGAGGGCGGATTTCAGGACCTTCCCGGTGCGCTGCTTCGAGGTCAGGTCGGCGATCTGGGGATAGACCCCGTCCCGGGCCGCGTCCTCCGGCGACTGGCTCGAGGTCCCGCTCGGCACCACCGAGACGGCCCGGTCCTGCTGCCTCCCGATCACCACACTGCCGACCAGCACCGCCAGGACGGCCAGGGCCGCGACCACCGGCACGACGAAGCGCAGCGGCCGGGGCCGCACCGACCTCGGCCGGTGTACCGCATGGGCGACCCGAGCATCCAGGTCGCGCAGAGCGTCCCCAATTCGATCGTCCAGGTTGCTCATCAGGACTCCTCTCCCAGGAGCCGGGCCAGGCGCGCGCGGGCCTTGAAGAGATGGGCCTTGGCGGTCCCCTCCGCACAGCCGAGGATCTCCGCGACCTCCTTCACGCTCCGGTCCTCCAAATAGGTCAGCACCACGGCCGCCCGCTGCTGCCGGGGCAACTGCCGGATCGCCGCCAGGACCGTCTCCACCTCTTCCGGCCCGGGCGGCAACGGCGGCGGCGTGTTGCCCAGCCGCAGCAGCGCGGCCGCCTCGGCCCGGGCCCGTCGCAGCCGCTTGGACGCCAGCTGGACGGTGACCCGCCGCAGCCAGGCGCCCGGCTTCTCGTACCCGGAGACGGTGTCCCAGTTCTGCCGGGCCTGCAGCAGCGCGTCCTGGGCGATGTCCTCCGCGGCGATCCGGCTACCGGAGACCGCTCCGGCCAGCGTCACCATGCGGGGGAACTCCCGCCGGTAGAACTCCTCGAACTCCAGGACCGTCCCCTTCGTACGTGGTGGTGCGGGCATCCGGACGATCCTTCCCGTTGGAACCGCTTCATGACCATCCACAGCCGCTGGACAGGGTGCGGGTTTACCTCGGGGCGGCGGATAGGCTCGGGGCATGAGTCGGTTCGAGTTCTCCGAGGTGGATCGCTGATGGCGCGGGTGGCGGGACACGGTCCGCAGCGCGACGCGAAGGACACCGAGGCTGCCGAGGCGCTCCAGCGGCGGACCACCGAGGTCTACAAGGAGATCCTGGACCGGGCCCCGGAGCACGACCTGGTGCCCAGCCTGGACCGGATCCAGGCGGTGGCCGAACTGCTCGGCGACCCGCAGCGGGCGTTCGAGGCGATCCACGTGACCGGCACGAACGGCAAGACCTCGACCACCCGGATGATCGAGCGGCTGCTGCGTGAGCACGGCCTGCGCACCGGCCGGTTCACCAGCCCGCACCTGACCGACGTGCGCGAGCGGATCTCGCTGGACGGTGAGCCGATCGGCCAGGAGCGCTTCGTCGAGGTCTACGACGAGATCAAGCCCTACCTGGACCTGGTCGACGCGCGCAACGCCGAGGCCGGCAACCCGCGGCTGACCTACTTCGAGGTGCTGGTCGCCCTGGCCTACGCCGCCTTCGCCGACACCCCGGTGGACGTGGCCGCGGTCGAGGTCGGGCTGGGCGGCTCCTGGGACGCGACCAACATCATCGACGCCCGGGTCGCGGTGATCACCCCGATCGGCATCGACCACGAGCGCTTCCTCGGGCACGACGTGGCGACCATCGCCAAGGAGAAGTCCGGGATCATCAAACCCGATGCGATCGCGGTGTTCTCGGAGCAGTCCGCCGAGGCCGACGACGTGCTGCTGGCCAAGGCCGCCGAGCTCGGCGTCACCGTGTTCCGCCAGGGCCACGACTTCGGCGTGAGCACCCGCGAGGTCGCCGTCGGCGGGCAGGTGCTGACCATCCAGGGCGCGGCCGCGGTCTACCCGGACATCTTCCTTCCGCTGCACGGCGAGCACCAGGCCCAGAACGCGGCCACCGCGCTGGCCGCGGTCGAGGCGTTCCTGCTCTCCGACGGCCGGGACTGGTCGAGCACCGACAACTCCCGCGAGGGCTCCGGCCTGGACATCGACGTGGTCCGCGCGGCCTTCGCCGACACCAGCTCGCCGGGCCGCCTGGAGGTGGTCCGGCGCAGCCCGACCGTGCTGATCGATGCCGCCCACAACCCCTCCGGTGCACAGGTTCTCGCCGACAGCCTGGAGGAGGCGTTCGGCTTCAGCCGGCTCGTCGGGGTGGTGGCCGTGCTGGAGGACAAGGACGCGGAGGGCATCCTCGGCGCGCTCGAGCCGGTGCTCGAGGAGGTCGTCATCACCCGCACCTCCTCGCCCCGGGCGATGGAGCCGGACGAGCTCACCGAGATCGCCGAGGACGTGTTCGGCGAGGACCGGGTCTCCACCTTCTACCGGCTGGACGACGCGCTCGACTACGCCATGGGCAAGGCCGAGGAGGGCGGGATGATCGGCGGCGGGGTGCTGGCTACCGGCTCGGTCACGATGGCGGCGGACGTGCGGCGGCTGTTCCGGATCCGCTGAGGACCGCTCGGCGGACCTTTTGGTTTTTTGTGGGCGAAGTTCTTCACAGAATGGGCGAAGCCTGGCTACTGTCCCTCACAGGCGCTACACAGGGGTAGCGACCGGATACGGGCGGGGAGGTCGGCATCGTGGCTCGGGTCGGCGCTCGTCCGGAAAACCGCCATCAGGCCCGGCTTCTGCGGCTGCTGAGGGACAGCGGACCGCAGTCCCGGGCCGAGCTCGGTGATGCGGTCGAGCTGTCCAAGTCCAAGGTCGCGATCGAGGTCGAGCGGCTGGCCGAGCTGGGCCTGGTGGACGTGGTCGGGCTGGCCGCCTCGCGCGGCGGGCGGCGCTCGCAGATGGTCGCGCTGGCCCGGAGCCTGCGCTTCGTCGGCATCGACATCGGGGCGACCTCGATCGACGTCGCCGTGCTGGACGGTGAGCTGAACCTGCTCGGGCAGGCCCGGGCCGAGACCGACGTGCGGCTCGGCCCCGGTCCGGTGCTGGAGCAGGTGATCGATCTGGTCGGCAAGGTCCGGGCCGACCACAGCGGCTCGATCACCGGGGTCGGGGTCGGGGTGCCCGGTCCGGTCAGCCAGGCCGAGGGCGCGCTGGTCGCGCCGCCGATCATGCCCGGCTGGAGCCGGTTCCCGATCCGCGACGAGCTCGGCGCGGCGCTCGGCGCCCCGGTGATGGTCGACAACGATGTGAACGTGATGGCCCTCGGCGAACTGCACGCGGGCACCGCGCGGAGCGTGCGGGACCTGCTCTTCGTCAAGATCGGCACCGGCATCGGCTGCGGCATCGTGGTCGGCGGGGAGATCTACCGCGGGGTGAACGGCTCGGCCGGGGACATCGGGCACATCCAGGTGGATGCGCACGGCCACGGTCCGGTCTGCGCCTGCGGCAACACCGGCTGCCTGGAGGCCACCTTCGGCGGCGCGGCCCTGGCCCGGGATGCCGAGGCGGCCGCGCGGGCCGGGCGCTCGGACTGGCTGGCCGGACGACTGGCCGCCGGAAAGCCGCTCTCCGCCGACGATGTCGGGCAGGCGGCGGCGGCCGGCGACCCGGTCAGCATCGCCCTGATCCGCGACGGCGGCACCCGCATCGGTCAGGTGCTGGCCTCGCTGGTGAGCTTCTTCAACCCCGGTCTGGTGGTGATCGGGGGCGGCGTGGCCGGACTCGGTCATCCGCTGCTGGCCGAGATCCGCAGTGTGGTGTACCGCCGCTCGCTGCCCCTGGCGACCGGCAATCTGCCCATCGTCCTGTCCGAGCTCGGCGGCACCGCGGGAGTGGTCGGTGCCGGGCGGCTCGTCTCCGACTCGGTTCTCTCCACCAACTAGAACACTTTCAGCACGTCCCGCTTGACCTCGACGAGGAGGCCACCATGGACGACGACGGGCTGTTGCGCATGCGCGGCATCGTCAAGCAGTTCCCCGGAGTGCGGGCCCTGGACGGCGTCGACCTGGACGTCGCCGCGGGGCAGGTGCACTGTCTTCTCGGCCAGAACGGGGCCGGGAAGTCCACCCTGATCAAGGTTCTCGCCGGAGCCCATCGGCCGGACGAGGGCAGCATCCGCTGGGCCGGTGAGGAGGTGACGTTCTCCTCGCCGGCGTCGGCCATCCAGCGCGGCATCGCCACCATCTATCAGGAACTCGACCTGGTGCCGGGGCTTTCGGTGGCGGACAACCTCTACCTCGGGCACGAGAATGCCGTGGGCGGGTTCGTCCGGCGGGGGGCGCAGGGCGCCGAGGCGCGGAAAGTCCTGCAGAAACTGGGGCATCCGGAGATTCCGGTGAGCCGCGAAGTCGGCCGGCTCTCGGCGGCGCAGCAGCAGATCGTCAGCCTGGCCCGGGCGCTGGCCCGGGACGCCCGGCTGATCGTGATGGACGAGCCGTCCGCGGTGCTGGCCCACGACGAGGTGGCGAACCTGTTCCGGGTGATCCACGACCTGATCGCCGAAGGGGTTGCGGTGGTCTACATCTCGCACCGGCTGGAGGAGATCCGGCAGATCGGCGATGTGGTCACGGTGCTCAAGGACGGACGCACGGTGGCCACCGGGTTGCCGGCGTCGAGTACCCCTACCGCCCAATTGGTCTCGCTGATGACCGGGCGGCGGGTGGAGTACCTGTTCCCTCCGCGGACGGTTTCCGCCCTTGCGGACGAGCCCTTGCTGAAGGTCGAGAACCTCGGCCTGAAGGGTTCCTTCGAAGCGGTCTCGCTGGCCGTCCGGCCCGGCGAGATCGTCGGCCTGGCCGGTCTGGTCGGGGCGGGACGGTCCGAAGTCCTGGAGACGATCTACGGGGCCCGCCGCCGGACATCCGGTTCGGTTTCGATGCACGGCCGCTCGCTGCCGGCCGGGTCGGTGCGGGCCGCGGTGAAGGCGGGCATGGGCCTGGCCCCGGAGGAACGCAAGAGCCAGGCCCTGCTGCTGGGGGAGCCGGTCGCCCGGAACGTCACCCTGGCCTCGCTCTCCCGGATGACGAAAAGGGTTCCGGGCTGGCTGGACCGGCGTCGTGAGAGGATTACGGCCGAGGAGGCGACTTCGGGCCTGGAGGTTCGCCCGGCCGACGTCACAAGAGCCGTGCGGACCCTGTCCGGGGGCAATCAGCAGAAGGTGGTGCTGGCCCGCTGGCTGCTCGGTGAGACCCGGCTGCTGCTGCTCGACGAGCCCACCCGCGGCGTCGACGTCGGGGCCCGGTCCGAGATCTACGCGCTGATCCGCAGGCTGGCGGACTCCGGGATGGGGGTGCTGCTGGTCTCCAGCGAGGTGCCCGAGGTGCTCGGCCTGGCCGACCGGGTGCTGGTCATGCGCGAGGGCCGGGTGGTGCACACCGCCCCGGCCGGCGAACTGGACGAGCACCGGGTGCTCGACCTGGTGATGGAAGGAAGCCTGCGATGAGCGTCTCCACGGCCCCGCCCGTAACCCGGGAACCGAACCTGCTGGCCCGGCTGCGCGGCACCGAGGTGCGCAACCTCGGCCTGGTCGCCGTCCTGCTGATCCTGGCCGTGATCGGCGCGGTCACCAGCGACAACTTCCTGACTACCGACAATCTCGAGAACATCCTGGTCAGCTCGTCGGTGATCGGGGTGGTGACGGTCGGCATGACGTTCGTGATCATCGGCGGCGGGATCGACCTCTCGGTCGGCGCGATCGTGGCCCTGGCCTCGGTCTGGGCCACCACGCTGGCCACCCAGGCGCACGGGCCGTGGATGATGGCGCTCTGCGCGCTCCTGGTCGGGGCCGGCGCCGGGCTGGTGAACGGGCTGCTGATCGCCTACGGCCGGCTGGTCCCGTTCATCGTCACCCTGGCCATGCTGGTCTCGGCCCGGGGCCTGGCCGCCCGGATCGCCGACAACCGCACCCAGGTGGTCCGGGAGCAGCCGATCAAGGACCTGGCCACCACCGACGTCCTCGGGATCCCGCTCCTGGTGCTGATTCTCGCCGTGGTGGCGGTGATCGGCTGGGTGCTGCTGAACCGCACCACGTTCGGCCGGCGGACCTTCGCGATCGGCGGCAACGCCGAGGCCGCCCGGCTGGCCGGGATCGATGTCCGGCGCAGCACCGCCCTGCTCTACGTGCTCTCCGGAACCTGCTGCGGGATCGCCGCGATCATGCTCCTGGCCCGCACCACCACCGGCTCCAGCACCCACGGGAACCTCTACGAGCTGGACGCGATCGCGGCCGTGATCATCGGCGGCACGTTGCTCATCGGCGGGCGCGGCACCCTGGTCGGCTCGATCCTCGGGGTGCTGGTCTTCACCACGATCACCAACATCTTCATCCTGAACAACCTGGCCACCGAGACCCAGAACATCGCCAAGGGCCTGATCATCGTGGCCGCGGTCCTGTTGCAGCGCCGGGCGGACCGGGACCGCACGACCTGACCGCAAGCGTCCATCATCGGAAACCAACGGAGGCTCCCCATGGACCCACACACGCTCAACCGCCGGCGCCTGTTCGTCGGCTCCGGCCTGCTCGGCGCGGGCGCCCTGCTCGCCGCCTGCACCAGCAACGAGCCCGACGACGAGCCGGCCACCGGGACCCAGGCCGCGGCGAGCACCGGCAGCGGCAACGACCAGCCCGGGCCGGACGTGGTGATCGGGTTCAGCGCCCCGGCGGCCGACCACGGCTGGATCGGCGCGATCACCACCAAGGCGGCCGACGAGGCCAAGAAGTACCCCGACGTGGAGTTGCGGGCGGTCGAGGGCAGCAGCGACGTGAACCAGCAGATCTCCCAGGTGGAGACCCTGATCAGCCGCAAGGTCGACGTGCTGGTGATCCTGCCGTTCGACGGCAACGCGCTGACCGAGGTCGGGATCAAGGCGATGGCGGCCGGGATCCAGGTGATCAACCTGGACCGGGTGTTCTCCTCCCCGCGCGGGGCCCGCACCTGGATCGGCGGCGACAACTACGGGATGGGCGCCGCCGCGGGCTATTACATCGCCCAGCAGCTCACCGCCAAGGGCGTCCGGAACCCGGTGATCACCGAGGTCCAGGGTATCGCCGACCTCCCGCTCACCCAGGACCGCAGCAAGGGCTTCGCCGAGGCCCTGGCCACTGCCGGGTTCAAGGTCGCGAACAAGGTCAGCGCCCAGTTCACGGTCGAGTCCGGGCAGCAGGTGACCAGCAACCTGCTGCAGGCGGCACCGAAGATCGACGCGCTCTGGAACCACGACGACGACCAGGGCCTGGGGGTGCTGGCGGCGATCGAGCAGGCCGGCCGGGACGAGTTCATCATGGTCGGCGGGGCCGGCTCGAAGAACATGATGGACCTGATCAAGGCCGACTCCGGGGTGATGAAGGCGACCGTCACCTATCCACCGAGCATGGCCGCCTCGGCGGTCCGGCTGGCCCGCCTGGTCGGCCAGAACAAGGGCATGAGCGACCTGGTGGAGCTCGGCGTCCCGGCCTCGATCACGCTGACCAGCGAGACCGTGACGAAGGAGAACGTGGACTCCTACCTTCCCCTCGGTTTCGAGTCCTGATGGCCGGTACCACCTTGGGGGTCGGCCTGATCGGCTACGCGTTCATGGGCGCCGCGCACTCCCAGGCCTGGCGCTCGGCCGGGCACTTCTTCGACCTGCCGCTGACCGCCCGGATGACCGCGATCTGCGGGCGCGACCGGGCCGCGACCGAGGCGGCGGCGGTGAAACTGGGCTGGGAGAGCGCGGAGACGGACTGGCGGGCGCTGATCGCGCGGGACGACATCCAGCTGGTCGACATCTGCTCGACCGGTGACACCCACGCCGAGATCGCCGTCGCCGCGCTGGCCGCGGGCAAGCACGTGCTCTGCGAGAAGCCACTGGCCAACACCGTGGCCGAGGCCGAGCGGATGGTGGCGGCGGCCCGGGCGGCCCGGGTCCACGGGGTCCGGTCGATGGTCGGCTTCAACTACCGCCGGGTGCCGGCCATCGCCCTGGCCCGCCGGCTGGTGGCCGAGGGCCGGCTCGGGCGGATCCGCCACGTGCGCGCCCAGTACCTCCAGGACTGGATCATCGATCCGCAGTTCCCGCTGGTCTGGCGGCTTCAGGCGGAACGGGCGGGCAGCGGGGCGCTGGGCGACATCGGCGCCCATATCGTGGACGCCACCCAGTTCATCGTCGGGGACACGCTGGCCGGGGTCACCGGACTGACCGAAACCTTCGTCAAGGAGCGTCCTCTGGTCGGATCCCCTTCCCGGACGGGCCCGGTGACGGTGGACGACGCGGCGCTCTTCATCGGCCGGTTCACCGGCGGTGCGCTCGGCTCGTTCGAGGCCACCCGGTTCGCCGGGGGCCGCAAGAACTCCATCCGGATCGAGGTCAACGGCAGCCTCGGCAGCCTGGCGTTCGACTTCGAGGCGATGAACGAGCTGCACCTGTTCGACGGCACCGCCGGCCCCGAGACCGGCGGTTTCACCCGGATCCTGGTGACCGAGCCCGAGCACCCCTACCTGCGGGCCTGGTGGCCGGCCGGGCATCTGCTGGGCTACGAGCACTCGTTCACCCACGAGATCGCCGACCTGCTCACCCATCTCGCGAACGGGACCGACCCGGAGCCGTCCTTCGAGGACGGCCTGCAGGTGCAGCAGGTGCTGGCCGCGGTGGCCGAGTCCGCTGCCGCCGGCTCGCACTGGCGCGAGCTGCCCGCGGCGACCCGCAACGCCGCCTAGAAGCCCCTGGACCTCACGGTTCCCGCCGGTGCTGGCACACCGACGGGAACCCGCCAGGAAGGAGTAAGCACCAAAGCAAGCACCTCGGAACACCCCCTGACCGCTCCAGTCTAGGAGATCAGCATGTCCCTCGCATCATCATCATCCCTGGCCAGAGCCCTGCGACTGAACCGGCGTCAGCTCTTCGCAGCCACCACCGGGGTGGCCGCCGCCGTCGCGCTTCCGGTAGGCCCGGCCGCGGCCGCCACCGGTAAGTCCGGCCTGATCCCGAAGAGCAAGCGCGGGATCATCCTCTACACCGTCCGCGACGCCATCGGCCGGGACCCGAACGCCTTCGCCGGCCCGTCCGGCTTCCAGGAGGTCTTCGCGGCCCTGGCCAAGATCGGCTACAAGCAGGTCGAGTTCGCCGGGTACACGCAGCACGCGAACGCACCCGGTGGGGCCTCGCTGGAGTCCGT
Source organism: Kineosporia aurantiaca JCM 3230 (assembly GCA_000719025.1). GTDB lineage: Bacteria > Actinomycetota > Actinomycetes > Actinomycetales > Kineosporiaceae > Kineosporia > Kineosporia aurantiaca. The sequence continues at coordinate 80,248 of JODP01000011.1, forward strand.
GGCCGGGGCCCGGCAACTGCGGAAGTGGCTGGACGACAACGACCTCCGGGCCCAGGGCAACCACGGTTACATCCCGCCGACCTGGCCGCTGGTGCCGGCCGAGGTGGACACCTTCAAGCTGCACCTGGAGATCGCCAACATCCTCGGCGCGCAGCACGTCGGAACCGGCGCCGACCCGACGAACTCGGCGTTCAAGAAGGACTGGGACCTGGCTGCGGAGAAGTGGAACGCGCTGGGCAAGATCGCCGCCCAGGCCAAGCTGAAGCTCTACACCCACAACCACGACGCGGCCTACAACTTCCTGCTCGACAGCGGCCCGGCCGATGTGAGCGGAAATCCCACCCGTTCCAGCGGGATCCGGAAGCTGGAGTACTTCCTCCGGATCACCGACCCGAAGTACGTGCATCTGGAGATGGACGTGTTCTGGGCGCACGTGGCCCAGTACAAGTTCAAGGAGTACACCGCGGCGGACGGTTCCACCCGGAAGGACGTCTTCGACCCGGCCGCCACCGTGCTCACCGCCAACTCCCGATTCCCGCTGTTCCACGCCAAGGACGGCGAGCCCGACCTGGACGTGGCCAACGGCTACGACATCGTGCCGTTCGGCACCGGGCAGATCGACTACGAGCGGTTCTTCCGCCGGGTCGGCCGCACCGACAGCCGCAACCCGATGGTGGAGCAGGACACCGCCCCCAGCACCAGCGCCCCGGCGCAGTCGCTGCAGCACGCCCGGATCGGTTATCAGGCTCTGGCGGACCTGTGATCACCCTGTACCCGGACTTGGCCACCGAAACCCCGCTCTGGAAGCTGGCGCTGGGCAAGCACACGCTAAGCGTGAAGGCGACCGACAAAGCCGGTCTGAGCACCACCAAGGACGTGGCGTTCCGCACGGCAACCTCGTTCGCCGACGTCAAGGCTCCGATCACCGCGCCCGGGGTGCTTCCCCGGGCGGCCCTTCACCCGTTATGGAGGCCAGCCAGATGCCACGACCAATAACCCTTTTCACCGGGCAGTGGGCCGACCTGCCGTTCGAGGAGGTCTGCCGGCTGGCCTCCGGCTGGGGCTACGACGGCCTCGAGATCGCCTGCTGGGGAGATCATCTCGACGTGGTCCGGGCCGCCTCGGACGACGCCTACCTGCAGAACCGGTTCGATCTGCTGGAGAAGTACGGCCTCAAGGTCTGGGCCATCTCCAACCACCTGACCGGCCAGGCGGTCTGCGACGACCCGATCGACGCCCGGCACCGGGGCATCCTCTCCGACCGGGTCTGGGGCGATGGTTCACCCGAGGGCGTGCGCCGGCGAGCAGCCGAGGAGATGCAGTACACCGCCCGGGCCGCGGCTCGGCTGGGTGTGAAAACCGTCGTGGGATTCACCGGTTCGGCCATCTGGAAGTACGTCGCGATGTTCCCGCCGGTCTCCCCGGAAATGGTGGATGCCGGTTACCAGGACTTCGCGGACCGGTGGAACCCGATCCTCGACGTCTTCGACGAGGTCGGCGTGCGGTTCGCGCACGAGGTCCACCCCTCCGAGATCGCCTACGACTACTGGACGGCGCAGCGCGCCCTGGAGGCGGTCGGGCACCGCCCGGCGTTCGGGCTGAACTGGGACCCGTCGCACTTCGTCTGGCAGGACCTCGACCCGGTCGGCTTCCTCTGGGACTTCCGGGACCGGATTTACCACGTCGACTGCAAGGACGCCAAGCGCCAGGTCGGCAACGGCCGGAACGGCCGCCTGGGCTCGCACCTGGCCTGGGCCGACCCGCGCCGCGGCTGGGACTTCGTCTCCACCGGGCACGGCGATGTGCCCTGGGAGGCGTGCTTCCGGATGCTGAACGCGATCGACTACCGGGGCCCGATCTCGATCGAGTGGGAGGACGCCGGGATGGACCGGCTGACCGGGGCACCCCAGGCCCTGGAGTTCGTCCGCTCCCAGCTCTTCGACCCACCGGCCGCAGCCTTCGATGCGGCCTTCAGCAGTCACCAGGAGCAGTGAGCAGCACTCAGGAGCCGACGGCGAGCTGGACGACGGCGGCCGCCCCGGTGAGGTAACCCGACGCCACGGCCGACGCCATCGAGGGTGGGACGGCCGTGGCGGCGTCTCCGGCGGCGAACAGGCCGGGGACGCCGGTGCGGCCCATCGGGTCGACGGTGATGGCCTGGACCGTGAGCATCTCGTCCGGCTCAGTCAGGACGGCGCCCAGATCCGGGGCCAGCGACGAGCGCTGGTACAGACCCGCCTTGACCAAAAGCGCGCCGACGGCCAGTTCGCCGCCGTCGGCGAACACCACAGACTCCAGGTCCGCGCCTGGTCCCTGCAGGGTGAGCAGTGGACGCTCGTCGAGACGCACGCCGCCGGCGCTGAGCCGGCCGCGTTGCTCGTCGGTGAGCCGGGTCGGCCCATTCGTGAGAAGGGTTACCTGATCGGTCCAGCCCCGCAGGTTGAGCGCTCCGTGCGCGCCCACCGCCCCGTCGGCCAGCACCGCCATCGGTCGACCGCGCAGCTCCCAGCCATGGCAGAAGGGGCAATGGAAGACCGTTCCGCCCCAGCGCTCTTCGATTCCATCGACGTGCGGATAGCGGTAATCCATCCCCGGAGTGAGGATCACCGTACGAGTGGTGATCGGTTGTCCACTGCCCAGAGTAAGGACGAACGAACCGTCGGGTTCGCGTCGTCCTCCGGTAACTTCGTCATTGCGCACGGTAACGGACGGGTAGGTGAGCAGTTCCCGGCGACCCGCGGCATAGAACTCGGCGGGCGGGCGGCCGTCCTGCCCGAGCAGGCCGCGGATACCGGTCGTGGCCAGGTTGCTCGGGCGGCCGGTGTCGACGACGAGGGTGGTGCGCCCACCTCGGCCCAGGGTGAGCGCGGCGCTCAGCCCGGCTGCCCCGGCGCCGACGACGACGCATTCCTCGATGTTTTCGGTCATGCCGCGATCTCATCAGGGCGGGCCTGGCCGGGACAGGTCCGATCCGCTCGCGGCGATGCGCGTTTGTGCCTGCGCGATAGCTTGTCGAGGTGGACATGCTCAGCCAGGCGGTCGCCGGTCTGCGGGCCGGCCGCGGCACGATCCGCCGGTTCCGCGAGGCGGGGGACTGGGGCCTGCGGTACTCCGGGCTACCCGGCAGCGGCTTCCATCTCATCCTGCGCGGTCGCGGCTGGCTGATCAGTGCCGACGGGCCTCCGGTGGCGGTCGCGGCGGGGGACGTCGTGCTGGTCACCTCGGGCGCGGATCACGGTCTGAGCGCTGAGCCCCGTCGGCTGGCTGATCTGCCCGAGGTGGTGCTCGGTCTCGATCCGCCGCAGGAGGGCCCGGCCGATTTCGAATTTCTCTGCGGAGCCTATCGACTCGGTGCCGGCGGGGTGCATCCTTACCTGGCCGCGCTGCCGGATCTGATCGTCGGCCCGCCGTCGCCCGACGACCTGCGCCCGATCGCCGCCCTGCTCGATTCCGGCACCCCGTCGGTAACCTGGCCGGCGTTGCTGGATCTCATCCTGATGCACGCCCTGCGTAGGTTCCTCGATACTCTCGATGCCTCCGCACTGCCGGCGTCCGACCCGGTGGTCGAGGCTGGCCTGCGGCTCATCCACGAAGACTCCGCTCTGCCCTGGACCGCAACCGAACTCGGCCGGTCCGTAGGGCTGTCCCGGGCGGCCTTCACCCGGCGGTTCACCGCCGGGGTCGGGCAGCCGCCGATGACCTACCTCAAGCGCTGGCGCCTGAACCAGGCCGCCCGGCTGCTGCGCCAGACCGATGCGCCGCTGGCCCGGATCGCGCAACAGGTCGGATACTCCACCGAATTCGCGTTCGGCGCGGCCTTCCGCAAGGAGTACGCCACCTCGCCCGGGCGGTTCCGGAAGGCCGCGCAGAGGGTCTTGCCGGTTGCCGGCCGCTATCAGGACTGAGCGGTCGGCCGCACGACGATCTCGTTGACGTCGACGTCGGCCGGCTGCTCGATGGCGAAGGCGATGGCCCGGGCGATCGCGTCCGGGTCGATCGCCACCTGCTGAACCTGCTCCCAGGTGGCCAGCCCGGCCGGATTCTCCTCTCCGGGGCGGTCTCCCACGAACTCGGTGCGGATCATCCCGGGCGAGACCGCGGTGACCCGGACCGCGTCCCCCATTTCCTGGCGCAACCCCTCCGAGATCGTCCGTACCGCGTTCTTGACCCCGGCGTACACGGTCTGGCCGGCCACGATCCGGAGCCCGGAGGTGGAGACCGTCTGCACGAAGTGCCCGCTGCCCTGAGCCCGGAAAACCGGCAGTGCGGCGGAAATCCCGTAGAGCACGCCCTTGAGGTTCACGTCCACCATGTCGTCGATCTGCTCGTCGGTGAGCTTCTCGAGCGGAGCCACGGTGGCGACCCCGGCGTTGCTGACCAGAACGTCCAAACGTCCGTACTTCTCGATGGTGTGGTTGACCAGGGCCCGCACATCGGCCCGGCGCCGCACATCGGTGACCGCCCACTCCGCCTGCCCGCCCTCGGCCCGGATCTTGCCGGCCACGGCCTCGAGCCGGTCGGCGCGCCGCCCGCCCAGCACGACCTTCGCGCCCTGCCCGGCGAGCAGCCGCGCGGTGGCCTCGCCGATCCCGCTGCCGGCGCCGGTGATGGCGACGACCTTGTCCTGGATTCCGCTGTTCATGGATCCTCCGGGTTAAATGGACACGTGTCCGCTTCGCTCCGAAGGTTAAGCGGACAAGTGTCCGGTTGGCAATGGGGGAGGATGGGCGGGTGGTGGTGAAGCGAGCCGATGCCGAGCAGAACCGCGCCCGCATCCTCGAGGTCGCGCGCGCCGTGCTGACCCGCTCCAGCGACGCCACCCTGAACTCCATCGCGCGGGAGTCAGGCGTGGGCCAGGGCACCCTGTACCGGCACTTCCCGACCCGGGAGGCCCTGCTCGTCGCGGTCTACCGGGTGGACCTACGGGACCTGCTCGACTCGGCCCCGGCCCTCCTGGCCGGCCACCCGCCGGTGATCGCGCTTCGGCTCTGGCTGGACCGGCTGGCCAGCTATGGGCGGATCAAGCACGGCGCGGCCCAGGCCGTGCGAGCCGCCACCCGGGCCGACCTCTCGGCCGAGTACTACGCCGAAACCGTCGCGGTGATCGCCGACCTGCTGACCGCCGGCCAGGCCGCCGGGGAGATCAGGCCCGACGTGGACGCCGAGGAGGTCCTCCTGCTGGTCGGCTTCCTCTGGAGGGTGCCCAACGAGGACTGGGAGAACCGCACGGCGCACCTTCTCGACCTGGTTCTGGACGGCCTCCGTAAGCCGGCCGGAGGGGTTTGACAGGATGGTGGGGTGCGTAACCCGACCCGGATGATGGCCGCGACCACCCTCCTCAGTGAGGCGATGGTGATGTTCTTCGCCGGACTGGTGGCCCGGACCATGTCCTCGCTCTCCACCGGCGCCGCGCTCGGCCTCACCTGGGCGCTCGCCCTGGCCTGCGTGCTCGCCGCCGGAATGCTGCGCAGCCGGGCGGGGTACGTGTTCGGCTCGGTGCTGCAGGTGCTGATCTTCGCCTTCGGCTTCTGGGTGCACGCGATGCTTTTCCTCGGCGTGCTGTTCGGGGCGTTGTGGGTCGCATCACTTCGGATCGGCTCGCGGATCGAGCGGGAGATGGCCGAGCGCTTGGCTTTGGAGGAAGCTGCGCAGGCCGAGGGCGGGCGCGAGGACGAAGCGGGCACCCCGGCCTGACCCCCCGGGCCGGCGCCGCTCATCGCACCGGGCTACCGGCTGTCACACAGCCCACAGTTCTGCCGAGGACAGGTCGGCCCTCCCTGAGTTAGCGTCCTGATCATGCGCATCGTGATCGCGGGAGCCCACGGGAAGATCGCCCTGATCCTGGGCCGGATGCTCCACGACCGCGGTGAGGACGTGGTCGGCATCATCCGGAACCCGGCCCAGTCCGACGATCTGCGCGCGGTCGGCGTGACCCCGTCCGTGCTGGATCTGGAGAATGCCGACGTCGACGCGGTCGCCCGGGTGCTCGCCGGGGCCGACGCGGTGGTGTTCGCGGCCGGGGCCGGCCCGGGCAGTGGCGCGGCCCGCAAGGACACGGTCGACCGGGCCGCGTCGGTGCTGGCCGCCGATGCCGCCGAGAAGGCCGGGGTGCAGCGGTTCGTGCAGATCTCCGGGATCGGCTCGGACGCGGTGGCGGACGGCGCCCGGCCGGACGGCATCGACGAGGTCTTCTACGCCTACCTGGTGGCCAAGCTGGCCGCCGAGGACGACCTGCGCGCCCGCGACCTGGCCTGGACCATCCTCCGGCCGGGCGCTCTGATCGACGGTCCGGGCACCGGTCAGGTGCGGTTGGCCGACAAGGTGAGCCGGGGTTCGGTACCGCGGGCGGACGTAGCCGCGGTGATCGTGGCCCTGCTCGACGCTCCCGGCACCGCGAAGAAGGTGCTGGAGCTGGTCTCCGGGAACGTCGAGATCGCGGCGGCCGTCCGCCGGGCTTCCTAACGCGGCCTAGATGCTCTGACCCCCAGACAGATCGATCACACCGCCGGTTGCCCACTGGAATGCGTCCGAAAGGATGGCCGGGACTGCGGCGGTGATGTCGTCGACCTCAGCGATGCGCCCTTGGGCGATGGTCTGCGCAGCAAGCTCGCGAAGCTGTTCGCTAAGCATCATTCCGTGGCCGAAGCCGGTGCTGACCGCGCCGCCCATCAGCGCGTTCACTCGAATACCGCGCTCGGCCAGCTCGGCTGCCTGGTAGCGGGTAAGAACCTCGACCGCGCCTTTGGTGGCGGCGTAGGCGGAGAGGCCGGGGACGACGCCCCGGGTCACGGCAGTGGTCAGATTGAGGACGCGCGCGCCCGGGTTGAGCAGGGGAAGCAGTGCCTGGGTGAGGAAGTAGGGCGCCTTGAGATTGACCTGGACCAGTTCGTCGAACTGCTGCGGGGTCGTATCGGGGTAGAACGCGAACGTGCCGATGCCGGCGTTGTTGATCAGGTGGTCGAGGCCGCTCGCACCGAACCGGGTTTGCAGGGTCTCCTCCAGCGCCGCGACGAAGCTGGGGTAGGCGCCGAAATCGGTCACGTCCAGCGGCAGAACCACCACGTCGTCGAGTTCGTCGGCCAGCGCCAGGGCCTCTTCGCGGCCGGTCCGGTAGGTGCCGATCACCCGCGTCCCGCTGCGGCTCAGCTGCTTGGTCATGGCTCGCCCGAGTCCGCGGCTGGCGCCGGTGATCAGGGCAATTTTGCTGTCGGTCATGGGTTTCAGGCTTACGGGCGGAAATGATGGACGTCCGCTTCTGTCCGTTCAGCGGACAGGTCAGGCGGTTTTGAGAGCTCGTTGAAGATCGGCGCCGGCGTGGTGGACGGCGGCGGCGAAGCGTTCGGCCGGGCGGGTGACGGAGGTCGCGATCTGCAGCGAGGCCCTCTGGCCGTCGGGCAGGGAGACCGCGACGGCGTAACAGGTGAGCCCGGGCAGAACGTGTTCCTGGTCGACGGCACCCCGGAACGGCCGTAGGCGCTCGCGCGCGTTCGGGGCCGGGCGCAGCGCGAGGGCGGCGGCCGTGGTGGCGGGCATGTCTGCCCCGGAGTGGGCGTCGATGGGCAGGTCGTCGCGGCCCGGGATCATCTCCAGAGCCACGAACGCGTCGGCGCTGGGGACGACCAGGGAAACCGCGGCGCCGGTCTGGTCGCGCAGGTACTGAAGGACGGGCCCGGACGCCGAGCGCAGGCCCGTGACCGGTTCCACCCGATGGGCTAATTGGAGCACTGACGAACCCAGCCGCCAGCGTCCCTCATTCCACTCAACCAGGCCGTTCTCGCGCAGCTGGGCCAACAGGCGGTGCACGGTGGGCCGGGGTAAGCCGGTCAGATCCGCCAAGTGGGCGATCTGCCGTTCCGCGGTTGTGTCGGGCAGCGCTCGCAGGACCCGGGCCGCGCCGTCCACCACGCTCCTCATGGAGCCAAATCTAGGCGGCGGGGGTGGGCTCGTGATCGTGGGCGTCGTGGGACTCGACCGACCGCCGCGGCAACGGGATGACGTTCCCCGCTGTCGAGCGTCCACCATTATTGGTCTGAAGCGTGGCCAGGAGGGCGGGTCGGTGGGTGTTCTCCACGGCGGCGGTCAGTACCGAGGACAGGACGTCGGTCAGCGGCGGGCGTTCCATGACCTTTACATCGCCCGATGTCAGGTAGGTCTTGAGGATTCCGGGCGGGTGCGGGCATCCGGGTGACCGGGCGGCCGAGGACACCGATCGGTGTTCAGTAGGCTTCGGCTCCCCGGCCGCCACCTGGCCGGGGATCATCTTCACCGAGAGGGACAAAGATCATGGGCTCGGAGCGGTCGCTCGTACTTGTGAAGCCGGACGGTGTGCGTCACCGCCAGATCGGTGAGGTGCTGCGCCGGATCGAGGCGAAGGGGTACGACGTGGTCGCCCTGCAGATGCTCGTCCCCACCGCGGAGCTGCTCGAGAAGCACTACGAGGAGCACGTCGGCAAGCCGTTCTACGCCGGCCTGGTCGAGTTCATGATGTCCGGCCCGGTGGTCGCCGCCGTGGTCGAGGGTGAGCAGGTCATCGCCGCGTTCCGCTCGCTGGCCGGGGCCACCGACCCGATCAAGGCCGCGCCCGGCTCGATCCGCGGCGACCTGGCCCGGGACTGGGGCACCGCGGTGCAGCAGAACGTGGTGCACGGCTCCGACTCGCCCGAGTCGGCCGCCCGCGAGATCGGACTCTGGTTCCCGAAGCTCTGAGTTTTCCCGAGGCTCCGCATTCGTTCGAACGCCTGATCGAATGAGCTGAACGTTCGGCCCGCCGTCGCCGTGAACCTGCCATGACGGCGGTGGCGACGTACTCCTATCTCGGGCTCTCGGATCTCCGGGCCCCGGCCGGCCGGGCTGACCACGCGGCCCGGCTCATCCTTCAGACCAGCGGTGGGCCGGTCGCGAACCCGCGGTTCTTCAGCGGGGCGGTGACCGTGCCCGCCGCCACGGCAGCCGGGCTCCTGGTCCTCGCGGCCGTGGCCGCGGCCGACTTCCGCCGGATCGGGGAGCTGCGCGGCGACCGGCTCGACCCGGTCGTGACGGCGGCCCAGGACCGGCTCCGGTTCGAGGCGTTCTCCGGCTGTACGGGTGTGCACGCCCGGCTGGACCTGCTGCCCGAGGCCCTGGACGGCGACGGGTTCGTCCGGCACGGCACCACCAACGTCGACATCAACCCGCCGTTGCGCAAAGCCCTGACCCGGGTCCGCGACGGCCGGCTGCACCTGGACGTCGGCCCGGACGACCTGACCGTCACCACCGGCGCGGGCCGGGTGGTGGAGCGCCGGGTGCCGTTGCCCGACTCCTGGCTGCGCGGCTTCACCGAGGCCCAGGTCATCACCTCCGGGTTCGACCTGCGCGCCGAGGTGGACCGGGCCGCCGCCGCGGCCTTCCTGGCCCGGCTGCCCCGGGCGGACACCCGGGAGGTGCTCTGGGTCGTCCCGGCCGGCCGCGGCCTGCGCCTCACCGCCCGACCCGCCTCCGGCGGGGTCGGGCTCGGCGGCGCCCGGCGGCTGCACCTGCTCACCCCCTTCCTCCGGCACGCCCGTACGCTCCGCGTCTACGGGCCCGCCGTCGGTGTCGCCCAGTCCTCGGCCTGTGGCGCCTGGGAACTGTCCGCGCCCGGACTGCGCCTGACGCTTACCCTTTCGCCGCAGATCACCCGGGGCTTCGCCGCCGAAGGGGCCGCGCTCAGCCAGCTCGCCGGCGAAACCGGGGAGGCCGACGCCGATCTGGTCAGCGCCCTGCTGGCCTGGGACACCGCGATCGACGTCGGTCAGCTCGCGGCCTCCAGCGGCCTGCCCACCGATCGGGTCCGCGCCGCTCTCACCGTGCTGGCCACCGCCGGCCGGGTCGGCTACGACACCGCCGAGGCCGGCTACTTCCATCGCGCGCTGCCCCAGGGGCGGGGCGTCGAGCAGCTCAATCCGCGGCTGCGCCGGGCCCGGAAACTGGTGGCGGACGGGGCCGTGACGCTGACCGCGACCGGGGCGTCGGTGACCGGCTCGTCCGGGGTCCACACGGTCCGCACCGAAGGCCCGGTCACCGCCTGCACCTGTACCTGGTGGCAGGAGCATCGAGGCGATCGGGGGCCGTGCGCGCACGTGCTCGCGGTCGGGCTGATGACCCGGACCGGCGCCGAAAAGGTGCTGACGCATGAGTGACTGGGAGGAGCTGCGCCGCCATCTCGACCTGGGGCACGTGAAACGGGCCGAAGCGTTCGTGACCGGCGAACTCGACCCCCGCCAACGGGCCGGTCTGGCGAAAAAGCTGACCACGTACGTCCGTTCGGCATCACTAGGGCTTCCGGCGGTCGCGGTCGCAGCGGTCGGGCTGATGCCCTCGTCCGCAGCGGCCGCCACCCTGCTCTCCCGGGCCTCGCTGCGGACGGCCTGGAGATCTCTGCCGGTGGCGGAGATGGTCCGGGTCGCCGACCACCGAAAGGTCACCTGGCTGGGCGATCTGGCCGAGCGGATGGCCGTCCGGCTGCCCCGCGATCCGTGGGACTCCTCCTGGCGCCCGGTCGCCGACCTGATCGGGGCCACCGGTGCGCCGGTCCCGGACGCCGATGTCTTCGTGCTCGGCTGGCTGAACTGGCTTTTCGAGCCGGCCCGGCAGCGGGGCTGGCCGACTGCCGAGGCGGAGCGGATCACGATCATGGCCGGGCGGCTGCTCGACGGCCCGTTCCTGACCGCGCTGGTGCCCCGGATCTTCGAGCTGAACGGTCTGGGCCTGGTGCTGGCCGGGCCGGAGGCCGTCTTCGCGCCGAGTCTGGTGGCCCTGGCCGGCGCCGGGCGGGTCGATCGGGACGAGCTGCTGGACGGCTGTCTGATCCGGTTGCACACCCCGGACCGGCCCGGCGCGCTGCGGTTCTTCACCGGTCTGCACGACCTGCTCGAGCCCACGCCGGACGAACTGGCGGCCCGGGCCGAGGAGTACGCCGACCTGGCCGCGGTCGCTCCGTCGCCGGTGGCCGGGTTCGCCCTGAAGCACCTGAGCACCCTGCTCGGGGCCGGACGGCTCGACCTCGACGTCCTGCGGTCGGCGGCGCCGGCCGGGCTGGAGCGCACCGAGAAGGTCCGCGCCCGGGAGATGCTGACCCTGGTGGAGCGGGCGATCCGTCAATACCCGGACCGGGCCGGAGATCTCGTGCCCGCGCTCGCGGCGGCTTTCGGCGCGTCGGACTACGACCTGGCCGCCCGGGCGCTCGAGGTCGTGCTCGGCCACGCCGGGGCGCTCGGACCGGAGGCGCGCGAGGAGGTGGCCGGGTACTGCGCGGGGCTGCCCGACGATCTCCGGGAGAAGGCCCGCGCCGCTTTCGGCCTGGTCGGCCGCGATCAGCCGGAGCCCTTGGACGAGGGCGGGCCGACGGCGATCCAGCCGGACCCCTGGCCCGCCCCGATCACCACGCTGGGCGAGTTGGAGCTCGCGCTGTCCCGGCCGATCCTGTCCGGCTGGGTCGAACTGGAGCGGGTGATGGCCGGGCTGGTCGCGGTGGCGGTGGCGCATCCGGAAGAGGTCCAGCGGCTGCTGGACGGGCTCAGCTCCTACCGGTGGCCGTTGGAGCAGGACGAGTTCTGCCGGATCCGCTTCACCATGGAGAGCTCGTGGCCGCGTAATTCACTGAAGCTCAGCTGTCCCGATCAGCAGTTCGTGGCCACCCGCGACGCCCTGCTCGAAGGCCGGGCGACCCCGCTGCTCCAGCACTGGTCGCAGTGGGTCCACATGATTCCGCTGCTGCGGATGGCCGAGATCGGAGTCGGCCTGGCCGGCCCACCGGACCCGGCCCGGCCCCGCGCTCTGCTGGCCACCCCGACCGACGAGTCCGGGCGGCTGTCCGCCGAGGTGCTGCTGGAGCGGCTGATCCGGGCCGAGGCCGAGGGCTGGCAGCCCTGGCCGCTCGACCTGGAACAGGCGCTGCTGCGGTTGCCCCGGGTCCTGTGGGGGGCCGGCCCGGCCGGCCCGGGACCGGACCGGGCCGCCGGGCTGACCTCACCGGCCGGCCGCCGGTTCGCCGCGTTCGTCGCCGCGGGTGGCCTCCCGGATCCGGAGCAGACGGTGCGAGGCCGGTGGCCCGCCCGGGAAGGGACGTACCGGGCCGGCTCGGGTCGGCCGGGCGGAGTGCGCACGGTGGCGCTGAGCCCCGGTGGCCCGGTCCGGTCGGGGCTGCAGCGGGTGCTGTTCGGGCTGGATCCGGATCGTCCGTGGGGGGCCGACGGATACCCGGGCACGAACCCGGCGATGCCACCCCTGCATGTGTTTCCCGACTTCCGCGAGGTGTACTCGGCCTGGATGCTGCCTCATGTCGCGCCGGAGGGGGCCGGGCGGATCCTGGCGGACGTTCCCGCCTGGTGGTGCGCCGTCGGTGGTCCGGCCGGCGCCGCCACGACGTTGCTGGTCGCGTACGCGCTGGGGGCGGAGCGGGCGGCGGAACGGGCGGCCGGGGTGGACACCGTCCTCGGGCTGAGCGCGGCCGGCAATCTGGACGGCACCGCCCTCGGCGAGCAACTGGGCGCGCTGATCGCCGACGGCCCGCTGGTCGGCGCCCGGGTGTACCCGGAGCTGATCGAGGCCGCCCGGGCCGGAGCGCGGGCCGGGATCTGGGACGTGCTGGTGGCGATGCTGCCCTATGTGCTGGACCAGAAGCCGGCCGGACTGCCGGACCTGCTGGCGCTGGCCACCGAACTGGCCCCGGGGCGCTCCGACGGCAGCGACATCCCCGGGCTTTCCGAGGTCGCGGGCCGGACGGGGACGGGGAAAGTGGTCGTCCAGGCCCGGCGGCTGCGGGAGGCGATCCGGGCCGCCGCGTCGTCCCGGGTCCCCGGTCCCGCCTAAACTGACGGGATGCGTACGGACACCAACCCCGTGGAATCCGTCTTCGACCGGCTCGAGGCGCTGCTGCCCTTCGTCTCCAAGCCGATCCAGTACGTCGGCGGCGAGCTGAACTCCACGGTCAAGGAGTGGGACTTCGCCGGTCCGGACACGGTCCGCTGGGCCCTGATGTACCCGGACGCCTACGAGGTCGGCGTGCCCAACCAGGGCACCATGATCCTCTACGAAGTGCTCAACGAGCGTCCGGACGCCCTGGCCGAGCGCACCTACGCGGTGTGGCCCGACCTCGAGAAGCTGATGCGTGAGCACGACGTACCCCAGTTCACCGTCGACGCCCACCGTCCGGTCGGGGCGTTCGACGTGCTCGGCCTGTCCTTCTCCACCGAGCTCGGCTACACCAACATGCTCACCGCGCTCGACCTGGGCAAGATCCCGCTGCTGGCCGCCGACCGCACCGTGGACGACCCGATCGTGCTGGCCGGTGGGCACGCCGCGTTCAACCCCGAGCCGGTGGCCGACTTCATCGACGCGGCCGTGATCGGGGACGGCGAGCAGGCCGTCGGCCTGGTCACCGACGTGATCCGGGAGTGGAAGACCGAGGGCCGTCCCGGTGGCCGGCCGGAGCTGCTGTTCCGCCTGGCCCGGACCGGCGGGGTCTACATCCCCTCGCTGTACGACGTGGACTACCTGCCCGACGGCCGGATCCAGAAGGTCGCCCCGAACCGTTCCGGCGTTCCGTGGCGGGTCGGCAAGCACACCGTGATGGACCTGGACGAGTGGCCCTACCCGAAGCAGCCGCTGGTCCCGGTGGCCGAGAGCGTGCACGAGCGGATGAGCGTGGAGATCTTCCGCGGCTGCACCCGGGGCTGCCGGTTCTGCCAGGCCGGGATGATCACCCGGCCGGTCCGCGAGCGCTCGATCGAGGGCATCGGCCAGATGGTGGACGCCGGCCTGAAGGCCACCGGCTTCGAGGAGGTCGGCCTGCTCAGCCTGTCCTCGGCCGACCACTCCGAGATCGCCGAGGTCACCAAGCAGCTGGCCGACCGGTACGAGGGCACCAACACCGGGCTGTCGCTGCCCAGCACCCGGGTCGACGCGTTCAACATCGACCTGGCCCAGGAGCTGTCCCGGGGCGGCCGGCGCTCCGGCCTGACCTTCGCCCCGGAGGGCGGCAGCGAGCGGATCCGCAAGGTGATCAACAAGATGGTCACCGAGGACGACCTGGTCCGCACGGTCGCGGCGGCCTACGGCGCGGGCTGGCGGCAGGTGAAGCTGTACTTCATGTGCGGCCTGCCGACCGAGACCGACGAGGACGTGCTGCAGATCGCCGAGCTGGCCAAACGGGTGATCCAGACCGGCCGCGAGGTGTCCGGCAGCAAGGACATCCGGTGCACCGTGTCGATCGGCGGGTTCGTGCCCAAGCCGCACACCCCGTTCCAGTGGGTCGGCCAGACCGCCCCCGAGGTGGTCGACGCCCGGCTGGCCAAGCTGCGCGACGCGATCCGCTCGGACAAGCGGTACGGCAAGGCCATCGGCTTCCGCTACCACGACGGCAAGCCCGGCCAGGTCGAGGGCCTGCTCTCGCGCGGCGACCGGCGGATCGGCCGGGTGATCCGGGCGGTCTGGGAGGACGGCGGCCGGTTCGACGGCTGGAGCGAGCACTTCTCCTACGACCGGTGGATGGCCTGCGCCGAGCAGGCGCTGCGCGACCTGCCGGTGGACGTGGCCTGGTACACCACCCGGGAGCGCGAGGAGACCGAGGTGCTGCCCTGGGACCACCTGGACTCCGGCCTGGACAAGGACTGGCTCTGGGAGGACTGGCAGGACGCGCTGGCCGAGGACGAGGTGGAGGACTGCCGCTGGACGCCGTGCTTCGACTGCGGCGTCTGCCCGCAGATGAACACCGAGATCCAGATCGGCCCGACCGGGCGCTCGCTGATCCCGCTCACCCTGACCACCTCGCCGACCGCGGTGGCCCTGACCCGGCCCTCGTCGCCGGCCGAGGCCCTGGCCGAGGCCGAGGCCGCCGCGCTGGCCGCGGAACCGGTGCGCTGATGGCCCGCCAGCCCGACGGCCCACCCCCGCCCCCGGTCGTCCAGAAGCTCCGCCTCCGCTACGCCAAGCGCGGCCGCCTGCGGTTCTCCAGCCACCGCGACTTCCAGCGCTCGCTGGAGCGGGCCGTGCGCCGCGCCGCGGTGCCGATGGCCTACTCCGCCGGGTTCCACCCGCACCCGCGGATCTCCTACGCCAACGCCGCGCCCACCGGCACCGCCAGCGAGGCCGAGTACATCGAGATCGCCCTGGCCGCGCGCTGCGACCCGGAGACCCTGCGGGTCACCCTCGATGCCGCCCTGCCGGAGGGTCTGGACATCCTGGACGTGGTCGAGGTGTCGGCCCCCGGGCAGCTGGCCGACCGGCTCCAGGCCTCGGTCTGGCAGATCGAGCTGTTCGCCAAAGACGCCGGTGAGGACGCTGCGGCGGCCAACGACGCCCAGGTCCGGGACGTGGTCGAGCGGTTCCTGGCGGCCGAACGGGTCGAGGTGCAGCGGATGACGAAGAACGGCCTGCGCACGTTCGACGCGCGCGAGGCGGTACTTCGGATCGAAGTGGAGCCTAGTGTCACATCAAGACCCGGTAACGGTTGTGCGATACTGAGCATGGTCGTGCGGCACAACACACCGGCTGTACGCCCCGACGACGTCCTTTCCGCTTTCCGCGCGGTAGCCGACTTCGCGCCTCCGTCACCCCCCCGAGTGACGCGTCTGGCGCAGGGGCTGCTCGACGAGGCAGACGGATCGGTGACCGACCCATTGGTCCCCGATCGGGACGGCGGCGGCGCCTGACAGGTGCCGCGCCCGAAGCCTTGACCGGCTCGGCGCGCACCGGTAGGGCGCAAGGTCTTGACTTCCGCCGTGACCGGTTGGCGCGGCGACCCACACGAGTGCCCCGAGCGGCGCCGATGCGGTGTGATCGGCGCCCGGGGTTGACGGGAGAACGCCCGTGGCGAGCAACGAAGAATCACCCGCGGCTGAACACCTGACCGCAGACCCGGCCGGCGACACGCCGGCGTCCCCGGGCCCGGTCCCGGACGCGGACGCGACCACTGCCCCGGTCGGCGACCCGACCGCGGTGCAGCGCGAGCAGGCCCCCAGTGGCGAGCCGGTGGCCCCCGCGGCCGTGGCCCCCACCCAGCACGTCACCCTGGCCACCGACGAGCCGATCGCGGTTCCGGACCAGGGCGCCCAGGCGGCCGCTCCGGAGACCGATGCGGTGACCCCGGACGAGGACGCGCCGGTCAGCACCACCCGGCGGCGCAGCACCCGCACCCGTACCGCCAAGAAGGCCGTGGCCGCCTCCCTCGATCCCGAGGCCGAGGGCGCCGCGGCTGCCGACGACGCGGAGGCTCCGGCCCCGGTCAAGCGGGTGCGCGCCCCCCGTAAGCGCACCTCGGCCAAGCGCGCCCCGGTGGACGCGGTGGTCGAGTCGGTCGATCCGTCCGATGCCCCTGAGGCCGTCGATGCCCCTGCGGCCGTCGATGTCGCCGAGGTCGAGACCGCCGAGGCCCTGGCCAGCGTGAGTGGCACCGAGCAGGCCCCCGCCGCGCCGGACGCGTTGTTCGCGGAACCGCTGCCGCCGGCCAAGAAGACCACCCGCCGCCGCAGCGCCCGCAAGGCTTCCGCTCCGGTTGCCGCGGCCGAGACCTCGACGGTTTCCGAGGCTTTTGAAACGTCCGAGGCTTCTGAGGAACCTGGGGTTTCTGGGGTTTCTGGGGAGCAGACGCTGGACGCCTTCGAGGCGCCGGAGGCCCCGGTCGCCGAGGTGGCCCCGGCGCCGCGCACCCGCCCGCGCACCCGGGCCCGCTCCGCGGCCGAGCGCGCGGCCGAGGCCGCCGCCGAAGAGGCCGCCCGGGCCGCCGCCCCGGTGGCGCCGGAGCCGGTCGCCCCGCCCGAGGCGGCGCCCAGCCGTCCCGGCATCATGCCGATCTTCCAGGCCCCCGAGCCGGCCGCCGCGCGCCCCCGCCGCCGGGCGGCCTCCCGCCCGGCCGGCCCGCCGCAGCTGCCGGTCGACCTGCCCGCCGAAGAGGCGTCGAGGCCCGAACCCGCCGCCGTCGATGACATCGATGACGACGCG
This sequence comes from Kineosporia aurantiaca JCM 3230, assembly GCA_000719025.1. Classification (GTDB taxonomy): domain Bacteria; phylum Actinomycetota; class Actinomycetes; order Actinomycetales; family Kineosporiaceae; genus Kineosporia; species Kineosporia aurantiaca. Next base: position 97,204 of record JODP01000011.1, read on the forward strand.
GTGGTCGCCGCCGAGGACGTCCTCGAGGAGGTCACCGGTCTGCTCGAGGGCGCGGCCGAGGACCTGGCCGAGAGCGAGGACCTGACCGAGGAGATCGCGGACGCCGAGGCGGACGTGGAGGACGCCGAGGACGCGGAGGACGCCGACGAGGAGTCGGAGGACGACGAGCAGGAGAGCAACGCGCCGCGCCGCCGTCGCCGTCGGGGTGGCCGGGGCCGCCGCGGTCGCAGCCGGGGCGAGTCCGCCGAGCCGTCCGAGCCCGCCGCAGCCGCCGAGGCTCCGGCTGAAGAAGACGCCGAGGCTCCGGTCGAGGACGCCGAGGGCGCCGAGGACGAGGACGGGGACGAGGCCGGCGAGTCGACCGGCAGCCGTCGCCGCCGTCGCCGTCGCCGCCGTGGTTCGGCCGGCACCGACGGCGAGGTCTCGGTCGACGAGGGCACCACCGTCGTCACCAAGGTCCGCGAGAGCCGCAGCCGTTCCGGCGGTGGCACCAGCAGCGACGACGTGACGTCGGTGCGCGGTTCCACCCGCCTGGAGGCCAAGAAGCAGCGCCGCCGCGAGGGCCGCGAGGCCGGCCGCCGCCGCACCATCCTGAGCGAGGCCGAGTTCCTGGCCCGCCGGGAGAGCGTGGACCGGCAGATGGTGGTGCGCGAGAAGGACGGGCGCACCCAGATCGGCGTTCTGGAGGACGGCGTGCTCGTGGAGCACTACGTCGCCCGTAAGACCCAAACGTCCACTGTTGGAAACGTCTACCTCGGCCGGGTGCAGAACGTGCTCCCGAGCATGGAGGCCGCGTTCGTCGACATCGGCAAGGGCCGCAACGCGGTGCTCTACGCCGGTGAGGTGAACTGGGACGCCGCCGGCATGGAAGGCCAGCCGCGCCGGATCGAGCACGCGCTGCACGCCGGCGACGCGGTCCTGGTGCAGGTCACGAAGGACCCGATCGGTCACAAGGGCGCCCGCCTGACCAGCCAGATCTCGATGCCCGGCCGCTACCTGGTGTACGTGCCGGACGGCTCGATGACCGGGATCAGCCGCAAGCTGCCGGACACCGAGCGCTCCCGCCTCAAGAAGATCCTGCGCGAGGTCGTGCCGGACAACGCCGGCGTGATCGTCCGGACCGCGGCCGAGGGGGCCAGCGACGACGAGCTCGAGCGCGACGTCACCCGGCTGCAGGCGCAGTGGGAGAGCATCACCGCCAAGATCGACTCGGCGAACGCCCCGGCCATGCTGTACGGCGAGCCGGACCTGGCGATCAAGGTCGTCCGGGACGTGTTCAACGAGGACTTCGGCCGGCTGATCATCTCCGGCGACGAGGCCTGGGACACCCTCGAGGGCTACATCTCGCACGTCGCCCCGGACCTGGCCCCGCGGCTGGAGCACTGGACGTCGGAGAAGGACGTCTTCGCCAAGTACCGGATCGACGAGCAGCTCGCCAAGGGCCTGGACCGCAAGGTCTGGCTGCCCTCGGGTGGCTCGCTGGTGATCGACCGGACCGAGGCGATGACCGTCATCGACGTCAACACCGGCAAGTTCACCGGCGCCGGTGGCAACCTGGAAGAGACGGTCACCAAGAACAACCTCGAGGCCGCCGAGGAGGTCGTGCACCAGCTCCGGCTGCGCGACATCGGCGGGATCATCGTGGTCGACTTCATCGACATGGTCCTGGAGTCCAACCGTGACCTGGTGCTGCGCCGGCTGCTGGAGTGCCTGGGCCGCGACCGCACCCGGCACCAGGTCGCCGAGGTCACCTCGCTCGGCCTGGTCCAGATGACCCGCAAGCGGGTCGGCCAGGGCCTGCTCGAGGTGTTCAGCGAGACCTGTGAGCACTGCGGCGGCCGCGGGCTGATCATGCACGACGAGCCGGTGGAGAAGAAGCAGCAGGAGAGCGGCAACGGCGGCGGGGGCGGCGGCCGTAAGGGCCGCAACAACCACCAGCACTAGCCACCAGCCACTCTCCACCCCCACCTCCGCCGTGATCATGCACGAACGCCCCCGTGATCATGCAGAAGCGCCCCGCTGATCCGGGGCGTGGGTGCATGATCACGGGGGCGGAACTGCATGATCACGAAAGGTTTTGGGATGAAGGTGCGGGCGCCGGGGTTGCGCGGGCGAGGATGGCTGAACTCGCCGGAGCGGTCGCTGAGCGAGTTGCGCGGGCAGTTCGTCCTGCTGGATTTCTGGACGTCGGCCTGCGTGAACTGCGTGCACGTGATCGAGGAGCTGCGGCCCTTGGAGGAACGGTACGCGGACGTGCTCACCGTCATCGGCGTGCACTCGCCCAAGTTCCCTTACGAGGCAACCCCTTCGGCCGTGGTGAACGCGGTGGCCCGGTACCGGGTGACGCATCCGGTGCTGGACGACCCGGAGCTGTTGACCTGGGACGCGTACGCGGCGAACGCCTGGCCCACCCTGGTGCTGATCGACCCGCGCGGCTATGTCGTGGCGCAGGTGACGGGGGAGGGGCACGCCGCGGAGCTGGCGGGGCTGATCGACGAGCTCCGCGTGGTGCATGGGGACGAGCTGCGCACGGACGTCACAGCGGCCGGGGCGGGAGAGCGACGACCCGGGGAAACTGCTGCTCCGGCCGCGGATTCACGGCCGACCGGGACTGAGTCGTTTTCTCGCCAGGACCTCACATTTGCCTCAGGCTCGAACGTCTTCCCGGGTGGGCGGGCTTTGCCTGGGGCAAGCTCGGAGCCCGGCGGTCTTCGCTTCCCCGGGGGTCTCCTGGCCCTGGCCGACGGTCGGATCCTGATCTCCGACACCGGCAACCAGCGCCTGCTGCTGGCCGACGCGATGATTGGCTCCGGTGAGCGCGGCCTGGCCGACGGGCCTCCCGAAACCGCCCGCTTCGCCGACCCTCTCGGCCTCCTGCAGCTTCCCCCCGACATCGCTGTCCAGGTCGGCTACGACGTGGTGGTCGCCGACAGCGGCAACGATGCGATCCGCGGTTTGCGTTTGGACGACCTCACGGTCACCACCATCGCGACCGGCATCTCCACCCCGGGCGACGTGGCCTGGTTCGACCAGCGCATCGTCATCGCGGTGATCGGCCGGCACCAGCTCTGGTCGCTCGACCCGATCACCGGCGCCGTTCGGGTCTACGCCGGAACCGGTAAGGAAGGCCTGGTGGACGGGCCGGCGTCGACCTCGTGGTTCGCCCAGCCGTCGGGGCTGTCGGTGGGCCCGGCCGGTCTCTGGATCGCCGATGCCGAGAGTTCCGCGCTGCGCCTGCTCTACCTTACCGACGACGGCCCTCAGGTCAGAACTGCCATTGGACAGGGTCTTTTCGAGTTCGGAAGCAACGACGGCGACGGCTGGGACGCCCGGCTCCAGCATCCGCTCGGCGTCGCGGCTCTGCCCGACGGCACGGTGGCCGTCGCCGACACCTTCAACGGACGGGTGCGCCACTACAACCCCGTCACCGACCAGGTGACCACCGTCCAAGGCGACCTCGGGGAACCATCGGCGCTCACGTACGTCCCCAATTACCTATTGATAACAGACGCGGCGCGACACGAAGTCACCCGGGTCGACTTCGACGAAAGTCGCCTCCGCCCCGAACCGATCCGGACCTCGGTCAGTGACCTAGCTGGCGAAACCGTGCAGTTCAAGGTCGCTTTCGAACCGCCGCCGGGTGAGGAGGTGGATCTGCGGGAGGGCGACCAGACCTGGCTGGAGATCACCCCGCATCCGCCTCTGTTGCTCAAGCAGGGTGCCGGTGGGGCGCCTGGCCTGACCCGCGAACTCACCTTCGACGACCGGATCTCCGGCGGCCGGACCGACGGGTGGCTGCTGATCGAGGCCCGCGCCGCCTCCTGCGACATCGACCAGGGCCCGGGCGCTGTCTGTCATCTCCACCGGCGTCGCTGGGAGGTGCCGGTCCGGCTCATTCCGGGATCGCCGGCGTCCCTAATTCTGACTCTCTGAAGCTGCCCGCAGCGCCCAGGCCACCAAGGGGGCCTGTAGCGGAAGTCGGGCCAGCAGCAGCGCCTTTCGGGTGCGGGTGGCCCGGGGACTGGCAAGTCCTTCCAGGGCCATCGAGATGTTGCCGGGGAAGACTGCGACGAACAGTGCGGCGGCGGCCAGGCTGCCCTGGCGGCGGGTCCGCGGATGGGCGATCGCAGCGGCGACGGTCAGTTCGGCGACGCCGGAGATCTTGATCCAGAAGGGTTTTCCGCCGGGAAGGTGCTTTGGGACGGCCTGGCGGAAGAACCGGGGACGGGCGAAGTGCATGGTGCCGGCGCTGGCCAGGAAGGCCGACAGGGTCAGGGCGGGCTTGTTCACGGGTACCTCACTCCGGTCAGTTCCTCGGCCCGGGTCCAGAGTTGCTTCGCCATCGCCTTGTCCTGCGCGGCCGTGCTCGACCCGGCGATACCCGGATAACCCCGGACCTCGCCGGGCCCGGTCGGTCCGTAGTACGCGCCGGGCGCGACGTCTGGGCTGCAGGCGGCGTAGAGCAGGGGTAGGGCGCCCATGGCGGCGGAGTGTCCGGTTACGCGTGAGGTCAGCGAGAGCATTGCGTCCCGCATCCTGGATCCGGTGTGCCGGGTGAGCTCGGTGCTGGCGACCCCCGGGTGTGCGGCCAGGGAGAGCAGGGGAGAGCCGGACGCGGCCAGGCGACGTTGCAGTTCCCGGGCGAAGAGCAGGTCGGCCAGCTTGGACTGGGCGTAGGCGCCCCAGCGGGCGTAGCGGCGGCGTTCCCAGTTCAGGTCGTCCAGGTCGATGTGGCCCCGGCGGTGGACCACGCTGGACAGCGTCACCACCCGCTCGGTGAGGTGCGGCAGCAGCAGGCCGGTCAGCGCGAACGGGCCCAGGAAGTTCGTGCCCAGGTGCAGTTCGAAGCCGTCCTTGGTGGTGGCCTGCGGGACCGCCATCACCCCGGCGTTGTTCACCAGGACGTGGGCCTGGCCCACCTCGTCGGCGAAGCGGGCCGCGAAGGCCCGGACCGAGGAGAGGTCGGCCAGGTCCAGCGGCAGGACCCGGACCGGGCCGGGCAGGGCCGCGGCCACCTTCTCGCCCTTGGCCACGTCCCGGACCGCGAGCACCAGGTCGGCGCCCTTGTCGGCGAGCACCTGCGCGGCCTCCGCGCCGATCCCCCCGTTCCCGCCGGTCACGACCACGGTGCGGCCGTGCTGGTCGGGGATGTGCTCATCACTCCAGGCCACGGTGCTCACCATAGGGGCGGGGTGCGGGGGCGCACCCCAAGCTGGTCAGGCGGTTCGCGTCCGAAGACCGTCGAGCACCAGTTCCAGCAGGGTGGTGGCGCGGTCCCGGTCCCCGGTCTGGGCCACCCAGCCGACCGCGTTGACCGCGGCGAAGAGGTCGTCGACGGTCACGTCGGCCCGGATCTCACCGGTCGCCTGGGCCCGGGCCAGCAGCTTCTCGCCGGGCGCGGTGAGGGTCTGGCAGATCCGGTAGAAGTTCGACGAGGCGTCGGTGGCCGCGCTGAGCATGTGGTCGGGCAGGCCGCGGTAGCGCGCGGCGCCCAGGGCGAACGACCGCACCCAGGCCACCAGCTTCTCACCCGGATCCTCGGCGTCGGCCGAGTCCTCGGCCCAGCGGGCCAGGTTCTCGATGCCGTCCATCAGGGCCGCCCGGATCAGGGCCTCACGGGTGGGGAAGTGCCGGTAGAGCGTCCCGATCCCGACCTCCGCGCGGCGGGCGACCTCGCGCAGGGAGACGTCGACCCCGTCCTCCTTCATCATCTGCCGGGCCTCGGTCAGCACCCGTTCCCGGTTGCGCCGGGCATCGGCCCGCATTGCGTCCACCCGCCCATTCTGCGGGACCCCGGCGGGTTGACCAGGCGGAGCGGTGCTCCATATATTCGGAGCACCGCTCCGATTCGAGCTTGTGGGAGTTCCCGAATGAGTACCCCGACGCCCTTCACCCCGGCCCTGCGGCGGCTGCTGGTGGTGACCACGATCAGCATGTTCATGGCGCTGCTGGACTCCACGATCGTCAACGTGGCGCTGCGCGACCTGTCCACCTCGCTGCACGCCGACCTGCCCACCATCCAGTGGCTGGTGACCGCCTATCTGCTCGCGATGGCGGCGATGATCCCGGTCAGCGCCTGGCTGGCCACCCGGCTCGGCGCCCGCCGGGTGCTGCTGTTCTCGATCGGGCTGTTCACCGCGGCCTCGCTGGCCTGCGGGCTGAGCGACACGGTGGGCTGGCTGATCGTGTTCCGCAGCGTCCAGGGCGTCGCCGGGATCGCCGTGCCGGTCGGCTCGATGATGGTGATGCGCGAGGCCGGGGCGGCGCTGATCCCGCGGGTGATGACCGTGACCAGCGTCCCGATCGTGCTGGCCCCGGTGTTCGGCCCGACCATCGGCGGTCTGCTGCTGGACAGCGTCGGCTGGCGGTGGATCTTCCTGGTCAACGTGCCGGTCGGGATCATCGACGTGCTGCTCGGGTTCTGGCTGATCCCGCGCGGCGACGGGCACCCGGTGCCGCGGCCGGACCTGCCCGAGCTGTTCGGCATCGTCGGCGGGAGTGTCGCGCTCACCTACGGTCTGGCCGAGATCGGCCGGGACGGAACGATTCTCCCGTTCCGGGCGGTGGCCGGCCTGGTGCTCGGGGTGCTGCTGTTCGCCGCGTTCGTCCGGCTCTCGCTGCGCTCGGCCAAGCCGCTGATGGACATCCGGCTGTTCGCCGACCGGATCTACAGCGCGGCCTCGATCACCAACTTCGCGGTGGGGGCGCTGGTCTTCGGCGCGATCATCGTGATGCCTCTCTACTTCCAGGTGGTCCGCGGGCAGGACGCGGTCTCCACCGGTCTGCTGCTGATCCCGCAGGGGGTCGGGGTGGCGGTCGGCATGCAGGTGGCCTCCCGGCTGGTCGACCGGATCGGCGGCGGGGTGGTCTGCCTGGCCGGGGCCGTGCTCTGCCTGGTCTCCACCGTCCCGTTCCTGCTGCTGACCGACCACACGTCGTACTGGCTGATCGGCGCGTCGATGGTGGTCCGGGGGATCGGGATCGGCGGGACGATGATGCCCGCGATGGCGGTCGCCTACCGGGCGATCCCCAAGGAGCGGGTGCAGGACGGCACGGTGCAGCTGAACATCGGCCAGCGGATCGGCGGCTCGATCGGCACCGCGGTGCTCACCGTGGTGCTGCAGCGGCAGCTGAACGGCGCCACCACCCCCGCGGAGCAGGCGGCCGGCTTCGGCCACGCCTTCGCCTGGGTCCTGGCGATCACCGCGCTGGCCACCGCCCCGGCGGTGCTGCTGGCCTGGACCGAGCGCCGGGCCCCGCGCGGCCCGGGCGCTCCGGTGGCTCCGGTGCAGGCTCCTGAACTGGCATGATGGGTGCGTGGTGACACCTGGTGGCCGAACCTGCGACACCGCTGGTTTGCTCCCGGGCGCCGCTATCCGTAGTCTTTACTGCGGTGCGCCGCGTGGCATCGATATGCCCGCCGCTAGCCCTCCGCCCTCCGGGGTGTCGGGGAAGAGAACGCACCCCCTGAACTAACCGGAGAGTGATTTCACGTGTACGCGATCGTCCGCGCTGGTGGCCGCCAGGAGAAGGTTGCCGTCGGCGACGTCCTCACTGTTGACAAGGTCGAGGGTGCGCCCGGCGACGCGGTGAACCTGGTCCCGCTGCTGCTGGTCGATGGCACCGACGTCACCAGCGCCGCCGACGCCCTGGCCAAGGTGAGCATCGCCGCCGAGATCGTCGAGGCCGCCAAGGGCCCGAAGATCGTCATCCAGAAGTTCAAGAACAAGACCGGGTACAAGAAGCGCCAGGGCCACCGCCAGCCGCTGACGGTCATCAAGATCACCGGTATCACCAAGTAGTTCTCGCGGCTGACGCAGAAGGCAGGATAAAGACATGGCACACAAGAAGGGCGCCAGTTCCTCCCGGAACGGCCGCGACTCCAACGCCCAGCGTCTGGGCGTGAAGCGCTTCGGCGGCCAGGTGGTCAGCGCCGGCGAGATCATCGTCCGTCAGCGCGGCACCCACTTCCACCCGGGCGAGAACGTCGGCCGCGGCAAGGACGACACCCTGTTCGCCCTCACCCCGGGCGCGGTGGAGTTCGGCCAGCGTCGGGGCCGTCGCATCATCAGCATCGTCAGCCCGGCCGTCGCTGTCGCCGAGTAAGGCTGCACGGCACACACGAGCTTCACAACGGAGGGCGGGCCGGGTGACCGGTCCGCCCTCTGTCGTGTTCGGGTTCAGAACCGGACCTGCCCCACCCCCACCCAACCGGTGGGTAGTACGACAACGTTGCACGGATCAGGAAGCACGCACGCAGGGCCGAAGACGTCCCCGAGCACGCCGCGTACCCCCTCCTTCGGTCTTGCAGCATCAGTCAGTTCGCGCTGGTACCCACGAACTGATCCATACCTACGGGCGGGGTACCACCGAAGAGAGTTGAGGCCGGCATGGTGACCTTCGTAGATCGGGTCACGCTGCACGTTGCGGCGGGGAACGGCGGACACGGGTGCGCATCGGTGCACCGAGAGAAATTCAAGCCCCTGGGCGGACCGGACGGCGGCAACGGGGGTAAGGGCGGCGACGTCACGCTGATCGTCGACCCGCAGACCACCACGTTGCTCGACTACCACCGCTCGCCGCACCGGAAGGCCACCAACGGCAAGCCGGGCGAGGGCGACCACCGCAACGGGGCCAACGGCGAGGACATGATCCTCGGCGTCCCGGACGGCACGATGGTCAAGGACCAGCACGGCAACGTCATCGCCGACCTGGTCGGCAACGGCGCCACCTACGTGGTCGCCGAGGGCGGTCGCGGCGGCCTGGGCAACGCGGCGCTGGCCTCGGCCCGGCGCAAGGCCCCCGGCTTCGCGCTGCTCGGCGAGCCCGGCTGGTTCGGCGACATCACGCTGGAGCTGAAGACCGTCGCCGACATCGGCCTGATCGGTTTCCCCAGCGCGGGCAAGTCCAGCCTGATCGCCGCCATCTCGGCGGCCCGGCCGAAGATCGCCGACTACCCGTTCACCACCCTGGTGCCCAACCTCGGCGTGGTCGAGGCGGGCGACGTCCGCTACACCGTCGCCGACGTGCCCGGCCTGATCCCCGGGGCCAGCGAGGGCAAGGGCCTGGGCCTGGAGTTCCTCCGGCACGTCGAGCGCTGCGCCGCCCTGGTGCACGTGCTCGACTGCGCCACCCTGGAGCCCGGCCGCGATCCGCTGACCGACCTCGACGTGATCGAGGCCGAGCTGGACGCCTACCCGGTCGAGCCCGGCACCAAGCCGCTCAAGGAGCGCCCGCGGCTGGTCGTGCTGAACAAGGTCGACGTACCCGAGGCCCGCGAGCTGGCCGAGCTGGTCCGGCCCGACCTGGAGGCCCGGGGCCTGCGGGTGTTCGAGATCTCCACGATCGCCCACGAGGGCCTGCGGCAGCTCACCTTCGCGATGGGCGAGCTGGTGGCCCAGGCCCGCGCCGACGCCGGCCCGGTGGAGGCACCGCGGGTGATCATCCGGCCGATGCCGGTCTCCGAGCGGGACAACTTCGAGGTGACCCGGGAGAACAGCGCGGACGGCCCGTTCTACCGGGTGCGCGGCCCCAAGCCCGAGCGTTGGGTGCGGCAGACCGACTTCGCCAACGACGAGGCGGTCGGCTACCTGGCCGACCGGCTGGCCCGCCTCGGGGTCGAGGACGCGCTGGCCAAGGCCGGTGCGGTGGCCGGGGCCACGGTGGTGATCGGCGGGGAGAACGGGGTGATCTTCGACTGGGAGCCGACGCTGATCGCGGCGGCGACCGGCCCGGCGGCCCCGCGCGGTTCCGACGTCCGGCTGGAGAGCGACGCCCGGCCCACCCGAGCGGTGCGGCGCGAGCGCTACGTGGAGTCGATGAACGCCAAGAGCGAGGCCCGTGACGAGCTGGCCGCCGAGCGTCAGGCGGGTCACTGGGTGGACCCGGCGGCGATTGGGGACGCCGGCCCCGAGTCCCTGGAGGACGCGGACCAGGTGGACGCGGACTTCGAGGACGCCGATCTCGAGGACGCCGATCTCGTGGACGAGAGCAACCCCTCCCGTCCGTGATCATGGACTTTTGTCCCCGTGATCATGGACTTCTGTCCTCGTGATCATGGACTTTCATATCGGGAAGAAAGTCCATGATCACGGGGGAGGAACTCCATGATCACGGGGGAGGAACTCCATGATCACGGAAGGTTGGGGTGGAAACGCGGTTGACCGGGGTTGGTAGGACTAGGGGTCGTGGAGAGTTCTGAGACGGGCCGGCGGCAGCTGGTCGCCGCGCACCGGATCGTGGTCAAGGTCGGATCGTCCTCGCTGACCGCGGCCGGGGGTGGGATTGACACCGAGCGGATCGGGCACCTGGTGACGGCGCTGGCCGAGCACCGGTTGTCCGGCCAGGAGATCGTCCTGGTCTCCTCGGGCGCCATCGCCGCTGGACTGGCCCCCCTCACTCTCGCCAAACGTCCTAAAGACCTGGCTACCCAGCAGGCCGCGGCCAGCGTCGGCCAAGGGCTGCTGATGGCGCACTACACAGCGGCCTTCGCCCGACGGGAGATCACCGTCGGGCAGGTGCTGCTGACCGCGGACGACGTGATCCGCCGCACGCACTACGCCAACGCGCGGCGGACGCTGACCCGGCTGCTCGGCCTGGGCGTGGTGCCGGTGGTCAACGAGAACGACACGGTGGCCACCGACGAGATCCGGTTCGGCGACAACGACCGGCTCGCGGCCCTGGTGGCGCACCTGGTCCGGGCCGATGCCCTGGTGCTGCTGTCGGACGTGGACGCGCTGTACGACGGACCGCCGAGCCGGCCCGGCGCCCGCCGGATCGACCTGGTCAGCGGACCGGCCGATCTGGAGGGCGTCGAGATCGGCTCGGTCGGCAGCGCGGTGGGCACCGGCGGCATGGTGACCAAGGTCGACGCGGCCCGGATCGCCACCGTGGCGGGCATCCCGACCCTGCTCACCTCGGCCGCCAATGCGGCCGAAGGGCTGGCCGGCAAGGACGTCGGGACCTGGTTCGAGGCGCGGGGAGGCCGAACCGCGAGCCGGCTGTTGTGGTTGCGTCACGCTGCGAAAGCGGCCGGACGGCTGGTTCTGGACGACGGGGCGGTCGCCGCGGTCGTCCAGCGCCGGATGTCCCTGCTCCCGGCCGGAGTGGTGAAGGTGGAGGGACGCTTCGCCGCGGGGGAGGCGGTCGACCTGGTGAACCCGGGAGGCGCCGCGGTGGCCCGCGGGCTGGTGAACTTCGACTCCGGTGAAATCCCGGCGCTGCTCGGGCGTTCCACCCGCGATCTGGCCGCTGAGCTGGGCCCGGACTACGCCCGGGAGATCGTCCACCGGGACGACATCGTGCTGCTGCGCGGGCGCTGAGCCGGTCTGACCAGGCGGGCAGATCAACTGCCCCGTGACTATCCGGCCACACCACGCATATCCACAGTGGCGCTGTGCTGATCCTACGAATTCAGCGGTTCATGGCCGATTCCCAAGACGTTCGCGTCAGCATCTGCTCAACTAGAGGGGTGTCAATCGGATCACGTCACGACGTCCCCTCCACGTCGTGCGTCCGGCGTGCGGCCCTCGAGCAGCAGCCGTTCATCGCCCGCGTCGAGGACCCGGTGAGCGCCCGGGACCTGTGGTTCGTCACGGTCACGATCGGTGGCGACGCGCTGGCGCGCGACGAGGTCCAGGAAGCACTCGAACGCCTCAGCGTGGAGCGCGCTTTCCTGGTCGGCATCCGCTACGACCGGACCCACGCCCAGGTGCGCTACTGGGACGAGTGCGCCGACGCGGCCCAGGCCACCCGTCAGGCCCTGTCGTTGTGGGGCGACGAGGAGGTCTTCGAGGAGCTGCCCGGCTGGCGGGTCAGCGGCCTCGAGGTGGTCGACCTGGCCACCGCCCAGCAGCAGTGGGACGTTGACGGACACCCGCGGGTATACGCGTTGGGAGAGATCGTCCCTTTTGAGGACTGACAGCACCCTGAGAACCCGGCTGTAACGCAATCGTGTCCACGTCCGATTGAACCCTCTTTGCCATCGTGCCGTGGCAGCGATTGCTGGATTGTTGAACAAAAAAGTGGGCCAAGTCTGTGCGAGGGCCATTAGAGTGGCCTGGTGAGCACGACAGTCGAGCCAGCCGCGGTCGCCTCCGGCGATGCCGTCCGCGATGCGGTGCACGAGGTGGCCGGGCGGGCCAAGCAGGCCGCCCGCGCCCTGGCCGTCGCCCCGCGGCAGGCGAAGGATGCGGCGCTGACCGCCCTCGCCGACGCCCTGGTGGCGAACGCTGAGCAGATCATCGCCGCCAATCAGGAGGACCTGGAGCGCGGCGAGCGCACCGGTCTGGCCCCGAACCTGGCCGACCGGCTCCGGCTCGACCACCCGCGGATCGCCGCGATCGCCCAGGCGGTGCGCGACATCGTCCGGCTGCCCGACCCGGTGGGTGAGGTGGTGCGTGGCTCCACGCTGCCCAACGGTCTCCAGCTGCGCCAGGTGCGGGTGCCGATGGGCGTCATCGGGATGGTCTACGAGGCCCGGCCGAACGTCACGATCGACGCGGCGGCCCTGGCCCTGAAGAGCGGTAACGCGGCCGTGCTGCGGGGCGGTTCGGCCGCCGAGTCGACCAACACGGTGCTGGTCGGCCTGATCCGGGCGGCGCTGGAGAGCGCCGGGTTGCCGGCCGACGCGGTGGCCACCATCGACCCGTGGGGCCGCGAGGGGGTGCAGCACCTGATGCGCGCCCGGGGCCTGGTCGACCTGCTGGTGCCACGCGGTGGCGCCGGGCTGATCCGGACCGTGGTGGAGAACTCGACCGTGCCGGTGATCGAGACCGGCACCGGCAACTGCCACGTCTACGTGGACGCCAGCGCCGACCCGCAGATGGCCCTCGAGGTCACCCTGAACGCCAAGATGCGGCGCACCAGCGTCTGCAATGCCGCCGAGACCCTGCTGGTGCACTCCTCGCTGGCCGACAGCTTCCTGCCCACCGTGCTGACCGCGCTCAAGGAGGCCGGGGTCCGGCTGCACGCCGACGAGCGGGCGCTGGCCGCGGCCCGGGCCCTCGGGATCGAGGCCGAGCCGGCCACCGAGGACGACTGGTTCACCGAGTACCTCGCCGCCGAGATCGCGGTCGGCGTGGTGGACGACCTGGACCAGGCGATCGGCCACATCCGGACGTACTCCAGCGGGCACACCGAAGCGATCCTGACCTCCGACCTGCGGGCCGCGAACCGGTTCACCGCGGAGATCGACTCGGCCGTGGTGGCGGTCAACGCCTCCACCGCCTTCACCGACGGGGCCGAGTTCGGGCTCGGCGCCGAAGTCGGCATCTCCACCCAGAAACTGCACGCCCGTGGCCCCATGGGGCTGGCGGAACTGACCTCCACCAAGTGGATCGTGACCGGCAACGGTCAGACGCGTCCTTAGAGCCTTCGGACAACTGGGAGTATTGATCGCATGGAGGCGACCGAGGTCCGCAAGCTCACCGAGCTGGAGGACCGCCACTGGTGGTACCGCGAGCGCCGGCACCTGCTCGCGAAGGCCGTAGCCGATCTGAAGCCGGGCCGGGCGCTGGACGTGGGTGCGGCCGGGGGTGGCAACACCCGGGTGCTGCAGTCGCTCGGCTGGGATGCCGCGGCGCTGGAGTACGGCCCCACCGGGGCCGAGGTCTGCGCCTTCCGGCAGATCCCGGTGCTGCGGGGGGATGCGACCGCGCTGCCGCTCGCGCCGGAAAGTCTGGACCTGGTCGTGGCGTTCGACGTGCTGGAGCACCTGGACAACGACAAGGCCGCCGCGTCGGGTGTTTTCGACGCGCTGAAGCCGGGGGGCACGTTCCTGGTGGCCGTCCCGGCCGATCCGAAGCTCTGGTCGGCGCACGACGACGCGGTCGGTCACGTCCGCCGGTACACCCGGCAGACGCTGGGAGACCTGTTGCAGGGGGCGGGTTTCCGGATCGATTCACTGGAGAGCTGGAACGTCCTGATGCGGCCTCTGGTGTCGCTGCGGCGGCGCAGCAGCACCGGTAGTGACCTGGACGATCCGCCGGCCCTGCTGAACACCGCCCTGGGGGCGGTCATCCGGCTGGAGCGTTTCCTGCCGGTGAGCGCGCTGCCCGGAGTGACCCTTCTGGTGCGGGCCACGCGTCCTTAATTCTCGTCCTGCTCGTCCCACTCGTGGGAGTCGTACGCGACGTGGTACGTCGGCCGCCCCTGCAACTGGGTGTAGAGCCGGCCGACGTACTCGCCGAGCAGACCCAGGCAGAGCAGCTGGACGGTGCCGACCGCGGCGACCGCGACGAAGGTCGAGGTCCAGCCGGGCACGGTGTGATTGGTGAAGAACGCGAGGACCGCGACCGCCAGCAGCAGCGCGGTGGCCAGCGCCCCACCCAGGCCGAACCAGGTGGCCAGGCGCAGGGGAGCGATCGAGAACCCGGTCAGGCTGTCCACCGTGAGCCGGACCATCCGGGAGAGCGGGTACTTGGTGGTGCCGGCCGCGCGTTCCTCCCGGCGGTACTCGACCTGCGCGTCCGGAAAGCCCAGGGCGGGGATGACCAGCCGCAGCACCCGGTTCTGGGCCGGAAGCCGGTTCACCGCGTCCACCGTGGCCCGCGACATCAGCCGGAAGTCGCCCGCGTCGGCCGGGACGTGGTGCCCGACCAGCCGCCGGATCATCCGGTAGTACGCGTTCGCGGTGAGCCGCTTGAACGTCGAGTCGGTGGTGCGGTCGTTGCGGACGCCGTAGACCACGTCGGCCGACTGCTCCCGGGCGGTGGTCAGCATCGCCGCGATGGTCTCGGGCGGATCCTGCAGGTCGGCGTCGATGGTGGCGATCCAGTCGCCGCGCGCCCGCATCAGCCCGGCCGACAGCGCGGCCTGGTGCCCGGCGTTGGCCCGCAGCCGGACCACCCGCAGCTGGGGCCAGTCCCGCCGGGCCTTCTCCAGCAGCGCGGGCGTGGTGTCCCGGCTGCCGTCGTCCACCACCACGACCTCGTAGGTCTGGCCCAGATCGTCCAGGACCGGGCGCAACCGGGCGACGAACAGGCCGATCACGGCCTCCTCGTCGAACATCGGCACGACCACGCTCAAGTCCGGCGGTTTCACCGGACTCAGGGTAGGCCACACCGGTGGGGTAGCCGCGCCGCCCGGGAGCGGGCATGGCAGACTCGGCCCTTGCCCGGGACGATCACCCCGGACGTGCCGCACGATGAGAGGTCCACGACGATGAACGTCCCCTTCTCCCTGGTCACCGCCGCCACCGAGGCCACCTCGGAGCATCGCGACCTGCCGCTGGACAACTGGGTCTACCCGTTGATCGCGGCCTCCATCTTCTTCGTGCTGTTCCTGGTGACCTGGGCGTTCCGTAACGTCGCGAACAATCACTGAGTGAGCGCCGCCGACCCCGCGGCGCCCCGCCGGCGGATCGGCGTGATGGGTGGCACCTTCGATCCGGTGCACCACGGTCACCTGGTCGCCGCCTCGGAGGTGGGCAGCCGGTTCGCCCTGGACGAGGTGGTCTTCGTGCCCACCGGCCAGCCCTGGCAGAAGACCGGCGACCGACAGGTCACCACGGCCGAGCACCGGTACCTGATGACGGTGATCGCGACCGCCTCGAACCCGCGGTTCACGGTCAGCCGGGTGGACATCGACCGGGGCGGCGCCACCTACACCACGGACACCCTGCGTGACCTGGCCCGGGTCTACCCCGACGCCGACCTGTACTTCATCACCGGCGCCGACGCCCTCACCCAGATCCTGTCCTGGAAGAACCCGGACGAGCTGTTCGAGCTGGCCTACTTCATCGGCGTCACCCGGCCCGGCTACCGGCTGGACGAGTCCGGCCTGCCCGCCGACCGGATCAGCCTGCTCGAGGTGCCGGCCCTGGCGATCTCCTCGACCGACTGCCGGGAGCGGGTGGCCGGCGGGGACCCGGTCTGGTACCTGGTGCCGGACGGCGTCGTGCAGTACATCAACAAGCACAATCTCTACCGACCGGACGGCGTCTGAACCCGTGAGAGGGTAGGGGCGTGACCGCGTCAGACCATGCCATCGACCTCGTGACCCGCGCTGCCCGGGCGGCGTCGGACAAGCTCGCCACCGACATCGTCGCCATCGACGTCAGTGATCATCTGGTGATCACCGACACCTTCCTGGTGGCCTCGGCGGCGAACGACCGTCAGGTCAAGGCGGTCGTCGACGGTGTCGAGGAGGAACTGCTCAAGTCCGGCGTGAAGCCGATCCGCCGGGAGGGTGAGCGCGAGGGCCGCTGGGTGTTGCTCGACTTCGGTGAGGTCGTGGTGCACGTCCAGCACGAGGAGGAGCGCACCTACTACTCCCTCGAGCGGCTCTGGAAGGACTGCCCGGTGATCGAGCTGCCGGAGGACGCGCAGGGCCACAAGGCGACCCCCGAAGAGGCCGCGGCCGGCTCCTTCGCCGCCACCTGGGCCGAGGAGCACCGGTTCGACGACGACAGCGAGCAGGGGTGACCGCGAGCCGGGTCATTCTGCTCCGGCACGGTCGCACCACCTGGAACGCCGACGCGCGCTTCCAGGGGCAGACCGACGTGCCCCTCGACGACGTCGGGGTGGGGCAGGCCCAGCGCACCGCGGGTGCGCTGTACGAGCAGCTGGTCGGTACCGAGGTCAAGCTCATCTCCTCGGATCTCTCCCGGGCCGCGCAGACCGCGCGGGCCCTGGCCGGCCGGTTGCACGTCGAGGTCGAGCTGGACGAGCGCCTGCGGGAGATGTCCTACGGACGCTGGGAGGGCCACACCCGGGACGAGGTGATGCTGGCCTGGCCGGAGGAGTTCGCAGCCTGGCGGCAGGGCGGCGATCTGCGGATCACCGACGGGGAGTCCCGCTCCGAGGCGGCTGCCCGCTGCGTCACCGCGATCACCGAGGCCGAGAAGGCGATGGAGCACGGCACCCTGGTCTGCGTCTCCCACGGCGGCACGCTGCGGGGGGCGATCTTCTCCCTGCTGAACGCGCCCGGCCTGCCCTGGAACGCGGTCGAGGGGCTGCGGAACGCGCACTGGGCCGAGCTGCAGAACACCGATCGGGGCTGGCGGCTGAGCCGCTACAACGTCAACTGAGGTCAGCTCAGGGTCAGCCGGCGTTTGCTGATTTGTGGTTACCCCGGGGTCCTGCGGTAAGGTTTTCCGACGCGGAACGAGCGAGAGCTCGTCGGCGTGGCGGGGCTGTAGCGCAGCTGGTAGCGCACCTCCATGGCATGGAGGGGGTCAGGGGTTCGAATCCCCTCAGCTCCACCGTACGTAAGGGCCCCATCCGGAAACGGATGGGGCCCTTACGCTTTGCGGTGTCTACAGCCCGTTCAGGATGGCCAGGATCTGGTTCAGCAGGGCGGCCAGCTGGGCCCCCAGGTTGCCGCCGTCCAGCAGGCCGGCCACGGCGCACAGCAGGTTGCCGAGCAGCTCACCCGATCCGCTCTGGGCGGTGATGTTCAGGTGGATCGTGTCGGTGTGCACCTTCAGGCCGAGCAGGTCCAGATCGATCGGCTGCAGGCGCAGGTCCAGGATCTGGCAGGCGGCCAGGGCGGCGGTGGTCCGGGACGAGGAGCTCTGGTCGGCCGCCACGGGAACCGTGGCGGTCTGCTCCACCGAGCCGAGCGAGGTCCCCGTGGAGTCGGTCAGCGTGCCGGTCAGGGTGCCGGTCGCCGCCGTGGTCCCGTCCACCACGTCGAAGCTGGTCGGGACGAACGTTCCGGCGAACGTGCCCGCCCCGCCCTGGGCGTCGGTGAAGGAACCGGTCACCGGCGAACTGAGGGCGTCGGCCGCGGCGGCCGATCGGGTGGTGCGGGCCGGCGCGTCGGTGCTGGCCTGGGCCGCCGGGGAGGCGGCGATCAGGCCGGCGCTGACGACAACGGCCGCGAGGCCGCCGATGAGGGTCTTGGTCAAGGAGCGCATGACGTTGTTTCCTCAGGATGGAAAATTCGGACTCAAACGAACGTAGTGGCATAAAACGGACGCGCAATCTCACGTGGTCCCGCTCACACTCCCGTCGGCCGGTTAAGCAAAGTGACAGATGCGCCGGGTTGGGCGGCCCGGCCAGGATGAACTCAGACCCCCGCCCCAACCGAGAGGTAAGCCATGCCCAGCATCACCACGAGCGACGGCGTCGAGATCTTCTACAAGGACTGGGGCACCGGTCAGCCGATCGTCTTCAGCCACGGCTGGCCGCTGTCGGCCGACGACTGGGACGCCCAGATGCTGTTCTTCCTGCAGCACGGGTACCGGGTCATCGCCCACGACCGCCGCGGTCACGGCCGGTCCACCCAGGTCGGCGACGGCCACGACATGGACCACTACGCCGCCGACCTGCACGCCGTGGTCGAGCACCTCGACCTGCACGACGCGATCCACGTCGGGCACTCCACCGGTGGTGGCGAGGTCGCGCACTACATCGCCACCTACGGCGAGAGCCGGGTCGCCCGGGCCGTGCTGATCAGCGCCGTCCCGCCGATCATGGTGCAGACCGAGGCCAACCCCGGCGGTCTGCCCAAGGCCGTGTTCGACGACCTGCAGGCCCAGCTCGCGGCCGGCCGGTCCGACTTCTACCGGGCGCTGCCGTCCGGCCCGTTCTACGGCTTCAACCGGCCGGGCGTGGAGTCGTCCGAGGCGATCATCGAGAACTGGTGGCGCCAGGGCATGATGGGCGGCGCCAAGGCGCACTACGACGGCATCGTCGCGTTCTCGCAGACCGACTTCACCGAGGACCTGAAGAAGATCACCGTCCCGGTCCTGGTGATGCACGGTGAGGACGACCAGATCGTGCCCTACGCCGACTCCGGCCCGCTCTCGGCCGCGCTGGTGCAGAACGGCACGCTGAAGTCCTACCCGGGCTTCCCGCACGGCATGCCGACCACCCAGGCGCCGACCATCAACGCCGACCTGCTGGCCTGGCTGACCGCGTAGTCGCCCGGAAAGCCGCCCGGGGCGGCCGGTCCTGAGGGGGAACCGGCCGGCCCGGGGCTGTCCGGATCCGGGGCTGTCCGGATCCGGGGCTGTCCGGATCCGGGGCTGTCCGGATGCAGGGCTGTCCGGATCCGAGGGATTCCTGGCCGCGGACGCGGCGCCGACCGGGCCTGCGACCAGGCACGATCGAGGTCCCCGGACTTTGGAGCGCCTCGATGTACACCCGGCTGACGGCTGATCTGTTCGGCCGGGCGACGGAGATCGCCCGACTGCGCCGCCTGCTGGCCGAGTCGCGGGGTCAGGCGACCGGGCTGCTCCTGCTCGGGCCGCCCGGGATCGGCCGGACCGCGCTGCTGGAACTGGCCGCTCAGGAGGCCCGGAGGGAAGGACGCCGGGTGCTCCGCGTCGAGGGCGACGACCTCACCGAGGAGACGGCCGCCGCCATCCCGCTGGTCCTGATCGCCGACGACCTCCAGGACCTCGACGAGGCCGCCCTGACCCGGCTCGGCCGGTTCGTCCGGCGCCTGGGCCCCGAACCAGTGGCGTTCCTCGGTGCGGTCCGGGGGACTGAGGTGCCGTCCGCCCTGGCCGGTGTCCTGCCGACCCTGCGGCTGATGCCCCTGGATGCCGGCTCGGCCGGCCGGTTGCTGGCCTCCCGGCCGGGAGCGCCGCGGGGGCGGGCCCGGGTGCAGATTCTGCGCGCCGCCGCCGGCAACCCGGGAGCGGCCGTCGCGCTCGGTGACGCGGTCGCCGGGGAGGTGTCTGCGCACGTCGGCACCCTGGCGACGGCCGACTGGGTCTGGCGCCGCCACGCCGCCCTGGCGCCGCTGCCGCCCCCGACCCGTGCACTGCTCCTACTGCTGGCAGCCGGGACCCGGGAGGGCAGTTTGCGGACGATCGCCGCGGCCTCTGGGAGCCCGCGGGCGCACCAGCTCGCCTGCTGGGCCCCGGCCGAGCGCGCGGCCCTGGTCGGAATCCACGGCGACCGAGTGGCTTTCACCGATCCGCTGACCGCGACCGCCGTCTACGCCGCAACCCCGACGGCCGAGCGGATCCGCGCCCACGCCGCCCTGGCCGCGGTCTCCCAAGCCGAGCCCGAGGCCCACGCCTGGCACCTGGCCACACTCATCGAGGCCGGAGAGCCCGGATCCCCCTCGGCAGCGGACGCAGTGGAGCAAGCCGCCGACCGGGCGGGATTGAGCGAGTCCTGGTTCGTCGCCGCGCTCGCCCTGGAGATCGCGGCCGGTGCCGTCCCGGCCGGCCCGGAACGAGCCCGGCTCTACCTGAAGGCGCTGCTGGCGGCCGATCGAGTGGGTGACCCGGACTGGGTCGAGGACCTCTATCAGCTCGTGCGCGGCAGCGCCGGGGGTGATTCGCGGACCCTGGCCCTGGCCGCCGGCGCAGCTGCGCTGACGATGTCCCGATCGGGGGCTCAGCGCGCCGCTTTCGCCCTGGTCATCCGCACCATGGACGAGCCTGGGCAGGACGGCCCGGTCAAGCTCGCGCTGCTCGGAGCGGCCGCCTGCGCAGCGTTCGAGTCCGGCCTGGACGAGCATCGCGAGACCCTTCGGGCGCTGCTGGCCGATCTGGTGCTGCCGAGCGGGCCACCCCGTCCGGACCCGTTCGACGGCCTGGTGCTGCCGGAGTCACTGACCGACAGCGTGGAACTGGCCCGGGCGGCGATCGACCCGGCCACCGCCCATACCTTCGCCTCCGACCGAACCCCCTCCCGGGACCCGGTCCGGCTTCTGGTCGAAGGGCGTCTGGCCTGGTACGCCGACGATTCCCAGACCGCAGTGGACGCCCTCCGGCTGGGGATCTCGCTGATGGGCGCCCGGGATTCGCTGACCGCCTATCCCAGCAGCCTGACCACGCTGGTGTGCGCCCTCGTGGAGAGCGGGCGCTGGGGCGAGGCGCAGCGACTGCTGGAGGAGGCGGCTTCGGGTCCGCGTTCCGCCCACGGGCACCGGCTGGCGGTTCAGATCGAGGGGATGAAGGTCTGGCTGCAGGCCCTGACCGGGGATCCGGAAGGGGCCCAGGTCCGGCTCGACGACGTGGTCACCGGCCTCGACCTGACCGAGAACCGGGCCACCGCGCTGATCCTGGTGCGGGCGGCGGCCGAGATCGCGGCGGCGGCCGGGGACTGGGCCGGCGCCTACCGCCGGCTGCGCAGCCTGTTCGACGAGCACGGCGCCCCTCTGCACCATTTCCTCGCGCCCCGGGTGATCGGGGAATTCGCCGATGCCGCGTACCGCGCCGGTCACGTCGGGGAGGGCGCCAAGGTGGTGCGGGCGGTCCGGGCCTCGATCGGGGAGCCCAGCCTGCGGATGACCTTGCTACTCCATCAGGCCGAGGCCCTGGTGGGTGAGACCGAGCTCGCCGAGAAGCATTTCGAGCTGGCCGTAAGCGATCCGGCGGGGGAGCAGTGGCCGCTGGAACGAGCGCGGGCCCGGCTGCGCTACGCCCAGTGGCTGCGCCGTCGAAGGCGTCCGATGGATGCCCGCCAGCACCTCGAGCCCGCCTTCGGCACCTTCCTCCGGCTCGGTGCCGCTGCCTGGGCCGAACAGGCCCAGCGGGAGCTGCGGGCGAGCGGGACCGCGCGCCCACCGGTCACCGGCCCGGGTCAATTACAGGAGCTGACCCCGCAGGAGGAGCAGATCGTCCGCCTGGCCGCCCAGGGGATGCGCAACCGCGAAATTGCCGATCAGCTCTTCCTTTCCCCGCGAACCGTCGGCTACCACCTCTACAAGGTGTATCCGAAACTCGGGGTCAGCCAGCGTCATCAATTGAGAGACATCGTCGAGGCCGCGGACGCCACCGCAGCGGGCTGAGCGACCCGCGGCCTTTACGATGCCCTGTGACGAAGCCCTGGAGAGACTGATGACCGCGATCGAAGACGACCGGGGCTGGCCCGCCCTGCCGGTGACCGGCTGGCAGGACACCCGGGACACCCTGCAGCTGTGGACCCAGATCGTCGGCAAGACCAAGCTCGCCCTGGCCCCGCCGCTGAACCACTGGTGGGGAATCTCGCTGTTCGTCTCCGCCCGGGGCCTGACCACCGGGCTGATGCCCTACCGGTCCGGCGGCCTCGAAGTCGGCTTCGACTTCGTCGACCACACCCTGAGCCTGGAGACCACCGGCGGCCAGCGGCGGACCATGGCCCTGGAACGGCGCAGCGTGGCCGACTTCTACGCGGAGTACCGCCGCCACCTGTCCGACCTCGGTGTTGAGGCGCCGATCTACCCGGTCCCGGTGGAGCTCGCCGACGTCATCCGGTTCGACCAGGACACCGTGCACGCGTCCTACGACCCCGGCGCGGTGCACGACTTCTGGCGCTCGCTGGTCTCCACCAGCACGGTGTTCAGCCGCTTCCGGGCCCAGTTCCGGCAGAAGGCCAGCCCGGTCCACTTCTTCTGGGGCTCGTTCGACCTGGCCGTCACCCGCTTCTCCGGCCGCCCGGCCCCGGAGCACCCGGGCGGCGTGCCGAACTGCCCGGACCGGGTGATGCGGGAGGCCTACAACGCCGAGCTGTCCAGCTGCGGGTACTGGCCGGGCGGAGACGGCGAGGGGGTCTTCTACTCCTACGCCTACCCCGAGCCCAAGGGCTTCCGGGACGCCGTCCTCAGCACTCCGGGCGCGGGCTTCGACGCCGGCCTCGGCGAGTTCGTCCTGCCCTACGCCGAGGTCCGCCAGGCCGATGACCCGGCGGGCCGCCTGCTCGACTTCCTGCACGAGACGTTCCAGGTCGCGGCCGACAAGGCTGCCTGGCCGCGAACCTGAAACCAGATCTCCTACTGCGGCAGGGTCAGATAGCGTCCGTCGCCCCGGTACAGCCGCACTCCGTCCGAGTGCGGCTGGGTGCCGATGATGGTGGTCTTCCACACCCCGTTGCACTCCTGCGAGCTCGGGCTGGTGTTGCGCCAGGAGTTGCTGTCCTCCGAGTAGTACTTGCCCAGCACGCAGTAGCCGTCGGTGGCCTCGTCCCGGGTGCGGATCTTCCAGGTGCCGTCACTGCCGTCGCAGAACTGGCCGCCGCCCCAGGTGGCGTGCACCTCGGTCCCGCAGTCCCAGCTCACCGCCTGGGCCGAGCCGGCCGCGGCGACCCCGAATCCGCTCAGGCCGAGTGTGCCCGCCACGAGCAGGGCGTACGTGCGCGCTCTGGTTCGGAAAAGCATCCTTGCCTCCGATCACCGGGCAGCGCCAGGCCGCGCCGCCTTGGAGGAATCATGCTGCTGGGTGGTTCCCGCCGGACTCAAGGAGTCGGCGACCGGCGGCGCCCCAAGTCCGCGCTTCGGAAACTCTTCCTGATCCTTCCCTTGACCCCCGCTTCACCCAAGCCGCCCACCTTTGCCGCTACCGGACGTCCATCATTGGAAAGTCGTCAACTCAGGCAACTTTCACTCCTCCCCGGCCGACTCCACCGGTGAACAGGGCTCGTGACCCACGGGCTGCGGCGGCGATCAGGATGGGGCGATTTCGATGAAGCGACGGGGTAAGCGCGTACTGGGGGCCGGCGGTGCCGGGGTCATCGCGATCGCGGCGGCGGCGACCGTCGCGGTGGTGAACCTGCAGGGGGCCACCGCGGCCACCCCCAGTGGCGCGACCGGCTTCGCGGCGCAGAACGGCGGCACCACCGGCGGGGCGGGCGGCACCACGGTCCGGGCCACCACCGGCACCCAGATCCACCAGGCCCTCTGCGGCCGGGCCAGTGCCAGCACGCCGATCACCATCGAGGTTGCGGGCACCATCACGGTCGGCAACACCGCCAAGGTCTCCGGCGACAGCTGCAACACCGCGGCCGGGGTGATCGAGCTGAAGGACGTCAGCAACGTCACCCTGCTCGGCGTCGGCAGCTCCGCGGTGTTCGACCAGATCGGCATCCACCTGCGCAATTCCAGCAACGTCATCCTGCAGAACCTGAACGTGAAGAACGTGAAGAAGTCCGGTTCGCCGACTTCCAACGGCGGTGATGCGGTCGGAATGGAGTCGGGCGTGCACAATGTCTGGGCCGACCACCTCACCCTGGAGGCCTCCGGCGGCGAGTCCGACGGCTACGACGGCCTTTTCGACATGAAGTCGGGCACCCAGTACGTGACCCTCTCCTACAGCGTGCTGCGGAACTCCGGCCGCGCCGGGCTGGTCGGATCCAGCGACACCGACAGCGGGAACGGACCGATCACGTTCCACCACAACTACTATCAGAACATCGACTCGCGCACCCCGCTGCTGCGGGCGGCCACCGCGCACATCTACGACAACTACTACGAGGGCCTGACCAAGTCCGGGATCAACCCCCGCAACGGCGGCAAGGCCCTGGTGCAGAACAACTACTTCAAGGACTCACAGGACGTCCTGGGTACCTTCTACACGTCTTTGAAGGGCACCTATCAGACCTCGGGCAACATCCTCGACAACGTCACCTGGACCGCGGCGGACAGCGAGGACTTCCCGGCCGGCCCGAGTATGGCCTCCACCGGCACCGTCACCGTGCCCTACACCACCACCCTGGACACCGCGTCCTGCGTCCCGTCGATCGTCAAGGCGACCGCCGGATTCGGCACCGGCCTGAAGGTCTCGGACGGGAGCTGCACGCCGACCACGCCCAGCACCGGCTCTACGACGCCCCCGGTCACTTCCACCACCCCGCCGGTCACTTCCACCACCCCGCCGGTCACGACGACCACTCCGCCGGTGACCAGCGCTCCCTCGACCGGCAACCTCTCGCTCGGGGCCGCCGCCGACGGCAGCAGCAAGGCTTCGGGCACCAGCTACGGCAACGTGATCGACGGCGACGCCACCACCTCCTGGTCACCCACCGGCACCACTGGGGACGTGGCCGTGAAGTGGTCGAGCGCCCAGACCGTCGGGGCGGCGTTGATCCGGGAGACCTCCAGCCGGATCACCTCTTGGCAGCTGGTGGACGTGACCAACGGCAACAAGGTCCTGGCCTCCGGGACCAAGGCCGGTGGGGTCAGCTTCACCCCGGTCTCCACGAAGAAGATCGACCTGGTGATCAAGTCGGCCTCCGGCACCCCGCAGATCACCGAGTTCGAGACTTACGCCAAGTAACCGTTCGGCTCGCCGGAGGGGTGGTCCGGAGCAGTCCCGGGAGTGGGATATGCTCGTGGAGCTTCCTGAGCAGGGCACCGTTCCGGCGGGCCGAATCAGGGGCGGGGCTGTAGCGCAGCTGGTAGCGCACCTCCATGGCATGGAGGGGGTCAGGGGTTCGAATCCCCTCAGCTCCACCGAAAAAGAACGCCCAGGCCGCCGGCCCGGGCGTTCTTTCGTTCCGGAAGCCCGGATCAGTTCCGGAAGCCCGGATCAGTTCCGGAAGCCCGGATCAGTTCCGGAAGCCCGGATCAGGGGCAGACCCTCGGTGGTGCCGGCCACACGGCGAACGTGAGAGTCACCACCGCGCCGGGGGCCACGGCCGAGCCCGCCGCCGGACTCTGCCGGATGACCTCGTATTTGTTGTAGGCGCAGCTGTTGTCGTTGTACTGCTTGAAGCCGAGGCCGAAGCCGGCGGCCTGCAGCTGGTCGATGGCGATGCCGACGTTCTCGCCGACCACGTTCGGCACGATCACGGTGGCCTGGGCCCGCGCGGCCTCCTGGGCCACCAGCGGGTGGCCGGCCGAGGCCGCCGAAGCAGCCGGGACCGCGCCCAGGGACAGGGTGGCGGCCGCCCCCACGGCCAGCAGGGGGGCCACGATGTGACGGATCTTCATGACGGAACCCTTTCTCGTCCAGAGTGTTGCGCCAGTACTCGCGTTCGTCGTCCACTCTGGGCCGGAGCGCTGGAACCGTCCTGAAACGGCTGTTCACAGGCCGACCCTCTCCGGACGGGGAGGTAGCCAGGCCCAGATCTGGTACCTACAGTGGATTGCGTTACAAACTGGTAACTCGTCACGAAACGGACAGCACGTGCGGCGTCCGACGGGCGTCGGGGATGGACCAAGGGCGGTTCTCCACGATGAAAGATGTACATCGGCGCGACCCTCCGGTGATCACCACGGGGCCGGGCTCGGTCTATCGCGCCTGGGAGCAGTTCGTCCGGGGTGACGACCAGGTCCTGGGGGTACGCCCCGAGGTGGCCGTCTCCTGGCATCGCTGCCGGGAGCGGTACCGGGTCGATCCGCACCTCACCGAGGCGCCGATCGCGGTGGCCGAGATCGAGCACCTGCCGGAGCACGACGGGGTGTTCGCCGAGCTCGGTTTCCGGGCCGCCACCGTCGCGCAGGACGTGAGCTTCGCCGGCGGAGTGGTCACGGTGACCGACGCGAGCGGTCGGATCCTGGCCGAGTGGGGAGATCCGAGCACCCTGGCCCGGGCCGGGGAGGCCAACCTGGCGCCCTGGTTCTGCTGGTCGGAGTCCGCGGCGGGCACGAACGGCATGGGGATGGCGCTCGAGACTCACGGTCCGGTGCTGGTCCACGGGGCTGAGCACTGGTGTCAGGCCTTCCACGACTGGACCTGCGCCGGGATCGCGGTGCGGGACGTGGTGAGCCGGGAACCGATCGCGGTGCTGAACATCTCCTGCTGGCGCAGCGCGTTGCCGTCGTTCGCCGCGCACTGGCTGACCAACGCCGCCTCTACTACCCAGGGGCAGTTGCGGCGGCGGGCCCGGAACAGCGGAGCCCAGTTGCTTGCCGCCTACACGCAGGCCCGAGCGGGTTCGGCTGGTTCGCTGGCGGCAATGGACACGTCCGGGAAGGTGGTGATCGCGGACGAGGTAGCAAGTGTGTTGCTGGGCGTCCCGGCCGCCACGCCGGCGCTGGACGTGACGGTGCGCTGGAATCCGGGCCTACCCCAGTTGATCGACACCGTCCGGTACGCGTCCACGCAGGCCGCACGCGACCCGGACTGGGTTGGCTCGACGCAGATCTTCACCCACCTCGCAGACGAGCCGACCCCCATCGTCATCCGGCCGGTCTTCCTGTCCGGTCACCTGATCGGGAACTTGGTCGCCTTCGGTGCTTCCGACGGAGCACCGGTGGGTGGGGTGAAGGAGCAGAGGACGCGGGTGGACGCCGACGTGGGGTTGGCGCAGCCACGCCGGGTGGTGGCCACGCGGGAGAACCGGATGCTGTTGCTGCGGCTGCCGGAGGTGACGGTCGCCGAGTCGGACGGCAGTGACGTTTGGCTGTCTACTGATCAAGGACGTTTGCGAGCAGCTTCGCCGAGTCTCGACCGGTTGGGCGGTGACCTGGCCGACGCGGGTTTCCTCCGGGTGCATCGCCGTTACGTGGTCAACCTGAACCGGGTCAGGGAGGTCGAACGCGGGCGGAGCGGGGAGCTGTTCCTGGTCATGGAGGGCGATCCGGACGGCATGGTGCCGGTCTCCCGTCGCAACGCACCAGCCGTCCGCCGTGCACTGGAGATCTGATGCCCGACCCCAGCGCAGCCGGCGGTCTCGGTCTTTCCCCCACCAACGCCTACCAAGGTGACCTGCAGGACCGACTCGACCTGAGCGTCCTCAATCGACATCAACGCGCGACCGGACCCCTGAGCGATTTCGATTACCCCGCGTCCTTCGCGACTCTGGATCTCGAGGCGGTGGCGCGTGACATCGATGCCGTGCTGGAGACCTCACAGGACTGGTGGCCGGCCGACTTCGGCCACTACGGACCGCTCGTCCTACGGATGGTCTGGCACTGCGCCGGGACGTACCGGGTGGGCGACGGGCGTGGTGGTGCGAGCGCGAGCCTGCAGCGGTTCGCCCCCGTGGACAGCTGGCCCGACAACCGGAACCTGGACAAGGCGCGGCGTCTGCTCTGGCCGGTGAAGAAGAAGTACGGGCGCCGGATTTCCTGGCCTGACCTCATGGTCTTCGCGGGCAACCGGGCGCTGGAGACGATGGGCTTCCGGACGTTCGGATACGCCGGCGGGCGGGTGGAGGTGTTCGAGGCCGGACCGGTGGACTGGGGCCCGGAGCAGGTCTGGCTCGGGGACGAGCGGCACTCGGGGGTCCATGATCTCGACGAACCCCTGGCCGCGGACCAGTTAGGTCTGATCTACGTGAATCCGGAAGGGCCGAATACGGTCCCTGACCCGGTGACGTCCGCCCGGGACATCAGGGTCACGTTCCGGCGGATGGGCATGGACGACGCGGAAACCGTTGCGCTGATCGCCGGGGGTCACAGCTTCGGCAAGACCCACGGGGTAGCCGACCCGGAGCGTCATCTCGGACCGGGCCCGGCGGCTTCGGAGGTAGAGCAGCAGGGGCTGGGCTGGAACAGCACGCACGGCGAAGGAAAAGCCGGCGACACGGTCACCAGTGGGTTGGAGGGCATTTGGACGCCCACCCCGACTACCTGGGACAACAGTTACCTGGACGCGCTGTTCGGGTTTGAGTGGGACGTCGCGCTGAGTCCGGCGGGGTTATGGCAATGGACGCCACGCGGCGGCGCCGGGGAAGGCACGGTGCCGGACCCGCATGATCCTTCGAAGACGCATGCACCGACCTTCCTGACCACCGACCTGGCGTTGCGTTACGACGCCGCCTACGAAGCGATTGCCCGTCGCTACTACGAACACCCCGACGAACTGGCAGACGCGTTTGCCCGGGCGTGGTTCAAGCTCACTCACCTCGATCTGGGCCCACGGCATCGCTACCTGGGGCCGCTGGTTCCTACGGAGGATCTGCCCTGGCAGGACCCGGTGCCTGCGGCGGAGCACGACCTGGTCAGCCCTACGGAGGTCGCTCAGATCAAGCAACGGATCGGGGATTCCGGCCTGACGGTGGCCGAACTGGTTTCAACGGCCTGGGCCTCGGCTGCGACCTATCGTGACAGTGACAAGCGGGGTGGGACGAACGGCGCCCGTATCCGCCTGGAACCGCAGCGAAGCTGGCCGGTCAACGATCCGGTGATGTTGGAGCGGGTGCTGGGCGTGCTGGAGGAGATTCGCCGCGACGTCCGGATATCGCTGGCGGACCTGATCGTGCTGGGCGGGTGCGCAGCGGTGCAACGGACGCTTACAAGCGTCGAAGTCCCGTTCCGGCCGGGCCGCACCGACGCGAGCCAGGAATGGACCGACCCCGCCTGGTTCGCTCCGCTCGAGCCCGCGGCCGACGGCTTCCGCAACTACCGCAGCAAGCGAGCCCGGCGACCGTCCGAGCACCTGCTCATCGACCGGGCCGACCAGCTGACCCTCAGCGCGACCGAGATGACCGTGCTCGTGGGTGGCCTGCGTGCGCTCGGGGTCACCGCGCCGGGTTCCTCGCTCGGGGTTCTCACCGCGACGCCCGGCGTCCTGACCAACGACTTCTTCGTGAATCTGCTGGACGGCGGCACCGAATGGACGCCAGTGGCGAGAAAAGGCCAGAAGGCGGAAGTTTTCGAGGGACGCGACCGGAAAACCGGCGATCTGAAATGGCGGGCGAGCCGGGCCGATCTGGTGTTCGGGGCGAATGCCGAGCTGCGGGCGATCGCCGAGGTGTACGCGGCCGACGACGCCCAGGAGATGTTCGCGCGAGACTTCGTCGCCGCCTGGGACAAGGTGATGAACCTCGGCCGGTGCTGATCCCGGTCTGAACGGTAGCCAGGGGCGGGCGAACGGCGGGCAGTTCCGGTGGTCTTCCGTACCGGCATAAGGTCCGATCCGGCAGAGCATTTGAGAATGCAGACCGCGGATTCTCGTGAGGAGTTGGGTCGATGACGACCGTGCAGGAACGAGAAGAGCTGCTGGAGAGGCTGGGGCTCGACGGCCAGAACACGGCCGCCCTCGGGAGGTTGCTGAACACCGGCAACGTCGCCGAGGCGAAGGAACGCGAGGACGGGGTGATGGAGGCGACGATCCGGATCCAGCCGGACGAGATCTGCTGGGACCCCTCCATTCTGGTGCTGCCGCACGGCGGCGACCTGGAACTCGAGCTGATCAACGACGATCTGAACACCCACTGCGCGTTGCTCCCGAGCAACGGCGACCGCAAGTTCATCTGGCTGGTCAACCACTCCCGGGGGACCGCCCGGCTCAACCTCGACGGACCGGGCTACTACTGGTTCAGCTCGCCCTCCGGCAACGACGAGGGCCGGGGTCTGACCGGCGCGATCGTCGTCCTCGGCGAGGTTCCTCCCGAGGCCCGCCTCGACCGACCCGCCCAACCGCGACCCTGAGGAGACCGGCCATGACCACTTCCGATTACGTCGACGCCGGTGAGGCCGTCGACCAGGGACGCCTGAGCGGCAAGGTCGCGGGCGGTGAGGTGGCGCCTCCGGTGACGGAGAACCTCACCTACGAGCGGATTCTCGACGCCCGCTCGGAGCCGGAGAACTGGCTCACCTACTACGGCACCTACGACGGGCAGCGGTACAGCTCGCTGGACCAGATCAACACCGAGAACGTGAAGCGGATCGGGCCCGCCTGGATCTTCCAGGCCGGGGTCAGCGGGATCATCGCCGGCACCTCGACCTACTCGTTCGAGGCCACCCCGATCGTGGTCGACGGGGTGATGTTCCTGTCCGGCTGGGACGGCTGGGTCTGGGCGCTAGACGCCAGGACCGGGGTCGAGATCTGGCGCTACAAGCACGCGATCCCGTTCGACGTCTCCCTGTGCTGCGGGAACGTCAACCGGGGCGTGGCCGTGGCCAAGGGCAAGGTCTTCTTCGTCACCGCCAACGCGCACGTGATCGCCCTGGACGCGGCCACCGGCAAGCGGGTCTGGGACCGCACCTACGGTGACGTCCGGGCCGGTGAGAGCGGCACGATGGCCCCGATCGTGGTGAAGAACTTCGTCATCGTCGGATCCTCCGGCGGGGAGTTCGGGGTGCGCGGTCACCTGGACGCGTTCGACGTGGACAGCGGTGAGCACCAATGGCGCTGCTACATGGTGCCGAAGCCGGGGGAGCCGGGCTCGGAGACCTGGCCCGCCGATGGGGAGGCTTGGCAGCGCGGCGGTGGGAACTGCTGGCTGACCGGCACTTACGACGCGGAGACGAACCTGCTGTACTGGGGCACGGGGAACCCGGCGCCGGACTTCGACGGCGAGGTCCGGGAGGGCGACAACCTTTACACCGACAGCATTGTCGCGGTGGACGTGGACGCCGGCCAGATCCGCTGGCACTACCAGTGCACCCCGCACGACGTGTGGGACTACGACAGCATGAGCGAGTGCATCCTGTTCGAGCGGGACGGGCGCAAGCTGCTCGCCCACTTCGACAAGAACGGCTACATGTTCGTGCTCGACCGCACCAACGGCGAGCGGATCTCGATCACCCCGTTCGTCGACCGGATCACCTGGGGCGCGATCACCCGGGACGGACAGGTCACCCCGAAGATCTACCCGGAGGCCGAGGGCGAGGCGGTGCACTTCTTCCCGGGTCCGGCCGGGGCCAAGGAATGGACGCACGCGGCCTACAGCCCGAAGACGGAACTGTTCTACGTGCCGATCCAGGACGTGGGAGCCATCGCCGCCCGCCGGCGTCGGGAGTTCAAGGAGGGCATCCCGTACTGGGGCGCCGGAGTTCAGGTCGACCTCGATGAAGCAGTCGGCTACCTCAGCGCGTTCGACGCGAACGGCGACGAGAAGTGGCGCTGGCGTAATGAGCTCCCGATGTGTGCCTCCGTCCTGGCCACTGGGGGAGACCTGGTGTTCGCCGGAGAGCCCTCCGGCGAGTTCAACGCCTACGACGCCCGTACCGGTGAGCTGCTGTGGCAGTTCCAGTGCGGTAGCGGCCATCACAGCAGCCCGGTGACGTACCTGGTGGACGGACGTCAGTACATCGCCGTCCCGGTCGGCTGGGGTGGCTGGGCCGAAGGGTTCCTGCCCGGCATGCTCGGCGCCGGTCACGGCAGCGCCCTGATCGTCTTCGCCCTCCCCGAGACCGCGCCCACCCGCGGCGACGACGACTGACCTCGTCCCCCAAACCCCCGTGATCATGGACTTCTTTCCTGGTGATCATGGAGTTCTGGCCGGGAAAAGTCCATGATCACGGGGGTAAAAGTCCATGATCACGAAAAGAAGGTGAGGTGGTGAGGATGGAACTGCAGTTCGAGGAATGGGAAGCACCGGTCTTCGAGGAGATCGCGGTAGCTCCCGAAGTGACCATGTACATCGCAACTCTGGAGGGCTGACCGGCGATGTGGGTGCGCGTGCTGGGCTCCGCCGCGGGCGGTGGATCACCCCAATGGAACTGCGGCTGCGAAGTCTGCGCGGCCGTGCGTTCCGGGGCGGCCCGGCCGCGCACCCAATCGTCCATTGCGGTCAGCGTCGACCGCCAGAAGTGGTTCCTGTTCAACGCATCGCCCGACGTCCATCAGCAGATCGAATCCTCCGGCCTCCAGGCGCTGACCCAACGCGAATCGCCCGTACAGGCCGTTCTGCTCACAGACGCCGAGCTGGATCACACGCTAGGTCTGCTGCTCTTGCGAGAAGCACCTTCGTTGCGTTTGTATGCCACTCCGGCGGTTCATAAGACCCTGCGCGACGGCTCCGGTCTGCTGAGCCTGCTGGAACGCTATTGCTCGGTCGAGTGGACGCCCGTGCTTCCAGGCGCCGACTTCTCCCTGACGGAGGGACTTTTCTGCCGTGCGTTCGACGTAAAGACCACTAAGAAGGACCGCTTTGGGGTAGGCGTCGATCACGGCCGGGTGGTCGGATACCGGCTCACCGATGAGAGTTCCGGTCGGACGATGATCTACCTTCCCGGGGCGCAGTCGCTTCCTTCGGACCTGAACGCCGACTGCCTACTGATCGACGGAACCTGCTGGCAGGAAGACGAATTGATCCGGCTCGGCCTGTTGGCCAAGACTTCCCGCGAGATGGGGCACCTACCCGTCCAGGAGAGCCTGGGCCCGCTGGCCCAGCTGCACCAGCGCACCATCTACCTGCATCTGAACAACACCAACCCGATCCTGCTGGAGGGCACGCCCGAGCGGCGGGCCGTCGAGCGCAGCGGCCTGGAAGTGGCCGGAGACGGCCTCGAAGTGGAGGTATAGGCATGACTTCGGTGATGAACGAGACCGACTTCGTCTCCCTGCTGCGGGCGCACTCGCAGCGCTACCACGACCAGCACCCGTTCCATGTGCGGATGAATACCGGTCAGTGCAGCCGCCGGCAGATCCAGGGCTGGATCGCCAACCGGTACTACTACCAGGAGAACATCCCCCGGAAGGACGCGGCGATCCTGGCCAACTGCCCGGACGTCGAGGTCCGCCGGCGCTGGATCCGCCGGATCACCGATCACGACGGAGCGACCGCCGGCGAAGGGGGGATCGAGGCCTGGCTGCGGATGGGGGCGGCGGCCGGGCTGACCCGCGAGGAGATCCAGGACCACCGGCATCTGGTTCCCGGCGTGCGGTTCGCCGTCGATGCCTACGTGAACTTCGCCCGCAACCGTCCGTGGGTGGAGGCGGTCGCGTCGTCCCTCACCGAACTCTTCGCCCCGGATCTGATGGTCGAGCGCCTGGCCGCGTTCCAGCGTCATTACCAATGGATCGAACCCGGCGGCCTGGCCTACTTCCGGGCCCGCCTCGAGCAGGCGCCGCGGGACTGCGAGCACGCCCTCGAGGTGGTCACTACCCACTGCCTGACCATCGAGTCGCAGGCGCTCGCGGTGGAGGCACTGTCGTTCAAGTGCGACGTGCTCTGGAGTCTGATGGACGCGATCGACCGGGCCTACCCCGGATGAAACCCGTTCTGGCCCGTCACGTTCGTCTGAGCTACTCACAGGCCCGCAAGCGTCCGGTGCTGTTGCTCCCCGAAACCGTAGTGGTGCTCAACCGCACGGGCGCGGCCATCCTCGAGCTCTGCGACGGGCAGCACTCCATGGAAGGAATTGTCGCCGAACTCGGGGAGCGGTACCGGACGGTGTCGGGCGAGGAGGTCCGACGGTTCCTGGACGGTCTCGCTGCTCGGCGCTGCGTGGAATTGGAGGCCCGTAATGGATAGCCCGTTCGGACTGCTGGCCGAGCTCACCTACCGCTGCCCGCTGGCCTGTGCCTACTGCTCGAATCCGACGAACTTGGCGGGCTATACCGACGAGCTCAGCACCTCCGAGTGGCAGAAGGTGCTCACCGAGGCCCGCGATCTGGGGATCCTGCAGTGCCACCTTTCCGGCGGAGAGCCGTTGCTGCGCCGAGACCTCGTGGAGATCGTCCAAACCGCCAGTGACTTAGGCCTTTATACCAACCTCATCACCAGCGCCTTCGGGCTGAACCGGTCGATGGCGGAGCGGCTGCGCGCTGCGGGGTTGGATCATGTCCAGGTCAGTGTTCAGGCCGATGAGGGGGTGCTGTCCGACCGGATCGCCGGAACTCCCTCGTTCCGTCGCAAGATCGAGGCAATGCGGCTGGTGAAGGAACTGGGTTGGCCGCTCACGCTGAACGTGGTGCTGCACCGCAAGAACATCGACCGGGTGGCTGCCCTGCTGGCGCTCGGTGAGGAGGTCGGCGCCGATCGAATCGAGCTGGCCAACACCCAGTATTACGGCTGGGCCTGGCGGAACCGGGACGCGTTGCTACCCAGCCGGGAGCAGTTGGCCGAGGCCGAGCTGGTTGTCAGAGAGGCCAGAGGACGTCTGCGCGAACGGATGGACGTCATTTACGTCATTCCCGACTACTACAGTCAGTATCCAAAACCCTGTATGGGTGGCTGGGCTTCGCGTCAGCTCACCGTCACTCCGAACGGTGACGTCCTGCCCTGCCCGGCGGCTCAGTCGCTACCCCTGCCGCGCGCCAGCGCTCGTTCCCTGTCGCTGGCGGAGGTCTGGACGGATTCACCGGTGATGAATGCCTTCCGCGGCAATGACTGGATGCCCGACCCGTGCCGCAGCTGTGAGCGGAAGGAGCAGGATTTCGGGGGTTGCCGCTGTCAGGCGTTCCAGCTCACCGGCGATGCGGCCCGCACCGATCCGGTCTGTCACCTCTCGCCCGACCACGCCCTGGTGACCGAGGCCGTCGCCCGGGCCAATTCCTGGAATGCCCAGGTGGACCTGCACCTGGTCCCCAGGCCTCACCGAGCCTGAGCGAGGGGGACACAAGGACGTGATCTCGATCCTCACCTTCGTGATCGGTGCGGCCCTGCTGGTCTACTGCGCCGAGAAACTCATCGTCCACCTGGTCGGGGCCGCCGCCGGACTGCACATCTCGGTGTTCCTGCTGGCCATCATCTTCACCGGGATCGAGTTCGACGACGTGGCGCTCGGGGTGGCGCTGAACCTGGACGACCTCGGCGGAGTGGCCCTGGGAACCGTCTTCGGTACGGCCATCTCGATGACCGGCATCGTGCTGGCCCTGGCCGCGATCATCAGCCCGACCCGGGTCGACATACCCCGGCCCTACCTGATCCTGTTCGCCGGGTCTCCGCTGGTGATGGTTCCCTTCGCGCTGACCGGCACGCTGACGGCGAGCGACGGGGTAGTGCTGTTGCTGCTCTTCGCCGCGTTCATCGGCTACGTCGCCCGGCAGGAACTACGCAGCACCACGCCGATCTTCCGGAACGCCGAGATCCTGGAGATGGCCGGTGCCCCCGGTGAACGCCCGGTCAGTTCCGCCCTCACCGACGAGCCCCCGTTCCGTCCGTCCCGGCCCCTTCCCGACTGGGCCGGGGTAGGACTGGCCGTGCTGGCCCTGGTCGGCCTGGTCGGCGCGGCCGCCATCACCAGTCAGGGCATCAAGGGCATCCTGGACGACTTCTCCATCAAGGGGACGCTTTTCGGGGCCACCATTGCCACCCTGGCCCTGTCCACCGAGGACATCTTCCTGACCGTCGAACCCAACCGCCGAGGTGCGTCCGAGATCGGCATCGGGAACGTCATCGGCAGCGTCGTGTTCGGCGTCACCGCGAAGCTCGGCATCATCGTGCTCACCGGCGGAAACATCAAGGTGGGCAACGACGTCCTGGTCTGGCATCTCCCTGTACTGGTGGTGATGACCGGCTTGGGGGCGTACTTCATCTCCACCGGCCGGCTCCGCCGTCGGAACGGTTTCCTCCTGCTGGCGCTGTACATCGCCTACTGGGCCATCAGCTACACCCTGTTCGGCGAAGCACCGATCGACGACTAGCAGGGCTCAGAGGCGCCTAGGGACACTTAGGGGCGCAGGACGTTGGCCCCGGTCCCGCCGCTGAGCTTGTCGGTTCCCGATCCGCCGCTCAGGAAGTCGTTGCCACTGTTGCCGAAAAGCGAGTCGGCGCCCATCTCTCCGTACAGTCGGTCATTCCCTACCCCGCCGTACAGCGTGTCCTTACCCCCGCCACCACGAATCACGTCATCGCCAGGACCACCGCGCAGGAACTGCGACCCAACTCCGGCCAGGATCTTGTCGTTACCCCGGCCGCCGTCCAGGTCGCTGTAGTTGCCCGACGTGGTGAGCGTGTCTGCGCCGTTGCCACCCTGCACCGTCGCCACCGAACCCGTGGTCAGGCGGTCCGGACCGTCCTGCCCCCAGACGAAACTGCCGTCGTCCGTCGCAGCGCCGCTACTGTCCAGGGTGTCCTTGCCGGCGCCTAGGTAGAACTCGTTGAAGTAGAAGACCTGCTTGGTGTTGTTGTGGAACTCGACCACGTCGTTGCCGTCCCGCAGGTTCATCGACAGCGTGGCGTACGGGTCCTTCGCGTCCGACGGGACGACCTCGCAGCGGATGCTGGTGTGGTCGTTGTCGATCGTGTACGTGCAGCCGTTCCCAATCGTGATCTGGACCGCGTCATCGATCTGATAAACCAGTCGTGACTTGTCGTCGCTCCAGGTCACCGAGGCGACCACGTGGTTGACCTGCCCGACCGAGGCCTGGTAGCTGAGCTTCCCGGAGCTCTCGCTGACTGCCGCGGTCGCCGGTCCGGCGGCCCGGACAATGGGCCTGCCCTGCGCGTTTGCGGTCAGGCCGAGCGGGGTGAGGGCAATGGTCAGGACGGACGCGAGGCCCATCACTCGGGCGGTACGGAGCCGGGTGATGTGCAGGACCACGGTGAGCCTCCAAGGTAGGTAGTAACGCAACGTGTTGCATCGGTCGCGTTGGGGTGAAACTGGAGGGCAGCACCACAGTTGCGGGGGTCCATTCCGGGTTGGCGAGGGGGCCGGGTCAGGGCACGATGGCGGAGTGGCAGGGCTCGCGCGGACCAGAGGCAGGGATGAACAACCGGTGAAGATTCGTCGAGCCCGGGTACTCACGCTTGCTCCCAGTGGGCGGGTCGCCATGATCGAGCGATACGTGCGCGGCCACCGTTATCTCAGCGTTCCCGGGGGGCGCCTGGAGCCGGGGGAGTCGCCCGAGCAGGCTGCGCTCCGCGAGATCGAGGAGGAGCTGGGTCTGCAGATCACGCTCTCCGGACGGCTGCCCGACTACGACGGTCAGGCCTACTTCCTGGCGGTCGTGCCGGAAGAGGTCGAGCTGCGGATGTCCGGCCCGGAGATGCGGCACTCCAACCGCAACAACCGGTACACCCCGCGCTGGGTGGACGCGGCGACACTGGACGGCCTGCCCCTGCGTCAGCCGGTGCGCCCCTTGGTGGTCACCGCGGCGATCGCGGTGGCGGCGACGGTTCCGGTGGCGGAATCGGCGGTCCGGTCCGAGATCGAGTCCGAGGTGGAATCCAAGGTCACGTCGAAGCTCGAGTCGAAGTTCGAGGCCGAGCTGGAGTCGGCGGTCACGTCGGCGGTCGAGTCTCAATTGGGGACGCTTACGGTCGAGTCGGCGGGCACCGAGGACGGGGCGGCCGGGCCGGGTCCGCAGAAACCGGAGAAGCCGGCCAAGGCCAAGGCCAAGCCGTCCCGCGACGACTCCTCCCCGATCGACCTGACCAGCGGCCGCGGCCCCCTCGACCTGCCACTGCTGGAGCCCCAGGCCGAGTTCGATCCCGCCGCGGCCACGTTCGCCTTCGGCCAGGCCCTGCGCCGCCGGTTCGTCTTCCGTGCCCGGTTCCGCTCCCGCGAGGACCGGCGTGAGGACAGCCACCCGGCCGGTTACCCGGACCGACCCGAGAACCGGCGGCCCGAGCGGATCGGCGCCCGCCGCTAGAGCTTTTTACCCCACGGTGATCGCGTCCAGCAGCTTCCGCAGGAACTCCGAGGCGACCACCGGCTCGTAGCTGTTTGGCTTACCCAGCGGCGGCTGCAGCGCCTCGACCACCGTGTCGTGATTCGTCTCGTGGAAGTAGACCAGCGAGATCAGGCTCTCCGAGGGTGCTTCCGTGGACGGCGGAAGCACCCGGTGGCGGTTCGACACCCACCGGTCGCCGCTCCACCGAGCCAACAGGTCACCGGTGTTGATGGTGAACGCGTCCTCCACGAAGGGTGCGTCCTCCCATTCCGACGCCGCCGCGTTCCAGATCTGCAGCCCACCGGTACCCGGCTCGCGGTCGAGCACGGTGACCGTGCCGAAGTCGGTGTGCGGCCCGATCCGGTACTGCCCCGGCAGCGGGTCCCCGACCAGCGCGAGGGGCGGGTACCAGTTGACGTTCAGGGTGTGCGTCGGATGCCCGGAGACCGCCGTGAAGAAGTCCGGCGGGAAGCCCGGCGAGGCGGTGCCGAGCGCCGCCGCACAGAGCTCGAGCAGGTCGTCGGCCAGACGCCGCATCTGGACCAGGTAGGCGGTGATCGCCTCCTGAAGGGCGTCCACCTCGGCCGGCCAGACATTGGGCTGGAACCAGTAGTCGTCCACCTCGGCGAGACCGACCGGCTGATCGGCCCCGACGCTGTAGGACTCCTTCAGATCCGGCGGGGTCTCGGTGCCCTCGGAGTACCCGTTGGCCTCCACCCCGGGCGGCAGCCAGCCGCGCCCGGCCACGGTCACCGCGTACTTCCGCTTCACCTCGGCCGGGAGGTCGAAGAACTGCTGCGCGGCCGCCCGGACCCGGGCCCGCAGTTCGGCCGGGACCCGGTGCCCGGTCACCAGGAAGAACCCGACGGAGGACAGGGCCTGGTCCAGACGCCGGGCCAGCTCGGCCCGTTCGTCCGGCGTCCCTTCGTACCAAGCAGTCAGATCGAGAACCGGTACGGTCATCCGCCTACTCCTCCCCGATGTCTTCGTTCCACACTTCCGGGTGCGCCGCGACAAAGTCGCCGAGCAGACTCACGCACGTGGGATCGTCCAGAATCGTGACCTTGACGCCCAGTTCGGCGAGCCACTCATGACCCCCGGTGAAGGTCCGGCTCTCGCCGATCACCAGGTTGGAGATGCCGAACTGGCGCACCAGCCCGGAGCAGTACCAGCACGGCGACAGCGTGGTCACCATCGTGGTGTCGCGGTACGAGCGCTGACGTCCGGCCCGGCGGAAGGCATCGGTCTCGCCGTGGACGGAAGGGTCGTCGTGCTGGACGCGCCGGTTGTGCCCGCGTCCCAGAAGCGTCCCGTCGGCGGCGAACAGGGCTGCCCCGATCGGGATCCCGCCCTCGGCAAGACCGGCTCGGGCTTCCTCGACGGCGACTGCGAGCATGTCCTCCGGGCTCATACCGGTGCCTGGTGGGTAGGGGCACTGTGCTCACGCGGGGTGGCCGGCTTCAGCAGGTTGAACAGCGCCGCGTAAAGCACCGCCGCCAGGGCGAATCCGATGATCGGGGTGAGGTCCCCGTCGCCTGCCCCGGCCAGCGGCGCCACGTACTTCTCCTGGTTGCTGAACAGGGCGATCGACACGACCATGGCGGTCAGCATCGAGATCGGCCCGGCCAGGTTGACGTAGGTGGTGTCCTCGATGATGTCGTCGATCACGGTGCCCCGGCGCAGGTAGCGGTCGGTCAGCACGACACCCAGCCAGGGCGCGATCCAGTAGGCGATGACCAGCAGGAACGCCTCGTACTTGGACCCGGCGTCGGCCAGCCCGTTCCAGGCCAGCACCAGTCCGACGGCGCCGAAGCCGAGGGCCACGATCGCCCGGCGCAGGGTCAGCGGCAGCCGCACCCCCATCGCCAGGAACGACACCGCGCCCGAGTAGACGTTCAGCGCGTTCGCCGAGATCGCGCCGAGGGCGATGCCGAGCAGCACCAGGTTCCCGATCCAGCCGGGCATCAGGTCGGTCAGGTCGCCGACCGGGTTGTCCGGGCCGATCGTGCCCGCACTGGCGGCGGCCGCGCCGACGATCATCAGCAGCGTGCAGGAGGCGAAGTTGCCCAGGCCCGCGAACAGCGCCGTGGCCCTCGGGCTGGCGGATTCCGGCAGGTAGCGGGTGTAGTCGGCGGCGTAGGGGTTCCAGCCCGCGGCGTACCCGAAGGCCGCGCTGAAGGTCAGGGTGAAGCCGCCGAAGGTGTGCCCGGTCCCGGCCACCCCGAAGTCCGCCTTGCCGAAGACGCTGATCGCGCCGAGCACGAAGACGACCACCAGCAGGGGGAAGGCGATCCGCTCGAAGGCGTGCACCAGGTTGTGCCCGAAGAACCCGACGAACAGCTCGGCGATCACGATGATCACCAGGCAGAGCTTGGACGACAGG
Source organism: Kineosporia aurantiaca JCM 3230 (assembly GCA_000719025.1). Taxonomy (GTDB): domain Bacteria; phylum Actinomycetota; class Actinomycetes; order Actinomycetales; family Kineosporiaceae; genus Kineosporia; species Kineosporia aurantiaca. The sequence continues at coordinate 137,427 of JODP01000011.1, forward strand.
TCGGTGAGGGCGGACAGGGCCAGCGCCCCGCTGACGCTGTTCACCGCGAACCAGCCGATGCCGGCCATCACCGCGTTCAGGCCGGAGGGCAGGATGTTGCCCCAGAAGCCGAAGGCGCTGCGGGAGATGATCATCTGCGGTACCCCGGCCCGGGGCCCCCAGGAGGAGAGCACGCCGTGGGTGATGCCGCCGGCGGCGTTACCCAGCACCACCGCGAGCACGGCCATCCAGAAGGACAGGCCGAAGAACAGCACGCTGATGATGCCGACATAGATGGTGGCGAACTCGAGGTTCGGCGAGGTCCAGGTCCACAGCAGCTGCGACGGGGTGCCGTGTCGCTCGGAGGCCGGGATCCGTTCCACGCCACCCGGTTCGACAGCCGTAATGCTGTCCCCGTAGTGGGGCGCGGTGGGGGTGCCCAGGGTGGCGTCAGACGTCATGGGGTCAACCATGCGCCCAGACGTGTTTCATGCAAGCAAACATGCCCGTGGTCACGTCGGCCGCCCGACGTGACCACGGACAAATCGGTGCTTAGTGCCCAGCGCTCACCGGCTCGGCCTGGGCCTGGCCCGGAGCCGGCCCGAGCTTCTCCAGCAGCGCCTCACCCTCGATGTCGAGGTTCGGCAGGATCCGGTCCAGCCACTGCGGCAGCCACCAGATCCGCTCGCCGATGATCGACATCACGGCCGGCACGATCAGCATCCGGACCAGGAAGGCGTCGGCGATGACGCCCACGGCCAGGGCGAAGCCGATGGTCTTGATGAACACGTTGTCGCCGAGGGAGAAGCCGGCGAAGACGCCGAACATGATGACGGCGGCGGCCGTGACCACCCGGGCGCTGTGGGCGAACCCGACCCGCACCGCCTCCCGGGCCTCGGTGCCGTGCACGTAGGCCTCGCGCATCCGGGTGACCAGGAAGACCTCGTAGTCCATGGCCAGGCCGAACAGCACGCCGGTGAGCAGCAGCGGCAGCAGGAACACGACCGGGGTGGTGACGTCCAGGCCGATCAGGTTGTTCAGCCAGCCCCACTGGAACACCGCCACGGTGGCGCCCAGCGAGACCCCGATCGAGAGCAGGAAGCCCAGCGCGGCCTTGAGCGGCACCAGGATCGAGCGGAACACCAGGATCAGCAGGAGGAAGGCCAGGCCCACGACGACCAGCAGGTAGAGCGGGAAGACGTCGGTCAGCTTCTGGGCGATGTCCACCCCGACCGCGGTCTGGCCGGTGACCAGGGCCCGGGCCCCGGTGTCGGCCGGGATCGTGGACAGGTCGTCCCGGATCGTGGTGACCAGCTTCTTGGTGTCCGCGTCGGACGGCCCGGTCTTCGGGATCACCGTGAAGTTGGCCAGGTTGACCGCGTCGAGCTGCTTCTGCAGAGCGGTCTTCGCCTTCGTGGAGTCGTCCACAAGCGGTGTTACCGGGGCGGCGAAGTCAGCGTCCAGCGCCGTCAGCTTGGTCTGGACCGCCTGCACGGCGGCGATCTTGTCGGTGGCGTTCTTCGTGTCCACCACGACCAGCAGCGGCCCGTTGGCCCCGGCGCCGAAGTTGTCCGAGATCAGGTCGTAGGAGACCCGGGCGTCGGTGCCGGCCGCCGAGGTGCCGTTGTCCGGGATGGCCAGTTCCATCTTGGTGACCGGGATGGCGATGACCGCAGCCAGCAACACGCCGCCGACCAGGGCCGGCCACCGGAACCGGCTGACCTTCTCGACCCAGCGCTGACCGTTGGTGCGGTCGGCGTCGTTCTCCGGGTCGTGCTGCTTGAGGAACTTGAAACCGCCTCCCACGACCCGTTGACCGGCGAAGCCGAGCAGGGCGGGCAGCAGGGTGAGGGCAATCAGGACCGCGATGAAGACGGTGGCCGCCCCACCCAGGCCCATCTGGGTCAGGAACCCGATGCCGGTGATGCTGAGCCCGACCAGGGCGATGATAACGGTGAGGCCGGCGAAGATCACGGCTGAGCCGGCCGTGCCAACCGCGGAACCCGCCGCGTCCTCCAGAGACCGGCCGGACCGGGCCTCGTGGCGGTAGCGGGACATGATGAAGAGCGCGTAGTCGATGCCGACGGCCAGACCGAGCATCGAGCCCAGGGCCGAGGTGACCGAGCTGAGGGTGATGAAGCCGGTCAGCGTGGTGATCCCGGCGATGCCGATGCCGACCCCGACGATCGCGGTGAGCAGCGGCATCCCGGCCGCGATGAGCGAGCCGAAGGTGATCACGAGCACCACCAGGGCGACCACCACACCGATCGCCTCGGCCGACCCGCCGGGCGGACCGGCGTCCGACAGAGCGTCACCACCGATGGCGGTGGTGATCCCCGCGGCCTCCGCCGTCGTCTTGACGCTGGTCAGGGCGTCGGTGTCCGCCGTGGTCAGTTCGACCGGAGTCACCTTGTAGCTGACCGTGGCGTAGCCGACCTTGCCGTTCTGCGAGACGGCGCCGGCCGTGAACGGGTCGACCACCGAGGTCACGTCGGCCGTCTTCACCTTGGCCAGGGCCGCGGTGATGTCCGACTGGCTCTGCTTCAGGGTCTTGCCGGCCGGCGCCTCGAACACGATCTGCGCGCTGGCGCCGTCCGGCGAGGCCGAGGGGCTGCGCTGCTCGATCAGGGTGAACGCGTCGGTCGACTCCAGCCCGCCCAGGGTGAAGTTGTCGTCGGTCGCGCCGGAGAGCGTGGCCGCCCCGACTCCCGCGAGAACCAGGAGCAGGAGCCAGATACCGGCCACGATCCGGCGGTGGACGAACGACCACCGCCCCAGCCGGAAGAGATGCCAGGCCATGGGCACAACCTTTCAGAGCGGCGCGGTAAAGAAGTCACTGTGCAGTCGGCAGTGACTGCTTCACCGGCAGACTAGCCCGAGTTGGAAGTGACTACCAACTTGGGGTGAGCTGTTAATATGAATGTCATGGGGCTCAGGGAACGGAACGCGGCACGCACCCGCGAGATGATCATCGACACCGCCCTGTCCCTGTTCCTCGAGCGCGGGTACGACGCGACCCGGATGGAAGAGGTCGCCGAGGCGGCCGGGATCGGCACCTCCACGCTCTACCGCTACTTCCCGACCAAAGACCTCCTGCTCATCGAGCCCCTCGCCTTCCGGGGAAAGCTCGTCGAGAACTTCCGGGCCCGCCCCGCCGAGGAATCGCTGGACGTTGCCCTGGGTAATGCCCTCATGGAGTTGTTCGAGACCCCGCGCATCGACCGCGAGCGCCTGCAACGGATCGCGGACGTGGTCGACAGCGCCCCGGCTCCGCGGTTGCGCCTTCTGGAAGAGTTCGTCAAGGAGCGCACGCTGCTTGAGGCGGCCATCGCCGAGAGACTCGGACGCCCGGCCGACGACGTGTTCTGCGTGATGACCGCGCGTTCCACCGCCGCCCTGCTGGAGTACATGGCCCAGCTGACCAAGGGTTTCGAGGGCGACGAGGCCGCCGCCGCGAAGAATGTGCGGGACATCTTCAGTTCGGTGACCCGGAAGCTGTCCGAAGAGCCCCCGGCCCTGCCGATGTTCAGCCCACTGACCTGACCTCGGCCGCCTCGATCCCCTTGGCCCACCAGTGGTGGTAGATGCCGTACAGCTTCGGATCGCGATCGGTCAGAAAACGCATCAATCCGGCGGATTCCACGGCCAGGTCCGACCAGGCCCCGCGCGGCAGCTTCTGGAAGGCCGAGATCTCCACGGTTTCGCCGACCACTCGCCAGACCCCAGCCACGTGCCCGTCCACCAGGATCGTCGGCAGCACGTTGCCGTTCCGTTTGATCACGATCGGCCGGTACTCCGGCGGAATGATCCGGTCCCGCTCGCGATAGGCCAGCAGCGTGCTGTCCCACATCGGCAGGAGACGGGTCGGGGCGGGCAGGTCACCGTCCGGAACCCCGAGATGAGGGACGTCGTAGAGCTTCAGTCCGTCGGGGCCCTCCAGCCGGACCGGCCCGGCCTGCTCCATCGCGGTCCGCGCGGTTGCCTGCTTGAGCAGGGTGAACTGGGCGAAGTCGGCGACCGTGGCCGGACCGAAGGCGGCCAGGTACCGCTGCGCCAGGAGCTTGGTGCCGTGCTCGGCGGTGACCTTTTCCCAGGCCCGGTCGGCCGCGCGGAAGGAGCTGCGCCCCTTGAACGACCAGGGCCCACCCGTCGGCGCGTAGTGCAGAGGGGCGTACGTCTTCAGCGCCCACCACACCCCTTCCCGCGTACCCCCGAGCTGCTCGGCCACGTGCGCCTCCATCGCCACCCCGGTCCGCGCCTGCTTGCCCGCGTACTTCCTCAGCGCTGGAAACAGCTCATCAGCCTCTTCGCCGGTCAATCCGCCGACCGTGAAGCGCGGATCACCGACCCGGCCGCTCCGGATGCGTCGCTGCATCGCCGCGTAGAAGGGCGGGTAGTCCTGATGATGGACGGCGTGCAGCGTCATCCGCATCAGCGTCGCCTTCACCACGCTGCGGTCGGCGAACGCCTGATCCAGCTGGGCCGGGTCGAACCCGGAAAGCCGGTTCCAGAGAGCCAGGTAAGGCGACGCCGGCTCCTGGGCCTGCAGCGCGACCAGCTGCTGAATCGCGTCCGGCACCTCGCGATACACCCGCTGCAGCAACATCTGCCGTTCCAGCGTGGCCCGGTTCAGCTGCCGCGCGGTCACTCTCACCGGGGCCTACCGGTCCGCAGGGATCGGTGCAGAATCTGCGGATTCCCCAGCCGCCGCCGCAACTCCTTCTCCAGCCCGGCGATCGGATAGAGGTTCTGCGGCGCCCGCGGATCCTTGATCTCGCTGCTGGCGTACCGCACGAGCACGGCCTGACTGAGATGAGCCAGCTCGATCGCTTCGGCTGGGATCAGATCGGCGCTGCACTCCACCCGCACGATCCCGGCCCACGGCGCGCCCTCGCGATAGGGCAGGCGCAGGTACCAGGAGTACCGCTCCCAGTTCGTCCCCATCCGGAAAACCGGTGTGCGATGGCCTGGTTCGAGCCGCGCGACCAGCTGGTTCAGCTCCGGCGGCAGGTACCGGCTGTGATGCGTCTTGATGTAGCCAATGGTGCGGGGGAGATGCTGGCGGCCTCGCAAGGGCCCGTCCACCACCAGCAGATCCTCGTTCTGCTGGGAGGGATCGAGTTTTTCGCGGGCGGAAACTGCCGTGGTGATCTCCAGCTCGGACAAACGCTGCTGAAGGAGGGCGGACAACAGCACCGGCAGCGGCGTGGTCGGATCGGCATCAGTGACGTGGGCCCGGTAGTTCCCCGCCGGCGCGGCAATGTCCTGGGCGCTGAGGGCGGTAGTGAAGAGGCCCCGGCGCACCTCGCTGGCGATAACGGTGGCGGTGCTACCCCGGCTGTTGCGATGGCTCATCACCACGCCCGAGGCGTAGGAGGCGCACAGGCCCAGAGCCGCCACGTCTTCAGCACCGTCGAATCCGCTGTACCCGCTCAGCGCGAGGCTCCGGACCCCGAACTCACCCCTTGCAGCCAGACCTCCGGGCTCGAACTCACCCGCGACGAGATTCCCGGCCCCAAACTCGCCCGCGACGAGACCTCGGGTCCCGAACTCGCCAGTGCCGAGGGCCCCGGGTTCGCGACTCTCGGCCCCGAGATCTCCGAGCCCGCCCGCACCTAGCCCGCCCGCACCGAGCCGACCCGCACTGGAACCGCCTGCCCCGAAGCCGCCCGCCCCGAGCTCACCCGCCCCGAGCTCACCCGCGCCGAGCTCACCCGCGCCGAGCTCACCCGCACCGGGATCGCCTACCCCGAAGCCGCCCGCGCCGGGACCGCCTGCACCGAGCCGACCCGCGCCGAGCTCACCCCGCCCCGCATCGTCCTGGCCGCGAATCCAGATCCGCGCATCAATCCGCCGCACCCCGTCCACGAACAGCACCGTGGCCGGATGAGCCTGCCCCTTCCGCGGTGGCACCGCCCGCCACTGGTCGGCCGGAACCTCCACATCCGGAACAACTTCCGCGTCGGACTTCGCCCGCCCTCCGTCCGCATCCTCCTCGGTGGCGAACGTGGTGCCGTAGCTCGGATCCCAGGCTTCTACCGAGTAGTTCATGCCTGCTGCTGGTGCGACGGTCAAAGGTTCTGCCTTTCCACCCTCGAAGTCTGTGCGTCTCTACGGACGTTGAACCGCACCGGTACCCGATCGGCCAGCGCCGGCACGTGCGTAATAACCCCGACCATCCGCTCACCCCGGGCCAGATTCTCCAGGGTGCCCGCCACCGTCTCCAGGGTGTCCGGGTCCAGCGTGCCGAACCCCTCGTCCAAGAAGATCGAGTCCAGCCGCGCCCCACCCGCACTGGACAGCTGCGACATCTGTGACGACAGGGCCAGCGCCATCGCCAGGCTGGCCTGGAACGTCTCCCCGCCGGACAGCGTCTTCACCGAGCGCCGGGCGTCCGCGTCGGTGTGATCGACCACCACAAGGTCGCCCTTGTCGTCGTGATCCAGGTCGAACTGGCCGTTGGACAACCGCAACAGCGTGTCGGACGCCTCGATGACCAGGCTCTCCAGCGCAGCGGTGGCCAGCCAGCGCGGAAACTTGTCGGCCCGCAGCAGATCTCCGAGCATCTTGGCCACGTGCGCCCGGCCCTCTTCGCCCTCGCGCTCCTTCACAACCTGCGAAGCCTGCGCCCGCCGCTCCCGAATGCGCTCCAGGGCCGCGCGGGCCTCGGCCTGCGCCCCGGTCGCGGAGGCCAGCGCGGTAGTCGCCAGATCATCCCCGGCTACGGGAATGTTCGCCTGATTGAGGACGTCGGCCAGCCCGGACCGAGCCTGGTGGGCCCGTTCCCGGCCCGCCGCCGTGGCAGCCCGCGCGGTGGTCAGCTCCGCTTCGCGCGCCTGCGCAGCCGCCGTGCTCCACTCGGTCAGCCCGGTCCAGCTCTCGAGCAGCCCGTCGGCGGTCAGCTCGGGCGCACCCAGTTGCACCACCTCGTCCCGCGTGCGGCGTAACACCGTCCAGCCGTTCGTCAGCTGTTCGTCGAGCGACTGCAGCGTCTGCCGGGCCTTTTCCCGTCCCTGCCGCGCGAGCCGCAGCGCTTCATCCGTAGAGCGGACCGCAGCTTCCAAAGCATCGATCTCGCGCAGCTTCTCCCGGGCCTCGTCTTCGGCCGGCGCCGTGACCAGATCTGCTGTCAGCCCGGCCAGCCGCTGCTCGACCTGCTCAAGCCGCTCCCGCGCCCGCTCGGCCGCGGCCAGCGTGTTCGCCTGAGCCGTTCGTGCGCTCCTGAGCGCGGCATCACTCTCGCCCAGCTCCTTGGTGGTGAGCTGCTGCGCCGCATCGGCCGTCTCGCGCTCCTGGCGCGCCCCTGTCAGCTCAATCCCCAGCGCCGCAGCCCGATCCGTGGCCCACCCGATCAGCCGCTGCCAGGCCTCGGCCAGAGCAAGCCCCTCCACTGCGGGCGCCCCCAGGCCCACCAGCGGATCCCGGGCCTGCCCCAGCCCACTGCGGATCTGCGCTTCGGTGGCGGCCAGTTGCTCCCCATGACGACGAGCCGCCTCCACCGTGCCCCGCGCCTGACGCACCTGCAGCGCGGCCTGCCGCTGGGCCGCCTCCAGCGCTACGAGCTCGCCGAGCAGCCGGTCGGCCGTGGCCAGGTCGGGACAGGCGCGGGGGAGCGAATTCCGAAGTTCCTCGACCCGGCTTCGACCCGACTCGAGGTTCGACTCGGCCACGCTCTCGCCCCGGGCCGCCTGATTGTGGGCCGTGCGAGCTCGCTCCAGGGCACTCTCGGCGGAGGAGATGGCCGCGTCCGCCGCCGCCAGTTCCGGATCGGAGGCGGCAAGGCTCAGCCCGGCTCCACCCGGCGCATCGTGTCCAGGTTCGCCACTGGGCGCTTTCGCGGGTCCAGCCGTTGCCTTGCGCCCGGATCGGTCACGTGTCCCCGTCGTCACAGGGTCGGCTCCGGAGACCTCGCCCAGCCCCTCGAGAGCTGTCGCTGAATCCCCAGCCGAGGCGCTGCCGTGCCCAGCCGCGCCCGTAACCCCAGCCGCGCCCGTAACCCCAGCCGCGCCCGTAACCCCAGCCGGTAGAACCGCAACCGTCTGCGCGCACACCGGGCACGCGTCCCCAACCACCAAATGCCCACGCAGCGAAGCAGCCGCATGCCGCATCTGAACCTCGTCCCGCCGCTGCCGAGCCTCCCGAACGGCCTCAACGCGCGCCTGGACAACCTCCGAAGCCTTCAGCGCATCCACCCGAGCCGCCGAAACCCGGGACTCGAACTCGCTCAGCCGCCCACCCAGCGCAGCCAGCTCTTCCAAGGTCTGCCGCGCTCGCTCCAGCGGACCCCGAGGAGGACCGGCCGAAAGCGCCTGAGCCGCAGCTTCATCGGCCTTCTCGAGCTCGGTCAGCGCAGACCGGGCGGACTCCAACGTCGCGTGAGCCGCGGCCAGATCCCGATCGAGTTCGGCCAACCCCGAGGGCAGCGTCGGCCGGGTCAGCAGTGCGTGCTGACCTTCAAGGTCGATCACCCGCCGCCGAGCCTCGTCGGCCGTACGCATCGCCCGCTCGTTGGCCGCCTGAGCCTGGACCTGCCGTAGCTCGGCCGCGGTGACCTGATGGCCGGCGGACTCATGCCCCACCCGCGCCGAACTCGCCGCCGACGTCAGCCCGGGCAGTTCCGAGGTGAGCCGGGCCAGCTCGGCGTGATCCTTGACTGCCTGCTCCAGCGGACCACGGGGCGCGGCAGAGGAAAGCCGCTCGCGCGCAGCGGTGTCCGCCTCCTCGGCCTGGGTCTCGGCCGCAGCAGCCACCCCGACCGCCTCCTGGGCGGAAGATACCGCCCGGTCGATCTCGGAGACTCCGGCCGGTACCACGATGGCGGCCAGTCGGTCCCGCTCAAGCCCCAGCCGTTCTTCTGCGCGCAGGGCTTCGCCCAGGGCCTCCTTCGCCGAAGCCAGAGCCGGCAGCGCTTCGCGGACCTGGGAGACCACGGCGGAGACCTGTGTCTCCCGCTGCGCAGCAGCGGCCTCGGCCTCCTGCGTAGCGTCGCCGAGTTCGCCGAGCATCCGGTCCAGATGCTCGACCTGCGCCTGAGCGGCCTGGGCGCGCTGGTTCGCCTCACCGCGGATCAACTCGTAGTGCTCGGCCCCGATCAGCCGGAGCAGGATCTCCTGCCGGTCTTTCGGGGTGGAGTGCAGGAACTCGGCGAAGGCGTTCTGCGGCAAAACGACACACTGCCGGAACTGCTCGAAGGTCAGTCCGAGCAGGGCCTCGACCGCCTCTGTGACCTTGCTGTCGGCGGCCAGGGGAACCGTGATGTCGTCCGGCTCGCCCAGGCTCTGCATCGAGGGGAGCCGCTCGAGCCGCTGATTGCGGGCGGTCGTGGACGCGCCCGTGCGCCGGACCTCCCGGGCGACCACGTACCGATGGCCGCCCAGCTCGAACACCAGCCGGACCACGGCCCGGTTGCCGTGCGGCGAAAGTGCCATGCTGACCGCGTTCTTGCGCCCCCAGCGCGGCGCCGACCCGAACAACGCGAACGTCATCGCATCGACCAGCGTCGACTTGCCCGACCCGGTCGGCCCGACGATCGCGAAGTAGTCGGCCTCCTCGAAGTCGACCACGGCCCGCTCGCGGAACGAGGCGAAGCCCTCCATCTCCAGCCGGACCGGCCTCATGCCCCGAGCTCCCCGCTCTCGATCGACTCGGCCCCGCTGGACACGACCACGTCGCCCAGCTCGGCGAACAGCCGGGCCACCGCGTCGTCCTTCACCCCGGCCTGTTCGCAGTACCGGTCGAACAGTTCCTGCGGACTGCCGGTGGTGCGGTCGCGATGCCGCGCCGACCGCTCCGCCGATCCGCTGAACTCCGGGTCGATCCGCACCTCGAGCGCGTTCGGCAGCACGTCACTGACCGCTTCGCGCAGACCGGCCCGGGCCGGTTCCTGCACCCAGACCCGTAGGTAGTCCTCACCCAGCCCCTCGGCCGCGGCCTCCAGCTCGGCCAGCGTGCCGTGCACCGTGCGCAGCTTGCGCGCGCTGGTGATCGGCACGTCCGTGATCTTCGCCGGGGTGCTGGCGGTGGCCTCGACCACGCACACCACCGACGGATTGTCCTGCTCCCCGAAATCCACCGCGATCGGCGAACCGCTGTAGACCACCGGGCAGGCCGCGGGCAGGGCCTGCCGGCGATGCAGGTGCCCCAGAGCGGCGTAGCTGCACTCGGCCGGGAAAACGCTGGCCGGCACCGAGTACTCGAAGATCGACTGAGCCTGCCGCTCACCGCCGCCGAACGCCCCGCCGGTCATCGTCAGATGCGCCATGGCCAGGTTCACCGTGTCGTCCTGGAACTCGCCGCACAGCCGCAGCAGCACGTCGCGCACCATCTGGTCGTACGCGCCGACGTTCTCCGAAGGTGAGTCGGACATCAGGTTCGCAGCGCGCACGGCGTACCGCTGGGAGAGGAACGGCAGTAGCGCCACCGTCGTGTCCTGCCCGTCCGACCGGGCCTTGAACCGCACCACGCCACCGGATTCCGGAGGCCGGATGTTGCCCAGCAGGGTGATGCCGGAGCGGCCCATCAGCGGCCGGAACGCGTCGAAGCTGCCCGGGTGGTCGTGATTCCCGGCCAGCGCGATCACCTCACAGCCCAGATCGCGCAGCTGCAGCAGGGTGCGCACCACCAGCGCCTGGGCGGGGGCGCTGGGCACCGCGTTCTCGTACAGGTCGCCGGAGATCAGCACGGCGTCGACCTCGTGCGCGCCCGCGACCTCGACGATCTCGCGCAGCACCGCCTTCTGCTCGTCGATCCGGTCGCGGCCCTTGAGCGTCTTGCCGACGTGCCAGTCGGAGGTATGGAGAAACTTCATCCGGACAGGCCTCCTGCTCGGTGTGCTCGGTGGTGCTCGGTGTGAACGGTTGTGGGCGGACGGGGTGAGCAGCCGGCCGACCGCGGTCCCGGCGCCGGGCCGGGCGGGTCAGAAGGGCGGCTCGTCGTCCTCGAACGTCGGCGGCAGCCGGGTGAACACATCGGAGGCGGGTTTTCGCCGAGGCCCACCGGAGGCCTTGGCCGGCGCCTCGGCCAGCTCGCCCGGGATGCACTCGGACAGCCGGGTGGACCAGGCCGGGAACGGGAAGTCGATGGCCAGCGGCACCGGGATCTCCGGCTGGCTGATGAACATGGTGCCGGGCTTGGCCAGGGTGGCCCGCTGCCGCTGCGAGGGCGGCAGGAAGCCGTACTCCGGGCGCCCGGCCTCGGCCGGGTCGAGCCGGCCGACCACCTTGATGCTGCTGTTGCTGATGATCCGCCGCTCCACCTCACTGGCGGTCTGCTGGGCGCCGATCAGGATGATCCCGAGCGACCGCCCGCGCTCGGCGATGTCGAGCAGCGTGTCCTTGATCGGGCTGTTGCCCTCGCGCGGCGCGTACTTGTTCAGCTCGTCGATCATCGTGAACAGCAGGCTGCCGGTGCCGGCCGCCTCTTTCCGCCGGGTCTCGGCCGCCAGCACCACGCCGACCACGAACCGCTGCGCCCGCTCCTGCAGCTGGTGCAGGTCGACCACGGTGATCTGCTGCCCCTCGGTGGAGACCACCCGCTCGTCGGACTTGGGCAGGTCACCGCGCAGGATCTCGCGCAGCGGCCGGACCGACGAGATCAGCCGCCGGATGAAGGCGTTCGCGGTGCCCGGACCGATCGCCGGGCCGGCCCAGGAGCCGCGGGTGGCATCGTCGCTCAGCTGTTCCACCACGAAGTCGACCAGCTGCTCGTAGGTGCGCACGGTCTTGCCCTCGATCGTCACCGCGCCGTCCACCCCGGCCGGGACCGCCTCGTACTTGAGTTTCGAGGCGACGTTGTGCACGACCATCGTGTACTGGTTGCGTTCGTCCTCCACGTCGGCGAAGACGTACGGCAGCAGGCCCTCGGTGCAGAACTCGGCCAAGGTCCACCAGAACCCGGAGACCCCACTGGTGCGGCCGGTGACATGCGGGCGGCCGGTCGGATCCTGCGGGGTCGGGGGAGCGAAGAAGCCCACCGACTCGAACGGCTCGGCCGGCAGACCGAGCACCTGGTAGTCCTGCCGCAGCGCGTCGTCCAGCCGGACGTTGGTCTTGTCCAGGAACAGCAGGTCCTCGCCCTTGACGCTGAACACCAGCGCCTTGGAGTTGCGGCCACCACCGCCGAGCACGCCGGACCGGAAGATCGAGTGCAGCAGCCAGAGCGCGAAGCTGGTCTTCGTCGCCACCCCGGAGATGCCGCTGATCGAGACGTGGGCGCCGCGCTCGCCGTTGAGGAACTCCAGGTTCAGGTAGACCGGCAGCCCGTCCCGCCCGGTCCCGACCGGAACCTTCTTCTGCATCTGGTCGAAGTAGAGCGCCTTCGCGCGCTCCTCACCGGCTGCCCGCCGCGCCACCTCACCCGGCCGCGGCGGAACGTAAACCTCCGGGTCGACCCGGGTGGTGGTGATCTCGGCGATCTCCTGCACCTGGGCCGGCAGCACGCCGTCGGCGATCAGGAACACGTCCGACCCGAAACTCGCCCCCTCGTGCCGCGAGCGCACCTCGGTGACGATGCCCGACGTCATCACCGCCCCGACCCCGGGGATCTCGCGCTGGGTGACCACCACGTCGTCCAGTTGCAGGTAGGCGTCGGGGGAGACCGCGACGGCGAATTTCAGGGGCGTGGAGTCCTCGGTGCCGACCACCAGCCCAACTGCGTCGCTCACTTGCCCACCTCGTGGAAATCGTCCCTAGTCCAGCCGATGTGAGGAAGCGTAGGGAAGACCACCGACAATCTGGCCCAGGACGCACCGAGTTCACACTCCGCGAACGGGACATCTCGGCCAGTAGTCTGCCGCAATGCTGACCCCGGAGGCCGAAACCCTGCTGTCGTACCTCGACGGCCAGCGCAATCACGTGCTGGGCAGCCTGGAGGGCCTGTCCGACGCGGATCTGCGCCGGCCCGTGCTCCCGTCCGGCTGGTCCGGCCTGGCCCTGGTCAACCACCTGGCCGTGGACGTCGAGCAGTTCTGGTTCCAGGGTGTGGTCGCCGGGGTCACCGGCGCCCAGGGCTCCGACACCGAGCCGGACGGCTGGCACCTACCGGTGGGGACAACGGCGTCCACCGTTCTCGACGGTTACCGGGAGTCGATCGCGACGGCCAACCGGATCATCGCCGAAACCCCGCTGGACCAGCCGGCCGCGTGGTGGCCGGAGTACTTCCCGAACCGCCACCGCGACCTACGCGAGACCATCGTTCACGTCCTCACCGAGACCGCTACGCACGCAGGCCATCTCGATGCGGTGCGCGAGCTCATCGACGGGCGGACCTGGCTGGTTCTTTAGACGAACCGGAGAAGGGCCACCACCAGTTCACCGGCCCAAGCGCCGCCACCAACGCCGGCGCCAGCACCCCGCGCACGATCGTGGCGTCGATGATGATACCCAGCGCCAGTCCGGTGGCCAGGATCTTCACGTCGGTGGTGGGGATCTGGCTGAGCGACACGAAGGCCAGGAACAGGATCAGCGCGGCGCTGGTGACCAGGCGTCCGGTCCGGGCCAGGCCGTGCACGGTCGCCTCGTCCGTGCTGTGCCCGCCGTCGTGCTCCTCCTTGATCCGGGACAGGAGGAACACCTCGTAGTCCATCGACAGGCCGAACAGGAAGGCGAAGATCGCGATCGGGATCCAGACCGTGAGCGCGCCCGAGGGGCTCCGGCCGAACAGCAGATCGGTGCCGTGCCCGCCCTGCCAGATCCAGACCGTGACACCGAAGGCTGCGCCCAGCGAGATCACGTTCAGCAACAGGGCTTTGGCCGGCAGCGCGATCGACCGCAACGCCACCGCGAGCAGGATGAAGGTAATCACGACGATGGCCAGCAGGATCCACCAGGCGTTGCCGTACACGGTCGAGATGAAGTCCTGATCCTGCGCCGGGATGCCTCCCACCTTCGCTCCCAGGCCCTCCGCCACGTCCCGGACGTGCGCGGCGACATCCGCCCCGGTCTGCGAGTTGGCGTCTTCCTGAGTCCAGACCTCTACCAGCGACGTGCCCGAGCGAGCCCATTCCGCCGGGGCCAGCACGCCACCCACCCCGTCCAAACCCTGCACCGCGGAGACCACAGCCTCCGGCTGAGACGTCAGGATCTCGACCGGTGAGGACAGCCCGGCCCCGGGCCCGTTGCCCCCCAGGCGCTCGATCGCCACCGCGGCCGGCCCACTCCCGGCCGCCATCGAGTCGTTCGTCGGCTCGCCGAGCCGCAACCCGAAGACCGGCAGGGCCAGCACGATCAGCACGACCGCAGAGACCAGCGCGGACGACCACCGGTGCCGGACGACGAACCCGCCGATGCCGCGCCAGAGCCTGCTCTCCGGATTCGTGCTGCGACGGTTGGGCCAGGAAAGCCGCTGTCCGATCAGAAGCAGCAGCGCGGGCAACAGGGTGAGCGCCGCCGCCACGCTGAGCACGGGGATGAGCAGGCCGGTGTACCCCACGCTGCGCAGGAACGGGACCGGCATGGCGATCAACGCGGCGAGACTGACCGCGACCGTGATGCCGGAGAACAACACGGAACGCCCGGCGGTCTCCAGAGCAATGCGCACCGCGTCTTCCGGCGAAGCACCGTTACCCCGCTCCTCTCGCCAGCGCGTCACGATCAGCAAGGCGTAGTCGATGGCTACCCCAAGACCGATCAGGGCCAGCAGGTACTGGACGACGAACGAGACGTCGGTGAGCCCGGTCAGGCCCCAGAGCAGGAGGAAGGTCGTCAGGATCGAGGCCGCCGCGATCAGCAGGGGCATCAGCGCCAGGAACGATCCGAAGACCAGTGACAGCACAACCAGCGCGCCGATCCCGCCGAACAACGTCTCGACCAGCGCGCTACCCCCGGAATCATCCTCGTCGAAACTCAGCGCGTCCCGCCCGGTCACCGCGATCGGCACGTCCAGCTGCTGCGACACCTGTGCGGCCACCGGCCGCAACGCCTCCAGCGCGGGCGCGTAGGGCTGCTCGGCCGGAACCGGAACCGGATACACCAGCACGACGCCGGTCTTCCCGTCGCCCGACAGCAGGTCTGGGCTGTCCGCATAGGACGCGACCCGGGCCCCCTTCAGCGCCTTCCCCACAGCCGCCGCGATCGGTGCCGCACTGTCCTTGGCCACCGCAGCCGATCCGTCGCCCACCACCAGGAGCACCGGCGCATTGTTCCCGCCCGACCCCAGCGTCTTCAGAATGTCGACGTTGGTCTCGTACCCCGGTTGCCCAGGCAGACCGAAGTCGAAGCTCAGCCGGTCCACGGCCCTCGGCGCGGCAAACCCCCCGAGCGCCGCCAAAAGCACCCACACCGCGACCACCCACCAGCGTCGCGCGATCACCAGGCGGGCCAGGGCAGTCATCGGTGTTCCTCCGCGAGCGTCGATGGCGTCTTCGGGCGTCCCGGACCTGGTAAAGCAAGATCGCAGACCGACCCTCAGGCACGGTACCCAGCTCATCGGCGCCGTGCCCGTCGGGCTGCGGCCGGACGCTGAGCGAACCGGTGAACGGGCCGGAACCCGGATCCGCAGACTGAGAAGTGCTGCATATATGTTACGCTTCTGAACGGAGGTGGTTACCGTGCCCTCGAGCTTCTGGGAAGACCATCGAGCCGATCTCGCGGACCCTGAGTACGCGCGGGCTTTCGCGGCGGAGTCCATCCGCATCGCCACCGTCGATACGATCATGAACTCCCTGGCCGAGGGGCTCGCGGCCAGTGGTCTCAGCAAAGCCGCGCTGGCCAGGGCCATCGGCGCCAACCCGGCCGCCGTGCGCCGCCTGCTGTCCACCGACCAGGCGAACCCGACTCTCGGTACCTTGGCCGAAATCGCGGCCGTCCTGGGCATGAAAGTGGCTTTGGAGCCGATGACGGCCGAGGAACGCCTTGCGTTCACGGAGCCAATGACCCGTGGCTCATCGACGGAGGTGAAGGCCCGCCAGGCGAGCTGACCCGTGTGAGGTCAGTCGATCGGGCGCGGCTGGGTGGCGCGGTAGTGCTCGCCCAGGGTTCGCACGGCGGCGTATTCGGTGTCCGGGAGGGTGTTCCGGAACGCTTTGGTGCGACCATCCACGATCACCAAGAGCGGTCTCGTTGCGTCTTTCGCTTCGTAGTCGAGAAGGCAGAACCAGCGATAGTGAGTTCGCCCCGGGCCGGAAACGCGAATCTCGAACCAACCGGTCATGCTTCCGTGCATCGCCTCCCACAGTCCACCGCCGGCAAATCGGTACGGCGGAGCCGTGACCACGGCTATGGCTACCGCCCGCAGGCGAGCGGCGATCGAGGTCGGGACGGTTTTCAGGTAGTCCCGCCCGGGAACTCTGCCAACTTCATCCTTGGAGTAAACGATTTCATGCTCATCGCTTGGTAGCGGGCCGCTTCGGCCATTGGCAGGGACTTGCTTCCGCCGAGGGGACACGGTGGCACATTAGCGATCAAATGGTGACACCTGCTGATGCTGTGATGGCGGCCGCCCGCCTATACACCTCCAGATGTACGCCACAACCGATCCCCAGGCGGACGACTCCGGCGCCGGGAATTCCTACCGTCGTACCCATGATCTCCTGCAGGCATCTCACCAAACGCTACGGCACCCGGATCGCCGTCCAGGACCTGACTTTCGACGTCCGTCCCGGCGCGGTCACCGCGTTCCTCGGGCCGAACGGCGCGGGCAAGACCACCACCCTGCGCCTCATGCTCGAACTGGACCACGGCGAGGGAGTCACCACCTTTGACGGCCAGCGTTTCACCGAGCTCGCAGACCCAATCGGCAGCGTCGGCGCGGTCCTCGAGACCCGGGCCTGGCATCCGGGCCGGACGGCTCGGAATCACCTTCGGATGCTGGCCATTGGAGGTGGCCTGCCCGAAGAAAGAGTGGACGACGTGCTCGAACTGGTCGGGATGAAGGATGCGGCGGATCGGCGGCCGGGTGGGTTCTCCCTGGGGATGGCGCAGCGGCTCAGCCTGGCCGCGGCGCTGCTCGGCGACCCGGGCACGATCATTCTCGACGAACCGGAGAACGGGCTCGATCCGCAGGGCATCCACTGGTTGCGCACGCTGCTCAGGGGATTGGCGGCGGAAGGGCGCACCGTGCTGGTCTCAAGCCATCAGCTGGCGGGGGTGCAGGCGCTGGCGGACGACGTGGTGGTGATCGGGCGGGGCCGGGTGCTGGCGGTTGGCGGATTGCCCGAATTTATAGCAGAATCAAAGGCTTCCGGACTTGAGGACGCTTACCTGCGAGTCACGGAACCAGCGGTGGAGTTCGCGGGGGGATCGGGGGAGCACCGTGACTGAGACGTTGCGCCGGGCCATGGCGATGGAGTGGTTCCGGCTGCGCACCTTACGCAGTACCTGGCTGATCACCGGGCTCGCGCTGGCCTCGTCGATCGGGCTGGCACTCGCGGTGGTGCTGGTGGAGGAGGGCCGGCCGACCGTGATCTCGCCCGGTCGGTGCTGAACCCGGGCCAGCCCGCGCCGCTGGCCGTTCTGCTGGGCACGCTCGGCGTTCTGGCCTGGGGGCACGATCATCGGTACGGCACGATCCGGCCGTTACTCATGGTTCTGCCGGATCGCCGGATCCTCGCCGTCGCCCGAACCGTGGTGATGACGGGTTACCTGCTCACCGTCGTGCTGCTGGCCGAGGCGCTGGCCTGGCTGACCGGGCTCCTGGCCACCGGCGGTGACCTGGCCGAGTTCGCCTCGGACGGCCTGGTGCAGCGGGCCGGGCTCGGCCTGGTGGTGCTCGGCCTGGGGCTGGGCTGGTTCGGTCTCGCCCTGGGGGCGTTGCTGCCCTCGCTGCCGGCCGCCATCGGCGCGTACGTGATCTACCCGGTCGTGGTGGAGCCGCTGGTGGCCCTGATCGTTGGTCAGATCCACGAGAATGCACAGCTCTGGCTTCCTTTCGCCAGCTTCGGCGCCCTGGTCGGGGTGGACGCCGGTGGGCCGCCTCCGGCGGTGGCGGCCGTCCTGTTCCTCGGGGTGATGGTGGTGCTGAACCTGGCCGGCGTGATCCGCTTCCGCACCCGCGATGTCTGAATGAACACCTATCCTCAGGGCATGCCCGACTGGCTGCGCCGGTTCGTCCGCGATCACCCGGTCCTCGGTGACCTGGTGGTCGTGACCCTCGCCCTGGTCGCGGCCGCCAGCTCGGCCTTCTACGTCGAGGAACTGCACGGCTGGGCCTGGGCGCTGGTCCTGGGCGGCCTACCGAGCGTTGCCCTGTTCTGGCGTCGCCGAGCACCTTTCACCGTGTTCGGCGTCGGCCTCACGGCCGGGCTGCTGCAGTGGGTCCTGGAGATCCCGGTGAACGGTGCGCAGATGGCGCTGGCGCTCGGCCTGTACACGATTGCCAGGCACCAGAGCGGGCGCCAGGGCCGCGCAGCCCTCGGCCTGGGCCTGGCCCTGGTCGCCATCGCACCGCTCCGCCAGCCCTACCAGAGTCCGGGAAACACGCTCGGGCAGGCCCTGTTCCTTGTGGTGGTCTGGGTCCTCGGCACGAACCTGGCCCTGCGTCAGGGGTATCTGCGGGCTCTGGAGGAGCGGGCCGAACGACTGGAACGGGAGCGGGACGCAGCGGTGCGCACGGCAACCCTGACCGAGCGCACCCGAATAGCCCGCGAGATGCACGACGTGGTCGCTCATCATGTGAGCGTCATGGTGGTGCAGGCCGAGGGTGCGTCCTGGGCGGTGGACACGGCGCCGGACCAGGCGCGTGCGGCGGTCCGGACGATCGCCGAGACCGGCCGGTCCACGCTCACCGAACTGCGCCAGATGCTGGGTGTCTTGAGGGACGACGAGGTGGAGGCCGTCGGTCCGCAGCCGGAACTCGCCCAGGTGCCCGAGCTGATCGAGCAGTTCCGGCTCAGCGGTCTGGAAGTGGCGTTCGGAGGGGTGCCGGAGTCGGCGGGGGTGCCGGAGGGCGTTCAGCTGGCCGTCTACCGGGTCGTCCAGGAGAGCCTGACCAACGTCCTGAAACACGTTGGAGCCGGGGCACGGACGGGGGTGGAGGTGGTCGCCGACCGAAGGGAGATTCGGGTGGAGATCAAGGACGAGGGCGGGGGTGCGGGCGTGAAAGGCAGCGGATCCGGGCATGGCCTCATCGGTATCCGCGAGCGGGCCGCCCTGTTCGGCGGCACGGCGGAGTTCGGCCACAACGCCGAGGGCGGCTTCACGGTTCGGGCCTGGTTCCCGGTGGTCCCGGCATGATCCGCGTCGCCCTGGTCGACGATCAGGAACTGGTCCGCACCGGTTTCCGCATGGTGCTGCAGGCCCAGCCCGACATGGAGGTGGTCGGCGAAGCCGCGGACGGCCTCGAGGCGCTCCGGCTGCTCACCGAAAAGGCCGCTGACATCGTCCTGATGGACGTGCGCATGCCGCATCTGGACGGCGTCGAGACCACCCGTCGCCTGCAGACCCTCGAGCAGCCCCCCAAGACGATCATCCTCACCACCTTCGACCTCGACGAGTACGCCTATGCGGGTCTCCAGGCCGGCGCCAGCGGGTTCCTGCTGAAAGACGTCCCCTCGGCCGAACTCCTCTACGGCATCCGGGCGGTGCACGCCGGCGACGCCATCGTGGCCCCGACCACCACCAAACGCCTCCTCGACCATTTCGTCCCCCGGTTCGCCACGGCGTCCCTCATTCACCACCACCGCCAGACCAATCTGGACCGGCTGACCGAACGCGAGCGCGACGTGCTGGTCATGGTTGCCCGCGGTCTCAGCAACGCGGACATCGCCGGCCAGCTGGTGATCGCCGAGACCACGGTGAAGACCCACGTGCACCGCATCCTGACGAAACTCGACCTGCGCGATCGGGTCCAGGCGGTGGTCCTGGCGTACGAGACCGGCCTGGTCCGTCCGGGCTGAACGGGTGATCCGGTGCATCAGGGCCGGCGGCCGGTCCCTCACCCAGGCGATCACCGAAACCGAGCTCAGGAGTGTGCATCATGACCGAAATCCGCCGCGGTTCGGACGAACTGCTCAAGGCCTACCGGGCCGGGGGCCGTCCGATCGACGAGAAACTGATCGAGAGTCTGGCCGGGAAGGTCCGCGACATCGACATCCACGACATCCTGGTCAAGGGCACCCCGAAACCGGACCTGGTGCGGGCGGTCTTCCTGCCCGGCGGCGCGAAGGCGGCCGGTGCACTGGCCGCGGACCTGCTGGAGGACCTGAACCAGCAGAATCCCGGACTGCCCGCCAAGATCAGCATCCTGACCCGGGGCATTCCCTGGCCGGAACAGTTCAAGGTCGAGATGGAACTGGGCCAGATCGGGAACTGAACCCACCATGCCTCCCACCGGGTCCCGCAGCATCCTTCAGGTCCACCCCACCCGACGCTGCAATCTTCGCTGCCGACACTGCTATTCGGCTTCCGGGCCGGACGTCGACGCCACCACCGAGCTGAAGCACCTGCTTCAGGTGACGGACGATGCGGCAGCGCTCGGCTACGACGTGCTCAGTGTCTCGGGTGGGGAGCCCCTGCTGTACTCCTCGCTGCCGGAACTGCTCGCCCGGGCGAAGAGCAACCGCCTGCGGACCACGGTGACGAGCAACGGTCTCCTGCTCACCGAGCGGAGACTGGCCGAGCTCGACGGCCTGGTCGACGTGCTGGCCATGTCGCTCGACGGGCGGCCGGAATCGCACGCCGCCATGCGGCAGTCCAGCCGGGCCTTCAGCACCATGAAGTCCCGGCTGGGCGCGGTCCGGGCCTCCGGCGTCGCGTTCGGCTTCGTGTTCACGCTGACCATGTCGAACGTGGCCGAGATGGAGTACGTGGCGCAGTTCGCGGCCGAGCACGGGGCCGGCCTGGTGCAGGTGCATCCGCTCGAGGCCGAGGGGGCGGCCGCGATGAATCTCCGCAACCAGGTGCCGGATTCCCGTGAGTGTGCGTTCGCCATCGTCGAAGCAGCCCGGCTGGAGCGGGAATACGGCCTCAGGATCCAGGTCGACATCACGCACCGGCAGGAGATCCAGCGCGAGCCGGAGTCCTTCCTGGCCTTCCCCCGGAGCCCCCGGAGCCCCCAGAGCCCCCAGCGCCCCGAGGGCCCGATCGGCACCTGGCTCAGCCCGCTCGTGGTCGAGACCGACGGCACCGTCTCACCACTGGCCTACGGCTTCCCCCGAGAATTCCGATTGGGGACGCTGGACCGGGCGTCGCTGCCGGAACTCGCCGATCGGTGGGATCCGGAACCGTTCCTCGACCTCTGCCGCCGCGCGGCCGACCGGCTGACCGCGGGGGAGCGGACCCTGGTCAACTGGTACGAGGAGATCACCCAGGAGTCCCGAAAGCCCTACGCCACCATGTGATGACGCCCGATCGGCAGCATCAGTGGGCCGCCGGAGGTGGGGTCGACGATGACCTTGCTGTCCAGCCCGAACACCGCTCGCACGGTCTCCTCGGTCAGCACCTCGGCCGGCGAGCCGGAAGCGTGCACTTTCCCTCCCGCGATGGCGATCAGCCGGTCGGAGTACCGGGCGGCCAGGTTCAGGTCGTGCAGCACCAGCACCACGGTCGTCCCCCGGGAGCGGTTCAGGTCGGTCAGCAGGTCCAGGACCTCGACCTGGTGCTGTACATCGAGGAAGGTGGTCGGCTCGTCGAGCAGCAGCAGGTCGGTCTCCTGGGCCAAGGCCATGGCGATCCAGACCCGCTGACGCTGCCCGCCGGAAAGTTCGTCCACGGCCCGGTCGGCCAGGTCCATGGTGTGGGTTGCTTCCAGCGCGGCCGCCACGGCCTCGTCGTCCGCGGTGCTCCACCGGGAGAACACCCCCTGGTGCGGATGCCGCCCCCGGCCGACCAGGTCGGTCACCGTGATGCCCTCCGGGGCGATGGGCGACTGGGGCAGCAGCCCGAGGGTGCGGGCCAACTCCCGGGCCGGGATCCGGTGCACCTCCTTGCCGTCCAGCAGCACGTGCCCGACCCGCGGCGTGAGCAGCCGGGACATCGAACGCAGCAGGGTGGACTTGCCGCAGGCGTTGGCCCCGACGATGGAGGTGACCTTCCCCGGAGCGATGGCGAGCTCGAGGCCCTCGATCACCGTGCGGTCCTTGTAGCCGAGCGTCAGGTTCTCGACGGTGAGCTGGTGCTGGGTGGTCACAGCGCTCCTCCGGTCCGGTTCGAGCGGATGATCAGGTAGATCAGGTAGGGGGCGCCGAGCACGCCGGTGACGACGCCGACTGGGAAGCGGGTACCCGTCGCGTACTGCCCGGCGAAGTCGGCCAGCAGCACCAGCAGGGCGCCGACCAGCGCCGCGGGCAGCAGCAGGGACTGTCCCGGGCCGATCAGGCGGGCCGCGATCGGCCCGGACAGGAAGGCCAGGAAGGCGATCGGACCGGTGGCCGCGGTGGCGAAGGCGTTCAGGCCGACCGCGGCGATCACCACGATCAGCCGGGTCCGGTCCACCCGCACCCCGAGCGCGGCGGCGGTGTCCTCGCCGAGCTGCAGCATGGTCAGGTCCTTCGAGGCCGCGAACAGCACCGGCACCAGGACCAGCATGGTGATCAGCAGAATCACCGTCTCCGGCCAGCGCACCCCGTTCAGGCTGCCGGTCAGCCAGCGCAGCGCCTCCTGCAGGTCCCACTGCCCGGCGGTGGAGAGCACGTACGAGGTGGCCGAGTCGAGCATCGCGGCGATCCCGATGCCGATCAGGATCAGCCGGATCCCGGAGACCCCGTCCCGGTAGGCGAGCAGGTAGACGGCCAGCGCGACGCCGAGGCCGGCGACGATCGCGAACGCCGACACCGCCGAGCCGGACAGGCCCAGGGTGACGATGGCGAAGGCGGCGGCGGTGCTCGCGCCGGTGCTGATGCCGATGATGTCCGGGCTGGCCAGGGGATTGCGCAGCATGGTCTGGAAGGTCACGCCGCCGAGCCCGAAGCTGGCTCCGGCCAGTACGGCGAGCACGGTGCGGGGTAAGCGCAACCGGCCGACGGTGAACGTTGCGCCCGGAACGTCCTCTCCGAAAATGACTTTGAGGACGTCGGTGGCCGGGTAGAACGTGCGTCCCACCATGAGCGACACGGCCATCATGACCAGGATGAGTACGACCAGAAGCGAAAGAACGAGCAG
Organism: Kineosporia aurantiaca JCM 3230; assembly: GCA_000719025.1. Lineage (GTDB taxonomy): Bacteria > Actinomycetota > Actinomycetes > Actinomycetales > Kineosporiaceae > Kineosporia > Kineosporia aurantiaca. The sequence continues at coordinate 160,436 of JODP01000011.1, forward strand.
ACGGCGGCGGTTTCGCCGCAGCCGTCCCTGCCGGACCGCAGCGATCGTCGAGGGCTCGGCCGTTCGCAGATTGACACTCACAGCGCACGAACCTTCTGCCGTCGGACGATGTAGATGAAGAAGGGCGCCCCCACGAACGCGGTCACGATGCCGACGTCGATCTCGCTGGGACGGGCCACGATCCGTCCGATCACGTCCGCCGCGACCAGCAGGCTCGCTCCGGTCAGCGCCGAGAACGGCAGTAGCCAGCGGTGGTCCGGTCCGACCAGGAGACGGCACAGGTGCGGCACGACCAGACCGACGAAGCCGATCGGGCCGCAGACCGCCGTGGTGGCCCCGCACAGCATCACCGCCCCCAGAGAAGCCAGCCCCCTGGCCAAGGCGACCCGTTCGCCCAGACCCGCGGCCACGTCGTCCCCCAAAGCCAGCGAGTTCAGGCTGCGGGCCGAGAGCAGGCAGATCGCCATCCCGACCGCGAGAAACGGCGCCACCGGCCAGATCCGGTGGAACGAGGCTCCGCCCACCCCACCAATCTGCCAGGACTGGACGTTCTCGGCGATGTCGTTGCGGGGCAGGATCACCGCGGTCACGAAGGAGACCAGCGCGGCGCTGGTGGCCGCCCCGGCCAGGGCCAGCTTCAGGGGAGTGGGCCCACCGCGGCCGAGCGAGCCGACCGCGTAGACGAAGACCGCCGAGACCGCCGCCCCGCCGATCGCCACCCAGATGTAACTGGTGGCGTTGCTCAGCCCGAAGTAGGCCAGCCCGGTGACGACGGCCAGGGACGCACCCATGTTGATGCCGAGGATGCCCGGGTCGGCCAGCGGGTTACGGGTGACGCCCTGGAACACCGCCCCGGACACGGCCAGCGAGGCCCCGGCGATGATGGCCAGCACCGTGCGCGGGATCCGGACCCGGATGACAGCCTCGTCCAGGGTGTCGTTCGCGCCGCTCAGGGCGTCCAGCACCGTGGGGACCGGGACGAACCGGGTGCCGACCGCGATCGAGGCGACGACCAGCAGGGCCAGCGCGCCGAGCAGGACCAGGAACCAGAGCAGACGGACGCGTCGGGGGCGCCGCAGCGTGGCGACGCCCCCCGAGGTGCTGCTCAAGAAACCTTGTCGGCCGCGTCGGCCAGCAGCTTGGTGTAGTCGTCGAGCACGTACGAGATGGCCAGCGGAGTCGGGTTGGCCGCGGTGCCGACCTCGCTGCTGCCGTCCAGGGCGACGATGGCGCCGCTCGCCACGGCCGGCATCTTCGACAGGATGGGGTCGCTCTTCAGCGACTTCAGCAGCTTGTCGTCGCCGTAGGTCACGATCAGCTCGACGTCGTTGAAGGTGTCGACGGTCTCGGCGCTGACCTCCTGGGCGAACTCCTCGGTGGCCGCCGAGGCCTTGGCGATGCTGTCCGGCGTGCCCATCCCCAGGTCGGTGAAGAACTGCGCCCGAGTGTCCTTGTCGGTGTAGAAACTGACCTTGCTCAGGTCGGTGGTGTCCACGTGCGTCAGGAACATCGTCTTCTTGCCGTTCAGCTGCGGGTACTTGGCCGCCGCGGTCTTCATCTGACCCTCGATGGTGGAGATCAGCGCGTCACCCTGCGCGGCCTGGCCGAGGGCCTGGCTGCTCAGCTTGATCATGTCCCGCCAGTTGGTCTCCCACGGCCCGTTCGGGTAGGCGATGGTCGGCGCGATCTCGCTCAGGGTGTCGTAGTCCTCCTGTGTCAGACCGGAGTACGGGGCCAGGATGACGTCCGGGTTGGTGTCCGCCACGGCCTCGAAGTCGATGCCGTCGGTCTCGTCGAACAGCACCGGGGTCTGGGCGCCGAGCTGGTCCAGCTTGTCCTTGACCCAGGGCAGCAGGCCGTCGCCGTCCGCGTCGCCGAAGTTGGCCGCGGCCATGCCCACCGGCACGATCCCCAGCGCCAGCGGGACCTCGTGGTTCGCCCACTGCACGGTGGCCACCCGCTCGGGCTTGGCCTCGATCGTCGCGGTGCCGAGGGCGTGCTTGACGGTGATCGGGAAGGAGACCTCGGCGGCGGAGGAGCCGGTGGACGCGCCGGACGCGTCGGACGGGTTGGAGTCGGAGTCCGATCCGCCACCGCAGGCGGCCAGCGCGAGGGCGGCGGTGGTGGCGAATGCTCCGGACAGCAGCCGGCGACGTGAGAGCACGGTGGTACATCCTTCGGATCTGGGGGAGTTTGCTTAGGCTAACCTAAGCAAACTCCCAGGTTCACACCACCAGGGCCGACTACTCGTCACTTGTTCGTTATCTCTCCCGGCCGGACCCGCCTTCCGGACCGGAGGCGGGGTTACCGTGACCGTATGACTCCGCCCGCCACGGGACTGCCGTCCCGTCTGCTGAGCTCCAGCGCGCGCCTGGGCTGGCGCGGGGTGGTCCTCGAGGAATACGAGGACCCTCCGGTGGCAGGCTCTTTCGTAAGCTCCACCCCGTCGTTCACCCTGGTCCGGGTCACCAGCGGTCGCTATCGCATCGAGAGCCGCAACGGGCGGCGCTGGCACGCGGACGACTACCGGGTAGGCTCGATCGGGGTCACCGCGCCCGGCCATGAGAACGTGCTGCGCTGGCGCTCGTCGTCGCCGGCGGTCATGCGCTCGCAGCACCTGCACCTCGACCCGGCCCTCGCGCCGGCGGGGGTCAGGTTCCCCGACGCCCTCACCCTGCACGACCCGTATGTCACGGCTTCCGCGCAGGCCCTGGAGGCTGCGTTCCGGGACGAGGCTCCGGCCGTCTACGCCGAATCAGTCGCCGCCGCACTGGTCGCCCACCTGGTCTACCGTGTGGCCCCGGCCCGGCCGGTCGATCCAAAGCCGGGCAGCGGTCTCAGCGTTGGCGAGATCGAGCTGGTCATCGACTTCATGCAGGCCCATCTGGCTGACGACATCTCGCTCGACCAGCTGGCGGCCCTGGTCGGCCTGAGCAAGTACCACTTCCTGCGCCTGTTCTCCGCCAAGACCGGCGAGACCCCGTCGCGCTATCTGGCCCGGCTGCGCCTGCGTCGCGCCGCGGAGTTGCTGCAGAAGACCACTCAGCCGATCTCCACCGTCGCCGCCACCTGCGGCTACCGAAGTCCGGGCCAGTTCGCCGCCGCCTTCCGTCGGGAGCACGGCTGCACTCCGCGCATCTATCGCAATCAGGGGTGATTTCCCAGCAATCTCGGGACTTTCGGATGCTTTCGGATTGCGGGCCGCCGGCGTCCCTTATTCGATCTCCTCTGTCGGACGTTGTCACGATCCTGAGGAGAGTCGATGCAGGACCGAGTTGCGATTGTCACCGGAGGGTCCGGCGGTATCGGCCGAGCGGTTTCGGAAAGGCTCGCCGCGGACGGGATGAGCGTTCTGGTGGCCTACTCCGGTAACCCGGACCGGGCCGAGGACGTGGTCAAGGCGATCAGCCAGGCCGGCGGTCAGGCCGCCTCGGCGCAGGCCGACGTGGCCGAACCGGAAGCTGTGAAGTCCCTTTTCGACCAGGCCGAGGCTCAGTTCGGCGGGGTGGACGTGGTGGTGAACACCGCGGGCATCATGCTGCTGTCCCCGCTGGCCGAGCTGGACCTGGACGACCTGGACCGGATGCACCGGATCAACATCCGCGGCACCTTCGTGGTGAGTCAGCTTGCGCTGCAGCGGATCCGGAGGGGTGGCGCGCTGATCAACTTCTCCACGTCCGTGGTCAAGCTGGCCCTGCCGACCTACTCGGCGTATGTGGCGAGCAAGGCCGCGGTCGACGGCATCACCCGGATCCTGGCGCAGGAGGTGCGGGGTAAGAACATCACGGTGAACGCCGTCGCTCCGGGCCCGACCGCGACCCCGCTGTTCCTGGACGGGAAACCGCAGGAGGTCATCGACCAGATGGCCGCACGACCACCTCTGGAGCGCCTAGGCGAACCGAAAGACATCGCCGAGGCCGTGTCGTTCCTGGCCGGTCCGGCGCGCTGGGTCAATGGCCAGATCATCTACGTGAATGGAGGAATCGCCTGATGGGCGTGGCAATCGTAACGGGAGCATCCAGCGGGTTCGGGGCCATGACGGCCGCGGCACTGGTGGCGGCGGGGCACACGGTCTACGCCGGGATGCGGGCCATCGATTCCCGTAACGCTCAAGCGGCCAAGGATTTCGAGGCGACCTCCGACCGGGCCCATGCGGTCGAGTTGGACGTCGCGTCGCAGCCCTCGGTGGACGAGGCGGTGGCGAAGGTGGTGTCCGAACAGAAGACGATCGATGTCGTCGTCCACAATGCCGGGCACATGACCGTGGGCCCCGCCGAGGCGTTCACCGTCGACCAGGTCGCGTCGATCTACGACACCAACGTCCTCTCCACCCACCGGGTCAACCGGGCCGTGCTGCCCCACCTGCGCGCCCAGAAGAGCGGCCTGCTCATCTGGGTAGGTTCCTCCAGCGCGCGTGGCGGCACACCGCCTTACCTGGGGCCCTATTTCGCAGCCAAAGCAGCAGAGGACGCCCTCGCGGTCAGTATCGCGGCGGAGGTGTCCCGCTTCGGCATCGACTCGGTGATCGTGGTTCCCGGATCGTTCACCACCGGCACCAACCACTACGCCCACGCCGGTCACCCCGATGACGCAGAAGTGGCCGCGGCGTACAAAGACCTGTACGGCGACGACATGGAGAACTTGCTGGCGCGGCAGGCCCAGGAGTCGCCGGCCGATGCCGACCCGAGCGAGGTAGCCCGGGAAATCGTCCGCGTCGTGGCCCTTCCCAAGGGCGAGCGCCCGTTCCGCCTGTACATCGATCCCGCCCAGGACGGGGCCGAGGAGGTCTTCCGCATCGGCGACCGGATCCGTCGGGAGTTCTACCGCACCGTCGGCTTCGAGGATCTCCTCAAGCCGGCCTGAACGCAACGACGCCGGCCCTTTCCGGGCCGGCGTCGTCCTTGCCTACAAGCCGGCGAAGAAAGCGCAGTTGTGCTCGGCGGCCAATCCGGTAACCACGTGGATCTTCGGCGCCAGCTTCAGCGCCTTGTCGTTCTTCACCGTGTACCGCGGCCAACGAAAAGCCGTGCGTCAGCCCGCAATCAGCACGGGCGGCCGCAGCGCTGTGGGCAACTGCTCCAGCGCGGCGTGAATCGTGCCCAGCAAAACCGCATCCGGCTGCCCCGGCAGCAACGAGAACTCGCCTGCCGCCCCCACCGCGCGCAGGCGCGCGACCTCGGAACACCGCTCGAAGAACCGCTCGGAGCCATCCGCGAACGAGGTCTTGGCCACGATCACGCTCGACGGGTTCACCATGGTCAGCAGCCAGGCCAGGGCTTCGCCCAGCGCCACCGCGGCCCGGTCCAGGATCTCGGCGACCCGGGGATCGGCCAACCCCTCCAGGTCGGCCAACGTAGCCCGGTCGAAAGGCTGACCGAGTAAAGAAGAAACCTGTTCCCGCAGTGCCCACCCGGCCGTCAGCGTCTCCAGGCATCCGGTCCGGCCACATCGGCAGACCAGCCCGGAGTTCACCAACAGGTGTCCTAGCTCGCCGACGGCTCCGGCACTGCCTCGCACCAAACGTCCATTGGTAATCACCGCGGACGAAAGCCCCCCACCGAGGAACAGCAGCACGGTTTCGCTCAGCTCCTGGGGCCACCGGAAGGCCACCTCGCCGACCGCCGCAGCCGCCGGCGGACCCAGCAGCGTGACCGGCACCTTCAGGCGTTCGCGCAGATGAGCGCCCACATCGACGTCGTCCCAGCCCCAGGCCGGAAAGGTGACCAGGCCGCGCCGATGATCAATGAACCCCGGCAGGGAGAGGGCCACACCTCCGAGCACACCGGTCCGGGCGGTACGCCGGGCCCGGGCCAGCACCGCGCGCAGGAGGGCAGCCGGATCGTGCGCATCGGCAACCCGCTCCCACCGCGCGAGCACCGTTCCGTCCGCTCCCACCTGGGCCAGCTCGAGCTGCCCGCCCGGCACCCGGGCGGTGAGCACCGTGACCACGGTCGGCACGAAACGCAGCAGCGCTCCCGGGCGTCCTCCGCGTTCGCCCGGTCCCGCCTGCACGCCGTCCTCGACGACCAGCCCGGCCTCCTGCAGCGAGGCCACCACGGTCATCACCGTGGGCCAGGCCAGACCCGCCGCGCGGACCAGCTGGGCCCTGGTCAGCGGACCTTGCGTGCGCAGCAGCCGGAGCACGTCGGCGACATTTCCGGCCCGCACCGAAGAGGCCGGGGCCAGCACCGACAGGCCCCCAGGCGACGCTCCCACCCGACCAGCATAGAGCCGGGCGGCCTTGACACTCCGCACCGGACCGACCAAGAATCCTTGGGGTTACCTCACCAGGTTGCAATAACTGGGGGGACTTCACGCGAACGAAGGAGTTGGGCGTGACCTCAAGGCTGTTCACCCGTCGCAGGCTCGCGGCGGTCGGGGCCCTGTTCCTGGTTCCGGCCCTGGCCGCACCCGCGTTCGCGGCCACCGGTCAGGCGCCGGGCAAGCCCGGTCCGGGCCCGGTCGTGAAACACACCGGCCAGGCCCCCACCGGCTATGAAGTCACCTTCCGGCTCTCGGCTCCGAAGGCCAAGAGCGTGCAGATCAAGGGCGAATGGTCGTTCGAGCGGCCCAGCGATCTGAAACAACTGGCCAGCACGCCGGACTACCTGGTCGAGACGCCCAACCTGCAACCGGATCAATGGAAATCGGGTGACGTGCCGATCCAGTCGCCGAACAGCACCAACCCGAATTTCCCGGTCTCGGCGATGAAGAAGGACGCCAGGACCGGCATCTGGTCGTTCACCACGCCGCTGCCCTCGGGCGTCTTCAGTTACGCCTACTACATCGACTGCACCACCAAGGATCTCACCGGTTGCACCCCGACTCCCGATCCTTCAGTGAAAATTTGGGACGCCCGTCACGGCGATGCGGGGGACGTGGCCGTCCCGAACCGGCAGGTTTACGTGCCTTCCGATCCGAGGTTCGGCACCGTTGACTACTCCTGGCAGGCGCCGGTCGCCAAGTCGCAGAAGACCGGCCGGTTGAAGCACTTCACGATCAGCTCTCCGGGCCACGTAACGCCCGCCGACCAGACCAACCTCGTCGTCTACACGCCGCCCGGCTACGACGCCAAGCGCGCCAAGGCCTACCCCACGCTGTACCTGAACCATGGCGGCGGCGAGAACGAGATGGGCTGGAGCACGCAGGGCGACCTGGCCAACATCATGGACAATCTGATCGACCAGGGCGAGATCCAGCCGATGCTGGTAATCAACGCCTACGGCAGCGGTTACCCCACCTCGACCGACAACGAGGCCTTCCGTAAGGACCTGATCGGCAACATCGTCCCCTGGGTCGAATCTCATTACCGGGTATCGAAGGACGCTTCCGGGCGCGCCTTCTCGGGTCTTTCGGCGGGCGGCCAGATCACCAACCAGATCATGCTGAACAACACCGCTAGCTTCGGCTACTACGGCATGATGAGCGCCGGCCTGCCGCCGGGCCTCAAGCTGACCGCTGAGCAGACCGCGGCGCTGAAGAAGGCCAACGTGTTCGTCGGAGCCGGCTGGCAGGACTCGATCTTCGCGGTCGGGTTCGTGCTGAACGGCCAGACCGCGCACACCGGCCCGGCCCAGGAGGTCCGCACCCTCACCGACGCCGGCATCCCGATCACCACCGACTTCGTCAACGGCGGGCACGAGTGGTACGTCTGGCGGATCCTGCTCCGGGACTTCCTGACCCGGGTCGCGTTCCAGCCCTCCGCCTACGCCACCTGGACCACGAGCTAGACGTCCAGCGCGGTGCCCAGCACCACGGTCCGGTCCGACGGCAGCCCCAGGTAGTCCGCCGGGTTGATCGCGTTGTGGCTGAGCGTGATGAACAGGTACTTGCGCCAGCGGATCATGTTCGGGTTCGAGGTCTGCTGCAGGGTCGCCTTGGAGACGAAGTACGAGGCGGTCTCGGGGTTGAGGTCGACCTCGAGCAGACCCTCGCGGCAGGCCTGACGCAGCGCGGCCACGATGTCCGGGCTCTCGGAGAACCCGTAGTGCAGCGTGAGGTGCGAGATCCCGTCGTCGTGCAGGCCCAGGTCGTCGACCTGGAGCCGGCGCTCGACCGGGACGGTCGGCTTGGTCGAGGGCCGGGCGCTGACGATCACGACGTTCTCGTGCAGCACCCCGTAATGCTGGACGCTCGCCCGCAGGGCCAGCGGCGTCGTCTCCTTGGTGGGGTGCGGGAAGACCGCGGTGCCCGGCACCCGCGGCAGCTGCATGTCGCGGAGCTTGGTGATGAAGTCGCTGAGCTTGCCCTCCAGCCCGATCCGCTTGGTGGTCACGATGTGCCGCCCGCGCTGCCAGGTGGTCATGATCGTGAACATGGTCGCGGCGACGACCAGGGGGAACCAGCCGCCGTGGAAGACCTTGACCAGGTTGCCGGAGAAGTAGGCCAGCTCGACCCCGCCGAACGCGACGCCGGCCAGGGTGACCTTCCACCAGTGCCACTTCCAGCCGACCCGGGCGACCACCAGCAGCAGCACGGTGTCGATCAGCAGGGCGCCGGTGACGGCCACGCCGTACGCGGTGGCCAGCCGGTCCGAGGAGCGGAAGCTCAGCGCCAGGCCGATGACGCCGACGAAGAGCAGCGAGTTCACCACCGGCAGGAAGACCTGGCCGCCCTCGTGCTCGGAGGTCTGGCGCACCGTCAGCGGAGGCAGGAAGCCCAGCTGCATGGCCTGCCGGGTGACCGAGAAGGCCCCGGAGATCACCGCCTGGGAGGCGATCACGGTGGCCATCGCGGCCAGGATGACCAGCGGGATCTGCGCCCAGTCGGGGACCAGGAGGAAGAACGGGCTGGAGACCGACTTCGGCTCGTCCAGGATCAGCGCGGCCTGGCCGAGGTAGTTCAGCGCGAGCGCCGGGAACACCACGAAGAACCAGGCCTTCACGATCGGCTTGCGGCCGAAGTGCCCCATGTCCGCGTACAGCGCCTCGGCGCCGGTGATCACCAGCACGATCGCGCCGACCGCGACGAACGCGATGTAGGGGTGGTCGAAGACGAACCGGGCCCCGTAGGTGGGCAGCACGCCGAGCAGCACCCGCGGGGTGCGGAAGATGCCGTGCAGACCGGTGACCGCCAGCACCGCGAACCAGACGATCATGATCGGGCCGAACAGCGCCCCGACCTTGCTGGTTCCGAACTTCTGCACGGCGAAGAGCCCGGTCAGGATCACCAGGGCCAGGGGCAGCACCAGGTGGGAGAAGCTCGGGGAGGCGATCTCCAGACCCTCGGTGGCCGACAGCACGGAGATCGCCGGCGTGATCAGCGTGTCGCCGTAGAACAGGGCGGCGCCCAGCACCCCGAGCAGCACGATCGCCCGGGACCGGGTCTGGGCCTGCCCCATCAGCCGGCGGATCAGCGCGATCAGCGCCATCACGCCGCCCTCGCCCTGGTTGTCGGCCCGCATCACGACGCTCACGTACTTGATCGAGACCACGATGGTGATCGACCAGAACATCAGCGAGACCACGCCGTAGACGTCGCCCTCGGTCGGCCGGACCGCGCCGTTGTCGATGCTGAACACCGTCTGCAGGGCGTACAGCGGGCTGGTGCCGATGTCGCCGAAGACCACCCCGAGCGCGCCGATCACCAGGGTGAGCGCAGCGCTGCGGACCGGTGAGCCGTGCTCATGCTCGTCCGAGTGGGCGTCATTGGTGGCCGCCCGCCCACCACCGGCCGCGGCCAGCTCGTTCTCGCTGGTCTCCTCCGCCTGCCCGGTCTCTTCGTCCCGCTGCTGAGCAGTCTGATCGTCCTGATCAGACTGCTCAGCGTCTGAGGTTCCGGGCGCCTTCGATTCGGTCACCTGCGCAGCGTCTCATGAGGCTGCGGGGATCAGAACTTGAGCTGGGGGAAGTCCTTCCTGGCCTGGTCGAACTGGGCCTGGCTGAACCCGGAGTCGAAGGCCTGGGCCGCCCTCGCGCTCAGGTCCTTCCCAGCGGCGGCACTGGTGAACAGCACGTACTCGCCCGCGTTCATCCGCCGGGTGTAGATCAGGTTCTTGCCGTCGTTCTCGGTGCGGGTGGGGAAGTACTGAGCGACGAGCCCGAAGTATCGCTCCATGACATCCGCGCTCTTGCCGTTCTCCTCCCAAAGCGGCAGGAACCAGTCGCGGAACCAGGCCGCGTTCTTGGCCCCCGCGGGCAAGTTGTCCTTACCCCCGCTGAACAGTTTGAGCGTGCGCTCGGCGTCGGCGGTGCGACCGGTGTTGGCGTAGAAGTCGTGCACGCAGAACTCCGCCCACTTGGAGTCACCCCAGATCGGGAACGCCGGGGACTCGTGCGTGCCCTGGCTGGCCCCCTCCACCTGGTGGCAGGCCTCGTGGACGAGCACGTCGTGGATCGTCCCGTTGTTCTGGTCCCAGCTGCCGTCGCCGGCGTCGATCGTGGTGCGGAAACCGGAGTTGGCGTCGAAGCGGTTGTTCACGGTGCCGCCGCCGTGCTTGCCCTTGTGCAGGAAGAACAGCGCCGGCTTGGGGGCGCCGAAGTTCTCGCACCCCGGGCCGACCGGCGCCGCGAGCTTGCGGTCAGTGGCGCAGGCTCCGTACGCGCTCTTCATGTACTTCCACACGTCGGTGGCGAAGGGCGAGATCCAGGCCGTGGACGAGGCTGCCTGCGCCTTGAGGTCGTTGTCGAAGTAGACCGCGACGTCGGCGTTGCAACTGACCCGGGTCAGCGCGTCCTTGTGGTCGGAGATGTAGTCCGTCAGCGTGGCCGGAGCGTCGGAGTGACACTGCGTGGGCTGAGCGGTCTGCGTCGGCTGGGTTGTTTTCGTCGGTGTTGCAGTCGGAGCAGAGGACGTCGGCGTCGGCTCGGCCGTGGGGGTAGCCGTTGGGTTGCTGGACGGGGTTGGGTCGGTGCTCGGGGTAGGAGCCGTGCTCTGGTCGGCGCCGGCCACGCTGACCTCGTAGATCCGGGCCGCGCCTCCGCGACGCTGCTCAGGGGTACGCACCAGGATCTGCACGTACTGAGCCGACACGTTGACCGTAGAAACGGTCTCTGCCTTGGCATTGCCGCGCACCTGCGCCGCCGTCGTGAACTTCTGGCCGTCCGTGGAGACCCGGATGTCGAAGGCGCGCGTGTTCATCACCGCCGCCTCACCACCGGACTCAGCGTGATCGACGGTCACCGAAGTGAGGTCGAACGTGCCGCCCAGATCGATCGTCAGGCTGGGGCGGCGCACGCTGGAGCACCACTTGTCGGCCAGTCCGCCGTCGAGCGTGCCGTTCACGGCCTTGGCCGGGGTCTCGCCGGTACGGCAGGACGCGGTGCCGGTGGTCGCCTTGTTCAGGGCAAGGTTGGGCACAGCGGCAGCGCCCGTGGAAACGGCGGGGGCGGCGGTCCGGGAGAACGGGCCTATGCCGTTCGCCATGGCGGGAGCGGCGATCAGGGCGGCTCCCACCCCGATTGCGGCTACCGCCAGCAACCGGTTTCTGGTTCTGGTCGTACGGGTCTTGCGGGGGGCCATGCGTCGTCCTCCGAGTCAGGGATCGGCGCCGACGGGTAGGCCGTCGGCGGTGACGATGAGCTACTCCATCGGTAGCGCTCCTAGCCGGGCGTCGGGTGGCGCTCAAGGACTCCCTAAGAGTTGGCTGTGAGCCGTGCACCGGTGATGAATCGCCGCCTGAGCCCGCCCTTTTCTCTCTGAGCAGCCCTGCCGAAACCCCTCCGGCCCCGCACCGTCCGGCCCTGCACTGTTCCCGGCCCGACCGCACCACCTATGGCCGTGACCTTTCGGTTGAGCCACCGTCAAGGGCGCGGTAAATCGCGGCTGCAACGTAATCCGTTGTGCGTAGCCGCTCTTCAACGGGTCTAGGCTTTTGTCGCAGAACGGGCAACCCTGACGCCCGGGACAGGCGGGAACAACATGGTGCACTGGCGAAGGATGGCCGCGATCGGCGTGGCGGTCGCCGCTGCGGCCGGGGTGCTGACTCAGGTCGGTATCGGCGCGAGTACGGCGGTCGGAACGGTGATCTGCAACAAGCAGTGCGACGGGTACGACGCGGCCAAGGCCGCCAGAGACCGGTCCCCGGTGAAGTCCACGCTGCACGGGCGCACCTTCACCGTCCACATCGACGACACGAACTCCATGGCTTGGGCGACCGTCGCAGGTGGTCAGGCCAGTGACGAGGTCTGGCTGGACCGATCGTTCGACGGCGGCCAGACCTGGGGCACCGGCGGCAAACTGGGCGACACCACGATCCCGGCCAGCGCGACGAGCACCCGCACCACGATGTTCAACGTGGACAACTGGAACGCCCGGGGTGTGGGTGCCCTGCGGGCCTGCGGCAAGGCCGGCGACCGCCCCGAAATCACCTGCACCACCTGGGCCCGCAGCACCTGGAACGCCGGTAACCGGCAGACCGCCGCGGCCACCGCCCTGATGATGCGCTACGACCAGGGCACCGGCCTGTTCGACCACAACGCCTGGTGGACCAGCGCCAACGCCCTCACCGCGCTGATCGACAACATCCGGGTGAGCAAGATGGCCAGCTACACCTACGCCATCGCGAACACCTACGACAAGCAGATCAACGCCTACAGTGGCCAGTTCCGCAACCAGTACCTGGACGACACCGGCTGGTGGGGCCTGGCCTGGCTCGACGCCTACGACGTCACGAAGGACGTGCGGTACCTGAACACCGCCAAGGCCGACGCCGACTACATGGCCACCTACTGGGACAGCACCTGTGGCGGCGGCATCTGGTGGAGCACCGACAAGAAGAACAAGGTCGCCATCGCCAACAGCCTCTATATCCAGCTCAATGCGGAACTGGCGCAACGCATCGCGGGCGACACGACCTACCGGAACCGGGCCACCGCGGGCTGGACCTGGTTCAAGGGCACCGGCATGCTCACCTCCGGCAACATCGTGATCGACGCGATCGACCTGAAATCCTGCAAGGGCACCAGCGGCCCGCTGACCTACAACTCCGGCGTCCTGATGAACGCCCTGGTCCAGCTCAACCAGGCCACCGGCAACACCGACGCGCTGGCCACCGCCCAGCGCATCGGCGACGCCTCCACGGCCTCCACCGCGCTCAACCAGAACGGCATCCTGCACGAGCCGGGGGAGGGCGCCTCCTGCACCGGCGACCAGCCCTCCTGGAAGGGCGAGTACCTGCGCGGGCTCGGCGTGCTGAACAGCGCTACCAACGGCCGGTACAACGCCTACCTGAAGAAACAGGCCGACACCGCCTACGCCCAAGACCGCAACAGCCTCGACGAGTACGGCATCCACCTGGCCGGCCCGTTCGTCGCCAGTGCCCACGCCTGCCAGCACACGGCCCTGGACCTGCTCAATGCTGCGCCGTTGAGCTAAGCGGGGCGAACCACTCGCTTCGACATGCGCGTCACCCTCGCCTGGTGATCATTGAGCGGTGACCGAAGCCGACGCGGACGTAGCTGCTCTCGCCCGGCGCCGGCAGGGTCGCCACTTCGCCGGGGCAACCCTGCTCCTGGCGTTCTTCGGCCCCCTGCTGGCGCTCTTGGTCCTGCTGGGCCGGCGCGACCGCTCACTCGGCGACGTTCCTCTAGGGGCGTGGGCGGAGTTCTGCCTCATCGCCCTCCTACCCGTGGCCACGGCGGCCGCTCTCATCTGGGCTCGCCAACGCGGCGTCGGGTGGTTGCAACCGGTGCTGGTGACCGGCGTGGAGCGTCATCGTCGTCGGCGCATCCGGCAGTCGATCAGGACCAACCAGTCCGTTCACCCCGGCGACCAGGTCATCGCCGTCGACCTGGCCCAACGGATGGTGCAGCAACGCTGGATCTTCGCCGGGCCTACCCACCTGGCGGTGTTCGTGGGCGTCCTGGTTCTGTTGGGTGACGGCCCATGGGCCGCGGTGCTGGGCGTCCTCAGCGTCTTGTCCCTCCTCATCTTCGCCGCGCCGTTCGTGACGTTGAATGTCCAACGGGCTCGCCGCTGGCTCGAGGAACACCAGGATGACGCCCAGACCAGCGGTTGAGGTTCAGGCCCGTAGCGGTTTCAGTGCTCCTGCCCATTCCTCCAGTTGCTGGAACATCGCCTCGGCCAGGGCCGGATGCTGCGGGCCGGGAGCGAATGTGGACATGTTCTCGAAGTCGGTGAAGATGGAGAAGCTCAGCTGCGCGGAGACGTGCGCGATCCGCAGCCCACTGGCAACGGCGCGCAGGTGCTCGATCGCCCTGGATCCTCCAAGGGTGCCGTAACCGGCGAAAGCGGCTGCCTTGTTGTTCCATTCGCTATGCAGGTAGTCGATGGCGTTCTTGAGCACCCCGGAGGTCGAGTGGTTGTACTCCGGCGTGACAAAGATGAACCCGTCGTACTGGGCCACAACAGCGGCCCATTCCTTGGTGTGCGCATTGGCGTACTCGCCGAGCATGGGCCGCTTCACCTCATCGAAGTGCGGCAGCGGGTAGTCGACCAGGTCGAGCAATTCGTAGGATGCCGGACGCCCGGTCGCTTGGTCGATCACCCAGTCGGCGACGGCCTTGCCGTTACGGCCCGGACGGGTGCTGCCCAGGATGACGGCAATGCGGAGCTGTTCCACGGAAAAGAGTCCTTTCGATGCTGATGAACGGGCCGGAAAGCGTTCAGTGAAGCGGTCGCTCGACAAGGTTGCGGAGCACGAGAGCGTTGGGGACCTGGATCAGTCGGCCGCCCTCGTCGATGCGACCCAGTTGGACGGCGGCCAGGCCGAGCTCGTCCACCAGAGCGGCGATCCGCTCGCTGGCCTTCTCGGAGTCGGAGGCGACGAAGATGACGCGCCGTCCGATTCCGGGCTCCAGTTCTGCGGCCAGGGTGTTGGCCGGGAGCTGGTTGAACGCCTTCACGACCTCGGCGCCGGGCAGGTATTCGGCCGCGTAGGCGGTGGAGAGGCGTCCCTGGAGAACCTCTTCCGAGCCGCTGGAGAAGTGTGCGTTCGTGGTGTCGACAACGATCTTGCCGGTCCAGTCCGGAAGATTCGAGCCGAGCTCTTGGATGGCTGCGAAGGGGATCGCCATGAAAATGACATCGCTGGCGAGTGCTTCGGGCAGGGGCAGCGCCCGGACGGTGTCCCCGAGTGAGTCCGTGAGCGGGCTGAGGGACTCCGGCCCGCGGGTGTTGGCGATACCGACCGGGACGCCGGCCCGGGCGAACAGGCGGGCCAAGGCCGTGCCGACGTTGCCGCTGCCGACGATGGCGTAATGCACCGAGGTGGTCACGGGTCCTCCAGGTGGTTAACGTGTTAACCAGACGGTAGGACGCACTGGTTCACATGTCAACCAGCTTGTAGGCTGCTCGTATGGCGCCGACGCAGTGGTTGAACGAGTCCGAAGACCGGGCCTGGCGCTGCCTGATGGCCATGCAGGACGGGCTGGCGGACTTCATCGAGCGGCAGCTCCGCACCCGGTGCGGGCTCTCCAAGGCCGACTACGAAGTTCTGGCGCACCTGTCCGAGGCGTCCGAGGGAGGGTTGCGGTCCTTCGAGCTGGGGGCCTTGCTGCGCTGGGAGAAGAGCAGGCTGTCGCAGCACCTGGGCCGGATGCAGAACCGCGAGCTGATCAATCGCGAACCGGCTGCCAGTGACCTGCGAGGCGCGGTGGTCACCATCACCGACCGCGGGCGTCAGCTCATCGAGTCCGCGGCGCCGCAGCACGTGGCCGACGTGCGGGCGGCCTTCATCAGTCAACTGAGTCCGGCTGAGTTGCGGGCCTTGACCCGCATCGGGGACAAGGTGCGGGTCCGATTGGCGGAGCTGAACGAAGAGCGGTGATGACGTCCGAGTCAGCCGCTTTCCCCTGGCGCGATCAACCCCGTCTCATACGCCGCCACCACCGCCTGAGCCCGGTCCCGCAGCTGCAGCTTGCCGAGAATCCGTGCCACATGCGTCTTCACCGTGGCCTCGGCCAGGTTCAGCCGCCCGGCCAGCTCGGTGTTGCTCAGCCCCCGGCCCAGTAGTCCCAGTACCTCCAGCTCGCGGGCGGTCAAGCCGGCCAGGTCGCGGTGCAGCGTCTTCTGTTCGGGGGAGCGGGCGGCGAAGCGTTCCACCAGACGGCGGGTGATGGAGGGAGCCAGCAGGGCGTCACCGGAGCGGACCAGGCGGACGGCGGCGACGAGATGCTCAGGCGTCACGTCTTTCAGCAGGAACCCGCTCGCGCCCAGCGAGAGCGCGGCGTAGACGTAGTGGTCGAGGTCGAACGTGGTCAGCATGATTACCCGCGGCGGATCCGGAGCCGCCAGAATCCGCCGCGCCGCCTCCAGCCCATCGAGTTCGGGCATCCGGATATCCATCAGCACCACGTCCGGCCGGGTTCGGCGCACGGCCTCGACCGCCTCAAGGCCGGTGGTCGCCTCACCCACCACGTCGATGCCGTCGGCCGACAGGATCATCCGGAACCCGGTGCGTACCAGAGCCTGATCGTCGGCCACCACCACCCGCGGCGCGTTCACGAAGGCACCGACGTCAGCGGAATGCGCGCCAGCACCCGGAACCCACCGCTGATTCGCGACCCGGCCTCGATCGTCCCGCCGTACATCTCCACCCTCTCCTTCAGGCCGATCAATCCACGCCCGCCACCATCGACCCTTGAGTGAGAACCTTCGGCCTCGGACGAAACTCTCCCGGTGTCCGTCACTTCCACCTCAACATCGTCCACCCCGTACGACACCCGGACCGCAGCCGCCGCCCCCATCGCATGCTTGACCGTGTTCGTCAGCCCCTCCTGAACCACCCGATACGCAGCCAGATCAACCCCCTCCGGCAAGCGCACCGGCGTCCCCTCGACCGTGAAGGCAACCTCTGCGCCGGTGCCGCGTACCTGCGAGATCAACGTGTCGAGATGGGCCAGCCCAGGTTGCGGGGCCAGCTCCTCACCCGCGCGTTCGATCGTCAATAATCCCATGACGTGCCGTAATTCGGTCAGCGCCGCCCGCCCGCTCTCCTCGACCGCCAGTAGAGCCTGCTCGGCCTGATCCGGCTGCCGGGCCAGGACCTTCCGAGCGGCCCCGGCCTGAATCACCATCACGCTGACGTTGTGCGTGACCACGTCGTGCAGCTCGCGCGCGATCCGGGCGCGCTCCAGCGAAGCTGCCTCGTTGGCCCGGTGCACCAGCGCCGCCCGCTCGATCTCCAAAGCGGCAGCCTTGTCGCGCTCGGCCGACATGCGCAGCTTCCACCGGCGAAGCCCCTCGGCGGCGACGGCGATCGGCAGCAGGATCCAGAACGACATGCTGTCGCGCGAGACTGTAGGAACAGCCGGACCCATCACCGGATTACTGAGGTTGCCCTGTAGCTGCATGTACAGCACCGCGCCCGTCACCAGCCCGGCCAGTGCGGGGTAGCGGTAAGGGCTGTAGACCGTCGCACTGTAGGCAATCACCACACAGACCATGAACGACAGACGCAGACTGGCGTGGTCCCCGATGGTGAACGGGGCAAGGACCAGCGTGACGGCGAGCATGGCCAGGGGATAGCGGCGGCGGAACAGCATGGGCACGCAGATCAGCGCCATCAGCAACGACCAGCCGATCTGCGCGCCGGTCGACGTGGGGGTGTAGGCCTGGAACGGATCCACCTGCAGGGGATCGACGGGTTCCGGAGGCGGGGCGGGGTCGGGACGGGCTGCTGGGTTGTCCGAGCTGACGGGTGGGGTAGGAGCAACGGGTACCGGTGGGGGGACGTTCGGCGGAGCGACGGTTGCCCGCCAGTCGGCCTGGTAGAACGTCGCCTCGCGACTCGAACCGAGCGAAGTGAAGATGGCGAGCAAACACAGCCCGAGGGCGAAGACGATGTCGAACGCCCAGTTGCGCCTGGTCATCCGCAGCGGTGGCCAGGACGGACGCGTGAAGAAGCGCCATGCCTGCAGAACCCGTCCCCCGGTCACAGCCCATTCTCACCCTCCCAGGCCGCTGAGGGCGTCCCTCCGGAGAATCAACCGCCGTACATCCGTGGACTACCTCTACAGGACCACGCCAACCCACCCCCTACGACTGCGGTACCGGGGAGGGGTCTGACGGGCGACGCGGGATCGGCGCTGAGTTTCTTCAATGGGGGACGTCGGGCACGGGGCCCGTGGACAGCGTCACCAATTGTGGGGGTAGTGATGATCGAACTGCACGAGGTCAGCCGACGTTACGACGACGGACCGCCGGCTCTGGACCAGGTGTCGCTGAGCGTGCAGACGGGGGAGTCGGTCGCGGTTCTCGGGCCCTCCGGCAGCGGAAAATCGACGCTGCTGAACTTGGTCGCGGGGTTGGACCGCCCCGACACGGGTACCGTCACGGTCAGCGGAACACGAGTGGACGCTCTCGGCGAGGCTCAGTCGGCCCGGTACCGGCGGGCGTCGGTCGGCATGGTGTTCCAGTTCTTCAACCTGCTGGACGACCTGACCGTGCTCGACAACGTCATGCTACCTGCGCAACTGTCCCGCGGGTCGCGGACGCAGGTTCGCCACCGCGCAGGTGAGCTACTGCAGTCCCTGGGCATCGACCGGTTCGCCGGTGCCTACCCCGGACGGCTTTCCGGCGGACAGCGCCAGCGCGTCGCCGTGGCCCGGGCTCTGATGAACCGCCCCGCGTTGCTCCTGGCCGATGAGCCCACCGGTGCGCTGGACACAGCTTCGGGAGCCGACGTAAGGACGCTGCTGCGGCAGCTGCATGCCGACGGTCAGACTATTCTTCTTGTCACCCACGACCGCGAGCTGGCCCACGAATGCGCAACTCGTACAGTCGAAGTAATTGACGGACGCATCGCCTCGGACACGGCAGTCCTGCGATGAGCGCCCTCACGAAGGTCGTTCGCGCCGGGGTAGCCCGTCGCCGAGTGTCCACGCTGGTCGTCGTGCTGGCCACCGCCGCTGCGGTGACGTCCGGAGTGCTCGGCGCCGGTCTGCTGGTGGCCTCCAAAGCGCCGTTCGAGCATCTCTTCTCGCGCCAGCACGGAGCACACCTCATCGTCCAGGTAGATCCCTCCAAAGCCACCGACACCCAGTTGGCCGCCACCGCAGACCTGAACGGGGTCGCCGCCACCGCCGGACCGTTCCCGACCACCCAAGTCTCCCTGGGCGGCCCCGACGCACCCATGGTGGACGTGGTCGGACGCGACCAGCCCCAAGCGTCCGTAGATTCCCTGACCCTGATCAAAGGCCGCTGGCCCCGGACCGCGAACGAGGCCGTCCTGTCCGCCGGTGGTCACATCCTGAGCCCGCTCGGTGGACGGTTCCGGGTCGGTCCGGACAGCACAGAAATCACCATCGTCGGAATCGCCCGCTCCGCCAGCGAAAGCGCCACTTTCTGGATGACCACCGCCGGCGTGAAAGCCCTCGGTGCACCCCTCACCGAGCAGCTGCTCTACCGCTTCGACCGCGCCTCAACCAGCGCGGACATCCAGAAGGACCGGGAAGCCCTACAAGCCGCCCTCCCCGCCGACGCCATCACCGGCGCCCGCTCCTGGCTGGTCACCCGGGCCGATTCCGCCCGCCAGACCGCGATCTTCGTACCTTTCCTGCTCGGCTTCGGCCTTCTCGCTCTCACCCTGGCCATCCTGGTCGTCGGCACAGTCATCGCCGGCACGGTCGCTTCCGGCATCCGCCGCATCGGCATGCTCAAGGCGATCGGCTTCACCCCGGCCGAACTCGTCCGTGCCCACGCCCTCCAGGCCCTCGTCCCCGCCCTGATCGGCACCGTGATCGGCCTGGTGGCGGGCAACATCCTCGCCCTGCCCCTGCTGTCCAAGACCGAGCGCCTGGTCGGAGACGGCATCACCACCATCGCGCCCTGGGTCAACCTGGTCGTGGTGCTCGGCATCCTGGCCATCGTCACCGCGGTAGCCGTCATCGCCTCCGCCCGGGCCGGTCGCCTCCGCACCGTCGACGCGCTCGCCGTGGGTCGCACCCCCTCCGCCGGTCGAGGACGCCTGGTCTCCCGCCTGCTGAGCCGCCTCCCCATCTCCCGTCCGGTGGGCCTCGGCCTCGCCCGCCTGTTCGCCGTCCCGTCCCGGACGATAACGCTGATCACGGCGGTGGCGATCGGCTGCACCGCCGTCACTCTCGCCGTGGGACTGGCGCTTTCGCTGAACCGGATCCAGGTCTCCGCCGAACATGCCAGCTCCGACGTCACGGTGGACCTGGCCCAGATGGAGATGTCCGCACCGCCCCCCACCGACGGGCCACCACCCTCCACCTCCAACGACCAACCCGATCAGCCCGATCCCGCCAAGGTCCGCGCCGCGATCGAAGCCACCGCCGGCACGGCCCGCTGGTTCGGCGAATCCCAGGAAGACGCCACCATCGCCGGGGTCTCCGGTGGCGCCCAGCTCGTCTCCTTCACCTCGAACCCCAGCTGGTCCGGCTACGACCTGATCTCCGGCCGCTGGTTCGCCAACTCCTCGGAAGCCGTTCTCTCCAGCGAACTCCTGACCCTGAGCGGCCACTCCGTCGGCGACACCCTCAAGGTCGGCGCCCAGACCCTCACCATCGTCGGCGAGGTCTTCGACCCCAACGACGACGGCCGCCGCCTGTTCACCCAGGCCGCGTCGGACACCTCAACCACCTGGCACATCGACGTCGCCCCCGGAACCGCAACCGGTGCCTACGTGAACACCCTCAACCAGTCCCTGGACCCCCTCAACCTCGCCGCCACCCAGTCCGGCGCCGAGGTCGACGACCTGGTCATCATCGTCGACACCCTGGCCTCCCTCCTGACCGGCCTGATGATCGCCGTGGCCGGCCTCGGCGTCCTCAACACCGTCACCCTCGACGTCCGCGACCGGGTCCACGACATCGGCGTCCAGAAGGCCCTGGGCATGACCCCCGCCCAGACCCTCACCGCCGTCATCGCCTCCGTCCTCCCCATCGGCCTGGCCGGCGCCCTCATCGGCATCCCCGCCGGCTTCGCCCTGCACCGCATCCTGGTCCCCGCCATGGCCCACGGCGCCGGAACCGACCTACCCCACGTCCTTCTCGAGGTCTACCGGCCCACCCTCGTGATCGCCATCGCCCTGGCCGGTCCGGCCCTGGCCGTCATCTCGGCGATGCCCGCCGCCAGCTGGGCGGCCCGGGTGCGGACGGCGACTGCGTTGAGGACGGAGTGAGCGCTGATTAGGCGCTAAGAAGCAGTGCCAGGAACCCCGCCGTCGCATCGTCCGCAGAAGCCTGCTGCCCCGAAGCCCGCGCCGTAACGAAAGCTCCTTCAACTACGGCAAGTACGGCAGCAGCAGTCTTCTGCGGATCCAGCCCGGCCGGCAACGAGCCGTCCTCCTGACCCTCCCGCACAGTGTCCTCGAGCAACGAGGAGAGCTGCCCGAAAGCCGAACTCAGCGCAGCGCGGAGCTCGGGCTCGGCCTGAATCCCCGCGTCGTAGGTGAAGTTGCCGATCTGGCAGCCGTCCAGCGCCGCGTTGGCCGATCCGAGGAAGGCGACCAGCCGCTCACGCCCGGTCGGCAGCCCTTCCATCGCCGCCTGCACCGAGGCCAGCAGGTCGCGTCCGTTGGCCTCGACCACCTCCCGGCCGAGTTCGGCCTTGGACGGGAAGTGGTGGTAGTAGCTGCCCTGGCCGACCCCGGAGTCAGCCATCACCTGCTTCGGGCTGGTCGTGGAGTAGCCACCGTGCCAGAACATACGTTTTGCCGAGTTTATTACCTTCTGCTTGCTGTCTATCACGTGACGATATCAGCTTCCATACCTACCTCAAGGGTTGGACCTGGGCGGCATGACCCGGGTGAAGTTGGTGGTGCAGTTTTCTCCACCCTCCTTCAGGGTCTCACCACCAGTGTCTGAGGACGCTGCCCCCGCGAGGCTGGATCACGTCGAAGAGCACTTCCTCGACGCGATCTTCACCCCTCAACGGAGGCTTACGACCATGACCACACTCGCGCGCTGGTGCTTCCGCCATCGCCTGACCGTGGTGGGGATCTGGGTGGCGCTGCTGGTCGCGGTGGCCGTCCCGTACGTCCTGCTCGGCGCGAAGTACAACAACGCCTTCGACCTGCCCGGAATGGAATCCTCCAGGGCACAGGATCTCCTGCAGGCCGCCGTCCCGAAGCAGGCCGGGGACAGCGACCAGATCGTGGTGCGGGTGCAGCACGGTTCGATCAGCGACCCGGCCGTGCGCAAGCGGGTGAGCGCGATGCTGACCAAGGTGGCGAAGCTGCCCTCGGTCAGCTCGGTGGAGAGCATGTACGGCCCCGGCGGCCGGGCCCAGATCGGCAAGGACGGTGCTATCGGCTACGCCACGGTGATTTTCGATCAGGATGCCGACAACATTCCGGCCGCCGACATCGCCCGGGTGGTGGATACCGCTCAGGCCGCGGGCACTCAGAACCTGCAGGTGGAACTGGCCGGGGAGGCCATTGAGGACGCGACGGAGGCAGCGACCCCGGTCACCGAGTACATCGGCGTGCTGGCCGCCGGGATCATCCTGTTCATCGTCTTCGGTTCGCTGCTCGGCATGATCGTTCCCCTGGTGGTCGCGATCGCCGGCCTCGGTGCCGGACTGGCCACCATCGGGCTGCTCTCCCGGGTGATGACGATCAACTCGACCGCCCCCACCGTGGCCGCCCTGATCGGCCTCGGGGTCGGCATCGACTACGCCTTGTTCATCGTCACCCGCTACCGAACCGGCCTGCGGGAAGGTCTCTCACCCGAGCAATCCGCGGTCCAGGCGCTGAACACCTCAGGCCGGGCCGTCCTGTTCGCGGGCGGCACCGTGATCATCGCCCTGCTCGGCCTGCTTGTGCTGCGGATCAGCCCGACCACCGCGATCGGGATCAGCGCCGCAATCACCGTCCTGTTCACCGTGCTCGCCGCGATCACCCTGCTCCCCGCCTTCCTCGGCCTGTTCCGCGGCAAGCTGATCAGCCGGCGGCAACGCCGCAACCCAGTTCATCAGAGCGAAGGCTTCTGGGTCCGCTGGGCCGATCTGGTCGCCCGCCGCAAGACCGTCTTCAGCCTGGTCGCCGTCCTGATCATCCTGGTGCTGTCGATCCCCACGCTGACACTACGTCTCGGCTCGGCCGACGCCGGCAACGACCCGAAGGGCACGACCACACGAGCGGCCTACGATCTGCTCGCCGAAGGCTTCGGCCCCGGCTCCAACGGCCCGCTGGTCCTGGTGGCCCAGCCCCGGCCGGGTGACTCCAAAGCTCTGAAAACCCTGATTAAGGACGTCCGTCACACCGCCGGGGTAGCATCCGTTTCGGTCACCCAGAGTCCAAAACTCGCAGTGGTCGCGGTGGTTCCGGACAGCGCCCCGCAGGACAAGGCCACCAGCACCCTGATCGATCACCTCCGCCAGGACGTGATCCCGGCAGCCGAGAAGGGCAGCACGCTCCAGGTTTACGTCGGTGGGGCAACCGCGACCTACAACGACTTCTCCGGCGTGCTGACCGGAAAACTGCCCCTCTTCCTGGGCATCATCGTGCTCCTGGGCTGCCTGCTGCTGATGGTCGCGTTCCGCAGCATCGTGGTCCCCCTGACCGCCGCCGTGATGAACCTGCTCGCCTCGGCCGCGTCCTTCGGCGTCGTCGTCGCGGTGTTCCAGTGGGGCTGGGGATCGGAGCTGCTCGGCGTGGGCAAGGCCGGCCCGGTCGAGGCCGTCCTCCCGGTGATCATGCTGGCCATTCTGTTCGGCCTGTCGATGGACTATCAGGTGTTCCTGGTCAGCCGGATGCACGAGGAATGGCAGCACACCGGCGACAACCGGCGCTCGGTCAGCGTCGGCCAGGCCCAGACCGGGCGGATGATCACCGCCGCGGCCGTGATCATGATCTGCGTCTTCGTGGCCTTCGTCTTCGGCGGCCAGCGCACCATCGCCGAGTTCGGCGTGGGCTTGGCCTCGGCCGTCGCGATCGACGCCTTCATCCTGCGCACCCTGCTGGTCCCGGCCCTGATGCACCTGTTCGGCCGGGCCAACTGGTGGCTGCCGCGCTGGCTGGACCGGATCCTGCCGCAGGTCGCCATCGAAGGTGCCCCGCAGCGTCCCCCGGTGATTCAGACACCGCCGAAGGCGGAAGTGAAAGTGAAGGTATGGAAGCCGAAATCGATGATCACGGCCTACCTCTGGTGGACCTTCCTCGGCCTGTTCGGCGCCCACCAGTTCTACCTGGGCAACAAGCTCCGAGGGCATCTGTACCTATGGACGCTCGGACTGTGCGGTTTCGGCTGGCTGCTCGACCTGTTCACCCTGCCCCGCCAGCTCCATCGGGTGAATGCGCAGCCTCGGGTTCTAGGACTAAAGGCTTATCCGGACAAGATGGACACGGCTGGGGCGCCGGACGTAGACCATTCCCTGTACTTGAATCGTTGACCAATCGCTCAGGGGATGACTGTGAACCGACGTCTCGCCAGCCTGTCCACCGCGGTCGCAGTGGGGGTGCTCGGTGCCTTGGCCCTGGCCGTCGCCCCGGCCCAGGCGGCCACCATCAGCTGCGGCAACGACCCTTACGAGATCGACGACCCGAGCCTGGGTTCCGGAAACCCGGTGATCACGGCGTCGATCGAGGTGGGCGGCACCGCCTCCCGGTCGCTCTGCCAGACCCGGGACCCGTTGCCCGGCAAGACCCTGCCGCAGGACGTGGACTACATCGGGTTCACCGCCACCGAGGGCCAGGCGTACACGGTGGACCTGGTCAGTTCCGGTCCTGGCCTCACCGAGCCCTTCGTCGGCATCGTGAAGCTCAACGACGACGGCTCCACGACCTCGGTCCCGGAGAACACGGCCTACACCGGCCGCCGGTCCACGACCATGCCCCTGACCGCCGGCCGTTACGTCATCCTGGTCGCCGACGGCAGCCAACAGGCCTACCCGGACAACATTCTGGCCACGAAGACCATCGAGGGTAGCGCGGGCGCGTACAGCGTCCGGCTCACTGCCACCGCGCCACCGCCGGTGCTGAAGTCCGTCAAGATCACCCCTAACCCGGTCAAGGGCGGTGACAGCGCCACCGCGACCCTGACCTTCACCGGCCCGATCCTCTCGGGCGGCACCACGGCCCCGATCTCCAGCAGCAACGGATTCGTCGCCACCGCAACCGGTTCCCTCCTAGCTCCGGCGGGCGTCACCTCGTTCACCATCCCGATCCGGACCGACCGGGTCTCGAAGGACACGCCGGTCACCTTCAGCGCGTGGGTGACCGGGGTCGGCCCGACGCTGACCACTCAGCTCACCGTCCGCAAGTAAACGCTTTTCGGGACCGGAGGGGACGGCGTCGGCGGTCAGGGCCGACGTCGTCCCCTCCTTTTCGTCAACTTCGTCAACGCACTGCATCAGATTCCAGGTGAGGGGAGCGGCGAGCAGGGCTGCGGCACTGATGACGTTCAGGGCCGGCGAGAGACCAAGTGCTGCGGCCAAACCCGCACCGGTTAGGGCCCCGGCAATGGCGGCAAGCGAGTCCATCGCGAAGAACAGCGCTCCGACCCGGCCGAGCAGGTCGGGCGGAACGGTGCGCTGGACATGGGTTTCCACGCAGATCAGCAGTATGCTGCCGGGGACGCCGATCAGGACGGCGGCAACGATCGCGGTGGGTAGTCCAGGTGCGTTGAAGAGCGTGAAATAAGTGACGCCGGTGGCCAGCTGGGTAGCGACAAGAAGGGGACGAGTGTCAAGCCGGGTTAGCAGGAACCGGCTGAGCGTGGAGCCCAGAACGTAACCCAACCCCAGTCCCGAGATGATGTACCCGACACCGGCACCAGAAGCGTCCAAAGGTCCCACCACAAAAGGAACCAGCAGCGCGGTGAGGGCGGCGTTCGCGGTGAGGAAGGCGCCGTTCCCGATCAGCGGTCCTCGCAGGGACGGGGAGCGGGCAATGTATGCGAGTCCAGCTCGTAGGCCATCGGTTTCGCCCGGCGATGCCGGTTTGATGCGGAGGCGACCGAGGCGCCCAAGGAGAGCTGCCGAGATCAGGTAGCTACCGACGTCAATAATCAACACTGAAGTGATGCCTGGTCCGCTGAGGAGCAGGGCGCCCAGCACGGGTGCGCTCAGGCGCAGCACGCTGCCGGACAGGGCGCTCAGCGCATTGGCCGAAGCCAGCGCGGTACCGGTGCCGACGATGTTCGGCATGATGATCCGAGCGGCGGGCCGGAAGACCGTGGTGGCGCTGTTCTCCCCAAGAACGGCCAGGTAGAGCAGCCAGAGGCGCCCGGGACGATCCACGAGCAGAATCGCGGCGACGGAGACGGCCGCCGCCAGATCGGCCAGCACCATGGCCCTCGCCGGGTTCCAGCGGTCCAGCAGCACCCCGGCCCAGGGCCCGAGGAGCAGGCCGGGCAGCGCTTCGAGAGCGAGGGTCAGCCCGGTCGCGGTAGGGGAGCCCGTGAGCTTGAAGACCTGGACCGGCAAAGCCACGATGAGCAGCCAGGAACCGAGCCCCGAGACGACGCCACCCGTCCACAGGAGCCGGAAGCGCGCATACTTCAGCGGGGAGCCGTCCATCGCGGCAAAGTATCTTTGTAGAACACTTCGCGGCAAGAGTGTTCTGAGGGGATAAGATGGTCGGCATGGACGGAGTGCAGCTGGGGCAGCTGTTGCGCGCGCAGCGTCAGGAGGCCGGCCGGACCATCGCGTCGGTCGCGGTGGAGGCCGGGCTGTCGGTGCCCTACATTGCAAACCTGGAAAATGGACGCGGCAATCCAACTTTGTCTGCGTTGCAACGGCTTACGGCTGCGCTAGGCCTGCGTCTGAAGCTGGGGCTGAACGCGGGGGAGGAGCGCCGGGAGTTCGCGGGTGCGGATCGGCTCGCGGAGTTGCCACGAGCCCAGGCCGCGGCCCGGCAACTGGCGCGTCAGAACCGGAGCGACCCGGCGGCGATGACCCAGCACCTGCGCGACGCGCTGAACGCCATTGCCGCGATGACCGGCGGCGACCTCGGCGAACGCGACCTGGACCGGCTGCTGGACCTACTTCTTCTGGCTTCTGGAGACTTCACCGATGGGTTCTGAAGACCAATCCCTGAACGACCGGCTGTCCGCAATCCGGAATGGAAGGGGTCAATGGCTGTATCTGGCTAAGAACTCGGGGCCGACTCCTGGGCCAACTGATCAGCAAGCGCCTTCACCCGAGCAGTGATGTCGTCCCGGATCAGGCGCATCCGTTCCATCCCCTCGATCCCGCGCAGGGACGGCTCGTCGGTCTCCCACGTGACGACCGGTGTTCCGTCGACCGGTTCCACCCGGGCCTCCCGCCCGAGCACCACGACCAGGTCGGCACCACGGATCAGATCCGGGGTCAGGGCCTTGGGCGTTTGCCCGCTCAGATCGACGCCGACTTCCTCCAGGGCCTGCACCGACTGACGGTTGAGCTTCGTACCCGGATCGGTGCCCGCGGAGTCGACCTCAAGCCCCGGACCGGCGTACTTGCCCATGAGACCGGCCGCCATCTGCGACTTTCCGCCGTTGCGGACGCAGACGAACAGCACCTTGGTCACGGCTTCACCGCCTGGATGATGGCCCCGTGCAGGCCCGGCGCGGCCTCATGGGTGAACTCGACCTGCGCGTCGACGAAACCGGCCGCGTCCAAACCCTCGAGGTATTCACTCCGGGACAGCGCGCCGGCGATGCAGCCCACGTAGCTGCCCCGCTCGGCCCGCTCGGCCGGGCTGACATCGTCCTCGGCCACGACATCGCTGATCCCGATCCGACCGCCGGGAACCAGCACCCGGAACATCTCGGCCAGCACGGCCGGCTTGTCGGTGGACAGGTTCACCACGCAGTTGCTGATCACCACGTCGATCGACGCTGCGGGCAGCGGGATGGCCTCGATCTCGCCCTTGAGGAAGTCGACGTTCGTGGCCCCGGCCTTCTCGGCGTTCGAGCGGGCCAGGGCCAGCATTTCCTCGGTCATGTCCAACCCGTACGCCCGGCCCGTGGGACCTACCCGGCGAGCGGACAGGAGCACGTCGATTCCGCCACCCGAGCCCAGGTCCAGCACCCGATCGCCCGGTTGCAGGGAAGCCACCGCCATTGGATTGCCGCAGCCCAGCGATGCGGCCAGGGCCTCCGCCGGTAGGCCTTCCACCTCATCGGTTGCGTACAGTCCGGCGCCAAAGGCCCCGTCAAGGGCCATCGAGTCGTCGGCGGCGTCGGGGCCGCAGCACGAGGTAGACGAGCCTTGGGCATCTGGGCCGACCACCGCAAGGGCGGCCGCGGCGTACCGGCTCCGGACCTGTTCGCGCAGATCCTTGGACTCTGTGGTCATGGCCGTCCTCCAGGAAATAGACGTTCGTCTATGTCTGATCGTGGAGCAGGGATCGACAGACGTCAATGTCTGACGCAGACTGATCCTCGTGCAGATCGAGTTCAAGGCCTCCGGAACCGAAGACGCCGGGTGCTGCGTCCCCGAGCGCAGTGGCCCGATCCGCAGCATCGAGGAGGCGCAGAACCTGGCCGGCCTGCTCAAGGCCCTGGCCGAGCCCACCCGACTGCAGTTGCTGTCCCTGGTCGCGGCTCACGACGGCGGTGAGGCCTGCGTCTGCGACTTGACCGAGCCGGTGGGTCTGTCCCAGCCGACGGTTTCCCACCATCTGAAGATCCTCGTGGATACCGGCCTGCTCACCCGCGAAAAGCGCGGCGTGTGGGCGTACTACGCCCTCGTGCCCGAGCGGATGAACCAGATTGCCCAAGCTCTGGGCGACTTCACTACGTCGCGCTGACCCGGGCGCTGATCCGGGCGTCTGTTCAAGCGAGGGCCGAGGCCAGCAGGGCAAAGGCCGCGATGACGGCGACGCGGACGTAGTGGAAGCGGTCCCACCGGTTGGACTGCTCCTTCCAGTCCGCGGGCCGGTTCTCGGGCGTCCAGTTCTTGCTCTGGTTGTTGATCGGGACCAGCAGCAGGACTGACATGACGACGCTCACGATCAGCAGGGCGGCGGCGGTGGCGACGAGCCCGGTGCCGGAGTGATGCCGTCCGGCGACAGCCCAGATTCCGCTCAGGATCAGCGATCCGATGTACCAGAACGGCATGACGGCGCCCAGCATCCGACCCCCGTGGGCCCGGCCGAGCTGGCCGGCGTCCCCGGGCAATGCGTCGAAGATCGGATTGAGGACGAAGGCGACGGCGAACTCGACCCCCACCATCAGGCCGACGACCACGACGGTGAAGACCTCGAGTGCGGTAAGCATGCTGACTCCTCAAGTCCTAGCGTTGCTAGATGATGGAGCAACGCTAACTCTGCCACCGCTCGATTGTCTAGCACTGCTAGAATCAGCCTATGCCGGTACAGGAACGCAAGCAGCGCGAGCGGGCCGAGCGCGAGCGCCTCATCGTGGCCACCGCCCGCGAGCTCGCTGAGCAGCAGGGCTGGGACGCGGTCACCACCCGCCGGCTCGCCGAGCGCATCGAGTACAGCCAACCCGTGCTCTACAGCCACTTCCGCGGCAAGCGCGAGATCATCGGCGCCGTCGCCCTCGAGGGCGCCGCCGAGATGGCCGCTGCCGTGCGAGCCGCCACCGCTGCCGCAGACGGCCCCCGAGCCCGAGTCATCGCCCTCGCCCGCACCTACCTCGACTTCGCTGCCCGCAACCCTGCCGTCTACGACGCGATGTTCCAGCTCGACGGCGGCCTGTCGTTCGCGAACGAGGACACGCCGGAACCACTGAAGGAAGGTTTCGCCGCCCTGCTGGAGACCCTCGAAGCCGTCGCCGGGGAGGGCGTCCATCCGGGCCTGTTCACCGAGACCTTCTGGGCGTCCCTGCACGGTCTGGCCACCCTGACCCGCGCCGGGCGGCTGCCTCCGGAGGACACCGAGCGCCGGGCGGAGCTGCTGGTGGACCGGCTGGCCCGGTTCTGACCTCGCTGGCCATTCACGATGGGGCCTTCGTCGCTGCGATGACCGGCTCTAGGGACGAGATCTGACCGCCTCCTGGACCTGCTCTCCGAGCCCGCTTCGGACTCGCTGACGGCCAGTAGGGTGCGTTGCGGAAGCGAAAGCTGAGCGAAGGGATTCTCGTGCTCTCGTCAATCTGGCAGTGGCCATCCTTCTCGATGGCACCCCTTGGCTACTGCCTGACACTCACCCGCAAGAAATCAATCGACCAGGTGCTGAACGCGTATGGCGCGGCCGACCACGAGGTCAGCCAGTTGACCCATCGCCAAGCCGCCGCTCTCCTGCATCCTTGCTCCAACATCGCGCTCCGTGTGGGCCTCGTCGGCGACTGCGCTTTCTGTTTCGAGGAAGGAGACGTTCTAGGAATCGGGCGAGAGATACAGCAATCCCTCTCTGCCGGCAGCGAGACGTTCACCCTGTGCAACACGCCTGAAAAGGGAATGGTCACGGTCTCGCAGATGCGCGACGGTCAATCCGTGGGCGGCTTCGAGGTCGGTATGGAACTGCCTCTCTCGCAGCAATCCTCATGGAGTCGCGAAGCTGATCGCCTCCTCGCGGCCGGCGGAATGACCAAAGTCCAGGTCGCTCTGGAAATCGCCAGTGACTGGGCCGGAGCGCCCTTCCCATGGGAATCAACCATGGGCGGCGAGCTGGCCACGGTGTTTCTGCCAGTGACGCATCATCAGCCCCCGGGTCTCCCCATGACTGCGACTCGCCCCGCCTGGACTTCACTGGGGCAGGAATTGTCTTCGATGGGCGGCCATCTACAATCGCCCCAGCTTGACGACTGAACCTTGGTGCATTCGTCGCCCGTGAAGAGAGCAAGAAGAGGACCTGGAGACCAAGGAGCGGCGAGACGTGGACTACCGGGCGTGGAACGAAGCGCTGGGACTGGATGAGGCGTACAGCTTTGCAGTCGTCATCGACACGACACCGGACCAGGCCCTGCAGCGGCTGGGCGCGCAGCCGGACCAGATTGCCTCGGGCAGCTGGGACGATCTGCAGAACAGGGTCCAGGCCGAGACTCCCGACCTGATGGACCATCTGGTGCTGGCCGCCTTCGACCTGGGCCAGCACACGCTGATCGTCGAGGGCATATCGAGTTTTGTCAACGCGCCCTTCACCGGGATGCCACCGGAGATCTCGGCGTCGACCACGGCCATCGCGAGTTCGTTCGACGTCGAGTCCATGAACAACTTCCAGGTTCTGGTCGACGGCGTCGAGGTCGCCAACTACGGCGAGAACGGCGATCTGGACGCGGTTCCGCCGCTGGTGCAGGAGGCTTTGGACGCCATGGGCGTGGAGGCCGACGACGTGGTGAACACCGTTGCCGACCGCGGGCGTGATCTGGAACTGATCAGCCGGATCACGGGGGTGCACCCGCAGGCATCCGACGTCACCGGGATCGGCCGCATCGCCGTGGTACCGCTCGCTGACTAAACGGACGATTCGACGTGCGTTCCGGCGTCCCTTGGTGATCATGGCAACGTGACCGAGACCGAACCGGACATCGCCGCTTTGGCCCCGCGCCGGCAGGATCGCCGCCTGCGCCGGCTCGTGATGATCTGGCTGCGCAAGCGTGGCGTGAGTCGGTACCAGCCGCTGCTGGTGGGTGGTGTCGACCGGGAACGAAGTCGGAGCATCCGCGACGCGATCAAGGAAGGCCGGCCAGTTGAGGCCCGCGATCAGGCCATCGCCGTCGAGCTCACACAGCGGACGGTTCAGCAGCGCTGGATTGTCTACGGAACGACCTTCTGGCTCCTTTTCGCCCTGGTGAACGAGGTTCTCGGCCATCACTTCGGTTTCCCTCAGGCCCTCATCGTCGTCGGTGCCGCGGGGTTCTTTACGAGCCTGCCGTTCTCGCTCCGGGACATTCGCCGTGCCCGACGCTGGCTGCGGGATAACGAACATGACGCCGACAACTGAGCGTCTGGTCTTTCCCCGCCCGGCAAGCCCACGCGTCCGTCGTATCGTCTTGGCCGTCGTTGTCGTGAGTTACGCGGTCCTTATCGCCGTGGGCATCCGGTTTCACCTCCTCACCGTCGCCCTCGGCCCGGCCTTGGTCCAAGCCCCCGTGCAGTGGAGGATCGCTCGCCAAGGCACTCTCGTCACCAAGGAATCCATCACGGTCCGAGGCCCTTTCCGAACCCGGACCCTGTCCCTCACCGACGCCGTGGAAATCGTCCATCCCGGCCACTTCGGCCGTCACGTACTCGTGACCCCGAAGGTCGGCTACAAGTGGCAACTGCCCCGGGCGACGGCCGATGACGTCGAAGCCATCCACGCCTTGACCGGTCTTCCCGTTCGGGTGAGCCAACATCCCGAGTGATCGGTAGGGATTGCTCGCGTGCCCAAACCGTTCAGCGATCAGCCAGGAAGGTCATGGGTGGGCGTCCGGGAGCCCCCGTGTGATGCGACCAGGGCGTCCGCCACGATCGTCCCGTCTGCGTCGGCGATTTCGGCGGGGTACTCCGGCAGCAGGTCGTCCCAGATGCTCAGCCACGACCCGAGCAACTGTCTCTGTCCTTCGGGGCGGGCGAAGAACCAAACGTGCAGATGGGCGCCACCGTCACCGATGCGGTAGATGTGGGCCCGGGCGATGTGGGGGAGGGCCTGCACGTGCCGCACGATGCGGGTGCTCAGCAGGCCCAACTCGGCCGCCAGCTCGTCCGGCAGGTCGGCCATGTCGTAGTGGTCGCGCGGATACAGCATCAGGGCCAGCGGGACGCCGACCCCCGATACCCTGGCCAACCGCCAGTTCTCGTTGAACCAGATCCCTTCGTCCCGCTTACGGCAGGCACTGCAGTCGGCCGGGTCCTCGCCGTGTCGGGCGGGCTCGGGTACCACTGGGGGTCGCAGGGGCGCGACCTGCAGGCCGTCCGTCTCGAAAGGGCTGATGTCCCAGCCGGTCATCCGGGCCAGCGGTAGGCGGTGCTCGCCGTCGGCCGCGGCGATTGCGTGCTCGTAGAACTCATCCGGTCGCATGGCCATGCGGAAATCCTATTGCGAAGAAATGTCCGGTATCGAGCAGGCCGACCTCGGTCCCGGCAGATGCTTTGCCGGACCGAGGTCGTCACTGCATCAGTGCTGCGTCAGGAACAGGTCCAGATGGCCGGGGTGGGCCACCCGTTCGGAGCCGAGGCGGACCGGCCGACCAGGACGCCGGCGTCGGTCACCAGGGCGACGCGCTCGCTGCCGCCCGGAATCAGACTGGGCAGAGGAGGTGAGAGCACGCCGTCCTGCAGCACGCGGGTGTCGCCCTGCTCGTCGCTTCCGACCACCACACCCTTGCTGTTCACGCTTGTGACCAGGGTGAAGGGCAGCGCGGTGGCCTTGCCGTTGCGCCACAGGAGAGGGGCTGACTCGGTGCTGCCGACCGGCGTCCCAAATCCCACAACGTAAGCGCCTGCGGCGGTTCCCACTCCCGACTCCTGCCCCGGTTCCACACCCGGAAGGTAGGAGAACTTGCCGGCGATGGTTCCGCTGACGGCCCGCCACACCGGTTCGGCGTCATCGCTGCGGGTCGTGCCGAAGATTTG
Source organism: Kineosporia aurantiaca JCM 3230 (assembly GCA_000719025.1). GTDB lineage: Bacteria > Actinomycetota > Actinomycetes > Actinomycetales > Kineosporiaceae > Kineosporia > Kineosporia aurantiaca. The sequence goes on from JODP01000011.1 coordinate 193,745, forward strand.
GCCGGAGTCGCTGATGCTGCGGAGCGTCAATTGACCGTCGGCGTACCCGAGGTCCTTCACCTTCGTAGGTGCGTACGCCGACCAGGCCAGGCCGTGCTCGCGTCCATCGATGGTGGCGTTGCCGACGATGGTGCCCGAGTCGTTCATGTCCTCAGCAACCCATTGCTGGGACCCTGCGGGAAGGGCCAGCCGGGTGGCCTTCCCCCGGACCCAGACCACCGGACTCAGGTCGTCGTAACCCAGGATGACGCCCCGCTTGTTGATGTTGCCTCCGCCGCCCCACGGGCCGGGAGTCTCCAGGACGTCCACAACGCCGTCGCGCCATACGAGCAGGTCGGACTCCCCGGTGGGACCGTCGCCGCTGCCCACGAAGACGCCCTTGTCGTTGGCCCCGGACGCCCCACCGGTGTCGAAACCTTCGGGCATGGGAAGTGCCTCCACCTTCCAGGAGCAGGCACTGCTGGAGGTCATGGGCGAGGGGGTAGCCGCGGAGGCGGACGTGGCCGTTGCGACCGCCGGGGTGGCAATCAATCCGGCGCCGATCAGAGCGATCACGGCCCGGGCGGGACGCTGACGAAACGCAAAACGCATAGTGTTCCCTACTGTTCGCAAGATCCTGGTGCCCGGCCGGACAGTCGTCACAGTAATCACGCAGACAGCGAGGTGGGGGCTGGTGCGCGGTTTGTCACAAAACGGACCTTAGCCACATTTTCCGGCTACTGTGGCGGGGCATCGGAACTGCGGCGGGCGCACAGTGTCGGCATTCAGTGATGCACGAGCTCCGGTGAGCCCGTCCGCCCACTAACGACCACGGCTCAGGTACACCCGGCGCACAACGTCCTCAACATCCGGTTCCTCCACCGACAAGTCACGGACCACAGCCTTTTCGGAGACCGCGGCGAGCAGCGCCGCGGCCGTGGTGGCCTCGGAGTCGAAGGCCAGGCGCTGGCGCAGGCCGCCGGCCTCGCTGTTGACGTGCTCGGCGTGGGGCAGGCCGGTCAGGTCGGGAGTGGGGTCAGCGAGGTCGACCACGAGCACGCGGCGCATCGCCACCGTGCGGGAAAGCCCGGCCAAGGTGCCGTCGTAGGCCAGCCGCCCCTGGTCGACCAGCAGGATGCGCTCGCAGAGCCGGCTCACGTCGCCCATGTCGTGCGTGGTCAGCAGCAGAGTTGTGCCGTGCTGGGCTCGTTCGGCGAGGAGGAACTCGCGCAGGCGCTGCTTGCTCACCACGTCCAGGCCGATGGTCGGCTCGTCCAGCACCAGGAGTTCGGGGGAGTGCAGCAGGGCCGCAGCGACTTCCCCTCGCATGCGCTGACCGAGGGAGAGTTGGCGCACGGGAGTGGTGAGGAACTCGCCCAGTTCCATGTTCTCGACGAGCTCGGCGGTGCGGTCCCGCTCCTGGTCCGCGCTGAGGTCATGGATGGCGGCGAGGATCCGGAAGGACTCGGCCAAGGGCAGGTCCCACCACAACTGCGAGCGCTGACCGAACACCGCGCCCAGTCGACGGGCCAGCTGGCGACGGTCCGGCACGGGCCGCAGGCCGCAGGTCAGGACGGAGCCGGAGCTGGGGACCAGGATGCCGGCCAGCATCTTGATGGTGGTGGACTTCCCGGCTCCGTTAGCGCCGATGTAGCCGACGGATTCCCCCGCCTCGACAATGATCGTCAGGTCCTCGACGGCCGTGACCTCGCGGCTTCCCAGCCCTTTGGTGCGTACCCGGAACCGCCGGGTGAGCGCCTCGGTCCGAATGATGGGGGTCAACCGCCGCCTCCTTGGTAGTGCCGGGTACCGGTGCGCCAGGCCAGCGCGGCCAGCGCCCACGTCCAGACCGCCGCCAGGGGTGCCAGCCATCCCACCCAGCTGGGCAGATTCCAGGGGGTGGGCAGATCCAGCAGGGTCAGCGTGGGCAGGTAACCGGCGAAGGCCATGGGTACGGCGAAGCCGAAAACGGCGATCAGGGGCCGGTTCCATACCGACCCCGGCTGGGTGGCCGCGTAACGTCCACCATAAACAATGCTGTTCGTCATCTCGGCGGCGTCGATGAGGAAGAACTGCACTCCGGCGGCGGCGACGAAGACGCCGGCGCAGATGGCGGCGCCGGTGAGCACCGCCATCAGGAGCAGAAGACAGTGGCCCGGGGTGAGCGCGATGTCGTTGGCGATCAGGCTCCCGATGAGCACCGTCAGGCCCACCGCGATGCGGCTGACCCGGCGCAGGCTGATGTCACTGGTCACCAGCTGGGCCAGCAGGGGTTGAGGACGCAAGCAGAAGACGTCGAAGGTCCCGGCCCGCAGATAGCGCGGCAGCGTGTCCAGATGCCCGACCAGCAGATCCGCGACGCTGAAGGCGGTGTCGGAGAGGCCGAACACCAGCAGCACAGCGCTCAGGTCCAGGCCTCCGATCCCGTCCACCGTCCTGTACAGCACCCAGACCTCGGCCAACTCGACGAACCCCACCAGCAGCGAGCTGATCAGGTCCAGTGCGAAGTTGGCCCGGTAACTGCTCTGGGCCCGAACCCGGGCCGAGAGCATGGCCGTATAGGGCCGCAAGCGGTCAGCCACCCTGCACCTCCAAGCGCCGCCGTCCGGCCTGGGTCAGCAGCCGGCCCACCACGAGCGTCCCTACGATCCAGGCCAGCTGAACGATGACTGCCTGGACGGCCTGGGTCCCGCTGACGTGTCCGGAGACGACGTCGATCGGGGTCTGCAGCACTGAAGGAAAGGGCGTTGCCCGGGCCGTCGCCAGCAGCCAGCCGGGGAAGAGCGTCACCGGCACGAAGAGGCCCGCCAGGAATCCGGAGATGACCATGTACGCGACCTGGATCCCTCGCGTCTCCACCGTCCAGAACCCGGCAATGGCCACGAGGTAGACCACCAGAAAGGAGAGCGTCGTCCCGGCCACCACGCTGACCGCGCCCAGTCCCACGGTCAGCGGATCGAGGGGGAGGCGCATACCCCCGACCAGCACCCCGAGGGCAATGAGCGGCACTGCACGGGGCAGGAGAGCGAACAGCGCCCGGCCGACCTCCTGAGCCGTGCTGGCGGTCTGCAGATCCACCGGACGCAGCAGGTCCACGACGATACTGCCGTCCTTCATCCGGTCGGCGAGATCGACGCGTCCCGAAAGGTTCACCGATCCCAGAAAGGCCTGGGAGAGCCAGGTGTAGGCAGTGATGGACGCGGTGTCGTAGCCACTGATCTCGCCGCCTCCCGCGCGCACCGCAGCCACCAGGATGCTGGCCTTGAGGAAGCCGAAGGTGAGGTTGGCGACCAGTCCGCCCAGCGCTGCCGCCCGGTAACGGGCTCCGCGCCGCCACCCGGCCAGGAACATCCGCCAGTGAACCCGGAGCCACACACGGGTCTTCTCCCAGACCGAGGCTGGGAGTGATCGACTGAGCGTTTCCATGGGCGGAGAGGAAGGTTAGCAGTCGCTTGGCCTATTCATTCCAAATGCGGGCATAATGCCGGGGAGCTCCGGACTTCACCCGCCCACGAGCACCATCTCGGGGGGAAAGATCTCGACCTGCGCCGGAGCCGGCGGCAGAAAGGCATTGAAGGGCTTGGTGACGGCCAGCAGTCGGCCGTCGGCCGAGCCCCACGCGTCATGACCGTGAACTCGCTTGGGCGGCTCGACCATTTGCAGGGCCTGGCCATTGACCCAGATCAGGGACGCTTGGCCGGTGAACCGGTTCGGAGCGAGGATACCGTTGTGCCGGGGTAGGGCGATCAGGCGGTTGACGTTCAGCGCGGCATCGATGGACATGGCCCGCAGCAGGCGTCTCCCCTCATGCAGCCAGATCGTTGCGCGGCCCTCGTCATCCAGGGTCACCAGCCGGTCGGGGCCGAGAAAGACAACATGGTCGGCCACCGCGTCCCGGGCCTTCGCAACCACCCGTCCTGCCTTGTTCATCAGCACCAAGCCATCCCCGACCGCAGCCAGCATTCCGGTACCGGGCTCGCAGGCCAGGTTGTAGGCGGGGATGTGGCGCCGGGCCCTTGACACCTCGGCGCCGGCCATGATGAGCAGGTCGCCGTCGGACGTGACCGCGGCGCACCCGGTGGACGTGCCGATCATCCGGTTGATCTCCAGGCCGGTAGCCAGCGCCTGACGCTCTCCCGACGGATCGCACCAGGTCAGATCCCCGGGATGAGGGCGGCCGTCCTGCGAATACCAGGCATGGACGTACTCGCCGCTCCCGGTGGGCACAACCACCACGCGATAGGCCGAGAAAGACCACGTGCGCAGACATTTTCCGGATTGCGTCGAGTACACCGAGACCTCGCCGTTCGGGTCGAAGTTCGTCTGCTCGAATCCCGAGGCGACGGCCAGCTCGCCTCCGTCGGGAGAGAACGCCCCTTCACCGCAGCGGCCGGGTACCTCGAAACGGACCGGCTTTACTGCCCGCCACACGCGCCCGGCCTTGATTTCGAGGAGTTCGGCCTCAAGCTGTGCGGTCTGACGTTGGATTTCCCTCTCGACCTCCGCCAGCTTCTCGAGCTGCTGGGCACGCCACTCGTCGGACATCGTCCTCACCCCCTGTCTGTTCGATAATGGAGCGTCACACACCTTTTGAGCGAAGTGCCAGGGTTTCCTATGTCCTAGTGATGGAGGGCCGGCCGCCCCCACCGGTCTCCGATCGGGTGACGATGATCGGGCTGGGCTCAGCAGCGGTTCAGGCACTTCACAGTCCTGTCGACCAGATCTTGGAAATGCCCCCTGGAGCGGCTGTGGGAGGAAACGTCGTGGACCACTTACCCGCCGCCCACAAGCCGCCTGGTCGCCGCGCTTCGGCCGTGCCCGAGCTGCCCCCGCCGGGGACGGCACGGGTGGTGCACCGAGCCGTCGTCCCGACGCAGTTGTCTCAGGATCCTCTGGGCGGGCTGCCGGTTCCTGCGGATATCAAGCAGGCCCTGGGGAGGCGCCGGGGGATGGGCCGGGCGCTGCCGGAGCGGGCCGCCGAAGAACTGGGAGCCGGGTTCGGTGTCGACTTCTCCGCGGTACGCGTCCACGCAGACCGGGAAGCAGCCGTCATCTCCCGGCAGTTGCAGGCCCAAGCCTTCTCCTACGGAAGCGATCTGTACTTCTCCGAGCGCGCTTACAACCCGGACTCAGCCTCCGGGCGCCGGCTCCTGGCCCACGAACTCGCCCACGTCGTTCAGGCGTCCACGTCGGCGCCCACTCACCAGGGGCCCATGGTGGGGCGGGCCGATGACGAGGCGGAGCGGTCCGCGGACCATCTGGCCGCCGCGGCGCTGCGTCGAAGCCGGGGTGAGAGTGTGTCTGGGCAGGTCCTGGCGACGCCACGGGCCCAGGACATCCGGCGCATGAAGATCCTGGGGCTCGGTAAGGAGGAGTACACGCCGGGGGACATGCCCCGGTTCAAACAGGACTTCGCGCTCGCCAAGGCGGAGGCGGTGAAGGCTGCCGGAGGAAACGTCGAGAAGGTCATGCTGCGTCTGGCGATGGTGGACAATGAGAACGATTTCAAGCTTCTGTTCGACCTTCTGGCGGCGGCGCCGGACATCGAATACGCCAACCTGGATGAGTTCCTGAGCTCGCTGCAGAAGATGAGGAGTGAGTGGGGCGGGCAGAAGATCTTCTACGAGAAGGCCTTGGCTGCGGCCCCGAAGCCGGTCAAGGGAAATGGCAAGGCGAAGAAGGTCGTAGGGAAGCAGAAGGACGCGCAAACCACGGGACCCACGTACGCAGAACTTCCCAACGTCAAGTTCCAGGAGGGCCGGACCGTTCGGCTCTACTCCGCTCGCGAGCGCGCGCAGATCAAGGACCTTTACGCCTGGGCCGTCAAGAACGGCGTGCCGACCGAAGGTTTCGACGGGTTCGCGGTCGAGCCGGGAAAGCCAGCTCCGAGAGCACCCTTCAAGGGCCACTTCGGCGACCGGTCGCACACGGTGAAGTACGCCCGGCAGAAGAAGGGTGGCGGCCTAATCTGCATCGTCCTGACCGAGCAGGCGAGTGAAAGTCTGCGGAAGACGAAGAACGAACCCGGGAAGGTCGCGACCGGTGGAGAGGGTTACGAGGTCGGCGGATTCGGCTTCAAGCTCGAGAGCACCTTCGTCAGCGTCGCCATTGGCGAGTCCAGGGAGACCTGGGACTTCCTGAAGGGCAAGATCGCCAGGATCATCCTGGAGCAGACCGCGACGTCCGAATCCACGACCGGGCCGGACGAGGCGGACGACGCGGGACTGGTTCCGGACGAGGACGCCATCATCTCGTTCGGTACCTGGCAAGAGGCAAGCTACCGGCGACTCGAGGCCGGCACCCTGATCCGGATCACGGCCCACCAATACGACATCTCCGACCGAATCTTCCAGGTGGTCAGAACCTACGAGCCGTCCTTGATGGAGTACCCGGACATCAACGGGTTCGTGAAGTGGTTGCAATGAGCTCCCTCAGCCAGCCGCCTCGCCCGAGCTACTGGTCAGCCACCAACCGCGGCAACCAGGGGTTCCCCTCAATCCGGTAGGCGAACTCCAGGGCCTCGCTGAGCGACCCGATCAGCTCGCTGATCTGCGCCGGCGACATCTCGAACGTCTCGGCCACGGTGATCCGCACCGGGTGCACGTGCCGGGTGACCGGGTCGGCCAGCAGGTCGAAGTCGACCCGCTGCGCAACCCGCACCCGGACGACGTCGTTCCCCGCCCCCGCAACCTCGGCGATCTGCCGCTCGTGGTCGATCGCTCCTTCGTCCACCACGGACGTCCGTACCCAGGTGTGCCCTTCGGGATGCCTGATCTCCCGCACGATCACTCCTCCCGCAGGGCGCTGAGCTGGACGAATGCGTACCCGTGCTCGTCCTCACCCATCACCCCGTCCCAGTCCAGGTCGGCCAGGTGGACGCCGAGCCGGTCGTCCAGGCTCAGCCGCTCCTCGTCCGAGAAGGCCGCGGCCAGCGACGCGTCCTCCCCGTCGAGCACATCTACCCAACGGAACCCGTACGTCCCCTGATCACTGGTCTCAAACACCGCTGCTACCCCGGAAGGAAAACGCTCACGGAGTACGTACAGCGCAAGGTGGAAATGGACCTCATCCTTCGTTTGCTTGCTTACCAAGTGCTCGCCGGTGACATTTTCCGGTGCCATAAACAATCTGCCTTCTCGAGCTGGAAGCCGGGTCCCCCGGACGAGCGGAGGGATGATCGTCACGGGGGACCCGGCGTCGGTGGAGGGCGCGGTGCCTCGCTCAAAACCCCCGTCTCCGAGCGTCATCGGCGAACCGCAGCCCCCGGCGGAAGGCTCCGCCGGTCTCCAGATTGACCATTCCGGAAAGAGATTGCAAGATGCTATTTATTCGCGCCGGGCAACAATGAAATCAGCGAGTCGAAGCATTCGGAACGGGGAGTCGGAGTCTTCTATTTCGGGTGTACGATCCGTTGCGTACCGAGGGGGATGAGGTGCACACAGAGGTCACGGGGTCGACCGTTCCGCGGCGCCAGCTGGGCCGGTACATGCGCGATCTGCGAGGGCAGGCGCGGATGACGGTGAAGGCGGCGGCGAAGGCGCTGGAGTGGTCGGAGGGGAAAATTTGGCGCATTGAGACGGGGCAGTCGTCGATGCGCAGTCACGATGCTGAGCTGATGTGCCGGACGTACGGCTCGGATGTCGAGACGATGGACGCGCTGAAGGCCTTGGCGAAGGAGACGAAGGCCAAGGGGTGGTGGCACAGCTACGGGGATGTGGTGCCGGACTACTTCGACGTGTACATCGGCTTGGAGGAAGCGGCGTCAAGCTTCAGCTGGTACGAGAGCGACTTGGTACCCGGGCTGCTGCAGACGGAGGCTTACTCTCGCGCCCTCATCATCGCCGCAAATCCGGACCTGAGTTTCGAGGAGGCCGAACGCCTTGTCCGGGTCCGCGTTGGCAGAGGTGCGCTGCTGACACGCGCAACAGCTCCACCCAACTTCCGAACGGTCATCGGGGAGCCCGTTCTTCGCTGCGCTGTGGGTGGGGTGGAGGTAATGACCGAGCAGCTGACACGTCTCCTTGACCTGAGCCAGTTGGAGCACGTGCAGCTGCGCGTCATCCCGTTTTCAGCAGGACTGCACGCTGGGCTCCACTCACGCCCTTTCATCACGCTGCGGTTTCCTGTCAACGTAGATGGACGGGAGAGCGAGCCTCCGACCGTCTACGTGGAGTCATTCACCGGGGCGCTCTATCTCGACAGGGCGTGCGAACTGGCCCGATACGACGCCGCCTGGCTGTCACTGTGGAACTCGGCACTGGATGAGGCAGCATCCGCGGATCTCATTCGACAAGCTGTGAGGGAGCTCGGGCAGTGAAGAGTGAGTTGAAGGGCGTCGTCTGGCGGAAGAGCAGTCGCAGCAGCGGGACGGGCGGGGCCTGCGTCGAAGTAGCGTTTTTGGCCGATGGGCGAGTAGCAGTCCGTGAAAGCGACGAACCGGACGATGTGGTGATCACGAGCGGGATCAAGTGGAAGGCGTTCCTGGCTGGGGTTCGGAACGATGAGTTCGACCAACCGGGCGCTTGACTTGGCCCCTGAGCTCGTTGTTTGGAACCTGAGTCCTTCAGCGTCAGCACGCTGAAGAGATCGGTTGAGAATATCCACCTCCACGGCCGTGCCCAGGCACCTGCTCGCGTAGGATCCTGTGCACATCCGTGGAGGGATAAGCTATGGCCAAGATCCGCTCGTTCGCGCCTTCTACTCAGAACGTCAGCCGGCACCCGTCCGAGACTGACCTCGAGTACAAGCTGATTGGCGACCCGCCGGACCAGCTCTTGCATCTCTCCACGTTCGGGTCCGACGATCGAGCGAGCCATCGAAAGTCCAGCCAGTCGCTGCAGCTAGATCGCGAAGGTGCCGCGCAGCTGCTTCGTATCCTCTTGGATGCCTTTCCAGGGCTCAAGCCTGCCTCCTGACCGGGTAGGAAGGCTCAACCTTGGCTATCGAACGGCAGTGGACGGCTACCGAGGCCGGCGCTCACCTGCGTGGACGAAAGAACCGTGATACTCGCCCCGAGATGGCGCTACGACGCCTTGTTCATCACCGCGGCATGCGCTACCGCGTGAACCAGCGTGTCTTGGGGCTTTGCCGGCCTGATCTGGTATTTCCTGGACCTCGCGTGGCGGTCTTCGTGGACGGTTGCTACTGGCACGGCTGCCCTGAACATGGACCAACCGACTTTCGCGGGCCCAATGCCGAGCTCTGGAGACAGAAGCTCACGACGAACTACGAGCGGGATCGAAGGAACAACGCCCAGCTCACGGGTGCGGGTTGGACGGTCCTTCGGATCTGGGAGTGCGAGCTGAAGCGGAACGTCGACGGTGCGGCTGACCAAGTGGAGCAGCTCGTGAAGACTGAAGATCGCCCAAGCACCGGCAGGACGCCTTCCCTCGACCATGGTGACCATTGAGCCTTCTCGGCGTCGCCTGTTTGGACGATCCGATACCACGTGTGGGCGCTCGAGGGATCGCGTTAGGGACTATCCCGACCTATGCGAACCTCGCGTACATCATGGGTGACCTAAGCGACACCAAACCGTTAGGCTATCGCCGGCGCTAACCGATGTTCTGGACACAGAATGGACCGGTGGTCAATCTGTGCCACAGGAGGTGCGGCCGCCTCCCCCGAAGTGTTGTTCAAGAGGAGACATGGCGTACGACCTAGTTCCGCCTGATCCTGCGGGAACGATCGAGTCGCTTGGCGCGCTCGGCTACACGCTGGAAGCTGCGATAGCTGACCTAGTTGACAACAGCATCGATGCGAACGCAACCGAAGTGGATGTCAACTTCCACTGGGATGGACCCAACTCGTACATTGCAGTCAGCGATAACGGTCACGGGATGGGACCCTCGGAGCTTCAGAGGGCTATGGGGATCGCGGCCAAGGGACCAAGAACTCGCCGAGACGCCGGCGAGCTCGGTCGTTTCGGCATGGGCTTGAAGACCGCCAGCTTTTCCCAAGCGCTGAAGTTGTCTGTCTGGACCCGTGGATCAGACACGCAGATGCATGTTCGTGTGTGGGACTTGGATCATGTGGTCCGTGTCGGTGAATGGCAGCTTCTGCACGAGCCCGACATAGCAGGCCAGCATGTGTTCGACGTAGAAGCCAAGCGATTGGAAAAGACTGGCACAGTTGTACTGTGGCAACGATTGTCCAAACTCGTGGACGAGCTGGCTGGTCTGGACGACGAGGCAGCTCATCGACACTTCCTCGAGGCCATAGCACGGGTAGAAGAGCATCTGGCCATGACGTTTGGTCGGTTTCTTGCCGGCGGCCGACGCAAGGGGCTCAGCTCGTTGATTCTTCGTATCAACGGTAATGCAGTGACCGCTTGGGACCCCTTCCTCCAATGGCACTCGGCTACGCTTGAGCGCCCCTCTGAGCGTCTCCAAATCGAAGGACAATCCGTCGTAGTTAGGCCGTTCACACTGCCGCCGAAGCGACGACTTTCAGACGAGGAATACGCTAAGGCGGCAGGTCCGCGGGGTTGGCTGGAACAACAAGGATTCTATCTATACCGCAATAATCGACTGATTGTCGCGGGCGGATGGCTGGGCCTACCAAAGCTGCGGAGCGACGAAAAGCATGTACTCGCGCGAATCAGCATCGAAATTTCCTCCACCCTTGATCAAGCGTGGTCCGTTGATGTGAAAAAGGCAACCGCTCATCCGCCCATCGCTCTTCGAGGCAGCTTGACCCGAACGGCCAAGGCGGCTCGCGCTGATGCACAGCGCGTTCTGTCCTCTATTGTGCGAACTGCTAGCACCACAAAGACGGATGGGTTTTCATTCGTGTGGCGCCCCGAACGAAGCGACGGCGAGCTGCGTTTGCGAATCAACTACGAGCATCCCTTGGTGAGACAAGCCATCCAAGCCTCGCCAGACGCAAAGCCCACGGTGAAAGCACTGCTGCAGTTTATGGAGGAAACTGTGCCTTTGCCAGGACTCCGCATGCTGTTCGATCAAGAAGAGGATCGAGACTACAAGCCCTTCGCAAAGGTCCCTCCAGACGAGATAATCAGCATTGCCAACCGCATGTATCGCGCCTATGTCAGTCAAGGCCTAACTCCCAACCAGGCTGCCGTTCGGTTACAGAAGACCGCCCCATTCAATGAATATCCCGACCTCCTGCAGGCGCTACACCTGACGCGAAAGAACCCCGATGCCTGATATCGAATCGCCTATGGATCGAGCACTTAAACTGGTGTTAGCGCTCTTTCCTGCGGGACGCGCCAAAGTCGAAGACATCGCCAAAAACTGTGAAGACGTCCTCGGACTGCTTCAGATACGTGGCGAAGAGGCGCCCGAGCTCAACGCTCTCATCCGCGAGGTCGAGAGCCGTGTCGTCGTTTGGCAGGAACGCTCGACGTCATTGGAGGACCGCACAGGCCATGAAGACTGGCTGGCGGCGGAACGGGAGAACATCAAGTGGTCATTTTGGGACAGATACCGTCGCTACCTGGAACAGGTCGAGCTGCTTCCTCCCGCTGTAATTAGTCGCCTCGACGACAGTACTTTCCGCGTTCTCGAGAAGCTCGAAAACCCCGGTAGGGTGGGGGAGTGGGACCGTCGAGGAATGGTTGTCGGTCACGTCCAGTCCGGTAAAACGAGTCATTACACCAGCTTGGCGTGTAAGGCAGCGGACGCTGGGTACAAATTGATCGTAGTTTTGACAGGCACGCATGACAGCCTGCGGAGCCAAACTCAGTTACGTTTGGACGAGGGATTGTTGGGTTTCGATACCCAATTCCAATCCCGTACCGACGAGAATAAGCAGACGAGGATTGGTGTCGGTGCACTGCCAGGCGTAGAAGCGCTCAAAATTGGAAGCATCACTTCAAGCAAAGCCAAGGGTGATTTCACGGGGCAGCGAGCGGACAACTTCAGTGTTCCCATAGGGGAAATGCCGATCTTGTTGGTGATCAAAAAATATGGTTCGATTCTCGACAATTTGCATGGATGGGTTACCAAGCTTCACGGGGAACAGATCAAAGCCGACTCCGATGAAAAGCGGATCCGCGACATACCGCTTCTGGTGATCGATGACGAGGCTGACAATGCATCCATCAACACTAAGAACCCCGATGAAGAGCCAACAGCCATCAATCGAAAAATCAGAAAGTTACTGAAGGCCTTTGACAAGAGCTCATACGTAGCCTACACGGCGACGCCTTTTGCCAACATCTACAGTTCCAAGTCTGAAGACGATGAATTCAGTCTTGATCTGTTTCCTCGCCATTTTATCGAGAACCTCAAGGCGCCGAGCAACTACTTTGGCCCAAGCCGTGTGTTCGGATTGTCCGCAACCGACGAAGAGGACGCCAGACTACCGCTCCCGATTTTCCGCGAAGTCAACGACCATAACGCTTGGATGCCGGACGGACACAAGGCAAATTGGAGCCCAAAGCAAGAGAACTTTCCTGCCAGCCTCAAAAAAGCAATCCATTCCTTCTTTTTATCCTGCGCGGAACGCCGAGCACGTGGTCAAGAGACAAAGCACAACTCCATGCTGATTCACACTACGCGCTTTCAGCAGGTTCAGGCCCAAGTCGCCGAGCAGGTAGATGACTACCTACAAGGAAGCATTTACCGGCTCCGCTACGGCGACGGAAGTTCCGAGAGCATTTGGGATGAGCTGGAAGACCTGTGGCTCACCGACTATGAATCAACATCTCAGTCTTGGCCGGAAGCAGTTGAAATCACAAGCTGGGACGACCTGCGGGCCCACGTGATTCCCGCGGTCGCGAAGATCAACGTAAGAACTATCAACGGTGCTTCCCAAGACGCGCTTGAATACTACGAACACCGTAAGGATGGACTTTCGGTTATTGCGATCGGCGGCGACAAGCTGTCTCGCGGTCTGACCTTGGATGGGTTGTCTGTCAGCTTCTACCTGCGAGCCAGCAAAATGTACGACACGCTCATGCAAATGGGGCGTTGGTTCGGCTACCGACCTCGTTATGAAGATCTTTGCCGACTGTACACGACGACAACTTTACGTGATTGGTATGGAGAGATAACCGCAGCCGCTGAGGAACTGCGGGCTGACTTTGACGACATGGCTGAGAAGAAGGGAACTCCGGAAGCGTATGGCCTAAGAGTCCGCCAGTCAGCGGCCGGGCTTAGCGTAACGTCGCCGACGAAAATGCGCTCCGCGAAGAGCATCACCATGACTTTCTCCGGCGATCTTTCGGAAAGCGTGACGTATCGTCTTGACAAGGACGCGATTTCGCGCAACCAGGAGAACTTGGAAGAGTTCATCAAAAGTCTTGAGGTAGATGCCAGTTTGGAATCCGAGCATCGCACCTTCGCCGTAGCTGGAAACTACCTTTGGCGAGGAGTTTCCGGAACGGCGGTGGCAAACTTCTTCGACGGCTATCAAAGTGATCCGAAGGCGCTACGCGCCAAACCTCAGCTGCTCTCTGGTTATATTCGAGCTGGCGTTGAACGAGGAGAGTTGGTGAGTTGGACAGTGGCTCTCGTCCACTCCGGAGCCGTCACGCCGCATTTGAAAGATATCGCAACGCTAAGTGTTGCTCTGACTGTGCGTTCCCCGTATCAGCCCAGCGATCTTCAAACTCTAGCTGCGGATCCGGAAGCTCTGAAACGCTACACCATCAGGCGCGTTCTGAGTCCACGAGACGAGTCTTTGGATCTATCCGAAGAACAGCGTGCCGCGGCCTTGGCGGAGTTGAAGGCTGAGCTTAGCCAGAAAGCGTTGAAGGACGGAAAAGAATACAAGGAACCGAAGCATCCTAGAGGGCCGTCGCTGCGTAGGAAGCGTCCCGCTGACAGCGGACTTCTCCTCATTTATCCGCTCGACAATCTAGTCGATGACAAGGACGGCAAGCAGGTTCAGATTGCAGACAACTATCTGGTTGGGTTCGCTGCTAGCTTCCCCTTTTCGCCCAGCGCACTGACAGCCAAATATAAGGTTAACGACACTTGGTTCAAGCAGATGCTGAGCGAAATGGACGACGACAGTGACGGCGACGCCGATGAATGACCGATGGGATGAACTGGTTTCGCTGACCGTGACGTCTCCCGGCGTCTCTCGCCTTCGAGTGGCGCCCTCATCCCCGCACAACTTGTTCATTGGCCTGGTACAACCAGGAAATCGTCTCTACTTCTGGTACGACGTGCCCGTAGGAACTATTCCTCCGGACTACCAGTTGCCTTCGCTCCGTTCCATTCGCACGTCGATCGAGGCGGTGCCGGAAAATCCGAGCATTGTCCGCATTGGGCTGGGGTTGGATAAGTCGGATCTCGGTGACGTCTACAAGGCAATGGTGAATGATCTTATTGGTGCGGTTTCTGCGACTTCTGATGCAGACAGTGGGCTGTCGGTTCTCGAAAATCGTACGGAACGCTGGCAGAAATTGCTGCGTAACGATGCACAGGCAGGCCTAAGTACCTCCGACCGGCGGGGCCTTATCGGAGAACTATTAATCTTGCGTCAGCTGCTTGAGCAGGGAGGCAACCCAGCTAGGACGGTCGTGGCATGGACGGGTCCGCATGGGAAACACCAAGACTTCCAAGGCAAGCGCGCTGCTATTGAGGTCAAGACCACTGTTACGAAGCAGCCCCAATCTCTCGTGATTTCGAGTGAACGGGAACTTGACCCCGTAGGTGTCGCACGCCTCTTTCTAGCCCACCTGTCCTTGGACGAACGCCAAGGGGGAAGCGGTGAATCGCTTAACGACGTCGTGGCTTCACTCCGCAGGCTGCTTGCAAATGACGCGAATGCGCTATCAGTTTTCGATGACTCGCTGTTTACCTACGGATACCTTGACGTCCATGCACCTCTTTATCAGAACATTACCTATGCCATACGGGACCAGAATATGTTTCAGGTGGGGGACGGGTTCCCCCATATAACAGAGCGCACTGTGCCTGAGGGGATTGGAGATATCACTTACCGTATTCAGATTTCCGCTTTGCGGCCAAGTTGGATATCAACTTCTGAGGCGCTGGATGCGGTGGTGGAATCATGACAACATCCCTGGAGTCCTACGCCGAAGACTTGGTGCAGACTGTTATTGCCTACTCTGAAGCTAACAGTACCTCAACTCATGATGCGTTCATGGAGCAGGTTCTGTCTGACCTGGAAAGCGCAGGACATGTAGCTGATTGGTCGATTGGCTACTATCGATCACGCGGCCAGGAGATCAGCGGTTATGGGTGGAGCGAGGAGCAGGCATCCCTAGATCTCTTCGTCGCATCGTTCACGCAGCAACCGCTCATGAGCAGAATAGGCAAGACAGAAATCACGGCCCTTGCGAAGCGTGCGGCCGGATTCGCTGTCAAGGCGCAGGCGGGATTGGCTGCTCAGCTGGACCAAGCAACCGAAGCCTACGATGCCGCTGAAGGCGTGGCGGCGGCATTGACGGCTGCTGCCGCGGTGAGGGTCTTCATCATCACCAATGACCTAGCGACCGTCTCCATTTTGGACACGACACTTGTCGTGGCAGGTCTTCCTGTGACAGTTGAGATCTGGGATCTGGAACGCCTGCACCGGCTGGAAACATCTGGGCAGCTTAGGGAGCCGATTGCCGTCACTTTTGGTGAGCCGCTTCCTTGCTTGTCGACGCCGAACACGGACGAAAACTACTCGGTCTTCCTCACAATTATCAGAGGTGATGTACTGGCTCAGATTTATCATGAGCACGGTACACGGCTTCTAGAATTGAATGTCCGTTCGTTCTTGCAGCTCAAGGGTGCTGTCAATCGAGGGATTAGAGAGACTCTTATCCATATGCCGGAAAGGTTCTTGGCGTACAACAACGGCATTAGCGCCACCGCTGCCAAGGTCGAGATGGTGGAGTTGCCAGGCGGGGGGCCTGCAATCCATCGCATTCACGACCTCCAGATAGTCAATGGGGGGCAGACAACGGCGTCCATTCACAGTAGTTTTGTGAAAAAGGACGAGGCGGACCTTGCCAAGGTTCATGTCCAGATGAAACTAACCGTGGTAGATCCAGCATATCTGCAAGAAGTCGTTCCCGAGATTTCGCGATTCTCCAACACGCAGAATAAAGTCACTCTGGTTGATTTCAGCTCCAATGATTCGTTTCACGTCGAACTTGAAAAAGTGTCGCGAACCCTGTGGGCGCCGGCAGTGGCGGGAACGGGTCAGGAAACAAAGTGGTTCTATGAACGGGCTCGTGGACAGTACGCGGATGCAGTGAATCGGGAGCGCACCCCCGCAAGGCAAAAAGCTTTCAAGAGTCAACACCCGCTGAAGCAGAAGTTTTTGAAGACAGACGTGGCGAAGTGGATGAACACGTGGGATCAGAAACCTTGGTCAGTGTGCCGCGGAGCTGAAAAGAACTTCCGCGCATTCATGGCGGAACTTGACGGAGCGACACCAACTACTGACGTCGACTACGTGCAGCAGCTGCTCGCCAAGGGAATTCTGTTCCGTGCTACGGAGAAGGTTGTCACCGACCAAGCATTTGGCGGGTACCGGGCTAATATTGTGACATATTCCGTGGCAAAGCTCGTACAAGCCACTGAATCGCGCATCGATCTCGAAAGGATTTGGCGGGACCAGTTTATAACGGATGCTACGGCTGAGGCGCTGGCTGAAATAAGCCATCTTGTTCATAAAATAGTTATAGATCCCGTTGGCGGCACAAACGTGGGAGAGTGGACCAAAAAGGAGCTCTGCTGGGGACATGTCAGCGAAATAGAATGGGCGGTGCCACCAGCGCTACAGGACGAACTGGGGGTTGCCCCGCAAGTAGTGAGTAGAACGCGTAGCGCACGTCACCGTGCCGTAACGGTGGCCGACCCCGAAGATCTTTTGAGGGTGAAGGCGATCGAGTCAGACACATGGTTCGCGTTGGCTGCTTGGGCGAAGGAAACCGAAAGCCTGCAGCCTTGGCAACGAGGGCTTGCCTTCTCACTTGGACGGTTGGCCGGTCGCGAGGCTGAGCCGTCGGCCAAGCAGGCCAAGCAAGGGGTCCTGATCCTCGATGAGGCGCTGGCGCTCGGCTTTCGAATGTAGGGCAGAGCGTCTTGGCCTGCCGTTTTGACCGGATTCGCGAAGCGGCCCGACATTTGTGAGCCCAACCTGCAAGCAGTTCTCGCGAGGGGAGTCCATGCTGTGAGATCCTGGCCTCCACCGTAACCTTTGGCTGAAATGTGAGACCACCGGAATGCAGAGTTATTTTACCGTCACGCCCTCGGCGGCTCGACTGACACATTCGTTAAGAGACATTGGGTACGACTTTGCCTCGGCTGTTGCCGACCTCGTCGACAACAGCATCGCGGCTGGAGCTGCCGAAGTGCGGATCGATATTGCCTTCGACGGTGAGGACTCGACTGTCATGGTCGCCGACGACGGCGACGGTATGACATCGAACGCTGTGAACGAAGCTCTGCGGTTCGGCAGCAGGCGTGACTACGAGGAAGGCGAACTTGGTCGATACGGGTTGGGACTCAAGACCGCTTCGCTTTCGCAGTGTCGGTCCTTGACGGTAGTTAGCCGTCGGAAGGGCGGCGCGCGGACGACGGTGCGGCAGATCGACCTGGACTTGATTGCGAATCTTGATCAGTGGGTGGTCGCCGACCCGGGTCGAACGCCAGCCGTGGTGCGCGCACGGCAGAGGATAGCCGAGGGCATGAACACCGTTGTCGTCTGGGACTACCTGGACAGGGTGCTTCCTGAAGATATGGATGGCGGATGGGCTCGGCGACGTCTTGATGCGACTGCGACGAAGACGATGGAGCATCTGTCTATGGTCTTTCATCGATACCTTGCAGGCGCGACCCCGGCCGCCAAAATCGATATCATTGTTAACGGCCAAAAGCTGGAGCCTTGGGATCCCTTTGCAACTTCTGAGCCAGAGACCACCGAACTGGCGACTCAAACTTTTGAGTTGCAGTTGGGAGACACCACCGGAATCGTCCGGTTGCGTCGGTTCATCCTGCCGTCGCGAGACCGGTTCAGCTCGGTTACGGAATTTGAAGCGAAAAGTGGTCCCCTAAAGTGGAACCGGCAGCAGGGACTTTACATTTACCGAGCGGATCGCTTGGTCCAATGGGGCGGTTGGGGCGGTGTTCGAGCAATCGACGAGCACACGAAACTTGCGCGGGCATCCATTGATTTCGGAACTGTTTTGGATCCCCTCTTCAACATTAACGTAGCAAAGATGCGTGTTTCGTTGCCTACACAGCTTCGGCAGATGCTGGAACGCCCAGTCCACGAACTTTGTTCGCAGGCTGGCTCATTCTATCGAGGTCCGAAGACCGAAGCCCCGTCTCAACCGAAGGAGGCTCGTCGTAGCGTGGAACTGTCCGCAGGAAACGCCCAAGCGTCTGCTTCTGCCGGTTTGGCACTCCGAAGCGCTGCATTGCAGAGCGGTGACTTTGACGCACTTAAGCGCATAGCCGTAGTTCTGCGAGACCAGGTACCTGAGCTGGCTGCCCATTTGGGACTTGACTCGCTTTAGGAGGAACGGCTTGCGACCATCATTTAAAAGAGCGCCTCAGCTCGTTGCTGACCCGACATGGATCCCTTGCAAATCTGGCTGAGAGGACACTCGAAGCAGATGGGTTCCGTAGGGCGGCAGAGGGTGTTGGCGAGTTCGATGAGGGCCAGATGCGCTGACCGGGCACTGGTACCTCCCGCAATCATGCGCGCGATGGCCAAACGTCCATCAGTTAATCGATTGCGTCGGTCCACGGGCTCGCCCCAGAACCTGCTGGCTACGCGCAGCACGCCCTTGGTCACCAAGACAGGCTCGGCTGATACGTCCTCACCTTGAGTTGCTACGACCAAGGTTGCGAGGTCCGCGGCGGTTTCGCTCAGAAGCGGAATCTGCGAGTGATCGATTTCTGCTTCATCAAGCATGCCAGGGCGGTCGCTCAGCCAATCGGCGAGCTCTAGGAGCTGAAGGACTCGCTTCTGACGTCCGCTGGCCATGCCAATTTGTCGGAGCCCTTCGTCTTGCTCCGCAGACGCTTCCGGAGAACTTGCCATCTGTAGGATTGGCCAGATCAGTCGGACATGTTCAAAATCGGCGCGGTCAAGAAGTAGCTCGGCAGCTACAACCTGCCAGCGTGTCTGCGCACGTAGCCACGGAACGCGCAGCGCCTGCCGCGCATGCCACCAGTCGCTGAGGTGCAAGGCGACTGTCCTGCTGTCGTACGGTGCTTTGGTCGGCTGAGTGAGGTGGGTGATGATCTGCTGTCCGAGGTGCAGACCCAAAAAGGGAGGGACTGCATTGCCGATTTGTTTGAACGCTGCCGATGGGGGTCCGGCGAAGCGGTACCAGTCAGGAAAGGTTTGTAGGCGCGCAGCTTCTCGAACGGTCAGTGTGCGACCTTGCCGAGGGTGGATGTACCAGTAGCCATCCTTCGCAATATGCGCAGTGATGGTACGCGACAGCTCGTTCTCGCCGAGACGCTTATATTTATCATCGAAAATGTCGTCGCGGTAACGCTTAACGTCGTCGGGCAGATCAGAGTACTTAGTTGTTGAATCCATGACGGCAAAGGCTTTGGCATCGTCGTCTCTCACTGGCCGAGTGATGTGATCGAACAACTTGTTCGTGTCGGCGGAAGGTACTGCTGAGCGCATTCTTCTTTGGAAGGCGGTGATCGGCTGGTCGTATTCGATCCATCCGTCGGCTCCGCCCTCAGGGCGCCAGCCTCCTTCTACCTCGGGCATGTCTCCGATTGCGTTCCAGACAGTGTCTCTTTCGGGAACTGCTGTGGGCCAGTCAAACGCCAGACCATCACGGAGGGCCACCAGAATCAGGCGCTGCCTGAATTGCGGAACGCCGTAACGCCAAGTTTCGACGACGCGTTCTTCGACCGAGTATCCGAGTTCTTCAAGCTCCTCAACAATACTGCGGAGAATGAACATCTCCTTGTCGAGGGCCATGTCGGGAACATTCTCCATGAGCACCGCTCGAGGCATGGACAAGCGAACGACCTCGAAGAAAGATCGCCAGAGATCACGGCGCTCGTCGTGAGGGTCGCGCATGCCGTTGCGCACACGATGCCGGATTTTCGAGCGGCCAGCCTTCGAGAACGGCTGGCAGGGCGGTCCACCAGCGACCAGATCGATACCACCCTCGCGCACCAAGCGGCCGATTTCCTCGACGCTATCCGACTCGGCGAGATCCCAGTCCACCGTCAGGCCTGGGAAGTGATGACGGTGTGTTTCAAGTGCTTCTGCGTAGTGATCAGCCCCGACAACCACGTTGAAGCCGGCATCATGCAGACCCAAGCTGAGGCCACCTGCGCCACTAAACAGGTCAGCTGCGAACAGGGCGTCAGGAGTCTCGGCGCGCTTCGCGCGGATCAGTTCTAGTGTGTCGTCGACCGTCTCACAGTGGTCGGGGTGTGGCTGAAGTCGCAGGAACGGACCCCTTACCAGCCTGACGCCGTAGGCGGACCGTGTCTCCCCGTCGGCCATGTAGCTGTCCTCTTTCACGTACCGGTCTGACCGATCCCGAGCTCCCAGCCTGCACACATCGGACCGAAGTCACGATCTTGAGCAGCCGTGTCAGTGGACCGCTCGCCTGCGTGCTGTTCGGGTTGGTAGTCCTAGAGCCACGCCAAGCGCTAAGGGACACTACCAGTTCGATTCGGTAGGAACGTTCCCGAAGTCCGCTGGCGCGTGTGATTCGGAGGATGCGAGGTGAAGCTGAGGTCAAACCTTGAAGTTTCAACCGGTTTCGTGATGTGGGGCACTTCTTGGGTGGCCGGGTTGATCCGGGCGAGGTACGCAAACCTGCGCGAGGCGGGCTCAGCGAACGTTTCAACCTCCTGAGGCGCAGGGGCCTCGAGTGTCACAGGAGCAGTAAGGGTGCACGTGGCGGTGGCGGGAACATGAAGAAACTCCTGGTGGGATCGCGATTGTCGAGATCAAGATCCATCACCAGGAGTTCCGCGTGCTTGTCTACCGCTCCGGCATGAACGTGTCCACCCATCACCTGCAGTTCCTCGCGAACGCGCTGCGCACCCACCGGAAGCAGAGCGGGACTCGCTGGCGTGTGTTGTCCTCCGGCCAGCAGGCTTTGATGCTCCTGGCCCATTTGAAGAAGGGCGAGACCTACCGCGACCTGGCCGTCGGCTTCAACGTCGGCACGACCACGGCCTACCGCTACCTCCGCGAGGGCCTGGACCTGTTGGCCGCCCTCGCCCCGACCCTGCAGCAGGCAGTCCAGGCCGCGGTAAAGAAGGCCTACGTCACCCTGGACGGAACGCTGCTGCGCATCGACCGGGTGGCCATGGCATCGAAAGGAGACCGCGCCTATTACTCGGGCAAGTTACTCGGGCAAGTTACTCGGGCAAGCACAAGGCTCATGGGGTGAACGTGCAGGTAATCGCCGATCCAGCGGGTCGGCTGATCTGGGCCTCGCCCGCTCTGCCAGGAGCCCGCCACGACGCCGGAGCAGCTCGAGAGCACGGCATTCCCGCCGCCTTGGCCGCAGCCGGCGAGAGCACGTTCGCGGACACCGCCTACATCGGCGCCGGCACCACGATCCGCGTGCCGTTCCGACGCCTGCGCCACGACCCGAGATCTCATCTCTTCACCCGCCGCGAGCTCTCAGCCGACCAAAAGGCCGTCAACACCTCGATCTCACAGATGCGGGCTCCCGGTGAGCGTGCCAACGCCGACCTCAAGAGCTGGTGCCTTCTGCGCAAGATCCGGTCCAGTCCTGCTCACGCGACGCGGCTGGTGAACGCGGTTCTGGTCTTGATCCTTAACTCCTGAGGAAGTTGGAAAGTCCTCACTGCTAGCGTAGTTACTTGTGAATGGGCCCGGGTCAACTGGTTCCATCATCGATGACAACGCGTCACGCCGAGGGGCGGGAACACCTGAGTCTAGGCTCCAGCGACACGTGTTGAATGCGCTCCGATTGCTCTGCCAGTCCAAGCCTTCCTGGGGTACGGTCAGACCGTGCCTAATGATGGCTTTCTGAGGCCACGCGCCCGCCTGATGCAGCACTTGGGTGAAGAACTCATCCCCAGTGATCGCGTCGCCCTCACCGAGCTGGTCAAGAACTCTTATGACGCGGATGCCACAGTTGCTGTGATCCGGTTTGTAGGACCCCTCTTGGAGGGGCGAGGCCATGTGGATGTCTGGGATGACGGGCATGGCATGTCCGAAGACACGGTGCGCAACTCTTGGTTCGAGATCGCGACGGCTCATCGGTTGGTTAACCGCGTTAGCGAGAGTGGTAGGCGACATGTGCTGGGAGCCAAAGGC
This sequence comes from Kineosporia aurantiaca JCM 3230, assembly GCA_000719025.1. Classification (GTDB taxonomy): domain Bacteria; phylum Actinomycetota; class Actinomycetes; order Actinomycetales; family Kineosporiaceae; genus Kineosporia; species Kineosporia aurantiaca. The sequence continues at coordinate 215,951 of JODP01000011.1, forward strand.
CTTGGGCGCTTCGCGGCCGCGCGTTTGGCAATGACGACTATGTTGCTGACTCGACGGGAAACCGAAGATGAGGTGGTTGTCTTAATTGACTGGGGTAACTTCACTGACGGTGACGCGTACCTTGATGAGGTTCCCTTGACCTGGGAGGTGGGTCCTCCTGACGTTTTTGCGTCAGATGGACAGGCAGCGCAATTGTTCCGACGTATCGAGGATGCAACTCCTACTGATAGAGACACTGTCGAGGAAAAGACTGCCGCCCAGTCAGCCAGTAAGGAGGCCTTTGCGAATAATCGCGGGTGCCATGGCACGCTGGTGAGATCTGAGCGATTGAGGCACGACTGGTCTGTACAGGACATTGACGATTTACGCGCTGCTTTGAGCAGGCTGCTACCTCCGCCACTGCCATCTGACCTTGATATTCCGGCTGTCCCTGAGTTTGCAATCTACCTCGATATCGATGATCGGCCTGATCAATCGGGTTTTGTTGAAGCCACCCCCGTCCTATCTGCGCCGACCTATCGTTTGTTCGGTGCAGTAGAAGCTGATGGGTTGGCAAAACTCACGTTCGAGACAAGTAAATCTTCGGGCCCTCGGGAGTTGATTGAACAACAACTACGGTCCACGGATGACGTGGATTCTTCTTGCGGCAAATTGCAGGTAGACATTAGAGTTTGGGATTTGGAAACGCCCTCCATTCGTCAGTTGATAAATCTGGATGTTGGAGCCGGGGGCGTCCACCAAGTGCGGAAATTGATTCGTGACAATTCGGGTATAGCGTTGTACCGAGATGGCTTTAGGGTTCAGCCATATGGTGATCCAGAAACGGATTGGCTTAACCTGGATCGAAAGCGCGTAAATAACCCTACTTTACGCCTGTCACAGAACCAGGTTTCGGGTTTTGTGTTCGCCACAGCCGAGCAAAATCCTGGCCTCAGGGATCAAGCCAATAGGGTCGGCCTAATCGAAAATCCTCAGTACGAAGATCTTCGACGCGTTGTCGGCGCTCTTATAAACTTGATTGAGGAACGACGCTATATTCTACGGCGGCCAAGTTCCTCAAATAATCCCGGGCAATCAGACTCGCGAGGCCTTTTTTCATCGTTCGATCTAAAGTCAGTTAGAGAAGCAGTCTCGCGCAGTAGCCTAGCTGCTGATGTCGAGGTCGCTAGGGCGCTTGATGATGCCGAAGAAGAGATGGAACAAGGCGTTCGTCAAGTGCAGGAAGTTTTGTCGAGATTCTCGCGCCTTTCGTCACTCGGAGCCCTAGTCGACGTCATCGTCCATGAAGGAAATACGGCTCTGACGCGCATCGCTCATTTACTTCGTAGGCTTGAGCGCCTGAAAATTTTGGAAGATGATGCGGCTCAAGAATCGCTCACGTTGATCAGTGTCAGGTTGAAAGATCAACATGAATCTTTGAGGCGTCTGTTTCGCAGCATCGAGCCGCTTAGCGGACGCAAGCGTGGCCGGCCTAAGAAAGTCGAAATTCAGGCGGTCATTGCTCAAGCTATTGAGTTGATCAGTAGCGAACTTGAAGAAAAAGGCGTTGCTGTCTCGATACAAGGGGAAAACCCTACAGTCACAATAGATGAAGCTGATATTATCCAAGTTGTCGTTAACCTTGTGAATAATAGCAGTTATTGGACATCAACCGTTCATAACGCCGGCGAGCGTAAGATTCAAGTGAGCACAACGCGCTTGGTCGACGGCGGCTTAGCCTTGACGGTTGCCGACAACGGTCCTGGGGTTTCGCCCGAGCAGCGAGCTGCGATCTTCGACCCCTATTTCACATCACGCCCTGATGGCATGGGATTGGGCTTGAGCATTACAGGATCCATCGTCAAAGATTTCTACGATGGTGACTTAGAACTCTTGTCAGAGAGGCCACTCGGCGGGGCTTCTTTTCGTGCAATTTTCCGAAAGAGGGTTGGCTAATTATGTCGAACGAGCGAATCATGATTGTAGACGATGAACGGGATTTGGCAGAAGGTTTTGCCGACATCTTGAAGGAGGATCTTGATGGATCTCTGCGAATCGATATATTTGAAGACTTTGATGAAGCGGAAAGGCGCTTAGAAGAAGACTCATACGACCTTGTTGTGTTGGACGTTCGCCTCAGGATTAAAGGGGTAGAGGAAGACCAAGACAGGGGGCGACGTCTTCATGATGCAATAGCCAAGGTTCGCTGGGTACCCGTAGTGTTTCTAACGGCCCTTCCTGAAGCGGTTCGGGATCTTGAACAACCGCCTTTGATCAGAGTGGTTAACAAGAGCGATCTTTCGGAGGCGGTTCAAGCCGTTCAGGAGGCGCTAGCTTCGGCGATCCCAAGCGTTACGCGACTCCTCGGCGGCATCGTGGACAGAGAAGTACGCGGTTTTCTACGCGATGTGGTATCGAAGCACTGGACTGAGATGGCAGAGCGCGATCACGAGGAGCTGATGCTGGTCTTGGTCAATAGGCTCGCCGCTTGGCTTAAGGAAAATGCAGCAGCCGAGCTCGCCAGTGAACTTCAGGGGCGGCTCGGATCCAGCGTTGATCAGGCGTCAGCTGCGCAGGTGTATCTGTACCCGCCCGTTGTACAGCACTTGACGTGCTGTGACTTGTTGCGCGAGAGTGATAGCGAGTATTGGCTGGTTTTAACACCAGCTTGCGATCTCGTGGTCCAACAGGCGGGACCAGGCCAAGCGGAGCGGATGCCTGAGATATCGGCCGTTAGACTGGTTCGAGCACACATTCTTCGCTCGGCGCCCCCAGTAGTTTTGTATCGGGATAAAAAGATCAATAAGGATAAGCTGAAGGCTGCGCTCAAGGGAACTAAGCGATATCGGCTGTTGCCGAGATATCTAAGTATTCCTGACTTGCTCGTGGATTTCGAGCAGATTCGATCTGCAGCGCTAGACGAAGTGCGGAGTTGGTCCAGAATCGCCACTCTTGACAGCCCATTTGCTGAGGCAATGCTTACCGAGTTCAGTCATTCGGCTGGCCGTGTTGGTACGCCAAATGTAGAGACACAAGGAATTCTCGATGCCATAGTCGCTGAATCCTAACTGCGTGTGCCCAAGAGTTGCTAGGCGCGGGTCGACAGGGATTGGCCTCTGTTGTGACCCGTGCCTTTCACCATAGGGGGCCCTTCAGAAAGCGTCTTCGTCACCACCGGATCGTAAGCCTGTGGCATGGAAGATGCATAGTGTGCGGAAATTGTTCTGACGTTCAGTGGCAGACTCGCCGAGTGTCCTTAATTAGGGCCGTTCACGCTTCGACTAAGGCATTGAGCAAGTCGTCAAGGAATCGATACGGATCGTCCTGTCCCAGTCCTTGGTAATACCAGGCGATGATGTACCCGATAATCAGGAAGACGGAGAGGAGGTTTTGGGATCTTGAGGTATCGAGCGTTCCGTCCTCAGCTGTAACACCTTCGAAGGTGGCGTAGACGTCGCGCAATTCGACGATTTACCAAGGGATGCGCTCTAGAAAATTTCTCGGCTAGACGGTATGAGGTGCCCGGCGCCCCGCTCATGAAGGTGGTCGCGGGTTGCCGATCACACTGGTGTGGTCGGTAGAGCCGCATTCATGGGAGGCGCCGTGCAGGTCGAGCGTACGAGTGTTGGGCTGGATGTTCACGCGCGTTCGGTGGTGGCGTGCGCGCCCTGGAGGAGGCCGGGATCGGGTGCCTGGTTGCGGCCCCGTCGAAAATCAGCCGTGCGCCCGGGGACCGGGTGAAGACCGATACTCGTGACGCCCTGTTGCTGGCCCGGTTGCTGCGGATCGGGGATCTGGTGGCAGTGAGGGTTCGCTCACGTGAGCAGGAAGCGGCCAGGGATCTGGTCCGGGCCCGGGAAGATGCCCGTGGGGATTTGATGCGGGTGCGGCATCGGGTTTCAAAACTGCTGTTGCGTCGTGGAATCGTGTGGTCCGGCGGGCATGCATGGACGGGCGCGCACGATGTGTGGCTGCGTCAGCAGGGCGCCGTGCTGCCCTTGGCCGGCCAGCGGGCCGCGTTCGATGCCGATTACGAGGCGGTCCTGCTGACCACGGCCCGTCGAGACCGGCTGGATTTGGCGATCCAGGAGATGGCCGCTGCCAGTGAGTTCACCAGCGTGGTCCGCAGGTTGCAATGCTTGCGGGGGAGGTCGACATTGACCGGGTTCGGGTTGGCGGTCGAGATCGGTGACTGGCAACGGTTCACCGGGTCCTCGATCGGGGCCTATCTGGGCCTGACCCCGTCGGAGTACTCCACCGGCGGTTCAAGGGTCCAGGGTTCGATCACCAAGACCGGTAACACCCACGCCCGTCGTCTGCTGGTCGAGGCGGCCTGGCACCATCGCAAGACCTACCGCAACCCAGGTCTGATCATGAGGTCCCGCTAGAACCTCGCGCCCCCGGCAGCGGCAGCGCGAGGGCATGCTGGTAACCATCGCCTGCATGCACGTTGGGAAGCCTTCCTCGCCCGCAAGAAGCGGCCGGTCGTGGCGAACGTGGCCGTGGCCCGCGAGCTGGCCGGTTGGTGCTGGTCCCTGGCCGTCCTCGAAGACTGACCTGGCCGCGCCCTCAAACCCCCGGTCGTGACGGAGGGCGGCAGCGCGTGGACGGACCCGCGAAACACCTCTGAGCAGCCCCTTCTGGGGTTACGCCCGATGCTAGACCTGCGGTCCCGTCCAGCCGAACAGCCCGTCCTACGGTAACCAACCCGCGCATATCAGTCTGACCGCGCGTCGCCAACGACACGCACGCCCACCCGTCACGACCGGGACCAAAAACACTGCAGGGCAGCTGAAAACCTCAATCTTCGACTGCCCTGCAGGCATGCCCTCTTGACAGAAGTGACCTACATATCGGTGTTGCTGCTCATGACGTTGGTGACGCCGACTCGTAGTCGCTGGGCCGGTGGCTGGTTCCCGGCAGCGGTGTGTGCCCGATGGTAGTTGTAGTGGACGACCCAGGTCCGGAGGGCCTGGGCGCGTCGGGTTTCGGGGGTCCAGACCCTGGCGTAGAGGAACTCCTCGGCCGGGATCCGGTTGTATCTCTCGACCTTCCCGTTGTGCTGCGGCGTGAACGGGCGGATCCGCTGGTGAACGGAAACTCCGAGGCTGTTCAGGGCCCGCAGGAACACCCGGGATCGATAGGCCGACCCGTTGTCGGTCACGACCCGGGTGATCCTGTTGATGCCGTGGGCGGCGAAGAACACGCGGGCCCTGACCATGAACGCAATTGCCGTGACGGCTTTTTCGTCAGGCAGGTGTTCGGTGTAGGCCAGGCGGGAGAACCCGTCCACGGCCGAGTGCAGGAACACGTAACCGGTGCGGACGTCCTTGTTGGCCGAGGTGGTGTGGGTGCGGGCGGTGGCCCGGCGGGTGGCTCTGGCCTGGGCGGAGGCCTTGCCGTGGGCGCGCCAGCCACCGCCGTCGGGGATCCGCCCGACCTTCTTCACATCGACGTGGATCATGTGGCCGGGATAGCGGGCGATGATCTTCTTCGCGGGCTGGCAGTTCGAGGCGCCGGCCGGGTCCAGGTCACGGCGGTGGCTGATGCCCAGGCGCACCAGCCACCGCCCGACCGTGCTCACGCTGATCCTCACGCCATCGCCCACCAGCTCGGCTGTGATCGTTCGAGCTGACCATTTCTTCCCCCGCCGCAGCGTCTCGATCCGGGCGATGACCTGCGGGGATGTCCTCGTGGGGCTGGCCTTGGGGGTGCTGGAGGCGTCGAACAGGCCTTCCTCGCCCAGGCGCCGATACCGGTTGACCCATTTGGACAGGCATTGCCGGCTGATGCCGGCCTCGGCTGCCACGTGAGCAATCGGGCGGTGTTCGCAGCGCTCGATCAGACGCAACCGTCCGGCAGAGGTCAGCGGGGCATTACGGTGGTGCACAGCGGGTCTCCTGGGCTTGCAGCGGACGTGTCTTGTGGTGATTCACATCCTCTGCCAGGAGACCCGTCTCCCGTTCAGCGGGCTATGCCCCCCCGTCAACAACCTCATGCACCCCAACAGCTAGGTTGCTTGTCTGCCAATGGTTGCTGCACGGAGTCTCGATCGAAGTCTGGAGTCTTCGGTGATCAATTCCCATGCGCTGGGCGAACTGTCGAAGGATCGAACGGCGGCTGGTTCTGGGGTGTCTTTGTCTCAGCATCGGAGGATCCCGGCGCGACCCACGGAAGATCGTGAGGGATATCCGGTTGGCCCTCCTCGCCGGCTCGCCCCGACGCCGGCGAGCCCTCCACCGCACGCGGCGAGCCGCCGGAGCCGCCCGTCCTTCAACCCTTCCCCGACTCCAGTAGAGCAACCACCGCATCGATCTGCCCGTCGACTGCCTGGGTGGCCTCGACGATGGTTTCGAGCCCGCTCTTGGCCTGCGAGAACAGCTCGACCAGGCCGTCGACCCCTAGCGCGGCGCTCTGCTCGATGCCTTGCTCAGCTTCGCTGATCGCGCTCTGGAGCTGGCCGAGGGCACTGGTGTAATGCTGCCGGGCCGCGTCCACCGCTTGGATGTTGTCGTCGAGCGTGCTCACGTTGTCCCTCCGGATACTGGAGTCGGGCAAAACTACCCAAAGGTTGCGGTCCAGTACGATGGGTTGCGGATCCTTCTGTAAGGGTTCGGGTTTTCCGTTCTGGGGGACGACGGCTCGGGTGACCTGCTCGGTCGGTCTCCGCGAGCGTCACTAATTGATTAGTGACGTTTGAACGGTTCGGTTGGGAAGGCCATGATCATTGTTGGCGCCGTGCCCGTGCCGTTCCTCGAGGAGTTCGATCAGCGTGAAGAAGTTTGCCGTCCCACTGCTGGCCGCATCGCTAGTGGTGTTCGGCTTGCAGGCCTGTAGCGCTGGCGCAGGTGCTTCCGGATCTAGGGGCGTTCCGGAGGAGGTTCTTCAGGCGGTGCAGCGGTTGGCGTCTGATCCCTCGGCCGTGGCCACCGAAAATGCTGAGTATCTCGAGGATGACGGCTATTTCGAAGGGATTCCCCGTGGCAGCGTGATCACGGTGACCGAGAATGACTGGTTTGCCTACGATGACGGCGCTGGGAGCTTCTAGCTGACCTCGGAGCCGCCGGGCGGAGAGCCGCATCGGGTGCTGGACGAAGTGGTCTTGCGCGGAGGGGAGTGGAAGGTCTCCTCGGTTGTCAACGGTCTGCTGGAGGACGAAATCAGCACGCCTGGTTGACGATCGGTGAGGCTCACGTGTCTAGTGTCGCGGGTTTGAAGTTGTTGGACGAACGGCTTTGGCGATGATGCCGTCGGCGGTCTCGGTCCAGATGAACGGTTCGCAGCGGTCGTTCCAGCCGTCGATGAAGGTTTCGATGGCGGAGTGGTGGGTGCCGCGGCGGATGGCCTGACGGGTGATGATCCCGAAGAAGATCTCCACGAGGTTCAGCCAGGACCCGCTGGTCGGGGTGAAGTACAGGGTAATGCGGGGGTTCTTGGCCAGCCAGGCTTTCACGTTGGGGTGCTTGTGGTGGCGTAGTTGTCGCAGACAACACGGAGTTTCACGCGTGGGTGGGTCCGGGCGACGAGCTTGAGGAAGTCGAGGAATTCGGCGTTGGTGTGCTGGTCGTAGCACCGGTCGGTGATTTTCCCGGTGGCTACCCAACCCCCGCTCTCGGGAGCCGAGGCGACATCGATCGTCTTGGTCGGCGTCATCAATTGACTGAGTGGCCTGGGTGCAGCGGTGGATCTGATGGGATCTGGAGCGGATGGGTATGGTGGTGGCGGGGGTCGGCGCCGGGGGATGGGGATAGGAGATGACGGTTGCCATTGTCGTGATCGTGGTCATCGCCGTTGTGGCGGTTGGCTTGTTCTACGTAACGAAGTCTTCCACGGACGCGAATTACGTTAGTAGGAAACGTAGTTCGGGAGGCAGCGGATGGCGGGCTGATGATGGTGGCTCTGCCTACGGCGGTTCTGGAGGGTTTGATTCAGGCGGCTCCGGCCATCATGGCGGGTCGGGGCATCACCATGGTGGAGACGCAGGTGGCGGCGGCTACAGCGGCGGAGATTCCGGTGGCGGCGGTGGGGGAGACTCCGGCGGTGGCGGCTCGTGGTGACGGAGTCGGCTACATGATTGCGGAGTGGCGGCGGGAATCAGGCTCCGAAGCCGGCCTTGTCCAGCGCCGACTGCAGGGATGACTTGTAGGCCCCCGAGGTATAGGTCGCTCCGCTGACCGCGTGGATCTTGGCGTTCTGTGCCGTCAGCGCCTCGGTCCGCAGCTTAGGCAGGGCCGGGCCGGTGATCGAGATCGACGTCGCGTCGCTGGTGTCGACGTCGCTCTTCAGGGCCTTCACATCGGTGATCTTGCCGCTCTTGATCGTGACGCTCACCTGGGTGGTGCCGTATTGCGTGGTGACCGACGATCCGGTCGTCAGGGTCGCCGAAACCGGCTTCTTAGCCTCGGCTTTTCCGCCGGTCGTCGAGGTTGCCGAGGTCTTGGCGGGAGTGTCGCTGGTGGTGGTCATGGCCCCGATCGTCGGGGCGTGCGGGCGGAACATCAGGGTTGCGGTTCGTTGGCGAGGGCGGCACGTTCGACGAGGCAGGGCGCTCTCCGGACGGGCGGCGGCTGTTGCGGTGGACGATGACCCACCACTGGGCAGTCAGTCGTTAGTGACTGCAGGCCCGATCAGGTGCCGCTAAAGGTCCTCCGGGCACGAACTGCCGCAGCAGCGTGTAGGACTGGGGTTGGCGGGTCAGGGCAGGACGGGTTGGGCCCATTCGGGCCATTCCCCGAACGTCAGGTAGCCGTACGGGTCAGTGGCCCGATCGACCACCAGATACGGAACGCCCCAGGACTCGTACCGCTGACGCTTGGTTCCAAGATCCACATCGCGGTTGGAGGAGGTGATCTCGATGACCAGCTCGAGCCCGTCGGGGAAGACTCCTTCACCCTGGCCGGGGACCCGGACCAGCTTGTCGGAGACGATCACAGCGACATCCGGCATGAAGATCACCCGGTCGGACCCGGGCTCAAACACGTTAATTCCCTCGATCGCCTCGCAGCCCTCCGGCACCACTGTGTCGAGGGTGTTGGCCAGCCGACGGGACCGACGCAGATGGTCGGCGTCGGGGTTCGGCGTCATCAGCAGCACTCCGTCGATCAGTTCCAGGCGGCCGGCAGTGCGGTCGATGCCGATGAGGTCGGCGATGGTCAGCGGGCGTCGCCTGGCCAGATAGGTCAACTTGGCCAGAGCCCAGTCCTGCGGTGTCCACTCCTCCACCGGGGCGGGCTGAGATATTGGTCCAATCGGTTCCGCCGACACAACGCACCACCTCACCTCGTCCAGTCCGTCCATCACCATACGGGAGGACCGGACGTCAAGCCCACCTCCGACCTGGTCGTTGCTACCGCTCTGGCCAGCTTCGTCACGTCTCCAACGGATGAAGCTCATGGTGGACGGTTGTTAACCCGACGCGACGTCTGCGCCGCTCAAGACCCAGGTGTGCAGACCCAGGAGGGGATGGGGTGCCGTTGGCTGCGCTTCGAAGGGACCGCGGCCGGGAGGTGGGCGCGGCAGCGCTGGTGGCTGCGGCGGGCTCAGGTGGACGACCTGGTTGGCTCCCCGGAGACGGTGGCGGCGGCGATCCTGGACTACGTGGACCGGGGTGCGTCGCTGGTGTCCATCCGTGGGTACGACACCTTGGCCGATGCGGTGGACTATGGACGCTTCGTGTTGCCGTTGGTCCGTCAGGAGATTGCTCACCGGAAGGCGACGGGGGAGCGGGGTCGGCTGCAGGCGGAGAACCTCGGGAACTACGGGAGAGAGTACGGGCAGTACGCCACGGCTCAGGCCAGCCACTGATCGAGGTGATCGAAGGCCGAATCCTGCATGGCCACGTCGAACCGGTGCCTTCCGGGGTAGAACTGGCCCACGTAGGCGTCCTTCGCTCCCGCGTTCTCGTAAGCCTGCTGCAAGTGGGCGTGGGCGGCCTGCATCCCTTCGACGGAGAACAGCGAATCGTCGAGCAGATACTGAACCAGCAGGGGTGAAGGGGCCCGGGTGGCAGCGACATCCGGCCAATCGGCGACGGCGGCCAGCGCGGGAGGGAAGAACATCCAGGTGTGGTTGGCGACGTGGCGATCGAGCAGGCCTCGGTAGGTGGACATCATTCCCGCGACAACCGCCGCCTTGATTCTCTCACTCGTGGCCTGTAGCAAGGCTGTCCGGCAGCCGCCGCCGGACAGCCCCACGCAGCCAAGGCCGCCGGTCCGAACGTCTTCGCGTCCGGCGAGAAATTCAGCTGCGACGCGATCTTCGTAGTTGACCAGTCCGGCCACGCTGGTCCCGAGCAGGGTGGCGTATTTGGCCACAACGTGTTCGTGACGAGCCGCGAGGCGGTTGTACCACGGCACATCGTTCGGATCTCCCTCCGACTCCGGCGCGATCCAGCGATCTTCCGGAGGCGGAGTGGCACCCTGTGCCGGCATCACATCTGCGGGGAAGCGTCGGGACCCCCACAGCAGCGCGTCGTGGACCAGCACCGTGTATCCGCGCCGGGCCAGCTCGTTGGCGAAAGCTCGCCCGCCGTAGAGCTTGCGGCGCAGGGTGGCCAGGGGCGGCGAGATCTCGGCCGGGCTATCTGCGACCTTCTCCTTGCCGTGCCATTTGAACGAATCATGACCGTGAAGCGCCAGCACGCCAGGCAGCGGACCGGAATGGCCGGCCGGACGCAGAACCCAGGCCTGGGTGCGAGGGCCATAACCCACCGACCACGACACTTCCTCGCCATCCACACCGTCGTGTACCCACCGCTCGTGCGTCTCGACATCGCGCGGGCGGGGTTCCACGTCGAAGCCGATCAGGCGACGAACCTCGGCGGGCTTCAAGGGGATGGGTCGGTCTCGAGCGGCCTCGCTGAAGGCGACGAGATCGCTGAAAGGGCCCAGATGCTCGTATGGCTCAGACACTTCTGCTCCCAACCAGATCGACCGTGGTAGTCGAAGGTATTACCGGTTGCCGCCTGCGGTCATATTGGATGCAATGTCCGTTATGGTCGCACAGGCGCTCGCCGCCGTCATCGAGCAGGCGGGCTACGGCCCGGACGACCCTCTGGTGGTCGGAGTGCGCCTGCCCGGCACGCCCGTCCTCTATACAGCGAGGGGACGAACGGCCACCGGCGAACGCTTCACGCCCAGCACCGTCGTCTGCACCGCCTCGGTGTCCAAGCAGATCACTGCTGCCTGCGCGGCGTTGCTCGTCCAGAGCGGTCGTCTGGACATCGAGTCGACCCTGGCGCACTGGATGCCCGAACTACCCGCCTGGGCGGACAGCGTCCGGGTGAGCCATCTGATCCACCACACCAGCGGCCTGCCCGATGTCTGCGACTTCTATGTGCTCGACCGCGCCGGACTCGATCGGACCACGGAAGGAACCATTGAGGAACTCAAGCGCCTCGGCGGCCCCGAGCGTCCACCGGGAACCGAATTTCGTTACTGCAATGCCGGTTACGTGTGCCTGGGAGTCATCCTTGAGCGGGCCGCAGGGTGTCCGCTTCCGGACTTCGCCCAGGAGCACGTGTTCGGGCCGCTCGGCATGACCGACACGCAGTACTGGTCCCAGGCAGCGCCTCCTCCCGGCGCTGCCCCGGTGAATCCGGATCGCCCGCTACCCCTGACCCTGGGAGACGCCGGGGTGTGGTCGACCGCGGTGGACCTGATGCGCTGGAACGAGGCGCTGGAGCGGGACGAGCTTGGTGTTTCGGGTCTTCTGCAGACGCCCGGGCGGCTGAACGACGGCTCGGTGCTGGAGTACGGCTGGGGTATGGACGTTCTCACGCAGGCCGGCCACCGGGTCTACCGCCATGGTGGGGTGTGGACCTGGCTGAGTGCGCACCTCGTGCGGGTGGATGACCTGGGGGCCGGCTTCGTCGTCATCTCCCTGGAGTACGACGAGGAGCGGTCGGGTCGGCTGGCGGGGTTGATGATCGAGAGCCTTTGATCAGGAGGTGTAGTCGGAGTTGATCCGGACGTACTCCTCGGTCAGATCGCAGCCGTAGACGGTGAACGCCCCCGCCCCGATGCCGAGGTCGACGCGGATCACCACCTGATCGCCGGCCAGGTACTGGGAGGCCTGCTCGAGCAGGGCCGCGCTCGGCTCGCCGGGGTACATCGGCAGGTCGCCGTAAGAGATTTGGACCCGGCCGGGCTCGATATCGGTTTCCTCGTGCAGCTTTCCGATGGCCATGGCAATTCGGCCCCAGTTCGGGTCGCGGCCGTGAACCGCGGACTTGACCAAGGGGGAGTTGACCACGCTCTTGCCGACCCGCTTGGCCTGCGCGTCGTCCCGGGCCCCGGTGACCTGGACCTCGATCAGCGTGCCGGCCCCCTCGCCGTCGGAGGCGATGGAGCGCACCAGCTCCAGAGCGACGCCGTGCAGGGCCTGTTCGAACTCCTCGGGGTCGACCGGCCCGGCCAGACCATTGGCGAAGATCGCCGCCGTGTCGCTGGTCGAGGTGTCGGTGTCGATGCTCAACGCGTTGAATGTGGTGTCCATGACCCGTCGGAAGAGGGCGTCGAGCGTGTCGGTGGGGAGGTCGGCGTCGGTGAAGAAGAAGGTGAGCAGGGTGGCCATGTTCGGCTCGATCATGCCCACGCCCTTGGCGATGCCGAACACGACGGCGTCGCCGCACGAGGCCGATGCGTACTTGGGGCGAGTGTCGGTGGTCATGATCGCGCGGGCCGCGGCCGGGTAGTGCGCCGCGGGGAACGGCCAGGTCAGGGCCGCGAGGCCGGATCGGATGCGGTCCATCGGATAGGGCTGGCCGATCACCCCGGTCGAGCCGATGATCAGTTCGGACGGCTCGATCCCGGCGATCTCGGCCACGCGGTCGCGCACCTCGGCGGCGTGGGCGGCGCCGGCCGCTCCGGTTGCCACGTTGGCGTTGCGGGCCAGGACGACCATGCCGCGGGCCCGGTGCCCGGCGGCGACCTGGCGGCTGAGCAGCACGCTGGGGCCGGCGAAGCGGGACTGGGTGAACACCGCGGCCGAGCGCGCGGGGACCTCGGAGATGACGGCCGCGAAGTCGTCGTCACTGTCCTTGAGGCCGAGGTTTGCGGTGAGACCGCGAAATCCCTGGGGAGTCCGTCCGGGCATGGTTGCTCCTTCGCCGATGAGTGCATAATCTTGCATGAAGCAGTAAGCCTATGCAGTGATGCAGCGCACCGCCAGCCTCGCCAGGTGGGCGTGTTATTTTCCCTACCTAACGAATAGAGATACGGATCGCGCCCGGGGATGCCGATCGGCTAGGAGAATTCAGCAGTGTCGGCATTCACCCTGCGGGGGCCCCGGGTTCTTGATGAGGCGGGCGGTTTCCGCGGTCCGCTGGACATTCGCGTCGTTAATGGGCGAATCGACCGTCTGGCTGCCGATCTTCCGGTCGATCCGGAGTTCCCCGACCAGGATTACGCCGGGACGTACCTTCTGCCGGGCATTTTCGACGTCCACGTGCACGCGATGACCAACAGCGCCGACGCGATGGAGCTGCTGCGCACCCCGATCACCTACCGGGTTGCCGAGACGCTTGCGGCGCTCAAGCGCACGCTCCTGGCGGGAGTGACCAGCATTAGGGACGCTGGTGGCCTGGATGCGGGGATTAGGGACGCCTTGGCGCGGGGGTTGGCGGAGGGGCCCCAGGCGCAGGTGAGCGTGGTGGCGTTGAGTCAGACGGGTGGTCATGGCGACGGATTTCTCGCCGGGCCCGGCTGGGAGATGTCGAACGAGTACATGACGCCCGACTACCCCGGCCGCCCGGCGGGCGTGGTCGACGGCGTGGACGAGGTGCGTCGCGCCGTGCGGCAGAACGTCCGGGCCGGGGCTGACTGGATCAAGCTGCTGGTGACCGGTGGGGTGATGTCGGCCGGGGACGGGCAGTTCGACGAGCAGTTCAGTCCCGAGGAGATCGCCGTGGCGGTGAGCGAGGCCACCCGGCGGGCAGTGCCGGTGATGGCCCACGCGCTCGGCGGGCCGGCGCTGCGCACCGCGGTCGAGGCCGGGGTGCGCTCGATCGAGCACGGCCTCTGGCTGACCGAGGAAGACGCGGCGCTGATGGCCGAGAAGGGGACGTACCTGGTCCCGACCCTGACGATCTACCGGCAGCTGGCGGATGCGGCCCTGCTGGGTGCGCTGCCCGGTGCCGTCGCCACCCGGGCGAAGGCGGCCGGTGACGTGCTCGGTGAGGCGGTGCGGATCGCCCTCGCGGCCGGGGTACCCATTGCCCTGGGCAGCGACTTCGCCCACCGCAACGATCACGGCCACAACCTGCGCGAGATTCCCCTGCTGCACCGGGCGGGGCTGAGCCCGGAGCAGGCCCTGCTGGCGGCCACCGTGAACGGGGCCCGGCTGTGCGGCGTCGACGGCGACGTGGGCCGGCTGGTCGAGGGACAGCGGTTCGATGCTGTCGTGCTCGAGCAGGACCCGGGCGATTTGAGTCTTTTCGAGCGGCCAGAGGGAGTCAGCGGTGTCTTCCAGAACGGCCGCGCAGTTAAAACCAGGAGCTGAAATGACCGAGAACACCTTGATCACCCGCCGCGGCGTCTTCACTCTGGGGGCCGGAAGCGCCCTGACCGTGCTGCTGGCCGCCTGCTCGGCCTCCGGAAGCAGCACGTCCTCCTCCAGCAGCTCCGCTGCCGGTACCCCGAAGAAGGGCGGCACGCTGAAGTTCGCCCGCACCACCGGGCCGACCAGCCTGGACCCGCACAAGACGATCCTGGCCGGCGACGTCTACACGCTGAACCAGATCTTCGAGCCGCTCTACATCACCGACGTCGACGGATCGCTGAAGCCGCATCTGGCCACCGGGCACACCGTCTCGGCGGACGGTAAGACGTACACCTTCGCCATCCGCGAGGGCGTGAAGTTCTCCGACGGCACCGCCCTCACCTCGGCCGACGTCGTCTACTCGCTCAAGCGGGCACAGAGCAGCGACGGCCCGCTGTCGTTCCTGGACGGGGTGATCTCCTCGGTGAAGGCCGACGGCGACACCAGCGTGGTGGTCGTGCTGACCCAGGCGTGGAGCCCGTTCGTCTCCGACATCTCCGCGTTCTCCAACTCGATCGTGCCCAGCGACCTGCAGGGCAAGAGCGAGGCCGAGTTCTTCGAGCAGCCGGTCGGCACCGGCCCGTTCACGCTGAAGTCGTGGGCCAAGGGCGCCACCGTCACGCTGGCCGCCAACCCCTCGTACTGGAACGCCGCGGCCGGTGGCCCCTACCTGGACGGCATCGAGTTCAGCGTCGTGGCCGACGACAACCAGCTGGTCCAGCAGCTCCAGGCCGGCCAGGTCGACGTGATCGACAGCGTGCCCCCGGCCAATGCCGCCGCGCTGGGCAGCGCCTCCGGGGTCTCGGTGCTGAAGAGCCCGCAGTGGTCGGTCGACCTGCTGCTGCTCAACGCGCAGAACAAGTACTTCGCCGACCTGCACGTGCGCCGCGCGGTCGCGCACGCGGTCGACCGGGCCCAGATCGTCAAGGCCACCACGTTCGGCACCGCCGAGCCCGGCGGCTCGTTCTTCCCGACCAGCCTGCAGTACTACGACGCGAAGACCAGCGTGCTCGGCTACGACCTCGCCGCCGCCAAGAGCGAGCTGGCCCAGTCGGCCTTCGCCACCGGGTTCAGCGTCGAGCTGCTGGTGCCCTCGTCCAACCAGGCCTGGAACCAGACCGCCCAGATCATCCAGGCCGCGCTGAAGCAGATCAACATCACGGTGAAGATCCGCTCGCTGGAGACGGCCGCGTACAAGGCGGCGTTCCAGAAGTTCGACTTCGACCTGTTCATCAACAACGCGATCAACGACATCAGCGACCCGGACGAGATGGCCTCGTTCGAGCTGGACGAGGAGAACGGCGGCTCGAACTCGTACTGGACGCACTACAGCGACCCGGCCACCACCGCCCTGGTCCGTCAGGCCGAGACCGAGCAGGACTCGGCCAAGCGCCAGGACCTGTACAGCCAGATCCAGCAGAAGGTGGCGGACAACGTGCCGTTCGTGCCGCTGTCCTACCCGACGTCCCTCAAGGGTCTTCGCTCCACCGTGCAGGGCCTGAAGGTGAACCCGGCGGGCGCCGCGCGCCTGGAGAGCGTCTGGCTGGCGTGAACCGCCTCTGGCGCCGCCTCGCGCAGGCGGTCCTGGTGGTGGCGGGGGTTGTGGTGATGACCTTCCTGCTGCTGCACATCATTCCGGGCGACCCGGCCGAGCAGATCCTCGGCAACCACGCCACGGCCGATCAGATTGCCCAGTTGCGCGCCAACTGGGGGCTCGATCGTCCCCTGATCGTGCAGTTCGGTTCCTTCGTGGGCCGGCTGCTCACCCACGCCGACACCGGGAACTCCCTGTTCTACGGGGTGCCGGCCCGGTCGCTGATCATGGACCGGGCCGGGGTCACGCTCGAACTGGTGCTGCTGGCCGGGATCTTCTGCGTCCTGCTCACCGTTCCGCTGGCCCTGTGGGCCGCGGTCCGCAAGGACCGGCTGCCGGACCAGCTGATCCGGATCATCCCGGCGATCGGGGCCGGAATGCCCGCGCTGTGGCTCGGTCTGATGCTTATCATCGTGTTCAGCGTCCGGCTGCACTGGTTCCCGGTCGGCGGCGCCGGTCCCGGCCCCTGGCTGACCTTCCGGGGGCTGGTCCTGCCCGCCTTCACCGCCGCCCTGGCGATCACCCCGTTGCTGATCCGCAGCCTGCGGGTGGAACTGCTGGAGGTGCTGCAGTCGGACTACGTGGCGGCGGCGCGGACCCGGTCGCTCAGCGAGAGCCGGGTGCTGTTCGTGCACGCGGCCCGCAACGCGCTGGTGCCGATGCTGACCCTGCTCGGGCTGAACCTGGCCTACCTGGTCGGCGGAACCGTGGTCGTGGAGCAGGTGTTCGCCATCGACGGCCTGGGCGGGCTGATGTTCACCTCGATCAGCAATCGCGACTTCCCGGTGGTGCAGGGCATTGCGCTGTTCCTGGCCATCGTCGTGGTGCTGGTGAACCTGCTCACCGAGATCGTCTCCGCGCTGGTGGATCCGCGGCTGAGGAGTAACGCATGACATCCCGGATCCGTTCGAGCCCGTCCTTCCTGGCCGGGTCGATCATCGTCCTGGCCCTGCTGCTGATCGCGATCCTCGGCCCGATCTGGCTCAAGGACCCGACCGCGCAGGACGTCAACGCCCTGCTGGCCGGACCGAGCAAGGCGCACTGGTTCGGCACCGACCAGCTCGGCCGGGACACGCTCAGCCGGCTGGTCAACGCCTCCCGCACCGACTTACGCATCGCCGCGCTGGCTTTGGCGACGCCGTTCGTGGTCGGGGTCACCCTCGGCACGTTGGCCGGGTACTTCGGGGGCTGGCTGGACACGGTGATCATGCGCATCATCGACGTGCTGATCGCCTTCCCCTTCTACGTTCTCGTCATCGCGCTGGTCTTCGTGGTGGGAGCCGGCGAGCGAGGCATCTACGTGGCGCTGGCCATCGTCGGCTGGGTCACCTACGCCCGGGTCATCCGCACCTCGACGCGGGTGGTCACCGGTCAGGACTGGGTGACCGCGGCTCGTCAGGGCGGGGTGCCCACCTGGCGGGTGATCCTGCGGCACGTCCTGCCGCACACCATTGTTCAGGCCGTGGTCCTGCTCGCCTCCGACGTGGTCTTCGTCATCGTCGCCGTGATCACCCTGGGCTATCTCGGCCTGGGTGTCCAGGCGCCGACACCGGACTGGGGTTCGATGATCTCCGACAACCGCCTGTTCATCACCAGCCAGTGGTGGCTGCCCGCGCTGCCGGGCTTCGCCGTGGTGCTCACCGGTCTGGGGTTCTCCCTTCTGGCCGACGGCATTGCCGACGTGGGCCGGGTGCGTCGATGAAAGCGTCCCCTGCTCTGCGTCTGGAGAACCTGTCCGTCTCGTTCGGTGACGTCCCGGCCGTCCAGGACCTGTCCTTCGACCTCGCTCCCGGGGCCACCCTCGGTATCGTGGGGGAGTCCGGCAGCGGGAAAAGCATTTCGCTGCGGGCGCTCATGGGTATCCTCCCGTCTGCGGCCACGATTAATAATGGACGCTTGTGGGCAGCTTCCGACGAGATTCCCCTGAGTGGCAAAAGGGTTCGGGAGAGTCGCCGGCGCCGCCTGGCCATGGTCTTCCAGGACCCGTCGGCCGCGCTCAACCCGGTCATGCGGGTGGGTGACCTGATCGCCGAGGTGCCCCGGCGCGCCCTGGGCCGCTCGGCGGCCGATTCCCGCCGGATCGCCCTGGATCTGATGCGTCAGGTGCACCTGCCCGACCCCGAGCGGATGGCCCGGGCCTACCCGCACCAGCTCTCGGGCGGTCAGCGTCAGCGAATCATGATCGCAGCGGCTCTGGCGACCGAGCCCGAAGTGCTGCTGTGCGACGAGCCGACTACGGCCCTGGACGTCACCGTGCAGGCGGCCGTGCTCGACCTGCTGGCCGAGATCCGCGCGAAGACCTCGCTGGCGACCGTTTTCGTCAGCCACGACCTGGCCGTGGTCAGTCAGGTGGCCGACGACATCATCGTGATGCGGCGGGGGGAGGTGGTCGAGACCGGTTCCGCCCTCAGCGTTCTGCGGGAGCCGCGGGAGGAGTACACGCAGATGCTACTGAACTCGGTCATCAGCCTGCCCTCTCGCGATCAGGAAGTTTCTCCCCCGAAAGAGCTTTCGGCGAAAGGATCTGCCGGCCTGCGGGCGCAGGGCATCGAGGTCCGTTACGCCCGGACTGACCGCCCGGCCCTCGCCGGCGTCTCACTGGATCTGCACCCCGGACGCATCCACGGCCTGGTGGGGGAGTCCGGCTCGGGGAAGACCACCCTGGCCCGCGTGCTCACCGGTCAGCAGCATCCCGACGCCGGCTCGGTCTCGCTCGATGGCGCCGAGCTCGGGCGCCGCCGCTCGCGGGCCCAGTTGCGGGCCGTACAGATGGTCTTTCAGGACCCGCACGCCTCGCTCGACCCCCGCATGACCATCCGGCAGACCCTGACCGAACTGCTGAAACTGAACGGCCTCAAGGGAAAAGCAGCGCTGGAGAACCGCTGCCGCGAGCTGCTCGACCAGGTCGCCATGCCCGACTGGGCTCTGGACCGGGTGCCCGGCCAGTTCTCCGGCGGTCAGCGTCAGCGCATCGCCATCGCCCGGGCCCTGGCCGTGGACCCGCAGGTGCTGGTGGCCGACGAGCCGACCTCGGCGCTGGACGTGTCGGTGCAGGCGTCCGTCCTGGATCTGATGGCCCGTCTGCGCGACGAGTTCGGGCTGAGCATCCTGCTGATCTCGCACAACCTGGCGGTCGTGCACGAGATCTGCGACGAGGTCTCGGTCATCCACCAGGGGGAGATCGTCGAGACCGGGCTTACCCGGGAGATCTTCGCCCACCCCTCACACGCATACACCCGGCAGCTGATCGAGTCCGTACCCCGGCTGCGCACGGAGGCATCCTGATGACCAGCCTGTTGGACCTTCCTACGGCGACGGCAGCCGACATCGCGAACGCTGAGGACCGACTGGCCCGGCTGCTGAACACTCGTCAGGACGTGGTTCTGCTGCAGGGCGAGGCGATCCTGGCGCTCGAGGTGGCCGCCCGGGGCCTCGGCCGGCCCGGAACCCGCGCCCTCAACATCGTCACCGGGCCCTACGGCGTGGTCTTCGGTGACTGGCTGCGCGAGAGCGGTTCCGAGGTGGTGGATCTGATCACCGGCTTCGACGAGGTGGTCGGGGTGGACGTGGTGGCCCGGGCCCTGGCCGCCGCACGGTTCGACATCGTGAGCATCGTGCACGCCGAGGCCGTGACCGGTGGCGTCAACCCGATGGACGAGATCGCCGCGCTGGTCCGCGAGCACGGAGCGCTGCTGGTGGTCGACGCGGTGGCCTCCCTCGGCGCCGACCCGGTGACCCCGGACGCGTGGGGCGCCGACATCGTCGCGATCGGCCCGCAGAAGATGCTGGCCGGTCCCGCCGGGGTCAGCGCCCTAAGTATCTCGCCCGCGGCCTGGGAGGCTTTGGAAGCCAACCCGTCCGCACCCCGAGGTTCGTACCTGTCCCTGCTCGACCTCAAGCACGCCTGGATCGACCCGGGCCGCACCACGCTGCCCGGCTACGTCGCCTCGCTGGAGACGTTCGCCCTGCTCCAGGCGCTGGACCGGGTCGAGGCCGAAGGACTGGACCAGCTGATTCAGCGCCACCGCGACTCGGCCGACGCCAGCCGGGAGGGCCTTCGCGCACTGGGCCTGCGCCCCTGGATCCGGGACGACCGGGGAGCCGCGGGGGTAGCGACCACCTTTGCCGTGCCGGACGAGGGATTCCTGGAACGAGCCCGCGCGGCGGGTGCCCGGATCACCACCCAGGCCCCGGGTCCACTCGCCGGAAAGGCGTTGCGGATCAACCACACCGGCCGGGCGGCCGGGGTCGAGGCGGTAGGGGCGGAGCTGGCCGCGTATGCCGCTGCCCTGACCCATCGTGGCCGGTAAGTCTCGGGCCGTCAGTCCGTCGACCAGTCCCGGCTGTCGTAATTGAAGTAGTAGAGCGGCTGTTTGCGCAGTCCAGTGGTCCGGAACGGTTTGCCGTGGTCGTCGATCCGCAAGGTCCCGTGCTTGCCACCCGACGACCAGTCGAGCTCCAAGTACCAGGTCACGTCGTGCGTGTCCACCTGCGCGGCGATCTCGAGCTCGACCGGATCGCCCTTGCTGACCTTCAGGGGCAGGTTGTGCTTCTTCGGCGAACTGGGCTCCGGGTGCGGCATGTCCAGATTGATGTCGAAGATCGAGGTGTCGACCCCGCCCCCGCAGCCGTCGCCCAGGACGTAGACGTTGCCGTCGGAAGGGGGCTCATCGCTGGACACCGTGCGTACGTGGAGCGCGTCGAGCACCACCGTGCGGTCGTCGGTGCCCTGAACCGTCACCGAGAGGTCCTGATGCCGGGTGACGACACCGTTGAGCGCGCTGACCCAGGCCGAGGTGTCCTGTAGGTCGACGGTGGGCGGCACTTGTTCCGGCGGACGGTCGACCAGGATGTCGCGGGCGCACAGGGTGAAGGGGGTCACGGTGACGGCGACGGGTGGGGGTTCGGTGGCCAGTGTCGTGTCACTTGAGGACGATGTAACCGGGGACGCCAGCCCGTCGCCTTTGCGGACGATCGGCTGGTGCGCGTCATCGCGGATCAGGAAGCCCACGGCAACCACGACCGCCAAGGTCGCCGCAAAGGCGAGCGCGATGACGGCCCGGCTGGGCCATCGCTTCGGCGTCGCGGGCACGGGTTCCTCGGCAGGTGGGGTGGGCGGTGGTTGCTCCCTGTTCGTGCGCTGCTCGCCGGCGACTACCCAGCGGCGGTGAAGTTCTGTCAGCTCGTCCGGGGTCGCCTGGCAGAGCTTCGCGAAGCGTTCGACCGTGCCGAAGTCCTGCGGCACCGTCTCACCGTTGCAGTAGCGATGCAGGGTGGACGTGCTCGTGTGCAAGCGTCGCGCCAGGACGGCGTAGCTGAGGCCCGAGCGCTCCTTGAGGGTCTGGAGCATCACGGCCAGGCCGTCGTGCTCTCCCACGGTGCGCTCCGGTCAGCTCGGCATCCCGGAAGGATTTCTCCCGAGATGCCGCATCTTGCCCTACAGCCCCAGTAGTTCTAAAACCTTCCACCCGGAGTGCGGTCGGTGTAGCTCACGGTGGGGTCGTAGATCACCCGCGCACGGTTGGCCTTCAGCAACTCGTCCTGCAAGTGGTTGCCGGTACGCCGGTCGATCACGCGCCGC
This sequence comes from Kineosporia aurantiaca JCM 3230, assembly GCA_000719025.1. Classification (GTDB taxonomy): domain Bacteria; phylum Actinomycetota; class Actinomycetes; order Actinomycetales; family Kineosporiaceae; genus Kineosporia; species Kineosporia aurantiaca. The sequence continues at coordinate 237,643 of JODP01000011.1, forward strand.
CAGATCTCGTTGCTACGCCACCAGATGCCATCCTGCTTCTCGAACCGCTCCCCGCGGGCCTCCACGTGATAGCTGTGCGCAGGCGTCACCGCGGCCCGCAGTTCGCCCTCCAGATGCGTCTCGCCGACCCGGACACCGAATTGATAGGGGACGTCGGTGTCGTTGCGGACCTGTAGGTCGACGTAGTTGTAGAAGATGGACGTCCCAGTACCCCAGGGGATGACCCGGCCCGAATCGGGGAACGGATCGAAGCTGTGCTCCGAGCGTTCGACGATGGTCAGAGGGCTGTGCATGACCATCCAGTGCAGCAGGTTGGCCGCCTGGCAGATGCCCCCGCCGATGTCCGGGCGGACCTCGCCCCCGGAGAGGAACATGCCGACGACGTACCCCTTCTTCTCCGTCGCCCGGCCGACCAGGCGGCAGAACGAGAAGGTCTCGCCCGGCGCGATGACCACCCCGTCCAGCGCGGCCGACGCGATCCGCAGGTTGATCACCTTGTTGTGCTGCAGCCACATGTCCGCGTCGCCGAGCTGGCGCAGGAGCAGCGATCGATGACGTTTGACGGTGACCGGGAGCGGTTCGGAGCTGAAGGTCCGGGTGAATCGCTGACCGCCGGTGAGCCATTTCCAGCGCCGCCGCAGCCGGAAATACCGCACCGCGAGAGGCAGGATCCAGGGACGGCGTTCGCTGAGCCGGATCGGTTCCACGCGTACCGTCGTCGTGAGGCTCATCAGGGTCCTTTCGTCGGGGGGTCCGACAACCCTGATGGGCGGATCGTCCCGACGTCCACGGCTTTGCCGCAATCTGGGACGTTGGGACGTTCCACCCCCTCTGACCTGCGGGGACGCGCCGATAAGGGACGGCGCAGTCCCGCTTGTTCACGACCGGAAGCGCCCCACCAGGTTCTGCAGGTTGACCGACAGCGTCGCCAGTTCCTGGGCCGCTCGCTGCGCATCGGCGATGCCGCTGCTGGAAGCCTGCGCCACCTCGGCGACGGACTGTACGTCGTGCGCGATGCTGGCCGATCCGTTGGCGGCCTCGCCGATGGTGCGGGCGATCTCGTTGGTCGTGGCGGTCTGCTCCTCGACCGCCGAGGCGATCGTGGTCTGGAAGGAGTTGATGTCCTCGATGGTCTCGGTAATCCGCTGAATCGCGGTGACCGCCGCCTGGGTGTCGGCCTGGATCGCCTCGACCCGGTGCGAGATGTCCTCGGTGGCCCGGCCGGTCTCCTGAGCCAGTTGCTTGACCTCCTCGGCGACCACCGCGAAGCCCTTGCCGGCCTCGCCCGCCCGGGCGGCCTCGATCGTGGCGTTCAGGGCCAGCAGGTTGGTCTGCTCGGCGATCGTGGTGATCGCCTTGACCACGTTGCCGATCTCGGTGCTGGAGGCCCCCAGCTTGGTCACGGTCTCCCCGGCCCGGGCGGCCTCGGACACCGCGGACCCGGCCACGCGCACCGCCTCGGAGGAGGACTGGGCGATCTCCCGAATGCTGGCGGACATCTCCTCGGTGCCGGCCGCAACGGTCTGGACGTTGCCGGAGACCTCGGAGGAGGTGGCGCCCAGGGCGTTCGCCTGGGACGCGGCCTGCTGCGAGTTCGTGGCGACCTGGGCGGACACGGCCGACAGTTCCTCGGCGCTCCCGGCCAGGGTCGTGGAGGTGTCACCGATCTCCCGCATCGCCTCGCGCAGGGACGCCTGGGCCGCGCTGAGCGAGCGGGCCATCTGACCGACCTCGTCCCGGCTGTCGACCAGGGCGGGGTAGGACAGGTCACCGCCCGCCAAGGCATCCAGCGCGTCCCGGATCCGGGCCACCGAGGTGGAGATGAGCCGGGCGATCCAGTAACCGAACACGATCAGCAGCAGGGCTCCGACCACGGTGAAGATCCAGATGGTGCGGACCGCGGAGTTCGCGGTGGACTTGCCCTTGGCCACCGCCGCCGTCATCTCCTTGGCGTACAGATCGGCCAGCCCGTTGGTCTTGGCCAGGGCCTGGTCGGCGACCGGGGAGAAGTCCGCGCTCACCCGGTCGCCCAGCTCGCGGTACTGCGCCCCGGACAGAAGCGCGGTGCTCTCGGTCAACGGGGCGAGCTCCTTGTCGTAGATCGACTGCATCTGGGTCACCAGACTGAGGCCGTCGTCGATCAGCTGTTTCTGCGCGGGCGTCGGGGCCTGCTGGTTCAAGGTGTTGAGCGCATCGGTCACGGTCTTGGCGTTCTTCGCCATACCGGCCTTGGCGACCTCTACGTCTGCCTCACGGTAGGCCAGCGCCGTCTGTAGTACGAACCTCCGGTAGCGGGCCAGGGAGGTACCGGCGTCCTTGGACAGGCTCACCTGATTCGCAGTCTCCACCCCGGTCAGCTCGGCCTGCTGCTGGACGTTGCCCACCGCGGTGTGCCCGATGAAGCCCACCGCCACGGTCAGGAGCAGCGCTGCGGCCACCAGGGTCAGGATCTTCGCGCTCAGGCGAAGATCGCTGAACAGCTGACGAGGGGAAGTTCCGCGCCTGGCCGTCGAACGGCTCGGAGCGGGAAATGTGGTCAGCGCGGTCAACCTGTGCCTCCTTGTGAACCTGCCGGTAACTGCTGGCCCGCAGTTCTCTCCCGGCAATGCAGCCCTGCAGGCGTCATCGACCAGCACGGCCCGGGCCCTGGGCATCATGCCTTGTGACGTGCGTCACATATTGGATTGAGGTTTCGGGACGGCCCGGGCAGAACGGAACGAGCAAGGCGCCTCGCGGACCTATCCACAACGATTCCCCAGGGAAAACCCAGTCTGGGAACGGAGTGTTTGAACCCTGCAGCAAACACAGGCTCGTGAGGGCGTCCTGAGGAGGAGACCGGCACCCGTGGCGACGATCAGCTCCGACCACGCTGTTCTGCGCCTTTCGCAGAAGCGTCCGCCGTTCTGGTGGCGCGACGCCGTCGGCACCCTGACCTGGGCCAGCGGCGTGATCGTGGTCGCCCTCTGGCTCGCGGACGGCCAGATCCAGGCGCTGTCCGGGGGCTGGGCGTCCGGCCTCACCAGCGCCGGTCGCCTGACCGGCCTGATCTCGGCGGACCTGCTCCTCGTCCAGGTCCTGCTGATGGCCCGGATCCCGATGGTCGAAAAGGTCTACGGCCAGGACGAACTGGCCCGCCGACACCGGCTGGTCGGATTCACCTCGTTCAACCTGATGCTCGTTCACATCGTCCTGATCACCCTTGGATACGCGAGTCAGGACGGGAAGAACCCGTTCTCCGAGCTGTGGAACCTGGTGGTCGACTACCCCGGCATCCTGCTCTCGGTGGCCGGCACCCTCCTACTGGTGCTGGTGACGTTCACCAGCATCAAGAAGGCGCGCAGAAAGCTCCGGTACGAGTCCTGGCATCTCCTGCACCTGTACGCGTATCTGGGCGTGGGCCTGGCTCTGCCGCATCAGTTGTGGAGCGGCCAGGAGTTCCTCGAGCACCGGATCGCCACCGTGTACTGGTGGGCGCTCTGGATCGCGGCCGCCGGAGCCGTGCTGATCTGGAGGATCGGCATGCCGGTCTACCTCACGCTGCGGCACGACCTTCGGGTCGGGTTGGTGGTGCGGGAAAGCCCGGACACGGTGTCGGTATGGATGACGGGACGACGCCTCGATCGGCTGAGGGCCGGGGCCGGCCAGTTCTTCATCTGGCGCTTCCTGTCCGGCCCGGGCTGGACCCGCGGACACCCCTATTCGCTGTCCGCGGCTCCGACCGCAACCCATCTGAGGATCACGGTCAAGGACCTGGGCGACGAGAGCCGGCTCCTGGCCGGTCTTCAGCCCGGAACCCGGGTGGCGATCGAAGGACCTTACGGGCGCCTGCACTCCGGAGTCCGCACCCGTCGCAAGGTCACCCTGCTGGCCGGCGGCATCGGGATCACGCCGATGCGGGCCCTGCTCGAGGAACTGCCTCAGGACCAGGGCGACATCACCCTGATCTATCGCAGCCGCGACGAGAACGACCTCATCTTCGCCCGCGAGCTGGGGGAGCTGGCCGCCAGCAGAGGCGCCACGGTCTTCTTCGCGACCGGCGCGCGGATCCCGGGCCGCACCTCCTGGCTCCCGCTGGATGCGGCTCACCTGTCCGACGCGGACGGCCTGCGCCAGCTCGTGCCCGACGTCGCTGATCAGGACGTCTACATCTGTGGAGCGCCCGGATGGATGGACGCCGCCGAGGCCGCCGCCCGGGCGGCCGGAGTGCCGGCCGACCGCATCCACGTCGAACGCTTCAGCTGGTAGCGCCTCCTTCCACCGGACCTCAAGGAGCTCGAAAGTCCATGCGCCGCATCACGTTGGCCATTGTGGGAACGATCAGTGGGCTGATCCTGCTGTTCAGCTACCACACCAGCACGAACTCGCCGGGTGGCCAAGCCACGACCGCGGGCGGCTCGACCGAGGACACCGGCACGACGTCCTCCAATGCCTCCACCGCAGGCGCCTCGACCTACACCGGAGACGAGGCCAACACCCAGTGGGGCATCGTCGAGGTCCAGATCACGGTGGCCAACGGCAAGATCACCAAGTCGGAGGCCGTCGAGGCCCCCTCGGGCAACCCCCGCGACCAGGAGATCAACGCGTACGCCGTGCCCCAGCTCAACTCCGAGGCGGTAGCCGCCCAGAGCAGCAGTATCGACGCCGTTTCGGGAGCCACCGTGACCAGCGACGGCTACATCCAGTCGCTGCAGTCGGCGATCGACAAGGCAAATTTGTGACGCTGATGGGCACCGACACGGCTTCGCTGCCCCGGTTCACCGGTGCGGTCCCGCTCGCCGACCAGCCCCGGACCGCCTTCGTCCGGCAGATCATGGGGTTGCCGATCAGCCTGCACATCCGCGGCCCGCAAGCCCGTTCGCCCCAGGTCGTTCGGGCCGGGGAGCAGTTCTTCGCCGACCTGGTCTCCGCTGACCGGCTTTTCAGCACCTGGAAGCCCGAAAGCCAGGTGAGCCGGATTCGCCGGGGTCTTCTGCGTCTTCAGGATGCCGATCCCCGTGTCCAACGGGCCGCCGCCCTGGGCGAGGAGGCCGGCGTCCGTACCCATGGCGCCTTCACCGCCTGGCTACCGGACGACCACGGCGAAAGCAGGTTCGATCCGACCGGTCTGGTCAAGGGCTGGGTGGTGGGCGAGGCCTTCGCTGCTCTCAACGAACGACTGGGCAGCCTCGGTGATCACGACGTCCTGGTCTCGGCGGGCGGCGATGTCGCGGTGACCTGCACCCGGACGGACACGCCGGACTGGAAGATCGCCATCGAGGACCCGCGCGACCGCACCCGCACTCTGCTGACCATCCCGTTGCGCACCGGTGCCGTAGCCACCTCCGGAACCGCCGCTCGCGGTCGTCACATCATTGATCCGCGCACCGGTTCTTGGGCCCAGGAACTGCTTTCGGCGACGGTCATCGGCCCGGACCTGCTTTGGACCGATGTCTACGCCACCGCGGCGTTCGTGCTCGGCCACCGAGCCGGCGCCTGGATTGAGACCGTTGCAGATCACGCCGCTGTGCTGGTGGACGCAGACGGCGGGGTTGCGGTTTTCGGTGGATGAGCCTCTAGGCCGTCGCTAGAGGGACGATGGTTCGCTCCACTAGCGGGTCCGGGTGAAGGTCAGGTGCGTGACGCCGCTGGGGGAGGCCACGGACTCGACGGCGAAGCGCTCTTCCAGGGATTCCAGCCCGTCCCAGAGCCGTTCGCCCCGGCCGAGGACGATCGGCGCGAGCACCACGTGCAGGTGGTCGATCAGGTCGGCGGCCAAGAACTGGCGGACGGTGGCCGCTCCGCCGCCGATCCGCACGTCCAGGCCGTCGGCGGCCTCGCGGGCCTGGGCCAGGGCCTCGGCCGGCTCGGCATCGATGAAGTGGAAGGTGGTGCCACCCTTCATCTCGATCGAAGGGCGCGGGTGGTGGGTGAGCACGAACACCGGGGTGTGGAACACCGGGTCATCGCCCCACCAGCCCTTCCATTCCTCGTCGGTCCACGGGCCACGCTGCGGGCCGAACTTGTTGCGCCCCATGATCTCGGCGCCGATCCCCGGCCCCCAGTTGCTCGCGAACGCCTCGTCGACGCCGTGACTGCCGGCGTTCTGCCCGTGCATCGACTGGAAGGTCTGGGTACCGAAGAACCACTCCATCAGCCGGCCCTGGGCATGGCCGAAGGGACTTTCCAGCGTCTGCCCCTCACCGGCGGCGAAGCCGTCCAAGGAGACGGTGAAGTTGTGCACGCGAACCTGTGACATCGATGCCCTCCAGGATGAAGACCGGCGGTTCACCCTAGCCTCGATCGCCCGCGGGCCGGGTGAACTGCCAGACTTCGACGATGGTCCGTCTGGTGCTGATCAATGGGGCTCCGAGCAGTGGGAAGTCGACGCTGGGGCGGCTGTACAGCGAGGAACCACCCCTTGGACGGCTGGACTTCGTTCTGGAGCTGGAAGCGGTGGCCGGTGAGGTGGGGGCGCAGTTCGTGGAGATCGCTCTGGTGTCCGACCCGGATGATGCCGTTGCCCGGTTCACCCGCCGGGCGGCCGAACCGGAGAACGACGAGCATCGAGCGGCGACCGCGCTTCAGGAGCGAAGCGGTGGAACAAAGGGACTGGTCGAAATGCATTCACGGCTCATGAAAGTGGTCGAGGCGCGCCCGGCTACGCGACTGGTTGTGACTGTGGAGGGTGAGATCGCGGCTACTTATCGGAGCCTGCTCCAGCAGATCGACCGCTGAAGGAAACCTTACGGGCAGGCGGTGCCGACCGGCATGGAGCGGGTCTGCTGCTTCCCGTCGGCCTTGACCACCAGGGGCACGCACTGCGGTTCATCGACGGAGAAGCCGCCGGGATAGACGAGCCAATCAGCGCCGCCCTTCGCCGGGCAGGCGGGGATCTGCAACGTGCTCGCCCACGGCAGTGGCTGGTTCCCCCATCGGATCCCGACGCGTCCCCTGACGGTCAGCGTCGATTCCTGCTCGGCCCGCACCATCAGACCGGTCTTCGCGAAGAGCCGGTATTGGTCACCGCCCTGGCTGACCTGTAACTGCCGGTCCTCGACGGCCACGGCGCTGAGCACCTCGGCGTAGCCGCTCGGGAGAGTTTCGGGGGCCTCGATGGAGGCGGCGCAGTCGAGGGTAACGATGCTGCTGGGGGAGGGGGTGGGGACTGGATTGGGGGCGACCCCGGAGCTGCCGCTACTGCATGCGGAGAGGGCGACTGCCAGTGCGGCCGTCGCCATCATCGGCTTTCTCCGGATCACTCGCCCATCATGCTCCGTCGGGGCCGGTCTGCGAGCGATTGTGCAGGTGGGCGGCGACCCGGGCCCGATTTCCGCAGATCTGGCTGTCGCACCACCGGCGGGACTTCCGGCCCGAAGCGAACACCCGCAGGCAGTTGCTGCCGTCGCAGCGGCGCAGTTCTCTGAGTGCAGGGCTGAGCAGGAGGTCCACCAGCGCGCGACCCACCAGATGGGATGCCCCGGTCAGGGCGTCGCCGTCCCCAGTGACGTGTGTTCCGTTGAGGCGCAAAGAGAACGGGGCAGCCTGAAGTCCGGGACCCGCGGCACGGTCCAGTTCTTCCGGGGAAGGCGTCTGACCATCGGCGAACCGGTGCAGGACGAGCTGGGTCGCATCGCGCTGAGCCCGCAGTTCGTCGACCGCGGCTTCGGCCAACTGGGGTGCGAACTCCGCCAGCACGGGCCAGGACCCGGCCCAGGCGGCGAACTGCTCGACGTTCGCGATCCGGTCCCGGCCGGATGAGGACCGGGTGTTCGCGAAGGCAATGGCCAGCGGATCGGGGTTGGGGCTCACGGCATCACCCTAACCGACTAATGCCTTGACCCATTAGTTAGGACGCTGCCAAGGTACCGACATGGTCACCGTGTCGCATGAGGTGCCGGCCCAGACGGAAGCGCGTCTGCGGGCCGTGTTCCGGAGGTCCACCGTCGATTGGCTGCCGGGATGGTGGACGTTCGCGGAAGAGGCGGGCGCGGTTGATCGGCAGGACCGAATTGCCGAGATTCACGACGAGGGGCGGGTCAGCGCACTCGTGCCGGCGACCGGCCGGGAGGAGCGGTTCGGCGTCTTTCGTGTTGTTCTCCCAGCCGGCGCCGACGACAGCGGATTCGTCGGCTGGCTGGCCACTCGGGTCAAGGCGGCCACCGGTAGCGGACTGTTCGTCATCTGCGGTCAGAATGCCCGGCGGGGAGGAATCTTCGATTTCTACGGCGTGCCCGAAGCCGTGGTTGCCGAGGTCCGGGAGTTCCTGGCGCCGAGCCGACCGAGGGACGGCCTGGATGGGGTGGTCATGAGGATGGCCGCGGAAGCGGGCGGCGACGGGACGGTCTACTGCTTCTCACAGAGCGGTGAGTCCATCAGCGCGCGCTACGGGGGCGGTCCGGTGGTCGAGGGCTGGCTCGTGGGCACCCTCGATCCTGCGTCATCAACGGCTCGTCTTCAGTATCTCCAGACGGACCGGGGCGGAATAGCATCCAGCGGTGAGCTGATGAGCGAGATCGGCCGCAGGCCTGACGGCCGGTGGTACCTGATCGGTGGGATCCACCTCGAAGAGATGGAACTTTAGGAATTCTTCCCGCAAAAGGATTCTTCGTTCAGCAGCTCTTCGACCACAACCCGTTCCGGCAGTTTCTGCTCGATCAGATACGGCAATGCGGATCCCCAATAGTGGCGGGCGGTCGTGGCCGAACCCAGGGCGGCGTGAATCTGCCCGAGCCGCATTCGCACGCGCACAGCGGTGAGCTGATGCCCGGCGTTGTCGTACTTCTTCAGGGCGGCTTCTCCGATCGCCAGACCCTCGTCCAGCAGACCGGCCGCCAGATAGGTCTCGAGGACGGCGGCGTGCGCCCAGTCGTCGCCGGCGTAACTGGGCACGCCTCGATCGAGGAGCTCAAGCAGGGGCTTCGTCCAGACCAGGGCTTCCTGGGTGCGCTCCGTGCGGACGCAGACCAGCACCAGACCGGCCAGGATGTCAAAGGTGTCGATGTCGCTGGCCACCTCGGTGGCGATGGAATGCGCCTCCAAGAGCAACTTCTCGGCGGTCACCGGATCGTTCAGGGCCAGGTGGGCCAGGGCCAGGCCGCGCTTGAGCACCATGATCAGCCGGGTTGCCCCGGCCTGCTCCACCGCGGTCAGGCACTCCGTAGCGAGGAGCAGGGCTTTGGCGTGATCTCCACGAATGGTCTCGATCATGGCCAGGTTACCGAGAACGAGGACCTTGTTCGGCGTCATTTCCGCCGGAAAGAGCAGGAGCAGATCCGCGATGTGGTGCTGGGTGGCGTTGATGTCGCCGAGGCGAAGGCTGGTGTTGACCAGATTGCCCCGCGCCAGCTCGATTCCCCGCAGGTACCCCGCGCGGAGACTGTGCTGTAGGGAGGCTTCGAACTCGGCCGACGCCGTCTTCAGGTCACTGAGCGAACTGGCGGCCAGGCCCAGAGAAAGGTGGCTCATCGCCTGGCCTTTGGCGTCCTGGCCGGCCTCGGCGGCTCGAAGGGCGGTCTGGGCGACGGACAGCTGCTGCCCGACCGAAGCCTTGGCGTAAAGGACGCCGCGCAGGCCACTGGCCAGGAACCAGGCGAAGGGGGCCGGTCCGTGCTCGGCCGTGTCCGTGATGGCCATCGTCAGATTGATCAGCTCGGCCTCGAGCCAGGCCGCAGCGTCGGCGGAACTCGCGAAGTCCCGCGGACGGCCGACCAGCTCGAGTTCGGTGTAGTTCTCGGTCACCGGTGAGGAGAAAAGGAGCCCGGCGGCCTGGTCGGTGTTGAGCAGGTACCAGGACAGCAGGCGGTGCCGCGCCGCGTCCCGTTGGCCGGACGGGTCCTTGCCCACCTGACGGCGGGCAAAGAGGGAGAGCAGGTCGTGCATGCGATAGCGACCGGGCCTGGGCTCGAACATCAGGTGCGCGGTGAGCAGCTCGTCCAGCTCCGGAACCGGGTCGCTGCGGTCGTGCGGGTCGCGGTCGAGCAGGACCGCAGCCGCCTCCCGGTCGATCTCCGGCCCAGGAACCAGCCCGGTCAGGCGGAACAGATGCTGCGCGCCTTCGGGGAGCGACCGGTAGGACAGGTCGAAGGCGGAGGCGACGGCGCTCTCGGGGTCACCCACCACGTGCAGACGTCCGAGCGGGTCGGAACTGGCCAACTCGCGCACTACCCCGGCAATGGTCTGGCTCGGACGACCCGCCAGGTTCGCCGCGCTGATCCTCAGCGCTAGGGGTAGGTGCGCACACAACTCGGCCAGTGCTGCGGCTGCGTCGGGTTCGACGGCGACCCGATCGGCCCCGAGATGCGCGGCGAGCAGTTCTCGGGATTCGGGGGCAGGAAGGGTTTCGAGGGTGATGCGAGCAGCCCCCTCGCGAACAACCAGGCCGCTCAGGGCGTCCCTACTTGTGATCAGTGCGTGGCAGTTCGGTCCACTCGGTAACAGTGGACGCACGTGAGCGGCATTGGTGACGTTGTCCAGGACGACGAGGACCCGGCGTTCGGAGAGGACCGATCGATACAGGCCGATCTGCAGCTGTAGGTCGACCGGAATGCGCTCGCTGGGCACTCCCAGGAACTGGAGGAGCAGGGAGAGCGCCGCGGAGGAGGAGATGGTCGGATCTCCCGCGTGCCCCCGCAGATCGAGGTACAGCTGGCCATCTGGGTAACGGTCAGCGATCCGGTGCGCCCAGTGGACGGCCAGCGCGGTCTTGCCGACGCCGGCGGTACCGGTGATGACCGTGGCTGGGGCTTGCTCGGGTTGCTGGGCCAAAGAGGCGAGGGCATGAGTGCGTCCGACGAACCCGAACACGTCTGGAGGTAGCTGGCGGGGTACGACGTCGGGCTCGTCCGTCGCAACGGCTCGCTCACGTAGCCGGCGCCAGACGTGTTCCCACTCGGCCACGTCCGAGGGGTGGGCACCGCACGCATGAAGAATCTGCCGGACCAGGTCCAGGGAGGGCGGCCGACGCCGGTGCGGATTGAACGCATCGGACAACGTGCTGGTCGCTACCCCAGTGCGGCGGCGCAGCACTTGAAGCGACGGATCGCCCGCCCACACCTTGACCGCTCGTAAGGAACGGACGAACTCAGTCACGTCGTGCGCGTCACCCGGCAGTGGGAACGGTCCGGGACCGCCCGGGGAGCTCATCCGGTCAAGCTACTCGAGGTCGGAGGGTTCGGCCGGATTCATCCGGATTCGGCCGAAGGGCTGGCGGGGGCGGTGCGGGGACCGGTCAGATCGGTCCATGGACGCGCTTCAGCTCGGAACGATGGCGTTCGCTGCTCTTCTGTCCCTGGGCGGCGGTCCGGCCGAACCCATTGACCACACGCCGCCGACGAAGGCCATTTCCTGGGCGCTTCGGCAGGTGGGCACGCCCTACCACTACGGCGGCGACTGCACGGCGCCTCATTCCGGGCTTGGCGTGCACCAGTGCGACTGCTCCTCGCTCGTGCAGCAGGCCTTCAAGGCGGCCGGGATCAACCTTCCTCGAACGGCCAGACAACAGGTGCTCGCCGGACGGCCGGTCCACGGCCTTGCTCAACTCCGCCCGGGCGACCTGCTCTTCGTTCGGTGGCACGTGGGGATCTACCTGGGGGAGGAACGGGTGCTGCACGCCCCTCGATCCGGGGCTGAGGTGGAAATCAGTGCTCTTCAGGGCTACTGGTCGGAGAACGTCACGGCCATCCGCCGGGTCTAGCGCTGCTCGCGGCTCGGCCCGGTACGGCGGGGTGCCCCGGACTCAAGGGCGAGGCTGTTCGAGCCCGGGGGGGGCGCGGGCGAGATGGCCGGAGTGTCACTCGCAAGGGTGGTCGGAGGGCCGCCGGAGAGCTGGTAATGTTCTCCAAGGGTTTTCGGCGGGTGCGCAAGCAGCCGCCGGCGCCACGAGAGCAACGGACACTGAGTGGCCGGTCTCGCGGTAGTCCCTCTTCTCTTCAGTCAACGGTGAACTGATCTTGCGCGCCTCTTGGGGTGGGCTTGATTGGTGTAGGCAGAAACTGGAAAGAAGTGTTTTACCCCGGTAATCCCCGCGAAATGCGGATTTGACCGGGGTGCAAGCGAAGGGCTAACGTTCTTCTCAGTCGCCCCGAGCAAAAGCCGAAAGGCCTACAGCCCGGGAGCGTCCGCTCCTTGAGAACTCAACAGCGCATCTGAACAACCGATGCCAATTTGGTCAGCACTAGCTGGCTACTTGGCTGATGGTCCTCGGTTTTGTC
>JODP01000012.1 GCA_000719025.1 Kineosporia aurantiaca JCM 3230
GGGTACGCGGGGTACGCGGGGTACGCGGGGTACGCGGGGTACGCGGGGTACGCGGGGTACGCGGGGTACGCGGGGTACGCGGGTGGCGTGAATGGGGGGGTGCGGTGGGAGCGGGGAAGCGGCGTGAGCGGGGAAGCGGCGTGAGCGGGAAAGCGGCGTGAGCGGGAAAGCGGCGTGAGCGGGAAAGCGGCGTGAGCGGGAAAGCGGCCTGAGCGGGGGAAGGAGAGTGAGCGGGGAAGCGGTACGACCGGCGCGAGAGGCGCGGTTGGCGTCGCTGGCCCGGTCGGGGGCCCGGTCCGGGTTGCGCGTGCGGGCGGCGGGGTTCGCCGTGCGCCGTCCTCAGACCTGTAGGCGCCTGCCCTCTTCTCCCGGTTGTGCACGTCCTACCGCTATATGCCATTTTTGTCGCCGGAATGGTGCGTTGGGGATCTGTTCCGAATGACCAGGCGGGTGCTGTTTCATGAGCGCTGAGGGTGGGGTCATGGCGGGTCCGGCCTGTTGGCCAACGCTTATGGCGCGGCTAGCCGTGGCTGTCGCCGAAGAATGGCTGGGGGACTGCTCCGGATGACCACGTCAGGAGCATGGTGCGGTTCGACAACGGGGTGCCGGGGCTGAATGGTGTCGTGGTGGAGTCGGCTTGCCGCCTACCGCTGCCCGGACCGTCACTGGATGATGCTCGGCAGGGCTGCGCTGGGTGACGGGTGGGACATGGTGCGACCAGACGAAGGGGAGTGCGTCCGCAGGGTGAGCGTCGAGGGGTAAGTGCCTCGCCTGCTGCGGATCGAAGTGGCCCTGTGGCTTGGCGTGGCGTTGTCCGTCCCGCTGTTTCGTCGCGACCTGTCGCCGATTGCCGGGCCCGTCGTGGGCGCGATGCTTGGCAGGGGCCGTTCGGGGTGACTGGGTAAGGGTGCAGTGCTCGGCAGAACGGTTCCGGGTGACCAGGTAAGACATGGTGCGATCTTGAGAGGGGATCCGACACGGGTTGACGGTGCGGCCTGGAGAGGCAGCGGCGACCCGGGCTGAGGGCTCAGGGGCAGGGCTGGGGATCGTGGATCAGGTGACGACCGGGCTGCGGCGTTCGATTAGGACGACGTCGCGCCAGATGCCGTGGTGGAGCCCGATCCGCTCGCGGGTGCCGATGGCGCGGAAGCCCAGGCGGGCGTGGAGGGCGAGGCTGGCGGTGTTTTCGGGGAAGACGCCGGACTGGATCGTCCAGATGCCGGCGGCCTCGGTGGACGCGATGAGGGCTCGGAGCAGGGCGGTGGCGATGCCGCGGCCGCGGGCGGAAGGGGCGACGTAGACCGAGTGCTCGACGACGCCGGAGTAGGCGGGGCGGCTGGAGACCGGACTGACGGCGATCCAGCCGAGCACGGTCTCGCCTGGTTGATGTCCGGGAGCGGCTCCAACTTCACGAGGGTACGAAGAACCCGGGCGCTCGGTGATCGGTTCGACGAAGACGAACCGGTGGGCGGCCAGCTTGGCCTGGTCGAACGCGTCCCAGGCGGGTACCGACGTCTCGAAGGTGGCGTTGCCCTCGGCGATGCCGGCCCGGTAGATGGCCAGGACCGGGTCGGCGTGGGCGGGGGTCATGGGGATGATCACGGGTCTCTCCGGTGAAGGGTGGGCAGGGGGCCGTCCGAGTGCCGTATTTTCGCCCGTGTGCGGCAGGAACAGCGAGTGCTGGTGGTGGAGGACGATCTCGTGATCGCCGACGCGGTTGCGCGGAGGCTGGAGAGCGAGGGGTTCGCGGTTGATGTGGTGCACGACGGGCGGCGGGCGGTGGAGGCGTTCAGCAGTGCGACGGATGCGCTGGTGCTGGATGTAATGCTGCCCGGGCTGGACGGGCTGGAGGTGTGCCGGCGGGTTCAGGCGGTGCGGCCAGTGCCGGTGCTGATGCTCACGGCGCGGGCCGACGAGACGGATCGGCTGATCGGGCTGGGGGTGGGGGCGGATGACTATTTGACCAAGCCGTTCAGTCCGCGGGAGCTGGTGGCGCGGGTGCGGGCGCTGTTGCGCAGGGTGGATCGGGCCGAGGAACTGTTCCGCCAAAGGCAGGATCAGCGGATGGACCTCGGGGGCGGGCTGAGCATTGATGTGGGCGCGCGGACCGTCGAGTTGGACGGGGAAGAAGTGCACCTGACCCGGACCGAGTTCGATCTGCTGCATGCGCTGGCCCGGCGGCCGGGCGACGTGGTGGATCGCGATCGGCTGCTGACCGAGGTCTGGGACTGGCCGGATCCGTCGGGGGCGCGGGCGTCGCGGGCCGCGGACAGTCATGTGAAGGCGTTGCGCCGCAAGCTCGGGGCCGAGCGGATCCGTACGGTGCAGGGTGTGGGATACGCGCTGGACCGAAGATGAACCGGCTGGCGCAGCTGTGGGACCGCTGGCGTCCGCTCGATCCGGTGCCCTCGATCAAGATGAAGTTCGCCCTCCTGGTCGGGATGAACCTGCTTCTCACCGGGGGAGTCACCTGGTACGCGGCGTTCGTGCTGGAGTGGCGGGTGCGCTACGGCATGATCGTCGCCAGCCTGATCGTGCTGGCGGTGAGCCAGGTGGTGGGGCACGGGATGACCTTGCCGTTGCGTCAAATGACCGCCGCGGTAAGAGAATTGGCGGCGGGTCGCCCGGTCCCGGCGGTGCAGACCAACAGCCGGGACGAGGTGGGCGACCTGGCTCGGGCTTTCACGGCGATGGCGGCCGAGCTGACAGCGGTGGATCAGCAGAGGCGGCAGTTGCTGGCGGACGTCGGTCACGAATTGAGGACGCCAGTGGCGGCTTTGAGGGCGCAGGTCGAGAACCTGGTGGACGGGGTGCGCCGGGCCGATCCGGTTGCGCTCGGTGAGGTCCTGACCCAGGTCGAGCGACTCGGCGATCTGCTCACCCAGTTCCTGCACCTGGCCAGTGCCGACGGGGGAGCGGAAACCCTGCAGCGACAGGTCGTTCCGGTGCGGGCGCTGGTGGATCCGGTGGCGGCCGAGATCCGGATGGCGCGGCCGGGGGCCTCGATCACGGTCGAGGTGCCGCCCGGTCTGACCGCCGATGTCGACCCGGTGCGGATGTCCCAGGTACTGACCAACCTGCTCGACAACGCCGCCCGACACGCCGGGGACGGCGGAAAGGTGACCGTGCGCGCGGAGTCTCCCCAAACGTCCATTGGCAGGAAGTTCGTTCTGGAGGTGACCGACGACGGACCGGGGATTCCCCCGGACCGCTGGCAGAGCGTGTTCGAACGGTTCGGATCGGGAGAACGGCCGGACGCCGGTGCCTCTCGGATCGGCGGCGGAACCGGTCTCGGGCTGGCCATTGCGCGATGGGCGGTCGTGTTGCACGGTGGTCGGATCGCCGTCGTTCCGGGGGACGGGCGGGGCTGCCGGATCCGGGTGGAGATCCCGCCGAGGGCAGCCCAGGCCGATCTCCACCGGATCTCCACGCCCTGACCACGAAACCCGCCCGGCCGCGGTCCTACCTTCGGCGGCATGAGCGTGGATCCTCCCCTGGAAGGCACCTGGCCGGCGCCCCCGCCGCCCCGGCTACGGCTGATCCTGAGCGCCCTGGGCACCGGCGTGATCGCGGCGCTGGTCGTGCCGGACGCGGGCTTCGGCGTCAATCTCCTGCTGGTGGCGCTGCTGATCGCGGCCAGTGTGCTGGTGTCGGTGCGCAGGCGTTACGGCAGCGAGCAGACCCGGCCCAGCCCGTTCTCGGTCGGCCTTACGGTGATCTCGCTCGCGCTCAGCGCGGTGGCCGTGATCCGGAGCAGCGAGTGGCTGGTCTTCGGCTGCGTCCTGGCCTCGGCGGCGCTGGGCGCCTGCGTGGCTCTGGGGGCTCGGCGGTGGGACAGCGTGCTGGCCAGTGGCCTGCTCATGGTGGAGTCGTCGATCCGGTCGCTGCCGTGGGTCGGCTCAACGATGCTGCGCCGCAGGCCCCGGCGGCTGCCGTTCGAGGCGCCGGTGTCGGTGCTCACCGGAGCGGTGGTAGGCACGGTCTGCGCGGTGGTCGTCGGCGCCCTGCTGGCCAGCGCGGACGCCACCTTCGCGAACGTCCTGGGCAAGGTCGGCGGCTGGCTGGTGCTCGATGTGCCGAGGGTCGATGTCCTGGTGGCCCGGGTGCTGACCCTGACCGTCGTCGTCCTCACCGTCCTGGCCCTGGGTTTCGCGGCATCGAGCACGCTGTTCCAGCCGCCGCCCAAGCCGGCCGAACGGCATCCGGCCGAGTGGCTGGTGCCGCTGATCCTGGTGGCGGGCACCATCGCGGTCTTCCTGGCGGTCGACGCCGCCGAACTCTTCGCCGCCGACCGGGCTTCCGGCACGCATGCCGAACGAGCGCGGGAGGGGTTCGGGCAGCTGGCGGTGGTCACCGGGCTGGTGCTGCTGCTGATCGCCTGGGCCGGGCGCTCTGCGGCCGAGCGGCACCGGAAGCACCTGGCCCTCGCCGGTGGCACCCTGCTGGCCCTGACCCTGCTGCTGGCATTCTCGGCGCTGCGTCGGCTGGGGCTGTACATGGCCGAGTACGGCTGGACCGTGACCCGTTTCAACGCGGGCGCTTTCGAGCTGTGGCTGGTCGGGCTGCTGGTCATCGTCGGCCTGGCCTGGTGGGCCCGGCGCACCGACCTGTTGCCCCGGCTGGTGGCTGGATCGGCCGGGTTGGGCCTGCTGGTCGTCGCCCTGGCCGGACCGGACGCGGTAGTGGCCTCAGCGAACGTTCATCGGTACCAGGAGACCGGCAGAATCGACAGCGCCTACCTCTCCCGGTTGTCACCCGATGCGGTACCCGCGCTGCGCCGGCTTCCCGCCGCTCTACAGGCGTGCGCCATGCCCGCTGATAATCACGAATACCCGTGGTATGCATGGAATCTGAGTCGCGCGCGGGCCGGTGACATCCCTCGGGTCAAACCGTTCTGCGCAGGTGAGTAAGCGATCGGTAAGCGCCCCGCTTGACCCGGTTTCGCATTCGCCCGGCCGGACCGCGTAACCTACGGCAACGTAGGTTTCATTCGGTGCGAAGGAGTCCGCAGTGCCCGACGAAGCGATCTGGGCGAGTTCGTACGGCCCGGGCGTTCGGCTCCACCTGGAGTACGGCGACGAGACCCTGAACGACCAGCTCGACCGGGCCGTGGCCGGGTACCCGGACCGGCCGGCCCTGGACTTCCTGGGGCAGAAGACCACGTACGCCGGGTTCGGCGAGCGGGTCGCCCGGGCCGCCGAGGGGCTGCGCGGGCTGGGGGTCGGGGCGGGCGATCACGTGGTGCTGATGATGCCCACCTGCGCCCAGCACGTGATCGCCTTCCACGCCGTGCTGCGGCTGGGCGCGACCGTGGTGGAGCACAACCCGCTCTACACGACCGACGAGCTGCGCCTGCCCTTCGCCGACCACGGCGCCAAGGTGGCCATCGTCTGGGACAAGGTGGTGCCGAACGTGGTGCCGCTGCAGCAGGACGCGGGCCTGCCCCTGCAGACCGTCGTCGCGGTCGACATGACCCTGGACCTGCCCCTGGTCAAGCGGCTGGCGCTGCGCCTGCCGGTGGCCCGGGCCCGCACGACGCGTGAGGAGATGACCGCCCCGGCCCCCGGCTTCCCGCGGTTCTCCGACCTCGCCTCGGGCCCGGAGCTGGCCGGGGACCACCCGCGGCCCGGTCAGGACGACGTGGCCGTGCTGATCTACACCTCCGGCACCAGCGGCACCCCCAAGGGCGTGCCCCTGCGGCACCGGAACCTGGTGGCGAACGCCGCCCAGAGCGTCTCCTGGATCCCCGGGGTCGAGCACGGCAAGGAGGTCTTCCTGGCCTCCCTGCCGATGTTCCACGCCTACGGCCTGAGCGTGGGCGTGCTGGCCGGGATCCGAGTGGCGGCCGAGGTGCTGCTGCTGCCCAAGCCGGACACCTCCTTGATGGTGGACGCGGTCAAGCGCGGCCGGCCGAGCTTCGTGCCCGGGGTGCCGCCGATCTACCGGCGCATCCTGGAAGAGGCCACCGAGCGCGGGGTTTCGATGACCAGCATGAAGTACGCGTTCTCCGGCGCCATGCCGCTGCCGAAGGACCTGGTCGACGCCTGGGAGGCGAAGACCGGTGGGCTGCTGGTCGAGGGCTACGGGCTGACCGAGACCTCGCCGGTGCTGATCGGCAACCCGATCACCAAGGCCCGGCGTCCCGGCTCGATCGGCGTGCCCTACCCGGACACCCAGGTGCGGATCATCGACCCGGAGAAGCCGGGCGAGGAGGTCGCCCTCGGCGAGCGCGGCGAGCTGGTGGTGAAGGGCCCGCAGGTGTTCGACGGCTACCGGGACCGGCCCGAGGAGACGGCCGAGGTGCTGGACCAGGACGGCTGGTTCCGCACCGGGGACATCGTGACGATGTCCGAGGACGGTTTCCTGACCATCGTCGACCGGATCAAGGAGGTGGTGATCGTCGGCGGCTTCAAGGTCTACCCCAGCGAGGTCGAGGCCGTGCTGCGCAACCACCCCAGCGTGAAGGACGCGGCGGTGGTCGGGATCCCGGACGCGAACGGGTCGGACGAGGTGGTCGCCGCGATCGTGCCTGCCGAGGGCCAGACCGTCGACTCCGAGGCGCTGCTCGCCCACGTCCGTACCTCGCTGACCCGGTACAAGGTGCCGCGGCGGTTCGTCCCGGTCGAGGCGTTGCCCCTGAACCCGATGGGCAAGGTGCTGCGCCGCGAGGTGACCGAGCAGGTCAAGGAGATCGAGCAGAAAGCCTGAAATTGAGGATGCCGGCCAGCCCCGAGCGGGTTGGCCGGTGTCCGGTGGTGGTGGGGTGACTTTCGGGCCGGTTCCCGTTCGGCCGTGGCTCGATCGGCTCGGCCCCGGCAAACTGTGGCGATGAGCCCACGCCCGGAAGAGCTGGAGGCGCGCCTGCCGCCCGAGGCGCTGCGCGCCGACGACTCGTGGTGGCCCAAGCCCGCTCCGGACCCGTTCCGGCACGTGGTCGGGGCCCGCACCTTCCCTCCGGAGCAGTGGCTGCGCCCCCGGCCGCACGACGCGGCCCTGGTCGCCTGGCGTCGAGCGCTGCTGGACGCCGAGGGGAAGGCGGCCTTCCAGGCTCTGCCCGGCACCGAAACCGCCGGTGAGGTTCTGCTCGGCCTGCTCGGCGGCGCGGCCGACGGGTCCCGCCACCCCCTCGACACCGCCGGCCGCCTGGTTGCCGAGGACCTCTGTCTGGTCGACCTCGCAGACGGCGATCCGCGCTTGGTCGGAGCCAGCCTGGCGATGCCCAACCGCTGGCTGCTGGCCGAGAAGCTGGGCCGCCCGATGCTCGACATCCACGTCCCGGTGCCCGGCTACGCCGATCAACTGGCGGACGTGGTCGACCGGTTCCTCAAGGGCCTGCGCGAGGGGCGGATCATGACCCGGGCCAACTGGGCGATCACCGACGACCCGCGGCTGTTCCAGCCCGCCGCCAACTCCCGGGCTCGGCAGGCCGGCACCATCACGACCCCCGAACAGGCCGCCCAGTCCCTGCACGTGCGGGTCGAGTACCAGACCCTGCGCCTGCTCCCGAGCCCGGCCAAGAACACCGTAGTCTTCACCATTCGCACCGCGCATGAGCCCCTTTCGGCGCTACGCGACCGGCCCCACGTAGTCTCCGACCTGGCCGCCACGATCGAGGTCATGCCGGAGGCCGATCTGGACTACAAGGGCGTCCTTCCGTACCGGGACGCAGTGCTCGGGCTGTTGAAGGGTTTTCTCCGATGACCACGGCCGACAAAACCACCCGCGCGCGGATCGAACAGCACTGGACGGCCTCCGAAGCGGGCGACATCGTCACCGAACACGCGATCTACGCCAAAGACGCGGTGCTGGACTACCCACAGTCCGGAGAACGGTTCCGCGGCCGGTCCACGATCCAGGCTCAGCGTGGTGGTCACCCGGCTGAGCGGCACTTCACCATCCTGCGGATCCGGGGCAGCGGCGATCTGTGGGTGAGCGAGTGCATCATCACCTACGGCGGAGTGCCGACCTACTCGGTGAGCCTGATGCAGTTCGCCGATGGCCTGGTCTCGCACGAAACCCAGTACTTCGCCGATCCTTTCCCGGCCCCCGAGTCACGAGCGGCCCTGGCCGAGCGGATTCCGGAAGCCTAGAGCGCCGAGCGGAAGCCTAGAGCCCGGCTGCCCGCACCGTGCCGTGGAACTCGGCCGCCCAGTCCAGAAGCTGCGAAACGCTGCGGGTGCCACTGGTGCAGGCCAGGAACACGTGCTCCACGCCGCCTTCGGCCAGCGCCGCGATGTCCTCGGTGAGCTGATCGAAGTCGCCGGCGTAGGGAGCCCGCTCGGAAGTGCTGACCCGGCCGAACTCGCGCTTGCTGATCTGCGCAATGCACCCGACCGCTGCTGGCGGGCGTCCATAATTCTCAGCCCTTGACCGCAGATCGGCCAACGTGGCCGCCATCTGCGCGGGAGGTCCGGCCACCGGCAGCCAGCCGTCGGCCCGACGGGCGATCCTTTCCAGCGCAGGGCCTTTGACTCCGGCCAGGATCACCGGGATGCGGTGGGCCGGTTTGGGCCCGACCGTGGCCGGGCCAATGGAGTAGCGCTCGTTCCGGAACTTCACCGGATCCGGACCCCAGACCGCCTCGGCCACATCGAGGAACTCCTCCAGCGCCGCGCCGCGCTCGTTGAAGGGCCGGGGTGCGCCCGCGGAGAACTCGTCGATCGACCATCCGCTCCCGAGCCCGGCGATCACCCTTCCGCCGGTCAGGTGGTCCAGCGAGGCAATCGAACGGGCCAGCCGCAGCGGAAGGTGCAGGGGCGGGATCAGAACGTTGCTGCCGAGCTGGATCCGGCTGGTCACGGCCCCGGCGAGGTGAAGCACGGAAAGGCCTTCGGGGGTGTCCCGGTAGAACTCGGGCCAGGGCACGTCGGGCGCGCCGTAGAGCCCGTGCGATCCGGACTGGTCATCGGGTACCAGGATCCGCTCGAACGCCCACGCGCTGTCCAGGCCGATCTCCTCGTACCCGCGGGCCGCCGCGACGAGGTCGTTCGGGAGGTCGTACCAGCCCAGCTGCGGAAGGCTCATGCCCAGCTTGATCACGATGTCACCTTCTCGGGCCGAGGACGGCTGGGCAACGAGCAACTGCGGGATTGGCAGGACGCCCGGTCCTCTTCGCAGGAACCGGGCGTCCTGTCCGGGCGTCAGCTCAGGCCGCTGGCGACCGCCTTGGTGAGTTCCGCGGTGGCGGTGTCACCCGAGACGTCCCAGAAGAAGGCCCCACCCAGGCTCTGCTGCTTGGCGTAGGACATCTTCCCGGCGATGGTGGAAGGCGTGTCGTAGCTCCACCATTCGCTGCCGCACTTGGCGTACGCGGTACCGCCGACCGTCCCGGTGGCCGGGCACCTGGTCTTCAGCACCTTGTAGTCCTCGATGCCGGCCTCGTAGGTGCCCGGCGCCGGCCCGGTGGCCGATCCGCCCGGAGCGGCCTGGGTCACCCCGGTCCAGCCGCGGCCGTAGAAGCCGATACCGAGCAGCAGCTTGCCCGACGGGATCCCCAGGCCCTTGAGCTTGGCGATGGCGGTGGCCGAGTCGAAGCCCTTGATCGGGGCCCCGGCGAAGTCGGTCAGCGGGGAGTGCGGAGCGGTCGGGCCGTCCGCGTCGAAGGCGCCGTAGAAGTCGTACGTCATCGGCATGAACCAGTCGACGTACTTCGCCGCCCCGGCGTAGTCGGCCTTCTCGATCTTGCCGCCGGCGGTGCCGTCGGCGGTGATCGCGGAGGTCACCAGGTCCGAGCCGAACTCGGTGCGCAGCGCGGCCATCAGCTTGCGGTAGGCGTCGAAGCCGCTGGTGTCGGTGCTCAGGCCGGTGGCGTTGGGGTACTCCCAGTCGATGTCGATGCCGTCGAACACGTCCGCCCAGCGCGGGTCCTCGACCAGTGCCCGGCAGGACTTGGCGAACGCCGTCGGGTCGGCCGCGGCCTGGCCGAAGCCGCCGGACCAGGTCCAGCCGCCGAACGACCAGATCACCTTGAGGTTGGGGTACTTCTTCTTGAGCTGGCGCAGCTGGTTGAAGTTCCCGGCCACCGCCTGGTCCCAGGTGTCGGCCGTGCCGCTGACCGAGTCGGCCGCGGTGAACGTCTTCTGGTAGTCGGCGTAGGCGTCCCCGATCGCGCACTTACCGCCGGTGACGTTGCCGAAGGCGTAGTTGAGGTGGGTCATCTTCGCCGCCGCCCCGCTGGTGTCCAGGTACTTCACCTGGACGTTGCGCTGGTAGGTGCTCCACTCGGTGTAGTAGCCGACGACCTTCTTGCCGCCGGTCGAGGGGGGCGTGGTGGGCGGCGTGGTGGGCGGCGTGGTCGGGGGCGTGGTGGGCGGCGTCGTGGGCGGCGTGGTGGTGCAGGCGCCGTTGTCGACCCAGACGTCCTGGGCGTTGGCTCCCGGGACGTCACCCTGGGTCCACCACTTGGCGGTCCAGGCGTGCCCGTTGTAGGTCACGACGGTGCCGCCGACGTAGGCGACGTCCTTGGCCCAGGCTGCCCCGGTACAGGTGGCTGCCGCGGCGCTGAGCGGAGTTGCGGCCTGAGCCCCCGCGGGGGTGACGGTGGTGACGATTGCGGCGACGGTCGCGGCCGCCGCCAGGCAGGCAAGAGCAGTCCGAGCACGTTTCATGGCGTTCCCCTTCAGGGCGGGAGTCATGATTAGTGAAGAGCCTTTATTTATGACTCCTCACAAGGAAACCAAAGGATTCAGGTAAACGGAAGGTGTGAATCCGGAGTAATCCGCCCAGAGGTTGCCTGCACGCACTGCACTGGTTGCATAGTCTGCAGTGAAGGCGCATGATGCACTCATGGCACAGACCTCCGCGAAACCCGGACTCCGGGAGCGGCAGCGACAGGAGACCCACCAGGCGATCCGCCGGGCGGCGTTCGACCTGACCGTCCACGGCGGGGTCTCCTCGGTCAGCGTGCAGCAGATCTGCGAGGCCGCCGGGGTCTCGCAGCGCACCTTCTTCAACCACTTCCGCTCCAAGGACGAGGCGCTCCTGCCGGAGTTCCCGGACTTCGACGCGCAGGACCAGGAGGTGTTCGTCCGGGGGGACGAGCCGGACCTGATCACCGCGCTCGGGAACCTGCTCTCCGGCTTCGTGCTCTGGCTGAACCAGAACGAGAACCAGGTCCCCGGGCCGTTCGCGATGAAGCAGCTGATGCTGGCCAATCCCGAGCTGATTCCCCGCGCCATGGCGGTTTTCGAGGCCCAGGAGCACCGGGTCGCCGGACTCGTGGCGCTGCGTACCGGGCGCGACAGCAGCGAGCTGTTCTGCCGGGTCGCCTCGCTCACCGCCAGTGCGGCGATGCGGGCCGCCATCATGACCTGGACCGATGCCGGGGACGAGGACCCGCCCGGCGCTTCCGTCGGCCTGGAATCCCTGATGGAGCAGTCCTTCTCGATCTTCCACGAACTCGCAGCGCCGCGATAACCCGCTTCCCCTTCACAGCCCCCAACGCCGCGGGCTCCCCTTTCACGCCCGTACCAGATCCGGTGAAGGAACCACCATGTCCCAGAATCCCCTGACCGCGGACACCGTTCCGCAGTCGTCCACCCCGGCGCGGGACGCCAGCGCCCCGGACGGCCGCTGGGTCGCCCTGATCGTGCTGGCGGCCGCCCAGCTGATGGTCGTGCTCGACGCCACCGTCGTGAACATCGCCCTGCCCACCGCCCAGGCCGACCTGGCCTTCTCGAACGACGACCGGCAGTGGGTCGTCACCGGCTACGCCCTGGCGTTCGGCTCCCTGCTGCTGCTCGGCGGCCGGCTGTCCGACCTGATCGGCCGCAAGCGGATGTTCATGATCGGCGTGGTCGGCTTCGCGCTGGCCTCCGCGGTCGGCGGCGCCGCCCAGAACTTCGAGATGCTGCTCGCCGCGCGGGCTCTGCAGGGTGTGTTCGGCGCGGCCCTGGCCCCGTCCGCGCTGGCCCTGCTGTCGACCACGTTCAAGGACCCGATCGAGCGCAGCAAGGCCTTCGCCATCTTCGGGGCGATCTCCGGCGCCGGCGGCGCCGTCGGCCTGCTGCTGGGTGGGGTGCTCACCGAGTACGCCAGCTGGCGCTGGTGCCTCTACATCAACCTCGTGATCGCCGCGTTCGCCCTGGCCGGGGCCGTGTTCCGGCTGCAGGACGAGCCGCGCACCGAGCACCCCCGCCTCGACCTGCCCGGCGCCGTCACCGCGGTGGTCGGTCTGGTCGCGCTGGTCTACGGTCTGGCCAACGCCGAGACCGACGGCTGGAGCTC
Organism: Kineosporia aurantiaca JCM 3230; assembly: GCA_000719025.1. Taxonomy (GTDB): domain Bacteria; phylum Actinomycetota; class Actinomycetes; order Actinomycetales; family Kineosporiaceae; genus Kineosporia; species Kineosporia aurantiaca. The sequence goes on from JODP01000012.1 coordinate 12,226, forward strand.
GGCTTCCACGCTGATCCCGATCGTGGCCGGCCTGATTGTGCTGGTGGCCTTCGTCCTGATCGAACAGCGCTCCAGCCACGCCCTGCTGCCGCTGCGCGTGGTGATGGACCGCAACCGGGGCGGGGCCTACCTGACCATCTCGGTCGCCGGTATCGGGATGTTCGGCCTGTTCCTGTTCCTCACCTACTACCTCACCGGCACCCTCGGGTTCACCCCGGTGCAGACCGGTCTGGCCTTCCTGCCGATGATGGGCGCACTGATCCTCTCGGCGACGCTGTGCGGTTCGCTCCTGGTGCCCCGCTTCGGCCCCCGCCCGATCATCCCGACCGGTGCGCTGATCGGCGCGGTCGGCATGGTGCTCTTCACCCGGGTCGACCTGGACAGCACCTACGTGGCCAACGTGCTGCCCTCGCTGCTGCTGGTCGGCGTCGGGCTGGGCCTGGTGTTCGCGCCGGTGCAGAACGCGGCGGTCAGCGGGGTGGACCCGGAGGACGCCGGGGTGGCGTCCGCGATGATCAACACGGTGCAGCAGGTCGGTGGCTCGATCGGGACCGCGCTGCTGAGCTCGTTCGCGGCCTCGGCGGCGACCAGCTACCTGGTCGGCAAGACGCCCACCCAGGCCACCGCCGCCCTGGCCACGCTGCACAGCTACCACGTGGTGTTCTGGTGGTCGACGGGCTTCTTCGTGGCCTGCGCAGTGATCGCGGCCCTGCTGTTCCGGAGCGGCCCGATGCAGTTGGACCCGAACGCGGAACCGGTGATCGCGCACTGAACCACGGGTAACCACTCGTAATGGTGGACGTCCTCGGGAAACTGCCCGAGGACGTCCACCATTAGTGTTTGGGCCATGGAAACCGTGCTCGACCTAGCGTCCTTCGTCTCTGCCTCGCCCACTCCGTACCACGCCGTCGCCGAGGTGGTGCGCCGATTGACCGCCGCCGGCTTCACCGAGCAGCGAGAGACGCAGGAGTGGGACAGCACGAATGGTGGACGCTTCCTGGTGCGGGACGGCACGGTGCTGGCCTGGTACGTGGGCCCGAACGCCCGTCCGGAGCGCCCGTTCCGGATCTTCGCGGCGCACACCGACTCGCCCACGCTGAGGATCAAGCCCCGGCCCGACTCCGGGTCCGTGGGCTGGCGGCAGGCCAATGTCGAGGTCTACGGCGGGCCGCTGTGGAACTCCTGGCTGGACCGCGATCTGGGCCTGGCCGGGCGGCTCGCCCTGTACGACGGAACGGTGGTGCCGGTGCACGTGGCCCGCCCCCTGCTGCGGGTGCCGCAGCTGGCCATCCACCTCGACCGAGAGGCGAACCAGGGCCTGAAACTCGACCCCCAGCGTCATCTGCTGCCGATCTGGGGTCTGGGCCCGGCGCACGAGGGCGACCTGATCGAGTTCCTCGCGGCCGAGGCCGACGTGCCGGCGGGCGAGGTGGCCGCGCACGACCTCGTCGTCCACGAACTCACCCCGCCGGCCACCATCGGCCGGGACAACGAGCTCTTCGCCTCCCCGCGCCTGGACAACCAGGCCTCCCTGTTCGCCGGCGTCCAGGCCCTGCTGGCGGCGGCCGAGAGCGACCCGGAGACGATCCCGGTGTTCGTCGGGTTCGACCACGAGGAGGTGGGCAGCGCCAGCGCCACCGGTGCGGGCGGCCCGCTGCTGGAGTGGGTGCTGACCCAGCTGGCCGGCGGCTCCGACCAGCGGTACCGGGCGTTCGCAGCGTCCCGCTGCCTCTCCGTCGACGTCACCCAGGCCGCTCACCCGAACTATCTGGAGAAGCACGAGACCGACCACCTGGTGCTGCCCAACCACGGCCCGGCGCTGAAGGTCAACGCCAACCAGCGCTACGCCACCGACGCCCCGGGCGCGGCGGCCTGGCGCCGGGCCTGCCGCGACGCGGGTGTGCCGACCCAGGTGTTCGTCTCCCGCAACAACGTGCCCTGCGGCTCCACCGTCGGCCCGATCATGTCCACCCGCCTGGGCATCCGCACGGTCGACGTGGGTATCGGCGTGCTCTCCATGCACTCGGCCCGGGAACTCTGCGGTGCGCAGGATCCCGGCCACATGATCGCGGCCGGCACCGCCTTCCTCACCGACCCCGCCTGACCCACAACCCTTCCGTGATCATGGAGAACTTCCCCCGTGATCATGGAGAAATTCCCCCGTGATCATGGGCGCGAGGGTCTCGCCGGCGGGGTGGAACTCCATGATCACGGGGGAGAAAGTGCATGATCACGAAGGGTTTGGTCAGAGAGGGGACCAGATGGCCAGGTGGCAGTTGTGGTCCCAGTCGAAGGCCGCCTGATAGAAATTGCCGGCGCTGTCGCGGTGGTTGCTGCCGGTGAAAGCCTGGTAGGCGCCGTCGATGTACTTGCTGACCACCTTCGTCCCTACGTCGTAGCCCATCAGCCGGGTGGGGGAGTCACCGCTGCCGACGCTCGGGGTGATGATCGGCCAGCCGAGGATCTTCTTCTCGTCGGCCGTCATCCCGATGCCGTACAGGTAGGAGACCTTGTACTTCAGGCTGCCGGTGGCGTCGGCCGGGTCGATCAGCGCGCCCAGCGCGGTGAAGGTGCCGGTGGCGACATCCAGACGGTAGAGGTTTCCGCTGACCGTGGACAGGTAGATCTTGCTCCGGTCCTTGCTCACCGCCTGGCCGTTCCAGAACCCGCCCTTGAGCAGCTGGCCGGTGTGCGTGGTGGTGCCGGTGACCAGGTCGTAGGACCAGACCTCGTTCGTGTTGTCCCGCAGCGCCGGGTCTTCCGGGCCGCGGTAGGTGTAGACCTTGCCCGTCTTGGTCACCACGATCTCCCGGCTGACCACCGAGTTAAGCTTCCAGGGGACGCTCGGGACGACCTTACGGACCTTGTTGAGCGCCAGGTCGTACAGCACGATGTCGCCCAGCGGGTGGCTCAGGCCGACCAGCAGCTTCTGCTCGGGGGAGTAGTTGAGGGTGACGATGCCCTGGTGCTCGATCACCACGCCGCCCGGCAGCGTCCGGCTGACGTCGTCGAAGGCGCCGGTGTCCAGGTCGTAGGCGAAGAGGTGGGCACCGCGATAGCTGGGCAGCGTGTCGATCGCGCCCTTGAAGTCGTGGAACCCCTGCGAGCCCATGTAGAGCTTGCGCCCGACCTGCAGGATCCGGGTGTGGCCCTTGGGGATCTGCTCGTCCGTGGCGATGTTGTTCTGCCTGGTCGCCACGTCGATGAAGCTGCCCAGGAACTCTTTTCGGCCGGTGCTGCGGGTGTACCGGAACAGCGCCGTGTCCTCCCGGCCGTCGGTCCGGGTGCAGGTCCAGTTGATGTAGAGCCGGTCCTGGTCGTCCAGGCCGAGCGAGTTCCAGGACTGCGTCGGCTTGAGGTACGACGGGGTCACGTCGTCGAAGACCACATAGCTGACCTTGTACCCAGCGGCTTTGGACCTGAGCCGGGTGGCCGCCGGGAACAGGGGCAACAGCCCTGCGGCGGCGAGAACGGAACGTCTGGAAGGCGTTCCACTGAGATGATTGTTTTCTGGCAGGCTGAAGCTCGAGCTCATTCCTGGCCCCCCGGCGAACGTCTCTGTGACGTAACAGTTCTGGTGCCGGCCCCGGGTGGTCCCGAGGTCGGCCTCAATCAGAGTGCGCTGCCGCCGGGGCGTCGTCAAGACAGTGGCGGAGTTTGGATCGGGCGGCGCCTCCGGATCGGGAAAATGCCTGGTGGAAAGAAGCTCACGGGGTGTTTGTGCGCTGAACGGCCGAGGGCTTAAGAGCGCACTTAAGGACGCCGGTACGGACGTTTCGGGTGAGGTCGGGGTGGGAAGGGGGGGCGAGGTGTGGATCGAGGTGTGAGGCGATCCGCGCGTTCATCGGAGCGGGTCTCACCATTTTCGTCATGCCCTTGGTCGTCGCCCCCATCGTGGCGCGTCTCCGGACCGTCGTGACTGCCGAGACCATCGGCGTCCGTAATCTGATTTTCGAACGAGAGCTGCCGGTTGCCTCTCTGGCCGCAATCCGCCGGGACGGGCCGTTCCGGCGGCAGGTCGGCGTTCGCACGGTGCATGGCCGCACTCACCAATTACCCCAGGTGAAACCGCGCGACATGGCGGCGATCAGCGCCTTGACCGGCCTACCCCTGGACGAGAAGTGACTACTCCGCCTGCCAGCTGTACAGGTGGCGGGGCCGGCCGGAGTTGCCGTAGCGCTGAGTTTGGTCGGCCAGGCGTTGGGCGGTGAGCTCTTCCAGGTACCGCCGCGCGGTCACCCGGGATATGCCGAGCTTGGCGGCCACCTCGTTCGCGGTCACCGGCTCGGGGGCGTCGCGCAGAAGGGCGGCCACCGTGTCCAGGGTGCGGGTGGAGGGGGCCTGGCCAGGGACGGGTCCGGTGCGCGGGCCGGGGCGCAGCAGGGCCAGGGTCGCGTCGATGTCGTGCTGGTTGAGCGGGCCGGTGGCGGCGGCCGTGCGGCGTCGGTAGGTGGCGTAGCGGCGCAGGTGGCTCTGCAGCATCCGGAGGGTCAGGGGTTTGAGCAGGTAGTGGATGGCGCCCAGGGATGTGGCGGCGCGGACCAGGCTGAGCTGCCGGGCAGCGGTGACCACGATGATGTCGACGCCGGCGTTGCGCACTTGCAGGGTCCGGATGAGTTCCAGGCCGCTGATGTCCGGCAGTTGAAGGTCGAGCAGGAGCAGGTCGTAGGGCGCGCCCTCGAGTTCCTTCAGGGCCTCGGCCCCGCTGTGGGCGACTCCGCCAACGGTGAATCCGGCCGTCTTCTTCACGTGGTCGCCGTGAACGGTGGCGACGGCCGGGTCCGGTTCGACGATCAGGATCCGGATCAGCGGCTCGGGGCTCACGCGGCCTCGGGTCCGGAACGCGCCGAGGACCACGCGCAGCGGCGCCGGGGCCGGCCGGTCTCCATCATTCTCCTTGCGCGCCAGGGACGTCGTTCCCCCCGACCGCGGTCCGGACCTCGGAACGAGAGGCTGGACCGATCGCGATTCTAGGGACTGTGGTGCCCGCGCACCAGATCGGGGCCGACGCGATTGCGCTCACAGCCTGTGAATTCGGCCTGCGTGGCGACTTCAGTCCGGTTGAACGAATACCGGATTTCATACGCAGGGTTTGTGGCCAATTGCTGAACGTGACCAGCGATAAAAGATCCCATCTATTCGATGATCGGTGAAAGCGGTTCGGGGGTCTGCCTATTCGCCGGTAATACACCCCTGCATCGGGCAAAACCCCAGGTCAGGCCGGGTTCTGTCGGTGGCCGGGGGAATTCGTTTCGATTGCAACGGGGTATGTTGCCTGGTCACCGCGTTGCGACGCGCAGTGACGGGGTTTAGTAACTTTTGTCGAGCTTGCAACTTCTTTTGGTTCTTTTGTAGAACGGACTTCGACGGAACGTCATCCGGTGGCCTGCTCTGGCGCAATGTGCTTCCGACGCTTGAAAAATTTGGGGTGTGCTGGATGTTTGGCGAACCGCGACGACTGGAGGAGCTCCCTCCTTTCGATCCGCGGACGATCGACGTCGTGCGCAAGAGCTGCGCCGCCCTGCCGAGCGATGCGATCGAGCTGACAAGTGAGTTCTACCGTCAGCTGTTCGACATGGCCCCGCAGGCGCGTGCCCTCTTCCCAGAGGACATGACCGACCAGAACGAGCGCCTGCTGAAGGCGATCCTGATGGCGGTCAACCACCTGGACCGGCCGGAGATGGTGGAGATCCAGCTGCGCCGCTGGGGTGCCATCCACCGCCGCGAGCACGGGATCAGCAACGAGCTCTACGTCTACGTCGCGCACGCCCTGGTCCGCTCCCTGCGCACGCTGAACGGCGGCTACCTCGAGACGATCGTCGCCTCCTGCTGGATGGCCGTCTACGAGTGGATGGCCGCGGTGATGATCGACGGGGCCGACGCCGCGGACGATGCCGACCGCGAGGCCGCCCGAGAGGCCGCGAACTCGGCTTCGAACTCGGCGGGCTGGGGCAGCCGGATCAGCCAGTCGGGGCCGGAGGGCCCGGGCGCGCGCTCGGGCCGGACCGGTCAGCTGCCGCAGGTGGGCTCGGCCGGGTCTTTCGCTCAGGGCCGGACCGGGGCAATGGTGGCCGACGATCCGGCCCGGCAGATGCCGCGTTCGGGTCAGGCGGAGGCGGGTAGTCCGGGGGACCGGGCGCCGCAGATGGCTGCGCCTCCAGTCGGCCAGGGGTCGGCCGCCGGCCTGGCCGCCCCGGTCTCCTTCGGGCTGGCGGAGCCGGTGAAGCAGTACGGGGCGGCGCCCACGTACGAGGCGCAGTCGGATCCGTACGCGACCAAGCCGCATCCGATGATCACCGGGGCGGCGGCGCAGAACGCCCCGTACCAGGACTACGAACAGCCCTACGCCGGGGAGCAGTACGGCACTGACCAGCAGTACAGCACCGATCAGCAGTACGGTGCCGACCAGCAGTACGCGAACGAGCAGTACGGCGCTGAGGGTCAGTACGGCGCCGATGGCCAGTACGCGAACGACCAGCAGTACGCGTCCGACCAGCAGTACGCGTCCGACCAGCAGTACGGCACGGACCAGTACGGGGCCGATCAGTACACCGCCGAGCAGCCCGCGACCGGCCAGTACGCCATCGAGCCCTACGGAACCGACCAGGGTCAGTACGGAACCGATCAGGCTCAGTACGGGGCGGATCAGCAGTACGGGACCGGGCAGCCTCAGTACGGCGCCGATCAGCAGTACCCGGCCGGTCCGTACGCCACGGATCAGTACGGCAACGGCCAGTATTCGCCCGATCAGTACGCCGAGCCCGAGCGGTACGCCCAGCCTGATCAGTATGCGCAGCCCGAGCAGTACGCCGCGCCCGAGCCGGACACCGGGTTCGGTCAGCCCGAGGCGGTGCAGTACGGCGGTGGTCACCAGGGCGCGGCCGAGTACGGGGTGGCGCAGTACGAGGCCAGTCAGTACCACACGCAGCAGCAGTACGGGACGCAGTACGAGATCACCGGGGGAGATGATCAGTACGCGTCCGTCTACGAGACGCAATCCCGACCGGAGCTCCCGGCGAACCACTGGCAGGGCACTCGATGAGTCAACCGCACGTGCAGTACGGCGCCGGATCCGGTACCTCCCCGTTCGAACCCGGTGCCCCGACCGTCGAGGTGAAGACCGCCCGGGCCCGGTTCGAGAGCCCAAAAGCCGCTGATCACCACCTGTTCCGCCCGACCCAGGCCTTTACCCACGACACCGGGCGGCCGGGGATCGACCCGTCCCGGGTGATCGCGGACTGGCGGCTGATGTACGAATGGCTGGACCGGGACGCGGAGATGGCCTCGGTCTGCGGCTTCACCGCCGCCGACCTGACCCCGGCCTTCCGCCGGGCGCGCATCGTCGAATTGCTTTCCGAAGTCGGCCCGGGGCGCACCTTTACCGTGCTGCCGAACGAGATGCAGTTCTGGGTGCGGTATTCCTGGCTCAACTCCGACCGGTGCTCCGGCCGGCAGCATGCTCTGCAGCACGCGGTGATTCGGTACCGGCCCGAGGTTCGCAGCGCGGTCGAGATGATGCGGGCCGCCGTGGATCACGCGGAAACCGCTATGAACGCGCCGGTTCCGCCGCAGACCGTGATCACCGTGCTCGGTCCGCCGACACCGCCGGGTGAGCTGGGCCCGATGTTCATCACCGAGCAGTTCCTGCGCCCCGCGGGATACCGCACCAGCACTAGCACCAACACCGGCCCGGACGAGCAGTGGACGGGCGATGGCGGCTATCTGGACGTCACCGACTGGGTGCGTCGTCACGGCGGCGAGGACCTGATCGCGCCGATGCCGGGCTACCGGCCCGGTTCGTTCGACGTGCTGCCGATGGTCGCCATGGGAGCCGACGGCGAACTGGTGATGGCCGCCGTGCCGGACAGCGCCCGGTACCTGATCGACATCCCCTGGCCGCGGCACCCGGAGACGGACCAGTCCACGCCCTTCTCGGCCGACGACTCCGGGTACGGCGAGCCGTTCGCCTGCTGGCCGGCCGTCCCGCTGCAGACCAACTTCGACCTGGACATCGCCGGCCAGCGGTACTGCGTGATGTTCAACGGCTGGTACGTCGACGAGGAACTGGCCACGAACTTTCTTGACCCGCGTCGGTACGACTGGACGACCCGGGTCGGTGAGGCCATCCACGGTCCGGTCGACCGCGAGATGCTCACCCGCACCGACCGTTTCGACGAGTACCGAATGGCCCAGATCGAGATCGCCACGCTGCGCGCGGTCCGGGCCGGGTTCAAGCAGGCCCGGATGAAGCTCAACAACCTGGCCTCCAGCCAGAACGGGTTCGCCAAGTTCTGCCAGCGGCACCTGGACACGCACGGCGAGATGCCGCCCAACGACACCGGGTGGACGTCGAACCGGATCGGCTCCCGCTTCCGGTTCCCGAGCCACCCGTTGCCGCACGTTCCCCAGGAGCGCGGTGCGGCGCTGGTGAAGCACTGGCTCACGGTGAAGTCGCTGCGCCCGGGGGCCGAGGTGCAGATTGCCGATCTGGACGAGGTCGGCCCGGTCGAGGCACCCCGCTCAGGCCGGCACGCCAAGGTCTCCTCCGGTCATCCGCCGCTCGACTCCTACAACTACAGCGACTACGCCGACTCCCTCGTGAACTGGGCCGACGAGGACACGACGGAGGAGCCGAGAGGCTGCCCGGTGGGCTACACCTACCGCCCGAGCTAGACCGGACATTCCGGACGGACTCAAAGTTCATCCCGTGGACGCGGTGCTCCGCCGTGCGCTTCACGTCACCGATCGCCGGGTCCGGTCTTATCGGGGAATGTGACGCTTGGTTCCCGCAGGGCGGCGATCGTCCTGCTGATGTCCGCGTTCCCCCTCCTAATCCTCCCCTCGTTCCTCGGTCCGTCCGCCTCCACCCCGCCCCTCGCCGTCCACACCGTGCTGCCGCCCTACGATCTGGGCCTGCACCCAGCGCCCGGCGTGATCGTGGTGCTCCTGGTGACGGGCTACGGGCTAGCGGCGGCCGGAACCTGGCAGGGTCTGCGCGCGATCCGGGCCGGCTGGGTCCCTGACCCCCGCAAGGTGATCCTGGTGGCCGCGCTGCTGGTCGGGATCACCGTCCTGGCTCCGCCCTTCGGCTCCGCCGACCACCTCAGCTACGTCGCCTACGGCCGGATCAAGGCTCTGGGCGCCGACCCTTACATGGTCCCGCCCGACGCCTGGCCGACCCAGGACCCGGTGATCAGCGCGGTCGAAGCCCCCTGGCAGGACACCACCAGCGTCTACGGCCCGATCGCCACCGCAGTGTTCGAGGGCGTGGCCGTCGTCGGGGACGGCACGCTGAGGCTGACGGTCTGGCTGTGGCAGCTCGTCGTCGGTCTGGCGTTCCTCCTGACCGGCATGGTGCTGTACCGGCTGACTCGCGGTGACCGCCGGATCCAGGCCCGCGTCGCGTTGCTCTGGCTGCTCAACCCCGCCCTGCTAGCAGTGCTGGTGGGCGGCGCTCACCTGGACGCGATGGCCATTGCCGCAGCGATCACTGGGGTAGCCCTGCTGATCCTGCCCCGGCCGGACACAAATTCCTGGCAGGCGCTCCTGCCACGCATCCCATGGTGGAGTCTGGCCGGGGTCGCATTCGCCGTAGCCGCGGGCACCAAGCTTCCCTATCTGGCAGTTGCGGCGGCCGCTTGGTGGGCAGTCCACTGGCGCCCGGCCCGAGAGCTCGCCGTTATGACCACGTCGACGCTGGCCGGGGCTGCGCTGGTGCTGTTCCCGGTACACGCATGGGCGGGCCCGCACGTCTATGACCAGACCCGGCAGGCCAGCCACATGGTCTCGCTCGCCAGTCCCTGGCGCACGATCGTCAGCCTGCTCGAGGCCACCGTCGGCTCCAACGCGCGCGATCTGCTGCCGGCCCTGTTCGCCGCCCTGGCCCTGGTCGTCGTGCTCGCGGCCCGGCGGATCTGGCGGCCCGGACTGAGCGACGACCCGGAAACGATCCGCGCCCAGGAGGTCCGCAGCGCTGCCCGAGCCCTGCTGGTGCTCTGCCTCGCCTACCCGATCGCCGCCCCGTACGTCCTTCCTTGGTACGACGCACCGGTCTGGGTAGCCATCGTGCTGGCCGACGTCCCTCTGCTCCTCGAAGGTCTGTTGGTCGTACGGCTGGCCGTCATGGCGATCTCCTACGTGCCCGGCAGAGCTGACGTGCCCTCGTCCATCCCCACTGAGCTCATGCTGGGCGTACGCCACGCGGCCGTCCCCGTGCTGGTCTGCGGGTTGCTGGGCTGGTTGTTCACCTCGGCCTTACGCACCTCCCCGCTACGGACCATCACAAATGCCAGTGCGAGGACGGTCAATCCGCGCGCTGCCATGGCCGCGTTACCCATGAAGACCGGCGTGCCCCAGAGCCAGGACCACTGACCCCAGAGCCAGAGGTCGGTGACGATGAACGTGATGATCCACCGCCACGGCACGGTCAACACCACCAGGAACAGCACTACCCACAGGCCGTACTGCGGTGAGTCCACACGTCCGATTGCGATGTACCCAGCCACCATCGCCCCGGCCACCGCCACCGCCGGAAAGCTGTCCTCCCGCTTGTACCGCTGATACCCCAGGTAGATCAGCACCGCCCAGAGCGCGAAAACCGCCGCCCAAGCACACAGGTTGGCGATGCTGGTCTGGTCGGCCCGGAAGATCCAGTACCAGAGCGAGTTCGTGGTCCGGTCGTTCACCCGCTTCGCCTGCATGGCGTAGGGCCCGTACCAGCCGTTGTAGTTGACCAGCATGAACGGCAGATTGAGGACGCCGGCGGTGACCACAGCGGCCCCGATCAGCTTCGCGGCGTCCCGGGCGCGATGGTTGAGGAGCAGCGCGATCAGGAACGGCAGCAGCAGGAAGCCGGGGTAGATCTTGGCGCAGGCTCCGATCGAGAGCAGGACGCCGGTCAGGATCAGCTGTTGCTTGCGCCAGGTCCAGAGTGCCGCCGCGGTGGCTGCTACCGGAAGGACGTCCCAGTTGAGGTACGCGTACGCGGCCAACTGAGGGGAGAGGGCGTACAGCCAGGCTCGGGATCCTGCCAGGCGGTACAAAGGAATGACGCTCAGCAGGGCGAACGGGGTAAGGGCAAGAGCGGTGACGATCCAGAAGCCGTTCGCGGTGTTCACCGGCAGGGCACTGGCCCAAGCGAAGACGCCGGTGACCACGGGGTACTCGATCTGTCCCGCCCCCAGCCGGATCACCTCGTGCCCGGCGCGGTCCACCGCGTGCACGACGGCTCCCTGGTAGGGAGCCTCGTGCGCCCCCATGTCGCGCTGGTACCAGAGGGTCTGGATGTCGTTGTAACAGGACTTGGGCTGATGCCCGAGGGTCCAGTCGGTGGTCAGGCAGTGCGCCTTCAGACCGGCGGCCACGACCAGCGTCAGGCCGGTGAGCAGCAGAAGGGGCAGCAACCCGAGGGCGAGCGCGCGAGTAGGCCGGGGCACAACCACCGAGGATACGGTCCCCGCAGAAACGGTCCGGTCTCAGTGCCGCGAATGCTCGGCCAACTTCTCCAAGGGTGGCGCGATTCAGGGTGGCGCGATCAAGGGTGCGCCCAGCCAGAGCACCGTGAGCAGCGCCTGCGCCGTGGCCAGGGCAGGCACGATCCACAGCATCAGCCGCGGCGGAACCCAGATCCCGGCCGCCACGAACTCGGGCAACAGCAGCACCTCCGCCCGAGGCCGGAACCCGACCTGGCTGGAGACCAGAGCGACGCCGACCAGCACCACCACGTACGCCGTCCACGACGCCGGCATGCGGTACCGGACCAGCGCGATAACGCCCACGGCGAGCATCAGTACGGCCAGCACCAGCACCGCGCGTGAAGGACTGGCCCATGGCCTGAGGACGCCGCCCAGCGAGATCAGCGCGTGCTTACCCCAGTCCATGTGCTGATCCCAGCCCTCCGACTGAGTCTGCGACCAGGTAGTCGGCGAGCCGGTCCACAGCCAGACAAACAGCAGATACCCCAGAACACCGAGGGGCGCCAAGACCACCGTCGTGACCGCTTGCCATTCACCCCGCCGCCGTACCGCCACAACCGCTGCCACTAACCCCGCAACCGTCAGAGCCAGCCCGACATCCGCCCTGATCGTCCCGGCCAGTGCCCCGCCCACCCCGGCCAGCCACCAGCGTCCCTTATTCAGTGCCAGAAGACAGACCCCAGCCAACGCCGCTGCCAGTGCCTCTGTGTACCCCCAGGAAAACACCACCGCCCCGGGGAAGAGGGCGAACAGGATGGCGGCCCTTCGCGCAGCCTCAGGTGTGGTGACGTGTTGCGCCATGCGTTCCACCAGCACCGTCGCCACTGCCCCGGCCACCAGGGAGACCAGCAAAGCCGCCACCAAGGGACTGAGCCCGACGCCTCTCCCAACGGCGATCAGCGCGGGATAGCCAGGAAAGAACGCCAGGGTGGTCGGCCCTCCGTCAGCCGGAAGCCCGTGCGGGTAGCCGTCCGTGGCCACCCGTAAGTACCACTCGGTGTCCCAGCAACGCGCCAGCCCTGCATATCCCTCGATGCGGATGGAGACCGATTCGCCGCATCGCGCCCCGGACAGGTTCAACGACGCAACCGAGGCTGTGGCCACCGCAACGATGAGCCGCGATGCCAGGTAGATCAAGAGAAGGGTGGCGGTGCCGCCCAGATCGCTCCGCCTTTCCGGAGCGATGGCCGGGGAGGCAGCGGCAGGCCCAGCGGTCACTGGCCGCACAGTAAAGCGGCCAGATGACTAGGAGGCGACCGCCGTCGGACGAGCGGAGGGCGTGGAGACCGCTAGACCGGGGCGAGCTCAGGAGTGACCTCGACGGCCCGGCGGGAACGGCGGGTGCTTCCCACAACCACCAGCGCGGCGCCGGCGACGAGCCAGGCCGTCAGCACGAGCACGGGCTGCAGCGCGCCATGGCCGTCGAAGAACGCGACGGAGCGCAGCAGACCCCCGGCCGCGCCGGGCGGCAGGAACTGGCCGAGCTCGCCGGACCAGCCCGGCAGCATCTCGGGTGCGCTGGTCATGCCGGAGAGCGGGTTGCCGAGCAGCATCATCAGGACCGCGCCGATGCTGAAACCGATCGTGCCGAGCAGGGCTTCGAGGCCGATGATGGCGAACGAGGTGGCGGCCACGGACAGCGCGATCACCCCGGCGTTGGCCCAGTAGTCGCCCTCCAGGGAGCCCAGCCAGAAGTGCAGGATGGCGGCCATGGCGAGGCCGGCGGTAACCGAGTAGACCAGGGCGCCGGTGAGGCGCTGGGCGGCGCCGCGGATCCGGTTGGTCAGGAGCAGGGCCGCGAGCATGCCGCCGAGCACGAGGGGGAGGGATCCGGCGGAGAGTCCGGCACCCCGGGGGTCTTCGGAGGGTAGGGGAGCGAGATCGCGCACGGTGCTCGGGGGGCTGTCCGGCTGGGCCAGGGCGGTGCCCAGGGCCTGAAGGGCCTGGGAGACGACGGGGCTGGCGGCGGAGGCGATGATCACGCTCGGGCGGCCATGGGTGACGTCGATGGCCCCGTAGACGTCCCGGTCCCGGATCGCGGTGTCGGCTGCGGCGGTGTCGGTCACGCGGGTGATGTCGAAGGCGCCGGGGGAGCGGGCCTCGAGGGCCGAGACGACCTGGTCGGTGGCGGCGGCCGGCCCGGCCACCGCGATCGGGATGTCGTGGATGGACGCCCGGGCCGCCGGCCAGGCGAACGCGGTGAGGATGGCGCTGATCACGACGGTGAGCATCACGACCGCGCCGGCGACCTGAGCCCAGGGGGACGTGGGTGGGGCAACTGCGCCGTCCGTGGACATGACGCCTCCTCAAAGAGAACGGTTATTCGTTTTAGAGTGTGCGGAGGCGCTCGGGCCTTGTCAAGAACGAACGTTCGCTTTTAGAGTGGACGGATGCCGCGCGTCACTGAGGAGTATCGGGCCGCCCGCCGGGCCGAGATCGTTGCTGCCGCGGGGAAACTGTTCTCCAGCAACGGGTTCCACTCCACCTCGATGGCGGACATCATCAGTGCGTCCGGGCTGTCGGCGGGGGCGGTCTATCGCTACTTCCGGAGCAAGGAGGAGTTGATCGGAGCCGTCTCGGAGACCGCGCTGAGCACGGCCGACGAGGTGTTCACGGACCTGCTGGCCGACGGGGCCACGCCGTCCCCGGCCGAGGCGGTGACGAAGGTGATCAACGCGATCCTGGCGCGGGCGACCCGGGACGGGCAGACCGGGGTCGACCTGACCCCGGTGGCCCTGCAGGTCTGGGCCGAGGCGGTGCGCAGCCCGGAGCTGAGCGTCCGGGCCAACACGGCGTTCACCCTGCTGCGCGACCACTTCGCCGAGGTGGCGCGGCGGTGGCAGAAGGCGGGTAACTTGCCGGCGGACGCCGATCCGGACCTGGTCGGTGCGGCGATGCTCGGTCTCGGGCAGGGTTTCCTGATCCAGAGCCTGCTGATTCCCGGCACCTCCGCCGAGAACTACACCGTCGGCGTCCAGGCGTTGCTGGGTGGTCAAGGCTGATCGGACCTCGGCCGCGGGAACGGCTCACTACGGTGGACCCGACCGGCGTGCTGACCAGCGTCCTCAATCAGGTATTTTTTGGTCTTTCCAGGAAAGGATCCGCTCCATGCCGAGAGCCGGACTCGCCCCCGCCTCCGTGATCGAGGCGGGCGCCGCGCTGGCCGACGAGGTCGGGTTCGACAAGCTCAGCATGGGCCTGCTGGCCGAGCGGCTGGGGGTGCGCACGCCCTCGCTGTACAAGCACGTCGACGGCCTGGCCGACCTGGCCCACGGGATCGCCGTGCTGGCGATGATCGAGTTCGGCGACGCCGTGCGGGACGCGACGCAGGGCCGGGCCGGGAGCGACGCCCTGGTGGCGGCGGCGAAGGCGATGCGGGCGTACGTCCGGGAGCACCCGGGGCGCTACGCCGCGACCACCGGCGCCCGGGCCACCGGGGAGGACGACCCGCTGATCGCGGCCGCGGCCCGGTCCCTCGCCTCGCTGGCGGCCGTGCTGCACGGATACGGCCTGGATCCGGCTCAGGAGATCCACGCCCTGCGGATGCTGCGCAGTGTGCTGCACGGCTTCATCACGCTCGAGATCGAGGGCGGTTTCCAGATGAACACCGATATCGACGAGAGCTTCGACTGGCTGGTCGGTTTCGTCGACCAAGGGCTGAAGGCCATCACCCGGTAGATGCGAGTGCGCGCCCTCCCCCGGGGGAAGGGCGCGCACTCTTGCGGATCAGCGCAGGTCGAAGCGGTCCAGCTCCATGACCTTGACCCAGGCGCGGGCGAAGTCGGCGACGAACTTGGCCTTGGCGTCCTCGCTGGCGTAGACCTCGGCCAGGGCGCGCAGCTGCGAGTTCGAGCCGAACACCAGGTCCACCGCGGTGGCGGTGTACTTGACCTCGTCGGTGCTCAGGTCGCGGATCTCGTAGACGTGCTCGCCGGTCTCGGCCGCCTTCCACTTCGTGCCCGGGGAGAGCAGGTTCACGAAGAAGTCGTTGGTCAGCACGCCGGTCCGGTCGGTGAGCACCCCGAGCGGGCTGCCGGCGAAGTTGTTCCCGAGCGCGCGCAGGCCACCGACCAGCACGGTCATCTCCGGCGCGGTCAGGTTCAGCATGTACGCCCGGTCGACCAGCAGGACCTCCGGCTGGGTCTTCTCACCCTCGCGCAGGTAGTTGCGGAACCCGTCGGCCCGCGGCTCGAGCACCGCGAACGACTCCACGTCGGTCTGCTCCTGGGTGGCGTCGGTGCGGCCGGCGTGGAACGGCACGGTCACCTCGACACCCGCGTCCTTGGCCGCCTTCTCGACCGCGGCCGAACCGGCCAGCACGATCAGGTCGGCCAGCGAGATCTGGGCGCCACCGGCGCCGTTGAACTCGCTGCGGATGCTCTCGAGGCTGCCGAGCACCTTGGCGAGCTGCTCGGGCTGGTTGACCGTCCAGCTCTTCTGCGGCTCGAGGGCGATCCGGGCGCCGTTCGCGCCACCGCGCTTGTCGGTGGAACGGAAGCTGGCGGCCGAGGCCCACGCGGTCTGGACCAGCTCGGAGACGGACAGGCCGGACTCCAGCACCTTGGCCTTGAGCGCGGTCACGTCGGCGTCGGTGACCGGGGCGCCCTCGGCGGCCGGGACCGGGTCCTGCCAGATCTGCGGCTCGGCGACCCAGGGGCCGAGGAACCGGCTGACCGGGCCCATGTCACGGTGCAGCAGCTTGTACCAGGCCTTGGCGAAGGCCAGCTGGAACTGGTCCGGGTGCTCCAGGAAGCGCTTGGAGATCTCGCCGTAGACCGGGTCGAACCGCAGCGACAGGTCCGTGGTCAGCATGGTCGGCCGGTACTTCTTGTCCGGGTCGTACGGGTCCGGAATGATCTCCGGCGCGTCCTTGGCCACGTACTGCTTGGCGCCGCCGGGGCTGGTGGTCAGCTCCCACTCGTAGCCGAACAGGATCTCGAAGAAGCGGTTGCTCCACCGGGTCGGCTGGTCGGTCCAGGTGACTTCAAGACCGGAGGTGATCGTGTCCTTGCCCTTACCGGTGCCGTGCGGGTTGTGCCAGCCCAGGCCCTGGGCCTCGATCGACTCGCCCTCGGGCTCCGGGCCGATGTCGGCGACGGCCGCGCCGTGGGTCTTGCCGAAGGTGTGCCCACCGGCGATCAGGGCGACGGTCTCCTCGTCGTTCATCGCCATCCGGCCGAAGGTCAGCCGGATGAAGTTGGCCGCGGCCAGGAAGTCGGCGCTGCCCCGGGGACCCTCGGGGTTGACGTAGATCAGGCCCATCTCGGTCGCCCCGACGGTGGGGGCCATGTCCTTCTCGGACTCGTACCGGCCGGCCAGCCAGGTGTCCTCGGGACCCCAGAAGATCTCCTCGGGCTCCCAGACGTCCGGGCGGCCGAAGGCGAAACCGAAGGTCTCGAAGCCCATCGACTCCAGCGCCACGTTCCCGCCGAGCACCAGCAGGTCGGCCCAGGAGACCTTCTGCCCGTACTTCTGCTTGACCGGCCACAGCAGGCGGCGGGCCTTGTCCAGGTTCGCGTTGTCCGGCCAGCTGTTCAGCGGCGCGAACCGCTGTCCGCCGTCACCGGCGCCGCCCCGGCCGTCCTCGATCCGGTAGGTGCCGGCCGCGTGCCAGCTCATCCGGATCATCAGGCCGCCGTAGTGCCCGAAGTCGGCCGGCCACCAGTCCTGCGAGGTGGTCAGCACCTCGGTGATGTCCGCCTTGAGCGCCTCGACGTCGAGCTGGGCGAACTCCTTGGCGTAGTCGAAGTCCTCACCCAGCGGGTTGCCCTTGGGCGAGTGGGCGTGCAGCACCGACAGGTCGAGCTGGTTCGGCCACCAGTCGCGGTTGGTGCGCGGCTTCCCGCCGGTCTTGGGGGTGGGCGCGTCGATCGCCGGGTTCTCGCTCTCGCTGCCCTGCGAGGTCAGCGAGCTGTGGTCGACCGGGCAGCCTGAGGCCTTCGGGTCCTGGGTGTCGCTCATGTACTTCCTTCCGGACTGGCCGATTCAGTGAGAGATGCTGGCGGCCGCGCAGTCGGGGCAGGTGCCCCAGTACACGACCTCCGCCTCGTCGACCACGAAGCCGTGGTTGTCGGAAGCGGTCAGACAGGGGGCGTGGCCGACGGCGCACTCGACGTCGGCGATGGCGCCGCAGGAGCGGCAGACGATGTGGTGGTGGTTGTCGCCCACCCGGGTCTCGTACCGGGCGGTGGCGCCCGCGGGCTGGATCCGCCGGACGATCCCGACCTCGGTCAGCGCCCGCAGCACGTCGTACACCGCCTGGTGGGATACCGCCGGATGCCCGGCCCGGACCAGCTGGATCACCGTATCGGTGTCCACGTGCGGGTTCTCGTGCAGGGCGGTGAGCACCGCCAGCCGGGGCCGGGTCACGCGCAACGAGGCCGCGCGCAACTGGGCCTCGTAGTCCGGCGTCATGGGTCGAACATAGGGCACTTGTTTGGAGTCAATCAAGTTTTCATTGCTGTGTACTCCGGATGGCCCGATGGTGGACGACGCGGGGCCGGGAGGCGCGGATGAGGTGCGGCACATCGGCTGAAGCCCGGCGTCGGACGGCCGATCGGGAGCGGGTGACCGGTTCCGCCGGCCTGCCCTGGCAGGCGCGCCACGAGGCCTGCGCACGTCTGGGCGAGCTGGGCCGGTTCGCCGAGGCCGGCGATCTGCTGAATCCGGACGATCCGATGGACACCGTGCTTGGTGTGCAGACTTACCTACTGGCGGGGGATCCGGGAGCGGCCCGTCGGTTCCTGCCCGGGCTGGACCGGACACCGATGCACCCGGGTCAGCGGGACCTGCTGAGGGCTGCTGCTGGGGCGGCCGGCCCGCCGCTCGCCGTGCTGGAGCGGGGTGGGCGATACCTGGCCGATGGGGAAGCGACTTTCGAGGACTTCGCCGTCTTCGCGGTGGCCGCCGCCGGGCTTGATCTGGAGCGGGCCGGAGAAGCAGTAGAGATCGCGCTCATCGCCGACGTGGCCCTTCACGCCGTCGTGCCGGTGCGGGCGGCCGCGGCGGCGGCGCTCGGCCACTACGCCGGTGCCTTCGATCTCTTGGAAGAGCTGTCCCAGGAAAACGACTCAACTGATCCGGTTCCGGCTGCGCTGGCCCTGCTCCGGGATCACGGCCACGATGGTGCCGCACAGGCGCTCGTTGCCTTCGCCGTCCAGATGCCGGGCCTGCGAACGGAACGACGCCGCTACTGGGCCGCCCTCGGCCGGTCGGTGATTCCTTACACGCTCGGCCACCGTCTGCTCCATCTGATCTGGCTGGTCTGCGGAATCGCCTCGGCGATCTTCCTCGGGGCGCCCTTCGTGGTGGTCTGGCTGGTGATCACCGGCCTCTGGAGCAATTGGGTGCCCCTGCCCGGCCTGGACCGCCGGAGCACCCGGATCCTTCGGGGCTATCGCCTGCATCGGCAGAAGCTGACCGAGTTCGGATTTCCCGACGTGGTGGCCTTCCTGCTCGGTGCTCTGGTCGGCATGGTGGGATTTGCGTTCATCGCCCGGAACGCTTCGGACAACGTCCTTTCGGCATTCCTGGTCGCGGGCCTGGCCGTCGGAGCGCTCTCCGGCGCGGCCGGCCGACGGGTGCTGCGGCGACGCCTGGACGTGCGGCGTAAGGAACTGGCGCGACTGGCCGCCAGTCGGGATCTGCGCTGTCGCTGCCGGGTCCGGGATCAGCTGACCGGTCCCGACTCGCGGTACTACGTCGACTGGCACCTGCGGCCCGAAGGCTCCGGCGCGGCGCCCTGGCAGGTCCGGCGATGCGGCTGGAGCGGAGTCCGGTTCCTCGACTTCCCGGCGATCTGCACCGCCGTGCGGGTGCTCAGCCTGACCGACGGCTGGGACACACCCGAGCCGAGGATCAGCCCCTACCTCTGAACCCTCTGAACTGGGTGTTTGGAGATCAGGCGTTCGTCATCCACGACCACTTGGTCGTCGCCCGTGAGTACTTGACCTTGCCCCACTCGGCCGCGGACAGCTTCCGCTGCTTCGCCGAGGCGGAGTCCAGGTGAACGGTGCGGATCAGCCCGCTGCGTTTCTCGGTGATGCCCACGTTCGATCGCGGGCACAGGCTGCCGGGCACCGAGGCGACCTCTTCGCACACCCGCACGGTGCCGATGGGGCCGGTGAACTCGGCGCTGCGGGCGATGGACGAGGGACGGCCCTGCTCGTCGTAGATGTTCGCCACCGACCAGAACCGGGCCAGGTGGTAGCCGGCCGGGACGGAGACCGGGAGAGCCAGCTGGACGCCGCCGGTCGCCCCGGCGTACGCGTGCTCGACGATGGCGCGTTGCGGATCGCCGGCCGGGTTGCCCGCGCCACAGCCGGCCAGGACGGCGACCAGCGCGACGACCGCGCCCGCGAACGCGAGCGCCCTGAAGAAACGAGCACGCACGATTGGCCCCTCCCGTGGTCCGGATGTGCAGTGATCCGGCCCTGCACCAGCCCCAAGGCGAACCATGGCACATCCGGACGCATTTCGCCTACCCAGGCACGCCCCTTCACGAAAGTGACACCTGTGTTTCGTGTTACGGGGTGATCTTGGGTGGCTACGGGGAGCAGCGACTACCGGCCGGGAAGCGGCACCTTCGCCCAGTCGGTGTCCGAGGCCAGGTAGAAGCCCGGGTAAGACGGCTGGTTGTAGCTGGTTTGCTGGCGCGCCACCTCGGCCCGGTACTGCGGGTCGGCCATCAGCGTGTACAGCTTGTGACCGGTGAGCTCGGTGCTCAGACAGATCCGGATCGCCGAGCTGTCGGTGGTGCGCACCAGCAGCTCCTCCCGCCAGTCACCGAGCACGTCGGCGATCAGCCCGGCGGTGCCTTTGGTGGAGTTGTTGGTCCGGGTGCCCTCGGCGGTCAGCAGGGTGCCGCGCCGCCAGTCGTCGATCGTCGGGGTGGCCTCGCCCGAGCCGTTCAGGATCTGCGTGGTCAGGTCGCCGGACCAGCGGATGCTCTGGTCGGTGCCGGGGATGGTGTCGGTCACCACCTGGCCCTTGGCGGTGTTCAGGCCGAGCGCCTCGGAGCCGCCGGGCAGGCTGGCCCAGACCTCGAGGCCGGGCTGTTCGGGCAGCACGTCGCCGATCATGCCCCGGCCGGTGTCGCGCCCGGAGTAGGTCCCGAACAGCACCTGGCCGGACTCGGCCGCCCGCATCGCCATGCCGTACGGCGCCGACGTCGCGCCCTCGTGCACAGTGAAGATCTCCAGGCCCGGACGGTCCGGATCGATGTCGGTCACGTGCATCGCGTCGCCGTGCCCGAGCCGGGCGCTGGCCCCGGGATCGGCACTGCCCTCCGGGAGATCAGCAAAGGACGAGTAGAGCAGGCTTCCGTCGTCGTCGATCGTGGCGCTGCCGTAGACGATCTCCTGCTTGCCGTCACCGTCCACATCGGCCGCGCTCAGGGAGTGGAAGCCTTGGGTGGTGAGCGTCCGGAACTCTGGGTTGGTGCCGTCCCGGCCGTGGGGTGAGTCGTTGAACGGGTTCGTCATCGGCGTCCATCCGCTGTCGACGTACCAGTTCTGGGTCAGCTGGTGCCCGTTCCAGCCGTAGGCGATCAACGTCGTGCGGGTGTAGTAACCCCGGGCGAACACCGCCAAGGGATGCCGGCCGTCCAGGTAGGCCACTCCGCTGAGGAAACGGTCGACGCGGTTACCCGGCTCAATCCGGGCCATCGCGTAGTCACCCCACATGAGCCCGTCGTCCGTACGTCCTGGCTTGTAGGCAACGGTCTGGAGCTCCTTGCCCGTTGCTCCGTCGAACACGGTCAGGTATTCCGGCCCGTCCACGATGAAGCCCTCGAATGTGCGCAACGCGTTGCGGGTACTGCGGGCGGGGGCGTAAACGTCCATGAAGTAGTCGACCAGTGCCTGGGCGTCGGTCTTGCTCAGGGGGTAGGAGTACTTCGGCTCGATACCGAACGCCTGTTCCAGCGTCTTCGGCCAGTGCCCGGCCACTACCTCCGGATGCTTGTCCCAACCCTGGAACAGCGCCACCAGATGGTCGTAGTAGTCCGCCGCGCTCATCCGGTAGTCGTCGGTGTTCTTGTACCCCGCCTTGGTATCGGCCTTGGGCATGGTGATGTACCGCTCGGAGACCACCTTGCCGGCCTTGTCGTAGCGGGTGATCTTGGTGCCGGGCGCGGTCTTGAACATCATCTCCGAGCGGCCGTCACCGTCGAAGTCATAGACCAGGAACTGCGTGTAGTGCGCCCCGGCACGAATATTCACGCCCAGATCGATGCGGTGCAGCAAAGTACCGTCGATCCGGTACGTGTCGATGATCGTGTTCCCCGTATAGCCGACCTGAGAAACGTCCTTGGAGTTGCTCGGGTCCCACTTGACCACGTACTCGTACTGCCCGTCGCCGTCCACATCGCCGACGCTCATGTCGTTGGCCGAATACGTGTACGCCTCACCCGCAGGCGTCGTACCTCCTGCCGGTCGCTTCAGGGGTAGGTCGTAGTGGTCCCCGACCCACGGCGTGACCGTGCTCCCCTTGCCCACCTCGACCCCATGGCGCACCGGCACAACGCGGTACTTGGCCTGCGCGGTACCGCTCTTGTCGAGGTAGTTGGTGCTGTCCTTCACCGTGGCGAGGCGCTTGCTACCCCGGTACACGTTGAAGTCCGTGCCGGTCAGACCGGTCTTGGAATGCCCGGTTGCTTCCTCGCCGAGCAGGCGCCAGCTCAGGAAGACGCCCTCGCTGGTCGTCGCGGCGACCAGGCCGCGGTCGAGCTTCTCCAACTGGAGGACCGGTTTCGCGCTCGCAGTCGCCGGTTGCGAGGTAAGCACCACCGCGCAAGCGCTTGCCGCGACCAGAACCAGGCGAGCTAGCCGGAACAATGGACGCTTGCCCCGCCCGTTGGCGGGGGGAGCGGCGGCCGGGGGTGAACCGGGTGGAATCGATGGTGTCGTGCGGGGACTCGGCACTGGGTCTCCTCGGGCACTCGGATGGAACGATTCAGCGTGCTGCTCAGCCTGGCTGTGACAATTCGGGCATGTCAACCAGCTTACGGAAAGCGGTTACCGGGGGTTTTCCGATGCTGGGTTTTTTGGTGGGGGCGCGTGAGCTTCGTGGGGTTATGGGCCGGAGCTGCATGATCGTGGGGGCGCAACTGCATGACTAGGGGGCGGAATTGCGTGGTCACGGGGGTGGAGTCGCATGATCGCGGGGGCGGAATTGCATGATCACGGGGTGGAAAGTCCATGATCACGGGGGAAGAAGTCCATGATCACGAAGGGGGTGGGGGGGTAGGTCGGGGTTGAGGGTGGGGTGGGGGAGGATGAGGGGGTGGGCGGATTGGGGTGGCATGGGCGGAGGGGCGAGGCGCCTGATGGGGCTACGTTGGAGTGGGTTCGCCGAAGTGTGGATGCGCGGGCGCGGGTGGAGGGGGTTGAGTTCCTTCCCGGCGGTAGCGTTAGCGCCATTCACCGCGTGCACCTGGAACTTCCGGGCGGTTCGAGCACGGACGTGGTGGTTCGGCGCTGGCTGAACCCTGAATGGCAGCGCAACGATCCGGACCTGAGCCCCGAGCATGAGGCGGCGGCGCTTGGTGTGGCCGAGCAGAACGATCTTCCGGCGCCGCGCCTGCTGGCGCTCGATCCCAGGGGCGATCAGACCGATGTGCCTGCCCTGGTGATGACCTTGCTGCCGGGCGGTCCTAAGGCGGAGCCGGTTCCCCGAGAGCTGGCTCGCACCCTGGCCGCCATCCATTCAGTGCCCAAGATTGAGGACGCTCTGCCCGAGTTCGGTTTCCACAACGATGCTTCCGCGGAGGTCGTGCCTCGGTTGAGCAAGGATGCGGGTTTGTGGCGGGAGGCGAGCGAAAGGGTTGGGCAACCACCGGAGTCGCCACCAGCGTCCCTCGTTCACCGTGATTTCAACCCCGGGAACGTGCTGTGGCAAGGGGATCGGATCAGCGGCGTGGTCGACTGGGGAGCGGCCTGCTGGGGTCCGCCGCAGGCCGACGTTGCTCACCTGCGCTGGAATCTGGTCTTCAATAACGGAATTGCGGCCGCGGATGCGTTCCTGCAGGCTTACCGGCACGAAGCGCCCGGCTATCGGCATGACCCGTATTGGGACGTTCGGGGCGTGATCGATCTGTTCCCGGAGACCGAGATCCATTTCTTCGACGCCCGATTGCTGGCCGCACTGGAGGCCTACCTGCGAAAATTGCTCTCCTAGGGCTCAGGTCGGCGAGCGCATCCAGGCCGGAAGCAGGTCGTACAGGATGCGAGCGGCGGTGGAGCGGTCGACGTCCAGCCCGCCGTGCAGGACGGCCGCGTAGTAGCCCTCGATCGCGGAGGCAACGTAGAAGTCCTCAGCCGCCGTGACCTCGCGCGGCCGGGAGGCCTGGTCGGCGCCGAAATGGTCGCGGTAGTCGCGTAATTGCTGCAGCAGTACGTCCGCGATGCCGCGGAGGCCGGTGGGGGAGCGCCAGTCGGAGGCCAGCAGGTAGAGGCCACGGTGTTCCAGAAGGTAGTCGAGGGTGCGGCCGATGGTGGTCACGGCCACCTGCTCCGGTGGCTCGCCGGCCTGCCGGGCCACCTCGTCCTTGCTCATGATCTCGCGCATTCCGCTGCCCAGAGCCGCCGCGGCCGCCTCGGGGAGCGAGGTGAAGTGGTTGTAGAAGGACGTGCGGTGAACTCCCGCGGCCCGGGTCAGGGATCCGACCGAGGCCTGGCTGACGTCCGCGTCGCCGAGTTCGAGCAGGGCACCGAGCAGGGCCTGGCGGGTGCGGATCCAGCGGGGGTCGTCCTGGGCGGGGGAGTCGGGGTCGGCGGACATCCGGACAGCGTAGATCCCCTCGTCCGGACCCTTGTTATACACATGTCGAATAGCGCTACGGTCCGGTAGTCAGTTCACCGTCGAAAGGACGCGGTTCCCATGGGCCGTCTCGAGAACAAGGTCGTCTTCATCACCGGAGCGGCGAGAGGGCAGGGTCGTAGTCACGCGATCCGCTTCGCCGAAGAGGGCGCGGACGTCATCGCCGTCGACATCGCGGCCCAGATGCCCGAGGTCGGCTATCCGATGGCCACGCCCGACGACCTGGCGGAAACCGTCAAGGCGGTGGAGGCGCTGGACCGCCGGATCATCGCCCGCCAGGCCGACGTCCGGGATCTGGCCCAGTTGCGGGCCGTCGTGGACGAGGGAATGGCCGAGCTCGGCCGGTTGGACTTCGTGCTCGCCAATGCGGGAGTGATGCCCACCTACGGCGAGACCGCGCGCCGGCCCGAGGCCTGGAACGCCACGCTGGACGTGCTGCTGACTGGGGTCATGCACACCGTCGAGGCGACCCGGCCGAAGCTGGTGGAACAGGGCGAGGGCGGTGCGATCGTGATCACCAGCTCGATGGCCGCGTTGCAGCCGTTGGCCCGCACCCTCGACGGCGGCACGCTGGGCATGCTCGGTTACTCCGCGGCCAAGGCCGGCGTGCTCAACCTGATGCGCAACTACGCCAGCATCCTGGCCGAGTTCCGGATCAGGGTGAACGGTATTGCCCCGACCGGCGTGCACACCCCGATGACCCAGAACGCAATGATCGAGGAGTACTTCACCAACGGCGACCCGCGCGACCTGGTCTCGCTGACCAACGCCATCCCGGTGGACATGGTGGAGCCGGTCGACATCTCCAACGCCGCGCTCTGGCTCTGCAGCGAAGAGGCCCGGTACGTCACCGGCACCACGGTTCCGGTCGACGCTGGGGCCACGCTGCGCTGAGTTCTGGGGTCAGGACTGCGGGGCCCACCCGGTTGGGCGGGCCCCGCACTCAAGCGTCCTCAGAAGAACTTTCAGCCTACGGTCGCGTCCACGGTCACCGGGATGTTGCCGCGGGTGGCGTTGGAGTACGGGCAGATCTGGTGGGCGGCCTCGACCAGCTCGTCGGCGGTCGCCTGGTCCACGCCACCGATTTCGACGTGCAGCGCCACCTCGAGGGCGTAGCCTCCGGCGTCGTTCGGGCCGAGGCCCACCTCGGCCGTCACCGCGGTGTCGGTGATGGCCAGCTTGCGCTGACGGGCAACGCCTTTCAGGGCGCTGTGGAAGCAGGCCGAGTACCCGGCCGCGAACAGCTGCTCGGGGTTGGTGGCCCCGCCCGCCCCGCCCATCTCCTTCGGGGTGGCCAGGTCGACATCGAGGATGCCGTCCGAGGACTGGGCGTGGCCGTTGCGGCCGTCGCCGGTGGACGTGGCGACGGCGGTGTAGATGACAGCCATGGATCCTCCTGAAACATAGAACGTTCTGTCTACTGGATTCCATCACCGTCCCCGGGTGCCGTCAATGTGGCATTACCGTGGTCCGGATGAACGCTGTCTCTCCAACCGCCCCGGCCCGCGAGCGGCTGCTGCGGGCCGCCCGCGACGTCTTCTACCGCGAAGGGGTGCATGCGGTCGGGGTGGATCGGATCATCGAGACCGCCGGGGTCACCCGAGCCACCTTCTATCGCCACTTCCCCTCGAAAGAGTCCCTGGTCGTGACCTATCTGCAGGCGCTGGACACGGCGGTCCGCGAGCGGGTGGGCGAGGTCCCGGCGGACGCCGAGGGGGCGGCCCGCTGGCTGCGCGACTTCACCTGGGGCATCGCCGACGGAATCGGCGAACCCCAGTTCCGCGGCTGCCCTTACATCAACGCCGCGGCCGAGTACCCCTCGGCCGAGCACCCGGTGCGGGTCGCGATCGCCGTCCACCGGGAGTGGCTGGAGGCCGGCGTGCGCACGGCGCTGAGCCGGAGCGGGCATCCGGACCCGGCCGAGGGCGCCCGCCGCTGGCTGGCTCAGCGGGACGGGGCGATGATCGCCGCGTACCTGAACAACGCCGAGGTGGCCGCCCGGACGCTGATGGCCGCGGTGGACGATCTCGTCGGGGTGGGCTGAGTACGAGACCGGGGGCCGAAGGGTTCACCGGGCGACCCCAAAAGCCCAATTCCGAACGTTCCTCTGATTTAACCGTTCAAAACAGGACGTAAGGCTCCGGCTGTGTAAACCTGGGCGTCTGAAGCCCAATGGTGAGCCCAGGAAGTGAGCGCATGTCCTCAGTCCTCGACGTCCTCGACCGCGGTCGGACCATCGCCCCGCCCGGCTACAACCGCTGGTTGGTGCCCCCGGCCGCGCTGGCCGTGCACCTGTCGATCGGTGAGGTCTACGCGTTTAGCGTGTTCAAGGCCCCGCTGGTCAAGCACTTCGACTCCAGCCTGACCGCGATCGGCGTGGTGTTCTCGATCGCGATCGTGATGCTCGGCCTGTCGGCCGCCTTCGGCGGGACCTGGGTGGAGCGCAACGGCCCGCGCAAGGCGATGGTCGTCTCGATGCTCTGCTGGGTCACCGGGTTCCTGGTCGCCGCCCTGGGCGTGGCCGCCGACCAGCTCTGGCTGGTCTACTTCGGCTACGGCGTGATCGGCGGCATCGGCCTCGGGATCGGGTACATCTCCCCGGTTTCCACACTGATCAAGTGGTTCCCGGACCGCCCGGGCCTGGCCACCGGCCTGGCCATCATGGGCTTCGGCGGCGGCGCCCTGGTGGCTTCCCCGCTGACCAGTCGTCTGCTGGACGCCTACGCAGACCAGCCGCAGGACGCGATCGCGCCGACCATGCTGACCCTCGCCGCGGTCTACCTCGTGCTGATGGCTCTGGGCGCCTGGGTGGTGCGGGTTCCCGCGGACGACTGGGCTCCGGCGGGATACGCCGCCGGCAGTGCGGGGGCCAAGGCCGCACGCCGGCCGGGTCTGGGCAGTGCAAAGGTGGCCGAGCTGAACGCGAATCAGGCGATCCGCACGCCGCAGTTCTGGCTGCTCTGGACGGTGCTCTTCTGCAACGTCACCGCCGGCATCGGCATCCTCGAGCAGGCCGCCCCGATGATCCAGGACTTCTTCTCCGACGTGGACGCCACCGAGGCGGCCGGATTCGTCGGCCTGCTCTCGCTCTGCAACATGGCCGGCCGGTTCGTCTGGTCCTCCACCTCGGACGTGATCGGCCGTAAGCCGATCTACGCGATCTACCTCGGCGTGGGCGCCCTGCTGTATCTGCTGCTGGCGCTCCAGGGCACCGCCGGCACCGGACTTTTCGTGGTCACCGCCTGCGTGATCCTGAGCTTCTACGGTGGTGGCTTCGCCACCGTCCCGGCCTATCTGAAGGACCTGTTCGGGGGTGTGCAGGTCGGGGCCATCCACGGCCGCCTGCTCACCGCCTGGTCGGCCGCCGGCGTGGTGGGCCCGCTGGTGGTGAACCGGGTTGCCGACCACCAGACCGCGGCCGGCAAGTCGGGTTCCGACCTCTACACGCTGTCCTTCTCGATCATGGTGGTCATCCTGATCGTCGGGTTCGTGGCCAATGCCCTGGTCCGGGCGGTGGGGAGCCGGCGGGAGCCGGCCACCGCGGCCGGGGTCGTGCCGGGCACCGCTTCCTGAAAACCTTTACTGCAGAATTGAGGACGCTTGTGAGCGGCGAAGAGGTCAAGGCGCGTATCGCGGGTGCTCAGGGGGCGGCGACCGTTGCGGTCGGCCTTTGGGTGATCGTGGCCGGTGCGCTGATTTACGGCATCTGGGAGACGGTGCACAAGGTTTCGGCGCTGTTCGGCTGAGCCGGCCGGCGGGGCAGCACACGCAGTCATCGGGGCACCTGGACGCGGGCGGCCGTTCGGGTGAACTCGTCTCACTTCCGGGAACCGACGGCCGATCCGAGCAGGCGACCGCCGTGCCAGGACGACCCGAGGAATCCGATGCGACCAGTCGCCATGCTCATCCCGCTCAGCCTCGCGATCTGGGTGGCCTACGACGCGCGGCGTCTGGGCGCCCGCCGCGGCCGGCTGGGTGGGGGTCTGCTCGACCGGGGCCCGATGGCCTGGTTCTTCGCGGTTGCGCTGCTCGGGCTGATCGGGATCTATGGCTACAAGAAGACCCGGTCCCGCCTGATCGAGGCCAAGGATGTCGAGACCCGGTACGGTTCCGTCTCCGCCGGGCCCCGGCCGGCCGGGCCGAAGCTCACCCACGAGCAGCAGCGTCCCGGCGAGAAGATCATCTACCCGGCCCCGTTCTGACCGGGCCGGGTTTCACCTGGTGAAACCCGGCCCGGAGCAGTGACTTCCCGGATCTACGCCTCCGAAACCGCCTCGTCCGAGCGCTGCTCGGTGACCGGCTGATCGTGATGGCCGGCCGAGACCGCGTCCGAGTGGCCGGGCCACCAGGCGGCGTGCCCCAGCAGCGCGGTCAGCGACGGGGTGAAGAACATCGCCATCACGAAGGCCGCGATCAGGATGCCGAACGACACCGAGAAGCCCATGGTCAGCAGCAGTGAGTTGCCGGCCAGCATGAGTGAGGCGAAGGTGCCGGCCAGGATCACGCCGGCCGCGGCGATGGTCGGGCCGGCGTGCCGGACCGCCTGGGCCGCCGCCTCGCGGGGCCCGCGGCCGAGCCGGGTCTCCTCCCGGAGCCGGGCGATCATCAGGATGTTGTAGTCGGTGCCGAGGGCCACGACGAACAGGTAGATGTAGATCGGCAACAGGAAGATCAGCCCGTTGTCGCCCTTGACCTGCTGGAAGACCAGCACGGCGGCGCCCAGGGTGGCGGCGAAGCCGAGGCCGACCGAGACCATCAGGTACCAGGGCGCGACCAGGCTGCGCAGCAACAACATCAGGATCAGCAGGATGATCACCGCGGCGACCGGGAAGACCACCGAGTAGTCCCGGTTCATCGCGGCCTGGAAGTCGACGAACACGCCCGCCGTGCCGGCCACGTACGCCCGCGTGCCGCTCGGGGCGGCCTGGTCGGCGGCCGGGCGCAGGGTGTCCTTCACCGTGGAGAGCGCCTCGTCGGAGGCCGAGTCGTACTTCAGGATGGTCATCACCAGGGCGGTGCTCGGATCGGTCGGCGAGACCGTCGAGGCGGTGACCTGGGCGACCCCGTCCACCTTGCCGATGGTGCCGGCGAAGCCCTTCACCTGGTCGTCGGTCAGCGGGCCGCCGTCGGAGTGCAGCACGATCGGGGTCGGGTCGGTGGCGCCGGCGCTGAAGCCCTTCGCCTCCATCGTCGAGGTGGCCCTGGCCGACTCGACGTCGGAGGAGGAGTTGCTGTCGCCCAGGTCGAACGTCGGGCTGAAGGCCAGCGCGAAGACCGAGAGCACGACCAGGAACCCGCCGGAGATCGACGCGTACCGGACCGGGTGCTGGCCGAGCGAGGCCCCCAGAGCGGCGAACCGGCTGCCCCGTGAGGGTTCCCGCCACTTCTTGGACGGCCAGAACAGCGCCCGGCCGAGCAGCGTCACGGTGGCCGGGACCAGGGTCAGCGCCGCCAGCAGGGTGACCGCGACGGCGATCGCCAGCGACGGGCCGATGGAACGGAAGATGCCCAGCGAGGACAGCACCAGGGTCATGAACGCGACGAAGACCGCGCCACCGGCCGACGCGATCGCCTCGCCGGCCCGCTCGATGGCCAGCGCCACCGCGGGGCGGTGCTCCTCACCGTCGCGCCGGGCCTCGCGGTACCGGAACAGGAAGAACAGGATGTAGTCGGTGCCGATCCCGAACAGCACCACGATCAGGATGACGCTGGTCGAGGAGTCGTGGTTGAGGTCGAACGTCTTCTCCATCACGGCGATCAGGCCGTTGGCGATCGTCGAGACCAGGCCGACCAGGACCAGGGGCATCAGGGCGATCAGCACGCTGCGGAAGATGATCCCGAGCAGGATGACGATCAGCAGGATGGTGGCGATGCCGACGATCGCCTCGGCGTTCTTGCCGGACTGGGTCTGGTCGTAACCCTGGGCCAGCGAACCGGTGACGCCCTCTTCCAGGCCGCTGCCCTGGACCGCGCCGACCAGTTGGTCGCGCAGGTCCTTGACCTGGTCCAGATCCTTCTGGTCCTGCCCGGTGACGCCGTCGGCCAGGCCGATGTTGACGATCGCGGCCTGCTTGCTCGGCGAGGGGGTGGCCTCGCCGACGGTGCCGAACGCGTCGCCGAGCTTGAGGCCCTTGGCGATCCCGCCGATCTTGGTCAGGTCGTCCGCGGTCAGCGCGGCGCCGTCGGACCGGTCGAAGACGATGGTGACGCCGGCCTGCTGCTGCTGCGGGAACGCGTCGTCAAGGAGTTCGTAGCCCTTGATCGAGTCGTACTTGTTCGGCAGGAAGTCGGCCTGGTCGGTGGTCGCGGCCACGGTCGGCGCGGACGCCACCACGATGACGGCGAACACCACCCAGGCGCCCAGAACCCACCACGGCCGCCGGGACACCAGGTGCCCCAGGCCTCTGAATACGCGTGTCACTGCTTACCCCTCCGACGCACGACGTGCGAGCCCCTGTCCCAGAACGGACAAAACTCCCCATGGACAACAGGCCGAGCCTATCGAATCCCGGAAAGCATGATCGAACCCTTTTTGGCAAGGGCCAAGGAAAGATCAGGCGGCCGAACGGGTGGGGCGGGGGCTGAGGGTCACCCGCGATCGGGCCGGATCACACCGGATCGGGCCTGATCAGACGGGTCGAACGGGTCAGGCCGGGTCAGACGGGGTCGGGCATGGCCAGCGCGTCGCGGATGGCACGCAGCCGCAGGACCCGGGTCGCCGTGTCCTCGATCGGGATCGGGCCGGTGTGGGCCTCGACCACGGCGCTCGGCTGCCACTGCACGGACTCGTTCTCGGTCACCGGGCCGCGCAGGCGGCGAGCCAGATGACGACCGCGCTGCCGGGGCTGACCGGGCTGACGGGCCTGCCGGGGACCGGTGCTGTCGTGCTGAGCCACGAGCGTCTACCCCTCCTGTTACGTCTGGTGTGACTGGTAACAATAGGGCATCGACTGCGTGAAGGTTTACTCCGCACGAAAGGTTTGATCCTGGCTTATCGGTGAATTGCTCCTGGCCAGGCCGCGGTTCGGCGGTGCGCAGTTCACTTGCCCGAAGGGTCACTCCCGGGCTCCGGCTCGGCCCCGCGACAGCTCACCGGACCGAGCCGGGTGACGTGCCACCAGCGGCCGAGCACCCGCCGGATCTCGACCCCGCAGTTACGGCAGTACACCTCGGCCATAGGGCGATGATGTCAGAGTCCGACGTTCTCACCGAAGGCCTTGACCACCCGCGCCGCCACCGTCGCCGGGTCGGATTCCCAGATCTCCTGGTTGAAGATCTCCACCTCGACATCCCCGGTGTACCCAGTGGCCAGCACCGCGGAAGTGATGGCCGGGAAGTCGATGTGCCCGTCGCCCATCATCCCGCGGGAGAGCAGAGCATCTCCGGGGAACGGGGTGATCCAGTCGCCCACCTGGTAGGACGCAATGCGGTCGCCGGCGCGGGCGATCTGGGCGGGCAATGCTGGGTCCCACCAGACGTGGAAGGTGTCCAGGGCTACGCCGACCACGTCTGAAGGCAGATCCTCGATCAGATCCAGCGCCTGGCCGAGGGTGGAGATGACGCCGCGGTCGGCGGCGTACAGAGGGTGCATCGGCTCGACCGCCAAGACAACACCCGCTCCCGCCGCGTCGGCCAGCAGTTCGCCCAGCGCCTCAGCAACCCGCGCCCGCGCACCTGCGAGATCGCGGACGTCCGTTGGTAGGCCACCCGCAACCAGCACCAGAACTGGTGCCGACCCCGGCGCGCCGGCTTCGGCCAGTGCGGCGGTTTCTTCGATGGCACGCCGGTTCTCGTCCAAAGCATGGCGCCAGGCGGTGGGTTCGGTGGCCGTGAAGAAGCCGCCGCGGCACAGGCTGGACACGCGTAGCCCAGAGTCGGCGACCATGAGCACCGCCTTACGGAGCCCGACCTCGTCGACCGGTTCACGCCAGAGGCCGATTGAGGCGATCCCTGCTTCTCGGGTGACGCGTAGTGCCGTGGCCAGGTCGGCGTGCCGGATCGTGGCCTGGTTGAGTGACAGGCGGCTCATGAGCCCACCACCGTCGGCACGGGCACGCCGTGCAGGCTCAGGAAGCGGTTCCAGCGGTGCGCAGCGAGCTCCGGTTCCTCCAGCGCGTCCACGTCGTCGGCCACTTCGATCAGCCGGGACAAGTGCGGCAGGCTGCGGGCTGCATGCAGACCCCCGACCATGGTGAACGCCGGCTGGTGGCCGTTGAGCCAGGCCAGGAACGCGATGCCGGTCTTGTAGTGGAACGTTGGGGCGGTGAAGACCAGCCGGGACAACTCCTCGGTCGGGCCGAGAATAGTGCGGTAACCCTCGACGTCATCAGCGTCCAAAGCCTGAAGAGCAGAGGACGCCCGCGGAGCCAGGGCGGCGAACGCACCGAGCAGCGCGTCGGAGTGGTGAACCCCGTCGCCCTCGATCAATCCGACGTAGTGGTAGTCGTCGCCCGTGAACATGCTTGTGCCACTGGGTAACTGAGCGCGCAACGCAACTTCGGGGCCGGCGTCCAAAAGACTCATCTTTATGCCGCGCACCCGTGAGACGTTCTCGGTCATGATCCGCCGGACCACCTCGATGCGCCCGCTCACGTCCAGTTCCGGCCCGAAGTAGCCGGCCAGCTGGGGGTCGAACGCCTCACCGAGCCAGTGCAGGATGACCGGAGCACCGGCGCGTTCGAGTACCTCCCGGTAGACGCGCTCGTAGTCCGCCGCCGACTCCGCGGCGCGCGCCAGATGCCGCGACGCCATCAACACGACGCCGGCGCCGTGCTCCTCCGCGTGCTCCAACTGCTCTAGGTAGGCCCCGATCACCCTGTCCAGCGATACGACGTCCTCCGTCAGATGATCGGTATTCACCCCGACCACGAGCGCGCCACCCGCATGGTGGGCCTCGGCGGCGCTACGGGCGATCAGCTCACGGACAGCGGCGGCGTCGAGTCCCATGTTTCGCTGGGCGGTGTCCATCGCGTCGGCGACGCCCAGTCCCCACGACCACAAGTGATGCCGGAAGGCGAGGGTGGCGTCCCAGTCGATGTCAGCCGGCGCGCCGGGGACGTTTTCCCCGGTCACGCGCGGGACGACGTGCGCGGCGGCGTAGGCGGTCCGGGACCGTAAGGGCGCTTGAGGACGCTTGGGGTTGGGGGTGCTGGTCAGGGGGCGGCTACCCGGGGTTCCGTCTGCCGTGACGGTTCCGATCGCGAGCATCAGGCTGCCCCTACAGTCACCTGGCTGACTTCGAGCGGGGCGAGTTCGACGCGCTGGCCAGTGCGTGAACTCTCCAGCCCGGCTTCGGCCAGCCTCACCCCGCGCGCTCCGGCCAGCAGGTCGTAGGAGTACGGCGCATCTTCGACGACGTGACGGAGGAACTGCTCCCACTGGGTGCGGAAGCCGTTGTCGAAGACTTCGTTGTCCGGCACCTCGGCCCAGTCGGCGAAGTAGTCGTGGGTCTCGGCCAGGTCGGGGTTCCAGACCGGCTTCGGGGTAGCGGTGCGATGCTGGGCGCGGCAGCCGAACAAGCCGGCGACGGCGCTGCCGTGCGTCCCGTCGACCTGGAACTCGACCAGTTCCTTCCGGTTCACCCGCACCGCCCAGGACGAGTTGATCTGGGCCACGACCCCGTCGGCAAGTTCGAAGACGGCGTAGGCAGCGTCATCGGCGGTGGCCGGGTACTGCTCGCCCTGCTCGTCGGTGCGGCTGGGCACATGCGTGACCGCCCGCGCGTAGACCGCCGAGACCGGGCCGAACAGGTTCTCCAGCACGTAGTTCCAGTGCGGGAACATGTCCGCGACGATGCCCCCGCCGTCTTCCGAGCGGTAGTTCCAACTCGGCCGCTGGGCGCTCTGCCAGTCGCCCTCGAACACCCAGTAGCCGAACTCGCCGCGGATCGACAGGATCCGGCCGAAGAACCCGGACTCCACCAGGCGGGCGAGCTTGCGCAGGCCGGGCAGGTAGAGCTTGTCGTGCACCACGCCGTTCTTCACCCCGGCCGCCCGGGCCCGCGCGGCCAGGTCCAGCGCCTCCTCCAGGGTGCCCGCGGTCGGCTTCTCGGTGTAGATCGCCTTGCCCGTCGCGATCGCCCGGCGGATGGCCGGCACCCGGGCCGAGGTGATCTGGAAGTCGCCGTAGACCGGCCAGCGGGGATCGCTCAGCGCCGCGTCGAGATCGATGGTCCAGTCGGCGATGTCGTGCTTCCGGGCGATCTCGGCGAGCCGGTCCGGGTTGCGGCCGACCAGCAGCGGCTCGACCTGGACCCGGCTGCCGTCGGCCAGGGGCACGCCCCCGGCCGCCCGGATCGCCAGCACCGAGCGCAGCAGGTGCTGGCGGTAGCCCATCCGCCCGGTGACGCCGTTCATGATGATCCCGATGGGGTCGTGTGCCATGCCGACTCCTCGTCCGATGTCGGCCCCGGCCGCCCGTGGACGGCCGGGGCCGACCGCTCCGGTAAACGCTTTCCTCGCAGCCTGGCATCCGCGGCCGTCCGGGGTCAACCGGTCCGGCGCCGGGCGGCGCGCAACGGTTCGCGGTCCCGGAGATGACCGGCGAATGTCCGGCTCGCGGCTATTAATTGAGGTCTGGGCATTGCGTCCGGGCGAGTGAGCTGTTTCACTGACAACGCGCTGGATAGCGCTTTCCCCTGCAGCAACGTCGCTTGGCAGGCAAGGAGGTCGGCCTTGAGTGTGGTCAGTGAGATCCGGGCGCTGAGGAAGCCCCCGGGGGGCTCCCGGCGCTGGTCGGGGCGGGGGCGGGTGAAGCATCGCGACAACCGGGCCGCCGCCCTCTTCCTGGCCCCGTGGATGATCGGCCTGGTCGCCATCACGGCCGGCCCGATGCTGGTGTCGCTGTATCTGTCCTTCACGGACTACAACCTGCTCAGCAACGCCAATTTCACCGGGCTGGACAACATTCGGCACATGATGAACGACGAGCGGCTGGCCAAGTCGCTGACCGTCACCCTGGTCTACGTCTTCGTCTCGACCCCGATCCAGCTCGCCGCGGCGCTCGGCCTGGCCGTGGTGCTCGACCGGGGCCTGCGCGGCCTGGCGCTCTACCGCTCGATCTTCTACCTGCCCTCGCTGCTCGGCTCGAGCGTGGCGGTGGCGGTGCTGTGGAAGCGGGTGTTCGGCGTCGACGGGCTGGTGAACCAGTTCCTGGAGGTGTTCGGGATCCACGGGCCGGGCTGGATCTCCTCACCCAGCACCGCGCTCTCCACGCTGATCCTGCTGCACGTCTGGACTTTCGGCGCGCCGATGGTGATCTTCCTGGCCGGCCTGCGGCAGGTGCCCAGGGAGTACTACGAGGCGGCCGCGG
The DNA here is from genome assembly GCA_000719025.1 of Kineosporia aurantiaca JCM 3230. Lineage (GTDB taxonomy): Bacteria > Actinomycetota > Actinomycetes > Actinomycetales > Kineosporiaceae > Kineosporia > Kineosporia aurantiaca. The sequence goes on from JODP01000012.1 coordinate 47,829, forward strand.
TCGACGGGGCCTCGAAATGGCAGCAGTTCCGCTCGATCACGCTGCCGATGATCTCGCCGATCATCTTCTTCAACCTGGTGCTCGGGATCATCGGCGCCTTCCAGTCCTTCACCCAGGCGTTCGTGGTCTCGGACGGGCGCGGCGGGCCGAGCGACTCGACCCTGTTCTTCACCCTGTACCTGTACCAGCAGGGCTTCGTGAACTTCAACATGGGCTACGCCTCGGCCCTGGCCTGGCTGCTCCTGCTGATCATCGCCGCCTTCACGGCGATCAACTTCTGGGCCTCGAAATTCTGGGTTTACTATGACAACTGAAGCCCCGGTGGCCGTCCCCGTGCAGTCCGTCCCCGCGCCGGTCCCGGTGCGCGACCGGGCCTCCCGGATCCGCTCGGTGCTGCGGCACGCCGTGCTGATCCTGGCCGCGTTCATCATGCTGTACCCGCTGCTGTGGATGCTGGCCAGCTCGATCCGGCCGGACAACGAGATCTTCCGGCACTTCGGCATCTTCGTGAACACCTTCGACCTGTCGCACTACCCGGACGGGTGGAACGCGCTGGCCATGCCGTTCAGCGGCTACCTGCTGAACTCGGCGATCGTGGTGTTCGGAGCCATCCTCGGCAACCTGATCTCCTGCTCGATGGCCGCCTACGCCTTCGCCCGGCTCGACTTCAGCTTCAAACGAACGTCTTTCACGGTGATGCTGCTGACCATCATGCTGCCGGTGCACGTGGTGATCGTTCCGCAGTACATCATCTGGGCCAACCTGGACCTGATCAACACGTTCGTCCCGCTGATCCTGCCCAAGTGGCTGGCGACCGACGCGTTCTTCATCTTCCTGATGGTCCAGTTCATCCGCGGCATCCCCCGCGAGCTGGACGAGGCGGCCCGGATCGACGGGGCCGGGCACGCCCGGATCTTCCTGCGGATCATCCTCCCGCTGATGGTCCCGGCCCTGGCCACCACCGCGATCTTCACCTTCATCTGGACCTGGAACGACTTCTTCACCCAGCTGATCTTCCTGACCGACCCGAACCTGTACACCGTCCCGGTCGCCCTGCGCTCGTTCATCGACGCCCAGGCGAACTCCTCGTACGGCTCGCTCTTCGCGATGAGCATCGTGTCCCTCGTCCCCATCTTCCTGGCGTTCCTGCTCGGTCAGCGCTACCTGATCCAGGGCATCGCCACCACCGGAGGCAAGTGATGACCAGCCCCTTCTCCCGCCGCACGCTGCTCGGCGGCGCGTTCGCCGGCCTGTCGGCCGCCACCCTGGCCGCCTGCGGGGTCGGCGGCAGCGACGCCGACGTGGCGCTGTCCAACCAGGACGTGACCCTGCGCTTCACCTGGTGGGGGGCCGACGCCCGGCACGAGCTGACCAAGCAGGCGATCGCCGCGTTCCAGAAGGCCAACCCGAAGATCACGGTGAAGGGCGAGTTCGCCGACTGGACCGGTTACTGGGACCGGCTGGCCACCACCTTCGCCGCCAACGACGCCCCCGACATCGTCCAGATGGACGAGCTCTACCTGCGCACCTACGCCGACCGGGGGTCGCTGCTGGACCTGGCCAAGACCAAGGACTACCTGAACCTCAGCGGCTTCCAGGACGTGACGCTGGCGGCCGGGCAGGCCAAGGGCACCCAGTACGCGCTGCCGATCGGCAACGGCGCGCTGTCGGTGGTCGCGAACAGGACGGTGTTCGAGAAGTACGGTCTCGACCTGCCCGACGACAGCACCTGGACCTGGGACGACTTCGCCACCGTGGCGGCCGGGGTCACCACCGCCTCCAAGGGCGACGTGGTCGGGGCCGGCGCCCTGGGCACCGAGGCCGCCCTGATCACCATCTTCGCCCGCCAGCACGGCGCGCAGCTGTTCGACGACGACGGCAAGGTCGTGCTGCCCCCGGACGTGCTGGCCGAGCTCTGGCAGATCTCCCTGGACATGGCGGGCAAGGGCGCCCCCTCGGCCGAGTCGTCCGCCGAGCAGATGACCGCCACGCTCGACCAGACCTGGCTGGTGCTGGGCAAGCAGGCGCTGAACCTGAACTACAACACCCAGATCTCCTCGCTGCAGGCCGCCGCCAAGGACTCCGAGCTGGTGCTGCTGGAGCTGCCGCAGAGCAAGGACGGCAGCGCCCCCGGCTTCTACTACAAACCGTCGATGTACTGGTCGATCGCCTCCAAGACCAAGCACCCGGCCGAGGCCGCGAAGTTCGTCGACTTCCTGGCCAACTCGCCCGAGGCGGCGAAGATCCTCGGCACCGACCGGGGGATCCCGGCCAACGCCAAGACCCTGGAGGCGATCCGGCCCTCGCTGGACGCGCCGTCCGAGCAGGCCGCGGCCTACAACGACAAGATGGCCGCGCTGGTCTCCGACCCACCCCCGCTCACCCCGGCCGGGGCCAGCGACATCAACAACCTGACCATGCGCTACGTCCAAGAGGTGCTGTTCAAGCGGCAGAAGCCGGCCGAGGCCGCGAAGAAGTACGTCGACGAACTGACCAGCGCGGTGGAAGGTGCTGCCTGAGTCATGCCGAACGTCAAGCGGGTGGCGATCATCGGGGCCGGGGCGATCGCTGGAGCCCATCAGCAGGCCTACGCGGCGGCCGGCGACCGGGTCGAGATCGTCGCCGTCGTGGATCTGGACATCGAGCGGGCCCGTTCGTTCGCCGAAAAGCACAACGTCCAAGCGTCCTTCATCGACATAGGGACGATGCTGGCCGAGACCGCCCCGGATCTGGTGTCGGTGTGCACGCCACCCGGCGCCCACCGCGAGGCCGTGCTGGCCTGCCTCGCGGCGGGTGCATGGGTGTGGTGCGAAAAACCGCCGGTGCTCTCGCTCGCCGAGTACGACGAACTCGCCGCGGCGGAGAACGACGAGGGCGGACCCTACGTCGGGTACGTCTTCCAGCACCGGTTCGGCTCTGCGGCCCGCACGTTGCGTCAGCAGATAGCCGAACAGACTTTGGGACGACCGCACGTCGCGGTCTGCCACACCCTCTGGTACCGGGATGCGGCCTACTACGCCGTGCCCTGGCGCGGTCGCTGGGAGACCGAAGGGGGTGGGCCGGCCATGGGGCACGGCATCCATCAGATGGACCTGATGCTGTCACTGCTCGGGGACTGGCACGAGGTCCGCGCCATGATGGGCACCCTCGACCGCGAGGTGGAGACCGAGGACGTGTCGGTGGCCACCGTCTCGTTCGCCAACGGCGCCCTGGCTTCAGTGGTCAACAGCGTGCTTTCGCCACGGCAGGAAAGCTATCTGCGGTTCGACTTCACCGATGCCACGGTCGAGGTTTCGCACCTGTACGGCTACGACAACACGAACTGGACCTGGACCCCGCGGGACGGGATCGAGCCGGAACGGGTGGCTACCTGGGCGCCGGAAACCGACGAGGCCAGTTCGCACGAGGCGCAGGCACGGATCTTCCTCGACGCGATGGACGCGGGGGTACGCCCTCCGGCCAGCGGCGCGGACGGGCGGCGCAGCCTGGAACTGGTCACCGGCCTGTACCAGTCGGCGATCACCGGGCTGCCGGTGCGGCGCTCGGACCTGGCACCTGGAAATCCTTTTTACCAGAACCTGGATGGCGGCGGACGCTACACGGCGGCCCGTCCTGCCGAGGAGGGCTCGCGATGACCGGGCAGATCACTGTGGACCACCGGCACGGGCACAGTCTCGGGGTCGGGGTCGGATCGGTCGAGATCCTGCGGTACGTCTACGGCGCGCAGATGCCCCAGTTCGAGGCGCCCAAGCCCTATCTGCATCCGATCCGGACCCTTTCCGGGGCCCTGGTCTCGGCGTACCGGCCCTGGGACCACCGCTGGCACAAGGGCCTGCAGCTGACCTGGTCCCACGTGTCGGGGCAGAACTTCTGGGGCGGGAACACCTACGTTCACGGCACCGGCTACGTGCCGTTGGACAACGTCGGGAGCATGCGGCACGACGGGTTCGACGCCATCGATCACGACGGTACCGAGCTCACCCTTACCGAGAACCTGACCTGGGTGACGCAGGCCGGGGAGTCCTGGGTCTCGGAAACGCGCCTTCTGAAGGTTCATTCGGTGGATCCGGACGGTGGCTCCTATGCCATCGACGTCGCGAGTGAACTGACCAACGTTCGCGGTTCAGATCTGGAACTCGGCAGTCCTACTACTCACGGACGTGAGAACGCTGGGTACACCGGATGGTTCTGGCGGGGCCCGCGGAATCTCACCGGCGGGCAGGTGCTGGCGGCGGACGGGTCGGGTCCGGAGGCGATGGGCACCGGGTCCGCGTGGTTGGCGTACACTGGGTCGAACGACGACATTGACGGCGAGGTAACCATTCTCGCGGTGGCCGGGTCGACCAGTTCGGGGGAGCTGAAGTGGTTCGTGCGGAACGATCCGTTCCCGGCGATCGCGCCCTCGCCGGCGTTCCATGAGGAGATTGTGCTCGGCGCGGGGGAGCGGCTTTCGCTGGCGCACCGGTTTGTGATCGCGGACGGGGCTTGGGGGCGGGATCAGGTGGAGGGATATCTGGCCGGGGCTTCTGCTGGTGGAGATGAAGCCGGTGGCGGTGAGGGATTTGGTGGCTGAACGGGCCGGGCAGGGTGCCGTGGAGCGGGGTGTTGAGGTGCAGGCTCCCTTGCCGGGGGCGGTCGGGCTGAGTGCCTTGCGCGTCTATCCGTGGGAAGCGGAGGATGCTCTGTGTGGGGGCTCGCCGCACCTGCACCTGGCCTGTACCGAGGCCTACGTGGTGATTTCCGGGGCCGGACGGGTCCAGACGCTGACCACCGAGGGATTCGCTGAACACGTTCTGGCCCCGGGCGACGTGGTCTGGTTCACGCCGGGCACGATCCACCGGGCGATCAATGACGGAGACCTGAATGTGCTGGTCCTGATGCAGAACTCCGGGCTTCCGGAGGCCGGGGACGCAGTTCTCACCTTTCCGCCGCCGTTCCTCACGGACCGCGAAACTTACCTGCAAGCTCGTGATCTGAAAGGGCCGGACGGCTCGCCCTCGGCCGACCGGGCCCGGCAGCGCCGCGATCTGGCCGTCGAAGGATTCCTTGCCCTGCGTGCGGCAGCCGAGGCGGGTGACCAGCAGTCGCTGGAGGCGTTCCAGGCCGCCGCGGCCGCGATCGTCCAGCCTTTGCTGAGCGATTGGAGGGTGATTCTCGACCGGGGCGCGGGGGCCGCCGTGGAGAGAACTGCAGCGCAGCTGGCCGCCCTGGCTGCCGGGGATCACTCGCACCTGCGTCAGGCGCAGGTGTCGAGGATGGAGCGGCCGGCGGAGAACACCTTCGGCATGTGCGGATTCCTCAACGCCTACCCTGTTCCCTGACTTTGGAGTCTTCATGCGCTACGGCGTCGTCGGCACCGGATCCCGGGCCGGTTTCTACATCAAGGCCCTGACCCGGGCGTCCAAGGACGAGCTGGTGGCCTGGGCCGATCCCAACCCCGGGCGTCTGGACGTGTACGAGCGCCGGGTCACCGCGGCCGGCGCCCCCGCCCCGGCCCGGTTCGACCACGACAAGATCACCGAGGCGGTGCGGGAACACGCTCTGGACCGGGTGATCGTCACCCCGCCGGACCGGGTGCACGCGGCCGCGGTGGTGGCGGCTCTGGAGGGCGGCGCCGACGTCATCGTCGAAAAGCCGCTGACCATCGACGAGGACGGGGTCCGGGCGATCACCGAGGCGGTCCAGCGTACTGGGCGTAATGTGGTGGTGACGTTCAACTACCGGTACTCGCCGCGTAATGCCGCTCTGCGGCAGATGATTGCGTCGGGGGAGATCGGTGAGGTCACGTCGCTGCATTTCGAGTGGTTGCTCGATACCGCCCATGGGGCCGACTACTTCCGCCGTTGGCACCGCGACAAGGCCAATTCCGGCGGCCTGTTGGTGCACAAGTCCAGTCATCACTTCGACCTGGTCAACTGGTGGATCGGGGCCGAGCCGGTACGGGTCTACGCCAGCGGCGGGTTGCGGTTCTACGGAGATGAGGCGGCGACCCGGCGGGGTCTGGGGCCCCGGCCGGATCGGGGGACGACCGACGACCCGCGCCGCGACGGGTTCAGCCTCGACCTGAGGACGATCCCGGCCTACCGCGAGCTGTACCTCGACCAGGAGCAGCACGACGGTTACCGGCGCGATCAGGACGTGTTCGGCCCGGGCATCACGATTGAGGACAACCTGTCCCTGGTGGTCGACTACACCGGCGGAGCGACGATGAGCTACTCACTGAACGCCCACGCCCCCTGGGAGGGGTACACGGTCGGCGTGAACGGCACGCTCGGGCGGGCGGAGCTGACCGTCGTCGAGCGGGGATCGGTCACGCTGGACGAGGGTGGGCACGTCGTGGTCGACCCCAGCGCCCGGCCGGACCTGGTCCAGGACGACGGGAACCGCCCGGTTGCCGAGCGTCTGATCGTCCAAAAGCATTTCGGTTCCGCGGTTGCCGTGCCCATCGCGCAAGGGGTCGGCGGGCACGGAGGGGGAGACGCGTCCCTCATCGAAGACGTTTTCGCAGGCACGCCTTCAGCGGATCCGCTCGGGCGGGCGGCCTCCTGGCGGGACGGGGTCCGCTCGGTGGTGGTCGGCATCGCCGGCAACCGCTCGCTGGTCACCGGCCAGGCCGTGCGGATCGCCGACCTGGCCCTGGAATGGCCACTGACCTCGGAGGACGTGAACCATGAGGGCTGAGGGGCCGGTCCGGGCGACCCCCGGCGCTGGGGCAGAATCGGTGCCGTGCGAGACCTCGACAGAAGTTCCGGCAGCGTGCCCCTGGTGACGCTGGCCGACGTGGCCGCCCTCGCCGGGGTCTCGCTGGCCACGGCGTCCCGGGCGCTGAACGGCAGCAAGAACCGCCGGGTGGCCGAGGACCTGCGGGAGCGGGTGCTGGAGGCGGCCAAGCGGCTGGACTACGCGCCGAACCCGAACGCCCAGGCGGTGGCCCGGGGGCGTACCGACTCGGTCGGTCTGGTGATGCACGACATCGCCGACCCGTACTTCTCCTCGATCGCCGACGGCGTGATCGCCGGGGCGGAGGAGCAGGGGCTGGCGGTCACGATCGCCACCACCGGCCGCCGTCCCGGCGCCGAGCTGGAGTACGTGGCCCGGCTGCGGCGGCAGCGGGCCCGGGCGATCGTGCTGGTCGGCAGCCGCACCTCGGACCAGGTGGCGACCGCCCGGCTGATCGAGGAGTTCCAGGCCTACGTCGAGGGCGGGGGCCGGGTCGCGGCGATCACCCAGCCGATCCTGCCGGTCGACACCCTGGCCATCGAGAACCGGGCCGGCGCCCAGGCACTGTCCCAGGCCCTGGTCGAACTCGGCCACCGGGACTTCGCCGTCCTGGCCGGAGACCCGTCCGTGCTGACCTCGCAGGACCGCCTGGCCGGGTTCCGCGACGGGCTGCGCCGGGCCGGCACCCGGCTGGCCCGGGAGAACGTGCTGCGCACGGCCTTCACCCGGGACGGCGGCTACCAGGCGATGAAGCGCCTGATCGCCCGCGCCCCCGAGATCTCCTGCGTCTTCGCGGTGAACGACGTGATGGCGGTGGGGGCGATGGCGGCGCTGCGCGAGGCCGGCCTGATCGCGGGCCGGGACGTGGCGGTGGCCGGGTTCGACGACATCGAGACCCTGCGCGACGTCACGCCCGGGCTGAGCACGGTGGGGGTGCCGTTGCGGGAACTCGGGCTGAGGGCGGTGGGCCTGGCCCTGCGGGAATCGGGGACGCCCGTGGAAGTCGTGCGCGTGGCGGGTCACGTTCAGCTGCGGGAGAGCACCCCGGCGGCGGACGGCAGGACGCTGGCTTCGGTGCTCGCGGCGCGCTGAGCCGGCGGCCGGGTCAGGGCATCTCGTGCAGTTCGGAGACCCGGATCTGGTCGAAGGCCGAGCGCAGGTAGACCGCCAGCGGGGGCAGTTCGGTCTGGCCGGGCTGGGTGAGTAGCTCGGCGATGAAAAGCGGCGCGTGGTGCGCTACTTGGACCGGGGTGTAGCGGCGCGGATTCTCGCTGTCCTCCTCGTGCAGGCCCAGGGCGCCGGTCAGGACGACGACCAGCGCCTGGACGTCGATGTCCGGGTACCAGGTGAAGGCCCGGCGCGCGCAGTTCCGGATCAGCTCGAGGAGGTCGTCGCCGCCCAGGCCGTCCGGGTTGAGCTGCTCCAGCAGGTCGCGGACGACCACGCCGAGCACCAGGCGGACCTGTTCCGGGTCGCAGGCGCCGAGCGCGGTGGTCGCCTCCTCGAAGGCGGGAGCGTCCCCGGCACGGGCGGCGTTCACCGCTTCGATCGTGGTGCGGGTGATCGTGCGGGCGGAGGCGGGCAGGTCGGAGAACGCGTCGGCGGGGGGCACGGTGGATAAATCTAGGGCTCAGCAGCGGTGCCGGGAGGGGCGGGCGGCCAGCAGTTCCTCGGCGCGGGCCTGCTCCCCGTCCTGGATCAGGCAGTGGATCAGCGTGTCCTGGAACACCTCGCGCTGGGCGGCGGAGCCGGCGACGTGGTCGACCCGGGGGTAGAGGTCCTCCAGGATGCGGGCGGCTTCGGACCAGCGCTGTTCCAGCACGGCGGTCAGGCCCTCGCAGGCGGCCACGACCAGGATGTGCATGGCCGCCTCGGAGGAGCTCAGGGCGTACTGCCGCAGCTCCTCGAGCCCGGCCACGTCATGGTCAGCAGTCAGCGCGATGGCGGCGTAGAGCGCGATGAACGGGGTCTGCGGGGTCTTCAGCAGGGCCGGGCCGATCGCCTCGATCACCGGGGCAGCCGGCGGGGTCTGGTCGTCGACCAGGCTCCAGCGCCAGAGCAGGGAGGCCGAGTCGATCAGGGCCCGGACGCCGGTGACCGCGGGCGGGGCGAGGTGGGCCTGGTAGCGGCGGCGGACGGCGTCGAAGTCGCCGAGGGCCATTTCGTGCAGCGCCGCGTGCCAGGCGAAGTGCGCCCGGTACCCGGCCGAGCGGCCGGTCTCGGTCACCCAGTGGTCCAGCCAGACGCGTCCTTCATCGTGCTGGCCGGTCTCGTACATCACGTGGGTCTGCGCGTGCACGGCGTGCCCGGAGGACGGCTCGCAGGCCAGGGCGCTCTCGGCGAGGAGGGCGGCCTCTTCGAAGCGGGACTGTTCCTGGCGGGTGAAGGCCAGCAGCGAGATGTACCACCAGTGGTCGCCGTACGCCGGGGCCAGGCCCTCGACCAGCGCCCAGGCCTCCTGCTGGAGGTCGGTCACGCCGGAGAAGGCGATGGTCGGCACCGCGGCGGAGACCGCGAGCACGTCCCGGGGGTAGGCGGCGATGTGGGCGATCAAGGCCTGCGCGCCGGCGTGGCGGACGTCGCTGACCCGGCGGTCGATCACGTCGACGAAGCTGCGCTCGCGGTCGTCGCCGCGCACCGCGATCGCCCGCTTGGCCTCGGCCAGGGACGAGGCCACGTCTCCGCCGTCGATCGTGGCGCCGGCCTCGTGACCCAGCATGGCCAGGGCGGCGTGGGCGAGGGCGAAGTCCGGGTCGTGGACGGTGGCCTCGCGCAGCAGGTTCTCGGCGCCGGACTGGAGCCGCATGACCCGGTCGAGGGCGGCGTTGAAGCTGGCCGCGGCCTCGGCGGTGGTGGACAGGGGCAGGCCGAGCAGGTCGCGGGGGCGGGCGACGGGGTGGTGGCCGCTGACCATCCGGCCGTCGGCCAGCCGGCGCGGCAGCGGGGCCAGGGTGTCGAGCAGCGTGGTGGCCAGGGCCAGCGCCTGGGTGCGGATCTCCGGCACGGCGGTGGTCTCCCACAGCTCACCGCGCCGCAACGCTCCGAGCGTCCACAACGGAGCCTCGGGACTGCCCGCCGAGTCGATCAGCCGGCCGTTCACCGTGCGCAGGCCCATGCCACCGGTGGACACGGTGGCCGACGCGACCCCGTGAACCGGCGTCAGCAGGTCGTTCAGCAGGGGGTTGCCCAGCTCGCGGATGTCCGTGCGGGGACCCGTGCAGTTGACCACCCAGCCGACGTCCCGGCTCGAACCGTCGGTCAGGGTCACCCGGAGCCCACCGCGGTCCAGCGGTTCCGCCCCGGCGACGGTCGCCCCGCTGTGCAGCGACAAGCGTCCTTCGGAGCGGAGCTGGTTGAGCTTGTCCGCGCTGTTCAGCGGCATGCGGTGGCGCAGGGTGTTCCAGTAGCCGGCGTCCTCCTTCACGAAGGTGAGCCGATCCTCGTCACTCATCCGGCCCCACAACGTCTGGACCTGGACCCGCAGACCGTCGAGAGCGGGCCGCCAGTCGCCTGACGTACGGACCACGTCGTGGAAGTGCCGGGCCACGCGCTTGCGGAGTTCGTCCAGCCCCGGACCCCAGTCGGAGACATCCGGCACCGTGGCCAGTTTGGGGTGACGCGCGTGGGTGCGGGGGAGGCGCCCGCTGCGGGAGACCGCGTGGAGAACTCTGTCCTCGCGTCCCGAATTTTCCCCCGTAAGGGACAACGCGACGTCCACCATCGTCAGCCCGGCGCCCACCACCAGGATTTCGGCGGGGCCACTGCGGTCGCGACGAATGACGTCCAGCGCGCCCGGCGCCCAGGGGTCGGGCACAAAGAACGGCGACGTCTTCAGCGTTTCCGGCGCCCAGTCCCAGCCGGCTGCCGGTAGGCCGGTCGCGATGACGACGGCGTCGGCCGGGAACTTGCGGCCCGTGCTGGTCTCGACGAGAGCGCCGGCGCCCGAACGGCGCACCGTGACGGCCTGCTGCTGAACGTGACGCAGCGAGACGTGATCGGCGGCCGCGGCGAGCGAATCATTCAGGAGCTCGCGGACATACCGGGAGAACTGGCGGCGCGAGGTGAAGTCGTACGGCAGGGAAGGGCGATCGGGGTCGTCCTCACCGCGCCAGCCGACGAAGTGCCCCGGGTCCTCCGGCAGGGCGGTCATGCCGCTCGCCGGGACGTTGAGCAGGTGGCGGTCCTCGGGGGTGCCGAACGCCACGCCCCGGCCGAGCAGGTCGTTGGGTTCCAGCACGACGATGTCGAGCCCGGTGGAGCGGCGCGCGGCCAGCCGGGCCAGCTGGAGGGTGACCAGGGTGCCCGCCACGCCCCCGCCCGCGATCAGCACGGTCGGCCTGGTGGCCTGCTTGATCCGGTCAGCCGGCATGTCGGTCCTCCTCGTCAGCTGCAAACCCGAGCTTCCATACTAACAAACTAGAGATTGCTTTCCGGGATGCTTCCGGGGCCGCGGCGACGACCCTCTGAGCGAACGGTAGAGGGTCGGGCGGTGAGGCCGCCATTCCCGTCGGCTGAAGGGGTTCCTGCAGGCCAAGGGGCGGTTGGGGGTGGGGCAAGAGGTGATTTGAGGACGCTGTCGGCGGGCTCCCGGGGGCGCGGTCGCCTCGCGCAGTTGAACAACCGGGCTGGGCACCAGTTGAAACGGTTGCCCAGGGTGTTGCCGCGAGCTTACGTTTCGTGGCGAAACGCCATCTCGGCGCGCGAATTTGCGTTCCCGGTCGCTCGTGAACGATGTCCTCGGAAGGTGTTTGAGCCGGGATGAGTAACGAAGACAAGCTCCGCGACTATCTCAGGATCGTCACCGCCAACCTTCAGCAGACCCGGCGTCGGCTGCGCGAGGTCGAGGAGGCCGGCCGCGAGCCGGTCGCCGTCGTCGGCATGGGCTGCCGGTTCCCCGGCGGGGTGAACGATCCGGAGCAGCTCTGGCGGATGCTGGACGCGGGGCAGGACGCGATCTCCGGCTTCCCGGACGCGCGCGGCTGGGATCTGGACGGGCTCTATGACCCGGATCCGGCCCGGGCCGGGCACTCGAACGTCCGCGACGGCGGGTTCGTGCACACGGCCGGGCAGTTCGACCCCCAGTTCTTCGGGATCAGCCCGCGCGAGGCGCTGGCGATGGACCCGCAGCAGCGGCTCATGCTCGAGGTGGCCTGGGAAGCCCTGGAACGGGCCGGGATCGCGCCGGGTTCGCTGCGCGGTTCGGCGACCGGGGTGTTCGCGGGCGCGAGCTTCTCCGGTTACGGCGCCGGGCAGCTCGACGGCGGGGCCGAGGACCTGGAGCGGCATCTTCTCACCGGCACGGCGAACAGCATCATCTCCGGCCGGATCTCGTTCACGCTCGGCCTGGAGGGGCCGGCCGTCTCGGTGGACACGGCCTGCTCGTCCTCCCTGGTGGCCTTGCACCTGGCGGTTCAGGCACTGCGCGCGGGCGAGTGCGACCTGGCCCTGGCCGGCGCGGTGACCGTGCTGGCCAGCCCGACCTGGTTCATCTGGGGCAGCCAGCAGCTCGGCCTGGCGCTGGACGGGCGGTGCAAGCCGTTCTCCGCGCACGCCGACGGCATGGGCCTGGCCGAGGGCGCGGGCATGGTTGTGCTGGAACGGCTTTCCGATGCTCAACGCAACGGGCATGACATTCTCGCGGTGGTCCGGGGCAGTGCGGTCAACCAGGACGGCGCCTCGAACGGGCTGACCGCGCCGAACGGGCCGTCGCAGCGCCGGGTAATCCAGGCGGCGCTGGCCGCGGCCGGTCTGAGCACCGACGACGTGGACGCGGTCGAGGCGCACGGCACCGGCACCGAACTGGGTGACCCGATCGAGGCGCAGGCGCTGCTGGCCACCTACGGCGAGGGGCGCGAGGCCGGGCGTCCGCTGTGGACCGGCTCGGTGAAGTCGAACATCGGCCACACCCAGGCGGCGGCCGGGGTGGCCGGGCTGATCAAGATGGTGCTCGCGCTGGGGCACGAAAAGCTCCCGCGCACGCTGCACGCCGAGGAACCGACCGGGCACATCGACTGGACCGGTGGCGTGCGGCTGCTGAACGAGCCGGTCGATTGGACGCGAGACGCGACCGGGGAACGGCCGCGCCGGGCCGGGGTTTCGTCGTTCGGGCTGAGCGGGACCAATGCGCACGTGATCCTGGAAGAGGCTCCGGTTCGGCCGGCGGTTGCCGAGGAGGTCGTGGAGCCGACGGCGGTGCTGGCCGAGGCTCCGCTGGCCTGGTTGGTCTCGGGGCGTTCGGCCAGTGGGCGGGCGGCTCAGGCATCGCGGCTTTTGGACGCTGTTGGGCACCTGGATCACTCGGCCCTGGCGGACGTCGGGTGGTCACTGGCCACCACTCGCTCCACCTTCGAGCACCGTAGCGTTGTTCTGGCGCAGGATCTTTCGGCGTTGACCAGTGGCCTGACCTCGATCGCTTCGGGGCTGCCGGGCCCGGGCGTCGAATCGGGCGTCGTGCCCCCGGGCGGAACTGCACGGGTAGGCTTTATTTTCGCCGGGCAGGGTGCGCAGCGGGCCGGGATGGGGCGGGAACTGTACGCCGCGTCGCCGGTCTTCGCCGGGGCGTTTGATCGGGTTTGCGGCTTGCTGGAGGCCGAACTCGGTCTTCCCGTGCGCGAGGTCGTGCTCAGCCCGGACGAGGACGAGCGGGCCGACCAGACGGTGTTCGCCCAGACCGGGCTGTTCGCGGTCGAGGTCGGGCTGGTGGCGATGCTGGCCGCGGCCGGGATCAAGCCGGACGCGGTGGCCGGGCACTCGGTCGGTGAGATCGCCGCGGCCCACGCCGCCGGGGTGCTCAGCCTGGAGGACGCCTGCCGCCTGGTCGCCACCCGGGGCCGGCTGTTGCAGGCGCTCCCGTCCGGCGGGGCGATGGGCGCGTTGGAGGCTTCCGAGGCCGAGGTCCGGGAATCCCTGCAAGGGGTTGAGGGCGTTGAGATCGCGGCGGTCAACGGGCCTTCGGCGGTGGTGGTTTCCGGTGACGTTTCGGGCGTCGAACAGGTGGTCGAGCAGTGGCGGGAGCGCGGGCGGCGGGTGCGCCGGCTGCGGGTTTCGCATGCCTTCCACTCGGCCCGGATGGACCCGGCGCTGGACGGGCTTTCCACGGTTGCGGCCGGTCTGCGTCACGAGGTGCCGTCGGTGCTCTGGGCCGGGGCGGCCTCGGGCGCGCTGATCGAGTCGCCGGACCCGGCCTACTGGGGTGAGCAGGCCCGGCGCCCGGTGCGATTCGCCGACGCGGTGACCGTGCTGGCCGAGCAGGGCGTCACGGTGTTCGTCGAGATCGGTCCGGACGCCACGCTCACTTCGATGGGCCCGGCCGCCCTGGGTGAGCGGGAGGGGACGTTCTTCCCGGTGCTGCGGCCGAAGACGGCGGTTTCCGAGTCGATCATGACGGCGTTCGCCCGGCTGCACGTGTCCGGGGCCCCGGTCGACTGGAAGGCCGTGCTTCGTTCCGGACAGCGCGTTGCGTTGCCCACGTATGCGTTTGCCCGTCAGGACCTTTGGGCCATGCCGGCCAGGTCGGCCTCGGCGGCCTCGACGGTGGTCCGCTCTCGCCCGGCTGCTCCGGCGGAGCCGTTGATCGCGGTCGGCGCGGAGACCGATCTCGGGCGGCGCCTGGCCGGACTGCCCGAGCCGGAGCAGGACCGGGTGATCACCGACCTGGTCCGGGCCTGGATCGCCGGCATCCTGGGCTACCCGTCGCCGGACGACGTGGACCTGGACTGGCCGTTCGGCGAGCTGGGCTTCACCTCGCTGATGGCCGTGGAGCTACGTGACCGGCTCAGCCAGGCGACCGGGTTGCGGCTCTCGGCCACACTGGCGTTCGACCATCCGACCCCGGCCGCGGTGGCGCGGTTCCTGCGCACGCGGTTGATCAGCGGTGGCTTTGCCGACGGTCTCAGCGAGGACACGGTCGCGGCGGTGACCGGTGACCCGATCGCGATCGTCGGTATCGGCTGCCGCTTTCCCGGCGGCTCGAACACCCCCGAGGCGTTCTGGGAGCTGCTGGCCGGTGGGCGGGACGTGGTGGACGCGTTCCCGGCCAACCGGGGCTGGAACACCGACGAACTGTTCGACGACGACCCGGACCGGGCGGGCACGACGCACATCCAGGCCGGCGGGTTCCTGCACGAGGCCGACGCGTTCGACGCCGGCTTCTTCGGGATCAGCCCGCGTGAGGCCCTGACCATGGACCCCCAGCAGCGCCTGCTGCTCGAGACCTCCTGGGAGGCGTTGGAGCGAGCCGGGATCGATCCGACCACGCTGCGCGGCTCGCGGACGGCGGTCTTCGCGGGCGGAACGGCTTCCCGGTACGGCGCGGACCAGCCCGAAGGCGCCCTCGACGGGGGCTTGGTGACGGGTACCGCGACCAGCGTCCTCTCCGGGCGCATCTCGTACACGCTGGGCCTGGAGGGCCCGGCCATGACCGTCGACACCGCCTGTTCCTCCGGCCTGGTCGCGGTCCACCTCGCTTCGGCCGCCCTGCGCTCGGGTGAGGCCTCCTTGGCCCTGGCCGGCGCCGCGTTCGTCACCGCCAGCCCGGTGATGTTCACCGACTTCAGCCGCGCGCTGGGGCTGGCTCCGGACGGCCGTTGCAAAGCCTTCGGTGCTGGGGCGGACGGCATGGGGGTGGCTGAGGGTGCGGGAATGGTCGTCCTGGAACGACTTTCGGACGCTCGGCGCAACGGGCACCCGGTGCTGGCGTTGGTCGCCGGTAGTGCGGTGAACCAGGACGGCGCGTCGAACGGGCTGACCGCGCCGAACGGGCCTTCGCAGCAGCGGGTGATCCGCGCGGCGCTGGCTTCGGCCGGGCTGAGCGCCTCGGACGTCGATGCGGTGGAGGCACACGGCACCGGGACGCCGCTGGGTGACCCGATCGAGGCCGGTGCACTGCTGGAGACCTACGGTCAGGGGCGGCCGGAGGATCGGCCGTTGTGGCTCGGGTCGGTCAAGTCGAACGTCGGGCACGCGCAGCAGGCGGCGGGCGCGGTCGGGCTGATCAAGATGATCCTGGCGCTGCGCAACGGGCTGCTGCCGCAGACCCTGCACGCCGACGCGCCGTCACCGCACATCGACTGGGACTCGGGTGCCGTCTCGCTGCTCACCTCGGCGCGGGAATGGCCGGTTAATGAGGGACGCGTTCGGCGGGCCGGGGTGTCCGCGTTCGGGATCAGCGGGACGAATGCCCACGTCATTCTGGAAGAGGCACCGGTCTCGGCGGAGAAGCGGCCTCCGGCCCGGGCAGACGTGCTCTTCGCGGCCTCGGCGGAGGCCATTGCGCCGGTCGCCGACGAAGGATCGTCGGTGGCTTCGGAGAGTGGGCCTTCGGAAGCTGCCCGGACGCCCCTGGTCTGGCTGTTGTCGGCTCGCTCGGCGTCCGCCCTCACCGGGCAGGCGGAACGGCTGGCGGCCTTCGTCTCGGCGCACCCGGAAGTTCCGGCCACGGACATCGGTTGGTCGCTGGCCGAGACCCGGGCCACCCACGAGTACCGCGCGGCCGTGGTCGGGGCCGATGCCGAGGCACTCACCGCCGGGCTGACGGCCCTGATCGAGGGCGGACAGGTCCCCGGGCTGGTGCCGTCGATCGGGTCCGCTGCCTCGACCGGGCGGGTCGTCTTCGTCTTCCCCGGCCAGGGCACCCAGTGGGCCGGCATGGGCCGGGAACTGGCCGCTTCCTCGCCGCTGTTCGCGCAGCGCCTGGCCGAGTGCGGGCGGGCGCTGGCGCCGCACATCACCTGGTCGTTTGAGGACGTGCTGAACGGGGTCGAGGGCGCGCCGGGGATCGAGCGGGCCGACGTCGTCCAGCCGTTGCTCTGGGCCGTGATGGTCTCGCTGGCCGCGGTCTGGGAGGCCGCGGGGGTGCGCCCGGACGCGGTGATCGGGCACTCGCAGGGAGAGATCGCCGCCGCTTGCGTGGCAGGCATTCTTTCGCTGGAAGACGCGGCCCGGGTGGTCGCGGTCCGCAGCCGGGCTCTCTCGAGCCTGGCGGTCGAGGCCGGCATGCTCTCGGTGGTCATGCCGGTGGCCGCGGTCGAGGAACTGCTGACTGCTCATCCGGAGTTGTCGGTGGCCGCGGTGAACGGTCCGGCGACGACCGTCGTCTCGGGTGACCTGAGCGCGCTGGACACGTTCGAGCGGGTCTTGTCCAAGCGGCGGGTGCTGCGCTGGCGGATTCCGCAGACCGACTTCGTGGCGCACTCGGTTCGGGTGGAACCGCTTGCCGAGGTGATCGTTTCGGAACTTGAAGGGATCGAGGCCCGGCCGGGACGGATCCCGCTCTACTCCACCGTGACCGGCGAGCGCCTCGACGGCACGGAACTCGGTGCCGCTTACTGGTACGCAAACGTCCGTGAGCGGGTCCGGTTCCAGGAGGCGGTGACCTCGCTCGCGTCCACTGGTCATCGCACTTATCTCGAAATCTCTCCGCAGCCGGTGCTGACCGGTCCGATCGGCGAAACTCTGGAAGAGCTTTCGCTCTCGGGTGCGCCGGTGGTGCTGGGGACGCTGGAACGTGAGGACGCCGGTGGGCGGCGGTTGGTCACGGCGCTGGCCCAGGCGCATGTCCACGGCCTGCGGATCGACTGGAGCCGGGTATTGCCGGCCGGGCGCCGGGTGGATCTGCCCACCTATGCCTTTAGCCAGCAGCGGTTCTGGCTGAAGTCTCAGACGCGGATGGTAGCCGGTTCCACGCGTGAGGTCGTGATCGACGACTGGCGTTACCGGGTCTCGTGGCCCACGGTCACCGCTCCTTCCGCGGTCAAGCTGTCCGGCTCCTGGCTCCTGGTCACCGGCGAGGCCGGGCGCGATCGGGTTGCCCAGGTCGCCGGTCTGCTGCGGGACTCGGGTGCGCAGGCGGTCGTCGTCGACATCGCGGGTGAATCGCTGGATCGGGCCACGCTGAAGGATCGGGTCCTTGAGGCCGGACCGGTCGCGGGCGTGGTCTCCTTCCTTTCGCTGGACGAAAGAACCTATCAGGAAACGAACACCGGTCTGGTCGGCACCATGGCGCTGATCCAGGCGCTGGGCGATGCCGAACTGCTGGCTCCGCTCTGGGTGGTCACCTCCGGCGCGGTCTCGACCGCTGCCGATGAGCTGCTGGCCCGGCCCGTGCAGGCCCAGATCTGGGGCTTCGCGCGGGTGGCGGCGATCGAGCATCCGGACCGCTGGGGCGGCCTGATCGATCTTCCCTACGACGCGACGAATCTCGCCGATCCCGGCCATCTGGACGAGGTTGCGCTGGCGCGGGTCGGCTCGGTACTGGCCGGGCTGCCGGAGGATCAGGTCGCGATCCGTTCGGACGGTCTTCACGCTCGGCGGCTGGTGCGGGCCCGGCGTGAGGGTGGTGCGCTGCCGGCGGGTGGCTGGAAGCCGCGGGGCACGGTGCTGATCACCGGTGGTACGGGTGCCATTGGCCGGTTGGTGGCGGGCTGGGCCTCGGGCCGGGGTGCGTCCCGGGTGGTGCTGACCAGCCGTTCGGGTTCGTCGGCGGCGGGCATTGCTACGATTGCCGCCGGGCTCGCCGAGCGGGGTACCACGGTCGACGTCGTGGCGGCGGACAGTTCTCGCCGTTCGGACCTGGTGGAACTGCTGAGGTGGATCGGTCCTTCGCTGAGTTCGGTCATGCACACGGCCGGGGTGGTCGACAACGGCGTGGTCGACTCGCTGACCCCGGACCGGCTCGGCCCGGTGCTGACGGCCAAGGCGACCAGCGCTCAACTGCTGGACGAGCTCACCGCCGGCTCGGACCTGGACG
Organism: Kineosporia aurantiaca JCM 3230; assembly: GCA_000719025.1. Lineage (GTDB taxonomy): Bacteria > Actinomycetota > Actinomycetes > Actinomycetales > Kineosporiaceae > Kineosporia > Kineosporia aurantiaca. Next base: position 66,295 of record JODP01000012.1, read on the forward strand.
CGTTCGTCCTCTTCTCTTCTGCTTCGGCCACCTTCGGTGCGGGCGGTCAGGCCAACTACGCCGCGGCCAACCATTTCCTCGATGCCCTGGCCCAGAACCGGCACGGGCGCGGGCTTACCGCGCTTTCGGTGGCCTGGGGTCCGTGGGCTGGCGGGGGTGTGGCGGCCGCCAGCGAAGCCACGCGTAAGCGGTTGAGCCGGAACCGGTGGGAGGTCCTGATGGACCCGAAGCCGGCCCTGCGTGCGCTGGGCGAGGCCCTGGACGGGCCGGACAGTTCCCTGACGGTGATGGACATCGACTGGGATCTCCTGACCACCGCGGGTGGTGAGACCGGACTCCAGCACGCCCCGTTCGTCCGTGATCTGCCGGAAGTCCAGCGGATGAACGCGGCGACCGTGGGGGCCGGGGGCGCGTTGGCCGGGCAGATCGCCGGGCTTCCCCGGGACGAACAGCTGCAGACGCTGATCGGCGTGGTGCAGACCGAGGTCGGCGCGGTGCTGGACTACGCGGCGGCCGAGGACGTAGACGCCGGCCGGGCCTTCAGCGAACTCGGGTTCGACTCGCTGACCTCGGTCGAGCTGCGCAACCGCCTCAGCGGCGTCACCGGACTGCGGCTATCGGCCGGTCTGCTCTTCGACCACCCCACGCCGACCGCCCTGGCCGGGTATCTGCGGGACGAGCTTCTGGGCGACGCCGGCGTGGAGGTGGTTGCCGCGGTCGGCCCGGTGGACGAACCGATCGCCATTGTGGGTATGGGATGCCGGTTCCCGGGTGGAGTTCGGACCCCGGACCAGCTCTGGCAGCTCCTGGCCTCGGGCACCGACGCGATCTCGGGCTTCCCGGCGGATCGCGGATGGGACCTGGAGGCCCTATACAACGCGGATCCGGCCTCGGCTGGAACGACTTACGTTCGCTCGGGCGGATTCGTCCACGAGGCGGGCGAGTTCGATCCGGGGTTCTTCGGGATCAGCCCGCGCGAGGCTCTGGCGATGGACCCGCAGCAGCGCCTGCTGCTGGAGATCTCGTGGGAGGCGCTGGAGCGGGCCGGAGTCGATCCGGTTTCGCTGAAGGGATCGCGCACCGGGGTCTTCGCCGGTGGTTACAGCTCCAACTACGCCATGGTCGGCTCCCAGACCGGGCACGAGACGGCCGACGCCATCGAGGGCCACCTGATGGCCGGCAACGCCACCAGCGTCATCTCCGGGCGCGTCGCCTACGTGCTCGGGCTCGAGGGACCGGCCGTCACGATGGACACGGCCTGCTCGTCCTCACTGGTCGCCATGCACATGGCGGTGCGCGCGCTACGCAGCGGTGAGTGCGACCTGGCCCTGGCCGGTGGTGTGACGATCATGGCCACGCCCTGGGACCTGGTGGTCTTCTCTCGCCAGCGCGGCCTGGCTCCGGACGGACGTTCCAAGGCGTTCGGCGCCTCGGCCGACGGCATGGGCATGGCTGAAGGTGCGGGAATGCTTGCGCTCGAGAGGCTTTCGGATGCCCGGCGCAACGGGCATCCGGTGCTGGCGGTGCTGCGCGGGACGGCGATCAACCAGGACGGCGCCTCGAACGGCCTGACCGCGCCCAACGGCCCTTCGCAGCAGCGGGTGATCCGCGCGGCCCTGGCCGATGCCGGGCTGGGTACCGACGATGTGGACGTCGTCGAGGCGCACGGTACGGGGACGCCGCTGGGTGACCCGATCGAGGCCGAGGCGCTGCTGTCGACCTATGGACGCGGGCGGTCGGGCGAGCGGGCGTTGTGGCTCGGGTCGGTGAAGTCGAACATCGGGCACACCCAGGCGGCGGCCGGGGTCGCCGGGGTGATGAAGATGGTGCTGTCGCTGCAGCACGGCTCATTGCCGATGTCGCTGCACACGGACGAACCGACGCCACACGTGGACTGGTCGGCCGGCGGGGTGCGGTTGCTTCGGTCGTCGGTTCCGTGGGCGCCGGGGGATCGAGTGCGGCGGGCGGGGGTGTCGGCGTTCGGGATCAGTGGGACGAACGCGCACGTGATCGTCGAGGAGGCGCCGGCGGTTGTGGCGGGGTGGGGCGATAACAGGCCGTCTGGCGAATTGGGTCAGGCGGACGTGGATGGCGAGGATCTGTCGATTCTGGCTGCCGGGGTGCGGAGCGGATCGGCCATCCAGGACGCTGGTTCGGCTGGTTCGGCTGGTTCGGCTGGTTCGGCTGGTTCGGCTGGTTCGGCTGGCTCGGGTGTCGCGGGTGGTCAGCACGGCTTAAGTGGCCTGGGTGGCTCGGGTGGCTCGGGTGGCTTGGGTGTCGCCGGTGGTCAGCACGACTCAAGTGGCCTGGGTGGTTCGGGTGGCCCGAGTGGTGTGGACGGCTCGAGCGGCCGGGGCGGCTCGGGTGGCCCGAGTGGTGTGGACGGCTCGAGCGACCTGGGTGGCCGTGGCGACCGTGAGGGCCTTGGCGGGCACGAGGACCTCCAGGTTCACAAAATCCATGACGGTCAATGGGTTCGCGAGGGTCGTACTGGCCGCGAGGACCTCAAGGAACATGAGGGTCATGACGGTGACCAGGTTTACGAAGGTCATCGAAGCCACGTGGGCCACGACGGCTTGGGCGGCTTGGGCGGTCAGGACGGCTTGGGCGGCTCGGGCGGTCAGGGCGGCTCGGGCGGCTCGGGCGGTCAGGACGGCTTGGGCGGTCAGGAGGGCTTGGGCGGTTCGGGCGGCTTGGGCGGTCGCGATGGCTTGGGCGGTTCGGGCGGTCACGGCGGTTCGGGCGGTCACGGCGGTTCGGGCGGCTCGGGTGGTCCGCTCCTGGCCTGGTTGATCTCGGCGCACTCCGCTCAAGGTCTTGCCGGGCAGGCTCGTGAGCTGGCCGCCTTCGTCGCGGCTCGGCCGGAGGTGGAGCCGGCGGATGTGGCTGCTTCTCTCCTGGGGCGCACTCTGCTGGAGCACCGCGCGGTGGTGCGGGGTCGCACGGCGGATGAGTTGCTGGCTGGGTTGAGGGCGCTGGCTGAGGGACAGGACGGGGTTACCGGCAGAGCGTCGCGGCCGAAGGTGGGCTTCGTGTTCGCCGGTCAGGGGGCGCAGAAGGCTGGGATGGGGCGGGAGCTTTATGCCGCATCCCCGGTTTTCGCGGAGGCGTTCGATCGGGCCGCGGAACTGGTCGAGGCTGAGCTGGGGCACCCGATCCGCGACGTGGTGCTCGGTGACAGCGGTGACAGCGGTGACAGCGGTGACAGCGGTGACGGCGGTGAGGGCGAGAGGGCCGACCGCACGCTGTATGCGCAGACCGGGTTGTTCGCGGTCGAGGTCGGGCTGTTGGCGGTGCTGGCCGCAGCGGGTGTGAAGCCGGATGTGGTGGCCGGGCACTCGGTGGGGGAGATTGCCGCGGCCTATGCCGCTGGAGTGCTGGAGTTGGGCGACGCGGCCAAGCTGGTCGCGGCGCGGGCCCGGCTGATGGAGGCGCTGCCGGACGGCGGGGCGATGGGGGCGATCGAGGCGACCGAGGCGGAGGTCCTGGAGTCGCTGGAGTGGTTGGACGGGGTCGGCGGGGTCGGGATTGCGGCGGTCAACGGGCCGAACGCGGTGGTGGTCTCCGGTGATGCCGAGGGCGTTGACCAGGTGGTCGAGGCGTGGCGGGAGCAGGGGCGGAGGGTGCGTCGGCTGCGCGTGTCGCATGCCTTCCACTCGGCCCGGATGGATCCGGTTCTGGATGAGCTGGCCCAGGTCGCGGCCGGTCTGCGGTACGCGGCTCCGTCGACCACCTGGGTCGGGGCGCTGGCCGGGGAGGTCGTGAGTGAGCCGACGGCGGAGTACTGGCCTGCGCAGGCCCGGCAGGCGGTGCGGTTCGGCGATGTGCTGACCACGATGGCCGACGCGGGTGTGTCGGTGGTGGTCGAGATCGGGCCGGACGGGACGTTGTCCGGGATGGGTAGCGGTGTGCTGGGGGAGCGGGCCGAGTTCGTTCCTCTGTTGCGAGCGCGGCTGGCTGCGGACGACTCGCTGGTCGGTGCGCTGTCGCGGTTGCACGTGACCGGCGTGGGGGTGGAGTGGGCCCGGTTGCTGCCGAAGGGCCGCCGGGTCGAGCTGCCGACCTATGCCTTCCAGAATCAGCGGTTCTGGGCGGTGGGGCCGCGGAAGCTGAGGCTGGACGGTGGTTCCGGTTCGGTCGTCGGCTCCGGCGCGGGCGGGGTGGCCGAGGCGGGCTTCTGGACTGCGGTCGAGACCGGCGATCTGGGTGGTCTGGCCAAGACGCTGGAGATGGACGGCGAGCGGCTGGGCGAACTGCTGCCGGCGCTGACCTCCTGGCGCAACCGGGAGCTGGGCCGGTCGGCGACCGGGAACTGGCGCTACCGGGTCGTCTGGGAACCGGTCGTCGATCCGGAACCGGCCGAGCTGTCCGGCAATTGGCTGGTCGTGGCCCCGGAGACCGGGATCGAGGAGGCTGACGCGTGGACGAGCCGGCTGGTTGCCGCGGGAGCCGAGGTGAGCGTCGTCCACTGTTCGGCCGCGACCACCACCCCCACCGACCTGGCCGACAAGATCGTCACCGCTGGCATCCACAATTTCGCCGGTGTGATCAGTCTGCTCGCGCTCGACGAATCGGTGCGCGTCGATCACCCGGCCGTGGTGGCCGGGCACGGGGCGAACCAGGATCTGGTCCAGGTGCTCGGAGAGCTCGAGATCGTCGCTCCTTTATGGATTCTCACCTCGGGCGCGGTCGAGGACGTGCGGAATCCCGGTCAGGCCCAGAGCTGGGGTCTGGGGCGAGTGGTCGGGCTGGAGCACCCGGAGCGCTGGGGCGGCCTGATCGATCTTCCGGAGACGCCGGACGAGCGCTCGGTGGCCCGCCTGGTGAGCGTCCTGGCCGGTGGGCTGGGGGCCGAGGATCAGGTGGTGATCCGTGAGCGCGGCCTGTTGGCCCGTCGCCTGGAGCACCTTGCCGAGGCCCGGCCGAAGCGGGAGTGGACGCCGCGGGGAACGGTTCTGATCACGGGCGGCACCGGGGCGATCGGTGGGCATGTGGCTCACTGGCTGGCTGATCGGGGCGCGGCCCGGATTGTGCTGACCAGTCGGTCGGGGGTGCGGGCCGAGGGAACCGTCGAGCGGGTGGCGCAGCTGGCCGAGTTGGGCACAACGGTGGACGTTTTCCAGGCCGATATCTCTGTCCGCGAGGATGTTTCGGGCTTGGTTGAGCGGATCCAGGCGGTCGGTCCCGGGTTGAGCGCGGTGATGCACACCGCAGGCACTGCTCAGGCGACCGCCTTGGCGCAGACCTCGGTGGCGGAGCTGGCGTCGCTGGCGGCGGTGAAGACGGCCGCGACCCGGCATCTGGACGAGCTGACCGCGGACCTGGATCTGGACGCGTTCGTGCTGTTCTCGTCGATCTCGGCGATCTGGGGAAGTGGTCTGCAGCCCGGTTACGCGGCGACCAACGCCTTCCTGGACGCGCTGGCCGAGAACCGGCGTTCGCGGGGCAAGGTGGCGACGTCGGTGGCCTGGGGGCCGTGGGACGGCGGCGGCATGAGCGACCGTGAGGGCAAGTCGGCGATGGTCAAGCGGGGTCTGCGGCTGCTGCCGCCGGATCTCGCGGTACGGGCGCTGGGTCAGGCTCTGGATGCCGACGAAACATCCTTGCTGGTTGCTGATCTGGACTGGGTCACGTTCGCTCCGGCCTTCACCCTGCGCCGCCCGAGCCCACTGATCGAGGCCCTGGACGAGGTCCGGGAGGCGCTTTCGGCCGGGACCTCGGACGAGGTCGAGGGTGAGACCAACGCCCTGGCCGATGAGCTGGCGGCCCTGGATCCGGCCGATCAGGACCGGTGGCTGCTGGACCTGGTCCGGACTCAGGCGGCGGCGGTGCTCAGCTACCCCTCTGCGGAGGACGTGGACGCCGACCGGGCCTTCACCGATCTGGGCTCGGACTCGCTGACCGCGATCGAGCTGCGCAACAAGCTGAACGCCGCGACCGGGATGCGCTTGTCGGCGACGTTGCTGTTCGACTTCACCAGTCCCCGGGCGGTGGCCCAGCACCTGCGCACTCTGCTGGTGCCGGAGGGGGTTTCGGCTGCCGCGCCGGTGCTTTCCGAGCTCGACCGGCTCGAGGAACTGCTCGACCGGGCGGGCAAGGCGGAGGGCGAGGGGGCCGGCCAGATCACCGCGCGGCTGGAGTCGGTGCTGGCCCGGTGGAAGGAGTCCCGGGCCGGCCGGGGCCGGGCCGATGTCTCCGGAAAGCTTGAGTCCTCCTCCGACGAAGAGGTCTTCGATTTCCTCGGGAAAGAGCTGGGGATCTTCTGACGTGATGGAAATTGGGGTCCGCAAGTGAGTGAAGACGACAAGCTCCGGTACTTCCTGCGGCGGGTCACGGCGAACCTGCACGAGACCCGACAGCGGCTGGCCGACCTGGAGTCGGCGGCCGGGGAACCGATCGCCATCGTCGGGATGGGCTGCCGGTTCCCCGGCGGCGTCACCAGTCCCGAGACCTTCTGGGACCTGATCGCCGGCGGCGTGGACGCGATCTCCGAGTTCCCCGCCGACCGGGGCTGGGACCTGGCGGGCTCGCAGGTCGCAGCGGGCGGCTTCATCCAGGGCGCCACCGAGTTCGACCCCGGCTTCTTCGGGATCAGCCCGCGCGAGGCGGTGGCCATGGACCCGCAACAGCGGCTGCTGCTGACGGTGGCCTGGGAGGCGCTGGAGCGGGCCGGGATCGACCCGACCTCACTGCGCGGCTCGGCCACCGGGGTGTTCGCCGGAGCCTCGCACTCGGGCTACGGCTGGGGGTCCGGCGACCTCGAGGGACACCTGGTCACCGGCACCTCCGCGAGCATCCTCTCCGGGCGGATCGCCTACACGCTCGGCCTGGAGGGCCCGGCCGTCACCGTCGACACGGCCTGCTCCTCCGCACTGGTCTGCCTGCACCTGGCCAGCCGCGCCCTGCGCGCCGGCGAGTGCTCGATGGCCCTGGTCGGCGGCGTGTTCGTGGCCTCCACCCCGGTGATGTTCACCGACTTCAGCGCCCAGCTCGGTCTCGCGCCGGACGGGCGCTGCAAGGCGTTCGGCGACGGCGCTAACGGCATGGGGGTGGCCGAAGGATCGGGCATGATCGTGCTCGAGCGGCTGTCCGACGCCCGCAAGAACGGTCACCACGTGCTCGCCGTGGTCCGCGGCAGTGCGATGAACCAGGACGGCGCGTCCAACGGCCTGACTGCCCCCAACGGCCCCTCACAGCAGAGGGTGATCCGGGCCGCACTGGCCGATGCGAAGCTCTCGCCCGCTGACATCGACGCCGTCGAGGCGCACGGCACCGGCACCTCGCTGGGCGACCCGATCGAGGCCCACGCCCTGCTGGCCACGTACGGGCAGGACCGGCCCGAGGACCGGCCGCTGCTGCTCGGCTCGGTCAAGGCCAACATCGGCCACGCCCAGCAGGCCGCCGGTATGGCCGGCCTGATGAAGATCGTGATGGCGCTGCAGAACAACCTGCTGCCGCGCACCCTGCACGCCGACCAGCCCTCCTCGCACATCGACTGGGACTCCGGCCGGGTGCGGCTGCTGACCGAGGAGCAGCCCTGGGAACCGGGTGAGCGCCCGCGCCGGATGGGGCTTTCCGGGTTCGGGATGAGCGGCACCAACGTGCACGTGATCCTCTCGGATCCGCCCGCGCCGGAAGCCGAGGAACCGCCGGCCGAGGGAGAACCCGAAGAGGTCGTCGAGGAAGAAGTTCCCCCTCTCGCAGTGCTTTCCGAGGCGCCGCCGGTCTGGATGCTGTCCGGCCGTACCGCAGCCGGGATGAGTGAGCAGGCGGAGCGGCTGGCCTCGCTGGCGACGCAGAAGCCGGAACTGCGGCCGGTGGACATTGCGTGGTCTCTGGCCCATACCCGCTCGCGGTTCGAGTATCGCGCAGTGGTCCGGGCCGATGACCGGGACGGTCTGATCGCCGGGCTCGGCGACCTGGCTGAGGGTAACCGCAATCCGGGCGTTGCCTCGGGCATTGTCACCAGCACCGGCAAGACCGTGTTCGTTTTCCCCGGCCAGGGCGCTCAGTGGGCGGGCATGGGCGATGAGATGCGTCGCGTCTCGCCGGTCTTCGCCGCCCGTCTGGCCGAGTGCGCGGCGGCGCTCGCTCCGCACGTGGACTGGAACCTGGAAGATGTCCTGGCCGGCCGTGAGGGTGCTCCGGGCATCGAGCAGGCTGCCGTGGTTCAGCCTGCTCTCTGGGCGGTCATGGTCTCCCTGGCCGCGGTCTGGGAGGCCGCCGGAATTGTCCCGGATGCCGTCGTCGGGCACAGCCAGGGTGAGATCGCCGCCGCGTGCGTGGCGGGCATCCTGTCCTTGGAAGACGCCGCTCACGTGATTGCTGCTCGCAGCCGGGCGTTGTCGGGCCTAGCCGTTGAAGCAGGCATGCTCTCGGTGGTCATGCCGGTCGCTGCGGTCGAGGAGCTGCTGGTCTCCTTCGATTCGCTGTCGGTGGCGGCCGTGAACGGTCCGGCGACCACGGTGGTCTCGGGGGACCTGGCTGCTCTGGACAAGTTCGAACGGGTGCTGTCCAAGCGGCGGGTGCTGCGCTGGCGGATCCCGCAGACCGACTTCGTGGCGCACTCGGCCCGGGTGGAGCCGCTGGCCGAGCCGCTGCGTCGGGAACTGGCCGGGATTGCGCCGCAGGCCGGGCGGGTGCCGATGTTCTCCACGGTTACCGGTGAGCGGATTGACGGCACCACGATGGACGACGGCTACTGGTACTCCAACGTGCGCGAGCGCGTCCGTTTTCAGGACGCCGTCGTCGCGGCCGGGCAGTCCGGCGGGCGCACCTTCGTCGAGGTCTCGCCCCAGCCGGTGCTCACCGGCCCGATCACCGAGACGTTCGAGGATCTGGCGGTGCCGACGTCACCGGTGATCACCGGGACGCTGGAGCGGGAGAACCCGGGCGCGGCGCGGTTCCTGGGAGCGCTGGCCCACCTGCACGTGCACGGCGGCCGGGTGGACTGGACCCGGGTGCTGCCCGAGGGCTCGATCGTCGATCTGCCCACCTACGCGTTCCAGACCGAGCGTTACTGGCTTGAGCCCACCCTCACCAAGGTGGCTCGGCCGGAGGCTGCTCGCACAGATACGGCTTCCTGGCGGTACAGCACCGAGTGGGCGCCCGTGGCCGCACCGCTGGATGCCTCGAAGCTTTCCGGGACCTGGCTTCTGGTTACCGGCGACGCTTCGCCAGTCGAACGCTGCTCGCAGATGTTGTCGGCTCACGGCGCCTCGGTGGTGACGATCCCGGCGACCGGTCTGGATCGTGAAGCGCTGGCTGCAGCGGTTGCGGTTCCGGGTGTGACCGGTGTTCTGTCTCTGCTCGCGCTGGACGAGACGCCGCGGCCGGACTTCGGGGACGTGGCGGTCGGGGTGGCGGACACGCTGACCCTGATCCAGGCGCTGGGCGATGCCGGGATCGACGCTCCGCTGTGGGTGCTGTCGTCCGGCGCGGTGGACGCGGTCGAGGGCGACGAGTTGTCCTCGCCGGTCCAGGTTCAGGCTCGTGCTCTGGGCCGGGTGGCGAGCTTGGAGCACCGGGACCGCTGGGGCGGCCTGATCGACCTTCCCTTGGACGAGTGGGACTCCGCGCTGGAGTCGCGCCTGGCCGCTGTGCTTTCCGGCATCACCGGCGAGATTGAGACCGCGATCCGGACCGAGGGTATTTTCGGACGGCGCCTGGTCCCGGCCGCTGTCGAGCACGAGTTCGAGTGGACGCCCGGCGGCACCGTGCTGATCACCGGGGGCACGGGCGCGATCGGCGGGCACGTCGCCCGCTGGGTCGCCGGACGGAATGCTCAGCGCGTTGCTCTGGTCAGCCGGTCCGGGCCGGCCGCGGTCGATGCCGGTCTGATCGCGGACCTGGTCACTGCCGGTACCGCAGTCGACGTCGTTTCGGTCGATGTCTCCCTTCGCGACGAGCTGGAGGCCCTGCTCGCCCGGATCGCCGCGACCGGCCCGGCCGTCTCGAGCGTCATGCACACCGCCGGGGTGGTCGACAACGGAACGCTCGATCGTCTCGACGTGCCTCGCCTGAGCACGGTACTGGCGGCCAAGGCCACCAGCGCCGCCCTCCTCGACGAGCTGACCGACGACCTCGACGCGTTCGTCCTTTTCTCCTCGGCTGCAGCCACTTTCGGTGGCGGAGGGCAGGGCAACTACGCTGCGGCCAACGCCTACCTGGACGCACTCGCGCAGAACCGACGTCACCGCGGCCTGCCCGGTACCTCGCTGGCCTGGGGGCCGTGGGCCGGTGGCGGCGTGGCCGCCTCGAGTGAGAAGACCAAGCAGCGCCTGGCCCGAAACAGCTGGGAAGTCCTGATGGACCCGGCCTTGTGCGTGAAGGCGCTGGGTGAGGCCCTGGACGGGGATGACACCGCGCTCACGGTCATGGACGTCGACTGGTCGAAGATGAGCGGCGTCCCGGGGATGTCCGATCTGCACACCGTGCCCCTGGTGCGCGACCTTCCCCAGGTCCGGGCGCTGGCGCCGGAGATCGTGGTGGAGAGCACCGGCGTCCAGGCCGAGGGCGCCCTGGCCCTGCAGTTGCTCCAGCTCTCCAAGACCGAGCAGGAGCGCATCCTCACCGACCTGATCCGGTCCGAGGTCGCGGCCGTCCTGAACTACCCGTCGCTGTCCAGCGTGGACGGAGCACGGGCGTTCAGCGACCTCGGGTTCGACTCGCTGACCGCGGTCGAGCTGCGCAACCAGCTGAGCAGCGCGACCGGTCTGAGGCTGCCTGCGAGCCTGCTGTTCGACTATCCGACCCCGCTCGTGCTGGCCACTCATTTGCGGACGTCCTTGGTCGGCTCCTCGGGGGCGGCTTCGGCCGAGCCGGTGGTCGGGGCGGCGTCGGCGGTCGACCTCGAGCCCATTGCGATTGTCGGGATGGGCGGGCGATACCCGGGCGGGATCGACGGGCCGGAGAGCTTCTGGGAGATGCTTTCCTCAGGTTCGGAGGGCTATTCGCCGGTCCCGGTGAACCGGGGTTGGGACACCGCGAACTTGTTCGACCCGGATCCGGACCACCCGGGCACGGCCTACGTCCAAGCCGGTGGGTTCGTCCAGGAGGCCGGGCAGTTCGATCCCGGGTTTTTCGGGATCAGCCCCCGCGAGGCGCTGGCGATGGACCCGCAACAGCGACTCCTGCTCGAAACCTCCTGGGAGGCGCTGGAACGCGCCGGGATCGATCCGCGCTCGCTGAGGGGCTCGGCGACGGGAGTGTTCGCCGGTGGCTACAGCTCCGGCTACGCGATGGGGATCCAGACCTCGCCCGAGGGCACGGCCGGGCTCGAAGGTCACATGGTCACCGGCAACGCGGGAAGCGTCATCTCGGGGCGGATCTCCTATCTTCTGGGCCTCGAGGGTCCTTCGCTGACCATTGACACCGCCTGCTCCTCGTCCCTGGTCGCCATGCACCTGGCGGTCACGGCCCTGCGTTCCGGGGAGTGCCGGCTGGCGCTGGCCGGGGGCGTGACCGTGATGGCCACCCCGGCCGAGCTGATCGGCTTCTCCAAGCAGCGCGGCCTGGCCCAGGACGGCCGCTCCAAGTCCTTCTCGGCCTCGGCCGACGGCATGGGCATGGCCGAGGGTGCGGGCCTGATCGTGCTCGAGCGGCTCTCCGACGCCCAGCGCAACGGGCATCCGGTCCTGGCCGTGATCCGCGGTACGGCGGTGAACCAGGACGGTGCATCCAACGGCCTGACCGCGCCCAACGGTCCCTCGCAGCAGCGGGTGATCCGGGCAGCGCTGGCCAACGCCGGGCTGACCACGGCGGACATCGACGCGGTCGAGGCGCACGGCACCGGCACGGTCCTGGGCGACCCGATCGAGGCCCAGGCCCTGGCGGCCACGTACGGCGTGGACCGGCCGCAGGAGCGTCCGCTGTACCTGGGCTCGGTGAAGTCGAACTTCGGGCATTCGCAGGCGGCTGCGGGCGTGGCCGGGGTGATCAAGATGGTGCTTGCGCTGCAGCATGAGCAGTTGCCGCAGAGCCTGCACTCCGGGGAGCGGTCGCCGCACATCGAATGGGACGGCTCGGGCCTGCACCTGCTGACCGAGGCGGTTTCCTGGCCGTCGCGCCTGGCTTCGGAGGGCGAGGCTCGGCGGGCCGGGATCTCGGCCTTCGGGATCAGCGGGACGAACGCGCATGTGGTGATCGAAGAGGCGCCGAGCGTCGGCGTGGCGAATGAAGCGGCGTCCCCTGAGCCGACCCTGGCCACCGATCTACGGGTCTGGCCCGTCTCGGCCCGAACGGGTGCGGCGCTCACTGCTCAGGCCGACCGCCTGGCCACCTTCCTGCGGGACCGCCCCGCCTACGACCCTGCTTCCGTCGCCCGGTCGCTGGTCACCACACGCTCGCAGTTCGAGCACCGGGCCGTGGTTCTCGGCGCTGACGCCGACAGGCTGCTCTCCGGCCTGGCCTCGCTGGAGGGCGCCATCACCGGCGTCGTCCCGGCCTCGGCGCCCCGGGTGGGCTTCGTCTTCGCTGGTCAGGGTGCCCAGAGGGCCGGGATGGGGCGTGAGCTCCACGCCGCCTCGCCGGTCTTCGCGGACGTGTTCGACCGGGTCTGCGCCCTGCTCGAGCCGGAGGTGGGCCTGCCGATCCGCGAGGTGATTCTGAGCGAGGAGGAGGACCCGCGGGCGGACCGGACGGGGTATGCCCAGGCGGGCCTGTTCGCGGTCGAGGTTTCTCTGGTCGCGATGTTGGCCGCGGCGGGAATCGTCCCGGCCGCGGTGGCCGGCCACTCGGTTGGCGAGATCGCCGCGGCCTACGTCGCGGGCGTCCTTAATCTGCAGGACGCCTGTCGCCTGGTCGGCACGCGGGCCCGGCTGATGGAGGCGTTGCCCGAGGGTGGGGCGATGGCCGCGATCGCGGTTTCCGAGGCCGAGATTCTGGCCGAGCTGCCCGAGGGGGTTTCGGTTGCGGCGGTGAACGGGCCGGCTTCGGTGGTGGTCTCCGGTGAACAGGCTGCGGTCGAGGGGCTGGTCGAGTTCTGGCGGGAGCGCGGGAAGCGGGTTCGGCGGCTGCGGGTCAGTCATGCGTTCCATTCGGCGCGGATGGACGCGGTGCTGGACGAGCTCGGTGCGGTCGCGTCGGGGATGGATCACTCGACGCCCACGATCACCTGGGTCGGCGCGCTGACCGGCGAAGTCGTGACCAGTCCGGAGCCCGGGTACTGGCCGGCGCAGGCGCGGCAGGCGGTGCGGTTCGCCGACGCGGTGAGCACGATGGCGGTGCAGGACGTCTCGGTGTTCATCGAGATTGGCCCGGACGCAACGCTTTCCGGAATGGGTCCGGCCGCGCTGGATTCCGCCGAGTTCGTTCCGCTGCTGCGTCCTCAGGTTCCCGCGGCCGAGTCGGTCCTGACCGCTCTGGCCCGGGCGCATGTTCGGGGGGTTGCGGTCGACTGGGCGGCAGTGACACCGGCGGCTCCGATCGTGCCGCTGCCCACCTATGCCTTCCAGCACGAGTACTTCTGGCCCGGCGGTCCGCAGCGGTTGCGGCCGGTGGCTGACTCGGATTCTGGGGAGTGGCTTTACCGGACGTCGTGGGCCGGGGTCTCACCGAAGCCCGTGAGCGGTGAGAACTGGCTGCTGGTTACCGGCGCGGCGGGCCGGACGGTGGCGGCGGACCTTGCGCGGGCGGCTGAGGCGGCCGGAATTACGGTGACGTTGGTCGAGGTGGGTGCCGACGAGACCAGCCGATCCGCCTTCGCCGAGCGGATTCGCGTGAGCCTGGGCGAAACGGCCAGGCCGACCGGGCTGGCTGAGCTGAACGAGGCAGCCGGCGCGGAACGGGATGCACGGGAGTCGGGCGCCTCGGTGGCGGGACCGGACCGGATCGTCTCCATGTTGGCTCTGGACGAGAGTCGGGTCGCCGGCACGGAGTCCGTCTCGGTTGGTCTGGCGAGCACTCTCGGCCTGTTGCAAGGGCTCGGTGACATTGGACGGGACGCCCGGTTGTGGGTGGTTACTCGTGGCGCGGTGGCTGTCTCTGCGGCCGATCGGCTGACCTCCCCGGTCCAGGCTCAGGTCTGGGGGATGGGTCAGGTCGCGGCCCTGGAGCACCCCGACCGCTGGGGTGGGCTGATCGATCTGCCGGCGCAGTGGGACGAGGGAACGGCCTCGCGGTTGGTTGCCTCACTAGCCGTCGACGAGGACCAGCTCGCGATCCGCCCGCAGGGTGTGCTTGCGCGCCGACTGATCCGGACCACCGACGTGACGTCGGGCGAATCCCGTTGGACCGGGCGAGGTACCGCACTCGTGACCGGAGGAACCGGAGCGATTGGCGCTCGGGTTGCGCGTTGGCTGGCCGAGCACGGCACTCCTCAGATCGTTCTCACCAGCCGCTCCGGAGCTTTGGCCAACGGCGCAGCCCGTCTGGCGGCGGAGCTTGCCGAGGCCGGCTCGACCGCTGTCGTTCTCCGGGCCGACGTCTCCCGGCGCGACGATGTCACCGGACTGCTGGCGAGCGTCATTAATCTGAAGGCCGTTGTTCACACGGCTGGAGTGGTTGATGACGGGGTGCTCGATCGCCTCGATGTTGACCGCTTCGAAACCGTGCTGGGCGCGAAGGCGCGAGGCGCGGATCTGCTGGACGAGCTGACCTCAGACCTCGACGCATTCGTTCTTTTCTCCTCTTCAGCGGCAACTTTCGGTGGAGGCGGGCAGGGCAACTACGCAGCGGCGAACGCCTACCTGGATGCGCTGATCCAGAACCGGCGTGATCGTGGGCTTCCTGGTGCCTCGCTGGCCTGGGGTCCGTGGGCCGGCGGGGGTATGGCGCAGGCCGACGACGCGGTTCGTCAGCGGTTGGAGCGCGGAGTGCTGCGGGCGCTGGCGCCGGACAAGGCGCTCAACGTGCTCGGGCACGCGCTCAGTGGTGCGGCCACCGGCGTGCTCACCGTGATGGACGTGGACTGGGCCAAGGCCGGGGCCACCGCGGGTCTGGCGCAGATGCCTCTGGTTCGCGATCTGCCCGAGGTGCTTCGGGTTACACCGGAACCGGTGTCGGTGAACGCGCTGACCCAGCAATTGACTGGGGTGAACTCGTCGGCCCAGATGCAGCTGCTGACCGACCTGGTGCGCGCCGAGGCAGCTTCGGTACTCGGTCACGCGGGCGCCGGAGCCGTTGACGCCGAGCGACCGTTCAGCGACATCGGGTTCGACTCCTTGACCGCGGTCGAGCTGCGTAACCGGCTCACCGCGTTGACCGGGCTGACGCTTCCGGCGACGCTGGTGTTCGACTACCCGACGCCGGCCGTGCTGGCGGCCTTCCTGCGGTCGGAACTGCTCGGTGACGCCGCCGCGGTGGCGGCGCCCGGCCGGGCCGTAGTTGACGATGATCCCATTGCGATCGTGGGCATGGCCTGCCGCTTCCCCGGCGGGGTGGAAAGCCCGGAGCAGTTCTGGCAGCTCCTGGTGGACGGCATCGACGCGGTGACCGGGTTCCCGGTGGACCGCGGCTGGGATCTGGACACGCTGTTCGACGCAGACCCTTCGCGGCCTGGTTCCTCGATCACCCGGGCCGGTGGGTTTGTCCATGATGCGGCCGATTTCGATCCGGCGTTCTTCGGGATCAACCCGCGCGAGGCGCTGGCCATGGACCCGCAGCAGCGGATCCTGCTGCAGACGTCCTGGGAGGCGATCGAGCGGGCCGGTATCGACCCGCGGACGCTGCGCGGCAGCGAGACCGGGGTTTTCGCCGGATCCGGCTTCAACGGGTACGGCGTCGGCGCGGAGGAGAGCGGGCTCGAGGGCTACCAGCTGACCGGGATGGCGGCCAGCGTGATCTCCGGCCGCGTCTCCTACGCACTCGGCCTGGAAGGCCCTGCGGTCACGGTGGATACGGCCTGTTCCTCCTCGATGGTCGCCCTGCACCTGGCCGCCCAGGCTCTGCGCTCGCAGGAATGCACCCTGGCCCTGGCCGGTGGGGTGACGGTGATGGCCGTCCCGACCGGGTTCTCGGAGTTCTCCCGCCAGCAGGGCCTGGCCTCGGACGGGCGCTGCAAGGCGTTCTCCGCCTCGGCCGACGGCACCGGCTGGGCCGAAGGCGCCGGGATTCTGGTGTTGGAGAGGCTCTCCGATGCTCAGCGCAACGGGCATCAGGTGCTCGCGGTGGTCGCCGGCTCCGCGATCAACCAGGACGGCGCCTCGAACGGCCTGACCGCGCCGAACGGTCCCTCGCAGCAGCGGGTGATCCGGTCGGCCCTGGCCGCGGCCGGGCTGGGCGGGGCCGACGTGGACGTGGTCGAAGCGCACGGCACCGGCACCACGCTGGGCGACCCGATCGAGGCCCAGGCCCTGCTGGCCACCTACGGCCGGGAGCGGAGCAACGGTCAGCCGCTGTGGCTGGGCTCGGTCAAGTCGAACATCGGGCACACTCAGTCGGCGGCCGGGGTGGCCGGGATCATGAAGATGGTGCTGGCCCTGCAGCACGGGATGCTGCCGCGCACGCTGCACGTCGAGCGGCCCACGGATCAGGTGGACTGGTCGGCCGGGGCGGTGCAGTTGCTGACCGAGGCTCAGCCATGGCCCGCGGGTGAACGACGGCGCCGGGCCGGGATCTCCTCGTTCGGGATGAGCGGGACCAACGCCCACGTGGTGCTGGAAGAGGCGCCGGTCTTGGTAGACGTTCCGGACGAACCGAAGACGCCGGTGCTGGATTCCGCACTGGCCTGGCTGGTTTCAGCTCGGACGCCGGAGGCGTTGCGGCGGCAGGCCGGGCGACTGGCCGACCGGGTTGACTCGCTCGAGCCAGCAGACGTTGCCTGGTCGCTGGCCACCTCGCGCTCGGTGTTCGAGCACCGCGCCGTGGTGGTCGGCTGCGACCGCGACGAACTGGTCGCCGGACTGGCGGCCCTGGCTGAGGGTGCCTCCGACGCCAACGTCATCACCGCTGCGGCCGGCCCCTCGAACCCCGCCGTGTTCGTCTTCCCTGGTCAGGGTTCGCAGTGGGCGGGGATGGGCCGGGCGCTGGCTGATTCCTCCCCGGTCTTCGCCGCGCGACTGGCTGAATGTGGCGCTGCGCTGGCGCCCTTTGTGGACTGGAACCTGGACGAGGCTCTCGACGGGCCGTTGGACCAGGTGGACGTCGTTCAGCCGGTTCTGTGGGCGGTGATGGTCTCGCTGGCCCGGGTCTGGGAAGCGGCGGGAGTCACGCCGGCTGCCGTGGTGGGGCATTCCCAGGGTGAGATCGCGGCGGCCGTGGTTGCCGGCATCCTCTCGTTGGAGGATGGCGCCCGGGTCGTGGCGCTGCGTTCGCAGGCTTTGAGGGCGTTGTCCGGGCACGGTGGGATGCTTTCGATCGCGGAACCGGTCGAGGTGATCACCGATCGGATCGAGCCCTGGGCGGGCCGGGTCGCGGTGGCGGCGATCAACGGACCCGAGGCGACGGTGATCTCCGGTGATCTGGACGCCCTGACCGAGATCGCGGAGAAGTGCGAGCAGGCCGGAGTCCGGCGCCGCCTGCTGCCGGTGGACTACGCCTCGCACGGTCCCCAGGTCGACCAGTTGCGCGAGGAAATCCTGGCTGCGCTGGCCGGGATCACGCCTCGTGCCGGGACGGTTCCGCTGACCTCGTCGCTGACCGGCGGGCCGCTGGCCGGGGAGGATGCGGGGCCGGAGTACTGGTACGCGAGTCTGCGCGCCACGGTTGAGTTCTCGCAGGCCATCCAGTCCCTGCACGCTTCGGGCCGCAACGTGTTCATCGAGGTTTCGCCGCACCCAGTGCTGGTCAACGCGATCAGCGCGACTGTGGAGCAGGTGATCGATGATGACGTGGAGTTCGTTGAGCCGTTGGTGGTCGGGACGCTGCGCCGGGACGAGGGCACGGCCGAGCGGTTCCTGAAGTCGCTGGCCGAGGTGCACGTGCGCGGGGTGCGGGTGGACTGGGCTTCTGTGCTCACGCCCGCTCGCACGGTTGCGCTGCCGACTTATCCGTTCGCCCGGGAACGGTTCTGGGCCGAGGGACGCCTGGCGCCGCGGCGTTCGGACTCGGTGGTGGTGGACCCGACGGCCGATTGGCGGTACCGGGTCACCTGGGCGCCGATTGCGGCTGCGCGTTCTGGGGGGCTTGAAGGGCGCTGGTTGGTCGTATCGGGGGCTGCAGGGGCTGCGGCTGCTGATGTTGTAGAGAACGGATTGGCGAACGGTGGTGCGGAGGTAGTTGGTTCTCGCGTTCTGGCGGGCTCAGCGGTGGGGATCGATCGCTCCGCCTTGGCTGAGCTGGTGCGCGAGTCGCTGGGTGGTGAGCCGGTGGCGGGCGTCATCTCGTTGTTGGCTCTTGAAGAAGCAGGCCGCATTCCCGGGCTCACGGATGGGCTGGTCGGCACGGTCGGGCTGGTTCAGGCGTTGGGGGACCTGGGCGTGGGGGCTCCGCTGTGGGTCCTGACGCAAGGGGCGGTAGCGGCTGGAGCGGACCAGGCGCCGCAGCGTCCGGCTCAGGCGCCGGTGTGGGGCATGGGGCGGGTGGCGGCGCTAGAGCATCCGGATCGTTGGGGCGGCCTGGTCGACCTGCCTTCGGACTTTGGTGATGCCGCAGCCGAGCGGCTCGTAGCGGTGCTGACGGGGTCCGAGGACCAGGTGGCAATTCGGGGCGCCGGGGTCTTGGGGCGCCGGCTGGCTCGGGCGGCAGCGCCGAGCATCAAGAACACTTGGGCACCGCGCGGAACGGTGCTGGTCACCGGAGGCACGGGGGCCATTGGTGGGCGGCTTGCGGCGATGGCGGCTGAGCGTGGGGCGCAGCGCGTGGTGCTGACCAGTCGGTCGGGCGCAGCGGTCGCGGGCGTCGCGCAGAGGGTGGCGGGGCTGGCGAACAGTGGCGTAACGGTGGACGTCGTTGCTGCCGATGTTGCTCAGCGCGCCCAGGTCGCTGGTCTGGTTGGGTGGATCGGGGCCGGGCTCAGCTCGGTCTTCCATGCGGCCGGGGTCGGTGGCGGGGATCCGATCAGCGAGCTCACGATCGAGGCGCTGGCGGCGGCGATGGCGGCCAAGGCCGCGGGCGGGGCTCACCTCGACGAGCTGACCGAAGGTCTGGACGCATTCGTCACCTTCTCCTCGGGAGCAGCGGTCTGGGGTAGTGCCCACCTGACCGGGTACGCCGCGGCCAACACTGCGCTGGATGCTCTGGTCGAGAGTCGTCGGGCCCGCGGGCTGGCCGGCACGTCGGTGGCCTGGGGGCTCTGGGGTGGCGGGGGCATGGCCGAGGGCAGTTCCGGCGAGTTCCTGCAACGAATGGGGCTGCGGGAGATGGACCCGGACGCCAGTATCGCGGTTCTGGCTGCGGCGCTGGACCATGGGGACGTCACGCTCACGGTTGCGGACATCGACTGGGAACGCTTCGCCTCGGTCTTCAGCGTTCACCGACCGAGCCCGCTGATCACCGGAGTGCCGGAGGCCCGGGCCGCGCTCAGCACCGGGGCCACGGACGGGCCGAAGGCTCAGGAGCCGGACAACGCGCTCGCTGCCCGCCTGGCCGGTCTGACCAAGGCGGAGCAGATGCGGATGCTGACCGATCTGGTCCGCACCGAGGCCGCGATTGTGCTCGGGCACAGTTCGACGGACGCGCTTCCGGCCGGAAAGGCTTTCCAGGAGCTGGGCTTCGACTCGCTCACCGCGGTCGACCTGCGCAACCGGCTGAGCAGCGCGACCGGGCTCACCTTGCCGGCCACGCTGGTCTTCGACTACCCGACTGCGTCTTCCCTGGCGTCCTTCCTTCGCACCCGACTGGTCAGCGACGACTCCACCCCGCAAACCGGCACAGTGCGGGCGTCCTCAAACGAACCGATCGCCATTGTCGGCCTGGGGCTGCGATTCCCGGGCGGCGCCGACAGCCCGGACACCTTCTGGAAGCTGCTGTCCGAAGGGGCCGACGCCGTCGGCGATCTGCCTTCTGACCGGGGCTGGGACCTGGATGCAATTGTGGACGCCACGGGTCGGCTTCCGCAGGGCGGATATCTCTATAACGCGGGGGAGTTCGACCCTGGATTCTTCGGGATCAGCCCGCGTGAGGCGCTGACGATGGATCCGCAGCAGCGGCTGCTGTTGGAGTCTTCGTGGGAAGCGCTGGAGCGGGCCGGGATTGACCCAGAAGGCTTGCGCGGATCGTCCACCGGTGTGTTCGTCGGGGCTTCCTGGTCGGGCTACGGCCTGGACCCGCACGCCGGCGGCGATCAGGGGCATCTGCTCACCGGAACCTCGAGCAGCGTTCTCTCCGGCCGGATGTCGTACGTCCTCGGGCTGGAAGGGCCGGCCGTCTCGGTCGACACGGCGTGCTCCTCGTCCCTGGTCGCGATGCATCTGGCCGGTCAGGCGCTGCGCTCGGGTGAGTGTGACCTGGCGCTGGCCGGTGGGGCCTACGTGGCCGCTACGCCGATCATGTTCACGAGTTTCAACACCCAGCTGGGCCAGGCTCCGGACGGGCGCTGCAAGGCGTTCGGCGCTGGGGCGGACGGCATGGGGATGGCCGAAGGCGCTGGAATTCTGGTGCTGGAGCGGCTTTCGGACGCACAGCGCAACGGCCATCACGTGCTGGCGGTGATCCGGGGGAGCGCGGTCAACCAGGACGGCGCCTCGAACGGCCTGACCGCACCGAACGGGCCCTCGCAGCAGCGGGTGATCCGGGCCGCGCTGGCCTCGGCCGGGCTGAACGCGGCGGACGTGGATGTGGTCGAGGCGCACGGCACGGGTACCTCGCTGGGTGACCCGATCGAGGCCGGTGCGCTGATGGCGACGTACGGTGCGGAGCGGGGTGAAGGTGGGGCGCTGTGGCTGGGCTCGGTGAAGTCGAACATCGGGCACACCCAGGCCGCGTCCGGAGCTGCTGCGGTGATCAAGATGGTGCTCGCGCTTCAGCACCAGGAACTGCCGCGCACCCTGCACGTGGAAGAGCCCTCTCCCCACATCGACTGGAACGCCGGGGACGTCCGTCTGCTCAGTGAGCCGGTGGCCTGGACGCCGGGTGACCGGGTGCGCCGGGCCGGGGTCAGCGGGTTCGGGATGAGCGGGACCAATGCTCACCTGATCATCGAAGAGGCTCCGGCCGGGGCTTCGGTCCCGGTGGAGAAGGACCTGGCGGTTCTGGCCGAACCGGTTCCGGTCTTGGCGCTTTCCGGTCGGACGGCGGCCGCGCTGAGCGATCAGGCGGTGCGCCTGAGGTCGTGGATCGGCGACTCGACGAACCTGGACGATGTCGCCTGGAGCCTGGCCACCGGAAGGACGGCGTTCGAGCACCGCGCGGTTGTGCTCGGTGACGACCTCGTCGCCGGCCTGACCGCTCTTTCCGAGAAATCGTCCTCAATCATCAGTGGTGTTGCCGACGGACGTCCTCGCGTCGGGTTCCTTTTCGCCGGACAGGGCGCTCAGCGGGGCGGGATGGGGCGTGAGCTCTACGCCGCCTCCCCGGTTTTCGCCCAGGCGTTCGATGAGGCAATGGCCGGGCTCGAGGCCGAGATCGGGCCGGAGTTGCGGGATCTGGTGCTCGGTGCTCCGGACGATCCGCGGGCCGATCAGACGGTGTTCGCCCAGGCCGGGCTGTTCGCGGTCGAAGTGGGTCTGCTGGCCGTGCTCAAGGCGGCCGGGGTGATGCCGGACGTGGTGGCCGGGCACTCGGTCGGTGAAATCGCGGCAGCTTATGCGGCGGGGGTGCTGAGCCTGGCCGATGCGGCTGCTCTGGTGGCGGCCCGCGGTCGGTTGATGCAGGAATTGCCGGCGGGTGGCGCGATGGCGGCGCTCGAGGCTTCCGAGGCCGAGGTGGAGGCGACCCTGTTCGGCGGGGTCTCGATCGCGGCGGTGAACGGCCCTTCGTCGGTCGTGGTCTCGGGCGATGCCGAGGCGGTGGACGCGCTGGTGGACCTGTGGCGGGCCCAGGATCGCCGGGTGCGGCGGCTGCGGGTCAGCCATGCGTTCCACTCGTCCCGGATGGACCCGATGCTGGGCGAGCTGAGCACGGTGGCGTCCGGGTTGGAGCACTCAGCTCCCGCGCTGACCTGGATCGGTGCGCTGACCGGCGAGGTTGTCACAGCGCCGGAGGCCGGGTACTGGCCTGCGCAGGCCCGGCAGGCAGTGCGTTTCGCGGACACCGTTCAGGCGATGCGCGACGCCGGGGTGACGGTGTTCGTGGAGATCGGCCCGGACGGCACTTTGTCCGGAATGGGGGCGTCCGTGCTCGAAGACGCGCTCTTCGTGCCCACCCGGCGGGAGAACCAGTCCGTGGCGGACGGGCTGCTGAGTGCTCTGGCGCGGGTCTACACGAAGGGCGTGGAGGTCGATTGGCGGCGGGTGCTGCCGGCTGGGCGCACGATCGATCTGCCGACCTACGCGTTCCAGCACGAGCGGTTCTGGGTCGAGGCCACGGCGGCTCCGGAGAGCGACCGCGAGTTCTGGGCCGCGGTCGAGGAGGGCGACGCCCAGGCCCTGGGCCTGGACGATGCGGCGCAGTTGGACGCGATCCGGCCCTTGCTTACATCCTGGCGGCGCCGTCGGGTGGACAAGTCGGCCACCGACGGCTGGCGCTACCGGATCGCCTGGGAGCCGGTAGCCGGGGTGAATGCCTCTGCTGAGCGACCTTTGGCGGGCTCCTGGCTTCTCGTCTCCGGTCCGCGCGAGAGCGGGAGCGCCTACGAGCGGCGGATCGGCGCGGTTGAGCAGGCCTTGTCCGAGGGGGGTGCCGAAGTATTTGGTGTCACGGTGACCTCGGAGGACAACCGGCAGACGATGGCCGGGAAGGTGGCTGACGCGCTGGGTGGCGCGCCGGCCGGCGTCCTTTGGCTGCCTCCGAACGACCTGCTCCCGACCGTTCAGCTGGTTCAGGCGCTGGGCGACGCTTCGGTGGGCGCACCGCTGTGGGTGCTGACCCAGGATGCGGTCGCGATCGGCGACGAACTGCCAGACCCGGCCCAGGCCGCGGTCTGGGGCTTCGGCCGGGTGGTCGCGCTGGAGCATCCCGAGCGTTGGGGCGGGCTGATCGATCTTCCGGCGGACGCCGTGCCGGCTCAGTTGTGCTCGGTGCTCGGGCAGTCTGTGGAGGATCAGGTTGTGCTGCGCGGCGAGGATGTTCTTGCCCGCCGTCTGGTGCATGCCGGTCCGGTTCGCAAGAGCGATGAGCAGTGGACGCCCGCGGGCCCGGTTCTGATCACGGGTGGCAGTGGGTCTCTGGGGAGCCGGGTGGCCCGCTGGGTGGCCGGCCGGGGTGCCGAGAGCATCGTGCTGACCAGTCGCTCGGGTGCGCTGGCCTCCGGTGTGGCTTCGGTAGCGGCCGACCTCGCCCTGAGCGGGAGCGGCGTCAGCGTGCTCTCGGCCGACATCGGTGAGCGTGACCATGTGGCCGGCCTGCTGGGCTGGGTCGCCGATCACGACGCTCCGGTGGACTCGGTCTTCCATGTCGCCGGTAGCCCGGAGGCGGTTTCGGTCGAGGCGGTGGACGTGGACGGCCTGAGCCGGGTCACCTCGGCCAAGGCCGACGGCGCGCTCTGGCTCGATCAGCTCACCGCCTCGCTGCGCCTGAGCGCCTTCGTGGTGTTCTCCTCGATCTCGGCCACCTGGGGCAGTGGCCACCAGCCCGGCTACGCCGCGGCCAACGCCTACCTGGACGCCCTGGTCGAGAACCGTCGGGGCCGGGGTCTGACCGGCACCTCACTCGCCTGGGGCCCGTGGTCCGGCGGCGGCATGGGCGCGCTGGGCGAGGCGGAGACCGCCTTCCGCTCGCGCGGCCTGCGTTACCTCGACGGTGACCGGGCGCTCGGGGTTCTGGGCTCGGCCCTGGATGCCGGGGAGTCCTCGCTGACCGTGGCCGAGGTGGACTGGGAGCGGTTCGCCGGGGTCTTCACCCTGCGCCGGCCGAGTGCGCTGCTGAACGGCCTGCCGGAGGTCCGGGCGGCGCTGGCCGAAACTGACGATGTGGCGGTCGAGGGCAATGACCTGGCCGCCCGCCTGGAGGGCCGCTCGCGGGCCGAGCAGGACCGGATCCTGACCACCCTGGTCCGGACCGAGGCCGCGGCCGTGCTCGGATACCCGTCGATCGAGCCGGTCGGCGCCTCCCGGGCCTTCAAGGACCTGGGCTTCGACTCGCTGACCGCGGTCGAGCTGCGCAACCGGGTGGTCGCGGCGACCGGGCAGCGGCTGGCCGCCACCGTGGTCTTCGACTACCCGACCTCGGCCGACCTGGCCGCGCACGTGCGCGGGCTGGTGCTGCCGGAGGAGCCCGCGGTTCCGGTCCTGGCCGAGCTGGATGCCCTGGAAGCACGCCTGGCCGCCTTGGCCGGTCAGGGCTCTCTGCAGGCGGAGGTCACGGTCCGGCTGCAGACCCTGCTCTCGGGCTGGATCGGGACCTCGGCGACCTCGGCCGCTTCCGAGCAGGCGGCGGAGCGGCTGGAGAGTGCCGACGCGGAAGCGGTGTTCGACTTCATCGACCGGGAGCTCGGGGTCGCACCCCTCGATGGCCACCTCGATCCGCAATGAGCCCGTCCCGGCAGTTCCTGAGGGAGATCTGAAGATGGTTGAGAACGAAAAACTTCTGACCTATCTCAAGCGGGTCTCCGCGGAGCTGTACGAAACCCGGGAACGGTTGCGCCGGTTCGAGTCCGGCGAGGCCGAGCCGGTGGCCATCGTGGGTATGGGCTGCCGGCTGCCGGGCGGCGTGGACAGCCCGGAGAGCCTGTGGGAGCTGCTGAACGACGGCACCGACGCAATCTCCGGTCTTCCCACCGACCGGGGCTGGGGACCCTCCGCCGCACGCGGTGGATTTGTCCAGCGGGCAGCCGATTTCGACGCCTCCTTCTTCGGGATCAGTCCCCGCGAGGCCCTGGCCACCGACCCGCAGCAGCGGCTGCTGCTCGAAACCGCTTGGGAGGCCCTGGAACGCGCCGGGATCGACCCGCGCTCGCTGCAGGGCTCGGCCACGGGCGTCTTCGCGGGCGCCTCGACCTCCGGCTACCCCTCAGCGGCGGCCCCCGGCGCCGGGATGTACCAGCTGACCGGCACCGCCACCAGCGTCGTCTCCGGCCGCATCTCCTACACGCTGGGCCTGGAAGGCCCGGCCGTGACCGTGGACACGGCCTGCTCCTCGTCCCTGGTCGCCCTGCACCTGGCCGCGCAGGCGCTGCGTGCGGGGGAGTGCTCGCTGGCTCTGGCGGGCGGGGTGACCGTGATGGCCGTACCGGTGATGTTCTCCGAGCTTTCCCGTCAACAGGGCCTGGCCCCCGACGGCCGCTGCAAGGCGTTCTCGGCTTCCGCCGACGGCACCGGCTGGGCCGAGGGCGCGGGAATGGTGGTCTTGGAGCGGCTTTCCGATGCCCGCCGGAACGGTCACCCGGTGCTGGCGGTGGTGGCCGGCTCGGCGGTGAATCAGGACGGCGCCTCGAATGGCCTGACCGCACCGAACGGCCCCTCACAGCAGCGGGTGATCCGCGCGGCACTGGCCTCGGCCCGGCTGTCGCCCTCCGACGTGGACGTGGTCGAGGCGCACGGCACCGGCACCACGCTGGGCGACCCGATCGAGGCGCAGGGTCTGCTGTCGACCTACGGCCAGGACCGCGCCGAGGGTCGTCCACTGTGGCTGGGCTCGATCAAGTCGAACATCGGCCACACTCAGGCCGCGGCCGGGGTGGCCGGGGTGATGAAGATGGTGCTGGCCCTGCAGAAGGGGCGGCTTCCGGCCACGCTGCACGCCGATGAGCCCTCGTCCCACGTGGACTGGGCTTCCGGAGACGTCCGCCTGCTGACTTCTTCGCAGCCGTGGGCTTCCGGTGAGAAGGTTCGCCGGGCCGGTGTTTCCGCCTTTGGGGTGAGCGGCACCAATGCGCACGTCATTCTCGCCGAGGCTCCTGCGGCCGCTGCTGAACCCGAGGCGGAACCGACTCCCGCGCGGCTGACTGGAGCCCCGCAGGCCTGGGTGGTTTCCGGCCACACGCCGGAAGCGCTGATCGCTCAGGCCCGGCGACTGGCCGAGGCGACTTCGGAACTGACCCCGCAGGACGTGGCCTGGTCCCTCGCCGCTACCCGTTCGGCGTTCGAGCACCGGGCGGTGGTAATCGGCTCTCCGGACGATCTGCGGGCCGGCCTGGCCGAAGTAGTCGACGGTGCCCCGAACACTCTGGTGGGCGCGGTCCTGAGTGAGGACGAACGCCGTGTGGCTTTCGTCTTCCCCGGGCAGGGTTCGCAGTGGGTCGGGATGGGGCGCTCCCTGGCTGCCTCTTCGCCGGTCTTTGCCGAGCGGCTGGCTGAGTGTGCTGCGGCCCTGTCGCCATTCGTCGAATGGGACTTGTTCGAGGAGCTTGAGGGCTCTTTGGAACGAGTAGATGTCCTCCAGCCGGTTCTGTGGGCCGTACACGTTTCGCTCGCGGCGGTGTGGGCGGCGGCCGGGGTTGCTCCGGATGCGGTGGTTGGGCATTCGCAGGGTGAGATTGCGGCGGCCGTTGTTTCAGGTGCTTTGTCGTTGGAGGACGGCGCGCGAGTTGTTTCTTTGCGGTCGAAGGCTTTGAGGGCTCTGTCGGGGCGTGGGGGGATGCTCTCGATTGCCGAGCCGGTCTCGGTAGTTGAGGCGCGCTGTTCTTCCGTGATCATGGACTTTTCCCCCGGGGATCACCAAGGGTCTTTGGGGGTTGCGGCGGTCAACGGGCCTTCGGCCACGGTGGTGTCGGGGGATCCGGCGTTGCTGGAGGTGCTGCGGGCCGCGGTTGAGTACGCTGGTGGCCGGGCTCGGCTGCTGCCCGTCGACTATGCCTCGCACGGCCCCCAGGTCGATGAACTTCGGGACGAGATCCTCCGGCTCCTGGAGCCGGTCCGGCCGCAACGAGCGTCCGTACCCATGGTTTCGGCCCTGACTGGCGAATGGCTGGACGGCACCGAACTGGGTGCTGAGTACTGGTACGACAGTCTGCGATCCACCGTCGAGTTCTCCCGTGCGGTGCTCGTTCTCGCAGACGAGGGTTACCGGGCCTTCGTCGAAGTCTCGGCGCATCCGGTCCTGACCACCCCGTTGAGCGAGACGGTCGAGGCCGACGGTAGCGCGGTGATGGTGACCGGCACGCTGCGCCGCGAGGATGGTGGTGCCGATCGCCTGCTCACCTCGTTCGCCCACGCCTGGGTGCACGGCCTGCCGGTGAACTGGACCTCGGTGCTTCCGGTGGGCCGACAGGTCGCTCTGCCGACCTACGCCTTCCAGTACCGCCGCTACTGGCCCGACGTTGCTGCCGGCTCCGCCGATGTCGCAGCCGCTGGACTCGGCGCCATGCGCCACCCGCTGCTCGGCGCCATGGTGGAGCTCGCCGACGGCGACGGCCTGGTCTTCACCGGCCGCCTGTCCACCGCGACCCAACCCTGGCTGGCCGATCACAGGCTCGGCGGCATCACAATCTTCCCGGGTACGGGCCTGGCCGAACTGGCCCTGGCGGCCGGTGCACGGGTGGGCTGCAACCGTCTCGACGAACTGACCCTGCTCGCGCCCCTGGTGTTGGGCAGCGGGGTCCAAGTGCAGGTGACGGTCGGTGCTGATCCTGGCGAGGGCCGGGCGCTCGAGATCTTCGCGCGCGCGGCGGACGGTGAGGATGCCTGGACCAAGCACGCCGCCGGAGTCCTGAGCCCGGCTGCTGCGGCGGAGGACGCGGACCTCCTGGTCTGGCCGCCGGTTGGTGCCCAGGCCGTGACGGTCGGCAGTCGCTACGACGAGCTGGCCGCGGCGGCCGGGCTGGGGCCGGCCTTCCGCGGGCTGCGGGCGGTGTGGCAGAAGGACGGCGATGTGTTCGCCGAGGTCGCTCTTCCAGAGGGCTTGTCGACGGACGCCGAGACCTTCGGCCTGCACCCCGCCCTGCTGGACGCCGCCCTGCACGCGGTCTGGGTGACCGACGCGGGCGACGGCGAGCCGCAGATGCCCTTCGCCTTCTCCGGTGTGTCCCTGTACGCGGTCGGGGCTGGGGTGTTGCGGGCTCGGGTGCGGCGAGGTTCTGACGGCGCTGTGTCATTGGTGGCGGTGGACGCTGCTGGTTCGCCGGTGGTGTCGGTGGACTCGCTCGTGATGCGGCCGGTGACGCTGCCTGCGTCGGCTGGGGCACCGGGCTGGGTACGGGATGCGCTGTTCTCGGTGCAGTGGTCGCGGGTGCCGTTGCCGGTGGCTGGGTCGTATCGGTGGGCATTGCTGGGGGCGGATTCCTGGGGGCTGGGGGTGGCTCTGGGGGCTCAGGGTTTGGCGCTGGGCGGAGCCCGCCCACCCGGGGAGACAGAACGGTTGGGGGAAAAAGTTGAGGGGTTGGATGGGCCGGGTGCTGCACTCGGGGTAGCTGCCTCGGATTTGGCCCTGGACACAGCCCGCCCACCCGGGGAGACAGGGTGGGCTGGGCGAGAGGTTGAGGGGGGCAGCGGTACTGGGGGTGTACCGCTGACTGTGGTCTTCGTCGGGTCTGACGCTGCTGCTGAGCCTGCGTCACCAGCCGGCGAGGCCCGGCGGTTGGCCGGCGAGGCGCTGAGCCTGGTGCAGGAGTGGTTGTCGTCCGAGACGGTCGGGCGCCTGGTCGTGGTCACGCGCGGCGCTACCTCGGTTGATGGGGATGTCACTGACCTTGCTGCGGCGGCGGCTCGGGGGCTGCTGCGTTCGGCGCAGTCGGAGAACCCGGACCGGATCATCCTGGTTGACCTGGCTCCTGGGCTGGGCGTCGAGGAGGCGTTCGAGGCTCTGAGCATGGCTCCGGAGGCCGGTGAGCCGGAACTCGCGGTCACTGAGCAAGGGACGTTTGCGCCGCGCCTGGTGCGGGCGGCTGGGGTGGAGGCTCGTACCGAAGGGGACGGATTGCGCATCGCCGGGGCGGTGCTTGTCACCGGGGGCACCGGCAAGCTGGGTG
This sequence comes from Kineosporia aurantiaca JCM 3230, assembly GCA_000719025.1. Classification (GTDB taxonomy): domain Bacteria; phylum Actinomycetota; class Actinomycetes; order Actinomycetales; family Kineosporiaceae; genus Kineosporia; species Kineosporia aurantiaca. Next base: position 95,114 of record JODP01000012.1, read on the forward strand.
GGGTTGTTGCCCAGCACTTGGTGGAGACCGGGCGGGCCCGGGATCTTCTCCTGGTGAGCCGGTCCGGTGCGCAGGCAGCTGGCGCCGCTGGTCTTGCGGCGACGCTCGCCGGCGCGGGTGCGGGCGTGCGGATCGTGGCTGGGGATGTCGCTGATCGGCCGGTGCTCGCGAGCATCCTGGGGCAGACTCGGGTCTCCGGTGTGGTGCATACGGCCGGGATTGTGGACGACGGCACGGTCGGTTCCCTGACTCCCGAGCGGGTGGCCGCGGTCATGCGTCCCAAATCTGATGCTGCCTGGACCCTGCACGAAATGACCCGGGATCTGGACTTCTTCATCATGTTCTCGTCCGCGGCGGCCACGATGGGGGCGCCGGGGCAGGGCAACTACGCAGCGGGCAACGCTTTCCTGGACGCGTTGGCAGCGCACCGGCGGGCAGCCGGGCTTCCGGCGGTCTCACTGGCGTGGGGCGCATGGATGGCGTCTGAGGGCATCGGGCGAAACCTGAACCGGGGACTACTGAACCGGGTCACCGATGGTGGCTCCGGCGATTTGGGTCTCGAAGAAGGGCTCCTGCTGTTCGATCTGGCTCTCGAGCGGAAAGAGTCCTTGCTGCTGCCGGTTCGGTTCGATGTGGCTGGGCTGCGGAGCCGGGCCGAGCAGGGCGCGGACGTGCCCGCGGTGATGCGGGGGCTGGCTGGGGCGGCCGGCTTGGCGCGAGCGGCTGGTGCTGGGGCGGACGGACCGGTCGGGGCGTTGCGTCGTCAGCTCGCCGGTCTGGCCGAGGCGGAGCGGGACCGGGTTCTGGTCGACCTGGTCCGCACGCAGGTTGCCGCCGTTCTCGGGCATGCCTCGGGCGACGAGATCGTCACGAACCGGGCGTTCACCGATCTGGGCTTTGACTCGCTGACCGCGGTCGAGCTGCGTAACCGGCTGAACACCGCGACTGGGCTGCGGTTGCCGGCGACCCTCATCTTCGACTACCCGAACACCGCGGTTCTGGCCGCCCACCTCGGAAGCGAGCTGTCGGGCGTCATCAATCAAATTGCGCCGCAGACACCTTCGACCAGGGATGCCGCTGACCCGATTGCCATTGTCTCGATGGGGTGTCGCTTTCCTGGCGGGGTGAGGACGCCGGAGGCGCTCTGGCACCTGCTCTCCACCGGTGGCGACGCCATCTCGTCGCTGCCGGTGGATCGAGGTTGGGATCTTGAGGGCCTGTACGACCCGGATCCGGATCAGGAAGGCACGTTCTACACCAGTCAGGGCGGCTTCCTGCACGATGCGGCGGATTTCGATCCTGGGTTCTTCGGAATCAGTCCGCGTGAGGCGCTGGCGATGGACCCGCAGCAGCGGCTGCTGCTGGAGACCTCTTGGGAAGCGCTGGAACGCGCCGGGATCGATCCGGTCTCGCTGCGCGGTTCGGCGACAGGTGTGTTCGCGGGCGGGCAGTCCTGGGGCTACGGTCTTTTCGGGGACGCGAGTGGATCCGAGGGCCATCTTCTGACCGGTGGTTCGACCAGCGTTCTCTCTGGCCGGGTCTCGTACACGCTGGGCCTTGAGGGACCGGCGATGACCGTGGACACCGCCTGCTCCTCGGCGCTGGTGGCCATGCATCTCGCGGCGCAGGCGCTCCGGGCGGGGGAGTGTTCGCTGGCCCTGGCCGGGGGCGCGACGGTGATGGCGAGTCCGGGCGTGATGATTGGCTTCTCGCGGCAGAAAGGTCTTGCCGTCGATGGGCGTTGCAAGGCGTTCTCCGCTTCGGCCGACGGCATGGGCATGTCTGAGGGCGTGGGCATGATTCTGCTGGAGCGGCTTTCGGATGCTCAGGCGAACGGCCATCCGGTGCTCGCGGTCCTGAGTGGCAGCGCGATCAACCAGGACGGCGCCTCGAACGGCCTGACCGCGCCGAACGGTCCTTCGCAGCAGCGGGTGATCCGGTCGGCCCTGGCCAATGCCGGCCTCTCGGTGAGCGATGTGGACGCGGTGGAGGCGCACGGCACCGGAACGACGCTGGGTGACCCGATTGAGGCGCAGGCGCTGATCGCGACCTACGGGCAGGACCGGCCTGAGGAGCGTCCGCTGTGGATCGGCTCGGTGAAGTCGAACATCGGGCATACGCAGAGCGCAGCCGGCATCGCGGGCGTGATGAAGATGGTGCTCGCTCTGCAGCACCAGCAGTTGCCGCGCAGTCTTTACACCGAGCAGCCGGCCGAAAACATTGAATGGTCGGCGGGAAACGTCGCTCTGCTGGCGGATGCTCGCGAGTGGCCGATCAATGAGGGACGCACGCGGCGGGCCGGGGTTTCGTCCTTCGGGATCAGTGGGACCAACGCGCACGTGATCCTTGAGGAAGCGCCGGTCCTTGCGGCGCCTGCGGTTCGATCGGGTTCCGCATTGGCTGAGGGCGCTACGGCGTGGGTGGTTTCGGGGCGTTCCGGGACGTCGCGGGCTGCGCAGGCGGCTCAGCTGGCTGAACTTTCGGGTGATGTTGATCGGATTGCCTGGTCGCTGGCGGCTACGCGGTCGACGTTTGATCACCGGGCGGTTGTGGTGGGCTCCGCGGGCGACGAATTGCTGGCCGGTGTTCGTGCGTTGGCGGAGGGACGTCCTTCTGCGGGTGTGGTGATCGGGGCTTCCGAACTTCGCGGAATTGGGCGCTTGGCATTTGTCTTCCCTGGTCAGGGGTCCCAGTGGGTCGGGATGGGGCGTGCGCTTCTTCGTGAGTCGCCGGTCTTTGCTGAGCGCATGAACGAGTGCGCGGTGGCTCTGTCGCCGTTCGTTGAGTGGGACTTGTTCGAGGAGCTTGAGGGTTCTTTGGAGCGGGTGGATGTTGTTCAGCCGGTTCTGTGGGCGGTGCATGTTTCGCTGGCTGCGGTGTGGGTGGCGGCTGGGGTTTCGCCGGATGCGGTGGTGGGGCATTCGCAGGGTGAGATTGCGGCTGCGGTGGTTTCGGGGGCTCTGTCGCTTGAGGACGGCGCTCGGGTGGTTGCGCTGCGGTCGAAGGCTTTGACGGCGTTGTCGGGTCGTGGGCCTTGGGGGTTGCGGCGGTCAATGGCCCGAGCGCAACAGTGGTCTCTGGTGACCCGGAGTTGCTGAGGATCCTGGCCCAGCAGGTTGAGGCCGATGGCGGGCGGGCGCGGATGCTTCCCGTGGACTACGCCAGCCACGGCCCGCAGGCGAGTCTGCGGGCGAAGGTCGAGTTCGCCCGGGCGGTCGAGGTTCTGGGGAACGCCGGGTACGGGGCGTTCGTGGAGACGTCGGCGCATCCGGTGCTGACCGCGCCGATGACCGAGACGCTGGAGAACATCGGCGTCGAGCCTGTGGTGGTCGGCACCTTGCGTCGTGAGGAGGGTGGCGCTGCGAGGGTGTTGACGTCGTTGGCGGAGGCCTTTGTTCGCGGAGTTCCGGTGAGCTGGACTTCGGTGCTGGCGCCGGCCGAGCGCGTTGAGCTGCCCACGTATGCCTTCCGGCGGCAGCGGTTCTGGATCGACTCGGTGCCGCCGACCGCTGCGGCCAAGGACGTCACGCAGTCCTGGCGTTACCGGGTCACCTGGCCGGTCCGGCCGGAGGTTCCGAAGGCGCGGCTGGACGGCACGTGGGTGCTGGCGGTGAGCTCTGAGGATGAGCTGACGGGTTGGTGCCGACAGGCTTTGGAGTCGGCGGGGGCGAATGTCGTCGTCTGGCGACCGGGATCCTCTACGGCGGGACTGGCGGACGCGGCGGGTGTGTTGTCCCTGCTGGCTGTGGACGAGTCGGCCGAGCCGGTGGCGGCCACGCTGGCGCTGATCCAGGCGCTGGACGGGATCGAGACGCCGCTGTGGGCGGTGACCCGGGGGGCGGTCAGCGCTGAGGTTGGCGAAGGGCTGAGCGCTCCGGGGCAGGCGGCGGTCTGGGGATTGGGACGGGTGGCGGCGCTGGAGTACTCGGCGCGCTGGGGCGGCCTGATCGACCTGCCCGAGGTTCTGGACGAGATGGCCGCTGAGCGCCTCACTACGGTTCTGATGGCTTCGGAGGACCAGGTGGCCATCCGGGCCACTGGCGTCCTTACTCGACGCCTTGTTCGCGCTACGCCGTCTAGAAGCAAGAAAGTGTGGACGCCCGCGGGCACGGTGTTGGTGACCGGCGGTACCGGGTCGATCGGGGTACGAGTAGCCGAGTTCGCCGGGACCCGCGGCGCGAGCCGCGTTGTGCTGACCAGCCGGTCGGGAGCGTCCTCAATCAATGTTCCAGGACTGGTTGCGCGGCTTGCCGAAATGGGCACGACCGTGGACGTGATCAGCTGCGACACAACGGATCGGGCTCAGTTGGCTGGGCTGATCGAGCACGTTGGGCCGGATCTCGACGCGGTGTTCCATATGGCCGGGGTAGGCCAGGTGATCTCGCTGGAGGACTCGACCGCTGAGACGTTGGCTGAAGTTGCCGCGGTGAAGGCGGACGGGGCGAGGTATCTGGACGAGCTTACGGCTGCCCTCAATTTGAGCGCGTTCGTGCTGTTCTCCTCCGGCGCGGGGGTCTGGGGTAGTGGGCATCAGGGTGGCTACGCCGCGGCCAACGCCTACCTGGACGCCCTGGCCGAGAACCGGCGGGGTCGTGGCCTGCCGGCGACTTCGGTGGCCTGGGGTCTGTGGGGCGGCGGGGGTATGGCTAAGGACGACGACGGTCGCCTGGAGCGCATGGGGTTGCGTGAGCTGAACCCGGCGCGGGCGATCGAGGTCTTGGGCAAGGTGCTGGACGGCGGGGAGACCACGCTGACCGTCGCCGATATCGATTGGCTTACCTTCCACCCGGTCTTCACCCTGCCCCGGCCAAGTGCATTGCTGGCCGACCTTCCGGAGCTCCAAACGGGCGCTGCTACGGAGGATGAGCCGGGCGGCGGGGAGCTTGTCCAGCAGCTGAAGGCCCTGGACCGGGCCGAGCAGGAGCAGATCCTGACCGACCTGGTACGCGCGGAAACGGCGGCGGTGCTGGGGCACGGATCTACGGATGAGGTCGAGGCCGACCGGCCGTTCCGGGATCTTGGGCTGGACTCGCTCACCGCGGTCGAGCTGCGCAACCGCCTGGGAGTGGCGGCCGGCCTGAAGCTGCCCGCCACCTTGGTGTTCGACTACCCGACGCCGGAGCTGGTCGCGGGTCATCTGCGGGCCGCCCTGACCCCGCTTCTGGGCAGCGACGAGACCGACCCGCCCTCGGTCATCGACGAGATCGAGCGGCTGCAGTTCGCCCTGGGCCGGCTGGAGCCCGGCTTCGACCGGCGCGAGGACGTCACCCGGTTGCTGCGCGGACTGCTGTCCAACTGGATCGGTCAGGCGCCCGCCGAAGAGACGGCCGGACCCGAGCTGGAGTTCGGCACGGCCACCCAGGAAGAGGTCTTCAGCTTCCTGGACGCCGAGTTCGGCTCGGCCGGTCCCACCCACTAGATCCACCCCCATGTGCTTCAGATTCGCTTCAGGTTCGCTTCAGGGAGTCCGTCATGGATAGCCAGGAAAAGCTTTTCGACTACCTCAAGCGTGCGTCCGCCGAGCTCCAGGAGACCCGCCGGCGGCTGCGCCGGATGGAGGCCGCCGAGCAGGAGCCGATCGCGATCGTCAGCCTGGGGATGCGCTACCCCGGCGGCGTGGCCGATCCGGAGAGCTTCTGGCAGCTCCTGGATTCCGGGACGGACGCCGTCGCCGGGCTGCCGACCGACCGTGGGTGGGAGGCCCTGCGGCCGGAGACCGGCCAGCTGTCGGACCCGGACGACCTGCCGTTCGCCCCAGTGGGTGGATTCCTCTACGAAGCGGCCGAGTTCGACCCGGCGTTCTTCGGGATCAGCCCGCGCGAGGCGCTGGCGATGGACCCGCAGCAGCGACTGATGCTCGAGGTCGCCTGGGAGTCATTGGAGCGAGCGCAGATTGACCCACGTTCGCTGCGTGGATCGTCCACCGGTGTCTACGTGGGCGCCGGGTTCGCCGGATATGGCGAGGGCCTGGTCGAGGCGGACAGCGGTTCCGAGGGCTACCTGCTGACCGGCAGCCAGACCGCGATGATCTCCGGACGGATCTCCTACACCCTCGGTCTGGAGGGCCCGTCGGTCACCCTCGACACGGCTTGCTCCTCTTCCCTGGTCGCGCTGCACCTGGCCTGCCAGGCGCTGCGCTCGGGCGACTGCACGATGGCCCTGGCCGGTGGTGTCGTGGTGATGGTGACCCCGGCCGCGTTCGCCGAGTTCGCCAAGCAGCAGGGCATGGCCGCCGACGGCCGCTCGAAGGCGTTCGCGGCCTCGTCCGACGGCATGGGCTGGGGCGAGGGCGCGGGCGTGATCATGCTGGAGCGCCTTTCGGACGCCCGGCGCAACGGGCATCCGGTGCTTGCGGTGATCGAGGGCAGCGCCGCCAACCAGGACGGGGCCTCGAACGGCCTGACCGCCCCGAACGGTCCTTCGCAGCAGCGGGTGATCCGCGAGGCCCTGGCCAACGCCCGGGTGCGCGCCGACCAGGTCGCGGTGGTCGAGGCGCACGGCACCGGGACCACGCTGGGCGACCCGATCGAGGCCCAGGCCCTGCTGGCGACCTACGGGCAGGAGCGCGCGGGGAACGGCCCGCTGCAGCTCGGCTCGGTGAAGTCGAACATCGGTCACACCCAGGCCGCGGGTGGTGTGGCCGGCGTGATCAAGATGGTGCTGGCTCTGCAGCACGAGCGGATGCCGAAGACGCTGCACATCGATGAGCCGACGCCCGAGGTGGACTGGTCGGCGGGCGAAGTGGAACTGCTGACCTCTTCGCTGGCGTGGCCGTCCTCGCTGGCCGACGGCGGCGTTCCGCGTCGGGCCGGGGTGTCGGCCTTCGGCGCCAGCGGGACCAACGTGCACGTCATCCTGGCCGAGACTCCGCTTGAGGAGGAACCCGCTGAGGAGACCCCTCGACAGCCGGTCCTGAACAACGCGACGGCCTGGCTGGTGTCCGGGCGGTCGTCGGCGGCGCTGGGTGGGCAGGCTCACCGCCTGGCCGAATTCTGCGGTGCTCGTCCGGAGCTTTCTGCTTTCGATCTGGGCTGGTCGTTGGCGACGACACGGTCGGTGTTCGAGCAGCGGGCCGTGGTGGTCGGCTCGGAGCGGTCCGAGTTGCTGGCGGGGGTTTCGGCCCTGGCTGCGGGTGAGCCTTCGTCAGCCGTGATCACGGGTGCTCCTTCGGCTGGGCGTTCTCGCGGCAAGACGGTGTTCGTGTTCCCCGGGCAAGGTTCGCAGTGGGTCGGGATGGGGCGGGCGCTGCTGGCGGATTCGCCGGTGTTCGCGGCTCGCATGGCGGAGTGTGCTGAGGCTCTGGCGCCACACGTCTCGTGGGACCTGGCTGAGGAGCTTGAAGGTTCTTTGGAACGGGTGGACGTTGTTCAGCCGGCTTTGTGGGCGGTTCACGTTTCGCTGGCGGCGGTGTGGGAGGCGGCCGGGGTCTCGCCGGATGCGGTGGTGGGGCATTCGCAGGGTGAGATTGCGGCGGCGGTGGTGTCGGGTGCGTTGTCTCTTGAGGACGGCGCTCGGGTGGTTTCTTTGCGGTCGAAGGCTTTGAAAGCTCTGTCGGGCCGCGGAGGGATGCTTTCGATCGCCGAGCCGGTCTCGGTGGTTGAGGCGCGCTGTTCTTCCGTGATCATGGACTTTTCCCCCGGGGATCACGAAGGGCCTTTGGGGGTTGCGGCGGTCAACGGGCCTTCGGCCACGGTGGTGTCGGGGGATCCGGCGTTGCTGAAGGTCCTGGCCGAGCGGGTTGAGGCCGACGGCGGCCGGGCCCGGATGCTGCCGGTGGATTACGCCAGCCACGGCCCGCACGTGGACGAGCTGCGGGAAGAGATCCTGCGGGTTCTGAGCGGGATCAAGCCCCAGCCGGCGCGGATCCCGATGGTCTCGGCGATGACCGGCGAGCACCTGACCGGAACCGAGCTCACCGCCCAGTACTGGTACGACAGCCTCCGGGCCAAGGTCGAGTTCTCGCGCGCGGTGGAGGTGCTTGGGCGGGAGCGGCACACCACCTGGATCGAGAGTTCGGCGCACCCGGTGCTGACCTCGTCGGTGCTGGCCATCCTGGAAAGTGCGGCGGGGGACGACACGGGGGTTGCCCGACCGGCGCCGATCGTCACGGGCACGCTGCGGCGTGACGATGGTGGTGCGGTTCGGCTGCTGAGCTCGCTGGCCGAGGTTCACGTGAACGGCGGCAAGGTCGACTGGGCTGCGGTGCTACCGGTCGGCCACCGCGTTGACCTTCCTACCTACGCCTTCCAGCGTGAGCACTTCTGGCCGGCTCCCGTGCCCCGTCAGCAGCGGCCGGTTCCGGGCACCGAGTCACCCGCGCAGGAGAAGTTCTGGAGCGCGGTCGAGAGCGGTGACGTGGCGGCGGTGGCCGACACGCTTGACCTGGACGGTCAGCGGCTCGAGGACCTGGTGCCGGCGCTGGCTTCATGGCGGCGTCGCGAGCGGGACGATTCGGCGACGGCGGACTGGCGTTACCGCGTCACCTGGGTGCCGGTGCCCACGCCGGCCCGGTCCGACGTCACTGGTTCCTGGCTGGTGGTCACCCCGGTCGACGGCACGGACGAAGTGTCCGAGGTGCTGACCGCGCGGGGCGCGAACGTGGTCAAACTGCAGATCGACACGACGGTGACGGACCCGGCCGAACTGGCCCAGCACCTGACCACCTTCCTTGGTGAGGCGGGCAGCCCGGCCCTGATCGGCGTCCTTTCGCTTCTCTCGCAGGACGACACCCGCCTGGCGGAACATCCCCACACGACGGGCGGTACGGCGTCCACCCTTACCCTTGTTCGGGCCCTCGGCCTGGCCGAGATCACCGCGCCGCTGTGGCTGATCACCACCGGGGCTGTGGGTGCCGCGCCCGCCGAATCGCCCAGCAACCCCACACAGGCGCAGATCTGGGGGCTTGGGCGGGTCGCCGGTCTGGAGCACCCGGATCGCTGGGGCGGGCTCATCGACCTACCGGAAACCCTTGACAGCCGTTCCCTTGACCACTTCGTCGGTGCGCTGACCCTGGGCGAGGACCAGGTCGCGGTGCGGCCTTCGGGGCTTCTGGCCCGGCGACTGGCGCGGTCGTCCGCGGGGAAGGGCGTTTGGCGGCCGCGAGGAACGGTTCTGGTCACCGGCGCTAGCGGAGAGATCGGCCCGGAGCTGGCGCGCTGGCTGACCGGGGCCGGCGCGCAGAACCTGGCCCTGATCAGCCGGCGCGGTCCGGCTACGCCAGGCGCCGCCGAAGTCATTGCTGCACTGGCCGAATCGGGTACCTCGGTCAGCCTGATCACCTGCGACGTGACCGACAAGCAGGCGCTCGGTGCGCTGATCGATCGGATCGATGCGCAGGGACCGCCGCTGACCAGCGTCATTCATGGTGCGATGAGCGTGGACCTCAAGCCGCTGACCGAAACCGACGTGGATCAGCTCGACCTGGCCCTGGGCGCGAAGGTCACCGGCGCAACCAATCTGGATGAGCTGACCGCCGAGCGTGACCTCGACGAGTTCGTGCTCTTCGGCTCGATCGCCGCAACCTGGGGAGTGAGCGAGCACGGTTCCTACGCCGCGGCCAACGCCCACCTCGACGCGCTCGCCCAGAACCGCCGCTCGCGCGGTCTGCCGGCGACGTCGGTGGCCTGGGGAGTGTGGGACACCGGGCAGGAGTCCGAGGCCAAGGCGGGGGTGGAGCGGGCTCTCAGCGTCATCCCGGAACGTCTGCGGCGTCAGGGGCTTCGTCTGCTCGAGCCCGCTCGCGCACTGACCGTGCTCGGGCACGTGCTGGCTGATGACGAGACGGCGGTCGCGGTCGCGGACGTCGACTGGAAGCGTTTCTCGGCCGTGTTCAACGCGGTTCGGTCCTGGCCGCTGCTGCGCGAGATTCCCGAGGCTCAGCAAGAGGACGCTCCCGCGGTCGTGGCCACCGGTGAGGCCGCCGAACTGCTCGGCCGTCTGGCCGCGGCCTCGGCCGGGCAGCGTGAGCGCACCATGACCGAGCTGGTCCGTTCGCACGCTGCGGCGGTCCTGGGCTTCGCGTCGGTCAGTGCGGTGGAAACTGATCGGGCCTTCCGGGACATGGGGTTCGACTCCCTGACCGCCGTCGAGCTGCGCACCCGCCTGAACCAGGCCACAGGGTTGCAGCTTCCGAGCACGGCGGTGTTCGACTACCCGTCGCCGCTGGTTCTGGCCCGGCAGATTCTTGCGCAGATGCTTGGCGGTCAGCAGCTTTCGACCAGCACCGCGATCGCGCGGGGTCCGGTCACCGACGACCCGGTGGTCGTGGTCGGCATGGGCTGCCGCTTCCCCGGCGGCGTGGACAGTCCGGAGTCGCTGTGGAAGCTGCTGGTGGCCGGGCAGGACGCGATCGGTGGTTTCCCCGATGACCGTGGCTGGGACTTGATCGACGGTTCCTCGGCCACTCGTGAGGGCGGTTTCCTTTCTGGCGCAGCGGACTTCGACGCTGGGTTCTTCCGGATCAGCCCGCGCGAGGCGCTGGCGATGGACCCGCAGCAGCGACTGCTGCTGGAGACCTCCTGGGAGGCGCTGGAGAACGCCGGGCTCGACCCGGCCACCCTGCGCGGCTCGATGACCGGCGTCTTCGCCGGGGCCGCCTCCTCCGGCTACTCCGGGCAGGCCGGCTTCACCGAGGACGTCGCCGGGCACCTGATCACCGGCAACGTGACCTCCGTGATCTCCGGCCGGGTCTCGTACGTCCTGGGCCTCGAAGGTCCCGCCGTCACGGTCGACACCGCGTGCTCATCGGCCCTGGTCTCCCTGCACCTGGCCGCGCAGGCGCTGCGCGGTGGGGAGTGCGACCTGGCCCTGGCCGGTGGCGTGATGGTGATTACCGACCCGGGCGAGTTCATCGGCTTCTCCCAGCAGGGGGCCCTGGCCCTGGACGGGCGGTGCAAGGCGTTCTCCGCCGAGGCGGACGGCATGGGGTTGTCCGAAGGCGCGGGAATGATCGTGCTGGAGAGGCTTTCGGACGCTCGCCGCAACGGCCACGAGGTGCTTGCGGTGGTCGCGGGCAGCGCGGTGAACCAGGACGGCGCCTCGAACGGTCTCTCGGCCCCGAACGGGCCCTCGCAGCAGCGGGTGATCCGCGCGGCGCTGGCTTCGGCCGGTCTGGCCGCGGCGGACGTGGACGCGGTCGAGGGGCACGGCACCGGGACCAAGCTGGGCGACCCGATCGAGGCCCAGGCCCTGCTGGCGACCTACGGCCAGGAGCGGGCCAGCGACCAGCCGCTCTGGCTGGGCTCGGTGAAGTCGAACATCGGGCATGCGCAGCAGGCGGCCGGGGTGGCCGGGGTGATCAAGATGGTGCTGGCTCTACGGCACGGTCTGCTCCCGGCCTCGCTGCACGCCTCGGTTCCTTCGGACCAGGTCGACTGGGCCAGAGGATCGGTCCGCGTGCTGAGCGACGCCCAGCCGTGGGGTGCGGGTGAGCGGGTTCGGCGGGCTGGGGTTTCGGCATTCGGGATCAGCGGGACGAACGCCCATCTGATCCTGGAGGAGGCGCCGGCTGCTCCGGTTTCTTCGGAGGTTGAAAAGGCGCCGGGGCTGGTGGGGGAGACGGCTTGGCTGGTCTCCAGCCGGACTCCGGACGGGCTGGCGGTCGCGGCTCAGCGTCTGATCTCCCGCTTGGACGCTGACCCGGCGGACCCGATTGACGTTGGCTGGTCGTTGGCAACGACGCGGACGCTGTTCGAGCACCGGGCCGTGGTGACGGGGTCGCTACGGGATGGGCTGCTGGCTCTGGGTTCGGGGTTGCCCTCGGCCGGGGTGGTGACCGGTTCGGCCGGTGCGGTTGGGCCGACGGTGTTCGTCTTCCCCGGTCAGGGTTCGCAGTGGGTCGGGATGGGGCGTTCGCTGCTGGCCGATTCGCCGGTGTTCGCTGAGCGTCTGGCCGAGTGTGCTGCGGCCCTGTCGCCTTTCGTTGAGTGGAACTTGTTCGAGGAGCTTGAGGGCTCTTTGGAGCGGCGGTCTTGGTGGTTGAGGCCCGCTGTTCTTCCGTGATCATGGACTTTTCCCCCGGCGATCACCAAGGGGCTCTGGGGGTTGCGGCGGTCAACGGGCCTTCGGCCACGGTGGTGTCGGGGGATCCGGCGTTGCTGAAGGTCCTGGCCGAGCGCGTTGAGGCTGACGGCGGCCGGGCGCGGATGCTGCCCGTGGACTACGCCAGTCATGGGCCGCAGGTGGACGAACTGCAGGCCGAGATTCTGGGACTGTTGAGCGAGGTCAGGCCCCAGCAGGCACGGATCCCCATGGTTTCGGCGCTGACCGGTGAATATCTGACCGGCACCGAGCTCACCGCGCAGTACTGGTACGACAGCCTCCGGGGCCGGGTCGAGTTCTCCCGCGCGATTGAGGTCTTGGCGCAGGACGGGTACGGCGTCTTCATCGAGTCGTCGGCTCACCCGGTGCTGACTGCCCCGGTTGCGGACGTCCTGGAGAGCCTGGACGTCGAAGCGGTCGTGAGCGGAACGTTGCGCCGGGACGAGGGTGGCGCGGCGCGGATGCTGGCTTCGCTGGGCGAGGTCCATGTCCGCGGGGTGCACGTTGAGTGGTCTGAGGTGCTCCCGACCGGGCGGCGGGTGCCGTTGCCCACGTACGGCTTCGACCGCCAGCGGTACTGGCCCAACGCCACGCCCAAGGCCCAGCGGGCCGGGGGCACGCTCTCGGCTGAGGAAAGCGCGTTCTGGGCGGCCGTGACCGGTGGAGACCTGGACGGGCTGGCCCAGACGCTCGCGGTTGAGGGTGACCACCTGCGCGAGGTGCTGCCCGCGCTGGCGGCCTGGCGGGAGCGGGAGCAGGGCGAGTCGGTGGTCGGCCCTTGGCGCTATCGGATCACCTGGTCGCCGGTACCGGTTCCCAAGCCGGCTTCGCTGTCCGGCACCTGGCTCCTGATCGCGCCCTCGTCGTCCGATCTGGCCCGTGCGGTGGAGCTTGAGGACGCCGGTCAGCAGACTCCGGTGGCGGTGGCCCGTGCGCTGGCCGAGGCCGGCGCCGCGCTGCTGATCGCCGAGGTCGAACCGGGAATCAGCCGGGAGGACCTGAAGCAGCAGCTTGCAGCGGCTGGTCAGGAGCTCACCGGCATCGTTTCGCTCCTGGCCCTGGGCGAAGACACGATCGACGAGACCCGGATCGTCCCGGCCGGTCTGGCCGCGACCGCGACATTGGTGCAGGCGCTCGGTGACGCCGGGATCGACGCTCCGCTGTGGGTGCTGACCTCCGGCGCGGTGAGCACGGTGGACGGTGAGGCGGCGGTCAACCCGCTGCAGGCGCAGACCTGGGCCTTCGGCCGGGTGGCCGCTCTTGAGTTCCCACAAAGGTGGGGTGGGCTCGTTGACCTGCCCCCGGCTGGGGGCACCTCCCGGCCCCCTGGGGGCTGGGGGACCTCAATCGATCTGCAGGTTCTGACTACGGTTCTGGCTGGTGTCACCGGCGAGGATCAGGTCGTGCTGCGGGAGGACGGCATCGTTGGACGCCGTCTGGTTCGGGCCGGTCGTGCGATACGGCAGGGTTCGGGCTGGGCGCCGCGGGGAACTGTGCTGGTGACCGGTGGTACAGGTGGAGTGGGTGGGCACATCAGCCGCTGGCTGACCACGCGCAAGGCTCAGCGTCTGGTCCTGACCAGCCGCTCCGGGGTAACTGCAGCCGGTGTGCCCGCGCTGGCCGCCGAGCTTGCTCGGGCCGGGACGAGTGTGGCCGTGGTGAGCGCCGACATCGGCGAGCGGGCCGGCGTCACTCATTTGCTTGACTGGATTGACCGGACCGGGCCGACGCTCAGTTCGGTGATGCACGCCGCGGGTGCTCCGGTCGGCGGTCCGCTGGAGGAGTTGACCGCAGCGGAGCTGGAGCGGGCTCTGCAGGCCAAGGTCGGGGGCGCGCTGCTGCTCGACGAACTGGCCCATGATCTGGACGCTTTCGTCATGTTCTCGTCCGGTGCTGCTACCTGGGGCAGTGCGAGGCTCTCGGCCTATGCGGCCGGCAACGCCGCTCTCGATGCTCTGGTTGAGCAGCGGAGGGCGTCTGGAAAGTCTGGAACGTCTGCGGCCTGGGGTCTTTGGGGCGGCGGCGGGATGGGCGAGGGCTACGCGGGGGAGGTGCTGCAGCGTCTGGGCCTGCGGGAGATGGACCCGGCGCCGGCGGTGGCCGCGTTGGCCGGGATTATGGACGCGGATGAGGCCCTGGTCACGGTCGCGGACATCGACTGGAACCAGTTCGGGCCGATCTTCACCGTCCAGCGGCCCAGTCGGCTGCTTGCCGAAATGCCTGAGGTACAGCCGGTTGAGGCTGAACAGCCGGACGACGACTCGCCCCTGTTGCGCCGCCTGCGGGGTCTGAGCGACGCCGACTCCGAGCGCGTCCTCACCGATCTGGTGCGGGCCGAGGTCGCGGCGGTGCTGGGGCACTCATCCGGCGAGGTGGTGCTGCCGACCCGGCCGTTCAAGGACCTGGGCTTCGACTCGCTGACCGCCGTGGACCTGCGCACCCGGCTGAACGCGGCGACCGGCCTGAAACTGCCGGCCACGCTGGTGTTCGACCACCCGACGGTCGCCGCGGTCGTCGAGTTGCTCAAGGCCGAACTGCTCGGGGTGCTGACCGAGGCCGACGCGCACCTTCCGACCTTGCGCGCCGCCGACCTCGGTGAGCCGATCGCGATCGTCGGGATGGGCTGCAAGTTCCCGGGCGGGGTGTCCGACCCGGAGAGCTACTGGCGTCTGATGGCCGAGGGGATCGACGCGATCTCGCCGTTCCCGACCGACCGGAACTGGGACAGCGAGGGCCTTTACGCCCACCTGGACGGCAACACGTCCGAGACCCGAGTCGGTGGGTTCCTCTACGACGCCGGATATTTCGATCCGGAATTCTTCGGGATCAGCCCGCGTGAGGCGGTCACCCTCGACCCGCAGCAGCGGCTCCTCCTGGAGACCGCGTACGAGGCGGTGGAGCGCGCGGGCATCGATCCGGCCGCGCTGAAGGGTTCTCCGACCGGGGTCTTCATCGGCGCCGGCTTCGGCGGCTACGGCGCCGACCTGATCCACGAGGGCGGTCACGAGGGCTACATGCTGATCGGCGCCCTGACCTCGGTCATCTCGGGCCGCATTTCGTACACCCTGGGTCTGGAAGGTCCGGCCGTCACGGTCGACACCGCCTGCTCCTCCGCCCTGGTCGCCATGCACCAGGCCTGCCAGGCACTGCGGGCCGGAGAGATCTCGATGGCCCTGACCGGCGGCGTCGCGGTGATGGCGACCCCGTCGGCCTTCGCCGAGTTCTCCCGCCAGGACGGCCTGGCCTTCGACGGTCGGTCCAAGGCCTTCGCTGCCGACGCGGACGGCATCGGCTGGGGTGAAGGCGCTGGAATCATCGTGCTGGAGCGGCTTTCGGACGCCCGGCGCAACGGTCACCAGGTGCTCGCGGTGATCGCCGGTAGCGCGATGAACCAGGACGGCGCCTCGAACGGCATCACCGCCCCGAACGGTCCTTCGCAGCAGCGAGTGATCCGCGCGGCGCTGGCCTCGGCCGGGCTGTCGACGAACGATGTGGACGCGGTCGAGGCGCACGGCACCGGCACGGCTCTGGGCGACCCGATCGAGGCCCAGGCCCTGCTGGCGACCTACGGCAAGAACCGTCCCGAGGGCCGGCCGCTCTGGCTGGGCTCGGTGAAGTCGAACATCGGTCACACCCAGACCGCGGCCGGCGTCGCCAGCGTGATCAAGCTGGTGCTCTCCCTGCAGAACCAGCTGCTTCCGCGCACCCTGCACGCGGCCGAGCCCACTCCTCAGGTGGACTGGTCGGTCGGGGACGTCCAGCTGCTTCAGGAACCGGTGGCATGGCCTTCGGCGCTTGCTGGCGGCGGCCGTCCGAGGCGCGCCGGGGTGTCGGCCTTCGGGGTCAGTGGGACGAACGTGCACGCGATCATCGAAGAGGCGCCGTTGATTGAGGACGCTGTCGCCGAAGACGCCGGTGACGTTTTGGTCGAGTCGGTGCTTACCTCCGGTGAGCTTCCCTGGCTGGTGTCAGCGCGGTTGGGTGCGGGGCTGGCCGCCCAGGCGGTGCGCCTGGGGGCCTACCTGCGTAATCACGAGGTCCCGGACGAGTCGGTGGCCTGGTCGTTGCTGGCCAGTCGGTCGACCTTCGAACACCGCGCGGTCGTGCTCGGCTCGGGTGAGGCATTGCGGGCTGGGCTCAGCGCGGTTGCTTCCGGCAAGCCTGCGGCGAATGTCGTGTCCGGGTCGGTACCGGTGGGAGTCGGGCTGGGCAAGGTGGTCTTCGTCTTCCCGGGTCAGGGTTCCCAGTGGGTCGGGATGGGGCGTGCGCTTCTTCGTGAGTCGCCGGTGTTCGCTGAGCGTCTGGCCGAGTGTGCTGCGGCCCTGTCGCCTTTCGTTGAGTGGAACTTGTTCGAGGAGCTTGAGGGCTCTTTGGAGCGGCGCCGAGCCGGTCTCGGTGGTTGAGGCGCGGATTTCTGGGGATAACAGGCTTAGCCCATCCCTAGCCCCCGCCCACCCAGGGGAGACACGCCGCGCGGGGTCTGGGGTTGAGAACGCGGGTGGCCCGGATGCCGCACGGGGGGTTGAGGCAGCGGATGGCCTGACTGGTGCGCTGGCGGCGGGTGGGCCTACGGGTGCACTGGTGGTGGCGGCGGTCAACGGCCCCAACGCGACGGTGGTCTCTGGTGACCCGGAGTTGTTGAAGATCCTGGCTGAGCAGGTTGAGGCCGACGGCGGCCGGGCCCGGATGCTCCCAGTGGATTACGCCAGCCACGGACCCCAGGTGGACGAGCTGCAGGCCGAGATTCTGCGGTTGCTGAACGGGATCACGCCGCAACCAGCTCGGATCCCAATGGTCTCGACGCTGACCGGCGAATACCTGACCGGTACCGAGCTGAACGCAGGCTACTGGTACGACAGCCTCCGCGGCCGGGTCGAGTTCTCCCGGGCGATCGAGGTGCTGGGGCGCGACCACTACGGGGTCTTCGTCGAGTCGTCCGCTCACCCGGTGCTGACCACCCCGATCACGGACACCCTCGACCAGGCGCTCGACGGCGGGGGAGCGCTCGCGGTGAGTCCCGTGGTGGTCGGGACGCTGCGCCGCGAAGAGGGCGGCGCGGCGCGGATGCTGGCCTCGCTGGCCGAGGTCCATGTGCGTGGGGTCGATGTGGACTGGGCCCGGATCATTCCGCGGACGCCGATTGTCGAGCTGCCCACCTACGCCTTCCAACGCCTGCGGTATTGGCCGAACCCGGTGCCGGCTCCGGAGGCCGAGGTTCAGCAGGCGGACAGCGAGTTCTGGGATGCGGTCGAGTCCGGTGATCTCGAGGGTCTGGCCGGGAAGCTGGCGGTGGCCGAGCACGACCTGGAGCCGCTGCTGCCGGCCCTGGCCGGATGGCGCAATCGGGAGCGGGACGAGTCGCTGACCGCGGCTTGGCGCTACCGGATCTCGTGGGTGCCGATGCCCGATTCGGCGCCGGTTTCCCTGACCGGCACCTGGCTGATCGTCGCCCCGGAAAGTTCAGTGGGATCGTCCCTCATCGAATGGGTGCAAACCGCGCTGACCGCTCGGGGTGCCCAGGCACTCGTCGCCCTTCTGCCTGCCGGGCTGGTCGATCGGGCCTCGATCGCCGAGATCATCCGGGCCGAATCGGTCGGGGTGGCGGGCGTCATCTCGCTGCTGGCCTTCGCCGAGGAGCCGCTGCCGAACAGCCCGCACGTGCCGACCGGTACCGCAGCGCTGCTCGGACTGGCCCAGGCCCTGGGCGATCTCGCCGTCAACGCTCCGCTGTGGGCGGTTACGCAGGGCGCGGTCGGTACCGATCACGCGCCCACCAGTCCGGTTCAGGCGCAGACCTGGGGCATTGGCCGGACCATTGGGGTGGAGCACCCGGACCGTTGGGGCGGCCTGATCGATCTGCCCGAGACCTTCGACGAACGGGCGGCGACCCTGTTCGCTTCGGCCCTCAGCAGCCGTTATGAGGACCAGGTCGCGATCCGGCCGGGTGGCGTGCTGGCTCGTCGGCTGGTTCGGGCCACGCCGCGAAAGGCCAAGGCAAACAGCAAGAAGTGGGCTGAAGGCAGCGTTCTGATCACGGGGGCCGGTGGCGCAATCGGTCCGGATCTGTCGGCCTGGCTGGTCGAGGCCGGCGTCTCGGATCTGGTGCTGACCACCCGCCGCGGGCCGCAGACGCCCGGGGCGGCGACGCTCGCGGCGAACCTGGCCGAGATGGGCTCCGCAGTCAGCATGATCGCCTGCGATGTCACCGAGAAGGATTCGGTACGGGCTCTTCTGGCGCGGATCCCCAACCTCTCGATGGTCATCCACTCGGCGGTCGCGGTGGAGCTGATGGCGGCGGACGTGACCGGGGTGGACGATCTGGCACTGGCACTGGGCGCCAAGGTCGGCGGCGCGCAGATCCTGGACGAGCTGACCGCGGACCTCGACCTGGCCGCGTTCGTCCTTTTCTCCTCGATCACCGCCACCTGGGGCGTGGGAGAGCACGCGACCTACGCGGCGGCCAACGCGCACCTGGATGCGTTGGCCGAGAACCGGCGCTCGCGTGGTCTTCCCGCAACCTCGATCGCCTGGGGGGTATGGGGTTCCGGCGGGCGGTTCGACGACGGGAACGACGTGGATCGCCCGCTCAGCCTGGTTCCCGAGCGGCTGTGCAAGCAGGGTCTGCGGTTGCTGGAGCCCGAGCGGGCGCTGAGCGTGCTCGGCCAGGTCCTGGCCGACGACGAGACCGTGCTCTCGGTCGCCGACGTGGACTGGGAACGCTTCTCGGCAGTGTTCAACGCGGTGCGCTCGTGGCCGCTGCTGGACGGGGTGCCGGAGGCTCGCCAGGCGCCGAGCGTTCAGAAGACGGTCTCTGGTGAGACCAGTGCGCTGGCCGAACGCCTGCGCGGGGTTTCGGCGGGCCAGCAGGAACGGATTGTCACCGACCTGGTCAGTACCCACGCGGCGGCGGTGCTCGGCTTCTCCTCCGGTGACGCGGTCGAGGCGGCGCGGGCCTTCCGGGACATGGGCTTCGACTCGCTGACCGCGGTGGAACTGCGCAGTCGGCTGAACCAGGCGACCGGGCTGACCCTGCCGACCACGGTGGTGTTCGACTATCCGTCCCCGGTGGTGCTGGCCCGCCAGATCATCACCGAGCTCACCGGTACTTCCTCGGCGTCCGTCGTTACCCGGGTTGCCCCGATCGACGCGGCCGATCCGATCGTCGTGGTCGGAATGGGCTGTCGCTACCCGGGCGGGGTCGACAGTCCTCAGGCGCTCTGGAAGCTGCTGGAGGACGGCGGCGACGCGGTCGGCGGCTTCCCGTCCGACCGGGGCTGGGATCTGGAGGAGCTGCGGGAGACCGCGGCCGCCACCCGCGAGGGCGGATTCATGAAGGGGGCCGCGGACTTCGACGCGCCATTCTTCCGGATCAGTCCGCGCGAGGCTCTGGCGATGGACCCGCAGCAGCGGCTTCTGTTGGAAACCTCCTGGGAGGCAATGGAGAACGCGGGCATCGACCCGCTGAACCTGCGCGGCTCGCTCACCGGTGTCTTCGCCGGCGCCGCGGCCTCCGGCTATGCCGCTCAGGGCGGGTTCGACGCGGAGACCGCCGGGCATCTGATCACCGGCAACGTCACGTCGGTGATCTCGGGCCGGGTCTCGTACACGCTCGGTCTGGAGGGCCCGGCCGTCACCGTCGACACCGCCTGCTCCTCGGCCCTGGTCGCGCTGCACCTGGCGGCCCAGGCGCTGCGGGGCGGCGAGTGTGACCTGGCTCTGGCCGGCGGTGTGATGGTGATTGCCGACCCGAGCGAGTTCGTCGGCTTCTCCCAGCAGGGCGCGCTCGCGGCCGACGGCCGGTCGAAGGCGTTCTCCGCTGACGCGGATGGCATGGGGTTGTCCGAGGGTGCGGGAATGATCCTGCTGGAGCGGCTTTCGGACGCCCGCCGTAAAGGGCATCCGGTGCTGGCAATGGTTGCGGGCAGCGCGATCAACCAGGACGGCGCTTCGAACGGGCTCTCGGCCCCGAACGGACCCTCACAGCAGAGAGTGATCCGGGCCGCGCTCGCCTCGGCGGGGCTGTCGACGAACGATGTGGACGCGGTCGAGGCGCACGGCACCGGCACCCGGCTGGGCGACCCGATCGAGGCGCAGGCACTGCTGGCCACCTACGGCCAGGACCGGCCCGACGGCCGGCCGCTCTGGCTGGGCGCCGTGAAGTCGAACATCGGTCATTCACAACAGGCTTCGGGTGCGGTCGGAATCATGAAGATGGTGCTGGCCCTCCAACACGGCAAGCTCCCGGCCACCCTGCACGCGTCGAACCCCTCGCCCGAGGTGGACTGGAGCCAGGGGAACGTCCAGCTGCTGCAGGAGGCGGTGGACTGGAAGGCGAACGGACGCCCGCGGCGGGCCGGGGTGTCGGCGTTCGGGATCAGTGGGACGAACGCCCACGTCATCCTGGCCGAGGCTCCTGTGCTTGAGGAAGTTGCTGTCGCGGAAAGGACGCCGGTGGTCGCCGGCGCTTCGACGGCCTGGCTGGTGTCCGCACAGACCGCGGACGGACTACGCGAGCAGGCGGGCCGGCTGGTCGAGTCGGTGCACGGCACGACGGAACCGGTGGACGTCGGCTGGTCGTTGGCCACCACCCGGTCGCTGTTCGAGCACCGGGCCGTGGTGACCGGTTCCAGCGCGCAGTTGCTCTCCGGGTTGGAGGCTCTGGCGGCCGGGCGGCCATCCCCGGTGGTGGTGAGCGGTTCGGCCGGGGCTACGGCTGAGCGGATTGTCTTTGTCTTCCCTGGTCAGGGGTCCCAGTGGGTCGGGATGGGGCGTGCGCTTCTTCGTGAGTCGCCGGTGTTCGCTGAGCGCATGAACGAGTGCGCGGTGGCTCTGTCGCCGTTCGTTGAATGGAACCTGTTCGAGGAGCTTGAGGGTTCCTTGGAGCGGGTGGACGTTGTTCAGCCAGTTCTGTGGGCAGTTCACGTTTCGCTCGCAGCGGTGTGGGAGGCGGCCGGGGTTTCGCCGGATGCGGTGGTCGGGCACTCGCAGGGCGAGATTGCGGCTGCGGTGGTTTCGGGGGCTCTGTCGCTTGAGGACGGCGCTCGGGTGGTTGCGCTGCGGTCGAAGGCTTTGACGGCGTTGTCGGGTCGTGCTTCCCGTGGACTACGCCAGCCACGGCCCGCAGCACCGCGCAGTACTGGTACGACAGCCTCCGGGGCCGAGTGGAGTTCTCCCGGGCGATCGAGGTGCTGGCGCAGGACGGGTACAGCGCGTTCATCGAGTCCTCGGCCCACCCGGTGCTCACCGCCGGCGTGATCGACATTCTCGAGAACCTGGGCCGGGACGAGCCGACGGTCACCGGCACGCTGCGGCGCGACGACGGCGACGCCTCCCGCCTCCTGGCCTCGCTGGCGGCAGTCCACGTGCGCGGCATCGCGGTGGACTGGGCCTCGGTTCTGCCGGCCGGTGAGAAGGTGGCGCTGCCGACCTATGCGTTCCAGCGCCGCCGGTACTGGCCCGAGCCGGTCCCGCGCACCCACCGCCAGCGCAAGACGCTGGACACCAGCGACTGGCGTTACCGGATCACCTGGACCGCACTGCCCGAGCCAGCCTCGACCGAGCTCTTCGGGACCTGGCTGCTGGTCGTTCCGCCGGGCTTCGGGGCGATCGCGGAGTCCTGCACCCAGGCGCTGATGCAGCAGGGCGCTGAGGTGAGGGTTCTCGAGGCGCGGAACCAGGACGATCGGGTGGCGCTGGCCGCCCGACTGACTCAGGCGGTTGAGGAGCCGATCGCCGGGGTGCTGTCGTTGCTGGCCCTGGACGAAACCCCGATGGCCGGGTTCGGATCGGTGCCTCAGGGTCTGGCCGGGACGATGATCCTGGCCCAGGCCCTCGGTGATGCCGAGATCCCGGTCCCGCTGTGGGTGCTGACCACCGAGGCGGTCAGCACGGACGGCGGTGCGGTGACCAATCCACGGCAGGCCGAGACCTGGGCGTTCGCGCGGGTGATCGGACTGGAGCACCCGGACCGCTGGGGTGGTCTGATCGACCTCCCCGCGCAGTGGGACGCGGCGACCGCAACCCGGCTCACGGCGTCCCTCAATTCGGTGGTTGTCGAAGGTGGCGAGGACCAGGTCGCGATCCGGGTCGAGGGGGTCTTCGGTCGGCGTCTGGTCCGCACCACTGGTTCAGGCAAGACCGATGAGCAGTGGACGCCCTCGGGCACCGTTCTCGTCACGGGTGGCACGGGTGGGGTGGGCGGGCACGTGTCGCGCTGGCTCACCGAGCGAGGCGCCCCTCGGATCGTGCTTTCGAGCCGGTCCGGACCGCGCGCTTCGGGAGCAGTGGCCATGGCGGCCGAACTCGCCGAGAAGGGTTCTGAAGCATCAGTTCTCGCTGCTGATGTCGGCGACCGGGTGCAAACCGCGGCGATGCTGGACTGGATCGCGGCGAGTGGCCCGGCGGTGAGCTCGGTGATGCACGCCGCAGGCGCCGGCCTGGCCGGTCCGGTAGACGGCATGGTCCCGGCCGAGCTGGAGGGCTCGCTGAACGCCAAGGCGCTTGGGGCGATGCACCTGGACGAGCTCACGCAGGATCTGGACGCTTTCGTGGTCTTCTCCTCCGGCGCGGCGGCCTGGGGCAGTGGTCAGCTGTCCGGTTACGCGGCGGCGAACGGTGCCCTCGACGTCCTGGTCGAGAACCGCCGGGCCCGCGGCGAAGCAGGGACGTCGGTGGCTTGGGGACTGTGGGGCGGCGGCGGGATGGGTGAGGGTCTGGCCGGTGATGTTCTGCAGCGCATGGGAATGCGCGAGATGGACCCGCGGGTCGCGGTCGGGGCGCTGGCCGAGGTGCTGGACGCCGACGAGGGCGTCCTGGCGATCGGCGACATCGACTGGGACCGTTTCGCGCCGGTCTTCACCGCCCAGCGGCCCAGCCCGCTGCTGGCCCTGATCGACGAGGCGCAGCGGGCCCTGGGAACGACCGAGGAGGAGGCGGCCTCGGGCTCGGCGCTGGCTGAGCGGCTGGCCGGGATGGACCGGGTCGGGCAGGACGAGTACCTGACCGAACTGGTGCGCACCGAGGCCGCAACGGTCCTCGGTCACTCCTCGGCCGAGGACGTCCCGCCGGACCGGCCGTTCAAGGACCTCGGGTTCGACTCGCTCACCGCGGTCGACCTGCGTACCCGGCTGAACGCGGCCACCGGCCTGAAACTGCCGGCGACGCTGGTCTTCGACTACCCGACCCCGGTCGTGCTGGCCGACTTCATCCGCTCCCGTGCGGTGGACGAGAAGTCCGACTACGCAATGGCTCTGGCCGAACTGAAGAAGCTGGAAGCGGTGCTGAGCCGGGCCAGCTGGAACACCGACGAACGATCCGACCTCACTTCCCGCCTGGAGGCACTGGGCGGGAAGGTGCGCGGCGGCACGCAGCCCGCGGACATCGACCGAGAACTGGAGTCGGCGACCGACGACGAGATGTTCGACCTCGTCGAGGCCGAACTGCGCGACGTCGACTTCGACTGATTTCCGCTGACTTCCGCTGATCTGAGACTTTGAGAGGCACAGGACGATGGCTGCAGAGAACGACGAGAAGCTCCGCGAGTACCTCAAGCAGACGACCGTGGCGCTGCGGCGCACCCGCAAGCGCCTGCGCGACCGCGAGCGGGAGCCGATCGCCATCGTCGGGATGGGCTGCCGCCTGCCCGGTGGGGTCCGCGGGCCGGAGGACTTCTGGAACCTGATGGACGCCGGGACGGACGCGATCGCGCCGTTCCCGGACGACCGGGGCTGGGACGCCGACGACCTGTACGCCGGGATGGTCGGTGACTCCTCGACCACCCGGGTCGGTGGGTTCGTCTACGACGCGGCCGACTTCGACCCGGCGTTCTTCGGGATCAGCCCGCGCGAGGCGCTGACCATCGACCCGCAGCAGCGGGTGCTGCTGGAGACCGCGTGGGAGGCCCTGGAACGGGCCGGGATCGACCCGTTGTCGCTGAAGGGCTCGGCCACCGGGGTCTTCGCCGGAGCCGGGTTCGGGATGTACGGCGGTGGGCTCTCCGAGGAGGCGGCCGCCGAGGGCTACATGCTGATCGGCAGCATCACCTCGGTCATTTCCGGGCGGATCTCCTACACCCTGGGCCTGGAGGGCCCGGCGGTCACCGTCGACACCGCCTGCTCGTCGGCCCTGGTCGCCCTGCATCTGGCCTGCCAGGCGCTGCGGGCGCGGGAGTGCTCGATGGCGCTGGCCGGCGGCGTGGCGATCATGTCCACCCCCTCGGCCTTCGCCGAGTTCTCCCGCCAGGACGGCCTGGCCTTCGACGGCCGGTCCAAGGCCTTCGCCGACGGCGCCGACGGCATCGGCTGGGGCGAGGGCGCGGGCATGGTGGTGCTGGAACGGCTTTCGGACGCCCGCCGCAACGGGCACCACGTGCTGGCGGTCGTCGCCGGTAGCGCGATGAACCAGGACGGCGCCTCCAACGGCCTCACCGCGCCGAACGGTCCTTCGCAGCAGCGCGTCATCCGGGCGGCCCTGGCCAGCGCCGGGCTGCGGGCCGACCAGGTTTCCGCGGTGGAGGCGCACGGCACCGGCACCAAGCTCGGGGACCCGATCGAGGCGCAGGCCCTGCTGGCCACCTACGGCCAGGACCGGCCGACCGGGGAGCCGCTGCTGCTCGGCTCGGTGAAGTCGAACATCGGGCACACCCAGACCGCGTCCGGCATCGCCAGCGTGATCAAGATGGTGCTGGCCTTGCAGCACCAGGAACTGCCGCGCACCCTGCACGCGCAGACCCCGAGCCGGGACATCGACTGGTCGGCCGGCGAGGTCTCGTTGCTTCAGGAGCCCGCGGCCTGGCCGTCGTCCCTGGCCGAGGGTGGGCAGCCACGGCGGGCCGGAGTCTCGTCGTTCGGCGTGAGCGGCACCAACGTGCACGCGATCATCGAGGAAGCACCGCTGGCGGTCGAGGAGGAGGAAACCGACTCCGCACCCGTCGATGCGCCTCAGACCGAGTCCGCTGCGCTCGTCCTCGACGGTTCCGTTCCGGCCTGGCTGGTTTCCGGCCGCTCGGTGGCTGCTCTCGCGGCCCAGGCTGCCCGTCTGGACGAATTCGCCCGGCTTCAGCCGGACCTCGACCCGGCGTCGGTGGCCTGGTCGCTGATCAGCACCCGCTCGCTGTTCGAGCACCGGGCTGTGGTGATCGGCGCGGGTGCCGTTGAGCTGGGTTCGGGCCTGACTGCGCTGGCGGACGGTCTTCCGTCGGCCGGTGTGGTGAGCGGGGTCGTGCCTTCGGGACGCGGGCGGATTCGCACGGCGTTCGTGTTTCCCGGGCAGGGTTCGCAGTGGCTGGGCATGGGCCGCGAGCTCGCCCTGGCTTCGCCGGTCTTCGCGGCTCGGCTGGCCGAGTGCGGACGCGCATTGGCACCTCTGGTCGACTGGTCACTGGATGACGTTCTGGGTGACGAGAGCGCCTTGCAGCGGGTGGACGTGGTTCAGCCGGTGCTGTGGGCGGTGCATGTTTCGCTGGCGGCGGTGTGGTCGGCGGCTGGGGTTGTGCCGGATGCGGTGGTGGGGCATTCGCAGGGCGAGATCGCCGCGGCGGTGGTGTCGGGTGCGCTGTCGCTGGAGGACGGCGCTCGGGTGGTTTCTCTGCGGTCGCAGGCGTTGAGGGCGTTGGCGGGGCGTGGGGGGATGCTGTCGATTGCTGAGCCGGTCTCGGTGGTTGAAGCGCGGATTTCTGGGGATAACAGGCTTAGCCCATCCCTAGCCCCCACCCACCCAGGGGAAACACCGCGGGCAGGGTCTGAGGTTGAGAACCCGGATGGCCTGGATGGTGCACAGCCGGATGAGGTCGCCGACGGCCGCGCTGGTGCACTGGTCGTGGCCGCGGTCAACGGACCCAACGCCACGGTTGTCTCCGGGGACCCAGAGCTGCTGCAGATCCTGCTCGAAGCCGTGGAGTCCGATGGAGGCCGAGCCCGGATCCTTCCGGTGGACTACGCCAGCCACGGCCCGAAGGTGGACGAGCTGCAGGAAGAGATCCTGCGGGTTCTGAACGGGATCAAGCCGCAGCCGGCCCGGATCCCGATGATCTCGGCGCTGTCCGGAGAGCGTCTGACCGGCACCGAACTCACGGCGCACTACTGGTACGACAGCCTCCGCGGGCGGGTCGAGTTCTCCCGGGCGATCGAGACCCTCGGACAGGACGGGTTCAGCGTCTTCGTCGAGTCCTCCGCCCATCCCGTCCTCACGAACGCCGTCACCGACATCCTGGCCCCCTCCGAAGACGCCATCGGAACCGTCGACCTCACGGTCACCGGCACCCTGCGCCGCGAGGACGGTGGCGCCCGGCGTCTGCTTGCCTCCTTGGCCGAGGTCCATGTCCGGGGTGTCGCCGTGGACTGGACTCGCGTAATCCCGGCCGCTCCCACCGTCGAACTGCCCACCTACGCCTTCCAGCGGCAGCGCTACTGGCCCAAGAGCCTGCCGTCGTCCGCGGCCGAGGTGCGGGCCGGGTTCGGTGCCGGGGGAAACGAGGCGTTGTTCTGGGATGCGGTCGAGGCCGGAGATCTGGATGGCCTGGCTCGCACGCTGTCCGTGGACGGTCAGGACCTGGGCGCCGTGCTGCCCGCGCTGGCCTCCTGGCGGCAACGCGAGCGGGACGAGTCGCAGGCTGCGGACTGGCGCTATCGCGTCACCTGGTCGCCGGTCCCGGACTCCACGCCGTCCCGCCTGGCCGGCACCTGGCTGATCGTGAAGCCCTCGATCGAGACCGGCCTGGTGGACGCGGCGCGGCGGGCGCTCGGGGATCGGGGGGCGGACGTTCTCGAAGTGATGACGGACGCCACCGACCGAACGAAACTGGCAAACGTCCTCAATCAGGTTCTGGCCGACCGCGAAATCCCGGTGACCGGCGTCGTCTCACTGCTCGCGGACGATGAGTCGCCGGTGGCCGAATACCCCGCGGTGCCGGCCGGTACTGCCGCCACCATGGCGTTGGTTCACGCGCTCGGCGATCTCGGAATCGTTGCCCCGCTGTGGGTTCTGACCCAGGGCGCGGTCGCGGCGGTTGCCGGTGAGGCACCGACGCGACCGGTCCAGGCTCAGGTCTGGGGTCTCGGCCGGACCGCCGGGGTGGAGCACCCGGACCGCTGGGGCGGCCTGATCGACCTGCCTGCCACGCTCGACGACAAGGCCGTTGAGCGGCTCGGCTCGGCGCTGACCGGCGCCGAGGACCAGGTGGCGATCCGCTCGGGTGGGACGCTGGTGCGGCGGCTGAAGCGCGCTGAAGGCCGAAAGAGCCTTTCCGGTAGCGCGGACTGGGCTCGGGGCAGCGTCTTCCTGACCGGGGCCAGCGGGGCGATCGGGCCGGACCTGGCCGCTTGGCTGGTCGAGGCCCAGGTGCCGCACGTCGTCCTGGCCAGCCGTCGGGGTCCGGGCACGCCGGGTGCATCCTTCCTGGCCGCCGCGCTCGCCGAGGCCGGGTCCGCGGTGACGCTGGTGGCCTGCGACGTGATGGACAAGGCCGGGCTGGGCTCGGTGCTGAACTGGATCCCGCAGGTGGCGCCGCCGCTGACCGCCGTGATCCACGGTGCCGTCGCGGTCGAGCTGATGCCGGTGGAGCAGGCCGACAACGCCCAACTGGAAATGGCTTTCGGGGCCAAGGTGGTCGGGGCGCAGAACCTCGACGAGCTGACCGCGGACCTGGATCTGGGCGCGTTCGTGCTGTTCTCTTCGATCACCGCGACCTGGGGTGTGGGGGAGCACGCGACCTACGCGGCGGCCAACGCCTACCTGGACGCGATGGCCGAGAACCGCCGCGCGCGGGGCCTTCCCGCCACCTCGGTGGCCTGGGGTGTCTGGGGTTCGGGCGGGCGGTTCGACGACGGCAACGATCTCGACCGGCCGTTGAGCCTGGTTCCGGAACGGCTTAAGCGGCAGGGTCTTCGCCTGCTGGACCCCGAGCGGGCACTGAACGTGCTCGGGCAGGTGCTCGGCGACGACGAGACCGTGCTGGCCGTGGCCGACGTGGACTGGCCGCGCTTCTCCGCCGTGTTCAACGCGGTGCGGTCCTGGCCCCTGCTGGACGGGATCCCCGAGGCCCGGCAGGTCACCGCGGGCAGCGAGTCCTCGGCCGTGGTGGTCTCCGGTGATGGCGCCGCCCTGCTGGAGCGGATCACCGGCGTCTCGTCGGCGCAGCGCGAGCGGATCATCACCGACCTGGTCAGCGGGCACGCGGCCGCGGTGCTCGGCTTCGCCTCGGCGGGCGACGTCGACCCGGCCCGGGCTTTCCGGGAGATGGGCTTCGACTCGCTCACCGCGGTCGAGCTGCGTACCCGGCTGAACGAGGCGACCGGGCTTCAGTTGCCGTCCACCGTGGTCTTCGACTACCCGTCCCCGATCGTCCTTGCCCGGCAGATCGTCACCCAGCTCACCGGAACTTCGGCTGCAGCGGGCGCGGTTTCGAGGGTCACACCGATAGACGCGGACGACCCGATCGTCATCGTGGGTCTGGGCTGCCGCTACCCGGGCGGGGCCGACAGCCCGGCCGCGCTCTGGCGGATGCTGGTCGACGGCACCGACGCGATCGGCACCTTCCCTTCGGACCGGGGCTGGGACGTGGCCGGGCTGCTGGACTCGATCCCGGGCCAGGAACGCAGTTCCTACACCAGCGAGGGCGGCTTCGTGGCCGGGGCCGCGGACTTCGACGCCGCGTTCTTCCGGATCAGCCCGCGTGAGGCGCTGGCGATGGACCCGCAGCAGCGCCTTCTGCTCGAGACCTCCTGGGAGGCGCTGGAAAACGCGTCCATCGACCCGAACACCCTGCGGGGCTCGCTGACCGGTGTCTTCGCCGGCGCGGCCTCGTCCGGCTACGCCGGGCAGACCGGTTTCGGCGCCGACCTGGACGGTTCCGAGGGGCACCTGCTCACCGGAAACGTCACCTCGGTCATCTCCGGCCGGATCTCGTACACGCTCGGCCTCGAAGGTCCGGCCGTCACCGTCGACACCGCCTGCTCCTCGGCCCTGGTCTCCCTGCACCTCGCGGCTCAGGCCCTTCGCGCCGGTGAATGTGATCTCGCGCTGGCCGGCGGCGTCATGGTGATCGCCGACCCGGGCGAATTCATCGGCTTCTCGCAGCAGGGGGCGCTCGCGCGGGACGGACGCTGCAAGGCGTTCTCGGCCGAGGCGGACGGCATGGGCCTTTCCGAGGGCGCCGGAATGATCGTTCTGGAAAGGCTTTCGGACGCTCGTCGCGAGGGACATCCGGTGCTGGCCGTGGTCGCCGGTAGCGCGATCAACCAGGACGGCGCCTCGAACGGCCTGTCCGCCCCGAACGGACCTTCGCAGCAGCGGGTGATCCGGGCCGCGCTGGCCTCCGCCGGGCTGCAACCGTCGGACGTCGACGCGGTCGAGGCGCACGGCACCGGCACCGTGCTCGGTGACCCGATCGAGGCCCAGGCCCTGCTGGCCACCTACGGCCAGGACCGGCCGGAGGGCCAGCCGCTGCTGCTCGGCACGGTCAAGTCGAACATCGGGCACGCACAGCAGGCGGCGGGCGCGGCCGGAATCATCAAGGTCGTCCTGTCCCTGAAGAACGGCCTGCTTCCGGCCACCCTGCACGCCGAGACCCCGTCGCCGCACGTCGACTGGGCGTCCGGCGACGTGCGGCTGCTCACCGAGGCGGTGGACTGGAAGGCGAACGGACGCCCGCGGCGCGCGGCAGTGTCGGCCTTCGGGATCAGCGGGACGAACGCGCACGTCATCCTGGCCGAGCCTCCGGCTCAACTCGAGGTCGAGGCTGAGGCTTCGCACGAGGGCCTGCCGCCGGTTCTGGAGAACGCAACGGCCTGGTTGCTGTCCAGCCAGATCCCGGCCGGGCTCGCCGAGCAGGCCCGCAAGCTGCTGCCTCTGGCGGCTGACGCGGACCCGGCCGACCTCGCCTGGTCGCTCGCCACCACCCGCTCCACCTTCGAGCACCGCGCCGTTGTGACCGATCTGGACGGCCTGCGGGCGCTGGCCGATGGCGAGCCGAACCCGGGCGTGATCACCGGCACCGCGTCGGCCACCGGCCAAGTTGTCTTCGTCTTCCCGGGTCAGGGTTCGCAGTGGCTGGGCATGGGGCGCGCCCTGGCGGCTGAGTCGCCGCTGTTCGCGGCTCGGTTGGCTGATTGTGGACGCGCGTTGGCACCTTTTGTGGACTGGTCGCTGGACGCTGTTCTGGACGACGAGGCTGCGTTGCAGCGGGGGAGGACGGCGCTCGGGTGGTGGCGCTGCGGTCGCAGGCTCTTCGGGCGCTGTCCGGGCGTGGCGGGATGTTGTCGATCGCTGAGCCGGTCTCGGTGGTTGGTGAACGCCTGGGTGCGCTGGGAGCCGAGGTCACCGTGGCTGCGGTGAACGGGCCCAACGCGACCGTGGTCTCTGGTGATGTGGTCGGCCTGGAAGCGTTGCTGGCCGCGGTCGAAGCGGACGGTGGCCGGGCGCGGATGCTGCCGGTCGACTACGCGAGCCACGGTCCGCAGGTGGACGAGCTGCAGGAGGAGATTGAGCGCCTGCTGGCCGGGATTGAGCCGCAGGCGGGGATGATTCCGCTGGTCTCGGCCATGACCGGGGCGTTCCTGGTCGGGCCGGAGATGGATGCCGGCTACTGGTACTCCAGCCTGCGGGCTCCGGTGGAGTTCGCTCGGGCTACGGAGACGCTGGGTCGGGCCGGGTATCGGGTGTTCATCGAGACCTCGGCGCATCCGGTGCTGACGGCGCCGATCACCGAAACCCTGGAAGCGCTGAGCAGCGAGTCGCTGTCAGTCGTCACGGGCACGCTGCGCCGCGACGACGGTGGGGTGGAGCGGGCGCTGGCCTCGTTGGCTACGGCGCATGTGAACGGCGTCTTCGTGGACTGGACCGCGGTGCTCCCGGTCGGGCAACGGATCGACCTGCCGACCTATGCGTTCCAACGGCAGCGGTACTGGCCGGCGCACGACCCGTTCGCCACGCCGGCTGAGGGTTTGGTCGCGGCGGAGGACAGCGAGTTCTGGAGCGCGGTAGAGAGCGGTGACGTGGAGGGGCTGGCGCAGAGCCTGTCCGTGGACGGCGCTCGGCTCAGCGAGATTCTGCCCGCCCTGGCCGCTTGGCGGCGTAAGGAGCGGGGCGAGTCCGAGGTGGCCGATTGGCGCTACCGGATCACCTGGGCGCCGGTCGTGCTTCCGGCCGCCGGGAAGCTCTCCGGTACCTGGCTTCTGGTGGTGCCGGATTCCGGGGAAGAAGTCCATGATCACGACGGGTGGGTGGACCAGATCGCGGCCTCGCTGCGCGAGCGGGGCGCCGAGGTGCGCCTGGTCCTGGTTCCGGCCGGCCAGATCGGTCGCGCGGAGATGACCACGCACCTGGCGGGAGCCGGCGCGGCCCTCGTCGACGGGGTTGAGGCTGCCGTGGTCACCGGCGTCCTTTCGCTCCTCGCCCTCGACGATCGTCCTCTCGCAGGTGCCCCCGTCGTCCCCACCGGTCTGGCCGCGACCACCGCGCTCGTCCAGGCCCTCGGCGACGCGTCCATCGATTCCCCGCTCTGGGTTCTGACGCAGGGAGCCGTGGGCGCGTCTGCCGGGGAGGTCGCCTCGCACCCCCTCCAGGCGCAGATCTGGGGCTTCGGGCGCGTCGTGGGTCTTGAGCACCCGAACCGCTGGGGTGGCCTGATCGACCTTCCGGTCGCCTGGGACGCGCGCGCCTCGGACCGCTTGGGCGCCGTGCTCACGCAGAACGGAACCAACGAAGACCAGGTGGCGATCCGGCCGAGCGGGGTGCTCGCGCGGCGGTTGGTGCGGGCGACCAGGCCTTCCAACACTGAACAGTGGACGCCCGGGGGCACCGTCCTGATCACCGGTGGCACCGGCGGGGTGGGTGGGCACCTGGCTCGCTGGCTGGTGAGCCGGGGAGCGTCCACCATTGTGCTGTCGAGCCGTTCCGGGGCCCGGGTGGGCAGTGTCCCGGCCCTGGCCGCGGAACTGGCCGAGGCGGGTACCGAGGTTTCGGTGGTCGCGAGCGATATCGCCGATCGCGGGCAGGTGGAGAACCTGGTGCGCTGGATCGGCGAGCGTGGGCCGCGGCTGAGCTCGGTGATGCACGCCGCAGGGGCGGGCGTCGCGGGGCCGATCGAGATCATGACCCCGGCCGACCTGAACGAGGCTTCGCTGGCCAAGATTGCCGGAGCGCACCTTCTCGACGACTTGGCCGAGGACCTGGACGCGTTCGTGGTCTTCTCCTCGGGTGCGACGACCTGGGGTTCGGGCCAGCTCTCGGCCTATGCCGCCGCCAATGCCGCGCTCGATGCCTTGGTCGAGGACCGGCGGGCCCGGGGGCTGGTCGGGACGTCGGTGGCCTGGGGGCTCTGGGGTGGTGGCGGTATGGGCGACGGGGCTGCTGGTGATGTATTGCAGCGTCTTGGTGTTCGTGAAATGCAGCCGGAGAAGGCGGTTCTCGCGCTGGCCGGGATCCTGGACGCGGGGGAGTCGCTGATCGCGGTCTCGGATACCGACTGGACCCGGTTCGCTCCGGTCTTCACCGTGCAGCGTCCCAGCGCCCTGCTGGCCGACCTGCCCGACGCTCGGAACGCGCTGCAGGCGGCGGCCTCGGGCGGGGACTCCTCCGAAGCGCGCAGCGCGCTCGGGTCCCAGCTGGCCGGGCGGAACCGGGCCGAGCAGGAGCGGATCCTGACCGAGCTGGTCCGGTCCGAGGCGGCGACCGTGCTCGGGCACCCCTCGGCGGAGGCCGTCCCGGCCTCGCGGGCGTTCCGCGACCTGGGCTTCGATTCGCTGACCGCGGTCGACCTGCGCACCCGACTGAACGCGGCAACCGGACTCAAGCTGCCGGCCACGCTGGTCTTCGACTACCCGACCTCGGCCGCGGTGACCCAGCTTCTGCTCGAGGAGCTGGTGGGCTCGCTGAACGAGCCTGCGGCCCAGCCGGTGCGGGCGACGCTCGAGGCCGGTGAGCCGATCGCCGTGATCGGGATGGCCTGCCGCTATCCGGGTGGCGCGGGTGACCCGGAGAGTTACTGGGAGATGTTGATCTCCGGCACGGACGCGATCGCCGCGTTCCCCACCGACCGCGGCTGGGATGTCGAGGGGGTGTACGGCGCGGGCGCCGGATCGACGCCGAAGCAGGGTGGGTTCGTCTACGACGCGACCGGTTTCGACGCTTCCTTCTTCGGGATCAGCCCGCGTGAGGCGCTGGCGATGGACCCGCAGCAGCGGCTGTTGCTGGAGACCACCTGGGAGGCGCTGGAGCGTTCCGGGATCGACCCGTTCTCGTTGCGGGGCAGCCAGACCGGGGTCTTCGCCGGGGCCACCTACTCGGCGTACGGCAACGCGCTGGCCGGTGACCCGGCGGCCGAGGGCTACATGCTCACCGGCAACGCGGGCGCGGTGATCTCCGGCCGGATCTCGTACACGCTCGGCCTGGAGGGCCCGGCGGTCACCATCGACACGGCCTGCTCCTCCTCGCTGGTCGCGACCCACCTGGCCGGTCAGGCGCTGCGCTCGGGCGAGTGCGATCTGGCCCTGGCCAGCGGCGTCACCGTGATGGCGACCCCGGGCGCGTTCGCCGAGTTCGCCCGGCAGGACGGCCTGGCCTTCGACGGGCGGTGCAAGTCCTTCGGGGCCGATGCGGACGGCACGGGCTGGGGCGAAGGGGCCGGCGTGCTGGTGCTGGAGAGGCTTGCGGACGCTCGTCGCAACGGGCACCGGGTGCTCGCGCTGGTCTCGGGCAGCGCGGTGAACCAGGACGGCGCCTCGAACGGCCTGACCGCGCCGAACGGGCCTTCGCAGCAGAGGGTGATCCGGGCAGCGCTTGCGAGTGCTGGGCTGCAGCCGGCGGATGTTGACGCGGTCGAGGCGCACGGCACCGGAACGGTGCTCGGTGACCCGATCGAGGCTCAGGCCCTGCTCGCGACCTACGGCCAGGGCCGGCCCGAGGAGAAGCCGCTCTGGCTGGGCTCGGTGAAGTCGAACATCGGTCACACCCAAGCCGCTGCGGGCGTCGCGGGCATCATCAAGGTGATCCTGGCGATGCAGAACCGGCAGCTGCCGGTCTCGCTGTTCGCCGATCAGCCCTCACCGCACGTGGACTGGTCGGCGGGGGACGTTCGCCTGCTCACCTCGGCGCAGCCCTGGGAAGCGGGGGACCGTCCGCGTCGGGCCGGTGTCTCGGCGTTCGGGGTCAGCGGGACGAACGCGCACGTCATCATCGAGGAAGCACCGACCGAGCCGGCGGTTGACGAGACTGCCGGGGAGACGCCGAAGGTGCTCGACCCGGCGCCGGAGGCCTGGCTGGTCTCCGGCCGGTCGGCGGCCGGTCTGGCCGCCCAGGCCGCGCGCCTGGCCCAGCACCTGACCAGCCACCCCGAGCTCACGTCGGCCCAGATCGGCTGGTCGCTGGCGGGCACCCGGTCGCAGTTCGAGCACCGGGCGGTGATCACCGGCGCGAAGGCCGCTGGACTGGAGGCGCTCGGTGCCGGGACAGCGTCCGTCGATCTGATTCAGGGTGTGGTCCCGATCGGGGAGAGCGCCCGGGTCGGGTTCCTCTTCGCCGGGCAGGGTGCTCAGCGGGCCGGGATGGGCCGGGCGCTGTATGCGGCTTCCCCGGTCTTCGCGGACACCTTCGACCACGTCTGCGCTCTGCTCGAGGCCGAGATCGGCGTACCGCTGCGCGAGGTCGTGCTCAGCGAGACCGACGACCCGCGGGCGGACCAGACGCTCTACGCCCAGACCGGGCTGTTCGCGGTCGAGCTGGGGTTGGTGGCGATGCTGGAGGCCGCCGGGATCCGCCCGGACGCCGTGGCCGGGCACTCGCTCGGTGAGATCTCCGCGGCCTACACGGCCGGGGTGCTCAGCCTGAACGACGCCTGCCGCCTGGTCGGTGCGCGCGCCCGGCTGATGCAGGCGCTGCCCGAGGGCGGGGCGATGGCGGCGATCGCGGTCACCGAAGCCGAGATCCGGGCCTACCTCGAAGGCCGCGTGGGTCTTTCGGTGGCGGCGGTGAACGGGCCTTCGTCCATCGTGATCTCCGGTGACGAGAACGCCGTGTCCGAGGCCGTGGACCACTGGCGGGAAGCGGGTAAGCGGGTGCGGCGCCTGCGGGTCAGCCACGCCTTCCACTCGGCCCGGATGGACCCGGCGCTGGACGAGCTCGGCCGGGTGGCGGCCGGCGTATCGCTGGAACCGCCGACCGTGCCCTGGATTGGTGCCCTGACGGGTGCGCCGGTCGATTCGCCGGAGCCGTCGTACTGGGTGGCGCAGGCTCGGGAAGCGGTGCGCTTCGCGGACGCGGTGTCGGCCATGGCAGCCCAGGGAGTGACGGTCTTCCTGGAGATCGGCCCGGACGGAACGCTTTCCGCGATGGGTTCGGGGGTGCTCAGCGCAGCCTTCGTTCCGGTGCTGCGGACCGAAACAGCGCCCGCTGAATCGGTTCTGAACGCGCTCGCTCGCATGCACGTTCACGGTGTGGACGTGGACTGGCTCCGGGTGCTGCCCACCGCCGAGCCGGTGCATCTGCCCACCTACGCCTTCCAGCACGAGCGGTACTGGCCGGCGGCTGCGGTGGTCCCGACTCAGCGTTCGGGCGGTTCTGCGGGTGAGGACCGGTTCTGGGCGGCCGTCGAGACCGGTGATCTGGCCGGGCTGGCGGGTGCTCTGGAGGTCGACGGATCTCGTCCCTTCAGCGAGGTGCTGCCCGCCCTGACCTCCTGGCGGCGCCGCGAGGTCGAGGATTCGCGCACGTCGAGCTGGCGCTACCGGGTCACCTGGGCGCCTCTGGCCGAGCCCGCTTCGGCCCGGCTGAGCGGAAGCTGGCTGGTGCTTGCTTCATCAGGTTCGGAAGAGATCGTTCAGGCACTGACCTCGCGTGGCGCCTCGGTGGTGCTCGTTCCGGTTACCAGCGTGGAACCGGAAGCTCTGGCGGCCGGCATTCGGGAGGCGCTGACCGAGGCTTCGGTCACCGTGCCGACAGGCGTATTGTCACTCCTCGCGTTCGACGAGAATCCGCTGCCCGAAGCGCCTTCCGTGGTGTTCGGCCTGGCCGCCACCTCCGCCCTGGTGCAGGCGCTCGGTGCGCTGACGATCCAGGTTCCGGTCTGGGTGGCCACGTCCGGTGCGGTGAGCACCGGGCCGCAGGATCCGGTCACCCGGCCGGAAGCGGCCCAGGTCTGGGGCTTCGGCCTGGTCGCCGGGCTGGAGCACCCGGAGCACTGGGGCGGTCTCGTCGACCTGCCCTCGGTGCTGGATGAGCGATCCGCCACCCGTCTGGTCGCAGTTCTGGCCGGGCAGGTCACCGGCGAGGACCAGTTGGCGATCCGGGGCGGCGCGGTGATGGGTCGCCGCCTGGTCCCGGCGGCGCCTTTCGCGGGCGATGGTGACGAATGGACGACGTCGGGCTCGGCTTTGATCACCGGCGGCACCGGTTCGGTCGGTGGGCATGTCGCCACCTGGCTGGCCGGGCGCGCGGTTCCCCGGATCGTCCTGGTCTCCCGTTCCGGCGCGGCCGGTCGCGGAGTGGCCCGGCGCGCGGCCGAACTCGCCGAGTTGGGGTCCGAAGTGGCCATTCTGGCCACGGACATGTCCAGCCGGGAGCAGGTGTCCGGCGCCCTCGACTGGATCGACCGGACCGGCCCGGCGCTGCGTGCGGTGTTCCACGCCGCCGGCGTTCCGCAGGGCGCTCCGGTGACCGCCACGACCGTCGCTGAGCTGGCCAAGGCGGCGGAAGCGAAGACCGCGGGGGCGCGACACCTGGACGAGCTGACCAGCGTCCGCAATCTCGATGCCTTTGTGGTGTTCTCGTCCGGCGCGGCAATCTGGGGCTCGCGTCTGCAGGCCGCGTACGGCGCGGCCAACGCCTACCTCGACGCTCTCGCCGAAAACCGGACGCACCGAGGTCTTCCCGCAACCTCGATCTCCTGGGGTCTCTGGGGTGGCGGTGGGATGGGCGAGGGCGAAGGCGGCGCTCAGCTGCAGCGCCTCGGCCTGCGCGAGATGGCGCCGGACCTGGCGGTCACCGCGCTGGCGAGCGTCCTGGACCACGGGGAGCGCCTGCTGACCGTGGCCGATGTCGACTGGGCCAAGTTCGCCCCGGTCTTCACCCTGCACCGGGCCAGCGCCCTGATCAGCGACCTGCCCGAGGTGCGCCGAGCGCTTTCGTCCGGTCCGGCGTCCCTTGACCCAACCGCTCTGGACACCACCGAACTCGGCCGGTCCCTGGAAGGCCTGGGTAGGGCGGATCAGGAACGCTTGCTGGTTGATCTGGTGCGGGGAGCGGCGGCCGGCGTGCTCGGTCATGCTTCAGCCGATGCGGTGGATGCCGCAAGGCCCTTCCGGGAGCTGGGTTTCGACTCGCTCACCGCGGTCGAACTGCGCAACCAGCTGAGCGCGTCGACGGGGCTGAACCTGCCCGCCACGCTGGTCTTCGACTACCCGACCCCGGCTCTGCTGGCGTCCTTCCTGCTCGACGAGCTCGTGGGCGCGCAAGCCACGCTGTCGGCCGGGCCGAGCGTGTCCAGCGTGGACGAACCGATCGCGATCGTCGGGATGAGCTGCCGTCTGCCGGGCGGCTCCAACACTCTGGACGACTTCTGGCGGCTGCTCAGCACCGGGACCGACGGGGTCAGCGCCTTCCCGACCGACCGCGGCTGGGAGGCGTACGTCACTGAGGAGCAGCAGAACTCGCAGTTCGCTCCGGTCGGTGGATTTGTCTACGACGCAGGCGACTTCGACCCGGCGTTCTTCGGGATCAGCCCGCGCGAGGCGCTGGCGATGGACCCGCAGCAGCGCGTCCTGCTCGAGACCGTCTGGGAAGCGTTGGAACAGGCCGGGATCGACCCGGCCGAGCTGCGGGGCACGTCGGCCGGGGTGTTCACCGGCGCCTGGTCGTCCGGCTACGGCATGAGCCTGCAGCCGGGTGCGCCGACGGTCGACCCGATGGAGACCGCCACCGCCGGCACCGAGGGCTACTTCCTCACCGGCAGCGCCACCAGCGTCATCTCCGGCCGGGTGGCCTACACCCTGGGCCTGGAGGGTCCGGCCGTCACCATCGACACCGCCTGTTCCTCCTCGCTCGTCGCCATGCACCTGGCGGCCCAGTCGCTGCGCTCCGGTGAGTCCTCGATCGCCCTGGCCGGCGGCGTGACCGTGATGGCCACACCCGGCGCCTTCGCCGAATTTGCACTTCAACAGGGACTTTCCGGTGACGGACGCTGCAAGTCGTTCGGCGCTGGAGCCGACGGCACGGGCTGGGGCGAGGGCTCGGGCGTGCTGGTCATGGAACGACTTTCGGACGCTCGTCGCAACGGTCACCGGGTGCTCGCCCTGGTCCGGGGCAGCGCGGTGAACCAGGACGGGACGTCGAACGGGCTGACCGCGCCGAACGGGCCCTCCCAGCAGCGGGTGATCCGGGCCGCGCTGGCCTCGGCCGGGCTCGGGGCGTCGGACGTGGACGCGGTCGAGGCGCACGGCACCGGCACCGTGCTCGGCGACCCGATCGAGGCCCAGGCCCTGCTCGCCACCTACGGCGCGGCGCGGGACGCCTCGGACCCGGTGTGGCTGGGCTCGGTGAAGTCGAACATCGGGCACACCCAGGCCGCGGCCGGCGTCGCCGGGGTGATCAAGATGGTCCTGGCCATGCAGCACGACCTGCTCCCGGTCTCACTGCACGCCGACGAGGTCTCGCCGCACGTGGACTGGTCGGCCGGTGGGGTCCGGGTGCTGAACCGCTCGGTGTCGTGGCCCGCTGCCGACGGTGCGCCGCGCCGGGCCGGCGTGTCCTCGTTCGGGGTGAGTGGGACGAACGCCCACGTCATCCTCGAGGAGGCGCCGCCGGTTGTGGTTGAGGACGAGGTCGCGCTGGCCGGGGACGACGTCACGGAGACGGTGTTCACCGCCGATGCCCCCTCGGCCTTGCTGCTCTCGGGGCGCACTCAAGAGGCTCTCGTGGGTCAGGCCGACCGGCTGGCAGCCTTCCGCCGCGCTCGGCCTTCAGTCCCGGTCGCCGACGTGGCCTGGTCCCTGGTCACCGGGCGGGCCCGGTTCGACCACCGGGCCGTAGTTCTTGGTCCGGATGCTGCTGACCTCGAGGCACTGGCTGCCGGTCGGCCGGCTCCGGGCGTGGTGACCGGCAGAGCGTCGAGCGGGGACCGACGGGTGGTCTTCGTCTTCCCGGGTCAGGGTTCGCAGTGGCTGGGCATGGGACGTTCGCTGGCGGCTGGGTCGCCGGTGTTCGCGGCTCGGTTGGCTGATTGTGGACGCGCGTTGGCACCTTTTGTGGACTGGTCGCTGGACGCTGTTCTGGACGACGAGGCTGCGTTGCAGCGGGGCTGCGGTTGTCTCGGGGGCACTGTCGCTGGAGGACGGCGCTCGGGTGGTGGCTCTACGGTCGCAGGCGCTGAAGGCGCTGTCCGGCCGAGGGGGCATGCTGTCGATCGCTGAGCCGGTTTCCGTGGTCGAAGCCCGTCTCGCCTCCGTGATCATGGAGTTCTTCCCCGGAGACGAACTCCATGATCGCGAAACGGGGGTCGTGGTTGCGGCGGTCAACGGGCCTTCGGCGACGGTGGTGTCCGGGGATCCGGCGGTGCTGCAGGCTCTGGCCGAGCGGGTCGAGGCGGACGGCGGCCGGGCGCGGATGCTGCCGGTGGATTACGCCTCGCACGGCCCCCAGGTCGACGAGCTTCAGGCCGAGATCCTTCGGCTCCTCGACCGCGTTGCTCCGCAACAAGCGTCTGTACCCATGATTTCGGCGATGACCGGCGAGTGGCTGAGCGGGCCCGAGCTGAACGCTCAGTACTGGTACGACAGCCTGCGCGCCCGGGTCGAGTTCTCCCGTGCCGTCGAGGTTCTTGGCTCCGCGGGCTATCGCGTGTTCGCCGAGATCTCGGCGCACCCGGTACTCGCGGCCCCGATCACGGAAATCCTGGAATCTCAGGGCGATCCGGTGGTCACGGGCACCTTGCGCAGGGACGACGGTGGCGCGGCACGGATGCTGGCCTCGCTGGCGACGCTGTACGTGAACGGCGTGGGCGTGGACTGGGAAGCGTTGCTGCCCAAGGGCGAGCGCGTGGACCTGCCCACCTATGCCTTCGAACACCGGCGGTTCTGGTC
The DNA here is from genome assembly GCA_000719025.1 of Kineosporia aurantiaca JCM 3230. Taxonomy (GTDB): domain Bacteria; phylum Actinomycetota; class Actinomycetes; order Actinomycetales; family Kineosporiaceae; genus Kineosporia; species Kineosporia aurantiaca. The sequence goes on from JODP01000012.1 coordinate 135,217, forward strand.
CAAGGCGATGCAGGCCGGGGCCGGGGACGTCCGTTCGGCCGGGCTCGGCTCGGTCGGGCACCCGCTGCTCAGCGCCTCGGTCGAATTGGCCGGCGGTGAAGGACTGGTCGTCACGGGTCGGCTGTCGTTGCGGACCCACCCCTGGCTGGCGGACCACGCGGTCGGAGGCACGGTCCTGCTGCCCGGGACGGCGTTCGTGGACTTCGCGATGCGGGCCGGGTACGAGGTCGGCTGCGCCCGGGTGGTCGAGCTGACCCTGGCCGCGCCGCTGGTACTGCCGCCGACCGGGGCCGTGGCGGTCCAGGTCGTGGTGGGCTCGGCGGACGGGGATGAGCAGCGGACGGTCGACATCTACTCCCGGCCGGACGACGCGGACTCGGCCGGCGAACCGTGGACCCGGCACGCCACTGGACGCCTGGCTCCGGACCCGCGGGTCGGGTTGCCCTCGGCCGGGGACTTCCTGGTCTGGCCCCCGCTGGACGCCGAACCGGTCGACGTCAGCAATCTTTACGAGATCCAGGCCGCGGGCGGGTACGGCTACGGACCGGTGTTCCAGGGGCTGAAGGCGGCTTGGCGGAAGGGTTCTGAGGTCTTCGCCGAGATCGCTCTGCCGGAGTCGGCTTCGGCCGATGCCGGTCGCTTCGGCATCCACCCGGCCCTGCTCGACTCCTCGCTGCACGCGGCCGGCCTGCTGGCCTCGGCGGGGGAGCCGGGCGAGGTGCGGCTGCCGTTCTCCTGGACCGGTGTTTCGCTGATGGCCGCCGGGGCTTCCAGCCTGCGGGTCAAGCTTTCCCAGGACGAGGCGGGCGGGCTGGTGCTCACCGGGGCCGATGCGACCGGGCGGCCGGTGGTTTCGGTCGAGTCGCTGATCCTGCGGGCGGTGGTGGCCGGGGCGCTGGAGTCGGCCGGTAATGGTCTTCGGAACGCGCTCTTCGCGGTGGAATGGACGCAGATCACTGGTTCGGACGGGGAGGCTGCGGGGCGGTGGGCTCTGCTCGGTGAGGACGCTTTCGGGGTCCGGGCTGCGTTGCCCGGGGAGGGCTCGGCGCACGAGAACCTGACGGCTCTGCTGGACGCGGTGGCCGGAGGCGAGGCGGCGCCGGACCTGGTTGTGGTGACCGTGTCGGGCGATGCTGAGCTTGGTAACAGTGAAAGCGGGAACGTCGGGGCCGAGGCGCGGGTCGTCACGGCCCGGGTGCTGAGCTTGGTGCAGGAGTGGCTCAGCTCGGACGCTCTGCCGGACTCCCGGCTGGTGCTGGTCACGCGGGGCGCGGTGGCGGCGGGGCCGGGCGACGGGGTGCGTGACCTGGCGGCCTCGGCGGTGTGGGGTCTGGTGCGGTCGGCGCAGTCCGAGGAGCCGGGGCGGATCGTTCTGGTTGATCTGGACGAGGTTGCTGTGGGCGATCTGGTCGCCCTGGCCTCTTCGGAGCCCGAGATCGCCCTCCGCGGCGGTGCGGCCCTGGGGCGGCGTCTGGCCCGGCTCAATGAAGAGGCCGAGCCCACCGAGCCCACCGAGGCGACGCCGGGCACGGTGCTGATCACCGGGGGCACCGGCCTGCTCGGGTCTCTGGTGGCTCGGCATCTGGCTCACACCGGCCGGGTCGGGGAGCTTCTCCTGCTCAGCCGGTCCGGCCCGCGGGCGGCGGGGGTGGCGGCACTGGCCGCCGACGTCGCTGAGAGCGGGGTCGGGGTGCAGGTGACGGCCGCGGATGCCGCGGACCGAGCAGCGCTGGCCGCGGTGCTGGACTCCGTGAGGGTGCCCTTGACCGGGGTGATCCACACCGCCGGCGTCCTGGACGACGGCGTCATCAGTTCCCTGACCGATGAGCGACTCGACCTGGTCATGCGTCCTAAAACCGACGCGGCCTGGAACCTCCACGAGCTCACGGCCGACGCTCCGCTTCAGGAGTTCGTGCTCTTCTCCTCGGGTGCGGCCACCTTCGGCTCCCCGGGGCAGGGCAACTACGCCGCGGGCAACGCCTTCCTGGATGCTCTGGCGGCCCATCGCCAGGCAAGCGGGAAGCCGGCCACGTCGCTGGCGTGGGGCCTGTGGGCGGACGCCAGCGCGATGACCGGGCACCTGAACGAGCAGGAGCGGCAGCGGAACAACCGCAGCGTGATGACGGAGCTCACGGCGTCGGAGGGGCTGGCCCTACTGGACGCCTCGCTGGCCCGTCCGGAGGCGCTGCTGGTGCCCGCCAAGGTGAACGTGGCCGCGCTCCGGGCGCAGGCCGCCCGGGGCGGCCGGCTGGCCCCGGTCTGGCACGGTCTGGCCGGTCGCCCGGCCGGACCGGTCGCCGCCGTGGACCCGGAGGCCGGGCGTCTGCTCCGTCTTCAGTTGAACGCGGTAGCGGACCCGGACCGTGACCGAGTACTACTGAACCTGGTTCGGACGCATGGTGCTGCGGTTCTGGGGCACTCGTCGGCCGACGCCGTGGGGGCCCAGAAGGCCTTCAACGAACTGGGATTCGACTCGCTGACCGCTCTGGAGCTACGGAATCGCCTGAATGCCGCTACGGGGCTGAAGTTGCCCGCCACCCTCGTGTTCGACTACCCGACACCGGCCGTTCTCGCCGCCCATCTCAAGCAGCAACTCGTCGACGGAAACGACGAGCAGCCCGACACCGGGGCCCTGGCCCTGGCCGAGGTCGGGCGGCTGGAGGAGATGGTGCGGGGTGTCGCCGGCGGTGACGGTTCGCGATCCGCCCTGGCGGCCCGCCTGAAAGCCCTTGTCCTGGAGCTGGAGACGGATCCCGGGGCGGAGGCCGCCGGCGGCGCCGACCACGACCTCCGAGCAGCCACGGTCGAGAACATCTTCGAGCTTCTCGACAACGAGCTCGCCGACTGACCCACGGTCCCGGCCAGGGACCCGTACCTGGTTCGAGGAGCTGTTCATGGATACCGAGGAAAAGTTTCTCGACTATCTCAAGCGGGCGACCGCCGACCTGCGCAAGGCGCGGCGGCGAGTACGTGAGCTCGAGGACCGCGAGGGCGAGCCGATCGCGGTCGTCGGGATCGGCTGCCGGTTCCCGGGCGGGGTCGACGACCCCGGCGGGTTCTGGCGGCTGCTGTCCTCGGGGACGGACGCGGTGGCCGGGTTCCCGGACGACCGCGGCTGGAACGTCGAGGGGCTTTACGGAGCGGCTTCGGGTGCGGACGCCTCGACCACGATCCAGGGCGGGTTCGTCTACGACGCCAGTGGTTTCGACGCCGGGTTCTTCGGGATCAGCCCGCGCGAGGCGCTGGCGATGGACCCGCAGCAGCGGGTCATGCTGGAGACCTCGTGGGAGGCGCTGGAGCACGCGGGGATCGACCCGACCCGGCTGAAGGGCTCGGCCACCGGGGTCTTCGCCGGGGCGGGAATGACTGCCTACGGCGCCCAGGTGCCGGCCGCGGATGCGGAGGGCTACGTCGTCACCGGCAACGCCACCAGCGTCATCTCCGGTCGGGTCGCCTACACCCTGGGGTTGGAAGGCCCGGCGGTGACGGTCGACACGGCCTGCTCCTCGGCCCTGGTCTCGATGCACCTGGCCGCGGCCGCGCTGCGCTCCGGCGACTGCACCCTGGCCCTGGCCGGGGGCGTGACGGTGATGGCCGAACCGGGCTCGTTCGCCGAGTTCTCCCGCCAGGGCGGTCTGGCGTTCGACGGTCGCTGCAAGGCGTTCTCGTCGGCCGCGGACGGAACGGGCTGGGCCGAGGGCGCCGGTATCCTGGTTTTGGAACGGCTTTCGGACGCGCAACGCAACAAACGCACGATTCTCGCGGTGATGCGCGGGTCGGCGGTCAACCAGGACGGCGCCAGCAACGGCCTCACCGCTCCCAACGGGCCGTCCCAGCGACGCGTCATCCGGGCCGCGCTCGCCAGTGCCCGGCTGTCACCGGCCGAGGTCGACGCGGTCGAGGCGCACGGCACCGGAACGGTGCTCGGAGACCCGATCGAGGCGCAGGCGCTGCTGGCCACCTACGGCCAGGACCGGCCCGAGGGCCGGCCGGTGCGACTGGGCTCGGTGAAGTCGAACATCGGGCACACCCAGGCTGCGGCCGGGGCGGCAGGCGTGATCAAGATGATCCTCGCCCTGCAGCACCAGGAACTTCCGCGGACGCTGCACGCCGAGGACCCGTCGCCGCACGTCGACTGGACCTCCGGCGACGTCTCGCTGCTGACCGAGCCCGAGCCGTGGCCGTCCCGCCTGGGCGAGAACGGGGCTCCGCGTCGCGCGGGCATCTCCGCGTTCGGGATCAGCGGGACCAATGCCCACGTGATTCTGGAGGAGGCGCCGATCGATGCGCCGCTTCCCGAGGGGGAACCGACTGAGGCACCGCCGAAGCCGGTTCTGCTGAACGGTGACGAGACCGCCTGGCTGATCTCCGGTCGCACCTCGGAGGCGTTGCGCGCCCAGGCCACTCGGCTGGCGGATCGGGTCGGCGGCGAGGACAAGGACCGGGTGGCCTGGTCGCTGGCCACGACCCGGACCGCGCTGGATCACCGGGCGGTCGCGCTCGGTCGTAGCACCGACCAACTCCTCGCTGCGGTGACCGATTTGGCCGAAGGCGTGCCCTCCTCAGCCGTGGTCTCCGGCGTGGTCGCCGGCACGCCGCGCACGGTCTTCGTGTTCCCGGGCCAGGGCTCTCAGTGGATCGGGATGGGCCGCGAGCTCGCCCAGCAGTCGCCGGTCTTCGCCGCGCGCCTGGCCGAGTGTGCTGAGGCGCTGACGCCGCACGTGGAGTGGGATCTGCTCGAGGTGCTGCAGTCGGAGACGGCCTTGGAGCGGGTGGACGTGGTCCAGCCCGCGCTGTGGGCGATCATGGTCTCGCTGGCCGAGTTCTGGCGGGCGGCGGGGGTTCGACCGGACGCTGTGCTCGGGCACTCGCAAGGTGAGATCGCGGCGGCGGTGGTGGCCGGCATTCTGTCGCTGGAAGACGCGGCCAAGGTCGTGGCGCTGCGCAGCCAGGCGCTGAAGGCGCTGTCCGGGCACGGCGGGATGTTGTCGATCGCCGAGCCGGTCGAGAGGGTCAAGGGCCGGCTGGCAAGGGTCCAGGCGTCCTCGCCGTTTGATAACAGGCTCTCAGAAGCGGTCACTGTTGCGGCGGTGAACGGGCCCAACGCTACGGTCGTATCCGGTGAAGCCGAGGCGCTCGAGGCGCTGCTGGCAGCGGTCCAGGCCGACGGTGGCCGGGCCCGGATGCTCCCGGTCGACTACGCCTCGCACGGACCGCAGGTCGATCAGCTGAAGGCCGAGATCGAGAGCCTGCTGGCCGGGATCACGCCACAGCCGGCGCAGATCCCGATGATCTCGGCGATGTCCGGCGAGTGGCTGGGCGGTCCCGAGGCGGATGCGGGTTACTGGTACGCCAGCCTGCGGGCCCCGGTCGAGTTCTCCCGTGCGGTCGAGACGCTCGCCCGCGAGGAGTTCGGCGCGTTCATTGAGGTCTCCGCGCATCCGGTGCTGACCAACGCGATCACCGACACCATCGAGACGCTGTTCGAGCTCACCCCCGCAGACGACGGTCCGGTGGTGACCGGCACGCTCCGGAGGGAGGACGGCGGCTCGGCTCGGGTGCTGTCGTCGCTGGCCGAGGCCTATACCCGCGGGGTCGCAGTTGACTGGACCGCTGTGCTGGCCGAGGCCGAGCGGGTCGATCTGCCCACCTACGCCTTCCAGCGGGCGCACTACTGGCCCATCCCGGACCCGAACGCGCCGTCCGTCCCAGCCGGTCCGCTCTCGCCCGGTGAGGCGCAGTTCTGGGCGGCGATCGAGGCCGTCGACGTGGACAGCCTGGCCCAGGCCCTGGCGGTCGAGGGGGAGTGGTCGTTCAGCGACGTCGTCCCCAAGCTGGCCGCCTGGCGCCGCCGGGAACTCGACGCGAACGTCCTGGCCGACTGGCGTTACCGGGTCACCTGGGCGGCTCTGGCCGAGCCGGAGCCCGCGCGGCTGGCCGGGACCTGGCTGCTGCTGGTGTTCGACAATCCCGATGAGACGGCCGGAACGGTGGCGACCGCCCTGTCGGCCGCCGGGGCCGACGTCCAAACTTTGAACCTCACCGAAAACCAGCTCGACCGGGCCGCTATCACCGCCCGGCTGCACGACCTCAACCCGGCGGGCATCGTCTCGCTCCTGGCTCTGGACGAAGCTCCGCTGACCGATCGTCCGGTCGTGACCCGGGGTCTGGCCGGGACTCTGGCTCTCGTCCAGGCGATGGGAGACGCCGGGATCCAGGCGCCGCTGTGGCTGCTCACCCAGGGCGCGATCCTGACCTCCGACGGGCCCGCCAGCCGGCCGCTGCAGGCGCAGGTCTGGGGGCTCGGCCGGGTTGCCGGACTGGAGCACCCGGACCGCTGGGGCGGCCTGATCGACCTGCCGGCCGAACTCGACGAGCAGGCCACGCAGCGGCTTACCGCGGTGCTGGCCAAGCACGAGTCCGGCGCCGAGGACCAGCTGGTGATCCGCCCGGCCGGGGTCCGCGCCCGCCGCCTGGTGCACGCCGCCCCGCGCGCGGCCAAGCCCACCGACGAGCGCTGGAGCACCCGGGGCAGCGTGCTGCTGACCGGTGCTTCCGGCGCGATCGGGCCGGACCTGGCCACCTGGCTGGCCAACTCGGACGTTCCGCATGCGGTGATGGCCAGCCGGCGCGGTCCGAGCACGCCGGGCGCGGCCTTCCTGGCCGCGCTGATGGCCGAGAACGGCACCGGCGTCACCCTGGCCCAGACCGACGTTTCCGAGCGCGACCAGGTCGCGGGTCTGCTGAGCTGGATCCCGACGGTGGCTCCGGCGTTGTCCGCGGTCATCCATGCCGCCGTCTCGGTCGAGCTCACCCCACTGATGCGTACGGACGTCGACGGTCTGGCCCTGGCCTCGCAGGCCAAGGTGGCCGGAGCAGCGCACCTGGACGAACTGACCGCGGACGCCGATCTGGACGCGTTCGTGCTGTTCTCCTCGATCACCGCCACCTGGGGCGTCGGCGATCACGGGGCTTACGCGGCGGCCAACGCCTACCTGGATGCCCTGGCCGAGGACCGGCGCCTTCGGGGCCTGCCCGCGACCTCGATCGCCTGGGGCGTCTGGGAATCGGGTGGACGGTTCGAGGAAGTGCAGTCGGCCGAGGGCCCGCAGCATCAGGAATGGCTGCCGCAGAGCCTGATCCCGGAGCGTCTGCGCCGGCAGGGCCTGGTGCTGCTGAATCCGGACCGCGCGCTGGTCGCGATGGGTCAGGTGCTGGCCGACGATGAGACCGTGCTCGCGGTCGCCGACGTGGACTGGCCACGATTCTCCGCCGTCTTCAATGCTTCTCGGCAGTGGCGCCTGCTGGATCAGATCCCGCAGGCCCGGCAGATCGAGACCGAGCCCGGGGCGGTCGCGGTCTCCGGTGAGGCAGCCGGCCTGCTGGCTCGCCTGCTCGGCGTCTCGCAGCAGCAGCGCGAGCGGATCGTCACCGACCTGGTCCGCCAGCACGCCGCAGCGGTGCTCGGGCACAGCTCAGCGGGCGAGGTGCAGTCCGGGCGCGCCTTCCGGGACATGGGCTTCGACTCCCTCACCGCGGTCGAGCTGCGCACCCGGCTGAACCAGGCGACCGGCCTGCAGCTGCCGTCGACCGTGGTCTTCGACTTCCCCTCGCCCCAGGTGCTGGCGCGCGAGATCCTGACCCGGCTGATCGGTTCCGCGACCACCGCGAACGCCGAGGTGTCCCGGGTGACGCCGGTCTCCGCGGACGACCCGGTGGTGATCGTCGGGATGGGCGCACGGTTCCCGGGCGGGGTGGACAGCCCGGAGTCGATGTGGGACCTGCTGACCGATCGCCGTGATGCGATCGGTGACTACCCGACCGATCGGGGCTGGGACCCGGCGGACGAGCCCGGCATCACCTTCACCCCGCGCGGTGGGTTCATGGACGGGATGGCCGAGTTCGACCCGGGGTTCTTCCGGATCAGCCCGCGTGAGGCGCTGGGGATGGACCCGCAGCAGCGACTGCTGCTGGAGACCTCCTGGGAGGCGCTGGAGCGCGCCGGCGTCGACCCGCTCACCCTGCGCGGCTCGCTGACCGGCGTCTTCACCGGCGCCTCGAGCTCCGGGTACGCCGGGCTGGCGGGTTACGGCGCGGGCGTCGAGGGGTCCGAGGGCCACCTGATGATCGGCAACCTGACCAGCGTGGTCTCCGGCCGGGTGTCGTACACGCTCGGCCTCGAGGGACCGGCCGTCACCGTTGACACCGCCTGCTCCTCGGCTCTGGTCGCGATGCACCTGGCCGCGCAGGCGCTGCGGGCCGGCGAGTGCGATCTGGCTTTGGCCGGCGGCGTCATGGTGATCACCGACCCGGCCGAGTTCATCGGTTTCTCCCAGCAGGGCGCTCTGGCCGCGGACGCCCGCTGCAAGGCCTTCTCGGCCGATGCGGACGGCATGAGCCTGGCCGAGGGCGTCGGGATCTTCGCCCTGGAGAGGCTTTCGGACGCTCGCCGCAACGGCCATCCGGTGCTTGCGGTGATCGCGGGCAGCGCCGTGAACCAGGACGGTGCCTCCAACGGTCTCTCCGCCCCGAACGGGCCCTCCCAGCAGCGGGTCATCCGGGCCGCCCTGGCCAGCGCCGGTCTCACGCCGGCCGACATCGACGTGCTCGAGGCGCACGGCACCGGTACCAGCCTGGGCGACCCGATCGAGGCCCAGGCCGTGCTGGCCACCTACGGTCAGGACCGCACCGACGACCGGCCGCTGCTGATGGGCTCGGTCAAGTCGAACATCGGCCACGCCCAGCAGGCCGCGGGTGCGGCCGGGGTGCTGAAGATGGTGCTCGCGCTCCAGCACGGAGTGGTCCCGGCCACGCTGCACGCCGAGGTCCCCACGCCGCACGTGGACTGGACCGCCGGTGACGTGAAGCTTCTGAACGATCCGGCTCCGTGGCAGGCCGAGGACGGGCACGTCCGGCGGGCCGCGGTCTCGGCGTTCGGGATCAGCGGGACCAACGCGCACATCATCCTGGCCGAGCCGCCCGCCGAGGTTCCTTCTGAGGGTCCTGTCGAGGACGAGACCCGGGGCGTCCTCACTTCGGGCGATCTGGCCTGGCTGGTCTCGGGGCATACGCCGGCCGGTCTGGCCGCTCAGGCGCAGCGCCTCTCACTGGAGCTGGACCCCGCCGATCTGGCCTGGTCCCTGGCCACGACCCGGACCGCGCTGGAGTACCGGGCGGTCGTGCTCGGAACGGACCTGGCCGCCGGGCTACAGGCCATCGCGTCCGGAACGCCCTCTTCCGCAGTGGTCTTCGGAACTGCGGGAACGCCCGGACCGATCGTCTTCGTCTTCCCCGGCCAGGGTGGCCAATGGGTGGGCATGGGCACCGAACTGGCCGCGGCCAGCCCGGTGTTCGCCGCTCGTCTGGAGGAGTGCCGCCAGGCCCTCGAACCGCATGTGGACTGGGATCTGCTCGAGGTTCTCGACGACCCGGACGCTCTGGCCCGGCTCGACGTCGTCCATCCCGCACTGTGGGCCGTGATGGTCTCGCTCTCCGCGGTCTGGGAGGCCGCCGGGGTTGTGCCGGACGCGGTGATCGGGCACAGCCAGGGCGAGATCGCGGCCGCGTGCGTGGCCGGGGTGCTGTCCCTGGCGGACGGCGCCCGAGTGGTGGCCCGCCGTGGTCAGGCCATGCTCGCCCTGGCCGGTAAGGGTGGCGTGCTGTCGATCGCCGACACCCGGGAGTCGGTTCAGGGACGTTTGGACACTGGGCACGGCGACGTGACCATTGCGGTGCTGAACGGCCCCCGCGCCACTGTTGTGTCCGGCGCGGTTCAGGACCTGCAGGCGCTCGCGGACGAATGCGAGAAGGACGGCTTACGGACGCGTTTCGTCCCGATGGACTACGCGCCGCACGGTCCTCAGATCGAGAACATCCGCACCGAGATCCTGTCCGCCCTCGAGGGTCTCACTCCGGGGCAGGCGCTGATCCCGATCGTCTCCGGGATGACCGGCGACTACTTGGAGGGTCCGGAGGCCGGAGCCGGGTACTGGTACGAAAGCCTCCGCTCCACGGTCCAGTTCAGCCGCGGCATCGAGACCCTTGACCGGGACGGCTACGGCGTTTTCGTCGAGGTCTCTCCGCACCCGGTGCTCACCGCCGCGATCGGCGCGACGCTGGAGCGCGAGGACGAAACCCTTCCGTTGCCGGTGGTCTCCGGGACGCTGAAGCGTGACGACGGTGGCGCCCAGCGGTTGCTGGCTTCCTTGGCCGAAGTTCACGTCCGCGGTGTCTTCGTGGACTGGACCGCGGTGCTTCCGGTCGGACGCCGCATCGAACTGCCGACCTACGCCTTCCAGCGGCAGCGCTTCTGGCCCAAGCCGGTTCTTGCGACCGCGGCCGGTGCGCACGCCCTCGGCCTGACCGCAGCCGGGCATCCGTTGCTCGGCGCTGCGGTTCAGCGCGCTGATGGACAGGGCCTGCTCTTCACCGGCCGCCTCTCCACCCGCACCCAGCCCTGGCTGGCCGACCACGTCATTGCCGGCGCCGTGCTGCTCCCGGGTACCGCGTTCGTCGAACTCGCCGTCCGGGCCGGCTACGAGGTCGGCGCCCCGCGACTGGACGAACTGACGCTCGCTGCGCCGCTGATCCTTCCGGCCGACAGCACGGTCCGAATTCAAGTTGCGGTCGGGGCGCCGGACGAGAGCGGCCGGCGGACGGTCGAGATCTACGGCAACGCTTCGTCGGACGAGAGTGCGGAGGGCGGCTGGACCCGGCACGCGGGCGGTCTGCTCGCGCCCTACCAGCCAGCTGCTTCTGCTTCGGACTTCCTGGTCTGGCCGCCTTCGAACGCCGAACCGGTCGACGTCTCGGACCGCTACGAGGCCACCAGCGCGGGCGGGTACGCCTTCGGTCCGACTTTCCGTGGTCTGCGTGCGGCCTGGCGCCTGGGTACGGATGTCTTCGCCGAAGTTGCGCTTCCGGACGAGGCGGTCGACCAGGCTTCGGCTTTCGGCCTGCACCCGGCCCTGTTGGACGCCTGTCTGCACGCGGCCGGGGTCGCCGGGGACGCCTGGTCCGGTCACCTGGACGCGGCGCCCGGCGAGATGCTTCTTCCCTTCGCCTGGACCGGGCTTTCGCTGCACGCGGCCGGTGCTTCCCGGCTCCGGGTCCGACTGCGGCCGGCGGCCGATGGCGGGATCGCGCTCACGGCTACGGATGTGACCGGGGCTGCGGTCGTCACGGCGGAGTCGCTGGTGCTGCGCCCGGTTTCGGCGGCCTCGATGCCTTCGACCGGCCCGTCGGTGGACGATGCGCTGTTCGCGGTGGAGTGGGCGCAACTGCCGAGCGTCGAGTCGATTGTGGACGCTTCGTGGGCCGTGATCGGGGCTGATCCGTTCGGTGTTGTGGGCGGGTTGGGAGCGGCGGGCGTTACGCCAGCTCTATACGAGGATCTGGCCGGACTCGCCGCTGCGGTGGAGGCGGGCGCTCGGGTGCCTGGAGTGGTCGCCGTGGTGGTGGGCGCGGGTGCTCTGAGCAGCGGTGACCTTGGCGATGCGAATGGTCTCGGCGCTGAGGGCGCTGAGGGCGGGGGCGAGGCCGAGCGTGCCCGTCGGCTCACGGCGCAGACTCTGGGCCTGCTCCAGAACTGGCTCACCCTCACGGCCGACGCGGCCTGGGCGGACACTCGGCTGGTTCTCGTCACCCGCGGTGCGATGGCTACCCGGCTCGGCGAAGACGTGCCCGACCCGGCGGCCGCGGCCGTCTGGGGTCTGGTGCGATCGGCGCAGTCCGAGAACCCCGGCCTGATCACCATCGTCGACCTCCCCGGCGCCGGCTCGACCATCGCCACCAACGGTGTCGGCGTCCCGCAGGCAGACGTGGCCCCCCTCGTTGCCCTGCTGGCCACCGGCGAGCCGGAACTGGCCGTCCGTGACGGCAACCTCTACGCCCGCCGCCTCACGCGTCCATCAATTTCGCTCCTCAACGAACCCGAAGGCCCCTGGCGGCTGGACGCTGCGCAGAAGGGCAGCCTGGACGGCCTGGCCCTGGTGCCGGCCCCCGAAGCGCTCGCCCCCCTCGAGCCGGGCACGGTTCGGGTGGCCGTCCGCGCTGTGGGCCTGAACTTCCGCGATGTGCTGATCGCGCTCGGCATGTACCCGGTCGACGCTCTGGTCGGGACCGAGATCGCCGGGGTGGTGACCGAAACCGGCTCTGACGTGGACCACCTCAAGGTGGGCGACCGGGTGCTGGGCATGGGTTCCGGAGCGGCCGGTCCACTGACCGTGACCGAGGCGAGGCTGCTCACCCGGATGCCGGACGAATGGTCCTTCGCCACCGCGGCCTCCGTCCCGATCGCCTACTCCACCGCCTGGTACGCGCTCGTCGACCTGGCCCAGGCGCGACCCGGTCAGAAGATCCTCATCCACGCTGCGGCCGGAGGGGTCGGCACGGCCGCGGTCTCGGTGGCCCAGTACCTCGGGCTTGAGGTCTTCGGCACGGCCAGTCCGGGCAAGTGGGACGTGCTGAGGGCGAACGGGCTGGACGACGCGCACATCGCTTCTTCCCGGGATGCCGGTTTCGAAGCGAAGTTCGGGGGCGTCGACATCGTCCTGAATGCCCTGGCCGGGGAGCTCACCGACGCCTCGCTGCGGCTGCTCTCGCCGGGCGGCTTGTTCCTGGAAATGGGCAAGACCGACGTCCGCCCGGACGAGGATCTGGCTCGAGACTTCCCGGGTGTGCGCTACCACGCGTTCGTCACCGGGGAGGCCGAACCGCAGCGTCTGACCGCGATTCTCGACGAGACAACCGCGCTGCTGGCCAACGGCACGCTGGCGATGCCGCCGAAGAGGGTCTGGGACGTCCGCCGGGCGCCGGAGGCCTTCCGGTTCATGAGCCAGGCCAAGCACATCGGCAAGCTGGTGCTGACGGTGCCCTCCGAGAACTCGGGTACCGCGCTGATCACCGGTGGTACCGGAACTCTCGGTGGGCTCGTCGCTCAGCACCTGGTGGCCACCGGCCGAGCCCGCGACGTGGTGCTCACCAGCCGCTCCGGGCCTTTCGCGGCCGGTGCCGTCACGCTCGCAGCTGAGCTGGCGGCTTCCGGAGCCGAGGTGCGAATCGTGGCCGCGGATGCCGCGGATCGCGAAGGTCTCGCGGGCCTCCTCAAGCCGTTGCGCTCGAGCCTTACCACGGTCGTCCACACTGCCGGCGTAATCGACGACGGCGTTGTGGAATCACTGACGCCGGAACGGATCGACACGGTGATGCGGCCCAAGGCCGACGGCGCCTGGAACCTGCACGAGCTGACCGCGGGGATCGACCTGGACCACTTCGTCCTGTTCTCCGCCGGCGCAGCCACCTTCGGCGGCGCGGGGCAGGGCAACTACGCCGCAGCCAACGCGTTCCTCGACGGGCTCGCGGCTCATCGGACCGCGGCCGGGCTGCCCGGCGTCTCGCTGGCCTGGGGTCTGTGGGCCGACGCCAGCGGGATGACGGCCGGACTGAGCGGTCAGGATCGGGACCGGATGGCGGCCGGCGGGGTGAAGCCGCTCAGCTCGGCCGATGGCCTGGCGTTGCTCGACCTGGCGCTGCATCGGGACGAGAGTCACCTGGTTCCGGCGCGGCTGGACGTGGCCGGGCTCCGCCAGCTCGGGGCCGACCTTCCGCCCCTGTGGCGCGCTCTCGCCGGAGGCCCGCAACGCCGGGCGCTTCCCGCCGCGGCTGCCGGGCAGGGGGCCAGCGGGCTGCGGGACCAGCTCGCCGCGCTGACCCAGGCCGACCGCGACCGGGTGCTGCTCGACCTGGTCCGGGGGCACGTCGCCGCGGTGCTCGGACACGCCTCCCCGGACACGATCGAGCCCCGCCGGGCCTTCCGCGACCTCGGCTTCGACTCTCTCACCTCGGTGGAGCTCCGCAACCGGCTCTCAACCGCGACCGGCCTACGGCTTCCGGCCACCGTGGTCTTCGACCACCCGTCGTCGTCCGCTCTGGCCGATCATCTGCGCGGCAAGTTGCTGGGCGAGGGCACGGTCGTGGCCGCTGCTCGCCCGGTAACCGTCGCCACCGGTGAGCCGATCGCCATCGTCGGGATGAGCTGTCGCTTCCCGGGTGAGGTCCGCGACCCCGAAAGCCTTTGGCAGCTGCTGGCCGAAGGGGTGGACGCGATCGGTGACCTTCCCCGCGACCGCGGCTGGGGCGTCACCAGTTCCAGCACCGGTCAGGGCGGGTTCGTCAGCACGGCGGCCGACTTCGACGCGAACTTCTTCGGGATCAGCCCGCGTGAGGCCCTCACCATGGACCCCCAGCAGCGCCTGCTGCTGGAGACCTCCTGGGAGGCATTGGAACGCGCCGGTCTCGACCCGACCTCGCTGCGCGGTAGCTCGACCGGCGTCTACGTGGGTGCGGCCTTCTCCGGGTACGGCGACGGTCTGCCTGCGGACCTGGCCGGGCACATGATGACCGGCACCGCGTCGAGCGTGATGTCGGGCCGGATCTCCTACACCCTCGGGCTGGAGGGGCCGGCCGTCACCATCGACACCGCCTGCTCCTCCTCCCTGGTCGCGCTGCACCTGGCGGCGGCCGCCCTGCGCTCCGGGGAGTGCACGATGGCCCTGGCCGGTGGGGCCACGATCATGGCCACCCCGGGCGGGCTGGTCAGCTTCTCCCAGCAGCAGGCCCTGGCCGCGGACGGCCGCTGCAAGGCCTTCTCCGACTCGGCCGACGGTATGGGCATGTCCGAGGGCTCGGCGATGCTGGTGGTCGAGACGCTCTCGCAGGCCGAGCGGCTCGGGCACCCGGTGCTGGCGGTGATCCGCGGCAGTGCGATGAACCAGGACGGCGCCTCGAACGGGCTGACCGCGCCGAACGGGCCCTCGCAGCAGCGGGTGATCCGGGCCGCGCTGGCCAACGCCGAGCTGAACCCGGCCGACATCGACGTGGTCGAGGCGCACGGCACCGGTACCGAGCTCGGCGACCCGATCGAGGCCCAGGCCCTGATGGCCACCTACGGTCAGGAAAGGCCGGACGGGAAGCCGCTGTTCGTCGGATCGGTGAAGTCGAACATCGGCCACACCCAGTGTGCGGCGGGGGCGGCCAGCGTGATGAAGATCGTGCTGGCGCTGCAGAACCAGGAGATGCCCCGCAGCCTCTACGCCGAGCACCCGTCCAGCCACGTGGACTGGACCGAGGGCGAGGTTCGGCTGCTGGACCAGGCGCAGTCCTGGCCGGTCGGTGAGCGGGTGCGGCGGGCCGGGGTCTCGTCGTTCGGGATCAGCGGGACCAACGTGCACCTGCTGATCGAAGAGGCTCCCGCACCTGCCCCGGTCGTGCCTCCGACGCGGCCGGCGGTCCTGGGCGGGGCGACCACGGCCTGGGTCTTCTCCGCGCGATCGGCTGCTGGGCTGGCCGGTCAGGCCGCGCGGCTCAAGGCAGTTACCGACCAGCCGGCAGCTGACGTGGCCTGGTCGCTGCTCACCACCCGGGCGCGCTTCGATCAGCGGGCGGTGGTGCTCGGCGCCGAGACCGAGGAGCTGCTGGCCGGGCTCGAGGCGGTTGCTGCCGGGGAGCCTGCGGCCGGGGTGGTCACGGGTTCGGTGCCTGCTGGCGGAGGTGCTGGGCGGAAGGTGTTCGTCTTCCCCGGCCAGGGTTCGCAGTGGGCCGGGATGGGACGTTCGCTGCTGGCTTCTTCTCCGGTCTTCGCCGAGCGTCTGGCCGAGTGTGCTGCGGCCTTGTCGCCGTATGTGTCGTGGAACCTGGTTGAAGAGCTTGCGGGTTCTTTGGAACGGGTGGACGTTGTCCAGCCGGTTCTGTGGGCGGTGCACGTTTCGCTCGCGGCGGTGTGGCAGGCGGCTGGGGTTTCGCCGGATGCGGTGGTGGGGCATTCGCAGGGCGAGATTGCGGCGGCGGTGGTTTCGGGTGCGTTGTCGCTGGAGGACGGCGCCCGAGTGGTTGCCTTGCGGTCGAAGGCGTTGACGGCTCTGTCGGGTCGGGGCGGGATGCTCTCGATCGCGGAGCCGGTGTCGGTGGTTGAGGCGCGTTGTTCGTCCGTGATCATGGAGTTCTTCCCCGGGGAAAAAGTCCATGATCACGAAGAGGATTTGGGGGTCGCGGCGGTCAACGGGCCTTCGGCAACAGTGGTTTCGGGTGATCAAGGCCTGCTGGAGATCTTGGCGGCGCGGGTTGTGGCCGATGGTGGCCGGGCGCGCATGCTGCCGGTGGACTACGCCAGCCACGGCCCTCAGGTCGACGAGCTGCGGGAGGAGATTCTGCGGCTGCTGAGCGAGGTCAGGCCGCAGCAGGCGCGGATCCCGATGGTCTCGGCGATGACCGGCGAATACCTCACCGGCACCGAGCTGGACGCGCAGTACTGGTACGACAGTCTCCGGTCCCGGGTCGAGTTCTCCCGGGCCATCGAGGTTCTGGGGCGCGACCACTACGGCGTCTTCATCGAGTCCTCGGCCCACCCCGTGCTCACCGCCCCGGTCTCGGCCGTTCTGGAAGGCCTCGGCGCCGAGCCGGTCGTCACCGGCACCCTCCGCCGCGAGGACGGGGGTTCGGCGCGGATGCTGGCCTCGCTGGCCGAGGTGTTCGTCGCCGGCGTGAACGTCGACTGGGAAGCGGTTCTCCCGGCGGGGCATCGGGTCGACCTCCCGACCTACGCCTTCACCCCGCAGCGCTACTGGCCCACGACCAGCGTGGTCGGGGCGGACGTCACGTCGGCCGGGCTCGGCTCGGTCGGGCACCCGCTCCTCGGTGCCCGCGTCGAACTGGCGGACGGCGAGGGCATGGTGATCACCGGTCGGCTCTCGGCGCGGAGGGCGCCCTGGCTGGCCGAGTACGACGTGGCCGGGGTGCCCCTGCTGCCCGGCACGGCGCTGGCCGAGCTCGCGATCGTGGCCGGTCATCAGGCCGGCGTTCCGCGGATCGAGAAGCTGACGCTGACTACGCCGCTGGTGCTCGCGGAGAACGCGACACAGGTCCAGATCGTGCTGGGGAACGCGGACGATGAGGGACGGCGGACCGTTCAGATCTACGCCCGCACCGAAGAGGCCGGGCTGCCGGACGAAGGGGCGGCCTGGACCTGGCACGCGGGCGGGATCCTGGCGCCGGCTCTTCCGGCTGCGGCGGGAGTCGCCCGGGACCTGCTGACCTGGCCGCCGGTGGACGCCACCGCGATCGACCTGACCCACCTGGACGAGACGCTGAGCACGGCCGGGCACCGCTACGGGCCGTCGTTCCGGGGGCTCGGGGCGGCCTGGATCCAGAACGGTGACCTGCTGGCCGAGGTGGCTCTCCCCGAGCCGACGGACGCCCAGGCGTTCGGGGTGCACCCGGCCCTGCTCGATGCCGCCGTCCAGGCCCTGGCGCTGACTCCGGACGCCACGGCACCGCAGGACCAGACCCAGGTGCCGTACTCCTGGAGCGGCCTTTCGGTGTACGCACCGGGAGCGGCGCGGCTGCGGGTGAGGCTTCGGCGAACGGACGACGGCTGGTCGCTGACCGCTGCCGACGCCACCGGGGCGCCGGTGCTGGTGGTCGACGAGCTTGTCCTGCGCGGAGTCTCGTCGGCTCAGCTTCGAATTGCCGGAAACACGTTGCGGGATGCGCTCTTCGCAGTGACCTGGGCGCCGGTTCCGGATCCGACTATTGCGGTGACTGGTCCGTGGGCCGTGCTCGGGGAAGACCATCTCGGCTTGGTGGACGGACTGGCCGGTATGGGCGTGACGGCCGCGATCCACGCCGATCTGGCTGAGTTGGCTGCGGCGGTGGTGGCCGGTGCAGCGGTGCCGCAGTTCGTGCTGACGGCTCCGCGAATGGACGCACGCGGTGAGTTGCTGGGGGCAGCGGACTCTCAGGGTGTGGACGTTGGTGGTCCCGGTACCGGTCCCGGTGCCGGGACGAACGGGCCGGTACCGGGCGAGGACGCCCTTGGCCGGAGCGGGTCGGTGGTTGCGCAGTGGCTCGAACTGGAGGCGCTCGAATCGTCCCGCCTGGTACTGATCACCCGCGGCGCGGTTTCGACCGGGTCCGATCAGCCGCCGGCCGATCCGGCGGGGGCCGAGCTGTGGGGCGCCATCCGCCCGGCGCAGCGGCAGCACCCGGGCCGGGTCACGCTGGCCGACCTTTCGGCCGGTGACGCTGCGGCGAACGACCGGTTGAGCATGCTGGCCGCCTCGCTGACCTCGGACGAGCCGGAACTCGCCCTGCGGGGGGACGCGGTGCTCGGGCGTCGGATCACTCGCCCGGCTCCGGCGGCCGCCGAGCCCAAGCCGTCGGCACCGGGCACCTTGCTGGTCACCGGGCAATCGGGGACGGCCACGGCCACCGCCGTGCGTCACCTGGCCCGGACCGGAAGAGCCGCAGCGGTGGTGCTGGCCCTCGCCGGCGGCCCCACCTCAAGCCGGACCGCGGCCCTGGCCGCCGAGCTGGTGGGGCTGGAGGTGCCGGTCTGGTCGGTCGACCCGGACGGGCTGCTCGGCCCGGTGAACCAGGGCCCGGCGACCAGCCGGGGACTCACCCGGCTGCTGAGCCAGATCGGGTATCCGCTCACGACGGTGGTACACGGCGCCGAGGTGACCGCCGCGACCAATTCGACCGATCCGAACTCGACCGCCGGGGCCGTCCACCGGCTCACCCAAGGCATCACCGACGTCCATTCGTTCCTGATCCTCACCAACCTCACCGCAACCCTCGGAGCCTCCGGTCGGGAGACGTCCCTCGAAGCTGCGCACCTGGAAGCCCTGGTGACGCAACGACGGGCGGACGGTCTGCCGGCAACCCTGGTGACGTGGGGCCCGCTGACCGCCGACGGGGACGCGGCGCTGACCGAGGTGGGCGGGCTCACCGCCCCGATCACCGGACTGGTCGGTGCACTGGGCGAGGACGACGCGGCTGCCCTTCTGGACCTGATCCTGGAACGGGACGACGCGCACCTGGTTGCGGCCCGGCTCACCCTGGCCCGGCTGCGGCAGACCACCGGCGCGGCCTCGATCGCCCATCCGGTCTGGCGTGCGCTCGCCGGAGCCCTGGCCTCGGCCGAGGCGACGGAGGAGGAGCGGTCCGAGGTCACCCAGGCGCTGAAGGCCCAGCTGGCCGAGCTTTCCCCGGCGGACGCCGAACGGACGCTGCTGACCATGGTTCGCGGGCACGTCGCTGCGGTGCTGGGCGAGTCAACACCCGAGACCATTGATCCCCGGCGAGCATTCAGCGAGCTGGGCTTCGACTCGATGATCGCGGTCGAGCTGCGCAACCGGCTGAACACCGCGACCGGGCTGAAGCTGCCGGCCACGGCGGTGTTCGACTACCCCTCCACGGTGGCCCTGACCACCTACCTGCTGGAGAACCTGGGCCCGGACGGCGATTCCGCCGCCGGGGCCGAGGAGGCGCGCCTGCGGCGGATCCTGGCCACGGTGGCCCTGTCCCGCTTCCGGGACGCCGGGATCCTGGACGACCTGCTGCGCCTGGCCGACCCCGAGCGCGAGGCCGGAAACGGTCCCGGGGCCGGGGACGGGCCGAGCGCCGAGGACATCGACGAGCTTGACGCGGACAGCCTGATCGCCCTGGCCATGGGGTCGGACGAGGCTGCCGAAGGTGCCGACCACTGATGCCGAACGGGTTGCACGTCCTGCGTGAACCGGGCAACGACTGGAGTGTCTCGACATGACTGTGGCGAAATCGCCCGAGGACAAGGTTCTCGACGCGCTGCGGGCCTCGGTCAAGGAGACCGATCGCCTGCGCCGCCGTAACCGGCAGCTGACCGACCAGGTCGAGGCGTCCTGGGAGCCGATCGCGATCGTCGGCATGGGCTGCCGCTTCCCCGGCGGGGTCCAGAACCCGGAGCAGCTGTGGGATCTGGTCGCGGCCGGCGGGGACGCGATCTCGCCGTTCCCGACCGACCGGGGCTGGGAGGCGGTGGTCGCCTCGACCGGGACGGACTACGTGCAGACCGGCGGCTTCGTCGACAGCGCACCGCAGTTCGACCCGGCCTTCTTCGGGATCAGCCCGCGTGAGGCGCTGGCCATGGACCCGCAGCAGCGGATGCTGCTCGAGGTCACCTGGGAGACGCTGGAGCAGGCCGGGATCGACCCGGCCACGCTGCGGGGCTCGCGCACCGGGGTCTTCGCCGGCGGCACGAACTCCGGCTACGGCTTCAGCGTGGCCGGCACCGAGGGCACCGAGGGTTACATGCTCACCGGTGGCCTGACCGCGGTGATCTCCGGGCGCATCTCGTACACGCTCGGGCTCGAGGGCCCGGCGGTCACGGTCGACACCGCCTGCTCGTCCGCGCTCGTCGCGCTGCACCTGGCCTGCCAGGCCCTGCGCGCGCAGGAGTGCACGATGGCCCTGGCGGGCGCCGTCACCGTGCTCGCCACCCCGGACTCCTTCGCCGACTTCGCCCAGCAGGGCGGTCTGGCGGCGGACGGCCGGTGCAAGGCGTTCGCCGGTTCCGCCGACGGCATCGGCTGGAGCGAAGGCGCCGGAATGTTCCTCTTGGAAAGGCTTTCCGACGCCCGCCGCAATGGTCACCCGGTGCTCGCGGTGATCTCCGGCAGTGCGGTCAACCAGGACGGCGCCTCGAACGGCCTCTCCGCGCCGAACGGCCCCTCCCAGCAGCGAGTGATCCGCGCCGCGCTGGACTCGGCCCGGCTGTCGGCGGCCGACGTGGACGTGGTCGAGGCCCACGGCACCGGCACGGTTCTCGGTGACCCGATCGAGGCCCAGGCCATCCTCGCCACCTACGGCCGCGACCGGTCACCGGAGAACCCGCTGCGGCTGGGGTCGGTCAAGTCCAACCTGGGCCACACCGGCGCTGCAGCGGGTGCGGCCGGCCTGATCAAGATGGTGCTCGCGCTCAAGCACGGCCGGATGCCGCGCACCCTGCACGTCGACGAGCCCACGCCGCGGGTGGACTGGAGCGCGGGCGAGGTTGCCCTACTCACCGAGGAGCGGGTCTGGGCCCCGACGGACCGCCCGCGCCGCGCGGGGGTCTCGGCCTTCGGGATCAGCGGGACCAACGCCCACCTGATCGTGGAAGAAGCCCCCTCCTCGACCCCGGTTTCCGATGAGGCCCCTCCCGCAGTTCTGGGCGACGCGTCCCCGGCCTGGCTGCTCTCGGCCCGCACCGAGGCCGCCCTGGCCACGCAGGCCCGACGGCTGAGCGACTTCCTGGAGGCCCGGGACCTGCCGTCGGACGACGTGGCCCGGACCCTGGCCACCGCCCGCTCCCACTTCGAGCACCGCGCGGTGGTCACCGGAGACCTGACCGCCGGCCTGTCGGCGCTCGCGGAAGGCACGGCCGCCCCCAACGTGCTGCTGGGCAACCTGCCGGTCGGTGGCGACACCGGCCGCACGGTCTTCGTCTTCCCTGGTCAGGGTGGACAGTGGGTGGGCATGGGCACCGAGCTCACCAGCACGAGCCCGGTGTTCGCGGCCCGGATGGAGGAGTGCCGCGCGGCCCTGGCCCCCTACGTGGACTGGGACCTGAACGAGGTCCTGGCCGATGAAGCCCAGCTTCAGCGCCTGGACGTCGTGCACCCCGCGCTCTGGGCCGTGATGGTTTCCCTGGCCGCGGTCTGGGAGGCCGCCGGGGTCAAGCCGGACGCGGTGATCGGGCACAGCCAGGGTGAGATCGCGGCGGCCTGTGTGGCCGGGGTGCTCTCGCTGGAGGACGGCGCCCGCGTGGTCGCCCGGCGTGGCCAGGTCATGATGGCTGCCCTGGCCGGCAAGGGCGGGGTGCTCTCGATCGCTGCCACCCTCGACGAGGTCGAGGCGCGGCTTGCGGCTGGATCGTTCGAAGGCGTCGCGGTCGCGGTGCTGAACGGTCCCCGGGCAACCGTGGTTTCGGGGCCGGTCGAGTCTTTGCAGGCTTTGGCCGCGGACTGCGAGAGGGAGGGCGTCAGGGCACGTTTCGTGCCGATGGACTATGCCCCGCACGGCCCGCAGGTGGAGTCGATCCGCGAAGAGATCCTCGCCGCGCTGGAGGGTGTGACTGCCAACCCGTCCAGTATTCCCGTGGTTTCCGGCATGACCGGCGACTACCTCGACGGCCTCGAGGCCGGGGCCCAGTACTGGTACGACAGCCTCCGCGCCACGGTCCGCTTCTCCCGGGGCATCGAACGCCTGGGCCGGGACGGCTACGGCGTCTTCGTCGAGGTCTCTCCGCACCCGGTACTCACCGCCGCAGTCACCGACACGCTGGAGCACGCCGAGATCACCAGCACGGTGGTGACCGGCAGCCTGCGCCGCGAAGACGGTGGCCCCGACCGCCTGCTGGCTGCGCTGTCCGAGGTGCACGTCCGGGGCGTGGCGGTCGACTGGTCGTCCGTGCTGCCCTCGGGCAACCGGACCGACTTGCCCACCTACGCCTTCCAGCACCAGCGCTTCTGGCCCGCCTCCTTGGCCGGCGGCCTCGGCGACGTGCGCGCGGCCGGCCTCAACCCGGTCGGCCACCCCCTGCTCGGAGCCGCGGTCGAACTGGCTGCCGGGGACGGCGTCATCCTCACCGGCCGGCTCTCCACCGCCACCCAGCCCTGGCTGGCCGAGTACGCGATCAACGGCACCCCGGTCTTCCCTGCCACCGGCTTCATCGAGCTCGCGGCCGTCGCCGGTCACCTGGTCGGCTGCACCCGGATCGAGGAACTCGTCCTCGACGGCCCGCTGGTGCTGACCGAGGACGTCCAGATCCAGGTCACCGTGGGCGGCCCGGATCCGGACGACGCCCGAACCCTGGAGATCTTCGCCCGCTCGATGGACCCCGGCGCGGACCTCAACGACTGGGTCCGCCAGGCGGTCGGCCGAGTTCGCCCGGTCAGCACCGCCCCGAACGCCTCCGACCTCGCCGTCTGGCCGCCTGAGAACGCCGAGTCCTTGCCGGTGGCAGGCTTCTACGCCACGCTCGCAGAGTCCGGCCAGCAGCTCGGTGAGGCCTTCCACGGTCTGGACGCGGTCTGGCGGCGGGGCGACGAGGTCTTCGCCGAGGTCCGCCTGCCCGAGGTCACTGCCTCCACCGGCGGCGTTTTCGGCCTGCACCCGGTCGTGCTCGACGCCGCCCTTCAGGCCGTCCGCCTGACCCAGCCCTCCGCCACACCCCTCATGCCGGTGCGCTGGCGCGACGTCAGCCTCTACGCGGCCGGGGCCACGGTCCTGCACGCCCGGCTACGCATGGACGCTGCGGGCTCGGTCTCGCTGCTGGCGGTCGACTCCGCCGGGACGCCGGTGGTCTCGGTGGCCGGGCTGGACCTGGCCTCGGTCGGTGACCTTGGCCTGAGCGAATACCCGCTGCGTGATATCCTTTTCGAAGTAGCGTGGAAGCCGGTCGCGGCGGCGGATGCGCCTTCCGGGGCCTGGGCCGTGCTCGGGTCGAGTGAACCCGCTGGGCAGCTTGGCGAGGCGTTGCGCAGTGCCGGGGTGCAGGTCACAGCTCACCCCGATCTGAGTGCTGCGGTGGCCTCGCAGACTCCGGGCGGGGCGGTGCCCGAGGTCGTTGTGGCGGTCATCGGCTCGACTGGGGGCGATGTCTCGGCTTTGGCGGCTGGGGACGATGCCTCGGACGGTTCGGTGGCTGAGAATGCCGTATCGGACGGGTCGGTCGCCCGGAAGGGCCAGTTGTCTGCCGGGGATGAGACTGGGGTCGGGGGCGATGCCTCGGCTTTGGTGGCTGGGGCCGCCGTATCGGACGGCTCGGACGCCCGGAAGGGCAAGCTGTCTGCCAGGGACGAGGCCGGGGTCGGGAGTGATGCCTCGGCTTTGGTGGCTGGGGGTGCCGTATCGGACGGGTTGGTGGCCGGGGGCGGCGTATCGGGCGTTTCGGATGCCCGCAAGGGCAAGCTGTCTGCCGGGGACGAGACGTGGCCAAGGAGCGATGTTTCGGCAGACGGTGAGATCGATCGCGGTGCCTCCGCCCGGCGCCTGGCAACCGAGGCACTCGGGCTGGCTCAGCAGTGGCTGGCGGCGGAAGCGTTCGAGGACAGCCGCCTGGTGATCGTCACCCAGGGCGCGGTGTCGGCGCTGCCCGGTGAGGACGTGACGGACCTCGGAGCCTCGGCGATCTGGGGGCTGATCCGATCGGCGCAGTCGGAGAACCCGGGCCGCTTCATCCTCGTGGACCTGGAGCCCGGCGTCGCGGACCTCGAGCTCGCAGAACCCGACCTTGAGGTTCGTGAGCGGGCAGCTCTTGAGCCTACGGACCAGACGTCCTCGGCCGGCGACGACGAGCCTCTGAGGCCAGGCACCGCGCGACCGAGTGAGTTCGCGGCGGATGCACGGCCCGGGATCCGCACCTTGATCAGCGCCCTTGGCCAGGACGAACCGGAACTGGCGGTCCGGGGAGGACGGGCCTACGCGCGCCGTCTCGTCCGGGCAGCCCAGGGACCACGTGCCGGTGCCGGGTCTGTGTCGGGCGCCGAGGTGGCAACGGGCGTAGGTGGGCTTGGCGACGTCGAGGCCGTGTCGGGCGCCGAGGTGGCAGCCGGTGCGGGTCGGGTTGCCGGCATTGAGTCACCGGCGGGCGCCGAGGACGCAGGCAATGCCGTGATCGCAGCCGACCACGGCACCCGGTCTGCGCTTGGCGTCGAGATCCACGGTCGGGCCACCCGCACCCCCGGCACCCTCCTGGTCACCGGTGGGACCGGAATGCTCGCCGGGATCACGGCGGAGCACCTGGCTGCGACCGGTCAAGCCGACCGCCTCGTCCTGGTGAGTCGCACGGGCCCGGGGGCCGAGAGCGTCCCTTCGCTCGCCGCGGGCATCGCCGAAGCGGGAGCCGAGGTCGAGGTCTTTCGGGCCGACGCCACCGACCGCGCGGCCATGCGTTCCCTGATCAACAAGACTCAACCCACCGGGGTCATCCACACTGCGGGCATCGTCGATGACGGCGTCATCAATTCCCTTACCCCCGATCGGATCGAGGCGGTTCTCAAGCCCAAGGCGGATGCGGCCTGGATCCTGCACGAGCTCACCCTGGGCCTGGATCTTGACCAGTTCGTCCTGTTCTCCTCGGCTGCGGCCACGTTCGGTGGGGCGGGGCAGGGGAACTACACCGCGGCTAACGCGTTCCTGGACGCACTGGCAGCGCATCGCAGGGCCAATGGGTTGGCTGGGCAGGCGCTGGCGTGGGGTTCGTGGATGGCGGGCGCGGGTATTGGGCGGCATCTGAGTGAGAACCTGTTGAACCGGGCGAACACTGCGGGGGAGCTGACGGCCGAGGAAGGGCTGGCGGTTCTCCATGAGGTGTTGACTCGCGATGAGGCGCACTTGGTGCCGTTCCGGCTGGATGTTGGGGCGCTGCGGACAGCAGCGGCGCGGGGTGGGGTGTTGCCGGCGCTGTTGCAGGAACTGGCGCCGATGCGGGCCGGGGTTGCGGCGGCGGTCAATACGGTTGGTACCTCCGGCGTTCTGCGGCAGCAGATGGCGGGGATGCGGCCGGCCGAGCGGGAACGGGCGGTGGCGCAGCTGGTTCGGACTCAGGTGGCGGCGGTTCTGGGGCATGCATCGGCGGATGCGGTCGATCCCGAGCGCCCCTTCACCGAGCTGGGGTTCGATTCGCTGACCGCGGTCGAGCTGCGCAACCGGCTGAACCAGGCAACCGGGCTGAAGCTGGCGGCCACGCTGATCTTTGATCACCCCACGCCGAGGTCGCTGGCCGGGTATGTGGTCGGCGAGCTGACCGGGGAGCAGGCGGCTCGTTCCGGGTCCGGGGTTCGGGTGCTGGACGGCGACCCGATCGCGATTGTCGGCCTGGGCTGCCGGTTCCCGGGTGGGGTGGACTCGCCCGAGGCGATGTGGCGGATGCTCGACGAGGGCACCGACACGATCTCGCGGTTCCCCTCGGACCGGGGCTGGGACCCGGCGCTGTTCTCGACTGACCCGGAGAGCCTGGGCACGTCCTACTCCGACGAGGGTGGGTTCGTGCGGGAAGCGGGCGATTTCGATCCCGGCTTCTTCCGGATCAGCCCACGCGAGGCACTGGCGATGGACCCGCAGCAGCGGCTTTTGCTCGAAACGTGCTGGGAAGCACTGGAACACGCCGGTATCGACCCGGACGGTCTGCGGGGTAGCAGCACTGGGGTCTTTGTGGGGGCAGCGGCCTCTGGTTACTCGGCGCTCGGGATGAGCGGGGCGGACGGGGCCGAGGGGCACCTGCTGACCGGGAACGTGCCCAGCGTGATCTCCGGCCGGGTCTCCTACACGCTCGGGCTGGAAGGCCCGGCCGTGACCGTGGACACGGCCTGCTCTGCTTCACTGGTCGCGATGCACCTGGCCGCGGCCTCGCTGCGGACCGGTGAGAGCAACCTGGCGCTGGCCGGCGGCGTGATGGTGATGGTCGACCCGGCCGAGTTCCTCAGCTTCTCGCAGCAGCGGGCCCTGGCCGCGGACGGACGGTCGAAGGCGTTCTCCGCCGATGCCGACGGCATGGGTCTGGGCGAGGGTTCCGGAATGGTCGTGCTGGAGCGGCTTTCGGACGCCCGTCGCAACGGTCACGCGGTGCTCGCGGTGATCGAGGGCAGCGCGATGAACCAGGATGGCGCCTCGAACGGGCTGACCGCGCCGAACGGGCCGTCGCAGCAGCGGGTGATCCGCGCGGCGCTGGCCCAGGCCGGGCTGGAGCCGAACGACGTGGACGCGGTCGAGGCGCACGGCACCGGAACGACTCTGGGCGACCCGATTGAGGCGCAGGCGGTACTCGCCACCTATGGCGAGAGCCGGCCCGCGGACCGGCCGCTCTGGCTCGGCTCGGTCAAGTCGAACATCGGGCACGCCCAGCAGGCGGCCGGCGTTGCGGGTGTGCTGAAAATGGTTCTGGCGCTGCAGAAGAACCGGCTTCCGGTCACCCTGCACGCGGATCGGCCGAGTTCGCACATCGACTGGACGGCCGGGGACGTCCGGCTGCTCACCGAGGCGGTGGCCTGGCCGGTCAATCCGGACGGTCGCCCGCGCCGGGCCGGGATCTCCTCGTTCGGGATCAGCGGGACCAATGCGCACCTGATCATCGGCGATGCGCCGGACCAGAACGAGGAGCATCAGCAGAGGACGTCCGTCACCGGTCCGGCGGTGCTGGTCGGCGAGACGAGTGCCTGGCTGGTGTCGGGTCGCTCCGCGACCTCCCGCGCGGCGCAGGCCGAGCGCCTGGCCGCGTCCGTGAGCGGCGAAACCTCCCAGGAGATCGCCTGGTCGCTGGCCACCACCCGGGCGGCCTTCGAGCACCGGGCCGCCGTGCTCGGTGACTCGCGCTCCGATCTGCTCACCGGCGTCCACCATTTGGCGGTCGGACAGCCCGACGCAACCGTCGTCACCGGGACCGTTTCCGCCACCGACCCGGTGGTCTTCGTCTTCCCTGGCCAGGGTTCGCAGTGGGTTGGCATGGGCGCCGAGCTGGCCACGGTCAGCCCGGTCTTCGCCGCCCGGCTGGCCGAGTGCGCAGCTGCGCTGGCGCCTTACACGGATTGGAACCTGCTGGACGTCCTCGGGGACGAAGCTGCCTTGGAACGGGTGGACGTGGTCCAGCCCGCTCTGTGGGCCGTGAACGTGTCGTTGGCCGCGGTCTGGCAGGCGGCCGGGGTCGAGCCGGATGCGGTGGTCGGGCACAGCCAGGGCGAGATCGCGGCGGCCGTGGTGGCCGGGATTCTTTCGCTGGAGGACGCGGCCAGGGTTGTGGCTCTGCGCTCGCAGGCTCTGAAGGCGCTGTCCGGTCGCGGCGGGATGCTTTCGATCGCGGAGCCGGTGGAGGTGGTCGAGGGGCGTCTTGCCTCAATGGCCTCCGGAGGGTTGGTTGGAGTAGCGGCGGTCAATGGGCCGAGTGCGACGGTGGTTTCGGGCGATGTGGCGACGCTGGAGAGGCTGCTGGCCGCGGTCGAGGCGGAGGGTGGCCGCGCGCGGATGCTTCCGGTCGACTATGCCTCGCACGGTCCTCAGGTGGATGAGCTTCGGGCGGAGATCCTGCGGTTGCTGGACGGGGTCACTCCGCAGCGCGGTCGGCTGCCGATGATCTCGGCGATGACCGGCGATCACTTGGCCGGTCCGGAGCTGGACGCCGGGTACTGGTTCGCCAGTCTCCGTGCCCCGGTCCAGTTCGACCGCGCGGTGCGGATTCTGGGTGAGGACGGGTACGGCGTCTTCGTCGAGGTCTCGGCCCACCCGGTGCTGACCAACGCGGTTTCCGCAGCCTTGGACAACGCGGTGGTCGGTGGGACGCTGCGCCGCGAAGACGGTGGCGCGCTGCGGATGCTGACTTCTCTCGCCGAGTTGCACGTGCGTGGCGTCCGGGTCGACTGGGCGAAGGTGCTGCCCGCCGCCGATCGGGTTCAGCTGCCCACCTATGCCTTCGAGCACGAGCGCTTCTGGCCCACCGGGGGCGGGCCGATTGCTGATCTTCGTTCGGCCGGGCTGAGCACGGTCGGGCACCCGCTGCTGAGCGCCGCGGTGGAGCTGGCCGACAGCGACGGGCTGGTGCTGACTGGGCGCCTGGCGATCAGCGCGCAGCCCTGGCTGGCCGATCACACGGTCGGGGGCACGGCGTTCTTCCCCGGCACCGGCTACGTCGAGCTGGCCGTGGTGGCTGGGCATCTCGTGGAGTGCACCCGGATCGAGGAAATCACCCTGGCGGCGCCGCTGGTGCTGCCGGCCGAGGGTGAGGTGCAGATTCAGGTGACGGTCGGGAGCGCCGCCGAGGACGGTCTGCGGGAGCTGGCGATCTTCGCCCGGCAGGGTGAGGGCGCGGGCTGGGTGCAGCACGCAGCCGGTCGGGTCGGTCCGGTGGCGGCTGCTCCGGACGCGCGGGAAATGGCGGTCTGGCCGCCGCTGGACGCGGAACCGATCAGCGTCGAGGGTCTGTACGACGCGATGGCGGCATCCGGTCAAGGGCTGGGGCCGGCGTTCCAGGGGCTGGAGTCGGTCTGGAAGCGTGGGGACGACGTCTTCGCCGAAGCGGCGCTGCCCGTTCCGGCGGGCGGGATGTTCGGCCTGCACCCGGCCGTGCTGGACGCGGCACTGCAGGCGATCTGGGTGGCCAACCCGGAGGACGCCGCGCAGGGTCCGCGGATGCCGTTCTCCTGGTCTGATGTCTCGCTGTACGCGGCCGGGGCGACCGCCCTGCGGGCTCGTCTGCGGCGGGACGCGAGCGGGGCCGTGCAACTGCTGGCCGTGGATGGCGCGGGTTCCCCCGTCGTTTCGGTGGGTTCGCTGGTGTTGCGGCCGGTTTCGGTGGAGGCCGCATCCGGTCCGGAGAACCTGCTGCGGGACGTGATGTTCGGGGTCGACTGGACGCCGGTCACGGTTTCAAGTGCTCCGGTGGCCGCTTTCGGAGTGCTCGGTGAGGACGCGCTGGGGCTGCTGACAACGGGAGCTTCGTTCTACCCGGAGGTGGATGCCGTAGCTGTGGGCCAGGCGCCGCCGGTGGTCCTCTTCGGTCTGCAGAGCGCGGACGGGGATCAGGGTGCGGAGGCTCGTCGGCTGACCGGTGAGACCTTGGTCGTGCTGCAGAACTGGTTCGACCGGGCGCCGGAGGACACGCGGCTGGTCGTGGTCACCCGCGGCGCCGTGGCGGCCCGGCCGGACGAGACGATTGCGGACTTGGCGGCCGCTGCGGTCTGGGGTCTGGTGCGCTCGGCGCAGTCCGAGAACCCGGGGCGGATCGTGCTCCTGGATCTGCCTTCGGAGCAGGTGCCGGCCGTGCTGATTGCCGGGGCGCTGAGTACGGCGGAGCCGGAAGTCGTGATCCGGAACGGTCAGGTGTACGGCCGACGGCTGGTCCGGGCCGGGTCCACCCCCACCGAAGGTTCGGGGCAAACGTCCACCATTGGTGCCGTTCTGGTTACCGGTGGCACCGGAACCCTGGCCGGGCTCACCGCCCGGCATCTGGCCGAGACCGACCGCGCCGCGCACCTGCTCCTGGTCAGTCGCTCCGGCCCGATGGCGGCTCGCGCCGCCGCCCGGGTCGCCGCGATCGCCGAGGCCGGGGCCGACGTTCACGTGGTCGCGGGCGACGTGGCGGATCGGGTTACGGTGAAGGCCCTGCTCCGGGGTCTGCCCGCCCGCTACCCGCTGACCGGCGTGGTGCACACCGCGGGCATCGTCGACGACGGGCTGATCGGATCCCTGACCCCCGCGAAGGTGGACGCGGTCATGCGTCCCAAGACCGATGCCGCCTGGATCCTGCACGAGCTCACCGCGAACCTCGGGCTCGACACTTTCGTGATGTTCTCCTCCGCTGCAGCATCTTTCGGTAGCGCAGGACAGGGTAACTACGCGGCCGGCAACGCCTTCCTGGATGCCTTGGCCGCTCAGCGAAGGGCCGCCGGACTGCCTGGTCTGTCCCTGGCCTGGGGTGCCTGGGTGGCCAGCGAAGGCATTGGCCGGAACCTGAACCGGGGGCTGCTGGCCCGGGCCACCGGCAGCGGCGCCAACGAGCTCTCGGCCGAGGAGGGCCTGGTCGTCCTCGATTACGCGCTGGCTCGTGACGAGGCCCTGCTGGTGCCGTTCCGTCTGGACGTGGCCGGACTGCGGACCGTCGCGGCCCAGGGCGGGGCCCTGCCGCCGCTGCTGCAGGCGCTGGCCCCCACCCGCCGCGGTGTCGCGACCGCGGTGAACACCGGAGCAACCGCCACCGCCCTGCGTGAGCAGCTCTCCCGGATGCCGGTCGCCGAGCGCGAGCGGCGGCTGATCGGGCTGGTCCGCGATCACGTGGCGGCAGTGCTTGGGCATGCCTCGGGCGCAGCGATCGAGCCGGGCCGGGCGTTCAGCGACCTCGGCTTCGACTCGCTGACCGCGGTCGAGCTGCGCAACCGGCTGAACGAAGCGACCGGGCTGCGGCTGCCCGCGACGCTGGTCTTCGACTATCCCTCCACCGCGGTGCTGGCCGCGCACCTGGGCGCCGAGCTGCTGGGCGTGCTCGTGGACCAGGTCGCTCCGGCCCCGGTGAGCACCCACAGCTCGGAGCCGATCGCCATCGTGGGCATGGGCTGTCGCTTCCCGGGCGGGATCCACGATCAGGAAGGCCTCTGGCAGTTGCTGTCCGAGGGCCGGGACGCGATCAGCGGCCTGCCCACCGACCGCGGCTGGAACCTCGAGGCGCTGTTCGACCCGGACCCGGACAAGCCCGGCACGTTCTACGCCGCATCCGGCGGTTTCCTGCACGACGCCGGGCTGTTCGACCCGGGCTTCTTCGGGATCAGCCCGCGCGAGGCGCAGACCATGGACCCGCAGCAGCGGCTGCTGCTCGAGGTCTCCTGGGAAGCGCTGGAGCGGGCCGGGATCGACCCGAACAGCCTGCGCGGCTCGCAGACCGGGGTGTTCGCCGGTGGCTCGTCCTGGCACTACGGCTCGACCGGCGGCGGGGGTGGCGCCGAGGGGCACCTGATGACCGGCGCCTCCACCAGCATCATCTCCGGCCGGGTGTCCTACACGTTCGGCCTGGAGGGGCCGGCCGTCACGATCGACACGGCCTGCTCGTCGGCCCTGGTCGCGATGCACCTGGCCGCGCAGGCCCTGCGGGCGGGGGAGTGCTCGCTGGCCCTGGCCGGTGGCGTCACGGTGATGGCGACGCCCGGCGCGCTGGTCGGGTTCTCCCGGCAGCGTGGCCTGGCCGCGGACGGTCGTTGCAAGGCCTTCTCGGCTGCCGCTGACGGCATGGGCATGGCCGAGGGCGCCGGAATGATCCTGCTGGAGCGGCTTTCGGACGCCCAGCGCAACGGCCACCAGGTGCTCGCGGTGATGCGCGGCAGCGCGATCAACCAGGACGGCGCCTCGAACGGCCTGACCGCGCCGAACGGCCCGTCCCAGCAACGGGTGATCCGGGCCGCCCTGGCCAACGCCCGGCTGCGGCCGGAGGACGTGGATGTGGTCGAGGCGCACGGCACCGGAACCACGCTGGGTGACCCGATCGAGGCGCAGGCCCTGATCGCCACCTACGGACGCGACCGGGACCCCGAGCGTCCTCTGCTGATCGGTTCGGTGAAGTCCAACCTGGCGCACACCCAGAGCGCGGCCGGGGTGGCCGGGGTGATGAAGATGGTGCTCGCCCTGCAGCACGGTCTGCTCCCGCGCAGCCTGTACGCCGACCAACCGGCCGAGAACGTGGACTGGGGCGCCGGAAGCGTTGCTCTGCTGGCGGAGGACGCGGTCTGGGAAAGCGCGGACGGCCGCGTGCGCCGGGCCGGTGTCTCATCCTTCGGGATCAGCGGGACCAACGCGCACATCCTCCTCGAAGAGGCTCCCGCCGCAGCCCCGCAGCCGCCGGTGGAGAGCCCGTCGGTCCTCCTCGAGGGGAACGCCTGGCTGGTGAACGGCCGCTCGGCGAGTGGGCTCAGCGAGCAGGCCGAGCGCCTGGCCGGTTATGCGGACCGGGAAGCCCCCGAGGACATCACCTGGTCGCTGGCCACCACCCGCTCCACCTTCGAGCACCGCGCGGTGGTGCTCGGCGAGACCCGCGACGAGCTCCTGACCGGGCTGGCCGCCATCACCTCCGGCGAGCCCAGTGCCTACGCCGTGAGCGGGGTCGTGCCGGCCGGTGGCGGGGGCGGGCGAACCGTGTTCGTCTTCCCCGGTCAGGGTTCGCAGTGGATCGGCATGGGGCGTGAGCTGGCCGCTCAGTCGCCGGTTTTCGCCGAGACGCTGGCCGCCTGCGACGCGGCCCTGGCGCCGCACGTGCAGTGGTCCGGCTTCTCGCTCGAGGACGTGCTGTCGGGCGCCGAGGGGGCACCGAGCCTGGAACGGGTGGATGTCGTCCAGCCCGCTCTCTGGGCGATGATGGTTTCGCTGGCGGGGCTTTGGCAGGCCGCGGGCGTCCATCCGGACGTGGTCGTCGGTCACTCCCAGGGCGAGATCGCGGCCGCCTACGTGGCCGGGATCCTCGACCTTGAGGACGCGGCCCGCGTGGTGGCCCTGCGCAGCCGGGCACTGCGGGTGCTGTCCGGGCGGGGCGGCATGCTCTCGATCGCCGAGTCGGCCGAGGAGGTCGAGGCCCGGATCGTGCCGCTGGCGGGCCTGGCCACCGTGGCCGCGGTGAACGGACCTGCGGCAACCGTGGTTTCCGGCGAACCAGAAGCCTTGGACGAGCTCGCGGCCTGGTGCGAGGCGGCGGGTGTGCGGGCCCGCCGGCTGCCGGTCGACTACGCCTCGCACGGCCCGCAGGTCGAGGACCTGCGCGACGAGATCCTGGCCCTGCTCGAGCCGGTCACCCCCCGGGCCGGGCGGATGCCGCTGGTCTCGTCGATGACCGGGGACATCCTGGAGGGCACCGAGGCGGACGCCGAGTACTGGTACGCCAGCCTGCGGGCCCCGGTGCACTTCGCCGAGGCGGTGCAGTTCCTGGCCGACGCCGGTTACGGGGTGTGGATCGAGACCTCGCCGCACCCGGTGCTGACCACCTCGATCGAGGCCACCGTCGAGGCCGCCGAGCATGCGACGCCGGTGATCACGGGGACCCTCCGCCGGGATCACGGCGGCGCGGCGCAGGTTCTGGCCGCCCTGGCCCAGGTGCACGCGCACGGCGTCCGGGTCGACTGGGCCGCGGTTCTGCCCCGCGCCCGCCGAGTGGCTCTGCCCACCTACGCCTTCCAGCACGAGCACTACTGGTACCTGGGCGGTGGCTCGCCCGCGGCCGACGTCTCCTCGGCCGGTCTCGACCCGGTCATGCACCCGCTGCTCGGTGCTGCGGTCGAGCTGGGTGACGACGGTGGGGTGATCGTCACCGGTCTCCTGGCCCTCGCCGGTCAGCCCTGGCTGGCGCTTCCCGAGGACACGCTCACCGTCGGCGCCTCCGCGACCGTGCTGGCCGAGCTGGCCGTGGTGGCCGGGTTCCAGGTCGGCTTCCCCCGGATCGCGACGCTGACCGTGGCCGAGCCGGTGCTGGTCACCGATCAGCTCCAGATCCAGGTGGTCCTGAGTGGTCCGGATGATGAGGGACGCCGGACCGTGGACATCCGTGGTCGGCGGGCCCGTTCGGATGCGCCGTGGACCCGGCATGCCCACGGCACGCTGGAGCCGGACACCCCAGAGGTGCACACCGCGGTCAAGCCGGTCAGCAGCGGCGCCTGGCCCCCGGTCGGTGCATCCGCGCTGATCGACGAGCCTGTTGGAGCGCTGCAAGGCGCTTGGCGGGATGGCGAAGACGTCCTTGCCGAGGTCTCGGTCGGGGAGGATGCCGCGACCTTCGGTGTGCACCCGGCGCTGACCGCGGCCCTGCTGGAGGTGGCGACGCTGGCCGGTGAGGGCTGGCCCAGCGCTGGGCCGTCCGACCTGTTGCTTCCCGCCACCTGGACCGGCCTGACCGTGCACGCTGCGGGAGCCGGCACCCTGCGGGCCCGGCTCAGCCGCCGGCCCGACGGGAACCTGACCCTGACCGCCGCCGACGGTGACGGCGTCGCGGTGCTGTCGATCGAGTCCCTGGGCCTGCGCCCGGTCCCCGCGGCCAGCCTGCGCTCCGGCGCCGCCCGGCTCCACGACGCGTTGTTCGCCCTCGACTGGGCCCCGGTTCCGGTTCCGGTCGCAGCCTCGGCCGGGCGATGGAGCGTGATCGGGGCAGATCCGCTCGGTCTCGGCGCCGGGCTGGCGGCCGCCGGGGTGGACGTGGATGCCCACGCCGACCTGGCTGAACTGATCGAGAGCGGCCGCCCGGCGCCGGAAATCGTGCTGGCGGTGATCGAGACCCCCGACGAACTCGACGGCCGGCTCGGCGACGGCACACCAGAGGCCGCTCGCGCGGCGGCCGGCGAGGCCCTGCGCCTGCTTCAGCACTGGCTCGCGCTCGACGGGTTCGAGGATTCGCGGCTGGTCCTGGTCAGCCGCGGGGCGGTCGCGGTGCACGAGGGCGACCCGATCGCCGACCTGCCGGCCGCCGCAATCTGGGGGCTGGTGCGCTCGGCGCAGTCGGAGAACCCGGACCGGATCGTGCTCGTGGACGTCTCCGCCGGGCCCTCGGAGTTCGGAGGGGTCGGGCTGGAGGACGCCGACGGTAGGGGAGTCCAGGACGAGCCCGGGGCTCCGGCGTCGGTGGCCGACATCGGCACCTTGGCCGCCGCTCTCGGCGTCGGCGAACCCGAACTCGCCGTCCGTAACGGTCGCGCCTACGGACGCCGACTCGTCCGCCCGTCGTCACCGGGTGCGTCCATTGCTGAGACGCCTTCGGAAGCCCGCGGAACCATCCTGATCACCGGTGGCACCGGCACCCTGGCCGGGCTGGTCGCCCAGCACCTGGCCGCCACCCACCGAGCCGCGCACCTCCTTCTGGCCGGCCGCCGCGGGCCATCCGCCCCGGGCAGCGCTCGGCTCGCCGCCGCAGTCGCCGCGGCGGGCGCTGACGCGCGGATCGTCACCGCCGACGTCACCGATCCGGACCTGACCGCCGGACTGCTCGCGGCGGTGGCCGCCGATCCGGGCCAAGCGCCGCTGATCGGGATCGTGCACACCGCCGGGGTCCTGGACGACGGCGTGATCGGCTCGCTCACCCCTCAGCGGATCGACCCGGTGATGCGGCCGAAGGTGGACGCGGCCTGGCACCTGCATCGCCTGACCGCCGGGCTGGACCTCGAGATCTTCGCGCTCTTCTCCTCGGCCGCAGCCACTTTCGGTGCTGCTGGCCAGGGCAACTACGCGGCCGGCAACGCCTTCTTGGACGCCCTGGCGGCTCACCGCCGCAGCACCGGACGACCCGCGGTGTCCCTGGCCTGGGGCCTGTGGGCCGACGCCAGCGGGCTGACCAGCCACCTCAGCGACGGCGACCTGGACCGGATGACCCGGGGCGGCGTGACCGCGCTGACCGCCCAGGAAGGGCTGGCCCTGCTCGATCTGAGCCTGGCCCGGAGCGAGGCGGTGCTGGTCCCGGCCCGGCTGAACGTCACCGCGCTGCGCTCGCAGGTCGCCCAGGCGGGGACGAACGCGCTGGTCCCGCCGCTGCTGCGGGTGCTGTCGGGCGGTACCAACCGGCCGGTCGCCGGAGGTGCGGGCAGTAGCGCGGCGGCCGAGGCACTGCGGTCCCGGCTGGCCAGGATGTCTCCGGTGGAGGCCGACCGCACGCTGACCGACCTGGTCCGCACGCACGCCGCGGCGGTGCTCGGGCACTCGGCGGACGACCTGATGGAGCCCGCCCGCGCCTTCCGCGAGGTCGGCTTCGACTCCCTGACCGCCGTGGAGCTGCGCAACCGACTGGCCACGGCGACCGGCCTGAAGCTGCCGGCCACCCTGGTCTTCGACTACCCCGCGCCGACCGTGCTGGCCGCGCACCTGCGGGCCGGGTTGAGCGCCCGGCCGGCACCGGTGTCGACCGAGCCGATGGCGGCTCCGGTGTCCACCGACGAGCCGATCGCCATCGTCGGCATCGGCTGCCGCTTCCCCGGCGGCGCCGACACCCCGGAACGCTTCTGGGAGCTGCTGCGCTCGGGTGCGGACGCGATCTCCGGCTTCCCGACCGACCGCGGCTGGGACACCGAGGGGGTCTACGCCGAGGACGGCTCCTCGACCACCCTGCTCGGTGGTTTCCTGCACGAGGCGCCCGAGTTCGACCCCGCCTTCTTCGGGATCAGCCCGCGCGAGGCGCTGGGCATGGACCCGCAGCAGCGACTGCTGCTCGAGACCTCGTGGGAGGCCCTGGAGCGGGCCGGGATCGACCCGGCCGGACTGCGGGGCAGCACCACCGGGGTGTTCGCAGGTGGCTACGGATCTTCCTGGTACGGAATCGGTTCCGACAGCTACGGCCTGACTGGGACCTCCGGCAGCGTGATCTCCGGCCGGGTCTCCTACGCGCTGGGACTTGAGGGCCCGGCCGTCACCGTGGACACCGCCTGCTCCTCGTCGCTGGTCGCGATCCACCTGGCCACCCAGGCGCTGCGCGGGGGCGAGTGCAATCTCGCCCTGGCCGGCGGCGCGACCGTGATGTTCAACGCGGGCCTGTTCACCGAGTTCTCCCGGCAGGGCGGCCTGGCCTCGGACGGGCGCTGCAAGGCGTTCGGCGCCGGGGCGGACGGCACCGGCTGGGGCGAGGGCGCCGGGATCCTGCTGCTGGAGCGGCTTTCCGACGCCGAGCGCAACGGCCACCAGGTGCTCGCGGTGATCCGTGGCAGTGCGGTGAACCAGGACGGCGCCTCGAACGGCATCACCGCCCCGAACGGCCCTTCGCAGCAGCGGGTGATCCGCGCCGCGCTGGCCGCGGCCGGGTTGCGGGCCACGGACGTGGACGCGGTCGAGGCGCACGGCACCGGGACCGTGCTCGGTGACCCGATCGAGGCGCAGGCCCTGCTGGCGACCTACGGGCAGAACCGGCCCGAGGGCCGTCCGGTCTGGCTGGGTTCGGTGAAGTCGAACATCGCGCACACCGGAGCGGCCGCGGGGGTGGCCGGGGTGATCAAGATGGTGCTGGCCCTGCAGAACGAGCTGCTGCCCAAGACCCTGTACGCGGACCAGCCCTCGCCCCACGTGGACTGGACCGAGGGCGAGGCCCGGGTGCTCACCGAGGCCCGGTCCTGGCCGCTCACCGAGCAGCCGCGCCGGGCCGGGATCTCGGCCTTCGGGATCAGCGGGACCAACGCCCACGTGATCCTCGAGGAGGCGCCGGCCCCGGTGGCCGTCGACCTGCCCGACGAGCAGCCCGCCCTGCTGGTGGACGCCCCGCAGGCCTGGCTGGTCTCGGCCCGCAGCGCCTCCTCGCTCACCGCCCAGGCCGCTCGCCTGGCCGAGTTCGCCGCGGGCGGCGAGGACGCCCTTGAGATCGCCTGGTCCCTGGCCACCACCCGCTCGGTCTTCGAACACCGCGCGGTGGTACTCGGTTCCGGCGCGGATCAGCTGATTGCCGGAGCATCATCACTGGCCTCCGGAAAGCCCTCCGGTTCGGTGGTTTCGGGATCGATCGCGGCCGGAAGCGTCCCGCGGGTCGGCTTCCTGTTCGCCGGGCAGGGAGCTCAGAAGGCCGGGATGGGCCGCGAGCTGTACGCCGTCTCCCCGGTCTTCGCCGAGGCCTTCGACCGGGCGGTGGGGCTGGTCGAGGCCGAACTCGGCGTGCCGATCCGGGACGTGGTGCTGAGCGAGCCGGACGTGAGCGACCAGAACGGTTCGCACGGTGGCTCGACGCTGAAGGTGGCGCAGGCCGACCAGACGCTGTACGCCCAGACCGGACTCTTCGCGGTCGAGGTCGGCCTGGTCGCGCTGCTGGCCGCGGCCGGCGTCGTTCCGGATGTGGTGGCCGGGCACTCGGTGGGTGAGATTGCGGCGGCCTACGCGGCCGGAGTGCTGACCCTGGAGGACGCGGCCCGGCTGGTCGCCAATCGGGCCAGGCTGATGCAGGCCTTGCCGGGTGGTGGGGCGATGGCCGCCCTGGAGGCCTCCGAGGCCGAGGTGCTGGAGACGTTGCCGGACGGGGTTTCGATCGGGGCGGTGAACGGGCCGAACTCGGTGGTCGTCTCGGGCGACGAGGCGGCGGTCGATGCGCTGGTCGAGTCGTGGAGGAATGAGGGACGCCGGGTGCGTCGCCTCCGGGTCAGTCACGCGTTCCACTCGGCCCGGATGGACCCGGTGCTGGAGGAACTCGCCGACGTGGCCTCGGGGCTGGCGCACAACGCGCCCTTGGTGGCCTGGGTCGGGGCGCTGCCCGGCTCGTTGGTGAGTACGCCGGAGCCCGGGTACTGGGCTGCGCAGGCCCGGCAACCGGTCCGGTTCGCCGACTCGGTGCGGGCGATGGCCGATCTGGGGGTGACGACCTTCGTCGAGATCGGTCCGGACGGAACGCTTTCCGCGATGGGCTCGGGCGTGGTCGAGGCCGGGTTCGTGCCGGTGCTGCGGCCCCAGACCGCGGCCGCCACCTCGGTCCTGACCGCCTTGGCCCGGATTCACGTGCAGGGCTCGCAGGTGGACTGGACCTCGGTCCTGACCCCCGGGACGCCCGGCGTGCGGGTGGGTCTGCCTACCTACGCGTTCAGCCACAAGCGTTTCTGGGCGGTGCCGGACATTCCCACGGGGATGACGGTGGCCGCCGGGAGCGAGGCCGAGAGCCTGTTCTGGGCCGCGGTGGAATCCGGGGATGTCTCCGGTCTGGCCGGGGCGCTGGAACTGGACGGCGATCGGCCGTTCAGCGAGGTGCTGCCGATGCTGGCCGACTGGCGGCAGCGGGATCGGCAGTATGCCGCGGTGGCCGACTGGCGCTACCGGATCAGCTGGCTGCCGGTCAGCGACCCGGAGCCGGTCACGCTGAGCGGGACCTGGCTGCTGGTGACCGGGGCCGCGGGGCTGGAGGCGGCCGGGGAGTCGGCTCGGGCCCTGGCTGCCCGGGGGGCCCAGCCGGTGATCGTGGAGGTGCCCGAGGGTGAGGTGACCCGCGAGGGCATCGCGGTGGCGATGGCCGAGGCGATGATGCGGGCCGGGGCCGAGTCTCAGGCTCAAGCTGGAGTCGAGGGTGAGGTCGAGGTTCAGGTCGAGACTTCCGGGCCGGATCTCCAGGCGGCCACCGGCGTCCTCTCGTTCCTCGCCGTCGACGAATCCACCCTGTCGGCGACTCCTGAGGTCACCACCGGACTGGCCGCCACCGTCGGCCTGATCCAGGCTCTCGGCGACGCCCGCAGTTCCTCGCCGCTCTGGCTGATCACCCGTGGCGGGGTTCCGGCCAAGGTGGACGAGGTGCCGGTCCGTCCCGCGCAGGCCCAGATCTGGGGTCTGGGCCGGGTGGCGAGCATGGAGCACCCGGACCGCTGGGGCGGGCTGATCGATCTGCCCGCCACGATCGACGAGCGGGCCGGCGCCCGGCTGGCCGGGATCCTGTCCCGGGCGGTGCCGGAGGACCAGGTGGCGATCCGTTCCACTGGTCTCCTCGGACGCCGCCTGACCCGCGCCCGCCGCCCCGCCGCGCTCTCGGCCGCGACGGAGCTGCCGGACTCGGGCGTGGGCCGGGCCTTCGCGCAGGGCACGGTCCTGGTCACCGGCGGTACCGGCGCGATCGGTATGCAGGTGGCTCGCTGGCTGGCCGAGCAGGGCACCGCCCAGGTGACGCTGTGGAGCCGTTCCGGAGCCAAGGCCAAGGGAGTGGCCCGGCTGGCGGCGACGCTGGCCGAGGAGGGCACCGCCGTGCAGGTGCTGGCGGGCGACGTGGCCCGCCGGGATCAGGTGGCGGCCCTGCTGAACTGGATGGACGGCCACGGTCCGGCGCTGACCGGCGTCATGCACACCGCGGGCATCAACGACGACGGTGTGCTGGACCGGATGACCCCGGAGCGGCTGCGGAACGTGCTCGCCCCGAAGGCCTCCGGCGCCGTTCACCTCGACGAGCTCACCGCCGACCGCCGGCTCTCCGCGTTCGTCCTGTTCTCCTCGGCCACCGCCATCTTCGGCGGCGGTGGTCAGGGCAACTACGCCGCGGCCAACACCTTCCTCGACGCGCTGGCCGAGGACCGGCGCCGCCGGGGCCTGGCCGCGACCTCGCTGGCCTGGGGCGTCTGGGCCGGCGGCGGGATGGCCGAGGCCGACGCCACGGTGCGCAGCCGGGTCAGCCGGGGGCCGCTGAAGGCGATGGAGCCGGAGCCGGCGCTGCGGGTGATGGGCCAGATCCTCACCGAGCCCGCGGCCGGGGACCTCGGCGTGATGGACGTCGACTGGATCCAGATTGCCTCCCAGCTGGG
Organism: Kineosporia aurantiaca JCM 3230; assembly: GCA_000719025.1. Classification (GTDB taxonomy): domain Bacteria; phylum Actinomycetota; class Actinomycetes; order Actinomycetales; family Kineosporiaceae; genus Kineosporia; species Kineosporia aurantiaca. The sequence continues at coordinate 175,743 of JODP01000012.1, forward strand.
CGATCTCAGCCAGGTCCCGATGATGCGGGAACTGACCGACGTACACGCCCTGGTCCCGGCGGCGGCCGGGCCGGACTCCAACGCGGTGGCCGAACTTCTGCAGCTGCTGGCCGAGCAGAGCCCGCTGGAGCAGGAGCGGTTCCTCACGGATCTGGTGCGCGGTGAGGTCGCGGCGGTGCTCGGGCACGAGTCACCGGATGCGGTGGAGGCCGGGGCGGCCTTCTCCGACCTCGGGTTCGACTCGCTGACCGCGGTCGAGCTGCGCAACCGGCTCTCCATCGCGCTGGCCCGGCAACTGCCCGCGACCCTGGTGTTCGACTATCCCACTCCGGCCGGGGTGGCCAAATACCTTCGCTCGGAACTTGTTCCGGACGCAGCCGAGATCACCCCGGAGGCAGCCGAGGAGGCCGAGGTCCGGACCGCCCTGGCCGAGATCCCGATCGGCCTGCTGCGCAGCGCCGGCCTGCTCGAATCGATCCTCCAGCTGGCCCAGAAGCCGGGCGACGAGGCCGAACCGGAGGAGGGGACGCCGGACATCGCCGAGATGGACGTCGCCGACCTGATCCGGATGGCCCGCGACCGCGCCGACGCCGACGACTTCATCTGACCACGGAGTACAGGAGCACATGATGACCTCGTCCACCGAAGACCTTGTCGCGGCCTTGCGGGGTTCGCTTCTGGACAACGAGCGGCTCCGTAAGCAGAACCGGCGGTTCGTGGCCTCGTTGAGTGAGCCGATCGCGATTGTGGGTATGGGGTGCCGGTTCCCGGGTGGGGTGCGGGATCCGGAGCAGTTCTGGCAGCTTTTGGATGCTGGTACGCTTTGGCGATGGATCCGCAGCAGCGGGTGTTGTTGGAGACGTCGTGGGAGGCGTTGGAGCATGCGGGGGTTGATCCTCGGTCGTTGCGGGGGAGCCGGGCGGGGGTGTTCGTCGGTGGTGGTTTCCTCGGGTATGGAACGGGTCTGGAGGGCTCCGGTTCGGAGGGGTATCTGCTGACGGGTACCGCTTCCAGTGTGATCTCCGGTCGGATCTCGTACACGCTGGGATTGGAAGGGCCCGCGGTCACGGTGGATACGGCGTGTTCGTCGTCGTTGGTGGCTCTGCATTTGGCTGCTCAGGCGTTGCGGTCGGGTGAGGTGTCGCTGGCCCTGGCCGGTGGCGTAACCATCATGGCGACGCCGGGTTCGTTCGCCGGCTTCGCACTGCAGCAGGGTCTGGCTGCCGATGGTCGCTGTAAGTCGTTCGGGGCCGGAGCAGACGGAACGGGCTGGGGCGAGGGCGCGGCTGTCCTGGTTCTGGAGCGGCTTTCGGATGCCCGCAAGAACGGGCACACCGTGCTGGCGGTCGTGCGGGGCAGCGCCGTGAACCAGGACGGGGCGTCGAATGGTTTGACGGCGCCGAATGGTCCTTCGCAGCAGCGGGTGATTCGGGCCGCGCTGTCGAGTGCCCGGCTGGCGTCGGCCGATGTGGACGTGGTCGAGGCGCATGGCACTGGGACCGTGCTGGGTGATCCGATTGAGGCGCAGGCCCTGCTCGCTACCTATGGTCAGGACCGGCCCGACGGTCGGCCGTTGCTGCTGGGTTCGGTGAAGTCGAACATCGCGCACACCCAGGCTGCGGCCGGGATCGCGGGTGTGATGAAGATGGTGCTCTCGATGCACCATGACCGGTTGCCGAAGACTTTGCACGCAGATCAACCTTCGCCGCACGTGGACTGGACGGCTGGGAACATCCAGTTGCTGGCTGAGGCGGCTGATTGGCGGCGGGGTGAGAACCCCCGTCGGGCCGGCGTCTCGGCCTTCGGGATCAGTGGTACCAACGCGCACGTGATCATCGAGGAAGCCCCGGCGGCGATCGGTGGGGCAGCTCCGTCGGGTGGTGACGGCGAGGCGGCCGGATCCGACGAGTCGGTGGTCGAAGTTCCGCGGGTACTGGTGAACACGCCACCGGTCTGGCTGGTTTCCGGTCACACCGAGGCGGCTCGAACCGCGCAGGCGAATCGGTTGGCGGGGTGGCTGGGGTCGCGTCCGGGGCTGGACGCGGTGGATGTCGGCTGGTCGCTGGCCACCGCCCGGACCTCTCTGGACCACCGCGCGGTGCTGTTCGGGGACGGCCTGGCTGCTCTGAACAATGGTTTGTCGGGCACCGACGTCATCGCCGGTGAGGTGCGCTCGTCGCGGATCGGGTTCGTGTTCGCCGGGCAGGGCGCCCAGCGCGCGGGGATGGGCCGCGAGCTGTACGCTGCCTCGCCGGTGTTCGCGGCCGCCTTCGACGAGGTCTGTGCCCAGCTGGAAGCGGCGCTCGGCGTCGACCTGCGCGCGGTGGTCCTGGCCGGCGACGAAAAGCTGGCCGACCAGACGTTGTACGCCCAGACCGGGCTGTTCGCCGTCGAGGTCGGACTGGTCGCGCTGCTGGCGGCGGCCGGAATCGTGCCCGATGTGGTGGCCGGGCATTCGGTCGGGGAGATAGCGGCGGCCTACGCGGCCGGGGTGCTGAGCCTGGAGGACGCCTGTCGGCTGGTGGCCGCGCGGGCCCGGCTGATGCAGGACCTGCCCACCGGTGGGGCAATGGGCGCGGTCGCGGTCGCCGAGGCCGAGATGGCCGAGGCCCTGGCCGGTCGCACGGATGTGTCGATCGCGGCGGTGAACGGCCCGCAGTCGGTGGTGATCTCGGGTGACGCGGAGGCGGTCGGGATCCTGCTGGAGGAGTGGCGGGCCCGGGGCCACCGGGTTCGGCAGCTGCGGGTCAGCCACGCCTTCCACTCGGCCCGGATGGACCCGGTCCTGGACGAGCTCGGCCGGGTCGCGGGGGAGCTGACTTACACGGCGCCTTCTGCTCGCTGGGTCGGGGCGCTGAACGGTGAGGTGATCACCGAGCCCGGCGCCGCCTACTGGCCGGCCCAGGCCCGGCAGGCGGTCCGGTACGCCGATGTGGTGCGGACGATGGCCGCCCAGGGTGTCTCGGTCTTCTTGGAGATCGGTCCCGACGGGACGCTTTCGGCGATGGGTTCCGGCGTCCTCACTGGAGACGAAACCTTCGTCCCCATGCTCAGTTCCACCCTTCCCGCCACTGAGGCGATCCTCCGCGGCCTGGCCGGGGCGCACGTCCGTGGACTGAAGGTGGACTGGTCCCGCGTCCTCACCCCGGGTACCCGGGTCCAGTTGCCCACGTACGCGTTCCAGCACGAGCGTTTCTGGCCCCAGGGCACCCGCAGCGCCTCGGTCCCGGGGGCCACCGGGATCGGGGCCTCGGCCGCCGAGGCCCAGTTCTGGGCCGCGGTCGAGGGCGGCGACCTGGCCGGTCTGGCCGGGGCGCTGGAGGTCGACGGGCAGCAGCCGTTCAGCGAGGTGCTGCCGGTGCTGGCTTCTTGGCGCCAGCGGGACCGGGAGGACGCCGCGGCCGCGGCCTGGCGCTACCGGATCGCCTGGTCCCCACTGCCGGACCTCGACCCGCCCGCCCTGACCGGGACCTGGCTGGCCGTCGCCGGTCCGGCCGGGCTCGACCTGGCCGGTGACGTCACCCGGGCGCTCAGCGCACGCGGCCTGACCGTCCGTCTGGTTACGGTGGACACCGGCGAGGTGACCCGCGAGGCCGTCGCCGAGCGCATCGACCAGGCCTGGACCAGCGACGACGACGCGCCCACGGGCGTCCTCTCGTTCCTCAGCGCCGACGAGACACCGCTACCCGGCCACCCCGCCGTGCCGATTGGGCTGGCCGTCACCACCGCCCTGGTGCAGGCGCTCGGTGACCGCGGGATCGACGCCCCGTTGTGGATCCTTACCCGGGGTGCGGTGGCGGCGCGTCACGACGAGGCGCTGCAGCACCCGACCCAAGCGCAGATCTGGGGCCTCGGCCGAGTCGTGGCCCTCGAGCACCCGGACCGCTGGGGCGGGCTGATCGACCTACCGGCCGTGCTCGACGAACGGGCCATGACCCGGCTGAACGCGGTCCTGGCGGGAGATTTCGAAGACCAGGTCGTGATCCGCGCGGCCGGTGTGCTCGGACGCCGGCTCAAGCGGGTGCGCCGCTCCAGCGCCACCGGAACCAACGTGGCCCAACGCTTTTCGCAGGGAACCGTGCTGCTCACGGGCGGCACCGGAGCAATCGGCGGGCATCTGGGTCAGTGGCTGGCCGACCGGGGCACGGCCCGGGTCGCCCTGCTGAGCCGGTCCGGTCCGGGCGCCCGGACCGCGGCGCAGGCCGCCGCCGGGCTGGCCGAAGCGGGTGCCGAGGCCGTGGTGCTGTCCGGGGACATCGCCCGCCGCGAGGACCTGGCCGGGATCCTGTCCTGGCTGGACCGCACCGGCCCGGCGCTGGCCGGCGTCATGCACACCGCCGGGGTGCTCGACGACGGCGTACTCGACCGGATGACCCCGACCCGGCTGGACGGCGTCCTCGCGCCGAAGTCCGGCGGAGCCCGGTACCTCGACGAACTGACCGCCGACGCCGACCTGGCCGCCTTCGTCCTGTTCTCCTCGGCCACGGCCACGTTCGGTGGTGGTGGCCAGGCCAACTACGCCGCCGCCAACGCCTACCTGGACGCCCTGGCCGAGAACCGCCGTTCGCGCGGCCTGGCCGCCACGTCGGTGGCCTGGGGAGTGTGGGGCGGCGGCGGTATGGCGCAGTCCGGCGACGCGGTGCAGCAGCGCCTGACCGGCGGCCCGTTCCGCCCGATGGACCCGCAGCTCGCCCTGCCCGTGCTCGGCCAGGTGATCGAGGGCACCGAGGGCGCGCTCGCGGTGATGGACCTGGACTGGCCGATGCTGGCGATGGGCCTGGGCGACCTCTCCCAGGTGCCGCTGCTGAGCGAGCTGCCCGAGGCCAAGGAACTGGCCCCGATCGCGGCGGCGGCCGCCCCGAGCGCCCCGGGTGCCCAGGCCTTCGCCGATCTCGCCGGGCGCACCTCGGCCGAGCAGGACGAGATCCTCGTCGCATTGGTGCGTTCCGAGGCTGCTCTGGTGCTGCACCATCCCAACGACGAGGCGATCGCCGCCGACCGGCCGCTCAGCGAGCTCGGCTTCGACTCGCTGACCGCGGTCGAGCTGCGCAACCGGCTGACCGGGGTCAGCGGTCTGAAGCTGCCGGCCACGCTGATCTTCGACTACCCCACCCCGCTGGCCCTGGCCGGCTACCTCAAGACCAGCCTGGTCGGGACCGAAGCCGCTCCGGCGACCGTCGGCGTCCAAAAACTCATCGACGACGACCCGATCGCCATTGTCGGGATGGGCTGCCGCTACCCCGGCGGGGTGCGCAGCCCGGAACAGCTCTGGGACCTGCTGGTCACCGGGTCGGACGCGGTCTCCGGCTTCCCGACCGACCGCGGCTGGAGCGCCGATCTGGGCATCGACTCCGCCACCCCCTACGCCCGCCAGGGCGGATTCCTCTACGACGCGGCCGAGTTCGACCCCGGATTCTTCGGGATCAGCCCGCGCGAGGCCTTGGCGATGGACCCGCAGCAGCGGCTGCTGCTGGAGACCTCCTGGGAAGCTCTGGAGCACGCCGGTATTCGCCCCGCCACGCTGCGCGGCAGCCGGACCGGCGTGTTCTCCGGTGGTAGTGCCCTGGGCTACGGCGGTGGCCTGGAGGGCAGCGGCTCCGAGGGCTTCCTGCTCACCGGCACCGCGGGTTCGGTTCTCTCCGGCCGGGTCTCGTACGTCCTCGGGCTCGAGGGCCCGTCCGTGACCGTCGACACCGCCTGCTCGTCCTCGCTGGTCACTCTGCACCTGGCCGCCCAGGCGCTGCGCTCGGGGGAGTGCTCCCTGGCGCTGGCCAGCGGCGTCACCGTGATGGCGACGCCGATCGCGTTCGCCGGGTTCGCCCTTCAGCAGGGGCTGGCCGGGGACGGCCGCTGCAAGTCCTTCAGTGCGGAAGCGGACGGCACCGGTTGGGGTGAGGGCGCGGGTGTGATTGTGCTGGAGCGGCTTTCGGACGCTCAGCGCAACGGTCACCGGGTGCTTGCGGTGATCGCGGGCAGCGCGGTCAACCAGGACGGCGCGTCGAACGGCCTGACCGCCCCGAACGGCCCTTCCCAGCAGCGGGTGATCCGCGAGGCCCTGGCCGGTGCCGGGCTCAGCACCGGCGACGTGGACGTGGTCGAGGCGCACGGCACCGGGACCGTGCTCGGCGACCCGATCGAGGCCCAGGCCCTGCTGGCCACTTACGGCCAGGACCGGCCCGAGGAGCGCCCGGTCTGGCTCGGCTCGGTGAAGTCGAACATCGCCCACACCCAGGCCGCCGCGGGTGCGGCCGGGGTGATGAAGCTGGTCCTGGCCCTGCAGCACGACCTGCTGCCGGCCACCCTGCACTCCCGGGAAGCCTCACCGCACGTCGACTGGTCGGCCGGGAACCTCAAGCTGGCCACGGAACCGGTGGCCTGGAAGCCGAACGGACGCCGGCGGCGGGCCGGGGTCTCGGCCTTCGGGATCAGCGGCACCAACGCGCACGTGATCATCGAGGAGGCGCCGGAGCCAGTCGCCGTTGTGCCGTCCTCGGCTCGGCCTCCCAAGGTGCTGCAGGACGCGCCGCGGGCATGGCTGGTCTCCGGCCGCACCGCCGACGGGCTCGCCGCCCAGGCCGGCCGGCTGCTGGCGCACGTCGTCACCCGGCCCGAACTGGACAAGCGGGACGTGGCCTGGTCACTGGCCGCCACCCGCACCGCCTACGAGCACCGGGCCGTCGTGCTCGGCGGTTCCAGCACCGAACTGCTGGCCGGGCTGGACACGCTGTCCCAGGGCCGGACGGCGCCCCGGGTGATCAGCGGCTCGACCCGCGGCGGGAAGCTCGGCTTCCTGTTCGCCGGGCAGGGCGCTCAGAAGGCCGGAATGGGCCGGGAACTGCACGCCGCCAGCCCGGTCTTCGCCGCCGCCTTCGACCGGGCGATGGACCTGCTGGAGATCGAGCTGGGCGTGCCCGTACGGGAGGTGGTGCTCGGCGAGGCGCAGGACGAGAGGGCCGACCAGACGCTGTACGCCCAGACCGGGCTGTTCGCGATCGAGGTCGGGCTGCTGGCCCTGCTGGACGCGGCCGGAGTGCGGCCGGACGTGGTCTCCGGGCACTCGGTCGGCGAGGTCGCGGCCGCCTACGCGGCCGGGGTGCTGACTCTTGCGGACGCGGTCCGCCTGGTGGCGACCCGGGCCCGCCTGATGCAGAATCTGCCCACCGGCGGGGCGATGGCCGCAATCGGGGCCTCCGAGGCCGAGATCACCGGCACCCTCCCGGACGGCGTCTCGATTGCTGCGGTGAACGGGCCTGCCTCCGTGGTGGTTTCCGGAGACTCGGCCGAGGTCGACGGCATCCTCGAGCACTGGCGGGCGCGGGGTCGCCGGGTCCGGCGGCTGCGGGTCAGTCACGCTTTTCATTCTGGGCGAATGGACGCTGTCCTCGACGAACTGGATTCGGTCGCCGAGGATCTCGGTCACACTGCTCCACGCGTCCCCTGGGTCGGCGCTCTGACGGGTGCGGTGGTGTCTGCGCCTGCGGCCGGCTACTGGCCCGCGCAGGCCCGTGCGGCGGTGCGGTTCGCGGACGCGGTCACCACGATGGCCGAGCTCGGGGTCTCGGTGTTCGTCGAGATCGGCCCGGACGGGACGCTCTCGGCTATGGGCGCGGCGGCGCTCGAGGGCGACGCGTCCTTCGTCCCCGTGCTTTCGCCGACCCTGCCGGCCGCCGAGTCCGTGCTCACCGCCCTGGCCCGGGTGCACATTCAGGGCAAGACCGTGGACTGGCCCGCCGTCCTGGAACCGGGCCGCCCGGTCGACCTGCCCACCTACGCCTTCCGCCACCAGCGCTTCTGGCCAGACCTCGCGCCCTCGGTGGCTCCCGTGACCACTGAGGGAACCGCGGCCGAGGGCCAGTTCTGGGCGGCCGTCGAGCGCGAGGACCTGGCCGGCCTGGCTGGAGCCCTTGAGGTGAACACCGACCGCCCGTTCAGCGACGTCCTGCCTGTGCTGGCGTCCTGGCGGCGTCGGGACCGGGAGGAGGCCGCAGTGGCCGGGTGGCGCTACCGGGTCACCTGGTCGCCGATCCCCGAACCGGACCCGGCCCGGCTCTCCGGCACCTGGCTCATCGCCACCCCCGCCCCCACTCCCGCTGCGCGAGGCGGGGATGCAGCCCTCGCTTCGGCCCCTACTTCCGCCCCGGCCGCCGCCGCTCCTGCGCCTGTGCCGCTGGCCTCCGCCAACCCCTCTCCCGTGATCATGCACTTCCGCCCCGGTGATCATGCAGTTCCTCCCCGCCCCGGGGCGGAACTGCCTGATCACGAGGGGGTTGAGGGGGCCGGCGGCACAGGCGCTCGGGTTGAGGCTGAGGGCGAGGCCGCGAGGGATGTGACCACGAGGGGCGCAGCGACTGGTGGAGAGGTCGCGAAGGATGTGGCCGCGGGGGGTGAGGTGGCTTGGGGGGAGGCGGCTAGGAGTTTGGCCGAGGCGACGGCGCGGGCTCTGCGGGCCGCCGGGGCCGATGCCCGGGTGATTGAGGTCGGCGCGGTCTCGAGGGACGAGCTGGCTACTGAGCTGGGTGCCTCGGGACCGGTGGCCGGGGTCGTCAGCCTGCTCTCCCTGAACGAGTCCCTGCTGGCCGGGTCGGCCGAGGTGAGCGCCGGTCTGTCCGGGACGCTTGCGCTGCTGCAGGCCCTTGGTGACGCGCGGATCGGGGCGCCGACGTGGCTGCTCACTCAGCAGGCGGTGGCCACCACGCCGGACAGCGCTCCCAACCCGGTGCAGAGCCAGGTTTGGGGTCTGGGGCGGTCTGCGGCGATGGAGTACCCGGATCGCTGGGGCGGCCTGATCGACCTGCCGGCAGTGATGGACGAGCGCGCGGGTGCTCGATTGGCGGCGCTTCTGGCTGCTGAACCAGCGGCTGGCCGTGAGGAGCAGGTCGCCATCCGCCCGTCCGGCATTTTCGGACGGCGTCTGGTTCGGGTTCCGCGCCCAGTCGGAGCCCAGCCCGGCGCCTCGGCTGCGGTCACCGGCACCGTGCTGATCACCGGTGGTACTGGCGCGCTTGGTGGGCAGTTAGCCGGTTGGCTGGTTGCCCGCGGAGCTGAGCGGATTGCCCTGCTGAGCCGGTCCGGTGCCCGCGTGGGGAAAACGGGTCAGCTGGTTGCGAATCTGGCCGAGGCTGGGTCTTCGGTCGAAGTGCTGGCGGCGGACGTGTCCCAGCGGGGGCAGGTTGCCGCAGTGCTGGAAAGCATCGCGGCCGACGGCCCGCCGCTGACCCAGGTGATGCATACGGCTGGGGTTCTGGACGACGGTGTGCTGGACCGGATGACCCCGGAACGTCTGGACACCGTTCTGGCGGTGAAGGCCGGGGGCGCTCGCCACTTGGACGAGCTGACCGAGGGGTTGGACGCCTTCGTGCTGTTCTCCTCGGCCGCCGCGACCTTCGGGGGCGGTGGCCAGGGCAACTACGCCGCGGCCAACGCCTACCTGGACGCGCTGGCCGAGAACCGCCGGTCCCGGGGGCTTCCCGCCACGGCGCTGGCCTGGGGCCCGTGGGCCGGTGGGGGTATGGCCCAGTCCGGCAGCACGGTCCGCGAGCGCCTGGGCAGTGGCCCGTTCCGCGCTCTGGACCCGGAGCGGGCGCTGCAGGTGCTCGGGCAGTCCTTGCTGGACGGGGACGCCACCCTGACCGTGACCGACGTGGACTGGGCCCAGATCGCGGCGGCGGTCGGCGATGTCCGGCAGGCGCCGTTCCTGCGGGAGCTGACCGATGTGCACGCCCTCGTGCCGACGGCGGCCGCACCTGAGGCGGCGGGGACGCAGGAGCTGGCCCGCCGGCTGTCCGGCCGGTCCGCGGGCGAGCAGGACCAGGTCCTGACCGACCTGGTCCGGGCCGAGGCGGCGGCGATCCTGCGGCATGAGTCGGCGGACGCGGTGGAGGCCGACCGGGCCTTCAGCGAGCTCGGGTTCGACTCCCTGACCGCGATCGAGCTGCGCAACCGGCTGTCCGAACTGGCCGGGGTGCCGCTGCCTTCGACGTTGATCTTCGACTACCCGACCGCGGCCGGGCTGGCCCGTCACCTGCGCCAGGAACTGCTCGGGGACGACCTTTCGGCTGCTCTGGCCGTCCCGGTCCAATCTTCGAAAGCCGTTGACGACGACCCGATCGCCATCATCGGCATGGGCGCCCGCTACCCCGGTGGAGTGCGCAGCCCCGAGGACCTCTGGCAGCTTCTGGTCTCGGAGACCGACGCGGTCTCCGGCTTCCCGTCCGACCGCGGCTGGGGTGACCTGGGCGCGGGGGTGGACTCGGGAGCCCAGCAGGGCGGGTTCGTGCACGACGCGGGTTACTTCGACCCGGGCTTTTTCGGGATCAGCCCCCGTGAGGCGCTGGCGATCGACCCGCAGCAGCGGCTGTTGCTGGAGACCTCCTGGGAAGCGCTGGAAAACGCGGGGATTCGGCCCGGAACGCTCAAAGGCAGCCTGACCGGCGTCTACGCCGGAGGCGGGCCGACCGGATACGGCGCCGGGCTCGAGGGCAGCGGTTCCGAGAGCTTCCTGATGACCGGGACAGCGGGCGCGGTCTTCTCCGGCCGGGTCTCCTACGTGCTCGGGCTCGAGGGTCCTTCGGTGACGGTGGACACGGCCTGCTCCTCGTCCCTGGTCGCCATGCACCTGGCCGCCCAGGCGCTGCGGGCCGGGGAGTGTGACCTGGCGCTGGCCGGTGGTGTGACGGTGATGGCGACCCCGATGGGTTTCGCCGAGTTCTCCCGTCAGCAGGGTCTGGCCTCGGACGGCCGGTGCAAGTCCTTCGGCGCGGGGGCGGACGGCACCGGCTGGGCCGAGGGCGCCGGAATGCTGGTTCTGGAGCGGCTTTCGGACGCTCGTCGCAAGGGTCACGAGGTCTTGGCCGTGCTGCGCGGCAGCGCGATCAATCAGGACGGCGCCTCGAACGGCCTGACCGCTCCGAACGGGCCGTCCCAGCAGCGGGTGATCCGGGCGGCGCTGGCCAATGCCCGCCTGACCCCGTCCGACATCGATGTTGTCGAAGCCCATGGCACGGGAACGGTTCTCGGTGACCCGATCGAGGCCCAGGCGCTGCTGGCGACCTACGGCCAGGGTCGGCCCGAGGGGCGGCCGCTGCGGCTCGGCTCGGTGAAGTCGAACATCGCCCACACGCAGGCCGCGGCGGGTGCCGCGGGCGTGATGAAGATGATCCTGGCGATGCGCAACGGTCTGCTCCCGGCGACGCTGCACGCGGAAGAGGCTTCGCCGCATGTCGACTGGAGTGCCGGTGACATCAGCCTGCTGACCGAGGCCCGGGAATGGGCTCCGCAGGAAGGACCGCGCCGGGCCGGGGTCTCGGCGTTCGGAATCAGCGGCACCAACGCGCACGTGATCATCGAGGAGGCCCCGCCGGCCGAGGACCTCGAGGTCCTGCCCGGTGAGGACGACCCGGCACCGGCGGTGCTTGAAGAAACCCCGATTTGGACGGTTTCCGGTCGCTCCGCGCAGGCCCTGGCCGACCAGGCGGGCCGGCTCGCCGAGCACGTCCGGGCCCACCCGGAGCTGACCCCGGCCGACCTCGCCTGGTCGCTGGCCGCCACCCGGACCAGCTTCGATCACCGGGCCGTGGTGCTCGGGACGGACCGGGCCGACCTGCTCGCCGGGCTCGGCACCCTGGCGGCCGGTGCCACCGGCCCGTCAGTGATCTCCGGCGCCGTTCGTCCGGGCCGGGCCGCGCGGGTCGCCTTCCTGTTCGCCGGGCAGGGGGCTCAGCGCGCCGGGATGGCCCGCGAGCTGTACGCCGCATCCCCGGTCTTCGCCGCCGCGCTCGACGAGGTGGTCGCCCTAATCGAGGCCGAGATCCCCATCCCCCTGCGGGAAGTGGTCCTGGCCGAGGAGGAGGACCCGCGGGCGGATCAGACGCTGTACGCCCAGACCGGCCTGTTCGCGGTCGAGGTTGCCCTGACCCGGGTGCTCGCCGAGGCCGGGATCCGGCCGCACGCGGTCGCTGGTCACTCCGTCGGTGAGATCGCGGCCGCGCACCTGGCCGGGGTGCTCAGCCTTTCGGACGCGGTCCGCCTGGTCTCGGCCCGGGCCCGCCTGATGCAGAACCTGCCCGAGGGCGGAGCCATGGCCGCGATCGCCGCGAGTGAGGCCGAACTGGCCGGCTCACTGCCCGACGGGGTCAGCCTGGCCGCGATCAACGGACCCGGCTCGGTGGTGGTCTCGGGTGATTCCGATGCAGTGGCGGCGCTGACCGAGGAGTGGAAGGCCAAGGGACGCCGGGTGCGGCGCCTGCGGGTCAGTCACGCCTTCCACTCGGCCCGGATGGAACCGGCGCTGCCGGAGCTGACCGAAACCGCATCGGCCCTGGCCTACCGCGAGCCGGAGATCACCTGGGTCGGCGCGCTGATGGGGGAACCGGTGACGGCGCCGGAGGCGGGCTACTGGCCGACGCAGGCCCGCCAAGCGGTGCGCTTCGCCGACTCGGTGACCGCGCTGGCCGGGCTCGGGGTCACGGTGTTCATCGAGATCGGCCCGGACGGGACGCTCTCCGCGCTGGCTGCGGGCGTGCTGGACGAGGAGACCGAGGTCGTGCCGGTGCTCACCCCGGCCCGCCCGGCCGCCGAGTCGGTACTGACCGCACTGGGCCGGGCCCACGTGCAGGGGGCGCCGGTCGACTGGACCCGGGTGATCCCGGCCGGTCAGCGGGTCGACCTGCCCACGTACGCCTTCCAGCGCCAGCTGTTCTGGCCGCAGAGCCTGCGGCCGGACCTGGTGGCCGACTCGTCCTCGGCGACGTCCGTTGCCGAGGCCCAGTTCTGGGCTGCGGTTGAACAGGGCGACCTGGACGGCCTGACCGGGGCGCTGAAGCTGGAGGGCGACCGGCCGCTCAGCGAGGTGCTGCCGGTACTGGCTTCCTGGCGGCAGCGTGACCGGGAGCAGTCCGCCGTGGCCGGCTGGCGCTACCGGATCGGCTGGACGCCGGTCACCGAGCCGTCCGCCGTCGCGTTCGAAGGCGACTGGCTGATCGTCACCGGTAAGGCCGGGTCCGAGATCGCGGGCGCCGCGGCCGAGGCCCTGACCGGCCGGGGGGCGACTCCGATCCTGGTCACGGCCGGTCCGGACGACCTGGACCGGTTCACCCTGGGCGCCCGGCTGGCCGAAGCCCGCTCGGCCGACGGCGAGCCGCTCTACACACCGGGTGGCACGACGCCCGCCCTGCGAGGGGTGATCTCGCTACTGGCTCTGGACCAGGCCGCGCTGGCGGCCGAGCCCTCCGTTCCGGTCGGCCTGGCCGCCACCCAGGGCCTGATCCAGGTGCTGGGGGACGCCGGGGTGGACGCGCCACTGTGGGTGCTGACCAGCTCGGCGGTGGCCGCCGGGTCTGGTGAATCGGTCCACAACCCGATCCAGGCCGAGGTCTGGGGCCTGGGCCGGGTGGCTGCCCTGGAGTTCCCGGACCGTTGGGGCGGTCTGGTGGACCTGCCGGAGAACCCGACCGGACGCGTCCTGGATCGACTGCTGCCGGTGCTGACCGGAGCCACCGGAGAGGACCAGCTCGCGATCCGCGGGTCCGGCGTCCTGGCCCGGCGCCTGAGCCGCGCCGCCCAGCCCGACACCAGCCGTCCCTGGACCCCGGGCGGCACCGTGCTGATCACCGGAGGCACCGGCGCCATCGGCGGCCGCGTGGCCCGGATGGCCTTGCAGCGCAATGCAAGTCACATCGTCCTCACCAGCCGATCCGGCCCCCGGACGGCGGGACTGGCCGCTCGGGTGGCGGCCCTGGCCGAAGCCGGTGCTCACACCGAGGTCTTCGCCTGCGACACCGCGGTGCAGCCGGACCTGGCCGGGGTGCTGGCCCGGATCGAGCACCTCAGCTCGGTGTTCCACGCCGCCGGGACCGAGCAGGCCGGCCCCCTGGTCGCCGGGGATCCGGCCGGCCTGGCCGCGATGCTGGCGCCGAAGGCGGCCGGGGCACGACACCTGGACGAGCTCACCGCCGGGCTCGACCTGGACGCCTTCGTGCTGTTCTCGTCGATCGCGGCCACCTGGGGCAGCGGTCACCAGTCGGCCTACGCCGCGGCGAACGCCTACCTCGACGCCCTGGCCGAGAACCGGCGCGGCCGGGGCCTGCCCGCGACCTCGATCGCCTGGGGTCTGTGGGGCGGTGGGGGCCTCGGCTCCCGCAACCGGGAGACCGGCGCCCAGCTGGAGCGGATGGGCGTGCGGACGATGGACCCGGACCTCGCGATCGGGGCGCTGGCCGCGGCCCTGGACGGCGGGGACCGGCTGGTCACCGTGGCCGACATCGACTGGGCCAGGTTCGCGGTGCTGTTCGGCCTGCGCCGGCCCAGCCGGCTGATCGACGATCTGCCCGAGGTGCGGCGGGCGCTGAGCGCGGCGCCGGTGAGCGGACCGGAGTCGACCGACAGTCCGCTGGCCCGCCAGCTGGCCGAGGTCGCGCCGGCTGAGCAGGAGCGGATCCTGCTGCGGCTGGTCCAGACCGAGGCGGCGACCGTGCTCGGGCACGATCCGGCCACCGCGGCCGAGGTGGTCCAGCCCGGCCGGGCCTTCCGCGACCTCGGGTTCGACTCGCTGACCGCGGTCGAGCTGCGCGGCCGGCTCGGTGCGGCCACCGGGCTGCGGCTCCCGGCCACGTTCGCCTTCGACCACCCGGCCCCGGTGGACGCGGTCCGGTACCTGCGCGGCGAACTGCTGGGACTGGGCGTCGAAGAGCCGACCGAGGCCGCGACCGGGCCCAAGGACACCGACCCGATCGTGATCGTGGGGATGGGCTGCCGGTTCCCGGGCGGGGTGCGCGACCCGCAGGAGTTCTGGGAACTGCTGGCCAGTGGCACCGACGCGGTCGCCGGTTTCCCGGCCGACCGCGGCTGGGGCGTCTCCGACGGGGCCCAGGCCCAGGGCGGCTTCGTCTACGACGCGGCCGCCTTCGACCCGGAGTTCTTCGGGATCAGCCCGCGCGAGGCGCTGGCCATGGACCCGCAGCAGCGGTTGCTGCTGGAGGTCTCCTGGGAAGCACTGGAACGGTCCGGGATCGACCCGGGCACGCTGCGCGGCAGCCGGACCGGGGTCTTCGCCGGCGGCAGCTTCTCCGCCTACGGTCTCGGTTCCAGCGACCCGGGGGCGGCGGGCTTCCAGCTCACCGGCAACGCCACCAGCGTCATCTCCGGCCGGGTCGCCTACGTGCTCGGGCTCGAGGGCCCGGCCGTGACGGTCGACACCGCCTGCTCCTCCTCCCTGGTCGCCCTGCACCTAGCCGCCCAGTCGCTGCGCTCAGGCGAGTCCGACCTGGCGCTGGCCGGGGGCGTCACGGTGATGGCCACCCCGGGCGCCTTCGCCGAGTTCGCCGCCCAGCAGGGCCTGGCCTCGGACGGCCGGTGCAAGTCGTTCGGCGAGGGCGCCGACGGCACCGGCTGGGGCGAGGGCGCGGGCGTGCTGGTGGTCGAGCGGCTCTCCGACGCCCGCCGCCACGGGCATCCGGTGCTCGCCGTCGTCGCCGCCACCGCAATCAACCAGGACGGCGCCTCCAACGGGCTGACCGCGCCGAACGGGCCCGCCCAGCAGCGGGTGATCCGCCAGGCACTGGCCTCGGCCGGGCTGACCGCTGCGGACGTGGACGCGGTCGAGGCGCACGGCACCGGGACCGTTCTCGGCGACCCGATCGAAGCCCAGGCCCTGCTGGCCACCTACGGGCAGGACCGCCCGCAGGACCGCCCGCTCTGGCTTGGCTCGGTGAAGTCCAACATTGCGCACACCCAGGCCGCGGCCGGGGCGGCCGGCGTGATCAAGATGGTCCTGGCCCTGCGCAACCAACTGCTCCCGGCGACGCTGCACTCGCAGCACCCGTCTCCCCACGTGGACTGGAACGCGGGCCGGATCAGCCTGCTCACCGCGGCCCAGCCCTGGGAACCGGGATCGCGCCCGCGCCGCGCCGGAGTCTCGGCCTTCGGCATCAGCGGCACGAACGCCCACGTGATCATCGAGCAGGCGCCGGTACCGGCCGAACTTCCGCGGGTGGAGAACCGGCCGGCGCTGATCGCCGGAGCGCCTCTGGTGTGGCCGGTCTCGGCCCGCTCGACCACCGCTCTGGCGGCCCAGGCCACCCGGCTGGCGACGAGCGTCCGTAAGCAGGAAACGCTCGACCCGAAAGACGTCGCGTGGTCGCTCGCGGTCACCCGGTCGGCCTTCGGTCATCGGGCGATCGCGCTCGGGTCCGGCTCGGGGGAATTGGTCGCCGGAATCGCCGAAATCGGTGAGCAGCGGCCGAGTGTGAACACTTTCGTTGGATCGGTGCCGCCGGCGGGCGTCGGCCTGGTCGGCTTCGTTTTCGCGGGTCAGGGTTCCCAGCGCGCCGGGATGGGCCGGGAACTGCACGCGGCCAGCCCGGTCTTCGCCGCGGCCTTCGACCGGGCCTGCGCCCTGCTGGAGGCCGAACTCGGCCTCCCGATCGCCGAGGTGGTGCTGGGTGAGGAGGGCGACGCGCGTGCCGATCAGACCGTGTTCGCCCAGACCGGCCTGTTCGCCTTCCAGGTGGGTCTGCTGGCGTTGATGGACGAAGCGGGCGTGGTTCCGGACGCGGTGGCCGGTCACTCGGTGGGTGAGATCGCGGCGGCCTACGCGGCCGGGGTGCTTTCGCTGACGGATGCGGCTCGGCTGGTTGCGGCTCGGGCTCGGCTGATGCAGGCCTTGCCGGCTGGTGGGGCGATGGCGGCCATTGAGGCGTCGGAAGCCGAGGTGGCGGGGGAGCTTCTGGACGGGGTTTCGGTGGCTGCGGTGAACGGGCCTTCGGCGGTAGTGGTCTCGGGTGATGAGGCGGCGGTTGATGCGGTGGCAGAGGTGTTTAGGAGCAGAGGACGCCGGGTGCGGCGGTTGCGGGTCAGTCACGCTTTCCATTCGGCCCGGATGGAGCCGATGCTGGAGGATCTGCGACTGCTCGCCGCCGAACTGACCTACAACGCGCCGCTCACCACCTGGGTCGGCGCCCTCACCGGAGAGCAGGACGCCGGTCTGAACGACTGGCCGGACTACTGGGCCCAGCAGGTCCGGCAGCCGGTACGTTTCGCCGATTCGGTGCGCACGCTGGCCGACGTCGGGGTCCGGTCGTTCGTCGAGATCGGACCGGACGCCACGCTCTCGGCCCTTGCGCTGGCCACGGTGACCGAGAACGCCGAGTGTGTTCCGCTGCTGCGCCCAGACCAGGCCGCGCCGCTCAGCGTCACCTCCGCCCTCGCCCGGCTCTACGTGCGAGGGGTGGCCGTCGACTGGTCGCGGGTGCTGCCGACCGGGCAGCGGGTGGAACTGGCCACCTACGCCTTCCAGCACCGCAACTTCTGGCTCACGGTGGACGCTTTCGACCCGGCGACGACCGCCAGCGGCATCGAGTCGCAGTTCTGGGCCGCGGTCGAGAAGGACGACGTGGCCGGGCTCACCGATGCTCTCGGAGTGGCGCCGGACCGGCCGTTCGGTGAGGTGCTGCCGATGCTGGCTTCCTGGCGGCGCCGGGAGCAGGACGACACCGAAGCCTCATCCTGGCGGTACCGGGTCACCTGGGCGGCCGTTCCGGACCCGGAACCGGTTGCCCTGAGCGGAACCTGGATCGTGGTCACCCCGACCTCGATGTCCGGGAACACTGAGGTCGCCGACATCCTCAGCGCCGGGGGAGCCGAGGTTCTCGTGGTCGCCCTCGCTCCGGACGAACTTGACCGAGTCTCCGTGCTGGCCCGGGGGGCCGAGGTGCTCGCCGAGCTCCGTGAACTCTCGGGCATCGTGTCTCTGCTGGCTCTGGGCGATCCTGGGGAGGGGACGGTCTCGGCCGGTCTGACCGGGAACCTGGCCCTGACTCAGGCTTTGGGCGACGCGGGAGTCTGGGCGCCGCTGTGGGTACTCACCCGTTCCGCCGCCGACGACCCGATCCAGGCCCAGATCTGGGGGCTGGGACGGGTGGTCGCCCTGGAGTACCCGGACCGCTGGGGCGGCCTGATCGACCTGCCCGAAGTGCTCGACGACCGCGCGGCCACGCGCCTGCGCTCGGTGCTGGCCGGGGTGGTAGCGCCCGGCGGAACGGCTCGCGAGGACCAGGTGGCGATCCGCGGGGCCGGAATTCACGGACGAAGGTTGGTTCGCGCCGGGCGGACCGCGCCTTCGGGTGAATGGAAGCCGTGGGGAACGGTTCTGATCACCGGTGGCACCGGATGGATCGGTGGCCGGGTCGCGAACCTCGTAGTTTCCCGACACGCCGCCCGGGTCGTCCTGACCTCCCGTTCCGGGGCGGGTACGGCCGGCGTGGCAGAACTGGCAGCCGGGCTCGCGGGAAGGGGAACGACAGTTGAGGTGCTCGCCTGCGACACTGCGGACCGCGGACAGGTGGCCGGACTTCTGGACCGGATCGGCGCGGACCTCAGTTCGGTGTTCCACGCGGCCGGGGTCTCCTCCGAACGTCCGGTCAACGACCTCGGGATCGACGACCTGGAGACGCTTCTCGCGGCCAAGGCGGTCGGCGCGAGCCACCTGGACGAGCTGACCGAGGGCTTGGACCTGGACGCGTTCGTGCTGTTCTCCTCCGGCTCCGCCGTCTGGGGCAGCGCCTCGCTGGCCGGGTATGCGGCGGCCAACGCGCACCTCGACGCCCTGGCCGAGAACCGCCGCCGCCGGGGCCTTCCGGTCACCGCCGTGGCCTGGGGCGTGTGGGGTGGCGGGGGGCTGGCCAGCGAGGAGAGTGCGGCCCAGATGGACCGGATGGGCGTGCGGACGATGGACCCGGAGCGGGCCCTGGCCCAGCTGGCCACGGCCCTCGACGCGGACCTGGGCCTGATTACCGTCGCCGACGTGGACTGGGCGACCTTCGCCCCGGTCTACACCCTGCGCCGGCCCAGCGCCCTGGTCACCGATCTGATCGAGGCCCGGCCGGCTGCGGTCGGAACCCGCCCGGCCACTGCCTCGGCGCTCCAGAGGCTGGAACAAGCGAGCGGGGCGGAGCGGGAGGCGATCCTCACCGACCTGGTACTGACCGAGGCCGCCGCCGTGCTCGGCTATCACTCGCCCGCCGACCTGGACCCGGAAACCGGCTTCATCGAGCAGGGTTTCCACTCCCTGACCGCGATCGAGTTCCGCAACCGGCTGGAAACGCTGACCGGTCTGAAGCTTTCCGGGTCGATCGTGTTCGACCACGCCACTCCGGAGCTGCTGGCCCGGCACCTTCTGGCCGAGCTGGCCCCGGCCGCCGCGGCCCCGGTCTCGGTGCAGAACCCGGGCACCTCGCTGAGCGGGCTCTACGCCGAGGCGGCCAGGAGCGGGCGCTCGGCCGAGGCGGTCCAGTTGATCGCCGGCCTGGCTGCGTTCCGGCCCACCTTCGACGGGGTGGACCCGGAGGGGAAGCGCCCGGTCGGGCTGCCGGAGCCGTTGCGGGTGGCCAGTGGTTCCGGCGACGGACCGGCCCTGGTGTTCCTCACCTCGTTCTTCGGCCGCGCCGGAGTTCGTGAATATGCCCGGATCGCCGGGCGGTTCCAGGGCGAGCTGGACATGTCGGTGATCCAGCAGCCCGGGTTCCTCGGCACGGAGCCGCTGCCGGCCGGCATCGACGCCCTGGTTGCGGTTCAGGCCGAGGCCCTGCTCGACACGGTTGGTGACGGGCCGTTCGTGGTGGCCGGGCACTCCACCGGCGGGCTGGTCGCCTACGCCCTGACGGCGCACCTGGAGCGGATCGGCCGGGCCCCGCAGGCGCTGGTCCTGCTGGACACCCCGACGCTCGGCGAGGACGGCTTCTCCGGTGAGTGGCCGGCCTTCCTCGACACCACCCTCGCGCTGACCGCCGACTACGCCCAGGACGACACCTGGCTCACCGCCACGGTGCACTACCTGAACCTCGGCTGGCAGCACTTGAACACCGTCACAGTTCCGGTGCTTATGCTGCGGGCGGCGGAGGCCACGGACGGCTATCCGGCGATCGAGCAGGGGGAGGACGCCACGTTCTTCGGCAGCCCGGTCACCGTGGTGGACGTTCCGGGCAACCACTTCTCGATGATGGGTGAGCACGGCGACACCACCGCGCGGACGATCAGCCGGTGGGTCGCGCAACTGTAAGGGAGACAGCCATGAGCACGGACCACGAGCGGGCCACCTCGCCCCGAAGGCCCGTGCTCGGCTGCGGTACGTAGTGACGCGCAGGACGCGGCGGTCGAGAGACCGCCCGTCCTGCGCGGCCGGGTTTTGTCCCCGCACCAGCGCCTCTGACCGCCCAGCGGCCAGAGGCGTCTGCGCGCGCCTGCCTTGGCGAACTCGACACCACACTTAATCTCGCACTGATCGGGAGCACGTCATGACCTCGTCCACCGAAGAGCTGGTCGCCGCTCTGCGCGGCTCGCTTCTGGACAACGAGCGTTTGCGGAAGCAGAACCGGCGCTTCATGGCGTCGTTGAGTGAGCCGATCGCGATTGTGGGTATGGGGTGCCGGTTCCCGGGTGGGGTGCGGGATCCGGAGCAGTTCTGGCAGCTTTTGGATGCTGGTACGTGGCGATGGATCCGCAGCAGCGGGTGTTGTTGGAGACGTCATGGGAGGCGCTGGAGCACGCGGGGGTTGATCCTCGGTCGTTGCGGGGTAGCCGGGCCGGGGTGTTCGTCGGTGGTGGTTTCCTCGGGTATGGAACGGGTCTGGAGGGCTCCGGTTCGGAGGGGTATCTGCTGACCGGTACCGCCTCCAGCGTGATCTCCGGTCGGATCTCGTACACGTTGGGTCTCGAGGGCCCGGCGGTCACCGTAGACACCGCGTGTTCATCCTCGCTGGTCGCTCTGCATCTGGCTGCTCAGGCATTGCGGTCGGGTGAGGTGTCGCTGGCCCTGGCCGGTGGGGTAACCATCATGGCTACCCCGGGTTCATTCGCCGGTTTCGCCTTGCAGCAGGGCCTGGCGGGTGACGGTCGGTGCAAGTCGTTCGGAGCGGGGGCGGACGGCACCGGGTGGGGTGAGGGCGCCGGGGTGCTGGTGCTGGAGCGGCTTTCGGATGCCCGCAAGAACGGGCACACCGTGCTGGCGGTGCTGCGCGGCAGCGCCGTGAACCAGGATGGCGCGTCGAATGGTTTGACGGCGCCGAATGGTCCTTCTCAGCAGCGGGTGATCCGGGCGGCGCTGTCGAGTGCCCGGCTCAGCGCTGCGGACGTGGATGTCGTGGAGGCGCACGGCACCGGGACCGTGCTGGGTGATCCGATCGAGGCGCAGGCCCTGCTGGCCACTTATGGTCAGGACCGGCCCGACGGTCGGCCGCTGCTGCTGGGTTCGGTAAAGTCGAACATTGCGCATACCCAGGCCGCGGCCGGGATCGCGGGTGTGATGAAGATGGTGCTCTCGATGCACCACGACCGGCTGCCCAAGACTCTGCACGCGGATCAGCCCTCGCCCCAGGTGGACTGGACGGCTGGCAACATCCAACTATTGGCGGAGGCGGCTGATTGGCGGCGGGGGGAGAACCCGCGTCGGGCTGGGGTGTCGGCCTTCGGGATCAGTGGCACCAACGCGCACGTGATCATTGAAGAGGCTCCCGAAAGCACTCGGGAGACGCCGGAACCGGCGGTCGCGCAGGGCCCGGCAGTTCTGCGGGACCCGCTGCCGGTATGGCTGGTTTCCGGTCACACCCCGGCTGCGCTGGCTGCTCAGGCCGGTCGTCTGCGGTCCGACCTTGCCCCTGACCCGTTCGGCTATGCCTGGTCATTGGCCACCACCCGGGCGCACTTCGAGCACCGGGCCGTGGTCGTCGGCGCTTCTGGGGCCGCCCTGTCGGCCCTGGCCCTCGGCAGCCCGTCTCCGGACCTGGTGACCGGGGAGGTCCCGGCCGGGCGACCGGTGCGGGTGGGCTTCCTCTTCGCCGGGCAAGGGGCGCAGCGCGCCGGGATGGGCCGCGAGCTGTACGCCGCCAGCCCGGTCTTCGCCGAAACCTTCGACCGGGCGTGCGCCCTGATCGAGGCCGAGCTCGGGGTTCCGATCCGGGACGTCGTCCTCGGCTCCGAGGATGCTGGCGAGGAGGCCGACCAGACGCTTTACGCGCAGACCGGGCTGTTCGCCGTTGAGGCCGGACTGGTTGCCCTGCTGGCCGCGGCCGGGGTCGTTCCGGACGCGGTGGCCGGTCACTCCGTCGGTGAGATCGCCGCGGCCCACGCCGCCGGCGTCCTCAATCTCGAAGACGCTTGCCGCCTGGTGGCGAACCGGGCCCGGCTGATGCAGGCCCTTCCGGCCGGTGGGGCCATGGCGGCCGTCGCGGTGGCCGAAGAGGAGATGGCCGCCGCCCTCACCGGCGTCGAGGGCGTCTCGATCGCGGCGGTGAACGGTCCGGAGTCGGTGGTGATCTCCGGCCCGGGCGAGGCCGTCGAAAAGCTGGTGGAGCAGTGGCGCGAGCGCGGGAAGCGCGTGCGGCGGCTCCGGGTCAGCCACGCCTTCCACTCGGCCCGGATGGACCCGATCCTGGACGACCTGACCTCGGTGGCTTCGCGTCTGGGCCACGCCCGGCCCAGCGTCCGCTGGATCGGCGCGCTCACCGGAGAGACCGTCACCCAGCCGGACGCCTCGTACTGGGCATCGGCAGCCCGCAGGCCGGTCCGCTACGCCGATGCCGTCCGCTCCATGGCCCGGCAAGGCATCTCGGTCTTCCTGGAGATCGGTCCGGACGGGACGCTCTCGGGGATGGGCGCACAACTGTCGCCGGAGATCGGTGTTGCCCCATTCGTCCCCTTGCTGGATCCCACCCTCACCGCGACCGAAGGTGTGCTGCGAGGCCTGGCCGGCGCTCACGTCCATGGCGTGTCGGTGGACTGGCGAGCGGTGTTGCCGGTGGCCAAGCGCGTCCAACTGCCTACCTATGCTTTTCAGCACGAGCGATTCTGGCCGGCCGGATCACCTTCAACATCTTCGGCCGTGCGTCCGGGATCGCCGGGTGAGACGGCCTTCTGGTCGGCGGTCGAGGCCGGGGACCTGAACGGCCTCACCGGAGCTTTGGAGGTGGACGGGCAGCAGCCGTTCAGCGAGGTCCTGCCGGTGCTGGCGGCCTGGCGGCAGCGCGACCGGGAGGATGCGGCGGTCGCCGCCTGGCGGTACCGGATCACCTGGACGCCGATTGCCGAGGACGCGTCTGCCTCCCTGTCCGGGAGGTGGCTGGTGGTGCACGGGCCGTCCGGACGCAGTCTGGCTGAGAACGCGATGCAGGCGCTGACCTCCGGAGGTGCGGCGGCGCGACTCGTCGAGGTGGACGTCGCTTCCCGAGCCAGCATTGCGGCCTCGCTGACCGACCCTGCCGTGACCGGCGTCCTTTCGTTGTTGGCCATCGAGGAAGCGCCGCTGCCGGACCACTCGTCCGTGTCCTTCGGCCTGGCTGCCACGGTCGGCCTGATCCAGGCTCTGGGCGACGCCGGGATCGAGGCGCCGCTGTGGGCCGTAACCCAGGGTGCCGTCGCGGCCCGCGCCGGTGACCCGCTGCCCAACCCGGGTCAGGCCGGGGTGATCGGCGTGGCCCGGGTCCTGGCCGTCGAGCAGCCCGGCCTTTATGGCGGTCTCGTCGACCTGCCCACCGAGCCGGACGCGCGGACCTGGACCCGACTGGTCAGGGTGCTGGCCGGGGTGGGGGAGGACCAGGTCGTCATCCGGCCGGCCGGCATCCTCGGCCGCCGTCTCACCCGGGTCCGGCGGGATCCGCAACGGGTTGAGACGCTTCTTCCGGGAACGACGCTGATCACGGGTGGTACCGGCGCGATCGGTAGTCGCCTGGTCCGCTACCTGGTCGACCACGGGGCTGGCCGGGTCGTGCTGCAGAGCCGGTCCGGAGCGGCCGCGGCAGCGGTGGCGCAGTTGGCCGCCGACCTGGCCGAGGCCGGTGCCGCGGTGTCGGTGGTGGCCGCTGACGTGGCCGTGCGGGACGACGTGGCCGGGCTGCTGGACTGGATCGCCCGGACCGGACCGGCCCTGACCGGGGTGATGCACACGGCCGGGATCCTCGACGACGGGGTGCTGGACCGGATGGACCCGGCCCGCCTGGCCACCGTGCTCGCGCCCAAGGCCGGCGGCGCGCATCACCTGGACGAGCTGACCGCCGGTCTCGACCTCTCCGCGTTCGTCCTCTTCTCCTCGGCCACGGCCACTTTCGGTGGTGGCGGTCAGGCCAACTACGCCGCGGCCAACGCCTACCTCGACGCCCTGGCCGAGAACCGACGCGCCCGGGGCCTGGCCGGTACGTCCTTGGCTTGGGGGGTCTGGGGTGGTGGGGGCATGGCCGACTCGGCCGGGGCGATCCAGCAGCGTCTGGGCGGAGGGCCGTTCCGGCCGATGGACCCGGCGTTGGCCCTTTCGGTTCTCGGTCCGGCGATCCAGCCGGGCCAGCCCGCGGCACTGACCGTGATGGACCTGGACTGGGTCGCTGCTGCAGCCGGCCTGGGCGATCTGCGGAACGTTCCGTTGCTGCACGAATTGCCCGAGGCCGTCGAACTCTCGCCGGTCGCCGCGGTCGGTGCCTCGGCCCTCCCGTCCGGAGGAGTGGCCGCTCGGTTGGCCGGCCGGAGCCCGGCCGAGCAGGACGAGATCCTGGTCGCCCTGGTGCGGGCCGAAGCAGCTGGGGTGCTGCATCTCGCTTCGCCCGAATTTATCGAGCCCGGGCGGGCGTTCAGCGATCTTGGATTCGACTCCCTCACCGCGGTGGAGTTGCGCAACCGCCTGGTAGCCGTCTGTGACGTCCGACTGCCCGCCACCCTGATCTTCGACTACCCCAATGCCCAGACTCTGGCTGTTCATCTGCGGTCCGAACTCCTCGGCGAGGAGAGCGAGCTCACAGCCGGATCGGCGGCAACCGCTACGGGCGTGGCGCCGGACGACGATCCGATCGTGATCGTCGGGATGGGCTGTCGTTACCCGGGCGGAGTCCGTAGTCCGGAGCAGTTGTGGCACCTGTTGGTCTCCCGTACGGACGCCGTCGCCGGGTTCCCGACGGATCGCGGCTGGGGCAACGGTGGGGTCGATTCCGAGGGGGCCCGGCGGGGCGGATTCCTCTACGACGCGGCCGACTTCGACCCGGGCTTCTTCGGGATCAGCCCGCGCGAGGCCCTGGCCATGGATCCGCAGCAGCGCCTCCTGCTCGAGACCTCCTGGGAAGCGCTGGAGAACGCCGGGATCCGGCCGTCCACGCTGCGCGGCACCCGGACCGGCGTCTTCTCCGGCGGTTCGGCGCTCGGGTACGGGGGCGGCCTGGAGGGCAGCGGATCCGAGAGCTTCCTGCTCACCGGCACCGCGGGCTCGGTGCTCTCCGGCCGGGTCTCCTACGTGCTCGGCCTCGAGGGCCCCTCGGTGACGGTGGACACCGCCTGCTCGTCGTCCCTGGTCACGCTGCACCTGGCCGCCCAGGCCCTGCGGGCCAGCGAGTGCTCCCTGGCCCTGGCCGGCGGCGTCACGGTGATGGCGACCCCGGTCGCGTTCGCCGGTTTCGCCCTCCAGCAAGGGCTCGCCGCCGATGGGCGGTGCAAGTCCTTCGGGGCCGGGGCCGACGGGACCGGCTGGGGTGAGGGCGCGGGGGTCATTGTGTTGGAAAGGCTTTCAGACGCCCGCCGCAACGGTCACCCGGTCCTGGCGGTGGTGAAGGGCAGCGCCGTCAACCAGGACGGCGCGAGCAACGGTCTGACCGCCCCGAACGGGCCCTCCCAGCAACGCGTCATCCGGCAGGCACTGGCCTCGGCCGGCCTGTCGGCGGCCGATGTGGACGCGGTCGAGGCCCACGGCACCGGAACGGTTCTCGGTGACCCGATCGAAGCCCAGGCCCTGCTGGCCACCTACGGCCAAAGCCGCCCCGACGGACGTCCTCTGCTCCTGGGATCGGTGAAGTCGAACATCGCCCACACCCAGGCCGCCGCGGGCGCCGCGGGTGTGATGAAGATGGTCCTGGCCCTGCGCCACGGGCTTCTACCGGCCTCACTGCATGCCGATCAGCCATCCCCGCACGTCGACTGGACGTCAGGGAGCATCGAACTGCTGGCCGAGCCGCAGGAGTGGCCGTCCGGATCGCGGCCGCGGCGGGCCGGGATCTCGGCCTTCGGCATCAGCGGGACCAACGCCCACGTCGTGCTCGAAGAGGCCCCGCCCGAGCTTGCCCCGTCGGAGGTGGCGCCGACTCCGGCTGTCCTGCCGGCCGCGCCGCATGTGTGGCTGGTCTCCGCGCGCACCGCCAACGGGCTGAACGCGCAGGCCGGACGCCTGTTGCAGCACCTCACCAGGCACCCCGACCTCGACCCGGCCGCCGTCAGCCGGGCGTTGGTCACCACCCGGTCCACTTATGAACACCGCACCGCCGTCCTCGGTGGTTCCACTCCGGAACTGCTGGCCGGGCTGCGCGCCCTGACCGAAGGACGTCCTGGCCCCGGTGTCCTGCCCAGTACCTCAGCGCGTTCCGGCCGGGTGGCCTTCCTCTTCGCGGGGCAGGGTGCGCAGCGCGCCGGGATGGCCCGTGAGCTGCACGCCGGCAGTCCGGTCTTCGCCGCGGCCTTTGATCATGCGGTGGATCTCCTGGAGATCGAGCTCGGCCTTCCGATCCGCGACGTCCTCCTCGGCGGCGCTGGTCCGGCCGATGACACGTTATACGCGCAGACCGGTCTCTTCGCCGTGGAGGTCGGGCTCCTGACCCTGCTCGCCGCTGCGGGCGTCACTCCGGATGTCGTCGCTGGTCACTCGGTGGGCGAGGTCGCGGCGGCCTATGCGGCCGGGGTGCTTTCGCTGGCGGACGCAGCCCGGCTCGTGGCGGCCCGGGCCCGGCTGATGCAGGACTTGCCGTCCGGTGGGGCGATGGCCGCCGTTGAGGCCTCGGAAGCCGAGGTTGTGGGCGAGCTTCCGGACGGGGTTTCGGTGGCTGCGGTGAACGGGCCTTCGGCGGTGGTCGTCTCGGGCGACGAGGCTGCGGTTGATGCGCTGGCGGAGGTGTTGAGGAATAAGGGACGCCGGGTGCGGCGGTTGCGGGTCAGTCACGCTTTCCATTCGGCCCGGATGGAACCGGCCATGGCGGAACTAGGGCGAGTGGCCGAGGATTTGGTGCACGCCACGCCGCGGATCACCTGGGTCGGGGCACTGGACGGGAACCTGGTGACGACCCCGGAGCCCGGCTACTGGCCCGCCCAGGCCCGACAGGCCGTGCGGTTCGCCGATTCCCTCAGCACGATGGCCGGTCTCGGCATCACCACCTTCGTCGAGATCGGACCGGACGGCACCCTGACCGCGCTCGGTGAGAACGCCCTGCCCTCGGTTGAGGCCGGGTTCGTCTCCCTGCTCAGCCCGGCCGTTCCGGCGGCTTCTTCGGTGCTCACGGGCCTGGCCCGGATGCACGGGCAGGGCGTGCCGGTGGCTTGGACCTCGGTGATCGGGGGTGGCCCCACGGTCGAACTGCCGACGTACGCCTTCCAGCGGCAGCGCTATTGGCCGGTTGCTTCCGCGACTTCGCCGGTGGGCTTCGGTGGGGGGAGCGGAAGTGCGGTCGAAGCGGAGTTCTGGGCGGCGATTGAGAACGGGGATCTGGATGCCCTGGCCGAGTTGACCGACCTGGGAGCCGGTTCGCCGGGTGGGGACGGTAACCCCGATCCTGAGGTCGAGGCTGAGGTCGAGGTCGAGGTTGAGGTCCCGCGCGGAACCGGCCCGGCGGTGGCTGCGCTGGGGCTGGCGGCGGCCGCGGCGGTTCTGGGGGCGGGGGTTCTGGGCGCGGGGGACCTCGACCTCGCCGGGCTGGGGTCGGCCGATCTCGGAGGAATGGCGGACGCGGGTCTGGCGAGCATGGGCCTGGTGGGTCTGACCCGGGCGAACCGGAACGGCATCCGGGCAGAGGTGCATTCCGGTGGTGTGGTCCGGAGCGAGCGGGAGGGGCTGAGGAAGGCGGTGCCACTGGCCGACCGTCCGCTGCGCGAGATCCTCCCCGCCCTCGCGGCCTGGCGTCGGGAGGACCGGGCCGAGACCACGGTCGCGGACTGGCGCTACCGCATTGCCTGGGCGCCCCTGCCGGACCCGGATCCGGCCGTGCTCTCGGGCCGGTGGCTGGTGGTGGCCGGATCGGAGGCGCAAGCGCTGGCCGATCAGGCGGAGCGGGTCCTGCGCAGCGCGGGCGCGGATGTCGTCGGGGTGCGGTTGAGCACCTCAGAAGTGGATCGGGCAGCCATTGCCGCCCGGCTCGGGGAAGTGCTGAACACCGAGATCCCGGTGGCCGGAGTTCTCGGGCTGACGGGGTTGGACGAGACGCCGATGTCTGAGGAACAGGTGAGCGCCGGTCTGGCCGCTTCTCTGGGTCTGCTGCAGGCCTTGGGCGATCTGGAGGTGGCGGGGCCGCTCTGGCTGCTCACCCAGGGCGCGGTCTCGGCCGGGGAAGTTCTGACGCATCCGGTCCGCAGCCAGGTGTGGGGGTTGGGCCGAGTGGCGGCGATGGAGCACCCGGATCGCTGGGGTGGCCTGGCCGACCTGCCGGAAACGGTGAGCGAACGGGACTGGGAGCGGTTGGCCGGGATGCTGGCTGCCCGCACCGAGGATCAGATCGCGGTGCGAGGAGCCGGGTTGCGCGGACGTCGGCTGGTCCGGGCTCCGCGGCCCGCAGGATCCGCCCGGCCCCCGGTCGCCCCGGGCTTGGGCGCCGGAAGCGTTCTGATCACCGGAGGTACCGGAGCCATCGGCCGGCGGATCGCGGGCTGGCTCGCCGAGCGGGGAGCCCGGCACGTCGTTCTCAGCAGCCGGTCCGGTCCGGCGGCCGCAGGAATTGCCTCGGTCGTCG
Source organism: Kineosporia aurantiaca JCM 3230 (assembly GCA_000719025.1). Lineage (GTDB taxonomy): Bacteria > Actinomycetota > Actinomycetes > Actinomycetales > Kineosporiaceae > Kineosporia > Kineosporia aurantiaca. The sequence continues at coordinate 204,464 of JODP01000012.1, forward strand.
CCGGGCTGGCCGCTGCCGGCACAGCGGTCACCGTGCTGGCCGGGGACACCGCGGTGCGTGCCCAGGTGCAGGGGAACCTGGCCTTCATCGCTGGCCACGGACCGGCCCTGACCGGCGTGGTTCACACCGCCGGGGTCCTGGACGACGGCGTGCTGGACCGGATGGAGCCGGCTCGCCTGGCCCGGGTTCTGGCCCCGAAGGCCGACGGGGCGCGGCATCTGGACGAGCTGACGGCCGATCTCGACCTGGCCGGGTTCGTGCTGTTCTCCTCGTCGGCGGCCACCTTCGGCGGCGCCGGCCAGGGCAACTACGCGGCGGCGAACGCCTACCTGGACGCCCTGGCCGAGAACCGGCGGGCCCGCGGGCTGAAGGCCTCGTCGCTGGCCTGGGGAGCCTGGGGCGGCGGGGGAATGGCCGGGTCGGACGCGGTCCGGCAGCGGATCGGAGGCGGCCCGATGAGCCCAATGGATCCGGACGCCGCGCTCCGGGTGTTCGGTCACGCCCTGGCCGATGACGATGTCGCTCTCGGGGTGATGGACGTGGACTGGGCGGCCATCGCCGCTGCGGTCGGTGACACCCGCAACGTCCCGTTCCTGCGGGACCTGGAGGACATCCACTCGCACACGCCGGTCCCCGTCGAGGCACCCCAAGGACCGAGGCCGGGAGACCTGGCGCTGCGCCTGGCCGGGCAGCCGGCCTCGGAGCAGGAGCGGATCCTGACCGAGACGGTGCGGGCCGAGGCGGCGGCGGTGCTGCGGTACGGCTCGCCCGACGACATCGACGCGGACCAGGGATTCATCGAGCAGGGCTTCGACTCGCTGACCGCGGTCGAACTGCGCAACCGGCTCACGGCGGTGACCGGTCTGCGGCTGCCCGGCTCGGCGGTCTTCGATCACCCCACTCCTGCCCAGCTGGCCCGGCGACTACGGGTTGAACTGCAGGAGAAGGGCGGTGAACCGGTCGCAAACACACCGGACTCTTCCGATGCGGTGTCCGGTCTGGCTCTGGGTGCCTTCTACCAGCAGGCGGTCGAGGCCGGCCGGGTCGAGGAAGCGATGATGGCGATCACCGGGCTGGCGACATTCCGGCCGACGTTCTCAAGTGCGTCCTCACTGTCCGTACCCCAACCACTCACCGTGGCCCGCGGCACGGCGTCCCCAAGCCTGGTCTGTCTGCCCTCCTTCTTCGGCCGCTCCGGCGCTCAGGAGTACGCCCGTCTGGCCGGCCGGTTCGCCGGTGTGCGGCCGATGACGGTCCTGTCCGAACCCGGTTTCCGGGCCGGTGAGTCGTTGCCTGACGGGCTGGCCGATCTGGTCGGGATGCACGCCCAAGCGCTGGCCGGGACCGAAGAGGCCGTGATCCTGGTCGGGCACTCCAGCGGCGGGCTGGTGGCGCACGCCCTGGCCCGGCACCTGGAAGAACTGGGCCAGGCGCCGGCCGGGCTGGTGCTGATCGACACCTTTGCCCCGCCCACGACCGGCCTGGCGGGCTGGTCCTGGTCCGGGCTGCTGGACGCGTCCCTCCAGCACAACGCGCACGACCTCGAGGACGACGCCTGGCTGACGGCGATGGCGCACTACTTCGGGCTGGGCTGGAGCGGGGTCGGCCCGGTCGGCGTCCCCACCCTGCAGGTCTGGGCAGGAGAGCCGATAACAGGGGCTCTGGAGGTCACCGGGCCGCGGCCGGACCACCGGTTCGCCTGGGAGAGCACCCAGGTGCAGGTGCCCGGCGATCACTTCTCGATGCTGGGGGAGCACGTGGCCACCACCGCGCAGGCCGTCGAGGAGTGGATCGCCCGGCGGTGAGGCGCCCTCCCCGGTTGAACAGTCTTGCCGCCGCGCGGATCTGCGGTGTTCGATCAGGCCAGGCATGGGGAGGCGGCGGTGGCCGTTCCTGTCCCTTCTCACCGGTGAAGTCACGACGAAGGACACGTTCATGAGCACCGAAACCCCGGACCGGAACCTGGCTGTCGTCGGCGCCGGCGTGATGGGCACGAACATCGCCGTCCTGGCCCTGGGCCACGGCGTCCCGGTGACCCTGGTCGACCTCGACGAGACCGTGCTGGCCGGGGCCCGCCGGACCATCGGCCTGAAGCTGCGGCACGGCCAGCTGATGGGCAAGCTGGCCGCCGAGCGTGTGCTGCACCCGAAGACCGGCCTGGTGACCACGGTCTCGCTGGCCGACACGGCCGGGGCGACGGCGGTGGTCGAGGCGGTCACCGAGATCCCCGAGACCAAGACCAAGGTGCTGTCCGAGGTCTCGCAGATCGTCCGGCCCGGCACCCTGACCATCTCCAACACCTCGTGCATCCCGATCGACGAGATGGCCGACGCGGTGGCCCGTCCCGAGGACCTGGTCGGCGTCCACTTCATGAACCCGGCCTACCTGATCGAGATGGTCGAGGTGATCCGCGGCCCGCGCACCGCCGCGGCCACCATGACCGCGGTCACCGACCTGCTCGGCGCGCTGGGCCGGCGCGGCCTGGTGGTCAACGACGCCCCCGGATTCGTGATCAACACGGTGCTGCACCCGATGATCAACACCGCGGCCCGGCTGGTGCAGAACGGCGTGGCCTCCGTCGAGGTGGTGGACGGCCTGATGGAGGGCTGCCTGGGGCACTCCACCGGCCCGCTGCGGACCGCCGACCTGATCGGCCTGGACAACCTCGTCGACTCGCTGAACGTGCTCTACGCGCGGACCGGCGACGAGAGCTGCCGGCCCTGCGATTTCCTGCTCGAGAAGGTTCGCGCGGGGCACTTCGGCCGGAAGACCGGCGAAGGTTTCTACGACTACGGAAAGGTGGCGTCATGACGCAGGTCTCCGGTCTTGAGGCCGAGGTCGTCGAGAAGGACCTGACGGCGTACCTGAGCGAGAAGATCCGGACCGGGATCGCCCCGGACGAGGACATCTTCGCCTCCGGCCTGGTCTCCTCGATGTTCGCGATGGAACTGGTCGTGCACCTGGAGTCCACCTACGACATCGCGGTGATCGGCTCGGAGCTGAAGCTCGACAACTTCCGCACCGCCCGGGTGATGTCCGGCCTGGTGCTGCGCCTTTCCGAAGCCGACGAGGCCGACGAAGATGACTGACACGCTGACCCGCCCGGTCCCGGATGCGCTCACCGAGGCGCAGGAACTGGCCGCCGAGCTGATCGGTGACCGGGCCGGGGCCTGGGACGTGGCCGGCGAGCTGCCGCTGGAGGTGCTGCGCAAGCTCGGGGCCCGCGGTGTGCTGTGTGCCGAGGTGCCCTCCGCGATGGGCGGTCTCGGCCTGGACAGCAGGCGCAACGGCGAGCTGACCGCGTACGTCGGCAGCCTGTGCAGCTCCACCCGCAGCATCATGACCTCGCACGGCATGGCCGCCTGGATGGTCTCCCGGTTCGGCGACCGCGGTCAGCGTCGTGATCTGCTGGCCGAATTCACCAGCGGCCGGCTTGCAGCAGTCGGTTTCAGCGAGCCCGGCGCCGGCAGCGACCTTTCCGCCCTGACCACCGAGGTTCGTGCCGATGGTGAGGACATCGTCGTCAGCGGCCGCAAGATGTGGGTCACCGGCGCCCAGTATGCCGACTACGTCATGGTTCTCGCCCGTTTCGGAGATGCGGCCGCGGTCGTTGCGGTGCCCACCGACGCACCGGGCGTGGAACTCGTCCCGATCGACACCGCAGTGCTCGGCTGCCGCGCTGCCGGTCACATCAACGTCCTGCTGAACGACGTCCGGCTGCCCGCCTCGGCGCTGCTGGGCGGCGGCGGTCAGGACCTGACCATGTTGTTCACGGTTGCCCTTTCCTACGGCCGGATCTCGGTCGCCTGGGGCAGCACCGGCATCGTACGGGCCTGCCTGAAGGCCGCCGTCGAGCACGCACGCCACCGCGAGCAGTCCGGCAAGAAGATCGGCGAGCACCAGCTGGTCGCCCGGCACCTGGCCGAGCTGTTCGTCGCCGAGCAGGTCTCCACCCGGGTCTGCGAGCACGCCAGCGCTGCCTGGCAATCCTTCTCGCCGGACCTGGTGCTGGCCACCGTCACCGCCAAGCACGTCAGTGCCGGGCACGCCGCGCACGGCTCCTCGGCCGCGGTCCAGGTGCTCGGCTCAGCCGGCGCGGTGGACGGGCACGTCGTCGCCCGCGCCTACCGCGACTCCAAGATCATGGAAATCATCGAGGGCAGCAACGAGATCAGCCAGCTGATCCTGGCCCGGCACGCCCTCTCCCAGCAGTACTAAGAGCAGGACAAAGAGCAGCACGAGAACCGGAGGGTTCGCAGTGTCCGACAAGCCCACGCTCGTCAAGTGCCTGGTCTGGGACCTGGACAACACCCTTTGGCAGGGCACCCTGCTGGAGGACGGCGAGGTCCACCTCCCCGACGAGATCCGTTCCGTGATCGTCGAACTCGACCAGCGCGGCATCCTCCAGTCGGTGGCCAGCCGCAACGACCACGACCTGGCCTGGAAGCAGCTCCAGGCGCTGGGTGTGGACGAGTACTTCCTGCACCCGCAGATCAACTGGGGCAACAAGTCCACCTCGGTCCAGAAGATCGCCGACAAGCTCCAGTTCGCGCTCAAGACCATCGCCTTCGTCGACGACCGGCCGAACGAGCGGGCCGAGGTGGAGTTCCACCACCCCGAGGTGCGCACCTACACCGAGGCCGACGTCCTGGCCCTGCTGGACCGGCCCGAGTTCAGCCCCGAGGTGGTCACCGTGGACGCCCGCCGGCGCCGCGAGATGTACCGCGCCAACGCGCTGCGGGACGAGGAGAAGGACTCCTTCGACGGCCCCGACGAGGCCTTCCTGCGCTCGCTCGACCTGGTGATGGCGATCAAGCGGGCCGACGGCGAGGACATCTCGCGGGTCGAGGAACTCACCCTGCGCACGAGCCAGATGAACGCGACCGGGGTGCACTACTCGGACGAGACCCTGCGCGGGCTGCTCAAGGACCCTGACCACGAGGTTCTCACCATCACCCTGTCCGACCGGTTCGGCACCCACGGCGCCGTCGGGGTGCTGCTGCTGGAGCGGCACGCCGCCGTCTGGCACCTGAAGCTGCTGGCCACCTCCTGCCGGGTGGTCACCTTCGGCGCCGGCACCGTGCTGCTGAACTGGCTGGTCGACCAGGCCGCCCAGGCCGGGGTGCACCTGGCCGCGGACTTCAAGCCGACCGACCGCAACCGGATGATGGAGATCGCCTACCGGTTCGCTGGCTTCACTTCCGACGCGTGCGACTGTCTGGCCACCGTGACCTCCACCGGTGCGGGCATCCAGAGCCTGCACCTGGTCACCGAGCGGCGGCCCGACCCGACCACGATGCGGCTGATCTCGCCCGATCTCACCGTAGCGAACGCTTTCTCACGCTAGTCAGGGAGCACACACCAGTATGAGCGAGCCCGCGCAGTTGCCTTCGGTTCCGCTGGCGATCGTCGGCATGGCCTGCCGCTACCCCGGGGGTGTGCGTTCCCCGGAGGACCTGTGGCAGGTCGCGGTCACCGGGCGGGAGGTCATCGGGGAGCTGCCCGGCGACCGCGGCTGGGACCTGGAGACCCTGCGCGGGCACGGGGAGGGCTCGAGCTACCTGAACCGCGGCGGGTTCCTGGACGACGTGGCGGGTTTCGACCCGGCGTTCTTCGGGATCTCGCCGCGCGAGGCGCTGGCGATGGACCCACAGCAGCGGATCCTGCTCGAGGTGGCCTGGGAGGCCCTGGAGCGGGCCGGGCTGGACCCGGCCGGGCTGCGGGGCAGCCGGACCGGGGTCTTCGTCGGGGCCGAGCCCAGGGAGTACGGGCCCTCGCTCTACGCGGCCCCCGAGGCCATCGGGGCGCACCTGCTGACCGGCACCACGACCAGCGTGGTGTCCGGCCGGATCGCCTACAGCCTGGGCCTGAACGGGCCCGCGCTGACCGTGGACACCTCGGCCTCGAGCTCGCTGGTGGCGATCCACCTGGCCGCCCAGGCGCTGCGCTCGGGCGAGGCGTCCCTGGCCCTGGCCGGGGGCGTGTCGGTGATGCCGACCCCGGGCAACCTGGTGGCGTTCAGCCGACTGCGCGGTCTGGCCCCCGACGGCCGGGTGAAGGCGTTCGCGGCCGACGCCGACGGCACGGTCTGGTCCGAGGGCGCGGGCCTGCTGGTTCTGGAACGGCTGGACGACGCACTGACCAACGGCCACCCGGTGCTGGCCGTGCTGCGCGGCACGGCGATCAACAACGACGGCGCCAGCTCCGCCCTGACCGCTCCCAACGGCACCGCCCAGGAGGCGGTGATCCGCGACGCCCTGGCTTCGGCCGGGATGAGCGCGGCCGACATCGATGCTGTCGAAGCCCACGGCACCGGAACACCTTTGGGTGACCGAACCGAATTGAGGACGCTCGCGGCCACCTACGGCGCGAACCGTCCCTCCGGACGTCCGTTGGCCATCGGCTCGGTGAAGTCGAACCTCGGTCACACTCAGGCCGCCGCCGGCGTTGCGGGCGTGATCAAGACCGTGATGGCGCTGCAGGAAGGCAAACTCGCCCCGACCCTGAACGTCGCCGAGCCGGCTGAGCCGATCGCCTGGGCAGAGTCGGGCCTGAGCCTGCTGACCGAGTCCCGTGACTGGCCCGTCACCGATCACGTCCGCCGGGCCGGGGTCTCGTCGTTCGGGATCAGCGGGACCAACGCCCACGTGATCCTGGAAGAGTCCTTCTCGCTGATTACGGCTGAGGACGCGGAGGGCCGGGGACTTCTGGGGGGCGCCGGAGCCTGGCTGCTCTCTGCGCGATCTTCCGGAGCCCTCGCCCAGCAGGCTGAGCGACTGCGTACCTTCCTGGACGAGCGTCCGGCCGCTCAGGACTCGATCGCCTGGTCGCTGGCGACCACCCGCACTGCGCACGAGCACCGCGCCGTTGTTCTGAACGCTCTCCCCGAAACCCTCGGCGACCTCGTCGCCGGCCGGCCCGCAGCGTCCCTCATCACCGGGACCGCCCAGCCGGAAGCCGACCGCCGGGTGGTCTTCGTGCTGCCGGGCCAGGGTTCGCAGTGGCTCGGCATGGGACTTGAGCTTGCCGAGAAATCCAGCCTTTTCGCAGCCGAACTGCTCCGCGCCGAGCGTGCTCTCGCGCCGTACCTGGACTGGGACCGGGCTCGCCTGCGGGACGTGCTGGCCGGCGCCGAAGGAGCGCCCAGCCTCGACCGGGTGGACGTGGTCCAGCCCGCCATCTTCGCGGTGACCGTTGCCCTGACCGAGCTCTGGCGGGCCGCCGGGGTGCAGCCGGACGCGGTCGTCGGCCACAGCCAGGGCGAGATCACCGCCGCCTACGTGGCCGGGATGCTCTCGCTGGAGGATGCGGCCCGGACCATGGCCCGGCGCAGCCAGGTGCTGCGGGCGCTGGCCGGACATGGGGGCATGCTCTCGCTCGCCGAACCGGCGGCCGAGGTCGAGGCGCGGATCGAGCCGTGGGCCGGGCAGGTCTCGATCGGCGCGGTGAACAGCCCGGACGCGACCGTCGTGAGTGGGGATCCATCGGCTCTGGCGGAGATCGCGGCCACCTGCGAGCGGGACGGCGTGCGGCACCGGCTGCTTCCGGTGGACTACGCCTCGCACAGTCCGCAGGTCGACGGTCTACGGGACGAACTGGTGCTGGCCTTGGACGGCGTCACCGCCCGCCCGGGCCCGGTCGACATGATCTCGTCCGTCACCGGGCTGCTGCTGGGGCCCGGCGACCTGGACGCTGAGTACTGGTTCGAGAACCTCCGCAGTCCGGTTCGTTTCGCGGAGGCGGTGGAAGGGCTCGACCGGGCCGGTTACGAAGTATTCGTCGAGATCTCCCCGCACCCGGTGCTGACCGGGCCGATCGCCGCAACGATCGAGCGGCTTCGAAGTGCGGACGGCGCCCTGCGCCCGGCTCCGGTCGTGACCGGCACCCTCCGGCGGGACGCGGGCGGTGCCGAGCGCTTCCTGACCTCGCTGGCCGAGGTGCACGTGCGGGGCGTCCGGGTGGACTGGGCTGCGGTCCTGCCCGGCGCACCCGTGGTCGACCTGCCCACTTACCCTTTCGAGCACCAGCGGTTCTGGCTGGAACCGGCCGCGCGGGGCGTTGCTGCGGTCGCCTCCGTTCCGGAGAGCGTCGTCACCGGGGAACTGCAGGGTCGCCTGGCCGGAAAGTCGCCGGGTGAGCAGTCCCGCCTGGTGCTGGAGCTGATCCAGGGGCACTCCGCCGCTCTGCTGGGCCTGGCCTCTGCGGAGGCCGTCGACCCGGGCCGCACCTTCCGGGACACCGGGTTCGACTCGATGGCCGGGGTGGAACTGCGCACCCGGCTGAACCAGGCGACCGGGCTCGACCTGCCCGCCAGCCTGATCTTCGATCACCCCACCCCGGCGGTCCTGGCCGGCTTCTTACTGACCCGGCTGCTCGGGACGGCCGAGCGGTCCGCTGATCGCCGGGCCCGCGCCGTACCGGTCGACGAGCCGATCGCCATCGTGGCGATGAGCTGCCGCCTGCCCGGTGGGGTCCATGATCCGGAAGGCCTCTGGGACCTGGTCACCGGGGGCATCGACGCGATCGGGGACGCACCGGCCGACCGTGGCTGGGAGCTTGAGGGCACGGCTGCCCTGCGCGGTGGATATCTGCATGATGCGGGTGATTTCGACCCGACCTTCTTCGGGATCTCGCCGCGTGAGGCGCTGGCGATGGACCCGCAGCAGCGCCTCATGCTGGAGACCGCCTGGGAGGCACTCGAACGCGCCGGGGTCGACATCCCGCAGCTGCGGGGCTCGGCCACCGGCGTCTACATCGGCGCCGCTTCGTCCGGTTACGGTGAGGACGGCCCGGCCGAGCTGCAGGGACATCTGCGCACCGGCAACGCGACCAGCGTCCTGTCCGGCCGGGTCGCCTACACCTTCGGGCTCGAGGGTCCCGCGGTCACCGTGGACACGGCCTGCTCCTCCTCACTGGTCGCCCTGCACCTGGCCGCCCAGGCCCTGCGTTCCGGCGAGTGCGACCTGGCTCTGGCCGGCGGCGTCACCGTGCACGCCACCCCGTCCTGGGTCACCTGGTTCACCCGCCAGCAGGGCCTCTCCTCGGACGGGCGCTGCAAGGCCTTCGGTGCGGACGCCGACGGGATGGGCATGGCCGAGGGCGCCGGAATTATCCTGCTGGAGCGGCTTTCGGACGCACATCGCAACGGGCATCAGGTTCTGGCGCTGGTCAACGGCAGCGCGGTGAACCAGGACGGTGCTTCGAACGGGCTCACCGCGCCCAACGGGCCCGCGCAGCAGCGGGTGATCCGGGCCGCTCTGGCCAACGCCGGTCTGGCCGCTGGTGACGTTGACGCGGTCGAGGCGCACGGCACCGGCACCGGTCTGGGCGACCCGATCGAGGCCCAGGCACTGATCGCGACCTACGGCGCCGGCCGTTCGGCCGAGAACCCTTTGCTGTTGGGCACGGTCAAGTCGAACATCGGGCACACGCAGTGGTCGGCTGGCGTGGCCGGGATCATCAAGACGGTCTTGGCGCTGCAGCACGGTCTGCTGCCGCGCACGTTGCACGCCGATGTCCCGACCGAGCACGTGGACTGGTCTTCCGGCACGGTCAAACTGCTGACGGATGCGGCGCAGTGGCCCGAGCAGGGCCGGCCGCGCCGGGCCGGGGTGTCGTCGTTCGGGATCAGCGGGACGAATGCCCACGTGATTCTGGAACAGGCGCCGGTTGTGGAAAGGGTGGACGCTGCGGGCGGGCTGCCGTCCGTTGTCGGCACGCGGGCGGTACCCCTGATCCTCTCCGCCCGCACGCCGGAAGCGCTCTCGGCGCAGGCCCGGCGGCTGGCCGAGTTCGTCCAGGACAGAACTGACTTCGATGGATCGGACCTGGCCGACGTGGCCTGGTCGCTGGCTACGGCGCGGACCGGGTTGCCGGAACGGGCGGTGGTGACCGCAGCCACGCGAGAAGAGCTGCTGACGGGCCTGGCCGGGTTGGGCGAATCAGGTTCCGTCCCCGCCGGTGGCCGGGTCGGGTTCGTCTTCACCGGTCAGGGCGCCCAGCGACTGGGCATGGGCCAGCAGCTGTACACCGCCTACCCGGTGTTTGCCCAAGCCTTCGACGAGGTCTGCGCGGCGCTGGACGAACACCTCGGCCAAGACGTCTCCCTGAAGAGCGTGATCAGTGGCGACGGCCCGATCGACGAGACGATGTGGGCCCAGACCGGCCTGTTCGCGGTCGAGGTCGCGCTGTTCCGCCTGCTCGAGTCGTGGGGCGTCAAGCCGGACGCGATGGCCGGCCACTCGATCGGCGAGCTGGCCGCAGCCCACGTAGCGGGGGTGTGGACGCTGGCCGACGCGGCCAAGGTGGTGGCCGCCCGGGGACGGCTGATGCAGGGCCTGCCGCACGGTGGGGCCATGCTTTCCGTGCGGGCTCCGGAGAGTGAAGTGCTCGCCGTGCTGGCGCGGGTCACGGACGGCGTCGAGAGCGGTCACCCGGAAGCAGACACCCGCGTCATCGGCATCGCGGCGGTCAACGGGCCGGACGCGGTCGTGGTCTCGGGCACGGAAGCGGCTGTCGCCGTGGTCGAGGCCGAGTTCACGGCGCGGAAGGTGCGCACACGGCGGCTGCGGGTCTCGCACGCCTTCCACTCCGTGCTGATGAAGCCGATGCTGGCGGAGTTCGCGGCCGTCACCGGCTCCGTCGCCTACGCGGCCCCCCGGATCCCGATCGTCTCCACGCTCACCGGCACCCAGGTCACCGACAAGCTGCTGGATCCGGCCTACTGGGTGCGTCAGGTGCGCGAGGCCGTGCGCTTCGCCGACGCCGTGGCGGCGCTGCGGGAGGACGGAGTCCGGACGTTCGTCGAGATCGGGCCCGACGCCGTTCTCACCTCGCTCGGCGAACAGGAAGCAATTGGCGCCGAGGCGTGGATCCCCACGCTGCGCCGGGACCGCGACGAAACCCACACCCTTGCCAACGCCCTAGGGACGCTGGGAGCCAGCGGGGCCGACGTCCATTGGTCAGCGTTCTTCCCCGGCGCCAACCGTATTGCCCTCCCGACCTATGCGTTCACCCGCCAGCGGTACTGGCTGACCGCGGGCAGCGGCACCCGGCCCAAGGACAGCGGACTCGGCGCCTCCGGGCATCCTCTGCTCGGAACCGTGGTCGAACTGCCCGCCAACGGCGGCCTGGTGCTGACCGGCCGACTCTCCCGCAGCGTCCCTTCGTGGCTGGCCGATCACGTGGTCGCCGGACGGGTGGTGGTGCCCGGGGCGGCGCTGGTCGAGATGGCGATCCGGGCGGGCGACGAGACCGGCAGTCCTCGCCTGGCCGAACTGATCATCCAGACGCCGATGGTCGTCCCGGCCCGCGGTGGCCTTCAGGTGCAGATCGCGGTCGGAGAGCCGGACGAGCGGGGTGAGCGGACTTTGACGATCCACTCCCGGCCCGAGGACGAGAACGCGAGTTGGACCGAGCACGCTGCGGGCGTGCTGGCCCTGGCTCTGGACGAGGCTCCCGCGACTTTCGCCAAGATCTGGCCGCCGGCCGGGGCGGTCGAGGAGAACCTGGACGAGCTCTACCCGTCCCTGGCCCGGCTCGGCCTGCCCTACGGCCCCTCGTTCCGGGGAATGAAGCGGGCCTGGCGGCGGGGCGAGGAGATCTTCGCCGAGGTCGGGTTGGATCAGAGCACGGACGTCGGTGGCTACGGTTTGCACCCGGCCCTGCTGGACTCGGCGCTGCACCTGATCGCCGGTGGTGAGGTCGCGCAACTGCCCTTCGCCTGGACCGACGTGGCAATTCAGGCGACCGGTGCGACGGCCGCTCGGGTCCGCCTGGTCCCGGTCGTCGACGGCTTCGCTCTCGCATTGGCCGATGCCCAGGGAGAACCGATCGCCACGGTTGGCTCGCTGGTGCTGCGGCCGTTGCCGGCCGGTGGGCTGGTGGACGAGCCGCTGGTGGCCGAGGCCCTGCATGAGGTGAGCTGGGTTCCGGTGGGTGGCGACGAGGCGGTCGACGACGCGCACTGGGCTGTCCTGGAGAACCCGGTCGCCTCCTTGGCCGCCATGACCCAGTCGATGGCCGACGGCGCCGCGGCCCCGGAGGTGCTGGTTGCGCGGATCACCGAGACGAACGTCCAGAGCCAGGGCCTTCCCGATGTTGCCCGGGCCACCGCCTCGTCCGTTCTCGCCCTGTTGCAGAACTTCCTGGCGGCCGACGAACTCGCCACCAGTCGCCTGCTTGTCGTCACCGAGCGCGCGGTCGACGCGGGTTCGACGCCCCTGAACCTGGCGCTGGCCGCGGTCTGGGGCCTGGTCCGAGCGGCCCAGGCCGAACAGCCGAACCGCATCCTTCTCGTCGACATTGAATCCGAGGACGACCTTCCCGAACTCCCGCAGGCGGTTTCGTCGGGCGAAGCGCAGGTGGTGATCCGCGGCGGCCGGATGCTGGCGCCGCGTCTGTCGGCTCTCCAAAACGGCCTCACCGTGCCGGAAGAGCAGGCCTGGCGTCTCGCGGTGACTGAGCGCGGAACGCTGGAGAACGTCGTCCTCAAACCGGCCGACACCGATCACCGCGCCCTCAAACCACGCGAAGTGCGAGTGGAGCTCCGGGCCGCGGGCGTCAACTTCCGGGACGTGCTCAACGTTCTGGGGATGTACCCGGGCGATCCCGGCCTGCTCGGCCTTGAGGGCGCCGGCGTGGTGCTGGACACCGGCGAGGACGTCACGGGCCTGAGGGTCGGGGACGCCGTGATGGGTCTCTTCGACGGCGCTTTCGGTCCGATCGCGATCGCCGACGAGCGTCTGCTGATCCGGGTACCGAATGGGTGGACGATGGCCGAGGCCGCGTCGGTGCCCGTCGTGTACCTGACCGCCTGGCACGCCCTGGCCGAGATCGCCGGTCTGCGGGCGGGGGAGTCGGTGCTGATCCACGCCGCCGCGGGTGGGGTGGGTACGGCGGCCGTTCAGGTGGCCCGGCATCTGGGGGCCGAAGTGTTCGGCACCGCGAGCCCGGCGAAATGGGCCCAGCTGGGGCTGGACGCCGAGCACGTGGCCAGCAGTCGCACGCTGGAATTTGAGGACGCTTTCCGCGCCGCCACGGGTGGGACGGGGGTTGATGTCGTCCTCGACTCCCTGGCCGGGGATTTCGTGGACGCGTCGCTGCGCTTGGCCGCGGGCGGGTCCGGCCGATTCGTCGAGATCGGCAAGACCGACATCCGGGACGCGGACGAGGTTGCGCGCGATCACGAAGGTCTGCAGTACAACGCCTTTGACCTTCTCGAGCTGGACCCGGACCGGATCGGCACGATGTTCGCCGCTCTGTCCGAACTGTTCGCCGCGGGAGTGCTGAAGCCGCTGCCGATCGCCTGCTGGGATGTGCGGCAGGCAGTGGACGCGTTCCGTCACCTCAGTCAGGCCCGGAACGTGGGCAAGGTCGTGCTCACGCTGCCTGTTCCCGAGCGTTCGGGGACGACCCTGATCACCGGGGTGTCGGGCGCGCTCGGTGGACTGGTGGCCCGCCATCTGGCCGGAAGCCTGCTCCTGCTGTCCCGCCGTGGTCCCGCCGCCCCCGGAACCGCCTCCCTTGTGGCGGATCTCGCCGAGCAGGGCGCAACCGTTCGGCTGATCGCGGCCGATGTCGCGGAACGGCAGCAGCTCACCAGCGTCCTCAATCTCATCCCGGTCGAAGAGCCTCTACGCTCCGTCGTCCACGCCGCCGGAACCCTTGACGACGGCGTCCTTTCGTCGTTGTCGTCCGACCGCGTCGAAGCGGTGATGCGGCCCAAGGTGGACGGCGCCTGGAATCTGCATCACCTGACCCGCCACCTCGACCTGGACCGGTTCGTCCTGTTCTCCTCGGTGGCCGGAATCTGGGGCAACGCCGGTCAGGCCGGATACGCCGCCGCCAACACCTTCCTCGACGCGCTCGCCGCCGACCGCCGCGCCCACGGTATTCCCGCCACGTCCCTCGCCTGGGGGCCGTGGCAGTCGGACGCGGGGGGCATGGCGCAGACTCTGACCGACGCGGACTGGCAGAGGTTCGCCCGTCAAGGCCTGGCCCCGCACTCTGCGGCCGATGGGCTGATCCTGCTCGACTCTGCGGTCAAACAAGCTCAAGCACTGCTGGTTCCGGCCCGGCTGACGTTCCGCGGGGCGCAGGCTCGTCCCTTGCTGGCCGGACTGCAGTCGGTTGGGCCGCGCGCTCGCCGAGTTGCCGGGGGAGACGAAAACCGCACGGGTCTGGCGTCCCTACCAGAGACCGAGCGCCGGCAAGCCGTGCTCGACGTCGTTCGCACTCAGGCGGCTCTGGTCCTGGGAATGCCGGGCGCCGAGACGGTCTCACCGGGTGCGTCGTTCCGGGAACTGGGTATTGACTCGCTGACCGCGGTCGAACTGCGCAACCGACTGGGCTCGGTCACCGGCCTGCGACTTCCTGCGGGCGTGGTGTTCGACTACCCGACGCCAGCTCTTCTCGCGAGTTTCGTGGGGACGAAGCTGGTCCCGGAAGCTGCGTCGACGACCACCGCGACGGTGCTTGCGCGAAAGGACGACGATCAGCTGGTGATCGTCGGGATCGGCTGCCGGTTCCCGGGCGGCGTCGGGTCGGCGGGGGAGTTCTGGCAGCTCCTGGCCGACGGGGTGGACACGGTGGGTGGCTTCCCGGTCGACCGCGGCCCCACCTGGGAGAACGCATTTGCCGGGTCTGAGGAGTACTCGCGGGTGGGGGCCTTCCTGCCCGACGCCGGGGACTTCGACGCTCACTTCTTCGGGATCAGCCCGCGCGAGGCGCTGGCGATGGACCCGCAGCAACGGCTCCTGCTCGAGACCTCCTGGCAGGCCCTGGAAGACGCGGGAATTGACCCGGAATCATTGCAGGGCAGTTCCACTGGGGTGTTCGCCGGGCTGATCTATCACGACTACGCGGTCGGTGGAGCGCTGCCGGAGGAGGTTCAGGGGTACCTGAGCACGGGCGGTTCCGGCGGGGTTGCCTCCGGGCGAGTGGCGTACGCGCTTGGGCTGGAGGGCCCGGCCGTCACCATTGACACGGCCTGCTCGTCGTCCCTCGTCGCCCTGCACCTGGCCGCTCAGGCGCTGCGTTCGGGGGAGTGCGACCTTGCGCTGGCCGGCGGCGTCACCGTAATGGCGACGCCCGGAACGTTCCTCGAATTCGCTCGCCAGAAGGGTCTTTCGTCAGACGGACGGTGCAAGGCCTACGCCCAGGGTGCTGACGGCACCGGCTGGGGCGAGGGTGTGGGCATGCTCGTGGTGGAGCGGATGTCCGACGCTGTGCGCAACGGCCACCGCGTCCTGGCCGTGCTGGCCGGGACGGCGGTCAATCAGGACGGCGCCTCGAACGGGCTGACCGCGCCGAACGGCCCTTCCCAGCAGCGGGTGATCCAGGCCGCGCTGGCCGGGGCGGGGTTGTCGGCGGGGGAGGTCGACGTGATCGAGGGTCACGGCACCGGCACCCGGCTGGGCGACCCGATCGAGGCCGAGGCCCTGATCGCGACCTACGGCCAGGGCCGGGCGCCCGGCCATCCGGTGCTGCTGGGCTCGGTGAAGTCGAACATCGGGCACACCCAGGCGGCGGCCGGGGTGGCCGGCGTGATCAAGATGATCGAGGCGATGGCGCACGGCGTCGTCCCGGCCACGCTGCACGTGGACGAACCCTCCACGCACGTGGACTGGGACGCGGGCGCGGTGCGGCTGGTGACCTCGGCGACCGCCTGGCCGGAGACCGGCCACCCGCGCCGGGCCGGGGTTTCCTCGTTCGGCTTCTCCGGCACCAACGCCCACGTGATCCTGGAGCAGGCCCCGGCTCCCGCCCCCGCGCGCAGGACCGGGCCGATGCCGGTCGTGCCGTGGGTGATCTCGGCCCGGGGTGGTCTGGCGACCCAGGCCGAGCGCCTGCGGCAGTTCGTACTGGACCGGCCCGAGCTGGACCCGGTCGACATCGGCTGGTCCCTGGCTTCCTCCCGAGCCCGCCTGTCCGAGCGGGCCGTGGTGGTCGGCAGCACCCCCGAGGAGTTGCTGACCGCCCTGACCGAAGTGGGCGACTCCGGGTCTCGTTTCGGATCGGTCGGATTCGTCTTCACCGGTCAGGGTGCGCAGCGGCTGGCCATGGGGCAAGGACTGTACGCGGCTTACCCGGTGTTCGCCGAGGCCTTCGACGCTGTCTGCGCTGCCCTGGAAGCACATCTGGGCGGTTCCCCGGCTGACGTTATTCGTGGGGACGACGCGGAGCTGCTGAACCAGACCCAGTGGGCCCAGGCTGGGCTCTTCGCGGTCGAGGTGGCGCTGTTCCGGCTTCTGGAGTCGTGGAGTGTGCACCCGGTCGCCGTTACCGGGCACTCGATCGGTGAGCTGGCCGCAGCTTATGTGGCCGGCGTGTGGACGCTGGCCGACGCGGCCAAGGTGGTGGCGGCCCGGGGCCGGTTGATGCAGGCCCTGCCGTCCGGCGGCGCAATGCTCTCCGTCCGGGCCTCCGAATCCGACGTGCGATTGTTGTTGACCCGCTTCGCCGGGCTGAGCATCGCGGCGGTCAATGCTGCCGATGCCGTGGTGCTGTCCGGCCCGGCCGGGATCATCAAGGCTGCCGAGGAACACCTCACCGGCCAGGACATCCGAGTACGGCGGCTGCGGGTCTCGCACGCCTTCCACTCCGAGCTCATGGAGCCGATGCTGGCGGACTTCGCCGCCGTCACTGCTTCGGTCTCCTACGCTGCGCCTCGGATCCCGCTGGTATCAACGCTCACCGGCAAAATGGCCGGTGACGAACTGCTCGATCCGGGCTACTGGGTGCGGCAGGTCCGCGAGTCCGTCCGCTTCGCCGACGCAGTGAACACACTGCGCGAGAACGGTGTACGGACGTTCGTCGAGATCGGTCCGGATGCCGTCCTGACTGCGCTGAGCACGACCGAAGAACCCTGGATCCCGCTGCTTCGCCGCGACCGGGACGAGCCGCACACCTTGCTCACCGCGCTTGCGCAGGGCGTGGACGTCGACTGGGCTGCCCTCTTCGCCGGGACTGACGCTCAGCGGGTCACCCTGCCGCCGTATTCGTTCGCCCGGCAACGCTATTGGCTGAATGCAGGAACCGGTTCCGGCGATGCGGTGGGCCTCGGCCAGACCGGCGCTGCTCACCCCCTGCTCGGTGCCAGTACCACCATGGCCGCTGGTGGCGGTCTGCTGCTGACCGGCCGCCTGGCCCTGTCCTCGCAGCCGTGGCTGGGCGACCACGTAGTGGCCGGCCAGGTCGTGCTGCCGGGCGCCGCCCTGGTGGAAATGGCGGTCCGGGCCGGCGACGAAACCGGCCAGACCCGCGTTGCCGAACTGATCATTGAGACCCCGTTGGTGCTTCCGCGGGCCGCGGGCATCCGAGTGCAGGTCACCCTTGAGCCCGCGGACGAGAACGGCCGCAGCGCCATCGCCATCTACTCCCAGTCCGAAGAGCGAGCGCAATTGTGGACGCGTCACGCGACCGGCGTTCTCGCCTCGCCGAACGAGGTGGCTCACTCACAGTTCGAATGGCCGCCTTCGGGGGCTGTCGAGGAAGACCTGGGCGAGTTGTACGCCGAGCTTGGTGCTCAAGGCCTCAGCTACGGCAGTGTCTTCCAGGGCGTGCAGCGAGGCTGGCGGCGGGGCGAGGAGCTTTTCGCCGAGATCGGCTTGGACCAGAGCACAGACGTTTCCGGCTTCGCCCTCCACCCCGCGTTGCTCGATGCTGCGTTGCACCTGCTCGGCCGGCCGGAGCGGGGTGCCGAGACCGGCCCCAAGCTGCCGTTCGCCTGGACCGACGTCGCGATCCACGCAACCGGGGCCACCACCGCCCGGGTGCGTCTGGCCCCTGCGGCCGATGGCGTATCGGTGACGCTGACCGACGACAACGGGGAGCTAATCGCCTCGGTCGGCTCGCTGATGCTGCGCGAGCTTCCGGCGGCTGGTCTTGTGGGCGAAAGCGTCCTTCAGGAATCACTTTTTGAGGTAAACTGGATCCCGTCGAGGATTCCCGATTCCTTCACCGCGGACGCTCTTGAGGGGTGGACGTTCCTGCGATCCGGTTCCGAGGTCGGGGGCTCGGCTGCGGGGTCGAACGGCACTGGCATCGTGCCCGGTGCGGTGGTGCCCGGTGCGGTGGTGCCCGGTGCGGTGGTGCCCGGTGCGGTGGTGCCTGCGAGCCTGAGTGAGCTGTCGGAGGCGATTGCCGGAGGTGCCGGCGCGCCCGAGGTGGTGGTTCTGGATCTGCGGGACAACTACGGCCTGCGGGGTGGGAGGGCTGCGGAAGATGTCTCCGTGGGAACTGGGCTGCAGCCCGCGGCGCCGGCTGATGCGGAAGGTTCTGTGGGGGGCCTGCAAGATCCGGCCAGTACCGCCACTTCCTTGGAAGCTGGCCTGGGGGATCCGGACAGTGCCAGCCGTTGCCTGGAGATTGACCTGGAGCCTTCGGCTGACGCCGCTGGTTCCGTGGGAGCTGGCCAGAAGGATTCGGTCTCGGGTAGTGCCAAGAGTTCCCCGGGGATTGGCCTGGAGCGCTCAATTTCGGCCGAAACCGAAGGCTTCTCGGGCGCCGGTCCGCAGCTTCCGGTCGCACACAATGCCAAGAGTTCCCGTCGAAGCACCCCGTTCGACGCCGGGGCCGCTGCTCGAAGCGCGTCCGCCCACCTCCTGGCTGAACTCCAGGAATGGCTCAACGCCAACGCCTTAGCCGGCTCGAAGCTCCTGATCCTCACCCAGCAGGCCCTCGACACCGGCCCAGGCGCGGTGCCCGACCCGGCCGCAGCCGCACTGCCTGGTCTAATCCGGGTAGCGAGCGCCGAGAACCCGGGCCGGATCGTGTTGGCCGACCTGGACGACACCCCCGACCCGGCAGCCCTCCTGCAGCAAGGCATGGCAATGGGGGAGCCGGAGTTCGCCGTGCGGCAGGGCGAGGTCCTGGTTCCGCGTCTGACCCGGCCGACGCAGGCTCTCGCGGTCCCGGCCGGAAGCAGCAACTGGCGGTTGAACTTCACCGACCGCGGCACGCTGGAGAACCTCACTCTCGAGCCGGTCGAGATCAGTCCCAACCTCGCACCCGGCCAGGTTCGAGTCGGCCTGCGGGCGGCCGGGGTGAACTTCCGGGACGTCCTCAATGTGCTCGGCATGTACCCCGGTGAAGCTGGCCAGCTTGGTCTTGAAGGCGCTGGGGTCGTGCTTGAGGTCGGTTCGGAAGTGTCTGGGCTGAGGCCGGGCGACCGGGTGATGGGTCTGTTCACGGCCGCCTTCGGGCCCGAGGTGGTCACGGACGCGAGGCTTCTGGTCCGAGTCCCGGAAGGCTGGAGCCTGACCGAGGCAGCAGCGGCGCCGGTCGTCTATCTCACCGCGTACTACGCCCTGGTGGATCTGGCCGAGCTGGGCGCAGGCGAGCGGGTTCTGGTCCACGCTGCGGCCGGCGGGGTGGGGATTGCAGCGGTGCAGCTCGCGCAGTACCTGGGTGCGGAGGTGTTCGGGACCGCCAGCACGGCGAAGTGGTCGACGCTGAGGGAGCTCGGCCTGCCGGAGACGCACATCGCCTCGTCGCGCACGTTGGACTTCGAGGAGGCGTTCCGGGCGGCGACCGGCGGGGCGGGGGTCGACGTGGTGCTGGACTCGCTGGCCGGTGACTTCGTCGACGCTTCGGCCCGGCTCGCGGCCGGACCGCAAGGGCGCTTCGTCGAGATGGGCAAGACCGACGTGCGCGATCCGGAGCGGATGGCGGCCGAGCACGGCGGACTTCGCTACCGCAGCTTCGACCTGCTCGACACCAGCCCGGACCGGATCGCGCAGATGTTCGCGGTTCTGTCGGACCTGTTCGCCGCCCAGGCCCTCACTCCGCTGCCGGTGGCCGCGTGGGACATCCGCCGGGCAGCGGACGCGTTCCGGCACCTGAGTCAGGCCCGCAACGTCGGGAAGGTCGTGCTGACGATTCCCGCCACTGACCGCTCGGGAACAGTGCTGATCACCGGGGCGTCCGGGGCTCTGGGTGGGGTTCTGGCCAAGCACGTAGCGGCGGAGAGCCTGGTTCTGCTGTCTCGTCGTGGACCTGACGCGTCCGGAACGGCCGCGCTGGCAGCAGAACTCGCGGAATTGGGGACGTCGGTCAGGGTCGCCGCAGCGGATGTGGCCGACCGGGACCAGCTGAGCGCGATCGTCAAGGAGATCGACGATCTCCGGGGTGTGTTCCACGCGGCCGGGCTGCTGGACGACGGCGTGATCGGTGCCCAGACACCCGATCGGATCGACGCGGTCATGCGTCCTAAATCCGACGGAGCCTGGTACCTGCATGAGCTGACCCGAGAGCGGGACCTGACCGACTTCGTCCTCTTCTCGAGCATCGCCGGCACCTGGGGGAATCCCGGGCAGGCGGGCTATGCCGCGGCCAACACGTTCCTCGATGCCCTCGCTGCGTACCGCAGGTCAGAGGGTCTGGCCGGACTGGCGCTGGCTTGGGGGCCGTGGCAGTTGGACGCGGGCGGCATGACCGGTCATCTGACCGGCGCCGACTGGGAACGCCTCAGCCGCAACGGGTCCCGACCAATCAGCGTCCATGAAGGCCTGGCTCTGTTGGACGCGGCCAAGACGGTGGGCAAGTCCGCGCTGGTCCCGGTGCGCCTCGACGTCCCTGCGCTCTCCGCGTCCGAAAACGTTCCTCCACTGCTGTCTTCGGTGGTCCGGCGGACGATTCGGCGCAAGGCGGCAGTCGCGGCGAAGGCGGAGGGCAACGTCCTGGCTGAGCAGATCGAGGCCATGCCCGAGAGCGACCGGGTCACTGCCCTGCTCGACCTGATCCACACCCAGGCGGCGCTGGTCCTCGGCCTGCCCGGGCCCGAGTCGATCATCGCTGAAGACACGTTCAAGGATCTCGGGGTAGATTCGCTGACCGCCCTGGAGCTGCGCAACCGGCTGAACCAGGTGACCGGGCTGCGACTGAGCGCGACGCTGGTGTTCGACTACCCGACGCCGGCCGTGCTCGCCACCCATCTGCGGGACGAGCTCATCGGGTCCAGCCCCGAGGTCATCAGGACCGTCCAGGTAAAGGCGGCCGAGGACGAACTGGTCATTGTTGGCATCGGCTGCCGGTTCCCGGGTGGCGCTGGTTCTGCCGACGAGTTCTGGGATCTGCTCGCCCAGGGCACCGACACGGTCGGTGGCTTCCCGGTCGATCGCGGTCCTCAGTGGACGAACGTGGTGGACCTGGATCCGGAAGCCAGCGGAAAGACCTACGCGTCGGAGGGGGCGTTCCTCTACGACGCAGGCGAGTTTGATCCGCGCTTCTTCGGCATCAATCCGCGCGAGGCCCTGGCCATGGACCCGCAGCAGCGGCTGCTCCTGGAGACCTCCTGGGAAGCATTGGAAGACGCGGGGATTGACCCGAGCGGGCTGCAAGGTAGCGACACCGGGGTCTTCGCCGGGCTGATCTACCACGATTACGGTCTGGGCGGCACGCCGGGTGAGGTCGAGGGTTACATCAGCACTGGGACCTCGGGTGGGGTGGCATCGGGCCGGGTGGCGTATGCCCTCGGCCTGGAGGGGCCGGCGGTGACGGTGGACACGGCCTGCTCGTCGTCCCTTGTTGCCCTGCACCTGGCGGCTCAGGCCCTGCGGTCGGGGGAGTGCACGCTCGCCCTGGCCGGCGGGGTGACGGTGATGTCGACCCCGGGCACGTTCGTCGAGTTCTCCCGGCAGCGCGGCCTGGCCAATGACGGCCGGTGCAAGGCCTACGCCGAGGCGGCCGACGGCACGGGCTGGGGCGAGGGCGTCGGTGTCCTGGTGCTGGAGAAGCTTTCGGACGCGCGCCGCAACGGCCATCAGATCCTCGCCGTGCTGCGGGGCAGCGCGATGAATCAGGACGGAGCGTCGAACGGCCTGACCGCGCCGAACGGGCCCTCGCAGCAGCGGGTGATCCGGGCGGCGCTGGCTTCCGCCGGACTTAGCCCTGCGGACGTGGATGTGGTCGAGGGACACGGCACCGGGACGCGTCTGGGCGACCCGATCGAGGCCCAGGCGCTGCTGGCGACCTACGGCCAGGATCGCGACGGGACGAATCCGGTGCTGCTGGGTTCGGTGAAGTCGAACATCGGGCACACCCAGGCGGCCGCGGGCGTGGCCGGGATCATCAAGATGGTTCAGGCGATGCGGCACGGCGTGGTTCCGGCCACGCTGCACGTGGACAAGCCGTCCTCCCACGTCGACTGGGACAACGGTGCGGTGCAACTGGTGACCGAGCCGACCCCCTGGCCGCAGACCGGGCGTCCCCGGCGGGCCGGTATCTCCAGCTTCGGGTTCTCCGGCACCAACGCGCACGTGATCATCGAGCAGGCGCCCGACGAAGTCCCCGTGGAACAGCCTCACAGCCCGCTGCCGGTAACGCCCTGGGTGATCTCCGGCCGAGGCGAGGCGGGTCTCCGGGCCCAGGCGGAGCGGCTGAGCGAGAGCCTGCCCGCCGATCTGACCGCCGAGCACGCTGCCGACCTCGGTTGGTCCCTGGCCACCACCCGGCCGGACCTTTCGCATCGCGCGGTCGTGCTGGGCCGCACCCCCGACGAGCTTCGCGCCGCTCTGACCACCCTGGACGAGATCAGCGGGGTTGCCGGCACGGTGGGCCAGGTTGCGTTCGTCTTCACCGGCCAGGGTGCGCAGCGGGTGGGTATGGGGCAGGAGCTGTACGCGGCCTACCCGGTCTTCGCGGACGCGTTCGACGCGGTCTGTGCCGGCCTGGAAGAGCATCTGGACCAGGGCGAACTGACCCTCCGGGCGGTGCTCGACGGCGCTGGGTCGGTGGACGACACGGTCTGGGCCCAGGCCGGGCTGTTCGCGATCGAGGTGGCGCTGTTCCGGCTGCTGGAATCGTGGGGCGTCGGACCGTCGGTGATGGCCGGGCACTCGATCGGTGAGCTGGCGGCCGCGCACGTGGCCGGGGTCTGGTCACTGGCTGACGCGTGTGCGGTGGTCGCGGCCCGGGGCCGGCTGATGCAGGCGCTCCCCGCCGGTGGGGCGATGCTGGCGGTCGCGCTGCCGGAGGAGGACGTGCTCGACCGGCTGCCCTCGGGGGTGGGCATTGCGGCGGTGAATGGGCCGGACGCGATCGTGGTGTCTGGGCCCGAGGCCGAGGTCGAGGCCCTCGCGGTGCAATGGGACGCCGAGGGGGTGCGGGTACGGCGGCTGCGGGTCTCGCACGCCTTCCACTCGGCGCTGATGGAGCCGATGCTGGCCGAGTTCGCCACGGTGACCCGCTTGGTCTCCTACGCCCAGCCCCGGATCCCGCTGATTTCCACGCTCACCGGCGAGCCGGTGACGGAGGCCGTGCTTGAGCCGGACTACTGGGTGCGGCAGGTGCGGGAGGCCGTGCGGTTCCACGACGCGGTCACCGCACTGCGCGATTCTGGTGTAAGGACGTTCGTCGAGATCGGTCCGGACGCAGTGCTGTCCGGGCTGGGGGCGCAGAGCGCTTCCGAAGACGAAGCCTGGGTCTCGGCTCTTCGGCGCAACCGCGACGAGGCGTCCACCCTGCTGGCCGCGGCCGCCCGGATCTACGTCCGGGGCGGAAACGTAGACTGGACGGCGATCTTCGCCGGCAGCGGTGCGCGGCGGGTCGGGTTGCCGACCCGGGCCTTCGTCCGGCAGAACTACTGGCTCACCCCGAGCCCTTCGGCCAACGGCCACGCGTTCCTCGGGAAACCCCTGGATCTGTCCAGCAGCGGCGGTCTGGTGATGACCGGGCAGCTCTCGCTGGCCGCCCAGCCCTGGCTGGCCGACCACGTCGTCGCCGGTCGGGTGGTGGTGCCCGGAGCCGCGCTGGTCGAGATGGCAGTGAGGGCGGGAGATGAGGCGGGCTGTAGGCGGGTGGCCGAACTGGTGATCCAGGCGCCGCTGGTGCTGTCGGCCAAGGACGTGGTCCGGGTCCAGGTCACGGTCGCGGAAATGGATGACGATCGGCGCGAGTTGAGCATCCATTCGCGCCGGGAGGACGACCCGGGTTCGTGGACGCTGCACGCCTCCGGCGTGCTTGCGGACATTGAGCTGACTCCGCCCAACGATCTCACCGCCCTCACCCAATGGCCTCCGGCCAGCGCTGAACCAGAGGACCTCTCCGACTTGTACCCCGCGCTCGCCGACTCCGGGCTGGCCTACGGCCCGCGCTTCCAGGGCGTGCGCGCAGCCTGGCGCCGAGGCGACGAGGTCTTCGCGGAAGTCGTTCTGGCCGAAGGTCTGTCGTCGGACGGGTTCGGCCTGCACCCGGCTCTGCTGGACGCCTCACTGCACCTGCTCGGCCCGCTGGACCAGGGCCAGGACGGCCCGATGCTCCCGTTCGCCTGGACCGACGTGGAGGTGCACTCGGCCGGGGCGAGCACGGCCCGGGTCCGGCTGGCCCCGGCGGAGGACGGCTTCTCGGTCACGCTGGCCGACGAAGCGGGCGGGCTGATCGCAAGCGTCGGATCGCTGACGCTGCGGGCCCTTCCGGCCGGAACCTCGACCACCACCGCCCAGCTGGCCCGCGAGGCCCTCTACGAACTGGACTGGATCCCGGCGAAGGCGGTGAGCGAGGTCGGAACCCAGGACTGGGTGGTGCTCGGCGGTGAGCTCGGCCTGCCCGGTGTCGTCCGCCACCCCGACCTCGACGCCCTCCTGGCCGCCATCGCGGCCGGTGAGTCGCAGCGTCCACCCGTAGTGATCGTGCCCTGCGAGACGGCCGGGGAAGTTCCGGACGCGGCCCGCCAAGCCACCATCGATGGGCTCGGTCTGCTTCAGGCCGGGCTGGCGGCCGACGAACTGGCCGACAGCCGCCTGGTCCTGGTCACCCGGCAGGCCGTGGACGCCGCAGCCGCGCCGATCGACCTGACCGGGGCCGGGATCTGGGGATTGGGCCGGGTCGCGGCGGCGGAGAACCCGGACCGGGTCGTCCTGGTGGACCTGGAGACTCCCGATCACGCGGTCGAGGCGCTGACCGGGGCCCTGGCCACGCACGAGGCCCAGGTCGCGGTGCGGGCCGGGCAGAACCTGGTGCCCCGGCTGGTGCGGGCCTCGAACGGCCTGGTCGTGCCGACCGACGAAGCGGCCTGGCGGCTGGAGTGCACCGCCCGCGGCACGCTGGAGAACCTGGCCCTGGTCCCGACCGACGCCGGAACCCGCGACCTGGCACCGGGCGAGATCCGGGTCGCGGTCCGGGCCGCCGGCGTCAACTTCCGCGACGTGCTCAACGTGCTCGGCATGTACCCCGGTGAGGCCGGCCTGCTCGGTCTTGAGGGCGCGGGCGTGGTGCTCGAGGTCGGCTCGGACGTCTCGATCCTGAAGCCGGGCGACCGCGTGATGGGGCTCTTCTCGGGAGCTTTCGGACCGATCGGGGTGACCGACGCCCGGCTGGTGGTGCCGGTCCCGGACGGCTGGACGATGGCCGAGGCGGCCGCCGCGCCGGTGGTCTACCTGACCGCCTGGTACGCGCTGGTGGTCCTGGCCGGGCTCGGCCAGGGCGAGCGGGTGCTGATCCATGCGGCGGCCGGTGGCGTCGGGATCGCGGCGGTCCAGCTCGCCCAGTACCTCGGCGCCGAGGTCTTCGGCACGGCCAGCCCGGGCAAGTGGCCGGTGCTGCGCGGACTGGGGCTGGACGAGACCCGGATCGCCTCCTCCCGCACGACCGAGTTCGAGGCCGCGTTCCGCGACCGGACCGGCGGCCAGGGCGTGGACGTGGTGCTCGACTCGCTGGCCGGTGAGTTCGTCGACGCGTCACTGCGGCTGGTGGCGGGACCGGGCGGCCGGTTCGTCGAGATGGGCAAGACCGACGTCCGCGACGCGCTGCTGGTCGCGGCCGAGCACGACGGACTCTCCTACCAGGCGTTCGACCTGCTGGATTGTGAACCGGACTTGATCGCCGGGATGTTCGCGGCGCTTGCGGAGCTGTTCGCGCAGGGAGTGCTGAAGGCTCCGCCGGTCGCGGCCTGGGACGTCCGGCGGGCCTCGGAGGCCTTCCGGCACCTGAGCCAGGCCCGCAACGTCGGCAAGGTCGTCCTCACGCTTCCGGTTACCCAGAAACGCACCGGAACCGTCCTAGTGACCGGCGCTTCGGGAGCTCTGGGGGGCCTGGTGGCGCGGCATCTCGCTGAGGCCGAAGACGATGATCTGCTGCTGCTTTCCCGGCGAGGACCGCACGCTCCGAACTCGGCTGCGCTGGCGGCTTCGCTCGCCGAGGCGGGCGCCGGGGTGCAGATCGTGGCCGGGGATGCGGCCGACCGGGCCGGGCTGGAAGCGGTGCTGGCCGGGGTGAGGAAGCCCCTGCGCGGCGTGATCCATGCGGCCGGAGTGCTCGAAGACGCGGTGCTCGGCTCGCTGACGCCCGATTCGCTGACCAAGGTGATGCGCCCCAAGGTGGACGGAGCCTGGAACCTGCACCAGGCCACGCGCACCGTGGATCTCGATCTGTTCGTGCTGTTCTCGTCGGTCGCGGGCACCTGGGGCAATCCGGGCCAGGGCAACTACGCAGCCGCCAACACGGTGCTCGACGCGCTCGCCGCCTACCGTCGGCGGGCCGGTCTGCTCGCGACCTCACTGGCCTGGGGGCCGTGGGACCTGGGCGAGAACGGCGGCATGGCCGGGACGCTGACCGAAACCGACCGCAAGCGCCTGGCCCGGCAGGGCTTCGCCCCGATCACCGCGGACGACGGCCTGGACCTGCTGGATCTGGTGACCGGAACCGGCAACCCCGAAGGCGCCGGCCGGGCTCTGCTGGTCACGGCCCGCCTGGACCGGGCGGCGCTGCGCGAGCGCGGCGCCGCGGGAGTCCCGCCGGTTGCTGCCGGTCTGGTGCACAACCCGGCTCCGGCCCGCCGTTCGATCAGCCCGATCAGCCAGATCGGTGCGCCAGCTCAACCCGAGGACGTCGGAACCGGTCTGCTCACCCTCCCAATGGTGGAGCGGGAGAAGGCGCTGCGGGACCTGGTGGTGGCTCAGGCCGCCCTGGTGCTCGGACTGCCCGGGCCGGAGGCGGTCGAGGTCAGCCTGTCGTTCCGAGAACTCGGCTTCGACTCGCTCACCGCGGTCGAGCTGCGCAACCGGCTGGGCACGGTGACCGGGCTGCGGCTGGGCGCTGCGGTGGTGTTCGACCATCCGACGCCGGACGCCCTGACCGGCCACCTGAACCGGCAGCTGGGGGGCGACGAAGGCGGCGAGAACGACGTGCTGGCGGCGTTCTCGGGGCTGGAGAAGGTGGAGTCGGTGCTCGGCGTGCTGGCCGGCGACGAGGCGGCGCGGGCCCGGGTCACCGCCCGGGTCGAGGAGCTTCTGGCCGCGCTGCGGCGGGGTTCCCCGACCGACGAGCAGAGCACCGAGGACGTCGCCCAGCGGATCGACGAGGCCGAGGACGACGACATCTTCGACTTCATCGACAACGAGCTCGGGATCTAGGCACATTCGTGGTGAGTGGAGAGGTTCGGCGGATGGCCAACGAGGACAAGCTTCGCGATTATCTCAAGCGGGTCACCACCGACCTGGCGCAGACCCGGGAACGGCTGCGCCGGCTGGAGGAGGACCGCTTCGAGCCGATGGCCGTGGTCGGCATGGCCTGCCGTTTCCCCGGCGGGGTCGCCTCACCGGAGGACTTCTGGGAACTGCTGACGGCCGGCACCGACACGGTCGGCGACTTCCCGGCCGACCGGGGCCCGGAGTGGGGCGGCGTGTTCGACGCCGACCCGGAGGCGGCCGGCAAGAGCTATTCGCGAGAGGGCGCCTTCCTCGACCGCGCCGCCGGTTTCGACGCGCAGTTCTTCGGGATCAGCCCGCGCGAGGCGCTGGCCATGGACCCGCAGCAACGCCTGCTGCTCGAGACCTCGTGGGAAGCGTTGGAGGACGCGGGTATTGACCCGACCTCGCTGCACGGCACCCCCACCGGTGTCTTCGCCGGCCTGATCTACCACGACTACGCCGCCGACGGGGTGGACGAGGTCGAGGGCTACGTCAGCACCGGCGCCTCCGGCGGTGTGGCCTCCGGCCGGGTCTCCTACGCGCTGGGTCTGGAAGGTCCGGCCCTGACCGTGGACACGGCCTGCTCCTCCTCCCTGGTCGCGATGCACCTGGCCGCCGCCGCCCTGCGATCGGGTGAGTGCACCCTCGCGCTCGCCGGTGGCGTGACGGTAATGGCCCGGCCCGGAACGTTTGTCGAGTTCTCCCGGCAGCGCGGCCTGGCCGCCGATGGCCGCTGCAAGGCCTACGCAGATGGGGCCGACGGCACCGGCTGGGGCGAGGGCGTCGGCGTCCTGGTGCTGGAGAAGCTTTCGGACGCTCGACGCAATGGTCACCGGGTGCTGGCCGTGCTGCGCGGAAGCGCGATCAACCAGGACGGCGCCACCAACGGTCTCACCGCGCCGAACGGTCCCTCTCAGCAGCGGGTGATCCAGGCCGCGCTGGCCGGGGCCGGGTTGTCGGCGGGGGAGGTCGACGTGATCGAGGGTCACGGCACCGGCACCCGGCTGGGTGACCCGATCGAGGCCGAGGCCCTGCTGGCCACCTATGGTCAGGCGCACAGCGCGGATGACCCGGTGCTGCTGGGCTCGGTGAAGTCGAACATCGGGCACACCCAGGCGGCGGCCGGGGTGGCCGGCGTGATCAAGATGATCCAGGCCCTGCGGCACGACCTGGTCCCGGCCACCTTGCACGTGGACGCCCCCACCTCGCACGTGGACTGGGCTGCGGGCGCGCTGGCCCTGGTCACCGGGGCGACCCCGTGGCCGCGAGGGGATCGTCCGCGCCGGGCCGGGGTCTCGTCGTTCGGTTTCTCGGGCACGAACGCGCACGTCATCATCGAGGAGGCGCCCGAGGGCACCGACCGCCTCGGCGGGGCACCATTGTTTGAGGACGCCGGTGGCGCCGAGGCCGCGGAACCGGCTGACTCGGTGACCAGCGAACGTCCGGTGGTGCCCTGGTTGATTTCGGCCCGCAGCGCCGAAGGGCTGGCGGCGCAGGCCACCCGCCTGAGCAGCTTCCTCGCCCAGCGGTCGGCTTCGCCCGTTGACGTCGGCTGGTCACTGGCTACTTCGCGGGCCGGAATGCCCCACCGGGCCGTGGTTCTGGGGAATTCCCGGGATGAATCCCTCGACGGCCTGAACACCCTGGCCGCCGGCGGCGAGACGATCACCGGCCGAGCCGGTACCGCCGGCCGAATCGCCTTCGTCTTCACCGGCCAAGGCGCGCAGCGGCTGAACATGGCGCAGGGCCTGTACCCGGCCTACCCGGTGTTCGCCGAGGCCTTCGACGCCGTCTGCGCCGAGCTGGAACCCCACCTGGGCCGCAACCCGGCCGAGGTGATCCGGGGCGGGGACGCCGAGCTGCTGAACCAGACGCAGTGGGCCCAGGCCGGGCTGTTCGCGGTCGAGGTGGCGCTGTTCCGGCTCCTGGAATCCTGGGGCGTGAAGCCCGACGCCCTGGCCGGTCACTCGATCGGCGAACTCGCGGCGGCCCACGTGGCCGGGGTCTGGTCGCTGGCCGACGCGGCCAAGGTGGTGGCGGCCAGGGGCCGGCTAATGCAGGAACTGCCGTCCGGCGGAGCCATGCTCTCCGTTCAGGCGAGCGAGGACGTGGTTCGCGAGGCGATCGCGGGAACCGGCCTGGACATCGCCGCTGTGAACGGACCCACCGCAGTCGTGGTCTCCGGATCCGCCGAGGAGACCGCGAGCGTCCGTACGCACTTCGAATCTCAGGATGTGCGCGTTCGCGACCTGCGGGTCTCGCACGCCTTTCACTCGGCGTTGATGGAACCCATGCTCGCCGAGTTCGCCCGCGTCACCGCCTCGGTGGCCTACGAGCGTCCATTGATCGAAATGGTTTCCACCGTTACCGGCCTGCCCGTGACGGACGAGGTGACCGACCCGGCGTACTGGGTGCGGCAGGTCCGGGAAGCGGTGCGGTTCGCGGACGCGGTCACCACCTTACGGGAACGGGACGTACGGACGTTTGTGGAGATCGGTCCGGACGGGGTGTTGTCCTCGCTCGGCTCGGGAACCACCGAATCCGCTGACTCGGGCGAAGTTTGGCTGCCGGTGCTGCGCCGCGACCGGGATGACGCGACCACGCTGCTGACCGCCCTGGGCCGGCTCTACACCCGCGGCGTGGAGGTCGACTGGTCCGCCTTCTACACCGGCTCCGGCGCCCAGCGGATCGACCTGCCCTTCTACGCCTTCGCTCACGAGGACTACTGGATCACGCCGCGCGCGGGCAGCGCGGGCCGACTTGAGATTGCCGGCCTGGGGCAGTCCGTGGCCGGGCACCCGCTGCTCGGGGCCACGGTCAGCCTGGCCGGTTCCGGTGGCCTGATGCTCACCGGGCGCCTGGCCCTGGCGGCCCAGCCCTGGCTGGCGGACCACGTGGTCGCCGGGCGGGTGGTGGTGCCGGGCACGGCGCTGGTCGAGATGGCGGTGCGGGCGGGCGACGAGATCGGGCTCGGCCGCCTGGCCGAGCTGGTGATCGAGGCGCCGCTGGTGCTTCCGGTGACCTCCGGCCTGCGGGTTCAGGTTGTGCTGGAGCCGTCCGGTCAGGTGTCGATCCACTCGCAGCCGGAGGACGAGGACGTCACCGGAACCTGGACCCGGCACGCGGCCGGTCTCCTGGAACCGGCCGTCCCGTCCGCCTTCTCCACCGAGCTGAACGTCTGGCCCCCGGCCGGAGCCGAGCCCGCCACGCTGGACTACGCCTCGCTGGCCGCGACCGGCCTGACCTACGGCCCCGCTTTCCAGGGCGTCCGGTCGGTGTGGCGCCGCGGGAACGAGATCTTCGCCGAGGTCGCGCTTCCGGAGGGAACGGAGGTCGCCGGTTTCGGCGTCCATCCCGCCCTGCTCGACGCCTCGCTGCACAGCATCGCCCTGACCGGCGGTGGGGGAGACACACCGCGACTGCCGTTCGCCTGGACCGACGTGGTGATTCATGCGACCGGCGCTCGGACCGCTCGAGTGCGCATCGCCCCGACCGGTACCGGTGACGCCTACGGTGTGACCCTCGCCGACGAGTCCGGCGAACCCATCGCCGCCGTGGGATCTATTTCGCTGCAAGCCATTCCGGCGACCGAGTGGTCTGCGGAAACCGGGCTGTCCCGCGACGCCCTGTTCGGCGTCGAGTGGGGGCCCGCTGCACCGGTCGACGGCGTGGACGCCCAACGTTGGGCCATCATCAGCACCGATCCCGTGCCCGCGCTGGCCGAGCTGACGCGCTACGCGAGCCTGAACGACCTAAGTGCGGCCAGCTCCATCCCTGAAGGCTCCATCCCGCCCGTAGTGGTCCTCCGCGCCCACTCTTCCTCCGCGATCATGCAGTTCCGCCCCGGGGCGAAAGTGCATGATCACGAAGAGGTGGGTGAAGTGCTGGGCGCGATTCAGGAGTGGCTCCGGAGCGCCCAATTCGCCGGTTCCCGCTTGCTCGTCCTCACCGAGCGCGCCGTGGAGGCCGACGGCACGCCCCTCAACCTGCGGGCCTCGTCCATCACCGGCCTGGTCCGGGCCGCCGCCGCGGAGAACCCGGGCCGGATACTCCTGGCCGACGTAGACCACCTCGACGCTGACCTCCTTGACGCGCTGGCAAGAGGGGGCGGCCTTGGCGAGCCCGAGTTCGCCGTCCGGCAGGGCAAGGTGCTCGTGCCGCGCCTGGCCCGCCCCACGCAGGTCCTCACCATCCCCACCGGAAGCCCCGGTTGGCGCCTCGACTTCACCGGTCGTGGCACCCTCGAGAACCTGACCCTCACGCACGAGGAGACCGTAAGCGTCCTCAATCCGGGTGAGGTACGGGTAGCCCTGCGCGCCGGGGGACTGAACTTCCGCGACGTCCTCAATGTCCTGGACATGTATCCCGGAGACGCGGGGCGGCTCGGGCTCGAAGGCGCGGGCGTGGTGCTCGAGACCGCGCCGGACGTGACCGTGCTGAAGCCTGGCGATCACGTAATGGGTCTCTTTCCTGGGGTGTTCGGACCTGAGGCGGTGGCCGACCAGCGGATGCTGGCTCCGGTTCCGGCGGGCTGGACGCTGGCCGAGGCCGCCGCTGCGCCGGTCGTGTTCCTCACCGCCTACTACGCCCTGGTCGACCTCGCGGACCTGAAGCGGGACGAGTCGATCCTGATCCACGCGGCGGCCGGCGGAGTCGGGATCGCCGCGGTGCAACTCGCCCAGCATCTCGGCGCAGCTGTGTTCGGCACCGCGAGCCCGCCGAAGTGGCCGGTGCTCAAGGAGCTCGGCCTTCCGGACGAGCAGATCGCCTCGTCGCGGAACCTGGACTTCGAAAATCGGTTCCGGGCCGTGGACGTGGTCCTGGACTCGTTGGCCGGTGAATTCGTCGACGCGTCGCTGCGGCTGGCGGCCGGGCCGGGCCACCGGTTCGTCGAGATGGGCAAGGCCGACATCCGAGTGGCCGCCGAGGTCGCCCGGGACCACGACGGACTCGGCTACCAGGCCTTCGACCTGCTGGATCTGGGCCCGGACGAGATCGCCCGAATGCTCACGGCGCTGACCGCGCTGTTCGCCGACGGGGTGCTGAAGCCGCTGCCGGTCGCCGCCTGGGATGTCCGGCGGGCGCCGGAAGCGTTCCGCCATCTGCAGCAGGCCCGCAACATCGGCAAGGTCGTGCTGACCTTCCCGACCGCAGACCTGGCCGGCGCGGTTGTCCTGACCGGGGCCTCGGGCGCTCTCGGCACCCTGGTCGCGCGAGACCTGGCGGCGAAGGCGTCGGAGCTGATCCTGATTTCCCGCCGGGGACCTGTCGGCATGGCCTCGGTGGCCGCTGAGGCGGCCGAACTTGGCTCAGAGGTCAAGGTCTTCGCGGTTGACGCCGGAGACCGGGCTCAGCTGGAAAGCGTCCTCAAGCGGGCGGATGCGCCGATCAGGGGCCTGGTGCACGCGGCCGGGGTGCTGGATGACGGCCTGGTCGGGGCGCTGACCCCGGAGCGGCTGGGCCAGGTTTTGAGCGCCAAGGTCGACGGCGCCTGGAACCTGCACGAGCTGACCCGGCCTCTGGACCTGAGCTTCTTCGCGATGTTCTCGTCCGTAGCCGGAGTCATGGGCAACCCGGGCCAGGCCAACTACGCCGCGGCCAACACCTTCCTCGATGCGCTCGCCGCCCACCGCCGGGCCGAAGGACTGCCCGCGACGTCCCTGGCCTGGGGCCCCTGGCAGCTCGCCGAGGGAGGCATGACCGGGCATCTGACCACGGCCGACTGGCAGCGGATGGCCACCCAGGGCATGCGGCCGCTCAGCGCGACGGATGGCCTGGCGCTGCTCGCCACCGTCATCACGGAGCCCCCGGCCCAGTCCTTGCTGGTTCCGGCCCGGATCGACCGTGCTGCGCTTCGCCGTCCTGGGGCCGAGGTGCCGGCCCTGCTGTCCGGGCTGGTTCCCAGCAGCACCCGTCGGGCCGTTTCGAACCTGGCCACGCCGGGAACAGGCCTGGCTGAGCGGCTGGCCGCGCTGACTCCGGGCGAGCGTGAGGAGGCGGTGCGGGAAACGGTCCTCACCCAGGCTGCCACCGTTCTCGGCCTGGGTGGTCTTTCCGCCGTCGACACCGGCCGCTCGTTCCGCGAACTGGGCTTCGATTCCCTGACCGCGGTCGAACTGCGCAACCGGCTCGGCGCGGCGACCGGCCTGAAGCTCCCGGCCACGCTGGTCTTCGACTACCCGACCCCCTCGGTGCTGGTCGACTACGTCCTCAATCAGTTCTCCGGGGAAATTACTCAGCCGACCCGACCCGCTACCCCGGCCGCCCAGATCGCCGACGATCCGATCGTGATCGTCGGCATGGGCTGCCGCTTCCCCGGCGGGGTCGGCTCGGCGGGGGATTTCTGGGACTTGCTGACGTCGGAAACGGACGCGGTCACCGGCTTTCCGACCGATCGCGGACCGGCCTGGGAAGGCGTCATCGACCCGGATCCGGCCGCCAGCGGCAAGACCTACGCGGGCACCGGCGCCTTCCTGCATGAGGCCGGCGATTTCGACGCGCCCTTCTTCGGGATCAGCCCTCGTGAAGCCCTGGCGATGGACCCGCAGCAGCGCTTGCTGCTGGAGACCTCCTGGGAAGCACTGGAAGACGCGGGCATCGACCCGGAAGGCCTGCCCGGCAGCGCCACCGGCGTGTTCACCGGCCTGATCTATCACGACTACAGCACCGGCGAGGTCTCGCCGGAATTCGCCGAGGAGGTCGAGGGCTACGTCAGCACCGGCAATTCCGGTGGGGTGGCGTCCGGCCGGGTGTCCTACGTGCTCGGGCTGGAAGGCCCGGCGGTGACCGTGGACACGGCCTGCTCCTCGTCCCTGGTCGCCCTGCACCTCGCCATCCAGGCCCTGCGCGCGGGCGAGTGCGACCTCGCCCTGGCCGGCGGCGCGACGGTGATGGCCACCCCCGGAACCTTCGTCGAGTTCTCCCGGCAGCGCGGTCTGGCCGTGAACGGCCGCTGTAAGGCCTATGCCGACGCCGCCGACGGCACCGGCTGGGGCGAGGGCGTGGGTGTCCTGGTTGTGGAGAAGCTTTCGGACGCTCGTCGCAACGGGCATCGCATCCACGCGGTGGTGCGGGGCAGCGCGATGAACCAGGACGGAGCCTCGAACGGGCTCACCGCCCCCAACGGGCCGTCCCAGCAGCGGGTGATCCGGTCGGCCCTGGCCACCGCCGGGCTCACCCCGGCGGACGTGGACGTGGTTGAAGGACACGGCACCGGGACCCGGCTCGGCGACCCGATCGAGGCCCAGGCCCTGCTGGCGACCTACGGCCGGGAGCACGACGAGACCGGCCCGGTGCTTCTGGGCTCGGTGAAGTCGAACATCGGCCACACCCAGGCCGCGGCCGGGGTGGCCGGGATCATCAAGATGGTCCAGGCGATGCGACACGGTGTGGTTCCGGCCACCCTGCATGTGGACGCGCCGAGTCAGCAGGTCGACTGGAGCACCGGGGCGATCCGGCTGGTGACCTCGGCCACGGCTTGGCCGGAGACTGGGCGCCCGCGGCGGGCCGGGGTGTCGAGCTTCGGGTTCAGCGGCACTAACGCGCACGTGATCCTGGAGCAGGCGCCGGAGCCCGAGGTGAGCAGGCCAGCGGGTTCCAGTGTTCCGGCTGCGGGCGTGCTCCCGTGGCTCATCTCGGCCCGCAGTCAGGCCGGTCTTCTGGCCCAGGCCGCCCGCCTGGCCGAGTTCGCCGCAGGCGAGGTCCGGACCGAGGCGGCTCTCGACCTGGCCTGGTCGCTGGCCACCACCCGGTCCCAGATGCCGCACCGCGCCGTCGTCCTCGGAAGCACCTCCGCCGAGCTGCAGGCCCAGCTGGCGGTCCTGGCCGACGGCGGCTCGGCGATCACCGGTCTGGCCGGCACCGTCGGCAAGGTCGCGTTCGTCTTCACCGGCCAGGGTGCGCAGCGGGTCGGCATGGGGCAGGAGCTGTACGCGGCCTATCCGGTCTTCGCGGCCGCCTTCGACGCGGTCTGTGCTGGCCTGGAAGAACACCTCGACCAGGCCGGCCCCACGCTGAAGTCGGTGATCAGCGGCGAGGGGTCGATCAACGACACGGTCTGGGCTCAGACCGGCCTCTTCGCGATCGAGGTGGCGCTGTTCCGCCTCCTGGAGTCCTGGGGCGTGAAGCCGGCCTTCCTGGCCGGGCACTCCATCGGTGAACTGGCCGCCGCTCACGTAGCCGGGATCTGGTCCCTGGCCGATGCCTGCGCGGTCGTGGCGGCCCGGGGCAGGCTGATGCAGGCTCTGCCGGCCGGTGGCGCCATGCTCGCCGTCCAGGCCGCCGAAGAAACGGTTCGAGAGGCCATCGCCGCGATCGAGGGCGTGGGCATTGCCGCGGTCAACGGTCCGGAAGCGGTCGTCGTCTCCGGTTCCGAGGCCGCGATCGATCAGGTCGAGGCGACGCTCCAGGACGTCCGGGTACGCCGCCTCCGGGTCTCGCACGCCTTCCACTCCGCGCTCATGGAGCCGATGCTCGAGGAGTTCGCCGCCGTCACCCGGTCGGTCACCTACTCCGCACCCCAGATCCCGATCGTCTCCACCCTCACCGGCGCTCAGAGCACGGGCGAGCTGCTCGACCCGGGGTACTGGATGCGGCAGGTGCGGGAACCCGTCCGCTTCGCCGACGCCGTCACCACGCTCCGGCAGAGCGGGGTGCGCACGTTCACCGAACTCGGCCCGGACGGCGTCCTCTCTGCCCTCGGCGCCCAGAGCGAAACCGAGGACGAGGCCTGGATCCCGCTGCAGCGCCGCGACCGGGACGAAGCCCTCAGCCTGATGACCGGCATCGCGCAGCTCTCGGTGCGGGGCGGGTTCGTCGACTGGTCCCGCTTCTTCGCCGGCTCCGGAGCCCAGCGCACCGACCTGCCCAGCTACGCCTTCACCCGGCAACGCTACTGGCTGAGTTCGGGTGCGGGGCGGGGCAGCGCGACCGGTCTGGGCCTCGGCGCCTCCGGTCACCCTCTGCTCGGAGCGGCCGTCAACCTCCCGGCGACCGGCGGACTGGTCCTCACCGGCCGTCTTTCCGTCGCGACGCAACCGTGGCTGGCCCAGCACGTGGTGGCCGGGACGACCGTGGTGCCCGGTGCGGCGCTGGTCGAGATGGCGATCCGGGCCGGGGACGAGGCCAACCGGCCGCACCTGGCCGAGCTGGTCATCGAGGCCCCGCTGGTGCTCCCGGAGCGGGGCGGAGTGCGGGTTCAGGTCACGGTCGACGCGGATGAAGTAGCGATCTACTCGCAGTCCGAACCGGACGAGCGCGACGACCCGGCCGGCCGATGGACGCGTCACGCGACCGGGCAGCTCGGTAAGCCCGTTCATTGGGAGCAGGTTCCCGATCCGGTTTGGCCGCCGACCGGTTCCGTGCCGCAGGACCTGGACCGGTTCTACCTGGACCTGGCCGATCAGGGGCTGGCGTACGGGGAGCTGTTCCAGGGGGTCCGCTCGGTCTGGCGCCGGGGCGAGGAGATCTTCGCCGAGATTTCGCTGCCGGAGGACACCCGCGTCGCGGGCTACGGCGTACATCCGGCCCTGCTCGACGCCGCCCTGCACCCGATCTCCAAGACCAGTGCCGGTGTGGAGGGCCCGCTGCTCCCGTTCGCCTGGGCCGACGTCAGCGTGCACGCCACCAACGCCCGGGCCGCCCGAGTGAGCCTGGCCCCTGCGGCGGTCGGCGACGGCCTGACGGTGACCCTGTCCGACGAAGCGGGCGCCCCCATCGTCACCGTCGGCCGCCTGGCCCTGCGCGAATTCCACCCGGCCGCACCCGGCAACGCGCTCACCGACGAGGCGCTGTTCGCCGTGGACTGGGTGCCGCTGCCCACTGCCACCACCGAAGCATCCGACCTGGCCGTCATGGGTGACAGCACGCTCCTGCCAAAGGCCCAGCACTACGCCAACATCGCCGACCTCGCCGCCGCGCCCACCCTCCCTTCCGCCGTGATCATGCAGTTCCGTCCCGGGCAAGAGCCCGATCTCGCAATGGCACGGGCGGCCCGCCAAAACGCAACCAGCGCCCTGGCGTTCATCCAGGAATGGCTCGCCGCGGACGTCACTTCCACCCGGCTCATCATCATCACCGAGCGCGCGATCGATGCCGGCCCGGCCCATCTGGATCTCGACCTCACCTCAGCCGGAATCTGGGGCCTGGTCCGGGTGGCCGCGAGCGAGAACCCCGGCCGCCTCACCCTGATCGACCTCGACGAAAACCCCACCGAGGAGCTATTGCACGCCGCCATCGCCAGTGGCGAACCGCAGGTCGTCCTCCGCTCCGGCCAGCTCCTGGTTCCCCGCCTGGCTCGCATTGCCTCGATCAAGGGGCTCGAGCTCCCGGCCGAGGGCAACTGGTGTCTGGGCTTCACCGGGCGCGGAACGCTGGAGAACCTCCGCCTCGAACCCGCGCCACGCGTGGAAGAGCTTGCCCCCGGCCAGGTTCGGGTGCAGTTGAAGGCCGGAGGGGTGAACTTCCGCGACGTGCTGAACGTGCTCGGAATGTACCCGGGCGAGGCCGGACAGCTGGGCCTGGAAGGGGCGGGGGTGGTGCTGGAGACCGCCCCGGACGTGACCACCCTGAAGCCCGGCGACCTCGTCATGGGCCTCTTCACCGCGGCCTTCGCCCCGGAGGTGGTCACCGACCAGCGGCTCCTGGCCCCGGTGCCGGAGGGCTGGACCCTGGCCGAGGCCGCCGCCGCTCCGGTGGTCTTCCTCACCGCCTATCACGCGCTCGTCGAACTGGCCGGGTTGCAGGTGGGGGAGTCGATCCTGATCCACGCCGCGGCCGGTGGCGTCGGGATCGCCGCGGTGCAGCTGGCCCAGCAGCTCGGCGCCACGGTGTTCGGCACCGCCAGCCCGTCGAAGTGGCCGGTGCTCAGGAGTCTCGGCCTGGAGCAGGAGCGGATCGCCTCGTCCCGCACCCTCGACTTCGAGCCGGCCTTCCGGGCCCTGAACGGGGGCGTGGACGTGGTCCTGGACTCCCTGGCCGGTGACTTCGTGGATGCCTCGCTGCGGCTGGCGGCCGGCCCGCACCACCGGTTCATCGAGATGGGCAAGGCCGACATCCGCAACGCGGTGGACGTGGCCCGCGATCACCGGGGTCTGGAGTACCAGGCGTTCGACCTGCTGGAGCTGGATCCGGCGGCGATCGGCCGGATGTTCACCGCCCTGAGCGCGCTGTTCGCTTCCGGGGCGCTGAAGCCGCTGCCGGTGGCGGCCTGGGACGTGCGTCGGGCCCCGGACGCCTTCCGTCACCTGAGCCAGGCCCGGAACATCGGCAAGGTCGTGCTGACCTTCCCGGGCCCGCCGGTCAGGGGGACCGTGCTGATCACCGGTGCCTCGGGAGCCCTGGGCGGCCTGGTCGCCCGGCACCTGGCCGCGACCGGGCAGGCCGATCGCCTGGTCCTGCTCTCCCGTCGCGGCCAATCCATCGAACTGGCGACCGAACTCGCCGAACTCGGGGTGACCGCCGACGTCGTCGCTGCGGATGTGGCCGATTACCCGGCGCTCGCCGCAATTGTCAGGGCTACGCCGAACCTGCGCGGCGTGATCCATGCTGCGGGTGTTCTCGACGACGCGGTGATCACGGCGCTGACCCCGGAGGCCCTCGACGCTGCCATGCGGCCGAAGGTGGACGGGGCCTGGCACCTGCATGAGCTGACCCGGCCCCTGGACCTGAACGCGTTCGTGGTCTTCTCGAGCATCGCCGGAGTCTGTGGTAATCCGGGCCAGGGGGGTTACGCGGCCGCCAACACGACGTTGGACGCGCTGGCCGCTCACCGCCGGGCTCAGGGCCTGCCCGCATTGTCGCTCGCCTGGGGTCCCTGGCAGCTCGACACCACCGAACAGGGCATGACCGCGGATCTGACCCACGCGGACTGGCAACGCATGGCCTCCCAGGGCCTCAGCCCACTCAGCGGTCCGGACGGCCTCGCGCTCCTCGATGCCCTGCTCGCCCACGAGGACGCTGCGCAGGCACTCCTCGTGCCCGCCTGCCTCAATCCCGCCGCCCTGACCGCGAGTGAAGTCCCGGCCCTGATGTCCGACCTGGTCGCCAGGTCCCCCCGCGCGACCCGGCGTACGGCCGGGCGCACCGGGCCGACCTCGTCGAACCTGACCTCCCAGCTGGCCGGTCTCACTCCGGAAGCGCAGGAGAGTCTGGTCCGGCACCTGGTCCTCACCCAGGCCGCGACCGTGCTGGGCATGGCCGGGCCGGAATCCGTGGACCCGGACCGCTCGTTCCGCGAACTCGGCTTCGACTCGTTGACCGCGGTCGAGCTGCGCAACCAGCTCGGCGAGGCCACGGGTCTCCGGCTGCCCGCCACGCTGGTCTTCGACTACCCGACCCCCACCGCCCTCACCACGTACGTCCTCAATGAAATCGGCGGCCGGATCGCCGAGGCGACCCCCGCAACCCGCCGCCCTGTCACGGCCGACGCGGATGATCCGATCGTGATCGTCGGCATGGGCTGCCGCTTCCCGGGTGACTCCACCGGAGACGTCGGCTCGCCCGACGAGTTCTGGCGGATGCTGGCTGGCGGCCGCGACGCGGTCAGTGGATTCCCCACCGACCGTGGTTCGGAATGGGCAAGTGTGTTCGACGCCGACCCGGAGGCGCTGGGCAAGAGCTACGCGCAGGAGGGTGCGTTCCTGAAGGAGGCGGCCGGTTTCGACGCCCAATTCTTCGGGATCAGCCCGCGCGAGGCCCTGGCCATGGACCCGCAGCAGCGCCTGCTGCTGGAGACCTCCTGGGAAGCGCTCGAGGACGCGGGGATCGACAGCGCCCGGCTGCACGGTAGTGAGACCGGAGTCTTCACCGGCCTGATCTACCACGACTACAGCACCGGCGGACCGGTTCCGGGCGACGTGGAAGGCTTCGTCGGAACCGGTCTTTCGGGCGGTGTGGCGTCCGGCCGGGTGGCCTATGCGCTGGGCCTCGAAGGGCCCGCCGTGACCGTGGACACCGCCTGCTCCTCGTCCCTGGTCGCTCTGCACCTGGCCGCGCAGGCGCTCCGGTCGGGGGAGTGCACGCTGGCCCTGGCGGGAGGCGCGACCGTGATGGCCACCCCGAGCATCTTCGTCGACTTCTCCCGCCAGCGCGGGCTCGCATCGGACGGCCGCTGCAAGGCCTACGCCGATGCGGCCGACGGCACCGGGTGGGGTGAGGGCGTCGGTGTCCTTGTGTTGGAGAAGCTTTCGGACGCCCGCAGCAACGGTCACCGG
Source organism: Kineosporia aurantiaca JCM 3230 (assembly GCA_000719025.1). Lineage (GTDB taxonomy): Bacteria > Actinomycetota > Actinomycetes > Actinomycetales > Kineosporiaceae > Kineosporia > Kineosporia aurantiaca. Next base: position 245,082 of record JODP01000012.1, read on the forward strand.
GTGCTCGCGGTGGTCCGGGGCAGCGCGATGAACCAGGACGGGGCGTCGAACGGCCTGACCGCGCCGAACGGCCCCTCGCAGCAGCGGGTGATCCGCGCGGCGCTGGCCGGTGCCGGTCTGCTGCCGGGTGACGTCGACGTGGTCGAGGGGCACGGCACCGGAACCCGGCTGGGCGACCCGATCGAGGCCCAGGCCCTGCTCGCGACCTACGGCCAGGGCCGGGACGAGACCAATCCGGTGCTGCTGGGCTCGGTGAAGTCGAACATCGGCCACACCCAGGCCGCGGCCGGGGTCGCCGGGATCATCAAAATGGTCCAGGCGATGCGGCACGGCGTGGTCCCGGCCACGCTGCACGTGGATTCACCGAGCCGCCAGGTGGACTGGGAGGCGGGCGCGATCCAGCTGGTGACCGAGCCGACCCCGTGGCCGGAGACCGGGCGTCCCCGCCGGGCCGGCATCTCCAGCTTCGGCTTCTCCGGCACCAACGCGCACGTGATCATCGAGCAGGCGCCCGCCGAAGAGGGGGAGGACTCCATGCGCAACGCCCGGCCCGAGCGGCCCAGCCGTCCGGTCGTGCCCTGGGTCATCTCGGCCCGCAGCCCCCAGGGCCTGACCGCCCAGGCCCAGCGCCTGCGCGAGTTCGCCGCCCAGCCGGACCTGGGCGAAGGTGATGCGGTTGAAATAGCTGACGTGGCTTGGTCGTTGGCCACGACCCGTACCGCGCTCTCGCATCGCGCCGTGGTGGTCGGTCAGGACCGGCAGGAACTGCTGAGCGCGCTCGACGCCCTGATCTCCGAACAGCCCGCTTCCGCGGGAACCACCGGCACGCTCGGCCGGATCGGCTATGTGTTCACCGGTCAGGGTGCTCAGCGGGTCGAGATGGGCGAGCGCCTCTACGCCGCCTACCCCGTCTTCGCCCAGGCCTTCGACGCGGTCTGCGCCGGGCTGGAAGAGCACCTGGACCAGCCCGGCCGCTACCTGAAGGCGATCATCGGGGGCGACGGTTCCGGCGACGGCGTGCTCGACCGCACAGTCTGGGCCCAGGCCGGGCTGTTCGCCGTCGAGGTCGCGCTGTACCGCCTGCTGGAGTCCTGGGGCATCACCCCGGCCGTGGTCGCCGGCCACTCGATCGGTGAACTCGCGGCCGCTCACGTCGCCGGGGTCTGGTCGCTCTCGGACGCCTGTGCCGTGGTCGGTGCGCGGGGCCGGCTGATGCAGGCGCTGCCCGCAGGCGGGTCCATGCTCGCGGTCCAGGCTTCGGAAGACGATGTGCTGCAAGCTCTTCTGGGTCTGGAGAACGTGAGCATCGCGGCCGTCAACGGGCCGACGGCCGTGGTGGTCTCCGGCGAAGAGATTGCCGTGGCCAAGGTTGCGGCTGGGTTCGAGGCGCGCGGGGTGCGGGTGCGCAACCTCCGGGTCTCGCACGCCTTCCACTCGCCGCTGATGGAACCGATGATGGACGACTTCGCCGAGGTCACCGCGTCCGTCTCCTACGCGGCACCCCGGATCCCGCTGATCTCCACGGTGACCGGGCAGCTGGTGACCGAGGAGGTCACCGACCCGGCCTACTGGGTGCGGCAGATCCGGGAGCCGGTCCGGTTCGCTGAGGCGGTGAGCGGACTGCGCGAGTTCGGGGTCCGCACCTTCGTCGAGATCGGCCCGGACGCGATCCTCAGTGCACTGGGATCGGGCGAGGACCCCAACGAGGCCTGGATCCCCACCCTGCGGCGCGACCAGGACGAGCCCCACACCCTGGTGACCGCGGTCGGCCAACTCCAGGCGCGCGGCGCAACCATCGACTGGATGTCCTTCTACCAGCACACCGACGTCCGCACCGTGCCGCTCCCGACCTACGCCTTCACCCACGAACGCTTCTGGCTCAGCCCCAACCGCACAATGGTGGACGCGGCGGAGCTGGGTCAGTCCGCGGCCCACCATCCGCTCCTAGGCGCGGCGGTCGAGCTGCCCGGCTCCGGCGGCGTGGTGCTGACCGGCCGACTCTCCCCGACCACCCAGCCCTGGCTGACCACTTCGGTGCCGGAAAGCGCCCTGGTCGAGATCGCCGTCCGAGCGGGCGACGAGATCGGCCGCCCGCACCTGCGCGAGCTGATCATCGAGTCCCCACTGCCCCTTACGCCCAGTTCGGCGATCCAGATCCAGGTCGTGCTCACCGCCCGCGACGAGCACCACGAACTCGCGATCTACGCCCGCCCGGAAGACGGCGAGTGGACCCGCCACGCCCACGGCCTCCTCGACTCGGCAACTGCCGGAAGCCCGGCGACCCTCGAGTGGCCCCCGGTCAACGCCCTCCCAGACCCCGAGGCCCGGTACCGTCGAATCGAGTCGGTCTACCGTCGCGGCCGCGAGGTATTCGCCGAAGTCGCGCTCGAAGACGGCCTCGAAGTCACCGGTTTCGGTCTGCACCCGGCCCTGCTCGACGCCCTCCTCCCGCTGCTCGCGGACGGCGCCGATGTGCTGGCGGCCTCGTGGAAGGACGTCAGCATTCAGGCAACCGGTGCGACTTTCGTGCGGGCATTCCTGACACCCCTGGCCGATGGTGGCGCTTCGGTGGTGCTGACCGATGAGAACGGTGAGCTGGTCGCCACAGTCGGCGCGGTCGCTCACCGCCCTCTGGAACCGGGCGAGTTGGCTACGGAGAAACAAGATTCACCGTTCGAGATCGCCTGGGTGCCCGTTGAATTGGGGACGCTCGCCACCAGCGAGCGGGTGGCTCTAGTTGGTCCGGGGTTGGGAGAGTTCGGGGACGCTGCGGGCGAGGTCCAGCGCTACGCGGCTGTCAGTGACCTGCTGGCCGCGATCGGTGCCGGAGCCGAGGCGCCGGACACGATCGTGGTCGCTGCGGGAACCCCCGACTCGGCACCGGACATTCCTGCGGCGCAGCACACGCCCATGGTCACCGAGGTGGACGCTGGGACCGACGCCGGGACGGCCCCTGGGGTGGTGACCGGGATGGCCGCTGGGACGGCTCCGGGGTTGGACGCCGGGATGCCCGCCGGGATGGCTGCTGAGGTCGTCACCAGGACGGACGCTGAGGTGGTCACCGGGACTGATGCCGGGACGGATGCCGGGACGGATGCCGGGGTCGTGACCGGGATGGCCGTTGAGACGGCCCCTGGGGTGGACGCCGGGATGCCCGCCGGGATGGCTGCTGGGATCGTCACCGGGACGGCCGCTGGAGTGGTGACCGGGGCGGCCGCTGGGACGGTGGTTCCCATGGACGATGTCCCGGGCCGGGCCAGCACCGCTGTTCTCAGCACGCTGGCGACGCTCCAGGAATGGCTGTCCGCCAGCGCCCTGGCCCGGACCGGCCTGGTGGTCCGCACCCGGCACGCGGCCGGGCCGTCGTCCGCGCACCCGATTGATCTGGCCGGGGCTGCGGTCTGGGGGCTGATCCGAGTGGCCCAGTCCGAGCATCCGGACCGGATCGTCCTGATTGACCTGGCCACCGAGCCGCTGAGCCGGGAAGTGCTGATCCAGGCCCGGGCGACCGGAGAGCCGCAGCTCGCCCTGGCCGATGGTCGATTCACCGCTCCCCGCCTGGTGCGCAGCGACCTGGCTCCACGAACGCCCGCTCCCGAGATCGCTCCTGGGACTGCTCTCGCTCCCGTGGCCGCTTTCGGCACTGCTCCCGAGACTGTTCCCGCTCCCGAGACCGTTCCCGCTCCCGAGACCGTTCCCGCTCCCAAGACCGTTCCCGCTCCCGAGACCGTTCCCGCTCCCAAGACCGCTCCCGCTCCCAAGACCGCTCCCGCTCCCAAGACCGCTCCCGCCCCCGAGACTGCTCCTGCCCAAGGGACTGCTCCTGCCCAAGGGGCCGCTCCCGCCCCCGGACAGCCCCCCCGATCTTCGGCCGGCAGGCCGGCCGAGCCCGTCCTTGGTTCGATAACCGGATCGCTCGCCGAACCGGTAACCGACCCGTCAACCGAGACGATGTCCGAGGATCGATCCCGGACCGTCCAATCAGCCCGGGCCGTCGGGGCCGTCGGGACTGCCGACACTGTCGGGACCGCCGGGACTGACAACACTGTCGGGACCGCCGGGGCTGACGACACCGCAGCGACCGCAGCGACCGCAGCGACCGCAGCGACCGCAGCGACCGCAGCGACCGCAGCGACCGCCGCGGTCGCCGCGGCTGCCAAGATCGCCGGGGCTGCGGAGATCGCCGGGGCTGCGGGGACTGCCAGCACCACCCTGATCACCGGTGCCTCCGGTGCCCTGGGGCAACTGGTGGCGCAGCACCTCGCAGACACCGGGCACGCCGACCGGGTCGAGCTCCTCACTCGTCGCGGCCCTCAGGCTCCCGGGCTCGGCGAGTTGGCCGCCGGCCTGGCCACTGCGGGGACCACCGCCCACGTCTCGGCCTGCGACGTGACCGACCGGGTCGGGCTGGCCGCGGTGATCGGGGCCATCCCGGCCGAAGCCCCGCTCCGCACGGTCATCCACGCGGCGGGCGTCCTGGATGACGGGATCATCGAGTCGCTCAGCCCGGAGCGGGTGGGGGCGGTGCTGCGTCCCAAGGCCGACGGAGCCTGGAACCTGCACGAGCTGACCCGAACCGCGGTCCTCGACGACTTCGTGCTCTTCTCGTCGATGGCCGGGCTTTGGGGCAACGCGGGGCAGGGTAACTACGCAGCGGCGAACACCTTCCTCGATGCGCTGGCCGCCCAGCGGCGGGCCGAGGGACTGCCCGCGACCTCCTTGGCGTGGGGGCCCTGGCAGCTGGACAGCGGCCACGGAGGCATGGCCGACCACCTGGAAGAGGCTACCTGGCAGCGTCTCTCGCGCACCGGCCTGCGCCCGCTGACCAGCTCCGACGGTCTGGCCCGGCTGGACGCGGTGCTTGGCCGGACGGTTCCGGCGCTGCTCGTCGAGGTGCCCCTGGACCGCGCAGCCCTTAGCCGCCACAACGGTGTGGGTCTGCCCCGTCTGCTCGCAGACCTGACCGGTGCACCCTTGGCGGCAGCGCAGCGGCGGGTCGTCGGTGCCTCGACAGCCGTTCCGGAAGGCCTGGCTGAACGTCTCGCGGCGCTGCCTCAGGCGGCCCGGGAGCGGGCGGTTCTCGACCTGGTCCGGGGGCAGGCGGCGCAGGTGCTCGGGTTGGGCCGGGCGGACGCGGTGGACACCGGTCGCTCGTTCCTGGAGCTCGGGTTCACCTCGCTGACCGCGCTGCAGCTGCGAAACCAGCTCACGGCGGCCACGGGGCTGACCATGCCGGCCAGCGTGATCTTCGACTACCCGACTCCGACCGCGCTGGCCGGTTACCTGCGGGCCGGTGTGCTTCCGGCGGAGGACGGCGAGAAGGACGCGGGGGTCGCGGTTCTGACCGGGATCGACGAGTTGGAGTCGCTCCTGACCGGGGTCGGGAAGGACAACGTTCAGCGGTCGGCGATCATCACCCGGCTGGAGGGTCTGATGCAGAGCCTGCGCAGCCGTAACGGTCAGAACGAATCGGCTCTCACCGAGCTGTCGGGAGCGACCGACGACGAGATGTTCGACCTGATTGAGCGAGAACTGGGTAACTGACTCAACCAGCGACGAAGGGGGCCACCGGAGATTCGGTGGCCCCCTTCGTCATTCATTACCCATGGACCCGGCTAGCCGACCTGCGAAGGCTCCAGGACTTCGCGCGCGACGGCAGAGACGTTCGCCAGGGTGGGTTCGGCGACGACCTGGGCCAGGCGGGCCATGAACGGCTCCTCGAGCGTGGTCGGCAGCACCTCCTGGCAGACCCCGGCGAGCATGTTCAGCAGCGCAACCGAGTCGCCCCCGAGGTGGTGGAAGTCTGTGTGGCTGTCGATCCGGCCCTCCTGGATGCCGAGCACCCGCGACCACACCCGGGCGATGCCCTGCTCGATCTCGTCCCCGCTGTGATCCACGTTCTCCGGCGCCGCTGTTTCCAGGCCGGCGAACGGGTCCGGCAGAGACCGGGCGTCGACCTTGCCGCTAATGCTGTAGGGGATCTGTTCCACCTGCATCACCGCGGCCGGCACCATGTACGCCGGCAACCGGCTTCCGGCGAACTCCAGCAACTCTTCCGCGCTGATCGTGGACCCGCTCAGAACGTAACCGTAGAGCGCCTTTCCGGCTCCCCTCGGACCGGTTCGGGGCACGACCACCGCCCGGTCCACCGACGGGTGCTCCTCAAGGACCGACGCCACCTCGGCCGGTTCCACCCGATGCCCCCGGATCTTGACCTGATCGTCCATCCGCCCCAGGAACTCCAGTTGCCCGTCCGGCATCCAGCGGGCCAGGTCTCCGGTGCGGTAGAGCCGTGTGCCGTCCACCAGCCGGGGGAAGCGCTCCGCGTCCAGGTCCGGGCGCCCGAGGTAGCCGCGGGCGAGCTGGGCGCCGGCCAGGTACATCTCGCCGACCTCCCCGGTGGCCACGAACCGGCCGCTTGGGTCGAGCAGATGGACCTGGGTGTTCGGGGCCGGTACCCCGATCGCAACCGTGCTGCGCTCCGCGTCCTTCATTGGATCGAAGGTGTGGGCGGTGATCCCGATGGTGGCCTCGGTCGGCCCGTACTCGTTGATGATCCGGCAGTTCGGTCCGAACATCTCCTGCGCCCGGGCGGCGACCTCGGTGCGCAGCGCCTCTCCGACCACCACGATGCTGCGAAATCCCTGCGGTTGCAGATTGAGTCGGCCGATCAGCTCCAGATGTGAGGGCGTGAGGTTGAGCATCGTGGCGCCGGACTCCTCCAGCAGGCGGCGCAGCGAGAGGTGGTTGGGCTGGTCGCGCATCAGGACGACGGTGCCACCGGCGATCAGCGGCAAGAACACCGAGGTGCCGGTGACGTCGAAGGAGAGCGAGGTCAGCAGGGGCAGCCGGGTGCCGGCGTCGACGCCGAACTCCTCCAGACCCCAGTGCAGATAGTTCATCAGGGCGCCGTGCTCGATCTGGACGCCCTTCGGCTTGCCGGTGGAGCCCGAGGTGAAGATGACGTAGGCCAGGTCGTCCGGTTCGATCTGTGCGTCCTGGTTCGGGCCTTGGGCGGGCAGGCTGTCGAGGTCCAGGGCCGTGCAGGCGTCCGGGAAGCAGTCGCGTTGCCCGTGCGGCGCTTGGACCAGGCAGAACCGGGCCGATGTGTCGGTCAGCAGGTCCTGCAGCCGCGCGTCCGGGTGCTGAACGTCCAGCGGCAGGTAGGCGGCCCCGGCTCGGAGGATGCCCCAGAACGCGGCGATGGCCGCGGGCGTCCGCTCGGCCAGCACGCCCACCACGTCACCGCGGCCGATGCCCTCAGCGCGCAGCGTGGCGGCGATCGCGTCGGCGCGCTCGCTGAGTTGCTGGTAGCTCACGTTGCCGTCCGGGCTGCTGAGGGCCACCGCTTCCGGAGTCTGCTCGACCTGGCCCCGGAAGAGCTCGAGCAGATTGGGGCGGAAGGGCCAGTCGCGGGTGGTCTGGTTGGCGGCCCGTTCCCGGTCGGCCGCCGGGCTCAGCGCCTCGGCGAGCACGTCCAGTAACTCGTCCAGCTTCTCCGCCGCGCCCGGCACATCGCGCCAGGTGACCACCAGTTCGGTGCGGCCGGCGTTCTCCACCAGGTCCACGCTGGGCGGGGCGGCCCAGACCAGGGAGCCGAGGGTGTACATCGCGGTGGCCCGGAAGCCGCCGCCTTGATGACCGTCCAGCTCGACCAGGCCCAGGCTGGTGATGATCGCCGTGCTCAGGTAGCGGTGCTTGCGGGTGGCCGCGCTCTCCAGCGTGTTGTAGAGCGAGCGGACCACCGGTAGCGGCAATCGGCGCATCGTGGGCGCCGTCCGCGAGGGCAGCTCGCGGTTCTCAGCCAGCGCCTTGAGCAGATCCGACTGCACGGTTTCCCAGCCCGCCCCCGGCTCGACGGTGAGCGGCAGCACCTGCGAGAGCCAGGCGGTGGAGCGCAGTTCTGGCCGGTGCCGGCGCAGGTCGACCGAGACCATGAACTCCGAGGAACGGCCCGGTTCGATCATCCGGGCCATCGCCGCCATGGCCCGGGCGGTCGGGGCCGCGCTGATCCCGTCCAGGCTGCGACGGCGCCAGATCAGCCGGTGCCGGGGGCCGGACCGGGACGGGACGGGAGCCATCGTGGTGGGATAGACCGGCTTGTCCGGCAGCTTGCCGATCGGCGGCAGGCCCCCGGGAGTAATCTGCTCGAGGAATTCGTCGCTGTTCCAGTCCGAGGTGGCGCCGAGGGGTTGCTCGCCGCGCAGCGCGCGGAACACGTCGCTGATCCAGAGCAGCAGGCCGCGGGCGTCGGTGACCCCGTGAAAAGACCGGAACACCAGGCGGACCGGGGATCCGGGGACGGTGGCCGGGACGATCAGCACCTCACCGGTCGGCCCGCCGTCCATCAGCGTGGTCTGGAGATCGTCGTGGTCGAGCAGGTCCTGACCTTCGGCGAGCTCGAGCACGCGGACCGGCCAGGGCTCGCCGCTGTCCACCCAGGTGCGCCCCTTGCGGACCAGGCGCATGCCGGGAGCGGCCGCCGAGGCCGCCGCAACGGCCCGGGCCAGCTCGTCCCGGCCGGGCTCACCCTCGCCCTCGAAGACGTGCTGGATGACGTTGGCCCCCATGCCGAGGTAGAGCCACTCGATCGGGGTCAGGCTCCGGGCGTACGACCGGTCCGCAGTGTTCACCGAAAACTCCTCTTGGGTCAGTGGCGACCGCCGGTGGATCGAAAAGGGGTTCAACTGACGATGTTCCACAGTTGAACGGATCGGTCGGTCGATAGCATGGCGGTGTTTCGCTCTTCGCCGCGCGGTCGTACGCGGAGGATGTCGGCCCGGCCCGGCCGACCACAGCCCGATCATTTCAGATCAACGCGCTCCCCGGATACGAGGATGGAATGACGAAACCCAAGAAAACGCTGGGGAAAACGGTCCTGGTGGCCTGGACCGCGGTGATCCTGCTGGTCCTGGCCGCCTGCTCGTCGGGGTCCGGGGATCTGCAGGTCGCCGCGGACGGCGCCGCCCCGAGCGCGGGCTCGGTCGAGGCGGCCGCCGCGGCCGGGGGCAGTACCGGGCACGCACACGCCAGCATCCCGGCGCCGGCGGTGCCGCTGCGCAACGGTGAGCGGTTCGTGACCGCCGAGATGTCCGCGGCCTACACGCCGAAGGCTCCCAACGGCGGCAACGACGACTACCGTTGCTTCATCGTCGACCCGAAGCTGACCAGCCCGGAGTACCTGGTCGGGGCCCAGTTCGCCCCGTCCAACGCGGCGATCGTGCACCACGCGAACGTCTACCTGGTCGACCCGGAGAACACCAAGCTGGCCCAGACGAAGGACGCGTCCGAACCGGGCCAGGGCTGGACCTGTTTCGGGACCGACGGCATTCCCAGTACGCCCGAGTCGGCCTGGGTGGACACCTGGACGCCCGGGGGCAAGGAGTCGCTGCTCTCCCAGGACGTCGGCTTCCAGATGAAGCCCGGCAGCCTGCTGGTGCTCCAGGTGCACTACAACCTGCTGGCCACCCAGGGCAAGGGCTCGCCGGACCAGTCCGGCATCCGGCTGCGGCTGACCAACGGCACCGCGCAGACCAAGCCGCTCTTCAACGTCCCGTTGATGGCCCCGATCGAACTGCCCTGCGCCACGTCCGAATCCGGACCGTTGTGCGACCGGGACGCTTCTCTGGCCGACGTCTCGAAGCGGTTCGGGGCCGACCTGGCGGCCAAGGAGCCGGCGCTGGTGGCGCAGTGCGACGGCGGCAAGATCACGCCCGGGCCCACCCAGTCCTGCGACACCGCGGTGCCGTTCAAGATGACTGTGTACGCCGGGCGCGGGCACATGCACCTCCTGGGCAAGTCGATGAAGGTGGAACTGAACCCCGGCACCCCGAAGGCGCAGACCCTGCTCGACGTGCCGCAGTTCGACTTCGACAACCAGCAGCGGGTCGCCGAGCCGAAGCCGGTCGTGATCGGGCCGGGTGACGTGGTGCGGGTGACCTGCACCTGGGAAGCCTCGCTGCGCTCGAAACTGCCTCAGCTGAAGGGTCTTCCGCCGCGCTACGTGGTGTACGGCGATGGCAGCAGTGACGAGATGTGCATCGGGCTGATGGCGGTCACGATTCCCTGACCGCACTAGCCGGCTGCGGCCTCTCACCCTTGCCGAGGGTGAGAGGCCGCAGCTGTTTCAGGCCGGGTCGCAGGCGACGACGGCGTTGCGTAGTTCGTAGCTGAGCAGTTCCGCGGTCCAGTCCAGGTCGGGCGTGCGCTGCAGCCGGATCCCGGGCACCCGCAACAGCCGGTCCAGGAACACCCGGGTCTCGTTCAGGGCGATCTGGGCCCCCGGGCAGCGGTGGGCGCCGTCCCCGAAACTCAGGTAGGACGTGATCTTCTGGCGCTTGGCCCGGTCCGGGTCGATCTGGAACGGGCACGCACCGACCGTGGCCGGGTCGGTGTTGGCCTCGCGCAGGTTCAGCACCAGCAGCTCGCCCTCCGCGACCGGGCCGCCGGTGAGGTCCTGCGCGGTGGTGGTGTGCCGGGCGATCACGTTGACCACCGGGTCGATCCGCATGATCTCCTCGAGAATCTCGATCTGCCCGGCCTCGTCGGCGGCCAGGAACCGCGCGCGCAGCGCCTCGTCCTCGAACAGGTGCCAGGCCGCCATCACGATGAACTCCCGGGTGGTGACCATGCCGGCCACCGCGTAGGTGAGGCACTCGATCAGGATGCCCTGCTCGGTGTACCCCTCCTCGATCAGCTGGGAGATCACGTCGATCTGCGGCCGGGCCCGGCGTGCCCTCACCGCCGGCCCGACGTCGCGCAACTGGAAGCGCAGGCCGTGGACCAGCGCCCCGGCCCGGCCGAACGGCTTCTGCCACCAGGGCATCTGGGGCAGCCGGACGCCGACCAGGGTGGCCTGGATCCGCTTGGCCATGGCCGCCTGGTCGCTCTCGGTGAGCCCGATGATCTGGGCGGCGACGGTCACCGCGAGCTCGAAGCTCATCTCGTCCAGCCGGCCGCGGCCCTTGGCCCGGAGCCGCCCCAGCAGGCGGTCGCTGGTCTCCTCCATCACCACCCGGTACCGGGTGCTGATCGCCTTGGGAGTGAAGAACTTGGAGATGGCCTGGCGCTTGCGCTTGTGGGCGTCTCCGTCGAGGAAGAACACCGAGGTGTAGGTCGGGTCGGGAACCACTTCGCCGTCGGCCCCGACCCCGGCCTGCCGGGTGACGTTGCTGCGCAGGAGTTCCCGGACGAAGGCGAAGCCGCCGACCACGCGGGCCTCGGGGCCGACCACCAGCCGTCGCCCGACGAGTTCCGCGGACTTGCGGTCGTCCCGTCCCGGTTCGGTCCCGGGGGAGTACGGGCAGGTCTCGGTCAAGGGAAACCACCAATCTCGTGTTCGGTGTTCGGTTGGGGAAGGGCCGGTACAGCGCCGCCAGGGCCGTCGGAGATCCGGCGGCCCTGGCGGTGAGGTGGGTGAGGCGGGGCTGCTAGCCGGTGAACCCCGGGACGGCCCCCGAACCGCCGGTGGCGGCGCCCGGCGTGGGCAGTTCGTTGGCCGGGCAGGTGACGTCCGACGTGCTGCCGCTGGTGCGCTGGGGCAGCGTGCCGACCTCGAGGTAGTTCACCAGCGCCGAGCCGACGCAGGTGGTCGAGGTGCCGTCGGCCGGGACCGAGCCGCTGCTCTCCACCAGGACCGCCTTGGGGAAGAGCTTGCGCACCGAAAGGGCGCTTTCGTAGGTCGTGTTCGGCTCGATCGTGCTGTCGATCAGCATCAGCGTGGCCGGGGCCTTGGAGCCGTCGATCGCGAACGACTTCTGGCTGCGCACCGGCCAGGTCCGGCAGGGCGCCATGTACCAGGTGTTCACCCAGGTGGCGAAGGGCGCCTTGACGTTGCTCGGGCCGGTCGTCCTCAGCCAGCTGTTCCAGTCGGAGGGCCAGGGCGCGTCCGAGCACATGATCGCCGACTGCATGGCGTAGAGGTTGTCGCTGGTGGTCGGGTAGTTGCCGTCGAACAGGGCGAGGACCTTCGAGGGGTCCTTCTGGTTGATGTAGGCCGAGGCGGCGCTGGCCAGGTTGTGCCAGTTACCGGTGTTGTAGGTGAGCAGGAACAGCTCGTTCCACACCGCCGGGCCGAAGGCCCCCGCGGTCGGCTTACGGGTCAGCGCGGCCAGCGTGGAGTCGTACTGCTTGCGGACGTCCGCGGCGGTGGCACCGAGCTGGTAGACGCTGTTGTTCTTGGCCGCCCAGGCACTGAACGCGCCGAGGTTCTGCTCCAGCGGCTCGTTCTGCCCGAAGTTGAATCCCCACCAGGCGTTCTCCGGAGAGATCGCGCTGTCCAGCACCATCCGGCGGACCCGGTTGGGGAACAGCGTGCCGTAGACCTCGCCGAGGTAGGCGCCGTACCAGTAGCCGTAGTAGTTCAGCTGGGCCTGGCCGATCGCCTTGCGCAGGCTGTCCAGGTCCTTGGCGATGTCGGTGGTGTGCACGTGCTCCAGCAGCGGGCTCTTGGTCTTGGCGCAGGCCGCCGCGTAGCTGTCGGCGATCTTCTCGTTCTTCTGCAGGTCCTTCTTGGTGGCCGGGATGTAGGAGATCCGGTGGTGGGTGTTCAGGTCCGGAACGCATTCCAGGGCCGGCTGGCTGGCCCCGACTCCGCGGGCGTCGAAGCCGTACCAGTCGTAGTCGCCGCTGGTGGTCTTGGGCAGCAGCTGGCCCCAGCCGGACTGGCCCAGGCCGGAGGCCCCGGCTGAGGTCAGGTTGGCCACCATGGCGCCCTGATAGTCGTTCTTCGGGGAGGTGGCCCGGATCCGGGAGACCGCCACCTTGATCTTCGTCCCGCTGGGCCGGTCGTAGTCCAGCGGCACGGTGAGGAACCCGCACTCGGCCGAGAGCGACTGCAGGGTGCTGTCGGTGCAGGCCGACCACTGGATCGGCGGCGGGGTGTAGGCCACCTGGGCACCGGCCGACAGCTCGGCCAGGGCGTTCTTGCTGGTGTCGGAGTCGGCGGAGGCGGGCGAGAGGTAGAAGGCCCCGGCCGCCAGACCGGCACTGGCGGCGACCGCGACCAGGGCGATCACAGTCTTCTTCATGGCTTTCCCATCGTTCGGTGGGTGCGCAGGTGCTGGTCCAGCACCCCGATCACGGCGGCGGTCCGGTCGGACAGGAAGAAGTGCCCTCCGGGGAACACCTCGAGGTCGAATTCCGCGGTGGTGTGCTTCTCCCAGGCCCGGGCGTCGTCCAGGGAGGTCTTCGGGTCCGCGTCCCCGGTCATCGCCGTGATCGGGGTGTCGACGGTGGCGCCCGGCTCACCCTGGTAGGTCTCGGCCGCCTGATAGTCCGCGCGCAGGGCGGGCAGCGCGGCGCGCATCAGCTCGTCGTCGTTCAGCACCAGGGACGAGGTGCCGTTGAGCCGGCGGATCTCGGCCAGTAGACCGGCGTCGTCCAGGCGGTGCACCCTTTCCTCGCGGTAGATCGAGGGAGCCCGGCGGCCGGAGGCGAACAGCCGCACCGGGCGGCGGCCCTCGGCCTCGAACCGGCGGATCACCTCGAACGCCAGCGAGGCGCCCATGCTGTGGCCGAAAAAGCTTACCGGCAGATCGTCCTGTGACCGGAGGATCTCGTGCACCTGGGCGCTGAGGACGTGAAGATCGGTGACCGGCTTCTCGTTCCGCCGGTCCTGCCGCCCGGGGTACTGCACGGCCACCACGTCCACGTGCGGACTGAGCGCGGCGGCGACCGGCAGGAAGAAGGACGCCGAGCCACCGGCATGGGCCAGGCAGACCAGGCGCGCGGTGGCCGTCGCGGAGGGACGGTAACGGCGGAGCCAGAGTTCGGGGGCGCCGGATGGCTGGGACATGCCGCTCCAGGATTCGTGTCGGTTTGCTGTCTGATCGCTGTGGGACCGGTCGGGCCCGGGGATAAAGGAAGGTGAAGTCCGGGATAAGTCATGGCCCGGAACCGGCGCCCGGGGTGTTCAACCGGGGACGGACGGCGGTTGAACACCCCGGGCAATCATTCGGACGGCTGCCCGAATTACCGGACCGTGGTCGGGGCCGTCTCCATTCCCGGCGCATATTCCATGACATTCCGGCGGCGCCGCAATTCCTCGGCAAATTCGATCCATTCCTGCCCGGCCCGGTCGGCGACCGAACTCAGGGCGCCCAGCCAATGTGCCGGAACGGTGTCCACGAATTCCCGCCATTCCCCGGAATTGATCACGTGCATGACCATCCAGCTCATGAAGGCGCGGCCGTTGTCGGTGTACTTCAGGGCCGGGTCGTTGGCCAGCTTGGGCGACAGCGCCGGCCAGCCCGGCGGGCGGGTGCCCCGCGGGCCGCCCGGGACCGTGCTCCGGCCCTCGAGCGGACCGGGTGCGGGCAGGCCGGGGGTGAGCGAGGGGGCCGGCCGCCGGCTGCCGTCGGTGGGCCGACGGGTCTCCGGCCGGGTGACCCCGGACCGGCCCGGGCCCTCGGCGTCGCGGGCCGCCGCGGCGGCCCGCCCGGTGATCACCGGATCCACCCCACGGCGGATCCGGGCGCGGACGTCCTGGGCCGTGGCCGGGGCGACGTCGGCCTCCCGGGCGATCTCCCGCAGCGAGGCGTCCGGCCTGGCCAGGATGTATTCGGCGGCCCGGCGGCGGCCTTCGGCGGCGGTCAGCGGACGGCGCTTGCCGTCCCGGCCGAGCCGCTTGCCCTCGGGTTTCGCGGTGGCGCCCGGATCCTCGCACTGCCGTCGCCGGATCCCGGCGATGGTCTTGGCGCTGAGCCCGGTGGCGACCCCGATGGCGCGGTCGGACCAGTCCGGGTGCCAGGTGACGATCTGCCGGGCCCCGGCCATCCGGTCGGCCCGGCTGAGCGGGAGCCCGTGCCAGGTGTTGGCCCGCACCGCGAGGATGAACGCCTCCTCGTCGGAGCAGTCGATCAGCCGGACCCGGATCTCCTCTTCACCGCGCAGCCGGGCGGCGGCGAAGCGGTGCATTCCGTCGACGATCCGCGAACCGGCCCGTTGCACGAGCAGCGGCGGCAGTTCGGCGGTGTCGGCCACCTCGGCCAGGAGTTGCACGTGGGCCTGGTCGGTACCGGTACCGCGGACCGGCCGGCCCGGCTCCAGCCGGGCCAGCGCCAGGGTGTGGACAGGGAGCCGCTCAATCGCCTCGGCAGAGTCGAACAGGGGATTTCCGAGAATCGAATTCACCACGGAAACGTCGGTCGATGCGACGTTCAGGGGCATTGCGGCATCCTTTCCCGGGCCGGAGGGAGCCCGCACTTTCACAGCTGTGATCCGCGACACGCGGGACGCGCTCACGTCGATCGCGACGAGCGCAATTGAAGGGGAGGCTAACCGCCGTAAATCCGGCCCGGCAATGCCGGGCGCCGATCATTCGGTTGGTCGTAAGACGCGCTTCACCTTGCTCCGGACCGCATAATTACCGGGCCTTTCCCATACCTCTTTCGATACCCGGGACGGATACGGGTGTGCATCGGAAAGGCCGCCCGGCCGTCTCGATGTGACGCACCTCGCGCCGCTTTTCGCGGTCCGGGCCTTGCGTCGGAGGGGGCGGTTGGGACGGGGGGTGCAGGGGTGAACGTCGATGTCGTATTAATGTTGATTGCTGCTCACCATCCGGACGGTGGGGATTGATCCGGTCCTGGTTGGTTGAACGACATGACCCTCCCCACCGGAGGCCGCCCGGCACCCGCCGGAGCGGCCGGTCGCGACCTGCCCACCGGCAGGCGGGAAGTCATCGATCACGGTCCGGGAACAGCTGCTGAGCAGCCTGATTCGGCCGGTACCTGATCAACGGTCCACCGGAACGACAGTAAGGCCCCCCGATGCCCGTCCCCGCCGACCGGACCCGAGTGCTGATCGTGGGCCCGCACGCCCTGGTCCGCGACGGGATCCGGGCCATGCTCACCGGTCACGACGACCTTTCCGTGGTCGGTGACTGCGCCGCCGGGCCGCCGGCCGTGACCCTGAGCGCCCGGCGCCGGCCGGATGTCGTGCTGCTCGATCAGGAGGAGACCGGCGGCCCGGCCGAGAAGGAGGTCCTGCGGCTGCGCGAGGCCTCGCCGGACAGCGCGGTGATCGTGCTCTCCCCGAAGGCTGTCCCGGATCTGATCCGGGCCCAGATCGACTGCGGCGCAAGAGGGTTTCTGCTCAAGAGCATCCAGTGCCCGGACCTGCTGGCCGCGCTCCGCGCGGTCCGCGAGGACGGCCGGTTGCTGGTGCTCGGGGTCCCCGAGGAGACGGTGCGCCGGATCGACGTCCCGCCCGGGATGCGGGTCGAGCCGGCCCGGGCCCGGTCGCAACCGGTCCCCGAGCGGGTGGCCGGGCTCTCGGCCCGCGAGCTGGAGGTGCTCGCCCTGGTCGGGCAGGCGCTCAGCAACGGCCAGATCGCCTCCCGGCTGGCGCTGACCGAGGCCACGGTGAAACGGCACCTGCGCAACATCTTCGGCAAGCTCGGAGCGGTCTCCCGGCTGGACGCGGTGAACAAGATGGCCGGTCTGCGGCCCGAGCGGGGGCCGGACGCGGTGGGCGATCCGGACGCGCCGGGGATGCTCTGGCTGTGTCGCTGGTACCGTCCCTGAAACCCGCCGGAAACCGGCCGGCCCTGTTCAACCGGTGCCCGCGGCAGTCGAACGGCCGTGGTTGTCCCCGGCCCGGCCCCCTGGTTAGGGTGCGGGTGCCTGGTGAAAAGCGTTCACCGGCCTTCCAAGTCGGTGCCGACAGAGCTGTGTTGTCGAGCCGGCCACCAGAACCAGACACCGAAGGGGTGACGAGCGGTGGGACATGTGTTCTCGCTAGTTCTCAGCCGGGAGATCACGGACGACGAGACCGCCGCGCTGCGTGAGGCCGGTTGCGCGGAGGCCGTTTTCGGCACCGACCAGCTGCCGACCAACGCCGAGGTGACGGTCGCCAAGCTGGACTTCGACGACACCGTGTCGCCGTCGCTGGCCGAGGCGATCGAGGGTGCGCTCGAGGCGGTCAAGGCCGTCCCCGACCTGACCGTGCCCGGCCTGACCGTGCCGGCCGTGAAGAAGGCCCCCCAGGACGGCGAGAACCCGGCCGTGGTCGAGGGCGAGGTCGTCGAGACGGCCGGCGCCGTCGCGGAGTAGTCCGCCCTTTCCGAAGAGGTGAACCCGGCCGCCCGGCGAACACAGGACGAAGACACCTGATGGTGAGTCTGCTCCGTACTTTCCTCCGCCCCTACGCCTGGCTGCTCGCCGTGATCGTCGTGCTCCAGGCGATCGAGGCGGCCGGGAACCTCTATCTCCCGAACCTGAACGGCCACATCATCGACGACGGCGTGGTCCAGTCCGACCACGACTACATCTGGCGGATGGGCGCCCGGATGCTGTTCGTCTCGATCGGGCTCAGCGTGGTCGGGGTGATCTGCGTCTACGTCTCCTCGCGGGTGGCGTCGTCGTTGGCCGACCGGCTGCGCACCGCGGTCTACCGGCGGGTGCAGTCGTTCTCGTCGGTCGAGATGGGCCGCTTCGAGATCTCCTCGCTGACCACCCGCAGCGTCAACGACGTGCAGCAGATCCAGCTGTTCGTCCAGCTCGCCCTCAGCCTGCTGATGATCGCGCTGTTCACCTTCGTCGGCGCGGTGGTGATGGCGGTCCGCGAGGCGCCCCGGCTCACCCCGATCCTGCTGGTCACGATCGCCGTGCTGCTGGTGCTCACCGGCGTGGTGGTGGTCCGGCTGCTGCCCCTGGGCCGGTCCGTGCAGGACCGCACCGACCGGATCAACCAGGTGCTGCGGGAACAGATCTCCGGCGTCCGGGTGACCCGGGCGTTCCTGCGCACCCCGTGGGAGCGCACCCGGTTCGCGGTCTCCAACGACGAGGTCACCGACGTCTCGATCCGCGCCGCCCGGCTGTTCTCGGTGGTCTTCGCGGTCGCCGCCGGGGTGACCAACCTGGCCAGCGTCGCGGTGATCTGGTTCGGCGGCAAGCAGATCTCCGACGGTTCGCTGGAGATCGGCAACCTCACCTCGTTCATCCTCTACCTGCTGCAGATCCTGATCTACACGGTGATCGCGGTGGCGGTGCTGGCGATGGTGCCCCGGGCGGCGGCCAGCGCCGACCGGATCGGCGAGGTGCTCACCTCGGTCCCGCTGATCGGTGACCCGGAACGGCCCGAGCGGCCGGAGGCGGTCACCGGGCTGGTCGAGCTGCGCGATGTCACGTTCGGCTACGCCGGTAGTGAGCGGCCGGTGCTGCACGACCTCACCCTTTCCTTCCGCCCGGGTCGCACCACCGGGATCATCGGCGGAACCGGCAGCGGCAAGAGCACCCTGCTGCGCCTGGTGCCCCGGCTGCTGGACGCCACCACCGGCGAGGTCCGGGTCAACGGGGTGAACGTGACCGGGCAGCCGGTGGGCGAGCTGCGGGCGGGTATCGGCCTGGTCCCGCAGACGGCCTTCCTGTTCGCCGGCACGATCGCCTCGAACCTGCGGCTGGCCCGTCCGGAGGCGAGCGACCAGGAGCTCTGGGCCGCGCTGGAGACGGCGCAGGCCAAGGACTTCGTCGAGACCTACCGGGACGGCCTGGACACCCGGGTCGAACGCGGCGGCGTGAACTTCTCCGGCGGCCAGCGTCAGCGCCTGGCCATTGCCCGGGCGCTGGTGCGGCGCCCGGACCTGTACCTGTTCGACGACTGTTTCTCGGCCCTGGACGCGGCGACCGACACCCGGTTGCGCGCGGCCCTGCGGGCCGGGACGAGTGAGGCGACGGTGGTCATCGTGGCCCAGAGGGCCAGCACGATCATGCATGCGGACCAGATCATCGTGCTGGACAACGGACGGGTGGACGGCGTCGGCACGCACGACGAACTGCTGGCCGGGTGCCGCACCTACCAGGAGATCGTGGAGTCCCAGCTCGGGGTGGGGTCGATCGCATGAGCGAAACTGGGCTGGTCGCCGAGCTGGAAGCCGCGGAACCGGATCTGAGCGGACCCGCCCCCGAGCCCGTGTCGGGGGGTGGTGCGATCAGCACCATGCGCCGGGTGTTCGCCCTGCTCGGCCCCGAGCGTCCCCTGGTGATCCTGGCCGCCCTGCTGACCGCGGTGTCGGTCGGGCTCCTGGTGGCCGGCCCCTGGCTGCTGGGCAAGGCCACGGACGTGATCTTCGAGGGGTTCGTCGGGATCCAGGCCCCGGCCGGGATGCCCAAGGACCAGGTGCTCGGCCTGCTCCGGCTGGGCGGCAACGAGCAGCTCGCGACGATGATCTCCGGGGTCGACTTCGTCTCCGGCGTCGGCATCGACTTCGGCCGCCTGGGGGTGATCCTGGGGATCACCGCGGGGGCCTACACGCTCAGCACGGTGGCCAACTGGGTGCAGGCGTACGTGCTGGCCGGGGTCGTCCAGCGGACCGTGTACCGGCTGCGCGAGGCGGCCGAGGACAAGCTCGGCCGGCTGCCGCTGAAGTACTTCGACACACATCCGCACGGCGACGTGCTGAGCCGGGTCACCAACGACATCGACAATTTCACCACCAGCCTGCAGGACGTGCTCAGCGGGCTGATGTCGAACCTCCTGACGGTCGTCGGGGTGACCGCGGTGATGTTCTGGATCTCGCCGCCGCTGGCCCTGGTGGCGCTGTTCACCCTGCCCATCGTGATCGTCTCGGCGGGCCTGATCGCGGTCCGGGCCAAGCCGCACTTCGTCGAGACCTGGGACCGCACGGGCGAACTCACCGCCCAGGTGGAGGAGACCTACGCCGGGCACGAGCTGCTGGCCGCCTACGGCCGGCAGGAGGCCGTGGTGCGGGACTTCGAGACCGGCAGCGGCAAGCTGCGCGACGCCGGCTTCCGGGCCCAGGTGCTGTCCGGGGTGATCCTGCCGGTGACGATGTTCATCGGTAACGTCAACTACGTCGCGGTGGCGGCGTTCGGTGGCTTCCAGGTCGCCGCGGGGGCGATCACGATCGGCTCGGTGCAGACCTTCATCCAGTACTCCAAGCAGTTCAGCACCCCGATCGCCCAGGTCGCCTCGCAGATCAACATGCTGCAGTCCGGGATCGCCTCGGCCGACCGGGTCTTCGAGTTCCTGGACGCGCAGGAGCAGCCCGAGCTGCCCGGCACCGGGGTGGCGCAGCCCGCGCGCGCCGAGGGCCGCAGCGTCGTCTTCGAGGACGTCTCGTTCCGGTACGACCCCGAGACCCCGCTGATCGAGCAGCTCAGCCTCGAGGCCCGGCCGGGTGAGACGGTGGCCATCGTCGGGCCGACCGGGGCGGGCAAGACCACCGTGGTCAACCTGCTGATCCGGTTCTACGAGATCGACGGCGGCACGATCCGGCTGGACGGCGTGGACTATCGGGACCTGTCCCGCGACCAGGTGCGCTCCGCGTTCGGCATGGTGCTGCAGGACACCTGGCTGTTCCACGGCACGATCCGGGACAACATCGCCTACGGACGCAACGACGCCTCCGACGAGGACGTGGCGGCGGCGGCCAAGGCCGCCTACGTCGACGACTTCGTCTCGGCCCTGCCCGACGGCTACGACACCGTCCTGGACAGCGACGCCAGCAACATCTCGGCCGGCCAGAAGCAGTTGCTGACCATCGCCCGGGCGTTCCTGGCCGATCCCGGCATCCTGATCCTGGACGAGGCCACCAGCAGCGTGGACACCCGCACCGAGGTCCTGATCCAGGAGGCGATGGCCCGGTTGCAGACCGGCCGGACGAGTTTCGTGATCGCCCACCGGCTCTCCACCATCCGCAGCGCCGACACGATCCTGGTGATGGACGCCGGCCGGGTCGTCGAGCAGGGCGACCACGAGCAGCTGCTGGCCCGCAAGGGCCTGTACCACAACCTCTACCAGAGCCAATGGACCGCTCAGCAGGTCGATCAGCAGGACCATCATCAGGACGATTTTCAGGACGACGAGGAAGCGGAGACCGAGCATGGCGATCACTGAGGTCCTCCCGGCCGGTGGCAGTGGGGACGTCCGCGACCCGTTCACCCGGCTGGCCCGGCTCTTCGACGACGGCGCCTTCGCGGTGCTGATCCCCGACACCGGCGAGCACGTGGAGGTCCAGGTGGTCACCGGCCGGGTCGGGGGCCGGCCGATCATCGCCTTTTGCACCGATGCCACCCGGATGGGCGGCGCCCTCGGCCAGGCCGGCTCGGACCGGATCGTCGAGGCCACCGACACCGCGGTCCGCGAGGGCTGCCCGGTGGTCGGCGTCTGGCACTCCGGCGGGGCCAAGCTGGCCGACGGCGTGGAGTCGATGAACGGGGTCGGTGAGATGTTCGCCGCGATGACCCGCGCCTCCGGCAAGGTCCCGCAGATCTCGGTGATCGTCGGCCCCGCGGCCGGCGCCGCCGCCTACGGCCCGGCGCTGACCGACGTGGTGGTGATGGCCCCGGCCGCGCGGATGTTCATCACCGGCCCGGACGTGGTGCGCAGCGTCACCGGTGAGCAGATCGACATGGAGGGCCTGGGCGGGCCGCAGGCGCACGGGCGCCGCTCCGGCGTGGCCCACCTGCTGGCCGAGGACGAGCAGGACGCCTACGACCGCACCCGCGACCTGGTCTCGCTCCTGGCCGACCGGGGCACCTTCACCCCCGAGCCGGACATGCCCGGCGAGGACCTGGGCGCGCTGCTGCCGGAGTCCGCCCGCCGCGCCTACGACGTGCACCCCGTCATCGACGCGATCCTGGACGCCTCGCCGCACCTGGAGTCCCCGTCCGGCTTCTTCGAGCTGCAGGCCCGCTGGGCGCCCAACCTGGTCACCGGACTGGGCCGGCTCGGCGGCGGCACGGTCGGGGTGGTCGCCACCAACCCGATCCGCAAGGGCGGCTGCCTGGACTCCCTGAGCGCCGAGAAGGCCTCGCGCTTCGTCCGGATGTGCGACTCGCTCGGCGTCCCGCTGCTGGTCCTGGTCGACGTGCCGGGTTATCTGCCCGGCGTCGGCGAGGAGTGGAACGGCGTGGTCCGCCGCGGCGCCAAGCTGCTGCACGCCTTCGCCGAGGCGGTGGTGCCCCGGGTCACCCTGGTCACCCGCAAGGCCTACGGCGGCGCCTACATCGCGATGAACTCCCGCTCGCTGGGGGCCACCGCCTACTACGCCTGGCCGGACGCGGAGATCGCGGTGATGGGGGCCCAGGCCGCGGTCGAGGTGCTGCACCGCAAGAAGCTCGCCGTGGTCGCCCCGGAGGACCGGCAGGCCCTGCTGGCCGAGCTGATCGAGGAGCAGACCCGGACCGCGGGCGGGGTCGGCCGCGCTCTGGCGCTCGGGGTGCTGGACGAGGTGGTGCAGCCGCACGACACCCGCCGTAAGCTGATCGAGACTTTCGCGGCCCATCCGGCGGCTCGGGGAGACCATCGGAACATCCCGTTGTAAACGGTTTCGAGCACGTTTCAATCGCGGCAGAATTCAAGTTCCGCCCCCCGTCACCCGATAGCTTGCGTCGGCGGCGGAAGGGGAGACATGCGGGCAGTGCGGTGGGCCTGTGCTGTCGTTGTGACCGTTTTGACGGTCTACGGCGTCCTGGTGGCGCTACGGGCCGCCGGCGTGCTGTCCATCGACGAGACGGTCCGGCTCGGCTTCACCATGGTCGTGATCAGCGGGTGCGGCACGGCCTGCGGGTTGCGGGCCCGGTACGGGCCCGGTGACCGGGCCGCCTGGGCGCTGTTCTCCGCGGGGTTGTTCTCCTACCTGTCGGGCACGGTGCTCTGGCAAGTGGCCTTCGAGCGGCTGGACCCCGCGCCCTTCCCGTCGGTGTCCGACGTGCTCTGGCTGGCCATGGCCCCGTTGTTCATGGTCGGCATCTGGCTGATGGTCCGGGCCCGGCTGGGCCGCCGGAACAGCTCGCTGCTGGACGGCGTGGTGGCCGGGCTGGCGGTGGCCTCGGTGGCCGCGTTCGCGGTGTTCCCGAAGCTGACCGAGGACTCCGGCGGCTCGTTCGCCCTGGTCGTCACCAACTTCGCCTACCCCCTGGTGGACCTGGCCCTGGCCGGGGCGGCGATCGGGGCCATGGCCGCCATGGGCGCCTGGCGCCGTCCGGTCTGGCTGCTGCTCACCCTCGGGTTCGTCACCTTCGCGGTGGCCGACACCTGGTACATGTTGCTCGTGCTGAACGGCACGTTCGTGCCCGGTGGCTGGAACGACTTCTCGTACCTGGTCGCCATGACGATCATCGCCCTGGCCGCGCCGGTCGCGCAGTCCGGACCCGAGTCTCCGGGGAGCAGTATTCGCCGCGACCGCGAGTTCCTGGTCCCGGTGCTGTTCGGGCTCGTCCCGATCGGCGTCCTGGTGGCCGGGGCGCTCCAGCCGGGCAAGACGTCCCTGCTCGCCGTCGGGCTGGCCGTCGGGGCCCTGGTCACCCTGGCGCTCCGGACCGCGCTGGCGATCCGTGAGGTGGTGGCGCTCAGCGACGCCCGGGTGCTGTCCCGCACCGACAGCCTGACCGGCCTGCCCAACCGGCGGGCGCTGTACGACCTGCTGGAGCGGGACGGGGTGGACCGCGAGGACCGGGGCGCGGTGATGATCATCGACCTCGACCGGTTCAAGGAGATCAACGACGCGCTCGGGCACCAGGTCGGTGACGAGCTGCTGCGGCAGGTGGCCGCCCGCCTGGCCGGGCAGGTGCCCGGGCCCGGGGTGATCGCCCGCCTCGGCGGTGACGAGTTCGCCGTCCATCTGCCCTCCACCCCTCGGGATGACGCCGCGCGCACCGCCGCGGCCCTGCTCACCGTGCTCAGCGAGCCGTTCACGGTGGCCGGCACCCTGCTGCACGTCGGTGGCAGCATCGGGATCACCGGGGTGCGGCCGGGCACCCCGGTGGGCCGGGCGCTGGCCGAGGCGGACATGGCGATGTACCGGGCCAAGACCGCCCGCACCGGTTTCGAGGTCTACGACGATTCGCAGGACAGCAGTGCCTGGGACCGGCTGGCGATGGTCGAGGCGCTGCGCCTGGCTCTGGACCGCAACCAGCTGACCCTGGCCTTCCAGCCGATCGTGGACGCCCGGACCCGCCGGGCCCGTTCGGTGGAGGCGCTGGTGCGCTGGACCGATCCTGAGCGCGGGTTCGTCCCGCCGGACACCTTCCTGCCGTTGGCCGAGCACGCCGGGCTGATGCCGGCCCTGACGCGTCGGGTGCTGGATCTGGCCTTCGACGAGGCGCTGCGGCTGCACCAGTTCGGTTACGGGATCGCGGTGTCGGTGAATTTGTCGGCCAGTGATCTGCTGGACCGGCGGCTGGAGCAGGAGCTGGCCCAGCGGCTGCACGCCCGGGAGTTGCCCGCCTCGGCGGTGAAGATCGAGATCACCGAGTCGCTGCTGGTCGACCGCAACGGCCGGGCCGGGGACTTCCTGATGGCGATGCGTGAGCTGGGGATCGAGCTGCTGGTGGACGACTTCGGCACCGGCTACTCGAGCATGGCCTACCTGCATGATCTGCCGGTCTCCACACTGAAGATCGACCGTTCGTTCACCAGCCGGCTCAGCGCCGATCCGCGTACCGGGGTGATCGTGGCCTCGACCATTGACATGGCCCACCGGCTGGGGCTGTCGGTGGTCGCGGAGGGGGTGGAGACCGAGGCGGAGCTGGATTGGTTGCGGGCCGAGGGTTGTGATCTGATCCAGGGCTACCTGATTTCCCGGCCGGTGCCGGCCGCCGAGCTGCATGCCTGGCTGGACGCGCAGGGCGGCCCCGCCGCGGAGGCGGGGCCGCCCGGGCTATCGGCGCAGCGCGGTCACTCGCCGGCCTCGTAGTCCTTGTCCATCGCCTTGAACATCTTGGCCCCGGTGCTCTGCCCGCTGAAGATCTCCTGCAGCCCGCTGAGCATGGTCTGCTGCACCTTGGGGTTGGGCCAGAGCTGGTCCATGAACGGCACCGTCCGGTTGTCGCTGATGTAGGTCGACACGTCCTTCAGCGTCGGGTCGACGGTCGCCCCGCTGCCGGGCAGGGCCGGGATCCCGCCCTGGGCCTCGACGAACAGCTTCATCCCGGCCGGGGACATCACGAAGCTGATGAACTTCAGCGCCAGGTCCTTGTTCTTGGTCTTGGCGTTGATCCCGTAGCCCGCCCCGGCGGCGGCCGGGATCAGGATCTTGGCCGGGTCGTCCAGGGCCGGCAGCGGCTTGAAGGTGAAGGTGGCCTTCGGGTCCTTCTTCTTCAGCAGGGCCACCACCCAGTTGCCCTGCACCAGCCCGAGCGTCTTGCCGGTCGCGGCCAGCGTCTGGGACGCCTCGTAACTCGTTCCCAGAGTGTTCTTCTGGAAACAGCCGGCCTTGTCCATCTGCTGGTACTTGTCCAGCGCGGCCTCCCAGGCCGAACCGCTGAAGGTGGCCTGCCCGGCGGCCATCTTGGTGTCGAAGTCCGGGTCGGAGGGGTAGAGCGTGCTGGCCACCAGGGAGTAGAGAACCAGCTGGGTGACCCAGTTGTCCTGGATGCCGAGCGCGAACGCCGGGGTGCCCTGCTTGGCCGCGGCCTGGCAGAACGGCAGCACCTGCGACCAGGTGGCGGGCGGGGTGAGCTTGGACTTGGCCAGCGCCTGCTCGTTGTAGATCGCGCCGATCGCGTTCAGCCCGTAGACCGCGTTGTAGGTCTTGCCCTGGTACTGGGTGACGGTCTTCAGCGCGTCCGGGTACTGGCTCGCCCAGGGCTGGTCGGAAAGGTCCATCAGATAGCCGGGTTTGGCCAGGACGTAGGTGGCGCCCGGGTTACCGTTGCCGGGCCAGACACTCATCACGTCCGGGGCGGTGCCGGAGGCCAGCTGGGTCCGGATCTGCTGCTGGTACTGGTCGGCCGCGCTGGTCGTGTACTCGACCTTGACACCGGGGTTGGCGGCCTCGAAGGCCTTGACCACCGGCTCGATCGAGCCCTGGTCCACGGAGGCGAGGGTCAGGGTCTGGGAACCCCCACCGCCGCCGGACGAGCCGGTCGAGGCCTTGGTGCCCCCGGCGCAGCCGGCGAGCAGGGCGACGGCCGCGCTCGCGGCCACGATCGAGGTCAGCGTGCGTTTCATGATTTCTCCTGCTGGGACGACGTTGTCAGCTGAAGGCGGTGGTGAAGCGATAGGTCCCGGAGGCCAGCCGGTAGCGGCCCGGTCCGGTCTCCTGGACACCGGGGCGGAGGGCGGCCGGTTCGCCGTCCTCCGTGACGCCGGTGGGGTCGGTGGTGGGCAGTTCGAGCAGGGCGGAACTTCCGGGTGGGACGGTGGCGGTGACCGTGAGCCGGCCGTCCTCGAGCGACCAGCCGCAGGCCAGCAGCCCGCGGGCGGTCTCCTGGGAGGCCTTGGCCCAGGTCAGCCGGCCCCCGGGGGTGGGGCGCAACAGGGGCTCGGAGTAGGCCGAGGACCGCGGGGTCTGGTCGATCCCGGCGACCCGCCCGAACAGCCAGTCCCCGATGCTGCCCAGGCTGTAGTGGTTGAACGAGTTCATCGAGGCCGACTGGAAGCCCGCGTGGTCGGTCCAGCCGTCCCAGCGTTCCCAGATCGTGGTGGCGCCGTGACGGATCGAGTAACCCCAGGAGGGGTACTCGTCCTGGTGCAGCAGGGCGTAGGCGACATCCGCGTGGCCGTGCTCGGTGAGCACCGGGCAGAGCAGGTTCACCCCGACGAACCCGGTGGTCAGCCGGTTGCCCCGAGCCTTGAGATCGGCCACCAGGTGCCCGACCGCGGCCGACACCAGATGGTCCGGAAGCAGCTCGAAGGCCAGGGCGAGGAGATAGCCGGTCTGGGTGTCGCCCTTCACCGTCCCGTCCGGCCCGACGAAGGCCAGCGCGAAGCGGTCCCGGATGGCGTCCGCGAGCTCGCCGTAGCGAGCCTGGGCCTCGGTGTCTCCGAGCACTGCGGCCGCGTCCGCGGTGATCTGGGTGCTGCGGGCGAACCAGGCGGTGGCCAGCACATCGCGCGGGGTCTCCGTGTCGATCTGCAGCCAGTCGCCGTAGGAGTTGCCGTCCCGGTTGCGCCAGAGCAGGTCCGGGTTGTGCCGATGGATGAAGTCCACCCAGGCGCGCATGGCCGGGAAGGACCGTTCGAGCACCTCGCGGTCGGCGTAGGTGCGCCAGAGGTGCCAGGGAATCACCACACCCCCGTCGCCCCAGGCCGGTGCCGCCTGCCGGTCGATCGACATCACCGGGGCAACATCCCGGAACGCCCCCTCCTCGTCCTGGCCGTCGAGCACGTCGTTCATCCAGCGGGCGAAGAACGCCGACACGTCCGCGTTACGGCTGGCCGTAGGGGCGAAGATCTGCGCGTCGGCCAGCCAGCCCAGGCGCTCGTCCCGTTGCGGGCAGTCGGTCGGCACGCTGACCCAGTTGCCGCGCTGGCCCCACTGGATGTTGGACTGGAGCTGGTTGACCGTGGCGTCGGAGCACTCGAACGATCCGATCCAGGGCGTGTCACTGTGCATCACCCGGGCCTCGACGGTGAAGTCTTCCGGTGCACCGGAGATCTCGGCGAAGCGGAATCCGTGGAAGGTGAACAGCGGCTCGAAAGTCTCCACCTCAGCTCCGGAGGCGATGAAGGTGTCGATTGCCTCGGCCCGGCGCAGGTTCTCGACGTAGAGATCGCCGTTCTGAAGGATCTCGGCGTGCCGGACGACGATCTTCGTGCCGGCCTCGGCGCCGCGGACGGTGAGGCGCACCCGGCCGACCAGGTTCTGGCCAAAGTCCACGATGCTTGCCCCAGGAGCTTCACCGGGCGCTGTGATGGCCACCGGCGTCACCGATCGCGTCACTCGCACCGGCTCGTCCGGTTCAGCCACCACCGGACCGGGCGAGGAATCAAGCACCGCAACGGGCCGGAACCCACTTCGACGTCCACCCCAACCGCCGGGCGTCCCCGCAATGTCGCCCGCGACGTCCACAAATCCTGGTTCGTCCCACCCCGACACGTGGGCCCGGGCGTCCACGTACTCACCCATCAGCAGGTCCGAGAACTGAATCGCACCAGGCCCTTCGGTCCACGAACCGTCGGTGGTCACCGATCGCTGAGAACCGTCTTCGAACCAGAGGACGAGTCGGGCCAGCAAAGCGGGCGCGTCGCCATAGTGCTGGGCCGGCTTACGGGGCTCGAAACCGATGTACCCGGACCACCACCCGTCCGCGACTATTGCCGCCAGAACGTTCTCACCCTCGTCCAAAAGCTCGGTGACGTCGTAGGTCTGGTACTGGATCCGGTGCCGGTACTCGGTCCAGCCGGGGGCCAGCTCCGCGTCCCCAATCCGTGAACCGTTCAGCCGGGGCTGATAAACCCCGTGCGCGGTGCTGTAGAGCCGGGCCCGTACCGGCCGACGGTCGAGAGTGAACGCGCGGCGCAGGTAGAGCGGCGGGGGCAGGGAATGCGTGGTGCCGGTGCGGTCGTGGTCGGTGGGCGGATCCATCGGCGGCCGGTTCACGGCGTCCCGACCGATCCAAACGGCCTGCCAGGAAGCCGAAACCAGCAGTCCTGTCTCGAACCAGGACTCCGACGTCTCGGACGTCTCGGACGTCTCGGACGTCTCGGCAGACAAGCCGTCCCAGACCTCGACCCGCCAGTGGTACCGCGTCGAGGGGGCGAGAGTGGGCCCGTCCCAAGGGATCAGCAGGGTCTCGCCCGACGTCACTCGTCCTGTGTCCCAGAGAAGCCGGTCCGGAACGTCGAGGTCCTCCGGGCGCAGCGCGGCGGTCAGGCGGTAGGCGCTCTGTGATGCGCCACGCTGAGCGGAGCGGAGCTTCCAGGAAAGTCGCGGCCGGGGAGCGTCCAGACCCAGGGGTTCCTGGCGCTGCTCGGCGGTAAGCCCGTACGGTGTCATCCCTTTAGCCCTCCGGCGAACCCGTTGATGATGCTGCGCTGCAGCGCGAAATAGATGACCAGGATGGGGATGATGCTGATCAGCAGGGCGGCGAAGATCAGGTTCCACTGGGACACGTACTGACCGACGAACCCGGCCACGGCGACCGGCAGGGTCTGCTGTCCGCTGCCGGAGAGGTAGAGCAGTGGGGTGAAGAAGTCGTTCCAGACGAAGACCGTGTTCAGCACGAGCGCGGTCACGGTGATCGGGCGCAGCATGGGAAACACCACGAACCGGAAGGCCTGCCAGTAGCCGCAGCCGTCGATCAGCGCCGCGTCCTCGAAGTCGCCGGGCAGGCCGCGGATGAAGCCCATGTAGAGGAACGTGGTGAACGGGACCTGGAGGCCGGAGTAGAACAGGATCAGGGCCCAGGGCTGACCGAGCAGGCCGAGGTCGCGCATGGTCTGGTAGAGCGGCAGGGTGGCGAGCTGGAAGGGCAGCACCAGGCCGAGCATGATCAGCGCGAAGGCGCCGCGGGACCAGTTCCGTTTCACCCGGGCCAGGGGATAGGCGGCCAGGGCCGAGACGCTGAGCACGATCAGCACGCTGATCCCGGTGACCAGCAGGCTGTTGCCCAGGGCGCCGCCGAGCGCGCCGTCCCGCCAGGCGTCGGTGAAGTTGGACAGCGTGGGCGAGGTGGTCGGGCGCAGCGGTGAGGAGGTGTCGGAGGGCTGCCGCACGGCCAGGTTGACCAGTACGTAGACCGGGAAGGCGATCACCAGGGCGACGGCGATCATCACCAGTTCGAGGGCGAAGGTCCGGGGACGGTAACGGTTCACGAGATGTCGGCCTCCCGTCGGGAGAGGAACGCGTACTGTCCGGCCGAGATGACGGCCACGATCAGGGTCAGTACGACCGCGAGCGCGATGCTGTAGCCGAACTCGCCGAGGGTGAACGCGTCCTTGTAGATCAGCGTGGACAGGGTGTCGGTGGCATGTCCGGGACCGCCTCCGGTGAGGGCCCAGACCTGGTCGAACAGCTTGATCCCGCCGATGATCGAGAGCATCAGGTTGATCGTGATGGCCGGGGCCAGCAGCGGCCGGGTGACGTACCAGAAGCGCCGGACCGGCCCGGCGCCGTCGATCGCGGCGGCCTCCTGGACCTCGCGGGGGATGGACTGCAGGCCGGCCACGAAGATCACCATCGAGTAGCCGGCGTACTGCCAGACGATCACCGCCACGATCGACCAGAGCGCCAGGTGCGGGTCGCCCAGCCAGTCCTTGCGCAGGAAGTCCAGGCCGACCGCGCCGAAGAGGGAGTTCACCGCGCCGTCGGGTCCCAGCAGGTTGCGCCACAGGTAGGCGGTGACGATCGGGGTGACCACCGCCGGGGCGAACAGCAGGGCCCGAAGAACGTTGCGGGACTTGATGATCGAGTTCACGCCGAGGGCCAGGAGCAGCCCCAGGCCGTTCTGGATCACCGTGATGGCGACCGCGATCAGCAGCGTGTGGCCGATCGCGGCGCGCGCGTCGGCGTCGTCCAGCAGGTCGCGGAAGTTGCCGAGGCCGACCCAGGCGAAGTCCGGGGAGAGGCCGTCCCAGTCGGTGAACGCGTAGTAGAGACCGCGGGCGCTGGGGATCAGCACGACGAAGGCGAACAGCACCAGAGCGGGGGCGGCGAACCACCACGGTGGCGCGGCCCGCCGGCGCCTCGAGGCGCGCTTGATGGGGGTCCCGGGTGGTCCGGCGGCCGGGGGATGGGCGGGGGGACGCCCGGGAGAGGTGATCGTCATCAGGTGCCCTTTCCTCTCTGAAAGGTTTCAGTCCGATGCCGCAGACGAACCGGGTGAAAAATCAGTGGGTAACGTTTTCCATTCGGTTCGCTCGAAATTAGGGACGCCTGAAGGCAAAGGTCAAGGGGAGGCTGGCGCTCGATCCGTGACGTGCGACGAACGGTCCGGGGCTCTTGCCGGTCTGGGAAGACCAGTGGTAAACGTTGCCCACTCAGCGAGGAGGAGCATGGAACCGCTACCCGTAAGTGGTGGCCTGCGGCGGGTGACGATCGTCGACGTGGCGGCGCACGCACAGGTCTCCACCACGGCCGTGTCCAAGGTGATGCGCAACGCCTACGGGGTCAGTCCGGCGATGCGTGAGCGGGTGAACGCGGCGATCGCTGAGCTCGGCTATCGCCCCCGGGCCGCGGCGCGCGGGATGCGTGGGCAGACCTACACGATCGGCGTGGTGCTGCCCGACATCCGGAACCCGTTCTTCCCCGATATCGTCGACGGCATCACGGCGTATCTCGGTGATACCGAGTACCAGGTGCTGCTCGGTACCGGCAGCCGGCTGGACGTGCCCGGCGTCTCGGCTACCGACGTGGAGTCCGAGGTCCGGCTGACCGACGCGATGGTGGACCGGGGTATGGACGGGATGATCCTGGTCGCGCCGGCCGCCGGCCGGCGCCAGGTGGATCAGGCGGCGGCCGGGGTTCCGACCGTGGTGATCGGGCGGCACATGCGCTCGGCGTTGCACGACACGGTGGTGGACGACGACGCCCGCGGGGCTGCGCTGATCGTGGACCACCTGGCCGGGCTGGGGCACCGCCGGATCGCGCACATCGACCAGCGGGAGCCGGACAGTGAGCGGGCGGCGACGATGCCGAACGCGATCCGGACCCGGGGCTACCGCGATGCGATGCGAGCGTGCGGCCTGGAGAACGAGATTGACGTGGTCTCCACCGGATACACCGAGGAGGGTGGGTATCTCGGCGCCAAGCAGTTGCTCGAGCGAACCGTCAGGCCCACCGCGATTTTCGCCGGGGCCGACATCGTGGCGATGGGCGTGCTCACCGCGGTGGCCGAGGCCGGGCTGCGGATTCCCGACGACATCTCCGTAGCCGGTTACGACAACACGAGTTTCGCGGCGCTCGGGCCGATCGGCCTGACCAGTGTGGACCAGGCCGGACGGCAGATCGGCGCGGACGCGGCCCGCCTGCTGCTGGAGCGGATGGCCCAGCGGGACCGGCCGTCCACGTTCATCACCACATCCCCCACCCTGGTGACGAGACGGACCACGGCGGCTCCCGGCGTCCTTTAATGTGCTGGTAAACAACGCGATTCATGATCAAACGCCCGGCTCGGGGCGAAAGTTCCCGAACGGCCGGGTGATGTTCCTCGCGGGCGCTTACTGGCGGGAAACGTGCCGATCGCCCTTACCTTACGCGATGCTGGATGACCGGCAGGTGACCGGTGAGAGTGATGACCGGTAGCGAGTGAGGGAGTTTCATGGCAGGCGGTCTGGCGGCACTTCTGGACGACATCGCTGTCCTGGCGAAGACGACCGCCGCCTCGGTGGACGACGTGGCCGCGGCGGCCGGGCGGGCCAGTACCAAGGCCGCCGGGGTGGTCATCGACGACACCGCGGTCACCCCGCGCTACGTGCACGGCTTCACCCCGGACCGGGAGCTGCCGATCGTCTGGCGGATCGCGCTCGGCTCGCTGCGCAACAAGATCCTCTTCATCCTTCCCGCCGCGCTGCTGCTGAGCCAGTTCGCCGACTGGCTGCTCACCCCGATCCTGATGTGCGGTGGCGTGTACCTGGCCTTCGAGGGCGCCGAGAAGGTCTACGAGCTGTTCGGCGGCCACCATGAGCAGCAGCCGGACGAGCCGGCCGCCGCGCTCGGGCCGGACGCGGAGAAGTCGATGGTCAGCGGGGCGATCCGGACCGACTTCATCCTCTCCGCGGAAATCATGGTGATCTCCCTGAACGAGGTGACCGACGAGCCGTTCCTGTCCCGGGCGATCATCCTGGCGTTCGTCGCGCTGGTGGTCACCGCGGTGGTCTACGGCCTGGTCGGGCTGATCGTGAAGGTCGACGACGTCGGGCTGCACCTGGTCGAGTCCGGGCGGGCCGACCGGCTGGGGCGGTTCCTGGTGGCGGCCATGCCCCGGGTGCTGTCGGTGCTGTCCACCGTCGGGATCGCGGCCATGCTCTGGGTCGGCGGCCACATCCTGCTGGTCGGGACGGACGATCTGGGCTGGCACGGGCCGTACGAGCTGGTGCACCACCTCGAGCACTCGGTGCACGAGGCGACGGGTGGTGCCGGGGCGGTCCTGGGCTGGTGTGTCAACACGCTGTGCTCGGCGGTGGTCGGCCTGGTGGTGGGGGCCGTCGTGGTGGCGGTCCTGCACTTCGTGCCCAGACGCGACCCCGCCGCGCACTGATCAGTCGTTGACCAGGTCGAACCCCTCCCAGGGGCCGATCGCGGTGCGGTTGGCGATCAGGGGGTCGGCGCCGGTGTTCTCGGCCGTCACGTAGTCGCCGTTGGCCGTGGCCTTCAGGCTCACGCTGCCGTCGCTGTTGTGGATCAGCGTGAAGGTCTGGCCGGTGCCGACGGTGGAGCTGTTGGCGATCAGCGGGGATGTGCCGGCGGTGACGAACTTGTTGTTGGCGTGGGCCCGCAGGGCGACCGCGCCGTTGCCCGCGTCGACCTCGTCGAAGCTCTCCCAGGGCCCGATCGCGGTGCGGTTGGCGATCAGCGCTGCGTCCCCGGCGTTCTCGGCGGTCACGTAGTTGCTGTTGGCGTGGGCCTTCAGGCTGATCACGCCCAGGGTGCTGCCGGACCCGGGGTTGGTCGTGGCGGCGCCGAACAGGCTCAGGTTGACCGAGTCGGCCATTGCCTGGAGACCGTCGGTGTTCGGGTGGAGATGGTCGGTGTTGTTGTAGGCGGGCAGGAACTGCTCGATGTTGGCCGGGTCATGGGTGGCGGTGTCGAAGTCGAGGATGCCGTCGCAGCCGCTGCCGGAGCTGCGGACGAACGCGTTGTAGGCGGCCCGGCTGTTCTCTCCGGCCTGGGTCCAGCCGTTGTCGGGTTTGAACGGGGTCAGGGTGGCGCAGAGGAACTTGATCCCGGCCTGATGGGCGGCGGTGATCATCGGCTGCACGCCGGCGATCAGCTGGGCGCCGGTGGGCGGGTTGGCGTTGTTGATGTCGTTGATCGGGTCGTCGGCGAAGACCACCCACTTCACGTTCGGCTGGGCGAGCACGTCGCGGCTGAACCGGTTGGCCGCGCTCGGCCCGGCCCCGTCGTGCAGGAGGGCGTTGCCGCTGATGCCCTGATTGATCACGCCGACGTTCGCTCCGGCCGCGTTGAGCCGCACCGCCAGGTCGTTGGTCCAGCGGCGGTTGGCGTCGGCGGCGGAGTCGATGCCATCGGTGATCGAGGCGCCGAGGGCGACCACGGCACCGGTGGCGGCGGTGTTCTGGACGTCGAGGTCGGCCAGGAACGTGTAGCTGCTGTACGTCTGCGGGTTGGCCAGGGTCGCGTTCGCGGCCAGGTCACCGCCGCCGGGCGTGTAGTAGTTCGTCTGCTGAGCGAGTTGGTGTTCGGTGACGGTGCCGGTGGGCTGCGGCAGGTAGAAGCTGATTGCCACGTCGGACAGGGCCTTGACGGGGAAGGCGATGCTGTCGCTGGCCACCTTTACGCCCGCTGCAATGGTGACCGAGGCCGATCCGCCGAAGGTGACCTTCTGGTCAGTGGCCGCGTTGATCGACGAGCCGCTGGTGCGCTGAGCAATGTGCACGTCGGAGATGGTGACCGGGGCGCTGCCGAAGACGTTGCTCAGCTGGACCCGGGCCGCGGTGCCGGAAATGCTGGTGTGGACGATCTGCCGCAGGGTGGTGTTGCCCACGACGGTGGTGCTGCTGCTCTGCGGCGACGTGCCCCAGGTGCCGGTCCAGGGCACGTCGGCCTGCACGGAGCCGGCGGCCGGGGCCGCCTGGCTGGACATCGGGATCAGGATGCCGAGCGCGACCAGGCCCAGGGTCACCCCGCCCGAGACGATCAACGATTTTCGGACTCTCATGGATCACGAGACTCCGAGCAAATAGGTGACGTATCAAGTGACGGCCGCCGTGATGCTTTCGACTGAACCGGGGCGCCCCGCTCGACGTAGCAGCTCGCGGTCACCAAAAAGACTCTCCTACAAGGATCATCGCATTTTCGGCTGCCACTCTTGTAGTCCTCGGCATTCGGGTGCGGCGGTCGAGAACGGGCGAGGCTCAGCGCGGGCGCTGGGGCGCGCGGACGCGTGGGTGAGCTGCGAAATGGCCAGGGCTATCGACCAGCACGTGCCCACCTCGCGGAAGTCCTTGACCTGCCAGTTCGTCCATCTCTCGCGGGCAGGACCGGCTGCGGCGCAAGGCGTGGGATGACTTGGCCGGGCGAAATCCTGCCCTCGTCACCACTGGTTGCTGAGACCCGCCCGTGAAGGCCCAGCCTCGTTCGTCCCTCAAGACGCCCACCGCGCATCTGCAACCAGGGCGATACGGTGACCCGCATGTCCGCGACGCCCGGTCCGCGCCCGTTGGAGTACCAGCGCGTGGCCGGGGAGCTGCGGCAGATGATCGTGGAGGGCGAGCTGCGGCCGGGCGATCGCCTTCCTGCGGAGGGCGAGCTGACCGCCCGCATGGGGGTGAGCCGGGGCACGCTGCGCGAGGCGCTTCGAGTGCTCTCTTCGCAGAACCTCCTCACCTCCGCGCGAGGGGTGAACGGCGGGACCTTCGTGGCCGAGCCCTCGACCGACGACGTGTCCGCGTACCTGGAAACGTCCCTCACCCTCCTCTCCCGCAGCGTGGTCAGCTCCGCCAACCTCCTGGAGATGCGCAGCCAGCTCGAGGTCCCGGCCGCGGAACTGGCCGCCCGCCGCCGCACCGACGAAGACCTCCGCCTGCTCGAGACCTCGGTCTGCCGCCCGACCGAGCCCGGTCTGGGCCGCGATCCCGGGCGGCAGCGGATGAACAGCGACTTCCACCTGCACCTGCTGCGCGCCGCGGGCAACCCGGTGCTGGAAATGACCGCCCGTCCGGTGTTCTCCGTGCTCAGCCAGCGGTTTCGCCGGGGCGAGCCCGGTCCGGGTTTCTGGGAGCGGGTCTCGGCCGAACACGCCGAGATCCTCGGCCAGATCCGCGACCGCAACACCCGTGGCGCCCGCCGGGCCATGCGCGCCCACCTGACCGGCCTGCGCGACACCTACCTCCGGATCGACGTCACCCGACTCGGCGACTGACCGCCGGGCACGTATGTTGAGAGGGCAACCATCCGGCGTCCTTCCTTGAGGAGTCCCCGCGTGACCGAGTTCTCGCCCCTCCATACCGAGCTCATCGACCGGGTGCCGCTGCGGCCCGGCGCGCGGATCGAGGAGGAGGTCGTCGAGTACGACCACGAAGGCACTCCGCTGGAGGGCTTCATCGTCCAGGACTCCGCGATCCCGGGTCCGAAACCGGCTGTCCTGATCATCCACGACTGGCACGGCCTGCAGAACTACTCCAAGGCCCGCGCCCACATGCTCGCCCGCCTCGGCTACTACGCCTTCTGCGTCGACATTTACGGCAAGGGCCGCCGGTTCGAGACCCAGGAGGACTGCCAGGCCGAGGCCGGCAAGTACTACGGCGACCTCGCCCTGATGCGCGCCCGGGTCGGCGCTGCCTACGACCACGTCGTGCTCGACGAGCGCGTCGACACCGCCCGGATCGCCTCGATCGGCTACTGCTTCGGCGGCAGCGCTGCCCTGGAGTTCGCCCGCACCGGCGCTCCTCTGGTCGCCACCGTCTCCTTCCACGGCGCCCTGATCGCCCACGAGCCGGCTGACGTGGACAAGCTCACCGGCTCGGTGCTGGTGCTGACCGGCGGTTCGGACCCGGTGGTGCCGGACGAGGCGGTCTCGGCCTTCGAGAACGAGCTGCGCACCCGGGAAGACCTGGACTGGGCCGTCACCACCTACGCCGGCGCGCCTCACGCCTTCACCCAGCCCGGGACGCCGAACTACCGCGAGCTGGCCGACCGGCGCAGCTGGCGGGCGATGCTCGACCTGTTCTCGGAGTTCTCGACCCCGCTGGCCTGAGCCCGCTGGCCTGAGCCCGCCCGGTCGGGGCCGTCGCGTGACCTGGTTCCTGGTCCCGACTCCCTGGGCCCGGTCGGTCGGGTCGCCTGAGCCTGGTCCGGTGCGCCTCCTCGCTTGAGCCCGGTCGTCTTCGGCAAGCGGGCTCTGGTTGTCGTCGCCGGCTCAGTTTGCGGGCCTACCTCCAGCTGTCGTCGCCCGGTTTAGCCATTTGGCCCCCGGCCACCCTCCGGGCGAAGGTGATCGATCGCCCAGTGGCACAGTGTTGCGGCCTGACCCGAGCCTGCGTTTACGCCAGATGTATATGTTGGCGTGCACCCCACGCTCAGCGAGCACCCGGTTAGCGCCCGCGCACCCCTGCACTGTGGGCATAGGCCTATTGCCGATCGTTAGCGGGCTGCCCCTCATACATCGCTGCGGGATACTTTCTGCCGTGATCGGTGCCCGCTTCCACGACCTGGCCGGCCGCAGCGCCTACCAAGTTCTTGACGTGCCGGAGACGGCCGGGCCCGAGGACGTGAACCGGGGTTACCGGCGGAGAATGCGCGAGCTGCACCCGGATCGCGGAGGGAACCGGGACGAGGCCCAGCTGGTCTCGACGGCCCATCGCTGGCTGATCCGGCACCGTGAGGACTATGACCGCTTCGTCCGCGATCAGCGGAGCGTGGATCCGGGGTGGGGTAAGGCTGCCGGGTGGGCCGGTGGCACGGCTGGTACGGCTCGGGTGGGAGAGGCGGGTGTCCGAAAGCCGGCTGGTGGGGCTCGGGCCCGGGGGACGGATGCGGAGTCGCGTGGGCAGCGGGCTCGCGCCGGGGCGGAGAGCGCTCCAGGTCGGAGCGAAGGCGCGCAGGGTGATGCTGCGCAGGGTGAGGGCGTGTGGGGTGGTGCCGCACGGGGTAAGGGCGCACGGGATGGCAGTGCGCGGGGCGAGGGTGCGCCAGTGGCTGGTGATGGCGAGGCGGTCCCTGGTGGAGCAACCCCTGGTGGGGCGGCGAGCACCGCAGCGGCACCCTCGAACGGCGAAGAGAGGCTCAAGGGGGGAAGTCGGTGGGGTCGGGGAGCGGACGCGACCGGGTCGTTGAGGATGCCGGGTGGGCCCGCTGCTGGTTCGTTCCGGACGCAGGCTCAGGAGCGGATGGCTGGGCGGGCAGCGGAGTGGGCGGAACGGCAGCGGCGGGAGCGTTGGGAAGGGCCGGCCGAGGCTCGTCTGGATGAGGCGTCGCAGGCGGCGGCTGTCGCGCGGCGTGCGGCGTGGGCCGAAGAAGCGGATATCCGGAGTAGCTGGGACGCGGGTCTGGGGTCGGAAGAGCGGGGCGTGTGGGAGACGACTCGCATTGAAGTCGCTCGCCGGAGGGAGGAGCGGCGCCGTGCTGACCAGGATCGGCGTAGTGGTGGCGAGGAAGGGCGTAGTGCGGCCGCGAGAGGGACGCACTCCGGTAGCGAGGGACGGGGTAGTGCTGGCGAGGGGACGCGCTCCGGGAGTGAGGGGCGGGGTAGTGCTGGCGAGGGGCAGCGCTCTACCGATGGGGGTCGCGCGGATGGGGGTGGCCGAGAAGGAAACGCGACTGGTAAGGGTGCACCCGTGGCGGGCAGCAGCCGACCTGATCCGGGTAGCGACCGAGGCCATGTCGACGGCGAGGGGCAGGGTAATGCTGGCGGGGAGGGGCGCCGTCCGGGCAGCGAGCGAGGGCATGCCGGTGGTGAGGGGTGGGGTAGTGCTGGCGGGGGGCAGCGTCCTTCGGAAGGGGGTGGCGCCGGTCGAGGGGGCGGCGGCGGAGGAGGGCAGGCGGCGGGTGAGGGTGCGCCCGGGGAGGACGGCAGCCGACCTGATTCGGGGAACGAGCGAGGGCATGCCGATGGCGGGGGGCAGCGTTCCTCGGAAGGGCGTGGCGCCGGTCGAGAGGGCGGTGGCGGAGAAGGGCACACGGCTGCGAAGGGCGAGTCCGGCGAGGATGGCAGCAGATCTGGCCCGGGCGACGAGCGACGACAGGCGGCGGGCGAGGAGGCGTTCAGCGGTGCTGGGGAGAGGGGTACCGCGGGAGAGCGGCCCGAGGCAGGTAGGGGTGGGCCCGTAGGGAGAGGGGCGCCCGTTCGTTCGCGTCGCCGCCGTAGAGTTCGCCTGCCCCGCCTCGGCCTGCCGCCCCTGCCCCGGCTTGGTCTTCCGGCCGCGCCGCGGGTGGGCATACCCGCGCTACCGCGGCTGGGGTTGCCCCGGCTCGGGTTCCGGGTGTTGCCGCGGCGCCGGTCGCGCGCGGGGGTGGCTCCGGAGGCTTTGCTGCTGGCCGTGCTGATCCTCGTGCTGGGGCTTCTGGTTGCCGTGCGCGTACCGTTCTGAGGCTTCTGACTGACGGGACCGTAAGCGTCCTTCATTGTCGATCTTTGGCTGGTGCACTTCGGCTCCCTCCGGTGCGGCTCACCCGTAAGAACACAGGTGGGCGCACCGGAGGTTGAGGCCGAGGCGCGAATTCTCAGGCGAGGATGTCGGCGAGCGCGGTGTATTCCAGGCCGTGGGCCTGGGCGACCGGGGCGTAGGTGAGGCGGCCTTCGTGGGTGTTCAGGCCCCGGGCGAGCACGTGGTCGGAGCGAAGGGCGTTCTTCCAGCCCTTGTCCGCCAGGGCGATCGCGTAGGGGAGGGTGACGTTGGTCAGGGCGTTGGTGGAGGTGTTGGCCACGGCGCCGGGCATGTTCGCGACGCAGTAGAAGATCGCGTCGTGCACCTGGTAGGTGGGTTCGGCGTGCGTGGTGGGGCGGGAGTCCTCGAAGCAGCCGCCCTGGTCGATCGAGATGTCGACCAGGACCGCGCCGGGCTTCATCCGGCGGACCAGGTCGTTGGAGACCAGGGTGGGGGCCTTGGCACCGGGGACCAAGACCGCGCCGATCACCAGGTCGGCCTCCAGCACGGCCTTCTCGATCTCGAAGGAGGACGAGGCGATGGTCCGCACCCGGCCGCCGAAGATCCGGTCGGCCTCGCGCAGCCGGTCCACGTTCAGGTCGAGCAGCTGCACGTCGGCGCCCATCCCGGCGGCGATCGTGGCGGCGTTGATCCCGGAGATCCCGGCGCCGATGACGACCACGCGGGCCGGGCGGACGCCGGGGACCCCGCCGAGCAGTACCCCGCGGCCACCGGAGGAGCGCATCAGCTGGTGGGCGCCGGCCTGCGGGGCGAGCCGTCCGGCCACCTCGCTCATCGGGGCCAGCAGGGGTAGGGCGCCGGAGTCGGTCTGCACGGTTTCGTAAGCGACGGCGGTGGTGCCTGCGGCGAGGAGGGCGTCGGTGCAGGGGCGGGACGCGGCCAGGTGCAGGTAGGTGAAGAGGGTCTGACCGGCCCGCAGGCGCGGGTACTCGGCCTCGACCGGCTCCTTCACCTTGAGCACGAGTTCCGCCGAACCCCAGACCTCCTCGGCGGTGTCGAAGATCTTCGCTCCCGCCGCCTCGAAGTCCGCGTCCGGGATGGAGGAGCCGACCCCGGCGCCTCGCTCGATGGCCACGTCGTGCCCCCGTAGCGTCAGCTCGCGGACGCCTCCGGGGGTGACCGCCACGCGGTACTCGTGGTTCTTGATCTCCTTCGGGACGCCGACCAGCATGTTCCGCTCCACTCGTGCTCGGGGGAATCGACTTTCGGGGATGGCCGGGCCGGTTCCGGGTGCCGTTGCGGCGGCCCGGCGCCGGCCTCGTGGTAAGAGGGTGCGACTGGATTCTGTTAACGGGTTGTTTCCCCGAAGAACATTCGAGCAATGGACGCTAACCTGCCGAAAGATTCGATGGCGGACGACCGGAGGTGGGACAGTGGCGAACAATCGTCGGTCCGGGCAGGCTCCGGTGGAGCTCGACGAGATCGACCGGCAGATCCTGGCGGCCCTGGTCGCGGACGCCCGTACCCCGAACAACGCCCTGGCGGCCCAGGTCGGGGTGGCTGCGTCGACCTGCCTGATGCGGGTGCGCCGGCTGCAGGAGGCGGGGGTGATCCGGGGTTTTCGGGCGGATCTTTCGCCCGAGGCGCTGGGGCGCCCGTTGCAGGCGCTGGTCGCGGTGCGGCTGGCGACTCCGTCGCGGCACCGGATCGGTGCCTTCGCCCGCGAAATGGCCGCGCTGCCCGGCGTCCTCAATGTGTTCTTCCTAGGGGGAGCCAACGACTTCCAGATCCACATCGCTGTCGAGACGCCGGACGCTCTGCGCGAGTTCGTGGTGCGGAACCTGAGCGCGCGGCGGGAAGTGGCGTTCACCGAGACCAACGTGATCTTCGAGCACCTGGTGGCCGGGGTAGAGCCCGGAGAGCAGGGGTAGCCCGTGGGCGTACGTCCCTAGACCGATGTGCGCCAGGCTCGCGATGATTAGCGTGATCAGGTGGACACTCCGAGCGCTCGCCGCCGCAAACGTCCTCTGCTGGGTCGTCCGGCCGGGCGTCTGAGGCGTGTATTGCCATGGGTCGTCGTCCTGGTCGCCCTCGTGATTCTGGTTCCGCCTTGGGTCCAGGCCGAGTACGTCTGGCTGGTCGGCCTGCTCATCGGGGTTCCCCTGGTGCTGCTGTACAAGCGTCCTCTCATAGGTCTGATCGTCGTTCTGGTGCTCGTGCCGCTGCTGCTGCCGGAGCGGTGGGGTGACCAGGGGGTCATAGCCGGGCTTCTGATCGTCCTGATCGCGCTGGCGTTGCTGACTGTCCGACGGACGTGGAAGGTCTCGCTGCCGTTGGCTCTGGTGGTGCTGTTAGAGCAGTTGGCGGTCGTAACCGTTTTCTTGCGAGGGGGTAACGCGCTCGTCCGGGAAGGTCCGGTCATCCTGCTGATCACGGCGTGCACCTGGCTGGTCGCGAACTCGGTGGGCGTGGCCCGACGGCAGGCCGAGGCAGCCCGCGCGGGGGAGACGGAGCAGGCAATTGAGGCCGAGCGGCTGCGGATCGCCCGGGAGATGCATGACCTGATCGCGCACAGCCTGGGGGTGATCGCGATCCAGGCGGGGGTGGGCAGCCGGGTGATCGAGACCCAGCCGTCCGAGGCCGGCAATGCACTGCGGGCGATTGAGAGCACCAGCCGTCAGACGCTGGCCGAGGTTCGCCGTACGCTCACTGCCCTGCGCCGCAGTGATCCGGAGGGCGCGCCAGTAGCTCCGGCGCCAGGGCTGGCTGACCTGGGGCAGCTGGTGGCGAGGGCCCGGGACGCCGGTGTTTCGGTCGAGGTGGAGCGGCTCGGTGCGGTTCGTCTCCTGCCCGCTGACCTGGAGCTCTCGGCCTTCCGGATCGTTCAGGAGTCGGTGACGAACGTGGTGCGGCACGCGGGCACGCCGCGGTGTCTGGTGCGGCTGGAGTTCGGCGCGGACGAACTGGCGATCGAGGTTCTGGACGATGGACGGGGGACGCTGGAAGCGACGGGTAGCGGATACGGGCTGGTGGGGATGCGTGAACGGACGTCCTTGCTGGGTGGGCGGTTCAGTGCCGGTCAGCGGTCCGAGGGCGGCTTTCGGGTGAGCGCCCGGCTGCCGGTGCCGATGGACGCATGAGCGGCCGGGCGGCTGATCGGGGTGATGCGCGAGGATGGACGAACGGGGTGACCGTGGGCGCGCAGGGGGTGTGGTTGTGGGAGTGACCGTGGTGCTGGCTGATGACCAGCCGTTGATCCGGGCCGGCCTGCGGGTGCTGCTGGCCGACACTCCCGATCTGCAGTTGGTGGGGGAGGCCGGGACCGGGGTGGAGGCGGTTGGGCTGACCGGGCGGCTGCGTCCGGACGTGGTCGTGATGGATCTGCGGATGCCCGAGCTGGACGGGATTGCGGCGACGCAGCAGATCGCCGAGAAGTACCCGCAGACCAGGGTTCTGGTGCTGACCACGTTCGACGACGACGAGTACCTGTACGGCGCCCTGCGCGCGGGGGCCAGCGGGTTCCTGGTCAAGGACGTGGCCCTGGACGACCTGCTGTCGGCGATCCGGGTGGTCGCGGCCGGGGACGCGCTGATCGCGCCGAGCGTGACCCGGCGCCTGGTCGACGCGCTGACCGGGCGAGGCCCAGAGGCCCGGGGGACAGGTCCGCGGTCTTTGGGTGCGACGGGTGGACGGGGTCCGGCGGCGATCACCGAGCGCGAGCGAGAGGTGCTGACCCTGGTCGGCGGTGGCCGCTCGAACGCCGAGATCGCGGCCGACCTGGTGATCAGCGTGGCCACGGCCAAGGCGCACGTGGCGCGGCTGCTGACCAAACTGGACGCCCGGGACCGGGTTCAGCTGGTGATCCTGGCTTACGAGTTCGGGTTGGTCTCGCCGGGCCGCTGAACTAATCCCGCAGGCCCCCTTCGCGGTTCGCGGATGCATCCTCCGGCCCGATGTGCCGGACTTGGCCAGTCGCAACCGTTGGGGTATGGCTGAAAACCTCTTCCGCGGAACCATTCCGGGTCCCCTCGTGCGGATCCTGATCGGGCTACAGGTGCTCGCGGTGGTGGTGTTCGCACTGCTCTGGAACCCGCTGGACTTCTTCATCTATCGGCTGGGCGGGCAGACCCTGGGCGACGGCCGGGCGCTCTACACGGAGCGACAGGCAGGGCTGTTCTTCACCAACACTCCTTTCGCCGCGCTATGTTTCAAGCCGCTGTCGTGGATCCCGCTGATCCCGGCCCGAACCCTTTGGGAGTTGGCCTCGGTCCTCGCGCTCGCCCTGGCCGGCCGGGAACTGCTGATCCTGAACCGGGTCCCCGTCACCGGACGCCGGCTGGGCCTGGTCGTGGTCTGCGGGCTACTGCTGGAGCCGGTCTGGCACACCCTGTTTCTCGGTCAGATCAACCTGATCCTGCTCGCACTGGTGCTTTTCGACCTGCGCCGGATCGGTTCCGGTCACGGCGGTGGGATCGGGGTAGGTGTGGCGGCCGGGATCAAGCTGACGCCGGGGGTGTTTGTCGTCCTCCTGTTGCTCGCCGGGAGGGTGCGAGCCGCCGCGATGGCCACCGGCACATTCTTCGTCTGCGGCCTGCTGGGTCATCTTGCTGATCCGCAGGCGTCCTGGTTCTACTGGCGGGAGGTCTTCTACGACACGACTCGGGTCGGGGTGCCCTACATCAGCAACCAGTCACCTTACGGCGCACTGGTCCGGCTCCTCGGCGGCCGCGAGCACGTCGGCTCCTGGTACCTCCTGGTCCCGGCGCTGTTGCTCGGGCTGGGCCTCATGGTCGCCGCCCGGTACACCCGGCGGGGCGATTGGGCGTCGGCCGTCGCAGTCGGTGGCCTGACCAGCCTGGTTGTCTCCCCGGTCTCCTGGAGCCATCACTGGGTCTGGGCGTTGCCTGCGGTAGCGGTACTGATCAATAGTGGACGCCGGTGGGCAGCGGGCGGGGCGGTCGCGGTTCTCGTGTTGTCACCGATGTGGTGGCTACCCCGCCACTCCGCCTCTGCTCCCCTCGACGTGCTGCTAGGTCTCACCGCCAACGCCTACCTCGTACTAGGCCTGGCCCTCCTGTCTTGGCTCGCCGTGCGCAGTGCGTCAGGGCAGGAGCGCCAGCTTGCCCCCGGGATGCCCCGTCATCAGCAGCTCGAGCGCGGACGGAGCCTCTTCTAAGGGGAAGGTCCGGGCGATCGGCACGACCAGGCTTCCGGCCGCGGCCAGCTCGATCAGCGGCTGCCGCGCCCGATCCCGAAAGCTCTGGCTGGCCGGGTTCCTCCCACCGACCGCCAGGAACCCGTCCCGCTGCGCGCGCCCCGCCCCAGCGATCGTGACGATCCTCCGACGGTCCGGCACCAGGGCCAGTGACACATCCGCTGCCTCGTCCGTGCCCACCGTGTCCAGCGCGGCGGCGATGCCCTCCGGCGCCAGCTCCCGCAAACGCTCCGCGAGCCCGTCGCCGTAGCGCACCGGAACGCCCCCGAACCTCTCCACCGTGCCGAAGTTCCCTTCCGACGCCGTCCCGATCACCCGCGCCCCAATAACCCGAGCCTGCTGCAGCAAGCTCACCCCCACCGCTCCAGAGGCCCCGTGCACCACGATCGTGTCCGCGGACGTCACCGCGGTCACGTGCAACATGTCCGCTGCTGTGGCCCCGGCCAG
This sequence comes from Kineosporia aurantiaca JCM 3230, assembly GCA_000719025.1. Taxonomy (GTDB): domain Bacteria; phylum Actinomycetota; class Actinomycetes; order Actinomycetales; family Kineosporiaceae; genus Kineosporia; species Kineosporia aurantiaca. The sequence goes on from JODP01000012.1 coordinate 289,660, forward strand.
CAGCAGATTCGCGGCCTCCGGAAACCCCAGCGTCTCCGGCTTACGGAACACATCTGCTGCCGGAACCGTGACCCGGCTGGCATACCCCCCGCTGATCCGGAAGGCCAACACCTCGTCCCCGACCTCCAACCCCACGACCCCCGGCCCAACCGCGTCCACCACCCCGGCCACCTCGAACCCCAGCACCTTGGGCAGATCCGCCGGATCCTTACCCGGCCCGGCCGCGAACCCCTTGAAGTCGGCCGGGTTCATCCCCACCGCCCGCACCGCGATCCTCACCTGCCCGTCCCCCGGCGCCGGCACCTCCACCTCGACCAGCTCGAGCACCTCAGGCCCACCGAAGCCGGTGGCGACCCATCGTCTGTCCATGTCTTCTCCCTGGTCCGGTTGGCATGGTGCTGGGGAGATCCTGCCGGGTGGTGGGGGAAGGGGCGCGGCGACACGGTGGGGGGTCAGGGCGTTGGCACTTGTACGAAGCCGCTGGTGCCGGTGAATTCGCCCCAGAACATGATGTCTGACAGAGCTCGCGATGTTGGAATGGCGGTTTCTGACGTGAGAGTCAGATCTCTGGTCACCCCAGGCTCAAGCGGGGCGTTGGTGACATTTGCTGCTGCCGTATGAGTGGTGTCCACCACCACCGGTGCGAAACATCTGCCGATAGGCCGTCCGCGCGCGGCGACGTCGAGGACGGGCAGGCCCGTCGGACAGCCGTTTCCGACTGAGCTGTTCGATGATTCGGGGAAGAGAAGACCTGCGGAGGCGGACTCTCCGATGAGTGGGTCCGGGGCAGCCTGTTCGGTCAGGAGATTGCTTGATCGGATCGTGATGGTCGGAAAGCCTTCCCCGGGAGGGGCTAAGCCAGACGAGGTCTCTGATTGCCACGCGAGCTTGGTTGCCTGAATGCGGTACCGGAATCCGTCGTCGGTCTGGATATCGAGCGCGGGTCCGAATGCAGGTGCTGGAGTCTGGGTAGGGTCTTGCGGCAGGGCTCCCTGATCGTTGTTGCCGGTTCTGGGGGCGGCGTTGTCAGGTTCGGGTCCATCTTTCTGGTTGATCACGATCAGGCTGCCGACCACGACGATGACAGCGCAGACGCCCCCGGCAATGGCAAGAGTCAGCGGCGTGCTAAACCCTGCGGACTTGCGATGGACGCGAATGGCGTCATGTGGCCCGTCTTTCACTGTGCCCCCGCTCCAGCCCGATGCTCTCGGGCGCAACTGCCGATTATTCGATCAAATTATAACAATGAGGATGCACGCGATGACCGGTTGTAGTCATGATGGCGACATTAGGCGAGTGTTCTTGATAACAGGCTATCCGCAATGAATGGGTTACCGGTCTCGCGGACCTTCAGGAGAGGTCCGCGAGACCGGCGTGATCGCCTAGTTCGGAGCAGAAGCTGGTTCGCCCGCAGGAGTAGCGCTCGAATCACCCCAAGCAGCAGGCTCTTCGGTAGGCGCCTTACGCAACAGCCAGAAAACCAAGGCCGCCCCAAGGATCCCGACCAGCCCGGCAATGATGAAGGCACCGTGAAGGCCGTTGGCGAAGGCAGCGTGGATAGCGGTGTCGAGCTGGGTGCGGAAGTTGTCGGGGGCGGCCTTGAGTACGGCCTGGGTCTGGCCGCCGGAGACGGCGGATGCGAGGTTGTCGGCGGAGGGGACGTGGTGGGTGGTGAGGGTGTGGGCGGCGCGGGAGGTGAAGACCGAGCCGAGGATGGCGACGCCGAAGGCGAGGCCGAGTTGGCGGGAGGTGTTCAGGACGCCGGAGGCCATTCCGCTGCGCTCGACCGGGACGGCGGAGAGGGCTGCGGCGGTCAGGGGTGGGGTGGCCAGGCCGACGCCGAGGCCGACGACTAGGAGGCCGGCGATCAGGGCGGTCCAGGAGGAGTCGGCCTGGACGATGAGCATGAGGAGGCTGCCGCAGCCGATCAGGAAGAGGCCGGCGCCGATCGGGCGGGCGACCGGGATGCCGTGCAGGCGGCTGCTGAGGCCACCGGCGACGAGGAAGGCGACGACCGACATGGGGAGCAGGGCGAGGCCGGTCTGGAGGGGGCTGAGGCCGACGACGGACTGGAGCCAGATGGAGACCAGGGCGCTGGAGCCGAAGGCGGCGCAGGAGAGGATGCCGGCGGCCAGGACGGCGCCGGTGAAGACCGGGCGGCGCAGCAGGCCGAGGTCGATCAGGGGGTGGGTGGTGCGGCGCTCGATCAGGACGAAGACGGCCAGGGCGAGCAGGCCGAGGGCGGCGCTGAGTACCGGGGTGCGGTCGGTCCAGCCTTCTTCGCCGGCCTCGATGATGCCGTAGGTGATCAGGCCGGCAGCGGCGGTGAAGGCGAGCATGCCGGGCACGTCGATGCGGATCCGGCGGCGTTCGGTGTTGCTGAAGACCAGCAGGGTCAGGGTGATGGCGAGGATCGAGACGGGCAGGTTGACCCAGAACGCCCAGCGCCAGGAGAGCAGGTCGGTCAGGACGCCGCCGACCACCGAGCCGACGCCGGCCGAGGCACCGGCGACGGCGCCCCAGATGCCGTAGGCGGTGCCGCGGTCGCGGCCGGAGTAGGAGACGTTGATCAGGGCGACGGTGGTGGCGAACATGGCGGCGCCGCCGATGCCCTGGACCGCCCGGCCGATGATCAGGACGGTGATGTCCTGGGAGAGGCCGCAGGCCACGGAGGCGGCGGCGAAGAGGGTGAGGCCGGCCAGGTAGACCCGGCGGCGGCCGAGGGCGTCGGCCAGGCCGCCGGCGCCGAGCATCAGGGCGGCGAGGCTGAGGGCGTAGATGTCGATCACCCACTGCACCTGGCTGAAACTGGCGTGCAGGTCGCGGGTGACGTCGGGCAGGGCGACGTTCACGATCGTGACGTCGATGAGCAGCATGAATGTGCCCAGGCAGACCGCCAGCAGCGGGGTCCACTTACGCATCGGATGACTCCCGGATCTCGGTGATGACCTGACCAGACTGAGGGATGGGTGGCATGAAGGAGCCGCCGGAACGCTGTGTGTGCCTAGAATCCTCCACGGGAGGGCGATGAACCGATGGAAATCTTCGCGACCGATGAGCTGGACCACCGGCTGCTGCATGCCCTGCGGCTGGATCCGCGGATCTCCTTCGCCCGGTTCGCCGCCCTGGCCGGGGTCTCGGAGCAGACCGTGGCCCGGCGGTTCCGGCGGCTGCGGGAGCACGGCGTGGTCCGGGTGGTGGGCATGGTCGATTCGTACGCCGCCGGGCAGTCCAACTGGATGGTGCGCATCCGCGCCCGTCCGGACGCGGCGGTCGCGCTGGCGGATGCTTTGGCGAAGCGGCCGGACGTGGGCTGGGTTTCGCTGACGTCTGGAGGCACGGAGATTCTCTGCGCGGTGCGCTCGCAGGTGGGGTACGGCGCTGACGGCGGGCAGGAGATGCTGTTGCGCCGCCTGCCGCACACCAAGGAAGTGATGGACTTCGCCGCGCAGATGGTGCTGCACCGCTTCGACGAGCGGCTGGGGTCGATGGGGGATCTGACCGAGCTGGAACCGGGGCAGGCGGCCGAGATCCGGGAGCGGTCGCTGATCCGGGTCCCGGAGGCCGGGGGCGCGCTGCCGGCGGCGACGCTGGGGGCGCAGGACGAGCCGTTGCTGACCGAGTTGCGTCTGGACGGGCGGGCTCCGGTGGCGCGGCTGGCCCAGGTGACCGGGTGGGGTCCGGCCCGGGTGCAGCGTCGGCTGGAGGAGCTGGTGCGCTCCGGGTTGCTGTTTTTCGACACCGAGATGGCCCTGGAGTCGCTGGGGTTCGTCACCCACGCGACGATCTGGCTGACCGTCGCGCCGGCTGATCTGCACCGGGTGGGACTGGAGCTGGCCGAGCACAAGGAGATCGCCTACGTGGCGGCGATCAGCGGGAACCGGAATCTGATGGGCACGGCGACCACCCGCGATCCGGGGCACCTGTACCGGTACGTGACGCAGGCGCTGGGTGCGATCCCGGGGGTGCAGCAGCTGGAGATCTCGCCGATCCTGCGGCGGCTGAAGCAGAACGGCTCGCTGATGAGGGACGGACGGCTGCTCACCCCGGTGGGGTGACCACCGGCGATTCCCGGGTCTGGCGGCGGCCGGGGAACCGGCCGGTGGCCAGGTTCTCGAGGACCGCGGTGAGCTGGGCCGCCTTCCACGGCTTGGGCAGGAAGTCGTCCATCCCGGCCGCCAGGCAGGCGGTCCGGTCGTCGTCGAAGGCGTTGGCGGTCATCGCGATGATCGCGATCCGGGCGTCGCCGCGCTCGCGTTCGGTGGTGCGGATCATCCGGGTGGCCTCGAGGCCGTCGGTGCCGGGCATGTGGACGTCCATGAAGACGGCGTCGAACCGGCCGGTCAGGGCCGCCTCGTAGGCCTGCCGGCCGTCGTCCACCATTTCCACCTCCAGGCCCCGGGCGGTGAGCATGGCCCGGGCGATCAGCTGGTTCGTCTCGTTGTCCTCGGCGACCAGTACCCGCTTCCCGGCCAGGGCGTGCGGTGGCGTCGGGGCGTCCTCGGCGCGAATGGGGGACGCCGGTGGCGGGGCGTCGTGGGTGGGCAGAGTGAGGATCAGGGAGACGCAGGTGCCCTGGCCGGGCGAGGAGGTCACGGTCAGCGGGGCGCCCATGGCCAGGGCCAGGCCCTGGGCGATGGACAGGCCCAGCCCGGTTCCGCCGAAGCGGCGGGTGGTGTCGCTGGAGGCCTGGGTGAACGGTTGGAACAGGTTCTTCTGCTGTTCGGCGGTCATCCCGATCCCGGTGTCGGTGACCGCCAGGCGCAACCGGTCGCCGGCGTCCTCAATCGAGACGGTGACCGACCCGCGCTCGGTGAACTTCACCGCGTTGGCGACCAGGTTGGTCAGGATCTGGCGCAGCCGGGTGGGGTCGCCGAGCCGGTGGCGGTGCAGTCCGGGGGCGATGTCGAGGCGGAGTTCGAGGCCGGCCCGGCGGGCCTGGGGCCGGGACGGGACCAGGGCTTCCTGGGCGACGGTGACGACGTCGAGCGGAACCTGTTCCAGCTGCATGCCGCCGGCCTCGATCTTGGCCATGTCGAGGCTGTCGTTGACGATGTCGAGCAGCACGTGCCCGGCCCGGTCGGCGCCGGAGATCCATTCCCGGGTCTGCTCGCCGTCCAGGCTGCCGGGGTGGGCGGCCAGCAGGGAGGTGTAGCCGAGCACGCCGTTGAGCGGGGTGCGGATCTCGTGGCTCATGGTGGCCAGGAAGTCGCTCTTGTGCCGGGAGGCGATGCGCAGTTCCTCGGCCTGTTCGTCGGAGCGGACCCGTTCGCGTTGCAGTTGGACGATGAGTTCCTGGCGTTCGTCGCGGTCGAGGGCGAGGACGAGGGCGACCAGGGCCACGATGGCGATGAAGGCCTGGGCGAGCAGGACGCGGGTGGAGGGGGAGGTGGCGGCGAACGGGCCGCTGCCGACGAGGGTCAGACTCAGGACGCACGCGGCGACGGCCCAGACGTGGGCGGCTACCACGGTCGTCGAGAAACGCAGTGAGAACCACATCGACAGGGGTAGGACGGTGTAGGCGAGCGGCAGGCCGTCGGCGAAGCCGAAGACCAGGGCGTAGCCGGTGGCGAAGACCAGGACGGCGACGACGAGTTCGGCCTGTCGGTTGCGGGGTGGCAGCAGACCTTCCGTCCCGTTCCCGGCGATGCGCAGGGCCAGGGCGGCGAAGACGAAGGTGTTGGTGGCGTTGCGCAGGGTCCAGGCGCCGGCCAGGTTCCAGAAGTCGATGTTGGCCGAGGCGGCCAGCGCGGCCGGCCCGATCAGGGCTCCGGCGATGGCGCCGAAGATGCAGCAGGTGACCCAGACGGCGAGGTCGGCCGGTTGCCGCAGGCGCCAGGCCTCGGGTTTCAGGCGGGCCATCAGGGTGGTCTCGACCAGGGCCTGGATGACGTTGGCGGCGCCCAGGGCGAGGGCGACCGGGAGGGTGACGCCGCCGGTCAGGTAGTTGATCGCGGTGGCCGCCGCGATCAGGGTGAGGCTGCTGATCAGGAGGGGGCCGCGGCCGCGGGTGGTGGCCCAGAGCAGCCAGACGAAGCCGACCGCGGCGCCCGGCCAGACCAGGGACAAGGAGGTGCCGGGCAGGCGGGAGAGCCGGCCGATCCAGACGGCCAGGGCGTAGACCGCGAGGAACAGCGGGAGGATCAGCCAGGCGGGGACGTTCGGCCAGGGCCCGGTGCTCCGGGTGCTCACCGTCTGCGTCCCCACCCGCCCTCCTTCGACGGCAGCGGCCGGACGGGTGAGCGGGTTGGTCACCACTCACCCGTCCGGCCGCCCCGTCACGCGCCCACGGGCGTCCTCTGCTCGTGCGCCGGGTTTTGGGTGTCTTCGGTGTTTTTGGTGTTCAGGGGATGCTGGAGGAGCCGGGGGAGCAGGGGTCCGGCGAGGGCGGTGGTGAACAGGGCCATCAGGACCAGCATGGTGAACATCTGGGTGTCCAGGACGCCGAGCTGGACGCCGGCGTTGAGGATGATCAGCTCGGTCAGGCCCCGGGTGTTCATCAGGACCCCGAGGATGCCGATCTCGCGCCAGGGCATGTCCAGGCGCCGGCGGTTGAGGGCGGCCGGCAGGCAGGCGCCGATGAACTTGCCGGCGCAGGCGACGGTCAGGACGGCGGCCAGTTCCAGGTAGTTGCGGCTGGTCAGGGCGGTGATGTCGACGCCCAGGCCGGTGATGATGAAGAACACCGGCAGGGCGACGGCGGCGATGCCCTCCAGGGCCTGGCGCAGGTCGTTCAGGGGGAAGAAGGACAGTCTGTCGGGCCCGGCCGGGATCTCGCGGGGCATCACGAAGCCGAACAGGAACGCGCCGAAGATGGCGTGGATGCCGATCCAGGTGGTGGCGTAGGCGGAGAGGAAGACGCCCGCGGCCAGGACGGGCAGGAGGTAGCTGGTGCGGCCGTTCCCGGCCAGGCGGGTCACCAGGAGTTTCAGGAAGGGCCGGACGGCCAGGAACATGACGGCGACGTAGGCCGCGGCCAGGGCCAGGATGGTGAGCAGGTCGCCCGGGCCGGAGGCGGTGACGGTGGCCGAGACGAAGGCCAGCAGGCACCAGGCGATGACGTCGTCGACGGCGGCGCCGGCCAGGGCGAGGGCGCCGACCCGGGTGTGCATCAGGCCGGAGTCGCCCAGGATGCGGGCCAGCACGGGGAACGCGGTGATCGCCATGGCGGCGCCGATGAACAGGACGAATCCGGTGCGGTCGATGCTCTGGCCGTCGATCCGGTCGTGGTTGCCGTACAGGGCCAGGGCGAGGGCGGCGCCCAGGCCGAAGGCGACCAGGACCGAGGAGATCGAGATCAGCCCGGCGCTGGCCCGGTTGCGGTGGATCAGGCTCTTGTTGAACTCCCAGCCGATCAGGAACAGGAACAGCAGGAGGCCGAACTGCGAGACGGCGCCGAGCATGGGCCGGATCGCGGTGGGGAACAGGGTGGCGCTGGGGTTGCCGGGCAGCAGGCCGAGCAGGCTGGGGCCCAGGACGATGCCGGCCGCGATCTCGCCGATCACCGGAGGCTGGCCGAAGCGGCGGGCCAGGGCGGCCAGGGCGGCCCCGGTCAGCAGGATCGCCGCTATCGCGGCCATCACGTGCGCGGCGGTCAGATCCGCGGCGCTGGCGAAGCTGTGCATGGCGGGATCCCCCTACATCGAGTGGTTGCGGTGCGGGGTAGTTCTCGCAGGGGGTGGTGAAGAAGCGCTGAAGCCGGTCAGTCGAAGGTGAGGTCCCCGCCGGGGGCCGGGGTGAAGGCGCGGGCCACGACGGTGGGGTCGATGTCGGCGATCCGGGCCGGGTTCCAGCGGGGTTTGCGGTCCTTGTCGATCACCTGGGCGCGGATGCCCTCGCGGGAGTCCTCGCGGCTGAGGCTGTGGGACATGATCCGGTAGTCCTGGATCAGGGTCTGGCGCAGGTTGCCCAGCCCGGCCGAGCGGCGGATCGCGGTCAGGGTGATCTGCAGAGCGGTGGGGGATCGGGTGAGCAGGACCTGGGCGATGGGGGCGGCGGCCGGGTGCGGGTCGGCCTGGAGCCGGTCGATGACCGTGGCCACGTCCTCGCCCGCATAGCACCGGTCGATCCACTCGCGGTCGGCCGCCAGTTGTCCCCCCTCCGGGGTGGTGCCCTTGGTAGTGAGCAGGTCCTGCACGGCCGGCCAGGAGGTGGCGGTGGCCATGTCGGCGAGGATTTCGGGGGAGGTGTGGACGTCGGCGAGGCCGAGCAGGAGGGCGTCGGCGGGGCCGATCGGCAGGCCGGTCAGGGCCAGGTGGGTGCCGAGTTCGCCGGGCGCGTGGGCGAGCAGCCAGGTGCCGCCGACGTCCGGTGAGAGCCCGATGATGGTCTCCGGCATGGCGATCCGAGTGTCGGGGGTGATCACCCGGTGGGCGGCGTGGCAGCCCAGGCCGACGCCGCCGCCGAAGGTGATGCCGTGCATCAGCGTGACCACCGGTTTGGGGTACTCGGCGATCTGGGCGTTCATCCGGTACTCGTGCCACCACAGGCCCTGGGCGGAGGCGCCGCCGTCGGACTGGGCGGAGATCGCGACGGACTTGATGTCGCCGCCCGCGCAGAACCCGCGCGGTCCTTCGGCGTCGATCAGGACGCAGTCGATGCTGTCGTCGGCCGCCCAGCCGGTGAGGGCGGCGCTGATCGTGGCGACCATGGGCCCGGTCAGCGCGTTGATCGCCTGCGGGCGGGTGAGGGTGATCCGGCCGGCCCGGCCCTGGCGGGCGACCCGCACGTCCGGCGTGGATTCGGGGAGCGGCGTCGTTGCACTCGATTCAGACATCGCCGGAGAACTTACCGGCTGGTTGATGCGGAAGGATCTGCGGCATGACGTCATCCACCGCGTCCGCGAGCCGGATCGGGATCGGGCTGGCCGCTCTGGGGCGCCCCGCGTACATCACCCCGGCCCGCTCGGCCGACCTTGGGCCCGCCGAAAGCGCTCCAGGTGCTTCAGCTGCTTTGGCTGTTTCGGGTGGCCGGGATGTGGAGCGGTTGCGGGCGCTGAGCCGGACCCTGCTGGACGATGCCTACGCCGCGGGGGTCCGGTACTTCGACGTGGCCCGGTCCTACGGGCGGGCGGAGGAGTTCCTGGCGGACTGGCTGAACGGCCGGCCGGACGTCGAGGACGTGGTGGTCGGCTCCAAGTGGGGGTACCGGTACGTCGGTGAGTGGCGGATGGATGCCGACGTGCACGAGGTGAAGGACCATTCGCTGTCGGCGTTCCGGGAGCAGTACGCGCTCAGCCGTCATCTGCTCGGGGACCGCCTGGCGATCTATCACGTCCACTCGCTGACTCCGGACTCGCCCGCGCTGCGTGACTCCGCGCTGCACCACGCGTTGGCCCAGGTCCGGGACTCGGGCTGCCGGGTGGGTTTCTCCACCTCCGGTCCCCGTCAGGGTGAGGTGGTGCGTCGGGCGCTGGAGCTGGAGGTGGGTGGGCTGCCGCTGTTCACCTCGGTGGAGACGACCTGGAACGTGCTGGAGCCGTCGGCGGGCCCGGCGCTGGCCGAGGCCGCGGCGGCCGGGGCCACGGTGATCGTCAAGGAAGCGGTGGCGAACGGGCGGCTGAGCCCGGCCGAGGAGGACCCGCATCCGGTGGCCGTGGCGGCCCGGGAGCTGGCTGCCGAGCTCGGGGTCAGCGTGGACCAGGTCGCCACTGCCGCGGCGCTGGCCCAGCCGTGGGCCTGGCGGGTGCTGTCCGGGGCGGTCACCACCGAACAGCTGCGCTCGAACCTGGCGGCCACGGGACTCGGGCTGACCGCGGTGGACCTGGGCCGGCTCACCGCGCACGCCCAGCCGGCCGAGGAGTACTGGGCGCAGCGCTCGGCCCGAGCCTGGGCCTGACCGTTCGTGGATCCGCTCTGGATTGCGGTGGATCCAATGTGGCAGGGTGAGGGAATGACCGCCGCGCCTGCCTCCCCCGCCTGTGACCGGGTGGGCGATCGTGCGGCCGGGCTGATTGCCGGGCTCTGTGGGGTGGGCGCCGCGGCCCACCTGGTCACGGTGCGCACGGCCGGGGTGGCCCTGCATCCGTGGGTGTTCGCCGGGATGGCGCTGACCTGCCTGGTCTGCGCCGTCCACCTGGTGCGCTCGCGGTCCCGTTCGGCGCTGGTCATGTCGGCCGGGATGGCCGGGCTGATGGTCGTTGCCCATCTGGCGTACCTGTTCGCGGTGGCTCCCTCGTTCACCGGGAGCATCGTTGAGCACGGGCACCTCGTCGGGGTGGCCCTGGCCGGACGGGCTGCTTCGGTGCACGCGGGCCACGAGGGTCTTTCCCCGGGGGTGGTGCTGCCCCTGCTGACCGAACTCGGTGTCCTGGCGGTCGCCGTTCCCGCGTTGCGCCGCCTCCGCGCCGTCGACTGAGAATGGCCTGTCCTCCGGGGTACTGACGGGTTGGGTGGCTAGGGTCTCCGGCGGACATGGGGGAGGCCGGGGTTCATTCCTGGCCCGGTTCACGGGGGACACCGAAATGCAGCTCAGTCATGCCTTCTTCGCGCGCCTACGGAGCGCGTCGCTCGCCGTCGCGGCGGCTGGAGTCGCCGTTGGAACGGTCCTGTCGCCGGCGGGTTCTGCGCAGGCAACCACTTCACCAAGTGCCACCAGGGTCGCGACGCTCGCAGCGAGCGTCACTCATTCTGCTGTTACGACCTGCTCGGCCGACTTCGAGGATGGCGATCGTCGTCTGGGGCCCGCGGATCTGCCGACGTCGGGCACGGTCGGCTGGGAGCTCAAGGGGTATCGCCGCACGGGGTCGCTGCCGGCCGCGGCGTTCCTGGCCGAGTACTACGACGCTACGGCGAACAGCTGGATCTACCCGCCGCAGAACGGTTACCAGGTCAGGGCGGACGGCACTCCGATCGTCTGGCGTAAGACGCTCAAGGTGGGCCGGGAGCTGGATCGGTTCGGGAGCGAGTACGGCGGGTTCCTCAGCCCGGCGGGCACTCCGTACGCCGAGCGCGCCATCCCGCCGTCGAACCTGGCCGGAACGCCCGCGGAGGCGTGCAACTATCACCGGTACCGGGTGGCGAAGGCGTTCGATGTGGCGGCGGGACCGATCGCGGCGTGGTTCGAGCAGCGCGGGGACGGCTGGCAGTACCAACTGTCGGGCGGGTACGTGAGCGGGGCACCGGCGTCCCTCAACGTGATGTGGCTGGTCGACCACGGTTACCTGGAAAGAGTGTGATAACAGGCTATCGCGAGTCCCGACGGTCGTCGCACATCCGGTTCTGCCACCATGACCGGCGTGGCTGAACTGGTGATCACTCTCGACGATCTCTCCGACCCGCAGGTGGTTGCGCTGCTGGAGGGGCATGTGGCGCAGATGCGGGAGGTGTCGCCGCCGGAGAGCGTGCACGCGCTGGACGTGGAGGCGCTGCGGGCTCCGGGAATCACGTTCTGGGCGGCCCGCGACGGTGACGAGGTCGTCGGGTGTGTGGCGTTGAAGCGGCTGGACGACGAGCACGTGGAACTGAAGTCGATGCGGACCCTGCCCTCGAGGTTGCGGCAGGGGATCGCCGGGCAGTTGCTGCGGCACGCGGTGAACCAGGCCCGGGAGGCCGGGTACCAGCGGATCAGCCTGGAGACCGGGAGCGAGGACTTCTTCGAGCCGGCCCGCACCCTCTACGCCCGCTACGGGTTCCTGCCGACCGGGCCGTTCGCGAACTACACGGACGACCCGAACAGCACCTACCTGACGCTCAAACTCTGAGGGCGGCTCAGGCCCGGCCCTGCCAGCGGGCCACGGCCTGGGTGCGGTGCCGGACACCGAGTTTCGCGTAGACGTGGTTCAGGTGGTTCTTCACGGTCTTCTCCGACAGCACCAGCTCACCGGCGATCTCGGCGTTGGTCAGGCCCCGCACCAGCAGGTCCATCAGCTCGCGCTCGCGGCGGGTGAGGTCGAAGCGGATCCGGGCGGCGGACTCGCGCTCGGCCCGCTCGCGGAGCTGGCGGACGGCGACGGCGGCGGCCACCGGGGCCAGCCAGCCCTCGCCGGCGGCGACCGCGTGCACGGCCTGCAGCAGCTCTTCGCGGTTGAGCGCGTTGTGGGTGAGGAAACCGCTGGCTCCGCGGGCGAGGGCGCCGCTGATCACGTCGCTGCTGTCGTCCGAGGTCAGCAGGAGCACGCGGGTGAGGTCGGCGAGGCGGGAGAGCACCTCCAGGCCGTCCGCGACCGGCATCCGGTAGTCGAGCAGGGTCACGTCCGGGCGGTGGTCGGTGATCGCGTCGAGGGCGGCCAGCCCGTCACCGGCCTCGGCCACCACGACGATCGGCCCGCCCGGCGCGGGAGTGCCCAGTTCGAGCATGGCGCGCAACCCCGCGCGCACCATCGGGTTGTCGTCGACCACCGCGACCCTGATCGTCATGGCCGGAGATTGCCAGACACCAGGGCCGGGGGTGAACCCGGGAGGGTCCGGGTGGGGGCCCAGAGCACGACCTGGGTGCCGCCGAGGTCCTGGTTGGAGAACACCTTCAGCCGGCCGCCGATCTGCTGGGCGCGTTCGGCCATCCCGACCACCCCGTAGTGCCCGGCGGCCGAGAGCCGGGTCAGGTCGTCCGGGACGCGGAAGCCGGAGCCGTCGTCCTCGATCATCAGCCGCAGGTTGCGGCCCTCGACGCTGAGGTCGACCCGGGCCCGGCCGGCGCCGGAGTGCTTGGCCACGTTGCCCAGGGCCTCGCGGACGATCCGCAGCACCTCGTGCCGCACCGGCAGGTCGACGTCCGGGACCTCGCCGATCCCGGTGGTGATCGGCAGGCCGGTACGGGCCGACCAGTCCTGGCAGGCGCGTTCCACCGCCTCGGCGAGGGTGGCGTCGAGGTCGTCGGCGCGCAGCATGCCCAGCAGGGCGCGGGCCTCGTCGGCGGCGGTCGAGGCGCCGACGGCGACGGTGCGGGCCAGGTCCGCGGCCAGGTCGGGGCGCTGGTGCACGGCGTCGGGCAGGGCGGTCGCGGCGAAGGACAGCCCGCGCAGCGTCTTCTCGACCGAGTCGTGCAGCTCGCGGGCGAAGCGGGTGCGTTCGGCGGCGACGGCGGAGTGCTCGATCGCGTCGAGGGCGGAGCGGGCGAGGTTGACGTGGCGGACCACGGCGGTGCGGGCGGTGGCGGCGGCCAGGCCGACCAGGATGTAGAGCGTGGGGACGCCGGACAGGTAGACGGCCAGGGTGGCGGGGACGTGGTCGAGGCGGATGATCCAGGCCACGACGGCGTACCCGGCGGCGGTCTGCAGGACCCATACCGGCCAGGCACGGAGCCCGGCGGTGACGCCGAAGACGGCGGCCGAGCCGCAGGAGAAGGAGAAGAACACCGGGCCGCCCTGCATCAGGGCGACGATCCCGGCCCCGGCCAGGAGCTCGACCAGGACGAACCAGGGCCAGTGGACGACCGCGGCCGGGGTGCGGACCAGGACGGCGAGTTCGGTGGCGGTCACCGCGGCGGCGATCAGGGTGCCCAGGAGCAGCCGGGCCGGGGCGGGGTCGATCAGCACGGCGGCGACCACCAGCATCAGGGTGGCGCCTAGGCGCAGGAGGAGCACGAACTGGCACAGACCGGCGATACTCTCGGTCGCGCCGCTGACCCAGTGCCGCGGTTCGACCAGGTCGCGGGCCCGGGAACGGCTTGCCGGGGGTGTTCCGGTCGGGGAGGGGCTGCCGGCACTCACCGGTGCAGCATAGGCAGGCTCGGAGCCGGGTGGTTCGCGGTAATGGATGCGTGATGCTTGCGCGATGGATGCGTGATGGTTGCGGTGAACGGATGAGGAGCGGCGGATGCGGGTACCGGGCGACTGGTCGGTGCGACAGGTGGCGGTCGCGGCGGTGTTGCTGGTCCTGTTCGTCGCCGTGGCGGCGATCGTCCCGGTGCTGATCCAGCCGGGCGACGACGGCTCCCCGGCCGCGGCCAGGCCCACCTCGGCACCGGTGACGAGTGGGCCGTCCATCGTGGGCAGTCCTGAGGCGACCCTCGCTGCCTCTCCCACCGCAACGGCGACCCCGGCCCCGAAGAAGACCGCGGCGTCCTTCGTTGTGCACCCGGCGGTCCGCCCCCGTCCGGTGACCAACCCGCCGAACGCGACCTACAAGGAATTCCCGGTGGAGTGCGCGCCCGCCCGGACCACCGAGAAGCCCCCGGTGGCGGGTCTGGGTCCGTCCGGTACCGGGTATGACGTGTTCGGCAGCACCGAGACGACGCTGGCGGCGCCGGGCAAGACACCTTCGGGAGCGACGTCGTGCTCGAACCCGGGTGACCGGTCGACGTACTGGGTTCCGCAGCTGACCCAGGGCGGCAGGGCGCTGGCGCCGGAGTCGTTCCAGGTGCTCTACAAGGGCGTGGTGAACGACTACACGAGCGTTCAGCCCTTCCCTGCGGGGCTGCGCATCCTGGCCGGGGGTAAGGGCGCCACGCCGTCCACAGCGCCCGAGAGCGCCGTCTCCTGGGCCTGCACGGGGTATGAGGAGAACCAGCTGCCCACACCCGGGACGTGCCACGACGGCGACCGGCTGATCGCGAAGATCGCCTCGCCCGGCTGCTGGGACGGGCACCGCCTGGACTCCCCGGGGCACCGCTCGCACCTGACCTGGGCGGCGTCCGGTGGCTGCCCGGCCAGCTATCCGGTGGCGATCCCGACGCTGCTGGTCCGGGTGGCCTACCCGTTCGACGTCGCCCGGGCGGTGAAGGTGTCCGGGGGCGCCTACGGCTTCGGGGCGGTCGCCGGATGGCAGCCGAAGGTTCTGGGCCTGCTCGTGAAGGACTGCATCAACGCGGGCGAGCACTGCGGCGACGACGGCCGTCCGGACTGACCCTCACCCCGCTCGCCGGCTGATCGGGACGGGCCCGGGTCTGACCGTGAGACCCCAGTGGCACTCCGTGATCAACATACCCGCCCGTCACATAGAGCTACTCCGCCGGTTAATGCTGCAACGGTTTCGCCAACCGAGTGCACTCCCCGTGCCACCTGTAGTGACGACACCTCGGCTTAACGGTTGAACTGGGCTTTTTCGCGATCGAGCAGCTATCTTTCTCGCGAGCCGAGAGGTCTCGGCCGGTGGCGTCACCGGAGCTGGACGAAGCCGTTGACCCACACAGCAGGATCACGAGGAGTAACGGGATGGATATCGACATCGTCACCACCACCGGGGAGCGGGCCGTCGTGACGCTCTCCCGCAGCGGTGACGGGGCAAGCGTCGATGTCTGGTACTGCGATGTCCAGCACGCCCACATCCCGCTCGACGAACTGCGGGGCTGGCTGTCCCGTCGGGGACCGGTCCGCGAACCCGGCCGCTGGGGCCGGGTCGAGTTCACCGTCCAGGAAGGGCGCACGCTGCTCACGGTCCGGCCCGAGGTGGTCGACCAGCCCCTCGTGCTCACCGATCTGTCCCACCTGACCAGTCCCTGAAATGCACCGCCAGGCCGGCCGGACGCAGTGCCGGGCGGCCACCAGAACCACCGATGAACCGAGTGATTGGAGAGCGGTCATGTCCGCAACCGAGGTCAATCTGCTGAGCGACGAGTCGGGCGAGCAGCTGGAATGGCGCAAGTCGTCGTTCAGCGCCGTGAACGGCAACTGCGTCGAGATCGCGTTCCGCAGCAGCGGCGACGTGGCTGTGCGCGACAGCAAGGCCAAGGGGATGGGCCCGGTCCTCAGCTTCCGCAACGACGAGTGGGCCGCCTTCCTCGACGGCATCGCCGCCGGGGAGATGCACGGCGCCTGAGACCCGCCCGAACCACCCGAGAACCGAACCGGGCGACGAGTACTTGGTCTGCCCGCACCCCGCGGTCCCCAGAGAGCGACCCGACGGTGCGGTGGAGGCGAAGTGATCGGCTGCCGGACGCGTCTGCTCCGGCGATCACTTAGACCACGTACTCGCGCCAGAACTCCGGCTCGATGAGCACCCGGCGGGGGCGGCCCGCCGGTCCACCGAGCGCTGCCGCCTGCCCGGACGCGGCCGGAACAGCCCCTTGCTTCACCACAGACCCTAAGGGTGCCCCCGCCCCGCTGTCCGGCGAATGACGAAACTGTGACCCGGAAGTGACCGGCCCGATCGATAAGGTCGGCCGGTGTTCACCTTCCGGACCGCAACCCCCGAAGACGTCCCCGCGCTGCTCGGCTTCTGGGCGACCGCCGCCGAGAACACCTCCCGGCCGCAGGATTCCGCCCCGGCCGTCGAGAACCTCCTCCAGCGCGACCCGGACGCGCTGATCCTGGCCCTGGACCCCACCGACGAACAGATCGTCGGCTCGGTGATCGCCGGATTCGACGGCTGGCGCTGCCACCTCTACCGGCTCGCGGTCGCCCCGGACCGCCGCCGACAGGGCATCGCCACCGCCCTCATCGACCACGCCGAGGCCCGATTCCGCGCGCTCGGCGGCACCCGCTCGGACGCAATGGTGCTGGACGACAACGTCTCGGCACAGAGCGCCTGGTGGGCCCGCGGATACCGGGTGCAGGAGGAATGGTCGCGGTGGATCAGGCCGCTCGCGGACGACGGGCGCCCGCAGCGGTGAGGGCGATCGCGGTGAGGATCAGCAGGATGACCATCGTGCTGATCCCGGTCCAGCCCCAGCCGGCGAACACCATGCCCCCGGCCCAGCCGATCACGCTCGAACCGGAGTAGTAGAAGAGGTTGTAGAGCGAGGACGCCTGGGCCCGGCCCACCTTCGCGCGGGCGCCGACCCAGCCCGAGGCGATGGCGTGGGCGCCGAAGAAACCGGTGGTGAGGACGACCAGGCCGATCACGATCAGGACGAGGCTGGAGGCCAGGGTGAGGGCGACCCCGGCGATCATGACGACCGCCGAGAGCATCAGCACCGGACGCCGCCCGAACCGCCCGGCCAGCTTCCCCGCCTGCCGGGACGAGACCGTGCCGGCCAGATAGGCGGCGAACAGCAGCGAGATCAGGCCGGCGCTGAGGGCGAAAGGCTCGGCCTCCAGTCGGAACCCGAGGTAGTTGTAGACCGCGACGAAGCCGCCCATCAGCAGGAAAGCCTGCGCGTAAAGCACCAGCATCCCGGGGTCCCGCAGATTCGCCACCACATTCCGCGCCAGCGGTGCCCTGTTCCGCACGAAGCCCCTGGCGGGCGGCGCCAGCACAACGAAGGCCAAGGACCCCAGCGCCGCGACCAGCCACGCCAGAGCGACACCCCAGCGCCACCCCCACACCTGCGCCACCGGCCCCGCGATCATCCGCCCACTGATCCCACCCAGCGTCGTCCCCGACACGTAGGTGGCCGCAGCGACCGTGGCGTGCGCGGGACTCACCTCGTCGTGCAGGTAGGTGATGGCCAGCCCCGGAATCCCACCCAGGGCCAGCCCCTGCAGCAGGCGCAGCACGATCATTCCCTCGAAGCCCGGGCACACCGTCCACGCCAGCCCGAACACCGCCGACAGCAGCATCGCCGCCCGCATAGCGGTCAGCCGCCCAATCCGGTCCGCCACCCACGACCACGGCAGCACCCCGATAGCCAGGCCGATCGTCCCGGCCGACACCAGCAACGCCGACTGCGCCTCGGACTCGTCCATCGACGACGCCACCAGCGGCAACACCCCCTGCGGCGCGTACAAGGCAGCAAAGCAGGCGATCCCGGCCGCCAGCAGGGCCAGAACAATGCGCCGGTACTCCCGGGACCCGACCTCATGCCCGGCCCAGACGCCGGACTGCCGGAGATCACGCGCAGGGGAGAGGGTCATGCAGATGACGTTAAGTCGCTCCCGGCGATAGCACTAATGCATGAATGAACGCGACGCATAGCATGAATGCATGGATCAAGGAGATGGAACCCCGTCCGGACTACGACCCATCCTGTCCGCCCTGCCTCTACTGGCCGCCGTCGCCGACACCGGCGGAGTCTCGGCCGCAGCCGACGAACTCGGCGTACCCCAGTCCACCGTCAGCCGCGGCATCGCCCGCCTCGAACGCGAACTCGGCTGCACCCTCCTGGAACGCGACGGCCGCGGCATCCGCCTCACCCCCGACGGCCAGCACTTCGCCACCACCACCCACCGCGCCCTCGACCTGATCACCGAAGCCATCACCCAACTCCGCACCGACGCCACCCGCCGCGCCGACACCGTCTCCGTCGTCTTCCAGAACTCCCTCGGCCGCTCCGTCATCCCCGCCCTGGTCAAAGCCCTCGTCACCGACCGACCCGGCACCCACGTCAACCTCCGCCAAGGAGGCCGCGCCTTCTGCCTCACCGAATTCACCGACGGAGCAGCCGACCTCGTCCTCGTCTCCCCACCCCTACCCCCAGCCGAAAACGTCACCACCGTAAGCCTCTACACCGAACACCTGGTCCTCGCCGTACCCCGCACCCACCGCCTCGCCCAACGTCCCTCAATCCGCCTCCCCGACCTCGAAGGCGAACCCACCCTCGCCCTCTCACCCGCCTACGGACTGCGCTCCATCACCGACACCCTCCTCCAGAACGCCGGCGTCCGCGTCACCTACGCCTTCGAAGGAGAAGACGTCCTCACCGTCCGCGGACTCGTCGCCGCCGGACTCGGAGTCGCCATCGTTCCCCCACTCGGCTCCACCCCCGACCTCACCGAAATCCCCATCGACGACCCTGACGCCACCCGCGAACTCGCCGCCTCCTGGAACCCCACCAAAGCCCAGCGCCCCGCCCTCACCGCACTCATCGACCTCGTCCGCACAGACCTCTCCTGGCTCCCCACCTAGGTCACGACAAGTTGCACCCCTCATACCCCAGGACAACACTCGCCGGTAAGCACGGATCCGCCCCATACGTCCGCAGCGCAAACCACGAGGAGAAACCCCCATGTACATCGGCGGCGGCATTGCCCTACTGGTGATCGGCGGAATCCTGGCCTTCGGCGTCAGTGACCGCGTAGACGGCCTCGACCTCACCGCCATCGGCTACATCTGCATGGGCGGCGGAATCCTCGCCATCATCCTCAGCCTGGTCCTCAACCAGCAGCGTTCCAACACCTCCCACACCGAGGTCGTCGAACGCCGCAACACCGGCACCCCGCCCCAGCCCCCGCTCTGACCCCCGCTTTGCTTTGACCCCTCAGAACGCCGCAACACCCCGCTGCCGCTCGCGACGGGTAAGCGAGCTGACCACCGCCGACTGCCCGTTGCGACGCACCGAAAGCCTGATCAACAGCTGAATTACCGGCTCAAACACAGCAGGCTCAAATTCCGGGGTAGGAACACCAAGGCTCAGCGCCAGATCATCCGCATGCACCACGATCTCCAGCATCCGCGTCAACAGAAACGCATCCCGCGACAACGACCACCCCTGCCACGGCAAACCCGCCGCCGCACCCGCGGTGCCCTCGGTGAGCATGGTGGTCACCTGCGCGGCGGCGGTCGCGGTGGTCTCCCTCAGTTTGAGGACGCCCTCCAGCGCCTCTGCGTCGTACCCGCTGCGGTCGTTCTCGGGGTCGTCGGGGGAGGTGGTCTTGGTCCACGCTGCCCGCGCGTAGTGCTCGTCCGCCCCGCCATCGAGGAGCGGGAAGTCGGTGGGCTGACTCAGGAGCTGATGCGCGACGACCACCTGGCGATTGAGGTGGCAGGCCAGGGACCCGACGGACATCTTCGCCAGGGCGCTCTCCTGGGTCCAGCGCTCTTCCAGGGCCGGCTCGGCGATCAGGGTGGAGACGTGGGGGAGGGCCTTGAGGAACGTGGCGTCGTAATGGTTCACGGTGTTGGTCACGAGGTTTCATCCTGCCAGTGGACGCTCGGGGGCGGCAGGGGTTTACGGCTGCGGGGTAGGGGGTGGGCTGTGCGGCGGGGCCCAGGCTGTGCGGGGGAGACTCAGGCTGTGCGCCGGGACTCAGGCTGTGTGTGGGGGAGACCCAGGCTGTACCGGCGGAAGTTGCCTCGGCTTCGGGGCACCCCTCCGGGCTTGCTTGCTCCCTACGCCCGAAGGCCGCGGCGGCCGCGATCTGTCAGCCTCTCCCGGTTCGGCTTTCAGTTCTTCGGCCCGCGGTTATTGGTGATAACAGGCTATGGCGCCACTTTGAACTCTTACCCCTAACTGCGCCCCGAGAGCGGGGGCCTTGGTTTTCCGTACCTCCAGATCAGAGGAAGGGCGGCCCGTCTCAGTTCCCCTGATCTGGCGGATTGAGGCTTCTGCCTGCTGGAGCCCTACGTGGCCCCCGAAGCCCACACCTGGACGGCTTTTCCGCCTCTAGCCACGGATGTGCCAAGGCGATTAGAGCCGCTCCGAGTCCTCGAGGGTGAGCAGCGACCGACGCAGGTGGTCGAAGGACAGGGGAAGGTGGCTCACGGGAACTCCGTCTCGGCCCAGGGGGAGCGTGGTGCGTGAGCCGGCTGCGAGTTCGGCGTTGAAGTTCTTGGCCTGTCCGACGTAGCTGCGCTCTAGTCCACGGGGATGGAGCGGTAGGCCCGCGGGCCGGATGACTCCCTCGTCTGTCGGAGAGGCGCGGACCGATACCCACAGCGTGTTCGGCGGGCTGCCCTCGAGCTTGTCCACCAGGGTTTGGCGCACCTCGAGCCAATTCTCGAGCAGATGACCGAGGGCTGGCTCCAGCGTGGCGCGGCCGGTGTAGCCCGCGGGGGCAGGTTCGTCCGGGGCGAGGGGGAGAGCGGGGATCGTTACGCGGCCATCGGTGCTGGTGCGGACGTCGTCCAGGGTCATGTCGCAGAGGTCGACTGGGCGCAGCGGGGTGGTGATCATTACCCCGAGCATCGCGCTGAGCCGGACCGCGGCCTTGGACGGCGGGTCGATGGCGACTAGATCGAACGCGACGTGACGGAGGGCCCGGGCGTTCATCGGGGTAGGGGTGCGCAGCTGAACGGCGGGCTCGGTGTGCGTGATGGGGGTGCTGCCGTTGGCCAGGGCAAGAGCCCGTAGGGCGGCGGCTCGAGCTCGTGATGCGGCCTGGCTTTTGGCGGCCCCTTCGCTCTTGGCAAGGATGCCGGTGGCAGCCCAGGGGAGAAACCAGGCAGCGAACTCCTCGCTCAGGATCTCGGTGACGTCGATCCGGTTCTCCATCACGGTGAGCTGGTCGGGGAGGGTTTCGCGGACCTGCTCCTCGGTAGGCACGTCTCCGTGGATACGCTGCAGGGAAGCGGCGGTGACAGCCTGACTGAGGGCCCATTCCCGCTGCCGACGGGTAGAGCGAGAAGCACCGGAACGTTCGAGAACGCCGAGGTAGGTCTGAATCGCCGCTCTGGCCAACATGATTGCATGATAACAGGCCGTGTGCTCACATTCGTCTTTTGAACGCAGAAAATCGCAGCAAGCAGCGGAAGCAAGGCATGCTGGTGAGTCATGGACTGGGGGATCGGCAGCTACGAGCATCAGGCTCCGCATCTTTTGCCGGCGGTCCGCCAGGCAGTGGCTGAAGTGGCAGCTCAGCCGGGGGAGTTCGTGGTCGACGTAGGCTGCGGCGCGGGCAGTGCGGCCTTGCTGATTGCGGCCGGGGGAGCGAGCGTGGTCGGCGTCGATCCGGCGCCGCGGCTTCTCGAGGTGGCCCGGTCCGAAGCGGCGCGACGTGCTGTGTCCGCGAAGTTCTTGGTGGGGGACGCGGCGAACCTGCCCATGGCCGACGGAACTGTGGACGCTGTCGTCTCCACCTTCGCTCTGATCTTCGTTCCCGATCCGGCGACGGCCGTTCAGGAGATCGTCCGGGTGCTCAAGCTCGACGGCCGGTTGGTCTTCTCCGCCTGGATTCGATCCGGCGGCATGGCCCGACAGGCCGACCTGGCCCGGCAGTTGCTGGCTTCGAGTGCGAAAGATCCGGCAGCACCCGTTGCGGACGCCGCCACGCCCGCGGCATTCGCATGGAGTGATCCGGACGCCGTCGCTGGATTGCTCTCACCTCTCGGTTTCTCGCTGAGCAGTCAGTTCGGCAAGCTGGCGTTCACGGGGGAGTCCCCACGGGCGGCCGCCGAGGCCGAGATCGCGAACCATCCGCGATGGGCGAACGTGCGCCAAGCCCTGGAACCAACCGGCCGGTGGGAAGCGGCCCAGGCTGAGATCGTTCGGGTCTTCACCGAGGTGAACGAGGACCCGGCTGCATTCCGGGTAACCTCCGAGTACGTTATTCACGCCGCCGTCCGTACTGGTCAGGCTGGCCCGGTCGCGAAATAGCCTGAGAACAACCGTCTTTGATAACAGGCTTTGAGCTCAAGACCACTTCCACAAAGACAACACACAAACCGCAGCCCGGACCGAGGCGATCGAGGCGATAGGCTGCGCCGACCGCCTCGGCCCGTCTGCAAAGCCGATACCAACGATCCTCTGCCGCGATTACACATATCGCCGGGTGCCAGGCGGTCTGCCTCCGGCAGACAACTGCAGAACCTCGAGAGCGCGGCCCATGTGCGGATCGAAGAGCTCGGGCGAGGCCGCTTTGATCTCGGCCTCCGACCACCATCTGACCTCAGCGAATTCTCTCTCGTCGGCCTGGAGGGACTGACTGGTCTGGCCGCTCAGGGCGAACCACAGGGAGACGTCGGTGTGCCGCCGCTCTGCCACATCCTTCGTCTCGGTGACGGTGAGGAAGAAGGGGCTCGCGCCGTACGCCGGATCCGGGACTGCGGAAATGCCTAGTTCCTCTTGGCATTCGCGCTGCACCGCGTCGTAGGGGTGTTCGCCGGGCTCGACGTGGCCCCCGGTAGGCAGCCAGAGGCGGGCCAACCGGTGGTCGCAGAGGAGGACGCGGGCGGCCGCCCGGTCGATGAGCAGGAAGTAGGAGACCAGGTGGGGGGATGGGGTGGCCGGTTTTGCGCGGCGGAAGATGTCGCCGGTGGAGGAGAGCCAGGCGAGGGTGGCCTGGCGGTGCTGGTGAGCGAGTTCGTCGTGCGGGGAAAGGCCCGCGACGAGGTCGCTGATGGCGAGGTGCAGAGCAGCCGGGTCCATGGGAAAGATCCTGACAGGCGCCACCGACAGTCTTGGCCGACTTTGGCTGATTTGGCGAAGACCCGCTCCGGCGGCTTATTCTCGGCTGCATGACCGACGATTTCGCCGCGCTCAGCGAGCGGCAGCGGGCGCTGGTGGGGGAGTGGCTGCCCGGGCTGGAGTTGGTGCGCGACCACAGCTGGGGGTTGGTGGGCACGACGGTTCTTGAGGTGGTTCGGGGTGGCGAGCGGTTTGTGGTGAAGGCCGGGGATGGGGCGGATCATCATCTGGCGCGGGAGATCCGGGCTCATCGGGAGTGGGTTGGGGTCTGGGCGGGTGGGGGGCGGGCGCCGGAGTTGGTGTTTGCCGATGCTGAGGCGAAGGTGCTGGTAACGCGTTTTCTACCGGGTGTTCTGGTGCTGGGCACGGAGGATGAGTTCGTCTCCGGGGTTTATCGCCAGGCCGGTGAGTTGCTGAGGGTCTTTCATGGGCAGGCTCGGGTGGTGGATGAGGGGTTCGAGGCGCGGGCTAAGGCGAAGGCGTTGTGGTGGCTGGATCGGCCGCATCGGATCTCGGCGGAGGCCGTGGCGCGGTTGCGGGACATTGTCGCCGGCTGGCCTGCGGCGTCCACCGTTCTGGTTCCTACTCATGGGGACTGGCAGCCGCGTAATTGGCTGGTGCACAACGGAATGGTGGCTGTGATTGATTTCGGGCGGGCGGATATGCGGCCGGATGAGTCGGATTTTGCGCGTCTGGTGGCGCAGCAGTTCCGGGTGGATGCTGCTTTGGAGGTCGCGTTCTTCGAGGGGTATGGCGAGCGGCCGGGGGATCCGGAGACTTGGCGGCGGTTTCAGGTGCGTGAGGCGATTGGGACGGCGGCGTGGGCGCATCAGGTGGGGGATGCGGGGTTTGAGCGGCAGGGTTTGCGGATGATTGACGATGTTCTGGCGTCGGGGTGAGTCAGGGGTCGGGGTGAGTCAGGCGAGTTTGAAGACGGGGCCGCGGGGGGTGAAGGGGAGGCGGGTGCCGGCGGGGATGAGGAAGGCGTGGTCGCGGTGTAGGCGTACGTGGTCGCAGCCGGTGTCGGTGATGACCAGGATGGGGCCGTCGGTGGGGAAGTCGGTGGCCTTTTCCAGGAGGTCGATGCCGGGTTGGAGGACGGTTCCGCCGCGGCCGCGGACTCTGACCCGGGAGGCGATCTCGGTGGGTTCCATCCAGCCGTTGTCGTAGGCGTCGGCGTCGCAGAAGACGACGCGGACGGCGGGCACGGTGCGGGAGACGGCGTAGGAGGCGATGGCGCCGAGGGCTTTGCCGAGGAGGCGGGTGTCCATGGAGCCGCTGGTGTCGAGGACGACGCCGAAGGTGCGGTGGTCGAGTTGTTCTTGGGGGATGTAGCGGCCGGGGCGGGGGATGTCGGGGGTGGCGGACTGGCGGCGGCTGGAGCGGGCGTAGCTACGCTGGGGTTCGATCGGGGCGAAGTGTGCGTCGAACCATCGGGCGAGTTCGACGTCCCAGGGCACGGGGGGCTGGCCGAGGGCGCGGATCTCTTCGATCAGGCCGGCGGGTAGGTAGCCGCGTGCTTGGTTGGAGTGGTACTGGATGCCGTCCTGCAGGCTGCGGCGGTAGAACTCGTCGAGGTCGACGGCGTCGGTGCGTTCGTCGGGGTGGCTGAGGCGTCCGGGTAGGACGTCGACGGCTCTGATGCCGCGCAGGGTGGCGGCTTTGCGCAGGCGTCGGGTGTCGGTGACGATGCGGTCGTAGACCTCTTCGGCGGACATCCCGTCGAGTTTGCGGTCGTGCAGGAGGCCGTCGGGTGGGTCGCCGATCTGCATCTGGACGAGCCAGCCGTTGATGACGTAGTCGCAGGCGATGTTCCAGAGCCAGGGGTCGCGGCCGGCGGCTCGGGTGTCGTGGCGGAGTCCGGCGTGGAGGAGTTCGTGGGCGATGACGAAGCGGCGTTCGGTGCCGTCCATCGAGGTCAGGGGGTTCACGTAGATTTCGGCGGCCGCCGGGCTGATCGCGGCTACGTGGATGCCGTGGCGGCGGGCGATGTCGGCGTCCTCGACCAGGGTGAAGGCGGCGGCGAGGCCGCCGAGGAGGGGGTAGGAGGCGATGAACCAGTCCAGGGCGAGTCGCCAGGACGTCTTGCGGGCCGGTCCGCCGCTGAGGGATGCGGTTGCTCCGCCGGCTACGTCGACGGCGGCGACGACGGATCGGGTCAGTCCCGCTGCCAGGCGTTGTGCCCAGGTGGTGGTCGGGGTGACGACCCAGCGCGAGGCCGGGGCGGGTGGGGTCCAGTGCAGGTCGGAGCCGGATCCGCCGACGCCGGGGGCTTGGAGTTGTTCAGGTAGGCCCTTTTCGCGGAAGGTCTGGGCGCAGCGGGCTTCGTCGCCTGCGGTTCCGACCAGGTGGTCCCAGGGGGTCTGAGTTCCCAGTCCCTCCGGCGGTCGCCCGACCTTGATCTGACGGAGGAACACGTTCACGGCCAGGCAGGCTGCGGCGTTCCATTCGCGTTCGTAGCCGGGGGAGTTAGTGGCCTCGAGGTGGTCGAATCCGAGGTGCAGCAGGCAGTGGGCGATGACCCACGTCCATTCTTCGGGGCTCCCGCGGCGGCGTGGGTTGAGGTAAATCCGGCCCGAGCGTGAGACCACGGCCCAGCCGTCCGGCGGGCAGTGGTTGTCCTCGGGGCGGGCGGTGATCTGGGCGCCTCGGTGCAGGGGTGCGAAGAGAGGATGCGTGGCGAGGGTTTCGCTGCCTGCGTCCCGGGCCTCGGCGGCGGGGTTCTTACCTGCGGACGGACGTCGTCGGGTAGCCATTGCGGGGTCCGGTCAGTTGCGGGCGGCGGCGAGTCGGGGCAGGTCGCGCACCACTTCAACGAGGAACCAGCCGGGCAGGGTGGCGGTGGTGCCGTCCTGGGTGGTGTCGGCGTCGGTTCCGGCCACCACGGTTTGTGCGGCTTCCAGGCTGATCTCCGCGAGTTCGGTGAGCAGGCCTTTGGCGCGATGGGCGAGGTCGACGGCGGCCGGGGTGGCGCCCTGGCGGCGTTCGGGGAGTTCCTTGGCCAGGCGGGCGCGCAGGCTCTGGGCGAGGAAGTAGCAGACGTCGCGTTCGGCTGCGTCGGACGGCCAGCGCAGGGTGCCCTTGAGCAGGGCGTCGACGCTCCAGGCGTGGCGTACTTGGCGTACGTAGCCGCGGAACTGGCCGGCGTGGGCGGGGGAGAGGGTGCCCAGGGTCAGGACGCGGAGCAGTTCGTCGGACAGGTCGGGGCCGTCGGCGAGGCCGGCGCCGTAGGAGCGCAGCAGGTCGGAGAGCATGTGCCAGGCGCGCGGGGTGGAGAACGGTTCCTCGTGCTTCGGGGGAGCGCTGACCAGGTGGTCGGGGCGCTGGCCGATGTAGTCGATCACCCAGGGGTGCAGGTTCGCGGCCCGGGCCCAGGCCAGCCAGTCCCGGGGGCTGCTGACCAGGTGGACGTGCATCATCCGGTTGATCAGGGCGGAGGACATCGGGCGGACGATCGCCGAGTCCTGGGCTCGGTTGCCGGCGCCGATCACCACCGATTCGGGGTGCAGTTCGTAGGAGCCGAGGCGGCGGTCGAGGATCAGGCTGTAGAACGCCTTCTGTACCTCGGGGCTGGAGCCGTTGAGTTCGTCGAGGAACAGCACGTAGGGCTCGTCGCGGGCGATGTTCTCGGGCGGGCAGAACCGGCTGCGGGCCCGGTCGCCGTCGCCGACGATACGGGGGACGCCGATCAGGTCCTCGGCGGCGAGCTGGGTGCCGAGGAGGGTCTCGCAGGGCAGGCCGACGTGTTTGGCGAAGTCCTGGACCAGGCTGGACTTGCCGATTCCGGGCTGGCCCCAGACGAAGACGGGCCGGGTGACGGCGACGTGAAGAAGGATTTCGGGCAGCTGGCTGGGGGTGACGGTGACGGCGGCATGCATTGCGCCCGAGGATACGTCGGCGGTGGCAGCGAGCGCGTGGGAGTTTTTTTCCGGGACTTGTGGGGGACCGGTGGAAGTCTTTGGGCCGTACGGGTTTCTCGCCGGGGCCGGTGCAATGAACCTGTGGACAGAACACTCCTGGATCGATTGATTTCTGCCGTTGGGGCCGTCATCGGCGTCGTGCTGCTGGCTGCGGCCGCCCTGCTCTTCTTCGCTCATGGCTACGTGCATGGGCAGGTGCATGATCAGCTGGCGGAGCAGAGCATCACCTTCCCGGCCAAGGACAGTGACGGTCTGAAGGCGCTGCCGGAGGCTGACCGTAAGGAGGTGGCCAAGTATGCGGGGGAGTCACTGACGACCGGTGCGCAGGCGGAGGTCTTCGCTGACCACTACATCAAGGTGCATCTGTCGGAGGTGGCCGATGGGCAGACGTACTCCGAGGTCAGTACGAAGTCGTTGGCTGCTCCGGATGATGCGGCGTTGGCCGGGCAGGTGCAGACCTTGTTCCGGGGTGAGACGCTGCGTGGGCTTCTGCTGAATGCTTATGCCTTTGACACCATGGCGACGGTGGCGCTGATCGCGGCTTGGATCTCCGTGGTGGCTGGGGTTGTCCTGTTGGCTCTGGCGGCGCTGGGGTTGTGGCACGCCCGCCGGATCACTCCGCTGATCGGTCCCGGAGCAGCCTGAGCAGTTCCAGGCCTAGGGACCTCGGCGCCTGGTTATCTGGTGCCGGGGAGGGGTCCTCCTCCTCGAAATGTCATAATGTTCATTATCGGCGTTAGGGGAGCAGGGCCGAGAGGGGTCATCGTGGTGCGGTGGCTGATCAGATTTTCGAGCATCCGCGGCTGGCTGCCGTGTACGACGCGTTCGACGATGACCGCAGCGACCTGTTGGCTTACTTGGGCATCGTCCGGGAGTTCGGTGCACGCGATGTTCTCGACCTGGGCTGTGGCACGGGAACGTTCGCGCTGCTGGCGGCAGCTCAGGGTTGCCGGGTCACCGGTGTCGATCCGACGGCGGCGTCTCTGGAGGTTGCCCGGGCCAAACCTCAGGCCGGCCAGGTGACCTGGATCCAGGGTGATGCCCGGTCGCTTCCTGAGGCTCAGGTGGTCGACCTGGTGACGATGACCGGCAACGTGGCCCAGGCCATCGCCGACCCGGCGGACTGGCAGGCAACCCTGGCCGCAGCCCACTCGGTGCTGCGGCCAGGCGGCCATCTGGTCTTCGAGACTCGTGATCCGGCGTTCCGGGCCTGGGAAGACTGGAACCGCCGGTCCACGCATCGAACCATCGACCTGCCGGGTGAAGGGCTGGTCGAGAACTGGGTCGATGTCACCGAAATCGGCTGGCCGCTGGTCACTTTCCGTGGCACATGGGTGTTCCACCGGGACGGCGTGACGCTCACCTCCGACTCGACCCTGCGGTTCCGCGAGCGCGGCGAGGTCGAGGCTGACCTGCGGGTTCACGGGTTTGAGGGGGTTGCTGTGCGGGAGGCTCCGGACCGGCCCGGGCGTGAGTTCGTGTTTACTGCCCGGGCCTGAGCGGTGGTTCAGCCGCCGGCGCCGTCGGGGACGCTGTTGTCCGGGGCGTTGTCGCCGTGGATGTCTCCGCGCTGGACGTTTTCGGGGGCTGAGGGCAGCAGGGCTTCCAGTTCGTCGGAGGTGGCCGGGCGGGCCTTGGTGGCGGCTGAGCGGATGAAGTCCGGGGAGGTTGCGGCGGTGAGGTCGCTGGCGCGGACCAGGACGCCGTCGTGGGCGATCGCGTATTCCTGCCGGTCTCCGGAGACTCGTCGCCAGCCGTCGCCGTCCTTGGTGCAGGTGGCGGTCGTGGCTGGTTCGGTGCCCGGGATGGGGAGCTTCGCGCAGCTGGCGGCGTCGATCGTGCGTCGTTCCACGGTGAGCCGCAGGTCATCGCCCTTGTCTGAGGTGTAGATCTGCTGGTACCCCGCGTCCCCGTACACGCCGCTGGCTCCGGCGGCGGCGCTGTAGCCCTTCAAATCGGTGACGTAGACCAGATCGGCGTCGAAGCCGGCTTGCTGGGCGCGTTGTCGCTGCTGAGCTGTTGGTGGGTCGCCGCCCTGGCCGCATCCGGAGATCGCGGCGACGACGAGTCCGGCCACGATCGGTGCCGACCACCAGGGTGTCCCTTTTGTCACCGGCCTACGGTAGCGGTTGTCAGAGCGGTTCCCCGGCGAAGCTGCCCGGGTCGGTGAAGGCGCGACGTCGCTGAGGATGGCAATGGCAGGCTCGGTGAGTGGAGCACCGGGGGACTGCCTCTCCCCCGGTGCCCACCAGCGTCCCTCATTGGCCAGAAATAACTCTGGGTTACTCCGAAAGTGGTTGTGGGGCAACGGATTTGGGCATCTTCGGCCTAGATAACTGTGATTATCTGGCGGTGGGCAGCCAGGGCAACCAGATCGAGGGATCATCGGGTCTGAGGGTCGGTCTCCCGGTTTCCAGGTGCTTGAGCAGGTCGCGAATCAGCGGGTGGGGCCTTTGGGCGGGCCAGATCGCCGACCATGGGTAGTGCGGCACCGGATGGATCGGCCGGGCGAGCACTCCGCTGTCCCCCGAGATCGGCCAGTCGGCGCCGGCCAGCGTGATGAGTGTGGGGTCACGGGTGATCCGGTCGATCAGGACCTCCAGGCCGAGGTTCACGCCGTCGGTGATCAGCCCGGCGCCCAGGTGGTCGGCGAGCTGATGTCCGAAGGCGGCGAGTTCGGGGCTGGTGGCGCCGCCCGGCCACCACACAGTGCGCGTCTGCAGGTCGTGACGAGTGAGCCGGGTGCGTTCGGCCAGTGGGCCGCGGGCGCTGATCAGGGCGATAACGGGGGTCGTGGCGACGATGCGGGCAGCGAGATGGGCAGGGAGCCGATCGGGCAGGCCGCCGGTGTAGCCGAACGCGAGGTCGATCTCGTCCTGCTCGAGGGCGGCGAGTGCGCTGGGGAGGTTGCGGCGCATGCTGGGTTCGATGACGACGCCGGGGTGGTGGGTGGTGAAGTCGCGCAGCAGTTTCATGGGTGGGTGGACCTGGCCCCAGACGTCCGCGCGCAGTGATGGGTGTGGTGGGTAGGGCTGGTGGTGAGCGTCGGCGGTGATCTGGCCGGCGAGGGCGATGAGGTGCTGGGCTTGTTCCAGGAGCCTCTCCCCCAGGTCGGTGAGGGTCATGCCGGGTGGCCGGCGGTGGAAGAGCGGTCCGAGGTGAGTTTCGAGGGCGGCGATGCGTTTGGACACGGCCTGCTGAGACAGGTGCAGGTCGACGGCGGCGCGCCCGACGTGCCCGTGATGCGCTACGGCGAGCAAGGCGCGTACCTGGCTCAGGTGCAGGTCCTCCCCCACTGAGCACCTCTCACAACGTGTCGTTGTCGGTGGTCCCCGGACGGATGTTGGACGCCTGGACGCGCGGCGGGAACAGTGGTGATGCTGGTCCGTTCCCCGAGGAGGGCGTGATGGCGGGTTCGTCCGGAGCTGGTAAGAGTCTCTACGAGCATGCCGGGGGCAGGGAAGCCCTGCTCCGGTTCATCGATGTCTTCTACGCCCGGGTGCTGGGCGATCCGTTGCTACGGCCGTTGTTCGGTGAGGGGCAGGCTGGGCACGTGGAGCACCTGACCGATTTCGAGGTCGAGTCGTTCGGCGGGCCTGCCGTCTTCTCCAAGGAGCTGGGTTTCGCGCACCTGATTGACGTGCACCGTGGCCTGCGGATCACCGATGCCCAGCGGGAGCGTTTCGTGGTCCTGTATCTGGAGGCCGCTGACGCCGCCGGCCTTCCCTCCGATGCTGCGTTCCGGGATTCGCTGCGTTCGCACGTGGAGTTCGGTGCGCTGGTGGCTCAGCAGAACTCGCATGCGCGCAGCGAGCACGAGCTGCATCCGTTGCGTGAGGTTCCGCAGTGGACCTGGCCCGGGGGTACGACGCGACCCTGACACGGGGCTGACGGGAGGTCTGTGGGGGTTTGGGCATGACAGAATGGGACACGTGTTCGAAGATCTGGAGCTCGCCGGTGCGTCGGGGGTGGCGCGGGAAGAGTTCGAGGTCGGGAACGGTGATGTCTGGCCGCATTTCGTCCGGGCCTGGCTGATTGCGCAGCGCGCGCAGAACACAGTGCGCACCTACACGACGGCGGAGCTGCAATGGCGGGACTTCTGCGGGGGGCGCTCGCTGCATCCGCTGGAGGCGCGGCGCGGTGATGTGGACGACTGGCGCCAGCAGATCACCGCGAGCGGTGGGTTTCATGGCCGGCCGGCGTCGGCGAACACGGTGCGGCTGAAGCTGGCGGCGGTGTCGTCCCTGTACGCGTACCTGGTGGGTGAGGACATTCTGCCCTCCTCCCCCGCGGCGCACATCAAACGTCCTCGTGGTGGGGATTTTTCGGCTACGGCGGCGCTGGATACGCAGCAATCGGCGCGGTTCCTGACGTTCGCTGAGGGGATGGGGGAACTCCCGTACGTCGCGATGCGCATTCTGTTGGGGCGGGGGTTGCGGGCGACGGAGTTGGTGAGTCTGGACGTGACGGATGTGCGTCAGCACTTCGGGCACGTCACGCTGACCGTCACGCACAAGGGTGGGCGGCGTCAGGAGCTGCCGCTCTCCCCCGGCACCGGGCATCTGGTGGTGGAGTACATCGGCGAGCGCACGTCGGGGCCGCTGCTGGTGAACGCGCAGGGTGGGCGGCTGAGTTACTGGGATCTGTACAACCTGACGGTGCGGGTGTCGCGGCGGGCGCGGGTGGGTCTGGACGTGACGCCGCATGTGCTGCGGGCCAGTCATGCCACGATCTATCTGGATCAGGCGGGGGCGCAGATCGATCGGCTGCAGGACGGGATGGGGCACGCGAGTCTGAACAACACCAAGGCGTACGACCGGGGGGCGGGGACGTTGTCGCGGTTGGCGAGTGTGGCCACTGCGGTGGAGGACGCGTTCCTGCCCGGGTAACGCTCAGGGTTTTGGTTCAGGTGGTGCGTTGGCGCATGGCGGGGACGGCGTACTGCCGGACGTCGGTGGTGACTTCCTCGGCGATGGGGAGGGTGGGGCGGCGTGGGGAGACGTACCACCAGCGGTCGCCCAGTCCCATGAGGGGCCCGAGTCTTTCGGTCCAGGGGCCTTTGGGTCCGTAGTGGGCGCCGAGGTGGGGGCGGGGTCCCCAGTCGTGGCCTTCGGGGTCGTGGTTGCCGGCGCGGAAGGTCTCCCAGTCGGTGTGGGAGACGACCAGGACGTCGACGGTGAACTGGAAACGGAAGGACGTGTTGCCCCAGTACTCATGCAGGCCGAGTAGCGCGAAGTGGCGGGGGACGGTGAGTTCGTAGCTGCCCGGGGTCGCGTTGTCCGGGGCGTGGGTGAGGCCGATGGTCTGCAGGCGGGGGTCGAGTTCCTCGCGGATCATCCGGACGTACGCTTCCTGCGCTGTCTCCACGTTGTCATCGTTGCAGGTGGTGATCGCCTCGTGGCAGGTGCTGGAGAGGTTTTTGTTGCGCCTGATGCTGGTGTGACGTCGGTGGACGGTGGGGCGCGAGTTCAGCGTGGGGTGGTCTGGCCTGCGTCGTTCAGGCTCGCCACCGCGGTCCCGGCCTCGATCCCGGTCTCGGCTTGGGTCTCGGTATGGGGCTCAGTGCGGGCCTCGGTCTCTGCTTCCGGCCCGGCTTCGGTGCAGGCCTCGGTGCAGGCTTCGAGGCAGGTGTCCAGGTCCGGGCCGGTGGCGGCCAGGTGCTGCACGTAGGCGTCGTCGAGGGCCTGAAGGGCCGGCGGGCCGGCCACGGCCAGGATCTTGCGCAGGATCTTCTGCAGATCCCCGAACTCCTCGTCGGTCAGGACGTCCACGACCAGGCGCCGCACCTCGCGGACGTGGCCGGGCGCGGCCTCGACGGTCTTTGCGAGGCCGGCCTCGGTCAGGTAGGCCTCGACCGCCCGTGAGCCCTCGGCGCAGTTTCGCCGCTGCACCCAGCCGGCGCGCTCGAGCCGGGTCACCGCGTGCGAGAGGCGCGACTGCGAGCCGTGGGAGAAACCGGCCAGGTCGGCCATCTTCATCGCCCGGCCGGGGGCGTTCGACAGGCCCGAAAGCACCGAGTACTCAAAGAAATTCAGCCCGGAGTCCTGCTTGAGCTGCTGCTCGAAGGAATTGGGCAGCGTCATGAGCGCGCCGATGAGGTGCATCCACTTGTACAGCTGGGCATCGGACAGCCACGGGGTGTCGTCACTCACACCCCCAGTTTAGCGGATTGAACATTCAACTCGACCGTGGCACGATCGGGCAGCGATTGAACATTCAATTCGTTCTCGGGCGTTGACCGCCGGGGGAACTGACATCTGGGAGTAGACGCAATGACCCTTCTGCGGATCGACGCGAGCATTCTCGGCGCGGCCTCGGCCAGCAGCGAGCTGGCCGACCTGGTCCTGGCCGAGTGGACTGCCGAGCGCCCGGACGAGAAGGTCGTCACCCGGCACCTGGGGGCCGAGCCGCTGCCGTCCGACGCCTGGGCGACCGCCATCGGCGCCGGGTACACCCCCGAGGACCAGCGCAGCGACGCCCAGAAGGCCGCCGTCGCCCTGGCCAAGGACCTGCACGACGAGCTGACCTCGGCCGACGCCGTCGTCCTGGCCTTCCCGCTCTACAACTGGGGAATCTCCCAGCACGTCAAGACCTGGCTGGACCTGGTCATCGCCGGTGGCCAGGCCGGGGCCCCGATCCTGCAGGGCAAGCCGGTGGTGCTGCTGAGCACCCGGGGCGGCAACTACTCCAAGGGCACGCCCAAGGAGGGCTGGGACCACAGCACCCCGTTCCTGCGCCGCGTCATCACCGAGGTGTGGGGCGCCGACCTGACCGTGGTCGAGCGCGAGTTCACGCTCGTGGGGGTCAACCCGGCCCTCGACCAGTTCGCCGAGCTCGGCGCGCAGCTGAAGAAGGAGGCCCACGAGGCCGCCACCGCCGCCGGCAAGGCGCTCGCCGCCAAGTGACCCCGCCCCTGCGGTGACCGCGCGATCCCCAGGCCGTTCAAAGCGTCCGTGCGTCGGGAAAATCCGGAGCGGCGTCAGGGACCTCACGCACGGATGACACCCGCGTCCGCCGGCTTCCAATGGTGGACGCGGGTGGTCGCGCATCCGGGCCAGGCCGGGTTGCGCTGGGGTTATGCAGTGCAACGTGCCGTGGTCATGCCGTGGTCTGCCGTGCACCCCGGTGGGGTAGAGCCAGCCAAAGCGGCGGGCGAAGGTGCCACCGTTGCGGTCGTGCCGGGTCGTGCCGGGTCGTGCAGGGGAAGGACCGGGGGTCGATTCCTTAGGCGGCCGGGTGGCGCAGCCGGCTCTGCACGACCTCGCCGACGGTGCGCCCGGTGCTCGCGGCCTCCCGGACCAGGCCGTCCAGGACCTCCGGGTCCACGTCCACGACCAGCGACGACGTGCTCGTGCCGGGCGGGGGCAGCTGGTCGGCGTCATAGTCGGCCAGGTGTTCCTCGCCGAGGAACAGGAGGCTGTTCATGTCGAACCGGGACCAGTCCTCGGTGCTCTGCTCGGCTACCTCAGCCACGGCCTGCCTCCCACTTCTCGAACTCGGCGAGTTCCCCGGACGTCAGCGCGCGAGCGCCGACGATTTCCCAGTCTCGCCCATCCAGGTGCCGGACCGCCACCACCAGCGTCCTTCCGGTGCGGGTTCGTCCCCAGATCGTCAGCGGCCGCAGGCCGTTCGAGGCCGACACCGCGGGCCGGGGCCAGCGTTGCTCGGCCTCCAGCACCTGCATGATCTCGTGCGGCTCGATCCCGGCCGCGCCGAGCCACTCCAGCACGAAGAACGGCGCCCACTTCCAGACCATGCGGGCAATCTAGGGCAAGGCCCCGACAGTCTTGACGCCTGCTCGTCCCCCTGAGGCCTTACAGGCCCAGGCTCTTGGCCGCGGCGCCGTCCCACAGCGCACCGCGGCGCAGGTACCGGTCGACCGCGGCCGAGCGCCAGTCCCCGTCGGCCATGATCACGTGCCGGGCCACGCCGTTCTTCGCTGACTGAGTGGCGAACCCCGCTCGCAGCGAGTGCGCGCCCCACGTCCCCGGCAGGCCGGCGGCCTCGGCCCTTTGCTGCACGATCGTGCGGATCACCTGGGGCGTGAAGCCACGATCGGCGACCGTGCCCCAGCGAGTGACGGGACGGAACACCGGCCCGGTGCTCACCTCGGCGGCCTCGAGCCAGGTCTGCAGGGCGGTCACGGGGCAGGTCGCGCGGGCAGCGCCGCGGGGAACGGCCCGGGGGTTGCGCTCGACGCCGCTCTGGTCGCGCTTGGTCCAGCGGGGCGTGATGACGATGCCTTCCACGTCCTCCCGTAGATCGGTCACCTCGATCCGGGCCAGTTCCGAGCGCCGCATCGCTGTGGCCAGACCAACCAGGATCACGGCCTTGTCCCGCCGGTACACCAGTTCGGACTTACGGACCGCGCGCTCGTCGCTCAGCTCGCGGCGGGCGGTGAACAGGTCCTCGTCCATGACCGCGACGATGCGCTGCACGTCCCTGACCATCAGCGCCGACATCTGCCGAACCAGTCGCTCCTGGTCCTGCCGCGCGTAACCCTGCAGCCGGAGCCGCAACTGGCCGTCCTGCCGCACGGAGGGCAGCCCGAGCTCAGCGTGCTTCGCCCAGATCGCGGACAGGTGCTGGTTGATCGTGGGCAGACTGGCCGGGATAGGGCGATCGCGCAGGTGCGCCACGAACGCCCGCACCGTGGAAGCCGATGCCGGCAGCGCCATCAGCGAGGTCTGCGCCGTCCACTGCTCGAAGGTCTCCCAGGCCCGGCGGTACGCGTCGCGGGTGGCGGGGGCCAGGGAGTCCAGTGCGGCCTGCTCGTCGATCGCGGCCAGCCGGGCCACGTACTCGTACGCCGGATCCAGCTCCGCCGCATCCCGCACGGCGAGTTCTGCTTCCCCGTGCCAGCTTCCGGGTTCAGGGTCAGGGACGACGGGGTCGGGCATGAACCTCATTCTGCCTGGTTCGCTCAGTTTTGTCGGACCCGCCCGGCACACTGGGCGGCACCAGCTACTTCGAAGGGGGCCACGCGGTGCCACGTACCACGCTCTACCTCGTCCGCCACGGCGAGCAGGACCTCACCGACACCCCTGAGAGCGGTGACGACGGTGAGCCGGATTCCGGTCTGTCGCCGCGCGGCCGCGAACAGGCAGCGAAACTCGGGCGCCGCCTGGCCGGGACCAAGTTCGGGGCCCTGCACCACAGCCGGCTGAGCCGGGCCACCGAGACCGCCGAGATCCTCGCTGGACACCTGTGCGGCGTCCGGCCGCACCCCTGCGACCTGGCCCAGGACCTCACCCCCATCCCCAGCAGCTACCCCGAGCGCTACCAGGCGTTCTTCGACGCGGTCCCGCCCGGGGAGCGCGATCCGGACGCCACCCGGCTGCGCGAGGCGGTCAGCCAGCTGAGCGTGATCGGCGCCGAGGACCAGACCGACCTGGTCGTCACCCACAACTTCGTCATCGGGTGGTTCGTCCGCCACGTCCTGGACGCACCGGACTGGCGCTGGCTGGGCCTGAACCAGGACAACTGCGCCCTGACGATCGTGCGGTGGGAGACGGGGCGGCCCCCGGCGCTGGTCAGCTTCAACGACGTCGGGCACCTGTGAGCCGGACTCAGCACCGTACCCAGTGACGACGGCGAGGATGGCGAGGACGGCGAGGACGGCGAGGAACTCGCCCGCCGCCGACATCGACACCGCCTGGGCGGCCCGGCTCAACTCGCCCGCCGCCTGGCCGAAGCCATCGACCAGCTCCTCCAGGACCCCAGACGAGCCCACGGCATGAGCCGGGCCAGCCGCGAGCGCGCCGTCTGCCACTTCGGTTGGGATTCGGATGGGATGCCGTCGCCGCCGCGCAGACCGACCAGCTTCACACCCAGCTCGTGCGCTGACCCTGCCGAACCTGCCGAACCTGCCGAACCCGCCGAACCCGCCGAACCCGCCGAACCCGCCGAACCCGCACAGCCTGTGCTGAGCCTGCCGAACCTGCGCTGAGCCCAGGGATCCCGCGGATCCCGGGGATCCCGCACTGATCTCGAGGTGAGACACGGCATGATGGGGAGGTAAGCGTGATCCCCGTTCTGGGCACGACCATGTACCTGCAGGACACCGGCGCGGGCCGGCCTGTCCTTTTTCTGCACGGCAACCCGACCAGCTCCTACCTGTGGCGACACGTCATCGCCGCGCGGCGGCCGGGGTGGCGGTGTCTGGCGCCGGACCTGATCGGGATGGGACGCTCCGGCCGGCCAGCGATCGCCGGCACGCTCGTCGACCATGTCGCCCACCTCGACGCGTTGCTGAGCGTGCTCTTGCCCGACGAGGTAACGGATCTGGTGGTCGTCGGACACGACTGGGGAGTGGCGTTGGCCCTGGACCTGCTGCTGCGGCGCCCACATCAGGTGTCCGCCGTCGCCCTGATGGAGGGCCACCTGCGGCCATTACCCAGCTGGGACGCCTTCGATCCCGGGGGCCGCGATCTGTTCCAGCGGTTACGCATGCCCGGCGTCGGCGAGCGGATGGTGCTGGAGGAGAACTTCTTCCTCGACACGCTGCTGCCCGCCGCGCTCCAGCGTCCCCTGTCCCCGGAAGACCTCACCGAGTACCGCCGCCCCTACCCAAGCCCGGACTCCCGGCGGGCGCTACTGAGCTGGGCCCGGCAAATCCCGATCGCCGGTGAACCCGCTGACGCCCACGCCGTCATGGGCGCGGCGGCGGACTTCGCGACCACCTCCGCTGTCCCGAAACTCCTGGTCACCGCGCCCGGAACGCCGATCGTCACCGCGGACGTCCTTCATTGGTGCACCGACCACCTGCCCAACCTGATCGTGACCGACGTCGGCGGCCCCGCCGGGCACTTCCTGCCCGAAGACCGCCCGGGTGAGGTCGCGGGCGCCGTATGGGACTGGTTGTCAGCGCTGAGATGACGAGCGCTGACGAACCCGGCGCAGATCAAGCCTTGGGGATGGGGTCGTTGTAGGCGCCGGGCGGGCCGGTGTAGAGCTTGCCGTTGATCCGCGGCCAGGCGTTGGCGGTGCATCCGTGCAGCCCCAGCGTCTGCTGCTGCATCACCGGGGCGGGATCACCCTTGCCGGGGCACTTCTGGTGGTGATGTCCCAGGCGGTGACCGGTCTCGTGATTGATCATGTACGTGCGATACCGCTCCAGCGGAGCCCCGTAGTCAGGGACGCCGTGCACCCAGCGGGCCACGTTCAGCACCACCCGGCTGCCGTTGCGGCAGGACGTGTACTGGTCCGAACGACCCGCGCTCTCGTCACCGCACAGATGGTCGCGGGTCTGCGGGGTGACCAGGTAGATGGTGAAGTCGTACTTAGCCGAGTTCGGGACCCGCTGAAGCCGGACCTGACCCGTGCCGATCCAGCTGCGCTTGTCCGAGAGCGTCTGCACCACCCGGGACGCGAACTGGTTGGCCGTGATCCCGGTGATGCCGTTCTCCACCACGACCCGGTACTTCAGCAGCGGCCCCCGCTTCCCCGCGACCTTGCTGTGCCCGGTCGCCGATCGCCACGTCCTCTTCCCCGACCGGGGATATTTGATCTTCGGTGTCTTCGGCTTCTTGGCCACCTCCGCAACCGGTGCAGCGCTGTTCGACGAGGCCATCGAGACATTCTCCGCGTGCACGGGCACCGCACCAGCCGGGGTAAGAGCAGTCAAAGTAAGGACGCCGGCCAGCACAGTGCTCGCAGCGAACCTGAGGGTCAGATGGGGGACGCTGCGCAAAGGGTGGCGGAAGGTGAACGAAGGTGACACGCAGGCGAGGCTAAACCGGGCGGCGGGGGCCGGTCATCAGTGCCTCACCCAATGTGACGAAGGTCGGCCGGAGACCGGTCAGATCGGGCAGCGTCCGAGGTCAAACGGACATTACCGACGATCGGCGAGATGGTCCGGCTGAACCGGCGGGTGATCACCGGGGTGAGCGCCGGAGCGGTCACCCCCGGGATGAGTGCCGGGATGAGTGCCGGAATGAGCGACTCAGTGCCGGCCCGATGTCGCCTGGTGTCAGCTGGTGTCAGCTTGGTGTCGAGGTCAGCGACGGCCGCCGAAGGTCCACGCCAGTGCCTCGACCCCCTCGTAGCGGCCGGGCTCCAGGACGGCGAGCGCGGCCGCAGCGTCGGTGGCTCGTACCAGAGCGGCCGTCCCCAGCCAGGTCTGACCGTCATCGGACAGGAGCGGGCCGTACGCGATCAGGTCCTCGACGTCGTCCGGGGTCTGGAGGGTGTTTGTGGCTGCGTCGATGACACCCAGGCCCAGCACCAGGAACCGTCGCCCGCCCTCGGCACCGCCGGGGTACTGCCACATGGTGCGTCCCAGCAGATTGCGCCAGCGCCGCAGCAGCAAATCCCGGAACACGCCCGCCTGGTAGTACGGCTCATCGAAAGCGAACGCCCGCGCCGCCGCGGCATCCGGCAGATCCAGGACATGCACACTGCCCGCGGCCGGGGCGTCGTCGGACTCCTCAGACGTGAGATCGACGTCGGAGGCGAACAACGGGCCCCGGGCGATCATCGTCTGCCCGAAAGCGTCCATGTAGGACCAGTGATCCTCCAGCAGCTTGTCCCGCAGATCCCCGGAACCGACACGGTCACGATGCACGCAGATGAATTCCACGGCGTCAGTCAACACGCCTGTTCCGGGTTCGGCATCGGGTTAAAACGGACGCGTACCTGGTTGGCTCGGGAGGGCTCAGCGGCGGTCGCCCTTGACCGGGATCCCGCTCGCACCCCCGTCGTCGTCCGGGGACAGGTCCAGGAAGGAACTGCCGGGATCACGGTCACCGGGTTCGGGGCCCAGGTCGAGGAACGAGCGATCATTCGGGTCGCCGGCACCGTTGCCGTCAGCGGGGTCGCTGGAGTCGTCGAGATCCAGGAACGACCGGTCATTGGGGTCGTTGGGGTCGTCCAGGTCGAGGAACGACCGGTCGTTGGGATCGGTGGCGTCGGCGTTGTCGGCGGGGTCATCGAGGTCGAGGAACGAGCGGTCATTGGGATCGTCGCTGTCGAGGTCCAGGAACGACTGGTCGTTGGGGTCATCCGGCGACCCCGCCGATCCGGCGGATCCCGGTGACCCGCCGTCGGAACGGACGTCCGAACCAGCGTCCGAAAACCCGTCCCCGCCACCGACGTCCCCGCCACCGGCCGCGCCGCCCCCGCCGTCACCACCCGGGCCGCCCCCCGAATCGCTTGAGTGCACCGACCCCGCATCACTGGAACTGCTGGAACTGAGGTCTCCACCGCCGAGGCTGTCCGAGGAATCCGAGTGGATGCTCGACGCGTCATCCCCGCCGGTGGGCAGGCCGGGCCCGGTGTGGCGGTCGGCGAAGGCTTCCTGTTCCTGCCGGAAGATCTGGTTGATGTCCTGGTTGCTGACCGTGCCCTCACCCGTGGGATTGCCGAACAGGTGGTTCAGCTCGTCCGCCGAGACCGGGCGGGCGTTGGGGTTGGGGATGAACGAACCGAACGCGTTCTGGGCCGGGCCCTGGTTGATCACCGGCCGCACCCCGAGCACGCTGTCCCCGGGGACCCCACCGACGAAAGTGACCTCGTTCTGGTGCAGCGCCGGAGCACCCGAGGGAGTGGGGATGCCGTTGGGGAAGGTGGCGTCGATGTCGATCCCGCCCGGGTGATCGATCAGGAACTGGAACCGCACGCGCTCGTTGTTGGGCCCCAGGTCGAAGACCACGTTGCTGCCGACCCGCGTGGTGGAGACGAAGTCGCTGGGCGTGTTGTTGTCCAGGAACGTCGGCAGGTCGGTGCCGTTGGGGTTCAGGGTCTGGAACCCACCGGGGAAGATCTGCTGCGGGGGCCGCGAGTCCAGCCGGAACAGCGGGCCGTTGTCGGTGCGGAACTGCAGCGGGTTGCCGGGCCCGGCGCTCTGCTGAATCGCTGCGACGTGCGCGGGATCCAGATCCGCCGGCGGTGTCGAGGTACTGGTGGGACCGGAATCGAAGTCGAACCCGCGAGTGCCGTCCCCCGAACCACCGGCGCCGTCCAGGGAACGCGTCCCGTCTGACGAACCCGGCGCGCTGCTGGAACCACCACCAGAACCGCCAGCACTGCCAGAACCGCTCGGGCCACCTGACCCTCGGCCGGCGCGTCCGCCGATCAGTCCGCCGGCCGCGCCCGTGGCCGCGCCGATGCCACCGGCCTTCAGGATCTCCCCGACGTCGAACCCGTCACCTGACCCCAGCTGGTTCAGGCCCTCGGTGCCGGCCTCCTCGCCGAAGGACTTACCGGCTTCCTTCCCGATCTCCTTACCCAGGCCGGTGAAGGTGGTGGTCTTGCCGGCCTGCGCCCCGATCGACGTCAGCGGTCCGTCGGCGGCCTTGACGATCTTCGGCGCGGCCTCGGCCAGTTCCGCTCCGCCCTTGGCCAGCCCGGCGCCGCCCCTGAGCAGGGACCCGCCCGGGATGAGGCCGACCAGGCCGATCAGGAAGTCGCCGAGCTGGAAGTTGCCGCTGGCTATCGCGGGTATCTGGGTGACCAGGAACAGCGCGGCGCCCAGGAGCAGACCCACGACCGGGAAGAACACGCTGACCACGGCGATCAGCAGGCCCAGGAGGATCTCGACGAACGGGAACTCCTTGAAGAAGTCGGCGATCTTCTGGAAGATGTTCCGCTCCGGAATCGCCTCTCCCGCAGCCTGGTCCAGCACCTCCGACGCCTGCCGCTGGGCGTTCTCCCGCATCGACCGGGCCTGCTCGGCCAGGCTCCGCGCCGCCGACATCTGTCCCTGCGCCGCATCGATCGCGTCCTCGGTGGCCCGGTTCGCCGCCCGCGCATCCTCCGTCGCGTCCGGGGGCAGCGCGGCGGGGGCGGCCTGGTTGGCCTGCGGGGCCGCGGCCTGCGCCTGGTCCACCGCCTTGTCGAACGTGGCCTGGGCTTCCTCCAGGCGGGGAATGTAGTCCCGGTAGGCCCGCGCCGCGTCGTGGTAGGAGGTAGCGGTCTTGTTCAGCTTGTCCGGTAGGTCGTCGCCGATCATCTCGGCCAGCTTGTCCATCGCCGAACCCCGCCCGGACGCGATCGTGCCGCCCTTGCGCAGCACGTTCAGGGCGCGCTCGGCGGCGTCGCCGATGTCCTCGTAGCGCTTGAGCACGCCCGAGATCAGGTCCGGATCACCCGGAGTCGGGTCCGTGTCCAGCCCGACCAGCTCGAAATCCGCAACACTCGCGTGCCGACGCGCCACAGCCGTCCCCTTGCTCAGGTTGTCCCAGGTTGTCTCAGGTCCCGCCGGTGTTCCAGCAGTGCTCTCAGCGCGTACGAGATCCAGGGGCTCCGGGGTTCAGATCCGGGGCTCTACCCTTGGTCCCAGGCAGGACCCGGACCCACCCCGAGGAGACGGACATTGCGCTGACGGTGGCTGTGGTGGGTGGGGGGATCGGCGGGTTGTGCCTGGCCCAGGGGCTGCGCCGGGCCGGCGTCGACGTCACGGTGTACGAGCGGGATCAGACACTGGACGAACGCCGCCAGGGGTACCGCCTCCACGTCGACGCACGTGCCGGGCTGGCGTTGCAGCAGTGTCTGCCGCCGCAGCTGTTCGAGCTGTTCCTGGCCACCTGCGGCAGCCCGAGCCACCAGTTCACGGTCGTCACCGAGAAACTCAAGGTCCTGCACGAAGAGGCCTACCCTGCGGCCGCCGATCCGTTCGCCCCGGCCACACTGTCCACGTCGGTCGACCGGCGCACGCTGCGCGAGATCCTGGCCTCGGGCCTGGAGGACCGGATCGTCACCGGCAAGGAACTGACCCGCTACGAAGCGGACGAGCGCGGGGTCCGGCTCTTCTTCGCCGACGGCGGCACAGCCGAGGCGGACGTGCTGGTCGGCGCCGACGGGACCAACTCGGCGGTGCGCCGGCAGTACCTCCCCCACGCCACCGTCGCCGACACGGGTACGCGAATCATCTACGGCAAGACGCCCATGAGCGACGAAGCCCGCGAGCTCCTGCCCGCACCGCTGCAGAAGGGGTTCATGGCCGTCGTCGGCGGAGCAGTCGGGATGGCCACCGGACTCATTCGATTCCGGCGGCGCCCGG
The DNA here is from genome assembly GCA_000719025.1 of Kineosporia aurantiaca JCM 3230. Lineage (GTDB taxonomy): Bacteria > Actinomycetota > Actinomycetes > Actinomycetales > Kineosporiaceae > Kineosporia > Kineosporia aurantiaca. Next base: position 332,458 of record JODP01000012.1, read on the forward strand.
AAGAGGCCGCCGCCGAACTCTTTCCCCTCGGCAATGTCAGGTTGTCACCGGCCGAGGATTACCTGATGTGGGCGGTCTCGGCGCACCAGAAGCAGTTCGGCGCGAGCGACGAGACACTGGCTGCGCTCACTCCGGCGCACCTGCACGCTCTGGCCGCGAAGATGATCCGCTCGTGGGACCCGGGACTGCGACGACTCCAGATGCTCGCCGACGTCAAGGAGACGTTCCTGGTGCGGGTCCGTTCCTCAGTACCGGTCTCTGCCTGGCCGCCCAGCCGGGTCACCCTGCTCGGCGACGCGATCCACGCCATGAGCCCGGCCTGCGGCTCGGGAGCCAACACCGCCCTGAAGGACGCCGGCGAACTCTGCCGTGCGCTCGCGCTCGAGCCCGCTGATGTGGTGCAGGCGATCGGCGAGTACGAGCAGAGGATGCGTGACTACGGCTATTCGGCTGTCGAGGCTTCCCGGATGGCCGAGACCGAGACCGGCTCGCGACGCAACCGGGCGCTGTTCTGGCTCTATCGGAAAGTGACCCGGTGAGGACCCCGCTTACCACCGGTAATGGATCCAATGTTCTGTCAGAGCGATTCTAAGGAGCGCCCGAGGCCGGCGTCCTTGCCGCAGAACGCTCTCCAGCGGGCAGTTTCGACTGTGCGGACGACGTTGCTGCGCGGTACCGGCCGTTGACCATCGCGTTTTCCGAACTCGCCCGGGCTGGACCGCCGCATCCCCGCCATGGCGACCAGCAGCTTGTTCCCGGCCGCGCGCACCTGCCGTTGACGATCGTGTTCCGGATCTGCTCGCGCATCGGCCGGCAGGTTCCCAGACCGGCGATGTGGCGGAGCGGCGGCACACCGACGTCTCCCTGTGGTTCGCCCTGACTGAGGCCCTGTCCGCCGGAGTCCGCCGACCGGTTCTCGCCCGATCTCCTCGCGCGCGGCCTGGTGTTCTCATCCCCTTCTTTTCGTGGGCTTCTCCTAAGCAATCGCGTCACGGGGGTCAGGGCGCTTCTGGCGGGCACTTCCGGGCTCACGCGGGCTCGTCCTTGGTCAACTAGCTAGAAGTTTCTTTCTCGTTAGAGAGATCAAACCTGCCAGTCATCGCGTATCGCGTTACGCGTTCATGTAAAACGTAACGCTAACGCGATTGCTCGAGCAATGGTGTGGCGAGACATGGGAATGCGCTCGCGGAGTCGAACGGCAGCCGGGCAACCGGCTGGCACTCGCTGTCCTGTTGACGACCATGCGCTGTCTCGGGGTAGTCCTCGACGACCCCACCGGGAGCGCCGGCGGAGGCGAGACCTACCTCGGAGCACGTGGACAGCCAGGAGGTCTTGGTCCTAACGGAAGACGCTCGGCCTGATCAGGTGCGAGCGCCACGGCGGCTGCCGGAGTACCGGGAGTTTGCCGAGGCCGAGGCTGAGGAGCGAGTGTCGGTAGGCGGCGCTGGGCACACTGCGCTGAATAGCGGCGCGAGAGTGGTGGCGTCGCGACCTGGACCGCTGGGGAGGGGGCGTTCGACATGAGCGTGCCCAGCGGGAGGGGATCGCTGGCCGCCAGCGGCCCGGCCGCCCCCCGGGTGGCCAGGCGATCATCGGCGTGTGCGTCGTGGACGCCAGCGTGAACAAGCCTGGACACGGCCAGGACACCGCGACCAGACGTAGCGAGCGCGGCGGTGAGATGAACGGGGTTGCGGCCGCAGGATGCCGCTCACGTAAGTGCGGTCTGGAGGTGTCAGCGCACGACGGTGAGCCAGGCATGGGCCCCCCGACGACGTCCTGCCCCTTGGCCTTCCTGAACTCGATCAGAAACTCGGCGCCGCGCCAGCGGTCGGGAACGGTGAGCTTGAAGAGCGCGCGGCCGTTGGCATCGGTTCGGAAAGAACGTAACGCGGGCAGTCCATCCGCTGATGTGCCTCCACCGCAGTTGCACTCGATTGAACGGGCCTGGCTGCTAAACACCTCGTACTTGGCGTGGGCCCGTACACCGCTGACGACGATCCGGACGCGTTTGCCGGCATGAACCGTGTCGGCGCCCAACCCGAGGGACGGCCGGGGCCGGGTGACGGTGAGCCATTCGTGGGCTTGCTCGACCAGGTCGGCGCCCTTGACCTTCTGCACCTCGATCAGGTGATCGTGGCTCCAGGTCAGCGGCACAAGGAAGAAGAGGTCAGTCCATGACTGTCATGCTCGGCGCATGAGGAAGACTCCACTGATGCTCGGCGTCATGGCTGCACTGCTGATCGCGGTTGGCGCTGTCGTGATGGTGACGGCACCTGCGCAGAACTTCGGCTGGTTCGCCTACGCGCCGCTGTCCGACTCGGTCTACAGTCCCCCTCGTTGCTCGCTGCCCGAAGTCCTAGGCGGGCGTCAATGGCTGGGTCTCGTGGCCGTCATCGCCGGACTCGTCCTGGCCGGCGTGGCAGTCGGCCTTCGGCTGGGGCAACGCCACATCCGCTGACAGCGGCCACGTTCGAGGGCCAGCGACGGCAAGCCGTCGCCCACGCGGCAGTGCTGGTCCCGGCCCGCCGTACAACCGATGAGTTTCCCGCGCCGCGTTGGTCCCTAACCCCACACCGACGCACAGGAGAAGCTGACGCCATGCGCAAACTGACCTTCGCCATGAACCTGAGCCTGGACGGCTACACCGCCGCGCCCGGGGACGACCTGAGCTGGAGCACGCCGAGCGATGAGCTGTTCCAGTGGTGGTCCGACCGGGTGGGGGCGACGGGCCTGGCGCTGTACGGGCGCAGATTGTGGGAGGGGATGAGCGCGCACTGGCCGACCGCCGACCAGCAGCCCGGCGCCACCCCGGCCCACATCGAGTACGCCGGCCGCTGGCGGGACATGCCCAAGGTGGTGTTCTCCTCCACGACCCGCGCGGTCGACTGGAACACCCGCCTGGTCACCGGAGACGCCGTCACCGAGATCACCCGGTTCAAGGCCGAGGACGGCGGGCCCATGGAGATCGGCGGAGCCACCCTCGGCGCGGCCGCCATGCGGGCCGGGCTGATCGATGAGTACGCGATCGTCACCCACCCGGTCCTGGTGGGCGGCGGCACCCCGTACTTCACGGCGCTGAACAGCTGGGTGAACCTGAACCTCGCCGAGACCCGGACATTTCCCGACGGCGTGCTCCTGACCAGGTACGAAGTCAAGCGGTGACGACCGGCTCAGGGACAGCGACCAGGTCGGTCAGCCTGGTCAGCCCTGGACCGCTCGCAGAGGCGGGGTGTTGCGGGCCTCACCCAGGATCCGGGCTGCCGTGCGGTCGCTGACCAGCCAGCCCTCCGTCTCCAGCTCGGCCCGCAGCTCGGCGCCGGTGATCTCCGGACGGCGGTGCACGATCCGCACGGCAATGGCCAGGCGCTCCTCCTTCTGCTTCACCGTAGGACGCCCACTGAGCGTCGGCATCGACCCGGTGTCCAAGGACTCGTCGTCCGGGTCCAGGCGCCGCAGTATCGCGGTGTCGGGGTCCGTCGGCGTCACCGGACCGACCGGCTTGTAGGGCGGAACCGGCGACCACGCGCCGTACACCGATTCGGCGGCCGGGCTGGAAACGGGGGAGGTTTCGGCCCAGTCCTGCGGATCGGGCCGCCGCGAGGCGACCGCCCCCGACGACCCGCCACCGTTCATCACGGTCCCGTTGCTGGAAGCGGTCCCGTTCGTGGAGGCGGGCCCGTTCGTGCGGACCTGCGCCGCCGCCCACATGCTCAATGGTTGCTGACCCCGATCACCGGTGGGCAGAGGAGCGGTCGGAACCTGAGCCCGCGCAGGTTCCGGCTGCACGACCGGACTGCGCTGCGGGGTAGGCGCCGGGGCATCGACGTATGGGGAATCTGGGTACTGGGCCCTCGCGTCGGCGGGGACGGGATGGGCAGCGGCAAGGTCGCTCGCGGGAACCAGATCCTCATCCGGGCGCCCGACCCGGGGGACCTGGGGGAAGGGCTCCACCTCGGGCAGGACCACGACCCGCCGCTCGACCTGAACTTCTTCCTCGAGCGTCTCGATCGGTTCGGCGGGCAGAGGGGTTTCGGGGCGCAGGATCGTCTGGACCACCGCTCGCAGGATCGACTCCGGACTGCGGTCGGGCCGCTGATCCGGGCTGGTCCAGCCCACCGCTTCCATCACGGCCTGCGGGGGCAGGCTTCCGGCCCGCAGCTGCCGGTTCACCACGCGTCGCACCCGGCGGGCATCGCGGCGGGCGCTGGAACGCCGCGGTAGCGAAAGGTTCAGCGCCTCGCGGGCAGCGGCAGCCGTACCGACGCTGATCCGGGCGCCGGCCGCGTCGCGCTCCCCGGTGCGGGCCATCAGCAGCCGGGTCCGGAACGACTCGATCGGCGAGGACAGCCACAGCGACGGCGCGATCGACTCGGCCGGCGCGTGCTGGCTGGCCCGCCACTGCCCCAGTACCTGCTTACCGGTCAGCTCGACCAGGACCGCCCACACCGCCGGCGCCGTGATGTGCCAGGGAACCTCGTGCAGTTCACGGGCGGCGAGCGCGTTCAGGACCAGGGTGCCGATGACCCCGCAGTGCGCGGTGAGGCGCCACCCGGTCATCGGGCGCCCGATCTTGGCTCCCGCGACGTACTGCAGGGAGGCGCCGAGGATCAGCAGGTCCACCAGCAGCGGGAAGCCGCCGGCCAGGTAGGGCCCGAACGTCGGCTGGGCGGCCTTGTACAGGCTTTGGTAGGACAGCACGGCACCGATCACCGCGACCGGGACCAGCACCACCCGGGCCCACATGCTCAGGCGTCGCGCCTGCCGAGCCAGGTCCGCCGCGTCCACCGCGTCTACCCCGTCCACTGCCTGCACCGTCCTGTCGGTCGTCCCATTGCTCACGTGAACGGCCGTCCCGTCAGCACCACCACCGGCAGCCCCGTACCTGTGCGCACGACTACGTGACGCTGTCCGGCGCTACCCAGCGAACCGATAAGTGCTGGTTTGGGAAAGCACGCCGCCCATGCTGGCGGCGAGACGTACCTCTTGTCATGTCTGGCTCGCCGATACCAGCGTTACGTTCTGGGGCACGCGCGCACGGTGACGGTTCCCGCGCTCTACGGTGACCGGATGAGCGGTGAAACGATTCTGCGGCCCTTCCGGGAAGAAGAGCTGAGCGTGTTCGACCAGATCCTGTTCTCCGGGCCGCACGGTCCGGGCCCTTTCCAGTGGTTCGGGTGGCGCGACACCAGTGCCCTCAAGCGTCGATGGGCAGAGGACTCGCTGCTGGGCGACGACGACGGCATCTTCCTGGTCGCCGGCAAGGCCAATGGAGCCGACGGCGCCGAGGACGAACCGCACGGATTCGTCAGCTGGCAGAAGCTGGCGACCGCCAAGTCGTCGTGGTGCTGGCGGGTAGGCATTGCCCTGTCGGTGTCGTCGCGGGGTAAGGGCGTGGGGACGCGGGCGCAGGCGCTGCTTGTGGAGTACCTGTTCGCGACCACCCCGGCCCATCGCATCGAGGCCGGCACCGATGTGGAGAACATCGCCGAGCAGAGGGCGCTGGAGAAGGCCGGGTTCCGGCGGGAGGGCGTGTTGCGGGGTCACATCTTCCGCGCGGGCGCCTGGCGGGACTCCGTGGTCTACGGGATTTTGCGTACGGACGTCGGGAGCGGCGACGGGGTCGGCTGACCCTTCGGCGGGTGGGGGCGTTGATGCGCGAGACTGCGAGGGTGAGCACGCAACTCCCGGAGACCACCGAAGCCAGCGATCTCAGCCTGACCCGAACGCCGGAACAACCTCCGGCCAAGACAGCAGGCAAAGTAGCGGAGAAGGCCGAGGGCAAGTGCGGCCTGGACGGCTGCGACGAGCCGCTGCCCCCGCGGCCGCTGGATGAGCTGGGGCGCCCAAAGGGCGGGCGACGCGCTCGCTACTGCTCCAAAGCGCACGCTGATGCCGCCTCCCGGCAGCGCCGCACCAACGACCTGGCCGCAGTGGCTGATCCGCTGGCGCTGGCCCGGGAGGCCACGGCCGGGGTGCTTCCCGTCGCCAGGCAGCTCAGCGAGCAGCTGACCAGCCTCGTCGCCCGCTTCGAGCAGGCCGAGAACGGAGCCCTCGCCCGGGTCCAGGCGGCCGAGACCGAAGCGGAACAGGCGCACGGCGAGGCCGCCCGCGCCGCGGAGTCCGAGCAACAGGCCGAACTCGCCCGCCGCGAAGCCCTCGCAGCCGCCCGCCGGGACCGGGAGGAAAAAGACCAGGCACTGCGCCGAGCCGAACAAGCGCAGGCCGAGGTGCAGCAGGTCCGCGACGACGCCTGGAAACAGATCGCCGAGCACGAACGCGCCCGGGGTCAGGCCGAGGCCGAACTCGCCACCCTCCGCACGGCTCTGGAGACCCTGCGCCGCGAGCACGCCACGCTGCTGGACACCGCCCAGGACCAGCACACCCGCATCACGGCCCTGGACCTTCAGCTGGCCACGACCGGTGTGGAGCTCCGTCAGGCCGGTGACCGCGTCACCGACCTCACCGTCCGCCTGGACCAGGCGGGGCAGCAGATCCAGGCCGCGGCCGAACGTCACGAGGCTGAGGTGACGCGCGTGCGCGAAGCCGCTCAGGACGAGATCACCCAGCTCAGGAAGCAACTCAAAGAGCAGCTACAGGCGGCGAACTCCAGCAGCCCCGCACCCGCACCCCGTGCCTCCAGCACCTCCAAGCCGAGCGGCCGTCGCCCCCGAGTGGCCGGCAAACGCAAATAATGGTGTGCCCGCCCGGGGGCGCGTGTACTAGCGTCCACCGGTGCGCCAGACAGCCGATATCGAAGACCTGATCGCCCTCATCAAGCGCACTTTCGGAACAACCGCCCAGGTCACGGGGGTCGACCGGCTGCGCGGGGGTACGAAGAAGGGCGTCTACCGCCTGCACCTGGACCAGGTGCCCACCGGGAGCGTCATCGTCTACAGCTGGGCGGACGAGGAGAATTTCTGGCCCGCCGCCGGGGACAAGAACGACGGGACAGTCGCCGGAACCGCGGCAGCGCACGACCCCCGCGATCCCTTCGCACCCGCGAGCGGGTACTCGCGATACCTGGCCGCGCAGCAGATGCTCGAGGGTCTGGGGATCCGCACCTGCCGTGTCTACCTGGCCGACGACACGAAGCAGGAGTACCCGGCCGAGGTCGCCGTGGTCGAGGACCTGCCCGGCGGGAACCTCGAGGCGCTGTACGGCACCGACCCCGTACGCGCCGAGGACGCGACGAAAGACCTCGCCACCGCTCTCAAGCTCATGCACGCTCACCGTGCTCCCACCTACGGAACCCTCGAGCAAGTCGCCCGGGGCAGCGAGGTCCTCGGAACATCCTGCGAGCAGGTCATCCTCGAGCGCGCCCTGGTCGACCTGGACGAAGGCGCTCGCCGCGACCCCCGGCTGGGCCGGCAGAAGACAAGGCTGCGTGAACGTCTGCTGGAACTGCGCGCGAGGGTTGAGTCGCGGCAGGAGTACTCGCTGATCCACGGCGAGCTCGGCCCGGACCACGTCCTGGTGACCGCCGACCATCAGCACCCCCCGCAGCCCACGCAGTCGGTCCTCATCGACATCGAGGGTCTGCTGTTCTTCGACGTCGAATGGGAGCACGTGTTCCTGGAACTGCGCTTCCACGAGCACTACCGGCTGCTCGCGGGGGACATGGTTCTGGACCAGCAGCGCCTCGACCTGTACCGCCTGGCCATCCGCCTGGCCCTGGTCGCCGGGCCGCTGCGCCTGCTGGACGGCGACTTCCCCGACCGCGAGTTCATGCAGCAGATCGCCGAGGGCAACCTTCAGGCGGCCCTCGCCCTCCTCCCCGAAGAGACGACCCATGCGTAGCTACGAAGATCTCGTGTCCGAAGCCGAGCAGGCCGACGTCACCGGCTGGGACTTCTCCTGGCTGGAAGGACGGGCTACGGAGGAACGCCCACCCTGGGGTTACGCCCGCCACCTGGCCGAGAGGCTGCCGCAGGCCAAACGCGCGCTGGACCTGGACACCGGGGGTGGAGAAATCATCGCCGGGGTACCGGACCTGCCCGAGCACATGACCGTCACCGAGGCCTGGCCGCCCAACGCGCGTAAGGCCGAGGACCTGCTCAAACCCCGCGGCGTGGACGTCGTCCAGGCCGAAGGTGGGCACCTGCCCTTCGGGGACGCCACCTTCGACCTGGTCACCAGCCGCCACCCCGTCGTCCCGCACTGGGCCGAGATCGCCCGGGTCCTCACCGACGGCGGCACCTACTTCGCCCAGCACGTCGGCCCGGCCTCAGGGTTCGAACTGATCGAGTACTTCCTCGGCCCCCTCCCCGAGAACCGCAAAGGCCGCGACCCCGAACGAGAAGCACAGGACGCCCGCGACGCCGGCCTCGACATCATCGACGTGCGCACAGCCCGCTGCCGCATGGAGTTCCATGACGTCGGCGCGATCGTCTGGATCCTCCGTAAGTGCGTCTGGTGGGTACCCGGCTTCGAAGTCGCCCTGTACGAGGAACAGCTACGGGCCCTGGACGCATCAATGAGGGACGCCCGACCGTTCGTCGCCCACTCCTCCCGCACCCTGTTCGAAGCCCGCCGCCGCGCCCGGTAACGACCTGGACCTTCCCTAGCGGCTCAGTGCTCGGCGGAGAGCGCCAACTCCACCCCGAACCCGATCAGCACCGAACCCGTCACCGCATCCAGCGACTTCTGCGCCGTCTGCCGCTTCACCCGAAGCCGCCGCAACAACGCCCCCAGCTGCTCGACCCCCAGGATCAGCAGGGTGAACCAGGCCAGCCCCTCCACATCGTGCACCAGCGCCAGCAGCACCCCCATCAGCAGGTGCGAGGTCCCCGCCGGAATGAACTGCGGCAGCATCGCCATGTAGAACACCCCGATCTTGGGGTTGAGCAGATTCGTCGTCAGACCCCGCCGGTACGAGACCAGCACCGGCACCGGCCGGACCGCCCCCAACGCCCGGGAACCACCCGGGTTCAGGGCGGAAGGCGCCCGCCGCAAAGAGCGCAGCATGCCGACGCCCATCCACAGCAGGTACGCCGCACCCGCCAGACGCAACGCGGTGTACGCCGTTTCGGAAGCCGTCAGCAACGCGGTGGCCCCACCCGCAGCCGCCGCACCCCAGATCAGGGCACCCGTACTGATCCCCACCGCCGTAGCGAAAGCGTTCGCGCGCCCGTGCGTGGCCGCACTCCGCAGAACCAGAGCCGTGTCCAGACCCGGAATCAGGGTCAGCAGACCAGCGACAACAGCGAACGAGGCAACCGCCGAGAGAAGCTCCACGGACCCCCATGATGCCCGATCCTCACAATCGGATAAACGACCGCGATCACAGCCCACCCCTACAGACAGGAAAAGTGAGGTTAGCCTAAGCTCACCCCTCGTGCTCTCCGCCCCACCTCACCCACCAGCACGCCTGACCGTGCTTACGGGCCTGACCCTCCTCGCGCTGCTCACCATCGCCGCGAGCCTGATGTTCGGCAGCAGCCGCCTCACCCCCGCCCAGGTCACCGACACCCTCCTGCACGGCGGAACCAGCCAACTGCATGCCATCGTCTACGGCGTCCGCATCCCCCGCACCGCCGTCGGCATCGTCGTCGGAGCCTGCCTCGGCGTCGCCGGAGCCCTGATGCAGGGCCACACCCGCAACCCGCTCGCCGACCCCGGCATCTTCGGCGTCTCCGCCGGCGCCGGCCTCGCCGTGGTCATCGGCGTCTACGCCTTCGGCGTCTCCGGCAGCGGCTACGACGTCCTCTTCGCCCTGATCGGCGCCCTGCTCGCCAGCGTCGCGGTGTTCTCCATCACCGCCGCCGGCAGCGGCACCGCCAGCCCCGTCCCGCTGGCCCTGGCCGGCACCGCCGTCTCCGCCCTGCTCGACGCCCTCACCTCGTTCATCGTGCTGTCCGACCGCGACGCCCTGAACGCCTACCGACTCTGGGTCGTCGGCTCCCTCTCCGGCCGCGCCCTCGACATCACCTACTCCGTCCTGCCCTTCGCCATCGCCGGCCTGATCCTCGCCGCCCTCAACACCCGCGCCCTGGACAACCTCAGCCTCGGCACCGAAATGGCCCAGGGACTGGGGGAGAACGTGCTCCGCGCCCGCCTCACCGGCCTGGCCGCGATCACCCTCCTGACCGCCGCCGCCACCGCGGCCGCCGGACCCGTCGGCTTCGTCGGACTCGTCGTACCCCACATCGCCCGCGCCACCGTCGGCGTCGGCCACCGCTACACCCTGACCGCCTGCGCCCTGCTCGGCATCGCCCTCGTCCTGGGCGCCGACGTCATCGGCCGCCTGATCGGCGGCACCGGCGAGATCGAGGTCGGCATCGTCCTAGCCGTGCTCGGCGGCCCCTTCTTCATCTACGTGGCCCGCCGCCGATCGCTGGTCGCCCTATGAGCAACACCGCGATCACCCCAGCCCCAGCCAAACCAGCCGACCGTGGCGTGAAAGTCGGCCCGTTCGGCGTCCCCTGGCGCCCCCGCGCCCTGGCCACCTCACTCGCCGCCCTCGCCCTCCTACTCGTCCTGATCGTCGCCGGAGTCGCCCAGGGCTCCACCACCCTCGCCCCCGGCGACGTCATCCGCACCCTCCTCGGCGGCGGCACCTACCCCCAGCACCTCATCGTCTTCGACCTGCGCCTACCCCGCGTCCTCACCGGCGTCCTGGTCGGAATCTGCCTCGGGGTAGCCGGAGCCCTCACCCAGACCTTCACCAACAACCCGCTCGCCACCCCCGACGTCATCGGCGTCACCGCCGGAGCCTCCAGCGGAGCCGTCGCCGCCATCCTGATCGGCGGGGGATCCTTCACCGTCACCAACACCCTGCTCAGCAGCGGCATCCCGGTCGCCGCCACCGCCGGCGCCCTCCTGGCCTCCGCCCTGGTCTACGGCCTGGGCTGGCGCAACGGCGTCGACAGCTACCGCCTGATCCTCGTCGGCATCGGCGTCCAGTCCGTCCTCACCGCCCTGACCAGCTACCTCCTGGTCCGCGCCCAGATCCAGGACGCCACCCGCGCCGCCGCCTGGCTGGTCGGCAGCCTCACCGGCGCCTCCTGGACCAGCTTCTGGCCCCTGCTGATCGTCACCGCCGTCTTCACCCCGATCGCCATCGCCTGCTCCGCCCCCCTGGCCGTCGCCCAACTCGGCGACGAAACCGCCACCAGCGTCGGCCTCGGCGTCCAACGCCACCGCCTCCTGATCATCGCCCTGGCCGTCATCCTCACCGGCGCCGCCGTAGCCGCCGCCGGCCCGATCGGATTCGTCGCCTTCGTCGTCCCCCAGATCGCCCTGCGCACCACCGGCGCCTCCCGCCCCCCGATCATCGCCTCCGGCCTGCTCGGCGCCGCCCTGGTGATCGGCGCCGACCTCGCCTCCCGAACCCTGTTCCCGTACCAGATCCCGGTCGGCCTGCTCACCACCGTCGTCGGCGCCCCCTACCTGATCTGGCTCCTCATCCGCCACCGCAAGGAGCTGGCCCGATGACCACCCCCGTTCTCCAGGCGCACGCCCTCAAGGTCGCCTACGAAGGCCGCACGGTCATCGACGGCCTCGACCTGAGCATCACCCAGGGCCAGATCACCACCTTCGTCGGCGCCAACGGCAGCGGAAAATCCACCCTGCTGAAAACCCTCGGCCGGATCCTGAAACCCACCGCCGGGAACGTCACCCTCGAAGGCCGCCCCATCCGCGAACTGACCACCAAAGACGTCGCCCGCCGCCTCGCCATCCTCCCGCAAAGCCCCACCGCCCCCGCCGGAATCACCGTCCGCGACCTGGTCATGCGCGGCCGCAACCCGCACCAGACCTGGGCCCGCCCCTGGTCCGCCGAAGACGCCCGGATCGTCGCCGACGCCCTCGCCGAGACCGGCCTCACCGAAGTCGCCGACCGCGACGTCTCCGCCCTGTCCGGAGGCCAGCGCCAACGCGTCTGGATCGCCCTGGTCGTCGCCCAACAGGCCGCCACCCTCCTGCTCGACGAACCCACCACCTACCTCGACCTCACCCACCAACTCTCCGTCCTGCGCCTGGTCCGCCGGATCAACACCGACACCGGCGCCACCGTCGTGATGGTCCTGCACGACCTCTCACTCGCCGCCCGCTACTCCGACCGCCTCGTCGTCCTCGCCGACGGAGCCGTCGTCGCCGACGGACCCCCGGAAACCGTCCTTACCCCCGAAACCCTGCGCACCGCATTCGCCCTCCACGCCCGCGTCGTCCCCGACCCCGTCACCGGAACCCCCCTCGTCGTCCCCGAAGCCGACGACCACCTCCCTACAGAAAGCCCCGCATGACAACCCGCCGAACCCCCCTCGCCCTGATCGCCGCACTCGCCGTCGCCCTGCTCGCCCTGGCCGGCTGCGGCTCCTCCTCCAGCGGCACCGACGCGGGCAGCAGCTCGGACGCCGCCGCTGGTCCCTGGACGTACACCGACGACCTCGGAAACACGGTCAAGCTCGACCACCGCCCGACCAAGATCGCCGGACTCACCGACCCGCTGGTCTCCCTGATGAACTACGGCATCAAACCGGTCGCCGCGTTCGGCTGGTCCACCGTCGACAAGGACCCCCGCTTCGCCGGGTTCGACGTCTCCGGGATCACCACCCTCGGCGCCACCTACGGCGAGATCGACGAGGAGAAACTCATCACCGCCGCCCCCGACCTGATCGTCACCACGGTCTACCCGACCGACGAGAAGGGCACCATCGACACCTCGCAGCCCGACTACGGCTTCAACGACAAGGCCCAGCAGGCCAAGATCGCGAAGATCGCCCCGATCATCGCGATCAAGATGGGCGGCAAGGGCGCCGACGTCATCGCCTCCCAGACCAAACTCGCCCTCGCCCTGGGCGCCTCCCAGAGCACCGTCGACGCAGCCAAGACCAAGTACGACGAGGCCGCCACCAAGCTCAAGACCGCGGCCGCCGCCAGCAAACTCACCGTCACCGTGATGTACGGCGACGCCGACGGCGCCTACGTGGTCAAGCCCGAGGACGAACCCATCACCGAGCTCTACCAGGAACTCGGCGTGAAGTTCTTCGAGCCCACCCCCAAGGGCTACTACTGGGGGATCTACTCCTGGGAGAACGCCGGTCAGATCGGCGGCGACCTGGTGCTGCTACAGAAGGACGGCTACAGCAAGGAAGAAATGCTGAAGCAGGCCACCCTCGCCCAGACCCCGGCCTTCAAGGCCGACCAGATCCAGCCCTTCACCAGCCCCGGCCTCGACTACCTTTCCCAGGCCGACTACATGACCGACCTCGCTGGGTACCTGACCGGCGCGAAGCTGGTCACGAGCTAGAGCTTTTGGACGCTGGTGAGCCCCCTTCGCAGGGACCTCACCAGCGTTCAAAGCAGGGTTTTGGGAGGTATACAGAAATCTCCGCAGCAAAGCCTGTTATCAAATCCGGGAAGAGGTTCCCGACCAGCCGTGTAAACCCCTGTAGGTGAGGGATGATAACCCTTCAACCCGATCGACCGGGCCAGTTCACCCCGCCATTCCCCGGTTTCCAAGGCCTGCTCAGCCACCCGGGCGAACCCGTATTCCGGTACCCAGCCCAGTTCGTCCTGTGCTCGGGAGCTGTCGTAAACCCGGTCCAGCACCGGGAACATCGACCAGCCGGCCGCGTCGTACCGCTCCATGACCTGCGGAAACAACCTCCGCACCACGGCCGCCGCATCCACCGCCAGCTCCGGCAGGTCGGCCCGGGTGAACGGGGTCGGCGCACTGATCACATAGCGCCGAAAACCCAGTTCCGGCGCCTTTTCGGCTGCCAGCAGATGCGCCCGGACGACGTCCGACAGTTCCACCCGCCGGTACAGGAATTCGTTGACCTTCAGATTCGTGTCAATGAAGGACGCCCGCACGTCGTCCCGATCGTCGGCCTCAGGGAAAAAGCGCGACGTCCGCAAGACCACCACCGGCAAGCCCTGGTCCCGCGCCGCCAGCTCACACAGGTCCTCCGCGGCGACCTTCGTCGCCCCGTAAATGTTCTTCACCCGAGGCATCACGTCCTCATTGATCCAGGTGGCAGGCTCCCCTGGCGCCGGCGTCATCGCCCGCCCGAAAGTGCTCGTGCTGCTGGTGAAGACAACGCTGCTTACCCCGGCCGCCGCAGCCGCCTCAAGAACATTCAGCGTGCCGGTCACATTGACGTCCACGAACTCCTGACGACTGTGCGAGCCGACATGAGGCTTGTGCAGGGTGGCGGTGTGCAGCACGTGCTCCACCCCAGCCACCGCCGAACGCACCGTTGCAGCGTCCACAATCGACCCGACGACCGTGGTGAAACCGCCCGGCAGAACATCCAGCCCGACCACCTCATGACCCTGGCCCACCAGCGTGCGCGCCAGCCCCTCCCCCAAATGCCCCGACGAACCGGTGACCAAGTACCTACCCACGCACCCTCCCCAATCCTCAGCCCGATCCTGCTCTCGCATCAGGCTCCCAGCAATCGGTTTACCTGCTCCCCTGCCCTGATCTGCGATTACCCCAGAACCGACGCCGCCTCAGCCAACAAATTTCCTGTACTGACGTCGACTACCGAGCACCTCCAGGCCATCTCGGAGTCTCCGATTAGGCCCCCGTCCGTGTCTGTGCGCAGTTGTCCTTCAATAAGCCTGAAGTGCTATAGCCTGTTATCAGGAGATAACAAGCGCCATCAATTTCTCAACTCCACCCGAGCCCCTCCTCGCCGTGAAACGCACTCCGAAGGCGAGGAACTCGGCCTCGTCGTGGTCCTGGCCGATCGTCCTGCGAAGCAGGCCTCTTTCACAGGGCAGCAAGTGGCGTCGACCGCAGATCCCTCGTCATTTAGCAGTCAATGGCCTGTTATCACCCGCCACGGGCAACCCCGCGGACTCCCCCTACGACCCGGACACCTGCGCCAGGAAGGCCCTCGTCTCCCCCACCACCCGCGCCTGGAACTCCGGATCGTGCACCAGCTCCGATCCCCGCATAGGTGCCCCGGTCTCGTCGTAGTACTCTCCCGAGGCCCCGGACGGGTCGGTCATGACACCGGTGATCATCCGCGCGGCCGCCTTCGGGCTGGTCCAGTACTTGATCATCGGCGCGAGGGGCTGCAGCAGGTACCGAGCCATCAGCTGCAGCGCCACGTGACTGTCCCGCCCCAGCCCCGTCCCCGGGCTGAATCCCGGTTCGATGGCGCTGATCCGCAACCGCGGCGTCTCCCGCGCCAGTTCCAGCGCGGCGGCCAGCGCACACTGTTTGGCCGTGGCGTAGGCGTCCAGTCCGGCCATCCTGGAACCCCCGGGCTCCCACTCCCCCCGGGCGCTGGCCTCAACCGAGATGTACCGGCCACCCCGGAATCCGGCCATGGTCGCGGGTTTGCGCCCCGGATCTTCCACGGCCGAGACGATGAACGCGACGTGGGCGCCGTCCGGAAGGTGCGGGATCAGGGCCTCGGTCAGCAGGAACGGGCCGAGGTGGTCGGTCGCGAAGGTCAGGTCCCAGCCCAGGCTGTTGCTGGTGGCGCGGTTCTGCATGATGCCGGCGTTGTTCAGCAGCCCGTCCAAGGGCAGGCCGAGGGCCACGATCTGCTCGACCGCGGCCTGGATGCTCGCGGGCTCGGACACGTCGCCGACCACGGTCTCGGCCCGCCCACCCCGGCCTTCGATGGTCCGGCGGACCTCGTCGAGCCGGGCCTGGTTCCGGCCGAGCAGGATCACGGGGGCGTGCCGGGACAGTTCGAGGGCCGTGCGCAGGCCGAAACCGGAGGTTGGGCCGGTGATGACGTAGGCCATGATGGAGCTCCTTTGGAGTCTGACTAGTCAGTCATTAATGGGCATGAAGCAGGGCGGGCCGAAGAGAAGTTCAGGCGAGCAGGCGCCAGAGCGCGGAGAACCCGGCCGCACTGTGGGCGGGGGCGTGCTCCGGCTCGCGGATCATGAAATCGATGGTGGTCTCGGCGAGCGCGTTGGACAGGCCGAGGACGAAGCTCAGCGGCTCATCGGCCATCGGGCCCTCGGCGCGGCTCCATTCCAGGACCGCGGCCAGTCCGGACATCGAACGCCCCGCCGCCGTGTGCGTGGTGGGGGTGACCTCGTCCGAGACTCCGAGCAGGGCCAGGACGCGGCGCTTGTCCGGGTTGGCGGTGGCCCAGTCGAGCCAGCGCTTCCAGAGGTGCTCCAGCTGGTCGCGGGGCTCGGCGTCGGCCGGCAGGCCTGCGCTCGCGGCGTGGCCCATCTCGGTCTTGAGCTCCAGGAACAGCTGGTTCAGCAGGTCGGCCTTGGTGCTGAAGTAGGTGAACAGCGAACCGTTGGAGACGCCGGCTTCCCGGGCGATCGCCGCGGTCGGCGCGCTCAGCCCCTGAGCGGCGATGATCTGCGTGGCAGCGGTCATGATGGCCGCCCGCTTGTCGTCGCTCCGGGGTCTGGGCATGCTCCGAGTATCGTAGGAGAGCGGCTAGTCAGTCAACTCGCGGGCGTAGGTCGACTCGTCCAGCCCACTCATGGTCGGGTCGTAGCTGACCGAGCCGACCTCGTACATCGACGTCATCCAGTGGTAGAAGTTGTCGCCGCGCTCACGCAGCAGCTCGTACAGCCGGGCCAGAAAGCGGTTCCGGACCTCGCGCACCGCCGGATCCAGGTAGGCGTTGTGCAGCTCGTCCGGGTCGGTCTCTAGGTCGTACAGCTCGTTCACCGACTCCGGATTCACCACCAGCTTGTACCGCCGCGTGCGCAACATCCGCTGGGGGTAAGGGAAGTGATGACCGTGGAACTCGCACACCATCTCCTCCGGCCACTCCTCTCCCCCATCCCCCGCGAGCAGCGGCAGCAGGCTTCGAGAGTCCACCGCCAGAGCCGGATCCAGCCCGGCCAGGTCGAGGATGGTCGCGGTGCAGTCGAGCAGGCCGACGAACTCGGCGCGCACCTGCCCCGGCACTCCGCCAGGCACACGAACGATCCCGGCCGTGCGGTAGATGTCCTCGTACATCGCCGGCCCCTTGTCGTGCAGGCGGTGCGCCCCCGTGAACTCGCCGTGGTCGGAGGTGAAGAACACCGCCGTCGACTCGTTCAACCCCAGCCGGTCCAAGGCCGCCGTCACCCGGGCGATCTGCTGATCGATCAGTGCGACGTAACCCCAGTAGACCGCGATCAGCTTGCGCGTCACCTCGGCCGGCATCGTGTCCACCGTCCAGTGAGCGCTGTAGTTGCGCTGTACCGGCGGCTTTCCCTCAAAGGTCTCACCGGCGAAGGACGCCGGAAGCTCCACCGAAGCGGGGTCGACGAGGTCGAAGAACTCGTCCGGGAGGATGTACGGCAGGTGTGGGCCGAAGAAGTTGAGCTGCAGGAAGAACGGCTTGCCCTCCTCGGCTCGTGAGGCTGCGTAGTCCTCCAGCGTCTCGATTGCGCGCGTGGCCAGGTAGTACTCGAACGTGGCCTCGACCGGCTGATTCAGCCGCGCTGCGAGCAGGTTTCCCGGCCCCCCGTTAGGCAGGGTGCCGCGGATGTGATCGTGCACGGAGTACCCCGGAAGGCCGTTCTTCTCCAGGTACGCCACGTAGTCCGGGTGCTCGACGGGGTTGTGCCAGCCCGGCAGGTCCGGTCCGTCGAACCCGTAGGAACCGGCGTTGCGCTCGTACCCGGTGTGCCACTTGCCGAAGAGCCCGCAGTTGTACCCGGCGTCCCGCAAGGCTTCCGAGAAGGTGAACGTGCCCGGGGCCAGGTCCTCGATGTAGCCGACGTTGCGTTCGTGGTTGGCCAGGAGCTTGTGACGGAACGGCGCCTGACCGGTGAGCAGGCTGGCTCGCGACGGGGTACAGATCGCGGTGGGCGTGTACCAGCTGTCGAACCGGGTTCCGGTGCTGGCCAGCTCGTCCAGCGCCGGGGTAGGCGTGACCTCGTTGCCGTAGCAGCCAAGGGTGTCGGGGCGGTGCTGGTCGGTCATCAGGAACAGGATGTTGCGGCGGTCCGACGGCCAGGAGCTCACTTGGCCGCCTTGAACAGGTCACCGGTGTAGTAGTCGGCCGGGTCCTGCGGGGTCCCCGTCAGCGTGCCCGCCTTCACGAAGTAGTCGTTCATCTGCCCCAGCCACTTGTCGATCGTGCCGTCGGCGGTCTTGGCGTCCAGGTCGGCCACGGTCAGCACCTGGCTGTTCGCCGCGTCCGCGGCCACGTCCGCCTCCTTGAGCTTCAGGAAGCCCGCGGTGGCCTTGATCGTCTCCTTCGGGTGGTCCGAGCGGTACTGCATGGCCTCCTTCAGCACGTCCAGGACCTCGCTGACGGTCTGCTCGTGATCCTTCACCACGTCGTTCCCGGCCACGTACGCCGTCGGGAAGGGCATCACGCTGGAGAAGTCCGAGTCCTTACCCAGCTCGACCAGATCGGGAACCCGGGCCTTGATGCTGTTCAGCAGCGGGTACCAGATCCCGGCGGCGTCGATCTTCTTGGAGGCGAAGGCGGTGACGATGGTCGCCGGGTCCATCGGGACGATCGAGACGTCCTTCTTGGTCAGGCCCACCGACTCCAGCCCCAGGGTGAGGATCATGTCGCCGGAGGTGCCGGCCGGGACACCGATCTTCTTGCCCTTCAGATCGGCCAGGCTGGTGATCCCGGCCTGCGCGATCACCCGGTCCGCGTTACCCAGGGTGTTGAGGGCGACGACCTTGGCCTTGCCCGAGGCCGGCAGCCACATCGCGCCCGGGCCGATGTAACCGAAGTCCAGGTCGCCCGTGCCGAGCGCCTGGATCTGCAGCGGGCCGTTGGTGAAGACCTTGGTGCTGACGTCCAGGTGGTGCTTCTTCCACAGGCCCTCCTGGTCGGCCACGGCCAGCAGGCTGGAGCCGTTGAAGTCGCCGATGTAGCCGAAAGTGACCTTGGTGGTACCGCCTTCGGAACCGGAAGCGCTGGAGGAGCCGCCCCCGCAGGCGGCCAGGAGAGTGACGGCGGACAGAGCCGCGCCGAGAGCGAGCAGGGTTGATCGATGCTTCATCGGATTTTCCGTTTCTTGACGGGCTGGAATGAGGGATGCTTGTACGTGCGGTCTTACGAGGGGGTTAGGGCTTCCAGCGGTGGCCGGGTTCCTGGTGGTGCACCGCGCGCCAGACCTGGTTGCGGAGGTCGGTGAACTCCTCCGAAAGACGCACGGCCTCGGTCCGGGGGTAGGGCAGCCCGACCTCGATGACGTCGTAGATCCGGCCGGGGCCGGCCGCCATCACCACGATCCGGTTGGCCAGGAACACGGCTTCGTCGACGTCATGGGTGATGAACAGGACCGTGCGTTTCTGCTGGCTCCAGGTCTCCAGGAGTTGCTCCTGCAGGCGCACCCGGGTCAGCGCGTCGAGGGCGCCGAAGGGCTCGTCCATCAGCAGGATGCTCGGATCCACGGCGTAGGCCCGGGCGATCGCGCACCGCTGCCGCATCCCGCCGGACAGCGTCTTCGGCATTGCGTCGGCGAACTCGCTCAGCCCGACCAGGTCGATGAAGTGCTGGGCCCGCTCCCGCCGCTCGGCCTTACCCACACCCGCCGTGCGCAGACCGAACTCGACGTTCTTACGGACCGACAGCCAGGGGAAGAGGGCGTACTGCTGGAAGATCACCCCGCGCTCGGGGCTCGGCCCGGTGACGTGCTTGCCGTCGACCAGCGCCACCCCGCCCGACGGGGTCTCGAGCCCGGCCAGGATGTTCAGCAACGTCGTCTTACCGCACCCGGAAGGCCCGACGACCGTCACGAACTCGTTCTCGGCGAAGTCGATGCTGACGTCGTCCAGCGCGGTGAAGGTCCGGCCGTCCAGGGGGAAGGTCTTGTGGACGTTGGTCAGCGAGATCTTGGACGCTTGCAGCTGGGCGGTCATCGGCGGTCCTGCCAGGAGGTGAGGGCCTTTTCGGCGGCGAGCAGGGCGCGGTCCATCAGCAGACCGAGCACGCCGATGGTGATCAGCGCGACGAAGATGGTCGGGAGGTCGTAGTACAGCTGGGCGTTCTGCATCCGGAAGCCCAGGCCCTCCTGAGCGGCGATCAGCTCGGCGGCGACCAGGGTGGCCCAGGCCGAGCCGAGCCCGATCCGCATCCCGACCAGGATGAACGGCGCGGAGGCGGGCACCACCACCCGGGCGAACAGGGTCGCGTCGCGGGCGCCGAGCACCCGGGCCGCGTTGATCAGCGTGGGGTCGACGCTGACCACGCCCTGGAACGTGGAGATCACGCAGGCCAGGAACGCGGCCAGGAAGATCACGAAGATCTTCGGGGTCTCGTCGATTCCCATGAACACCACCGCGAGCGGGATGATCGCCAGCGGCGGGATGGTCCGGAAGAACTGCACGTACGGCTCGAGCAGGGCCCGGGCCAGGGGGTACCAGCCCATCAGGAAGCCGACGGGGATCGCCAGCAGGGTGCCCAGGGTGAACCCGATCAGCACCCGGCGCAGGCTGGCCACCGTGTCGTGGAACAGCGTGCCGTCCTTGGCCAGGTCCACGGCCCGCGCCAGGACCGCTCCGGGCGTGGGCACGTCGTACCCCGCCGCGGAGGCGGCCCACCAGCCGGCGATGCCGAGCACGACCGCGAGCACGTTGACCGCGAGCATTCCGCCCCGCCCTAGGGCGCGCTTGCGCCGAGGCGGTTTCGGCGGGGCCACGACGTGACCGCCACCCGCACCCCCGGCGGGGGCCGCCGCCACGCCCGGCTGTCTCACGACATCCGACTCCGGGCCGGCTGCGTTCGTCTCGGCCGCTCCAAATCCGTTCGGCCTCATGCGGTTTCTCCTTGCAGGGTCGGTGCAGCCGTTCCCCGGCCGGTGAGCGGGGCCAGACCGTGCTGGTAGAGCGCGGTCAGCGCGCCCAGGCACCCGTCGTCGTCCGCGAGCCGGGCGCCCCTCACCCGCGGCACCGCAACGGCGAACACACCGAGGTGCTCCGACACGCTCTCGCTCACCTGCCGCAGCACCGCCGGATGGGCCCCGAGCTCCCCGCCGACGACGATCTCGGCCGGATTGAGCGTGGTGGCGTGCATCGCCAGCAGCCGGCCCAGGGGTTCGGCGGCCTCTCGCAGCACCTGCTCCCGAGCCTGGTCCCCCGGGCGCACGTCGCTGAGCGAGGCGACGCCCAGACCACGCTCGGCCAGGGCCCTCCGTACAGCCGGCACCGACGCGACGGTCTCCAGACAGCCGGACCGCCCACACCGGCACAATCTCCCGCCGGGCTGAACACACACGTGCCCGAACTCCCCCGCCGCCCCCGCCCAGCCGCCGACCAGCTGACCACCGATCACCAGACCGCCCCCGACGCCCTCGGACAGGCGCACGTAGATCAGGTCCCGCACCGCCTCACCCGGAATCGCCGCCGCCTCGGCCAGCGCGGCGAAGCGGGTGTTGTTCCCGAGCAGCACCGGCACCCCGAACCGCTCCTCGAACGCCCGCCGCACCTGGTCCCCCACCACCCAGGCCTGGGGGAATCCGCCCGGGCCGAGTTCGGCCGGCCCCAATGCACTCGCGGAAGGCCGGGCCTCCTGGGAAACGCCGCGATTAGCCACCCCGGCCATCCGTCGCGCGGAACGGCCCCCGCCCAAGGAGCCGGGGGTGAAGCCCTCCGGCCGCGCCGAGAAGGGGCCGGGCACCCCGATCCCGATGCCCTGCAGGGCCCGCAGATGCAGCCGCCGGCCCTCGGTCACCTGGTCGGTGAGCTGCTCGATCAGCGCGAACGTCAGGGCGATCCGCTCCTGCACCCCGGTCGCGTCCGGGTCGTACTCCGCGACGCTCTCGGCCAGCACGGTGTGCCCGGCGTCCGACACCGCCACCCTCGTGCGGCGGTGTCCCATGTCCACCCCGAGGAACTGCCCCGACGCCGGATCCAGGGCCAGCCGTTCGGCCGGACGGCCACTGCCCTCGCGCACCGAGGCGTCGGTCTCGTGCACCACGACCGCACCGCGCCGCAGCAGCCCGCCCGCCACCTCCGACAGCGTGGCACGGGACATCCGCAGCTCGTCCGCGATCTCGGCGCGGCTCAACGCCCCGCGCTCGCGCAGCAGGTGCAGGAGGCGTTCCTCATGCTGCGCTCGGCGGGTCAGGGGAACTGCCCGGTACGTCGACACGGCTCAACCCAAGAGCGGGGCAATTCTTCCGTCAACGTTCCGACAGAAAGAACACGGTCCGTTCACCGAGCACCGCGCAGGCCGTTCACAACCCACCCGGGTTGATTACGGAGTCAGGAGCACCCGGCCCCGCAGGCCACCGCCCTCGAAGGCCCGGTGCGCGGCCGGGGCCTGCTCGAACGGGTACACCGAGTCGATCACCGGCCGGATCGACTTCTCCGCCACGTGCCGCGCGGCCTCGGCGATCATCGCGTTCGGCGGCTGGGCCAGATAGGTCCGCACCCGCGCCCCGCTGACCAGGCTGATCGCCGAGCCGGTGCCCGCCGCCGCGAGCGCCTGGGGTGAGGAGGCGGTCGTGACCATCCGCCCGCCCGGGGTGAGCCGACGCCGCCAGGCCAGCAGCTGCGTCCCCACCGTGTCCACGATGACGTCGACCGGGCGGATGTCGGCCGGCTGCGCGGTGGTGTAGTCGAACACCTCCGAGGCGCCCAGGGACTGCGCCAGATCCAGGTTCTGCGGGCCGGCCAGGGCGACCACGTAACCGCCGAGCGCATTCGCCAGCTGAACGACGGCCGCGCCGACGGCCCCGGTCGCGCCCCGCACCAGCACCCGTTCCCCGCCCAGCAGCCGGGTCGACCCCTGCAGGGTGCGAACTGCCATCGTGGCCGGCATGACGGTGGCGGCCGCGCCCAGATCATCCACCCCGAACGGGGCGAGGGTGACGTGCGAGGCCTCGAAGAGCGCGGATTCCGCGGCCGACCCCAGCGGCCCCCCGAAGGCCCGGCCGTCCCCGGTGACTGCCCAGACCCGGTCCCCGACCTGCAGCGAACTCACGTCCGCGCCGGCCGACTCGACCAGCCCGACCGCATCGATCCCGACGCCCTTGGGGAACCGGCGGCCGGTCAGCAGGCGCAGGGATCCGCGACGGACATGGACGTCCGCGGCGTTGACGCTGGTCGCCGCGACCCGGATGCGGACCTGGGTGGGACCGGGCAGAGGAATCGGCACGGCCTCGACGGCCAGCACCTCCGGCCCGCCGTAGGCGGGGTACCGCACCGCACGCATCAGCATCCCCTGACGGTCGGATCAACGCACGCTTTGCAGCGTAGTCCGCCTCGACGCTTTCGCAGCGGTGCCCGCACTGCCCTCTTGACCCTGCCCCCTTGACCCGGCCACCGGCGTCCTCAGACTTCGGCGTTCTCCGGGATCTCGGCGTCCGGATCGGCCAGTTCCGCGGTCAGGTCGCCGTCCTCGTCGATCTCCAGCTCCACGAAACCGACCGAGGCGTACAGCCTCCGGGCCGGGAGGTTGTCCTGGTGCACCGACAGCCGGATGCCCTTGGGCTCGGGCAGCTCCCGCAGATAGTCGACCAGGGTCAGCAGCGCGGCCCGGCCGATCCCGGTGCCCTGGTCCTGCGCCTCGATCAGCATCCCGCCGATCCAGTTCCGGTCGTCGTCCTCGTCGTAGGCCCACATGATGTGCCCGACCACCAGCTCGTCGGAGTAGACGCCGAGCGACGTCCACACTCCCTCACGCTCACTCAGCAGCAGGTAACGGGCGCCGGAGGTGGCCACCCAGTCGCGCTGGTCGTCCTTCGGCACGACATCGGCGATGTCCCGCCAGTTCTCGTCACTTACCCCGCGCAGGGTCACGCTGCGCCCCCGGGCGTCGGTCATCCCGGCATCAATGGTTCTGATCACGCGCCGAAGCCTCTCACGGCTGTTACACCGCACCCGCGCCGCTCGTCAGGCACCCAGGACCGGCGGGCGAGAGGACACTGATGAGCGTGGAACAGGGCGAGGCCCAGTTCGGGGAGCAGTTCGAGGAGCACCGGGCGCATCTGCGGGCGGTCGCCTACCGGATGCTCGGGTCGCTGGACGAGGCCGAGGACGCGGTGCAGGAGACCTGGCTGCGGTTCGCGCGCAGCGACGTCACCGAGGTGATCAACCTGCGGGGCTGGCTGGTCACCGTCACCAGCCGGATCTGCCTGGACCACCTGCGGGCCCGCACCGCCCGGCGCGAGGAACCCTTTCCCGACCTGGTGATCACCGCCGAGGGCGAGGACCCCGAGCACCAGGCGGTGCTGGCCGACGCGGTGGGCCTGGCCCTGCAGGTGGTGATCGCCGAACTGGCCCCGGCCGAGAGGATCGCCTTCGTCCTGCACGACCTCTTCGCCGTCCCGTTCACCGACATCGGCGACCTGCTCGACCGCTCGCCCGCAGCGTCCAAACAACTGGCTCATCGGGCCCGCCAACGGGTCACCGGCGCCGTGCCCGCCGCCCGGTCCAACCATTCACCCGACCATGCACCCGGTCGTACGGACCGGGAGGTGGTCGAGGCCTTCTTCGCCGCGGCGCGCTCCGGCGACCTCGACCGGCTGGTGTCGGTGCTGCACCCCGACGTGACGGTGCGCACCGACGGCGGAACCGCACGAGCGTCCCTCACCGGCATCACCCGCGGCGCCCGCGACGTCGCCCAACGCGCACGCACCTTCGCCAACCCGCACGCCGTGCTGCACCCGGTGCTGGTCAACGGCGACCCCGGCGTCATCGTCACGCTCGGTGGAACCGCGGTATCGGTGCTGGGTTTCACCGTCCGGGACGGCCAGGTGGTGGCGCTGCACGCCCTGGCCGACCCGGACCGGCTGGCCCGCCTGGACGTGCAGCGCCTCCTCTGAAACCAGCTGGATCAGCTAGACCCAGCTGTCCACCGGGGGCTGGCGGACGGTCGTGTTCAGCCGGTTGTAGAAGTTGGCCGTGGCGATCTGCAGGATGATCGCGGCCAGCTCCTTCTCCCCGAACCGGGCGCTCACGGCGTCCCAGATCTGCTCGTCCACCGCGCCCGGATCGTCCGCCAGCCGGGTCATCGCCTCGGCCAGCGCCAGCGCCGCCCGCTCGGCGTCGTCGAACAACGGCGACTCCCGCCAGACCGGCA
The DNA here is from genome assembly GCA_000719025.1 of Kineosporia aurantiaca JCM 3230. Taxonomy (GTDB): domain Bacteria; phylum Actinomycetota; class Actinomycetes; order Actinomycetales; family Kineosporiaceae; genus Kineosporia; species Kineosporia aurantiaca. The sequence continues at coordinate 357,384 of JODP01000012.1, forward strand.
GCGCCAGCATCCGCTCGGTGCTCAGCCCGATCCGGCCCGCGTTCAGCACGCCGAAGTGCACGCACGCGGTGCAGCCGTTGATCTGGCTGGCCCGCAGATGAACCAGCTCCAGGGTCTGTTCGGGCACCCCGGCCGAATGGATGCCCCGGGTCAGGTGCTTCACCGCGGTCATCACGTCCGGCAGGAGCGCAGCCGGGTTGCTCATCCGCTGCTCAAGGCTGTTCATCGTCTCTCCTCGTCGTCAGGTCAGTTGCTCACCTGACGGAGCGAAGGTTCCAGGGGTAACGCGGGCCGGTCCACGGCGAGCACGGTGCGATCCCGCCCACCGGACTTGGCCAGGTACAGCGCCTGGTCCGCGCGTTGCAGCAGGGGGAACGGTTCCTCCTCGCCGTCCCACCGGGCGACCCCGATCGAGCAGGTCTGGCCGTTCGGCACGACCCGGCGCAGCCGGTCCAGCCGCGCGCGACCCTCCTCCACCCCGGAGCAGTGCACGAGCACGGCGAACTCCTCACCGCCCCAGCGGGCGATCACCGGCGCCGGTCCGAGGGCTTCCTTCCAGGCCTTGGCCGCCTCCTTCAGCAGCACGTCCCCGGCCTGATGCCCGTGCGTGTCGTTGAACTGCTTGAAGTGGTCCAGATCGAGCAGCGCGACCAGCAGCTGCGAGCCCGCCCCGATCGAGGTGTTCATCGCCCGGGCCAGCTCGAAGTCCCAGGACCGGCGGTTGGCGATCTCGGTCAGCGGGTCGGTCCGGGCCATCCGTTCCATCCCGGCGGACTGCCGGCGCAGCTCCTGCAGCAGGTCCCAGATCCGCGCCATCACCATGCCGAGCAGCAGAATCGAGCCCAGGCCGAGCAGCTCCGCCCCGTCGTACACACCGGCCACCGTCCGCGCGATCAGCACCACCGACGGCAGGCCCGCGGCCAGCGCCAGCACCACCAGCCGGGGCGCCGTCAGCCCGGCCGCGTCACCCACCGGCTCGCTCGGCCGGTGCCGCACCCGGCCGGCACTGACCGCTGCCAGACCCCAGCACCCGTAGGCACCCGCCCAGATCACGTTCATCCAGGCCGCGAACTGGTTGCCCCCGGTGGTCAGCTCGACCACGTTCTGGGCGGTGTCGGCGGCCAGCGTGCACAGCATCGACGCGATGACCCACCCGATCACCGCCCCCGGCCGGCGCCGACCGGTCAGCATCCGGACCACCAGGAACAGCAGGAGCACATCCATCACCGGGTACACCGTGCTGAGCAGCCGGGCGATGAAGGGCTGGGAGGCGTCGGAGAGCGACGGGAGCACGACGAACAGCACGGCCAGCATCCCCAGCCCGGTGGCGACGATGGCGGCATCCACCAGCACCCCGAACGCCGCCCGCCGGTTGCGCTGACGGTCCAGGCCCAGCACACCCGCCGCAGTGGCCAGATACGCCACTACGAAGAACAGGTCGGCCGGGGTAGGCCAGCGATCCTGTCCGGTGAGCTGGTAATAGGCCAGCACCGATTCTCCCGCCAGGCACAGGCCCATGTTGGCCAGGAGCCAGTTCCACGGTCCCCGCTCCTCCTTCGCGATCCGCCGGACCGCGAGCAGCAGGAACGCCGAGCTCAGGGCGACGGACAGGATGTAGGCGAGCGACATGCCGTTCGTGCCCTCGCGGAACGCGAGCAAGCTCGCCACCGAGAGCCCGGTCAGAACCCCGACCGGCGCCAGGGCCCGGCGCTCGAGGCCGCTCATGCCACCCCCTGCTTCGGATCCGGCACTTCGCTGTCCAGGTCCGATGCCAGCACCAGACGGTCCCGTCCCGATCGTTTCGCCTCGTAGAGCGCCTCATCCGCCGCCCGGAGCAGCGCTTCCGCCTCCTCCAGGCCGTCCCAGCGGGCTACCCCGATCGAACAGGTCTGCCCGAAAGGCACCAGCCCCCGCAGGCTGTCCAGCACACCCAACCCTGTTGCGACCTCCGTGCAGTGCAGGGTGACCGCGAACTCCTCACCACCCCACCGCGCGATCCGGCCGCCCGGCCCCACCCCCAGACTCCACGCCCGCGCCGCCTCCTTCAGCAGGTCGTCCCCGGCCTGGTGCCCGTGCGCGTCGTTGTACTTCTTGAAGAAGTCCAGGTCCAGCAGCGCCACCAGCAGCACGCTGCCGGTGGCGGACGCCGTGGCCATCGCCCGGGCCAGCTCGAAGTCCCACGAGCGCCGGTTGGCCACGCCGGTCAGCGGGTCGGTCCGGGCCATCCGCGCCAGCTCTGTGGACTGCCGCCGCACCTGCTGCAGCAGGTCCCAGATCCGGGCCACCACCATCACCAGCAGGACCAGCGACCCGGCCCCGAGGTAGGCACCGTCCTGCGGATGACCGTTGGCCGCGAGCACCACCTGCACCACCGAGGGCAGCACGGCGGCCAGACCCAGCACCACCAGCCGGGTGATCGTCAGGCCGTTCTGCACCACCAGCTCCGCGGACGTCTCGCCGCTGATGGACGCACTGCGGGCCGCGCAGCCCAGCAGCGCGTAGAACAGCAGCCAGAGCAGGTCCATCCAGTGCGGGAAGCCACTGGTATCGGTGGTCAGCACGATGATGTTCTGCACGGTGTCCGCGGTGACCGTCACGATCATCGCCAGCACCAGCCACCGGATCGCCGCCGGCTGCTGCCGCGGGCCGATCAGCATCCGCGCCACCAGGAACACCAGCAGCACGTCGACCAGCGGGTACAGGGTGCCGACCAGGCGGGCCGCCGGCGACTGACTGCCGTCGGTGACCAGGGGAAAGATCAGGTACACGAGCGCCAGCAGGGCCACCGAGCCCGCGACGATGCCGGCCTCGAGCAGCGCGCCGAAGGCCGGGCGGTGGTTGCGCTGGCGGTCCAGAGCCAGCACGCCGTAGGCCAGGGCCGCGTAGGCGCCGAGATAGACCGGGTCGGCCGGGGACGGCCAGGCCTGAACGCTGCGCAGGTCCAGCACGGCGAACCAGGTCTCGCCGACGACCGAGAGCCCCATCATCAAGACCAGGGCCAGCCAGGGTCGACGGCGGGCGGCGGGAACCTGCGCCACCGCCACGGTCAGAAAGGCCGCCGAGAGCACGACGGAGACCAGGTAGGCGACCGTGACCACCACGTTGCCCCGCCACAGGGCCGGGATCAGGAACGCCACCACCGGGCAGGACACCAGCGCCAGCGTGCCCAGCCAGAAGACCAGCCGCTGATGACCGGGTACGTCGTCCCGACGCGCTGGCTGTCCGGTCACGCCTAGGTCATCGGCCGGACCGGATCCGGACCGCACTGCTCGGCCCACGATCGGCCCACAACCCGCCCAGCAGCACCGGTTCGGGTCAGTTACGGGTCAGGCCGAGCTACGCGCTGTGAACAGCACCGGCTCCGGGAGCCGGGCGGTGTCCGGCCCGGGCCGGTCCACGATCATCCGGTCCCGCCCCAGCCGCTTGGCCCGGTACAGAGCCTCGTCCGCCCGCCCCAGCACCAGCGTCCCGTCCTCCCGGCCGTCCCAGACCGCCACCCCGATGGACACCGTCTGCCCGTCGGGCACCAAAGCACGCAGCCGATTCAGCCGCGCCAGACCCGACTCCGGGGTACGGCAGTGCAGGAAGGCCACGAACTCCTCACCACCCCAGCGCGCCAGCACCCCGGCCGGGCCGATCGCCTCCCGCCAGGCCGTGGCCGTGCCGCGCAGCAGATCGTCCCCACCGGCGTGCCCGACCGCGTCGTTGTACTCCTTGAAGTGGTCCAGGTCGAGCACGGCCACCAGCAGCGACGTGCCCACCACGCGGCTGCTCTCCAGGCCCAGCGCCAGCTCGCGGTCCCAGGCCCGGCGGTTGGCCACCCCGGTCAGCGCATCGGTGGCGGCCAGCTCGGCCAGGGCGCGGGCCTGCGCGTCGAGCTGGCGGTGCAGATCCCAGAACCGCACCAGCACCAGGGCCAGCACGATCACCGTGCCCACCCCGAGCGTGATCACCTCGCCCTGGTTGTCCCGCTCGGCCTCGAGGATCACCAGCAGCGGCGGAAGCCCGGCCGCGGCCAGCATGGCCGGCAGCCGCAGCCAGCCCGGACAGGTCTCCGCGGCCGGAGGCGCCGGCGGCCGCCAGCCCGCCCGGGTGCTGGACCCCGCGGCCAGGGCCAGGCACAGGTAGAACGCCAGCCACAGGCCGTTCACCCAGCGCGGGAACAGGATCGACTCGGTCTGCGAGGCCAGCACCTGCTGCGCCACGTCCCCGGTCAGCAACGACCCCAGCCCGAGCACCAGCAGCCAGATCGGCGCCGTCCAGCGGCCCCCGCCGACCAGCATCCGGAAGGCCAGGAACGCCACCAGCACATCGGCCAGCGGGTACGCCGACGACACCACCTGGGCGGCCCGGCTCACCTCGTCGTCCTGGACCACCGGCAGTACCAGGAAGACCAGGGCCAGCGAGGCCGCACCGGTCGTGACGATCGCCGTGTCCAGCTGGTCGCCCAGCCGGAAGCGGCCCCCACGCTGCCGGTCCAGCCGCAGCAGGCCCAGGATCAGGGGCCCGTAGGACAGGAAATAGAGGACGTCCGCGGGCGTGGGATAGAGCGTGGAGTCGCGGTGCTGCAGGACCTTGAACAGCGCCTCGGCGGCCAGGGCGATCATCATCGAGGCCTGCACCAGCCGCCAGCCGCGCCGCCGCTCGGCCGGGATCTGCCCGACCAGCATCGAGATCAGCAGCGTGGACAGCGCCACCGAGAGCACGTAGAGCCCGGCCGAGAGCACGCTGTCCACCGGCGGCACAACGGCCACCGGGACAGCCAGCAGCGCCAGCGCACCGACGATCCGGATACGCGGCGGCAACACGCTCATCCGGCCCACGCCCTGACGGTCGGCGGGTGCCCGGTGGCCGCCAGTACGGGCGGCGCAGTCAACCCGTTCGGCCCAGATTGATCAGCTTCCGAACTTTTCCGCCCCCTGCCGCATCCAAGGTTCTGAGAAGGCAGTGAAAGAGGCATGAGGAGGAGCTATGACCGGCCCGCAGCAGGATGCTCAGAACAGCACGGCCACCCCTCGGCTCAGCCGCCGCGGCTTTCTCGGCCTGACCGGAGCCCTGGCCGCGGCCGGGACCACCGGTGCCTTCGCCTTCGGGTCCGCGGGCAACGCCAACGCCGCCACCAGCGCGAGCATCGACTGGGCGGGGCTGCGCAAGGTCCTCGACGGCCCGCTCCTCCGCCCCGGCGACGCCGGCTACACCGCGGCTTCCCGGCCGTTCAACGCCGCCCTCGGCACCCGCACCCCGGCCGCGATCGCCCAGGTCACCGGCCGCGCCGACATCCAGCGCTGCCTCAAGCGGGTGGCCGGGCACGGCATCCCGATCGCCGCCCGCTCCGGCGGCCACAGCTACGCCGGCTACTCCACCCCCAACGGCGGTCTGGTCATCGACGTCAGCCGGGCCAAGAAGATCACGATCAAGGACGACGGCACGGTCCAGGTCGGAGCGGGCGCGCACCTGTCCGACGTCTACGCCGCGCTGGCGGCCCGGGGCCGCGCCCTGCCCGGCGGTTCCTGCCCCACCGTCGGCGTGGCCGGCCTGACCCTGGGCGGGGGCATCGGCGTGCTCTCCCGCCCCTACGGCCTGACCTGCGACCACCTCAAGTCCGCGCACGTCGTCACCGGCGAGGGCGAACTGGTCCTGGCCGACGCCAGTCACCACTCCGACCTGTTCTGGGCGCTGCGCGGCGGAGGCGGCGGCCAGGGCGGCGTCGTCACCGACCTGACCTTCACCACCGTCGCCGCGCCCACCGTCACGGTTTTCTCGCTGACCTTCCCGGCCACCGCCACCGCCGCCGCGCTCAGCGCCTGGAGCCAGTGGATCCACAGCGCCGTCCCGGCGATCACCGCGGTCTGCCACGTCAACACCGGCACCGCCGCCAACCCGACCCCGACCAACCGGATCGTCGGCACCTTCGTCGGCACCCCGTCCAAGCTTCCGCCGCACCTGGCCGACCTGATCGCGGCCGTCGGCGTCAACCCGACCGCCCAGCGCTCGACCAGCTACACCTACCTGAACGCGATGAAGTACTTCGCCGGCAGCGGCACCGGCCGGGAGAAGTTCCGCGCCGCCTCCCGGATCCTGAACGGCACCCTCACCCGGGCCCACGCCCAGCAGGTCACCGACCTCATGGCCGAACGCCGCGGCCTGGTGCTGCTGTTCGACGCCCTGGGCGGTGAGGTCGCCGACCTCGCCCCGACGGATACCGCGTTCGTGCACCGCAAGGCCGTGGCCTCCGTGCAGATCTACACCTCCAACGCCTCCGGCGACCCGGCCGTGCTGGCCCTGCAGAACGCCCTGACCCCGGTCACCGGATCCGGCTCGTACGTGAACTACCTCAACGCGAACCAGAAGGGCTGGGCCGACGCCTACTGGGGCAAGAACACCACCCGCCTGAAGAAGGTCGTGAAGAAGTACGACCCCAAGGGCGTGTTCAACTTCGCCCAGAACGTCCGCAACGCCTGATCAGGTCAGACTGCGCCCACCCGCTGTTCGCCGATCACGGTCGCAGGAGGGCCCGGGCGCCGGGCCGCCGGCACGCGGCGGTCCGGCGCAGCGCCCGCGACGCACATCCGGTTCCGGCCCGCCGCCTTGGCCTCGTACAAAGCTTCGTCGGCCCGTCGCATCAGCGGCTCCGACCCCAGCTCCCCGTCCCACCGAGCCACGCCGATCGACACGGTCTGCTGTTCCGGGACCACCTGACGCAGACTGTCCAGAACGGCCAGACCGGATTGCTCGTCCTCCGCCCGCAGGACGACCGCGAACTCCTCACCACCCCACCGGGCAATCATGCCGTCGGGACCGAGCACGGCTTGCCACGCCGTGGCGGCCCCGCGCAGGAGATCGTCGCCGGCATGATGTCCCCGCGAGTCGTTGAAGCGCTTGAAATAATCCAGATCCAGCAGCGCGACGAACAGGAGACCGGATCCGGCCCGCTCCGGGGACAGTTGCCGTCCCAGCTCGGCGTCCCAGCTGCGGCGGTTGGCCACCTCCGTCAGCGGATCGGTGGTGGCCAGCAGATCCAGGCGCGCCGCCTGGTGACGCAACTGCTTGATCAGGCCCCAGATCCGGACGATCACCAGGGTGATCAGCAGGGCCGACCCGAACCCCAGCTCGGAGTAGCCCTGGTCGTCGGACATCCGGCTGCGCAGCACGATCACCAGCGACGGAAGCATCGCCGCGACCGCCAGCAGGGCCAGCCGGGGGACAGTCAGGTCCAGGCCGGTCCGGACCGCGTCCCGCGCCGTCCGTCGCCGCTCCCACCGGGCCGCCCGGCCCGACCCGGCCGACCCGGCCGCCTGTCCTGCCGCCATCGCCGAGAAGGCCACGAAAAGGTAGAAGAGCAGCCACAAGCAGTCCAGAACCCTGGGGTAGTCGGAACCGCCGCTGAGAAGCGTCCACAGGTTCAGTCCGGTGTCGGCGGCCAAGGTGGACACCATCGCGGCCGACAGCCAGAGCACCGCAGGGCGCCGCACGTTCCCGCGACTGCTGCCCAGCAGGCGCACCACCAGGTACACCATCATCACGTCGGCCAGTGGGTACATGCTCGAGACGACCCGCGCCGCGATCGACTGCGAGGAGTCGGTCAGCAGAGGAAGGATCAGGAACACCACAGCCAGGACGCCGACGCTCGCAGTCACGATGATCGCGTCCAGCACAGCGCCGGCCTTGAGGGCCTTGCCGTTCTCCCGATCCAGGCGCAGCACGGTGATCGTGAGGAAGGTGTATCCGAGTCCGTAGGCGAGGTCCGCCGGAGTCGGGTACGCCTCGATGCCCCGGATCGTGGCGTAAAGGGCGTAGCTCTCCCCGGCCGCCCACATCCCGCCGGTCACGATCATGAGCTTCCAGGGCCCGCGAAGAGCGGACGGGATCCGACGGACAGCAAGCACCAGCAATATCTGGCACAGGCAGAAGACCACGTAATAGCGCGCGGCATAGATCGTGCCGTCGGCGTGGCCGCCCAGGGTCACGGCCGGCACCGCCAAGGTGGTCACGGCGGCGAGAACGGCAAGGCCCCGGCGCGGCACCGAGGTCTTCTGCATGGCTCGCCAGTCGGTCCTAGCCGCGCGTTGGTCAGTTGATTACGCCGGATTCACCCTCCTGGCCGACGCTCGACAAGTCCTTCGGCCACCGGCGGTGACCAGGCCCCATCTCACTCAGGATCTCACTCAGGCGTGACGTCCACCAGGACCTTGCCGACCGCACCGCCCTGGACCGCGTCGTGCGCACCCGCCACGTCGTCCAGAGCGAACCGCAGCACCGGCAGCCCGTGCTCCTCACCCACCGGCAAGACTCCGTCCACGAGCGCAGCCGAAACGTCCTCCACCGCCCTCCGTAGAACAGCGGTGCCCACGGTGTAGAGCAGAATGAACTGCAGCCGGACGTTCGGGCCCATCCCGGCCCCCAGGCTCAGCTCGACCGTGTTGCCACCGTCGTTCGCGTAGATGGCGATCACGCCGCGGGTCTTCAGCACGGCCAGATCAAGATCCAGGTTCTTCGCCAGCGACACCTCGACCACGGTGTCCACCCCGTCCGGAGCGACCTCGCGCACCCGCGCCGCGACGTCCTCGGTGCGGTAGTTGATCACGTGATCCGCCCCGGCCGCCTTCGCCAGCGCCGCCTTCTCCGGGCCGCTGACCGTGGTCAGCACCGTGGCCCCGGCCCACTTGGCCAGCTGGATCGCCGCGTGCCCGACCGCCCCGGCGCCACCCGCGACCAGCACCACCTGGCCCTCCAGCGTCCCCGGGGCCAGCCGCGAGGGCCCGTCCTCGGCCACGGTCAGCGCCCGGTGCGCGGTCAGCGCGGGCACCCCCAGCGAGGCCCCGACGTCGAGCGACACCGCCTCCGGCAGCGGGACCGCATGAGCGACCGGCTGAACCGTGTACTCCTGCGCGGTACCGGTCGTGCCGTAGTCCGGGGCCGCCAGATAGATCCACACCCGATCCCCCGGCGCCAGCTCACTCACCCCCGGACCGACCGCGTCCACAATCCCCGCGCCGTCCTGGTTGGGCACCGACTCGGCGCTCGCCCGCTGCCGGGTGCTCGACCCGGCCCGGCTCTTCCAGTCCGTCGGGTTCACCCCCGAGACCACGATCCGCACCCGAACCTCGCCCGGCCCCGGCTCCGGAACCTCCCGCTCGGCGACGGACAGCACGCCGGCGTCCCCGGTCTCGGTGTAAACAATGGCCTTCACAGCTGCTCCTCACGGCGGACCGATGCTCCACAGGAGTCTTATCACCCGCGCTGCGGAAGGCATCTCAGCGCCGCGGACGAGCCAGCCCCGCGTCATAGGCAGCTACCACCGCGTGCACCCGGTCACGCAGGCCGAGCTTGCGCAGGATCGCGGACACGTGGGTCTTCACCGTCGCCTCGGTGATCCACAGCCGGGCCCCGATCTCGGCATTGGACAGCGCCAGCGCCACCAGCCGCAGGATCTCCACCTCCCGCTCGGTCAGCCGGCCCAGATCCGGCGGCGGCCCGCCCGGCGACAGTGCGGTGAATTCGGTGATCAGGCGCCGGGTCACCGAGGGCGCCAGCAGCGCATCCCCCCGCACCACCACCCGGATCGCCTCCGCCAGGTCGGCCGGACGGACGTCCTTCAGCAGAAACCCGCTCGCCCCCGCCCTCAACGCCGCATGCACCGCGTCGTCCACGTCGTACGTCGTCAGCACCAGAACCCGGGTGCCCGCCCCGGACGCCACGATCCGCCGGGTGGCCTCCAGACCGTCCAGCACCGGCATCCGGACATCCATCAGCACCACGTCCGGCGCGAGTTCGGCGGTCAGCCGGACCGCTTCCAGCCCGTCCGACGCCTCACCCACCACCTCAAGGTCACCACGAGCGTCCAAAATCATCCCGAAACCGCTGCGCACCAGCTCCTGATCGTCAGCCACCAAGACCCGGATCGGTCGCTGCCCCACCATCTCGCTCACAACCGCACCGCGGACCGCACCGGCAAACGCGCCTCCACGCAGAACCCACCCCCGTCATCCGGCTGCGCCGTCAGCACACCCCCGACCAGCGCCGCACGTTCCCGCATGCCCGCAATGCCGCGCCCACCCCCCGAAATGCTCGGCCTGGTAGGCGCATGTGCATCGCCGCGGACGTTGTCCACCCGGATACCCAGTTCCCTCTCCCCCGCCGAGAGTTTCACCCGCGCCCCGGCGCCACAGCCATGACGGAGGACGTTCGTGAGCGACTCCTGAACGATGCGGAACGCAGTGAGCTGAATGCCCGGGCTGATGCCCGAGGCATCGCCTTCGATGGTGAGGTCGATGTGCAGACCGGCGGCGGCGAGCGGGGCGAGGACGTCGGGACGCAGGCGGTCAAGGGTCGGTTGCGGAGCAAGGGACGCTCGTGGCTCGCTTGCTTGGGTGCGGTTCGGTTGGGTGGCAAGCCCTTTGAAGACGCTCGTTAGCCTGTTATCACGTAAGTAGGAGAACCCGGTGGTCCCCGGGATACTGCCAGCAGCGCGCGACCCCTCGCCGCTGTGACCTTCATCTGCGCCTGGCGATGGCCTGTTATCAGCCAAGGAAAGCCCGGCCGGGCCACTCCCCTCGTGCGCGGCGAGCAACCGCCGCAACTCCGTCAGCGCGTCCCGGCCGGTCTCCTCAATCGACCGCAGCGCCTGCCGGGCCCGGTCCGGGCGGGTGTCGAACACGTCGTCCGCCGCCGCGGCCTGCACCACGATCACCGACACGCTGTGCGCGATCACGTCGTGGATGTCGCGGGCCAGGCGGGACTGCTCCTCCATCGCGATCCGCGCCCCCGCCTGCTCGATCGCCTGCCGCTGACTGCGCAGCGCCCAGGCCAGCGCCCACACCACGACCGCGACCAGGTAGGCGAACTCGACGTCCCCGCGCGGGTGCACGTGAGCCGGCACCACCAGCGCCGTCAGCCCAACCGCGCCGGACAGGGCCAGCAGCGAGCGCAGCATCGGGCGGCGGACGGTCAGGGCCCACAGCGCAACCAAGGCGGGGTAGGGAAACAGTTGCTCCGGGGCGATCAGCTGGACCGCCACCCCGGTCAGCAACGTAAACAGCATGACCCGCTCGGGGTGACGGCGCCGCCAGTACAACGCCAGCGCCCCGGCCACCGCGGCCAGCGATCCGAACCACCGAACCGGGCTGCCCGGGCCGCTCGGGCCGGTGGCCATCACCACGCTGTGCCCGAACAGCGCGAGCAGCACCGGGAAGACCGCGTCCACCCAGCCCAGCACCCGCCGGATCAGCCTCTTGAGCACCCCTCAACGGTAGGCAGAAGGGGCACCGGAAACATCCTTCCTAAGTCGGAGATGAGCTGACGGCGTTACTGGCGACGACGACGCCGGGACCCGCCGCGCAGCTGCTCGACGGTGACGATCCCGGAGCCGACCAGGATCAGGCCGAACCCGAAAGCGATGGCCGGGACCAGGAAGTACGGCGTGCCGGTGAAGGCCAGGTCGTTGCCGCCACCTGACCCGGAGCCGGTACCCGACCCCGAACCGTTGCCGGAACCGTTGTTGCCACCGGAACCGCCCGAGCCGGACCCGTCGCCGTTGTCGTTACCCCCGCCGCCATCGGTACCGCTGCCACCACCGTTGTCGTCGCCACCACCGTTGTCGCCGCCACCGTCGTTACCCCCGCCCCCGCCGTTGCCGGTACCGCTCCCCTGGGTCACGGTGACCTGCACGGTCTGGGTGTTCTGCTGCCCGAGCACGTCGCTCACGTCCATCGTGAAGCTGTCCGTACCCACCGCGTCCGGGGCGGTGTAGACGCACGCCTGGCCCTTGGGCCCGACCACTACCGAGCCGTCCCCGCTCGGCGTCCCGCAGGCGTCGACCTCGAGCTCGGTGTAGTCCGGGCCGCGTGGCGCGATCACCGACGTCGTCCCGGCCGGGACCTGCACCGTGAACGTCGTCGCGGACGGCAGCGGGATGAAGGTGAAGGCCTGGACGAAGCTGGTCGTGCCCGCCGCGTTCGTCACCGTTATGGTCACCGGCCCCTGCTCGTGCGGCGGGGCGATCACGCTGAGCGTGTTCGAGTAGGCCGCACGGAAGGACGTCGGCACCGCCGAGCGCAGCCCCAGCCCCGATCCCCCGACGTCAGGACCCAGCGTCAGCGACGTGCCCGGGACCCCGTCGAACGAAACCGTGGTCTGGTCGTCGAAGTTGGCCCCAGTGATGGTCAGCACCGTGCCTCCGGCGACCGGCCCGACGTTCGGCGTGATCCCCTGCACCTGCGGCAGCTCCGAGAGCGGCACGTAGGTGTACCCCACGTTCTCCGCGCTCGTGCCGTTCGCCGTGGTCACCCGCGCCGTCACCGTGCCCGTCCCGTCCGTCGGCACCGTCACCGTGATCTGGGTGTCGCTGTCCACCGTGAACTGCGTGGCCACCCCGCCGAAGGTCACCGCGGAGGCGCCGGTGAAGCCGATCCCGCTCAGACGAACCGTTCCGCCCCCCGCAGCCGGACCGCGAGCCGGGGTGATGGTCGTGAGCACCGGCGCGGAACTGGGCTCCACGAAGCGGAACCCCGTGTCCACGCCGGTCGCGCTGGTGCCCAGCGGCCCGGTCACCGTGACGTCGACCGTCCCGGCGGCGTGCGCCGGGGTCGTGACGGTCAGGGACGTGTCGCCGGTGACGGTCGGGGTGACCGTGCTGCCCCCGAAGGAGACCGAGGTGGCGCCCGTGAAACCGGTTCCGGTGATGGTCACCTGCGTACCCCCGGCCACCGGGCCGACCGGTGGGGTGAGACCGGTGACGCTGGGGGCGGCCGCGTACGTGTACGTGGCGGCCGGCGAGACCGGCGAGATCCCGCCCGGGGTGGTGATTCTCACGCTGCGGTCACCGGCCAGACCCGCCGGGGTGACCACGGTGATCGTCGTGTCGTTCACGACGGTGAAGGTCGCGTTGACCCCGCCGAAGGTCACCTGGGTCGCGCCGGTGAACCCGCTGCCGGTGATGGTGACCGTGGTGCCACCGGCCACCGACCCGGTATCCGGGGAGATACCGGTGATCGATGCGGCCGTCGCGTAACGGAACTGATCCGCCGAGGAGGTGGCCGAGGTCCCGCCCGGACCGGTCACGGTGATGTCCACGACGCCCGCACTACCGGCCGGGGCCGTCACCGTGATCGAGCCGTCCGAGCTCACCGTGACCCCGGTCGCGAGCACCGTGCCGAACCTGACCTGAGTTGCGTTGGTGAAGCCGGAGCCGGTGATGGTGACCACCGTCCCGCCCGCGATCGGTCCCGCCGCCGGGGTCACTCCCGTGATGGAAGGCGCCGCCAGGTAACGGAAGTCGTTCCCCGCACCCGTGGTCGCCGACGAGCCGTTGACGGTGGTCGCGACCACGTCCACGGTGGAGGCCGACGACACCGAGGGCGCGGTGGCGGTGAGCTGGGTCGGGCTCACGTAGGTGACGCCGGTGGCCGCGGTAGCCCCGAAGGCCACCGTCGTGCCGTTGGTGAAGCCGGTACCGGTGATCGTCACCTGGGTACCCCCGGTGATCGGCCCCGAGGACGGCGCCACGGACGTCACGGTCGGCGGCGGCAGGTAGTCGAAGGCCGACTGCCCGGTGACCACCGACGTCCCCCCGTCATTGGTGATCCGGACGTTCACGCCGCCCGTCCCACCCGGCGACGTCGTGCTGATCTCGGTGTCACTGACGATGGTGAAGGACGCCGCCGCCGTCCCGAACCGCACGGCGCTCGCCGTCGAGAACCCGGACCCGCGCACCGTCACCGCCGTACCCCCGGTCTCCGGGCCCTCGTTCGGGGTGACCGAGGTGATCCCCGGGATGTCGACGAAGGTGAAGTTGATCGGCGCCGACGTCCCGTACGGGGTCGTCACCGTCATCGCGACGGTGCCCGCGGTGGCCGCCGGGGTGGTGGCGACCAGTTCGGTCGCGCTGACGAAGCGCACGGTGGCGGCGGTGCCGCCGAAGGAAACCTGCGAGCCGCTGGTGAAGCCGGTACCGGTGATCGTCACGTCCGTGCCCCCGACGAGCGGACCCCGGGCCGGGGCGATCCCGCTGACGGTGGGACTGGCCGCGTAGGTGAACTCGTCCGCCGCCGTCGCCACCGAGGTGCCGTACTGCCCGTCGACGGTCACGTGGAAGGTTCCGCCCATGCTCATGGCCGGGCTGACGGCGTCGATCTGGGTGTCCGACAGCACCGTGTAGGTGGTCGCGGGCACGGTTCCGAAGTACACCTGCGTCGTGCCGGTGAACCCGCTTCCGTTCAGATGGACGACGGTGCCTCCGAGGGTCACCCCCGAGGTCGGCGTAACGCCGGTGACTGTCGGAAGGGGCTGGTAGGTATAGGTACCCGCTGCCGACGCCCCGCCCGCCGTGGTGGTCACCACGACGTTCGCCGCTCCCGCAGCGTGCGCGGGGGTCGTGACCGTGAGCTGGGTGTCGCTGTCCCGCGTGACGGCGGTCGCCGCGGTGCCCCCGAAGGTCACTCCGGTCACGTCGTAGAACTGGGTGCCGGTGATGACGACCTGGTCGCCACCCGCCACCGGGCCGACGTTGGGGTTGATGGCACTGATGGTGGACGCCCCGACGTACCGGAAGTCGTCTCGGGTACCGGTGGTGACCGACGTCCCGCCGTTCGTGGTGACCGCAACGTCGACCACCCCGGCGCCACCCGACGGCGACGTCGCGCTCAGCTGCGTCGCACTCGTGTACTGGACGTTGGTGGCCGCGTTACCCCCGAACGTCACGGTCGAGGTCGGGGTGAACCCGGTGCCGGTGATCGTCACGATCGTGCCGCCGTTGACGCTCCCCGAGTCCGGCGCGATGCCGGTGACGTCCGGGCGGCCGAGGTAGGTGAACCGGTCGGCCGGGGTCGTGGCCGAGTTCGCGAACCGGCCGACCACCGTCACATCGACCGTGCCTGCGCTGCCGGCCGGGGAGACCGCGGTCATCGTGGTGTCGCTACTCACGGTCGGGTTGGACGCCACCACATTGCCGAAGCGGACCCCGGTGGCGCCGGTGAAGCCGCTACCGGTGATCGTGACGACCGTCCCGCCGTCGGTGGTGCCGTTGTTCGGGCTCAGACCGGTCACGGCCGGCCCGGCGATGTAGGTGTACTCGTTGGCGGCCTGGTCAGCCGACACCCCACCGATCAGCGTGGTCACGTGGACGTTCGCCACCCCCGCCGCGTGGGCCGGGGCGGTGGCCACGATCAACGTGTCGCTGCGCCGGTCGAACGTGGTCGCGGCCGTCCCTCCGAAGTCGACCGCGAGCACGCCGGTGAACCCGCTGCCGGTGATGTTCACCGACTCACCCCCGGCCACCCCGCCCGCCGTCGGAGCCAGGCCGGTGACCACCGGCGTCCCTACGTAGGTGTAGTCGTCGGCCGTCGTGACCGGCGAGGTGCCACCGGCGGTGACCACTCGAACGTCCACCGTTCCCGGCAGCCCGGCTGGGGCGGTGACCGTGAGGCTCGTGGAGCTGTTCACGGTGGGGTTCAGCAAGGGCGTTGCGCCGAAGAGAACCGTGCTGGTGGGCGTGAACCCGGCGCCGGTGATCGTCACCGTGTTACCACCGGCGATCGGGCCGGTCGCCGGTGAGAGACCCGTGACCGCAGGCGCTCCCAGGTAGGTGAACTGGTCCCCGGTCACCGTGGCCGACGTTCCGCCGTCGGCCGTCGTGACCGTGACATCGACCGTGCCCGCCCCATGAGCCGGGGTAGTGGCAGTGATGCTGGTGTCGGACAGCTTCAGGTAGGTCGCATCAACCCCGCCGAACTTCACGCCGCCGGTCAGGGCCACCGTGTCGAAGCCGGTCCCGGTGATGGTGACAACCGTCAGCCCACCGGTCGGTCCGGAGTTCGGGGACACCGTCGTCACCACGGGTCGGGCGATGAAGGTGAAGTCGTTGAGAAGGGCCACCGGCGTGGAGGTTCCGCCCGGGCCCACCACCGTCACCGGCACCGTGCCCGCCGCGTGCGCCGGAGTCGTCACCGTGATGCTGGTGTCACCGCTGACCGTGATCGGACCAGGCGCCGACGTCGTCCCGAACTTCACGTCCGTCGCCCCGGTGAAGCCGAGACCGGTGAGCGTGACCACGGTGCCGCCGTCGATGGTGCCCGTCTGAGGCGACACGGTCAGGACGTTAGGAGCGGCCACATAGGTGTAGGGCTGCGTGTTCGACGTGTTGCCCAAGCCGGCCGACACCGTCACGTTCACTGTTCCAACGCCCAGCGGGGCCGTGGCGGTGATCTGGGTGTCCGAGGCAATGGTGTAGCTCGTCGCCGGAAGCACCCCGAAGGTCACCGCGGTCGCCTGGTTGAAGCCGGTACCGGTCAGGACGACCGGGTTGCCGCCGGCCAGCGGGCCCCGATCAGGTGCGATCGAGGTCAGCGTCGGCGCCCCTTGATAGGTGTAGACCGAGGACGCCGTCGCCGCACTGGTGCCACCGCTCAGTGTGGTTACGGCGACATTCACGTCCCCGACCGCATGCCCGGGCACCACCGCCACGGTGATCGTGGTGTCGTTCGTCGCGACGGCCGTCGCGACGGTACCGCCGAAGGTCACGCTGGTCATACCGGTGAATCCGGTACCCGTGATGACCACCGAGTTGAGGCCGACCGCCGGTCCGGAGCTGGGCGCGATCGAACTGATCACGGGTGCCGCGACATAGGTGAAATCGTTCTGAGTGCCGATGGTGGAGGAGGTTCCACCTGGCGCGGTGACGGTCACGTCCACCAGTCCGGCTGCGTGCGACGGTGCGGTGGCCGTGATGCTGAGGTCGCTGCTGACCGTGATCGGTCCCGCCGACACCCCGCCGAACTTCACGTCGGTGGCTCCAGTGAAACCGGTTCCGGTGATCAGCACCTGCTGCCCCCCGGCCGCCGGGCCGGTGTTCGGTACGAGCAGCGCGACGGTCGGGGTGGCGAGGTACTGGTACGGCTGGGTACCCGAAAGCCCATACGCCCCGCTGAGAACGCTGATGTTCACGTTCCCGGCCAGGCCCGGCGGCGCGGTCACGGTGATCTGGGTGTCGGAGACCTTGGTGAAGGTCGTGATCGGAGTGGCCCCGAAGTTCACAGTGTTCACGTTGGTGAACCCGGTGCCGATCAGGGTCACGGTGTTACCCCCGGCGGTCGGGCCGGACGCGGGTGAGACCGAGGTCAGGGTGGGCGCACCGACGTAGGTGAACACCGCTCCCGGGGTCTGGGCGCTGGTGCCTCCGTTGGGCGTCGTCACGGTCACGTAGATCGGCCCGACGGCGTGGGCGGGCACCAGGGCGACCGTGATCACCGAGTCGCTGACCGGCACGGCCACCACGTTCTGCCCGTCGAACTGCACGCCGGTCAGGGCGTTCACGCCGGTGAAGCCGGAACCGTTGATGGTCACGAGCAGGGCCCCACCGGTGGACGAGGCCTGGTTGGGAGTTATCGACGTGATCACCGGGGCGGCGGTGTAGGTGAACCGGTCAGCGGCGGAGGTGGCGCTGGTCCCACCCGCTGTGACGACCGTGACGTCCACTGCGCCCGCGCTGTTGGCCAGCGGGGAGGTCACGGTGATGCTGGTGGCCGAGTTCGTGGTGATGGGTGTCGATGTCGTACCGAACTTCACCGATGTGGCGTTGGCCAGGTTGGTACCGGTAATCGTGACGCTCGTACCCCCGGCCAGCGGTCCCGCCGTCGGCGAAATGCTCGTCACCGTAGGCGCGGCCGCGTAGACGTAGTCGTCGGCGGCGGTGTTGGCCGAAGTACCGCCGGGGGTAATGACCCGGACGTCAACGGTTCCCGCGGCGTGCGCGGGGACGGTTGCGGTGATCTGAGTCGGGTTGACCACGGTGACCACGGACGCGTTGTTGCCAGTTCCGAAGGTCACCCCGGTTGCGCCGGTGAACCCGGTACCGGTGATGGTCACGGTGTTGCCACCGGCCGTCGTTCCCGTCGCGGGGTTGACCCCGGTGACCGTGGGCAGCGCGATGTAGGTGAACTGGTCGGCCGCCGACGCCGCTGAGGTCCCGGCCGGGTTCGTGATCGTGACGTCGATCGTGCCGGCGGTTCCGGAGGGAGCGACCGCGGTGATGCTGGTGGGCGAGTTCACCGTGTAGCTCGTCGCGTTCGTGCTGCCGAACTGCACGGCCGAAGGTCCGACGAGACCCGCGAAGCCGGTTCCGGTGATGGTGACGCTGGTGCCGCCGGCGGTCGGCCCACTGGACGGGCTGACATTCGTCACCGTCGGCTGCCCGACGTACGTGAAGTTGTCGGCGGCCGTGTTGGCCGACGTCCCTCCGGCCGTGGTGACCGCGATGTCGACCGTGCCCGCGGATCCGGCCGGGGCGGTGGCGGTGATACTCGTTCCGGTGTTGGCCGTGATGGTGCCGGTGACGTTACCGAACTTCACCGAGGTCGCGTTGGCGAGCGCGGTACCGGTGATGGTGACGCTCGTACCCCCGGCGATCGCGCCTACGGATGGCGAGATGCCGGTCACCGCAGGCACTGCGAGATAGGTGTACTGGTCGGCCGTCACGACGTCGGACTGCCCGCCGACGCTGGTGACCCGCACGTCGATCTGCCCGGCGGTCTTGGCCGGGGCGACGGCGGTGATCTGCGTGGCGCTGTCCACGCTGAAGCTCGTGGCCGCGGTCCCGCCGAAGGTGACGGCCGAGGTGCCGGTGAGGTTGGTGCCGGTGATCGTCACGCTGGTCCCGCCCGCGGTCGGGCCACGGGTCGGATTGACCGCGGTGATCACCGGTTTGGGGACGTAGGTGAAGTCGTCGGCGGCGGTGTTGGCCGAGGTTCCGGTCGGGTTGATCACCCGGACGTCGACCGTGCCGGTACCGGCCGGGGCGACCGCCGTGATGCTGGTCAGCGAGTTGATCGTGTAGCTGGTGGCCGAGGTCGCGCCGAACTTCACGTCGGAGGTGCCGAGGAAGCCGGTACCCGTGATGGTGACGCTGGTCCCGCCGGTCTCGGCGCCCTTGGTCGGCGTGATCGCGCTGACCGCCGGGGTCGGGGGCACCGTGGTGCCGCACTCGCTGGTGCCGATGTCCAGGTTCACCTGGGCGAGCCCGGCGACGTTGATCACCACCCGGGCCGCGACCACCTTCATCGAGTACTGCCCGGCGCCCTGGTTGGCGGTGCTCTGGTAGTTCAGGATGATCGAGCCGGCGGTGGTGGGGACACCGAGCACGTTCAGGGTCAGGGGGATCGTGTAGTTGGGCGTGATCGTCCCGGAGGGGATCGCCGCGCCCAGGTTCAGGCCGCCACCGAGGCTGAGCCCGGTCACCGTGGACGAACCGGTGACCCCGCTGGCGGTCGCGGCACACTGCGAGTGCGTCGGGCCCAGGGCGACCAGGCCGCTGGCGACGTTGACGCTGGCCAGATCGGCGCTGGAGTTCGCCTTGTCGTAGAGCGGATCGGCGGTCGCCGTGCTGGCCAGCGCGCCGGCCGAGGCCACCGAGTCCAGGCCCAGGCCGGACAGGTTGGCCAGCGAGGCACTGGTCGGGGCCGGGTACTGGGACTGGCCCACGCTGGTGATGTTCACAGTAGCCGCGGCCAGCAGGGTGACGCTGCCGTTGAGCACGTTGGCGTTGGAGATCACGGTGCCGGTGAAGGCCGAACTGCTCTGCACGCCGGCCGGGATCACGGCTCCGGCGACCAGCAGACCGGCCAGGCCCCGGGCGGTGGTCCGACGCAGTCCGCGCCGGCCCATCCACCCCGACATCCAGCTTCGCAAAGGCCTGTTATCGCCGGAATACTTACCCCACGCACCCATGCGTCGCTTCCCCCAGAATCCCCGTTGTGGCGAGGGTGACTCTAGGTAGCAAGCGAATTACAGAAAGGTAATTAGCGCGGCGTGTCGCACGGCCAAACAGATGGCGACGGGACACCAGTGGCGAAAGGGGTCACATGCCCACCCGGTACGCCAACCTCACACCCGCTCTCACACCTGCTCTCACACTCGGTCGGCCTTGGTGAAGGCCACCGCCGCCTTGGCCGGCACCGTCACCTGGGCCTTGCCGCCCGCTGCGACCTTCACCGTGGTCCCGGAACACTTTCCCTTCGCGACCTTTCCGGTCGTAACGTCGCAGTACGTCCCGGCCGACAGCCCCGTGCTGAAAGTGGCCGTGTGCGCGGTCTTGTCGTTGTTCAGCGCGATCCAGCCCGCACTCCCCCGGCTGAACGCGATCAGGTTCCCCCCGTCGTCCCACCAGTTCCGCACCGGCGCCCCACCGACGTGATTGTGGAAGGCGACCATCCCCGTCACGGCCTGGTCGGCGTCCACACAGACCCAGGCCTTGGAGGAGCAGTCCGTGTCGGTGACGAACCCGTCCTTGTCCGAGGGCGGCGAGTCGTCTGCCGTATCCCAGGCGAAACTGCTGTATACCTGCGGAGTTCCATACCCGTAGCCGAGCAGGAACTGGTTGGCCAGGATATTGGTGGCGCCGTCCTTGTAGTTCAGCGCGTCACCGTTGCGCTCGGTGTCGTGGTTCTGCACGAAGGTCAGCGCCTTGTCGCTCGCCACCAGCCCCGAGCCCGCTCCGAAGCCTTTCAGCGTGGCCAGGCTGCCGGTCGCATCAGCGGGATAGCTCTTGAACGCGTTCTTGATCTGAATGTCGGCGTCCAACCCCAGCACCGCCGAGCCGGCCCCGGTGAAGGCCTGCGGGGAAAGCACCCCCGGTCCGCCGCCGAAGACCTCCAGAGCAACGTACGGCCGATCACCGTCCACGGTCCGGTTCAGCTTGTTCTCCAGGGCGATCAGGTCCTCCTGACCCACGTGCTTCGCCGCGTCCACCCGGAAGCCGGAAACCCCGTAGCCGATCAGCTTGTTCAGGTACTTCGCGAGCTGGTCGCGGACCTCGGGCTTCTCGGTGCGCAGATCGGCCAGCCCGACCAGCTCACACTTCCGTACCTGCTGCAGGTTGTTGTAGTCCTCGATACCGCCGCTCGCGGAGGGGCAGTCGGTGCCCTTCTGATGAAAGTCCGCCGCGTCGTAGAGCCCGTCGTACTCGAAGTGCGAGTACTTGCGGCCTCCGTAAGACAGCGATCCCTGCCCGGTCATGTGGTTGACCACGGCGTCGACGTAGACCTTCACGCCGGCCTTGCGGCAGGTCTTCACCATCGCGCGGAACTCGGCCTCGGTGCCCATCCGGCTGGTCAGCTCGTACGAGACCGGCTGGTAGATCTCCCACCACGGGTGCAGCACGGTGTCGCTGCCGTTGCCCAGCTCGGTGCGCTTGAGCGAGTCGGCCGGCTGCGAGACCTGCACCCCGGCGTACCCGGCGGGCCCGAGGACGCCCGTGCACTCGGAGGCGACCGACGTCCAGTTCCACTCGAACAGGTTGGCCATCACATCCGTCCGGCCCGGCCCGGCGGCCGCGGTCACCGGCCGGACGGGGTCTGGGGGGCCGGATCCGAGCGAGTCGTTCAGGGCCACCACACCCGCCATCGGCAGGGCGATCGCCGCCACGGCGGCGAGAGCGGCGAAGGACGAGGAGCGAACGGACATGCGAATCCCCCACGGTCGACGTTGACCCACATCCGGTACACCGGGCACATCCGGCAACCGAACGGTAACGGGCGGTGCGCGTCCCTGGCTAGGCCCCGGCCCGCCGAAGCCTTACAGACCCAGCAGTTTGCTCTTCAGCCAGAACGGCGTGTGCTCCTCGTCCCGGGTGAACCAGGCCGTGTCGCGCTGGAAGTCCTCGGCACTCGGCGCCGGGGTGTTCCGGAACCGCGGCTCGGCCTCGTAGTCGTAGTCCGCCTCGAACTGCCCACCGGCCGTGACCCGGATCCGGATCGAGTACCAGGCCCCGCTACCGGGCAGGTGGAAAACCTCCCGCAGGCGGTACATGTAGCCCCAGTGCGCGGTCGGCACGAAGGTGGCCACGCTGCCGTCCGGCAGCAGGTACTCCGCCTCGCACTCGACGTGCTCGACGCCGACCACCCGGCCGTAGAAGGTGAAATCGGAAACGCCCTGCGGCGCATCCGCCTGAGCCAGACCGACGATGCAGCGCACCTGCAACTGCGGGTCGATCCCGATCGACTCGGCCCGGATCTGCTCGTAGATCTCCCACCCCGGCCAGGACGCGGTCTGCGGGGGCCGGTCGAACTCCTCGCGCCCGAATTCCGGCTCGCGCCCGAACTCCTCACGCCGGAACTCCTCACGCCGGAACTCCTCGTGCCCGAACCCGGAACCGGAGGGGAAGTCGGAGTTCGGCCGGTACTCGGAGGTGGGCGGCCAGTCGTACGGGGACGACGACGCCGAGCCGGACGCCGACGGGAAGTTCACGATCGGGTCCTGCTTCAGGTCGTAGACCGGCGACCGGGTGAAGTCCGGCACCGGGGCCTGCGACAGGTCGAAGACCGGCGTCTCCACCGGTTCCGGGGCCGGGCGCCGGGCGCGGCCGGACCCGGAGGACGGCTCCGGGTCGACCGGAGGGGACTGCAGGAGCTCGGATCCCAGGGTGTCGGAGACGTCCGGGGGCATGGCCCGCGAAAGGTCGAAGACCGAGGGCTGAGGGACGCTCGGGGCCGGCTCGGGTGCGGGCGCCCCCCGGTAGTCGAACGACGGCTGCGGGACGGGAGACTGAAGCGTCTCGTACTCAGGAACCCGGGTCGCATCCTCCGCGAGAACCTGCTCGGCCACCGAGGGCCGCGGGGAGTCGTACGCGGGAGCATTCGCCGAGGGAACCCGATCGGCCGACGGACTCCGCAAAGAGTCGTACCTCGGCGCGGCCGTCCCATCGGTGGCAGGAGACGGCTCTGCTAACGGGGACTTGTGGGAGGCCGGCTTCGCCTGTGTCGCCGCGGCAGCCGGCTGATCCAGAATCGAGGCTCGCAGTGCCTCGTACGCGGGAGCGTCCTCGGCAAGAGCCTCCTCGGAAACCGGCCCTCGCAACGGGTCGTATCCCGGCGCCCGCGTCGGGTCGGCCGCCGCGGGCTGATCCGGAACCGGGGCCTGCGGGGCGTCATTCGGCGCGGAGACAGACCCTCGCAACGGCTCGTCCGCGGTCGCTGCCTTGCGGTCCGCTTCGCCTGCCTGCTCCGAGACCGGAATGCGCAGCGGGTCGTACTCGGGTGCCTTGGTGACGCCCGGCGCAAGAACCTCGTCCGAGACCGACGCCCGGAAGGGAGCGTCGTACGGGGCAGGTCCCGGTTCTTCCGGAGCGGTCGGCGGCTCCGGAAGCGATGCCCGCAGTAAGTCGTACTCGGGGGCCGCTCCCGGATCGGCGTCGAGCACCTGGTCGGCGACCGAGGCCCGCAAGGTGTCGTAGGTGGCGGCACCCTGCACCACGTCTGGGGCCAGGTTGGAGACGAAGTCCTGGATGAAGTCCGGATCCGGCGCGCTCAGGCCGGAAACCGGCTGGGGCTGAGTGAGTTCCGGGCCGCGCGGGAGGTCGGGCGGCGGGCCGGGCTTGGGGGGTCGTGGAAGACCGGAGGGCGGTGTCGGGGAGTCCGGCGCAAGGACCGGCTTGGCTCCCTTGGTGATCCTCAGCAAGTCTTCGGGGGTCGCCCAGGCCGGGCCCGGTCCCGGGGCTTTCGGGGGCTCCGGCTCCGACGACGTGGAGGTGCCCAGCAGGTCGGCCGGAGTCGCCCAGGCCGGAGCCGGATCCTTCGTCGCGTCCTCAGCCGTATCGGCCTGGTTCGAGGAGTCCGGGGCATCGGGGGTGGCGGAGAAGGCGGCCACCGAAGGTGACCCGAGCAGGTCCGCCGGAGTGGCCCAGGAAGAACCCCGGGCCGGGTCGCGCGGGGCATCGGTCACCAGTGGCCGGGTGGCGTCGGACGCAGCAACCGACGGGGCGTCCGGAGCCGGGCCAGGAACGGGAGCGGGTACGGGAGCAGGTGCCTGGGTCTGGATCTGCGGGATCTCCGACGTGGAGGACCGGAGGAACTCCTGCACCGACGCCGGCGGGAACTCGGCCCCGCCGGTCGGGCCCGGGACGACCTCCGGCACCGGATCGCTCACCCGGATCTGCGGGATTTCGGCCGTGGAGGCCCGCAAGAACTCCTGCACCGATGCCGGCGGGAAAGCCGGGGTCAACGGAGGCTGGGGGGCGGCCGGTGGCTTCGGCCTGACGGGCAGTTCGGAGGCTGAGGCCTCGGACGAACTCGAGGGGGTTACCACGGGAGGATCGACCGGCAACGGGCCGGAAGACGGTTCTTCGGGGAGCTTGATGATCGGCAAAGGACCGGTCGGCACGGCGGGTAGCCCCGGCCACGGTCGCTGACGGGGCTCGCTCGATGCGGGGGTGCTGGTCGTCTCCACCCATCGCGAGGTCCCCGGCCGGCGCAGGGAACCGGTCTGTACGGCTTCCTCGCTCGATCCCCGAGGGGAGGACGAGCTCGCCTCAGCCGGCTCGAACAGGCTCCGGCCGTCGTCCCCGAGCGAACCCTCGGTGAGGCCGTTCCAGGTGCCGGGAGCCCAGGAGCGGTCGTCCTCGCCGTCGGGACCGCCCTCAGAAGCAGCCGGGCCGGTCGTTCCGGAACCACGCGTCACGGAGCCGGGATCCGCGGAGGCGGCGTCCTCCGCCGCCTCGGACGCGCCCCCGTCCTCACCCTTCTTCTTGCCGAAGATCCCGCCTAACATGCCCGCAGCCTACGGGAGCAACTGGAACGGGACGGACATCCGGATCGTTGAATTGTCGGCCTCGTGGGCTCTCGCCACGGTGTGCTGGTGACCGGGCACGGTCCGCACACGATCCGGGCGGGAACGGGCTCACCCGGCCAGGATCCGGCGCACCCGGGCAACCTCGTCGGCCCCTTCCAGCACGAGCCGGCGCAGCCAGCCGGGCGGCTGCGCCGCGGCCAGGTAACGCTCGGTCAGCGCGGGCAGGTCAGCCCGGGACCGGGCGGGCGGGAAGGCCTCCTTGGCGAAGGTCTGGGTGCGCTCGCTGGGCCAGGTGCCGGCCACGTCGGCCAGCACCTCGAAGTAGGCCGGGGCCCAGTCCTCGATCAGCTCGGTCTGCTCGGCGGCGTGGAAGCCGGCCAGCGCGGAGGAAAGCAGGCCCAGGGGCTGCTCCCCGGCGACGATGGCCTGCCAGGCAGCGGCCTTGCCCTCGTGGGTGGGGATCGCCGCCGCGCAGGCCGCGGCCTGGGATCGGCCCTTGTCGGTGGGGTCGCGCTGCAGTTCCGCGTCGATCTGCTCCTGCCCGGCCCGGCCGGTCACGACCAGACGCAGCAGCAGGCTCCAGCGCAGGTCGGTGTCGATCACGGTGCCCGGCAGGGTGGCCGTTCCGTCGAGCAGCCCCTGGGCCAGGTCGAGCTGCTCGGCGGAGCCGGCCGAGGAGATGAAGCCGCGCAGGAAGGCGAGCTGCTCGGGTGACCCGGGCTGGGCGGCCCGGGTCTCGTTCAGCAGGCCCTCGGCCAGCTGGGTGAGCACCGGGGAGCCGAGCAGGAGGTACTGCTTGGCCGCGGTGATCGCCTGCGCCAGCAGGGTGCGCCGGACCGAGGCGTTGGAGACCGTGCCTATTCCGGCCAGCACCAGCTCGACGTACCGGGCGGGCGCGAGTTCCGCGTCCCGCACCAGGTCCCAGGCAATGGTCCAGCAGACGGCCTGAGCGAGCGGGTCGGTGATCCGGCCGATCGAGCTGAGCACCGTGTTCAGCGACGTCTCGTCCAGCCGGACCTTGGCGTACGTCAGGTCGTCGTCGTTCACCAGCACCAGGTCACCGCGAGCCTGCCCGACCAGCGCGACGACCTCGGTGCGGGGCCCGGCCACGTCGAGCTCCACCCGATGCCGGCGGACCAGCTCACCGGCCTTGTCGTCGTAGAGGCCGATCGCGATCCGGTGCGAGCGCAGGGTGGGGTGCTGCGGCGGGGCGGTTTGGAGTACGGCGAAGCTGCTGAACGCACCGGACTCGTCCACCGTGAACTCGGCCCGCAACGTGTTGGGGCCCGCGGTCTGCAGCCACTCGGCCGCCCATTCGCCCATCGGGCGCCCGGACTCCTCGGTGAGGGCGGTGAGCAGGTCGTCGAGGGTGGCCACGCCCCAGGCGTGCCGGGCGAAGTAGCGGCGCAGCGCGGCCAGGAAGGTGTCCGGGCCGATGGTGGCGACCAGCTGCTTCAGGACCGACGCGCCCTTCTGGTAGGTGATCGCGTCGAAGTTCACCTCCATCGAGCGGATGTCGACGATGTCGGCGGCGATCGGGTGGGTGGTGGGCAGCTGGTCCTGCCGGTAGGCGCGGGCCTTGGCGCTGTCGGCGAACGTGGTCCACGCGTCGGTCCACCGGGTGGCGCCGACCTGCGAGAGGTTGGCGGCGTAGGTGGCGAACGACTCGTTCAGCCACAGGTCGTCCCACCAGCGCATGGTGACCAGGTCGCCGAACCACATGTGCGACATCTCGTGCAGGATGGTGGACGCCCGGCGCTCGTACTCGGCGTCGGTCACCCGGGAACGGAATACGTAGGTCTCGGTGAAGGTGACGCAGCCGGGGTTCTCCATCGCACCGAGGTTGAACTCGGGCACGAAGGCCTGGTCGTACTTCCCGAACGGGTAGGCCATGCCGAAGGTGTGCTGGAAGAAGTCCAGCCCGCGCCGGGTGACGTCGAAGATCGCCTCGGCGTCGAAGTGCGACGCCAGCGACTGGCGGCACAGCGCACGCAGCGGGATCACCACCTCGGCGCCGTCGACCTCGCCGCGGTACTCGTCCGCCACCACGTGATAGGGCCCGGCCACGAGCGCGGTCAGGTAGGTGGAGAGCAGTTCGGTCTCCGGGAACGACCAGCGCCGCCCCGCGTTGACGGCCTCCACGGTGACCGGGGTGGTGTTCGAGACCACCTCCCAGTCGGCCGGTGCGGTGACCGTGAACGTGTAGCGGGCCTTGAGGTCGGGCTGGTCGAAGCACGCGAACATGCGCTGGGCGTCGGCCGTGGCGAACTGGCTGTGCAGGTACACCCGCCCGTCCACCGGGTCGGTGAAGCGGTGCAGGCCCTGGCCGGTGTCGGAGTAGGCGAAGTCGGCGACCACCCGCAGGGTGTTCTCGGCGGCCAGATCGGGCAGCGCGATCCGGCCCTGGCCGTCCGCCACCAGGGCGGCGCCGTTCAGATCGGCCTCGAGCACGGTGGCCTCGGCGATCTCCGCGAACGAGCCGGCTCCGGGCTGGGAGCAGCCGAAGCGGACCACCGTGGTGGACCGGAACGTCTCCGGGCCGGTGGTCAGGTCGATCGTGACGTCGTACGTGTGGACGGTGAGCAACCGGCTACGCTGCGCAGCCTCGTCTCGGGTCAGGTTCCCAGCCATGGTCGGCACCCTATGCGCAGCCCGTGGCCGGACGGCGAGTGCCTATGCTCACCCCATGCCCCCCGAACGGCCCCTGGAACGGCCCGCTGACCTGCTCGTCGCCGCCGAGGCCGCTCCCGGGTTCATGCCGCCGGACGAGGGCCGGGCGCTGTACCGGGCCGCGGTGGCTGCGCAGGGCACCGGGCCGCTGCTGGAGGTCGGCAGCTGGATGGGCAAGTCCGCGCTCTACCTGGCCGCCGCCGCTCGGCAACGAGGCACCCAGGTGGTCACGGTGGATCATCACCGTGGTTCGGAGGAGCATCAGCCCGGCTGGGAGTACCACGACCCGACGCTGGTGGACCAGGCCACCGGGCTGATCGACACGCTGCCCACGTTCCGCCGGACCATCGCCCAGGCCGGGGCGGAGGACGTAGTGGTTGCGGTCGTCACCCGCGGCGAGACCCTGGCCGGACTGTGGAACACCCCACTGGCATTCCTGTTCCTCGACGGAAGCCACACCGACGAGTCGGCCCAGCGCGATCTGGCCTGCTGGGCGCCGCATCTCGCGGTCGGGGGCACGCTGGCGATCCACGACGTGTTCCCGGATCCGGCGGACGGCGGGCAGGCTCCGTACCGGATCTACCGGAAGGCCATCGAGACCGGTTCCTACACCGAGCTTCCCCACCAAGGATCGCTGCGGTTGCTACGACGCGATCTGTGACCCGATCTCGTCCTCGAGCTCCCAGGGCCGGAAGATCCGGCTGCGCGCCTCCTGGCCGGACAGGGCGTCCACCGCCAGGATGACCGCCGCCCCGGTCCACGCACTGCGCTCGACCGGCCAGCGCACTCCGTCGGTGAGAACCATTCCGGTCCAATAGGAACCGTCCTCGTGCCGCAGGTGCTGCATGGCCTCGACCAGCTCGGCGGCTGGATCGGGATCGGCCAGAACCGTGTGCGCGAGGGCCAGTTCGCAGGTCTCCGCGCCGGTCACCCAGGGCTGGTCGGCCACGCAGCGGATCCCGGAATTGGGGACGACGAAAAGCTCACGTTGGGTGCCCAGCCGGCTGAGGGCGTCCTCACTCAGCAGGGCGCCACCGAGCACCGGGTAGTACCAGTCCATCGAAAACCGGCCCCGATCAGCGAAAAGCCCCTCCGAGGGATCCGCGCAGTGCCGGAAGATCGCCGAGCGCAGCCGATCCGCGGCCACCTCCCACTCGGCCGCCACCGAATCCCGTCCGAGCCGCCCCGCCAGCAGCACCCCGCAGCGCAGCGCCTGATGCACGCTCGAGCAGCCGGTCAGCAGCGCGGTCGGATCCGCAGAGCCGGAAGGAGAGCGGGCCCAGCCGATCGTTCCGTCCGAATTCACCAGTCCCAGAACGTATCCCAGCGCGCGCCGGACGACCGGCCACATCCGCACCAGGAAGTCGTCGCCACCGCCGCTGAGCCAGTGATGCAGCACCCCGACGGCGACGTAGGCGGCGTGGTTGCTCTCCCCCGTCGCGTCTACTACCGAACCGTCGAGACCATAACGGGCCCCCCAGCTTCCGTCTGGACGCTGCTCCCGGCGCAGCCATTCATACCCCGCGCGGGCCTGGTCCCGAAGTCCGGCGACATCCAGCGCCATCAGGCACTCGACGTGATCCCAGGCGTCCACCTGCCCGCCGCTCTCCCACGGCACCGACCCGTCCCGCCGCTGGACCTGGGCAATACTGCGGGCGGTGGCCAGCACCTGTGCCCCCGAAAGCACCCCGACAAGTTCCGGAATCGCCTCACTCATCGAGGCTTGTGCAGGTAGAGGACCACGCTCTTGCCGATCAGCGGGTTCAGGGCCTGCTCGACCACCCGGGTGGCGCGCGGCTTCTTCACGATGTCCCAGACCAGCAGCCGGTGGTAGGCGCGCACCGGAGCGGCGTCGCGTTCCATCCCGAAGGCACACTTCATCCACCAGTACACGCTGTGCAGCGCATGCGCGTGACCGGTGCCGGCGTGGTCCAGCCCGGCATCCCGGCACAGCCGGGCGAGCTCCGAGGCCCGGTAGATCCGCACGTGCCCACCCTCGTTGGCGTGGTACTCGTCCGAGAGCGCCCAGCAGATCCGCTCCGGCAGCCAGCGCGGCACCGTGATCGCCGCCCGGCCACCGGGTTTCAGCACCCGGGCTACCTCGGACACCGCCGTCGCGTCGTCCTCGATGTGCTCCAGCACCTCCGAGGCGATCACCCGGTCGAAGGACGCGTCGCCGAACGGCAGCGAGCGCAGGTCGCCGACGACCGGGGCGGTCCGGGTCCCGGCCGGGGTCTCCCCGCCCAGGTCCATCGCCCCGGTCCAGGTCCGGGTGGTGGCCAGGTCGGCGTGGCTGAGGTCGAGCGAGATCACGTTCGCCCCCCGCCGGTAGGCCTCGAAGGTGTGCCGGCCCTCACCGCAGCCGAGGTCGAGAACGTCCATCCCGGCCCGCACGTCCAGCCGGTCGTAGTCGAGCGTCAGCAAATCCCGGTCCCACCGTTCATCTCGTCGATCGCATCCTGGTACCACTGCGCCGTGCGGCTGGCCGTCAGCCGCCAGGTGAACTGCTCCACCACGCGCACCCGCCCAGCCGAACCCAACCGCTCCCGCAACCCCGCGTCGTCCATAAGCCGCCCGATCGACCGCGCCAGCGCGTCGACATCACCCGAGGGCACGTGCAGGGCGGCCAGCCCGTCCGGCCCCACCACCTCGGGCAACGCGCCGGCCGTGGTGACCACCAGAGGCACGCCGCAGGCCATCGCCTCCACGGCGGGAAGCGAGAAACCCTCGTACCGCGACGGGACCA
Organism: Kineosporia aurantiaca JCM 3230; assembly: GCA_000719025.1. GTDB lineage: Bacteria > Actinomycetota > Actinomycetes > Actinomycetales > Kineosporiaceae > Kineosporia > Kineosporia aurantiaca. Next base: position 387,352 of record JODP01000012.1, read on the forward strand.
CCGCCACCTGGGCGCTGCGGAACAGTGCGGCCAGAGCTTCGTCCGTCAGCCCCTGAACGAAACGCACCACCCCGCTCAACCCCAGCCGGGTGATCGTCCTCGCCGCCGGTCCCCCCGGCCGCGCCGCCCCCACCACGACCAGTTCGACCGGCCGCTCGACGGCCACCTTCCCGACCGCCTCGATCAGGTCGTTCAGCCCCTTCAAGGGCACGTCCGCGCTGGCCACCGCGACAACGCGTCCGGAAACCGGCGGCTCCGAAGAACCCGGCGTGAAGGTCTCCTCGTTGACCCCTACCCCAATGACGCGCAACCGTTCGCCCCGCACCCGGAAGGCCCGGACGATCTCGTCGCGGGAGGCCGAGGACACCGTGGTCAGCCAGGGCAACTGCCGGGCGACCCGCCCCTGCATGCGGCAGAACGCGTACCAGCGCCGCAGCGAGACCTCCCGCTTGCGGTCACCGGCCTCACGCGCGGCCGCCAACTCCAGGTCACGGTCCACGGTGATCGGGTGATGCACAGTGGCCACCAGCGGAATACCCCGGCGGGCCAGCTCCGCCCGCAGCCCCAGAAGGCCGTACCCCAGTGACTGGTTGTCGTGCACCACGTCGAACTCCCCCAGGCGCGAGCGCAGATGGTGCCAGGCACGTAGGGAGAAGGTGAGCGGTTCGGGGAACGCCGCCGTGCACATCAGCCCCCACTCCAGCGCGTCGATCGGCGAGCGGAACTCGCGCAGGCGGGGCGTCCGGAAGGGGTCGGGCTCGCGGTACAGGTCGAGGTTGCGCAGGTGGGTGAGGGCTACCCCGGGATCGAGTTCCGGCAGCGGCGGACCGGAGATGACCTCGACGTGGTGGCCGAGCTCGACCAGCTCACGGGAAAGGTGGCGGACGTAGATGCCCTGACCCCCGCTGTGCGGTTTGCTGCGGTACGACAGCAGCGCGATCCGCAACGCCCGTCCCGGCCGGTCGATGTTCATGAACTGGACACGATATCGGGTCCGGCCGGGACCCAGCGAGAGCCGGGTGCATCACACCAGCAGCAGCTCGCGTTTCGGGTCGCGCAGGATCGCCCCGATCCGGGCCAGCGCCTGGGCGCCCTGTTGCCCGTCGATGATCCGGTGGTCGAACGACATCGCCAGCTGCGTGGTCCAGCGCAGGGCGATCCGGCCCTTGTGCTCGGCCGGGGTCTGGCGCACCGAACCCAGGCAGAGGATGGCGCTCTGCCCCGGGTTCAGGATCGGGGTGCCCGAATCCACGCCGAACACGCCGATGTTCGTCAGCGTGACGGTACTGCTGGACAGTTGCGCCGGGTTCGCGGTGCCACCCCTGGCCAGGGCCGTCATCCGGGTCAGCTCGTGCGCCAGGGCCGGCAGGCCGAGCCCGCCCGCGTTGTCGACCGAGGGCACCAGCAGCCCGCGCGGGGAAGCCGTGGCCACCCCGAGATTGACGTGATGGTGCCGCACGATCTCCTTGTCGCCCTCACTGAAGGTGGCGTTCAGATCCGGGAACTCGCGCGCGGCCAGGCACAGCGCGCGGGCGGCCAGGAGCAGGATCGTCACCCGGGCCCCTTCGAACGCCTGGTCCGACCGCAGCTTTTCGACCAGCTTGACCGACCGGGTGACGTCCACGGTGTGGAAGACGGTGACGTGCGGGGCGGTGAACGCGCTGGCCGTCATCGCCGCCGCGGTCGCCGCCCGCACTCCCCGCACCGGAATGTGCTCATCGCCGTCCGACACAACAACCGGTACGACGGCTGGGATGACGGCCGGTGGCTGCGCGGCTGCGCGAACGTCTTCCCGGGTGATCACCCCGTCCCGCCCGGAGCCGTTCAGCGAAACCAGGTCGATGCCCAGATCCTTGGCCAGCTTGCGCACCGGTGGTTTCGCCAAAGGACGCTCGGGGGCACCGGCGGGGGGCGAGCTCGTGGCCGGTTCGTGGGTGCGGTTTTCGACGCGGTTTTCGCTGTGGTCGACGATGTCCTTGACCACGCGGTCGTCGACCATCGGCTCGGGAGCCCGGACGGAGGACGTGCGAACCGGCGGACGCCGCCGGCTGCGGCCCCGACTGTGGCTCGGTCCGTACCCCACCAGGACCGACCCGGACCCGTCCTCCCGGTCGGGTTCCCCGATCACCTCGTCCTCACCGGCGTCCCCCGTTCCCTCTTCGGCGATGGTGACGATGGGCGTGCCCACCGGGACCAGTTCGCCCGCCGGAACCAGCAGCTCGGCCACCACTCCGGCATACGGAGAAGGCAGCTCCACCAGCGACTTCGCGGTCTCGATCTCCAGGAGCGGGTCGTTCACCCGCACCCGGTCGCCGACCGCCACCCGCCAGGACACGATCTCGGCCTCGGTCAGCCCCTCGCCGACGTCCGGCAGACGGAACGCGCGCTTCGTGCTCACAGCCATCAGAACTCCAGCAGCTTGTCGACGGCGGCCAGCACCCGGTCGGCGTCCGGCAGATACTGGTTCTCGTACTTGGCCGGCGGATAGGGCAGGTCGAAACCGGTCACCCGCAGCACCGGGGCCTCGAGGTGGTAGAAGCAGCGCTCGGTGACCCCGCTGACCACCTCCGCCCCCAGCCCGGCGAACCCCGGGGCCTCGTGCGCCACCAGGCACCGCCCGGTCTTCCGCACCGACGCGCACACCGTGTCCAGATCCAGCGGCGACAGCGAGCGCAGGTCCACCACCTCGACCGAGCGGCCCTCCTCCTCGGCGATCGCGGCCGCCTCGAGGCAGGTCGCCACCATGCCGCCGTAACAGACCACGGTCACGTCGGACCCGGCCCGGGCCACCACGGCCCGGTCGAACGCCGGGGCCAGGCTTACGTCCGTGCTGACCTCGGCCTTGTCCCAGTACCGCCGTTTGGGTTCGTAGAACACCACCGGATCGCCGCAGGCCACCGCTTGGCGCAACATCCAGTACCCGTTTTGCGGGTCCGAGCAGCTGACCACCCGCAGCCCGGCGGTGTGGGCGAAGTAGGCCTCGTTGGACTCGCTGTGGTGCTCGACCGCGCCGATCCCGCCGCCGCAGGGGATCCGGATCACCACCGGCATCGGCACCTTGCCCCCGGTGCGGGCCCGCATCTTGGCCAGCTGGGAGACCATCTGGTTGAACGCCGGATAGACGAACCCGTCGAACTGGATCTCGCAGACCGGGTGGTAGCCGCGCATCGCCAGGCCGATCGCGGTGCCGACGATCGAGGACTCGGCCAGCGGGGTGTCGATCACCCGGTCCGAGCCGAAGTCCTTGCTCAGCCCGTCGGTCACCCGGAAGACGCCGCCCAGCGGGCCGACGTCCTCGCCGAGGATGATCGCCTTCGGGTCCTCTTCCAGAATCTGCCGCAGCCCGGAGTTCAGCGCGGCGGAAAGACTCAGCCGGCTCATCGCCCGACCTCCTCAAAGCTGGCCAGGAAACTCGCGTATTCGGCGCGCTGGGCCTCCAGCAGCGCGGTCGGGGCACCGAGCACCGTGTCGAACAGCCCGTCCAGGTCGACGGTGCCGAACGCCTGGCAGGCCGCCCGCAGTTCCTCACCCAGACGGTCACACTCGGCGTCCAGACCGGCTCGCCACCCGTCGGGCCACCAGTCCTGCGCATCCAGCAGTTTCTCCACCCGGACGATCGGGTCCTGCGCGGCCCAGGCATCGCTCTCGGCCTGGTCGCGGTACCGGGTCGGGTCGTCCGAACTGGTGTGCGCGCCCATCCGGTAGGTGACCGCCTCGATCAACGCCGGGCCACCCCCCGAACGGATCTGCTCGACGGCGCGTTTCGTGACCTCGTGGACGGCCAGCACGTCGTTGCCGTCGACCAGGTAGGACTCCAGGCCGAAGCCACGGGCCCGCTGGTGCAGCGGGGTGCGCATCTGCAGCCGGGCCGGGGTGGAGATCGCGTACTGGTTGTTCTGGCAGAAGAACAGCACCGGGGCCGAGCAGGCGGCGGCCCAGTTGAAGGCCTCGTTGGCATCGCCCTGGCTGGAGGCGCCGTCACCGAAATAGGCGGTGACCACCTCGTCCGTGCCGTCCCGCTGCACCCCCATGGCGTAGCCGGTGGCGTGCGGCAGGTGCGCGGCCAGCACCACCGTGTACGCGTGCAGGTGCAGCGCGGCCGGGTCCCAGCCGCAGCCGGAGACCCCGCGCCACTGCTCGAGCATCTGCGCCGGGGTGACCCCGCGCACCAGGGCGGCGGCGTGCTCACGGTAGCTGGGGAAGACGTAGTCGGTGGGCCGGAGCGCGGTGATCGAGCCGACCTGCGCGGCCTCCTGGCCCAGGCTCGGCGCCCAGAGGCCGAGCTCACCGTGCCGCTGCAGGGCGAAGGCCTCGGAATCGAGGCGGCGGGTCAGGCGCATCCAGCGGTACTGCTCCCGCACCAGGTCCGCCGGCCAGGCCTGCGGATCGGCGAGCGTGCCGTCGGGCGCGAGCAGCCGGAACGGGTCGCCGGCGGTTACGAACTCCTGCATTACATCCTCCACCAGGTCAGGTGACCGGCTCCGGGCGAGGGGTGGCCGCCGCGAAGCCTTGGGATGAACCGTGATCCACCGGGTGAGGTGGATCACCCACAATGTAGCCCGCTGCGCGGGGATCTGGGTACCGTGGGACGCGTGGACCCAGAACGGACTGGCCGCTTCGAGCTCTCGGCCGAACACGAGAACTTCCGCGACAGTGTGCGGGCGTTCGCCGAACGTGAGGTCGCCCCGCATGTCGCGCAGTGGGACCGGGAGCATCACTTCCCCCACCAACTGGTCGCCAAGATGGGCGATCTCGGGCTCTTCGGGCTGGTCGTGCCCGAGAAGTACGGCGGCGCGGGCGGCGACTTCACCAGCCTCTGCGTGGCGATCGAGGAACTCGGCCGGGTCGACCAGTCGATCGGGATCACCCTTTCGGCGGGGGTCGGGCTGGGGATCAACCCGATCCTGACGTTCGGCGACGACGCCCAGAAGGAACGCTGGCTGCCGGACCTGGTGGCCGGGCGGGCACTGGCCGGGTTCGGCCTGACCGAGCCGGGCGCCGGATCGGACGCGGGCGGCACCCGCACCCGGGCCCGGCGCGAGGGCCCGGACTGGGTGGTGGACGGCACCAAGCAGTTCATCACCAACTCCGGCACCCCGATCACCTCGGTGGTCTCGGTGACCGCGCGGCACGAGGACGGCTCGATCTCGACCTTCCTGGTGCCCTCCGGCACACCCGGTTTCCAGGTCGGCCCGGCGTACGACAAGCTCGGCTGGCGGATCTCGGACACCCACCCGCTCACCCTGGACGGCGTGCGCCTGCCGGCCGAGAACCTGCTCGGCGTGCAGGGCCGCGGCTTCCACCAGTTCCTGGCCATCCTGGACGACGGCCGGATCGCCATCTCGGCGCTCGCCCTCGGCCTGGCCCGGGCCTGCCTGGAGCAGTCGCTCAGGTACGCGGGCGAACGGGAGACCTTCGGCCGGCCGATCGGCAGCCGCCAGGCCGTCGCCTTCTCCCTGGCCGACCTGGCCACCGCGATCGAGGCGGCCCGCCTGCTGACCTACCGGGCGGCCGCCCTCAAGGACGAAGGAGCACCCCCGAAAGTGGTGAAACAGGCGGCGGCGATGGCGAAGCTGTTCAGCAGCGAGGCCGCGGTGGACGCGACCCGGGTCGCCACCCAGGTCTTCGGCGGGTACGGCTTCATGGAGGAGTACCCGGTGGCCCGCTTCTACCGGGACGCGAAGATCCTGGAGATCGGCGAAGGGACGTCGGAGGTCCAGCGCCTGGTGATCAGCCGCGGGCTCGGGCTGCCGGTCGAATAGGGATGGACGACGTCGAGAAGTCCCTGATCGCGGCCGCTTCCGCCACGCTCTCGCCCAGCCCGGCCGCGGCCGCCCGGCTGGCCAAGGCCGGCAAGCTCTACGTCCGCGAGCGGATCGCCCTGCTCGCCGACCCGGGCAGCTTCGTGGAGGACGGCCAGCTGGCCAACGCCCTGGCCGGGAACCTGCCGGCCGACGGCGTGGTCACCGGCGCCTGCCTGGTCGAGGGCCGCCCCGCCCTGGTGGTGGCCAACGACAGCGGGGTGAAGGCCGGTTCGTGGGGGGCCCGGACGGTGGAGAAGATCGTCCGGATCACCGAACGTGCCCTCAGCGAGGAACTGCCGATCTTCTGGCTGGTCGACTCGGCCGGCGCCCGGATCACCGACCAGGTGGCGCTGTTCCCGGGCCGGCGCGGGGCCGGGCGGATCTTCCACAACCAGGTCAAGCTTTCCGGCAAGGTGCCCCAGATCTGTTGCCTGTTCGGCCCTTCCGCGGCCGGCGGCGCGTACATCCCGGCGTTCTGCGACATCGTCATCATGGTCGACGGAAACGCCAGCATGTACCTCGGCTCGCCCCGGATGGCCGAGGTCACCGTCGGCGAGAAGATCTCCCTGGAGGAGCTCGGCGGCGCTCGCATGCACACCGAGATCTCCGGCTGCGGAGACCTTCTGGCCACCGACGACGAGGACGCGATCGAGCAGGCCCGCGACTTCTTCGGCTACCTGCCCACCTGCTGGCGGGAACCCGCTCCCGAGACCGAAGCGGCCGAACCGGCACGTGTTCTGGACGACGAGAGCGTGCCACGGGCCGAACAGGTTCCCTTCGACATCCACACAGTGATCGACGGACTGGTGGACGAGGAGAGTTTCTTCGAGATCAAGCCCGGTTTCGCCGCCGAGATCGTCACCGGGCTGGGCCGGATCGAGGGCCTGCCGGTCGGGATCGTGGCCAGCAACTCCGCGGTCCGCGGCGGCGTGCTGTTCGTCGACTCGGCCGACAAGACCGCCCGTTTCATCGAGTTCTGCGACGCCTTCAACCTGCCCCTGGTCTACCTGGCCGACGTGCCCGGCTTCATGATCGGCAAGGACGTGGAGCGTCAGGGCATCATCCGGCACGGCGCCAAGATGATCACCGCGGTCTCCGAGGCCACGGTGCCGCAGATCTCGGTGATCGTGCGCAAGGCCTACGGCGCCGGGCTCTACGCGATGAACGGGCCCGGCTTCGAGCCGGACGCCTGCCTGGCCCTGCCCACCGCCCGGATCGCCGTGATGGGCCCGGACCCGGCCGTGCGGGCGGTCTACGCCAACCGGATCGACGAGCTCACCGACGAGGCCGAGCGGGCGGCGTTCATCGCCGAGCGCAAGGCCGAGTACGAGATCGACGTGAACCTGCTGAACCTGGCCGCGGAACTGGTGATCGACGCAGTGGTCCAGCCGGGCGACCTCCGGGCCGAACTGGCCCGCCGTCTGAGCCTTCTCGCGGGCAAGGTGCGACCCCGGGTGGACAAGCGACACGGGGTGCGGCCGGTATGAACCTGGAGGTGAAGGGCGCGGCGTCGGACGCCGAACTGGCCGCGCTGGTAGCCGCGCTGTCCTGCGTCCTCAAACCGGCCCCCACGAACAGGGCCACCTGGCGAGAGACTCGACGAAAGGCCCTGGGGATGCATCGTGGCGCGTGAGATTGAACAGCGGGGGCTGTATTTCGAGGAATTCGAAGTAGGGACGCGGTACCGTCACCGCCCGGGGCGGACGGTGACCGAGGCCGACAACGTGCTGTTCACCACTTTGACCATGAACACCCAGTCGCTGCATCTGGACGCGGCGTTCGCCGCCACCCAGGAGCCGTTCCGCCAGCGCCTGGTCAACTCGATGTTCACCCTTGCGACTCTGGTCGGCCTGTCCGTGGCCCAGCTCACCGAGGGCACTCTGGTGGCCAACCTCGGATTCAGCGAGATCTCCTTTCTTGGGCCGCTGTTCATCGGCGACACGCTCTACGCGGCCACCACCGTCCTGGAGGCCCGCGAGTCGAAGTCCCGCCCCGGCGAGGGCGTGGTCACCCTGGAGCACGTCGGCCGCAACCAGGACGACGTGGTGGTCGCCCGGGCGGTCCGGGCCACCCTGGTCAGGAAGCAGCCCTGATGTTCGTTCCCCGCGGCCCGGCCTGGCTGTTCTGCCCCGCCGACCGGCCCGACCGATACGGCAAGGCCGCCTCCGCGGCCGACGTGGTCATCCTGGACCTTGAGGACGCCGTGGCCCTCAAGGACAAACCCGCTGCCCGGCAGGCCCTGATCGACCATCCGCTCGACCCGGCCCGCACGGTCGTCCGGCTCAATCCGGCCCCGGCCGCCGACCTCGAGGCTCTGCGGAACACGCAGTACACCACCGTGATGCTGGCCAAAACCGAATCTGCCGAGCAGGTCACAGCGTTGGCCCCGCTAAACGTCGTAGCATTGGTCGAGACCGCGCGCGGGGTGCTCCAGAGTGCAGCCATCACGGCGGCCGAGAACACCGTCGGGCTGATGTGGGGAGCCGAAGACCTCGTCGCGAGCCTGGGCGGCACGTCCAGTCGGCACCCGGACGGCCGGTACCGCGAGGTCGCCCGGACGGCCCGCTCGGCCGTGCTATTGGCTGCCGGCGCCTACGACCGGTTGCGTTTGGACGCGGTTCACCTGGACTTCCGGGATCTGGACGGGCTGCGCACCGAGGTGGAGGACGCGGTCGCCAGCGGCTTCGACGGGACCGTGGCCATCCATCCCGGCCAGGTACCGGTAATCCGCGAGGGCTACCGGCCGCCGCAAGCCCAGCTCGACTGGGCGCGAGCGGTTCTCGAGGCCGCTACAGCCCAGCGTGGAGTCTTTGCTTTCGAGGGTCAGATGGTGGATGCGCCGGTCCTGCGTCACGCCGAGGCGTTGCTGAACCGGGCCCGGTACTCCGACGCCGAGAGCCCGTAGTGAGCCCGGAACCGGCGGGCGAAGTGGTTCTGGTCCGGCCAGCCCACCGCGCGGGCGATCTGGGTGATCGGCTCGCGGCTGCGGACCAGCAGGGTCGCCGCGCTCTCGAGCCGGTGCTGGGAGAGGTAGGCCATGGGCGGCAGGCCGGTGGTGGTCTTGAACAGGCGCACCAGATAGCCGGGCGCCAGGTGCAGCTCGGCGGCCAGTTCGGTGAGCGTCCAGGGGTGGGCCGGGTCGGCCTCCAGCAGGGTCATCGCCTGGGTCACGGCCGGGTGTGCGCGCGGTGACGGGGGCTGACCCGCAGCCCGGGCCAGGCTGGCCAGGAACAGGGTGAGGTGGCCGATGATGTCGGCCCGGTACCCGGCCATCGGCCGCTCCCGCAGCCGGCCGAGCGCATCGAGATGCCCCGAACAGACGGACATCTCGGCGTCGTTCAACCGGGCCACCAGAATGCCGCGCCGGTTGTGGGCGTAGGGGCCGGTCCAGAGCAGATGGCCCAGCAGTGGATCGTCCCGGGTCCAGCCCAGTTCCCGCCGCAGCAGGTCGACCGAGAAGCAGCAGTTGTAGACCACCAGGCCGGAGCAGTCACCGTAGCCGTGCCAGGCTCCGGGCCGCAGCAGCACCACGTCGCCGGCGGTCAGCGGACGCGGCCCGGCCGGTGAGCGGTGCACTCCGGAACCAGCCACCACGATCGCGATCTCGACGAAGCTGTGGGTGTGGTCCGGGTGCGCCTGCTCGTGCAGGTACCGCCCGGCCCAGGCCAGCGAGCCGTCGGTGAAGAACAGGGTGCCGTCGACCTGCTCGATCGGTGGCTCGGCGAGCAGCACGGCGTCTCCCTCGACGTGGTGAAACGTCCAAAACGGTAGGAACCGCGCGCGGCCCCGTCAACCGTTGCCGGGGAACCAGCGCCGACCGGAGCGGGGTCAATTTCGGCCTACTGCTGGGGCATCCCGGCCTATCCGCGGTGGGCTCGCAGGCTGAACGATGCAGGCCTCGGACCGAAAGGAAGAGATCCCATGCCCCGAAAGCCCTTTCATCGAAGTCTGCTGGCCCTGAGCGCCACCGCCCTGGCCGTCGCGCCGCTCCTGGCCATCACCGGCCCACCCGCCCAGGCGGCTCAGACGGCTCAGACGGCCGACTGCCCTTGGATGAACGTCCGCCAGTCCCCCGACGACCGCGCCCGGCTCCTGCTCAAGGCCAGCACGCTCGACCAGGAGCTGCGGTGGCTCGACGAGCAGGCCGCCAACAACCCCACCCAGACCACGTTCAACGGCGTCACCTATCCCGTCCAGGTGGCCTGCACGCCCACTGTCACCTACTCCGACGGCCCCGACGCGATCCGCAACCCCGGCGGCGTCACCGCCTTCCCGGCCCCGATCGCCCAGGCCGCCACCTGGGACGTGGGCCTGGCCCAGGCGAAGGGACGGGCCCTCGCCGACGAGGCGTTCGGGAAGAAGCGCAACGTCATGCTGGCCCCCGGTATCGCCAGCGGACGCACGCCCCTCTCGGGCCGCACCCCGGAGTACCTCGGCGAGGACACCCTGCTGGCGGGCACGCTGGCCGCGGCCGGGGTCAAGGGCATCCAGCAGGAGGGGAAGGTCGGGGCCACGCTGAAGCACTACGTGGCCAACGAGCAGGAGCTGGACCGCCAGACCAGCTCCTCGAACCTCGACGAGCGCACCTTCCACGAGGTCTACGACCTGCCCTTCAAGGTTGCCCTGCAGGCCGACCCGGCGTCCGTCATGTGCTCCTACAACCAGGTCAACCACGTGTACGCGTGCGAGAACCCGATCCTTGACGCGCTCAGGGCCGACACCGGCTGGAAGGGCTACGTGATGTCGGACTTCGGGTCGGTGCACTCCACCGCACCCTCGCTGAAGGCCGGCCTGGACCAGGAGCTCAACCGGCCGATCTGGTACACCCCGGACCGGATCAAGGCCGCCCTGGCCGAGGGCGGCATCACCCGCAAGGACATCGACAGCGCCGCCTTCCGCGTGGTCCGGACCTACTTCAAGGCCGGGCTGTTCGACCACCCGCTGCCCGCCGAGGCCGCCGCCGACGTCTCCACCGCGCAGCACCGGGCCACTGCCCGGCAGATCGTCGAGCAGGGCTCGGTGCTGCTGAAGAACTCCGGCGTCCTGCCGCTGAAAGACCGCAAGCAGAAGATCGCGGTGATCGGCCCGACCGCCTCGAACACCCCGAACGCCAACGGCATCAGCGCCCGAACCGCCTGCTCGGAACTGTTCCGCACGACGCCCTCGGTCACCTGCGACCCGATCTCCCCGCTGGACGGGATCACCGCGCGCGCAGCCCGAAGCGGCAGCACCGTGACGTTCGCCAACGGTGACGACGTGGCCGCCGCCGCAGCCGTGGCCAAAGCCGCGGACGTGGTGTTCGTCTTCGGCTGGTCCGGCATGGGCGAGTTCACCGACCTGACTTCCCTCTCACTCGCGCAGAACGGCGATGCCCTGATCAACGCGGTGACCGTGGCCAACCCGAACACCGTCGCGGTGCTGGAGACCGGCAGCGCGGTCACCATGCCCTGGCTGGGCCAGGTCAAGGCGGTCGTCGAGGCCTGGTACCCCGGTCAGCAGCAGGGCAACGCGCTGGCCCGGCTGCTCTGGGGCGACGTGAACTTCACCGGCAAGCTCCCGATGACCTTTCCGAAGTCCGAGGCCGACCTGCCCACGCCCACGGTCGCGCAGTACCCGGGCACGGTGGTCGACGGCATCCGCCAGGTCGACTACAGCGAGGGACTGGCCGTCGGGCACAAGTGGTACGACAGCCAGGGCATCGACCCGCTCTTCGAGTTCGGCCACGGCCTCTCGTACACCCGCTTCGCCTACGACCGGCTCCGGGTCAAGGCCGCCGAGGCCGGAATCGAGGTGAGTTTCCGGGTTCGCAACACCGGTGACCGGGCCGGCACCGAGACCCCGCAGGTCTATCTCACCCTGCCCGCCGCCACCGGCGAGCCCGGCAAGCGCCTGGTCGGGTTCGGCCAGGTCGCCCTCGCCCCCGGATCGGCCCGGACGGTGTCGGTGACGATCCGCGAAGGCTCGGCCGACCACCCGCTGTCGATCTGGGACACCCGGGCCGACCAATGGCGGACGCTTCCGGGCAGCTACCGGCTGCAGGTCGGCGGCTCGTCCCGGGACCTGCCGCTGAGCACCCGCCTCAAGCTCGGCTAGAGCAGTTCGAGGACGGTGGCGTTGGCCTGCCCGCCGCCCTCACACATGGTCTGCAGCCCGTACCGGGTTCCGGTGTCCCGCAGGTGATGCACCAGCGTCGTCATCAGGCGGGCGCCGGAACCCCCGAGCGGGTGCCCGAGCGCGATCGCCCCACCGTGGGGGTTCAGCGCCTTCGCGTCCGCGCCGATCTCGGCCAGCCAGGCCAGCGGCACCGGCGCGAACGCCTCGTTCACCTCGAACGCCCCGATCTCGTCCAGGCGCAGCCCGGACCGGGCAAGGGCCTTCTCGGTGGCCGGGATCGGCCCGGTGAGCATCAGCACCGGGTCCGACCCGGTCACCACCGCCGTGTGCACCCGCGCGATCGGGGTCAGGCCCAGCTCGGCGGCCTTTTCCGACGTCGTCATCAGCAGCCCGGCCGACCCGTCCGAGATCTGTGAGGCATTGCCCGCGCTGATCACCCCGTCCGCCTTGAACGGAGTCTTCAGCGCGGCCAGCTGCTCCAGGGAACCGCCCCGCCGCACCCCTTCGTCGGTGGACACAACCGTGCCGTCCGCCAGGGTGACCGGCGCGATCTGCCCGTCGAAGCGTCCATAATCCTGGGCCGCGGCCGCCTTCTCATGGGACGCGAGGGAGAACTCGTCGAGCTGCGTGCGGGTCAGTTTCCAGCGCTCGGCAATGAGTTCGGCGCCGATGCCCTGATTCGGCTCGACCCCGTAGCGCGCCCGGAACCCGGCGCCGAGCGCGTCCTGCCCCATGGCCGAGGACCCCATCGGCACCCGGCTCATCGATTCGACCCCACCTGCCACGACGACGTCGTAGTGCCCCGCGATCAGCCCGGCCGCCGCGAAATGCACCGACTGCTGCGACGATCCGCACTGCCGGTCCACGGTGACGCCCGGTACCGACTCCGGCCAGCCCGCCGCCAGCAGGGCCGTGCGCGCGATGTCGCCGGTCTGCTCGCCCGCCTGGGACACGCAACCCCAGATCACGTCGTCCACCACCGCCGGATCAAGCCCGCTGCGCTCGGCCAGTGCGGTCAGCACGTGGGCCGAGAGGTCGGCCGGATGCACGCCGGACAGGCCCCCCTTGCGCTTGCCGACCGGTGTCCGCACGGCCTCGACGATCACGGCGTCCCGCGTCATGGCGACTCCTACCTATCCAGGGCTGCTTCCCTCCTTGGTAGCACGCAAAGACCCGGATGTCTGGGTGGAGAGCCGGGACCGCAGGTGATCGGCCAGACGGGTGCTCAGCGCGACCAGCGTGAGGGTCGGGTTCACGTACCCCAGGCTGGTCGGGAACACCGAACTACCGGCCACGTACAGGTTCCCCATCCCGTGCACCCGGCTGTTCTCGTCCACCACCCCGCGCCGGGGGTCCGCATGCATCCGGGTTCCGCCCATCGGATGGTGCATGCCCCCGAAGTGCGGCCGGAGAGGACCGTCGAACCGCAGCCAGGGGTCGAACCGGCCGATGCCCGACCGGTCGATCTCCGCGCCGAAGAGCGCCATACCGCGCAGCAGATTCTCCTGGTCGCTCTCGGACCAGCCCAGCCGCAGCCGCAATCGGCGCCGGCCCAGGGCATCGCGCTGATTGCCGAGGCTGAGCCGGTTCTCCGGATCGGGCGACTGCTCGGTCGCCACATGGACGTGCAACGTGGAGAAGCGCGAGCGGTCCACCTCCGAACGGGACCATCCGCCGCGGAACCACTGGTAGGCGTCCATCGACTCCTGCCAGTTGCCCGGGGTAGAGCGGTCGAACGCCCGCAGGAACGCCGCCACCTCGGAGGGATGCGACAGCAGCGCCCGGGCCGAGTGCAGCGGTTGCGACACCCGGTGGCCGTGGAGCAAGGGCTTGAGCGTGCGCAGGGCCCGCTCGGCCTCCGAGTTGAACCCGGGCCGACGGGGAATCAGCACCGCCCCCACGTTGAGCAGGCGCTCCTGACGCTTGAATTCCTGGTCAAAGGTCAGCACGCCGTTGACCAGTTGGTTGTCCACGTAGTGCAGGTCGTAGAGGCCGAGCTGGTCGAGCAGGTCCGGCGACGACGGCTGGATCGCGCCGAGCCGCAGTTCCGGGTGATCCATCATCCAGCGGCCGACCGTGTCGTAGCGGTTCCCGGGCGCCCCGGGGGCGAACGCCGCCGAGGACAGCAGCACCTGGCTGTTCTCCACCCCACCCCCGGCCAGGACGAACACCTCGGCCCTGACCCAGACCCGGCTGCCGTCGCTGCGGACCACCTCAGCCCGGCGGATCGCCGAACCATCCGGCAGGCTCTCCAGCGAAAGCACGGTCCACCCCACCGCCACGCGGACATTGGGCGCCGCAGCGAGTTCGTCCCGCGCTCGGAGGGTGAAGCTGTCGGCCGGGGCGTACTGGGCCATCCGGGTCCCCAGCCGCCCGAGGGTCAGCGGCGGTGTCGACGGGGTGGACCAGGCCGCCACCGCGTCGTTCACCGGGGTACCGGCCCAGGTCCGGTGCGCCCGGTCGTAGTACGGAAGCAGTTCGTCCTTGGTGATCGGCCAGCCGGCGTCCGGTTGCCAAGCTTTCGGCTCGAAGTCGAGGTCCTCCCCGGCCAGGGTCCGCGCGTAGACCCGGGTCTTGCCCGGCCAGGTCACGTGTACCCAGTCGTTCGCGGTGCCGCCGAACTGCCGGCGCCGGGCCCCGCTCATCGCGTGCGGTTCGTAGAACGGCGACTCGGTCCAGCTGCCGGCCAGGTCCTGCGCCGCCCGGTCCGGCTCGTACTGCCCGCTCTCCAGGACCAGCACCCCGAACGCGGCGCCGATGCACTCGCGGGCCACGGTCAGCCCGGCCGGCCCGGCGCCGATCACGCAGACGTCCGTGTGGATCTCGGGCTCGGAACCGGGCATCGGCGATCGCTCCCTGACGCGGAGGAAGGGGGACTTCGACGTTAACTCGGAGGTTCCTGTGAAGGAAGCGAAATCCGTTGTTTCACAGGCTGGTTGAACCAGCAACCCTCTACGCGCGTCAGACTGCCGCGGCTTTCACCCGTTCGGAGCCCCGGCCCGGCGCTGACGTCAGGGTAGATTTTTGGTCGACGCTCAGGCGAGGAAGGTGCGGGCTCCGCGCAACCGGGTGGTCAGGCCGGCCTGGGTGGCGGTGCTGTCCAGCCGCACGTCCAGCGGCCCGGGCACGCCCGCCTCGGCCCGGCTCCCGGCGGGCAGGGCGGACTCGTCGAGCCCGTCCCGGCGGGCGATCAGCACGCCCAGTTCGTGCCGGCTGATCGGATCGGCACCGGCCAGATGATGGACGCCGGTGGCGGCCGAGCGGGTCAGCTCCAGGAGCGCGGCGGCCAGGTCGCGGACGTGGACGGCACAGCGGATGTCGTCGGTGAACAGCATCCCCGGCCGGGTTCCGGCGGCCAGCTGATGGACCAGCAGCTCGGTGGGCGAACCGCCGCCTCCGACGATGAGGGACGTCCGCGCGATCACGGCGCTGGGGTCGAGTCCGGTCACGGCGACCTCGGCCGCCGCCTTCGCGGCGCCGTAGGCGTGCACCGGATCCGGCCGGGCCGTCTCGTCGTAGCTCTGGGCGCGGCCGGAGAAGATCGCGTCGCTGGAGACGTGGACCAGGCGACTACCGGTGGACGCCGCGGCGGCCGCCACGTGCATGGCCCCTTCGGCGGTGGTCGCCCAGTCGGACTGGCGATAGGCCGCGTTCACGATCGCGTCCGGCCGCAGGTCGGCGATCAGGTCGGCGACCTGTTGGCGGTCCGTGACGTCCAGCGGTCGCCACTCAACCAACTGCTGGGGCGGCTGCCGGGTGGGCGCGGTGTGGAAGGTTGCGCTGACCCGGCCGCCGGCTTCAACGGCCTGCCCGACCAGTTCCCGGCCGAGAAACCCGCTGCCCCCCACCACCAGAACATGCACCCGGGAAGCCTAGCGGCGACCAGCATTGGAATAGCTATTCACTCATGCCCTAGCATGCCGCAGGTGATCAGCCCCCCGCGCGACGAGCACTCCGGCCCGGCCCGCGACCTCGAGCCCGACCAGCTGCGCCTGCTGGTGCGCGTGGCCCGGCTCTACCACGAGCAGGGCGTGCGCCAGCCGCAGATCGCCGCCGACCTGCACATCTCCCAGCCCCGGGTCTCCCGCCTGCTCAAGCAGGCCGCCCTGCTCGGCATCGTGCACACCGTGGTCACCGTCCCGTCCGGGGTGCACGCCGACGTCGAGGAACAGCTGAAGGAGCACTACGGCCTGCGCGACGCCGTAGTCGCCGAGATCCCGCCGGGCGAGGAGGACCGCCTGCTGCCGCTCCTCGCCTCGGCCGCGGCCACCTACCTCGACGCAACCCTCCACGGAGGCGACGACATCGGCCTGTCCGCGTGGAGTGCGTCCCTGCTCGCAACCGTGGAAGCCATGCGGCCCAAGCGCCCCGCCGTGGCCCGCACCGTGAGCCAGGTGCTCGGCGGCATCGGCGACCCCAGCGCCCAGGTCCGCGCCACCCGGCTGCTGACCCGCTTCGCCGAGGTCACCGGCGGCCAGCCGATCTTCATGCCGACGCCCGGCCTGGTCGGCAGCTCGAACCTGCGCGAGGCCCTCACCCAGGACGGCTCGGTGGCCCAGATCGTCCGCTCCTGGGACGAACTCACCGTGCTCCTGGTCGGCATCGGCGCTCTCTCCCCGTCCCCGCTCCTGCGCAGCAGCGGCAACGCCATCTCCGAGGCCGAGCAGCACGAACTGCGCGAGCTCAACGCGGTGGGCGACGTCTGCCTGCGCTACTTCGACGCCGACGGCGACCTCGTGGCCTCCGGCTTCGATCAGCGCGTGGTCGGCATCACCCCGGAGCAGATCCTGCGGATCGAGCGCCGGGTCGGCGTGGCCGGCGGCACCGACAAGCACACCGCGATCCGCGCCGCCCTGGTCGGCGGCTGGGTCAACATCCTCGTCACCGACCTCGACACCGCCGCCGCCCTCCTCCACCCCACCCCCAAACCCCCCTCGTGATCATGGACTTCCTCCCCCGTGATCATGGACTTCTTCCCCGGTGATCATGGACTTCTTTCCCCGTGATCATGCAACTGCGCCCCGCGATCATGCACTCGCACACCCGCATCAAAGCTCCAGCACCGGCGGAGGAGACGGATTCGCAGCCGCCGCCTCGGACAGCGCCTGACGGAACACCGCCACCGCACGATGCTTCGACCTGCCGGCCCTCACCGCCGTGAACAGCGTGCGGTGCGGCCGGCCCGGCAACTGCACCAACTGAAGGCCCTCCAGCAGCGTCCCCATCAACCCCGGAGTGAACGCCACCGCATGCCCGTTGCGGACCAAATGGACGTGCAGCGAGGGATCCGCGCTCTCGAAGCGCACCCGAGGCTCGAAACCGGCCTCCCGGCAGACCACATCGGCCCAGCGCCGGGCCGTGGTGTTCGGCGGGTCCAGCGCCCAGGGCAGATCGGCCAGGTCGGACAACGCCGAAGGACGCCCGCTGAGCGGCCCTTCCATCGGCAGCGCCAGCAGCATCGCGTCGTTGGTGAAGACCGAGCGGTCAACACCGGCCCGGACCGGCTCGGGAACACCCGGATGCTCCTCCCCCAGGATCAGGTCGAACTCGTGGGCCAGCAGCCCTTCGTAGGCCGAAGCCACCTCCCGCTGGGCGATCTCGACCTCCAGCCCAGGATGTTCCTGAGCCAGCACGTTCAACGCGAACGGCGCCAAACTGAGCACCACGCTCTGGAAGGACGCCACCCGCAGCGTGCCCCGGATCTCCGGCTGGGCCACCGACAGCTCCGCCTCGGCCAGTTCGAGCTGGGCCAGGATCACCTCGGTGTGCTGGACCAGGGTGAGCGCGTCGTCGGTCAGCCGGACCCGGCGGCCGACCCTTTCCAGCAACGGCACGCCCGCTTCCCGCTCCAGCTGGGACAGCTGCTGGGAGATCGCCGACGGGGTGTAGCTGAGCACCCGGGCCACCTCGGCCAGGGTCCCGGACCGGTTCAGTTCGTGCAGGATTCGTAAACGGGACAGGTTCAGCACGGCTCGTCCATCGTTAGCTGGTCTAATGCTTTTCGGTGACTAACGTTCACTAGACTAAACGAAGTCCCGCACTTGATCCTTGATCCATGCCCGCCCCTGCCCGTCTGCCCGGTTCCTCCAACCCCGCCGTCCTGCTCATTCTCGGCTCCTGCATCTCCCTCCAGTTCGGCGCCGCGTTCGCCGCACACCTCTTTCCCACCCTCGGCAGCTGGGGCACCACCGTGTTCCGCCTGGGCATCGCCACGCTGGTCCTGCTGGCCGTGGCCCGGCCGGCGGTGCGGACCTGGAACTGGGACCAGTGGCGGGCCACCGTCGCCCTCGGCCTGTCCCTGGCCGGCATGAACGGCTTCTTCTACGCCGCGATCGACCGGATCCCCCTGGGCACGGCCGTCGCCATCGAGTTCCTGGGCCCCCTCACCCTGGCCGCCCTGCTCACCCGCAAGGCCCGCGACCTGGTCTGGGTCGGCCTGGCCCTGAGCGGCATGGCCCTGCTCGCCCTGGAGAGCCTCACCAGTTCGGTGTCCCTGGACCCGCTCGGCGCGCTCTTCGCGCTGATCGCCGCGGTCTTCTGGGCGCTCTACATCCAGACCGGCTCCCGGGTGGGCATTCTCGTGCCCGGTACCGGCGGCCTGGCGGTGGCCCTCGGCATCGCCACGATCACCGTCGCCCCGCTCGGCCTGCACGGCGCCCTCCAGGTGACCCACGCCCCGCACCTGATCGCGATCGGGGCGGCCACCGCCCTGCTCGCGTCGGTCATCCCCTACACCCTGGAACTGGCTGCGCTGCGCCGGGTTCCCCGCGATGTCTTCGGTATCCTGCTCAGCCTGGAGCCGGTCGCCGCCACCGCGATCGGCTGGCTCCTGCTCAGCCAGAGCGCCGGCCCGCTGCGCCTGGCGGCCGTGGTGCTGGTGGTTGCCGCCAGCGTGGGCTCCAGCCTGTCGGCCACCCGCAGCGAACGGGCGGCGGCCCAGTCGCTCAGGCAGCCAGAACCAGTACCAGCGTGAGCGCCCCCAGCACGAACTGCGGCGCAGCCGACCGCAGATAGCTGCGGCCGGTGCTGGCCAGCACCAGTCCGGCCAGGGCCATGCAGGCCGCGCCGAAGGCGACCAGGGTCTTGCCGACGATCAGCGAGTCCCCGTCCGAGCCCAGCAGAGCCAGCCCGACCGCGACCCCCACGGCCAGCCCCAGGTTGTAGAAGCCCTGGTTGTAGGCCATCGGCCGGATGGTCTCGGCGTCCGCGGCGGACGCCACGCCGAACCGCCCGAACACCGCCGGCCGGGTCCAGAGCACGCTCTCCAGCGTGAACGCCACCAGATGGAAGAGCACCGCCAGGATGCCGACGACGGTTGCCGCGATGAGCACGGGAGTCCTCCCTCTCGGAAATTCTGAACCGATCGGTCCGGTTGGCTACTCTGGACCGATCGGTTCGGAATGTCAACGAGAGGACGCCGGTGGCGCGCAGCAAGGAGTTCGACGACCGGACCGCGGTCACCGCCGCGCGGGACGTCTTCTGGGAACGCGGTTACGCCTCGACCTCCCTGGCCCAGCTCCAGGCCGCGACCGGGCTGAGCAAGTCCAGTCTTTACGAGACCTACGGCAGTAAACGCGCACTGTTCACCCGGGCCGCGGAGAACTACCTGGAGCAGGCCATCACTCCCCGCCTGGCTCCGCTCGAAGCGCCTGGCGCCGGCAAAGCCGAACTGGCGGCGTACTTCTCCGGTCTCGCCGAATTCTTCACGGCGGCCCCCAACCGGATTGCCCGCCGCGGATGCCTTTTGCTCAACACCGCAATGGATCTGAACGATCTCGACGAGGACGCCGCCGATCTGGTCCGCGGCTATCGCGAACGCGTGCGAAAGGCGTTCCTGGCGATCGCCGCCGATGAGCAGAAGGCCGAAATCCTCACTGCAGCCCAGATCGGCCTGATGGTCACGTCCCGGCTCGACCCGGCGCTGGCCGCTTCGCTGGCTCGAACCCTGGCGGTCGAGGTATCCGCGTGGCCGTAAGCCGCGACGCTTACCGCCCCGCGTCGCAGATCTGCGTGACCTGCGACTGACTGCGCCCGATCCACCCGGCCACCTCGGTCACGCCCTTCCATCGACCGTTCGCATCCCGCTGCACGTACGTGCGGATCAGCCGATCCCGCACCTCGGTGACCGCCCGACGTCGCGCCTGGGCCGCCAGGAACCGCGTGGTCGCCGCGAAATACCGTTCCCGGGCCTGATCAACGTTCTCGATCCCCCGCGTTCTGGCCAGGGCCGCCAGATCCGCGTTCCCCATTGCCTTCAGCTCCGCCGCCGGAGCCAGCGCCTGGGTGCGGGCCGCGAAGAACTCGTCGGGCTGCCAGTGCCCGGCCTTCTGCAGGCCCTGCCGGGCGCCCGGATCGAAGCAGATCAAAGCCCAGGCCAGGTCCGCCCGTTCGGTCCGGGCCTGCTCCACCCGGGCTTCCGCGTCCTCCAGCAACCCGGCGACCAGCTTCAACCGGGCCGGAAGATCCTTGATGGCCGGGACCTCGCCCACCTCGCCCTCGACCCAGGCGATCTCCCTGGCCGCGATCTCCTCCGCGTCCGGGATCGACAGACCGGACCGGGTCCGCTCCTTCACCGGGGCCTGGGGCCGAGGCAGTTCCGCCAGCTCCGCCGCGAGGTCCGCCCGCAGCTCCCGGCCCTGCTTGCGGCGCTTGGAAATGGACTGCCGCGAGGCCCCGATCAGTCCACCGACCTGCTCAACGCCCCAACCGGCGTCATCAATGAGCGCCGCAACATAGACGCTCAGCAACGCCGACCGTGCCGGATCGGCCTGGAGATCGCTCAGCTGAGCCGCGACAACTGCTCCCGGTGCATCCACGCGCCAGTTCACCCCTCAAGCAGCGTCTGCAGGGTGCGGCGGAACTGCTGCCCGTCGACGCCGGCCAGGAAAGCACTCTCAACTCCGGCGTAAGCCACCTCGGCAGCGTCAAAAGCCTCCCGCCCCGATTCGGTCAGCTCGACGACGTTCTTCCGCCGGTCGGTCGGATCGGGTCGACGGCTGACGATGCCCTTGCGCTCGAGAGCGTCCAGCAGGGCCACCATCGTGGTCCGGTCGATCCTCAGCGTCCGCGCCACTTCCAGCTGCGACATCGGCTCGCGACGAGCCAGCACCCGCAGGGCTCCGAAATCCTTCCCGTCGATGCCGAACGGCTCGAGCGCCTCGTCGGTCAGCGTGGCGAAGCGCAGATGGGCGTGCTTAAGCAGATAACCAAGAGCCGGTGCGGTAGACACGTCGGCAAGTTTACGCCTAGCCTGATCGTCAGCACCACTGACGATCAGCGACCAAACAAAGGACGAACCATGATTCTCGTGACCGGCGGCCTGGGCTTCATCGGCTCGCACACCGTGCGCGCCCTGACCGAAACCGGCCAGGAGTGCGTGCTCCTGCAGCGCCGCAGCCCGCAGTTGCCCGAGCACCTCGCGGATCTTCCCGTGCACCTGGTCCAGGCGGACGTCGCAGACCTCGACAGCCTGCTCGCTGTCGGGAAGCAGTACCCCATCACCGGAATCGTCCACCTCGCCGTTTCCGTGCCTTGGGAGGCCCGGGGCACAGACATGATCGACTCGATGAGCCAGTCGGTAGAGGCGTTCCTCAACATCGCCCGCGCCGCGCAGGCCTGGGGTGTGCAACGGGTCGTCACCGCCAGCACCATCGGCGTTTACGCAGGTGTCCCGACCGCTGGAGCCCTCCTGGAGGACCAGCCGCTGCCCCTCGCCTTCACCCACGCCATTCCCACGTTCAAGAAGGTCACCGAGTTGCTGGCGGGCCAGCTCTCCAGCGAGACCAACGTCAGCATCGTCAACGCCCGGATCTCCGGCACCTGGGGACCGGGCGGCCACCTGCCCGACCCCTTCTTCGCCGCGCCGTCCCTCATCCAGGCCGCCGCCAACCGCACGGCACCCGACCTGTCCGGTCTCATGCGACCGGCTCACACCGAAGACGCGCTCGACCTGCTGTACGTCAAGGACACCGGCCGGGCCCTGGCACTCCTTCAATTGACGGACGCTTTGAGTCACCAGACCTACAACGTCGCCTCTGGGCACTCCACCAGTAACGCTGACGTCCTGGCCGCAAT
Source organism: Kineosporia aurantiaca JCM 3230 (assembly GCA_000719025.1). Classification (GTDB taxonomy): domain Bacteria; phylum Actinomycetota; class Actinomycetes; order Actinomycetales; family Kineosporiaceae; genus Kineosporia; species Kineosporia aurantiaca. Next base: position 409,344 of record JODP01000012.1, read on the forward strand.
CCGTTCGTTGGAGCCCGACTTCACCTTCGAGCTTCCCTCGACCGATGCCGGCCCCACCTCTTGGCAGGACATCACCCGCCTGCGCGAGGACACCGGTTTCGAGCCGCGCTACGACGTTTCCGCCGCGGCGGCCGACTACATCACCTGGCTGCGGGCCGGCCACCAGCGGTAGCCAGCTTCAGGTAAGGATCTCCTTCAGGATGGTCCAGGTCTCCGCGTCGTCGGCCGTCTCGGCGTGAGGCTCGCAAAAGCGGGCCAGACAGACCGCGATCTCGGTGAGATCCCACCGCCGCCGGTAGAGCTCGAGCAGGTTCGGGCGCGGGACGACACCCGTGGCTGCCGTGTAGGCAGCGTGCAGGGTGCCGTCGCCCGGGTCCAGATCCCACAGGTCACGCTCCGGCGGCGCCGCCAATGCGGTGTCCCAGTCGATCAGGAGCCATCCATCCTCGGTCCGCATCGTGTTCCCGGGATGCGGCTCCCCGTGAGTGAGAACCAGGCCGGGCTCAGCGCCGACTTCCGTGACCAGGTCGTCGTAGTGAGCGAAGGCTTGGCGGACCTGAGCGGAGTGAGAGGTCAGGAGTTCGACCGCTGGCTGCGTGTAGGGGCCCAACCCGGTGTCCACGCTCAAGCTGCCTTCGAGGAGGGCGGTGACGGTGTCTCGGAATGGGATGACGTAGTCGTCGCGGAGAGCTCGGTCCCGCACCTTGGTGGGTGCGGAGTGAACAACAATCACGAGATCGAGGACCGCACGGCGGTGCTGGTCTGTGTAGGTACCCCACTCGAAGGTCTCGCCTTCCACCAAGGGGTAGACCGCCACTGCGAAGAAGTCAGCGAATCTGGTCACCGGTTCGCCCTCGGAGTTCGGTAGCGGGGCCACCAGCACGTTGCTGTCGACGGTCTTCAGCGCCTGTGCAGCGCTGAGCGAAGCTCGAAGACGCTGGAAGCTCGCGGCCAACGGCTCAGCGCTGGACAGGCGGCGGGTCCGCAGATCGTCGATGGTGACGAATCGGCGCTCACCGGTCGGATCGGTAACTTCCCAGTGGTGACTGCCGAAGCCCACCGGAAGGTAGATCAAGGCCGTGGCCGTCAGCGACCAGCCGGCCTCCAAGACAGCGCGCAGCGCAAAATCGGGAAGATCGGCCGGCGGAGTGAGCATGCGCCAAAGATCGGAGACCAAGCTCACGGGTGCAACTGACTTCGGGGAACTGCGGGATCACGACTCGGGGTGGCTGGCCGCCGCACTGTCCCACACGGGGCTGTCGCGGAACTCCTCCACCCTGCGGAGCTCCATCCGATCATCGCCCTGCTCTTCGTAAAAGAGCACGGGCTCGTCGGGCAGGTCGTGATGCCACTCGCAGACAAAGTAACTCGGCATCGGCATCGCTCCTCCGGCGACAAACGCAGTAAAGGCGGCCCGCGCCATCCAGAAACTGGATGGGGGCCGCCATTACTGTCTTCAATTTTTGTCCGGCGATGTCCTACTCTCCCACACCGTAACCAGTGCAGTACCATCGGCGCTGGCAGGCTTAGCTTCCGGGTTCGGAATGGGACCGGGCGTTTCC
>JODP01000013.1 GCA_000719025.1 Kineosporia aurantiaca JCM 3230
TGAGCCAGTGGGCTGAGCCAGTGGGCTGAGCCAGTGGGCTGAGCCAGTGGGCTGAGCCAGTGGGCTGAGCCAGTGGGCTGAGCCAGTGGGCTGAGTCGGTGGGCTGAGTCGGTGGGCTGAGTCGGTGGGCTGAGTCGGTGGGCTGAGTCGGTGGGCCAAGCCACTGAGCAGACCAGGTTGGGCAGACTGAGTGGGCTGCCCCACCCGGTCTGCCGAGCACCGGGCCAGTAGTTGAATCAGTGGGCTGAGTCGGCCCGGTCGTCGGGGTTCGTCCAGGTGTGGTCCAGGCCGAGGCGCAGGCTGAGCAGGCGCAGGGCGTCGGGGGTCAGGGGCACCGCCAGGCCCGGCTGATGGCGTACCAGGACGTCAGCGCGGCTGAGACAGAACAGCCCGACGACGGATGGCGCGCCGGAGGGACCCTCCGTACGGACCCGGTCGAGCACGGCCCGGGAGCTGAGCTCGATCAGGGCACTGAGCTCGACCCGAGAGCCAGGCTCTGCCGCAGAACCAGACCCGGCCAGAGACCCAGGCTCGACCGGGGAACCAGACTCGGCCGGGGAACCAAGCCCGACCGCAGAACCAGACCCGGCCGGAGAACCAGGCTCGACCGGGGAACCAGGCCCGGCCCAAAAACCAGGCTCGGCCAGAGAGCCAGGCTCGGCCGAGGAGCCGGGCTCGGCCGAGGAGCCGGGCTCGGCCGGCGTCGGACCGGTGGAGGTCCGGGGCCGGGGCACCGGCAGTCCGGCCAGGCCCAGGTCGGCGGCCCGCACGGTGGGCGAATGCGGATCGCCGAGTCGCTGGTTGATCTGGTCGATCTGGAGCAGTTCGGCGCGGTCGGCCGGGCGGTGGACCGGACCCATGGTCGTCTCCTCAGGGTTGGCGGGCGGTGGCGACGGCGAAGATCCAGCCGGTTCCGAACCCGCTGACGGTTTCGACCCGATAGCCGTCCTGCTTGAGGCGGGCGGGCAGGTAGCGATCACCCACGCCGCTGCCGTGCACGGTGTCCGGGGGCAGGATCCGTAGGAGGAGGCCGAGGTCCGGGCGGGTTCGGAGGGCGGACCTCAGCTGGGCGGAGTTCCATTTGGTGGGCCAGATGTACGCGGCGTCGCGTTGCATGGACAGACCGATCCAGCGGTGTTCCTGACTGGGCGCCAGGGCCGAGAGGTCGGTGGCTCCGAACGAGGAATTGGTCATCAGCGGAAGGTCTTCCACGGCCGGGGCCTGGGCGGCGGCCAGCGCCGGGCGGATGTCGTCGCCGTGTCCGGCGGACTCGCGCACCCGGTGCAGTGAGGGGGCCTGAGCCGTCACGAGCACGGCCACCAGAGCTATCCCGGTCAGGACCGGCACGGCGGTCAAGCCACGGAATCGGTGGGTGGCGGCGGCTACCGCGATGCAGCGCAGCAAACCCAGGCCCGCCAGGATGCTCCAGCCGGGCAGGGTGAACAGGACGTACCGGCCGAGCAGCAGGTTGTTCTTCAGCAGCACCGCGACCACGAACAACGTCGTCGGGACCAGGACCCAGCAGGCCGCCAGCCGGGCGATCGCTCCGCGGCCCCCGGCGGTCAGGGGCCGGACCGCGTCGATCAGCCCGATCAGGGCCAGCACCGGGATCACGAACCCCAGTCCCAGGTGCTCAGTCGGGTTGAGGACCAGGAGCGGGTCGATGGCGTGGAAGAAGTTGGCGGCAGTCGGCGGTGGGGCCTGGGTGGCTCCCCTCGCGTGCGCGGCGAACGTGAGGAAGGGCGCGCCGAGGCCGAGGCCGAGGGCCGCGCCGGCCAGGGTCAGGAGGAACGACCGGCGGCGGCGCCCCGGCAGCACGGCGATCACCGAGGCCAGAAGGTGGGCGGGAAGCAACAGTCCGCTCAGCATGTGCGTGCAGACCAGCCCTCCGACGCTCAGCGCGTAAGCCGGTAGCCAGGCCGACGACAGGCTGTGCACCAGGCGCCACCAGGCAGCGGTGGCGATGATCGCCAGGAGCAGGGCGAAGGCGTAGGGACGCGCTTCCTGGCCGTAGCGGGAGAAGCCGGAAGTGCTCAGCAGCACCGCCGATGCGGTGAGGGCGACCGGCAGACCGGCCCGACGGGTCAGCCAGGCCGCGAACACCCCGGTGGCCGCGGTCGCCGCCAGGGCCGGCAGGAGCCGGTAGGACAGTTCCGGGTGCTGGGCGAGGGCCGGCCACAGGCTGAACAAGGCCGAGGTGAAAGCCTTCAGCAGGATGTAGAACGGGAGCAGCGGCGTCTCGTCGCCACCGAAAAGATGCCAGAGGTTTCCCCAGGAGCGTTGCGTGGCCACCACCGAAGCGCTCTCGTCGAGCCACAACGCCGGACGGCCGAGGTTCCAGCCCAGCAGAACCGCCGCGGACAGCGCACCGAGAATGCCTATCAGCCAGGGCTTCCCGGCCCAGACCGTCCAGAAGGCCCAGGAGAATCGGGAAGATCTAGGCGGCTCCCGATCGGCCGTCGTGACCGGCGGGCGTTCCCGGACGGACGTCGCCATCCCACTCTGCATCCTGCACCTCAAACACTGCGCTTCCTGCGGGCTCTGAACCGGACAATGCTCTCAGCCTGGCGCAGATCACCTGACCGCTACCTGACTACGTGCAGCACCGGTGCTCAGGCCGCCGGAAGGCGGATCTCGACCGTGGTCGGATCCGACGCAGACACCAAAACGACCGATCCGCCCAGGCTGACGGCCACTCGCCGGGCCAGCGCGAGTCCCAGACCGGCCCCCGCACTGCCGGGATCACGCACTCCGGCCGCGAAAATGTCGGGCAGATCGGCCGAGACGCCGTGACCGTCGTCACTGATCCGCACACAGACCTCGGAACCGGTTTTCAGCAGCCGGATCCGGACGGCGTGGCCGGCGTAGCGGACGGCGTTCTCCAGCACCGGCCCGATCGCCCTCTCGACCAGTGCCGCGTCGGCGGTCACCAAAAGGTCGCCACCGGCGTCCTCAATCACCATCGACGGACCGGTGGGGCCGTGCCCAGCGACCAGCCCGGCGACCACTTCATGCAGGTCGATGCGATGTGCAGTGCGGGACTGCCGGCGGGCGAGGGCCAGCAGGGCGCTGATCGTGGCGTTGAGCCGGTCCACCTGATCGACGATGCGGGTCAGCCGCTCGCGCATGGTGTCGTCGCTCGCGCCGATCAGCCCGAGCTCGGCCTCCCCGCGGATGCTGGTCAACGGGGTGCGCAGTTCGTGGGCCAATTCCGAGGTCAGCTGCTGCTCGTTGCGGATGGTGGCCGCGACCCGGTCGAGCAGTGCGTCCAGGGTGTCCCCCAAGTGCGTGAGCTCGTCCCGCCGGCCGTGGGACCCGCCGAACCGGGAGTCCAGGTCCTGTTCGCTCCATTGGGCGGCCAGGTCGGTCATCTGGGCCACCGGGCGCAACGTGCGGGCGACGGTCACCGAGGTCAGCGCGGCCGACAGGCCGATCATCAGGAGGCCGAGCACGGCCAGACCGCCGACCAGGAGGTCCCGGCTGCTGTCGTAGGTCTGGGTGCTCGCGGAGGCGACCGCGACCCCGGCCACCGAGGCCGGGCGGCCGAGCCGGATCGGGACCGCGATGTACACCCGGCCGAACCGCTCGAGCCGGGTGGTGCGGGTGACGTGGGCCAGGCTCTCGGCGACGACCTGGGCCCGGGAGCCGGCGTCGGGCCCGTCCACCAGGGTGCCGTCCGGCTGGAAGACCCAGACCCGGTCGCGGACCTCGTCCTGGCCGGCCTCGGACACCCGGAGCCGACCGTCCGGAGCGCGGGTGAGGGCAGCGGTGGTGGCCTCGATGCCGTCCTTCAGCGCGGCGTCGATCCGCTCGGTGTTCAGCCGGGTCGCGACCAGCAGCACGACCGTCACCATCACGCCCATGGCCAGCGCGGTCACCGTGGTCGCGGACCGGACGATCCGGAGGCGCACGCTGCCCACGGTGCGGTCCCGGCGCCTCACTGGAGCGTGTAGCCGACACCACGAACGGTGACCAGCTCGACCGGCGAACCGGCCGCCACCAGCTTGGTCCGGATCCGCCGCACGTAGGAGTCGATGGTGTTCTCGCTCACCACCGCGCCGTCCGGCCAGGCCGCGGCCACCACGGCCCGGCGCCGGACCACCTCGCCGGGCCGAAAGGCCAGAGCGGCCAGCAGCCGGAACTCCGTGGGGGTGAGCTTCTCCTCGCCGTCCGGGGTGCGGACCGAGAACCGCTCGGGGTCCAGCACCAGACCCTCGACCGGCACCGGGCTGGGCCGGGTGCGGCGCAGCAGGGCGTTGATCCGGACCAGCACCTCCCCCACCGAGAACGGCTTGCCGACGTAGTCGTCCCCGCCCGCGTTGAAGCCCGAGATCCGGTCGTGCACCGCGTCCAGCGCGGTCAGGAAGAGCACCGGGGCGTGCTGCCCGGCCACCCGTAGGGCCTGGCAGACGTCCCGGCCGTCGGCGTCGGGCAGCCCGATGTCGATCACCATCAGGTCGACGGCCCCGGGGGCCGAGAACGCGGACATCGCCTCCCGGCCGGTCCGGGCCACCACGACCTGATGGTCGGCGGTGTGGACCATCTCGATCAGCACCCGCCGTACCCCCGGATCGTCCTCGCAGATCCCGATCGTGGCCATGCCCAGATAGTGGCACTGCCGGAATCCGCAGGATAGGCGCCCCAGCTGGGAAAGTACCTAGAACGCGAAGGCCAGCGCGACCGTGGCGGTGCCCGCCGCGGCGATGGCCAACGCGGGTGAGCTGAATTGGGCCAGAGCGCCCAGGACGAACGGTCCCAGGCCCTGCAGGGTCATCAACCCAGTCATCTGCAGGGCGAACAACTGACCCTGCCGCCCCTGCGGCGCAGCCGCCAGGAAGGCTCGCTGCAGACCCAGCGAATACGCGAAGCCGCATCCGGACAGAGCCGCCAGCAGGACGGCCACCGGCCAAGCCGGCTCAGCGAGAAATCCGATCAGGGGTGCGCCCAGTAGGAAAATAACTGCACTGACGAGTCGTTCGCGCCGGGACGGGGTGACGAACCGGCCGATGACGAAGTACCCCAGCAGCATGCCCGCGGGTAGTCCACTCATCAGCGCGGCCGCAGCCGTGGGCGAAAAGCCCTGCCCGGTGGCGTAGGAGACCAGCAGGGACTCGGCGCCGGTGACGAAGGCCGGCGGCAGCCACTGCGCCAGCAGAAGCCGCCGAACGGTCCGGTCCGACCACAGCGCAACCGAGCCCTTCCAACTGTCGCGCACCAAGCGTCCTTTGGTAGACACCGGAACATCGATCGAAGGCAACCCGAAACGGACGATCCCGGCAGACAGGGCTTCACACCCGGCGGCCAGCAACAACGCCGACCGCGGCCCCATCGCCGCCACCACGACCCCTCCCCCGGCCAGACCGAGCAACTGGGCGATGGACGAGGACATGCTGGACAGGGAACGACCGAGGACGTAAGCGTCCCCGGTCAGGCGCTCGGCGATGACCTGGGTGGCGGCGCCGGTGAAAACCGGCGTGCCGCAGGCCAGGAGCGCGACCAGGAGCAGACTCACCGGCACCGGTAGATCCAGCCCGCCCACACCGGCGAAAACCATGGCCGACAAGAGGTAACCGCTGACGATCAGGGGACGCGGCGGCCACCGGTCGGTCAGTGAGCCGAGCAGCAGGCCACCCACCACCTGGGGCAGGAACCCGGCCCCGAAGGCCAGGGCACTCAGGAACGGCGAGCCGGTGCCGGCGTAGACCAGCACGGACAGCGCGAAGATCTGGAGCGAGGTGGAGGCGGAGGTGAACATCCGGGCGACGAAGAGCACCCGGAAGGCCCGATCCGCGAAAACCTCGCCGTACGTGGCAGGACGGTCCTCGACGATCACCCGGCGATCCTGCGCGCCGGATCCACCCAGCGCGAATGTTTCGCCCCTGGCCGTAAGGTGGCCGGGTGATGCGATTCGTGGTCGGCGCCGAGGACCTGGCCCGCACCCGGTTCGCCCTGTCCCCCGCCTTCGAGCTCCAGCGCCTGATCAACGGTCTGGCCGGGGTGGCCCGTCAGGGCGTGCCGGAGGCCTCGCTGTCCCGGTTCGGAGAACGTTTCGCGAGGCTGCGCGCCGATCCGGGGATGGACGCCGTGCTGGCGCTCCACCTGCCGCGCTCGGTGGCCACCCTGTTGTCACCGCCACCGAAGCGTCACGCCCAGACCATTGAGGACGATCTGGCGGCCGTTCGCGCAACGTCACCGGAGACGGCTCGCGCCGAGATCGACCACTACCTGGCCGACCGGACCCGCCCGACCGGACTGACCAAAGCCGCCGAAAGCGTCCTTACTTCACCGGATGTCCTGAACCAGCTGGCCGACACCCTGGCTCACGCCTGGCAGGTCCTGCTCGCGGACGAGTGGCCGATGCTGCGGCTGCTGTGCGAGCGGGACATCGTGCATCGCAGCAGCGAGCTCGGCCGGGCCGGCTGGGCCGCCTCCCTGGCCGAGCTGCATCCCGACGTCCGTTGGCAGAACAGCGGTCTCGACCTGCCGCGGCCGCAGAACCGGACGATCGATCTGGGCGGGGCCGGTCTGCTGCTGATCCCGTCGGTCTTCGTCTGGCCCGGCTTCGCGGTCTTTTCCGAGGCGCCCTGGCCGAACGGGATCGCCTACCCGGCCCGGGGCGTCGGCACGCTGTTCGAGCAGGGCCCACCCGAGATCCCCGAGCAGCTGTCGGCCCTGCTCGGCCGCACCCGGGCGATGCTGCTGACCGCGCTCGGAGACCCGGCCAGCACCAGCCAGCTCGCCCGCGCGTTCGGCCTGTCCACCGGCGCGGTCGGCGATCATCTGGCCGTGCTGCACGCTTCCCGGTTGGTGGAGCGGGCCCGGGCCGGGCGTTCGGTGCTCTACCGCCGAACCCCGCTGGGCGACTCCCTGGCCGGATCCGGGGCTACGCCCGCTTGAGCCGGATCATGGTCCAGGAGACCGGCGGCAGCTTCACCGAGAGCCGGGTCCCGTCCAGAACGTGATCGGTGCTGGTGCGGGGAGTGACCCGGTCGGGCTCCGCCTGGGTGTTGGTGGCCTGCAGGTCGGTGCCGCCCAGCACCACGTGTTCCTCCACGACCAGATCCGTTCCGGCCAGGCGCAGCTGGAGGTCCCCGGCCTGGGCGTCGTCCCGGTTGACCGCGATCACCGTCAGGTCACCGGTTTCCGGGTCGTGGGTGGCCACCACGTCCACCGCGGCGACATCCCCCTCGTTCTCCGAGTGCAGGGCCGGCCCGCTCGGCTCGACCCGCAGCACCTGGCCCTGGGCGTAGCGCGCGGTCAGGGCGAAAGGGTGGAAAATGGTCTGACGCCAGGCCGGTACGCCCGGCTCGCTGCGGATCGGGGCAATCACGTTGACCAGCTGGGCCAGGCAGGCCGCGTCCACCCGGTCACCGTGCCGCAGCAGGCTCATGAGCAGGTTGCCGAGCACCACCGCGTCCTCGGTGGTGTACTCGTCCTCGATCAGCCGGGGCGCGACCTGCCACTCCGGCGGGGCGCTGTCGTCCTGCTGGTGCCAGAGGTTCCACTCGTCGAAGGCCAGCTTGAGCTTCTTGCGCGAGCGGCGCTTGGCCCCGATGTGGTCGGCGGTGGCGATCACCCCCTCGATGAACCGGTCCATCCGCTCGGCCGATCCGAGGAAACCGACCCGGTCGCCGCCCTTCTGCCCGAAATAGGCGTGCAGCGAGACGTAGTCGACCACGTCGTAGGCCTCGTCGAGCACCTGCGCCTCCCAGGCCCCGAAGGTCGGCATGTCCTCGTTCGAGCTGCCGCAGGCGACCAGCTCGATGCTCGGGTCGATCAGGCGCATGGCCTTGCCGGTCTCGGCGGCGAGCCGGCCGTACTCGGTGGCCGACTTCTGCCCGAGCTGCCAGGGACCGTCCATCTCGTTGCCCAGGCACCACAGCCTGATCCCGTAGGGATCGGGCACCCCGTGCGCGATCCGCAGGTCCGAGTACCGGGTGCCGCCGCGGAAGTTCGTGTACTCAAGGAGGTTACACGCGTCCTCAATTCCGCGGGTGCCGAGGTTGACCGCCATCATCGGCTCGATCCCGGCGTTCTGGGCCCAGCCCATGAACTCGTTGAGCCCGAAGGTGTTGGGCTCGACCGAACGCCAGGCCAGATCGAGCCGGGAGGCGCGCTCCGCGACCGGGCCGACGCCGTCCTCCCAGCGGTACCCGGAGACGAAATTGCCGCCGGGATAACGGATCATGCTGACCCCGAGTTCCCGGGTCAGTTTCAGGACGTCGAGGCGCAGGCCGTCGACGTCGGCCTCGGGGTGGCCGGGCTCGAAGATCCCGCCGTACACGCAGCGGCCCATGTGCTCGACGAACGACCCGAAGAGCCGTTTGGGGACGTCGGCCACGACGAAGGCGGGATCGATGGTTGCGGTGGTGGTGAACACGCCGGGCTCCGATGGGCTGGTTCTGGTCATTTGATGCCGGTGGACGCGACGCCCTGCACGAAGAAACGCTGCAGCAGAAGGAAAGCCACGGCCAGCGGGGCCAGCGAGATGGCAGCCCCGGCCATCAGCGCGGCGTGGTCCACCCCGGACTGGCTGGAGAAGGTGGTCAGGGCGGCCGGCAGGGTCTGCTTGTTGATGTCGCTGGAGACCACGATGGGCCACAGGAAGTCGTTCCACAGGGCGGAGAACTGGATGATGAAGAGCGAGGCCAGGGCCGGCCGGGCCAGGGGCATGACGATCCGCCAGTAGATGGTGAAGTCCCCGGCGCCGTCCAGCCGGGCCGCCTCGTCCAGGTCCTTGGGCAGCGACATGAAGAACTGACGCAGCAGGAAGATCCCCAGCGCGCTGGTCGCCCGGGGGACGATCAGGCCCTGGTAGGTGTTCAGCCAGCCGAGGTGGAACAGGGTGAGGAAGACCGGCACCAGGGTCACCTGAAACGGCACCATCAGGGTGGCCATGATCAGCCCGAACACCAGGTTCTGGCCGCGGAAGCGCAGCCGGGCCAGCGCGAACGCGGTCATCGAGTCGAACAGGATCAGGACCAGGGTGGTGCCCAGGGCGAAGACCACGGTGTTCAGGATCAGCCGGCCGAACGGCAGCTGGTCGATCACGGCGTGGAAACCGTCCAGGGTCCAGTGGTGCGGCAGCAGCCGGGCCGGGTCGGCGAACAGGTCGGAGCTGGGCCGCAGGGCCACGCTGATCATCCAGACGAACGGGATGATCATGGCCAGGCCCGCGACGACCACCACCAGCCAGCTCAGCGCCGTGCCGACCCGCCCGGCCACCCGGGCGAACCGGGTGAAGCGCCGGTCCTTCTGCAGGACGCCCCACCAGGCGATCTGCGCGGTGGCCGGGGCGGCCGGCCGAAGCAGGGTCTCAGTCGGCATCCTGGTACCTCGCAACCCGCAGCTGCACGGCCGAGATCACCATGATGATCAGGAACAGCACCCAGGCGATGGCGCTGGCGTATCCCATCGCGAAGTTCACGAAACCCTCCTGGTAGAGGTACTGCACGATGGACTCGGTGTGGAAGATCGGGCCGCCGCCGGTCATCGCGAAGACCAGGTCGAACAGCTGGAAGCCGTTGATCGTGGCGATCAGGCTGGTGAACAGCAGGGCCGGGCGCAGGGCGGGCAGGGTCACGTAGCGGAACTGCCGCCAGCTCCCGGCCCCGTCGATCGCCGAGGCCTCGTACAGGTCGGACGGGATCTGCTGCAGGCCGGCCAGCAGGATGATCATGGTGAATCCGACGTTCTTCCAGATCCCGACCGCGATCACGCTGGGCAGCGCCCAGCTGGTGGACTGCAGGAAGTCCGGGGCGCTGATGCCGACCGCGTCGAGCCAGGCGGTCACCAGGCCGACCTGCGGGTCGAGCAGGAACTTCCAGATGATGCCGACCACCACCAGGGAGGCGACGAACGGCAGGAAGTAGAAGATCCGCAGGATCGAGGTGAACCAGCTGGTGCGCCGCAACCGCACGGCCAGCGCCAGACCGAGCACGACCTGCCCGACCGAGACCGCGATCGTGTAGAAGACGGTCACCTTCAGCGCGTTCCAGAACCGATGGTCCTGGAACAGGTTGGCGTAGTTGTCCAGCCCGACGAACTTGTGACTGGCCTCCCCGACCGACCAGTCGTGCAGGCTCATCCAGCCCGACTGCAGGATCGGCTCCAGGATGAAGACCGTGATCAGCACCAGGCTCGGGGCGATGAACAGGTAGGCGCTGTTGAAGCGGAACCGCGGCCCGCTCCGGGCCGGTGGCGACGTGGTGGACATCGAAATCCTTCCGACCGGGCCGCCGGCCCGAAGACCGGCGGCCCGGCTCAGAGATCAGCTCTGGCAGCCGGTGAGCTGGTTGATCTGCTTGGCCGCGTCGTCCGCGGTGGACTGGACGTCGGCGCCGCGCTCGATCTTCTGGATGAACGGCACGTACACGTTGGTGTCGATCTCGGTGGCCTTGCTCTGCCCGGCCAGGTAGAGCTTGGCGTTGGCCAGCGCGTCGGAGAACACCTTGGCGTCCGCGTCCCCGGTCGCCGTGACGTCGGTGCGCACCGGCGGGAACCCGGAGATCTTGGCGAAGTTCGCCTGCGCCGTCTTCCCGGTCCACCAGGCCAGGAACTGCTTGGCCTCGGCCGCGTGCTTGGTCTGCCGCTCGATCATCAGCGGCACGGTGGAGGCCAGGGTGACCGGACCGGCCGAACCGACCGGGACGGGGGCCAGACCCACGTCGATCCCGGCCTTCTTGTACCCGGCCAGGGCCCACGGGCCGTTGATCTCCATCGCCGCCTTGCCCGACTGGAACAGCGTGTCGGCGTCCGCCCCGGCCTGGCCGACCGGGCTGATGTGGTTGCTGATCACCAGCTGGCTCCAGGTCTTCAGCGCGTCCACACTGGCCGCGCTGTTGATCGTGGCGCACCCGCTGGAGTCCAGGATGTCGCCGCCGGCCATCCACTGCAGCACCGGCCACATCTGGATGGTCTGGTTGTCGGCCAGCGAGAGCCCGTACTGCGAGGGCTTGTCGCCCGAGCCGACGGTCAGCTTCTTCGCATCCTCGATGAACTCCGCCTGCGTGGTGGGCGCTTTCGTGATGCCCGCCTTGGTGAAGAGGCTCTTGTTGTAGTAGAGCGCCAGCGTCGCGTTGTTGGCCGGGACGGCGTACAGCTTGTCGTTCACCGTGAACGCGCTCTTCACCGAGGGCGACCACGCGCTGGAATCGATCTTGTCGTCCGTGGTTCCGACCGCGTCGTCCAGCGGCAGCACCGAGTTGGTGTCGATGTAGTGGAAGATCGAGGACGGGTCGGAGGCCGGGGTGGCCAGGTCCGGGCCCTGCCCGGTGGCCCAGGAGGCCGGCAGCTTCTGCGCCACCGTGGCCCACGGCTCGGTGGTCATGGTGACCTGGATGTCCGGGTGCGAGTCGTTGAACTGCTTCACCAGGGCCTGGTAGGAGGGCAGGTCGGAGCCGGTGAACCCGGTCAGCATGGTCAGTTTGACCACCCCGCCGGAGGAGCCGGAACCGCCGCTGGAGCTGCCGCAGGCGGTCAGCGCGAGCGCGGCGGTGGCGGCCAGGGCGGCGGCCCCGAGCAGCCGGCGATGGTTTCTGGGCATGGCGAAACTCCTCGTTGAGTCAAGCGTCAGGCCCACCCGGGCCTGACGAGTTACGGGACGGCGCCTTCCGGCGGTGTTTTCGGGTGTTTTCGGGGGTGTCTGGGGGGGAGGCGGGCTAGCTCTGGTGCGGCCCGCAGGAATCGCGCAGCACGAGCTCGACCGGCAGCACCGCGTGCCCGGGTTCGGGCCGGGAGCCGTCGATGAGTTGCAGCAGGCGTTCGGCGGCCTGCTGCCCGAGGCGCTCGGCGGGCACCCGGACGGTGGTCAGGCCCGGCGTGGTGAGCCGGGAGACCCCGAAGTCGTCATAACCGGCCAGGGCCACGTCCTCCGGCACGCGCAGCCCGCGGGCCCGCGCCTCCAGCAGTGCGCCGTAGGCCATTTCGTCGTTGGCGGCGAAGACCGCCTGCACATCGGCCATCGAGTCGAGGATCTGGGCCATCGCCGCGCGGCCGGACTCCTCGCTGTAGTCACCGGTGGCCAGGGTGTGGGTGGCCGGGATCCCCGACTCGCCCAGCGCCTGGCGAAACCCCTGATAGCGGTCGATTCCGGTCTGGTGGTCGAGCGGGCCGCTGATGTGGGCCAGCCGGCGGTACCCGTGCGCCTGGATCAGGTGCCCGGTGATCAGGGCCGCCCCGTGCACGTCGTCCACCCCGACGCTGATCGCCGTGGGCAGATGGGGGAACCGACCGATCAGCACCACCGGAATGGACGCGTCGACCATCCGGGCCACGTTGAGGTCGCCGACCGCGGCCGAGGCGACGATCGCCCCCGCCGCCGCCTGGGAGCGCAGGACCCGCTCGTAGGCGGTGACCCCGTGGGTCTCGTCCGGGCTGGTCGAGACCATCAGGGCCGCGTCCTGCTGGTTGGCGGTGGCGGTGACCCCCACCAGCAGGTGCATGAAGTACGGGTGCCCGAACACGTGGTTGCCGGTCTGTGGCACCACCAGGGCGATGGACGTGGACCGGCCCGCCCGCAGCGCCCGGCCGGCCGAGTTGGGCACGTACCCGAGCTCGGAGGCGGCCGCCAGCACGGCCTTCCGGGTCGCCGCACTGATCCGCGGATTGCCGGAGAGCGCCATCGAGACGGCACTCTGCGAGATCCCGACCGCCGCCGCCACATCACGCAAGGTGACCACGCGACGACGGGGTTTCGGCTTTGCCCCCGGTTCCGGCAGAGAGACCACGGCCTCATCCTTCCAGGCGCCCCGGGTCACGGCGCACCTGCGGACGACGCACGGACATGGGCCGCAGTGTCGGATGTGTCCATGTCTCTCCTCTTCCATCGGGGCGGGCCCCTTGGCCCGTTGCTGAAACGTTGAAGCAGGCAACCCTTGAGGAGCCCTGAGCGGCCGAACCACCTGCTTCAACGTTTCAACACGGGAAACATAGGCAGTCCGTCGCGGCTCGTCAAGAGCGGCTTTGACCCGCTCGGGTGGAAGTCAGGCCGGCCGGACCGGCTGCCGCAGCACGGTCCGCAGCTTCTCCGCGGGAGTCCGCCGGGGATCGCTCAGATAGATCTCGTGATGCTCGCCGTTGAACGTCAGCGAATGAGCGGGCATGAACTCCCCGTGCAGCCGCGCCAGCACCGGGGCCTCGTCGTCATAGGAGCCGATGTGCAGGATCTGCACGCACATCCCCTCCTCACGCTCCACCCACCGCAGCCGCCCCACCCCGGGCAGGTCCTTGGCCGCCCTACCCCGCTCGACCATGTCCGGGGTGACCCAGTCCGGCTGGGCGATCAGCATCGTCCACTTCCAGGCGTCCTTGTCCCGGGTGGTAAAAGCCCGATGGTCCTCCGCCCACCACAGACCCTCCAGCGGGCCGACGACGTAGTCCTTCCCCAGCGTCCTCTTGCTGTCGAACTTGACGGCGTACGACACCGCGAACAGTGCCTCGACCGCTTCCCCGTAACCCGTTGCCGTGTTGGGGTTACCGACTCCGTCGACCGCGAGGAAGTTCATCCGTGGCACGTCGACGATCGTGAACGCTTTCGACCCCGGCGCGTACAGATCCCGGAAAACCTTCTTGAAATCGAACTTTTCCACCCCTGCCCCTCCGTCCCCCCATCGAGCAGTAGGCAGCATTCTGCCGCACCCGCCCCCGCACAGCCGACAGCGCCGTGGCGTCAATCCCTGCCACGGCGCTGCCGACCTGCCCGTCAGAGGGTCGTCAGGGCGTCCACTTGATCGCCGGGTTGACCTGGCCGGTCCAGTTGAAGACCGCCATGTTGTCCCAGCCGTTGCCGCTGGTGGCGATGTTCGCCGGATCCCAGCCGTTGCCCGGGCTTGCCCCGTACCAGGTCGGCTCCCAGTAGAAGACGCCGATCGCCCCGGCGTTGCGGGCGGTGTTCTGCACATACGAGAACTCGGTCGCCTGCCCGGCCGAGGATGTCGTAATTCCTTCACAGGTGGCCGAAGTCACCGAATTAGCGGTGCTGTCGGCGTTGGACGCGGTGAACGGGAAGGCGGTCTCGGCGATCACCACCGGCTTGCCGTAACGCGTGCGCACATCGGTGATCACGTTGTAGAGATTCGCCAGCGTGCCGTGCCACATGCAGTAGTACGACAGGCCGGTGATGTCCCAGTTGACGCCCTTGGCCTTGATCCCGTCGTAGAACCAGCGGGCGTTGGTGTCGCTGTCGGCGTCCGCGGTGTGGATGATCACCTGGGTCGAGCTGTTGCAGGCCTTGGTCGCGTTGTAGCCGGCCTTCAGCAGCAGGCTCAGGTTGGTGAAGTCGTTGTTCACCACTTTGCCGTCGTTCCAAAGCATTCCGACGTTGATCTCGTTGCCGATCTGCACGCTGTCCGGCGTGGTGCCCTGGGCCTTGAGGCTGGTGCAGAGGTTGTAGGTGTAGTCGTAGACGTCGGTCTGCAACTGGGCGATGCCGTGGCTGGCCCAGGCCGCGGGCTTGCCCTGCTTACCGGGGTCGGCCCAGGTGTCGGAGTAGTGGAAGTCGACCAGGAGCTTGAGCCCCTTCGCCTTCACGGTTTTCGCGTAGGCCAGCACCTTGGCGGCGTTGTTGTACCCGCTGGCCGGGTTGTTCCAGACCCGCAGCCGCACGTAGTTCACGCCGTCCGCCTTGAGGATGTCCAGCGCATCCTGCTGGGTTCCGGCCGCGTTGTAGTACTTCTGCCCCAGCTCGGTGCTGCGCTGCAGGGTGGACACGTCCGCCCCCAGCATGGAGAGCGTGTTGGCCGCGTTGGCGGTCGGTGGCGCGGCCAGGCCGACGGCCACCAGAACCGCCGCGACCGCCAGGATCCTGAGCTTCATCTTCGGCTCCCGATCTCGTCGTTGAGATGGACAGGCTGTGAGCGCTCACGGTCTCACGATCGGATAATTCGGACAAGAGCCGCAGCGGGTCAGGCCGAGCCGCGCCGCACCAGGGTGGTCGGCAGCACCCGCGAGGAGGCCGGCCGCCCGGCGATCAGCCGCAGCAGCACCTCGACCATCTCGGCGGCGACCTGGGCCAGCGGCTGGCGCACGGTGGTCAGGGGCGGCCGGGTGGCCGCGGCCATCGCCGAGTCGTCGAAGCCGCCGACCAGCACATCGTCCGGGACTCGCCGCCCGGCCTCGTGCAGGGCCTCCAGGGCGCCCACCGCCAGCAGGTCGGAAGCGACGAAAACCGCATCCAGAGTGGGACATCCGTCCAGCAGCTCGGTCATCGCCGCATACCCGGCGGCAATGCTGAAGTCGGTGGCCCGGACGATCCCCCGGGCCGGCGCGCGGCGTCCCAGCACGTCCCGATACCCGGCCAGCCGCTCCACTCCCCCGGCCGTGTCCTCCGGCCCGGCGACCGTGGCGATCCGGCGGCGGCCCTGGTCGAGCAGGTACTGGGTGATCAGCCGGGCACCCCCGCGATCGTCCGCGGCCACGTACGGCATGCGCAGCCCGGCCGCCGGGGGCCGGCCGCAGACCACCACCGGCAGGCCGGCCGAGTCCAGCTGGGCGGCCAGCGGATCGCCGTCGTGCGTCGAGACCAGCAGCACGCCGTCGACATGGCCGCCCTGGACGAATCGGATCACCCGGGAACGCTCTTCGGGGGTAGAGGCGAGCATCAGCACCAGGCTGCAGTCCTCCTCGCCGAGGATCTGGGTGCAGGCGCGCAGCAGGACATTGAAGACCGGGTCCTCGAACAGCCGGTCCTGCGGCTCGGACAGCACGAAGGCGACCGCCCCGGAGCGCCGGGTGACCAGGCTGCGGGCGCTCTGGTTGACCACGTAACCGGTTTCCCGCATGGCCTTCTGGACCGCAGCCAGCGACTCCGGGCTGACGTGGAAGGCACCGTTCAGCACCCGCGAGACGGTGCCGCGAGAGACACCGGCCACCTCCGCGACATCCTCCATCGTCGGACCCCGCCGTTGCGCCCGGCGCGCCGCGCCCCGTGACTTGGGGTGCTCGCCCCCGCCCTCCACCATGCCGCCACGATAGCCGCTCACGGAACAACCCCGATCAACTCTTGACAACTCGGGCATCCGGCCGTGACTGTGAGCGCTCACAGCATTGCTCAACCAGGAGGTCACCGATGCCCTCGTCATTGCCAGAGGACGCTTGTGGGCGGCCGTCACCGCGCCTGAGCCGCCGTTCCGTCCTGGCCGCCGTCGGAGGGATCGCCCTCACCGGCTTCGCCGCCTCCCCCGCCCAGGCGAACGCCTCGGCAGCCCAGGCGAACGCCTCGACCGCGCTGAGCATTCGCGGCGCCGACCTGTCGTTCCTGCCGCAACTGGAGGAGGCCGGGGTGCGCTACCGCAATCTGGCCGGGCGCGTCCTCCCGGCCGAGCGGATCATCGCCGACGCCGGGGCCAACCACCAGCGTATCCGGGTCTGGGTGAACCCACCGGCCGGATACACCGACAAGGCCCGGGCCCTCAACCTGGCCCGCCGGGCCAAGCGGGCCGGCCTGAAGATCGTTCTCGACCCGCACTTCTCGGACTTCTGGGCCGACCCCGGAAAGCAGCCGATCCCGGCCGGCTGGCCCACCGAGCTGGCCGGGCTGACCGCCAAGGTGCGGAGCTACGCCCGGGACCTGGTCCGGGAGTTCGCCGCCCAGGGCACCCCGGTGGACATCTTCCAGATGGGCAACGAGATCACCGCCGGCATCCTCTGGCCGGCCGGTCAGCTCTACCCGGCGGACGGCACCCAGCACTGGAGCGAGTTCGCCACCCTGCTCAAGGCCGGGATCGCCGGGGCCCGGGAGGGCGCCGGCCGGCATCCACTGAAGGTGATGCTGCACATCGACAAGGGTGGCAAGCTCGACGACACCCGCTGGTTCTTCGACAACATCACCGCCCAGCAGGTGCCTTTCGACATCATCGGTCAGTCCTACTACCCGATGTGGCACGGCTCCCTGGCCGACCTCCAGGCCAACCTGACCGATTCGGTGGCCCGGTACGGTAAACCGGTGCTCCTGGCCGAGATCAGCTACCCGTGGACGTTCGAGGACGGCGACGGCCGGGGCAACATCGTCACCAAGGACGCGGTGCTGCCGGACATCGACCGGTTCCCGGTGACCCCGGCCGGGCAGGCCGCCTTCTACGAGGCGGTGCGCAAGGTGCTGGCCGGGATCCCCGGCGGCAAGGGCCTGGGCTTCCTGGTCTGGGAACCGGAGTGGATTCCCGGCGTCGGCTGGGAGCCCGGGGCCGAGGCGTCGAACGACAACCTCACCCAGTTCGACTTCACCGGCCGGGCCCTCCCCTCGATCCGGGCCTACCGGCGCTGATCTCCAGATCCCACGACCAGGCCACGATCCGGGAGACCGCCTGATCCCGATGACGCCGAAAGGTGTTGAAGGACAGATGGAGTTCCTCGGCAACCCGTTCCTGGGTCGTGGTCGGGTGCAGGAAGGTACGTTCGACCAGGTTCTTCAGGTCCGGAGGTAAGGGCGCCGCGGCGAACAGCGCGGCGAGCGTCCGGTACCGCTCCAGGACCCGGGAGCGCAGCAGGGGATTCCCGGCCAGACGGTCCGGCCGGTGCAGGTCGCGCAGGCCGGACCGAACGGCGACCGCGAAGTCGTTCTGCGACAGCACCACCCGGTCCTCGGCACCGGCCGCAGAGCCGCTGGTGTGGCGCCCGTGCATCCACCTCAGCCATTCCTCCGGATCCCGGCGCCGCCAGTCGTGGGCGAAGACCGGGGGCGCCGGCTCCCCCACCGGCCAGAAGTCCAGGTTGGCCATGGTCGGGCCCCACAGCTCCGCGTCGACGTAGGCCGCGACCAGCGTCACGCCCGGGGTCGGGCCGGTCAGGCCGTCCAGGACCTGACAAGCGGCGAACAGCGTCGCGGACGGGGACGACTGCTGACCGTGCTCCCCGTCGAGGAAGAACCGCCAGACCCGTACGCCCTCACCCGCCCGGGGCGCGAGCCGCCCCATCCGGTCCACTTCCGGGTCCACGCCGAGGTCCGCCTCGGTCAGATCGAAACCGAGCGCGTAGCCTCGGGGTTCGCCGGAGGGAGCCCGGAACACCCGGAACGCCTCCGGCCGGCGATCCAGCCAGATCTCCACCGTGCGGGCCGGTTGCGCCCCGTGCCAGGTCCTGGTCATGGCGAGGATCGGTGCCCGGTCGCTCTCCCGGAGATCGTCGACGAACGCCTGGAGCGTCGGGGACGGGGCGGTGCAGCTCTCCGACCGCGAGCGGGCCGCGCCCAGCACGATCGAGTCCACCACCATCCGAAGGCGTTCCCCCTCATCGGTCGTGGCGAGCAACTGCTCCAGCCGGGCCTCGGCCAGCCGGCGATCCAGCTCGGCGTACCGCTGCGGGTCACGCCAGCGCAGGTCCGCATCGAGGGCGTCGCGGATCACGTCGTGGGGGTACAGCCCGTACGGCCCTTCGGCCACGAAAGGCAGGGCCCGCAGCCAGGTGAACAGCTCGCTCGCCGGATCCTCCAGCACTGACCGCAGCAGGCCCTCGGTGGTGACGGGTACATGGGCGCACACCTCCAGCGCGGCCCGGTGACGCTCCGTCGGCACGGCCTCGACCGTCTGCGCCAGCAGGGCGGCCACCACGTCCGGAACGGCCTCCAGAGAAACCGGTTCCAGCCCCCGTCGCACCGCGTCGACGAGCATCGAGAGGGTCAGCGGATGCCCGTGGCTGGTGCGCAGCAGCGCCTCGTCGGCCATCCCCTGGACGGCCAGGTACGAACGTCCCTCATCGGGTGACAGGTTCCCGAGCACCACCTCCTGCATCAGGGGCCGCCAGGCCGGGTCGGCCCGCCAGCGCGGGCCCGGGGGGTGCCGTCCGGTGATCACCACCATCACGTCCTCCGGCAGGGAGGGCAGGTACTCCTCGCGCACCCAGTCGTCGATGGGGGCCAGGAGTTCGTAGGTGTCGATCAGCAGCAGAGGACGCCGGTGGCCGGCCAGCGAGGGGAACGCGTCCGGGCTGAGCCGCAGGTGCCGGGCGTCGATCCGGACCGGCGAACGGCCCGTCTCCTGGCCGAGGGCGGCGAACTGGGCCAGCAGGGCGCTCTTGCCGATCCCGCCTGGGCCGTGCACGAAGATCACCCCGGGAGCGGACCGTGCGGAGAGGGCCGCCCGGAAGAGCGCCAGTTCGGCGGACCGCCCCACGAACGAACGGCGCCGTACCTCTCCCAGCCGGTCCTTCAGCATCGCCACGGGCTCCAGGCTAGGACAAGTGCGCAATTTTCCGCATCGAGGCGGCCGCGGCCCCGTGCCTAGAGTCGGCCCGTGCCCATGATCGAGCCTTTCCCCATTCACATTCCCGCCGCCGAACTGGCCGCCCTGCGGGCCCGACTGGCCGGAACCCGGCTGCCCGACCGGGAAACCGTGCCGGACGCCGGTCAGGGCCTCGAACTGGATCACCTCACCGCCCTGCTGAAGGCCTGGGACGCCCACGACTGGCCCGCGCTGGAGGAGCGGTGGAACGCGATCGGGCACTTCCGGGCCGAACTCGACGGTCTGCACATCGCCTTCTGGCACGTCCGCTCCCCCGAGCCGGACGCGATCCCGCTGATCCTCACCCACGGCTGGCCCGGCTCGGTCCTGGAGTTCGAGTCCCTGATCGGCCCACTGACCGACCCGGTGGCCCACGGCGGATCCGCCGCCGACGCGTTCCACCTCGTCGTCCCCGCCCTGCCGGGATTCGGTTTCAGCGAGCGACCGACCGAAACCGGCTGGCATCCGGGCCGGACCGCGCGGGCCTGGGCCGAGCTCATGTCCGCCCTGGGCTACCGGCGGTTCGTGGCGCACGGCGGGGACTGGGGCGCCTTCGTCAGCACCGAACTGGCCCGGCTGGAGCCCGAACGCGTACTCGCCCTGCACCTCACCATGCCGATCGCCTCTCCCCTGCCCGAGGATCGGGCCTCGGCCGACGCGACGGAAGCGGCCAAGATCCAGCAGCGCGACACCTTCCTCTACGGCGCCGGAACTCACGCCATCGTGCAGGGGGCCCGGCCGCAGACCCTGGGCTACTCCCTGGTCGATTCGCCGGCCGGTCTGGCCGCGTGGCTCGGGGAAAGACTGAACGCCTTCGCTGACACCCGCCCCGAAGCCGGTGGTGGAGTGCCCCTTTCCCGTCAGGTCGACAACATCGCCCTGTACTGGTTCACCCAGACCGGCGCCTCCAGCGTCCGTTGGTACTGGGATGCCCAGCGATGGACGCCCAACACGGCTGAGGCGCAGAACCTCCAGTCCGTGGACGTCCCCACGTACTGCACGCTTTTCCCGGGGGAACCGTATCCGGTGCTCCGCCGCTGGGCCGAGCGTCGCTACCGGAACATCCTCTCCTGGAACGAGATCGACCGCGGCGGCCATTTCGCCGGTTGGGAACAGCCGGAGATCCTGCTCTGCGAGATCAGGGACGCTTTCCGGTCGGCCCGGACGACGCTGCGGGGCTGAAGATCCACCGAGACGGGCGTACTCCGGTCTCGCGCACGAACACCGCGGAGAAGTGCGAGGAGCTGGAGAAGCCGCAACGTCGGGCCGTTTCGGCCACGGTGACCCCCGATTCGAGCAGCCGCTGAGCCTGGGCGAGGCGCATCCGGACCAGCCGCCGGTGCGGGGTCTCCCCCACCGCCCGCCGGAACATCCGCAGGAAATGGTAGGGGCTCAGCCGCACCTCGGCGGCCAGGTCGGTCACGGTCAGTGGCTCGCCGAGCCGTTCGGTCATCGTCCGGACGGCCCGGCGGATCAGGGGATCGAGATTTTCCGACACGCTCCAGCGTCGGCGGCCGCCCCGGACGGGCACCAGATCACCAGGTGCCCGTCCGGTGCCCAGAAATGCCCAGAAATGGGTCGGAACTCAGGCCAGCCCGGCCGACTCGACCTCGGCCTCCGCCTCGACCTCGGTCCTTTCCGGCTCGGGCAGAGGCTGGGGGCGACCCGGCAGGAGCAGGCCGAGCGGGATTGCGGCCACCGTGAAGCCGACCGACCACCAGAACGCGTTGCCGAACGCGTCGGCCGTGGCGGTCGGGGTGTGCGCATCGGCGACGAAGTGCTGGAGGACGACGGCCAGGACGGCGGTGCCCACCGAACCACCGAGCAGCATGGTCACCCGGGAAATGATGCTGGCGTGCGGGATCTCCTCGCGGGCCAGCCCGATGTAGGCCGCGCTGTTCAGGGGGGTGGTGGCCGCCGCCATCCCGGCCCCCCGGACCAGGAGGGCCGCCAGGAGCAGAACCTTGCTGGTGTCCGCGGTGACGAAGGCGAACGGCACGGTGGCCACGGCCACCACGGTGAAGCCGGTCAGGGCGACCACCCGGGGCCCGAACCGGTCGGTGGCGCGGCCGACGACGGTCCGGGACAGCAGGGTGCCGACGCCCTGCGGAATCAGGAGCAGACCGGCCCCCAGCGCGTCCTCGCCCCGGGCCTGCTGCCAGTACAGCGGCAGGAGCAGCATCGCACCGAAAAGCGTCACTCCGGCCAGGAAGCCGAGCGTGGAGGCGGAGGCCAGCGAGCGGTTGCGGAGCAGCTTGAGGTTGATCAGCGCCGAGGCGGAGCGCGGCAGGGCCCAGGCCACGAAGGCGGCCACCAGGGCCAGGCCGGCGATCACCGGGACCAGCACCCGGGCGCTGCGGAACCCGCCCGAACCCTCGACCTGGGAGAGGCCGTAGACCACGGCGGCGACGCCGGGTGAGACCAGCACCAGGCCGACCACGTCCAGGCGGGCCCGCCGGGTGGGCGGGTCGGCGGGCAGATTGCGGTGGGCCAGGTAGGCGCCGGCCACGCAGAACGGGACGTTGACCAGGAACAGCCAGCGCCAGCTGCCGACGCCGAGGATCAGCCCGCCGATCACCGGGCCGAGGATCGGGCCGAGGGTGGCCGGCAGGGTGACCGTGGCCATGATCCGGCCCAGGTTGCGCCCGCCCGCGGCCTGCATGATCAGGGTGATCATCAGCGGCATCATGATCCCGCCGCCGATCCCCTGGACCACCCGGAAGACGATCAGGCTGGTCACGTCCCAGGCCGTGGCGCAGAGCACGGAGCCGAGCAGGAAGATCCCGAGCGCCAGGATCCACAGGCGCTTGCCGCCGATCGCGGTCTGGGCCCAGCCGGCCACCGGGATGGTCACGAACATCGCCAGCAGGTAGCCGGCGCTGATCCACTGCACCGTGCTGAGCGAGGCGTGCAGCTCGTGGGTCAGGTCGTTGAGGGCGACGCTGACGATGGTGGTGTCGAAGACCACCGCCATCGCGCCGACGATGATGGTGAACGCCATCCGCCAGATCGCGGGATCGATCGCGTCCGGGGTGTCCTGCGCTGAACTGCTACTCACGACGACCGCCTAAGATACAGAATGTGTCTTAGGCGAAGCTAGCCGGACGCCTTAAGATGCGCAAGTGTTTCTAAGTGAGGTGGAACGGGATGGGTGAGCGCCGCCGCGGGGCCGAACTGGAGGACGCGTTGCTCCAGGCGGCTTGGGACGAACTGGTGGAGAACGGGTACGCCGCCCTCACCATGGACTCGGTCGCCGCTCGGGCCCGCACCAGCCGGCCGGTGCTCTACCGGCGCTGGCCCGACCGCCACGAGCTGGTCCGGGCCGCGGTGCGGCGGCAGGTCGAGGCGCACCGGCCGCAGCTGGCCGACACCGGATCGCTGCGTTCCGACGTGCTGGCCGCCCTACGGCACGCCAACTCCACCAAGGCGGCCCTGGCCGTCACCCTGAACGTGCACCTGGCCAGCTTCTACCAGGAGACCGGGACCAGCCCGGCCGATCTGCGCAGCCTGCTGTCCGCCGATCGCCGCAACGTCGCCGACGTGCTGCTCAGCCGGGCGGCCGAGCGCGGTGAGGTGACCCTGGGCCGGGTCACCGAGCGGATGACCAAGCTGCCGTTCGACCTGATGCGGCAGGAGTTCACGATGACCCTGGCCGAGGTGCCGGACGAGGTGCTGGTGGAAATCGTCGACACCCTGTACCTGCCGTTGCTGGAGGTGTTCGCCGACTACCGCCCCGCTGACCCGTCCGCCGGCCCCTCCGCCGATCGACCGAATGACGTCCGCCCCGGCCCTTTGCCAGAGTGACTGCGACGCACTGACAACGGGGGGACGACTCAGCGTGAAGGTCTATCTTTCGGTGGACATGGAGGGCGTGGCGGGAGTGGCGACCTTCGACCAGATCCTTCGCGGTGGCCACGGTTACCCACGCGCCCAGGAGCTGATGACCGAAGAGACGAACGCGGCGATCCGGGGAGCCTTCGAGGGCGGCGCCACCAGCGTGATCGTCAACGACTCGCACGGCACCATGGACAACCTGATCCACGACCGTCTCGACCCGCGGGCCCGGCTGGTGTTCGGCACCCCGAAGGCCCAGTGCATGGCCGAAGGGCTGACCGACGACTGCGATGTCGCCCTGTTCATCGGCTATCACGCCCCGGCCGGCGCCCCCGGGGTGCTCGCCCACACCTTCTCCTCGCACTTCGCCGAGGTCCGGGTCAACGGCGCGCAGGTCTCCGAGGCCGAGGTGAACGGTTTCTACGCGGCCTCTTTGGGGGTGCCGGTGGGCCTGGTGACCGGTGACGACGTGATCTCCGCGATCGCCGACAAGGCCTTCGCCGGGGTCGGCCTGGTCACGGTCAAGACCGCGCACGGCTTCTCCGCCGCCTCCTCGATCGCCCCGGCTCTGGCCCGCACCGAGATCCAGGCGGCCGCCGCGCAGGCGGTCAGCGAGTCGGCCGGTCTGACCCGCCCAACCCCGCCCGAGCTCTTCGAGATCGAGGTGGACCTGGCCTCACCGGTTGCGGCCGAACTCGTCGCCGGCATCCCCGGCTGCCACCGCACGGCCGATCGCACTGTGGCCATGACGGTAGCCAGCGCTGCCGAGATGATCGGCCTCATCACGGTTTTCTACGAGCTCGCGGCGGCCTCCGAGGCCCGCCGGGCGGTCATCTTCAACCGGCGCTGACACGCGAAGCCCTCTGCGGATGCGGGTCAGGCCACGTCGGCCGGGAAGGTCGCGGGGTACGGCTCCGCGAAGTCGGCTGAGCGACTGACCTTCTCCCAAGCAGTCGCCTCGGCGATCTGCCGCTGGGAGTAGGCCAGGGACATCTCCACCGCGTTCACCCCAAGAGGCAGGTGGGTGGGCGGGTTCTCCCGGTGCGCGGCCTGGACGATGATCTCCGCCGCCCGGTCCGGGTCGCCGGCCGAACCCGCGTCGTTCTGCCGGATCCGGGCGTTCATCGCGCCCACGGTCGACTCGTACTCAGCGGGCACGTCGTGCACGGTCATCGAGGCACCGGCCCAGTCGGTGCGGAACCCGCTGGGCTCGATCACCATGACCTTCACGCCGAACGGCGCGGTCTCGACCGCGAGCACCCGGCTGAACCCGTCGACGGCGAACTTGGCCGCCTGGTAGCTGGCGATGCCCGGTGAGCCACCGACCCGGCCGCCGACCGACGAGAACTGGACGATCAGGCCCCCGCCCTGCTCGCGCAGCAGCGGGACGGCGGCCTTGCTGACGTTGTAGACGCCCCAGAAGTTGGTCTCGAACTGGGCGCGGAAGTCCTGCTCGGTGGCGGACTCGATGGCCGCGACATTGGCGTAACCGGCGTTGTTGACGATCACGTCGAGTCGGCCGAACCGCTCGGTCCCCTGCTGCAGGGCCCGCTCGACCGCGCCCGGATCGGTCACGTCCAGGGCCACGGCCAGCAGGTTCGGGTGGTCGAGAGCGGCCAGGACCTCGGGCCGGCGGGCGGTGGCGACCACCTGGTCACCGGCCGCCAGGGCGGCGACGACGAGGGAGCGGCCGAAGCCGCGGGAGGAGCCGGTGATGAACCATGTCTTCTGCATGCCAGTTAGTAAAACACCGTTGCGTTAATAACGCAACGATGTCTTGTTATGATCGGGGCATGAGCACCCAGCGGGCCCGCAGCACCGAGGCCAAGCAGCAGCGCGAGCAGGCGATCCGGGCCGCCGCCGCCCAGCTGGCCGAGGACCGCGGTATCCGGAAGGTGACCCTGACCGACATCGCCGAGGTGGTCGGCATGCACAAGTCGGCGCTCCTGCGGTACTTCGAGACCCGTGAGCAGATCTTCCTGTTGCTCACCGCGGACGCCTGGCAGGAGTGGGGGCCGACGGCCCGCGCCGAACTGGCGCAGCTACCGGAAGCCACGCCGGCGGCCGTCGCCCAGGTCTTCGCCCGGACTCTGACGGCCCGTCCGACGTTCTGCGACCTGCTCGCCCAGGCGCCGCTGAACCTGGAACGGAACGTCTCCCTGGACTCGGTGAAGGCCTTCAAGCTGATCACCCAGGAGCAGGTCCAGCTGTTCATCGAGCAGTTCCAGGTCCTGATGCCGAAGCTCGGCCCGGTCGGCACCGTCGACCTGATCGCCGCCGCCACCTCGATGGCCGGGGCGTTCTGGCAGATGGCCTCGCCCGGGCCGGAGCTGCAGAAGCTCTACCGCACCGACCCGGACCTGGTCCACGCGGTCGTCGACGTCGAGCCCCGGCTCACCCGCATCCTCACCGCCCAGCTGACCGGGCTGGTGAGCTGAGTCAGCTCCGGTGCTGGAGTTCGAGCGAGCCGATCCCGGAGTCGAGCGCGAGTTCCAGCCGGTCCGGCGAGTTCCCGGGTGTGCTCAGCACCGTGCCGCCACCGAGCCCGCCGTGGTGCTCGCCGTCGAGCGTCGCTCCCCCAGCGCCACCGGAGAAGGTGGCCCGGGCCGGTACTCCCGCCGGAAGGGTGACGCGGACCGCGCTCGCCCCGCCCGCGATCCGGGCGTTCAGCACTCCGTCCGGCTTCGGCAGATCGGCGTTGATGGTGGCCTCACCCTGGGTGATGTCCAAGCTCTTCACCCGCGCCGTGCTCAGGTCGAGGGTCAGCAGGGATGAGCCCCCGTCGACCGCGATGTCCCAACGGACGTCCCTCGCCAACCGGACGGTGAGGTCGATCGCACCGTCGCCGCCAGCGTCCTTTGCTTCGGTCGCCACCGTCACCGAGCCCGAGGTGGGCTCCCGCAGAATCGGAACCACCCGCTGACCATCGGGGGTCTGAGCGTGCACGAGATCTCCGCCGAGATCGTCCGCAGTGATGGTCAACCGGTTCACCCCGCCGGTGATGTCCAGACGGGCCTCCGACCGACCGTCGCCGGCCAGGGTCGGCGTGTGGTCCACCCCACGGTCGCCGTCTCCGTCATCGTCATGACCCCCGGCGTAGTGGACGATCAGCAGGACGGCCAGCACGACGAGGGCGACCGCGGCCACCACTCGCCCTCCGGGCCACCATCCCCGGTTGGCCGAGGGCTGCCGATCGGACGGGGTCGAAACGGGCGCATCAATGGACACGCCCCCATGATTCGGGCACTGACGATCATCGTCCATCGCAGATGTCCCGGCGGCGAAGCCCCCGGCTACCCTCGTGCCGTGCTTCAGCCTGGGAGAATCTCGTGAGTGCCCTGAACGCCGCGGCCGAGCCGGACAACCTCAGGGTCGAACGACACGCCAGCTGGGCCGAGCTGTTCTTCGACCTGGTGGCCGTGGCCGGGGTCGGGGCCCTGGCCCACGTGCTCGAGGCCGAGCTGGACGCCTCCTCGCTGGGCCTGTATGCGCTGCTGTTCCTGGCCTTCTGGCTGTGCTGGACCACGTTCATGCTCTACGGCAACGTGGCGGCCGGCCGGACCCGGGTGATCCGGCTGCTGGTGGGGATGTTCGGCCTGGGCGTGATGGCCGCATCGGTTCCGGGCGTCGCCCACACCGTGCTCGAAGAGGGGCACAGCGACCGTCCGCTGACCGTCTTCACGATCGCCTACATCGCGACCCGGGTCTACGGCGCCCAGTCCTGGCGGCGGGGCGAGATCCTGATCGACTTCCCGGTGGTCCAGTACTCGATCGGCCTGGTGCCCTGGTTCGCCTCGATCTGGGTGGACGAGCCGTGGAAGCTGACCCTCTGGGCGGTCGGGGTGGGCCTGGACCTGCTGCTGATCGTGGTGCTCTCCGGGGACGACATGCTCCGGCGGATCCAGACCTACCTGACGAACCTGCCCGCCCCCAAAGCCCGCGGCCCACAAGACCATCACGATCATCACGCCGGACCGGCCGAGGGTGGTCCCCCGGTCCGCGGCGTCTCGGTCGACCCGGCCCACCTCTCCGAACGGCTGGGCCTTTTCGTCATCATCGTGCTCGGCGAGTCCGTCATGCAGGTTGTCGATGCCGCGGGCGAGGCGCCCTACGGCGCCGGCCTGCTGACCACCGGCCTGGCCGCCTTCCTCCTACTGGCCGGCGTCTTCGGCCTCTCCGTGGTGTTCGGCTACGCCGGTCTGCCGCACCTGCGGGCCGGCCGGATCCCGGCCCGCGCCGCCCTCGGCCTGCACTGCCTGGTCACCGGGGTCATCGCCACCGTGGCGGTCTCCCTGGCCTCGGTCGTCCAGCACGGCCACGAACCACTTCCCGATGAGGGACGCTGGTTGCTGTGCGGAGCGGTCGCCGCCTACTTCGCGCTCGGGGTGGTCACCGGCGTCGCCAGCCGCAGCGCCGACCTCCCGGACTCGGTCGCCCGCCTGGTCACCGGGGTCGGGATCCCGCTCCTGCTGGGCGCCTTCGCCACCGGCGCCGGCGCCCGCGGCCTGGTGATCTACCTGGTCCTGGTGATCATGGCGCACCTGGCCTTCGAGGCCCGGCACCACCGCCAGGACGCGTCCGCGTAGTTCACAGATAAGTCAGCCACTTCCGGCGCACCTCGGCCTCGGCATCGATCCCGTGATGCCGGGCCAGCAGAAGGACATGCGCCAGCACGTCGGCCACCTCGTCCTCCAGGCTCCGGCGCAGTTCCTCCGGCGTCCGGCCCTTGGCCCGCCCCTGCCCGGTCACGGCCAGGAAGGCCTGGGTCAGCTCACCCAGCTCCTCATGCAGTTTCAGCAGGAACCAGGCCGGGTCCCGCTCGATCCCGAACTTCCCGGCGTACCCGCGGGAAACCTGCTCGACGGCCTCCGACAGCTCCCCGATGCCTTCTGAAGTGGTCATCGGCCCATGATGGACTGGTCCGATGATCACCTGCGTGCTGCACTACACGATCGACGCCACCCAAACCGCGGCCTTCGAGGAATTCGCCCAGGCCTGGATCGCCCTGGTCAACCGGCACGGGGGGACCCACCACGGGTACTTCCTGCCCGCCGAAGGGGCCAGCGACCAGGCGCTGGCCCTCTTCTCCTTCCCCTCCCTGGCCGAGTACGAGCGCTATCGGGCCCGGTTCGGCGTGGACCCGGACTTCATCGCGGCCGACCGGATCCGGGACGAGAGCGGTTGTGTCATCCGTTACGACCGCACATTCATGCGCCCGCTGCTGGAATGACGCTCCCGTCCCGGCTTTCGCGGTTCAGCCCTCGTAGAGCTCGAAGTACAGGTTCTCGATCTCGGCGGCGTGGGTTCCGAGGTTGTCCGGGTTGACGATGTTGTGCGGCAGGTTGAGCTCCGCCGGGAACTCGTGGGTCGTCGCCTTGAGGTTGTTGGCCTCGGCGAGTTCGGTCGGCACCTCGAACGCCTTGTCCAGGTCGATGTTCGGGTCCTTCACCGAGGTGGCCACGGCGATGCTGCGCAGCTTGGGGTTCTTCGGGTCGTCCCGGAAGTTGCGGGTGATCCTCAGGTACTGGGCCAGGCCGCTCAGGGTGAAGTTGGTGCTGCCGACCTTGCGGTCCGGGAGCACGTGGTAGCCGTAAAGCACGGTCAGGGGGCGCAGCACGAACGATGGAGCCTGAGACGCGGCGGGCTGGTAGAAGGGCGAGAGCAGGAGGACGTGGCTCACCGCGTCCGGACGGTACTCGGCCAGCCAGGTGGCCAGGACCCCACCGCCGGAGAGCCCGATCACCCCGACCTCGTCGCCCAGTCCGGCAACGACGTTCATCGCGGTATCCGCGTAGTCGGCCAGCCCGTCGCTGCCGACCTTGCTGGACTCACCCACGTCCTTCAGTCCGTGATGGGACTCGCGAGGCGCATAGACGTTGTACCCGCGGTCGTAGAAGAGCTGGGCCAGCGCCACATAGTCCTTCGGGCAGCTGGTGTAGCCATGCAGCATCAGCACGGCCTTAGCCGTCTTCTGCGGGTGCACCCGCAGAAGGCTGCGACACTCCGGCAGGACCTGGTTGTTCGCCGTGTCCTGCTGGACGGCGGCCTCGCCCGCCGCGGAAGCGTCCGCAAAAGAAAGCGTCTTCGGCTCAGCGTTGTGTAACCGGTCGCTACCTAACGGATAGACGTACAACGTTCCGACCAGGATGACCAGGACGGCGACGAGTACCCCCACAACCAAACCGATCCGCCGCCAAACGCGCGTCCTGCGCGACGTCCCACCGGACGTCCTTACTGATGTTTCTTCGGCGCTCGACATGGTTCCTCTCCCACAGCCCACCCCTACTGGTCACGACATTGTGGGGGGTATGCGCCCATTTGTAGGCGGTATTTGTGGACAGACACTTGAGCCGGAAGGCGGGGCGCCAGATACCGGGTCACGATCGGGCTGTCGCCAGGCCCTGCGCATTGTTCACAGAATTGTTGACAATCTGCGGAGAGCGGACCTACCGTCGCCGAAGCGCCGGAAAACCGCAGCTCTGCCGTCCGGCGCCCCGCTCTGCTCGGTCGAGGAGGCCCGATGGACGTCGTGGACACCCATACGCACGTGATCTCCCCGGACGTCACGCGATATCCACTGGCCCCGCTCGGAGGCCGGCAGTCCGACTGGTCGAGGGACCACCCGGTGGACATCGACGGCCTGCTGGCCGGGATCGACGCCGCCGGGATCGCCAAGGCGGTGGTGGTGCAGGCATCCACGGTCTACGGGCACGACAACCGCTACGTGGTGCAGGCGGTGCGGGCCCACCCCGACCGGTTCGGCGGCGTGTACTCGATCGACGCGCTGGCCCCGGACGCCGTGCCCCGGATCCAGCACTGGCAGGACCAGGGCCTGCACGGCTTCCGGTTGTTCACCACCGGCACCACGATGCCCGGCCAGGGCGACTGGCTGGGCCACCCGGACTCCTACCCGGCCTGGGCCTACGCCGAAGAACACGACATCCCGGTCTGCCTGCAGATGACCATCCAGGGCCTGCCCGCGTTGCGCCACCTGCTGGAGCGGTTCCCGAGGGTTCGGGTCCTGTTGGACCACTGTGCCCGACCGGATCTTTCGGACGGACGCCCGTATCGAAAGGCGGCGGATCTGTTCGCCATGGCCGCGTTTCCCGGCGTCCACCTCAAGCTCACGCACCGCGCTCTGGCCGCCTCGGCCGAAGGCGCCTCGAAGCCGCAGGAGTTCCTCGCCGACCTGGTGGACGCGTACGGCGCCGACCGCATCGCCTGGGGCTCGAACTTCCCGGCCGCCTCCGGAACGCCCACCGAGATCCTCGCGGAGGCCAGGGAAACGCTGGCCGGTCTGCCGGACGAGGTACAGGCCCAGATCTTCGGTGGCACGGCCGTCTCCTTCTACTCGAACCTGGCTGCCACCGGAGGATCTCGTGACTGACTTGCTCGAGCCTCACCTGAAGACGGTCCTCGGCGACTACCCGCACACCCGGCCGCTGAGGGACGGAAAGGTCACCAGCGAGCACGTGCGCCTGGACTTCGTCCCGGTCTCACCGGTGCACAAGGCGTTCGCGCCGATGGTCCGCTACGAGGCCTACGAGCTCAGCGAACTGGCCATTGTCACTGCGCTGCAGGCAATCGCGTTCGGTAGGCCGATCGTACTCCTGCCCGCCGTGGTGGCCTCGCGATTCCAGCGCGGCTGCCTGGTCGCTCTCGGAGCACGACCGGTCGCGCCGGAAGACCTGACCGGAAAGCGGGTCGGCGTGCGCTCGTACACCCAGACCACCGGTATGTGGGTGCGGGCCCACCTGGTCGAGGACTACGGTCTGACCACGCGCGACTTGCGCTGGATCACCCGCGACGGCGCGCATGTCGCCGAGTACACCGACCCGGACTTCGTCGACCACGGCATCGGCGACGCGGCGCTCACCGATCTCCTGCATGAGGGTCGCCTCGATGCCGCCATCTTCGGCAACGATCTGCCGGAGGGTGAGGAGTTCGTCCCGGTCGTGACCGACGCGCACGCCCGGGACCGGGCCTGGTGGCACAAGCACGGTTTCATGCCGATCAACCACATGGTCGTGGCCGGCCGGACCGCCGTCGCCGAGAAGCCCGGCGCGGTTCGCGCAGCCTACGAGCTGCTGCAGCGCGCGGATGCGGAAGTCGAACGGGCCGGGGACGAACCCTCTCCCACGGTGTTCGGTTTCGAACGCCTGCGCCAACCGGTCGCCTTCACCATCGACATGTGCCTGGAACAGGGCCTGCTGCCCCGGCGGCTGAGCGTGGACGAGGTCTTCGGGCCGGCCGAGGCCCTTCTCAGCGACTGAACAGATGTGACATCACGGGCATTCGATGGAGAGGCCACGGACGATGAACGAGACCACCGAAGACATCCGGGAAGACACTCCCGCAGAAGCCCGTGCGGAGGACGAGCACCCGAGGCGCTTCTACCAGGACCTGACCTTCCAGGTGATCACCGGCCTGATCCTTGGCGTAGTGGTCGGCGCCCTGGCCCCGAAGGTCGGTCAGCACACCGCCTTTCTGGGCGACATCTTCATCCACCTGATCCAGATGGTCGTGGGCCTGATCATCTTCTGCACCGTCACCCACGGCATCGCCAGCATCCGGGACCTGGGCAAGGTCGGGCGGATCGCGGTCCGGGCGCTGATCTACTTCGAGGTGATCACCACCATCGCCCTGCTGATCGGCCTGGTGGTGGTGAACCTGCTGAAACCCGGCTCGGGCATGCACATCGACCCCTCGACCCTGCACTCGACCACCACCGCGGCCAAGTCCGAGGGGTTCGACGACTTCCTGGTCGGGCTGGTGCCGACCTCCGCGGTCGACGCCTTCGCCCAGGACAACATCCTCCAGGTACTGGTCTTCTCGGTGCTCTTCGCCTGCGGCCTGGCCTCGCTGGGTGACAAGGGTCAGCCGATGCTGGACCTGGTCAGCACGGTGCAGCAGGCGCTGTTCTGGGTGATCGGGAAGGTGATGCGGATCGCCCCGCTGGCCGCCTTCGGCACCATCGCCTTCACCGTGTCGGAATACGGCCTGCACAGCCTGCTCTCGCTCGGCCGGCTGATCATCGTGTTCTACCTGATCGTGGTGCTCTTCTTCCTGCTCGTGCTGTGGCCGGTCGCCCGGTACGCCGGGGTCAGCCTGCTCAAGGTGATGCGCTACTTCCGCTCCGAACTGCTGCTGGTGCTCGGCACGAGCTCCTCCGAGAGCGTGTTCCCGCAGCTCACCGCCAAGCTCAAGCGGCTCGGGGTGGACGAGTCGGTGGTCGGGCTGGTGCTGCCGACGGCCTACAGCTTCAACCACGACGGCACCTGCCTGTACTTCGCCGCGGTGAGCGTGTTCCTGGCCCAGGCGACCGGCACCGGCCTGGGCTGGAAGGCCCAGATCGGCCTGCTGTTCGTCCTGCTGCTCACCTCCAAGGGCGGCGCCGGGGTGTCCGGCTCGGCGATCGCGGTGCTCGCCCTGACCCTGACCGCCACCCACACCATCCCGGTCAGCAGCATCGCCCTGGTGCTGGGCGTGCACAGCATCCTCTCGGCCGCCTTCGTCTTCACCAACATCACCGGCAACTGCATAGCCACGCTGGTGGTCGGCAAATGGGAGAACGCCGTGGACCGGGACCAGCTGCGGGCCGAACTGGACGCCGGCTCCGTGGTTGCCGCCTAGACAACCGTTTTCCGGATCGAGGAGTTGAGATGACCGACACGCTGTTCGTGGTGACCGCCCATCCTGGGGACTTCGTCTGGCGGGCCGGCGGTGCACTGGCCCTGGCCCACAGCCGGGGACAGCGCACGGTGATCGCCTGCCTGTCCTTCGGCGAGCGCGGGGAGTCGGCCAGCGCCTGGCGGGCGGGTAAGTCGCTGGAGGAGATCAAGGACCTGCGCCGGTCCGAAGGCACCAAGGCCGCGGAACTGCTCGGTGCGGAGGTGCGCTTCTTCGACGCCGGGGACTATCCGCTGCGGGAGTCGGACGAGCTGCTGCAGTCCCTGGTCGATGCGTACCGCGAGCTGCAGCCCGGTGTCGTGCTCACCCACGCGCTGGCCGATCCGTACAACATGGACCACCCCAAGGCCGCCGAGATCGCCCTGCACGCCCGGGTTCTGGCGCAGGCGCCGGGCGTTCAGGGGCCGGGCGAGGTGATCGGCGCCCCGCCGGTGTTCAGCTTCGAGCCGCATCAGAGCGAGGTCTGCGGGTTCGTGCCGAACGTGCTGCTCGACATCACCGAGGTCTGGCCGGTCAAGGTCGCGGCCATGCAGGCCCTGGGCGCGCAGGGGCATCTGGTCGAGTACTACACCGATCTCGGGAAGCGCCGCGGGGTGCAGGCCAAGCGCAACAGCGGCCCCAACCTGGGCCTGCCGGTCGACACCTACGCCGAGGCCTATCAGCGGGTGTATCCGCAGGTCACCCGGGAGCTGAGCTGATGGCCGGGCCCACCCGAGGGCACCGGATCGTCCGAGAGGTCCGGCGCGCCGAGCCCGAAGTGATCGCGGCGCTGGCCCAGGCCGGCGTGGCGACCGTGCACGAGGCGGCCGGCCGAGTGGGGCTGGTCGGCCCGGCCGTGGTGCCGCGTCAGCAGGGCACGGCCATCGGCGGCTCCGCGATCACCGTGCTGAGCCATCCGGGCGACAATCTGATGGTGCACGCGGCCGTCGAGGTGTGCCGTCCCGGCGACGTTCTCGTCATCGCCACCACTTCGCCCTCGACCGACGGGATGTTCGGCGACCTGCTGGCCACCTCGTTGCAGGCTCGGGGCGTCCTCGGGCTGGTCACCGACGCGGGTGTCCGCGACATCGCCACCCTGCGCGAGATGGGCTTCCCGGTCTGGTCCCGTGCCGTGCACGCCCAGGGCACGGTGAAGGCCAGCCCGGGGTCGGTGAACGTGCCCGTCGTCGTCGACGGCCGGCTCGTGCGGCCTGGAGACGTGGTGATCGCCGACGACGACGGCGTGCTCGCCCTGGCCGTGGAGGAGGCCGAACCGGCCCGTCAGGCAGCCGAGCGACGGATCGCCTCGGAAGAGGAAAAGCGAGCCACGCTGGCAGCCGGCACCCTCGGACTCGATCTGTACAACCTGCGTCCCCTATTGGAGCGTTTGGGGGTCACGTACGTCGACTGATCCTTGGCGGCCTCTCCTCCTGAGGTACTACCGGAACGGCACCACAGATGGACGCTGGTGGCGGGGTGGGCGCGCGAGGATCGGTTCCATGTCCTCCGTAACCACCCTGACCTCGCAGGATGCCCGTCCCGTGGGGAGGGCGAGCACGGTCGTGGTGCTCAGTTTCCTGCTCGGCGGCCTCACCTCGTACGCCCAGAGCCTCCTGCCGGAATCGTTCTCCTCGCTGGCCAACTCGGCCAGCGGCTGGACGCTGATCACCGTGCTCCTGATCGCGTCCACCCGGTTGCGACCGGTTCCGGCGGCCCTGCTCGGCGCCACCAGCTTCGTGCTGCTGACGCTCGGCTACACCGTCGTCTCCGACCTGCGCGGCTACACCTACGACCCGCTCCTTTTCAGCCTGGTCGGCCTGCTCGTCGGGCCCTTCGTCGGCCTGGCCACCACCTGGCTGCGAGAACACGACCTCCGCGCCGCCCTGGCCACCGCCACACTCTCGGGCATCGCCGTCGGTGAAGCCGTCTACGGCCTCACCGTGGTCGACGCCAGCACCAGCCCGGTCTACTGGACCCTGAGCGGACTGGCCGGGCTCGGCCTGCTGGCCGTCATGGTGACCCGGCGGATCCAGGGCTCGGTCCCGATCACCCTGGCCCTGGGCTGCACCGCCGTGGTGGCGGCGGGCTTTCTGGCGGCCTACCAGAACCTGGGCACCTTTTAGACTCCAGGTTAGACCCCAGGCTTGAGGACGCGGGTGGGCAACGCGGTCTCGACCACGGCGCCGTCGGCCGACCGGCTGACCTGGTACCCCCGCGGACCTTCCCGATCGGCAACCACCTCGGCCAGTTCGGTGCCCCGATAGAGCAACCCGGCACCGTCGTCGGTGGCGTATCCAGCCAGGATTGTGGGCTGAGAAGCTGTCATCCAGACATCCTCACTCACTCGTCCCCACGGGCGCTCACGACTTTCTCGCAGCCACTGAACGGTTTCCCGACCCTCGGACCGGGCCGCCCGGAGAACATCCCCGGAACACCGCTACTTTCTTGTCGTATCATTGATTCATGCAGCTCGCTGATTCGTCGAAAGCGCAGATCACGGCCGAGGTCAGCCGCCGGCGCCGGCGCAGCGCGGCCGGTCCGGCCGACGATGCCGCGGTCCGGGTCGCCCTGATCGCCGCGGCCGAGCAGCAGCTGAACGCCTCACCGGGGCAGGACATCGCCACTCGCGCGGTCTGCGAAGAGGCCGGGGTGACCCAGCCGGTGCTGTACCGGCTGTTCGGAGACAAGCAGGGCCTGCTGGACGCCGTCGCCGACGCCGGTCTCCAGCGGTATGCCCGGCGCAAGGCGGCTCTGGAGGTCACCTCCGACCCGGTCGCCGACCTCTACGCGGGCTGGAGCGACCACATGGCCTTCGCCGCCGCCGAACCGGTGATCTATCAGCTGATGTTCGGTTCCCGCCCCTACGGGGGCGCCTATCGCCGGATCCTGGAGCTGCTCGAGGCCACCCTGCTGCGCTGCGCCGCCACCGGAGCCCTCAACACCCCGCCCCGGACGGCCGCCCAGCTGATCCTGGCGGCCAACGTCGGCGTCGCCCTCGGACGGATCGCCCAGCCCACCCTGTTCGACGACCCGGCCCTTTCCGACCGGGCCCGCGACGCGGTCTTCGGCACCGTCCTGGCGACGACGCGGCCCGAGCCCGGATCCGAGCCGGAGCCGGTCCGCCCGGTCGCCCGGCGGCTGCGCTCACAGCTGGCCCTGAGCGGCACCCAGGCCCTGGAGCCGGCCGAGACGGCGCTGCTGATGCGCTGGCTCGAGCGCATCGACCAGGCCTGATGCGTGCGGGTCGGCACCCCTGGACAGAGGTGCCGACCCGATTCACCGAAGGTTCAGCTGCGGCCGAGCATCTCGGCGGTCAGGATGTTTCCGCCCAGGCCCCAGCCGCCCTCGACGACCTCCTCGACGAGCACCAGGGTGGTAGCGCGGGCACGCTCGCCGTACACGTCGGCGTAGGCGTTGGTGACCGCGTCGATCAGCTTCTTCTTCGACTCCGGGGTGAGGGTGTCGGCCGGAACCTTCAGGTTGGCGAACGGCATGATGATCCTCTTCTGGGTTGATGGTGGAAAGGGTTCTCAGAGTGCGGCATTCGGGGACAGGAGGTCCCCGATGCCGACACGGCGGTAGAACTCGGCGCGGATCCGGTCAGCCACGGCCGAGACGACCTCGCTGCCGTCCCGGCTGGGATCCACGTGGGTCCGGTACGGGCGTCGGCCGGCCGGCAGGCCGACGATCCGGACGATCTCGTCGGCCACGGACTGGGCATCGGCGTCCGGCGGCACCAGATCGGCCAGGCTCGTGAGCATTTCGGCGCGAAGCGTCCCGTACGCCTCCTCGTACTCCGCCTCGCGCTCCTGGTCGTCAGGGTGCCCGGCGTGCCGGAAATGGTTCGTTCCCGAGGTGAAGGCGCCCGGGACGACGATCGTCGTGTCGACACCGAAACGGATCAGTTCACCCGCGTAGCTCTCGGCCAAGGCGTCCATCCCGGCCTTGGCCGCGAAGTACGGCGCCAGGAACGGCGGATGCCCTCCCCGCGTGGAGGAACTGCCCACCCAGAGCACCAGTCCCTGCCCCTGGCGGCGCAGCAGCGGGAGCACCGCCCGGTTGACCCGCTGGGTGCCGAGCACGTTGACGTCGTACACCGCGGCCAGCTGCTCCGGGGTGAACGCCTCGGCCGGCCCCAGAACCATGTGCCCGGCGTTGTGAATCACCACGTCCACACGCCCGAAGCGGGCCAGGACGTCGGCCACGGCGGCGTCCACGGAGGGTTGGGACTGAACATCCATCTCGACGGCGGAGACGGTGCCGCTGACGGTGGACGCCAGTTCGGCCAGCTCCCGGGCCGCGGTGGCGTTACGCCCCCCGACGGCCCGCATTCCGGCTGCCACCTGATGCCCGGCCCGGGCCAGCGCTGCGGCGGTCAGCCGCCCGAAGCCGCTCGACGCACCGGTGACCAGGATGACCTGGCCTGCAGACGACCCCGGTCGGGAGGCGGCCATCAGATGATCCCGCCATTCGCCCGCAGGACCTGACCGTTGACCCAGCGTCCGTCCGGACCGGCCAGGAACCCGGCCACGGCGGCGATGTCCTCGGGCGTGCCCAGGCGCTCCAGCGGGGGCTGCTGGGCCAGATGGTCGATCGTCGCCTGGTCCTTGCCC
This sequence comes from Kineosporia aurantiaca JCM 3230, assembly GCA_000719025.1. Taxonomy (GTDB): domain Bacteria; phylum Actinomycetota; class Actinomycetes; order Actinomycetales; family Kineosporiaceae; genus Kineosporia; species Kineosporia aurantiaca. Next base: position 37,328 of record JODP01000013.1, read on the forward strand.
TCCAGGAAGAGGTCGGTCGCGGTCGGGCCCGGAGCGATCGAGTTCACCGTGACGTCCCGCCCCCGAAGTTCCCGCGCCAAGATCAGGGTCATCGCCTCGATCGCGCCCTTGCTGGCCGTGTAGGGGCCGTAGGCGGGGAACTGCAGGCCCACCACCGAGGTCGAGAACATCAGCACGGCCCCACCCTCGCGCACCCTTCGGGCCGCCTCCCGGGCCACCACGAAGCTGCCCCGGATGTTCGTGCGGTGCAGCTGGTCGAGGGCCTCCAGGTCAAGATCAGCGATGGGCGAGAGGTAGAGCCGGCCGGCGGCGTTCACCACGACATCGACTCCGCCGAACGCCTCGGTCGCCGCGTCGAACATCGCCCCGACGGCCCCCTCGTCAGCCACGTCGGCGCGGACCGCAAGGGCCCGGCCGCCCCCGGCGACGATGCTGTCCACCACCTCCCCCGCCGCGTCCTTCGAACCCGCGTATCCGACCACGACCGCCTGACCGGCTCCGGCCAGGGCCAGCGCAACGGCCCGGCCGATCCCCCGCGAAGCACCGGTGACCACGGCCACTCGATTTTCCGCCATGACGCTCACTCCATCTCTAACCGCGGTACGTCTCTTGCGTATCGCTGATAGAGGTACCATAGCACGAGGCCAGAGCATCGCTACGATAAAAACGTAGCGATGATCCGATCGAGTGGGGAAGCCTGCGACCGCACGTCGGACGGCCCGCGCGTGCGGTCGTGTCTGTTCAGGAACGGCGAGGCGGGCTCGCGCTTCTCCTACGGCAGCCGGGCCGGTTCGGGGCGGTGTACGCCCCGTGGCCGATATCCCAGGGCTCCCGAAACGCCCCCCAGATCGGCCAGTACCCAGATTGTCGCCAACCACATCTCGGTACCCTGCAGGCCGGGAGTCGTCTGTCCCGGGCGGCTCCCGGCGTTCGGGGCAGCGAAAGCGAACCCAGAACCGTCAATCCAGTGTTTGAGGACGCCGGTCAGCAGTTTTCGGGCCAGGGTCACCACTTCTTCGGCCCGGTACCCGGTCTGCCGGGTCAACCAGAGCGGATGCGCCACGTCGAGCACGTTGCAGGCGTTGTACCGGTCCGGAGCGAAATGCCTTACGTCTTGGGCGTGCTGGAGCACCGTGTCGATGACGCGCTCGGGGTAGGGCACCGGGAGGCCGAACTGGGCGAAGGTGCCGCGGGTAGCGCGGTAGAAGCCGTTGACGACCTGAAGGAGGCCTTCCTGCGGGGTGCGACTGCCCCACATGCCGGTCTCGGGGTTGGCGTGCGTGAGCATCCAGCCGAGCAGGGCGTCGGGCGGAGAGCCGTTCCAGAGATGGGCGGTGCCGATCGCGTCGATCCAGGCGCCCCCGCCCCAGGCCTGGTCCCCCCAGGGCAGTTCGTTCAGGGCCAGGAGCAGATCGTCGGCCGAGGTCTGGGCGACGGCGTGAATTGGCTCGGCGAAAGAACTTCCGAGCAGATCAAGCGCGTAGCCCACACTCAGGACGTGATACAGAGCCTCCCCGTCGGAAAGTCCTTCTCCGATGGGAAGCCGCTCACCGGCGTCCCCAATTTCGGCCACCAAACCACTGACCGGGTCCTGCCACCCCCGCAACCGCTCGATCTGCTCGGCCGCCGGAAGCTGGTCCGGTGCCCGCCCGAGCAGCAGGTCGGCCAGCTCGATCGCGTCGCACTGGGCCCGCACGGTCGGCGCCGCACCCGGGCGGTCGGCGAACAGCCGGCGGTCGGCGTTCCAGGTCCGCTCCAGCAGGCCCGGGATCGTGGCCCGGGCCTGATCCGCGAAAACCTGCAGCTTCGAACTTAGTTCATCTGCGGAAGCCGTCGCCGGCACCCGCCACCGCAACACCCGGGCCGGATTACCCCCGACCACCGCGCCCGAAGGCACGTCCTTGGTGACGATCGCCCCGGCCGCCAGCACCGAATGATCGCCCACGTTCACCCCGTCCAGGATCACCACGTGCGAGCCGATCCACACGTCGCTGCCGATCGTGATGCCCTTGGCGGTCAGCGGCTGGCGGAAGACCGGCAGATCCGGGTCGGCCATGCTGTGGTTGAAGCCGAGGATCGAGGTGTGCGCACCGATCCGCACCCCGTCGCCCATCCGGACGCTTCCCCGCACCACCGTGTAGGCATTAATGCTGCAGTCGGCCCCGGCCTGAAGGTCGCCGGTCAGATAGGCACCGGCCGCGATGTACGTCCGATCGCCGAGCTGGAGTTTCTCGTTCTGCACCGACGCCAGCCCGGAGACGAAGCAGCCCGCACCGAACTGGTGACCGTCAGCGTCCTCAAACTGGTGCTGGAGGTCGAGCTGACGGGCCTGGGCGTCCTGGTCCGCGTCGGTCCAGAACGACCAGGGCGAGTAGTCGAGGTCGTGCTGGTGGAACTCCTCGGGGCGCATGGCGGCATTCTCCCCCGGTCCGGTGCACCGGGCCGAGCCGGGTATCGATAGAAATAGGCCCATGAGTGAACCCGAGACCTGGTGGCGCGACGCCGTGGGCCCCGAGTGGAGCGGGCACACCTGGGCCGCCCTGGAAGCCGCCCTGACGCCCACCCTGTACGGGGCCGGGCCTGCGGGTCTGGTGGCCGAGGCCCGGGCCTGGGCCGATGAACCGGCGAACGTGCTGTACGTGCGCTCGGCCTCGTTGCGGCGGGCCTACGGGTTCGCCGTGTCGGTCGCTCAGCGCGCGGCCCGGACGATGGCGGTCGAGCGTGGATTCAGCCGGCACCTGCTGGCGGTCGGGGTTCTGGACGAGCTCTCGATGCCGGCCGATCCGGACCCGGCCGCCACCGCCGAGGCGCAGAGCAACCCCCGACGGCAGCAATGGACGTCCGCGGACACCCGCCGTCGTTTTCTGGACGACTACGCCAAGCCCCTCGAACGCGCCGACCTCACCCTGCTCCGGTTGCCCGTACAAGGCGACGCGGATCAGGTGCTGGACCAGATCGCCGACCGCCGCCGCAACTACCTCCGCCCCACCATCCTGGCCGGCGTCGTCCTGCCCCACGAGTTCCCGAAGGCTTACGGCGACGGCATCGCCTCGCGGTTCGGTTTCCCCCGCCGGGACGACCCGGCGCCGTCCAAACTGACCGTGCTCGACCTCGATCAGCGGCCCTAGCGGACCTCCACCTTGAGGCCGCCCAGGGTCACCGCCCGAATGTGCTCACCGGCCAGCATGGCGTGGGGATAGCCCAGGTCGATCGCGCTGACCGCGTCGAGGCGAGCCAGCTGGGCCTCGGTGAACTCGACCTCCAGAGCGCCCAGATTGTCCTCCAGTTGGGCGGGGGTTCGGGCACCGACGACCGGGGCCGTCAGGGCCGGGTTCTGCAACGTCCAGGCCAGGCCGACCTGGGCCGGGGTGCGCCCAATCTCGCCCGCCACCTGCTTCACCACCTCGGCGATGGCCAGGGCGCGGTCGGTGACCAGACCCAGGCCGACGTTGAAGCTCTTGCGAGTACCCGCCTCTTCCGGTGTGCCCAGATCGGCCCGGCTGTATTTACCGGTCAGGACGCCCCCGGCCAGCGGTGAGTAGGCGGTCACCCCGAGCCCCAGCTCCTGGGCCATCGGGATCAGGTCGCGTTCACCGGTGCGCTCGATCAGGTTGTACTCGATCTGCAGGGCCACCAGCGGCGACCAGCCGCGCAGGTCGGCGATCGCCTGCATCCGCGAGATCTGCCAGGCCGGAGCGCTGGAGATCGCGACGTAGAGCACCTTGCCCCGCCGGACCAGATCGTCCAGGCCGCGCAGGATCTCCTCGACCGGGGTCCGGAAGTCCCAGACGTGCAGGTACAGCAGGTCGATGTAGTCCGTGTCCAGCTGCCGCAGGCTGGCCTCGACCGAACCGGCCAGGCTCTTGCGGTGGCTGCCTCCCGAGTTCGGGTCCCCGGGCGTGCGCAAGGTCGTGTACTTCGTACCCAGGACCAGGCGTTCCCGGATGCCCCGGCTGAACTCGCCGAGCATCCGCTCCGAGGTGCCGTTGGTGTAGCTGGTGGCGGTGTCGATGAAATTGCCGCCGCGCCCGACGTAGGTGTCGAACAGCTTGCGTGCCTCCTCCTTCCCGGTCCCCCACCCCCAGTCGGTGCCGAACGTGGCCGCGCCCAGGGCCAGCGGGGAGACCCGGAGCCCGGAGCGACCGAGCAGCCGGTAGGTGTCGAGCGTGAGTGTCATGGTGTCCTCCTGGGCTGGTCATCCGGTTCGGATCCGAGTCTGCGGACGCCGGCGGCGAAGGGTCAGGGAAGGAACATCCTGGGAATACCGGTCCCACCCTCCCGTTGGACCGAGCATGACGACCCGGACCGTGGACAGGCCGCAGGAACTCGCCCGATTTCTGCGAAACCGCCGCGAAAGCCTCGATCCGGACGACTTCGGCCTGCCCCGCCGCCGCCAGTCCCGGCGGACTCCGGGGCTGCGCCGCGAAGAGGTCGCCGAACTGGCCGGAGTCAGTACCGACTACGTGGTGCGGCTCGAGCAGGGACGCGGGCTGAATCCCTCGGCCGACGTGGTCGACGCCCTGGCCCGGGCGCTGCGCCTGTCCCCGAACGAGCGCACCTACCTTTTCGACCTGGCCCAGCAGCGAGCCCGCACCGCGGACAAGCCGGCCACCGCCGCCTCGCCCTCGCTGGCCCGGTTGGTGAGCGATCTTTCCCCGTTGCCGGCGGTGCTGCTCAACCATCGCTCCGACATCCTCGCCTGGAACTCCGAGATGGCCCGGCTGCTGGTCGATTTCGAGACGCTTCCGCCGACCCAGCGTAATCTTGCCTGGCTGTGCCTGAGGCACCCGCGGATCCGGGAGTTCTATCCCGATCGGGAGGTGGTCGTGCGCGACGGCATCGCCAACCTGCGCGCCGCCTGGGCCGCCCACCCGGACGACGAGGACCTGAACCGGCTGATCGACGAGTTCCTCAGCACCGACGAGGACTTCGCCCGGCTCTGGACCTCGGAGGACGTCGAGGTGCGGGGGCGCGGGCGAAAGGTGCTGAACCACCCCGAGGCCGGGACGATTACCCTGGACTTCGAGATGCTCACCCCGGTCCAGGATCCCGATCAGCGCGTGCTGCTCTTCCGGCCGGCGAACGACGAAAGGTAGCGATCCGGTGGCGAACGCCGATCTGGTCTTCCTTGGTGGCCCCACCGGGCTGGCGGTGAGCAAAGGACGCATTTCGGCTCGCGGCCCTGAGGTCAGCGAGCTGATCGGGCCCCGCACCGAGGTCGTCGACCTGGCCGGGCGCCGACTGCTGCCGGGCTTTCAGGACGCGCACATCCACGCCGTCTTCGGAGGCCTGGAACTGGGCCAGTGCGACCTGACCGGCACCACCGACCTCCAGGAGTACCGCCGCCGGATCCGGGCCTACGCCGATGCCCATCCGGACCTGGAGTGGATCACCGGCGGCGGCTGGTCGATGGAGAGCTTCCCCCACGGGATCCCGACCGCCGCCCTCCTCGACGACGTCGTCCCCGATCGTCCCGTGTTCCTGTTCAACCGGGACCACCACGGCGCCTGGGTGAATCACGTTGCCCTGCAACGGGCCGGGATCGACCGGGACACCCCCGACCCGGCCGACGGCGTCATCAATCGGGATCCGGACGGCAACCCGGTGGGCGGACTCCAGGAGGGCGCGGTCACCCTGGTGGCCGACCTCGCCCCCAAGGCCACCGCCGCCGACCGGCTGAACGGCCTGCTGCGCGCCCAGAAACTCCTGCACTCCCTGGGGATCACGGCCTGGCAGGACGCAATGCTGTCCGCCACGAACGGCTATCCGGACGTCACCGATGCCTACCTCACCGCCGCCGGGAACGGACTCCTCACCGCGGATGTGGTCGGAGCTCTGTGGTGGGACCGCGAGCGCGGGGCCGAGCAGATTCCCGAGCTGGTGGAGAAACGCGCCCGCTTCAGTTCCGGACGGCTGCGCTGCTCAACCGTGAAGATCATGATGGACGGGGTGGCGGAGAACTTCACGGCCGCAATGACGTTGCCCTACAAGGATTCTTGTGGACAGGCCACGCACAACCGTGGTCTCAGTTTCATCGATCCGACCGCCCTGAACCGCTACGTCACCGAGCTGGACGCCCTCGACTTCCAGACCCACTTCCACGCCCTGGGCGACCGGGCCGTCCGCGAAGCCCTGGACGCGATCGCCGCCGCCCGGGCGGCCAACGGCTTCCGCGACACCCGCCCGCATCTGGCCCACCTCCAGGTGGTGCACCCCGACGACATCCCCCGTTTCGCGGAACTGGATGCCGCGGCCAACCTTCAAACGCTATGGGCAGCCCACGAACCGCAAATGGACGAGCTGACGACCCCCTTCCTGGGCGGCGACCTCGCGCAGCACCAGTACCCGTTCGGCGACCTGCTGCGCGCCGGGGCCCGCCTGGCCGCCGGAAGTGACTGGCCGGTGAGTGATCCCAGCCCGTTGGCGGCCATCCACACGGCGGTGAACCGGGTGAACCACGACTCCGACGCCCCGCCGTTCCTGCCCGAGCAAAAGCTCGACCTATCCGCTGCCCTCGCCGCCTACACGTCGGGCAGCGCCTACGTGAACCATCGCGACGACACCGGGACCCTGGAGGTGGGCCAACGCGCCGACCTCGTGGTGCTTGATCGCGACCCGTTCGCCGGGCCGGCCGAGCAGATCGGCGCCGTCTCGGTCGCCCTCACCTTCGTCGACGGGGTCCAGGTCTACCCGGCCCCCTAGAACTCGTCCGGCGTGGTCGCCCCGCGCAGGAACACGACCAGGGTCTCGTAGGCACTGTCGGCGAACGGCTGCTGGGTCGAGACCAGTTCTGGATGGTCGGCCCGGGCCCAGAGAGCTCCGATGATCAGCACGGAACGCGCGGCCAGATGCACCGCCGTGGGCTCGCGCACGCCCGCCAGTTCGGGAAGTACGAAGATCAGCCAGTCGGCCAGCCGTAGCACCTGCTCGAGCGATGCCTCCCGGAAAGCGGCCGCGGTGGCGGCCGTGACCCGGCGTTCCAGCCCGGCCGCGGGCCCGCCGATCAGGCCGCAGAAGCGGGGATGCTCGGCACCGGCCTGGACCAGCGTCCGGGCGGCGGCCCGGCGCCGGGCCGCCAGCGGGGCCCCGGGGTCGACCCGCTGACCCTCGATCTCGCGCAGCCACTCCTCGGTCTCCTCGAGCACAAGGGCGAGCAGGACGGCCTCGTGCGAGTCGAAGTAGCGCAGCACCACCGAGGAGGACAGCTCGGCCCGGCGCGCCAGCCCGTTCAGGGTGATCGCCTCGAGGGGTATCTCGTCGAGCATTTCCCGGGCCGAATCGAGAATGGCCGCGGTCCGTTCCGCCCGCCGCTCCTGACTCTGCCCGCGCGGAAACGTGGCCATGCGCCTTTCCTTCCGAAATGCCGGGATCGTTCTCGCGCGCGAGGCTAGCAGAGCATCGTTCTACAACCGTGGGCGATTAGCTCCGGTTGCGTATGGAATGACGGGGTCGACCCGCCGCCCGAACGGGCGCCGGCTTCGAGATGGGCTGCCAATTGTCCGTTTTGAGGTTTGCATCGCCGGCTGTGCATGCTTACATGAGCGACATCTGGATCTGTTCAGCCCACCGGGCCTGCTGAACGCGAAGTGGGTGCACCGAAGGTGAAGCCGGCAAGGTTCTTCTCGCTGCGTCCCCTCCTGAACCGCAGCGGGCCGAAAGAGGTTCCGGCCCCGGCCGCCGAGGAGTCAGTGGAGTCCGCGCTGCCGCTTCGCCCCGGGGACCTGGACAACCTGGACGAGACCGACCGCGACCAGCTCCTGGCCGTGCTCCGATCCCAGCACTCCCCCGACGCGCCACCGATCAGCCCACCCGACCGGAAGGATCACCTCACGATGGCCAGCAACATCGACACCATCCTCAAGGAAGCCATGCAGATCGACGGCGCCATCGGCGTCGCGCTCGTGGACTACACCAGTGGCATGACCCTGGGTCAGTCCGGCGGCGGCATCCTCAACCTGGAGGTGGCCGCGGCCGGCAACACCGAGGTGGTGCGGGCCAAGCTGCGCACGATGGAGGCGCTCGCGCTCCGCGAGAGCATCGAGGACATCCTGATCACCCTGGACACCCAGTACCACCTGATCCGGCTGATCACCGACCGGTCCGGCCACGGCCTGTTCCTCTACATGGCCCTGGACAAGCACCGCTCCAACCTGGCCCTGGCCCGCCGCAAGCTGGCCAACCTGGAGCGCGCCATCCAGATCTGATCCGCTCCGCCCGTGGTCATGGAGTCCTTCCTTCCGGAAGGACTCCATGACCACGTCCAGGGTCTTCAGGCCCGACGGCGGGCCGCCCGCTTCGCCACCATCGAGGCGGCGCGGTGCACCATCGGCGCGAACGTCCGCGCGGGCAGCGCGACCGGACTCGCCACCTGCAGTGCGGCCCGCTCGTTACCCGGCAGCGAGATCGCCACGGCGTAGCAGGTGATACCGACGGCGACCGACTCCTCGTCCACGGCCGATCCCCACCGGGCCAGACGCCGCCCGGGCGCACAGCGCGGGTCGAGACTGACCTCGGCGGCGCTCGCGACCAGCATGACCGCACCGTCGTAGCCGTCGAACGGCAGCGCCTGTCGCCCGGGAATCATCTCCAGGGCGACATACCGGCCACCGCTGGGCACCACCAGTGACACCATGCCCCCGGTCTGGTCCCGCAGCGCCCGGACGACGTCCGTGGCCGCGGCCCGCAGTCCCGCCGTGGTCTCCACCTGATGACTCAGCGCCAGCATGTCGGTGGAGAGCCGGTACTCCGGACCGGACCTCTCGACCACGCGTTCCTCGATCAGCTGGTCCAGGAGCCGGTACACGGTGGGGCGCGGGATCCCCGTGGCCCGGGCCAGTCGCGTCACCTGGTGCGGCCCGCGAACCTGAGGCAGAGCGCGCAATACCGCGAAAGCGCACCCCAGCCTGCAGATTTCGTCGACTCAGCGGCCATAGTCCCCAGAATTTAGTGCACCGGGCCGGCACCGCATTCAGCGTCCACTCAACGAACAGTCGCTGGAGAACCGCGCCGGGCCCGGGTCAGTCTCGGGGGGTGGACACCAGCCTCGAGGCCGGACCGCACCTGTTCATTGCCGGGCCGCGCCCCGAGGGTCGGGCCGAACTCCAGCGGATCCAGGCCGTCCATCTTCCCCGATCTCTTCCGAAAGGCTTTCCCCATGAACACCCTTCGGCCCCTGGGCGCCGCCGAACGCGTTTTTCACTACTACAATCTGGCCAACCCGTGCGCCTTCAGCTTCACCCTGCACCTGGACACCCCGATCAGCGAAGCCGGACTCCGGAACGCGGTGGCCGGCCTTCAGCGATCGCACCCGTTGCTGCGGGCCACCGTCAGCCAGAACGAGACCGGTGAGCCGATCTGGGTCAGCACCACGGATCCGGTTCCGGTCCGCAGCGCCCCGGGCGCCGAGCTGAACGATGTCCTGGCCGACGAGCAGACCAGGGTCTTCACGCTCGGCCCGGAACCGTTGTGGCGGCTAGTCCTCCTGGACCGGGCACCCGGTGATTTCGGCGACGCCGCGTCCTCGATCGTGGTGACTTTCGACCACCACATCACCGACGGCATGGGCGGTATTCAGGTTCTGGGCGATCTGGTGCGGGTGCTCAGCGGCCAGGACCGGCCCGAACGGGCGATCCCCGAAGCGCAGGAACGGCTCGTCCCCGAGTTGATGACCGCCACCGCCCAGCCCGAGGCCGAGCTCGATCCCCGGATGACCGCCGTCGGACGCATGCGCCCCTTCGACGGCGCGCGCCCCTCGGTCGACACCACCGTGCCGTCCCGTGAGCAGACGGCGAGGCTGATCGCCGCGGCCCGGGCTCACGGCGTCACCGTGCAGTCGGTCCTGGCCGCGAGCGCAACCATCGCACTGGCGCACGCCGGTCGGCCCTACATCCGCATCGTGCACCCCACCGATCTGCGCCGCCGTCTCAAGCTGGACGACGAGGTCGCCCTGCGACTGTTGCTCCCCCCGCAGCGCACCGGCACACCGGCCGACACCGCGGGTGACGTGTGGACGATCGCCGCCGACGTGAAAGCGCACCTGTTGACCGACCGGGACCTCGAAACGGTCGGCGACCGGGTCCGGGCCCTGGAGTCGGTGACCCCCTCGAACCCCGAGGAGGCCACCGCCGGCATGCTCGCGATCAGCAGCATGGACATGATGATCAGCAACACCGGCGTCGTGCGCTTCCCGGAGGACACCGAGGTCCGGTGCGTGGGCCTGACGGCGTTGTCGATGACCGTTCAGATCGCCGGCGAGGTGATCCTCGGCGCAGCGACGTTCGACGGGCGGCTGTCCCTGACCCTGACCACCCGCGAAGATCTCCCGGGGTTGCTCGAGGAGATCGTTGGCCGGCTCTGACCTACGACGTCCGGGTGGCTCCGGTCACCCGGACGTGGACGCCAACGAGGCCAGCAGGCGCAGCTTCTCGGCACTTTCGCTGTTCTCGTCCGGGTAGTAGACGACCAGCAGAAGGTCGTCCACCGGGAGCTTTTCCCGGTTGAGCCGCAGCGCACCCACCCTGGGGTGCCGGACGGTCGCCGTCCCGCCCGCCAGCAGCCGCACGTCCTGCCGCGCCCACAGCTCCCGGAACCGCGCACTGCTCAGGGAAAGTTCGCCGACCAGCTCGACCACCCGGGCATCGGCGACATCGTCACCGATCGTGCTGCGGAACCCGGCCACGGACTCCTCCACCGCCCGGGGCCAGTTCTCGTGGAACTCGCGCTCCTCCGGATCCAGCAACAACGACCTCAGCCGGTTCTGCCCGGGCACCAGCCGCGGTGAGAACGCGACCGCGAGCGGGTTCGCGGCCAGCACGTCGAAATACCGGCTCTCGATGAACGCAGGCACCTCGAGCGCGGCCAGAAGATGGTGCAGCCGGGCCGGAACCCGCTCGGTGCGCCGCCGCCGGGTGGTCCGCGGGCGCGGAGCACCCAGACCGTGCAGGTAGGCGGCCTCCACCTCGTCCAGTTGGAGCACCCGGGCCAAGGCCTCGAGAACCTGCGGTGAGGGGTTCTGGTCCCGGCCGCGCTCGAGCCGCAGGTAGTAGTCGGCGCTGATTCCCGCCAGCAGAGCCACTTCCTCCCGCCGCAGGCCGGCCACGCGACGGTTCGCCCCGGGCGTCAGCCCGAGCTGCTCCGGCGAGACCAGCGCCCGGCGGGCGCGCAGGTACTCACCCAGCCGATTGTCTTCCATGCCCCCACGTTAACCAGGAACCCGTGGGCGATAGGGGGTCCTGTCACTCCCTGGACCAGCAGGGAACTTCCCCACCTCAGGGCTTGCGAAGACGCTGGAGCCGTCCTGAACAGCACGTGGAGAAGAGATCGAAATGAACATGTCCGGACACACCGTCCTGATCGTCGGCGGCACCTCGGGGATCGGCCGCGGGCTCGCCCAGCGCTTCCTGGACGCCGGCAGCACGGTCGTCGTCGGCGGGCGCAACACCGCTGCGGTCGAGGAGGTGGAGACGGTCCCGATCGACGTCACCGACGCCGAATCCGTGCTCCGGGCCCGGGACGAAGTGCTCGCCAAGCACCCCGACCTGGACGTCCTGGTGACCATGTCGGGCGTCATGCTGATGGAGGACCTGCGCGACCCCGCGCACTTCGCCAACGCCGAGACCACCATCGCGGTCAACCTCCTGGGCACCATCCGGGTGATCGACGCCTTCACCCCCCACCTGATCGGCCTCGGCCGGGGCCAGATCATCACGGTGAGCTCGGGCATCGGCTTCATGCCGTTCCCCCTGATGCCCACCTACGGCGCCTCCAAGGCCGGCGTGCACGCCTACACCGAGGCGCTGCGGGCCCAGCTGGCCGGCACCGGCGTCCAGGTCACCGAGCTGGTCCCGCCGGCCGTGGCGACCGCGGGCCAGGAGAAGATCAACCCCGCGGCCCTACCCCTGGACGGTTTCCTCGACGAGGTGGTCGGGCTCCTGTCCACCGACGCGAACGAGATCGTCGTCGAGCGCGCCCTACCCCTGCGCTGGGCCGAGCGTGACGGCACCTACGCCGAGCTCCTCGAGCGCCGTTCCCAGGCGCTGAACACCCTCCCCGGGCGCTGAACCACGAAACGCGCTGCCCTCTTGTCAAGAGCCGGAGTGGTCGACCTTCTCCACGACGACCACGCGTCCGTCGACCTGATCACCGGGTTCCACGTCCAGATAGGCGTCCAGGGTGGCCAGGTCGACGAGCGCGGCGGCGGAACCGCCGGCCCACTCCCCGACCCACACCTGGGCCCGGGCCGGTCGGTTCACCATGACGTTGACGGCCAGCACCGGTCCCCGCGGTTCGGCGGTGACCTGGTCCTCGCCTTTGAACCGCACCAGATCTTCAGAGCACAAATGATGGACGTTTGGTGAGACGGAGAGGGTCAGGTCGCCGTGGGCGACCACGAAGGTTCGGTCGACGCCGGGAAATGCGGAGAAGTCACCAGCCGCAGAGATCGTGGCGACGCTCAGACGCCACTGCTCGTCCCGGTGAAGTTCCCGGGTGACCCCTCCGCCGTTGCGCCACGGCTGATCCGCCACGTCCGCGTACCGGACAATCCTCATCGGTGTCCTACCCCTTCGCTGGTCGATATCGGCCCGGGGTGGTCCCGAGAACACTGGTGAACGCGGCGATGAAGCTACTGGGATTGGCCCACCCGCAGGCGTGAGCGGTCTGCGTGACGTCCCGTCCCTCGGCCAGGAACACCAGCGCATGGTAGATGCGCAGTTGCTGGCGCCACTCGTAGAAGGTCAGGCCGAGCTCGTCGTGGAACAGCCGGCTGAGGGTGCGAGGGCTGGCCCCGATCGCCCTTCCATGTTCGGCCAGGGACGTAGTGTCGGCCGGGTCGTTGTGCAGGGTCCGGGCCAGTGCCCGCAACCGGTCGTCCTGCGGTTCGGGCAGGACCAGCGGCTGCTCATGGACTTCCCGGAGTTCGTCGACCAGCACCCTGAGCAGACGGGAGCGAGCAGCCCGGTCGTAGCCGGGTGGACCCATGTCGTCGTGGAGGCCGTTCTCGTCCTCACCCGGGATGCTCTGCGGTCCGGTTAGGGCCAGGAGAACCTCGCGGGCGAGGCCGGAGGCCAAGAAGACCGCGGGCCGAGCGGGTATGCGCCGGGCCAGGGCCGGGGTGAGAAAAACGATGCGCATGTCGGTCTCGCCGTGGGAGCGGTGCTGATGCGCGAAATCGGCCGGAGTCCAGGCGATGCGATCGGCAGGAACGATGGAGGTTCCGTGCTCGGTGTGAACCGTAAGAACACCACTCGCCGCGTACACCAGGTGCCCTCGCGCATGCGATTCCACCTGCCTGCTGCCACCGGACCGCCAGAGATGCCGACCTCCGATCGCCGAGATCTGTGAGCTCACCGGACCGGCCGGCTGTATCTGGCCGGCTCGGGCAGCTTCGAAGGCCTGGTTGGCTTGGGCGGCTAGGGTGGCTTGGAAGGCTTGGCGGCGAACGGGCATCGGGTGGCATTCTATCGGTAGTCAGCCACCATGCGCCGGGCCACAGTGGATTCCGGGCCGAGCACCGCGTCCGGCCCTTGGCCGACGGGAGCGCAAGCGCATGACGAACTTCGTTCTGGTGCCCGGTGGCTGGCACGGCGCCTGGTCCTACGAGGCGGTGGTGCCGCTGCTGGAGCGGGCCGGCCACCGGGTCCAGGCCCTGACCCTGACCGGCCTACGCCCAGAAGACGACGAAATTACCGTCGCCACCGCAAATCTCGATACCCACGCCGCCGATGTGCTGGCCCACTTGGACCGCGCCCACCTGACTGACGTGACGTTGGTCGGCCACAGCTACGCCGGCATGGTCGTGGCGGCCGCCGCCGACCGCAGCCGCGGCCGGGTGACTCGCGTGGTGCACATCGACGCCTATGTTCCGCTCGACGGCGAGTCGTGTTGGTCCGCGACCAGCGAGCGGTACCGGCAGGCATTCGCCGCCGGGGCGGCGGACAACGGCTATGCCGTGCAGCCGCCGCACTGGCTCGACCCGAGGGCCCGACCGCATCCCCTGGCCTCGTTCCTCCAGGCGGTCCGGCTCGGCGTCGCCCCGGCCCCGGTTCCGCAGCAGGACTTCGTCTACTGCTCCGGCTGGGCCGAGACTCCCTTCGCCGCGCTCCGCACCCGCCTGGCCGCCGATCCCGCGTGGCGAGTGCATGACCTCCCCACCCGCCACGACGCCCTGCACGAAGCGCCCGAGGCCGTCGCGGCCCTGCTGCTGAGCGGAAGCCCGGAACCACCGGCGGAGTGACCCAGGCCACGAATCTGTTCACCACCGGGAATGACCCGCGGTTTATCCTGCCCCCAGGACCCACCATCCCCCGCAGGAAGCAGGAGCCGCCCTCGTGTTCTCGAAGATTCTGGTGGCCAACCGTGGCGAGATCGCGGTCCGCGCGTTCCGGGCGGCCTATGAAGTAGGCGCCCGCACGGTGGCGGTCTTCCCCTACGAGGACCGCTGGAGCGAGCACCGGCTGAAGGCCGACGAGGCCTACGAGATCGGTGAGCGTGGGCATCCGGTGCGGGCCTACCTCGATCCGGAAGCGATCGTTGCGGTCGCGGTGCGGGCCGGGGTGGACGCGATCTATCCCGGGTACGGGTTCCTGTCGGAGAACCCGGCGCTGGCCGAGGCCTGCGCCCGGGCCGGGATCACGTTCATCGGCCCGGGGGCCGACGTCCTCGAACTGACCGGCAACAAGGCCCGGGCGATCGCCGCGGCCCGGGTCGCGGGCGTCCCTACTCTGACCAGCATTGCTCCGTCGCGGGACGCCGACGAACTGGTGGCCGGGGCGGCCGCGTTGCCCTACCCCTTGTTCGTCAAGGCTGTCGCCGGCGGTGGTGGGCGCGGGATGCGGCGGGTGGACCGGCAGGAGGACCTGCGCGAGGCGATCGAGACCTGCATGCGCGAGGCCGAGGGTGCGTTCGGTGACCCGACGGTGTTCATTGAGCAGGCCGTGGTCGACCCGCGCCACATCGAGGTCCAGATCCTCGCCGACGGCGAGGGCAACGTCATTCATCTGTACGAGCGCGACTGCTCGGTGCAGCGGCGGCACCAGAAGGTCATCGAGATCGCCCCGGCACCCAATCTGGATCCCGCACTGCGGGACCGGATCTGCGCCGACGCCGTGCGCTTCGCCCGGGAGATCGGTTACCGCAACGCCGGAACCGTCGAGTTCCTGCTCGCGCCGGACGGATCGTACGTGTTCATCGAGATGAACCCGCGGATCCAGGTCGAGCACACGGTCACCGAGGAGATCACGGACGTCGACCTGGTCCAGTCCCAGATGCGGATCGCCTCCGGCGAGAACCTGGCCGACCTGGGTCTTTCGCAGGAGACGGTGACCGTGCGGGGGGCCGCACTGCAGTGCCGGATCACCACCGAGGACCCGGCCAACAACTTCCGCCCGGACACCGGCGTGATCACCGCCTACCGCTCCCCCGGCGGCGGGGGTGTGCGGCTCGACGGCGGCACGGTCTACACCGGCGCCGAGGTCTCCGCGCACTTCGACTCGATGCTGGCCAAGCTCACCTGCCGGGGCCGGACCTTCGAGAAGGCGGTGGAGAAGGCCCGGCGCGCGGTCGCCGAGTTCCGGATCCGCGGCGTCTCCACGAACATCCCCTTCCTGCAGGCGGTCCTGGACGATCCCGACTTCGCCTCGGGGCACGTCACCACCTCGTTCATCGAGACCCACCCGCAGCTGCTGCAGGCCCGCGGCTCCGGCGACCGGGGCAGCAAGCTGCTGACCTACCTGGCCGGGATCACGGTGAACCAGCCGCACGGCCCGGCGCCGGTCCGCATCGACCCGACGCTGAAGCTGCCCGCAACCGACCTGACCGTCCCCGCACCGGACGGAACCCGGCAACTGCTGCGGGAACTCGGGCCCGAACAGTTCGCCCGCCGCCTGCGGGAGCAGAAGGACGTGGCGGTCACCGACACGACGTTCCGGGACGCGCACCAGTCGCTCCTGGCCACCCGCGTCCGCACCAAGGACCTGCTCGCCGTGGCGCCGCACGTGGCCCGCACCACCGCCGGACTCTGGTCGATCGAGGCCTGGGGCGGCGCGACCTACGACGTGGCCCTGCGCTTCCTCGCCGAAGACCCCTGGGAGCGCCTGGCCGCTCTCCGTGAGGCCGTGCCGAACATCGCCTTGCAGATGCTGCTGCGCGGCCGGAACACCGTGGGATACACCCCTTATCCCACCAAGGTGACCGACGCGTTCGTGGCCGAGGCGGCGTCCACCGGTATCGATGTCTTCCGGATCTTCGACGCGCTGAACGACGTGGAGCAGATGCGCCCGGCGATCGAGGCGGTCCGGGCCACCGGCAGCACCGTGGCCGAGGTCGCCCTCTGCTACACCGGCGACCTGTCCGACCCGGGCGAAAAGCTCTACACCCTGGACTACTACCTGCGCCTGGCCGCCCGGATCGTGGACGCGGGGGCGCACGTCCTGGCGATCAAGGACATGGCCGGTCTGCTGCGCGCCCCGGCCGCCACCCGCCTGGTGACGGCGCTGCGCGCGGAGTTCGACCTGCCGGTGCACCTGCACACCCACGACACCGCCGGCGGTCAGCTGGCCACGCTCACCGCCGCGATCGCGGCCGGGGTGGACGCGGTCGACGCGGCCAGCGCCTCGATGGCCGGAACCACCTCCCAGCCGCCGCTTTCCGCCCTGGTCGCGGCCACCGACCACAGCGAGCGCGAAACCGGCCTTTCCCTAGGCGCGGTCAACGCACTGGAGCCGTACTGGGAGGCGGTGCGCCGGGTCTACGCGCCGTTCGAGTCCGGCCTCGGCTCTCCCACCGGCCGGGTCTACCGCCACGAGATCCCCGGCGGTCAGCTCTCCAACCTGCGCCAGCAGGCGATCGCCCTCGGCCTCGGCGAGAAGTTCGAGCAGATCGAGGACATGTACGCCGCCGCCAACGACATCCTCGGCAACGTGCCCAAGGTGACCCCGTCGTCCAAAGTCATCGGTGATCTGGCCCTTTCGCTGGTGGCCGCGGGCGCCGACCCGGCCGGCTTCGCCGCGTCCCCGGGCTCCTTCGACATCCCGGACTCGGTGATCGGCTTCCTCAACGGCGAGCTCGGCGACCCGCCCGGCGGCTGGCCGGAGCCGTTCCGGACCAAGGCGCTGGCCGGCCGGACCTGGAAGCCCCCGGCCGAGGAACTCACCCCGGAGCAGGCCGCCGCCCTGGCCGAGAACCCCCGCAAGACGCTGAACGAGCTGCTCTTCCCCGGCCCGACCCGGATCTTCGCCGAGGCCCGCTCCACCTACGGCGACACCTCGATCCTGCCCACCCTGCCCTACCTCTACGGCCTGCACCGGGGTGAGGAGCACGTGGTCGAGCTGGACGAGGGCAAGACCCTGATCATGAGCCTGCAGTCGATCAGCGAGCCCGACGAGCGCGGCTTCCGCACCGTGATGGCCCGGCTGAACGGGCAGATCCGCCCGATCAGCGTGCGCGACACCCGGATCGCGGCCGAGATCCCGACCGCCGAGAAGGCCGATCCGGGCCGACCCGGGCACGTGGCCGCACCGTTCCAGGGCGTGGTGACGCTGGTGGTCGGCGAGGGCGACAAGGTGGCGGCCGGGGACACGGTGGCCACGATCGAGGCGATGAAGATGGAGGCCTCGATCACCGCGCCGATCGAGGGCATCGTGCAGCGGCTGGCGTTCTCCGGAGTGCAGAGCGTGGACGGCGGGGACCTGGTAGTGGTGCTCGGCTGATGCGCTGTCGCAGCGCCACTCCGGCGGATCTCGATGCGCTGATCGACTTTCCGGACACCCCGGGGTTGCGGAGCCTGGGCCGCGACCAGGTTCGGGCTGATTTCGCCGCGGGCCGGATGCGCCCGGAGTGGTCCTGGCTGATCGAGCACGACGCCCGGATCGTGGGCAGAGCGCTGTGGTGGGGACGGGGGACCAGCACACCCATCGTCCTGGACACTCTGGACCTGTTACCGGATCTGCCGGATCCCCGATCCTTGGCCGTTGGGCTGATGCGGGCCGGGCACGAGGCCTTCGGCTCGGCCCGGCTTCCGGACTACATGCTCCGCCTGCCGTCGGACTGGCGGGGGAACGAGGAAACGGTTCAGGCCGTGCGGTGGCGCCGCGAGGCAGCCGCCGAGGCTGGCCTGACCAGTTCCCTGGAGCGTCGTCAGCTCGCCTGGACCCCCGCCTCCCCCGTTCCGGAAGCCGGCTCCCGCCTGACCTTCCGGGCCGGATCCGACGAGGAGTTCCGGGAGTTGTTCCGGGCCGTGGCCCAGGGCTCTCTGGACGTCGGAACCCGACGCGCGCTCGCCGTCACCGATGCGATCCAGCAGGCTCAGGACGACTTCGACTTCTACCTCTCGTGCCCCGGGGAACGAGACTGGTGGCGCGTCGCGATCGGTGCCGACGGAGCCCCGGTCGGCTTCATCGTGCCCTCGGCCACGTCCTACAACCGGAACGTCGGCTACCTGGGTGTCCTTCCGAGCCACCGCGGGCAGGGCCTGATCGACGATCTCCTCGGCGAGATCACCCGTTTCCAGGCCGCTTCCGGCGCCGAGCGGATCACCGCGACGACCGACCTGACGAATCTGCCGATGGCGAAGGCGTTCGAGCGGGCGGGCTACGAGACCACGGAGATCCGGCTGGTTTTCGAGTCGCCGCGCTGAGTTAGGGGTTGGCGCCGTAGGCCAGCCGGAGGATCGCATCCGTGAGGGTGTCGAGCAGCTCGTCCTCGTCCTGCGCCCCGGGATCGGCGTAGGCCTCGGAGAAGGTGATGGTTCGCAGGTGGTGGGCCATCTTGGCGATCAGCTCGGGTGGCCCCGCCACCGGCCGGCCCTCCCGCGCGTCGCGCTCGAGGCGCTGGCCGAACAGGTTGCAGCTCTCGTCGACCAGGCGGTCGCGTACGTGTTCGACCTCCGGGCCCGGGTCGGGCGTGACGAAGGCCTCGCGCAGCCAGCGACCGTCGGTCTTCCAGCGCGCCAGCCCGGCGGCCAGGCCCCGGCGCAGCTCCGCCCGGGCCAGGCCCTGCGCCGCGTCCCACTCGGCCATTTCGAGGGCGACCTCGGCCAGCCGCTGGTCCACCAGCGCGGCCAGCAGGGCCTGCTTGGACTCGAAGTAGAAATAGAACCCCGAGCGGGCGATGCCGGCCGCCTTGGCCAGCTCGTCGATGGTGACCTGGCTGATCGACTTCTCCCGGAAGACCAGGCGGGCGGCCTCGATCAGGGCCTGTTCCCGCTGGTCGCCCTTCGTCGGGGCGCGACGGCTGTTCACGGTGGGCACCCACCCAGGTTAACAGTGCATCGTCCCCAATCGACGAAGCATCTATTTTTCTCGACACAGTGTTGAAAATTATCGCCTTGCCGTCTAGCTTCGACGGCATGTCCTCAAGAACCCGTCTCGTGCTTCCGGTCGCCGGGTACGCGGTGCTGCTCGTCTCGGCCCTGCAGACCCTGGTCGTCCCGGTCGTCGCCACCATCCAGGCCGACCTGGACGTCTCCACCAACGCGGCCAGCTGGGTGGTGACCGCCAACCTGCTCGCCGCCGCGGTGTTCACCCCGATGCTGGGCCGGCTCGGCGACCTGCATGGCCGCCGCCGGGTGATGCTCGGTGTCCTGGTCGTCGTGCTGCTCGGCTCGGTCCTGGCCGCCACCACCTCCAGCCTGCCCCTGCTGCTGCTGGCCCGGGTGGCCCAGGCCTCCAGCTTCGGGCTGTTCCCGCTGTCCATCGGCATGCTCCGCGAAGAACTCCCGCCGCAGCGCCTGACCGGGGCGATGGCCCTGGTCAGCGGCATGCTCTCGGTCGGCGCGGGGTTCGGCCTGGTGGTCACCGGGCTGCTGATGCGCAACGGCGGCGGCTATCACAAGCTGTTCTGGCTGGCCACCGCCATGACCGCGATCGCCCTGGTCGGCACCTGGCTGCTGCCGCGCCGGGAAGGCGTGGCCACCGGCAGCCTGGACTGGGCCGGCGCCGCCCTGCTCGGCCTCGGCCTGGTGCTGCTGCTCCTGCCGCTGGAGGAGGGCAACAGCTGGGGCTGGGGCTCGGGCCGGGTGATCGGCTCGCTGGCCGGCGCGGTCGTCGTGCTGGCCGCCTTCGTGCTGTTCGAGCGACGGGTCACTCAGCCGCTGGTCAGCTCGCGGATGCTGACCCACCGCCCGATCGTGGTGGCCAACCTGGTCGGCCTCTTCCTCGGCTTCTCGATGTTCGCCGTCTTCCTCTCCGTCTCCGCCCTGGTCCAGAGCCCGAACCGGGTGGCCGGCTACGGCTTCGGCGCCTCGGTGCTGGCCACCAGCCTGGTCTACCTGCTGCCGGGCTCGGCCAGCGGCGTGATCACGGCTCCGCTCGGCGGCCGACTGGTCGCCCGGTTCGGCGCCCGCGCGGTGCTGGTCCTGGCGCCGGTGCTGTCCGGGACCGGCTTCGCGCTGCTGGCCGTGCTGCACGACGCCACCTGGGAGGTCATCGTCGGGGCGTTGCTGGTCAACACCGGGGTCACCTTCGGCTACGCGGCCCTGCCGGCGCTGCTGGTGGCCAACGTCGAACCGGCCGAGACCGGCATCGCCAACAGCGTGAACTCGATCTCCCGCTCGATCGGCATGACCCTGGGCACCGCGTTCGTGGTCACGATGAGCACCCGCAACCTGATCGCGGGCCCGGTCCCGCTGCCCCACGAGGCCCAGTTCGTCACCACTTTCGTGGTCGGCACGGTCCTGGCCGTTCTCGCCGCTGCTCTGGTCGCGCTGGCGCTGCCCCGGGTCCGGGCGGCGCACCTGACGGTGGCCGAGGTGGAGACCGACGACATGCTCGGCGCGGCCGGGCTGGAGATCGCCGCCGAGCGCTGACCGCCCGATCGGGACATCCCCCGAGAACGCGCGACGATCGGTAACTCAGAGGCCCGGAGCCCTTGCCGATCGTCGCGTGCTCTTCGCGGAATGCCCCATCCCGGACCCCGGAGGTTTCAGACCATGCCCGGGGCCGGCCACCAGCGCCGAACCGCCTCCACCGTGGAGTCCGGGCCGGTGTTGAAGCAGAGCACCGACCACGGCGAATGCTGCAGCACGGTGTTCACCACGATCTCGAACAGCGGCGTCATCCGGGGTTCCAGGCGCACGCCGCCACCGATCATGATGATCTTGTAGTGTTTCCGGCGCAACGCTTCCCGCAGGGTGACGGCGGCAGTGTCACCGGAATCGACGGAACAAACGTCCAAACCCAGACCGAGTTCCGCGAGCCCCACTCGTGCGTCCGCGATTCCCTTCTCAACGATTTCCGCGTCGACGTGAGGGAAAATCGCCCGTCCCGAGGCGGAAGTGTCGACCAGGGCGGGGTCGAGCCCGACGTTGAGGACGGCTTCATTCACCGTAGTACCGCCGGTCGCCAAGATCTTCCAGGAGGCCGGACGCCTCCGGCTGCCAGCCGAGGAGCTCCTGGGTGAGGACGCTGGAGGCCGGGGCGTCGAGCCGGAAAAGGTCGGCCAGGAAACCGAAGTGCTGGGGAGCGTCCTCGGGGTCGAGGCTGACCACCGGGAGTCCGAGGTGCTCGCCGATCGCGGTGGCGATCGTCTCCGTCGTCACGCCCTCCTCCCCGACGGCATGGAGCCGTGAACCGGCCGGCGCCTTTTCCAGAGCCAGGCGGAAAAGGGTGGCCGCGTCTTCGGTGTGACCGGCCGCCCACCGGTTGCGGCCATCGCCGACGTAGGCCGAAACCCCAGTGCGGCGGGCCGTCTCGATCAGGACTGTGGCGAACCCGTGCCGGTCCCGGACCGGGCTGTGGGTGATCGGGGTCAGCCGCACCACGCTGGAGCGGACGCCCCGCCCGGCCAGAGCGATCAGGTGGTTCTCGGCGTCGATGCGCATTCCCGAAGGGAGGGTGTCCCGCTCGGTGGCGGCGCGACCCAGGCCGGCGAAGGGCAGCAGGACGGATACGCCGACGAAGGCCTTGCCGGTGCCTTCAAGAGGCTCGCCGAGCGCCCGGATCGCCGCCAGGTCCTTCGCCACGGCTGCAGGCAGGTCGCCGCTGCGCATCAGATCCTCGCGGAAGGCCAGGTGAATCACCCCATCGGCTTCTGCGGCAGCAGCCCGCAGCCCGTCGAGATCGTCCAGTTCCCCTTCCCGTACCGCTGCGCCCTGCCGCACCAGAGCGGCCGCGGACTCCGGTGAGCGGGCCAGGCCGGTGACCTGATGGCCGTGCGCGATCAGCTCGGGAACCAGGGCCGAGCCGATGTGGCCGGTCGCCCCGGTGATGAACACGTGCATGCGCGCTCCTCCTTGATAGGACTTCGTCTCATCACCGTACACCTGATGAGACGAAGTCCTATGAGTAGGATGGCAACGTGCCACGCTGGGAGCCCAATCCGCGGGAGCGGCTGGAACGGGCCGCGATCACGCTCTTCGCCGAGCAGGGCTACGACGCGACCACTGTCGACGAGATCGCGGCGAGCGCCGGTCTGGCCCGCAGCGCCTTCTTCCGGCACTTCCGGGACAAGCGCGGCGTGCTCTTCGGCGGCGAGGACCCGATGCCCGCAAGGCTCGCCGACGGCATCCGCAACGCTCCGCCCGAACACACCGCTCTGCAGGCCGTGGAGACCGCCTTCGCCGGCATCGCCGACGTGTGGTTCTCCGCCGAGAGCCGCGACCTGGCCCCGCTGCGGTTCTCGGTGATCGCCGCGAGCGACGAGCTGCGCGAGCGCGAGCTGCTCAAGCGGCACGGCATCACCGAAGAGGTGCAAAAAGCCCTGAGCGAGCGGGGCATCGGGGATCCGGCGGCAACCGTCGCCGCGTCCCTGGCCACTCTGGCGTTCGCTCGGACGGTTGCCGTCTGGGGGCGGCCCGGCGAGACGGAGGAGTTCACCGCCATCCTGAGCCGCGTGTTAGGCGAACTTCACACGGCTGCTCGCGAACTTCCCTGAACGCAACCCAGGCGCCGGCAAACCGCGACGGGAGCCGGAAACCGGCTCCCAAGCGTCCCCAATTCAGTAACTGCTGCTGGAAACCCCGCCCTCGATGACGGCCCGCGCCGACGACAGCCCGAGCCGGGTGGCGCCGGCCGCGATCATCGCCTTCGCGTCCTCCTGGGTACGGATGCCGCCGGAAGCCTTGATCCGGACGTCCGGGCCGATCGCCGAGCGCATCACGGTAACCGCGTGCACGCTGGCGCCGCCGCTGGGGTGGAAACCGGTCGAGGTCTTGACGAAGTCGGCCTGGGCCCGGGTGGCGGCCTGGCAGACCGCGGTGAGCTGCTCGTCGGTCAGGGCCGCGGACTCGACGATCACCTTGAGCAGGTGCGGCGCGGGGACCTTGCTGCGGACCGCGACGATCTCGTCCTCCACGGTCTGGAAGTCGCCCGAGACCGCGGCGCCGAGGTTGATCACCATGTCGATCTCGTCCGCCCCGTCGGCGATCGAGTACCGGGCCTCCTCGGCCTTCACCGCAGCGCTGTGCGTGCCGCTGGGGAAGCCGCACACCGTGACGACGGCCAGACCGGAGCCCTCGGCGGCCTGCTTGGCCACGGTGACCAGGGTGGGCGAGACGCAGACCCCGAACACCCCCAGTTCCCGCGCGTCGGCGACCAGTTTGCGGACGTCCTCGGGCGTCGCTTCCGGCTTCAGGAGGGTCTGGTCGATATAGCTGGCGAGGTTCTCGGTCATGAGCCGTAGATTACGCGGCCCGAACCACCCCTGAAACGCTTTACCCCCGGTCCGGGCGTTCGGTTGCGCGATCAGGTGATCCACGCAACGCTCCCGAGTCCACTTGCGCGTGTTCCTGGTTGTTCATCCGGCCGTGCCCGATTCAAGCTCACCCCGGGCGGGGACGAACGGATGATCACCGAGTTCACCTTCGCTAGGGGACGTCATGTCCGAATCACTGTGCGGCTCTTGGAAACTCGTTCACTGGAAACGCATCTCGCAGGACGGCAGCATCGGCTACCCGCTCGGTGAGGCCGCCACCGGCACCCTGATCTACACCGCGGACGGGCGGATGGCCGTGCACATGGCCGCGTCCGGCCGCACCGCGCTGGACACCACCGACCCGCTCGGCGGAACCGTCGAGGACCGGGCGGCGGCATACTCGGGATACCTGGCCTACTTCGGTGCCTACTCGGTGACCGACGGCCAGGTCACCCACCGGATCGAGGCCAGCCTCTACCCGAACTGGTCCGGCGCCGAACAGACGCGCCCGTACACCCACGACGGCCCCTCCCTGGTTCTGCGCACCCCGCCGACCACCCTTCCGGACGGCTCGGTCGTGGTGAACGAGATGAGCTGGACCCGGATCACCTGATCCGCCCATCTCAGGCTCCCTCCCGGCGAACTCTTCTCACCGCTCTCTCCTTCCCGCATTCCCCAAGGAGCCCAGTCATGACCGCACCCACCACGGCCGCCGCCGGTACCGAGCCCCGGGCCACGGTGCTCGAGCCCGGCAGCCACGTCCGGGCCCGGGCCGCCTCCGCCTTCGTGGGATCGCGGGGCGAGCAGATCCAGTCCGTGGTGCAGCGCACCGACTTCCAGCTCACCGCGCAGCACATGTTCACGCTGATGCAGCGCAACGTGGCCAGCGACGGCTTCCTGTTCAGCGACCCGACCGACCCCTCGAAGTTCTCCACCCCGGGCTGCGTGATCGCCGCGCCCTCGTTCCCGGCGAACTCCCCCGGCGTGGACCAGGACTACGTCTTCAACTGGACCCGGGACGCGGCGATCACCGCGATCGAACTGGCCGCGGCCTCGCTGCCGCAGCGGAACCACGCAGGCGTAGAGCCGCTGGAGGACTACGTCCGGTTCGCCGCGATCTGCCAGGGCAACGCCATGCCCACGCTGGCCCACGCCTGTTTCACCATCGAGGGCCAGTCCCGGCCGTGGACCGAGCAGAACGACGGGCCGGCCCTGCAGACCATCGCCATCCTTCAGGCCTTCCCCCAGATCGACCAGGAGGCCCAGGATCTGGGTCGCCAGGTGATCGCCCGCAACCTCGAGTTCCTGCTCCAGCACTACCGGGACCAGACCACGAACCTGTGGGAAGAACACTCCGGGTACTCGTTCTTCGCCCGCTCGGTGCAGCTGCGCTGTCTGCTCGAGATCTCGGTGAACTCCCTCGGCATCCCCGTGCCGGACGGGATCGGCACCGCGATCGAGGCGCTGCAGGCCGGCCTGGAGGACCACTGGGACGGAACCCGTTACCTGAGCCTGATCTCGGACCGGGTCGAGGGGCTGCCGCCGAGCGATCCGGCCGGCCCGGGCTACGACCCGAACATCGACATCGTGATGGCCGCGGTCTACGGGGCGGTGCCGCTGACCGACACCCGCCTGCTGGCCACCGCGGCCGAACTGCGCCGCCAGTGGTCGGATCCCGCGTCGGACTACGTCTATCAGGTCAACCTCGCCGACGAGGCGCAGGGAATCGGGCCGATGATGGGCCGCTACCCGGGCGACACCTACGACGGGGACATGTCCGACCACGTCCTCGGTGGCCATCCCTGGGCGCTGACCACCTGCAACTTCGCCGAGCTGTACTACCGCCTGGCGGACGGCGTCCGGTCGCTGGGAAGCCTTCCCTACGACCCGCTCTCGGCCCCGTTCTTCGCCCAGCTCCAGATCGGCGCCGACACCCCGCCCAGCGACGCGGTGGCCCGGCTCGAGGAGGCCGGCGACCGGATGCTCAAGGCGGTCGTCTACCACAGCGACAACCTGGAGCTGAGCGAGCAGTTCGACGCCTGGAACGGGTTCTGCCGCAGCGTGCGCAACCTGACCTGGAGCTACGCCGCGTACCTGTCCGCGGTCCGGGCCAAGACCGGCCTGCACGTCCAGGGCTGAGCGATGACCAGGCTGGAGCACTTCCTCGACCTCTCGGTCACCCTGACCGGGTTCAGCCACTTCCAGCTGCTCGGCACCGGGCTGACCGAGACCTACCTGGCAACTCTGGAAAGCATTGTGCCGGAGGACGTCCTGGGTCAGCTTTTGGACGCTGGTCCCGACAGTCTCGGGGACCCGGAACTCGGCCCGGTGGCCCGGAACCTGATCCTCATGTGGTACTGCGGCACCTGGAACCCGTTGCCGGACGACTGGCGCGACCGGCACGGCTCCTCGCCGCTGGACACCAGACACGTGATCTCGGCCGAGGCCTACCGCAGCGGCCTGCAGTGGGTGGCCGCCGGCGCCCACCCGGCCGGGGCCAACCAGCAGGGGTTCGGGGCCTGGGCGATGCCGCCCGCGGCCCTGGCCCCCGGCGCCTCCCCCTTGGAGCCCGTCTCATGAACACTGATGCCGACGTCGTCGTCGTGGGCGCCGGGGTCAACGGCGCCCTGCTGGCCAAACGGCTGACCACCGAGGGGTTCCGGGTGCTGCTGCTGGAGTCCGGGCCGGACACCGCCTGGGACTACGAGAGCTACAGCAATCTGCATCTGGAAACGTTCTTCACCGCCTCCACCAAGAGCGTCGAATCCCCCTGGCCGGCCGCCGTGGGAGCCCCGCAGCCGGACACCGCGGACGTGAGGCGGGCCGACGGCTACTTCCTCCAGAACGGCCCGGACCGGTTCGGCAGCAGCTACTCCCGCACCCTCGGCGGCTCCACCCTGCACTGGCTCGGTGTCTGCCTGCGGATGCTGCCGGAAGACTTCGAACTGCACTCCCGCTACGGCGTGGGCCGGGACTGGCCGATCGGTTACTCCGATCTGGAGCCGTTCTACCGGGAGGCCGAGTACGAACTAGGGGTCTCGGCCGACGTGGCCGAGCAGAGCCACCTCGGGATCACCTTCGCCGAGGGCTACGACTACCCGATGCACCGCCTGCCGCCCAGCTACTCCGACCAGATGCTGGCCAAGAGCGTGGACGGGATGGAGGTCGAGCTCGGCGAGGAGCACTTCGCCCTCAAGGTGCGCAGCTACCCGGCCGCCCGCAACTCCGTACCCCGGCAGGGATACCAGCCTGCCGGCGCGGTCGGCGAACCCGGCGAGGAGCTCTCCCTGCACCGGGGTCTCGGTCAACGCTGCCAGGGGAACACCTCGTGCACCCCGATCTGCCCGGTCCAGGCCAAGTACAACGCCCAGAAGAGCCTGGCCCAGGCCGACCGCCGCCGGCTCGAGGTCCGGGCCCGGGCAGTCGCCTCCAAGGTGCTGATCGACCCGGTCAGCGGGGCCGTGCAGGGCATTGAGTACCAGCGCTACGACGAGCCCGGTTCGCCGCGGCACACCGTGCACACCGCCACCGGCCGGTTCTACGTGCTGGCCGCCCACGCCGTCGAGAACGCCAAGCTGATGCTCGCCTCCGGGCTCGGCGGGAGCGGGATCGGCGAAGGGCTGATGGACCACCCCGCGCTCTACGCCTGGGGCCTCAGCCCGGCTCCGGTCGGCGCCTTCCGCGGCCCGCAGTCCACCGCCGGCATCGACGACCTGCGCGGCGGCGGCTTCCGGGCGCACCACGCAGCGTTCCGCTTCGACGTCGGCAACGACGGCTGGCGATCCACCACCGGCGCCCCCGACAGCACGGTGGCCGCCGCCGTGAACGACCAGGGCCTCTACGGAGACCGGCTGCGCGAGCACCTGCAGGCCACCCTGCCGCGCCAGGTCCGGTTCTCGGTGGCCGTGGAGCAACTGTCCGACCCGGCCAACACCGTCACCATCGACCCGCGGCACCTGGACCCGCTCGGGAACCCGCGGCCGGTGATCAGCTACCGGATCGACGACTACACCAAGGCCGGGATGGCCGCCGGCAAGCGGGTCTACCGGCAGATGTTCGCGCGGGCCGGGATCGAGGACCACAGCGACGACGCCGGTGGTTCCTGGTTCCCGTCCGTCGGTTTCGAGGGCGAGGAGTACCACTACCACGGCATGGGCCACTTCGCCGGCACCCACCGGATGGGCTCGGCCGCCGAGAACTCGGTGGTGGACGGGGACCAGCGCAGCTGGGCGCACCGCAACCTGTTCGTCGTGGGCTCCGGCAGCTTCCCGACCATGGGCACCTCGAACCCCACCCTCACCATGGCCGCGCTCACCCTCCGCACGGCCCGCACCCTCATCACCGCCCTCCACCAAACCCGTTCGTGATCATGGAGTTTCACCCCCGTGATCATGGACTTCATCCCCCGTCGCCGCCGGTCCCGGGAGGCGCGCCACCCGGGGAAAAACTCCATGATCACGAGGGAAGAAGTCCATGATCACGAAGAAAAGAGGAGTACCGCCATGCTGTTTCCTCAAGGGGCCAGCGTTCGCACCAGCCCCGAAGCCGTCGCCGAGACCGTCTACGACGTGGTCGTCGTCGGGGGCGGGATCTGCGGGGCGATCATGGCCGACCGGCTCAGCCAGGAGGGCAAGCGCGTCCTGGTGCTGGAGGCCGGCCCGGCCCGCGACCTGACCATCAAGGCCTACGAGACCTACCTCAACGAGTTCTACTCGGCCTCGGTCAAGGACAACCAGTCCCCCTACCCGGACGTCCCGGCCGTCCCGATGCCCCGCGGCGGCGACGCGCGTCCTCTGGTCCCGGGGGTTCCCAACACCGACGGCTACCTCGTGCAGAACGGCCCGCACTCCACCGACACCACGTACACCCGGGTGCTGGGCGGGACCACGATGCACTGGGAGGCGAAGATCCTGCGGATGCTGCCGGAGGACTTCGAGCTCGCCGAGAAGCACGGCCAGGGTGCCGCCTGGCCGCTCGGGTATCCCGACCTGGAGCCGCTCTACCGCGAGGCGGAGGCCGAGATCGGGGTCTCCGGGGAGGTGGCGGACCAGGCGTACCTGGGCATCACCTTTCCCAAGGGCTACGTCTACCCGATGCACGGGATGCCGATGTCCTACCTCGACCAGATCGTCGGACGCGGCGTGAACGGGACCCGGGTCGAGGTCGGCGAAGAGGAGTTCACCCTCCGGGTGCGGCCGTTCCCGCAGGGCCGCAACGGTATTCCGAACCCCGATTACGACAATGGACGCGGTTTCGTGCCGGTCGGGGCGGTCAGCACCCACCAGTTCGAGGAGGGGGAACGCTGCCAGGGCAACAACAACTGCGTCCCGCTCTGCCCGGTCCAGGCCAAGTACCACGCCGGCAAGACCCTGGCCAAGGCCCTGCAACGGGGCATCGACCTGCTGGCCCAGGCGGTGGCCTACCAGGTGCACGTGGATCCGGAGAACGGCCGGGTCACCCAGATCGAGTTCCGCCACTACGCCGATCAGCACTCCACCGAGTTCACCACCGGCTTCGCCCGGGGCCGGGCCTATGTGCTGGCCACCAACGCGATCGAGAACGCCCGGCTGATGCTCGCCTCCGGCCTGCAGAACCGCGCCGACCTGG
Organism: Kineosporia aurantiaca JCM 3230; assembly: GCA_000719025.1. Classification (GTDB taxonomy): domain Bacteria; phylum Actinomycetota; class Actinomycetes; order Actinomycetales; family Kineosporiaceae; genus Kineosporia; species Kineosporia aurantiaca. The sequence continues at coordinate 66,560 of JODP01000013.1, forward strand.
TCGGGCGCAACCTGATGGACCACGCCTACCTGCTCACCTGGGCGCTGCTGCCCGAAGTGGCCGGCACCATGCGCGGCACCAACTGCACGGCCGGCATCATCGATCTGCGCGGCGGCACCTTCCGCTCCGGTCAGGCCAGTTTCAGCACCGACATCCACAACGACGGCTGGGGCTGGGCCACCGGCGCCCCGGTCACCGACCTGGTCCGGATCGTCGAGGAGCAGCGGGCCTACGGTCCGGGGCTGCGGAGGCAGCTGATCGACCAGGTGAGCCGTCAGCTCCTGATGGCCCACATGGTCGAGGTGCTGCCCGAGCGCTACAACCGGGTCACCGTCGATCCGTCCTACCGCGACCGACTGGGGAACATGCGCCCGGTCATCGACTTCACCGTGCCCGAATACTCCATGCGCGGGGCGGCATTCGCCCGACAACTCTCGCGGCGGTTGTTCAGCCAACTCGGAGCCGAGGACCACACCACCTACGACCCGAACGAGTACGGGTACGTCGAGTTCGGCGGCGAGGGGTACCGGATCTTCGGCGGCAACCACCTGGCCGGCACCCACATCATGGGCACCAGCCCGGGCAGTTCGGTGGTGGACGACGTCCAGCGCAGCTGGGAACACCGCAACCTCTATCTGGTCGGCGGCGGCAGCATGCCGACCATCGGCACCGCCAACATCACCCTCACCGCCGTGGCGCTCTGCCTGCGCACCGCCCGGCACCTGAACCGCGAACTCCAGCACGAGGCCAGGCCGATCGCCCTTTCCACGGCCGCCCACTAACGATTGGCGTGAGATGACCCAGCCCACCCTGCTCAAGCTGCCCGCGCAGATCTTCAGCCTGGCCGATCTGGAGGCCTACCTGAACGCCGCGCTGCGCCTGGAACACGCCACCATCCCGCCGTACCTCACCGCGCTGTACTCCCTGCACCCGGGCAGCAACTCCGACGCCCAGCACGTGATCCGGGTGGTCGTGGTCGAGGAGATGCTGCACCTGACCCTGGTCGCCAACGTGATGAACGCGGTCGGGCTGCGGGTGGACCTGTCGCCGGACGACTTCGTCCCGAACTACCCGGCCCACCTGCCCAGTGGGGAGGTCGACTTCCTGGTCGACATCCGGCCGTTCTCCCCGGCCGCGGTGACCACGTTCCTCAACATCGAGCGTCCGGCCAAGGCCCCGACCGAGGAGAGCCGGCTGCTGCCCAGCCCGGAGAACCTGGGCCGCGGAACCGTCCTGGCCGCCAACCCACTGGACCCGAGCGTCCGCTATTACAGCATCGGCGAGTTCTACGACGAGATCGAGCGCGGGCTGCGTTATCTCGACCGGCAGTACCAGGAGGACGGCCGGAACCTGTTCACCGGCGACGCCCGCTGGCAGGTCACGCCGGAATACTTCTACTCCGGCGGCGGCGAGGCCCTGGCCGTCACCGACATCTCGACCGCGCTGCGCGCCCTGACCGTGATCGCCGAGCAGGGAGAGGGCATGGGTGGCGGGATCTACGACGGGGAGGGCGAACTCTCGCACTACTACCGGTTCGAGCAGATCCAGCTGGCGAAGTACTACCAGAAGGGTGACATCCCCGGGCATCCGACCGGACCGCGCCTGGACGTCGACTACTCAGCCGTGTACCCGGTCGCGATCAACGCCGAACTGGCCGACTACCCGCCCGGTTCGCCAGTTCTCGAGGCGGCCGAGAAGTTCAACCAGACGTACGCCGACTTCCTGGTCTTCGTCGGCGACGCCTACAACGGGCACCCGGAGAAGCTGCTGGACGCCGTGCCGTGGATGTTCCGCCTGCGGGACGACATGAACCAGCTGATCCGCAACCCCTTCCCGGGCCGGCCGGGCGTCAACGCCTCACCGGTCTACGAACGCGTGATCATCCCGAAAGAGTCTTCATGATGGACGATTTCCTCACCTTATCGGCCGAGCTCACCGGCTTCACCGAGTTCGACCTGCTCGGCACCGGCCAGGCCGAGTCCTACCTCGCCACCGTGACCGGGGTGGTGGGCAACGACCTCCTGGCCGATCTGCTCACCACCTACCGGAACGACGTCACCGAGACCGCCGACGAGCAGATCCGGGCCGGGCAGCTCGACCGGGCCGTGCTCAGTGACGGGAGGTTCGGCCCGGTGGCCCGGAACATCCTCAAGCTCTGGTACGCCGGCATCTGGTTCGAACTGCCGGACGACTGGGTCGCGGTCTACGCCCCGGGCCATCCCAACCTCAAGTTCACCCCCTCCGCCCAGGCCTACGCCGAATCCCTGCTGTGGGTCACGATCGGCGCCAATCCCCCCGGCGCCCGGGCCCCGGGCTACGGCTCCTGGGCCGAGCCGCCCCGCATCCCCGACGTACCGACGTCCTCCATCCCACGCTCGCTCACCCGTTAGAGGCGAAACGCCATGACCGTAAGCTCCCTCACCCCCGACAAGGTGAAACTCGGCATCACCCCGACCCTCTGGTGGAACGACGACTTCCCCAGCATCGACATCGGCATCCCCTTCGGCGAGGCGGTCAGCGAGATGGCCCTGGCCGGGTTCCAGGGCTGCAGCATCGGCCACAAGTACCCGACCGACCCGGCCGAGCTGAAGAGCGCCCTGGACCTGCGCGGCCTGACCGTCTCCGAGCCCTGGGTCAGCACCTACTTCACGATCGACGGGATGGCCGAGCAGACCGTCGACGCTTTCGAGGAGCGACTCGCCTTCCTCAAGGCCGTCGGCGGCCACGACATCGTGGTGGCCGAGTTCGGCAGCACCTCGCACATCCTGCCGATCGCGCTCTTCGCCAACCGCGCCGTGTTCGACGACCAGCAGTGGGATCAGCTGAGTCAGGGCCTGAACCGGCTCGGCAAGATCGCCGACGACGCCGGGATGCGACTCTGCTACCACCATCACATGGGGACCGGGGTGATGACCCGGGCCGATGTGGACCGGCTGCTGGCCGGCACCGACCCCGCGTACGTCCATCTGCTGCTGGACACCGGGCACCTGGCCTTTGCCGGGGACGACCCGCTGGCCGCGGCCCAGGAACTGAGCGCCCGGATCAAGCACGTGCACCTGAAGGACATCCGGCCGGAGATCGTCAGCCGGGTGCGGGAGGATAACCTCTCGTTCCAGCAGGGCATCGAGGACGGGGTCTTCACGGTGCCGGGCGACGGCTCGATCGACTTCCGGGCCATCCTGCAGACGTTGGGGGACAATGGTTTCGAGGGCTGGCTGGTGGTCGAGGCCGAGCAGGACCCGGCCAAGGCGAACCCCCTGGAATACGCCCAGAAGGCCCGTGCTTACCTGCGCGACGTGCTGGGCTGGTGAATCCGGTGAACATCTATCTGAGCCTGTTCATGTTCACCGTCGATCTCCGGCCGGGCGATCCGGACTACACGAAGATCCTGGTTCAGCATTTGAAAGAACTGCGTCAGCAGGGCTATACCGGCTTCGATCTCCCGATCCACCCGACCGCGACGCTCGACCACCAGCCCGAGATCGACCGCTACGCGGAGCTGAGACGGGCGTTGGACCGGGCCGGCCTGGACGACATCGGCTTCACCACCAACGTGGCTGCCACCCGCACCTTCGACCCGACCTCGCTGTACGGCGAGCAGCGGGAGATCGCTTTCGGCTACCTGAAGTCCCGGGTCGACATCACCGCGGTGCTCGGCGGCCGGATCATGGCCGGTCCCATCGTCTTTCCCTACAATATCTACCCAACGGACGATTTCGGCGACCCGATCTGGAGCGACGCCCTCCACGAGTGGTTGCGACCGCGCTACCTCAACGCCCAGCCGATTCTCGACCGCCTGGGCGAGTACGCCGCCGAGCGCGGCGTGACGCTGGCCATCGAGCCCGTGGACCACTGGGAGACCCCGGCACCCAACCTGCTGGAGGACGTCCTCCATTTCCTCGACGGGGTGCCCAGCCGGCAGGTCGGGCTGGCCGTCGACAGCGCGCACGTCGTGCTCGGCAGCAGCGGACCCGAGGCCTTTCAGCGGGAGATCCGGGCCGCGGCCGATTCCGGGCGGCTCAACTACGTCCAGGTCTCGGCGCCCGACCGGGGGATGATCCGGGACAGCTGGATCCCCTGGGAGATGTTCCTCGGCACGGTGATGCCCCGCTACGACGGGCCCCTGCTGATCGAGATCTTCAACGCCATCCCGGTCTTCCTCCCTTCGCTGCGGCTGACCCGACGCAAGTACTGGATCCCCGGCGAGGACGCGCCCGACCCGGAACGGCCGAACGCCTACACGGTGGCCGCCGAGTCCATCGAGGCACTGGAGAAGCAGCTCAGCACGGTGCACTGGAAGGACCACGATGACCACTGAAACCACCCGCCCGCTGGTTCCGCAGCAACCGGCCGGACCGCCGTCCACCGGCGATCCCCTCACCGACCCGACCGCCGCCCTCCTGGAACCGGCCCAGATCGGGCCTCTCTCCGGGCTGCCCCAGACCACCGGCTACCGCGCCGTGCCGCGCCAACGGGCGATGTCCGACGAGCTGGGCCCGCTGCAGGACCTACCCGGCGTCTGGGAGGGCCCGGGGTTCAGCCTGATCGCCCGGCCGGACTTCGACGCCGACAACGAGGACGGCTTCTTCCTCCAACTCAACCTGCTGCGCGAGACCCTGGAGTTCACCACGATCGGCTCCCCGGTGTTCAACCGGGGCAGCCTGCAGAGCGACATCGCCCTGTTCGGCGTGACCTATCTGCACCGGGTCACCGACGCGATCACCGGCGGGGCCCTGCACATCGAACCCGGCTTGTTCCTGACCATCCCGGCCACCACCCAGCCCGAGTCCGGCCCGAGCATCGCCCGGCTCGCCACCGTTCCGCACGGAAATGCCGCCTGCGCGGTCGGTTTCGCGGAGGACATCGAGGGACCGCCCAGCATTCCCCCGCAGAACACCGTACCGTTCCCGAACGGCGCTCCCCCGCCCGCACCCGGCACGATCAATCCCTTCGCGGCCTTCAACCTGGCCAAGGAATCCCCGTTCCGCACCAAGCCCCTACCCCCGAACATCACTCAGGCCGTGATCGACGACCCGGCCACGCTGACTCGGGCCGCCCTGCGCGGTCTGGAGATTCAGCACATCACCCGGCTGACCACCAGCACCCCACCGGCCGGCGGGGTCGCGAACATCCCGTTCATCTCGGCCAACGCCGACAACCCGACGCTGGACTCGGTGTTCTGGATCGAGAGCATCAAGGGCCCGGAAGGACGCGAGTACCAGCAACTGCAGTACGTCCAGACCGCGATGCTCAGCTTCCGCGGGCTGAACTGGCCGCACGTCACCGTGGGGACGCTGGTGAAGGCCTTCTGACCGGTCGCCCGGGACTCCCGGCCGTCGTAGTCAGGTTCCGGGCGGGCAACCATCGCGTAGGCCAGACCCATCCCTGGGGTCAGGCGACCACGAACCCCGCCGTCGGCCAGAAAGCGCCACTGAGCAGGTCGGTCGGGCCCGGTCAGGGCTCCCGCGGAATGGACCGCCGCGGGAGCCTCCTGCCACAGTGAGGTCATGACCGCGTCCGTCCTGGGAATCCAGACACTCAACCGGGCCCTGTTGCAACGCCAATTGCTGATCGAGCGAGCAGACCTGAACACCGAGCAAGCCGTCGCGCACCTCGTGGGTCTGCAGGCGCAGGCGGTCAATCCGCCCTACATCGGCCTCTGGACCCGGCTCAACGGGTTCCGTCTGGACGACCTGGAATCGGCGCTGCTCGACCGTCGCCTGGTCCGGATCGCCCTGCAGCGATCCACGATCCATCTGGTCACCGCGGATGATGCCCGCAAGCTTCGGGCGGTACTGGCCGAGAGCCTGGCCCGGACGGTTAAGGGGCAGTTCGGCCGGGCGGTGGAGGGCGTGGATCTGGGCGAACTGGTCTCTCGTGCCTCCGAACTGGTGACCGCCGAGCCGTTGACCTTCGCGGACCTGGGCCGATCGCTGGCCGGGCGCTGGCCGCAGAACGACCCGAACGCCCTGGCCCAGACCGCCCGGAATCTGCTTCCCCTGGTGCAGATTCCGCCCCGAGGACTATGGTCGAACAGCAGCGCCGCCACCCACACCACCCTTACCAACTGGCTGGGCCGCGACCTCGACCCAGATGCCGAAGCCGACGAGTACGTCCTCCGTTACCTTGACGCCTTCGGTCCGGCCAGTGTGCTGGACATGCAGAAGTGGTCTGGGCTGACCCGCCTGAAGCCGGTGTTCGCCCGCCTGGGCGACGCGCTACGCATTTACCAGGACGACGAGGGCAAAGAGCTGTACGACCTGAACCAAAGGACGCTTCCGGCAGCGGATCTCCCGGTTCCTGTCCGGTTCCTTCCGGAATTCGACAACATCCTGCTCTCGCACAGCCACCGGCGCCGGATCATGGCGGAGAAGTACAAGCCGCTGGTCTTCACCAGCAACGGAATCATCCGTTCCACCTTCCTGATCGACGGTTTCGTCCGGGGCCGGTGGCGGGTCGACCGCACCCGCGCCGGGGCCACGCTGGTCGTCGAGCCTTTCGAAAAGCTTTCCAGCAATGGACGCTCGGAGCTCGCCGAAGAGGGCGAACGGCTGCTCTCGTTCGTCGCCGCAGACGCGGCCCAGCGTGATCTCCGCTTCGAACCGGTCTAGAGGAAGTACAGGCGGCTCAGGCTCACCGACTCGGCCGGTTGTGAGGTCACCGGTTCACCGTCGACCGTGACCAAGCCGCTCGGCGACACCCTTACCTGGGCCAGACGATCGTTGCGGAGCATGGATTTCAGCCCGATCCCCCGAGTGTTGCGCACTCCCACCCGGCGGCGGCGCGTCGTCATTGAATCATTGCCCTCCTCGGCCGCGGCCTGCGAAGTGAACGCCACCGACAGATCCGCCGCGGTAGCGCCGTGCGCGCCGAACTGCGGCCCGTAGACCAGAGGCTGCGCGCGGTCGATCGCGGCGTTCGGATCGCCGGTCACCCCATAGGCCGGGAAGCCGGACTTGAGCACGAGATCGGGCTTGGCGCCGAAGTACGCGGGTTGCCAGAGGACGATATCGGCGAGCTTCCCGACCTCCAGCGTCCCGATCTCGTGGCTGAGACCGTGCGCTATGGCCGGGTTCACGGTCAGTTTGGCGATGTACCGCAGGGCCCGGTCGTTGTCGTTCTGCGGGTTCTCCGCACCCAACTCCGCCTTCATCTTCCCGGCCATCGCGAACGTCCGTCGGACCGTCTCCCCGGCCCGCCCCATGCCCTGCGCATCGGACGAGGTGATCGGGATGATCCCCAGGTCGTGCAGCACGTCCTCGGCCCCCATCGTCCCGGCCCGGATCCGGTCGCGGGCCAGCGCCGCGTCCCCCGGGATATCCTCCTTGAGCCCGTGCGCGGCGAAGATCATGTGATAGTGCTCGGCCACCGCGTCCCTCCCGAACGGCAGCGTGGGGTTGGTCGAGGAGCCGATGACGTTGGGCTCGCCGGCCATCCGCAGCACGTTGGGCACGTGGCCGCCGCCGCAGCCCTCAATGTGGAAGGCGTGGATCGTGCGCCCGTCCAGAACCGCGAGAGTGTCCTCGACGGAAAGCGATTCGTTGATCCCGTCGGTGTGCAGGGCGACTTGGACGTCGTACTCCTCGGCTACGGTCAGCGCCGTGTCCAGCGCTCGGGCGTGCGCCCCCATGTCCTCGTGCACCTTGAACCCACAGGCGCCGCCCTCCACCAGCGCCTCGACCGAAGAACCCGGGTCCGACGCCGAACCCCGGCCGAGAAAGCCGATGTTCACCGGCCAGGCATCGAAAGCGTTGAAGGCGTGCCGCAGGGCCCAGGGCGAGTTCACCCCGACGCCCCAGACCGGCCCGAACTCCTGGCCGATGATCGTGGTGACGCCGGAGGCGAGCGAGGCCTCCATGATCCGCGGGCTGAGCAGATGCACGTGGCTGTCGATCGCCCCGGCGGTGGCGATCAGCCCTTCGCCGGACACGATGGTGGTGCCGGTGCCGACCACCACGTCGACCCCGTCCAGCGTGTCCGGGTTCCCGGCCCGCCCGATCCCGCTGATCCGGCCCTCGCGAATCCCGATCGATACCTTACGGATGCCCTGCACCGCGTCGATCACGACCACGTTCGAGATCACCACATCGCAGGTTTCGCTGACGCGCGCGGCCTTGAGATGCATTCCGTCGCGGGCCGTCTTGGCGAAGCCGGCCAGGAACTCCTCCCCCGGCCGCTGCGCATCGCTCTCCACCTCGACCACCAGCCCGGTATCCCCCAGCCGGATCCGGTCCCCGCCCCGAGGCCCGTACACCCCGGCATAGTCGAAACTCATTCCGCCCCCAGGTATCCGCAGGCCCGCGCCTTGTCCAGCGCGGACTCCAAGGCCCCGGGCGCGTCCAGTGGACCGTCCACCAACCCGGCGAAACCGATCACCACCCGGCCCCCTCCGATCGGCGTGAGCTCCACGTCCCTGCTCTCCCCCGGCCCGAACCTCACGGTTCCCCCCGCTTCCACAGCTAACCGACGTCCATAAGCACCTTTTCGATCAAACCGCAGCCGGGGATTGACCTCGAAAAAGTGAAAATGCGAAGTGACGCTGATCGGGACCGTCGCGGTATTGGTCACCGTGACCGTCACCGCGTCCGGAAAGGACACCGGCCCCGCCGACCCCGGCAGAACCGCACCCGGCGCCTCGTCCCCCATCGACGTCCCCTGAAACAGATCCGTGACCACGACCAGCCGTGTCCCGTCGTCGAACACCGCCTCCACCTCGACCTGCCCCACCACGTCGGCCACCCCCGGCAGCACATCCTCCGCTGCGAGCACCTCCCGGCCTGCGGTCATCGCCTCCGCCAGCCGCGCCCCGTCCCGCGCGGCCTCACACACCGCGTCCGCGATCAACGCCGTCGCCTCCGGCACATTCAGCCGCAACCCCCGCGCCCTACGGGCCCGGGCCAGCTCGGCGGCCGTGAAGATCAGCAGCCGGTCACGTTCGGTCGGCGTCAGGCGCATGCCCGCGAGCCTAACCCTCCCCCACCTCCCCCCTCCTGATCACGCCCCACCCCTCCCCCTTCCGCGACCATCCTCTTCCCCATCCCCACGCCGTCCACGTGTCCCCCACCCCCTTCGTGATCATGGACTTTCTTCCCCGTGATCATGGACTTTCTCCCCGGTGATCATGGAGAACCAACCAGGCTGGTTCTCCATGATCACGGGGGTAAAAGTCCATGATCACGGGGGTAAATCTCCATGATCACGACAATGAAGGTTGAGGCCACGGGGTTCAGGCCAGGGGGTTCAGGCCAGGGGGTTCAGGCGAGTTCGGCGGCGGAGGCTGCGAGGACGAGGATGAGCAGGCCGAGGTAGCCCCAGGCATGAGCACGGTCGGGAATCGTCGGCGGTCTACGGCGTAGCAGCACGACGACGGGGACGGCGCCGAGGAGCAGGAGCAGGCCGGCGCCGAGATCGACCGTTCCTACCGAGAACAACGCGGTGCGGACGCCGCTGGAGTGGTGGGCGATGAGGAACGTGGCGCAGGCGGGCAAGCTGATTGCGAGGGTTAGGGGGTTTGCCAGGGTGGCCGCCTCGCTCATCCTCAGGCCCGAGCGTCGCAGTAGGGGCACGGTCATCACGCTGCCGCCGACGCCGAGGAAAGAGGCGATGGCTCCGATCGGGGCGGCGACCGGGATCGGAATCGCCAGTTCCTGGCCCGGGTCAGGCACGTCCGGGGATGGTCGGAGGAAGCCGGGGCGGGCAAGAACGTCGAGCACGGTGAGCGCTAGGTAGAGGACGAATCCCCAGGAGATGAGGGTGGTGGGGGCTCGGACGGCCAGGGCGGCGCCGATCACCCCTCCGATGGCCAGCAGCAGGAGCAGCGGTCGGCTGCCGCGCAGGCGGGCCAGGATTGGACGCGGGGTGGCGACGGTGGCGACCGCGGCGTTGACGACCATGACGAGGGACGAGGTCGCCACCGCGACAGTGGAGGCCGTCGACCCGTCCGCCGCCTCTAGCCAGACGATCACCGGAACTGTGACGAATCCACCCCCGAAGCCGAAGAGCACCGTGGTCAGGCCGGTCAGGACGCCGATCAGGAACAGGACGAGAAGGAGCACTCGAACCAGTCAAGCCGGGTCGACGACGGCGGACAATCGAAGGCCAAGCAGAAACCATCGAGTTTCGGCCAGCATGATGGACGCATGCGGAACGTCCCCCTGGGCGACTTCGACCACCTCCCCACCGAGGTCCTGGCGATCGCCACCGACTACCCGCCCGGCTATCTCCTGCCTGCGCACGAGCACCGGCGGGCACAGTTCCTCTATGCGGCGACCGGGACGATGCTGGTCGAGACGACGGACGGGGCGTGGACCGTGCCGGGCGAACGTGCGGTCCTAATCCCGCCCGGCACCCGTCATCAGGTGCGCATGCTCGACGTCCGTACCTCCAGCTTGTACATCGAACCCGCCGCGGTGCCCTGGTGGCCGCATTCCTGCCGGGTGGTGGACGTCGGCCCGATGCTGCGCGAACTGGTGCTCTCCGCGGCCGATCTCGAAGCCACCTACGCCGCGGAAAGCCGCGATCAGGCTCTGGTTTCCCTGATCCTGTTCGAGCTGTCCGCGCTCACCGAGGTCTCCCTGCACATTCCGCTTCCGCACAGCACTCCGCTGGTCGAGCTGAGCCGCCGCTATCTCGCGGCGCCGGACCTGGCGGTGCGCAACACCGACTGGGCCCGCACCGTGGCGATGAGCGAGCGCACCTTCGCCCGCCGGTTCCGCGAGGAGACCGGGATGAGCGCGGCCGCCTGGCGAGCCAAGGCCCGGCTCCTGGCTTCCGTTCCGCTGCTGCACCACCAGAACGTCGCCCAGGTCGCCGCCGCCCTCGGCTACTCAACGCCGGCCGCGTTCTCCTACGCCTTCCACCGCGCGTTCGGGGTCGCGCCGTCTACGCTCCGAAACCGACCTGTTGCCCATTCCCGTCCTCCGGTGCTAGGACCTGACGTGTGACCTCAGGCCCAGACCACCGCCGCATGCCCGCCGAGTGGGAGCCGCACCAGCGCACCTGGATGGCCTTCCCCACCGCGAACCCGACGTTCGGCGAGTCCGACAGCCCGGACCTGGCCCGCGCGCGTCAGGCCTGGAGCGCGGTCGCCAACGCGATCGTCCCATTCGAACCGGTCACCATCCTGGTGAACCCGGGCGATCAGAAGGCGGCCCAGAGCGTCCTCAATCCAGCTGTTCAGCTGGTCGAGGTGCCGATCGACGACGCGTGGCTGCGCGATTCCGGCCCGACCTTCGTCACCTCGGGGGCTAAGCCGCTGGCGGTGGACTGGCGGTTCAACGGCTGGGGCGCCCAGTCCTGGGCCCGCTGGGAGCACGACGCACTGGCCGCCCGCGCTGTCGCCGAGCTGACCGGGACCGAGGTGAGTTCGTCCACGCTCACCCAGGAAGGCGGCGCGATCCACGTCGACGGCGCCGGCACCGTGCTGCTCACCGAGACCGTGCAGCTCGACCCGGACCGCAACCCGGACTGGACCCGCGCCCAGGTCGAGGCCGAGGTGCACGCCCAGCTGGGCACCAACCGGGCGATCTGGCTGCCCCGCGGGCTGACCGCCGACTACGGCGAGTTCGGTACCCGGGGCCACGTCGATATCGTCGCCGCCTTCACTGCTTCCGGCGGCGTCGTCGTCCATACCCAAACCGACCCCGGGCACCCGGATTACGAGGTGAGCCGCGAGGTCACCGAGATTCTGCGGGAGGCCCAGCTCAACGTGGTCGAACTCCTGGCTCCCGAGCAGCACGAGGTCGACGGGGAACTGGTCGACCATTCCTATGTGAACCACTTCGTGGCCAATTCCGTGGTCATCGCCTGCTCTTTCGACGACCCTCGGGACGCCCAGGCGGTCGAAGTCCTCGAAAAGGTTTATCCGGGGCGAACAGTTCTCTCGGTTGATGCACGCGACATTTTCGCTTTCGGGGGCGGAATTCACTGCATCACCCAGCAACAGCCGCTTTAGGCATTGCGCCGAGCGGGTTTTCGGGTCGCCGCCGGGGCCTGACTGCCTACGCTGAAGAACATGGTCGTCAACAGCATGGGGGACGAGGATCTTTCCGGTCGGGACCTGCGGCACGCCCGCCTGAAAGACTACAAACTGCCCGGCGCCGATCTGAGCCGCTGCATCCTTCAGGGCACAGACCTGCGCGGCACGGATCTGCACGGGGCCAACCTCACCCGGGCCAACCTGGAGGGCGCCAACCTCGCCGGGGTGGACCTGACCAGCGCCAAACTCCAGTACACGATGCTGGCCTGGGCCAACCTGCAGGGCGCCCAGCTGCGCGGGGCCGACCTGCACGAGGGCCGCCTGCACGGCGCCGACCTGTGCAACGCCGACCTGCACGGCGCCGACCTCGACCACGCCGACCTGGGCGACGCGGCGATCCGCGGCGCCGACCTGAGCGGCGCCAAGCTCACCTACGTCCGGATGACCCACGCCGACCTGAAGAAGGCCGAGGTCTCCAACGCCGACCTCGACCACGCCAGCCTGGCCGGCGCCCACATGACCGAGACCCACCTGGTCGCGGTCAATCTCAGCGATGCCGACCTGACCGGCGCATCGCTCGGCGGCACCGACCTGACCGGCGCCGACCTCACCGCCGCCCGGATGCGCGAAATCACCATGGGCCGTTCCGGCCGGTCCGGCAGCGTGCACCTCGACCGCGCCGACCTCACCGGCGCCGACCTCCGCGACGCCAAACTCTCCTCGGTCAGCCTGACCGGCGCCAATCTGAGCGGGGCCGATCTGAGCGGCCTGTCCGCCTTCGACGTGGATGTGACCGACGTGATCTGGGACCGGCGGACCCGGTGGGACTATCACCACGAACTGGCCATTGAGGACGCGTCGAGCGATCTTGGGAACGGGACTTACCGGGTGGTGAAGCGGTACGTAATGCGGTGAGGCAGAGACCAGTGCAGAAAAAGCCTTCGGCAGTCGGTGGAAAAGGCCCGCCTGGACTCATTCGTCTCGTTAATCCCACGGTTAACAGATCCGGAATTCCCGGCGACCCTCATTGCCGAACTCGGGACGTTCACCCCTAGAATGAACGCACAGAACTCGCACAATGAGAAAAAGGGAGCGGCTCTTGCGAGCGACCCCCTTCTTCTGCGTTCATCATAGGGGAACAGGTGCTGCTGGACAAGCCGGAGGTTGCGGCGCTGGGTGCGCGCATGGAGGACTACTTCACTCCCTCGACACCTTGGACTCGGCAGTTGTGGCGTCGGTCCACGCTGGGTGAAGTAGGCGAACTGCTTGAGGCGTGGGACTTGCACCGGCAAGGGGCATTATCAGAATCTGCGGTCAAATATTTGAGCGATGGACTGATCCGGCGCGTAAAGACGGATCCCGGCATCGGCTCGGCCCGAGATCGCGGGATTCTGGTCGGCCACCTTCAGCGCAGACTCCTTCCCGGAAGCCATGGCGCTCACGCCCTCTCCGAATTGCTGATCACCCATGGACCGGTCTATCTGGACAACTGGGCGACCGAGACCCGCGCCCGGCAACCGTCGATCGAGACGTTGAGTCGCGCACTGTGCTCACACATGCTCGATGCCGGCTTCAGTCGCACGTCTTTGACTCGATGGCTGCACTACCACAAGCGAAAGAACAACAGTGAGGTCTACGACGTCCCGGGTATCATCGTCCTCGGGCAAAGACTCTTGCACCGCCACTCCGTGCGCTTCGAGATGATCGTTCCGCTGGAGGCGGCCCCTCCTATTCCCTCCGGACAGAACTCGTGCTGGCTGACTCCGACCGAAACCAGTCAATGGCTTGAGGACTGGTTCCCGGGCACCTCACTTCGACAGGCCGGAGCGCTCAAGATTGAGTCCGATTCTCGGGATCTTGGCTCGGCCCTCAGTTTCGCCCAGGCCGAGATGAGCCGGATGCAGTCCCGTTTTCGCGTCGGCGGTCGCAAGAATCTTGAGTTCATCGATCGGGCATACGTCATCGGAGAAAACACGCCCATCGTCCTGAGACAAGCCCCTCGGAGAGTTCAGGTTCATGCGCTGGAAGACACCAGGGCCATCTTTGTCAGAGAACTCCCCGGTGAGCTGGACGCAGTGCTCGAGCTCCTGGAACCTCTCGACCGAGGCCCGTCGGCAGCCGCCGTGACCGGAGCCTGGGCCGCTTTGGAAGCCATGTTCGTGGGTCCTGGGGACACATCGAATCGCGTCGTGGCTGCCACTCGAACGGCGCGCATCCTGACCTGTGCCTATGTCCTTTCGGAATTCAGAATCCTGGCCTCTGCCTATGAGTGCAGTCAGGACGACGAGTTGGCTCATGCGTTGCGGAGGGAATCGGACGAGGATCGAAGAGCACAGATGGTAGAAAAAGCACTCTCCAGCGGAAGGACCATTCACTTCACCAGCCCTCGGCATCACGCGGCCCTTCTCCGGATGCATCACCTGATTGCCGATCGGACCGGATTCTTCCAACGAGTTTCCGGCCAGCTGGAAGATGTTCTGAGACGCCTCTACCGTCAGCGCAATCTGATCGTGCATGCCGGCCAGCTGACATCCTGTGCGCTTCGGGCAACATTGCGAACGGCCGCCCCACTCGTCGGCGCCGCTGTCGACACTGCCGTCCGCGCCGCCGCGCTTGATGGCATTCCGCCTCTCGAACTTGCCGCGAAATCGGAGATCCGTTTGGCCGCGGTGGGGGCGGGACGGCGTCCGTTGGCCGGCCTTCTCTCGTCGGAGTATGTTCCGGCCGGCTGACAGGACGACCCGTATCAGGGACCTGAGCAATTCATCCGGCCCGGAAACTGGCCCCTGGTCGAGAAAGTACCCCTCCTCAACCGCGATAGGTCTCAGGCTGCCAAGTCTCCTGTGACCGCGTCGCCGACCGATCGTCCCAGCGCAGCCCCTCCACCAGTTCAAGCGTGCTGAGCAGCGTGGCACCGGAGACCGGGTCCGCGTTCAGCTGGAGGGGGAGATTCCCGCACCCACGGTCACCGCACGAGCACAAGGGAATGCGGGCCAGGGCGTAGGGAAAGCCGGAGTCGGACAGCACGGCGATCCCGTCGGTTTCCTCCGGTTCCCCGGCCCACAGCTCAATCCCGGCCGCACCGTCGCGGTGAAGCGTGATCTGAGCCACCAGCCCCGGGCGCACAGGCAGGGTGAAGCGGGGCGGGTCGGCCGGAGTGCGCGGGCCACGGCGGGTGGGCGGGATCCGATGAGGGACGCCGGGAACGGCGGCGGCTTGGTAGGGGCGGCCTTCAACCAGGAGAATGCCGCTGCCCTCGTCCCACTCGATCACCGCCCCAGCCTAGGAGAACCCGAAGATGATCACCCTGGGAGCCGTGGTCCTGGACGCGGCCGAGCTGGAACCGGAGAGCGCGTTCTGGCACCGCATGCTCGGCGGCACGATCGAGAAGAGGGCGAGCCATCACATCCTGCGGATCGAGGGTTCGCCGGTGGTCGCGGTTCAGCTGGCGCCCGGGCACGTTCCTCCGGAGTGGCCGGACGGTCAGCCGCAGCAGATGCACGTCGACCTGATGGTGGACGACGTCGGCGAGGCCGATGAGCGGGCGCGGGTAGCGGGGGCGCGGAGGTTAAGGCCCACGGAGGACGTTGATCCCGCCTTGGGCGTAGGGTTTCGGGTCTATGCCAGCCCGGCGGGGCATCCGTTCTGCCTCACCTGGGGCTGAGGAAAGGAGAAGCAGATGCGTATCCGCAACGCCGCCGAGGGTGATGTCGCCGGGATCACCGCGATCTACAACGACGCGGTGGAGAACTCGACGGCCACCTGGAACGTGACGACGGTCGACCGGGCCGACCGTTCCGCCTGGCTCAGAAGCCGCGCGGCAGCGGGCTATCCCGTGCTGGTCGCGGTCGACGAGGCCGAAGAGGTGCTGGGGTACGCCAGTTTCGGCGACTACCGGCCGTTCGACGGGTACAAGCACACCGTTGAGCACTCGGTCTATGTGCGGAACGACCAGCAGGGCCGGGGCATCGGCCGGGCGCTGATGGAGGAGCTGATCGAGCAGGCCCAGGGGTTGGGCAAGCATGTGATGGTGGCCGGTATCGAGGCCGGGAACGAGGGGTCGATCCGGCTGCACGAGAAGCTCGGCTTCGAACGGGTGGGACTGCTGCCGCAGGTCGGGTCGAAGTTCGGGAGATGGCTGGATCTGGCCTTCCTTCAGCTGATGCTCGACACGGCCCCGGTTCCGGCCAGCAAGTGATCGCCCAGGTCTGAGCGCCGATAGAGCACCGATCGTCCGTGCCGGACGCTGACCAGGAGCCCGGCGGCGCGCAGGGCCCGCAGGTGCTGGTTCACGGCGGTGGGCGTCACCCCGAGCCGGAAGGCCAGCTCGGTTGAGGACGCGGGGGCTCCCAGTCGTTGCAGGAGGGCAGCGCG
Organism: Kineosporia aurantiaca JCM 3230; assembly: GCA_000719025.1. Classification (GTDB taxonomy): domain Bacteria; phylum Actinomycetota; class Actinomycetes; order Actinomycetales; family Kineosporiaceae; genus Kineosporia; species Kineosporia aurantiaca. Next base: position 82,911 of record JODP01000013.1, read on the forward strand.
GTGGTGGCCGAGAATCCCGGCCAGCGCGCCGGGGGCGGAGGAGGGCTCAGGTTCCCAGAGGGTGGCTCCGCCCCGGGCCAGGTAGATGATCAGCGGGGGCTCGTCGGGCGAGACCGGGGTCGAGGCGGCTCGCGTCCAGAGGGTCGGCACCAGCGTCACGCCCTCCTCCGCGCGCCGGCTCCACTCCAGCCCGGCGTGCAGCCGGATCTCCATCGTGTCCTCGATCATCCGGATGTGTCCGGACAGATCGGCGATCATGGCGGCCAGACCCCGCTGGGCCACCTCCCGCCCCCGATAGGTGACGTCGCCCTCGAGCACCGCGCGCATCCGCGGCCAGTACGGGGCGAAACAGAGGTGCCAGTAGAGTTCCAGCGCGCTCAGGATCCGCCGCAGCACACCCCGCCCACGCAGGACGGCGGGCACCCGAGCGTCGTCGTTGCCGTAAAGGGCCCGGATGTCCCGCCGCATGGTCGCCGAGGGCGTGCCGGCCAGCCGGTCCAGTTGCTCCTCGATCCGGGTCAGGGGCGAGAGCGGCTGCGGGGTCAGGAAGTCCGGGGTCCACAGCTGCGAGTTGACCAGAGCCAGAAGCACTTCGGTGTCGAGCTGGGCCCGCAGCGGCTGGGTCTCGCGGATCCAGGGCAGGTGGAGCGGATACCGTCCCGGGTCGCGCCAGCTGCGCAGCGACAGCGTGAGCTCGTTGAGCGGAGAGATGCCGAACCGCACTCCGGCCAGGCCGCTGCCGGTCAGTTCGTAGCGCACCACCATGAAGCAGAAAACTACATCAATGGTGGACGCCGGAACGCTCGGTTGCACTGGTGGGGTGCTCACCACCCCCGTACGCCCCGATCCGACCGCCTCCGTCCTCCTGGTCTCGACGTCCGTCTCCGCGGCGTCCAAAGGCATCATGTTCAGCGTCAGCGCGCTGTACTTCAGCAAGATCGTGGGGCTGAGCGCGGTCACCGTCGGCGCCGGCCTGACGATCGCCGGGATTGTCGCGATTGCCACCACGTTCGGGGCCGGCCGGGTCAGCGACCGGTACGGCGCCCGGGCCGTGATGACCGGCTCGGCAGCCACCCAGGCGGCGGCGCTCGGCGGCTACTGCCTGACCCGGAACGCGGCCACCTTCGTCGTCCTGGCCTGTCTGGCGCTCGGTGCCCAGGGCATGCAACGCACCGCGCAGGTCACGCTGATCGCCCGGACCTCCACCGGTTCCGGCCGCACCGCCCTGCGGGCCCGCCTCCGGGTGGCCACCAACATCTTCATCGCCGTCGGTTCCGGCGCGGGCGCCTTAGCCCTGGCCATCGGCTCCGGCCCAGCCTACCGGATCGCCCTGGCCACCGCGGCCCTGCTGGTCGTGCTCGCCGTGCTCCCGCTTCGCACTCTGCCCACGCTCGAGCCTGACCGCGAGCTCGATTCCGCATCGGATGAGGCTCGGGAATCGTCTCCCCTGCACGACCGCCGCTATCTGACGGTGGCCGGCCTGAACGGAGTGGTCTCGGTCCAGTTCGCCCTGCTGACCGTCGGCATGCCGCTCTGGGTGGCCGGCCACACCACCGCGCCCGACTTCCTGGCCGGCGGCCTCCTCATCCTGAACACCGTCCTGGTCACCCTGTTTCAGGTGCGGGCGACGCGGCAGGTCACGAGCCTGGTCACCGCGGCCCGGGCGGTTTTCACCGGAACCGCTCTCCTGGCCCTGGCGTGCGTCCTTTATTGCGCAGCCGGATACCCCGGAACCGTAGCCGCCGTGACGTTTTTGGTCCTGGCGGTCGTGGCCCACAGTTTCGGCGAGGTGACGTCCGAGGCCGGCGGCTGGGAACTGGCTTTCGAGCTGGCCGATCCCCGGCGTCCCGGCGCCTATCAGGGAGTCAGCCAGACCGGCACGGCCGTGGGCACGGCCCTGGCGCCGCTTCTGATCACGTCCACCGCGATCGCCCACGGGGCCGTGGGCTGGGTGCTGATGGGTGGGATGTTCGTGGCCGCCGGGGCCGGGACCGACCGCGCTGTCGGCCCCGGCCGTTCCCGGAACGCTAGGCCGTGACCACGGTGAAGGACTCCCACGGCCCGATCGCGTCGCGATTGGCGATCAGCGCCTTGGCGCCGGAATCCTCGGGGCAGACGTACTTCCCGTTCGCCCCGCTGCGGAAGCTGACCGTACCGTCGGAGTTCTTCACCTGGGCGAAGGTCTCCCAGCCGCCGATCGCGTCCCGGTCCGCGGTCAGCGCCGAAGCGCCCGCGTTCTCGGCACAGACGAACTTGCCGGTGCTCTTCACCTTCAGCGCGACATTGCCTCCGCCGAGGTCCACCACCACGAACTTCTCGGTGGCCCCGTTGGCGGCGCTACTGGCGACCAGGCTGTTCGCGGCGACGGTGACGAACTTGCTGTTCACCTTGGCCTTGAGCGCAATCGTGACGTTCGGGTCGTCACTGCCGCCGGGGTCGGCGCCGACCATCGGCGACGTCGGACGGGTCGCGGTCAGGGCGAGCTGGCCCTTGAGCATCTTGCCGCCGTCGTTGGTCAGGCGCAGGTAGTAGTCGGAGGAGCAGGCCGTTCCGTCCTCGTCCAGGGCGAGGAAACCGGCGCCGGCCGGGACGGTGGCCGCGCTCTCGGCCGTCTTGGCGATCTGGTTGCCCTCGTTGTACTCGTCGAACATCGAGATGTAGATGCCGGACACCTTGAGGCCGACCAGGTTGTAGAACTGCCGCCACATGAAATCGCCGTGCTTGCGCTGCTTCTCCTTCAGGTCACCGGGCAGCACGCAGGGCTGGTAGTCGATACCGTTGGCGTCGCAGTCGGTCTTGTCGGCCTTCTGAACATTCTGCAGGAACCAGTCCACACCGGCCGTGTCGCCGATCCGCCCGACCATCCACGGGGAGATCATGTCGAAGGCGTGATAGACGTCGAGGAAGCCGGTGCGGGAGTCGTTCTTGCCCTCGCGCCAGTAGGTCGGCACCCCACCGATCACGTAGCAGCCCTGGGCCTGCAGCCACTGGATCACCTTCAGGCAGTCCGCCGCCGAGAAGTTGTGGTTGTCGTCGTTGAACCCGAAACCCCAGATGCAGACCACCGGTTTGCCGTTCTGCTGGGCGTACGCCGAGGACGAGGTGTAGGCCTTCATCTTCGTCGTCCAGTCGTTCGGCAACTGGGTGGCCATCTGGCTCCAGCCACTGACGTCGTACATGATGTAGAACTTGCGGCCGGTGGCCTCGGCCGACTTCTTCACCATCGCGGTGACCGCGTCCCGGGTCGGTCCCTCGCCGCCGGTCGGGTTGAACCGCTGCAGGGCCGCCGTGTCACAGCCGTTCTCCTGCATCCAGCCGAACTGGGTGTCGATCACCTGCTGGTCGTAGTTGGAGAACAGCACGGCCGGCTTGCCGTTGCCGAGCGCCGCGTAGCTGGTCTGGTAGCTCTTGGTGTACTCGCTCATGTCGGGCCACGCCTTGATCCCGTTGTTGCTGGGTGAGGGCGCCTTCTGCGCGTCCGGGCTCCAGTGCCACCAGCAGTTGATCGGTGCCCCGTCCCCGGTGCAGGCGAACCAGCCCTGATAGCCGACGGTGATCTTGCCGACCACGTCCCCGGCGGCGGAGGCGGCCGCGGCGGCGGTGCCGGTCTCCGGTTCGGCCGCCATCACCCGCTCAACCCCGACCGCGGTGGCGGCCAGGGGCACGGCGAGGGCGGAGGCGAGGAAGGTACGGCGGCGCGTGGCACCCACGGCGGGACTCCCGAAAGACGTTGCGACGAGCGGACTCGGCCCCGGCAGAGAGCCGGGCGCGGACCGCGACGTTACTCAGGGTCTACGGAAACGGGGTCAATTGACCGTCAGTGATGTATCAAAGCGTCCTATAGCCGCTCGGTTCAATGACGTGGGTCACATTCGGGGCGCACCCTCGGCCAGACGTTCCAGCAGCGGCTCCATCCGCAACGACCACACCTTCTTGAGCACGATCGAGGTACTGGTGCGAACGATCCCAGGGGTGTCGAGCAGGGCCTCGGTGACCCGGTTCAGGTCGGCGGTGTCCCGCACCACGACCTGGGCCAGCATGTCGCCGTCCCCGGTGGTGGCCATCAGCTCGACGATCTCCGGGATGGCCTGGAGCGCCTCGGTGGCCTCGGCCCGCATCCGCTGGCTCAGCGACACGGTGACGAAGGCCATCAGCGGGAGGCCGAGGGCCTCGGGCTCGACCCGGCGACTGGTGCGGCTGAGCGCGCCATCGGTCATCCGGCGCAGCCGGGCCTGGACGGTGTTGCGGGCCAGCCCGAGCTCGGTGGCCAGGGCCACGACGGTGGCCTGCGGGTCCCGGTCGAGGGCCAGGAGGATCCGGGCGTCAGTGGCATCAAGAGGTGTCAGGTTGCTCAATGCGCACACTCCTCGGCCGCGATCTTTGGGCATTCTGCTCAGTTCTGCGGACAAGTATTGCGCAGAATGCTGGACCGACGGGATGTTGTGACCCATGAGTACGCAGCCGATCGAGCCGATGCCCCGCCCTCTGCTGCGCGCCGCGGTCCGGAACCTGCCGGGCTACGTCCCCGGCCGCCGCGCGGCCACCGCGGACGTCGCGGCCCTGGCGTCGAACGAGAGCCATTTCGACCCGCTGCCCTCGGTGCGGGCCAAGGTGCTGGACGGCGCCGAGCGGGTGCACCGGTATCCCGACCTGAGCTGCCTGGCGTTGCGGGAGCGGATCGGGACGCAGTTCGGCGTGGACGCGGACGAGGTCGTGGTCGGACCGGGCAGCGTCGGCGTGCTCCAGCAGCTGCTCCAGGCGGTACTCGACCCGGGCGATGAAGTCGTCTACGCCTGGCGATCTTTCGAGGCCTACCCGATCCTGACAGCGGTTGCCGGAGGAACGGCGGTACCGGTTCCTCTGCTCGACAACGAGCACCACGACCTCGCCGGAATGCTGGCCGCGATCGGGCCGCGTACGCGCATGGTGCTGCTCTGTTCGCCGAACAACCCGACCGGGGTGGCCTTTACCCACCGGCAGCTGATGACCTTCCTCGAAGCAGTCCCCCCGCACGTGATTGTCGTGCTCGACGAGGCCTACATTGAGTTCGTCACCGGCCCCGACCGGGTGGACGCTTTCGCCGCCTACCAGCGTTACCCAAATCTGGTTGTGCTGAGGACGTTCTCCAAGGCCTACGGGCTGGCCGGGCTTCGGGTCGGGTATGCGATCGGGCACCCCGAACTGGCCGAGGGGGCCCGGCGCACGTCCCTGCCCTTCGTGGTCAGCGCCCTGGCTCAGGAAGCCGCGATCGCCTCGCTGGACGCCGGTGACGAGGTTGCGACCCGGGTTGCCGAAACCGTTCAGGAGAGGATGCGCCTGGCGACCCGGCTGCGGGCGGCCGGCTGGGTGATTCCGGACAGTCAGGCCAATTTCGTCTGGCTCCGGGTGAGCGACGGCGAAAGTCACCACATCGTGGAGACCCTGGCGGCGTCCGGCATCCTGGTCCGCGCCTACCCGGGTGACGGCATCCGGATCACCGTGGCGGACGCCGCCACGACCGACCGGCTGGTCGCGGCCCTTCCCGCACCCGGTTTCCAGCCCTCGGCGACGACAGCCGCCTAGGCGGATGACGGCCGCCTAGGCGGATCAGCTGCTCTGCGGCCACTTCGGGAACGAGTGACGACGGCCGGCGACCGTGGTGATCACCGCGGGAACCATGATGGCCAGCGCCACCCAGGGAATCCAGGTGACGCCCAGTCCACCGAGCAGAACTCCGCCGAGCACTCCCCCGCCGGCAATGCTGAGGTTGAACACCGTCACCAGGATCGCCTGGACTCCGTCCGTGCCCGCCGCGCGGACCGAGGCGGTGACGAAGAGCGTTGCGGTGCCGCCGAAACCGAAGCCCCAGACCGCCACTCCCAGGTACAGGATCACCGGGTTCAGCTGGGCGAAGCCGAGAACCAGGGCGCCGGAACCGAGGACGAACGCGCTCATCAGCATCAGCCGCCGATGGTGCGGATCGACCAGCGCACCGGTGACCCCGATGCTGAGCAGGGCCGCGAGACCGAAGACCAGCAGCACCCACTCGATCTGGTCACCGACCCCGGAAGCGTCGGCCAGCGGCCCGATGTAGGTGTAGAGGATGTTGTGGGCGATCATCAGACTGGCCACGACCAGGAGGATCGACGGCACGCCGGGGCGGCGCAGGATCGCGGCGAAGGGAACGTAACCGCCCTCGGGCTCGCCCGGCAGGTTGGGCAGGGAGACCAGAACCCAGGCGATCACCCCGAGGCTGATGACCGCCACCACCCCGAACGTGGCCTGCCAGCCCGCCGCATCACCGAGCAGCGTGCCCGCCGGCAGGCCGAGGGAGAGCGCGATCGGGGTGCCGGCCATCGCGATGGCGATGGCCCGGCCCTGGAGCTTCTCCGGGACGATCCGGGCCGCGTAACCGCCGAGGTTCGACCAGATCAGGCCCGCCCCGACCCCGGCCACGAAACGCGCGACGAGCAGCACGGCGAAGCTGCTCACGAGGGCGGCCACGGCATTGGCCAGGATGAAGGCGAGCAGCGCCGAGACCAGGACGGTCCGGCGTCCCCACTGCTTCAGGGCGGCGTTGAGCGGGATCGCGGTGAGGGCCGTGGCCACCGCGTAGACGGTGACGGTCTGCCCCACCAAAGACTCCGAAAGGCCCAGGCTGTCGGACATCTCCGGGAGCAGGCCGGCCGGGACGGTCTCGTTGATGATCCCGAGGAAGCCCGCCGTGAACAACGCCAGCAGGCCGGACAGCGGAAGCCTGACCTTTTCCTCGGCGGGAGATCCAGCGATGGTCGGGGTCGTCATGAGGGCGCCTTCCGAGAAGTGGACGAGAGATTCAGTTCTCGGCCAACCGGATCCTCGGGACGGCGATTCCGCCGGTGACCCTCGATTCCTCGGGGGCATCCCTCAACGGAATCAATAGCGGCAGTCAGCCCGCTTCGCCGGCCGACAACTGGGGCCGGACGGTGGCCGGGACGGGCACCCCCTGATGGCTGAGATCGGCGATGAACCGGGCCGCCAACGGGTCGCGCTCCCCGGGCGTCAGCACCTTGAGCTCTCGGGTCCATCGCGGCGAGAACGACCGGACCGCGCCCGCGAACCCGTCGCTGATCGCGCTCATCGGGCACACCGCAACCCCCAGCCCGGCCGCGGCCAGCTGCGCCGCGGTCGCCGTCACGGCAGTGCGCATGATCGGCTCGGCCCGGACCCCGGCCTGGGCCAGAGCCCGGTCGAGCCAGGTGCTGAGGCCGTTCTCGGGGGCGTAGTGCACCAGGCAGGCACCCTCCAGATCCTCGAGACGAACGGACGCCAGCTGGACCAGGACGTGGTCGGCCGGGGCAACCAGGACGATCTCCTCCTCGGCCACCACCGTGCCGACGAAACGCTCCGGCACCACGCCGGGCATGAACGCCAGGTCGACCGCGTCCGCGTCGATCAGGTCGTGCAGCTCCTCGGCCGAGGTGGACTCGCGCAGGGTGATCGCGACCTCGGGGTAGCGCCGGTGCCAGTCGTGCAGGACCGGGGCCAGCACGGAAACCAGGCTCTGGGCGCAGGCCAGCCGGAGCGATCCACCCGCCCCTTCCCCCACGGCCCGAGCTGCCCGGACCGCCCCCGCAGCCGCGTCCACCGCCCGCCGGGCGTCGGCCAGCGCGGCCCTTCCCGCCGGGGTCAGCTTCACCCCGCGCGGCTCGCGTCGCAGCAGCGTCGTGCCCGCTTCGCGCTCCAGCGCGGCCAGCTGATGGGAGATGGCGGGTTGCGACGAGTGCAGCAGGGACGCGGCCGAGGTGATCGAGCCGGTGTCCGCCACGGCCACGAGGCATTCCAGCGCCCGGAGAGAAGCCATTCGCAAATTCTATCGCAGCGATTCGATCTATAAGTGGTGTCGAGGGAAGGACCGGCGGGTCCCGGGCGCTTCAGACCAGCATGGCAATCACATTCGTAACCGGTGGCTCGGGTTTCATCGGGCAGGCGCTGATCCGACGCTTGATCGGCGAAGGGCACACCGTCCGGGCCTTGGTCCGCAGCGACGCAGCCGCGGCCAAGGTGTCCGCCCTGGGCGCCGAGCCGGTGCGGGGCGAACTGACCGAGGCCACGACCTGGCAGGACGCGGTGGTCGGCAGCGGGGTGCTCTTCCACCTGGCCGCCGAGACCGACATCAACGCACCGCGTGAACAACACGATCGCATCACCGTCGGCGGTACCCGGGCGGCGCTCCAGGCGGCCCGTCACGCCCAGGTCGCCCGATTCGTCCATTGCGGCAGCGAAGCCGCTCTCTTGGCCGGCGATCCGCTGATCGAAGTCGACGAAACCGCGACTCTGAGGCCCGATTCGGAAGCCGCGTACTGCGCGGTGAAGGCCATCTCCGAAGATCTGGTCCTGAACACGCCGGATCTCGCCGCGGTCTCGATCCGCCCCCGCTTCGTCTGGGGTCCGAACAGCTTCCTGATCGAGGGTCTGGTGGATGCGGCCAGGAATGGGCAGTTCGCCTGGATCGGCGGCGGTCGGCAGACCACCAACGTCACCCATGTCGACAACGCGGTCGAGGGTCTGATCCTGGGGTGGCAGCGGGGTCGCCCGGGCGAGGCGTACTTCGTCACCGACGAGCACCGGGTCGTGCTGCGCGAGTTCCTCGAAGACCAGTTCCAGCAGTACGGAGTGGTCCAGAGCATCCCCGAAATCGATTTCGCCACCGCCGAAAGCGTGGTCCCGGTGCCCGCCCGCTGGTTCCTCGGCCAGCCCTGCCTGCTGCGCATCGACAAGGCCCGGAACGAACTGGGCTACCAGCCCATCGCCCACTGAGAGAGGAAACCCCATGAAGATCGTCACCATTGGCCGCGGACAGATCGGCGGCGGGCTCGCCCGCCTCTGGCGCGAGGCCGGCCACGAAGTCACCAGCCTTGGCCGGGACGGCGGCGACGTCTCCGAAGCCGACGTCGTCCTGATCGCCGTTCCCGGCGCCCGGATCTCCGAGGCCCTGAGCCGGGTGACCGGTCTTGAGGGGAAGATCGCCATCGACGCCACGAACATCATGCCCGCGCGTCAGGGCGAATTCCCCTCCTATGCGGAGGAGGTGCAGTCCTTCACCAAGGCGCCGGTGGCCAAGAGCTTCAACATGAACTTCGGGCACCTGTTCGACCAGGTACGCGAACAGCGGGTCCGGCCGAGCAACTGGTACGTCGCCGACGACGGTGCCGTGAAGATCACCGAACAATTGATTGAGGACGCCGGTTACGACCCGGTGCGGGTCGGGAACCTTTCGCGCGCGAGGGACTTCGAGAACGCGGTCTGGCTGCTCATGGGGATTCAACCGGTGGGCGGCGTGTTCTACCGCTTCGCCCAGCCCGGCGAACTCTGATCGTCGTGGGGGCGGCGATGCTGGTGATCGCCGCCCCCACCGGTCAGTGCTTGAGCAGAATCTGTTCCCAGCTGGGCACGAACGGCTTCGACAGCAGCGGCATCCCGGCCTCTTCCGGCGTACGGTCCCGCTTGCGGTTGTTGCACCGCGCGCAGGCCGCCACCGTGTTCAGCCAGGAGTCGGCCCCACCCCGCGAGCGCGGCAGGACGTGGTCGACCGTGCTGGCCGGCCCACCGCAGTAACCGCAGCAGTGCTCGTCCCGGGCCAGGAGGGCGCGCTTGGACCAGCCCGGGCGTTGCCGATGTCTCCAGCGGGTGGAGATGTACCGCACCAGCCGCAGCACCTTCGGCCGCGGCCACGGCCCCATCGGGCGCCCGGCGGCCGCCTCTTCCACCACCGCGACCTGCCGCGCGAGCATCCGCACGGCGTGCTGAAGGGAGACGTAGTGCAGGCGCTCATAGGAAGCGTTCAGGACGAGAACCGGAGACACCTGGTCACCTCTTCCGTTCGGTCGGTGGTGGAGTGGAAGAAGACTGGCACGCCGGAAATCGCCCCGGCCAGCGAATTATCGGCGGCCCGAACCGGCCTGAGCCGGTCTGAACCAGACTGAGCCGGCCTGAACCAGACTGAGCCGGCCTGAACCGGACTGGTTCAGTCGGCGAGGACCGCGAACCGGTCGGCCGCCCTCAGGTCGGCCTCCTCCACCGTGTCCGGCCGGGTCAGCAGCGACGCCCCGATGAACACGGCCACGCTGACGGCGGCGGTGAGCAGGGTGGCCCATCCGTCGAAACCGGCTTGAATCAGGTTGTTGTCGATGTAGAGCAGATCGTTGGGCACGCCGTAGAGCGTCGGGGTGAGGGCCAGGAGCACCAGGCGCAGCACCAGTCCGGTCCCGGCCGCCACCAGCACCGCCGTGGAGGTGGACCGTTTCCAGAACAGTCCCAGCAGGAACGGGGCGATCAGGCAGACCAGCATCAGGTCGAAGGCCAGGGTGAGCAGGATGCCGGTCTGGCTGACCCGGATGGCCAGCAGGATGCCGATCAGCACGATCGGGATCATCGCCAACCGGGTCCAGCGCAGCAGCGGGTCGTGGTGGCCCGGGGCGACCTCGCGCCGCACCCCGGCGATGTTGCGCACCGCCACGGCCGAGGTGGCCAGGATCGCGCCCGAGGCGGTGGAGAACGAGGCCGCGACGATGCCCGACAGGGAGAGGATGGCCAGCAGGATCGGCGCGTGGTCGCCCAGCAGCTGGTACATGACCGGCCCGTCGTCGACCGAGAGACCCAGCTTCACCACCGAGGACAGGGCGATCAGCGACCACAGCACCCCGATCGTCGCGGTGGCCCCGGCCCCGATGAAGCAGGCCTTCTGCGCGGCTTCCGGCGTCTTGGCGGCGAAGATGCGCTGCATGAAGTCGATGGCCACCAGGTCACCGACGCCCAGGGAGACCAGGGTGGCCCAGTTGATCACGGCGCCCTGACCCGGATCGGTGAGCTGGCCCAGGTCGAAGGGGCCCATGCCGGCGGGCACCGCGAGCCCGTAGTGCACGGCCACCCAGACGAACAGCGTCACGGTCCCGACTCCGGTGATCACCGCCTGGATCACCGAGGTGTAGGCGTCCGAGTAGAGACCACCGCCGATCGTGTAGGCCAGCACCAGGGCGACCGCGAGCACCACCCCGGCGTCGTAGGACAGGCTGGTGAACCGCTCGATCAGGAAGCCCATCGCGACCAGGTTGCCGGCCAGCAGAATGGTGAAGGCAAAGATCATCAGGACGGACGCGACCACCTCCACCGGGCGGTTGTAGCGCCGGGCGAAGAAGTCGCCGAGGGTGAAAAGCCCCATCCGGTTCATCGGTTTCGCCAGGAAGAGCCCGGCCAGGAGCAGGCAGATGGCCAGTCCGATGGCGAGCGAGGCGCCGGCCCAGAACCCCAGGGAGGCGCTGAGGTCGGTGTTGCCGACGGTCGCGTTGCTGTCGACGGCGGCGGTGGTCAGGCAGATGGCGACCAGCGGGACGCCGAGCGAGCGCCCGGCGACCAGGTAGTTGGCACTGTCGCCGTCGACCTTGCGGGCGACGGCGATACCGACCACCAGCACGATCAGGACCGACAGCGCGACACCGATGGTGATCATTGCTGCTCCTCAGCGGACCCGGGACTTTCTGTCGAACGACAGATAGTGGGCACGATTGAGCCGGTCTCCGGTTACGCCGGTGCTACCGAGCGCCGCACAATCGTGTTAAACGCTGACCCGGCGGAGGTTTGCCGGGGCGCCCGAAGACCCGGCCCGGGGGCCGTGTCATCCGGAGTTAACCGGCGCGAGACGGCGCCGACACGGGTCTCGCCTTGACTTTCTGTCACTCGACAGAAAGTCAGGAACGGGTCGGATGACAGAGCAGACGCCGGATTCGGCGAGCACCACCTCCACCACGGCCGGAGCCCGGGCCCACGCCCGGGCGCAGGAGGGGACCGTGGTGCCGAACGCCCCGACCGTGCCCGCCTCGGGCTGGCCCGTCCGGGAGACCGGGGAGCTGGTCTGGGCCGAGCGGGTGGCCGGTGGCGGTTATGCCCATCGGGCCCTGGCCCGGGGCACGACGGTGCGCCTCACCGATGTCGAGGGCGAAGCCTGTGCCCACGTGCTGCTGTTCAACGCCGGAATGACCGCTGAGCGGCTGAACGTGGCCGACACCGTCAAGGTGCAGTGGCAGGTCTACACCTCGGCCGGGCGACTGCTGCTGAGCGACCAGGGCCGGGTCCTGGCCTCGGTGCTGGAGGACACCTCCGGACAGCACGACACGATCTACGGCACCTCCACCCAGGAGCGCAACGAAAGGCGTTACGGCGATGGCTCTCCCCAGGGATCGTCGCCGGCCGGGCGGGAACTGTTCGTGCTCGGTGGCCTCAAGCACGACCTGAGCCGGCGTGACATCCCGCCCTCGGTCTCGTTCTTCCAGGGGGTCCGGATCGACGCCGCGGGAACTCCCCGGTTCCAGGGATCGGCCGGACCCGGCCGCAGCGTGCTGCTCCGGGCCGAGATGCCCGTCGTCCTGCTCATCGCGAACGTGCCGCATCCCCTCGATCCGCGCCCGGACTATACGGTTTCGCCGTTGGAGGTGACCGCCTGGCCGGGGCGTGCCACGAGCCCGGACGATCCGCTCTGGTCAGCCACCCCCGAGGGCCGGCGCGCCTTCGAGAACACCCACGACTATCTGAAGGGACTGGGCCTGTGAGCGAGATCTACCGGCAGACCGTTCCCCCGCGGGCCCCCTGGAGCCGGGTGCTCGAGGCCGGCCAGGTGCTGACGATCGTCGACCTGGACGGCAATCAGGCGGTCGACTTCCTCGCCTACGACGCCCTCGACACCAGCCGCGCCTACAGTGCCCAGGCCACCCTGCAGGAACAGGCCTCGATCTTCCTCACCACCGGAAGTGTGCTGCGGGACAATGAGTCCGATCCGCTGTTGACCGTACTCAACGACGATGTCGGGCGGCACGACACTCTGGGCGGGGCCTGCTCGAAGGAGTCCAACACCCTGCGCTACGGCCACCACACCTGGAGCCAGCACGCCTGCGCCGAGAACTTCCTGCGGGAACTGTCCCGGTACGGGATGGGCAAGCGCGACCATGTGCCCAACGTCAACTGGTTCATGAACGTGCCGGTCGACCCGGACGGCGCCCTGGGAATCGTCGATGGCATCTCCGCCCCGGGCCTCTCGCTGAGCCTGCGGGCCGAGAAGGACACCCTGGTCCTGGTCTCCAACTGCCCCCAGATCAACAACCCCTGCAACGGATTCAACCCCAGCCGGGCCGAGATGGTGGTGTCCGCCGGTGGCTGACCGCATCACCAAGCTGCTGATCGCCAACCGCGGGGAGATCGCCGGCCGGATCATCCGCAGCGCCCAGGAGCTCAGGCTGGCCACCGTCGCCGTGTTCTCCGAGGCCGACCGCAGCGCCGCCCACGTGCAGCTGGCCGACGAAGCGGTGCTGCTGGGCCCCACTCCCCCGGCCGAGAGCTACCTCAACGTGGACGCCATCCTGCGCGCCGCGGTCAGCACCGGCGCCGACGCGATCCACCCGGGCTACGGCTTCCTTTCCGAAGACACCCGGTTCGCTGCTCAGGTCGAGGCGGCCGGGCTGACCTTCGTCGGCCCCACTCCCGAACAGCTCCGGGTTTTCGGGGCCAAGCACACGGCCCGCGCCGCGGCCCAAGCCGTTGGCGTACCGATCTTTCCGGGCACCGGGCTGCTGGAGGACGCCGATGCCGCGGTGGCCGCCGTAGAGGCCATCGGCTACCCGGTCATGCTCAAGGCCACCGGTGGGGGTGGAGGCATCGGCATGGTGGTCTGCCATGACCCGGATCAGCTGCGGGCAGGTTTCGAGCGGGTGACCCGGACGGCGGCCCAGAACTTCGGCTCGGCCGGGGTCTTCGCCGAGCGGTACGTGGAGCACGCCCGGCACGTGGAGGTCCAGATCTTCGGCAACGGCGCCGGGGACGTGGTCTCCCTCGGCGACCGGGACTGCTCGCTGCAACGCCGCAACCAGAAGGTCGTGGAGGAGGCGCCCGCTCCGGCGCTGCCCGACCACGTCCGCGAAGAGCTGCACGACGCGGCCCGGCGCCTGGCCGCCTCGGTCGGGTACCGATCCGCGGGAACGGTCGAGTTCGTCTACGACGCCGAGCGGGAAGTAGCTTCGTTCCTGGAGGTCAATGCCCGCCTGCAGGTCGAGCACCCGGTCACCGAGCAGGTCACCGGGATTGACCTGGTGGCCTGGATGCTCCGCCTGGCCGGCGGGGAGAAGAACCTGCTGGACCCTTACCTCGACTCGGGGACCGTTCCGGTCCAGGGTCATGCCGTGGAGGCCCGGATCTACGCCGAGGACCCGGCCAACGGTTTCCGCCCGAGCGCCGGCCGGCTGACCGGCGTCACGCTCCCCTCGGATGTCCGGGTCGACGGCTGGGTGCAGACCGGCACCGAGGTCACCCCCGCCTACGACCCGCTGTTGGCCAAGATCATCGTCACCGCCACCGACCGGGACACCGCCCTGGATCACCTCGGCGCCGCCCTGGCCGCCACCCGGATGGACGGTATTGAGGTCAATCTCGGCCTTCTGCGGGCGATTCCGGATCTTCCCGAGGTCCGTACAGCCACGCACACCACGCACACCCTCGACCACGTAGGCGACCCCGAGCCCCGGATCACGGTCGAAAGAGCCGGATTGATGACGACCGTGCAGGACGTCGAGGGACGCCTCGGTCTGTGGCAGGTCGGGGTCCCACCGAGCGGGGCCATGGACGACCGGTCGCTCCGGCTGGCGAACCTGGCTCTGGGCAACACCCCCAAGGCGGCGGGCCTGGAATGCACGGCAACCGGTCCGGTGCTGACCTTTTCGCACGAAACCCGGATCTGCATCACGGGAGCACCGGCTCCGGCCACGGTCGACGGCACGGAGGTTCCGATGTGGGAACCGATCACGGTCCCGGCGGGCGGTTCCCTGGAAATTGGTGACGCCCGCACCGGGCTGCGAACCTATGTCGCCTTCGCGGGTGGCCTGGACGTTCCCGAATATCTGGGCAGCGCGGCCACCTTCACCCTGGGGCAGTTCGGCGGGCACGGCGGACGGGCACTGCGGCTGGGCGACACCCTGCGGACCAACCCGACCTCCACCCAGGTGGGCCGACCGATCGAGGCGGACCGGCGTCCATCATTTACTGATCATTGGGAACTGGCGGTCACCGAGGGCCCGCATGGAGCACCGGAGTTCTTCACCCGCGAGGACATCGACACCCTCTACCGCACCCGCTACGGCGTGCACTTCAACTCGGCGCGCACCGGCGTGCGGCTGATCGGGCCCAAGCCGGCCTGGGCCCGTACCGACGGCGGCGAGTCCGGCCTGCACCCGTCCAACATTCACGACAACGCCTACTCCGTGGGATCTCTCGACTTCACCGGCGACACCCCGATCCTTCTCGGCCCGGACGGGCCCAGCCTGGGGGGTTTCGTCTGCCCGGTCACCGTGGTCACCGCCGACCGCTGGAAACTCGGGCAACTGCGACCGGGCGACACCGTGTCGTTCGTCCCGGTCCGAGCCTCGGCGGCGCCCTCAAGAACGATCCTCGACCTGCCCACATACCTTTCCGGCGGCGATGGCGATGACGGCGTGCTCGCGCGCCTCGACGGCAACCCCACCGTCACCTACCGCCGTTCGGGCGACGACAACCTCCTCGTCGAATACGGCGATCTGGTACTGGATCTCGGTCTGCGCGCCCGGGTCCACGCGCTGCACACCGCGCTGGCCGAGCTCGCCCACCCGGGCGTCATCGACCTGACCCCCGGCATCCGGTCCCTGCAGATCCACGTCGACCCGGACGTCCTTCCGATCCCGAAGCTCCTGGGGCTGCTCACCGAGCTCGAGCCGACCCTTCCCGACGCAACCGACCTGGTCGTCCCCAGCCGGCGCGTTCGTCTGCCGCTGAGCTGGGATGATCCGGCGACCCGGCTGGCCATCGAGCGGTACATGGCCGGAGTGCGCGACGACGCACCCTGGTGCCCGTGGAACATCGAGTTCATCCGTCGGATCAACGGCCTCGAAAGCACGGACGACGTGTACCGCACCGTTTTCGACGCCGAATACCTGGTGCTCGGGCTGGGCGACGTCTACCTGGGCGCACCGGTCGCCACCCCCCTCGACCCGCGTCACCGACTGGTCACCACCAAGTACAACCCGGCCCGCACCTGGACCGCGGAGAACTCGGTCGGGATCGGAGGGGCCTACCTCTGCATCTACGGCATGGAAGGCCCCGGGGGTTATCAGTTCGTCGGCCGCACCACCCAGGTCTGGAGCACCTACCCGAAGCCCGGCGAGAATCCCTGGAAGCTCGACTTCTTCGACCGGATCAGCTGGTACCCGGTTTCCCCCGAAGAACTTCTCGACCTGCGCGCCGACCTGGCCGCCGGGCGTGGTGGCCTGGACATCACCGACGACACGTTCTCCCTGGCCGAACACGAACGGTTCCTGGTCGAGAACGCCGACTCGATCGCCGAGTTCCGGCAACGTCAGCAGGCCGCGTTCGCGGTAGAGCGGGCGGCCTGGGAGGCGGCCGGCGAGTTCGACCGGGCCGAGCAGGCGGCCGCGTCAGTGGTGCCCGAACCGGTCGACGTGGAGGTCCCGGTGGGAGGGATTCGGGTCGACGCGCCGTTCGTGGCCAGTGTCTGGAAGGTAGCGGTTTCCGTGGGTGACCTGGTCGAGAAGGGCCAGACCCTGATGGCTCTGGAGGCAATGAAGATGGAGACCAGCATCGAGGCCCCCTGCGACGGGGTGGTGAGCCTGGTCGCGGCCTCCCCAGGCACCCAGGTCGCTCCGGGTGACGCGCTGGTCGTGCTCGCCCCCAGGGCTGCCGAGTGAGGGGGGAGGCGGTCTCTGCGGCCCGTCCCGAGATCTGGATCGGCCGGCGGGACCCGGACGCGATCTCGGCCGACCTCGCCGCCGCCCAGGGTCCACTGGCCGGCCTGCTGCTGGCGGTCAAGAACAACGTGGACGTGGACGGTTTCGTCACCACCGCGGCCTGCCCCAGCTTCGCAGACAAGCCCGCGGCCGAGGACGCGCCGGCGGTCGCCCGACTGCGGGCCGCCGGGGCGACCGTGGTCGGGGTGACGAACCTCGACCAGTTCGCCACCGGTCTGGTCGGGCAACGCAGCCCTCACGGCGGGGTACGCGACGCGCGCCGACCCGACTACATCTCGGGCGGCTCCAGCTCCGGCTCCGCAGTGGCCGTGGCCCTGGGCCTGGCCGACATCGCGATCGGCACCGACACCGCCGGATCCGGGCGTATCCCGGCATCCCTCCAGGGGATCGTCGGGATCAAGCCGACCCTCGGCGTGGTCTCGACCGAGGGCGTCGTACCCGCCTGTCGCTCGTGGGACGCGGTGACGATCCTCGCCCGCGACCTCGACACCGCGTCGCTGGCGATGAGCTTCATGGCCGGCGGTCCCGGCACCCGGCCCTGGCCCGTCGACGCTCCGCTGGCCGCACCCGTCGCTGCCCACATCGCCGTCCCCGCATTCCTGCCCGGTCTTTCCGAGAGCTGGGCCGCGGCGTTCGGCGATGCCGTCGAACGGCTGCGCGCCGACGGATGCACCGTGGAGGAGATCGACTTCGACACCTTCCTCGACGCCGCCAAGCTGCTCTACAACGGTGCTCTCGTCGCCGAGCGGCACGCTGCGGTGGGTGATTTCATCGACGCCCACCTCGACGACCCCGCGGTCGATCCCACCGTCGGCGCGATCATCGCCCGCGCCGGCACCCTCACCGCCAGTGCCATGGTGCGCGACCAGGCCCGGCTCGAAGAGCTGCGCCAGACCTCGCTCGCCCTTCTGGACGGCTTCGACGCTCTGCTGGTCCCCACCGCCCCCGGTCACCCGTCCATCGCCGAGGTCGCCGCCGACCCGGTGGGCGTGAACTCCTGGATGGGCACCTATACCAACTTCTGCAACCTCTTCGATCTGTGCGGCGTGGCCGTCCCCTCCGGGACCGCCGACGACGCCCAGTTCGGCGTCACCGTTCTGGCCCGCCCCTTCCACGACGCCCTGGCCCTCGACCTGGCCCGCCGCGTCCAGTTGCTCCCGCCCTCGGTCGCGGTGGACGGCGCCGCCCCTGCCCGCACCTCGCCGGGCCCCTGGCCCGTCGGCGCCGGCCTGGCCACCGAACGCCTGCTCGTCGTGGGTGCCCACCTCAAGGGCCAGCCGCTGTCCGGCGAACTTGAGCGGATCGGCGCCCGTTGGGCCGGTCCCATGGCCACGGCCCCGGCCTACCACCTCACCGCCCTGGACACCGTGCCGCCCAAGCCCGGCCTCGAACGGGTCGGCCCCGACGGCTCCACGATCGCCGGTGAGATCTGGGAGGTCTCGGTGGGTGCGCTCGGAAAGTTCCTGGCCGCCCTGCCCGCCCCGATGAATCTGGGCCGGGTCGAGCTGTCCGACGGAACCTGGGTGGTCGGATTCGGCTGCGCGGTTGAGGCCGCGCGGTCCGGTCAGGACATCACGGCGTACGGAGGGTGGAGGAACTGGCTCGATCGGTAGTGCCCCCAGACGGACTCGAACCGCCGACCTCCACGTTCGTAGCGTGGCGCGCTGTCCAACTGCGCTATGGGGGCTTGCTTTACTGCGTACCGCCGCGGGAATCGAACCCACGTCTCTCGCTCCACAAGCGAGTGTGCTGCCACTGCACCAAAGCGGCTCGTGCGTCAAAAGATCGTGCCTGTGGAGAGATTCGAACCCACAACCTTCGCGTTCTGAACGCGACGCCTCTACCAGTTGGGCTACACAGGCCTGCTCATTACCTCTTCACTCCGTACCCGCAGCGGGACTCGAACCCGCACCATCCGAGGTTTGAGCTCGGCGCCTCTGCCGATTGGGCCACGCGGGCTCCGTGTCGGTGGCAGGACTCGAACCTGCACCACCCAGACCCTCGATCTGGTGCCTCTGCCATTGGGCTACACCGACATTCTCTTTCGAACGCAGGGGCGACAGGACTCGAACCTGCGGCACGCGGTTTTGGAGACCGCTGCTCTTCCATCTGAGCTACGCCCCTCGGACAACGAAAAAGCGCCGCCTCCCGGATTTTCCTGGGAGCGGCGCCTTCGTGAACCCTGATCATCTTCAGGGTTCGGAAGGGCCTCCCGGAGACTCCGGCCGGGCCTGGTGCGCGCCGTTTCGGCGCCCCAACAGGCCCTCTTCAAGGCCGACCAGAAGCAGTGCGAGGGACAGTCGGGGAGTGAACATCGCTCTGGCTCCTTCGGGGTGGTCGGGCTGTTGGGTAAGAGAATGACACGGGCCGGATCGGCTCGCCAGGCATTTAAAGAAGCGCCCATATGTAACCAAACGTTGACGCAATAGACCATTGCGCGTGACACTCAATGCGCACGCTCCGACCCCTGACGAGGAGCTACTTCACCATGCGCCTTTATCGAGTCTCACTCACTCTCGCCATGGCTGTCCTGGGCCTGGTTCTGGCCACCCTGATCGGCCTGCCGGGCACCGCCCAGGCCGCCACGAACGGTCCCTGCGACATCTACGCGGCGGCCGGAACGCCCTGCGTGGCCGCGCACAGCACGACCAGGGCCCTGTTCGGCACCTACAACGGGCCGCTCTACCAACTCACCCGCGCCTCCGACAAGACCACCCACGACGTGGGACTGCTGGCCGCCGGTGGCTACGCCGACGCCGGTGACCACGACCGGTTCTGCAACGCCACCACGTGCAGTATCACCAAGATCTACGACCAGACGTCGCGGCACAACGACCTGACCGTCTCTCCCGCCGGCACCGCGGGGGCGGCCGATTATCCCTCTGATGCAAGCGTTCTCGCGGTTACGGCCGGTGGGCACAAGGTCTACGGCGTCTACATCTCGCCCCAGCACGGCTACCGCAAGACGGCCGCCTCCGGCACGGCCCGGGCCGGTCAGGCCGAGGGCATGTACATGGTCGCCAGTGGCACGCACGTCGGCTCGGACTGCTGCTTCGACTACGGAAATGCCGAGATCCAGGTGGCGGACACCGGCAACGGGCACATGGACGCCGTAAGCATCGCCACCACCTGCTATTTCGCTCCTTGCACCGGATCCGGTCCCTGGGTCGAGGCCGACCTGGAGAACGGCATGTTCCAGGGGGCGAACGGCTCCAATACGGCGAACCTCGGGAACAGCAGTACCTACGTCACGGCCTTGCTGAAGAACAACGGCCAGACGACTTACGCCCTCAAAGGCGGGAATTCGCAATCCGGAGGCCTGAGCACCTGGTGGAACGGTGATCTGCCGAACCGCGGCGGATACAAGCCGATGCAGCAGGAGGGCTCGATCATCCTCGGTACCGGTGGCGACAACAGCAACCGGAACCGGGGCACGTTCTTCGAGGGCGTGATGACGTCCGGCTACCCGACCGACGCGGCGGACAACACCGTGCAGGCCAACATCGTGGCCGCGGGCTACTCCGGCCAGACGTTCACCCCGAACGGCCCGCAGGGCACGATCACCGGTCCGGGCGGCAAGTGCGTGGACGTCGCCGCCGACGACACCGGCGTCAACAACGCGGGCGTGCAGCTCTGGGACTGCCAGAACTACGCAATCGACCAGCACTGGCAGCATTTCGCCGACAACTCGCTGCGCACCCTGGGCCGTTGCCTCGACGTCGTCAACAACAGCTCAGCCAACGACGCCCTGGTCGAGCTCTACGACTGCAACGGGGTCGGCGGGCAGAAGTGGGTCCAGCAGGCCGACGGATCGATCAGGAACCCGCAGTCCGGGCGGTGTCTCGACTCCCCCAACGGCTCGACCGCGAACGGCGTCCAGCTGCGCATCCACGACTGCAACGGTGCCGCGGCCCAGAAGTTCGCGATCAACGGGGGCGGGATGGCGGTGGGTCCGGGCAGTAAGTGCGTGGACGTCGCGGCCGACGACACCGGGGTCAACGGCACCGCGGTGCAGTTGTGGGACTGCCAGTCCTACGCCGTCGACCAGCACTGGGTACAGACCAGCAACGGCGGTTTGCGGACGCTCGGACGGTGCCTGGACATCGTCGGGAACGGAACCGCCAACGACACCCAGGTCGAGCTCTGGGACTGCAACGGAGTCACCGGTCAGGTCTGGGTGCAACAGGCTGACGGCTCGGTGAAGAACCCGCAGTCGGGCCGTTGTCTGGACGCCCCGGACGGGACGACCACCAACGGGACCCGGCTGCGGATCCACGACTGCAACGGCTCAGCGGCCCAGAAGTTCGCGCTGAGCTAGCCGGTCAGCTCTCGGCGGGGAGCTCGTCGCGCCAGGAATGCTGGGGGTCATAGCCGAGAAGGCGGCGGGCCTTGTCGATGGACAACAGCGTTTCGTGCTCGGCGAGCTCCTTGCGGATCTTCACGTCCGGGAAGACCTCGGCCATCAGTGCGGCGCTGGAGCGGGACATGACCGTGTCGGCGTTGGCGATGACGAAGACCTCGCGACCCCGGGGTTCGTAGTCCAGGGCGAGCCGGACCGCCTGGGCCCCGTCCCGGGCGTCGATGTAGCCCCAAAGGTTCCATTTGCGAAGCGACGGATCGGCGTCGAACGAGGGGAACGCGGCGTAGTCCTCGGGGTACATGACGTTGGAGAAGCGCAGGCCGACCATCGACAGTTCCGGGTTCCACCGGCAGAACTGCGAGGCCATCTCTTCTTCGAGCGTCTTCACCAGTGAATAGGTGGATTCCGGGCGCGGCGCATACTCCTCGTCCACCGGGACGTAGGGCGGCGGGGTGTCGAAGGGCAGGCCGAGCACGGTCTCGCTGGACGCCCAGACCACCTTGCGGAGGCCGGCCTTGTGCGCGGCGTGGAAGACGTTCCAGGTGGCCGGGGCGTTGTTGGCGAAGGTCGCCGAGTTCGGGATCAGCCCCGGCGCGGGCACGGCGGCGAGGTGCACCACCGCATCCGGGCGGGGACCGCGCTCGTCCACCGCGCCCGAGACGATCTCCAGCACCTGGCCGTAGTCGTCGAGGTCGGCCCGGACCGAGTCCCCGTTCCATCCCGGAACCGGGACCCGGTCCACCGCGAGTACATCCCAGCCCTGGGAGGCCAGGTCAGCCACCACCGCGCGGCCGAGCTTGCCCGCGGCTCCTGTTACAACAACGCGTCCGGTCATACCCGAACAATAGAGAGCCCCGGTCCACCAAGCCATCTCAGCGCACGGCGACCAGGACCGCCTCAGGGCCTAGGAGCCGGCCGGTGCCACCACGACAGCGTTGATCAACGGCTGGTCCGCCTGCCCCCGGATCAGCGAGATGTCCACCGTGCCGTCGCTGTCGGCGGTCACCGTGAAGTCCTTCTCCACCCCCAGCCATTTTCCGTCGCCACCGGCGTCCGCGGCCGCCTTGATGATGTCGAAGTCCTTGAGCACCACCGTGTCGTCGATGGCGACGTCGAACACCCGTTGCCCCACTTTCGACCAGTACCAGTCGTCGAAGTACAGCCGTACCTGGTAGCTCGCGCCCGGGGTCAGACCGGGAACCGCGTAGGACGACTCCAGGAACCGGAACGAGTCCCACTGGGCCTGCGGGATGGGATGGGCCACGGTCCGGCCGAAGTTCGGCAGCCCGTTGCTGCCGGTGCGGTTGACGTCGGTGGCGCCCCCGGTCACGTACGAGTCCGGGAGGAAGCCGGCGCCGCCGCTGCCCCCCGAGTCGATCTGGACGGGAGCCTCGTCCGCCTGGGCGACTCCCGCCGACAGGGTGATCACGGCGAGAGCGGTCGCAGTCGCGGCCAGGATTTTGGTACGCACCGGAACCTTCTTTCGTTCAGCGGATTTCACAGCACAGCGTTTTGGCAGGGCAGCGGCGCCGGGCCCGGTCAGGGGGGGCCCGGCGCCGCCGCCGGTCGGGGGGTGATTCCTCAGTTGATGATCAGGAGACGCCCGGCAGGAGCTGGTAGTTCTCGTCCAGCACGCCGCCCCGGTCGGGCTTGTAGATGTCGAACCCGCGCGGGTTGCACTGCAGGCCACCGTTGATGCAATGGTGGACGAGCGGGGCCAGGATGGTCGGGTCCCAGGCGTTGAAGAAGTCGTAGTGCCAGGAGTAGCCGCGGCCACTGGCCAGGCGCACCTTCGACATGTCGCCGGAGACCGGGAAGGCCATCTTGAACTCGATCATCGGCACCGCGACGGGGTGGTCGGCGGGGCAGATCAGGTGGCCGTAGTCGCTGGGATTGCCCACCGGGTAGGCCATGTGGCTCTTGTGATCGGCCGAGTCCAGGTGCACGCCGTCCCAGCAACCGGGTGACTGCATCCGGACGTTGAGCTGGGTGCCGGCCGGGCAGTTCGCGGGGAAGTCCCAGTTCTTCGTGCTGTCACCGCATTCCCAGCCCTCGACCGCGCCCGGCGCGTTCTTGAACTCGTCCAGGGTTGCGGACGGGCTGCCGACCACGAAGCGCAGGCCCTTGGGGAAGGGGACGACCGTGGTGTAGTCGTACACGGCCGACTTGTAGTAGATCACCTGGGTCCCGCTGGGCGTGATCACCTGGTCGCCGTTGTACATGGTCGGGAACCAGTAGGCCGACTTGTCCTGCGGGGTCACGCACGAGGTCGAGGACGCGTACAGCGACCCGGTGGTGCTCTTGGCGTTGGTCGAGCTGGCCCCCATGAAGGTGTGGTTGTGCGAGGCACCGGCCTGACCCGGGAAGACGATCGGGTCGTCCGGGGCCGCGTGGTTGGGGGCGCAGTTGGCCTGGAACTCGTGGTGATACGTGTCCGGCGCGGGCTGGAAGCCCGGGTGCGGGGCGATGCCCTTGACCGCGGGTGAGACGGTGATCGACTCACCCGGATCGAGGTTGGGGTTGAAGTCCGCGGCGGCCGCGGCCGCGTGATGCATGGCGCCGGCCGCCGCCGGGGCGGCCGGGGCCCACCCGGCACTGGTGATCACCAGGGTGGCTCCGGCCAGCACGGCGAACAGGCCGGTCGCTACTTTCCAACGTTTCATGATGGGGCTCCTCCGGTCAGGGACGTACGAGGGAGAGCGCTCTCCAACATGGCCCAAGCAGGGATCGGCCGTCAATCCGGGGCCGGGACGGTGCGCCGAACGGGAAAGCCGATATCGAAGGGGAAAGGCACAGGCTCCGAACAATTTTCGGAACCGGATCGGTCAGGCCGAGGCTCGGACCACCAGGCTGGGGGCGAAGACCACGGAAGTGGTGCGCCGGCTGGTGGCCGGATCGGCCGGTGCGGTCAGCAACCGTCCGATCTCGGCGGCCATGTCCTCCACCGGCTGACGCACCGTGGTCAGCGGGGGGCGGGACGCCGTCGCCGCGCTGCCGTCGTCGAAACCGACGACCGCCACGTCGTCGGGCACCCGGCGTCCACTGTCCTTGAGAAACCCGACCGCCCCGGCCGCCATCAGGTCGGACGCGGCGAAAACACCGTCGATGGTCGGATCCTGGGCCAGTAGGCGTTCCATCGCGGCCTCTCCCCCGCCCAGGGTGAAGTCGCCCGGCTCGTCGATGAACCCCTCGATGCCCCCGGCCGCCAGACCCGCGGCGAAACCGGCCGTCCGCTCCTTCCCCGCCACCGACTGAGGCGGGCCGGAAATCGTCGCCACTCGACGGCGTCCCTCATTCAGCAGCCTCTCGGCCGCCAGCCGGCCGCCCTCGCGGTTGTCCAGGTCGACGTAACTCATCGCCAGGCCCTCGGGCGGACGGCCGAACAGCACGACCGGGACGTTGAGATCGGCCAGGAGGCCGGGCAGCGGGTCGAGCGGGTAGAGCGAGATCACCGCCGCCCCGTCGCAGCGCCCCGAGCGCAGGTCGGCCAGCAGCTGGTCGCGGGCCTCGTCGGACTCCGCGAACGTCAGGGTCAGCCGGACCCCGGCCTCGCGGAACGCGCCGGACAGCCCGGCGACGACCCGGCCGAAGAACGGGTCGGCCAGGAACTGGCTGGTGAACGGGTCGCCCGGGTCCCGGTCGGCGACCTCGCTGATCACCAGGGCCATCGTGCCGGTGCGCCCGGTGACCAGCGACCGGGCCGCCTGGTTGGGAACGTACCCGGTGGCCGCGACCGCCCGGGCCACCGCGCGGGAGATCCGGGGATCCACGTTGCGCACGTTGTTGATCACCCGGGACACCGTCGCCCGCGACACCCCGGCGGCCCGGGCCACGTCCTCCAGGGTCGGCCGGCGGCCGGCAGGGTCGTGGGGTTCGGCCATGGGGACATTTATAACGTGCCCGGACCCACCTTGATCAGGTTCTCCGGGACCGGCCCGACGCTGGGCCTTCCGCAGAGGCCGGCAGGATCGGCGGCTCATCGGGTGCGGTGCCCACCTCCTTCCGGCCCGGCGGTTCAGCTCCGCTCGGAGGAGCTCCTTCTGGAAGGGTGGCGCCCGGTCAGAAGGCCGTCAACGCCCAGAAAACTGGGCCCCCGAGGTCTCGGCCGGCCTCGGAGAGCGCTCCCCGTCAGACATCGGTCGCCGCCGCCGTGGCCTCCTGCGGCTCCACCTGGGCGAGCCGGTTGCGCAAGGACGTGGTGATGGCCGCGTAGGAGTCGCTGCCCAGCACCAGCCGCGGCGGGGCCGGTTCGACGGCGGCGCTCTCGATCACCCGGGCCGCGACCTTGGCCGGGTCTCCGAGCAGCGGCACGTCCTTTTCCCGGAAGATCCGGACGAAGGCGGCCGGATTGTCGTCATAAGCGTCCAACGGCGCTCCGATCTGCAGACTCCCGCGCGAGAAAGCGGTGCTGGCCCCACCCGGCTCGACCAGCGTCACCCCGATGCCGAACGGCGCCACCTCCTGGGCGAGCGCCTCCATGAAGCCCTCCACGCCCCACTTGCTCGCGTGATAAAGCGAGGCGCCCGGGTGGGCGGTGAGGCCGGCCACCGAGGAGATCTGGATCAGCCGGCCCCCGCCCTGGGCGCGCAGGTGCGGCAGCGCGGCGCGAGCGGTCTGGACGGATCCGAGCAGGTTCGTCGTGATGTGGTGGACCACCTGCTGGTCGCTGACCTCTTCCGCGGCCCCGAAGAGCCCGTATCCGGCGTTGATCACCACGACGTCGATCCGGCCCAGAGCGGCGAAGGCCGCGTCCACGGTGGTGCGGACCGCGGGCAGATCGGTGACGTCGAGGTGGCCGACCCAGAACTGGTCGCCGTACTTGGCCACCAGGTCGTCGACCGAGCCCTCCCGGCGGACCGTTCCGGCCACCCGGTCGCCGCGGGCCAGCAGTTGCTCCGTCAGTTCCCGGCCGAACCCGCTGTTCACGCCGGTGATGAACCATGAGTGTGTCGTCATGCGGGGAAGCCTGGTGACCGGGAGCCGGGCCAGGGAGACCACGGATGTTCCTGGTATTGGGAGGGACAGGAACCTCACCGTCGAAGCGCCTACCTTGGATGGATGAGCAGCCCTCTCGGCGATTTCCTGCGGGCCCGGCGTGAGCTGATTACCCCGCCGGAAGTCGGCCTGCCGCCCGGGACCGGTATGCGCCGCGTGCCTGGGTTACGCCGCGAGGAAGTGGCTCTGCTCGCCGGAATCAGTGCCGAGTACTACCTACGGCTGGAACAGGGGCGCGTCGACAACCCGTCCGTCCAGGTGCTCGATGCGCTCGCCGGCGCGCTGCAGTTGGACCCGGAGGGCTCGGCTTACCTGATGGCCCTGGCTGCTCCTAGGTCACGCCGCCGCCCGCCGAACCGTGACCAGAAGGTTCCGCCGGATCTGGAGCTGCTCGTCCAGACGGTGAACGTGCCGACCCTGGTGTTCAACAAGTACAGCGAGGTGGTGACGGCCAACGCCCTGGCCCGGAATCTCTCCCCCGACCTGGTGCCGGGGGTGAACCGGCTGCTCTGGCTGTTCACCGACCGCCTGGCCACCGCCTACCACCCCGAATGGCCCAGCTACACCGCCGCGGCGGTGGCCCATCTCCGCGCCCAGATCGGCACCGATACCGAGGACGAGCGCCTGCACGCCCTGGTCGGCGAACTGTCGCTCAAGAGCGACCGGTTCCGGCAGCTCTGGGCCCGGCACGATGTGAAGGCGTTCAGCCGGGGTAGCGTGCTGATCCGCCACCCGCAGGCGGGTGATCTCGAACTGCTGGTGCAGAAATTCGCCGTGGTGGGCAGCGACCGCCTGGAGGCGCTGATGCTGCACCCCAAGCCGGGTTCCCGATCGGCCGAGGGGCTGGCGTTGCTCGCGTCCTTGGTGGCCGAACAGCATCAATAACGGACGCTTGTGGGCACCGACCAAACGCTCGCCCACGTGCGTCCTTTAATTGGACTGTTCGAGAAGGGCAAGGTCGCGCTCGGCGAAAAGCCGGTGCTCCCACTCCTCGTTGAGCACCGTGCGCAGACACTCGGCAACGGGGTAGCGATTGGCCGGCGGGTACCCCGGCCCCTCAACGGGTTCGGTGTGCGACGCCAGCTGCTCTTCGGTCAGCCCGTCCAGCACCCGCTGGAACGTGGCTACCCGCTCCGCCCGCACGGCCAGGATCTCGTCGAGCGTCGGGCGGGCGTCCCGGTCGCGCGGCACCTCCGGGTGATCCTCCATCTCCTCGAACGGCAGGCCCAGGGGATGCCAGGGCCGGGGGTCGCCGAGGACGGCCCGGCTGATCCAGATGTCGGTGGCCATGGTCAGGTGCCGCAGCGTCTCGATGAACGACCACTCGTCCTCGACCCGCTCGTGCAGTGCCTCCGGCGGTAAAGCGCGCGCCCGCTGGATGGTTTCGGCCCACAGCGCCTGCAGGATCGCCCAGGCTTCGTGGAACCCGGCGACGTGGGTGGGCCGCATCTTCGCCCGCCTCGGGTCCCGGCGGTCCAGCTCCGCCTCGACCAGCGGGCCGACGTCCACCCCGTTGATCCGCAGACTCTCGATCTGCCCGTTGATCTCGACCTCGCCGACCCAGGCCCCGCGCACCCGGACCTTCCAGAACACCGGGTTGCGCAGATCGATGTCCCGGAACCGGGGAGCATCCGTCAGTTTCACGTCCGCGAATTCGCTCACCCCGGTAAGTCTGGCAGCTCGGCCGCCACCCGGGCACGGTTTCGCCGGTGCGATCCCGGTACTCAAGAACCTCAATTTGTAGAATCATCCGTATGAGCTCGGCCCCTCCGGAAGACGTGCAGATCATTCGCGCACTTCAGATCGCCCCGCGCGCTTCCTTCGCCTCGATCGCGGCCGTGCTGGGCCTCACCGAGGCCGCCGTGGCCCGACGCTACCGACGACTGCAGGCCGACGGAACGATCCGCATTGCCGGGATTGTCGATCCGGGGGCGCTGGGTCAGAGCAAGTGGCTGGTCCGGCTGCGTTGTCGCCCCGGCAGCGTGGCCGCGATCGCCGACGCACTCGCCCAACGGGAGGACGTGAGCTGGGTGGCGCTGTGCGCAGCCGGCTCGGAGATCACCTGCGCCGTCCGCTCCCGCAGCTCCGGCGACCGGGACGACCTGCTCGGCCACCAACTTCCGCGCACCGCAGCGGTTCTCGACATCAATGCCTCAGCCATGCTCCGCCAGTTCGTCGGCGGCCGCGGCCACTATTGGGCCGCGCTCAGCGGAACGCTTACCCGCGAACAGGAATCGGCGCTCGGCAGTGAAGGATCGTCGCCGTTCGTGGAGAAGCCGATCGTGGCCCGCCATCCGGTACAGCTCACCCCGGAAGACGAGAAGCTGCTCGAGGTGCTGGCTCAGGACGGTCGGGCCGGGGTGGTCGACCTGGCCGCAGCGGCAGACCTGACGCCCGGCCGGGCCTCGCGTCGCCTGCAGAACCTGATCGATCGCGGCGTCGTTCATATCGACGTCGAGATCGCTTCGGCCGCACTGGGTCTGCGGGCCCGGGCGAACCTCTGGCTGAAGGTTCACCCGTCCCAGGTCAAGAGCGTCGGGCGCACGCTCGCCCAGCAGCCCGAGATCGGCTTCGCCGCCGCGCTTTCCGGGACCCACTCGATCCACGCGGTGGCCGGCTGCCGGGACCTGGACGACCTGTTCGAGTTCACCTCGGAGCGGATCGGATCCCTCCCCGGCCTTCAGGATCTCGAGGTTTCCCCGGTGCTACGGCACGTCAAGCAGGCCGGGACGCTCCTCTCGGGCGACCGGCTGGTGGCGCCGGGGCGTCCTACTCGCCGTCGGTCGTGACCGCGGCCACCGCCGCCAGGATCGCGTCCACGCTGGCCTGCGGGTGCGACACCATCGAGACGTGCGATCCGTCCACCTCGGTGATCGTGGCCCCGGCCCGCTCGGCCATCGAACGCTGCGTCGCCGGCGGGATCACGAGGTCCTGGGTGCCGATCACGGCCCAGCTCGGCAGGGACTTCCAGGCCGGAGGACCCGAGGGGGAGGTGTTCGCGGTCAGGGTGATCGGCCGCTGACCGGCCGCGATCAGCCGGCGGTCGGCCTCCTTGAGATCCTGCGCGAAGGACTCGTGGACGGTGTCGGGCTTCAGGAACGCCTCGACGTCACCTTCCGGGGCCCCCGGATACCCGGCCAGGTCCAGAACGGTCGTCGGGTCGGGCACGTCGAGGGCCGACCCGGAGCCACCCAGGATCTTGAACACGAACTCGCCCTCGTCGGGGATGAACGCGTCGACGAAGACCAGGGCCTTCACATCGCCGGCCCCGGTCGCCGCGTTGGTGATGACGAAGCCACCGTAGGAGTGACCCACCAGGACGACGGGCCCGCTGGTGCGCTGGGTCAGGAACGAGGAGACGTAGGCGGCGTCGATCGTCACCCCACGCAGGAGATTCGTCGGGGCGAGGACGGTGAAGCCCTGGTCCTGCAACGTCGTCGCTACGGCGTTCCAGCTGGACGCATCGGCCCAGGCGCCGTGCACGAGGACGATCGTAGGTTTCGGCATGGGCTACTCCATCTGTGCATCTTCGCGAATGGGGCATACCCGGCCGAGACTAGATCGCCTTCATGAACGACACCAGGCCCGGGGCCGTCTTCCTGGTCTTCGTCTTTCCTAGTCCTCGTCCGAGACGTCCTCGCCGGGCCACTCACCGGGCCACTCACCGGTCATCCGCTCGAACGCCACCGCCCCGCCGCGGTCCACCGCGGCCTTGACCGCGGCGAAGATCGCGCCCTGGATGGTGGCCGCCAGAAGCATCTCGCCCCAGCCGTACCGGCGGTCGCTGGCCTCGGGCGCGTCCTCGGAGTCGGAGACCCGCTTCCAGACCTGCTTGAACACGATCCCGGCAACCAGGCCGGCGCCCACGCTGCCGGCCAGGCCGAAGGGCTTGTACAGAATCCGCGCCGACGTGTTCGCCATCGCAGTCCTCCTCGCAGGTCAGGTGCATTGTTCAGCACGTCTACGGTGGCCCGCCGGCGAGGATCGGCAACTGCAGAGGGCCAGCTTTGTCCGCACGGTGAGACACCCCGGTAATTGATGTAACGCTCACTCAACCGGTGCCGTTAGATAGTGCGTGGGCTGCAGGGCGGCAGTCCCCGTTCTCTGTTCGTTCACACTCAGTCTTGAGGTTTCTGTGCTCGCCCCTGTTCGCCGGCAGCTTCCGCTGGC
The DNA here is from genome assembly GCA_000719025.1 of Kineosporia aurantiaca JCM 3230. Classification (GTDB taxonomy): domain Bacteria; phylum Actinomycetota; class Actinomycetes; order Actinomycetales; family Kineosporiaceae; genus Kineosporia; species Kineosporia aurantiaca. Next base: position 113,229 of record JODP01000013.1, read on the forward strand.
GCTGGTTTTCCTCTGTGTCGGTCTCGCCTCGGCGATGGCCATCCCCTTCCTCACCCTCTTCCTCACCGATGCCGTGCACGCGAGTCCGCTGCAGGTCACGGCCTTCCTGATCGCCGCTCCCCTGTCCGGCGTCAGCGTCTCGCTGACCATGGCCCGCTGGTCGGACCGGCTGCCCTCACGGCGCGGCCTGATCATTACCACCGCCCTGATCGGGGCGGGCGGGGCCCTGGTCACCGCCACCGTCCGGGACTACTGGGTCCTCCTGGTCCTGACCGTCACCGCCACCGCGGCCGCCAGTGCGCTGGTGCCCCAGGTGTTCGCGCACGCCCGGGTCAGCCTGCAGGGCTCCCCGCAGGCCGTGATGACGATGAGCGCCCTGCGCACCGTGCTCTCGCTCTCCTGGGTGGGTGGCCCGTTCCTGGCGACGGTGCTGCTGAACGCGGGCGATTTCGTCCTGGTCTACGGCTTTGCGGCGACGATGTACCTGATCGCCGCCTTCGTGGCCTGGCGAATGCTCCCCGCCAAGGCGAACTTCCGGGCGTCCGTAAGCAGTGAACCGACCCCCGACGGACTCACCGAGATCGCCGGACCGGACGAGAGCCGCCGGGTGATCGTCCTCACCATGGCCGCGTTCGTCCTGCTTCAGTGCACCGGAAGCCTTTCCTTGCAGTCGCTCCCGTTGTTCCTGAAGACGGAGGTGCACGCCGGCCTGGGCGACGCGGGGCTGATCCTCGGCCTGTGCGCCGGCCTGGAGATCCCGCTGATGCTGGGCTTCAGCCTGCTCGCCGCCCGTTACCGGCTGCGCCTGGTGATGCTGGCCGGACCGCTGCTGGCGGTGGCCTACACCCTGGTTGTGGCGACGGCCCATGGCACCGCCCAGGTGACGGCGGCGCAGCTGCTGAACGCCTCGTCCATCGCCCTGATGCAGGGCCTCGGCATCAGCTACGTGCAGGACCTGGTGCCCAGCCGCCCCGGCCACGCCTCCACGCTGTTCATCAGCGCGGGTCCGATCGGCGCGATGCTGGCCGGCCCGATCCTCGGCGCCGCCCAGTCGTTCGGGTACCGCGAGTCGTACCTGATCGGGGCCGGCCTGGCCACGGTCGCGTTCGTGCTGTTCCTGGCCGCCCGGCCGACTCTCAAGGGCGCCCGGATCGTGCGCACCACCCGTACCGATCGCCGGCCCGCCCTGCCGGCCCAGCGCGAGGAGCAGGCCAGCCCGGCCCGCGTCTGACGCACAGCTGAAGAAGGGGCGGTCTCCATCCGGAGGCCGCCCCTTCTCCAATTTCCGGCCGGCCCTGGTCGGGCCACCGCTCGCATAGCCGGGAACTCTGGGAATCATCGCAAACCGCGATGCCTTGCCGGAGTGGCGTACATTGTCCCGCGAGGTCCTCCGTGTCAACCTGAGAAACGTTGAACGGTAGGCTGAATCACCATACGCAAGAAGGGGCCCATGGCGGATTTCGAGGCCGGGCGGCACGTCCTGCCGGCACCTGAGCTCAGGCAGCCCGTGGTCACCGCGGTCGGCATCCACGACCAGCACGCCCCGTTCCGGCCGATCGCCCCGATCAGCCCGCCCCCGGCGGCGCCCAACGTGGTCATCGTGGTGCTGGACGATCTGGGCTTCGGCTCCTCCAGCGCCTTCGGCGGCCCGTGCCGGATGCCCACGGCCGAGCTGCTGGCCGGGCAGGGTCTGCGGTACAACCGGTTTCACGTCAACGCCCTGTGCTCCCCAACCCGGCAGTCGCTGCTCACCGGCCGCAATTGTCACTCCGTGGGTATGGGCGGTACCACTGAGATGGCCACCGCCGCCCCGGGGTACAGCGGTTTCCGCCCGGCCAGCGCCGCCACGCTCGCCCAGATCCTGCAGGGCAACGGGTACAGCACGGCCGCCTTCGGCAAGTGGCACCAGACTCCCCCGCGCGAGATCAGCGCGGTCGGGCCGTTCGACCGCTGGCCCACCGGCGAGGGCTTCGACACCTTCTACGGGTTCATGGGCGCCCAGATGAACCACTGGTACCCGCAGCTCTTCCGGGGCACCACGCCGTTCGAGCCGGTCCGCCGCCCGGAGGACGGGTACCACCTGTCCGAGGATCTGGCCGAGCAGAGCATCGACTGGATCCGCACCCAGCGAGCGCTCACCCCCGACCGGCCGTTCTTCACCTACCTCGCCTTCGGCGCCTCGCACTCGCCGCTGCACGTGGCTCCGGAGTGGTCGAAGAAGTATGAAGGACGCTTCGACGCGGGTTGGGATGTGGAGCGCGAGCGCATCCTGGCCGAGCAGAAGCAGCTCGGGGTGGTTCCGCCCGACGCGGTGCTGGCGCCCTGGGCCGACGGGCTGCCGCACTGGGACGAGCTGAGCGAGAACCAGCGCCGGCTCTCGGCCCGCTTCATGGAGACGTTCGCCGGGTTCACCGAGCACGCCGATGCCCAGGTCGGGCGGGTGGTCGAGGCGCTGCGCGAGCTCGGCGAGCTGGACCGCACAATCTTCGTCTACCTGCTCGGTGACAACGGGGCCTCCGGCGAGGGCGGGGTGGACGGAACGCTCAACGAGCACCGGCTGGGGCACGGCATCGCCGACGATCCGGACCAGATGATCGAGCAGATCGACCTTCTCGGTACGCCGGACAGTTACGCGATCGGCCCGGCCGGCTGGGCCATGGCCCTGAACACGCCCTACCAATGGACGAAGCAGGTGGCTTCGCACTTCGGGGGCACCCGGGACGGTCTGGTGATCCACTGGCCGGAGGGAATCGCCGATGCCGGTGGCGTGCGTCCCCAATTCCACCACGTGATCGACCTGCTGCCGACCATTCTCGACTGCGTCGGGGTGCCGGCCCCGGCCCTGGTGAACGGGGTTCAGCAGCAGCCGATCGAGGGCACCAGCATGCGCTACACCTTCGCGGACCCGGCGGCGCCCGACCGGCGCACCACCCAGTATTTCGAAATGTGCGGTAACCGGGGCATTTACCACGAGGGCTGGATGGCGGTGACCCGGCACGGCATTCCCTGGCAGATGATCCCGGATCCGGAGCGCGGTTTCGACCACGACGTCTGGGAACTGTACGACCTCACCGTGGACTGGACCCAGGCCAACGACCTGGCCGCCGCCCATCCCGCGAAACTGCGCAAGCTGCAGGACCTTTTCCTGGTCGAGGCGGCGAAACACCAGGTCTTCCCGCTGGACGACCGGGTGACCGAGCGCGAGAACCCGACCGTGGCCGGGCGGATCGACCTGCTGGCCGGGCGGCGTTCGATCACCTACCACGGCGGAATGCGGCGGCTCACCGAAGAGACCACGCCGAATGTGAAGAACCGCTCGCACTCGATCACGGCCTCTCTGGAGGTCCCCGAATCGGCGAACGGCGTGGTGATCGCTCAGGGTGGCAGTTTCGGCGGGTGGTGCGTTTACCTGCTGGATGGTCGGCCCACCTATCACTACAACTACTTCGGGCTGCAGCGGTTCCAGGTTCGGGCCGAGAGTCCTTTGTCCGTAGGCAGACATGAGGTGCGCGTCGAGTTCACCTACGACGGTGAGGGTGCCGGGCTCGGGGGTTCGGTGGACGTTTTCGTGGACGGAGTCTGTGACGGCAAGGGACGCGTCGGGGCGACCATTCCGTACTACTTCTCGTTCGACGAAACCCTCAATGTAGGGGTGGATTTGGGGACGCCGGTCAGCCCGGAGTATCCGCGCCTGGACAATGCGCTGACCGGGTTGGTGCACGAGGTCCGGATCGACCTGGGCGAGGATCAGAGCGGGCAGAGCAGCGGGGCCTATCAGCGGGTTCTGGGGGCCCAGTAGTTCGTCCCGTCGTTGAACTGGTTCGGGCCGGCCAGGAAGGGCTGCAATGCTTTTCGGGTCAGACCGTGCACGTCGGTTCCGTCGTCCAGCCCGGGTACGAAGCATCCGCTGTACCGGAGGGCGATGGTTCCGGCGTCGAACTTCAGCAGGATCTGGTCGAAGAGAGAAACCAGGCGGGCCACGCAATCGGCCGCGGGCGGATTGGGCCCGTAACCGAGGATCTTGGTTTGCTGGACCGCCGCCAAGGCGTTCGCAGCCGCATTCCCGGTCAACCGGGTCGACGAGCGGAGTTCGGCGTTCACATAGCGGCAGGCCGAAATCCCCTTGCTTACCTCGAGAGTGCTGATTTTCGGCCCCTTCGGACGCCATTGCGGACGTCCGGCGAAGGGCGGGGCCACCGGGCATCCGTTGTGATCGGTGTCGATGAGCCGGATGCTGTCCAGGATCTGATGGCGAAGCTTGGGCGTGGCCTGCACGGAGATCTTCACGCTTCCGGCTCGGGCAATGGACCGATCTCGGTCAAGGCTGATCCTCGCCACCTGGTTCGTCGTCTTCTGCGCGGGCTCAAACCAGACGAACTGTCCTCCCCTGCCGGTCTCGCTATCTCTAGCGTCTTCCACGCACGGCGCGTTTCCGGTGACCTCGGACCGCCCGACCACAGGTCCCTCATACGGAGGATGACACCACGGTGTTCCCGCCGTCCCGTAACCCCACTGCTCCGGAACTGCCAGCTGCACATCCTGATACGACTCCCAGCGCCACCCCTCAGGAGGATCATTCGGGCCGCGGGTGGACGCACCGCTCATCGCCGGCTGATCCTGCATCGACGTGGCGGAGCACCCTGTCTGTAGGAAGACTGCACAGACCAGCAGTACCAGGCCCTTTGCTCTCACCCCCTTGACCATGGCCCTCCCATGCTCCGGAAGCGAGCACGGCTCCCTCCTCCGGCGCCGAATCAGCAGTTCGGCCGAGCCGGCCCTTTCGGCTACCCGGCCCCCTTTGGCCAAGAATTCCGGTCATGAGTTCAATCCTGGCCCTGCTCGGCGTCGTGCTGGCCGTGCACGCGGCCTGGGTTTTGGTGCGGAACCCGAAGGAATGGCCGATGCCCCGCCGCAACGCCTACGCCGCCTGCGTCCTGATCGCGGCTGCGGGGGCAAGCATCTGGGGCTGGGGTTGGGGCAATGGCTCGACCTCGGTGACCGCATTGCTCGGGGTAGTGCTGACGGTGCTGGGCTGCTTGGGGGCAAGCTTCGTGGGGCGGCGACGGGACTGAACCGTGCCCTTCGGTTTGCGCTGGAGTCCACTCCAGTTCGTAGCGTCATGTTCATGACCACTGGCTACGCCCTCCTTACCCCCGGCAGAAAGCTCGAACCTTGGACGTTCGAGCGACGCGACCTCCGCCCCGACGATGTCCGCATCCGCATCACCTACTGCGGGGTCTGCCACACCGATCTGCACGCGATCGAGGGCGCTACCGAGGTGCCGCTCGTGCCCGGACACGAGTTCGTCGGGGAAGTGCTCGCCGTCGGCCCTGAGGTGACTGCGTTCAAAGTGGGTGACCCGGTGGCGGTGGGCAACATCGTCGACTCGTGCGGCAAGTGCGTCGCCTGCCTGGACGGGGAGGAGACGTACTGCCTGGAGTTTCCGACGCTGACCTACGGCGGGGTGGACCGCCACGACGGCACCCCCCGCTACGGCGCGTACTCGCACGAGATGGTGGTGCGCGATCACTTCGTTTATCCGCTGCCCGAGAGCTTGGATCCGGCCGGGGTAGCACCACTGATGTGCGCGGGGATCACGGTCTGGCAGCCCTTGCACCGGCTCGGTGTTACCTCAGGAACCCGCGTGGGCGTGGTGGGGCTGGGTGGGCTTGGGCATCTGGCGGTGAAGTTCGCCAAGGCACTCGGGGCTTCGGTGGCGGTGTTCACCACCTCCCCCGCGAAGCGTGACGACGCACTGGCGCTGGGTGCTGACGAGGTGGTGGTCTCGACCTCGCCGGATGAGATGAACGCTCATGCCCTGGCTTTTGACGTCATCATCGACACCGCCTCGGGCGAGCACGACATCAGCCCCTACGTGCTCACCCTCGACTTCGACGGCACCATCTGCATGATCGGCATCCCGCCCCGGTACGAGGTGGACTCCATGGCCCTGCTGCGAGGGCGGCGCCGACTGACCGCCTCGGGTTCGGGGGGCGTGCGGGACACCCGGGAAATGCTCGCCTTTGCGGCCACTCACGGCATTACGGCCGATGTCGAGGTGCTCCCCGCCCCCCAGGTCCAGGTGGCCCTTGATCGATTGGCGCGCAACGACGTCCGTTGGCGATTCGTTCTCGATTTCGGTTCTGATTGAGGACGCTTATGGTGGCGGATGTGACCACCGAACCCGCCGCTGTTGGTATCCGCGAGGTCTCCGAGCGCACCGGCATCAGCATCGATGCGCTGCGCTGGTACGAGAAGGAGGGCCTGATCCCGGACGTCGAGCGGGGCCCGGACGGCCGCCGCCGGTACACCCCGATGATCCTGCGGTGGGTACGGACGGTGCAGGCGCTGCGGCGGACGGGAATGCCGGTGGCCGAGGTGCGGGAGTTCGTGCACGCCGGGCCGGAACCGCTGGATCGGCACGAGCACCGGCTGGCCCTGCTGGAGCGGCAGTCGGAGGCGGTCGATCAGCAGTTGGCGCAGCTCCAGGAGGACCGGGCGGTGATCCGGGCCAAGCTGGAGAGCTACCGACGGCTGATCGCGGCCGGGCTGGACTGCGAGGACCCGGCCAGCGACCGCCTGGCCGAGGAGTCGTTCGCCGAGCGCTACCCGGTGGAACTGTCGAGTCAGCGCCCCTGAGGCTGCTTCAGGAGACGGTCAGCTTTACAAGACGGTCAGCGCCCCTGGATGGTGGTTCGCTCGCGGACCCGCCGCGGACCCACGTCCTCGAGCGTCCACCCCTTCGGGTACTGAGTGGTGGGCGCGCCGTAGATGAATCCCATGCTGCGCGGACCGGTCAGGCGACGACGCCAGGTCCGAAGCCGGAACAGCGTGGCGACCGTGCCCCGAGCCAGCGGGCCCGGACGTCGCAACCCCAGGGCGATGCGGGCCGGCTCCTCGAAGAGCACCGGGGCGAGCGCGAAGGTGGGACGCCGCAACGGGCGCGGGATCTTGGACCCGATCACCCCGCAAGCCAGCTTCAGCAGCTCCTCCCCCGCATCCGTGCGGCAGAGCATGCGGGCCTCATAGGCGGTGAACCAGGCGTCGAACGTGGCGAAGTCGTGCGGGATGTCGGTGATGCCCATCCGCGTGCCCAGTTCCGCGTGCCAGTCGATCACCACCTGCTTCTCGGCCTCGGTGATCGGGCGCCAGCCGGCCCGCATGATCATCCGGATGCTGGTCACCGCGAAAGTGCCGAGCACCCAGATGTAGTCGTCGTTGGTGATCCGCCAGCGCCGGTGCATCTCGTTCAGCCGGGCCACCCCCAGGCGCCCGACCGGCGACTGTAACCCCGCGTGGATCAGCGCATACATCATCAGCCCGGTGTCGGTCGCCCGCCGCCGGGGCTCGGCCTGCATCTGACCGGTGTGGGTGAGCAGACCGGCGATCCGGGGCGAGGCGAAGGCCCGGAGGTAGCCGAGACGATGGGCCAGCTGGGTCTCGAAGGCGAACGTGGACAGGGCCAGTTCCCGGTACTGCTGATCGAGCAGCCTGAGCCGTTCCGCTACGTTGGCCATTGGGGCAATGTAGACCGAAACCCACCAGTAGCGCGCAAAAGCCCGAATTGTGGACGGGACTATGTCAGGGCTATGTCAGTTCGCCGGTGGTACCGGGTGTGACCTGCCCTGACGCCTGGGCGTATTCAGGGTGTATCCACTGCGTATTCAGAGGGAGACTGTACGGCATGACCCAGGCGACGCTGTCCACCCAGCGACTCCAGCTGCGGCCCCTGGCCCCCGAGCACCTGGAACTGGAGGTCGAACTGGACTCGGACCCGCAGGTCATGCGCTATCTGTTCGCGGGCCGGCCGAGGCCGCTCGAGGACATCGTCCGGGCCCACCAGCGCCGGCTGGCGACCGCGAAAAACCATCCCGGCTTCGGCTTCTGGTCAGGTTTTGTGCACGGGACGTTCGTGGGCTGGTGGCTGCTGGACGCCGAGTTCGACGACGGCCTACCCCGCCCGGGCGAGGCCGAGATCGGCTATCGCCTGCTTCCCGGATTCTGGCGGCAGGGTTTCGCCAGCGAGGGCGCGGCCGAACTCCTGCGCCACGCCTTCACCGACCTGTCGGTGCACCGGGTGTTCGGGCAGACCATGGCCGTGAACGAAGGCTCTCGGGCCACCATGTCCCGGATCGGCCTGCGCTATGTGCGGACGTTCCATCAGGAGTGGGTCGTGCCCATTTCGGGGCATGAGCTTGGCGAGGTGGAATACGCCATCACCCGGGACGAGTGGCTGGCCAACTTCTCCTGAACTACGCGGCCCCCTGCGCTGCGCTCGCCCTGGCGCCGTCCTCTTTCTGTTCTCCTTCCGCCCCGGGCCCCGTTCCTCACCCCCGCAGACGCCGGGCCTCCTTTCTCTTCCGTACAAACCCAGGTTCCTCGACCCCGCCCTCGCAATACCCGATCCACTGCCCCGCCGGCACTGGCCGGTTTTCCCATACCTGCCCTCGCAACCCGATTACTTACCCCGCCCTCACAGAACCGGCTCCCTGTCCCCGCCCAAAGCCCGATCCGCCGCCCCGCCCGCGCAGGCCTGTTCCTCGCAACGGCCCTCCCAGACCCCGCTCTCTCGTCCCCGTTCACGCAGAGCCCGGTCAACTTCCCCTACCCGAACAGCCCGGTTTCCCACCTCGGCCCTCACAAAGCCTGGTTACTCGCCCCAGCCCTCACAGCCCCAGCTCCCCGTCCCGGTCCTCACGGGGCTTGGTTCCTCGTCCCCGCCTGAGTGAGCCTCTCTACTCCGGGTCCCCGATCCTCTGCAGCGCCGCCACTACCAACGCCCAGAATCGCTCGACGTCGATCCCCACCGCCACGCTGGTGCGGCAGCCGTCCGGAGCCGGCCCCCGCAGATCGACCACGGTCATTCCGCGCGTGGGCCCCTCCGCCAGCGACACGTCCAGGTGCGCCTTCCGCAGCGTCAGCACCGAGGGGTCGATGACCGCGGCCACCGCCACCGGATCGTGCACGGGCGGGAACTCGAAGCCCTGCTCCGCGGTGTACGCCGAACCGTAGAAGTCCAGCAGCGCCCCGACGAACTTCGCCGGATGCGTACCCACCTCGGCCAGCTGCCGGCGCACCTCGGTCGTGGCCAGCGCCTGATGCGTGACATCGAGCCCGACCATGGTCAGGTCCCAGGCGGCGTGGAAGACGATGTGCGCTGCCTCCGGATCCACCGCGATATTGAACTCGGCCACCGGCGTGAGGTTCCCGGTCGCGATCGCCCCACCCATGATCACGACCTCCCGCACCCGCTCCACGATGCGCGGCTCCAGCCGCACGGCCAGCGCCAGGTTGGTCAATGGACCGGTCGCCACCAGCGTCACCGAGCCCGCCGGGCGGTTCATCACGGTGTCGATGATCAAATTGACGCCGTGCCGCGGGTCCAGCGGCGCCTGCGCCTCCGGCAGATGGGGCCCGTCCAGCCCCGACTCCCCATGGATCTCCCCGGCCACGATCGGCTCGGCGACCAGCCCCCGAGAGGCACCGGCGGCAATCGGGACGCCGCTGAACCCGCCGACCGCCGCAATCGACTGCGCGTTGCGCGTGATCTTCTCCAGCGTCTGGTTACCCGCCACCGTGCTGATGCCCAGCACCTCGATCCGCGGGTCGCCGTGGGCCAGCAACAACGCAATCGCGTCGTCGTGCCCTGGGTCGCAGTCAATCAGCACCGCCCGCGCCGCCTCCTCATTGGCCCGGTCGGCCGGCTGCCCCGTCGTGTCCTCGTGCGCGTCCATAGGTTCATCCTCGTTCATCGGCGGCGTTCTTCCGCAACCATCCCTGCGCGTCTCGGCTGCTGTGCTCTCGCTCCTGGCCACGGCCGTCGCCACGCCACAAGCATGAACCCCGACGCGTAACGACGTATCTCGGCCGGGGCCGATCGGCGGGTAGGGAGCGACACTCGGCCTGGTAGGCGTCCCTGCGCCGTCGGTCTTGAAGCACGTGGTGCCATGTCGTACCCCACGAGCGCCGCGCAACAATCCCTACGGCGCACAGCGACTCCGCTACTGTCTCGGCGGTCTAAAAGGCACGTGGTGCCATGTCGTCCCCCACGAGCGCCGCACAAGGATCCCCCCGGTGCACGAAGCAACTCCCCCACCGTCTCGGCGGCCTTGAGTCACGTGGCGCCATGTCGTACCCCACGAGCGCGGCGCAACGATCCCCACGGTGCCCAAAGCGACTCCGCGAACGCCTTGGCGGTCTAAAGGCACGTGGTGCCATGTCGTACCCCACGAGCGGCGCAGCGATCCCTACAGCGCGGAGTGACTCCGCTACCGTCTCGGCAGCCTTGAGTCACGTGGCGTCACGTCGTACCCCACGAGCGCCGCGCAATGATCCCTACGCTGCTCCTAGGACTCAGCTACTGCCTCCGCCTGCTCAGGGATTCGCTTGGGCGATCAGGTACGCCTGAGGCTCGCGCTCCCAGTTCACCGGAGCCACCACCATGCTGCTGAACACCGTGAAGTCGGCCTCGCGGAGCCACCCCTCAAAGCCGGCGATGGTGCGACGGTGCAGGTCGAGGGATATCTCGTGGCCGTAAGCGGCATCGATATGCCGCACCTGCTCGCCCTCCTGGAAGGCGAGCATCAGGTATCCGCCCGGTCTGAGCACTCGGCGGAACTCGGCCAGGGCGACCGGGACCAGCTCATCGGGTAGGTGGATCAGCGAGTACCACCCCAATGCCCCAGCCAGAGAATCGTTTTCCAAGTTGAGGGCGGTCATGGTGCCGACCTCGAAGCGCAGCTCGGGGTGCTCGCGGCGGGCCACCTCGATCATGCCCGGCGACAGGTCGATGCCGAAGACATCCAGCCCGAGGCCGGCCAGGTACGGAGTGATCCGGCCCGGACCGCATCCAATGTCGGCAACCGGGGCAGAACCAGCTTCGGCACCTTCGTCCGCACCCGCCCGGACCAGGTCGGCGAAGAGAGCGAGCATGGCCCGGTCGGCCGGTTTCCCCGCCAGGTTGTCGCGCAGCAGATCGGCGTAGTCAGCGGCTACGAGATCGTAGGTCTCCCGCACCGATCGCAGATCGGGATGCAGGTCGGCGGAGGTCATGTCGGAACTCCCTCAGATCGTCGGAGCAGCTGACCACAATCTAGGGGCGGGGTCCGACATAAACCCATCGTCCCTGTTCACGCTGGAAAACCGAGTCCTCCCGCTGAACTTCGCGCGCGCCCTGGTGCCGGTACCAGGCCTCGAACTCCACGGTTCCCACGGTGTCGAACGGCCCACCACCGGTATGTCCGAGCACCACCAGCCGCTGCCACTCGATGTCCTCGTCCAGCTCCAGGTCCTCCGGCCGGTTCTCCTCGGCCCAGGTCCGCAGCAGGTACTCCGTATCCCCGACCACGAAGGCCGAGTACCGGCTCCGCATCAGCGCTTCCGCGGTCGGCGCGGCCTCACCGGCGTGGTAGCGCCCGCAACACGCCGGATACGGGTCGCCCCAGCCACAGGGGCAGCGGTCGCCCGCCTTGCCGTTCAGCCCGCTCATCGCCGGGCCCGCTTGATCTCGTCCACGTTCAGGTTCACGGGCGCCATCCCATCACGCCGCGCGGCGACAGATTGCCTCGACCGGCCAAGACTGTCGGTGGCCGCTGCTACCACTGTTCCTATGACGGAAGAGAGCATGCGCTTCGGTTTCATCCTTCCCGGTGGCTCACCCCGGCAGCAGCTCGACCTGGCGGTCGTGGCCGAGCAGGCGGGATGGGATGGGATCTTCGTCTTCGAGACAGCGTACGGCGCCGACGCCTGGGGTCTGCTCAGCGCGATGGCCACCGCCACGTCCCGCATCCGGCTGGGCACCATGCTCACGCCTCTCCCCTGGCGCCGCCCCTGGAAGGTGGCCTCGCAGGTGGCCACCCTCGACCAGCTCTCGAACGGCCGCGCCATCCTCGGCGTCGGGCTCGGCGCCATCGATCCGTCCCTGCCCACCGGCAGCGGCGACGTGATCGACCGCAAACAGCGCGCGGCCATGCTCGACGAGGGCATCGACTTGATCCGCGAGCTCTGGCGCGGCGGCACCACCTTCGCCGGCGAGCAGTACACCTACAACGGCGGCGTCGGCAGCGAAACTGTCACCGGCAGCCTCGCGCCCGTGCAGAACCCGATCCCGATCTGGGCCGTCGGCGCCTGGCCCCGCCACAAGTCGATGACCCGCATCCTCCGCATGGACGGCGTGATCCCGGAGTACCACCTCGGCGAGGGCCGCCAGCCCCAGCCAGACGACCTGCGCGAACTCATCGCCTGGCTGGCGGAGCGCGGCAAGACCGGACTCGATGTGGTCCACGAGGGCGAGACCGCGGCCGGGGACAGGGCCGCGTCTATCGCTGCGGTAACCCCTTGGGCCGAGGCCGGCGCAACGTGGTGGCTGGAGTCGCGGTGGGGCGGTGACCAGCACGGTGTCGAGAAGCTGCGCGAGGTCAGGGAGCGGCTGGAAGCCGGGCCGCCGCGGGCGTAGACCGCGGCAGTCCAGGAAGAGTCCAGGAAGGAAGAACGAGGATCGACGGCTTCGACCCGTGCGCGATTCTGATTCGATGGACTGTGAGACCTCGGACTCGTGGGACCGCACGCGTCTTAGAGGCCGCATGCCGGGGAGGGTTTGGGGCGTCGGGCAAGCAGCCGCTGGGGCGCAGGGCTCAAGGGGTATGGGGGCTGCGGCGATCAAGGGGTCGCGGGCTCGTGGGGCCACAGATGCCGTGAGGTCAAGGGATCGTGGGGTCGTTGCGGCCATGGGGTCGCTGCGTTCGAAGAGTCGCTGCGATCAAGGGTCGTGGGGCCGCGGGTCGTGGGGCCGCGGGTCGTGGGGCCGCGGGTCGTGGGGCCGCGGGTCGTGGGGCCGCGGGTGGGCACCGTGAGTCGCAGAAGTCGAGCGGCCACAAGTGGCAGGGGCCATGCCGCAGTTCGTGCCCCCACTGTCCTCGCAGGGTCGTCGGGTCGTGGGCTCGTGGGGCCACAGATGCCGTGAGGTCGCAAGAATCGTGGGGGCGTTGCGGCCGTGGGGCAGCCGCGATCAAGGGCCGTAGGTCGTGGGGCCGCGGGTCGTGGGGCCGGGCGCCCGTGAGTCGCAGGAGTGGAGCGGCCATAAGTGGCAGGGGCCGTGCCGCAGTTCGTGCCCCCGCTGTCCTGGCAGGGTCGTCGGGTCGTCGGATGGTGGGGTCGTGGGGTCGGCAGGAATCGTGAGGTCGCGCGGTTGTGAAGGTCGCTCAGTCGCTGCGGTCACGCGGCCATGAAGGCCGCGGGGAGCATTGGAGGAGGTCGGATGACGATGCGAGGTCCGTTCGTCGGCGTCAGCGCGGTGGTGATCCGGGACGGCGCTGTCCTCCTGGGGCGCCGCATCGGCGCGCACGGTCCCGGGACCTGGGCGTTTCCCGGAGGCAAGGTGGATCCGGGCGAGGATCCCGGTGCCACCGTGGCCCGCGAACTGTTTGAGGAGACCGGGCTGAAGGCTCAGCAGATCACCCCGATCGCTTGGACCAACGACCTCTTTCCCGAGGACGCCCTGCACTACATCACCCTGCATCATCTGGTCGAGGTCGATGGTGAGCCGCAGGTGCGGGAACCGGAGAAGGCCGCCGAGTGGGTGTGGTGGACCGATCTCGAGCAGCTCCCGTCGCCCTTGTTCGGACCGGCGGCGGCGCTCTGGGCCACGGGCTGGAGACCACGGATTCAGGGGCCCGGGATCGGGGGCTGGGTCGGTGATCAAGATCGAGCTCGCTGAGTTGAGCGACCTCGCGCATGTCCTGCGCCTTCGCCATGACGGGTTCTCCGTCCACGCGCCGAGGGCCTACACCGCAAAGGAGGTGCAGAACCTTCTGGACGATGTCGACCCCGATGAGCTGAAAACGATGATCGAGCATCAGCAGCTCTTTGTGGCGAAGAAGGAAGGACGGGTCGTGGGCTGCGCGGGCTGGAAGGGCGCCAACCTTCGCCATGTCTACGTCGATCCGGCCGAGACTCGCCAAGGAATTGGGTCAAGGCTTGTCCGTCACGTGGAAGGCGATTTTCACGAGCGCACCGGGCGCTCTCGCATTAAGGCCGGGGTAGGTCTACAGGCTGAGAGCTTTTATCGGTCCATCGGTTACGACCTCGACGAGTACACCACGGCGTGGGATGGCAGTGGTTATCTCATCATGAGTCACGCGGTCTGACGGGGGCGGGGTTGGGCCTCGGCAAGGCGTCCACCGGCCAGAAGTCCGAAAGCGTTGGCGAAGGAGCCCACTTCGATGCTGACCACTTTCTTCACCAGCCCGAGCGGATGAGTCCGGTTGAAGTCGGAGCGATTTTCTGGACCAGGGCACCCGGTAATGCCAATCCGGGCATGAGGCCGAATCATCGAGACAAGGTTGGTAGAACGGTGGCATGACGTCGGTAACCAGGGAGAACGTGCTCGGCTATCGGGCTCGGGCGCAGGGGCTGGATCGGTCGGGGGACGTGGGGGCGTTGCTGGGGGTCGGGATTCAGGACACACCGGCTGGGACGGCTGCGACGGTTCTGGCCGCTCGAGGCGTCCATCAATTCCCGAAGGGCACTCGGATCGTCTGGTCGTGGCGGGGGGCGCCGCACGTCCACAACGAGGCCGATCTGAAGGCGTTGGCCACGGCGACGTGGCCGGTGGACGATGCCGACGCAACCCGACGGATCACGAACCCGCGGATTAAGGAGGGGGCCAAGCGGGGGTTGGGGGCGTTTGCGGCGGGGGCGGCGGCCTTGCGGGAGGCGGTGACCGAGAAGCTGCCCAAAGGTGAAGTGAGCCGCCGGGTCAGCGCGCTGGTGCCGGACGATCTGAACTTCGACTGCCCCACGTGCGCATCGCGGCATGTCAGCGGAGGGCTCTTCCAGCTGGTCGGGGTTCCGGCCGGGGTGGAGGTGCTTACGGAGGGGCGGTCTTCGTATCTGAAGCCGTTGCCGTCCTCGCTGAGGTTGAAGGAGCTACCCCAGAGCGGGAGTGGGCTGGACGAGATGGTGCTGCGCTACCTGCGGGTAAATGGTCCGGCGTCTACGGCTTCGCTCGCGGCTCACGCCGGAATGTCGGCGACGGCGCTGAAGGGGCATTTGCCGGGCGGGTTGGTTGAAGTAGGGACGCCGCTGGGTAAGGCCTGGATGGTGGAGGACAGAGTCGACGAGCTCCTGAGTGCTGAGAAGCCAGAGCTCGTTCGGCTGTTACCCGGCGGCGATCCGTGGCTGACCGCGCGGGATCGGGATCTGGTGATTCCGGACGGAGCTCACCACCGGGCCGTGTTCAAGGCGTTGAGCAATCCCGGCGTGGTGCTGGTGGACGGCGACGTGATCGGCACCTGGCGGGCCAAGGTGGGGAAGGGGAAGGTGCTGGAGGTGGCGGTGACCGGGTTCGGCGTTCTGCCTCCGCGCCTGAAAAAGGCTCTTGAGCAGGAAGCTCAGGGGCTGGCGGCGTCGCGGCGGGCGGAGACGGCGGCTGTGAGTTTCGCCTAGGTCAAAGATTTCTTGAGATCCCGGGAACCGAACCGGCCGCTTCTGAGTCTGAATGAATACCCGGCGGTGGTGCGCGGGGGAGCACGCCGTATGTCAGGGTACGGTGGGAGCCGCTGCCACCGCCGTCGGGGCCAAAAGCTGTGGGGTCAGGCGCGGCTGGGCTCGTCCTCGGGCTTCGGCCACAGGCGGTGGAACGAGATGTCCGTGCCACCTTCCGGTGCCGCCACACCCTCGGGAGCCGGCAGCACCTGCCGCAGCCACGTCCGCTGGCCCCACATCCGCCACTCTCGCGGGTAGCCCACCGAGACCTCCTCGAAGCGCACGCCGTCCAGCCAGGTACGCCGCGGGATGTGCAGGTGCCCGTAGACCACCACCGCCGCGCGGTAGCGCCGGTGCCAGTCGGCGCTGAGCGTGGTGCCGCACCACTGCGCGAACTGGGGGTAGCGCAGGATGTTGTTGGGGTGCTTCTCCACCGGCCAGTGGTTGATCAGCACGGTCTGCGTGTCCGGGGCCAGGGCGTCCAAGCGTCCGCGGGTGTACTCAATGCGGGCGCGGCACCAGTCCTCACGGGTGGGGTAGGGGTCGGGCTCGAGGAACCGCTCGTCGGAGCAGACCACGCCGGTGTCGTACGCGACCTTGAGCGACTCTTCCTTCGTCGTGGTGCCGGGCGCGCGGAACGAGTAGTCGTACAGCAGGAACATCGGCGCGATGGTGAGCGGGCCGCCCTCGCCGGTCCAGACCGGGAACTCGTCCTCCGGGGTCACGACGCCCAGTTCGCGGCACAGTTCGACCAAACGCTCGTACCGCGCAACCCCGCGCAGCGTGACCGGGTCGCTCGGGTGCGTCCACAATTCATGGTTGCCGGGAACCCAGACCACCTTGGCGAAACGGCCGGCGAGCAGGCGCAACGCCCACTCGACGTCCTCGACCTTCTCCGCGACGTCCCCGGCGACGATCAGCCAGTCGCCCTCGCTCTCCGGCTGCAGGGAAGCGGTGATCTCCCGGTTCTCCTGATAGCCGATGTGCAGGTCGCTGACGGCGAAAAGCTTCGCGCCGGCGGCGACGGACCCGGGCCCCTCTGGCGATACAGACACGCGGACACGTTACCTTCCGGGTGCCGAAACCGGTCAGGCCCGCGTAGTCAGCGGTCGATCGCTCATGCTCGGCACCCAGCCCTGCTCCAGGTACAGCACGTAGCTGGCCACCGCCGGGACCTCCACCCGCAGCCGGCCCGGCTCGAGCATCAGCTCCTCCGTGCCGAGCAGGGCGTGTGAGGACGGGTCGAAGATCAGGGTGAGCCGGCGCTTCGGGCCGAACGAGAACTCGAAGCCGTAGGCCAGCCCGGGGCGCCCCGCGCGATCCACCACCTCGCCGAGATTCTGCAGGTCAGGACGGGTAGTGAGGATCTGGAAGAAGGCCTCGGCGAGCGCCGGCGGGATGGCCTGGTTGTGCAGGCGCTGGACCGAGGCGATCAGCACCAGGGTCTCCGGCACGCCGCGACCGGCGGGCGGTGCGTCTTTCAGCAGATAGGCGCGCAGCCCGGCCGGATCCGGCGGGAGCGCGGCGGCCCACTCCACGGTGCCGGTGTTCGAGTGATCCGCGGCGGGCAGGTCCGGCCGCTGCACCAGGATCCGGATCCGCCCGTCGGCCGCACTCCAGTGCTCGTTCTCCTCGACCTGGAGCGCGGCCACCCCCCGCCCGTTCTCAACGCTGACGTTGAGATGCCATTCGCGGGTTCGGAGGTAGCTGATGCTCTGCTCAGGGGTCACGAGGAAGAATGCTAGGGGTCAGGTCCGACAGATGTGGGTACGTCCAGGTCAGGGCTGTGTACTTGTTAATGCACTCAGCCGGACCGAGAGGTTGAACCCGGCCTGCACGGCGGCCTCGGAAATCTCGTTGAGCCGGCTGATCGACAGGGCCGCGGTGGTCGCCTCGGGCACCACCCAGATCCGGTCGATCGGCAGCTCGTGCAGCTTCATGATCTGCACCACCGACTCGATGTCGCTGAGATCGCGCACGGCGAAGGAGAAGTCGATGTCGAAGTGCTCGGCCGCCTGGGCCCAGGCGATCAGCACCTCGCGGTTGATCCGGGCCCAGTTCGGGTCGCCCGAATGCGCGAGCTTCGGTGAGACGGTCACCCAGCTCACCCGGTGCAGCGTGGTCTCGGTGGGCGGGAACGTGCCGTTGGTCTCGACGCCGATCTCGTAGCCGCCGAGCAGCTCGAGGAACTGCGGCCAGGCCGGGGCGTTCTGCTGCTGCAGGGGCTCGCCGCCACTGATCACGATCAGCGGGGTGTTGGCCGAGCGGGCTGTCTCGGCGATCTCCTCGACCCGCCAGTACCCGACCTCCCGGGCCAGGTCGAAGCGCGAGGTGTCCCAGGTGAACGCGGAGTCGCACCAGGTGCAGGACAGATTGCAGCCGCCCATCTGGACGAGGACGCACCGGCGCCCGGCGGAGCGGCCCTGGGCGTGGACGGTCGGCCCGACGACGCCCGCCACCACGAGTGATGGACGTGACTTAGCCGCAGTCAGCTGATGGCTGGCGGTACTGATGGTGACCCTCCTGTGACGATGCGGCCCTCCAACGGGCATCATCACACGTCTAAGCCCTAGTTAACCCTCGACTGCGAAAATTCCCTCGTCTGCCGAGCAGTGTCTTCCCAAATGCTCAGATCCGTTCAACCGTAGAAACTTTCATAGTTCTTCTCCGTGCCCGAACCGGCACTGAGGGTGATCGCATTACGTCTTCCGGAATTCCCTGCGGCGGCAGTTGAACGCATTCCCGGCGGCCGCCGGACGACCACGGAAAAGTTATCGCTCGTCACCCAAGGCTACCCAATGCATGACCGATATGCGAGGATCCACCCGGTCGCGACGAGCGTCCCCTGACTGCAATGAGGCAGCGCCGCCGTCGCGGCGACCGGAGGTGCTCCTATGCGCTCCAAACGACACAGATGGGGAATTATCGTCGTCCCCCTGGCGGGTTTCGCACTCCTCGGCCCGATGCTGGGAACGGCCCAAGCTGAGCCGATAGCGGCCTCGCCGGCTGCGTACCGCAACCCGGCCCTCCCGGTGAAGGACCGGGTCACCGATCTGCTGAAGCGGATGACGCTGGCCGAAAAGGTCGGGCAGATGACCCAGGCCGAACGCGGCTCGCTGGCGGCCGATCCGGGTGCGGTCACCGAACTTGCCCTTGGATCAGTACTTTCCGGCGGCGGATCGGTCCCCACTCCGAACACGCCGACCGCCTGGGCCGACATGGTCGACGGTTTCCAGAAGCAGGCTCTGGCCAGCCGGCTCGGGATCCCGATGATCTACGGCGTGGACTCCGTGCACGGGGACGGGAACGTCTTCGGCGCCACGATCTTCCCGCACAACATCGGCCTCGGCGCCACCCGTGACCCGGCCCTGGTGGCCGAGACCGCCCACGTGACCGCCGCCGAAACCCGGTCCACCGGCGTCCCCTGGGTATTTGCCCCGTGCGTCTGTGTCACCCGGGACGCCCGCTGGGGACGCTCCTACGAGAGCTTCGGTGAGACACCGGAACTCGTGACCCAGATGACCACCGCGATCGACGGATTCCAGGGCACCCGGACCGCCGATCTGAAGAACCCCGACCGGGTGCTGGCCACCGCCAAGCACTTCGCGGGCGACGGCGACACCACGTACGGAACCGGCAGCGGCGACTACCCGATCGACCAGGGCGTCACCCAGACCAGCCGGAAGGAGTTCGCCCGGATCGATCTCCCGCCCTTCATCGCCGCGGTGCAGAAGCGCAACGTGGGTTCGATCATGCCCTCGTACTCCAGCGTGGACTGGACCGACGACGGCCTCGGCAACCCGGTCAAGATGCACGCCAACAAGGAACTCCTGACCGGCGTGCTGAAGCAGAAGATCGGCTTCGACGGGTTCGTGATCAGCGACTACAACGGCATCGACCAACTGCCGGGCACCTTCCCCGAACAGGTCACCGCGAGCGTCAACGCCGGGGTGGACATGTTCATGGAGCCGGCCCGGTACCGGGAGTTCGTCACCACGCTGATCGCCGAGGTGAACGCCGGGCGGGTGAAGCAGTCCCGGATCGACGACGCGGTCCGCCGCATCCTCACCAAGAAGTTCGAGCTCGGGCTGTTCGAGAAGCCCTTCGCGGACCGTAGCGGGATCAAGGACTTCGGCTCGGCCCAGCACCGCGCCGTCGCCCGCAAGGCCGTCGCCGAGTCCCAGGTGCTGCTGAAGAACAGCGGAAACCTGCTGCCGCTGAAGAAGAACGCGAAGATCTACGTCGCCGGGCGCAATGCTGACGACATCGGGAACCAGGCCGGCGGATGGACGCTGACCTGGCAGGGCTTCTCCGGCAACGAGAACCAGCAGCCGGGCACGACCGTGCTCGAAGGGATCAAGCAGGTCGCTCCGAACGCCAAGGTCACCTACAGCAAGGACGGGACGGCCCCGGTCGCCGGGAGCGACGTCGGCGTCGTGGTCGTCGGGGAGACGCCTTATTCCGAAGGGTTCGGGGACGTCGGTGGCCCGCAATGGGCGTACGACCCGGCCGACAACGGGGTACCGAGGGAGGCGAAGTCACTGTCGCTCCAGCCGGAGGACCAGGCCACGATCGACCGGGTCTGCAAGGCGGTGGCCAAGTGCGTGGTGCTGGTCGTCTCCGGGCGCCCGCAGATCGTCGCCACCGGTGACGTCGACGCCCTGGTCGCCTCCTGGCTACCCGGCACCGAGGGCGCCGGGGTGGCGGACGTGCTCTTCGGGAAGCGGGCGTTCACCGGGAAGCTGCCCGTCACCTGGCCGGCCACGGCCGCCCAGGAACCGATCAACGTCGGTGACCGGAATTACAAACCGGCTTACCCCTACGGGTTCGGTCTGAGGACCCGGGTCTCCTGACGTAGGGCCGCCAGGCCTCGGTTCTCGAGGCCTGGCGGCTTCAGATCAGCCCGTTCCGCACCGCATAGGCCACCGCATGAGAGCGGTTGCGCAGTCCCAGCCGCTGCGACAGGTCCTGGATCACCGTCTTCACCGTGCGCTCGGAATAGGCCAGCCGACGGGCGATCTCGCGGGTGTCACACCCCTCGCCCAGCATCCGCAGCACCGCCAGCTCGCGCTCGGTGTGCGGCTGCGCGTCCGGCACGTCCACCGTCGAGGTCGGCACCACGGAGCCTTCCTTCAGCGGGGAGACCCGCGGCCGCGGCGACCGGACCTGACGGACCAGCCGGGTCAGCAGTTCGGTGGGCAGCACGCTCTCGCCGGCCTGGGCCGAGGCGATCGCCCGGGTGAGCGAGCGGGTGGTGATCGCCGAGCGGCGCAGGATGCCGATCACTCCGGCATCGAACGCGTCGGCCACCCCGCGGGCGTCGATCTCGCCGACCACCAGCAGGGTGCGCCGGGCACCGGACTGCTGCACCGCGCGCAGGGCGAGCAGGCTGGGCTCGTCCATTGCCTCGGCGGCCACCACGGTCACGTCGGCCGTGGCCATCCCGGCCTCCGGCACCAGCTCGATGCCGGGGCAGTCCCGCAGGTAGGCGACCATCCCGGCCTGCGACAACCGGTCGCAGCCGAAGACGAACACCCGGGTCGAGCGGGCGCCGCCCTGCGCGCCCACCGATGGTGAGTGAGGGGCCTGACCCGGGGCGTGGCTGCCGCCGCGGGCCGTGCCGTTCTGGTTGGGGTACTGGTCGTCGGGGTGCTGCTTTCCGTGCTGGCTTCCGTGCTGGGTGAGGACACGCGGCCGTTCCATGCCGGTCGCCAGACTGATCCCCGTGCTGTTGCCGGTCTGCATCGAGACTCCTCCGTCGCTGCCGGGCATCCCCCGCCCGATGACGTAGTCGTGATGATGCCGTCCGGCGGGGTCCCAGTGGTAGGAGACGCAAGAATCGCCTCAGATACATGCGCCTCACCGAAGATACGGAGCAGCGGCAGTTCTGGCTCAATAAGGATGCATCGGGTAAGCGGTCGTGCTCAGAAGGTAGCGGACGGGGTCCATCCTGGTCACCTGTGCAGGGCAGGGGTGGACCTAAAGGGCAGTGCTCCGGCTACGCCCAGGCCAGACAGACCGGCGTAGGCGCCCAGTGCTCCCGCACGAAGGACAGCACTTCGGGCCCCTCTGCCTCCGCGTCCACGCTGAACACGGTCACTGACGCGCTGTTCTGATTGGCCGCCAGGAGGAACTGCTCGTCCGGGGTCAGCGCGATGTCCCGGGGGAAGCTCCCCTTCACCGACACATTGGTGACGAGAGTGAGTGCAGCGTCAGGGCTGTATCGGAAGACGCTGACGCTGTCGTGCCCGCGGACACTGGCGAAAACCAGCTCCCCCGAGGAGTGGACCCGCACGGCCGCGCCCCAGCTCGGCTCGTCCTGTCCGTCCTCGGGCAGGAGCGACACCGAACCCACGGCACTGAAACCGGATTCGGTACGCCGGAACGTCGTCAGGGTGTTGTCGAGCTCGCCGAGGAGGAAGAAGGCATCACCGGAGGGATGGAAGGCCAGGTGCCGGGGGCCGGTCCCGGGCGGGCCGTCGATCCGGCGGACCGCCTTCAGCCTGCCCTCGACGATCCGGTAGACCAGCACCGCGTCCAGCCCGAGGTCCGGCACGTAGATCTCCGGGCTCTTCGGGTCGAACGCCACCATGTGCGGGTGCGGCGCCTCCTGTCGCTCCGGGTCCGCCCCGGTCCCCTCGTGCTGCACCAGGTCCAGCCGCTCCCCGATCCGCCCGGTCCCTTCCTGCAGCCCGAACAGCGCGACCGAACCACCGCTGTAGTTGGCCACCACGAGATGACGACCGTCTGGGGAGATCGCGAGATGCGCCGGGTCGGCGCCGCCCGACGGCTGCACGCCGAGCAGGACCAGCGTGTGCGAATCCGGTTCGATCCGGTAGGCCGACACGTCGCCCTGTCCCTCGTCCGCGTGCGTCTCCGACACGGCATAGAGGACGCCCTCGAAAGCGGTTACCCAGGAAGGGTTGCGGAAGACCGTGGCCAGCGTCGTCTCGCCGAGCTGCCCGGGCCCGGTGTAACCGGCCCGCATGATGCCGGGAGCTTGGCCGTCCACGTGGGGCAGGCGCTCGGTGTACGTGCCGAAGAACAGGTCGAGGTGCTGGGGCGAGGGTGCGGCTGACATGCACCGTAGTATGTCGGGTCGGTTTGGCCCGGCGCGTGAGGTGGGGGCTGTTCGTCGCGGCTCACAGCACCGCCCCCGGATTCAGGATCCCCAGCGG
This sequence comes from Kineosporia aurantiaca JCM 3230, assembly GCA_000719025.1. GTDB lineage: Bacteria > Actinomycetota > Actinomycetes > Actinomycetales > Kineosporiaceae > Kineosporia > Kineosporia aurantiaca. The sequence continues at coordinate 135,890 of JODP01000013.1, forward strand.
ATCGATCGCGTCCTTGATCCTCCGGCTCAGATCCATCACGTCCTCCCCCACCTGAGCCGCCAGCCAGGGCTGCTTCAACCGCCCGACCCCGTGCTCGCCCGTGATCGTCCCGCCCAGCTCGATCGCCAGATCCATCACCTCGCCGAACGCCACCTGGGCGCGGGCCGTGGCCGCACCGTCCGAAGGGTCGAAAACGATCAGCGGGTGGGTGTTCCCGTCACCGGCGTGGGCGATCAGCGCAATGGTGACCTGACGGGCGTCCGCAATCTTCTCGATCCCCGCGACCAAGGCGGGCAACCGAGGAACGGCGACACCGACGTCCTCAAGCAGCAGTTTGCCCTTCTTCTCCATGGAAGGAATGGCCTGACGGCGGGCGACCGTGAAGGCCTCGCCCTCGCGGGGGTCGTCGGTGGCCAGGACCTCGTCGGCGCCGCAGCGTTCGCAGGCTTCGACGATCTCGGCGAGCTCCCTTTCCGCGGTGGTGCCTTCGGTGTCGGTCTGGGCCACCAGCAGGGCGGCGGCGGAACGGTCGAGGCCCATGCGCAGGTTGTCCTCGACGGCGTTGACCGTGGTCCGGTCCATGTATTCGAGCATCGCGGGGCGCATGCGGGAGGTGATCGCGACGATGGCTTCGGTGGCGGCGTGGGTGTTGGCGAAGCTGGCGACGACGGTACGGGGTGGGTGCTGGGGCGGCAGGAGGCGCAGGGTTACCTCGGTGATGATGCCGAGGGTGCCTTCACTGCCGACGAAGAGCTTGGTCAGGGAGAGGCCGGCCGAGTCCTTGAGGCGCGGGCCACCCAGTTTCAAAGCGCGGCCGTCGGCGAGCACGACTTCGAGGGCGAGGACGTAATCGGTGGTGACGCCGTACTTCACGCAGCAGAGACCACCGGCGTTGGTGGCGATGTTGCCGCCGATCGAGCAGATTTCGAAGGACGACGGGTCCGGCGGGTACCAGAGGCCGTTGGCCGCGGCCGCCTTTTTCACCTCGGCGTTGAGTAGGCCTGGCTGTACGACGGCCACGCGGCTCAGCGGGTCGATGGAGATGTCTCGCATGCGTTCGGTGGAGACGACGATGCCGCCGCTGCGCGCGGTGCTACCCCCGGACAACCCCGTACCGGCGCCGCGGGGAACCACCGCGACGCGATGTTCTGAGGCCCACCGCAACGCTGTTTGTACGTGTTCGGTGCACTCGGCACGGACGACTGCGGCGGGCATGCCTGCGTCTGGATCGGCAGCTCGGTCCCAGCGGTACTTGTCCATCAGAACGGGATCGACGATGGCCACGCCGTCCGGCAACGCAGCGACCAGTTCATCGAGTACGGCCGGGGTCGGCTCCATCAGACGCTCCTCATCCTCGAGGGTGACTACCCCAGCCACCATAAGCGAAGGATGTCTGGTCAGCTGATGGACGATCGCGGTGACCTTCGTCCGCTGTAGGCCAGCGCCGCGGCGGCCACGAGAACCGCCCAGAGCAAATGGACGCCGGTCATCAGTAGTAGCGCGACCACGGTCGCCATGGCGATGGCGGCGGTCACCCGCGCCCGTCCCGGTTCCAGCAGGCGCAGCGCGGAGGCGATGCCTACGGCGTAGACGGTGACGAACAGGCCGCTGGTGGCCAGGACGATCGAGGTGAGGTCGAGATTGGACCAGCTGACCAGGGCGAGCACGGTCAGCGAGGCGGTGACGTTGACGGCGAGGCTGCGGCGGGGCACTTCTCCGGCCTGGCTTCCCCTCCCCAGCCAGGCCGGCAATGCCCCGTCACGACCAAGGGCGGCGCCGAGCTTGGCTGCGCCTGCGTAGTAGGCGTTCATCGTGCCGAAGGTCAGCAGAACCGCGATCACCGCAGCGAGTTTCCGGGCGTCACCGCCGAACGCAGTGGCCAACAGTTCGCCCAACGGTGCGGGAGTGCTGGCGGCGGAGGGGCCGAGTACCAGGACTACGGTGACGGCAACCGCCAGATAAATGACGCCTACCACGACGACCGCGGCCGTGGTAGCCCGAGCCAGATCTCTCCGTGGATCACGGAACTCGCCGGTCAGGTGGGTGATCGCCTCCCAGCCGACGAAGCTCCAGACCAGGAGCGCGGAAGCGGGTGCGATGGCCGTCCAGCCGTGCGGGGCGAATGGCTTGAGGTTGTCGGGATCGGCGCTGGGTAGGGCGAAAAGAACGGCTGCCACGATGAATCCGAGGAGCACTATGCCGAGCGCGAGCTGAGCGCGGCCGGACATCCTTACCCCGAACCAGTTGACCCCCGCCACGGCCAGCATTAGTGCGAGGGCTGTTCCGACGACGGTAGACCGCCCACCGCCGAAGGCGGATTCGGCGTAATACCCCGCGAACAGTGCTGCGGCGGTCGATCCGGGCGGGACAGCGCAGTAGAAGCACCAGCCCACGACCGCCGAGGCGCGGGGCCCGAAGGCCAGACGGGCGTAGTGGGCTACTCCCCCGGCGTCTGGGTGGCGGGCGCCGAGGGCGGCGAACGTGAAGGCCAGCGGCGCGGAGGCAACGATGAGCAGGAGCCAGGCAATGAGAGACGCTGGACCCGCGGCGTCGGCGGCGAGGGCGGGAAGGGCGATCACCCCGGTTCCCAGAACCGCGCCGACGTACAGTGCGGTGCCCTGACCCAGGCCCAGCCCAGCGCTCGTATCCTGAGCAGTTCCGACTCCGGCAGACCGCGTTACAGTCGCCAGAGCGCTTGCTCGCGACCGTCGTCCCCAGTTCCCCGTCATGTCTCCTAATCTGCGCGACCTCGGCCACCGGCCGACAGTGGCAGAAAAGCCTCGCTGCGCAAGATTGCTGCCAGTACTCTCAGCTCATGCACACGGTTGCCCTGGCCCTCACCGACGGCATGCCGATGTTCGAGTTCGCGGTGCCCTGCGAGGTGTTCGGCCTGGACCGCTCGGACATCGTCGATCCCTGGTACGAGCTGCGTTACTGCGGCTCCCAGCGCAGCTACCGCACGGGCGGCGGACTGACCGTTACCCCGGACGGCGATCTTGACACGCTGGAACAGGCTGACACCGTGTTGGTGCCGGCAATGGATCGGGCGCATCAGCTCAAGCCCCCGCCGGACCTGGTCGCCTCCGTGAAGCGGGCGCACGAGCGGGGTGCGCGCATGGTGTCCATCTGCGCGGGCTCGTACCTCCTGGCCGAGGCCGGGATCCTGGAGGGACGGCGGGCCACCACGCATTGGATGAACGCCCTCGACTTCACCCACCGCTTCCCCGGCGTCCAGTTCACGCCCACGGTGCTCTACGTCAGCGACGGCGACGTGCACACCAGCGCGGGTACCGGCGCGGCGATCGACCTGTGCCTGCATCTGGTCCGGCTCGACCACGGCTCGGCGGTGGCGAACGAGGTGGCCCGGCGGATGGTGGTGCCGCCGCATCGCGACGGAGGTCAGCGCCAGTTCGTGCCGCCGGCCCAGATCACTCCCACCGGTGACGACCCGCTCGGCGTCGCCCTGGCCTGGGCCTTGCAAAACCTCCAGAAACCGCTGACCGTCGACGACCTGGCCCGCGAAGCCCACCTGGCTCCGCGGACGTTCGCCCGGCACTTCCGTGAACGACTCGGCGTCACCCCGTTGCAATGGCTGATCCAGCAACGCGTCCGGCTGGCCCAAGAACTGCTGGAGACCACCGACGAAACCATCGAGAGCATCGCCTCAAGAACCGGTTTCGGGACCGCCGCGGGATTCCGGCAGCACTTCCAGAAGGTCTCGACGATCTCCCCCTCCAGCTACCGCCACCTCTACCGGCGGCGGGCTCAGACGGCGGTGCGCTCGTCGTAGTCCCGCTGCCGAGCGCTGATCTCGTCGGCATGCTCGACGGTCCAGTTGTACAGGTGGGCGAACGGCTCCTGCAGCGAGCGGCCGAGCGGGGTCAGCGAGTACTCCACACCGACCGGCGAGGTGGGCAGCACGCGTCGCTCGATCATGCCGTTACGCTCCAGCCGACGCAGGGTCTGGGTAAGCACGCGCTGGGTGATGCCCTCGAGCCGGCGCTTGATCTCGTTGAACCGGCAGGGCTTCTCGAGCACCGCCATGGCCATCACCGACCACTTGTCCGCGATCTGGTCGAGGATCGGGCGACTCGGGCAGTCGACCCGGAAAACCCAGTCCGGATCGGTGGTCTCGATCATCGTAGGTATCCTCCAGGATCCTAGGGATGGCTAAGGTGCGTTCTTGACGGTGTCGGGCGGCCCCTCGAAGCTAGGTATACAACAGATACCTACCGGAAGAGAGCCCGACGTGAGCCAGAACACCCTCCAGGTGACCCGCGACCGCGGAGTGGTCAGGGTGGTCATCGACAACCCGCCCGTAAACGTGCTCAGCCTTGCTCTGATGGGTGAATTGAGGACGCTTTTGGCGAATCTGCGCGAGGACGAGGACGCCCGAGTGGTGGTCTTCGAGAGCGCCGATCCTGAGTTCTTCCTCGCACACGTCGATTTCACCCTGGTGGACGATGCAAACGCCAAGGGCGACCCGACCGCCGGAGCGCCCGAGGGACTGAACGTGTTTCAGGCCGTGGGAGAAGCGCTCCGCGAGCTGCCGCAGGTGAGCATCGTCAAACTCACCGGGCTGGCCCGCGGCGGCGGGGCCGAGTTCGTGACGGCGGCCGACCTGACGTTCGCCGCGATCGGCACGGCGGGGCTGGGCCAGATCGAGGCAATTGGCGGCATCGTGCCCGGTGGGGGTGGCACGCAGTACCTGCTGAACCGGGTAGGACGTAACCGAGCCCTCGAAATCGTACTCGGGGCCGATCTGTTCGACGCCGAGACCGCCGAGCGCTACGGCTGGATCAACCGGGCGCTACCGGCCGACGAGATCGACGCGTTCGTGGACCGGATCGCCCGGAACATCGCCGATCTGCCCGAGGGCACCATCGCTGCCGCCAAACACGCCCTGCCGCCGGACGACCTGGCCGCCGGGATGCTGCGCGAGCACCAGGCCTGGGCCGGGCAGTTCGTCAAGCCCGCCGCGGAGAAGCTGATCCGCGGCGGGCTGGCGGTCGGCGTCCAGACCCGCGAAGGCGAACGAGATCTGGAAGGCCTGATGCGCTCGGTACTGGCGGGCTAGCCGACCGCCAGCCCGGTCACGTGGGTCATGGAGAGCACGGCCTTGGCCGCCCGGCGGCGTGCGTGCAGGATCGGCTCGGTGTAGCCGTTGGGCTGCTTGGTCCCGAGGAAGATCAGGTCGCCGCCGGCCAGGAAGGCCTGGCTGCTCTCCAGGTCCTCGGTCAGCGGCCGGTAGTCCGGGTCGCCCTCGTTCTGCCGGTCGACGACCGCGGCCATCCGGGCCAGGCTCTCGCGCACCTGATCCTCGCTGATCACGCCCTGCAGCAGCCAGTTCGCCAGCAGCTGGCTCGAGATCCGCAACGTGGCGCGGTCTTCCATCAGGCCGACGTCGTGGATGTCGGGCACCTTGGAGCAGCCGATGCCCTGGTCCACCCAGCGCACCACGTACCCGAGGATCGACTGGCAGTTGTTGTCCACCTGCTCGGCCCGCACCGCCTCGTCCCACTGCGAGGGATCGCCCAGCGGGATCTGCAGCAGATCGGTCACCGTGGTGCGCCGCCCCGAACCGGCCAGTTCCTGCTGCACCGCAGCCACATCCACGTCGTGATAGTGCAGGGCGTGCAGCGTGGCCGCGGTCGGCGAGGGCACCCAGGCGGTGGTGGCGCCGGCCCGGGGCTGGGCGATCTTCTGCTCGAGCATGTCGGCCATCAGGTCCGGCATCGCCCACATGCCCTTGCCGATCTGTGCCTTCCCGGCGAAACCGAAGGCCAGGCCGATGTCCACGTTCTGCTTCTCGTAGGCCGCCAGCCAGGCCTGCGAGCGCATCTCCTCCTTGCGCACCAGCGGCCCGGCCTGGATCGAGGTGTGGATCTCGTCGCCCGACCGGTCCAGGAAACCGGTGTTGATGAACACGATCCGGTCCTTCGCGGCGGCGATGCAGGCGGCCAGGTTCAGCGAGGTACGCCGTTCCTCGTCCATCAGGCCCAGCTTGACGGTGTTGGTGGGCAGCCGCAGCAATTCCTCCACCCGCTCGAAAAGCGTCACCGCGAAGGCCACCTCGGCGGGCCCGTGCATCTTCGGCTTGACGATGTAGACCGAGTCGGTGCGGCTGTTCGCCTTGGAGCGCAACCCCGGAAGAGCGGCCAGGGTGGTGACCACCGCGTCCAGGATCCCTTCCGGCACCTCGGCGCCGTTGGCGTCCAGAATCGCGTCCGTCGTCATCAGATGACCGACGTTCCGGACGAACATCAGCGCCCGGCCGGGCAGGATCAGCTGCTCACCCCCGTTGCGCGGCACGGCGTAGACCCGGTCGGCGTTCAGCGTGCGGCGGAACGTCTTTCCGCCCTTGGCGACCTCGGCGGTCAGGTCGCCGCGGCTCAACCCCAGCCAGGTGCGGTAGTCGCGGACCTTGTCCTCCGCGTCCACCGCGGCGACCGAGTCCTCGAAGTCGACGATCGTGGTGACCGCCGACTCCAGAACGATGTCCTGCACGCCCGCGTCGTCCGTGCGCCCGATCGGCCCGGTGCGGTCGATCACGATCTCCACGTGCAGCCCGTGGTGAACCAGGAGCACGGTGTCCGGCTGCGTCGCGGTGCCGGTGTACCCGGCGAAAGCGGCCGGCTCGGACAAGGTTGTCTTACCGGACGGCACGTGCACCACTAGGCCGCCGCCCGCCACCGAGTACCCGCCCGCATCGGCGTGGCTGCCCTCGACCAGCGGCACCACGCGGTCCAGGAACTCGCGCCCGTAGGCGATCACCCGGGCCCCCCGCACCGGGTTGTAGCCCTTCCCCCGCTCCGCGCCGTCTGCTTCGCTGATCGCGTCGGTGCCGTAAAGCGCGTCGTACAGCGAACCCCACCGCGCGTTTGCCGCGTTCAGCGAGTAGCGGGCGTTCGAGACCGGAACCACCAACTGGGGGCCGGCGATCCGGGCGATCTCGTCGTCCACGCCGGTGGTGCCGATCGGCGCCGGTTCCGGCTCGGCCACCAAGTACCCGATCTCCCGCAGAAACGCCTCGTAGGCGGCCGTTTCGACCGGCGCCGGGTGCTCCTGGTGCCACCCGTCGATCGCCGCCTGCAGCCGGTCCCGCTCCACCAGCAGCTCCCGGTTGCGCGGGGCCAGGTCGGCCACCAGCCGGGAGAGCCCGGACCAGAACGCGTCGGCCCCGACCGGCGACCCGGCCAGTGCCTCGTTCTCCACGAAATCCTTGAGCAGGGTCGCGACCTGCAGGGATCCCAGGGACGTGTACTCGGTCATGCATCCGCCTTCACTGGAGCAGGGGGTTCTCCGGCGCCCACCACTTTATGTCGTGATCCGAACGTGTCGAGGGCTGAAGGCCACCCGGGATTCAGTCGTCGGTCACCGGCCGGCTAGCCCGGCCGGGTGATGTCACCCAACGCAGCGGGATCCTTCGTTCAGCAGGCACCCGGGCGCGTCGATCCAGGGCCGGTGAGGAAAGCCTGGGTGCTCCTGAGCGTCGCAGTGGCCGGGGCGATCACCTTCAGCACCCCCGCGTACGCCCAGACCGGCAAGATCGAGCGGGAACCGAGTCAGGCCGAGCTGGACGCGCAAGATCAGAAGGTCGCCGAACTGCGGGCACAGGCGGAGGCCCGCACCGGTGACGTGAAGGACGCCCGTCAGGCCACTCAGGCGGCGGCCACGCTCGCGGGCCAGGCGCTGGAGAGCTACAGCGAGGCTCTGCGGGGGTTGCAGGCTGCGCAGGACGAGGAAGACCGGAACGACCGCGAGCTGGAACAGGCCAACGCGGCAGCGCAGGAAGCCCGCATCAGCATCGGGCAGTGGGCGCGGCAGGCCTATCAAGGCGGCAGCGGGCTCAATGCCAGCCCCACGCTGAACACTCTGCTGGGTACGAACGGCGCTGCCTTGGACGGTGCTGGTCTCAGCGCCGCCATGCACACCCTCCAGCGGATCGGCGAGGACAGGTCCGCCGACCTCGATGCGGGGTACCGGGCCGAAGCCCGCGCCGAGCGGGCGGCGGCCAACGCTGCGCAAGCTACCGAGAAGGCCAGTGAAGCCGCGAGCGCGGCGGATGCGGCGAAGACAGCGGCAGACGCAGCCGTGGCCCAGCAGAGACGTTTACTGGACGACGCTGAAGCAGAACTCGACACCACCAGCTCCCAGGTGCGCTCTGCCGAGAAGAGACAAAAACGTCTACGGACGCTGAAAGCAGCGGCCCGCAGTGGGGCCAACGTGGTCTCCGGTCAGGTGGGCTCCTGTACGGGTGCCTCGGACATCAGTACCTACCCCAATGGCCAGATCCCCCTTTCCGCGCTCTGCCCTTTGGCGTCGGCTCCGGGGCATTACCTCAGGGCCGATGCCGCGTACGCCTTCGACCAGCTCAGCAGTGCTTATGCGGACCAGTTCGGGGTTCCGATCTGCGTTACCGACTCTTACCGTGACTACGCCACCCAGGTGCGGCTGTACGCGACGAAGCCAAACCTGGCGGCGAAGCCCGGCACCAGCAATCACGGCTGGGGTACGGCCACGGACCTCTGCGGCGGCATTCAGAACTTCGGTACCCCGGAACACGAGTGGCTGTTCGTCAACGCCCCGGTGTTCGGCTGGTTCCACCCCGCCTGGGCACAACCGGACGGCTCCCGCCCCGAACCCTGGCACTGGGAATTCGGCGGCTAACCCCTCCCCACCCCTCGTCCTCACCCCTCTGCCGTGATCATGGACTTTCACCCCCGTGATCATGGACTTTTGTCCCGGTGATCATGGAGTCCATGATCACGGGGGAAGAAGTCCATGATCACGAAAGAGTTTGGGGGTCGCCATGATGTCGCGATGACGACCGAGCCCCACTCGGCCCGTACCTCACCGTGCTGGCTGAGCGGGACGCCTGCCCGGGGCGGGACACCGACCTGGACTGCCCCGTCAATCTGCACGTCGGCGCTGATCGGCCTGACTCTGGGCGGCACTCAGGCTCTCTCTCCCGCTCGCTCTAGAGTCACCTGATCCCGCGGGGCCGGGAGGCCGAGTACTTCAGCCTGTACGCGGCCTGCGAGCGGGGTACCAGCTGGCTCGGGACGCTGGCTTTCGGGCTGACATTTCAGCTGACGCACTCCTACAGGTACGCCATCATCGTGCTGATCGGGTTCTTCCTGATCGGCGCGCTCCTGCTCAGTCGGGTGAATGTCAGCAAGGGAATCACCCAGGCGGGCAACCCGGTACCGGTAGTCATCTGACGTCACGTTCAGCGGGAATATCACGCTGGGTAACGCGTCATTGACTACATGCTGAGAAATTTCCACCGACCCCTATCTCAATGGAATAACGCTCTGTACGCTTTCATTGACACATTGAGTCGTCCGATGAGCGGGCAACGACGTCACATCACAGGAACATCTCGCCGGGCCCCGGCGTTGTGCGCTTGTGAGACTGGCCGTCAGTCGCGGAGGGAGCCGTCATGGGTGAGCGGAGCATGCGCGGGACGCGCCTTGGAGCCTCGAGCCTGGAGAGCGAGTCGGGGATTCAGCCGGCCGCCCGTCAGGACATCACATACCACTGCAAGAACGGGCATTCCATCGTCGTGCCGATGGCGATGGAGGCCGACGTGCCTTCGCTCTGGGAGTGCCGCTGCGGCGAGTTCGCGCTTCGCGAAGACGCCGAGCGCCCGGAGCCGAAGGCCACGAAGCCGGCTCGTACGCACTGGGACATGCTGATGGAGCGTCGCACCACGGCCGAGCTGGAAACGCTGCTGGAAGAGCGGCTGGCGCTGTTGCGCTCCGGCCGCTTCAACGGCCGCCGTTCGGCCTAGCGTCCAAGCGCCACACCACACGAGCAGAGCCCGGTTCCTCCCTTCGGGGAGGGGCCGGGCTTTCTCGTGCTCTCTTGGAGATTAAGGACGCCGGTCAGCCCGCGGCTTCCCGGCCCACCCCACGGGGGTGGCCCGGTGGACGGGCCCACTCAGCCGCGCTTCTCGTCGTCCACAATCTCGCCCTCGATCACGTCGTCGCGACCGAACCCCGGACCGAAGCGACCGGCCGCCGGCCGACCGGGCTGACCCGGCTGACCGGGTTGACCAGCTTGACCAGGCTGACCGGGCTGCCCCACCCCGAACTGGACGCCGCTGACGAACGCGGTCCGGACACTGGCCTGATCGGCCGCGGCCCGCAGGAAGAACCGCTCGATCGGCCGACGGGCCACCGGCCGGGTGAAGGGCAGCAGCAGGAGCAGGGCCACCGCGTCGCTGACGAACCCGGGCACGATCAGCAGGATTCCGGCCAGCATCAGCACCGTGGCATCGGCCAGCTCCCGGCTCGGCGGGATGCCGGTGCGCAGCGACCGGTTCACCGCCTGCCAGGCCGCACTGCCCTGCCGCCGGACCACCATCATTCCCAGCACCGCGGCCAGCACCAGCCAGCCGAACACGGCCAGGCCGCCGACGGCCATCCCGACCTCGATCGCCACCACCAGCTCGACCACCGGCAGCAGCAACGCCGCGGCCAGGAACCACCTCACTCGTCCGGCTGGTCTCCGCTGCTGCGCTCGCGGCGGCTGAGCCCACCCGGGCCCACCCGACGCACCTGCCGGCTGACCTGGGCGCTCCGGTACCGGATGCCCCACCGTGTCACTTGCCACAACGCCTCCACCACGATCGCCTGGTCCATCTTGCTCGTCCCGTGCTCTCGTTCAACGAACGTGATGGGCACTTCGTCCACGCGCAGACCCTGCCGGATTGCCCGGACCGTCAGGTCGATCTGGAAGCAGTAGCCCTGCGACTCCACCCCGGCCAGGTCGAGCTTCTCCAGGGTGGTCGCCCGGAACGCCCGGAACCCGGCCGTCGAGTCCTTCACGTGCAGGTTCAGGGCCAGGCCGACATAGGTGTTGGCGCCCTTGCTGAGCAGCTGGCGGCGCTTGGGCCAGTTCACCGAGCTGCCGCCGGCCACGTACCGCGATCCGATCGCCAGGTCGGCCCCGGCGTCGATCCGGTCCAGCAGGTCGGGCAGCTGCTCCGGCGGGTGCGAGCCGTCCGCGTCCATCTCGACCAGCACGTCGTAGCCCTGCTCCAGCCCCCAGCGGAAGCCGGCGATGTACGCGGCCCCCAGCCCCTGCTTACCGGGCCGGTGCAGCACGTGCACCTGCTCGTCGGCGGCGGCCAGCTGGTCGGCGAGCTCGCCGGTGCCGTCCGGGCTGTTGTCGTCCGCGACCAGAACGTGGGCCGAAGGCTCCGCGGTGCGCACCCGGCGCAGGATCAGCGGCAGATTCTCCAGCTCGTTGTAGGTCGGGATGATCACCAGTACCCGGCCGGACCGGGCCTGCGTCGTCATTCGGGGAGGGTCGCCTCTCTCAGCTGGTCTGGCTCACGGGGAGCCCGGTCCGGGGCTCTCCCTCCTGATCGCCGGCCCCCGCCGGCCGGCCACGCCGGACCCAGCGGGTCACGGCGCCACCGGCCGAGGCGCCGAGCAGCAGGACGAGCGCGAGCGCGGTGAGGATCCATTCCGGCCACTCGCCCACCCGGGTGGCGATCGTCAGCTCGGTCCGCAGCGGGACCGTCGCCTCGAGCACCTCCTGGGTGTAGTGACCGGAACGCTCCACGACCGTTCCGTCGGGAAGAATGATGCCACTGACGCCGACCGTGCTGATGTTCACCACCGACCGGCCGGACTCGATCGCCCGCAGCCGGGACTGGGCCAGCTGCTGCACGCTCTCGTCGGTGTAGCCGAAGGTGGCGTTGTTGGTCTGCACCGCCAGCAGGGTGGCCCCGGCCCTGACCGAGTCGCGGACCAAGCCGTCGTAGGCGACCTCGAAGCAGATCACGTCGCCGACCCGGACGGTGCCCATCCGCATCACCCCGACCGGGTCGTCCCGCAGCTTGTCGCCGGAGATGAAGTCCTTGCTGACCAGGTCGACCTTCTTGCTGAAGATCCGGAAGAAGCTGCGGTAGGGGATGTACTCGGCGAACGGCGCGGGGTGCCGCTTGACGTAGGTGCTGTCGTCGCCGGTGCCGGCGCCCTCGCCCGGGCGCCAGACGATGCCGGTGTTGGAGACGTACCGGCCCGGGCCCTGGACCACCGCGCCGACCAGGATCGGCGCCTTGATCGTGTCGGTGGCGGTGCTGATCTCGGCGGCCGCGTCGGCGTTGATGTACGGGTCGATGTCGCTGGCGTTCTCCGGCCAGAGCACGATGTCGGGCTGCTCGGCCTCACCGTCGGCCACCCGGGCGGCCAGGTCGAGGGTGGCCTGGGAGTGGTTGTCGAGCACGGCCCGGCGCTGGGCGTTGAACTCCAGCCCGGCCCGGGGCACGTTACCCTGCACGGCGGCGACCCGGGCGGTGCTGTCGCCCTTGGTCGGCAGCGGGATCAGCACGCCCAGGCCCATCACCGCGATGCCGGCGACCAGGCCCACGGCGGGGAACGCCAGGTCCCGGACCGCGCGCGAGCGCAGCACCGGCCAGGCCCGGACCACGGCCCAGGCGAGCAGGGTGCCGGCCACCGCGACCGCGAACGAGACCAGCGGGGCGCCGCCGACCGAGGCCAGCGGAGCGGTCGGCGCGCCGGACTGGGAGAAGGCGAGCCGGCCCCAGGGGAAGCCGCCGAACGGCCAGCGACCGCGGACCGCCTCCTGGGCGACCCAGAGCCCGCCGTTGGCCAGCAGCAGGCCGGCCAGGCCCCCGCGGGCCCGCCAGATGCGCGGCATGAGCGCGCCCATCACGGCCAGGTAGACGGCTTCGGTGACGCTCAGCGCGATCCACGGGAAGGCGCCGACGTAGACCCCGATCCAGGGGATCAGGCGGAGGAAGAAGACCAGGCCGAAGACGAAGCCGAGCACCGCGCCGAACCGGCCGCTGACCCCGCGGGTGGCGATGGCCAGGCCGGCCACGGCGACCGGGGCCAGGGGCCACCAGTCGATGCCGGGAAAGGCCAGGTGCAGAACGAAACCGGAGACGGCCGCGAGGATCAGCCGGGCCCAGGCCAGGCGGCCCACGGCGGTGGTGACCGAGGTGCGCAGAGCCGGGCCGAGGCGGCGGATCCGGCCGGGCACCTTCACCGGCGCAATGACTGCGGCGGGCTCGCCCTCACGGCTCAAGGTGCTGCCGATGCCGGGCGGGACCACGGCCGAATCACTCATACCGCAAGACTACGGGAGCGTAGCGGTCGGCAGAACGGGTGCCGGTCGGGGTCCGGACCGTCTGGTGTGACGGCCGACCCGAACCAACCCGTTCGTTCACCTCAGGACCACCGGGCAGGTGCCCGGCCGGATCCGTGCCACCCTTCGGACCGCCGCTGCCCGCACTGGATGCACGGACAACACCGTTGTCTACTGAGCGCACGGACCCGGCCGACGTCCCTGGCGATCGCCGTCATTTCCAGCGAGCGCGCCGTCGAGGCTAGTGAACTCCGGGCCGGGGAACAATTCGGCTCGCTGACCTGCGGCTTTGCGTGATGTCCGCAGGTCAGCGCGGTGCTGGTGGGACCGCAGAGCAGATCGGCCGAACGGACCGTTTCCCTCAGTCGCGGCGTGTCTACGTAAAGTAATTACACCGGTGGCGTTTTCAGGCCCCGGGAACCACGACCGTCCCCTTGGCCCGGATCGCCACGATCGGCTCGGCCAGCACCTCGGCCGCGGAAACCCCCAGATCGGGACGTCCCCGGCAGATCACCGCGGCGACGAAGTCGATCTCCCGTGACCGACGTCCCACCCGGGTCACCGTGCCGGTGGTCTCCAGCACGTCCCCGGCCCGGATCGGCCCGAGGAACTGGACGTCGGAGTAGGAGGCGAACAGACCCTCGTCCCCGTCCGTCCGAATGCAGATCTCGGTGGCCACATCACCGAAGCAGGACAGGCCGAACGCGCCGTCGACCAGGTTCCCGGCGTAGTGCGCCAGGGCCGAGGAGATGTATCGCTTATGGACGACGGTCAGCCCCAGGCGCGGATCCTCAGTACTCATGCACTCACCTTTTGGTTCGGTACCAGGGCGTGGGCCAGGTAGGACGCGACCTCGCCGGGGGTGGTGCCGCGCCCGAAGATCCGGTCCACTCCGAGCGTTCCCGCCGCACCCTCGTCGAAACGCGGCCCGCCAGCCACCAGCAGGGGCCGACGCCCGGCTGGATAGGCCTCCGAGAAGGCGGCGGCCACCTCGCGGGTGGTGGTCAGATGAGCGTCCTTCTGGGTGACCACCTGGGAGATCAGTACCGCGTCGGCCTTCTCCGAACGGGCCCGGGCGACCAGCTGAGGCACCGCGACCTGGGCCCCGAGGTTCACCACGCGCATCTCCCGGTAGTACTCCAGGCCCTTCTCACCGGCGAAACCCTTGATGTTGAGGATCGCGTCGATGCCCACGGTGTGCGCGTCCGTGCCCACGCAGGCACCGAGCACCACCAGCTTGCGTCGCAGTCCCCGGCGGATGCCGGTGTTCACCTCCTTGGGCGACAGCAGCGGGTAGTCGCGCTCGGCGACCGTGACCGCGGCCAGGTCGACCAGGTGCCGGACCGGCCCGTAGACCACGAAGAACGTGTGGTCCGGCCCGACCGCCTTGGAGTGCACGACCATCGCCGGGTCGATCCCCATCGACGCCGCCAGCTGGGCGGCCGCGCCTTCGGCCAGCTTCCCGGCGGCAACGGGCAGGGTGAACGACACCTGAACCATCCCGTCGCCGGTGGTGTCCCCGTAAGGACGCACCAGCGCCCTCTGTTCGGTCATCGGGTACCAGCCTCCAAAGCCTCGATGGCGGGGTTCAGGTACCCATCCGCCCGCTTGATCACCCCGTCCAACCCGCGTCCTCCGTCAGAGGGGCGCCGCATCCCCGCGAAGGTGCCGTCCCCGATGGCCGCCAGCAGACCCTCGTCCACAATTCGTTCCAGCAGTTCGATCGCCTCACCCAGCACATGCCGGGCGCGCGTTGCGATGAAGCCGTCCGGCGGCGGATTGAAGTCCTCCGTAAGGCCTTCGCAGGCATCCAGCACGTAGCGGACGTTGTCCAGAGCCAGGTCCCGGTCGGACAACCAGGGCGTGACCACCGCTTCGGTCATCATCCCGACCAGCAGAATGCCCTGACCCGTCAGCGCCCCGGCAAGGTTGAAGAAGCCGTTCAGGAGGTAGCCGCGGAAGACGTCTCCGGTCATGTGCCGGGTCGGCGGCATCCACTTCAGCGGCGCCGTCGGGAACAACGTCCGGGCGAGCAACGCGTGCGCCAGCTCCAGCCGGAACGACTGCGGCACGGCGGGGTCGATCTCGAACGCGTGACCTAGCCCCATCAGCTCGTCCGGCAGCCCGGCCTCCCGGGCGAAGAACTCGTTCAGCAACTGGGAGACGGTGACGGTGTGGGCGGCCTCGATCGCGTCCGCGGTAGTGAGGTAGTTGTCCTCGCCGGTGTTGATGACGATGCCCGCCCGCGCGTGGATCTGCCGGCTGAAGCGCTGGTCGACGAACGTGCGCACGGGGTTGATGTCGCGGAAGAGGATCCCGT
Source organism: Kineosporia aurantiaca JCM 3230 (assembly GCA_000719025.1). Lineage (GTDB taxonomy): Bacteria > Actinomycetota > Actinomycetes > Actinomycetales > Kineosporiaceae > Kineosporia > Kineosporia aurantiaca. The sequence goes on from JODP01000013.1 coordinate 151,338, forward strand.
ACATCGAGTCGTTGAGCATCATGTCCAGGCGTTCCATGCCGGCCAGCGCGGCGATCTCGGGCATGCACAGCCCCGACGCGTAGTTCGTCAGCCGCACGTAACGCCCCAGCTCCCGGCTCACCTGGTCGAGCGCCGCCCGCATCAGACGGAAGTTCTCCCCCGTTGCGTACGTGCCGGCGTAGCCCTCGCGGGTGGCTCCCTCCGGCACGTAGTCGAGCAGGCTCTGCCCAGTAGAACGGATTACCGCGATGACGTCGGCGCCGGCCCGGGCAGCGGCGATGGCCTGCGGGATGTCCTCGTAGATGTCCCCGGTGGCCACGATGAGGTAGATCCACGGCCTCCGGGGAGCATCGCCATGCCTTTGGATCAGCCGTTCCCGCTGCTTCTTGGACGCGTCGATGCGCTTGATCCCGGTGCCGACGGCCTTCCGGGCGGCGGCCCGGGCCCGGATCAGGTCCCGCCCTTCCGGGATCCGGAACCCTCCCCCGCCGGTCGCCGCCTTCTGAGCCAGTGTGAGCAGGTCCGGCGCCTGACCCCGCACCAGCGCGTCCCAGACCGGCAGGGCCACCCCGTACTCCAGGCCGACCTCCTGCTGGACCGCGTCCACCAGCCGGTTCACCCAGGGCACCCGCTCCTGGTCCGCGCCCTCCAGCCCGGCCAGGCGGACCGTGGCGCGTTCCACCGAGACCGTGCTGTGCGAAGTGGCCAGCTCGACGATCGGGCGCCCGGCCTTCCGGGCCAGCGCACGAGCTCTGCGCACCTGCGCGGGATCCAGGCGAATCAGCGTGCTCTGGCGAGTTTTCACGGAAGAATCATCGCATTGAGGCCAAGATTCAGGAAGACTTTCACGTGGTGAACCGTTTGCGGCCTGCTTCTCGTGAACTGGGCGGGCCATCCAAGCGGGGTACGCCCAGTCCGGCCAGGACACCCTGGACCTCATGGCCGGGTGCGTCGGACCCCACCCCTCCGGTGGCCCGGCGTCCCCCGGTGCCGTCAGCGGTGCCGGGGGCTTCGTCTTTGCTCCGACGCCACCAGCCCCGGAACCGCGTCGCCCCCGGTCAGTTCCTCCGTCAAAGCAGCCAGCGGCGCCGGGACGTTCATGGCGGCGGCCACCCGGATTCCCGGGGATGTCCAGGCCGCGAACACCGCGGGATCGCCCTCCCGCAAACCTTGTTCCGGCCTTCTCCCCGCACGACGCCCGCCTGCGGTGTGCGCCTCGATCGCTACCCCGATGTCCAGGCGCTGACCCTCATTGTGATGAGTGAGCGCCGCTCGCACGGCTTCCCAGGGAGCGAACGGCGTCACCGGGCTGTCCGAGCCGAAAGCCAGCGTGACCCCTGACCGCTGCAGGTCTGCGAACGGGTTCATCGCCAGCGCCCGCTCCGCCCCCAACCGGACCGCGTACATCTGTTTCCGGCCGCCCCAGAACGCGTCGAACGCCGGCTGCACACTGGCAATTACGCCCATCTCGGCCAAGGTCTGGGCATCGGCGGCGCTGATCCCCTCGACGTGCTCGAGACGGTGCGCGGCTTTTCGTAGGGCCGAGACCCCGACCGCCTGTGCGGCCTGGCGGATACCCTCGACCAGCTCGGCCACCGCATCGTCACCAATAACATGAAATCCGCCTTGGGTATCGGCTTTCGTACAGGCAACGAGATGATCGCGCACCTGCCCGGCATGGGCGTAGAGATGCCCCCGGTGGCCGTGCGCATCGGCGTAGTCGGCGCTCAGACCGGCGGTGCGGGAACCGAACGAGCCGTCCATCATCAGATCGCCGGCCAGACCGGCCAGGCGTCCGCCGAACCGCTCGAGGATCTCGCGGGCGGCTGATTCGTCGGACGCCAGTTCGCCGCGGTAAGGCACGATCTCCGGAAGGCCGGGCTCCTCTATCTGCAGGAGGTTGAGGAGGTCTTCGTCGGGAGCGATGTGCGGGGCGGACATCTCGTGCAGTTCGGCGAGCCCCGCTTCGGCCGCTCTGCGTAGCGCCAGAAGCTGTAGTTCACGGCGCTCGGCGGCGGGGATCCGGAAGCGGGTGACGTGCCGGGCGATGTGGTGTGCCTCGCGCTCGATCCGGCCAGACTCATGCCAGCCTTCGTGGGCATCAAGGTCGGCGGCCCGGGCGAGGGTTCCGGAGACAACGGCCGAATGCACGTCCACCCGGGAGAGATAGACGGCCGCACCACCGCTCGCCCGGTCGAGCTCCTGCGCAGTCGGCGGCCGCCCCTCGGCCAGGTTCAGCTCGTCCCACCCGTGCCCGAGCACCTGCCGACCTGGCCTCTTCTTCGCCAAATCGGCCACTGCGTCGAGGATCTCGGTCACCGAACGGGCGTGGGAGCAGTCCACCCCGGCGAGCAGGAGCCCGGTGTCGGTGGTGTGAGCATGCGCGTCGACGAACCCGGGCAACAGCAGGGCACCGGCCAGATCGATCACCTTGTCGGCGTCGAACTCGTACCCCTCGGGCCGGATCGCGGCGATGACGCCGTCCCGCACGAGCACCGACCACCGCCGAACGGTTTGGTCGGACCCCGGCAAGAGGGCACGGCGGTAAAGAGTAGAGCTCACGGGGATCACTCTCGCCCATCCACGGATGGCGACTTTCCAGCGTCCAAAAGCTTCTCGTACTGCCAGAAGACGCGTCCGATCCGAGCGTCGAGGAGCCGTGAGAAGTACGGCAGAGGACCGGCCCAGCCGATCTCCGCAGTGCTGTTACCCCGGCTGCGCAGCTCAGCGAGAGCCCGCCTGATCACTACCCCCGCCACTCCCTTTCGCCGCATGCGTGTGTCCGTGCCCAGTGGCCCGATCTCGTTCGCATGGTTCACCCCGTAGGCGCAGAAACCGACGATGCGGCCTTCCGACACGGCGATCTCGCATCCGCCTCCGTACTCCAATGCCCCCTTGGCGGCTGCTACCCAGGTGGATGGCCAGTTCGGCGCGAGGCCGGGAACGTCCTCCGGGGTAGCTGCGCGCACCTCGATGCCCTGCTGACGGAGGACCCAAGTGTCGTAGCGCAGGTCAGCGTCTTCGATCTGCAGATCCACGTCCATGTTGACCACGCTTTCCCCCCGGCGATAGCCCAGCTCTTCCGCGGTGCAGATTGCCTGTGTGTAGCGCAGGTCGATCCCAGGCCAGGCGTAGTGCGGCGAGTTCCCCCTGATCTCGGCCACCCGGCAGCCCTCGGCGACGAACTCCCGTTCCAGCTGTTCGATCAGGCGACGGGCGATGCCCTGACGGCGGAACTCGCGGGCCACCACGATCAGGTCGACCGACCCCCGACCGTGCTCGTCGCCCCGCTTGCCTTCGACCAACGAGCCGATGACGAAACCCAGCAGCCGCCCTCCCCTGCGGACGCCCAGAATTCGGTTTGGACGCCTGGCCAGCAACGCCGGCAGATCGGGGGCATCCGCGTCGAACGAGAGTTCCCGTTCGCAGAGCGCCTTCACCTCCGCCTCATCCTCCGGGCCCAGGCGGGTGACGGGGGCCGACCAGTCAGGCTCGGCGAAGCCTTCCGCGGCCCAATCAAGAGGTCGTCCGTTCTGACCCATGGATCGGATGAAGTAGTCAGCGGCGATGTGATCATGCGCTGCCGCGAGCACGACCTCACGCGACCCATGGGCGATGCCATGCTGCTGAGGGCCCCACATCCACCACGCGTACCACTCGTCCTCGCCCGCGTGCACCCAGACCTGGCCCAAGTAGTCCGGCTTTGGCATCGGGGTGGGCACCTTCTGGGAGAAGAAGTCGTCCCAGTCATAGGGTGCGTCCGGATCAGCGAGGTAGTCGCGATGACGGCGCCCACCCTGTTCGGCCGGAGTCTGGACCGGGCCGTCCCCGTCGGGGCGATGTCCGCAGAAGAGATACCGGATCGCGGGCGTCATACCGGCAGTCTGCCCCTCGCGCCGCGTTGCGGGGCGGGTCGAGATGCAGGGATCCTGGCCTCGGGCAAACCTGGTCCGCGGCAGTTGAAGGTTCCAGCAATGGACGTCGGATGGGGCGTCCGGGGAGAGCGGGGAGTCCGGGACGCAATTCGTGCATGTCGGACGGTCGCGGACCGTGCATTGCGGATTACAGCGGCGATAATGACACCGTGCGCATCTCGTGGTCCGGCCCCTCGCGCGGCGGGGGAAACCCGCCGGGACAGTTCTGGACAATCGCCGGTCCCGGGCCCGGGCGGGGTTGACAGCCAGCAGACTGAGAGCGACCGGGGCGGCGACAGCCGGGCTGACCGGTCAAGAACGGCATTCCAGCGACCGATGTCCACGCGAGCAGGCCGTCAGAGAGGCACGGGGTGTGATCGAGGTGAACCAGCCCCGTGACGGCTTGGCCGCCTCCACGGGCCGCCCGGTCGACCCGGAGCACCCGGGACCGTCCGGGGAGCAGCGCGCCCAGCTGGCCCAGGAGCTGGCGGCGCTGGACGACGTCGTCGGCTTCGACCCGGCCGGAGCCCTGCGCCAGGCCCGGGTGCTGCAGGAACGCGCCGAGGCGCTGAACGATCACGAGGCCACCGTCAGCGCCCTGCTCTGGCAGGCCGAGGCCAGCCAGCGGGACGGCGAGCCGGCTCCGGCCGCGTCCCTGATCAACCACGTGCGGGACGCGTTCTCCCCGCTCAGCGACGAGCACACGGTGCGCTCGGCCTGGCTGATGTCCCGGGTGCACACCGACCTCGGCGACCGGCCCACCGCCCTGGAGAACGTGATGGACGCGGTCGCCGCGTTCACCGAGGAGGTCCCGCGGCGGCTGCGGACCCGGGTGCTGATCAAGGTCGGCGACCTGCTGGACGAGCTGGGCGCCCGGGAGGACTCGCTGATCTGGTACTCCCGGGCCGAGGAGCTGGCCACCGGCGACGGGCGGATGCACATGCTGGTGGTGAACAACCGGGCGTACGGGGCGCTGGAGGCCGGCGAGGGCGAGGAGGCGCTGCACGAGGCGCAGACGCTGATGACGCTGAGCACGCGCTACCAGCGGCCCCTGAACGCCGACGCCCTGGACACGGTGGCCCGCATCCACCTGCTGCGCGGAGACGCCCAGGCCGCCGCGAAGACCGCTCAGCAGGCCGTGGACGCGGCCCAGCAGCTCGAGACCAAGGTCGCCGACGCCCTGCCGGAGTACCTGCTCACCCTGGCCGTGGCCCAGCGCGAACTGGGCTCGCCCGAGGTCGCCGGGGAGACCCTGAAGCGGGCCCGTGAGCTGTGCGGCCCAGACGCCTACGCCCGCACCAAGGCCCGGATCCTCGAGGAGGAGTCGGAGGTCCAGGCCGCGCTGGGCGACTACAAGGCGGCCTTCGAGACGCACAAGGCGTTCTATGCGGCCGACCAGGAGCTGCTCTCCCAGCAGCGGGAGGCCCAGGCCCGGGCCCGGCAGACGATCTTCGAGACGATCACCGCGCGGGAGGAGGCGGCCCGGTACCGCGAGGAGGCCCGGCGCGACCCGCTGACCGGGCTGCACAACCGGCTGTTCGTCGAGGAGCGGCTGCCTGCCCTGGTGCTCGACCAGGTCACCGCACCCGGCCGGCTCAGCGTGGCGCTGCTCGACCTGGACCACTTCAAGTCGGTCAACGACACGTTCTCCCACGAGGTCGGCGACGAGGTGCTGCGGATCGTCGCGCGCCTGCTCGAGGAGGCGGCCGACCGGCCCGGCACCGGCTCCTTCGCAGCCCGGCTGGGCGGGGAGGAACTGCTGCTCATCCTGGTCACCGACGACCGGGCCGAGGCCCACCGGATCGTCGACGGGCTTCGGGCCGCGGTCGAGCACTACGCCTGGTCGACGATCACTCCCGGGCGGATCGTCACGCTCAGCGGAGGCATGTCCTTCGCCGTGGCCGGGGACACGCGCTCCACCCTGCTCGCCCGCGCCGACTCCCAGCTCTACGCGGCCAAGTCGGCCGGACGTAACCGGATCTGCGCGGAGACCGGCTGACCCTGGTGGTTCCGGTCGAGGCCCGACGCTGAAATGTTCGGCCGATGAGTTTCGCCGGTGGGCGCAGTCTTCTTCGCTGGCACCATCGATGCGCTCGTTCTGGGTGAGGGGGAGACCGAGCGCATCGATGGTTCTCAATCAACCTGGCCGCGATGATCGGCGCCGCGGATGTCTGGGTAGAAGCGCCGGTGCACCCAGTGACGCTCCCCCAGCAGCTGGATCTTCGACCAGCGCGGCCCGGTGACCGGCCCCAGCCGGGTCTCCCGGGGCAGGGTGGCGACGAGTTCGCGGGGCCTGGTGGTGAACTTGGAGCCGCGCAGCACGTAGATCGCCTCATCGGTGACGCAGACGACGTGGTACCTGATCCAGAAGATCGTCGCGTACGTGAGGTAGTTGATGACCAGGACCCACCAGGCGGGCGCGGTCTGGGCCACGAACGAGTACCGGATCGGGCCCGGCTCGGGGAGGAACTCCATACCGGACGAGGCGTACTGATTCTTGTTCTCCACCATGGGCTTTCGTTTCCACCGCTCGGCCGGCGGGCTATTCGGCCAGAAGTGGCCGCACCTCTTGCCCGAGGAACCGGATGAAGCCCTCCAGGTCCGGCTCGTCCGACGTCGCCTGCAGGATCACCGAGGTGCAGCCCTCGGCCCCGAGCCGGCGCACATCGGCCGCGATCGTTTCGGCGTCTCCGGCCACGCCCACCCCCGGCGCCGGCTCACGACCCCATACCGCCAGCTCGGCCGCTACCCGAGCCTGGGCGTCCGACCCGGTCGCGGCGATCTGGCCGACCGTGATCTCGTGCTTCTGGCCGCCGGCCTTGGGCTCGACCGAGTCGCGCACCAGCTGGATCGCGCGGCGCAGGGCTTCCGGCTCGGCCGCCCAGCTGAGCATGGTCGCGTCGCCGACCTCACCGGTCAGCTTCAGCGTCTTCGGGCCCTCACCCCCGACGTACAGCAACGGCGGCGTGAGCGGCGGCCAGTCGAGGGCGACATCGGTCAGGTTCACGTAAGTGCCTTCTACCGTGACCTTCTCACCGTGCAGCAGACGGCGCAGCGCGGTCGCGTATTCGCGCAACAGGGTGAGGGGTGAGGCGGCCCGGTTGCCCACCTGCCCCATCCAGTCCTGCACACCGTGACCGACGCCGGGCATCAGCCGGCCCGGGAACATCCGCTCCAGGGTGGCGATCTCCATCGCGGTGATGGCCACGTTGCGCAGCGGGGCGGGCATCAGGCCGATGCCCACCCGCAGCCGCTCGGTCCAGGCCAGGGCCGCGGCCGCACTGGCCACCCCGCTCTCCTTGAAACAGTCCTCCCACACCCAGAGTTCGTCCAGCCCCGACTCCTCCGCGGCGCGGACCAGGGAACGGAACTGCTCGGGCGGGACGACCGGCACGAAGGCGATGCCCAAGCGGGGCACGGTCTGCTGCGGAGTGGAAGTCATGGCCTCCATCATGCCCGCGACCACCGACAGTTCCGAGCCCGAAACCGCGATCGGCCCCCGGCGGGATGCCGGGGGCCGATCGGAGTGCCGGTGAACTCAGCGAATGATCCTGCGGGAGCGCAACGAGGCGAGCGCCTCTTCCAGGATGGCCTGGCCGTCAGCGTCGCTGCGACGCTCCTTCACATACGCCAGGTGTGTCTTGTAGGGCTCGTTCCGCGGCGGAGACGGCGGAGTCGTGCGGTCCTGTCCGGCCGGGAAACCACAGCGCGGGCAGTCCCAGGTCTCCGGCGGCTGCACACCGGCCTCTTCCGAGAAACTCGGCCGGGTCTCATGCTTGTTGGCGCACCAGTAGGAGACGCGGAACCTCGGGGCAGTGTCGCCCCGCTCCGCCTCGCCCATCGGGCCGGCCCCAACTCGGCTGCCGCGGATAGCGTTGCCACTCGCCACCGTGAATCCTCTCCTTCAGTACCGGACTCGCGCCGGTTGCCGGTATGTCGTTCAGAACGCGTCGGGGAAGAACCTGAAAATCAGGTTCAGGAGAACGATCACCGTCGCCCAGGTGACCCCGATCGCGATCGTGAACCGATTGAGGTTGCGCTCGGCGACCCCCGAGCTGCCCATGCTGGAGGACATGCCACCACCGAACATGTCTGACAGACCACCACCCCGCCCCTTATGCAGGAGGATCAGCAGCGTCAGGATCAGGCTGGTGATGACGAGAAGCACCTGAAGACTCAGGCGTAGCACGGACACGCGGACCTCTATCTCGGGTGTGTGGGTTCTGGATTGTTTTGCGAAAGCAGTCTCGAGACACAGCGTAAGCGATGCGCGGCCCCGGATCGGACAGATCGGAGGCCGCGCCTCGCTGGATACGCGGTTTTTACCGGAGCTAAGCGTGCAGCTCAGGCTGTCTTATGGTCCCGATAGCGGACAATTGACGCGAATTCCCCCGGATCGATGGCCGCACCGCCGACGAGCGCTCCGTCGACATCGTCCTTCGCCATGATCCCGGCGACGTTCTGCGCCTTGACCGAACCGCCGTACAGGATCCGGACCGCCTTCGCCACGTCGTCCGAGTACAGCTCGGCCACCCGGGCCCGCAGCGCCGAGCAGACCTCCTGCGCGTCGTCCGGGGTCGCCACCTCACCGGTGCCGATCGCCCAGACCGGCTCGTAGGCGATCACCATCTCGGCCACCTTCTCGGCCGGGATCCCGGCCAGGTCGGCGTCCAGCTGGGCCTGGCAGTGCGGCACGTGCCGGCCCTCCTTACGGACGGCCATCCCCTCACCGAGGCAGAGGATCGGCGTCAGGTCGTGCCGGATCGCGGCCTGGACCTTCTCGTTGACGACCGTGTCGCTCTCGTGGTGGTACTGCCGCCGCTCGGAGTGCCCGACCACCACGTAGCTGCACTTCAGCTTCGCGAGCATGGCCCCGGAGATCTCCCCGGTGTAGGCCCCCTTGTCGTACTGCGACAGGTCCTGGGCGCCGTACTTGAAGCTGAGCTTGTCGCCGTCCACCAGGGTCTGCACGGTGCGCAGATCGGTGAACGGCGGCAGCAGGGCCACCTCGACGGCGTCGAAGTCGTGCTTCCCGTCGTCGAGGGTCCAGGCCAGCTTCTGCACCAGATGGGCGGCCTCGAAGTGGTCGAGGTTCATCTTCCAGTTCCCCGCGATCAGCGGGGTCCTGGCGTCCTCGTCCTTCTTCTTCGCCACGTTCAGCTCTCCAGGACGGTCAGGCCCGGGAGCGTCTTGCCCTCGAGGAACTCCAGGCTCGCGCCGCCGCCCGTCGAGATGTGGCCGAAGGCCTTCTCGTCGAAGCCGAGGGTGCGCACGGCCGCGGCCGAGTCACCGCCCCCGACCACGCTGAACGCCTTCGCGGAGACCAGCGCCTGGGCCACCGCACGGGTGCCGTGGCTGAACGCCTCCATCTCGAAGACCCCCATCGGGCCGTTCCAGAACACGGTGGCGCAGTCGGCCAGCTTGTCGGCGAACAGCTTCCCCGACTCCGGGCCGATGTCCAGGCCCAGCCGGTCGGCCGGGATCGCGTCGGCCGCGACCACGGCGTGCTCGGCGTCCGCGCTGAACGCGGTCGCCGCGACCACGTCGACCGGGAGCACGAGCTCGACGCCGCGTTCCTTGGCCCGCTCGATGTAGCCGCGGACGGTGTCGAGCTGGTCCTCCTCGAGCAGGCTCTTACCGACCTCGTGGCCCTGGGCCTTGAGGAAGGTGAAGACCATGCCGCCACCGATCAGCAGCCGGTCGGCCGTGTTCAGCAGGTTGTCGATGACACCGAGCTTGTCGGACACCTTGGAACCGCCGAGCACCACCGCGTAGGGACGCTCGGGGGTCTCGGTGAGGCGCTTGAGCACCTCGACCTCGGCCAGGACCAGACCGCCGGCGGCGTGCGGCAGCTTCTGCGCGACGTCGTAGACGCTGGCTTGCTTGCGGTGCACGACGCCGAAGCCGTCGCTGACGTACCCGTCGGCCAGGGCCGCGAGCTGGTCGGCGAACGCACCGCGCTCGCCGTCGTCCTTACTCGTCTCCCCCGCGTTGAACCGCAGGTTCTCGAGCACCAGGAGCTCACCGTCACCGAGGGCCGCGACCGCGGCCTGGGCGGACTCGCCCACCGTGTCCTCGGCCAGGGTGACGCTCACTCCGGGCAGGAGTTGCTTGGCCCGCTCGACCGCCGGGGCGAGGGAGTACTTCGCCTCCGGCGTGCCCTTCGGCCGGCCGAGGTGGGCGACGACGATGACCTTGGCCCCGGCGTCCAGGAGCCGCTGCCAGGTCGGCAGCGACGCCCGGATCCGGCCGTCGTCCGTCACCGCGCCGGTCTCCTTGTCCAGCGGCACGTTCAGGTCGCTACGGACCAGAATGCGCTTGCCGGAAAGGGTCCCGAGCTCGGTGGTGAGGTCGTCGATCGTCCGCATCGAACTCACAGACCGGTGCCGACGAGCACGGCCGCGTCGACCAGGCGGTTGGAGTAACCCCACTCGTTGTCGTACCAGCCGACGACCTTGACCTGGTTGCCGATCACCTTGGTCAGGCCGGCGTCGAAGATGCAGCTGCTCGGGTCGGTGACGATGTCGCTGGAGACGATCGGGTCCTCGGTGTACTTCAGGAAGCCCTTGAGCTCGCCCTCGGCCGCGGCCTTGATCGCGGCGTTGACCTCCTCGACAGTGGTCTCGCGGCCGGCCGTGAAGGTCAGGTCGGTGGCGGAACCGGTCGGCACCGGCACCCGCAGCGCGTAGCCGTCGAGCTTGCCCTTCAGCGCGGGGATCACCAGGCTGATCGCCTTGGCGGCACCGGTGCTGGTCGGCACGATGTTGATCGCGGCGGCGCGGGCCCGGCGCAGGTCCTTGTGCGGGCCGTCCTGCAGGTTCTGGTCCTGGGTGTAGGCGTGGATCGTCGTCATCAGGCCCTTTTCGATCCCGAAGACGTCGTTCAGCACCTTGGCCATCGGGGCCAGGCAGTTCGTGGTGCAGGAGGCGTTGCTGACGATGTTGTGCTGCGCCGGGTCGTAGTCGGTGTGGTTCACACCCATCACGATGGTGAGGTCCTCGTTCTTGGCCGGGGCCGAGATCAGGACCTTCTTGGCGCCGCCGTCGAGGTGCGCCTTCGCCTTGGTGGCGTCGGTGAAGAAGCCGGTGGACTCGACCACGACGTCCACGCCGAGGTCCTTCCAGGGCAGGGCGCCCGGGTCGCGCTCGGCCAGCACCTTGATGCCCTTGCCGTCCACCACGATCTCCTCACCGGAGACGGTCACCTCGGCGTCCAGCCGGCCCAGGATCGAGTCGTACTTGAGCAGGTGGGCGAGGGTCTTCGTGTCGGTGAGGTCGTTGACGGCAACGATCTCGATGTCCGCACCGGCCGCCCGGGCAGCGCGGAAGAAGTTACGGCCGATCCGGCCGAAGCCGTTGATGCCAACGCGAACAGTCACTTCTGGTTTCCTCTCGTCATCCACAGCGCACCGGGAGGCCCGGTGCCAGTTTTGTGGTGTGCGGCACTCACCCTACGCGGTGCGGTTGAGCCCCGGATGTCCAGACAGCTCCTGGTCAGGTCCCGTGTCGAGACCCCTTTCCGGAGTAGTGATCACGGGACCAACAAGCCGTTAATCAGGGACGTCGGGCATGTGTCGGAGCCCGGCGCCCCGGAGCCGGGGGCCCGGTGGGACCGGGTGGGACCGGGTGGGACCGGGTGGGACCGGGCGGTGATCAGGCGTCCAGCATGTCCGGGGTGAGATTCGCGTCGGTCCCGGGGACGCCGAGGTCGGCCGCGCGCTTGTCGGCCATCGCCAGCAGCCGCCGGATCCGGCCCGCCACCGCGTCCTTGGTCATCTGCGGCTCGGCCAGCTGACCGAGTTCCTCCAGGCTGGCCTGCTTGTGGGCCAGGCGCAGCTTGCCGGCCGAGCGCAGGTGCTCGGGCACCTCGTCGCCGAGGATCTCCAGGGCCCGCTCGACCCGGGAGCCGGCCGCCACCGCGGCCCGCGCCGAACGCCGCAGGTTCGCGTCGTCGAAGTTCGCCAGCCGGTTCGCGGTGGCCCGCACCTCGCGGCGCATCCGCCGCTCTTCCCAGGCCATCACCGCGTCGTGCGCGCCGAGCCGGGTCAGCAGCGCCCCGATCGTGTCACCGTCCCGGATCACCACCCGGTCCACCCCGCGCACCTCGCGGGCCTTGGCCTGGATCCCGAGCCGGCGGGCGGCGCCGACCAGGGCCAGGGCCGCCTCCGGACCCGGGCAGGTGACCTCGAGGGCGCTGGACCGGCCCGGCTCGGTGAGCGAGCCGTGGGCCAGGAACGCGCCGCGCCAGGCGGCCTCCGCATCGCAGGTGGCGCCGGAGACGACCTGCGGGGGCAGACCCCGCACCGGACGCCCGCGCCCGTCCACCAGTCCGGTCTGCCGGGCCAGCGACTCACCGTCACGCATGACCCGGACCACGTACCGGCTGCCCCGGCGCAGGCCGCCGGGGGCCAGGACGACGATGTCGCTGCTGTGGCCGAACACGTCGCTGATGTCCTTGCGCAGCCGGCGTGCGGCCGCGGCGGTGTCGAGCTCGGCTTCCACGACGATGCGGCCGCCGACGATGTGTAGCCCCCCGGCGAACCGGAGAGTGGCCGACACCTCGGCTTTGCGGCAGCAGGGCTTGGTGACCTGCAGCCGACTCAATTCGTCTTTGACCAGTGCCGTCAATGCCATGAACAGCATCTTGCCACTGCCCGCAAGCATGGTTCGTGCACTTGTGAATTACCGGGCCCACGACGCCTCTTCGGGTACCGGTACAGCGCTGGGTGAACCGGTGCGATCAGCTCTTCGGCGTGGCCCGGATCACCGGTTCAGCGTGATCGATCCACTGAACAGGTCACGGTAGGCCGCGGCCAGCCGGAGCGGATCGTGCCGCGGCGTCCCGTCACCGAGCGCTACGTCCCGGGTGACCACGACGGCACCCAGCGTCTGGGCCACCGCGACCAGCGAGTCCTCGTCCTCGATCTGCGACGGGTCGACCAGCACCGCGTCGATCCGCAGGTCCGGGGCGTGGGCGGCGAGCACCTCGAGGTGGTTCTCCGGGGAGAAACCGTCGGTCTCTCCCGGCTGCTGGCCGAGGTTCAGCGTCAGGCAGATCCGGGCCTGGGTGCTGGCCAGCGCGCGGGCCAGCTCGGGGACCAGCAGGTGCGGCAGGACGCTGGTGTACCAGGACCCCGGGCCGAGCACGGCCCAGTCGGCGTCCCGCACCGCCTCCAGCACCTCGGGCCGGGCCGGCGGGTCGTTGGGGCTGAGCTGCACCCCGATCACCCGTCCCGGCGTGGTGGCTACCGCGACCTGACCGCGGACGGTGGTCAGCCCGGCCGGGTCGTCCGGGTCGATGCCCAGCACGGTGCCCTCGATGTCCAGCGGAACGGCGGCCATCGGCAGTACCCGGCCGCGAGCCCCGAGCAGCCGGGCCACCCAGTCCAGGCCGACGACCGGGTCGTCCAGCAATTCCCAAAGGGTGACGATGAGCAGATTGCCGAGCGCGTGATCGTGCAACGCCCCGGCACTGGCGAAGCGGTGCTGCAGGACGTCCCGCCAGAGCAAACCCCACTCGCTGTCGTCACACAGGGCCGACAACGCCATCCTCAGGTCACCCGGCGGCAGCACGCCGAACTCGCGACGCAGCCGCCCGGACGAGCCGCCGTCGTCGGCCACCGTCACCACCGCGGTCAGCCGATCGGTGAGATGACGCAGCGCGGACAGCGAGGCGGCCAGTCCGTGGCCGCCGCCGAGGGCGACGACGTTCGGCCCGCGGCCGAGCGGGGACGGGATCACTCGCGCCCCAGATCCCGGTGGACGGCAGTGACGGCCACGCCGGCCCCTTCCAGCTTCTGGGCCAGCAACTCGGTAATCGCCACCGAACGGTGCTTGCCGCCGGTGCAGCCCACGGCGATCGTGGCGTAGCGCTTGTTCTCCCGCACGTACCCGGCCAGCACCGGCTGCAGCGCCAGGGCGTAACGATCGACGAACTCCATGGCGCCCTCCTGCCCGAGCACGTAGTCGGCCACGTCGGCGTCCAGGCCGTTGTGCGAGCGCAGCTCCGGGACCCAGAACGGGTTGGGCAGGAACCGCACGTCGGCCACCTGGTCGGCGTCCAGCGGCAGGCCGTACTTGAAGCCGAACGACATCAGCAGGATCCGGATCGCCGGGTCACCGGCGTCCCCGAACAGCGCGATGATCTTGCTGGCCAGCTCGTGCACGTTCAGCCGCGAGGTGTCGATCAGGGTGTCCGCGTTGCCCCGCAGCTCCCCCATCACCTTGCGCTCGGCCCGGATCCCGTCCAGCGGCGCACTGTCGCCCTGCAACGGGTGCGGCCGGCGCACCGACTCGAACCGGCGCACCAGGGTCTCGTTGGTGGCGTCGAGGAACAGCAGACGGGTGCGGATGCCGCTGCGCTCGGCGGTGGCCACGGCATCGGCCAGGGCGCTGAAGAACGACCGGCCCCGCACGTCGACGGCGACCGCGATCCGCCGGACCCGCGGCTCGGCGGTGGCCGCCAGCACCGCCAGCTCGGCAATCAGCTGCGGCGGCAGGTTGTCGACGACGTACCAGCCCAGGTCCTCCAGGGCCTTGGCCGCGGTACTGCGCCCGGCCCCGGACATGCCGGTGATGATCAGCAGCTCCGACGTGGCCGCCGAACCGCCGGTGACCGGCGTTTCGTCCGGCTCGGTCGCGGGCGTCAGGGTGGCCGACGCCACCGTCTCGGCCACCGCGGATGCCGTGGACTCCGACGCGCCGGGCTCGGACGCCTCCGGGGTGGTGGTCACCTTGCTCTCCATCTGTCGGCTGTCTCGTTGCTCGATGTGCTCGGACTCTTAGGACGGGTACGGACGGTTTCGCGCGGCTGGTCATTATTGCGCCCCGTCCGCCCGGCCCGTGCAGCGGTCCGGCCGCACCTCCTTGGTGCGTTCGGCATCGAACCGCACCAGGGTTAACGGCTGGGAGTTCCCGGGGGAACCGGCCGATCGGAGCAGACCCGCTCGGTCGAGCCGGGGAGCCCTGGCCAGGGGTGGTTGTCCGGTTGGGAGCGACCTTGCGTTCGTGGCCGGTCACTTCTGGGAAATGTGGACGCTCGTGGCCGGCAACGCGGTCGGCCCACCCTGGGTATGGCTGAAGTTCATGGCTGGTCACCTACGTGAGCCAGTCGCCTTCTCGGAAATGGTGGACGCCGGCGGTCGGCAGCGAGGTCGGCGCCCCTTGGGTACGACCTCGAGTTCTTGGCCCAGCAGCCCCGCAGATTGCCGACTTATAGCCCAGCAGATTCAAGACCGATCCGATTCCAGGCTCACCAGATCCGAGGGCCGTCCGATTCGAGGCCCTGCAACCCTCGCATCATCCGAATCCGCGGCTCACCCACCTCTCAGGCCACCCGATCCGCAGCCCACCCAACTCTCGACCCACCTGATCCGTGGCTCACCTGATCTGGCCCCACCAAATCCACGGCCCACCCGACTCTCGACCCCACCTGAACCGTGGATCACCTGATCTGGCACCACCAGATCCACGGCCCACCCGACTCTCGACCCCACCCGATCCGCAGCCCACCCGGCTCTCGACCCCACCTGATCCGTGGCTCACCTGATCTGGCCCCACCAGATCCACGGGGCCCACCCGACTCTCGGCTCCACCCCATCCCTAACCGCCCGACTCTCCGCGCCACCCAATCCGTGACTCGCCTGACTCTCGGCCCGCCGGAACCGCCCGGTCTCGGCCCACCCGACTCTCGGCCCCACCCGATCCATGGCCCACCCGATCCGTGGCCCCCGGTCTCGGCCCACCGACTCGTAGCCCCATCTGATCCGTGGCCGCGGACCCCGCTTCTTGCCCCACCTGATCCCAACCCGTCAGTCGAGCAGTTCCCCGGTGGCCATGTCGATCGCCACCGGCTGGGCCGCCGCGCCCGAGGCCGACCCCGACGCCTCGCCGACCGCCTCCGGATGCAGCGTCTCGACCACCGCCTGGGCCACCTTCGGCCCCACGCCCTGCACCGAAGCGATCGCCTCGACGGAAGCGGCCCGCAACTTCTTCACCGATCCGAAGTGAGCCAGCAGGGCCTTTTTCCGGGCCGGGCCGAGGCCGGGCACGGCGTCCAGCTCGCTCACCGTCATTGCGTTGCTGCGGCGCTGCCGGTGATGCGTGATGGCGAAGCGGTGCGCCTCGTCACGCACCCGCTGCAGCAGATAGAGGCCCTCGCTGGAGCGGGGCAGGATCACCGGTTGGTCGTCGTCCGGGATCCAGACCTCTTCCAGACGCTTGGCCAGGCCGCACAGCGCGACCCCCTCGATCCCGAGCTCGGCCATCGCCGCGGCGGCCGCCGCGACCTGCGGAGCCCCGCCGTCGACGACGACCAGGTTGGGCGCGTAGGCGAACTTCTTCGGCCGGCCGGTCTGCGGGTCGATCGCGGTCGGCACCCCGGCCTGCGACTCGTCCTCTTCCAAGGAGGGGGTCTGGTCGAGGATCTCGGCGGTGGCCGGGTCGGCCCCCGCCGCCAGCGCCGCCTCCTCGTCCTTCTCCCCCAGGTAGCGCCGGAAGCGCCGGGTGATCACCTCGCGGATCGAGGCCACGTCGTCGGAGCTGCCCTCTTTGAGGCTCTTGATGGTGAACTTGCGGTACTCGGACTTGCGGGCCAGGCCGTCCTCGAAGACCACCATCGACGCGACCACGTTCGAGCCCTGGATGTGCGAGATGTCGTAGCACTCGATCCGCAGCGGCGCCTCGGGCAGGTCCAGCGCCTCCTGGATCTCCTGCAGCGCCTTGGACCGGGTGGTCAGGTCGCCGGCCCGGCGGGTCTTGTGCAGGGTGAGGGCCTGACCGGCGTTGCGGGCCACCGTCTCCATCAGCGTGCGCTTGTCGCCGCGCTGTGGCACCCGAACCTCGACCCGGGAGCCCCGCAGCCCGGACAGCCAGTCCTCGACCTCGCCGAGCAGCGGCGGCTCCTGCGGCACCAGCACCTCACGCGGCACGGCATCGCCGTTCGCGTCGCCGTAGACCTGCTGCAGCAGGTGCTCGACCAGGTCGGCGGCGGTCACGTCCTCCACCTTCTCGACCACCCAGCCGCGCTGCCCGCGGATCCGGCCGTCGCGCACGTGGAACACCTGCACCGCGGCCTCGAGCTCGTCGTCGGCCAGGGCGAACACGTCCGCGTCGGTGCCGTCGGACAGCACCACCGCGTTCTTCTCCATCGCCCGGGACAGCGCCTGGATGTCGTCCCGCAGGCGGGCCGCCAGCTCGAACTCCAGATCGTGGGAAGCCTGCAGCATGTCCCGCTCGAGCCGCTTGACGTAGCGCTCGGTCTTGCCACCCATGAAGTCGCAGAAGTCGTCGGCCAGGGCGCGGTGCTGCTCCGGGGTGACCTTGCCGACGCACGGCGCCGAGCACTTGTCGATGTACCCGAGCAGGCAGGGCCGGCCGATCTGCCCGGCCCGCTTGAAAACACCGTTACTGCAGGTGCGTACGGGGAAGACGCGCAACAGCAGGTCGACCGTCTCGCGGATCGCCCAGGCGTGCGCGTAGGGCCCGAAGTACCGGGTGCCCTTCTTCTTGGCCCCGCGCATCACCTGGACCCGGGGGAACTCGTCGCCCATGGTCACCGCGAGATAGGGGTAGGACTTGTCGTCCCGGTACTTCACGTTGAACCGCGGGTCGTACTCCTTGATCCAGGAGTACTCCAGCTGCAGCGCCTCGACCTCGGTGTTCACCGTGGTCCACTCCACGCCGGCCGCGGTGAACACCATGGTCTGGGTACGCGGGTGCAGCCCGGCCGGATCGGCGAAGTACGAGTTCAGCCGCTGCCGCAGGCTCTTGGCCTTGCCGACGTAGATGACCCGGCCGGAGGAGTCACGAAACCGGTAGACGCCCGGCTGCTCGGGAATGGTTCCGACGGCGGGACGGTACGTCGATGGATCAGCCACCCATCCACCATATGCGCCCCCACCGACAGTCTCGCCCACCGCCGGGTCTGAACGGTTTTGTCGTACCCTCTGGCCGCCTGACCGGACCCGACCCTGCTGACGTGGACCCGACCCGAAACCAACCCGGCCGGGAGGCGCCCGACCCGGCACGATCCGGGGCCGACCCGAACTGGGTCTTCCAGGCGATCGACATGGACGAGGCCACCTTCACCGGCCGCGGCCACATACCGGCGGCGACCGCCTTGGACGTCGTCTGCGCGTCCTCGGTGACCTCCCGCTGAGTGTTGATTCTGAACCCAGACCGAACGAGCCAGCCCAGGCCAGGCCAGGCCGATCTGAGTCAGCTCGGCGTGCGCCCCACCGCTCGTCAGGCCTTCTCCAGACCCCGGGACCGCAGCATGCGCAAGATCTCGTCCGAACGCTCGGCCACGGTCTTGCGCACCACAGGGGTCACGTCGTCGGCCGCAGCGGCCTCGCCAACCCTGGCCAGATACGCCTCGTCGATCGCGAAGACCGGGAAGAGCTGAAGGCTGTAGTAGAGCTGCGGGATCATCCCGCCCCGCTGTAGCGAAGGCAGCAGCTCCACGTACTTGTCCGCGTACTCGGCCAGAAGTTCGTCCTGCCCCGGGCGCCAGAAGGCCGAAGTCACCACCCAGGTGGCGGCGATCGGGACCTCGCGGTCGACCAGGGCGCGCCAGACATCGGCCTTGGCGGCCGCGTCGGGGGCGGCCGCGCGCACCGCCAGCGCGCGAACCCAAGCATCGGGGTCGGGGTCGCGGGCCAACAAGGCTGTCGCCTCGGCCTCGGTGTCCCCGCCCAGTTCCGACTTCCGTACCAGCGTCCGCCAGCCCAGGTCGACGTCGTCCCGCACTGCGCCGGTCAGTTCGTCCACATCGGTGGTGACGCGGGCCAGGGCCCGCAGGGCAACCCGCCGTCGGGAGGGGTGCTCGGCCAGGCGGCGGCAGACCGCGGCGACCTGGGCGGAGATCGCCGCCTGAGCGGACGGGGGTGACCACAGCTCGGCGGCGTCCCCGGCCAGTTTCAGGTAGGGCTCGACCACGGCGGGGGCGGTTTCCACGTCCAGCACCGAGACCAAGCCGGAGGCGGTCTCGGCAGCGGTCGCCTCACCGGTCACCAGGGCGTCCCACAGCGTGGCCACCGCGACGCCTCGGGCGATCGGAGTGGGCAGCTTGGCGGCCATCTCGGGGGCGGCCGGGCGGACGCTGGCGAAGGTCAGGTCGTCATCGTTGACCAGGTAGAAGTCGGCGCCCACGGGCAGGTCCACAGGGGTGCGGGCGGACTGCACCTCGATCCGGCGCTGCTCGGTCCGGACCAGCGGGGCGTCCTGCTCCGGAGACGACTGGTAGGAGCTGACCGCGAGCACCTGGGGGCGCGGTGGGCCCTCGGGGCCTCGGCCCACCAGGACCAGCTGCTCGCCCTCGGTCTCAAGGGTGAACCGGTCGGTCCCGGCGGTGGCCAGCCAGCCGTCCCGCCAAGCGGTCAGGTCCTTGCCGCCGGCTGCGGCCAGTTCGTCGACCAGATCCTGCAGCGTGGTGTTCTGCCAGGCGAAACGGGCGAAGTAGGAGGCCATCCCGGTCCGGAAGGCCTGCTCGCCGACGAACACCTGGAGCTGCCGCAGCACCGAGGCGCCCTTGGGGTAGGTGATCGCGTCGAAGATCGACATCGCCTGGGCGACGTCCCGGATAGGCTGGCGGATCGGGTGCGAGACCGGGCCCTGGTCGGCCAGGTACGCCTCGAGCTTCTGGCCGGCCAGGTGCCGGGCCCAGGCGTCGGGGTACCGGGTGGCCTCGGAAGCGGCCCAGTTGCAGGCGAACTCGGCGAAGGACTCGTTCAGCCAGAGGTCCTCCCACCAGCGCATGGTCACGATGTTGCCGAACCACATGTGGGCCATCTCGTGCAGCAGCACCCGGACCAGCGACTCGTCCTCGGCCGGGGTCGGCTCGGAGCGCCGCAGGTAGTAGTCGCCCCAGGTGACGCAGCCGAAGTTCTCCATCGCGCCGCCGAACTCGGGCACGAAGACCTGGTCGTAGCGGGCCTGCGGGAAGGGCATGGCGAACTGCTCACCGAAGAAGCGCAGTCCCTGCTCGGTGACGGTGAACATCTTGTCGGCGTCGCGGTCCAGCACCGCGGCCAGCGAGCGCCGGCAGTACAGGCCGAGGTCGTATCCCTCGATCTGCCGCCGCACCTGGTGGAAGGGACCGGCGTTGACCACGGTGTTGTAGGACGACAGCGGCGGCGTGGCCGCAAACGTCCATACCTTGGCTCCTGCGGCCTCGGTGACGGACGCGTCGCCGGTGTTACTGGTGACCGTCCAGGCCGCCGGCGCGGTCACGGTGAAGGCGTGCGGCGCCTTGAGGTCGGGCTGGTCGAAACAGGCCCAGAGCCAGCGCGCCTGGTCCGGCTCGAACGAGGTCCAGAGGTAGACCTCGCCGTCGGCCGGGTCCACCGCCTTGTGCACCCCGGCGCCCTCCCGGGTGTTGACCTGCTCGCACTCCACGACCAGCGTGTTCTGTTCGGCCAGGTCCGGCAGCGGAAGCCGGCCCTCGGCGGTGGGGCCCAGCTCGCGGCCGTTGAGCGTGGCGCTCACGACGGTGGCGGCCGCGTCGGCGAAGGTCGTCGCCCCCGGGGTGCGGCAGGTGAAGGTGATCGTGGAGGTGGTGCGAACCCTCGGGCCCGTCGGCAGGTCGGTCAGATCCACCGCGATGTCGTAGCGCTGGACGGACAGCAGCGCGGCCCGCTGCTCGGCCTCCCCCTGGGTCAGGCTCCTGACCTCCGCCGAACCCTCCGCCGAACCCTGCACCGAATCACTTTCCGAAGTCACGGATGTCCCCCATCCTCAGATCCCGCCTGGACGGGCCAGTCCATCACAACAACTGCACCGTTTTGCGTCATCGACCGAAGTCCCAGCTCTCCCGCGAGAAACGCGAGAACCACAAAGCCGGCGTCACTCATCGCCCAATCTTCGGCGGAGCCACCGCAACCCGGCCGCTCCCTGCGCAGCCTGGAAGGCCCGTAAGGTCGGGAGATTCTTCGGTGCGGGAAGGAGAGAGTGATGCAGGAAATAGCCGGTCTCCGCCGCTAATACCGCATTCACCGCATCAGGCGAGGCGGCAGCGGCCGGCGCGAAACGCGTCCAAACGTCCTCCGGATCCACGGTGCCGCCCATCGCCGCGCTGGGCAGCATGAACAGCGCGTCGCACCAGGCCGCGCCGACAGCCGCGTGTGGCCAGTCCACCACCACGACTGAGCCGTCCGGGGTAAGCAGCAGGTTGTCGTTGCGCAGGTCGGCGTGCAGCAGGGTGTTCCCCCGAGCGGCGTCGGTCCAGCCGGTCTCCAGGTCGGCAAGCTGGTCCAGATGGGCGAGCGCCCAGGGGTCAAGTCCCGCCTGGGGAGGCGCGGCGGCCAGAGCGCGCCAGCCGGTGAAGGCGTGGGCCATGGTGTCCGTCAGCAACGGAGCAACCGGTGGGGCCGGGGTAAGAGCATCGGCCAACTGCTCCAGCACGCGCATCACGCGGCCCAGCTCATCCGCCTGCCAGGGTGATTGCGGGGGCACCCCTTCGACGTCTTCCAGCACCAGGACGACCCAGTCACCGTCGTCGAAACACTCCAGCAGGCGGGGTGCGGGCGCGTGGGCAGGCAGATATCCCATCACTGCCGCCTCACGCCGATGTAAGCCCGGAGAATCCGGATTGCGCTCAGCGCCGACGGCTTTGACGAACACCCGCCGCCCGTCGGCCAGCCGCAACCGGGAGGCCACACCCGGTGAGAATCCGGACGACTGGGACCACTCCTGGACCACCTCGGCGCCGAACCAGGCCGAGACCGCCGCACGCACCGGCGCGGGGACCTCGGGCCAGAGCAGCCGGGTGTTCATGGGGCCCGATTGTGGACGCTCGACCGTCCCGGTCGCCTTCGAATTACCACCCGGGCAGAATTCGCCGCTGAACTGCGTTGCTGGGTGCTGACGGCGTCCTCAGGCGTGGGTGCGGCTCGGCATCGGGCCCGGCTACCCCGTAAACTTGATGACCGGCCAGGGTGAGAGGCGCTGCAACGGGCACTGCACCAGCACTGCCCGCCACGCTCACCTGCGGTTTCGAGTTACGCAAGGGCGCCCCTCTCAGAACATGTCGAGTCCGTGTCGGAGTGGGGTTGCAGAGAATGACCGAAGATCGCACGCAGGCACTGCGGGAGCTGCTGGACAGCCGGATCGCGGTCCTGGACGGTGCCTGGGGCACGATGTTCCAGAACGCGAAGCTGTCCCCGGCCGACTACCAGGACGAGCGGCTCGCGGACCATCCGAAGGACGTGACCGGCGACCCGGACCTGCTCAACATCACCAAGCCCGACCTGGTGCTCGATGTGCACCGGCAGTACCTGGCCGCGGGTGCGGACATCACCACCACGAACACCTTCACCGCCACCAGCATCGGGCAGGCCGACTACGGCCTGGAGTCGATGGTGCGGGAGATGAACCTGCAGGCCGCGAAGCTGGCCCGGCAGGCGGCCGACGAGGCCGAGCAGCAGACCGGGGTCCGGCGGTACGTGGCCGGGTCGGTGGGCCCGCTGAACGTCACGCTGTCGCTGTCGCCGAAGGTGGAGGACCCGGCCTACCGGGCGGTCACCTTCGACCAGGTGCTCGCCTCCTACTCGGAGCAGATCGCGGCGCTGCGCGACGGCGGGGTCGACCTGCTGCTGATCGAGACGATCTTCGACACGCTGAACGCCAAGGCCGCCCTGGCCGCGGCCAAGGACGTGGCGCCCGAGCTGCCGATCTGGTTCTCGGTGACGATCGTGGACGCCAGTGGACGCACCCTGTCGGGGCAGACGGTCGAGGCCTTCTGGCGCTCGATCGAGCATGCCGGCCCGCTGGTGGTGGGGGTGAACTGCTCGCTCGGCGCGGCCGAGATGCGGCCCTACGTGGCGGACCTGGCCCGGCTGGCCGGCACCTACACGGCCAGTCACCCGAACGCCGGCCTGCCCAACTCCTTCGGTGAGTACGAGCAGGGCCCGGACGAGACCGGTCACCTGGTCGGCGGGTTCGCCGAGGACGGGCTGGTCAACGTGGTGGGTGGCTGCTGCGGCACGACGCCGGCGCACATCGCCAGGATCGCCGAGCGGGTGAAGGACCTGGCCCCGCGGCCGGTGCCGAAGATCCCCGGACAGACCCGGTTCAGCGGCCTGGAGCCGCTGAACATCACCGAGAACACCGGTTTCGTGATGATCGGTGAGCGCACCAACGTCACCGGCTCGGCCAAGTTCCGCCGGCTGATCGAGGCCGACGACTACCAGACCGCGGTCGAGGTGGCGCTGGACCAGGTCCGCGGCGGGGCCAACGTGCTCGACGTGAACATGGACGCCGACCTGCTGGACAGCGAGCAGGCGATGGTCACGTTCCTGAACCTGATCGCAACCGAGCCCGAGGTGGCCCGGATCCCCTTCATGGTCGACAGCTCCAAGTGGACGGTGCTCGAGGCCGGCCTGCAGACCCTGCAGGGCAAGGGCATCGTCAACTCGATCAGCCTGAAGGAGGGCGAGGAGGTCTTCCTCGACCACGCCCGGCAGATCCGCCGGTACGGCGCCGGGGTCGTGGTGATGGCGTTCGACGAGACCGGTCAGGCCGACACCGCCGACCGTAAGGTCGAGGTCTGCGGGCGGGCCTACGACCTGCTCACCCAGAAGATCGGCTTCCCGCCGGAAGACATCATCTTCGACCCGAACGTGCTGGCCGTCGCGACCGGCATGTCCGAGCACAACGACTACGCCAAGGCCTTCATCGACGCGCTGCCGCGGATCAAGGCGCGCTGCCCCGGGGTCCGGATCAGCGGGGGTATTTCCAACCTGTCCTTCGCCTTCCGGGGTAACAACGTGGTGCGCGAGGCGATGAACTCGGCCTTCCTGTTCCACGCGGTGCGGGCCGGCCTGGACATGGGCATCGTGAACGCCGGCCAGCTGGCGGTCTACCAGGACATCCCGAAGGACCTGCTCGAGCTGATCGAGGACGTCCTGTTCAACCGCCGGGAAGACGCGACCGACCGATTGGTGACGTTCGCGGGCACCGTGAGCGGGTCCGGCACCAAGCGGGTGATCGACCTGTCCTGGCGCGAGGCGCCGGTGGGTGAGCGGCTGAGCCACGCGCTGGTGCACGGCATCGTCGACTTCATCGAGGCCGACACCGAGGAGGCCCGGCAGGAGTTCGCCCGGCCCCTGGAGGTGATCGAGGGTCCGCTGATGGACGGCATGAAGGTCGTCGGCGACCTGTTCGGCGCCGGGAAGATGTTCCTGCCCCAGGTGGTCAAGAGCGCCCGGGTGATGAAGCGGGCAGTCGCCTACCTCGAGCCGTACATGGAGGCCGAGAAGGCGGAGGCGCTGCGGCTGGGCACCGCCCACTCCGGGCGGGCCAACGCCGGCAAGGTCGTCCTGGCCACGGTGAAGGGCGACGTCCACGACATTGGCAAGAACATTGTCGGAGTGGTGCTGGGCTGCAACAACTACGAGGTGATCGACCTCGGCGTGATGGTGCCGGCGGCGAAGATCCTGGAGACCGCGCTCGCCGAGAACGCGGACGCGGTCGGTCTTTCCGGGCTGATCACGCCCTCGCTGGACGAGATGGTCAGCGTGGCCGAGGAAATGCAGCGCCGGGGTATGACGCTGCCGCTGCTGATCGGCGGGGCCACCACCTCGCGCCAGCACACCGCGGTCCGGATCGCCCCCGCCTATGAGGGCGCCACCGTGCACGTGCTGGACGCGTCCCGGGTCGTCGGGGTGGCTTCCGGCCTGCTCAGCGCCGAGCAGTACGACCGGGTCGTGGCCGAGAACCGGACCGAGCAGCAGCGCCTGCGCGAGGCCCACGCCAACCGCCGGGCGAACCCGCTGCTGCCGCTGACGCAGGCCCGGGTGAACGCGGAGAAGGTCGACTTCTCCGATCTGCCGACCCCGCAGTTCACCGGGATGCGCACGGTCAACGCCGATCTGTCCGACCTGCGGGCGATGGTGGACTGGACGTTCCTGTTCCTGGCCTGGGAGATGAAGGGCAAGTACCCGGCGATCCTGGAGATCCCCGCCGCCCGCGACCTCTGGGAGGAGTCCCAGACCCTGCTGGACGAGATCATCGAGGCCGGGCACTTCACCGCCCAGGGCGCCTACGGCTTCTGGCCGGCCCATTCCGAGGGCGACGACATCGTCCTGGAGAACGGCGTGAAGTTCCCGATGCTGCGGCAGCAGACGGTGAAGCCGGAGGGCCGGCCCAACCGGTCGCTGGCCGACTACATCGGCCCGGCCGGAAGCGGTGACCACCTGGGCGGTTTCGCGGTCGCCATCCAGGGCGCGGACAAGCTGGCGGCGTCCTACGAGGCACAGAACGACGACTACCGGGCGATCATGGTCAAGGCCCTGGCCGACCGGCTCGCCGAGGCCTTCGCCGAGTACATCCACCTGCAGGTACGGCGGGAATGGTTCGAACCGGACGCCCAGCCCTTGCTGGAGGACCTGCACGCCGAGCGTTTCCGGGGCATCCGCCCCGCGCTCGGGTACCCGGCCTCCCCCGACCACGGGCTCAAGACCGAGCTCTTCGACCTGCTGAAGGCCCCCCAGGTGGGCATCACGCTGACCGAGAACTACTCGATGAGCCCGGCCGCCGCGGTCAGCGGACTGATCTTCGCCCATCCGAAGTCGCGGTACTTCACGGTCGGCCGGATCGGTTCGGACCAGGTCGCGGACTACGCCCAGCGCCGGGGGCTGTCCCGGGCCCAGACCGAGAAGCTGCTGCGCCCGAATCTCGCCTACGACCCGGAGTAACACCAGAATTGGGGACGCTCGACAGCGCGACTGCCGCTGTCGAGCGTCCCCAATTACCGCGGTTTCAGGGAGCCGTGGCGTAAGCGACGACCCGCTGCACCAGGTCGAACCGCTCCAGCGAACTCACGCTTTCGCTCTGCAGCGAGGCCAGTGCCAGGTCGCTGCCGTCGTTCGGGGCGGCCACGGTCTCCTCGTGCAGCCGGCGTTCGGCCGCGTACCACTCCGGCCGGACCTCGACCACGACCTCGTCGAAACCCGCCTGCCCGAGATCGCGCCACAGATCGAGCCCGCGGATCCGGGGCGACACCCGCTCGTCGCCCGGAGTCACGGCCTGCCAGCTGGTGATGGCCAGCGCTCCCCCGCGGCGCAGAATCCGCCGGAACTCGCCCAGCGCAGCCCAAACCGGCTCGGCGAACTGCACCGAGTCCGTGCAGAGCACCGCGTCCATACTGCCTGCGGGCAGGCCGGTCTCGGTCAGGCGCCCGACCCTGAACTCGGCCTGGTTCGGCAGTCGCCGCTGGGCGGTCCGGCGGGCCTGCTCCAACGCGACGGCCGAGAAGTCGACCCCGACCAGATCCGCGTCCGCCCGCCGGGCCAGCTCGATGCCGTAACCGCCCCGGCCGCAGGCAATGTCGGCCAGCACCCGGTCGTCGTCCAGCCCCAGCGCGTCCGCGATCTCGTCCAGCGCCGACCACGCCAGGATCCCCACGGGGCCCGCGTCTTCGGGGACCCCCAGGTTGCGCCGCATGATCTCGTCCTTCACCGGCGAGACCTGCATGTCGGCGTACCACTGGTCGAAGTAGTCGCTGTCTCGGGACGGGTTGGGAATTGCCTGTCTCACATGATTCCTTTCAGGGAGCGGTGGCGAAAACAATGATGCGCTGGAGACTGTCGAACTCCTCCAATGAGCGCTTCGCCTCGTACTGCAGAGCCGCGAGCACCGGGTTGCCCGCGTCGGGCGGGGTGGCCATGGCCTCTTCGAACATCGCCCGCTCGGCCGCCCGCCAGCGCTCGCGCCGGGCCACGACGATCTCCGAGAAGCCCAGCCGGACCAGGTCCCCGCGCAGATCGAGGGAGCGCAGGCTCTCCGGCAGGCGGGGGTTGGGCCGGATCGGCTTCCAGGTGGTGAGCGCCAGGCGTCCGCCACTCTTCAGCACCCGCCCGAACTCGGCGAGCGCCGCGGACGCCGGCTCGGCGAACTGGACGGCGTCCGTGCAGATCAGCGCGTCGACGCTGTTCTCGGCCAGGTTCGTGGCGGTCAGCAGGCCCAGGGAGAAGTCGGCCCGGCCGTCCTCGAGATGCTGTCCGGCGGCCATCTCGGCCAGCTTCAGCGCCACCGCGGAGAAGTCGACCCCGTGCAGCCGTCCCTGGCACCGCCGGGCCAGCTCGATACCGTAACCACCCCGGCCACAGGCCACGTCGGCCAGTACCGCGCCCGGTTCCAGGCGGAGCCCGGCCGCGATCTCGTCCAGGGCGTCCCAGACCAGCACCCCGGTCGTCCCCACGTACTCGTCGGGCGCGCCCAGGCAGCGGGCCACGATCGTGTCCCGGACCGGCGAGACCTGGAGCTCGGTGTACCAGCGGTCGAAGAATGCGCTGTCCCGGGCCGAGCCGATGGATTCCACGGTGCCGTCGGTGCCCGTCTGCTCTGTTCGCACCGTGGCATGGTGTCGTAGCCCCGGGACCAAAACCAGACTTTTGCCCACATTGCAGATCAACGACGCCGAACTGCGGCTCAGATCCGCCGATGACTACGGAGTGCATCCCGAGTGTGCCTTTGCGTGCATCACCGGAACCGGCTCTGTCGTCCTGCCGCAACGCCTCCGCGCACCATGGATTGCCATGGATTGCTGGAACTCGCCCGATCCACCACGTCACGCAGCTCCAGGCCGCCTGACTGGCGCCACGCGCAGAGACAGGGGTGCACTGCCCAGCGCGGAGAGCCCTGTCAAGACGCCTTGTTGGCCCGATCCCCCGGCGCCGACCATGGCCGGGACCCCCTACCGCGAGTGTGAGGTGCCCCCATGGAGATTCTGATCATCCTCCTCATCGTCTTCATCGCGTCGAAGTACATCAAGTGACGTCGACCTGGCCTTCCCGAACCCCGAACCCCGATCAGCTGCTTTCAGCCGGGACCGGGATCCGGGTCAGAATGCCGTCGCGGATGTCATAGACGACGTCGGCGAAGTCCGAGAACGATGGGTCGTGCGAGGCCATGACGATGGCGACGCCCTGGTCGGCCAGGCTTCGCAGGAGCGCGAAAATCTCGTGGGAAGTGGCCGAGTCGAGGGATCCGGTGGGTTCGTCGGCCAGGATCAGCGACTTCCCGCCGGCCAGGGCCCGGGCCACGGCGACCCGCTGACGCTGGCCCCCGGAAAGCTGCGCGGGGCGGCGGTCGTTCAGCTGAGCCAGACCGACCACCTCAAGCCACCGGGCCGCCTCCGCCCGGGCCTCGGCCGGGCTCGTGCCCATGGCCTCCAGGGGAAGCATGACGTTCTCGGCGGCGGTGAACTCCTCGAGAAGGAGAAAGTCCTGAAAGACGATACCGATCTCGGTAAGCCGCATCCGGGCCCGGGCCTTGGCGGAAGCATTGCTGTACAGAGAGTTTCCGAGGTAAATGCTCCCCTCGTCGACACCGACCAGACCGGCCAGGGCCATCAGCAGGGTCGATTTGCCGCCGCCGCTGACCCCGCGCAGCCAGACCAGCTCTCCGGGGAAGATCTCCAGATTCACTTCACGGCAGGCCCAGACGGTTTCGACCCCGTCGCGGTAGGTCTTGGTGATGTTCTCGGCGCGCAGCAAGGCGGGCGGGCGTCGGGTGGACACGGTGGCCAGGGAAGCGTCGGTCATCGGTGGGCATCCTCGGAAAGTCGGTGCGGGTCAGTCGCCGGGGGCCGCGGCCACGGCCCGCAGGCGGGCGACGGCCGTGAAAGAGGAGAAGGCACAGGCCACGAACAAGGTGATGGCCAGCGTGATCATGGAGATCCAGGGGATACTGATGACGAAACCGGTCAGCATGGTCAGCGTGATCACCGTGGGGACGGCCGCCAGCAGGAGCCCGAAACCGGTGGCGATGAGAAAGAGCCAGGCGTTCTGCAGCACCGCGGTCGTGCGCGCCTTGGCCGGTGAAACACCGAGGTAGACCAGAAGAGCGACGAATCGCTGCAGCGTCCGGGCCCCGCTCCAGGTTGCCGCCACGGCCAGGGCCAGCAGCAGGATTGTCAGGCCGAAGCCCACGGCCGGCAACGTGGCCGCGGGAATCAGGGGCGGCGGCGGTTCGTAGGTGATGATGAAGTCCCGCGAATACCCCTCGCTGACCGTGGCTGCGTGCAGCTTGTCGGCGGTCTGGTCGCTGACTCCGTTGTAGAGCAGCACCCCGCCGGTGGCCGGGAGGCCAAGGGTTTCCACCGTGGACTGCACAATCGCCCCGACCGTCTGAAGCCGCCAGTCCCCGCGGGGGGCGCTGACGACCTTCGCAGGGAGGGCGACCGGCCCCGCCAGAACCTGGTTGTCAGCGTCCTCCACCTGGAGCCCGACCTGAGGGTTCTTACCGGAGCGCACCCGCTCGCCATCGGCGTTGATGAGTTCGTCGTTCCAGAGGATGACGCCGGAATGGGCCAGAGTGGCCGACTCTTCGGTGGTCAGGGACCGGCCCAGGATCGCGGCGAGGTCTGAGGCGTTCCGCAGCACCACAAGGTACCCATCGTCCAGCTCCGGGATGACCGCTGCGCGGGCTTGGTCGCCGTGATCTGCGTAGGCGTCGTTGAAGCTGCGTTGGATCGGGACGGCGGTTGCCTGGTCGCCGAGGACGCGCTGGGCGAAGGCACGCGTCTCCGGCGGTGCGGCTGCGGTCCGGGACGCCCCCGTAACGAGCACCTGTCCGGGGACGACATCGGGGGTGCGGTCGGCGTCGGCGCTGGTTACCCAGGTGTCGAGCAGGGTGAGGTAGCCGAAGGTCATGCCCACCAGGAGGGAGACCACGGCCACCAGAGCGATGGAGCCGCGGAGGCTGTCCTGCAGACGGCGCTTGACCAGGCGCGAAACCCAGCCGCGTTCGGGTAGGCGGGCGAGGATCGGGGGCAACAGGTCCGGCAGCACGATCACGTAGGCGACCGCGATGCTGGCCGAGAACCGCATCGCGCCGGCGGGGGTATGAAGCCCGGACAGTTGCAGCAGCGAGTAGCAGACGGCGGCCAGAGCCAGCAGACGCCGCAGGTCGGTGCGGGTGAAGCGGAAGAAGGAAGGCCGATCGCCAGCGGTCGATGGCCGCTCGGGGGTGATTCCGCGCGGCTCCTCGTTCAGGGCGGAATGGCCTGCTGCCTGGCGAATTACCCCTGCGAGGAACACCGCACCGGTCAGGACCGTGATCAGGGTAAACCGCAGGATGGGCCCGGCGACCGGCACATCGAGGTCGACCGGACGACCCGAGACCTCGGCCAGCAGGGGCCGGATCAGGTGCGTCAGGCCGATCCCGGCGACCCCTCCGAGAATCGCCCCCAGCCCCAGACCCGCCAGCAGGATCAGCCCGAAGCCCGCCACAAGCGGTCCGGGACCGATTCCGAGCGCGGTGCTGATCCTGCGCAGGCGCCGCCAGCGGCGGTCCGCCGTAGCGACCGCGAACCCGGCCACCAGCACGGGAAGGATCAGGGACGGGATCGCGTACCCGGCCGGAACCCGGTCCAGCCAGCCGGTGCTGCGTTCGTCCGACAGATCGGCGGGAGTCAGCCGGGATTGCCGGAGCCGGGTGCGGATCGACTCGATCTGCCCCTTGCTCTCACTGTGAACGCCTTGGGCCACGGCCTCCAGCACCTGGTCGGTCGTGCCCCCGTTCCAGAACACGTACAGGTCTGCCCGATTGTTCTCGAAGCGACTGCCGATCATCGGGTCGAGCCGACCCCACGTACCTCGAGCGGCCAGAATCACCGGTTGGTTGGTGTAGTCGTCCTCGGCCCGACCCACGACCGTGAGGGTCGAATTACCCGGGGGAACCCGCAGCTCGGTACCGACCGCACTATCGGCGACGCCGCTCAGAGCAACCTCGCCCGGAGCCTGGGGCCAGCGGCCGGCGACCAGATGATGGTTGGGACGGTTGATCTCACGAGTCCAGTCACGCTCGTCGAAGCGCGGAGTGGGCACACCCGCGGGCAGGCCGGCCACCGGGAAGTCCCGCGAAAGCACCTCTACCATGGAATTCTTCGCGCCGGAGCGGCCGAGGCGATCGATGATGGCCGTCACGGGCCGGTCATCGCCCGGGCTCAGCGAGACGACGCCCAGACCGGTTTCGTTCTGGAAGGATCCGAACTCCGCCGAGCGCCGTTGCGCCGGGCTGAGACTCGTTGCGGTCAGCGAGATCAGGATCGCGCTGACGAACGCGGCAGCCACCGCGACCAGCACGACCGGCCCCAACGGAACGCCACGCCGGCCCAGTCGGCGGGCCTGCCGCAAAGCCGTACGGACGGTGTTGAACGGCCCGGGGCCGGGACGTGACGTTCTGGTCGCCACGGACAATGACATCCTCTACCTAACAACTCTTTCCGGCAGTTTCGCGCCGAGACAGGACCGGGGCTCCGGTCACACCGGAGCCCCGGCTCTCCTCGATGCTCAGCAACCACCCAAGGTGCGCCAGGAGCTGACCTCGTCAGAATTCAGGACGCTGACGTTGTTGTCCTGGCTGCTGGCCTTCCATTCCTGGGTGTCCCCGCTGCCGTGGCCGTCGTAACCGCAGGAGTCGTAGCTGGGAGAGTCGTTACGCCAGGAGTCCATCTTGTTGTCGAGCCGGGTGGAGACCGGCAGGATGACCGCCAGGCCGGACTTCCGGGAGTCGAGCGCGGCGCCGAAATCGTTGTTGGCCCAGATGCACATGCTCGTGTTCGGGCAGTCCGCGAGAGCCGCGTGGGCCGGCGTGACGGTGAGCGCCGCAGTCACCGTGAGCATGACGGTGCCGAGGACGACGGGGAGTCTCATCCGGATCCTTAGGGTGAGGCAACAGGGGCGAAGAGTCGGATACCACCCAGAACGGCCGTTGATCACCAATCGGCCGATCGGAACCTATCGCCCAAATCAGCCCCGCCCAAGCATCCGGACGCATCGAAATGATCACGCCTGCCGGGAGCGTCCAGCGCCTTGAGGGCAGGGATCGCCGCGGCCCGGGACGAGGACAGCGGCCAAACACGGATCGGGGTGCTCCCGTGCGCTGCATGCGCACGGAAACACCCCGATGCCTAGGCCGACGGCGACGAGTCGCCGTACCAGAACCCTTAGCGGCGGCGGCTACTCACCGGCTCGGTCGCCTCCAGGTCGATACGTTTGGCCGCCGCCCGCGATGAGGCTGCCGGGACGGCCTTCTTCGCCGGTGCCTTCTTGGCTACGGCTGCCTTGGCCGGGGCTACTTTGGCCGGCGCCGTCTTGGCCGGCGCCGTCTTGGCCGGCGCCGTCTTGGCCGGCGCCGTCTTGGCCGGCGCCGTCTTGGCCGGCCCGAGCGGGACTTCTTGATCGCCGCCGTCCGGGCCTCGACCGCGTTCGGGTTCTCGATCTCCAGGATGTCGGCCAGGAAGCGGCCGGTGTGGCTGTCCGGGTTGGCCGCTACCTCCTCCGGCGTGCCCTCGGCGACCAGGGTGCCGCCGCCGCTGCCGCCTTCGGGCCCGAGGTCGACGACCCAGTCGGAGGACTTGATCACGTCGAGGTTGTGCTCGATCACGATGACCGAGTTGCCCTTGTCGACCAGCCCCTGCAGCACGCCCAGGAGCTTGCGGATGTCCTCGAAGTGCAGACCGGTGGTCGGCTCGTCGAGCACGTAGACGCTGCGGCCGGTCGAGCGCTTCTGCAGCTCGCTGGCCAGCTTGACCCGCTGCGCCTCGCCCCCGGACAGGGTCGGCGCGGACTGGCCGAGCCGGACGTAGCCCAGGCCGACGTCGACCAGGGTGCGCAGGTGCCGGGCGATCGCCGGGACCGCCTCGAAGAACTCGGCCGCCTCCTCGATCGGCATGTCCAGCACGTCGGCCACCGTCTTGCCCTTGAAGTGCACCTCCAGGGTCTCCCGGTTGTACCGGGCCCCGTTGCACACCTCGCAGGGCACGTAGACGTCCGGCAGGAAGTTCATCTCGATCTTGATCGTGCCGTCGCCGGAGCACGCCTCGCAGCGCCCGCCCTTGACGTTGAACGAGAACCGGCCCGGCTGGTAGCCGCGGACCTTGGCCTCCTGGGTCTGCGCGAACAGCTTGCGGACGTGGTCCCAGACGCCGGTGTAGGTGGCCGGGTTCGACCGCGGGGTGCGGCCGATCGGGCTCTGGTCGACGTGGACCACCTTGTCCAGGTGCTCCAGCCCCTTCACCGTCTTGTGCCGCCCGGGCACCTGGCGGGCGCCGTTCAGCTTGTTCGCCAGCACCGTGTAGAGGATGTCGTTGACCAGCGTCGACTTCCCCGAGCCGCTGACCCCGGTGACCGACACCAGGCAGCCCAGCGGGAACGAGACGTCCAGGCCGTTGAGGTTGTGCTCGCGGGCACCGACCACGGTGAGCTGACGCTTCGGGTCGCGCGGACGGCGGATCGCCGGGATGTCGATCGCCTTGCGGCCCGACAGGTACATGCCGGTGAGCGAGGTGGGGTGCTCGTACAGCTCTTTCACGGTGCCGGAGTGCACCACGTAGCCGCCGTGCTCGCCGGCGCCCGGGCCGATGTCCACCGCCCAGTCGGCCGCGCGGATCGTGTCCTCGTCGTGCTCGACGACGATCAGCGTGTTGCCCAGGTTCCGCAGCCGGGTGAGCGTGTCGATCAGCCGCCGGTTGTCCCGCTGGTGCAGGCCGATGCTCGGCTCGTCCAGCACGTACAGCACGCCGACCAGACCGGACCCGATCTGGGTGGCCAGCCGGATCCGCTGCGCCTCCCCGCCGGACAGCGTGCCGGCTGCCCGGTCGAGCGAGAGGTAGGTCAGGCCGACATCGAGCAGGAAGCCGATCCGGGCGTGGATCTCCTTCAGCACCTGGTCGGCGATCTTCTTCTCGCGGGCGCTCAGCTTCAGGGAGTTCAGGAACGCGGCCGCCTCCTGCAGCGGCAGTGCGCAGACCTCGGCGATCGACCGGCCGCCGACGGTGACCGCCAGCACCTCCGGCTTGAGCCGGGTGCCCTTGCAGACCGGGCACGGGATCTCCCGCATGAAGCCCTCGTACCGCTCCCGGCTCCACTCCGACTCGGTCTCCGAGTGGCGGCGCTGGATGAACGGGATGACCCCCTCGAAACCGGTGGTGTACGAGCGCTCCCGGCCGAAGCGGTTCTTGAACTTCACGTGGACCTGGTAGTCCTGCCCCTCGAGCAGGGCCTGGCGGGCCCGCTCCGGCAGCGCCCGCCAGGGCGTGTTCACGGTGAAGCCCAGGTCCTTGCCGAGCGCCTTCATCAGGCGCAGGAAGTAGTCGGCCGAACCCTGGGTCCACGGGACGATCGCGCCCTCGGCCAGGGTCAGGTCCTCGTCCGGCACCAGCAGGTCCGGGTCGACCTCGAGCTTGACCCCGATACCGGTGCACTCCGGGCAGGCCCCGAACGGGTTGTTGAACGAGAACACCCGCGGCTCGATGTCGTCGATCGCGATCGGGTGCTCGTTGGGGCAGGCCATCTTCTCGCTGAAGCGGCGCTCGCGGTCCGGCGCGCCCTCCGGCTCGTCCACCAGGTCGGCCACGACGATGCCGTCGGCCAGCTGGAGCGCCGTCTCCACCGAGTCGGTGAGGCGCTGCTTGGACGACGCTTTGGCGGCCAGCCGGTCGACCACCACCTCGATGGTGTGCTTGTACTTCTTGTCCAGCACCGGCGAGTCGGCCAGCGACACCACCTCACCGTCGACCCGGGCCCGGGAGAACCCCTTGGTCTGCAGGTCGGCGAAGAGGTCGACGAACTCGCCCTTGCGGGCCCGGACCACTGGGGCCAGCACCTGGAAGCGGGTGCCCTCGGGCAGGTCGAGCAGCCGGTCGACGATCTGCTGCGGGGTCTGCTTGGTGATCGCCTCACCACAGACCGGGCAGTGCGCCCGGCCCGCCCGGGCCCACAGCAGGCGCAGGTAGTCGTACACCTCGGTGATCGTGCCGACGGTGGATCGCGGGTTTCGGGACGTGGACTTCTGGTCGATCGAGACGGCCGGCGAGAGCCCCTCGATGAAGTCCACGTCGGGTTTGTCCATCTGCCCGAGGAACTGCCGGGCATAGGCGGACAGCGACTCGACGTACCGGCGCTGCCCCTCGGCGAAAATCGTGTCGAACGCCAGGGAGGACTTGCCCGACCCGGACAGGCCGGTGAAAACCACCAGCGCATCACGAGGAAGATCGAGCGAGACATCCTTCAGGTTGTGCTCGCGGGCTCCGCGAACGATAAGTCGGTCACTCACGCAGGCCATGCTAGGTGCCCCCACCGACAGTCTTCGCGTCGAGCGGTCAGCGCAGCGGGCCGGACGGTCCGGCCATGGCTGTACTCCGGGGGAACCTGGGGCCTAAGGCGGATATGTCCGTGTTCGCCGAGAGCTTCACCGGATTCCGGAGCACCCCATCCGGAATGGCAAGGTATGTCCATGGTCTACAACGGAGAAGTCACCCAGGGCGGGCCGGCTGACGTCCGCGAGCTGCCCGACGCGGTGATCCGGAAGGCGAGCGTCTCGCCCCAGGACAACAACACGTATCTGATCACCTGCCGGAAGACCGGGGACCAGGTGCTGATCGACGCGGCCGACGACGCCGAGAGAGTGCGCACCCTGATCGGCGAGGGCGGGGGCCCGCTGCGCGGCATCGTCACCACCCACCAGCACTGGGACCACCACCGCGCGCTGAGCGAGATCGCCGCGGTCACCAAGGCCCCGACGCTGGCCGGGGAGGACGACGCGGACGCCCTGCCGCTCGCGCCGGACGTCCGGCTGCGCCACGGTGACCAGGTCGCGGTCGGCGAGCTGACGCTGGAGGTGGTGCACCTGCGGGGGCACACGCCCGGCTCGGTGACGCTGGTGCTGACCAGCTCGGACGGCAGCGTGCACGCTTTTACGGGCGACAGCCTCTTCCCGGGTGGGGTCGGGAACACGCACGACGACAAGGACAACTTCAAGTCCCTGATCACCGACGTCGAGCAGCGACTCTTCGACGTCTACCCGGACGAGACCTGGATCTACCCCGGCCACGGCAAGGACACGACCCTCGGCGCCGAGCGCCCGAGCCTGCCGGAGTGGCACGAACGGGGCTGGTGACCGCCTAACCCCGCCGACCCGCGTTGCCGGAAGTCTCTCCGGCAACGCGGGTGCTGGCGAGCGTCATCAATCAGTGCTGGTGGTGCAACGGGAAGGCGACCTTGGTGACGAAGTCGCGCAGTGCGCCCCGCCAGTAGGACCAGTTGTGACCGCCGTTCACGTTGTACTGCCGGAACGGGACACCGGCCGACGTGAGCAGAGCTTCTTCGGCCGTGGTGTTCGCCTGGGCGGCGCCGCCGAGATCCTGCTTGGCTACGCCGACGTGCAGGCCGAGCAGCTTCTTCAGCGCCGGGTTCTTCTCCTCACCGTTGACCGGTAGGCCCCGCGGGGCGGACCAGACGGCGTAGTAACCGAACTTCGTGGTGTCGTTCCACAGCACGTCCTGCACGGTGGTGGTGCCGCCGGACAGTCCGGCGAACGCCCGCTCCGATGCCTTGGCCGAGACGTTGTAGTGCTTCTGCACGTACGGGACGACGTTGTCGAGCAGGTCGTCCGTAGTGGGGTTGTTGGGCATCACCACCACCATCGGGGTGGCGCGGCCGGAGTCGATCAGGTTGTCCATGATGTTCTTCAGGTCGCCCTGGGTGCTCCAGTCCATCTCGTTCCCGCCTCCACCGTGAATCAGGTAGAAGGTCGGGTAGGACGCGGATCGGCGGGCGTTGTAACCGGGCGGCGTGTAGACGGTCAGATAGTTCTTGTCGGCCGGCGCGGTGTGACCGGGCGCGTCGTAGGTGATGTGCTTCAGACTGCCCTGCTTGTCGTGTTTACCCACCGGAGCCTGCCAGGACAGGTTCTCGGTGCCGAACCGTGAGTCCGACGGCACGTACACCTGGCTGCTGAGCTCGGCCGAACCGCTGGTGTTCCAGGGCGGGTTCGAAGGATCGGCAATGGGCGTGCACCCGGTCAGGGCCGGAGCGGCCGCGTCACAGTCGGCGTAGAACTGGTAGTTGAACACCCCGGACGGCAAAGCCGTGGTGTAGGACCAGATCCCGCTCTTGCGGTCGAGCTTCAGGTCCTCGACCGGCCAGTTCGCGGCGGATCCGGCATTCGGCGTGCTGAGCGGGAAATCGCCCGGCTCCCAGGTGTTCCCGGTGTCCGCGTTCGGGTTGGTCGGATCCTTCGCGATGTCGGCGGCGGAGGCGAACGACCACTCGCCCTTGATCCGGATCCGCTTCGCGTCCGGAGCCTTGATCCGGAAGGTCACCGTGTAGCCGGTCGGGGCCTTGCCGGTGTGTTTCACCTCCGGGGCCAGCGTCTGCGGCCGGTGGGTCACGGGAGCCGCGTTCGCCGCGCTGAGCGGCAACCCAACCAGCGCACCCACGGCCAAGGGGACGATGCCCAGTCTCAGCAGTCGTCGTCGATTGTCGAGCATGCAGTACCTCTCCACAGCGGTCAGCCTCGACCGCGGGCCCGCCCTCGGCGTGCGAGGGCCGAAAATTGGACTTCGTCAGCGCATCTCGCACTCTGACGGCCAA
This sequence comes from Kineosporia aurantiaca JCM 3230, assembly GCA_000719025.1. Lineage (GTDB taxonomy): Bacteria > Actinomycetota > Actinomycetes > Actinomycetales > Kineosporiaceae > Kineosporia > Kineosporia aurantiaca. The sequence continues at coordinate 188,628 of JODP01000013.1, forward strand.
CGGGACGACCCTTTCCCCGGACGGCCGGGTTGTCAAGCGCCGGTTACCTCACAAAGTGAGGTAACTGCCTTGACCCGCGTTACCCATCCGTAATAGGACAGGAGGTGTTCACAGGAGACCCCTAGGGACGTGACGCAGGAAACCCTCGACGGAGAGGCGACTCATGCGATGGGCTCGATCGATCAGGACGGTCACGGTCGGCGCGGCCGTGGTGGCGATGACCACGGCGGCCATGCTGGGACTGGGGCTGGCCGGGGCTTTGGCTGCCGCCGGCCGGGATCCGCAGGCCAGACCGGCCACCGTGCACTCCGACGTGGTGGCCACCGCGTCGGGTAAGGTACGCGGCCTTCAGAGCACTTCCTACGATCAGTGGCTCGGGATTCCCTACGCAGCAGATGCTTCCGGTAAGGCCCGGTGGACCGCGCCGCAGCCGGTGGCCGCCTGGAAGGGAATTCGGGAAGCCGATCAGTTCAGCGCGCGCTGCGCTCAGGCATCGGGCTGGGACCCGGGCTACGAAAAGGTCACCACGACCGAGAACTGTCTTTCGCTGAACGTCTACGTACCTCACGGGGCCAAGGGCAAACTGCCGGTGCTCGCCTGGATCCACGGTGGTGGATTCACCGGCGGCGCAGGTCAGGACACCGACCCCCGGCAGTTCGTGGACAAGGGCGACGCCATCGTCGTCACGATCAACTACCGGCTCGGTGCGCTGGGGTATCTGAACCTCCCTGGCCTGCCGGAGGGCGGCACTTTCGGTCTGTTGGACCAGCAGGCGGCTTTGCGCTGGGTACAGACGAACATCGCCAACTTCGGTGGTGACCCCCGACGGGTCACGATCGCCGGACAGTCGGCCGGTGCATCGTCGGTCTGCGACCAACTGGCTTCGCCTACAGCCAAGGGGTTGTTCTCCGGGGCCATCATTCAGAGCGGTGGTTGCTCGCTGACCTCGGAGAAGGACGCTCAGACGGCCAGCGCGAAGTTCGTGACCGAAGCCGGCTGCACCGACGCCTCGAACGTCCTTAATTGCCTGCGGGCCAAGCCTGCCGCAGACATCGTCGCGGCTCAGCAGAAGGCGGGCGTACGTCCGTCGGTCGGGGGTAAGGCGTTCCCGGTCGACCCGGCCACTGCAGTTCCCGCCGGGCAGTTCAGCCGAGTGCCGGTAGTGGTGGGGCAGGTCAGCAACGAGCGAGCGCTGAACACGTTCCAGAACTACGACTACCTAGGCAAGCCGATCACCGCTGCGCAGTACCCGGAAATGGTGCGGGACGCCTACGGCGACGACGCGGACAAGATCCTGAAGAAGTATCCGCTGTCGAAGTACAAGACGCCGGGCGCGGCCTGGACCGCGACGCAGACCGACGACACATCGGCCACCCGGCAGCAACTGTTCCGCGATCTGTCCAAGTACGTGAACACCTACGCCTACGAGTTCGCCGAGAGCAGCACCCCGCAGTTCGCGTCGATCTGGCTGCTCCAGCAGAAGAACGAGGCGGCCCGGAACTTCCCGTTCGGCGCCACCCACGTCGATGACCTGCCCTACCTGTGGCAGTACCTCGGGCAGACCTTGCCCTTCACCGACGACCAGCTCGAACTGTCGGACCAGATGATCAGCTACTGGAGCAGTTTCGTCACCCGGCAGAACCCGAACAGTGCGGTGACCCCGAAGTGGCCCGTGTACAAGGCCTCCGACGAAAGCATCATCTCGCTGAAGGCCTGCGACACCGCACCGGCCTCGACCCAACCCCCGGCGGCCTGCTCGGCAGCGAGCCGCGACTTCAGTAAGGAGCACAGCACGGCCTTCTGGGCCGCCATCGACTGACCCTTCGAACGGCTGGGACGGCTCTTACCCGGGCCGTCCCAGCCGTGCGGCTGGTCAGCGGATGAAGGTGAACAGGCGCCGGGTCGGATCCAACTCCATAGGCTCGCCCTCGTACCGCACGACCCCCATCGAAGGCCTATCCGGGGTATCGCGTTCCTCGTAGGCGATCTCGGCGAAACCGCTCTGCGCGAACCAGTCCCGCACCTGGTCGTTCAGGTCGTGGATGTCGTCGTCCCGGCCCCGAGACCAGATCAGGGTGGCACCCGGGCGGCAGAAGGCCGGCGCCGAGCGGATCAGACCCTGCAGGTCCGGATCCGAGATGTTGCCGAAGATCCCGACCATCACCACCAGGTCGGCCGGCACCAGACCGACGTAGACCGCCGGGTCACCGGCGTCCGCGGTGATCACGTGGACCGGCAGGCCCTGCGCCGTGACCCGCGCCCGGTCGGCCAGTTCGGGGTTCAGCTCGACCAGCGTGGCCGCCACCCGACCGGCGTCCTCTCGCGGTGCAAGCACTGCGATCAGGTCGCGCCCGTCGCCCGCGCACAGGCTGACGGCGGTCACCGACTGCCCCGCCGTGCGGTCCAGGAACTCCCCGATGTGATCGCGAACCCGGGACAGTCGCCAGGACAGCCCGGAGGTCGGGTCGTCGTATTCTTCGTGCCAGGTGACGTAGTCGCGCATTTCCCCCCCATCGATCCAGCGTCTGGGTCGAGCCTAGAGCCGGATCGATGAGGTACGCGTCAGCCGCCGATGGTCGTGGCGTGATCCATCGGCGACCGGTGATGGCCGGGCTCCCCCGGACCGGGCTGCTCGGTGTGCGGGATGGCCGGCCCCAGCCCGGCGACCACGTCCACCCGGGCCATACCCGCGGCCTCGAACCCGAGCAACGAGAGCCGGCCCTGCTCCTTCAACCGGTGAATCGCCTGCGTCGCCTCGGCCAGGGACCGGCCCGGCGGCACGAACGCCTCGAACGGCTGGGGCCAGTCGCCGATCGCGTTGAACTCACGAGCCTTGTCGATGATCCAGGTCTCCATGGTGTCCATGCTTTTCACGCTAGTCCTCGGCCCGGCCGGCTCAACCGGGGCCACCCGTCCGGCCTAGAGGCGCGCTAAAGCCTGTTATCAAACCAAGTCCGGAAGCTCGTGATCTTTCTTGGCCGACAAGCGTCGTTCGACGCGCGAAACCGCCCCGGACCAGGTAGGACGGCAGGGCAGACCCGCACACCGAAAGGCATCAACCGATGGCAGTGTCCGACAGCGGAACGATCGAGCTCGGCGGCAAGCAGGTGGCCCGGCTCGGCTACGGCGCCATGCGTATCACCGGTCCCGGGATCTGGGGACCGCCGAAGGATCACGACGAGGCGATCCGGGTGCTCCGTCGGGCCGTGGATCTCGGCGTCACCTTCATCGACACCGCCGACTCCTACGGCCCCTACATCTCCGAGGACCTGATCAAGGAGGCGCTGCACGACGGTTCGGGCTACGGCGACGTCGTCATCGCCACCAAGGGTGGACTCACCCGCAGCGGCCCGGACGTCTGGCCGCCGCTGGCCCGCCCGGAATACCTGCGCCAGTGCATCCTGATGTCGATGCGCCGGCTCGGGCTCGAGCAGATCCCGCTCTGGCAGTTGCACCGCATCGAGAAGAAGACCCCGCGCGAGGACACCTTCGCCGAGATGAAGAAGTTCGTCGACGAGGGACTCGCCCTCCAGATCGGCCTTTCCGAGGTCAGCGTGGAGGAGATCAAGGCCGCGCAGGCGGCCGGTCTGCCGATCGCCTCGGTGCAGAACCGGTACAACATGGGCGACCGCCGGGCCGAGGACGTCCTGGACTACTGCGAGCAGCAGGGCATCGCGTTCATCCCCTGGGCGCCGGTCAACGCGGGCAGCCTGGCCCGTCCGGGCGGTCCGCTGGAGAAGGTCGCGGGTAACCACCCCGGCAGCACGACGTCCCAGCTCGCTCTGGCCTGGCTGCTGCGTCGTTCGCCGGTGATGGTGCCGATCCCGGGCACCTCGACGGTGAAGCACCTGGAGGAAAACCTGGGTGGCGCCGACGTGACCCTGACGGACGACGAGTTCCAGTCGCTCGCCGACGCGATCTAAACCAATAACCAATGGTGGACGCTCGTCAGCAGTGTGCTGACGAGCGTCCACCATTGGCGTAACAACTGATTCAAAACCCGTACAAGAGGACGCGGGACCGCAAGGATCCCGCCGTGAGCTACGACCTCTACTTCTGGCACCACGCCGACGGCCACCCGGACGACGTGATGGATGACCTGGAAGCGATCGATCCGCATCCGTCGATGCTGGTCTTCCGGGCCGAGGTGCTGGGGCGGTTCCCGGATCTGCGGGACGTGGCGGATCCCGAGGACGGCGACCCCAATGCGGTCCGATATCTCGTCCTGAACCTGCCGTTCGACTGGGTCGCGCCGATGGCTCGCGAGGTCACCGAGGCCGCCCTGCGCCACGGCCTGACCGGCTGGGACCCGCAGATGATGGAGGCCCTGAAGCCGCGGCGCACCCGTTCCCGGATCTTCGGTCCGGGCCGCCTGCGAGGGCTGGGCCAGGGCCTGAACCTGCTCCTGACCGAGTTGACCAAACCGGCGCCCGGACCAGCCACCGCCCGGACCTGGAGCTCCGAAGAGATCCGGGCAGTGTTCGGGACCGGCCCCCAACGCATGGACCGCGCCTGGAAGCTGCTTCAGCTCGGCAAGCGGATCAGCTTTGCCGAGGCCGTCGCGGTCGAGTCGGTCGTGCGCCTGACGGCCGACACCGATCTCAGCCCCGACCAGGCGCGCGAGCACTTCGACCGAATCAGTGCCCTGTGCCCGCGCGGAGTTCCGCCGGTCGGGATGGCCTATTCGGTCAGTGTGAGCACCGGGCTGATCATCAGCCTCGACATCCACGGCACCGCCCGGACCCTGGCCGACAGTCTTTCCGGCCGATCCGGTCTCTAAGGCAGGTCGGCGAGCAGTTCTTCCGCGCTCATCGACACCGAGAACATCGGGAAGTCGAAGCGCAGCGCGTTGTCGTGTTCCTCGGCCGAGGTGGCAGCCATACAGTCGGACAGCGTGATCACCCGGTAGCCGTTCTCGTAACCGCTGCGCATGGTCGACTCGACGCAGCAGTTGGTCAGGAACCCGCCCAGCACGATCGTGCGAATACCCTTGCTGCGCAACATGAAGTCGAGGTTGGTGCTGGCGAAGGTGTCCAACCCCCGCTTGCCTTCGACCACGATGTCCCCGGCCTGCGGGGTCAGGTCGTCCACGATCGCGGCGCCCCACGAGTCCTTCACGAACGCCTTACCGTCGACCACGCCCTTGAGAATGCCGTAGGGGTGCGAGCTGATCTCGTGATACCCCTCGGCGAAGGTGATCGGCGCGTGCATCACCGTTACCCCGGCCGCTCGCGCCGCCTCCACCACGTTCTTGGTCTTCCCCAGCATGCCGGTGCTGTCCATCACCGGTGCCACCGCTTCGTGCAGCGCCCCACCCTCGCTGGTGAAATCGTTCTGGTATTCGATCAGGACGAGAGCGGTGGTGGTCGGATCGATCGCCATGACTTCTCCTTCGACAGCTTCGTCGGGCCGGAAGTTCCCCGACCACGATAAGCCGGTGGTGCGGTGCTGAGCCCGCACGACCTGCGAAGTCCTCCCCCGGATTGCGCTCAGTGCTCCCAAAACGGGATGCTTCGGGCCCTCAGGCACCGGCGCGGAACCTCACGGGAGCACAGGATGACCACGACGGTCAGCAAGCACGGGTGGCGTACGGGAGTCCGGACGGCCCTCGTGGCGGCGCTGGCCGCTCTCGCCCTGACCGGGTGCCGGGGCGACTCCGGCGGCGTGGTCATCGGCGTCTCCGCCACCGCCGGCCCTGCCCCCAGCGGCACCCTCCCCTAGGCCGCTCCGGCCGGAACCGCCCCCGCACTCTCCGACACCGGGCTGGGCGACCTCAAACTGGGGATGAGCCTGGAGGACGCCAAGGCCCTCGGGATGGTCGGCAAGCTGGCCTATCCGAACGACACGAAGATCTGCAACCAGTACCACGGCAGGCAGGGCGTCGAGTATCTGTACTTCACCGACGACCAGCTGATCATCATCATTCCCGGGCCGAAGATCCGGCTCGACACCGGCCTCGGCGTGGGCAGCATCTACGCGGACCTGAAGTACGCCTATGGGGACCGGTTCGACCCCTCTGGGGCCCGGGATTTCTCCCGGGTGACCATTGCCGCCCCTGGGGCACCGTTCAAGGCGCACTATCGGATGGACGTGGATCCCGGCGCCAACCTTGAGGACGCGAGCGTCACCACGATCGCGCTCCAGGCCGATGGCCAGCAGTGTTACGAGTGAACCGGGTCGCACCGGCTAGCCGCCCAAGACCAGGTTTCCGGCTGGCCTCATGCGCAATACCGGTCGCGGACATGTGTGTGCCTCCCCCGAGGTCAGTCCCCGAACACGGGTGACGCGGCAATCAGCATTCCGCTCCTCTCCGGTCACGTGATCCTTTCAGGATTTCTTGGGATCGGTGACAACCGAGAGACGTTCGCGCGCGTATTGAGAGGGACGGCAGGGTTGGCCGGTGGGGAAAGAGCGCGCGACTTTACGGGAGCACGAGGGAATGACCAAGACGGGCGGCGAGGGTGTTCGACGTATCCCTACGGGGCGGGGTGGGCTACGGATGAGGAGCTTCAGGGCGGCCGTGCTGATCGTGCTGACGGCGATGGTTGTCGCCTCGCTGCCGGGGTGTGGAGGGGACTCCCCCGGCAGCGAGGCGACGCCCAGCGCGGTCGCTCGCGGAGCAACCTCCGGCGATCCAAGCGCAGGAGCGAGCAGCGCGACCGGCGGCGGGGCACCGACCGTCTCGCCCACCGATCCTGATGCCATTGAGGTCGAGGCAAGGCTCTCGGATACCGGTCTGGGCGATCTCAAGCTGAACATGAGCCTGAAAAAGGCCAAGGCTCTGGGTTGGGTGGGGAAGCGGGACGACATCACCGATGACGATGTTTGCGCCACTTACCACGGCAAGCGTGGCGTAGCCCTGCTGTACTTCACGCACGATCGGTTGATCATCATCGCCGCCGGACCGAAGATCAAGCTGGACACCGGCCTCGGCCTGGGCGATACCTACGCCGATCTCCATGGCGCATATGGAGATCAGCTCGGGTCCTCCAACGGCAGCGACGGCGGTGGTCGGATTTACATCGACGCTCCGGGGGCGCCCTTCCCCGCGTGGTACCGGATCGGCATTGACACGGAAGCTTCCTTCCGCGACTCGAAGATCACCGAAATCTCTCTTCAATCGGTGAACCAAGAATGTTACGAATAGCTTTGGCCGGACTGGCGACCCCCAGTCCTTTGTGGTCGCAGGAGCATACGCGGCACCAGGAGGCGAGGCCGAACACGGTCGACACGGGGGCTGCTCCGGGCGAGGTGCTGGCCACCGACGTCGAGGGCCACGAACCAGATCCCACCGACTTCGCCGAGTACGTCACGGCCCGGCTGCCGGATCTACTTCGCCTCGGGCATGCCCTGACCGGGAATTCTCACGACGCCAGTGATCTCGTGCAGGATGTCCTTGAAAAGGTCGGGATTCGCTGGACAACACTGCAGCGGCAGGGCGCGCACCTGGATGCGTACGTCCGGCGGGCCATGGTGAACGCCCGCACCAGCCGGTGGCGACGTCGACGGCGAGAGACGTTGGTGGCCGATACTCCGGACAGCGGTGTTGCCCAGCACGATCGCTTCGACGACGAGCCACTCTGGCTGGCACTCCGCGAACTGCCGGCCAAACAACGCGCGGTACTGGTACTGCGGTACTACGAGGGGCTGAGTGAGGCCGAGATAGCCTCCACCTTGGGAATTTCCGCGGGGACGGTGAAGAGTCACACATCCCGCGCGATGGCTGCACTACGGCGGGATCTGACGGCCGGAGAGGGAGGTGAATCATGAACCGGGACCACTTGGAGGACCGACTGCAGGCCCTGCTGGACAGTTCCGGCCTTGACCTACCGGCGCGATCCGATGCGACGGGTGTCGTGGTGGGCCGGGTGCGCCGGGCAAAGCGCCGGCGCCTTGCGGTGAAGACCGCAGTGCCCGCCGTTCTCACGGTGATAGCAATCGGGGTCGGCATCGGAATGTCAACTCTGCCCGACCATCATGCGACACCCGCGGTGACAGCCGCAGACAATGTGCTGACCGGAACCGGCCTCGGAAAGCTACGGATCGGAATGAACATCACTGCCGCGAAAAAAGCCGGATTGGTCGGAGCCAAGATTGACAATAGCAATCTGGCCAGCTTCTGTGGCCAGTACTCGGGTGTCGGCGAAGCGATCCAGGTCTCGACCGACCGAGGGATCATTGTCGAGATCGAGGTGGACGCGTTCGCAACGACACCGGCCGGAATCCATATCGGTGATACTTACGGCGATCTCATCCGGACTTATCCGGAAAGCGGTCCTGTAGTCGCTCATACGGATGGTGTCCAGTTCTCGGCGCCCGACGGGTCCGGGAATCGTTATGAAGTAACGTTTCTGGATCCCGCCGACAACGGACCGCTGACCGCGGCGAGTCCGATCAATGGACTTGCGCTGCGTGCGGCCGGCGAGTCCGGTGTCGAGAAGTGCTTGCTCTGAACGACTCGTGACGAGGCTCAGCGAGCACGGCGCGGTTGCCGATGCCCGGAGATCAGCCGGGAACGCCGTCCCACACCGTGACCTGCACCGCGAGTTCGTCGTCCTTGTCCGCGCCCTCGCCCACCCGCAGCCAGGCGATCCGGCCGTCCGAGGTACGCATGCAGAACTGGTCGCCGGGGAACACGACCAGCGCGGGGGAACCGTCCTTGTTCGCAGCGACCCGGGCCGCGCAGCGTTCGGCTGCTCCGGCGGGGAGGCCCTGGTCGACGAACAGGCTGCCGTTGTTCACCGACAGGCCGCTCTTCTGGTCCCAGTACACGTCCAGGCCTCCGGGTCCGGTCTCGTCCCGGGTCGCCGTCCCCTTCCCGGGATCGGCCGCGTCGGCCCGGTCCACGTCCACGCCCAGGCCGCTGGCGATGGTCAGCGGACCGTCGAAAAGGACTACTGGGCGGTCGGTCACGCTGGGGGCCGGGCCCACCCCGGGGGTCTGGCCCGCGTCGGCCGCGGCCGGATCGGTCGGGCGCCAAGGGGTGAGCGGCTGCCCGGTGGTGGCCGGCAGCGTCCCCGTTTTCTCCGCGCCATCGTTCCTGACGAGAGCGCTGGTCCCCCAGACGATCGACCCGAGCACCACCAGCGTCCCCAAAGCCACCAGGGCCTTGGTCGCGCCGGCCGGTTCCGGGTCCGAAGGAGCCGGGGTCTCGTTGTCTCTGGTCGACGTCACGCGCCGTTTCCCCCTGTTGTCCGCTGCGGAAGAGCTTTGAATGGCCGGGCCGGGCACACGGATCAGCCCGGCCGACCCGTCCCGGGGGTGAGTTCGGGAGGGCCGGCCGGGCTGCGGACCGATGCCGGGGCCGAACCAGGCAACGGTCGTCCGAAGGGCCGACCGGGAATCCGTGAGGATCACCGGGCCGGGCCCGAGGGCATGGTCATCCGGAAGGGATCGGACGACCACGCCCGGAAACAGTTACCCGGTAACCGTGACGGTGGTGTGCGCCACCTCAGTGCCGTTGATGGTCGCGGTCAGGACCCACGTCCCGTTCTGCGGGAACTTGAACTTGACCTTCGCGTTGCCGCGGCGGTCCACCGTGTCCTCGTCTGGTAGCACCGTGCTACCGCCACCGGAGCGGACGGCCGAGACGGTGACCGTGGCGTCGACCGGGGCCAGTCCGCTCAGGTCGAACTTGGCGTTCTTGTTTTTCTGGACGGTGGCACCCTGCGGCGAGAAGGCCGCCCCGGTCAGGATCGTGAAGTCGGCCCTGGCCTTTTCGTTGTCGCCGTTCTGGCAGCCGGTGTTGCGGGCCCGGACCCGGTGCCGTCCCTGCGTGCCGGCGATCTGCACCGTCGTCGTGGTCTGGCCGGGCGGAATGATCGCCACGTCCACGCCGTCGATGCTGATTCGGGTGCTGCAGGTCGGGTCCACCGCCCCCACCGTGACGGTGACGGTGGACTGGCCCCCAGGCGTAGCTGGAGACGTGGCGGAGGCGGCCACCGTCAGGTCGGTGCCCGGCGGATAGGCATAAGCCACTCCACCTCCGATGCCGACAACGACGAGAATGCCCGTCGCGGCGGCAATTTTCCTGGATCTGAGCCTGAAAGTCATGACTCGCTGGTCCCTTCTGCTGGGGAGAGCGATCGGGAGCGATGCTCAGCCCCCGACGACGGATGAGGTCTTGCAGGCGAGCAGCGGTTCGACGCTGCTCGTGGCCGGCTTCACCATGGGCTGGTTCAGCACGACCGGGATCTGCCCGGCGTCGTCCTCGACGACCGGGGTGGACATCACGACGTTCACCGTGCGGCGCTGGCCGGCCTCGATGGGAACGAACACCCGCCACACCGGATGGTTGTTGTCGATTCCGACGACCGGCGCGACGGTGGTTCCGTCGAGCTGGGTGAGCACGGCGCTGCTCCCCACCGGCCCGTAGATGTCCAGGACGATCCGATTGCTGCCGTCCCGCGTGGTCGTCCCGGTAATTCCCCGCTGCAGGAGATCCGAACGGACGTTGACGTAGGCGGGAAGGCCTTCCCCATCCTTGGGAGCCGTGTTGTCCAGGCTGACCGAAATCTGGCCGGTCCTGGCGCTGTTGGTGCAGGATCCTGGACTGTACTTGGTGTCCAGCTGCAGGTACGCGTCCATCTTATTGCCGCCGCCGTTGTTCACCACGGCCATCGCGAACGGCCCCGGCCGACTCGGGATCGCCCCGGCGACGGTGAGCTGCTCGAGCTGGGACTGCACCTCGGAGTCGTTCGCCCAGAGCAGCAGCCGACGCTCGCGAATCGGCTCGCGGAGCGACTTGATCAACGTCGGCAGGCTGAACTCTCCTCTGGAGAACTTACCGAAGACCGCCTGGACCAGTTCGGTGGTGACCGCGTCGACGTCCTGCGGGTTCGACCAGCGGGCGTAGACGCCCTTGCTGAGGAAGTTCACGGCATTGGCCGAGTCGACGCTGACGTTGCGGACTTTCACCGGGCCGGTGGCGGCCAGCATGGCCGCGACCACGTTCTGGTCGACCCCGGCGACGAAGTCGGCGTTCTTCGCGGTCCGCGCCTTCCAGCCGGAGGCCGCCAGTTCTCCGGTGTACGGGAAGTGCGGGCTGGCGTTGAACCCGGCCCATTCGGTGAGGTCGCGGCCGTAGTGCTGACGAAGGTTCGCCGGGGCCGCGACGGCCGGGATCGCCGGACCGCGGTCGAGCTTGGCCCGGGATTCCGCATCGGCCAGCACCATCTTGCCCTGGTTGGTCTTCAGCTCGGCGAAGGCACCGATCAGGCCACCGGTCCCCCGGGCCTCCGCATCCTGCTGCAAGAGGACCAGCCAGGTCTTCTCACCGTCGGCGCCGAGCATGCCGGGAAGTTGCTGGAGCAGCGGAACCGCATCGGCGAACGGGCCGCGGGCGGCTTCCAGCGCCGTGTTGAGGGTGGTGACGCCGTCAGCGACGTCGGGCCGGAGACCTGAGGCGTTGAGCTCCCCCACCCGTACGGCGCCGGAGGAGACCGCCGCCGACAGCTCCGGCATGGCGTCGGAAACAGCCTGGATCGCCTGGGTGTTCAGCTGCCCCTGGTTGCCCGCGGTCCCGCTCGGCTTGAGCTGGGGCAGGGCGGTCTCCAAAGGCTGCGCGGCCGTGGTGATGTCGGCCATCACCGAGCTGACCTGGCGGGCCGCATGCAGGTTGTGGCCCAGCACCGGCACGTATCCGGCGATGCCCCAGATCGGGTCGCCGGTCAGGCTGTGGGCCCGCTGCGCATCGGCCCGGACCCGGGTCAGCGTCTGGCCGGCCGCGACCAGGTCGTAGGCCTCGAGCTGGGCCTGGAGCTGCTTGCCGTCGGTCCGCAGGGCGGACACGGCGACCTGCGCCTGCCGGGCCCGCACCGCGAGCCAGGCTCCGGCCGCCCCGAACGCGAGCACGGCGATCACGGCCACCACGACCCACGGCTTCCTGATGCTCAGCCGCAGACCCCGGTGTCCTTCGCTCTCTTCACTCACTCGCCGCCCCACGGCGAGAGTCTGACACAGAGTGAGCGCAGCAACACGCTTGGTCTAACCGGATGGGCCGAACGACCGACCGCCGGGTCCATCACCCGAGGGGCTTCGCAGGGCCGTCGTGAGCAGCCACGAAGGAGTCCGGAAGCCGAGTCCGGCTCGGATCGCCAGGTCGGCGGCGGAGGCGGCCGGACCTATCGAACCGCGTGCGACCAGAACACGGCCAGTCACCACTAGAGGGGTCCGGGAGCCGGGCCAGGCCGGAGCTTTGTTACGTCGGTGAACCGCTTCACCGCCACCCCTCCCGCCACTGCCCTCACGCAGCTTAGTCTGCGGATCAGGCCTCTCCGCGTCAGTCGGAGCCGGCCCCGGAGTGAGCGAGAGAAAGAGGAGTACATGAGCAACGGCGCGGGCCGCGAGCCGGACGACGTGCTGGATCTGCTGGTCGTCGGGGGCGGGGTGATGGGGCTGTTCACCGCCTATCACGCGAGCCGGACGCAGGCCCGGGTGGCCGTCGTCGAGCTGGGCGAGATCGGCGACCCGCTCACCGCGTCCTTCGGCCGCACCCGGTCCTACCGGCGGGACTACCTGGAGGCGGGCTACACCCGGTTCGCCGACGAGGCGATCCGGCTCTGGACCGAGTTCGAGACCGCCACCGGGGCCGACGTCCTGGTCCGCTGCGGCTGCATGAACATCGCCAACACCAAGATCACGCCCGACCTCGACAACACCTACGCCACCCTCAGCACCGACGTGCTGAAGCGCCTGGGCATCCCGGTGACCTCGTACGACACCGAGGGCATCGCCGCCACCTATCCCTTCCTCCAGGCCGATCTCGGCGACCTGGACCCGGTGGGCGGCCTGGTCGACCTGCGCACGGTCACCGCGACCCTGACCAAGGCGCTGGACGAGGCCGGCGTCGTGGTCCACCAGAAGACGTCCACCACCGCGATCGAGCAGGCCGGTGACGGTCTGGTGACCGTCACCACGTCCTCCGGGGTCTTCGTGACCCGCTCCCTGGTGATCACCGCCGGACACGGCACCAATGGCGTCCTCAATCTGCTTCCCGGCAACCAGCTCCAGGTGCCGATCACCAAGGACCGGCCGAGCGAGGCCCGCTACTACACGCCTCCGGCCGAGACCCGGCACCTCTACACGTCCGAGAACATGCCGGTGATGGCCTATCTGGACACCGGGATCTACCTGCACCCGATCGTCGAGGGCGTAATCGACGCGGTGAAGATCGGCTTCTACAACCCGCCGGACATGCCCCGGGGTACGACCAGCATCAACAGCGTCGGCGACTTCGTCGAGCAGTGCATGCCCGGCCTGCTGGAGGCCGAGTCCGTCCCCGTCACCGACGTCGACCAGTGCGATTACGACCTGGTCGCGGACGACCACTTCGTGCTCGGCGACGTGCCCGGGTTCAGCAACGTCTTCGTCGGCGTCGGCTGGCGCGGCACCGGTTACAAGTACGCGCCGTGGGTAGGACGCGTCCTGGCCGAACTGTCCTGCCAGGAGGGAACCGTCTACGACGTCGCGCGCTTCACCCCCAGCCGCTTCGTCACCGCCTGAAACCCCACCACCGTCAGATAGGAACGATCATGACCCGACCGAGCTCCCGCACCTTCGCCGAGCGCCTGGCCGACGGCGTACTGATCGGCGCCGAGGGCTACGTCTTCGAGCTCGAGCGGCGCGGCTACATCAAGGCCGGCCCATACGTGCCCGAGGTGATCCTCGACGACCCAGACGCGCTGCGGCAGCTGCACCGCGAGTTCCTCCGGGCCGGTGCCGACGTGATGGTGGCGCTGACCTACTACGCGCACCGGGAGAAGCTGAAGGACGTCGGTCGCGACGGTCAGCTCGAGGAGCTGAACCGGCAGGCCGTGCGGATCGCCAACGAGATCGCCGCCGAGGGTGGCGCTCTGGTGGCCGGCAACATCTGCAACACCTGGTCCTTCGACCCGGCCGACCCGGTGAAGTCCGGTGCCGTGGTCCGCGACCAGTACCTCGAGCAGCTGACCTGGGCGGTGGACGAGGGCGTGGACTTCGTCATCGCCGAGACCAACGACTTCGTCGGGGAGGCGCTGATCGGCCTGGAGGTGTGCCAGGAACTGGACCTGCCCGCCGTGGTCACCTTTGCCAGCGTGCAGCCGGAGAAGACCTACGACGGTTACGACTACGTCGACGCCTGCAAGCGCCTGGCCGACGCCGGGGCCGCCGTGGTCGGGTTCAACTGCTCGCGCGGTCCGGAGACGATGATGCCGATGCTGGAGAAGCTGCGGGCCGCGGTCGACATCCCGATCGCTGCCCAGCCGGTGCCGTACCGGACCAGCGCCGCCACCCCGGCCTTCGAGTCGCTGGAACTGCCGGGCGGCGGCCGGGCCTTCCCGATCGCCCTGGAGTCCTTCGCCCACACCCGGTTCGAGATGGCCGACTGGGCCAAGCAGGCGGCCGACCTCGGCGTCTCCTACGTGGGCATCTGCTGTGGTGGGGCGCCGCACTACGTCCGGGCGATGGCCGAGGCCCTCGGCCGCGAGACCCCGGCCAGCCGGTACTCCCCCCTGCTCGACCTGCACCCGGTGCTCGGCACGCCCGCCGACACCTCGGCGCAGGACGTGATGGGCGACTGGAGCGCGACCACCTCTGCCTAAGTGGTTGATGGGGGACGTTTGCCACGAGTCTCGCGGCAGACGTCCCCTTTTCGTTCGGCTTGGTTTGGTTCCGGCCCCAGTTTGATTGCGGCTTAGTTTGGTCCCGGCTCAGTTCGGTCCCGGCTCAGTTCGGTCCCGGCTCAGTTCGGTCCCGGCTCAGTTCGGTCCCGGCTCAGTCGTCCCGGCCGGAGGCGGGTGGGTCGGGTAGCAGGATCAGGTCGCTGAGCGGCTCCCAGCGCTCCCGGGTCTGGTCCGTGTGATGGGGTAGGCAGGCCAGGACGACGTGGAAGGGTACGGCCGGCCGCGCCCGCCACTCGCCGAACTCCACTGCGGTACTCCACTCGACGGTGACCATCCGCAGAACGTCCAGAAGCACGTCGAACTGAGCACCGTCCTCGTTCAGAAGCACCTGTTCGGGCTCCTTCACCACCACCACGTGCCCGGCCTGCTGCGGGATCCAGTCCAGGTCGGTCAGGCAGTCGCCGAACGCGTCCCAGTTCTCCTTGAAGTACCAGGGGAACTGCAGGGCGGCCGCGAACTCGTCGAAAAGGGCCTGCCGGGTGCGGCATTTGTGACCACGCACCACCCGGACCGCAAGACCGGCCTCCGCCCAGCCGCGCTGGGCGAGGGCGTGCGACCGCTCGTCGGCCGGACGGAGCAGCGGACGGAACGTGTCCTCCGTCCGCAGCAGGATAGGCGAGGGCTTCATCCCGGCCATGCTCTCAAGCCGACGCCGGGAGAAGGGCCGGGACTCACGGATGGAGCAGCGGAAACCCGGCCGGGCCGGCCGACCGGGCCGATGCTTCGGCCCCGGCTCGGCCCGGCTCGGCCCGGCCCGGCCCGGCCCGGCTCGGCCTGACTCATGGCGTCCAAGGCAAGCCGAGCCCGGCTCAGCCCAACTCAGGCCGCGCCACCCTCAGACCCAGCCCAACCCATGCTCGACCAGGCGCAGCCCGACTCAGGCCCCACCCAATTCCATACCCGGGTAGCCCAAACCGCACCCAGCTCAAACCCAGCACGCGTGGGCCCGTGCCCAGGTTCCGGTCCACCCAAGCCCAGACTCGACCCCAGCTCCGTCCACCCCAACCCAGGCTCGACCTCGACCCAGCTCAGGTCCACCCGGCACAGGCCCACTCCCAACCCGGGCCCGACCCCGGCTCAGGCGTGGGCCGCCTGCATGCCCCGCAGCTCCTTCTTCAGATCCCGGATCTCGTCGCGCAGCCGCCCCGCCAGCTCGAACTGCAGCTCGGTGGCCGCGGCGTGCATCTGGTCGGTCAGCTGTTGGATCAGGTCGGCCAGGTCGGTGGCCGGCACGTTCTCCACCCCGGCCGCCCGGGCCTTGGCGCTGGC
The DNA here is from genome assembly GCA_000719025.1 of Kineosporia aurantiaca JCM 3230. Lineage (GTDB taxonomy): Bacteria > Actinomycetota > Actinomycetes > Actinomycetales > Kineosporiaceae > Kineosporia > Kineosporia aurantiaca. The sequence continues at coordinate 204,560 of JODP01000013.1, forward strand.
CGAGCTGCTCATGCCAGGCACCGGCGCCTTACCGCGGCTGCGCTGACGGCCACCGCCACCCAGGAGCTCTTCGGTGTCCTCGTCCTCCCGGTTCAGCAGGTCGGTAATGTCCTGGATCTTCTTGCGCAGCGGCGTCGGGTCGATGCCGTGAGCCGTGTTGTAGGCGACCTGCTTCTCGCGGCGGCGGTTGGTCTCCTCAATCGCGTACTCCATCGAGGGGGTGATCTTGTCCGCGTACATGTGCACCTCGCCGCTGACGTTTCGCGCCGCGCGGCCGATGGTCTGGATCAGCGAGGTGCCCGAGCGCAGGAAGCCCTCCTTGTCGGCGTCGAGGATGCTGACCAGCGAGACCTCGGGCAGGTCGAGACCCTCCCGCAGCAAGTTGATGCCGACCAACACGTCGTACTCGCCCTGGCGCAGCTCCCGCAGCAGCTCGACCCGGCGCAGGGTGTCGACCTCCGAGTGCAGGTAGCGCACCCGCACGCCCTGCTCCAGCAGATAGTCGGTGAGGTCTTCGGACATCTTCTTGGTCAGCGTCGTGACCAGGACCCGCTCGTCCTTCTCGGACCGCTCGCGGATCTCGCCGAGCAGGTCGTCGATCTGGCCCTTGGTCTGCTTGACCACGATCTTCGGGTCGATCAGGCCGGTCGGGCGGATGATCTGCTCGACCACACCGGTGGCCCGGCCCAGCTCGTACTTGCCCGGGGTGGCCGACAGGTAGACGGTCTGGCCGATCCGGTCGACGAACTCCTCCCACTTCAGCGGACGGTTGTCCATCGCGCTGGGCAGCCGGAAGCCGTGGTCGACCAGGGTGCGCTTGCGGGACGCATCGCCCTCGTACATCGCCCCGATCTGCGGGACCGTGCTGTGCGACTCGTCCAGGACCAGCAAGAAGTCTTCCGGGAAGAAGTCGATCAGGCAGTTACCGGCCTCCCCGGGAGCCCGGCCGTCCATGTGGGCCGAGTAGTTCTCGATGCCCGAGCAGGACCCGACCTGCCGGATCATCTCCAGGTCGTAGGTGGTGCGCATGCGCAGCCGCTGGGCCTCCAGCAGCTTGCCCTGCCGCTCCAGCTCGGCCAGCCGCTCCTCCAGCTCGGCCTCGATCCGCTCGACCGCCTTGGCCATCCGCTCCGGCCCGGCGATGTAGTGCGAGGCGGGGAAGATGTACATCTCCTCCTCCTCGTGCACGATCTCGCCGGTGAGCGGGTGCAGCGTGTAGACCCGGTCGATCTCGTCACCGAAGAACTCGATGCGGATCGCCAGCTCCTCGTACATCGGGATGATCTCGACCGTGTCGCCCCGGACCCGGAAGGTGCCCCGGGTGAAGGCGAGATCGTTGCGCGTGTACTGCATCTGGACGAACTGGCGGAGCAGGTCGTCCCGGTCCATGGATTGACCGGTCTTCACCCGGACCATCTGGTTGATGTATTCCTGCGGAGTGCCCAGACCATAGATGCAGGAGACGGTGGCCACCACGACCACGTCGCGCCGGGTCAGTAGCGAGGCGGTGGCCGAGTGCCGGAGCCGCTCGACCTCCTCGTTGATCGAGGAGTCCTTCTCGATGTAGGTGTCGGTCTGCGGGACGTACGCCTCGGGCTGGTAGTAGTCGTAGTACGAAACGAAGTACTCGACCGCGTTGTTGGGCAGCAGCTCGCGGAACTCGTTGGCCAGCTGGGCCGCGAGGGTCTTGTTCGGCGCCATCACCAGCGTCGGCCGCTGGACCTGCTCGATCAGCCAGGCCGTGGTGGCGGACTTACCGGTACCAGTAGCCCCGAGCAGGACCGTGTGCTCGTCACCCGCCTTGACGTGCTTCGCCAACTCCGCGATCGCCGTGGGCTGGTCGCCGCTGGGCTGGTACTCCGACACCACGGTGAAGGGGGCGACGGTGCGCTTGAGATCGGTGACTGGCCTCATGACATCCAAGGTAAGCGCCCCCACCGACAGTCTTGTTCCGGAGGCGCCCTTCACCCGCCCCGGAGAGCCCGGAACGGCCGGATTTCACCGGTGGCGTAAGGGATCTATCCGGTTCCGCCAGCAGGAGTCGACCTGGGCCAGGGTGGCGGCGAGCGATCCGGAGTTGTCCAGGACGACGTCGGCGATGGCCGCCCGTTCCTCGTCGGTCGCCTGCGCCCGGATCCGGGCCTTCGCGTCCTTCTTGGTCATCCCGCGGTCCTCGACCAGCCGCCGGATCCGTTCCTCCTCCGGGGCGAAGACGACCATCACCAGGTCGTACTGCTGCCGGTGGGGATTCTCGGCGAGCAGCGGCACGTCGTGGACCAGCACCGACTCCTCCGGCGCGGCCTGGACGATCTCCTGCATCCGGGCGGCGACCCGCGGGTGCACGATCGCGTTCAGCCGGGTCAGCTGATCGCCGTCGGCGAAGACGATCTTCCCCAGCGCCGCGCGGTCCAGAGCCCCGTCGTCCTTCAGGATCTCCTTGCCGAACGTCCGGACGATCTCGTCCAGCCCGCTGGTGCCCGGCTCCACGACCTCGCGGGCCATCAGATCGGCGTCCAGGATGATCGCCCCCAGATCGGCCAGCCGCCGAGAGACCGTGGACTTTCCGGCGCCGATTCCTCCGGTGAGCGCGGTTCGCACCATGCTCGGCAGTCTAGAGGGCCGCCCGGACACCCCGTTCGGCCGCACCTTCCCCTCACGCGGCCCGGTCGCCCTTGGCCGCCGGAAGTCGCCCGAACAGCCGCTCCTCGGCCGGACGGCAACCAGGTGCCGGCCAGTACCGCCGCAGGCCAGGCCCAAACGGCCGGAAGGCCCGGCTCCCCAAGGGGAACCGGGCCTTCCGAAACCGAGCGGCAGGCGATCAGTTGCCGCCGGTCAGCTTCTCCCGCAGAGCGGCCAGCGCCTCGTCGGTGGCGAGGGTGCCCTCGGCCTCCTCGGACTCGCTGGAGGAGTAGCTCGACGCGGAGGAGGAGGCGGACGGCGCCGACTCCGTGCTCGCGCCGGCGGCCAGGGCCTCGGCCTCGGCCGCGTTCGCCGCCTCGATCTGCTGGCGGTGGGCCTCCCAGCGCTCGTGGGCGGCGGCGTACTGCTGCTCCCACTCCTCGCGCTGCTTCTCGAACCCCTCGAGCCAGTCGTTGGTCTCGGGGTCGAAGCCCTCGGGGTACTTGTAGTTGCCGGCCTCGTCGTACTCGGCCGCCATGCCGTACAGGGCCGGGTCGAACGTCTCGGCGCCCGCACCGGAGCCGGCCTCGTTGGCCTGCTTCAGCGACAGCGAGATCCGGCGACGCTCCAGGTCGATGTCGATGACCTTGACGAAGATCGGGTCGTTGACCTGGACGACCTGCTCCGGGATCTCCACGTGGCGCTCGGCCAGCTCGGAGATGTGGACCAGGCCCTCGATGCCCTCGTCGACGCGGACGAACGCACCGAACGGCACCAGCTTGGTGACCTTACCCGGCACGACCTGACCGATCGCGTGGGTCCGGGCGAACTGCTGCCACGGGTCTTCCTGGGTCGCCTTCAGCGACAGGGAGACGCGCTCGCGGTCCATGTCGACGTCGAGGACCTCGACCGTGACCTCCTGGCCGACCTCGACAACCTCACCCGGGTGGTCGATGTGCTTCCAGGACAGCTCGGAGACGTGCACCAGACCGTCGACCCCACCGAGGTCGACGAAGGCGCCGAAGTTGACGATGGAGGAGACCACACCGGAGCGGACCTGGCCCTTCTGCAGCGTCTGCAGGAAGGTCTGGCGCACCTCGGACTGGGTCTGCTCGAGCCACGCACGGCGGGACAGGACCACGTTGTTGCGGTTCTTGTCCAGCTCGATGATCTTGGCCTCGATCTGCTTGCCGACGTACGGCTGCAGGTCACGGACGCGACGCATCTCAACCAGCGAGGCCGGGAGGAAGCCGCGGAGCCCGATGTCGAGGATCAGACCACCCTTGACGACCTCGATCACCGTACCGGTGACGATGCCGTCCTCTTCCTTGATCTTCTCGATCGTGCCCCAGGCGCGCTCGTACTGAGCCCGCTTCTTCGAGAGGATCAGGCGCCCCTCCTTGTCCTCCTTCTGGAGAACAAGAGCCTCGACCTCGTCGCCGACGGTGACGACCTCGTTGGGATCCACGTCGTGCTTGATCGAGAGTTCACGCGAGGGGATGACACCCTCGGTCTTGTAGCCGATGTCGAGCAGCACCTCGTCGCGGTCGACCTTGACGATCGTCCCGGAGACGATGTCACCGTCGTTGAAGTACTTGATCGTCTCGTCGATGGCCGCGAGGAAGTCGGCCTCAGAGCCGATGTCGTTGACCGCAACCTGCGGTGTGCTCGCCTTTTCGGCCGTACTGGTGCTCATAAAGTAGGGGCTCCGATGCGGACTGTTTGTAGATGGGACATGGACGCCGGCGCGAGACCTCAGTCCCCGGGACCGGCCGATGATGTCTCGGACGATCTCGGGCGGCAGGAAAGCCCAGTTGCGCCTTCCTTAGCCTATCCCTCGCGCGAAGGCAGGGCAAAGCTGCCCTGACCCCGACACGCCTGGGCTCGGGACGCGAGCTGACCATCTCAGGACTGCGGCGAACCGGCCATCAGGTGCAACCGGGGCACCCGCCTGCGCTATTCCACCCGTCCGTGCGCTTGGATGCTGCCGGTGAGCACTCCAGGACCGTCGTCCGATCTGCGTTCGGCCGGCTACCGCGCGGCCGACCCCGACGAGAGCGTCCGGGCCGGGCGCCGCTGGTGGGACGAGAACGCCGCCGACTACCGCCTGGAGCACGGCGACGATCTGGCCGGGCGGCTGGTCTGGGGCCCGGACCTGCTCGACGAGGCCGACGCCGGGCTGCTCGGCCCGGTTCAGGACCAGGACGTGCTGGAGATCGGCGCAGGCAACGCCGACAGCAGCGCCTGGCTCCGGGCCAACGGTGCCCGGGCGGTGGCGACCGACCTGTCTCTCGGCATGCTGCGCCGCGCCTCGGGCGACCCCGAGACCATCCCGCCCCGGCTGGTCTGCGACGCCCGGGTGCTGCCGTTCGCCGACGCGAGCTTCGACATCGTCTTCACCGCCTACGGCGCGCTGCCCTTCATCGGCGACCCGGAGAAGGTGCACGCCGAGGTGGCGCGCGTGCTGCGGCCGGGCGGCCGGTGGGCGTTCTCGGTGACCCACCCGATGCGATGGGCGTTCCCGGACGACGCCGGCGAGGGCGGGCTGACCGTGTCCCGCTCCTACTTCGACCGCACGCCCTACGTGGAGACCGACCGGTCCGGAGCGGTGAGCTACTCCGAGCACCACCGCACCGTCGGCGACCGGGTGCGCGAGCTCGCCGCCGCCGGCTTCCGGCTGGTGGACCTGGTCGAGCCGGAGTGGCCGGACGACCTGCAGCGGGTCTGGGGCTCCTGGAGCCCGCTGCGCGGCCGGCTGATCCCCGGCACCGCGATCTTCGTGGCGGACCTGGCGAACTAGGGCCTCGAACCAGGGCCTCGAACCAGGGCCTCAGTGGGCGGCCTCGTGCCAGGAGTGGCCGACGCCGACCGAGACGTCCAGCGGCACGGTCAGCTCAGCGGCGCCGGCCATGGCCGTGCGCACCAGCTCCTCCACCTGCTCCCGCTCCCCCGCGGACACCTCGAGCACCAGTTCGTCGTGCACCTGCAGCAGCATCCGGGACCGCAGTTCGGCGCCGCGCAGCCGGCGGTCGACCTCGAGCATGGCCACCTTGACGATGTCCGCCGCCGAACCCTGGATCGGCGCGTTGAGCGCCATCCGCTCGGCCATCTCGCGGCGCTGCCGGTTGTCGCTGACCAGGTCGGGCAGGTAGCGGCGACGGCCCAGGATGGTCTCGGTGTAACCGGTGCGCCGGGCCTCGTCGACGATGCCCCGCAGGTAGTCGCGCACCCCTCCGAAACGATCGAAGTAGTCTTCCATCAGGGTTTTCGCCTCGTCCACGGGGATGTTCAGCTGCCGGGACAGGCCGAACGCCGAAAGGCCGTAGGCCAGGCCGTAGCTCATCGCCTTGATCTTGGAGCGCATGGCCGGGGTGACGTCGGCCGGCTCCACCGAGAACACCCGGCTGCCGACGAAGCGGTGCAGGTCCTCCCCCGAGCGGAAGGCCTCGATCAGGCCCTCGTCGCCGGACAGGTGGGCCATGATCCGCATCTCGATCTGCGAGTAGTCGGCGGTGAGCAGGCACTCGAACTGCGGCCCGACGACGAAGGTTTCGCGGATCCGCCGACCCTCCTCGGTGCGGATCGGGATGTTCTGCAGGTTCGGGTCGGTGCTGGACAGCCGCCCGGTGGCCGCGATGGTCTGCAGGTAGGTGGTGTGGATCCGGCCGTCGTCGCCGATCGCCTTGAGCAGGCCCTCCACCGTCTGCCGGAGCTTGGACGCGTCCCGGTGGCGCAGCAGGTGGGCCAGGAACGGGTGCTCGGTCTTCGCGTAGAGCTCGGCCAGCGCGTCCGCGTCGGTGGTGTACCCCGTCTTCGTGCGCTTGGTCTTCGGCATGTCGAGCTCGTCGAACAGCACGACCTGCAGCTGTTTCGGCGATCCGAGGTTGATCTCCTTGCCGATCGCCTCGAACGCCTGCTTGCCCGCGTCCGCCACCGCGGCGGCGAAGTAGCTGTCCAGATCGCCCAGCGCGTCCGCGTCGATGGCGATGCCGGCCTGCTCCATCGTGCGCAGCACCCCGAGCAGCGGCAGCTCCACCTCGGTGAGCAGGCCGGCCGCGTTGCGCTCGGTCAGGTCCTTCTGCAGGGCGCCCCACAGGTCGATCACCGCCCGGGCCCGCACCATGGCCAGCTCCGACTCGTCCGGGCCGGACTCCTCCATGTCCAGGGTGAGCTGCTGGTGGCCGGCCACCTCCTCGGCCTTGAGCTGGCGCCCCAGGTGCCGGACGGTGAGGTCGGCCAGGTCGTAGCTGCGCTGGTCGGGCAGGCAGAGGTAGGCGGCCAGGGCGGTGTCGCCGATGACCCCCTCGACCGCCAGCCCGCGGTCGGACAGCGCGGTGAGCGGGCCCTTCGCGTCGTGCAGCACCTTCGGTGCCGACCCGTCGGTGAGCCAGGTGGAGACCGCGTTCAGGGCGTCCGCGTCCGCCTCCACCAGGTCGATGTAGGCGGCCGGGCCCGGGCGCCCGGGGGCCGGTTCCGGCGCCGCCACCGCGATCCCGCTCGCGTCGCCGTGCCCGGCCTTCCAGCTGCCGAGCACGACCAGGCCGACCGCGGTGCGGGCGTTCTGCTCCAGCCAGGTGCCCACGGCCGCGCCGGTGAGCTTCTCGGTGGCCAGGTCGAAGCCGCCCTCGGCCTCCGGCTCCGGACTGGCCAGGGTGGCGAACAGCCGCTCGCGCAGCACCCGGAACTCCAGGCCGTCGAAGACCTGGTGCACCTCTTCCCGGTCCCAGCCGGGCAGCCGCAGATCGGCCGGGCCGAGCGGCAGCTCGACGTCCTTCACCAGACCGTTGACCTGGCGGTTGACCAGCACCTGGGGCAGGTGCTCGCGCAGGCTCTGCCCGGCCTTGCCCTTGATCTGGTCGGCGTTGGCGACGATCCCGTCCAGGTCGCCGTAGAGGCCGACCCACTTGGCCGCCGTCTTCGGCCCCACCCCGGGGATGCCGGGCAGGTTGTCGCTGGTCTCGCCGACCAGCGCGGCCAGGTCCGGGTAACGCTCCGGCGCCAGGCCGTACTTCGCCTCGACCGCCTCCGGCGTCATCCGGGATAGCTCGGAGACCCCGCGGGTGGGGTACAGCACGGTGACGTTGTCGCGCACCAGCTGGAAGGTGTCGCGGTCACCGGAGCAGATCAGCACCTCGTACCCGGCGGCCCCGGCCTGGGTGGCCAGCGTGGCCAGGATGTCGTCGGCCTCGAAGCCGGGTTTCTCCAGCACCGGCACGCGCAGCGCGGCCAGCACCTCCTTGATGAGCGAGACCTGCGGCCCGAACTCGGCCGGCGACTTCGACCGGTTGCCCTTGTACTCGGCGTACGTCTCGGTGCGGAAGGTCTGCCGGGAGACGTCGAAGGCGACTGCGACGTGATCGGGCGCCTCGTCGCGCAGCACGTTGATCAGCATCGAGGTGAAGCCGTAGACGGCGTTGGTCACCTGGCCGGTGGCGGTGGAGAAGTTCTCCACCGGAAGGGCGTAGAAGGCGCGGTAGGCCAGCGAGTGACCGTCGATCAGGAGCAGCCGGGGCCGGGGGCCAGCAGTCGTAGTCTCACTCACGTCTGCCACCCTATGACCCATGTCCGACAACCTTGGTCTCTCCGCGACCGACGGCGCCGACGGGCCGGCCGCGACGGCGACCGAACCGCCCGTGAACGCCCCGGTCTTCGCCTCTGCGCTGCACGAGAAGATGGGGATCGAACTGGTCGAGGCGGGCGCCCGGCGGACCGTGGCGACCATGCCGGTGGAGGGCAACACCCAGCCGTTCGGGCTGCTGCACGGCGGTGCGTCGTGCGTGCTGGCCGAGACCGTGGGCTCGATCGCCGCCAACGCGCACGGCGCACCCATGGGCCTGGTCGCGGTCGGACTGGAGATCAACGCGACGCACCATCGGGGCGTGCGCTCGGGTGTCGTCACCGGCACTGCGGAGGCCACGCACCTGGGCCGCAGCACCGCGACCTACGAGATCGCGATCACCGACGAGCAGGGCCGGCGGGTCTGCTCCGCCCGCCTGACCTGCATGTTCCTGCCGGACCCGACCAAAAAGGCAACGTAAGGACGTCCTTAGGCACCAAAAGCCTTCAGGAACCCTGCGGGGTGGGCGGCACCGCGCTGCGCTCGCCCCGTGCGCGCAGTGAACGCCGACGGGAGAGCAGGCTCTCCAGCGTGCCCCGCTGACCGTCCGCCCCCGAGAGCCGCCGGCGCAACGCCGTCACCGTGGTGGCCCGGCGCACCATGACCGGGGCAAAACCGAGCCGGGCGAAGTACCGCTGCGTGTCCTTGGACCAGGGCGGTACCCCGGCGATGATCTGCTCGGCCCCGAGCCTTTCGGCCTGGGCGGCGACCTGGGCCAGCATCGCCCGCCCCACCCCGTGCCTCCGCTCCGCTCCGGACACGTAGAACTCGTCGATGCACAGCGCCGTGGCCCCGGTGATCATCGTGAGCGCGGTCTGGCGCAGCACCACGAACCCCACCGCGCGATCGGCGACCCGGGCGATCAGGACCACGAACTCCCCGCCGGGCGGTTCTTCCACCGGAACCCCCGAGCCGATCACCGCGCGCAGACGCTGACCCGACTCCTCCGAGAGCACCGCCCGGGACTTCGGCGACGTCTCCGCCAGACTCTTTCCCCAGAGCGTTAGGACGTCCTCGACATCCTCCGCCCGCGCCCGCCTGATCTCCACCGGACGTCGAGACACCTGTGGCCTCCCGGCCGCCCGCCGGGATCGGATCCCGGGAATTCCCGCGACGCACCTGTTCGGCGCCGGAGCAGATGATCTCCAGATCACCACGCTCGAGGCACATCATGGCGAACCCCGGCGAATCAGGCGGACCGAATGCCGAAAATCTCAGCCCGCGAAACTGCCTGACACCGGGACGTGCCACCGGAACCCCGGTCCGGTGGCCCGTCCCGGAGCCCTTACTTGACCGGCTGAGCCTTGAAGAAGCTCTGCTTGCCGTCGTGGTTGCGCATCACCGAGATGTCCACCGCGGTGGTGTCCCCGGTCGCCGGATCGAGGTGGATCGCCTTGCCGGTGGCCGCCTGCTCCGCCGGGATGGTGATCCCGTCGCCCTCGAACACCGCGTCCCGGACGCCCTTACGGGTACCGTCCGACTTCTCGATCGCGGCGACGATCACCTGCGTCGCGGCCACACCGTAGAGGGCGTAGCTGGTCCGCGGGCCCATGCCGTACTTCTCCTGGTACTTCTTCAGCAGGTCGGCGGCCACGCCGCCCTGCTTCTGCAGCTGCTCGGTGGCCAGGCCGGCGAAGGTCACGTAGGCCCCCTCGGACTGCGGCTGCGCGTCGAAGGCCGGGTAGCCGCTGTAGCCGTCCGGGGCCATGAACTTGACCTTCGTGTTGTCCCCGAGCACCGAGACCTTGTCCTTCAGCAGCTGACCACCGTTGGCGTCGTAGATGCCGCTGACGTAGACCGCGTCCGGGTTCAGCGCCTTAATCTTCTGGAACAGGGCGGTGTAGTTCGGCGCCTTGTCGTCGTACGCCTCGTTGCCCAGGACCTGGATGCCGATCTTCTCGGCCTCGGTCTGGAACGCCTTCGCGACGCCCTGACCGTAGGTCTGGTTGTCGTTGAGGATGTAGACCTTCTTGACCTTCAGGTCCTCCTGGGCGAAGTGCGCCGCCGCGGTGCCCTGGTAGTCGTCGGTGGTGATCACCCGGGCGAAGCTCTTCTTGCCGCTGGGCGCGTACAGGTCCGGCTCGCCCGGGTCCCAGGCCTTGGTCAGGCCGGGGTTGGTGGCGGCGTGCGAGACGGTCAGCATCGGGCCGTTCGGGTCCTGGTTCAGGACCGGCACCTCGAGCTTGGTGCAGCCGGAGTTGAATTCGCCCATGACCGCGATCTCGCTCGTCTCGGAGACGTGCTTCTGCGCGTTGGCGGTACAGGTACCCGCGTCCCACGACCCGGCGGTGGCCGTGGAGTTGTCGTACTTCTTCAGCTCGATCTTGTAGTCGCCGGCCTTGTAGCCGATCGACTCCAGGTAGAGCTGGATCATGTTGTTGGTGTCGGCCGAGGCGTCGCCGGCGGCTCCCTGGAGCGGGAGGTCGGTGGCGATCACCAGGGTCTTGCCGCCGGCCTCGGCCCCCTTCTCGCCGCTGCCGGAACTGCTTCCGCACGCCGCGAGACCGAGAACCGCCGCCGTGACGACGGCCAGTGCCGCAATCGGTTTCCTCATGCCCATCCTTCCCCCGAGGGCCGGAGCCGGATGCCCTGACGCCTGTGATCGGGGAAAGTACCAAGCAAAAGTTTCGTTCAAAAACCGTCCGGACGACCTGAATCAAGGTTGCGCAACGATTCCGGGGAAATACCGAACCCCATTAAGGACGTCCGGCGTCCAGAAGGCGTTGGCCACCACTTTTGCCTCTCCCCCGAAGAACACCGGCCGCATTGTTCGAGCGGAAAGAAATTAATTTCACGATGGCCGCTCTCCGGGTGGCCCGGGAAATTCGTCCCATCATCGTTCGTCCTTGACCGCAAAAGTGCCCTCGCCGCCCGGTCCGGGCGGCGAGGGCACTTCTCAACGGATCAGATACCCCACTTGACTTCCTTGGTGGTCTTACGCACCCACTTCTTCTTGCCCTGGCGGGCCTTGCTCTGCAGGCTGTACCGGATGCCGGTGATGGTCTGGCTGGCGGTCGGGCTGACCACGATGTCGTCCGCGTTGTTGAACGTGCAGGAGGACTTGTTCTTGCAGGTCTTCTGCGCCGTCAGGGTGATCGTGTGCCCCGAGACCGAGCAGGTCAGGCTGGGCGTCAGCGAGATCGTGCCCTCGCAGCTCTGGACCCCGGTGAAGGTGACCCGCCAGACCTGCTTGACCTGGATCCGGCTGGCCACGACCCGGGCGTCATGGGTGCAGCTGTACACCTCGGCGTAGCCCCGCGAGCGGTCCAGCTCGGCGCTCCGCGTCCCGAAGTCGACGAAGGCCCACCCGTTGGTCCGCAGCTTGGCCTTGCCGCCCGAGGTCGTGAGGGTCTTCGTGCAGTTTCCGCCGGCCCAGGGGACCGTCTTCTTGGTCGAGGTCGCGGCCGCCGCACTCCGCGAGGTGCCGGCGACGTCCTGAGCGGAACTCGCGGAGGCCCAGGTGCTGCCGACGAACACCAGGCAGACCGCCAGCAGCCCGATGATCCCTACTCTGGTTCTGCGCTTCACCAAGATTGACATCCCATTCTCAGATTCCGGTGCATCGGATCTTCTGCGTGCGACGGTCCCGCCGCAGCGACCGCCGACCGCGGGATCACGCTAGGTTGCCAATCGTTATCAATGGGTCAAATCGTCGTCCCCGGACCGGGCTTCTGCCCCAAAAGGCCGAGGGCCGGCTTCCCGAAGGAAACCGGCCCCCAGTGCGGAGCTGCGGTCAACCGCCCAGGTACGCCTTCACGATGCTGTCGTCCTTCAGCAGCTCGCGGGCGATGCCCTCCTGCTTGAGGTGTCCCGACTCCAGCACGTACGCGTAGTCCCCGATCCGCAGCGCGGCGAGCGCGTTCTGCTCCACCACCAGGACGGTCGTGCCCTGGTCACGGATCGTGCGGATGGTGTCGAAGATCAGGTCCACGAGCACCGGGGCGAGGCCCATCGAGGGCTCGTCCAGCAGCAGCAGCTTCGGGCTGCCCATCAGCGCCCGGCCGACGGCGAGCATCTGCTGCTCTCCGCCGGACATCGTGCCCGCCTTCTGATGGAGACGTTCCTTCAGCCGCGGGAACAGGTCGAGCACCCGCTCCTTGTCCGCCGCGATGCCCTCCTTGTCGTTACGGAGGAAGGCGCCGAGTTCCAGGTTCTCCTCGACGCTCATCCGCGGAAAGATCCGCCGACCTTCCGGCGACTGGCAGATGCCGTATCCCACGACCTTGTGCCCGGGGATGCCGACCAGCGACTTGCCTTCGAAAGTGACCGTGCCGGTGCGGGGTCGCAGCAACCCGGAGATGGTACGCAGGGTGGTGGACTTGCCCGCTCCGTTGGACCCGATCAGCGTGACGATCTCGCCCGGCTTGACCGACAGCGAAATGCCCTTCACCGCGGCGATGTTGCCGTAGTAGACGTGCAGATCGCTGACCGTCAGCAGGTCCTCGCCCGCCTTGCGGGTGCCCGGCTGGGCCGGAGCCGTGTCGGTAGGGGTACTCACAGGTCGCCTCCGTAGCCCTCTTCGGTCCCGGTCTTGCCAAGGTACGCCTCGATCACCCGAGGGTCGGCCTGGATCTCGGCGGGCAGACCCTCGGCGATCTTCGCCCCCTGGTCCAGCACCGTGACCCGCTCGCTGACCTTCATCACGACACTCATGTCGTGCTCGATCAGCAGGATGGCCACGTCCCGGTCGGCCCGCAGCTTGCGGATGAAGTCCACGAACTGGGCCGACTCCTGCGGGTTCATGCCGGCCGTGGGCTCGTCCAGCAGCAGCACCTTGGGCCGCAGGGCCAGGGCCCGGGCGACCTCCAGACGCCGCTGGTCACCGTAGGACAGGTTGCGCGCGTAGTCGCCCGCGGTCTTGCCGATGCCGACGTAGTCGAGCAGCTCGTGGGCGAAGTCGCGGGCCTCGCGCTCCTCCCGGCGCTGCCGCGGGGTACGCAGCACGGTGCCGAAGATGCCCGACTTCAGGTGGCTGTGCATCGCCACCATCACGTTCTCCTCGGCCGTCATCAGGTTGAACAGCCGGATGTTCTGGAACGTCCGGGCCAGGCCGAGCGAGGCGATCTTGTGCACCGGCAGGCCGGTCACGGTGCGCTCGCCGAGCAGGACGTTGCCCGTGGTCGGCCGGTACAGCCCGGTGAGCACGTTGAAGAAGGTGGTCTTGCCGGCCCCGTTCGGGCCGATCAGGCTGACCACGGACTTCTCCGGGACGGTGAACGAGACGTCGTTCACCGCGGTCAGACCGCCGAACTGGACGGTGATGTGGCTGGCTTCGAGGGCCACGCCCGGCGCCGTCTCCGGGGTCGTGGGCTCGGTCGCGGTGGTGGTCATCGTTTCGTCCCCTCCGCCGCCGACTCCTCGGCGGTGCCTTCCATGTCCGCACCCAGTGACTCGATCTCGCCGCGTTCCGGCTCCTTCAGCACCTGCCGGGTGCGGGCCTCGGGGATCAGGCCCTCCCGACGGAACAGCATGAACAGCACCAGCACGGCGCCGAAGATCAGGAAGTTGTGCGAGGCGAAGTTGACGTTGGAACCGGTGGCGTCGTTGTAGACGACCCCGAGCTGGGCCAGGCCGGTCGAGTTGATCCAGGCCAGCACCAGCGCGCCGACGGTGACTCCCCAGACGTTGCCCATGCCGCCGAGCACGACCATCGCCAGCAGGGTGATCGACACCGAGAAGTTGAACCGGTCGGCCAGGACACCACCGACGTGGGTGGCGTAACAGACCCCGCCGACCCCGCCGAAGGCCGCGCCCACGGCGTAGGCGGACAGCTTGATCCGCATCAGGGGCACGCCCATCATGCTGGCCGCCAGCTCGTCCTCCCGGATCGCCAGCCAGGCCCGGCCGAGCCGGCCCTCGCGGATCCGCAGCGAGACGAACATGGCCACCGCGAGCAGGAACGCGAACACCACGAACTTGAACGCCAGGTCGAAGGTGCCGATCGTGGCGGGCACCCCGGGAATCAGCTGGAACGGGCCGGTCGGGATCTGGTCGATCCCGGTGATGCCCTTGCTGCCGTTGGTGATGTTCCAGGTGCCGTTCGGGCCGACGTGCTCACCGTTGCGGAAGATCTCCGGCAGGATCTCGCCGAAGCCCAGGGTGACCAGGGCCAGGTAGTCGCTCTTCAGCCGGAGCGTCGGGGCCCCGATGATCACCCCGGCCAGGGCGCAGACCAGGGCCGCGATGATCAGGACGAGCCAGAAGTTGACGTGGATCCCGCGGTCCTGGCCGGGCAGCGGGTGCCCGAAGATGTTGATCTTGAGGTTCGCCCAGGCCGGGTTGACCTGGTTGGCGAACGGCGCCATCAGCCAGCCGGCGACGTAGCCGCCGATCCCCCAGAACGCCACGTAACCGAGGTCGAGCAGACCCGAGTAGCCGACCACGATGTTCAGGCCGAGGGCGAAGATCGCCCAGATCACCGCCTCGTTGATGGCGGTCAGCGGGAGCCAGTCGTTGAAGCTGGAGCGGAAGTCGCTGTTCGTGTCCGGCAGGATCCACTGGTTGAACGCGAAGACGATGATCGCCAGGGCGAGGAAGCCCAGCGGCCAGGCGAACCGGGAGACGAAGGACGTCTTGGGGGCCGGCGGACGCAGGGCCGGCGGAGCAGTGGGAGTGGTGGTCGACACCGGCTACACCTTCTCTGTCGTCGGTGAGCCCAGGATTCCCTCGGGCTTGAACACCATCAGCAGGATCAGGACCGTGAAGACGACGGTCATCGACCACTGCTGGCCGAGGAACATGCCGTCGTTCAGGCTCTGCAGGATGCCGATCAGGAACCCGCCGAGCACCGCGCCCTGGAGGTTGCCGATCCCGCCGAGCACCGCCGCGGTGAACGCGATCAGGCCGAGCCGGAACCCCAGGTTGTAGTTGCTGGTCCCGACCGACTGGAGGTACAGCAGGCCGGCCGCGCCGGCCAGGCCGCCGCCGAGCGCGAAGACGAACGAGATCGTCCGGTCCACGTCGATGCCCATCAGCCGGGCCGCGTCCTGGTCCTGGGCGACCGCCCGCATCGCCTTGCCGGCCCGGGTGCGCTGCACGATGTAGACCATCAGCAGCAGCAACGGGATGGTCACGGCGATCACCACGCAGGTGGTGTAGGGCACCCGGACGTCGCCCAGGTTGAACCCGTCGTCGCCGAACATCGTCGACCACTGCTTGGGGGCCGAGCCGGTCATGAACTGACGCTGGCCGAACCACTGGTACATGAAGCTCAGGCCGACCGCGGTGATCAGCGGGGCCAGTTTGGGCGCCCGGCGCAGCCGCCGGTAGGCCACCCGTTCCGCCGCGACGTTCACCAGGGCCGCCGAGCCCATCGCCAGCAGCAGGCCGAGGGCCACGGCGCCGACCGCGGCGAAACCGAAGGAGTCGACGTGGAACCAGCTCACGCAGACGATGCCGGAGAGCACCACGGCCAGCATGAACAGGTCACCGTGGGCGAAGTTGATCAGTTCGATGATGCCGTAGACCATCGTGTAGCCCAGGGCGATCAGCGCGAACAGCGCGCCGTTGCCCAGGCCGGCGATGAACAGCGAGGCGAACTCCTGGGGACTGCGGACCAGCTCGACCAGCGCCCAGATCAGGACGGCGGCCAGCAGGGTGAGTCCCAGCACGGTTACGGCGGTCTCCCGAGGTAGCCGTCGTGGCTTCACCTCGGACGCGGCGATCGCGGTTTGGGTCATGAATGGCTCTTTTCACGGACGGCTCGGGGACGGCTCGTACAGCACGTACGGGGGCGCCGGGGCAGAACAGACGCGTCAGACGCGGGACCGGGTGGGGACCTCCGTCCTGGAGGCCCCCACCCGGTCAGCGCGTCAGATCACTGAACGGCCTGGGCCTTCAGGAACTTCTGCTCGCCGTCCTTCTCCTGCAGCACGGAGATGTCCTTGGCGTTGGTGTCGCCGGTGGACGGGTCGATGATGATGTCCTTACCGGTGGCCGACTTGTCCGCCGGGATGGTCACCCCGTCACCCTCGAAGACCGCGTCGCGCACGCCCTTCTTGGTGCCGTCCGACTTCTCGATCGCCGCGACGATGACCTGGACCGCGGCCACACCGTAGAGCGCGTAGCTGGTCCGCGGGCCGGTGCCGTACTTCGCCTTGTACTTGGTCAGCAGGTCGGCGGCCGCGCCACCCTGGGCCTGCAGCTGCTCGGTCGACAGACCGGCGAAGGTCGCGTACAGGCCGACCGCCTGCGGCTGCTTGTCCAGCGCCGGGTAACCGGTCCAGCCGTCCGGAGCCATCATCGGGACCTTGGTGTTGTCGCCGAGGACCGAGACCTTGTCCTTGAGCAGCTGACCACCGTTGGCGTCGTAGATGCCGCCGACGTAGATGCAGCCCGGGTTCAGGCCCTTGATCTTCTGGAACAGGGCGGTGTAGTTCGGCGCCTTGTCGTCGTACGCCTCGTTACCGAGGATCTTGATGCCGTTCTTCTCGGCCTGGGTCTGGAAGGCCTTCGCGATGCCCTGACCGTAGGTCTGGTTGTCGTTCACGATGTAGCAGCTGGTGACCTTGAGGGTCTCCTTGGCGAAGTCCGCCGCCGCCGTGCCCTGGTAGTCGTCGGTGGTGATGACCCGGGCGAAGCTCTTCTTGCCGCTCGGCGCGTACAGCTCGGGCTCGCCCGGGTCCCAGGCCTTGGTCAGACCGGGGTTGGTCGAGGAGTGCGAGACCATCAGCATCGGGCCGTTCGGGTCCTGGTTCAGCACCGGGGCCTCGAGCTTGGAGCAGCCGGAGTTGAACTCGCCCATCACGGCGACCTCTTCGTCCGAGGCCACGTGCTTCTGCGCGTTGGCGGTACAGGTGGCGGCGTCCCACTGGCCGGCGGTGGCCGTGGAGTTGTCGTACTTCGCCAGCTTCAGCTTGTAGTCGCCGGCCTTGTTGCCGATCGAGTCCAGGTACACCTGGATCATGTTGTTGGTGTCGGTGGACGAGTCCGCCGAGGCCCCCTGCAGCGGGAGGTCGGTGGCAATGGTCAGGGTCTTGCCGCCACCCGATCCGCTGCCGTCGTCACTCGAGCCGCCACCGCACGCCGCGATGCCAAGCGTCGCAACCGCGACGATCGCCAATGCGCGAATCGGTTTCCCCATTACCTACCTCTTCCCAAAGGTCCGAGCCGAGTGCTCTGACTCCGATGGCCGGTGAAATTACCACCGCAATGTGTCACCGGTAAGCCCGTTGTTCTTGCGGAAGGTCAAGGCTCGGCAACGATTCTCGCCGAACGGGCGCTTTCGGCGGACAACCTTCGATCCGGATCCGTTTCGTCCGTTCCTTTGTTTCCGCTGTGTGTCCGAGCTGAGCTTTTGTTTGAGGTTGCTGAAACAAAGTCTTAGAAAAGTGTCGGAATGCCCGTTCGGGCACGGACCCAGGGTAAAGGCTATTCGTGGGATGAATTCACTGCCCTCAACGGGCAGGGGCAAAGAAACGTCCCCGGGATCCGAAGGGATCCCGGGGACCGGTGGTGCGGGGGTCGGCCGAGTCAGGCGTCGGTGCCCGACGCGATGACCGCGGAGGCCACGTCCTTCATCGTCAGGCGCTTGTCCATCGAGGTCTTCTGGATCCACCGGAAGGCCTCCGGCTCGCTCAGCCCGTACTTGGTCTGCAGCAGGCCCTTGGCCCGGTCGACCAGCTTGCGGGTCTCGAACCGCTCGGCCAGGTCGGCCACCTCGGCCTCGAGCGCGGCCAGCTCCGAGTGCCGGCTGGCGGCGATCTCGAGGGCGGGCACCAGGTCGGCCGCGGTGAACGGCTTCACCACGTAGGCCATGGCGCCGGCGTCGCGGGCCCGCTCGACCAGTTCGCGCTGGGAGAAGGCGGTGAGCAGGACGACCGGGGCGATCTTGGCCCCGACGATCCGCTCGGCGGCGGAGATGCCGTCCAGGACCGGCATCTTGATGTCCATCACGACCAGGTCGGGCCGGTGCTGCTCGGCGAGCTGGACGGCCTCCTCGCCGTTGCCGGCCTCGGCCACGACGTTGAAGCCGTTCTCACGGAGCATCTCGACGATGTCCAGCCGGATCAGCGCCTCGTCCTCGGCGACGAGGACGGTGCGCTCCTTGGTGGCCGCCGGCGCGGGGACGTCGGAGGGGGCGGGCTCGGGCACGAGGAGGCCGGACCCGTCCGGGGTGGGTGCAGTGGAGGAGTCGCCAGCAGTCATGGGCTCAGGGTAGCTATCCGGAGGCCGCAACGAGCAAGCAGGTGGGCGGCGTCGCGCCGGTCCGGGGGCCGGGGAGCGCCGACCGGGTCGATCACGGCGTCCCGGTACCGTTAGGCTCTGCGGGCAGGTTGCGCCGGGTTGGTGGAATGGCAGACACAGAGCACTCAAAATGCTCCGTCCGAAAGGGCGTGCGGGTTCGAATCCCGCACCCGGCACAGCACGACAACGGGCCCGCTCCCCCCAGGGAGCGGGCCCGTTCCGGCTTCCTAGGCCTTGGCCGGGCGGTAGGCCGGGGCCACGCCGTTGACCGCGTCACCGATCCGGTGCACCCGAACGGCGTTGAGCGAGCCGGGGATGCCCGGAGGGGCGCCGGCCGCGATCACCACCAGGTCGCCCTCGGCGCACTTGCCCGAGCGCATCAGCTCGGTGTCGACCTGCATGACCATCTCGTCGGTGTGCTCGACCGTGTCGGTCAGGTAGGTCTCCACGCCCCAGACCAGGGTGAGCTGGGCCCGCACGTCCGGGTCCGGAGTGAAGGCGAGCAGCGGGATAGCCGAGCGCAGCCGGGCCATCCGGCGGGCACTGTCACCCGACTGGGTGAACGTCACCAGGTACTTGACCCCGAGCAGGCGGCCGACCGTGGCGGCCGCCAGGGTGACGGCCCCACCGGTGGTCGAGGGCTGGGTGCCCAGCGGCGGGATCCGCTCCAGGCCGTGGTCCTCGGTGCTGGTGATGATCCGGTTCATCGTCTGGACCGCCTCGAGGGCGTAGCTGCCCACGCTGGTCTCCCCGGACAGCATCACCGCGTCGGCGCCGTCCAGGACGGCGTTGGCGCAGTCGGACACCTCGGCCCGGGTCGGGCGCGGCATGGTGATCATCGACTCCAGCACCTGGGTGGCGACGATCACCGGCTTGGCCAGGCGGCGGGCCAGCGAGACGGCCTGCTTCTGGACGATCGGCACGTCCTCCAGCGGCAGCTCGACGCCGAGGTCGCCGCGGGCGACCATGATCGCGTCGGCGGCCCGGGTGATCTCGTCCAGGTTCTCGATCGCCTGGGGCTTCTCGATCTTGGCGATGATCGGGAGCTTCACCCCCTCGTCGGCCATGATCCGGCGGACGTCCTCGATGTCCGCGGCCCGCTGGACGAACGACAGGGCGATCATGTCCGCCCCCAGCCGCAGGCCCCAGCGCAGGTCGGCCTCGTCCTTGTCGGACAGGGCCGGCACGCTGACCAGGGTGCCGGGCAGGTTGATGCCCTTGTTGTTCGAGGCCGTGCCGCCCACCTCGACGACCAGCACGACGTCGGTGGCGGTGACCTCGGTGACCCGCAGGGAGAGCTTCCCGTCGTCGATCAGGACCGCGTCACCGGGCTTCACATCGCCCGGCAGGCCCTTGTAGGTCGTGGAGCACCGGTTCACGTCACCCTGGATGTCGTCCGTGGTGATCGTGAAGGTGGCTCCGTTGACCAGTTCGACCGGGCCGTCCGCGAACCGGCCGAGGCGGATCTTGGGGCCCTGGAGGTCGACCATGACACCCACCGCGCGGCCCGTGGCCTCGGCGGCTGCCCTGATCTCTGAATACATCTTCTCGTGGTCCGCATACGAGCCGTGGCTGAGGTTGAGGCGGGCGATATCCATCCCGGCCTCGACGAACTCGACCAAACGGCCTTGCGTAGACGGGCCCATGGTGCAAACCATTTTGGCGCGGCGCATGTCACAGAGCTTAGCCCTGCCCCCGGCAGGTCCTTCATGCCCCGGTCGGCCTCTTTCACATGTCGCAAAGACCTTCATCTGCTGGACACCTGATTGAGGACGCAGGTCAGCGGCCTGCGCGGTCGGCCCACCCGAGGTGGGGGTCGGGGCGTCCACAAAGCACCACCACCCCGATGGCCCGCACGCGGGCCATCGGGGTACGGCAGACGCACTCAGACGGTGAGCGGCCTCGCGGTCGGCGGGATCGCCGTGGGCAGCGTGGTCGAGCCGGACAGCCAGGTGTCCACCGCGGCGGCGCAGGAGCGGCCCTCGGCGATCGCCCAGACGATCAGCGACTGCCCCCGGCCCGCGTCCCCGGCGGCGAACACACCGGGCACGCTGCTCATGTAGGTGTTGTCCCGGGCCACGTTGCCGCGGGCGTCCAGGTCCACCGCGAGCTGCTCGAGCAGGCCGGTCTTCTGCGGGCCGGTGAAGCCCATGGCCAGCAGCACCAGCTGGGCCGGGATCTCCCGCTCGGAGCCCTCGACCGGGGTGAACCGGCCGTCCTTGAACTCGACCTCGACCAGGCGCAGGGCCCGGACCCGGCCGTCCTGGTCGCCGAGGAACTCCTGGGTGCTGATCGCGTAGACCCGCTCCCCGCCCTCCTCGTGCGCCGAGGCGACCTTGTAGGTCATCGGGTAGGTCGGCCAGGGCTGGCCGGACGGCCGCTCGTCCGAGGGCCGGGGCATGATCTCCAGCTGGGTCACCGATTTCGCGCCCTGACGCAACGCGGTGCCCAGGCAGTCGGCGCCGGTGTCCCCGCCACCGATGATCACCACGTCCAGGCCGTCGGCCCGGATCTGGTCCGGGACCTCCTCGCCCAGCGCGACCCGGTTGGCCTGCGGCAGGTACTCCATCGCCTGGTGGATGCCACCCAGCTCACGGCCGGGGGTCGGCAGGTCGCGGGCCACCGTGGACCCGACGGTCAGCACCACCGCGTCGTACCGGTCGCGCAACTGCTGGCCGGTCAGCTGGGAACCGACGTCCACCCCGGGCCGGAAACGGGTGCCCTCGGCCTCCATCTGGGCCAGCCGCCGGTCCAGGTGCCGCTTCTCCATCTTGAACTCGGGGATGCCGTAGCGCAGCAGGCCACCGATCTTGTCGGCCCGCTCGTACACCGCCACGGTGTGCCCGGCCCGGGTCAGCTGCTGGGCGGCGGCCAGGCCGGAGGGGCCGGAGCCGATCACCGCCACCGTCTTGCCGGTCAGGCGCTCCGGCGGCAGCGGCTGCACCCAGCCGTTGTCGAACGCCTTCTCGATCGTGGTGACCTCGACCTGCTTGATCGTCACGGCGGGCTGGTTGATCCCCAGCACGCAGGCCGACTCGCAGGGCGCCGGGCAGAGCTTGCCGGTGAACTCCGGGAAGTTGTTGGTGGCGTGCAGCCGCTCGATCGCCTCGTGCCAGTCGTCCCGCCAGACCAGGTCGTTCCACTCCGGGATCAGGTTCCCGAGCGGACAGCCGTTGTGACAGAACGGGATCCCGCAGTCCATGCAGCGCCCGGCCTGGCGCTGCAACTGCCCGGACTCCGTCGCCTCGTAGACCTCTTTCCAGTCCATCAGCCGGATCGGCACCGGCCGGCGGGTGGGCAGCTCACGCTGCTGGGTCTTGAGGAACCCCCTCGGGTCAGCCACGGGAAGCCTCCATGATTCGCGACCAGACCTCGTCGGAGTCGAGGTCGAGGCCTTCTGCCTCTGCTTGGGTACGGACGGTCATGACCCGCGCGTAGTCGCGCGGCAGGACCTTGGTGAACCGGGTGAGCGCGGCGTCCCAGTCCTGCAGGAGCCGCCAGGCCACCGCCGACTCGGTCTCGTTCCGGTGCCTGGTGACCAGGTCCCGCAGCCGGTCGGCGTCCTCGCCGGTCACCGGCAGCAGGTCCACCAGCTCGGTGTTGACCCGGTTGGTGCGCAGGTCGAGCACGTACGCCTCGCCGCCGGACATGCCGGCCGCGAAGTTCCGGCCGGTGCGGCCCAGGACCACCACCACCCCGCCGGTCATGTACTCGCAGCCGTGGTCGCCGACGCCCTCGGCGACCACCGTGGCCCCGGAGTTGCGCACGCAGAACCGCTCGCCCACCTGGCCCCGCAGGAACATCTCGCCGCTGGTCGCGCCGAAGCCGATGACGTTGCCGGCCACGATGTTCTGCTCGGCCGAGTAGCTCGCGGTCTTGTCCGGGCGGACGATCACCCGGCCGCCGGACAGGCCCTTGCCCACGTAGTCGTTGGCGTCGCCGAGCAGGCGCAGGGTGACGCCCCGGGGCAGGAACGCCCCAAACGACTGACCGCCCGAGCCGGGCAGGGTGATGTCGATCGTGTCGTCGGGCAGCCCGTGCTCGCCGTACTTCTTGGTCACCTCGTGGCCGAGCATGGTGCCGACCGTGCGGTTGACGTTGCGCACCGGCACCTCGAACCGGACCGGCTCGGCCCGCTCCAGGGCGTCCGCCGCCTGCTCGATCAGGGTGTGGTCGAGCGCCTTCTCCAGCCCGTGGTCCTGGGCCGTGACGCGCCGCCGGGACTGGCCGTAGGGCGCCTCGGGGACCGCCAGCATCGGGCTGATGTCCAGCCCGGACGCCTTCCAGTGGGCCACCGCGTCGGTGGTGTCCAGGGTGGCGACGTCGCCGATCGCCTCCTCCAGCGAGCGGTAGCCGAGCGCCGCCAGGTGCTCGCGGACCTCCTCGGCGATGTACTCGAAGAAGGTCTCGACGAACTCCGGCTTGCCGCTGAACCGGGCCCGCAGCTCGGGGTTCTGGGTGGCCACCCCGACCGGGCAGGTGTCCAGGTGGCAGACCCGCATCAGGATGCAGCCGGAGACCACCAGCGGGGCGGTCGCGAAGCCGTACTCCTCGGCGCCCAGCAGCGCGGCGATCACCACGTCCCGGCCGGTCTTCATCTGGCCGTCGGCCTGCACCACGATCCGGTCGCGCAGGCCGTTCAGCACCAGCGTCTGCTGGGTCTCGGCCAGGCCCAGCTCCCACGGTGCACCCGCGTGCTTGAGGCTGGTCAGCGGCGCGGCGCCGGTCCCGCCGTCGTGCCCGGAGATCAGCACCACGTCGGCGTGCGCCTTGCTCACCCCGGCCGCGACCGTGCCGACCCCGACCTCGGACACCAGCTTGACGTGCACGCGGGCGGCCGGGTTGGAGTTCTTCAGGTCATGGATCAGCTGGGCCAGGTCCTCGATCGAGTAGATGTCGTGGTGCGGCGGCGGCGAGATCAGCCCGACGCCCGGCGTGGAGTGCCGGGTGCGCGCCACCCAGGGGTACACCTTCTCCCCCGGGAGCTGGCCGCCCTCACCGGGTTTGGCGCCCTGGGCCATCTTGATCTGGATGTCGTCCGCGTGCGTCAGGTACATGCTGGTGACGCCGAACCGGCCGGAG
Organism: Kineosporia aurantiaca JCM 3230; assembly: GCA_000719025.1. Lineage (GTDB taxonomy): Bacteria > Actinomycetota > Actinomycetes > Actinomycetales > Kineosporiaceae > Kineosporia > Kineosporia aurantiaca. The sequence continues at coordinate 228,063 of JODP01000013.1, forward strand.
GCCACCTGCTTGATCGAGCTGCGCCGGGCCGGGTCGAGCAGCCGCTCGACGTCCTCGCCGCCCTCGCCGGTGTTCGACTTGCCGCCGATCCGGTTCATCGCGATGGCCAGCGTCTGGTGCGCCTCCATCGAGATCGACCCGTAGGACATCGCCCCGGTGGAGAACCGCCGGATGATCTCCGACGCGGGCTCGACCTCGTCCAGCGGGACCGCGGTGCGGCCGGCCTTGAACTTGAACAGCCCACGCAGCGTCATCAGCCGCTCGGCCTGCTGGTCGATCCGGGAGGTGTACTCCTTGAAGATGTCGAAACGCCGGTTGCGGGTGGCGTGCTGGAGGCGGAACACGGTGTCCGGGTTGAACAGGTGCTCCTCCCCGTCGCGCCGCCACTGGTACTCGCCGCCGGTGGGCAGCCGGCGGTGCAGGCCGCGCTGGCCGTCCGCCGGGTAGGCCATCGCGTGCCGGGCCGCGTTCTCCTCGGCCACCACGTCCAGGCCGATCCCGCCGAGCTGCGAGGTGACCCCGGTGAAGTACCGGTCCACCAGCTCCTGCGAGAGGCCGATCGCCTCGAACACCTGGGCGCCGCGGTAGGAGGCGACGGTGGAGATGCCCATCTTGGACATCACCTTGAGCACCCCCTTGCCCAGGCCCTTGATCACGTTCTGGACGGCCTTCTCCGGGGTGATCCCGGTGATCACGCCGTTGCGGACCAGGTCCTCGGCGCTCTCCATGGCCAGGTACGGGTTCACCAGGGCGGCGCCGAAGCCGATCAGCAGCGCCACGTGGTGCACCTCGCGCACGTCGCCGGCCTCGACGATCAGGCCGACCTGGGTGCGGGTCTTCTCCCGGATCATGTGGTGGTGCACCGCGCTGGTCAGCAGCAGCGACGGGATCGGGGCGAGGTCGGCGGTGCTGTCCCGGTCGGAGAGCACGATGAACCGGGCCCCCTCGGCGACCATCGCCGACGCCTCGGCGCAGATCTCCTCGAGCCGCTGGGCCAGCGCCGCCCCGCCCCCGTCGGCCCGGTACAGACCGCGGATCGTGCCGGTGGCGTAGCCGGGCAGGTCGCCGTCGTCGTTCACGTGGACGATCTTGGCCAGCGCGTCGTTGTCGATCACCGGGGACGGCAGCACCAGCTTGCGGCAGTGTGCCGGGCTGGCCGAGAGCAGGTTGCGCTCCGGGCCGATCGCGGTGGTCATCGCGGTGACCAGCTCTTCCCGGATGGCGTCCAGGGGCGGGTTGGTGACCTGCGCGAACAGCTGGGTGAAGTAGTCGAACAGCAGCCGGGGCCGCTGCGACAGCACGGCGACCGGGGTGTCGGTGCCCATCGAGCCGAGCGGCTCGGCGCCGCTCTTGGCCAGCGGCGCGACGATGAGCTTGAGCTCCTCCTCGGTGAAGCCGAAGGTCTGCTGGCGCCGGGTGACCGACTTGTGGGTGTGCACGATGTGCTCGCGCTCGGGCAGGTCCTGCAGCCGGATCCGGCCCGCGTGCAGCCACTCGTCGTACGGGTACTGACCGGCCAGCGCGGTCTTGATCTCCTCGTCGTCGACGATCCGCCCGTGGTCGGTGTCGACCAGGAACATCTTGCCCGGCTGGACCCGGCCCTTGCGGACCACGGTGGCCGGGTCGAGGTCGAGCACGCCGGCCTCCGAGGCGAGGACGACCAGGCCCTCGTCGGTGACCCAGTACCGGCCCGGGCGCAGGCCGTTGCGGTCCAGCACGGCGCCGATCAGGGTGCCGTCGGTGAAGCAGACGTTGGCCGGGCCGTCCCACGGCTCCATGAACATCGAGTGGAACTCGTAGAACGCGCGCCGCGCCGGATCCATCTCGGCGTGGTTCTCCCAGGCCTCCGGGATCATCATCAGCACCGCGTGCGGCAGCGACCGGCCACCCAGGTGGAGCAGTTCCAGCACCTCGTCGAACGAGGCGGTGTCGCTGCCCTCCGGGTCGCAGATCGGGAACAGCTGGTCCAGGTCACCGGGGATGACGTCGCTGGCCAGGGTGCTCTCCCGGGCCCGCATCCAGTTCCGGTTGCCCTTCACCGTGTTGATCTCGCCGTTGTGCGCCATCATCCGGAACGGGTGCGCCAGCGGCCAGGACGGGAAGGTGTTGGTGGAGAACCGCGAGTGGACGATCGCCAGCTCACTGGCGTAGCGGCGGTCGGACAGGTCCGGGAAGAACGGCTCGAGCTGACCGGTGGTCAGCATGCCCTTGTAGACGATGGTCCGACAGGACAGCGAGGGGAAGTAGACCTCGGCCTCGATCTCGGCCCGGCGGCGCAGCCGGAAGGCGCGCCGTTCCAGGGCCATCCCGACCACCCGGCCCGGGGTGGAGGCCACGAAGATCTGCCGGAACACCGGCTGGAAGGCCGCCGCGGTGGCGCCCACCAGACCTGGGGTGACCGGGACGTCGCGCCAGGCCAGCACGGCCAGGCCCTCCTCGGCGGCGATCCGCTCGATGCCCGCCTCGGCGGTGGCCCGCTCGGCCGCGTCCTGCGGCAGGAAGGCGGTACCGACCGCGTAGCTGCCCGGCGGCGGCAGCTGTACGCCGAACTCGTCCCGGACCAGCTCGCGGAAAAAGGCGTCGGGGACCTGGGTGATGATGCCGGCGCCGTCACCGGTGTCGACCTCGGCCCCGACCGCGCCGCGGTGGTCCAGGTTGCGCAGCGCGGTGAGCGCGTACTCGACGATGTCGTGGCCGGGCTCGCCGCGCATGGTGGCGACGAAGGCGACACCACAGGCGTCGTGCTCGTGCTGGCCGTCGTAAAGACCCACGGGCGCGGGCTGGGCGGAGAACCGCCGATAGGGGGAGACCATGATCTGCACCTCGTGGGTCGCTGGGGCTCAGAAGCGTGGTGAACGACCCGGTGCCATGTCGATGATCACCGCGATGGGGCCGGGGGGAGCCGCCCAGATGATCCGCGCAGGGGGACGTCTATGGCCCTCGGGTTGTCGACACTGTAACGGGTCGGTGTGGCATTTCGAAACCTTTGTGAAACGTGCGACTTCGCGGATTTACCGGCCGTACCATCCGCCCGCGAGCTGGGGCGTTGGCGAAGTCGGGGGTATTCCAGACGATCAAGCGTGTTTCACGGCTGTTTCGCCGTAAGACATTCGGCGCGGAGCCGGGAAGGTGCGAACAATTCCGGTCAGTCGCCGGATTTCTTCGCCGCCACCTCGGCCTCGCCGGGGGCTTCCTTGCCCTCCGACGGCGCGTCCTTCCGCTCTTCCCCGGTGGCCCCACCCACCGCCGGAACCGGATCCGGCGTGGATCCGGTCGTGCCCTCCGGCCCGGAATCCCCCGTCGCCGGAGGGTTCCAGTACAAGGAGGTGTCACGACCGGGCCGGAGCCGGGACGAGATCAGGAAGTAGGCAAGGCTGGCGGTGAAGAGCAGGATGGCCGTCCACACGTTCAGTCTCAGACCTAGGATGTGGTTCGCCTCGTCGATCCGCAAGGTCTCGATGTACCCGCGTCCCACGCAGTAGCTCATCACGTAGAGCGCGAAGGCCCGGCCGTGACCGAGCCGGAACCGGCGGTCCGCCCAGATCACGAACAGCGCGGCCAGGACGTCCCAGATCGACTCGTAGAGGAACGTCGGCTCGAAATAGCCCTTCACGATCGGGTCACCGGCGGCGTTGCGGATCGCGTCGCCCTTCGAGGTGTCCCATTCGTAGATCTTGAGCGAGAACGGGTTGCTCTGCTCCAGCGGCTTGCCGTAGAGCTCGTTGTTGAACCAGTTGCCCCAACGGCCGAAGGCCTGGGCGAACAGCAGCCCGGGGGCGAGCGCGTCGGCGAACGGCGGGAGCTTGATCCCGTTGCGGCGGACCGCGATCCAGGCGCCGACCGCCCCCAGTGCGATGGCCCCCCAGATGCCCAGGCCGCCCTGCCAGATGTAGAGGGCCTTGACCGGGTCACCGCCCTTGCCGAAGTACTCCTGCGGCGAGGTGATGACGTGGTAGAGCCGGCCCCCGACGACTCCGAAAGGCACGGCCCAGGTGGCGATGTCGAGCACCACGGTGGGGTCGCCGCCGCGCTGCCGCCAGCGGATCTGGGCGGTCCAGATGGCCAGGCCGATCCCGATCAGGATGCAGAGCGCGTAACCCCGCAGGGGTAGCGGCCCGAGATGCCAGACGCCACGGTCCGGGCTCGGGATCGACGCCAGCACGGCGGCGTTCATCCGGCCACCTCCTTGAATCGGTCGGTCGGCCCCGGCCGGTTCCGTCCGGCGGGTACCTCTTTCACAAGAGTCTGCGGTACTGCTGGGTGATCATCGGGCCTTTGCCTGTGAACGGCCGTCCGATCGTGCGTCCGGTGGTGCGTCCGATCAGGAGGACACCGGGGCGGAACGGACGCCCTCGGCCAGCGAGGCGGCCAGCGCACCGACGGCGCGCACGCCCTCGGCCGGGGACGCCGCGTCGGCCAGGGCCCGGACGAACGCCGAGCCGACGATCACTCCGTCGGCGAAACCGGCCACCTGGGCGGCCTGTTCGGCGTTCGAGACGCCCAGTCCGACGCACAGCGGCAGGTCGGTGACCGCCCGGGTGCGCCGGATCAGCACCTCGGCCGCGTCGTTCACCTGCGAACGGACGCCGGTGACGCCCATCGTCGAGGCGACGTAGACGAAACCCCGGCAGGCGGCCACGGTCATCGCCAGGCGCCCGTCGGTCGAGGAGGGGGCGACCAGGAAGACCCGGTCCAGACCGTGCTGGTCGGAGGCCGCGATCCACTCGCCGGCCTCTTCGGGGATCAGGTCGGGGGTGATCAGGCCCGATCCCCCGGCGGCGGCCAGATCCGCAGCCAGGCGCGGCACCCCGTACTGGTCGACCAGGTTCCAGTAGGACATCAGCAGCGACGAGGCACCGGCCTTGGCCACCGCCTCGGTCGCGTCCACCGCGTGCTTGGTCCGGGCCCCGCCGGCCAGCGCGGCCTCCACCGCGTGCTGGATCACCGGGCCGTCCATCAGCGGGTCGCTGTACGGAACGCCGATCTCGACGATGTCCACGCCCGACTCGACCATCGCCACCATCGCGGCGATCGAGCTGTCGTGGTCCGGGAAACCGACCGGGAGATAACCGATCAGCGCGGCCCGCCCCTCGGCCCGGGCCGCCTCCAGGACGGGCGCCACACTGCTCACTGCCGGCCCTCTTCGTTCTTCAGTTCGTCGGTGGCGACCACGCGCTCGGCCTCCGAGGCGATCAGGTCGGGCGAGGACACCAGGCCGAACCAGCGGGCCGCGGTGTCCACGTCCTTGTCCCCCCGGCCGGACAGGTTGACCAGGACGATCCCGCCCTCGCCGAGCCGCCGGGCCTCGCGCAGCGCGCCGGCCAGGGCGTGCGAGCTCTCGATCGCCGGGATGATCCCCTCGGTCCGGCAGAGCAGCCGGAAGGCCTCCATCGCCTCGGCGTCGGTGACCGGTTCGTAGCGGGCCCGGCCGGTCTCGGCCAGCCAGGCGTGCTCCGGGCCGACGCCCGGGTAGTCCAGCCCGGCCGAGATCGAGTGACTCTCGATCGTCTGGCCGTCCGTGTCCTGCAGCACGAAGGTCCGGTTGCCGTGCAGCACCCCGGGCCGGCCGCCGGTGATCGAGGAGGCGTGCCGCCCGGTCTCGATGCCGTCCCCGCCGGCCTCCAGGCCGAGCAGCTCGACGTTCTCGTCGTCCAGGAACGCGTGGAAGATGCCGATCGCGTTCGAGCCGCCGCCGACGCAGGCCGCGACCACGTCCGGCAGCCGGCCGGTCAGCTTGAGGACCTGCTCGCGGGCCTCCTCGCCGATGATCCGGTGGAATTCGCGGACCATGGTCGGGAACGGGTGCGGGCCGGCCACCGTGCCGAGCAGGTAGTGGGTGGTGTCGACGTTCGTCACCCAGTCCCGCATCGCCTCGTTGATCGCGTCCTTCAGGGTGCGCGAGCCGGCGGTCACCGGGATCACCTCGGCGCCGAGCAGGCGCATCCGGGCGACGTTGAGCGCCTGCCGCCGGGTGTCCTCCTCGCCCATGTAGATCACGCACTCCAGGCCCATCAGCGCGGCCGCGGTGGCGGTGGCCACCCCGTGCTGACCGGCCCCGGTCTCGGCGATCACCCGGGGCTTGCCCATCCGCTTGGTCAGCAGGGCCTGGCCGAGCACGTTGTTGATCTTGTGCGAGCCGGTGTGGTTCAGGTCCTCCCGCTTCAGCAGGATCCGGGCCCCGCCGGCGTGCGCGGCGAACCGCGGCGCCTCGGTCAGGATGCTCGGCCGGCCGGAGTAGGTGCGGTGCAGGTGGTCGAGCTCGGCGATGAACGCCGGGTCGACCACCGCGGCGCCGAACGCGGCGTCCAGCTCGTCCAGGGCGGCGACCAGGGCCTCCGGGACGAACCGGCCGCCGAACCGGCCGAAGTACGGGCCGACCGCGTCACGCAGCCGGGCGGAGGTGGGCGGAGTGGTGTCCGTCATCGCTTTCAGATCTGCTCGGGTTCTCTTCCCCCGGTTGGGACGCCGGGGTCTTGGTTCAGGACCGTCCGGCCCTCAGCGCGGGGTGCGAACCGGCGGCGACCAGGTCGGCGACCGCTCCCCGGGGGTTGTTGCCGACCACCAGGCTCTCCCCGACCAGCACCGCGTGGGCGCCGGAGCGGGCGTAGTCGAGCACGTCGTGCGGCCCGCGGACCCCGGACTCGGCGACCCGGACGATCCCGCTGGGGATCTTCGGGGCGAGCCGGGCGAACGTGGTGCGGTCCACCTCGAGGGTCTTCAGGTCGCGGGCGTTGACCCCGATCACCCGGGCGCCGGCGTCCACCGCGCGCGCCACCTCGTCCTCGTTGTGCACCTCGACCAGGGCGGTCATCCCGACCGAGTGCACCCGCTCGATCAGCGAGACCAGGGCCTCCTGCTCGAGCATCGCGACGATCAGCAGGATCGCGTCGGCGCCGGTGGCCCGGGCCTCCCAGACCTGGTAGCTGGTGAAGACGAAGTCCTTGCGCAGGACCGGCACGTCGACCGCGGTGCGGACCGAGCCCAGGTCCTCCAGACTGCCGCCGAACCGGTGCCGCTCGGTCAGCACACTGATCACCGAGGCGCCGCCGGACTCGTACTCCCCGGCCAGCGCGGCCGGGTCGCTGATCTCGGCCAGGGAACCCTTGCTCGGGCTGGACCGTTTGACCTCGGCGATGACCTTGACGGTGTCGCCGTGCCGCAGGACCGACTCGGCCGGCTTCGCCGAGGGCAGCTGGGCGGCCCGCTCCTGCAGCTTCTCCAGCGGCGTGGCGGCCTGACGTTCTTCCAGGTCAGCTTTGACGCCGACGAGGATCTCATCGAGCACAGTCACACAAGGCTCCTCGTCAATCGGCAGTCACGCGGTGGTGTCAACCCGTCGATGGTACCGATTCCCAGAGGGTGCTCCGGCCCCTACCGTCCGCACGGACCCGCAGGTCCCGTCCGGATTGGGCGTGCTATGGGGCGAGCACCGCGAACCCGGGCAGGTTCCTCAGTACCCCGAAGAGAATAAGGCCGATGGCCAGGCCAACCGGACCCCAGACCCGGATACCGGACGGTATGGGCACCTTCGGGTCGGGCCCGGGCGTGTCGGATCGGTCACGCTGGGGAACCGATGGACGATCGCCGGGCACGGCCAGGCGGAGAACCCATTGGAACCAGAGGACGACGGCCACCGGGACGGCGAGGGTGACCACGGCGTTCGAGGACAGCGCGGCCAGGACGTCGCCGTGGGTCAGGTCGTGCACGGCCCGCAGGCCCCCGCAGCCGGGGCAGTACTTGCCGGTGAGGGCGAAGAACGGACACCCCGGATAGTGGCCCGGCCGGGCCGGGTCCACGGCCGCCAGATAGCCCGTCGCCGCGGCCAGCGCGCCGGCGACCACCAGCGGACGGCCGAGCCGGGCCACCCGACCGCGCAACCGCCGCCCGCCGGCGTCCACCATTAGGGGTCGCTCTTCGGCGAGAGGGCCGTTCAGACCCGGATCACCACGGTCTTCGCAGCCATGTCGTGCCAGCCCTGACGGCGGCCGCTGCTGTCGAAGAACGGCGACAGGTAAACCACGATCTGCCCGATGCCGCAGACGAAACCGCCGATGAACGGGACCAGCCAGCGCAGGATCGCCGGAATCCAGCCCGGAGCCTGGCCGTCCTCCGTACGGACGATCCGCATACCCAGGATCATTTTGCCCGGGGTTGCGCCGCGCAGGGCGACCAAGGCGATCTGGTAGGCCAGGAAGACGATGAAGCTGACGCCCAGGAAGGCCAGATACGCGGTTGAGAAGACGACGTTGCTGTCCGGGTCGTTCGGGTCCGAAGCCATCGCGGGCAGGCCCAGGATGAGGACCGCGAGCAGGACCACGATCACCGACATGATGATGCCGTCGATCACGAACGCGCCGAGACGGCGGCCCATCGTGGCGATCTCGATGTTCGCCGGGATGCCGTTGAAGCCGCCCATCGGGCTGCCGTAGGGCTGGTTGCCGTAGGAGGGCTGGCCGTAAGGGGGCTGACCGTAGGGGTTGGCGCTGTAGGGGTTGGAGCCGTAGGCCCCGGTCTGGCCGTAACCGCCCTGCCCATAACTGCCCTGGCCGTAACCACTCTGGCCGTAACCGCCTTGGCCGTACTGGCCGGCTTGGCCGTACTGCTGGGCCTGCTGCTCGGGTGAACCGGGCTCCGGCGGCCGGCTGGACTGGTCCGACTGACCGGACTGGCCCTGCCCGTAGGGGTTCTGGCCGTACTGGCCCTGCGCGTTCTGATCCTGGCCGTACTGGGGCTGCTGGCCGTACTGCTGACCGCCGTACTGCGACTGGCTGTTCTGATCCCCGCCGGACTGACCGCCCTGCCCGTAGGACGCCTGCCCGTACTGACCGGCGGCGTATCCACCACTGCCAGGCTGGCTACTGCCGGACTGGCCAGCATCACCGGACTGGCCGTAAGACGGCTGCCCGTACTGCCCGTACTGACCGGCGCCGGACGACCCGCTCTCACCGGGCTGCCCGTTGGCCGACTGACTGTACTGACCACCGCCGGCCTGACCACCAGCCCCGGACTGGCCGTACTGCGACTGGCCGTACTGCCCACCCGGATCCGGCTGTCCGTAGGACGACTGGCCGTACTGGCCCTGCCCGTACTGGTCCTGACCGTACTGCGGCTGGCCGTACTGGCCTTGCCCGTACTGCGGTTGGCCGTACTGGGGCTGACCGGGCTGGGGCTGACCGGGCTGCGGCCCGCCGGACGAGGAACCACCCTGGCCGTCGGGGCGCTGCTCACCCTGGTCGTCCGGGTCACCGGAACCGCGGTCACGCGGGTCTCTCGGCGGGGTGGAGCCGTACTCCGACATGGTCACCTCAGGATCGCTACGGGGCGGGAGGGCGCTGGGCCGGAATGCAGGCTACCGATCGGTCCGGCACCGGTGGGCCACCGTCCGCCGCACCCCCCGGACGAACGGGCGAGACCCCTCACCGGGCTCTCTGACCGGGCCAACGACTCAGGACGGCCCGGGGTGCCCGGTGCGGAGCCCGCACCGACGACGAGGAACAGCGCACAGCCGACCGGCCGGCGTACTCAGTGCGTGCTCAGCAGGCGCTCAGCAGGTGCTCAGTGAGTGCTCAGTGGGCGGAGCGCTGCGCGCCGAAACCCATCGCGCCGAGGACCTTGCCGGTCACCGGCCCGACGATCACCGCGATCACCGCGCCGACGACGAACAGCCAGGCGAAGTCCCAGCCGAGCGCCACCGAGGCGGTCATGAGCAGACACCCGAACAGGATGACCAGGACCGCGCTCCAGGCCGCGACGGAGTTGCCGTGACCGTACGGGTCGTGGGAGTCCTGCTCCGGAGGCTTCGGATGTTCCTTGGTGCCCGCCATAACGTCCCCTTTCGAACGGCCCACATTCTGTCGGCTGGATTCAGCCGGGCCGGGAGGGACGATATCGGTTCGCTCCCGGCCCGGCGCGGCGTACCCCCGTCCCACGCCGACGTCGGGTCGATCACGCACCGACTGGGTCAGTCGCTGCTCCCGCCACCACCACTGTCTCCCCCACCGCTCGCACTGTCACCACCCGCACTGCCCGAGCCGTCCGAGGAGGGGTCCGAGCTGTCCGAGGTCAGGTCCTCGCCCCGGTTCTGCGCGTCCCAGACGTCGGCCGAGCTCGACCAGCCACCCACCGCCACCGGGGCGGCGGGCCGGTTCTTCGCGGGCTGACGCTCGAAGCGTCGGCCACTCACCGGCCAGGACCGGCTCCCGACGACGCCGAGCACGCCACCCAGGGCGATCACCACCGCGCCGGCCACGTAGATCCAGCCCCAGCCACTCAGGTGGGTGGTGAAGTCGAAGCCCTGGACGAAGTTGCCGCCGCCGAGGCTGAGGGCGTCCCGGAGGGCGTCGGAAGCGGCCGCGTGCGGCTCATTGAGCGTGGCCACCCCGCTGTAGGCCAAGGCGACGCCGGCGATCACCAGGCCGACCGGGATCAGGAAGCGCACCACCCGGCCGGCGATGGTCAGGACCAGGGCGGCGGCGGCCACGGCCAGGGCGACGGCGGTTCCGGCCGGGGCCGCGTGGCCGCCGGAGACCTTGACGTTGTTGAACGAGGCCAGGCCCTGGACGTCGACGGTGCCCCAGGGGCGGGACACCCCGAGCAGCACCAGCCCGGCCCCGAGCAGGCCGATCACCACGACGGTGCGGCGCGCGGTCAGCGTGTGCAGCCGACCGGGCCGGGCCGGGGAGGTGGGGCCCGGGACGGTGGCCGAGCTCACGCGGACTCCCCGTCCTGGATCGTGCGCATCGTCGCCGCCACCGCGACCGCCCGGAGCACGGCCGCGGCCTTGTTCCGGCACTCCTGGTCCTCGCTCTCCGGCACCGAGTCGGCGACGATCCCGGCCCCGGCCTGGACGTGGGCCACACCCTCGCGCAGCAGGGCGGTGCGGATGGCGATCGCGAAGTCCATGTCCCCGGCCACGTCGAGGTAGCCGACGACCCCGCCGTACAGACCCCGCCGGACCGGTTCGAGCTCGTCGATCAGCTGCATCGCCCGCGGCTTGGGCGCACCGGACAGGGTCCCGGCCGGGAAGGTCGCCCGCAGCACGTCGTAGGCGCTGCTCCCTTCGGCCAGGCGGCCCTCCACGGTGGAGACCAGGTGCATGACGTGGCTGTAGCGCTCGACCTCCATGAAGTCGACCACCTCGACCGTGCCCGCGGTGCAGACCTTGGCCAGGTCGTTGCGGGCCAGGTCGACCAGCATCAGGTGCTCGGCCCGCTCCTTGGCGTCGGCCAGCAGCTCCTCGGCCAGGGCGTTGTCCTCCCCCGCGGTGGCGCCCCGGGGCCGGGTGCCGGCGATCGGGTGCGTGATCGCCCGCCCCTCGGTGACCTTGACCAGCGCCTCCGGGCTGGAGCCGACGACGGCCAGCTCGCGGCCGGCCGCGTCCTCGGTCCGGTAGAGATACATGTACGGGCTCGGGTTGGAGGCCCGCAGGGCCCGGTACACGTCCACCGCGTCGGCCGGGCAGTCCAGGTCGAAGCGCTGCGAGATCACCACCTGGAAGACGTCGCCGTCGACGATCGAGCGCTTGCCCGCGAGCACCGCGTCCAGGTAGTCCTCGCGGCGGCTGCGCTCGCGGGGCTGCACCGTGGCCGGCGGCCGGTCGTGCACGGCGACCGTGCTCGGCGCGGGCGCGGCCAGCTGCGCGGTCATCCGGTCGAGCCGGGCCACCGCGTCGGCCCAGGCCTCGTCCACCCGCTCGTCGGTACCGTCGTAGTTCACCGCGTTCGCGATCAGCAACAGGCTGCCGTCGGAGTGGTCGAGCACGGCCAGGTCGGTGGCCAGGCTCATCGCCAGTTCCGGCACCTCGAGCTCGTCCAGCGGCGGGTTCGGCAGCTTCTCCCAGCGCCGGACCGCCTCCCAGCCGACGTAGCCGACCATGCCCCCGGTGAGCGGGGGCAGCCCGGGTAGCCGGGGTGCGCGCAGCGCCTCGACCGTGTCCCGAAGGGCGGTCAGCGGATCGCCTCCGGTGGGGACGCCGGCCGGCGGGTCACCGATCCAGTGCGCGACGCCGTCCCGCGCGGTGAGCGTGGCCCGGCTGGCGGCGCCGATGATGCTCCACCGGGACCAGACCCCGCCGTGCTCGGCCGATTCCAGCAGGAAGGTGCCCGAGCGGTCACCGGCCAGCTTGCGGTAGACACCGACCGGGGTCTCGCCGTCGGCCAGGAACCGGCGCACCACCGGGATCACCCGGCGGTCGGCGGCCAGCCGCCGGAACCCGTCCAGGTCCGGCCAGGTGCCGCCGAACCCGAGGTCGGTGGGGACGTCGGTGGTTTCCGGACGGGGGCTGGTGACGGTCACGCGGGGGTCTCCTGGGTGGGCGAGGTGGGAGCGGAGGTTCCGGGAGTGAGTACGGGCCCGGTGACGACCTCGAGCCGGTCGGCGTCGAAGCAGGTGCGGTCGCCGGTGTGGCAGGCCGCGCCGACCTGGTCCACGGTCACCAGCAGGGCGTCCCCGTCGCAGTCGAGGGCCACCGACTTGACCCACTGCACGTGGCCGGAGGTGTCGCCCTTACGCCAGTACTCCTGGCGGCTGCGGCTCCAGAAGGTGACCCGGCCGGTGGTCAGGGTGCGGTGCAGGGCCTCGTCGTCCATCCAGCCGACCATCAGCACCTCCCGGCTGTCCCACTGCTGGACGACCGCGCTGACCAGATGATCGGCGGTGCGGCGCAGCCGGGCCGCCAGGGCGGCCTCCAGCGGCGAGCCGTCGGCCCCGACCGGGCCGGTCGCAGAGTTCGGGGAAGGGTCTTCACGGGGGGTCGCACTCACCCGGCCAATAGTGGCACCGCCCGGGAGCGCCGTGCGATCCGGCCGTTACGGCGAGCCGAGCACAGCGGTTTCACAACTCGTTAGCGTTACCGAGGGCGTCCGTTCACTGAAATGATGCCGGAATGCCCACGTTGCTTCACATAGGTGCCCCGAAGACGGGGACCACGGCGATCCAGGTGGCCCTCGAGGACCTGAAGACCCGGACCCCGGGCGGGCTGGCCACCTACGGCCTGGACATGCCGGGCACCCCGCTGGAGCAGGCCCGGGCCGCTCTGGCCGTGCTCGGCCAGGGCGTCGGCTGGCAGGCCGGCCAGCACCCGCTCAGCGACCGGCGGTGGACCCGGCTGGTGGCCCAGGTCCAGGCCGCCGAGGGCCTGCGCCTGGTCTCCAGCGAGTACCTGTGCGAGGCCTCGGAGGAGGTGGCCCGGCGGATCGTCGGCGACCTGGACCACCCGGGCGAGGTGCGGGTCGTGCTCACCCTGCGCCCGCTCACCCGGATCATGCCCAGCGCCTGGCAGCAGTACCTGAAGAGCGGTCATCAGCTGCCGTACGACAAGTGGTGCCGGGCGATGCTCGCGTCCCCGCCGAAACGGGGAGTCACGCCGTCGTTCTGGCGGCGCCACGACCAGGCCGCGGTGCTGCGCCGATGGGCCGCCGCGGTCGGCCCCGAGCGCCTCACCACGGTGATCCTCGACCCGGCCGACCGGGGTCTGCTGATGCGCACCTTCGACGACCTGCTGAAGCTGCCCAAGGGCACGCTGACCGGGGTGGCCGGTGGCCGGGAGAACCGGTCCATGTCCGCGGCCGAGACCGAGCTGTTCCGGCGGCTGAACGTCCAGCTGCGCGAGCGCGACTTCCCGTGGAAGGAGTACTCGGACCTGATCCGCTACGGCTCGATCCTGCGCACCGTGGAACTGCTGCCCTCAGAGGACGGAACCCCGGTCCGGACCCCGGACTGGGCCCTGAGCCGGGCCGTCGAGCTGGCCCAGGGCTACCGGGACACGATCAGTGAACTGCAGAAGGCCGGGATGACCGTGATCGGCGACCCGGAGCTGCTCACCGAGGCCTATCCCGGCGCCGATGAGGCCCGGCCGGCCCCGGACCTGGTCCCGATGGACACGGCGGTCCAGGCCATCCTCGGGGTGGTCTCGCGCAGCAGCAGCGGCAACGCGTTCTTCCCGGACGAGGTGGCCGAAGGCGTCGGCGAGCAGGAGGGCCTGCCCGGATCGGCCCGCGTGCAGAAGGAGGTCACCGCGATCGAGACGCTCAGCGCCCGGGAGATCAGCGAGGTACTGGCCGGCCGGGTGCGCAAGGGCGTGCGCCGGCGTTACCGCCAGGAGCGGCAGCGGCTGGTCCGGATCGCTCACCGCGGAAGACTGACTCCCCAGCAGGAACTGGACGCCCTGGACCCGGTGGAGGACGAGCCGGGCCGCTCTTCCTCCACCGACAGTCCCGAGTAGGGCCTCAGCCCGCCGCCACCGGCTGCGAGGTCTGACTCCGCCAGGACGCGTACATCCGCTGGTAGGGCTCGCACCGCTGCAGCAGGTCCCGGTGCGGCCCCACGTCCACCACCTCGCCGTGGTCCACCACCACGACCAGGTCGGCCGCCTCGGCGGTGCTGAGCCGGTGCGCGATGGTGACCGACGTCCGGCCCCGGGTGACCCCGTCCAGCGCGGCCTGCAGCTTCACCTCGGTGGCCGGGTCCACCGCGGACGTGGCCTCGTCGAGGACCAGCAGATCCGGGTCGGCCAGATAGGCCCGGGCCAGGGCGAGCAGCTGGCGCTCCCCGGCCGACAGCGACTCGCCGCGCTGGCCCACCGGGGTGTCCAGGCCGCGGGGCAGGCCCTGCACCCAGTCGAGCAGGCCGAGCTCGGTGAGCGCCTCGACGACCTGCTCGCGGGTGGCGCCCTCGCGGCCCCAGGCGATGTTGTCGGCCAGGCTCAGGTCGAACAGGAAGCCCTCCTGCGGCACCATCACGACCCGCGAGCGCAGGTTGGCGAAGCTGATCCGGCGCAGGTCCTCACCGTCGATCAGGATCTGCCCGGAGGCCGGGTCCATCAGCCGGGTGAGGAGTTTCGCCAGGGTCGTCTTGCCCGAGCCGGTCTCCCCCACCACCGCGACCCGGGCCTGCTCGGGGATGGTCAGGCTGACGTCCCGCAGCACCGGCTCACCGCCCGGGTAGGCGAACGTGACGTGCTCGAAGCGGACCCCGATCGGACCGCGCGGCAGGCTCGCGCCGGACTCGCCCGGGTCGACGATGTCGGCCGGGGTGTCCAGCACCCCGATCACCCGGCGCCAGCCGGCCGCCGCATTCTGCAGCTCGTTCAGCACCTCGGTGCCCATCTGCACCGGCTGGGTGAACAGCTGGACCAGGAACAGCACGGCCAGCAGCTCGCCCAGGCTGATCCCGCCGTCCACCCCCAGCGCCACCCCGGCCACCACGACCGCGGCCACGACCAGGCCGGACATCAGCACGCCCCCGGTGAACGAGGCGGCCACCAGCATCTGGGCCCGGCTGGCGGCCCGGCGGTGCCGCTCGATCGCCGAGTCCACCCGCTCCTGGGTGCGGGCCTGGACGGCGTAGGCGCGGATGGTGTCGGCGCCGACCACCGCCTCGGAGATCGCGCCGAGCATCTCGCCGACCCGCTCCCGGACCGAGGCGTAGATCTTCGAGACCCGGCGCTGCAACGGCCGGGCGATCACGAACACCGGCAGGAAGCAGGCCCAGACCAGCAGGGTCAGCTGCCAGGAGTAGATCGCCATGACCACCGTGGCGATGAGCAGCTGCCCGGCCGAGAGCACCAGCAGCAGCCCGCCCCACTGGACGAAGGTCGAGATGGTGTCCACGTCGGTGGTGACCCGGGCGACCAGGGCGCCCCGGCGCTCGCTGTTCTGGGTGAGCACGGACAGGTCGTGGATGTGCCGGAACGCCTTGACCCGCAGCGTGGCCAGCCCGGCCTCGGTGGCCTGGAACAGCCGCACGTTGCTGATGTACGAGCAGGTGGCGGTCACCACCAGCGCGGCCGCGACCGTGCCGACCAGGCCGAACACCAGGCCCAGGCGCACCCCGTCGTCGCCGGAGAGGCCCGAGTCGATGGTCTGCTGCACGGCGACCGGGACCAGGATCCGGCCGCAGGTGGCGACCAGGGCCAGGATCAGCGTGACCCAGATGCCCCGGACCAGCTCCGGCGAGATGGCCACCCCCCGGCGCAGCACCTGCCCGGCGGTCAGCTGGTTCCCGCTCAGCCCGTGCCGCTCTTCTTCCACCACGTCGTTCTCGGCCACGCTCATCGCCGCGTCATCTCCGTCAGGTCCTCGTCGAAACCGGCGTCCGGATCCAGCTCTTCGGCCGGCCCGGCCTGGGCCGCCTCGTCCGCCAGCTCGCGGTCGACCAGGGCCTCCGCCTCGGCCTCGAGGTCTTCCGGCTCGTCGTCGTGGTCGTAGGCCGTCACCAGCCGCCGGTAACCGGCGCTGCGCTCCAGCAGTTCGGCGTGCGTACCCCGGTCGGCGATCCGCCCGTTCTCCAGGTAGGCCACCTCGTCGGCCAAGGCGATCGTGGCGCGCCGGTAGGCGATCACCACCACCGTGACCGAGGCCGAGGCCTCCGCGGAGGGATCTTCGGCCAGGCTGCCCAGCCCGGCCAGGATCTCCGCCTCGATCCGCGGGTCGATCGCCGACGTCGCGTCGTCCAGCACCAGCAGCCGCGGCCGCCGGACCAGGGCCCGGGCCAGCGCCAGGCGCTGCCGCTGACCGCCGGACAGGTCGGCCCCGCGCTCCCCGATCACCGTGTCCAGACCGTGCGGCAGGTGCCCGACGAAGCCGTCGGCCCGGGCCACACCGAGGGCCCGCCAGACGTCTTCGTCGGAGAACCGGGCATCGCCCAGCGTGACGTTATCGCGGACCGTGTCGTTGAAGACGAACGTGCCCTGCGGCACCAGCGAGGCCAGTTCGGCCACCCCGCCGGGCCGCAGGTCGCGCACGTCGGTGCCGTTCAGCCGGACCGTGCCCCGGGCCGGGTCGACCAGCCGGACCAGCAGGGTGGCCAGCGTCGACTTACCCGACCCGGTCGGCCCGACCAGCGCCAGCGTGCGGCCCGGCGTGACCTCGAGGTCGATGTCGTGCAGCACCTCGTACCGCTCGCCCTCGGCGTCGGAGTAGGCGTAGGCCAGCCCTTCCACCTTTACGCCGACCGCTCCGCCCGGAGCCGGCGGCAGCGTGCCGTAGGGCATCGAGGCGGTCTCGGCCAGGACGGCGCTGGTGCGCTCCCAGCCGACCACGGTGCGCGGCAGCTCGCCGAGCACCCAGCCCATCGAGCGCAGCGGGAACGCCACCAGGCTGAGCAGGTAACCGACCTGGATCACGTCGCCGGTGTTGGCGTGGCCGTTCTTCACCCGCCAGGCCCCGACCGCGAGCACCGCCAGGGTGCCGAGCGTGGGGATCGCCTCCATCAACGGGTCGAACGCCGCGCGCAGCCGTCCGGCCCGGACGTTGGCCACCCGCAGCCGATCGGCGCTGACCGCGAACCGGCTGGTCTCGGACGCCTCCCGGCCCAGGCTCTTGACCACCGCGGCGGCCTCC
Source organism: Kineosporia aurantiaca JCM 3230 (assembly GCA_000719025.1). Classification (GTDB taxonomy): domain Bacteria; phylum Actinomycetota; class Actinomycetes; order Actinomycetales; family Kineosporiaceae; genus Kineosporia; species Kineosporia aurantiaca. The sequence continues at coordinate 245,402 of JODP01000013.1, forward strand.
AGGCTCTCGTGCGCGACGGTCGAGACCTCGCCGCGCTCGGCCTGCGCCCGGGTCACGGCCGGCGACATGTAGCGCTGGTAGACCGCGTTCAGCACGACCACCCAGGGCAGCACCAGCAGGCCGACCCCGCCCAGCACCGGGTCGGCCAGGAGCATCGCCACCGAGGCGACCACCAGCATGACGATCACGCCGATCGCCATCGGCAGCGGCGCGAACACCTGCCAGGTGGCCTCCACGTCGGCGTTCGCGTTGGACAGCAACATCCCGGCCGGGTGCTGGTGGTGCCACTCCAGCGGCAGCCGCAGGTACTGCCGGGTGAGCAGGCGCCGGTACCGGGCCATCAGCCGGAACGAGGTGAGCCCGGCCGCCACCCGGCGGCCGACCACCCCGACCGCCGTCAGCACCGCCACCGCGGCCAGCACCAGGCCGGTCCGGGTCAGGTCACCGCCGCTGATGCTGCCCCGGGCGAACGCCGGCTCCAGCGTGGTGTCGGTGATCCTCCCGAGCAGCCAGCCGCTGCCGGCCGTGCCGGTGCCGTACACCGCCGAGGCCAGCACGGCGATCGAGAAGATCGCCGGCTCCTGCCGGATACCGATGCCGATCACCTTCAGCCCGCGTAGCAGCGTGCCTTCCCGCCCCTTGCCCCGCTTCACCACGCGGGTACCTCCTGTCAACGTTCACGCAACGCATCCGGGCAGAGTTCGTCCACCCACGAGAAATTCAGCCCGGCCAGCGGTAGCCGTTCCGGGTTCCGACCCCGGAAGCCAACCTAGGCGCCCCCACCGACAGAACCGGCCGGACGGCAACTGGCCAACGGCCCAACCTGTGTCAAGGTGAGGACATGCCCTCGCATTCCGCAGCCGAACGGCAGGCTCTCGCCGACGCCCTGGCCGCGGCCGGACCGGGGGCGCCGACCCTCTGCGCCGGCTGGACCACCACCGACCTGGCCACCCACCTGGTGCTGCGCGAGGGCCGGCCGCAGGTGCGGCTGGCCGGCGCCGTCGGCCCGCTGCGGTCCTGGGCGGCCCGGCAGGAGGAGACCACCCGCGCGCAGCCCTACCCCGAGCTGATCAGCCGGATCCGCAACGGGCCGCCGCGCACCTCACCGTTCGCCCTGCCCGGGGTCGATCAGCGGGCGAACCTGCTGGAACACTTCGTGCACTGCGAGGACGTGCGCCGCGCGGCGCCGGACTGGCAGCCCCGGGAGCTGCCCGCCGACCGGCAGACCGCCTTCTGGAAATCCCTCTCCGGCCCCTTCGGCAAACTCACCCTGCGGAAGTCGGAGGTCGCGGTCAGCCTCCAGACCCCCGGCGGCGAGCCGACCCCCGTCATCAAACGAACCGGACCCGGAGTAACCCTGGCCGGTGAGCCGGGTGAACTGGCGATGTACCTGTCCGGCCGCAAGGAGCACGCCCGGGTCCAGATCCTCGGGGAGCAGGAGGCGGTCGCCCGCTTCCGCAGTCTCCCGCTCAAGGCCTGACGAAACGGCCTAGCAGAACGGCCCAGCAAAACGACCTAGCGAACCGCTACCCCGCCGGCCCGCAGCGCGTCCTTCACGTCACCGATGGTGAGCTGCTGGAAATGGAAGACGCTGGCGGCCAGGACGGCATCGGCCCCGGCGGCCACCGCGGGCGGGAAGTGCTCGACCGCCCCGGCCCCGCCACTGGCGATCAGCGGCACCCCGACCTCGTCCCGGACCAGGCGCAGCAGCTCCAGGTCGAACCCGTTGCGAGTGCCGTCCGCGTCCATCGAGTTCAGCAGGATCTCCCCCGCGCCCAGCTCGGCGCCCCGGGCCGCCCAGTCCACCGCGTCGATCCCGGTGCCCTGGCGCCCGCCGTGCGTGGTCACCTCGAAGCCGGAGGCGGTCACCGTGCCCGGCGGACAGCGCCGCGCGTCCACCGAGAGGGTCAGCACCTGGGCTCCGAACCGGTGCGCCACCTCGGCGATCAGCTCCGGCCGCTGGATCGCGGCGGTGTTCACTCCGACCTTGTCGGCGCCCGCCCGCAGGAGCTTGTCCACATCGTCGACCGAGCGCACCCCACCTCCGACGGTGAGCGGGATGAACACCTGCTCGGCGGTGCGGGAGACCACCTCGTACATCGTCTCCCGGCCCGAGGAGGAGGCCGTCACGTCGAGGAAGGTCAGCTCGTCGGCGCCCTCCGCGTCGTACCGGGCGGCGAGCTCGACCGGATCACCGGCGTCCCTCAGCCCCTCGAAGTTGACGCCCTTGACCACGCGACCCGCGTCCACGTCCAGGCAGGGAATGACTCGTACGGCAACCGGCACGCCCACCAGCGTAGTGTCCGCGGGATGAACTCCGGGCCGGCCCTCGCTCAGCTGCTCGGCCTGCTCGAAAAGGCCCAGCAGAGGACGCCGGTGGGCGCGGCCACCACGGTGCTGGCCCTGGACGGGCCGAGCGGTTCGGGAAAGACCACCCTGGCCGACGCGTTGCGGGCCGCTCTCGGCGAGGAGACCGCGGCCCTGGTCCGGATGGAAGATCTCTACCCGGGCTGGGACGGCCTGGACGCGGCCCGGCTCCGTCTGGCCACCGAGGTCCTGCCCCCGCTGCTGCGCGGGGAACCGGCCCGGTACCGACGCTGGGACTGGGCCCACGACCGGTATGGGACAGATCAGGACGTTGTGCCCGCAAAACTCGTGACCATCGTCGAGGGGGTCGGCTCCGGGACCCTCGAGGCCGCGTCCAGCATTGCCGCTCTGGTCTTTCTGGATGCCCCTGAACAGGTGAGATACCAGCGGGCGATGCTTCGGGACGGTGAGGGCTACCGGCCCTACTGGGAGCGCTGGGCCGCCCAGGAACGCGCCTATTTCGCCCGGGAGCAGCCGGCCGGGCGCGCAGATCTGAGGGTGCTTCCAGGTTGCTTCCAGACTCGCGGTCTACCCTGACCGCGTGTCCATGCGGGGCGAGAGTTCTTCCAGGGTCGACACGGCCGGACGGCTCGGCTGGCCGAGCGTCGTGCTGCGGGTGCTCGCGGGTGGGGTGTTCCTCTACACCGGCTGGGCCAAGCTGCAGGACATCGACGACACGATCCGGTCGGTGCGCAACTACCAGCTGCTGCCCGAGGCGATCGTGCCGACGATCGGCTCGGCCCTGCCGGTCGTCGAGCTGATCCTCGGCGTGCTGCTGGTGGCCGGGGTGCTGACCCGGTTCGTGTCGGTGCTGACCGGCCTGCTCAGCCTGGCCTTCTTCATCGGCATCGTCACGGCCTGGGCCCGCGGCCTGCAGATCCAGTGCGGCTGCTTCGGCAACAGCGGCTTCACCCCCGACCCGGTGCCCGGCTACGTCCGTGAGCTCGTCCTGAACACCGCGATCATGCTGGCCTGCGCCTGGCTGTTCCGGTTCGGGGCGGGCCGGTTCGCGCTCGACGACGCGCTGGGCCTGTCCCCCGCCGCGTACCTGGCGCCGGCGCCGGACGACGACAACCTGATGGACGAGGAAGACGTCGAAGAAGAGGACATCCCGGCCGGGATCGCCCGGCCGTCCCAACGATCGGAGTGACAGGTATGGCCAGCGGTAGTTCGACCCGCGATGCCCGGCAGGCCAAGGCCGCCGAGATGCGCGCCGCCGCGGCGAAGGCCGAGGCCCGCCGGCGCACCCTGCTGGTGAGCAGCGTGATCGCGGTGCTCGTGGTGGTGATCGTGGTGGTGTTCGTGGTCGTGCAGAACACCCGCCGCGACAACGCCACCGCCGACGCGGTGGCCCCGGCCAACATCGCCGCCGACAACTCGATCGTCGCCGGAGAGGACAGCGCGCCGGTCAAGATCGTGGTCTACGAAGACTTCCAGTGCCCGTACTGCGCCCAGTTCGAGTCGGCCAACCGCGACCAGATCGCCGCCTGGGTCAAGGCCGGGGATGTGCAGATGCAGTACCGGCCGATCGCCTTCCTGGACGCCAGCTCCAGCACCAACTACTCCACCCGCGCCCTGAACGCGGCCGCCGCGGTGCAGAACTCCGACCCGGCCGACTGGGTGCAGTTCCACAACCTGCTCTTCGAGAACCAGCCCGCCGAGGGCACCGCCGGCCTGACCGACGCCCAGCTGATCGACTACGCCGTCCAGGCCGGGGCCGACAAGGCCACGATCACCAAGGCCGTGAACGACGAGACCTACAAGGGCTGGACGGCCAAGGTCACCGAGGACTCCTCGAAGGCCGGCGTCGCCTCCACCCCGACGGTCAAGGTCAACGGCAAGGACGTCACCAGCCCGGACGCGGCGACGATGAAGAGCACCGTGGAAGCCGCGATCGCGGCCGCCAAGTAGCCGCCCGATGGCCAGGGTCTCGGTCACCTACTGCACGCAGTGCAACTGGCTGCTACGAGCGGCCTGGGTGGCGCAGGAACTGCTGCAGACGTTCGGCACCGAACTGGACGAGGTGGCGCTGGTGCCCGGCACCGGCGGCATCTTCCGGGTGCACGTCGGCGAGACCCTGGTCTGGGACCGCAAGAGCGACGGGGGCACTCCCGACATCGTCGAACTGAAGCGCCGGGTGCGGGATCTCGCCGCACCCGGCCACGCGCTCGGGCACGCCGATCGGGCCGCCGCCCGTAAGGCGACGGAGACCGCCTAAGCGGTCTGGCGGCGGTGGTACTCGATCAGGGTCGCCAGCCGCTCCGCCTCGGCCTTGGCCGGCGCGCCGTCGGCCCGCTGGATCGCCATCACCGGCACCTGGTCGCCGTCGGTCAGGCCGAGGGTGACCCAGGGCTCGCTGCCGCCGAAGTTCAGCGTCTCGACTTCCGGCCAGGTCAGGTCCCGGGTGATCAGCAGATTCCGGACCACCAGCCCGGTCTCGGCGGGCACCGCCCGGACCCGGCCGAACCGGCTCACCCCCCAGCCGACGATCGCCGCGACGATCAGCAGACCCAGCCGGTCCCAGATCGCCACCACGTTCGGGCCGGACCAGGGCAGCAGCACGGCGCACGCGATCAGGGCCAGGGCCTGCCCGATCCCGGCCACCCAGGCCACGATCCGGCCCCGGTGGGAGACGAACGGCCGGTGCAGGTCGGCGATCGCCGTCTCCCGCGAGGGCACGCTCACAGGTGCTTGTAGACCGCGTCGAGGCTGATCCCGCGGGCGATCATCATCACCTGCAGGTGGTAGAGCAGCTGCGAGATCTCCTCGGCGGTGCGCTCGTCCGACTCGTACTCGGCCGCCATCCAGACCTCGGCGGCCTCCTCGACCACCTTCTTACCGATGGTGTGCACGCCCGCGTCCAGCGCAGCCACCGTGCCGGACCCTTCAGGGCGGGTCTCGGCGCGGTGGGTCAACTCGGCGAACAGGTCCTCGAACGTCTTCACGCCCCGAGGGTATTACTTAGGCCGGCACCGGAGCGGGCAGGTCCTGCAGGGCCAGCGCCGAGGCGATCGCCGCGGTGGCGGCCTCGTGGCCCTTGTCCTCGTGCGAGCCGGGCAGGCCGGCCCGGTCCAGCGCCTGCTCGACCGTGTCGCAGGTGAGCAGGCCGAAGCCGACCGGGACCCCGGTGCGCACGCTGACGTCGGTCAGGCCGAGGGTGGCGCCCTGGCAGACGTAGTCGAAGTGCGGAGTGCCGCCGCGGATCACCACGCCGAGCGCGACCACCGCGTCCACCCCGGCCGCGGCCAGCCGGGCGGCGGCCACCGGCAGCTCGAAGCTGCCCGGCACGGCGATCTCCACCACGTCCTTCACCCCGGCATCAGCCAGGCCCCGGCGGGCGCCGTCGACCAGCCCGCCCATCACCTGCTCGTGCCAGGCACTGTGCACCAGGCCGACCCGCAACCGCGAGCCGTCCACCGTGATCGTGGGCGCGCCCTCGCCACTCATCGCTGTTCTCCTTCGTCGTTCGGGTCCGGGATCCGTCCCAGGTCGTCCAGCTGGTGCCCCATCAGGTCCCGCTTGCTGGTCAGGTAGGCCTGGTTGTGCTCGTTCGCACCGACCTGCAGGCCGATCCGCTCGGTCACGGTGATGCCGTGCTCGGCCAGGCCGGTGAGCTTGGCCGGGTTGTTGGTGAGCAGCCGGATCGCGTCCAGCCCGAGGTCGTCCAGCACCGCCGCGGCGGCCCCGTACTCGCGCGCGTCCGCGGGCAGGCCCTGGGCGGTGTTCGCGGCGACCGTGTCCAGCCCCGCGTCCTGCAGCTGGTAGGCGGTCAGCTTGGCCAGCAGCCCGATCCCCCGGCCCTCGTGCCCGCGCAGGTAGATCACCACACCGCCTTCGGCGGCCACCCGGTCCAGAGCCGCGTCCAGCTGTGGGCCGCAGTCGCACCGGCTGGAGCCGAACGCGTCACCGGTCAGGCATTCGGAGTGCACCCGGACCAGGGCGCCGGTGGCCGAGGGCTCGCCGGCGACCAGCGCCACGTGCTCGTGACCGGTCAGCATGTCCCGGTAGGCGACCGCGCGGAAGTCCCCGTGGCTGGTCGGCAGCAGGCTGGTGGCCACCCGGCGGACCCGTGCCGGGGCCTGGACCGGGGTCTCCGGCACCGCGCCCGGGTGCTGCTCGCGGTAGGCGACCAGATCCTCGATGCTGATCAGCGGCAGACCGAACTCGTCGGCCAGCGCCCGCAGGCCGGGCAGCCGGGTGACCGGCCCCGCGTCCTCCACCACCTCGGCGAGCACCCCGACCGGCGGCAGGCCGGCCAGCACGCACAGGTCGACGGCGGCCTCGGTGTGGCCGCGGCGCTCCAGCACACCCCCGGCGCGGGCGCGCAACGGGAACACGTGGCCGGGGCGGACCAGGTCGTCCGGAGCAGTCAGGTCGTCGGCGAGCAGCCGCAGGGTGATCGAGCGGTCGGCCGCGCTGATCCCGGTGGCGATGCCCGAGCGGGCGTCGACCGAGACCGTGTACGCGGTGCGCATCGACTCCTCGTTGCGCTCGACCATGTGCGGCAGCTTCAGCGCGTCGGCCCGGTCGTCGTACATGGGCGCGCAGAGCACGCCGGAGGTATGCCGGATGGTCCAGCCCACCCACTCGGGCGAGGCGTGCACGGCCGACATGATCACGTCGCCCTCGTTCTCCCGGTCGGCGTCGTCCACCACCAGGACCGGCAGGCCCGCGCGCAACGCCTCGACCGCCTTCTCCACCGGGTCCAGGTGGACATCGGGGGCGAAGTCCCAGGTGATGTCCTCTTCGGCCCGTAGGTCGCTGCTCATCGTGCCGCCACCGTCTCTTCCGTGCTCTCGTCCGTGATTGCGGGAGGTGGGGCGGTGGTCAGCCGCTCCACGTACTTGGCCAGCACGTCGACCTCGAGGTTGACCGGATCACCGACGGCGCGGTGCCCGAGGGTCGTGCGGGCAAGAGTCTCCGGGATCAGGGACACCGTGACGACACTGCCGCCGCCGTCCTGCGCATTCCGGTCCGTGAGCTCGGCCACGGTCAGCGAGACCCCGTCGACGGTGATCGATCCCTTGGCCACCACGTACCGGGACAGCCCGGCCGGGATCGCGACCCGGACCAGCTCCCACTGGTCGCCCGGCACCCGCTCGGTGACCGTGCCGGTGCCGTCGATGTGGCCCTGCACGACGTGCCCGCCGAAGCGCCCGTTGGCCTGCAGCGGGCGCTCGAGGTTGACCGGGGCGCCGGGGACGGCGGTGCGCAGCGAGGTGCGGTTCAGCGTCTCGGCCATCACGTCGGCGGTGAAGGTGTCACCGGCGAGCTCGACCACGGTGAGACAGATGCCGTTGACGGCGATCGAGGCCCCGGGGGCGGCATCGGAGGTCACCAGAGGACCTCGGACGGTGACGCGCGCGGAGTCCGCGCCGGGGACGAGCTCGACGACCTGGCCCAGCTCTTCAACGATCCCGGTGAACATCAGTGACCCTCCTACCACGCCGTGGCGCGGACTCCGGAGGTCACGACGGGAAGAGCTGCCGGCGGTGGCCGACGCGTCGTCGCTCGGTGCCGCAGGACCCCAAAAGGATCCGAACGACACCGCGTGCTGCCTCCCATCCGGACTTTCACCGTCGGTCCCGGAATTTCACCAGGTCAACCGGCCGCTGGCTGCGGTCGGGTCGCGGACTATAACCGCCGGTTCGGAATTACACCGACCCCGGAGCACGCACTGCTTCTGCTTGTGATTGCTGAACTCGGCAACAGTGTGCCACCCAACCTTGTTCCCGGGAACGGCCGGGGTTTTTGAAATTGGGGACGCTCGTCAGCAACCGTTCCGGGGTTGGATCAGCAGGCCTGAGCAGCGAGTTCCCGCAGTTGGGCGATGCTGGCGGCGGCGTCCTCGGCCCCGTAGACCGCGGATCCGGCCACGAACACGTCGGCGCCGGCCTCGGCACACCGCTCGATCGTGGCCACCGACACACCCCCGTCGACCTGGATCCAGACGTCCAGTCCGGCGTCCTTCACCGCCTGCCGGGTGCGACGGATCTTCGGCAGCATCGACTCCAGGAACGGCTGACCGCCGAAGCCGGGCTCGACCGTCATGATCAGCAGCATGTCGATCTCCGGCAGCAGCTCCAGGTAGGGCTCGATCGCGGTGCTCGGCTTCACCGCCAGCCCGGCCCGCGCGCCCAGCTTGCGCAGCTCCCGGGCCAGCCGGATCGGCGCCCCCGCGGCCTCGGCGTGGAAGGTCACGCTCCTGGCCCCCACCTCGGCGAAGGCCGGGGCCCAGCGGTCCGGGTCCTGGATCATCAGGTGGCAGTCCACCGGGATCGGCGACACCTTGAGCAGGGACTCCACCACCGGCAGGCCGAGCGTCAGGTTCGGGACGAAATGGTTGTCCATCACGTCCACGTGCGCCCAGTCGGCGCTGCTGATCCGCTCGAGCTCCCGGTCGAGCCGGGCGAAGTCGGAGTTGAGGATGCTGGGAGAGATCTGGATGCCCACGGCGGATGAGCCTAGTGCGGAGATCACCGCTCGCTGCGCGCGCCTCCGGGTGAGCCTAGGAGAAGTCGGACGGCAGGAGGCCCGCCGGACGACAGATCGACCGGAAGGTGCCGAGCTTCAGACCCTCCCTCAGGCACTCTTGAGCGTCACCTGCTCGACGTGAGCACGACCGACTTCCGGTAGGTCGAGCTGGGCTCCGGGCTCGTCGAAGTACAGCTCCAGTGCTTCCTGAATATTCGCCCGGGCCTCCTCCTCGGTCGCCCCCTCGGAAGCGACGTCGACATCGAGACACTGGGCGACATAACCGTCTGCCTCGGCGTAGATGACTACTTGCAGAGTTCGCGACGCCATCGTTCCTCCTCGCAGCCGACCGACAAACCGACAGTAGCGTGGCGCCTGACCGAACGGCGCCTCAGATCCGCTTTCGCAGCAGCGACAGGTACATCGAGTCCGTGCCGTGCAGATGCGTCCACAACTGCGCGTCCGGCCCCTCCCCCAGAGACAGCGAATCGTCCTCCGGACGGTCCGGCAGCCGCCGCGACCCGATCAGGTCCCGCAGCACGCTGGGCGTGTCCAATCGCTCGACATCGTCCCGCCCCCGCAGCACGTCCTCCACGACCATCCGGGTCTCGGCCGGGTGCGGAGAACAGGTGGCGTAGGCCACCACGCCGCCGGGGCGGACCGCGGCCAGCGCCGATTCCAGCAGCGCCCTCTGCAGCGGGGCCAGGGTGGTCAGGTCGGTCGGGGTGCGGCGCCAGCGGGACTCCGGGCGGCGGCGGAGCGCGCCCAGGCCGGTGCACGGTGCGTCGACGAGAACCCGGTCGTAGCGCTCCGGTTCGGCCTCTCCGACGGTACGGCCGTCCCGCACCCGGACGTCGTACGCGGCCTGGACCGCGGCCAGGGACTGCTGGACCAGCCCGGCGCGATGCTCGGCCACCTCGACCGCCACCAGTTCCGCATCGTCCCCGACCAGCCCGGCCGCGTGCCGCTCGGCCAGCAACGAGGCCAGGAGCGCGGCCTTGCCGCCGGGCCCGGCGCAGAGGTCGAGCCAGATCCCCCGGTCGGTGCCGGTGGTCGGGGCGGCCGCCGCCCCCAGCGCGACCAGCTGACTGCCCTCGTCCTGGACCCGGGCCCGGCCCTGCCGGATCGCGGCCAGGTCGTCCGGCGCGCCGCGCAGCACGGCGGCCACCGGAGAGAGCACTCCCGGCTTGGCGTAAGGGCTTTCGGTCAGTTCGGCCACGTCCGACAGGCCGGGCAGAGCGGTCGCGGCCACGGCCGGACGGGCGTTGTGGGACGCCAGCAGCGTGGGCAGTTCCTCGACCGGGCGCCCGTTGACCCGCAGCGCATCGCGTAGGGCGCGGACGATCCACTCCGGATGCGAGTAGCTGACCGACAGGTTGCCGTCCGGGTTCTCCGTCGCATCCGGCGCCACTCGCACCAGCCAGTCGGCCTCGTCGTGCTCGCCGACCCGACGGAGCACGGCGTTGGCGAACCGGGACGCGCCCGGGCCCGCCACTGAGCGGACCAGGTCGACGGTGGTGGAGACGGCCGCGTGCGGCGGGATGCGCATGTGCAGCAACTGGTGGACGCCGAGCCGGAGGGCGTCCAGAACGGCCGGGTCGATCTCGCCGATCGGGCGATCGGTGCCGGCCGCGATGATCGCGTCGTAGCTACCCCGGCCCCGGAGCGCGCCGTAGGCCAGCTCGGTGGCCAAACCTGCGTCGCGGCCGCGTAAATGGGCCCGGCGCAGCAGGCTGGGCAGGATCAGGTTGGCGTACGCGTCCCGCTCGGAAACCGCGCGCAGCGTTTCGTAGGCCACGCCCCGCGCCGGGTCGACCGAGGTGGGCCGGCCGCCGGAGGGACGGCTACCGGCGCCCTCGCGGGCCCGGGGCTGAGCTGCTTCCCGGCCTCCGCTGCGGCCGGGCTTGCCACCGGTGCGGCGGGGCGGTCCCGAAGGACGGCCGGCCGATGCCTGCTTGCTCATGAGGCATCTCCAGAACCCAGTCGCTCACCGGCATCCGGCCGCGCACCGCGCGCCCAGTCCACCGCCGCCATCGCCCGCTTACCCGCCGGACGCACCTCGCCCAGCACCACCGGCGTCGTGGCGGTGCCGACGAGCACCGCCTTCTTCAGCACCCGAAGCTCACCCGGAGCCAGGGCGACGTCCTCGCCGGCCTCGCCGACATCGTCCAAAAGCACTGGCCCGAGACCGATCCGAGCGCCCCGGAAGGTGGTCCAGGCCCCCGGTGCCGGGGTGCAACCCCGCACCCGACGGTCGATCACCACGGCGGTACCGGTCCAGTCGACCTCGGCCTCCTCCACGGTGATCTTGGGGGCCAGCGAGACGCCCTGGTCCGGCTGCGGCCGGGCCTCCATCGCCCCCGACTCCAGCCCGTCCAGCACCGCGACGAGCAGCCCGGCGCCGCCCTCGGCGAGCTTGCCGAGCAGGTCGCCGGCGGTGTCCCGGGGCCGGATGGTCTGGGTCATCACACCGTAGACCGGGCCGGTGTCCAGGCCCTTCTCGAGCTGGAAGACCGACGCCCCGGTGACCTGGTCACCGGCCATCACCGCGCGCTGGGCCGGAGCCGCACCGCGCCAGGCCGGCAGCACCGAGAAGTGCAGGTTGATCCAGCCGTGCTTCGGGATGTCGAGCGCCCGCTGCGGCACCAGCGCACCGTAGGCCACCACGGCCACGCAGTCCGGCGCCAGTTCCCGCAGCTGCTCGAGGAACTCCGGCTCACCCGGCTTCACCGGCTGCAGCACCGGCACGCCGTGCTCGTCGGCCCACTGGGCGACCGGCGAACGGGAAACCTTGCGCCCCCGGCCGGAAACCGCGTCCGGCCGGGTGAGGGCGGCGATGATCTGGTGGCCGGAGGCGTGGATCGCCTCGAGCGGGGGCAGGGCGACCTCGGGGGTGCCCGCGACGATGATGCGCACGGTGGGTTCTCGCTGACGTCTGGTCGAAGATGAAGAGGGAAGGGCTAGATCGCGCGGCCGAAGGTGGCGTGCGGACTCACCTTCACCGCCGGCGGGGCGGCCCCGTTCCACTCGGCCTCCCGGATCGCCTTGAGCGCGAGCTTGCGCGTCTCGCGATCGAGCCGGTCGATGAACAGGATGCCGTCCAGGTGGTCGGTCTCGTGCTGGATGCAGCGGGCCAGCAGCTCGCTGCCCTCGATCGTCACCGGCTCGCCGTGCTGGTCGAAGCCCTTGGCCACCACCCGCAGCGCCCGCCGGGTGTCGAAGACCAGGTCGGGCAGGGACAAGCAGCCCTCGTCACCCTCCTGCTCCTCGTCCGACAGGGACAGGTCCGGATTGACCAGGTGGCCGAGCTCGCCGTCCACGTAATAGGTGAACACCCGCAGCCCGACGCCGATCTGCGGCGCCGCCAGCCCCGAGCCGGGCGCCTCCATCATCGTCTCCTGCAGGTCCTTGACCAGGGTGCGCAGCTCACGGTCGAAGTCGACGACCGGCTCGGCCTTGGTGCGCAGCACGGGGTCGCCGAACAGGCGGATGGTGTGGATAGGCACCGCACGAGTCTACGGGCCGGGATCCGGCCGGGTGACCAGCCGCTGCGGCGAATCCGGCGAACCGGGTCAGACGCTCGGGGTGATCCGGCCGGGCTTGGGCAGCGGACGGGTCTCACGGGCCGGCTCCGGCGCGGCCTGGTCGGTCATGATCGGCGCGTCCCGGGCCAGACCGGGCTTGAGCACCGGGGAGGGCAGCCGGATCCGGCGCACCCGGGCCGCCCGGGCCGCGTTCGGGCCGGAGCCGGGCGGGCGGATCAGGCGGATGAACTCGTCCCGCTCCTCCACGCTGACCACCAGCGTGGTGAGGGCGGCCTGCTGGCCGATCACCCGGGCGTGCACGCCGGCCCCGAGCTCGATCCGGACCAGGTCCCGCCGGGAGCCGTTGACCAGCCAGGTGCCCCGCCAGCCGTGCACCCCGACGCTCAGCACCGAACGCTCTTCGGTCTCCACCACGGAGATGGCGTGCCGCGGGATGGTCACCCGGAACGCCCAGCCCATCCAGACCCGGACGGACTCGTCGGTGACCAGCACCCCGCTCAGCCCAGGACCACAGCCCATAATGCCGAGCAGCTGACGCAGCCCCCCGGCGTAGGCGATCCGGAACTCCCTCTCCGCCATGTTCACCACCTCTTGTCTCAAGACCCTACGGCGGGAGGACGATCCTGGCGAGGGCTGCGGACCGCAGCGAGCCCGCGCGGGCGGTGTTCACCCGATGATCAGCCGATGATCAACCGGGGTTGAGCGGATCGAGCTGGATCCGGGTGGCGCCGGGCTCGCGACGCGAGCTCCGGATCGCGGCCGCCGCGTGCAGGGCCCGGGCCAGCGCGGCGAGCTCCGGGCGGGGGGCCCGCAGCAGCACCCGGACCTGGGTCTCGTCGATCTCCTCGGGCTCCGCCTTCCCGGTCGCCTCTTCCAGTCCCGCCAGCTGCGGGGCGGCCCGGGGCAGATGCCGGCGGACCGGCTCCTTCGCCCTGGCCTTGGACGCTTCCGGCCCGGGCGCGGCGAGCACCTCGGTCGGCCCCAGCGTCTGCGTGCCCTCCGGCAGTCGCGCGGTGCGCACCAGCGAGTTCACCGCCGTCGCGGTGCCGGTCACATCGGCCAGCACCACCGCGGGCGGGAAGCCCAGCTCGGCCCGCTCGTCCAGTTCCCGATCGGCCTGGGTGCCCGGGTCGATCCGGACCAGCGCCTGGACCGCGGGCGCCTGGGGGTCGGCGGAGATGATCACCGATCCACCCGCCGCCGACGGCCGGACCTGAGCCGCGGCGCCCAGCCAGCGGCGCAGCGCGTCCTCACTGGCGCGCAGGTCGGGGCGCTCGAGCAGCCGCCCGGCGTCCAGCAGCACGGCTGCGGCGTAGCCGCCCTCGACGGCCGGTTCGATACCCGGAGTGGAGACCACCAAAGCATTGGCCGGGACGTTCGGAGCCGGCCCATCGGCCTGCGGCACCACTACGGCCGCCCCTGGGAAAGCTTGCCCCAGCTCTTCCGCCGTACGCCCGACCCCGACGGACGTGGCCCGCAGCCGCCGACCCTGGCAGGTGGGACAACGCCAGGCCGCGGCCACCCGCCCACACCAACGGCATTCGGGAAGACCCGCGCTGTCCGGATCGGGCGCGGCCTTCGCGGAGGAAGGCAGGCCCAGCGGGCCGTGGCAGTGGCCGCAGCGAGCCGGGTGCCGGCAGTCCTGGCAGGCCAGACCGGGTAGGTAGCCGGCCCGGGGCACCTGGACCAGCACCGGCCCCCGTTTGAGCCCGTCGTGCAGGGCGCGCCAGGCCGGGCTCGGCAGCCGGCCGTGCGCCGACGGATCGTCCCGCCCGCCCATCGCCGTGGCCGCCACCTGGATCCGCGGCCAGGCGTCGCGCACCACCTGCCGATCGGCCAGCACCGGGCGGGCCCAGCCGGTCCGCAGCCAGGCCGCGCACTCCACCGAGCGGGACCAGGACCCGGCGATCAGCGCCGCCCCCTCCAGCTCGGCCCGCACCGCCAGCACCTCCCGGGCGTGCGGATAGGGCGCCCGGGGCTCGGCGTGCATCTCGTCCCCGTCGTCCCAGATCACCACCAGGCCGAGGTCGTGGACGGGAGCGAAGGCGGCGGCCCGGGTCCCGATCGCCACCCGGACGTCGCCGCGCGAGACCGCCAGGAAGTTGCGGTAACGGGTGGTCGGGCCCAGATCGGCCTCGAGACGGGCGTGCCGCCCCTCCCCCAGCCGTTTGGTCAGCGCCCGGTCGAGCTGATCGACATCCCGCTTGTCCGGCAGCACGACCAGCGATCCGTGGCCGGCCTGCAGAGCGGCGGCGACGGCGACCGCCAGATCGTCGTACCAGGCCGGACCGGGCAACGCCGTCCACACCGCCCGGGGGGCGTCACCGGCGGCGATCCGGGCCAGCAGGGCCGGGCCGGCGCGGTATCTCTCCCAGCCCGCCGGCTCGACCGGGTCGGTCAGCGGCTCGGGCACCTCGGGGCGCGGCGCCTGCTCCACCCGGGCGTGCCGCGGGGGCACGGCCAGGCGCAGCACGTCGGTCAGGTTGCCTGCATATCGCTCGGCCACGGCCTGGCACAGCCGCAGCACACTCGGCGTGAGCACCGGCTCGGGCGAGACCACCTTGCGCAGCGGAGCCAGCTTTCCCTGATGCCCGGACTCGGCCACCCGCTCGAGCAGATACCCCTCGATGTCCTGCCCACCGAACCGCACCCGCACCCGCACGCCGGGCTGCGCGGCCGCGGACATCGGCTCGGGCACCAGGTAGTCGAACACCCGGTCGAGATGCGGCAGCGGCACGTCGACCGTGACCCGGGCGACCGGGAGCTCGGCCGCGGCCGCCGCGGGCGGCTTTGGTTTACGGCCCCGGGTGGCGGCGCGCAACAGCTCCAGCTGGTCGCCGTCGGATCCGGTGGTCATGAGGACAGCCTAAAGACAGCACGGCCGTCGCCCGGACGGGCGACGGCCGTGCTGTGGAAAAGCGGAGCTGTGGATGACGAGGTCAGCCGATGGCCGAGCGCAGGTCGTCGACCCGGGTGGTCTGCTCCCAGGTCATGCCGGGCAGGTCCCGGCCGAAGTGACCGTACGCGGCGGTCTGGTGGTACTTCGGCTTCAGCAGGTCCAGGTCCCGGATGATCGCGGCCGGACGCAGGTCGAAGACCTCCTTGATCGCCGCGGTGATCTTCTCCACCGGAGCGGTCTCGGTCCCGAAGGTCTCCACGTACAGACCGACCGGCTGCGCCTTACCGATCGCGTAGGCGACCTGCACCTCGCAGCGCTTGGCCAGGCCGGCGGCGACCACGTTCTTGGCCACCCACCGCATCGCGTACGCGGCGGACCGGTCGACCTTCGACGGGTCCTTACCCGAGAACGCGCCACCACCGTGACGGGCGAACCCACCGTAGGTGTCCACGATGATCTTGCGGCCGGTCAGACCCGCATCCCCCATCGGGCCACCGACCTCGAACCGGCCGGTCGGGTTCACCAGCAGACGGTAGTTCGTGGTGTCGATGTCGATACGGTCCAGAACCGGCTTGATCACGTGATCCATCACGTCCGGCTGCAGCAGGTTCTCCAGCGACACATCAGCCGCGTGCTGCGAGGACACCACGACCGTGTCGAGGCGGACCGCCTTGTCGCCGTCGTAGGCGATCGTGACCTGGGTCTTACCGTCCGGGCGCAGGTACGGAACCTCACCCGACTTGCGGACCTCAGTCAGCCGCTCAGCCAGACGGTGCGCCAGCCAGATCGGCAACGGCAGCAACTCCGGCGTGTCGTCGTTCGCGTACCCGAACATCAGGCCCTGGTCACCCGCGCCCTGCAGGTCCAGCGGGTCCGCGCCGGCCTCGACCCGCGCCTCATAGGCGGTGTCGACACCCTGCGCGATGTCCGGGGACTGCGCGCCAATGCTGACCTCGACGCCACAGGAGTTGCCGTCGAAGCCCTTCGTCGAGGAGTCGTACCCGATATCCAGGATCGTCTTACGCACGATCGACGGGATATCGGCATACGCCTTCGTCGTCACCTCACCGGCGACGTGGACCAGGCCGGTGGTGACCATGGTCTCCACCGCCACCCGGGAGGTCGGGTCCTGCGTCAGCAGGGCATCGAGGATCGCATCACTGATCTGGTCACAGATCTTGTCGGGGTGCCCCTCGGTAACGGACTCAGAGGTGAACAGACGGTCGGACACGGCACTCCCGAAGGGTGATGACGAGTAGAAGATTCGAACGAGATTACGGGTGGACGACGAGGGCGCGCCACGGGGTGCGCGGGCGGACGTCGGTCACGACGTCCTACTCTAACCATTCCGGTGGAGAACGAATTCACCGCTCCCCGCATCGGGGTGATCAGGCGAGCAACGGGTGCACCGCGTCCCAGATGGCTCCGGCCACGGTGGTCTTGCTGCCGGCCGGGACCGCGGTGACGCTGCCGTCGGCGCCCAGCACGGTGACCTCGGTGTCTTCCCGGCCGAACACCTTCCCGGCCGCCACGTCGTTGAGAACCAGCAGGTCACAGCCCTTGCGGGCGAGTTTGGCGGTGGCGTGCTGGAGAGCGCTGCCGGTCTCGTCCCCGGTCTCGGCGGCGAATCCGACGACGATCTGGCCCGGGCGCCGGGCGGCGACCAGACCGGCCAGGATGTCCGGATTGCGGACCAGGGTGATCACCGGCGCGTCTTCGCTGTCCGCGGATTTCTTGATCTTGTGCTCGGCCACGCTCTGCGGGCGGAAGTCGGCCACGGCGGCGGCCATCACGACCACGTCCGCCCCGCCGGCGGCCGCATTCATCGCCTCGCGCATCTGCAGGGCGGTTTCGACCCGCACCACATCGACGCCCTCGGGCACGGCGACCTCGATCGATCCGGCGACCAACGTCACCTTGGCACCTCGCTCGAGCGCGGTCTGGGCCAGGGCGATGCCCTGACGACCGGACGAGCGGTTACCGAGGAAGCGGACGGGATCGAGCGGCTCCCGGGTGCCCCCGGCGGAGACGACCACGTGACGACCGGCCAGGTCGCCGGGGACAGCCCCACCCGCAGCCGGAAGCTGGGTCACCGAGCCACCCGCCGACGGATCAGGGGCGGTGGCGCCCGGCCCAACAGCCCCCGCCGGTTGCTCCAGCAGCGACATGGCCGCAGCGAAGAGCTCTTCCGGCTCGGGCAGCCGCCCCGGGCCGGTGTCGGCGCCGGTCAGCCGCCCACTGGCGGGCTCGACCACGGTGACCCCGCGCTCGCGCAGGATGGTCACGTTGGCCACGGTGGCCGGGTGCGTCCACATCTCGGTGTGCATGGCCGGGGCCAGCAGCACCGGGCAGCGCGCGGTCAGCAGGACGTTGGTGAGCAGGTCGCCGGCCAGGCCGTGGGCGGCCCGGGCGAGCAGGTCGGCGGTGGCGGGCGCCACCACGACCAGGTCGGCCTGCTGGCCGATCCGGACGTGCGGCACCTCGTGCACCTCGTCCCACACCGAGGTGGACACCGGGTGCCCGGACAGGGCGGCCCAGGTGGGGGCGCCGACGAAGTTCAGCGCGGCCTCGGTCGGGACCACCCGGACGTCGTGCCCGGCCTCCTTGAACCGGCGCAGCAGCAGAGCCGCCTTGTAGGCGGCGATGCCGCCGCCTACGCCGAGGACGATCCGGCGACTCGCCATGCGAAGGTCAGTCGTGCTTCTCGGCGGTGAGCAGACCCTCGTTGATCTCGCGCATGGCGACCGAGAGCGGCTTCTCCTGCACGTGGGTCTCGACCAGCGGGCCCACGTACTCCAGCAGGCCCTCGCCGAGCTGCGAGTAGTAGGCGTTGATCTGCCGCGCCCGCTTGGCCGCGAAGATCACGAGGGAGTACTTCGACTCCACCGTCGACAGCAGGTCGTCGATCGGCGGGTTGGTGATGCCCTCGGGGTTGGCAACGGTTCCAGACACACGAACTCCAGGCGTTCTAGCGGTGCGAATCGACCGGGTTGGTCGGGGTCAATCCCATCCATGATACGAGCTCGTCGGTCGCCTGCCGGACATCCTCGTTCACGATGCTCACGTCGAACTCCGACTCGGCCGCCATCTCGACCTCCGCGGTCCGCAGCCGGCGGGCCCGTTCCTCGCTGTCCTCGGTGCCCCGCCCGACCAGCCGGCGCACCAGCTCGTCCAGGCTCGGCGGCTTGAGGAAGACGAAGAACGCGTCCGGCATGTTCTGCCGGACCTGCCGTGCGCCCTGCAGGTCGATCTCCAGCAGGGCCGGGCGGCCCTCGGCGAGCACCTGCTCGACCGCGGCGCGCGGGGTGCCGTACCGATGCCGGCCGTGCACCACCGCCCACTCCAGGAGCTGGCCGGTCGCGGCCAGCTCGTCGAACTCGGCCTCGTCCACGAAGAAGTAGTGGACGCCGTTCTCCTCGCCCGGCCGGGCCGGGCGGGTGGTGACCGAGACGGAGAGCCAGATCTGCTCGTAGCGGCGGCGGATATCGGCCGCGACCGTACCCTTGCCCACCGCCGTCGGCCCGGCCAGCACCGTCAGCCGTCCTGGCCGGACCCCGCCCCCCGACGGGTCCTGCAGTTCCGTCCCGATCACCGGTCGATCAGCTCCCGAAGCGCTTGACCAGCGCGGCGATCTGGTTGGAGCCGAGGCCACGCACCCGCCGGGACTCGGAGATACCGATCTCCTCCATGATCTGACGGGCACGCACCTTGCCCACTCCGGGCAGGGCCTCGAGAAGCGCCGACACCTTCATCTTGCCGATCACCTCGTTCTCCTGCCCCTCGTTGATCACTTCCCCGAGTGAGCCCTGCGAGTACTTGAGCCTGTTCTTGATCTCGGCACGGGCACGCCGAGCCTCGGCCGCCTTGACCAGGGCGGCGGCCCGCTGCTCGGGAGTCAGGGGGGGCAGAGCCACTTGAGTCACCTCAGTTGTTCGTCGAACTCAGTAGGTAGTTGAGCCGTACCGGAGCAATTCCGGCCGTCCAGCCGATCATCGGTACCCGATCGGCGCAGGCAGACCGTGAAATCTGGTCCGAACCTAGCGAGTCGGTATCCCGGAGGGCAACGCGGGGGGCCGTGTCGCCACACCCCTGATCCGCGGGCCTTTCCGTTCGCCTTCCCCGCCAGCCTCCAGCCGGGTTCCGGTCGCCCGAACAGGGCCGATCACCAGGATCGGCGCACTGTCGAGAGCCGACACTAACGGCTAATCCAGACATACTGGTATTCATGTCCTCCGGGACGCGCCGTGAAACCGACATCGAGCGATGTTTAGTGGTTTCCGAGGCGATATCCGCAGCATGAGCCGGGTGTGATCTTGCCATGCAGACCGGCATTGCGTGCACCGCGGTCTTTCCGGCCCCTCTGTAGCGCCCGGAAAGACCGCAGGAGTGTCTCCTGGTCTTCCCTCCGGGGCAGCGGGTGTTTCCCCCCGGAGCAGGCCTCTGAGGGCGTCCTGAGCAGCCCCGACGGCAGTTCGCCCGCCCCTACCCGCACCTACGCACGCACCCGGCGGCCCCTAAGGGACAGCCGGGTGCGGGAGTGCCACCTCACAGGCCGGGCCAAACCGACCGAGGCCGACCGAGCCGGAGGTCAGGCCGAGGCGGCCGTGGCCATGCTGATCGCGTGCTCGGCCAGGGTGACCAGGAGTTCCTTGCACGAGGCGCGCTGGCGCACGTCGGCCAGCACCACCGGCACGCGGTCGTCGATGTCCAGGGCCACCCGGACCTCGTCAGGCACGTACTCGGCCTCGCCGTCGAAGCAGTTCACCCCGATGACGAACGGGATGCCCCGGCGCTCGAAGAAGTCGACGGCCGGGAAGCAGCTCTCCAGCCGGCGGGTGTCGGCCAGCACGACGGCGCCGATCGCGCCCTCGGCCAGCTCGTCCCACATGAACCAGAACCGGTCCTGGCCGGGCGTGCCGAACAGGTAGAGCACCAGTTCCGGGCTGATCGTGATCCGGCCGAAGTCGAGCGCGACCGTGGTGGTCTTCTTCTGCTCGACCCCGGAGAGGTCGTCGACCCCCCGGCTGAGCTCGGTGATGAGTTCCTCGGTACGCAGCGGCGGGATCTCACTGATCGTGCCGACCATGGTGGTCTTCCCGACGCCGAAGCCGCCCGCGATCAGCAGCTTCACCGCCGTCGCGCGTACCCCGGGCCGCTGGTTCGGGTCAGAGTCGGCGTATGCCATTGATAACCGCCTGAAGGACGTTGATGTCGGGGGTGACGGCCGACCGGAACATCAGCAGCTGCCGGTCGATCAGGTCACCGATGAGGATCTTCACGACACTGAGCGGCAGGCCCAGGTCGGCGGAAACCTCGGCGATGGACTTGGGGTGCTGGCACATGGTGACGATCTGGAGCCCCTCGGGCTCCAGCGAGTCGGCCAGCTGCGGGGTGACCCGCTGCAAGGCCACCACCAGGGTGATCATCGCCAGGTCGCGTTGCTTGCTGGTGGTGCGGCCGCGGGTCAGCGCGTACGGGCGGACCAGGGGCCCGGCCTCCTCGTCGAACCAGTGCTGATCCGCCGGGGTCACGGTCTCGGTCCCACCCCGGGGGCCGAGTCCTCGGTCCGCGGCTGCGAGCTGAGGTACGTGCCGACCTGCTTGACCAGCAGGTTCATCTCGTAGGCAACCATGCCCATATCGGCGTTGACGTCGGCCAGGAGGGCCAGACAGGCACCCTGACCGGCCGCGGTGACCACCAGGAAGTAGTTGTCCATCTCGACGACCGTCTGCCGGACCCCGCCGCCGCCGAAGTGCCGTCCGGTCCCCCGGGCCAGGCTCTGGAAGCCGGAGGCGACCGCGGCCAGGTGCTCGCCGTCGTCCCGGTTCAGGTTGCTGGACCGGCCGATCAGCAGGCCGTCGGACGAGAGAACGATCGCCCGGTCCGCGCCCGGCAGGCGGCGGAGCAGATCCTCCACCAGCCAGTCCAGGCCACCCATCGCGCTGTTCTGCGTCATCTCGCCTTCCAGTCCATGGTTCGCGAAAACAGTGTTCTCGCCCCTCTTCTCTGCGTGGAGCCGGTGGAACGTGCTGGGTAGGTCCGGTCGGTCCGGTCAGGCATCCGGGCGCTCCGTCCGGCCGCGCTGGGTGCCCCGCTGGAACGCGGCCATCCGGTTGCGGGCCAGGTCCGGGTCGCTCTGCGGACCGGTGTCGGCCCGCTCCGGCATCGCCGCGGTGGCCGGTGCCGGGGTGCTCTTCAGGCGGTCGGACAGGTGCGCCTGGCGGGTCCGGCGCGGCAGTTCGGGCCGGCCGTTCGGGCCGATCGGGCGGGCGCCCTGGGCGCCGCGCATCCCGGCCGGCGGGGTCGGCGCCGCCTTGGCCGCCGCCCCGTTCCCGACGCCGCTCGGGCTCAGACCGCGCTGCGGCAGGCCGTTGCCGTTGCCGTTCGCACCGCCGTTGCCGTGCCCATTGCCGTTGCCGAGGCCGTTGCCGTTGCCGTTGCCGTTGCCGACACCGTTGCCGAGGCCGTTCGCACCGGCCCGGCCGGCCAGGTACTCGGCCCGGGCCTGCGGGTTCAGCGTCGGGCCGGGCTCACCCGGGTAGCTCGCCTGGGCATGCCGCACCGGGCCGCCCGGACCAGCGGGGCCACCGGTGCCGACCGGCGGGATCGGGCGCAGCTGGGTCGGCCGCTCACCACGGTCGCCGAGGTCACCACCCCGGCCGTCGCGGCGGGTGACCCGCTCGAGCGGGCCGGTGGCGGTGCGCGGCTCGCTCGGCGCCACCGACAGGGCCGGGGCCGCGCCGCGGCGTTCCGGACCGGCCGGCTGGGTGTCGTTCTGCGCCGGGATGACCGCGATCTCGCCGGTCATCTCCCCGGTGATCGCCATCCGCTCGTGCAGCGACCGGGCTCCGGCGGACTCCGGGGCGGCACCGTCGGCACCGTCCAGGGCGAGCGCCGGCCCACCGGCCAGGCCGGCCGGGTTGGCGTCGAACAGCTCCGACGGGATCAGCACGACGGCCTTGGTACCGCCGTAGGCCGGGGACGGGGTCAGGGTGACCCGGATGTTCTGGCCGGCCGCCAGCTGGGCGACCACGAACATGCCCAGGCGGGGCTCCTCGCGCAGGGTCAGCGCGTGGAAGTCGGGTGCGGTGGTCAGCATCTCGTTCAGCTCGGCCAGCTTCTCGGCCGGGATGCCCAGGCCCTGGTCCTCGATCTCCAGCACCAGGCCCTTGCCGACCAGGTTGCCCCGGACCTCGACCTTGGACATCGGCGGGGAGAACGAGGTGGCGTTGTCGACCAGCTCGGCGAGCAGGTGGATGACGTCGGCGACCGCGGCGCCGTTGATCGCCAGGCGGGGCAGGCGGCCGATCGACACCCGGGCGTAGTCCTGGGCCTCGGAGATCGAGGAGCGGACCACCTGGAGCAGCTCGACCGAGTTGCGCCAGCGCCGGCCGGGCTGGCCGCCACCGAGGATGACCAGGTTCTCGGCGTTGCGCCGGGCGCGGGTGGCCAGGTGGTCGAGCTCGAACAGCAGCTCGATCTGCTCCGGGTCCTCCTCGAACCGCTCGGCCTTCTCCAGCACGCCGAGCTGGCGGTGCACGATCACCTGGCTGCGGTAGGCGATGTTGAGGAAGACCTCGCGCAGGCCGGCCCGGGTCTCGGCCTCCTGGACGGCCGCCGTGACGGCGACCTCCTGGGCCCGGTTGAACGCGTCGGCCACCTCACCGATCTCGTCCTTGCCGAAGCTGAGCTTGGGCATCTGCCGGTGCTCGTCGTCCACCTCACCGGCGCGCAGGCCCTGGACCAGGGCGGGCAGCCGGGTCTGGGCCAGGTCCAGGGTCTCGTCGCGCAGCCCGCGCAGCCGGTTGACCAGGCGGTTCCCCTCGCGGGTGGTGATCAGGAAGATCAGGATGCCGAACAGCACGGCGGCCAGACCGCCGTAGATCGCGTAGTTGACCCGGTCCCCGGCCGCGTCGACGGCCAGCTTGGAGGAGAAGTCCAGGTGCAGCAGGGCGATGTTGGTCAGCGCGGTGGTGACCTCGTCGTTGGCGTTCTCCCAGGCCGAGGACGCGATCGGCAGCTCGGCCTTGAGGTTGCCGTTGTTCAGCTGGGCGTTGGTCGGCAGCACGGCGGACAGCGAGAGCGAGCCGGCCGGCAGGTCGCCGCTGTTGGCGGTGCCCCCGTTCTGGTCGCCGGCGGCGCCCGGGCCGGTGTTCTTGTCCCGGGTGAAGTCCTTCTTCTCGCGCTCGGTCAGCACGTGCGCGTCCAGCACGGCCTGCTCCACCTGGGCCTGCTGACGCCAGGCCTGGCTGCTGGTGAGCTGCTTGACCTGCATCTGCTCGGCCGGGGTCAGGTCCGGGGTGATCGTGTCGAGCTCGTCCCGGTAGGCGTTACCGGTCTTGATGAAGGCCTCGTACTCCTCCTGGGTGATGCCCTCGTTGGAGAACGCCACGTAGGCCAGGCCGTTGCCCTCGGCCAGTTCCTCGACCAGGCCGATCAGGCTGGCCGAGCGCTGCTCCTCGATGGCGGAGTGACCGTTCGGGGCGATCGTCGCCAGCAACCGGACGGTCTCGGCGATCTGGTCGATCATCCCGCCCCAGAAGGTGGTCGCCTCGAGGACCGTCGCCTCCCCGTCGTTGACCTTGGCGCGCATCGACGGCATCGCGGCCAGCCGGGCCGCGAAGTCCTTGAACGCCGGGCCGATCTCCGGCGGCGTCTTGTCGGCCAGCGAGCCGGCGTCGGCCTGGATCTTCGCCAGGGCCTGGTCGGTCTTGGCCTGCTGGGCGGTCAGCCGGGTCTTGTTGGCGGCCGACGGGTCGGCGATGTAGGCGGCGCTCAGCAGCAGCTCGCGCCGGGCCTCGGGGATGAAGGACTGGGACGAGCTGAGGCTGTCCCGGACCACGCTGTTGGAGCTGCGCAGGCCCCAGAAGTTGACCGCCAGGATCGTCGCGACGATCACGCCGACGAGCAGCAGCGACAGGCTGGGGACCCAGCCGATCATCAGGATGCGGGTTCGGATCGACCGGGCACCCAGTCGCTTTCGGGGACCGCTGGCCTTCGGAGCCATCGAGACGGCATTCCTTCCCGAACCCCACGGACGCCGAGGGGGAAGGGCCACGCCCGGGACGAGGACGAGCAGGCGCTGGGACCGGTGACCGGCGGGTGGCGCATGCCGATCACGTGATTACCCAGCGTGCACCGTTGCTCGCAATTCGTCGGGCAGTGACGATCTCCTGGAGTCCGGGTCCGCAGTGACGATTCCGGCTTTGTGACAAGAACGTGATCTCAAGGAGACCCTCGGGCACTCCCGTTGCGCCGCATCCGATTTGGTACGGATGTAGCCCTGAGGGGTGCAAGATAAGCACCGATCAGTTATGGGAGTCAAGTGCGGATTGCCCTGCGTAATCGCGCGTGTACCCAGGTCGAACAAGATTAAGCGACATGGGTCGATTACTACGGAATGTAACGATCGGCCGACCCAGCGCAGCCGATCGGGTCCCGGTTTCGTCATCAAACCAGACAAAGGACGTCCCCGGTCGCCACAATTTGTGGCGACCGGGGACGTCCCTCATCGACTGCCGAGGCCCTCAGGAGCCCAGCGCCGCCGTGACCGCCTCGACGGTCCGGGCCGCCGCGTCCCTTAATCCGCTGATCGACGGGCCGGCCCCGAGAACCTCGCGCGAGGAATTCGGCAGGACGTCGCCGAGCGCCGGGCCGAACACCGCGCGCAGGTCCGCCGCGGTGGCGCCCTGCGCCCCGACTCCGGGCGCCAGGATCGGCCCGTTCAGCGCCGAGAGCTCGTGCTCCCGGCCCGGCCCGGTGACCGTGGCGCCGACCACCACGCCGACCGAGCCCAGCGGCCGGGCCCCCACGTTCTCCGCGGCGACCGCGTCGATCAGGGTCTGGGCGACGGTCCGGCCCTGCTCGTCCCGGGCGTGCTGGACCTGCCCACCCTCCGGGTTGGAAGTCAGGGCGAGCACGAACACCCCCCGGCCGGTCTCCGCGGCCAGGTCCAGCAACGGCCGCAGCGAACCGAACCCGAGGAACGGCGAGACCGTCACCGCGTCCCCGGCCAGCGACGATTCCTTGCCCGCGTAGGCATCGGCGTACGCCGCCATGGTGGAGCCGATGTCGCCCCGTTTCGCGTCCATGATGCTCAGCCCGCCCGCCTCGCGGATGCCGGCCACCGCCCGCTCCAGCACCGCGACCCCGGCCGAGCCGAACCGCTCGAAGAACGCGGCCTGCGGCTTGATCACCGCGACCCGGTCGGCCAGCGCCTCCACCACGGTCAGGGTGAACCGCTCGAGCCCGGCCACGTCGTCGGCCAGCCCCCACTTACCCAGCAACGCCGGGTGCGGGTCGATCCCCACACAAAGGGGACCGTAAGCGTCCATTGCTGATCGCAGTCGCCCTCCGAAGGGCGTCACAGCTGCTGCTCCGCCCGCAGTTCGCCGAGCCGGATCGCGTGCTCCTGCAGCGAGGCCACCCGGACCGGCTCGTTGCGGGCCGCCTCGATCGCCTGCACCGCGGCCGAGAACTGCTGGATGGTGGTGATGATCGGCTTGTCCACGGCCGTGGTGGTGGCCCGGATCTCGTAACCGTCCATCCGGGCGGCCGGCCCGGACGGGGTGTTCACCACCATGTCCACCTCACCCGCGGCGATCATGTCGACGATCGTCGGCTCGCCCTGTTCGCCCTGCCCGAGCGCCAGCTTGCGCACCCGGGTCGAGGCGATCCCGTTGCGCCGCAGCACATCCGCGGTGCCGTCGGTGGCCAGCACCGTGAAGCCGAGGTCGACCAGGCGCTTGACCGGGAAGATCATCGCCCGCTTGTCCACGTCGGCGACCGAGATGAAGACCGTGCCGGAGTCCGGCAGACCGCCGAACGCGGCCGACTGCGACTTGGCGAAGGCGTGCGGGAAGTCGGTGTCGATCCCCATCACCTCACCGGTGGAGCGCATCTCCGGGGAGAGCAGGGTGTCCACGATCTTGCCCTCGGCGGTCCGGAACCGCTTGAACGGCAGCACCGCCTCCTTCACCGAGACCGGGGAGTCGGCCGGCATGGTGCCGCCGTCGCCCTGGGCCGGCAGCATGCCCTCGGCCCGCAGTTCGGCGATGGTGGAGCCGAGCATGATCCGGGCCGCCGCCTTGGCCAGCGGCACCGCGGTCGCCTTGGAGACGAACGGGGCCGTCCGGCTGGCCCGGGGGTTCGCCTCGAGCACGTAGAGGACGCCGGCGGCCAGGGCGAACTGCACGTTCAGCAGGCCGCGCACGCCGACCCCCTTGGCGATCGCCTCGGTGGAGACCCGGACCCGCTCGATGTCCCGCTCCCCCAGGGTCACCGGCGGAAGCACGCAGGCCGAGTCGCCGGAGTGGATCCCGGCCTCCTCGATGTGCTCCATCACGCCGCCGAGGTACATCTCGGTGCCGTCGTAGAGCGCGTCCACGTCGATCTCGATCGCGTCGTCCAGGAACCGGTCGACCAGCACCGGCCGGCCCGGCCCGATCTCGGTGGCCCGGTTGAGGTAGTCGGCCAGCTGGGCCTCGTCGTAGACGATCTCCATGCCCCGGCCGCCGAGTACGTAGGACGGGCGCACCAGCACCGGGTAGCCGATCTCGTCGGCGATCTGCTTGGCCCGCGGGAAGGTGATCGCGGTGCCGTGCTTGGGCGCCAGCAGGCCGGCCGCGCTCAGCACCTCGCCGAACTCGCCGCGGTCCTCGGCCAGGTCGATGGCCTCCGGGCTGGTGCCGACGATCGGCACCCCGTTGGCCTTCAGGGCCGCCGCCAGACCCAGCGGGGTCTGCCCGCCGAGCTGCACGATGACCCCGACCAGCTCACCGGAACGCCGCTCGGCGTGCACGATCTCGAGCACGTCCTCCAGAGTGAGCGGCTCGAAGTAGAGCCGGTCGGAGGTGTCGTAGTCGGTCGAGACGGTCTCCGGGTTGCAGTTCACCATGACCGTCTCGTAGCCGGCGTCGCGCAGCGCGAACGAGGCGTGCACGCAGGAGTAGTCGAACTCCACGCCCTGACCGATCCGGTTCGGCCCGGAGCCGAGGATGATCACCTTGCGCCGGGAGGACGCGGTGACCTCGTCCTCCTCGTCGTAGCTGGAGTAGTAGTACGGCGTGCTGGCGGCGAACTCGGCGGCGCAGGTGTCCACCGTCTTGTAGACCGGCCGCACCCCCAGCGCGTGCCGGACACCCCTCACGACATCTTCGGAAAGACCGCTCAGGGAAGCCAGCTGGGCGTCGGAGAAGCCGTGCCGCTTGGCCTCGCGCAGCAGTTCCGGGGTAAGGGCGTCGGACGCGCGGATCTCCTGCGCGAGCTCCTCCAGAAGCATCAGCTGGTCGAGGAACCACGGGTCGATCTTGGTGGCTTCGAACAGCTGCTCCACCGTGGCCCCGGCCCGGATCGCCTGCTGTACCTGCAGGAGCCGGCTCTCGGTCGGAACCTTCGCGGCCTCCAGCAGAGGTTCGAGCGCTGGGACGGGACCGTCCCAGTGGAACGCCGCGCCCTTCTTCTCCAGCGAGCGCAGCGCCTTCTGCAGCGCCTCGGTGAAGTTCCGGCCGATCGCCATCGCCTCGCCGACCGACTTCATCGTGGTGGTCAGCGTGGGGTCGGCGGCCGGGAACTTCTCGAACGCGAACCGCGGCACCTTGACCACGACGTAGTCGAGCGTGGGCTCGAAGCTGGCCGGGGTCTTCTCGGTGATGTCGTTCGGGATCTCGTCCAGCGAGTACCCGACCGCCAGCCGGGCCGCGATCTTGGCGATCGGGAAGCCGGTCGCCTTGGACGCCAGCGCCGAGGACCGCGAGACCCGCGGGTTCATCTCGATCACGATCACCCGGCCGTCGGCCGGGTTCACCGCGAACTGGATGTTGCAGCCGCCGGTGTCCACGCCGACCTCGCGGATCACCGCGATGCCGATGTCCCGCAGCTTCTGGTACTCCCGGTCGGTCAGGGTCAGGGCCGGGGCCACGGTGATCGAGTCACCGGTGTGCACGCCCATCGGGTCGAGGTTCTCGATCGAGCAGACCACCACCACGTTGTCGTTGTGGTCGCGCATCAGCTCGAGCTCGTACTCCTTCCACCCGATGATCGACTCCTCGAGGAGCACCTCGGTGGTCGGCGAGTAGTGCAGCCCGGCGCCGGCGATCCGCTCCAGGTCGGCCGCGTCGTAGGCGATGCCGGAGCCGAGGCCGCCCATGGTGAAGCTGGGCCGCACCACCACCGGGTAGCCGAGCTCGCCGGTGGCGGCCACGCACTCGTCCATGGTGTGGCAGACGAAGCTGCGGGCCACGGTGGCGTCCAGGCCGTACTTCTCCCGCACGGTGTCGACCACGCCCTTGAACAGCTGGCGGTCCTCACCGGCCTCGATCGCCGCCACGTTGGCGCCGATCAGCTCGACGTTGTACTTCTCCAGGATCCCGGCGGCGTTCAGGTCCATCGCCGCGTTCAGCGCGGTCTGCCCGCCCAGGGTGGCCAGCAGCGCGTCCGGGCGCTCCTTGGCGATGATCGCCTCGATCACCTCGGAGGTGATCGGCTCGACGTAGGTGGCGTCGGCGAACTCCGGGTCGGTCATGATCGTGGCCGGGTTGGAGTTCACCAGGACGACCCGCAGGCCCTCCTCGCGCAGCACCCGGCAGGCCTGGGTGCCGGAGTAGTCGAACTCGCAGGCCTGGCCGATCACGATCGGGCCGGACCCGATGACCAGGACGCTCTTGAGGTCAGTTCTTCTGGGCATCGGCGCTGTGCTCCCCCATCAGATCGGCGAAGCGGTCGAACAGGTAGCCGGCGTCGTGCGGGCCGGCTGCCGCCTCGGGGTGGTACTGGACCGAGAAGGCCGGTCCGTCAACAAGATTCAGACCCTCGACGACCTGGTCGTTGAGGTTGACGTGGCTCACCTGGGCGGCGCCGAACGGGGTGGCGAACGTGCCCTCCAGCGGCGCGTCGACGGCGAACCCGTGGTTGTGCGCGGTCACCTCGACCTTGCCGGTGGTGCGGTCCAGCACCGGCTGGTTGATCCCGCGGTGCCCGTAGCCCAGCTTGAACGTGCCCAGGTCCAGGGCGTGCCCGAAGAGCTGGTTGCCGAAGCAGATCCCGAAGAACGGGATCCGCCGGTCCAGCACCTGCTTCAGCAGCTCGATCTGCGGCAGCGCGGTGGCCGGGTCGCCCGGGCCGTTGGAGAAGAACACCCCGTCCGCGCCGGTGGCCAGCACGTCGTCGATCGAGGCGGTGGCCGGCAGCACGTGCGACTCGATGCCCCGCTGGGCCATCCGCTGCGGCGTCATCGACTTGATCCCCAGGTCGAGCGAGGCCACCGTGAAGCGCTTGGCCCCGATCGCCGGGACCACGTAGGCCGACGCGGTGCTGACCTGCTCGGCCAGCTGGGCCCCGGTCATCTCCGGCGCCTGGCGGACCTGCTCCAGCAACTGCGCGTCGGTGGCCAGCTCCGGACCGGAGAAGATCCCCACCCGCATCGCCCCGCGCTCGCGCAGGTGCCGGGTGATCGACCGGGTGTCGACGTGCGAGATGCCGACCACGCCCTGCGCGGCCAGTTCCTCGGGCAGTTCCCGCTTCGAGCGCCAGTTCGAGGCCCGGCGGGCCGGGTCGCGCACCACGTAGCCGGCCACCCAGATCCGCGAGGACTCGCTGTCCTCGTCGTTCACCCCGGTGTTGCCGATGTGCGGGGCGGTCATCACCACCACCTGGCGGTGGTACGACGGGTCGGTCAGGGTCTCCTGGTAGCCGGTCATGCCGGTGGAGAAGACCGCCTCCCCCACCGTGTGGCCGACGGCGCCATAGGCGCGTCCGCGCCAGGTGGTTCCGTCTTCCAGGACCAGGACTGCGGGTACGGGGGTCACTGGGGCACCTCCTGAAGAGCCTCGTTGAGGACGCCGTCCAGCACGGTCGCGCGTCCGTTGAAGATGGTTGCCACGACGGATCCGTGCATCTTCCGGCCCCGCACCGGAGAGTTACGGCCCATCGTGGCCTGTGCGGCAGGATCGCATTCCCACCGGGCGGCCGGGTCCACCAGGGTCAGGTGGGCGGGCTCACCGACCGCGATCGGGCGGCCCTGGTCACTCACCCGGCCGATCCGCGCCGGCTGGACCGACATCCGCATCCCCACCTGTTCCCAGGTCAGCAGGCCGGTGTCGACCATCGCCTCCTGGACGATCGAGAGCGCGGTCTCCAGGCCGGTCATCCCCATCGAGGCGACCCCCCACTCGCAGTCCTTGGCCTCGACCGGGTGCGGGGCGTGGTCGGTGGCGACGATGTCGATCGTCCCGTCGGCCAGCGCCGCCCGCACGGCCTGGACGTCGGCCGCGGTGCGTAGCGGCGGGTTCACCTTGTAGACCGGGTCGTAGCTGCGGACCAGCTCGTCGGTCAGCAGCAGGTGGTGCGGGGTGACCTCGGCGGTGACGTCGATCCCGCGGCTCTTGGCCCAGCGCAGGATCTCCACCGACCCCGCGGTGGAGACGTGGCAGACGTGCAGCCGGGAGCCGACGTGCCCGGCCAGCAGCACGTCCCGGGCGATGATCGCCTCCTCGGCCACGGCCGGCCAGCCGGTCAGGCCGAGCTCGGCCGAGACCGCGCCCTCGTGCATCTGCGCGCCCTCGGTGAGCCGGGGCTCCTGGGCGTGCTGGGCGACGACCCCGCCGAACGCCTTCACGTACTCCAGGGCGCGGCGCATCAGCACCGGGTCCCAGACGCAGTGCCCGTCGTCCGAGAACACCCGGACCCGGGCGGCCGAGTCGGCCATCGCGCCGAGTTCGGCCAGCCGCTCGCCGCCGAGGCCGACGGTGACCGCGCCGACCGGGCGCACGTCCACCCAGCCGTACTCCCGGCCCAGTCGCCAGACCTGCTCGACCACGCCGGCCGTGTCGGCCACCGGGTCGGTGTTGGCCATCGCGTGCACGGCCGTCCAGCCGCCGAGTGCGGCGGCCCGGGTGCCGGTCTCGACCGTCTCCGCGTCCTCCCGGCCGGGCTCGCGCAGGTGGGTGTGCAGGTCGACCAGGCCGGGCAGGGCGACCAGCCCGTCCGCGTCGATCACCCGCGCCCCCGACGAGGCGGCCTTCCCCAGGGCGGCGACCACCCCGTCCTCAATCAGGATGTCGGTGGGGTCGCCGCCGAGCGGGCGCGCCCCCTTGATCAGGTAGGTCTCGGTCATGACGCGTCCTTTCCGTCGGGCTGGCCGGACAACAGCAGGTAGAGGACCGCCATCCGCACGGCGACCCCGTTGGCCACCTGCTCGACGATGGTGGAGCGGGGCGAGTCGGCCGCCTCCGCGGTGATCTCCAGCCCCCGGTTCATCGGGCCGGGATGCATGACCAGCGCGTGGTCGGGCAGCCGGTCCATCCGCCGGGCGTCCAGCCCGTAGCGCCGGGAGTACTCGCGGGCGCTGGGGAAGAACGCGGCGTTCATCCGCTCCCGCTGCACCCGCAGCATCATCACCGCGTCCAGGTCGCCGTGACCGCCGTTGACCACGTCGTCCAGATCGTACGAGGTCGAGCACGGCCAGTTGTCGATCCCCACCGGTAGCAGCGTCGGCGGCGCGACCAGCACCACCTCCGCGCCCAGGGTGTGCAGCAGCCGGACGTTGGAGCGGGCCACCCGGCTGTGCAGCACGTCGCCGACGATCGCGATCCGGCGGCCCTTGAGGTCGGCCCCGGTCGGGTCCTTCACCAGCCGCTGGCGGATCGTGTAGGCGTCCAGCAGGGCCTGGGTGGGGTGCTCGTGGGTGCCGTCGCCGGCGTTGACCACGGTTCCGTCGATCCAGCCGGCGTTGGCCAGCCGGTGCGGGGCCCCGGAGATCGGGTGCCGGACCACGACCGCGTCGGCGCCCATCGCCTTGAGGGTGAGCGCGGTGTCCTTCAGGCTCTCGCCCTTGGACACGCTCGAACCCTTGGCCGAGAAGTTGATCACATCGGCGGACAGCCGTTTGGCCGCCGCCTCGAACGAGATCCGGGTCCGGGTCGAGTCCTCGTAGAACAGGTTGACCACGGTGCGGCCGCGCAGCGTCGGCAGCTTCTTGATCTCGCGCTGCTGGGTGGCGGCCATCCGGCCGGCCACGTCGAGGATCGCGACGGCGGTCTCGCGGTCCAGGTCGGCGGTGGAGAGCAGGTGCTTCACTGGGCGCCTCCCACGATGCTGACGGTGTCCTGGCCGCCGTCGATCTCGCGCAGCCGCACCCGGACCCGTTCCTGGGTCGCGGTGGGCAGGTTCTTGCCCACGTGGTCGGCGCGGATCGGCAGTTCCCGGTGGCCGCGGTCGACCAGCACGGCCAGCCGGACCGCGCGGGGGCGGCCGAGGTCGGACAGCGCGTCGAGGGCGGCCCGGATGGTGCGCCCCGAATAGAGGACGTCGTCCACCAGCACGACGATCTTGTCGTCGATGCCGCCTTCCGGAAGTTCGGTGCCGGCGATCGAGCGGAACGCCTGCCGGCGCAGGTCGTCGCGGTGCATCGTGACGTCGAGGGTGCCGACCGGGACCACCGAGCCCTCGATCGCGGCCAGGCGCTCGGCCAGCCGCTGGGCCAGGGTGACGCCGCGGGTCGGGATCCCCAGCAGCACCAGGTGCTCGGCGCCCTTGTTGCGCTCCAGCACCTCGTGGGCGATCCGGCTCAGGGCCCGGGAGATCTCGGCGGGCTCCAGGACGGTGCGGACCGGGCCGCCGGACGACGGCGGATCCTCCGGCGGGGGGGGTGAACTTGTAGCAGGGCGTGCAGGCGACACGTGTCGACCTCCTTCTCCGCCTCACAGGACGGATCGTTAAAGGACTGGCCACCGATGACGGTATTCGAGCGACTTTCGGCTCCCGGAGGCTACCAGCCGGTGACCGGGCGTGTAGTTCGGGGGCTCTTCGCCTACGCCGAGTGGCGAATTCCTTGGAGAAGTTTGCCAATGTGACTTGACGGAGTCAGTGACTCTCCGTGACTATCTTCGGCATGGCATCTGATTACGCCAGGGCGCTGGGCGCCCGCCTGCGTGGGATCCGCACCCAGCAGGGGCTGTCCCTCCATGGGGTGGAAGAAAAGTCCGAAGGTCGCTGGAAAGCCGTCGTGGTCGGTTCGTACGAGCGCGGCGACCGTGCGGTCACTGTTCAGCGGCTTGCGGAGCTCGCTGATTTCTACGGTGTACCGGTTCAGGCGCTCCTGCCTGACGCGGCTCCGACGGGGAGCAGCGAGCCCCCGCCGAAGCTGGTGCTCGACCTCGAGCGGCTGCAGTCCGTCCCGGCGGAGAAGGCCGGGCCGCTGGCCCGGTACGCGGCGACGATCCAGGGTCAGCGCGGTGACTACAACGGCAAGGTCCTCTCCATCCGGACCGACGACCTGCGGACTCTCGCGGTGATCTACGACGTCCCGCCGGCCGTCCTGGCCGAGCAGCTGATCACGTGGGGGGTCCTGAACGCGGACGCCCGCCGCGCGGTGGCTACCGAGGACTGAGGTCCTCCGCACAGCACCACCTCCGTCCTGAGTCCTGAGCGGGCCGGAGCGCGTTGACCAGAGAACGCCGGGGCGGCCGGCGTTCTCGAACCACCTTCCCCACAACCCGTTCCACCAGCAGGTCCGGCGCCATCAGTGATGTGACGGTGCGAGCAGCCCCTGGAACCTCAGGAGCCGCTGGCACCGTCACATCACGACGTCCGCAGGCCGGTTTCCTGAGCCCGACCGCTCAGGGAATCAGGAAGCAGCCCGCCCGGTCTCCTCCGGGGTGGCCTCCACCCGGTTGCGCCCCGAACGCTTGGCCCGGTAGAGCCGCTCGTCGGCCCGCCCGATCAGCTCGCCCATGTCGTCCCCGCCGGCCAGCACCGAGACGCCGATGCTGATCGTCACCCGCAGCCCGGCCCGGATCGACGACCAGTCGTGCTCCTGCACGCTGCGCCGCACCCGCTGGCAGACCTCGACCGCCGCCTCCTCGCCGAGCCCGGGCAGCGCGATCAGGAACTCCTCGCCGCCGTGCCGGCCGACCAGGTCCCCGCCCCGGCTGGAGCGTCGCAGCACCGCCGCCATGGCGACCAGCACCTCGTCCCCGGCCGCGTGCCCCCAGGTGTCGTTCACGTGCTTGAAGTGGTCGATGTCGAGCACCGCCAGGCTCAGCGGCCGGCCCGTGGCCCGGGCCGCCTCGATCAGGTGCGGCAGCTCGGTCTCGATGTGGTGCCGGTTCGAGAGCCGGGTCAGCGCGTCCTTGTTGGCCTGCCGGTCCAGGTCGGCGGCGATCTTGCCGAGCGCCTGGATCTCCGCCTCCAGCTCCCGGCTGCGCTCCCGGTACAGCTGCGACTCGCTGCGCGCGTCGGCCGCGTCCAGCCGGGCGTGGTCCACCTCGACCAGCTGGTCCAGCCGGCGGGCCCGGACGGTGGCGACCTGGGAGCGCAGCTGCCGCTCGACCGCGGTGTGCTCCTTGTAGCGCAGCAGCGCGCCCTCGAACTGCCCGAGTCGCTCCAGCGCCCTGGACAGCTCCAGGGCGATCTCCATCTGGGTGGGCAGCTCCCGCATCGCGGTGGCCTGTTCCAGGGCCCGGGTGAGCCCTTCCACGGCCGCTGCGGGGTCACCGCGCTCCAGGAGGACGAACGCCGAGTGGTAAAGCGTGGCCAGCTCCATCGCCTGGTAGCCGTGCTGGGCGGCGATCCGCTGGGCGGTCTGGATCGCGGCCAGGCCCGCCTCGCTCTGCCCGGACAGGGCCAGCAGCATGCCGTGGTTGTCCCGGGCCAGGGCCTGCCGGTAGGGCGTGCCGTTGACCGGGTGGTGGGCCAGCTCGACCGCCCGGGCGGCGTAGCGCAGGCCGTCCCGCAGCACCTCGCCGGACTCGGCCGGGCCGGCGCCCTCGGCCAGCAGCTGGCGGTAGAGACCGATCGAGTTGTCGGCGAAGTTGTTGATGATGCAGAACCGGGCGTCCACGTCCATGCCGCCGGCCAGCTCCAGGGCGCGCAGCTGGAACTCCTTGGCCCGGGCGAAGTCCTGCATCCCGGAGTGCACCACGGCGATCCGGTTGAGCACCCAGAAGAGCAGCGGCCGGTCGTTCAGCCGGGCCGCCACCTCGCGGGCCACGGCCAGGCAGTCCAGCGCCTCCTCGGCCAGGCCCAGCTCGTTCAGGGCCAGCGCGTGGACGACCAGGATCTCGCCCAGGCCGCTCTCGTCGCCGAGCGCCCGCAGGGCGTGCCCGGCCTGGTCGCAGACCTGGCTGCAGGCCTCGTGATCGCCGGCCCGGGCCAGCTGGCGGGCCAGCAGCACCAGGCCGGTGGCCTCGGCCCGCTGGTCGCCGAGCTCGGCGGCCAGGGCGACGGCCTCCTCGGACAGCTCGATACCGGCCTCGCAGCGGCCGCCCTCGAGCGCCGCCGCGGACCGCTTCAGCAGCTCCTGCAGGCGCTGCGCACCGTCCGGAGAGGCGCCGTCCGGAAACGCCAGGACCTCGGCGAAGGGCTGGTCGTCGCCCAGCTCCATCGCGACACCTCCACCCACCACGTCCGACACCGACCTGCCCCTCCATCGGCGGCCGCGCGGGCCACTCCAGGATTTCTGTTCAGGTTCGTGTCTCAGCGTAGTCGATTACCCACACCGAGCGACGCATATTCGCCCATCCGGGTGCAGGAGGGTCACCGGCCGCCGTTACGAGGAGGCCTTGACCTCCAGCAGCCGGGCCAGCAGGCCGTTGACGAAGTTCGGGGAGTCGTCCGTCGAGAGCGTGCGGGCCAGCTCCACCGCCTCGTCGATGGCGACCGCGTCCGGCACGTCGTCGTTGTAGAGCAGCTCCCAGGTGCCCAGCCGCAGCACGGCCCGGTCGACCGCCGGCATCCGCTCCACCGTCCACCCGTGCGAGTAGGTCGACAGCAGTTCGTCGATCCGCCCGGTCTCGGCGGTGACCCCTTCGACCAGCTCGACCGCGTAGGCCGGGAGCACCCGGTTCGGGTCCTTCTCGTCCTTACGGTCGGCCAGGATCGTCAGCGGGTCGACCCGGCGGACGTCGGCCTCGAACAGGATGTCGAGCGCCCGCTTGCGGGCCTTGCTGCGTGCTCCCATGCGTGTGCGCTGCTCGCTTCCGGCTGCTCGGGCGGTCCGGCTCAGTTGACCCGGCCGAGGTAGTCACCCGAGCGGGTGTCCACCTTGACCTTGGTGCCGGTCTCGACGAAGAGCGGGACCTGGATCTCGTACCCGGTCTCCACCGTGGCCGGCTTGGTGCCGCCGGTGGAGCGGTCGCCCTGCAGGCCCGGCTCGGTGTACGTGACCTCGAGGACCACCGAGGTGGGCAGCTCGACGAAGAGCGGGTTCTCCTCGTGCGTGGCCACCACGGCCTCGGCACTCTCGAGCAGGAAGCGCGCGGCGTCGCCGACCGTGGCGGCCGGGATCGGCAGCTGCTCGTAGGTGCTCTTGTCCATGAAGACGTAGTCTTCGCCGTCCTTGTACAGGTACTGCATGTCGCGCTTGTCGACGGTGGCGGTGTCGACCTTGGTGCCCGCGTTGAACGTCTTGTCGACGACCTTGCCGGACAGCACGTGCTTCAGCTTGGTCCGCACGAACGCGGGGCCCTTACCGGGCTTCACGTGCTGGAACTCGACGACAGTCCAGAGCTGCCCGTCGAGGTTCAGCACCAGGCCGTTCTTCAGGTCGTTCGTCGATGCCACGGGTTACGTCTCTCTCGTCTGCATGCGGAGGCGCGGGCCGGCCGGGGATGTCCGTGGCCCGCGCAGGGGTCTGTGAATTCGGTCGAGTCTACCGCTGTGGGCGGTCAGCTTCGCGCGGCTACGGCCCGCAGGGCCAGGAGGTACCCCTCCCGGCCGAAGCCGGCGATCGTGCCGGTGGCGACCCCGCCGACCACGCTGGTGTGCCGGAACACCTCGCGGGTGGCCGGGTTGGACAGGTGCACCTCGACCAGGGTGAGCCCGGCCTTGGTGACCATCGCGCAGGCGTCCCGGACGGCGTAGGAGTAGTGCGTGAAGGCGGCCGGGTTCAGCACCACGTGGGCCCCCGCGTCCACCGCCCCGTGCAGCCAGCCGATCAGCTCGGACTCGTCGTCGGTCTGCCGGACCGCCACCTCGAGCCCGAGGTCGGCGCCGGCCTTCACGCAGGCGTCGGCCAGGTCGGCCAGGGTGTCGTGACCGTAGACGTCGGGCTCGCGGACGCCGAGCCGGCCCAGGTTGGGTCCGTTGAGGACGAGGACGGTGGTCATGCCGCTCCTATTCGCTGATCAGCCGGTAGGCCTCTTCGAGCATCGAGGGCTCCGGGCCCTCGAGCCGGCCCGGCTTCGCCAGGTCGTCGAGGACGATGAAACGCATCAGGTCGCCGCGGTTCTTCTTGTCCCGCCCCATCGCCGCGAGCAACGCCGGCCAGCGGTCGCCGCGGTAGGTACGGGGCAGGCCCAGGGCGCCGAGCGCGGCGGTGTGCCGGGCGACCAGCTCCGGGGGCGTGCGGCCGGCCAGTTCCCCGAGCCGGGCCACGTACATCAGGCCGACCGAGACCGCCTCGCCGTGCCGCCAGGTGTACTGCTCGACCTGCTCCACGCCGTGCGCGAAAGTGTGCCCGTAGTTGAGGAACTCGCGCTCTCCGGACTCCTTCAGGTCGTTGGTCACCACCTTGGCCTTCACTGCGACGGCCCGCTGCACCAGGTCCCGCAGGACGCCCGAGTCCCAGGTGGTGGCCGCGGACGGGTCGTCCTGGATCAGGTCGAGGATGACCGGGTCGGCGATCAGGCCGCACTTGACCACCTCGCCCAGACCGGCCACCAGATCGGCGTGCGGCAGGGTGCGCAGCGCGTCCAGGTCGCAGATCACCGCGCTGGGCGGGTGGAAGGCGCCGACCAGGTTCTTGCCCTCAGCGGTGTTGATCCCGGTCTTACCCCCGACCGCCGCATCCACCATGCCGAGCAGCGTGGTGGACACCTGCACCACCGGGACACCCCGCAACCAGCTCGCGGCGACGAATCCGGCGAGGTCGGTGACCGCTCCCCCGCCGAGACCGACCACCGCGTCGGAACGGGTGAAGCCGGCCTGACCGAGCAGCGCCCAGCACATCGTCAGGGTCTCGGCCGTCTTGGCGTTCTCCCCGTCGGGCACCTCGATCAGCAGTGGACGCAGGCCGACCGCGGCGAGTTGCTGGTTCACCGTCCGACCCAACGCCCGCAGCGTCCTTGGGTGGATCACCGCAACCCGGGTCGCCTTCTCCCCCAACGCCTCCGGGAGACCGGCCAGAACGCCGTGCCCGATGGTCACGTCGTAACGGCCCGGCTGACCATCGATCCCGACCGCGATCCTGGTCGCTGTGCTGTTTTCGCCCATGACTACTCCCCTGCGTCGCCCGCTGGAACACCCGCCACGCCAAGCGCATTCAGCACGGCCTCGGTCACCTCGTCCGGGGTAAGACCATCGGTGGGGACGCGGTGGGTGGCGATCTCGGTGTAGATCGGCCGACGGTGGTCCATCATGATCGTCCACTGCGCCCGGGGGTTACCTAGGAGCAGAGGACGATCGCGGTTGAGTCCGACGCGACGCGCCGCATCGGTGATCCGAACGTCCAGAAACACCACAGTGTGGCCGCGCAGGGCCTCCTGGGTGCGAGGGTCGAGCACGGCTCCCCCGCCGAGCGCCAGGATCCCGACGTGCTCGTCCAGGGCTTTGCTCACAGCGGCGTGCTCGAGCTCGCGGAAGTGCGGCTCCCCGTCGTCGATGAAGATGTCCGCAATCGACCGGCCGGTGCTCGCGACGATGTCCTCGTCGGTGTCCCGCACGGTCAGCCCGAGCCTTTCGGCCAGGGCGTGCGCAATGGTCGTCTTGCCCGCGCCGGGCGGGCCGACGAGGATTGCCACCGGCCGGTTCACGACAGGTCCGAACGCATCAGCGCGGGGATCGCGTCGAGATAGCTCCGCACGTTGCGCGCGGTCTCGGCGACGCTGTCGCCGCCGAACTTCTCGACCAGCGCCTCGGCCAGCACCAGCGCGACCATCGCCTCGGCGACCACGCCCGCGGCCGGCACGGCACAGACGTCGGAGCGCTGGTGGATCGCCACCGCCTTCTCGCCCGTGGCCACGTCGACCGTGTCCAGCGCGCGGGGCACGGTGGAGATCGGCTTCATCGCGGCCCGCACCCGCAGCACCTCGCCGGTGCTCATCCCGCCCTCGACGCCCCCGGCCCGGTCGGTGCGACGGCGCAGCAGCCCGTCCTCCCCGCGCTCGATCTCGTCGTGGGCCACCGAGCCGCGGCGGGCGGCGGTGCGGAAGCCGTCACCGACCTCGACCCCCTTGATCGCCTGGATCCCCATCAGCGCTCCGGCCAGGCGCGAGTCCAGCCGCCGGTCCCAGTGCACGTGGCTGCCCAGGCCGGGCGGCAAGTGGTAGGCCAGCACCTCGACCACTCCGCCGAGGGTGTCGCCGTCCTTACGGCAGGCGTCGATCTCGGCGACCATCGCGGCGCTGGTCGGGGCGTGCAGACTGCGCATCGGGTCGGCGTCCAGGGCCGCCACGTCGTCCGGTCCGGGCAGCGGCGCCTCGTCCGGCGTGCCCACCGGGCCGACCGAGACGGTGTGGCTGACCAGCCGGATCCCGGCGGCCTGCTCCAGGAAGTTCGCCGCGACCTGGCCCAGCGCCACCCGGGCGGCGGTCTCCCGGGCCGAGGCCCGCTCGAGCACCGGCCGCGCATCCTCGAAGCCGTACTTCTGCATGCCGACCAGATCGGCGTGCCCGGGCCGGGGCCGGGTCAGCGGGGCGCTGCGGCCCTGGCCGTCCAGCGGCTTGTCGTCCGGGTCGTCGGTCAGCTCGCTGACCAGCGGGTCGGCCGACATCACGGTCTCCCACTTGGGCCACTCGGTGTTGCCGACCTCGACCGCGAACGGCCCGCCCTGGGTGAGCCCGTGCCGGACCCCGCCGACCATCCGGACCTCGTCCTGCTCGAACTTCATCCGGGCGCCGCGGCCGTAGCCCAGCCGGCGCCGGGCCAGGGCGGCCTGGATCTCGGCGGTGGTGATCCGGACACCGGCCGGCAGTCCTTCGAGGACGCCGATCAGCAGAGGGCCATGGGACTCGCCCGCAGTGAGCCAACGAAGCATGAGGGTGATCCTGCCACGCTGGCCGAGGCGCCTGCTGCCCCGTCCATTTCTGGCTCAGCTGGCCCCGGCGGTGGTGGTCGCGGCCGTAGACGGGGCGGTGGTGGTTCCGGCGCCCGGCGCGATCGGGGCCGTCGTGGCGGTGGCGCTGGGGGTGACCTCGGT
Source organism: Kineosporia aurantiaca JCM 3230 (assembly GCA_000719025.1). GTDB lineage: Bacteria > Actinomycetota > Actinomycetes > Actinomycetales > Kineosporiaceae > Kineosporia > Kineosporia aurantiaca. The sequence continues at coordinate 285,819 of JODP01000013.1, forward strand.
CCAGGTTCCCCCCAGGGAGGCCTGGGCCGCCGCGGCGTCGGCCTTCACGTCCTCCAGCGTGGAGTCGTCGTTGAGCAGGACGAAGACCGTGCCGGTGAGGGTGAGGGTCCAGTCCGTCGTGGTGACCGTACTGGTGGCGGTGCTGGTGGCCGTGCTGGTGTCGGTGCTGGTAGCCGTGCTGGTCGCCGTACTGGTGGCGTCGGTCCCGCCGGTGGTTCCGGCCGTGCTCGAGGCGGTCGCCGTGGGGGCAACGCCCTCCTCGCCCTTGGCCGTGGCCGTCGGGGTGGCGGCGGCGGCCGCCGCGAGCGTTGCGCCGGAATTGTCGATGGAGGCTCCGGAGAGCCCGTCCGCCGTGGTGCCGCTGTTGCCGGGGGTAAGAGTGAACGCGGAGATCAGGTAAGAGCGGGCAACCTTGGTCTGGATCTGCTTGAGCCACTCCGAGAGCTGGTAGTAGTCACCGGTCAGGGCCAGGTTCATCGGCAGGGACACCAGGTCGCCGGACTGTCCCAGACCGGTGCCGGTACCGGTCGCCGCGGCCGCCGACCCGGCCAGCGTCACCAGGGTGGGGGTGCCGGGGGTGACGGTGGTCAGGTTCACCCCGGCGGCCACCGAGGTGTCCTGAAGGTCCCGCAGGTACTGCGGGACGTCCGCGTCCGGGGTCAGCTGGGCCGCGATCTCCTTCAGCTTGGCCTTCTGCTGGGGCAGGTCGGCGGCCTGCGACTTCAGCTGGGTCAGCTTGATCTGGAGCAGCTGGGCCTGCTGGTCGGACGCCGTGGCCTGATCGCGCAACGCGGCGGCGTCGGCCCGGCGCGGGCTGATCAGCAGGAACCAGGCGCCCACGAGCAGGACGAGGCAGAGGGCGACGGCGCTCAGGCCCCAGCGGGCGGTCCGGCTGGCTAACAAGGCAGACAAGGGAGAGTCCTTCGGCTGACGGTGACGGGGCGCCGGCTAGCGCCGGGCGGTCCGGGAACGGGTGCGGGGATTGCTCCGGTCGCCGCTCTGGTCGGTGGTGTCGGTGGCCTCCGCCTTTTGGTAGCGGCCGGACAGCGCCCGCGAGCCGACGACCCCGGTGGCGGAGAAGGTGGTGCCGGACGCGTCGGTTTCCCGGGCGGCGCTCTGAAGCGTGGCCGACTGGAGCCCACGGACCTTGTCGAAGGCCTCCATCCATTCCGCGACCAGCTTGTAGTCCGGGGCGGTGCCGGCGATGGTGAGAGAGGCCGCCGCGGCCGGGGTGAGCGGATTGGTCGCCGCCGCCCCCGAGGTCGACAGCGTCATCGAGATGCTGGTGAAGTCGACGCCCGCGGGCAGCGCCCGGTCGAGTTCCCGGATGTACCGGTACCAGGGCGCATCCCCGATGAAGGCCTGTTTGCGGGCCGCCGTGGCCGCCTCCACCTGGGCGTAGATCTTCGGTACCTCGGCGTACTCGGTCTGCTGCTGCTGCAGCTGGGTCACCCGGACCTGGGCGGCATCGGCCTCGGTCTGGGCGTCGTCCACCTGGTTCTTGGCCATCACCGTGCCGACCCCGATCACCCCGACGACCAGGACGACCGCCCCGGCCAGCAGGAACTGGGTGCGGCGGAAGGCCCGGCCCTCGACGATCTCGATCGGCAGCAGGTTGACCTTGGGCACCGGGGCCCAGCTCACCGGTTTCGGCCCGGCCTGGACCGCGGGCTCGACCTGGGTGGTCCCGCTGGAGTCCTCGGTCATCAGATCGCCCCCAGGGCGAGGCCGACCGGGACGGCGGCGAGCGGCTTGATGAACTCGATCTGCTCGGCGTCCAGCCCGGTCCGGCCGACCTTGAGCGGCCACAACGGGTCGCCGAGGACGACCGGCAGGCGGGTCCCGGTGGCGAGCCGTTCGGCCAGTCCCTCGAGCCGGGAGCCGCCGCCGGAGACGACGATGCGCTCCACCGGCTGGCCGGGCGAGGACGAGCCGTAGTAGTCGAGCGAGCCGCGGATCTCGTCGACGAAGTCCTGCGAGGTGGTGGCCACGGTCCGGGACACCATCTCCACCTCGTCGCCCGAGGCGAACTGGGCGAAGTTCTGCTTCAGCCCCTCGGCCCGGTCCAGCGGCACGCCGAGCTGCTCGGAGACCGCGTCGGTGACGTCCTGGCCGCCCATCAGCAGGATCCGGACGAACCGCGGTACCCCGGCCGAGTGCACGACGATGTTGGTCACCCGGGCCCCGACGTCGATCAGTGCCTCGGTGCCCACGGTCAGGTCGGTCTGCCGGCCCATCGCCCGCAGCACCGCGAACGAGGTGAGATCGACGCTTTCGACCCGCAGCCCGGCCCTTTCCGCGCACTGCACGTTGCGCAGCACGGTGTCCCGCTGGGCAGCGACCAGAAGCCCGCGCAACTGGCGGGCGCCCTCGTCGTTGGTGATCTCCTCCAGCGGGTAGAAGTCCAGGACCGAGTCCTCGACCGAGATCGGCAGAAAGTCGGCGACGTGGAAGGCGAGGCTCTTGCGCAGCTCGCTCTGTTCCATCCAGGGCAGATCCAGCTGCCGGACGATGACCCGCTGGTTGGCGACCCCCAGGACGACCTTCTTGGCGCCGAAACGGGTTGCGCTCCAAAGACTCTTGATCGCCGTGGTGACCGCCTCGTCGTCCACCACCTCACCGTCGCGGACCGCGCCGTCAGGCAGGACGACCTGCCCGAAGCGGTCCAGCGTGATTCCGTCGCGCCCGAACGACAGCTCCACGGCGCGGACGACCGAGGTACCGATGTCCAGTCCAATGGCCGTGCGTCGTGCCATGCCAGCAGTCCCTTCCCGTGGGGAGCGTGGTACTCGGCGCGTCCCTTGCGTCGATCGCCCAAAAGCGTGATCGGGAGGGGTGAAGCAGGTCTTGAGGGCTAGCGGGCGGTAACCGTCATTGTCACCTTTGGGTGTCAGCCAATGAGGGATGCCGGTCAGCGCCGGTCGGGTCGGTCGGGTGCGCTCAGCGCAGCCCGGTCAGCTCCAGGTACCGGTTCACCAGCGAGGACCCCCAGATCAGCCCGATCCAGGCCCCAGCCAGCATGAACGGGCCGAACGGGATCATGCTCTTGCGGGTGGCCCCGAACAGCGCGATGGCGACCACCCCGACCACGGCCCCGAGGATGAAGGCCGCGAAGCCCCCGACGACCGCCTCCTCCCAGCCGTACCAGCCGAGGTACAGACCCAGCACACCGCCGAGTTTCACGTCCCCGAAGCCCATCCCGCTGGGGTAGATGAACATCAGCAGGAAGTAGAAGACCCACATCCCGATGCCGCCCACGGCCGCGCCGATCAGGTGCTTCGGTTCACCTTCGGCGAGCGCCGCCAGCACCAGCAGCGCAGCCGCAATCGGGTAGGACGGGAAGACGATCGCGTCCGGCAGGCGGTGCACGTCGTAGTCGATGACGGCCAGGGCGATGCCGGCCGCGGCGAAGTAGAGCAGCGCGGGCACTTCCCACGACCAGCCCTTCCAGCCGGCTACGGCGGCGAAGGCCACGCCGGTCAGGGCCTCCACCACGGGATAGCGCAGGCTGATCGGCTCATCGCAGCACCGGGAACGCCCGCGCAGCAGCACCCAGGAGACCACCGGGATGTTGTCGAAGCCGCTGATCGGTTTCCCGCAGGTCGGGCAGGCGCTGCGCGGGGTGACCACGGACCGGCCCTCGGGCACCCGGATGATCACCACGTTCAGGAACGAGCCGATGATCAGGCCGAACCCGGCGGCCACGACCACGAGCACGGCGACGGGCAGCAGCGGGCCGGACGCGATCACTCCGTGACGGTATCGTCACGGAAGCCCGCCGGCGGCCTCAACCGTCAATGATCTTGGAAAGGCTGAACGGGGAGTTGCTGGCCTTCAAGAAGTAGGGCGGCTGGGTGTACTGCAGGCGGGTGTCATAGACGTAGTTCTTGAGGTATCCGTTGGTGACCGTGTTGCCACTGACACTGCCGACCGCCCCTCGGTATTTCTGGGCGATCGCACCGTAGACGTTGAGCGTTCCCAGCGCGGCGCCCGAACTCTTGTTCTCGATCAGGAAACTGTGACGCAGAGCCAGGATCGCCGCCTGGATGTTGCTGACCGGCGTGCTGTTCAGATTGGTGCCGTTGCTCTTGACCGGGTGGTACATCCACACGAAGCCGCCGGCGATCAGGCCGATGACGTTGACCCCGCTGGTCGAATCCGGCTTCAGATCGGCAGTGATCACCACGTCGTCCGAACCGGCGAGCGTGACCGGGGTGGCGGCCGTGCCGGACACGTACGCCGTTCCCCGGGTGCAGGCATAGTTGGTCACTGGATTGCTGGTGGTCCCCCAGGCAATCGCGGTGGAACTTCCCGTGGTGTAGCTCTCCCCGGACGCCGGATAGCCGATCGCCCCCAGAGTGCACGTCGAGGTGGAGGAGTCCACGTAAATGACGGGAGGGATGGCAACGGTCTGCTCGGTGTTCGGGGTGCCGACGTTGTAACACCGCGACGGAGTGTCGGAGGAAGTCGTGGACGGACTGAGCACCTTCATCGTGGTGCCCTGCAGAACAATGCGGGTAGCCCCGGTGTAGTAGCAGCCGGGCCCGACCTCTCCGTCTCCGTCGACGTCCGGCTCGACGTTTTTCAGAAGGTCGTTGTTGCTGGTCGGAAGGGAGATGCTGGCCGCGTACGCCGGCGAGTTCCCGGCCAGCGGCGGAGCCTGGTTACCGACCCAGGTCTTGGCGGTGGCGGCGAGTCCCTCGGCCCCGGGCCAGCTGGTCTCGGTCTGCGGTGAGGTGTAGTTCACCGACCCGTTGATCAGGAGCGCGTCATTGGAGTGAAATGGTCCGTTCACCACATCGCCGGTGTTCCACTGGATCAGGTTGCCGCAGCCGGACGGTCGCCCTGGGGTAGATCCGACCGCGTAGTAATAGCGCCCGCAACTGCTGGAGACACCACTGATGTCCGGGTCGGTGGCCTCGACGTCGCTGAGATAGACGAAGTTCAGCAGACCTTTACGGCGCAGCTCGGCGGTGATCGTCCGGTTGACGGTACCGGTGTTGCCGGCCGGGCCGCTCATGCCCACCACCTGCAACCGGATCACGCCCTGCGAGGTGATGTCAGCCGCCGAACTGAGCAACCGGTACCGGTACCGGGCTGCGGTCGAGTCGGTTCCGGTGCCCTGGATCACCTGGCCGGCCAGACTGAACGCCGGGTTGCCCGTGTCGACATTGCCCAGTTTCCAGTAGTTGTCGTTCGCGTTCAGCCGCGAGATGTACTCGTCCACCCCGGCCAGCGCCGCCTGCTCGGCCGACTTGGCGTCCTGATCACGCCGGTCGACAGCAGGAACGGGGAGTTGCTCGCTTTCAGGAAGAACGGTGGCTGGGTATAGGCCAGGCGCGAGTCGTAGTTGTAGTTCTTGTCGTACCCGCTCAGCACGGTGGTGCCGCTCACCGTGGCCACCTGCCCCCGGAACTTCTGGGCGATCGCGCCGTACACGTTGAGGGTCCCCAGCGGAGCCCCGGCCTTGGCGTTCTGCACGATGAAGCTGTGCCGCAGGGCCAGAATCGCCGCCTGGATGGTGGTAACCGCAGTGGAACTGAGGAGATTGTTGCTCGTTCCACTCTTCAGCGGATGGTAAACCCAGACGAAACCGCCTGCCACCAGACCGATCACGTCGACCCCAGTGGTGGCATCCGGTTTCAGGTCGCCGGTCACCACCACGTCGTCCGAGCCCGCCACCGTAACCGGTGTGGCGCTGGTCCCCGAGACGAAGACCGTGCCTCGCGTGCACGCGTAATTGGGGATGCTGTTGCTCCCGGACGCGGTCCAGGCAATAGCGGTGGTGGATCCAGGGGTGTATGCCTCGTTGGCTGCCGGATAACCGACCGTTCCGATGGTGCACGAGGCGGTCGAGGAGTCGACGTAGACCACGGGCGGGGTGGTGACCGTCTGCTCGGTGGCCGGGGTTGCGGTGTTGTAGCAGCGGGAGGGCGTGTCGGAGCTCGTCGTCGACGGACTGAGCACCTTCATCGTGGTGCCCTGGAAAATGATCCGGGTGGCGCCGGTGTAATAGCACCCGGGTCCGACCGAGCCGTCCCCGTCGACATCTGGTTCGACATTCTTCAGCAGATCGTTGTTACTCGCCGGCAGATCGATGCTGGCGGCGTAGACCGGCTCGTTGCCGGGTAGCGGATAGCTCTGGTTCCCCACCCAGGTCTTCGCGGTGCTGGGCAGTCCGCTGGTCGCCGGCCAGCTCGTCTCGGTCTGGGGCGAGGTGAAGTTCACCGTGCCGTTGATCGGTAACGCGTCGTTGGAATGCAGCGGACCGTTCACCACGTCGCCGGTGTTCCAGTGAATGGTGTTGGTGCAGCTGGAGGGACGAGCCGTCGTCCCACCCGGCACCGCGTAGTAATAGTTTCCGCAGTTACTGGAAAGGCTGAGCAGACCAGGGTCGGTGGCCTCGACATCGCTGAGGTAGATGAAGTTCAGCACTCCCTTGCGCCGCAGTTCCGCAGTGATCGTGCGTCTCACCGTGCCGGTGTTGTTCGCCGTGCCGCTCATGCCCACCACCTGCAACCGGATCACGCCCTGCGAGGTGATGTCGGCGGCGCTGCTGAGCAGGCTGTACCGGTAACGGGCCGCGGTCGAATCGGTTCCGGTGCCCTGGATCACCTGACCGGCCGCACTGAACGCCGGGTTCGTGGAATCCACGTTGCCGAGTTTCCAGTAGTTGTCGTTCGCGTTCAGCCGCGAGATGTACTCGTCCACCCCGGCCAGCGCCGCCTGCTCGGCCGACTTGGCGTCCTGATCACGCCGGGCACTCGGGACATTGGTCAGCGTCACCCGATCGGTCAGCGAAACTGCCTTAACTGTAGGATTCTTCGGATCCGCAACGGCGATCGTGACCTGGATGCTGCGCACCGTCGGCAGAATGGCGGCGGCCAGGCCCGCGACCGGGATCGGGCTGATCGCGGGGGTGGTGGACAGCCCGTTGACGTAGTAGGCGAACACCGGGGCCTTCGTGGTGCGGGCCAGGCAGGTCGTCGTCGTGTTCTGGTCCCAGCTCACGCTGCCGTCGGCGGCCGTGCGCTGCGGAGTCTGGGACTGGTTGAGACAAGTACCGTCATAGCTGTAGGCGACGAGGGTCGGGTTCGGCGTGCTGGTCGCCGCCGACCCGGTGCGGTTGAGCAGCGCGTAGAACGAGACCGAGCTACCGGTGGCGGTCACCAGGGCGGACTTGGCGCCTCCGGTCGGCAGAATCGGCGGGATCGCCGCGACCCGCATCGTCCGGGTCATCGCCTCCATCGCGATCCGGGCGTCCCCGGTGGTCGAGACCTGGGTGTCGATCGTCCTGACTCCCTTGGTGACGCCGATGAAGACCACCCCTATCGCGATCAGCAGCACCGAGGCCACACCCATCGCGACCAGCAGCTCGACCAAGGAGTAGCCGGAATCGTCTCTTCGCCGGCGGACCATCAGTTCGTCACCACCAGGGTGACGGTCGCGGACTTCGCCGAAGGCCCCACGGTAACGGTCTGCGTGCTGTTGGCCAGAGGAAGGCCGAGCAGGCTGAAGGCCGGCACGGACACGGTCCAGGTACCGTACGGCACCAGCACGGTCGTCCCGGAGGAGACGTTGGGCGTTGTGTAGGTCTCGCCCGAGGTACACCCGGTGGACTGCGCGGCGTGTATGAAACTGGCCGTGCGCGGGCTGGCCGTCGTTCCCGTGTTCCCGTTCCCATTGCCGTTCCCGTTGCCGTTCCCATTGCCGTTCCCGTTCCCATTGCCGTTCCCCGTGACTACCTTCACCGTTACTGCGGCCACCGGAACCGTCACGGTGGAGTTGTTGGCCGCGGCCCGGCGGATGTCGATCAGGCCCGCCGACTGGTCGGTCTCGATGCATGAGCCGGCCTTCACCGTGTAGCTGTCCGGGAACAGGTGCTGGATCGCGCCGGGTACGCCGGTCATGCAGGCCTGGACGTCGTTACCGGTACAGGTGCCCATACTCGTCTCGGCGACGTAGGTGCCCCCGATCCGGATCGGGAGCCCTGCGGGAACCACCGCCCCGGCGGGTCCGTCGAAGGCGAAGTTGAGGGTGCGCTCGGTGTCGTAGAGCAGGGACCCGCGGGTCACCGTCCCGGCCGCCGCGCTGATCGTGGTGGTAGCGGTGGCGGTGTTCGCGGAACCGACGTAGCCGGACTGGTTCGCGGTGACCGTGTAGGCCTGGGGAGTGAGCCCGGCGAACACGGCGCAGCCGTCGCTGCCGGTGACCTGCGAGGTCGTGGTCCCGGAAAGGCCGACCGTGACACCGGACACCGGAAGGCCGGTGCCCCCGGTGATCAGTACCGCCACCGTGCCGGTACTGGAGTCCAGCCCGTCGCTGCTGGTGACCCCGATCGCCCGCAGCACATCCCCGGTGACCGGCTGGACGTTGCCCATCTGCGGCCAGGCCACCGAGACCCGGACCAGCTTGTAGGCCAGGGTCGAACCGGAACTCTGACAGACGTTCGCGCTGGCGTTCGAGGTCAGGAACTTGGCGTCCTGGGTGATCGTGTAGGTCGTCCCGCCCACCGTCTGGGTGCTGACCACCCGGCCGTTGGTGATCGCGATCGCGGTCTGCGCCCGGGCCGCCTCCAGGGTCTGGTTGACCAGGTTGGTCGCCGCGGTCCGGCGGATGTTTCCCCCGACCAGGTCGTCGCTGTTGACCAGGATGCCGAGGATCGCGGTGACGCCCACTGCGAAGATCGACATCGCGATGACCACTTCCAGCAGCGACAGGCCGGCGTCCTCGGCACGACGAGGCGCGCACTCGCCGGTGACCACATCGCCTCCTCTACCACCCACGTGCGGACAGCAGGCCTCGGAACTGGATGCGCTCGTGAGACCGGCCGGGCTGAGTCGGCCGGTCTCACGTAGCAAGGGATTTCAGAGCTCGGTCAGGCCGGTCACGGAACGGTGGCGCTGGCGCAGTTCCCGGACTCCAGGCCGTTCTGGGCGGAGAACTTGTACCATTTCTGGCTGCCGCCGTCGTTGTACGCGGCGACGCACCAGGAGCTACTGGTCCACCCGGTGTTCGTCAGCGAGGCGGTCCCGGTGGTGGCTGCGGTGGTGGCGTAGACACCGCTCAGGACAACGCCGTTGCTGCTCTTGCCGATGTCCGTCATGGAAGTGGCCGAAGCGCCGATGGCGTAACGCCCGCTGCTCTGGGTGACGATGGGCGGGGTGGTTCCGTCCACGAAGTAGGACGTCATCTCCTTGCCCAGCGCCGAGACGTCTGACTTCACCGCGCTGTCCTGCGCCTTCTTCCGCTGGCTGAGGAAGACCGGGATGGCGATGGCGGCCAGGATGCCGATGATGATCATGACAACCAGAAGTTCGATCAGGGTGAAGCCCTGGTCCTTCTCCTTCATCGACCTGCGGATGCGAGCGAGCATCGAGTGTGCTCCTTCTGATCTGACTGTGCGGCTCTGAGTACGCCGCCCGGCCGGACGACCTGGCGCGCCTCGATGACAGAGGAGTTATCGGCGCCCCCTGAGCCGGACTTGAGGTTTCAGGAGATCAGGTTGAACACGGAGAAGATGGGCATGTAGAGGGCGACGATCATGGCGCCGATCAGCGAGCCCAGCACGGCGATCATCAGCGGCTCGATGATGCTGGTGAGCGCCTCGGTGGTGGCCTCGACCTCCTGGTCGTAGAACTCCGAGATCTTCTCCAGCATGGTGTCCATCGCACCGGTGTCCTCACCCACGGCCAGCATCTGCACCACCATCGGCGGGAAGACCTTGTGCTCGGCGAGCGGGGCGGCGAGCGGCCGGCCCTGCCGCACACTGTCCTCCACGGCCCTGGCCGCGTCTCTCAGGACCACGTTCCCGGCGGCCTCGCCGACGATCTCGAGACTGCGCAGGATCGGCACGCCGGCATGCAGCATGGTCCCCAGGTTCCGGGTGAACCGGCTGATCGCAACCTTTCTGAAGAGGTCCCCGAAGATCGGGACCTTCAGCTTCAGCGGGTCGACGACCCGCCGGACGCTCTCCTTGCTCTTGTTGCGCCGCCAGAGGGCTCCTGCCGGGACCGCGAGGACCAGGATCACCGGGGCCGCGATCTTCATTGCGCCGGAGAGGAAGACGAGCGCCCGGGTCGGCGCCGGCAGGGTCCCGCCGAGGGAGGCGAACATGTTGCTGAAGATCGGCACGATGAACAGCAGCATGCCGACGACCGCGATGATCGCCATCACGAAGACCACGACGGGATAGGTCATCGCGGACTTGATCTTGGACCGGAGCTTGACCTCCGCCTCCATGTTGGAAGCGATCTGCAGCAGCACCTGGTCCAGGAAACCGCCGACCTCGCCGGCCCGGCACATGTTGATCATCAGCGGTGGGAAGGCCTTGGTGTGCTTGGCCATGGCGGAGGAGAGCGAGGCGCCGCCCTCCACGTCACCGCGCACGTCGTTCAGCACCCTGGCCAGCGGTTTGCTCTCGGTCTGCTCGGCGAGGATGCTCAGTGCCTTCAGCAGGGACAGCCCCGAGTCGATCATCGTGGCGAACTGGCGGGACATGATCGCCAGGTCCTTGAGGTCGATCTTGTTGCTGCCCGGAAGCTTGATCTCCATGCTCAGGCCCGTGTTGGCCTGCTTGATCCCGAGCGGCGCGTAACCCTGCGAGCGCAGCCGCTGGATCAGTACGTCCTCGCTGGGCGCGTCCAGCTTGCCCTTGACCAGCTTGCCCTGCCGGTCCCGGTAGGAGTACTCGAAGGTCTTCGTCGCGGTCGCGGTCGCCATCGCGCGCCCTCCCTCAGGCCCGGCCGGTCAGGCGCCGGAAGTCGTCGGCGTGGTGCGCCTTTTCGAGGGCCTGCTCGAACTGCACCCGGTTCTGCTTGACCAGCTCGGCCAGGCACTGGTCCATGGTCTGCATGCCCTGCTGGGCGCCGGCCTGCATGGCCGAGTAGATCTGGTGGGTCTTGCCCTCACGGATCAGGTTCCGGATGGCCCCGGTGGCGAACAGCACCTCGGTCGCCGCGACCCGCCCCTTGCCGTCGGCCGAGCGCACCAGCGCCTGGCTCACGATGCCCTGCAGTGCTCCGGCCAGCTGCACCCGGACCTGCTGCTGCTGCTCGGGCGGGAACACGTCGATGATCCGGTCGACGGTCTGGGCGGCGTCCTGGGTGTGCAGGGTGCCGAGCACCAGGTGCCCGGTCTCGGCGGCGGTCAGCGCCACCGAGATGGTCTCCAGGTCGCGCAGCTCACCGACCAGGATGATGTCCGGGTCCTGCCGCAGCACGTGCTTCAGCGCGTTCCCGAAGGAGTGCGTGTCCTCCCCGACCTCGCGCTGGTTGACCAGGCAGTTCTTGTTCTGGTGGAGGAACTCGATGGGGTCCTCGACGGTCATGATGTGGTCGTGCCGGGTGCGGTTGGCCAGGTCGATCAGGGCCGCCAGGGTGGTCGACTTACCGGAGCCGGTGGGCCCGGTGACCAGGACCATCCCGCGCGGGAGGGCGGCCAGGGTGGAAATCCTCGGGTTGACGCCGAGCTGTTCCAGGGTCTTGATCTCGAACGGGATGACCCGGAAGACGGCGCCCATGGTCTCGCGCTGCCGGTAGATGTTGACGCGGAAGCGGGAGGCGCCGGGCACGGCGTAGGCGAAGTCGAGCTCCAGGTTCTCCTCGAACCGTTCACGCTGCTTCTGAGTGAGGATCGCGTAGAGCGTGGACTGGATCGCCTGGGCGGTCAGCTCCGGGTGGCCCTGGATCGGGGCCAGATGACCCCGGATCCGGACCAGCGGGGCCGAGCCCCGGGCGATGTGCAGGTCTGATCCGCTCTGCTGGACCAGGAACGCAAGCACGGCGTGCAGGTCGAACCCGGGCTGTTCCTCGGCCCGGGGCATCTGCTGCGGTAGCGGCTGGGGAGATGGGGCCGGCGCCTGCGGCCCGGCCGGGTGCCGTCCCGGCGGCAGCGGCTGGGGCTGACGCTGGGCCGGCGGTACGAGAACGGGCTGGGCCGCCACCTGACCGGGCTGGACGGCGTACTGCGGACCCGGCGGCGGAGTCTGTTGAGACGGCAACAGCCCAGGGGTCACGGCCGGCCCGGGTTGAGCGGGCTGAGCGGCGTAGGGGCTGCTGGTCACCGGAACCTCCTTGGCACCCGTGCCGGGGCGGTCCACGGGCACGGCCGAGAGCTCAGGTTCGAACCATCGGTCCGTAGTCCTTTCGACCGGAAAGGCGCCCGGCTTGAGGAGGAGTCAGCGAGAGGCCAGCGCCTTCTCCCCCGCCGCCCGCATCTCCTCCAGCGGCGCGGGCAACCCGGTCATCAGCCGGACCTGCTCCGCGGCCTGGTGCAGGAGCATCTCAAAGCCCCCCACCGCCACCCCGCCGGCCGCGGTCCACAGCGAGGCGGCCGGGGTCGGCCACGGGTGGTACGACACATCGAGCAAGACCCCGGCCGGGCGCCCGGTGAGATGGGGACGCAGCCCCTCGGCCCAGTCCCCCGCCGCTTCTCCGGGCAGAGTGAGAACGACGGCATCGGCCGCTACAACGGGATCCCAGTCGTCCAGCGCCCCCACCTCGGCCTTGAGGCCGAACTTCTCGGCCACTTCCAGAGGCTGACCGGCCCGTTCCGCGGATCGGGCCAGCACGACCAGGTGCTCGCAGCCCAGCTCGGCCAGAGCGGCCACGGCCGAGGCCGCGGTGGCCCCGGCTCCCACGATGCAGGCGGTGGCGGCCGAGACCGGCCCGGTCGAGCGCAGGGCCTGGACGATGCCGTGGACGTCGGTGTTGGTGCCCACCGGCCCCCGCGGTGACCAGGTCACCGTGTTCACCGCGCCGACCAGGGCGGCCCGGTCGGTGACCTGCTCCAGCAGCGGGACGACCACGCGTTTGAGCGGCATGGTCAGGGACAGGCCGGACCACTCCGGGCCGAGTTCGGCGAACCAGCGGACGAACGACTCCTCGTCCAGCTCGATCGCGTCGTAGGTCCAGTCGCCCAGCCCCAGCGCGGCGTAGGCCGCCCGGTGCAGGGTCGGGGAGAGGGAATGGCCGATCGGGCGGCCCAGGACGGCCGCTCGACGGCCGCCCACCGGCGTCCTCAATCAGGTCCCCGGTTCGCCTAGTGCGACCGTAGCCAGGCCTGGAACTCCTGGACGTACTGGTCGTGCTGGGCGAGCGTGGTGGCGAACTTGGTCTCCCCGGTGTTCGGGTTGGTCGTGACGAAGTACAGCCACTGGCCCGGGCTCGGGTTCTCCGCGGCCTTGAGCGCGGCCTCTCCGGGGTTGCTGATCGGCCCGGCCGGCAGCCCGGCGAACTTGTAGGTGTTGTAGGGACTGTTGGTCTGCCGGTCGGCCGACGTGGTGGTCACGTTGAACTTGCCGGTGGCGTAGCTGACCGTGGAGTCCAACTGCAGGTGCATACCGATCCTGAGCCGGTTGGTCAGCACCCGGGAGACCTTGCCCATGTACTTCTCGTTGCCCGCCTCGGCCTCGATGATGCTGGCCTTGATCACCGTCTCGCGCAGCTTCGAGGCCGGGATGCCGAGATCGGCGTAGGTGCTCTCACCCTTGTCGACCATCTTGCTCAACGCCGAGGTGGCGGTCACGTCCGGCCCGAACTGGTAGGTCGCCGGGAAGAGAAAGCCCTCGAGATTGCCCTTGGCCGCCTTGGGCAGGCCGATCTTGCCGGAGTCGGCCGCCTTGCGCAGGTCGCTGGGCTTGAGCTCGAGCTTCTTGGCGATCAGGGTGAGCGCGTCGGAGACCCGGGTGCCCTCGGGGATGGTCACCGTGCGGGTCACCCGGTTGTCCGGGTCGACCAGGACGGCCAGCGCCTCGGCCCCCGACATCTGCTTCTTCAGGTTGTACGTGCCGGGCTGGATGCCGGCCGAGCGATTGTCCTTCTTCGCCTGGTCGATGAAGGCCACCGCGGTCTTGGTGACGCCCGCGTCGACCAGGGCCTTGGCGATCGTGGTGCCGGACGCGCCCTCCGGGATCACCACCTTGACCTGCCCCGTGCCCGGGCCCGGGAAGTCCTTCGGCGCGGTCAGCTTGTCGATGATCGGGGTCAGCGCCAGATACGCACCGTAAACCCCGCCCCCGGCGACCAGCAGGGACAGCAGGAGGATGGTGAAAGTGCGGCGCCGACGCCGTTTGCGGCGTTTGCGCATCTGCCGGTCGGCCCGGCGCCGGGTCTTCTGCGGGGGCCCGTTGAACCCGCCGGGAAGCACGTCACGTAGCGACGACACATCACTCACGCCGCAGCCTCGCTCACGTCAGTGCCTCTCCATGGCCAGAGCCCGGACCATCCGGACCCGCTTCCAGGACCAGTGACCCCGGGGGCCGGCCGGAGGCACGTTCACCGTCCAGAGCCGACTGCAGGATCACCACCGCCGCCGCCTGATCGACGACCGGACGGCGTTTGCGTCCTTTCACACCGGCCTCGCGCAGACGCTGGTGTGCGGTCACGGTACTCAGCCGCTCGTCGACGAGGCGCACCGGAACCGGGGCCACGCGTCGGGCGACCTCGACAGCGTACGCGCGCGCAAGCCCGGCCGCTGCCCCCTCGGCACCGGAAAGTGATCGCGGAAGCCCGACGATTACCTCACAGACCGCCAGTTCGGTGACTAAATCGGCAATTCGTCCATAGTGGGATTCGTTGCCCTCGGTAACGGCGACCGTCTCCAGCGGAGTCGCCAGGAGGCCGTCCGCGTCCGAGAGGGAGAGCCCCACCCGGACGCTGCCGACATCCACGCCCAGCCGGACGCCACGGCGCATGCCGCCGGCGTCCGGCCCGGTAAACCCGTTCAGCTGCCGGCCGATCGCTCGGCGACCACGGACCCGATCCGGCTCAGCGCCTCCGCGACCTTGGACGGGTCGGTGCCGCCGCCCTGGGCCACGTCGTCCTTGCCGCCACCTCCGCCGCCGAGCACCTTGGCCGCCTCGCGGACCAGCTCGCCGGCCTTGACGCCCCGGGCCCGGGCCTCCTCGTTGGTCGCGATGACGACCACCGGGCGGTCCTTGGCCACCGCGGCGACCGCGACCACACCCGGACGGCCGGCAGGGATCCGGCCCCGCACGTCCAGCGCCAGCGCCCGCGCGTCGGCCGGGTCGGCCAGGCCCGCGTCGTGCGTCACCACGGCCACGCCGTTCACGTCCGCCGCCTTGTCGACCAGCGTGGACGCCGCGTTCAGAAGCACCTGGCGGCGCCCCTTCTCGAGCTCCTTCTCCGCCTCGCGCAGCCGGGCCAGGAGCGCGTTGACCCGCTCCGGCAGCTCTTCCGGGCGGACCTTGAGCGCCTCGGTCAGCTGGCTGACCAGAGCCCGTTCGCGGCCCAGGAAGCGCAGCGCGTCCAGGCCGACATAGGCCTCGACCCGGCGCACCCCGGCGCCCACCGAGGACTCGCCGATCAGCGAGATCGCACCGATCTGGGAGGAGTGCTCGACGTGGGTGCCACCGCACAGCTCCCGCGACCAGGCCCCGCCCATCTCGACGACCCGGACCTCCTCGTCGTAGGTCTCGCCGAACAGCGCCAGGGCGCCGAGCTCGCGGGCCTTCTCGATCGGCATGTAGGTCGCCGAGACCGGGTAGTCGTAGCGCAGCGCGAGGTTCGCGACCTGCTCCAGCTCCTCCCGGACCGCGGTGTCCAGACCGGAGGTCCAGGCGAAGTCCAGGCGCAGATAACCGGGCCGGTTGTAGGAACCGCTCTGCAGCGCCGTCGGGCCGAGCACCTGGCGCAGCGCCGCGTGCATCACGTGCGTGCCGGAGTGCGCCTGGCAGGCCGAGAGCCGCCATTCCCGGTCGACGCTGGCGAACACGTCGGCCCCGGAGCGGATGCTGCCCTCGGCGACCTCGACGGTGTGCACGATCAGGCCCTTGACCGGCCGCTGGACGTCCAGCACGCGCAGCCGGGCGCCGTCCGCGGTGATCTCGCCCTCGTCCGCGATCTGGCCACCGGACTCGGCGTAGAACGGGGTGCGCTCGAGCACCACCTGGATGGTCTGGCCCTTGTCGGCCGCCTCGACCCGCTGCCCGTCCAGGATCAGGCCGCGCACGGTGGAGTCGGTGGACAGCTCGCGGTAGCCGGTGAACTCGGTGATCCCGGGCTCGCGCAGCTCGCGGTAGACCGAGGTGTCCGCGTGGCCGACCTTCTTGGCCTTCGCGTCCGCCTTGGCCCGGTTGCGCTGCTCGGCCATCAGCCGGCGGAACCCGTCCTCGTCGACGGTCAGGCCCTGCTCGCTCGCCATCTCCAGGGTCAGGTCGATCGGGAAGCCGTAGGTGTCGTGCAGCTGGAAGGCGCGCTCGCCGGAGAGCGTCTGCGCCCCCTTCGACTTCGCGCTGGCCACCGCGGTGTCCAGGATCGTCGTGCCGGAGCTCAGGGTCCGGGAGAACGCCTGCTCCTCGGCCTGGGCGATCTGGCTGATCCGGCCGAAGTTGGTCTCCAGCTCCGGGTACGACGCCGCCATCCGGTCCTTCGACACGGTCAGCAGGTCGACCAGCGAGGCGTCCTGCACACCGAGCAGCCGGACCGAGCGGACGACCCGGCGCAGCAGGCGGCGCAGCACGTAGCCGCGCGCCTCGTTCGAGGGCGTGACCCCGTCACCGATCAGCATCAGCCCGGAGCGCACGTGGTCGGCGATCACCCGCATCCGGACGTCGTCCTGATGGGTCGCGCCGTAGCGCTTGCCGGTGATCTCCTCGACCCGGGCGATCACCGGGAAGACCTCGTCGATCTCGTAGAGGTTGTCGACGCCCTGGAGCAGGCTCGCCATCCGCTCCAGGCCCATGCCGGTGTCGATGTTCTTCGACGGCAGCGGCGCCTCGACGTCGAAATCGACCTTGGTCCGGACCTCGGAGAGCATCTCCTGCATGAAGACCAGGTTCCAGATCTCCAGGTACCGGTCCTCGTCCGCCTCCGGCCCGCCCTCGCGGCCGTGCTCCGGCCCGCGGTCGAAGTAGATCTCGCTGCACGGGCCGCCGGGACCGGGAACGCCCATGTGCCAGTAGTTGTCGGCCAGGCCGCGCTGCACGATCCGCTCGTCCGGCAGTTCCGCGATCCGCTTCCAGAGCAGCCGCGACTCCTCGTCGCCCTGCAGCACGGTGACCCACAGGCGGGACTCGTCCAGCCCGTAGCCGCCGTCCGACTGGTCCCGGGTGATCAGCTCCCAGGCCAGCTCGATCGCCTTCTCCTTGAAGTAGTCACCGAAGGAGAAGTTGCCGTTCATCTGGAAGAACGTGCCGTGCCGGCTGGTCTTGCCGACCTCGTCGATGTCGAGCGTGCGGATGCACTTCTGGACGCTGGTGGCGCGCTGGTAGGGCGGCGTCTCCTGACCGAGCATGTACGGCTTGAACGGGACCATGCCGGCGTTCACGAACAGCAGGGTCGGGTCGTCGTACAGCAGCGGGGCACTCGGGACGACCGTGTGCCCACGGGTCGAGAAGTACCGCAGCCAGCGGCGGCGGATCTCTGCCGTCTCCATGGGTCTGACCTTTCGCGTCACAGGGCGGTTCGCAGCGCGGACCGGTTCCTACGGTGCCCCGGGGACACCGTCACCGGCCAGCGGTTTTCCGCCCAGGGTTCAGGAGGGTTCAGGAGTAGCGGCCGGACCGATCGCCGTAGCCGAACTCGTCCTCGTCGTCGTACCGGTCGTCCGGCCGGGGGTAGGTGGGCCCGGTCGGGTCCTGCATCAGCTGCTGGGCGGCCTGCGGGTCCAGCGTGCCCGCGTCGACGCCCAGCGCCACCCGCAGCTCCTGCTCCCGCTCGGCCATGCCCTCGCGGATCACCTCGGCGATCTCGCGCAGGCCGTCCCCGACCGAGGCCAGCGAGCTGCTCATCCCGGCCGGGGTGTACTGCTCGACGGTCTTGGACACCTTGCGCACGGCGTAGACGCCGGCCCCGGCGCCCACCGCGATCCAGAAGAGCCTCGCCATCAGTGCGTCACCTCTTCTTGGCGCGACGGCCGCCGATGGCCTGCCGCACGCCGTAGCTGAACGCGGCGACCTTGACCACCGGCGAGCCCAGCGTGGCGGCGAACAACGCGGTCAGCGCGGAGACGTTGGTGGACACCTGGGCCACGTTGTTCGTGATCGTGTCGACCTTGCCGAGCTGCTGGTTGGTCGAGGCCACGGTGGTGGTCACCTCGGTCAGCAGCGGGAGCGCGCCGTCGGAGAGACCGCGGACGGTGATCCGCGCCTCGTCCAGCACCTTGCCCAGCTTGATCAGGGGGTATGCGAGCGCGCCGACGAGGAGGACGAAGGCTACGGCCGCGATGAGCCCGGCGATGCCGCCCACCGACATGAGTGATTCCCTTTCATCGCGCGCTGCAAGACAGGTGCGGCGGGGGCCGGAAACCGGACACATCCCTGCCGAACGGGGTTGACCCTATCGTGGTCCGGCGGTATCGCCGTCCCGGTGGTCCGTTCAGCGTTTGCGGAGGCCGCCGCGCAGCACCGACCGGAGCCGGGCCAGACGCTCGGCCATCCCGCGTTCGGCCCCCCGGTCGGTGGGTACGTAGTACTCCCGTCCGGCCAGGTCGTCGGGCAGGTACTGCTGCGCCACCACCCCGTGCGGATGATCGTGCGCGTACTTGTAACCCCGCCCGTGGCCGAGCTTCTTGGCCCCGGTGTAGTGCGCGTCGCGCAGGTCCGGGGGCACCGGGCCGCCGAGTCCGGCCCGGACGTCCTGGGCCGCCGCGTTCAGCGCCATGTAGGAGGCGTTCGACTTCGGCGCCATCGCCAGGTGCACGGTGGCCTGGGCCAGCGCGATCCGGCCCTCCGGCATGCCGATCATCTGCACCGCCTGGGCCGCCGCGACCGCCACCTGGATCGCCGTCGGGTCGGCCATGCCGATGTCTTCCGAGGCCGAGATCATCAGCCGCCGGGCCAGGAACCGCGGGTCCTCCCCGGCCTCCACCATCCGGGCCAGGTAGTGCAGCGCGGCGTCGACGTCGGACCCGCGGATGCTCTTGATCAGCGCGCTGGTGATGTCGTAGTGCTGGTCGCCCTCGCGGTCGTAGCGGACCATCGCCTTGTCGACGGCCTGCTCCACGTCCTCGACCGTGACAGTCTCTTCCGGACCGCGGCTCAGGGCGCTGCCGGCGGCCGCTTCCAGCGAGGTCAGGCCGCGGCGGGCGTCTCCGTCGGAGAGCCGGACCAGGGCGGCCGCGGCCTCGTCCGACAGGCGCACGCTGCCGTTCAGCCCGCGCTCGTCCTCCACGGCCCGATGCAGCAGACGCTCGATGTCCGCGTCCTCAAGCTGTTTCAGGGTGAGCAGCAGCGAGCGGGACAGCAACGGCGAGATGACGCTGAACGACGGGTTCTCGGTGGTCGCGGCGATCAGGATGACCCAGCGGTTCTCCACCCCCGGAAGCAGGCCGTCCTGCTGGGACTTGGTGAACCGGTGGATCTCGTCGAGGAAGAGCACCGTGCGCATCTCGTGGCGGTCGCGCAGCTCACGCGCCTCCTGCATGACCTGACGCACGTCCTTCACGCCCGCGGTCACGGCCGAGAGCTCGACGAAACGTCGGCCCTCGGTATTGGAGACGACATGGGCCAGGGTGGTCTTCCCGGCGCCGGGAGGGCCCCAGAGAATGACGGACGCCGGTCCCGCCAGCCCGTCGGCCCCCTCGGCGAGGCGGCGCAGCGGGGAACCGGGCCCGAGCAGGTGTTCCTGCCCCACCAGTTCGTCGATTGATTGAGGACGCATGCGGACGGCCAACGGGGGCCGGTCACCGGTGCCGGCGGAACCGAGGCTGCCAGGACGCACGTGTCGCAGCGCGGACGCCTCGGCGTCCGCGGTGTCGGAGGAGAACAGATCGGCCATCGCCAGCCAGGTTAACCGCCGTTCGGGGGCGCCTCACGCCGCCGGGTCAGCAGCCACTCGGCGCCGGCCGACAACAGGGCCGCGACCAGGCCGATGACCAGGCCGGGGACGAAGCCGTTGCCGAGCAGCAGGTTCAGGACCAGCACCACGACCAGGACGACGATCCCGATCGTGACGGTGAGCCGGGTCACCACTCCTCACCCGTGCTCTCGGCGGCCGGCTGGTCGGAGGACGCCACCGCCGAGACGACCGTGGCCAGGACCAGACCCAGGGCCACGGCGCCGAGCGGGCCGGTGCCCAGCAGCAGGCTGATCGTCGCGGCCAGCACTCCCAGCAGAAGCGGGATGAAACGGGTCTCGCGGCGCGTGCGGGCCATGGTGGGCTCCTTCTGAGCAGTTTGGTGCGGGTGTGCCCCTATCGATTACCTCGACAGCCGATTAGATGCATTCCGAGACGAACAAGTTCGGACTTTCTTCGGATCCCGGCCCACCCGAACGCAGGAACGGCCCCGAGCCCGCTGTGCGCGGGCCGGGGCCGTTCTCCGGAAGGCTCGGATCAGCCCTTCGGCTGTCCCTCCAGACCCTGCTCGTCCCAGGTCTCGTCGGTGGCCGGTTTGGGCTTCGGCGGCACGAAGTCCACCCCGGCCTCCTTGCGCTGGGCCGGCGTGATCGGGGCGGGGGCCGAGGTCAGCGGGTCGAAGCCGCCGCCGCTCTTGGGGAAGGCGATGACCTCCCGCAGCGACTCGGCGCCGGCCAGCAGCATCACGATCCGGTCCCAGCCGAAGGCGATGCCGCCGTGCGGCGGGGCACCGAACTTGAAGGCGTCGAGCAGGAAGCCGAACTTCTCCTGCGCGTCCTCCTGGGTCAGGCCCATCAGCTGGAACACCCGCTCCTGGACGCTGCGCTGGTGGATACGGATCGACCCGCCGCCGATCTCGTTGCCGTTGCAGACGATGTCGTAGGCGTAGGCCAGGGCGTTGCCCGGGTCGGACTCGAACCGGTCGATCCACTCCGGCTTGGGCGAGGTGAAGGCGTGGTGCACGGCCGTCCAGGCGCCCGAGCCGACCGCCACGTCACCACTGGCGACCGCGGCCGAGGCCGGCTCGAAGAGCGGGGCGTCGACCACCCAGACGAACTCCCAGCGGCTCTCGTCGATCAGGCCGCAGCGCTTGCCGATCTCCAGCCGGGCGGCGCCGAGCAGGGCCCGGGCCTCGGAGGTGACGCCCGCAGCGAAGAACACGCAGTCGCCCGGGTTCGCGCCGACCGCCTCGGCCAGGCCGGCCCGCTCGGCCTCGGAGATGTTCTTGGCCACCGGACCGGACAGCGTGCCGTCCTCGCCGATCAGCACGTAGGCCAGGCCGCGGGCGCCGCGCTGCTTGGCCCACTCCTGCCAGGCGTCCAGCTGCCGGCGCGGCTGCGAGGCCCCACCGGGCATCACCACGGCGCCGACGTACTCGGACTGGAACACCCGGAACGGGGTGCCCGCGAAGTACTTGGTCATCTCCACGAGCTCGTTGCCGAACCGCAGGTCGGGCTTGTCGCTGCCGTACCGGGTCATCGCGTCGCCGTAGGTCATCCGCGGGATCGGCGTGCTGATCTCGTGGCCGATCAGCTTCCAGAGCGCCTTGACGATCTGCTCGCCGACCGCGATCACGTCGTCCTGCTCGACGAACGACATCTCGATGTCCAGCTGGGTGAACTCGGGCTGCCGGTCGGCCCGGAAGTCCTCGTCCCGGTAGCAGCGGGCGATCTGGAAGTAGCGCTCCATGCCACCGACCATGAGCAGCTGCTTGAACAGCTGCGGGCTCTGCGGCAGGGCGTACCAGGAACCGGGCCGCAGCCGGGCCGGGACGACGAAGTCGCGGGCGCCCTCGGGGGTGGAGCGGGTCAGGGTCGGCGTCTCGATCTCGACGAAGTCCTGGTCCAGCAGCACGTTGCGGGCCGCCTGGTTGACCTTGCTCCGGAGCCGGATGGCCGCGGCCGGGCCGCTGCGGCGCAGGTCGAGATAGCGGTACTTGAGCCGGATCTCCTCGCCGACGTCGATGTGGTCGTCGAGCTGGAACGGCAGCGGGGCGGACTCGTTGAGCACCTCGACCTGGCTGGCGATCACCTCGATCGCGCCGGTGGCCAGGGCCGGGTTCTCGTTCCCCTCGGGCCGCGGCGAGACCTCGCCGGTGACCCGCAGGCAGTACTCCGAGCGCAGGCCGTGGGCCACCTGCTCGTCGCGGACGACCACCTGGGCGACGCCGGAGGCATCCCGCAGGTCGACGAACGCCACCCCGCCGTGATCCCGGCGGGAGGCGACCCATCCGGTGAGGATGACGGTTTCGCCGACGTGGCCGGAACGCAGGGATCCGGCCGTATGGGTGCGCAGCACGGTGAGGCCTCTCGAGATTGGTCTGGTGCAGTTTGTGGACGACGGCGATTCTACGGACGCCCGGGCGCAGGTTCACGCCAGTAATCGCGGCACGCCGGGCTCCCGTTCCACCTGCGTCCCGGCCGGACTACCGACTTGCGTTCAGTATTCGAACAGGTGTTCGATGGAGGCATGCGATGGGACGGGCAACGGGTAGGTGAGAACGCCGCTGGACCGCTCGGAGGGACCGGTCCAGCGGCACCTCACGCTCCCGGTGGACCGGCCCCCGCAGGAGTGGTCGAGGCCCCGGCGCTGCCGGGCCTCGACGCTCCGCGGATCCGGGGGCTGATGCGCACAGTGACCACCCCGGAGTTCGCCGGCATCACCTTTCATGAGGTGGCCGCCCGCAGCGCGCTCAACCACGTGCCGGGCGATTCGCCGATGCCGTTCCGCTGGACCCTCAATCCGTACCGGGGCTGCAGTCACGCCTGCGTCTACTGCTTCGCCCGGGGCACGCACTCCTACCTCGACCTGGACACCGGGGCCGGGTTCGACAGCGAGATCGTGGTCAAGGTCAACCTGGTCGAGGTGCTCACCCGCGAGCTGGCCCGGGGTTCCTGGGGCCACGAGCACGTGGCCATGGGCACCAACACCGACCCGTACCAGCGGGCCGAGGGCCGCTACCGGCTGATGCCCGGGGTGATCCGGGCCCTGGCCGCCTCCGGCACCCCGTTCTCCATCCTCACCAAAGGCGGCCTGCTCCGGCGCGATCTGCCGCTGCTGCAGGAGGTTTCGGCCGACGTCCCGGTCGGGCTGGGGATGTCCATCGCGATCTGGCACGAGTCGCTGCACCGCAGCCTGGAGCCGGGCACCCCGAGCCCCAAGGCCCGGCTCGAGGTGGTCCGCGCGGCCCGCGAGGCCGGGCTGCCCTGCG
The DNA here is from genome assembly GCA_000719025.1 of Kineosporia aurantiaca JCM 3230. Taxonomy (GTDB): domain Bacteria; phylum Actinomycetota; class Actinomycetes; order Actinomycetales; family Kineosporiaceae; genus Kineosporia; species Kineosporia aurantiaca. The sequence goes on from JODP01000013.1 coordinate 308,847, forward strand.
GCGTCTTCCTGGCCCCGGTGCTCCCCTGGCTCACCGACTCCGACGAGCATCTGGACGAGGCGATCGGTCGCCTGGCCGCCGCCGGCGCCACCGGCGTCACGGTCGTCCCTCTGCATCTACGTCCGGGCGCCCGCGAGTGGTTTTTCGCATGGCTGCAACGCGAGCACCCGAAACTGGTGCGGCGGTACCGCGAGCTCTACGGCAGCGGTTCCTACGCTTCCAAGGAGTACCGCAAGTGGCTGGCCGCGCGGGTGCAGCCGTTGCTGCGGCGGCACGGCGTCATCGCTCCCCCGGGCGGGACCGAAGAGCGCGGGGAAGACGCGACTGCGCTCGAGCCGCAGGATCCGGAGTATCCCGAGCGGCGGGGCGCGGTCGAGGCCGGTTCGGCGGGTGGTGGCATCCGGCGCAGCGAGCGAAACCGCGGGGCGGGAATGGCCGGTATTCCGGGCGATCCCGAAAGTCGCTTCCCGGCGGGCAGTCTGCCCGCCGGTCGGGAGCCCGAGCAGGAACAACTCCGGCTGATCTGACCCTGGGCTCCGACCAGGCCGCTCCGAACCCCACGCCCGCCCCATCGTTCGTGATCATGCAGTTCCGCCCCGGGACGGAACTGCATGATCACGGGGGCGGGATTGCATGATCACGAGGGGATTGGGCCCGCGTGCTCCGGCCGGTCCGCTCAGGCCCGTCCACTCAAGTCGATCTGCTCAAGTCGGTCTGATGGGGCGGGCCGTCACAGCTCGGTAGTCGTAGCCGTCCTGCCGGGCCCGCTCCCAGGTGAGTTCCACCGCCTGCCCGGCCGACAGCGTCCTATAGCCGTCCATCTCGAGGGTGCTCCAATGAGCCCAGCAGCCGTCCGGCGTCTTCGGGCAGTCGATGACGCCCCAGCCCTCCTCGTCCAGCCAGAAGCGCACCGTCCCGCGATCCACCGTCACATCACCGCGCGCAGGAAGGGGTTGTCCCGCCGCTCGCGGCCGATCGTGGTCGGGCCGCCATGACCGGGCAGCACCAGCGTCCCGTCGTCCATCGGCAGAACCCGCTCCCGCAGAGACCGGTTCATCGCCTCGGAGTCGCCGCCTTCCAGGTCGGTCCGGCCGATCGAACCCGCGAAGAGTACGTCCCCACTGAGGATCGTCGAGGTCAGCCCGGGTTCGACGGTCATGCCCTCGGGCAGCCCGTCGAGCGCGAACATCACCGAGCCCTCGGTGTGGCCGGGCGCGTGCACCACGCCGAGCTCAAGCCCGGCCATCGTCAGCTGCGCGCCGTCGCCGACGGTCCGGATGTCGTCCGGTTCCTTCCAGCCGACGTTGCCGAACTGCTGGCGCAGCATCGCCCCGAACGCCTCCGGCAGTGAGCTCACCGGATCGGTCAGGCGGTAACGGTCGTCCTCGTGCACGGTCAGGGCGACACCGTGCGCTCCGCAGACCGGGGTCACCGAGAACACGTGGTCGATGTGGCCGTGGGTTACCAGTACGGCGGCGGGCTTCAGCCGGTACTGGGCCAACACGTCGGAGAGCTGCCCGACGACGTTCACGCCGGGATCGACGATCACGCACTCCTCACCCGCGGCCGGGGCGACGACGTAACAGTTGGTACCGAACACCTCTGACGGGAACCCGAGCAGGAGCATGCCGGGAGCCTACGACAGGGCATCGCGGCTCGTCGTCGGCCCGGACCGACCGCTGACCGGGCCGTCTCCGCGCGCCCCGCCCGCAATCGTCCACCGCTCGGCCCGTCGTGGCTGTTCACTGCGGTGAACACACAGCTCGTACCCCCTAGACTGCCTAGCGGGCGACCCGCCGGCACCGAACCAGCGGGGCAACAAGGGCTTGGAGGGCAGCACGTGACCCCGAAGAATCGGGAGCGCGCGTACGAGAAGCGTCGTTACGAGGAGTGGCAGGCGCGGCTGGCGCAGAAGCGGGCGCAGGAACTCAGGCTACGGCGCCGGCTGGCGATCGGCGGCGGCTCGGTCGTCGTCGTCCTGGTCATCCTGGCGGCATTCCTGCTGGTCAGTCAGCGCGGCGACGACGATGACGCGACCACGACGGCGAGCAGTACCCCGTCCGCGAGCGCGAGCGCCGCTGCCTCCCCGGCCGCCACCAGCACCGCCAAGTCGACCTGCCCCACCGTCGACGTGAAGGCCCCGGCCACCCCGAAGCAGTACAGCAAGGCGCCGGCCAAGACCCTCGCCGAGGGCAAGGACTGGACCTGGACGCTGAAGACCACGTGCGGCGACATCCCGATCACCCTGAACGGCGCCAAGGCGCCGCAGGCCGTGTCCGCGATGATCCAGCTGACCAAGGACGGGTACTTCGACGGCACGCCCTGCCACCGGCTCACCACCACGGGCATCTACGTGCTGCAGTGCGGCGACCCGACCGGCACCGGAACCGGCTCCCCGGGCTACTCGTACGGCCCGCTGGAGAACGTGCCGTCCGACGCGATGTACCCGGCCGGCACGGTGGCCATGGCCCGCGGTGACGCCGAGGACAGCCAGGGCAGCCAGTTCTTCCTGGTGTACAAGGACTCCACGATCGGGCAGGGCACCCCTGGGTACAGCGTGATCGGCAAGATGTCCGCCGGTGGCCTGGACGTGGTGCAGAAGGTGGCCAAGGGTGGCGACGACGGGTCCAACGGGAGCGCCGGCGACGGGAAGCCGAACTCGGCGGTCTCGATCCGGACCGCCTCGGTGAAGGGGTGACGACCGACGGGCTCGGCAAGGCTTACGGGGTTGACGGGGACGACATGGGTGGCGAAGCAGAAGGCGTGAGATCGTGACCGGACAAGAATGGGGCCGCGCGGACGAGGACGGCACCGTCTACGTGCGCACCACCGACGGGGAACGCAAGGTCGGCCAGTACCCCGGGGTCAGCCAGGACGAGGCCCTGGCCTATTTCGTGCGCAAGTACGAGGACCTGGCCGCTCAGGTGAGCCTGCTCGAGCAGCGGGTGAAGGCCGGTCAGGTCTCCCCCGCCGACTCCGAGACGACGATCAAGCGGCTGGAACCGCTGATCCGGGACGCGAACGCGGTCGGTGACCTGGACGGGCTCCTGACCCGGCTGAACGCCCTGGCCCCGGCCGTGGAGCAGCTGCGCGAGGAGACCCAGAAGGCCAAGCAGGAGGCCCGGGCCGCGGTGATCGCCGAGCGCACGGTGATCGTCGAGGAGGCCGAGGCGCTGGCCGGCGCCGACCCGCAGCGGATCCCCTGGAAGACCAGCGGCGACCGGCTGCGCGACCTGTTCGAGGAGTGGCGGCGGCTGCAGCGCGACTCCCGGCTGGACAAGCACACCGAGGACGAGCTGTGGAAGCGGTTCAGCCACGCCCGCACCACCTTCGACCGTAAGCGCCGGCACTACTTCGGTGCGCTGGACGAGGAGCGCCACCAGGCCAAGGCGGCCAAGGAACAGCTGATCACCGAGGCCGAGGCGCTGAGCACCTCCACCGACTGGGGCACCACGGCGGCCGCCTACCGAGACCTGATGACCCGATGGAAGTCCGTCGGGCGGGCCGCGAAGAAGGAGGACGACGCCCTCTGGGCCCGCTTCCGGGCCGCGCAGGACGCGTTCTTCAGCCACCGCCAGGAAGCCAACTCGGCGCTGGACGCCGAGTTCGCCGGCAACCTCGAGGTCAAGGAGCGCCTGGCCGAGGAGGCCGAGGCCCTGCTTCCGGTCCGCGACCTGAACGCCGCCAAGGCCGCCCTGCGCGACCTCCAGGTGCGCTGGGACGAGGCCGGCAAGGTCCCGCGCAACGACATGCAGCGCATCGAGGGCCGGCTTCGCAAGGTCGAGCAGGCCGTCCGCGACGCCGAGCAGGACCGCTGGAAGCGCAGCAACCCCGAGGCCCGGGCCCGCGCCAACGACATGGTCACCCAGCTCGAGAAGACCATCGCCGACGCCGAGGCCGACCTGGCCAAGGCCCAGGCCTCCGGCAACGCCCGCAAGATCAAGGAACTCGAGCAGTCCCTCGCCTCCCGCCGCGCCTGGCTCGACCAGGCGCTGCAGGCGATGAACGAGTTCACCGACTGACCAGTTGTCCACAGGCGGGCAGGATCGCGTCTTCATCCACAGATGCGATCCGCCCCCTGCGGGCGGCGGGCCCGACCGGGCACGGTGGTCGGGTGACAAGTATGGACGATGCCGCACCGGTCCTCCGGGTCTGTTCGGCCCACGAGCGGGCCGGGTTGATCCGCGACGGCCTGGCCCGGGAAGTGCTGTCCGGCGTGCTGATCGCGGTCGACCGGCCGATCACCGCGAACGTGCGCGCCCATGCCCTGCGGGAGAAACTCGGCCTCTGGGAGACTGATCCGGCCCGCGGCCGGGCCATCGGCTTCGGCACGGCGGCCTGGGTCCACACCGGCTCCTGGCCGGCCCGCACCGCGTCCTCCATCGACCTGGTCATCGGCCGCAACCGCCGCGCACCCCGACTCGACGGGGTACGCATCCGCCAGGTCGACCTCCCCACCGAGCACCTGACGCCCATCGCGGGCCTCCTGGTCACTCTCCCGGGGCGCACCGCTGCCGACGTTGCCCGTGACTTACCCCGTGCACACGCCCTTTCCGTGCTCCGGACGCTGCAGGAACTGCACGACGTGCATCCTCCGCAGGTCCTGGAGATCCTCGCTGCCATGCCTTACGCCCGGGGTGCGGCCGTCGCACGTGACGTGGTGCGGGCTTGGGCAGACAGCCTGCGCTGAACCCGGTGTTCCGTGGCTGCCTCTGGACGTTCCTGCCCTGAGGACGCAGGCCGTCCAGGACGGCCGCCTCTGCGGTAAACCCTGCTGCCCCGCAGGGGGTTGGGCCCGATGGTGCTAGCCCAGCCGCAGGACGAGGGCGGACGACGCGGAGCCGACCACGCTGCTCATGCCTTCCGCCCGCGCGGGCGGAGTCTGTCTTGGCGTTCCCACCCGATCGTCGGCCGCTTGCCGTGCCTATCCATTGCGTGACCTCAGTCGTCGGGCGCTATCGGATCTAGCCACCGTTACCCACCCGCCAATATCCGGCCGCCCGGCCGTCAGAGCCCTTCCGTCGTTACCCACGGGCCAGGGCCCGGCCGTCGCCAGCAGCATGGCTCGCGTCTAGGGGCCTGCCTCACCTGGGTTCCCGGGCGATCCAACCCGCCGTCTCACGAACGTCCATTGCTACATCGCTCGGGCAGTCTGCACTCACCGGTGACCGGGGCGGGAGCCGTACGACTGACCCGACCTCGAGCACTGCGATCGCGCGCACTCTTCACGCGAACCACCAGCCGCGCCGGTCGAACTCACTCGGAACCCGTACCCCTCGGACAATGCGACAAACTGCTCGCCCCTGCCGTAGGAGCCCGGCTGACCAGTGCCCACCCGTGGGTACCCTGACTGCCGGTACTCATCACCAGTGCCGGCGTCGGAGCCCAGGGCCGATGCCCAGCCGTCCGGTTACCCATCCTCGAGGGCCCTGCTGCACCTGCCCACCCATCGAAGCTCGGCAGTCGGAGCCCGAGGAGGGCCTCACCCCTGCCAGATGTGCTGAAGCACAATAGCTTCCGCTGCTGGCCAGGGTGCAGGCGGTCCCGCCACCAAGACTGCCTCGTCCATCCGCCGCAGAACACCGTCGGCAGCCAGGACGAGCCGACTTAACCCGTCGTCGGCGGGCCCTGCCCGTCATCACCCTTGTAGGTGCGAGCGGTGCTTACGGAGCGGACCTCAGTCCAGGTCGGCGTCAGTACGACGCCCGGTGATCCGGTAGGCGTCGAACACTCCGTCCACCCGGCGCACCGCCGCGATGACGTGGCCCAGGTGTGCCGGGTCGGCCATCTCGAAGGTGAAGCGGGAGATCGCCATGCGCTCGCGGGAGGTGGTGACGTTGGCCGAGAGGATGTTCACGTGTTCGTCGGACAGCGTGCTGGTCACGTCGGAGAGCAAACGGTTGCGGTCCAGCGCCTCGACCTGGATCTGCACCAGGAAGACGCTGGCCTGGTTCGGGGCCCACTCGACCTGGACGATCCGGTCCGGCTCCTCGCGCAGCCCGGTCACGTTGTTGCAGTCCTCCCGGTGCACCGAGACTCCGGAACCGCGGGTGACGAAGCCGATGATCGGGTCGCCCGGCACCGGGGTGCAGCAGCGGGCCAGCTTCACCCAGACGTCCTCGACGTCCTTCACCACCACGCCCGGATCGCCCATCCGCGGACGGCGCGGGCGCATCGGGGTGACCGTTTCGGCCAGGTCCTCTTCGGTGCCTGCCTCGCCACCGGCCGAGTCGACCAGTTTCTGGACCACGCTGCCGGCCGAGATCTGTCCCTCGCCGACCGCCGCGTACAGGCCGGACACGTCCTGGAAGCGCAGCTCGGTGGCCAGGCCGATCAGCGACTCGTGGGTGAGCAGACGGCGCATCGGCAGGTTCTGCTTGCGCATCGCCTTGGTGATCGCGTCCTTGCCGGACTCGATCGCCTCCTCGCGGCGCTCCTTTGAGAACCACTGGCGGATCTTGTTGCGGGCCCGCGGGCTGTGGACGAAGTTCAGCCAGTCGCGGCTCGGGCCCGCGGCATCGGTCTTGGAGGTGAAGACTTCGACCACGTCGCCGTTGTCGAGGGCGCTCTCCAGCGGTACCAGCCGTCCGTTGACCCGCGCGCCCATGCAGCGATGGCCGACCTCGGTGTGCACCGCGTAGGCGAAGTCGACCGGCGTGGAGCCGGCGGGCAGCGCGACCACGTCGCCCTTCGGCGTGAACACGTAGACCTCTTGGGCCTGGATCTCGAACTGCAGGGACTCCAGGAACTCGCCCGGGTCGGCGGTCTCCCGCTGCCAGTCCAGCAGCTGACGCAGCCAGGTCATGTCGGTCGGGTTGCCGGTGGGGGCGGCGCCGTTCGCGTCGTCCTTGTACTTCCAGTGCGCGGCCACGCCGTACTCGGCGCGACGGTGCATCTGGTGGGTGCGGATCTGGATCTCGACCGGCTTGCCCTCGGGACCGATCACCGTGGTGTGCAGTGACTGGTACATGTTGAACTTGGGCATCGCGATGTAGTCCTTGAACCGGCCGGGGACCGGGTTCCAGCGCGCGTGCAGCGCACCGAGGACGGCGTAACAGTCGCGCACCGAGTCGACCAGCACCCGGATGCCCACCAGGTCGTAGATGTCGGCGAAGTCGCGGCCGCGCACGATCATCTTCTGGTAAACGGAGTAGTAGTGCTTGGGCCGACCGGAGACGACCGCCTTGATCTTGCCGGCCCGCAGGTCGGCCGAGACCTGCTCGCGGACCTGGGCCAGGTAGTCCTCCCGGGCCGGGGCCCGCTCGGCCACCAGGCGGACGATCTCGTCGAAAACCTTGGGCCAGAGCGTGGCGAAGCTCAGGTCCTCCAGCTCCCACTTGATCGTGTTCATGCCCAGCCGGTGGGCCAGCGGCGCGTAGATCTCGAGCGTCTCGCGGGCCTTCTTCTCGGCCTTGTGGGCCGGGACGTAGCGCCAGGTGCGGGCGTTGTGCAGGCGGTCGGCCAGCTTGATCACCAGCACCCGGATGTCCTTCGACATCGCGACGACCATCTTGCGCACGGTCTCGGCCTGGGCCGCGTCGCCGTACTTGACCTTGTCGAGCTTGGTCACCCCGTCGACCAGCATGGCGATCTCGTCGCCGAAGTCGGTCCGGAGCATGTCCAGGGTGTACGACGTGTCCTCGACGGTGTCGTGCAGCAGCGCGGCGGCCAGGGTGGCCGGGGTCATGCCCAGCTCGGCGAGGATCTGCGCGACCGCCACCGGGTGGGTGATGTACGGGTCGCCGCTCTTGCGCTTCTGCCCGGAGTGCGCCTTCTCGGCCACCTGGAAGGCCCGCTCGATGACGCTGACGTCGGCCTTCGGGTGCGCGCTGCGGACGCTGCGCAGCAGCGGTTCGAGCAGCGGGGAGCTGGGGTTACGGGAGGCCGCCCCGAGCCGGGCGATCCGGGAGAACACCCGGACCGGGGAGACCAGGGGCTCGCTCGAGCGGGGACGCGGGTCGACGGCGGCCCGGGGGGCCGTGGTCGGGCGGGGCCGGTCCTGGGTGGTGTCCGACTGGCCGGACGGGGCCGGCGCAGCGGAGGTGGAGGCACTGGAAGCGGATGGCGAGGCGGGGGCGAGGCGGGGGCCGGGCGGAGAAGCCTGCTCAGCGGGGCCGTTGCCGGTGCCCTCCGCGTCCGTCTCGGTGTCCTTGACGGCCGACAGCGCCGGGCGACCTTCCCGCCCATCGCGCAGCGCCTGCTGCGCAACCCTCGCTGCGACCTCTTCGGACACCCGATCCTCCCGACGTCGTACGTCTCGCACGGAGACTCTTGCTGGACGAGTGTAGGGCCCGGAAAGCCCAGGTGCCTCGCCTCTCGACAAGCTCAGAGCCTGTCTTGAGCATCCCCAGCAGGTAGCAGAGCGACCCTGGAGGCCGATTCATTCCCCATTCTGCGGGTAACGGTCCGTTTCGATCTTGACTTCCGACCCGCCTCGTGCGCTCCGTACTGACGGAATCACGCTGAGTCAGGCAAATCGGTGTTTCGCCCCAACGCGCCGGAATCAGAAATTCAGCAGGGATTTCACGTCGCGGCCGACCAGCCGCTCCCGGCCGTTCAGGAATCCGAGCTCGGCCAGGAAGGACACCGAGACGACCTGCGCCCCGACCCGCTCCAGCAGACCGGCGGCCGCCTCGGCGGTGCCCCCGGTCGCCAGCACGTCGTCAAGCAGCAGCACCCGCTGGCCGGGACTCACCGCGTCTTCGTGCACTTCGATGACCGCGGTGCCGTACTCGAGCGTGTACTCGGCCGAGACCGTGGCGTTGGGTAGCTTGCCCTTCTTCCGGATCGGCACGAAGCCCACCCCGAGGGCCAGGGCGACCCCGGCGCCGAAGATGAAGCCCCGGGCCTCGATCCCGGCCACCAGGTCCACCTCGGCGCCGCTGCCCGGCCCATGAGCGGCCGCCAGGGCGGCGACCGACGCGGCGAACAGATCCGGGTCGGCCAGGAGCGGGGTGATGTCCTTGAACAGGATGCCCGGGGACGGGTAGTCCGGGATGTCCCGGACCCCCGCCGCCAAGCGCTCCAGCAGTGCGGTGTCGATGCTGTCGGTGCTCACCGACGCTTGTCCCGCCGGGGCTGCGCCCGCTGACCAGAACTGCTGCGCCGGGTGGCCTCACCGCGCCGCGAGGGCGTCGTGGGGGTCACTACGGCCGTGGCACCGGTACCGGTCGAGGATCCGGTCGAACCCACGCCCGCACCAACGGCTGCACGGTCGTCCTCGTCCTCTTCCGGAGTGCCGAACTCCGGCGTCCCTCCAGGAGCCTTGCCCTCCGCGCGCCGCTTGAGCAGCTTGCGGGTGTGGGCGACGATCTCCGGCTCCCGGCGGCGCAGGTCCACCAGCAGCGGAGTGGCGATGAAGATCGAGGAGTAGGTACCGGCGGCGATACCGATGAACAGGGCCAGCGAGATGTCCTTCAGGGTGCCCGCGCCGAGCACGAAGGCCCCGATGAACAGGATCGAGGCCACCGGCAGGAGGGCCACGACCGAGGTGTTGATCGAGCGCACCAGGGTCTGGTTGACGGCCAGGTTCGCGGACTCCTCGAAGGTGCGCCGGGTGGACAGGGTGATCCGGTCGGTGTTCTCCCGGACCTTGTCGAACACCACCACGGTGTCGTACAGCGAGTACCCGAGGATGGTGAGGAACCCGATCACCGAGGCCGGGGTGACCTCGAACCCGGTCAGCGCGTAGATGCCGGCCGTGATGATCAGGTCGTGCAGCAGGGCGACCAGCGCGGCCACCGACATCTTCCAGGTCCGGAAGTAGGCGGCGATCACCAGGCTGACCAGGACCAGGAAGATCAGCAGACCCTGGACGGCCTTCTTGGTGACGTCGCTGCCCCAGCTCGCCCCCACGAAGCTGGAGGTGATGTTCTTGTCCGGGACGTTGTAGGCCTTGCCCAGCGCGGCCTGGATCTGGTCCGACTCGGTGGCGCTCAGCTTCTCGGTCTGGACCCGGATCCCGTCGTCACCGATCTTGGTGACCAGGGCCTCGCTGCCGGGCTTGACCGAGGCCACGGCATCGGAACCGGTGATGGTGTCGGTGTTCGCGACGTGGGAGAGCTGGAACTGCGCTCCCCCCTTGAACTCGATGCCCGGGTTCAGCCGGATGAACACCAGCGCCAGGATCGAGGCGATCACCATGGCGGCGGCGATCAGGTACCAGACCCGGCGGTGGCCGATGAAGGCGAATGAGCGCTTGCCCGAGTGCAGGTCGTTACCGAAGGCGGCGAAGCTGAACATCAGGAGTTCCTCCCCGTGCCCGACGTGGTGACATGGTCCTGGGTGGCTGGGCCGCCGGGATCACCCTGATCCTTGCGGGCCGCGGCCGCGCGCCGGGCCGCGATGCTGCCCTCGGACCGGTCCACGGCCCCCTCGGCCGTCGCGACCGCGGGACGGACCCGGCCGCGGCCGGCGTAACTGGCGGGCCGGCCGAGCTGGCTGGCGCTGAATCCGGACAAGGTGTGCCCGGAACGGAAGAAGTGCATCCGCGACAGCAGCACCACCGCGGGCTTGGTGAACAGGAAGACCACCACGAGGTCGATCAGCGTAGTCAGGCCCAGGGTGAACGCGAAGCCCCGGACGTTGCCGACGGTGACCAGGTAGAGCACGACGGCGGCCAGGAAGTTGACCGCGTCCGAAGCCAGGATGGTGCGCTGGGCCCGGCTCCAGCCGGCCTCCACCGCGGAGGCCAGGGGCCTGCCCTCGCGGACCTCGTCGCGAACGCGTTCGAAGTACACGATGAACGAGTCCGCGGTGATACCGATGGCCACGATCAGACCGGTCACCCCGGCCAGACTCAGCCGGTAGCCCTCGGTCTCACCGAGCAGCACGACCAGGCCGTAGGTCAGGCCACCGGCCACCGCGAGGCTGAGGATGGTGACCAGCCCGAGGGCCCGGTACTGCAGCAACGAGTAGAAGACGACCAGGATCAGACCGATCAGGCCGGCCAGCAGCCCGCGCTGCAGCTGTTCCCCACCGAGCAGGGCGGAGATCTGGTCCTCGGTCTGCACCTGGAAGGAGATCGGCAGCGAGCCGAACTTCAGCTGCTGGGCCAGCGTCTGGGCCGAGGCCTGGGTGAAGTTGCCGGAGATCTCGGCCTCACCGTTGGTGATCGCCGAGTTCGTGGTCGGGGCCGAGACGACCAGCGAGTCCAGCACGATGGCGAACTGGTTCTGCGCCCCGGTCAGCTGGATCAGCCGCTGGGTGACCTGGGAGAACTTCTTCGAGCCGGCCCCGTTGAACTTGAGGTTGACCACCCAGGCGCCGGTCGAGAAACCCTGGCTGTTGGCCTGCAGGCCGGCGGTGGCGTCGGAGATGTCCGAACCGGGCACCTCGACCGGGCCGAGGATGTACTTGGTCAGGCCGTCGGTGTCACAGGTGACCATCGGCTTGGTCGGGTCGGCGGAACTGCTCTGGATCTTCGACGGGTCCGCGCAGGTCTCGGCCGTGTAGGCGTTGTAGATCTTCTCGGTGATCTGCGACAGGTCCGAGGCCGTACCGGTCGACGCGTCGGTGGTCGGGGTGGCGGCCGGCGTGGCCGTCGCCGCGGCCGTGGGCGCCGCCGATGAGGCCGCCTTGGAGGTCGCCGCCGGGGCCGAGGTGGCCCCCGTGGTGGGCGTGGTGTCGGCCCGCAGCGCCTTCGGGATGATCCGCTTGTTCTCGTCCGTGGCGGTGGCCGTGGACTTCTTCTCCGTGGCCTTCTCGGAGGCCTTGGCCTTGGTACTGGCCGAGGCCGACGGGCTGGCGGTGGACCCGGCGCTGCCGGTGGCCGTCGGGGTCGGCGTGGCGGTGCTGGTCGCGCCGACCGCCTCGGTCACCAGGACCGGGCGGAAGTTCATCTGCGCCGACTGCTCGACCAGGGCGATCGTCGCCTTGTCCGGGTGGCCGGGCAGGTCGACGGTGATGTTCTTGCCGCCCTGCGTCGTTACCTCGGCCTCGGAGACCCCGGACCCGTTGACCCGCTGCCGGATCACGTTCACGGCCTCTTTGAGCTGGTCACTGGTCGGGGTGATCTTCGCGCCGTTCAGCGGGGTCGGCTCGAGGATGATCTCGGTGCCACCCTCGAGGTCCAGAGCCAGTTTCGGCTTGTAGCCACCGTCCGACGTCACCGTGCGGATGCCGATCACGGCGTACACCACGGCCAGGACGACGACCAGGAGCAGCAGTGCCCGACCGGGTCGGGAGGCGTTGCTGGATCGTGCCACGGTAGAAGGTCTCTTCTCGTTCTCGAGACGGCTGGCGCCGTCGCAGTCAGGGCCGGGGTGAGCCGGGCTAGCGGCCGTCGGTTCCGGTGGTGCCGGTGCTGCCTTCGGTGACGCCGGGCTCCGGGAGCGCGGCGTAACCGGCCTCGGAACGGACGTCTTCGGTGCTCTTGGGCCGGTCGGCGCCCACCGGGTTCACGCCTACCGGGTTCACACCGGCCGGGTCGATCGGGCCGGTGTCCTCAACGGAAACAGCCTCGGCGGAGTCCGTGTCCTCGGTCGCGGGCAGCACCTGACCGATCGCCCGCTTGTTCCACCGGGTGTGGACGCCGGGCGCGATCTCCAGCACCACCGCGTCGTCCTCCACCGCGACGACCTCGGCGAACAGGCCGGAGGAGGTCATCACCCGGGTGCCGGCCACCAGCGCGTCCTGGGTGGCGGCGAGCTGACGCTGCTGCTTACGACCGCGGCTCACCATGAACCAGAGCAGGAGCAGGGGAACCGCCAGGATGATCAGTCCCACTTCGTCCCCCACTCCGTCAGAGAAGCTGTCCTCATCGTCCCAACCTCGTGTCCGCCGATGTCCAGAGCCTTCCGTGGCCAGGACCGCCCAAGACGGCAGTGAACCGGTCCTGACGGCGTCCTGGCTGCCCGTGGCACCAACCGACCATCATGCCCGACCTGGGGCCGCTCGTGAGCACGCATGCTCCCACAACGGACTGGGTGCTCCGTTCACCCGACCCGCGACCAGGGACGTTCTCCCCGGGTGGGACGGCCAGGAACGCCAGGACGAACGACGAACGGTGCGTCCGGAGTTCCCCTCGACCCGGACCGGTCAGGTGTCCGGATCGGGCAGCGGGTCCTGCACCATGCCGGAGCGACTGGTCAGTGTGCTCCCGCCCGCCCCGGCGCCGGTCCAGACGAATCCGGCCGGGGCCGTCAGACCCAGGTGCTCCCAGGTCGCGGGGGTGGCGATGCGCCCCCGCGGAGTGCGCCCAAGCAGGCCTTCCCGCACCAGGAACGGCTCGGAAACGGTCTCCACCGTCTCCGGCTCCTCGCCCACCGCCACGGCCAGGGTGGACAGCCCGACCGGACCCCCACCGAACCGCCGGCAGAGCGCCTCGAGCACCGACCGGTCGAGCCGGTCGAGACCGCGTTCGTCCACGGCGTAGACCTCGAGGGCGGCCCGCGCGGCGGCCAGGTCCAGAACCCCGCTGCCGCGCACCTGGGCCCAGTCGCGGACCCGGCGCAGCAGCCGGTTGGAGATCCGCGGGGTGCCTCGCGACCGTCCGGCGATTTCTGCCGCCGCCTCGGCCGTGAGTTCCAGGCTGAGCAGCTCGGCCGACCGTCGCAGCACCCGCTCCAGCTCGGCCGGGGCGTAGAAGTCGAGGTGCCCGGTGAAGCCGAACCGGTCGCGCAACGGCCCGGGCAGCATGCCCGCCCGGGTGGTGGCGCCGACCAGGGTGAACGGCGGCAGGTCGAGCGGGATGGCGGTGGCCCCGGGGCCTTTGCCGACGACCACGTCGACCCGGAAGTCCTCCATCGCGACGTAGAGCATCTCCTCGGCCGGGCGGGCCATCCGGTGGATCTCGTCGAGGAACAGCACCTCGCCCTCGGCCAGCGAGGACAGCACCGCCGCGAGATCGCCCGCGTGCTGGATGGCCGGCCCGCTGGTGACCCGCAGCGGCGCGTTCAGCTCATGGGCGACGATCATCGCCAGCGTGGTCTTGCCCAGTCCGGGCGGGCCGGACAGCAGGATGTGGTCGGGCGCCGTGCCGCGCGCCTTGGCCGCGTCGAGCACCAGGCTGAGCTGCTCGCGCACCACCTGCTGACCGACGAAATCGGCCAGCAGCTGCGGACGTAGAGCACCGTCGATGACCTGTTCGTCGGCACTGGCCTCCGCGGCCAGCAACTGCAGCGACTCATCGGCCATCGACCGCGGGTCGTCACTCATGAGCCCTCCGCACCGGACCAGGACCCACGAAGCCCACCACCATCGTCCTCAAACCACTCACCCCGTACGCCCGAGCTGACGCAACGCCGCCCGCAGCACCTGAGCCATGTCCGGCGGGGCGCCGTTCTCGTCCAGCGACACCGCCGAGCCCGGCGTGCCGACCACCTTGTCCACCGCGTCCGACGCCGCCTTCGCCGGCCAGCCCAGCCCGGTCAGCGCGTCCAGCACCTGGTCCCGCCAGCCGCCCGCAGCAACCGGTTTCGCAGCGTCGGCCACCACTGCCGAGCCCCCGCTGGGCGCCCCCAGCCGATCGGTCAGCTCCAGCACGATCCGCTGGGCGCCCTTACGGCCGATGCCCGGCACCTTCATCAGAGCGGTCAGATCCTGCTGGGCGACGGCCAGCCGCAGCCCCTCCGGCGTGTGCACGGCGAGCATGGCCAGCGCGAGCCGGGGCCCGATGCCGGAGACGGTCTGGACGATCTCGAAGACGTCCCGCTCATCGGCGTTGGCGAAGCCGAACAGGGTCAGCGAGTCCTCCCGCACCACCATGCTGGTGGCCAGCTCGGCCTCCTGCCCGGACCGCAGCTCGGCCAGGGTGCCCGGGGTGGCCTGGACCATCAGCCCGACCCCGCCGACCTCGACCACCACCGAGTCCAGCCGGACGGCCGCCACCCGCCCACGCAACGACGCGATCACCGCGACTCCTCAAACTCCGAACATCTGTACGAGGAGGAAATCTAGCCGGACCCACCGACAGAACCCGACAAGCCACCCGCCCCGGCGCGCCCCGGAACCCGGCTCACCGCGCCCGGCTGCTCTTCTTCGAGGCCTCGATCGCCGCCACCCAGGCCTGCTGCGCCCGGGTCGCCCCTCCCCCGGCCTTCCCGGCCGGCAGCACCGCCGCCGTCCCGTCCCGCCACAGGTGGCAGATGGCCAGCGCCAGCGCGTCCGCCGCATCGGCCGGGCGCGGCGCCTCGGCGAGCTGCAGGATCCGCTGCACCATGGCCGTGACCTGCGCCTTGTCGGCCCGGCCGGATCCGGTCACGGCCGCCTTCACCTCCGACGGCGTGTGCATCACCACCGGGATGTCGCGCCGCGCCGCGGCCAGCACGGTGATCCCCGCGGCCTG
The DNA here is from genome assembly GCA_000719025.1 of Kineosporia aurantiaca JCM 3230. Classification (GTDB taxonomy): domain Bacteria; phylum Actinomycetota; class Actinomycetes; order Actinomycetales; family Kineosporiaceae; genus Kineosporia; species Kineosporia aurantiaca. The sequence goes on from JODP01000013.1 coordinate 324,133, forward strand.
GGCGGTGCCCATCACCGTGGACACGTTGTTCTGCGCGAACACCCGCTCGACCGCCACCACGTCCGGGCGGACCTGATCCAGCCAGCCCTCGACGGCGTCGCTGATCCCCAGCAGCCGGGCCCCCAGGGAGTGGTCGGCGGGGGTGCGGATGACGTCCACCGCGACCATCCGGGCCCGGCGACCGGGCAGGCCGTCGACCACGCCCAGACCGCAGCGGGTCAGACCGGGGTCGACGCCGAGAACACGCATGAAGCCACCATCACAGCCAAAACGGAACCAGGCCGGGGCGACACCCGGCCTGGTTCAGGAGAAGCACGAGAAAAACATCACTCGGCGTCGACGAGCGCCATCACGTCGTCCGGCACGTCGAAGTTGGCGTAGACGTTCTGCACGTCGTCGCAGTCCTCCAGCGCGTCGATCAGCTTGAACACCTTGCGCGCGCCCTCCTCGTCGAGGGGGACGTTCATCGTCGGCACGAACTGGGCCTCGGCCGAGTCGTAGTCGATCGACGCGTCCTGCAGGGCGGTGCGCACGGCGACCAGGTCGGTGGCCTCGCTCAGCACCTCGAAGATCTCGCCCTGGTCGTTGACCTCCTCGGCGCCGGCCTCGAGGACCGCGCCGAGCACGTCGTCCTCACCCAGCGCGTCGGTCTTCGGCACGATCACGACGCCCTTGCGGTTGAACAGGTACGCCACGCTGCCCGGGTCGGCCATCGCGCCGTTGTTCCGGCTCATCGCGGTGCGGACCTCCATCGCGGCCCGGTTGCGGTTGTCCGACAGGCACTCGATCAGCAGGGCGACGCCGTTCGGGCCGTACCCCTCGTACATGATCGTCTGGTAGTCGGCCCCGCCGCCCTCGGCACCGGACCCGCGCTTGACCGCGTTGTCGATGTTGTGGTTCGGCACCGACGACTTCTTCGCCTTCTGGATGGCGTCGTACAAGGTCGGGTTGCCGCCCGGGTCACCGCCACCGGTGCGGGCCGCGACCTCGATGTTCTTGATCAGCTTGGCGAACATCTTGCCGCGCTTGGCATCGACCACGGCCTTCTTGTGCTTGGTGGTGGCCCACTTGGAATGGCCGGACATCGGGTCGCCTCCCGTTACGCAAATCAATCAGAAACCAAAGCTCAGCCAGCAATCCTACCCATGAGCAGGACTGCCCTGGCGCACCGCCGGGCTCACGTCGGCCGGACCGGAGCCCGGGGCCGCCAGCGACCGGGCCGCGCGTTCGGCGCTGGCCCGGGCCCAGGGCCCGGAGGACGCGATGCCGAAAACCAGGGCCAGGAACGCACACCCGGCCACCACCCACCAGCCCGCATGGGCGGCCTGGAGAAGGTGCGAGCCGCCCCCGAGCCGGGCGGTGTACACCGATCCGACCACCGCGATCCCCACGGTCGTGCCGGTCTGCCGGCTGGTCGAGGTGACCGCCGCGGCCAGTCCGGCCTGCGACGGCGGCATCCCGGAGACCGCGGTGTTGGTGATCGGCGCGTTGATCATGCCGAACCCGATCCCGAACACGGTGTAGGCCACGAAGAGCAGGGCCACCGGCCGCCCGGGATCCACGAGGGAAAGCGTCACCGTGCCCAGGAACATTCCCAGGCCCCCGATGATCAGCGAGGGCCGGGTGCCGTACTGGCCGACCATCCGTCCCGAGACCGGCGACAGCAGCATCACCACGACTGCCATCGGCAGCAGGTACACCCCGGCCCGGAGCGGGGACAGCCCCAGGTCGTGCTGCAGGTAGAGGGTGTTGACGAAGAGGAAGCCGGCGAACGCGGCGAAGGCGCAGACCGCGATCAGGGTGGCGCCGGAGAAGGTCGCGCTCCGGAAGAACCGCACGTCCAGCAGCGGCTCGACCCGCCGCCGTTCGTACCGGACCAGGGTGAGGGCCGAGAGCGCGGAGACCACCAGCAGGCCGATCACCAGCGGCGAGCTCCAGCCCAGGTGCGGCACCTCGATGATCGAGTAGATCAGGGTGGCCAGGGTCAGGATCACCAGCAGCTGACCGGCCGGGTCGACCCGCCGGGCCCGGGCGGCCCGGGACTCGGGCACGAACAGTGCGGTCAGGACGATCGCCAGCAGGCCGATCGGGATGTTGATGATGAAGATCCAGCGCCAGCCCACGGTGTCGACCAGGAAACCGCCGAGGATCGGGCCGAGGGCGATGCTCACCCCGACCACCGCCCCCCAGACGCCGATCGCCCGGGCCCGCTCCTGCCGCTCGGTGAACACGTTGGTGACGATCGAGAGGGCGACCGGGTTGAGCATCGAGCCGCCCACCCCCTGCAGTGCCCGGAAGGCGATCAGCCAGCCCAGGTCCGGGGCGATGCTGCAGAGCCCGGAGGCGATCACGAAGATCACCAGGCCGGTCTGGAAGGTGCGGCGCCGGCCGAGCCGGTCGCCGGTCGAGCCGGACAGCATCAGCAGGCTGGCCAGCACCAGGGTGTAGGCGTCGAGCGCCCACTGCAGGCCGGAGACCGAGGAGCCGAGGTCGTCCTGGAGGGAGGGCAGGGCGACGTTCAGCACCGTGGTCTCGAGGCCGACGATCAGTAGGCTCATGCAGCAGATCGCCAGCACCAGGTAGCGGCGGCGGGGACTCAGGTCGGGCATGGGAGCTCTCGTTCGGCCGGATCAGCGCAGGTAAGACGGTTCGTTACCCAGGCTAACCAACCAGGACCGGGCGTCCTCTGTTCCCTATCCCCGCCGAATCACCGCCGAATCGCCGGAAGGGTGACCTCCCGGCGACACTCGGGGCCACCAGGAGCAATGGACGTCAGCGGTTGGCCTGGGTCTTCTCGGCGTGGTCGGTGACCATTGCGGCGAACAACCGATGGACGCGGAGGTCACCGGTGATCTCCGGGTGGAACGAGGTGGCCAGCAGGTTTCCCTGACGGACGGCGACCGCGGGCTGACCGTCGGAAGAGACCCGCGCCAGAACCGCTACCCCGGCCCCAACCTTCTCGACCCAGGGCGCCCGGATGAAGACGGCGTGCACCGGCCCACCCTCGACCCCGGTGAAGTCCAGGTCGGCCTCGAACGAGTCCACCTGCCGGCCGAACGCGTTGCGTCGGACGGTGATGTCCAGCCCGCCGAGCGTCTGCTGGCCGGGCGCGGTGTCGACGACCCGGTCGGCCAGCATGATCATCCCGGCGCACGAGCCGTAGGCGGGCAGGCCCGCGCGCAGCAGGGCCAGCAACGGCTCCCGCAGCTCGAAAATCCGGGTCAGCTTGTCGATCGTGGTCGACTCACCGCCCGGGATGACGATTCCGGACAGGCCCTCGAGCTCCGAGGGCCGGCGCACCGCCCGCACCTGGGCACCCACCGAAGCAAGCGCGGCCAGGTGCTCGCGGAAATCCCCCTGCAGCGCCAGGACCCCGACGACCGGGGTGCTCACCAGCCGCGCTCGGCGAGCCGGTGCGGCTGCGGGATCGCGTCCACGGTGATCCCGACCATCGCCTCGCCGAGCCCGCGGGAGACCTTGGCGATCACGTCCGGGTCGTCGTGGAAGGTGGTGGCCTTGACGATCGCCTCGGCCCGGGCGACGGGGTTGCCGGACTTGAAGATGCCGGAGCCGACGAACACCCCGTCCGCCCCGAGCTGCATCATCATCGCCGCGTCGGACGGGGTGGCGATACCGCCGGCGGTGAACAGCACCACCGGCAGCTTCCCGGTCTTCGCGATCTCCCGGACCAGCTCCAGCGGCGCCTGCAGCTCCTTCGCCGCCACGTACAGCTCGTCCTCGCTCAGGCTCGTGAGCCGGCGCAGCTCAGCGCCGATCGTGCGCATGTGGGTGGTGGCGTTGGAGACGTCCCCGGTGCCGGCCTCACCCTTGGAACGGATCATCGCCGCGCCCTCGGAGATCCGGCGCAACGCCTCGCCCAGGTTGGTGGCGCCGCAGACGAACGGCACCGTGAACTTCCACTTGTCGATGTGGTGGGCGTAGTCGGCCGGGGTCAGCACCTCGGACTCGTCGATGTAGTCGACCCCGAGCGACTGCAGCACCTGGGCCTCGACGAAGTGCCCGATCCGGGCCTTGGCCATCACCGGGATGGAGACCGCGGCCTGGATCCCGTCGATCATGTCCGGGTCGCTCATCCGGACCACGCCGCCCTGGGCCCGGATGTCGGCGGGCACCCGCTCCAGCGCCATCACCGCCACCGCCCCGGCGTCCTCGGCGATCCGCGCCTGGTCGGGGGTGACCACGTCCATGATCACCCCGCCCTTGAGCATCTCGGCCATCCCCCGCTTCACCAGGCCGGTACCGGTGACCGCGGCGGAGACGGAAGGAGCAGGGCTGTCAGACACAGGAAACCTCACACGACGGCGGCAGGAGCGGACGAGACCAGCGGTCATGCTAGGCCGTGGCCACCCCGGTCTCGCGGGCCAATCGCACCGCACTGGCCTGCCCATTGGATCGGCCACCGGCGCCCGGCGACCGGGATCAGCTCAGGGCCGGTGGTAAGGAGTCGTCCAGCTCCACCATCTGCGGCATCGCCGCGGTACCGGCCAGCCGGGCCCAGCGCACCACCCGTTTGCGGCGCATCCGCTGGGCGTGCGAGACCGCGTCGTTGTGGAACCGCCGGGCCAGCTGCACCCGCTCCCCCGCCAGCACCAGCTCGTCGAGCAGTTCACCGGTGGCCGGATCGGCCCGCAGCTTGCGCACCCGGTCCTTGTCGTCGAAAGCCTGATGCAACGCCCGGGCCAGCAGGTTCTCCCCCGCCTCGGAAACCGGCGCGTCGGGTGCCCGAACCATCCGAGTAGCGGCCAGTCGCAAGGGTTCACCCGAAGGCGTACCTAGCGAACGACTCACCTCCAGCGCAACCGCCGCCCGCCGAGCCAGCCGGGTTTCCAACGCGGCCCGGGACGTCTCTACCCGGTGGTGCAAACGGTCCAGACGGGCCGCCAAATAGGAGAGATACCAGCCGACCGCGAGAAGCACGAGGACGCAGAGCAGGGCAACTCCCCACCCCCCGTCGAGCCAGCCGAGCGCGTCCTCCATCAACCCACCCTGGGGCGCCAGCGGGCGAACAGACCCAGCCGCGGGTCCTCACCCACTCGGTCCGCCCCGATCGTCACCGTGTCGTAGACATCCAGGATCTGCGCCGCCACCCGGGACCAGTCGTACCGGCGGACGGCAACCGACGCCCGGTCCGCCCGCGCGCGAGCCTCGGTGCGATCGTCCAAAAGCGAAACGATCCCCGAAGCCAGCTCCGCCGCGTCACCGGTCCGCACCAACAGACCCAGTTCGCCGTCCTCCAGAACCCGGCGGAAGGCGCCCAGATCACTGGCGATCACCGGAGCACCCGCGCTCATCGCCTCGACCAGCACAATGCCGAAGCTCTCACCGCCGGTGTGCGGGCCGACGTACGCGTCCACCGAGCGCAGCAGCGAAGCCTTGGCGTCGTCCTCCAAAGCCCCGAGCAACTCGATCGCCGAACACGCGGCCCGATCGTCGGCCACGACTTCCAGCGCCTCGGCCGCATCTCCCCGGCCCAACACGAGCAACCGTGCTCCGGGGTAAGAGCGCAAGATCTCGGACAAGGCCGCCGTGAGCACTTGCAGACCCTTACGGGGTTCGTCCAAGCGTCCTAAAAATGCCAATGTAGGACGCTGGTCAGTCCCCTCCCACTCGGGTCGCGGCAACGCCGCGGCGAAGCGGTCGACGAACACCCCGTTGGGGATCACCACCGCGTCCCCGCCGAGGTGGTCGACGACCGTGCGACGGGCGTCCTCGGAGACCGCGATCCGCGCCGAGAGCTTCTCGAAACCCGGCCTCAGCAGCGGGTAAGCAGCCAGCATGGCCCGCGAGCGGGGGTTCGAGGTGTGGAAGGTGGCGACGATCGGGCCGGTGGCGGCCCACATCGCGAGCATCGACAGCGAAGGGCTGGACGGCTCGTGCACGTGCAGCACGTCGAAGTCGCCCTCGGCCAGCCAGCGTTTGACCCGGGAGGAGGCGAGCGGGCCGAAGCTGATCCGGGCGACCGACCCGTTGTACGGCAGCGGCATCGCGCGGCCGGCCGAGACCATGTACGGCGGGAGTTCGGTGTCCTCGTCCGAGGGGGCGAGCACGCTGACGTGGTGGCCCATCCCGAGCAGGTGTTCGGCGAGGTCGCGGATGTGGAACTGCACGCCGCCGGGTACGTGGAAGGAGTACGGCGAGACCATGCCGATCCGCAGCGGCCGGACCGCGGGGCTCATCACGAGGGGACCCGGGCCGGATCCAGGTCGGCGGTGAAGACGACCTGCAGCATGTGCCAGTCCTCCGGATGCTGCCGCAGTCCTTCGGACAACGCGTCCGCGCAGCTCTGCGTCATGGCCGCGATCTTCTCGGCGTTGCTGCCGGTCGCGGGCACCGGAACCGGCTCGTGGATCTGCAGCACCAGGCCGTACCCGCCGCCCGGAAGCCGCTCGTAGTAGGTGTTCACCGGCATCAGCGGGGCCTGGGCGGCCAGCGCGATCGCGGCCGGGCCGGGCGCCATCCGGGAGGCCTCGCCGAGGAACGTCACCGGCACCCCGTTGCCGCTGAGGTCCCGGTCGGCCAGCAGCGGCACGAAGGCCCCGGCCCGCACCTGCCGGATCAGCTTCCCGAGCAGCCCGGTCTCGCCGAGCGGGTAGATCTCGATGCCGATGCTGCGCCGGTAGTTCAGGAACTCCTGGTAGACCGCCTCGGGTTTGAGGCGCTCGGCGACCGTGGTGACCTTGGCCAGGTGCACCCCGGCCCACGCCCCGGCCTGGTCCCAGTTGCCCTGGTGGGACAGCGCCGCCACGACCCCGCGCTCCTGGCCGAAGATCCGCTGGAGCCGCTCCGGGTCGTCCACCCGGGTGGTGCGGGCCAGCCGTTCGCCGTCCCAGCCGGGCAACAGGAACGCGTCGCACCAGTAGCGCAGGTAGGAGCGCATGCCCCGACGGGAGAGCCGGCGCAGTTCCTCGGGGCCCGCTGACGGAACGGCCCGGGCCAGATTGGCCTGAAGGCGTTGCACGCCGGTGCCATTGCGCCACCATACGTAGTCGGCGGCGACGGTGAACAGCGCGTAGGCCACGCGTTCGGGCAGCCGCCTTACCCCGCGCCAGGCGAGCAGGTAGACGTTGGTGATGAAGCGGTCACGCAGGTTCTCCGGCACGCCGGGGACCGCCCCTCAGATCAGACCCTGGCCGGCGGCCTCGCGCGCCAGGGCCTGGCGCCGGACCATCAGGATCCGCTGGAAGATGGTCACCACGCTGAGCACGGCCAGGATCGCCAGCACCGCCATCAGCAGGTAGTGGGTCACCCCGATGCCGACGAAACCGGTGGCGATCAGGGTGAACACCAGCCGCTCGGAGCGCTCGGCGACGCCCACGTTGGCCTGCATCCCCAGCCCCTCGGCCCGGGCCCGGGAGTAGGAGACCAGGTAGCCGAGCACCAGGACGGCCAGGGCCAGGGAGGCCATCAGCTGGTCGTCGCCCTCGTGGCCGGCGTAGTAGAGCACCAGGCCGGCGAAGATCGCGCCGTCGGCGAACCGGTCGAGGGTGGAGTCGAGGTAGGCACCCCAGACCGACGACCGGCCGGACATCCGGGCCATCGTGCCGTCGATGATGTCGGAGAAGACGAAGGCGGTGATCACCATCACGCCCCAGAACAGCTCGCCCTGGGGGAAAAAGATCAGGGCACCCGCGCAGACGCCGACGGTGCCGACGAGGGTCACCACATCGGGGCTGACGCCCCAGCTCAGCAACAGTCGGGCGATCGGGGAGAAGACGCGGGTGAAGAAGGCCTTCGTGAATCGGTTGAACATGGTGGGAGCACTCTACCGACGCCGGGGAGTGCCCCGGCCCACCAGGAAGTAACGGTTACGCGGCGTCCCAGGCGTCGGCCAGCTTCTTCCGGGTGTCGGCCAGCAGCTCGGGCAGCGCCTTGGTGCGGGCCACCACCGGCAGGAAGTTCGCGTCCCCACCCCAGCGCGGCACCACGTGCTGGTGCAGGTGCGCGGCGATCCCGGCCCCGGCCACCGCGCCCTGGTTCAGACCGAGGTTGAACCCGTGCGGGGCGGAGACCGCGCGGATCACCGTCATCGCCCGCTGGGTCATCGTGGCGACCTCGACGGTCTCCTCCGCGGTCAGGTCGGTGTAGTCGGCGACGTGCCGGTACGGGCAGACCAGGACGTGGCCGGGGTTGTACGGGAACAGGTTGAGCACGACGAAGGTGTGCTCGCCCCGGGCCACGATCAGGCTCTCCTCGTCGGGCAGCCGGGGCGCCCGGTCGAACGGGCAGTCGTCACCCGGCGCCGAGGTCTTCGGCTTCTCCTCACCGCTGATGTAGACCATGCGGTGCGGCGTCCACAGCCGCTCGAAACCGTCCGGCTCACCGATCAGCGCGTCCGAGGACTCGTACCCATCTGTCACCCGCGTGAGTCTAGGACAGCGGCTGGTCAGGCCGCCGGACGGAACCCGGCTCACAGCTGCGCACAGCGTGGCTACGCTGGCCAGGTGAACGGCCCCCGAACGACCCTCCCCCCAGAGACCGGCACCGAGACGGCCGCGCCGGCACCGGCCGTCCTCCGGCTCGGCCGCCCCGCCAAGGGCCTGCTGGTGACCTCGCTGCTGGTGGTCACCGCGCTGTTCCTGGGCGGCACGTTCCTCGGCACGGACGCCTGGTGGCCGTTCGGCCCCTGGCGGATGTACGCCACCTCCACCGCTCCCTCCGGCCCGGTCGGCTCGACCAAGATCGAGGTGCTCGAGGCCGGGACCGAGGGCTGGCAGCCGGCTCCCCTGGTGCCGGACACGGTCGGCCTGAACCGGGCCGAGATCGAGGGCCGGATGCCGAAGATCCAGTCCGACCCGGCCATCCTCGGCACCCTGATCAGCAGCCACGCCCGCCTGCGGCCGCACGACCCGGCCTGGACGGCGGTCCGGGTGGTGCGCAGCGACGTACTGCTGAGGAACGGCTCCCCCACCGGCGAGACCAAGGACACGACGCTGGCGGTCTGGCCGGACTCGGCCCGTACCGCGGAAGACAACGCACCGCGCATCCCCACTCCCGCGGACGGTGCCAAGTGAACCCCTTGAGCTGGCTCTTCACCCCCGTCCCGCTGGCCCGCGTGGCCCTCTTGCGGCGCTGCGTCTACCTCTTCGTCATCGCCGACGTGCTCTACTTCCACACCTCCGGCTTCCGCCACGGCTGGGCCGACCCGGCCTGGTACCAGCCGCTGATCATGGGCGAGTGGCTGCACCTCCCGGCCGGCAGCGTGCCGCAGGTCGAACTGCTGAAGTGGGGCACCGTCGTGGCCTCGCTGATCGCCCTCACCGGGCGGCTCCCCCGGCTCACCGGGGCGCTGGTCGCGGCCGGCTGGATCTGGTACCAGTACGTGGCCTTCGCCTACGGCAAGGTCGACCACGACCGCGGCGACTTCGTGGTCGCGCTGATCGTGCTGCCCCTGATCGGGCTGGCCTCGACCACCGACCGGCGGCGCAGCGAGGCCGCCGGCTTCGCCTTCCGGGCGATCCAGCTGGCCTGCATCGCCACCTACTTCCTGTCCGCCTGGGCGAAGGTCCGCTTCGGCGGCTGGGACTGGGTGAACTCGGCGACGATCGTGCGCGCGGTGATCCGCCGCGGCACCTTCCTGGGCGACTGGCTGCTGCACATCCCGTGGAGCCTGCACGCGTTCCAGTGGGTGCTGTTCACCCTGGAGCTCACCTCGCCGATCATCTTCTTCGTCGGCGAGTACTGGCGCCGCAAGCTGATCGCCGGCTGGTACCTGTTCCACGCGGCCACCTACGCGGTGATCACCATCGCGTTCTGGCCGCACCTGATCATGCTGCTGGCCTTCCTCCCGCTCGAGGAGTACCGCGACCGCGCGGTCCAGCGCTGGCAAGCCTGGCGCGGCCGGTCATCAGACCCAGAACTGCTGACGCCCGCCGACCCAGCCTCCGCCGGCACCCCCTCCACCCTCCCGTGATCATGGACTTCTTCCCCCGTGATCATGGACTTCTTCCCCCGTGATCATGGTCCCCCAGCCCCAGGGCGCCGGGAGGTGCCCCCATTTCCTCCCCGTGATCATGCACAAACGCCCCCGTGATCATGCAAAAGCGCCCCCGTGATCATGCACATCCGGCGGACGTGCATGATCACGGGGGCGAAACTGCATGATCACGAAGGGTTGGGGCTAGGAGCGACAGGGCTCCGGGACCATGATCACGAAGGGTTGGACTAGGAGCGGCGGGGCTCCGGGACCATCGCGCCGAGCAACGAGCGCACCTGCGCAGCGAAGTCCGGGTCATGGGCGATCGCGCTGGCCACCGCGTGCTGCACCCGGTCCCGGGTCCAGCCGGTGGCACCCCGCGGGGTCCGGGCCTCGGCGTCGAACGGCGCCATGTAAGCGGTCCCGGCCAACTTGCCCGCCACCAGGTCATGCAACTTTTCGTAGGCGCCGTCCTGCGGCTTCCCCTCGCGGGACCCGAGAACTCCGACGACCACATCCGCACCGAGCACGTGCTGCCTCCCCATTAAGGCCAGAAAAACGTTGTCCCCTTATCCAGCGGCCGAAAGGCACCGTTGGTCAAGGGGACGGACGTCAGGTTCAGCCGAACGAGGGGTGGGGCGCGAGCAGGTGCCGGACCTTCTCGGCGAAGACCTCGTCCCGGGCGATGGCGGTGGCCACCAGGTGCTGCACCCGGTCCCGGGTCCAGCCCGACGGCCCTCGCGGCGTACCGCACTCGGCATCGAAGTCGGCCATGTACTGCGAACCCGCAAGTTTCCCGGCCACCAGGTCGTGCAGCTCGTCGAGCTGCCGATCGATTCCGGGTCCCCAGGTGCGAAGCCTGGCGACGACAACATCAGCACCCATCATTGGGCCTCCAGTTCCGCCGTTCGAATCCCCTTATTCAGGTGGGGAGTGACCTCGGGCACAAGCCAGCCACGCGCTTTCTGCGCCGAACGGTCAGAACGGACGACTACGGAGCGGTACGGAGCAATACGGGTCTCAGTGTGGATGAGCCGCGTTTTCTTCGCGGAGCAGTCGCCGAGCAAAGGGCTCGCCGTGCACCAAGCGCCGATAGACGCCCTGCAGCGCGCCCGGCGCCTGACCCCGGGACGAACCCGCGGCCGCGGGAGCCCGGTGGCGCTGGCGGACGCGTGGGCCCTCCACGGGGGCAGAACCCCGGACGGCCCGGACGATGGAGGGACCGGGCTCCGGCTCTCCCTCGGCCAACGGGCCGGACATGGGCAGGCGGCTCAGGAACTGCTCGGAAGCGATCCGGGCGCGGTAGTCGAAAATGCCTTCCACATCAGGATCCTCATCCAACGGGCAGAGCACATCGACGAAAGCGCCAGCCAGCCGACCTCGGCGCCCCGCGAACTCGTCGGCCAGGGCCAGGTCCGGAGTGAGCAGGTACGCAAAGCGATCCGCCCCCGAAGCCTCGGGCCCGATCAGGACCAGCAGGGCGCCCAGCATGCGCCCGCCGCTGATCCGCACGGCGGTCAGGTCGAAGTGACCGGCGCTCTCCTCGGGGATCACCACGCCGGCCGCGCGCACGGCCGCGGCCGCCCGCTCCTGCCGACGCCGGTCGCCGGGGGCCTGGGCCAGCGCACTCACCGCCCAGCGGGCCGGAGCCCCGGTGGCCACTGCCTCCAGGTCGACCCGGGCCTCCGTCGAAAACGTGAAATCGCTGCGCCGGAAGGTGAAGCCGTCGATCTCGACCTCGAAACTCCCGCGCACCTCGATCCCGGGAACTGCTACCTCGCCGACCCCGACCACTGCGTCCATCCCGAGCACGGTGCCCTCCTGACCGCCGGTGACCTATCGATCACCATGAGGCGGTCACGGGCAGGGAGTGGTCAAGGCTGATGCAGCGTCACTGCCATACGGGGTCAGGGTCGCCTAACCCACCGAACGGACCGGCCATCGGCTACCACCTTCCGAACACAGCGCCTAGGTGATTTAGTGCACTTAGTCCGTTTTAGGCATTCTCTTGCTTAGACGAATGACCGCTGATGAACTGTCCCGGCGCCCAACGGCGGTAACCGTCACCTACTTGGCCGCAGAACAGGGCGTGGCACCGGGCAGCACCACACCGGGTCAGGCGAAAATTTCACCGAAACCGAACCAGGACGCAGTGGTCCGCAGGCACGTCTGAAACGTGAAGCAGTCCCTAGTACACGTACACGATCTAGGACGACTTCGACTGCCCGGCGGGCGGCATGGCGCACGCCGGAGTGCCCCCGGGCAGCCGCTGACGATTCCGCGCCACCCAGCGGTAGATCACGCCGGCCAGCTGACGCACGCCGGGCAGCTCGATCACCCGGCCCGCCGGGCGGGCCCACCACCGGGAAGCCCGCAGCAGCCGGGCGACCGCAAGCTCGGCGGCATAGACCGTGCCGTCCGCATCCACGTACTGCAGCGCCTCGGTGCAGGCCTCGACGGTCAGGCCGTAGGCAGCCAGGTCGAGGCGCTGCCAGGGCTCGACCGCGGCCGGCGGCCGGAGGTAGCGGGTGATGACGCCGGCCAGCTTGGTGCAGATTCCGCAGTCGCCGTCGAAGACCACGACCGGGCGGGGAGAAGGCAGTACTGCACCAGAAGAGTCCGACATAGCCCTAGATTACTGCGGTGCCCTCGCCCCCGCCCGACACCGCACCCCCGGCCTCCGATGGACCGGCCCCCGAACAACCAGCCACCGAAGAACCGGTCCGACGGCTGTCGGCGAGGGGCCTGGCCTGGCGGGCGCTGGCGATCCTGGCCGGCACCCTGCTGATCGTCAACGGCTCGGTCCGCGGCAGCGACCGGGACTGGCCGTTCGCCTCAATGGGCCAGTTCGCCTTCCGGACCGGCACCGACGACGTGATCCGCTCCACCTTCCTGGCCGCGGTGGACCAGGACGGAATGCTCCAGCGGGTGGCGCTCAGCCCGAACAACATCGGCATCGCCCGAGCCGAGATCGAGGGCCAGCAGCGCAACTTCGTGTTTCAGCCGAGCATGCTGAAGAACCTGGCCGAGAACTACCACCAGCGGCATCCGGGCGCCCCCCAGCTCACCCAGCTGTGGCTCGCGCAGGACGTGACCAAGCTGCACAAGGGCCGGGACGTCGGCACCAGCCAGGAGACCATCGTCGGCTGGCCGGCCAACACCCTGACCCCGCCGAGCCTGCCCGGCCCGGGCGGCGCCAAGGTCGCCGTGGATCTGCACGCCCCCGAGAACAGCGTGCCCAACAACGGCGAGGACCGCGGCCAGAGCGGCCAGGAGGGCCGGAAATGACCACCATCGAGGCTCCGGCCAGTGCCGCCCCGCCGAAGAGCCGCCTACGCGCCTGGGTGTTCGAGCCGGTTCCGCTGGCCCGGGTCGCCGTGCTGCGGGTGATCGTCTACCTGTTCGTCGTCTACGACCTGTTCTTCGTGATCAACGACGTGGTCTCGAAGGCCGACAGCCCGGACCTGAAGGTGCTGTACCGGCCGATCCGGATGCGCGAGTGGCTGAACCTGCCCGCGCCCTTCCCGTCCTACGTCCAGAGCCTGCGGGTAGCGATCATTCTCGGCTGCGCGGTGGTCGTGCTCAGCGTCTTCCGCCGGCTGCCGGTCTGGCTCACCACGGTGGCCGGGCTGGTCGTGGCGGCCGGCTTCACCGACTGGGCCTCGATCGGGATGTCCTACAGCAAGGTCGATCACGACCATTTCGCGATCGTCGTCGCGCTCTGGGTGCTGCCCACCGTCGGTCTCGCGACGACCCGCGACCGGGCGAGCGGGATCCGCGACGAGGCGGCCGGCTGGGCCCTGCTGTGCATCCAGATCGGCTGCGTCGCCACCTACTTCCTCTCCGCCGTCTCCAAAGTCCGCTTCGGCGGCTGGGACTGGGTAACCGGATCGACCTTCGCCTGGGCGATGACCCGGCGCGGTACCAGCCTCGGCAAGGACCTGCTCAACCCGCCGTGGATCCTGACCGCCTCGCAGTGGCTGATCTTCATCATCGAGGTGTGCTCCCCGCTGATCCTGCTGGCCCGCGGAAAGCTGCGCTACCTCATGGTTCTCGGCTTCCTGTTCTTCCACCTGAGCACCCAGGTGACACTGAGCATCAACTTCCTGCCCCTGGTGATCTGCCTGATGGCGTTCCTGCCGCTGGAGCAGCTGATCCCCCGAAAGAACTGAACCACCCGCAAAATTAAGGACGCTTGCGAGCCGGCTCGCAAGCGTCCTTAATTGATGACTGTTTACACCTGGGCGCGGGTCCGGATCGCCTCGGCGATCCGCTCCACCGCCTGGTCGATCGGCACCCCGTTGTCCTGCGAGCCGTCCCGGAAGCGGAACGACACCGCGCCCTTGGCCACGTCGTCGTCCCCGACGATCAGCATGAAGGGCACCTTCTGCTTGGTGTGGGTGCGGATCTTCTTCGGCATCCGGTCGTCCGAGTCGTCCACCTCGACCCGCACACCCGCCGCGCGCAGCTTCGCCGCCACGTCGTGCAGGTAGGGCACGTGGTCGTCGGTGACCGGGATGCCGACCGCCTGGACCGGGGCCAGCCAGGGGGGGAACGCCCCGGCGTAGTGCTCGACCAGGACCCCGAAGAACCGCTCGATCGACCCGAACTTGGCCGAGTGGATCATCACCGGCTGCTGCCGGGTGCCGTCGGCCGCCGCGTACTCCAGGCCGAACCGGGCCGGCTGGTTGAAGTCGTACTGGATGGTCGACATCTGCCAGGTCCGGCCGATCGCGTCCCGGGCCTGGACCGAGATCTTGGGGCCGTAGAACGCGGCGCCGCCCGGGTCCGGGACCAGCTCGGCGCCGGACTCCTCGGCCACCTGCCGCAGCACCTCGGTGGCCTTCTCCCACTCGGCGTCGGAGCCGATGAACTTGTCCTTCTTGTCCGGCGCGTCGCTGCGGGTGGAGAGCTCGAGGTAGTAGTCGTCCAGCCCGAAGTCCTTGAGCAGCCCGGTGACGAACTTCAGCAGGTGCCGGATCTCGTCCGGGGCCTGCTCCTCGGTCACGTAGCTGTGCGAGTCGTCCTGGGTCAGCCCGCGGACCCGGGTGAGACCGTGCACCACGCCGGACTTCTCGTACCGGTAGACGCCGCCGAACTCGAACAGCCGCAGCGGCAGCTCACGGTAGGAGCGCCCGCGGGACTGGAAGATCAGGTTGTGCATCGGGCAGTTCATGGCCTTGAGGAAGTACTTGCTGTTCTCCAGCTCCATCGGCGGGAACATGGTGTCCGCGTAGTGCGGCAGGTGCCCGGAGGTCTCGAACAGCTGGCCCTTGGAGATGTGCGGGGTACCGACGTAGGAGAAGCCCTCCTCGATGTGCCGGTTGCGCACGTAGTCCTCCATCACCCGCTTGATCACACCGCCCTTGGGGTGGAAGACCACCAGGCCGGAGCCGATCTCGTCGGGGAAGCTGAACAGGTCCAGCTCGTTGCCGAGCTTGCGGTGGTCGCGCCGCTCGGCCTCGGCCAGCCGCTCCAGGTAGGCCCGGAGCTCGTCCTTGCTCGCCCAGGCGGTGCCGTAGATGCGCTGCAGCTGCGGGTTCTTCTCGCTGCCGCGCCAGTAGGCGGCGGCCGAGCGCATCAGCTGGAAGCCGTTGCCGATCATCCGGGTGGTCGGCACGTGCGGACCGCGGCAGAGGTCCTTCCAGACGGTCTCGCCCTTGCGGTTGACGTTGTCGTAGATGGTCAGCTCGGCGCCGCCGACCTCGACGTCGGCGCCCTCCGCGTCCCCGGCGCCGCCCTTGAGACCGATCAGCTCCATCTTGTACGGCTCGAAGGCCAGCTCGGCCCGGGCCTCGTCGTCGGTGACCACCCGGCGGCGGAAGGTCTGGCCCTCCTTGATGATCCGCTGCATGGCCTTGTCGAGGGCCTTCAGGTCCTCCGGGGTGAACGGGGTCTCGACGTCGAAGTCGTAGTAGAACCCGTCCCGGATCGGCGGGCCGATGCCGAGCTTGGCGTCCTTGAAGGTGTCCTGCACGGCCTGGGCGAGCACGTGGGCGGTGGAGTGCCGGAGCACGGCCAGGCCCTCCGGGTCGGCCGCGGTGACCGGCTCGACCTGGTCGCCCTCGGCCAGCTCGTGGGTGAGGTCGCGCAGCTCGCCGTTCACCCGGGCGACCAGGACGGCGCGGTCGTCGGAGAACAGGTCCGCGGCCGTGGTCCCCGCGGCGACTTCCCGCGGTGAACCGGATACGGACACGGTGACCTGGGCTGACACGGTGACTCCTCGATGCTGGTGGTGGGCTCTGGACCGAGCGCCGCATCGATGCTACCGAGCAGCGGGCCCGGGGCGCGCACGGGTTTCGCCGTGTCCCCTCAGGGTGGGGCACCGGTGAGCCGATGAGGAGCGGGTGGGTGGGAATGAGCCGGGACAACCGGAGGAGATCCTGGCCGTCGCCTTGACCGAGGCCGACCGCCAGGAACAGGCACGGATCGAGGCCGTCCACGCCCTGGGGCTGCTGGAGCGGCCGGTCACCGAGGGGATGGAGCGGGTGGTCACGCTGGCCGCCGAGCTGTGCGGCACGGCCAACGCCTCGATCAACGTGGTGGACGAGGACTGGCTGCACTCGATCGCCGCGGTGGGCGGTCCGCAGGGCAGCTTCCCGCGTGAGGACATCCCCTGCGACCGGGTGGTCCGCACCGGGCAGGAACTGATCATCCCGGACGCCACCCGCACCCCGGTGCTGGCCGACAGCCCGGTGGTGGACGGCTCGCTGGCCACCATGGGGTTCTATGCCTCGGTGCCGATGCGTACCGGGGACGGGCACGTGGTCGGCACGCTCTGCGCCTACGACGAGTCCCCGCACCCGTTCTCCGACGCGCAGCTGAAGATGCTCCGGATCCTGGCCGACCACGCGATGAGCCTGTTCCAGACGGCGGACGCGCTAGAACGGGCCCAGCACGCCACCGCGCGGCTGGCCCAGATGTCCCGGGAGGCCCGGGACATCGTCGAGAGCACCCGGGACCCGTACTACGCGTTCGGCGACGACCTGCGGATCACCTACTGGAACCCGGCGGCCGAGCGGGCTTTCGGCTGGACCGCGGCGGAGGTGATCGGGGCCGACGTGATCGACCGGCTGGCCCCGCCCGGCACCCGCCCGGCGGCCCTGGCCTCGATCCGCGGCTGGCGTCCCGGCATCACCGTGCGCGAGCAGACCCCGCTGGCCTGCCGGGACGGCTCCCAGAAGCTCACCGACCTGCAGATCTGGTCCTCGGGCCAGGAGGGCGGCTGGCACGTCTTCGCCCGGGAGGCCACCGCCCCGGATCCGGCCGAGCACAGCCGCCGGGCGGCCGAGCAGCTCCTGGCCGCCGCCTTCGGCCTGTCCCCCAGCGGTCTCGCCGTGGTCGGGGTGAAGGGTCCGGAGGCCGGGCGCATCCTGCGGGCCAACACCGCCTTGCACGCCCTCACCGGCCGGTCCCAGGTGGTCGGCCTGCCCCTCGCGGAGGTGGTGAGCGGTCCGCCGCCGGACCCGCGCCGGCCCCCCAGCCCCACCGCGGCCGAGGACGAGATCGACCGCCGCGCCCTGCTCGAGGACTTCGACCTGCTGATCTCCGAGCCGGCCGGAACCTTCCGCAACGACTCGCTGGAGCACCGCACCCGGGTGCCGGTCGGGCTCGGCCACATCTTCGTCCAGCTGCTGATCACCCTGACCCGGGACGCCGAGGACCGCCCGGAGCACATCCTGGTGCAGATGCGGGACGTGACCACCCAGCACGCCCACGAGCAGTGGCTGATCCGGCAGACCCAGACCGACCAGCTGACCGGCCTGGGCAACCGGCTGGCCCTGCAGGAACGGCTGGCCCAGGAAGTGGAATGGCTGCGCACCGGGCACGGCGGCCTGGGCGTGCTGGTGGTCGACCTGGACAACTTCCGGACGGTCAACGACACGCTCGGCCGCCCGGCCGGCGACGACCTGCTCTGCCGGATGGCCACCGCCCTGACCGCGGCCCTGCCGGAGAACGCCTTCGGCGCCCGGCTCGGCGGCGACCAGTTCGTCGTCCTGGCCCCCGGGGGCTCGGCCGGGTCGATGGACGAGCTGGCCGATCACGTCGGGGCGGCCCTCGGCGAGGCGGCGGACAACTTCGCCCTGCGGCTCGGCGTCCAGGTCGGGGCCAGCCTGGGCACGATGTTCACCGAGAACCCGGCCACCGATCCGGAAGAGCTGCTGAAGGCGGCGGACTCGGCGATGTACGAGAACAAGCGCCGGCGGCGGGAACACCGGCCGGGGCTGCACGCCGTGCCCTCGCCCCGGAACGCCGAGACTCCGCCCCTGCCGGCCCCGACCCCGGCCCCCCGGCACACCCCGGGACCGGGTGAGACCCCGCACCCGGCACACAGCCGAAAGCCTTAACTCTAAGAACTGAGCGGCCGCCAGCCCTCCGGGTCGCGCCCACCCGGCGTCGGCGCCGAGGGGTCGTAGGGCTCGCGGGTGAAGATGAAGGTGCCGACGTCCAGGGCCACCACCCGGCCTTCGGCGTCGCGCACCGGACTCAGCCGCTCCCCCTGGTGATAACCCTCCAGCCCGATCCATTCACCAGCGGAGTCCCGCCGGAACCGGCCGTTGCGGGAGCCGTACTCCAGTCCGTGCACGGCCAGGTCGCCGTCGGCGGTGAGCCGCAGACCCATCCCGTTCGGGCCCCAGTACCAGGTGCCGGTCAGGGCCAGGGCCTCGTCGTCCGCCTGCTCCAGCGGCCGCCAGGTGGGGCCCAGGTACGGCTCGCGCTCACGGAGCAGGTCGAGCAACTGCATCGCCAGGCCGTTGCTGTTGCCGTTCGTGCCGTTGGTCAGCACCACCGCCCCGGTCTGCTGCCCCGGATTCACGAAGAGCCCGGCCACGTAGCCCGGCACCGAGCCCCCGTGCCCGAGCAGGTCGCCCCCGGCCCGCTCGAAGTTGAACATGCCCAGGCCGTACCCGCGCCGCCCGCCGCCCACGTCCACCCCGGTCGGCTCGGCCATCTCGGCCAGCGACGAGGGCGCCAGGACCCCGGACCCCGAAGCCCCCATCAGGAACCCGCCGAACCGTCCGAGATCCGTCACGGTGGACCACAGCTGCCCGGCCGCCGCCCCCACCCCCAGGTCGACCGCGGGCTCGGGCAGCACCAGATCGGCCCAGGGATGGACCGCCCAGCCCGGGGCCGCGTCCGGAAGCGGGTGATAGGTGGTGCGATCCATCCCCAGCGGGGTCAGCAGCTCCGCCTGCAGCACCTCGTACCAGGGCCGCTCCCGCAGCCGGGCCACCAGCTCGCCGAGCACCGCGTAACCCAGGTTGGAGTAATGGAATCGGCGCCCGGCCGGGGACCGCACGTCGTCCGGCCGCAGCCGGTCCACGAACTCCGCCCAGCTGATCCCCGGCACCCGCTCCCACCACTGCCCCGGCTCGCCCGGCAGCTCGGCCCGCAAACCGGACTCGTGCGCCAGCAGCGAGAGCACCGTGCGCTCACCGAACGGCAGCCCGGGCACGTGCTTCCCGATCGGGTCCTCCAGCGCGAGGCGCCCCTCGTCGCGCAGCCGGAGCACCAGCACCGCGGTCATGATCTTGGTGATCGAGCCGATCCGGTACTGCACCTGTTCCGGTGAAGCGGCCGAAGAGCCCCGGCTGCCGCTCCAGATCAGCTCCGGCCCCCGGGTGACGCCGGCCACCAGGCTCGGCAACCGGCCCTCCCGCTGGGTTCGGGCCAGCGCGGCCAGCAGGTGCCGGGCGGTGGACGGGGAGACCTCTTCATCCGCAGTCATGGCCGCACCTTACGCCCGCAAAGCCGGGTTTCACGAAACCTTATGCTACTGATCAGTTTCCAGTATCACCGGCTTCTTCACCGGACTCTTCAGAGCCGTCACAACCCGCCGCTCGCACCGAGCGCCGAATCCCCGGGGGGAGGATTCCGATGAAGAAGATCACCGTTCGCAAGGCCGGCACGGTCAAGCTCACCAGCGTGGCCCGCGCGATGTACGCGCCGTGCTGCGGCATCGCCTGATCCCGTCCCGCCCGTGGGGGCGGTCGTCCCTGGCCGCCCCCACACCGTTCCGAGCCCGGAGGTGCGCATGCCCACCGCTCTGGTCTTTCACCCACTGACCTTCCTCGACGAGGGCGACGCGGTGACCGTGGGCCGCACCGACATCGACTCGTACTGCGTGCTTCCCGCCGACGGCGCGTTCCTGCTGCGACGTCTCACCGAGGGCACCCCGCCCGCCGAGGCGGCCCGCGAGTACGAAGAACACTACGGCGAACCAGTGGACGTCGGTGACTTCGTCTCGAGTATGTCGGACCTCGGATTTCTCAAGCAGGACGCCGAAACCGCACCCGGGCCGCTGCGGGGTCAGCGGCTCGGCCGGGCTCTGTTCTCCGGACCGGCCTGGGTGCTGTACGCCGGCCTGGTCGCCGCCGCGGCCCTCCGGACCGCGCAGCACCCAGATCTGGTACCGCGTTACCAGGACCTGTTCTTCACCGATTACCTGACCCTGGTCGTGCTTACCCTGGCCATCGCCCAGACGCCCTTGTTGCTGCTCCACGAAGCCTTTCACATGCTGGCCGGAAGACGCATCGGCCTGCGCTCACACCTCGGGATCGGGCGGCGGCTCTGGTTCGTGGTCATCGAGGCAACCATGGACGGCCTGGTCACGGTGCCCCGCCGGCGCCGCTATCTGCCGATCCTGGCCGGGATGCTGGCCGACGTCCTCCTGATCGCCGTCTTCGTGCTGATCGCCGCAGCGGTGCGCCGACCCGACGGTTCCCAGCCCACGGCCGGAACCCTCTGCCTGGGAATCGCCTTCAGCACCCTGCTGCGCCTGGCCTGGCAGCTCTACTTCTATCTCCGCACCGATCTGTACTACCTGGCCGTCACCGCGTTCGGCTGCATCGATCTGCACGAGTCCGCGATCATCCTGCTCCGCAACACGTTCCACCGCCTGACCCGCCGCCCGGAGCGGACGACCGACGAAAGCGTCATTCATCCCCGCGACCTCAAGCCGGCCCGGTGGTACGCATGGCTCGTGGCCGGCGGCTACGGATTCTCGTTCTTCCTTCTGGTCACGGTCGCCATTCCCACCTTCGTGCACACCGTCCGCCTCGCCGTGGACCGGGTGACCGCGCCGGACGTCGCGGCCCGCACCGACGCGATCACCTTCATCGGGCTCAACGTGTTCCAGTTCGGCCTACTCGGCTACGTCGTCCTCCGATCCAGAACCCGCAAGGAGTTGGCATGACGAAACATCTTTGGATCAGCGGGGGCAGCCGCCGGACCCGTGACGCCCTCCGTTCCGGCCTCGATCTGCCCGGCCCGACAATGGTCGTGGATGCCCACCGCAGCCGGCGCGGTCCCTATACGGCCGCCGGGACCTGGCTGCGGCAACTGGTCCCCACCGCCGTCACCGAGCACCCCGACCTGGTCCGGCGGCACGAGATCGAGATCCTCGCCGCGGCCCCGGAACTGGAGGCCATGGTCCCCGCCACCCGGGAAACCCTGGCCTCCCTGGCCGTTCCCGCCGAGCGCACCCGGTTCCACACCCGGCTGCGCACCGGCCGGATGGCCCACGGCCTGGCCGAGTTCCTCCGTGAACTGGCGCGACGATCGGCCGCGCCGCAGGCTCTCGTGCTCGAGAACGTCCACGCGGCCGACGCCACCGACCTCGAGCTCATCGAGATCCTGCTCCGGCGGATCGATCCCGACGAGCTCCTGATCGTGGTCGGAAGTTCCGAGCAGTCGCCGCACACCACCCACACCGCCCCGGTCGACCACGAAAAGTCCAGCATCTCGGCCCGGGACCAGGTCTGGGCCGACGGAACGCTCGACGAATCCGAGGCCTACCACCAGCTCACCGAGAGCCTACGGCAGAAGCTCCACGACCAGCGCGCCGCCGAACTCGAAGCCCGGGGCGACCTTTCCCTGCGACTGGGGGCCATCCCGTACCACCGCGAGCGCGGATCCGATCCGGAGAAGGCCGGCCGGGCATTGGAGGAGGCCGTCGAGATCTGTCATGGAAAAGGCTACTACCACGCCACGATCGAGCTGGCCGAGCGGGGCCGGGCGCTCATCGCCTGGGACCAGCCCCGACGCCGGTTCCGGCTGACCGCCGACCTCGCCCAGTCCCTGGCCATCCTCGACCGGGCGGCCGAGGCCGAACAGCTCTACGACGAGATCCGCCGGCACAGCCTCGACCCGGAGATGCACATGGCCGCGGCCTACGGCACCGCCATGCTCTACACCCGGCACCACACCAGCTCCCGCAAGGACAACGACCGGGCCCGCGCCTGGATCAACCAGGCGGTGGCGATCGCCTCGCTGCTGCCGACCGGGGCGAACCAGAACTTCCAGGAGGTGTTCATGCGCAACGGCCTGGCCCTGGTCGAGGTGCACGCCCGGCGTCTGGACCAGGCCCTGCGCCTGGTGAACGACGGGATCGCCACCCTGGACGCGGAACTCGGGCCGGACGAGCAGCGGCTGCACCGGTCGGTCCTGCGGTTCAACCGGGGTCAGGTGTACGCCGGGCTGGGCCGGATCGAGGCCGCGGTGGCCGACTACACCGAGGTGATCGAGGCCGATCCGAACTTCGCCGAGTACTACTTCGACCGGGCCGGGCTGCTGCGTCGGCTGGGCCGCGACGCCGAGGCCCTGGCCGACTACACCACCGCGACCAGGGTCTCCCCACCCTTCGCCGAGGCCTTCTACAACCGCGGCGACCTGCTGCTGGAACTGGGCGATCCGGAGGCGGCGCGGGCCGATCTGGACCGGGTACTGGACATCGATCCGGACTTCACCGACGCCTACGTCAACCGGGCCGGGATCCGCCTCGCCGCCGGTGATCCCGAAGGCGCGCTGCGGGACGCCCGCGACGGGCTGGCCCGGGACCCGGAGAATCCGCACCTGCTGGCGGTTCTCGGCCAGGCGCACGCCGATCTGGGAGCCGGCGACCAGGCCCGGGCCGCCTTCGACCGGGCCCTGGCCGATCCCGGTGCCCCGGCCGCCGCCTGGGCCGGCCGCGCCGCGATCCGGTTCGACCGAGGTGATCTGGCCGGAGCCCTGGACGACCTGGACCGAGCCGTCGGCCTGACTCCGGAGGACGTGGCCGTCCTCTTCAACCGCGCGCTGGTGCTCCGCGAACTCGGCGAGAACGGCCGGGCCCTGGTCGATCTTCGCGAGGCCCACGCCCTCGCTCCGGACGACGAGGACATCACCCAGGCGCTGGCCGACCCGCGCCTACTGGGAGCGCTCGCATGACCGTCATCGGCGCGGCCCCCCGGCCCGCCGGTGCCTTGCGAAACACCCTGGCGCGCTTCGCCACCGGGGTCGCCGTCGTCACCACCACTCGCGGCGACGGTACTCCCGCCGGCGTAACAGTCAATTCCTTTACCTCGGTCGGTCTCGACCCGCCGTTCGTGCTCTGGTGCCTGGGCCGGACCTCGTCCACCCTTCCCGCCTTCGCCGGCAACCCGGTGCACGTGATCAACATCCTTTCCGCCGACCAGGAATCGGTAGCCCGTCAGTTCACCTCGGCGGGAGACCGGTTCGCCGGGATCGGGCTCACCGCGGCCGATCCGCCGGTTCTCGCCGGCACGGCGGCCCACCTGGTCTGCCGGGTCCGCGAGACCCACGACGGAGGCGACCACGTGATCGTCCTGAGCGAGGTGCTGACCCACCGGGCCGCGTCCGCTCGTCCCCTGCTCTTCCTCGATGGGCGCTACACCAGCACCTAGGGCTGTCACCTCCGCAGCGCACGACGCACCATGGCTGGAGCGCAACCTCCAGACCGTCACACCGTCGTGCGTCTCCCGGAGGCATTCATGTACCGACAGGAACTCCATCCCCTGGGCGGAAGTCTCGCCTGGTCGGCCCTCTTCGCCGCGCTTCCCCTGCTGACCCTGTTCGTGCTGCTCGGCGTCTTCCGGGTGCGGGCCTGGCTGGCCGCGATCAGCGGGCTCGGGCTGGCCCTGGTCATTGCCCTGCTGGTCTGGTCGATGCCGGTCGGCCAGGCCTTCCTGGCCGCCACCGAGGGGGCCGCGTTCGGCCTGTTCCCGGTGCTGTGGATCGTGGTCAACGCCATCTGGGTCTACCAGCTGACCCGCCGCTCCGGGCACTTCGACATCCTCCAGCGGACCTTCGCCGGGATCAGCCCGGACCGCCGGATCCAGGGCGTGATCATCGCGTTCTGCTTCGGCGCGCTGCTCGAGGCGCTCGCCGGATTCGGCGCCCCGGTGGCGATCTGCTCGGTGATGTTGCTGGCCATCGGCCTGAGCCCGATCAAGGCGGCGACCACCGCGCTGGTCGCCAACACCGCCCCGGTCGCCTACGGCGCGGTCGCGACCCCGGTCATCACCCTGGCCCAGGTCTCCGGGCTGCCGCTGCGCGACATCAGCGCGATGACCGGCCGCCAGGTCCCGTTCCTGGCCCTGATCGTGCCGTTCCTGCTGCTCTACCTGCTGGACGACCGCCGGGGCCTGCGCGAGGTCTGGCCCCTGGCCGGCGTGGTCGCGGTCAGCTTCGCGGTCACCCAGTTCGCCATCTCGAACTACGGCCCGGTCGAGCTCAGCGACATCGGGGCCGCCCTGGTCTCGGCCGGGGCCGCGCTGGTCTTCCTGCGCGCCTGGTCACCTTTGCCAATGGATGCCGAACAGGACGAACGTCAAAGGGTCACCGCAACCGGCGGTCAGGGACCGATTGAGGACGATCAGAAGGACGTTGCGGACACCCGTCGCGAGCAGTACCGGGCCTTCGCGCCCTACCTCATCGTCATCGTCCTGTTCAGCATCGTCGCCATCCCCGCCGTCAAGAAACAGCTTTCGCAGACCACGGTGACCTTCGGCTGGCCCGGGCTGGACATCACCAGGGCCGACGGCTCCGAACTGGCCCTGACCACCTTCAAGTTCGACTGGCTGATCTCCGGCGGCACCGTCCTGCTGCTGACCGGGCTGCTCACCGGTCTGGTGCTGCGGCTGCGCCCGGTCGACTGGGCCCGCTGCTACGCCGCGGTCCTGGTCCAGCTGCGGGCGGCGATCCTGACCGTGGTGGCCGTGCTGGCGCTGGCCTACGTGATGAACACGTCCGGCATGACCGTGACGCTGGCCGCCTGGCTGGCCGGGGCCGGTGGGTTCTTCGCCCTGCTGTCGCCCCTGCTCGGCTGGTTCGGCACGGCCGTCACCGGTTCCGACACGTCCTCGAACTCGTTGTTCGGTGCCCTGCAGGTGAGTGCCGCGGCGCAGACCGGCCTGGACCCGACCCTGCTGGCCGCCGCGAACGGGTCCGGCGGGGTGCTCGGCAAGATGGTCAGCCCGCAGAACCTGGCGATCGGGGCCAGCGCGGTCGGGATGGCCGGACGCGAGGGCGAGCTGTTCCGGGCGGTGCTGCGCGCCACCGTGATCCTGCTTCCGGTGATCTGTCTCATCGTCGTCCTCCAGGCCTCCCCGGTGCTGTCCTGGATGGTTCCCTGAGAGAATTTCCCTGAGAGAATTTCCCTGAGAGAATTGAGGACGTGAGTGGTGACGTCACGATTCAGCGCGTGTTCCCGGACGACTGGCAGCTGTTCGCCCGGGTGAGGCTCGCGGCGTTGCGTGAGGCCCCCCAGGCCTTCGCCAGCCGATACGAAACCTGGGCCGAGGCGCCCGAAGACCAGTGGCGGATGCGTCTGACCACGGTTGCGGCCAACTGGGTGGCCGTGCGGGACGAGCAGGGGGTCGGGCTGATCGGCGGTTCGCTGCCCGAGCCGGACCAGGCCGATCTGATCTCCATGTGGGTCTGCCCCGCCGTCCGCGGTCAGGGCGTGAGCGATCTGCTGGTGCAGACCATGCTGGAGTGGGCCCGGTCCCAGCCCGGC
Organism: Kineosporia aurantiaca JCM 3230; assembly: GCA_000719025.1. Lineage (GTDB taxonomy): Bacteria > Actinomycetota > Actinomycetes > Actinomycetales > Kineosporiaceae > Kineosporia > Kineosporia aurantiaca. The sequence continues at coordinate 349,866 of JODP01000013.1, forward strand.
CTGAAGCGGGTCGAACTGGAGGTGTTCGAGCACAACCGAGCAGCGCAGAACCTTTACCAGCGGCACGGTTTCGCCTTCACCACGGCGGAGACCGGCGACCCGGAGAACGAACTCCGCATGGCCCTGACGCTTTAGACCTACCGGTCCAACTCCGCCGGCGTCGAGGCCGAGTGCCGGCCGAACTCGCTGACCGCCTTCTCGACGTCACCGGCGTCCAAAAGCTCCAAAAGATCTTCGTGCCACTGCGCCGTCCGCCCCAGATCCCCGAGATGGAACGGATCCCCGATCACGCCCAGCAGGTAGAAACTCGATTCCAGCACCGTCCAGGCCCGCAGAAGATAGGCATTGCCGCCCGCCTCCACCACGTGCCGGTGGAACGCCAGATCGGCCTCCCGCAGGGCGAAGGCGTCATCTGCCGCGGCCGCCGCCCGCATCGCCCCGACATCGGCGGCCAAGAGCTGATGCGCCGAAGAGGACCAGGATTCAAGCGCCTGCCGCGCGGCCTCGGCCTCGAGCACGGCGCGCACCCGGCGAGCGGCCGCGGCCTCCTCCTCGGAGATCTCGGCCACGTAGTTACCCCGCCGAGCCTGATAGACCGCCAGCCCCTCGTGGACGAGCCGCTTCACCGCGTCCCGCACCGGCGCCTGGCTCACTCCGAGCCGCCGGGCGATCTCCGACTCCACCAAGCGCTGACCGGGCGCCAGTTCACCGCGCACGATGGATCCGCGCAGATGACGATGGACCTGGTCGGAGAGCAGTTCGGTGTTCATCCGGACTTCGGGCGGGTCTGCGGTCACGGGGATGGTCCTCCTGATCGGGCTCAGCCGTTGACAGTCTAGGCGGGGCTTCTTAGATTCTCGACTATCGATAGTCGAGCAAGGGAGCCTTACTGTCATGCGACTGCTGCGCATCGGCCCACCCGACGAGGAACGACCGGCCGCCCTGGACGACGACGATCGCCTGCACGACCTGACCGGGGTCGTCGCCGATCTGGTTCCCACGCCGGAGAATCTCGAGGCCATCCGCGAGGCCGTGACCTCCGGCCGGCTCCCCACCCCGCAGGCCGGCCAGCGGGTCGGCGCCCCGATCCCCCGGCCCGGCAAGATCGTCTGCATCGGCCTGAACTACCGCGACCACGCCGCCGAGACCGGCGCCGCGATCCCGGCCGAGCCGGTGGTGTTCATGAAGGCCCCGGACACCGTGATCGGCCCGGAGGACACCGTGCTGGTGCCGCGGGACTCGGTGAAGACCGACTGGGAGGTCGAACTGGCGGTGGTGATCGGCCGCCGCGCGCGCTATCTCGACTCGGCCGAAGAGGGTCTGGCCTGCGTCGGCGGGTACGCGATCGCGCACGACGTGTCCGAGCGGGAGTTCCAGATCGAGCGCGGCGGGCAGTGGGACAAGGGCAAGAACTGCGAGACCTTCAACCCGTTCGGCCCGTGGATCGTGCCGGCCGACGAGATCGCCGACCCGCAGAACCTGACCCTGAAGCTCTGGGTCAACGGCGAACTGAAGCAGGACGGCAAGACCTCGGACATGATCTTCGGGGTCGGCGAGGTGATCCGCTATCTCAGCCGGTTCATGGTGCTCCAGCCCGGTGACGTGATCAACACCGGCACCCCGGCCGGGGTGGCGCTCGGTCAGCCCGAGCCCAAGCCCTACCTGCGGGCGGGCGACGTGGTGGAACTCGAGATCGAGGGTCTCGGCCGGCAGCGACAGGTCTTGGAGCAGGCATGAGCGAATACGAAGGTTTCCGGGCGATCGTCACCGGCGGAGCGTCCGGCATCGGGCAGGCCACCGTGCTCGAACTACAGGCGCGGGGGGCCAAAGTCGCCGCGCTGGACCTGAATCCGGGCTCGGACGCGGGAATCACCCAGATCACCTGCGACGTGTCGGACGCGGAATCGGTCAGTCAGGCGGTCCAGCAGGCGGCCGAGATCCTCGGCGGCATCGACATCGTCGTGAACAACGCCGGTATCGGGGCCCGCGGCACGATCGAGGACACGCCGGACGACGTCTTCCTGTCCTTGTTCGACGTGAACGTGCTGGGCGCCGTGCGGGTCACCCGGGCCGCCCTCCCCTTCCTGCGGCAGTCCGACGCCCCGGCCGTGGTGAACACCTGCTCGATCGCGGCCTGGACCGGGCTTCAGCAGCGCGCCGCCTACAGCACGTCGAAGGGCGCCCTGCAGGCCCTGACCCTGGCCATGGCCAGTGACCACGTGCGCGAGGGCATCCGGGTCAACGCGGTGATGCCGGGTACCGCCGCAACCCCCTGGGTGCAGCGGCTTCTCGACAGTGCGACCGACCCGGCGGCGGAACGGGCGGCCCTGGACGCGCGCCAGCCCCTGGGCCGACTGGTCGAGGCCGACGAGGTGGCCACCGCGATCTGCTACCTGGCCAGCCCGCGCTCCGGCTCCACCACCGGCGCCCTCCTGGCCGTCGACGGCGGCTCCCACGGCCTCCTCCCCATCCCCAAATAACCCTCGTACCCCAGTTCTCCCCCGTGATCATGGACTTTTCATCCGGAGAAAAAGTCCATGATCACGGGGAAAGAAGTCCATGATCACGAAGGGGTCAGGGGCGGGGGCGGCGGCGGGACCAGGCGTCGGCGATGTGGTTGGTCATCGCCTCGGACGCGGACTCCGCGTCGCCCGCCTCGATCGCCTCGAGCACGGCCAGGTGCTGGGCGTTGGACAGTTCGCAGTCCGCCCGGCTGGGGTGCCCGACGTACCGCAGGCTGGTCCGGGCCTCGGCGTGCACGGTGCGAACGATGGCCCGGGCCAATCGGTTTCCGGAGGCCAGCATCACCCGCTCGTGGAACTCCACGTCCGTGTCCGCGAAAGCCACCGCATCGGCGACCTGTGCCGCCATGGCCGTCCACGCGTCCCTAATCGAAACCTTCTGCTCCATCGTGCCCAGGGCGGCCGCCTGGCCGGCCATCTGCGACTCCAGCGCCGAGCGCACCGAGACCAGCTGGTCGAGCACCGCCAGCTGGTCGTCGTGCCGGACGATCGCGGCCAGCACCATCGGGTCGAGCAGGTTCCACGCATCCTGCCCGAGCACCGTGGTGCCCAGCCCCTGCCGGGCCTTGACCAGGCCCTTCTCCTCCAGCGTCTTCACCGCCTCGCGGATCACGGTTCGGCTGACCCCGAACTCCGCGCACAGGGCGGGCTCGTTCGGCAGCGTGCTGCCTTCGGGCAGGTCGCCCGAGACCACGCCGTCGAGCAGGCTCTCGACCACCACGTCGGCCAGCCGGGCCGGGCGTCGGAGGGTCGGCCCCGGGGTCAGGGGTGCGGGGGAGGTCATCCAAAAAAGGTACTCCACGCGCAGCCTTGACGGCATACGTCATACGAATTACGTTTCTTGCACCCTTACTCGACCGGCCCCTGACGCCAGGTCCTGCGCCACCTACGTTTGACTGCCTGACCGGCGAAGATGCCGGAACACGAGAGGTCAGCCCATGAGCAACGACGCCCCGGGACGCACTCGCCGTCCAGTGCGCACATTCCTCCTCGCGGTAGCCGGCGCCCTCAGCGCCACCCTGGCCCTGGCCGCCTGCGGCAGCGCCGACCCGGCCCCCGCCGCCCCCGCCAAGGCCTCCGCCTTCACCCCGGCCGACCAGACCGAGGGCAGCGAGCTGACGGTCTGGGCCGACGCCACCCGGGTCCCCGCGGTCCAGGCCTACGAGAAGGCCCACCCGGACGTGAAGATCAAGCTGGTGACCTACAGCGGCGACGCGAACGGCGCCACCGACCTGCAGACCAAGGTCCAGTTGTTCGACCGCAGCGGCAAGGGCTGGCCGGACGTCGCGTTCAGCACCAACTACAACGACGTGGCCTGGGCCGGGGTCGGCGAGAAGCCCTACGCCGCCCCGCTCAGCGAGGACATCGTGCCGGACGCGACGCTGGCCGGGTTCTCCGACGGTGCGCTCGACCCGTGTAGGGTGAACAGCACGGTCTACTGCCTGCGCAACGACCTGGCCCAGAGCGTGCTTTGGTACAACGCCAAGCTGATGAAGCAGTTCGGGTACCAGGTGCCGACGACCTGGGAGGAGTACCAGGCGCTGGGCGAGAAGGTGGCCAAGGAGCACCCGGGGTACGTGGTCGGCGCGGCCGGTGACCCGTGGACGCCCGAGGTCTACTTCTGGGCCAGCCAGTGCCCGGCCAGCACGGTCTCCGGGGACAAGCAGGTCACGGTCAACCTGCAGGACCCGAAGTGCACCCGGATGGCGAGCCTGCTGGACACCCTGATCAAGGCCAAGTCGGTCTCCACCGACACGATCTTCGGCGCCGGGTTCATCAAGAACACCGCGAGCAAGGTGCTGATGATGCCCGGCCCGTCCTGGTACGGGCAGGCGGTTTTCAACTCCACCTTCAAGACGCCGAAGGGCCAGATCGCGGCCGCCCCGCCGCTGAAGTTCGCGGACGACGCCCAGACCTACACCGGAAACGTCGGCGGCGGAGTCTGGTTCGTCTCCTCGCACAGCCAGAACCTCAAGGGCGCCTCCGACCTGGTCTCCTGGATCACCTCGGACGACACCTACCAGAGCACGGCCCCGGGCTACCCCGCGGTGACCACCGCCGCCCAGGCCTGGCTCAAGGAGCAGACGTCCAGCGGCTACTTCTCCGGTGACGTGACGCCGGCCCTGACCGCGGCCGCCGGTGAGGTGTGGCCGGGCTGGTCGGCCACGCAGTACAGCCACGAAGCGATCTACGCCTCGACCGTAGTGCCCGCGCTGACCAAGGGCTCGACCATCACCGAAACCCTGGGGGCCTGGCAGAAGGCGATCGAGAACAAGGCCACCTCACTCGGGTACACGGTCAAGTGAGAAGTAACCGGGCTGGATACGCCTTCGTCAGCGGCTATGTCGTGCTGCTGGTGGCGTTCGGCCTGCTCCCCACGGCCTACGGGATCTGGCTGTCGATCACCAACTCCCAGCACCAGGTGGTCGGGCTCGGGCAGTTCACCCGGGTGTTCTCGGACTACCGGTTCGGCCCGGCGCTCGCCCACATCGGCGTCTATCTGGTGTTCTGGCTGGTCTCGCTGATGGTTCTGGTGGTCGGGCTGGCGCTGATGCTGCACGGGCGGATGCGCCGCGCCTCGGTCACCCTGCGGTTCCTCTACTACGTCCCCGGCGCCCTGGCCGGTGCGGCCAGCGTGCTGCTCTGGCTGATCCTGCTGGACCCGGCCGCCTCCCCGGTCGGCTGGCTGCTGCGGGCCCTGGGCTGGGACACCCTGGCCCAGGTGATCTCGCCCGGGCACCTGCCGGTGCTGTTCACCGTGATCGCGTTCTGGACCGGGGCCGGTGGCTGGATCGTGGTGATGTACGGAGCGCTGAACAACATCCCGCAGGAGGTGCTGGAGGCCTCGAAACTGGACGGGGCCGGCGCCTGGCAGACCGCCCTGTACGTCCAGCTGCCGATGGTGCGCAAGTGGATCGCCTACATGCTGATCCTCGCCTTCGCCACCGGCACCCAGCTCTTCGTGGAACCGCAGCTGGTCTCCACCGCGAGCTGGGGGATCGTGCCGGACAGCTGGGCCCCGAACCAACTGGCCTTCAACTATGCGTTCCAGGCGAACGACTTCAACGGCGCCGCGGCGGTTTCCGTGGTGCTCCTGGTGATCGGCGCGGCCGGCGCGGCCCTGGTCGTGTTCCGGGCCCGGCTGTTCGAGAGGGACTGAGATGTCGGTCAACACAGCTCCACCCCGGGTAGCGACCCAGCGCCCGTCGGAACTGCCGATCCCCCGGGCCCGGAACCGAGCGGCCCGGGCCCTGTGGATCACGGTGACCGCACTCTTCGCGGTGTTCTTCGTGCTGCCGGTGATCTGGCTGCTGCTGGCCACCACGAAGACCAACGACGAGATCATCCGACGTAACCCGTTCGCCGTCGGCTCGTTCGGGCATCTGCGGCAGGCCTGGCACAACCTGTACGCGTTCCAGGACGGCGTGATCCTGCACTGGCTGGGCAATTCCGCGCTCTACGTGCTGCTGGCCATGGTGATCACCCTGGTCACCGGCATCCCGGCGGGCTACGCGATGGCGGTGCTGGAGTTCCGCGGCCGCAAGCTCCTGCTGACGCTGACCCTGCTGGTCATGCTGATGCCGGCGGCCACCCTGGTGCTGCCGCTGTACCTGGAGATGGACGCGGTCCACCTCACCGGGACGATCTGGTCGGTGGTGCTGCCGTTCTCGTTCTTCCCCTTCGGGATCTACCTGACGTACATCTATTTCAGTTCCAACCTGCCCTCCGACCTGCTGGCCGCGGCCCGGGTGGACGGCTGCAGCGAGCTCCAGGTGTTCACCCGGATCGCGCTGCCGCTGGCCCGGCCGGTGGTGGCCCTGGTGGCGTTCTTCGGGCTGGTGCAGAACTGGAACAACTTCTTCCTGCCCTTCGTGATGCTGCCCGACAGTTCCCAGTACCCGGTCCAGGTCGGCCTGAACAACCTGCTCACCGCCTCGGCGGTGTTCAACACCGCGGCCGGCACCGACAACCAGATCCTGCGGCCCGAGCTGGCGCTGGCCACCCTGGTGACGGTCGTGCCGGTGCTGGGGCTCTTCCTGGTCTCCCAGCGCGCCCTGGTCTCCGGCATGTTCGCCGGAGCGACGAAGGAGTGACGCGTGCGCATCGACGCCCACCATCACGTGTGGAAATCCCCCGGATCCTGGGCGGATCCGTTCCCGGTTCTGCAGAAGCCCTACAGCTACGAATTATTGACGCTTGCCCTCACCGAAGCGGGCATCGACGGGACGGTTGTGGTCCAGTCGGAAGACTCGGTCGAAGAGACCGCCGCTCTGCTGAAGCTGGCCGCGCGGGAACCACGGGTGCTCGGCGTGATCGGCTGGACACCACCGGACTCCCTGGATCTGGAAGCCCTGAAAGGGCTGCCCGGCGGCGAGTTCCTGAAGGGGATCCGCTGGAACCTTCAGGTCGAGCCGGATCCGGACTACCTGTATCGCCCGGAAGTGCGGGCGGCCCTGGCCGAGATCGGCCGGCACGACCTGCTCTTCGATCTGGTCGTCCGCCCGCATCAGCTTACGGCCGTGCTGGACGCGGTGCGCGCGGTGCCGGGCACCCGGTTCGTGCTCGACCACGCCGGCAAGCCGGACCTGACCGGAGAACTCTCCCCCGAGTGGTCCCGGCTGATCGGTGAACTGGCCACCCGGCCCAACCTGGCGGTGAAGCTCTCCGGACTGGTCACCGAGGCCGACTGGGAGCACTGGACCCCGGACGACCTGCGCCCGGCGGTCGACGTGCTGTTGAACGAGTTCGGCCCGGAACGGACGATGTTCGGCTCGGACTGGCCGGTCTGCCTTCTCGCCGCCGGCTACGACGAAGTGCTGGATTCGGTGCTGAGGACGGCGCCCGAACCAGAAGCCGTCCTGGGCCGCACCGCCGCCACCTGGTACGGATTGGAGGTACCCAGATGAAGCCCTCACTGACCCTGACCCGCATCGGCTTCGGCGCTGCGGCGATCGGGAACCTCTACACCGCGGTCTCCCCCGAAACCGCGCAGGCGGCGGTGGACGCCGCCTGGTCCGGCGGGATCCGGTACTTCGACACCGCACCGCATTATGGGCTCGGCGTGTCCGAACAACGTCTGGGCGGTGCCCTGGCCCGGTACCCCCGCGACGAGTATGTGCTCTCGTCCAAGGTCGGTCGGCTTCTTCGGCCAGGCAGTACCGCCGGGCCAGACCCGGGTTTTGCGGTTGAGAGCAATCTGGAGCGGGTCTGGGACTTCAGCCGGGACGGAGTTCTGCGCTCCATCGAGGAGAGTCTGACCCGCCTCGGAACCGATCGCCTCGACATCGTCTACCTCCACGACCCGGACGACCACTGGGCCGAGGCGGTCGACCAGGCCGCGCCCACCCTGGCCGAGCTGCGCGACCAGGGCGTGATCGGGGCGTTCGGCGCCGGGATGAACCAGTCCGCGATGCTCACCCGGTTCGTCCGGGAGACCTCCGTCGACATCGTGCTGGTAGCCGGCCGGCTGACGCTCCTCGACCCGAGCGCGTCCCTCGATCTCCTCCCCGCCGCAAGGGAACGCAACGTGACCATCGTCGCCGCGGGCGTCTTCAATTCGGGTCTTCTGGCCCTTCCCCGCCCGCCGCAGGACGCTCGCTACGACTACGTCCAGGCCCCGCCCGAGCTGATCGCCCGGGCCGACGCAATCGCCGACGTCTGCGAGTTCCATGGGGTAACCCTGCCCGAGGCTGCGATCGCCTATCCCCTGCGCTTTTCCGAGGTGAGCAGTGTGCTCCTAGGAATGCGTACCCCGGAGGAGGTCACCCAGAACCTCGGAGCGTCCGACGGGAAAGTGCCCACCCAGCTGTGGACGGACCTGGCCGAGAAAGGGCTCGTGACCGCATGAGGATCACCGGATACCGCAGCCTGATCACCCAGCACGCCTGGGGCCGGCCGATTGGTGACGTGAACGGCGTGATCGGCGCCGGCGTGACCGAGGTGCCGGTGCTGATCGTCGAGACCGACTCCGGCCTGTGCGGGATCGGGCTGGGCGCACATCGGGAGATCGACCGGGTGTTCCCAGCCGTGGAGGGCGAGGACCCGCGGGCCGTGGCCTCGCTGTACGATCGGATGCTCGCCCATGTGTTCAAGAGTGGGCATTCCGGAGCGACTTTCGGCGCGGTCGGCGCCCTGGACATGGCGCTCTGGGACCTGAAGGCGAAGATGGCCGAGGAGCCCTTGTGGCGCACCCTCGGCGCCCGCGACCGCTTTGTCCCGGCCTACGCCTCCGGGCTGGACATCGGGCTGGACGACGAGCAGCTGATCGGCCTCTACACCCGTTACGCCGAGCTGGGTTTCAGCAGTGGGAAACTCAAGGGCGGCAACGACGTGGACCACGACATCCGGCGGCTGCTGGCGGTCCGCGAGGTCCTGACCCGCAACAGCCGCAACCCGGCGATGATGTTCGACGCCAACGAGAGCTGGAACCGCAAGCAGGCCGTGCGCTACATCAGCGCGATCGAGAGCCGGCTGGACCTGACCTGGATCGAGGAACCGGTCCGGCGCTGGGACGCGGCCGGGCACGCAGTGGTCGGCCGATCCGTGAAGGCGGCGGTGGCCACCGGCGAGAACCTGACCGGCCTGGAACAGTTCCGGCCGCTGTTCGACGCGGACGCGGTGGACGTGGTCCAGACCGGAAGCATCTGGGGAATCACGCATTTCCTCCGGGTGGCCGCGGTCGCCCACAGCCGGGACCTGTCGGTCAGCCCGGTCGGCTACAACGCCAACCCGCTCGCCCACGCCGCCGCGGCCGTTCCCAACCACCTCTCCACCGAGGTCCAGGACCTGTCCTTCCCGATCGGCCTGACCGTGGACCAGCAGATCGGGGACGGCGGCATCGTGCTCGGCGACTCCCCCGGCCTGGGCATCACCGTGGACGAGGCGGCCGTCGCGGTCCTCAACGGCGACGCCAGCTGGACCGTCCCGGCCGGCCCCCACGTCCGCCCCGACCGCGCCGGCCTCCGCCTAGTCGCCGAATAACCCCCCAACCCTCCCCGTGATCATGGACTTTCACCCCCGTGATCATGGACTTCTACCCCCGTGATCATGCAGTCCCCCGTGATCAGGCAGCATTCCCACCACCCCCGAGGAGCCCTCACCGTGATCGACTTCGACGACCGCCACCAGGTGGCCGGCGCCATCCAGTACACCAATGTCAACCCCGATCTGACCCGCGCGGGCCTGGTCGAGCATCTGGAGACCTGCGCCAAGTACCAGTTCGACGCCGCCATGGTCGCCCCCTGCTGGGTACCGCTGGCCGCTGACGTCCTGGCCGGCACCGGGATCAAGGTGGCCAGCACGCTGAACTTCCCGATGGCCAACGACACCCTGGGGATGAAACTGGCCGCGCTGAAGGAACTTGCCGCGGCCGGCGCCGACCAGTTCGACTTCCCGCCCAACCCCGGCTACCTGATCGGCGGCGAGGAGGTCGAGTACGCCCGGGAGATGCAGGAGATCGTCACCCTGGCCCACGACCACGGCCTGGTGGTCAAGGCGATGCTGGAGTTCGGCTTCCTCAACCAGGAGCAGAAGGTCCGGGCGACCCGGTTGGCCTACGAGGCCGGGATCGACTGGGTCAAGCAGTCCAGCGGCTGGGGCAAGGGCGGCTACGCGGCCACGGTGGAGGATGTGGCGCTGCTCAAGGCCACCATCGAGGCGCCCTGCCGGGTCAAGGTCTCCGGCAAGGTGAACACCCTGGAGAAGATGCGGGCGATGTTCGAGGCCGGGGCCGAACTGGTCGGCACCAGCTCCGGGCCGGCCATCGTCGAGGGCCTGACCGGAGACGCCGATGCCTACTGAGGTCACCGTCCTCGGCAGCTACGCGACGGCGATCGTGGTCGACACCGACCTGATCCCGGTCACCGGGCAGACCGTGATCGGCCGCAACTACCGGGAGACCTTCGGCGGTAAGGGCTCGGACATCGCCGTCCAGGCGGCCCGGCTCGGTGCCGCGGTCACCTTCGTCGGAGTGATTGGGGACGACCAGCGCGGCCGGGACTTCCTGGAGCTGATGAGCACCGAGGCGATCGACGTCTCGCACTGCCGGATCAGCACCGAAAGACCCACCGGCGTGGGCCTGATCATCAAGGACCGGGCCGCCCACAACGTGATCGTGGTCGACCCGGCGGCCAACGACCTGCTCGGCAGCCAGGACCTCGAGGCCGCCGCCGACGTCCTGAGCAGCGCCGACGTGGTGGTGGCCCAGCTCGAGAGCCCGGTCGCGACGGTGATGGACGGCCTGACCCGGGCCCACGCCGCCGGGGTGCGGACCGTGCTCAACCCGGCGCCGGCCGTCGCCGTGGAGACCCTGACCGCGCACGGCCGCCTGGACGTGATCGACGTGCTCACTCCCAACGAGACCGAAGCCCGTGTCCTTCTGGGCCTTCCGGCCGACGACCAGACCCCGACCGACGAACTGGCCCGCCGTCTGCTCGCTCTCGGCCCGCAGGCCGTGGTCATCACCCGAGGCGAGGACGGGGCCGACATCGTCACCGCCACTCAACAGGCCCACGTCGAGGCCCTCCCGGTCAAGGCGATCGACTCCAACGGCGCCGGCGACAGCTTCACCGCAGCCCTGTCCGTCGCCCTCGCCGAGGGCCAAACACTCGTCGATGCAGCCAGTTTCGCCGCGGCAACCGCCGGACTCTGCTGTGAACACTGGGAAACCGTGCCCTCGTACCAGAACCGCGCAACCGTGGAGAACGCCATGAAGAAGGAGGCATCGTGAAGGGCGGCACCCTGCTCCACCCCGAACTGGCCCGTTCCCTGGCCACGCTCGGCCACACCGACCTGGTGATGGTGACCGACGCCGGCTTCCCCATCCCGGCCGACGCCCACCGGATCGACCTCGGCCTGCTCCCCGGCCTGATCGACGTCCGGGATGTGCTCAAGTCCGTTCTGGCCGGCATTTTCGTGGAGGAGGCGACGTTCGCGCCCGAGCTGAAGTCGCATCATCCGCGGCTGTACCAGGAGGTGCAGCAGATCTTCACCGGCTCGGGAGCGGTGTTCTCGAGCACCTCGCACGAGACCCTCTGCGCCGACCACGTGCACCGGGCCAAGGTCGTCATCCGTTCCGGATCCTTCGAGCCCTGGGCCAATTTCGCTTTGGTGGCGAGCACCGACCCGTTCGCCTGGTTCGCCGATGAGGACGTCACCGTGCTGCCTGCTTACGTGGAGCGGCGGGCCCGGATCCGCAACCGCGAGGTGCCGGACCTGAGCTAGGGCTTGTCCCAGCTCACGGTGTAACGGAAGAAGAGCCGACGCCGCGCCGACGACCCGGGAAGTTCCTTCGCGAAGGCCGCTTTCAGTTCCGGCCAGGCCTCGTGAGGGGTGGACAACGGCATTCCCGGGTCGTACTTCGGCGGGCGCGGGCCCCGGGGGTGCTTCAGGAATCCGACCACCGGATCCGCCAGCCAGGTGGCGAGAGTCAGGGCCAGATCGACCGGGTCACGCAACTGGACGTCCCAGAGGCCGACGATCAGCAGGCGGCCACCCGGGGCCAGCACCCGCCGGGCCTCCTGCAGAGCCGGTTCCAGCGACTGGTGGTGCAGCGAGGCGACCATGGTGACCAGGTCGAAGCCGGGCGGGGGTGGGGCGACCTCCGCCAGCCGGAGCTGCTCCACCCTCGCCTTGCCGATCCCCGCCAGCCGGGAGCGGGCGGCGATCAGCATGCCCTCGTCCGGCTCGATGCCCACCGCCTGATCGAACTGCCCGCTCAGCCGCTGCACCAGGAGACCGGTGCCGCAGCCGACCTCCAGGGCCGGCCCTCGTCGTTGCGGGAGGTTGCGCAGGATCCAGCGGTGATAGTGCTCGCTATGGTTCCAGGGAAAGCTCCGGCCGACCCGGTTCAACCCTCGGACGATCACGTTCACCATGGCGATAGGGTCCCGCAAAACGCGCACAACGGACGGGAGACAAGCCGTGGATTTGGGTCCGGGCAGGCGCAGCATGCGAACGGTGGACGACGTCCTGCGACTGCTGGACGAGGCGTTCCCGACCTCCACCGGCCGCTGGACCGGCAACACCGACGGCGCCTGGTGGGACGGTTTCTACAGCGACCGGGACCGCCCGGTGCCGTTCTTCGCCAACAAACCCGACGAGAACCTGGCCGACTACCTGGATCGCGGTCTGGTCCGCCGGGGCCGGGTGCTGGAGGTCGGCTGCGGGCCCGGGCGCAACGCGCTCTACCTGGCCGAACAGGGTTTCGAGGTGGACGCGATCGACCTCTCGCACGAGGCGATCGCCTGGGCCCGGGAGCGGGCCACCGACCGCGGCCTGAAGGTCAACTTCCAGCAGGGGGACGCGTTCCGGGACGACGGTACGTTGCTGACCGGTTCGTACGACCTGATCTACGACTCCGGGTGTCTGCACCACATCCCGCCGCACCGCCGGATCGGCTACCTGGCCCTGCTCGACCGGCTGCTGGCGCCGGGTGGTCACTTCGCCGTGGCCTGCTTCGCGGCCGGGCTGATGGGTTCGGAGGAGCCGGACGGTGAGCTCTACCGCGAGGGCTCGATGGCCGGTGGGCTGGCCTTCACCCCGGACGACCTGCGCTGGCTGTTCCAGGACCTGACCGAGGTGGAGATCCGGCCGGTCCGGGCCCAGGCCGAGGACAGCCCGCACTTCGGCGAGGACTTCCTGCTGGCCGGCCTGTTCGCCCGGCCGACCGATGTGCGCGAGCTCTGAGGCCCGGCCAAGCTGGACCGGTGACCGCCCTCAGCAGAGCCCTCAGCCGCCTGGGCAAGGCCGCCGCCCTCACCGCCGGCCTCCTGGCCGCGGGCACCGTGGCGGGCCGCCCGGACGACCCGGAGTACTACCGCTCGCTCCGCCAGGCCCCCTACGCCCCGCCTCCGGTGGCCTTCGGGCCGGCCTGGACGATCGCCAAGCTGGGCTGGTCGGTGTCGGTGCTGCAGGCGGCCAAGACCGTCCGGGGCCGGGACCGCAAGCGCCTGGTGGCCCTGGCCGCAGTCGATGCCGCGGTCTACGTGAGCTTCTCCTATGCCTATTTCCGCAAGAAGAGCCCGGTCCTGGCCGCGGCCTGGACCGCCACCGACGCGGTCGTCACCGCCGCCGCCCTGCCCCTGCTGGCCCGCAACGACCGGACCGCGGCGGTCGCGCTGCTCCCCCAGGCCGTCTGGCTGACCCTGGCCACCCCGGTCGCGGTCTATCAGGCCCAGGCCAATCCGGACCCGATCTTCGGCGACCGCCTGGTCAGCCGATAAGCCTGGCCGTGGGGACGGTTAAGCGTCTCCCAAGCCGCTTCACCCGCACGTCACCGGCCCTCCATACTCGGCGACGTGCGCACCCGACGACTCGCTGCCCTGGCCGCCCTCAGCGCGACCCTGATGCTCACGGCCTGCAGTGGCGGGGGTTCGGACGCCGCTCCCCCGGCACCCCAGCAGAACCAGCCGAAGCAGTCGGCCGGTAGCTCGGACACGGTCTCCGAGGCGGTCAAGGGCAAGGACTGCGAGGCCTACCGGGACCTCTCGGCCCAGGTCGAGGCGGCCACCACCGAGGCCCAGGGGATCACCGTGAGCAGCGAGGCGGACGGCCAGAAGGTCACCGAGCTGATGACCAAGGTGAGCGACCTGACCGAGAAGGCCAACGCCGCCTACGCGCTCTGCTACGCCAAGGGCCAGAACCAGTAGCCGGACCTCAGTACGAGTGCCGGCCCCGGCTCTGGAAACCCGGCCGCTGGGACAGCGGGATCGGCACCGTGTCCGAGGTCGGCGTCACCCCGGCAACCGGCCGGGCGAAACCTGGCCCGGCATAACCGGGCTCGGCAAAACCTGGCTCCACGAGACCGGGCCCGACCGGACCGGGTGCCACCGGGGCCGGCTCGACCCGGCCCGGGTCGACCAGGCCCGGCTCGGCCCGGCCCGGTTCGGCCGGAAGGGTGGCGACCCGCTGGAACCGCGACTTCAGCCGCAGGATCGGCCGCTCGAACAGGTACCAGGAACCGGCCGCCGCGACGATCGCCAGCAGCGCGGCCAGCCCCCGCTCCTTACCGGTCAGTTCGCGCCCGTGCGGTTCCAGGCTGATCAGCACCCAGTTCCACAGGTAGACCCCGTACGAGATGGTCCCGAACCAGCGCAGCACCGGGTTCTCCAGCACCTTCAGCCGCGCCGCCCCGAGCACCAGGGGCGCGCTGGCCAGCACCACCGGCACCATCAGGAGTGTGGCCGGGCGCCAGTCGGCCTCCGGGATCCGGGTCAGTACCAAGGGCGCCAGGCAGACCACCGCCAGCGCGCCGGCCGCCACCGGGAAGGGCACCTCGATCCGGCCCATCGACCGCACCGCGGTGGCCAGCAGGCAGCCGGTGAACAGGAAGACCGCGTTGCTGTCCGGCGAGTAATAGGTCCAGTCGTAACTGACCAGCACGATCGCCGTCACGTGCCAGACCAGCGCGACCAGCCAGATGCCGCCGACCACGCGGGTGATCCGGCTCCGGTCGCCGCGGGTCCGGGCGATGATCAGGCCGAGCAGCAACGGCCAGAGGAAGTAGAACTGCTCCTCGACCGACAGCGACCAGGCGTGCGCCAGCACCGAGAAGTGGCCGGTGGCGCTGTCGAAGTCCTGGACGTAGAGCAGCGTGGTGAGCAGGCCGGGCACGATCGTGTGCAGCCGCGGATCGTGCACCAGCCAGAGCAGGATCGGGGTGAGCACCACCACCAGCACCAGCGCCGGGAACAGCCGCAGCCCGCGCCGGGCGTAGAAGTCGCTCATGCTGACCCGGCCGAACCGGTCCCGCTCGGCCAGCAGCAGACTGCTGATCAGGAACCCGCTGAGCACGAAGAAGATGGCCACCCCGGCCGGCCCCAGCAGTTCCGCGTGGTAGCTGCTCACATGGGAGACCACCACCATCAGGACGGCGAGGCCGCGCAGGCCGTCGAACGCCTTGATCCGATGGGGTGCACTGGTCGATGTCACGATCGACGATGATGCGCCTTGCCGGGGTCGCGGGTGGGCAGTTTGATCAGCCTGTAACCCGGAAGGGTGAGGTGCCGACAAGGAGATCCGGATGAACGGGACGAACCAGACCGCGGTCCATCGGGTCCTGGTAGCGGCGGACAAGTTCAAGGGTTCCCTGGACGCGGCTACCGCCAATGCGGCGATCGCCCGCGGACTGAACGCAGCCCTACCCAACGCTGAAGTACGGGTCCGCAGCGTGGCCGACGGGGGTGACGGCACGTTAGCTGTCCTGCTGGAGAACGGGTTCGCCGCCGTTCCGGTCGAGGTCGCGGGCCCCACCCTGCTCCCCCGTCAGTCGCTGATCGGGCACCGCGGCGACGAGGCCTTCATCGAGCTCGCCGAGATCTGCGGCCTGGTCCACCTGCCCGATCGCCGGCTCGATGGTCTGCACGCCAGCACTTGGGGGCTGGGTCTGGCGGTGCGGGCCGCGCTCGACCTGGGCGTCCGCCGGATCCACATTGCGATCGGGGGTAGCGCCTCGACCGACGGCGGGCTCGGCCTGCTCGCAGCACTGGGAGCAATCGCCACCGACGCCGCCGGGCAAGTAATAACGAACGACGCAGCGGGCCTACAGAAGGCGGCCGCACTGGACCTCTCCCCACTGGACCCCCGCCTACAGGACGCCGAAATCGTCGCCGTGACCGACGTCGTCAATCCCCTTACCGGCCCGCAGGGCGCTGCCCATGTCTACGGGCCGCAGAAGGGCCTGACCCCAGAACAGGTGCTCTCGGTTGACGCGGCACTGCAAGTCTGGGCCGGGCTGCTGCAGGTCGATCCGAACGCGCCCGGTACCGGGGCAGCCGGTGGGGTTGGAGCGGGAATCCTGGGTGGTCTCGGCGGATTATTGACGCCAGGGGCCCCCTTTGTGCTGGACGCGGTCGGTTTCGATGTGGCCCTGGCGGGTGTCGAATTGCTGGTCACCGGCGAGGGGTCGTGGGACGAACAGAGCCTGCACGGCAAAGCACCGGCTGAAGTGCTGCGCCGCGCGCACGAGAAGGGCATCCCCGCCGCGATTGTGGCCGGACGCGTGGCTTCTCGCGAAGGGCTGGCCGAGCTGGGCGTGCGTTCGGTGACCGCCCTGGTCGATCTGGCCGGCAGTCCGGAAGTGGCGATGAGGGACGCGGAGCGCCTCCTGGAAGCAGCGGGAGCGGAATTGGGCAAGACCTGGGCCTGGTGACGGGGCTATCGTGACCCCCGTGCTGCGACTGGCGACCTCGGAAGACACCGCCGCGATCGAAACCCTGATGCGGGCGTCCGTGCTCGGGCTCTTCCCGGCCTACCACGACGAGGCGGAGACGGTGGCCGCCGCGACCTGGATCACCGAGCTTGATCCCGAACTGGTCGCCGACGGAACGTTCTTCGTCGTCGAGGAGCAGGGCCAGCTGATCGCCTGCGGGGGCTGGAGCCGCCGGGGCAAACTGCACTCCGGCACCGGGCACTCGGCCGCGGACGACGCCCGTCGCCTGGATCCGGCCACCGAGCCGGCCCGGATCCGGGCGATGTTCGTGCACCCCAAGCACACTCGGCGCGGCCTGGCCCGACAGGTGCTCTCCGCCGCCGAAGATGCCGCCCAGAGCGAGGGTTTCTCCGAACTGGTGCTGATGGCGACCCTGCCCGGGGTGCCGCTCTACACCGCCCTCGGGTTCGAGGTCGAGGAAGAGACTGCGTTCAGCACCCCGGACGGCGTCCGGCTTTCCTGCGCAGTGATGCGCAAACCCTTGTCCGACAGTCAGAACGGATAGACCGGAAGGTCACCCCGCAGCGTCACCCATTGGGTCTCGGTGAACGCCTCGATGTTGGCCGCCGGGCCACCGTGCCGGGAGCCGGTCCCGGAGGCGCCCACCCCGCCGAACGGAGCCACGGCCTCGTCGTTCACGGTCTGGTCGTTAATGTGCACCAGGCCGCTGGGGATCCGCTCGGCCAGCTCCAGCCCGGCGTAGACGTCCCGGGTGAGAATGCCCAGCGCCAGGCCGTACTCGGACCCGGAAGCGAGCCCGGCGACCTCGTCCACCGAAGCGAAGGCGGTGACCGGGGCCACCGGGCCGAAGATCTCCTGCTGATAGGCCGGCGCCTGCGGCGGCACGTGGTTCAGCACCGTCGGCCGGTAGAAGAGGTCCTGGTAAGTGCCTCCGGTGAGCAGGTCCGCACCCGCGGTGACGCTCGCGGTGACCAGCTCGTGCACCCGGTCGCGCTGCCCGGCGTCGATCAGCGGCCCGAGCGCCACCTGCTCCCGGAACGGGTCCCCCACCGGCAGTTTGCTCACCCGGTCGGCCAGCGACTCGGCGTAGGCCTCGGCGATCGACTCGTGCACCAGGTGCCGGCTGGTGGCCATGCAGATCTGGCCGGAGTGCAGGAACGTGCCCCAGGCCCCGACCGCGGCGGCCTGTTCCACGTCCACGTCCGGCATCACGATCAGCGCCGAGTTGCCGCCCAGTTCCAGGTGTACCCGCTTGAGGTGCTGCCCGGCGACCGCCCCGACTGCGCGCCCGGCCCGGGTGGAACCGGTGAACGCGATCACCCGGACCTCGGGCGCGACGATCAGCGCCTCGCCCACGTCCGCGCCACCGGGAAGCACCTGGAAGACGCCCTCCGGCAGCCCGGCCTCCTCGAAGATCCGGGCGAACACCGCCCCGCCGCAGATCGCGGTGCGCGGGTCGGGCTTGAGGATCACCGCGTTGCCGAGCGCCAGGGCCGGTGCAACCGCCCGGATCGCCAGGATGGTCGGCACGTTGAACGGCGCGATCACCCCGACCACGCCCACCGGGAGGCGCCGCGCGAAGCTCAGCCGGGGGTTGCCGGTGCGCAGCAGTTCGCCGTAGGGATGGCTGGGCAGGGCCGAGGCCTCGTAGCACTCCTGGGCACTGGTGTGTACCTGGAAGTCACCGAACGGCGGGATCGCCCCGGACTCCCGGGACAGCCAGCCCTTGATCTCCTCGGCGTGGGCGGTCAGCAGGTCGCCCGCCCGGCGCAGCACCGCGGCCCGTTCCTCGAACGGTTTGCGGGCCCAGTCCCGCTGAGCCGTGGCCGCTCGGGTGGCCGCATCGGTGACATCGGCCGGGGTGGCCCGGCCCACCGGGGCAATGCTCTGTCCGGTCGCCGGTTCCACCGCGTCGTAGACGCCGCCGGACCCGCTCGTCCAGCTCCCCGTCCAGATCCGGCCGTGCCATTCGGTGCCGTCCAGCAGTGCCATCAACTTGCCTTCCCGATCGCCTTCGTCCAGGAACCACGCCTTCGTCCGGGAGCCCGGCCCAGTCCGGCGACCGACTCCCATCCGCGCCGACCAGCCTAAACCGCGCGGGGCGGCGATCCTTACCCGTCCGGCGGCTTGTCCCCACCCAGATCCCGCCCGGATCCGGCTCAAGCTCCGGGGCCGGTCCGCCGATGAGGGACCAGGTACGGATCGGGACGGCGGAGGGTGACGCGATGCAGGCGGCCGGCGCAGCCAGCGTGATCACCCCGAAGAGCCCGGTGTTCGACTCCCGGCGGATCCGCGCGGTCGAGGGCACCGGCCTGCTGCACCGTCCCCCGGTTCCCGGCCTGGAACGGCTCACCCGGCTGGCCGCCCGGCTGCTGGAGGCCCCGGTCGTGGTGGTCTCCCTGGTCACCGGCGAGCGCCAGGTGTTCGTCAGTCAGCTCGGCCTGCCCCACCCCTGGAGCGCGGCCGGGCAGACCCCGCTGACCCACTCGTTCTGCCAGCACGTGGTGGACAACGATGCCCCGCTGGTGGTCAGCAACGCCCGCGAGGACCCGGTCCTGAAGGACAATCCGGCCATCGACGACATCGGCGCGGTCAGCTACGCGGGCATGCCGATCCGGCTGGACTCCGGGGTCTACGGCTCGTTCTGCGCGATCGACGGGGAACCCCGCGAGTGGACGAAGCAGGAACTGGAGATCCTCGAGGACCTGGCCGCCGCGGTCGCCTCGGAGATCGCCCTGGAACAGGCCGCCCGCGAGGCCCAGGAGACGTCGGCGGTCTTCGGCGCGATCCTCACCGCCACCAACGACGCCTACCTCTCGGTCGACTCGGACGGCACCGTGATGGAGTGGAACCCGGCCGCCGAAAGGCTGTTCGGGTTCGCCCGGGACGTGGCGGTGGGCTCGCGGCTGGACGGCCTGATCGTGCCCTCCGGTGATCAGCGGGCCTACGCGGAGGCGCTCTTCCCCCGGGACGACCCGGTGGGCCGGGACCGCACCGAGCTGTTCGCCATCGACCGGCACGGCCGGACCTTCCCGGTGGAGATCTCCGCACAGATCACCCGGACCGGCAGCCGCGCGGTCTGCCATGCCTTCGTCCACGACATCAGCGCCCGCCGGGCCGGCCAGGAGGAGATGCGCCGGCAGGCCGAGCTGATCGACGCGGCCCCGGCCGCCATCCTGGTCCGCGACCTGGACGGCACGATCCGCTCCTGGAACCGCGGCGCCGAGGAGATGTACGGCTGGCCGGCCCAGGCCGTGATCGGCCGCAACATTCACCGCCTGCTGAACACGGGCCTCCCGAAAGGACTTCCGGAGATCGAGACGCATCTGCTCAGCACCGGCCGATGGCAGGGCGAGCTCCGGCACCGGCGCTCGGACGGCGCCGTGGTGGTCGCCCTCAGCCAGCACGTGCTGCGCGCGGGCGCGGACGGCACCGGCCACGAGGTGATCGAGACGAACACCGACATCACCGAGCGGCGCCAGGCCGAGGAACGCCTGGGGGCCAGCGAACGGCAGTTCCGGGTGCAGTTCCACGAGGCCACGATCGGGCAGACGATCATCGGCCTGGACGGGCGGTTCATCCGGGTCAACGACGCCTACGCCCGGATGCTCGGGTACTCCGCCGACGAGATGGCCGGGATGCCCAACTCCGCCCTGACCCATCCGGACGACCAGGACCGCGCCGCCCGCCAGCTGGCCGGCCTGTACTCCGGGGAGTACGACTCCTACGAGCACACCAAACGCCTGGTGCACCGGGACGGGCACGCGGTGGACGCGCAGGTCGGGGTCCGGCTGGTGCGCGGCGCCGATGGGCAGCCGCTCCATCTGATCGGGTTCGTCCAGGACATCACCACCCAGCTGGTGGTCCAGCGCGAGCGCGACGAGGCGCTGGCCACCCTGGGCCGGCGCAACCACGAGCTGGAAGTCACCAACCACGAACTGGAGGACGCCAACCAGCTCAAGCTCGACCTGATGGGAATGCTGTCGCACGACATCGGGGCACCGCTGAGCACGATCGTCGGCTACGGCGAGATCCTCACCGAGACCGGGCGCCCGCAGGACGTGGCCGGGCCGGCCGCCAAGATCGTCAAGGCCGCCCAGCGGATCGACCAGCTCCGGTTGAACGTGCTGGAGATGTGCAGCCGGGACACCAGTCGGCTGCAGGCCCACCGCGAGCCGGTGGCGCTGCGGACCGCCTTGGAGGAAGCCGTCGACGCGGCCGAGCAGGACGTCCCGGTGCACTGCCCGGAGCCGGTGGTGGTGCTGGTCAACCCCGGGCACCTGCAGCAGATCGTGACGAACTTCCTGACCAACGCGAGCAAGTACGGCGGGGGCGCGACGGCCGTGGAGGTGACCGCCGCGGGCGGGTTCGCCACCATCGGTGTGCTCGACACCGGCCCGGGAGTACCCGCCGACGTGCGCGAGCACCTGTTCGAGCGCTTCACCCGGGCGGCCGACGCCGGGACCGGGGGCGCCGCCGGGCACGGGCTCGGCCTGCACATCGTGGCCAGCCTGGCCGAGGCGAACGGCGGCAGCGTGGGCCATCTGGACAACCAGCCCAGCGGCAGCGTGTTCACCCTGAAGCTCGAACTGGCTCCCTGACCGAACAATCACCGAACGATCACCGGCCGGTGAGCAGCGTGCGGTCGGCCGGGCACCCCAGCACGGGCGCCCGACCGACAGCACTATTCTCACACTTCCACACAGGGACGTACGCGGCATACTGTTCATGTGACGTTCGAGCTCATCGGTGGCCCTGAGAAGCGTGAAATCATCCTGGTGAGTTACCGCGACTCCTGGCCTTCGATGTTCCGGCAGGAACGGGACAAGATCATCGCCGCGCTGGGCGAAAAGGCCATCCGGGTCGATCATGTCGGTTCCACCTCGATCCCCGGCCTGTCGGCCAAGCCGATCATCGACATCGACCTGAGCGTGAGCAACGCGGACGACGAGGCGGACTACCTGGCTCCGCTGCTGGCCGCGGGCTACGAACTGCGGGTGCGGGAGGACGACCATCGCCTGGTCCGCACCCCCGACCGCACGGTGCACGTGCACATCTGCTCGGCGGGCAGCGAGTGGGAGCGCCAGCACCTGCTGTTCCGCGACTGGCTGCGCCGCGACCAGGCCGACCGGGAGGCCTACGCCGCCCTGAAACACGAACTTGCGCAGCGCGACTGGCCGGACACGAATGCCTACGCGGACGCCAAGGGCGGCCTGATCAGCCAGATCACCAACCGGGCAGAGTCCTGGGCCGCGGCCACCGGCTGGGTGGTCCGGAACAACTAGGGCCCGGCGGTGAGTTCGGCCGAAGGCTCGTAGCGCCAGAACGACCGCACGGTCACCCCGATCCCGGCCACCACGATCAGACAGGCGATCCCGCCGCCGACCCAGGACGCGGTCGGCGAGGTGAACGAGGCGACCGAGCCGGCCCGCACCGCCCCCAGCCGCGGGCCGCCCGCCACCACGGTGACGAACACCCCCTGCATCCGGCCGCGCATCTCGTCCGGGGCGAAGGTCTGCAGGATGGTCTGCCGCAGCACGGCACTGACCAGGTCGGCCGCCCCGGCCAGGGCGAGCAGCGCGAACACGACCCACAGCTGCTGCCCGAGCCCGGCCAGCGCCACCGCCGCGCCCCAGGCCACCACCGCGAGGATCAGCGCCCGGCCCTGCCGGCGGACCCGCCCGATCCAGCCGCCGAGCAACCCGGCAATCACCGATCCCACCGCGATGGCGGCGTAGAGCGGACCGACGTTGCCGCCGAACCGGTCGTCGGCAATGGCCGGGAACAGCGCCTCCGGCATTGCCAGGACCATTGCGCAGATGTCCACCAGGAACGACATCCACAGCATCGGGCTCCGCGCGATGAACTGCAGCCCGTCGACCACCGACCGGAGCCCCAGGGTGTTCCCGGTTCCGGTCGGCGGGATCGACGGCAGCTCGAACCCGGCCCACAGCGCCGCGGTGAACAGCACCGCGTCGGTCCCGTAGGCGTAGAGGAAACCGTGCGACAACCCGACCATCGCCCCGGCCAGCAGCGGGCCGACCACCTGGCCGACGTTGCCCATCGTGTAGTTCAGCGCGTTGGCGGCCGGCACCAGCTGCGGTTCGACCAGACGCGGCACGATCGCCCCGCGGACCGACGAGGAGACCGCGAAACCTCCTGCCTGGACGAAGATCAGCGCCAGGATCAGCCAGGGGCTGCGCAGGTCCAGCAGGGTCTGGAGGAACAGCGCGAGGGTGATGATCCAGGTCAGGGTGGACGAGGCGAGGTACAGCCGGCGCCGGTCCACGGCATCGGCGATCGCCCCGCCGTAGAGCCCGAACATCACCACCGGCACCAGGCCGGCCAGGCCCACCAGGCCGACGTAGAACGACGAGCCGGTGATCCGGTACATCTGCACGGACACCGCGGTCAGGGTCAGCATCGACCCCACGAAGGCCGCGCTCTGCCCGATCAGCATCCGGCGGAACGGGACCACGCCCAGCGGCCGGGTGTCCAGGCCGATCCGGCGCAGCAGCGAGGGTTTGCGGATCTCGGGATTACTCTCAGTGGCGGTCATCGCCAGCCTTCCAGCAGGATCTCGGCATGACGCCGGAGGTCTTCGTCCGCCATCGGCGCACCGGTGGTCAGGACATGGGTGAGCAACGGGCCGACGAGTTGGGCGACGGCCACTCCGTCGGCGGGCATCCGGGGTGATTGAGGACGCACGCGGTCCAGGACGGTGATCGTCGGCGGGGCCAGCAGGTCGGCTTTTCGGACCAGCTCGGCCACCTTCGCGTCGTGCTGGGCCTCACCGATCAGCGCGCGGTAGGCCAGGCCCGGCGGCTCGACGGTGAGGAAGTGACCGAGCCGGACCAGGTACCCGTCCAGGTCCTCCCGCGGTTGCCCCTGCGGCTCGGTGGCCAGTTCCCGGATCGCGTCCTCGGTGCAGGCCTCGATCAGGATCTCGGCCTTGCCGGACCACCAGCGGTACACCGTGGGACGTCCCACCCCGGCCCGCTCCGCGATGTTCTTCATGGTCATCGCGGCGTACCCGACCTCGACGAGCAGGTCGTCGACGGCGTCCAGCACGGCCTGGCGGGCCTGCTCGCTGCGCGGTCTTCCGGTCGGGGTGGTCACCGGACCATGTTACGTGCCACGGTGTAACGAATGGACGCCTCAGCCGGTGAGCCCGGTCACGCGCATCGTAATGTTGATCCGGCCCTGCTCGAGGCCGCAGCCCGCCGGGGCGGTACCCGGATGGACCTTCGGGATGCCGTGATAGGCCAGCCGGGACGGGCCGCCGAAGACGAAGAGATCGCCCGAGGCCAGCTCCAGGTCCTGGTAGGGCCGGCCGCGGTTCTCCGCGTTCCCGAACCGGAAGCGACAGGCGTCCCCAATGGACAGGGAAACCACCGGCGCCCGGGAGACCTCGTCCCGATCCTGGTGCATCCCCATCCGCGCCTGGTCGTCGTAGTAGTTCACCAGCGCCGTGTCCGGGGTGTACTCCTCGGCCGGATAGCCCCCGGTCTCGGCGAGCGCCGATCGCCCGAGCCGGACCATCCAGTCGGGAAAGTCGAGCACCCGGTTGCCGTTCACGTCCATGGCCTCGCGGGAGTAGGCGTACGGGCGCCAGTGCCAGCCCAGACAGACCGTCTTCACGCTCATCTCGTGCCCGTTGACCAGCGCTCCCCGCGGCGGCACGGGACCCTGTGCCCACTCCCGGAACCGGGCGACGATCCAGGCCTGCTGCTCGAGCGTGAGCCAGCCCGGGATCCAGAACGCCCCCGGCGCCACCTCCTGCCGCGGACGCTCGAACAGGGTGCTCATTGAACGAGCACCCGCTCCCGCAGGCCGGTCCGGTCCTTCCCGGAGGCGCAGTGGAAGACCACCGGCCCGTCCGCGGCGGCGATCACCTCAATCACCTGGCGGATCTCGGCCGGGCCGTCCTCCAGCACCTCGGCGAACCGGTCGGCCAGATAGCGCCAGGGGTCGACCGCCGGATCGATCGTGGCCTGGTCGTACGGACGGTGCTCGATGCTGAGGTTCACATACCGAAAGCTCTCGTGCGCCCGGACGCGTCCTCTGGCCTCGATCTCCCAGGGGTAGCGCAGGTCGATCACGGTGGAAATACCGAGCGCCCGGAAACGGTTCCAGTCCTCGTCACGCAGCTTGGCCAGCGAGTCGGAGCGGAACATCCGCCGCCACGCGACCGTTCTACCATCTGCGCTCCGGTAACCGCCGAGGTCCCGGAAGTTGTGCAGCCGGTCGAAGGCGATCTGACGGTCTTCCATAACCGGGAAATCTACCGGGAATGAACCGCGGCCTCGCAGCATTGATGAGAACGATAATCACTCTAGCTGGTCCGGCCAGGAGGAGAAGCACGATGAAGGTACGCGCGTCGGTGAAGTCCCTCGCGGACAAGCCCGGCTCGATCGTCGTCCGGCGGCGCGGGCGGGTTTTCGTCGTCAACAAGAAGAACCCTCGTTGGAACGGAAGGCAGGGCTGATCATGAAGAACGGCATTCACCCGGAGTACCGGCCGGTCGTGTTCCGCGACCGCAGCGCCGACACGGCGTTCCTCACCCGCTCCACCGCCGTCACCAAGTCCACGGTGACCTGGGAGGACGGCCAGGAGTACCCGGTCGTCGACGTGGAGATCTCCAGCGCCAGCCATCCGTTCTGGACCGGCAAGGCCCGGAGCAACGACGTCGAGGGGCGTATCGCGGCCTTCGAGCGGCGGTACGGCTCCAAGAAGTAAGAAGTAACAGGCATCCCTGAGGGACGAGGACGGTGAACCTCCCGCCTCGTCGGTAGGGCCGGGCGCCCCTCCCCGGTGAGCAGCCAACCCCCCACGGCTGCTCACCGGCGCGCCGGTCCCGCCCCTCGCCGGGCTGGTGGTGAACGAACCCACCGGCCCGGCGATTCGCGTTTTGGCGACCCCGGAACGCACCCGTCCCCGCACCGTCCGTAGACCCTGTGGGAGCCCTCCCAAAAACTACGACCGTTCGTCGCACGATCCTTGCCCAGCCTCTGGCGGTTCTGAGGTTTACCGCTAATGTCCGTTACCGGTAAACCTGCATCGGTGCAGGTCAGGGACGAGGAGGTCGTGCCGGTGAGACAACGACGGATCATGGTCGGGAGCGCGCTGGCGCTGACTGCGGCGCTGCTGCTGGCGGCCTGCAGCGGCGGGAGCAGCGACTCCGCGGGCGGCAGCGGCAAGAGCATCGACACGGCCCCGAAGGGTGACGGCAAGACCCTCACCATCTGGACCTACGAGGACAAGACCAGTGCGATGGGCATCGCCTGGGACGCGGCGATGAAGAAGTTCACCGAGGAGACCGGGGCCAAGGTCGACTTCCAGCTCAAGGCCTTCGAGCAGATCAACAAGACTGCCAGCCAGGTGCTGAACTCCGACGCCGCCCCCGACGTGATGGAGTACAACAAGGGCAACGCCACCTCCGGCCTGCTGTCCAGCCAGGGCCTGCTGACCAACCTGGACTCCGCGGTCAGCGCCTACGGGTGGGACAAGAAGCTCGCCCCCAGTATCCAGACCACCGCCAAGTACAACGAAGACGGCGTGATGGGCTCGGGCGACTACTACGGCATCCCGAACTACGGCGAGTACGTCGAGGCGTACTACAACAAGGACCTGTTCAAGAAGTACAACCTCCAGGTCCCGACCACGATCGACGAATTCACCCAGGTGCTGGCCGCTTTCAAGGCCAAGGGGATCACCCCCCTGGCCGAGTCGGCCCAGGAGTACCCGCTCGGGCAGCTGCTCTACCAGCTGGCCCTGACCCAGGCCGACCGCAAGTGGGTCACCGAGTACCAGACCTACACCGCCCCGGCCGACTTCCACGACGCCGCCTGGACCTACGCCGCCACCACGCTGAAGGACTGGGTGGACAAGGGCTACATCTCCAAGAGCGTCACCGGGCAGAAGGCCCAGGACGCGGGCGACGCGTTCGAGGCCGGCAAGAACCCGATCTTCTTCTCCGGCTCCTGGTGGTACGGCACCTTCACCAGCGAGATCAAGTACGACTGGGGCACTTTCCTGTTCCCCGGGGCCAAGCTCTCGCCCGGCTCGTCCGGCAACCTCTGGGTGGTCCCGGACAACTCCAGTGAGAAGGACCTGGCCTACAAGTTCATCGACATCACCATGTCGCCGGAGATCCAGAACCTGATGGCCAAGAGCGGCGGCATCCCGGTGGCGGCCGACCCGGCGTCGGTCACCGACCCCAAGGCCAAGGAACTGGTCGACAACTTCACCACCCTGACCAAGGAGGACGGCCTGGCCTTCTACCCGGACTGGCCGGCCCCGACGTTCTACGACGACCTCAACAAGTCGCTGCAGGACCTGGTCAACGGCACCAAGTCGGTGGACGCGGCGCTCAGCCAGATGCAGACCGACTACGACAAGGGCGTTAAGGAGCTCGGATGATCAAGGGCCAGGGGCGGGCCGGTTACTGGCTCTACCTGATCCCCGGGGCCGCCCTGCTGGTCACCATCATCATCGTGCCGCTGGGCTGGAACGTGTACCTCAGCTTCACGAAGTACCGGGGGATCAAGCCGCCGGAATGGATCGGGCTGGACAACTGGAAGGAACTCTTCCACGACGGCGAGTTCTGGGCCTCGTTCCAGCACAGCATCACGATGGTGGTGGCGATGGTGGTCCTGCCGACGGCGATCGGGCTGGTGCTCGCCTCGCTGCTGTTCGACGTGGTCGGGCGCCGGTTCAACGGCAAGATCGCGGGTCTGCTGCGGGCGCTCTTCTACCTGCCGCAGATCCTCCCCCTGGCCATCGCCGCGATCCTGGTCGGCTGGATCCTGCGGCCGGACGACGGCGCGCTGAACAAGCTCCTGTCCGGGGTCGGCCTGGGCTCGCTCCAGCACAACTGGCTGGGCAGCCCGGGCACCGCCCTCTTCTCCATCGCCGCGGTGCTGGTCTGGGTCCAGATCGGTTACCCCGTGGTGGTCTTCATGTCGGCGCTGCAGCGGATCGACCCGCAGCTGTACGAGGCGGCCGAGCTCGACGGGGCCAACTGGTACCAGCGGTTCCGGGCGATCACCCTGTCCGGGATCCGGCCGGAGATCTTCGTGGTCGTGCTCACCTGCACGGTGGCCTCGCTGAAGGTGTTCGCCCCGGTCTACGCCCTGACCCGGGGCGGCCCGGGCGACTCCACGGTGGTGCCGAGCTACTACAGCTACAGCGAGTTCTTCACCGCTCAGCGGGTCGGGTACGGCGCCACCATCGCCACCGCCCTGACCGTGGTCGTGCTGGTCGTCGCCATCTTCTTCGTGCGGGCCCAGTTCCGCCTGGCCGATCAGGAGGAGTCATGAGTCTCGACCAGTCCGAGCGGGTCACCTCGCCGGCCCCGGAAAGGCCGGTCCCGCAGAACAAACGGCGCCGCCGGACCGGGCTGGAATGGACCGCCCTGGTCCTGACCGTGCTGGCCGCCGTGGTGATGGTCGCACCGCTGCTGCTGGTGCTGCTGAACGCGGTGAAATCGCCGCAGGACTTCGCCGACCACGGCCCGCTGGGCCTGCCGTCGGGGATCTACCTGGACGGCATCCGGACCTTCTGGAACGCGGTCGACTTCCCGCGCAAGCTCTGGAACAGCATCCTGATCTCCGGGCTGGTGGCGATCTTCGGGGTCCTGTTCTCGGTGCTCAACGCGTACGCGCTGGGCATCGGGCGGATCCGGGGCCGGATGTGGGTGCTGGTGGCGTTCCTCCTGGCGACGATCGTGCCGCAGGAGGCCCTGCTCTACCCGCTCTACATCATGTTCAAGCACATCGGCCTGTACGACACCGTCTGGTCCGTCATCGTCGTGTTCATCGTGATCCACGGCGCTTTCGGCACCTACCTCCTGGCCAGCGTGTTCGGCGCCTTCCCGAAGGAACTGCTGGAGGCCGCGGCGCTGGACGGCGCCAACCGCCGGCAGATCCTCTGGCGGGTGGTCGTCCCGGTGGTCCGGCCGACCCTGTCCGTGCTGGCCGTGTTCTTCTTCATCTGGACCTGGAACGAGTTCCTCATCCCGCTGTCCTTCCTGGTCAGCTCCGACCATCAGACCGTGCAGGTGGGGATCGCGACGCTGCAGGGCGAGCGGATCATGAACGTGACCACGATCAGCGCCTCGGCCCTGCTCGGGATCGCGCCGACGCTGCTGTTCTTCCTCGTCTTCCAGCGCACCCTGACCCGCGGGCTGACTGCGGGCGCGATCAAGTGAGACGAAAGGTTTGACCCACCGATGAAATTCACCGATGGTTTCTGGCACACCCGGCCCGGGGTGGATGCCCTGTACGCCCGTGAGGTCTTCGACGTCGAGGCCGGTGACGGCCGGCTGGTGGTCACCGCCCCGACGAAGGTGATCAACGGCCGCGGCGACACGCTCAACACGGCCGCCCTCCAGGTGACCCTGTCCTCCCCGGCACCCGAAGTGATCAAGGTCCGGATCGACCACCACACCGGCGGTTTCGAGCCCGAGCGGTTCGAGCTGAACGAGTCTGCTCAGGGCACGGCGGAATACGACGGCACCACGGCGGCACTCCGCTCGGGAAGGCTGGAGGCCCGGCTGGAACGAGGGACGCCGTGGAACCTGAGTTTTCTGCTCGACGGCGAGCCCCTGACCGAGAGCGGCAACCGCTCACTCGGCCTGATGCGTGAGGACGGCAGGACCTACCTGCACGAGCAGCTCGGTCTCGGCGTCGGGGAAGTGGTGTACGGGCTCGGCGAGCGGTTCGGCCCACTGATCAAAAACGGCCAGACAGTGGATGTCTGGAACGCCGACGGTGGAACGTCCAGTGAGCAGGCCTACAAGAACGTCCCGTTCTACCTCACCAACCGCGGCTACGGCGTGCTGGTGAACGAGCCCGGTCTGGTCTCCTTCGAGATCGGCTCGGAATCGGTCGAGCGGGTGCAGTTCTCGGTCGAGAGCCAGTCGCTGGAGTACCTGATCATCGGCGGCCCGCAGCCCAAGGACGTGCTGGACCGGTACACCGCGCTCACCGGCCGCCCGGCCGAGGTGCCGGCCTGGAGCTACGGCACCTGGCTGTCGACCAGCTTCACCACCGACTACGGCGAGGAGACGGTCAACCACTTCGTCGACGGCATGGTCGAGCGGGGCATCCCGCTCAGCGTGTTCCACTTCGACTGCTTCTGGATGCGCGAGTTCAGCTGGTGCGACTTCACCTGGGACCCGCGGGTCTTCCCCGACCCGGTGGGCATGCTGAAGCGGCTGCGGCAGAAGGACATCCGGGTCTGCGTCTGGATCAACCCGTACATCGCCCAGCGCTCGGCGCTGTTCGACGAGGCGTCCAAGGCCGGATACCTGCTGCGCCGGGCGGACGGCAGCACCTTCCAGACCGACCAGTGGCAGGCCGGCATGGGCCTGGTCGACTTCACCAACCCGGAGGCGGTCACCTGGTACCAGGGCCACCTGCGACGGCTGATGGCCGAGGGGGTCGACTGCTTCAAGACCGACTTCGGCGAGCGGGTGCCGACCGACGTGGTCTACCACTCCGGGGCCGACCCGGAGCGGATGCACAACCTCTACACCCACCTCTACAACCAGGCCGCCTTCGAGGTGATCGAGGAGGTCAAGGGACACGGCGAGGCCGTGGTGTTCGCCCGCTCGGCGACCGCCGGCGGGCAGCAGTTCCCGGTGCACTGGGGTGGCGACAGCACCGCCTCGTACGTGTCGATGGCCGAGACCCTGCGCGGTGGGCTGAGTCTCGGGCTGTCCGGCTTCGGGTTGTGGAGCCACGACATCGGCGGGTTCGAGGGCACTCCGGACGCGGACCTGTTCAAGCGCTGGACGGCGTTCGGCATGCTCTCCAGCCACAGCCGGTTCCACGGGAGCGGCTCCTACCGGGTGCCGTGGCTGGTGGACGACTCCGAGGGCGATTACGGCGCGGTGGCGGTGGCCCGGAAGTTCGGCCGGCTGAAGTCCCGGCTGTCCCCATACCTGCTGGCCGCCGGGCGTCAGGCGCACGAAACCGGTACCCCGGTGATGCGTCCGATGATCCTGGAGTTTCCGCAGGACCCGGCCGTCGCCTACCTCGACCGGCAGTACCTGCTCGGGCCCGATCTGCTGGTCGCCCCGGTGTTCCGGCCCGACGGCCAGGTGGAGTACTACCTGCCCGAGGGCGACTGGGTGCGGCTGCTGACCGGCGAGAAGGTGAGCGGTGGACGCTGGCTGACCGAGAAGCACGAGGTCGACTCGCTGCCCCTGCTGGTGCGCCCGGGAGCCGTCGTGCCCCTCGGCGCCCGGGAGGACCGGCCCGACACCGATCACCTCGAGGGGCTGACCCTGCTGGTCAACCCGGGTCCCGAGGACGACTGGGAACGGCGGGTGGATATCCTCACCGGTCAGGGTCCGGGGGCGGGTTTCACGGTGCGCAAGGGTGAGGGTGGTCTGGTGGCCGAGTCGGCGATCGAGAGCGGCTGGGGTCTGGCTCTGCCCGGCGGTGAGCGGGTTCCTGCCGAGAACGGACGAGCAGTGCTGGAGTGGATGCCGGCGTGAGTGCTGAACCCCCCGCCCGCCGTCCCACCATCTACGACGTCGCCAAGCAGGCCGGTGTGTCGCATCAGACGGTGGCGATGGTGCTGCGGGGGCAGGGCAAGTTCCGGCCGGAGACCCTGAAACGGGTCTCGGCCGCGATCGAGACCCTGCGGTACCGGCCCAACACCACCGCCCGGGCGCTGGCCACCAGCACCGCGAACCGGATCGGGGCGCTGGTGTTCGAGCTGCTCGAGGTCGGGCCGAGCAAGACCGTGCAGGGCGCCAGCCTGCGCGCGGCCGAGGCCGGGTACCTGCTGGAGATCGTCAGCCTGCCGGCCCGCGGCGACCAGAGCGCGATCGAGCGGGCCCTGGGCCTGCTCGACCGGGCCGACGTGGCCGGCATCCTGGCCTTCGCCCCGGTCGACCGGGTGCTCACCGAGACCCGGGGAATCCGGGGCCTGGCCAACCCGGTCAGTATCCCCTTGGTGATGGAACTGGAGCCGGACCCTTCTGAGGCCTCCACCCTGAGCGAACGCGGAATGGCGCTCGTCGTGGACCATCTCACCGGCCTCGGACACCGCCGGATCGCCTACCTGGGTGGCTCCCCCACCTGGCTGGCGGCCCGGCGTCGCACCCAGGCGGTGCGGGAGGCGCTGGCCCGGCACGACCTCGAGCCGGTGGCCGAGCTGACCGGAGACTGGTCGGCCGCCTCCGGCGCCCAGGCGGTGCGCGCGCTGAAGCCCCGGGAGCTGGCCTCGATCACCGCCCTGATCTGCGGCAACGACCAGATGGCGCTGGGCGCCCTGCTGGCCCTGGACGAACACGGCATCGACGTACCCGGGCAGATCAGCGTGACCGGCTTCGACGGCATCCCCGAGAGCGGCTTCCTCCGCCCGCCGCTGACCACCGTGAAGGTCGACTACGCCACCCACGGCCGCTGGCTGGTCGAGACCCTCCTGGCCAAGATCGGCGCCCCCGTCCCCACCCCCGAATCCCCACTCCAAGACACCGAACTCCTCCACCGCTCCAGCACCGCCCCACCCCCCCAACCCTTGCCGTGATCATGCACTCCCCCCCGCCCCCCAACCCCCTCGTGATCATGGACTTTCTCCCCCGTGATCATGGACTTCTTTCCCCGCGATCATGGACTTTCCTCCCGGGTGAAAAGTCCATGATCACGGGGGAACTTCTCCATGATCACGGGGGAACTTCTCCATGATCACGGGGGCGCTACTGCATGATCACGGCAAGGGTTGGGGCTGGCGGAGAGGCCGGGCTCGGCGGAAGGACTAGGCGGCGGAGCCGAACTTCTGGCGCCCGGCCAGCGCCGAGGCGACCAGGTTGTCCTTGGCGAGGGGCGTCCCGGACTCGACCGCAAGCGTCCACTGCTGAACCGTCCCGACCGCCGCGAAATTGGCGTTCAGCAAGGTCATCAGGGTGGCGTGCAGGTCCTGGGCGGGCGCGTACCCGGCCTCGTTGACCAGGTGCGTCGTGCCCGAGGCGTCGGACAGGACCTCGGCCGCCAGACCCAGCCCCTCGGACTCGACCGACGAGGCCAGATCGCAGTTGTGGGTCATGTAGCCGGTCAGGGTCACCGTGTCCACGCCCTGATCCTTCAGCCAGGACGCGAGATCCGTTCCGGCGTAGACGCTCCCGAACTCCTTCCGGAACACCTTGCTGTCTCCCACGACGGCGGCGATGTCTGGGTGCAGCTGCCAGCCGTCCGAACCCTCGACAAACACCGGGGACGAGGCCGGCGCGGTGTGCATGGCGTAGGCGATCGGCAGATCGTGGGACTTGGCCGTCGCGATCACCTGGAGGATTGCGGCGAGGGAGTCCTGGCGGGGCGGGTACTGGATCTCCAGCGGGCCGTCGAAGTACTCCTGCTGGACGTCGACGACGATGAGTGCGCGCTTAGGTGAGGTCATGCTCTCCAGCATCCGGGGGTCTTCGGCCCACCGCGAGTGGCACGAATGCATAATAGCGATGAGTTCGGGCCAATACGAGGAACGGTCATGCGCATCGCCATCTTCGCCTTCGACGGCATCACGATGTTCCACCTGGCCGCCCCGCAGCTGGTGTTCGGCGAGGTTGCCAAGCTGGGTCTGGGTAACTGGAGCACGGAATTGTGGACGATCTCGGGCACCTCGATCACGACCGCTGAGGGGTACACGATCGCGGGTTTGAAAGGCCCGGAGACGGTTGCCGGGGCGGACCTACTCGTCGTCCCTTCGTGGCTCGACTCCCTTCCGCTCCCTCCAAAAGGGCTGACCGACGTCATCAATCAGGCCCACCGGTCCGGATCCGGCGTAATCGGCCTCTGCCTGGGCGCTTTCCCCCTCGCCGAGGCCGGTCTGCTCGACGGCCGCACGGCGGTGACCCATTGGAGCGCGACCGAGACGCTGGCCATCCGCCACCCCGCGGTCACGGTCGACAGCTCGGTGCTCTACATCGACCACGGAGACGTGCTGACCTCGGCCGGGACCGCCTCCGGTCTGGACGCCTGCCTTCACGTCGTGCGCAAGCACCTGGGCGTGACCAGCGCCAACCGGGTCGCCCGCAGCCTGGTCGTGGCTCCGCACCGGGAGGGCGGGCAGGCGCAGTTCATCGAGCGGCCGGTGATCAACGCGGACACCGACGCCCCGATCGCCGAGCTCCTGGCCTGGGCCCTGACCGGCCTCGACCGGCCGCTCACGGTGGAGGACCTGGCGGCGCGGGCGACCATGAGCCGGCGCACTTTCGTCCGTCGCTTCCGCGAGGCGACCGGCACCACGCCGGCGCGCTGGGTGACCGACCGGCGCCTGGACGAGGCCCGGCTGCTGCTCGAGACGACCGTCTGGGGTGTCGACCGGATCGCCCAGACCTGCGGCTTCGGCAGCGCGGTGACGTTACGACAGAATTTCTCGGCGCGGTTCGGGACGTCTCCGGCCGGGTACCGCCGCACGTTCCGTAGCCGGGAAACCAAAGCCCCCGTTTGAGCCGGCCCAAGGCCCGGATGCGAGCGCTTCCCACCAGCGGTTAGGGTCGGAAGGGTTCACAGCTTTCGGACAGACTGTGCGATCCTGACCATCTCTGTCCACTAGGAAGGGTTTTGTCCCGATGCTCAGCACGAGGTTCCTCGCCGTTTCCGCGGCCTCACTCCTGGCTCTGGGCCTGGCGGCCTGCGGCGGTGACAGCGACTCGGACAGCGCGGCCGGGGGCAAGGAGCCGCTGAAGGTCGGCACCGAGGGCGTCTACGCGCCGTTCACCTTCCACGAGGAGGGCACGAACAAGCTCACCGGCTACGACGTCGAGATCACCGAGGCAATTGCCGCGAAACTCGGCCGCAAGGTGGAGTTCTCGGAGACCTCGTGGGACTCGATCTTCGCCGGGCTGGAGGCCAAGCGCTACGACGTGGTGGCCAACCAGGTCTCGATCACCTCCGAACGCCAGGCCAAGTACAGCTTCTCGCAGCCGTACACGTTCTCCTCCGGCGTCATCGTCACCCGCGCCGACGACACGTCCGTCAGCAGCGTCGCCGACATCAAGGGCAAGAAGTCCGCCCAGTCGGCCACCAGCAGCTTCGGCGAGGCGGCCACCGCCGCCGGGGCCAAGGTCGAGCCGGTGGAGGGCCTCACCCAGAGCCTGGCGCTGGTCAAGCAGAAGCGGGTCGACCTGACCCTCAACGACAGCCTGTCCATCCTGGACTACCAGAAGAAGACCGGCGACCAGAGCATCAAGATCGCCGGCTCGTTCGGCGACCCCACCCAGCAGGCCTTCGCCTTCCGCAAGGACAGCGACCTGGCGCCCCAGTTCAACCAGGCCCTGGACGAGCTGAAGGCCGACGGTACGCTGACCAAGCTCTCCGAGAAGTACTTCGGCAAGGACGTTTCCAGCGCCTCGACCGACGGGGCCGCGACTCCGGCCCCCTCCGCGAGCTGATTCGTGGACGACTCGAAGACCGAGCTGATCAAGGATTCGCTCGGCCCGCTGCTCAGCGGGATGGTGAAGGGCACCATCCCGCTGACCGCGGTCAGCTTCGTGCTCGGCCTGGTGGTGGCGCTGATCGTGGCGCTGATGCGGCTCTCGCCGATCTGGCCGGTGGCCGCGATCGCCCGGTTCTACGTCTCGGTGATCCGCGGTACTCCGTTGCTGGTGCAGCTTTTCATCATCTTCTACGGCCTGCCCTCGCTCGGCGCCACGATCGACCCGTGGCCCAGCGCCTGCATCGCGTTCACCCTGAACGTGGGCGGGTACGCCTCGGAGATCGTCCGGGCGGCGATCCTCTCGGTGCCGCGCGGGCAGTGGGAAGCCGCGCTCACGGTCGGCATGAACTACCCCTCGACCCTGCGCCGGATCATCCTGCCGCAGGCCACCCGGGTCGCCGTCCCGCCGCTCTCCAACACCCTGATCTCGCTGGTCAAGGACACCTCGCTGGCCTCGACCATCCTGGTCACGGAAACCCTGCGCAAGGCCCAGGAACTGGCCGCCCCGACCTACGAGTTCTTCACCCTCTACAGCGTGGCCGCCGTCTACTACTGGGTGGTCTGCCTGGCCCTGTCGTTCTCCCAGTCCCGCCTGGAGACCCGTCTCGATCGGTATGTCGCCGCATGAGCCCACTGCTGGAAGTTGCCGGCCTGAACAAGTCCTTCGGCGCCAACCACGTGCTGCGCGGGATCGACCTGAGCGTGCCGGCCGGCTCGGTGACCGTGCTGATCGGGCCGTCCGGGTCGGGCAAGACCACGGTGCTGCGCTCGCTGAACGCCCTGGAGACCCCGGACTCGGGGCGGATCCGGATCGGGGACGTCGAGGTCGACTTCGCCGGCAGGCCGGACCGGCGCCTGGTGACCCGGCTCCGGGCGCAGAGCGGGATGGTGTTCCAGAGCCACAACCTGTTCCCGCACCTGAGCGTGCTGCGCAACGTCACCGAGGGTCCGATCGTGGTGCAGAAGCGCCCGGCCGAGGAGGCCCGGGCCGAGGCGATGACGCTACTGGAACGGGTCGGTCTGGCGGACAAGGCGTCCCAGTACCCGTACCAGCTCTCCGGCGGGCAGCAGCAGCGGGTCGGGATCGCCCGGGCCCTGGCCATCCAGCCGCGGCTGATGCTGTTCGACGAGCCCACCTCCGCACTCGACCCGGAGCTGGTCGGCGAGGTGCTCGCGGTGATGAAGGATCTTGCGGCCGACGGCTGGACGATGGTGGTCGTGACCCACGAAATGCGTTTCGCCCGGCGGGTGGCCGACCAGGTGCTGTTCATGGACGGCGGTGTGGTGGTGGAACGGGGCACTCCGTCTCAGGTGCTGGATGCTCCGGAACTGGAGCGTACCCGGCGCTTCCTGCATCAGCTCACCGACCCGCTCTGACGGAATGTGCTGGGCGGCAATCCGTATTCGCGCCGGAAGGCCGCCGAGAAGCTGAAAGCGGTGGCGTAGCCCAGCTGGGACGCGATCGCGGTCAGGGGTAGGTCCGTGTGCCGCAACAGATGCGCGCCTCGGTCCAGACGCCGCCGGAGCAGGTAGTCCCGCGGCGTCTCCCCCATGCCGGCCGCGAACCTCCGGGTGAACGAGGTCCGCGACAGGTGGGTCAGATCGCTGAGTTGCTGCACCGTCCAGGGACGATGAGGATCCTCCTGGACGGCCCGCACGGCCTTCGCGATGCTCGGATCCAGACGGTCGTCCTCGCTCTGCCACGCCCTGAGAAGATGAACCAGGAGCAGATCGACCACCGCCGCCAGCGCGATGTCGCTGCCGGCCCCCTGGCCGGTGGCGTGCTCTGCGAGCAGGTCGGTGAGGTTGCGCAGCAGCGGGTCGGTCTGGTCGTCCAAGGTCAGAGTAAGGACGTCCGGCAGCTCACCAAAGGTTTCGGGAACCCGTCCCTTGTCCAGGTGGTAACAACACGAGACGAACTCGACGGTGAAGTTCTCCAGATCCGGTGTCTTCGGGGCTGAGGACAGGGCGCCGTACGGGATCGGGGCATTGCTGAACCCATGGACCGGACCGCGCGGGACGAAGACGATGTCTCCGGCCTGTAGTTCGATCGGCCGGCCCTGCTCCGGGACGAACCACACCGTTCCGCGTCGGACGATGTGCAGTCCGGAGCCGTTGATCGCCGGGAAGCGAACGGACCAGGGGTTCTCCTGATACCGGTTGCGGGCGGCGACCGCGCGACCGGCCCGGCTCCGGGCCACTGCTTCGCTGATCGGGTCCACCCGGCGATGGTACGCGCACAAAATCGTATGCCCGGCCGACATCCGAGGATGGTGGTCCGGCGCCCCGGGCAGTTGGGTTGACCGGGTGCAGAGAACACTCGCAGCAGGGACCCACGAGTTCACCGTCGACGGCGTCCGGCAGGTCTTCCGGGTGGCCGGGCGGGGCCCGGTCCTGGTCGCGCATTCCGGCGGGCCGGGCCTGGACTCGTCCTACCTGCACTCGGCCGAACTCGAGAAACAGTTCACCGTGGTCTACCCCGAACCGGTCGGCACCGGCCGGTCCGGGCGCCCGGCGGCCTATGGGCTGAAGACCTACGTCCGGTTCCTGACCGCCCTGATCGATCACCTC
Organism: Kineosporia aurantiaca JCM 3230; assembly: GCA_000719025.1. Lineage (GTDB taxonomy): Bacteria > Actinomycetota > Actinomycetes > Actinomycetales > Kineosporiaceae > Kineosporia > Kineosporia aurantiaca. The sequence goes on from JODP01000013.1 coordinate 387,579, forward strand.
GACCAGCCCGAGGTGTACCTGCTCGGCCACTCCGCGGGCGGTTTCGTCGCCCTCACGTACGCCCTGGACCATCCCGCCCGCCTCGCGGGACTCGTCCTCTATTCGACTTCGCCGGAGGCCGGGCCCGAGTTCTGGGAGGCTACCCTGGCGGGCGTGGCCGCCTACCCGGATCCCGAGGTCGGGGCCGCCTTCCAACGGGCCCTGGCGGCCCCGGACGACGAAACGATCAGCACCGAGTTCGCGGCCGCACTACCCGTGTACTTCGCCGATTTCGACTCTCGCCGCGAGGATTTCGCGCCCTTCCAGGCCGCAATCCGGATGTCGAAGGAGCCGGCCACCACTCCCGACCCGACCTCTTACGACGTCCGTGACCGCCTCGGTGAGCTGAGCGTCCCTACCTTGATCGTCATTGGGGCTCACGACTTCATCTGCGGGCCACGGTGGGGCGCCCTGCTGACACAGGGAATCCCGGATGCGCAGACGGTGATCCTCGAAAAGAGCGGCCATTTCGCGCACGTCGAGCAGCCGGCCGAGTTCGGCGCGGCCGTCGCTCAGATCGTGGCGGGACGCTCGTAGAACCGCCAGTGCTGCTGCAGCTCTTCGGGGATCTCGGTGCCCGGGTACGGGTCGCGCTCCTTGAAACCCCTTGATTCGTAGAGGCGCTGGGCGTCGAGCATGAACCGGCAGGAGTCCAGCCGGAGGGTTTCGGCGCCCAGGGTCTGCACCGCCTCGGTGAGCAGCCGGTCGAGCAGGGCCGAGCCGATCCCCCGGCCCTGGAACTCCGGGCGCAGGTACATCCGCTTGACCTCGACGACGCCGGGCTCCAGGGTGCGCAGCGCGGCCATCCCGATCAGCTGGCCCTCCAGCTCAGCGACCAGGCAGAGCGCCCCGGGCGCGTCGAACTTGCGCACCGATCCGGCCGACTCGGCCCGGTCCGGCACGGTCATGACCACCTCGAACTCCTCCCAGAGCCGTCCGGTGGCCCAGGTCAGGTACTCGATGTTGAGCGTGGCCAGGTCGTCCACCTCGGCCGGGAAACGGGCCGGGCGCAGAGTCGGTTCCATGACCGGCATTATTCACCGCGGGGTCCGGGCGGAGAGCTGCACCATCCCCTTGCCGGCCCGCTTGGCCGAGTACATCGCCTGGTCCGCCGCGTGCAGCAGGCTCGGCCCGGTGTCGCCGTCCCCGCCCATCGCCACCCCGATGCTGACCCCGACCCGGGCCCGGTTCTCACCGAGGTCGAACTCCTGCGACAGCTCGGCCAGGATGGCGTGCCCGATCCGCAGCGCGATCTCCTCGTCCTTCACCCCGGGGCAGAGCACCGCGAACTCGTCACCACCCAGCCGGGCCACCACGTCGGAGGCCCGGACCGAGGCGGCGATCCGGTCGGCCACCTGGACCAGCAACTCGTCCCCGGCGCTGTGTCCCTGGGTGTCGTTCACCTTCTTGAACCCGTCCAGGTCGAGATAGAGCACGGCGACCGGCTCCGGTCGCCGGGCGGAAAGGGCCTGCTCGAGCTGGCGATTGAGGTGCAGCCGGTTCGGCAGCCCGGTCAGCGGGTCGTGGGTGGCCTCGTGCCGCAGCCGCTCGGTCAGCGCCTTGCGCGCGGTGATGTCCTCGACCAGCACGATCAGGTACGGGTCCCGGCCCTGGGGACGGACGGCCGAGGTGGACACCCGGCCCCACTGCTCCCGGCCGTCCGGGCGCTGGATCCGGCGCTCGGTGGTGATCACGTCCAGCGTCCCGGCCAGCAGCTCCGCGACATTGCGGCGGGACTGCTCGGCCCCCTCGTCGTCCTCGATCAGCTCACCGATCCGCAGGCCCGTCAGCTGCTCCTCGGACCGGCCGGTGAGCTCGCAGAACGCCGGGTTGACGCCGAAGATCCGGCCCGGCTCGGGGGCGGCGAGCCCGGCCATCGCCATCCCCACCGGCGCCCCCTCGAAGGCCAGCCGGAACCGGTCCTGGCTCTCGTTCAGCTCGGCCCGCACCTGCAGCACCGCGGTGAGGTCGGTGACCACCCCGATCAGCGCCCGGGGGCTGCCGTCCGGGGCGATCTGGGCGCTGACGTTGAGCTGGCCCGGGAACCGGGTCGCGTCCTTGCGCAGGAAGTTCCACTGCCGGCCCTGCAGACCGTGCGAGGCCACGCTCTTGGCGATCTCCTCCTCCAGCGTGATCCCGGACCGGGAGAGCTCGGCCATCTCCTCCGGGTCGTGCAGCTCCTTGACCCGCACCCGCCCGGTCACCTCGGCCCCGGTGTAGCCGAACAGGTTCTCCGCACCCCGGTTGAACAACCGGATGACGCCGGTGGCCGGGTCGGCGCCGATAATCGCTGCCCCGGTCACCGCGTCCAGCACCGCGGCCAGTTCGTCGTGGGCCCGGGTGACCTCGGCCGCGGCCGCCTTCGCCTCGGTCACGTCCTGCAGGGTGGCGATCACCTGCCGGACCCGCCCGCCCCGGGTCACCTCGGCGGCCGCGTAGGAGACGACGTCCCGGACCTCACCGTCGCGGCGGACGATCCGGTACTCGCTGGTGCTGCGTCCCCCGTCCTGACCGAGCTGCACCAGTTGCCGGTAGACCCGCTCGCGGTCCTGCGGGTGCAGGGCTGCGAGCAGCGCCTCGGTCCCCGGCGTGGTGTTCTCGAGGGAGGTACCGAGCAGGGTGTGCATGCCCTCGCTCCAGTACACCCCGAGACCGCCCGGCTCCCAGCGGCAGGAGCCGATCCCGGCCATCCGCTCGGCCCCGTTCAGGTCCCGGGTGCGCTCCTGGACCACCGCCAGGGCGTGGTCCCGGATCTGCGCCACCACGGCCACCACCAGGCTGATCAGGGTGAGGTTGAGGATCGAGTCCTGGAGCGCCAGCATCACGTCGTCGGCCTGGTCCAGGGCGGCCACCCGGCCCAGCCCGTGGTTCGTCCCGATGGTCATCACCAGGGCGATCGCCACCTGCCCGGCCGCGGTCCGCAGCGGACCCAGCCGCAGGCCGGACCAGACCAGGGGCAGGGCGATGATGGAGGACGAGATCAGCCGCTGGTGGGTGAGGAACACCGCCCCGGCCAGCCCACTCATGACGACCAGCTGAAGCGCCCACTCCAGGTTCACCCGGTACCGGCGCAGGCCGGCCGCCACCCCGTCGGTGCGCCGGATCGGCGCGGCCAGCAGGGCCGGTGAGGCGACGCACAGGCCGAGCAGGTGGCTGCGGGTGAAGGACGACCACGACTCCCGCAGTTCGGCCACGCCGAGCGCGTCGATCAGGGCGAAGGCCACCGACCCGGCCGCGATCCCGGCCAGGGCCGAGGCCAGCACCCGGAGCGTTTGCGCACCACCGCCGACGGCCCGGCGTTCCGGGCTGAATCGGCTGATCAGGCTCGCGGTCACGGCCAGCTCGACGGTTCCGGCCACGCCCCCGGCCACCGACGTGGCGGTGAATCCCGCCGTCGCCGCGGCCACCGCGAGGCCGACACCGACCCCCAGCACGATCGGGGGCCACCATCGGCGGCGGCACAGCACCAGGGCCACCGGGCCGAGCCCGGCCAGCGGCCACCAGACCGGATCACCGTTGTCGGCCGGGTGCTCCAGAAGCAGGACCGCACCCCAGCGCAACGCCAGCGCCAGCAGCGCGGCCGCCAGGGCCACGCCGAAGACCGAGAGCGCCTTCGGGGCGAGGGCGTCGTCGCTCTGCTCCTCCACCACGCCCTCCGGTCCCCCAGCCGCACACCGATCTCTTGTCCCTGATGAGTCGGAGCGGAGACGTCCGGCCCTGAGTGACGGGGGGCGGCCGACTCTTCCGGTCTAATCCCCGGCCCTCAACCCGATGCTCCGCAGGACCGATATCCCTTTCGGGTCCGTCGACGGGAGATGTCTCATGCAGGCGCGGCGTTCGTGCTGAAGCGTCTGCGGCCGAGCCTCGGTCCCTGGGACGCCGGTGCCGCCCGGCGCTGGTCGGCCGTGCTGCTGCTGGGCAGCGGCGCCGCGCAGGCCCTCGACTCGCTGTTCTCCGGGGACCCCTATCCCCCGTTCGAGCGCCTGCTGAACTCGGCCGTGACCGTCCTCGCGCTGGCCCTCGGCCTGCTCGTGACCCTGGCCGGCCGGTTCCTGCCCGACCTCACCTACCTGGGCGTCGCCCTGTTCGGCACGCTCAGCATCGCCACGGTGTCCATCGCCACCGACGACGCGACCTCGGCCCCGGCGCTCTTCCTGCTGCTCCCGCTCCTGCTGGCGGTCGAGCAACTGCGGCCCGTGGCGGCCTACCTGGTCATCGGCGCCACCCTCCTCGCCTACGGCGCGATCGTCTGCACCCAACTTCCGGCGTCCGACGTCCCGGACACGCTCGCCTACGGATCGCTGGCCTACGTGATGCTCGGTGTGCTGCTCAGCCGGGGGTCGGCCAGCCAGCGCCGGCTGACCGCCCTGCTGGAGGAGCAGGCCAACGTGGATTCCCTGACCGGCCTGGTGACCCGCCGGTTCATGGACGAGTCCACCCGCCGGGCGATCGCCGACACCGATCCGGCGGCCGGGGTCGCCCTGATCGTGATCGACATCGACCACTTCAAGACCATCAACGACTCGCACGGCCACCCGATCGGCGACGAGGCGCTCCGGCACGTGGCCCACACGATCCGCGCCAACACCCGGGCCGACGCGGTGCTCGGGCGGCTGGGCGGAGACGAGCTGGCGGTGCTCCTGCCCGGCTGCAGCCTGGCCAACGCCTCCCGGCGGGCCGAACAGATCGTCGCGGCCGTCGCCCAGACCCCGATGGAACTCGCCGACGGCCGCACCATCCCCATCTCGATCAGCGCGGGCGTGGCTCAGGTACCCGACACCGCTGCCAATCAGGTCACCCTGTACGCCTCCGCCGACTCCAGCCTGTACAACGCCAAAAAGAACGGCCGGGCACGGGTCGGCCGGGTGGTCCACCCGTAGTCGCTTTCCCGGTTTCTCAGGACCTCGCGGTGCGGGAGGACCCGCCGAGCATGTCTGCAATGACGGCGATCCCGGGGTCGATGGCGCGCCGGGGAGTGTTGCCGAAGCCGAGGATGAGCCGGGGCGGGGGCGTCGTGGTCCGGTGCTGCAGGGCGGCCATGCCGTAGAGGCCGACACCCCGCTCGGCGGCATCCGCGACGAACCGTGCTTCGTCCGTGCCAGGGGGAAGATGAAGGACGGCGTGGAAGCCCGCCGCCAGTCCGGTCATGGGCAGATGAGGCAGGCGACGGGACCGGGACGCCACGAGAATCTCTCGCCGAGAGACATACTCGGCGCGCAGTCGGCGTAGGTGACGGTCGTAGCGGCCGGACTCGATCAGCGTGGCCAGGGCGAGCTGGTCCAGGCCCGGACTGCCCCGGTCTGCGCGGTACTTGCCCTGTGCCAGGGGGCCCCGAAGCCGCGCCGGAGCCACGATCCAGCCCAGGCGCAGGGCGGGCGCCAGCGACTTGCTCACGGTCCCGAGGGAGACCACGCAGTCCGGGGCCAGCCCCTGAAGGGAACCCACCGGATCCCGGTCGTAGCGGAATTCGGCGTCGTAATCGTCCTCAATGATGGTTCCCCGGCATCGGCGGGCCCAGGCGATGAGCTCTTGGCGTCGGGATCCGGAAAGCACTACACCGGTGGGCCATTGGTGAGCGGGAGTGACCAGGACGGCGCGGGCCCCGGTGTTCTCGAGGGCAGAGACGTCCAGACCGGCCTCGTCGACGGGCACCGGCACGGCGCCAAGACCGGCCGCAGCGGCCAGTTCTCCGATGTCGGTCCCCGGCCCCGGGTCCTCGAACGCAAGGGTGGAGACGCCCTCTTCGGCCAAGGCGCCGATCACCAGCATGAGGGCCTGCTGCATGCCGGCGCTGATGATCACGTCGTCGGGGCCGGCGTCCACGGCGCGGACGCGGGTGAGATAGCCCGCGAGAACCTCCCGGAGGCGGAGCTGTCCGGCGGCGTTCCCGTAGCCGAACGCCTCGTTGGGAGCCGTGCGGCAGGCTTCCCGCATTGCCCAGGCCCAGGCATCTCGCGGGGCCAGGGACAGATCGGGCACGCCGTGACGGAAGTCGGCGATCGGGTACGGCGCCTGGGAGGCCACGGGCGGTTGCGGCGGTTGTCGATCCGGTCGTCCTGCTGCGGTGGCGGCCACGCGAGTGGCCGACCCGGGACGACTGACCAGGTAGCCCTCCGCCTGGAGCTGGGCGTAACAGTCCTGGACCAGCCCGCGGGACAGGTTCAGGGTGGCGGCCAACTCGCGGGAGGACGGCAGCGGCTCACCGACGCTCAGGCGGCCGGAGCGGATCGCCGTGCGCAACTGCTCCTCGAGCTGGGCCCGCAGACCGATACTGCTGGCGCGATCGATGGCCACCAGCAGCTGCGGCCCCGAACCGGCCCACTCAACGCGCACAGAACTGGACCTTACCCATGGGCCACCTGCCTCGTACCGTCGAAGGAAATACCGGCTCGTGAGGACTCAAGGAGACGTCATGCCGCTCGGATACGCGATCCCGGTGCTGGTGCTGGCCCTGGCGACGCTGAGCGTGCTGGTTCCGCCCGGCCGGTCCCGGCTGCACGCACGGGCCAGTTTCCGGGCCGGAGTGGTGATCAACGAGGTTCCGCAGCTGGCGTTCTACCTGCTGACCGCTTCCACCGTGCTGAGCATCGTCAGCGGCGACGTGCACAACGCGGGCGGCTGGATCGCCGTCGGCATCGCGGTCGCCACCGTGCCCGGCCTGGCGGTGCTGTTCCTGCGTGGATTGAGGACGCACGTGGTCGCCGAGGATTTCCTGCGCCACTCAGGGATCACATCGGCTCCCCGGCGACGCTGGCCCTGGGCCCGGATCCTGGTGGCGCCCTACTACCACCGCCGCCATGACGTGCAGCGGATCGCGAATCTGAGCTACGATCCGGGCGGCCGACGCCAGAACCTGGACGTCTACCGCCACCGTTCCCGCCCGGCGGGGGCGCCGGTGTTCATCCACTTCCATGGTGGTGGCTACTCCGGCGGGCACAAGAACAGCCAGTCGCTGCCGCTGATCCATCACCTGAGCAGTCGGGGCTGGCTGTGCATCAGCGCGAACTACCGACTACAGCCCACTTTCGGCTTCCGCGACCATCTCGCTGATGCCAAACAAGTCATTGCCTGGGCGCACGAGCACGCGGAAGAGTACGGCGGTGATCCGACTACGCTGATCGTCGCCGGCAGTTCGGCGGGGGCGCACCTCACCGCGCTGTGCGCACTGACCCAGAACGATCCCCGGTTCCAGCCCGCTTCGGACAACCCGGACACCTCTTTGACCGCGGCCGTCTGCCTCAACAGCTGGCTCGGCGAGTACGACCCCACGCTGGATGTGCCCACGTCACCTCGCGGCTACCTGCGCGCCGACGCACCACCCTTCCTCTTCGTGCACGGAGACGTTGACCCCCTCGCGCCGGTCGCGGATACCCGCGAGTTCGTCGAGCGCCTGCGCGAAGTCTCCGTCAATCCCGTCCACCTCTTCGAACTCCCGGGCGGCCAGCACGGTTTCGACCTGTTCCACTCCCCGCGGGAGGAGGCCGTGGTCGACGTGGTGGAAGCCTTCGCCGCCACGGCCCGCGTTCCTCGGCCAAGGTGCGCGGCGGCCAACCGATCGTGAACCAGCCAAATCTGGGCGGACGTGGGGCCCGGCCGGTTCAGAACGCTCTATGACCTGCCGATCCTCACCACCGTGGCAGGGGACGAAGGACCGGCGCCGACCTGGCGTCGAGCACCTCTCTGGGCCTATCTGGCCCTGACCGCCGCCGGGCTGGCGCTAGGGTTGTGGACCGCTCTTGGACCGACCCTGAGTGCCGCCCTCCTGGTGACGCTGAACGTCGCCGTGGCCATGTCCCTGGCCGTCGGAGTCGGGTGGCACCGTCCGGCCCATGCTCGGGGCTGGCTCGTCCTGGCCGGTGCGCAGTGCTGCTCATCCGCAGCGTTCGCCTCCTGGTGTCTCATTCCCGCGCTGACCGGTCATCAGGCGCCGGAGCCCTCCCCGGCGGACGGGCTCTTCCTGGTGGCCTATGCCGGGAATGCCCTCGGAGTGGGCCTTCTGAGCCGTAACCGGCCGGGCGCCGACCGGCGTAATTCGATCGTCGACGGTCTGATCGCCACGACCGGTCTGACCGTCCTGTCCTGGGTCTTCCTCATCCAGCCGTTGGTTCGTGACTCGGAACTGAGCCTGGGGCTGAAGCTGCTGTCGGCGGCCTATCCGGCCCTGGACCTGCTCCTGGTGATGCTGATCCTGCGCCTGGCCTTCGGCGACCCTGCCCCGACCCCGGCCAAGGTCCTCCTGCTCACCTGGGGATGCCTCCAGCTGGCCGGGGACACCGCCTACCTGGCTCTTGTGCTCGCCGGCCGCTGGACGATGTCCAGCCCGGTGTTCCTGGTGTGGATGGGCGCTTTCGGCTGTCTCCTGGCCGCCGGACTCCACCCGACGATGAAAACCCTGGGGCAGTCGCCCGCCGGCGCTGCATCGCGAGCGAACCGGGTGCGCCAGACCGTGGTCGGGGCGACCGTCCTGATCCTTCCGGTCCTGCTGATCGTTCGGGTGATTCAGGAGAAATCCGGTGATCTGCCGGTCATCACGGCCGCCGCCATCGTCGTGTTCGTTCTCGTCCTGTTCCGTAGCGGTCTGCCCCGGGACCGGAGGGCGACCCGGTCGGACCGCATCGCCCTGCTCCGGCTGGTGGCGGGGTTCGCCGGATGCCTGCTGCTGCCCCTGGTCCTGATGGCCGAGTCCAGCATCCATCTCACCGAGAAGATCGTGGTCGAGGACGTGCAGGACCAGATGAGCACCAGCAGCAGGGTCTCCGCCCAGCTGATCCAGGAGCAGATGGAGGGGGTGGAGCACCTGGTCGGCGCCTACGCCGAGCGAAGACTGCTGAGCCAGGCGCTGGGCGACGGCACGGTCGGGAGCTTCGACACCGGCTCCGCGCGACGCCACCTGCGCCAGCTGCGCGCCGCCATTCCGGGCGCCGTCGGCGCGTTCGTCACCGACGCCGACGGCCGGGTGGGCGCGGTGATTCCCCGTACCCCCGCCATGGTCGAAACCGACTTCAGCACCCGCGACTGGTTCCACGAAGCGCTGAGAACCGGCCGGCCCGCCATCTCCTCGGCGTACACGACGACGATCGCGGGCCAGACCCAGGTGGTGTCCGCGGCCGCCCCCGTGATGCAGGTGAACACCAGCACGGTGCTGGGGGTGCTGGTGGTCGCCTACGACCTCAGAGCGATCCAGGACCTCTCCGACGACCTCGGCCGGGCCCAGGGGGTACGACTGCTCATCACCGACCAGCGGGGTGTCGTGGTGGCCACACCGGACAGGGACGTGAAACCCCTGTCGGATGCGGCCGGTGATGTGGGTGTCTCCCGAGCGCTCCAGGGAACGCAGGGACTGGACACCATCACGGACGGTAGCGGCGAGAAAATCCTCTCGGCCTACGCCCCCGTGGCCGGGCTGGGCTGGACCGTCACGGCCCAGCTGCCCACCGCGACCGCGTACGCCCCGCTCAAGCACCTGCGCTCCACCATCCTGGCCGTTGCCGTTCTGCTCGGCCAGGTCCTTCTCGGAGGCCTGGTGCTGATGATCCGGACCCAGCGTCAGCGCCGGGACACGGAGCGCACCCTGCTCGAGCGCGAGGCGGGCACGAGCGCCATCCTGGACGCGGCGGCCGACGCCTTCGTCTCGATCGATGAGCAGAGCGTCGTCGTGTCCTGGAGCCGCCAGGCCGAGCTCCTGTTCGGCTGGAGCGCGGCGGAGGCGCTCGGGTCGTCACTGGATCAGCTGATCATTCCCCCGACAATGCGGGCAGACCACGTCGCCGGGGTGCAGCGCCTGATCCACACCGGGGTACCCACCATTCTCGGCCAGCGGATCGAGGTGTCGGCGATCCACCGGGACGGGCACGAGTTCCCGATCGAACTGGCGACCTGGCAGTCCGAGACCGACGGGAAACAGACCTTCAACGCCTTCATCCACGACATCAGCGACCGCAAGCAGCACGAGAGCCAGCTGGCCGCCGCCCGGGACGAGGCCCTCGAGAACTCCCGGCTGAAGACCGAGTTCCTGGCAGTGATGAGCCACGAGCTCCGCACGCCGATGAACGGCGTGATGGGCATGACCTCGCTGCTTCTGGGCACCCCGTTGTCGGCGCAGCAGCGCGAGTACGCCGAGACGGTCCGCAGCAGCGCCGAAAGCCTCCTGGAACTGCTGAACGACATCCTCGACCTCTCCAAGGTCGAGGCCGACCGGCTGGAGCTGGAGGTCCTGGACTTCGACCTCCAGCAACTCGTCCGCGATGTCGTGCACCTGCTGCGGATCGCCGCCGAGCAGAAGGGCATCAGCCTCACCGCGACCCTTGCGGACGACGTCCGGACCGCGCTGTGCGGCGATCCCGGCCGACTGCGGCAGGTCCTGATCAACCTGGTCGGCAACGCGGTCAAATTCACCGCGCAGGGATCGGTACACCTTCAGGTGTCGACCGACGACTCACCGTCCGCCGACGACCAGGCAGCCGAGCAGGTGGCTCTGCGGTTCGACATCACCGACACCGGAATCGGCATCTCTCCCGAGGCCCAGAGCCAGGTGTTCGAGTCCTTCTCCCAGGCCGACGCCTCCACAACCCGCCAGTACGGCGGCACCGGACTGGGTCTGGCCATCAGCCGGAGACTGGTCTCGCTGTTCGGCGGTGAGATCGGGGTCGAGAGCGAGCCCGGCGTGGGATCGACGTTCTGGTTCACCGCCCGGTTCCGGCCCGGGACCCCGATGATCGCCTCGGACCAGCCCGGGACCGAATCCGTCGATGCGCCCCCCAGCCTGGTTCTGGTGGTGGACGACAACGCCACCAATCAGAAGATCGCCGTTCGGATGCTGGAGACGCTGGGCCATCGGGCCGATGTCGCCGGTGACGGCGCGGAGGCGGTGAGCGCCTGGGCGAGTGTCCCGTACGACCTGATCCTGATGGACTGCCGGATGCCGGTCATGGACGGTTTCGAGGCCACCCGAAGCATCCGGGCCGCCGAAAGCAGCGGCCGGCGCACTCCGATCCTGGCCATGACCGCATCGGCAATGGTCGACAATCGCGAGCGGTGCCTGGAGGCCGGGATGGACGACTTCCTCAGCAAACCGGTTCAGCTGAACCACTTGCGCGATCGCGTCAATCATTGGCTGACCCGCAACGCGACCGGCGCCGGACCGGGCCCCGCAGCCCCGGTGACACCACCGGACGACCAGGACCGGACGCCCGTCCTCGACCCGGACATCATCGCCGAACTCACCTCGTTCGGCCAGGAATTCATCGTTTCGCTGATGCAGGAGTTCGTGGAATCACTACCCGGGCGTCTCTCTGAGATCCGGGCAGCGCTCGAGGAGGGCGACCCCCCTCGGCTCGCGCGGGCAGCCCATGTTCTCCGGGGTAGCGCCGCCAATATGGGCGCAGCCCGGCTCGCCCGGGTGTGTGGTGAGCTCGAAGAGACCAGTCAGGGCGGCGACCTGGCCGGGGCGCCCGCTCTGACCGGTCTGCTCGATACCGAGGCCGAGCGTCTCCTCGCAGCGGCAGAGACCCTCATCGGGGTCGCACCATGAAGGTCCTAGTGGTCGACGACGACCCGATCTCGCTGCGCATCCTGACCGCCGTCGTGCAGGACGCCGGTCATCAGTGTTTCAGCGCCGGTGACGGTGACGCGGCCTGGAAACTGCTGTCCGGCATCGAGATCGACCTGGTGATCAGCGACCTGCAGATGCCCGGACCGGACGGGCTGGAACTGTGCCGGCGGATCCGCACCCGCCGCGACCGGTACACCTACGTCGTCCTGGTCACCAGCCACTCCGACCCGGACGAGGTCTGGCCGGGAATGCAGGCCGGGGCCGACGACTACCTCACCAAGCCGATGGACGCCACCGCCCTGCGACTGCGCCTGATCGCCGCTGAGCGCGTCTCCGCCCTGCACACCCAGCTGTCTGCTCAGCAGGCCCAGCTCGAGCAGCTGAACACTCAGCTGGCGGCCGCGGCGCGGGTCGACGCGCTCACCGGGCTGCGCAACCGGCGTGCCCTGGACGAGGACCTGCCCGCACTGATTGCCCGGTGCCAGCGATACGGGCACGAACTGTCGGCCGTCATGCTCGACGTGGACTACTTCAAGACGTACAACGACCAGTTCGGTCATCCGGCCGGGGACGAGGTTCTGCGCCGGGTGTCGGGGGTGCTGATCTCCCAAGGCCGCCAGACGGATCAATTCTACCGGTACGGCGGCGAGGAGTTCCTGTGTCTGCTTTCGCACGACAGCATCGCGGCCTTCCGTACCGCTGACCGGTTACGTCGGGCGGTTGCGGAGCTGCGCATCCCGCACCCCGGCAGCGCCCACGGCATGGTCACTTTCAGCGCCGGAGTGGCTACGTGGCACGCCTGGGCACCGGGCCCGGACGCGCTGCTGGCCGCGGCCGACGAGGCGCTCTACCGGGCCAAGGCCGGAGGCCGTAACCAGGTCCGGGTCAGCGAGGCTGTGCCCCAGTCCTGAGCGGCACGGTCACTCACCAGGTACCGGATCGGGGAGAGACCGCTTCGGTGATCGCGTTCAGCAGCGCCGACGCGATGAACGGCTTGGTCAGATAGACGGCGCCGAGCTCACGCCCGGCCTGGACCTGCTCCGGAAGAACCCGCGCCGACAGGAAAATGGCCGGCAGATCACCCAGGCCCTCTTGAGCACGCAACTTCTGCAGCAGCTCCAGGCCGTTCATCTCCGGCATGGAGACGTCAAGCACCGCAACGTCGGGATTGCCGCGGGTGGCGACCGCTTCCAGCGCCTCCTGCGCGGAGACGGTGCCGATGACCTTGTGCCCCATCGACTGCAGACGCACCGTGACGATACGAACCGTGTTCGGGTCATCGTCGACCACGAGTACTCGAGACATCTGGACGACCGTCCCCAAAAGTAGCTGATACCGCCCGGCGGCTGCCGGTTTCCCCTGACGCGTCGACAACCGCAGCGAGGAACTGAAGCTGAAATGACGGGCTCATCGGCTGCGATTCGCCACGGCCGGAACCAGGTCGGTCATGGCGGCCGGACCAGGCCGCTTCCTCACGTCAGGCCCGCCGTCCCGTCACTTCCACGCAGTACCGGCGGATCGTGGACATCGGCCAGGACATCGGCGAGTTCCTGTCGGCGGACCGGCTTGCTGAGGAACTTGGTCATCCCGGCCTGCAGACAGGCGGCGCGGTCCTCCGGCATGACGCCGGCCGTCATGGCAATGATCGGAACGTCGCGACGGTCCGCGGGAGCCTCGGCCCGGATGAGCCGGGTGGCCTGCAGACCGTCCATGACGGGCATATGGACGTCCATGAGAACCACGTCGTAGGGAGCACGAGTGACCGCTTCCACTGCTTCGAGGCCGTTGCTGACGATGTCCACCTGATGCTGCAGCTGGGTCAGCATCATGTACGCCACCTTCTGGTTCACGGTGTTGTCGTCGGCCAGGAGCACCCTCAGACGCACGGTGCTCGGGTCCGAGTCGGCCTGGCCAGAACCGGCGGCCCCTAGGCGCGGGTCGGCGTCCCGTCGCCCACCCAGGGCCTCGATATCACGCAGCGCCGATTCCGCCGGGGCCAGGATCTTCTCCAGGTGAAGGCGTAACTGCCTCGCGCGAACCGGTTTGGTCATGACGACCGCGAAAAGATCGGATCCCGGCGGCGGCCGCCACTCCACACTGCCCAGCATCGCCATCGGCAGGTGACGCCCGCTGGGCAACTCGCGCAGATGCCCGGCCAGCTGCACGCCGTCCATGCCGGGCATGTGGAGATCCAGGACGGCTACGTCGACGTGCCTGCCTGCGGCGATCACCTCGATCGCAGCCGGCCCGTCCGCCGCCTCAACACAGTTCATGCCCCACTGGCGCAGCAGGAGCTGAAGCACTCGGCGGTTGGTGGCATTGTCGTCCACCACCAGAGCCGTACGGCCGACCAGGGACGCGGCCGCCGCTGCCGGGCCGGGGTCCTGGCGCTGCTCAGCCTGCGCCTGCAGGAGGGCAGTGAAGGTGAAGGTGGTTCCCCGCCCGAGCTCGCTGTCCACGCGCAGGTCCCCGCCCAGCGCCTGGGCCAGGCGGCGGCTGATCACCAGTCCGAGGCCGGTGCCGCCGTACACCCGGGTGGTGGAGGCGTCCACCTGGGAGAAGGGAAGAAAGAGCCGGTCCATCCGGTCCGCCGGAATGCCGATGCCGGTGTCCCGGACCGCGACCTGCAACCGCACCGGACCCTCACCCGTCACGATTGCTGATCCGGAATCGTCCTGGTCCCCGACCGTACCCGGGTCCCGGCCCGCAGCGGCTCGTCCGGGGCCCGGACCGGCCGGGGCAGACCCGTCGGACACCGAGACGTGCACGACGATCTCGCCGTGCTGGGTGAACTTGACGGCGTTGCTCAGGAGGTTGACGATCACCTGCCGGAACCGCGTGACGTCTCCCACCAGCACGTCCGGGCAGCGTTCGTCAACGTGCGCCACCAGTTCCAGATCCTTCTGGCTGGCCGCCAGAGCCACCACCGCAACCGCGCTGTCGATGCAGTCACGCAGCTCGAACCGGTGCTCCTCCAGGTCCAGCCCACCGGACTCGATCTTGGAGAAGTCCAGGATGTCGTTGATCACCCCGAGCAGCGCCTCACCGCTGTCGCGGATCGTCTCGGCGAACTCGCGCTGCTGCGTATCCAGTGAGGTGTCCATCAGCAGCCCGGACATGCCGATCACGGCGTTCATCGGAGTGCGGATCTCATGGCTCATGGTTGCCAGGAACGCCGACTTGGCCGCCGTGGCCGCCACCGCCTCATCCCGGGCCCGGGTCGCGGTCCCGAAGGCCCCTTCCACCGCCCGCCCCATCCGCACCAGTTCACGCGGGCCCCGCCAGGCTCGATGCACCTGTCCATCCGGTCCGCCGGCGGCCCCGGCGCCCTCCCTCGTGTCCTGCGCCGCGGACCCGGGCAGGTCAGGCAGGGGCCGGGTCAACCGGTCCAGCTCCGGCGAGGCGGCGGAAACAGCGGAATTATCCACCCTTTCGGCCGCCGCGGTCACCCGCCTGATCGGCCGCAGGATCATTTGGGTCACCCAGACCGCGGCCAGACCGGTCACCAGCGCGCCCAGCAACGACCCGAAAAGAATGACCCTCTTGGTCCGGGTCACACTGTCCTGACTGGCAGCAAGGCGTTCCTTGAGTATCTGCGCCTGTTCCTGCTGGCCGGAACTGATGAGGTCACGAATGGTCGCCATGTCCCGCGCGCCCCGGTCGGTCATCACGACCTTCTGCGCGGCGGAGAATCCCTGGCGCTGGCGCAGATCGACCGTTTCGGCCAGCTCGGCCAGCTTCGCCTTCACCGCAGCCTGCAAACGAACGACCAACGCGGACTGTTGCGGGTCAGCGCTGGTGCTCCTCAAGGAAGATATTTCGTCGTCGATGTCCGAAAGTGCTTCCTCGTACGGCTGTAGGTACGTGCGACGGCCGGTGATGACGAAACCACGCTGCCCGGTCTCGGCATCCTTGACCGAGCTGAGCACCGCTTCCAGATCGCCGCTGACCTTCTCGGCCCGGGCCACTGCGCTCTGGTCGTTCACCAACTGCCGGATCTGCACATAGGCACTACCGCCGACGATCAGCAGGGTCCCCAGCGCCCCCAGGAAGCCCAGGGCGAGAAGGCGGCCCACCGTCCACGCACGAGCGGAACCACCAGGCACGAAACCCCCCGTACAGCCATCGGAACGGCTGATATTGTCGTAGCTCATGGCCACGGTCGGTGCAACGCGCGGCCGGGCTTGACCTCGGACATCCATGAACTGTTACCGCCGCACTCCTCGGTCTCGGTCCACCGGTCCGCGGGCTGACTCCGCCAACAGGGTCAGGAAACCGGTCATCCGACCGTGATCACGGAACACACCGGACCAGGACCCCGACGAAATCGGCAATCTCCCTTTCTCACCCGGAGGCTCACCTGCCCGTACTTTGGGGGGAGCGGTTCGAGACGGACAGATTGTAGAGCTGGTAGGACATGCCCGTGAACGCCGTTGTGTCAGACCGCACAGCCAATGCCAGCTACAGCTCTCTGATGGAATACGTGTTTCCGCTGGTGTTCTTGGCCTGATACATCGCTTCGTCGGCGGCTTGCAGCAGCTGGGCAGCCGGTTTGGGGGATGCGCAGACAGCAATGCCGACACTTGCTCCGATCACCGGTTGCGCAACCCGGGTTTCAGCGGTTTCGTTCTGCGTCAGGTTGTCAGCGGCCGGAGTGTTCCTCAGCGGATAGGTACCCGCGATGAGGTGGATGAGGCGCTCGGCGATCAGGACGGCCTCGGCCCGGCCGGCGATGTCCTCGCTGATGACGAGGAACTCGTCGCCGCCGTAGCGGGCGCAGGTGTCGGTTCTGCGCACCGCTGAACGCAGGATGCCGGCGACGGCCTGAAGGACCTGGTCGCCGGCCTGGTGGCCATGGATGTCATTGACCGGTTTGAAGTGGTCGAGATCGATGAACATGACCGCGAGGTGCCCACCCCGCCGGCCCTGACGCAGGAGAGCCCGGTCCAGTTCGCGCAGCCCGTAGCTGCGGTTACCCAGCCCGGTGAGGGAATCGGTGACCGCCTGGGTGGCGGTGGCCTCCAACTGGCGGGCATTGGCCAGGGCAGTCCCGAAGGGCGCAGCCAGAAGACTGAGGCAGGCGCAATCCTGTTCGGTGAAAGCGTCCACTCGCCCGGACTGTATTTTCAGCACGCCGTGGATCTGGTCACCGGCGCGCAAGGGCACGACCACGATCGAGCGCTCCCCGGTCCAGAGCGCAGTTTTCGCGTGCACGCGTGGATCGGAGCGGGTGTCGTTGGACCACAGGGTCTTTCCCGTGGTGACCGCCATCCCGGACAGGCTGGAGGCAATGGGCAGGTGCAGATCCCGGTACTGTTCGGCGGCGCCGGTGCCGGCGCGATAGACCAGGTCCTCGCCGTCGATGGTCTCCACGCAGGCGCCATCAGCGCCGGTCAGGGTCTGGGCGTGCGTGCAGATCGCGTGCATGACCTTCTGCGGGGACAGCTCGACCTCGGCGATCGCGAGCTGGGCAGCGGCGATCGCGGCCTGCTGCCGGACCGCCCGGGTTTGCTCGGTGGTGTCCCGCACGAACGCGTAGAACTCTCCTTCGGAGCCTTCCAGGCTGGTGCCGCGGACACCGTCGGCCCGCCAGATCGTCAGCTCCACCGGGATCAGATGCCCGTCCTTGGCCTGGGCCTGAAGCGCCACGGTCTGTCCCAGGATCCGCGGGGGCTCCCCGCTGCGCAGGCGCTCCAATCCCCGGCGGTGAGCCTCACGCAGGTCCGAGGGGACGATCAGCTCGGCCAGGGCCTGACCGTAGGCCTCGGCCCGGGTGTACCCGAAAAGCCTCTCGGCCGCGGCATTCCATTCCGTCACATACCCGGCCGGCGCGATCCCGACGAAAGCGTCGCTGGCTCCGGCAATGATGGCGTGCAATCGGTCATGGGCCTGGCGGCGCGCGGTGATGTTCTCGACGGCCGCGACGAACTGCTCCGGACGTCCCGTCTCCTCGTCCCGGAACAGCGTCACCGACAGCTGCACCCAGACCACGTGCCCGAGAGCATGCCAGTAGCGCTTCTCCAGGGTGTACCGCTCGATCTCCCCCGCCAGGAGACGGTGTTTCAGATCCAGATCGTCGGCCAGGTCGTCAGGATGGGTGATCTGCTGAAACGTCATCCGGCGCAATTCTTCGGCCGGGTACCCGACAATCCGGCACAAGGCCTGGTTGACCCGCTCGAAGCGTCCGTCGAGAGTCACCATGGCCAGACCGGTCGGTGCCACGTCGAGCATCGTGCGCCATCGCTGTTCGGCGCGGGCCAGTTCCGCAGTCGTGGCCCGCTCGGCCGTCACGTCACGGATGATCCCCGCATAACCGACCAGGTCGCCGGGCTCGGCCTCGACCGGGAAGACCCGTAACGCGCCGATGCCTCCGGTCACCCAGGGCAACGGCACGTCCCCCGACCACGAGCCCTGCTCGGTCAGGGCCTGCAAGATGACGGTTTCGGGGACCGGGGCCGGAATGCGAGCACCATGCACACGCGAAGGACGGCCAGGAGGATTGCCGGCATCCCGGAGCGCAACGTGGTCCAAGCCCAGCATCGAAGCCCGCCCCATGCCGAGCATCTCCTCGGCAGCCCGGTTGCAATCGACCACCCGACCGGACAGGTCCGTCACGATCACCGCTTCACTGAGAGCCTGAAACACCTGATTGTGCAGCTGAGGTGTCAGCAGGGCACTCGTCATGGATGCCTTCGGCCCATGCTCCCCCGGGACGTCCTGGCCCGCAGACGCTTCACCGGAAGTTCCCGCCGCAAGCCGGCCGGGTGCGCCGTAACGGGCGGACTGGACAGAGCCGGAATCGTGCTGTGCCGGGATGCGTCCCGCCTCGGATCCCACGGAACCGCTGTCCATACCCTCGGATCTCGTCTGCCCGGCGCGCGATCTTGAGCAGACATTACGGACCGGATGAGGCGACCACCATGCTCATCCCCCAGCCTGGCCGGGCCCTGGCCTCGCCGCCCGGTCAGCCCGGCCGGCCCAGCCAGCGTGGCCAACCCACCGCATTGCTCGGTCGCCGGTGACCCCACCGCGCCGGCAGCTGATCGACTACAGGCAATGCGACATAAGTCACGCTTTCCAATCGCGGCCGCATCCGCTGCAGCCTGCCCGTCCCGGGCTCAGGATGATCGTGAAAAAAGCCCCAGGTCATCGTTCTGACCTGGGGCTTTACCGTGGGCGATACTGGGTTCGAACCAGTGACCCCTGCCGTGTGAAGGCAGTGCTCTACCACTGAGCTAATCGCCCGGAACCGTCCGGAAGCGCCGCGAGCGGCGAACCGAACGAGAAGAACTCTAGCGAACGTTCCCCCGAACATCCCAATCGGTTCCTGCGTGGCGCCGGCCCGGCGGTCCGGCCGCCTACTTCAGGCCGGTCCAGGACGGCACCCAGTTCTCCGGGATCCAGCCGGGCACCCCGATGATCAGGAACACGATCCAGAAGAAACCGACAACCAGCAGGAAAGTGGCTAAACCGACCAGCGCACGGATATAGATCGGCTGGGCCAGCAACCACTTGGTCCAGGCACTCACCTGTTTCCGGGCGAATTGCTCCAATCGGGCAGCCCAGGTGAATTCGGTGGCCAGAACCGCTAATCCGACGAACACGATCACCCAGCCCGGGCCGGGCAGAGGGACCAGGGCAAGACCGCCGACAACAATCGCGCCGCCGATGAGGCCCACCACGGCTCGATACACACGGTTAGTGGAGGGATGGCGGCGGACCGATTCCCGCCAGGCCCGGAAACGCCGTACCCAGGCCCGTGGGTCAAGCTCCACATCATCGTCTTCTTGCTGGTCATGTCCGACTTCGCCAGCTTTCTGCGGCGGCGTCAGCGATCCGTCACCAGTTTGCTTCACGACCCTTGATCCCCTGACGTAGAACGAGCCTCTGACTGCGGAGGGTGACCAAAGCACCCTGTGGTATCAAGATCGACGAACACTAATTGAGATCACCACTCGGTTGGCGGGTTTCAGTTGGGGTCAGGCAGGGAAAGATGCCGCTGTAAGCCACCTGTGTGCCCCCCGAAACGGTGACGCGCTACCAAGAGTTCCGCTAATCCACCGGGGCGAAGATGAGGGAGATCGATGCAGCCGCAAGTAGACGTTGAGGCGTCCGTTCAGCTGCGTCTTGTGGTCGCAGACGCCGATGCCGTGCCCCTTCCCGTGAGCCTGCGGTACGGCGCTGCCGACCCGTATGCAGTCCGGGCCGTGTTCTCCGGTGACGGCATGGAGGTCGAGTGGGTCTTCGCCCGCGACCTGCTGCGCACCGGTCTCACCACGCCGATCGGCGACGGTGACGTTCATGTCTGGCCCTCCTGGGGCACCGGTCGGGAACTGGTCATGATCAGCCTGACCTCGCCCGACGGCCAGGCCGTCCTGGAGGCGGGCGCCGACGACGTCCGCACCTTCCTGGACCGCACGGCCGCCGTCGTGCCGGACGGCGAGGAGAGCCTGTACCTGGATCTCGACGCCGCCGTGGCCCGGCTGCTCACCTGATCCACCCCTCCGGGAACCATCCGCACCTCCCCGCTCCACCGTTCATCGGCCCCACACCCCATGAACGTTGATCCACCCTCGTCTGATCCGCACTTCTGCTTCGCACTTCCGGCCGGCGGTCGGCGACCTCTCCCCCGTTGAGGTCACCGGCCCGCCGCCGGCGGCGTCACCCGGAGTTCAGGCCCCGGTCCAGCGCCCGTTCACGACGCCGACGCATCCGGTTGGACTTGATGGCCGGGGTTCGGATAACTTACTCAGGCACCGAACGACAGGGCGGGCCGCGAGGCCGGTTCTGAAGTTGGAGGCATGCGGACGTAGCTCAGTTGGTAGAGCATCACCTTGCCAAGGTGAGGGTCGCGAGTTCGAGTCTCGTCGTCCGCTCGGAGGCCCACCAAGCCTCGCGGTGGAGTGGCCGAGAGGCGAGGCAACGGACTGCAAATCCGTGTACACGGGTTCAAATCCCGTCTCCACCTCAATCACAGGTTCCCCACTGTGGACGAGGGCGATTAGCTCAGTGGGAGAGCGCTTCCTTGACACGGAAGAGGTCACTGGTTCAATCCCAGTATCGCCCACCAGCAGGTCTGTAGCTCAGAAGATCGAAGCGCCGGAAGCATCTTCCGGCGCTTCTTTCGTTTACGGGCCCAAAGGCTCAGAAGTCACCCGCAGCGCGGCGCATCTCCCCCAGGTACTCGAACACCGCCGTCAATCCGGCCGGTGACAGGCCCGGATCGGCGAACACCCCGGCGTTCAGATCCTCCGTGGCCGCCAGGGCGAGTTTTCTCCCAGCATCGGTGATCTCGGCCAGGGTCGCCCGACGGTCAGTCGGGTGCGAAAGCCGACGGACCAGTCCGGCCGTCTCGAGCCGGTCCACGGCGTTGGTGACGCTGGTCGGGTGCACCTGCAGCCGCTCCCCGATCTTGGCCAGGGGCAGGGATCCGGCGCGGCTGAAGTACAGCAGCATGAGCACCTCGTACCGGGCGAAGGTCACGCCGTGCTCCCGTAGGGCGGACTCCACCCGCGACAGAGCGATCTGCTGGGCCCGCATGAGCGAAGTAATGGCGGCCATGCCGTCCGCGCTCCCCTCCCAGCCGTGCGCGGCCCACTGGCGGCGAGCCTCGGCGATGGGGTCGAGCGAGAGGGACGGCCGAGGGACGCTGGGACGCTCGGCGGGCGGCGCCGGGGACAAGGAAACAGGGGCGAGCCGGTCCGACCAAGCCTGACGGACCTCAGTCAGCACAGATTCGACGTCCGTCGCCGTACTCATCACGACCACCGTGGTCCCGGAAGAGTTCTGATTCGGGGGTAGCAGCGCCCGGTCCATCGCGGCCTTGAACGCGCCCCGCGGATCGTCCTCATCCCCCCGCAACCAGCTCCGCAGCACATGGTTGTGCGCGGTGATCACCGCTGCCGCGATCAGTTCCGCTTGCAACGCATCGGCCGGCTCCTGCACGTGTTGGGCGAAGAGCCGCAGATAACGCTGCTCGTTGATCACTTCCCGGTCCCGCAGGGCAGGCACCACGCTAGTCAGTCGGTAGCGGGCGCGGGCCGTCTCGCCCTCGTGCAGGTAGTGCTCCAACACCAAGCCGGCGGCCTCTCGCAGGGCAGTCCGCCACGTGGCTGCGGTAGCCGTCTCCAGCCGGGCCTCGACGCGGGGTAGCAGCACCTCGTGGTCGGGGAGGGCGACATCTTCCTTACTGCCGAAGGTGCGGAAGAAGGTGGTGCGGCCAGTGCCTGCCCGGGAGACGATCTGGTCGACGGTGGTCGCGTCGTACCCCTGCTCCTCGAACAGCTCCAAGGCGGCCGCGATGAGTCGCTCACGGACCGGTGGCTTCATTCGACGAGAGTATCTTGGTACCCAGTTCCTTCACAGAGATTCTCAGTACCAAAAGTGAGGACGCCCGCCCCGTCACCAAAAGGTGCGGGGCGGGCGTCCTTCATTGGAAGGCTCCTACACATTGCGCCGGAACTGCCCGCCGATCTCGAAGAACGCGTCCGAGATCTGCCCCAGCGAGCAGCTCCGCACTGCGTTCATCAACTCGTCGAAGACGTTCCCGCCGGACATTGCCACCTCTTTCAGTCGGGCCAGAGCAGCGGGCGCCGTGTCCCGGTGCCGCGCGTGGAACTCGGCCAGCCGGTCCAGCTGGGACTGCTTTTCAGCCTCGGTCGCCCGCGCCAGTTCCACCGTCTGGATGCCCGCCTCGTCCGAGTCGGGCGCCAGGAACGTGTTGACCCCGACGATGGGCAGTGTGCCGTCGTGCTTGCGCTGCTCGTAGAGCATCGACTCGTCCTGGATCCGTCCGCGCTGATAGCCGGTCTCCATTGCTCCGAGCACTCCACCGCGCTCGGAGATCCGGTCGAACTCGGCCAGCACCGCCTCCTCGACGAGATCGGTCAGCTCCTCAATGACGAACGAGCCCTGCAGGGGGTTCTCGTTGCCGGCCAGGCCCCACTCGCGGTCGATGATCATCTGGATGGCCAGGGCGCGGCGCACCGAGTGCGCGGTGGGGGTGGTGACCGCCTCGTCATAAGCGTTGGTGTGCAGGCTGTTCGCGTTGTCATAGATCGCGCACAGGGCCTGGAGCGTGGTGCGGATGTCGTTGAAGTCCATCTCCTGCGCGTGCAGCGAGCGGCCCGAGGTCTGCACGTGGTACTTCAGCTTCTGCGAGCGCTCGCCCGCGCCGTACTTCTCCTTCATCGCGATCGCCCAGATCCGGCGGGCGACCCGGCCGATCACCGAGTACTCCGCGTCCATCCCGTTGGAGAAGAAGAACGAGAGGTTGGGCACGAAGTCGTCGATGCTCATCCCCCGGGCCAGGTACGACTCCACGTAGGTGAACCCGTTGGCCAGGGTGAAGGCGAGCTGGCTGATCGGGTTGGCCCCGGCTTCGGCGATGTGATAGCCGGAGATCGAGACCGAGTAGAAGTTGCGGACCTGCTGGTCGATGAACCACTGCTGGATGTCGGCCATGCAGCGCAGGGCGAACTCGGTGGAGAAGATGCAGGTGTTCTGCCCCTGGTCCTCCTTGAGGATGTCGGCCTGCACGGTGCCTCGGACGTTGGCCAGCACCCAGGACCGGATCTGGGCCGCCTCCTCCGGGTCCGGCTCGCGGTTCTCCTTCTCCCGGAAAGCCTCCAACCGCTGGTCGATCGCGGTGTTCAGGAACATCGCCAGGATTGTCGGGGCCGGGCCGTTGATGGTCATCGACACCGATGTGGCCGGCGCGCAGAGGTCGAAGCCGGAGTAGAGCACCTTTACGTCGTCCAGCGTGGCGACCGAGACCCCCGAAGTGCCGACCTTGCCGTAGATGTCGGGACGCAGGTCTGGATCGCGCCCGTAGAGGGTGACCGAGTCGAACGCCGTGGACAGACGGGTGGCCTCGTTACCCGAGGAGAGCAGCTTGAACCGGCGGTTGGTGCGGAACGGGTCACCTTCACCGGCGAACATCCGGGCCGGGGCCTCGCCTTCTCGCTTGAACGGGAAAACCCCGGCGGTGAAGGGGAAATGGCCCGGAAGGTTCTCCCGACGCAAGAAGCTCACCAGCTCGGCCTGTTCACGGGTGCGGGGTAGGGCCACCCGGCGCACGGCGTTGCCCGAGAGCGTCTCGCGGGTCAGCGGCGTGCGGATCTCCTTGTCCCGGACCCGGTAGACGTATTCGCTGCCTGAGTACTGCTCCACCCGCTGTGGCCAGGTCTCCAGCAGTTCGCGCACCTCCGGCAGGAGGTCGCGGGTGACGTCTGCCTCCAGTTCGCGCACACGTTCGGCGGCCGGGTCGTTCTGCAGCAGCTCCAAAGTCGTCTGTAGGCCCTGCAGTCGCCGGGCTACGTCGGCCTGGGCCTGCGTTGTCTGGTGGTACTCGTGAACCGTCTCGGCGATCTCGGCCAGGTATCGCGTGCGCGACGGAGGAAGCACCGGGCTCAGCCCGCTGGAGGCCCGCACGTCCACCCGCGGCAGAATTCCGGCGCCGGCGGGCAGGCCTTTCTCGATTAGCAGCCCGTTCAGGTACTGGTAGAGCGCGGTCACCCCGTCGTCGTTGAAGCGGGCGGCGCTGGTGCCGAACACCGGCATCTGCGACCAGGGAACCCCGAACTCCTCGCGGTTGCGGACGAGTTGGCGGGCCACGTCGCGGCGCGCGTCCTCCGCCCCGCGCCGCTCGAACTTGTTGATCGCCACCGCGTCGGCGAAGTCCAGCATGTCGATCTTCTCGAGCTGCGAGGCGGCGCCGAACTCCGGCGTCATCACGTAGAGCGAGACGTCGGCGAACCCGACCACGCCCGCATCGCCCTGGCCGATGCCCGGGGTCTCGATGATGATCAGGTCGAATCCGGCGGCCTTGACGGAATTGAGGATGTCCTCGAAGTGGCCGGGTACCTGGGAGCCGGCCCCGCGGGTGGCCAGGGAGCGGAAGTAGGTGTGCGCCCCCGCGCCGGTCTCCAGGGCGTTCATCCGGATCCGGTCCCCCAGCAGGGCCCCTCCCCCGCGCCGGCGGGTCGGGTCGATCGCCAGCACGGCGATCCGCAGCTTGTCCTCCTGATCGAGCTGGAAGCGCCGCAGCAGCTCGTCGGTCAGGGACGACTTGCCGGAACCGCCGGTGCCGGTGATCCCCAGGACCGGCGCCGCCCGGGACGCCGCCACCGAACCCAGCGTCGCGGCCAGCTGCCGATCGGCCCCGGCCTCCAGCACGGTGATCGCCCGGGCCAGGGCGGCCGGATCACCGGCCAGCACCGCCTCGGGATCCGGGCCGGACGCGGCGAGATCGACGTCGGCCGCCCGGATCAGCTGGTTGATCATGCCCGGCAGGCCGTACCGCTGGCCGTCTTCCGGGGAGAAGATCGTCACGCCCCTCTCGCGCAGCCGGGCGATCTCCTCCGGCACGATGACGCCGCCGCCCCCGCCGAACACCTGGACGTGCCCCGCCCCGGCCTCGGCCAGCCGATCGACCAGGTAGCCGAAATACTCAACGTGCCCGCCCTGATAGGACGAGATGGCCACGCCCTGCACGTCCTCCTCCAGCGCGGCCCGTACCACGGTGTCCACGCTGCGGTCGTGCCCCAGGTGCACCACCTCGGCCCCCTGGGCCTGGAGCAGCCGGCGCATCACGTTGATGGCGGCGTCGTGCCCGTCGAACAGGCTGGCGGCGGTCACGAACCGGACCGGGTGCACCGGGACGTACAGTTCGGCGGCCATGCCGTTCCCCCACTTCGTCACTTCGTCGGACGAGGATTGGTCTAGCTTCATATACTAGGACGTCCGAGGAACCCCGGGCCAGAGGACGTGGTCAACAGCGCCCCGACAATCTGCTAGATTTTGGGACACCGAAGGACAGGGACGGTTCACCGGACCGGTTCGGCGGCGCAAGCGGATGTAGCTCAGTTGGTAGAGCGCCACCCTTCCAGGGTGAAGGTCGCGTGTTCGATCCTCGCCGTCCGCTCGGTATCAGAGAAGGCCCGAAGCCCACGCTTCGGGCCTTCTCTCGTTGCGCCGGTTCGACTGAATCGGGCTCCAGTGTCAGTTCAGAGCCGTGCGATTCGCTGGAACGGCTCGACCGGGTGAAGGAGTAGCCGGACCGAGCCGTTCATTGCCGGATCGAGAACCGGAGGTGCTGTCATGTCCATGACCCCCGACTGGTGACCCGACGGCCGGCGGCGGCTCCGCGAACAGCGGCCGCCGCCGGCCCCCGGCCCGTCCTTTCAGGCCGCGGTCTCCACCCGGCTGACGATCGCCGGGGCGAACAGCGCAGACGGTGGGTCCATCAGCTGGGCCACCCGCAGGAAGGCGGTGGCCAGCTCTGGGTCCTGGGCCGCGGCCCGGCGCAGGCGGGCCAGGTACGGCTCGTGCGTGGTGTCCAGGGTCGAGCGGTCACCGACGGCCTGCGGGAACCGCAGATCGGTGGAGACCACGATGGACCAGGGCACGTCGATCAGCGCGGACGCCTCGGCGAAGAACGCCCGGGACAGGTCCTCAGTGCCCTCCTTCAGCAGCCGGGCCAGCAGCAGCGC
This sequence comes from Kineosporia aurantiaca JCM 3230, assembly GCA_000719025.1. Classification (GTDB taxonomy): domain Bacteria; phylum Actinomycetota; class Actinomycetes; order Actinomycetales; family Kineosporiaceae; genus Kineosporia; species Kineosporia aurantiaca. The sequence goes on from JODP01000013.1 coordinate 413,661, forward strand.
CTCCAGCGCGGCCACGGTCATCCCCTGGCCGTACACCGGGTTGAACGCGCACATGGCGTCGCCGACGACCAGGAAACCCTCCGGAATGCGGGGCATCCGGTCGTAGCGGACCCGGACGCTGGCCGGTGAGCGCATCTTCAGCGGCTCCCCGAGCGGTTCGGCGTCGCGGATGACGGTGGCCACGTCCGGGCTGTCCAGATCGGCCACGAAGTCGAGCATTCCCTGGTCATCGGTCGGCGGTACCTCGCCGAACCGGCCGGTGATCGTGGCGATCCAGCTGTCGTCCTCCTGGGCCAGGACGAAGGCGCTGCGCGGCTTTCCGGGGTACGACCCGACCGAGGTTCCGCACCGGCCCTCCAGGTGGAATGGATGACGCCGGTAGCGACGGGTCACATAGGTCACCTGAGTCTCGATCCGCTCTTCGTCGACCGGCTCGAAACCCAGCTGTTCCAGCCAGTACCGGGAGCGGGCGCCGCGCCCGGAGGCGTCCACCACCAGGTCGGCCCCCTCGATCACCGCGGGCCGGCCGCCCCGGACCACCTGGACCCCGGTGATCCGCCCGTCGCCGCCGGCGTCCGTCGGTCCGGTGACCAGCCCGGTCACCACGTGGTCGGCCCGAATCCGGACGTTGGCCAGGGCCGCCACCCGCCGGCGGACGGTGAACTCCAGCAGCGGCCGGCTCGGCGCCATCGCCAGCATGCCGGACGGGCCGGCCGCCAGCGGACGTCCGTCCACCCACCACTGCAGGCCTTCCTGCACGTCGAAGACCGGTGCGCCCAGCCGGGTCAGCTCCTCGCTGAACCCCTCGAGCAACTCGTCCATCGCCTCCCGCCCCCGGGCCAGCAGGCCGTGCACATGGCCGCTCTGGGGCACCCCCTTGCGCACCATCGGCAGGTCCGGGAGCTCGTCCCGCTCCAGCACCAGCACTTCCTCGAACGACTCACTCAGGGATCTCGCGGCCAGCAGCCCGGCCACCGAGGCCCCGACGACCACGGCTCGTCCGTGTTTTGTCTTCAGCACCCGACGAACGCTAGGCATCCCGAGTTGACCGCAAATGTAAGGAGACTGGACACGGTCCGGCCGCTGACTTCCTCGTCAGGCCCGACCGGACCGCCGGATTCACCAGTCGGCGCGCATCTTCCGGCCTCCTTCCGGCTCGGGAGTGGTCGGCCCTCATTCAACGAAGTCGCTCTGAACCAGGACTGGACCGGCAGTTCCCGGCCGGCCCGAACCGGCCTGCGAACCAGCCGGACCCCGGCCGGGCGGGGAAGTGGTTCTTCACAAGCCGGTGCGAGATTGACCCGGAGCCGTCGGATTCGAAGGAGCCGCCCCATGAGCCACGCCGCCCGCCCCCGCGAGTTCCCGGCCCTGTTGCTCGCCGAGGCCCTTTCGGTTGCGGGTGACCAGCTTTCCCGGGTGGCCCTGGCCCTCCTGGTCTTCGAGCGGACCCGGTCGGCCGGGCTCAGCGGCCTGACCTACGCCCTGACCTACCTGCCCACCGTCGCGGGCGCTCTGACCCTCTCCCAGCTGGCCGATCGCCGGCCCCGGCGCGAGGTGTCGGTGAGCATCGACGCGGCCCGCGCCCTGATCGTCCTGACCATGAGCCTTCCCGGAGTGTCACTGCCGGTGCTCTGCGGTTGCGTGGCGCTGTCCTCGTTCCTCAGCGGGCCCTACTCCGCGGCCCGGCTGGCCCTGCTGCGGGACGTGCTTCCGCAGGAACGGTTCGGCGCCGGCATGGCCGTCCGGCAGTCACTTTCCCAAGGCGGGCAGCTGATCGGGTTCAGTGCCGGAGGAGTGCTCGCCGCGGCGATCGGGCCCAGCCGGTGCCTGCTGATCGACGCCTGCACCTTCGCCACCGCGGCCCTGGTGGTGCGGATCGCGGTGCGGCCCCGGCCGGCGGCGGCGCCCGTCCGGACCGATGGGAACACGGCGTCGACCTTCGCCCTGATCTGGCGTTCTCCGGCCCTGCGGGCGATCTTCCTGTCCACCGGGCTGGGGGTCTTCCTCACCGCGCCCAAGGCGGTCGCTACTCCCCTGGTCTTCGACCTCCGGCTCAGCACCGTGTGGGTCGGGCTGTTCATGGCCGCCGAGGGCCTGTTCTCGGTCGTCGCCCTGGCCGCCTTCGCCCGCTGGGTTCCGGCGGCGCGCTACCACCGACTCCTGCCCGCCGCCTGTCTGGCTCCGAGCCTGCCCCTGCTGGCCACCGACGTCCTCCATCAGCCCCTGACCATCGTCCTGGCCTTCGGCCTCAGCGGCGCCTCCTGGGCGATCCTCACCGTGCTGGCCGCTTCGTCGTTCGCCGAGCTCCTGCCGAACGACCAGCGCGGCCGCGGGATGGGCATCGCCGCCTCGATGAACGCCACCGCCCAGGGCGCCGGGGCGTTCGTCTCCGGGCTGACCGCGGACCTGGTCGGCGCCGGCCGGGCGATCAGCCTGCTCGCCCTGGCCGGCGGCCTCTTCGCGCTGATCCCAGCGGCGCTGTGGAGCCGCCGGGCCGCGGCCTCGGCTCCTGAAGACCGCGAGAACGGTGACCCGGCCGGAGCCGGGTCACCCACCCCGGTCACCCGACCTTGAGGTCGGCCTTCTCGGCCAGCCAGTTCAGCGCCGTGTCGGCGATCTCCGTCCAGCCCTGGTCCAGGGCCAGCGAGTGGCCTCGGTCAGGGAACTGCTTCAGCTCGGTCACCGCGGACGAGGAGCGGTACTGCTTGAACGCCCCCCGGGTGACCACGTCCGGCACGGTGTGGTCCTTCTGACCCGAGATCATCAGCAGCGGGCCCCGGTTCGGGTTGGCGGTGTTCACCGCGGCCGCCGAGTGGCGGGAGAAGTTGGCGAAAGCGGCCTCGAACAATGGGCGTCCCGGCGAGGGGATGGTCCAGAGCTCGAACAGCTCGTCCGACTCCTGCGCGCTGATCGCGTTGCCGAAGCCGTAGCGGAACTGGGCGCGGGTCAGGGCGACCGAGCGCCGGCGGTTGGCCGGGTTGCCGAGAACCGGCGAGCCGGACCGCAACTGCGCCAACGGCAACGCCTTGACCCCCTTGATCTGGGCCGGGTCGATCGCCACGCCGGCCCGGCCGAGCCCCTGACCGAGCAGCTTCTGCACGAACAGGCCGCCGAACGAGTGCCCGACCAGGACCGGAGGACTGGGCAGCGACTGGATCACCTCGGCGTAGTGCGCGGTGACGTCGTCGATGCCGAACCCGGCCACCGCCTCGGGGTTGTCCCGGGCCTCGGCCACCGTCGCGGGCTCGTTCGGCCAGCCCGGCAGCACCGGGTCGTAGCCCTGGGCGGCGAACCGGTCGGCCCAGGCCTGCCAGGACGAGGCGTGCAGCCAGAGGCCGTGGATGAAGACGACCGGAATCGGGGTGCTGGTCATGGGAGTTCCTTCGTTCGGGGAGATTTCCGGATTGGTGCGGCGGTCAAGCTATACACAGAAAGCCGGTTTTTGCTCTTCCGACCACAATGAAGTCCGCGTTCACTATCAGTTCAGTGCCGGCTGCTTGGATGGTGCCGCATCCGCCCGGAAAGTCCTGGCCGGAGCCATGAATCGGTGGCCTCGTCGTGGCCTCTGAGGAGGAGACATTTCCGCAGTCACGCCCTGGCCGGCCCAGCCGGACCGCGAGCCGGTCGCCGTCGCCGTGATCTCCCCGAACCTGATCCTGAGCACCGGGCTCGGCCACGCCCTGAGGAACAGCGCCGCCTTCCGGGTCGCCTGCACCGTGGCCGTCCCCTCCGCCGTGCCCGCCGGCACCCGGGCCGACATCACCATCGTCGACCTGTCCGGCTCCGCCGACCTCCTCGCCGAACCGGGCCCCGGCTCCGGCCGGCTGGTCGCGCTCTGCGCTCCCGAACGGGCGCCCGACCTGGCCACTCTCCTGGAGAAGGGCTGCCTCGGCCTGGTCAGCTGGGACGCCGGCCCGGAACGGCTGCTGGCCGCGCTCACCGCGGTGCTGGACGGCGGTCTCTACATCGACCCGGCCCTGGTCGGCCCGGTCACCGCCCAGCTCGTGCGTCCTCACCGGGACGTCCGCCGGCTGCCCAAGCGGGAGGCCGAGACCCTCCGGCTGATCGCCCTCGGCCTCACCCACGGCCAGATCGGCCGGCGCCTGGGGCTGACCGAGTCCACCGTGAGCACCTACGTCAAGCGCATCCGGGGCCGGCTCAACGCCGGAAACAAGGCCGAACTGGTCCGCCTGGCGATCGAACTGGGCTACGTCTGAGCTGTTTCCATCCGATCAGTCAGGCCGGGGAGGGCACCCGGGCCGAGATGTCGCGGAACAGGTTGACCGCGACATCCACCTCCACGTGCCGGAACTCGACCAGCGTGGCCAGGTCGTCGAGTTCCCGGGAGACCGCCTCGGCGCCGACGATCCCCTTGGCCAGGTCGTCCGACTGCAGGGCCCGGGCGCTGAACGCCACCACCCCGGCCAGGATCATGGCGAGCAGACAGAGCACCCGCCAGACCTGCACCGAGTCGGGCAGGCCGAGCAGATCCTGGATCGCATCGGTCAGATCGGTGCCGCCGACCCCCGGGCCACCGGCCGCGACCGCGCTCACGGCGCTGCCGATCACGGTGATCCGGCGCAGCCATTTCACCATCGGCCGCTTCCGGTCGAGATAGGTCCCGACCTCGGTCTGCCGGTCGCCGATCAGCTCGAGCAACCGCGCCCGGCCTTCCTCCCCGGGGGCCTGCGAAGAGGCCGGCCGCACCCGGGCGTCATCCTTCTGTTCCACTGGATCCACCTCTCACTTGTTCCCGGCCGCGCACAGCTCGGCCGCGAAGACCGGGTTGCAGCGCACCGAAACCTGGCCCGGAAGGGTTACTGCGTAATCGGTCCCGAACCGCGCGGCGATCCCGGGAGCCGGGTAGTCGGTGCTGACGAACTGCGCACCGCTGGCCAGCGCCGCGTCCCGCAGGCTGGTGTCGTCGGTGCGGGCCTGCGCAGTGTCCTGATCGGCCCGGGTGCGCACCAGGTAGCCCTTGCGCACCAGGTCCTGGATCTTGGCCGTGTTCTGGCCGATCGGGTCGTTCTGCTCGACGAAGGCCGCATCCGGCTGTCCCGGAGTGGAGTTGGTGAACAGCACCCGGCCCTTCAGCGACGGGTGTCCCTGGAGGTAGGAGTCCCGGTAGGTGCCCGCGTTGTCCATCAGGAACATCACCTTGCCGCGGGAGGTGCCGATGGTCGGCCAGCCCTTGTTCAGCACCGCCGACTCCAGCGTCTCCGCGCCGTCCCGCACGTCGTCCGGGGTGATGGTCTCCTCCGGCGTGAACACCGAGGTGATGTCCGCGTCCACCGTGTCCATCAAGGGTCCGGTCCACGGCACCGGGTCAGCCAGCAGGGCCGCCTTCACCGCGGAGGCGATCTGCGCCTTCTGCGTGGCGGTCTTTCCTTCAGTGGCCTCGGCCTGCTGCTCACGGACCTCCTTCTTCTGGGCCGCGGTCCAGGTCAGGGCGGTGTCCTTGAACTCGATCAGCAGGGTGATCGGGATGTGCGCGGGATGCTTGTCCGACCAGGTCTTGACCTCCTGGAGGCAGTCCCGGAAGGTCAGGCAGTTGCTGCGGTAGTCGATGTCCTGGATGTGCAGCACCTTGTTGCCCGGCTGACGCAGCTCCGGGTCGGTGGGGCCGCCCAGGGTCAGGGTTCGGATCAGGGGTTTGGCGTACAGGCCCCCCTTCGGGTCGGCCCAGACGTCGAACTCCAACTGCCGGACGTTGTCCTGCCCCAGCTGCTCGCCGACCGTGGCGTAGTTGTATTCCAGGGCGTTGGCGAGATCGCCGACAATGGCCTTGCGCAGCGACTTCTCCCGCTTGCTGGCCTCCCGGTGATAGCTGTTGTGCGAGCCGACGACCTGGATCTGGTTGATCGCCAGCGCATCGTCGATCGTGTCCGGGCCGAGGTCCTTGGATCCGCCGGGAGCGCTGGCCGACGAGCAGGCGGTGAGACTCAGCAGGGCCAAACCGACCGCCAAGGGAGCAATCAGGGATTTCTTCACTTTCCCGACGGTAATCCCGAACCGACTTGGGCGATACGTCCCTATTCGGGGGCGGACCGGCGCATGCGGGCTGCCACCCGGATCCCGCCCGGATCCCGTCCGGTGACGGAGAGCATGATGACCCGGTGACTCCCCTGACCGCCGGAACGGCCTTCACCTCGTGGCGCGCGGATCCGGTCGGTATCGCGGCCGCCGTACTGATCACCGCCGGTTACCTTTTCCTGGTCCGCCGGACCCGCGACCGGGGTGAGCCCTGGCCCCGACGCCGCACCTTCGTGCTGGTGTTCGCCGGTTCGGGTTCGCTGCTCCTGATCACCTGCTCCTTCCTCGGCGTCTACGCCCCGCAGCTGCGCTGGGTCGCGGTGATCCAGTCCGGGCTCCTGCTCCTCCTGGTCCCCCCGCTGATCGGGGCGGGCGCCCCGGTCGCCCTGTGGAAGCGCTGGCGCCCGTCCGCCCCGGGCCGGCTGTCGCGGATCCTGCGCGTCCCCGGCCTGGGTCCGCTGGTGATCATCGGCACCACCTCGGCGCTGGTCTTCACCCCCTGGCTCGGCTGGTCGGTCTCCGGCCCGCTGCCCCGCGCGGTGACCCTGGTCGCGCTGCTGCTGGCCGGCCTGGTGCTGGCCCTGCCGGTGACCGATGAGGGGGCGCAGACCAGTTCCCTGGCCTACGCCGCGATGCTCGGGCTGGGCCTGATCGAGTTCCTCCTCGACGCCCTGCCCGGACTGGTGCTGCGGCTCAACACGCACGTCAGCGCGGCCGGCCACTGGACCGCCCAGAATCTGCCCGGGGCCCCCACCCCGCTGGCCGACCAGCACCTGGCCGGCGACTGGCTGTGGTTCCTGGCCGAGGCGGGCGACCTGCCGTACCTGATCATCCTGATCGCCGCGTGGATCCGCTCCGACACCCGGGAGGCGGCCCGCCAGGACGCCGAACTGGACCTGATCGAGACCGACGAGAACGGGATGATGCGCCCGTGGTGGCAGAACTGAGGGTGTCCGAGAGGGCCCTCAAGTTCTGCTAGGTTTATGGGGCACCGAAGGACAGGGGGCGGCCCTCCTGACCTCGGAGCATGCGGACGTAGCTCAGTTGGTAGAGCATCACCTTGCCAAGGTGAGGGTCGCGAGTTCGAGTCTCGTCGTCCGCTCGGAGATTTACCCGTACTCACGGTTCTGCAGTTCCTACGGTGGAGTGGCCGAGAGGCGAGGCAACGGACTGCAAATCCGTGTACACGGGTTCAAATCCCGTCTCCACCTCAAGCACAGGTTTCTTCTGTGAACGAGGGCGATTAGCTCAGTGGGAGAGCGCTTCCTTGACACGGAAGAGGTCACTGGTTCAATCCCAGTATCGCCCACCACCTTTTCTGCTGGCCGGCTGAAGCAGAACCCCGGTTCATCCGAACGGGGCGCCCCTAGCGCAACGCCTCAACGCTCCCGGCCCGCCGTCGAATGACGAGGGTATGGAGCGGGAGAGGCGCCGCGACGTCTGGCTACGTCGCGCGACGGGCGGCGCTGCCCTCGTGCTGGCCCTGGGCCTGGTCCTCGGTCTGGGGATCTACCTCTCCCGCGCGCAGAAGCAGGCGACGGATCAGCTCCAGGCGGGCTTCGCCGACCGCGCCCACCTGACCGCCAAGCTTTTCGGCGACACCCTGCGCTCCAGCGAGGACAGTGTCCACGAGGCAGCCTCGGCCTATGCCGTCCCGGCCGACGACCTGCCGACCACGATCCCCCTCCAGCAGACCGGGCTGAACGGCGTCATCGTCATGACCGCGGACGGAAACGTACTGAGTGCCGGGCCGGCCAGGCTCCGGGCCGACGCGGGCGAGTACGCATCGTCGACCGGTTTCGCCCAGGCCCGGACCTCAGGGCAGCTCGTGTGGCACAACGTCGTGCGCACCTCGGCCGGCTATTCGGCCGTGGTCTATCAGCCGGTGAAGGCGGTGGACGGTCAGCGCGTCGTGGTGCTGCTGCTCCCGGTTCAGCAGGTGAGCACGATCGGCCGGGCCTATCTGTCCACCTTGGGCGTTCTCGGCGGGGACACCTACATCGTGGACGGAGCCGGCCAGGTGATCGTGGCCTTGAACGGGGCCTCGGTCGACCAGCCGGTACCGGACAAGGCCTTGGCGTCGGCGCTGCAGCGCGCCGACTCCGGCAGTTTCGGGGACCACTACTTCGCGGCCTCGGACATCCCCGTCTCCACCTGGCGGGTGGTCTTCGTGGCCTCGGAGAAGGCCCTTCAGGAACCCCTGCGCTCCTCCCGCCGGGTGGCCTGGCAACTCTTCGGTGCCTTCGCCGGGGCCATGGGCCTGATCGTGGTGATCGGAGGGACGTCGCTGCGCCGATCGGCCCGCCTGGCCCAGGCCCGGCGGCACGACGCCCTGACCGGACTGCCGAACCGCGCGCTGATGATGGAACAGATGGAGCGGGCCCTGCACGATCGTCGGCAGAACCTTCCGATTGCCGCCATTTTCATCGATCTCGACGGCTTCAAGCCGGTGAACGACAGCTACGGTCATGCGGTCGGCGATGTTCTGCTGAAAGCGGTATCCGGTCGCCTGAACGCGTCCATGCGTCCCGGTGACTCGGTGAGTCGTTTCGGCGGGGACGAATTCCTGGTGCTCTGCCGGAATCTGCGCGGCCCGGCCGACGCGGTCGCGGTCGCCGAGCGGATCCAGCAGTATCTGGCCCAGCCGTTCGAGATCGACGGCCACGTCGTGCTCATCGGTTCGTCGATGGGCATTGCGGTCAGCGACTCGGCCGCCGGCACCGCCGACGCCCTGATCCACCAGGCCGACCTGGCCATGTACCGGGCGAAGCAGGCGGGACGGGGCCGGATCGAGCTCTCCGAACCGGCCCGGCCTCAGGCCGCGGACGTGGTCTGAGCCAGCCCCCGGGCGTGTTCCTCGGTGTAGACCGGCAGGCCCAAGGCCCAGATCGCGGCCTCCCGGGCCCGGTCCAGATCGACCGCGTCATCCGGATCCGGAACCTGGCCGACCGCGGCGAAGGCTGCGTCGGTGACCCCGATCAGATAGGCCGCCCGCCGGTGATCTGCCGTGGCGGACACCAGGACGGCGTCAGCGAGGCAGACGAACGGCACATACTCGCTCCAGTTGTTCTCGGAGACCTGATGGTGGACGCCGGTGAGCAGCTTGCGGGCGGTGTCGCCGTTTCCCAGCCCGAGTTCGACGAACACCAGGTTGAGCTGTTCGGTCGCCACCGTGCGGAACTGACCGAGTTCCTGGTTCAGGGCAATGCTTTCCGCGTACAACCCGCGGGCCCGGACCAGATCGCCGGACATCCGGGCCACTGCCGCCAGGACGTGCCGGGGCCGCTCCTCCAGGCTCCGGTCGCCGCTCTGGACGGCCACGGCCAGGGCGTCCTGGGCCCGGGCCGCGCCGACGGCCAGATCGCCGCTGCGCAACGCGACCCGGGCCAGGCTGTAGCGGGCCTCGACCTCACCGGCCGGATCGCCCGCGGCCTGGGCCCGGGCGATCTTGGCCTCGCTCATCCGGACCACCGCGTCGGTCTCTCCCCGGCGGAAGGCCGAACGCACGTCCTCACTGAAACCCACTGCCATCAGACCCTTCGGCTGCCGGGAGGTGGGCGCCCGCCCGGATCGGACGCCCACCCCACAGCCGGGCTCAGGAGCCGATGCTGGCCTGCGGACCGGCGTAGGTCTTGACCAGCAAGGGGACGTCCTTGGCGGGGTCGAGTGTGTAGGCGTAGCAGTCCGAGGGTTTGAACGTGGTGCCCACGGTTTGCTGTTTACCGGTGCAGCTTACGCAGATGCTGCCGCTCTGACTGACCGACGCGGTGCTGTCCCCGGCGAAGTACGGGTCCTTCACGTGGTCGAAGTAACTGTTCTCCACCACCATTTTCGTTTTCCCGCGGGCGTTGTTGCCGTAGGACGTGATGTTCTGCAGGTAGTTGTCGTACAGGTGGGCGAGGGCCACGTTGTCCACACTGGGGTTACGCTGGTTCGAGTCGTAGATCCAGTTGTGGTGGATGGTGATCTTCGCCGTCACGTTGTCGGTCCAGCCGATGCCGAACGTCTTGTTGTGGTCGCCCAGCTTGTTCCAGGAGACGGTCAGGTGCGAGGTGTCCTTGCGGTTGTCGATACGGACGGCGGCCGGCCAGTTCCTGCTCACCGGGAACTCCCGCGGAGCCTCGCTGAACTGATACCTCAGGAGAGCACTGCCTGCAGTGCGGCCTCGAGAATGTCCACCCCGGTGTGTAGGTCGGCGTTCTCGATGGTCAGCGGGGGCGCGATCCGGAAGATGCCACCCATGCCGGGCAGCTGCACGATGTTCATGTGCAGCCCGCGTTCCAGACACGCCTCGGTGACGGCCGCGCCCAGCCGGTCGGCCGGGGTCTTGCTCTGCTTGTCGGTGACCAGCTCGATGCCCTGCAGCAAGCCTCTCCCCCGCACGTCGCCGACCTGCTCATAGCGCTCACGCAGGTCGAGAAGCCGTTCGGTGAGCTCCTTCCCGAGCTCCTGCGAGCGCTGGACCAGGTGATCCCGCTCGATCACGGCCATCACGGTCAGGGCCACCGTGGCCGCCAGCGGATCGGACACGTGCGTGGTGTAGAACAGGAAACCGCGCTCGTGGCAGAGCTCTTCGATCTCGGACGAGGTGACCACCGCGGCCACCGGCAGCCCGGCGCCGAGGGTCTTGGAGAGGGTGATGATGTCCGGCACCACCCCGTCCCGCTCGAAGGCGTACATGGTGCCGGTGCGGCCCAGCCCGGTCTGCGCCTCGTCGAGGATCAGCAGCATGCCGCGCTCGGCGCAGTACTGCTTCAGCCGGGCCAGGTAGCCCTCCGGCAGCTCGATGATCCCGCCCGAGGAGAGGATCGGCTCGACCACGCAGGCGGCCAGGCTGCCCGAGGACTGTTGGTCGACCAGGCCGAACCCGTAGGCCAGCTCGGCCTCCCAGTCGTAGGACCCGTCGGCCCGGCGGAAGGGGGAGCGGTAGGCGTTCGGCGTGGGCAGGCTGAGGTTGCCCGGGATCGGCGGTCCGTAGCCCCGCCGCCCGGCCGAGAAGGTCGCTCCGGCCGCTCCCGACGTCATCCCGTGCCACGACCGGTCGAAGGCCACCACCTCGTACTTCCCGGTGGCGAGCTTGGCCATCTTGATCGCCGCCTCGTTCGACTCCGCCCCGGTGGTCAGCAGCAGCACCCGGTCCAGCGGGTCGGGCAGGGAGGCCGTCAGCCGGGCGCCGAACTCCACCACCGGCCGGCTGAGCATGCCCGAGTACAGATGGGTCAGGGTGCCCGCGGCCTCGGTGACCGCCCGGGTCACGTCCGGGTGCGCGTGCCCGAGCACGGCGCTCATCTGGCCCGAGGTGAAGTCGAGGATGCGCTGCCCGGCCGAGTCGTAGACGTACGAACCGGCCGCCCGCTCGATGATCCGCGGCGTGAAGCGGCCGCCGTACCGGATCAGGTGACGCTCGGCCCGGTCCCAGAACTGCTCGTCGTCCATCGGTAGGGTCTCCGTCCTCACAACCGGTGTACCTGATCGGCACACAACGACATAATGACTGACATCGCACGGGGGATGACTGTGTGAGACGAAGGGCACCAGACGTGAGTACCGAGTCAATGACCGACGCGGCCAGGGCCACCGGCGAGGTGAGCGACGTCCCCGATCTTCCCACCGGGCCCCTGATCGCCCTGCTGACCGGTTCGGCCTTCGTGGTGATCCTGAACGAGACGATCATGAGCGTGGCGCTGCCGGACCTGATGCGCGAGTTCCGCGTCCCGGCCACCACCGCGCAGTGGCTGACCACCGCGTTCCTGCTGACCATGGCCATCGTCATCCCGATCAGCGGCTGGCTGCTGACCCGCCTGCCGCTGCGCACCGTCTTCGTCGTGGCGATGGGCAGTTTCACCGCGGGCACGCTGATCTGCGCCACCGCCCCGGTGTTCGGCGCACTGGTGGCCGGCCGGGTGGTGCAGGCGGTCGGCACCGCGCTGATGATGCCGCTGCTGATCACCACCATCCTGAACGTGGTCGCCCCGGACCGGCGCGGGCGGATGATGGGCATCGTCTCGATCGTCATCTCGGTGGCCCCGGCGATCGGCCCGACCATCTCCGGGGTGGTGCTCGACCAGCTCACCTGGCGCTGGATGTTCTGGCTGGTGCTGCCGATCGCGATGATCGCCTTGGTGGCCGGGGCCGCCTGGGTGCGCAACGTGACCGACCCGCGCAACTCCCCGCTGGACGTGGCCTCGGTGATCTTCTCGGCGCTCGCCTTCGGCGGCCTGATCTACGGTCTGAGCACCGTCGGGGAGGCCTCGGCCGGGTCCGCGCCGCCCCCGGTCCAGCCGTGGATCCCGCTGGTGATCGGGGCGGCGGCCTTCGTGGTCTTCGTCCGGCGCCAGCTCGCCCTGCAGTCCCGGGCCCTGCTGGACCTGAGAGCCTTTGCCACCCGCACCTTCTCGGCCGCCGTGCTGCTGGTCGCGGTCAGCATGATGGCACTGTTCGGCACGCTGATCCTGCTGCCGATCTACCTGCAGTCCGCGCTCGGCCTGTCCACCCTGGTCACCGGGCTGATGCTGCTGCCCGGCGGGCTGACCATGGGCCTGCTCGCGCCGATCGTCGGCCGGCTCTTCGACCGCTACGGCCCCGGCCCCCTGGTCGCCCCGGGCGCGCTGATCGCCTGCATCGCCCTGTGGGACATGACCCGGTTCGACCTCGGTACCGGCAAGGGCACCGTGATCGCGGCCTACGTGCTGCTCAGCGTCGGCCTGGCCTTCATGTTCACCCCGCTGCTGACCAGCGCGCTGGGCTCACTGCCGCACCACCTCTACTCGCACGGCAGCGCCATCGTCGGCACCGTGCAGCAGGTGGCCGGAGCGGCCGGGACCGCGCTGTTCGTCACCGTAATGACGCGTACCTCGGCCGATTCGCTCAGCGACGGCCGCAGTTCCCTGGCCAGCGTGGCCGAAGGGGTGCACGCGGCCCTGCTGTGGGGCGGCATCATCTCCGCCGCCGCCGTGGCACTCGCCCTGTTCGTTCCCCGGCCGAAATCGCTCCTGGTGAACGACGTTCCCGCCGAGGTCACGGCTTGAACCTCGCCGAGGCGATCGGCCGGATCCCGCTCATCGATCACGCGCCGGTGATGTTGCTGCACTGCTATCCCTTCGTCCGTAACGCCGGCTACCTGGCCACCGTGCTGCCGCACGTGTACTTCGACGTGGGGCTGACCATCAATCACGTGGGGACGTCGGCGGTCGCCGTGGTGCGGGAGTCGCTGGAGCTGGCCCCCTTCGGCAAGGTGCTCTACTCCAGCGACGGCATCGGTCTGGCCGAGCTGACGTATCTGGGTGCCCGGCAATGGCGTTGGGCCCTGACGCGGGTGCTGACGGAGAACCAGCAGGAGCACGGCTGGCCGGCCGACGAGTGCCTGCGGGTGGCAGAACTCGTCGGCCGGGCCAACGCCCGGGCGGTGTACCGGCTGCCCTGAGGGCGCCGATCAGGCCGCCGCCTTCGCCTCCCACAGGCTGGTGAACGCCTCGGCCTCGGACTTCACATAGGCCGAGAGCATCCGCACATCGCGCGCCCGGCTCAGGGCGAAACCGGTGGTGCCGGAGCGCACGTCGATGATCCGCGGAGTGGCCTGGCAGCCGACCGCACGCATTGCCTCGCCCATGATCACCAGAGCCCCGTCGGCCGTGGCCTGGGTGAGGCGGGTGGCCTTGAGGTGCAGGAACCAGACCTCCTGCACCCCGTGACGACGCTCGACCAGCAGGTGCGGGGACACGTTGACCCGCAGATCGCGGTGCCGCCAGACACCGGCCGGGGCGCCGAAGACGGCGACCGGACCGGTGCGGCGGCGCACCTCGAGCATGCCCGCCCGGATCTCGGCGTAGTGCTCGGACTGGCCCCGGCAGCGCCGGTAGACCTCTTCCCTCTCCTGCGCCCGGGCCACTGCGGTGTCCAGCTCGGCCCGCAGCCGCTCACTGCGCAGGCCGCTGACCACGGCGGAGACGATCGGGTCGTAGTAGCGCCAGGGGTGCCGGGCCGGGTCTTCGTACATTGCCCGCAACTGGGCCGGCACGCGGCCCCGCTGGGCCCCCGGGGTGCTGATGAACTGAATGATCGACGGAAGCGAGGTCTTGATCTCGGACACGTGCGGCTCCTGCCCCTCGAGCGTCACGACTCCTGTATCTTACCGCAATTTCGAACGTATGTTCGACTGATTGTGGGTCAAAAACGGCCGAGAGCGACAAATGGCAAGCCTATGACCTGCAGGATTAACCGCCAGCAGGCTACCCAGCACGATCCGTCGTGATTACCCTCGAACGGCCGATCCACATCCGGGGTCAGGTGCCGAAGGAGACGCAGAGAGTCATCTCGCAGCCGGTCCCTGGGGTCGGCTGGTGCCCCGGGACCCCGGAGCATGTCCGCCGACCCACCACAGTCCCGCCTGCCCCCAGGCCGGAGAGGAAGACTTAGTGTCCAACATCGACACCGTTCTCAAGGAAGCCATGCAGATCGACGGCGCCGTCGGCGTCGCGCTCGTGGACCACACCAGCGGCATGACCCTCGGCCAGGCCGGCGGCAACACGCTGAACCTCGAGGTCGCCGCGGCCGGCAACACCGAGGTGGTCCGGGCCAAGCTGCGCACCATGGACGCGCTGCGGCTGCGCGAGAACATCGAGGACATCCTGATCACCCTGGACACCCAGTACCACCTGATCCGGCTGATCACCGACAAGTCCGGCGCCGGGCTGTTCCTCTACCTGGCCCTGGACAAGCAGCGCTCGAACCTGGCCCTGGCCCGGCACAAGCTGGCCGCGCTGGAGCGCACCATCGAGATCTGAGTCTCCCCCGAGCCACACAGAAACGGCCGGTCAGAGCGTCCATCATCGGACGTCCTGACCGGCCGTTGGTGCGATCAGACTTAAAGCGCCCGCAGCAGCGGGACCACGTCCTGGGTGAACTGGGTGATGAACCGCGACTGGTCCTGCCCCGGGCCGTGGAAGACCAGGTGGGTGAAGCCGGCCTCGGTGTAGTTCTTCACCGCCGCCACCACCTCCTGCGGGTCCGAGGCGACGATCCAGCGCTGGGCCACCTGCTCGATCGGCAGTTCGTCGGCCAGCCGGGCCATCTCCACCGGGTCGTGCACCGAGGCCTTCTGCTCCGGGGTGAGCGACAGCGGCGCCCAGAACCGGGTGTTCTCCAGCGCCTTGGCCGGGTCCTCGTCGAACGACAGCTTGATCTCGATCGTCCGGTCGATGTCGGCCTCGGTGCGCCCGGACGCCTCCAGGCCCTCGCGCAGGGCCGGCAGCAGGGTCTCCTCGTACAGGTCCATGCCCTTGCCCGAGGTGCAGATGTACCCGTCCCCGGCGCGCCCGGCGTACTTCGTGACCCCCGGCCCACCCCCGGCGATGTAGATCGGCACCGGCTGCTCCGGCCGGTCGTAGACGGTGGCGTCGTGCAGGCGGTAGTACTCGCCCTGGAACGTCACCCGTTCCTCGTTCCAGAGCTGACGGATCAGCTTGACCGCCTCGCGCAGCCGGGCGAAACGCACCCGGGTCTCCGGGAAGTCCACCCCCACGGCCGTCTCGTTCAGGGCCTCGCCGGTACCGATGCCGAGGATCGCGCGGCCCGGCGCGAGCACCCCGAGGGTGGCGAAGGCCTGGGCGATGACGGCCGGGTTGTAGCGCAGGGTCGGCGTGAGCACGCTCGTCCCCAGCTGCACCCGGGAGGTCTTGGCCGCCACCCAGGGCAGCCAGACCAGCGCGGACGGGGCGTGCCCGTCGATGTGCCGCCACGGCTGGAAATGGTCGGAGATCCAGACCGAGTCCAGACCCTGCTCCTCCGCCTGCACGGCGAAGTCCGCCAGCTCACCCGGGGCGAACTGTTCCGCCGACGCCTTGTAACCCAGCTTCACGTCCGGCCTCTCTGTTTTCCTCGGCAACCTTCCTGCTCAACCTAGATCGCGGGGGGAGGCCGTTCAACCCGGCGCGGGCGATGCCGATGACACAGGACGAAGTCTTTGCACCCTGGGGGAATCTCGTGGCTGTCGCCTCTGCCGGACCCGCCCGAAGCCGCTTCTCGCTGGCCGACCTCGGCGTGAGCACCAAAGTGCTGGGCACGATGGCGGTCGCGGCGCTGGTGGCGGTCATCGTCTGGGTGACCGGCCTCACCGGGCTCCGGAACACCAGCGACGCCGCGGACAGCATCGCCAACGACAACGTGGTCAGCGTCGAGGCCCTGAGCACGCTGCGGCTGATCTTCGACCAGGCCCGGCTGGACGCGACCGACCAGGCCCTGACCACCGACGACGCCGGGGCCGCGCAGTTCGCCGACGCCTTCACCGCCGATCTGAAGGCCTTCGACACCGCACTGGCGGCCTACCGCGACAGCAAGCCGGCTCCGGACGCGGCGACCGTCGACGCCTTCGAGGCGAACTGGAAGGCCTACGTCACCATTGCCCAGGAGAAGCTGATCCCTCTGGGGACCGCGAACCGGCTCACGGCGTGGGCGAAGGTCCGCGACGATCAGGTGCAGCCCCTGGTGACCAAGGCGGACACCCTGCTCCAGCAGATGGACAAGACCGAGCAGACCGACTCCGTCGAGAGCGCGGCCGAGGCCGTGTCCACCTACAAGAACAGCCGGAACCTCTCCGCCGTCGTGCTGCTGCTGGGCCTGCTCGTCGCGGTCGGCATCGGCCTCGTGGTCTCCCGCTCGATCGTCCGCTCGCTGACCCGGGTCCAGGACGTCTGCCTGGCCCTGGCCACCGGTGATCTCACCCATTCCACCGGCCTGCACCAGCGCGACGAACCCGGCCGGATGGGACAGGCGCTGGACACGGCCGTGGCGTCGCTGCGCGAAACCGTGCGCACCATCGGCGAAAACGCGCAGTCCCTGGCCGGGGCCGCGGAACAGCTCACCGCCACGGCCACCCAGATCGCCACTTCGGCGCAGTCGACCTCCTCGCAGTCGGTGCGGGTCTCCGATGCGGCGGAGCAGATCTCCCGCAGCGTCGGCACGGTCTCGGCCGGCGGCGAGGAAATGACCGCCGCCATCCGGGAGATCTCGCAGAACGCGGCCGAGGCCGCCCAGGTGGCCGGCGAGGCGGTGCGGCTGACCGAGGACACCTCGACCCGGATGGCCCAGCTCGGCGAGTCCTCCGCCGAGATCGGCAACATCGTGAAGGTGATCACCTCGATCGCCGAGCAGACCAACCTGCTCGCGCTGAACGCGACGATCGAGGCCGCCCGGGCCGGGGAGGCCGGCAAGGGCTTCGCCGTGGTCGCGGACGAGGTGAAGCAACTGGCCCAGGAGACCGCCCGCGCCACCGAGGACATCGCTCACCGGGTGCAGACCATCCAGGCCGACACCGGTGGCTCGGTCGAGGCGATCCACGAGGTCGCCGAGGTGATTCAGCGGATCAGCGAGTTCCAGACCACGATCGCCTCGGCGGTGGAGGAGCAGAGCGCCACCACCGCGGAGATGAACCGCAGCGTGGCCGAGGCGGCGAGCGGGACCGACGAGATCTCCCGGAACATCGGCGGGGTGGCCGAGGCGGCCGGCTCGACCAGCCGGGGCGCGGACGAGACCCGGGCCGCGGTGTCCGAGCTGGCCCGGATGTCGGCCCAGCTCAACAACGTGGTGTCGGGCTTCCGGCTGTAGCCGCGGCTACTTGCGCCGCCACCAGGCGTCCTCGGGTTCGCTGACCGGGACCCGGGAGGAGCCGGCGCCGCTCTTCTGCTTGATCCGCGGGGCTCCGGGATCGAAGATCAGCTGGGAGATCTGCTGGTAGTGCAGATCGGAGTCGGGGATGTAGTTGATCGTGCTGAGGGCCTGGTCCTGACCGGCCGACTCCATCACGAACTTGCCGTAGCCGAGCGCCCTTCCGGTCACCGACCGGTCGTAGCGCATGTCGGTGACCTTGCCCATCGGCATGATGTCGACCTTGCGGGTGACCACCCCGTGCACCAGCATCAGCCGCTTGTCGGTGGCTACCACCAGTTCCAGCCACCACTCCCAGGCCACCAGGATCAACCGGGAGAGCAGCAGCAGCCAGAGCATGGTGAGCACGGTCTCGACCGGCCCGTCGATCCGGGCCCCCACCGCGGCCAGCACGATCAGGCCCAGCAGGGTGGTCAGCAGGGGCTCGGCCAGCACCACCCAGTGCCGGCGGAGCAGGAAGACGATCGCCTCGCCCGGAACCAGGTACCGGTCGAGCTCCTTCGGGACACCCGGCCCGTACTTCTCAGAATGCCCAGCCATAGAGCGGACGTTAGGTCGCGGGCGCGGCCCGCACACCCCCGGCTGCCATATGAGTACATATCGGATACCAGCGCTCTAGAAGAACGCGGTCCACAGCAGCGTCGTGCCCCCGATCACCGCGATCAGCAGGGTCACCCGCCGGACCAGCAGATGGGGGACGCTGGTCACGAACGGCAGCGAGACGGCCATGCCGAGGACCAGACCCACCGCCGCCCAGACCATCTGCCCCCACGCCGAACTGCTGGGCAGCCCGACGGCGAGCAGCGTGATCAGGTTCAGCGGCAGCGAGAAGGCCTGAAGGGTGGCGCTCATCTGGGCCGGAGGCCACTGCCGGGCCATCGCGTACAGCGCCACCGGCGGTCCGGAGGCGCCCGCCAGCGCGTTCAGGGTGCCGCTGACTCCCCCGGCCACGATCGGACCGGCCCGATGCACGAAGAACGGCAGGGGCCGGCCCGCCGCCGTCACCGCGGTCGCCGCCAGGATGGCCAGGCCGGCAATCACGTTGAGGGTCGCACCCCGCAGCTGCCCGCTGAGCGCGATCATCGGCGGGATCACGACGGCGGCCGGGATCAGCAGCTTCAGCGCGTCCGTGACCCGCACCTCCCCCGGCATCCGCAGAAGAACCGAGAGATTAAGGACGCTGGACAACACCAGGATGGTCCGCAGACCGGCGTCGTGGCCCAGGGTCACGATTACCAGGGGCGACACCACCAGGGCGAACCCGGTGCCGGAGAGCACCTGGCAGACCGAGCCCAGCGCGACGACCAGCGCGACGGCGAGGCCGGCGGTCAGGCCCCTTCGGACCAGAAGGGCAGGTCACCCTTGCTGATCCGCTCCTCCAATGAGGACAGCACCCGGCTGAGCTCGGGCCCGGCCAGCCGGTCGACGTAGAGCAGGCCGTTGAGGTGGTCGGTCTCGTGCTGCAGGCAGCGGGCGAGCAGCCCGTCGCCGCGCACCCGCAGCGGCTTGCCGGTGATGTCCTGCCCCTGGACCTCGGCCACTCCCGGGCGGGCCAGCGGCGCGTACTCGCCGGGCACCGACAGGCAGCCTTCCTCGTCCTCGACCGGCGGGGTCAGGGCCTGACCGGGCACCGGCACCAGCACCGGGTTGACGATCGCGCCGGTCTGGAACTCCTCGCTCGCGTCCGGGCAGTTGTAGACGAAGACCCGGGCGTCCACCCCGATCTGGTTGGCCGCCAGGCCGACCCCGCTGGCCGCCTCCATGCTGACGAACATGTCGGCCACGAGCTGCCGCAGCTCGTCGCCGAACTCGGTCACCTCCTGGCAGGGCCGGTGCAGCACCGGGTTCCCACGCAGGGTCACCTTCCGGGCCGTGCCCTCGGGCAGACGCGCCTGCTTCATCCAGTCCCGCACGTCCGGATCGATCTCAATGCCTTCAGTCACCGCGGCATTGTCGTGCCTCGCCGGGGGCGTCACCAAGTCAGGCCGTGATCAGCCCCGGAAGATCCCGCATGCTGGTGAAGATCGCCGCCGCCCCGGCCTCGACCAGCACTTCCGGCCGGCTGTGGGCAGGACTTCCGGGCGGGCAGTAGCCGAACACCGTGGCGCCGGCGGCCACCCCGGCCTGCGTCCCCGAGATCGTGTCCTCGATCACGGCCGAGCGGGCCGGATCGACGCCGAGCGCCGCCGCGGCCGCCAGGTAGACGTCCGGGGCGGGCTTGCTGTGCGGCATCTCCTCGCCGCTGAAGATCTTTCCCTGGAACACGTCGATCAGCCCCACCCGGGTCAGCTGCATCTCCACCTTGGCCCGGTCGGCCCCGCTGGCACAGGCCACCCGCCCGTCCAGGGCCGTGGACAAGGTGCGGGCCGCGTCCGCGGCGCCCGGGATCTCCTCCAGGCTCTCGGCCAGTCCCTGGTCGCGGCGACGACGGAACTCGGCCAGCCAGGGCGCGCCCACCCGGACCCCGGTGTGCTCGAAGATCACGCCGAACTCGTCCTTCAGCGACCGGCCGACGAAGCGCTCGAAACACTCGGTCGGGCCGATCGGCCAGCCCAGCTCGTTCAGCATCACCCGCAGCACGCCGTTGGTGATCTGCTCGGAGTCGACGAGAACCCCGTCGCAGTCGAAGAGGACGGCCTGGAACGGGGATTTCGGCTGCACCCGGGCGACGCTACACGGAAGGGGCGCGCTGCAGCTCATAGGCCCGCAGGGAGTGCAGCAGCTGATCCAGCGCGGCGTTCAGGGGCCAGCCGTCGCCCTCGGGCTGGCTGAGCACCAGCCCGCCCTGGATCGCCGCCAGCACGGCGGCGGCCAGATGCTCCGGTTCCGCCCCCGGATCGAGGTGGCCCCCGGCCTGTATCCGCCGCACCCCGTCGGCGAGCATCCCTCGCCACTGCGCCATCGAGTCGGCGATCGAGCGGGCGGTCTGCGCATCGGTGGCCGCCAGTTGCATGGCCAGTGATCCGATCGGGCAGGCCCAGCGCCCACGGCCGATGTAGTAGTCGATCAGCGCGGCCCGCCAGCGCTCCCACGATTCCCAGGTGGAGAGGTCGTGGATCTCCGGCTCCTGCGCGGCGAAGAGCTGTTCGCCCTCCCACCGGGCGACCGCCTGGACCAGCTCGGCCTTACCCCCCGGAAAGTAATGGAACAGCTGGCTCTTGCTGGTGAGCGTGGCCGCCCGGACCTCGTCCAGCGTGGTCCCGCCGATTCCCGCGGTGAGGATCTGCTCACCAGTTGCCTCGACGATTCGCTGCCGGGTCGCCAGCCCCCGCGCGGTGAGCCCATGACCTGCCATGGCGCCACTCTATGCCAATGGACCATGCGGTCCAAAGTTTGGCGGAAAACTGGACCACACGGTCCACCGTCGTGCTAGAACTGGACCATGCAGTCCACAGTTGAGGTTCTCCAGTCCCTGCCCCGCACCACCGAACTGGCCGGGCGCACCGCCCTGGTCACCGGTTCCACCAGCGGGATCGGCGAGGCGACGGCCCGGGTCCTGGCCGCCGCCGGCGCCCGCGTCGTGGTCTCCGGCCGCGATCAGACCCGGGCCGACGCCGTCGTCCGGGCCATCACCCAGTCCGGCGGCCAGGCGGTCGCCGTAACCGTCGATCTCAACGGAAGTTACGACGAGCTGCGCGCTTTCGCTCGGGCCGCCGAGCAGGCCGCCGGGGGCCGGATCGACATCCTGGTGAACAACGCCGGCATCTACCCCGTCGGCCCGACCGAAGCCCTGCCCGACTCCGACCTGGACGCCCTGCTCGCAGTGAACGTCCGCGCCCCGCACGTGCTGGTCGGCGCACTGGCCCCGGGCATGGCCGAGCGCGGCGACGGCGTCATCGTCAACATCGGCTCCTGGATGGCCCGGATGGGAAGCCCTTTCGGCGCCATGTACACCGCCACCAAAGCCGCGGTGGAGCAGCTGACCCGCTCCTGGTCGGCCGAGTACGGCCGACGTGGCGTGCGGGTGAACACCGTGGCCCCGGGCATCACCGCCACCCCGGGCAATGCTGATTCGCAGGCCGTCGTGGAGACCATGGCGAAGCAGTGGACGCCGGTGGGCGTGCCCGTCCGTCCGGTCGACATTGCTTTCGCGGTGCGGTATCTCACGCTTCCCGAGGCCGCTTTCCTGCACGCTTCCCGGATCGACGTCGACAGCGGCGTAAACCTCACCCGCGTGGCCTAAGGGGTAGGGTCGGTGGCGTGACCAGTGAATCGCCTCTTGGCTATGGACCCAATCACGCCACTCCCCTTACCTTTTCGCTTCATCACGTGCAGCTCGCCATTCCTCCCGGCAGCGAGGGGACGGCCCGGGCCTTCTGGGTCGACGTCCTGGGGTTCGTCGAGATCCCCAAACCCCCGGAACTGGCGGCCCGTGGTGGCCTCTGGGTCCGCGCCGACGCCCTCGAAGTTCATCTCGGCACCGAGGACGAGTTCGTGCCCGCCCGCAAGGCCCACCCGGGTATCCGGGTCGGTGACCTCGACGCCCTGGCCGGCCTGCTCGAGAAGAACAACGTGCCGGTGAAGTGGGACGACGCCTTCCCCGGCCATCGCCGCTTCTATTCCGAGGACCCGTTCGGCAACCGCCTGGAGTTCCTCTCCCCCGACGGCAGCAGGCCGGTCTGGTGAATCTAGGACTTCTGGGCTACTGAGCCCCAGGCGTCCCGTGAGAAGGTGGGGTGTTCAAAGGAGATCAAAGACACCCATGCCTACGCAGACCGTACGAACCGCCCGGAACCGTTACGCCAAGGGTGAGGCCCGGCGGGAGGCGATCCTGGCCGTCGCGCTGGAGTGCTTCGCGGAGCTCGGCTACCGCAACACCTCCATGCGCGAAGTGGCCCGCCGGGCCGAGCTGAGCCAGGCCGGCCTGCTGCACCACTTCCCGGTCAAGGAAGACCTGTTCCTGGCCGTCCTGCGGGAGCGCCAGCAGGTCGACACCCGCGACTACCACGGGGAGGAGCAGCCGGTCGAGTCGCTGATCCAGGCCGTCCGGCGCAACGCGACGATCCCCGGGCTGGTCCGGCTCTACATGACGCTGCTCGGTGAGGCCGCGGAGAACCACGCGGTCGAGGGGTTTTTCGTGCAGCGGTACGACTTCGCCCGGGCGATCCTGGCCGCCGGCGTCCGGCAGGCCCAGCTGGCCGGAACGGCCCGGGCCGACCTGGACCCGGAGACCGCGGCCCAGGCACTGATCGCGGTGGCCGACGGGATGCAGGTGCAGTGGCTGCTGGACCCGGAGCAGGACATGGCCGGAGCGGTCGATCTGGTCTGGAAACTCATGCAGCAGAGGTGAACCGGAGAATGCGGTCGTCGCCGCTGCGGACGTCCCCCCGCCCGTCGGTGTTCGAGGTGGTGAGCCACAGCGATCCGTCCGGGGCCACCGCGACCGTCCGCAGGCGTCCGTACTTGCCCTCGAAATACGCCTTGGGCTTTCCGGTGCGGCCGTTGTTCAGCGGAATCGTCCAGATTCGCTGGCCTTTCAGCGCCGCCACGTAGATCGTGTTCCCGGCGATCGCGATGCCGGACGGAGAGGCGTCGTCGGTGGACCAGGTGACCAGCGGATTCGTGTACTTCCCGCCGTCCGTGTCGCCCTTGCCCTCCACGTTCGGCCAGCCGTAGTCGTGGCCCGGCTCGATCAGGTTCACCTCGTCGAGCTTGTTCTGCCCGAACTCGCTGGCGAACAGCCGGCCCTGCGCGTCCCAGGCCAGCCCCTGCACGTTGCGATGCCCGAAACTGTAGACCGGCGATCCGTTCTCGGGATTGCCGGGCGCCGGATCGCCCTCCGGCGTCAGGCGCAGGATCTTGCCGTTGTTGCTCCTCAGATTCTGCGCGTTGGCCGTGTTGCCCGCGTCTCCGGTGCCGACGTAGAGCAGGCCGTCCGGGCCGAAGGCGATCCGCCCGCCGTTGTGGAAGGTGTTCTTGGCGAGCCCGTCAAAGATGACCTCCGGGCTCCCGCCGTCCAGCTGGAACCGGGCGATCCGGTTGTCGTCGGCGGCCGTGTAGTACGCATAGACGGTCTTGTCCGTGGCGTAGTCCGGCGAGACCGCGAGCCCCAGCAGACCACCTTCGCCGCCCTCGCCCGACGGCTTCACGCCGGGCACCTTGTAGACCACCTTGGGTTTACCGCCCTTGGCCGGCACCTGGAGGATCTGCGCCGAGTTCCGCTCGGCCACCAGCGCGTCGCCGTTGGGCAGGAAGGTCAGCCCCCAGGGCACGTCGATACCGGTGGCGATCACCTGGGGCTTGCTCAGATCGATCTCACCAGTGGACGCGCTTGAGGACGCCGTCGGCTGAGTGGACGAGGTCGTCGCGGGCGTTGTGGTGGTCGCCGGTGTTGTCGGCGAAGGGGCAGCTTCGTCGGAGCCACCGCTGCAGCCGGCGAGGCCGGCCGCCCCCAGCGTCAGGAGGCCTACGGCGATCCCACGAGACCACCGCGTCGGGTTAGGCGTCTGACTAGGCTCGACCATCTTCTGAGCCTAACCACAGGCCGCCGCGAAGCACGCTGACAAGGGCCCCGACCGCCGCAGACGCCAGCACGATCAGTAACAACGCCAGGACCAGGGTGACCGCCTCGGGCAGGCTCAGCAGGAACAGCACCGCGAGCGTGAGCAGGGCGGCCCCCAGCGCCATCGCCGCGAGCAGCAGTGATCGCGGAGTCTCGTTCTCCATGCGACCTTGTCTACCACCTTGGTCAGGTTACGCAAACCCAACCGCGGCCAGGACCTCCACCTCCAGTTCCACCCCCGGCAGGAACAGGCGGCTGACCTCGACCGTCGTGCTCGCCGGGCGCAGCGGGCCGGGGAAGAAGGGGGTGCGGCCCTGGCTGTACTCCGGCAGGCGGTCCAGGTCGAGCAGGAACGTCCGGATGTGCGCGACGTCGGCCAGCGTGCCTCCGTAGCTCGCCAGCAGGTCCCGCACCAGGCCGAAGATCACCTCGGTCTGAGTCTTCACGTCGCCCGGAGCGATGACCCGGCCGTTCTCGTCGACCGCGACCTGGCCGGAGAGCACCAGCAGGGAACTGCCCGCGGGAATGCGGGCCACGTGGGCGAAACGGTCGGCGAAGGGGGCCGGGACGGATTCCGGGTTCTCGAGGATGACGGGCATGGGGCGAATCTAGGGAGTGCTCAGCCATGCCACAATCAACGATTCAGCATCCCGTCCATGCGCAGCTAGCATGGACGAGATGGAGACCCGATGGCTCGAGACCTTCCGGGCGGTGGCGGTGACCGGGTCGATCTCGGCCGCTGCGCGGAGCCTGGGCTACACCCAGTCCGCGGTGTCCCGGCAGATCGGTGTGCTCGAGAACGAGCTCGCGACGACCCTTTTCGACCGGCTGCCGCGAGGAGTCACGCTGACCGCGGCCGGGCAGGCCCTGCTCCCCCACGCCGAGGCGGTGCTGGAACGGCTGGTCTCGGCCCGGGTCGAACTGGACGATCTGGCCCACCTCCGGTCCGGCCGGCTGCGGGTCGGCGCCTTTGCCACGGCCATCGCCGAGCTCGTGCCCCAGGCCCTGGCCCGGTTCCGGGCCGAGCATCCGCAGATCGCATCGTCGCTGGTCGAGGGCTTCACCCCGGATCTGCTCAGGCGGCTGGACGCGGGCGCGGCCGAGGTGGTCGTGGTCTCGGCCCCGGATCGGCGGAGCTTCGACGAGAGCCGCTACACCCTGCACCACGTGCTCGACGAGCCGATGCTGCTCGCGGTGCCGCGTTCGCACCGGCTGGCCGGGCGGAGCACGGTGCACCTGGCCGAGTTCCAGGACGAACCGTTCGTGGTCGGATCGGCCGCCGACGACCATGAACTGCTCAGGGCCCGCCTGCCCGCCGGGTTCCGGCCCCGCGTCGACATCGTCGCGGCCGGGTGGACGGCCAAATGGGGTTGCGTGGCCGCCGGTCTCGGCGTGGCGCTGGTGCCCTCCCTGGTGGTTCGCGGCACACCGAGCGACATCGTGCTGCTACGCCTGCATGCTGACGACGAGTCGGTGCGGCAGGTGTTCGCGGCCACGTCGGCGGGCCGCTCCGCTCCCCCGGCCGTGACCGCGTTCATCACTGCGCTAGATCAGGCCGTTGATCGGCGCGGGACGGTCGACCACCGTCGTGATCGGCCGTGACCGGCCCTCCTGAGCAGCCTGCAGCAGCGTCTGCATGACGTCGAGCACGTGCAGGGCCACTTCGCCGGACGCCCGATGAGGCTCGCCCGAAAGAGCCTGGACCAAGTCAGCGATCCCGATCCCCCGACCCCCGTTGCGATAGCCCGCCGACGGTTCGACCGCCTCCCAGGCACCGGTCTCAGCTGTGAAAACCTCTACCTGACCTTCGAACTGGTTCGGGTCGGGCACCGAGACACTTCCGCGGGACCCGTAGACCTCGATGCGAGGCAGTCGCGCGGCCCACACGTCGAAACTGATCATCAGCGTCGACACCGCGCCGGACGCGTGCACCAGGATTCCGGCGACATGGGTGTCCACCTCCACGTCGAACCTCGTCCCGGCCCGGGGCCCGCTGCCGATCTCCCGGCTGTCGGTCGGCCGCGACGAAACCCCGGTCACGCTCACCACCGGCCCGAGCAGGTGCACCAGCGAGGTCAGATAGTACGGGCCCATGTCGAACAACGGACCCCCGCCGGGCCGGTAGAGAAACTCCGGATCCGGATGCCAGCGCTCATGGCCCGGCGTGGTCATGAAAGCCGTTGCGGCGACCGGAGCCCCGATCCGCCCGGCGTCGACCAGCGCCCGGGCGGTCTGGATCCCGGTGCCCAGAACCGTGTCCGGAGCGCAACCCACCCGTAAGCCACCGCCGGCCGCGGCGGCCAGCACCGAGCGTCCTTCATTCACCGTAAGAGCCAGGGGTTTTTCGTTGTAGACGTGCTTACCCGCGGCCAGGGCCGCGAGCGCGATCTCGCCGTGCACCGCCGGAATGGTCAGGTTCAGCACCAGGTCCACGTCGTCGGCCGCGAGCAGCTGCTGCACGCTCTCGGCCCGGGCTCCGGGGTGCTGCGCGGCCACCTCGGCCGCTCGTTCCGGACTCAGATCGGCCACCGAAGTGACCGGCAGATAAGGAATCCCGAGCAGCGTCTTGGTGTACTGCCCGCTGATCTTCCCCGCCCCGATCACCCCGACCCGGAGCGACTTCACCGGCTCGCCCATCGCAGACCCCTCTCAATGATGGTGCGAACCTGCGGCGTCTGCAGGATGTCGAGCGAATGCCCCGGAGTGGCCACGAAGACCCGGCCCTTGCCCCACTGCCGGGTCCACACCGCCGGGCTGGTGACCGGGCGCGTCCACTCGTTCCACTTCTCCGCCGCCAGCGTGGTGGTCGCCAGCACGTCGTTGTACTCGTCCGAGAGCACCCAGTACTGCTCGGTGACCAGGTCGAACGACGAAATGCCGAAGGTGATCGGATGTTCCGCGGCGCTGGGCAGCACGTCCACCCGGTACGGGATGAAGTTGTCCGTCTCGTCGTCCTCCCGCTGCTTCGGGTCCTTGCCCGGGTGGCAGGCGAACTGACCGCCGATCAGCTGCAGGTAGTCCGCGGACCCCCGGTAGGAGTCCGCGATCCCGCCGTGCCAGCCGGCCAGCCCGACCCCCGCCGCCACCGCCGCTCTCAGGCCCCTGACCTCGTCCCGCTCAATCGACCCCATCGTGAAGCACTGCACGATCAGGTCGGTCTGGTCCATCAGCTCGGCGTCGGTGTAGACGGCCGGCTTGTCGGCCACCTCGACGCGGTAGCCGGAGGACTCCAGGAAGGGGATGAAGAGGTCCGTGGCCGCGACGGGCTGATGCCCCTCCCAGCCGCCACGGACGATCAGGGCACGCTTCGTCGCATTCACCCGACAAATTGTGACACTCGCCGGTGGCGGTGGATAGCTCTACTTGATCCGGTGCACCTTGTGCTGCGCGGCCTGGGCCCGGGGGCGCAGCACCAGCAGGTCGACGTTCACGTGCTTGGGCCGGGTGATCGCCCAGACGACGGTGTCGGCCACGTCCTCGGCGCTCAGCGGGTCCGGCACCCCGGCGTAGACCGCGTCCGCCTTGGCCTGGTCGCCGCCGAACCGGTTGAGCGAGAACTCCTCGGTGGCCACCATGCCGGGGGCGATCTCGATGATCCGGAACGGCTCGCCGCTCAGTTCCAGGCGCAACGTGCCGGTCAGCGCGTGCTCCCCGTGCTTGGCCGAGGTGTACCCACCGCCGCCCTCGTAGACGCCGTGCCCGGCGGTCGAGGTGAGCACGACGATGACCGCGTCGTCCGTGTGCCGCATCCGGGGCGCCAGGGCCTGCGTCAGCTGGAGCGGGCCGATGACGTTGACCTCGTACATCTTGCGCCAGTCGCCCGGGTCGGCCTGCAGCACCGGATCGGCCCCGATCGCCCCGCCGGCGTTGTTCACCAGCACGTCGCAGCGCTCCACGGTGCTCGCGAACGCCTGCACCGCCTCGTTGTCGGTGACGTCGAGGACGACGTAGGTGGCCTGACCACCGGCGTCCACAATCTCGTCGCGAACGCCCTTCAGGCGGTCCTCCCGGCGGGCGAGCAGCACCACGTCGTACCCGGCAGCCGCCAGGCCCTTGGCCGTCGCCGCCCCGATCCCGCTGCTGGCACCACTGATCACGGCCATTTTGTTCATGCCCTCAAAATATCGGGATGAGGGACGCCGGTGGCGCGTGAGGTGCACAACTCCCCCTTGCGGGGGGTGGGATCCGACGGCGGGCGGATGCCGCGCGGGCGCGGCAGGGCTACGTTGCTATCGCAGGAAGTCGACGCATACTGCTGATATTGCCTACTTACGGATGAGCGCGAACTGATGGCGAAGGCACCCGAACGCTGGCATCTGACCCACGACGGTGATGAGCACACGGTCGAGATCTCCTCGACAACGGCCTCCCGGCTGGTGCGCTGGACGATCGCCGACACCGAGGTGGCCAGCAAGAAGACCAGCGAGAACACGGTGGTGCTGGACGGCCAGGAGCACGGGGCCGTCCGGTTGAAGCTGCCCTCCCTGATCGGGCCCGCTCGGCAGGTGACGCTCTTCCCGGCGCCCTCGTCCAAGGGGCCGAAGGGCCTGAACTGGCTGCGGGGTAAGAAAAAGCCCGACTCCGAGCCGAGCGAGGCTCTGGGGCAGGCCCGACTGGGCGTCGGCGGTACGGACTTCGTGCCGGAAGAAGGTAGTCGGGCGGCGAAGCGGGAGGCGTGGATCCGCGAGCACCCGCACCTGTACGCGCTGCGTCGCACGGTCTCCGCCACGGCCGGGGTGCTCGTGCCGGTGCTTCTGGTCTGGCTGCTGCGCCAGATTCCCTGGCGGCCGCACATCAACCTGCCCTCGGTTCCTACCCCGGACCTTCCCTCCATCCCCTGGCCGAACATTTCCCTACCCCACGTCAACCTGCCGAATCTCCCGAACCTCCCCGACCTGCCGGACCTGCCCGGGTGGACGCAGTACGTCTGGCCGGCCCTGATCGCCTTCGGCTTCGCCCAGGTCGAGCTGCGCCGCCGGAGGCAGCAGGAGGAGAAGCGCAGGGCCGCCGGCGACGTCCCGGAGGGCAAGGAGGCCAACGGGAAGACGCCGGGGACCAGCAAGGTGGGCAAGTCGGAACCGGGGATGGCCAAGCCGGCGATGCTGGTCCGGGAGACGGCCGACGAGAAGGACGACAAGACCACCCAGGCCTGCCGGGTGGAGAGCGTGCGGCCCAAGTCCGACGTCTGAGGCTTCTCAGGGCCGCAGGAACGCCTCGACCAGGGACGCCCAGGCTGCGACCTCGTCCGGGGTCCGGGCCGGGGGCTGCAGCGTGGCGTTGGGCAACACCTCGGCCAGCCGTTCCGCCGTGCTCAGCGGATGCCCCGGGTCGTCGGCCCAGGGCAGGATCAGGGTGGGCTGGGTCAGCGCCTTGAGGTCTTCCTGCGCGGGCAGGTCGGTCAGGGCGGCGCCGCGCATCACGGCCGGGAACAGGTCCGGGCTGACCTGCGGTTCCATCCGCTTCCCGATGGCCGCGAGGACCGGCGGCCGGGGCTGGTTCTCCCCAGCGGCCAGGAACGCGCCGAGACCGTGCCGCTCCACCAGCCCGGCCGCCTGTTCCCACATCGCGGCGTGCTCGGCCCGGGTCTCCCAGGCGGTCGGCGGGATCACCAGCACCAGACGGCGGAAGGCCTGCGGCTCGGCGAGCGCCGCGTGCAGGATCGTGCCCCCACCCATCGACGCGCCGATCGCGTCCACCGGCTGATCCGGCGAGACGTGCGCCTTCACCGCGAGCAGGTCGCCGGCCAGGTGGGCCCAGGTGTAGTCGGTGGCCTCGGGCCGGCCGCCGGAGTCGCCGTGGGCCCGGGCGTCGTACCGGACCAGCTGGTGGCTACGGCTCAGGACCGAGAAGTCGAAGCCCAGTTCGTGGTCCTGGCCCCGGCTAGCGCCCATCCCGTGCAGTTGCAGGACCACGGGTCCGGCGCCGGTCTCGTCGAGGGCCAGCCGGGCCCCGTTCACCTCGACCGCACTGTGCCGGGTTTCCGTCGCGCTCACCGGCTCAGACTATCCGGGCGGGTTCATCCGGCCGCAGTCGCCCGACGGCGCCTGATCGCGCCGTTGACCACCGGGATCGCGATCCACAGCCACCAGGCCTGGTCCCAGACGAAGAACAGCGGGACCGACACCAGGAAGCCCGCCGCGGTGCCGGCCAGGCCGGTCACCATCCGCCGGGGCAGGCCGGGATCGGCCCCGAGCCGGAAGTCGGCCTCCGCGGTCAGCCGGCCGATGATCACCATGAGAGTGAGGCAGGCCAGGCCCTGGATCAGCCCGTAGAAACCGAACCGCACGCCGTTCGGCCCGTCGTCGGCAATGATCTTCGTGGCGAACGGGTTGGTCACCTGGAAGAACAACCAGAGGAGGTTGAGCTGGCCGATCCGCGGCCCGAAACTGCGGACGTACCGGAAGGCCCGGTGGTGACTGCGCCAGTGGGCTGCGATGACGACGAAACTCAGCACGTAGGCGAAGTACTCGACGTGGTGGTCCCAGGCCGACCGCAACCACTCGTGGTTCGTCGTCCCCTCCGGGATCGGCAGCTCCAGGGCCAGCAGGGTGATCGCGATGGCGATCACCGCATCGGTGAACAGCGTCTGCCGCTCGGCCGCACCCTCGGCGGCGGTTTCCTCGACGATGTCGACGGACGCGTCCTCACGCTCCGTGGGGTCATTCTGACCTGCTGAAACCGACACCGTTGCTCCACTCCGCGCGTGCTGGGGACCCGGGAGGATGCTACTGATCCATGGCCTTTCGCACCCGTCCACTCGTGATCAAATAGGCGCATGACGACTGCCCTGTCCGTCCCCCTTCCCCGCAGTACCCCGACCCAGCAGGGGGTGGACGCCACCGGCGTCGAGGCCTTCATAGCGGCGGCCGCCCGCACCAGTGGGGTCGAGCCGCACAGCCTGATCGTGGTGAAGTCCGGCAGCGTGGTCGCCGAGGGCTGGTGGGCGCCGTACGCCGCGCCCCGCCCGCAGCTGGTCTACTCGGTCAGCAAGAGCTTCACCGCCACCGCGCTGGGTTTCGCGGTCGCCGAGGGCCTGGTCGACCTGGACGCCCCCGTGTTGTCCTACTTCCCGGAGCTGGACGCGGACATCAAGGACCCGCGGTCGCGGGCGATGAAGGTGCGCCACGTCGCCGCCATGGCCAGCGGTCACCTGGAGGAGACGCTCGGCGCGGCCGAGCTGGACGAAACCGGCAACATCATCCGGGGTTTCCTGCGGATCCACCCGGACGAGGAGCCGGGCTCGGTGTTCGCCTACAACCAGCCCTGCACCCTGGCGCTGGCCCTGATCGTGCAGCGCACCTCGGGCACCGGGCTGGTCGACTACCTGCGCCCGCGCCTGCTCGAGCCGCTGGGCATCACCGAGCCGCTGGGCTGGATCAAGGACGGCGAGGGCCGCGAGCTCGGCTACTCCGGGCTGCACGTGACCACCGAGACGATGGCCAAGCTCGGCCTGCTCTACCTGCAGAACGGCGTGTGGGAGGGCAAGCAGGTGCTGCCCTCCGGCTGGGCGGAAACCGCCTCGCAGATCCACGTTCCGACGCCGGACGAGGAGAAGGCCGACAACGCCGTCGGTTACGGCTTCCAGTTCTGGAACAGCCGCCACGGTTACCGGGCCGACGGCGCGTTCGGCCAGTTCATCCTGATCCTCGAGGAGCAGGACGCGGTGATCACGATCACCGCCCAGGCGCCCGAGCAGCAGACCCTGCTCGACCTGGTCTGGGAACACCTGCTGCCCGCCCTGACCGCGGGCGGCGCCGGGGCCGAGGCCGACGCGGCGCTGGCCGAACGGCTCGCCGGGCTGACCCTGCCGGTGGTCACCGAGCGTGGGGAGGCGAGTTTCACCGCCGCGACCTTCGAGCCGGTCGACATCGCCCAGGTTTCCAGCGTCTACCCGGTGGTCGGGGCGAGCGAGGCCCGCGCGGTCACCGATCTGGAGATCCGCGAGGGCGGACCGACCGGCTGGGAGATCGTGATCGGCGACGGCGGGGTCGACGTGGTGGCCTCGCTGGCGCCGTCCGGCTGGGTCACCACCGGCGTGGTGGCCACCCAGTCCACTCCCGGGAAGGACCACGCCGGCCTGCGGATCGACGTGGTCTTCCTGGAGACCCCGAACGGTCTGGTGCTCGAGCTCGACCCGGAGGCGCAGAAGTTCGGCGCGGTCTGGGAGACCGAACCGCTGCACATGCTGCCCCTGGCCGAACTGCGGATGCCGTAACGGCTCAGGCGCGCGGACGCCGGGCCGCCCGCGCGGTCCAGCGCCCGTCCTCCTGCCCGACGGTGATCGGGTGGGAGAACGCGGTGCTGACGTTGTCGCTGGTCAGCACACCGGCGATGGGTCCGGCGGCAATCAGCCGGCCGTCCTTGAGCAGCGCCGCGTGGGTGGTCGAGGAGGGCAGCTCCTCCAGGTGGTGGGTCACCAGCACCGAGGTCAGGTCCGGATGCGTCCGGTCGAGCAGGTCCACGGTGTCCAGCAGCTGCTCGCGGGCGGCCAGGTCGAGCCCGGTGGAGGGCTCATCGAGCAGGAGCAGCTTCGGGTCACCGGCCAGCGCCCGGGCGATCAGTGCGCGCCCGCGCTCGCCCTGCGACAGGGTCGGCCAGGTGTGGTCGGCCCGCGCGCCCAGCCCGAGCAGGTTCACCAGCTCGTCCGCGCGCTTGAGGTCGGCCTCGGAGGGTGCCCAGCGCATCGGCAGCTCGATCGTCCCGGTGAGGCCGGTGAGCACCACCTCCCGCACGGTCAGGGCCGAACGCAGCGGATGCCGGGGGTTGACGTGCCCGATGCTGCGCCGCAAGGCGGCCAGCTCGACCTTGCCCAGCTGCCGGCCGAGCACCCGGACGAGGCCGGAGGTCGGGAAGGTCTCCGCCCCGAGAAAGCCCAGGATGGTGGATTTGCCGGCGCCGTTCGGGCCGAGCAGGGCCCAGTGCTCCCCGGCGCCTACGGTCAGGTCGATGTCGTGCAGGATCTGCTTCTCGCCCCGGCGATAGGTGACGCCGTCCAGCTCCAGCACCGTCTCCGTGTTCACCCCGGTAACTTAAGGCAACCATGTCTGACCGCCGCAACGCCCTGACCGTCGCCTCCATCTTCCTTCTAGCCATCTGCCTCCGTCCGGCCATCACCTCGGTGGGGCCGGTACTGGAGCGGATCGGCGACCAGCAGCATCTGAGCGAGGGCGCGCAGGGCGTCCTGGGCGCCCTCCCCCTCCTGGCCTTCGCCTCGGTCTCCCCGCTCGTGCACCGCCTGGCCCGGCGCACCGGCGCCGAGCTCGCGGTGGTCGGGTCCCTACTGGTGCTGGGCCTGGGCCTGGTGCTGCGC
The DNA here is from genome assembly GCA_000719025.1 of Kineosporia aurantiaca JCM 3230. Taxonomy (GTDB): domain Bacteria; phylum Actinomycetota; class Actinomycetes; order Actinomycetales; family Kineosporiaceae; genus Kineosporia; species Kineosporia aurantiaca. The sequence continues at coordinate 447,167 of JODP01000013.1, forward strand.
TCCTGGTCGGGTTCGGTCGGGCTCTGGGTAGGGACGGCGGTGGCGGGCGCGGCGATCGCGGTCGGCAATGTGCTGGGGCCGACCTTGGTGAAACGCGATTTTTACGGACGCGTTTCGCGCGCCATGGGGTTGTACACGGCCTTCATCACCGGAGCCGCGGCCACCGCGAGCGCGATCTCCGTGCCCCTCGCCAACGCCACGAGCTGGCGGGTCGCGCTGGCCGTCTGGGCGGTCCCGGCGTTCGCCGTGGCCCTGCTCTGGATACCGCGGGCCCGGAATGCCGCCCGGGCACCCGCACCCGCCGAGGACCCGACCGCGCCGACCGCGACCAGCGTCTGGACCTCGCCGACGGCCTGGCTGGTCACCGGCTACATGGGCCTGCAGTCGACGACGTTCTACATCACCATCACCTGGCTGCCCTCGATCGAGACCGATCACGGAATCAGTTCCACGGTGGCCGGCCTGCACCTCTTCGCGGCCCAGGGCGCCGGGATCGTCGGCGGCCTGGGCATCCCGCTGCTGATGCGCGGCCGCAGCCAGGTCACCGCCGCGATCGCGGCCGCCGTCCCGGTGGTGATCTCGGTGTTCGGCATCCTGCTGGCGCCGTCGCTGTTCCTGCTCTGGGCGATCTGCTCCGGTCTGGGCACCGGCTCGGCCCTGGTGGTGGCGCTGGCCCTGATCAGCCTGCGCGGCCGCACGCCGCACGAGACCACCCAGCTGTCCGGCATGGCCCAGTCGCTGGGCTATCTCCTGGCCACGGCCGGGCCGATCGCGGCCGGTCTCCTGCATCAGCTCACCGGCACCTGGACCGCGTCCCTGCTGATGGTGGCCGGTATCGCCGGCCTCCAGATCCTGGTCTCGCTCCGGGTCGGCCGGCCTCCCGAAAGCGTCGGCCGCTGACCGACGTCCATCATTTGTTCTCTCCAGCAACGGTTTTCTGGCCGGGAACGTGGGCCGGATCACCTGGCCGGTCCGGGTAACGCCGTGTTACGGTCAACCAGATCTCCGAAGGGGAGTAGCTCCACCCGAAAGGGTGAGACTGATCGACATACTGGCGTCCCTCATCCAGAAGGACGCCCGGTCAGTCACCGCCGTCGCGGCGAGCGAGACCTTCGGCCAACGTGTGTTGGCCGAAGTGTCGTGTCCCTCAGCCGGACTCGCCCCTCGGTCAGCACCCTGACCGAGGAGTCCGATGAATTCGCGCACTGTCCTGGCCCGCTCCCTCAGCATCTGCGCAGTCCTCGCCCTGCCCGCCCTGGTCCTGCGGATCAGCGGCCTGCACCCCGACGCCGTGCTCGCCCTGCTGATCTACGGCGCGGCCGTGGTCGCGGCCTCGTTCCTGCTGGCCTGGGCCGCGGAATCGGCGCAGGTGGACATCTCCGGCGGCCTGGCCATCGCCATCCTCGCCCTGATCGCGGTGCTTCCGGAGTACGCGGTCGACCTGTATTACGCCTACACTGCCGGCTCGAACCCCGACTACGTTCAGTACGCCGCCGCCAACATGACCGGCTCGAACCGGCTTCTGCTCGGCCTGGGCTGGCCGGTGGTCGTTCTCGTAGCCCTGACAGCAGCCAAAAAACTGACCGGAAAAAAGGTTTCCGCACTGCACTTGGAGAACAGCAACCGGCTCGAGCTGGGTTTCCTGCTCACGGCCGGGGTGGTGGCCTTCTGGATGCCGATCAGCGGTGAGATCCAGATCTGGTTCGGTGTGCTCCTGCTGCTGTGGTTCGGTTTCTATCTGATCCGCCTGGCCAAGGGCGAGGTCGAGGAGCCGCATCTGATCGGCACGGCGGCCGCCCTCGGGGGCTTGCCGAAACGACGGCGGCGGGTGGTCGTCCCTACTTTGTTCGTCGTCTCGGCCGCCGTGATTCTGCTCTGTGCTGAGCCTTTCGCCGAGAGCCTGGTGGAGGCCGGGACCGAGCTCGGCATCGACCAGTTCCTGCTGGTGCAGTGGCTGGCCCCGCTCTCCAGCGAGGCGCCGGAGTTCATCATCGCGATCATCTTCGCCGCGCGTGGCAACGGCGCGAACGCGATGGCCACGCTGATCTCGTCAAAAGTTAATCAATGGACGCTTCTGGTCGGCTCGCTGCCGATCGTCTACTTCTTCGGTGGCGGGGAAACCGCACTACCACTGGACGATCGTCAGGTGGAGGAGATGCTGCTGACCGCGACCCAGACCATGATGGGCGTCGCAATGCTGCTCAGCCTGCGCTTCCACCGATGGTCGGCCTGGGTGCTGCTGGCCCTGTTCGCCGTGCAGTTCCCGATCACGAGCACCGAAGGCCGGCTGATTCTTTCGGGAATCTGCGCGGCCATTGCCCTGGCCGGGTTCGGGTACCGCTACCGGCTGATCCTGCCCACGTTCCTCGCTCCCTGGAAACCACCCGCCGACCACAAGAGCGAGGACGACGGGCTCAGGATGCCCGTTGCCGACCGGGCGTGATCCCGAACTCCCGGGTGAACGCGACGATGAAGGCCGACGTGCTGGCATAGCCGACACGATGGGCCACCTCGGTCACCGGGGTGGTCTCCAGCAGCACCCGGGAAGCCAGCAGCCGCAACCGGGTCCGCCACTGACTGTAGGAAAGGCCGAACTCCTTCTCGAAATCCCGCTGCAGCGTCTTCACACTGACGTGCAGACGCCCCGCCCACTCCTCCAGCGAGGTCGGATCGGCCGGGTCATGGGTCAGGGCCCGGGCCACCCGCATCGCGTAACCCGAGCCGATCAGCGGGATTCCGGTGAGCTCCCGGGCGCTGGCCCCCAGGCCCGCCAGGACCCGATCGCGGATCTTCAGCGCCCGGGCGGGCGGGATGCCCGGCGCCCCCAAAGCCCTGAGCAAAGTGGCCGCTTCGGGATCAATGCTCGCCGCCGCCACCCGCAGATCCCGCAGGACCGCCGGCTCCTCCCGCAGCCCGACCCGGTAAACCGTCTGCCCCTCCCCCGCCGCAACCTCGTGCGCCACCCCGCGCCGGGCCCAGAACACCTGGTCGGGGCCGACGAACTGGGCCGCCCCACCCTGACGGCAGCTCAGCAGGCCGGTGGGCGTAAGGCTAACCTAACCCTGGTGCCCGGGAAAGCCCCTCGCCTGCGGGGTGGTGCAACAATCAACTAAGTCATCGCCGGACCGTCAGGAGGCTTACGTCGTGCGTGCCCTGCAGAAGCTCGGGTTCCTCACCATCGGGTTGTTCGACGAGGCCGACCCCCGAGCCGGTCACGAGTCGACCCTGCGGATCATCGAGCTCGGCGAGCAGCTCGGCTTCGACAGCGCCTGGCTGCGCCACCGGCACCTGCAGTACGGCATCTCCTCGCCGGTCGCCGTGCTGGCCGCCGCCTCCCAGCGCACCCACCGGATCCACCTGGGCACCGCGGTCACGCCGCTGGGCTGGGAGAACCCGCTGCGCCTGGCCGAGGACTGGGCCACCGTCGACATCCTCTCCGGCGGCCGCCTCAACCCCGGCCTGAGCGTGGGCCCGCCGATGTTCTACGACACGGTGAAGGACGCGCTCTACCCCGACACCGCCGACGCCGAGGACTTCTCCTACGAGCGGGTCAAGCGGCTGCTCGGCTTCGTCCGCGGCGACCAGGCCTCGGACTTCAGCGGCTCCCGGGCCTTCGAGGAGTTCTCCGACCACGTCCAGCCACACGCCGCCGGGCTGATCGACCGGATGTGGTACGGCGGGGCCGGTCTGGCCTCGGCGAAGTGGGCCGGCGAGAACGGGATGAACTTCCTGACCAGCAGCGTGGTCCGCTCCGAGGACGGCTCGGCCGACTTCGCCCAGATCCAGCTCGGCCACATCAAGGCCTTCCGGGCCGCCCACCCGCTGGGCGAGAAGGCCCGGGTCTCGCAGGGTCTGGTCGTCATCCCGACCGACTCGGCCGCCCCCGAGCAGGTGGCGAAGTACCAGGCCTACGTGGACCGGCGCACCCCGCGCACGGCCGAGCCGCAGGGCCCGGCCCGGATGCTCTTCGCCCGCGACCTGATCGGCACCAGCGATCAGATCGCCGAGCAGCTGCAGGCCCACGCCGGCTACGCCGAGGTCGACGAGGTCGCCTTCGCGCTGCCGTTCAGCTTCGAGCACGAGGACTACGTGCAGATCCTCACCGACATGGCCACCAAGCTCGGGCCCGCGCTGGGCTGGCGGCCCGCCATCGGGTGAGGTCCCGCTAGAAATTCTCGCCCGAATGAGTAGTGCCCCTATACCTGCGACTCACAGCTCGCAAAGCATTGTTTTCCGATCTCCGTGGGACATAATGTCCCTTTTGGGGGGATCGCCCGGGTGGGGCCGGGCGCAGGGCGGAAACCGACGACGGTGCGTGGGCGAGCACCTGAGCAGGGGGACTCATGTTGCACAAGGATCAGCTCACGCCATATCGCGGGCGCCGTTTCACGTCCGGGCAGTCACCGCGGCCGGAGGGTTGACCCTTCCGTAGGCATATGTCACGCTTACTCCCGGCGGACGTACTGTGCCGATTTTCGATTCGGCCTTCTCAGAACCTTGGTCAAACACCATTTTCTGCAGGGTGTTTTCACCGTTCTGCGTCCGTAGCCATCTCTCTCAGGGGCCATCCGGCCGACTCGGGCCGCCGTGCCGTGTCGTTCCGTTCAGTCTGCTCCTGCCCCGCGAGCCCGTAGGCCGACAGCGCCGTCGGCAGTCTTCCGGCCCATCCGGCCGGCGCTGTGCGCTGCCCACGAGGCGGCGGTCAGTCATCGCGGGGGATCAATGAAACATGCTTCACCACAGTAGTTTTCATTGGTGTTACTGCTAGGGGGGTTCTTCTGTTGCAGCCATCCAAATGCCTTGGATGCACGACATCACCGACGGCGGGCCAGCGGCGTGAAGGTGGGGGGCCACCTTTCTGCCTGCCGTGCCGGAAGCGGGCCCGGTCGCTCCTGGCCGAACTGCCCTCGCTGTACAACGATTGCGAGGAATCGCTTCAGCCCAGAGCCCGGGGTCTGCGTGAGCGGGTGAGCGGAAGCCGGGACGGGGAGGGAATTTTCCTGGACGATCGGGCCTTCGCGGCCCGGGCGTCGATCGTCACGTTCCTTTCCTCGTGGGCCGCCCTGATCCGGGAGGAGAGACGGGGAACCGGCCCCGCCCGGCGAACCCCCTTCCATCTGACCGCTTTCCTGATCGCCCACCTCGACTGGCTGCTCGACCACCCGGCGGGCCCGGACTTCACCGAGGAACTGGAGCAGACCTCGGACGCCGCGCGCCGGGCCAGCGCCGCCACCCCGGCCATGGTGCTCGGCCCGTGCGTGGAGGACGGGTGTGAGGGCTCCCTGATCACGACCGGGTCGCCCGCTCCGGCGGCCGCCGTGCGCTGCACGGCGGGTCATCAGTGGCCGGTGCACCGCTGGCTCGAGCTCCAGCGACGCCTGAGGCCGCAGCACCTGCGTCGTGCCTGAGCGGCCGCCGGCCGAGCGGCTCGTGCCGACCCAGCTCGCCGCTCTCGCGGCCGGGGTCTCCGAGGCGACGATCCGCAAATGGGCCAGCCGGGGAAAGATCAACCGCTACGGCACGCCCCAGCGGGCGTACTACGACCTCGACGAACTGCTGCGCACCCTTTCCCCGGAGCCGGCCCGCGAGGGCGGCCGGGGCGGATCGCAGTGACCCGTTGTGCCATCCATCGAAAGGGTGAAAGTCCATGTACAGCAGTCTGATCGTGGCCCGGATGGACCCGGGCGTGAGCGCCGCCGTGTCCGGGTTGTTCGGTGAGTTCGACGCCACCGAGATGCCCCGGCTGATGGGCACCCGGCGCCGGCAGCTGTTCACCTATCGCGGCCTCTACTTCCACCTGCAGGACTTCGACGAGGACTCCGGGAGCGCGGCCGTCGAGGAGGCCCGCACGCACCCTCTCTTCCAGCAGATCAGTGACGACCTGAAACCGTTCATCGGGGCCTACGATCCAGCCACCTGGCGGGGTCCGGCCGACGCCATGGCGGCCCGCTTCTACCACTGGACGGACCAGCCCCGATGACCAGGCGTGTGGTGATCACCGGGATGGGGGTGCTGGCCCCCGGCGGCATCGGGGTCAAGGCCTTCTGGAACCTCCTCACCGAGGGGCGCACGGCCACCCGGCGGATCAGCTTCTTCGATCCCTCCCCGTTCCGTTCCCAGGTCGCGGCCGAGATCGACTTCGATCCCGGCCGGGCCGGCCTCGGACCGCAGGAGATCCGGCGGATGGACCGGGCCGCCCAGTTCGCGGTGGTCAACGCCCGGCAGGCGGTCCTCGACAGCGGCATCGACCTGACCGGGCTGGACCCGCACCGGGTCGGGGTCACGGTCGGCAGCGCGGTCGGCGCCACGATGGGCCTGGACGAGGAGTACCGGACGGTCAGCGACGCCGGGCGACTGGACCTGGTGGACCACACCTACGCCGTTCCGCACCTCTACAACTACTTCGTGCCCAGCGTCTTCGCCACCGAGGTGGCCTGGGCGACCGGCGCCGAGGGACCGGCCACCGTGGTCTCCACCGGCTGCACCTCCGGCCTGGACTCGGTCGGCCACGCGACCGAGCTGATCCGGGAAGGCACGGCCGACGTGATGATCGCCGGCGCCACCGATGCCCCGATCTCGCCGATCACCGTGGCCTGCTTCGACGCGATCAAGGCGACGACTCCGCGCAACGACGACCCCGAGCACGCGTCCCGGCCCTTCGACGCCGGGCGCAACGGGTTCGTGCTCGGTGAGGGCTCGGCGATGTTCGTGCTCGAGGAGTACGGGCACGCCCGCGCCCGCTCCGCCCACATCTACGCGGAGGTCGCCGGATTCGCCAACCGTTCCAATGCCTTTCACATGACCGGGCTGCGGCCCGACGGCCGGGAGATGGCCGAGGCGATCCGGGCGGCCCTGGCCGAGGCCCGACTGAACCCCGAGGACGTCGACTACGTGAACGCCCACGGATCCGGGACCAAGCAGAACGACCGGCACGAGACCGCCGCGATCAAGTTGACCCTGGGCGACATCGCCTACCGACGGCCGATGAGCTCGATCAAGTCGATGGTCGGCCACTCGCTGGGCGCCATCGGATCGATCGAGATCGCCGCCTCCGCGCTGGCGATCGAGAACGACGTGGTGCCCCCGACGGCGAACCTGCACGACCCGGATCCGGTCTGCGACCTGGACTACGTCCCCCTCACCGCGCGCGAGTGGAAGACCGACACGGTGCTGACGGTGGGCAGCGGCTTCGGCGGCTTCCAGAGCGCGATGGTGCTGCGGAGCGCGGCGTGACCGGCGCCGAGGTGGTGGTCACCGGGATCGGGGTGGCGGCCCCGAACGGCCTGGGCACCGAGGCGTACTGGGCGGCCACCCGGGCCGGCCGCAGCGGGATCGGCCGGATCACCCGGTTCGACCCCACGCCGTACCCTTCCCGCCTGGCCGGTGAGGTGACCGATTTCGACGCGGCCGCCCACCTGCCCGGCCGCCTGCTCCCGCAGACCGACCACATGACCCGGATGGCCCTGGTCGCCGCGGACTGGGCGCTGGCCGACGCCGGGGTGGACGGCGCCGAGCGCCCGGACTTCAGCGTCGGGGTGATCACCGCCAGTTCCTCCGGAGGCTTCGAGTTCGGCCAGAACGAGCTGCGCAACCTGTGGTCCCGGGGCAGCGAGTACGTCAGCGCCTACCAGTCGTTCGCCTGGTTCTACGCGGTCAACACCGGGCAGATCTCGATCCGGCACGGTCTGCGCGGACCGTGCGGGGTGGTGGTCTCCGACCAGGCCGGTGGCCTGGACGCGCTGGCCCAGGCGCGGCGCGAGATCCGCCGGGGTACCGCGGCCATCGTGTCCGGCGGCGTCGACGCGTCGGTCTGCCCCTGGGGGTGGGTCGCCCAGATCGCGGCCGGCCGGATGACCACCAGCCAGGAGCCGGACCAGGCCTACCTGCCCTTCGACCGGCGGGCCACGGGACATGTCACCGGCGAGGGCGGAGCACTGCTGATCCTGGAGGACGGCGCCCAGGCCCGGGCGCGGGGAGCCCGGATCTACGGGTCGGTGGCCGGTTACGCCTCCACGCTCGACCCCCGCCCGGGTTCGGGTCGTCCCCCCGGCCTGTCCGCGGCGATCCGGGCCGCCCTGGCCGACGCCGGGGTGTCCCCGGCCGAGGTCGACGTCGTGTTCGCCGACGGCGCCGGGCGGCCCGACCTGGACCGGCTCGAGGCCGAGGCCCTGACCGGGATCTTCGGTCCGGGCGCGGTGCCGGTGACCGCGCCGAAGACGATGACCGGCCGGCTCTCCTCCGGGGCGGCGTCCCTGGACGTCGCCGCCGCGTTACTGGCCCTGCGGGACCAGGTGATCCCGCCGACGGTGAACTCCGTTCCCGATCCGGGCCTGGGGCTGGACCTGGTCACCCTCGCCCGGCCGGCGGCCCTCGGCACGGCCCTGGTCGTGGCCCGCGGGTACGGCGGTTTCAACAGTGCCCTGGTGGTCCGGGGTCCGCACGTCCCCCCGGCCGGGGCGGTCCGCGCCCCGGCCCCCGATTCCGAAGAGGTGACGGTATGACCCAGAGACTCACCACCGACCAGTTGCGGTCCTTCCTCGAGGCGGCGGCCGGCGACGTCGAGGGGGTGGACGACGAGAACGCCTTCCTGGACTCGGACTTCGACTCCCTGGGCTACGACTCGCTGGCCCTGCTCGAGACCGGCAGCCAGATCGAGCGGCTGCTCGGCGTGCGCCTGGCCGACGAGGTCCTGAGCGAGTCCCCCACCCCGCGGGCCCTGCTGGCCGCGGTCAACGGCGACCAGGCCCGCGACCAGGTCGCCTGAACCCCGAGCGGAAGGAGACGACGATGCCGGAAACCCGGCTCGCCCTGGTCACCGGGGCAACGAGCGGAATCGGGCTGGAGACCGCCCGGGCCCTCGGCCAGCAGAACCATCGCCTGTACATCTGCGCCCGCAACGAGGACGGGGTCCAGGCCACGGTCCAGACCCTGCAGGAGGAGGGCATCGAGGCCGACGGCCGGGTCTGCGACGTCCGCGACCGCGACCACATCCAGAAGTTCGTCGGCGGGGCCGTGGAACGCTTCGGGCCGGTCGACGTGCTGGTGAACAACGCCGGCCGCAGCGGCGGTGGCGTCACCGCGCTGATCGAGGACGACCTCTGGTTCGACGTCATGAACACGAACCTGAACAGCGTCTTCCTGATGACCCGGGAGGTCCTGACCACGGGCGGGATGCGGGCCCGGGGCCGGGGCCGGATCGTCAACGTGGCCTCCACCGCCGGGAAGCAGGGCGTCGTGCTCGGCGCCCCCTACTCCGCGTCCAAGCACGGGGTCGTCGGCTTCACCAAGGCCCTGGGCAACGAGCTCGGGCCGACCGGGATCACGGTCAACGCGGTCTGTCCCGGGTACGTCGAGACCCCGATGGCCCAGCGGGTGCGGGCCGGGTACGCGGCCGCCTGGGACACCACCGAGGACGCCGTGCGGCAGCGGTTCACCGCCAAGATCCCGCTGGGACGCTACTCGACCCCGCAGGAGGTCGCCGGGATGATCGCGTACCTCGCGTCGGACACCGCCGCCTCCGTTACCGCCCAGGCGATCAACGTCTGCGGCGGCCTCGGCAACTTCTGAACCGCGCCCGGTGAGGTTCCGACCACGAAACGAGGTATTCCATGTCCAGCAACGTCGCGGCGACGAGCCGGAGCGCCGACGCGGACCGCGTCCGCCAGTGTGACGTCCTGATTCTCGGCTCCGGGCTGGCCGGCTCGATCACCGCCGCCATCCTGGCCCGGCAGGGGGCGGACGTCGTGCTCGTGGACGCGGGTCAGCACCCGCGGTTCGCGATCGGCGAGTCGATGACCCCGCAACTGGTCGAGTGGCTGCACATCCTGCGCTCGCGGTTCGACGTGCCGGAGATCGGGCACCTGCTCGACGCCCGGTCCGTGGCCGAGCACATCGGGCCGATGCACGGCCGCAAGCAGAGCTTCGGTTTCGTCCGGCAGGACGCGGGCCAGGAGCCCGATCCACGCCAGGCCACCATGTTCGTGATCCCGAAGATCCTCACCGACGCCAGCCACCTCTACCGGCAGGACACCGACCAGTACTTCTTCAACGTCGCGGCCAAGTACGGCGCCACCACCCGGCAGAACTGGCGGGCGAAGGACGTCGAGGTGGAGGACGACGGGGTGAGCGTCACCGCCGCGGACGGGGAGACGTTCCGGGCCAGGTACCTGATCGACGCCAGCGGCTTCCGGTCCCCGCTGGCCGAGAAGTTCGACCTGCGCGAGCACCCGCCCCGGTTCAAGCACCACGCCCGCACCCTGTTCACGCACTTCATCGGCGTGCGGCCGTACGACGAGGTGTCGCACCACCCGCGCAGTCTGCGGCCACCGGCCCGGTGGCACGACGGCACCCTGCACCACATGATCGACCGGGGCTGGTTCTGGGTCATCCCGTTCGACAACCTCAAGGGCTCGCTCAACCCGGTCGTGAGCGTCGGGCTGCAGATGGACGAGCGAACCTACCCCAAACCCGCGGACCTGACGCCGGACCAGGAGTTCCGGATGTTCCTGGACCGCTATCCCGCGGTGAAACGACAGTTCGTCGGGGCCAAACGGGTGCGCGAATGGGTCTCCAGCGACCGGTTGCAGTACTCCTCCCGGCAGTCGATCGGCCCCCGCTGGTGCCTGATGTCGCACGCGGCCGGCTTCCTCGACCCGCTGTTCTCCCGGGGGCTGTCCAACACCTTCGAGGTGATCTACTCGCTCACCGAGCGGGTCCTGGACTCGCTGGCCGACGACGACTGGTCGGTCGAGCGCTTCCAGTACGTCGAGGAGCTGGAGCGCGGCCTGCTCCGGTTCAACGACGACCTGGTGAACAGCGCCTACATCGCGTTCTCGCACTTCCGGTTGTGGAACGCGGTGTTCCGGGTCTGGGGCGGCTTCCTCACTCCCGGGGTGATGCGCCTGCACCGCGCCCTGGCCGACTTCGAGCTGGACGGGGACACCGCCCGGATCCGGAGCCGGCTCGAGGACACCGCCTACCCCGGGCTCTGGTGGCCGCACGACGACTTCCGGCACATCCTCGAACTGACCGCCGAGACCTGCGAGAAGTACGAGATCGGGGAACTGGACGGAGACACCGCCGCGGACATCATCTTCGCCGCCCTGCGCGAGTGCGAGACGCTCAACCCGGTCTTCGGCTGGCGGGGTTCCGAGGACATCCGGTTCGTCTTCCCCACCACCCCGATGGTCGTCCGGTTCGTCGCGTGGGCGGCCCGGCAGCCGAAGACCGACGAGATGCGCCCGGTCAGCCGGTCTCTCGTCCGTAGTGGGGTGAAATCCATCCTGCGCGGCCGCAAACCGTTGTAGTCCGCCGACTCCGGAAGGAACTCCCGATGCCCGAGCAGCACCCCTCCGCCGCCGACCCGGCGCTGTCGTCCTGGTCGACCACCCGCCCGGTGATGGAGAACACGAACTTCCTGGTGCGCGGCTTCACCCGGTTCAACGTGTACCTCTACTCGAAGCCGCCCTCCCCCGTCCTCAAGCGGATCAACAAGGCGTTCCTGAACCTCAACATCTTCCTGTTCCGCACCTCGAAGGGCCGGATCTTCGGCCACTTCGGCCAGCTCGACGCGATGCTCCTGACCACCCGCGGCCGGCGCAGCAGACTGGAGCGCACGGTGCCCGTGGGCTTCGTCTTCGACCGGGACCGGTACACGATCTGCGCTGCTCCGGGCCACTTCGACGTCCCCGGCGGACCGCAGGCGTCCCAGCCCGGCTGGTACCACAACATCACCGCCGATCCGCACGTCCGGATCGACCTCGGGGTGGAGCGGTTCGACGCCACCGCCCGGGTGCTGACCGGGGACGAGCGGGACCGGATGTGGCAGCGATTCACCGAGGTCTTCCCGTTCATCGCGGAGTTCCAGAAACGCGCCAGTCACCGGATCCCGATCGTCGAGCTGCGCGCCGACGACCTGGACCCGGCCGAACTCTGATCCACCCCCTCGTCCGCACCGGCTTCCTGGAGGCCCACCGTGAAGATCGAGACCCTCGACCCGACCACCCCGCTGCTCCACCAGTTCCAGCAGAAGGACGGCCCGATCACGCTGATCAACACGTTCGTCGTCCCCCCGGACCTCTACGACGCGTTCATCGAGGTGTGGAAGGACGACGCCGGTTACATGAAGGCCAGCCGGGGGTGCATCAGGACGCAACTGCACCGGGGCACAGCCGGCAGCCGGCTGGTCGTCAACGTGGCGGTCTGGGAATCCACCGAGGCGCTCCTCGCGGCGTTCAGCACCCCTGAGTTCCAGGCCTCGGCGGCCCGCTACCCGGAGGGCATCGTGGCCTATCCCCACGTCTTCCAGCCGGTCGCCGTCGACGGCATCTGCGTGGCCTGAGCCGTCCGTACCCGCCCATGTCACACCCGGGCGCCGGTGTCCCTCTCAGGGGGGTCAGCAACCGGCGTACGTCGAGGAAGGCTCCGTGATGGGAAGACTCCGCGGCAATCCCTGGGCGGTCCTGGCGATCCTGATCCTGGGATTCTTCATGACCCTCATCGACCTGACCATCGTCAACATCGCGATCCCGAAGATGACCGACGACCTGGGCACCTCGCTGGACGAGGTGCTCTGGGTGGTCAACGCGTACACCCTGGTCCTGGCCATCTTCATCATCAGCGCCGGCCGGCTGGGCGACCTGCGCGGCAAGAGCACGATCTACCTGGCCGGGGTGGCGCTGTTCACCCTGGCCAGTCTGGCCTGCGGCCTGGCCGACGGACCGGGGCAGCTGATCGCGTTCCGCGCGGTCCAGGGCCTGGGCGCGGCCATGCTGATCCCGCAGACGCTGTCCCTGATCGCCGAGATCTTCCCGGCCGAGAAACGCGGTGTGGCGCTGGGAATCTGGGGCGGCGTGGCCGGACTGTCCGGGGCCGTCGGACCGACCATCGGCGGCGTCCTGGTCGAGAACCTGTCCTGGCGCTGGGTCTTCTACGTCAATCTGCCGATCGGGGTGGTGGCCCTGCTGGCCGGGATGGCCATCATGCCGAGGTCCGGTCGCGCGGTGCGGCACCGTTACGACGTCGGCGGTGTCCTGCTGGTCTCGGCCCTGTTGTTCTGCCTCACCTTCGCCCTGATCGAGGGTGAGCGGTACGACTGGAACGGCTGGATCTGGGCCCTTCTCGGTGCCTCGGCGGTGCTACTTGCGGTCTTCCTCGGCTACGAGGCCACCCAGCAGGACAAGGAACCTCTGCTGCCGTTCACGCTTTTCCGCGACCGCAACTTCGCGATCGTGAACTTCGTCGGCGTGGCGGTCTCCTTCGGGGTGCTCGGGCTGCTCCTGCCCACCACGATCTACCTCCAGTCGGTCCTGGAGTTCAGTGCCCTGAAGACCGGCCTGGTGCTGGTGCCCCTGGCGATCGGCTCGGTGGTCACCGCCGGCCCGGCCGGTGTGCTGGCCGAGAAGTTCGGCGGCCGCCTCGTCCTGGCCCTGGGCCTGACCCTGTTCGGCGCCGGCATCACCTGGGTGTCCCTGGCCGCCGGCCCCGACTCCGGCACCTGGACGTTCATCCCGCCGCTGTTCGTCGCCGGACTGGGGGCGGGCTGCACGTTCGCGCCGATGGCCTCCGAGGTCATGCGGAACGTGCCGGTGCGGCTGGTCGGGGCCGCCTCCGGGGTGAACAACGCCCTGCGGCAGGTCGGTTCGGTGGTCGCCGGGGCGATCGTGGCCGCGGTACTGCAGTCCCAGCTGATCAGTCAGCTGCGCGATCACGCCGAAAGCGGTGCTGCCGCCCTTCCGGCCCAGTACCGCGGCGGTTTCGTGGACGGGTTCACCTCACTGGACGCGCAGGCGCTCCAGGTCGGCACCGGCCACGCGACTTCCGGGATCACCGGGGTACCCGAGGGCGTGATGAACACCATCGCCGAGCTCAGTGACCGGGTGTTCCGGGACAGCTTCGTGCAGGCGCTCCAGCCCACCATGCTGGTTCCCGCCGGGGTGATGTTCGTGGGGGCGATCTGTTGCCTGGCCCTGAAACCGGGGCCCCCGCCGGCCGGTTCCGCCCATGGACTGCCGGTCCCCGAGACCGGGACCGAGACCGACCAGAGCGGGACCGGAGTCCGCGTGGTCTGAATCCCCGGTTCGTGGCAGGCGCGGCCCCTCCCGCGTCTGCCACTTCGGCACTGCGTAGAGGAGGCCGCCCAGGACGTTCCCCTTGCCGATCAGCCCGTCCCGTCATCCGTTTCCATAACGACCAGTTCTTCCGCTGCGGGAGGCCCGCACCGACGTCCGCCAGCCGTCCCGCCTCCCGCCCCACCTTCGAAAGGGACAACCGAATGATCAGCAGACGTACCCTCCTGACCGGCGCCGGCGCCGCGGGAGGGCTCATCGTCATGCGCTCCGGCCCGAGCCAGGCCGCCGGGACCCGGGACTCCTGGGATTCTCTGCGGCGCAACCTCACCGGAGACCTGGTGGTGCCGGGCGACCCGGGGTACCCCGCGGCCGTCCAGCTCTACCTGACCGCCTACGACAGCGTGAAGCCGGGCGCGGTCGCGTTCTGCGAGAGCGCCGGCGACGTCTCGACCTGCCTGAAGTTCGCCCAGGACAAGGCGATCCGGTTCGCCGTACGCAGCGGCGGCCACAGCACGGCCGGCTACTCGACCCTTAAGGGCGGCCTGATCGTCGACGTCTCCCGGCTCAACGGGGTGAGCGTGACCTCCCCGACCCAGGCGACGATCGGGGCCGGGGCGCAGAACATCGATGTCCTGACCGGACTGGCTGCCTCCGGCCTGGCGACGGTCGGGGGCGCGTGCGCCACCGTCGGTGCGGCCGGGTTCCTCTCCGGCGGTGGCATCGGATTCCTCACCCGGTCGCTCGGGATCGCCTGTGATGCCGTCACTTCCGCCCAGGTCGTGCTCGCCGACGGCACGGTGGTGACCGCCTCGGCCGGCGAGCACCCGGACCTCTACTGGGCGATCCGCGGCGGTGGGGGTGGCCAGTTCGGCGTGGTCACCTCGTTCACTGTGCGGCCGTCCCCGGTGACCACGGTGGCGCTGACCAACCTGACGTTCGCCTACGACGACGCGGCCGAGGTCCTGGACGGGTACACCCGCTGGCTGGAGCAGGCTCCCCGGACCATCGGCGGGGCCTGTGCCGTGCAGCTGGCCGACTCCGCCCCCGGCGGCGTGCCCGTGCCGATCGTCATCATGGTCTCCACCGGCACCGCGGAACAGCTGGCGGCGGAGGCGGACCGCCTGGTCTCGCTCACCGCCGCCCCGGTGGCCCGGACCGCCTCGGTGGTTCCCTACAGCGCCCTCATGCTCGGCCTGTACGGCTGTGCCACGCTCACCACCGAGCAGTGCCACCGGGCCGGGGCGACCCCCGGGGGCCAGTTGCCCCGGGCCGCTTTCGGGCTCGATCGAAGCCGGCTGTTCGACGGCCCGGTCGCGGCCTCCACCTGGGCCGACGCCCTGGCGGTGTTCGACACCGAACGGGTGGCCGGGAGCCGCCACGCCCTTCAGGTGCTGCCGCTCGGCGGAGCCGCCGCGGACCTGTCCCGCACGGCCACGGCCTACGTGCACCGCGATAGTCTCTACACCGCCACCTTCAACGCCTCGGTACCCGGGGCGAGTTCCACGGCTGCGCAACGCGCCTCGGCGGTGCAGTGGTCCACGAACGGATTCTCGGTGCTGGACCCGGTGAGCAACGGCGAGACCTATGTGAACTTCGTCGACCCCTATCTGAAGGACTGGCGGTCGTCGTACTACGCCGAGAACTACGCCCGGCTGGTCAAGGTGAAGAAGAAGTACGACCCTTCCGGCGGTTTCCGGTTCGCCCAGTCCATCGGCTGACCAAGGAGCCTCGATGTCCTCCACACAGCGCCGGCTGGCGCTCCTGAACCGCCGGGTCGGCAACCGTCTGGTCGGCGGAATTCTCCCTCTCCTGCCGGGATTCGGGGCGGTGCTGCACCGGGGCCGACGCTCCGGGCGCAGCTACCGCACCCCGGTCAAGGTCTTCCGCACCGGGTCGGGCAGTTACGTGATCTCGCTCCCCTACGGTCCGGAGTCGGACTGGGTGCGCAATGTCCTGGCGGCCGGCGGGTGCGAACTGCGCACCCGCCGCCGGGTCGTCCCGCTGACCGAACCCCGGCTGTTCGTCGACCGGTCGCAGCGGGTCGTCCCGGCGCCGCTGCGGCCGATCCTGACCAGGGTCGGGGCCTTCGACTTCATCGAGCTCCGGCCGACGGCCGCTCAGCCGGGCCGGTCCGGCTGAGCGGCCGTCGGGTCCGGTTCACACCATCGGCTCCGGCAGCCCGGAGTCGTCGTCGAACTCCGGGGCCGGGCCCTCCGGCCCGTCCTCGGAACCGGGGCCGGCCCCCGACCGGACCCGGGCCAGCTTGTCCGGGTTGGTCACCGCGTACACCCCGCTGACGTGGTCGCCGTCCAGGTCGAGCACCAGCACCGCGTAGGGCGAGTCCTCGGAGAAGATCACCGCCGACGGGTCCCCGTTAACCGGCCGGTACTGCACGTCCAGGCTGTCCGGGGCCCGGCGGGCGTACCCCGCGAGCATCCGGATCACCTTGTCCCGGCCACTGACCGGGCGCAGGCCTGCGGTGCGGACCTTGCCGCCGCCGTCGGTCCAGAGCGTGACGTCGGGGGCCAGGATCTCCATCAGCGAGGCCAGGTCACCGCCCAGCGCCGCGGCGATGAACCGCTCGGTCACCCGGGCCTGGGTGGTGCGGTCGGCCTGGTAGCGCGGACGCCGGGCCTGCACGTGCTCCCGGGCCCGGTGGGCGATCTGCCGCACCGCGGCCGGCTTGCGCTCGAGGATGTCGGCGATCTCGGGGTGGCCGTAGCCGAACACCTCGTGCAGCACGAAGACCGCTCGTTCCAGCGGGGTCAGGGTCTCCAGCACGATCAGCACCGCCATCGACACCGACTCCGAGTGCATGACCCGTTCGGCGACGTCCGGCCCGGTGACCGAACGGCCGCCGGGCAGCGCCCGGTCCGAGACCAGGGGCTCGGGCAGCCAGGGGCCGACGTAGGTCTCGCGGCGGCGGCTGATCACCGCCTGCCGGGCCAGGGCGTGGTTGACCGCGATCCGGACCAGGTACGCCCGGGGACTGCGGACCAGCTCACCGGGCCGCGCCTGCCGGCCCGACCACGACAGCCAGGTCTCCTGGAGGACGTCCTCGGTGTCGGCGACGCTGCCGAGCAGGTTGTAGACCACCGAGAAGAGCAGCTCCCGGAAGGAGACGAAGACCTCGGTCGGGCCGGGCCCCGGTTCCCCGAGGGCTGGTTCGAGGGCTGGTTCGAGGGCTGGTTCGAGAGCTGGTTCGGGGTCGGGTCCACTCCCGGGACCTTCGGGTCGCACGGGTCGCTCGGACATCGCTCACACCTCCGCAGGGGGCCGTCTTCCCCCACTGAGAGCGGCCCGCCGCGTCCAACTGTGACATCGGGACCACTGTCGTCAAGGTCACAAGCGGCCCGGCCGGGTCACACCTGGCCGCCGGCCGCCCTCCTAGCTGATGAGGTCCACCGTCCCCAGCGTCCGAGAACGAAGGAGTACGACCCGATGGTTGCGGCAGAGAAGGATCAGATCAGTTTCACCGTCATGTACGCCACCCACAACGCGTTCCGCCGCGATCTGGACCGGTTCGCGGCGGCGGTCGACGCCGGCCGCGCAGGCAGCCCCGAGGTGGCGGCCGGCTGGGACAACTTCAAACACCAGTTGCACGTGCACCACACGGTGGAGGACGCCGAGCTGTGGCCCCGGGTGGAGGCCGCCGTGGCCGAGCGCCCGGCCGACCTCGAGCTGATGGCCGAGATGGAGGCCGAGCACGCCGTGCTGAACCCGCTGATGGAGCAGGTCGACTCGGCCCTGGCCACCCAGGCGCCGGACCTGGCCGACCGGGTCGGGAAGCTCTCGACGGCCTTGGGCGACCACATGGCCCACGAGGAGAAGAGCGCCCTGCCGTTGATCCAGGAGGTACTGACCGTCAAGGACTGGGCCGCCTTCCGGACCGGCATGGCCCGGGCCCAGGGCCCACGGGGCGCGGCCACCTACATCCCGTGGATCATGGACGGCGTCGGCGACGAGGGCCGGCGCGCCTTCCTCGCCGAGATGCCGCCCCCGGTCAAGGTGATCAACCGGGTGTTCCTGCAGTCGCGCTACCAGAAGCGGCACTACTGGGGTTCCTGACCCGTCCGCACCCTCCCGTCCCACAACGCCGTCCCACAAGGCCGTCCCACAAGGCCGTCCCGGATCGTCCGGGGCGGCCTTTCGTCTGCCCTGCGTCCGTCCCGGCCCGTCCCGGGGCCGTCCGCCCAGCTTTCCGGTCCGTCCGAGCAGAGGAGCACGAGTCCATGACCATGCAGACCGTCAAGGAGGTGTCGCACGAGATCGTCGTGGACGCCCCCGCCGACGCCGTGTACGCGCTGATCGCCGACGTCCGGGCCTGGCCGCAGATCTTTCCCCCGACGATCTACGTCGACCAGTTGGAGCACGGCCCCGATACCGAGCGGATCCGGATCTGGGCCACCGCCAACGGTGAGGTGAAGAACTGGACCTCGCGCCGCGTCCTCAATCCCGGGGCGCTGAGCATTGCCTTCCGGCAGGAGATCTCGGCCCCACCGGTGGCCGCGATGGGCGGGACCTGGCTGATCCAGGAGCTGTCGCCGTCCTCCTGTCTGGTGATGTTGCTGCACGACTACCGGGCCGTGGACGACGCGCCGGACGCGCTGGCCTGGATCGACGCCGCGGTGGACCGGAACTCCCGGGCCGAGCTCGGGGCGCTGAAGCAGAATGTCGAACGGGCCCACGAGGCCGCCGCCCTGACCTTCTCCTTCACGGACAGCGTGCCGGTCGAAGGATCCGTGAGCGACGTCTACGACTTCATCAACGAGGCCGGCCGGTGGGCCGAGCGGCTCCCCCACGTCGCGTCCGTCCGGCTCGAGGAGGACGTCACGGGCCTGCAGGTCCTGGAGATGGACACCCGGGCGAAGGACGGCTCGGTGCACACCACGAAGTCCTACCGGGTCTGTGTGCCGAACCAGCGGATCGCCTACAAGCAGGTCACCCTGCCGGCCCTGATGGACCTGCACACCGGGGTGTGGACGTTCACGCCGCAGGAGGCCGGCGTGCTCGTCTCCTCTCAGCACACCGTGGTGCTCCGGGCCGAGAACATCGAGCCGATCCTGGGGCCCGGGGCGGGCGTCGCCGAGGCCCGGGCCTACGTCCGGACCGCCCTGAGCACGAACAGTACGGCGACGCTGAACCACGCCCGGGATCACGCCCAGAACCGGCGATGACCGGGACCGGGCTCGACACCCAGGTCGCCGTGGTGGGCGCCGGGCCGGCCGGGCTGCTGCTGGCCGGGGAACTGCGCCTGCACGGGATCGACGTCATCGTGTTCGAGCAGCTGGCCGCCCCCACCCAGCAGTCCCGGGCCTCCACCCTGCACGCCCGGACGATGGAGATCCTGCACAGCCGGGATCTGCTGGCCGCCTTCGGGAACCCGCCGGTCGACCCGCGCGGGCATTTCGGCGGGATCCCGCTCGACCTGACCACGTCCAGCCGCTGGTCCGGGCAGTGGAAGGTGCCCCAGGCGGTGACCGAGGAGATTCTCCAGGACCGGGCCTGGGCCTCCGGGGCGCGGATCCTGCGCGGGTACCGGGTGACCGGCCTGACCTACGGGCAGGATCACGTCCTGGTGGACGCGACCGGCCCGCACCGGCCGCTGCGGATGCGGGCCGGGTACCTGGTCGCCTGCGACGGCGAGAACAGCACGGTCCGGGAACTCATCGGGGCCGGCTTTCCCGGACACGGTGAACGCCGCCGGCTGCTGCGGGCCGACGTGGCCGGTCTGGAGATCCAGGACCGGCGGTTCGAACGGCTCCCCGCCGGGCTGGCGATCGCCTCGCGCCGACCCGACGGGGTGACCCGGGTGATGGTGCACGAGTACGGCGAACCGGGTCGCCCCGGCCGGGGTACTCCCGACTTCACCACCATTGCCGGAGCCTGGAAGAACGTCACCGGGGAGGACATCAGTCACGGCGAGCCGCTGTGGCTGAACGCCTTTGGGGACACGAACCGGCAGCTGGAGCGGTACCGGCACGGGCGGGTGCTGTTCGCCGGGGACGCCGCGCACCGCCAGATGCCTTCCGGCGGGCAGGCCCTCAACCTCGCTCTGCAGGACGCTTTCAACCTGGGCTGGAAACTGGCCGCCACGGCGGCCGGCCGAGCCCCGGCGGGCCTGCTCGACAGCTACCACTCCGAGCGGCACCCGGTCGGCCGCCGGGTGCTCGCGAACATCGAGACCCAGGGCCTGCTGCTCCTGGGCGGCCCCGGGTACGACCCGGTCCGGGCCCTGCTGCGCGAACTGCTGGAGGTACCCGCGGCCCGGGCCCACCTGACCGCCATGATCAGCGGCATCGACGTGCGGTACGACGTCGGCCCGGACCCGGACCCCCGGCTCGGCGCCCGTCTGGCCGAACCGCCCGGACCCGCTCCGGGCGGCGGTTCGCTCCTGGCCGGTGGCCGGGGTGTGCTGTTCGCCCAGCACTCCCTGGGGCCGGCGGTGACTGCGGACGGGTGGTCCGACCGGGTGGACACGCACCTGGTGACGGCCCCGCCGGCCCCGGGGGCCGCCGCCGTCCTGGTCCGCCCGGACGGGCACGTGGCCTGGCTGGCGCGGTCCGGCGACCCTGCCCCGGACGGCCTCTCCACCGCCTTGCACCGATGGTTCGGCGCACCCACGCCGGCCTCCGGCCCCCGATCCCGATCCGGCTCCCGAAAGGACCGACCATGACCAGCACCAGCACGGCGGGCAAGCGGTACGACGTGGCAATCCTCGGAGCCGGGATGGCGGGCGGGATGCTCGCCGCGGTCCTGGCCCGGCAGGGCGTGGACGTGCTCCTCCTCGACGCCGGCACCCACCCCCGGTTCGCCGTCGGGGAGTCCACCATCCCCTACACCTCGGCGATGACCCGGATCGTGGCCGAGCGTTACCAGGTTCCGGAGTTGCTCCCCCTGGCCAGTTTCCGGGGAATCATCGAACAGGTCTCACCGATGTGCGGCAAGAAGCAGAACTTCGGCTTCGTCCACCACACCGAGGGCGAGGCCCAGGACCCGCGGCGGATCAACCAGCTGGTCGTCCCCGAGTGGCAGCGCACCGAGACCCACCTGTTCCGGCAGGACATCGACAGCTACCTGGTCAACGTCGCGGTCAAGTACGGCGCCACCCCGCAGCTGTCCACCCGGATCACCGGGATCACGGCCGACCGGGACACCGGTGTGGTCCTGCGTTCCGACCGCGGGGAGGAGTTCCACGCGCAGTACCTGGTGGACGGAAGCGGTCACCGTTCACCGGTTTCCGAGGCCTACGGGCTCCGCGAGGAACCGACCCGGGCCCGGCACCATTCCCGGTCGATCTTCACCCACATGATCGGCGTGACCCCGTTCGACGACGCGGCCGCGGCCCAGGACCACGACCAGCCCAGTCCGTGGCACCAGGGCACCCTGCACCACGTCTTCGACGGCGGCTGGCTGTGGGTGATCCCGTTCGACAACCATGAGGAGTCGCTGAACCCCCTCTGCAGCGTCGGGCTGACCCTGGACGAACGGGTCCACCCCAAGCCGGAGACCAGCGCCGAGGCCGAGTTCGACGCCTTCCTGGGGCGTTTCCCGCAGATCGCCGAGCAGTTCCGCAACGCCGCGGCGGTCCGGCCGTGGGTCAGCACCGGCCGCCTGCAGTACTCGGTGAGCAACACCGTCGGGGACCGCTACTGCCTCACCTCGCACGCGGCCGGTTTCATCGACGCGCTCTACTCGCGGGGGCTGACCAACACCCTGGAGGTGGTCAATGCCCTGGCCTGGCGGCTGATCGCGGCCGCCCGGGACGGCGACTGGTCGACCGAGCGCTTCACCTACGTGAACGACCTGCAGCAGGGGCTTTTCGATGTGCACGACGATCTGGCCTACAGCTCGTTCGTCGGGTTCCGGGACTACGAGCTGTGGAACGCCGTCACCCGGGTCTGGGAGGCGACGAGCATCATGCCGACCATGACCGTCGAGCGCGCCTACCGCGGGTTTCTCGCCGACCGGGACGACCAGATCCTGATGGCCCTCGAGAAGCGTTCCGCGATGGGCCTTCCGGACCCGGTCGGGCCGGACATCGCGGAGCTGCTCACCTTCACCCGGGAAACCTGCCAGTCGGTGGAGGCCGGCACCCTGACCGCCGCCGAGGCCGCGGCCCGGATCTTCGCCCGGGTCGGGGAGTCGGACTTCCTGCCCACCCCGTTCGGGCTGGGCGACCCGGCGAACCGCTGTTTCGAGGCGACTCCCGACCTGCTGCTCAGCGCCCGTACCTGGGGCACCGAGCAGGCGCCGGCCCACGTGGCCCAGCTCTTCGGCTGAAAGGAGGACCACCGACATGAACACGGACATCGACACGGACGTCGTGGTGGTGGGCGCCGGACCGGCCGGGCTGATGCTGGCCGGTGAGCTCCGGCTCGGCGGGGCCCGGGTGATGGTGCTGGAGCGGCTCCGGGAACCCAGCGGCCAGTCGCGCGGTCTGGGGTTCACCACCCGGACCGTGGAGATCTTCGACCAGCGCGGCCTGCTGCCCCTCCTGGGAAACCCCGAACGCAGCCGGCTGGGGCACTTCGGCGGGATGCAGTTCGACTACGGGGAACTCGAGGACGCCGACTTCGGCGCGCGCGGCGTTCCCCAGCACCGCACCGAGGAATGCCTGGCCACCTGGGCCGTCGGTCTGGGCGCCGACCTGCGCCGAGGCTGGGACGTAAGAGACCTGGTCCCGGACGACTCCGGGGTCGAGGTGGTGGCCGACACGCCGGACGGTGAACGGCGGGTGCACGGCCGCTATCTGGTGGGAACCGACGGAGGGCACAGCACCGTGCGCCGGCTGGCCGGTTTCGCCTTCCCGGGGACCGCCGCCACCCGGCAGATGTATCTGGCCGACGTGACCGGCGCCGGGATCCGGCCCCGGTTCCTGGGCGAGCGCCGGCCCGGAGGCATGGTGATGGCCGCCCCGCTGGCGCCCGGGACCGACCGGATCATCATCGTTGAGGACGGGTCGACGGCCGGGGAGCGCAAGGAGGTCCCGACCTTCGGTGAACTGGCCGACCGCTGGGAGCGGCTGACCGGCGAGGACATCCACGGGGCCCGGGCCACCTGGATCGGCTCGTTCACCGACCGCACCCGCCAGGCGACCGAGTACCGGCGCGGCCGGGTCCTGCTGGCCGGTGACGCGGCCCACGTCCATCTCCCGGCCGGGGGTCAGGGGCTGAGCACCGGGGTCCAGGACGCCATGAACCTGGGCTGGAAGCTCGCCGCCGAGGTCGCCGGGCACGCCCCGGCGGACCTGCTCGACACCTATCACTCGGAGCGGCACTCGGTCGGGCAGCGGCTCCTGATGAACACCCGGGCCCAGGGAATGCTCTTCGTCGGTGGACCGGACATGGACCCGCTGCGCTCGCTCATGAGCGAGCTGGTCGCTCTCTCCGGGGTGCGCCGTCATCTGGCCGGCATCGTCAGTGGTCTGGACATCCGGTACGACGTCGGGAACAGCCACCCCCTCGCCGGGTCCCGGCTGCCTCCCCGCACCCTGACGGTGATCCCGGACCCCGACGACCCGAACGCCGGACCGCGCCGGGTCAGCACCGCCGAGCTCCTGCACGGCGGCCGGGGCCTGCTGCTGGACCTGACCGGCGAACCGGGTACCCGCAAGCTGGGCGAGGGCTGGGAGGACCGGGTGGTGACCGTCACCGCCGAGGCGGACGACGTCCTCGGGCCCGGTACCGGCCCGCTCGCCCTGCTGGTCCGGCCGGACGGCTACATCGCCTGGGCGGGCTCCGCCGGGGCGGTCCCGGACGGCCTGCCCACCGCCCTGAGGCGCTGGTTCGGCGAGCCCGGACCGGCCTGGTCACCACCCCCTGCCCGGTCCGTAACCCTTGGAGGAGAACCCATGTCGCTGATCGACGAACCGCTCGCCGGATCCCTCACCGAACGCCTGCGGCAGATGATCGACCGGGACGAGATCACCCGTCTGGCCGATCGCTATGTGCTGTGCCTGGATGCCGGCCGGGACGACGACGCCTGGCTGGAAACGGTTTTCACACCGGACGTACGGATGAGCTTCCCGATGGGCAGCTTCGAGGGGATGGCCGGCCTGCAGCGGTTCCAGCAGATGGCCCGGTCGAACTTCGCCCACAGCCACCACCTGGCCGGCAACTACGGGATCGAGGTCGACGGGGACACCGCCCAGGTGCGGGCGCACCTGCTCGCCGTCCATGTCGCCGACGACCCCGCCACCCACTTCGACATCGGCGGCCACTACGACGCGGAGGCGGTCCGGACCCCGGAGGGCTGGCGTTTACGCAGCCTGGACTTCCGGCTGGTCTGGTCCTCGGGGCCGATGCCGGAGGCCGCGCCCCATGACTGAGCCGATCACCCGGCGGGCGACCGAGCGCACCAGCGGCCCGACCCTCGCCCTGCACCAGCTCCGCCCGATCGACCCGCGGACCCTGCGTCAGGTGTGCGGCATGTGGGTCACCGGAGTGACGGTGATCACCACCGGCAGCGGCCCGACCTCGGCCGGGGCCACGGTCAACTCGTTCACCTCGGTCTCCCTGGACCCGCCGCTGGTGCTGTTCTGCCTGCATCGCGGTTCCCGCCTGCTACCCGTCCTGGAGGAGTCCGGATCATTCGGGGTCAACTTCCTCGCCGGGCAGCAGGAGAAGCTCGCCACCGCCTTCGCCCGATCCGAGACCGCGCTGCTGAACCTTTTCGAGCACCACCACTCCGGGGACGGCGTCCCGGTCCTGTCCCGCGCCCTGTCGTTCCTGGCCTGCCGGGTGACCGAGCGCTTCGAGGGCGGCGACCACGTGATCGTCGTCGGGGAGGTGCTCGAACTCGGCGTGCCCCGGCACGACCGGGAGCCGCTGATCTTCTTCGGCGGCGCCTTGGCGACGCTCGAGACCCAGCCCTTCGGCGCCCCCCAGATCTGGGACCTGTGATCTACGACCACCCACGACATCGAGGTTTTCGCCCGACGAACTGGAGGACTCCGTGCTGTCCAGCCCGGCTTCGGACACCGAACTGACCCTGGCCGCCACCATGGTGGCGATCTCCCTCACTCTCATCCTCGGCGGGCTGCTGCGCCCGCTGGTCGCCCGCCTGCGCCAGCCGCCGGTGATCGGCGAGGTGGCCGCGGGCATCGTGCTCGGCCCGAGCCTGCTCGGCCTGCTGCCCGGGGACCTGACCGGCCGGCTGTTCCCGGCCGACGTCCGCTCGATGCTCACCGCGGTCGCCCAGGTCGGCGTGCTGCTCTTTCTGTTCATGGTCGGCTGGGAGTTCGAGAAACGGCTGCTGACCGGGCGCCGGACGATGGCGGTCTCGGTGTCGCTCACCTCGGTCGTCCTGTCCTTCGGACTCGGCGTGGCGCTGGCGTTCTGGCTCTACGGCGGGCACCGGGACGTCGGCGGAACCACCATCTCGCGAACCGCTTTCGTGCTGTTCATCGGCGCGGCGATGGCGATCACCGCGTTCCCGGTGCTGGCCCGCATCCTCACCGACCGGGGGCTGTCGCGCACTCCGGTCGGCGCGCTCGCCCTGGCCAGTGCGGCCATCGACGACGTCCTCGCCTGGTGCATCCTGGCTCTGGTCTCGGCGGTCGCGACCGCCGGGGACGGCGGTGACCTGGCCCAGATCGCCGCTCTGTCGGTGGTTTACGTCCTGGCCATGTTCGCCCTGCGCCCGGCGCTGGCCGCCCTGGTCCGCCGGCTCGGAGCCGGTCCCGGCTCCCCGTTCCTGCTCGGCGCCCTGGTCTCGGGCGTGTTCCTGTCCTCCTACGCAACCACCTGGATCGGCATCCACGCGATCTTCGGGGCCTTCCTGTTCGGCTACATCATGCCCCGGGAGCCCTCCGCCGACGTCGAGGTCCAGGTGCGCCGGCCCCTGGAGGTGGTGAGCATGCTCCTGCTGCCGGTGTTCTTCATCGTCACCGGTCTGGGGGTGGACATCTCGAGCCTGGCCGGCCGCAACTGGCTGGAACTGGCCGCCGTCATCGCCGTCGCCTGCCTGGGCAAGTTCGCCGGGGCCGTGCTGCCGGCCCGGGCGCTGGGCCTGTCCTGGCCCGAGACCCGGACCCTCGGGCTGCTGATGAACACCCGGGGACTGACCGAGCTGATCATCCTGAACGCCGGGCGGGGGCTCGGGATCCTGGACACCGGCATGTTCACGATCATGGTGATCATGGCGCTGGTCACCACCGCGATGGCCGGGCCCCTGCTGCCGCGCGGCCCGGGCGGCCCGGGCGGCCCGGGCGGCCTGCCGCCGGACCTCGTCCGGGCTCAACCGGAACAACCAGAGGCCGGCGGCGTCCCGGCCGGCCCCGCCGCGGAGGTGACGGCGCGATGACCGACCTCGTCGAGGCCCCGGCCGCCCCGGTCCAGTGGATCCTCTGCCCGGCCTGCCGGTCGATCCACTACGCCCCGCGCTGGCGTCGCAGCCTGGGGGTCTGCCCGGACTGCGAGCACCACTCACGGGTGGACGCCCGCACCCGCATCCTCCAGCTCGCCGACGAGGGCAGTGTCGAGACGGTCGACCTGCCCTCCGGGACCGTGCCCGACCACCTCGGCTTCGTCGACACCATGCCCTACCCGGAGCGACTGGCCCGGGCCCGCTCGAGCACCGGCCTGGACGCGGCGGTGCTGGTCGCCGTCATCCGGGTGGAGGGTTCCCCGGTGGTGGCCGCCGTCATGGACTTCAATTTCATGGGGGGCAGCCTGGGATCCGTCGCCGGGGAGGCGATCACCCGGGCCGCCCGGAAGGCGATCGACCACGGGCTGCCGTTGCTGGTCGTGCCCAGCTCCGGCGGCGCCCGGATGCAGGAGGGCGCGATCTCGCTGATGCAGCTGGCCAAGACCAGTGCGGCGTGGGCCGAGCTGGACGAGGCCGGGTTGCTGACCATCTCCCTGATCACCGATCCCACCTACGGCGGGGTGGCGGCGTCCTTCGCCTCGCTGTCCGACGTGATCATCGGGGAGAAGGGGGCCCGGTTGGGCTTCGCCGGGCGCCGGGTGATCGAGCAGACCATCCGGCAGCGGCTGCCGAAGAACTTCCAGACCGTGGAGTTCATGCAGGAGAACGGCTTCGTGGACATCGTGGCGCCACGCTCCGGGCTGCGCGAGGTGATCGGGCGGCTGCTGCGTACGGGTGGGTGCCCGGACCCCGAGGCGCCGGCTCCCCGGACCACCGACGACACCCCGGTGATCGTGACCGACGCCGGCCGGCTGCCCGTGCACGAGGCCTGGCGACAGGTCCGACGGGCCCGGGACCTGTCCCGGCCCACCACGCAGGACTATCTGGCGTTGGCCTTCGACGATTTCCAGGAGCTGCGCGGCGACCGGGCCTTCGAGGACTGCCGGGCGATGCTCGCCGGGCTGGCCCGGCTGGACGGGCGGCCGGTGGCGGTGATCGGGCAGCAGAAGGGGCACATCCCGAACGAGCTGCGCGAACACAGTTTCGGCATGCCCAGCCCGGCCGGGTACCGCAAGGCCGGCCGGGTCATGCGGCTGGCCGCCAAACTCGGGCTTCCGGTGGTCACCCTGGTGGACACCCCCGGCGCCTTTCCCGGCGAGAAGGCCGAACAGGGCGGCCAGGCCTCGGCGATCGCCGAGACCCTGCGGCTGATGACCTCCCTGCCGGTCCCGGTGGTCAGCGTGATCACCGGCGAGGGCGGCAGCGGCGGGGCCCTCGGGATCGCGGTGGCGAACACCGTGCTGATGTGGGAGCACGCGGTCTACTCGGTGATCAGCCCGGAGGGCTGCGCCTCGATCCTGTGGGGGGACGCCGCCAAGAGCGCCACGGCCGCAGCCGCCCTCGGCTTGACCTCCCGTGCTCTGCTCGAACTCGGGGTGGTCGACGGTGTCCTGCCCGAACCCGGTGAGGGCGTCGGGACCGATCCCCTCGCGGCCGCCGACCGGTTGCGCCGGGCCCTGACCCAGAGCCTCGACGGCCTGGCCCTGATGTCCGGCGAGGAACTGGTGAAACACCGGCGGGTCCGGTTCCACCAGTTCGGGAGCTTCCAGGAGACCCAGAGATGACCGACACCCTTGACCACTCCGGCGAGCAGTCCCCGTCGCAGGCCCGGCTCACCGCCCTTCAGAACGCGGCCCTGGATCTCCTGCACGGCTCCCCCCGGACGCCGGACCGGATCCGGCTGCGGATGGGTGACGTGAGCCTGGAACTGGACTGGGCCACGGATCCAGCACCCAGGGCGCCGGCGCCCAGCGATCCGGTGCCCAGCGATCCGGTGCCCGGGAGTCCAGCGCCGAGCTCGCCGGTTGTCGCGTCCCCGGAAGCCGGCGGGGTAGGAGACAGTCATCCCATCGTCTCCCCCACGGTGGGCACCTTCTTCAGAGCTCCCGAGCCGGGGGCCGAGCCCTTCGTCGGGGAGGGGGACCTGGTGACCCGGGGTCAGCAGATCGCGATCGTCGAGGCGATGAAGCTCATGCTGCCGGTCGAGGCCGACCGGCCCGGCCGGGTGAGTGCCGTGGTGGCCGAGGACGGTCAGGGCGTGGAATACGGCGAGACCCTGTTCCTGCTGGCCACGGACGACTGAGGGGGCGGCGTGTTCTCGAAGATTCTGGTGGCCAACCGGGGCGAGATCGCCGTGCGGGTGATCCGGGCGTGTCAGGAGCTGGGGATCCGCACGGTGGCCGTGTACTCGACCCGGGACCGTGATGGCGAGGCGGTCCGGCTCGCCGACGAATCCGTCCACATCGGCCCGGCCCCGTCGCGGCGCAGTTACCTGAACGCCGCGGCGGTGCTGGAGGCGGCCAAACGCACGGGCGCCCAGGCCGTGCATCCCGGTTACGGGTTCCTTTCCGAGGACCCGGACTTCGCCGAGGCCTGTGCCGGGGAGGGCCTGGTCTTCATCGGTCCCCCGGCCGCGGCCATGCAGCGGCTCGGCGGCAAGATCTCGGCCCGGGCCCTGATGGCCGAGGCGGGGCTGCCCCTGCTCCCGGGCGGGCTGGACGCGATGGGGCCCGCCGAGGCCCAG
Organism: Kineosporia aurantiaca JCM 3230; assembly: GCA_000719025.1. Taxonomy (GTDB): domain Bacteria; phylum Actinomycetota; class Actinomycetes; order Actinomycetales; family Kineosporiaceae; genus Kineosporia; species Kineosporia aurantiaca. Next base: position 476,189 of record JODP01000013.1, read on the forward strand.
ACGCTCGCCGGATCCATCGGTTATCCGGTCATCCTGAAACCGTCGGCCGGGGGCGGCGGTAAGGGCATGACGGTGGTGCGGGACCCGGCGGACTTCCTCGCCGCCTACGCGCGGGCCCAGGCCACTGCCCGGATGCTGTTCGGCGACGGTCGCGTCTACGTGGAGAAGTTCCTGTACCCGGCCCGGCACGTGGAGGTCCAGATTCTCTGCGACGGGCACGGCGGCGCGATCCATCTGGGGGCCCGGGACTGCACCATGCAGCGTCGGCACCAGAAACTGGTCGAGGAGACCCCGGTTCCCGGCCTGCCGGCCGACCTGATCGACCGGATCGGCGACGCGGCCGTTCGGGGCGCGCAGGTGGCCGGGTACGTCGGCGCGGGGACCTTCGAGTTCCTCGTCGCCCCGGACCAGAGCTTCGCGTTCATGGAGGTGAACTGCCGGATCCAGGTGGAGCACCCGGTGACCGAGATGGTCACCGGGATCGACCTGGTGCAGGCCCAGGTGCGGATCGCGGCCGGCGAGCCGCTCGGGTTCGGCCAGGACGACGTGAAACTGCGGGGGGCGGCGATCGAGTGCCGGATCAACGCCGAGGACCCCACCCGGGACTTCGCCCCGAGCCCCGGGCGGGTCGAGGAGTTCCGGCCCCCCGCCGGCCCCTTCGTCCGGGTGGACACCCATGTGCGGGCCGGCGACCGGATTCCCCCGGACTACGACTCGCTGATGGCCAAGCTGGTGGTGTGGGCCCCGGACCGGGACGCCGCGATCGCCCGGATGCGCCGGGCGCTGGCCGAGTTCCGGGTCTCCGGGGCCGGGCTGCGGACCACCACCGGGTTCCTGCGGGACCTCGTCGACACCCCGGCCTTCCGCCAGGTGACGCACCACATCACCTATGTCGACGAGTACCTGGGCCAGGCGGGCCGGACCGAGTCCACCGGGTCCGGAGCCACTTCGGAGGTCGCCTGAATCCCGGGCTCAGTAACCGCAGCCCACCGAGTAGCCACCCGCGTCATCGCGTTCGGCCAAGGTCAGCATCAAGTGGGCCACATCGGCCCGCGAGATCCGCAGTCCGCCCGGGACGTTCCGGTCCTGCGCGGTGCGGTAGACCCCGGTGAACGGCCCGTCGGTGAGCTGAGGAGGCCGGACCGAGATCCACTCCAGGCCGCTGCCGCGCAGATCGTCCTCCATCAGGGCCAGGTCGGCGTAGTGCCGGCGGAGGAACAACGAGGTCAACGGGAACAGCAGGTGCCGGGTCCAGAAGCCGTCTCCCGGGTCGTACCGGGGTGGGTTCGGACGCCCCGGCGAGGCCACGGTGGCGACCGGGGCCGCGCTGACCACGACCAGCCGGCGGGGACCGCCGTCCTGCATCGCCCGGATCACCGCCCGCGTGCCCCGGGCGGTGATCCCGGCATCGGCCCGGCTCCGAGGGCCCAGCCCGGACACCACCGCGTCGGCTCCCACCACCGCGGACTGCAGAGCGGCCGCGGCCGCCGGTGAGGTCTCGTCCAGGTCCACCCGGACCGCCCGGACCGGGGCCTGGACCCGGCGCGGATCGCGAGCCGTGGCGGTGACGTCGTGCCCGGCCGCGACGGCCTGCTCGACCACCGACCGGCCGATCCCGCCGGTGGCGCTGATGACCGTGACCTTCACTGTTCCTCCCGTGATCGGTTCGTGCTGCCGATCCTGAGAGGGCCGGGACGACGATCGGTGTGACATCGATTCCGACGGCCCGTCATTTCGGTCTTTTAGGGTGAACGGAATGCTGGTATCCCTGAGGGGCCGCTGATCGTCAACGATCGGATCCGCCTGTGCCTGACGCAACCGCTGTCCTTACCCCTCTGCGCGTCGGGGTGGTGGCCGAGTCCGCCCCCGGTGAGACCCGGGTGGCGGCGACTCCGAAGACCGTGGAACAGCTGATCGGGCTGGGGTACGACGTCCTGGTCGAGGCCGGCGCCGGGTCTCGCTCGGCCTTCACCGACCAGGCCTATGCCGCCTCCGGTGCCCTGGTCGCCGAGCGCGCCCAGGTCTGGGACGCGGACGTGGTGCTGAAGGTGAACGCGCCCGGCGCCGAGGAGATCGCGCGGCTGCACGACGGGGCCCTGCTGTTGGCGTTGATCAGCCCGGCCCTGAATCCGGACCTGGTGGACCAGCTGGCCGGGCGCCGGATCACCGTGCTGGCGATGGACGCGGTGCCCCGGATCTCCCGCGCGCAGTCACTCGACGTGCTCAGTTCGATGGCCAACATCGCCGGGTACCGCGCGGTGGTCGAGGCGGCGAACCGGTTCGGGCGGTTCTTCACCGGGCAGGTCACCGCGGCGGGCAAGGTGCCGCCGGCCAAGGTTCTGGTGGCGGGAGCCGGGGTTGCCGGACTGGCGGCGATCGGCACGGCCAGCAGCCTGGGCGCGATCGTCCGGGCCACCGATCCGCGGCCCGAGGTGGCCGAGCAGGTGGCGTCGCTCGGGGGGCAGTACCTCGGTGTCTTAACTAGGGATGCCGGGAGCGAGGACGTTTCTGAAGGAACAGTTTCCGGCGGCGATGGTTATGCCCGGCCGACTTCGGCGGACTACAACCGTCTGGCCGAGCAGCTGTATGCCGAGCAGGCCCGCGACGTGGACATCATCATCACCACCGCGCTGATTCCCGGCCGCCCGGCGCCCCGGCTGATCACCGCCGAGCACATCGCGGCCATGTCGCCCGGTAGCGTGATCGTGGACATGGCGGCCGCTCAGGGCGGGAATGTCGAGGGAACCCGGCCCGGCGAGGTGGTGGTCACCGCGAACGGCGTCTCCATCATTGGATATACGGATCTGGCCGGAAGGTTGCCCACCCAGGCATCCCAACTGTACGGCACCAACGTCGTCAATCTGATGCGCTTACTGACTCCTTCGAAGGACGGGCAGGTAGTGCTCGACTTCGACGACGTGGTGCAACGGGCGATGACCGTGGTCCGCGACGGAACCAAGACCTGGCCGCCACCCCCCGTCCCCGTCGCCGCCACTCCAGCAGCTCCAGTGGCCAAACGCGTTGCCAAAGAAGTTAAACCCGAGACTGGGCCCGGACGCCTCTACGCGACCGTCGGAGTCGGCGGCGTCCTGCTCTTCCTCCTCGCCGCCTTCGCCCCCGCCCAGTTCATCGGCAACCTCACCGTCTTCGCCCTGGCCGTGGTGATCGGCTACTACGTGATCGGCAACGTGCACCACGCCCTGCACACCCCGCTGATGTCGGTGACGAACGCGATCAGCGGGATCATCGTGCTCGGCGCCCTGCTCCAGATCGGGCACGACAACACCCTGGTCACCGTGCTGGCCACGCTGGCCGTGTTCCTGGCCTCGATCAACGTCTTCGGCGGATTCGCCGTCACCCGGCGCATGCTCAGCATGTTCTCGAAAGGCTGATGACGATGACCGCCGAAAGCGCCGCGCAGGCCGCGTACATCGTGGCCGCCCTGCTGTTCGTACTGAGCCTGGCCGGGCTTTCCCGGCACGAGAGCTCCCGTTCCGGAGCGCTTTCCGGGATCGCCGGGATGGCCGTGGCCCTGATCGCCACGGCTGTGCTGGCGATCGACCGGCTGGACCTCGACTCCGGCAAGGCCCAGGTCGGCCTGGCGCTCACTGTCGTCGCGGTGCTGGCCGGAGCGGCCGTGGGGCTGCAGCGCGCCCGCCAGGTCGAGATGACGGCGATGCCCGAACTGATCGCCATGCTGCACAGTTTCGTCGGCTTGGCCGCGGTACTGGTCGGCTGGAACGGCTATCTCCAGGTCGAGCACGCCAGCTCCCAGACGGAAGTCGCCCCCGACCTGCTCACGATCCACCATGCCGAGGTCTTCATCGGTGTCTTCATCGGTGCGGTGACCTTCACCGGGTCGATCGTGGCGTTCGGAAAACTGTCCGGACGAATCAACTCCAGCCCACTGATGCTGCCGGCCAAGAACGTCCTCAATCTCGGGGCCTTGGGCGTTTTCGCCGTCCTGACCATCTGGTTCACGGCGTCCCCCAACCTGGCCCTGCTGACCGCAGTGACGATCCTGGCCCTGCTGCTGGGCTGGCACCTGGTCGCCTCGATCGGCGGCGGGGACATGCCGGTCGTGGTGTCGATGCTGAACTCGTATTCCGGCTGGGCCGCCGCGGCGTCGGGATTCCTGCTCAACAACAACCTGCTGATCGTGACCGGCGCCCTGGTCGGATCCTCCGGTGCCTACCTCTCGTACATCATGTGCCAGGCGATGAACCGCTCGTTCATCTCGGTGATCGCCGGCGGGTTCGGCGCGGTCCAGCCGGTGGCCGCGGGCCAGGACTACGGCGAGCACCGGGAGATCCTGGTCGAGGACGCGGTCCAGCTACTGAAAGAAGCCTCGTCGGTAGTCATTGTGCCGGGCTACGGCATGGCGGTCGCCCAGGCCCAGTACCCGGTGGCGGACCTGACCAAGCGCCTGCGCGAGCGAAACGTCGAGGTCCGCTTCGGGATTCACCCAGTTGCGGGGCGTCTCCCCGGTCACATGAACGTACTCCTGGCCGACGCCCGGGTGCCGTACGACATCGTGCTCGAAATGGACGAGATCAACGACGATTTCGCTACCACTTCGGTGGTTCTGGTGATCGGCGCGAACGACACGGTGAACCCGGCCGCCCTGGAGGAGGAGTCCAGCCCGATCGCCGGCATGCCGGTCCTGCGGGTGTGGGAGGCACAGGACGTGATCGTGTTCAAGCGCTCGATGGCGGCCGGCTACGCAGGCGTGCAGAACCCGCTGTTCTTCCGGGCGAACACCCAGATGCTGTTCGGCGACGCCAAGCAACGCGTGGAAGAGATCGTGCGGGCGCTCTGAACTGCGCCTACTCTGTAGGTCGGCCCGGTTTTCGAGTTCAGGGAGCGGTTCATGGCGATCACCCGCGAAGAGGTCATGCAGGAACTGCTCGAGGCAATGAACCGGCAGGCCTCGACCCCGAGCTCACTGGGCGGGTCGAATGCGGCTGCGGTGAAGACGTTCGCCGAGGCTTATCAGATTCTGCACGACTGCAAGGACTGAGCCCGGGTCCCACGGCACGGTCCACGGGACTTCACCGGCCAGTGTTATCCCCAAACCGGCCGTCCACCCACCTGCCGTCTCACCCAGCTGCCGTCTTATCCAGCTGCGCGTGCCGGCGGCCCCCGCTAACCCGGCTTCCCGGGCAACCCCGGTCCACCTCGGTCCACCTGGGTCCACCTGGCCTTCGGCCAAGACTGTCGGTGGGCCCGGATAGTCTGGTTCTTGTCGCGGTGGGGGCCGCGGAACGTGCTGGTGGACGGGGGTGTTCGGGATGGCGATGCTGGCCGATGGTGGTCTTACGGCCTACATTCCCGCCGGACTAGTGGAGCTGGCCGAGGGGCTGCTGGACAATCTGAAGCTCCTCGGCACCGCCACCCCGATCAGCCGGGCGACCAGCGCTTCGGTTGGTGGTGTAGCTGGTGGCACGATCGATGGCAGCGCTGACGGCACTGCCGATGGCCTCGTATTCGGCCAGGTGATTAGCGGGGCCGCTCGCGGTACGGCTGACCGTGCCGGCAGTCCCGCGCGTGAATCTCACGGTGAAGCGGACGGAGCCGCTCCTGGTGCCGTTGCCGTTCCGGGTGCCGTTGCCGTTCCCGGTGCCGTTCCGGTTCCCGGTGCCGCTCCACTTCCTGGCGCCGTTCCGCTTCCTGGCGCCGTTCCGCTTCCTGGCGCCGTTCCGCTTCCCGGTGCCGTTCCGCTTCCCGGTGCCGTTCCGCTTCCCGGCGCCGTTCCGCTTCCCGGTGCCGTTCCGCTTCCCGGTGCCGTTCCGCTTCCCGGTGCCGTTCCGACGTCGGGATACCGCTTGGTGGAGCGTGTGCTGTTCACGGAACTGCTGGTCCGGCAACTGCAGGCCGCCGAGATGCGCACTCTGGCCGAGGCGGTGCAAGGTATCTCTCCTGCTCGGCGCGGGCGGCGGAACGGTGGAGGCCGCGGCGGCCCAAACCGCCATCGCGCCCCCGAACCCTCGGGCTCCCCAGCCCCCTCAAGCGCCGACGACGAGACCGGCACCCCCGCTGCCGGCAGCGACGGACCGGACGATCCAGCCTCATGCATTCTTTCTGAGCAACTGCTGGCCGCCCGGCTGGCCCCAGAACTGAATCTTCATCCGTTCACCGCCACCGTCGAGGTCAATCTGGCCGTCGGCCTGGTCCGTGACCTACCCCGCATCATGAATCTTTTCGAGCAGGGCCGTCTCGACAAGGCCCGGGCCGCCCTGATCACCCGGAAGCTGCACACCGCCGCCGAGGACAGTCCCGACTTCGGCCCCCACCACCCAGCCTGGGCGCTGCTGGAAGCGATGATCGCGGCCCAGGCGCCAAGCCTTTCCCTGGGCGAACTGAAGCGACTCGTCGAGCGACTGCTGCTGGAACTCCATCCCGACGGAGGCGAAGCCGCCCATGCCCAGGCCCGGCGTGGCCGCCACGTGTCCGTCGAGGCCCAGCCCGACGGAATGAGCCTGGTCACCGCCCTGATTCCGGCCGAGGCCGGCCAGTGGCTGGACGGATTCCTGGACGCGGCCGCCGACGCCGAGCGCGACCGCCGGGCTGCTCTCGGCACCCCCGACGAGCGCACCCACCAGCAACGACGAGCCGACATCCTGAGCGCCCTGGCCCAGGCTTTCGCCGAGGGAATGTGCATCCCTTTAATCCCTGACCCACGCAACGAAGAGCACGAGGACAGGGCGCACGAGGGCACCAAGCACGCCCCCAGCTTCGGACAGGAAGGCTTCCCTCAAAGCGACAGCGGCGGAGGGAACGAGCAGAGCAACGGCCAGCACGGAGCACCGCCGCAACACGACCAGCCCCACCCAGACCAACCTGACCCCGACCGGCATAACCCCCACCAGCCGCGCCCCAACCAGACCCGCCCCAACCAGACCGGTTCCGACCGCCCTCACTCCCACACGGCTGACCCCGACCAACCCATCCCCTACCAGCCCGGCTCCGACCAGCCCACCCCCGATCGGCCCGACCCCGACTATCCCAACCCCGCTCGGCCCGCCGCCGATCGGCCTGGTTCCGACCACCCCAACCCCGACCAGCCCAACCCCGCTCGACCCCACGCCGATCGGCCCGGTTCCGACCACCCCAACCCCGACCAGCCCAACCCCGCTCGACCCCACGCCGATCGGCCCGGTTCCGACCGGCTGCACTCCGACCAGCTCGGTTCCGACCAGCTCGGTTCCGACCAGCTCGGTTCCGACCGGCTCCGCTCTGACCATCCCGACCCCGGCCATCCCCACTCCGGCCATCACAACCCCGGTTATCCCGATCCGGGTCAGCCCCACTCCGACCAGCCCGGTTGCGACCGGCTCCACTCTGACCATCCCGACCCCGGCCAACCCGACCTTGGCCATCCCGCCCCGGGTCAGCCCCACTCCGACCAGGACGACCGTGACCGGCCCACCTCTGATGGAACCTCTTCGAGCAACGACGCCACCATCGCGTCTCGCACGATCTCCGAGTCTCTCCGGCGGGTTCTGGACGATGAGCTGGACGCGCAGACCGCCAGGCAGCAAGAAAGTTTTACCCGCTACGGCTTCGCGCCGGTCCCCGAGGGAATGGTCCCCGCTTGGTGGCAGGTCCCCGATCTCCCTCGAGCTCACGGTCGGGGAACGAGCCTGGTTGTCACCACCACCTACGCCACCCTGCTCGGCCTCGACAACACGCCGGCATTCCTGGACGGCCACGGCGCGATCGCCGCTTCCGTCGCGCGCAGGCTGGGCGTGGCGCCTGAGAAGGTCACCGTCATCATGCTTCCCGGAGCCATGCCGCACAATCATCTTCAATCGCAGCCATCGGACGATCCCCCGCCACAGGCTCCGGATCGAGCTTCGCCCCCGGCTAGAAGTACAGGACGCGGGTCAACCCGGCCCCAGACTCTCAGCCCCGCCACGAACCCCGCCACGAACCCCGCCACGAACCCCGCCACGAACCCCGCCACGAACCCCGCCAAGAAGCAGGCTCCACCCGCGGCTGGGTCCGCTGCTCGCTGGGCCACCACACCTGGACCGGCTCCTTCGGGCGGCACTCTTCCCTCTGCCTCTGCCTCTGCCTCTGCCTCTGCCTCTGCCTCTGCCTCTGCCTCTGCCTCTGCCTCTGCCTCTGGACAGGCGAACAGCGCCGGCGACTGCCGTCCACCCGACGACTCAGTCCCGAACCAAGGCTCCTGCCCCATGGGTCAGGACCACGCCCAGCCTCAGGCCCACCGGTACCGACTCGGGCGCGTGCTGACCGATCTGCTCGCCACTTGCTTTCCGACCTGCAGTTTCCCGGGTTGTACCCAACGCGCGAGCAGGTGCGACTTCGACCATCTCACGCCCTTTGCCAAGGGTGGCGTCTCGTGTCTCTGCAACCTGCGACCAGCTTGCCGAGGGCATCATCGGATCAAGACCTTTGGCGACTGGGAAGCTCGTCCGGCGCCCCTCGATGAGCCGTACCCGCTGAGCGCCATCATCTGGACGGCCCCCGACGGCACCGAACATCGCAGCCCAGCGCCTTGTTTACCCGGAACACCGGGATGGAGCTCGAGGACTCCTCTGCCAACGCTGCTCCCCTTGCCGCCGCTTGAGGCCGAGAAGCTTGGCCGAGAAGACCTTATGTCCTCGGCCGAGCGTAGTAGGCGCCGCGCCCGCCGCTGGGCTTCCGATCTCGCGTGGTACGCGAACCGCCAGGATCGGCTTCGCCGATCGGCCGCGAAGAAGTCTGCGCGGGCCGCGGCCAAGCACCTGCGTCCGGTGCCAAGGCCGCCTCATGCTCCGTGGGGTCAAGCAACCGGAAGAATTCCTGGGTATGGAGAACCGCAGTTCTGATCGCGATCGAGAGCAGACCCAGACTCAGCTGCAAAACCACTCGCAGTCGCAGCCACAGCAGACCGGCTTCGGCCGAGCGGGCGTGGCTGCCGCCTATGCGCGCTCCTTCGCCACCTTGTGCGCCGGCCCGACTGAGACCCTGCTAGACGATCTTGGCCCTGGTTCCGGTGGCAAGCTGCTTGATGCCGGATGCGGAGTGGGCGGCTTCTCTCGCGCGGCAGCGGGCCGGGGCTGGGCGGTCACTGCGGTGGATTCTTCGGCGGAGATGATCGCCGCCACCCGAGCAGCTGTCCGCGGGCTGCCAGTCGAGGTCAGGTCGGGATCCGTGCTTGATCTGCCCTTCCCAGATCAGCATTTCGACGCAGCGGTGGCCAATTTCGTCATCAATCATGTGCCGGATCCGCGGCTCGGCGTTCGGGAGATGGCGCGCGTGCTTCGTCCGGGCGGAGAAGTGGGGCTGACCATCTGGACGAATCAGCGGACGGCCCAGATCGAGCTCTTCTCCGGCTCGCTGGAGAACGCCGGTGCGGTCCTGGCTCCGGGCCACCGCCTGCCGGAGGAGAAGGATTTCGAGCGCTCCGTAGCCGGACTGGCTGGCATCGTGCAGGAGGCGGGGCTGCAACCGTTGGTCTCGCGCGAGATCCGGTGGACTTGGGATGTCCGCTGGGAGGATCTGTGGGCAGCGGTGACCGGGGGAATCGCGACGATCGGAACGGCCTACCTTCGGCAGGACCAGGCCACGCAGAATCGCATCGAATCCGAGATGCGCTCGCTGTCGGCGCAGTTCGAGACGGACGGGTTGATTCGGCTCCCCAACGTGGCCGCCTACGTCCTAGCGCAAAAACCCCAGCGACCTCAGTCTTTCCGCCCCATCCCGGCCACCACGTAACTCGACGACGGGTCGATGCCCACCTCGTCCGGCCAGTCCGGGTGCCACTCCGGTACCCAGACCAGACCGGGTTCGACCAGCGTCCAGCCGTTGAACAGCTCGAGCAGGCGGGGGCGGGTGCGGATGGTGATCGGGTCGGCCGCGCGATAGACACCGAGCACTTCCTGGCCCGACCCGGCCAGACGGTCGCTGAGCCCGCCCTCTGGGGGCGGGCCGGCGTCCAAACGCGCGTCGTAGCCGTGGGAAATGACCAGGTGGCTGCCGGGGGCGGCGATGCTGTGCAGGGTGGCGATCGCTTCTTCGGGGTGATCGGACTCGGGAACGAAGTGGAGCACGGCGACCATGAGGAAGGCGACCGGTTCGGCGAAGTCGATCAGCGCGGTCAGGCCGGGGTGGGCAAGGATTTCCCGGGGGCGGCGCAGGTCGGCGTTGATCACGGTGGCGTTCGGTATGCCGTGCAGGATCAGCTCGCTGTGGGCCACGGCGATCGGGTCGACGTCGACGTAGACCACCTTCGCGTCCGGGGCCTCGCGCTGGGCCACCTCGTGCACGTTGCCGACCGTCGGGATGCCCGAACCCAGGTCGACGAACTGACGCACGCCCTGCCCGACCAGGTAGCGCACCGCGCGGTGCAGGAAGGCGCGGTTGGCCTGGGCGTTGGCCTCGGCGGTGGGGTGGAGCTTGAGGATGCGGCGGGCCATTTCCCGATCCGGCGCGAAGTTGTGCGCGCCGCCCAGGAAGTAGTCGTAGACGCGGGCCGCGGAGGGCGTGGTCAGGTCGATGTTCTTGGGCGCCCAGTCGGGGAGCTCGTCCATTGCGCCGTTCCTCCGTCATCCTCGGTGAACGTTCATACCGAAAGCCCGCAAACCGGACTCTATCGAGGTACCGGGACCGGCTGCCAAACCGAGACCCCGCGAGCACCCCCAGGCACCTCGAACACCCCAGACACCTTCCAACTCGTGCGACCGGCCGGAGCACGGCAGGCTGGAGAGCAACACCACCGGAAGCCCTAGGAGGTCGGCATGAGCGAGCCCGACGAGCAGCATGCGCGGCTGGAGCAGATCCAGGAGCACATTGACGAGGCCAAGGCGACGGCGCAGCACCTCGCCGACGAGCGGGTGATCAACCCGGAGGACGTGGAGGACCGCGAGCCTGCCGACGACGCACCATCGCCGCGCGGCTGAGCCGTCACGTCATTTGCTCGCTCCGTTCAGCTGCCCAGGCGCTGCGGTAGGGCGGGTAGGTGGCGATCAGTTCGTCGTGCGTACCCCGGGCCGCGACCACGCCGTTGTCGATCACCAGCACCTCGTCGGCCAGAGCCAGCGGGGTAAGGCGATGAGTGACGACAACGGCGGTCCGGCCCGGTTCCAGAGCAACCAGCACCTCACGCACCAGATCGTCGGCCGTGGACGGGTCCAGGTGCTCGGCGGGCTCGTCCACCAGCAGCACGCCAGCTCCGGAGATGAACGCACGGGCCAGGAGCAAGCGGCGGCGAATGCCGCCGGAGAGCAAGTGGGTGCCCGCGCCTTGACCGGGTCCGGCCGGATCGCCCACGACGACGTCCAGACCGTGCTGGGAACCGTCGCTCAGGCCATCGATCCAGTCGCCCAGACCGGCGCGCTCCAGCGCCGCGATCAGGTCGGCGTCCGTCGCGTCCTTTGAAGCCACTCGCAGGTTTTCGCGCACGGTGGTTCCGAAAACATGTGCGTCGTCGGCGGTTAGATGAACTTGATGACGCAGGCTGCGAGTATGTACGTGGGTCAGGTCAATCCCGTCCCCGACGTCCGTTCCGTCCATGAGCATCCGGCCGTCGGCCGGGGGTAGCAGGCCGCCCAGAGTCCGCAGCAGGGTGCTTTTGCCTTGCCCGCTAGGACCGACCACGGCAATCCGACGCCCCGGCAACAGGTCCAGATCCACTCCGCGCACGGCCGGTTCCCTTCCCGGCCAGCCGGCGGCCACGTTCTCGGCCCGCAGATGCACACCGGGCAGGTCGTGCACCACCCGGAGTCCTCGCCGCCCCAGGTGCACCTGGATCGGCACCGGCCGGGCCGCAACCTCGAACTCGTCAGCCAGCTTTGGCTTCTCCAGCAGCGGCGCCACCCGGCGGGCGGCCTCTCCGGCCCGGACCAGGCTGACCGCGGCGGCGGGTAGACCAGCGACCACTTCGGCGAAGGCCAGGGGTACGAAAACCAGCACGGCCAGCGCAACCTCGCGAATTTGTCCCGAAGCCACGGCCCGAATGCCGACCACCAGGCAGCTCAGCACGGCGCCCGACGTCACCGCCGAGCCGAGCCCCGCGGCCCAGGCAGCGGGCCTGGCCGCCCGGTCCAGACCGCGGGACAACTCATCATCGCTGCGCCCGATCCCGGCGACCCGCTCTCCGGCGCGACCGGCCACGGTCAGCTCGGGCAGGCTGTCGAACAGCGCGAGCACTTCCTCGGACATTGTGGCGCGGGCCTGCGCAGTGTCGGCCACATCCCGCCGTCCGCCCACCCCCGCCAGATAGGGAACCCCGATCAGGCCGACCGCCACGCTCACCCCCAGCACGACCCCGGCCCACGGAAGGATCAGCCAGAGGGCCACGATCGAGGCCACTCCGGCAATTGCGGCGGTAGCGAAAGGCAATATCCCACGGACGATCACGTCGCCGAGCTCATCCGCGTCCGCGCCCAGCCGGGCCAGCAGGTCGCCGCGTTTGAAGCCGGACGCCACGGATTCGTCGGCAGTGGCCAGGCCGGTGAAAAGGGTTGATCGGAGCCGGACCACGCCCCGGAGGGCGACGTCGTGCGAGATCAGCCGCTCGGTGTAGCGCAGCACGCCACGGCCGATCCCGAATGCCCGCACGCCGACAATGGCGACCATGAGGAAAAGGATCGGCGGTTGCTGGGCGGCGCGGGTGATCAGCCAGCCCGAAACCCCGAGCAGAGCAATGGACGACGCGACGGCGGCGGCTCCGGTGAGAGCGGCCAGCAGGAGCCGCCAGGGGTCGGGCCGCATGACTCGCAGCACGGTCAGCAGCGGCCAGTTCCGTTTCACGCCGGGACTCCCATCTGAGCAATGGTTTCCAGACCAGGGCGAACCGGGCCGGACAAGTCGATCGTGCGGTCCGCCGCCGCGATCAGCGAAGCCCGGTGCGCCACCAGCACCACCGTGCGGCCCCGGCGGCGGAGTTCGGCGAGCAGGTTCAGCACGGTCTGCTCGGAACCCGCGTCCAGGTGGGCGGTCGGCTCGTCCAACACGACCAAGGGCGCGTCGCTGAGCAACAGGCGGGTCAGGGCGAGACGCTGGCGCTGCCCGGCCGACAGCCCGGTTCCCCCTTGCCCCACCCGGGCCGACCATCCTCCGGGAACCGAGCTCACGACGTCCTCAAAACCGGTCATTGAAGCGGCACTCCGGATTGCCTCGGGAGTGGCCGAAGGGCACAACAGGATGACGTTATCGGTCAGCGTGCCGGGGACGAGCACAGGATGCTGGGGGCACCAGGCGATCTGGCGCCACCAGCTCTCCGGATCGATCTCGGCGAGGGTGCGGGACTTCTCCCCCGGCCGACCACTGGGAGCGAGTACCACCTCACCGGTCGTAGGTGGCTTCAGCCCGAGCAGGACGGCGACAGCGGAGGTCTTGCCGCATCCGCTGGGGCCGGTCAGGGCGACGATCTCCCCGGGGCGGATCGTCGCGGTGAGTCCGTCCGGGGTAGCAGTGGGGACCCCGTCATGTTGAACGCTGACGGTGTCGAAAGAGATTACCGTGTTGGATAAGTCTGGGGCCCGAAGGGTTCCGGGTTTGGGTAGCGGTCGCTCTAGCACGTCGAAAGCTTGCTGGGCGGCGGCTAGTCCGTCCTGGCTGGCGTGGAAGTGGGTACCGACAGCTCGAAGCGGAGCGTAGACCTCGGGTGCGAGCAGCAGCACGGCCAGGCCGGTGCGCAGGTCCAACGAGCCCGATACCAGGCGCAGGCCAACGCCGACCGCGACCAGGGCAACCGAGAGCGTGACCAGGACCTCCAGCGCCAGAGCGGAGAGAAATGCTGTGCGAAGGGTTTTCATTGTGGCTCGGCGATGAGCGTCCCCGGCGGCCTTCACCCGCTCGGCCTGGGCGCTCGCCGTGCCCAGCGCGCGTAGGGTGGGCAGGCCGGCGATCAGGTCCAGCACCTGGGTGCCCAGGCGCTGCAGCGACGCCAGGTTCCGATCGGCCGCGTCCTGACTGGCCATCCCGATCAGGGCCATGAACAGCGGGATCAGGGGCAGGGTGAGGAGCACGGTGAGACCGGCGATCCAGTCCTCCCACCAGATCACCAGGAGGACGGCCGGGGTGAGGGTGGCCGCGAGGAGCAATTGCGGGAGGTAGCGGGTCAGGTAGCCGTCAAGGGCGTCCAGACCCCGGGTGGCGAGAAGGGCCAGGGAGGCGCCGGATTCCCGGCCGGTGCCCACTTCTCGGCGCGCGTGCTCGATCAGCCGTTCGCGCAGCTGCCGGACCACGTCGGTGGCCGCGCGGTGGCCGAAGCGCTCCTGCGCCCCGGCCAGGATCGCGCGGATCACCAGCACGATCCCCAGCCAGATCGTCGCAGTCCGGACGTCGGCGAGATTGTCCCCGTCCATCGCCACTCCGGCAATGATCCGGGCCAGGAGCAGCGACTGAACCACCAGGAGGGCGGTGGTCGCGATCCCGAGGCCGGCGGTGAGGACGACGTACCGGCGGGCGGCGCGGGCCTGGCGCAGCAGCCGGGGATCGAGCGGGCGCATCAGACGCCGGCTTCCGAGTGAGCCGCCTTGGTTGACCAGGGCAGTCCGTGGCCCGGCGGGATCCTGGCGACGCCGATCCGAGCCCGGAACACCCAGTACGTCCAGCTTTGGTAAAGGATGACGACCGGAGTCATCACGCCCGCCACCCAAGTCATCACCACCAATGTGTAGTGGTGCGACGAAGCGTTGTGAATGTTCAGCGAGAACGCCGCGCTCGTGGTCGAGGGCATCACGTCGGGGTAGACCGAGCCGAACAAAAGGACGACTGCCGCGATGGTAGCCAGGGTGGTGGCCCCGAAGCCGAGCCCCTCGTTCTGCTGCCTTGCCGCGTAGGCCGCGACCAGCAGAGCCGCTGCTGCGACAACCACAACCGCCCAGGTCCAGCCCTTGCCATAGGACAGCTGGGTCCAGACCGCGAAGACCGCCGCCACCGGGACGGCCACCAGGGCAAAGCGGGAGGCCAGGCGAATCGACCTGACCCTGATCTCACCTTCGGTGCGCAGCCCGAGGAACAGTGCGCCGTGGAAGGCGAACAGCAGCAGCGTGGTCACACCGCCGAGCAGTCCGTACGGGTTCAGCAGGGTGAAGAGCGTTCCGGTGAAGTGTTTGTCGGCGTCGATCGGAACCCCGCGGACGATGTTGGCGAAGGCGACGCCCCACAGGAGTGCGGGGATGGTCGAGCCGATCACGATCGCCGTGTCCCAGATCCGGCGCCACTGGGCCGACTCGATCGTGCCGCGGTACTCGAAGGCCACGCCGCGCATGATCAGCGCCACCAGGATGAGCAGCAGCGGCAGGTAGAAGCCGGAGAACAGAGTGGCGTACCACTCCGGGAAGGCCGCGAAGATCGAGGCGCCGGCCACGATCAGCCAGACCTCGTTGCCGTCCCAGACCGGGGCGATGGTGTTGATCAGCACACGGCGCTCAGTGTCGTTACGGCCGAGCACCGGCAGCAGCAGGCCCACACCGAAGTCGAACCCCTCAAGGGTGAGGTAACCGACCCACAACACGGTGATCAGAATGAACCAGAAGGTGACGAGTTCCACTTCGGGACTCCAGTTTTCGCGGGTTTCGGGAGCTCGGCAGGCTTAGTAGGCGAAGCTCAGTGGGCGGTCGGCATCGTCGCCTGAGCCGTTTGAGGTGGCCTCGACCTCGGCCGCCCCGGCCGCGGCGTACCGGCGGATCAGGCCGAACCAGGCGATCGCCAGAGTGCCGTAGAGCAGCGTGAAGACGATCAGTGATGTGGCGACGGTCCACGGCCCGACCGTGGAGACGCCGTCCTTCGTCAGCATCCGGATCACTGGGTTGCCGGTCGGGTTGGGTGCGACGATCCAGGGCTGACGGCCCATTTCGGTGAAGATCCAGCCAGTCAGGTTGGCCAGGAACGGGGCCGGGACGCAGAGCAGGGCGACCCGGCCGAACCAGCGGCCCGGCTCGCGTCCCTTGCGGGTCACCCAGAGGCCGAGCACGGCCATCGCCGCGGCGATCATCCCGAAACCGATCATCAGCCGAAAGTTCCAATAGGTGACGGCCAGCACCGGCACGTAGTCCGTGCCGTCGCCGTACTTCTCCGAGTACTGCTCCTGGAGCTGGTTGACGCCCGAGACGGTAGCCCCGAAATCGCCGGTGGCCAGGAAGGAGTAGACGCCGGGGATGGTGACGGTGGTGACGTCGCAGTGTCCCGGGCCCGGATTGCCGATCGCGAACAGGCTGAAGCCAGCCTTTTGCTCGGTGTTGCAAAGCCCTTCGGCGGCGGCCATCTTCATCGGCTGCTGCTTGTACATGAGCTTGGCCTGGCCGTCCCCGGTGAAGGCGACGCCGACCCCGGCGATCAGCAGGATGACGCAGGCCAGCCGGAAGACCGGGCGGTAGGTGGCGGAGGTCGTCCCGTTCTGGGTGGCCTGGTGCCGGGCCCGGACCATCCACCAGCCGGCGATCCCGGCGACGAAGGTCGCGGCGGTCATGAACGCGGCGGTGATCTGGTGCGGGAAGGCCCAGAGCACAGTGCTGTTCGTCAGCAGAGCACCGATGCTGGTCAGCTCGGCCCGGCCGCGCTCGGCGTTGTACTCGACGCCGACCGGGTGCTGCATGAACGAGTTGGCCGTGAGGATGAAGAAGGCCGAGATGTTCACCCCGATCGCCACCAGCCAGATCGTGGCCAGGTGGATCTTCTGCGGCAGCCGCTCCCAGCCGAAGATCCACAGGCCGAGGAAGGTGGACTCGAGGAAGAAGGCGGCCAGACCCTCCATCGCCAGCGGGGCCCCGAAGACGTCGCCGACGAACCGCGAGTACTCGCTCCAGTTCATCCCGAACTGGAACTCCTGAACGATGCCGGTGACCACGCCGATGGCGAAGTTGATCAGGAAGAGCTTGCCGAAGAATCTGGTCATCCGCAGCCAGCGCAGGTCGCCGGTGCGCACCCAGAGGGTCTGCATGATCGCGACCATCGGGGCCAGGCCGATGGTGAGCGGCACGAAGACGAAGTGGTAGACGGTGGTCACACCGAACTGCCATCTGGCCAGGTCGAGGGCGTTCATGGTGCCACCCTGGCGGGGGACGTCCGCTGGCCTCTAGTGACGAAGGTCCCGGCCGGGGAGGACTGTCCTACTCACTCCACCGGGTCAGGCGGCCGGATCCGTAGTTGACCAGGCGCAGTGAGGCCAGGGCGAGCAGGACGAAGACCCCCGACACAACGAGCATCTGGTCCACCAGGGAGTAGGCCAGCGTCTGGCCCAGGGCCCAGCCCAGGCCGGACTGGATTCCGTACAGCTCCGCGGCCAGCCCGCAGGCCCAGGCCGTGCCGGCGGCCAGCATCAGCGCGCCTCGGAGTTCGGGAAGGATGGCCGGGAGGACGATCTGGGTGGCCGAACGGAACGGGCCCAGGCCGAGAGTGCGGGGGTAGTCAATGACTTCGGGCTTGAGGTTGCCCACGGCGTTTGCGGTGGCGAGAAGGACGACCCAGAACGCGCCGAACGCTACGAAGGAGATGGCGGCTCGGTCGGTTGCGCCGAACCAGAGGGTGAACAGGGGCGACATAGCCAGGAGCGGCAGCATGCGCAGCAGCCCGGCGATCGCGCCCACCGCTTGGCGGATCGGTCTGGCTGCGGCGATGAGCAGGCCGGCGGGCAGACCAAGCGCGACGGCCAGCAGGTAACCGACCCAGACCCGGAAGGCCGACACCGCGCTGTTCTGGACCATGGCGAGCAGGGCCAGGCCTAGCGAATCAGGCGCGCCCTGAAGGGTTGTGCGTGCGCCCAGGCCGCCTTTGTAGAAATGGCTGAGCCCGGTGACGCCGCTGGTCAGGACCGTCTGAAGGGGAGGGACCACGTTCTGCCCCTGCGCGGTCGTCTTCCCCACGATCAGCGCCAGGATCTGCCAGACCACCAGCCCGGCCGCGGCGCCCACGACCAGCGACCGCCCTCGGGCCCGGCTCCGCAAGCCTCCCCCAAACCCACCACCCCCCTCCCCGTGATCATGGACTTTTACCCCCGTGATCATGGACCGACCAACTGCTTGAGGAGAGCCGACCGCAGAGCGTGCGCACCAGCGTCCATTCGTAGGTCGTCGCCCCGAGGCCGCTCGAAAGGAACCTCGACGTCGGCCCGCACTCCCCCGCCGGCCACCACGACGATCCGGTCGGCCAGGGTGATCGCCTCGTCCACGTCATGCGTCACGAAAACGACCGTCTTCCCGCTGTTCTCCCAAAGATCCAGCACAGTTTCGTGCAGTCCGGCCCGGGTCAGGTGATCGAGGGAGGAGAACGGCTCGTCCATCAGCAGGATGTCCGGGTCGTTGGCGAACACCGCGGCGATCGCCACCCGCCTGCGCATACCTCCCGAAAGCTCCTTTGGCCAGGATCTTTCTCTTCCCTTGAGTCCGACGGCCTCGATGAAGTAATCCACCGAAGCTTTTTGGCTCCGAGATCCCAGCGCCACGTTGTCCCACACCCGTAGCCAGGACGGAATCGCGTCCTGCTGGAAGACCATTCCGCGATCTGCGCTCGGTCCGCTCACCTTGGCGCCGAACGAGGCAACCGTGCCGGAGGTCGGCCTCAGGAGTCCGGCCATGCACCGCAGCAGGGTGCTCTTACCCTGGCCGGAAGGCCCCAGGATGCACAGGAACTGGCCCTTCGGAACATCAAGATCCAGACTCCGCAACGGGGTGACCGCCTCGGCCCCCTTTCCGAATTGAACGGTCAGATCAAGGATCTCGAAAGCGTGACTCACCCTTGCCACCTCAAAGCCGGGCGGACCGCGGCCCGGACCCCGGCGTCCATCATGATCGCAACCAAACCCAACGTGATCGAAAGCGCCAGTACCGCAGCCACGTTGCCCTGCTGGGCCCGGACCGCGACCAGCCGTCCGACCCCGACCCGGGAACCGAGCAGTTCGGCGCTGGCCTCAAGGCTGATGCCCGTGGCCAGCGCCAGCCGCAGCACCGCAACGATCGCCGGGAACGCGGCCGGAAGCACGACCGCGCGGAACCGGGCGGCCTCGTCCAGACCGAGCGCCGCGGCGTATTCCTCAGTCATTGGAGGCAGATTCAGCGCGGCGGACTGGGCCACCACAGCGACCACGACGAAGCAATAGAAGGTGACCAGCAGCAGCTTGCTCAGCGGACCGGCCCCGAACCACACCAGCAGCAGTGGCGCCACGACCAGCACCGGCACGGCGCCGAAGACGAACAGCACGGGCTCGGTGACATCCCGCAGCCACTGCCGCCGGGCCGCCTGCAACCCGGCCAGCACGCCGAGTGCGCTCCCGATCAGCCAGGCCACCGCAGCCGTGCCGACCGTCCAGGCCAAATTGACCGCGTACGAAGTGTGCTTGATCCCGAGGAACTCCAGCCCCCGGTCTCCCCCGACGCTGTGTTCGAAGCTCCAAAGCACGACACGAGGTCCGGGCAGCACCGCGTCGTTCGCTACCCCGAGCGCGGCCAGCTCCCAGATACCCCAGAAACTGAGGACGCCGAGGGTTCCCCAGAAGAGCGCTTTCATTGCGCGGCGGCTGCGAGTCGGTAGGCGTCGAGATAGTTGCGGGCGTTGTATTGCTCCTGGGCCTGCTTTTTGAGGTCTCCGTCGGGCGCTGCGGCCAGGGCCTTGTCGGCCTCCTTCCGGTAGCGGACCAGGGTTGTGTAGACCTTGCCGGCGATGCTCAGCTCATCCGGCGTGTGACCTTTGCCGATCACGCCCTGCTCAGCCAGCACCGCGAGGTTGGCCTGGGCGACGCTGTCGTAGAAGAACGGGTCACTGCTGTCGAGGTAGAAGTCCTTGGCCTCGTCGAAGTTCCGGAGCGAGTAGATCGCGTCGAACGTGCCGGCCAGTTCGGCGGCCGTGATCTCGGTGCCGGTGTAGTCGTTCAGGTAGTCGACGAACCGTGCGGCGGTGGCTTCCGCGTCGCTCTGCAGGTCGTCGATCAACCGATAGAGGACGCTGGTGAACCGCAGGAGGGTCTCGAAGTTGGCCTCGGCATACTCGGTGGTGGTGACCAGGCCGGAGTAGGTGAAGCGGAGAGGGGCAGTGGTCGCCTCGGGCAGGTTGTCGATCACCTGGCGCAGGTCGACCAGCGGCTCCCAGCCCTTCTGCTGGAGCTGCACCACGTAGCCGGCGGAAGAGGGTGAGAGGAAATCCGCCTTGCCGCGAACCCGGCCCGGACCAGGTCGGGATTGGCCAGCAACTCGATGTCGACGTCCTGCTCCAGGTCCAGCCCGGCTGCCTGGGCGACGGCGTTGCGGAAGAGCGGGCTGCCGCCCTCCACACAGATCAGCTTCTTGCCCTTGAGCTGCGCCATCACTGTGGTCAGGGCCTCGGTGAAGGACTTGCCCGCGGCCATCTCCTGCTCAACGGTGCGGTACTTACCGGTCGGCGCGACGATCCGGTAAACGTAGGAGACGTCACTGACCGCGAAGCCGACCACGTTCTTGACCGTGTCGATCTGCTTGGCCATCGTCGGGATGTAGCCACCGCCGAGCTCCACCTGACCGTTCACCAGCGGCGTGAGGTCGGACAGCAGGTCCTGCTGGGCACCGTGCGGCGCCGGGGAAATGGTGATGCCGACTGCCTTGTAGTAGCCCGGGTCAACCCCGGCCACGCCGAGCAACTCGTCCCCCCAGGGAGGGAAGGCGGCCTTGACGGTTACGGTGGGGATCGAGGCGCCGGGCTTGGCCAGGTCGGGCGAAGGGGTGAAGGACGCCCCCGCGCCACCACCGGACGAGGGCGCCTCAGCACAGCCACCCAGCACTGCGGCGGCACCGGCAGTGATGGCCGCCAGGACTGAGCGGCGGCTCAGGTTGTTCACGCGGGGTCTTCTCCTCGAGCTTCGTCGGGCGCAAGTGAGGTGTTTCACACCGATTGTCAGGAACTGGGCCTTTACCTGCTGACACAGAGTGATGCGGAAACCTCACAGTCCCTTCACAACTAACAATCGGGCTGCGTCCGTTGCGGGTACAACCATCGGTCTCGAATTATGGGGCCCGTGACCCCCGACGACACGACCGCGACCACCGGCGAAACGCTCCAGCTGATCCACACCGAGGTTCCGGCCAGCCCAGCCGCCCTGTCCGAGCTGGCGGGCCAGACCATCGCGAAGGAGAGCCCGGACGCCAACGACCGCAACCCGTTCTCCCCCCGCAGCGACGTCTCCGGAGACCCGCTGGGCCTGGAGATGGGCCTGCCGGACGACAGCCCGGTGGACAAGGGCCGGAACAAGACGGGGGACGAGGACTACCTGCCCCTGTCCACCGTGCGGGAGGCGACGGCGCTGCGGAACCTGGCGGTGGCGGTCCCAGTGCCGAACGCCGCGGCGCTGACCGCGACCGAGGTGACCAAGCGACTGCGGGCGATAGGTTTCCGGATCCGCAGCACCGGGGAGCAGGAGCAGGCGATCCGGGCGTTCAAGACCGGCTGGTACAAGCTGGGTATGTCGCTGATGGACGGGACGGTGGCGAACAGCATCCTCGGACCGCGGGCCAGCCGGGCGATCGACCTGGCCTACGAACGGGACAAGGACGGGCTGACCACCATGTCGCCGCACTTCTCGTTCACCGACACCCAGTGCAAGTGCGGGGGCAACTTCACCGACTGCCGGCGGATCTGGCCGACGCGGAAGTCGGTGATCGCGGCCGAGGCGGTGCGGGCTTCGTTCTACCCGGACGGGCTGATCCCGGTTGCGTGGTGCCGGTGCACCGGGCACAACCGGACCGTGGGTGGGGCGGCGTCCTCGCGGCATCTGAAGGGTGATGCGATCGATCTTCCGCACACCGCTTCGCTGAGCCGGATGAAGGCGCTGGAGATCTTCTCGGGGATCGGGGTGAACCGCGAGGACGGCAAGGTTCAGCATGTCGATCTGCGGGCGGGGTCGGCACAGGAACCGGTGGTCTGGTTCTACGCGTGATCAGGTACTGCGCCTAAACAACTACTACGCCTGACCCGTTGCTGCGCCTGAGTGCTGCGCTCGGGCGTGGCCGGACCTGCTGTGGGATCGGGGCGAAGCTGCTTTAGACAATAGGTGGACCTGCCTTGGGCAGTAGGTGGACCTGCCTTGGGCAGCAGGTGGACCTGCCTTGGGCAGCAGGTGGACCTGCCTTGGGCAGCAGGTGGACCTGCCTTGGGCAGCAGGTGGACCTGCCTCAACGAGCGGGCCAGCTTTGGATGCTGAGCGGACCTGCCGCATGCGTTTGGCAAGGCTGCCGCATGCACCGGGTAAGGCCGATGTGAGCACAGGGTCGGGGACCGACCTCCCCGGCCCGCACGCTGCCCCTTGACCGCTGCTCAGATCGGCTCGGCCTCCACCCAGATCTGGTTGATCTCCGCTCAGATCTGAACGGCCTCCCCCAGGTCGGCCCGGCCTCCACCCAGACCCGATTGGTCTCCGCTCAGACCCGCCCACCCACAGCTCAGATCGACTCGGCCTCCCACAGACCTGGTTAGCTTCCCCAACCTTGGTCAGCCTCACCCAGACCTGGTTGCCCTCCCCCCAGACCGACCCGGCCTCCGCTCAGACCCGCTCTGCCTCCGCCCTCATCTGGAGGGCCTCCGCTCAGATCTGGTTAGCCTCCGCGCTGGCATCGGCCTCGGCCTGTGTCACGTCCACGACCTTTGTCTCACCGTCCGTCTGCCCGACCCCACCCGACACCTCGCCCTCACCCGGCTCTTGAGGTGCAGCGCCACCCACCTCCACACCGACCTCGCCCCAAGCCCCCTCCACCACGGTGCGGGCCTCGGCGCCGAACAACTCCTCGGCCTGTTCCGCGGTGGCCGCAGCGAATTCCGCGAACGTGGCCGTGGTGGTCAGGTCGGGGCTGGACAGGGCCGCGAACCAGATCTGGCCCGCCTTCTCCCACGCGTAACCGCCGAAACCGGCTGCGGCCAAGTAGAAGGCGCGGTTCGGGATGCCGGAGTTGATGTGGACGCCGCCGTTGTCGTCCGTTGTCTCGACGTAGTCGGCCATCGTCGCGGGCTGTGGATCCTTGCCCAGGTTCGGGTCGTCGTAGGCGGTTCCCGGGGCCTTCATCGAGCGCAGCGCCACGCCCTGCACGCTGCTGGTCAGCAGGCCTTCACCGATCAGCCAGTCGGCCTGTTCGGTGGTCTGCTTCGGGTCGGCCGCGTACTGCTTGACCAGGCTGCCGAACACGTCGGACAGCGACTCGTTGAGCGCGCCGGACTGCCCCTGGTACTCCAGGTCGCGCACCGCGCCGGTGACGCCGTGCGCGAGCTCGTGCCCGATCACGTCGACCGAGACGGTGAACCGGTTGAACAGCTGGCCGTCGCCGTCGCCGAACACCATCTGCTCGCCGTCCCAGAACGCGTTGTCGTAGGCGCGGCTGTAGTGGACGCTGGCGTCGAGCGGGAGGCCGTTGCCGTCGATCGAGTTGCGGCCGAACACCTCCCACCAGAAGGCGAAGGTGGCGCCCAGGCCGTCGTAGGCCTCGGTGACGGCGACGTCGGACACGGGTTCGCCGCCCTCGCGGAGCACTTCGGTACCGGGCAACTGGCGCAGGTTGTGCGCGTCGTAGACGGTGCGGTTGGGGGACGTGTCCTCCGTGTCCTCCGCGGTGGCGAAGCCGGCTACCGGCCGGGCGACCCGGGTCGCGCGCAGGCTGCGGTCGATCGAGAGGTCGGTGACCACCGCCTCGCGCAGTTCCTCCGGGCCGTTCTCGGCGAGATGCTCGAGCATGTACGGCGGAAGGATGTGGTGACGGCCGAGATTCGCGGTGGTGCGGTCGGACGGGCTCATCGGTTCGCTCCCCTGCTCGGAGTACACGGAACTACGGGTACACAGAACTACTGGTAGGACGACAGCAGATCGATCAGGGTGCCGAGCGCCGGGTCCGGGAAGGGCTCGGTGACGGTCACGGTGTGGCTGGTGGTTCCGTCGTTCACAGTGAGGTGGTACAGGAAACGGTCCCCAGATTTCGGCGAACCTCCGGACGGCTGTGCACTTTCTGACGACTGTGCTGATTCGGGCGGCTGGGCACTTTCTGAAGGCTGGGCGAGTTCGGGGATCCGGGCCGCCCGGACCGCCGACTCGATCTGCTCGGCCTCACTTCTGGGAAGACTAGCGGTGTCCACCGACAGTTTTCGACTGAGCGCAGGTATGGCGGCGAATCCTCCGCTGCGGTGCATCGTGATCAGCATGCCAACCCTCTCAGGTGGGATCGGGAACGTGCAGCCGGCAGAGCACGCGGCCCCAGTTGGAGGACACCGGGATCTGCGCGGTGAAGCCCGAGACATCAACCGACCAGGCATCATCCGGCGTCAGGACGCCGTCCAGCACGTCCACCCAGGTGCCGTCGAGCGGGAACGGGGTGGTCACGGCGCGCTCCTGATCGCTGAAGTTGAGCACGACGACCATGTTCTCGACCAGCGCCCGGCCGCCGGGCGGAAGCGTGGCCCAGCGATGGTAGACCACGGTGCGGGCCGCCTGGTCGACGCCGATCCCGGCCGGAGGAGAACCCGTATCGGTTTCCGGCCAGAAGTACGGGTACAGGAATTCCGATCGGAGCGAAGGGTGCTCGGTGCGCAGGCGGGCGAGGGCGGCATGCAGTGCGGTGAGCGTGCTTCCGATCCGGTCGCCGGCCAGCTTCCAGCGCAGCGGTCGTGGGATCACCCGGCGACCGGTGTCCTGGTCGTTCTCGGGCAGGAAGTGCTCCTCGCCGAACTCCTGGCCGTTCGGGACGAGAGGTACAGCGGTGGAGGTGAACAGCGCGATCAGGTACGGCTGCACCCGCCACCAGCTGCCCGGCGCGCCCACCGCGTCCCGCGCCCCGGCCCGCTGGCTGACGTGCGAGTGGTCGTGGTTGCTCAGGTACAGCGTCGGTGCTTTGCTCTTGTCCTGCAGGAAACGGCGGTTGTTCAGCGCCGGCAGCAGACGGTCGTCGAAGCTGCCGCCCCACAGCCAGTCGAAGGTCAGATCGTACAGCGAGTTGTCCCAGAAGCTTTGCGCCTCAGTGGCGTTCACGACCGTTGCCGCGCTTGCGTCAATGTGCTCGATCGTAAAGGAGAAGTTCTTCTCGCCACGTTCAGCGAGCCAGTCCCGCATCGAGGACAGCAACCGGGGTAGGCCCCGCAGGTCGCCGGGCACGTAATAGTTGACGGTGTTGTCCAGCCGGATGCCGTCCAAGCCGAATTGACCCGCCCAGTAGGTACAAACGTCCAGAATCAAGTCATTGGTACAGTCGTTCGCGAAGTCAAGATCCTGCAAGGACGCGAACGCACCGCCGAAGTTCGCTGCCGTGAAAGGGCACACCGCCGGATCCTGATAGAGCTGGGGGTAGGGAAACTCGCGGCTGACGTGATTGAACACGCCGTCCATGACAACGTGCAGCCCCCGGTCGTGACAGGCACTCACCAATTGTTTCAGCCAGGAGAGTTTCTCGGCCGGAGCACCCGGCGAGTCCGCGTAGCGAGCCTCCAGCGCAAAGAACTGGAAAGGCTCGTACCCCCAGTCGAAGTCGGGGTTCCGCCAGGCTGTCCAGGGCATGAAGAGAACAGCGTTTACCCCAGTAGCAACCAGGTGATCGAGCTTGTCGGTAACCGCATCGAGCGGGGCTCGAGCATCCCGGTAGCCGGCCGTGAAATCGTCCACCATCAGTTCGTAGACGATGAGATCCTGTAGCGGCAGACGTCCCTGCGGGAGCGGCCGCACTGTGTTCTGATCCGGGCTGCTACCCCCGATAACTACGCCGGAACGCAACTCCCCCAAACCGCTGTACCGAGCGCATGGGTCAGCTACCCGGCGCTGCGTACCGTTCTTGAAGCGGACGTCGTAAGCGTATTCATAGAACCCCGCAGGCACTGGCTGCGGCGTGCTCGCCGTCCAGAACTCTCCCCTAGGGTCGGACGCGTCGCGGGTCATAGCCAGCGGGGGCGCACCAGATTCGGCGAACGTACCCACCACTTCGAGAGCATCGATGCCGTTGTCGGCGCCCGCCGGGAAGAACACCCGGAACTCGATGACCCCGGCGTCCGCGTCGTCTCCGGCCTGCCACGCCCCACACCGTTCGGCCATGTAGCTCATCGTGGCCACGTGTCGACGCCCTCCTCCGTCGCGAGCCGTCCGGGTGCCGTGCGCCCGGCCTTCACATGATCCACGGGATCGGGCGCCGGCGCGCGCGGACTTCGCTGCTCTTTCGTGCCGTTCGTCGCCGAACTCTAGGAACGAGGGTTTCGGGCTTGATTGAGGACGCTTTTCAGGACGCACGCTGAAGGGGCGCCTTGGGGACGGGGAGGGTTATCCCTCGGTCAATCCTGCGGCGTCACTTCTGGCTGCTGCGCCGGACGCGCTTCCGGGACCGCTGCTGCGCCCGACCGGGGCTGTGCCTCCCCCGGATCCGCGGTCGTTCCTCTCCCCGCTTTTCCGGCTTCACCCGTCCCCTGTTCCTTGGCCAAGGAACGACCCTCTCCCACCGGGCGCCGCCGCTCCTCTGCCGTCCGGTTCTCGGCCTCCACCTGTGCCCCCGGCCCCTCCCGCATCGCCTGCACCGCCGGGGACTCCGCGCCCTCCTCCTGCACCTTCAGCGTCTCCCGCGCCTGGGCCCGCGCCACCCGCCGGCGCCGCCGCGCAGTGGCGTTCTGTCCCCCGTGCTCGAAGCCGACGTCCACCCATTCGAAGTCCTTAGTCCGCTGCGCCCGCGCGTAACTCCGATAGGCGCGCTGGTCGGCCTCGGTCAGGTCCACGTCGTCGGTGAACGGGGTGAGCAGGGTACGCGGGTACAGCTTGCGCACTCGCACCACGTTGGCCTCGGCGCAGATCAGCAGGGACACCACGGCCAGGTAGATCCAGGCGATCAGCCCCAGGACGATCGCGAAGACCCCGTTGGTCGCGTCGGCATGCCGGACCACGCTGCCCACGTAGACCGTGCCGAACTGCTGCAGCCCCTGCCACACGACGGCGGCGGCGATCGCGCCGGGCAGGACGTCCCACCGGCTGAGCTTGCGGGTGGTGCCCCAGCGGAACAGGAACATGAAGAAGATGGCGATCAGGGAGATGCCGGTCAGGCCGGCCACCAGTCGCAGCACCTCGTTGAAGTTGAGCTTCTCGGCGAACCCGTTGATGTTCGTGCCGATGCCGCCCAGGCTGCCGGTGACCACGAAGGTCAGGCCGCCGACCCCGAGCAGGAAGAGACTGCGCAGGCGCGCGGCGATCGGATTGGGACGCCGGTTCCGGGGCACCGCCCACATCGTGTTCAGCGCGTTCTGCACCGCGTTGGCGATGCCCAGCGCACCGTACAGCGAACCGGCCAGACCGATGCCGACCGCCGTGGCGCTGCCCCGCAGCCCCTGCGGATCGCCGAGCTGATCGCCGATGACCGGGAACTGACGCAGCGCCGAGTCCAGGATCTGCTGCTGCAGCGTCGGATTGTCCTGAAGGATGAAGCCCAGCACGGACGCCAGCAACAGCAGCAACGGGAACACCGAGAGGAACCCGTAGTAGGTGATCAGCGCGGCCAGATAGCCGCCCTGGTCGTCGAAGAACTTGTAGATCACGGCCAGGGGGAACCCCACGACCACATGCTTCTGCTGGAACCGGTCTATGCGGTCGTGCACCTTCTCCGCCCGCTCGGTCACCGACACCGGTTTACCGCCCCTTCCGATGGGCGCATGCTTCGCCCGGCTGCCAGGGCTACCAGCATGCCGGTACGCAGAGCAGAGGGCACGCCGGAGAGTGACCTCGGTGGCCGACGGGTGGACGAGGGGTGCACGGTTTATGCCGATCGCGGGACTCGCGGAGTGTACGCAGAGGGGCCTCGTTCCGCCTTCGCCCTCGACCCCCGGCGCGGTCGGTCACTCCCCCCACCTGCGCTTCTTACTCCATGTCCATGTGCTTGCGGGCCAACTCGTCGCCCGCCTCGACCGCGGCTACCAGCAGGGCCATGCCTTCGGCTTCACGGTTGGTGGCGCGCAACAGCAGGGCCAGATTCAGCCGGCAGTTCGCGTCGCCCAGGCTCAGGCCCATGCGGTACGCCGCCTCGGCCGCCTCGGAATTGTCCGCCACCTCGTAGAGCAGGTTGCCCATCGGCAGGAAGCACTCGACCTCGAGGGCCTGCGTGCCCTCGCGCAGCACGGCCAGGGCCTCGGCGGCGCGGCCCTGCTCCAGGTACATCTCGGCCAGCGGCGGACGGGTCGGCGGATACAGGGTGAGCCCGCGGGCCAGGAGCCCTTCGGCCTCGCGAGCCCGCTCCTCCTCCCAGAGCCGCACCCCGAGCACCCCGGCGGCCAGGTCGCTACCGGCCTCGACCGCGGCCCGGAGCAGGTCGAACGACTCGATCCGACGGCCGCGGTCGCCGAGGATCCAGCTGGCGCCGATCGCCCCCTTGGCGTCCCCGTCGGCCCAGGCCCGCTGGTACGCCTCGAACGCCGCCTCCACCTCGCCCAGATCCTCCAGGGCGCGGCCGAGGCAGTACGCCGCGCCCGGTTCACCCGCGGCCAGCGCCGCCCGGAAGGCCTCGGCGGCGTCGGCCCGACGGCCGAGCTGCATGTACGTGTTGCCCAGATTGAGCTGGGCGGCTCCGTCCCCGACGAGCGCCGCGGCCTCGAACAGCCGCAGGGCCTCCCGGAGGTGGCCGCGATCGGCGGCCTCACATCCCGCCCGGACGAGGGCGTCGGGTTCGACGGGATCACCACATTCGCTGGTACTGGCGGACTGCGTCATCGGGGACTCCTTCTTCACGCTCGTTACCCTGTTCGGCCGGAGACGGACGGAAGCCAAACGTGACTCCTGACACGCTCTGGTGGAACAACATTCGTGCCATCGGAGGCCCGAAATGGTCAGATGCGGCTCAACCGCATCGACCCGGACCTCCCCGGCACAGGCCTTCCGTCTGCCCTTCCCACTCACCGGGTCACCACTGCCCCAGGGGTGACCGAATGCCGGAAAACACACGATGACCTCCTGTCTCGCAGAGCTTTTCAGGACCGGGAGATTCCCGCACCCCCGATACTAGGCGCCCCGGCCGACAATCTCGCCCCCCGAATCGAAATCTGTGGATAACCACGGGGTCGTATCCCCCCGCCCGCGGCGTGTCGGCAAATCCTCGACCGGACAAGCCATCTCGACACTGACTGATGCAACCATGGCGATTCACCCACGGAACGGCCGTCAGCGCTCGCAGGCGATACCGTCCTGGTCCACATCCAGAGGGCGATTGGCCCCGTAAAGGGCCGTACTGCGTCCAAAGTCAGTGACTTTCGCAGTTCCGACGGACGAATCGCCCTTATTGTCGGCGACATCAGGGGACGAAAGCCCCGAAAGCTTGCCGCCTCGGTGGCGACCGATCCGGTCCACGGCGTCGGGCATTCCTACCCCGTGCGGATAGACGGCAGTCAACGCACCGCAGGAGCCGAAGCTGGGCGCAGGACCGGCAGCGGGTGCTTTGGCCGACGATTGTGGCTTCGGGGTCAGCGTTCCAACGGGGACAGGTCCGACGTCCGCACCTTTGACCCCATCAGACGCATCAGCAGAATTCGGCGATGCGGCGCCGATATCCGCTCCTAAGCGCCGCTGCTCGCTGCGAAGGTCAGTCGCGGAGACCAGCGCCGCTTCGGACATTCGTGGCAACCAGATCACCGAAGCCACCGACAACGCGATGACGCCGCTCACGCAGAGAATCGTCGGCCAGGGGTAACGCGATTTCGGCGTAGGCACCCAGAGCTGCCAGCCCGGCGGTACCGGCCCCCAGGCCGGATCCGGCTCCCAGTCGTCAGGTGGCATCCAGCCACGGGGAGGGCGCGGCCAATGCGGCGGCGGGTTGAAACTCCATCCTTCGACCATGTCGTCCTCCTGTCACACGAGGACGCCGGAAGCTCCGCAACCTCTTCCACCACGCTAAGTTTCAGCAGCCTCAAGTCGAATACCTCGCCCCAGGAACCGACCTTTCTCCCGGCATCCCCACCGGGTGGTAGGCCCATGTCGATCCCGGCATACGCGGACGACGCGGGCCTGGACTTTCGGCGACCTGTCTCAGCGGGAAGCGGTCACCATCGCCCCCGGTCCAGCGGCTTCTGGTCCCGCCGCCGCAGAGCCTTCTGCATCACCTTGCGCCGACGCGCCTCCTCCTGCCGCAGCCGGGCGTCCCCGCGGAGCTCCTGCCGGAACCCCTCGGCCACCAGCTGCCGGTACGAGTCCAGCCGGTCCAGGGAGAGCTCGCCGTCCGCGATGGCCGCGATCACCGCGCAGCCGGGCTCGACGGCGTGGCCGCAGTCGGCGAAGCGGCAGTCCGAGGCCAGGGCGGTGACGTCGGCGAAGGTCTCGGACAGGCCGACCGCGCTGTTGATGCCCACGCTGCGCAGGCCCGGTCCGTCGATCACGTAGCCGCCGGCGACCGGGTGCAGCTCGCGGGTGACCGTGGTGTGGCGGCCCTTGCCGTCCTTGCGCAAGGCGTTGACCAGCATCACGTTCTCCCCGGCGAGCGCGTTGACCAGGCTGGACTTGCCGGCGCCGGAGGGGCCGAGCAGGGCGACGGTGCGGCCCGAGGCGAAGAGGGCGCGCACGGCCGGGAGTCCGTCGCCCGAAGCCGAGGACACCGGGAGAACCGGGCAGTCGTACAGGGAACGCAGTTGCGCGACCATCCAGCCGGAATCGGGCTCGAGGTCGGCCTTGGTCAGGATCAGCACCGGCTCGGCGCCGCTGGCCCGGGCCAGGGCGAGGAGACGGGCGATCCGGTTGCGGTCGGGTTCCGGGACCAGGCCCTCGACCACGGCGACGAAATCCAGATTGGCGGCGAGCGCCTGGTGGCGGGCGCTGCCGTCGGCGTCGGCCCGGGCCAGCAGGCTGCGGCGGGGGTCGACATCCTCGACGGTGATCCGCTGGTCCGGCCAGAACCGGAGCCGGACCCGGTCGCCGGTGGTCGGGGCCGCGGCCGGGTCTTCGGACACCCGGCCGAGCAGGGCGCCTCCCCAGCCGGCCCTCAGTAACCCGCCCTCCGCCTCGACCACGGCGATGCCCCGGTCGACCCGGACGACCACCCCCTGACGCAGTTCGTTACGAGTAGTACCTGATTGTGGACGTGTGGAAGTCACGTTGGTGCCTCTCGGGATTGAGGTGCCCGCGAGCGTCCTTCATTCAAAGGAACGATCAGGCGGGCGCGGGAGGAGCGGGTGGAGGGGTGCTCGCGCGGAACTGCGCGGGACGTCCTTCCCAGGTGGGTGTGGACATCGTGACCTCCTCCCCGGCGCCCGAGAGCGAGCGCGCCGCTACGACTCCCGCGCCACGACCGGGGATTCCGGTGTGGCCGGCGGGGCTCCCGGGGTGATTTCCGGGAACGACTCAACGGTAAGCACCCGCGCCGGGGATGTCGTCCGAATTACTGAGCGGGCGTTGAGCGGTCCTACGAGAGCGGCTTTTCCTCTTCCAGTGGATCAGCGAAGCGCGGATCCAGCGGGGTAAGGGGAACCGGCTCGTCGAGTGGCGCCGGAGCCTGGGGGTCGGACGCGGCCGGCTGCTCGGCGTGGCGATCGCGCACTAGGGCCCGCGCCGCCACCCGTTCCTGGGTAGGCCAGCGCTCGTCGATCGCCGCGTTCAGGGCGGCGCCGATCAGCACCGCGATGGCCAGGAAGTACAGCCAGATCAGGACCACGATGGGGGTGGCCAGCGGGCCGTAGATCGAGGGGCCGCCGACCGACTTGTTCAGTTCCCAGCGCAGCAGGAAGCTGGCGCCCACCCAGATCGCCAGGGCCAGCGCGGCGCCGCCCAGGTCGCGGTACCAGCGCGCCCGGATCGGTACGGCCAGGTGGTAGAGCCCGGTGATCGCGGCCAGGGCGGCCGCGCTGACAACCGGCCAGTACAGCCAGTCCGAGCCGCCGAACTCGGCCAGCAGGTCGAACCCGGCTCCGCGCAGCACCTTGGCCAGCCAGCCGGGCCCGATCAGGACCAGCGGGATCACCACGATCCCGAGGATCAGGGACAGGCAGTACAAGGAGAACGAGAGCACCCGGGTCCGGACGATGCCGCGCAGGCCGCCGAGCCCGTACATGATCGAGACGGTGTCCAGGTAGACGTTCAGCACCCGGGAGCCGGACCACAGCGAGAGCACGAAGCCGATCGAGACGATGTCCGCCCGGCCGCCGCTGACCACCTGGTCGAAGGTGGGCAGGATGACCGAGCTGACACTGTCCGCGGTGAGGAAGGTCAGGGTCAGGTCGCGCAGCCGCTGGCGCAGGTCGTCGACCGCCACCGGGCCCATCAGGTCGCCGACGAAGCCGATGCTGCCGACCAGGCCGAGCACCAGCGGCGGCAGCGAGAGCAGGGCGAAGAAGCCCACCTCGGAGGCCAGGCCGGTGACCCGGTAGCGCAGGCAGATCCGGGTGGTCCGGACGGTCAGCCACCAGATCAGCCGCACGGCCCGCCGAAGATGGCCCCAGGTCGTCGACCCTCTGGGCCTCACCTGGGCCATCGGCCCGCTCGCGCCCGCATCGGTGACCACGCCGGTCACCGTACAGACGTTTAGCGCCCCGGTCGTAACGCAAGGGGCAAACTCACGCTCACAGCCGTGACCAGCGGCACTGTTACCTGAGAGGCAACTGAGCGACACGACGCGCCGTTGACGCGGGCTTGTTACCAGCTTGTCGGTATCCGCCGGTGGCGATGGGTACGGTGACGTTCGTGGCCGAATCCGACGACGCACTGAATCTGGTGCCCGCGCCGGTCGACCGCGATGTCTTCTCCGAGGACCAGGTGCTGGTCGAGGCGGTCGAGCGGCACGAGGGCAAGGCGCACCTGGCCCGGCTGCGCGACCTGGGCCGGCTGGCCGGGGCACCGCGCTCGCTGGGCTGGGCCGACGCGGTGGACCGGTCGCCCCCGACGCTGCGCACCCACGATCCGTTCGGCCGCCGGGTCGACGAGGTCGAGTACCACCCGGCCTGGCACCGCCTGCTGCAGTCCGGGGTCCGGGCCGGGCTGACCGCGGCGGCCTGGGACAGTGCGGCCCCGCTGGCCGCGCACACCGGCCGGGCGGCCGCGATGATCGTCTGGTCGCAGGTGGAGAGCGGGCACCTGTCCGCGCTGAGCACCAGCTACGCGGCGATCCCGTCGCTGCGGGCCGATCCGGAGCTGGACGCGATCTGGCGGCCCCGGCTGGCCGCCCGCTCCTACGACTCGGCGCTGCGCGCGCCCTCGGAGAAGCTGGGCAGCCTGGCCGGGCTGGCCGTGACCGAACGTCAGGGCGGCTCCGATCTGCGGGCCGGCACCACGGTGGCCAGCCCGGAGCCTTCCGGGGGGCCGGTCGAGGGCTCGCACATCTACCGGCTGACCGGGCAGAAGTGGTTCGTGTCGAGCCCGATGAGCGACGTGTTCCTGGTCCTGGCCACGGCCGACGGCGGGCTCACGGCCTTCGTGGTGCCGCGGGTGCTGGCCGACGGCGGCCGGAACACCTGGCGGCTGCTGCGGCTGAAGAACGCGGTCGGGACCCGGTCCAACCTGCCCGCCGAGGTGGAGCTGGACGGCACCTGGGCGGCCCGGCTGGGCGAGGAGGGCAAGGGGCTGCGGACGCTGACCGGTATGCTCACCGCCACCCGGCTGGACGCGGTCCTGCGCTCGGCCGGGCAGATGCGGCAGGCCGTGGCCCGCGCAGTGCACCACTGCCGGCACCGCGAGACGTTTGGTTCCGCGCTCGCCGAGAAACCGCTGATGCAGAACGTGCTGGCCGACCTCGCGCTGGAGAGCGAGGCGGCCACCGTGCTGGCGATGCGCCTGGCCGCCGCGGTGGACGCCGGGGAGACCGAGCTGCTGCGCGCGGCGGTGCCGGTGGCCAAGTTCTGGGTCTGCAAGCGGGCCACCGGGGTGGTGGCCGAGGCGCTGGAATGCCTGGGCGGCAACGGCTATGTCGAGGAGCACGGTCTGGCCCGGGTGTTCCGGGACTCGCTGGTCGGGCCGCTGTGGGAGGGCCCGGGCAACATCAGCGCGCTGGACGTGCTGCGGGCGATGGCGATGCAGCCGCGCTCGATGGAGGTGCTGCTGGCCGAGATCGACCGGGGCCGGGGTTCGGACCCGCGGCTGGACCGGGCGATGGACGAGGTGGCCGGGTTCCTGATGGCCGCCTCGCGCGAGGCCCGCCGCGACCCGGCGGCGGTCGAGGCCGGCGCCCGGTGGATGGTGGAGCGTCTGGGAGTGGTGCTCCAAGCGTCCCTCCTGGTCCGCAGCGCCCCCGAACCGGTTGCCTCGACCTTCCTGACCACCCGCGTCGCCGGCAGTGGGGGCACGCTCTACGGCACGTTGCCGGTCGGCCGGAAGGCCACCCGGATGATCGTGGAACGGTCACTGCCCGGATAGGCACTGCCACCGCCCGGCATATCGGCCCGCCGGGATGTGACCCCTGCCATGCTGAGGACGGACATACCGGCCGTATCCCGTTCCAATCGGCGCGTCGCCACCCCCTCCCCCGGCGTGCGCCTCCGTCAGCCGCAAGAATGCTCGTGTTTCCGGCGCCTCCCGCACCGGCCGTTCTGACACAGCACAAGACTTGGGACGTAGACGTACATGGAGATCTGGCCAGGCCATCCGTATCCGCTGGGCGCCACCTACGACGGTGCCGGGACCAACTTCGCGGTGTTCAGCGAGGTGGCCCACCGGGTGGAGCTCTGCCTGATCGACGATCGCGGCCAGGAGACCCGGGTCGAGCTCGGCGAGGTCGACGGCTTCGTCTGGCACGGCTACCTGCCCAGCGTGGGTCCCGGCCAGCGGTACGGCTACCGGGTGCACGGCCCGTACGACCCGGAAGCGGGCCATCGCTCCAACCCGGCGAAGCTGCTGCTGGACCCGTACGCGAAGGCGATCGAGGGCCAGATCGACGGCGACGAGTCGCTGTTCTCCTACCGCTTCGACGACGGCGACGCGTTCAACGACGACGACAGCCTCGGCCACACCATGCTCTCGATCGTGGTCAACCCGTACTTCGACTGGGGCAGCGACCGCCCGCCGCGCCGCGAGTACCACGAGACGGTGATCTACGAGGCGCACGTCAAGGGCCTGACCATGACCCACCCCGGCGTGCCCGAGGAGATCCGCGGCACCTACGCCGCGATCGCCCACCCGGCGATCATCGATCACCTGGTCGAGCTCGGGGTCACCGCGATTGAGCTGATGCCCGTGCACCAGTTCGTGCAGGACACCACGCTGGTGGCGAAGGGCCTGTCGAACTACTGGGGTTACAACAGCATCGGCTTCTTCGCCCCGCACAACGCCTACTCCGCCAGCGGCCAGCGCGGCCAGCAGGTGCAGGAGTTCAAAGTGATGGTGAAGGCGCTGCACGAGGCCGGTATCGAGGTCATCCTCGACGTGGTCTACAACCACACCGCCGAGGGCAACCACCTCGGCCCGACGATCGCCTTCCGCGGCCTCGACAACAACGCCTACTACCGGCTGGTGGACGAGGACCGCTCGCACTACTACGACACCACCGGCACCGGTAACAGCCTGCTGATGCGCAGCCCGCACGTGCTCCAGCTGATCATGGACTCGCTGCGCTACTGGGTGCTGGACATGCACGTGGACGGTTTCCGCTTCGACCTGGCGGCCACCCTGGCCCGGCAGTTCCACGAGGTCGACCGGCTCAGCGCGTTCTTCGACATCATCCAGCAGGACCCGGTGATCTCGCAGACCAAGCTGATCGCCGAGCCCTGGGACGTCGGCGACGGTGGCTATCAGGTCGGCAACTTCCCGCCCCTGTGGACGGAGTGGAACGGCAAGTACCGGGACACGGTCCGCGACTTCTGGCGCAGCGAGCCCTCGACCCTGGGCGAGTTCGCCTCCCGGATCACCGGCTCGTCCGACCTGTACCAGGACGATGGCCGGCACCCGATGGCGAGCATCAACTTCGTCGTCGCACACGACGGCTTCACCCTCCGGGACATGGTCTCGTTCAACGAGAAGCACAACGAGGCCAACGGCGAGGGCGGGGCCGACGGCGAGAGTCACAACCGCTCCTGGAACTGCGGCGTCGAGGGTGACACGAACGACGAGAACATCCTCGCGCTGCGCGCCCGTCAACAGCGCAACTTCATCCTGACGATGATGCTTTCGCAGGGCGTGCCGATGCTTTCGCACGGCGACGAGTTCGGCCGTACCCAGAACGGCAACAACAACGTGTACTGCCAGGACAACGAACTGGCCTGGATCGACTGGAAAATGGCCGGGCCGGACAACGAGCTGCTGTCCTTCACCCGGCGGGCCGTCGCGCTGCGGCACGACCACCCGGTGTTCCGCCGTCGCCGGTTCTTCAACGGCGCGGCCTCCCGCGGTGGGCAGAGCGAGGTCGGCGACATCGCCTGGTTCACCCCCGCCGGGCAGCCGATGGGGGACGACGACTGGCACCAGAGCTACGCCCGCGCCGTCGCCACCTTCCTCAACGGCGAGCGGATCGTGGCGCCGGACAAGCGCGGCCGCAAGATCGTGGACGACTCGTTCCTGATCTTCTTCAACGCGCACTACGAGGACCTGCAGTTCACCATGCCCCCGGCCGAGTACGGCCAGTGGTGGACCGTGCTGCTGGACACCGCGGTGGACGACGTGACCCACGAGGAGGGTGGGGACGCCTACGCGCCGGGCGAACTCGTCCATGTTGTGGCACGATCCGTGGTGGTGCTCAAGCGCCCGACGATCGACAAGAACACCCCGCCCTCGCAGATGGCGGTGCAACGCCGTGGCTCCGGAAGCGGGTCCGGTGTGCAGATGAGCAGCGAGACGACGGCCGGCTTCGGGCAGCGGCCGATCGACCTGGCCCCGAGGGCCGCGCCCCGGCTGACGCCGACGCCGGCTCCCCGAGTGGGAAAGTGACTTCTTCAATGGGCGTTCCGGTCTCTACCTATCGCTTCCAGGTGCGGGACACGTTCGGCTTCGCCGACGTCGGGTCCCGCGCGGAGTACCTCCGTCGGCTGGGCGTGACGCATGCCTACCTGTCGCCCATCCTGCGGGCCACCCCGGGCTCGGCGCACGGGTACGACGTGGTGGCGCACGACGAACTGTCTGAGGACGCCGGTGGGCGCCCGGCTTTCGACGCGATGGTTACGTCGTTGCGGGCCTCCGGACTGGCCGCGATCGCCGACGTGGTACCGAACCACATGGCCACGCCCACCCCGGCCCGGCTGAACGCGCAGTACTGGTCGCTGCTCCGGTCCGGCCCGGAATCGCCCTACGCCAACTGGTTCGACGTGAACTGGGCGCCCGGCCGGATCATCGTGCCGGTGCTCGGTGACCGGCTGCCGGTCGTGCTGGCCGCGGGCGAGATCTCGGTGGACACCTCCGGCGAGGAGCCGGTGCTGCGGTACTACGACCACGAGTTCCCGATCCGGCCCGGCACCGAGAACCTGCCGCTGGAGGAGCTCCTGGCCCAGCAGTGGTACCGGCCGGCGTTCTGGCGGACGTCGGACGAGGAGCTGAACTACCGCCGCTTCTTCGACGTGACCACGCTGATCGCGGTGCGGGTGGAGGACCCGACGGTGTTCGAGCCGACCCACACGCTGATCGCCGAGCTGATCCGGGACGGCTCCCTGGCCGGGCTGCGGATCGACCACCCGGACGGGCTGGCCGATCCGCGCGGCTACCTGCGGGACCTGGCCGAGGCGACCGACGGCACCTGGGTCGTGGTGGAGAAGATCCTCGAGGGCGAGGAGACCCTGCCGGCCGACTGGCCGTGCGCGGGCACCACCGGTTACGACGCCCTCAACCGGATCGCCGGGCTGTTCATCGACCCGGCCGGGGCGGCCCCGCTCTCGGAGCTGCTGACCGCGTTCACCGGTGACGAGCGGACGCTCGAGGAGATCGTCGACGCCTCGAAGCGGCAGATCATCGACACCAGCCTGAACACCGAGGTGCGACGGCTCACCGATCTCCTGGTCCAGCTGCGCGACGCCGAACCGGAATTCGCCGACTTCACCCGCCGCGGGCTGCACACCGCCGTGGTCGAGCTGCTGGTCGCGATGGACCGCTACCGGGCCTACGTGGTACCCGGCGAGGCCGCTCCCGCGGAGGCCGTGGAGACGGTGGAGCGGGCCCACGCGGTGGCCTCGAGCGAGGTCCCGCCGGAGTTCGCTCCCGCCCTCGACCTGGTCAAGGACCTTCTCCTGGACGGGGTCGCGGCCGGTTCCGACCCGGTCCGGGCCGAGCTGGTCACCCGCTTCCAGCAGACCTGCGGCCCGGTCATGGCCAAGGGCATCGAGGACACCACGTTCTACCGCTACCACCGGCTGATCTCGCTGAACGAGGTCGGCGGGGAACCCGGGCACTTCGGTGTGCCCGCCGACGAGTTCCACGCCTTCAGCGCCCGGCTGGCCCGGGACTGGCCGACCACGATGACGACACTCTCGACCCACGACACCAAGCGCTCGGAGGACGCCCGGGCCCGGCTGGCGCCGTTGAGTGAGGTCCCGGCGCAGTGGGCCCGGGCCGTGGGCCGGTGGAGCGAGCTGGCCGCGAAGTACGACTCGCCCGACCCCTCCACCGAATATCTCTTCTGGCAGACCGTTCTGGCGACGTTCGCCCCCTCCGGGCCGGCCGACACCGACCGGATCCTGGCCTACCTGTCCAAGGCCACCCGTGAGGCCAAGGAAATGACCTCGTGGACCAGCCCGAACCAGGCCTTCGACGAGGCGGTGGAATCGTTCGCCCGCTCGGTCCTGGGTGACCGCGAGATCCTCGACGAAATTGCGGCTTTCAGCGACCGGATCGCCCCCGGCGTGCGGGCCACGGTGCTGGGCCAGAAGCTGGTGCAGCTGACCATGCCCGGTGTGCCCGACGTCTACCAGGGCACCGAGATCGTCGACCTTTCCCTGGTCGACCCGGACAACCGGCGTCCGGTCGACTACGCCTACCGGGAGCGGCTGCTCTCGTCGGTCGAGTCGGGCGACCTCGAAAGCGTCTCCGCCCAGGAACGTCTGGACGCGGAGAAGCTCCTGGTGACCCGCAGCGTCCTGCATCTGCGCCGGGACCACCCGGAGTGGTTCACGGCCGGCTCCTACACCGCCGTGCCCACCTCTTCGGCGCACGCGGTGGCCTTCGCCCGGGACACGAACGTCGTCACCGTGGCCACCCGCCTGCCCCTCAAGCTGGAGGAGCTGGGCGGCTGGGGTTCGGCGGTGGTGGTGGTGCCCGAGGGCGAATGGACGAATGTGCTCACCGGCGAGAAGGTCACGGGCGGCCACGTGCAGCTCTCCGAACTGCTCAGCCGCCTGCCCGTGGCCCTGCTCACCCGGGCCTAGACCGGCCTAGCCCGGCCTAGACCGGCCTAGTCCCGCATCGCCTTCAGCTTGGCCCGCTCCGCTTCGACGTCGAAGGCGGCAGCGGGCCACTGCGGGTCGATCCCGGTCAGCGCCTCGAGCAGGAGCTGCTGAACGGCCCAGCGGGCGTACCACTTGCGGTCGGCCGGAACCACCACCCAGGGCGCGACCGAGGTCGAACACCGGGTGAGCGCGGCCTGGTACGCCTCCTGATAGGCGTCCCAGTACTCGTGTTCGGCCAGATCCGCGGTGCTGTACTTCCAGTACTTGTCCGGGCGGTAGAGCCGCTTCTCCAGCCGCCGCAACTGCTCGGCCGGAGAGATGTGCAGCATCACCTTGACGATCGCCGTGCCCTCGGCGGCCAGCTCCTGCTCGAACGCGTTGATCTGCCCGTACCGCGGTTCCCACTGCGCCTGCGGGACCAGGTCGTGCACCCGAACGATCAGCACGTCCTCGTAATGCGACCGGTCGAAGACGCCGATCAGCCCCGGGCCGGGCACGCGCGCCCGCACCCGCCAGAGGAAGTCGTGGGCCAGCTCGTCCGGGGTGGGCGCCTTGAACGCGGTGTGCTCCACCCCCTGCGGGTCGACCGCACCCACCACGTGCCGGACGATCCCGCCCTTTCCCGCGGTGTCCATGCCCTGGATGATCAGCAGCACCCGCTTCTGGCTGCTCCCGCTGAAACCGGCCGCGAAAAGCTTCTCCTGGAGCTCGGACAGCTGAGCAGCCCCGAGGGCCAGCGCGTCCTCACCGTCGATCCGGGAACCGGGGAAACCCGGAGTGCTGGACGGGTCCACGTCGGTCAGGGAGAAGTCCTCCCCCACCCGGAGCAGTCCGGCCAGCCGGTGCGGGGTGGCCGGCACCTCGTCGTCCTTGGTCTTGCTCTTCGCCATCGGAAACCTTTCCAAGCGTCCATCATTCACGTTCTCGACCTACCCCCGAGCCGGGCCGCCACGAAGCGGGTGAGACTGCGGGGTACCAGACGGGAAGCCGTCACCAGAGCCTTGTACCGGACGCTGGGAATTGAGACCACGATGTCCCTCTGCAGGTCTTTGAGCCCCTGGTCGACCACGTAGTCGGGGTAGAGCCAGAGCAACTCGGGCGCCCACGACATGTCGATACCGGCGCGGGCGTGGAACTCGGTGTGCACGAAGCCCGGGCACAGGGCCAGCACTCTTACCCCGGTGCCCTGCAGCGAGTTGGACAGCCCCTCGCTGAGCGCCACGACGTAGGCCTTGCTCGCGGTGTAGGTGGAACCGCGCCCCGGGGTCAGGCCGGCCACGCTCGCCACATTGATGACGGCGCCTGCCCCGCGCTGCATCATGCCCGGCAGAACCGCGTGGGTCAGCTCCATCACCGCAATCAGGTTCAGCTCGAGCTGATCGTGCAGCCCCGCGTACGGCGTCGACCAGAATTCCCCCTGCCCGCCGACCGCCGCGTTGTTGACCAGCAGGTCGACCGGCCGTTCGGGATCCTGCAGGCGCTGCACCACCGGAACCCGCTGCTCCGGCCGGGACAGGTCGGCGACGATCACCTCGACGTCGGGCAGCTCCCGGCGCAGGGCCTCCAGCCGCTCCGCATCCCGGGCGACCAGGACCAGGCGGTAGCCGTCGTGGGCCAGCCGGCGGGCGAAGGCCGCGCCGAGACCAGCAGTGGGTCCGGTGACCAGGGCGGTGGGCATGCCGCTCATTAGACACCCGGCCCGATACCCGCCGACCTTTTGGGACGGTGCTCCGCGCCAACTTCTGACAGGCTTGCTCCGTGCACGAGTTCACCGTCTGGGCGCCCACCGCCAACCGCGTCATGTTGCACCTCCCCGGCCTGGATCGGCGGGAGCCGATGCATCCGGTCGCCGACCCCGCATTAGGTCAGGAACCCACCCCCGAGACAGCAGGGTGGTGGCGGGTAGCAGTGAACGAGGCGGGGCACGGCACCGACTATGCGTTCACCTTGGACGGCGGCGACCCTCGCCCTGACCCCCGGAGCGCTTGGCAGCCCGAGGGAGTGCACAGGTACAGCCGGGTCTTCGAGGCCGCCCAGCACACCTGGGCCGACAGCGCATGGGCCGGCCTGGACTGCCGCGGTGCCGTGTTCTACGAGCTGCACATCGGCACCTTTACCCCGGAGGGCACGCTCGACGCGGCCATCGAGCGACTGGACCATCTGGTTGAGCTTGGCGTGCAGATGATCGAGCTGCTGCCGGTCGCCGAGTTCCCCGGAATTCGCGGCTGGGGGTACGACGGGGTCGGGCTCTACGCCGTCCATCATTCCTACGGAGGCCCGGAAGCGCTGCAGCGGTTCGTGGACGCAGCACACCAGAAGGGTCTCGGGGTCTGCCTCGACGCGGTCTACAACCACCTTGGCCCCGACGGCAACTACCTGCGCGAGTTCGGCCCGTACTTCACCGACGCGCACTCCACGCCCTGGGGTGAGGCCGTCAACCTGGACGACGAGGGCTCGATCGGGGTCCGCTCCTGGATCGTCGACAACGCGCTGCGCTGGTTCCGCGACTTCCACCTCGACTGCCTGCGGCTGGACGCGGTCCACGCCCTGGTCGACTCCTCCCCCCAGCACATCCTGACCGAGATCTCCGAGCGGGTCGCCGAGCTTTCGGCCGAGCTGGGACGTCCGCTGGGCCTGGTCGCCGAGAGCGACCTGAACGACCCGGCGATGGTCGACCCGGTGGCCGAGGGCGGACGCGGGCTGACCGGGCAGTGGGACGACGACGTGCACCACGCCATCCACAGCTTCGTCACCGGCGAGACCCAGGGCTACTACTGCGATTTCGGTACCTCGTCGGTGCTGGCGCGGGTGCTGAAGGAGGCCTTCCGGCACGCCGGGGACTACTCGACCTTCCGCGGTGAGCACTGGGGCAAGCCGATCGACCCGGTCCGGCACCGCGGGCACCAGTTCGTGATCTGCACCCAGAACCACGACCAGGTGGGCAACCGCGCGACCGGCGACCGGCCCAGTGCCACGGTCAGCCCGGGCCGGCTGGCCGCCTCCGCCGCGATCATGCTGACCAGCGTCTACACCCCGATGCTGTTCATGGGTGAGGAGTGGGGCGCGCTCACCCCGTGGCAGTTCTTCACGGCCTATGAGAACCCGGAACTGGCCGAGGCGGTGCGCAAGGGCCGCCGCGCGGAGTTCGGCTCGCACGGCTGGGCGGCGGAGGAGGTTCCCGACCCGCAGGCGCTTTCGACCCGCGACAACTCGGTGCTCGACTGGTCCGAGAAGGACCGGGTGGACGGGGAACTCGACCACGCGGCGCTGCTGCGTTGGTACAAGGACCTGATCGCGCTGCGCTCCTCCTCCCCCGACCTGCTGAACGACGCGTTCGATTCGGTGTCGGTGGAGACCGGGGACGCGTGGCTCGCCATCCGGCGCGGGTCGTTCACCACCGTGCTGAACATCGGGGAATCGGCGGTCTCGGTCCCGGTGGCCGACGGTTCGGTCGAGCGTTTGGTCTGGGGCGCAGTTGCTCGGGAGAATGAGGGACGCTGGTCAGTACAGCCCGACTCGGTGGCGGTTCTCCAGGTGCAGGGCTGAGCCGTGACCGACCCCTCCGGCCCTTCCGGGTATGCCGTCGGCCTGGCTGAGGAGTCGTACCAGCGGTACAGCCGGCACGCCGCCCAGGCCCGGCACGCCTACCGGCTCTCGGAGATCCTGTTCCTGGTGTTCTCGGCCGGGATCCCGGTGGCGGCCGTGCTCTGGCCGGACACCGCGCAGATCCCGGCCCTGCTCGGCGGCGCCCTGGTGCTGCTGACCGGCTTGCGCAACGTGTACCACTGGCACGACAACTACGTCCGGTTCAGCCGGGCCCGCGAGTCGGTCAACGCCGAAAGGCGCTACCACGCGGCCGGGCTCGAGCCCTACGAGGACCCGGCCACGCGCGACCAGCAACTCGTGGCCGCGGTGACCCGGATCGAGCAGGAGGAGATGGGGCAGTGGGTGCGGGTCATCACCCAGCGCCCCCGCCCCGACCCCCCAACCCCCACATAATCCGCCCTCCCCCCTTCCCCCCTCGTGACCACGCGCCTCTCCCCTCGTGATCATGGACTTCTTTCCCCGTGATCATGGACTTTTCTTGCCCGTGCACGGTGGCCCAACCCCGGGGGGGCCGGGAGGCGCCCCTCCCCCTTTTTCGCTCGTGATCATGCAGTTTCGCCCCCGTGATCATGCACTAGGAGCCGAGCAGCCGAAGGAGCCTCTCCACCTCTTGGGCCACCGCCCGGCGCCCCGGGGCCACATACTTCCGCGGGTCGACCAGCTTCTCGTCGGCCGCCAGCTTCTCCCGGATCGCCCGGGTGAACAGCCCGTTCAGGTGCGTCGAGATGTTCACCTTCACCAGCCCGGCGTGAACCGCCCCGGCCAGCTGCTCATCGGAAACCCCGGATGAGCCGTGCAGCACCAACGGGACCGGAACGGCTTGCGCCAGAGCGGCGATCAGCTCCAGGTCCAGCACGGCGGTGCGCTCCGTCATCGCGTGCGAGCTGCCCACCGCCACCGCCAGGCTGTCCACCCCGGTCGCCTTGACGAACGCCTTCGCGTCTTCCGGGTCGGTGCGAGCTCCGGGCGCGTGCACCCCGTCCTTGCCCCCGACCTCGCCCAGCTCCGCCTCGATGTGAACGCCGGCTGCGTGACAGAACTCGGCGATCGCCGCGGTCCGCCGTACGTTCTCGTCGTACTTATCGTGCGACGCATCGAACATGACGCTGTGCACCCCGAGCTCCACGGCCTCCTTCACCAGCGCCTCGTCCTCGGCGTGGTC
This sequence comes from Kineosporia aurantiaca JCM 3230, assembly GCA_000719025.1. GTDB lineage: Bacteria > Actinomycetota > Actinomycetes > Actinomycetales > Kineosporiaceae > Kineosporia > Kineosporia aurantiaca. The sequence goes on from JODP01000013.1 coordinate 520,125, forward strand.
CAGATGCACTACCGCCGGCACCTTCGCCTTCCGCGAGATCGCCAGGGTGGCGGCCAGGATCGGCTCCAGCGCACCGTGATAGGCGACGCAGTTCTGGCTGATCTGGAGGATCACCGGCAGCTCGGCCGCCTCCGCGCCCGCCACGATCGCCTCCGCGTGTTCCAGCAGGATGACGTTGAACGCCCCTACCCCACGGTGATCCTGCTTGGCCTGTTCCAGGACTGTGCTCAAAGCTGCTCCTCAAAAGCTTGGACATCGGCCAGGTCGACCTCACCGGCCGTTGGCTGCCGGACCGCGGCGGCCCCCAGCACGGCCGCGCGACGCAATGCCTTTTCCAGGCCCTCGCCGTTGGCCCAGGCCAGGGCGAGGCCTGCGGTGGCGGCGTCGCCGGCGCCGGTGGGGTTGCCGCTGACGCCCTGGACAGCGGCTTGTTGATAGGTGGTGCCATCGGGAGCGAAGGCGACGAGTCCGTCGGCACCTTGGGAGATGACGATGGTGGAGGCGCCCAGCTTCTGGAGATGGGCTACGGCTGCGGCTAGTTGCGCGGTTTGATCGCCGCTTCTAACTTCGTGCGAGAGCCTGTTATCAGGCAAGGAGCTAGGGTTGGAGAGCGCGTTCGTTTCGCGGCGCGCCGATTCGTCCGCCAGCCTGTTATCGCCGCCAGCGAGCGCCCCGGTAGCTTCCACCGCCTCGGCCGCGTTCGGTTTCAGCAGATCCGCCCCCGCCTCGGCCGCCGCCAGCAGCGCCGGACCCGAGGTGTCCACCAGCACCCGCGCCCCCGCCTCCCGCACCGCGACCACGATCCGTCCCAGCCAGGCCGGGCCGGTCCCCCGCGGCAACGACCCCGAAATCACCACCACACAACCCGGTTCGCACTGTCGCACGGCCGCCTCGATCAGACGATCGCTCTCGTCCGCCGACAATGACGGCCCCGGTTCGCTGAACACCGTGGGATGCCCGACCGGGTCCACGATCGTCACCGTACTGCGGGTCTCCCCCGCCACCGCGACGATCTCCGAGAAGAGACCCTCAGCGTCCATTGTTGATGAGACCCATTGCCCCGCAGCACCACCCAAGGGAACCACCGCGACGGCGGTCTCACCGAGCGTCCTCAATACCCGTACGACATTCAGGCCCTTTCCGCCCGGGCGCCGGGACACTTCGGAAACCCTTACGGTTGAGCCAACCTCGAACCCGGGGACGTGATAGGTGACGTCTACCGCCGGATTCGGGGTGACCACGATCAGTCGAGCCATACGCCTCGCCTCGCCACTCGGGCAACCTCCGCGACCCCGTCCGGGAAGTGCAGTTCGATCAGGTCGGCCGGATCGCCCGGCCGCAGCGAATGACCGCTCAGGCCGAACACGTTCGCCGCGGTGGCGCTGGTCACCGCCACCACCTCGGGCAGCGGCACGTTCCGGTTGAGCAGGCGCAGGGCCGCGGGAATCAGGGCGGTCGTGCTGCCGGCCAGAGAGTTCCCCTCGGCCAGCGTCGCCACCCCATTCGCGACAATGACTTTGGAGCCGGCCAGGTCGTACTCGCCGTCGCCCAGCCCGGTTGCCGACATCGCGTCCGAGACCAGCACCATCCGGCCCGTCGCCGCGCGCCGGGCCACGTCCAGGACCTCGTTGCTGACGTGCTCGCCGTCCGCGATCAGCTCGACGGTGATCCGGTCGTCGCTCAGCGAGACACCGACCGGGCCGGCCTTGCGATGGTGCATCGGCGCCATGCCGTTGAACAGGTGGGTCGTGACCTGGGCCCCCGCGTCCACGGCGCGGCGCACGGTCTCGGTGTCCGCATCGGTATGCCCGATCGCGACCACGACGCCCGAACTCAGCAGCTCCTCGATGGCCTCGAAGGCGCCGGGGAGCTCGGGGGCGATGGTCACCATCTTCACCGCTCCCTCGGCGGCAACCAGCAGGTCGGCCACATCGGCGCGGTTCGGCTCGCGCAGCAGGGCCGGGTTGTGCGCACCGCGTCGCAACGGGGACAGCCACGGTCCTTCGAGGTGCAGCCCGGCCAGGCGACCCTCACGCACCAGAGGCGCGAGTTCCTTGAGACGGTTGCGGGTCTCGTCCAGGCTACCGGTCGCCAGCGAGGCGATCAGCGTGGTGCTGCCGGTGGCGTGGTGGTGGTCCAGGGCGGGCTGCGGATCGATGCCGGGAGTGGCCAGATCGATGCCGACCGCACCGTGGACGTGAGTGTCAATGGCCCCCGGGACGACCACGTCGAGAATTTGGGACGCGGGTGAAACCGGCTCTCCCTCGCCTCGTTCCACAACCTTGCCATCTTCGATCCGCAACCATGCGGGACCGTCCAGGCTCGCGGCGTCCACCAGTCGACGGATTGAGACGATTTCGCTCATGACTGCTGCTCCAGACCGAGCAGCGCCGCACCGACGGCCGCGGCAGCATCGCCGTGCGCGGCCGGGACCAGCTCAGGAACTCTCAAACCGGGCAGGCGGCGAGACAGTTCATCGCTCAAAGGATTGATCAGCTGGCGGCCGGCGAGAGCCAGTCCTCCGCCGATCACGATGACCGAAGGTGCCACGGTGACGGCCAGGCCGGCCAGAGCATCAGCCAACGCGGTTACGGTTTCGCTCCACACTTGTTGCGATGCAGAGCTTCCCCGCGCCGCGGCAGACGCCACGTCTCGGGCACTGGCTACCCCGGCGCGCAGGGCGGTCGCTCGGGCCGAGGCCACCTCCTCCAGTCGTTGCCCGGCGAAATCGCCGTGAGTGATCAGCAACTGGCCGATCTCCCCGGCCCAGCCCCCAGCCACCAAAGGCTTTCCGTCGATCAGCACCGCGGCCGCGATCCCGGTGCCCACCGGGACGAAGGCCACCACGCCGGACGCGTCTCGGGCCGCACCGGTGCGAGCCTCGGCCACACCGCCGGCCCGGACGTCGTGCGACAGCGCGACCTCGGTGCCCAGCCGCTTGACCAGTAGGTCACGCATGGGCAGATCGCTCCAGCCGAGGTTGACCGAGAGCACGGCCAGGCCGTTGTCCTCGTCCACCACGCCCGGCACGGCCACCCCGATGGGCAGGGCCCGGTCCGTGGTCAGGGCGTCCCGGACCTCGGCGACGGTGTCGACCACGCCGGCGCCGGTGGGATCCGGACTGGGGGTGGGCAGCCGGTGGACGGCGACGATGGCGCCGTCCTCGTCCAGCCGGACGCCCTTCACCGAGGTGCCGCCGACGTCGATCCCGATCGCCGGGCCGCTGCGCTGGTCGCTCATGCCATTCATGGGGCCGATCGTTTCACCCCTGTCCAGGTCACTTCATCCCCTCGCGGCCCACTAGGCCAGGATCACCGAGCGGGTGAGCGAGCGCGGGTGGTCGGGGTCCAGGCCCCGGACGCCGGCCAGGCCGATCGCGAAGCGCTGGGCCACCACCAGGGCGGCCTGCGGGTCGAGGTCATGATGGACGTACGTGGCCCCGGTGGCGGCGACGTCGTCGGTGAGCCCCTCCGGCGCCGGTCCGAACGACCAGACCAGGCGGCCGGGCTGGGCGATCGCGATCGGGCCGTGCCGGTAGTCCATCGCCGGATAGGACTCGGCCCAGAACTGGGCGGCCTCCCGGGTCTTCAGGGCGGCCTCGCTGGCCAGGCCGATGGTCCAGCCGCGGCCCAGGAAGGTCACCTGGTCGGCGGTGAGCAGGTCGGTGACCGACAGCTCGAGCGCGGCGCGGGCGTCGGCGACCAGCGCGTCCAGGTCCGGCGCGGTGCTCAGCGAGCAGCGCAGCAGGGTCAGGGCGCTGGTCGCGAAGCGGGTCTGGACCACCGACTGCTCGTCGGCGAAGGGCATCCCGATCACCGCGTCGGCGTGTTCGGCGGCGGGCGCGTCCGGCACGGCGGTGATCAGCGTGCTGGGAGTTTCCACCGTCTGCAGCAGCGCGATGATCTCGGTCGTGGTGCCCGAACGGGAGATCGCGATCACCCGGTCGTACGTGCGGCCGGTGGGGTACTCGGAACCGGCGAAGGCGTCGGTCACGCCCTCGCCGGCGCTCTCGCGCAGCACGGCGTAGCTCGCCGCGATGAACCAGCTGGTGCCGCAGCCGACGACCGCAACCCGCTCTCCGGGCTTGGGTAGGTCGTCGCGGACGGAGGCGGCCAGGGTGCCCGCGAGCCGCCAGACGTCCGGCTGCGTGGCGATCTCGGCATCGACGAAGGTGGTCATGCCCTCTTCCAGGTGGTCGGGAGTTCCAGGAGTCGATCGCAGACTAGTTCTGATCGATATTGCGCCATACGATCAGAACTGAACAGCGAGAGTCAACCCTCGGTGTGAGAGCATGGGCGCTCAGCCCGGATGGAGAGAGATGACGGCCCAGCAACGCCTGAACAAGGTCCTTGAGTTCGTCACCGAACGGGGCAACGTCTCGATCGCCGACGTCGCCGACGCGCTCGACGTCTCCCCGGCCACCGTCCGGCGCGACCTGAATCTCCTTGCCCAGCAGCGGCTCGTCACCCGTACCCACGGCGGCGCATCCGCCCTCGGCTCCGGTTACGAGCTCCCGCTCCAGTACAAGCTGGTGCGCCAGGCCGAGGGCAAGGCGGCGATCGCCAAGGCGGTGGCCGCGCTGGTCTCGGCGGGCGACTCGGTCGGGCTGAACGGCGGCACCACCACCAGCGAGGTCGCCCGGGTGCTGGGCTCCAGCGAACGACTGCTCGCCCGGGGCTCCACCCCGGGCATCACAATCGTCACCAATGCCCTGAACATCGCCTACGAGCTGAGCGTGCGTGAGCACGTGAAGATCGTGGTCACCGGCGGAGTGCCCCGCTCGCAGTCCTACGAGCTGGTCGGCCCCCTGGTCGCCGCCTCGCTGAAGGAGTTCAGCCTGGACCTGGCCGTGCTCGGGGTGGACGGCCTGACCGGCCGGTTCGGGGTGACCACGATCCACGAGGGCGAGGCGGAGGCCAGCCGGCAGATCGCCACCGTCGCCCGGCGCGTGGTCGTGGCCGCCGACTCGACCAAGCTGGGCAAGACCACGTTCGCCCGGATCTGTCCGCTCGAGCAGGTGGACACCCTGGTCACCGATCTGCCGCTGAGCGCCGATCTGGCTGCGGCGATGGAGACGGCCGGTGTTGAGGTCGTTGTCGCGGGATGAGCGCCTTCGAAGCCGGGCGGTTTTTCGCGAGGGCGCGGGTGGGCGGTCAGATCCGGCGTCAACCACTGCTGCTCACCGGTGGGCCAGGGCTGGGCGGTAATCGTTCGAGCGGCTGAACGGTGGTCGTGCGAGTGGCCGCGCAGTCATTATTCGAGTGGCCGCGCAGTCGTTGCGTGAGAGTTCGCGCAGTAGTTGACCGCCTGGGTCACGCGGTCGGTGTGTGAGAAGCCACGCAATCGTTGTATGGGTGGCGCGTCGGTCTGGCGGGGCAACTGTCGGGAGCGGTCGGGCGAGCGATGGGGTGCGGCCTGAGTGGCGGTCGTCCCTGCCAGGCTGGTGGCGCTGGTCGTGGTGACCGGTCCGGTGCACGCCTCGAGGACTCGGTGGCTTCCGCGGCCCACCCATCGTGCACCTGGTCCGGGCTCTGGTCGGTTACCCGGACACCTGGGACACCTTCCCATCTGCGCCGCCCCACTACCTGCGTCGCCTGACACCTCGGCACCTCGGCACCTCGGCACCTCGGCACCTCGGCACCTCGGCACCTCGGCCGCATGGTCCGCCTCATCCGCCAAGCCCATCCCATCCGTCGAGCCCGCCTGGCCCGCCGAGTCGGCCGAGTGCGCCTGGGGCACCAGCCCCAGCACGGCCGCCCGAGCAGCTCCACCCCCCAGACAAGTGGGCCGACGGGTAGCCAGGTGTGCGGTTGACCGGACGGCGGTTGTGAGGCGCGTAGTCAGGTGTGCCGGCCTCGAGCACAAGCGCGGGGTCGTGCCTCGTACTGAGGCGAGCAGTCAGACGCGCTGAGGTGCGCCGGGTTGCCCCCAGGCGCGCTGCTGGCGCTCGCGGACGTCCTCCCGTGCCCGACCCCATGCGAACACCTCGCCACTCGCAGAACCACCCGCCCACCGCCCGACCCACCCCGCCACAACCAGGCATCCCCCGCCCAACCCGGCCCGACTGCGTCCGTTCGCGCCCCATTCGTATTGCCGCCGTGTTACTTCTGGGGATCCGTCAGCAGAACACCCCTAGGCGAGCTGCTGTTTGCCCGCTACTGTCTATTCACGCTCATTCGGAGCCACGATCAGTCAAAATCGCTCAGGAGCCTGCGCAGGATGATCAGCTCAGATCTCTCGGTTGCCGTCATCGGAGTCGGCGCCCGCTCGGTGATCGGGCTGCACGCGCCCGAAGTGCGCCCGGGTACCCGGATCACCGCGGTCGTGGACACCACCGCGGAGGGCCGGCAGCGGGGGGCGGACCTGTTCCCCGGGGCCCAGGTCCACGAGTCCACCGAGGCGCTGATCGCGGCCGGTGGGGTGGACGCCGCCATCATCACGACCCCCGACCACACCCATGCGGACATTGCCGAGCAGCTGCTGCAGGCGAAGATCGCCGTGTACCTGGAGAAGCCGCTGGCGACCAGCCTGGAGGACGCCGACCGCGTGCTCACGGCGGCCGCCCAGACCAACACCCCGCTCTACGTGGGGCACAACTTCCGGCACTCCGGAGTGGTCCAGGCGCTGCGGCAGGTGGTCCAGCGCGGTGAGATCGGCGAGGTGAAGGCGGTCTGGGTAAGGCATTTCGTCGGCAACGGCGGCGACTACTACTTCAAGGACTGGCACGCGGACCGGTCCAAGACCGGCACCCTGCTGCTGCAGAAGGCCAGCCACGACATCGACGTCGTCCATTACCTCGCCGGCGGGTACACCCGCCAGGTGGTCGGCATGGGTGGGCTGGTGCTGTTCGGCGGCCTGACCGACCGTCACGAGCGGCCGGGACAGACCATGCCGGACTGGTTCTCGATGGACAACTGGCCGCCGGCCAGCCACACCGGCCTGAACCCGGTGGTCGACGTCGAGGACGTCTCGATGATGCTGATGCAGCTCGACAATGGGGTGTTCGCGAGTTACCAGCAGTGCCACTTCACCCCGGACTACTGGCGCAACTACACGGTGATCGGCACGGAGGGCCGGGTGGAGAACTTCGGCGACACCGGCGGCGGCGTGGTGCGGGTCTGGAACCGCCGTCACCTGTGGGCCGCGAACGGTGACGCCGAGTACCCGATCCAGGGCGTCGTCGAGGGCCACGAGGACGCCGACCGGCTGACCATGGCCGAGTTCCTCGAGCACGTCGTCACCGGCGCGCCCACCCTGATCTCCCCGGTCGCCGCCCGTGAGGCGGTGGCCGCCGGCGCCCTGGCCGCCGAGTCCCTGCGCAACGGCTCCGCCCCGTACCGCGTACCCGACCTGCCCACCGACGTCCTCAATCACTTCTCAACCAGCGCGAAGGACTGAACCATGAACAGCACGGTCCCGAACCTCTCCCGCCGCAACATCCTCGCCGGGGCGCTCGGCCTCGGCGTGATGATCACCACCGCGGCCTGTGGCGGCGGCAGCAGCGACGGCTCGGACGCCGACGCCGCGGGCTACGCCGAGCCGGCCGCCGACACCAAGGCCAAGCTCACCTTCGGCCTCTGGGACCAGACCCAGGTGAAGGCCCTGCAGGCGAACATCGACGCGTTCAACCAGAAGTACCCGGGCATCGAGGTGGCGATCACCGTCACCCCGTTCGCGGACTACTGGACCAAGCTGCAGACCCAGGCGACCAGCAACACCATGCCCGACCTGTTCTGGATGAACGGCCCGAACTTCCAGCTCTACGCGGGCGGCAAGAAGATCGACCCGATCACCGACGTGGTGAAGGCCGGCGCGATCGACCCGAAGAACTACCCGTCCGCGCTGGCCGCCCTCTACAGCCTGGACGACACCCAGTACGGCGTGCCCAAGGACATGGACACGATCGGCGTCTGGATCAACACCGAGCTGTTCACCAAGGCCAAGGTCGACCTCCCGAGCGAGGACTGGACCTGGGACGACTTCCAGAGCACGGCCAAGGCGATCTCGGCGGCGCTGAAGAAGGACGGGATCTACGGCGGCGCCGGCGGTATGGACGGGCAGACCACCTACTACAACACCATTTTCGAGGCCGGCGGCACGGTCGTGCAGGACGGCAAGTCGGGCTACAACAGCTCGCAGTCGCAAGCGGGCCTGCAGTTCTGGGCCGACCTGATCGCCTCCGGCGGTTCCCCGACCATGGCCCAGCTCACCGACACCACCGCCGACCAGTGGTTCACCTCCGGCAAGCTGGCGATGTACTGGGGCGGCAGCTGGTTCCGGGCCGCCCTGGCCGGCACCGACCTGGAGAAGTCGATCAAGGTGCTGCCGCTGCCCAAGGGCGCCGCGCAGGCCACGGTGATCCACGGGGTCGCGCCGATGGTGGCCGCCAACTCCAAGAACAAGCAGGCCGCCCACGCCCTGCAGGCCTATCTGGTCAGCCAGGAGGCGCAGCAGGCGCTCGGCGAGGCCGGCTCGGTGATCCCGGCCTTCACCGGCACCCAGGACGCCTTCACCAAGTCCATGCCGGACGCCGACCTCCAGGTCTTCCTGGACGCGGTCAGCTACGCCAAGCCGCTGCCGGTCAGCGCGAACACCGCGGCCTGGAACGCGCTGGAGGCCAAGCTGCTGCCGGACGCGTTCTCCGGCTCCAAGCCGGTCGCCACCGTGACCGCCGATCTGGCCTCCCAGATGGACGCCGCCCTGGCGAAGGAGTAACCACAGCATGAGTTCCGTGACGTCACCCGCGCGGGGTGCCACCGCCGCCCCCGAGGTCAAGACTCCCCGGCGCCGGTCGATCCTGGGCCGGGACGGCCTCTGGCCCTGGCTCTTCGTGGCACCGCTCGTGGGTGGCGTCGCGGTGTTCTACCTCTGGCCGATCATCCAGACCGCCTGGTACTCGCTGACCGAGTTCGGGGTGTTCGGCGGCACCACGTTTACCGGGCTGGACAACTACAAGTCCCTGTTCCATAACCCGGACCTGTACAAGTCGATCGGCAACACGCTGATCTACACCGCGATCACGCTGCTGAACGTGCCGATCGCGGTGGTCGTCGCCAGCCTGCTGAACACGCCCGGACTGCGCGGGGTCTCGGTCTACCGAGTGCTCTACTTCCTGCCCTATGTGGCCATGCCGACCGCGGTGGCGATGGTCTGGCGGATCATCTTCAACGGCGACTTCGGGGTGCTGAACTACGTTCTCGGCTGGTTCGGGATCGACGGCCCGTACTGGATCAGCTCCCCCGGCTTCGCCATCGTGGCGGTCTCGGTGGTCGGCCTCTGGTCGTCCATCGGATTCTCGGTGATCGTGCTCGGGGCCGGGCTGAAACAGATTCCGCCGGACCTCTACGAGGCCGCCGAGCTGGACGGCGCCTCGCGGCTGCGGCAGTTCTGGTCGATCACCGTACCGCTGCTGACCCCGAGCATCGCGTTCCTGTCGATCGTCAGTGTGATCGCCGGGTTCCAGCTCTTCGACCTGCTCTACGCGATTCTCGGGACGACGAACACCAACCCCACGGTGTTCGACAGCATGTCCATCGTCTACCTGTTCTACCAGGCCGGTTTCGTCACCAACGAGAAGGGCCTGGCCGCCGCGATCGCGATGGTCGTACTGGTGCTGGTCGCCGTCGCCACCGTGGTGCAGTTCCGGCTGCAGAGGAAGTGGGTCCACCTTGACTGACGTGACCGTCGCCGCCCCTTCGAAGAACCGGCGCAAACCGGCCGGCCCGCGCCGGAACAACGCCTGGATCCACGTCGTGCTGATCCTCGGCGCCGTGGTGATGATGTTCCCGTTCGTCTGGCAGATCATCATGAGCCTGTCGACGAACGCCGAGGTGCAGTCGGTGACCCCGCACCTGTGGCCGAAGAAGATCCAGTGGGGCAACTACTCCGAGGTCTTCCACCAGTTGCCGTTCATGCAGCAACTGCGCAACTCGGTGGTGATCACCGTGATCCGGGTGCTGGCCCAGATCGCGTTCTGCACCCTGGCCGGATATGCCTTCGCCCGGATGCACTTCCGCGGCAAGACCCTGGTGCTCGGCGCCGTGCTGTCGATCCTGATGGTGCCCTCCCAGGTCTATCTGCTGCCGCAGTACCAGATCGTGCAGAACCTGGGCCTGCTCGGCACCCTGTCCGGGCTGGTGCTGCCCGGCCTGTTCAGCGCCTTCGGCACGTTCCTGATGCGGACCGCCTTCCTGGCCCTGCCGGGTGAGCTGGAGGAGGCCGCCCGGCTCGACGGGGCGAACCCGTTCCAGGTGTTCTGGCACGTCATGCTGCCGCTGATCCGGCCCAGCATCAGCGTCCTGGCCATCACCGCCACCCTGTGGTCCTGGAACGAGCTGCTCTGGCCCCTGGTGGTCACCACCAACAGCGCCGACATGCCGCTCTCGGCCGGTCTGGCCACCCTGGTCAACGACCGCACGGTGAACTACCCGATCGTGCTGGCGGCCAGCCTGCTGGCCACCGCCCCGGTGCTGATCCTGTTCATCCTGCTACAGCGCCGGGTGATCGACGGGCTGGCCAGTTCCGGCCTCAAGTAGGGCTTTTACCGAGCAGGAGATTGAGGACGCTTTCGGGCGAGCGGACGTCGAACGTACAGTTCTCGTCCAGCCCGAAAGTCACCTCGGCACCGGCGCGGTCGTCCACCAGGACTCCGCGCCGGGCCCGGGTGGCGTGCCGCGCCACCTCGGCGACCGACATCCGGGTGGCCGCGCGGGCGATCGCCCCGGCCACCAGGTCGGCCGTGGACGAGGCGGTGTTCTCCACCCGGTTGTGATAGCCCGAGCCGGTGTAGAGGTCGATCGCCGTGACCTCGTCGGTGGCCAGATCGACCAGGATCGGCAGCGCCTGCGGTCCGTTTCCGGTCAGGGCGAAGGCGTTCACAACAGTGGACGCGTCGAAGGTCGCGTGATCGGCGGAGGGCTGCGAGCGCAGCATCCAGCCCAGAACGGCCTCCGGCAGGCCGGCGAAAGACGGCCCCGAGTAACGGTAGACGGACGGCACCAGGTAGCGCCATCCCGCCTGGGCCCGGGCATCGTCGAGCCGGACGTCGACGAATTCCTCGGCCCCGTCCGGAGCGCTGGTCAGGTCGCCGGAGTGAGTCATCGCCCCGTTCGCCAGCCCGGTCCAGGACACCTGGCTGACCAGCTCGAACGTCTCGTTCAGGGCCAGCAGCGACAGGTCAAGGTCGGACGTCTTGCCCTTCGGCTCCTTCCAGTGCAGGAAAAGCCGCAGCACCGGAGCCGTTCCGAGCTTCACCCGCGAGCCGCGTTCCAGCTGCACCAGGCCCGGCGCGGTCGAGCGCGGCTGATCCGGCAGCAGCACCGTCTCCAGGGCCGGGTCGATCCAGACCTTGACCCCGGCCAGCTTCAGCTCGGAGTCCGCCTCCCGCTCGCTCGCCTGTCGGGTCAGCGCGGTGTCGAGCACGTTAAGGACCCGATTGAGGACGCTTTCGGGCACGGCGAGGTGCCCGGCCGGACCGGCAACCGCCAGCCCAACCCCCTTCTTGGTGATGGCCAGCCGCGGGTACGTCGTTCCGTTGTCGCGGAACTGCGCGTAGGCCGCCCACAGCAGACGCGGCGGCACCTGCTCGGCCGTCTGCTGGAGCGTGTCCAGCACCGCGTCGACCTGATCGACGGCGACCGCCAGGTGCACGATCCGCCGCAGCTTACGCATCAGCAGTCCGGGCGCCTCGGCTGCAAGAAGGTCTGCAGCCTTGGCAATCTCACCTTCAGACAGCAGGGCTTCGGTGCGCGAGGGCAGGCTCGTGGCATCCCGCCGCCCAGCGCGCAGCCGACCGAACACGTCCTGCACACGCGGGGCGTCGAACTCGGCCAGGTGCAGACCGCGAGCGATGGCCAGCCACAGCGAGCGGCGGCGGAAGACGTCGGAAAGGCGGGGCGTGGCCTCCAGAGCCGAGATGATTCCCCGGCGCTGGGCCCGCGTCAGCTTCGGGTAGCGCACCTTCTCGCTCAGCGAGACATCACCCCCAGCCAGATCTGCGAGCAGACGAAGAATGTCGTCCGGTGTCACCCCCAGCTCGGCGAGCACGCTCGGATCCCGCTGGAACCGACGTCGCAGCAGCAGGATCCGGGTCTCCAAGAACGGCACCTCGCCCGGCTCCGGCAGCTCCTCGCCGTCCAGCACCAAATCGAGCACACCGTCCAGATCGGCCCGCACGTCCTCCCGCAGCGAGGTGGGCGTGGCCAGGCAGTCCAACGCGAACTGCCGCAACACATCCCGGAACTGCGCCTCGTTCACCAACGTGACCGGCGTGAGCTGCTTCAGCTGGTCTGCCGGCAGCGCCAACTGGAACTCCCGGTCCTTGCGAGCGCTCTCCACATCCTGCGGAACCGAGGACGCGGGCCACCAGCCGATCCCGGAAAAGTCCATCGCAGCGCGGATCTCCGTGTCCGTCAGCGGCTCCGGGCTCTGCAGCATCCGCGGGACCATCCGGACCAGCGCGATCCCGAACCGCAGCTCGGCCAGATCGAAGTCCGGCAGCCGCTCGGGAAACCCCTTGAACAACGGCGTGTACGTACCCAGCTGCCCGCGCTCCTCACGGGACCAGGCGATCCACTGGCCTGCTCGCTGAGCTGAACCGGTGGTCAGAGCGTCCGGGTTGGTCAGCACCAGGCCGCCGTTGCGCAGCTCCAGGAGCGTCGCCGCGCCCAGCTCCGGCGAGGGCTGCTGCTCGGACTCGGCCGTCTGGAGAAGCACACGGCACCGCCGGAAGGCGATCTGCTCAACAGTCGTCACGGTGCTCCTCCCCAGAGCTTCGGCGGATGGACCGGGGCCGGCCTCGGAAGCCGACCCCGGTCAAAGGTGAGGAAATCGCCAGGACCTTATGAGATTTGCCATCAATTCCGAAGGATGTCCCGACTAGGCCTCGCGGTAACGGTGCCAGCGGTGGGGTGCGACACGCAAGCGGGTTTCAGCGGGCGGTGATCATGCAGTTCCGCGTCAGCGTGGTCCTGGCCGGACCACCTTCGCCCTTGTTCTGCCCCGCCCAGTGACGAGGATGGAGGCATGGCAGTGAACAGGGAGTTCGGGGAGTTCCTCCGGGCCCGCAGGGCGGCGCTCAGCCCCGACGACGTGGGCCTCGGCGACACCGGCGCAGCTCGGCGGGTGCCGGGGCTGCGGCGGGCGGAGGTGGCGCAGCTGGCCGGGGTGAGTGTGGAGTACTACACCCGGTTGGAGCAGGGGCGGGCGCTGAGGGCGTCGGATCAGGTGCTGAATGCGGTGGCGGATGCGCTGCGGCTGGGCGATCTGGAACGGCGTCATCTGCTCACGTTGGCCCGCCCCACGCAGCAGGCCGCTCCCCCGGCCAGAGCGAAGATCCGGCCCGCGTTGCGCCAGATGATGGAGGCGATGGAGCTGTCCCCGGCCTATGTGCGGGACGGGGGTCTGGACATCGTGGGCGGCAACAGCATGTTCCGGCTGGTGTTCCCGGAGGTGGCCGCCCTGCCCGCCCGGGAACGGAACATGGCGCGGTGGACCTTCCTGGCCCCTGGGGCCCGAGAGCTCTGGGTGGACTGGGAGGACGTGGCCCGCGAGCACGCCCGGGTGCTGCGGGTCACCGCCGCGGCGGAGCCGGGCAATCAGCGGGTGGCCGAGCTGGTCGCCGAACTGATGGCCAAGAGCGCTGATTTCGCCCGCTGGTGGGGTGAGAACCGGGTGCATGAGCGAACCGCGGGTACCAAGCGGATCCGGCATGCGGTGGCCGGTGACCTGCACCTGAACTACGAAGTTGTGCGGCCGATGGCCGATCCGGGCCGGACCATGCTGATCTATTCGGCCCCGCGCGGATCGGTCAGTGAAGAACGCCTGCGGCTGCTCGCCAGCTGGGGCGCCCCAACCCTCACCACAGAAAGAAGCTCTACCGATGTCGCCGAGTAAGAAGACCTTCCTCATCACCGGAGTCAGCAGCGGTCTCGGCGCGGCGATCGCCCGCCGGGCCCTGGCCGCCGGGCACCAGGTCGCCGGGACCGTGCGCTCCGAGGCCGACCGGGTGGCGTTCGAGAGCACCGACAGCTCCGGGAACGCCCGCGGCTACCTGCTGGACGTCACCGACGAGGCCGCGGTGCAACCCACCGTCGAGAAGATCGGCCCGGTCGACGTGCTCGTGGTCAACGCCGGGTACGGCCATGAGGGCACCCTGGAGGAGTCCTCGATGCAGGACCTGCGCCGCCAGTTCGAGGTAAATGTGTTCGGCGCGGTCGCCACGATCAAGGCCGTGCTGCCCGGAATGCGGGAGCGCCGCCGGGGGAACATCCTGATCGTCACCTCGATGGGCGGGATGGTGGCCTTCCCCGGCATCCCGTTCTACAACGGCAGCAAGTTCGCCATGGAGGGCATCGCCGAGTCCCTGGCCCAGGAGGTCGCACCGTTCGGGGTGCGCGTGACCGCGGTTGCCCCAGGCAGTTTCCGCACCGACTGGTCCGGACGCTCGATGGTCCGGGCGCCGCGGAGCGTCGCCGACTACGACGAGCTCTTCGACCCGATCCGGGCCACCCGGCAGGCCTCCAGCGGCCACCAGCTCGGCGACCCGGACAAGGCCGGAGACGCGTTGCTCGCCCTGATCGAGGCCGAGAAGCCGCCCGTGCACCTGGTTCTCGGATCGGACGCGCTGCGGATCGTGGCGGCCGGGCGGCAGCGGGTGCAGGACGACCTGGAGAACTGGGCGGAGCTGAGCCGCTCCACCGACCACGCGGACGGTGGAGCGGCCCTGGGCTGAGTCAGCTCCGAACGGAACCTTCCAGCAACAGCGAGACCCGCCCCGGCCGGGCGGCCAGGCGGTAGCGCGGCAGCACGCCCTCGCCGCAGGTGGCGGTGCCCAGCCCGGACTGGAACAGGTCGATCGAGACGTAAGTGCGTCCGTCGGCAACCAGTTCGTGGTGATGCATCGTGGTGGCCAGCGTCTTGCGGCTGTACGGGGAAACCGTCACCGCGACATCCTCTGCCCCACCGAAGTCACCGCCGGAAAGCACCGAGACCTTCAGCGATCCGGCGGAGGTCTCGATCTCGGCGTGGCGCACCCCGGCCCGGGCCCCGCTCTCCTGGGGTTTGACGTGCGGCACGAGCAGCGCGTCGGCGTCGGCGTGGTGGTTGCCCCAGAACACTCCGGCGGCCAGATCCGGGTAGGACTGGCCGGGACCCAGGCCCTGCCAGGACAACCCGGACGGGCTTCCGGCCAGCACGAGGTCCAGCCCGAGCCGGGCCCATTCGACCGGCCAGGTACCGATCGGGGTGAGGATCACGTCCACCATCAGCGCGTCGGCCGAGGCCCGGCGCCAGACCAGTTCGGCGTCCACCGCGAAGTCCCGCCCGGGCGGGGCGGTCCGGGTGTGCACCACGAGGGCGCCGTCCTCCTCCGTGGAGGAGATCACCCGGGTGCGCATCCGGTCCAGGCCGGCCACGCTCCAGCGGGCGGCGTAGGGCGGCAGGCTGAGCTCGTCCCAGCCCGGGTACCGGTCGTTGTCGGTCGGCGCGCGCCAGACGCTCGCCACCGGCCCGTCCAGCTCCAGCCCGCCGAGTTCACGCAGCCGCAGCGAGATCGGGTCGAACGCCTCGCGCCCGGTCGGCTCGATCGGCAACTGGAAGTCGGCCGGGCCGAACAGCGTGGACTGCCCTCGGTCGATCACGTGCCCGGCCGCGGCCCAGGCCGTGTCGGCCGCGAGCACCACTTCCACCGTGACGATCTCGGGGTGGTGCAGGTCGAGCAGCTCGGAGGGCAGCGGCACCTCGGCGGTTTCTCCCGGGGCGACCGGGCCCACCTTGAGCTCGCCCTCGCCCAGCACCTCGCCGTCGGTCTCGGCCCGCCAGACGAACCGCAGGGCGTCGAGACCGCTGAAGGCGTTGCGGTTGGTCACCTCGATCGCGGCGTCGCCCACGGTGATCCACACCGGCGAGTACCAGTGCGCCAGCGCGGTCAGGCCGGGCCGGACCTCCCGGTCCGGCCCGACCAGGCCGTCGATGACGAAGTTGGAGTCGTGCGTCTCCTCGCCGAAGTCGCCGCCGTAGAGGTAGCCCTTCCCGTCCGGCGTGGAGATGCCGTGCTCGATCCACTCCCAGACGAAACCGCCCGCCAGCCGCGGGTACCGGTCGAACAACTCCTGGTACTCGGCCAGGCCGCCGGGACCGTTGCCCATCGCGTGGGCGTACTCGCACTGCATGAACGGCAGCTCGAGCCGGTGCTTCTCGGCCGCGGTGGCGCTGAACGGGGCCGGGACCAGTCCTTCCTCACCGATCGTGCGTACCTCCTCGAACGAGGCGTACATCCGCGAGTAGAGGTCGACGTAGGTGCTGCTCCAGTCGCCTTCGTAGTGGATCAGGCGGGACGGGTCGAGGGCCCGGGTCCAGGCCGCCATCGCCTCCAGGTTGGTGCCGGTGCCGGCCTCGTTGCCGAGCGACCAGATCAGCACGCTGGGGTGGTTCTTGTCGCGGTGCACGGTGCGGCGCATCCGGTCCAGGTAGGCCTCGCGCCACTGCGGGTCGGCGCTCGGGTTGCCCTTCCAGCCGATCTCCTCGAAACCGTGGGTCTCCAGGTCGCACTCGAGGATCACGTAGAAACCGAGCCGGTCGGTGAGCGCCAGGAAGTCCGGGTGCGGCGGGTAGTGCGACGTCCGTACCGCGTTGACGTTGTGCTGCTTCATCAGCAGCAGGTCCTGCTCCGCGCGGGCCAGGGGGACCGCGCGCCCGTGCCGGGGGTCGTGCTCGTGCCGGTTCACACCGCGGAACTGGATCGGGGCGCCGTTCACCAGCAGCACCGCGTCCTTGACCTCAATCCGACGGAAACCCAGCTCCAGAGACACGGTCTCGACCGGCGTCGACAATTCGGCCTGGTACAACCGCGGGTTCTCGGCCGACCACGGCTCGACCGTCCCCACGCCGATCACCCCACCGCCGGTGGCGTCCAGATCGACGTCGAGCTCGGGGATCCGCAGACGCACCGCAACGTCGGAGAAGACGTCGACGGTGAGGTCCACCGTCCCGGTGCCGTCCGACGCCTCGTAGTCGGTGATCGCGAAAACGTCCCAAATGCCACCGTCGGGAACCGCGACCAGCTCGACGTCCCGGAAGATCCCGGGCAGCCACCACTCGTCCTGGTCCTCCAGGTAGCTCGCGTCGGAGAACTGGGCCACCCGTACGGCCAGCACGTTCCCGGTGGCCCGCAGCTGGTCGGTGACGTCGAACTCGTGGGTCAGCCGGCTCCCCCGGGTCTCGCCCAGCAGCTCCCCGTTCAGCCGCACCTCGGCCGCGGACTCGACACCGTCGAAACGCAGCACGGCCGGTCCCTCGAAAGCCCGGTCGAAGATCAGGCGGTAGTCGCCGATCGGGTTCTCGTCCGGCGGGTTCGGCGGGTCGATCGGGAACGGGAACCGCACGTTCGTGTACGCGGGCGACCCGTGCCCCTCCAGCACCCAGTGGGCCGGCACGGGGATGCCCGACCACTCCGGCCCGGCGGCCCAGCCGGCGTCCTCGCCGTCCCACCCGTCGTCAGGGGCCACGGCCAGGCCGTGGGAAAGCCGGAACTGCCAGGTTCCGTTGAGGCTCTGACGGGGCGCGGTCGACTGCAGACGGGCGCGGGGAGTACGGGCCCCGGAGCCGGGACCCTTCCGGGCGATGTTCATAGCCGCAGGTTCTCAGAGCCGCGCCCCCGGCACCACGACCGGGTACCCCGGAAAGAGCAGATCGGTCCGGTGTCACACCCGCACCGGACATGACAGGATCGGGCCGTGGCCGACATTCCGAGCAGCAGTACCCTCCCACCGGGCTTCGCCGAGATCGTCGACGACTTCAACGCCCTCGAGCAGCGCGACCGGCTCGAGCTGCTGCTGGAGTTCAGCCGGGAACTGCCCGCCCTGCCGGAGCGGTACGCGGGTAGCCACGACGCGATGGAAGCGGTCACCGAGTGCCAGTCGCCGGTGTTCGTCCGGGTCGAGACCGGCGCCACCCTGGACGACGAGGTGCACGTCTACTTCGACGCTCCGCAGGAGGCGCCGACCACCCGCGGCTTCGCCAGCATCCTGGCCCAGGGCCTGGCCGGTCTCAGCGGCCGTGAGGTGCTCGAGGTACCTAACGACGTTCCGCAGAAGCTCGGCCTGTCGGAGGCGGTCAGCCCGCTCCGGCTGCGGGGTATGGCCGGCATGCTGGCGCGGATCAAGCGTCAGGTGAAGGAGGGCACGGCCGCGTGACCGTGCTGCAGCTGCTTCTGCCCGGGCGGGCCGAAGTGGGCAACCTCACCACCGATCCCGAGCCCACCCTGCAGGCCCTGGCCGATCTCTACGCCTACCCTGAGCCGGTGCCGAGCCGCGGCTGGGTGCGCGCCAACATGGTGAGCACGCTGGACGGGTCGGCCACCGGTCCCGACGGGGTCTCCGGCGCTCTCGGCGGGGCCGTGGACAAGGCCACCTTCAAAGCTCTGCGAGGCCTTTCGGATCTCGTCCTGGTAGGGGCCGGAACCGTGCGGGCGGAGGGCTATCACGCTCCGTCGGCCGATCCGGTGTTCGCCGACCGCCGTCGGGCCCGCGGGCAGCGTCCCGCGCCGGCTCTGGCCGTCGTCACCCGGGGCGGTCACGTTCCCAACGAGAACGGGATCTTCGACGGCTCCTCCCCCACCTACGTCGTCACCACCGCCCAGGCCGATCTGGCCAAGCTGCGCGACCTGGCCGGCAAGGACCAGGTGATCGTGGCCGGGGACGAGGACGTGGACCTGGACGACGCGATCCGGGCCCTGGCCGGGCGCGGGTTCCGCCGACTGCTGCTGGAGGGCGGTCCCACCCTGCTGGGCCAGGCGCTGGCCCAGGGCCGGGTCGACGAGCTCTGCCTGACCTGGGCGCCGATGCTGGTCGGGGGCACCGGCCCGCGGATCGCGATCGGCCCGGAGAGCGGGGTCACGGCCCGGCCGGCCCATCTGATCGCGGCCGAGGACGTGCTGCTCGGCCGCTGGCTGGTGCAGCACATCCCGAACGACTGAGCCGACCACAAGCGTCCTTCAATTAAAGGACGCTTGTGGTCACCGAACGCCTACAGGCGCAACAGGAACCGGGCCACCGCCGACTCCCAGGCCTGCTGGTCGACGTTCCATTCCTTGCAGTGTTTCGCCCCGTCCACCGACAGATAGGTGGCCAGGTCGGGCCGGGCCTCGGCGAACTTCTGGGACGGCCCGGAGGGCACGAACTCGTCGTCCTTGCTGTGGATCAGCAGGATCGGGTGCCGCACCTCGCCGGCCCGGGTCACCCAGTCCAGCCGGTCCAGGTCGACCGGCGCCTCGGTGCCGGCCAGCCGCCAGACCGAGCGGTGCGAGAGCATGCTCTGCCCCAGCCGGCCGACCGCGGAGGGCACCCGGTTCATCTTGGCCTGGTGGGCCAGCGTGTCCCGCCAGTCCATCACCGGCGCGTCCAGCACCAGGCCCTTGACCCGGTCCGCGGTCCACGAGCGGGAGACGGTCTGCATCGCGATCGCGCCGCCCATCGACCAGCCGAACAGCACCACCTCCTCGGCGCCGTGCTCGGCCGCGAAGACGATGGCCGCCTCCACGTCCCGCCACTCGGTGTCGCCCAGGTGGTAGCGGCCGGCCGGCGCCAGGGGCAGCCCGGCGGTGGAGCGATAGCCCGCCACCAGCGCGGTGAAGCCCAGGCGGTGCAGCACCGGAATGGCCCTCAGGCACTCCTCCCGGGTGGCGCCCCGGCCGTGCACCAGGATCGCCCAGGTACTACCGGTGGGGGGCAGGGCGGACAGGTCGGTGGCCTGCTTGCCCTTCGTCCTTGCCTCCGCCAGGGCGGTGGCGCTCCTGGCCGAGGCGGCGCCGGCCCGGCCCTCCTGATTCAGCTGGGTCCCCGGCACCAGCCAGCCGTGGAGCAGCGAGTCGCCCTCGACGGTGACGTCGGCGAACGGCAGCCCGAGCGCGGTGCCCGGATCGCCGGCGAAGTAGTACTGGTTCAGCCGGGCCCGGCCCGGGCGCAGCCGACCCGCGTCCTGCTTCTCGATCGGCCGCCGCACCGTTCCGGCGACCGTGTCGTAGGCCATCACCTCACCGAGCCGGGCGTGCGTCTTCCCGCCGTCCTGCCACAGCCCGTACCGCCCCGGCATCGTCGTTTCGTCGTCCGCCCGGAGCGTCACCACCCCGTCCTTCACCGCCACGACCTCGACGTTCTCGGGCCGGTTGGCGTCCGGGGTGACCACCTTCCGGGCGAACACGGTGGCCGCGGTGGCGGCCGCCAGTCCCACCCCGATGGCGGAGGACGCGCCCGCGACCGCCGCCGCCACCGCCACCCGGCGCACTCCGTCCGGTACCTGCTGCCCGCCGAGCGGGCTCATCGAGCTTCTCCCGCGGTCTCCGCAACGTCCATGCCCCCAATTCTGCCGACCCGAGCTGTCCTCAGCGACGTCGGGCGGCCAACCGTCGGGCGGCGGCCGGGTCCGGGCGGGCGATGGCCTAGGCTGATCACGTGACTGACACCTCGTCGATCTCGTCGATCATCGTCCTGACCGAAGTGGCGCTGACCGACGAGGACGCCGTCCGGCTGACCTCGCTGCACGAGAACGACGAGGCCGGGCAGCCCTCCTACCACCTGCTGGTCCCGGCCGACGTCGAGCGCAACCTGCTGGCCGACGTGCTCGACCACCTGAGCCTGTTCCAGCTGCGCGAGGCCCTGGAGGCGGTACGCGGCGAGGACGAGCCGACCCGCACCGAGGCCGCCACCGAGCTGGCCGCCTCGCTGGCCGCGTTCGCCGGGGTCGGGGTCACCGCCACCGGCGAGGTGATCGAGGGCGACCCCGTCTCGGTGCTGGAGAAGCAGGTCACCGCCGACGGGCCGACCCGTGAGGTGATGATCGTTACCCGCCCGCACGCGGTGGAGGACACGTTCCACCGCGACTGGGCCTCGCGCGCTCGTGAGGCGCTGGGTGTGCCGGTGCTGCACGTCTACGCCGGCAGCAGCTTCCTCGGCTAGAAGTAAGTCGGCCCGAACAGGCAGAAAGGCCCCGCCGCGGCGGGGCCTTTCCGATGAACTGACGAGCTAGATGTCCGAGCGGGACGGGATCAGCGTCCAGCCGAGGGCGAACAGCACGAACGCCGAGATCATCGACAGGTTGCTGAACAGCTCGGGCGCGTCGGTGATCCGCAGATCGGCCAGACCCAGCCAGATCGCCAGGACGATGACGATCGCGGGCAGACCCATCGAACCCGGGTCGGTGCGGAACGCGGCCATCCCGGCGGCCCAGGGCCGCGGGCGGACCGTGGTGCGGGCGTGCGCGGGATCCGTGTCGTCCACCACCTCGACGACCTCGACCTCGGTCTCCCGGGGCAGACCGCGCAGCACCAGCTGGATCCCTTGGGCGACCATGATCAGGGCGGCGACCAGGGCCGGGATCCGCAGCGCCATGCCCGACCCGTCGGCCTGCTGGTCGGAGACGCCGAGCAGCACGCCGAGCACCAGCACGGCCACGCCGAACCCGATCCGGCCCGGTGAGGACACCGTCGCCGTCCTGGTCATCGGGGCCGGTTCCGGTTCCGCGTAGGCCGGCTGGACCGGCGCCTGCTCACGGGGAGAGGACTCCTGGTAGTGCTGATAACGCCCGGCCTGCTGAGGTTCCCGGTACTGCTGGGCCTGGGCCGGCTCCTGGTACTGCGGCTCCGAGTAGGACGGATCCCGATAAGCCGGCTGAGGGCTCTGGTAGGCCCGCGCCGTCCCCTCCGGACCGGCGACGGCCGCGGGGGCGGTCTCCTCGTGGAGGGGCTGCTCGACCGGTTCACCCCGGACCGGCTGCTGGAGGGAATCCGCGCCCACCGGGCGCGCCGGGACGGGCTCGGCCGACCTCTGCGAACTCGTATCGTTGCTCATGGCGTCAACTCCCGATGCAGTGAGCGCTCTCTCGACGACTCTCAGCCAACGTACGGCCGAACGGGTGAGGTCGAAACTCGAGAAGTCCCGGGAACTACCGGCCCTATGCCCTTGTTGAGGTGGTCATGGCAACCAACAGCACCAACCGGATCTACCCGTTGCAGCTCACGAACGAGGAGTGGCGCAAGAAGCTCAGCGCGGAGGAGTACCACGTGCTCCGCGAGGCGGGCACCGAGCGTCCGTACACCGGCGAATACACGGACGACCACACCGAGGGCATCTACGCCTGCCGGGCCTGTGGCACGGAGCTGTTCCGTAGCACCGAGAAGTTCGACAGCCACTGCGGCTGGCCGTCGTTCTTCCAGCCCTCGGACGCGAGCAAGATCGAGTACATCGAGGACGTGTCGCTGGGCATGAAGCGGGTCGAGGTGCGCTGCGCCAACTGCGGCTCGCACCTGGGTCACGTCTTCGAGGGTGAGGGCTACGCCACCCCGACCGACCAGCGTTACTGCATCAACTCGCTCAGCATCCGGCGCGAGCCCCTGCCGAGCTGAATTTCTGATCGGGAACGCCCGGATGCAAATATCCGGGCGTGACCAACGAAGAATTCCACCGCGTCCCCTGGGAAAGCATCGCGCCGAGGGTCGGCTACGACCTGATCCGGCTCCGGGTGGACGTGTTCGTGGTGGAGCAGAAATGCCCGTACCCCGAGCTCGACGGCCGCGATGTCGAGCCGGGCGCGGAGCACCTGTGGTTCTCCGACGAGCAGGGCCCGACTGCCTACCTGCGGGTGCTGAACGATCCGGACGGCGCACTGCGGATCGGCCGGGTCTGCACCCGGGTCGACGCCCGCGGCCGGTCGCTGTCCGGCCGGCTGATCTCCCGGGTTCTGCAGGACCTGGAACCCGGGCGGGAAGCCGTGCTCGACGCCCAGGCCCATCTGACCGCCTGGTACGCCCGTTACGGCTTCGCCGCCAGCGGGCCGGAGTACCTGGAGGACGGCATCCCGCACGTCCCCATGCGCCGGCCCGCCACCGCCTGAGTCCGGAGGCTCAGGGCAGGTTGGTGACCAGGTCGCGGACGCTGACCCGGGGCCCGGTGAAGAACGGGATCTCCTCGCGCACGTGCCGGCGGGCCTCGGTGGCCCGCAGGTCGCGCATCAGGTCGACGATCCGGTGCAGCTCGTCGGCCTCGAAGGCGAGCAGCCACTCGTAGTCGCCGAGCGCGAACGCGGCCACCGTGTTGGCCCGGACGTCGGCGTAGCCGCGGGCGGCCTTGCCGTGCTCGATCAGCATGTCCCGGCGCTCCTCGTCGGGCAGCACGTACCACTCGTAGCTGCGCACGAACGGGTACACGCAGATGTAGGCGCGCGGCTCCTCGCCGGACATGAAGGCCGGCACGTGGCCCTTGTTGAACTCGGCCGGGCGGTGCAGCCCGACGTTCGACCAGACCGGGCGCAGGCACTGGCCCAGGTCGGTGCGCAGCAGGTCCTTGTAGGCGGTCTGGAGCAGCTCGATCGAGGCCGCGTGCCACCACACCATCAGGTCGGCGTCGGCGCGCAGGCCGGACAGGTCGTAGAGGCCGCGGACGGTGACCCCCTGCGCCTCCAGGCCGGTGAAGAACGCCTCGACCTCGGCGGACAGCCGCTTCCGGTCGTTCGGCAGCCGGTTCGCGGCGAACACCGACCACATCGTGTACTGGATGGTGTCGTTGATCGCGGCGGCCTCGGCCGGGATCGCGGTTTCAGTCTGGCTCATTCTCTGATTCTCTCCTGTCCGACCCGTGGCCCGGCGGCCAGGGTGCGCAGATCGATCCGCAGCTTGGTGTCCAGGTCGTGGACGGCCCGGTCGGCGGCGGCGATGCAGGCCGGGATGCCCACCCCGTCGTACACCGCCCCGCAGACGGTCAGGCCGGGAACCCCGGCCACAGCCTCCCGGATCCGCTGCACCCGGTCCAGGTGCCCCACCTCGTACTGGGGCAGCGCGCCGCCCCAGCGCATCACCTGGGTCCGGTCCGGGCGGACCTCGCGGCCGATCACCTGGTTCAGTTCGGCGACGGCCACCGCGGCCAGTTCGCCGTCGTCCTTCTGCAGCACCGCCTCCTCCCGGGCCCGGCCCAGGGAGAGGCGCACGATCAGGTGCTGCGCGTCGGTCTCGTCGCTGACCCACCGCCACTTGTTGGAGGAGAAGGTCGCGGCTTTGATCTGCCGGTTCTCCACCGGCGGGATCAGCAGGCCGGTACCGGTCAAACCGTCCAGCTGGGCCCGCGGGATTGCCGCGGCGACTACGGCCACGCTCGCGGTCTCGATCCCGCCGAGTTCGCGGGCCGCCACGGGCACGGCCTCGGCCAGCAATCGGGCGGCCGGCGCCGCGGGTAGGGCCAGGATCACACCGTCGGCCTCGATGAACTCCGGGCTGGGGGCGGGCCCGGTCTCCAGTCGCCAGCCATCTTCCGTCCGGGACAGCCCGCGCACGGTTACCCCAGTGCGAACCTGAGCACCCGCCTTCTCCAGCCGCTCGGCCAGGATCAGCGGCAGTCGTCCTACCCCGCCGCGCAGTCCGGCGAACACCGGCCCGCCGGTTTGGGTAGGGGTTGGCTGGCTTTCGAGCAACGGACGCCCGGCGCGAGCCCGCTGCCAAAGGGCCGGAACCGTCGCCTGGAGTGAGAGCCGGTCCGAATTGCCCGCGTACACGCCGCCCAGCAGCGGCTCGACCAGCCGGTCGACCACTGCGCGGCCCATCCGGAAGGACACCCAGGACGCCACGTCGATGTCCTCGGTGAGCCGGAAGGCCTCGCGGGTGCGCTCCTGCCCGGCGCGGGCCACCTCCTCCGCGTCGAGGATCCCGGCCAGGCCGGACAGCCGCGAGCGGTCGACGGGGACGCCCATCACGGTGCCCGCGGGCAGAGGGTGGAGCACGCCGCGGGAGAGGACCGAGGCGGCGGACGCGCGCGGGTGGACCACGTCCTCGTCCAGGCCGAGTTCCGCCAGCAGGCCGACCGCCTCGGGCCGGCGGGCGAGCATCGACTCGGCCCCCAGGTCCACCGTGACGTCGCCGACCTCGCCGGTCAGCAGCTTGCCGCCGACCCGGGGCGAGGCCTCCAGAACCAGCACCTCGGTGGCCGGACCGGCCTTCTGGACCAGCCGCCAGGCCGCGACCAGGCCGGAGATCCCGCCGCCGACCACCACCAGCCGACGCGGCCGAGGGGTCGGGGCCTGCTCTTGCCTGCCGTCAGCCATGACGACACCTACCTCTCCTCATACCCCGATCCTCGCGGACCGGGCCGGGCCGCGATCAGGGCCGAACGACCCGGCCGACCAGGAACCCGCACGGATTCCGTTACCGGATCATGACCTTGGGGGCGCAACCCTCCCCCACGGCGTCCCGTCGAACTGCAGACGACCTGCCGGTGACCCGACGCGGAGGGGATGACATGACAACAACTATGGGTAAGACGGTACGAGGTGCGGGGATCGCGCTCGCACTGGGCCTGCTGTTCGGCCTGGGCGGGTGCAGTGGCGGTGCGGAGGACTCCAGCTCGGCGGGCTTGAGTGCGCAGGACGCGTCGGGCGGCGCGGACGCAGCCGGCGCCCAGGCCCCCAAGTCGGCGGCCTCCCAGGCCTTCAAGGCCGACACGGTCACCGTGACCGACGCGAGCACCCAGAAACAGATCCGCACCGCCCAGGTCACGTTGCGGGTGACCGCAATTGATGACGCGGCGACCCGGGTCCGGACGATCGCCACCGGGCTGGGGGGCTCGGTCCAAAACGAGAACACCACCTTCGGTACCGATCGCGCCAAAGGAGCTTCGAAGGGCAGTTCGGTGATCACCCTGCGGGTGCCGGCCGATCAGCTGGACACCGCCATCGACCGGCTCGGCGACGTCGGCCAGCGCCTCGATCTGCGCACCAGCAGCAAGGACGTGACCACCACGGTGGCCGATCTGGACAGCCGGGTGGAGAGCCAGGAGAAGTCGGTCGACCGGATGCGCGCGCTGCTGGCCGAGGCCACCTCGGTCAAGGACATCATCGCGATCGAGTCCCAGCTCGGCAGCCGCGAGGCGGACCTGGAATCGCTGCAGGCCCAGGCGGTCGCGGTGAAGGACAAGGTGGCGCTGTCCACCCTGGTGGTCACCCTGAAACCGGCTGCGGCGGCACCGGCCCCGAAGGACGACGACCACGGTTTCCTGGCCGGCCTGGCCACCGGATGGGACTTCGTGAAGAAGTCCGGGGTGGTGGCGCTCACCGTGATCGGCACCCTGCTCCCGCTCGGCGTGGTGCTGGCCGTGATCGGGGTACCGGCCTGGTTCCTCTACCGACGCTTCGGGGCGTCGCTCCTCAAACCGGCGACGAAGCGTCCCTAATTCTGATTTCAGGCGTCGGGACTCCAGGAATGGACGGTGTCGGCGACGAACCGCAACGCGTCCGGATCGGTGTCCGGCATCACGCCGTGGCCCAGGTTGAAGATGTGCCCGGGGGCGGCCCGACCCGCCTCCAGGGTCTTCCTCACCCGCTCGCCGAGGAGTTCGTGAGGGGCGAAAAGCAGGGCCGGATCGAGGTTTCCCTGCACGGCATAGTCCGGCCCGAGCCGGGCCGAGGCCACGTCGAGCGGCACCCGGAAGTCGACCCCGACCACGTCCGCCCCGGCCTCGCCGATGGCCGGGAGCAGTTCCCCGGTCTGCACCCCGAAGTGGATCCGCGGAACCGTCGGGTCCAGCTCCTTGACCGCTTTGAGCACCGACGCGGAGGCGGGCTGCACGAAGCTGCGGTAGTCGGCCAGGGGCAGCGCGCCGACCCAGGAGTCGAACAACTGCACGGCCGACGCCCCCGCGGCCACCTGCACCTTCAGGAACGCGGCGGAGATCTGGGCGAGCCGGTCCAGCAACGCCTTCCACAGCTGCGGGTCGGAGTACATCAGCGCCTTGGTCTTCGCCAGGTCGCGACTCGGGCCGCCCTCGACCAGGTAGGAGGCCAGGGTGAAAGGGGCTCCGGCGAAACCGATCAGCGGCGTGGCGCCGAGCTCGGCGGTGAGCAGCCGCACCGACTCGGCGATGTCCGGGATCATCTCCGGCTCGAGCTCGGGGATCCGGTCCAGGTCGGCCTTGGTCCGGAACGGCTCCTCGATCACCGGGCCGACTCCGGGCCGGATCTCCAGCGCCACCCCGGCGGCCTTCAGCGGCACCACGATGTCGGAGTAGAAGATCGCCGCGTCCACGCCGTAGCGCCGCACCGGCTGCAGGGTGATCTCGGTGACCAGCTCCGGGCGGCGGCAGCTGTCCAGCATGCTGATGCCCTCGCGCACCTTCCGGTACTCCGGCAGCGCCCGGCCGGCCTGCCGCATGAACCACACCGGCGTATGGGCCGGGCGCTCCCGACGCGCGGCCGCGAGCAGCGGTGCAGTGGCGAGGCGGGGGTCACGGGAGGCAACGGGCTGGGTCGGCACGGTCCGATCCTCTCAGGTCGCAACCGTTCGAAGGCACCGCGGACCCGTTCCGGGGGTCACTTCGTCACAACGCGTGTACGTAACGGGTGGGGTCGGACTCGGGATTGGGCGCGTCGTCCCCGATAGTGGCGATCCGTCACCGTACGCTGCGAAGGTGGCTGTCCAAAGGATGTCCGACGATGCCCCCGAGGGTTTCCTCGACGTGGTCTCCCGGTTGCGCGGCGCCCGGCTGCGCCCGGAGGTGGTGCTCGAAGAGGTGCCGGCCCCCCAGCGGATAGCCCCGTTCGCCCTGGCCCTGTCCGCGGACGTGGTCTCGGAGGACGACGAGGACCTGGCCACCGGGCGCTTCGTCCTGCTGCACGACCCGTCCGGGCCGGAGCCCTGGGAAGGCCGCTACCGGGTGGTCAGTTTCATCCGCGCCGCGCTCGAGAGCGACCTGGCCACCGATCCGCTGATGGGTCAGGTCGGTTGGGCCTGGCTGCAGGAGGCGCTGTCCGCGGCCGGCGCCGAGCACCGCGCGGCCGGTGGCACGATCACCCGGGTCATCTCCGAGTCGTTCGGTGCGCTGGCCGGGCAGGCCCCGACCGTGGACATCGAGCTGCGGGCCTCCTGGACCCCGGTGGACGACGCGCTGATCCACCTCACCGCCTGGTCCGACCTGCTCTGCACGGTCGGTGGCCTGCCCCCGGTGACGCCCGGGGTGACCGCCCTGCCCCGCCGCCGGGCCTAGCGTCCGTTCGGGTTCAACCCGTACGACCTCTGGACGCCGGCCACCTCGTCTCAAGTCGACACCAGGCGGTGCCGACCCTCTTGGGGAGCAATCAGCCCGGGCTCGACCGGGCCGATCTTCCCCTTGGAGGCTGAGGTGACCACACTCGTGGAGCGAACTGGAGTTGCGGTGCCACGGCCGGGCCGCTTCGCCGCGATGGTCGTGGTCAACAGCCCCGCCGTACGCGAGACCGTGGCGCACACGCTGCGGGCCATGGGGGCCCGGCACGTGCTGGAGATCAACACCGTGGCCGAGGCCCGGCAGCGCGCCGCGGCCGGCATCGCCGACCTGGTGGTGGCCGAGGCCGGGCTGCCCGACGGCTCCGGCATCGCCCTGGTCCGGGAACTGCGCCAGGCCGGCTGGCAGCGCGGCATGGTGGTGGCGACCAGCGACGACCCGTACAGCGTGCGGGCCGCGGTGGGCGCCGGGATCCGCTGCTACGTGGTCTCCGCCGCGGGGACCGGGATGCCCCGCCCCTCGGCCGACCGCGGTGAGGGCGTCGACTCGCTGTCCGCCCGCGAGATCCAGGTGCTGCAGCTGGTCGCCGAGGGCAAGTCGAACAAGGACATCGGCGTGGCGCTGGGCCTGTCCGCACTGACCGTGAAGAGCCACCTGGCCCGGATCGCCCGCAAACTCGGCACCGGGGACCGGGCCGAGATGGTGGCCACCTCGCTGCGGTCCGGGGTCATCGCCTGAGCCCCTTCTCGGGAGTCTGACGAGATCCGGAGCGCAAACGGGTCGATTTCTGCGCCGGGATCGGGTGGTATGGGAAGCAGCACCGTCCGGACGGCCGGCCGGGTGACGCAAGTCACGCTCTCCGATCGTTCCGGCGCTGCCCCGGACACGACTGACGATCGGTGGCAGGCTGACGATCAGGTGGTCGTCCGCCCAACCCCCGCCGACCGGCCGCCGAACGTCCGCCGAACGCCGAGTCGCATCGCACACTGCAACGTCACGTGCAGAACAAGCGACACCGGTAGGCGGCAGGCTACGGTGGGGTTTGTGTCGATTGACGAAGGGAGGAGCGATTCATTGACCCCGGAAGGCGTCCCGGCAGCCAGTAGCCCCGAGGGCGAGCGTGTGCTGGAGCGGCTCGACATGCCGCGCGACGGAGTTCCCCCGGTGGTCGGCGACATCGCCACCCTGAACCAGGTGATCGAGGCGTTCGCGGCGGGCACCGGCCCGGTCGCGGTCGACGCCGAGCGGGCCTCCGGGCACCGCTACGGCCAGCGCGCCTTCCTCGTGCAGCTGCGCCGCGAAGGGGCCGGCACCGCCCTGATCGACCCGGTCGAGCTGCCCGACCTGAGCGGCCTGAACGCCGCCATCGCGGACGCCGAATGGGTGCTGCACGCGGCCTCCCAGGACCTGCCCTGCCTCTCCGAGGTCGGCCTGCGCCCCACCCTGATCTTCGACACCGAGCTCGGCGCCCGGCTGGCCGGCTACCCCCGGGTCGGCCTGGCCGCGATGGTCGAGGAGCTGCTCGGCCTGAGCCTGGCCAAGGAGCACTCGGCGGTCGACTGGAGCACCCGCCCCCTGCCCGAGCCCTGGCTGCGGTACGCCGCGCTGGACGTCGAGGTGCTGGTCGACCTGCGCGACGCGGTCTCGGCCGAGCTGGCCCGCCAGGGCAAGCTCGAGTGGGCCCTGGAGGAGTTCGCGGCCGTCGCCGCCACCCCTCCGCCCGCCCCCCGGGTCGACCCCTGGCGCCGCACCTCCGGCATGCACCGGGTCCGCGACCGCCGCCGCCTGGCCGCCGTCCGCGAACTCTGGCAGACCCGCGACGCGATCGCCCGCCAGCGCGACCTCTCCCCCGGCCGGGTCCTCGGCGACGCCGCCATCATCGAGGCCGCCCTCGCCATGCCCACCACCCTCAGCGCCCTGATCGCCCTGCCCGCCTTCAACGGCCGCGGCGCCCGGCGCTACGCCCGGCAGTGGACCGAGGCCGTCAACCAGGCCCGGGCCCTTTCCGACGCCGACCTCCCGCCCCAGCACCTGCCCAGCGAGGGCCCGCCCCCGCCGCGGGTCTGGGCCGAACGCGACGCGGCCGCTGCGGCCCGCCTGGCCGCCTCCCGCGCCTCGATGAGCGAACTGGCCGGCGAACTCGGCATGCCGGTGGAGAACCTGATCTCCCCCGACACCGTCCGCCGCCTCTCCTGGACTCCGCCCAAGGAGATCACCAGCGAGGCCGTGCGCGCCCGCCTGACCACCGCCGGGGCCCGACCCTGGCAGATCGGCCTGATCGCCGACCGCCTGACCGAAACCCTGCAAACCCCGGCCCCGCCTCCGGAGCCTCCCGCTGCGGCGGAGCCTTCCGCCGAGGCCTGATCCGGGGCTGGTTTTCGACCGGTCGCTCGCGAGGTCATGCGGCCGGTTTGGGATGTGTGTCGTGTGTTCTGCGCGGCCTGGCGGGTCCAAGGGTCATCCGACTTCCGTCGTCAATGCCTCGGCAGCTCATGCGCTTCTGAGCCCCTAACCGTCCACCGGCTGCCTTAGTGCTGCGGTAGCGGCCGTTGGCACGGCTTTTGTTGCCCACCTTCTCCCGGGGCGGCTTTAGGTGGGATCGGCGACCCCGTCACCCACCTTCTAGGTTCCAGACCACCCGGCCTGTCGAGGTGATGGTCGCTGCGGCGGCCTCTTGGTGCCTGCCCTCACTCAATGCCCACGCCCCACGTCCGCAATTACCTACCCGGCACCGCCGCACACCCACCTGCACGACCCTTATCCCTTACAACTTGCCCTCCCCCACCGCGCATACCTCC
Source organism: Kineosporia aurantiaca JCM 3230 (assembly GCA_000719025.1). Lineage (GTDB taxonomy): Bacteria > Actinomycetota > Actinomycetes > Actinomycetales > Kineosporiaceae > Kineosporia > Kineosporia aurantiaca. The sequence goes on from JODP01000013.1 coordinate 550,933, forward strand.
AACCCCGCTTGACTCCCGCTTCATCGACTCCCCTACCCGAATGGCTCTGCCACCCCGCCTGACCACCACCCCCGCCACCCCACTTGTCTCCCACCCACCTCGCCGCCGCCCCGCCTAGCTGCCGCCCCACCTGGTCGCCGCCCCACCTGGTCGCCGCCCCACCTCGTCACCACCCCACCTGGTCGCCGCCCCACCTGGTCGCCGCCCCACCTCGTCACCACCCCACCTCGTCACCAACCCACCTGGTCGCGCCACACCCGACCACTACTCACCGACCCATCCCGCCTGACTTCACCTCTCGTACCCCGCGTGGCTACCACCTCCTTGACGCTCACCCCACCCGCCTAACTGCCCCCTCCCACCTGGCTCAACTGCTCCGCCCCACCCCACCTGGCCGCCACCCCACCTGTCTCCCACCCCACCTCCCAACCCACCTGTCTCCCACCCCACCTGGTCGTCATGCCACCTGGTCGCCACCCCACCCGTCTCCCATTTGTCTCCCAACCCATTCGTCTCCCAACCCATTCGTCTCCCAGCCCACCGGCTACCACTCGCCTACCCACCCCGGCCTGACCTCCACCTCTCGTACCCCGCGTGGCTGCCACCCCACTGACGCCCGCCCACCGCCTAACCACCCCTCCCACCTGACTCAACTACCCCACCCCACCTGACCCCCACCTTGCCCATCCCGCCCGATCGACCACGCCCTACCGACCGGAACTCCCCCAGCCCCACTCGTCCCCCATCCCGACACCACAAAGCCGACCCGCCCCAACCGTGACCCCACCCAACGCCCGCCCCGGACCGCCCTCGCCGGCCAACGAGTAGCGTGACCCAAGGAACCAGGCCCCTCACCAGCTGTGACGAACAGCCTTAGCGCCGATCGTTACCAGCGAGTAGCATTCAGGGAATCACGCCAGCGACGGCGGCAGCTTTCGGCTGTGGCCCAGGAAAACGGGAGGTCACGTGCCCGGCACATCGAGGGACGTCGTGTTCGTGGACGGCGTCCGGACCCCTTTCGGCAAGGCCGGTGAGAAGGGGATCTACGCCCAGACCCGCGCCGACGACCTGGTCGTCCGGTGCATCCGGGAACTGCTCAGACGGCATCCCGAACTGCCCCCGGAAAAGGTCGACGAGGTGGCGATCGCGGCCACCACGCAGACCGGCGACCAGGGACTGACCATCGGTCGCACGGCGGCGCTGCTGTCCGGGCTGCCGAAGAGCGTTCCGGGTTACGCCATCGACCGGATGTGCGCGGGAGCGATGACCGCGGTCACCACGACCGCCTCGGGCATCGCGTTCGGGGCGTACGACGTGGTGATCGCGGGCGGCGTCGAGCACATGGGGCATCACCCGATGGGCGAGGGAGTGGACCCGAACCCGCGCTTCGTGTCGGAGAAGATCGTCGACCCGGCCGCGCTGGTGATGGGCGAGACCGCGGAGAACCTGCACGACCGGTTCCCGCACCTGACCAAGGAGCGGGCCGACGCCTACGCGGTGGCCAGCCAGGCCAAGGTCCAGGCCGCGTACGAGGCCGGGCGGATCCAGCGGGATCTGGTGCCGATGGCCACCCGGAGCGTCGAGCAGGGCTGGGGGCTTGCCACCGCGGACGAACCGCCGCGCCCGGGAACCACTCTCGAGGGCCTGGCCACGCTGAAGACGCCGTTCCGGCCGCATGGGCGGATCACCGCGGGCAACGCGGCGGGCCTGAACGACGGAGCCACCGCCTGCCTACTGGCCGACGCGGAAACCGCAGTCGAGCTCGGCCTTCCGGTGAAGATGCGGCTGATCTCGTATGGTTTCAAGGGAGTTGAGCCCGAGGTGATGGGCTACGGTCCCGTCCCGGCCACCGAAAGGGCTTTGAAGCTGGCCGGTCTCAGCATCGACGACATCGGACTGTTCGAGATCAACGAGGCCTTCGCCGTGCAGGTGCTGTCCTTCCTGGACTACTACGGCATCAAGGACGACGATCCGCGGGTCAACCCGGACGGCGGGGCGATCGCCATCGGCCACCCGCTAGCGTCCTCTGGTGTCCGCCTGATGACCCAGCTGGCAAGGCATTTCGAGAGCCATCCCGAGGTCCGCTACGGCCTGACCACGATGTGCATCGGGATCGGCATGGGGGGCTCCGTGATCTGGGAGAACCCACTGCACGCCGACTACGGCAAGGGGGCCGCCGCGTGAGCGTCAGCGATCTGCGCAAGAGCGCCGAGGAGGCCACCCCGGACGAGGTCGTCACCCGGGCCCTGGCCCGGGACATCACCCTCCCGAACGACGCGGGCACCCTGGTGCTGATCACCCTGGACAACGGTCTGGACCACAACCGGCCCAGCACTTTTGGGCTGCGCGGCCTGGGTAGCCTGGAGCAGGCGCTGGACACCGCCACCGAGCGCGCCGCGAAGAGCGAGATCGTCGCCGTGGCGATCACCGGGAAGCCGTTCTTCCTGGCCGCCGGGGCCGACCTGAACCTGCTCAAGGGCGACGCGACCCGCGACCAGGCACTGATGATCGGCCGGCTCGGCCACGACGTGTTCCGCAAGCTGGGCGAACTGCCGGTGCCCAGCTTCGCCTTCGTCAACGGGGCGGCCCTGGGCGGAGGGCTGGAGATCGCGCTGCACTGCAGCTACCGCACGATCTCTTCCGGCGTCCCGGCCATCGCCCTGCCGGAGTGCTTCCTCGGCCTGATCCCCGGCTGGGGCGGCACCTATCTGCTGCCAAACCTGATCGGCCCGACCGCGGCGTTCGAGGTGATCATCAAGAACCCGCTCAGCAACAACCGGATGCTGAACGGGGACAAGGCGTTCCGGCTCGGGCTGGGTGACGCGCTGTTCGAGCCGGCCGATTTCCTGGAGCAGTCGCTGTTCTGGGCCTCGGCCGTGCTGCGCGGCGAGATCGTGATCGACCGGCCGGAGGTCGACCGTTCCGAAGCGATCTGGGACGCGGCCTGCGCCGAGGCCAGAGCCTTCGCCGACTCCAAGATCGGCGGCGCCGCCCCGGCTCCTTACCGGGCGATCGAGCTGGTCGCCCGGGCCCGTACCGCCGACCGGGACGAGGGTTTCGCGGCCGAGGACGAGGCCCTGGCCGACATGGCCGCGAGCCCGGAACTGCGGGCCGGGCTGTACGCCTTCGACCTGGTCAGCAAGCGGGCCCGGAAGCCCTCCGGCGCACCCGACAAGTCGCTGGCCCGCAAGGTCGGGGCGGTCGGCGTGGTCGGGGCCGGGCTGATGGCCAGCCAGCTCGCCCTGCTCTTCGTCCGCCGGCTGAAGGTCCCGGTCACGCTCACCGACCTGGACCAGGAACGGGTCGACAAGGGCGTGCAGTACGTCCACGACGAGATCGACAAGCTGCTGCTGCGCGGGCGGCTGGGCGCGGACGCCGGCAACCGGCTCAAGGCGCTGGTCCGGGGCACCACCGACAAGGCCGCGTTCGCCGACGCCGACGTGGTGATCGAGGCGGTGTTCGAGGACCTGGCGGTGAAGAAGCAGGTCTTCGCCGACCTCGAGGCGATCGTCCCGGAGACCTGCGTCCTGCTGACCAACACCTCGTCCCTCTCGGTCAGCGCGATGGCCGCCGACCTGGCCCATCCGGAGCGGGTGGCCGGGTTCCACTTCTTCAACCCGGTCTCGGTGCTGCCGCTGGTCGAGGTGGTCCGGGCCGATAAGACCGACGACGCGACGCTGGCCACGGTCTTCCAGCTCGGCAAGGCGCTCGGCAAGACCTGCGTGCTGGCCGCGGACGCGCCCGCGTTCATCGTCAACCGGCTGCTGACCCGGATGATGGGCGAGGTGGTGACCAGCGTCGACGAGGGCAGCGACCTGCACGTGGCGGACGAGGCGCTGGCTCCGCTGGGCCTGCCGATGTCGCCCTTCCTGCTGCTGAACCTGGTCGGGCCGCCGATCGCCCTGCACGTCTCGGAGACCCTGCACCAGGCCTACCCGGACCGGTTCGGGGTGTCGGAGAACCTGGGTCGGCTGGTGGCCGCGGGCAAGCCGGCGATCTGGTCGTACGACGAGTCCGGGAAGCCCTACCTGGATGAGGAGACGGCCGCGCTGTTCCGGCCGGGTGATCACGCCTCCACCGGGGAGGAGATCCGCGAGCGGACGCTGGTGGCCATCACCGGGGAGATCGGCCTGATGCTCGAGGAGGGTGTGGTCCAGCACGCGCAGGACATCGACCTGTGCATGATCATGGGCGCTGGCTGGCCGTTCCACCTCGGGGGCATCACCCCGTACCTGGACCGCGAGGGTTACTCCGAACGCGTCCTCGGCCACCGTTTCCTGCCCGCCGGCGAGTCAACCCTTCCGATTAGGTAATGGCACCCTGCCACAAGGCGGCCTGGTGGCCTTGTGTCACCACCGGGACGCTCAAGGTAAGACGGCACCCGTCGACCGGGTACTGAGCGTTCCGATTCGGCGTCAGAGTGGCGTTTTCGGGCTTCGGGGCCACTCTCCGCGTTTACGGTGGGCCCATGCCCGACGCCATCGGAACCGACGAAACCGCGCTGCGGCGCTGCGTCCTGGCCGTGAGCGTGCTTCACGACCTGGACCTGGCCCCGGGCGACGACGGGGTGCGGGTTCCGGACGAGAACGGGGTGCTGGTGACCTGGGCGATGATCGCCCAGGTCGCCGGCCCCGACCTGGAGGCCTCGGAACCGGCCGCCCGGCACCGGGTGGCCACTCTGCTGCGGCTGCACCGGATGGTCAGCGAGCTGGGTGACGAGGCGACGGCCTGCTTCCGGGAGGCGCTGCGCCTGGTCGCGCTGCCGCCCGGGCACATCGACCACCTGGGCCCGGACTGGGTGATCCAGCGGCTGCCCGGCGGCGCGCTGGACCTTGGGTACGGCCTTTACGGACTGCTGGACGAGCCGGACCGGTGCGTGCCGCTGGCCCCGTCCCTGGCCGAGCGGGTCGGCATCCAGGGCCGTGACTCCTGGGCCGCGATGCGCGAGTACACCGAGCGGATGGGCGCCCTAGCTGCGGCCCGTCTGGCCCGGGACGGCCGGGAAGGCGTGATCCGGCCGGTCGGCGGCTGCGACGTGCTCTCGCTGATGGCCTCCCGCACCCTGCGCAAGCACCTGGCCGAGGGGGACGGCACGGGCATGCGCGCCGTCGCCTCACCCACCCGGCAGCGGGCCTGGTACGACCTACGGCACATGGACCCGGGCTTCGTGCAGGCGGCCTGGCAGCTCACCGACGAGCCGGACCGCGGTCTGGCGATCCCCCTCCTGGTGACCGCGGACGAGGTAGCGGTGCCCCAGCAACCTCGCCGGGGCAAGCACGCCGCTCTTTAGGGCTGGGGAACGTCCACGGTCAGCGCCGCCTGACGGGCGAAGTACTCGACCACCTCGCGGGAGACCTCCTGGGCGGTGAGCCCGACCTTCTCCAGCACCTGGCTGCGGCTGGCGTGGTCGAGGAACTGCTGCGGGATGCCGAAACTCCGCACCCGGGTGGGCACCCGGGCCGCCGCGAGTTCGGCCGCCACCTGCGTGCCGACCCCGCCGGCCACACCGTTGTCCTCCAGCACGACGACCAGCTCGTGCCGGGCGGCCAGCGCGGGCAGCGCCGCATCGACCGGCAGCACCCAGCGCGGGTCGACCACGGTGACGCCGATGCCCTGCTGGGTCAGCCCCTCGGCGACGGCCAGGCCCAGCCCGACCATCGAGCCGACCCCGACGATCAGGACGTCCTCCTCGCCGCCGCGGTGCAGCACGTCCATCCCGCCGACCTGCTCGACGGCCGGCACCTCCTCGGCGACCTGGCCCTTCTGGAAGCGCAGCACGGTCGGGCCGTCCTCCACCGCGACCGCCTCGCGCAGCAGCTCACGCAGCCGGACCGCGTCGCGCGGGGCGGCGATCCGGATGCCCGGCACCAGGCTGAGCAGGGACAGGTCCCACATGCCGTTGTGGCTGGCCCCGTCGTCACCGGTGATGCCGGCCCGGTCGAGGACGAAGGTGACGCCCTCGTGGTGCAGCGCCACGTCCATCAGCACCTGGTCGAAGGCCCGGTTGAGGAAGGTCGCGTAGATCGCCACCACCGGGTGCAGACCGCCGTGCGCCATCCCGGCCGCGCTGGTGACCGCGTGCTGCTCGGCGATGCCGACGTCGAACACCCGCTCGGGATAGCGCTCGGCGAACTTGTGCAGGCCGACCGGGATCAGCATGGCCGCGGTGATCCCGACCACGTCCGGCCGCTCGTCCGCGATGGCGACGATCTCGTCGGCGAACACGCTGGTCCACTTCAGCCCGCCGCCGCTGGTCACCGGCTTGCCGGTCTCCGGGTCGATCACCCCGATGGCGTGGAACTGGTCGGCCGCGTCGTTGCGGGCCGGGGCGTAGCCGCGGCCCTTCTCGGTGATCGCGTGCACGATCACCGGGCCGCCGAAGGCCTTGGCCCGGCCCAGGGCGAACTCCATCGCCTCCAGGTCGTGGCCGTCCACCGGGCCGACGTACTTGATCCCGAGATCCTCGAACAGGCCCTGCGGGGCCACGATGTCCTTGATCCCCTTCTTCATGCCGTGCAGCGTGCCGTAGGCCAGCCGGCCCGGCGTGCCCCCGCGCTGCAGCACCGACTTGCCCAGGTCGAGGGCCTTCTCGTAGCTGTTCAGGGTGCGCAGCGTGGCCAGCCGCTCGGACAGCCCGCCGATCGTCGGGGCGTAGGAGCGCTCGTTGTCGTTCACCACGATCACCAGGTTGCGCTCCTGGCCGACCGCGATGTTGTTCAGCGCCTCCCAGGCCATGCCCCCGGTCAGCGCGCCGTCGCCGACCACCGCGACCACGTGCCGGTTGCCCCGGCCGGTCAGCTGGTTGGCTTTGGCCAGGCCGTCGGCCCAGGACAGCGACGAAGAAGCGTGACTGCTCTCGACGATGTCGTGCTCGGACTCGGCCCGCGAGGGGTAGCCGGACAGGCCGCCGGCCCGCTTCAGGGCGGTGAAGTCCTGCCGGCCGGTGAGCAGCTTGTGCACGTAGCACTGGTGGCCGGTGTCGAAGACGATCTGGTCGTGCGGGGACTGGAAGACCCGGTGCACGGCCATGGTCAGCTCGACCACCCCGAGATTCGGCCCGAGATGCCCACCGGTGCGCGAGACCTCACGGATCAGGAACGTCCGGATCTGCGCGGCCAGACCGGCCAGCTCCCCCGCGTCGAGCAACCGCAGATCGTCCGGGCCGTGGATGTCCGTGAGCGCCACCATCGACTACGCATCTCCTCAGCTGCCGGGAATCGGTGAGGACGGCGAAAACCGCTCGCCGTCCCGACTGAGATTCTAAGGTCGGGCGCCGGGCCGCGCTGCGAACCGGCGCCCGGAACGGTTGGATCCACGAAACTTTCACGTTTCCTCCACATCACACCGCTGTGGATCAACGACGCAGGGTCACATCCGGGGGATGTAGCGCTCCCCCCGCAGGGCCCGGGCCACCAGCTCCACCCCGCGGTGGGCGGCCATCAACCGGGCCTGCTCGTGCTCGACGGTCTGGATCATCTCCTCCAGCGCGTCCGGCGGCAGATCCCGGGACAGGTCGGTGCGGATCTTCCCCAACCCCCGGGCCAGCGCCTGCCGCTGCGCCCCCACCTGCTGGTAGGCCAGCCAGGCCAGGCCGAGCGGATGCCGGCGGACCACGGCGTAGCCGCGGAAGTCGGCCGGGCACAGGTCGAGCAGCCAGGAGGTGGCGGACTGCTCCCACTCGGGGGCGCCGGGCGGGAGCACGGCGTCCGGCCAGCCGGGTGGGAGGTGTTCGGTCACAGGGGCAGACAACCAGAAGGTGTTGCCGAACCGGGACCTCCGCCGGGCTGATTCTTTGGGGCCACCGCCTCCCCCGCCCACCCGGGAAGACGGAACGAGCTAACCCAAAAGTGAGGTCGGGGGCAGTAAGAAGGCCAAAACCTCCTCACTGCCCCCAAATCGGAGACCACTAAGACCTCAGCTCAGCGCCGCCACCGGATCCGCCAGCACCTCGCGCCAGGCGTACTCCCCGGCCCCCAGCAGCACCGCGTCCGCACCGAGCTCGGGCAACACCAGCTGCACCTGCTCCATCGGAGCCCGCAGGGCAGCCGCCCCGATCACCTCGGTCACCCGCTCCGCAACCAGCGGGTACAGGTCCTGCAGCAGACCACCGAGCACGACCAGCTGGGGGTTGAACGCGTTGACCACGTTGGCCAGCCCGATCCCGAGGTACTCGGCGACCTCGTCCAGGCGCGCCACCAGGGAGGCGTTCCCGGTGACCGCGGCGGACCGCAACAGCACCCCGACCTCGCCCTCGTCGGCGTCCTCCGGCAACCCGAGGGCCCGGGCCATGGCGCCGGCCCCGATCTCGGTCTCCCAGCACCCGCGCGCACCGCACCGGCACAGCCGTCCGCCGCGGCGGATAGTCAGGTGGCCGAGTTCACCGGCGTATCCACCCGACCCGGCGAGCGGGAGTCCACCGGAGATGACCCCGGAACCGACACCGGTCTCACCCTCGACGAACACCACGTCGTCGTACCCGCGGGCCACCCCGCGCTGGTGCTCGGCCAGCACACCGAGGTCACCGTCGTTGGCCAGGCCGACCCGCAGGCCGGAGATGCCCCGCTCGGCCAGCGCCACGTCGAGCAGCTCGCCGAGCGGCTGGTCCTCCCACCCGAGGTTGGGCGCGAACCGGACGTTGCCGTCCTGTCCGCGCACCACCCCGGGCACCGAGACCCCGAGCGCCACCACGTGCCGCCCGGCCCGGGGACTGGCCAGGAGTTCCTTGCTCAGGGTGGCCAGCAGCCGGGCGATCGTCCGGGCCGAGGAGTCGGTGAACGACCGGCTGCGCCGGGCCACCACCGCTCCGCCGAGCCCGATCAGGGCCATCGAGACCCGGCCGATCGAGACGTCCGCGGCCAGGACCTGCACGGTCTCCGGGCGGGGGCGGACGAGGGGGGACGGGCGTCCCGCCTTCGCCTGCTTGCCCTTCTTCTTGCCTTGTTTCTCCACCAGGCCGAGGTCCGGTTCCTCCAGCACGGCGCCGAGGGCGGCCAGCTCGGCCACCAGCCCGGCCACCGTGCTGCGGTTCAGGCCGGTCAGGTCGGTGAGCTGGGCGCGCCGCATCGGCCCGCCGAGGTGCAGCAGACGCAGCAGCTGCGACAGGTTGTGCTTGCGGATGTCCGGAGCCTCACCGACGGTAAGGCGCGCGGTCACCTTCCGGTCGCGGCCGAGCGTCGTCGGGACAGGGCGTCGACACTGGCGGCCAGCAGCAGCACGGCCCCGGTGACGATGAACTGGATACCGGACTTCTGGGTGATCAGCGGCAGACCGTTCTGGATCACGGCGACCACCAGGCCACCGAGGATCGCGTCGATGATCCGGCCCTTACCGCCGAACAGCGAAGTACCACCGATCACGGCCGCGCCGACCGCGTACAGCAGCGTCGAGCTACCACCGGTGGTGGGCGAGACGCCGTTGTTGTACGAGGCGAACAGGATGCCGCCGACGGAGGCCATGAAGCCACCGATGGTGAAGCAGGCGATCTTGATCGCGCCGACGTTGATACCGGCCCGGCGGGCCGCCTCGGTGTTGCCACCCACCGCGTAGACGTGCCGGCCGAACGCCGTGCGTCCCAGCAGGAAGGTCAGCGCCAGCAAAAACACCAGGGTGAAGGGCACGATCATCGGGATGCCCTTGAGCGACTTGATCGCCGGGTTCACCGCGCGCTCCTGGTTGAACAGGATGGTGACCACGATCATGATCACGGCCAGGGCCGCGACCTTGGCCCCGATCACCGCGGAGCTGGCGACCGGCAGGCCGGCCCGGCGCCGGGTGGCGGAACCGAACAACGCGATCGCCGCGTAGCCGATCACGATGATCGCCGAGAGCACCCAGCCCAGGACCGGGCTGAGGTTCTTGTTCATGATCGACAGGATGGTGTCCTGGGTGACCCCGATCGTGCCGCCCTCGCCGACGATCAGCAGCAGGACGCCCTGGAAGGCCAGGAAGCCGGCCAGGGTGACGACGAACGAGGGGATGTTCAGCCAGGCCACGATCGTGCCCTGGAAGGCCCCGATCACCGCGCCGGTGGCCACACAGGCCAGGACGGCGATCGGCCAGGCGATGTGGTGCTGGGTGATCAGCACGGCCAGCACGGCCGCCCCGACACCGGCGGTGTACCCGGCGGCCAGGTCGATGTCGCCCAGCAGCAGGATGAAGATCAGGCCGATCGCGATGAAGATCACCGGCGCGGCCTGGTTCAGCAGGTTGGCCGCGTTCCGGGTGGAGGCGAAGCTGTCCGGGCGCATCGCGGAGAAGAAGATCACCAGCGCGACGAAACCGAGGACGGCCGGCAGCGAGCCGACGTCGCCGCCGCGCAGCTTGTCGACGTACGCGCGAACGGCGCCGCCGATGCTGCTGTCGGCCGCCTCGCCCTCCGTGGTCGGGGTCGGGACTGCGGTTCCGGTGGTCATGCGACTGCCTCCTGCTCGAGCGAGGCGGGGAGCCCCAGGTCGCCGCTGCGACCGGACGTGATCAGCTCGACGATCTGCGTCGTCGTCGTGGACTTGGCGTCGACCTGGGCGGCGGTGCGACCCAGGTACAGGGCGCAGACACTGTCGGCGACGCGCAGGACGTCATTCATGTTGTGCGAGATCAGGATCACGGCGAGGCCGTTGTCGGCCAGCCGCCGGACCAGCTGAAGCACCTGCTCGGTCTGGGCCACGCCGAGGGCTGCGGTCGGCTCGTCGAGGATCACCAGCTTGCTGTTCCACAGCACGGCCTTCGCGATCGCCACGGTCTGCCGCTGGCCACCGGAGAGGCTGGACACCTTCTGCCGCACCGACTTCAGGGTGCGCACCGAGAGACCCTTCAGCGTCTCCTCGGCCCGGCGCTCCATCGCGGTCTCGTTCAGCGTGATCCCGCTGCGCATCTCCCGGCCCAGGAACATGTTCTGGACCACGTCCAGGTTGTCGCACAGCGCCAGGTCCTGGTACACGACCTCGATCCCCAGGGCCGCGGACTGCTTCGGGCTGGACACCGACACCGACTTGCCGTCGAACCGGTAGTCGCCGGAGTCGAACGTGTAGATGCCCGCGATGCCCTTGACGAAGGTGGACTTACCGGCGCCGTTGTCGCCGACCAGCGCGGTCACCTTGCCCGCCCAGGCGTCCATCCCGACGTCCTTGAGGACGTGCACCGCACCGAAGCTCTTGTTGATGCCCCGCAGGCTGAGGATCGGGTCCCCGTGCGTGGCGGATGTTGATTCTGTCATCTGGTCGCTTCTCCTGCGCCCTGGTCTGGTCGCCTGCCCGGGCCCGGGCGGAGCCGGGCCCGAGCAGGCGCATCTCATCGTGCGAACGGATCAGGACGTCAGGAGACGCCGTTCTCCGAGCAGAGCTTCTTCAGGGCGGCCGTGGTGCAGATCTTGTCCGCAGTGGTCTGGCCCGCCTCGACGACGTCCTTCACCTTGTCCTTGGTGATCAGCTCCGGCGTCAGCAGCACCGACTTCACCGGCTTGTTCAGCTCGGTGTCCTGGGTGGTGCCGGTGGCCAGCTTGTCCGCGGCCGCGGTGTCGCCCTTGGCCAGGTCGATGGCCAGCTCGGCGGCCGAGACGGCCTCCTTGTTCTTGATGTCCTTGAAGATCGTCAGGGCCTGCGTGCCCTGCAGCACCCGCTGCAGACCCTCGTCGGTGGCGTCCTGACCGGTGACCGGGATCTTGCCGGCCTCACCGGAGGTCTGCAGCCGGGCGATGACCGCCCCGCCCAGGCCGTCGTTCGCCGCCGCGACACCGACGAACTTGCCCTTCTGCTGCGTGTAGATCTGCTCGAAGATGGTGCCGGCCTTGGTGTTGTCCCACTCCGGGACGGCCTGCGAGGCGACGACCTTGTAGCCGGCGTCGGTGATCACCTTGTCGTAGCCCTGCTTGAACAGCGTGGCGTTGTTGTCGGTGGCCGCACCGTTCAGCTCGACCACGTTGCCGGTGTCGTCGCCGTTCGCCTTCATGGCGGCGACCAGGCCGGTACCGATCGCGGTGCCGACCGCCACGTTGTCGAAGGACACGTAGTAGCTGGCGCCACCGCCCAGGGTGAGCCGGTCGTAGTCGATGACCGGGATACCGGCGTCCGTGGCCTTCTTGATCACGGCCGCGCCGCTGTCGTTGTCCAGGCTGTCGATGATCAGCACGGTGACCCCGCCGCTGATCATGCCGTCGGCGATGGTCTGGAACTTCGAGACGTCGCCGCCCGCGTTCTGGATGTCCGACTGGATGCCCGCCTTGTCGAAGGCGGCCTGCAGGGCCGGGCGGTCGGTCGACTCGTACCGGGCCGAGGAGGCGGTGTCCGGCAGGATCACGCCCACCTTGCCGTCGGCCTTGGTGCTGCTACCCCCCGAGCCGCTCGACCCGGACGAGTCCGACGAGCCCCCGCCGCAGGCCGAGAGGGCCAGGACACCGGCGGTGCCGATAGAAAGGGCCGCAAAGAGGTGCTTGCGCATGTGCTGTGGTCCTCCTCCGTACCGGCAACTCCGCCGGTACTAGCTGGGGACCCCGCAGGTCACGGGATCCCGACGGCGACTCATCACGTCAGAACCCCATCGTCGGCCCTGACGCGGATATGTTGCCGGAAACAACATATGCACGCGGTCCGGCCGAGCGCCAGCGCTGGCCCGTGGCCGCGTCATTACAGCTCGGTAACACTGGCTCGCACTGACGGATCGGAGTCTTCTGCGAGGGCCACATCGGCCGTACCGGGCCGAAGCTTGCGGCCAAAACGCCAGGCCCGCCCGGGTTCCCCCGGATGGGGGAGCCCAGGCGGGCCCAGTTGCCCTCAGTGACCGCCGAGGTCAGTCCACCAGGGAGCGCAGCACGTACTGCAGAATGCCCCCGTTGCGGTAATAGTCCGCTTCTCCGGGGGTGTCGATCCGGACCACGGCGTCGAACTCGACGCTGGAGCCGTCCTCCTTGGCCGCCGTGACCTTGACCGTGCCCGGCGTCGAGCCCTCGTTCAGCACGGTGACCCCGGTGATCGAGAAGGTCTCGGTGCCGTCCAGACCCAGCGAGGCGGCGTTCTCCCCGGCCGGGTACTGCAGCGGCAGCACCCCCATCCCGATCAGGTTGGAGCGGTGGATGCGCTCGTAGCTCTCGGCCACCACGGCGCGGACCCCGAGCAGCCGGGTGCCCTTGGCCGCCCAGTCCCGGCTGGAACCCGAGCCGTACTCCTTGCCGGCCAGCACCACCAGCGGCACCCCGGCCCCGGCGTAGGCCTGGGCCGCGTCGTAGATCGTGGTCTGCTCGCCCTCGGCCAGGAAGTTCCGGGTGAAGCCGCCCTCGACGCCGTCCAGCAGCTGGTTGCGCAGCCGGATGTTGGCGAAGGTGCCGCGGATCATCACCTCGTGGTTGCCCCGGCGGGACCCGTAGGAGTTGAAGTCCTTGCGGGCCACCCCGTGCTCGGCCAGGTAGAGGCCCGCGGGCGAGTCCACCTTGATCGAGCTGGCCGGGCTGATGTGGTCGGTGGTCACCGAGTCACCCAGCTTGGCCAGGACGCGGGCGCCCTCGATGTCGGTGACCGGCGACGGCTGCGCCTGCATGCCCTCGAAGTACGGGGGCTTACGGACGTACGTGGAGTCGGCGTCCCAGGCGAACGTGCCGCCCTCGGGAGTCGGGAGGGACTGCCAGCGCTCGTCGCCGGCGAACACGTCGGCGTAGTCGCCGACGAACATGTCCTTGGTGATCGAGTTCTCGACCACCGTGGCGACGTCCTGCGCGCTCGGCCAGATGTCGGCCATGAACACGTCGTTCCCGTCGGTGTCGGTGCCGATCGGGTCGTTCGCCGGGTCCCAGTCCATCGTGCCGGCCAGCGCGTAGGCGATCACCAGGGGCGGGGACGCCAGGTAGTTCATCTTGATGTCCGGGTTGATCCGGCCCTCGAAGTTCCGGTTGCCGGACAGCACCGAGACCACTGCGAGGTCGTTCTCCTGCACCGCGGCCGAGATCTCCTCGGGCAGCGGACCGGAGTTGCCGATGCAGGTGGTGCAGCCGTAGCCGACCAAGTGGTAGCCGAGCTTCTCCAGGTACGGCACCAGACCGGCCTTGGCGTAGTAGTCCATCACCACCTTGGACCCCGGCGCCATCGTGGTCTTCACCCACGGCTTGACCGAAAGCCCGCGCTCGACCGCGTTCTTCGCCAGCAGCGCGGCCGCCACCATGACCGACGGGTTGGAAGTGTTGGTGCAGCTGGTGATTGCGGCGATGGTCACGTGACCGTGGTCCAGCTCGGTCTTCGTACCGTCGGCCAGCGTGACCGGAACCCGCTTGTGCGGGCGGCCGTTCGACTCGTGGGGGGCGTGCGGTTCGTCAATTGACGACGATTGCGAGCTCGCCGGGGAGTCGCTGGCCGGGAAGGACTCGTCCAGCGCCTCGTCCTGCGGGCCGGTCGGCTCGACGGTCACGTAGTCGCCGATCGTGCCCCGGAACGACTTCTGGGCGTGGGACAGCTCGATCCGGTCCTGCGGGCGCTTCGGGCCGGCGATGCTCGGCACCACCGTGGAGAGGTCGAGCTCGAGGTACTCGGAGTACTTCGCCTCGCTCTTCGGGTCGTGCCAGAGGCCCTGCTCCTTGGTGTACGCCTCGACCAGCGCGAGCTGCTGCTCGGAGCGGCCGGTCAGCCGCAGGTAGTCGATCGTCACGTCGTCGATCGGGAAGATCGCGCAGGTGGAGCCGAACTCCGGGCTCATGTTGCCGATCGTGGCCCGGTTCGCCAGCGGCACCGCGCCGACGCCCTCGCCGTAGAACTCGACGAACTTGCCCACCACGCCGTGCTTGCGCAGCTGCTCGGTGATGGTCAGGACGACGTCGGTGGCGGTCACGCCGGCCGGGATCTCCCCGGTCAGCTTGAACCCGACGACCCGCGGGATCAGCATGCTGACCGGCTGGCCGAGCATCGCGGCCTCGGCCTCGATGCCGCCGACGCCCCAGCCGAGCACGCCGATGCCGTTCACCATCGTGGTGTGCGAGTCGGTGCCGACGCAGGTGTCGGGGTAGGCAATGCCGTCCCGCTCGAAGATCACCCGGGCGAGGTGCTCGATGTTGACCTGGTGCACGATGCCGGTACCCGGCGGCACCACCTTGAAGTCGTCGAACGCGGTCTGACCCCAGCGCAGGAACTGGTAGCGCTCCCCGTTGCGCTGATACTCCAGCTCCACGTTGCGCTCGAAGGCGTCCGGCCGGCCGAACACGTCGGCGATCACCGAGTGGTCGATCACCAGCTCGGCCGGGGCCAGCGGGTTGATCCGGGCCGGGTCACCGCCGAGGTCGGCCACCGCCTCGCGCATGGTGGCCAGGTCGACGACGCAGGGGACGCCGGTGAAGTCCTGCATGATCACCCGGGCGGGGGTGAACTGGATCTCGGTGTCCGGGTTCGCGGACGGGTCCCAGCCGGCCAGCGCGCGGATGTGGTCGGCGGTGATGTTCGCGCCGTCCTCGGTCCGCAGCAGGTTCTCCAGCAGGACCTTGAGGCTGAACGGCAGCTCGGCCGCGCCGGGCACGGCGGAGAGCCGGAAGATGTCGTAGCTGGCGTCTCCGGCAGCGAGTTCGCCGCGGGCGCCAAAGCTGTCGAGGCTTCTCACACTGCTCAACGAGAGCTCCTTAGATCGTCGTAGATCGTCGTGTCACCAGGCACCATACTAAAGTATCTCGACGTCAAGATAGTTAGCCCAGCCTAACCCTGTTCCGAGCGTGCCCCCAGTTGAACCCCGCGGCAGGTCGACGCGCGGCACCCAACCCCCTCTTCGTGATCATGGACTTTCTTCCCCGTGATCATGGACTTTTCGCCCCGGGGTAAAAGTCCATGATCACGGGGGTAAAAGTCCATGATCACGAAGAGGTTTGGGGGGGGTTAGGAGCGGCGCCGGGGGCGGCCGGCGCGGGGGCCGGACGGGCGTCGGGACGGTTCGGAGACGGCCGGGACCTGCTGGGCGTCGGGCCGCTCGCCCTTCGGCTTCAGCACCGCGACGCATTCCACGTGGTGGGTCATCGGGAAGAGGTCGAAGGCCCGGAGGCCGACGAGTTCGTACCCCGCCGCGTCGGCGGTGGCCAGGTCCCGGGCCAGGGCAGCCGGGTCGCAGGCCACGTACACGACCACCCGGGGGGCCAGCGCGACGATCTGCTTGATCACGTCCTTACCCGCACCCGACCGAGGCGGGTCCAGCACCACCACGTCGGCCCCGCCACGAGCGTCCCCAATTCCCGAAGGAGCCAGCGGGCCGTCGGGAACGGCCAAGCGGGGTAGGACGCGGGGCACCGAACCGTTCTCCACCCGCACCTGCCCCAGGTCGTGCAGCCCGCGCCGTGCATCGGAGGAGGCCCGCGCATCGCCTTCCACCAGGAGAACCGTGCCAGTGACGCCCACCTGCTCGGCCAACCCCGCGGCGAAGAGCCCGACCCCACCGTAAAGGTCCAGCGCCCGCTCCCCCGGCTGTGCCTCAGCGGCCTCCAGCACGGCGTCGAGCAGGGTCTGCGCGGCCGACGGGTGGACCTGCCAGAAGCCGGTGCCGGTCACCCGGAACGGCCGCGGTTCGCCGCCGATGGAAACTTCCTCGCTGACCCAGGTCCGACCCTTCACCTGGTGCACGCCGGTCTCGTCGCGGGTGGCCAGGTTCGTGCCGGCCGGGAGCTTGGGCAGACGCAGCTTGGCCCCGGTACGCCCGGCAACCGGCTCGGCGACGACCAAGGGAGCACCCGACGCGGGGGCGATCACCTCGACGGCGAGCGCGCCCGGCCACCGCTCCTGGGTTACCCCCAGCGAGGCGGCCGCGGGGTTGGCGATCAGGCACTCCTTGACCGCGATCACGTCGTGCGAGCGGTGTTTCCGCAGCCCCGGCCGGCCTTCGGTATCCACCGTGAACCGCACCCGGGTGCGCCACCCCAGCCCATCCCCGGACGGACCCTCGACGACCACCTCCGGCACCGGATCCAGCTTGGCGATCCGCCGCAGCTGCTCCGACACCACCTCGGCCTTCAACCGCCGCTGCGCCGCCAGATCGGCGTGCTGCCAGTCGCACCCGCCGCACAGCCCGGGCCCGGCCAACGGGCAGGGCGGGGTGACCCGCTCCGGAGAGGGCTCCAGGATCTCGGCCGCGTCAGCCCGCCAGAACTTCGCGTCCGGCGCGGACTCGGTCAGCCGGGCCAGCACCACCTCACCGGGCAGAGCGTGCCGGACGAAGACCACCCGTCCGCCGTAGCGCGCCACGCAGTGCCCGCCGTGCGCGACCGGGCCCACCTCGAGCTGGATCAGCTCGTCCGTCACCAAACCCGGGCCCGCCGAACCGGACGCAGACCGCGTCGGTGAGTCCGGACGTCCTTCGTTGGAGCTAGACATTCTGTTCCTTCTTGTTCGGATCGCCCTCGTCGGAAGGCGGGGGCGGGGCACCGCGGCGCACATCGCCGGGGGCGGGCTGGTTCTCCAGGCCCAGGCGCAGCCGCGAGGAGTGCAGCTGCCAGGGCACGCTGGCCACGATCACGCCGGACATGAAGTGCAGGCCGCCCTTCAGGCGCAGCGCGCTCTGGTTGTGCAGCAACTGCTCCCACCAGCGGCCCACCACGTACTCCGGCACGTAGACCACGACCAGGTCGCGCGGGCTCTCCCGGCGGACGCTGCGCACGTAGTCCAGCACCGGCCGGGTGATCTCTCGGTAAGGCGAGTCCAGGGCGCGTAGCGGCACCGGGATGTCCCGCCGCTCCCACTCCCCCTGGAGCCGCTTGGTCTCGTCCGGGTCGACGTCCACCGTGACCGCCTCCAGCACCGACGGCCGAGAGGCGCGCGCGTAGGCCAGAGCGCGCAGCGTGGGCTTGTGCAGCTTGGAGACCAGCACGATGGCGTGCACCCGGGAGGGCAGCACGCGGCCCTTCTTGTCGTCCTCCTCGGCCAGTTCGGCCCGCACCGAACGGTAGTGCTTGCGGATCGCCAGCATCAGCACGAAGAGCAGGGCCATGAACAGCAGGGCCAGGTAGGCGCCGCGGGTGAACTTGGTGATCAGCACCACCACCAGGACGCTGCCGGTGATGGTCAGGCCGATCGCGTTGATCACCCGGGACTGCTGCATCCGGCGCCGGGCGGCGGCGTCGGTCTCCTGCTTCAGCAGCCGGGTCCAGTGCCGCACCATGCCGGTCTGGCTGACCGTGAAGGAGATGAACACCCCGACGATGTAGAGCTGGATCAGCCGGGTGACCTGGGCGTCGAAGGCGATGATGAGCAGGATCGCGCCGACCGCGAGGGCGACGATGCCGTTGCTGTAGGCCAGCCGGTCGCCGCGGGTGTGCAGCTGGCGGGGCAGCAGGTCGTCCCGGGCGAGGATCGAGCCGAGCACCGGGAAGCCGTTGAAGGCGGTGTTCGCGGCCAGGATCAGGATCAGCCCGGTGGCGAAGGTGACCAGGTAGAAGGCGGGCTTGAAGCCGCCGAAGAGGGCGTCGGCGATCTGCCCGATCACCGGGTCCTGGACGTAGCTGTCACCGACCGAGTGGCCGTTGCGGAACAGCTGCTCGGAGGGGAACTCGGCGAACCGCACGTGCATCAGCCGGGCCAGCACGATGCAGGACATCAGCATGGTCACCGCGATCCCGCCGAGCAGGGCCAGGGTGGTGGCGGCGTTGCGGCTCTTGGGCACCTTGAACGCGGGCACGCCGTTGCTGATCGCCTCGACCCCGGTCAGCGCCGCGCAGCCGGAGGAGAACGCACGCAGCAGCAGGAAACCGCCGGCCAGGCCGACCAGGCCCTGGTTGAACTGGCCTTCCGGGATCAGCGTGAGGTCGGAGCTCTCGGCCTGCGGCAGGTTGCCGAAGAAGTACTGGATGAACCCCCAGGCGCTCATCCCCAGGATGGAGAACATGAACACGTAGGTGGGGATGGCGAAGGCGGTGCCGGACTCGCGCACCCCGCGCAGGTTGATCGTGGTCAGCAGGATCACCACGCCGACCGCGAGCAGGGCCTCGTGCCCGCGCAGGAACGGCATGGCGGATGCCGCGTACTGCGAGCCCGAGGAGATCGAGACGGCGACGGTGAGCACGTAGTCCACCAGCAGCGCGCTGGCCACGGTGATCCCCGCGGTCGGGCCGAGGTTGGTGGTGGCCACCTCGTAGTCGCCGCCGCCGGAGGGGTAGGCGTGCACGTTCTGCCGGTAGGAGGCGACCACGATCAGCATGACGAAGACGACCGCCACCCCGACCCACGGCGAGAGCGCGTACGAGGTCAGGCCCGCGGCGGCGAGGGTCAGGAGAATCTCGTCGGGCGCGTAGGCGACCGACGACAGCGCGTCGGAGGCGAAGACCGGGAGCGCGATGCGTTTGGGCAGGAGGGTCTCGCCCAGACGTTCACTGCGCACCGGCCGCCCGACGAGAAGCCGTTTGACGGCGCCAGGAAAGGAGGGCACGACTGGTCATCGTATTCCCGCCTGGTCACCGGGCACGAACTGCCCGCCCTTGGGGCGAACTCACGGGCCTTACCGTGTACCGTCGCCCCCGGGCCGCGCCGGAGAGGGCCGCGCGGACCACGGGTCAGCTGAGAGGGCCGACGAGACGTGCACTTCGTGATCATGGGCTGTGGCCGGACCGGATCCACCCTGGCCCAGATGGTCGAGGACCGCGGGCACACCGTCGCGGTGGTGGACCAGAACGCGAACGCCTTCCGCCGGCTGGGGCCGCACTTCGAGGGCCGCCGGGTGGTCGGGCCCGGGTTCGACCGGGACACCCTGACCGAGGCCGGGATCGAGGACGCGTACGCGTTCGCCGCGGTCAGCAACGGCGACAACTCGAACATCCTGGCCGCCCGGGTGGCCCGGGAGACGTTCGGGGTGAGCAACGTGGTGGCCCGGATCTACGACCCGGGCCGCGCCGAGGTCTACCAGCGGCTGGGCATCCCCACCGTCGCCACCGTGCGCTGGACCGCGGACCAGATGGCCCGCCGGCTGCTGCCGGCCGGGGCGATCTCCGAGTTCCGCGATCCGTCCGGCGCCGTGATCCTCGCCGAGGTACAGGTGAACACCGGCTGGGTGGGCCGGCGGATGGCGGCTCTGGAGGCCGCCTCCAACGCCCGGGTGGCCTTCCTGACCCGCCTGGGCGAGGGCATCGTGCCCGGCTCGGACACCCTCTACCAGGAGGGCGACCTGGTGCACTTCGTGCTCCGGCACGACCAGCTGACCTCGGTGGAACAGAAAATGGCCGTCCCGCCGTCGAAGGATGAGCTCTGATGCGGATCGTCATCGTCGGTGCCGGAAGCGTGGGCCGCTCGATCGCGCGGGAACTGCTCACCAACGGGCACCGCGTGCTGCTGATCGACAAGGACCCGAACGCGATCCGGGTGACCAGCGTGCCGGAGGCCGAGTGGCTGCTGGCCGACGCCTGTGAGATCAGCTCGCTGGCCGACGCCGGGCTGGCCGACTGCGACGTGGTGGTGGCGGCCAGCGGGGACGACAAGGCCAACCTGGTGGTCTCGCTGCTGTCGAAGACCGAGTACGGGGTGCCCCGCACGGTCGCCCGGGTGAACATCCCGGCCAACGAGTGGATGTTCGACGAGGCCTGGGGCGTGGACGTCGCGGTGTCCACCCCGCGGCTGATGACGGCGCTGGTCGAGGAGGCCGTCTCGATCGGTGAGCTGGTCCGGATCTTCACGTTCCAGCAGGGTCAGGCCGCGATGGTGGAGATGACCCTGCCGGAGAACTCGGAACTGGCCGGCACCACGGTCGGCGAGATCGTCTGGCCGGACGACACCGTGCTGGTCGGCATCATCCGGGGTGAGCGGCCGATCGCGCCGAGCCGGGACGACGCCCTCGAGGCCGGGGACGAGCTGATGTTCATCACCGTGCCCGACAGCGAGGACGCGCTGCAGGAACTGCTGAACCCGCGCAGCTAGTTGGTGGTCT
The DNA here is from genome assembly GCA_000719025.1 of Kineosporia aurantiaca JCM 3230. Taxonomy (GTDB): domain Bacteria; phylum Actinomycetota; class Actinomycetes; order Actinomycetales; family Kineosporiaceae; genus Kineosporia; species Kineosporia aurantiaca. Next base: position 571,780 of record JODP01000013.1, read on the forward strand.
GCGGTTCGGTCTCGGCCGGCTTGACCACCGGGACCCGCCGCAGCACCAGCCACATCAGCCAGATCGCCAGGGCGAACAGCGGGATGCCGAGCACCAGGCCGTTCAGCAGACCCAGCAGAACGGTCTGGTCGGCGATGCTGAGCGGGACCTGCACGGCCACCCGGACCAGGAACATCGCCACGAAGATCCAGGTCGCCCACACGTAGGCGCGGTAGCGGGCCGGGTTCTGGCGCCAGGCGAACACCTCACCGGTGAGCTGGCCGACGAAGAGCCCGACGATCGGCCAGCGGAACGCGATCGACAGCATGCCGAGCACGGCCGAGCCGCCGTTCTTGGCGATGCTGAGCAGGAACACGTCCGAGGCCCGGCCGGTCTGCCGGGAGACGAAGGCGCCGAGCAGGATGCCGAAGACGCCGCCGATCGCCTGGGTCAGCGGCTCGCGGGCGATCAGCCGCCAGACCAGGAGCACGGCCAGGGGGACCAGCGCCGCGTAGACCGAGGGGCGCACCTCTTTGGTGATCGCGAAGGCGATCGAGAAGACGGTGTACGGCAGCACCGACTCGACCACCCCGCGCGGCCCGCCGATGACCTTCTTCAGGTCGAACTCGGCCGCCACGGCCTCCGCGAACTTGCTGCGGCCGACCTGTTCAGCACCCTTTTCCGCGGCATGCTCGGCCTGCTCGGTCAGATGGTGCTGGTGCTGGTCCGGCATCGGCTCCCCGTCAGCTGGCTCGCTCCGCCTGCTTCACCGAAGCTCAGCAGGGCCCTCCGGGTACGAGCTCGTACCGCGGATTGAAAATGGTAGCGGTGCCGCTGGCCTCACAGACCACGCCCTGGACCCGGATCCGGCGGCCGGGCTCCACCCCGCCGATGTGGCGACGGCCCAGCCAGACCACCGCGATGCTGCCGCTGCCGTCGTACAGCTCGGCGACCAGGGCCGGGACGCCGGCCCGGGGGCGCAGCGTGACGGCCCGCAGGGTGCCGCAGACCATCGCGGGCTGGCGGGCCTGGAGCTCGGCGATCGGCGTGCCGCCCAGCTTGTGAGCCTGCTCGCGCTCCTCGTCCGCGTGCACGACGTGCTGCGGCGCGGTGAACCGGGCCAGAGCCCGGCGGAGACCGGTGCGATCCGTCTGCTTGGCCTCAGCCTGATCTTCTGTGATCTGCTTACCCACGTTTTTCAGCGTACCCATCCGGGACCGGCTTTCCGACCGCTCCGCACGTCAGCGAAGAGTGGCCATGCACACTCTTTTGCACCTGCCGAACTCTTGTTCAACAAGCTATTTCAGAGTGTATTCCGGGTTTGCCCGGTGAGCTTGACGAACCCTTGAGGCGGACCGTCACCGAAAACCCTCCGACGCAGCAGAGCCGCCCGGCCGGAACCCGCGGGACGGATTCAGCCGGACGGCTCTCTTAAGCAGGATTGAGCAGGGTCTAACGGACCTCGGTGATCTCCGGGCCACGCTCCGGCGGGCGCAGACCGTCGTCGGCGGCACCCTCCGAGCCCTCGCCCTCGGCCGACTGGGCGCCGTCCGGCAGGCGCAGCGGCAGCAGCTCACGCGGGGCCATCGCCTCGGTGCCGCGGACCACCACCACGTCCCGGACCAGGCTCTCCAGCTCCAGCGCCTTGTCCACGTCGAGCGCCGCGGCGCCGTGGAACACCGCGCGCAGGAACCAGCGCGGGCCGTCGACGCCGGAGAACCGGGCCGGCTGGAGCACGGTGCGCCCGTCCGGGGTGCGGGCCGGCACCCGGGCCAGCAGCTCCCGGCCGAACACGCCGGGCACGTCGTCCACCTGGCCGCCCTGGCGACCCACGCTGGCGGCGATCTCGGCCCGGATCTCGTCCCAGATCCCGGACGAACGCGGCGCCGCGAAGGCCTGCAGCTGCACGGCCGAGTCGTTCAGCTGCACGGTGGCCGCGATGACCTTGTTGGTCTGCTCCTCGATCTCCAGGCGCATCTGCAGCGTGCCCTCCTTGGCGGGCAGCCGGATCGCGCCGAGATCGATGTAGTCGGCCTCCGGGTCCACCTCGGCCAGGTCCCAGGGACCCTGCGAGCGGTCGTAGACCTCCGCCGAGCCGTCGGACTCGTCCGGGCCGTCCGGGTCGACCGGCTCGCGGACCACGGCCGCGGGACTCTCCTGCTCGTCGTCCACCGGGGACGACTCGTCCCCCTTGTTGCGCCGGAACCAGCTCATCAGTGCTCTCCTCGTTGCGTTCCCAGGCCCAGGTCCCCATGGCCGCCGGTCGACCCGAAGCCGCCGGTACCGCGGGCCGAGCCGGGCAGCCGCTCGGCCTCGACGAAGTACGCCCGGCTGACCGGCTGCACCACCAGCTGCGCGATCCGGTCGCCCCGCCGCAGCTCGACCGGGACCGAAGCGTCGGTGTTGAGCAGCGTGACCCGGATCTCGCCGCGATACCCCGCATCGACCGTGCCGGGTGCATTGACCACCGTCAACCCGAAACGCGCGGCCAGACCCGAGCGCGGGTGCACGAAGGCGGCGTAACCGTCCGGCAGGGCGATCGCCACCCCGGTCGGGACCGTTCGGCGCTCACCCGGGGCGAGCGTCACGTCGACCGAGGTGACCAGGTCGGCCCCCGCGTCGCCGGGATGCGCGTAACCGGGCGGTGGGAGGCCGGGATCGAGGCGCTGGATCAGCACCTCGACCTGGCCGGGGGCGAAACCCACCCAGCCCGGGCCGGCATCGGGTGCGGGAGACGTGCTCACAGTCGGACAGCCTAGCGAGCCGGGGCGCCCGGTCCGGACCGACCGCTGCACCGGCCCCCAGCGCGGCGTGGGAAGCTGCCGGTATGAGTTCGGATCAGCAGCAGGCGGCCGCGCCGAAGGGGCAGAAGAAGGCGCACCTGGCCGAGCGGCTCTGGCCCACCCCGGGGGTGTGGCTGGCCTTCCTCGGGTTCGGGGCGGCCTTCGGGCTGATCCCCGGCCCGATCAACACCACGTTCGCGATCGGCACCGGCATCTTCATGGCGATCGCGGTGCTCGTCCTGGTGGTCGTGCTGACCCCCGGGCTGGAGCTGGCGAAGGGGGTCTTCTCCGCCGGTCGGGCCCGGGTGCCGGTGTCGCTGGTCGCCACGGTCGAGCCGCTGGACGCCGCCCAGATGAAGGCGGCGCTCGGCGCGGAGCTGAACGCCCGGGCGTTCCGCTGCACCCGCGCCTGGGTGCGGACCGGGGTGCGGGTCACCCTGAACGACCCGCAGGACCCGACGCCGTACTGGCTGCTGTCCACCCGCCGGCCGCAGGACTGGGTGCGGGCGCTGGGCTCGTAGTCGCCGAACCCCCGCGCCCTCCCAGATCCTCAGGCCGTCAGGCCGCGCACTCCTTGCAGATCAGCTGGCCGTTCTTCTCGCCCGCCAGCTGGCTGCGGTGGTGCACCAGGAAACAGCTCATGCAGGTGAACTCGTCGGCCTGCCGGGGCAGGACGCGGACCGAGAGCTCCTCGTTGGACAGGTCGGCCCCGGGCAGCTCGAAGCCCTCGGCCGCCTCGGTCTCGTCCTCGTCGACCGAGCCGGCCGACTTGTCCACCCGACGGGCCTTCAGCTCCTCGAGCGAGTCCTCATTGAGATCGTCGTCGGTCTTGCGCGGCGCGTCGTAGTCGGTTGCCATTGTTAGGTCACGCTCCGGTGTGTGGAACCCACGAGGACGTGCCCCTCCACCGGACCCTTGCGAGCGGGCCCGGCGGGGAGCGCGTTTCCCCCATGAGAACGGGATTGCTGGTCGTTGCTCAGTGGTGCTGGTGGTGCTTCTTGCGCCGAGGTGACGGTGCCTGCGCCCTGCTGGATCAAGGTCGTTGCTACCGGACTGTGGACTAACGCGCCCGGGGCCGGATTTGTGCCCGCTCTCGCGACCGGGATTGTGCACCAGTCAGGCCGTCCTGGCTATCCCGCCGCTCCGGGAGATCCCCATGAATTCCCGCCGCTGCGCGGACGAACCCTCACCCTCTGTTGTGGAACAGGGCGCCTAACGGGTGGACGTTACGAAATGTTCCCGCTCGGGTTCGCCAAACGGCACCGAACCGGTCTGTCCGACCACGCAGAGTCGAACGTAGAGTGTCGGGCGGTGCAGTACGCCTCACAGCTGTTGCACGGCCGTAACCCAGCCGGTCATCACCCGTGGGGCCGAGCCTGCACCAGCGCCGGGAGAGATGGCTTCCGGCGCCGAAGGGCTCATGGACGGCGTCGCCGTCCGCGGGCGAGTGAGGGAGAACAACACATGAGCGAGTTCGTCGCGCAGATCAGGGGCCGTGCGGCAGAGGCGCTGACCTGGCTCCACGAGGCTCAGGACAGTGGGGACGAGTATCTCGTCAACGTCTCGCTCGACCAGATCGAGTCGATCGCCCGGGTGGCGGCCGACCACCAGATCGCCCTGGACGGGGTGGCCGAGTCGCTCAGCGCCTACGGCCTCCCGGTGCCCCAGGGGCGGCCCAACCCCTCGTCGGTCTAGCCACCGCCGGGGCACCGCAGAGAATCAGCTCGGGTCGGAGTCGGCGTCCAGCTGCCCGAGGATGTCGCAGAGCCTCTCCACGAGGGGTGACGCCGCTCCGACCACCATCGCCCCACCCGCGGGGGCCCCGCGCAGGCCGCGGATCGCTCCCCCCGCCTCGCTGAGCACCACCGTCGCCGCGGCGATGTCCCAGGCGTTCACGCCCCGCTCGTAGTACGCGTCCACCGTGCCGGTCGCCACCGCACACAGGTCCAGCGACGCGCTCCCGATCCGCCGGATGTCGCGGACCCGCGGGAGCACCCCGGTCAGCACCCGGGCCTGCCCGGCCCGGCGGTTCGCGGCGTAGCCGAACCCGGTCGCCACCAGGGCCTGGTCCAGTTCCGGGGGCGGACCCAGCTTCAGGTCCCGGGTGGAGGAGCCGTCCCCGGGCTCCAGACGGGCCCCCAGGCCCCGTCCGGCCGTCCAGGTGTCTCCGGTCGCCGGGTTGTGCACGCAGCCCGCCACCGGCGTCCAGGCGCCGTCCACGGTCGGGTCGCCCTCGACCACCGCGACGCTGACCGCATAGGCGTCGATCCCGTAGCGGTAGTTCACGGTGCCGTCGATCGGGTCCAGCACCCAGCTCAGGCCGGAGCGGCCGGGGGTGAACCCGGCCTCCTCGCCGAGCAGCCCGTCCTCCGGCCGGGCCGCGGACAGCCGCTCGCGCAGCAGCTTCTCCACCGCCTCGTCCATCGCGGTGACGATGTCGGTCGGGGTGGACTTCGTGCTCTCCACCGCCCGGGCGTCCGGGTCCTCGGCCAGGCCGGCCCGGATCAGCTCGCCACCGGCCCGGGCGGCCGCCTCGGCCAGCTCCCGCAGCGCCGCGACGTCGATCACCGGGAGACCTCGCTCGGCCGGGTGGCGGGGGCCGCGACGGCCTTGTCGATCGGCAGGACCCAGTCCACCCCGCAGGCCGCGGGCTTGTCCGGGTTGCGCAGGTTGCTGCAGCAGTTCGCCGGGCAGACGTCGTGCCAGGGGCCGCTCCCGGCGAAGGACGGCCGGTCCGGGTCCTCGCCCCGCTCGGCCGCGGCCCGCTCGACCACCAGCGCGGCCAGGGTGGCGGCGAAGGCCGGGGCCCGGCCGGACGTGGCCGCCCGGACGAACGGCAGGTCCAGGCCCCGGGCGATCTCCTCGGCCTCGGTGTCGAGGTCGAAGACCACCTCCATGTGATCGCTGACGAAACCGATCGGCACGACCACCACCCCGGGGGCGCCCTCGGCCTTGAGTCGCTCCAGGTGCGGGCCGATGTCCGGCTCCAGCCAGGGCTGCGAGGGCGGGCCGGAGCGCGAGCAGTAGACCAGGTCCCACTCCGGGACGCTCGCGCCCCCGAGCCGGGAGATCACCGCCGCGCAGGCCTCCCGGTGGGTGCCGGTGTAGGCGTTCCCCTCCGGGCCGGACGCGTCGTCCATCGCGTCCGGGATCGAGTGGGTGACGAACGCGACCCGGGAACCGGCGGGCAGGGTGCCCAGCCCCTCGGTGATCGAGTCGGCCACCGGCTGGAGGAAACCCTCCTGGTCGAAGTAGTGCCGGATCTTGTCCACCCGCATCGTCCGGCCCTCGTGGGCCAGCTCGATCAGGGCCTCGGCCAGGTCCTCGCGGTACTGCCGGCAGCCGGAGTAGCTGGGGTAGGCACTGGTGACCACGGTCAGCACCCGCCGGGCGCCGGCCTCGTGCGCCTCGCGCAGTGCGTCCACCGTGAACGGGGCCCAGTTGCGGTTACCCCAGTAGACCGGCGCGTCGACCCCGGCGGCGGCCAGCTGCTCGCGCAGATTGGCCAGCAGCAGCCGGTTCTCGTCGTTGATCGGGCTGCGGCCGCCGAAGTGCCCGTAGTGCTCGGCGACCTCGGTCAGGCGCTCGCGCGGGATGCCCCGCCCCCGGGTCACGTTCTCCAGGAACGGCATCACCTCGTCCGGTGACTCGGGCCCTCCGAACGAGAGCAGAAGAACGGCGTCGTACGGCTTGAAGGAGCTCACGGACCTGATCCTCCCAAGCCGGGCCGCCGGCCGCGCGCCCGGGTACCGGCGTGTCCCGGCGCGCCTTCCCCCGCACCCGAGGGGCCCGGCGTCCATAATCAGGGCTCTCCCCGGCACCACCAGGACAACTCAGTGTGATTTCATCGGTACCCAGGTCCTCACGGAACCCTGGGTCAACGGCATGGGCCGGTGAAGTTGTCGCCGACTCGCCCGGGCGCCTCCTTCGCCGATGAGGTACGAAGTGGCACAGTCTTCACGCAGGTCGCGGTTGCCGGAGGGAGTGAACATGGAAGATCTTTCGCTCGTCGGCGTCCATGAGGACGGGGAGCACCTGCTCGTCATGGGTCCGAACGGCGCGCGCTTCCGGTTGCGGGTGGACGACGCGCTGCGCGCGGCGATCCGGCGCGACCGCGCCCGTCTGAGTCAGCTGCAGATCGAGTCCGAGGGGCGGCTGCGCCCGCGCGAGATCCAGGCCCGGATCCGCTCCGGCGAGACCGCCGAGGAGGTGGCCGAGGCCGCCGGCCTCTCCCTGGAGCACGTGCGCAAGTACGAGGGCCCGGTGCTCGCCGAACGTGAGTACGTGGCCGAGCAGGCGCGGCGCGTCCGGGTGCGGCGCGGGGGCAGCGCCGAGTCGCTCTCGCTGGACGACACGGTGACCGAGCGGCTGATCGCCCGCGAGGTCGACCAGGAGAGCACCTCCTGGGACGCCTGGCGCGGCGACGACGGTCTCTGGGTGCTCGCGCTGGAGTTCGTCGCCGGTTCCACGCTGCGGCAGGCCCGCTGGCTCTACAACTCCAGCCTGCGGCACGTCACCGCGCACAACGACGAGGCCCGCTGGCTCACCGAGGACGAGCCGCCCCAGGCCGAGGCCGAGACCACCGCGACCGGCAGCATGCGCCGGCTGAGCCCGGTGCGCGGCGGGGATCGCCCGTTCGACGTGGAGGCGCCGGACGCCCGGCCGCCCTACGAGGAGCCCGCCGCCGTCAATCTGCTCGACACGTTGCGCGAACGCCGGGGCCGCCGCACCCGCGCCCTCACCGAGGACGAGGAACGCGCCGGTCACTCCGACCCGGTCCGCAGCGCGATCGACACCCTGCTCAGCCGCACCGACACGATGGGCGAACCGCCCGCCGCGCACCCGGCCCGCTCCCGTCCGCAGGACGCGCGGGACGGAGAGGTGCTGGTGCTGCCGGACACCGAGTCGGTGTACGACCTCGACCAGGCCGACTCCCCCACGTCCAAGGCGGACCGGGGTGACCGGGGCGACCGGGACCGGCTGGACCGCGACCGCGCCGAGCGGGAACGGTCCGAGCGGGGTCGGGAACGGGCCGAGCGCGAGCGTCGCGAGCGGGCCGAGCGGCAGCGGGCCGAACTGGAACGCGCCGAGCTGGCCAAGGCGGCCGAGAAGGCCGAACTGGCCAAGCTGGCCAAGGCCGACCAGGTGGTCGACGTGGACGCGGCGGAGGAGAAGGAGAAGACCCCGGTCCCGGCCGGGCGCCGGCCGGCTCCGGCCCGTAAGCAGCGCCGGGCCAGCGTGCCTTCCTGGGACGACATCGTGTTCGGGCAGCGGCGCGACTGAACCCTACGCATACTGAACCCTACGAATGAGGGACGCTTTCCACGAGTCTCGTGGAAAGCGTCCCTCATTCTAGTTTTGGGAGACCAGCATCGGGATCTCGGTCTCCACGCTGGTTCGCGAGCCGTGCAGCCCGAGCAACCGCAGGGTCTGCGGTCTCGCCGTACGGGAGTCCACCACCGCGACCGGCCCGACGGCCGCCGTCACCACATCCCCGATGCGGGGTAGCACGTGCGGGGAGACCGGCCCGAACCAGTCCTCCGCCACCGCCTGTTCCCGGGTCACGACGGTCATGTCCTCACCCACCCGCGCCTGCCAGGCAGCGGCTACGTCTTCGGCCGCGCCGTCCACGCAGTACAGCTGCAACGAACGCGGCTCCCCGCCCAGATGCCTTACCCCGGTGAGGAGTTCCGGCTCGTTGGCGATGTCCAGCCGGTTCTCGAAGGGCACGTCCACCATGCCGTGGTCGGCGGTGATCACCAGCAGGCTGCCCGGCGGAAGCCCGGCCGCGAGCTGCTGGGCGCAGGCGTCCACCCGTTCCAGCTCACCGGTCCAGTTCCAGGACCGGCAGCCCTGCTCGTGCCCGATCTTGTCGAGATCGCCCCAGTACAGGTAGATCAGCGAACCCTTGGAGCGGCGGGCGGCGCCGATCGCCACCTCGACCCGCTCCTCCAGCGACTGGGCGGCGACGAACCGGCCGCCGCGCTGCACCGCCTCGGTCAGCCCGGACCCGTCGAAGAACCCCGGCCCGATCCGGACCACGTCCCGCCCGGCTGCGACGACCTGCTCGAACACCGTCGGCGCGGGCTGCCAGACCCGCGGGTCGACCTCCGGATCCCACATCAGCTCGTTGAACAGCTTGTCCCGGGCCGGGTCGAGCACGTCCAGGGCGACCAGGCCGTGCGCCCCGGGCAGCAGACCGGTGCCCAGCATGCCCAGGCTGGTCGCCGTGGTGCTGGGAAACCCCGAGGTCAGCTTCGTGGAGTGCGGGTTCTGGCGGAGTCCGCGCAGGAACGGCGCATGGCCGGAACTGGCCCTGAGCAACTGGTCGCCGAGCCCGTCGACGAGCATCACGACGACCGTGCGGGCCTTGGGCAGCAGGGCGCGGGACTTGGACCGGTTGTCCAGGGCGAGCGCGGCGGAGGGAAGGACGTCGGCCAGGGTGTACATCGTTCGTTTCGCTGGGGTGAGCCGGTCAGAGCCGGTCAGAGGCGGGCGGTGGCGGCGGAGAGGGCCCGGGCGAACGCGGCGGCGGCCCGGACGGCGGCCTCCCCCTCGGCCTCGGCCGAGAGCCGGACGGTGATGTCGTCGGCCGCCAGGGTGCCGGTGTAGCCGTGGTCGGCCTCGCACTCCGGGTCGGCGCAGGAGGCCGGCTCCAGGTCCACCCGGGTCAGCGCCCCCCAGCCGATGGTCAGGCTGAGCTCGCGCGGGACCACCCCCGAACGGTGCTGTTCCGGGCTGGTCACGGCGTGCGAGAGCACCACCGAGGTGACCTTGCTCAGCGGCACCGCCTCGGTCGAGGCGGAGGCGTACGGCTCCGGGCTCAGGGCATCCGGATCGTGGTCGTCGGCGTGCGCCACCACCAGCCGGGTCGGGGTCAGCGACAGCACGGTGACGTGCCGACGCACCTCCACCCGGTCGAACGTCGTCTCCTGCTGGACCAGGTAGGACTTCACCTGTTCGCCGGCGATGGCGACATCCATCGCGTCGAGCACGAGCGTGGGGTAGAAGCCCGCCCGCTCGACCTCGGCCACCAGTTCTTCGGGCAGGGCGCTGGTCTCATTGGTCGGGCTGACCTTGGCGTCGGTCCCGGGTCCTTCACGCATTGCCCCATCTTGTCACTCCGGCCGGGTACCGGCGCGGACACGCCCGGCCGGAGCCGCCTCAGCTGGACAGCTCCCGGCGCACCGTGTCCGCCCGCTCGGCCGGCCGGGCCACCCGGATCTGCGCGTCCAGCACGGCCATTCCCTGCTCGGCGACCACCACCGGGTTCAGCTCCAGCTCGGCCACCTCGGGCAGCTCGTCCGCCAGAAGCGCAACCCGGCCGATCAGGTCCTCCAGCGCGGGCACGTCCACCGGCGCCGCCCCCTTGTGCCCGAACAGCTTGGGCGCCGCGCGGACCGACCGCACCAGGTCGGAGATGTCCACGTCGGTCAGCGGCGGGATCCGGTGCCCGACGTCGCCGAGCAGCCCGACCGCGTCCCCACCCAGCCCGAACGAGACCACCGGACCGAACAACGGGTCCTCCACCGTCCGCAGCACGCAGGCCACCCCGGGCTCGGCCATCCTCTGGACCACCAGCTGGTCGGCCTCCAGCGGACCCAGCGTCGCGCGCATCTGGGCGAAGTCCGCCAGCAGCTCACCCTCGTCCTCGATGTTCAGCCGTACTCCCCCGAGATCGACCCGATGCCGCAGGTGCGGAGCGGTGGTCTTCAGCACCACCGGATAGCCGATCTCCTGTGCCGCCCGCGCCGCGTCCTCCGCCGTCGCAACCGGCGTGCGGGGCCAGAGCCGGATCCCGAACGCCGCCAGCAAGCGGGACGCCTGCTCGGCGTCGAGCTGGGTGCTGTCTTCCCAGGGCGAGGTTTCCAGCGCCTCGGCGATCACCGCGCGCGCAGCGGCCAGGTCTGCTTCCGGCTCTACTCGTACTCCGGGGTCGCGACGACGCCAACGCGCGTACCACTCCGCCTTCGCCAGTGCCCGCACCGCCTCTTCCGGCGTGGGGTAGGACGGGATCAGGCGGGGGTTGGACAGCGCCCGGCTTACCCCGTGCACGCCGACGAAGCAGGCCACCACCGGGATGTCCGGCGACTGGGCGGAAACCTCGGAGAGCGCCCGGGCCACCTGGTCGGCCTCGGTGGCGATCGGGGGGATGAACGCGGCCACCACCGAATGGACGTCCTCGGCGGCGAACGCCTCGGTCAGGGCGGCCCGGAACTGCTCGGCGTCGGCCTGCGGATGAAGAGCGACCGGCTTGTGGACGACGGTCAGGCCGGCCGTCACGCACGCGTCCGCGATCAGGGTGCTGAGGGCGTCGCTGTTCCCGACGATGGCCACGTTGGGTCCCGCCGGAGGCGGCTGGTTGAGGACGATCTGGGCCACGTCGAGCATTTCGGCGACGGTTTGCACGCGGATGCAGCCGGACTGGCGGAGCATCGCGTCGAACGCCTCCCGCGGCGCCGTGCTCGCCCGCACCGAATGCCCGGGCGGCACCCCGAATCCCGACAGGCCGGACTTCAGCACGATCACCGGCTTGGAACGGGCCAGCCGCCGCGCGATCCGGGAGAACTTGCGCGGGTTACCGAAGCTTTCGAGATACAGGCCGACCGCGTCGGTGCCCGCGTCCTCCTCCCAGTACTGCATGCAGTCGTTACCGGAGACATCGGCCCGGTTGCCCGCCGAGAGGAAGGTGGAGACTCCGAGCCCCCGCCGCTCAACCGCGTCCAGAACCGCCACCGCCAGGCCGCCGGACTGCGAGAAGAGGCCCAGGCGACCCTGTTCCGGCAGATCGGGGATCAGCGACATGTTCAGCCGGGTGGCCTCGGCCGCGTTGATCAACCCCCAGGAGTTCGGCCCCACGACCCGCATCCCGTGAGACCGGGCCAGCCGCACCAGTTCCCGCTGCCGGGCCAGTCCCTCGTCTCCCGTCTCGGCGAAACCGCTGGAGACCACCACCATTCCGCGCACGCCGTGCTCGGCACACTCCCGCACCACGTCCAGCACGCCCTCGGCCGGGATCGCGACCAGGACCAGGTCGATGTCCCCGTCCACGTCCGCCAGCCGGCGCACCGTGGGCCGCCCGAGCAACTCGTCGGCCTCGTGATGGACGATGTGCAGCCGGCCGCTGTACCCACCCGCGATCAGGTTGGTCAGCAGTTTGTGCCCGACCGTGTTGGTCCGCCGGCTCGCCCCGATCACCGCCACCGAGGACGGGTTCAGCAGCCGCTCCATGCTCCGCGCCTCGGCCCGGTGCTCGCGGGCCTCCATCACGGCCAGGGACCGCTCGGTCGGGTCGATGACGAACCGCACCTCGATGTACCCGTCGTCGAACTTCGACTTCAGCTCGTACCCCGCCTCACGGAAAACGGTCAGCATCTTCCGGTTACGGGGTAGCACGTCGGCCACGAACTGACGGATGCCGTTCTCCCGCGCGGCCGCGGCCAGATGCTCCAGAAGCACCGAACTGATGCCCCGGCCCTGGTGTGCGTCGCTGATGTTGAACGCCACCTCCGCTGCGTCCGATCCCGTGTCCAGGCGGTCGTAGCGGCCTACCCCCACGATGTCGTCTCCCAGGACGGCGATCAGGGCCACCCGGTCGTGATGATCGACGTTGGTGAAGTGATGCAGATCGCGCGGCGAAAGGCGGGGCATAGGGGCGAAGAAGCGGAGATAGATGGATTCCGGGGACTGGTGGACGTGGAACCGCTGCAGTGCGTCGGCGTCGTCCGCCGTGATCGGGCGGAGGTGGGCGGTGGCGCCGTCGCGCAGGACGACGTCCGCCTCCCAGTGCAGGGGGTAGTCCGGCTGCTCGTTCGTCACCTGGGCCACGGCTACCAGGCTACGCATGGGGCGCGGCCCGCGCTCGCGGCCACGGGCCCGCTTTCTCGTGGAAGGCTTCGGACATGGAATTTGAGGACGTTGTCCGCGCCCGTCGGATGGTGCGCACCTATGACCCGTCGAGGCCGGTCCCCCGCGCCGTGCTCGGCCGTCTGCTCGACCTGGCGACCCGGGCCCCCAGCGCCGGGTTCAGCCAGGGCTGGGACTTCGTGGTGCTGAGCACCCCGGAGCAGGTGGACCGGTTCTGGACGGCGACCGGGGGCGACGGCGAGGAGCAGGACCGGTGGCTGCAGGGCATGCGGACCGCCCCCGCGCTGATCCTCTGCCTCTCCGACCGGGACGCCTACCTGGATCGCTACGCCGAGCCGGACAAGGGGTGGACCGACCGGGACGAGGCGCGCTGGCCGGTGCCCTACTGGGACGTGGACACCGGTATGGCCTCGATGGTCATCCTGCTCGCGGCCGTGGACGCGGGACTGGCGGGCTGCTTCTTCGGAGTTCCCCCCGAGCACCTGGACGAGGTCCGCGACGCCTTCGCCATCCCCTCCGGCCGGCACGTCGTGGGCGTCATCAGCCTGGGGCATCCTCCGGCCCCGGGAGCCGACCGGAAGTCGCCCTCGCTGCGCCGCGGTCGCAAGCCGGTCGAGCAGGTCGGGCACGACGGGGTTTTCGGCGCGCAGTTCCGGATCTGACCCTGGAATCGGCTGTGAACGGCTGCGGTTCGGCTGTCAGAGCTGTCAGAGCCGGCTCGCAGGGTTTGCGCCTGGTTCTGCCAGGAACGGGCGGCAGAGTTCTTCTCACGACAGCGAAACAGTCGCTGCATCAAGAAGAAAGCGAGCCGATCATGGCGAAGATCCTGAAGCCCCGCACCCGCCGCCCGGTCAAGGCCGAGAACCAGCCGAAGCCCGAGAACCGGCCCGCGCCGAAGGATCAGGGCCCGGCCCGCGACCGCGACCGCTGACCAGCTCCCTCCCCCACCCCCACCGAGACCGAACCAAGGAGAACCCCCATGGCCAAGATCCTGAAGCCCCGCACCCGCCGCCCGGTCAAGTACACGCCGCAGCCGGAGCCGCACAAGGTGACCCGGCAGCCGGAGCCCACCCAGGCCCCGCAGCCGGCCGCGCGTCACTGAGCCGGGCCGAACTGGTCCGGACTCCTCCGAACCGGGCCTGAACCAGCGCCGATGAGGCGCTGAGGCCACTGCGACGCGAGCCATCCGCGTCGTCCGGGGTCGGTGGACACCGCAGGGTGCCCACCGGCCCCGCCGCTCTTTCCGCCGAAGTTCTTCTGACGTAAACCCTTTCGGCGGCGGTCAGCCCGCCGTCACGGCCGAAGGAACCGATCCGGACGTGATCCGAACCACTGACGAACCACCGGTCGGGACGGCGGAGGCCGCCGAGGCCGAGCCCGGCCCGCTGTCCTGGCCCGCGGTGCTGCGCCGCTTCTGGCCGCTGACCCGGGGGCGCCGCCTGGCCGTGGCCGCCGCCCTGATCTGTTACACGCTGGCCGTGGTCGGCGACGCCGTGGGCGTCGAGCTGCTGGCCACGCTCATCGACGGCGCGGTCGAGAACGCCGAGCTGAACGAATTCTGGACACCGGCGGCGATCTGGGCCTCGGTCACCTTCGGGGCCGCCCTGCTGACCTACGCGGGTTCGGTCCTGGCCGCCTCGGCGGCCGAGCAGTTCAGCCGGCGCCTGCGCGCGCACGCCCACGACCACCTGCTCACCGTCGCGCCCGAGCAGCTCGACCAGCGCCGACTGGGCGACGTGCTGTCCCGGGTGGTCGACGACACCGAAGAGGTCGAGCACCTGGTCGTCACCGGCCTGCTCGGCGCCGCCTGCTCGGTGCTGGCCGTGCTGGTCTTCGGCGCGGCCGCGTTCCTCCAGAGCTGGCTGCTGTCCCTGGTGGTGGTCGGCGCGGCGCCGGTGGTCTGGCTGCTGAACCGCTGGCTGACCGGCCGCACCCAGACCTTCTCGATGCGCACCCGGATCGCGCACGGCGAGCTGACCTCCGCCCTGGAGCAGAGCCTGACCAACTCGGCACTGGTCCAGGCCTACAACGGGCAGCGCACCGAGCGGCACCGGCTGGCCGCGGTCTCCGGCCGGCTGATGCGGGCCCGGCTGCGGCAGACCCGGCTGGCCGCGGCGCAGGGGCCGATCACCGAACTGGTCGAGACGGCCGGGCTTCTGAGCGTGATCGGGATCGGCGTCTACGACATCTCCACCGGGGACCTGACGGTCGGCGGGCTGCTGGCCTTCACCGCCTACCTGACCTACCTGTACCCGCCGATCACCGCGGTCGGGCAGCTCGGCCTGACCGCGGCCACCTCCGGAACCAGCGCTGCGCGCCTGACCGAACTGCTCGATCTGCGACCAGCCGTTCCCGAAAACCATTCTCGCATCATTCTTCCCGATGCCAAGTACCAGACCGGACTGGTCATCGACGGGGTTACCGTGCACTCCCCCGGGCGCCCGGACCGCCTGCACGACGTGAGCCTGAACATCGCACCGGGCGCGCTGGTCATGGTCACCGGCCCGAGCGGAGCCGGGAAGTCCACGCTGGTCGAGCTTTTGGTCAGGTTCCGGGATCCGGACCGGGGACGCGTGCGGCTGGACGGGCGGGATCTGCGGGACATTCCGCTCTGGGAGCTGCGCAACCTGGTGACCCTGCTACCCCAGGAACCGTTCATGTTCGACGAGACGCTGCGGGAGAACATCACCTACGGCGTACCGCAGGATCCCGGTACCGGGGCGATCACCTTGGCCGCGCGGGACAGCGGCGCCGCCGAGTTCCTCGACCGCCTTCCCGAAGGCCTGGCCACCCCGGTCGGCCAACGCGGCCGGGCCCTTTCCGGCGGTCAGCGTCAGCGGGTGGCCCTGACCCGGGCCCTGCTGCGCAACGGACCGGTGCTGGTGCTCGACGAGCCGACCACCGGCCTCGACCCGGAGACCGCGGACCAGCTGATCCGGACCCTGCGGGTGCTCGCCACGCGCGGGCGGACCGTGCTGCTCGTCACTCATGATCTGGAGCTGACCCGGTACGCCGATCAGGTGATCGAGCTGAGAGCGGGGCAGGTGCACCGGGTTCGGATCGACCCGGAGGCAGCCGGACGGACGATGGCGTCGCCCGGACGGAGCCGGGGCCGGCGGGCCCGCCGGCCCGACGAGGGCGAGGAGATTCAGGTGAGCAGGACGCCGGCCACCCAGACGGCGGCGGCGATCATTCCGGCCGCGAGCTCGATCAGCATCGACAGCCCGACCGCGCGCAGGGCGGCCAGGGTGGACGACCAGGCCTGAGGGTGATTCCCGAGCCGGAGCAGCTCGGCCAGGTAGATGCCGAGGACGAAGCCCAGGGGCAGGCCGAGCACCGGGACCACGAAAAAGCCGATGACTGCGAGTAACCCCCCGAAGGCCAGCGTGATCCATGGCACACCGCTCTCCCGCAGGCGCCGGCCGGGGAGCGCGTACTTCACCACCGTGCCGAGCACCAGCACGGCGACCGACACGCCGAACACCGTCCAGCCCGCCACCGAGGACTCCTGCGCCGACCAGAGCCCGATGCCCACGGCCACCAGGAGCAGGCCGGGGATCACCGGGACGATGACGCCCAGGATCCCGAACGCGATGAGCACCGCGGCCAGGAAGGTCACGGTGCTCATCGGCTCGTCAGCTGGACGGGGAGGTCGGCGGGGACGGGATCAGGGTCGGGCCCGGACGGGGCGGCTCAGCGCTCGCCCTCGGGCGGGGCGGTCGGGGTCGCGGACAGAACCTGCGACTCGTCCTGGATCGAGGCTTCGGCGGCGGCCAGCGCGTCCTTGTGCGCGTGACCGTGGTGACCACAGAACAGCAGCTCACCACCGCCAGGCAGGGTGACCCGCATGTAGGCCCGAGCTCCGCAGCGGTCACAGCGGTCGGCCGCGGTCAGCGTTTCTTGAACAGTTGCAGCACCCACGAGGTGACCTCCTTGAACATCCCGTCCAGCAACCCTGACGGGAATGGACATCGGTGACACTGAGAGAACAGTGAATCAGGCTTCGGGCTTCCCCGGCAGACCAGAGGGCCGCGTTCGCTGTCCGCGTAGTCACAGCCGAACCACAGGACGCATCGGAATGCTCACTGTGCGCTACCGATGACGTCCGCCCCAGCCCCCCGGGAGACCCTCCGCACGGTACCGGGGACGGCGCGTTGGGAACCACGACTTCGGCCATCCGGGTAATCTGCGCGGAAGCGGGCCGAAACCACGCCGTCCCGGGCGTCGCCGCGCCCGGCGAGCAGGACGGTATATTCGAACGCACGTTCGACCCGTCCACCCGATCATCCGAGAGCAAGGAGCCGCCCTGTGGCCGTGCAACCCAGCGAGACGGCCCGATCCCGCGCCGCGAACGGCGGCAAGCGATCGGCTGCCGCGGGCTCACGCGCCTCCGGCGAGTCTGGGTACACCGCGCGCCACCTGTCGGTGCTCGAGGGCCTGGAGGCCGTCCGCAAGCGCCCCGGCATGTACATCGGCTCGACCGACTCCCGCGGTCTCATGCACTGCCTGTGGGAGATCATCGACAACGCGGTGGACGAGGCCCTGGGCGGGCACTGCCACCACATCCGGGTGGTGCTGCACGAGGACGGCTCGGTCGAGGTGGGCGACGACGGGCGCGGTATCCCGGTCGACATCGAGCCGAAGACCGGCCTTTCCGGGGTCGAGGTGGTCTTCACCAAACTGCACGCCGGCGGCAAGTTCGGCGGCGGTTCCTACACCGCCTCGGGTGGTCTGCACGGCGTCGGCGCCAGCGTGGTCAACGCGCTCTCGGCCCGGCTCGACGTGGAGGTCGACCGCGGGGGCCAGATCCACGCGATGAGCTTCCGCCGGGGCGAGCCCGGGGTCTTCGCCGACCCCCAGGGGCCCGACCCGGAGTCCGGTTTCACGCCCTACATCAACGGTTCCGAGCTGCGGGTGGTCGGCAAGGTCAAGCGCGGGGTCACCGGCTCGCGGGTGCGCTACTGGGCCGACCGGCAGATCTTCATCAAGGACGCGGCCTTCTCCTACGACGAGCTGGTCACCCGGGCCCGCCAGACCACCTACCTGGTACCCGGTCTGGAGATCGTGCTGCGCGACGAGCGCGGCCTGCCCGGCACCCCCGGCGCCGACGGCCCGGTGGAGGAGAAGTTCCTGCACGAGGGCGGGATCGGCGAGTTCGTCGACTTCCTGGCCACCGACCCGACGGTGACCGACGTCTGGCGGCTCGAGGGCACCGGCCACTTCAAGGAGAACGTGCCGGTTTTGGACGCCCGCGGCCAGATGGTGAACACCGAGGTCGAGCGGGAGTGCTTCGTCGACGTGGCGATGCGCTGGGGCACCGGTTACGACACCGAGCTGCGCTCGTTCGTGAACATCATCGCCACCCCCAAGGGCGGCACCCACGTCACCGGTTTCGAGCAGGCCATGCTCAAGACCTTCCGCGGCCAGGTCGCCGAGAACGCCCGCAAGCTCAAGTTCGGCAAGGACGACAAGCTGGAGAAGGACGACGTGCTCGAGGGCCTCACCGCCGTCGTCACCGTCCGGCTGGCCGAGCCGCAGTTCGAGGGCCAGACCAAGGAGGTGCTGGGCACCAACGCGGTGCGCGGCATCGTCTCCCGGGTGATCGAGCGCGAGCTGACCACCCGCCTGACCGCCGCCGACCGGACCGGGAAGGCCCAGGCCGCGCTGGTTCTGGAGAAGGTGGTCGGGGCGATGCGGACCCGGGTCACCGCCCGCCAGACGCGGGAGACCCAGCGCCGCAAGAACGCGCTGGAGACCTCGTCGCTGCCGACCAAGCTGAAGGACTGCCGCAGCGAGGACGTGGGCCGCTCGGAACTCTTCATCGTGGAGGGCGACTCGGCCCTGGGCACCGCGAACTTCGCCCGCAACAGCGAGTTCCAGGCGCTGCTGCCGATCCGCGGGAAGATCCTGAACGTCCAGAAGGCCTCGATCTCGGACATGCTGAAGAACGCCGAGTGCGGGGCGATCATCCAGGTGATCGGGGCCGGCTCGGGGCGCACCTTCGAGCTGCCGGCCGCCCGCTACGGCAAGATCATCCTGATGACCGACGCGGACGTGGACGGCGCGCACATCCGCACGCTGCTGCTGACCCTGTTCTTCCGGTACATGCGGCCCCTGGTCGAGTCCGGCCGGGTCTACGCCGCGGTGCCGCCGCTGCACCGGGTCGAGGTGATCGGCGCCGGGCGGCAGAAGAACGAGATGGTCTACACCTACTCCGAGCAGGAGCTCCAGCGGCTGCTGGCCGACCTGAAGAAGCGTGGCCGCAGCTGGAAGGAGAACATCCAGCGGTACAAGGGTCTGGGTGAGATGGACGCCGACCAGCTGGCCGAGACCACGATGGATCCGCGCCGGCGCACGTTGCGCCGGGTCCGGATGAGCGACGCGGCGGCCGCCGAGCGGGTGTTCGACCTGCTGATGGGCAACGACGTAGCGCCCCGCAAGGACTTCATCGTCGAGGGTGCGGCCCAGCTCGACCGCGAGCGGATCGACGCGTAAATCGTCCTCAAAGGCCGGAACTGCCTCGTTGCGAGGCGGTTCCGGCCTTTTTCGGCGCTGGGCCCGGCGTTCGGGGCCCGGAAATCCGGGTGGAGGCTCAAGCACCCGCATGGGCGAACCGAAATCGATCCCATGAAGCGCCCGAGGTTGTCATCCGACACTCCCGCCGGCCTCAGCCTGCGGGGCAAGAAGTCGCGTCCGTCCGGTCCGGCCACGTTCAGCGTGCCCGGCCACCCGAACCTGCACCTGCCGGAGTCGGTCCACCTGCCGCACCTCCCTCAGGTGCACCTGACCACGTCGTCGCACCGCAAGCGGTCGCGGCGGAACCTGAGACTGACGATCGGCGCCGGCGTCGCGGTGTCGCTGCTGGCCGCCGCGGTGGCCGCCTACGCCACCCGGGAGAAGATCCGGGGCCTGCTGCCGAACAACCGCACCCCGGAGAACTCCGAGCGCGGCCTGGACACCCTGACCGGCCTGCCGAACCGGGCCGAGGCCCAGTGGTGGCTGAACACCCGGCTGGCCCGGGCCCGCAACCGGAACCACCGGCTGGCCGTGATGATCCTGGACATCAACGGTTTCGCGGACCTCAACGAGATCCACGGCCGGGAGGTCGGCGACCACGTGCTGCAGGTGACCGCGGCCCGGATGCAGTCCCAGCTGCGCACCGGCGACATGGTCTGCCGGGTCGCCAACGACACCTTCATGGTGATCATGGACGCGATCGGGCCGGACCACCTGATCGCCCGGATCGGCGAGCGGGTGGTGACCACGGTCAGCGAGCCGATCAGCTTCCACGGCGAGCCGATCACCATCTCGGCCAGCATCGGCTTCGCCATCTCGCAGGACAAGGACCGCACCCCGGACCTGCTGCTCGACCGGGCCGACCGGGCCCTGGTCCAGGCCAAGGCCTCCAACCGCAACGTGGTCCAGTTCTGACCCACCCCACCCGTCCCTGCCCCACCCCGACCCCCAAGGGCGCGCCTCCTCCCTCGTGATCATGGAGTTCTTCCCCGGTGATCATGGACTTTTCACTCGTCTGAGGTGAGTGAAAAGTCCATGATCACGACGGGTTTTGGGCGGCTTCCTGCTTGCGGCGGCGGAGGGCGGCCACGTTCATCCGGGTGCTGCAGCGGGTGGAGCAGAAGCGGCGGGAGGAGTTGGCCGACGTGTCGATGAAGGCGTTGTCGCAGTCGGTCGCCGCGCACCGGCCGATCTTGGTGGCACCGTGCTCGGAGACCAACATGGCCAGGCCGAAAAGGGTCTCAGCACAGAGTGTCTCGGCCGCCGTGGCGTTGTCGTGCTGCACGTGCAGGTGCCAGCTGCTCTCGTCGTGACCGGAGATCATCGGCCGGATCGGGTGTTTCGCGAGCAGGGCGTTGAGCGCCTCGACCGCGGCCGGGCCGTCCTGGGCCGCCGACGCGTCGGCCATCTCACCGAGACGGGCCTGGTACTCCTGCAGCACCGCGACGTCCTCGGGACGCACCAGCCCGGCCAGCCAGGGTCGCTCGGACAGGTGGGCGCGCAGCTCCTCCTCGGTGGCCAGCGGCGCGTTGAGCAGCGCCATGGCGTCTTGTGCGTAACGGGCTAAATCCACTTGTGCAGCTTACCGCGATGCGGCTAGCGTAATGACCACTCAGCCGGAGCGCTCATTACATCGCTCGGTTCCGACCGAGCGAGCTAAGGGGACAGCCATGTCGCAGACGACCACCTCGGGTACGGACTGGGAGAACTGGCAGCGCCAGTGGGACGCGCAGCAGGAGGCCTACCTGCCCGACCGGGAGCAACGGTTCGCCGCCATGCTCGACGCGGTGGAAGCGTCCCTCAATTCCCCGGCCGCACCCCGGGTTCTGGACCTCGCCGGGGGTACCGGCTCCATCAGCCGACGCGTGCTCCAAAGGTTTCCGCAAGCGTCCACCGTTATGCTCGATGTCGACGCGGCACTGCTGACCATCGCCCGAGGGACGTTTGCGGACGACGTGCGCGTCCAGGTCGTGTCGGGCGACCTAGGAGACCGGAACTGGCTCGCCGCCGTGGATTCCACGGTCCCCTTCGACGCGGTGCTGACCGCGACCGCTCTGCACTGGCTTCCGGAGGATCGGGTGGCCGGTGTCTACGCCGAGGCCCGCTCCCTGCTGCGCCCGGGCGGACTGTTCATCAACGCCGATTACATGCCTGACCCCGGACTGGAATCGCTGACCGAGGGTCTCGCCGCGGTGGAACGCCGCGTGCGGGATGCCCGCTGGGCCAACGGTGTACACAGCTGGGAAGGCTGGTGGGAGGCCGTGCGGGCCGACCCAGCGCTGGCCGGCCCCGCCGCCGAGCGCGACGCGTTCTACGCCGCGCGGCGCGGGGACGACCACACCGAGTGGCTGGCCTCCTCCGCCTGGCACCTCGAAGCGATGCGGGCGGGCGGCTACGCCGAGACCGGCCTCGTCTGGCGAGGCCTGCTCGACGCCGCCGTCACCGGCCGCACCGCTCTGCTCTAGACGGCTCTAGACGCCCGGGAGGGTCTCGGTCTCGCCCTGGCTGCCCGAGTCGCCACTGGCGTCACTCATTTCGTAGGCGGTGAAAGCCGGCCGCGGACCGCTGATCGCGACCACGGCCGCCTTCAGCGGAACGCCGGAACCGTCGCGGCGGGAGTCCGACGGGGGCAGATCGACCGCGGCGCCGGTCGAGCCGGCGGCGTGGGCGGGGGCGGGACCGGCCCAGGCCATCAGCAGCGTGTCCTCGCCCTTGACGAACCGGTGGCACCGCACGCCCCCGGTGGCGCGGCCCTTGGCCGGATACTCCGCGAACGGGGTGACCTTGGCCGCGCCGGTCTGGGTGCCGGGCAACGCCGAACTGGAGCCGGACACGGTGATCACCACGTTGCCCCACTCACCGTCCTTCACGTTCAGGTCGATCGCGCCGAACCAGGTCACCTTCTGCCCGGCCGGCAGATTGATCCCGGCCATCCCCCCGGCGGCCCGGCCCTGTGGGCGCACCAGCTTGGCGCTGAACCGCAGCAGCGAGGCCTCGGAGCTGATGAAGACCAGATCGGCCTCGTCGTTCGGCAGCTCGACCACGCCGACCACCTCGTCGCCGTCGCGCAGGCTGATGACCTCCCACTCGTCCTTGTTCGCCGGGTAGTCGGTGGTGACCCGCTTGACCACGCCCTTGGCGGTCCCCAGGGCCAGTCCGGCGGTCTCGGCCGACACCGAGGTGAGCGCGAGCAGCCGCTCGCCCTTCTCGAGCGTGACGAACTCGGTGGCCGGGGCCCCGCCGGACAGCGTCGGGGCGCTCGAGGTCGGCGGCAGCGCGGGCATGTCCAGCACCGGCACCCGGATCATCCGGCCCCGGCTGGTGATCGCCGCGACCTCGCCCCGGGTGCTGGTGCGGACCGCCGAGACCAGCACGTCGTGGGCCTGGCGGTGACCCGGCTCGATCGGGATCAGCGGCTCGGTGTTCGTGGTGCGGGCGAGCAGGCCGGTCGAGGAGAGCAGCACCCAGCACGGCGAGTCGGCCACTTCGAGCGGGGTGGCCGAGGCCGTCTTCACCGCGACACCGGAACCCTCCAGCAGCACGGTGCGGCGCGGGCTGCCGTACGTCTTGGCGACCTGGGCGAGCTCCCCGGAGATCAGCCGGCGCAGGATCTTGTCGTCCGCCAGGATCTCGCTGAGCTCCTCGATCTCCCGCTCCAGCTCGGTCTTCTCCTTCTCCAGCTCGATCTTGGAGAACTTGGTGAGCCGGCGCAGCGGCATCTCGAGGATGTAGTCGGCCTGGGTCTGGCTCAGCTCGAAGGCCGCGATCAGCCGCTCCCGGGCCATCGCGGTGTCGTCGCTGGAGCGGACGATCCGGATCACCTCGTCGATGTCGACGATGGCGATCAGCAGGCCGTCGACCAGGTGCAGGCGGTCCAGCCGCTTCTGCCGGCGGAACGAGGTCCGGCGCCGGACCACCACGATCCGGTGCTCGACGTAGACGGTCAGCAGCTCCTGCAGGCCGAGCGTGCGCGGCTGGCCGTCGACCAGGGCGACGTTGTTGATGCCGAAGGACTCCTCCAGCGGGGTGAGCCGGTAGAGGTGCTCGAGCACGGCCTCCGGATTGAACCCGGTCTTGATCTCGATCACCAGGCGCAGGCCCTGGGTCCGGTCCGACAGGTCGACCACGTCGGAGATCCCCTGCAGCTTCTTGGCCTGCACGAGCTCCTTGATCTTGCCGATCACCTTCTCCGGGCCGACCAGGTACGGCAGCTCGGTGACCACGATGCCCTGCTTGCGGGCGGTGACGTTCTCGATGGCGACCGTGGCCCGGGTGCGGAAGCTGCCGCGGCCGGTGGCGTACGCGTCCCGCACCCCGTCCAGCCCGATGATCCGGCCACCGGTGGGCAGGTCCGGGCCGGGGATGAAACGCATCAGGTCGTCCAGGCCGGCGCCCGGGTGGGTGAGCAGGTGCCGGGCGGCCGCGATCACCTCGACCAGGTTGTGCGGGGCCATGTTCGTGGCCATCCCGACCGCGATCCCGCTGGCCCCGTTGACCAGCAGGTTCGGGAACGCCGCGGGCAGCACCTCGGGCTGGGTGAGGCTGTTGTCGTAGTTCGGGACGAAGTCGACCGTGTCCTCGTCGAGGCCATTGGTCAGCTCGGTGGTCAGCGGGGCCGGGCGGGCCTCGGTGTACCGCGCGGCGGCCGGGCCGTCGTCCAGCGAGCCGAAGTTGCCGTGCCCGTCGACCAGCGGCGCCCGCATGGTGAAGCCCTGCGCCAGCCGGACCAGCGCGTCGTAGATCGCTGTGTCACCGTGCGGGTGCAGCTTGCCCATCACGTCGCCGACCACGCGGGACGACTTCACGTGCGGACGCTCCGGGCGCAGCCCCATGTCCTGCATCGTGTAGACGATCCGCCGCTGCACCGGCTTGAGCCCGTCGCGGGCATCGGGCAGGGCGCGCGAGTAGATGACGGAGTAGGCGTATTCGAGGAACGCGCCCTGCATCTCGTCTTCGACGTCGATGTCGACGATCCGCTCGGTGAAGTCCTCGGGCGGCGGGGGCGTGGAAGTACGACGGGCCATGCCCGCATTGTCCCCCGTCCGGACACCTGTTCGTACACCGGGCACGCGGACGCGATGAGAATTACTCGCTCTTTTGCAGGAGGAAGGTCAGGAACCGGGCCACGGCGGGGGTGCGCTGACCCTGCACCGGCCGGGCCACCCCGATCTGCCGCTCGGCCTCCGGGTCGTTCAGCGGCAGGTGCACCGTGCCCGGCGTGTTGGTGCTCATCGGGTGCGGTACGACCGCCACTCCGAGCCCGGCCGCGACCAGCGCGCGGGCGGTTGCCACCTCGCCGGTCTGCACGGTTACGGAGGGCGTGAAACCAGCCTGTGCGCAGAGATGTTCGGTGAGCAGGCGGAGCTCGGCCCGGGGCCAGAAGGTGATGAACGGCTCATCGGCGGCCTGGGCCAGGTCGACGGTTTCCTGGTCGGCGAGCGGGTGCCCGGCCGCCACCGCCAGGTAGAGCCGCTGATGTTCGATGGGTGTCCAGATCACGTCCCTCCAGTGCGGGTTCGTCTGGGGGCGCGGCCGACCGACCAACCCCAGGTCCACCCGGCCCTCCGCGAGCCAGCTCCCGATGTCGTTCGAGTGGCCCTCTTGTAGCACGAATCTCACCTTGGGTGCCTTCAGGCGATATTGATTAAGGACGCTTGGAACGGTCGACTCCCCGAGCGAGGCCACGAACCCCAGCCGGACCAGCCCCCGTTCGGGATGGTTCAGCTCGGCGATCCGCTCCCGGGCGGTGTCGATCTCCTGCGCCACCCGCTCCGCATGCCCGACCCCGATCCGTCCGCTCTCGTTCAGCCGCAGCCGGCCCCCGACCCGGTCGAACAGCGGCACCCCGAACTCGGCCTCCAGCCGGGCCAGGGCCCGCGAGACGGTGGGCTGCGGAACCCCCAACCGGGCGGCGGTGAGCGAGACGTTCTCGGTCTCCGCGAGCAGGATCAGCCAGCGCAGGTCGCGATCTTCCATACGCTTCTTGTATACGGTCCAGCCGTTATATGCATTTCACAGATTGCTGATTTTTGCTGAGCATGATCGGGTGCCTTCCTTCGCCAAGGCCGCCCTGAGCGCCGCGGCCATCGCCTCCCTGGGCACCCTGCCCACCCAGCTGCTCAGCAACCAGTCCGTGCTGATCCGGGCCGACCTGCACTTCGGTGAGGCCGGGCAGGGCCTGCTGGTCTCGGCCGCGTTCAGCACCGCGGCCCTGGCCTCACTGTCGATCACCGAGTTCGGCGAGCGGTACGGCCGCCGCGCCCTCACCCTGCTGGCCGCCGCCAGCACCCTGGTCTGCGCGCTCGGAGTCGGCGGGCTGGCCCACTCGTTCATCGTGCTGCTGGCCTTCATCTGCATCGGCGGCGTGGGCAACGCCGGCCTGACCACCGCCGCGAACTTCAGCCTCTCGGCCACCGTCGCGCCCGACCGCCAGGGCCTCGGCTTCGGCGTGAAGCAGTCCGCTCCCCCGGCCGCCGCCCTGATCGCCGGCCTCGCCGTGCCCGCGATCGGCCTCTGGCTGGGCTGGCGCTGGACCTATCTCGCCATGGCTCTGGCCGCCCTGGTCCTGCTGCTCTCCGCCACCCGGATCCCCTCGCCGTCTCCAGTCCGGGGGTCAGCTCCGGCCGACTCCGCCACTGCTCCCCGCGGCACTGCCACTGCTCCCCGCGGCACTGCTGCTCCCCGCGGCACTGCTGCTCCCCGCGGCGCTGCTGCTCCCCGCGGCACTGCTGCTCCCCGCGGCACTGCTGCTCCCCGCGGCACTGCTGTTCCCCGCGGCGCTGCTGCTCCCCGCTCGGCGCTGCTGCTGACTGCGGCGGCTATGTTCACCGCCAACGGCGCCGCCATGTCCCTGGTCGCATTCCTACCCCAGTGGGCGCACGAAGCAGGCATGAGCCCTTCCGTGGCCGGATTCTTCGTCGCCGCGGGCAGCGCGCTGGCCAT
Organism: Kineosporia aurantiaca JCM 3230; assembly: GCA_000719025.1. GTDB lineage: Bacteria > Actinomycetota > Actinomycetes > Actinomycetales > Kineosporiaceae > Kineosporia > Kineosporia aurantiaca. The sequence continues at coordinate 597,867 of JODP01000013.1, forward strand.
CGCCGGGCGGCTGTTCGTCGGCTTCACCGCCGACCGCCGGGACGGCCGGAACCTGCCTGTTGTTGCTTTGCAAATGGCCGTGGGGGCGATCGGGCTGGCGGTACTGGCCCTCGGCGAGGTCCACGCGGTGGTGCTCGGCGGCCTGCTCGCCTTCGCCATCGGATGGTCCTGGCCCGGGCTGCTGATCTTCGCCGTGGTCCGGCTCGGTAGGGACCGGCCCAACAGCGCTGCGGCCGTGGTGCAGGCCGGGGCCTTCGCCGGCGGCGGTTTCGGGCCGCTGTTCTTCGGGTTGGTCGCGGGCTCGGCCGGCTATCCGGTGGCCTGGTTCCTGATGGCCGCGGGGATGACCGGTGGCGCAGTGCTGCTGGTGCTCGCCCGTCGCCAGTTCGTCGCCGACCTGCGGCTACGCCCTCTGCTCCGCACCGCCTGACCTTAAAAGCCCTGATCAACCGGCCCTAGAGGCGGACGCAGGCTGACGATGTGCGACCGAGACCGACCTGGTGGCCCTCCCACCCCATCCTCATGCGCCTAGGCGAACCCGCCCCGCAAAGTCGCACCGTGGCGTCACTCATTGACCAAAACGGCCACCAGGTGACCCTTTTGCGACCGAACCAACCAAACGGAGCTAGATGCGACAACCGGCAACCGGCAACCGGCAAAACGACGAAACCCCCGGCCCTGTTAGAGGGCCGGGGGTTTCGTGCGGAGCGACTTAGTCCAGGTAGTCGCGCAGGACCTGGGAGCGGCTCGGGTGACGGAGCTTCGACATCGTCTTGCTCTCGATCTGGCGGATCCGCTCGCGGGTCACGCCGTAGACCTTGCCGATCTCGTCGAGCGTCTTCGGCTGGCCGTCGGTCAGGCCGAAGCGCATCGAGACCACGCCGGCCTCGCGCTCGGACAGGGTGTCGAGCACCGAGTGCAGCTGTTCCTGCAGGAGGGTGAACGAGACCGCGTCGGCCGGGACGACCGCCTCCGAGTCCTCGATCAGGTCACCGAACTCGCTGTCGCCGTCCTCACCCAGGGGGGTGTGCAGCGAGATCGGCTCGCGGCCGTACTTCTGAACCTCGATGACCTTTTCCGGGGTCATGTCGAGTTCCTTGGCCAGCTCCTCCGGGGTGGGCTCGCGGCCCAGGTCCTGGAGCATCTGGCGCTGCACGCGGGCCAGCTTGTTGATGACCTCGACCATGTGCACCGGGATGCGGATGGTGCGGGCCTGGTCGGCCATGGCCCGGGTGATGGCCTGCCGGATCCACCAGGTGGCGTACGTGGAGAACTTGTAGCCCTTGGTGTAGTCGAACTTCTCGACCGCGCGGATCAGACCGAGGTTGCCCTCCTGGATCAGGTCCAGGAACTGCATGCCGCGGCCGGTGTAGCGCTTGGCCAGCGAGACGACCAGTCGCAGGTTGGCCTCGAGCAGGTGGTTCTTGGCCCGGCGGCCGTCCTCCGCGATCCACTGCATCTCGCGGCGGTTCTTCGGCTCCATCTTCTCGCCGGAGTTCAGCCGCTCCTCGGCGAACAGGCCGGCCTCGATCCGCTTGGCGAGCTCGACCTCCTGCTCGGCGTTCAGCAGGGCGACCTTGCCGATCTGCTTCAGGTAGTCCTTGATCGGGTCGGCGGTGGCGCCGGCCGTCATGACCTGCTGGGCCGGGGCGTCGTCGTCGTCGTTGTTGGAGAGGACGAACGCGCCCTCCTCCTCCTTCGCCGGGACGGCGGCCACCGCGGCGACGGCCGGGGTGCCCTCCTTGGCGGCGGCGGGCTCGGCCGCGTCGTCGGAGTCCTCGTCGTCCGTGTCGTCGGCGACCACGACCTCCTCGACGTCGACGACCTCCTCAAGATCGCTGACGTCGACGTCTTCGGGTTCGCCGTCCTCGACGTCGTCACCGTCGGAGTCGGCGGCGCCGGCCTCCTTGGGCTTGGCCGCGGTCTTCTTGGCGGCGGTCTTCTTGGCCGCCGTCTTCTTGGCGGGCTTCGGCTTCTCCGCCCCGGGCTCGGCGGTGGCCTCGCCCTCAGCGGTGGCGGAGGTGGTGACGACCGGGGCGGGCTTGGGCTTGGCCGGGGTCTTGGCGGTGGCCGCCGTGACCCGGGAAGCGGTGGCCGCGACGGCACGCCGCGCGCTCTTGGCCTCCTGCGGGACCTCGATCACGACCCCCGCGTCGTCGAGGGCGCGGAGGACGGGGCGCATGCGCGCCATCGGGACCGCCGCCTCCTCGCAGGCGACCCGCACAGCGGCAGCGTCGACGGAGCCTCGGGTGCTGCCGAGGCGGAGCAGCTCTTGGAGCGCGGGGTGACCGAACTCGGGCGGGAGAGGCCGGGGGGACGGAACCGACGACACGGACTACCTTTCGTCGTGAGCCAGCCGGATCCGCACGGGACCGGGCTGAGCTGTCGAACTGGCTTGGGGAACTACGTCTGAAGGTGAGTGGGCGACCCAGTACTCAACGCAGGAAGGGCCCCGATGATGCCCAGTTAGCGCCGGTGATGTGGTGAGTCCAGCCCAGTCAACTGTTCACTATGGCACACATGCTGGCCGGTTGGCGAAACCGGCCGCTTGTCAAGAGTACGGCCTCCGGCCCGGACGACCACCTGAATTGCGGGCGCACCGGGCGGACGTGACGAGTTTGTGACTACTTCCAGCTCACCCTCGATCACCCTTTGGCGGCCGCCTTCACCGCCTTCTTGTGCTCCCGGACCTTGATCAGCGAGTCGTCGTCCACCACATCGGCCACCGAGCGGAATCCGTCCAGCCCGTAGTCGCCGGCGGCCTGTCGCCAGCCCTCGGGGGTGACGTTCGCCTGCTTCCCCAGGAGGGCGACGAAGATCTTCGCCTTCTGCGGGCCGTAGCCCGGCAGCGCGTTCAGCCGCTTGTAGAGCTCGGCGCCGCTGGCCACGCCCTGCCAGATCCGGGTGGCGTCGCCGTCGTACTGCTCGACCACGGCGCGGGCCAGGTCCTGCACCCGGGCGCCCATCGACTTCGGGTAACGATGGACGGCCGGTGGCCCGGTCATCAGCTCGGTGAACCGCTCCGGGTCGGTCGCGGCCACCAGCTTCGGGTCGAGGGTGTCGCTGCCCAGCCGGTCGGCGATCAGCCGCGGGCCGGCGAAGGCCTTCTCCATCGGCACCTGCTGATCCAGCAGCATGCCGGTGAGCAGGGCGAACGGGTCGCGGCCGAGCAGGTCGTCGGCGGCCGGCTGCTGGGCCAGGCGGATCTCCAGCCTCACCGGATGCTCTGCTGCTGGTCGACGCTGCTGACCGAGAGGGTGAACACCTCGCCGTCGTGGCCCGAGTCGTCGAGCGGGGCGCGCTGGTCGACCTTGACCGCCAGCACCGGGCAGGAGGAGTCGAGCAGGATGCGCTGGGCGCTGCCGCCGAGGATCCGCTTGCCGACCCCGGTACGCCGGCGCAGGCCGATCACGATCAGCTCGGCCCCGGTCTCCTCGGCCACCGCGAGCACGTCGTCGGCCGGCTCGTAGGTGTCCCGGATCCAGCGGATCTCCAGATCGGGCCCGGAAAGGCCCATCTCGGCACAGATCAGCCGGACCTCGTCCTCCGAGGCCTGGAGGGCCGGCCGGCGGGCGCCGTAGGTCTCCGCCGGTTGCTGCTCGGAACTGACCACGATCAACCGGGTCCCGCGCACTCGGGACTCCTGGACGGCACGGCGCAGCGCCGCCCGCCCCTCGACGGTGGGCACAAATCCGACCAGTACTGGCATTGAGACCTCCTTCCTCGGACGTTACCTCACTGCCTACCCAAGGGACACCGCAAGCTCGTCGGAAAGTACGGTGAACCCATGGCCGGCGGCGATGGCAACGGATGGGTGCAGTGCAGGTGCGGCCACAAGCACTGGGGCCGCTACGGTGCGGCCGGCCTGGCCCTGGTCCGGACCGCACCCCGGCCGCAGATCCTGCTCCAGCTCCGGGCGGAGTGGACGCACGAGGGCGGGACCTGGGGGCTGGTGGGCGGGGCCCGGGACAGTCACGAGACTGTAGCCGAGGCGGCCCTGCGGGAGGCCGGGGAAGAGGCCGAGGTCGACCCCGATCTGGTAACGGTTGTCGCCGAGCTGGTCGGCGCCGACCACGTCGACTGGTCCTACACCTACGTGATCGGGCTGGCCGCGGACGGGCTCACGGTCGCCGACGTGACGCCGGAGAGCGACGCCCTGGAGTGGGTGGACCTGGACGCGGTGGCCGAGCGCACCCTGCACTCGGCGTTCGCCACGTCCTGGCCACGGCTGCTGGAGGCCGTCCGCGAGGTGCTGAAGAACCTCTAGTGAGCGGCCAGCGCCGGCTCTCCCAGCAGCTCGTTCAGGATTACTCCGACCCGGTCCACCTCGACCAGGAACCCGTCGTGCCCGTACGGCGAGTCGATCACCCGCAGCGGGGCGCAGTCCGGGATGCCCGCGGCGATCACCGCGTTCTGCTCCGGGGTGTAGAGCCGGTCGCTGGAGATCGCGGCGACCGCGGTGCGGGCGGTGATCCGGCCCAGCGCGGCGGCCACCCCGCCGCGGCCCCGGCCCACGTCGTGCGAGTTCATCGTCTCGGTCAGGACCAGGTACGAGTTCGCGTCGAAGCGGTGCACCAGCTTGTCCGCGTGGTGGTCCAGGTAGGACTCGACGGCGAACCGGCCGCCCCCGCCCAGCGGGTTCTCGCCCTGCTGCGGGAGCCGCCCGAAGCGCAGATTGATCTCCGTCTCCGAGCGGTAGGTGGTGTGCGCGATCCGGCGGGCCACGCCGAGGCCGGCGTGCGGGCCCTGGCCGGGCGCCGCGTCGTAGTAGTCGCCGCCCCGGAAGTTCGCGTCGCAGCGGATCGCCATCAGCTGCGGGGAGCACCAGGCGATCTGGTCGCCGGTCGCGGCCGCGGTGGAGGCCAGCACGAACAGCCGCTCGACCCGCTCCGGAGCGGTGACCGCCCACTCCAGGGCCCGCATGCCGCCCATCGACCCGCCGACCACCAGGGCCCAGCGGCCGATCCCGAGCGTGTCGGCCAGGGCCAGCTCGGCGGCGACCTGGTCGCGCACCGTGAGGTAGGGGAAGCGGCTGCCGTACGGACGCCCGTCGGCGGCCGGTGAGGAGGGGCCGGTACTGCCCTGGCAGCCGCCCAGGACGTTCGGGGCGACGACGAACCAGCGGTCGGTGTCCAGCTCGCGGCCCGGCCCGATCAGGCCGTTCCACCAGCCCGCGGTGGGGTGCCCCGGGCCGGCCTCGCCGACCACGTGGCTGTCGCCGGTGAGGGCGTGCAGGACCAGCACCGCGTTGTCACCCGTGGGCGAGAGGGTGCCCCAGGTCTCGTAGGCCATCTCGATGTTCTCGAGCCGGCCGCCCCGCTCCAGCGAAAGCCCTCCCACCGGGGCGAACCGGCGCTGGCCGGGGGCGTCCCCGGCCCGCCAGGCGCCGGAGGCCGGCGGCTGGGCGGGCGCGGGGAACTCGTGCTGCGTGCTCATTCTCAGGCGACCTTCGCCGCCCGGAAGCCCGCCTCGAGGTCGGCCAGGATGTCCGAGATGTTCTCCAGCCCGACCGACAGCCGGACCAGCCCGGGGGTGACCCCGGTGGCCTTCTGCTCCTCCTCGGAGAGCTGGCTGTGGGTGGTGCTGGCCGGGTGGATCACCAGGCTGCGGACGTCGCCGATGTTCGCCACCAGGCTGTGCAGCTCGAGCGCGTCGACGAACCGGCGCCCGGCGTCCACCCCGCCCTTGATCTCGAACGCGAGCACCCCGCCGGTGCCGTTCGGGGCGTACTTGCGGCCCAGCTCGTACCAGGGGCTGCTGGGCAGGCCGGCGTAGGCCACCGACTCCACCTCGTCACGGGCCTCCAGCCAGGCGGCGACCGCCTGGGCGTTCTGCACGTGCCGCTCGATCCGCAGGCTGAGCGTCTCCAGGCCCTGGGCGATCAGCCAGGCGTTGAACGGGGACGCCGCCGGGCCGAGGTCGCGCAGCAGCTGCACCCGGGCCTTGAGGATGTAGGCCAGGTTCGCCCCCAGCGGGCTGCCGACGCCCAGGTCACGGGCGTAGACCAGGCCGTGGTAGCTGGGGTCGGGCTGGTTGAGGCCGGGGAACCGCTCCGGCTGGGCGGCGTAGTCGAACTGGCCGCCGTCGACGATCACGCCGGCGATCGCGCCGCCGTGGCCGCCGATGTACTTGGTGGCCGAGTGCACGACCACGTCGGCGCCCCACTCCAGCGGGCGGATCAGGTACGGCGTGGCGACCGTGTTGTCGACGATCAACGGGACGCCCACCGCGTGCGCCACCCCGGCCACGCCCTCGATGTCGAGCACGTCCTGCTTGGGGTTGGAGATCGTCTCGCCGAAGAACGCCTTGGTGTTCGGCCGTACCGCCGCCCGCCAGGACTCCAGGTCGTCCGGGTTCTCCACGAAGCTGACCTCGATGCCCAGCTTGGGGAACGTGTAGTGGAACAGGTTGTAGGTGCCGCCGTAGAGGCTGGGGCTGGCCACGATGTGGTCACCCGCCTCGGCGACGTTCAGCAGGGCCAGCGTCTCGGCGGACTGGCCGGAGGCCACCAGCAGCGCCCCCACCCCACCCTCGAGACTGGCCAGGCGCTGCTCCACCACGTCGTTGGTGGGGTTGTTGAGCCGGGTGTAGATGTTCCCGAACTCCTTGAGCCCGAACAGGTTCGCCGCGTGCTCGGTGTTGTCGAAGACGAAGGACGTGGTCTGGTAGATCGGCAGCGCCCGCGCGCCGGTGCTGCCGTCGGGGGTCTGTCCTGCGTGGATCTGCCGGGTTTCGAACGACCAGCCGGTGCTCATGTCTGCACTCCTCCAGGCTCAGGGGCACAGGGGACCCGTGCCCAGGCAGGCCAGGGGCCTGCCGGCTTCGAGACGGGTCGACCGGTGTCGACCGCGCTTGCTGTCGCTCGCGCGACAGCCTGGTCATCACCCGGGGCACCCCACCGCGGAACGAGGGTTGCCGACCAGCGAGCCGGGGCTTGACGCTGGTACTCATGACCTGGGAATGAACAGTAATCGAGGGGACACGGGTTGGCACCCTCCATCTCAGAATCTGGACTCCCGGGCCGAAAGCCGCCGAACGCTTCGTCAATCCCGCTCGGCGGCCGGACCGGCCTCCGCCCAGGGCGGCGCCACGCCGTTGGCACAGAGCATCTGCACCAGCCCGGCCAGCCGGGGCAGGGCCTCCGGCAGGACCGGGTTCTCCGCCTGCAGCCGTTCCATCAAAAGCCGCGCCCGCACACCGTTGCCGCGGTACCAGGCCAGCAGCCCGAGAACGGCGAGCACCGGCCCGCGCTGCTCCGCCGTGCCCCGTCGGGCCAGGAACGCCAGGATCTCCTCGCCCCGGCCCAGAAGCACCCGATCGGGCGGACCGGCGAACAGGCTCTCCCACTGGTCCGAAAGATCGGGCGGGGTCTGCCCGGACAGCAGCTGGGTGAGGAAGCGCACACGGGTCTCGCCCGGCTCGGCCACCAGTCGGACGAACACGGCATCGCGCAGGTGCGGGTCGCGCAACGGCCCGGAGTCGAGCTGCTCGAGGCTCCAGCCCTCGGCATTGCCCAGCAGCGCGCTCCAGGTGCGCCACCAGCGCCGCCGGACCCGGCCGGAGTCCGGGCCGTCCGGACCATGGGAGTTGTCCGAGTCGCCAGAACCATCGAAATCACCCGAACCGTCCGGATCGTCAGGGGTCTCGGCCGATTCGCTCGGTACCGGCTCCCCCACGTCCCCGATCACGTCGGCCTCACTGACCGCCAGCCGGTCGCCGCGTAACACGTGGGCCATCGCCACCCGGCTGCTCTCCACCTCGGCCAGGGACCGGCCGCCGGGCGGACAGCAGGTCTCGTCCGGACAAAGCAGCGAACGGAACGCGGTCGGGGTGACGCCGATGACGTCGTACAGCCAGATGCCGGCCCGGAGAATGCGGCCGGGTAAGGCCCGGATCACCGGGGGCGGCGGCACCGCCAGGGCATCCTGCGCCGCGACCAGGGCCACCACCCGGGCGGGATAGGCCTGATCCCCTTCACCCGGCGGCCCGGTGAAAGCCGGGGCCGAGGAACCGGTCAGGGCATCGATCGCCGCGTCGAGCACCTGGGCCACCCCGGCCGGCCCGAACCAGGCCGGGGTGAGATCGATCCGCAGCATCGAGCCGACCCGCCCGCGGGGGCCGTGCAGCGCCACCAGCACGAGGCTGTTGAGGGGTTTGAAACCCAGTGTGTACCAGACCGAAGCGATCAGGTCCGGGGCACCGGCTTCGTTCACCGTGAGGTCGGAGGAAGACATGCCTCGAGAGTGGCCGGAGCGCCCGGACCGGCGCATCCTCCCGAAAGCACCTGTGGATAAACCCCACTTCGTGCCGACGGGAGAGAGGGCGGGAGAGCACAGGAGCATCAGAAGTCCCGGAAGCACGGACCCCCGGAGAGCGCGGCCAGCCCTCGCCGGTCCCCCACCTCGAACCCGTTCGGATGGGGCTGCGCGGTCGGGGTCCGGTACATCAGCTCGGCCGGATCCTCCACGTGATCCAGGCCGACCAGGTGGCCGAACTCGTGCAGCACCACCGAGTCGATCCGCTGACGCCCGTCCCCCCAGGTCGCCACCTCGGAAAGGTGCTGGCGGTTGAGGTACACCACCCCGCTGACGTAGCGCCGGCTCCCCGGCGACCCCCCGGACACCGCGTCCGGCCCGGCCAGCCCGGCGTAGCCGGCCATGTGCGGATACTCGGCCGGATCGGTCCAGGCCACCAGCACCGGCGCCCAGCGGTCCCCGTACCGGGCCCGGTTCTGGGCCGGCCGGTTCATCGTCGGCGGTTCGGTGGTGGTGCCGTCGTCGGTGAAGCGCAGCCCGGTGATCTTCTCGACCTGGGCCACGGCCTGCTCGACGGCCTGCTCACCCCCGGGCGGCGCGCCATCCGGCCGCACCACGTAGTGCACCGGGCGGCAGGGGTCCCACCGCACCGGTACCCCGGACGCGTCGTCCTCGAACTCCAGCAACTTGTACCCACCCGAGCCGGAAGGCGCCGGGGCTGGAGCGGCGAGCGGAGCGCTGGCTATGTCCGCGGGTAGGTCAGGGTGCGTCGAGCCGCTTCCGCCGTGCATCCAGCGCCCGGTGGGGTCGGAGGCGAAGACCAGGGACATCGCGAAGAGCAGAACGAGGGCAACGGCGAGTGCCGCGGTCAGGAGGGTCGAGGCGCGCTCCCGACGGGCCGAGTCCATAGAGGAGACGTCGTCCTCGGAACAGGACCGCTACATCGGCCCAAAGGGTGGTGAGGGACTCACCCACGCCGCTCAAAGCGTCCTCAAGCAGTAAAGCTCTGCTACCCCACCACAGCGGAATTCCCGCCTGCCCTTTTAGCCGTGTACATCGCCTCGTCGGCCCTACGGAGCCACTCCTGCTCGTCGATCGGGGCGGTCCGCACGGCTACCCCGATGCTCGCGCTGATCCGAGCCCGCGAGGCAGGCGACGAGGAAGGCCGGTTGCGGATCGTCTCCAGCAGCCGCTGGGCAAGGGCCAGGGCACGGCGTTCGTCCAAGGCGGCGACCACCACGAACTCGTCGCCACCCCAGCGAGCCACCACGTCCTCCAAGCGTGCCGCGGTACGCAACGCGTCCGACACCTCCTGGAGCACCACGTCTCCCGCCTGGTGCCCCTGAGAGTCGTTGACCTCCTTGAACCCGTCCAGGTCGATCAGCATCAGCGCGACCGGTTCACCCACCGGCAGGGCCGCCACCTCGGAGATCGCGTCCGCCCCGCCCCGCCGGTTGACCAGATTGGTCAGCGAGTCCAGACGGGCGGCCCGGGCCAGCACCCGCCGTTCGTCCGCGCCGCGCAGCAGGTCCACCCGGGCCCGGAAGAGCGCGTCGAGCAGCGTCGCGGTCTCCTGCTCCCGCGTGGCGGCCAGATTCAGGTACTCCACCGTGCCATTACCCGGAGAGCTGGAAGAAGGGTGTTCGGCGAGCATGACCTCGTAGGCCAAGACCTGACGTTCCGCCTCCAGCACGTGGTTGTGCACCGCGGCCAGAGCGCGACCCCCGAGGGCAGCAGCCTCCGTCGCCCGGCCGAGCCGGTTCAGCGACCGCACAACCCCGACGGCCCAGAACACCTGCGCCGAGGCCGCTTCGGGGCCCCGCTCCAAAGCATCGCGTAGTTCGGGGGTGTCCGTGAGCTGAGCGAGCGCAAACTTCGGATCGCCCAGCATCGCCTCGACCAGTGCGGCGAGTACCTGCTTCTCCATTTCCAGCACCCGAAAGGTGGTTCCCGTGTCGATCTCCACCGCCCGGCTGATCGCGCTGACCGCCTCTTCCAGTTCCTCGCGCCCAGCAGTGAACGGCGGCCGATGGGCTGCTCTTACCCCACGCTCGGCGTACTGGAAGGCCAGGTTGCTCAGACGGGAGACCTGCTGGTGCCGGGGTAGGTACTGCTCCACCGACGCGAGCCGACGCTGGATCTCGGAGGCGCCCTCACTGACACCGATCGTGCGGTGCGCCACCAATAGCGCGCCCAGGGCGCCCTGCACCTCCTCGTCCAAAAGATCGTCCAACGCGACGGCGCCCGCGGCCGCGTGAGCCAGTTGCTCTACCGCCTGCTCGAGCTGCCCTTCTCGGCGAAGCAGTTCGACCTGCAACGCGCGGGCCTTCACCGCACCCGCGTCCTGGCCGCTGTCCCGGCAGAACGCGATCAGCTCGCGGGTGACCATCACCGCGATCGTGGTCTCGCCCAGCATCATCAGACAGAGCGCCTGGACGTAGAGCGCGGCGGCATGGGCCCGGGGCTCGGTCGGCGAGCGCAGCGCCTGCTCGACCTCGACCAGCACGTCGCCGGCCAGGCCGTCCTGCGCGCGGACGATCCAGTCCGGCCGAGCCCGCAGCACCGCCTCCGAGCTCCACCTCACGGGTGCGCCCGGGCGGGCATCGGCGAGCGGTACGAGCGCCGCGTCGAGGGAGTACGGGGTCTCCCGGACGCGGTGCGCATCGGAGGAACTGATCGGGCCCACCTCCAGGTAGGGCAGTTGGACGACGGACGGTGGTGCCTACCGGGCGTTCCGTAGTATTCCGTGCTGGGCTGTGACCACCCAAACACTCCCCCCATGTTTCGGCACGGCACGCCACAATCCGGGGACCACCCGCCGATCAACCACAAACTATTCACACCTGTTTCATCCGGGCGAAGAGACCATCTGAGACTAATGTCACGATTCACGCCGAGGCCATTACCGGATGTGTCGGCCACGACGTCGTGCCGGACCCGGGCCGCGGACTGCTCGCGGATAGGGTTCCCAGAGGAAATTGCCGACCGGTTTGCACGGGAGCTGAGCCATGTCCGTCCGTCGTGTAGCACTGCTCACCGCAGGTGGCCTGGCCCCCTGTCTGTCCTCTTCGGTCGGCGGCCTGATCGAGCGCTACTCCGAGATCGCCCCCGACGTGGAGATCATCGGGTACCGCGACGGGTACGCCGGCCTGCTCGGGGGTAAGTACCTCGAGGTCACCCCGGAGATCCGGGAAAAGGCCCCTTTGCTGCACCGATTCGGGGGTAGCCCGATCGGCAACAGCCGGGTCAAGCTGACCAACGTCGCCGACTGCGTGCGCCGCGGGCTGGTCCAGGAGGGCCAGGACCCGCTCAAGGTCGCCGCCGAGCAGCTGACCAAGGACGGCATCGACGTCCTGCACACCATCGGGGGCGACGACACCAACACCACCGCCGCCGACCTGGCCGCCTACCTGCACGGGAACGGCTACGAGCTGACCGTGGTGGGGCTGCCGAAGACGATCGACAACGACGTGGTGCCGATCCGGCAGAGCCTGGGCGCCTGGACCGCGGCCGAGCAGGGGGCGGTCTTCGCCCGCAACGTGATCGGCGAGCACTCCTCCAACCTGCGCATGCTGATCGTGCACGAGGTAATGGGCCGCAACTGCGGCTGGCTGACCGCCGCCACCGCGGCCAAGTACCGCGAGTGGGTGACCACCGCGCAGTTCGCCGGGTTCGGCAACGAGCCGAGCTCCTGGGACGTGCACGCGGTGTTCGTGCCGGAGCTGGACATCGACATCGAGGCCGAGGCGACCCGCCTGCGGGCCACGATGGACGAGCTCGGGGCGGTGAACATCTTCCTGTCCGAGGGCGCCGGGGTGGACTCGATCGTGGCCGAGATGATCGCGCGCGGCGAGGAACCGCCGAAGGACGCGTTCGGTCACGTGAAGCTCGACGCGGTCAACCCAGGAGCCTGGTTCGCCAAGCAGTTCGCCGAGAAGCTCGGCGCGGAGAAGGTTCTGGTTCAGAAGAGCGGCTACTTCGCCCGCTCGGCGGCGGCCAACTCCGAGGACCTGCGGCTGATCAAGGGCTTCGTGGACCTGGCCGTGGAGAGCGCGCTGGCCGGGGTCAGCGGGGTGATCGGGCACGACGAGGAGCAGGGCGGCAAGCTGCGGGCGATCGAGTTCCCGCGGATCAAGGGGGGCAAGCCGTTCGACACCGGGCAGGCCTGGTTCGGCGAGCTTCTGGGCGCGATCGGCCAGGAGAAGGGCACCCCGGTGGCCACCGCTCATTAATTGCGGACGCTGGTGTGCAACTCTGGCGCGCCGGGTCGCGTCAGGACGCGGTAAGGGTTTTCGTCGGGCTTCAGGCACGGAGGCGCAGGTCCACGATGGGCATCATCAGGTTCGTCCTCAACATCATCTGGCTGGTCCTGGCCGGGTTCTGGCTGGCGATCGGGTACGCACTGGCCGGGCTGGTGATGTTCGTGCTGATCGTCACGATCCCGTTCGGCATCGCCTCGTTCCGGCTGGCCGGGTTCGTGCTCTGGCCGTTCGGCCGCACCGTGGTCCGGCAGCACGATGCGGGTACCCCCTCGCTGGTCGGGAACGTGCTCTGGTTCGTCCTGGCCGGTTTGTGGATCGCGATCGCCCACGTGGTGACCGGGATCGCGCTGTGCCTGACGATCGTCGGGATCCCGTTCGGCTGGGCCAACATCAAGCTCGCCCTGGTCGCCCTGGCCCCGCTGGGCAAGGAGGTCGTCTCCGCCGACGACCCGCGGGCGCTGCCGGTGGCCTGGGCCTGATCTGATTTGAGCCGCGGGCCGGGGATGGATCAGTCTTCACCTCATGTCTGCAACCCTCCTCGCCCGCGAGCTCGCCGCCGGGCACGGTGACCGCCAGCTGTTCAGCGGCCTCGATCTGGTCGTCGCCCCGGGGGACGTGGTCGGGCTGGTCGGCGCGAACGGCGCCGGCAAGTCCACCCTGCTGAAGATCCTGGCCGGGCTCGAGGAGGCCGAGGACGGCCGGGTGACCCTGAGCCCGGAACAGGCGAGCGTCGGGTACCTGCCGCAGGAACACGAGCGGCGGCCCGGCGAGACGGTGCTGGAGTTTCTCTCCCGGCGCTGCGGGATCACCGCGATCCAGGCCGAGCTGGACGCCGCCACCGAGGAACTCAGCAACGGCGGGGACGGCGACCGCTACTCGGAGGCGCTGGATCGCTGGCTGGCGCTCGGCGCGGCCGACTTCGACGAGCGGGCCGAGCAGGTCACCGAGGAGATCGGGCTGCGTTCGGGTCTGGTCGGTGGACTGGGGACGCTGATGAGCGCCATCTCGGGCGGTCAGGCGGCCCGCGCGGGGCTGGCTTCCCTGCTGCTCAGCCGCTACGACGTGGTGCTGCTGGACGAGCCGACGAACGACCTCGACCTGGACGGCCTGGCCCGGCTGGAGAAGTTCGTGAACGAGCTGCGGGCCGGTGTGGTGGTGGTCAGCCACGACCGGGAGTTCCTGGCCCGCACGGTGACCCGGATCGTCGAACTGGACCTGGTGCAGCAGCAGGTCAGCGTGTTCGGCGGGGGTTACGAGGCCTACCTGGAAGAACGCGAGGTGGCCCGGCGGCACGCCCGGGAGGCCTACGAGGACTACGCCGACACCCGTTCCGGCCTCGAGGAACGCGGGCGTACCCAGCGCAACTGGATGGAGAAGGGCGTCCGCAACGCCCGGCGCAAGGCTCCCGACAACGACAAGCTGGGCGCCGCCTTCCGGGCCGAGTCGACCGAGAAGCAGGCGGCCAAGGCCCGTCAGACGCAGCGGATGATCGAGCGTTTGGACGTCGTCGAGGAGCCCCGCAAGGAGTGGCAGCTGCAGTTCGAGATTGCCACCGCGGCCCGCTCCGGCGCAGTGGTGGCCACCCTCGACGGCGCCGTGGTGCAACGCGGCGACTTCCGTCTGGGGCCGGTCACCCTGCAGGTCGACTGGGCCGACCGGATCGCCATTACCGGGCCGAACGGCTCGGGCAAGACCACCCTGCTGTCGGCCCTGCTCGGCCGCACTCCGCTGGCCGCGGGCCGGGCTTCGTTGGGCTCCGGCGTCGTGGTCGGCGAGATCGACCAGGCCCGTTCGGCCTTCACCGGGGACGCGACGGTCGCCCAGGCCCTCGGGTCCTTCGTGCCGGACTGGCCGGACGCCGAGGTGCGCACCCTGCTGGCCAAGTTCGGCCTGGGGGCGCGGCACGTGCTGCGCGGGGCGGGCTCGTTGTCCCCGGGCGAGCGGACCCGGGCCGGGCTGGCGCTGCTGCAGGCCCGCGGGGTGAACCTGCTGGTGCTGGACGAGCCCACCAACCACCTCGACCTGCCCGCGATCGAGCAGCTCGAACAGGCGCTGGACTCGTTCAACGGGACGTTGCTGCTGGTCTCGCACGACCGCCGGATGCTGGAGGCCGTCCGGGTGACGCGGCGCCTGGCGGTGTCGGCGAAGGACGGCGTGGGCACGGTCACCGAGTCCTGACTCCCGGAACCCCCGGCCCGCTCCGGCCGGGCCGTGATCTTTCGAAGTGTTCTTGTCGGTGGTCGCGGGCAGAGTAGGACCCGTGCTCCTCACCGAGATCGCGGCGGCCTCCGAGGCCGTCGCCGCCGCCTCCGCCCGGCGCGAGAAGATCGCGCTGCTGGCAGCCTGCCTGCGTCAGGCCGCCGGGGCCGACGCGCCGGTGGTCGCGGCCTGGTTGTCGGGTCGCACGTTCCAGCGGCGCACCGGGCTGGGCTGGGCCTCGCTGCGGTCGGCTCCCCCACCCGCGGCGCAGCCCAGTCTGACCGTCCGCGAGGTGGACGACGCGCTGGCCCGGGCCTCGCTGCTGACCGGGCCGGGCTCCAGCGGTGAACGGCAGCAGATCGTCACCACCTTGCTGACCGCCGCCACGGCCCCCGAGCAGCGCCTGCTGAGCGGGCTGATCTCGGGCGAGCTGAGGCAGGGGGCGGCCGCCGGGCTGATCGTGGACGCGGTGGCCGCGGCCGCTGGAGTTCCCCTGGCCACCGTACGCCGGGCCCTCGCGGTGCACGGCGACCTCCCCGATGTGGCCGCGGCCGCGCTGGAGGGTGGCGAGGACGCGCTGAACGCCTTCCAGCTCTCGGTCGGGCGGGCCCTGGCCCCGATGCTGGCCGCGCCTGCTCCCGAACTGGGCGCTGCGCTGGCGAAGACCGGGCCAGCCGGCGTGGAGTGGAAGCTTGACGGCGTCCGGGTGCAGATCCACCGGCAGGGCGAGGAAGTCGCGGTCTTCACCCGCACGCTGGACGACATCACGGCCCGGGTTCCCGAGGTGGTCGAGGCCGTTCGCGGGCTCGACGTCGCCGATGCCATCCTGGACGGCGAGGTGATCGCCAGCACCGCTTCCGGGCGGCCCGCCCCGTTCCAGGTCACCTCGGCTCGAGTGGCCCGGCGTGACGTCGACACCGCCCGCGCCGCAACCCCTCTCGGCCTGACCTTGTTCGACGCGCTGCACGTCGACGGCGACGACCTGATCGACCTGCCGGGCTCCGGCCGCCGCACTCGGCTCGAGACCGCCGCCCCTTCCCTGGTCGTCCCGCGCCACGTCGTGGAAGACCCGGAGAATCCGGAGGAAGTGGCTGCGGCCGAGGCCTTCTCGGCCGACACCCTGGCCCGCGGCCATGAGGGCGTGGTGGTGAAGTCGCTGGCCTCGGCCTACACGATGGGCCGGCGCGGTGCCGGCTGGGTCAAGGTCAAGCCCCGCATCACCCTCGATCTGGTCGTACTCGCGGCCGAATGGGGGCACGGCCGACGCACCGGCAAGCTGTCCAACCTGCACCTCGGCGCGCGCGACCCGGAGGGTGAGTACGGGCCGGCCGGGGGTTTCGTGATGCTCGGCAAGACGTTCAAGGGCCTGACCGACCAGATGCTCGCCTGGCAGACCGAAAAACTGCAGGAGCTGTCCGAGCGCGAGTCGAAGTGGGTGGTCCACGTCCGCCCGGAACTGGTCGTCGAGATCGCCTTCGACGGTGTCCAGCGCTCTCCGCGCTACCCGGCCGGCCTGGCCCTGCGCTTCGCCCGGGTCCTGGCCCACCGGCCGGACAAGCTCGCGGCCGAGGCCGACACGATTTCAACTGTCCGCAGCCACCACGTCGTCGAGGAAGACAACGACACGGCCGAGGAAACGGAGCGGGTTTGACCACCGAGCACGAGAGTCCCCAGATCCCGGCGAAGACCGGCGCCCCGGGCAGGAGCGGCGCGGCCGGCTCTGCGGATGCGACCGGCTCTGCGGATGCAGCTGGCCAGAGGCAGGCAGCCGTCGCCGAGGGGGGCGCCCCGGCTAACGTCCAGGCGAGAAACAAAGCGCATGCACGCCCCGGCACGCACCACGACAGCCTCGCCGGAGACACGCCTTCCCAGCACGAGGGGCGGCTCATCCTTGCCGAGGTCCTGCTCTTCCTCGGCGCCGCGCTGCTCGGCGGGTTCGTCCTGATCCTGATCCTCGTCGCGACCGCCCTGCCCGACGTCCCCACGATCGACCACAACATCTCCACCGGCCTGCACGGCTACGTGCTCGACCGGCCCCGTCTGGACGACGTGCTGACGGTGATCGGCCACATCACCGAGCCGTTCGTCATCCGGGCGGTCTTCCTGATCCCGGCGTTCCTCCTCTGGCGCCACGGTGCCCGCCGGGCGGTGGCCTGGATGGTGACCACCCTGGTGATCGGCGGCACCCTCAACCCGCTGATCAAGCTGCTGGTCGAGCGCTCCCGCCCGAACCTGCCGGACCCGATCTACCTGGCCTCGGGATCCAGCTTCCCCTCCGGTCACACCACCAACGCGGTGATGTTCGCCGGGATCACCCTGGTGCTGCTCGACCCCAGCCTGCGCCACCACGTCCGGCTCCCGCACGAAGGAAGGTACGTGCACACCACGCGAGCGCGGATCGCGCTCTGGGTCGGCGCCTTCGCCTGGCCGGTCTTCATCGCTCTGGACCGGCTCGGCCTGGGTGTGCACTACTTCACCGACGTGGTCGGCGGCTTCTTCTTCGGCCTGTCGGTGCTGATGATCACCCTGGTCGCGTTCAGCCACAGCAGCACCCTGCAGCTCTGGCCCCGGAAACAGCGGACCGGCGGAGGCCCGAAAGAAGGCCAGGAGCGCGTGGCTTAGGCACGACCGGCCGGGCTCGGCGCGCCGGGGCGTCCGCCTTGACCAGGCCCGGTCCGAACGCGAAGGAGCCCGACCACTCGAACCGAGTGATCGGGCTCCTCAAAACCAGCGCGGCCGGGTATGCCGTCCGAGGAAGCTCAGACCAGGTGGTCGAACTCGCCCTTCTTCGCACCGTCCAGCCAGGCGTCCCATTCGGCGGGCGTGAACGACAGGACGTCGCCGGTCTCGCCCTCCTTGGAGTAGCGGACCTCGATCATGCCGTCGTTACGCCGCATCTCCACGTACTCGTCGCTGCCCTCGGCCCCGCTCGCCTTGATCCACGTGCTGTCGATGCTCATCGCGAACTCCCCGCATTCCGGAAATCACCGAACCGGACCAGCGTACCGAGCGGCCGACGCTGGGTCACATGCATTGACCCGACAGTCAACAGCGCTGGTCCGGGCGTCCCCAAAGACAATCCCCACCCCATCCGGGGCTTGAGGGCTCAGGCGTCGCCGCGGCCCTTGCGGTCGTTCTCCTCGGCCAGGAAGCGCTCGAGTTCGGCGCCCAGTTCGTCGGCGGTAGGCAGTTCGCCCGGACCGTCGGCCAGCGGCAGGGCATTCGCCTCGCCCGCCACATAGGCGTCGTACTGCTGCTCGAGCGCGCTGACCACGGCGGCGACCTCGGGCTGACCGGCCACCTGCTCCTCGATGGCGGCGCGGGTCTCGATGCCGGCCTCGATCAGCGTGCCGGTGGGCAGGGTCAGGTCGCCGGCATCGGCCAGCGCGTCGACCAGGGCGACCGCCGCGTCGGGGAACTCGGCCTGGGTCAGGTAGTGCGGCACGTGCACCGCGAAGCCGGCCGCGTCCTTTCCGGCCTGACCGAGCCGCAGCTCCAGCAGACCGGCCACGTTGCCCGGCACCTGCACGTTGCCCGACCAGGTGTTCTTGATGTCGATCAGGTTCTTCCGGGTGGCGTGCGCCGTCATCCCCGCCGGGCGGGTGTGCGGCACGGCCATCGGGATCGCGTGGATGCCGAGGGTGAGCCGCACGTCGTAGTGGTCGACGAGATCGGTCACCGCGGCCACGAACCGTTCCCACTGGATGTCCGGCTCGGGGCCGGTCAGCATCAGGAACCCGTGACCCTGGACATCTTTGACCTCTTCGAGCACGAGCTGCGGAGCCTCGTAGCTCTCCCAGTGGTTCTCCATGAACGTCATGGGGGGACGGCGGGCCCGGTAGTCGTACAGCTGGTCCACGTCGAACGTGGCCAGGACCCGGTGCTCGAGCGAGCTGAGCAGGTGTTCGCCCGCCAGCCGCCCGGCGTTGCCGGCATCGATGAAACCACCGAGGGCATGCACCAGGACGGGCCGGTCGAGAGCACCGGCCTCCGGCTGCTCCTCGGCGAGCGTGTAGAGATCCCGCGGATCCAGCACGTGCGTCCTCCTCCATGGCCGGGCGCGGCTACCACCGTCGCGCTGTGTGCTCGTTACGGGCCGTTCGCGACATCGCCGACACAGGCATCGACGTTCCGAAACGGGCACCCGGCAGGTATAACGCTACCGGTCCGTCGCTGAATCCCCGACCGGGCTTCCACCTTCAGCGAACAGCCTGCCCCAGGACCGGAAGGGCCGCCCACCGGTGGGGAACACCGGTGCACGGCCCTTCCTGCGGATCACCCGGACGCTCGGCCCGGGCGACCGCCCTGGTCACTCCGGGTCGCCGGGCTCGGTCTGGACGTCGCCGCCCGACCCGTCGGCTCCGTCGGACCCAGCGGTCGGGACGCCGGACTCGTCCTCGGCGAGGATCCGGTAGATCCGCCGCCGGGCCTCGTCCAGAGCCTCCCGGGCCCGTTCGACCTGCTCGTCGGAACCCAGCTGGGCAACCTGCTGGGTGGCCTGACCAAGCGCGCCCATGCCCTGGAACAGGGTCATCACCCGATGACGCTGGCCGGGACCGGCCATTGCCCAGGGCTCCGCGTACTCGCCCGGGTTCTCCCCCACCGTCGCCGCACCGGCGTCGGTGATCGAGAAGACCTTGCGGCCGCCCTCCGTGTCCTCCGCCGTGATCAGCCCCTCGTCCTGCAACTGCTGCAGAACCGGGTAGACCGATCCGGGGCTGGGACGCCACAGGCCGCCGCTGCGCTTGGCCAGCTCGGTCATGATCGCGTACCCGTGGTAACCATGCCGAGGCTCTTCGGCCAGCAGCGCCAGGATCGCAGCGCGGACGTTGCCGCGAGGACGACGCCCGCCCCTACCCCGGCCCGAACCACGTCCGGGACCGTCACCGCCGGGACCGAAACCACCACGGCCGAACCCACCGGGACCGAACCCACCCGGGCCGAACCCGCCGGGACCAAATCCCCCCGGGCCGAAACCGGGCCCACCCGGACCGAACCGGCCGGGACCGCGTCGCCCCCCGCCGAACCGGCCATGGCCAGGGAACTCGTCCTGACCCTCATCCTCCGGGAAGTCGTTCGGGTCGATATTCCGGCCCCGAGCCGCCCGCGGGCCGAACCCATGTCCGTACCCCGGACCAAAACCAGGGCCAAAACCGGGCCCAAAGCCGGGACCGAAACCGCGCCCGCCCCGTCGACCACCTCGGCCGCCACGCGGGCCACGGGGACCACGCTCGTCCTCCGCACTGCCGTCCGGGGAACCCCAGACCGGGCTGCCCGGGTTCTCATCCTCGAGACGCGCGTCCCGAAGCCGTCCACTCATCTCTTCTGCCTGCATCATCTGCCGCTCCTTCCACGCTCTGGCCCGCGCGAACGCCGGCCCTCCGGCCCGCAACCGGGCCCTCATCGCTTCCTTGGTCTGCCTGTCCATGGCCTTGCCCCCTTCTATCGATGTGTTGACGATATATCGGTAACGTATCGCTGTCGAGATTGTTCCCGGGACTCGTGGGGAGCTTGCCGAGAGGGGGCACGGACGTGTGGCTCGGATTGATGTGGTGGAGATTGCTGGCCGGCAGCTCGGGTGGAGGTCGGGTCAGGTGGGACGAGAGTGGTCGAGTAGGCGGAGCCAGTGAGAGAGAAGGGGGTGCGGCGAGTGGCGCTAGGGGTGGATCGGAAGGGAGCGGGCGAGCCGGGGTGGAAGCAAACCCCGGGGAGCGCTCGGCCGGAGGGACATTGAGTGGGGACGCTCGAGAACAGGAGCGCACCGTCGATGAAGGGACGCCCGCGGAGACGCACGTCGGAGAGAGAGGCGCCCCGGGGTGAGACGCAGCAAGCCCGCGGATGACGCAGCGAGGGGCGACGACGTCGCGAACGGATGGACGCTCAAGGGGTTGCGTTAGAACGGGACAAGCCCAGCCGCGAACGGAAGACGCCCAACGAGGTCACGTTAAGAACGGGGACAGACCCAGTCGCGAACCGAAGGACGCCCAACAGGTCACGTTGAGAGCGGAGACAAACCCAGCCGCGAAACCCGAAGGACGCCCAACAGCTCGCGTTGAGAGTGGGACAAGCCCAGTCGCGGACGAGGGTGAGGCGCAGAGGGCGCGGGTCGAGGACGGGGAGAGCAGCCCCGGCGCGCGAAGACCCGCAGGGGGTTGTGCGTCCAAGGTGGTGGGCAGGGAAAGAAGATGACCATCTCGTGGTCGCGGTCAAGTTCCGTTAGTTCCCCCGCGCGGACCGCCGCCGTCAGAGTAGTGACCGCTACGCAGGTGTAATCCGTTGTCTGGCAGTAGTAACGGGCCTCCCGCACGTCCGGCTCCACCAGCCAGCGGACATACCCGTCAGCCGGTTCACCACTCCCCGGCCCGGACGGCAGAGGCCGCAGCATCGGTGAGAAGCCGGCCGGAGGGCGTCCAGCCCTCCCATGTGACCTTGACCGCCCCGGAGGCACGAGCGTCCTCAATCACCGCGGCGACCACCGACGTCCGGTCTCCGACCGCGTCCACAATTTCAGGTATGCAGTTTTCACTCGCCGTTCGCGTTGATGGTGACCACCAGGCGCGGGTTCTGACGGGTGCGGTCCGGCTCCCGCCAGCGGGCCAGAACCTCCGCCCGGGTCAGGCGTTCCAGGCCTGAGGGAATCCGGTCCCGGTCGAAGGCGAGGCCCTCGAAGGCAAGGACATCAGCGGTGAGGACATCAGGGGTGGGCGTCACGAAAGGTCCCGCGCGATCTTGGTCTTCAGCGTGTCCGGGCTCGGGGACTCCAGCACCACCCGGGCGGCCCGGCCCTCCAGCACCAGGGTGGAGATAGCGTTCCCGAAGACCGGGCCACCGATCGTCCACCATTTCATCAGGGTCTCGGGGATGGTGCGGGGACGGGTGAACAAGAGGCGGGCGACCCGGGTGACCGGGCGGGTCCAGGAGATGCTGAAGGCCAGGCGCATCGGGCCGGGAATCGTGTTGTGCACCGGAGAACAGGTCAGCTGGTAAACCTTTGAGACCTCGCGCGGCACGTCCCGCATCAGCGGCGTCACGTCGGCCTTGCAGAAGTAGCTGTGGTGCACGTCGCCGGAAAGAACGCTGATCGTGGCGGGGGCCCGCGAACTACGATGCCCGGCCGCGACGTCCGCGATCAGCCGGGCCAGACGGTCGAACGAGCCCCGGAAGGCGGGCCAGTGCTCCAGATCGGCGGCCTGGCGCAGTTTCTCACCGAGCGCCGCCCGGCGTCCGGTGCTCTCGGCCCAATGTTCGCTCCAGGCCTCGATCTGGTGCAGCGCCGGGGCCATCAGCCAGGGCAGGGACGTCCCGATCAGCAGGTGGTCGTAGTCCCCCTCGGTCCGTTCCTCCACCCAGGCGAACTCGGCGTCGGACAGCATCGACCGGTGGTCGGAGTCGAGCATCCGGCCGCAGCGGGAGTCGATCACCACCAGCCGGGTCCGGCCCAGGTCCCGCCAGAACGACCAGCGGTAGCCCTTGCCTCCGTCGGCCTCGGCGTCGGCGAGCACGGCGAACTCCCGAAGCATCGGCTCCGCGTCCTCGCCGGTCTCCGCCAAAGCCAGCACCCGCTGGTAGATCTCGTCGGCCGCGAGCTCGGCCGGCGAGAGGTTGCCGATGTGCTGGTACACCCAGTACGAGACCAGGCCGCCGATGATCCGCTCGGCCCACCAGGACGTCCCCTGGATCTGGGTCCGCCAGGCCCGCGAGGTGTTCCAGTCGTCGTGCACGTCGTGGTCGTCGAAGATCATCGCGGTCGGCACCGCCGCCATCAGCCAGCGGATCTGCGGGGCGCTCCAGGACTCGAGGTAGAGCCAGGTGTACTCCTCAAAATTGGCGACCTGGCCGTACGGAGGCAGCCCGAGATCCCGCTGGGTGGCGATCCGCTGCTGGGTGAGTTCGGTGGTCTCGTCGGCGTAGACCTGGTCGCCGAGCATCAGCAGCAGATCGGGCCGGCCGTCGTCCGGTTGCCCGGCGATCCGGGCCGCATAGGCCTCCAGGGCGTCCACCCCGTACTTCTTGCGCCCCTCCGCGGAGTGCTGGGTCGGCACCCGGCAGGACCCGAACGCGATCCGCTGCGGTCGCTCCGGATCGAGGGTGTGGATCCGGGGCGGGGCCCACCCCGTTCCCTCGCCCGCAAGCGTCCTCTGTTGTGAAAAAACTGTGGATCCGTGGGAACTGGGGTAATCCGAATGCGACACGCCGGGTGAACCGACCTTTTCGGAATCCGGTCCCGCAGGCCACACGCGTTCACCGTTGAGACACACGTCATAGTCCAGCTCCGCCCCGGCGGGCAGACCGGGAACCTGGACGAGGGCGTAGTGATGCCCGCTGACCTCGAAGGTCTTCTGTCGGGCGCCGAGCACGGAGACCTCGCAGCGGGCGTCGACCTCGACCCAGACGGTGGCGTGGTGCGGGCCGACGTGCCGGAGAACGGGGCCCAGGACCAGGGAGGGGATCAAGGAGGGCACATCCCCTTCGTACCGCAGCCCCGGACCTGCCGCTACCGTCGAGCACCGTGAACCGTCGCGTGCTGATCTCCGTCCTGGTGGCCGTGCTGGTCCTCGCAGGGGCAGGAGGTGTAGCCCTGTACCTGATGCGCGGAAGCGACGAGAGCGGCCCGCAGAAGACCGCGGCGGACGCGTTCGCCCGCGCCTGGACCGGGGGCAACCTGGCCACTCTGGGGTTTGCCAAGAGCACCGCGAAGGACCCGGCGGCCTCGATCGAGGCGATCACCGCGGGCCTGACGAGTGAGAAGACCGACAAGCCGACGGCGGTGACGGCGGGTACCCCGGTCCAGTCCGAGAGCGGCGACAGCGCGGCCGTGCCGTTGCACGTGACCTGGACGCTGGCCCACGACCAGACCTGGCAGTACGACACCACGCTGACCCTGATCCACCAGGAGGACGCCTGGCTGCCGGAGTACAGCTCGACGCTGGTGAACCCGGAGCTGACCGGCGCGCTGGCCACGGCCACGCTGCAGACCCACACCACGCCCGGCCGGCGGGGGCGGATCATCGGGGCGAACGACCAGGTCCTGGTGCAGGACGGCTCGGTGATCATCGTCGGGATCGAGCGGTCCAAGGCGACGAACGTCCAGGAGACCGTCACCAAGGTCGCCAACCTGGTCCAGGTCGACGGCGGATCGCTGCTGAAGCGGGTGAACGCGGCCGGGGCGAACGAGTTCGTCCAGGTGATCTCGCTCCGCCAGTCCGCCTACGACAAGGTCAAGGCCAAGCTCAAGGCCGTTCCCGGCACGGTCTTCCAGGAGACCGAACTGCCCCTGGCCCCCTCCGCCGACTTCGCGCGTCCATTGATCGGAACCGTCGGCCCAGCCACCGCGGACATCGTGAAGGAGTCCGACGGACGGGTTCAGGCCGGTGACCAGACCGGGCTCTCCGGGCTGCAGCGGGCCTACGACGAGCAGCTCTCCGGCTCGCCGGGGGTGGGGGTCACCGCCACCCCCGCCAAGGGCGAGAACGGCAGCCCCAAGGAGTTGTTCAAGGCCGGGGCGAAGGACGGCCAGGACCTGAAGATCAGCCTGGACGAGAAGGTGCAGAACGCCGCGGACAAGGCGGTCGCCACCTCGCCCAAGCTGACCGGCATGGTGGTGATCGACACCCGCAACGGCAACATCCTGGCGGTCGCCAACGGGGGCCCGAACGGCAACAGCTACAACCGGGCCCTGCTCGGTCAGTACCCGCCCGGCTCGACCTTCAAGATCTCCACCACGCTGGCCCTGCTGCAACACACCAGCATCACCCCGAGCACGACGGTGAACTGCCCGCCCTCGATCATCGTGAGCGGCCGCAAGTTCACCAACTCCGAGGACGAGGAGTTCGGGCCGGTCCCGTTCAGCAAGGACTTCGCCCTTTCCTGCAACACCGCCTTCATCGGCAACGCGCAGAAGATCACCCAGAAGCAGCTGGCCGACGCGGCCGGCTCGCTCGGGGTCGGGCAGCCGAACGTCACCGGGGTGACCGCCTTCACCGGCTCGATCCCGTCCAGCGCCACCGCCACCGAGCACGCCGCCTCGATGATCGGCCAGGGCAAGGTGCTGGCCAACCCGCTCTCGGCGGCCAGCGCCTCGGCCGCCATCGCCAGCGGCACCTGGCACGCCCCGCGTCTGGTGCTCAACGGGAAGAAGGCGGACGCGGCGCCGGCCCCGGTGAAGATCGACGCCAAGGACGCCAAGACGATCCGGACGCTGATGCGCGGGGTGGTCACCACCGGCACCGGTACCGGGATGAAGAACGTGCCCGGCGGACCGGTCTACGGCAAGACCGGGACGGCCGAGTACGGCACCGACACACCCCCGAAGACGCACGGCTGGTTCACCGGGTTCCAGGGGCATCTGGCGTTCGCGTGTGTGGTCGAGGACGGCGGCTTCGGGGCGGACAGCGCGGTTCCCCTGTTGAAGAAGATGCTGACGGATCTCGCGTCGTGACCTTTTCCCTCCCGGGTCGGTAGAGTCCGCGCCAATGATCAGGACCACCAGCAGACTCGCCGACCGGGGCCTGCGGGTGTGGCTGGTCCTGATGCTGCTGGCCGGAGTCGGCCTGGCGGTGGGGTGGGTGGCCAAGGCGCCATGCATCGACACCTACCGCACGGCGGACGGCCAGGTCGCACTCGACTGGCGCGACTCCCGGCAGTACTCGCTGCACTGCTACTCGGACACCATCCCGCTGTACGGGGTCGACCATCTCCAGGACGGCACGCTGCCGTACAAGACCACCTGGACCGATTCCGACGGCACGATCCACGCGATGGAGTACCCGGTGGTCACCGGCCTGCTCCAGTACGGCGTGATGAAGGCCACCAAGGACTGGGTGCGGATCACCGGGGACATCAGCACCCCCGAGGTGGTCATCTACTTCGTCATCATGGCGCTCGTCCTGGCGCTGTCCTGGCTGGCCGCCGTCGCCTGCACGATTCCGCTGGCGGCCAGACCCTGGCACGTCGCCCTGATGGCGCTCTCGCCCCTGGTCTTCGTGCATGCCTTCACCAACTTCGACCTGCTCGCGGTCGCCCTGGCGTCCGGCGGGATGCTGGCCTGGGCCCGCAACAAACCGGTGCTGGCCGGGCTGCTGCTCGGCGTCGGCGCGGCCGCCAAGCTGTACCCGCTATTCGTCCTCGGCCCCCTGCTGATCCTCTGCTGGCGGTCCGGCACGATGCGGCCGTGGTGGCGGGCCACCCTGGCCGGGGCGGCCGCCTGGATCGCGGTGAACCTGCCGTTCGCGGTGCTCTACCCGCGCGGCTGGTGGGAGTTCTTCCGGCTGAACTCGGCCCGCCCGGCCGACCACGACTCGATCTACAACGCAATCAGCGTGTTCACCGGGTGGACGGGGTTCGACGGGCCGCTCTACGTCGGTGAGTCGCCGGACAAGCTGAACGCCATCTCGTTGCTGCTCTTCCTCGTGCTCTGCGCGGTGATCGGGGTGATCGGGCTGACCGCCCCGCGCCGCCCCCGGGTGGCCTCCCTGGTGTTCCTGGTGATCGCGGCGTTCCTGCTCACCAACAAGGTGTGGAGCCCGCAGTACTCGCTCTGGCTGGTCCCGCTGGCCGTCCTGGCCCTGCCCCGGGTGCTGCCGCTGCTGATCTGGATGTGTGTGGACGCCTACGTCTGGTACCCACGACTGGGCTACTTCCTCGCCTGGCAGGACCCGACCCGGGGGAACTCGTCCAAGGAGTTCCTGACCGTGGTCCTGCTGCGCGATCTGCTGGTGGTGATCCTCTGCGGGATGATCATCCACACCATCTACCGCCCGGACGCGGACCCGGTGCGTCGCCTCGGCCTCGACGACCCGGCCGGCGGGCCGGTCAGCGGGCAACCCGAGGCGCACCCGATCCGGCGCTTCGGCCAGCGCGGCGGTGACGGTGCGTACCCGGACGACCCCGATCCTGACAGACCGGGCAAACTGCCCGGTCGACACGCAACTGGCCCCACGGGTACCACCTCGGCCTGACCCCTACCCTTGGCCAGATGTCAGCGGCTTCGCGCACGACCAGTTTCGACTGGGACAACCTGTCCTGGGACTCCCTGAGCGACGAGCGGGTCCTGGTGATCGTGCTGCTGGTGGCCGCGGTGGTGCTGACCGGGGAACGCACCACCTGGCGGGTGCTGCGCAACGTGGTGACGATCGCGCACGAGAGCGGGCACGCGGTGGCGGCCCTGCTGATGGGCCGCGAGCTGGCCGGGATCAAGCTGCACTCGGACACCTCCGGGGTGACCCTGTCCCGGGGCAAGCCGCGCGGCCTGGGGATGATCTTCACCGCCCTGGCCGGCTACCCGTCGCCCTCGCTGATCGGGGTGGGCCTGGCCGCCCTGGTCGGGCTGGACCAGATCCGGGTGCTGTTGTGGGTCGTGGTGGGCCTGCTGGCGGTGCTGCTGACCCAGATCCGCAACGCCTTCGGCCTGCTCACCGTGGTCGGCACCGGCGCGGCCGCGGTCGCGGTGATCGTCTGGGGCAACGACCGCACCGCCCTCGGCTTCTCCTGCGCCGTGACCTGGCTGCTGCTGGTCGGCGGTCTACGGGCGGTGATCGAGCTGCAGAGCTCCCGCCGGGCGCAGGGCAGCGGGCGCAGCGGCGGCGCCCCGGTCACCTCGGACGCCGACCAGCTGGCCTGGCTCAGTCACGTCCCCGGGTTGTTCTGGGTGGTGGTCTTCTTCGGCGTCTCGCTGATCTCGATCGTGGCCGGTGGCTGGCTGATGCTCAGCTGGAACCCCTGAGCACCAGCCCAGCGCCCCTAGAGGCAGGCCTCGGCGAAATGCTCCAGGCGGTGCTCCCAGCGCTCCTGCATCGGCGTGCGCAGGGCCGGGGGCAGCCCCTCATGCCACAACCGCAGCCGGGTACCGCCCGCCACCGGGGTCAGGTCGAGCTCGACCAGGCTCGCCTCCTGATCCAGATCGCCGTGCCAGGACAGCCGCAACTGCTCCAAAGGGTGGAAACTACGGACCACACCGGCGTCGCCTTCGTCACTCACATAAGGCTGGCCCTTGCCCGCGATCACTGCTCCGTGCCCCAACCACAGCGAGGTGCCCAGCGGACTCACCAGCACCTGCCAGACGTGACTCGCACTACCCGGAACCACCCGGCGGACGTACACCAGGCTCTCCGTGGGCACGACCTCGTCGTCGACCAGTGCTGGAGGCAGCCCTGCCTCCACGCGACCCAACTGCACGTATGTGGACATTTAGCCCCCTCGAATCAGCCAGTACCGACTCAGCACCCCCTCCCCGAGCCGGAGGGGCCAGTTTCGGTCATCGTCGATTCACAGTCGGCCGATGGGGAGGGTGCTTCAATCCCCCAAAAGCCTGTCGCATGAAAAGTCTGGGAACATGGCGGCACGACCCCCGTGAGAGGTACCGCTGGTGAACACTGTTTCTATCCAAAGCCGGAAGACCCTGCAGGTCTTCTCCGGCCGGGCATACCCCGAGCTCGCCGAGGAGATCGTCAAGTATCTCGACGTCAGCCTCACGCCGCAGTCGGCGTACGAGTTCGCCAACGGCGAGATCTTCGTCCGGTTCGAGGAGTCGGTCCGAGGAGCGGATGCGTTCGTCATCCAGTCCTGCGGGGCGGGCATCAACACCTGGGTGATGGAGACTTTGATCATGATCGACGCGCTCAAGCGCGCGTCGGCCGATCGGATCACCGTCGTCCTGCCGTTCTACCCGTACGCCCGGCAGGACAAGAAGCACCGGGGCCGGGAGCCGATCTCCGCCCGGCTGATCTCCGACCTGCTGCACACCGCGGGTGCCGACCGGCTGATGACCGTCGATCTGCACACCGACCAGACCCAGGGCTTCTTCGACGGCCCGGTCGACCACCTCTTCGCCCTGCGCCTGCTCGCCGACCACGTGGCCGAGAAGTACAAGGGCGAGGAGATCACCGTGGTCGCGCCGGACTCCGGCCGGGTCCGGGTGGCCGAGCGCTGGGCCGACCGGCTCGGCGGCACCCCGCTGGCCTTCATCCACAAGACCCGCGACCCGCGGATGCCGAACACCGTGGTCACCAACCGGGTGGTCGGTGACGTCGAGGGCCGCACCTGCGTCCTGGTGGACGACATGATCGACACCGGGGGCACGATCACCAAGGCTGCCACCAAGCTGTTCGAGCAGGGCGCCAAGGACGTGATCATCGCGGCCACCCACGGCATCCTCTCGGCCCCGGCCACGGAGCGCCTGCGGGACTGCGGGGCCACCGAGATCCTGCTCACCAACACCCTGCCGATCAGCCCGGACCAGCTGCTGCCCAACCTCACCGTGCTCTCCATCGCCCCGCTGATCGCCCAGGCGATCCACGAGGTGTTCGAGGACGGTTCGGTCACGTCGCTGTTCAACACGGACGAGACGCCGGCCGAGTAGGTCCGCCCGTCTTGGGGGACGCGGGCCGTCCCCCAAGACGGCGACATGCGCTTCGGGTGGGTGAAGCGGCAAGCTGGAAGCCGACACTGCTGCGCGTTCGGGGGATCGCGGACGTCGGGACTCCCGGGCGCCCTCATCTTCCCCGGGGATTCTCGCCATGCTCACCGCCCTCCTGTCCCGCCTGCCCGGAATCCCGCCGTCCGCCCCGGTGACCCGCAAGCGCCGGGCCGTTCAGCTCCTGGTGGCCACGGCGCTCCTGCCCGCCACCACCCTCGGCCCGGCCGCCCTCCGGGCCCACGCGGCCGACGAGCCGATCCGGATCCCCCTGCACGCCGAGAACACCACCGCCCGCCTGCTGGGCGTCTCGGCCGCCGGAGTGGCCGTGGCGCAGAGTTCTCCAGAGGCCGAGAACAGCGACGGCACAGTCTATTCCGGGTCCTGGTCCGGATCCCTGCTCCCCCGCTCGCAGGCCGTGGCGCTGCGCAGTTCCGGCGCGGGCATGACCGGGACGACGCTGGCCTACACGGTGGGCCATCCGGACGTCGCCACCCCTTGGACCGAGCCGCGCCGCCTGGACGTGCTCACCGGGAAGGACGCGGCCGATCCCACCGGCGGCCCGGTCAGCGATCCGGTGTTCGCCGGGGACAGCTGGGTCGCCGAGGACGTGCCGGCCGGACTGAACGGGAACCTGCGCCGCTACCCACTTTCCGGGTCAACCGGGCCGGCGTTCTGGACTCCGGACGGGAAGCAGCTGACCGGGTTCGACGCAGATTCCGAGGGGACGCTGGTCGCGTACGGCACGTACCTTCCGACGGACGACTTCTGGAAGCCCACCGGGCCCTACCGGCTCGACCTGATCGACGCGAAAACCTCTACCTCGCAGCGGATCGCCAGCTCCACTCCGGCAATCTCAGAACCCCACCTGGCAGCCGACCGGGTGGTCTGGGTGAGCATCGGGAGCAATGGCGCCCGCGTGGTCAACACTTCGTTCCGGACCGGCGGAGCGGTCACCCAGTTCACCGAGACCAGCTCCGGAGCTGCACTTTCCGATCTGACGGTGGCCGACGACGGAACCATCGGATACCTGGTCAAGTCCGGAAAGATCTCCTCTTTGCGGCTTCTCAAGAACGGGAAGAAGACGGACGTCGCGGTTCCGCTGGGTAGCACGGGCCTGGACACCTTGGGGAACGACTTCTACACGGCTTCGGGCGGCAGCCGAACGGTGGCCGGCGTGTACCGGATTTCCGCAGGAAAGGCATCACGGGTCAAGGCTTTACCTCGGCCTGAGCGCGAGGTCGAGGACTGGTCGTTCGACCACGGGGTGCTCCGATACCTCGACCGTTCCGGTGGGGAATCCGACGAACTGGCATTGTGGACGCGTCGGGTCAAGGACGCGACCGGCGCACCGGTGGTGAGCGCCGAGAGTTCGACCCCCACCGTGCTCCCACTCCCCGCCGCCGGTCTGGACGACCCCCAGGTGGCCTTCGATGCCGGCCGAGGTGCAGTGCCGAGCCGGAAATACCTTATGCAGTGGGATCTTCTGGACCGCAATCGAAGGACCGGTGTCGGGGTTGAGCAGACGCCGATCCCAGACGCCGACGGAACTCCGGTCCAGCGAGCCGGAACCCCGGTGGTTTCAGGTCCGTACGTCCTGCTCAACGGCGTGGTGCAGCGTTCCGACGGACACGTGATCTACACCGAGCCGGTGCGAGCCCGTCAGGCCGGCCAGGACGCGCTCTTCGGCTCCCGCCTGGTCTACGGCCTGACTACGGACGCGGGCTCCGGGCAGGTCTGGTCGGTGGACACCGAGGACCCGTCCCCGGTCCGCCTGGCCTCGACCGCCTGCGATCACGCTCCAGAAACCGCTACCTGGGGAGGCCTCTCGGCCTGGACCAGTTGCGACGCCCAACAGATCACCATCGGACGATCGGTGGGCGGCGGCTCGCTCCGTACGGTTTCGAGTGGGCTTACGGGTCAATCGGGGACGCTCGGACTCACCATGAACGGGACGGCGCTGGGTTGGGTTGCGAACGGGCAGGCGTACGTGCTGAACCTGGCCTCGGGCACCAGTCGCCCGGTTGCGCTGGAGGGCGAGACCACCCGGATCGTCATTGACGGAAACAGCGTGGTTCGCGAGGTCAACCGCGAGAACGCCGTCCCGGCCACCGTTCTCCAGGTCGACAAGCTGCCCTTCAAGGTGACCCCGTCCCCGAGGCTGACCGGCCAGGTGCTCACGCTCAGCTTCAGCCCGGACGGCGACGGCCGGGCCGACACCTGGCCCGCACAGTTCGACACCACCGCTCCCCTGGCCACCGCCTCGCTCCGCTTCGTCTCGATCCGCAGCAAGGCCCCGGTCCGGACGCTGACCACCGCCAAGGTGTCCGACGGCTCGGTCCGGCTGGCCTGGGACGGGCTCAGCAGCACCGGCCGGAAGGCGGCGAAGGGGCCCTACCAGTGGACGCTGATCGCCCGGGACGCTTCGGGGCGAAAGGTGACGACCGACGGCAAGACGGCGGTGACCGGGACGGTGTGGATCGGCTGATCCGCAGTTGAACGGCCGGGCCTGTCCTCGAGGTGGAGCTCAAATGGCCCGCACCGTGGACAGAACCGGCGGGTCCGGGACAAGGGCGGACAGTAGGCGGTTCGGCCGTCTCTACGGTGCCGTTGACCATGGCTGCTGCGCCGGACATGCGGGGCGAAAGTGCGCATGATTGCCATCCGTTGAGCGAGTGAACGGCCGAGGCGTCCGGTGTGGGTGAGGCCGGGCGTCAGGATGCGTGCATCCGCCCCGGTCTCGGAGCACCATGCGCAGGTGTCCGGATCACGATGGGAGCTGCGCAGATGACGCCTCGACCGGCAGCCGGTGAACCGGCCACCGAGCCGTCGGTCACCCCGGCCCTCACCGACCTCACAACGCCAGTCGATCTCACCGGCCCAGCCAATCGCACCGGCCCAGCCAATCGCACAGCGCCGGTCGATCTCACCGGGCCCGCCGACCCCTCGGGACCAGCTGGCCCGGTCAACGCCGTCACCGCGGCCAACGCCGTCGTCCCGGCCAGCGCGGGCGGCCCGGCCAAGGCTGTCGGCCCGTCCAACTCTGTCAGCCCGGCCAACGCCGTCAGTCCGGCCAACGCCGTCAGTCCGGCCAACGCCGTCAGTCCGGCCAAGGCGGTCGGCGCGGCCAACCCCGTCAGCCCGGCCAACGCGGTTGGTCCGGTCAAGGCGGCCGGTCCCATCAACCCGCGGAGCGAGACTGGCACGGCGGTTGCGAGCGGTTCGAACGCTTTGGTCGTCCGGCCGCGCTCGGCACCTGACCTGGTGACCCAACCGGGTTCGGACGCGCAGCAGGGCCGGAGCGCCTGTACAGACCCCGAAGCACAGGCCGTTCTCGCCGGACAAGCCGATCCGGCAGTACAGGCGGATCCCGCCGGACAAGGCGGTCTCGCCCTACAAGCCGATCCCGTCGTACAAGGTGGTCTCGCCCTACAAGGCGACCCCGCACTGCAGACCGACCCCGCCGCTCAAGGCCACCCCGCACTTCGAGCCGGCCTCGCTGCACAAGGCGACCCCGCACTACAGACCGGCCTCGCCATAAAAGCCGATCCTACAATGCAAGCTGGCCTCGCCATACAGGCCGATCCCGCACTACAGGCCGACCTCGCCATACGAGTCGACCCGGCAGTACAAGCCGACCTCGCCATGCAAACCGACCCCGCCACACAGGCCGACCTCGCCATACAAGCCGACCCCGCCACACAGGCCAACCTCACCACACAAGCCGACCCCGCCACACAGGCCAACCTCACCACACAAGCCGACCTCACCACACAGGCCAATCCCGCCGTAAAGGCCGGTCTCGCCGCACAAGCCAACCCCATCACACAAGCCGATCTGACCGTCCAAACAGATCCTGCCCGGGTAGACCAGAACACCCGCCCCGAGCGGGTGCCGGATCTGGGCATCCAAGTGCTGCCCGACGACGACCTCAGCGTCATCCACGACGAGCCGGCCACCAAGACCACCCAACCCACGGTCCCCCCGCAAACGCCCCCGGACCCGACCGACCCCGCAAGCCCGCGTCGTCCCGGTAGGCACGCGGGCCTTTTCCCCGGGGCGTTGGCCCTGTGCCTTCTCCTAACGGGAGCAGTGGACTCCTCGGGCAGCGATGGCGAACCGGTCCGTACCCGCGCGGCGGCCCTGGCCGCCCGCACGGTGCAGCCCGCGGCCCGGCTGACCATGCTCGGGCATCCGGCGCCGGCTCAGGTCAGGCTGATCGGAGCCTCGGAGGAGGGCATAGCGGTTGTTCGGGGGGCAGCGGCCGGGAGCGGGGCCGCTCCTACCGTCTACACCGGGGCTCTGGCCAGTAGGGACGGGAGCATGCGGCTGAGCGAGCGGCCGGGGGTAGGGGCGAGCAGCGCGTCTGGTGCGCTGGTTCGGCTCAGCGTGGCCGGAGGGGTGCTGGCCCGGTACGAGCTTGGGGGGAAAGGTCGCGGGAACAGCTATCCGCAGGAACAGCAGCTGGATCTGGCCACGGGCCAGGATGCGGCCGAGCAGGGGTCGCTGGCGGTCCGGGAGCAGCCGAAGGGGGGCGCCGCGACAGCGCCGTACACCCAGATCAATCCGGGCGGGAAGATCGTGCTCGGCGCCCCCAAGGGCTGGCTGAAGTTCCCGGGGATCTCGGCGCGGATCGTGAAGACCAAGACCGGGTGGGCGCTGGATCATAAGCAGGCCAGCTCGCGAGCGATTGTCCGGGTGAAGTTGCCGGCGGGGGTGACGAGCGGTTCGGGGTTGGACGCGGTGGGCGACCGGTTCTACACCGTCTCCAGTGGGCGTCATCCGTCGGTCTACGTGATCCAGGGCAAGACGGTGATCAAGGTCGCGGATGTGCCCGCTGCCCGCTACCCCGTCACTTCCTGGGCTCTGAGCGGCAGCACGTTGTACTACACCGACCGTTCGTTGGGCCCCTACGCCGGACAGTCCCCCAACCCGCCGACCGCGCTCTTCAGCAGCCCGCTGACGGTGAAGAAGGGCAAGGTTGTTCTTGGTCCCACGACACCCCTCCTACAGGCGGCCGGGAGCGCGGTCAGGAACCCGGTGTCCACCATTGTGCCGATCGCCTTCTCAGCCGGCCGTGGCGTTCTGCTGAACACCACCGGCAAGGGCGTGTGGCGGCTGCTCGACCAGGCGCGGACCACGGCGATCGTGGGTCAGCGGCCGGTTCAGCTGCAGAGCGGTGCCCGCGCCGCCATCGCCGACAACTCGCCGCAGGTCTCCGGTCCGTACACGCTGGTGGCCGGGCAGGTCTTCCGGCCGGACGGCGAGCTGCTCTGGACCGAGCCCTCGGCCGCCGCGGTGACCGGGCAGGACGATCTGTACGGCGCCGATCTGGTGTACGCGGTGCCGGACGGTGGCACCGACCGGGACGGCAACAATCTGGCCGGGGTCTGGTCGGTCAACGCCGAGCGCCCGCTGCCGATCCGGCTGGACCCGGAGAGCTGCAAGGTCACGCCGCAGGTGGCGATCTGGGCGGGGAAGGCGGCCTGGACGAACTGTGATGCTTCCCAGATCACCGTGCAGGATCTGCGCACCGGTGAGATCCGCGACGTCGATACCGGGCTAGGTCTGATCATCGGTTCCGACCCGCAGCCCATCACTGGCCTGACCCTGCGTGAAGGGGTGCTGGCCTGGCGCGACGGCGAGGCGCTGTCCCTGCTGAACCTGTCTGACCCCGGATCCTCACCGGTGGTGCTGCCCGGCGCTACGACCCGTTTCTCTCTGGACGGAAATCTGGTCGCCCGCGATGTGAAGATCGACGGGGGTAGGGACGTCGTGATCGACCAGGTGCCCTTCGCGGTGAACCTGCGACCCCGGCTGATCAGCGCCGCCGCCCCGCTCGGCTTCACGCCGGACGGGGACGGTCGCTACGACTTCTGGAAGCCGCAGTTCGACGTGACCCGGCCGGTCAAGGCGGCCAAGCTGCGCATTCTGGGGCCGTCGGAGCAGGTGGTGCGAACCTTCACGATCGTCGGCGGCCGGGACGGCAGTCTGCGCGGGGTCAGCTGGGACGGCCGCTCCGGCAGCGGGAAGAAGCTGCCGGTCGCCGACTACACCTGGGAGCTGACGGCCCAGGCGGTAGACGGTTCCGGGACGCTCACCTCGGCCGGGTCGCCGGCCCGGGCCCGGGGGACGATCGAGATCAGCTCGATCACCCGGCCGAAGGCGGCGAAGGCCCGGTAAGTCGGTTGACCTACCGGGCCCCCGCCTAACAAGCTGCGGGAATGGGTCAGGCCGTGACGATGTTGCCGCCGTCGACCTTGACCGCGATCGGGGTCAGCGACTTACCGGCCGCAGGCCCCGAGACGAAAGCACCCGTGAGCTTCTCGAACACCGATCCATGCAGCGGGCACACCAGCTGGTCACCCTTCACCGCCACAGTTCCGCCCTGGTGCGGGCAGACGGCGGAGAACGCGGCCGGCTTGTCGGCGTCCGGCATCGCGACGATGATCGGGGCTCCGTCGAGCTCGAAGCTCGCCGCGTCCCCGGTGGCGATGGTCGACTCCTTGGCGATCACCTCGCCGCCGCTGCCCGAACCGCCGGAGCCGCTGTCGGCCGAGGCGGAGCTGCTGGCGGCCGGGGCGTCGGCCGTGGTGGTGGTGCCGGAAGAGCCCGAGGAGTCCGACGCGGCGCTGTCGGAGCTACCCCCGCCGCAGGCGGCCAGGCCGGCCGCCCCCAGCAGGGAGATCGAGC
Source organism: Kineosporia aurantiaca JCM 3230 (assembly GCA_000719025.1). GTDB lineage: Bacteria > Actinomycetota > Actinomycetes > Actinomycetales > Kineosporiaceae > Kineosporia > Kineosporia aurantiaca. The sequence goes on from JODP01000013.1 coordinate 633,686, forward strand.
AGACCGCCATCGCCCGGCGACGGCTGAACCCGGTGGACTCGGTGACCGGTGCGATCGCTTCCTCGGTCTCGGAAGCAGTCTGCGTCACTCCGGTGCTGCGGAGAGTTGCAGTCATGATTGATCCTCCTGGTGAGGTCGTTGAAGTCGCAAATAGTAGTGACAAAGACCCCCACCAAAGCAAGTTTTCCCCTGTCGTGTCGAGGATTTCGCGTAGATGAGCACACAAACCTGGGTTTCCGCTGTAAATGATCTGCGGGTTGCCCTGAAAGACGTGTCGCTGAGCGACGAGCGTCGGCTCGGTCGCCAGCTCGACTCCGTGCTGCACTCACGCCGGCGCAGCGAGGACGAGAAGAGCGCCGAACTGGCCCGGATCGAGCGGGAGATCGAGGGCGGAAGGGCAAGGATCGAGTCCCGTCGCGCCTCCGTCCCCGCGATCACCTATCCGGAACAGTTACCCGTCAGTCAGCGGCGGGACGATCTGCTCACCGCGATCGCCGAGCACCAGGTCGTGATCGTGGCAGGTGAGACCGGCTCCGGCAAGACCACTCAACTGCCGAAGATCTGCCTGGAACTGGGCCGCGGGGTCCGCGGGATGATCGGCCACACCCAGCCCCGGCGACTCGCGGCGCGCTCGGTGTCCGAGAGGATCGCCGAGGAGATCGGCGGCGCCGGTGCGGAGGTCGGCGGAACCATCGGGTACGCCGTCCGTTTCACCGACCAGGTGAGCGACTCGACGCTGGTCAAGCTGATGACGGACGGAATCCTGCTGGCCGAGATCCAGCGCGACCGGCTGCTCAGCCGGTACGACACGATCATCATCGACGAGGCGCACGAGCGCAGCCTGAACATCGACTTCCTGCTCGGTTATCTCAAGCAACTGCTCCCCCGCCGGCCGGACCTGAAGCTGGTGATCACCTCGGCCACGATCGACCCGGAGGCGTTCTCGCGACACTTCGGCGATGCGCCGATCATCGAGGTCTCCGGTCGTACCTATCCGGTCGAGGTCCGTTACCGGCCGCTGGTTCTCGTGGAGGAGACCGGTGAGGACGAAGAGACCACCGTCGAGGTCACCCGGGACCCGATCGAGGCGGTGCTCGAGGCGGTGGACGAGCTCGAGGCCGATGGCCCGGGCGACATCCTGGTCTTCTTCAGTGGGGAACGCGAGATCCGGGACGCGGCGGACGCCCTCGGCCGGCACGTGGGGGCGAACACCGAGGTGGTGCCGCTCTACGCCCGGCTGAGCGCGGCCGAGCAGCACAAGGTGTTCTCCCCGCACTCCGGGCGACGCATCGTGCTGGCCACCAACGTGGCCGAAACCTCGCTCACAGTGCCGGGAATCAAGTACGTGATCGACCCGGGGACGGCCCGGATCAGCCGGTACAGTTTCCGCACCAAGGTGCAGCGGCTGCCGATCGAGCCGGTCTCGCAGGCCTCGGCGAACCAGCGCAAGGGCCGCTGCGGACGGCTCTCGGACGGCATCTGCATTCGCCTCTACAGCGAGGAGGACTTCGAGAGCCGGCCCCCGTTCACCGATCCGGAGATCCTGCGGACCAACCTGGCCGCCGTCATCCTGCAGATGACCTCGCTGAACCTCGGCGAGGTGGAGAACTTCCCGTTCCTCGACCCGCCGGACCCGCGGCAGATCAAGGACGGCGTGGCGCTGCTGCACGAGCTCAGCGCGATCGACCCGGAGCAGACCGACGCGCGCAAGCGGCTGACCGGGATGGGCCGCACCCTGGCCCAGTTGCCGGTGGACCCGAAGCTGGCCCGGATGCTGGTCGAGGCCGACCGGAACGGCTGTCTCGCAGACGTTCTGGTGATCGTCGCGGCGCTGTCGATCCAGGACCCGCGGGAGCGGCCGACCGACAAGCAGGCCCAGGCCGACCAGTCGCACGCCCGGTTCAAGGACCAGCGCTCGGACTTCCTCAGCTACGTGAACCTGTGGAACTACGTGCTGGGCAAGCAGAAGGAGTACGGCTCCTCGCGCTTCCGCCGGATGTGCCGGGACGAGTTCCTGCACAGTCAGCGGATCCGGGAGTGGCAGGACCTGCACGGCCAGTTGCGTCAGGTGCTGCGCGGGGCCGGGATCCGGGTCGCGGGCGGGCGGGCAACGTCAAGTTTCGATCCCGAAGCCGTGGATGTCGAAGAAATTGACGACGCCCTCGAGCCGGTCAGCGATTCGGTCGCCGAGAACGTCCATTTGTCGCTGCTTTCCGGTCTTCTCTCGCAGGTCGGCCTGAAGGAGGGCGAGACCCGGGAGTACCTGGGCGCCCGCAGCGCGAAGTTCGCGATCCAGCCGGGTTCGGCGCTGGCCCGCAGCACCCCGCGCTGGGTGATGGTCGGCGAGCTGGTCGAGACCAGCCGGCTCTGGGGCCGCACGGCGGCCCGGATCGATCCGCTGTGGATCGAGCGGCTCGGCGGCCATCTGGTGAAACGGCACTACAGCGAGCCGCGTTGGGAGAAGAAGCGCGGCTCGGCGGTGGCCACGGAACGGGTCACGCTGTACGGCATCCCGGTGGTCACCGGACGGACCGTCGGCTACGGCCGGATCGATCCGGAGCTGTCCCGCGAGCTGTTCATCCGGCATGCGCTGGTCGAGGGTGAGTGGCGGACCAACCACCACTTCTTCCACGAGAACCGCAAGCTGCTGGGCGATGTCGAGTCGCTGGAGGACAAGGTCCGGCGCCGGGACATCGTGGTCGACGACGAGATCCTGTTCGACTTCTACGACCAGCGGATCCCGGCCGACGTGGTGTCGGTGGCGCACTTCGACTCGTGGTGGAAGAAGGCCCGCAAGGACCGGCCCGACCAGCTCAGCTTCTGGACGTCGATGCTGTTCGCGCCCGAGGCCCCGAAGGTCTCGGCCGAGGACTACCCGGCCACCTGGCGGGCCGGCGGCCTCGACCTGCGGGTCACCTACCAGTTCGAGCCGGGCACGGCCGCGGACGGCGTCACCGTGCACCTGCCCCTGGCCGGCCTGAACCTGGTGCAGGACCAGGACTTCGAGTGGCAGATCCCGGGTCTGCGCCAGGAACTGGTGACCGAGCTGATCCGGTCGCTGCCCAAGCCGATCCGCAAGGGCCTGACCCCGGCCCCGGACCGGGCCCGGCAGGTCCTGGAGCGGCTGGCCGACACCGAACCCGGCTCCGAGCCGCTGTTCCCGGCCCTGGAGGACGAGCTGTACGAGCTCACCGGGGTCGACGTTCCGGTGGGTTCCTGGGACCTGTCCAAGGTGCCCGACCACCTGAAGGTCACCTTCCGGGTGGAGGACGAGAAGGGCGCCCGGCTGGCCGAGGACAAGAGCCTGGCCCGGCTGCGCGAGAAGCTGCGGCCGCGGCTGCGCGAGGAGATCTCCACCGCGGTCGCCCAGGTCGAGGCCAAGGGGCTGCGGACCTGGAGCATCGGCGCCCTGCCCCGGTCGGTCGAGCACAAGACGGCCGGGCTCACCGTGCAGGGCTATCCGGCCCTGGTCGATCGCGGCACCTCGGTCGACGTGAAGGTGCTCGACGACCCGGCCGAGCAGCGGCAGGCGATGAAGGCCGGCACCCGGCGGCTGATCATGCTGAACCTGGCCTCCCCGGCCAAGAGCGTGCTGGCCCGGCTGAGCAACCGGCAGAAGCTGGCTCTGGCCCAGGCTCCGCACAGGACCCCGTCCGACCTCTTCGACGACTGCCTCGGTGCGGCGGTCGACGATCTGGTCGCCCGGGCCGGTGGACCGGCCTGGGACCCGGCCGGTTTCGAGCGGCTCCAGCTCGAGGTGCGCCAGGACGTCCACCCCGAGGTGACCAGCATCCTGGTGACCACCGCCACCGTCCTGGGGCTGGCCCGGGAGATCGAGCTGGGCCTGAAGTCCACGTCCAGCCCGGCCCTGCTGCCGGGGCTCACCGACCTGCGCTCGCAGCTGGCCGCCCTGGTCTTTCCCGGCTTCGTGACCGCGACCGGCGCGACCAAGCTGCCCGATCTCGTCCGTTATCTCCAAGCAATGCAACGGCGTCTGGAGAAGCTGCCGGAGCGCTATCAGCGTGACCGGGGGCTGCAGGAGCAGGTGCTCGCTCTGCGGGCCGAGTTCCAGGCCGCAGTGGCCGGACTGCCCCCGGCCCGCCGCCGCGAAGACGATGTGATCGGCGTGCGCTGGATGCTGGAGGAGCTGCGGGTCAGCCTGTTCGGGGGCGGCCTGAAAACCGCCTACCCCGTGTCCGAGCAGCGCGTCCGGAAGGCGATCGCCGACCTGAAGTGAGGCTAGGCGCTGGTGCTCTCGCTGTGGCTCAGCGGCGGCGGGGGCACCAGCGTGCCGTCCGGATCGACCTTGCTGAGGATCGCCGTGGTGATCTCGTCGAGCTGGCGCACCTGCTCGGGACTCAGCGCGTCGAACACGAACCGGCGCACCGCCTGCACGTGCCCGGGCGCCATGTCGACGATCGCGGCCATGCCCTCGTCGGTCAACTGGGCGACCTGACCCCGACCGTCCTCCGCGGCCCGGGTGCGCCGTACGAAGCCGCGGTTCTCCAGCCGGCTGATGGTGTGCGAGAGCCGGCTCGGCGAACTGCTGGACCGGGCCGCGAGTTCACTCATCCGCAGCGCCCGGTCCGGCGCCTCGGAGAGCATCGCCAGCGCGAAGTAGGCGAAGTGGGTGAGCGCCGCGTCGTGCTGCAGTTGGGCGTCGAGGGAGGCCGGGAGAAGGGTGAACACGGCCGCCAGCTTGCGCCAGGCCTTCTGTTCCTCGTCGCTGAGCCACTGCGGTTCACTCACTGGCCCACCTTACCTGGGGGCTTTGCCAAAAGGCCCGATGGGACGCTCCGCTGCGGTCCCCGGGCGGTCCGTGACCCGGATCACCTCCTCGAACACTCGTTCGAGATTTTGCCGTCATTTTTGGGCCGGATGCGTGCACCCGCGCGATTGTCGGGGCATCCTGGGGCACGTGCCCGTTCCCCTGCTGCTGGCTGTCGACGGCAACAGCCTCCTGCACCGCGCTCACCACGCGATGTCGGGGGGCGATCTGCGCGACTCCGACGGTGCCCCCGTCTGGGCCCTGAAGGGCCTGGTCAGCTTTCTGGCCACGGCCTCGGCCCGGCTGCGGCCGGACGCGCTGGTGGTGGGCTTCGACTGCGCCGCGGGCGAGTCGGTGCGGCGCGGCGACTACGACGGGTACAAGGCGCACCGCCCGGAGAAGTCCGAGGACCTGTGCCTCCAGCTCGACGCCGCCCCCGGCTTCCTGGCCGCGGCCGGGGTCACCGTGGTGGTGCCGAAGGGCTACGAGGCGGACGACGTGATGGCCTCCTCGGCCCGGTCGGCCCGCAAACACGGCTGGCGCACCACCGTGGTGACCAGCGACCGGGACATGTTCGCCCTGGTGGACGACGGAACCTCGGTGCTGCGGGTGATGAACGGCGGGATCGACGGCTCCCCGCTGATCGACCCGGAGAAGCTCCAGGCCCAGTACGGCGTCCGGCCCGACCAGTACAAGGACTTCGCAGCGCTGCGCGGAGACGCGTCCGACAACCTGCCCGGGGCGTTCGGCGTCGGCCCGAAGCGCGCTGCGAAGCTGCTGGCCGAGTTCGAGACGGTGGAGAAGGTCTACGGCGCGTTGGACGACGGGCGGGAGGACGAGATCGCCGCCCTGATCGGCCCGGCCGCCACCGCCGCCCTGGCCGGCGAGGAGGCCCGGCAGAACGTCGCCCGCAACCAGCACCTCATGGAGATGCGCCGCGACCTGCGACTCCCGAAGATCGCCACGATGGCCCTGCCGCTGGACCAGCAGCGCCTGCAGGACACCCTGCAGACCCGCGACATCCGGCTCGGGGCCTCGCTCTGGGCGCTGACCGGGTCCGAGCCGCCGTCCTGGTACGGCGAGCGGGTCTACGGCCAGGGCCCGCGCTCCGGCGCGGACTCCCCGAACCGCAAGGACCGGGTGATCACCCTGCCCCGGCCGACGATCACCCGGGCCGCCCAGAAGGCGGCCGCGCTGGCCGACGCGGGGCAGCTCAGCCTGTTCTGAGCTTTATTAACTACTCGTTGCCGAGCCACCCCGGCCCGGCCCCACTCCGGTAGCGTCCGCCGGATGAGCCAGGGACGGCGTTCGGCCATACTCGACCAGCTCGAGCCCCGCCGCACCGGCAGCCCGCAGCAGGTGATCCTCGACGAACTGCGCCGGGTGATCCTCGAGGGCGGCGCCCCGCCCGGCACGCCCATCCCGCTGGCCGAGGTGGCCGCGCTGTTCGGGGTCAGCCCGATCCCGGTCCGCGAGGCGCTGAAGACCCTGGTCGGCGAGAACCTGGTGGCGCACCGGCCGAACGCCGGCTACGTGGTGGCCCAGCTGACCCGCCGCGAACTGGCCGAGATCTATCTGGTGCGAGGGGTTCTGGAGTCCGCTGCGCTGCGGGCGGCGATCGAGGTGGCCACCCCGGAGGACCTGACGGCGGCTTCGCAGGCGCACGCCGCGCTGGCGGCCCTGCAGACCGACTGGGACCCGCGCAGATATCACCAGGAGAGCCGGCACTTCCACCTGGCGCTGATCGCGCCCTGCCGGATGCAGCGCCTGCTGCGGATGTTCGAGTCGGCCTGGAACGTGACCGAGCCGTTCCAGCCGATGCGCTGGCTGCCCGGCGACGAACGGTCGCGGCTACACGGCGAGCACACCGCGATGCTGGCCGCCTTCACCGCCGGCGACGCGGACGGCCTGCTGGAGATCGCCGCCCAGCATCATCAGCGGCTGGAACAGGTGATCGCGATGCTGCCGGAGCGGTCCGGGCTGCTGGCCGACCCGTCCGCGGAAGATATATGACCTGCGTCATCGCTCGGCAACAATCCGCACATAGCGTCATAAGGGTCTCCTCGTCCCCCGCCTGATCGGGAGTTGGCCCATGGCCGAAGACCTCGCTCTGCCCGCCGTCCACCTGACGCCCGACCACCCGGCCGGACTTCCGGTGATCAAGGACGGCTACGATCCGCGCCTCACCAACGACGACCTCGCGCCCCTGGCCGAACAGACCTGGGGCACGTACAACATCTTCGCTTTCTGGATGTCGGACGTTCACAGCGTCGGCGGATATGTCACCGCCGGAAGCCTTTTCGCCCTCGGCCTGACCTCCTGGCAGGTCCTCGTCTCGCTGGTCGTGGGCATCGTCATCGTCCAGTTCTTCTGCAACCTGGTCGCGAAACCGAGCCAGGTGGCCGGAGTTCCCTACCCGGTGATCTGCCGGGCCCCGTTCGGGGTGAAGGGGGCGAACATCCCGGCCATCATCCGCGGATCGATCGCCGTGGCCTGGTACGGCATCCAAACCTACCTGGCCTCAGCCGCTCTCGACGTCGTCCTGGTGCGCCTGTTCGACGGCCTCGCCCCCTACGCCGATGCCGACCGGCACGGTCTCCTCGGCCTTTCCACGCTCGGCTGGGGTACCTACGCACTGCTCTGGGTGCTCCAGGCGGCGGTGTTCTGGATGGGGATGGAGAGCATCCGTCGGTTCATCGACTTCTGCGGCCCGGCCGTCTACGTGGTGATGTTCCTGCTCTGCGGCTACCTCCTGGTCAAGTCGGACTGGCACCTCTCGCTGAACCTGTCCTCGGAGAACCTGACCGGCTGGCACGTGGTCACCACCATGCTCTCGGCCATCGCCCTGGTCGTCTCCTACTTCTCCGGCCCGATGCTGAACTTCGGCGACTTCTCCCGCTACGGACGTAGTTTCGATGCGGTCAAGCGCGGCAACCTGCTCGGCCTGCCGGTGAACTTCCTGGTCTTCTCCATCCTCACGGTGCTCACCGCCGCGGCCACCCTGCCGGTCTTCGGCAAGCTGATCACCGACCCGGTGGACACGGTGGCGCACATCGACAACACCTTCGCTATCGTCCTCGGCGCCCTGACCTTCACCACCGCCACGATCGGCATCAACATCGTCGCGAACTTCATCTCCCCGGCCTTCGACTTCTCCAACGTCAGCCCGCAGCGGATCAGCTGGCGGATGGGCGGCATGATCGCGGCCGTCGGCTCGGTGATCCTCACCCCGTGGAACTGGTACGACAACGACCAGGCCATCCACTACACGCTCGGGGTGCTGGGCGCCCTGATCGGCCCGCTGTTCGGGGTGCTGATCGCCGACTACTACCTGCTGCGCCGGCAGCACGTGGTGGTGGACGACCTGTTCACCATGTCGTCGGCCGGAAGGTACTGGTACCAGAACGGTTACAACCCGGACGCGGTGCTGGCCACGGGGATCGCGGGAGCGGTCTCGATCGCCTCGGTGATCGTGCCGAAACTGGCCGACTCGGCCCTCTGGATCAGCGACTACAGCTGGTTCATCGGGTGCGCCCTCGGATTCGCGGCGTACTACCTGATCGCCGGCCGGCCCACCTCGGCCACCCGCCAGGCCCTGGCCAAGGCCGCCTGAGCATGTTCCTGCGGGTGATCAACCCGAACACCACCGCCTCGATGACCAGGCTGATCGGGGAGGCCGCCCGGGCGGTGGCCGCCCCCGGCACGGTCGTCGAGGCGGTGAATCCGGAGACCGGGCCGGTGTCCATCGAGAGCCACTACGACGAGGCCCTGGCGGTGCCGGGCCTGCTCGCCGAGATTGCGAAAGGAGAACGGGAGGGCGCCTCGGCCTACGTGGTGGCCTGCTTCGGTGATCCGGGGCTGGACGCGGCCCGGGAGCTGGCCACCGGACCGGTGATCGGGATCGCCGAGGCCGGCATGCACGCCGCCGCGTTCCTCGGGCGCGGGTTCAGCGTGGTGACCACGCTGGCCCGGACCACCGGCCGGGCCTGGGACCTGGCCCGGACCTACGGGTTCGGCGAGCGGTGCCTGGGCGTGCACAGCTGCGAGATACCGGTACTGCACCTGGAGAGCGACCCGGGAGCCCGGTCGGTCGTCACCGAGCAGTGTCGGCGGGCGCTGGAACTGGACGGTTCGGACGCGGTGGTTCTGGGCTGCGCGGGCATGGCCGACCTGTGCGCGGGCATCTCGAAGGCCATCGGCGCGCCGGTGGTGGACGGCGTGGCGGCCGCCACGGTGTTCGCGGAGTCGCTGGTCAGGCTGGGTTTGAGCACCGGGAAGCAGGGTGAGTTCGCGGGCCCGCCGGCCAAGCCGTTCACCGGGGTGCTGCAGCCCTGGAGCCGGTTGCAATAAAGGACGCCGGTGGGCGGCGGTTGTCGGGGTGGGGTGATTCTCACATTCCCGATCAACCTAATCACCGAATGTCCGGGTCCTCCGGATTGAGATGCTGGCGCCCATGAGCTCGCCCAGCGCCGTTCCCGGTCGCACCGCCCTGCTGTCACTGCGCCGGATCACCTCGGCGGCGGTTGCGGGTCTGCTCCTCATCCTGATGACGGCCTGTGGGTCGGGGGCCAAGGTGCCGCCCGCGGCCGTCGTCAAGCCTTCCATCAAGCCGGCCGGGTCGGCGGGCATCACCCCGCGGCCCGCCCTGGCCCGCCGGGACGACGGTGACGTCTACCAACGCGGGTGCTCGTCGGGGTATGACGACGACGCGGTGCACCCCTGCGTGTTCGACTACAGCACCGGGCCCGGCGCGCCCGTGGTGGTCGCGGCCGGCGACTCGAAGATGGCCCAGTGGGTGCCGGCCCTCCAGGTGATCGCCCAGCAGCAGCACTGGAAGCTGGTCAGCCTGACCAAGTCCGGGTGCGCCTTCTCCGACATCCACCGGAACTGGAAGAAGAAGGAGTACACCAGCTGCGTCACCTGGAACCGGTCGGCCGCCGCCAAGGTCGTCCGGTTCGCCCCCACCCTGCTGGTCACCACCGAGCTCGACTTCTACCCCACCCTGCGGGGCGGGAAGGTGCTGAAGGGGGCCGCGAACCGGGCCGAGATGGTGCGCGGGCTGAGCTCCCGGATCACCACGATGCGCCGGGCCGGGATCGCGGTGGCGACCCTGGCCGAGACCCCGCGGATGGGGTTCGACACCGCGGCCTGTGTGCGCACCCACCTCAAGGACCTGGACGCCTGCGCCCGACCCCGGGCCCAGGTTCTGAAGAACGCCGGCGTGGTCGAGGCCGCGGCGCAGCGCAGCGGCGCCGCGTTCATCGACCTGACCAGCCGGCTCTGCTCGGCCACGACCTGCCCCGCGGTCCAGGGCAACCTGCTGGTCTACCGGGACAAGCACCACCTGACCGCCACCTTCGCCCGCTCCCTGGCCCCGGTGCTCGCGACCGACCTGACCGGCGAACTCGGGGGCGACGTCCGGTCCCGGCTCTTCGCCGGCTGAGTGCACCCCTGAACCAGGGGCTTTCATGAGGGCATCCGGAAATTCTGCCCAAATGGACAGCTGAACCGGACAACCGTTCCCAGGTTTGTGCGTCCTACTGAAGGAGACCCCGAAATCTCGGGGTGGGGTTCCGTGGGGGAAAGACGCCGACCATGACTGTGCTGCTGCCTGCCCGAAAACTGCCTGCCGCAGAACCTTTGCGGGCCGTTGCACCCGGCCCTGGTCCGCACCGGGCCGACCTCCAGGGCCTGCGCGCGGTCGCCGTCCTGATGGTGCTGCTGTACCACGTCGGCCTCGGCCCTTCCGGCGGATTCATCGGCGTGGACGTGTTTTTCGTCCTCTCCGGCTTCCTCATCACCGGTCTGCTGGTCCGCGAGCACGAACGCACCGGCCGAATATCCCTTCCCGGTTTCTGGGCCCGGCGGGCCCGGCGTCTGCTCCCGGCCGCGGTGCTGGTGCTGGTCACCACCTGTGTTCTGTCCCGCTGGTACCTACCCGCCGCGCGCTGGCCGTCGATCGGGGGCGACGCGATCGCCGCGGCCGGGTACGCGCTGAACTGGCGCCTGGCCGGGCAGTCGGTCGACTATCTGAGCGAGGGCGCCGCCGCTGGTCCGCTGCAGCATTTCTGGTCGCTGGCCATCGAGGAACAGTTCTACGTGGCCTGGCCGCTGCTGATCGGGCTGGCGCTGCTCGCTCGCACCCGCCGAATCGCCGCGCTGGCGGTAGGTCTCGTCATTGCCGGCTCGCTCGGGCTCGCCTTGTTCACGTCCGGGCCGCAGACCTACTTCACGACACAGACCCGGGTCTGGGAGCTCGCCGCCGGAGCCCTTTGTGCCCTGCTCGGATCGCCTCGTCGCTCAGCTGCACCGGCTGAATTACCCGAGGAAGCCGAGTCCCGACCGCAGCAGGCCCTGGCCGCCGGGTTGAGCTGGACCGGACTGGCCTTGCTGGGCACGGCCCTGCTGGTGGTCACTCCGGCCACCCGCTGGCCCGGACCGCTCACGGTGCTCGTGGTCGCCGCCACCCTGCTCCTGATCCTCGGCGGCCGGGCTCCGCGCGGGGCCCGGGTGCTCATCGCCACCCCGGTCCTGACCTGGATCGGCGACATCTCCTACGCGCTCTACCTCTGGCACTGGCCCCTGGTCGTGCTGGCCGCCCGCAACGGAGCGACCAGCACCCTTGAGGGCGTCGAAGTAGCCGTAGCGAGCGTCGTCCTCGCCGCGGCGACGTACTACCTGGTCGAGCGCCCGCTGCGCTCCGCCCGGTTCTGGGCCGTGCCCTGGCGGAGCCTGGTCGGCGGCCTGATCCTGACCCTGGTCGTCACCGGGGCCGGCACCGCCCTGTCCCGGGCCGAGTCAGTGCCGGATCCGACCGGTCCGATCGGCGCCGACCTGCCCGTCGTGGTGCAGCCCAAGGCCACCGCCCTGGCGCCCCGCCCCGAACGGGCCAAGGACGACTCGGGCGACATCTACGCGCGCGGCTGCCCGTCGAACTACGTCGAGGCCCGGGTGAAACCGTGCGTGTTCGACTACCGCACCACGCCGGAGGGGCCGGTGGTGGTCGGGGTCGGCGACTCGAAGATGGGCCAGTGGATGCCGGCCCTGCAGGAGATCGCCCGGAGCCGGCACTGGGAGCTGATCAGCATCACCAAGGCGGGCTGCCCGTTCTCGGACATCCACCGGATCCAGGCCGGGAAGGAGTACACCAGCTGCGTCACCTGGAACCGGTCGGTGGTCCAGCGGGTGCAGGACCTCGCCCCCGACCTGCTCTTCACCACCGAACTGGATTTCTACCCCACGCTGAAGAACGGAAAAGCGCTGCAGGGCGAGGAGAACCGGCAGGAAATGATCCGCGGGCTGAGCTCCCGGCTGACCGCGATGAAACAGGCCGGCATCCCGATGGTGACGATCGCCGAGACCCCCCGGATGGGCCAGGACATGGCCGACTGCGTCAGCCTGCACCTCGACCACTTGTCCTCGTGCGCCCGTTCCCGGTCGAAGGCGCTGCAGGGAGCCGGGATCATCGCAGCCGCGGCCCGACCCAGCGGCACCCCGGTGCTGGACCTGACCGATCAGCTGTGCACCGCGAAGAAATGCCCGGCCGTCACCGGGAACGTGCTGGTCTACCGGGACGACCACCATCTGACCGCGACCTACGCGCGCACGCTGGCGCCGTTCCTCGAGCAGGACCTGGCGCGCGCCTTGGGGGTGGGTGAGCAGCGCCGCCGACTGCTCGGGAACTGAGCGGCCGGCCGCTCAGGGGTGGCTGAGGGCCCGCTAGATTTGCTGCCGTGGAAATCGTGGTGATGGTCGTGCTCGGGCTGGGTGCCCTCGTCGTGCTGGGCATGGTCGTCCGGGTCTTCGCCACCACGGTGAAGCAGTCCCGGCGGGGCGAGATCCCGACCGAGCAGCAGCGCACCCAGATCATGGTGCTCGGTGGGCTCGGCGTCGCCCTGGCCCTGCTGGCGCTGCTCACGCCCCAGCTGTTCTGAGCCCTCCCGACCAAGGCCCGACCAGTGCCCGGCCAAGGCCCGACCGTGGCCCGACCAGTGCCCGGCCAAGGCCCGACAAAGGCCCGACCAGGGTCGGCTCAGCGCATCCGGTACCCGATCAGCACCGCGGTCACCAGGATCAGCACGATCACCGCGGGATACAGCGCCCCGGAGAACGCGAGACTCGCGGCAATCAGCAACAGCACCGCACAGACGACCCAGACCCACGCTGATGGCTTCACCCGCGACCTCCCCGACGCTCCGCCCCCGCGCCTTCACATTACGTCGCGCCACTCCCGTTGCCCAGGTTCAATGGGCCACATCCGCAGGCAGAGCGGCGATCCACTGCCGCTCGACCTCGAGCCGGGCCTGCCCCTCCGGAGTCGCCCAGCGGCCGAACGCCTCCTCACCGGCCGCGACGCGGCTCAGCACGAACCTCTCCCCCACCGCCCGCCGCTGGTCCAGAACTGCCGGGAAGAGCGTCCTCTGCTGATCTGAGAGGTCATAGCCCGCAAGGAAAACCAGCAGACGGCGGCGGAGCTGAGCATCGTCCATAGTCGGCACCGACGCGTCCCGGCGGCTGGGGTGAGTGAACGGGACGCACAACCGGGCCGTGCTGACCACGTCCCAGATCGCCCGGCCGGGCGCGGCGAACTCCCAGTCCAGCACCGCGATGGCCGCACCGTCCCGGGCCACCACGTTCTCCGGGCAGACATCCGCGTGGACGATCAGCGGTCCGCCCTCCGGATCGGCCAGTTCCTGGTTCCACACGCTGCCGAACGGCGGCTCCCACCCCTCCAGCGCATCGTGCAATCGCCGAAGCAACCGCCCGAGGGACGTCAGGTACAGGTCATCGAACGACCAGGCCGGAAATGGGGGTATGGCGACATCGCCCGACAGCCAACTCACCATCTCGCGGCCCTGGTCGTCGCGCCCCAGGGGGACCGGCGCAACGCCCGGCAGAACCTCGGCCAAGTGGTTCAGCACCGCGTGCAGCGAGGGTGTGTTCTCCCGCCAGGGTTTCCGGACCGTCTCTCCTACCCGGAACACCCGCCCGGCGTTACCCACCGCCCCTGCTAAAGGGATCTCGGTCATGGCTACGACCTTAGGACGAATCCCGTCTCCGTCCTGAGAACGAGGCGCCCGAGGGGACGACGAGATCAGCCTGAAGCCATGACTTCCGATGCAACGCCCGTCCTCGAGGCCGACGGGCTGACCAAGCGCTACGGCCGCTCAACCGTGGTGAACGCGGCCTCCTTCACCGTCCGCCCGGGTGCCGTGACCGGGTTCTTCGGGCCCAACGGCGCGGGCAAGACCACCGCGCTCAAACTCCTCGCCGGGCTGTCCCGGCCGACCGCGGGAACTGCCCTGGTCAACGGGATGCCGGTGCGCCGGGCCGGGTTGGACGCCCGGACGATCGGCGTCTACATCGAGCCCTGCGGCGCGCACCCGGGTCGCAGCGCCCGGGCTCACCTCCTCGCCCTGACCAGGATCGCCGGTCTGCCCCGGCGCCGGGTCACCGAGGTGCTGAACGAGGTCGGGCTGGAGGACGCCGCGGGCCGACGGGTGGGCGGCTACTCCTTGGGTATGCGGCAGCGGCTCGGCCTGGCCGCCGCGTTGCTCGGCGACCCACCTCTGCTGGTCCTCGACGAACCGGTGAACGGCCTGGACCCGGCCGGGATGCGCTGGCTGCGGAACCTGCTGCGGGATCGGGTGTCCCGGGGTGGGGCGGTGTTGCTGTCCAGTCATGTGCTCAGCGAGGCGGACAAGACCGTGGACGACGTGATCGTCATCGACCACGGCCGGATCCGGTTCCAGGGCCCCAACCCGGGCGCGCTCGAGGAGCTGTTCTTCGACGTGGTCGAGGGGGCCGAACGATGACCGGCATCCTGCGCGGCGAGCTCGGCAAGACCCTCAGCACCCGCACGCTGGCCGCGTTTGCGCTGGTCTGCATCGGGTTCGGGGCGCTGAACGCGGTGATCATCGGAGCGGCCAGCGGGGAGCTGGACACCCTGGCCGAGAAGGACGAAGCCCTGACCTGTCTACCCGTGCTGCTGGTCGTCTGGGGTCTGGTCGGGGTTGCTGGCGAGTACCGACACCGCACCGCCGCCCCGGCTGCGCTGGCCGCCCCCGTCTCCCCCACTGTCGTGCTAGGTCTGCGGATCCTCGCCTACACCGTGACCGGACTCGTCCTGGGTGTCCTCACCTCGGCCGTTTCGGTAGCGGTCGCCCTACCCCTGTTGCGGGACATGCCCGGGGAGCAACTGACCGCGAGCAGCATCGGCAAGGTAGTGGCAGCCAACATCGCGGCGTCGGTGCTGGCCACCGTGCTGGGCGCTGCTCTGGGTGCACTGATCCGGAACCAGGTGGCCGGAGTCGTGACCGTCCTGGTGCTCGACTTCGCCGTCGCTCCCCTGCTCTCCGGGGCCGACGAAGGGCTGGCGAACCTGACCCCGTCCGGCGCCGCCTCGGTACTCTCGGGCATGACCCACAACACCACGCTGAGCATCGTGCAAGGCGGTCTGGTGCTGGCGGCCTGGACCGTGCTGGGTGTGGTGGCGGCATTGTTCAGCGAGGGGCGGCGAGACCTGGCATGAACCTGCAGTGGGCGATCGGCCGGTTCCGACGGCATCGGGCCGCACTCGCCCTCATCGTCGTGGCGGGTGTGACCTTCCTGCTCGAGATCGGTTTCCTTTCCGACAGTCTCGGAGCGCCGAGCACTCCCCCGGAGGCGTTCACCCTCGGCCTTTCCGCAGTAGCCAGCTTGCTTCTCTTGTTCCATCGCCGGGCCCCGCTGGCCGTCCTCGGCGCCGTCCTGGTCATCGAGTCCGTCCTCGCGGCCGCCGGTTCCTATCCCGGAGGAGCGCCCGCGATCGTCGGGCTCTGCGCGGCGGCGATCTACGAGGAACGGCGCCGTTCGATTCCGGCCGCAGTGGTGACCGCGATCGTGCTGCAGGTCGGCTCGATCAGCTCGATCCCGGTCTCCCTGCTGGCCTGGGCGATCGGTGCCTATGCCCAGACCCAGTATCGCTATGTCATTTCGCTGGCCGAGCGCGCACGGCGGCTGGAATGCGAACGAGAGCAACGGGATGTGATTGCGGCGCAGGCCGAACGCACCCAGATCGCCCGGGAACTGCACGACATCATCGCCCACTCGGTGACGGTGATGCTGCTCGGCGTCCGTGGGGCCCGGGACACGTTGCGCACCGATCCGGATCTGGCCGAGGAGGCGCTGCGCCGGGTCGAGAAGAGCGGGGAGGAGAGCATCACCGAACTGCGGCGCATGCTCTCAGTTCTGCGCGAGACCCCGGAAGCCGCCCTTGCCCCGGCTCCCCGACTGCAGCAAATTCCGGAACTCGTCCGCCAGTACGCCGAAACCGGGATGCCGGTCGCCCTGACCACGGTCGGCGCGACCCGGACTACGGACGCCGGGATCGACCTCACCGCGTACCGGGTTGTCCAAGAAGGACTGACGAACGTGGCTCGACACGCGCACCGGCCGGCTCAGGTGGACGTCCGGGTCACGTTCGAGGAGAACTGGCTGGAGGTGTCGGTGGCCGACGACGGGGTCGATGAGGGACGCGGACCGGCCGGGATCGGGACCGGCTCGGGCCTGCGGGGGCTCCGGGAAAGGGTGGATGCGATCGGTGGGACGCTCACCGCCCAGGAACCATTGTTCAGGAACGGTTTTCGCCTTACCGCCCGACTGCCGCTACCGGAGGAAGAACCCGCATGATCCGCATCCTGATCGCCGACGACCAGGAACTGGTCCGGATGGGTCTGCGCCTTGTTCTCAGCGCCTTCGAGGATCTGGAGGTGGTCGGCGAGGCCGCGGACGGGGACGAGGCGGTGCGGCGGACCGGTGAAATGCGGCCGGACGTGGTGCTGATGGACATCCGGATGCCCGGCACGGACGGCATCACGGCCACTGCCGCGATCACCGAGAAGTACCGGAACACCCGGGTCCTCGTCCTTACCACGTTCGAGGAGGACGAGTACGTGTTCGGCGCGATCCGGGCGGGGGCGGCCGGTTTCCTGGTGAAGGACGCGTCCCGGGAGAAGCTGGTCGAGGCGATCCGGGTGGTGCACGGCGGTGAATCGCTGCTGTCCCCCTCGGTGACCCGCCGCCTGATCGAGAGCTTCGCCGAGCGCGGTGCCCCCATCACCCCCGGCGCCACGGCGCAATCCCTCACCGCCCGCGAACTCGAGACCCTGACGCTTCTGGCCAAGGGCCTTTCCAACAGCGAGATCGGTCACCGGCTGCACGTCACCGAGGCGACGGTGAAGAGCCACGTGAGCAGCCTGCTGATGAAACTCGGCCTCCGCGACCGGGTTCAGGCCGTGGTCTTCGCCTATGAGAACGGTTTGGTGATAGCCGGGAACCAGAATTAAAGACGCCCGACAGCGTCGGGCTGTCGGGCGTCACTCATTGAAGGTAGTTCAGCTCGCCGCCACCAGCTCGCGGGATTCAGCCGGCTGCACCTGAGCCTGCTCCAGCCCCTCGGTGCTCTTCCGCTTCGGCCACCAGGACGGATTGCCCCGGCCCACCCCGCCCAGCGCGGCCGAGACCCGGTCGAGGTAGATCGCCAGCACCACCACGGCCAGGCCACCCTCGATCGAGTCGCCGATCTGCAGGCTCTGCACCGCCGACACGACGATGCCACCCAGACCCTCACCACCGACCAGACCGGCGACCACGACCATCGAGAGGGCCAGCATGATCACCTGGTTCACCCCGGCCATGATCGACGGCCGGGCCAGCGGAAGCTGCACCTCGCGCAGGATCTCCCAGCGCGAGGCCCCGAAAGCGGCCGAGGCCTCGACGGTCTCGCCGTCCACCTGACGAATTCCCAGGGTGGTCAGCCGGACCGCCGGCGGCGCCGAGAAGACGATCGTGGCGATCATGCCCGGCACCGCCCCGATCCCGAAGAACAGCACAGTCGGCAACAGGTAGACGAAGACCGGCACGGTCTGCATGAAGTCGAGCACCGGCCCGACGACGGTGCGCACGACCGGGTTGAACGCCGCCCAGATCCCCACCGGGATGCCGATCAGCAGCGCGACCGCGGTGGCCAGCAGCACGGTGGCCAGGCTCTGCATGGTCTCGTACCACAGGCCCATCGAGTCGACCAGCAGCAACCCGGCCACCAGGATCACGGTCAGCCCGATCCGGCGGGTGACCGCCAGCGCGATCACCCCGAACACGATGGTCATCGGCACCGGCTGGAGCGCCGCGACGATGTCGTAGGTCCAGCGCAGCAGATGGCTCAGGACGGTGGTGAGCCAGTCGAAGAACCCGCCGAAATGGTCGGTGAGCCAGTCGATGACGTCCTCACCGTACTGACCGATCTTGATCTCAGGCATGGACGGCCGCCTCCTCACGGGCCTGGGGAACGCTGGACAGGGTGGACAGGATGGCGGCCCGGGGCACCACCCCGGTCAGGTTGCCCTCGCCGTCCACCACCGTGACCGGCACCACCTGACGCCCGGCCAGGTGCATGAAGTCCCCGATCACGGCGTCCGGCCGGACCGCGTGGTAGTCCTGGGTGACGCAGCCGGCCAGGTCCTTCTGGCCCCGGTTGACCGCGTCGTGCAGGTTGGTGTCGGTGACCACGCCGAGCAGGTGCGCCTCGTCCTTCAGCACGAACGCGCCGTTGGCCTCGTTGTCGCCCAGCCGGCGCAGCGCCGAGGCCGGGTCCTCGTCCACCCGGAAGGTGATCAGCGCCGGCCGCACCAGGTCGGCCGCGGTGAGCACCCGGGCCCGGTCGACGTCGGCGACGAACTCGCTCACGTAGTCGTCGGCGGGCCGGGCGACGATCTCCACCCCGGCGCCGACCTGGACCACCCGGCCGTCCCGCATCACCATGATCCGGTCGCCGATCCGCATCGCCTCGTTCAGGTCGTGGGTGACGAACACGGTGGTGCGCCGGTCCTCGGCCTGCAACTGCATCAGCAGGTCCTGCATGTCCCGCCGGATCAGCGGGTCGAGGGCCGAGAACGGCTCGTCCATCAGCAGAATCGGCGGATCGACGGCCAGCGCCCGGGCCAGGCCGACCCGCTGGCGCATCCCGCCGGACAACTCGTGCGGGTACTTCGAGCCGCGCCCGGCCAGCCCGACCCGGTTCAGCGCCGCGTCGGCCCGCTCGAACCGCTCGGCCCGGGGCAGCCCGCGGACCTTCAGCCCGTAGGCCGCGTTCTCCAGCACGGTGCGGTGCGGGAACAGCGAGAAGTGCTGAAAGACCATGCCGATCTTCTCGTTCCGGATCTGCCGCAGCCGGGCGTCCGGGACCGCGACCACGTCCTCCCCGTCGATCAGCAGCTCACCGCTGCTCGGCTCGTTCAGCCGGTTGATCATGCGCAGCACGGTGGACTTGCCGGATCCGGAAAGCCCCATCACCACGAACATCTCGCCGGTCTCGATCCGGAAACTGACGTCGTGCGCACCGAGGTAACCCCCGGCCGCGGCCACCGCGGCGGCCGGATCCTCACTGGCGAGCGCGCGGCGCGCCGCGTGCGCGCTCAGCCCGTAGGCCTTGCTCAGGCCTTTGCCCTCGATCATTTCCCGATCACCGACTCCGCGTCCTGGCCGTCACTGGCCTTCACACCCTTGAGGAACTGCGCGACCTTGTCCGGGTTGGCGCTGATCCACGCCTTCGCGATCGCCTCCAGGGACTTCGAGCCCTTGTCGTGGTCGTAGTAGAACTGCCCGGCCTCGTCCGTACTGAAGGTCAGGTTCTTCAGGAACGTGGCGATGTCCGGGTTGTCGGCGGCCCAGCCCTTGCGGGAGATCGTGCGGATCGTGCCCGCACCGCCCCAGACCTTGTCCGGGTCCTCCAGGAAGGTGGCCTTGAACTGCACGGTCATCCAGTGCGGGCTCCAGCCCAGGAAGACGATCGGCTGGCCGGCCTTCTGGTCCTTCTCGACCTGGGTGAGCATCGCCGGGGTGCCGCTGGCCACGAGTTTCCAGTCACCGAGGCCGTAGGCGTCGGAATCGATGGCCTTCTGGATGGTCTCGTTCCCCGGGGAGCCGGGCTCGATCCCGTAGATCCGGCGGCCGAACTCGTCGCCGTGCGCGGCCAGATCGGCCAGCGACTTGATCCCGAGCTTCTGCGCCGTGTCACCGGGAACGGCGGGCGCGTACTCGGTGCCCTCAAGGATGGTGCTGTCCACCACCACGTCGCCCTTCTTGATCAGGTCGCCGAAGGTCGGCTCCTGCGAGGGCCACCAGTTGCCCAGGTAGGCGTCCGCGTCACCGGTGGACATCGCCTGGGCGCCGAGTTCCACCGAGACCTCGTTGACCTTCACCGAGTAGCCGAGCTGCTCCAGGATCTGCTTGCTGATCTCGTTCTCCACCTGCAGGTCGACCCAGGGCTGCTGGATCAGGGTGACCGACTCGGCGTTGCCCGAATCCCCGCCCCCGCTGTCCCCGATCAGCGCGAAGTCGCCCTTGTCGGCAGCGCTCGAGCAGGCGGTAGTGACCGCCACGAGGCAGGCCGCGACCGCGAGCATCCTCACGCGGCGTCGCCTTCCGGGAGGTCTCATCCTGATTCTCCTTCCGCCGACCCGGGCCAGGTCCGGGCCCGGTCCGATCATTGTTTTCACGTCCGCGAAACACCACTCACCCCGGGCCTTTACATGTGACGGCCTGGTGTTCTACGGTGAAAGTCGTTTTCTTCCGGCTGTCCTGATCGTGGCAGCCTGATCTACGGGCGTCGAGGGTCACCCTGGGCCGAGGGAGACCGGTTCCCTCTCATTGCCATAGACCGAGTCTATGGCAGGGCCTCTTCACCGAACATGCTCGCGGCCAGGGTCCGGAACTGCTCGCCCGAGCTGCTCAGGCTTTTGGCCCGCCAGATCAGGTGCACGGCGGCCTTGGTCGGGCGCCGCAGGGGCAGCACCCGCGCACCCCGTCGGCCCGCGTCCTCGGCCAGTCCTTCCGGCAGCAACGCCGCCCCCGCACCGGCCAGCACCAGCGGAATCACCGAGGCCAGGTGGGCGGTCTCCACCGCGATCTCCGACGCCTCCCCGGCCACCTGTAGCTCGATGTCGAGCAGCTCGCGCAGGGCAGTGCCGCGCAGCGTGCAGATCAGCCCGAGCGGAACCAGGCCGGAGACACTCACCACGGTCTGGCCGGGAAGCGCGTCCGGGGGCAGGACGGCGACCAGGCGATGCTCGACCAGCCATTGGCTCTCCAGCGGGCCGGCCGGGGGCGTGCCGTCGATCAGGCCGAAGTCCGCCTCGCCGGAGCGGACCTGATCCAGCACCTCGGACCGGCGGATCGGGTCGCCCACACTGAACTGTACGGCCGGATGCGCCTGCCGGAACTCCCCGATGATCTGCACCAGCGGCTCGATCGCCCAGAGCGTGTTCGAGATGATCGTCAGGCGGCCGAACCCGACGTCGGTGACGCTCCGCACCGCGGTCGCGGCGACCTGGAACGAGCGCAGGGTGCGCCGGGCGGGCAGCAGCAGCGCCTGCCCCGCGGCGGTCAGCCGGACACCCCGCCCCAGGCGCTCGAACAGCGTCGAGCCGAGCTCACGCTCCAGCAGCCCGATTGCGTGCGACAGGCTGGGCTGAGCAATCGTCAGGGCCGCCGCCGCCCGGGTGAAGCTGCCGCACTCGGCTACGGCGAGGAAGTACTCGAGCTGGCGACGGTCCATCGGGACAAGGTAGGGCCTATCGATCCTGGGGTACCCGGTCGAAGCCCTTGAACCGGGTGCCCTGGTAGGTGAGCTGACCGCGGTCGCCCTCCACCAGCGTCCCCCATTGCTGCCCGTGGACCGGAAGCTCGAGACGATCGTGACCGGGAAGCTCGAACGTCACGTAGTACCAGGTGGTGGAGCTGTCCTGGCTGCGGGAGTGCTCCTGCCGCTTACCCACCAGCGTGGCCGGGACGGTGAGCAGCGGGGAGTTGTTGTTCCGGCTCCAGATGTTCAGCCCCCGGAAGATCATCATGGCGATCGTCAGCACGATGACCAGCGCGATCAACCCGAAGATGATGAAAAAGCCGACGACGAACGGGTCGATTGATCCGTCCATGTCGTGGAAGATGTCGTCGTCCACCGGGTGCCTCCTGCGGATTGATGCGGCGTAACCGTACAGACGCCGCATCCCGCTGTTCTGATGCATGCCGGTTCAGATGGTGGGCAGAATCCCTCCGTCCACCCGGAACTCGGCACCGGTGAGCCACTTCGCCCGCTCGGAAGCCAGGAAGACGATCAGCTCGGCAGCGTCTTCCGGCGTTCCCGGACGCCGCATGGGCACGTTCAGCTGAGCAGCCAGATCCTTCTGGAACTGCTCCAGCTCCACCCCGCGGACGTCGGCGAACCGCTGATGCTGAGCCAGCGCGCCCTCTGTCGCAACAAAGCCCGGCAGCACGTTGACCACCCGCACCCCATGCGGACCGACTTCTGCCGCCAGACCACGGCTGTACGCGTTCAGAGCCGACTTCGCTGCTGCA
This sequence comes from Kineosporia aurantiaca JCM 3230, assembly GCA_000719025.1. Classification (GTDB taxonomy): domain Bacteria; phylum Actinomycetota; class Actinomycetes; order Actinomycetales; family Kineosporiaceae; genus Kineosporia; species Kineosporia aurantiaca. The sequence goes on from JODP01000013.1 coordinate 655,848, forward strand.
TAGGCAATCTGCTGCCCCTGGGCCAGACGACTGGCGATCGACGAAAGGTGAACCACCACGCCCTTACCCCGCTCGACCATGCCCGGAACCAGACGCCGATCCAGACGGACGGCGCTCATCAGGTTCACCGTCAGGTCCTCCAGCCAACTCTCGTCGGCACGTTCAAGAATCGGCCCAGGGGTAGTGCCGGCCCCCGCGTTGTCGACCAGCACATCGACCCCGCCCCAACGCTCGATCACCTCCGCCGCCAGGTTCGCCGCGCCCTCATCCGTACTCAGGTCGGCAGTCAGGTAGCTGACGTTCGCCTGGGTCTCGGCGGGCAGGCTGCGGGAAGTCCCGATCACCTGCGCCCCGGCCGCCGCGAAGCGGGCCACCGCGGCCGCGCCGATCCCCCGGCTGGCCCCGGTGACCAGCACCCGGACCCCTTCAAGCCCCTCTTCGGGGAGAGCAACGCTCATGATGTCCGTCCTCAAGCTAAGGTGAATCAGATTCCGGATCATATACTGAACCTTGTTCACCTTTTGCCAGGAAGGCCTCCCGCCGTGCCCCCTCCCCCACCCCGTCGGCTGCGGGCAGACGCCCAGCGCAACCGCGACGCTCTCCTGGCCAGCGCCCGTGAAGCCTTCCTGAACGGGGAGACCGAGATCCGCGTGGAGGAGATCGCCCGCCGCGCCGGGGTAGCGGTGGGCACGGTCTACCGCCACTTCGACACCCGCGAGGCCGTGATCGAGGCGGTGTTCCGACAGGAGGTCGACGAACTGTGCGCGGGCGGCGCTGCTCTGCTCGAGGATCATCCTCCGGAGCAGGCCGTGCGAATGTTCCTGCTTCAACTGGTCGACCACGCAGCCGTCAGCAAGGGCATGGCGGTGGCGCTGGAGGCGATCATGGCCACCCGGTCCCCGGTGTTCGACGACGCCCGCTCCCGGATGACCCAGACTTTGGACGCCCTCCTCGGCGCCGGGGTTTCGGCGGGTTCGGTGCGGGACGACATCAACGGGAGGACGTTGATGCTCGGGTTGAGTGGGGTGTGCGGCGGGCCGAAGGATGCACCGGACTGGCTCGAGGACGGACGTCAGGTGGTGGGGTTGCTGGCGGACGGGCTTCTGGTCCGCGGGTGAACGTCAGCGGTTGCAAACCATGAATGCGTCCCGCCCGGAGCCCGGGCGGGACGCATTCATGGGTCTAGCTTTTCAGGTCGGTCTCGTTGTTCCGATGGTGATCAGCTGCAGCCGGAGGTGCTGCCGCAGCCCTCGCAGACGTAGCAGGAGCCGGCCGGGCGCATCTTCGTGCCACAGGTGAAGCACATCGGCGCGTCCGACGTCCGGCCCTGCATGGCCTCGAACAGCTCGGCCGAGGAGTGCACCGCCTTGGGGGCGGACTTGGCCGTCGCCGCACCGGTGACGTTCACCACCGGCAGCTGGTTCGGGCTGCTGCCGACCGCATTGCCCGTGGTGAGGGGCTGCGGCGCCTCCGGAGCCGGGCTCTGGCCGGACGGGGCGGACTGGGCCAGGGTCTCCAGTTCCTCCTCCACGTCCTCGCCGTCCTCGTCCTGCGGCAGGTAAGAACCCGTCTGCAGTTCGCGGGCGCGCTCGTCGGCCGAGTAGATGCCCAGCGCCGAGCGCTCCTCGAAGGACAGGTGGTCCAGCGCCAGGCGCCGGAAGACGTAGTCCATGATGCTCGAGCTCATCCGCACGTCCGGGTCGTCGGTCAGGCCGGCCGGCTCGAAGCGCAGGTTGGTGAACTTCTCCACGTAGGTCTGCAGCGGAACCCCGTGCTGCAGCGCGATGCTCACCGCCACCGAGAACGAGTCCATCATCCCGGCCAGGGTGGAACCCTGCTTGCCGAGCTTGATGAAGACCTCGCCCAGGCCGTCGTCCGGGTAGGAGCCGGCCGTCATGTAGCCCTTGGCGCCGCCCACGGTGAAGCGGGTGGTGATCGACGGGCGGGACTTCGGCAGGCGCTTGCGGGTCGGGCGGTACTCGACGACCTTCTCGACGACCTTCTCGACCTTGACCGGCTCTTCCTGCTTCTTGCCGTCCGACAGCGGCTGGCCGACCTTGCAGTTGTCCCGGTAGACGGCCAGCGCCTTCAGGCCGAGCTTCCAGCCCTGGAAGTAGACGTCGGCGATGGCCTCGACGGTCGCCGACTCCGGCAGGTTGACCGTCTTGGAGATGGCCCCGGACAGGAACGGCTGGGTCGCCGCCATCATCCGGACGTGGCCCATCGGGCGGATTGCCCGCTCGCCCATCGCGCAGTCGAAGACCTCGTAGTGCTCCAGCTTGAGGCCGGGAGCGTCGATCACGTGGCCCTTCTCGGAGATGTACTCGACGATCGCCTCGACCGTCTCCTCGGCGTAGCCGAGCTTGCGCAGGGCCCGCGGGATGGTCTGGTTGACGATCTGCATCGAGCCGCCGCCCACCAGCTTCTTGAACTTGACCAGCGAGAAGTCCGGCTCGATGCCGGTCGTGTCGCAGTCCATCATGAAGCCGATGGTGCCGGTCGGGGCGAGCAGCGAGGCCTGCGCGTTGCGCCAGCCGTTCTGCTCACCGATCCGCAGCGAGGCCTCCCACTCCTTGGTGGCCGCGCGCTGCACCGCGATGTCGATCGGGTGCAGGGTGCGGATCGTGTCGTTCGCGGCGGCGTGCTTGCGCATCACCCGGCGGTGCGCCTCGGCGTTGCGCTTGTAGCCGTCGTAGGCCCCGACCACGCCGGCCAGCTCGGCCGAGCGGCGGTAGGCGGCCCCGGTCATCAGCGAGGTGATCGAGGCGGCCAGCGCCCGGCCACCCTCCGAGTCGTAGCCCAGGCCCGATTCCATCAGCAGCGCACCGAGGTTCGCGTAGCCGATGCCGAGCTGCCGGTAGGCGCGGGTGGTCTCGGTGATCGCCTCGGTCGGGAAGTCCGCGAAGCAGATCGAGATGTCCATCGCGGTGATCACGAGTTCCACGACCTGGGTGAACTTCTCGACGTCGAACAGGCCGTCGTCCTGGACGAACTTGAGCAGGTTCAGCGAGGCCAGGTTGCAGCTGGAGTTGTCCAGGTGCATGTACTCGGAGCAGGGGTTGCTGGCCGAGATCCGGCCGGACTCCGGGGTGGTGTGCCAGTCGTTGATCGTGCCGTCGTACTGGATGCCCGGGTCGGCGCACTCCCAGGCCGCCTTGGCCATCTTGCCGAACAGTTCCTTGGCGTCGACCTGCTCGATCACCTCGCCGGTGGTGCGGCTGGTCAGGCCGAACTGCTCACCGAACTCCACCGCCCGCATGAACTCGTCGGTGACCCGGACCGAGTTGTTGGCGTTCTGGTACTGGACGCTGTGGATGTCCTTGCCGCCGAGGTCCATGTCGAACCCGGCGTCGCGCAGGGCGCGAATCTTGTTCTCCTCGCGCGCCTTGGTCTCGATGAACTCCTCAATGTCCGGGTGGTCCACGTCGAGGACGACCATCTTGGCCGCGCGCCGGGTGGCGCCGCCGGACTTGATGGTGCCGGCCGAGGCGTCGGCCCCGCGCATGAAGGAGACCGGCCCGGAGGCGGTGCCGCCGCTGTTCAGCAGCTCCTTGCTGGACCGGATGCGGGAGAGGTTCAGGCCGGCGCCGGAGCCGCCCTTGAAGATGAAACCCTCTTCCTTGTACCAGTTCAGGATCGAGTCCATCGAGTCGTCGACGGCCAGGATGAAGCAGGCGCTGACCTGCTGCGGCGCGCTGGTGCCGACGTTGAACCAGACCGGCGAGTTGAACGCGAACACCTGGTTCAGGAGCATGTAGGTGAGCTCGTGCTCGAACACCTCGGCGTCCTGCTCACCGAGGAAGTAGCCGTTGTCCCGGCCGGCCTTGGTGTAGGTCAGCACGACCCGGTCGATCAGCTGCTTGAGGCTGGCCTCACGGGTGTCCGAGCCGACCGCGCCGCGGAAGTACTTGGTGGTGACGATCGTGGAGGCGTTCAGGCTCCAGAAGTCCGGGAACTCCACGCCCTTCTGCTCGAAGATCGTCTCGCCCGTGCGCCAGTTCGTCTGGACGACGTCCCGGCGCTCCCAGGTGACCTGGTCGTAGGGGTGGACTCCCTCGGTGGTGTAGACCCGGCCGATCTTCAGACCGGTTCGGCGCACCTGCGGTGCTCCGTTGCGCGTCTTGCGCGACCCCTGGCCCGACTGGCCTGAGACGGTCTCCGTCATACGTCCGTTCCCCTTAGGTGCGTGGTGCTGCGGTCCGGAGCTGATCCCGGCCGCGGCGAACTCGGGCCCGCTACGGGCCACTGATATCTGGATTGCCGTGCTTGGTCGTGCTTCGTGGTGCTGTTCTTTCGTGGTGCCGTTGGTGCTGTGGCGTGAACCGCCGTCGCCCGGCCTTCCCCTGCCTGGCGACGGCGGTGGTCGTTGATCAGCTGGTGCTGGGGGTGGGCGGCGGCCCCGGCTCGACGCCGGTCGGCTCGTGCTCCGCCCGGAGCACCGTGATGGCCGCCTCGAAGTCCTCGAGCGACTCGAAGGCCTGGTACACGCTGGCGAACCGGAGGTACGCGACCTCGTCCAGGTCGCGCAGCGGCCCCAGGATGGTCAGGCCCACCTCGTGCGCCTCGATCTCGGCGCAGCCGGTGGCCCGGATGGTCTCCTCGACCTTCTGGGCGAGCCGGGCCAGGTCGTCCTCGCCGACCGGACGGCCCTGGCAGGCCTTGCGCACCCCGGTCATGATCTTGGCCCGGCTGAACGGCTCGCTCGCCCCGGACCGCTTCACGACCGTGAGGCTGGCGGTCTCCAGGGTGCTGAACCGGCGGCCGCACTCCGGGCACTGCCGGCGGCGCCGGATGGCGGCCCCGTCGTCGGTGCTGCGGGAGTCGACCACCCGGGAATCCGCGTGGCGGCAGAAGGGACAGTTCACGACGGGCTCCTCCCGGGAGACTCGCAGGGACGGCTATGGATGAACCTGGGGACAGCCTGGGGATGAACAACTGCAGTCTGTGGATAACCACTGACTAGATGTGGATGGCTTACAGGTATGTAACTACTACATCTAGGGGTAACGCTAGGACGGCGGCGGACCGCATGCAAGTCACTCGCGGGTCCCGCCGAGCCGCTGCGACCGGCCCGCGACGACCTCCTGGACAATCCCGGCCGATCGTGATCCGGCGGCCGGGCCGGGCCGGGCCCGATCCGGGTGCTTTTCGGCCGCCCGCCGAACCCTTGCTCGCGACCTGCATCGTTGCCGGCCGCTGAGCCCATCGGGTGACTACCGGGCGCAACTATAAAGCTACCCAGAGTCGATGCCGAGGGTCGTCCGGATGCCGGACGATCTTGGGACACGCCCGGGCAATATTTCATTTCTCGAGTGGTGAGGACGACATGCGAGGGCGTGTCGCACGCCCCCAACTGCCCCACGAACCCCTACATCTAGTGGCGGGCCATTGTCACCGGCCGAACATGCGGATTCAATTGCCCGGAAGGGCGATGCGCTGACCGGCCGCCACGGCGGGATCGGTCAGGGCGTTGAGTTTCATGATGTCGGCGATCGTGTCACCGCGGTCGGCCCCGGGGGCGATCTCCCCCGCGATGCCCCAGAGCGTCTCGCCCGGGAGGACCGTGCGATAGCTGTGCGAGACGGGATGAACCTGCGACCCGGCCTCGGCCGGCCGGTTGATCAGCAGCACTCCGGCGATCACCGCAACGGTGGCCAGCAGCAGACCCCCGGCCCGCACCACCAGATGCCCGCGCCGGGTGAGCCGCAGCGGCCGGTGCTGAGAACGCTGCCCACGCTGAGGTTTCTGCGCCTGCCGCGGTTTCTGCGGTCGTTGAGGGGCGTGCCCGCGAGCCGGCACCGCCCGCTCACCCTCGCGGACGACCCGCAGCTGAGGGCGCCCGGCGGGGTGCCCCCCGGAATGATCAGAACGGCCGGGACGGGCGCGCTGCGCGACCCGATGACGGGTTGACGGCGAAGCAATCGTCAGGCTCATTCCTCTGACTCCCATCAGCGGACTAGGAACTCGGACCGATTCACGTTCGAACACAGGTTCGATCGAACGCATGTCCAATGTCTACCACCCACCACCGACAATCTCGCGACACGTTCGAACACTTGTTTGAAAGTGTCGCCGCGCTTCCCTACGGTGATCGTGTCCGGCGGACCGCCGGGCACAGGGTCATGGAGGTGGCAGATGGCAGACGATCCGACCGCCGGCGCGGCGGTATCGGAGAAGGGGGGCGCGACGGTGCGCACGCTCCCCGACGGGCCCCCGGACGGCGACGGTCTCACCGTGCGCCAGCGACGGGTGCTGGAGACCATCCGGGAGACCGTCGACCGGCGGGGCTACCCGCCCACCATGCGCGAGATCGGTGAGGCCGTCGGCCTGACCAGCCCGAGCAGCGTGGCCCACCAGCTGTCCAGTCTGGAGAAGAAGGGCTTCGTCCGGCGCGACCCGAACCGGCCGCGGGCGATCGAGGTGATCATGCCGGGCGAGCGCCCGGCCGCGTCCCGCTCGGCGGCGGCCAAGGCGGCTTTCACGGAGGAGAGCGCCCGCAACGACGCGCAGCCCGCACCGTCCTACGTGCCCCTGGTCGGCCGGATCGCCGCCGGTGGCCCGATCCTGGCCGAGCAGGCCGTGGAGGACGTGTTCGCGCTGCCCCGGCAACTGGTCGGCGACGGCGAGCTGTTCCTGCTGAAGGTGGTCGGGGACTCGATGATCGAGGCGGCGATCTGCGACGGTGACCTGGTCGCGGTCCGCCGTCAGCCGGTGGCCGAGAACGGCGAGGTGGTCGCGGCGATGATCGACGGCGAGGCCACGGTGAAGACGTTCAAGCGGAAGGACGGGGACATCTGGCTGATGCCGCACAACGCGGCCTACCAGCCGATTCCCGGTAACGACGCGACGATCCTGGGCCGCGTGGTCGCGGTCATGCGCCGGGTCTGAGCCCTCCACCGGAGCTCGGCCGGAGCCGGTCCCGCAGGTCTGCGCGGGGCCGGTTTCGCCATGTCCAGCTAGGTGTTCGCTGTGCGGCACGGCTCCGTTCGGGGGTTTCCGGACCATCCCGGCCGTGCCGGCTCCGGCGCCGCGCTAGTGTCCTCCGGACGTCAGGCGTGTTCCACTCCCGGCTACACGCCCCTCGCAAGTCAGGAAGGGTCGTTCTGTGTCCGATCCCGTGGTGGACCTCCGGGTCCTGGAACTCGACTCGACCGTGCGCGCCGTGGTCGCCCGCCAGCTGCGCGTTCCGGCCGACGAGCTGGCCGGCGAGACCGCGCTGGACGAGACCGCCCTGGGTGAGGCCGCCCGGCCGCAGCTGCTGACCGCGATGGGCGAGGCGCTGGACGTGGCGTTCCCGGACGACTTCCTCGACGGCGTCGTCACGATCACCGACCTGACCAGCGCCGTCCGGGTCTCCCTGCGGGCCTGAACCGCCTGAGAACCACCGGGCCTAGTCCCCCGCGGCCTCGTCGAGTCGCCGCAGGGCCCCGAGCACCACGTCCTTGTCCGTCGTGGTCCAGAACGGCGGCAACGAGGCCCGGAGGAAACCGCCGTACCGGGCCGTGGCCAGGCGGGGGTCGAGCACCGCAACCACGCCCTTGTCGGCCGAGGAGCGGATCAGCCGACCCACCCCCTGGGCCAGCCGGAGCGCGGCGTGGGTGGCCGCGACGGACATGAAGCCGTTGCCGCCCGCCTTGGCCACCGCCCGCTGCCGGGCCGAGGCCAGCGGATCGTCCGGGCGCGGGAACGGGATCCGGTCCACCACCACCAGCTGGCAGCTGGGCCCGGGCACGTCCACCCCCTGCCACAGCGTCAGGGTGCCGAACAGGCAGGTCCGCGGATCCGCGGCGAACTCCTTGACCAGGGTGTTCATGCTGTCGTCGCCCTGGCACAGAATCGGCACGTCGAGCCGGGTGCGCAGCTCCTCAGCGGCCGCCTCGGCCGCCCGACGGGAGGAGAACAGCCCCAGCGTGCGCCCGCCGGCGGCCTTGATCAGCTCCTCCAGCTCGTCCATGGCCTGGGGCGAGGATCCCTCCCGGCCCGGCTGGGGCAGGTGCTTGGCCAGGTAGAGAATGCCCTGCTTGGGGTAGTCGAACGGACTGCCGACGTCCAGGCCGGTCCACTCCGGCGCGTCCTCTCCGCCGAGCCCCACCGAACCAGCCGCGGAGTCGAAAGTGCCGCCGATCGTCAGCGTGGCCGAGGTCAGCACCACTGTGCGGTCGCTGAACAGGCGCTCGCGCAGCAACCCGGCCACCGACAGCGGCGCCACCTGCAGACTGACCCGCTCACCACCGTCCGGCCGCCGGGAGCGCGACACCCAGATCACGTCGTAGGCCTGGGCCTGGGCCGCCGCCTGGATGAACCGTTCGGCCACGTCGAAGACCTCGGTGACCGCCGCTTTGGCGACCTGCAGAGCGCCGTCCGACTCACCGCCCTTGTCGTCCTTCGCCAGCTGCTGGATCGACGAGGTGACGGCCCGGGCCGTGTCCCGGACCTGGGAGATCGCGGCCAGAAGGCCCTCCGGCACCCCGCTCTCCAGGCGCCCGGCCGGCATCCCGTCGAGCACCGCCTCGAGCGTCTCGCCGGCCACCTCGAGCATCGTGGTGTCGCCGACCCCGACCCGGCGGGCGCCCCGGGCCGCCGACTCCACCGTGGCCGCCGTCATCTCGTCCGTCGTCACCGAGGTGACCCGATCCGCGAACTCGTGCGCCTCGTCCAGAACCAGGACGTCGTGTTCCGGCAGCATCGCCCGGCCCTCGAACGAGTCGATCGCGACCAGCGCGTGGTTGGTCACCACGATGTCCACGTCCCGGGCCCGCTCGCGGGCGATCTCGACGTGACACTCCCCGGCCATCGGGCAGCGTGAGGCCCCGAGGCACTCGTGAGCGCTGACCGAGACCTGCCGCCAGGCCTTCTCCGAGACCCCGGGCACCAGTTCGTCGCGGTCACCGGTGCGGGTGGTCTCCGCCCACTCCCGCAGCCGGACCACCTCGCGGCCGAGCTTGCCGGTCGCCGCGCTGAAGGTGACCCCGACGTTCGGCGTTGGGTGGTTCACGCCCTTGTCGGTCTGGTCCACCACGGGCAGCTCGGCCGGGGCGTCGAACAGCGCGTCGTCGTCTGGGAAACCACCGGCCAGCTTGTGCACGCAGACGTAGTTGCGGCGCCCCTTGACCAGCTGCCAACTGGGAGAGCGGCCGAGCTCACCGGTCAGGGCGCCGACCAGCCGGGGCAGGTCCCGCTCGACGACCTGCGCCTGCAGTGCCAGGGTGGCGGTCGAGATCACCACCGGGCGCTCGGAGTTCACCGCCTTCTTGGCCGCGGGCACCAGGTAGCCGAGCGACTTGCCGGTGCCGGTCCCGGCCTGGACCAGCAGGTGCCTACGGGCGTTGATCGCCTCGTCGACGGCCTCGGCCATCTGCACCTGACCCTCGCGCGGCACCCCGCCGATCTCGGCCACAGCGGCCGACAGCAACTTGCTGACCCGGCGTTTGCGGCCCTTCTTCGGCTTGCTCTCCGGGTCCTCCTCGATCCGCTCGTCCGGCTCGGGATCAGGGGAGGAAGCCATCGGACCAGCGTAGCCGCAGGTACTCCAAAGACCTGAATATGCCGCTGGGGCACCATCCAAACCGCCCCCGTACTGCACCTTGGTGACTAGCGCGGTCGGCGCACGGCGGGAACGGCGGAGGAGCAAGCGGATGAGCACCACCCGGCGGATCGGGACCAGCGCGGTCCGAAGGGCCCCGGAGTGCCGCCAGGACCTGCTGTTCAGCGCCGAGGTGGGGAACCGGGCGCCGGTCCGGCGACCCCGGGCGGTCTCCGGGGCGAGCCAGGGGCTGTTGTCCTGGACGCTCGAGGCGGGCGACGCGGCGCGGGTCCCGAAGGTACGGCGCCGGGTGATGACGGCGCTCCGGGGCCGGGCCGCGGCCGGGAGCGACCTCGACTCCGCCGAGCTGGTGGTGGCCGAGCTGCTGAACAATGCCCTGGCCCACACCGCGGGACCGGTCTGGGTCGCGCTGAGCTGGGACGGTCCGCATCCCCTGCTCAGCGTGACCGACCTCGGACCGGGCTTCGCCGACCGCCCGGAACTGCTGCTCCCCCGGTTGCCCGAGGACGCGCTCGCCGAACACGGGCGCGGGCTCTACCTGGTCGCTCTCCTGACCCACGACCTGGCCGTGACCCCGCGCCCGACGGGCGGTTCCGTGGTCTCGGTGACGCTGAAACTGCAGCGCCGCGCCAACCCCGGAACCACCCTGGGCGATTAGGAGACCGGAGTCTCCGCCCGGAACGGCTCCAACAGGAAGGCCAGGCCCCCGCTGACCCGGGCGTTGATCCGGGTGCCGTCCGCGCCGTGCTCGGACGAGATGACCTCGCCGCGCTCGTGGATCTTGCTCACCAGGTCGCCGCGGTCGTACGGGACCAGCACGTCGACCGTGACGTCGGGGCGGGGCAGCTCGTCCTGGATCAGGTCCAGCAGCTTGTCGATGCCCTCCCCGGTCCGGGCGGACACGGCGATCACCCGCGGCTCGCGCAGCAGCAGCCGGTCGATCACCTCCGGGTCGGCCGCGTCCGTCTTGTTGATCACGACGATCTCCTTGGGGACGTCGCCGCGCAGCTCGGCCAGCACCGAGCGGACCGCGCTGATCTGGCCCTCCGGGTCCGGGTGACTGCCGTCCACCACGTGCAGCAGCAGGTCCGAGTTGCTGACCTCCTCCAGGGTCGAGCGGAACGCCTCGACCAGCTGGGTGGGCAGGCTGCGGACGAACCCCACGGTGTCGGCCAGGGTGAACTCGCGCCCGTCCGGGGTCATCGCCCGGCGGATCGTCGGGTCCAGGGTGGCGAACAGCGCGTTCTCCACCAGCACGCCCGCCCCGGTGAGCCGGTTCAGCAGGCTGGACTTGCCGGCGTTCGTGTAGCCGGCGATGGCGACGGCCGGCACCGCGTTGCGGCGACGGGAGTCGCGCATCATCACCCGCGACGTCTTCATCTCCGTGATCTCGCGCCGCAGCTTCGCCATCTTGGTGCGGATGCGCCGCCGGTCGAGCTCGATCTTGGTCTCACCGGGACCGCGCGAGCCCATCCCGTTACCGGCGCCCACCTGGCCACCGGCCTGACGGGACATCGACTCACCCCAGCCGCGCAGGCGCGGCAGCAGGTACTCGTACTGGGCGAGCTCGACCTGCGCCTTGCCCTCCTTGGACTTGGCGTGCTGGGCGAAGATGTCGAGGATGAGCGCGGTCCGGTCGATGACCTTGACCTTCACCACGTCCTCCAGACCACGCCGCTGCGAGGGCGAGAGCTCGCCGTCGCAGATCACGGTGTCGGCGCCGGTGGCGTCCACGATGCCGCGCAGCTCCTCGGCCTTGCCCTTGCCCAGGTAGGTACCCGGGTCGGGCGACTGGCGCCGCTGCAGGACACCGTCCAGGATCTGCGACCCGGCCGTCTCGGCCAGGGCCGCCAGCTCCCGGATGGAGTTCTCGGCGTCGGTCGTGGTTCCGGTGGTCCAGACCCCGGCGAGCACGACCTTCTCCAGGCGCAGCTGCCGGTACTCGACCTCGGTGACATCCTCGAGTTCGGTCGACAGCCCGGAGACTCGCCGCAATGCCTGGCGGTCGGCCAGGTCCGTCTGGTCCCCGTCGTGCTCGGCCCAGCGGGTACTTCCCTCGGCCAGCGCCGTCCCTTGGCGGGACAGAATGCGCTCCACGGCCTCGCTGCGGTCGGCGGTGCTGCGATCCTTGATACTCAGGGCATTCCTCCGTAGTTCGGTCGGCTGGACGTACGGCATCCAGCCTTGCACGTCAACACCGCAGGTGGCGAGGGAGATTCCCGAGGGGTTCGCCGGGTGGGCCGGAACCGCCGGCGGCGGGGCCTAGGCTTTCCCGTGATGACCAGCGAAGCAGGCGAAGTCCCCGACGAGGGCGCCCATTATTTCCGTACCCCAAAAGGGTCCTCCGCGCGGCAGGACGTGGAGATCACGCTCGCCGGGCGTGAGCTCACCGTCACCACCGCCGGTGGCGTGTTCAGCGGTGACCGCATCGACCTGGGCACCCGGGTGCTGCTGCGGGAGGTGCCTCCACCGCCGCCCGAGGGTGATCTGCTCGACCTCGGCTGCGGCTGGGGTCCGATCACCCTCAGCCAGGCCCTGCTGGCTCCCGCCGCGCGGGTGTGGGCGGTCGACGTGAACGAGCTCGCGCTCGAGCTGACCGGCCTGAACGCCCGTCGGGCGGGCGCTACGAGGGTCAAGGCGGTCACTCCCGACCAAGTCCCCGAAGACGTCCGGTTCGCCGCGATCTGGTCGAACCCGCCGATCCGGGTGGGTAAGGCCGAACTGCACGCCATGCTGCTGCACTGGCTACCCCGCCTGCTGCCCGAGGCCGCGGCTCATTTGGTGGTACAGCGCAACCTCGGCGCCGACTCGCTGCACGGCTGGCTGCAGACCGAGCTTCCGTCGGGGTGGACGGTGGTGCGCGCGGGTAGCGCGAAGGGTTACCGGGTCTTGCGGGTCACGGCTCCTGCGGAGAATTGAGGACGTCGGTGGGCACCGACCCGCTGACCGTCCCGGTGCCCACCACAAACGTCCTTCGTGATCATGCACCCCCGCCACCGGCGTCCTCAGTCGTCGACCAGCTGCCCCTCGGCAACGATGACGGCCGGCCCGGTGAGCTTGGCCGAGTCGCCTTCGCTGCCGGTACCTTCCACGTCCACGTAGAGAGTTCCGCCGGGCACATCCACTCGCCAGTGGTCCGGCGCCAGATTTCCGCCCCAAGCCCGAGCAGCAAGCGCCGCGGCGACTGTTCCGGTTCCGCAGGAACGCGTTTCACCCGACCCTCGCTCGTGCACCCGCATCTTCAGGTGGCCGAGTTCGGCCAGGACACTCTGGTCGTGCAGCGGCACCACGATTTCGACGTTGGTGCCGTTCGGCGGGGCCGGATCGACGATCGGCGGCACGCTCAGGTCGAGCGACTCCAGCGCCTCGACATCAGGTAGCACCACCACCACGTGCGGATTGCTCAGCGCAATGGAAAGACCCGGTAGCGGTGGCATTCCGGGGAAGGTGACCTTCACGTCCCCGCCGGAGGCGATGGCGGCCGGTCCCCCGGCAACCCGCCACTCCCCCAGGTCGGCGGAGTACAGGTCGCCGCGACGGCGCACCGGCATCACCCCGCCCCGCGTGGCGATCGATACCTCTTCCCCGTCTTCCAGTTGCACCCAACCCCGGCGCAGAAGATGGGCGACGAACACTCGAATCCCGTTGCCGCACATTTCGGCGGCGCTGCCGTCCGAGTTCCAGTAGTCCATGAACCACTCGGCGCCCGTTTCCGAGCCGCCCTGGCCGGCGGCGGCGCTACGGACGACGCGGATCACGCCGTCAGCACCTATCCCGCCCCGGCGATCGGCGAGATGGCGGATCAGCTCAGGCGTCAGATCGACGCGGCCTTCCGGGTCGTCGAGCAGCACGAAGTCGTTCTCGGTGCCATGGCCTTTCACGAACGTGGTCACGGGGTAAGGCTACGCGTGCCGGTGATCGCCGCGAGCGCCTGAGCCCGCAGATCCGGGGCGCCGTACGGCAACCAGGTGACGCGCTGATCCCGCCGGAACCAGGACTCCTGCCGCCGGGCGAACTTCCGGGTCGAGTTCACCGTGTCCACCTGGGCCTCGACCTCGTCCAGTTCACCCTCAAGCATCCGCAGCACCTGGGCGTAACCCAACGCGCGAGGCGCGGTCTTCCCGTCCAGAAGACCCTCGGACACGAGCCGAACGGTCTCCTCGACCAGCCCGTCCCGCCACATCTGCACGACCCGGGCCGCAATCCGGTCGTCCAGCTGGTCCCGCGGAGCATCCAGACCGACCTGGACCGCCGGGACGTCGTACTCCGGCTTGGGCAGAGTCGCGCTGAACGGACGCCCGGTCAGCTCGATCACTTCGAGAGCCCGGACGATCCGCCGCAGATTGCCGGGCAGGATGGCGATCGCGGCGGCTGGATCCTTCTCCGCCAGCCGACGATGCATCTCCTCCGCCCCCGCCTTCTCCCCCTCGCGCTCCAACCGCAGCCGGATCCGGGGGTCGGTGGGCGGGATCTCGAGCTGGTCGAGCACTGCTCTTACGTACAGTCCCGATCCCCCGACCAGGATCGGCAGCTTCCCCCGAGCCAGGATCTCGTCGCGCGCCGCGCGGGCATCGCGCTGGTAGGCGGCCAGGCTCGCCTCTTCGGTGACATCAAGAACGTCGAGCAGGTAATGAGGGACGCCCCTACGCTCGGCTACCGGCAACTTGGCGGTGCCGATGTCCATACCCCGATACAGCTGCATCGCGTCCGCATTGATGATCTCGCCGTCCAGCGCCTCGGCGAGATCCAGCGCCAGCTCAGACTTTCCACTGGCCGTCGGTCCCACCACGGCGACGATCCGGGGCTTCACGGGTGCCTCGCTCATGCCCGGAACCGCCAGTCCGCAACCAGGTAGGCAACCCCGAACGGAGCACCTTCGTAGCGCAGGGTGGCCGTGGCCGAACCAGCCTGATCCAAAGCCCCCGCCACGACCTGCCACGGCGCCCGCCCGACACAGCCCAGCTCGTCGGCCAGCACCGGATCGATGGCCGCCAAGGCCTCCGGATCCACGCCGGTCAGCGCCTTACCCACCTCAGCATCGAACGCCGCTGCCCGCGGATCCTCGAACCCCGGCGACCGCACCCCCCGCCGATTGCTGCCGTCTCCCACCACCAGCCAAACGGCCTCCGGCCCGGCCTGCTGATCGAGAGAGTGCCCAAGTTCCAGGCAGTCGGTGACCGAGGCTGTGGCACCCACCTCCTGGAGCACCACGCTCCCGCTCCAGCCCGCCCGTTCCAGCAGCCAACGCCCGATGGTCAGGGAAAGGGGCAGGTCAGGAGGCGTATCCGGATGCGCGCTAGGCGCTTCGACGGCCACCCCGAATCCGGCCAGCGTCCCCCACTCCTCCGAGGAGTGCCGCCAGGAACGCGCCCCGGCCCCGACCACCACGATGGTCTGGGGCTCCTCGGCGAGCAGGCCGGCGACCACCTGTTCGCAGGCCGCGAGCAGGGGTCCGGTCAGCGCCGCCACCGGCTCGCCGGTGCCCGTGACCATGCCTGCGCTGTCCTCGATGCTGCTCGCGGTGCCGTGGTTCTTGGTGCTGCCGTGCGTGGCGCCGCCATTCTCGGTGCTGCTGTTCTTGGCGCCGCCATTCTCGCTGCTGCCGCTCGTGGTGCTGCCGCTCGTGGTGCCCACGTTCGTGGTGCCGCCGCTCGTGGCGCCTACGTTCGTGGTGCTCCCGTTCGTGGTGCTCCCGTTCGTGGAGTTGGCTTTGGCCGAGGCCGCATTCGTGGAGCTTGCATGCGCGGAGCCCACGTTCGTGGATCTGGCATCCGTGGAGCCCGCGTCTGCGGACCCGCTGTTTGCGGTGCCAGCGCCACGAGCAACGCCAAGGACTGAAGGGGCCTCCGCTGTGACGGTCCGGGTGGAGGAAGACCGGTCTCTTCCTTCTGCGCCGGTGAGAGCCGGAACGAGCAGAGGCGGACTGGGCACGAAGGCAGCGGCGAGCACAGAGCGACCTTAAACCCGCACCGCGTGGTCCGGATGGCGCAACCGGCCCAGTGCGCTAACCGCGAACTCGCCCGGCAGGGGTCTTGGGGGCGCCGGTGGGGGCAGGGTGCGAACAGAGAATGCGGACGCCAGCGCGGACAGGAGCACCGGCACGGATGCGGGCACCTGTCCTGCGCGGGTAGGAGGGCTGCACAGGCAGGGAAGCTGACACACGGGTGCCGGCAAAAGCACAGGTGCGGGAGGGGATGAGGGCGTCCACGCGCACAGGGGAAGCGGGCAGAGGCACAGGCACGAACAAGGGGGCAGGCACGGGTTACCGGTGTCGGTGCCGATAAGCGGGTATTAATGCAGGCACGGGTTATCGGTGCAGGCACGGGAGACCGATGCCCGATGCCGGGTTACCGATGCCGGGTTACCGATACGGGGACGCAGGTTCTGGTGCTGGCATGGGTTGCCGGTGCTGGTGCCGATACGCGGGTATTGGTGCAGGCATGGGTATTGGTGCAGGCACGGGTGCTGGTGAAGGCGGAGTACGGGTGCAGGCACGGAAACGCTGGTGCAGGCGCGGCTTCATCTCGATGCCGGCCGATATCAGCGACGACCGCTGTCTCCACCACGCGGGCGGCAACGTGCCCGCTCCTGTCCGACGACGGCAAGGCTTCGGCTTCGGCTTCGGCTTCGGCTTCGGCTTCGGCTTCGGCTTCGGCTTCGGCTTCGGCTTCGGCTTCGGCTTCGGCTTCGGCTTCGGTCGGCTCATGATGGCGACGGCCTCGGTGCGTCCGGATGCGCCGAGCTTGGCCAGGACGTTGGAGATGTGCACGCTGGCGGTTTTCTCGCTGATGAAGAGACGCTCCCCGATGGCGCGGTTGGTCAGCCCTTCAGCAACCAGCAACATCACTTCTCGTTCGCGCCGGGTCAGGGCGGGCTCGAGCGTGACGGCGGTGCCTACGCCCTCGGCCTCGGGAACTGGCTGTGAGCCTGAAGTCCCTACGCGGGATTGGCCGCTCTGGGGGCGGACTCCGAGGCCCGGTTCAGCAGACGCATTCCCTTCGGCGCGGGTGTTTTCGCCGGGGCCGGTGGTCAGCTCTGGGCCGGGGAGGGTGACTCCGGAGGTGAGGGCCAGAGATTGGAGCTCTCGCAACAGCGGTCGGACGCCGAGGGCAGAGGCTGTCTCATGGGCCAGGAGGATCTGGTCGCGGGCTTCGGCCGGGCGCTGCTCATGAAGGAGTCGGGCGGCGGCCCGCCACCGCGCTCGGGCCACTTCGTAGACCGATACTCCTTGGAATCCTTCGGCCAGTTGCAGCCACCCGGAAGCTTCGTCTTTGCCCAGGGCCCGGGTCGCTTCCAGTTCCAGACGCAGTTGCCAGGCACGGCCTTCTGGACCCATCACGCCCCGCCGCGGCAATCCCAGCCGACCGCGGGTACGACCGTCCTCCAGGAAGGACTCGACCTCGGCCAAGGCCCTCTTCTCGGTTTCGGCGTCGTTCTGCTGGCGGGCCTGCTCGGCGCCGTCGGCCAAGGCGCTCACGGCCCGGGCATCGATGTGAATGCCCGCCAGGGGCCAGGGTTCGGCGTCCGACAGGACGAAGTCCAAGGCGTGTTGGGCCTGGATCGCGGCCTCCTGCCACTGCCCGAGCCAGCTCAGGGCTTCGGCTCGGGCCACGTGCAGGACCTGCCGCTCCCAGACGTCCTCACCCAGCACCAGCCACTCGTCGGCGCGCAGCACCTCTTCCGGCTCGCGCGCGGCCAGCACCGGCAGCTCATGCAGCCGGAGTTGGGTGACCAGGGCCATCGGGAGACGAGAAGTCCCGGTCTCCGGTCGCACCACGCTGAGAGCGTTCTCCACCTCCCCGATCTGCCAGTAGGTGGTGATCAGCAACTGCCGGGACTGCGCGGCATAGACGCTGGCGGGTAGGCCGTTCGCGTCGGCGACCTCAATGGCGGCCTGCAGGTCGGCGATGCCCGCGTTCAGGTTCCCGAGGTCCAGGTGATTGATCGCGATGTTGTAGAGCACCCGGACCGTGCCCGCGGTGTCGTCGGCCACCTCGGCGGCGGCCCGGGCCAGGCGGTAGGAGCGGGCCGAGTCCTCGTCGCGGCCCAGCATGCCTTCGGCTACGGCCTGGGTGGTGAGCAGGTCGACCTGCAAGGCGGTCATGCCCAGCGCCTGCGACTCGGCCAGGGCCGGCTCGACCGCCTTGATCGCTTCCTGCGGGTTCCCGAAACCCAGTTGGGTACGCGCCACCATTGACCAGGCCACGGCCCGGGCCGGCGACGGCGAGGCGTCACCGGCCAGATCGCCGATCACCTGCATGGCCTGCTCGTGCGCCTCACGGGGCCGGTCGACGACGTAGGTGTGCTGGGACAGCGTGGCGCGGGCCCGGGCCACTGCGGCGAAGTCACCTTCGGACTCGGCCTCTTCGGTCGCCGCCGCGGCCAGATCGACCGCGCGCTCGCGCAGCCCGGCGTTGCTCGCGGCGTCAGCGGCCAGAAGGCTGACGGTGCTGCGGGCGATGGCCTCGGAGCGCTGCTCTTCGGGCACCACGTCCCACAGCTGAAGTGCCTGCTCGTAGTGCTGCAACGCCTCGGCCGGCGCGTTGCCGCAGGCGGCGACGTGAGCGGCCTGGAGCGAGGCGTTGAGCGCACCGGGCATGTCGTTGGCGGCCAGGCTGTGCCGAGCCACCTCACCCGCTACTCCGCGCATGCCGGGGGAACCGATCAACGGCTCCAGCCGGCTGGCTACAGCCCGATGCAGCCGGACCCGTTCGCCGGGCAGCAGGTCTGAATAGACCGCTTCTTGGAGCAGGGCGTGCCGGAAGCGGTAGCGGTCCAGCTCTTCTGGCACGAGGACCTGCTGGGCGATCGCTTCGCGCAACGCGGTTTCCAGCTCGTCGCCACTGAGTGTGTCTCGCGCGGTGTCGCTCACCGTGGCCCGCAACAGAGCATCGTCGATCCGGGCCGACCCCAGCACGGAGGCCAACCGCACCAGCTTCTTCGCCGGCTCCGACAACTGCTCCAGCCGTTCGAGCAGTAGATCGGTAAGCCCTGCGGGCAGCCTGCCATCTTCCCCAGCAGCCAGCAGTTCTTGTGCGTAGTAAGGGTTTCCTGCGGATCGGGCGACGATGCGCCGAAGAAGCGCCGGCTTCACCGGGGCGCCGTTCACCCCGGCCAGCAGGTCGGCCAACTCGCCCCGGGAGAGCGGTGGCAGGTTCATCTGCTCGACCCGGGGCAGCCGGGCCAGTTCGCCGACCAGAGGCCGAAGCGGGTGACGCCGGTGCAGATCGTCGGCCCGGTAGCTGGCCAGGACCAGGAGACGGTCGGGGCCCAGCCGGCTGAACAGGAACCGAAGTAGGTCACGGGTGGAGGCATCGGCCCAGTGCAGGTCTTCGAGCACCAGGAGAACCGGGGCCACCTCGGCCGCAATGCGCGAGACCACGTGGGCGACCGACTCGAACAGCGCGAGCCGGTCGAGGCCCGCTTCGCCGAGGCTGCGCGGCACGGCGTCGCTGGCGATACCGATGATCTGGGCCAGACCAGGACGCTGTTCCGCGACCTGCCGGATGACCTGGGCGGCGCGATCCTTCTCCGGGCTCTCCCGCTCTCCCCACCGGAGCGGTTGAGAAAGTGCTTCCGCGAACGGCAGGTACGGAAGCGACCCCAGGCCCAGATCGACGCATCGCCCGGTCAGCACCAGGAAGCCCGTGGCCGCAGCGTGCTGCCCGGCCTCGGTGATGGTGCGGGTCTTGCCCACTCCGGCATCGCCACCGATGATGACGCCGGTGGCGGTGCCGGATCGGGCCAGGGCCATCAGTTCGCGCAGGCGCTCGAGCTGCCCGACCCGGGCGACGAACGGTGCGGAAGAACCGACGAAAGCCACGTCGTCCATCGTGTCATCCTTCCGGTGGTTGCCACCCCTGACTTTTCTCCCGGCAAAGCATTGAGCCCCGGCTCCGGCACCGGCCGAGTGGCCTCGGCCAGCATTCGCCCCTGCCGGTAGCGCATCTCCGACTCGGCGAAGCCCTCCAGACGCTGATACGGCAGGGAGACCCCGCGAGTGAAGCCGGCTGCGGTGCTCGCGCCGAGATCCTGGCGAAATCCATCCCAGGTGCTGTGCATGATGATCTCTCCAGCCCATCGTTGGCTTGTCCATCTCTCGATGTATCCACCTTCGCGGTAAGGCGTCGGGCGTCGGATCGGGAGATCACGCAGTACCGGCCTGGAGAAACCTCAGATCCGGGGCGGAGGACGACTAAGGCCCTTAGGAGGAGGTCTCGCTCCTTGCCCAATCGGAGTGACGCTTCGCCTGGAAGTCCCGCGCGGCTGGCCGGAGGCATGAAGGCTCTGACCAAGCTCGGATTCGCTGCCGTGCTCCCTCAGAATCCGAGCTTGGTCCCAATGGGCAGATCATCGCGGAAACCGACGACGCAGTTGTGGGCGTCGGACTTCGGCTACTTGTCGGAGCAGTGCTGTTCTCAGATCTTCACTGCAGCGCGTAGAGAGCGAGATTCACTAAGGCCGCGGCAGTTAACAGCGGCAAGTATCGGGCAATGATCAGGTCGGCCTCATGGTCAGTTCTGACTGGGCCGAACCGAGGCCAAACGCAGTGGTGGCGGCCCGCGCCGCTCGGACATTTCTGCCCGGCGGGGGCCGCCACCACTGTCTTTCTGAAATTATGTCCGGCGATGTCCTACTCTCCCACACCGTAACCAGTGCAGTACCATCGGCGCTGGCAGGCTTAGCTTCCGGGTTCGGAATGGGACCGGGCGCTTCACGGGTCTTCAGTCCCCGCTTCCACATCCGGCCTATCAACCCAGTAGTCTA
>JODP01000014.1 GCA_000719025.1 Kineosporia aurantiaca JCM 3230
CCGACGCCCAGTACGTCGAGATCGACGGCGCCCCGCACGGCCTGCTGTGGACGCACACCGACCAGGTCAACTCCGCCCTGCTGAGCTTCGTGCGCGCTTGATCCCTGAATCCCTCCGTGATGGGGTGCTTTCGCCGTGGCGAAAGCACCCCATCACGGTTTTGCCACCGCCTCAGCGAGCCGGCTGAGCGGCGGTGAAGTGGGGACGCAGGTTGGCGGCGAGGGCCCGGTCGAGCAGTCGGTCGGGCAGGAGCCAGGCGAGGCGGGTGATCATCGCGGCGTCCCGGCCAATGGTGTAGCGAGCACGCGGTTTACGCATGGACACGATCCTGGCGATGCGCTGGGCCGCGTAGTCGGCCGTGACGCCGGCCTTGGTGAAGGCGGCAACGTGAGCCGGAAGGGCTCGCATCAGCGGGCCGTAGAGCCGGTTCTGCTCGGAGGTCAGCGCAGCGGTGACCGCCCGCGCGGCCGCAGTGCCGCGCACGGACATCTCGGTCTTCACGCCACCCGGCTCGACAATGATCACCGGCACACCCTGCGGCTTCAGCTCCTGACGCAGCGAGTCGCTCATGCCCTCGACGGCGAACTTCACGCCGGCATAGGCGCCGTACCCGGCCATCGCGACCTTGCCGTTGACCGAGCTGATGTTGATCACCCGGCCCTGGCTGCGCCGCAGCGCGGGAAGCAGGGCCTGGGTGACGGCGATGTGCCCGAACAGGTTGACCTCGAACATCCGGCGCCACTGGTCGATCGACAGGATCTCCACCGGCCCCAACTGGCCGATGCCGGCGTTGTTGACCAGGGCTCGCAGCGCTCGCCGGTTCGGGTCGGCCGTGATCCGCGCTGCCAGGGCCTCGATCTGGTCGGCCTGGGTGATGTCCAGGATCACCGGCTCGATCCCGGCACCCCGGATCCGGTCCCCGTCCTCGGCCCGGCGCACTCCGGCCAGCACCTGAAACCCCTGACGGGCCAGTTGCTTCGCGGTGGCGGCTCCCATCCCGGTCGATGCGCCGGTGACCACCACGAGCTCACTCCGTTCATATGACGTTGTCATGTGAGTGAGTGTGAAGATTTCATATGACACTGTCAAGTGAGTAGGCTGGAGGCATGCCGACCCGGGCCGAGACCGCCGCCGCCACCCGTCGCGCCCTTCTGGAAGCGGCCTCGGACCTGCTCGACGCCGGCGGACCGGAAGCCGTGACGCTGCGGGAAGTGGGCAACCGGGCCGGAGTCAGCCGCGGAGCGCCGTACGGTCACTTCGCGGACAAGGAGAGCCTGCTGATCGCGATCGGGGTCCGGGCCTGGGACGAGATGGGCGATCAGGTCGAGGCTTTGGTCGCCGACCGGGAGCTGTCGCCGAGCGCGAAACTACGCGCCACCCTGGCCGGCACCCTTCAGGTCGGCCGCACCCGGCCCCACCTCTACCGGCTGATGTTCAGCCGGCCCGCCAGCGACCCGACCGTCCTGGTCCGCGCGGCCGAACGAGCCCAGACGGCCTTTCTGACGATCGTCGGCGGCCTGGTCGGTGAGCAGGAGGCCCGCCGCTACGGAGCGCTGGTAATGAGCACGGCGAACGGGATCGCCGGGATGGAGGGCAGCGGACAGCTCAGCGACCCCAAGTGGGGCACGTCCGGGGACGAACTCGTCGATCTCTTGGTCGCCCTGGTCACCCGGGCGAGCCCACGCGGCCGGGCTGAATAACCCTACGAGTACTCCAGTTCCAGCACCCGCCGCGGCCAGGCCACGAAGGTCGCCGCCAGGCTGAGCGCCCCCAGCACCGCCATCCCCACCAGCACGACCGTCGGGCTCCAGATCCCGCCCAGGGCCGGAATGATCACCGGCGCCGCGAACCCGACGTAGGTCAGGGCATAGAACACCGCGGTGGCCATGGCCGCGTGCTGCGGAGGGGCCACTGCCTGAACCAGTTTCAGGCCGCTGACCAGCAGCAGGCCGTACGCCGAGCCCAGGATCAGCGCGGTGACGAACAGCAGCGGCACCCATTCGGTCGAAGCCGCGGTTGCCGCCACGAGCATGCCCGCAACGACGGCCGCCATCGCCACCCGGAAGGGCAGGGCGGGCGAGCGCTGGGCCAGACGCTGGGCCAGGGGCTGGATCAGGATGCCGGTGCCCAGCGTGAGCGCCGCGATCACCCCACTGCCGACGGGCTTGTAGGAACCCAGGGAGACCAGGACCGGCAGGGCGGCCAGGGACGTGGTGGCGGCGCCGAAGACCCACGGAGCCGTGGACGCGATCGCGCCGAGGAAGAGGCGGCTGGTCAGGAGATCGCGCAGCCCGGCGTCCACCAGCTCTTCCGGGACGACCCGTACGGCAGTGCGTTCCGGAGTGCCCCGCAGGAAGAACAGGCCGGCCACGGCCAGCGCCACGTGGATCAGGTAGGCGGTGGGCCGGGGCGAGGGCAGCCACTGCACGATGATTCCGGACAGCAGGGGTCCGAGGGCGAATCCGCCGGTCAGTGCGGTGGCGGCGCGGCGGGCCCCCGAGGCGCCGAAGCCGGCCGCATCGGAGAGTTCCTTGATCCAGGCCGTGGCCGGGGCCAGGGCGGCCCCGGCGCTGACCCCGATGATGATCCGCCCGGCCAGAATCCCGCCGAAGGCGCTGCCGGAAGCCAGGATCAGCAGGGTTCCGGCTGCGGAGAGGACCAGGCCGGCGGTGAGGGCGAGCCGGCGGCCGAGCCGGTCGGAGACCTTGGCCATGATCAGCAGGGCCGGGATCAGGCCCAGCGCGTAGGCGCCGTAGAGGCTGGTCACCTGCACCTGGCTGAGGTCGCCGCGGTAGGTCTGCAGGACGGAGGCGAACATGTTCGCCCCCCAGGCCACCACCAGCACCCCGAACGCCGGGCGTTTCCAGGTCTCCGGGCTCACTGCGTCGCTTGTCATGGCCTCAGACTAGACAAGAGTAGACCGGTCGTCTAGTTTCATCTCAGGCGGAGCGAACGGCCCGCCGAAATCGATCGACCACCGGATAGGACGTATTCGCCATGAAGGTTCTTCTCGTTCTGACCTCGCACGACCAGCTCGGCGACACCGGCCGCAAGACCGGGTTCTGGCTGGAGGAGCTGGCCGCGCCGTACTACGAGCTGAAGCAGGCCGGCGCCGAGATCACGCTCGCCTCGCCCAAGGGTGGGCAGCCCCCGCTGGACCCGAAGAGCAACGAGCCGGACTTCCAGACCGACCAGACCCGCCGGTTCGAGGCCGACCCCGAGGCGACGGCCGCCCTGGCCGACACCAAGGTGCTCGCCACCGTGAACGCGGCCGACTACGACGCGGTCTTCTACCCCGGCGGCCACGGTCCGCTGTGGGACCTGGCCGAGGACCAGGACTCGATCAACCTAATCCAGGAGACGCTGCGCTCGGGCAAGCCGGCCGCGCTGGTCTGCCACGCCCCGGGCGTGCTGCGGCACGTGGTGAACGAGGACGGCACCGCCCTGGTGGCCGGCAAGCAGGTCACCGGCTTCACCAACACCGAGGAGGAGGGCGTCGGCCTGACCAAGGTTGTGCCCTTCCTGGTCGAGGACATGCTGGTCGCCGCGGGCGGCAACTACTCCAAGGGCCCGGACTGGGGCTCCTACGTGCTGCAGGACGGCCTGCTGATCACCGGCCAGAACCCGGGCTCCTCCACGGCCGCTGCCCAGCTGCTGGTCAAGGCCCTGACCCAGTAGTCCGTCCCCCGGTGGGGGTCCTGCGGGTCTTCGACGAAGGACGCCCCGGACCCCCACGGCGGTCGAGAGACGACCGGTCTAATAAGGAGTAGGATGCCCTCATGACACCGAAGCGCGCCGACCAGGACACCCGGGTCGTCCTGCTGGAGTCGGCCGAGAAGATCTTCGCCAACAAGGGCTACGCGGGCGTCGGCATCAACGAGGTGCTGGGCAGCGTCGGCGTCCCCAAAGGCTCCTTCTACCACTACTTCACCTCCAAGGACGCGTTCGGCGAGGCGGTGCTGCGGTACTACTTCGAGCACTACCTGGTCGAGATGGACCAGATCATGGGCGACACCGGGCTCACCTGGGCCGAGCGCCTGATGGCGTACTGGGACAACTGGCACGCCACCCAGAGCCTGGACGAGTGCCAGGGCCGGTGTCTGGCGGTGAAGCTGGGCGCCGAGGTCGCGGACATGTCCGAGCCGATGCGCGAGGCCCTCAAGACCGGAACCACCGCGGTGATCGACCGCCTGGAGAAGGCCCTTCAGGGCGGCGCCGCGGACGGGTCGTTGAAGCTGACGGGCGAGGCCCGGGCGACCGCGCAGTCGCTCTACGAGCTGTGGCTCGGGGCGAGCGTGATGGCCAAGGTCAACCGCAATCTTCAGTCGATGGAGAGCGCCACCTTGATCACCCGCCAGCTGCTCGGCCTGTAACCGGCCTCAGCGCCGCGAGCCTTGTGAGGCCTGCCAGGCGCCCGGCCGGATTCCGCTCTCCCGCAAGAAGAACGCCGAGAAGTTCGACGCATCGCGGAATCCGAGCCGGTCGGCGCACCGGGCCGCGGAGAGTCCTTCGTGGGCCAACAGGCGCTTGGCCTCAAGCACAAGGCGCTCGTTGAGATAGGCCTTCGCGCTGCGCCCGGTGGCTGCCTGAGCCGCGCGCGAGAGCGTTCTCGGCGCGTAACCCAGGGTCTGGGCGTAGAACTCGACGTCGTGGTGACGGCGAAAGCCCTTCTCAACCTGGGCCCGGAACACCTGGAAGATCTCGGGCCCGCCCTCGTCCACGGGGGCGGGCGGTTCCAGCCGCAGCAGCAGCGCGGACAGCAGCAGGTTGAGAATGCCGTCGTGACGCCGGGCGTGATCGAGCTCCAGGCGCAGATGCTTCACCGCGGCCTGGATCAGCGGCCAGGTCGGTTCCGGAGCAATCCAGCAATGAGCAATGGACGCGTCGATCGCCGCTCGCGCGGGGGGCGTCGGTGCGGTGGGCACGAAGAGCACCAGATCGCCTTCTATCCCGTCGATCTGACCCCAGCGGTGCACCGTACCCGGCGGGATCAGCGTCACCGTGCGCGCAGCCAGATCATGGTCGGAGAAGTCCGCGGTGACCGTACCGCTCCCCCGCCGGACGAGTCCCAGCACGAAGAAGTCCCCGCGTTGGGTCAGGCCCGGGTTCATCCGCCGCAGCGCCGGGAACGACATCACCTCGATCTGGCCCCGGGCCGGATCGGGCGGGCTGTAGCGCTGCTGACGGATCACCTGTCCACTATTCACCATGCCCGGTCGTGAGCGAGCAATGCTTTTGAGGACGCTGGACGGTTGAGTCGATCAGCGACGGCAACCGCCGTCCTGATCCGAGGAGAGACCGCAGTGTTCTACGACTACCGCCCCGGCACCGGCCCGACGCTGGTCTTCCTGCACTACTGGGGAGGATCCGCCCGCACCTGGGCACCCGTGATCGACCGGCTCGAGGGCCGCGGCACCCTGAGCATCGACTTCCGGGGCTGGGGTCGCTCCGGCGCCCTGCCCGGCCCCTACACCCTGGAGCAATTCGCCGACGACGTCACCGACGTCATCCATCAATCCGGTCTGACCGACTACGTCCTGGTCGGCCATTCGATGGGCGGGAAGGTCGCCCAGCTGGTGGCCGCCCGGCGCCCGAGCGGCCTGGCCAAGCTCGTACTCGTCGGATCCGGCCCGGCCCTGCCGGCCGACGTGATCACCCCGGACTACCAGGCCGGGCTCTCGCATGCCTATGACAGCGCCGAAAGTGTCGCGGGTGTGCGCGATCATGTCCTCACCGCCACTGCCCTGGACGATGCGCTGAGTGCTCAGGTGATCGAGGACTCCCTGGCGGGCAGCGCTGCGGCCCGCGAGGAATGGCCGCTGCGCGGTATCGCGCAGGACATCACCGCCGAGGCCCGCACGATCGACGTGCCCACCCTGGTCCTGGCCGGTGAGCATGATCAGGTGGAGCCGGTGGACGTGCTCAAGAACCACCTGATGCCCTACCTCGCCGACGCCTCCTTGGCCGTGATCCCCGGAAGCGGCCACCTGATCCCGCTGGAGGCCCCGACGCTACTGGCCAGAAGCATCGCGGAGTTCGTGGACCGGCCCTGATCCCGGATACCGTCAGGCATGGAAACCTCCACACTGGCGCAGGCTCTGCAGGCGGTGGCGGCCGGGGACACCACCGCCGCCGGGGCCGCGGCCGCGCAGGCCGCCGAGGGCGGAAGCCTGCTCGGGGCCGCTTTGGCCGAGTTCCTCCAAGCCGAGCAGTCCGAGGGTGTGTACGACGCGCCCGCCGCCTTCGAAGCCTTCATCGAGGGCGGCGGCAACATCCCGCTCTACCGGGCCACCAGCGCCGCGCTCGCCGGGCTTTACGACCAGCACCGCCCCGCGGCCCTGCTCGACATCGGCTGCGGCAACGGCCGGGCCCTGTTGCCCGCCCTGCACGCCGCCGCCCACCAGCCCTCCCGGATCGGCCTGGTTGAACCCTCTGAGGCCCTGCTGTCCACGGCCGTGGCCGGTCTGCCGTCGGCCGAGGTCCAGACCTGGCCCACCACCATCCAGGCCTTCCTGGACGACCTGAGCCCGGAATCGCACTGGCCCCTCGCGCAATCCACGTTCGCTCTGCACACCATCCCGCACGACGCGCGGACCGCCGTCCTGGCCCAGCTCCGTCCTCACGTAAACATGCTGGCCATCGCCGATTTCGACGTTCCCGACCACCCCTCCGGCAGCCTCGAGCAGCTGCGCTTCCTGGCCGAGACCTACGAGCGTGGCCTGGCCGAGTACGACGCCGACCGCGACCTGGTGGCCCAGGGATTCCTCATGCCGGTGCTGGTCGGGCAACTCCGGCCCGGCGCCGACCGGGTGACCTGGGAGCAGAGCAAGGAGCTCTGGCGAGAACAGCTGACCGCGGCCGGATATCGCAATCTGACCATAAGTCCCCTGTACGACTACTGGTCCTCGCCGGCGTTCCTGCTCACGGCGTCCTGAATTACCCTCCATTCGCCCGGCCGGCTCCACCCACTACGGTGTTGACTGATCCGGACTCGGCAAGGAGAGGGCACGATGAAGATCGACGACACCCTGGAGACCGCGGTCCGGGAGGGCTTCGCGGCCTCGGTGGACGAGGACCCGGACCGGTTCGACGCCTCGATCGCGGCCATCCTGGACCGCGGCGACGACTTCACCATCGACGCGTTCCAGCTCACCATCAACGTGGCCTCGGTGATCCTGCAGGACCAGCACGCCGGCCTGATCCCCTCACAGGAACGGATCGACGATCTGGCCGCCGATTTCGCCGAGACCCAGGAGGACTGGTCCCTGGTCTCCGCGGAACTGGCCGGCACGTACATGGCGGCGGCGGTGGGCGACCAGCCGGTGCTGGACGTGATGAAGCCGGGCGATGTGGCCACGACCGGGCTGGCCCTGGGCGGCTGGCTGCTGTCGGCGTTCCTGCCGGAGGACAAGGACTGGACGGACTACCTGGACGAGGTGCTGGAAGTCCTGGAGGAGTCGCTCGACGAGGACTGAGCTCCTCCTCGTCATCGGCGGGGGTCACCCTCGGTCGGCGAACCATCCGAGCAGATCGCCGACGATGGAGTCGGGATCGGTCGTGATCCGAACCTCGTACCATCCGCGGACCTCGTCATGCCGCTCGACCTGATAGCTGCCGTCGGCCCGCAGCGAGATCACGGCCTCCCAGCCGTTCGGCCGGAACGTCGTGATGGTGACGAAGGTGTTCTCTTCGGGGTCGAGGTCCTCCAGCAGCATGACGAACGTATCCTCGACCAGATCCTCCACCTGATGGCCGTTCTCGGTGCGCGCCGCGAAGGATCCCGGGACCACGTCACCCTCCTCTTCCCACCGGCGGGAATACCGACGGGAGGTGCGAGTCCCCTCCGGACTCGCACCTCCCGGTCAAAGGCTCGGTCTACTTGGCGTCGGCCGGGCTGAGCACCTGGTCGATCAGGTAAACCGTGGCGTTGGCGGTCTTCACGCCGCCGCAGATCACCTTGGCGCCGTTCACCATCAGGTTGTCCCCGGAGCCGGTGACGTCCACGCTCTTACCCTCGACCGTCTTCTGCATCCCGACCACGTCGCTCGGCGAAAGCTGACCGGGAACCACGTGGTAGGTGAGGATGTCGGTCAGTGTGGCGCTGTCCTTCTTCAGGGTCGCCAGGGTCTTGGCCGGCACGGCGGCGAAAGCATCGTCCACCGGGGCGAAGACCGTGAAGTCGCCCCCGTTCAGCGTGTCGACCAGGTTGACCTTGGGGTTCAGCTTGCCGGAGACGGCCGCGGTCAGGGTCTTCAGCAACGGGTTGTTGCTGGCCGCCGTGGCCACCGGGTCCTGGGCCATGCCGGCCACCGAACCGGAGCCGCTGGGGACGGCCTTGGCGTAGGCGGCGCAGCCGGAGCCGACCAGGCCGGAGTCCATTGCTTCGGTGGTCATCGCCGGGCTGGAGGCGGCGGCCGTGGTCGCCATCGCGCCGGAGCCGGCGGCGTCCGAACTGCTGTCGCTGTCGCTGCCACAGGCGGCCAGACCGGCGGTGGCGGTCAGGGCAACACCGGCGATGAGGAGCTTGCGGATCGAGGCGTTCATGGGAAATGCCTTCCTTGTACGACGGTGGCTGGTGCTGACTTCACCCGGGGTTCGGGACCCGGCGTTGTTTGGATTGGTCTGTGAATAATGTTTTTCAGGAGGCGACAGTGACAACGATCGACTGCCAGCCCGAGGACCCGTTGGGGAAGGGCTCGGCGCGGTCGTCGGTCTGCACCTCGCCCTGCCCGTCGGTCGCCCGGACCTGCAGGGTGTGCGAGCCCGGAGCCGCGTCCCACTCCCAGACCCACTGACGCCACAGATCGTTGTTCACCGACGAGGACAACCGAGCCTCGTTCCAGGCCCCGCCGTCGGCGCGCACCTCGACCTTCGAGATCCCGCGGTGCTGAGCCCAGGCCACTCCGGCGACGGCGATCCGACCGGGCTTGGTCCGGGACAGCGGCCGGGGCGTGTCGATGCGCGAGGCCGTCTTGATGTTCGCCTGCTGGTCCCAGCCGCGCCGCACCCAATACGGGTCGAACGCGTCGAAGCGCGAGAGCTCCAGATCGACCAGCCATTTGGTGGCACTGACGTATCCGTACAACCCGGGAACGATCATCCGGCAGGGGAATCCGTGCTCCGGCAGCAGCGGCTCGCCGTTCATCGCGATCGCCAGCATCGCGGCGCGGCCGTCCATCACCGCCGAAACCGGGGTGCCGATCGTCATCCCGTCGATGGACGTCCCCACCAGCTGGTCCGACTTCGGATTCACGCCGGCCTCGCGCAGCAGCGGGGCCAGCTCGACGCCCAGCCAGCGCGCGGTGCCGACCAGGTTGCCGCCGACCTCGTTGGACACGCAGGTCATGGTGATGTCGCGTTCGATCATCGGCCGGGCCAGCAGGTCGTCGAAGTCCATTCTGATCTCCCGGCCGACCAGGCCGTGAATGCGCAGCTTCCAGTCGTCCGTGGTCAGGCGGGGAACCGACAGGGCGGTGTCGACGCGGTAGAAATCGGCCGACTTCGTGTAGAAACTGCTCACGCCGGGCGTTTTCAGCATCGCCCCCTCAGGCAGGGCGGCTGCGGGCTTGGCGGGTGCCGGCAGCTTGAGAGCGCGGCGGGAGGCACCGACGTCGGCGCGCAGGTTCTGCAGCTGGCGCCCGGCCACCCCGGAAATCCCGGCCGCCACGGCCAAACCAGAGGTCACGAGGACCGCCCGGCGTCCAGGAGCCGAAGACCTCTCAGCAGTGGACGTCCGAACGCTCAGGGCCGAGAGCAGAGCCGCCAGTGCGCCGGCCGCAACCGCGGCGGCCACCAGCGAGGGGATGACATCGATGAGCCGGGACTGCGGCCGCGAAAGCGCCGCCCCGGCCGCAACCAACCCGAGCAACGCCGCCCCGGCGATCCCGAGACGCCGATAACGGGTGGCTACAACCCCCACCACCGCCGCAATCAGCGCGACGGTGACGAAAATGCCGGTCAGCAAGACCTTCTTGTCGTTCTCGCCGAAGTGCTCGATGGCGAATTCCTTGAGCCATCGCGGAGTCCGGTCGATCGCCGCGCCCCCGACCACGATCGCCGGGGCCACCGATCGTCCGATCGCCCCCGCAACCAGCTCGGCGACCCCGAGCGCGAGCCCGGCCGCGACCAGCCCGGCCAGAGCTCCCCGAATCGGGCCTACCGGGCGCTGATCTGAGCCCACCATCGTCCGTCGCCTCCTGACGCTGACTCTTGTGAGTCAGCGCGGGTTCGGCGCGGTAGCGAGGGCGGATTGGTGCGGGCTCAGATCGGGTCGGCCCGCAGCAGGCCGGCCCAGTGCGAGGCCAGGTACTCCTGGAACTGTGCCGGCGACCAGCCGGCCCGGCGCACCAGCAGGTCGTAGGTGCGCGGATGACCGGCGACCCAGAGCAGATCGACGAGCCGGGCCGGGTCGGCCGGAGCTGGGCAGAGCCCGGCCGCCACCAGCGACTCCAGCCCTCGGTGACCGTCCGCCCGCATCTTCGCCGTCTCCTGCTCATACGCGACGGCCAGGTCGGGGTCGGTGTTGGCCGCTTCCTCGAAGGCTGCCCACAGCTGGGCCGCGCGCCCGTTGGCCGCCGTGATCACCGCCGCCCATTCGCCCAGGACCTGCTCCAGCGTCGGGGTCTGCGACCCGAAGGGCTCGGTGACCCCGGGCCGGTCGATCAGCCGGACCCCGTCGGCGTTGTCGTCCATCACCTGCACCAGCGCCTTGCGGAAGATCTCCGGCTTCCCCCCGACGGCATAGAGCGTGTTCACCGAGACCCCGGCCGCGGCGGCGAGCTGTCGCACCGAGGTCGCGGCGTAGCCGTCCTGGGTGAACTTCTCAGCCGCGACCTGCAGGATCCGCTGCCGGGTGACCTCGGCCTGCTGCCCTCGCAAAGGCGCCGGCCCTGGCCGCCTTGGCCGACGAGGACGTCCTGGTCGTGGCCGCGCTCGGCGGGGCCCCCGCCGAACCCCTGGCCGCCGGCGCTCCCGCCAACGCCCGGGTGGAGAGCTTCGTCCCGTTCGACCGACTGCTCCCGCGCGCCGACGTCCTGGTCACCAACGGCGGCTACGGCGGCGTTCAGGTCTCCCTGGCCGCCGGGTGCCCGGTGGTCGTGGCCGGGACGACCGAGGACAAGCCGGCGACCGCGGCTCGGGTCACCTACAGCGGCGTCGGGCTCGACCTGGGCACCGACCGGCCGGCACCCGAGCAGATCCGGGACGCCGTTCGCACCGTGCTGTCCGATCCCGGGTACAAGGAGCGAGTCGCGGCGATGCAACAGGCCTACGCCCGCTACGACAGCCTCGCGCTGATCGCGGCGATGGTGGCGCAGGCCTGAGCACCGTTACTGCCTGACCGTTCACCGGGCCCGGGCAGCTGGCGCACTGCCCGGCGCCCGGGTTTGGCGGGCGTGACGAAGACGCTGCACCACCCAGGCGATCGCCAGAGCCCCGGCCGCGACGACCGCGTTCGCGGCGGCGGTCAGCACCGGGATGGCGTCCAGCTCAGCGTCCGGGTTCTGGGCGTCCCAGATGGTGGCCCAGATCAGGATGAGCGCACACACCGCCAGCGCCCCGAGATAGAACCACCCCGGCAGCCGCCCGAGGTAGGCCCGCAGCAGCCCACCCACGATCGCGAACACCAACGTCAGCGCCCCGAAGGCCGCGATTACCCACAAGATGTCCATCTCTACCCCCTCCAACCACACGGTAAGGGGCGCGAACCCGGCCAGAGCATCCACAGCCCCAAGGGGTGACGATGGACGCCCGACGTCCGGGAACGGGGCGCTGGTGGCTCGCGGGACTTTCAGGCCCAGTCGCCGCAGGCGTGTTCCTGGACGTCGGCGACCGCGCTGACCACGTCAGGGAGGACCACCCTCCTATTGCGTAACCGTGACATCCGCCGGGTTGATGAAGAAGTTGTCCCGGAACAGGCCGGTCGGGTCGTACTCGCGCTTGAGCTCGCGCAGCCGGGCCAGGGTGGCCGGCGGGAAGGCCCGGCCCAGCGCGGCCTCGCCCACCTCGGTCTCGAAGCTCAGATAGAGGCCTTCGAGGTGCGGCAGGACGCGCTTCCAGTAGTCGTCCAGCCCGGACCGGGCCGAGCCCATCGCCAGGACCGAGAAGTTCGCGTCCCGCCAGCCGTAGGCCGTCGCGTCGGAGGGGACGTCGGCCACCGCCCCGCCGACCGCGCGGATCTGGAAGAAGTACGAGGCGCCGGCCTCCAGCATCGCCGCGATCTCCTTGGCGAAGCCGGAGGTCAGGTGCTCGATCAGGCCCGAGTGGGCCAGCGGCTCACCCTGCCCCTGCTGCGGCTCGTCGCTGACGAACGCGGCCATGATCTCGTCGTACCCGGCCAGGGCCACCGACTGGTCGATCAGCGGAGCGATATCGGCGATCGGCTGCAGTCTTTCGATGATCGTGTCCGGATCGGCCGAGTCGACCAGGATCATCGCCTGGGCGTACTGCTTCCCGCCGCGCGGCGGCCCGAGAATCACCTGCCCGGTCACGCTGCGGTCGGCCGACTCGATCGCCGTACCCCAGCTCTCCAGGAACGCGACCAGGTCCGGGACGTCGAACGCGAACTGGGCAAAGGCCACCTTGCCCACCGGCTTGGCCTCGAACTCGAACGACACCCCCACACCGAAGTTGGCCCCGGCCCCGCGCATGGCCCAGAACAGATCCGGGTTCTCAGTCTCCGAAGCGTGCTTCAGCGTGCCGTCGGCCAGAACCACGTCGACCGAACGAAGATGGTCGAGCGTCAGCCCGTGCTCACGGGCGAACCAGCCGACCCCACCGGCCGTGGCCAGTCCCCCGACGCCCACCCCGCCGTAATCCCCACTGGTGATGGCGAGCTCGTGGGGCGCCAGCTCGCGGGCCACCTCGACCCACCGCGCTCCGGGACCGATCCGTACCCGGCCAGTGGAAGCGTCCACCATTTCGATGCTGTTGAGGGAACTGACGTCGATCACCAGGCCACCGTGATTGAGCGAGCGCCCGGAGAGCCCGTGTCCGGCGCTGAAGATGCCCAGCGGCACTTCGCGGTGCGCGGTGGCGTACGTGACCGCCTCCTGCACCTCTTCGATGGTCTGCGGCCGCAGCACGAGCCCCGGTGCGCCCCCGCGCATGTAGCCGGAAAGGTATCGGGCGTAGGCCGGATCGGACGGTTCAACAGCCCGGTCAACAAGGGACGCGGGGAGGTTGTCGTAGTCGATATTCGGCACCCGTCGGGCCAATTGGGCTGCCGTGCGGATCCGGGTGCGGGAGACCACACCGCGCCGGGAGCGATCCGCCTCGACCTGTTCGCGTACCGCCGGGGCGATCTCCTGGGCGAAGCGCCGCAGCACGCGCGGATCGTCTCCGGGCATGATGAACGTGCTGATTCCCTCGTCCAGGGCCAGGCGAACCAGGTCCTCGGCGTTCTCGTTGGGCGAAACGTTCAGCAGACGGACGATTTCGGCCGGGTCACGACCGGCCTCCCGGGCCGCCTCGTCGATGATCGTGTTGCCGCGGGCCAGATCTCCCGGCTGCAGG
The DNA here is from genome assembly GCA_000719025.1 of Kineosporia aurantiaca JCM 3230. Lineage (GTDB taxonomy): Bacteria > Actinomycetota > Actinomycetes > Actinomycetales > Kineosporiaceae > Kineosporia > Kineosporia aurantiaca. The sequence goes on from JODP01000014.1 coordinate 13,513, forward strand.
TACGAGATCGAGGGGAGCCAGCCGTCACCCTTCTGGGCGGTCAGCCGCAGCATCTTCGGCTTGTAGGCGCCGATCCAGATCGGGATGGTGTGGGTCGGCGCCGGGCCCCGCTTGACCCCGTTGACCTGGTAGTACTCCCCGTCGATCCGCAGCGGGCGGGTCTGCGAGACGTCCAGGACCCCGCGGATCACGTCGATCCCCTCGGAGAGCGCCGCAACCGCCTGACCCGGCGAGAGCCGACGTCCGCCCATCGCCGCGATGCCGTCCCAGAAGGCCCCGCTGCCCAGACCCAGGCTCAGGCGTCCGTTGCTCAGAAGATCCAGGCTGGCGGCCGCGCGGGCCAGCACGGCCGGCTGCCGGAGCGGCAGGCTGAGCACGTTGCCGGCCAGATGGATGCGCTCGGTGCGGGACGCGACCCAGGTCAGCAGGGTCCAGGTGTCCAGGAAGGTGGCCTGGTAGGGGTGGTCCTGGAAGGTCACCAGGTCCAGGCCCAGCTCCTCGCTGAGCAGGGCCAGGTCGCCGGGCCGGGACGCCGGGGCGCTGGTCGGCGTGATGAAGGATCCGAACCGCAGCGGATGACCGTAATCAGGCATGCGACCAGCCTCCCGCCGGGGGACGCGGGCTGACAACGCGAGGGTTAGTCGCTTACTCTTGATAAGTGACCAAGCGCCATACCCTGCCCTCCGGCGAGCCGATCAGCGACGAGGCCTGCCGCGAGGCCACCTCGATCGTGGAGATCGCGACCAAGCGCTGGACCGGCGGGGTGCTGCTCGCCCTGGGCCGCGGCGCCACCCGCTTCAGCCAGATGGAGGCCCTGGTCGAGGGTATCTCCGCGCGCCTGCTCTCGGCCCGGCTGCGGGAGCTGGAGCAGCACCACCTGGTCGAGCGGGTGGTCACTCCGACCACCCCGGTCTCGGTCCAGTACTTCCTCACGCCGCGCGGGCAGACCGTGCTGACCTCGCTCAACCACCTCGCGGTGCACACCCTGGACGAAGCGAAGCAGGACGTGGCCTGAGCGCAGGGCTCCTCAGTCCTGGAGGTAGGCGAGCACGGCCAGCACCCGCCGGTTGTCCTCCTCCGACTGCTCCAGCCCGAGCTTGGCGAAGATGTTGTTGCTGTGCTTGCTCACCGCCCCTTCGGTGACGAACATCCGCGCGGCGATCGCCGAGTTCGAGCGGCCTTCGGCCATCAGCTCCAGCACTTCCCGCTCGCGCGGGGTCAGCGAACGCAGCGGCTCGTGCCCGGCGCGGTGATTCAGCAGTGCGGCCACGACCTCCGGGTCCATCACGGTTCCGCCCGCGGCCACCTGGCGGACCGCGTCCACAAACCGGTCGACGTCCGAAACCCGCTCTTTGAGAAGATATCCCACGGCGCCGGAGCGATCGGACATCAGTTCCCGGGCGTAGAGCTGCTCGACGTACTGCGACAGCACCAGGATCGGCAGCCCCGGAACCTGGGCGCGGGCCTCGATCGCGGCCCGCAATCCCTCATCGGACTGCCCCGGGGGCAGTCGGACGTCCACAATCCCCACATCGGGCCGGTGTTCGACCAGGGCGCGAGTCAGGTCGGGGCCGTTGTCGACCGAGGCCACCACCTCGAAGCCGTACGCCTCAAGGATCCGGATCAGGCCGGTCCGCAGCAGGACCTGATCCTCGGCGATCACAATGCGCACGGCAGGCTCATCCCTATCTCGGTGGGCCCGCCGGGCGGGCTGTCGATCTGCAGTGTTCCGTCGAAAGCAGCCAGCCGTCGGGCGATTCCGCGCAACCCGGTGCCGCCCTCAAGAGACGCGCCGCCGCGTCCGTCGTCCCTCATCCGGATGTTCAACACCTGATCGGACTCCGCATAAACCACCGTGATCGCAATGTTCTGCGCCTCAGCGTGTTTGATCGCATTGGCCAGGCACTCGGCCACCGCGAAGTAGGCGGCCGACTCGACCGGCGCCGGCAACCTTCCCGGCAACTGCAGGTCGACGGTCGTCGGCGTGGGGTTGACCAGCGCCAATGCCCGGATCGCGCCGTCCAGACCGCGATCGGCCAGCACCGGCGGGTGAATCCCGCGCACCAGCTCCCGCAGCTCCGCCAGCGCGCTGTTGGTCGACTCCCGGGCCTCGGCCAGCAACTGCCGCGCCGCCTGCGGATCCGCCTCCATCAGACGCTCGGCCAGGCCCAGGCTCATCCCCAAGGACGCCAGCCGCGCCTGAGCACCGTCGTGCAGATCCCGCTCGATCCGCCGTAATTCACCCGCCTGGGCATCAACGGTCTCGGCCCGGCTCGTGGCCAGCGCATCCACCCTCGCGCGCAGCCGGGCCGGCTCGGTTGGGCCGAGCAGCGAGCGGATCAGGTGCGCGTTCAGCGCCGCGGTCGGGCGGGCCAGCAGATAGCCGGCCAGCATGATCGCCGCGCCGAACGGCACCAGGGCGAACGACTCGGCCACGCTGTCCAGGTACCAGCCCGGACCGAACGGGGTGCGGAACACCTCGTCGGGGGTGAGGGCGACCAGCAGCGGGTAGATCAGATAGGTGAACCCGATGCCGACCAGCACGAACGACAGACCGGCGGTGAACCAGCCGATCACCGCGTCGACGGTCAGCCAGGTCGCGTCCCGCCAGGTGGCGGGATCGCCGAGTTCGGCTCGCAGGCGCCGGAACTGATGGCCCGGCGGAGTCGGCCGGTAGGGACGATCGACGGGCTCGCCCAGGCGGTCCCCGGCCCAGACGCGACGCTGGTCGGCGACCCAGCGCACGACCGGGGTCAGCACCAGGGTCAGCGGGATGCCGATGCCGAGGGGAATCAGCGCCACGGCCACCAGCCACAGCGTCACCAGGGCGAACGAGCCCACCGAGGCCAGCAACAGCACGGCCGACCAGCCCACCAGGGCAAGGCGGGACTCGGGGCGTGATCGGGCGGGTGTCATGGCGCGCTCATTCTGCGGCATCGAAGCTGGACATGTCTTCGAGCCTGAGGCACCGACCCGGCCGAGCGCAGTGAAGTTTCCTCCACTCTTTTCGGGTTCCGGCGCCGGAACAACCTCCGGTGGGACTCAGCGCAGGGTGGCCAGCGCCTTCGGAGCGATCTCAACCACCACGCGGTCGCCCGCCCGGACCTCGAGCACCTCACCGTCGATCTGCACCGGAGCGGCCTTCAGGGCGGTGAACCGGTACTCGGTGACCGACGGCTGAGGCCCGAGCCCGGTGGTGGCGGCATGAACGGCCCGGGTGAAGGCGCGCAGGCGTGGTTCGTGCGGGGTCAGGGTCACCTCGAACCGGCCGTCCTCCGGATCGCCGTTGTCGCTCAGCTTGAGCACCTTGGCCATCTGCGGGATGTTCGAGAGGACCAGGCTGTCGATCGGGATGCGCGCGCCGTCCTCAAGTTCGATGCGCAGCGGCCGGAACTGGCCGAAAGACCGGATCACGGTGAAGATCTCCCGCATCGACCCCTTACCGCCCTTCTCCAGCTCGACCGCGACCACCGGGGTCAACCCGACGCCGATGTACGAATGCGCGTACCGGACCAGGTTCTCGTCCGGCCCCTGAATCGTCAGCCGCAACAGGTCGATCTGCCCTACCTCCTCGGCCGCGACCGCCTCCGGCAATGGCCGTGGTGCGGTCACCCGGTGGTGGTCGTTGGCGTTACCGGCGGCCTCGACCACTGCCACCGCGTCCGGGTTCAACGCGTCCATGATCCCGTTGACGACCTCGTTGTACCCGCCGTCCCCACTGACCGAGACCACCAGCGGCGTCCCCTCGGTCGCCGCCTCCCGGGCCAGCAGACGGGCATGACCGGCGTACTCGGTCGGCTTCAGCTCGACCGGCAGGCCGGGATGAGCCTCACCGAGCGCCTGCTGCAGACCCCGCGCTTTCCCCTCGGCGTCGCCGGTGCTGTTGGGGTTGTAAATCAGGACGACCCGCTCGAAGCGCATGAGGCGATCATCGCGGCCCGGCCCCGACCCGGCATTGTGAGGATGGTTTGGGTCACCAACCATCCCGGGTTAGGCTTCCCGCATGACGTCGGACGCACTGGTGGACGCCCTGGTACGCAGCACCTTCGAGGTCACCGCCGTGCTGACCCGGATCGGCGCCGAGAACGACCTCTCCCTCACCCAGATGCGCGTCCTGGGCATCGTCCGGGACCGCCGGGTCCGGATGAGCGACCTCGCCGCCTTCCTGGGCCTGGACAAGTCCACCCTCTCCGGCCTGGTCGACCGGGCCGAGAAGCGCGGGCTGCTGGCACGGGAGAAGAGCACGCAGGACCGCAGGGTGTTCGACGTCTACCCCACCGCGGCCGGGCTGCAGTTGACGGAGCGGGTCTACCAGGAGATCCGGGCGGCCCTGGCCCCTTCGACGGACCACTTGGAACCAGAGCGCCAGGAGCGGCTGGCGGAGTTGCTCGAGGCGATGATGGTGCCCTGGACCGGGAGTGCCCAGCGCCCCTGAACGGCCTCTGACCTGGATCCGGCGGCACCGCTCGATTATTCTCCCGGTCATCGTCGACGAAGAGGACAAGACCGACACCGCAGACCTGGCCGAGGTGACGGGCAGGCTCGATGAGGCGCTGTCCTCCACCGATCGAGCGCTGGATCTGGCCGATCGAACGCGGGCAACGGTCGCTGCGCACGGCTGGCACGGTTTGGTCCGGGCGATCGGCTCCGTTGCCGAGCACTTGGCCGAGGCGCGCGAACACCTTGCCGCGGCTGAGCCACCGATCACCTCGGCCGCTGCTCTCCTGCGCGAGATTTCCGAACTCCTGAGTAGTTCAGAGGTGGCCGAGCGATTCACCGCCGCCGCCCACGAGCTCGCACATGCTCGTACTGCTCTGCACGCCAGTGTTTCCTTGGTGGAGGCCGCCCTCCAACAAGCCGTTGCGGCCGTCATCGCCGATCTCGAGACCTCGCTGCACGCTCTGGGGCGTGAGATCAACGAGCTTGTGCAGGGTGTCGAGCAGTGTCGCGAGAGAACTGAGGACGAGGGCCGGCGGGCGGAGCGGTTCGGCTCGGAAGCCGGTGCGTCCGGTGGTGGTCTGGGGCTGGTCGAGGTGACCACGCGGATCCAGGATTTGCGGCGGCAAGGACACGGCCCCCAGCGGCATGGGGCGCGTGTGACGGATCAGCAGCTGACCGATCGGGCTCTGTACCGGATAGATCCAATGACCGGAACCACCGAGGACGGCGTTCTTCCTGGGCAGGATCACAAGTGCGCTCGGGTGGCTTCGAGGATCACCACGGATGCCGCCTATGTTCACGCTGACCGGTCCATAAGATCGAGCAGTGCTTATGGAGAAGCAATCTCGGCCGCACGTAACAACCTTCAGCAACGGTGGCAGGTTCGAGTGCCGCTGAAGGAACTCTTCGGCCCTGAGTACCTTCGACATGTCCAAGGTGTGCGCAGGCACGGATCGGTCAACCATCCGACCGGAGATCCTCCGGGGAGCCTCCCGCCGAGCCCGGCCGATCTCAGGGACGGCTTCGTAGTCGCCATTTACAAGTTCGGCCCAGACGGAAGCGAGAGGCTGTACACCATGTATCCCGATCCGAAACAGGCAGGTGAATGAACCTTGCGCGACCCAGATGTCCAGAGATTCCTCTACTACTCGACCACCTTCATGAACGTGAATGCCCTCGGTCCTGGGTGGGAGGAGGATCTGGTGACCAACCTCAGCATTCCGCCGTACACCGAAGGCAGGGTCCAGTTCCGGCGGGGGTTTGCCAAGAGCGTCCTCGGGCAGCTCACCCTGGACCAGTATGAGGAGTCGACCGGGTGGGACTTCGAGACCGACGAGGAGTTCCGCGCTCACCTGTGGAAGTACTGGCGCCTGCTCTACGGCACCGATGATCCGGCCGCTGATCTGGACAGCGCCTGAAGACCGGCTCGGCAGTAATCAGCTCTGGGAGAGGACCTCTCGCACAGTCTTCGGTTCCCGGCCGAGCAGCTTTCCCAGCAGGGGGTCGGTGCCGGCGAAGAAGCCCTGTTCTGCGGCCTGGTACATGCCGAGCAGGAAGCGGGCCATGAATTCCGGCTGGCCCTGGGCGATTCGCCCGGCAACCCATTCATCGGTGTCGACCAGATCGTAAGTTGCCAGATCAGAAGCAATCTCGGCAAAGGTTGGGGCGGCGTTGGCGGTGATCGTGATCGGACCGTCGTAAGCGCCGTTGGAGGCAATGATGACGGCGGCGGCTTCGGCTGCGTCCTCACGAGCCGTCCAGGAGACCGGCCCGTCGGCCGGGACGGTGATGCGTCCGGTCTCCCGCCAGGGACCCAGGAGCCAGGTCAGGCTGTGGGCGTAGAAGCCGTTGCGCAGGGACGTCCAGGGCAGGCCGGACTCGGCGAGGAGCTGCTCGGTGGCGTAGTGGTCGCGGCCGGGACCGAACGGGGTGTTCGGGGTCGCGCCTTGGTGGCTGGTGTAGAGGATGCGCCCGACACCGACCGATACGGCTGCATTGATGGCAGCCGTGTGCAGGGCCACGGCGTCGGCAGCCGGGTCGCTGGAGGAGACCAGGAGCAGCTGGTCGGCGCCGGCGAAAGCGGCTGGAAGGGAGGAGGGTTCGGCGAAGTCGCCGTGGCGGACCTCGATCCCGCGCTCGGCGAAGCGCTGGGCCTTGGTCACGTCGCGAGCCACCACGGCGATCTCCTGAGGAGGAACGCTTTTCAGCAGGTGGTCGGTGGTCGCACCGTTGAGGGCGCCGGTCGCTCCGGTGATGACGATCATGATCAGCCCTTCACTGGTATCAATGGAAGCGTCATAACAGTAACGTTGGAATCACGGCGATAGCAAGCCTGCGTTATCGTTGGTACGTGAGTGAGTCACCCAGTCGGCGCACCGACCAGCGGGCCCGGATCATCGCTGTCGCCGCCCGCCTTCTGCAGGAACAGGGGCCCGCCGCGGTCACGACGCGCGGGGTCGCGGAGGCGGCCGGGGTGCAGGCCCCGGCGATCTACCGGCTGTTCGGGGACAAGGACGGCCTGCTCGAGGCGGTGGCCGAGCAGGTCATGGCCATTTTCGTGTCCGAGAAGGCCGCGCACGTCGCCGAGGTGTCCGCGGCAGATGTCGATCCGCTCGAGGATCTCCGGGCCGGCTTTCAAACCCAGATCGACTTCGGCCTGGCCAACCCGGCGCTGTTCCGACTGCTCAGCGCGCCGGACCGGGTAGCCCAGTCACCGGCGGCCCGGTCGGGTCGGCTCGTGCTGGAGTCGCGGGTGCACCGGTTGGCGCTGACCGGGCGACTTCGGGTCAGCGAAGAACGGGCTGCGAACATCATTCAGGCCGCTGGGATCGGCACCATCCAGGCAACGCTGGCGACGCCGCCGGACCAGCGGGACGCCGGGCTGGCGGAAAGCATGTACGAAGCAGCGCTCCGGCAGATTCTCACGGACGCTCCCGAGCCTTCCGAGAGCGGGCCGCTGGCCACGACCGTTGCCTTCCGCGCTCTGGCCCCGCAACTGGACATGCTCAGCGAAGGGGAAAAGCGGCTCCTAAGTGAGTGGCTCGACCGGGCAGTTGCGGGCTTGTCCTAGGACCAGAGCTCGAAAGGCTCGTCGACCTCTTCGCCACGCAACAGAGGGCCGATCAACGTGGGGAGCTGCCCGGGATAGAACCGTTCGGAGCTGCCTTCCACCTCCGCCCGCGGCCACCAGCGGAATCCGAAATAGTCCTCGAGTTCGTAGTCCATCCGCTCGGTTTCGTCCACGTCCGGCCCGGGACCGTTCAGGCGCACCGCGACGATCACCTCGTACTGGAGATGCCGTTTCTGACGATGCCGAAAGGACGCCCGTCGCTTCCAGGTGGGCGGTCCTATCCGGGAGGGCTCGACCACGATCCCGGTCTCTTCGCGCAACTCCCGAACCGCCGCGTCCAGGTATGTCTCCCCCGGATCGATCCCGCCGCCGGGCAGCTCCCACCACGTCCCGAGATCGGGGTTGTCCTGATCCTGGGTGTGCAGGAGCAGGACGTTCTCCGCCGAATCCAGGACAACCAGACGCACCGCGCTACGCTCGATGACAGGGAGATCGTCGGGCAGAGCAACCGGCGGGGGTTCATGAAGATCCATGCCACCACCATATCCGGGAGTACGCATGCGACTACATCCAGGCGAGCCCGAAGCCGTTGACTGGCAAGTTGTTCCGCTGAGCGACATGGTGCGGAAACTGATGGACGCATCTCCCGGCATCACTGGGCGACCTCGGGTGATTGCGATCGACGGTCGCGGAGGTTCCGGCAAGACGACGCTCGCCGAGCGCCTCGGTCAGGTGGTACCGAACTCGGCCATCGTGCACACCGATGACATAGCCTGGAACCAGGCCTACTTCGACTGGGGATCGATCCTCGCCACCAGCGTCCTCAATCCTCTCCACCGCGGCGAAGCCGTGAACTTCCGCCCCACCGCCTGGGCCGCCCACGGCCGTCCCGGATCGATCACCGTCCCGGACGGACAGGACGTCATCTGGGTCGAAGGCACCGGGATCATCCGGCAGGAGCTCGCCCCCTGGCTGGACGCCTCGGTGTGGATCCAGGGCGATCTCGATGAGCAGGAGCGGCTTTTGGTGGGGCGGGACGGAGACTCCGCGCAGCAGCGGCAACACGTAGCCAATTGGCTGCAGGAGGAGCTCCCGTTTCTCCTACGCGAAGAGCCTTGGAAACGGGCCACATTGATCGTCGGTGGACCGGCCCCGATCGAGCACGACCGGATCACCGAAGTAGTGGTCGCCCCACCGATCAGCTAAAAGCCTCTGCCGCAGCCAGATACGCCTGGATGGCCCGGTGGGAGTCCTGCAGGGGGCGGCTTGTGTCTAATTGGAGACGCTCGTCAGCACGCGTTCGGTAGGTGGCGGCAGCCTGCTCCACCTGATCCCACGAGGGATAAACCCATCCGGGCAGGTCACTGCCGCGGCTTTCGATCCGCCGCCGGTGCTCGGCCCGGTCGGGGCATACCGTTTCGATGATCACGTGGGCGCAATCCACCGAAACGGCCAGGTCACGCCAGCCCTGACGGGCCTCCGCCACCGGGCTCACCGCGTCGGCGATCACCGTCAGACCACGCCGAAGATGGCTGGCCGCCACGTCGTGAGCAACCCCGTAGGCAGCCACCCCGGTCTGATCCGCGGTCAGCCCGTGGCGACGCATCGCGTTCTCAATCTCGTCGATGCGCAACCACACCGCACCGGTTTCGCCCGCCAGCCACCCGGCCAGAGTGGACTTACCCGTGCCCGGAAGACCACCGAACTCGATCAATCTACCGCTCGCCATCGAGCCACCTCACTTTACATCGGGTATAGTGAATGACTATACACACCGTAAAGCGAAGGATCCGGGTTGCGCACCGAAGGCAAGCGCGCCGCTGCGAAGGAAGCGACTCAGCGCGCGATCATCGCCGCGGCCCGGGACCTGCTGGCCGAGCTCCCCTGGGCAGACTTCACCGTCGAGGCGGTCGCCAACCGGGCCCAGGTCACCCGGGTCACGGTCTACAACCAGGTCAAGTCCAAGGCCGGCCTGCTCGAAGCCGTGCTCACCGACCTGACCCAGCAGGCCCGGATGGATCAGCTGCTCAACGACACCGAGCACCTGCCCCCGCCCGACGCCAGCGCCGCGATCGTGCTGCGCACCTGCCGCTTCTGGCACGCCCAGCGGGCCATCCTGCGTCCCCTGCACGGCCTGGCCGGCATCGATCAGGTCGTGGGGGCAGCGCTGGCGCAGCGCGAGGGCTGGCGACGCGAACAGCTCCGCCAGCTACTGGAGCGCCTGGCCGGACCGGGCCCACGGTCGTTCGCGGCCGACGACGCCCTGGCCGCCGCACTGGCCGTGACCTCGTTCCCCACCTACGACCAGCTCGGGCACCTGGCCGACGATCCGGACCGGGCCGCCCTCCTGATCACCCATCTGGTCGGCAGCCTGGCCGGCCCTGGCGACTAAACGAGAAGTCGGGCCGGCCTTCAGCAATTAGCCAGGTGCGACGAATCGTCGGCATTGAGGATGACCCAGAAGAAGTGCTCCGGCGGCAGCGAAGTGTTCGAAAGGACAACTCCCAGGTGCTGACGATGGCCGCCGACCATCCGTGTGGCGCACAGTCCGTCAGACCCGTCCCCCTGCGCCCCGAGCACCCAACCACCCTCGACGGCAGCCGTTTCGTACGCCTTCACCACCTGGTCGGCGTCCTGGGTGAACACGTAGCGCGCATCCGCCTTGAACACATCTGAGCCAGTCTCATCGCGACACGTGCCAGACGCTGCTGTCGAGACCTTGGTGATGACGGGTGGTGAGATGAAGATCGGATCGCGCGCGAGCGCGTCAGCCGCCTTGGGACTGCATCGTGGCGTCGTTGAGGAGGTCCGGGTGATCCACCAATCCCGCCCAATGGGAAGCGCGAGGAAGCTCACTGTCAGCAGCAGGACGCAACCGGTGGCGACCAAGACATGGCGCTTCGGTGGTTTCCACATCCCCATCCTGGGCACGACCCTGAGCATACGTACCTGAGGCAGCCGACCAGCCGCAGCGACGGCCCATCGAGATCTTCCGGGAGCGATCCCCGGAGATAGGCACTGCTACGCCCTTCATCGGGTGGCCACTCTCCGCGCAAGCGGACAAGTGGTTGGTGGGCCGCTCGGCGGCCCGTAGCGGAGATGCCGCAGGGGGTCGCACCTCGCGTATCAAGCCATGGCCGGCCGATAGCTCGATCGGCCTTATGGCCGGTCCGGCATGCCCGAAGCGCCGGAACCTGAGGTGAGCAAAAAGAAAATGCAGGTCAGCGTGCTCCCGTCACGGACTCGAAGAAGAGAGCGGCTGGCCTGCATTGCAGTTGAGTAGAACTGGTGGCCAGGGACGGGGTCGAACCGTCGACCTTCCGATTTTCAGGCGGGCTCCCTGCTTGCCGTTTCAGCAGGTCAGAGGCGCGGAGTCTGCCGATCGTGCTACCGGCGTGCAACCCGGGTCACCGGATGATCCGAGGAAGCTTCGCCGCGTCGCCAGACTCAGCGAGCCGAGAAAGCGCCTGGGCGATCTCTCGATCCCGACCGTCTACCGCATGAAGATACCGCCGCGCCTGGACCTCCGTCGAGTGGCCGAGGCGCTTCATGAGGTCCGCCGTGGTTGCCCCGGCAGCGGCCGCTAGGGTCGACCCGGTGTGGCGCAGGTCATGGAACATGAGGTGGTCGAGACCGACCCGCTTCCTGGCACGCACGAAGGCCTGATAGAGCGTGTTGCCCCGAAGTGGCGCACCGTCGGTACCGATGAACACGTATTCCGCCCCGGCATGCTCATCGAGATGTGCCCTCAGGAACGGCGCGACGTGGGGCGGGATAGACAGGGTCCGACGCCCGGCCTTTGTCTTGGGCTTCTTGTCCTTGCGGACGGGGGACGCCAGCAGCTCCAGCCGGGTGCGGCTCACATCGACTGTGAGACCGATCAGGTCGATATCGGTGCGCTTGAGGGCGACGATCTCACCCCGGCGAAGCCCGATCCAACCACCGATGAGGATGGCGGCGCGGTACTTCGCCGGGCTGATCGCATCGACAAGCGACACTAGATCAACTACAGACGCGGTGGGGCGTTCCGCAGCTTCGATCACGCCTGCCCCCTTGATCCGACAGGGGTTGCTGATCAGGATGCCGTCAGCCACGGCAATGTTGAGCGCCATCCGAAGGAAACGGTAGGACTGTGCAATCGAGGTGCGTCCGCCGTCGCCCTTAAGCGCCTCCGCATGCCACTGCCGAACTTTTGTGGTGCTCACTGAGCGCAGCGGCAGATCGAGCAGAGACACCATGTGGAGTCGCATGTTTCGTTGACAGGTCTCGCGCCAGCGTTCGCCAATCGTCGGGCTCTGCTCCAGGACGAGGTTCAGCCATTCCCTCAATGGCATCTGACTGGCCTCAGGGTCAGCGAGGACACCGCGCATTAGGTCGGCTTCGACAGTCGTAAGCCACACCGAGGCATCGGTTTTCGTCTTGAACGTGTCCGGTGCAGGTTGCCGAACACCGTCAGGGCCGATGTACGAAGCCTGGTAACGCCCCGAGGGCAGCTTGCGGACGTTTCCAAAACGGCGACGATTTGCCATCAGGAAAGCCTCCCGCGACGAGAACGGGACGGCCGTGGTTCGACAGTTCCATCCGAAATAAACTCCACGAGAGCAGATTCCGGGATGCGAACGAATTTGCCAACATGGACGAAGCGAATGCGCCGCTCAGCCACCAGGCGACGGGGGAACCGGACCCCGGTACCAAACAGTTCCCCGGCCTCCTCCAGGCTGTAGAGCCTTTCTACGCTCATGCCGCCGTTCCCTCTCTGTCGGTGTCAGTTGCCGGAAGATTTTGTGGCGGTGGGGGTTGGCCGTTTGTGGCAGCGTCGAGGGCGGCGCGCCATTTGCGGCGTTCGGCGACGGCGACCAGGAGACGGTGTGTTCGTGGCCGGATGGGGTCGTCGCGGCCTGCCACGCGCCAGGAGATGTGGTCGCGTTTTGTGGCAGCCGGGGTGCCCGGATTTTGGCCGGCACTCTGCCCGGTGGGCTCCTCGGTGGGGGTGTCGTCGATGCCGAGGGTAGTCATGACCCAGGCGCGGCGGTCTTGCTTGTGGTCGGCGAGGGTCTTGCCGGACCATTTGCGGGAGACCAGGATTCGGCGTCCGGCGTAGCCGAGGTGTTCGCGGCGGTGGGCCTTGGAGCGGCAGGAACCGGGGCGCTGTCCGTGGTGGGCGTTCTTGGGTGCGATGCCGTAGCGCAGCCAGTTCGGACAGGTCGGGGAGCAGGGTTCGACAGCCAGCGCAGCAGTGAGGCGGTCGAGGTGCGCGGCCTGAGCGCCGTCCTCGGGCGCGTGTGCGTCGGTCATCGACTTGGTGAGGTACTTCGCCAGGTAGCGAACGCGGCGGTCAGCCTCAGGGGTGCCGGACAGAAGGCCCTGGACGTCGACCTGAGCGCCGAGGCGGGCGACGTGGAAGGGTTCGACGTCGCAGCCCAGTTCGGTGGCGGTGTCGATGGCGTCCAGGGCGTCATCCCAGGCGATCAGGGGTTGTCCGGTGGCGGGGTCAACGAAGGTGCCTTCCTCGGTGCTGCCCCGCCACACGGGCCGGTGGGTGTCGTCGTAGATGGCTTCGCCGATCTGGGGCCACCACACCTGGTGGTAGGTGGCCGCAACGACCTGCCGGATCACGGCCCGGGGGATGGTGCCGCGAATGGCGAAGTGGGCGTGAGCGGCCAGACGCTTCTGCGGCTCGACAGCGGCGAAGTACTGCACGTCGTATCCGGCCACCCGGCGAAGGTTCTGCAGGAACCGGTCAATCAGCCGGGAGAACGCGATCGCATCGCGGGCAGCGCGCCGGTAGTCGTACGAGCCAGGGTCGGCCGGGACACCGCCAGGCTTGACGCGCCCGTACGAGGGCAGGGTGAGGGTCACGAACATGGAGGGCCGGAACACCTGACCATCCCGGCCGGTGAAGGCACGTCCGACCGTGGTTTTCGTCATGGGTCGCTTGGGCAGGTCCGGGACGTCGGAGCGTCGGCGGGTGGATCGGACGCGGCGTTCCTTGGCGGGTGGGTCGATGTCGCCCCGGACGCCGGCATGGGCGAGTTCCCGGTCGTTGGCGTTCAGGGATTCGGTGACGGCCTGGGCGGTCAGGTCGTCACCAGCCGAGGAGAGTTCGTCGCGGGCGGCGGTCATGTCGGCGCGGGCAGTGGCCAGCTCACGTTGCTTGTCGTTCGGGGTGTCGGGGGTGAGGTCGGGGTCAACCGCCAGGTGCCATCCCTCCCGGCATTGGTGCATGCGCAGGCGCCGGGCTCGTTCGGCGCAGGAAGGGCATTTGGAGGCCAGGGTGGCCCCGCACGGGACGTCGAGGAAGGTGACTTCACCGGTGCGGTCGTTGACCGTTTTCATGGAGATCGGGCGGATGCAGACGCCGTGGGAGATGGCGACGGCCTCGACGACGTCCTTGGCCAGGGGCATGCGGGCACGCTGGAGCCGGGATCCCGGGCGGGGCGGCTCGGATTCGGCCGGCACCAGGGCCGTAGGAGCGTCGTCGAGGGCCGTCATGGTTAGAGCACCTCCAGGTGTTCATGGCGGGCGTGCGTAAAGGCTTGCGTGTCGGCGGCTTCGGGGTTGGAGGTGGTGCAGGACCACAGGCACCCGGGCACGAGGCAGTCAGCGGCGAACAGGCCGGCCGATCCCAGCAGGAGCCAGGGCTGGGCCGGGCGGTCGGCGTGGCGGCTCACCGGTTGCGTTCCGCACGCAAGGCATCGGCCATCTGGTCCAAGTCGATACCGAGGTGTTCGCAGTGCTCCAGGACCCGTTCGGCTTCCCGTCCCACAGCGAACATGGCCACATCGCGGCTGCTTTCGCAGTCAATGCAGATGGCGAGACAGCCAATCCCGAGCATCGACCCGGTGGTGACGGTGGCGACGTCGTGGGTGCCGCCGCAGGTCTCGCAGTTCTCACGGCGGGGGCAGTTGCTGGTGTCGTCCACGTTGATCGGCCGGTTAGTCCGCACGGTCTCACGCGCCTTTCCGGAGCTGGAGGGTGGACAGATAAGCCCCACGCATCCGGGGGCGGGTGACGCCAAGGTGGTCGCAGTGGTCGGCGACCGCATCGTCGATTCGGCCGGCATCGAGCTGGTCGACCGCGTCGGCGCCGCATGAGGTGCAGGTCCGCAGGCAGGCGACCAGGGCCAGACTCGGCACCGGCGAGGTGATCGAGTAGCTGTCGCCGGAACCGCAGGCCACGCAGTCTCCGGACCGGGAGCATCCCGAGGTGTCGAGCAGATCCAGGGAGGGCCGCTGCACGGGCCGGGAGGCGGCAAAACGTCCTCCATAGCAGTACAAGTCGCGGTGCGTCTGCCGGTCGTACATGGTGTTGCGGCAGACCGGGCAAATGGACCGGCCCCGGCTCACCGGCGGACCGCCCACCAGATCAGGGCGATGATGGTGGTCTGGAAGAGCGCGACCGCGATCAGGCACCAGACGCCGCCGAGGATGAACGCGGCCAGGGGGAAGATCAGCATCCAGGTCAGGACGGTCTTGATGATGCGCGTCAGCCACGCGGCGTCGGTCGTGATGTGTAGCTGTGCCATGAGTCAGCCCACCGCCCTGAGCGAGCCCGCAGGCCCGTTCTCGTCGTTGTCGTCTGTGTCGATCGGGGAATCGTCCGAGGTGTCGTTGAAGGTGGCGCGAAAACCCACACCGGAGGTGACGAACCGCACCAGTTCAGCGATTTCGGCGTCATCGACGTAGGCGACGCGGACGCGGGCCGGAACGCGGGAGGCCCGGATCTTGAAGCCGATACCGGCGGTGGAGGGGTCGTTGGGGATCTCGTCAGCCGCAGCGCCGCGCAGGCGGGCATCGTCGCCGAGAGTCATGTCGACGTGAGCGGCCGAGGTGACGCGCAGGCAGACCCGGACGGTGAACAGGTCCCGGACCGGCACGACGTCCTTGGACGGCTCCTGGACTTCAGCCAGCATGCAATGCCCGGTCGCGCGCCCCTGGGTCCCGATCTCCTCCAGCATCTTGCGAATGTCGCGGCTGTTACGGCCGAACGACAGCAGCGCCGCCATCTCGTCCAGGACCAGCAGATTGAAGGGCGTTTCGCGGGAGAGACTGAACTTGGCGACACCGTCGGCGGCGTGACGGCGCTGCGCTTCCTGGCAGTCCTCGACGAATTCGCCGATCAGTTCCATGATCTGGTCCGGCTCGGATGCGTACCGGTAGGCCATGTCCTTACCCCGGGCAAGTTCCATGCGCTTGGGGTCGACCATCCACACCCGCACCAGGCCGTCCCGGATCAGGGAGGCGATCGAGCGCAGCGGAGCCCAGATCATCGACGCCTTACCCGCACCCGTGGCCCCGGCAACGAGCCAGTGCTGACCGGCCAGGGACTCACACCAGTCAGCGCCGTACTCGTCCTCGCCCAGGTAGACCGCGCCCAGGTCGACCATGCTCGAATCGGCCGGCATGGCAGGTGCGTCGAGGATCTCGGTGAACGGCTCGGAGCGTTCGATGACCAGGCCGACCGTGCAGGGCTTGGTTCGCTCGACCGCGATCCGGACCGCGCCCAGGGCGTCGGCGAGGGCTTCTGCTTTCTCCTCCCAGGCCTTGACCGACTGCCCGGGTGCCATCCGGATGATGACCGTGTCGATGCTCGGCGAGAACGAAAGGACCCGCAGGACGCGGGGAATCTGGGTGATCCCGGTGCGGCGCTTGACCGGCGCCAGGTCGACGGCCATGCACGCATCGGCCCAGCGGCGTCCGGCGTAGGAGGTCCAGCGACGCCACGAGGCACGAAGCCGCGGGGCCGCCATCCGGTCGTAGGAGTTCGGGTGACCCCGATACCAGGCCCCCAGACCGAGGGCAGCACCACCGGCGACCTCAGCCATCGTGACCGGTCCGAGCTCCAGCAGGCCCGTACCCAGAGCGGCCGAGGACAGGCTGATACCGGGGTGACGGCAGGCCCAGATCGCGGCACGCCACTCCAGACCCAGCTCCCGCGAGGACTCCTGATTCGATGCGGGGGCCACCGATTTCTTCGGTGACGTGAACGTGAAAACGCCCATGAGGAAACCTCAATCATCAAAAGTGGGCAGGACGAGACCCCGGCCCGACCGCACGAACACAGGCGGCAACCGGGCCGGGACCCGTCATGTGAAGAGAACGTGCAGCCAGACCAGATCGGCCGGCATCAGGACGCCGGGCTAGCGGCGGTTGTCGTCCGAGTAGGAGCGGCTGGCGTCGTCCAGGACCAGGACCAGAACGGCGACGTCCCGGGTGAGCCGGTCGTGTGCGCTCTTGAGCCGCACCGCCTCCGGGGCGCCCTTGGTGACCGGGCGCAGCATGCGCATGGCGTTGGTCAGGTCGTCCATGCAGTCTTCGAGGGCACGCATCACGGTCAGTACCTCCAGTCCTGAGCCATCAGCTCTGCCTGACCACGCCGGACCCGATCCTGCAGGGCCTCCAGCGACTCTTCCGCGTGCTTGACCAGCGCTACCAACTGCTCCGGCGATGCGGCCCGACCCGAGGACGGCGCCTGGCCCTCCAGCTTCGCCACCGTGAGCCGGGCGTCCTCCAGCACGATCCGAACGTGCTCGATCACCGAGGTGAGCGCGTTGTACTTGCGACGGCTACGCGGGTTGATCACCAGGGAAACGACGGGAGAGGTCACAGCAGGCCCCCCGCCATGACCAGGCCGCCCCGGGTGCCAGCCGAGTCCGGCAGCAGCGGGAACGAGACGAACCGCCCCTGGTTGTCCCGCAGCGGAAGCGGAGGCTGAACCACGCAGGCCCCGCACTTGCCCTCGGTGAGGGTGTTGACCGGGACCGACGCCCCGCAGAGGGAACAGCGACGACGGGTACCCGCCCTGCCCCCATGGATAAGCTGACTACGCATCGCGATGGACTCCAATTCACTCGTTGATGTACGCCCCCGGGGCCGGATTGCAGCCGAACCCGGGGGCACCTACGGCGACCCTGAAACTGCTGTCAGGCCGCCTTGTCACCCTCACCGGACGCCTGCCGGGAAGCACGGCCCGTCGTGGGAGTCGAACCGCCCGGGGCCTTGCCCTGCGGGTGGACACCTGTAGCCCGGAACGACAGCGCCATCCGCGCCCGGCCGTTCCCGCGACCCTCCTGGATGTACGGCGTCACCATCAGGCCGGAAAACTCCACAGCCCGAAGCCCCGTACCCGGAAGAACCTCCTCCGGCAGCATCGGCACGTGAGGAGCCGACACCTTGACCTTGACTTCCTTCTCCCGAGCATCCGGGTCACGGTCGATACACGTGACCGTCCAGACCAGCTCCCCAGTCTGCTTGTCCTTCGACGGCGACTGACGACCCGTTTTCTGGTCGTAATCCATCGCCTGCTGCACACCCATCGCGTACAGACCATGCGGGAACGCGTCCCCCATCGGCACCGCGAACCGGTACCCACCCATGAGCGCCATGCGCTTGTTCCTCTCGTTGATCGGGAGTCCCCGAACCGGCTCAATTAGGAGTGGTTCTATTCGAACACGAGCCGCCCATCCGCGTCAATAGAACCGGTCCTATTGACATAGGAGTGACTTGAGGTCTGATACGGCTAGCCTTGATGCAGGAGGTGAGGCATGGCGATCGGACATCGCGAGCTGGCGGAGCAACTGCGCGCGGACATTCAGCGCGGCACGTATCCGCCTGACTCGACCCTGCCCAAGCAGGACGAGTTGGCCGCCGAATACGGCGTGAACGTCAAGACCGTTCGCCAGGCCGTGGGCCTTCTGGCAGCCGAGGGTCTGGTCACACCCGTCCGTCGGCGAGGGACGGTCGTCAGGGCCAGACCCCCGATGAAGCGCCTGGGAATCGAGCGCTACGCGAAGAGCAAATGGAAGTTCGGCGGAGTCGTAGCCTTCGCAGCGGACCGGGAAGCCAGCGGACGCGATTGGAAACCGACTGACCAGACCCAGACCGTCAGCATGACCGAGGCCGACGAGACCACCGCTGGAGCGCTTGAGATCCCCATCGGCGCACCGGTTTATGCCCGTGCGCGACTTGTGAAGGACGCGGGAAGCCCGACGCACACTCTCACGAGCTACTACCGGCCCGAAGATGTCGAAGGCACCCCTCTAGTAGACCCGGAGCCCGGACCGGCGGGACGTGGTGGCGGCTTCCAGGTGCTCACGTTGCAGGGTCTGGAGCCGCACCACATGCGCGAAAGCTTCTTCGCACGGATGCCGACACCGGAGGAGACACACACGCTGGAGTTGCCTCCAGGTGAGCCGGTGGTGGTGCTCCACCGAACGACGTTCACGGAGGACGGGCGGCCTGTGGAGTCCGCTCTCGGCGTGCACCGCGCTAGCCGCTTCACCTGGACCTACGAGTTCAACATCCCGGACTGACGAGCGAGGGGCCGACATGACCACGCAGACCACGGTTCAGCTAGCGTCGAGCATTCGCTCTGCGGTGCAGACTCTTTGGGACTATCACGACTTGCACCACACCCTGACTCCCACGGATGTGGGCATCGGCTTGGGCAGCCATGATCTCGGCGTGGCCACCTGCGCGGCCCAGCTCTATTTGGCCGGCACTTTCCCGCTACTCGTCTTCACGGGTGCGAACGCACCGACCACGATCGAGCGGTTCCCCCGGGGCGAGGCGGTCCACTACCGGGAGCATGCTCTGAGCCTCGGTGTACCCGATGAAGCGATCCTCGTGGAACCGGAGGCCCGGAACACCGGGGAGAACATCACGCTCACTCGGAATGTGCTGAAGGGCAGAGGAGTCGAACCCAGATCGGTCACCCTGATCTCTCGCCCCTACCAGCAGCGTCGCGCCTACGCGACATGCCGCAAGCTCTGGCCAGAGGTCACCGTTCAGTGTGCATCTCTCCCCCTGGCCCTGGACGACTACGTAGCCAGCATCGGGGACCCCGACCGGGTGGTGAACATGCTTGTGGGCGACACCCAGCGGATCGAGGTCTACGCCGACAAGGGCTTCGCCATCGAACAGCCGATGCCCAACGAGGTACGCGAGGCTTTCCAACAACTTGTTGACGCTGGGTACACGTCGCGCCTGGTTTGAGCACTGCTGCCGAATTGACCTTTTAGAAGTCAAGGCGGCCCGCTGGCGCGGGCCGCAGCGCCGGGCTCTTCCCCGGGCGGCATGCGGCCTGGCGGCCGGTCCACCCGGGGAAGCCCGGCGCACGGCGTTTGGGCCAGACCAGAGCTTCCAGATCCGGCCGGCCGGAGCGGGCAGGCGGAGGCATCGTCGGGGCCGGGGTCCGTCAGGCATGGAGGCGGGGATGGCTCTATGCGGGGACCAGAGAGTCTCCCCAGACGGCTCCCCCAGCAACGGGCTTCTAGACCAGCAGGGCCGTCCCAGCGGGGTCCAGGCGCGCTCACGCGTCGTCGCCTGATCCTGGGGCCGGGAGGCAGACGGGCGTGCAACCCACGTGCGATACGCATCGGTACACATCGGCAAACGAGAGGCGCCGCCGGTCGGGAAGCACTCTCGGGATAATCCCGAAAAAGCTTTCCGACCAGCGGCGCAGCAGTTCAGAAGAGTGGCCAGGGACGGGGTCGAACCGTCGACCTTCCGATTTTCAGTCGGACGCTCGTACCAACTGAGCTACCTGGCCGGAACCTGAGTCCTACTTGCCGACTCAGGCGTGGCGACCCTGACGGGACTTGAACCCGCGACCTCCGCCTTGACAGGGCGGCGCGCTAACCAACTGCGCTACAGGGCCTTGCAATGGTCGTTAGACCGTACCCCCAACGGGATTCGAACCCGTGCTACCGCCTTGAAAGGGCGGCGTCCTAGGCCACTAAACGATGGGGGCCTTGAGACACACGACGGACTGTTTGGTCTCCGTTGCGGACATGCATGAGCTTAGGGGATTCGGCTCAGTTCTCCAAAGCGACTTCCCGACCGACCGGCGACAGCGGCTCTGACCTGCACAAACTCCGGGAGGGCAGGGAACCGGCGGCCACGGGATCCAGGCGGGGACAGCGTCCCGTTCGCCCCTCCAAGACGTTCCAAGAGACGGGGAACACACTCCGGGGGGCGTTTTGTGGCCTGCGGAGAGAGGATCGCCAAGCAGACGAAGGCATCACGATGAAGGAGCCCCATGCAGCAGCGCAGGATCGGCAATGTCCAGGTCTCGGCCATCGGGCTCGGGGGCATGCCCATGTCGATCGAGGGCCGGCCGGACCGGGCCCGGTCGATCGCGACCATTCACGCCTCGCTCGAGGCGGGCGTCACGCTCTTCGACACGGCGGACTCGTACCACCTCCATGCGGACGAGGTGGGGCACAACGAGTCGCTGATCGCCGAGGCCCTGAAGAGCTACGGCGGAACCACCGGCGAGGTCCTGATCGCCACCAAGGGCGGGCACCTGCGCCCGGGCGACGGATCGTGGACCATCGACTCCAGCCCGAAGCATCTTCGCGAGGCCGTGGAAGGCTCGCTGAAGCGCCTGGGCGTGGATTCGATCGGCCTGTACCAACTCCACCGTCCGGACCCGCACGGAGTGCCCTACGAGGACTCGGTGGGGACGATCGGGGAACTGCTGGACGAGGGCAAGATCCAGATGGCGGGGATCTCGAACGCGAACCCGGCGCAGATCAAGCTCGCCCAGGAGGTGCTGGGCGGGCGGCTGGTGAGCGTGCAGAACCAGTTCAGCCCGGCCTACCTGTCGTCCCGGCCGGAGCTCGACCTCTGCGACGAGATGGGCATCGCCTTCCTGCCCTACAGCCCGCTCGGGGGCATCCAGAAGGCCGGCGGGCTCGGCGGCCACCATGTGCCGTTCCAGGAGGTGGCGGACGCGCACGGGGTCAGCCCGCAGCAGGTCACCCTGGCCTGGATGCTCCAGATCGCGCCGGTCGTGATCCCGATCCCGGGTTCCTCCCGGCCGGAGACCGCGACCGACTCGGCCCGGGCGGCCGACCTGAAGCTGACCGACGACGAACTGCGGAAGCTGAACTCGGCCTTCTGATCAGGCACGGACCGACGGACGAGGGTGGCAGGGCCGGTGGGCGCTGCCACCCTCGCGCGTTTCGAGAAGTACGTCAGGCGTGCTTGAGGACCTGGCCCGCACCGAGCATGACGTGCGGGGGGCGGATCCCGTCCTGTCCGCCGAACTCGATGGCGTAGCTGAGTTCGGGCTCGGTGAAGACCTCGACGATCGTTCCCA
Organism: Kineosporia aurantiaca JCM 3230; assembly: GCA_000719025.1. Lineage (GTDB taxonomy): Bacteria > Actinomycetota > Actinomycetes > Actinomycetales > Kineosporiaceae > Kineosporia > Kineosporia aurantiaca. Next base: position 35,126 of record JODP01000014.1, read on the forward strand.
GGGCCCCGGGGAGCAGACCGTGCTCCGGCAGCGTGACGGTCAGCGAGACAAGGTCAAAGTTGTGCAGCATGAGCGCACCTCACACACGGTCGGGTCGACGCTGACCCCTTGACTCCCCCGGTCGGCCCGGGCGCGGAAAGTCAAGGAAATCCCCGCTATCGATCTTCATCGAACTGGACGTTCCTGGGCGCCTGCGGGAGTCAGGGACCGCAGGTTGTCCGTCAGGATGCATCACCCTGACCCAAAAGACGAACATCCAGGTCAGAGGGCTGTTCGGATGTCTGGACAGGCACCGAATGGATATTCCCCCGAGGCCGGACGGACGGCCCGGAAAGCGGGACCTTCGGCGCCCCGAAGCCGTGCTGTTCGGCCGCTGTCAGAGCGCCTGGTGGAAACCAGACTGAAGTCATCAAACCAACCGGAAAGAACCTCAGAGAGGAATGGTCATGTCGATCGATCACGCGGCCCCCGTCAGCCAGGGCTCCTCGTCGGCAAGCGGCCTGAACACCCCCGTCACCACCTCCAGCGCCGCCGAAGCCCCCACCATCACCGGAAGCGCGCTCGCGGCCAGGATTCTCGCCGTGCTGCGGGTGGCGACGGGGTTCATCTTCCTCTGGGCGGCCCTGGACAAGATCTTCGGGTGGCACTACTCCACCGCCGGTGAAAAGGCCTGGGTCAACGGAGGTTCCCCGACCAAGGGCTTCCTCAGCTCGATCGACCAGGGCCCGTTCGCCTCGCTGTTCAACGACATGGCTGGGCACACCATTTTCGACATCCTGTTCATCGCCGCCCTGCTGGGCGTCGGCATCGCCGTCATCGCCGGAGTGGCCATGCGGGTCGCCGCGGTCAGCGGAGCCCTGCTGATGGCCATGATGTGGCTCGCCGAATGGCCTTTGGCGCAGATGACCAACGCCGGCGAACCGACCGGCAGCTCCAATCCGATCGTCGACTACCACCTCATCTACATCCTGGTGCTGCTCGGCCTGGCCGCCGTCTCGGCCGGCCGGACCTGGGGCCTGGCGTCGGCCTGGGAGAAGCTGCCGATCGTCCGCGACCAGAAGTGGCTGCGCTGAACTTCCCAGCCCTGAGTCCCGTTATCGGGAAAGGAGATCCGGCCATGACCACCACCCCCCGCATCGTCGTCGGAGTCGACGGCTCCGTCCCGTCGCGACAGGCCCTGCGCTGGGCCGCTCAGATCGCCACCGGCCTCGGGGCCACCGTCCGGGCGGTCAGCGTCTGGGACCTGCCCACGAACTACGGCTGGGCCGCCTGGCCGACCGGCTGGGACCCGACCCGGGACGCCCAGCAGCTGCTCACCGAGACCATCGCAACCGCCTTCGACGGACGTCCTCCGGTCCCGGTGGAAGAGGTGGTCCGGCAGGGCAGCGCCAGCAAGATCCTGGTCGAGGAGGCCCGTTTCGCCACCATGGTCGTGGTCGGCAGCCGGGGCCACGGCGGGGTCGCCGGAGTCCTGCTCGGCTCGGTCAGCGCCAAGGTCGCCGAGTACGCCGGCTGCCCGGTCCTGGTGGTCCACGGCGACCAGCTTCCCGAGATCCCGCAGCGGAAGGAGGCCGAGAGCATCGCCCGCTGAAACCGAACTCACCCCACCGAGGCCAGGATCCCCCTCCCCTGGCCTCGGTCCCCGTCGAAGGAGGCTCTCCGGTGGCTGTGATCAGGACCTTCGACCCTGCCCGCCCGGCCCGGCCGGACCGCAGACTCGACAGATCCGCACCCTCTGCGGACCCGCAGAACGCTCCGGGAAGGCCGAACCGCCTCGTGACCAGCACCGACCATCAGCCCGGCAGCGCCCTGCCCGCAGCCACCGGCGGCCCCACCCCGGTGACGAACTGGGTACCGGAACCCGACGTGCGGGTGCTGGACCGGGCCGAGTGCCTGCAGCTGCTGGCCACCGCCCCGATCGGGCAGCTGGTCTTCACCTATCAGGCGATGCCCGACATCCTGCCGGTGAACGTGGCCGTGGCCGACGACGTGCTTTTGATCCCGTTCAGCGACGGCTCGCTGATCGAGCGGGCCGCCCGCAACACCGTGGTCGCCTTCCACGCCGACCGGATCGACGAGATCACCCATCTGGGCTGGAGCGTCACCGTGGTCGGCCGCTCGTTCGAACTGCGGGACGACGCGCCGGCCGACCGGCCGCAGTCGTGGATGCCCGGGCGGCACGACCGGACCCTGGCGGTGGCTCTGGAGCGGGTCACGGGGCGCCGTCTCGTACCCGCCGTGAAATAGTCCCGCGGAACGTGGGGCGGACCGGTCGCGGCAAGGATGCAGCAGCGGTGAACGACGAGACGCACGGCAGCGAGCGCTACGGGCACAACCGGGCGGCCAACGAGGCGCACCGGTACTGGAGCGCCGGTCAGCCGCCCGCGCTGCCCAAACTCGGGCTCGAGCGCCTGCTGCAGGAGCTGATCAGCCGCTCGAACGAGATCATCGACACCGAACAGCAGCTGCACCGCCTGCTCGACGCCGTGGTGGCCGTGGCCAGCGACCTCAGCCTGCCGGACACCCTGCGCCGGATCACCGAGCTGGCCGCCGACCTGGCCGAGGCCAAGTACGCCGCCCTGGGTCTGCTGGGCCCGGACGGGCGCGACCTGATCGACTTCATCACCGTCGGCATCCCCACCCACGCCCGGCAGCAGATCGGCGATCCGCCCCGGGGCAAGGGGATTCTCGGCGTCCTGATCGACCTGCCGGTGCCGCTGCGCCTGGACAATCTGGCCGATCACCCTGCCTCGGCCGGTTTTCCCTCGAACCACCCGCCCATGCACAGCTTCCTCGGCGTGCCGCTGCGGGTGCGCGGCGAGGTCTTCGGCAACCTCTACCTGACCGAGAAGCGTGACGGGGGAACCTTCACCGAGCGCGACGAGCAGCTGATCGTGGCCCTGGCCGCGGCCGCCGGCATCGCGATCGAGAACTCCCGCCTGTTCGACGTGACCCGCCGCCGCGAGGCCTGGCTGACCGCGGCCGGGGACGTGACCAAGTCGCTGCTGGCCGGGGCCGAGATCGAGGAGACGATGCGGCTGGTCGTCGAGCGGGCCTCGACCGTGGCCGGGGGTGGGGCGAGCTTCCTGCTGCTGAACGACGCGGACGGCGGGCTGAGCGTGCGGGCCGCCTACGGCGAGAACACCGCCGAGACCCTGGGCACTACCTACCGTCTGAGCGATCAGCGGCTCAGCGAGCGGCGGGCGTTCCTGGCCGCCGGATTTGTCACCGGGCCGGGGATTTCCGAGCGCTACAGCGGACCGGCCGTGATGGTGCCGCTGGTGGTCGGCGAGAACGTGATCGGCGTGCTCTCGATCGCCCGCGCGCAACACGAGGAGCCGTATTCCGAGGCGGACATGCGGATGGTCGAGTCATTCGCCGGGCACGCCGCCCTGGCCGTGCAGTTCAGCCGGCAGGCGGCCGACCGGCAGCGCCTGGCGGTGCTCGAGGACCGCGACCGGATCGCCCGCGACCTGCACGACCTGGTGATCCAGCGGATCTTCGCGGTCGGCCTGGGCCTGCAGAGCATCGGCATGAGCATCGACCAGCCGGCCACCGCGGGCAAGCTCTCGGGGCTGATCGACGATCTGGACACAACGATCCACGCCATCCGCACCTCGATCTTCAGCCTGCAGCAACAGGAGGAGGAATCGGCCGGCCTGCGCTCGGAGGCGCTGAACGTGGTCTCGGAGGCCACCGGGGCGCTCGGTTTCGAGCCGGTGCTGACCTTTCGCGGGCCGGTCGACACGCTGGTGCCCGCCGAGGTGTGCGGCGACCTGCTCGCGGTGCTGCGCGAGGCACTCTCCAACGCCGCTCGCCACGCCCGTGCTTCGCACGTGGAGGTGCGGTTGAGTGTGGACGCCGGTCAGGTCACCCTCGAGATTGAGGACGACGGCACGGGCCTGGCCACGGACGCGAAACCGGGCACGGGGAGCACGACGATGCGGACCCGGGCCGAACGGCACGGCGGCACCTGTGCCTACGCCTCCAGGGAAGACGGGACATCCGGCACCGTGGTGATCTGGCAGGTGCCCCTGAACTGAAGCGGGTGAAGACGCGACCGGGCCGCGCCTTCACCCGCCGGGAGGGGCCATTCCTTCGAACAATCAGGCGAAGCCGCTGGGCTGGCGCGGGGTGTAAGGCTTCTCGAGGATCGCGATCTCCTCGTCGGTCAGCTCCAGCTGCACCGCGGCGGCGGCATCGGCCAGGTGGTTCGGCTTCGACGGCCCGACGATCGGTGCGGTCACCGACGGGTTCTTCAGCACCCAGGCCAGGCCGATCTGGGCCATCGGCACCCCGCGGGCCTCGGCCACCTGCTGCACCGCCTCGACGATCGCCTTGTTGTCGGCCTCGGTGCTGTAGCGCTGGGTCAGCCGGTCGGAGCTGGTACGGCCGGTCTGGGTGTTCCAGGGCCGGGCGACCCAGCCCTTGGCCAGCGGGCTCCACGGGATGCTGCCGACTCCTTGATCGGCGAGCAGGCCGAACATCTCCCGCTCCTCCTCCCGCTGCAGCAGGCTGTACTGGTTCTGCATGGAGACGAACTTCGTCCAGCCGTGCTGCTGCGCGGTGTACTGCAGCTTGGAGAACTGCCAGGCCCACATCGAGGACGCTCCGAGGTAGCGGGCCTTGCCGGCCTTGACCACGTCGTGCAGCGCCTCCAGGGTCTCATCGACCGGCGTCTCCGGGTCGAAGCGGTGGATCTGGTAGAGGTCGATGTAGTCCACCCCGAGCCGGGTCAGCGACGCGTCGACCTGCTCCATGATCGCCTTGCGGGAGAGCCCGCGACCGCCCGGCCCCTCGTGCACCGGGAAGAAAACCTTGGTGGCCAGCACGATGTCGTCCCGACGGGCGTACTTCTTCAGGGCGCGCCCGACGAACTCCTCGGACGTGCCCTTGTTGTAGGCGTTGGCCACGTCCCAGAACGTAATGCCCAGGTCGAGGGCCTGCTGGAAGAACGGCTGGGAGGCCTCCTCGTCCAGCGGCCAGCCGGAATCGGTGTCCGGGACCCCGAAACCCATGCAACCCAGGGAGATCCGGCTGACCCGGAGACCGGACCGGCCAAGACGGGTGTATTCCATGCTCGAACGGTGTCCCTTCCGAAGGAAAGTCCTGTCCGGCCCAATCTATATTGGGATGACAGATCCGCTCGCGGGCGTTATCAACAGGGTTATGAAGAAACTGACCCTGCCGAAGACCTGGACGGACGAGCAACTCCTCGCCCACCGGGCGCTGAGCGCCCCGGAGCTCCAGCACCGCCTCGAGCTCAACCGCATCGCCTCGGCCGCCAACGGTGACGGCGCCCGCCGCAACCGCCGGGCCGAGCACAGCCGCCGCCTGGCCCGCCGCAAGGTGGGCCGCCATGACGACTGACCAACCGCAGCAGATCAACCGGAAACCGGAAGCGCTCCGCACGGGGCTCCTCCGGTTTCCTGGTTTTGCGGGGTCTTTCAGTAGTCGATCCGGCCGTGACGGTTGTGGAACTCTCCCGTCGGCCCGTCCGGGCCGATCAGCGCCAGCTTCACCGTGGCGTCCGTACCCTCGGAAACGGTCTGGTGGCCGTTGTGGTAGTTGAAGTCCGTGGCCGTGTAGCCGGGGTCGGAGACGTTGATCCGGAACTGCGGCAGGTTTTTCGCGTACTGCACGGTGAGGGCGATCACCGCGGCCTTGGAGCCGGCGTAGGGAATGCCCTTGACCGGGAACTCGTCGGCGGAGGGATCGCTGAGAAGCCGGGGCCAGCCCACCCCCGAGGCAACGTTCACGATCACCGGCGCGGACGATCGGCGCAGCAGGGGCAGGGCCGCCTGGGTGACGCGGATGATGCCGAGGACGTTGGTGTCCAGCACGGTGCGCATCGCGTCGGCGTCCAGGTCGTCGATGCCGTGGGACGTCCCCAGGATGCCGGCGTTGTTGATCAGGACGTCCAGGGCGGGCAGGCCGGCCAGGGCCTTCTCGACGCTGGACTGGTCGGTCACGTCGAGCTGGACCGGGATGGCCCCGGCCGCCCGGGCGGCGTCGCCGTTGGCGAGGTCGCGCATACCGGCGTAGACGGTGTGGCCTTCGGCCAGGAGACGGCGGGTGGTTTCCAGACCGAGGCTCTTGTTGGCTCCGGTCACCAGGGTTGTGGTCATGTCCCTCAATGTGGGACGTCCGTCGGCCCGCCAACAGGCACCCTTCGACGGTGGGACCAGCAGTACCACCCGGGATGCCCCAGGTAGGCGCACCATGGGGGCATGGACGAATTCGCGGGGGTGCTGCGGGCCTGGCGGGATCGGGTCACCCCGGAGCAGGCCGGGCTGGCGCCCGGGCTGGGTCGCCGCACGCCCGGGCTGCGGCGGGAGGAGCTGGCGCTGCTGGCCGGGGTGAGCGTGGACTACATCGTCCGGCTCGAGCAGGGGCGTGCCCGTAATCCCTCCCCCCAGCTGCTCACCGCCCTGGCCCGGGCCCTGCGCCTGGACGACCAGGAACGCGATCACCTGTTTCGGGTGGCCGGCGCCGCCGTGCCCACCCGCGGCCTGGTGCCCCGGCACATCGGGCCGAGCGTGCAGCGCATGATCGACCGGCTGGACGACGTACCGGTCGGCGTGCACACCGCCGCGTACGAGCTGATCCTGTGGAACCCGATCTGGGCCGCGCTCTTCGGGGACCCGTCGAACCGGACCGGGCTGCGGCGCAACATGGTCTGGCGGTACTTCGTGGAGAAGTCGCTACGGGTCACCCACGAGCCGGACGAGGAAGAGGCCTTCGCCAACGACCTGGTCGGGCATCTGCGGACGGCGTCCGGCCGCTACCCGGAGGATCCCGAGATCCCTTCCCTGGTGGCCCGCCTGACCCAGACGTCGCCGGATTTCGCCCGGCGCTGGGGTGAGGCACCGGTGGGTGAGCTGCGCAGCAGCCACAAGACCGTGCACACCGAGCTGGTCGGGGACATCACCCTGGACTGCGACATGCTCACCGCCGGGCCGAACGACCTGCTGTTCGTGGTGATGACGGCCGAGCCGGGCTCCGAGGACGAGCAGAAGCTGGAGCTGCTGCGGGTGGTGGGCCTGCAGGAGCTGCGCACCCCCTAGGCGGGCTGGGGTTTGTGCCCCTGCAGCACTTTGGCCAGGAGGGCCTGGAGTTGGCGCTGCTCGTCCGGATCGAGTGCGGCCAGGAGTTCGCCCTGCACGGCGTCGGCCTTGCCCTGGATCTCTTCCAGATGCTCCTGCCCGGCCGGGGTGAGGGTGACGATGTTGCGCCGCCGGTCGGCCGGATCCGCCTCCCGCACAACCTGACCGGCTGCCTCCAGGCGATTGAGCACGCCGTTCACGTCGTTGCGGTCCAGCCCCAGCCGGCGCCCGATGTCGGCCTGGCTGAGCGGCCCGTTCTCCTCCAGTGCGGCCAGGACGGCGAAATCGCCCCGGGCATTGAGGGGCATCCGCTGCGCCGTGAGTCGCGTGCCCAGCGTCAACACCCGGCCCGCCTGCCAGCTGACCAGGGCCCGGAGCCGGGCGGGGGGCCGTGGGTCGTCCTTCGGGAGCATGTCCGCATCCTAACCGTTGGACATCCCAACGGTTAAGACTTACGTTGGGGTCACCAACGTTGGGCAGTCCAACGTTATCCGGAAGGTGAGACCCCATGACCACCATCGACCTCTCCGAGCGTCGCGTCCTGATCCCCGGCGGCACCGGCTCGGTCGGCGAGGGAATCGTCCGTCAATTCCTCGCCGCCGGCGCCCAGGTCGTGGTGCCCACCCGGTCCGAGGCCCGCGCCGACGAGTTCCGCCGGATCCTCGGACCGGCCGCCACCGGCCGGCTGCATCTCTTCACCCACGACTACACCACGTTCGCCGGCGCCGAAGACCTTGCTGCGCAGACGGTTCAGCGACTGGGCGGTCTGGACGACGTGGTTGCCCCGATCGGCGGGTGGTGGGGCGGGAAACGACTCTGGGAGATCGACGAGTCCGACTGGCAGTCCGCGTTCGTGGCCCTGGCCGGCACCCATGTCGCGGTGATGCGGGCGGCCCTGCCGTTCCTGCCTGCACACGGCGCCTACTCGATCGTGCTGGGTGCCTCGGCGTTCACCCCCATCCCCACCAGCGGGCTGGTCAGCATGGAACAGGCCGCGCTGCTGATGATGCGGCAGGTGCTGGACGCCGAACTGGCCGGTTCGAAGCGGATTTTCGCCTTCACCCTCGGACCCGTGCGCAGCCGCGCCGCGCAGGGTGATCCGGATCAGGTGAGCGCGGATCAGGTGGGCGAGGTGGCCGTGGCGGTTTCGGCCTCGGACCGGCCGGGACGCGAGATCCGCCTGCGCAACCAGGCGGAATACGACGCCGCCCTGCTGAGCCTGGCTACGGGCGTGCAGTCATGATCCTGATGACCGCCGTCGCAGCCGGCAGCCGGCCGGGTCAGGACCGGCCGATCACCGCGGTGCGGCCGGCCTCCTGATCGTCGAGGTATCGGGTCAGGGTGTCGCGGGTCTGGGCCAAATGGGTGACGCGGGCGGCAATGTCGTCGCGAATGCCGGTCACCCGTTCCACCACGCCTTCACAGACGGCCGGGTCGGTCGCACCGCCGTTGGTGCAGGGCAGCACCACCCGGACCAGCTCGAGCGGGAAGCCCAGGTCGAGCAGCGAGCGGATGGTCAGCACTGTGGTCACCGCGTCGTCGCCGTAGTCGCGATAGCCGTTGGGCAGGCGCTCGGTGCTGATCAGTCCCTGCTGCTCGTAGTACCGCAGCGACCGGGCGCTGACCCCGGTGCGGGTGCTGAGTTCGCTGATCTTCATCGGCTTGACCTTGACACGATGTCAGAGTTTAGCGTCCCGGGCATGAGCACAGTAGAGGTCGGCGGACGGGAAAGAACTTTCACCGCGGTCGGGTCGGAGAACTCCGGCGACCTGATCCTGGTCTTCCACGGGTCCAAGCAGAACGGTCGGAAACACCGCGCCTTCACCGGGCGGGCCTTCGACCGGCTGGCCGAGAACGGCGGGGCAACCGTGGTCTACCTCGACGGATACAGGGGCAACTGGAACGACGCACGGCGTCAGAGCTTCTTCCCGGCGCGGATGGAGAACATGGATGACGTCGGTTTCGCCCGGGCGGTCATCCAGAAGTTCGGCTCGCAGCGGCGGGTGTTCGCCGTCGGCTACTCCAACGGTGGGCAGATGGTGATGCGCCTGATCCACGAGGCGCCCGAATTGCTGGCCGGGGCAGCGATCTTCGCGGCGACCAAGCCCACGCCCGAGAGCTTCCTGCTGCCGGAGCCGGCACCCGCCCCGGTCCCGATGCCGGTCCTGCTGATCCACGGCACGAAGGACCCGATCGTGGCCTACCAGGGCGGCCGGCTGAAGTGGTGGGCCGAGAAGATGTTCAAGGTCGGCGGCACTGCGCTCTCGATGCCGCAAACCGCGCGGTACTTTGCCGAGCGCAACGGCATCACCGCCGCACCGATCACCACGAAACTGCCTGCTGCGGAGGCAAAGACCTCATTAGAGCGAACCGAGTACCGGGAGGAGGGCAAGCCGCCGGTGGTGCTCTACACGGTGCACGGCGGCGGCCACACCATCCCGGGCCCGGGCAAGGCTCCGGCCTTCTTCCTTGGCCGGACGAACCGGGACGCCGACGCCGCCCAGCTGGTGGCCGACCTGTTCCGGATCCCGGTCCGGGGCTGATCGCCGAAGGGTCGGAAAACGTCAACAAAATTGCCCACAATTGTGTGCACAACGGTCCTGCGAATGGAGTGACTGTGCACCCAGATCCGAACAACGCCGTCCGGAAGAGCCTCGCCGTGGTGCTCGCCCTGGCCCTGGCCTGGTTCGTCGTCCCGACCCAGGCGGCCCAGGCGGCGCCGGCAACTCCGGCGGCCCGGGCCTCGGCCTCCGCCGACCTGGCCCCTCTGGCCGCCCTGAAACCGGTCCTGAACTGCGGTGATATCGACGCGGCGAAGCTGTCCGAGGCGGCCGGGGTCGCCGTCACCATCGCCTCGGCCCAGGTCGTCACGACCGGCACCCCGGCCCCCTACTGCGAGGTGCGAGGGACGATCGCACCGGCGGACACAATCGTCCTGCGCCTGCCCACTCAGGGCTGGACGCAGCGCTACGTCCAGACCGGCTGCGGGGGCCTGTGCGGCAGCGCGAACATCAACTACACGATGGCGGGCACCTGCCCGGTGATCACCGACGGGACGGTGGCCAGCGCCACCACCGACATGGGGCACCAAGGGCTGAACGACGGCTCGTGGGCGGCCGGGAACCCGCGGGCGCAGATCGACTTCGCCTACCGGGGTGTGCACGTCACGGCGGTGGTGGCCAAGGCCCTGCTGAAGATGTTCTACGGCCGGGCCCCGGCGTACTCCTACTTCGACGGCTGCTCGGACGGAGGGCGCGAGGCGCTGATGGAGGCGCAGCGCTACCCGAAGGACTTCAACGGGATCGCGGCCGGTGCACCGGCGAACAACATGGCGGTGCAGAACACCTTTCACCACGCCTGGAACGTGCTGACCAACCTGGACAGCAAGGGCCAGTACATCCTGCTGGCCGACAAGCTGCCGCTGATCCACGCGGCCGTACTGAAGGCGTGCGACGGCCTGGACGGGCTCAGCGACGGGGTTCTGGACGATCCCCGGCGCTGCGACTTCGACCCGGCCGCCCTGATCTGCCGCTCGGGGCAGACGAACTGCCTGACCCGCGCGGAGGCGGGTGTGGTGCGAAGGCTCCACGACGGCGCCACCGACCAGGCGGGACGCCGGCTGGAACCGGCGATCTCGCACGAGTGGGGATCGGAACTGGAATGGACGCTGTTCGTCCCGGCCACCCAGGGGGTCACCGTCGGCAGTGAGAACTTCGCGCTGTCCTACCTGCGGTACCTGGCCGACGGTAACCGGGCCGACCCCGACTACCAGCTCTCCGACCTGAAGTTCACGGTGAAGTCGTTCTGGGCGACGGTGAAGTCGTCGAGCTACATGGCGGCGATGGACCCGGACCTGACCGCGTTCCGGAAGGCGGGCGGCAAGCTGCTGCTCTGGCACGGATGGAACGACCAGCACATCTCGCCGCAGTCCACGCTGGCCTACTACGACGCGATGCGCTCGAGCATGGGCGCCGGTGCGGTGGATTCGTTCAGCCGGCTCTTCCTGTTCCCAGGGGTGGCGCACTGCGGCGGCGGGGCCGGGCCGAACTCCTTCGACGTGCTCACGCCGGTGATGGCGTGGACCGAGACCGGGGCCCGGCCGAGCCGGATCGTGGCCTCGCTGAGCGAGAACGACCAGGTGGTGCGGACCCGTCCGGTGTTCCCGTACCCGGCGGTGGCCCGCTACGACGGCACCGGAAGCACCGACGAGGCGGCCAATTTCGTCTCGTACACGCCGAAGTCGCAGCCCGGGCCCTCGTACCACTGGGTCGGGGAGTCGCTGTACTCATCCGGCTACCAGACCTGGTGCCGGGTGGAGAACGGGAAACTGGTGTGTAAGCGCTAGCTGGATCGGCCGACGCCGGGCGGGACCGGATGATCCCGCCCGGCAGCAGAATCTAGCGCCGGCTGGGGACCAGGCTCAGGGCCGAGACCGCCGCCTTCGGCGGGCGGAGCCCGGCGCTGGCTTCCCGGTAGAGCTGATCGTCCATCGCCAGGTCGACCGCGGCGGTGATGTGCAGCCGGGTGGTGGGGAACACCGGAACCGGGCTGTCCGTAGCGGAAACCAGCAGCTCGATCTCGGTGCACCCGAGGATCACGCCCTCCGCGCCCTGATCCACCAGTCTCCCGATGATCTCCCGGTAGGCCTGCCGGGACTCCTCCCGGATCGTCCCGACGCACAGCTCGTCGAAGATCACCTGGTGCACCACCGCCTGGTCGGCGGCCTCGGGGACGATCACCTCGAGGCCGTGGGCGGCCAGCCGGTCGCGGTAGAAGTCCTGCCGCATGGTGAAGGCGGTGCCCAGCAGGGCGACCTTGCCCAGACCGGCCCGGGTGACCGCCTGCGCGGTGGTGTCGGCCAGGTGCAGCAGCGGCACGTCGATCACGTCGGCCACCGCGTCGGACACCTTGTGCATGGTGTTCGAGCAGATCAGGACCATCTCGGCGCCCGCCGCCAGTAGCCCCTGGGCCTCTTCGGCGAGGACCTGCCCGGCGGCCTCCCACTGCCCGGCCCGCTGCAGGGTGCCGATCTCGGCGAAGTCCACCGAGGAGAGCACCAGCTGAGCCGAGTGCAGACCGCCCAACCGGGCTGCGACCAGCTCGTTCGCCAGTCGGTAGTACTCCAGACTCGACTGCCAGCTCATCCCGCCGAGTAACCCGATCGTGCGCATCCCGCCTCCTCCTGATTCGTCCTGACTCCACGGTCCCGTACGCCTGAAGGTGCGACAAGAACGTCTTCATCGCAGCGATCCCCAAGTTCAGCTTTGGTTCTGAGGACGTTTGTGGGTCAATGGACGCCATGGCGCCCTTGGCTGAAGACGAACCGCGCGATCTGCCCGAGCTACACGGTCACGCCCTCGACCCGGCCGGCGCCGAGGCGGTGGACGACCACTCGGTGCTGGCCGAGGGCGGCGGGGCGGCCAAGCTCGATCCGCGGCGCCTGCTGGTCTTTCGTGAGGTCGCGCACTCCGGCTCGATGGCGGCCGCCGCGCGGACCCTGGGCTGGACCCAGCCCGCGGTCAGCCAGCACATCCGCAAGCTGGAGAAGGATCTCGGCCTGGCGCTGATCACCCGGGTCGGGCGGGGGATCGCGCTGACCGACCCGGGCCAGCTGCTCCTGCGGCACGCCGACGCCATCGACGCCCGGCTCGAGGCCGCCGGTGAGGCCCTCGCCGACCTGGCCCGGCGCCGCACCGGCCGGGTCCGGATCGCCGCCTTCCCCTCGGCCAGCGCCACCCTGGTCTCGACCGCGCTGATGCACCTGGGTACCCAGTACCCGGGGCTGGACGTGCGGCTGACCCAGGTGGAACCGCCCGAGGCACTGATCCTGCTGGCCGAGGGGCAGTGCGACCTGGCCGTCGTGTTCGACTATCCCGGTGAGGATTTCGAGCGGGGTCCGCTCGAGGCGGTGAAGCTGATGCGGGATCCGCTGCACGCCGTCGTCGGCCCCGGCCACCCTCTGGCCGGGCGCGAGCGGGTCACCCTGACCGACCTCTCCGACCAGCACTGGATCGCCGGATGTATCTCCTGCCGTAAGCATCTCGTCCGCGAGGCCGTGAAAGCCGGTTTCACACCGGACATCCGGCACAGCACCGACGACTACGTGGTGGTCCAGGCGCTGGTCTCGGCCGGCATCGCGGTCGCCACCCTGCCCGGCCTGGCCCTGCGGGCGAGCCTCAATCCCTCGGTCACCGTTCTTCCGCTGGAAGGCTATCCGTCCCGCACGGTTTCGGCCGTGCTGGCACCCAGCAGCCACGGGGTGCCCGCGGTCGAGGCGGTGCTGGAGCAGCTTCGCCTGGCCGCTGCCCTAGGGGCGAATACCGCCGAGCGCTAGGGCGGTGAGCCGCGCCGCCTCCCCGGCGGCGTCCGGATTCTGCTCGACGGCCAGGGACACGGCGTTGACCAGGGTCAGCAGGTCGCAGATGGACACCCCGGCCCGCACCGCACCGGCCGCCTGCGCGAGTTTGACAAGCTCATCGCCGGATTCGGTGAGCAAGGCCTCGCACCCGCTCCCCGGCGGCGCCGCCGTACTGCCGGCCAGCAGCGCCGAGGCCAGCCCGCGGCTGGTCGCGCCGTAGACCGCCACGTCCTGCAGCCAGTCGGTCAGGGCCTGGCCCGGATCCTCACTCTGGGCCAGGGCCTTGGCCTTCTCGCAGAGCACCACGACCCGGTCGTGGAACACCGCATCCAGCAATGCGGCCCGCGTGGGGAAGTGCCGGTGCAGGGTGGCCGAGCCGACCCCGGCCTGGCGGGCGATCTCCTCCAGCGAGGCATTCGCCCCGGTCCGTGCGATCTCCACCTCGGCCGCCGCCACGATCTGGTCGTAGTTGCGGCGCGCGTCGGCCCGTTTGGGGCGCCGAGGTGTAGAGGGGGCGTCAGTCACGAACTTGCTCCGCGGGGACGTCGGGGGGAACCGAAGGGGATCACCCATCCTAGGCGGGCTCGAACCGGGGTTCCACCCCGCTTACTGTTGACAAGTGGGGGACCCCTCCATATCGTCCTCAATCAACCGGGGTACCACCCCACTTCGGCTGGACCAGAGGAGCCACGATGACCGAGACCACTGCCCCCGAGCGGCGAACCGTGCTGGTGACCGGCACCAGCACCGGCTTCGGCCGGCTCACCGTGGAGGCCCTGGCCCGGCGCGGCCATCAGGTCTTCGCCGGGCTGCGCGACCTGGCCGGGCGCAACCAGAAGGCTTCGGCCGAGCTGACCGCGCTCGCCGAGAAGGAGGGCCTGGCGTTGCGGGTGATCGAGATCGACGTGACCGACCAGGCTTCGGTGGATCGGGCCGTCCGTTCGGTCATCGAGACCTCCTGGCGACTGGACGTGGTGGTGAACAACGCGGGGATGAACTTCGCCGGGCCGCTGGAGGCCTACACCGCCGAGGAGGCCCACCGGCAGTTCGACGTGAACACGCTGGGCGCGCTGCGGGTGAACAACGCCGCCATCCCCTATCTGCGCGAGCAGGGGCACGGTGCGCTGATCCAGATCGGCTCCCTCTCCGCCTGGCTGACCCCGCCGTTCAACGGTCTCTACGCTGCCAGCAAGGCCGCGCTCCGTAGTCTCACCGAGGCCTGGCATCACGAACTTGCCTCCGCCGGAATCGAATCCGTCATCGTGGATGCCGCCGCCTACCCCACGAACATCGGCCCGAACGCCGCGCTGCCCAGCGATCAGGCCCGTCTGGCACCGTACGGCGAGACCCTGAACCGCTTCGTCTCCGATCTGGTGCAGCGCAGCACCGAGAACGCCGAAATCATCGGTTCCGCCAGCCAGGTCAGCGACGCGGTGGTGGCCCTGGTCGAGACGCCGGACGGAAAGCGCCCGCGGCAGACGCTGGTCGCGCCGCCGCTCCAGTACGCAGCCGTGCAGGCCCTCGCCCAGAAGGCCGACGAGGCCGCCCGGATCGTGGCGGACGACATGGGCATCGGGGCTTACCTGGCGACGCGCTGACCACTCGCTGAGGAATGGGCCACCCGGATCCGGCGACTCCCGCGGGATCCGGAGCGGCGTAAGACCTTTTGCGAAATCAGGGGTGTCCGGGCGAGAACTGTCTACCGGTCCGGGGTCCACCTTGGGAGTAGGACCCGGCACTCAGCCGATCGGCCATTGTTCCTCCGTGCTCGCCCGACTTGGGGTGACCCAAGCTTTCCGTGTGCATACGCTCGACTGCAAGACGTAGCCGGCCTTCGGTCAGATGCGGGCATCCGCCTCTGACCGGATCCGGGCCGTCCCGGTCGGCCCCTGGGGTGCGATTCCCAGGTTGGGCTGCTGAGATGGAAATGGACGCGGAGCGGGACGCACACAGGACCAGCCGGGGCACGGCGGGAAACGGAGCTTTGATGGAGACCGTCGACGCCGTGGTGATCGGGGCCGGGCCGAACGGCCTGGTCGCCGCCTCGGCCCTGGCCGACGCCGGGTGGGACGTGCTGGTGCTGGAGGCGCAGGACGAGGTGGGCGGCGCGGTCCGCTCGGCCGCGCTCTGGCCGCAGACCCCGGACGCGCAGTCCGACCTGTTCAGCGCGTTCTACCCCCTCGCCGCGGCGTCCCCGGTGATCCAGCGGCTGGAGCTGGAGCAGCACGGCCTGACCTGGGTGCAGGCCCCCAGCGTGGTCGCCCACGTGGCCTCGCCGGACGAGGAGGAGTGCGCCGTTTTGCACCGCGACCCGGCCGAGACCGCGGCCGCGCTGGACCGCAACGCCCCCGGCGACGGTGACTCCTGGCTGCGGCTGTTCGAGCAGTGGCAGCGGGTCCGCGAGCCCCTGCTGGAGGCCCTGTTCACGCCGTTCCCGCCGGTCCGCTCGGGGGTCAAGCTGGCCTGGCGGGCGGGGCCCCACGACGCCCTGGACCTGGCCCGGATCGCGGCCTCCCCGGCCACCCGGGTCACCCAGGAGTGGTTCACCGGTGAGCACGGCAAACTGCTGGTGGCCGGCAACGCGATGCACGCGGACGTGCCGATGGACGCGGCCGGCAGCGGCCTGTTCGGCTGGCTGCTGGTGATGCTGGCGCAGGACGTCGGCTTCCCGGTCCCGAAGGGCGGCGCCGGGATGCTGTCCCAGGCGATGGCCCGGCGGGCCCGCTCCGCCGGGGCCCGGATCGACGTCGGCGAGAACGTCACCGACGTGGTGGTCTGGGGCGGACGGGCCACCGGGGTGCGCACCGCGAGCGGCCGGGAGATCTCGGTCCGCCGGGCCGTGCTCGCCGACCTGGACGCGCCCCGGCTGTTCAACGACCTGGTGGGCACCGAGCACCTGCCGCCGCGGCTGCGGGCCGACCTGGCCCGGTTCGAGTGGGACCTGCCCACGGTCAAGGTGAACTGGCTGATGGAGGAGGGGGTGCCGTGGCGGGCCAAGGACGCCCGGGTGGCCGGCACCGTGCACTTCGGCACCGACCTGCCCGGTCTCTCCCGCTGGTCGTCCGACCTGGCCGGCGGGCGAACCCCGGATCAGGTGTTCGCCCTGCTCGGCCAGATGACCACAGCCGATCCGACCCGTTCCCCGGAGGGCACCGAGAGCGTCTGGGCCTACACCCACCTGCCCCGGGGCCGGTACGACAACCAGCACGCGGCCCGGGTCGCCGAGGCCCTGGAGGACCGGCTCGAGGAGCTGGCCCCGGGCTTCCACGAGCAGGTCCGGCACCGCACCGTGCAGCACCCGTCCGATCTGGAGGCGGCGGACGGCAATCTGCACCACGGCGCGATCAACGGCGGCACCGCGCAGCTGCACCAGCAACTGGTCTTCCGCCCGGCCACCGGTCTGGGCCGGCCGGAGACGATCATCGACGGCCTGTACCTGGCCAGCGCGGCGACCCACCCGGGCGGTGGCGTGCACGGGGCCTGCGGCTGGATCGCGGCCCGCTCGGCGCTGGCCGCCGAGGGACGGCTGGGGCGGCCGGTGAAGGCGTTGCGCCGGGCCGCGATGAAAAAGCTGTACTGCACCCCGGGCCAGTAGCCCGACCCTGCCCGATCGGGGAGGTCTCACCCTGGGCGGCCGGCCCTTTACGTAGGGGCTGCGCCCGGCCTACCGTCCATGGTGACGAGGGCCGAGGACGACCGTCGCGCGGGGAGGAGGCACGTGTGCTGAGCCCAGCCGAACCTCCCGCCGACGCCCGGATCGTCAAGTTCCACGCCCCGGAGATCGTGTTCGGGCCCGGGTCGCTGGCCGAGTCCGGGTTCGCGGCGGCCCGGCTGGGCGCCCGCCGGCCGTTCGTGATGACCGACCCGGGGATCATCGCGGCCGGCTGGGTGGAGGAGCTGGTCCAGTACCTGCGCAGCGCCGGGCTGAGCCCGGTGGTCTGCAGCGAGGTCACCCCGAACCCGAAGGACCACGAGGTCGCGGCCGCCTACGAGAGCTACCTCGAGGGCGATGCCGACGTGATCATCGGGATCGGCGGCGGCTCGGTGATGGACGCGGCCAAGGGCGTGGCGATCCTCTCCGGCAACGGCGGCAGCGTGCTCGACTACGCCGGGGTGGACCGGGTGGGCAAGCCGATCCCGCCGACCATGATGATCCCGTCCACGGCCGGGACCGGGGCCGACGTCAGCCAGTTCTGCATCGTCACCGACACCGCCCGGCTGACCAAGGTGACGATCATGGGCCGGGCGCTGGTGCCGGACATCTCGATCACCGACCCGCGCCTGCTGACCACCATGCCGGCCTGGCTGACCGCCGCCAGCGGCCTGGACGCGCTCACCCACGGCATCGAGGCCTACGTCAGCCTGGCCCACAACCCGCTCACCGACCAGCACGCCCTGACCGCGGTCCGGTTGGTCGGGGAGTACCTCGAGGCGACCCTGGAGCGCCCGCTGGACCTGCCGGCCCGGCTGCAGATGGCGCACGCCAGCCTGGAGGCCGGGCTGGCCTTCTCGAACGCCATCCTGGGGGCCACCCACGCGATGAGTCACCAGGTCGGCGGGCTGCTGGACGCCCCGCACGGGGTGGTCAACGCGGTGCTGCTGCCGCACGTGGTCCGGTACAACGCGGACGCCTCGCCGGAGCGGTTCGTGCCGGTGGCGGCGGCCCTGGGGATCGCCGTGGAGGGAGTGCCGGCCGACGTGGTCGCCGGGGTGCTGGCGCAGCGGATCCGGGACCTGGCCGATCGGGTCGGGGTGCCGGCCGGGCTGCGCGATCTCGGGGTGCACCCGGGCGACCTGGCCCGGATGGCCGGAACCACGCTGGACGACGCCTGCCTGACCACGAATCCGCGGCCCGCGGACGCCGCCGATCTGCAGGCGCTGTTCCTGGCGGCGCTGTGAGCAAAATATGAGTTCGATATGAGTCCGGCGGATGCCCGGGACGCCTGGCCGCAGGGCTCCGACCGGCCTCCCGACCTGGCCACGCTGACCGGGGTCCGGAGCGGGAAACGCTCGTACTACCGCGAGTTCCGGCGCAGTTCGGCCCGGCTCGAGGCCGCGGTCTCGTCGCTGGACGGGATCTCGCTGGCCCTGGTGCGCACGGAGGAGGGGCCGCGCAAGCTGCTGACCGCGGTGCTGATCGCGGCGGCGCAGCATCTGCAGGCGCGCTGGGTGCTGCTGGCGGTGACCGACGGCGCGCTGCCCGGCGCCCGGCCGCGCTTCCTGGCGATGGACGCTGCTGGGCGGGTCCTGGAGCGGGCCGAGGATCTGCCGGGCCCGGCCCGGGCCTGCCTGCAACTGCTGCGCACCTCGGCGCCGAGCAGCCCGGCGGTCGGTGACGGTGATCTGGTGCTGGTGCCGATGACGATCGACGGCGAGACCGTGGGTGGTATCGCGGCGCTCTCCGGACTGCCGAACCGGCCTGAGCCGGTGGATCTTTCGGTGCTGCGGATCCTGGTCAACCAGGCCGCCGTGGCGCTGCACAACGCCTTGCTCCACCACACCGGCCTGGCCCTGGCCGACCGGGCCGAGCACCTCACGGCCGAAGCCTCGCAGCACGCCCGGGATCTCGCCGAGCGCAGCCAGGAACTGCAGAGCGCCCAGGAGCTGCTGGACGCGGCGCGGGACCGGGAGACCCTGCACGCCGAGCGCCACCGGATCGCCCGCGAGCTGCACGACACCGTCACCCAGTACGTGCTGTCGGCGGGAATGGCCGTGGAGGTGGCCCGTTCGGAGATCGCCCGGTTCGGGCCGGAACTCAGTGGTGTGGCCGAGCGTTTGGAAGCTGCGAAAGGCCTGACTCAGCACGCGGTCGAGCAACTGAGAGCGGCGATCTATGCCCTGCACCACACCTCGCACGACACCACCCCGGCGCTCCCGCGCCTGCTCGAACAGGCCTGCGCCGGGCAGAACCGGCCGGGCCTGGCGGTCGAGCTGCGGCTGGAGGGCTCGCCGGTCGCCCTGCCGGCCGCGGCCGAGCAGTCGCTGGGCCGGGTCGCCGGCCAGGCCCTGTTCAACGTCTCCGCGCACAGTGGGGCCGGCCGGTGCGCGGTCCGGCTCTCCTACCGCAGCCACCAGATCGCCCTGACGGTGGACGACGACGGCACCGGCGATCCGGCCGCCCTGCGCACCATGCTCCGGGTCGAGGCCGCCGGGGACGTCGACGGACGGCATCGCGGGCTGGTGAACATGGCCAGCCGGGTGGAGGAGCTGGGTGGCTCGTTCCGGGTGCTGCGCTCCCGGTTGGGCGGGGTGCGGACCGAGGTGAAGGTGCCGCTGCCCCCGAAAGACAACGTCAGAAGTCCGGAGAACCGCTCGGATCAGGAGGATGCGCCATGACCACCACCCCGGTACCGACGACGTCACCGACCCCGCCCGCAGCGTCCACCATCGGGATCGTCCTGGTGGACGACCATGCGATCGTCCGGCAGGGACTGCGCGCGGTGCTGGAGCGGGAGGACGATCTGAGCGTGGTCGGGGAGGCCGCCTCGGCGGCCGACGTGCTCGGGGTGGTGGAGCGCGCGCGGCCCGACGTGGTGCTGCTGGACCTGAAGCTGTCGGCCACCTCGGACACCGAGGGGCTGGCCGTCTGCGCCACCCTGACCGGCCGTTTCCCCGGGCTCGGGGTGCTGGTGCTGACCACCCTGCTGGACGACCGGCTGGTCCTGGCCGCGATCCAGCACGGCGCCCGGGGGTACGTGGTCAAGGACGTGGACACCTCCGAGCTGGTCCGCGCGATCCGGGCCGTGGGGCGGGGCGACAGCGCTCTGGACGCCAGGAGTGCCGCGGCGATGGTCCGCAGCCTGAGCCCGGGCGCCGATCCGGGTCGCCCGCGGCTGACCGAGCGCGAGGTGGAGGTGCTGCGGCTCCTGGCCCAGGGCTGCTCGAACCGGGCGATCGGGCATCGGCTGTACATCTCCGAGACCACGGTGAAGTTCCACGTCAGCAACCTGATGCGCAAGCTCGACGTCTCCCGGCGGGCCGAGGCCGTCTACGCGGCCAGCAAGCTGGGCTACATCTGAGGTCTGCTTGAGGGTGCGGCCCGCACGCTGGGGCAAAGATTCACCGTCGCGGACGGAGCAACTTCCGCCAACGTAGGTTACGCTTCCGAAGGCGTAACCTACGAAAACGTAAGTTACGATTCCCCGGCAGGAAGGCCCGACGCGTGCAGACTGGACAGTCAGTGCCCGGAACCACCGCGACGCAGCCCGCCACGACCCCTGTGGCCGGCCGCGCACCACTGCCCACCGTCATCCAGGGTGGGATGGGGGCTGCGGTCTCCGACTGGCACCTGGCCAGCCAGGTCGCCCAGGCCGGTCAGCTCGGCGTGGTCTCCGGCACCGCGCTGGACTCGGTCGTGGTCCGCCGTCTGCAGGACGGCGACCCGGGGGGCCACATGCGCCGCGCGCTGGAGCACTTCCCGGTGCCCGCCGTGGCCGAGTGGATCGTCAAGCGTTACTACCGGCCCGAGGGCCGCGCCGAGGGCCAGGCGTACCTGCCGGTGCCCAACCTGACCCTGACCCCGGTCAGCAAGAGCCGGGACCTGATGGTGGCCAGCGCCTTCGTCGAGGTCTGGCTGGCCAAGGAGGGTCACTCCGGCCTGGTCGGGATCAACGTGCTGGAGAAGATCCAGCTGGCGATCGTCCCCTCGCTGTACGGCGCGATGCTCGCCGGCGTGGACTACGTGCTGATCGGGGCGGGCATCCCGTCCAAGATCCCGCGCCTGCTGGACCAGCTCAGCCGGCACGAGTACGCCTCGATGGACGTTCACGTCGACGGCGCCACCCAGACCTACGCGACCGCGCTCGACCCGGCCACGGTCATCCCGGCGGGATCCCTGCCGCCGCTCAAGCGCCCGACGTTCCTGGCGATCATCTCCTCGCACCCGCTCGCCGCGTACCTCTGCAAGGAGCAGGTCACGACGCCCGACGGTTTCGTCGTGGAGGGTCACGTGGCCGGTGGGCACAACACCCCGCCGCGCGGGCGGATGCAGATCACCGAGGGCGGTGAGCCGGTCTACGGCGACCGGGACGAGGCCGACCTGGCCAAGATCGCCAAGTACGGCCTGCCGTTCTGGGTGGCCGGGGCCTACGCCACCCCCGAGCACATTGCCGAGGCCAAGGCCTACGGCGCCGCCGGCGTCCAGGTCGGCACGATCTTCGCGCTCTCCAGCGACTCCGGCACCACCGCCGCGAACCGGCAGAAGCTGCTGGACGCGCTGGCCGAGGACCGGCTGGAGGTCAAGACCGACGCCCTGGCCTCGCCCACCGGCTTCCCGTTCAAGGTCGTCCCGATGGACGGCACGAACGGCGACGACGACACCTACCGGGCCCGCACCCGGATCTGCGACCTGGCCTACCTGCGCACCCCGTACGAGCGGGAGCCGGGCAAGCTGGGGTACCGCTGCCCGTCCGAGCCGGAGGACGACTACGTGCGCAAGGGCGGCGAGCTGAGCAACACCGGCGGCCGCAAGTGCCTGTGCAACGGTCTGATGGCGACGATCGGGATGGGCCAGGTCCGCTCCGGTGTCCAGGAGGACCCGCTGCTGACCCTCGGCTCGGACCTGACCGCGGCCAAGGAGCTGCTGCGTCGGCACCCGGACGGCTGGAACGCCCGGCAGGCGCTGGACTACCTGCTCGGCAGCCCCGCCCTGCAGCAGCTGCCGGAAGAGTCCTTGGCTCTCGCCGGTCGCTGATCAGGGTACGGCGGGCTGCGGGAAGAAATACACCGCAAACCGCCCTAACGGCGCACGCGTACTGACCGGGTGTTCATTTCCGTTCACCGCTTGTGTCATTGTTCACCGCAAGTGGACGCTGCCCATGAGGGCGGAGCAGACTGAGCAACAGTGGAGGGGAGTACTCCCTAAGCGGTGACGTCGTCAGCACGGCATCTAGATACCAGACCGGTCAACGAAGCCCGGTCATGCCCGGCGTCATCGGTCCGGACCACCAGGGTCCGGCGCGTGGATCAGTGATTCCCGCGCCGTCGCCTGCCGGGCGGAGGAGACCTCCGGTTCTTCCTCATGGAAAGAGACCGGAGGCCCTGGAATGCACGTGAGCGCGATCTGGTGGATTGCCACCATCGCCCTGGTCCTCGCGATCACGGCCCTCGACCTCGTGCTCAACCGAGGTCAGACCCACATCACCATCCGGCACGCGACCCGCTGGGTGATCTTCTACGTGGTGGTCGCCCTGGCGTTCGGCGCGGCCGTCGCGATCGGCTTCGGCCCCGGCTACGGCGGTCAGTTCGTGGCCGGCTGGCTCACCGAGTACAGCCTCAGCGCCGACAACCTCTTCGTCTTCCTGGTGCTGATGACCAGGTTCTCGGTGCCGGAGTACCTGCAGCTACGGGTGCTGACCATCGGCATCCTGATCGCGCTGGTGCTGCGGGGCGGCCTGATAGCCCTCGGCGCCGCCGCCATCTCCGAGTTCTCCTGGGTGTTCTTCATCTTCGCCGCGTTCCTGCTCTATACCGCCTGGAACCTGGTCCGCTCCGGCGCGGGGGGCGAGGAGCACGACGTGGAAGAGGAATCCCCGCCCGCGGTGGTCGGCCTGATCGGCCGGATCATCCCCAGCACCCCGGTCTGGCACGGCGGCCGGCCGGTGGTGCGGCAGAACCACCGCTGGCTGGCCACCCCGATGCTGGTCACGATGATCGCGATCGGGGTCACCGACGTCCTGTTCGCCCTGGACTCGATCCCGGCCATCTTCGGCCTGACCCGGGAGCCGTTCCTGGTCGTCACCGCCAACGCGTTCGCCCTGATGGGCCTGCGCCAGCTGTTCTTCGTGGTCCGGGACCTGCTGGACCGACTGCGGCACCTGGACACCGGCCTGTCGGTGATCCTGGCCTTCATCGGCGTGAAGCTGATCCTCGAGGCCTTCCACGACAACAACCTGCCGTTCCTGAACGACGGCGATCCGATCCACGCGGTCCCGGTGGTGCCGACCTCGCTGTCGCTGGGCTTCATCGTCGGGGTGCTCACCGTCGTCACGATCACCAGCACGCTGGCCAACCGGCGGGACGAGCGGGCTGCTGCGGCGGTCGAAGAGGCGGACTTCTCGGCGAAGAAGGACGAGCAGACCGCTGCCTGAACCGCTGATGCCCTGAGGCCACTGGACGCAGGGCCGGTGCCTGCCCCGAACGGGCGATCCGGAGCGGGCACCGGCGTGGCGGCGGTTCGACCGGCCGGTACGTGGGAGTTTGCGGCCGTGTCGGAATTGAGGACGCTGGTGTCGCGGCGGAGTGCGCTCCGTCTGGGAGCGGCGGTGGCCGGGTCGGCCGGTCTGGCCGCGGCCGGAGGCGGCGAGGCCTGGGCGGTCAGCAAGAACAAGCCGGTGTGGGTGTTCGGCGAATCGACGTTCTTCGCCGACTACCGCACCATCCGCCTGCGACAACTGTCCCGGGCCGGCCATCTCTTCTTCACCATCCACGACGCAGAAGCCGGGGATGCGGTCGCACACGGCGGCTATCAGGACGAGTCGGAACAGCACCCGATGTGGGTCTTCCCGGTGACCGATCCGGCCGCCGCCCCCGCCCGTTCCACACCGCTTCTGCGCCTCTGGAACGCCGCCGAGCAGAGGTATCTGCACACGGCGAGCAGTTCCGAGGCGAGGCGGGCGGTGCGGCGGGACGGGTTTCGGCTGCAGGCCGAGTATCCGGCCCCCTACGTGCTGAAACGCGAGATTGAGGGCCGGACCGTGGCGCTTTGGCCGAACCGATGAGCCACGTCTTCACCACCAACCCGGCCGAGCGGGATCACCTGGTCCAGCAGGGTTACCGGGATGAGACGGCCGCGGCCGATCCCCTGTACGTGTTCGACCGCTCGGTGCTGCACGCCGGAATTCGCACCATCCCGCTGCGGCGCCTGGCCCATCCCTCCGGCGATCACTTCTATCCGGCTGATCCGGACGAAGCCTTCATCGCCGTAAACCAACTGGGCTATGTCGACGAGACCCGGCTGGACTCGATCTGGGTCCTCCCGGGGAACACCGCGACCCCGCCGGGCAGCACACGGCTCTACCAGTTCCGGAACGCCGCTGGGGATCACTACGTCACCACCGACCCGGACGAGGTGAAGCCGGGCTACCAGCGGCAGGCTCCGCGGCAGGAGGTCCAGGTGCTGAAGCTGCCCGAAATGGCCGAAGGGATCACTGCGGTGAGGCTTTTCCGGCTGTATCAGGCTTAGGGCCTTTCAGGCGTTGAATCGAGCCTTGGCCTCGTCGTTCAGCGGGGTGAACAGGTTGACCAGGCCGCCCTCCGGGTCGCGGAACAGCAGGGAGCGGTTTCCCCAGGGCATGGTCGTGGGTTCCTGCACCATGTCCTTCAAGTCACCCTTCAGGCGGTCGAACTCGGCGTCCACGTCTGCAACCAGGAACTCCACGATCAGGCTGCGGTTGGCGGCGGGTTCGGCGATGGCGGAGCCGAAGAACGCCAGGGTCGGGGTTCCGGCGATGGCGAGAGTCATTCCCTGGATCCGGATCTCGGCGAACTGTTCGGTGCTCCAGACGGCCGCCACCTGGGTGACGTTCTCGTAGAAGGCGACCGTGGTGGCGATGTCGGCGGTGATCAGGCGGACCGAGGCGAAGCTGGTTGAGGTCATGCCGAGACCGTAGGACGAATACCGGGCAGAACCCGCCCGGTATTCATGGGAATCTTGACGCATGACCCGACCGGCCTCACGCGTCCTCACGCTGCTGGAGATCCTCCAGGCCGGCGGCACCCGGCGGGTCAATGACCTGGCCGAGCAGCTCGGGGTGGACGAACGGACGGCCCGGCGCTACATCGGGCACCTGATCGAGCTGGGCATTCCGGTGACGTCGGTGCGGGGGCGGTACGGCGGGTACCACCTGGCACCGGGATACCGGATGCCGCCGCTGATGCTCACCGACGACGAGGCCGTCGCCGTGCTGATCGGCCTGGTGGTCGGGGATCGGGCCGGCCTGGTCCCCGAGTCCTCGGCCTCGGCCGGCGCCCTGGCCAAGCTCCGCCGAGTGCTGCCCGCTCCCCTGCGGCCCCGGCTCGAGGCGCTCCTGGCCACGACTTCCTTCACCGGGCCGCCCCGATCGGCCGCCCGCACCGACACCACCACCCTGCTGACCCTGGCCCTGGGCGCCCACGACGGACGTCCCGTAGAGATCGACTACACCGACCAGCACGCCCGGGCCACCACCCGCGTCATCCATCCGAACGGCATCGTCGGCCATTCCGGACGCTGGTACGTCACCGCCCTCGACCCCGAGCGCGGTGAGCGGCGCACCTTCCGGCTCGACCGGATCATCCGGGCCGAGGCGCTTCCGGGCGAGTTCGAGCCCGCCCCGCCCACCGACCCGGCGGCCCTGCTCTCCTCGTTCGCCCAAACCCCTCGGCGCTATGCGATCTCCGTTCGGGTGCGCGGGGATGCCGAGACCCTGAACCGCAAGCTGCCTCTGGGCCTGGCCGTGCTCGAACCCGTTCCGGGCCAGGAGAGCTGGCTGAGGATGCGGATCAACGCCGAAGCGCTGGAATGGCTACCGGCCCTGATCGCCGGGCTCGACGTGCCGTTCGTCATCGAGGAGCCGGCCGAACTGCGCGAGCACCTGCGGCAGTTCGCCGACCGCCTCCGGCACATGGCCACCCAACCCCCTTCGTGATCATGGAGAACCTCCCCCGTGATCATGGAGTTTTCACCGCGGGCAAGTCCATGATCACGGGGGAGAAAGTCCATGATCACGG
This sequence comes from Kineosporia aurantiaca JCM 3230, assembly GCA_000719025.1. GTDB lineage: Bacteria > Actinomycetota > Actinomycetes > Actinomycetales > Kineosporiaceae > Kineosporia > Kineosporia aurantiaca. The sequence goes on from JODP01000014.1 coordinate 61,298, forward strand.
GGAAAGAAGTCCATGATCACGAAGAAGGGGTGGTGGGGGTGCGAAGATCCACTTTGGCGAGGACACTGGGGCATGCCCAAGCCTGAACAGAGCACGGTCGACGGCGCCATGGACGGCGTGGACGGCTCCAGCCACAAGATCGCGAACATCGGTGAGCGCACACTGCGGCTGGCGGAGGACGCGGTCTACGTGGCGGTGGCCGCGCTGCTGGTGGTCGGGGCGGTGGTGCTGCTCGCCTCCGCCTTCGGCGAGCTCGGCGGACTCACCGACGGCCCGGTGGACACCACCGTGCTGAAACTGCTCGACCGGCTGCTGCTGGTCTTCATCCTGGTCGAGCTGATCTTCGCGGTCCGGATGACGCTGTCGCGCCGGGAGATCGTGGCCGAGCCGTTCCTGATCGTCGGGATGATCGTCTCGATCAAGGAGATCATCCTGCTCTCGGTCGAGGTCGCCAACGTGCTCGAGGGCAAGCCGACCACCGAGGGCACCAAGGACCCGTCGGCGTTCGCTCTGCAGATCGCCCTGCTCGGGCTGCTGGTCATCGTGCTCGCGGTGAGCGTGCTGATCCTGCGGATGAAGGAGCGCGAGCCGGTCGAGGGGCAGCGCAACCAGGAGCACGACGAGCCGCCGGCCGGGGTGGGACCGGTGCCGGTCGGCGCCCGCGACGCCCAGAACTCCGAGCGCCACGAGGCCGGCGAGAACGGCTGAGTCAGAACTTCTGGTACATCACGTGCAGCCCGACCAGGCCGTGGGACTTGCTGTCGTAGGCCTCCGGCACGATCCCGATCGTGCGGAAACCCAGGGCGTGCCACAGCTTCACGGCCACGGTGTTGGTCTCCACCACAGCGTTGAACTGCATGCTGTGGTAGCCGGCTGAGCGGGCCCAGGCCAGCACGTACTCCCCCAGCGCGCGGCCCACGCCCCGGCCCCGGGCCTGGGCGGAGACCATGAAGCTGGCGGTGGAGACGTGTGATCCGCGGGCCGGGCGGTTCGGTCCGGAATGGGCTGTGCCGAGAATCGTGCCGTCCTCGTCCACCGCGACCACGGTGATCGACGGCTCCGGTTCGACCCACACGTCCCGGGTCTGCTGCTCGGTCCAGTCCGGGTCGTAGGCGTAGGTCTCGCCGCCGGCGATCACCTCCCGGATGATCGCGTACACAGCCAGCCAGTCGGCGTCCTCAAAAGATCTGATCCTCACCGGGCCCAAAGTAGTTCAGTTGCCCCGGATCAGCTTGGTCGCCAGGATCGCGGCCTGGGTGCGGCGCTCCACGCCGAGCTTGGCCAGCAGCGAGGAGACGTAGTTCTTCACCGTCTTCTCGGCCAGGAACAGGGTTTCGCCGATCTGCCGGTTGGTCATGCCCTGGGCGATCAGCTCGAGGATGCGCCGCTCCTGGGCGGTCAGCGCGGCCAGCTGGTCCGGCTCGGAGGGCTTCTCGCCGTTGCGGATGCGCTCCAGCACCTTCAGCGTGACGGCCGGATCGAGCAGGCTCTGGCCCGCGGCCACGGTGCGCACCGCGTCCAGCAGATCAGTACCTCGCACCTGTTTGAGCACGTAGCCCGCGGCGCCGGCCATGATCGCGCTGAACAGGGCCTCGTCGTCCTGGTAGGAGGTGAGGATCAGCGCCTTGATGTTCGGGTCGGCCGAGCGCACCTCCCGGCAGACGTCGATCCCGCTGCCGTCGGGCAGCCGGGCGTCCAGGATCGCCACGTCGGGACGCAGCGCGGGGATGCGCCGCTGCGCCTCCTGCGCGGAACCGGACTCGCCGACCACCTCGATGTCACCGGCCGCCTCGAGCAGGGCGACCAGCCCGCGCCGGACCACCTCGTGGTCATCGAGCAGGAAGACCCGGATCACGGTCCTCTCCTCGCCTTCGTGGCTCCTGGCCTCGCCGGTTGCGGAAAGCCTCTGGTCCTCACCGTAGTCGTCACCCCCCAGGCAATCGAAAGTCCTTGGACCTCAAGAAACGGACGGGCCGGGGGACTTAGGTCCCTAACCCCGGATGCCCAGGGTCTCTGACCGCCGGTGGCCCGGCGGGGGAGGCTGATGAACAGGTAGCCACAGACGGGAGAAGGCCATGAATGGTGAGCACACTCCGAGGATCGTGGCCGGTTTCGACGGGCGCTGGCAGCAGAGCCAGGTGCTGGACCGGGCCGCCCAGGAGGCCGAGCGCCGGCATCTGCCGCTGACCCTGATCACCGACCTGCGCCGGCGCACCGGTGCTGGGCACGACCCCCGTGACCGGCATCCGGACGACGCCCCCGGCGTGGTCGCGGCCTGGCGCCGGCTGACCGATGCGGTGGAGGCCCTGCGCCTGCGTTACCCGCTGCCGGACATCAGCGGATACTGCCTGGACGATGCGGACATCCAGCCCGGCGGGTTCCCGATCAGCGCCGCCCGCCTGCTGGTGATCGGCTCGTCCGGCCGGTTCAACGCCCCGGCCGCCGAACCCGGCTCGGTCAGCGCCGCCCTGCTGCGCGCGGCCGCCTGCCCGGTGCTGATCGTGCCGGAGAACCGGCCGGACCGACCGGACCGACCGGACCGAGCGCTCGGCACGCACCCGTTCGTCCTGGCCGCGGTGGGCTCGCACCCCTCCGACGCCCAGGTGGTGAAGGCGGCCGCCGAGGAGGCCCGGCGCCGCGGTTTCGACCTGCAGGTGCTGCACGTCGAGCCGAGTCACGGCGGTGGCGGAAGCGGCCTGCCCGAGGCGATGGCCGACGTGCCCGACGTCCGGTTCAGCGTGGTCCGGACCACCGGCGACCCGGCCGGGGCCCTGGCCGAGCTGGGGGCGGACGCCGAGCTGCTGGTGGTCGGCAGCCGACCGGGTGAGCTCTACCGTCCCGTGCGGGAGTCGATCAGCCGGGGTGTCCTGATGGCCCCGCCCTGCCCGGTTCTCGCCATCCCGCGCGAACTGCCCCTGAGCGCCGCGTCCTGACCGGCGTCACTAGTTGGGCATTAAAAGGTAGGCCGGGGTAAGCAGGGTCGCACCGGTTCCGAACTGCTGCGCGGTCAGCACCGCCTCCGTCACCGAGGCGGGGGCGGGCGGGGCGATGAAGTAGCCCTGAACGTGGTCTACCCCCAGATCGATGAGCTGACGCAGCTGTTCCACGGCCTCCACGCCCTCTGCGGTCACCGTGATCGACAGACCGCCGGCCAGGTTGGTCAGCATCTCGACCACCGCGCGCGCCCGGTCGTCCACCCGCATCCGGCCGATGAACGACTGGTCGATCTTCATCTCCGCGACCGGCAGCGTGGCCAGGTGCCGCAGGCTCGACGTGCCCGCCCCGACATCGTCCAAGGACAGCTGAACCCCGGCCGCGATCAGCTCGGCGAGCTGCGCCGGAGTGCCCTCGGCCAGGTCCAGCGTGGTGGTCTCGGGCAGCTCGAGCCGGATCCGGCCCCGCGGCACCCCCGACTCCCGGATCACCGTCAGCACCTCCTCGGCCAGGTCCGTATTGGCCAGGGTGACGGTTGAGAGGTTGACGTTCATCCAGTCCGGGGCCCGCTCACCGAGCACGTCGATCCACTGACGTAGCTGTCCCAGAGCGGTTTTCAGCACCCACAGGTCCATCGCCAGCAACGCGTTGTCGGCCTGGGCGGCGGCCAGCACCCGGTCCGCGCCGAGCAGGCCGTCGGTCGGGTGCTGCCAGCGCACCAGCGCCTCGACCGCGGTGATCCGGCCGGTCGCCAGCTCCAGGATCGGCTGGTAATGCAGCACCAGCTCGTTCTCGGCCAGAGCCCGGTGCATCGAGCGTGAGAGCCGGCCGACCGTCTGCTCGTCGTCCGGATCGCCGAGGATCAGCGGTGGGCCGGACACCACGACCCGGTCCCCACCGGCCTGTTTCGCGCCGTACATGGCGAGATCGGCCTCCTGGAGCAACGTCTCGACCCCGGAGGTGCCTTCGTTGTGGCCGGAGATAGCGGCTCCGAGGCTGGCAGTGCTGCAGGCGCGGGAGTCCAGACTCGGGTCGGGCTGCCGCAGCACGCTGAGGTAGCGGCCGGCGATCCGGTGCAGCAGCGCGTGCAGATCGCTGTCGCTGCCGGTCGGCACGGTCATCGCCACGACGAACTCGTCCCCACCGATCCGGGCCAGCAGATCGCCCGGATGCGAGCTGGCCTTGAGCCGGCGGGCCACCGAGACCAGCAGCGCGTCCCCCACGTTGTGCCCGAGTTCGTCGTTGACGTTCTTCAGCCGGTCCAGGTCGATGAACACCACCGCCAGGCGCCGGCCGGTGCCGGGCAGACCCAGGCTGACCTCGTGCAGGTGCTCGAAGAACGCGGCCCGGTTCAGCAGCCCGGTCAGCTCGTCCTGGCTGGCCCGGCGGGCCATGCTCACGGCCAGCGCCTCAAGCACTGCTCCGGCGGGCAGCAGGCGCCAGCTGGCGGCGCCCCCGGCCGGACCGCGCAGCATCAGGTCGTCGTAGCGCTGTTCTTCGGGCCGGGCCAGCACCGCCTCGACCGCGGCGGCCAGGGTGACCGACGAGGGGAGGATGGGCGCCGACCAGTCGGCAATCTTGCCTACTTGAGTGCGGGCGCGGGCCGGGCCCAGCACCCAGCGGCCGTTCACGCGCTGCTCGAGTCTTCGTCGGGACAGGTAGCCCGTCCTGGATTCTTCTTGGACCACCACCCCGGCTGCGGCACCCAGTACGTCGTCCACCTCGGCGCAGGTGCAGTGCGACGCGACGGCCACGGCCGGGCCGGCCAGCTCCCACATCGGTCTCTCCTCGGCAAAGGCGAGGGAGGACAACCGCACGCTGCCGGGACGGGTCACCTTGCGGTAGTCGTCTGAGCACGGTGCGACACTGAATCCCGCGAACGTGCATCACCCGGTCGGTCGAGTGCCCTTTACCTTCTGTGCCGGACGGGATTCACCGCGCCGTTCGCCGCACGCCTCGGTAGCCTCGACCTCGATGTCCGAGTCTGACCTGCTCACGAAGGACCCGGCGACCCCTGGCCCGCTGCAGCGCCTGCGGAGTTACGCGTCCACCACCCGTCGATGGCTCGTCCGGCAGATGTTCCGCCGCCGCGAGCACCCCTGGCGTGCCGCCGCGCGGTTCTTCGCCTCTCTGCTGGCCGCCCTCGCCCTGGCCGCGATCGCCGTGTCGGTGTACCCGTACCGATCCACGATCGCGAACGTGGACATCGTGGTCTCCGGCTCGGTGACCCCGGCCCACCGCGGCATCACCGTCGACTCCAGCCTCGGCTCGCTGCAGTTCCGCGACGTCACCGCGGTACCGATCGGGCTGCACGTGGCCCCGCGCATCGATTTGGACGCGGTCCGCGAGGTGACCAACGGCGGGGCCAACTTCACCACCCAGTTCCGCACCGAGCTCGAGCACCAGGTCCCGGCGATGATCCTGCACTTCGTCGGGGCGGCCATCCTCGGCCTGGTGGTCGGCGCGCTGATCGGTGACCTGATCGTCGACGGGGCGGTCTCCGTCCTGGCCAACACCGACCCGGTCCGGGCCGGCTCCCGGCGCCACCGCCTGGCCGCGACCGGTTCCCAGGTCGCCACTTCCACCGTGGTGGCGCTGCTGGCCCTGAGCGCGACCATCGGCCTGACCTACCGTTCGGACTGGTGGCAGCGCTATGCCGTTACCGGTCTGCTGGCCGACATTGCCGCTACCCCGGACAAACTGGCCGCTCTGGACGCCCGTGACGCCGGCGCGGCCGACAAGGTCCGCGCGGTGCTGCGCCTGCAGGACGCGCTGACCCAGCCCGCAACGTCCCAAAACACCCCGTCGACGGCCTATAACGTCATGTTCATCTCCGACGTGCACCGTCGCGACATCTACAACTACCTGCCCGAGTACATCGACTCGAACGACGTGAAGCTGGTGGTCAACACCGGCGACGAGACGCTGGTCGGGAACGCCGCCGAGCTCACCGACACGTACGTGGCCTCGATCCGGAAGATCACCGAGACCACCCCGATGATCTGGATCAAGGGCAACCACGACTCGGCCGGGGTGGCCGCCCGGATGGCGTCGATCCCCGGCGTCACCGTGCTCGACCAGGAAGTCGTGAAGGCGATGGGCCTGCAGATCTACGGCGTCGGCGACCCGCGGACCTACGGCGCCGGTGGGGACGCGGGTTCGGACAACGTCGACACAGTGACCAAGATCGAGACCGCGGCGGCCACCACCGCCGTCCAGAACCTGAACCGGGACACCTATTTCGACCTCCTGCTGGCCCACGAGCCGGTCATGGCGGACGCGATGGCGACCACCCTGGGCCCGTCGATCCGGGCCACCGGCTCCGGCCACGTGCACCACCAGAACGACACCGCCGACCTGCAGCGCAGCGACCGCGACTACATCCGCCTGGTCGAGGGCACCACCGGCCTGGGCGGGCTGCTGGCCGACGCCGGCGACCCGATGGAGTTCTCCATCCTCTCGGTCGGCACGAACTGCCAGTACACCCGGATCATCCGCTACCAGCTGGCCGACCCGGCCATCCCGGACCTGACCCGCGGCGAGACCTACGGCAACAACTCGGCTTTCGACGTGCACTACTTCCAGCCCCAGCCGATCAAGGACGACCGGACCTGCGCGGCCGACGAAGGCATCGGCACCCCGGTCCCGGCCAGCGCCAGTGCGGGTCTGGCGACCGTGCAGGACTGGTCGACCGTCAAGCTGACCACCGATTCGCTGGCCACCCCGGACAAGGTCGCCCCGGACCCGGTGAGCACCGCCGACGAGGCGGGCGACGCGTCGATCGCCGCCACCGCGGGCGACTCGACCCCGAGCGAGGCCACCGACCCGTCGTTGTCGCCGTCACCTTCCGACTCGGCAACTCCTTAGGCCTTCGAGGGCTCCGGGCGGGCGACCGGTACCTCCCAGGTCACCCACCCGGCGTCCTTGAAGCCCAGGGCCGGTTTCTCGACCAGCTTCCAGGACAGCAGGGCCACCACCGCGGTGACCGCCAGACCGGCCGGAGCGAACACCCAGACCCCGTACTCGGCCAGCCCGAGCAACGTGAAGACCTGCAGGACCGGCCAGTGGTAGACGTACAGGCCGTAGGAGATGTCGGTCTTCGGCTCCCACACCCGCACTCGGGAGACCGCCAGCGCCAGACAGAGGTAGCCGAACGCCGGTCCGGCGATCACCCGGTAGTCGTCGAAGAACGCCACACCGGCCACCACCACCCCGACCGCGGCCACCGTCAGCAGCCGGTTGACGGGAATCTGATGGGCGTACAGGTAGAGCACCGAGCCGATCAGGAACATGAACGACAGCCGCAGAATCCGCTCCTGGCCGACGTAAAGGATCTGGTAGTCGTTCAGCACGATCACCACCCAGATCGCGCCGACCGCGCCCAGCGTCATCACCGGACGCCGACGCAGCCCGCCGAAGACCCCCAGAGCAATGATGGACGCGTAACACGTGGCCTCGTAGAAGAGCGTCCACAGCGAGCCGTTCAGCACCCCCGCCATCTGCACATCGTTCGGCAGCCCGTTGACCCCCCACTGCCGCATCATCAACGTGGCGTTCCGGATGACGTAGTCCACCGCCGAGTCCTGCCCACCCATCATGCTTTTCATCGGCACGCCCTGCAGCCAGGCAATCAGGGGAGCAACCAGCGTGGCGGTGAGCACCAGGCAGACCCAGAACCCCGGCATGATCCTCAGGAAGCGATGCCACGCATACCGCCGCACCGAGTCCAGCCTCAGGTAGCTGCCGACCAGCAGGAATCCGCTGAGCACGAAGAACGCGTCCACGCAGAGCTCACCGAGCTGAGTGTGAGCGAACTCGGGCTGCCACCCGTAACCGATCTCCATGGAATGGGTTACGCCGACCGTGAGGGCCAGGAGCAGGCGCATCAGGCCAAGGTGGTTGTTACGCGGGCTGAATCTGTTGCCCAGAGTTTTCGGATCGGCACTTCCCCGGTGCGGACGGGCCTTCCGACGGCCGAGCGCCCTCCGAATGACCCCGAGCACGGTTCGGCTACGCGACTTCCGCGGCGCCGAGTCCGCATGCTTTTCCCGCATTTCGCGGCGGAGCGGGAGGGCGGTCGTGGGTGCCGTGGGCGGCCCAATGATGGACGTCCTCGCGCCAGTGATCTCGGACCGCGCGGTTGGGTCGTTGGTAATGGTGGACGCTTCGGGCTCGGTCAGCGTGGTGGGTGCCCCTGTGTGGGTGGGCCCATCGTTGGCGCTCAGGGCAGTGGACGCGCCTGCGTCAGTGGCCGCGATAGTGGGACCACCGTTTGGGTTGAGAACTGTGGACGCACCTGCGTGGGTAGTCGCGGCGGCAGGTAAACCGTTCGGGCTCAGGGCTGTGGACACGCCTGGGTAAGTGGCCGCGTTGGTAGGAACACCGTTCGGGCTCAGGGCCGTGAACGTCCCTGCGCCCGTGGCCCCGGCAGCAGGACCACCATTCGGGCCGAGACCTGTGGACGCACCTGCGTGAGTGGCCGCGGCGGTCGGAACACCATTTGGGCTCAGGGCAGTGGACACGCCTGCGCGGGTGCCCCCGGCGGCAGGACCACCATTCGGGCCGAGACCTGTGGACGCACCTGCGTGAGTGGCCGCGGCGGCGGGCAAACTGTTCGGAGTGGGAGCGGGGGACGAGCCCGGCGAAGTGGGTGAGGTTGACCCACCGACCCGAGCGGTCGCCTGCGGTGCACCGGGGCGAGTCGGTCCGATGGCGTCACGACCGGCTGCGGGCCCGACCCCTGGGGTGGTCAGACCCGAAGCGGCCGGACCTGGGGTGACCGGACCCGGGATGGCGGACAGGCCACGGGGGTTGGTGTCCGGCTCGGAGGAACGCGTTTCGGATGGGCGGGGCGCTCGCGGGCGCCCGACTTCGGGAAGGATCCCTCGGGCGCGCGCCTCCTCAAGCCGCTCCCCCAGCGGACGCTCATCCTCCGACTGCGCGACTGGCCTGCGGTCAAGAGCCCTTTCTCCGAGACTCGTCCCCTGCGGAGCATTCACCCCCGAGGCTGGACTTCCCGCCGAGAGCGCCCCTTTCCGGGGATTGGTCGGCGTACCGATTCGATCGGTGCGGGCCTCCTGCTGACGGCCTCCTGCATGAGGGGCCACCGGCGGGACTTCTGCCTGGGAGCGCATCGCTTCCGGAGGGACTCCGGGCGACGGCGCCTCCTGGCGGCTCTCGTCGAGCGAATTGGGTTGTTCGGCGCGCCGCTTCCGTAGGCGTCCCCACCGAGAACGCTTCGCTTTCGGGGACTTCTCTTCGGAACGGTTCTGTTCCGGACGATCTGGTGCAGAACGCATTTCCTGCGAAGGTGCCTGGCCAGAAGGGATCGCTCCGGGGCGCAACACTTCGGAACGGCCTACTTGCGAAAGCTCTCGATCAGAACCGCTCACTCCTGGGTGCAGCACTTCCGAGCGGCCGACCTGCGGAGCCGCCTGACCGGAAAGGCCTACTCCCGGGCGTGGCGCTTCAGAGCGGTTTCCCTGCAAGGACTCTTGGCCGGAAAGGCCCACCTCTGGCTGGGTCACTTCGGAGCCGCTGATCTGAGGAGCCGCCCACTCAGAACCACCCAGCTCCGGGTGCAGTACTTCAGACTGGCTCCCCGGCGCGGCCACCTGGCCAGAAAGACCCACGCCTGGACGCGGCACTTCAGACCAGGCTACCTGCGAGGGCTCTTGGCCAGAAAAACCCGCCCCTGGACGGGACACGTCAGAGCGGCCCACCAGCGGCGCCGCCTGTCCAGATAGACCCGCGCCGGGGTGCGGCGCGTCAGAGCGGTTCACCTGAGGGAACGCCTGGTCAGAACGGCTCAGCCCCGGATGCAGCGCTTCGGACCGACTCACCTGAGGGGCCGCCTGGCCAGAAAGACCCACCTGCGGACGAGACACGTCGGAGCGGCCTACCAGCGGGGCCGCCCGGGAAGAAAGGCCCGCCTCTGGGCGCGGCGCGTCAGAGCGATTCACCTGTGGGGCCGCTTGGCCAGAAAGGCTCGCCCCTGGGCGCGGCATTTCAGAACGGCTCACCGGCGGGGCTGCCTGACCAGAAAAGCCTTCCTCTTCAGGTCGGCTCACACCGGGGCGCGGCGCATCGGGGCGCGTCGGCGGTGCGTGGCCGCTCGAAAGCTGTTCTTCGGGGCGGACGCGGATGGGCTCGGCCAGGGCGGGTTGGGGTTTGGCCGGTTCGGGCGTGGGGTGGGCGGGGTCGCCAGGGTCGCCGAAGAGGGGGATGCCGGCGATTGGGGAGGGTGGGGCGCCGGGGCCGAAGATCTGGGGGTAGGCGTAGCCGGAGGGTTGGGTGGTGCCCCATTCCGGGTTGTCGGACAGGCGCAGGCTTGCGGTCCAGGCGGCGTCGGACAGGTTCTCCGCAGGATCTGGCTCGGGGGAGGAGGATTTCCCGGCGTCGGCCTCGGGTGCGGGCTGGTCTTCCGGCGGGGTCGGGGGCTTCTTCGGGCCGGGTTCGGCGCCGATGACCGGGATCTGGCCGGTGGCCAGGGAGGCTCCGGTGACCGGGCCGGCCTCGAAGTCCCGGCGCGGGCGGACAGGGAGCGGTGTCGGCTCTTGGGGGACCACTGTTCGTCTCCCTCCGGCCTTTTCACCAGGCCGTTCGCATCCGGCGGGCGGTGCCCGAAGGTTTCCGGAAAGTTCGGAGGTCTTCCCAGCCGTCGCTCCACGCTAGGCGCTGCGAACTGAGAGCTCGCTGTGCCCGGTCGGGAGGACGGGTGTGTCGACCACTTTCGCCGGAATGCTGCTGGACAGGGGGTCAGGGGTGGATCAAGGAGCCATAAATCCCTGGTCAATCCGGGAAATCCGGTTCGGCGCCCGGGGCGGGCCTGACCTGGTGTGTCCTGTGAGCAGCACTGTGCACCCACCGCAGGTCAGCACCGTGCGAAATCGTGGTGAACGACAGGAGACGGCCCGGGTGGGCGCGACGAAGGTCACAGTGGAGTGTTAAACCACTTTCAGCGCGGAATCGTCACTGCACTCACCGGAAGGGTTCTCACACGGAGGGTTCCGGAAGATGGCGGCCCAGGCCGAGGCGATGACCGCGGTGCAGGCAGCGGCCAGGGCACAGACCGCGAGCAGCATGGTGGCGTAGCTGAACCAGTGGGAGAGGGCGGCCAGGATCAGGGGCAGGGTGAACCCGAGGTAGGTCAGGGCGTAGTAGACGCCGGTCAGCCCGGCCAGCTCGTCCGGCGCGGCGATCCGCTGCACCTCCAGCAGGCCGGACACCACCGCGATGCCGTAGGCGCCGCCGAGCAGCACTCCGACCGCGAAGGTGAGCCAGACCAGGGCCAGGTGGGCCGCCAGGGCAGCGGCCGCCATACCCAGCGTGACCAGCACCATCGAGACCACGCAGGCCCGGGCCGTGGACACGTCGTCGAGCAGCCGGGCGACCGGCTGGATCAGTACCCCGGCCGACAGTGTGGCCACGGTCAGGGTGGTCGAGAGGATCAGGGCCCAGTGGCCCACCTTGTCGTCCACCATCTGCGGCATCACCACGTAGGCCACACCGACGGCCCCGAACACCCAGGGCCCCAGCGGCACCACCACGCGCAGGAAGCGGGCGTGGGAGGCCTTCGGCACCCGCAGGCGCTGCCGGAGCGGGCGGTCGCTCAGGTCCTCGGTGCGGGTCTCGGTCGAGGCGACGGCCAGGACGATCAGCGCCGGGAGGGTGAGCACGGCGTGCACGAGGTAGGGCAGAACCCTTTGCCAGGGCGCCCATTGAGCGAGGATGCCGGCCACGCCGGGGCCGAGGGCGAAACCGACCGTGAGGGTGAGCGAGGCCCGGCGGGCTCCGGTCCCGGGCGCGACCCGGGGGTCGAAATCCGTTGTGGAGAGCTCTTTCACCCAGCTGGTGCCGACCGACATCGCAACACCGATACCCAGCCCGGAGACCATCCGGCCGGCCGCCACCCAGCCGGCCCCGAGCGGGCCGAGGGCGATCAGCAGGCTACCGACGATCGACGCCACTCCCCCGACCAGCATCACCGGCCGCCGGCCGTGCCGGTCGGACAGGGCCGAGGCGACGAGAAGCCCTGGGATCAGGCCGATCACGTAGGCAGCCAGCAGGGCGTCGACGCCCACGGTGGAGTATCCGTGCGCCCGGTACATCACGACCAGAGGAGTGAATTCGTTTCCACCCCAGCCGATCATGCACATCAGCGCGGCGACGACCAGCCAGGCCCGGCGCTTCGGGACCGTCGAGACTTCCCCCGCCGAAAACGTCCTCAATTCTGACGCGGTGGTCACGCCAGCCACTGCCCGGCCACCAGGTGCGTAGCCGAAAGGTGAGTCCGCAGGTAGATCTCGAACCCGGCCAGATCGCGTTCGCGGATCTCCCCGGCCAGGGCCTCGTGCTCGTCGGCGCAGATCGCCATCCGGCCCGGATCCGGGGTCATCGCCCCGATGTTCATCCGGCGCTGCCGATCGGCCAGGGTGGCGTAGAAACGGGTGGCCAGCTGGTTGCCCGAAGAACTCACTACGGTTGCGTGAAAACCCACGTCCAGGCGGGCAAATGCGGCGACGTCACCGGCCTCGGCAGCCTCCCGCTGTTGCGTGACCAGATCGCCCAGGGCAGCCAGTAGAGCGGTGAGATCGTCCATGCGACTGGTCATCCGGCGGACGGCGGCGACCTCCAGAGCGGCGCGGGTCTCCAGCACGTCCATCGCCTCGGAGGTCGGCACCGGGGTCACCACCGCCCCGCGCTTGGGGATCAGCTCGAGCAGGTCCTCGCTCTGCAGCCGGACGAAGGCCTCCCGGACCGGGGTGCGACTGACCGACATGCGTTGCGCGATATCGCCTTCCGAGAGGAGCCGCCCGGCCGGTACGTCACCGCTGAGAATGAGTTCCTTGGTCTCGAGGTAGACCCGATCGGCGGCGGAGGAGCTGGGCAGGGCTTCCGGAGCGTTCACCAGGCCACGGTACCACCATGTATCTATGCTGAGATGCAAGCATGCATACGGGCGTCCTCAGGCCATCCCGAACTGCCGGAGCAGGGCGGTGGTGGCCGCCGCGGCGATGACCACGGCCGGGAAGGGCGCCTTGGACAGGACGAGCACCACCGCGACGGCAACCCCGGTGAACCGGGCCCAGCCGGCGAAGCCTCCGTCCTGGATCAGGGTGCTGGTGGCGATCAGTGCGGCCAGGAGCGTGGTGGCGGCCGAAGTCATCCAGGTTTGGGCGGTTTCGGAGAACTCGTAGCGCCCGGCCAGGAGCGGGCCGGCGATACGGAAGGCGAAGGTGCCCGCGGCGAGGACCAGGATGGCGAGGACTGGCATCAGGCGTCCTCTCGCTGCGCCGGCCGGACCAGGGCGACCAGACCGGTCAGCGAGGCCAGGACCGGAAGCCCGGCGGCCAGGAACGGCGTGCTGAGAACCGCGACCGCACTGCCGATTACGGCCGAGATCCGGATCCGGCGGGTGTTCAGCGCGGGCAGCACGAGCGCGACCAGCACGGCCGGGAAGGCGGCATCCAGCCCGAAGGCGTCCGTGTCGCCGATCCGCGCACCGGCCAGGGCCCCCACTGCCACTCCGATGTTCCAGCTGACGAACAGGGCGATGCCGCAGACCCAGAAACCGGCCGACCGGCGCTCCGGCTCCGGTTCGGTGATCGCCAGAGCGACGGTCTCGTCGGTGACGAGGTGGGCACCGAAGGCCTGGCGCAGCGGACCGCCGCCCCGAATGACGTCCGACACGCTGAAGCTGAACGGAAGCAGCCGGGTGTTCAGCAGCAGCCCGGTCGCCACCGCCGCCACCGCAGACCCACCCGACAACACCGTTCCTACCGCGGCAAACTGCGCCCCACCTGCGAAGACCAGGATCGAGAGGGCGATCGGGACCCACCCGTCGAGACCACCTCCGACCGCGATCGCCCCGAACGACACCGCCACCAACCCGTCGGCCAGGCACAGCAGGGCGACAGCCCGCGCGCGCTCCCGATCCACCGTTCGCCATACTGAACGCATGTCCGTAAGGATGAACGTGACATCGTGCGTTCGTCAAACAGAACGAGTGATCGGTACAGCGAACCCATGCTTCCTGACGATTCCCCGCTCGACCCGAAGGCCGTGCTGGCCGCCGCGCTGCGCAGCGAGCGCGAGCGCAGTGGCATGTCCCTGAGCGAGCTGGCCAAGCAGGCCCGGCTGGCCAAGTCGACGCTGTCCCAGCTGGAGTCGGGGGCCGGCAACCCCAACGTGGAGACCCTGTGGGCCCTGGCGACGGCGCTGGACCTGCCGGTCAGCCGGCTGATCGACCCGCCGCGGCCGAAGGTCGGGGTGATCCGCAACGGCGAGGGCACCCCGCTGACCTCCGAGGGCGGCGACTACGCGGCCTACCTGATGTCGGCCGGGCCGACCGGGGTCACCCGGGACGTGTACCGGCTGAACGTGGAGATCGGGCCGGGGCGGATCTCCGAGCCGCACTCGGTGGGGATCATCGAGCACGTGATCATCGGGTCCGGGCGGGCCCTGGTCGGGCCGACGAGCAACCCGATCGAGCTGGGGGCGGGTGACTACATGGTCTACCCGGGCGACGTGGAGCACATGTTCCAGGCTCTGACCCCGGGGGTGCTGGCCACGTTGATCAGCGAGAACCGCTGAGCTGACTAGGGTTGTGGCTCATGAGTGACGACCCCTTCGACCTGGCCCGGTTCGTCGAGGCCCAGGATTCCGGCGGTACCTACGGCCACGCGGTGGCCGAGCTACGGGCGGCGGACAAGACCAGCCACTGGATGTGGTTCGTCTTCCCGCAGATCGCCGGACTGGGCCTGAGCCCGACCTCGGTGAAGTACGCGATCAGCGGCCTGCCCGAGGCGCAGGCCTACCTGGCTCACCCCGTGCTGGGGCCGCGCCTGGAGGAGTGCACGTCGATCCTGCTCGGCGTCTCGGGCAAGAGCGCCACCGAGATTCTCGGGGGCATCGACGCGGCCAAGCTGCGCTCCTCGATGACGCTGTTCGCCTACGCCGATCCGGAGCGGGAGATGTTCCGGGCGGTGCTGGATCAGTACTTCTCGGGCGAGGAGGACGACGCCACCACGGCGCGGCTGGGCACCGAGGTCGCTGAGGACTAGCGCAGGTGCTGGCGGATGGCCTGGAGCACCGCGGCGGGCTGCTCGACGTTGGCCAGATGGGCGGCGTGGGGTAGGACAACCAGGTCGGCGCCCGGGATGCCGGCGGCCAGTTCCTCGGCCATCGCCACGGGGGTGGCCAGGTCGTCGGCCCCGGCCACGACCCGGGTCGGGGTCTGGATCCGGCTCAGCCAGGGCCGGGAGTCGAAGGTCGCCAGGGCCTCGCAGCAGGCGGCGTAGCCCTCCGGGTCCAGTTCGGTCTGGGCCTCGAGCAGTTCCCGGCCGTGCGGCGGCACCGGGGCGTCGAGCACGAACCAGCGGCCCCGGGCGAGCTCGGGAAGGAAGCCGGTGCCCTCGGCCCGGACCCGCGCGGCCCGCTCCTGCCAGGGCTGCGGGCTCGCCCCGAACGTGGCCGAGGTGCAGACCAGCACCAGCCCGGTCACCCGGTCGGGGTGGTCGAGGGCGAGCTGCTGGCCGACCGCCCCGCCCATCGACAGGCCGCAGTAGCCGAAGCCGGTGATGCCCAGGTCGTCGATCACCCCGAGCACCTCGGCGGCCAGGTCGGCGACCGCGTAGGGCCCGGCCGGGGCGGCCTTGCCGTCGTGCCCGGGCAGGTCGAACCGGAGCACCCGGTAGTCCCGGACCAGGCCGGGCAGCTGCGGGTCCCACAATCGGTGCGAGGTACCGATCGAGGAGCCGAGCACCAGCACGGGGGCCTGCGGGTCGCCGTCCACCTCGAAGTTGATCATCGCCACCCTGCTCGTCCGGTCGGATCTTCGGTCGTGCCCCGCAGAACCTTACGGGGGCGACGCGTAGCCTGCGGGTCCCACCAAAGCCACACCAAGAGCCCGGAGGACGGCGTGCTGTTCGCGGTGACCATGCAGATTGAATTCCCGCACGATCTGGACCCGGAGGTACGGGCCGACCTGCTGGCCCGCGAATCGGCCTACAGCCGGGCCCAGCAGGAGGCCGGGACCTGGCCGCACCTGTGGCGGATCGCCGGGCAGTGGGCCAACCTCAGCATCATCGACGCCGAGGACAACGCCCAGCTGCACGACATCCTGTCCAACCTGCCGCTGTTCCCGTTCATGACGATCGACGTCAAACCGCTCACCCGGCATCCCAATTCGATCCGGAACTGAGACTCAGCGGCTGAACCGGGGCTCGTAGGCGGAGCCGGGCCGCTCCCGGTACTGCTCGTGCTGCTGGTACGGCTGGTCGTACTGCTGCCCGTACCGAGGGTCGTACTGCGGCTCCGGGGCCCGGTAGCTCGGTTCCGGAGACCGGTAGCTCGGCTCGAGCGCCTGGTAGCTGGGCTCGGGAGCCCGGTAGGCGGGTTCGGGAGACCGGTAGGCCGGTTCCGGGGCCCGGTACTGCGGCTCCGGGGCCCGCAGCCGCGGGGTGTTGGCCAGCGCCTGCACCGCCATGGCCACGGCGGCCGCGCAGGGCTCGATCACCGGCACGCCGATCTCCTCGGCCAGCGGGGCCCGCAGGTGCCCGAGGCCCGGGTCGCCGAGGATGACCGCCTCCGCCCCGCGCCGGGAGACCAGTTCCCGGGCCGCGGACAGCACGTCGTTGGCCGCGTCCCGCGAGGCCAGGTCGAGCGAACCGCGGCCGATCGCGACATCCGCCACCACCCGGCCGCTGACCCCGAGCCGGGCCCAGTACAGCTCGTGCCGGAAGGTGGCCATCGGCAGGGTGCTGACCACCCCGATCCGCCGGCTCTGGGCCATCGCCGAGATCAGCGCGGCCTCGGCCAGGCCGATCACCGGAACCGGGGCCGCCGCCCGCAGCTCGTCCAGGCCGAGGTCGGAGAAGCAGCCGATGACGTAGGCGTCGGCCCGGTGCTGACCGGCCGTGGCCAGCATCGGGCCGATCGCCGCGTGCGTCTCCGCGTCCGAGTCCAGCCCCCGGGGCCCTCCGTAGGAGGTGACCGCGGTGGCGGTGACTCCCCAGCGGTGCGCGCTCTCGTCCAGCGACGCCTGAATGCCCGCGGTGATCTCGGCCGAGCTGCTGGGATTGATGACGACGACATGCGGGGTATGAGGCATACGGGCATCCGTTCACAGCGTTGGGCGCGGGCGCCGGCCCGCGCCCGGGCCACCCAAGGTACGACGGGACCCGACACACCGCACAAAAGTCTCAGGTGGCCCACCCGCACCCGAAAGCCCGAAGTAGGACTTATGCCTCTTCCCGATGCCCCGGCCGAGACCGGACATCACTTCCTGGCCTGCCGAAATACCCTCCAGGTCCGCATTTCGTTATCACCGGCCCCCCGGGTGCGCAGGGATGCACCGGCGATGCAGCGAAGCCGACTCAGATTCCGGTCATCAGTCCCCCGTCGACCTGGAGGCTCACCCCGGTCACGTAGGAGGCCGCGGGCGAGAGCAGGAAGACCGCGGCGGCGGCGAACTCGTCGGGCTGCCCGTACCGGCCGGCCGGGATCTTCTGCGCCCACTGTTCCTTGACCTGGGCCACGCTCAGCCCCGACCGTTGCGAGCGGCCCTCGTCCAGCTGGGCCACCCGGGCGGTGGCGATCCGGCCGGGGATCAGCTGGTTCACCCGGATGTCGGGGGCCCAGCTACGGCTCAGCGACTTGGCCAGGGCGGCCACCCCGGAGCGGAACACGCTGGACAGGATCAGGTCGTCGGAGGGCTCCCGGACCTGGCTGGAGGTGCAGAACAGCAGGCTGCTCTCGCCCCGGATCATGTGCGGCTTGGCCGCCCGGGCCAGGCGCACGGCCGGGCGCAGCAGAACGTCGAAACCTAGTTCCCAGTCCGCGTCCTCGGTTTCGTCGAAGCCCTTGGCGGGCGGGCCGCCGCCGTTCATCACCACGCCGTTCAGGCCGTCGAACCGCAGCGCCGCGTCCTCCACCCAGGCATTCAGCGCGTCGCCGTCGGTCAGGTCGACCGGCCGCCCGGTCGCCCGGCCGTTCACCGCCCCCTCGTTCAGCGCGGTCACCGCGGACTGGACGTGGTCGGCGGTGCGCCCGCAGATCGACACGTCGTGCCCGGCCAGGACCAATTGCCGGGCGATCGCGTGTCCGAGTCCGGACGTCGCCGCGGCAACCAGGTATCCACCCATCGTTCACTCCCTTAAGCGCCGATCAAACGTCCCCCGCGAACCGTATCGACCGGCGCGCCCCCGGGTCGGCCCTCAGGGGGTGTACGGACGCTTCGGGAGGAAATCGGTGCGATAGACCTTGCTCAGGTCCGGCATCGCCTGGAGCTGACCGGACGCCTTGAGCACCTGGGCGGTGGCCCGCCAGGTGGACTCGTTCATCGCCAGGTAGCCGTGGTTCTTCTGGTACCCGCCGACCCAGTAGCCGGCCAGCGCCTTGAGCTCGGCCGCGGAGGTCTTCTCGTCCAGGTCCGGGGAGGTCTTGCGCAGCAGCGCCACCGCATCGGCCTGGTTCTGCGCGGCCCACTGCATACCCCGCGCGTAGACGTCGACGAAGGCCTTGACCGCCTGCGGGTGCTTCGTGGCGAAGTCGGTGTTCACGTCGATCACCTGGCCGATCACGCCGATGTCGCGGGCGTACCAGAACTCCACCGGGCGCCGCCCGAAGGCCTGCTCCGGGCCGGCCTGGGTGACCAGGTCGGGGTAGCAGTCCACGACTCCCTGGTAGAGCAGCGGCAGCCCGGCGTCCTTGGACACCTCCTCGACCTTCCCGGCCAGCCCCTTCTCCTCCCGCCAGATCTGCCAGACCACGTCGTCGGTGTCGGCCGTGTCGGCGGTCGCCAGCCGGTGCCCGGCCAGGGTCTTCGGCTGGTTCGCGACGATCCCGGCGCCGGGTCGGCAGATCAGGGCGTTCAGCGCCAGCGGCTGGACCACGCCGACCGCCTGGACCGCCAGGCCCTGCTCCCGCTTGGTGAGCAGCTCGACCCCGCCGCTGATGGTGATGTCGTGGTCGCCGGTCCCGACCGACTCGAGCTGGTCGATCTCCCCACCGGGGGTGGTGACGACCTTGATCCCGGCGTTCTCGAACCAGCCGTCCTGCAGCCCCTTGAGCACCGGCAGGTCGGCGGGGGAAGGAGTGTCCCCGTAGATCCAGCGCACGGTGACGGGTCCTTCGGCCGCGGCGCCGGGAGTGGTGCCGGCGCTCTGGGCCCCACAGGCGGCCACGGTCGCCAGGAGCCCGGCGGTGAGGGTGGTGACGGCGACCCGTCTGAGAGGTCTGCTGCGTGTCATCTCGGCGATCTCCAGCTGCGTCATCGGGGCGAGGAGAGGGCCCGACCATAGCTGACATTTGCTGGTGTTATCGACGCAGAGTTCTGATCCGGGAACTTTCCGTCGAGTGACGGACTCCCGAGGTTTTTTGCGCTATTTTGGCCGCCGGTCCCCGGTCACGTTACGTATTGGATACAAAATACGTGACGACTCTCATGTTGCTATTCCCCGGGGGATCGAGGTTAGGCTGACCTAACCATGACTGAAGAGACTACATCCCCCCGTCCCTTGCGCATCGGGGTGATCGGTGCGGGCCCGGCGGGCATCTACGCCGCAGACATCCTGACCAAGTCCGAGGTCCCGGTCGAGATCGACGTCATCGAGCGGTTACCCGCTCCGTACGGTCTGGTCCGGTACGGCGTGGCCCCCGACCACCCGCGCATCAAGGAGATCATCAAGGCCCTGCGCCGGGTACTCGACCACGAGAACATCCGCTTCATCGGCAACGTGAACTACGGCACCGACCTGAAGCTGGAGGATCTGCGGGCGCACTACGACGCGGTGATCTTCGCGACCGGCGCCACCGCCGACCGTGACCTGGACATCCCCGGCGTCGACCTGGACGGCAGCTACGGCGCCGCCGACTTCGTCTCCTGGTACGACGGTCACCCGGACGTGCCGCGCAGCTGGCCGCTGACCGCGAAGAGCGTGGCCGTGCTGGGCGCCGGCAACGTGGCCCTGGACGTGGCCCGGGTGCTGGCCAAGACCGGCGACGAGATGCTGGTCACCGAGATCCCGCCGAACGTCTACGAGGGTCTCAAGGCCAACCAGGCCACCGACGTCCACGTGTTCGCCCGCCGCGGCCCGGTGCAGGTCAAGTTCTCCCCGCTGGAGCTGCGGGAGCTGGCCCACTCGCCCAACGTGGACGTGGTGGTGCACCCCGAGGGCTTCGAGTTCGACGAGGCGAGCATGCGCCTGGCGAACGAGGACAAGCACGTCAAGCAGGTGATGAAGACCCTGAACGCCTGGGTCGGCAAGGACCCGACGGGTAAGCCGCACCGGCTGCACATCCACTTCCTCGAGGCCCCGGTGGAGATCACCGGCGAGGACGGCAAGGTGGTCGGGCTGCGCACCGAGCACATGGAGCTCACCGGCGACGGCTCGGTCCGTGGCACCGGCGAGTTCACCGACTGGCCGGTGCAGGCCGTGTACCGGGCCGTCGGCTACCGCAGCTCGTCGCTGCCGGACATCCCGTTCGACAGCAGCCGGCACGTGGTCAGCAACGACGGCGGCCGGGTGTTGGACATCGACGGCAAGCAGGTCCCCGGGGTCTACTGCACCGGCTGGATCAAGCGCGGTCCGGTCGGCCTGATCGGGCACACCAAGAGCGACGCCAGCGAGACGGTTTCGCACATCCTGAAGGACGTTTCGGCGGACCAGCCGGCCCCGGCGGGGGTCGACATCCTGGCCCATCTGGAGCTGCGGAACGTCAGCTACACCACCTGGAACGGCTGGGCGCTGCTGGACGCGCACGAGGTCAGCCTCGGCGAGCCGCACAGCCGGGAGCGGGTCAAGGTGGTCGAGCGCGAGGAAATGATCCGGATCAGCAGCGAGATCCGGGCCGAACTGGCCGACTGAGCCGGCTCCTGGAGACGACGAAGGGCCCCGGCGGGTTGGCGCCGGGGCCCTTCCTCGTCCGGACCCGGATCAGCTCAGCAGGCTGAACGCCTTGTCGTAGTTCGCGTCCGCGTTGTAGGTGAGAACCCCGACGCAGGTGCCGTTCTCGTTCTGGTACCAGACGGTGAAGGCACCGTCCGGGCCCTCCTCGAACAGGGCCTCGACGTAGCCGTCGCCCCAGGCCGCGTACTTCAGCCAGCGGTCGCCGATCTGGCTCCAGAAGCCGGGCGGGTCGGACCACTGGGCCCCCTCGCTCCCGGCCGCCGCCCGGCCGGCGATCTTGCCCATCACCTCGGCGTCGAACCAGTGCTCCACCGAGAGCTCCCGGCCCGCAGCGGCATTGAAGGCGTAGGCCACGTCCCCGGCGGCGAACACCCCCTCGGTGGCCGAGCGCATCTGGGCATCCACCACGATCCGGCCCTCGTGCAGGTCCAGCCCGGCCTCGGCGGCCAGCTCGGTGGCGGGCCGGATCCCGGCCGCCACCAGCACCTCGTCGGCCCGCACGTCGTCCTGGCCGTCGATCCGCACGGTGACGCCCTCAGCGTCCCGTTCGATCGCCGTCACGGTTGCCCCGGTGACCAGCCGAACCCCGTCCTCGGCCAGCCAGCCGGCGATCCGGGCCCCGGCCTCCTCCCCCAGCCGGTTCTCCTGCGGCGCGTCCTCGTTCGTCACCTGGACCACGTCCAGACCGAGCCGGCGCAGCGAGGAGGCCACCTCGCAGCCGATGAACCCGGACCCGATCACCGCGACCGTCCTGACCGTCCCGGTCGTCTCCTTCAGGCGTTTGCCGTCCGCCAGCGTCCTCAGGTGAAGGACCGACGGATCGTCTCCGCCGGGCACCGGGAGGGCGACCGGGTTCGACCCGGTCGCAAAGACCACGTTCCGGTACGTGAAGCTCGAGCCCTCACGGGTTTCCGCGTGCTTGGCCGCGGTGTCCACCTTCGTCACCCGGTCGTGCGCCCAGGTCACCTCGAGCTTGGCCAGCTCGCCGTCCTCCAGCAGGCCCAGGTCGTCCTCGGCGGTGTCGCCGCGCAGGAAGTCCTTGGACAGCGGGGGCCGGTCGTAGGGCGAGTCCGGGTCCGCGGAGATCACGACCACCCGGCCCTTGCCGCCTTCCTCCCGGTACCCCCGTGCGGCCGCCAGACCGGCCGGTCCGCCGCCGATCACCAGCAGGTCCACCACCTCGTCAGTCATGGCGTCATCCTTGCGCGCATCTCGGCCTGCGCAACCCTCGCCCCCGGACCAGTCTCTGAAGGGTGACCTCCGACTAGGAGTAAGGAGATGGACGTGTCACTGAACGGGAAGAAGATCGCCTTTCTGGTCGCCGATGAAGGCGTGGAGCAGGTCGAGCTGACCGAGCCGTGGGAAGCGGTCAAGCGTGAAGGCGGGCAGCCGGTCCTGGTGGTCGGCAGCGAGAGCACGACCGTGCAGGGCTTCAACCACCTGGACAAGGGCGACACCTTCGACGCCGACCTGCCGGTCTCGCGGGCGGGGGCGGAGGACTACGACGGGCTGGTGCTGCCGGGCGGGGTGGCCAATCCCGACGCCCTGCGGACGAATCCGGAGGCGGTGGCCTTCGTGAAGGCCTTCCTGGACACCGGAAAGCCGGTCGCCGCCATCTGTCATGCCCCGTGGACGCTGATCGAGACCGCCGGGGTTCGTGGCCGCACGCTCACCTCGTGGCCGAGCCTGCAGACCGACCTGCGCAATGCCGGGGCGGAGTGGGTGGATCAGGAGGTCGTGGTCGACACCAACGGGCCCGGACCACTGATCACCAGCCGCAAGCCGGACGACCTGCCGGCCTTCGGCAAGGCCGTGACCGACGCCTTCTGATGCTCCTCTCGTGCCGTTCCTCCCACGGGGAGGAACGGCACGTTCGCGACGAACAGGGAGCAACACCGTGATCGCTCACCGTCTGAAGTCGAAATTACGGTGAGTAATTTGCAAGATCTTTCCGTTCCGGGCGCGACTTTCCGACACATGTCCGGTACGAAGCGTGGCCCCGGCGCAGTGATCTGACCCGATTCGCGCCAAACGGTCCCGTGAGCGCAAGGCTACGTAAAGCCAGCATCATCTGCGCCGAAAATGCATGTCCCAGAGGGTGTTAGCGTCCGATCATGCTTGAGCTGCGACCCAACTGTGAATCCTGCGACCGCGACCTGCCGGCCGACTCGCCGGACGTCTGGATCTGCTCCTTCGAGTGCACCTGGTGCACCGACTGCGCGGCCACCTTCGCTGACAATGCGTGCGTGAACGACCTGGGCAACCTGGTCTCCCGGCCGATCCGGACCCCGGCGAAGCTGGCCGAGTTCCCCGCATCCACCGAGCGCAGGCACAACCCCGGGCTCGCGGTGGCCAAGGTCGGCTGATGGTGGCCTGCGTCACCCCAGGATCCGGGTATCAGCCCCGGCGAGGTGCCACACTGAGGCGCAGCACAGGCCTTAGTGAGGAGGCGCCCGGGTGCCCGCGGACCGCGTCATGCCGACCAGCGAGTCGGCCGACCTCATCGCCCTCACCCGGCAGCTCGTCAGCAAAGAGCTCGCTCCGCTGGTCGACACCCACGAGGCGAACGAGACCTTCCCCCGCGAAACCTTCCGTCTGCTAGGTGAGGCCGGCCTCCTGAGCCTGCCCTACCCGGAGCCCTACGGCGGCGGGGCCCAGCCGTACGAGGTCTATCTCCAGGTCCTCGAGGAGATCGCCACGGTCTGGGCGAGCGTCGGGGTGGGCGTCAGCGTGCACGCCCTGTCCTGCTTCGCGCTGGCCGAGTTCGGCACCCCGCAGCAGCGCGATCAGTGGCTGCCGGAGATGCTGGGCGGCGACCGGCTCGGCGCCTACTGCCTGTCCGAGCCGCAGGCCGGGTCCGACCCGGCGGGGATGCGGGCGCGGGCGGTCCGGCAGGGCGATGAGTACGTCCTGAACGGGGTCAAGGCCTGGACCACGCACGGTGGGCAGGCCGACTTGTACACCGTGATGGCCCGCACCGACGAGGGCCGCAACGGGATCTCCTGCTTCCTGGTGCCCGCGGAAACCCCCGGCCTGGAATCGGATCCGCCGGAGCGGAAGATGGGGCTGACCGCCTCGCACACCACCGCGATCCGGCTCACCGACGTGCGGATCCCGGTCTCCCGGCGGCTCGGCGCCGAGGGCGAAGGACTCCGGATCGCCCTGAAGGGCCTGGACTCCGGGCGGCTGGGCATCGCCGCCGTCGCCACCGGCCTGGCCCAGGCCGCGCTGGACGCCGCCGTGGGCTACGCCCAGCAGCGCGAGACCTTCGGCCGGGCGATCATCGAGCATCAGGCCCTGAGCTTCCTCCTCGCGGACATGGCGGCCGCGGTCGAAGTTTCGCGGGCCACCTACCTCTCCGCCGCCCGCCGGCGCGACCTCGGCCTGCCCTTCACCCAGCAGGCCTCGATCGCCAAGCTGGTCGCCACCGACAACGCGATGCGGGTGACCACCGACGCGGTCCAGGTGCTCGGCGGGGTCGGCTACACCCGCGACTTCCCGCTGGAGCGCTACATGCGGGAGGCGAAGGTGATGCAGATCTTCGAGGGCACCAACCAGATCCAGCGCATGGTGATCGGGCGTTCCCTCGGGGCCAAGACGCACATCCACATCGCGGGAGGAACCTGATGGAGATCGCGAACACCGCTGCCGTGGTCACCGGCGCGGCATCCGGGCTGGGCCAGGCGACGGCGACGGCTCTGGCCGAAGGTGGGGCCACGGTGTTCGGGCTGGATCTCCCGGGGGCGGTGGCCCAGGCCCCGGAGGTGAAAGGGGTCCAGTACCTGGCGGTCGACGTCACCGATCCGGATGCTGTCGAGGCGGCGGTGCTCACGGCCGCCGGTTCCGGGGTACCGCTGCGCAGCGTGGTGAACTGCGCGGGCATCGGCTCGGCCGCGCGGATCCTGGGTAAGAAGGGGCGCCACGACATCGCGCTCTACACGAAGGTTATCCAGATCAACCTGATCGGCACCTTCACCGTTCTCACCTATGCGGCGGAACAGATCGCCGCTACGGAGGCCGATGCGGGTGGTCAGCGCGGCGTCATCATCAACACCGCGTCGGTCGCGGCGTTCGAGGGTCAGGTCGGGCAGGCCGCGTACTCCTCCTCCAAGGGCGGGGTCGTGGGGTTGTGCCTGCCCGCGGCCCGGGATCTGGCTCAGTACGGCATCCGGGTGAACACCATCGCCCCCGGCACGATCGAGACGCCGATGCTGGCCGGGGTCACCGAGGAGTACCGGGCCGGGCTAGCGGCGGCCGTGCCGTTCCCGCCCCGGCTCGGCCGCCCGGACGAGTACGCCAAGCTCGCGCTGATGCTGATCGACCACGACTACATCAACGGCGAGACCGTCCGGATGGACGGCGCGATCCGGATGCCCCCGCGCTGAGACAAAAAGGTGCCCCGCAAGCGTCCACCATTGAATGAAGGACGCTTGCGGGGCACCTAAGAGCCCACCTGAGAGCTACAGACTCACCGCGAACAGCGACTCCGCGTCGTCCGGAGCCTGGACGCCGGGGCGCAGCGAGGCGCTGACCGCCAGGTCCAGCGGAACCACCAGGGGCTCGAACCCGGCCGCCCGGATGGCCGGCGCCGGGACGCCCTGCTCGAGGCACATCACCGGCATGCCGGTCTCGTCGACCGCCGGCAATGCCGCGTCGAGCAGCTCGTTCAGCACCTCGTCGTCGCCCGGGGTGTGCAGCGGCATCAGCAGCCAGTGCATCTCCGGCGCGCCGGCCAGGGCGGCCAGCTCGGCCACGTCGGTGCTGTCCGGCTGGCCGGGCTGCAGGCCGAGCTCGAGCTTCAGGGCCCCCTCGAGCCGCTCCACCCCCTGCGGCACGGTCGGCGGGAACAGCACCACGGCCGCCCGCACCCGGCCGTCCTCGTCGGCCACCCAGAACTCGCCGTGCTCGAGACCGACGTGGGTCAGCATCAGCCGGGTGGCCGAGGTCAGGTCGGTCTCCGAGACCCCACCCGGCAGTGGCCAGTCGGCCAGCGACGGGGCTCGCAGCATGCGGGAAACGGCAGGAATGTCGACGAGCCGGGCCCGCCGGACGGTCCAGGCGCGCAAGGGCCCAGCCGTTGTATCGGTCATGTCTGGATAACTACTGGTGGGTCGGCCGGAGTTCCTCGTGGGGACTCTGTTCACCATGTGTACGTCCATCCGTTCCGGTTCTCGCTCCCTCCCGGGCAACGGCGAGGAACGCTAGCCGACCGGATCGCGACGCGCCCGCCGTGCGCCGGGCGGGTCGCGGGAATGACCACCGATGCAAAGTAGTTGCTCAAGCAACGATCCATTCGAGAGGATGCCACCCGTAGCGGTGACGTTCGGTCTGAACAGGGAGTGCGCGATGCAGTTCGGAATCTTCTCGGTCGGCGATGTGACCCCGGACCCCACCACGGGGAAGGAGCCGACCGAAGGAGAGCGGATCAAGGCCATGGTGCGGATCGCCCAGAAGGCCGAAGAGGTCGGGCTGGACGTGTTCGCCACCGGTGAGCACCACAACCCGCCGTTCGTGCCCTCGTCGCCGACCACGATGCTCGGGTACATCGCGGCCACCACCCAGAAGCTGATCCTGTCCACCTCGACGACGCTGATCACCACGAACGACCCGGTGAAGATCGCCGAGGACTACGCGATGCTGCAGCACCTGGCCGACGGCCGGGTCGACCTGGTGATGGGCCGCGGCAACACCGGCCCGGTCTACCCGTGGTTCGGCCAGGACATCCGCGACGGCATCCCGCTGGCGATCGAGAACTACGCGCTGCTGCACCGGCTGTGGCGCGAGGACGTGGTGGACTGGGAGGGCAAGTTCCGCGGTCCGCTGCAGGGCTTCACCGCCACCCCGCGCCCGCTCGACGGCATCCCGCCGTTCGTCTGGCACGGCTCGATCCGCAGCCCGGAGATCGCCGAGCAGGCCGCCTACTACGGCGACGGATTCCTGCACAACCACATCTTCTGGCCCAAGGAGCACACCGCCCGGATGGTGCAGTTCTACCGTCAGCGGTTCGCCCACTACGGCCACGGCACCCCCGAGCAGGCGATCGTCGGTCTCGGCGGGCAGTTCTTCATGCGGAAGAACTCGCAGGACGCGGTGAAGGAGTTCCGGCCGTACTTCGACGTCGCGCCGGTCTACGGGCACGGTCCCTCACTGGAGGACTTCACCGCCCAGACCCCGCTCACCGTCGGCAGCCCGCAGCAGGTGATCGAGCGGACCTTGAGCTTCCGCGAGTACGTCGGTGACTACCAGCGTCAGTCGTTCCTGATCGACCACGCGGGCCTGCCGCTGAAGACCGTGCTCGAGCAGCTCGACCTGCTCGGGGAGATCCTGCCCACGCTGCGGGCCGAGTTCGCCGCCCGGCGCGCGCCGGGCACCCCGGACGCGCCCACCCACGCGTCCCTGCTCGCCGCCCAGCAGCTCGCCGCCGTTTCGGAGTAGAGGAAGCAGAAATGACCTCGCTGGTCGTCATCAGTGCCGGGCTCAGCCAGCCCTCGTCCACCCGGCTGCTGGCCGACAAGCTCACCGCGGCCGTCCGGGACGCGTTCCCGGGCGAGCTCGAGGTGAGCGTGATCGAGCTGCGCGATCTGGCCCACGACATCACGAACAACCTGCTCACCGGGTTCCCGGCGCCGGCCCTGGCCGCGGCGACCGCCGCGGTCGGCGCGGCCGACGGCCTGATCGCCGTGACCCCGATCTTCACCGCGTCCTACAGCGGGCTGTTCAAGTCCTTCTTCGACGTGCTGGACACCGAGGCGCTGGACGGCAAGCCGGTGCTGATCGGCGCCACCGGTGGCTCGGCCCGGCACTCGCTGGCCCTCGAGCACGCGGTGCGGCCGCTGTTCAGCTACCTGCGGGCGGCCGTGGTGCCGACCGCGGTGTACGCGGCCAGCGAGGACTGGGCCTCGGCCGGGGAGAGCGAGCTGTCCGGCCGGGTGACCCGGGCCGGGCGGCAGCTGGCCGGCGTGATGGCCGGGACACCGACCGGGTCGGCGGTGAAGGACCCGTTCGCCGACGTCCTGCCCTTCACCGAGATGCTGCGGGCCCAGGGGCAGTAAGAGGTCGGGGCTAGCTGGCGAGCGGGTCCACGGCGGTGCGTTCGGTGCGGCTCTGGTGGTTCCCGGGCGGGGGCAGCGTGCTCTCGCCCGGGCCGTCGGCCGACCGCGGACCGTCCGCGGGCCGGTCGTCCTCCTCCCGGGCCAGGAAGGCCACCCCGGTCAGGACGGTCAGCAGGCCGATCACCTCGAGGGTGAGCAGGCCCGGGTCGGAGCTCGGGGACTCGTTGAACACGATGATCCCGAAGGTCACCGCGATCACCGGGTTCACCACGTTCAGCACCGGCAGGGACTGGGACAGCGGGGCCCGGTTGTAGGCGTACTGGTTGCTCAGGAAACCGGCCAGGCCGAGGCCCGCGAGGGCGTAGATCGGCCAGGTGGTGAGGGCCTCCCAAAGACTGCTGGACGACGTCACCACCTTGATCATCGAGGCGATCATGCCGAAGATCAGGCCGCCGGCCACGCCCATCATCAGCCCGGCCCGGATCTCGGTGGCCTTGGTGGCCAGCCACCAGGTGAGGGTCGCGAGCGCCCCGGCGACGGCGACGAACGCGGCCGCCGTGCCCACGCTGACCTGGTCCGAGCTCTCGTTGGTGTGCGCCCCGATCAGGAAGACCGCGATCCCGACGGCGACCACCACCACCCAGAGCATGATCCGGGGCTGCGGCATCTTGCGGTCCAGCACCGCCCGGAAGATGAAGGCGAAGACCAGGCCGGTGACCACGATCGGCTGAACCACGGCCAGCGACCCCAGGGCCAGCGCGACCGAGTGCAGGCCCAGGCCGGTCAGGCTCGCGGCGACCCCGGCCAGCCAGGTCTTCTGGGTGGCCAGGTGCCGGATCAGGGTAGCCAGCCCGCGCGCGCCGCCCGGGCTCTCCGGGGCGCGGGAGGCACTGTGATGCATCAGGGCGGTCGACGACCCGAACGCGATCGCGTCCAGGAAGGCCACGAAGATGGCGGCCGCATTCACCGTTCAGTCACGTGCTTGCACTGCTTTCTTGAGGGCTGTTCCGGAGGCGGTCGGACGCCCTTAGCCTAACTCCCCGTCGGCCGGGGGCCCTGACCACGATCGCCCCCTGACCACGCCGAACCGCCTGCCTGGCCCAATCGGGCGATCACCCGGGCAGCGGGCGCGACCACTTCGCGTCCCCGCCGACCTTGCTGGTCCAGTCGAGCGTGAGTTCCACCGCGTGGGTCCAGTTCCGGTACTCCGACTCGCGCCGGGCGGATTCCATGGACGGCTGCCACTCCGCGGCCAGGTGCCAGTTGCGGCGCAGGCCCTCCAGGTCCGACCAGTAGCCGACGGCCAGCCCGGCGGCGTAACCGGCCCCCAGAGAGACGGTCTCGGCCACCATCGGGCGCACCACCGGCACGTCGAGCACGTCGGCGACGAACTGCATCAGCAGGTTGTCCGACGTCATCCCGCCGTCCACCTTCAGCGCCCGCAGCGACAGCGAGGAGTCGGCGTTCATCGCGTCCAGCACCTCGCGGGTCTGCCAGCCGGTCGACTCCAGCACCGCCCGGGCCAGGTGCCCCTTGGTGATGTAACTGGTCAGCCCGGCGATCACACCGCGCGCCTCGGGCCGCCAGTGCGGGGCGAACAGGCCGTAGAAGGCCGGGACGATGTAGCAGCCGCCGTTGTCGTCGACCGTGCGGGCCAGCGTCTCGATCTCGGCCGCCGAGGCGATCAGGCCCAGGCTGTCGCGGAACCACTGGACCAGCGAGCCGGTGATCGCGATCGAGCCCTCCAGCGCGTAGTGGGCCGGTTCCCCGGCCACCTGGTACGCCACCGTGGTGAGCAGACCGTGGGTCGAGGCGACCAGTTCGGTACCGGTGTTCAGGAGCAGGAAACTGCCCGTCCCGTAAGTACATTTGGCCTCACCGGCGGCGAAGCAGGTCTGCCCGAACAGCGCCGCCTGCTGGTCGCCGAGTGCAGCCGCGATCGGCACCCCGGCCAGCGGGCCGTGCCCGAACCCGTAGGTCTCCAGCGAGCCGCGGATCTCCGGCAGCATCGCCTCCGGGATGCCGAAGAACGCCAGTAGCTCCGGATCCCATTCCAGGGCGCGGATGTTCATCAGCAGGGTGCGGCTGGCGTTGGTCACGTCGGTGACGTGCACGCCGCCGTCCGGGCCGCCGGTGAGGTTCCAGATCAGCCACGACTCCATCGTGCCGAACAGCACCTCGCCGCGCTCGGCCCGCTCCCGCAGGCCCGGCGTCTGGGTCAGCATCCAGCGCAGTTTCGGCGCGCTGAAGTACGAGGACAGCGGCAGGCCGCTGAACAGCGGGATCTTGGCCGCCCCGGGCGCGTGCAGCAGTTCCTCGACCATCGCGTCGGTCCGGGTGTCCTGCCAGACGATGGCCCGGCGCACCGGCTTTCCGGTCGACCGCTCCCAGATCACGATGGTCTCGCGCTGGTTGGCGAGGCCGACCGCGGCGATGTCCGCGGCGGTGGCCCCCACGTCGGCCAGGACGCGCAGCACCACCTTCTCCACATTGCGCCAGATCTCCGCCGCATCGTGTTCCAGCCAGCCCGGTTTCGGGTAGTACTGGTGGTGCTCCAGCTGGGACACGGCGACCAGCTGGCCACCGTGGTCGAACAGGATCGCCCGGGTGCTGGTCGTGCCTTGGTCGATCGCCATCACGAAACGGGGCTTCACGCCTGGGTCCTCGGGGTCGTCAGCTCACGATTGACGGCGCGGGCGCACTCCTGCACCAGGGCCAGCAGACGCGGGCGGGGCACGCCGGCCGGGTCGCACAGCCGGTCCACCGCGCCGTGGATGCCGATCGCCCCGACCACCAGGCCGCCGGTGCCGATCAGCGGGGCGGCCAGCCCGGCCGCGTCCATCTGGTACTCGCCCTGCCCGACCGCCCAGCCCTGGCGCCGGATCTGGGTCAGCTCGGTCGCCAGCTGACCGCGGGTGACGATGGTGCGCCCGGTGTACCGGGTCAGGGTGGAGTCGGTCAGGGCGTGCGCCGCGGCCGGGTGGAAGGCCAGCAGCACCTTGCCCAGCGCGGTGGCGTGCCCCGGCAGCAGCGCCCCCACGTCGGCCCGTTGCGCGGAGTGGTCGGGCCGGAAGACGTAGTGCACGACCAGCGCGTCGCTGCCCTCCGGGACCGCCACCCGGACCGCCTCGCCACTGCGGGCGGCCAGCGGATCGGCCCAGTTCATCGCCCGCGCGCGCAGCTCGTTCGGATCGACCGGGGACTGCCCGAGATCGGCCAGCCCGGGCCCGAGCAGATAGCGGCCACTGACCCGGTCCTGGTCGACAAATCCGACATCGGCCAGCGTGCGCAGGATGCCGTGGGCCGTCCCCCGGGAGAGCTGAACGGATGAACTGATCTCGGTCAGGCGCAGCGGGGCCGGCGCTGCGGCGAGCAGACGCAGGATCGCGGCGGCACGCTCGATGGACTGGATCGAGCCCGGCATGCGGCCAAGGTAGCCCGATGCCGGATGTTCGACAATGTCGACGGAGGGACGTTGTTGCCGTGGCCTGGGTCTTCATAGCGTCGAAGCGTTCCGAAACATCGGAGCAACAATCTTCAGATCGAGGGTGACGCCATGCCAACGACGGCAAGCGAAGCCGGTCAGCCGACCGCATCCAATCCCGAACTCCCCTCCGCCAGCCGCCGCGTCCCGAGCATCACCGGTGAGCTGGCCGCGGAATTCTTCGGCACGTTCATCATCATCATCTTCGGCACCGCGGTGGTCGCCCAGGTGACCCTGACGACCGGTCTCGGGGACCACGACAGCATCACCTGGGCCTGGGGCTTCGGCGTCATGCTGGGCATCTTCGCCGCCGGCAAGATCAGCGGCGCCCACCTGAACCCGGCCGTCACCGTCGCACTCGCCGCCTTCCAGGGCTTCCCCTGGCGCAAGGTGCTCCCGTACTCCCTGGCCCAGACCGCCGGCGCCTTCGTCGCCGCGCTGATCGTGCGCTGGAACTACACCGACCTGATCGCCGCGGCCGACCCCGGCCACACGATCAAGTCGCAGGGCATCTTCTCCACCCTCCCGGGTAACGGCACGCTCGACATCGGCATCGGTGGCGCCCTGCGCGACCAGATCATCGGTACCGCGATCCTGGTCTTCCTGGTCTTCGCGATCACCGACGTGCGCAACTCCCCGCCGCTGGCCAACCTCACCCCGCTCTTCGTCGGCCTCCTGGTCGTCGCGATCGGCATGGCCTGGGGCACGCTCGACGGCTACGCGATCAACCCGGCCCGTGACTTCGGCCCCCGCCTGGCCTCGTTCGTCACCGGGTACGGATCCGCCTGGAAGGACCAGAACGGCGACATCTTCTTCTGGGTCCCCATCGTCGGCCCGCTGATCGGCGGTCTGGTCGGCGGCGGTCTGTACAAGTACGGCCTGCAGGTGTTCCTCCCCCGGGCCGAAGAGGCCTCCACGACCGCAGCAAAGGAGCTCTAAGTCATGGCTGATCTCGTCGGTGCAATCGACCAGGGCACGACTTCCACGCGTTTCATGCTGTTCGACCACGAGGGCAACGAGCGCGGTAAGCACCAGCTCGAGCACACCCAGATCCTGCCCCAGGCGGGCTGGGTGGAGCACAGCCCGGTGGAGATCTGGGAGCGCACCCGGTCGGTGATGACCAACACCCTCAACGGGCTCGGTCTCCAGCCGTCCGACCTGGCCGCCCTGGGCATCACCAACCAGCGCGAGACCACGGTGGTCTGGAACAAGAAGACCGGTCGCCCGTACTACAACGCGATCGTCTGGCAGGACACCCGCACCGACCGGATCGCCTCGGCCCTGGACCGTGAGGGCAAGGGCGACGTGATCCGGCAGAAGGCGGGCATCCCGCCGGCCACCTACTTCTCGGCCGGCAAGATCCAGTGGATCCTGGAGAACGTCCCGGGCGCCCGTGAGGACGCCGAGAAGGGCGACGCGATCTTCGGCAACACCGACAGCTGGCTGGTCTGGAACCTGACCGGCGGGGTGAACGGCGGCAAGCACATCACCGACGTCACCAACGCCAGCCGCACCATGCTGATGAACCTGGAGACGCTGGACTGGGACGACGAGCTGCTGGGGTTCTTCAACATCCCGCGGCAGATGCTCCCGGAGATCAAGCCCTCGTCCGAGCCGTCCTGGTACGGCGAGGTGGTCGACCCGGCCGGCTTCCACGGCATCCCGATCTCCGGCATCCTCGGCGACCAGCAGGCCGCCATGGTCGGCCAGGTCTGCTTCGCGGCCGGCGAGGCCAAGAACACCTACGGCACCGGCAACTTCCTGCTGCTGAACACCGGTAACGAGCTCGTCCGCTCGAAGAACGGCCTGCTGACCACGGTCTGCTACCAGTTCGGGGACAGCGCGCCGGTCTACGCCCTGGAAGGGTCGATCGCGGTCACCGGCTCGGCCGTGCAGTGGCTGCGCGACCAGCTCGGCATCATCTCCGGAGCCTCGGAGATCGAGAACCTGGCCCGCAGCGTCGAGGACACCGGTGGCATGTACTTCGTGCCCGCCTTCTCCGGTCTGTTCGCCCCCTACTGGCGCAGTGACGCTCGAGGGGCGATCGTCGGGATGTCGCGGTACAACACGAACGCGCACCTGGCCCGGGCCACGCTGGAGTCGATCTGCTACCAGAGCCGGGACGTCTCGGAGGCCATGGAGGCCGACTCCGGGGTGCACGTCGACGTACTGAAGGTGGACGGCGGGGTGACCGCGAACGAACTGGCCATGCAGCTCCAGGCGGACATCCTGAACGTGCCGGTCAGCCGCCCGGTGGTCGCCGAGACCACCGCCCTGGGCGCCGCCTACGCGGCCGGCCTGGCGGTCGGGTTCTGGAAGAACACGGACGAGCTGCGGGCGAACTGGAACGAGTCCAAGCGCTGGACGCCGGAGTGGTCCGACGAGCAGCGCGACACCGGTTACAAGGGCTGGAAGAAGGCCGTGGACCGGACGATGGGATGGGTGGACGTAGATTGAGTACCACGCAGGAACCGTTCAGCCCGGCGGGGCGGGAAGCCGCCCTGGCCCGGCTGGCGGACGAGGAACTCGACGTTCTGGTGATCGGGGGTGGGGTGGTCGGTGCCGGTTCGGCACTGGACGCCGTCACCCGGGGTCTGAAGACCGGTCTGGTCGAGATGCGGGACTACGCGGCGGGAACCTCCAGCCGGTCGACCAAGCTGTTCCACGGTGGCCTGCGCTACCTGGAACAGTTCAACTTCTCGCTGGTGTTCGAGGCGCTGAAGGAACGGTCGCTGAACCTGGAGACCCTCGCCCCGCATCTGGTCCACCCGGTGGAGTTCATCTACCCGTTGACCAAAGCGTTCGACCACGCCTACGTGTCTCTGGGCATGGGCGTGTACGACGTGATGGGCTCGGGCCGGGGCGTGCCGCACCACATGCGGTACATGCGCCGGGCCAAGGCGGCCGAGTCGTTCCCCTCCGGCAAGCGTGCGGAGATCTCCGGGGCGATCTCGTTCTACGAGGGCCAGGTGGACGACGCCCGTCACACCATGATGATCTCCCGGACCGCGGCCGCCTACGGGGCCGCGATCGCCAACAGCACCCGGGTCGAACGGTTCCTGCGTGAGGACGACCGCGTGATCGGCGTGGTGGCCCGGGATCTGGAGTCCGGCAAGGAGTTCCAGATCCGGGCCCAGCACGTGATCAACGCGGCCGGGGTGTGGACCGACGAGATCCAGGAGATGGTCGGCGGCCGGGGCTCGTTCCGGGTCCGGGCGTCCAAGGGTGTGCACCTGGTGGTGCCGCGCAACCGGATCAACAGCGCCACCGGGATCATCCACCGGACCGAGAAGAGCCTGCTCTTCATCATCCCCCGGGGCAGTCACTGGGTGATCGGGACGACGGACACCGACTGGGAGCTGGACAAGGCCCATCCGGCGGCCAGCCAGACCGACATCGACTATCTGCTCGACCACGCCAACGCCCTGCTGGCGGACCCGCTGACCCGGGACGACGTGGTCGGCGTCTACGCCGGCCTGCGGCCGTTGCTGGCCGGCGAGGACGAGTCCACCAGCACGCTCTCCCGGGAGCACGCGGTGGCCAGCCCGGTCCGGGGCCTGACCGTGATCGCCGGTGGGAAGTACACCACCTACCGGGTGATGGCCAAGGACGCGGTCGACAACGCGGTGCACGGCATGGAGCGCGTCGTGCCGCCGTCGGTCACCGAGAAGATCCCGCTGATCGGGGCCGACGGCTACTTCGGGGCCTGGAACAACCGCAAGCAGATCGCCCAGCGCTCCGGTCTGCGGGTGCACGAACTGGAGCACCTGCTCAACCGGTACGGCAGCCTCTACACCCAGCTGCTGGAGCTGATCGAGGAGCGGCCCGAACTGGCCGAGCCGCTCCCCGGCGGGCCGGAGTACCTGAAGGCCGAGGTGGTCTACGCCGCCTCGCACGAGGGCGCTCTGCACCTGGACGACATCCTGGCCCGGCGCACCCGGCTCTCGATCGAGGTGCCGGACCGCGGTCACCAGGCGGCCGAGGAGGTCGCGCAGCTGGTGGCCCCGGTGCTGGGCTGGGGTCCGGACCAGGTGGCCAACGAGATCGAGCACTACCGCAAGCGGGTGGCGGCCGAGATCGAGTCGCAGAAGCAGCCCGACGACCAGACCGCCGACGCCGCCCGGCTCGGCGCCCCGGACGTCCGGGTCGGCATCCCGCAGGCCTGACCTCAGGGTTTGTCCCCGGTTCGCGGCCGGTCCGGAGTTCTCCGGGCCGGCCGCGAATTTCGTTGGGGCACGAGCCTTTCGAAAACCCGGCGGCGGGACCGGTCAGGGGCCTACCCTGCCGATCATGATCACGCTTCACAAGGCGGCGGCCGGTGCCCTGACCGCCCTCCTCGTCCCGCTGGGCCTGATCGGCCCGGCCTCTGCGGCCTCGGCGGCCCCCGCCCAGACGGCCCCGACCGTCCAGTCGGCGCAGAACGAACCCCGTTGCGACGTCCGCCCCCGCGGGGTCACCGTCGGGGCCAAGGCCCAGGTCCGCACGTTCGACGTGCCCTCGGCCCGGACCTGGTCGTTCGAGCTGCCCGGGCTGGCCCTGCCGCTGTCCGACACCAGCCCCGAGGCCACCTTCACGATGAAGGGGCTGACCAACGCCGACGCCGCCTGGTACACCTTCCCGGTCGCCCGGACCCGCGCCGACGGCACCGCCGACACCTGCATCGGCAGCTTCGCGCTGAAGCGGGCCACCCGGGTTCAGCACATCAAGGTCACGAAGATCAAGTACGGCCGCAAGATCACCGGTGACCTGCAGCAGATCGTCTGGGGCAAGAAGCCGGCCGCGCGCTGGACCTCGTTCTCCAAGCAGCCGATCGACATCGAGTTCAAGAACACCGCGGGCCACTGGGTGACCGGCGGGCGGGTGGAGACGAAGAAGGGCAAGTTCGTCTTCACCAAGCAGATCGGCAAGCGGGACTGGCGCCTGTGGTACCAGGGCGACGGCGAGCACGGTTCGGCCGGCTACTACGAGTTCACCGGCTGAAACCGGCTCGGGCCTCGGCCGTTCGGTGGATCGTCACGGTCCGCGAGCGGCCTAGGCTCGAGAGATGATCTCGCTGCGCAAGCCCGCGGCCGGCATCGTGGCCGCTGCCGTTCTTGTCCCGCTGGCCCTGTTCGGGTCGGCCTCTTCCGCCTCGGCCCAGACCACCTCGTGCGACCTGCGGCCCCGCGGAACCATCGTCGGAGCGAAGACCAAGACGATCAGTTTCGCCATCCCGTCCGCCACGGAATGGACGTACGACCTCTCCGCGGTGGGCATTTACGTCTACAACACCGCGGCCGACGGCGACGGCAGCGCCGTCACGATCGGGCCGAAGAGTTTCCAAAACTCCGACGCCGGCGCGCACCCCGGCACGGTCCAGCGCACCCGGCGCAGCGACGGCGTCCAGGACACCTGTGTCGCCACCTGGCGGCTGAGGCGCGGCACCCGCCTGCAGAACGTGAAGGTCACCCGGATCAAGTACGGCCGCAAGCTCACCG
Source organism: Kineosporia aurantiaca JCM 3230 (assembly GCA_000719025.1). Taxonomy (GTDB): domain Bacteria; phylum Actinomycetota; class Actinomycetes; order Actinomycetales; family Kineosporiaceae; genus Kineosporia; species Kineosporia aurantiaca. The sequence continues at coordinate 98,157 of JODP01000014.1, forward strand.
GCACGCTGCAGCGCGTGGTCTGGGGCAAGAAGCCGGCCGAACGCTGGACCACGTACTCCAAGGGTGCGGTGGGGGTCGAGTTCGTCAACGCCCGGGGCCAGTGGCAGTACGCCGGTTCGGCCACCGTCACCAAGGGCGGAAAGTTCACCTTCACCAAGCAGATCGGCCAGCGCAAGTGGCGCCTCGCCTTCGGGGGCGACGGCCTCTCCGGGCCCACCCCGGAGGTCGAGGTCACCGGCTGAGCGCACCCGGCCGCCCGCGCTGAACGCGGCGGCACCGGCAGCCGTACTTCACGGTATGAGGATCACTCTTCGCCGGGCCGTCGCGGGCTTCGCCGCGACCGCCGTGATGGCTCCGTTGGCGCTGTTGCTGCCCGCTTCCGAGGCGTCCGCGGCGAGTTGCGCGATCACCCCCGGTAGCGCGGCCCTGTACCTGCGCTCCAGCAACGTCGACTTCGACGTGCCCTCCGCCCAGTACTGGACGCTGCAGATCAGCGACATCAACCTGTCGCTCTATTCCGTCTCCGGCAATCACAGCACGCTGGCGCACTTCGACCCGAAGAAGTTCGTCAATGCGGACGCCGGCCGGTACGCCGTTGTGGTGAAGCGGCAGAACGGTTCCGACATCGACACCTGCTCGAGCGCCTTCAGCCTGAAACGTGGCTCTTCGGTCAGCCTTTCGGTGGCCAAGGTTACGGCCGGCCGTAAGGTGTCAGGCACCCTGAAGCGGGTCAACTTCGGCACCGGCGCCCACCACTGGCAACTGCTCTCCGGCCAGCGGGTGGCGATCCAGTACCGGAACGGGCACGGGGTCTGGACCACGGCCAAAACGGTGAAGAGCAACAATAAAGGACGCTTTTCGGCAACCGTGAAGATGGGCAAGCACCGCTTCCGGGCGGTCTACGCGGGCACCTCCACCACCGGGGCCCGCAAGTCGGCCGTCGTCCTGCGCTGAGCGGTGCGGCCGGGCCCGGCTGAGCTGGGCCGGGTCACCGGCTGAGCCTCGCCGGGTCACCGGCTGAGTCGATTGACCGCGCTGGGCGCCATCTGGTCGGCTGAACTCCGAGGGTCGGCGCCCCGCCCGCGTCCCGCGGTCCCCGGATCCGGCCGGCCCGTCCGTCGTGCGAGCAGCGGGAGACCCACCCATGCCGACCAAGCCGACCACGCCGACCACCGCTCCCGGCCTGCAGCCCTGGCTGCACGACCTGGTCACCACCCTCAGCGCGCCCACCACCGCCCTGAGCGAGGCCTCCGGGCAAATCCGCGCGCACGGGGCCCAGGGCGTGCTGCACTGCGACATCCGGGTGCTCTCGACCGCCTTGCTGCGGATCGGCGGCGAGGAGCCGACCCCGATCGGCGGAGGCGCCCTGTCTGCCGGGAAAGCCCGGTTCACCGCGGTTCCGCGCGGACTCGGCGGCAACGGCGCCGACCCGGCCGTACGGGTGGAGCGCAGCCGCACCGTCCGGCCCGGCGAGTTCGCCGAGGAGATCGCGCTGAGCTCGGTCGCCGCCGAGACGATCCCGGCCGAGGTGACCCTTGAGCTGGCTGCCGACCTGGCCCGCATCGAGACCGTCCGGGCCGGTCGCCCGGCATCCCGTCCGAGCAGCCTGGACGCTTCCCACTGGGGGGACGACGATGTCCAGGTCACGCTCTCCGCTCCCGGGGCCGAGATCCGGCCCGGCGATCCCCTCACGCTGAAGTGGGCCGTCGAGATCCCCGCCGGCGGCACGGTCACCCTGAACTGGCACCTCACCGCAACCACCGACACCGCCCCGGTCACCGGCGTCGGCGATCGCAGCGTCCCCAGTCTGGCTCATACCCCTACCGCCACTGCTGACGACCCTCGTCTCCCGGCCCTGCTCAAGGCTTCCTGGTCCGATCTGACGGCCCTGAGCATGGCCCCGGCGGACGACCCGGACGCCGTCTTCCTGGCGGCCGGCTCACCCTGGTATTTCACTCTTTTCGGCCGGGACAGCCTGTGGGCCGCTCGATTCTTGTTGCCCTTCGGTACCGATCTGGCCGAAGGAACCCTGCGCGCGCTGGCCGCCCGGCAGGGCACCTCGGTGAACATTGAGACCGCCGAGGAGCCGGGCAAGATCCCGCACGAACTTCGGGCCAAGGCCACGGAACTCCCGCACGGCAGCGATTCCGGAGCCATGACGCTGCCGCCGCTGTACTACGGCACGATCGACGCGACGCCACTGTGGATCTGCCTGCTGTACGACGCCTGGCGCTGAGGCATGCCGGAAAGGGTGGTTCAGGAGCTGCTTCCATCCTTGGAAGCCGCCCTCGGCTGGCTCCGCGACTACGGGGACGCGGACGGCGACGGGTTCCTGGAGTACCTCGACCGATCCGGACACGGCCTGGCCAACCAGGGCTGGAAGGACTCGGCCGACTCGGTCCGCTTCGCCGACGGCACGATCGCCACCGGACCGGTCGCGCTCTGCGAGGTGCAGGGCTACGCGCACGAGGCCGCTCTGCGGGGCGCCGCCCTGCTCGACCATTTCGGCCGCCCGGGCGGGGTTTTCTGGCAAGAGTGGGCCCTGCGCCTGAACGAGCACTTCCGCGAGGTCTTCTGGGTCAGCCGTTCCGACGGCCTCACCTTCCCAGCCCTCGCCCTCGACGGCCTCAAGCGCCCCGTCGACGCGCTGACCAGCAACATTGGCCACCTCCTGGGAACCGGACTGCTCTCCTCGGCGGAATCCTCACTGATCGCCTCCCTGCTCGCCGCTCCGGCCCTGTCCAGTGGGTACGGCTTGCGGACCATGGCCACCACCGACGTCGGCTATGCCCCTTTGAGCTACCACTGCGGCTCGGTCTGGGCCCACGACACCGCAATCGCCCTGCACGGCTTGGCCCGAAGCGGCCTCGGATCATCCGGTTTCGGCCTGATCGAAGGCCTCCTCACCGCTGCCTCCGGCTTCGGCTACCGCCTCCCCGAGCTCTACAGCGGCGACTCCTCCGGCCTCCTCCCCTACCCCGCTGCCTGCTGCCCCCAGGCCTGGTCCGCCGCTGCCATCGGCCCGATCTTGCAGACTTTGGCCGGCCTCTCCGCCGACAACGGCACCCTCGAATGCATCCCACCCACCGATTCCCCGTTCGGCGCGCTCCACGTCACCGGGATTCGTTTCGGGGCCGATACTTTCGCTGCTTCGGTCGATCGGGACGGGCACGGCCGGCTGCATTCCTGACCCGGGTTCCGGCCGACCCATGAAGTGCGGTGTCTTGCACCCCACTGGGCATGGGGTAGTTGACCGGCACTCCTAAACCGATCACGCCCGAGTGGGCGAGTGGGCGAGTACATCAGACAGAGCCCACCGCTGAACGCTCCGATGCGTCCGGCCTCCATCACGATCACCCTCAACCATTAGCGAGATCAAACGACCCCAAGGCGCCTCCGTCCAAACCCGCCCCGACCTCGTCGGCCCCGACCCGGACAACCGCTGGCCACCCTGCTGGCCCGGCACGCGCACGGCCAGGGCCTGGCCATCGCTCAGAAGAACGCGGCCGAGATCAGCGGCGGCCGGAAAGCACCGGGTGGCTCTCCTCACCGCAGGCGGGGACCACTCTTGAGGGCCTGGCCACGCCGAAGACGCCGTTCCGGGCCACTTCGGCCGAGACCGCGTCACGCAGGTCGACCAGCACCTCGACGTCCAGCGCGGTGCGGCCGGCGGAGTGACGATCTTCCAGCCAGCCAGCCGGCCCTGCCAGCCCGGCCGCCGCTGAGGTGGTCCAGCGTGGAACCCCCTTACCCGGCCCAACGACGTTCACTACCCAGCCGCGCTCCTCGCCTACTGGCTCACAGCGTCCATCAAGTGCATCAACCGTTCGCCTCACCGGACAACCAACCCGCCCACCCGATCGTCCCCCGGGTGGGCGGGGACTGCCCAGGCTCAACCGGAGGACCGTCCGCGTGGGATGGGTCGCGGCCGAGCCGCCGGAACTTGAGCCGTCGGCCAAGGAGATCGAGGCAGTGGACCGAGCGGCCTTCACCGCGAAGATCGACATCCGGGACGAGGTCGCGTTCGCCTAGCGGTGAAGGACGGGGTGGCCGGTGAGGAGGTGCCCCGGCATGAGCGGGCGCCAGGTTCGGCGTCCCCGTCACCGGCAGCACGTTCCCGGTCGACGTCGGGTGGAACACCAAGGAAGTCCCCGGCAGGTGAACGAAAAGCCGGCCGAGGACTTCAGTGGATCTTCGCCCGGGCGATGGACACCTGATCGGTCTACCGCCTGGATGGAGAATCGTGATTCGTCGCCTCGCCGCGGCATCGGTGTGCGCCGCCCTGGCGTTGGCCGGATTCGCCGGAACGGCCTCGGCCGACGCAAACGCGAGCTCGAAAGCGTCCACCATTAAGAATCTTCCGGCCAATGCCAAGGTGGATGTGCAGCTCGGGGGCGGGTACGCGCCGCTCTCCTCGGTCAGGGTGGTCGATCGGGACAGCTCCGAGAAGCCCGTGAAGGGCGTCTACTCGATCTGCTACATCAACGGTTTTCAGACCCAGGACTATCAGAAGAGCTTTTGGACGAAGACCCGGGCGCGGCGGGCGCTGCTGCTGAAGAACAGCGCGGGCCGGGTTTACGAAGATCCGAACTGGCCGGGTGAGTACATTCTGGACACCTCGACCAAGGCCAAGCGCGCGGCGATCGCGAAGATCGAGTACGGCTGGATCGATGCCTGTGCGACCAAGGGTTTTCAGGCCGTCGATCCGGACAACCTCGACACCTGGACCCGGTTCCCGGAGCGCCTGACCGAAAAGGGCAACCTGGCGCTGGCCACCCTGCTGGCCCGGCACGCGCACGGCCAGGGCCTGGCCATCGCTCAGAAGAACGCGGCCGAGATCAGCCGGAAGACCCGCCTGGCCGTCGGTTTCGACTTCGCGGTGGTCGAGTCCTGCCAGGTGTACGACGAGTGCGGTCGCTACGACCAGGCGTACGGCAGCAACTGGTTCGAGATCGAGTACACCGAGGACGGCCAGGCGAACTGGGACCAGGCCTGCGCGGACCGCGGCGATCGGATCTCCGTCGTCCTGCGCGACCGGAACATCGTGCCCCAGGGCGAGGACGGCTATGCGTACAGCGAGTGTTAGGGGCACTTCTCGTCGAGCTTGACCGCCTCGAGCCGGACCAGCCGGGTCTTCAGCACCTGGGTGCCGGCGGCCGGTGACTGGTGGCAGACCTTCCAGTCCGAGTCCAGCAGCTGGAAGCGGTCCTGATTGGTCGCGTCCACCTGGTCGAGCAGGTAGCTGCCGCGGGACTGCAGCTCGTCCTGCGCGGTCTGCAGGTTGCGGCCGACCAGGGCGGGCATGGTGAAGCGCGCCTCGGTGACCCCCTTCTTGATGTCCCCGGCGATCTCCTTGACCTTCTTCGCCGCGTCGCGGGCCTCGTCGCGGCGCTGTTCCACCGCGGTGCGCGGATCGTCGGCCTTCTGCTCGGCCCGGTCCTGCGCCTTGTCGCTCGCGCTCTCGGTGGACTTCGGGGCGGCCTCGGCCGGCGGGTTCTCGCTCGAGTTGATCGCCCCGACCTGCGCCCCGCTGCTGCCGCAGGCCACCAGCAGCAGACCCAGGACCAGCATCGTCAGCGCCGTGGCGATGCTCCGGATGGCTCTCATGCCGTGTCCCCCTTTCCGGCTCTTCTGCGACCGTACGTCATTCACCCGATCGGCGCCCAGCGTGCGTGAGCGGCCTCACCGAATCCGCCCGAAGGGGACTTCGCGGTAGCCCTGACGGCGGCTCAAGCTTTTGGAGCATCGCGCCGAAACGAGGAGCACCGGCGGCAGGAAAGGAGCACCCCTGATGTCCCCGATTCCGCACCTCGCCCGAAAGACCAAGGCCGACCCTCTGGCCGAGATGGACCGCGCTGCCCACGAGTTCGCCGACCGGCTGACCGTGGAGCGGCTGCAGGCCGAGATCGTGCGGCGGCTCGAGGAGCACTGCACCACCGGCCGTTCCTCCGAGGAGGGCTTCGCCGCGGTCCATGTCGTGGACTCCACGAACGGACTCCCGGACACGGCCGAAGTGCAACTGGCCATCCTGCACCCGCGTCACCTGCACGATCCGGCTGATGTGCACGGTCCGATGGAATCTCCCATCCCTACCTCGGACGCCGCCGAGCACACCCTGCGGCTGGCCTCCTCGCGCGGGCGTCAGCCCCGGCTGCACCGCAACGCCGTGATCGCCCTGGCCCCCGATGCGCATCACTACCCGATGCTGGAGTCGAGCGTCCGCGAGTACCTGGCCTGGTCCCACGTGGCCGCCATGGCGCACGCCCTGAGCTTGCCCGAAGAGGCCGCCGACCAGGCGCTGACCTGGAAGGAGGCGGCCGATCACAGCATCGGGAGCCTGCTGCTGGACACCTATTTCTGGGTGCTGGTGCCGGTGCTGGAGGGTGAGGAGGAGCGGATCCGGATCCGGGTGCTGACCGCCGAGGGCACGAGCGCCGACCTGGCCGAGCGGACCGCGCTGACCCTGCGGGCCGAGGGCGAGCTGGTGACGGTGCGCGATGACCATGCGATCCGGGGCGACCTGGACGGCCCGCTGACCGACCGCTGGCGCGCCGGGCACATCAGCCTGGGCGAGCTGTGGGAGCTCTACACCTCGATGCCGTCCCTTCCCCGGCTGCGGGACCGGTCGGTGCTCGAGGCCGGCCTGGTCTCCGCGATCGCCGACGAACTGGACTGGCAGTACCAGGGTTTCGCCCTCGCCGACGGGTACGACCAGCGCAAGGCCTCCTACCTGGGGCTGCGCCTGCCCGGGGACGACCAGCCGCCGGAAGCGATGCAGGAGTCCACCCTGGTGGTGCGGCCGGACCGGGCGGTGGAGCAGCGGCACAGCGACACCGCTCGGGAGAACCTGGATAAATTGCGGACGATCGACCACCTCGATCACGAGGATCCGATCCCACCCCTCCCGCGGCCGGCGCGCGCAGAGGAGCTGACGGCAGACGCGATCCTGCGGGCCGGCGAGGGCCGGGACGATCAGGGGCGGCCCACGGCCACGGATCGGGAGCGGTCGCACCGCTGACTTCTCCTGCCCGCAGAATGACTTGGCGGGACGACTGTTTCGGCACCAGGGTGAGTCCATGAGGATTCTGGTTCTGGGCGGCACCGAGTTCGTCGGGCGAGCCCTGGTGGACGAAGCGGTGAAGCGGGGTCACGAAGTGACGACGCTGAACCGGGGTAACCATCCGGATGCCGATGCGAACGTGGTTCCGCTGCGAGGAGATCGCACGACGCCGGACGGGCTGGCGGCCCTCGGCAGCGGAACTTGGGACGCTGTCGTCGACACCTGGAGCAAGGCCTCCTACGTAGTCCAGGACAGCGTGAAAGCGTTGCAGGGCAAGGCCGATCGCTACCTGTTCGTGTCGACCCGATCGGTGTACGAGTTCCCGACCCCGGCCGGCGCCACCGAAGCCGGCGCAAAGCTCACTCAGGGCGATCCGGAGGCAGGGCGCGACGGGGCGGAGGTGCCCTACCCCGAAGCCAAGCGTGGGGCGGAGATCGCGGTCGAGCAGGGTTTCGGGGACCGGTACGTGCACGCCCGGGCCGGGTTGATCCTGGGCCCGTGGGAGAACGTCGGACGGCTGCCATGGTGGCTGGGGCGGATGGCCCGCGGGGGCGAGGTGCTGGCGCCCGGGCCGGAAGACCTGCCGCTGCAGTACGTCGACGCGCGCGACCTGGCGGCCTGGACGATCGGGGCTGCGGAACAGGGCTTGTCGGGGCCGTACGACCTGATCAGCGAGCCGGGACACACCACGATGGGCGAGTTCCTGCGCACCTGCATCGAGGTGACCGGGTCGTCCGCGCAGCTGCACTGGGCCGAACCCGAGGCGGTGCTGGCGGCGGGGATCGAACCCTGGACGGAGCTGCCGGTCTGGATTCCGCCGGGCCCCGACCACGCCGGGATGCACCTCAGCGATCCGGCCCGGGCCCTGGCCACCGGCCTGCGCTGCCGCCCGGTGCAGGACACGGTCGCGGACACCTGGGCCTGGCTGCAGTCGATCGGCGGGGTGGCTCCGCAGCGCCCCGACCGGCCGTTCAAAGGCATCGACCCGGCCAAGGAGAAGGCCCTCCTGAAAGCTGACGTCGGGTAAAGATTGCGTGTCCGGGATGTTCCCGGCGCCAACTCACCCGGTTGCCCCGGCGAACTACTCATTGCCAGTCTGACCAGGTATTTCACCTCAAAGCCAGCCGTCCGAACGGCGCCTTTCACTCGCCTGAACGCGTCGCCGCATTCAGTTGCGTCTCAGTAACTGCCCCGTACTCTCACAAGGCGTCAGAGTTCCCATCTGGCCGGGATTGAGGGGCACGTCACACGCATGGCTGCTGACATGGACGCGGGCACGGACTTCGGTACGGCTGCGCGGGCCGTACCGACTCCCTGGGACACGACCTGGGACACCACCCGCGACGAGCCGGACCTGGTCGTGGGTCCGGCCCTGGTTCGGCCACCGGTCGACGAGCAGGTCAAGAAGGGCTTCGGCTACCGCCCGGAGCTGGACGGGCTGCGCGCGCTGGCGGTCGTGGCGGTGTTCTTCTCGCACGTCGGGTGGGGCCGGCTGACCGGCGGCTGGATCGGCGTCGGCATCTTCTTCGTGCTCTCCGGTTACCTGATCACCTCGATCCTGATGAGCGAGTGGAACCGCACCGGGGGCATTGCGCTGAAGCGCTTCTACCTGCGAAGGCTGTTGCGCCTGTATCCGGCGCTGCTGGTCGTGCTCGTCTTCTGCGCCTTCTTCGCCCCGGTGTTCGGCGACGGCGGGACGATCGGCGGATACCTGCTCAGCGCGCTCGCCACCGGGCTGTACGTCCAGGACTTCGTCGTCGGGCTCACCGGTTCCGCCCACGGTGGCTTCCTGCACACCTGGAGCCTGGCCGTTGAGGAGCAGTTCTACCTGGTCTGGCCACCGGTCCTGATCCTGGTGCTGAGACGACGCTGGTCGGTGCTGAACGCAGCGCTGACCGGGGTGCTGATCTCCTGGTCGCTGCTGATCTTCACCACTCGCGCGCGGGGCAAGGACGTGCCGCTGACCCCGATGACCTACGTGATGCCCTACTCACGCGCCGGCGAACTGCTCCTGGGGTGCGCCCTTGCGGCCTGGCTGGCCACCTCCCCGGCGATCCTGCGGACCGCCTTTGCCCGGACCGTCCTCGCCCCGGCGTGCTTCCTGGGCCTCGGCCTGATGGTGCTGGTTGCGGGCCCGGCCTGGATCAGCTCCTGGATGCCGCTACAGATCATCGCCACCGCGCTGCTGGCGGCCGGGCTGATCGTCGGGCTGGTGGCCGACTCCGGCCAGCCGGTCTCCCAGCTGCTGGGGTTCGGCCCCCTGGTCAGCCTGGGCGTGGTCTCCTACGGCTTCTACCTCTTCCACCTGCCGCTGCTCGACCTGAGCGTGAAGTACCTGCCCGGACCGTGGGCCGGACAGGTGGTCGTGGCCCTCGGGCTCACCGTCGCGGCCGCTTTCGCGTCCTACCGATTCATCGAGAAGCCCCTGCTCAGGCTGAAGAACCGGATCTGAGCCGCCTTTCCCGCAATCGGTTCGAAATGTGCAGGTCATGGTTCTGGCCTACCTTCGGTAGACGGTGATCAACACCCGGCGCCGCGTCATCCGTCACGGCGAAGTCGGCCTGAGCGAGGTAGCGACCCACGTGAGCGGCGAACTGACCAACCTCGGTGTCGAAGAAGAGTTCCACGTCGTCGACCTGCTGTCCCGCGAACTCGTGGCCCAGGCGCCGAAGCTGCTGGAACATCTGCCCACCGAGACCTACTCCGAAGAGCTGCAGCGCAGTGTCGTGGAGAGCAACACCCCGGTCTGCGACTCGCTGACCGCGCTGCGCGAGGCCCTGGTCCAGACCCGCCGGCAACTGGTCGAGGTGGCCACCCCGATGGGGCTCGGCGTGGTGGCGGCGGGCACGGTTCCGCTGGTCGACCCGCTCCAGCTGTCGCTGACGCCGAACAAGCGGTACCAGCACATGCTCGACGAGTACCAGGCGCTGGTCCGCGAGCAGCTGATCTGCGGTGCTCAGGTACACGTCCAGGTCACCGACCGGGATCTGGCCGTGCAGATCGCCCAGCGGGTCACCCCCCGGCTGCCGGTGCTGCTGGCGCTGTCCGCCTCCTCCCCGTTCTGGATGGGCGAGGACTCGGGGTACGCCAGCAACCGTTCGCTGCTCTGGTCGCGCTGGCCCACCGCCGGCCTGAGCGGTGAGATCAACTCCGCCGCCGAGCACGAGCAGCTGATCGCCGACCTGGTCGCCTCGGGCACGATCAGCGACGCGGGGATGATCTACTTCGACGTCCGGCCCTCGTCCCACCTGCCCACCCTGGAACTGCGTCTCACTGACGCGTGCCCCGACCTGGACACCGTCGTGCTGCTGGCCGGGCTGTTCCGGGCGATGGTGCGCCAGGAGGCGGCCGCGATCAAGGCCGGTGAGCCGGCCCGCCGCTGGCCCTCCCCGCTGCTGCGCGCAGCGCTCTGGCGGGCCGCCCGTTCCGGGCTCGAGGGTGATCTGCTCGACCTGCCCCGTTCCTCCCGGCCGGTGACCGCGGCCGAGGCCGTTCACCAACTGCTGGACGACCTGCGTCCCCAGTTGGAAGAGACGGGCGACTGGACGCGGGTCGGCGAACTGGCGGAGCGGGCCCTGATCCGCGGTAGCTCCGCGGCCGAGCAGCGCACGGTCTACGACCGCCGCGAGCGCTTCGCCGACGTGGTGGACATGCTGGTCCGCCGTACCGATCCGGACCAGACCGCCCCCACCGTGCCGGGCGAGTCCGGCCATCCGGCCGCGCTTCCGCTCTACCAGCGGCGCGGCGACGAGGCCCTGGGGCTGGACGGGCCGACCCCGCTGTACCAAGACCTGTTCCGGGTGCTGGAAGACCTGGGTCCCGGCGAACTGCGGATGCGGGAACGCCGTCGGGACGAGGAGCAGCGCTCGCACGGCGTCACGTTCGGCGTGCCCGGTCGCGCCAGTGCCCGCCTGTTCCCGGTCGACCTGCTACCCCGCATCGTGCCCGCCGACGACTGGGCGAAACTCGGCCTGGGGTTGCGCCAGCGAGCCGCCGCGCTGGACGCATTCCTGCACGACGTCTACGGCGAGCGCACGGTGGTCAAGGACGGCGTGGTGCCCTCCTGGGTGATCGACTCGGCACCGGGGCTGCGCGGGACCGGCGCGCTGGTGCACCGCCAGCGGGTGCGCGCCCACATCTGCGGCATGGATCTGGTGAAGGACTCGGTCTCCGGTGAGTGGCTGCTGCTGGAGGACAACCTGCGGGTGCCCTCGGGCCTGGGCTACTCGGTGCAGAACCGGCGGCTGAGCGACGCGGTGCTGGGCGATCTGCCCCGCCCGGCCGGGATGCTCGACCCCAACGCGGTACCCGCCATGCTGCTGAAGACGCTGAAGGCGGCGGCCCTGCCGAGCGCCCCCGACGATCCCCAGGTGGTGCTGCTCAGCGAGGGCCCGGAGGGTTCGGCCTGGTTCGAGCACCGGATGCTGGCGAACGAGATGGGCGTGCCGGTCGCCGAGATCGGCGACCTGATGGTCGAGAGCGACACCGTGTACCTGTTGCGCGAAGGCGGGCGCACGCGGGTGGACGTGCTCTACCTGCGCGTGGACGAGGAAGCGATGCTGCACGCGGCGGGGGCCGATGGCCGGCCGCTCGGCCCGTCCTTGCTCTCCGCCGTCGGGGCCGCCCGGGTCGCGTTGTGCAACACCCCGGGCAACGGAGTGGGCGACGACAAGGCCGTGTATGCCTTCGTACCCCAGATGATCGAGTACTACCTCGGCGAAAAGCCGCTGCTGAAGAGCGTCCCCACGTATCTGTGCGGCCTGCCCGACCAGGCCGAGGAGGTGCTCAAGCGGCTGGACGAGCTGGTGCTCAAGCCCGTCGACGGGTACGGCGGTGAGGGCGTGATGATCGGCCCGATGGCCACCGAGCAGGAGATCGAGGCGCACCGCAAGCAGTTGCTGGCCGCGCCGCACCGGTGGATCGCGCAGGACGTGGTGTCGCTGTCGACGATGCCCTGCTTCGACGGGGACCAGCTCACCGAGCACCACGTGGACCTGCGGGCCTTCGTACTCAACCCGGGCACCCCGGAGCTGCTGGTGGCGCCGACCGCGCTGACCCGGGTGGCCCCGGCCGGGAGCATGGTGGTGAACAGCTCGCGCGGTGGCGGTTCCAAGGACACCTGGCTGCTCACCTGATTCTCCGGTCACTTCGGGTTGCGGGGCCCCCGGGGCTCCGTGGTCAACTCGGAACCGGATTCGGCTAGGTGTGTGGAGGTCTGTGCATGTGCGGCTTGGGCGGCGAGTTCCGGTTCGACGGACAACGACCCGATCTGGACGCGGTGGCCCGGATGTCACCCTGCCTGGAGCGCCGCGGTCCGGACTCGAAGGGCACCTGGACGCACGGGGCGGTGGCGTTCCTGCACCACCGGCTGAAGATCATCGACCTCTCCCCGGCCGGCGCCCAGCCGATGGTGGACGAGGAACTGCGGCTGGCGATGGTGTTCAACGGCTGCGTCTACAACCACCACGAGCTGCGCCGCGAACTGCAGGGCCACGGTTACCGGTTCACCTCGGTCTCCGACACCGAGGTGATCCTCAAGGCCTATCACCACTGGGGCACGGCCTGTGTCGAGCGGTTCGTCGGGATGTTCGCGTTCGTGATCTCCGAGCTGGACACCGGCCGGCTGGTGCTGGGCCGCGACCGGCTCGGGATCAAACCGCTGTACCTGAGCCAGACCCCGCAGCGCCTGCGGTTCGCCTCGAACCTGCCCGCCCTGCTGGCCGCCGGGGACGTGGACAGCACCATCGACAAGGTCGCACTGCACCACTACCTGTCCTGGCACTCGGTGGTTCCCGCCCCGAGAACGATCCTGTCCGGCGTCCAGAAACTCCCGCCCGCCACCGTCCGGGTGATCGAACCCGACGGTTCCAGCACCGACACCCTCTACTGGAACCCGCCGGCCACCCGCTCGCTCACCCTTCCGGCCGAGGAATGGCGTGAGCGCACGCTCGCCGCGCTCGACCTGGCCGTGCAGCGCCGGATGGTCGCGGACGTGCCGGTCGGCGTGCTGCTGTCCGGCGGCCTGGACTCCAGCCTGGTGGTGGCCTTGCTGGCCCGGGCCGGGCAGCAGGGTCTGGCCACCTTCAGCATCGGTTTCAACGACGCGGGCGGCGAGAGCGGGGACGAGTTCGACTACTCCGACCTGGTCGCCAAGGAGTTCGGGACCGACCACCACAAGATCAGGATTGAGGACGCCCGCCTCGCCGCCGGGGTCGACGGGGCCATCGGGGCGATGAGTGAGCCGATGGTCAGCCACGACTGCGTGGCCTTCTACCTCCTGTCGGAGGAGGTGTCGAAACACATCACCGTGGTGCAATCGGGCCAGGGGGCAGACGAGGTCTTCGCCGGGTACGACTGGTACCCGCCGCTGAGCAACGTCCCTCGTTCCGATGCCGTTTCCGCCTACGCAAGCGTCTTTTTCGATCGTCCCGACGCCAGTATCCGGCAGCTGCTGAACCCGGACTGGTACGTGACCGGCGATCCCAGCCTGGCCTTCGTCCGCGAGAACTTCGCCGCTCCGGGGGCGGAAACCACACTCGACGCGGCGTTGCGGATCGACAGCCGAATCATGCTCGTCGACGATCCGGTGAAGCGGGTCGACAACATGACGATGGCGTGGGGGCTGGAGGCGCGGGTGCCGTTCCTGGATCACGAGCTGGTGGAGCTGGCCGCGCTCTGCCCACCGGAGCTGAAGCTCGCGCACGGCGGCAAGGGAGTGCTGAAGGAGGCCGCCCGGGGCGTGGTGCCGGACGCGGTGATCGACCGGACCAAAGGCTATTTCCCGGTGCCCGGGGTGCGGCACCTGGACGGCCCGATCCTCGATCGGGTGCGGGACGCGCTGAGCGCCCGGGCCGCCGTCGACCGGGGCCTGTTCCGCCCCGACGTGGTGCACGACCTGCTGGACGACCCGAACGCTGCGCGCACCACGATCGGCGCGAACGTGCTCTGGCAGATCGGCCTGCTCGAACTCTGGCTCCAGCGGACCGGTCTGTGAACGGTAGTCAGGGATCCTGTCCGCAGTCGGAGGAACAGTCCGCCGAATCGGTACCGGAGGACGTCTACGGGAGCTGGTCGCCCACCCCGGACCCGGACGGCACCCGGATCGCGTTCATCTCCGACCGTGGTGGAGCACCGGCCATCTGGGTCAAACCGACCGGCGGGACGCCGGTCAACCCGGGAGTTGCGCTGGACCGGGTGACCTCGCTGAGCTGGTCGCCGGACGGAGCCTGGCTGGCCTGCCTGGTGGCCGGGGCGGGCAGCTCGCGGGACGAGGTCTGGGTGGTGCACCCGGACGACGGCTCGGGTCTGCGGCTGGTCGGTGGGGGTCCCGGGGCCACCGCGTGGCTCGGGGCCGGGTCGCACCAGGGCTGGACGATCGACGGACGTCTGATGGTCACCGAGTCGGTCGGTTCCGCGGCCTCGGCGCTGCTGGTCTCGCCGATGGACGGATCCCGGACCGTTCTGGCCTCGGGCGTGCTGATCTCGCTGCTCGACGTCGCCGGCGGCAAGGCCGTGCTGCGCCGTGGGCCGCGCAGTTATCGCACGCTCTCGGTGCTGTCGCTGGAGAGCCTGGAGGAGCAGGCGATCGACACGTCGGTCACCGGGGAGCGCGGCGGATTCGCCGATCTCGGAGGGCTCTCCCCCGACGGCCGGTTCCTCTATGCCCGCACCGAGGCCGATCACGACCTCGCGGCCTTGGTCCGCGTGGACCTTTCCTCTGGCCGGGCGGAACTGCTCGCCCGACGGGAAGACGCTGAGCTGCAACGGTTCACGTTGTCGCCGGACGGGACGACGGCCGTGCTGCTCTGGAACGAGTACGGCGGCACCAACGCGGTGACTCTGCTCGAGCTGGATTCGCTGCATCAGGAAGAGATCGCTCCGCTGCCGCGGGACGTGGTGGACGACTGCCGCTTGTTTGCCGGGGGTAAGTCGCTGATCCTCACGGCGGAGGACTGGTCCGATCCGCGCGGAGCCTGGACCATCGACCTGGCCACCGGCACCACTCTGCCGCTCACCAGCCGGGCCGACGGCGAACTGCGCGGTTCCCGGGGCGCCAGCTACGCCACGGTGGACACGGCCGATCTGACCCGGCCGGTGCTGCGACGCTTCCCGGGCCTGGACGGCCGGGAAGTGAGCGGATGGCTGTACCGACCGGAACTGCCCGGGCCCTGGCCGACCATGATTCACCTCCATGGCGGGCCGGAGTCGCAGGAACGGCCGGTCTACAACTCGCTCTTCCAGTCGCTGGTCGCCGCCGGGGTCGCCGTGTTCGCACCGAACGTACGGGGATCCTCGGGTTTTGGGCGGACGTTCGAAACGGCGGACGACGTCGGCCGGCGGCTGGGTTCGATCCAGGACGTTGCCGCTGCGGCGGAACATCTTCTGCACACCGGGGTTTCCGAAGGAAAACGCCTCGGGGTGATGGGCCGTTCGTACGGCGGGTACCTCACCCTGGCCTCGCTCACCTGGTATCCGGAGCTGTTCAGCGTGGGCATCGACGTCTGCGGGATGGCCGATCTGGAGACGTTCTACCAGCACACCGAGCCGTGGATCGGGGTCGCCGCGGCGTCCAAGTACGGCGATCCGGCCACCGATCAGGCCGTGCTGCGGGAGTTCTCACCCATGCGCCGGATCGAGCGACTGCGGGCGCCGCTGCTGGTGGTGCACGGTGGGGACGACACGAACGTGCCGGTGGAGGAGGCCGAGCAGGTGGTGGCGGCCCTGGCCGAGCGCGCGGTGCCGCACCGGTACCTGCTCTTCCCGGGTGAGGGGCACGAACTGCTGGACACCCCGAACCGGGTCACCTTCGTCCGGACCGCCGTGGACTGGGTCTGCGAGCACCTGGAGGTCAGGCATCCAGATGGCTGAGGCGCGGCCAGACCTGGGCCCAGCTGCCGGCCGGGCCCGGGCAACGCCAGACGTGGTTGCCGGTCTCCTCGTTGTCCGCACCGGTGTCCAGGGTGGCCACCTGCCGGCAGCCCGGTAGTGCCGCGGGCACGCCGTCGCCCACGAACCAGACCTGGTCGGTGGAATCCGGCGGTGGCCCGAAGGCGGCCAGGCCGTTGTGGCCGCTGTAGACCGGTAGACCGACGCCGTACCAGTCCAGAGCGCCCGCCTCGCCGTAGTTCTCGGTGATGATGACCGCGTTCGGCGAGTGCTCGGCCGTGGCGTCGCGGATCTGGCCGACCACCTTGGGCCAGCCGACCGTCTCCAGGCCGTCCTCGTTCAGCGCCGGGTAGAACGAGTGGACGTAGAGATGCTGGGGCAGGATCGGGAGCAGGGCGGGGAGCGGGATGAGGGCGACCACGAAGACCAGGGGCACCGCTCCCTTCCGGTCCTTGAGGACAACCGCCCCGGCCGCCGCCAGCGGGACGATCAGCCCGGCCAGGTAGTAGAACTTGCCGCCGGTGAGCGCGTAGAACACCAGGAGCAGCGGATAGGCGACGGCGACGGGCCGGGCGAATGCCCAGTCCGGCCTGCGCCACAACGCTTTCCAGCCACCCCAGGCGACCAGGACGGCGACAAAACTGATCAGGGTGAACTGGAGCAGCAGGAGCTGGGCGATCCC
The DNA here is from genome assembly GCA_000719025.1 of Kineosporia aurantiaca JCM 3230. GTDB lineage: Bacteria > Actinomycetota > Actinomycetes > Actinomycetales > Kineosporiaceae > Kineosporia > Kineosporia aurantiaca. The sequence continues at coordinate 114,785 of JODP01000014.1, forward strand.
GCCCGGGCCGCCGTACTCGTCCCGGATCTCACCGGCCAAGGTGAATTGGGGCCAGCCGTGCCGGGCCTGCCAGATCAGGTCGGGCGCCCAGAACACCGCCGCGATCACCGCCCCGCCCCAGGCCCAGGGCGAGACCAGATGCCGCCGCAGCGAAGGCGTCACCGCGATGCCGACGACCAGGGCTCCGGCCAGGAACGCCACCAACGACTTGTTCTGCAGGCCGATCCCGACCGCGAGCCCCACCCCCAGCCAGCGCGGCCCGGGATCGACCCGGAGCGCGCCGAAGAACGCCCGGATGACCACGGCCTGCAGGAACAGGTCGAGGGTGGCGGTGGAGAGGATGTGCCCGGCGAAGAGCACCAGGCCGCCCGCGGCGATCATCAGCGCGGTGAAGTTCTGAGCCCAGCGATCGCCGCCCAGGAGCTTGGCGAAGTCGGCGCCGAGCAGCACCAGCCCCCCGATCAGCAGGGCCGGCACCAGCCTCAGCACGGTCAGCGAGCCTGGGGCCACCAGATCGGCCAGCCGAGCCACCAGCGGAGTCAGCGGCGGCTGGTCCGGATACCCCCACTGCGGGTGCCGGCCGAGCAGGACGAAGTACAGCTCGTCGCGGTGCGGTCCGTACCGGCTCGCGAGCGCCAGCAGCACCACCGTCACCGCGGCGGCCAGGACCCACGGCGCCCTTTTCGTCACCCCCGGATTCTCTCCGGATCAGAGGTTCTCCCGGGCCCAAAGGGCGGCCGAAGTGCGGTCCTGGACGCCGATCCGCCGGAACACGTTGCCCAGGTGCACCTTGACCGTGCGCTCGCTGATCCCCAGGGCCCGGCCGATCTGCTTGTTCGCCATCCCCTTGGCCACCAGCCGGAGCACGTCCAGCTCGCGCGGCGACAGCGGGGGCAGCTCCGGCGGCGGTCCGACCGTGCCTTCGGTCAGCAGGGTCCGGGCCACGCGCGGATCGATCGGCGAGCCCTGCTTGGCCGCGGCGATCACCCCGGCCACCACGTCCTGCGGATCGGAATCCTTGAGCAGGTAGCCGATCGCCCCGGCCGCCAGCGCGTCCCGCACCCGGTCCCGGTCGGAGAAGGAGGTCAGGACCAGCACCTGGGTCTGCGGGCGCAGGGCCAGCAGCGCCCGGGTCGCGGCCACTCCGTCCATCCCGGGCATCGACAGATCCATCAGCACCACGTCCGGATCCGCGTTCTGGGTGAGCTCCACCGCCTGCTCGCCGTCCGCCGCCTCGCCGACCACGGTGATCTGCGGATGGGCCTCGAGCAGAGCCGCCAGGCCGGCCCGCACCAGGGCATGGTCGTCGACCAGGAGAACCCTTACCGGGGAGGTGATCTCGGCGCTCACCGCGGCACCTCCAAGCGCCACTGCGTCCCGACCCCGGGCGCCGTGCGCGCCATCAGCACGGCCCCTGCGGCGGAGGCCTGGTCGGCCACCAACCGCAGCCCGAAGTGCCCCTCCTCGGGGTTACCCAGCACGGCGCCGAGATCGAACCCGACCCCGTCGTCCTTCAGTTCCAGCACGGTCCGACCTTCCTGATCCGGACCCGACAGCGTGACCCGCACGCTTTCGGCGTCCGCATGTTTCATGGTGTTGCGCAGGCATTCCTGAGCTACTCGGAACACCAGCTCCTCCCGCTCGGGAGACAACTGGATGTCTTCCGGCACCTCGACGGTGACGGCGACGCCCTGGGCCCGCAGGGGAGCGGTGAGGTCGGTCAGCGCCGACCGCAGACCGGCGTTGCGCAAGGACGGCGGATAGATGTCGACCAGCAGCGAGCGCAGACCACCGATGCTGGAACGCACCGATCCGGCGGCCAGATCGAGCTGACGCGCCATCGCCTGGTCGGCCAGCCGGGCCCGATCAGCGGCCCCGGCCACCAGGAACGCGCTCCCGACCAGTTCCTGCACCGCCCCGTCGTGCAGCGTCGCCGCGATCCGGCGGCGCTCATCGTCCGAGGCCTGGACGGCCCGGGCCAGGTAGGCCTCCCGATCCCGTTGCGAGCGCCGCACCCGGGCCACCAGCGCCCAGGTCAGCGGCGCCTGGGCGACCAGCATGAGCAGCAGGCTGGTCAGCGTGATCCCGCCGAAACCGCGCCACAGCTGGCCGGTCCGGGCGGTCACCGCGTCGTACGCGGAGTAGGTCTCGAACAGCAGGGTCTCGTGGTTCGGCCCCCAGACCGGGCGGTAGACCTCGAGCAGCTTGCGGTTGTTGATCCGCTCGAACCGGTTCTCGGGCGCGGTCAGATCGCTGATCTCGGCCTTGGTGACCGGGTGCTCCAGGGCCTCGGTCTCCTCCTCGTCGAGGGCGAAGCGCATCCCGATCAGCTGCGGCTCGTCGGCGTAGACGATCGTCCCGTCCGGATCCCAGAGCTTCACCCGGACGATGGTGTTGCTGAGCAGCCGCTCGCGCACGGTCGCGTCCAGCTTGGCCAGGGCGGCCTTCCGGGTCGCCGGGTCGGTGGAGAACAGGTCCTCGGTGAGGGCCGGCTGCATCACCGACTCGGCCAGCACGTCGGTGATCGTCAGCGCGTCGTTCACCGCCTCCCGCTCGGCGGCCCGCCGCGCCGTCACCTGGCTGACCACGGCCACCCCGGCGAAGACCAGGAGGGCCAGCACGACGACACCCCCGACCAGCCGGCTCCAGCGGAGCGGCTGCTCGGAGGTACGCCCGGCGTCGGCACCGGTGACGCTCACCCAGGGAAGGTCGGTGACGGCCTGCGCGTCGCCGGCCTCGGTCGCGTCGGTCATCGCCGCATCGTCGCTCTCCCCTGGCTCGCCTGCGTTCAGCGGGTCCGCCCGCTCAGTGGAGATGATGCCCGTCTCTTCCGGACTCAGTCGTCGCTGCCGTGGCCACCGTGGCCACCGTGGTCGTCCCCACCCTTGTCGTCGCTGCCCTTGCCGTGGCCACCGTGATCGTCCCCGGCCTGGTCGTCGCTACCCCGGCCCCGGTGCTGATGGGTAGTGGTAGCGGTCGGCTGGCTGGTCTTCTTTGAGGACGCTTTCACGGACGTCGTGGCGTGGGTCGCCTTGTCGTCAGCGCCCGGGTTGTCGTCGGTACCCCGGCCCCGCCGACCGCCGTGGTCGTCACCGGCGTCGTGAGTCGCGTGACTGGTCGGCTTGGTGGTCGGCTTACCGCTGGGCGTGTCGTCCGCCCCGTGGCCACCGTGCCGCCGGCCGTGGTCGTCCGCCGTGGCCGAGGGGCTGGACGTGGCCGTCGAGCTGGTCGAGCGCGGCGTGGCCGTGCTGTCGTCCACCAACTGCACGCTGCTCGAATCCACCGGGCGGGCTGCGCTCAGCGAGGGGTTGGCCGCAAGTCCCAGCGCAGCGGGCAGGATCGCCGCCGCAGCGGCGCCGCCGATGATCAGCATCTTCTTCATCTCGTCCTCCTGGATGGCGTTTTTCTTCCTGCTCCCCATTGGCAGGGTTCGCAGGTTCCAGTCGCCATCCGACAGAGGTACTAAGACCGGTCTGACCTGCGGTTATCCCATGGTCTTCTGGCCGTCGAGGCTCTCGCGGAGGATGTCGGCGTGGCCGGAGTGCTGGGAGATCTCGCCGATCAGGTGCAGCAGCACCCGCCGCGCCGACCAGGTGGTGCCGGGCCGGAACCAGGGGGCCGGGGGCAGCGGGTGGGAGAAGTCCAGGTCCGGCAGCTCGCGCACGATCTGCTCGGTGCGCTCGGCCACCGCGGCCCAGCCGGCCAGGGTGCTCTCCAAGGTCTCCCCGTCCAGCAGCCGCCAGCCGTCCTGCCAGAAACCGGGGTCGTCCTCCCAGCCCTCGGGCAGGGCCACCGCTTCGGTGCCCTCCACGATGAAGCGCACCCACTGCTCCTCCATCGCGCTGACGTGCTTCACCAGCCCGGCCAGGGTCAGCTCACTCACCGTCGGCCGGGACGCGGCCTGTTCGGCGTCGAGGTTCTCGACCGTGCGGCGGAAGAAGAAGCGCCGTTCGGCCAGCGTCTCCAGCAGCTCGGCAGCCTCCTGGCCGGCGTGGTCCACGTTCGGCACGATCGGCGCGCTGGTGTCGGCCTGAGTGATCGACATCTCGGGTCTCCCTGGGGTCGCTCCGGACGGACGCTCCGTGCCGGTGCAACGACCCTATGAAGCCATTAGGTCAGTTCCTTTCCGGATGAGCGGCGAAAAGCCCGGGATTCTGCGGAGCGGCCTTACGAGGCGCGTAGCGTGACTCACAGTTAGTAACAAGGGCACGAAGACTCGCGGACTGGAGTAATCTGTGTCTCGTAGGCGGCATAACCGCCGCCGTCGTCACGTTGTGGTATGGGCGCGGAGCACGGAGATGTACCCCGCACTTCCACGCAAGCTCTACCCTCAGGATCGCTTTTCCCATGGTTGAGAACGTCACCACCCCTGACCTTCAGTTCGTCTCCGTCACCCCGGGCACTGTCCTGGAGAACGGGCGGTTCGAGCTCCGGGTCACGATTCCTTCGAGCCGCTTCACCCGCAGCACGCAGGTCGAGGTCGACGACAGCGCTACCGTCGCCTCGATCGAGCGGAACCTCAGCGATCGCTACGGCGAATGCGTCGAGGTCGTCAATGCTCGCTGTATCAAGCACCACTGAGACATCCAGCAGCACTCCAGGCGCCGCGCACGGGCCGGTCGGGGCAACACCCGGCCGGCCTTGTTCATGCCGGTGGTCTGAGTTCATGCCGGTGGTCCGGCTGGTCCGGATGATGAATTCTGGCTCAAGCCAGCCCTATGCGAGTCTTATCAATCCGCCGAACCGCTCCCCCACCCGGCGAGTAGCCGCCAAGCTGGGGACCTGTGGGCCTGCCCGGAACGGGCCGGCCGAGACCGGGGGGATCAGCATGCGCGGGGCACGGGAGGGACCGGTCCGGACCGAGTCACGATTCGGCCCTCGGATCGGATCAGGATCGCCGGGCCGGCGAATTGCCTGTTAGCGTCCGATCAGTAACGCGGACGAGGCACAGCCCGATGTACAGCATAGGGCACTTCAGGTAGCGAACCGGACGAGTCCCGCCCGCGAGTCGGCGGATGTCGTCGCAGCAGGTCAGACAGCGCACGGAGCCTGGCTCCGGCAGACGAGAGCGAGCCATGAGGTACGTCGGTAGGCATCGGGCGCCGCGCCCTCTGTTGCTGCGCCGCCCCATCATCGGTGGGGTCGCCGCGGCCGTGGTCGTGGCGGTTCCGGCCTGGGCCGTCACCGGCGGCCCGCTGAACGGTTCCCCGTCCGGCAAGGCCACCAGCAACGCCTCGGTCCGGCTCGCCGAAGGCACGCAGCTACCGGCCTCGACCGACGGCTCCTCCACCTCCGACGGGGGCCAGATCGCCGAGGTGCCCTCGACCGGGCCCACCGGCTCGCCGTCGAAGGGCGCCTCCTCCTCGACGACGACCAGCGCGCCGCCGGTGGTGGTCACCACGACCACCACCGATTCGAACGGCAACACCGTGGTCACCACGACGACCCGGCCGGCGGTCACCTCGGACAGCAGCGACCCGAGCAGCACCACCAAGAAGCCGACCAAGAAGCCGACCAAGACCACCAAGCCGTCGACCACGACGAAGCCGCCGTCCACCACGACGAAGCCGCCGTCGACAACGACCAAGCCGCCGTCGACCACCACGAAGCCGCCGTCGACCACGACGGACGAGCCGACCACCACCAAGCCGACCACCACGACGGACGAGCCGACGACGGATCCGGCCACCAGCGAGGCGAGCTCGTCCACGGGCGACACGACGACGGGGCCGGCGAACGCGGTTCTGGCCCTGGGCCGCCTCGCCGAGCCGACGAATCTGCCGCTCGAGCTCTGAGGTTCCTCAGGCAATCGGCGGGGTAGTGGGCGGCCGTGCTGGTGCACCCAGTCAGTTGGTCACACAGAGAAGCCGTAGGAAGCCCACAGAGGCCGTTGATGGCACCTCAAGGTGCCATGGACGGCCTTTTCGGTGCCCGGCCATCAGAAGGCCGCCTTGGGCATCGAGCCGCGGGCATGACGAGATAAACACTCGGCCCTCAAACAATGGGCCGAAAGCGCACGAAAATTACCCACGCCATCCGCCAGACCGGCGAATAGGTGTTTTCCACTAGTTCTACCGAAAAGCCGAAAACCGCTGGGGCCTCAGGAGGCCCCAGCGGTCACGGGTTATCGGGTCGTCGTCAGAAACCTCAGTCCTCGTCGAGCCTCTGCTGGGGAATCCCCGCCAGCAAGGCCCGAACTTCCGACTCGCGGTAGCGGCGATGGCCACCGAGCGTTCGGATCGAAGAGAGCTTGCCGGCTTTGGCCCACCGGGTGACGGTCTTCGGATCGACACGGAATAGCGCGGCAACCTCGGCCGGTGTGAGCAGCGGCTCGGCGTCGGGCGATCGGGTGGTCATGTCAGCCTCCATGAACGGGGCGGATGCCCCGGCTTCCGACATCGTGCCTTGTTAGGACACGTCGCGGGAACAATCCAGACGGATGATCCCCCATCAGGAGGAAGCATGACGTTGGTTGTGTACGTACGGTCACGGCATGGCACCTTACAGTGATCGAACCACGAATGTGGCCCATCCGACACGCCTCGCGGGTCGGTTCTAACCTTCGCTCTCGTGAGCACTCCCTCGATAGCGCGATGTGCCTGCCGAACACCGGATACATGCCCTTCAACCGGGCTGTGCGGTATCGCCCAGAACACATCGAACCCCCTCGAGGACGGCGTGTACTCCACTAAATCAGCCAAGACTGTGCGGAGCACCCCCGAAGCACCCAGATCCATATTCTCAGATCCGAAAAGGACCAAGCGTCACGGTACGACTTCCGAGCGAAGTCGTACCGGGAGCTGACACCTGCCCACGGCCGATCCCTCGTGACCGCGAGCCGGCCCCCCGGCGATCGCGAAAAGCTTCACGGGCGTGTTGCCTACGATTAGGACATAGCTATCAAACCACGCGGACTGCCCGGTTGCTTCCCGTGACCGTCATGTGAGACCCGCCACTGCCCGGAGGGGCATCCGGACCGTCCGGAACGGACTCCCGGAGCGGCGAGGTAAGCGTCTCGCGCAGGTTGCACGTAGGATGGGGCGAGTAAGCCCGCGGTCGGCAAACGGGTTACGGCCTACCCTCAGCGGGTAAGCCGTTCCAACCGGGATGCCGGAACCGCACCAGACGATGTAGCGTTTGGCGTCACGAGAGACTGATGACCACTCCGGGGCCGCGCCATGTGCGCCTGCGCCGGGTCGACGTTTAAGGGGGTCGACGCCATGGGGCGCGGCCGTCAGAAGGCCAAGCAGACGAAGGTCGCCAGGGAGCTGAAGTACTACAGCCCCAGCACCGACTATGACGCCTTGCAGAGGGAACTCGGACATGGTGAGCAGCATCGCCCGAGCCCGCCCGTGGATGACACGGATGCCGGGAGCGACGACGGTGAGTATGACGAGTACGCCGATTGGGCCAGCAACGGTCGCCATTGACGCGTGACTCGATCCCCGGTGCCCGTGGGGTGCCGGGGATCGAGCGTGTCAGGGAGGTCTCGCACGTCAGGACCTTCCGGGGCGATCGTGGTTCGCCCCATCGGCGCCCTCGTCGTACGCCGAGCGCCGACCAGGAGGCATGGAGACCCGCCACAGAGCCGTGGCGTGCCTTCCTGTCCTCCGAACGAACCTGTACTTCGCTGGAAGCAGGTTCGGATCCCGGACCTGTACGGATCCGGCTCCCTGGGGAGCCGGATCCGTAATCAGCCATGCTTGGACGTCGTCCATCTCACCGGGACGCGCCCTCAGGCGCGGTACTCCCCGACCAGGCGGACCGAACCGCCGTCCACACCCTTGGTGCCCTGGACGGTGCCTTCGGCCGTCGGGCCGGCGGCCGCGTCCTGCGCGGAGACCTCCCCGAGCACCCAGGCGGGCAGCCCACGGCCGGCGAACAGCTCCAGCGTGCGATCGGCGGCGGCCGGGTCGACCACCAGCACCATGCCGACGCCGAGGTTGAAGGTGCCCTCGGCATCCGCCTGCGGAACCGAACCCAGCCGCATGATCAGGTCGAACACCGGCTGCGGGGTCCAGGTGGAGCGGTCCACCAGGGCGCTGACCCCGGCCGGGAGGACCCGGGCCAGGTTGGCGGCCAGCCCACCCCCGGTGACGTGCGAGACCGCGTGCAGTTGCCCGCCCAGGGCCTGCGCGGCGGCCAGGACGTCCAGGGTGTAGATCCGGGTGGGCTCCAGCAGTTCCTCGCCGAGGGTGCGGCCGAACTCCGGCACGTCCCGCTCGTAGGTCCAGCCGGCCCGGCCCAGCACGCTGCGGACCAGGGAGAAGCCGTTCGAGTGCAGGCCGGACGAGGCCAGGCCGATCACCACGTCACCGGGCCGCACCCGCTCCGGCGAGAGCATGTCCTCGGCCTCGACCACCCCGGTGGCGGCGCCGGCCACGTCGTACTCGTCGGCCGCCATCAGCCCCGGGTGCTCGGCCGTCTCCCCGCCGACCAGCGCGGTGCCGGCCAGCTCGCAACCCTTGGCGATGCCGCTGACGATGGCCGCGATCCGTTCGGGCAGCACCTTGCCCACGGCGATGTAGTCGGTCATGAACAGTGGCCGGGCACCGCAGACCACGATGTCGTCCACCACCATGCCGACCAGGTCGATGCCGATCGTGTCGTGCACGTCCATCGCCCGGGCGATGCCGATCTTGGTGCCGACGCCGTCGGTGCTGGTCGCCAGCAGCGGGCGCCGGTACGCGGTGAGGAAGCTCGCGTCGTACAGCCCGGCGAAGCCACCGAGGCCACCCAGCACCTCGGGGCCGTGGGTACGGCGCACGGAGGCCTTCATCAGCTCCACGGCGCGGTCTCCGGCCTCGGTGTCGACACCGGCGGAGGCATAGGTCAGCGCCGGGGAACCCGGCTCAGCTGAAGCCACAAAGATCATCCTACTCGGGACAGCCGTGCGGCGGCCGGTTCGGCCGGCCAGGCACAGGGGTCGGGCACGGGAACGGCTCAGGGACGGGTGAGGGCGTCGACGGCGCCCCCGGCGATGCCGGTGGACACGCCTTCGGCGTCCCGGTGCCCGGTCTCCCGCGGGGTGATCTCCAGGCCGAGGGCGAGCTGCGGCTGCTCCAGGGCGTGCTTGCCCAGGTGCTCGGAGTCCGGCAGCGCGATCGGGTAGGAACCGGTGAAGCACGCGGTGCAGAGCCGGTCGCGCTTCTGCTCGGTGGCCTCGACCATCCCGTCCAGCGAGATGTAGCCGAGCGAGTCGGCGCCGATGCTGGCCCGGATCTCGTCCACCCCCAGGCCGCTGGCGATCAGCTCGGCCCGGGTGGCGAAGTCGATGCCGTAGAAACACGGCCAGGTGACCGGGGCGGAGGAGATCCGGACGTGCACCTCGGCCGCACCGGCCTCGCGGAGCATCCGGACCAGGGCCCGCTGGGTGTTGCCGCGGACGATCGAGTCGTCCACCACCACCAGGCGCTTGCCCTTGATCACGTTCTTCAGCGGGTTCAGCTTGAGCCGGATGCCGAGCTGCCGGATGGTCTGGCTGGGCTGGATGAAGGTGCGCCCGACGTAGGCGTTCTTCACCAGGCCCTGGCTGAACGGGATGCCCGACTCCTGGGCGTAACCGACCGCGGCCGGGGTGCCCGACTCCGGCACCGGGATCACCAGGTCGGCCTCGACCGGGTGCTCGCGGGCCAGCTGGCGGCCCATGTCGACCCGGGCCTCGTGCACCACCTTGCCGTTGATCGTGGTGTCCGGCCGGGCCAGGTAGACGTACTCGAAGACGCAGCCGGTCGGCTTCGCCTCGGCGAACCGGCGCGAGCGCAGGCCGTCGGCGTCGATCGCGATGAACTCGCCGGGCTCGACCTCGCGGACGAACGCGGCCCCGACGATGTCCAGGGCGGCGGTCTCGCTGGCGATCACCCAGCCGGTCTCGAGCTTGCCGATCACCAGGGGGCGCACGCCGTGCGGGTCCCGGGCGCCGTAGAGGGTGTGCTCGTCCATGAAGACGAAGCTGAAGGCCCCGCGCAGGTGCGGAAGCACCTCCAGCGCGGTCGCTTCCAGGGTGTGATCCGGGTCACCGGCCAGCAGCGCCGTCACCAGGGCGGTGTCGGTGGTGTTGCCCTGGACGATCTCACCCCGGTCGAGGGTGCCGTAGCGCTGCGCCACCAGCTCACGCAGCTCGTGCCCGTTGACCAGGTTGCCGTTGTGCCCCAGGGCGACCGTGCCGGCCGCCGTGTCACCGAGGGTCGGCTGGGCGTTCTGCCACTGCGAGCCACCGGTGGTGCTGTACCGGCAGTGCCCGACCGCGATGTGCCCCCGCAGTGATTCGAGGGAGGTTTCGTCGAAGACCTGGGAAACCAGACCGACGTCCTTGTAGACCAGAAGTTGTTTGCCGTTGCTGACCGCAATGCCCGCCGCTTCCTGACCACGGTGCTGAAGGGCGTACAGGCCGTAATAGGCCAGTTTCGCCACTTCTTCACCGGGGGCCCAGACTCCGAAGACACCGCAGGCGTCCTGCGGGCCCTTCTCGCCGGGAAGCAGTTCGTGCGAAAGCCGTCCGTCTCCGCGCGCCACGTCATCGAGTGTCGCACATCTGGCGGAGGTCGCCGCATCGGCCGCCGGGGCCGACCGGTGGCCGGAGGGCCGGTTCCGGGGTGTCGAGCTTGCCGATCAGCCCTTGCGACGATCCAGCAGAACCGCCGCTCCGGAGCCGAGAAGCGCTCCCAAGAGGGCAAAAATGGCGACGAAGTAGCCCAGGATGGTCTGTGACGAGTAGTCACCGGAGGCCGGGGACGAGACCGCCAGCACCGCACCCAGAATGACGCCGATCACCAGGCCGGTCAGCCCGAACGCCCGATAGCGCGGCGCCCGGCGCATCCGGTAGGTGACCGGGCCGCTGGGCTCGGGGGTCTCCTCGTCGGGAGTCACGGCTGCTTCGGTTTCAGCTTCTGTTTCAGTTCCGGCTTCGCTTTCGGCCGGTTCGTCCCGATCGTTCGCTTCGTGCTCATCAGTAGGGCTCACAGTCAGTCCCTTGCTCTCAGCCACGCGTCGACGGTACCGATTACGACGGGGTCTCGGTGAGCAGACCGGCCAGCGGCAGCAGCCCGGAGAGGTCGGCCCGCTGCCCACTGGCCCTTACGCGTCCCTGATAAGCCGCATCCACCCAGGCCAGACGCCCGGCGACGAGTTCCAGCCAGGTCTGCGGATCGGTCTCCACCACGTTCGGCGGGGTGCCCCGGGTGTGCCGGGGGCCGTCCATGCACTGCACCGCCCCGAAGGGCGGGACCCGGACCTCGGTGGTCGGGCCGGGCGCGCGGGCCGCCAGTTCCTCCAGGGTGAATCGCACCGCGTTGGCCAGAACCGGCCGGGGGACGCCGGTGGGGTCGGCCGCCCATTCGTTCAGGGCGACCCGCCCCACCGCCTCATCGATCTTCCGCTTTCGCACCACCACGGGTTCATTGTCCACCCGCGGGCCGGGCCGCTAGGCCGCCTTCACCAGACCCAACGGCGACCCACTGAGCCCGGGGAAGATCTGTGCCAGTGATCCCGCCCCACAGCGTTTCTGCAGGATCTCCCCCAGCACCAGCCGATAGTCGGTCGTCCCGGCCAGGTCCCCGTCCACCAGATCCGCGTCCGCGAGCCCGGGCCAGCGTCCGTGGACCCGACCGCCGTTGACCCCGCCCCCCAGGAGCAACACCGCGTTACCGTGCCCGTGATCCACTCCGCCGGAACCGTTCTCGCCCACCCGGCGACCGAACTCGGACAGCGTGACCACGGTGACCTTGCCGAACCGGCTGCCCAGATCGGTGGCGAACGCGGCGAGGGCCAGCGCGACCTCGTTCAGGTGGTCGTGCATCCAGCCGGCGTCGGCGGTCCCCATCCCGGCATGCATGTCCCAGTCGCCCTCGTCGACGCAGGCCACCTGCAGCCCGACGTCGGCCTTGATCATCCGGGCGACATCCCGCAGGGCGTTGCCGACGGCCGAGTCCTTCGGGTAGGCAGCGCCGTTCGCCGGCTGGTACTTGGTCGCGGCCAGGCGGGCGGTGGTGGCGGTGGCACTGAGGGCGGCGGTGGCCGGGGCGGCGACCAGGCTCGGGGCGCCGGCATTCATCGCGGTCAGGGCCCGGGTCCAGCGCTTGCGCTCGGTGGCGTCCCAGGCGCCGCTGATCGCGAACGAGTCGACGCTGGTCATCGCCAGTTCCGGGGTGGGGCCGGCCAGAGCGAGCGGGACCTCGCTGGATCCGACCTGGGAGGCCTGGAAGATGCTGCCGCGGTTGCGGGTTCCGAGGGTCCGGTCGAGCCAGCCGGTGCGCAGGCTGGAGCCCGGCGCGGCCCGCTCGAGTTCCTGCATGGCCTGGAAGTGCGAACGGGTCGGGTTGTCCTGGCCGACCGCGTGCACGGCGCCGAAAGTTCCGGCGTCCCAGAACTTCTTGAGCGGCTGGAGGGCCGGGTGCAGGCCGAAGATGCCGCCGGCCGGGATCAGCGAGCGCTCCTGGATGCCGATCGTCGGGCGGGCCTGGAGGTAGCCCGGGTCGCCGGTCGGGACGATCGCGTTCAGGCCGTCGAAGCCACCCCGCAGCGAGAGCACCACCAGGACGTCACCGGTGTAGGCGGCGGGCGAGTCGGCGAAGGCGAACTGGGCGTTGAACCCGTCCACCGCGGTCAGGACCCCGCCGAGGGCGCCGGTGGCGGCCAGGCCGCGCAGCAGGGTGCGGCGGGAGAGGCCGGTGGCGGGCTCGGGGCAGAGGCAGGATGCGTCCATGCAGGGAGTGATGTCCTCGGGTGTCGAGTCGGTCTGGCGGCAGGAGGTCGTCGGATCGGCTGGGCACCCAGGATGGGCGCTGGCTCTGCCCCACCCATCGGCTACCGACGGGTAAAGATGAGGATTACCGCAGGGCGTGGGCCGGGGAGTCGAGCAGCAGGCTGACCACGTACGGCAGCCGCCAGCCGATCGCCGGGCTGTCCTTGGCGATCGGGGTGGCCGGGGTGATCCGGTGGCCCTCGTCGGTCAGGAAGTCGCAGATCGCCACCTGCTGGGCCTTCGGCGCCGACTGCTGCAGCAACCGCTCCGAGAGCGCGTCGATCAGTGCCCCGTGGGTGGCCGGCCGGGGTTTCGGGATCATCGCGGTCAGGGCCGGGCCGGTGAGCGTGGTCGGCCACCAGCGGGCCGCGATGTTCAGGTGCGAGTTCCAGCGGGCCAGCGTGCCGGCCGCGGACTGCCAGGCGGCGGCCACGTCCGGATAGCCGTTCGGCGGTCCCCAGTAGAGCGGCGCGTGGCCCATGTCCAGGATCATCCAGTGCAGGCTCTCGATGCCCTCGGTACCGGTCGCGTCCGGCTTCATCCCGAGGATCCGCACGGTCGCCACCAGGTCCTCGTACGGCCGGCGCACCTTCTGCCCCGCCGAGGCCGCGAATTCGGCGCTGTTGAACAGCTCTCGCAACACCGGAACGATCGCGGTGTCGTTCGCCAGGTAGACCGCGGCCAGCCGGGCCACCAGGGCGGCGGACGGCGAGTCCCCGACGAACCGCAGGCACAGCTTGGTCGCCAGCTGCCGGGCCGTGTTCTCGTGCCGGGCCAGGTAGTTCAGGTAACGGATCGCCACGTCCCGGCCCCCGGCGGCGGTCGGGTTGCTGTCGCTGAACCCGAGAACCTGCACCGGGCCGACGAAATGGCGCGGCGGACGGTAGGTGGCCTCGCCGGATCCGTCGGTCCCCAGACCGGTGAGGATCCGGGCGCTGTTCTTCACGTCGTCCTCGGTGTAGCCCGTCCCGACCCCGACGGTGTGCAGTTCCAGCAGCTCCCGGCCCTGGTTCTCGTTCGGGTGGTCCTTGGTCGAGGAGGTGTTGTCCAGATAGCTCTGCATCGCCGGATGCAGACTGGCCGCGACCAGCAGGTCGGCGAAGCTCCCGAGGGTGTGCTGCCGGATCACCCGGTCGTAGTCGGCCCGGGAGTCCCAGACGTCACCGGAGGGACAGGTGACGTTGAGGTGGTTGGACCAGAACTCGACCATCAGCTCGAACAGCTGGCGCTCGCTCCAGACCGCCCGGACCAGCGTCGCCCGGGTCAGGTCGATCATCACGTCCCAGGTGCCGATGTGCTGGGCGAACTCGGTGCGGATCCGGGCGATCGGCCAGGTGATCCTCGGGAACCTCTGGAGGATCTTGTCGGTGTAGGCGTCCTTGATCGACTCGGGCGCCAGCTGCCGTTCCAGCCAGGCGTTCCGCCCGAGCTTCTGGGCCTCGGCGATCAGGGCCGGGGTGGGTCCGTAGGTGGCCCGGCGCAGCAGGAGGAGGGTTTGGGCGTCCATTGCGGTGCCTGTCGGCACCCGTTCGGGGCGGCTGATGGGCCGGTCGGGTTGCTCTCAGATGCGGGACGCCCGGTAGCACTCGGTCCGGTGGGGTAGACCGAGCTCGCCGGAGTTCCCCTCTTCGGCGGCCACCCGTTCGGCCAGCTGTTCGACCTGTTCGAGGACCTCGTCCCGATCGGGCCGGGTGGCGACGTAGGACCAGCTCGACACCAGATCGACCAGGGCGGCGGTGGGCATCCGCAGCGTGTAGGCGAAGGTGGCGTGCTCGACCGGGCCGAACTCGGCGATGGACAGATCGACCTGGGCCTGGTCCCCGCGCCCGGTCGGCCCGGTCTGCCCGGTCGGCCCGGTCGGCCCGGTCGGCCCGGGCTCGGCGGCCCTGGCGTTGAGGCCGTTGGCCCAGCCCGGCACCCCGGCCAGGGCGTTCAGCTCAGCCACCCAGGGCACCTGCAGATCGCGGTTGTGCCAGGCCACCGCCAGCCGGCCGCCCGGGCGCAGGACCCGGGCGATCTCCAGGGCGGCGTCCGGCTGCTTCAGCCAGTGCCAGGCCTGCGCCACGGTGACCACGTCGACGCTGCCGTCGGGCAGCGGGATCTGCTCGGCACCGGCCTCGATCACTCGCACCTGCGGCAGCTTCCGGGCCAGCACGGCGAGCATGCCCGGGTCCGGGTCGACGGCGGTGACCGAGTGCCCGAGCCCGGCCAGCGTCTCGGTCAGCTTGCCGGTGCCCGCGCCCAGGTCCAGCACCTCGAGCCCGGTGCCCGCCCGGTCGGAGCCGGGCTCGGGGCCGGCCTCGGTTCCGGGCTCGGTGCCGGTCAGCCAGCGGGCGGTCTCGGCCGGCCAGTCCGGACGCCGGCTGTCGTAGTTGGCGGCATTGCTGCCGAACGAGACGCGCTGCTGCTCCCAGGTCATGGTTCCTATTCTGGCGGGACGCCGAGAAGGCCACTCATGGTGTTGATGAGCACCCGGCCGAACAGGTCGTCCGCGTTCTTACGGGCCAGCGCGTCGTCCGGCACCCGAGCCGCGAGAATCTCGGCCAGGTAAGGGTGTTTCCCGTCGCTGATCCGCTCGGCCAAGTAGGCGGCGTTGGCCAGCTGGACCTCCGGGCTGGTGTTGCTGACCGGAGCGGCCTCGTCCATCGCGAAGAGCCCGACCACGCCGTTGAAGATCGCCGCCGTCTCCATCTTGACCCGCCCCGGGGCCGGCACCCCGGCCAGCGCGGCCACCACCCGCTCGGTGTAGTCGATCGTCGCCGGGCCCAGCATCCCCGGGTTCAGCTGCCCGGACATGCTGAGCTCGAGCAGCCAGCGGTGATCGCGGTAGGTGGCCCGCAGGGCCTGGGCGATGTCCAGCAGGTCCTGACGCCAGCCGTTGCCGGTCGGCGTCGCGGGCAGCTGCAGGGCGCCGATACAGGCGTCGGCCATCAGGGCGATCAGCTCGTCCCGGGTGGCCACGTAGCGGTAGAGCGAGGCCGGGGCGATCCCCACCGCGGCCGCGGCCCGGCGCATCGAGACCGCCTTCAGCCCCTCGGCATCGGCCAGGGTGATCGCGGCGGCGGCGATCGAGGACCGGCTGTGCTCGGGTGCGGGGCCGCGGGCACCGCGCTCGGAACGCTTCCAGATCGGCAGGTCGGGGTCGGGCACGGCGCCATCCTCTCCCACCCCTTTAACTGCGAACACTGTTTGCAGTATGGTTCGAACAACCGCGAACGACGATCGCAGTTGGGGAGGACCGGAGATGACGCCGGTGATCGAGACGATCGACCTGAGCCGGGGGTACGGCTCGGTGCCGGCCCTGCAGTCCCTGTCGCTGTCCGTGCCGGAGGGGACGGTCTGCGCCCTGCTCGGACCGAACGGCGCGGGCAAGACCACGGCCGTGCGGATCCTGGCGACCCTGGACCGCCCGGACTCCGGCAGCGCCCGGATCTGCGGGTTCGACGTGGTCGAGCAGGCCGGTCAGGTGCGCCGGCGGATCGGTCTGGCCGGGCAGCACGCGGCTCTGGACGACGCCCTGAACGGCCGGGACAACCTGTTCATCCTCGGCCTGATGCATCATCTGGGGCGCCGCCGGGCGGGGGCCCGGGCCGACGAACTCCTGGAGCGGTTCGGCCTGGCCGAGGCCGCCGGGCGGCTGGTGCGCACCTGGTCGGGCGGGATGCGGCGGCGGCTGGACCTGATCGCCAGCCTGATCACCGAGCCGCCGGTGCTCTTCCTGGACGAGCCGACCACCGGCCTGGACCCGCGCAGCCGCAACGAGATCCATTCCACCATCACCGATCTCGCCCGGTCCGGCAGCACCGTGCTGCTCACCACGCAGTACCTGGAGGAGGCGGACCGGCTGGCCGACGACGTGATGATCATCGACTCCGGCCGGGAGATCGCCCACGGCACCCCGGCCCAGCTGAAGGATCTGCTCGGGGCGCGGGTGGAGGTGCTGGTCGAGACGGCCGGCCTGCTGTCCGGGGCGGCCGCGACCCTGACCGGCCTGGGTGGACGCGAGCTGGTGACGGACGCGGAGTCCGGGCGGATCTCGGCCACCGTGCCGACCGGTTCGCTGTCCCTGCCCGGCCTCGTCCGGCATTTCGACGACCGGGGAATTGCCCTGCTGGACGCCGAGGTGCGCCGGCCGTCCCTCGACGAAGTGTTCCTCAACCTGACCGGAGGTTCCCGATGAGAGACGCCCTGCCCGCCGCGGAACGCCTGCTCACCGCGGTCTTCCGCAACCCCGCCTTCATCCTGGTGCTGGTGGCGGCGCCGATCATGCTGGTGCTGGTCTTCGGCTTCATCTTCGGCGGGGCGATCGCGGTGCCCGGTCAGGCCGGGGGCGGCGCCGCCTATCGCGAGTTCCTGCTCCCCGGGCTGCTGGTCGTGCTCGCCTCCAACATCGTGCCCTCCATGGTCAGCGCGGCCAAGGACAACCACACCGGCCTCACCGACCGGTTCCGCTCGCTCCCGATCAGCCGCGCCGCCGTCCCCGCCGGGCAGGCCCTGGCCAGTCTGGTCTACGGCGCGATCAGCTTTGCCGTGATGATGGCCTGCGGGCTGGCGGTGGGCTGGCGGATCCGGGGCGGGTTGGACGAAACCCTGCTCGCGGTAGGCCTTCTCCTGCTCTTCCAATTCGCCGCGGGCTGGATCGGGATGTATCTCGGCTACCTGTTCGACGACGAGCAGACGGCCGGGCAGGCAGCGGTGCTGGTGATGCCGGTCGGGATGATCTCGAACGTCTTCGTGCCCACCGAGGGCATGCCCGCCGGGCTACGGACGATTGCCGAATGGAACCCGCTCAGCGCCGTCGGCACGGCCCTGCGGGAGCTCTTCGGCAACCCCAACGTCCCCGCCGACGGGACCTGGCCTCTGGAACATCCGGTCGCCGCGTCCCTCATCTGGATCGGTGCTCTGCTGGCGGTCTTCGTACCGCTGTGCACGCTGCGGTACGCGCGCTGAGGGTCATTCCAGGGGTGGCGGCGGGGCCGCACCGGTCATGATCGCCACCGTGTCGGACATCGAGTGGCTGGCCGGCGTGACCACCGCGACCCGCCGGCCCAGCCGCTGGATGTGGATCCGGTCGGCCACCTCGAACACGTGCGGCATGTTGTGGCTGATCAGGATCACCGGCAGACCGCGGTCCCGGACATCCCGGATCAGCTGCAGCACCCGGTTGCCCTCCTTGACCCCGAGGGCCGCGGTCGGCTCGTCGAGGATCACCACCTTGCTGCCGAAGGCCGCCGAGCGGGCCACCGCGACGCCCTGACGCTGCCCACCGGAAAGGCTTTCGACGGCCTGCCCGATGTTCTGCAGGGTGGCGATGCCGAGTTCGCCCATGTGCCGCTGGGCCTCACTGCGCATCTGCTTGCGGTCCAGCATCCGCAGGACCGAGCCGAGCGGGCCGGGTTTGCGGATCTCCCGGCCGAGGAACAGGTTGTCGGCGATGTCCAGACCGGGGGCCACCGCCAGGGTTTGGTACACCGTCTCGATCCCCGCCGTGCGGGCGTCCATCGGGGTGCGGAACCGGACCTCCTCGCCGTCCAGCCAGATCTCCCCGCTGTCCGGCACCAGGGCTCCGGACAGCGCCTTGATCAGGCTGGACTTACCGGCCCCGTTGTCGCCGATCACGGCCAGGATCTCGCCCGGGTACAGCTCCAGGTCCGAGCCGTTCAGGGCGGTCACCCGGCCGTACCGCTTGACCAGGTTCCGCGCCCGCATCACCGGCGTGCGCTCGGACATCTCCACCGCGTGCAGCCTCTCGCCCTCGGCGGGCGTCTCGGTACTCATGACCTCACCTTCCGGATCCATTGATCGATCGTGACCGCGAGCAGCACCAGCAGGCCGACCGCGAAGCCCTGCCACACCACCTGAACTCCGGCCAGCACCAGGCCGTTCCGGAAGACGCCGACGATCAGTGCGCCGACCAGGGTGCCGGCCACCCCGCCGCGGCCGCCGAAAAGGCTGGTGCCGCCCAGCACCACGGCGGTGATCGAGTCGAGGTTGTAGTCGGTGCCGACGTTCGGGTCGGCCGAGGCCAGGCGGCCCATCAGCACCCAGGCGGCGACCGCGTAGATCGCCCCGGCCACGGTGTAGACCGACAGCAGCACCCGGTCGGTGCGGATACCGGCCAGGCGGGCGGCCTCGGCGTCGTCACCGGTGGCCCGGACGTGCTTGCCCCAGGCGGTGTAGGCCAGGGCGTAGAAGAAGAACCCGAAGAGCAGCAGCATGATGATCGAGCCGTAGGTGAAGTTGAAGCTGCCGATCGGGAAGGTGTCGCCGGTCCAGGTCATGATCGAGGGCATGTCGGTGCCACGGACCGTCTCGCTACCGGAGACCACCGAGTTCAGCGCGAAGAAGATCGACAGCGTGCCCAGCGTGACGATGAACGGGGGCAGCTTGATCCGGGTCACCAGGAAGCCGTTGACCAGGCCCATTGCGGTGCCCAGGAGCAGACCGGCGATCAGCGCGATCACCCCGGGGAAGCCCGCGTCGGTGGCCAGGTTGGCCATCAGGATCGAGGAGAACACGGCGATCGCCCCGGCCGACAGGTCGATGCCGGCGGTCAGGATGATCAGGGTCTGTCCGAGGGCCAGCATCGCGATCACGGTGACCTGCTGGAGCACCAGGCTGAGGTTCTCCGGGTTGAGGAACCGGGTGTTGACGATCGAGAAGACGATCACCGCCAGGACCAGGACCGCCAGGGGCCCGAGGGTGGGCTGGGCGTGCAGCAGGTGCTGGGCGCGGTCCGGCAGCGATTCCTGCCTTCGCTCCTCGAACCCGGTAGCCGTTTCGGTCGTCATGCCGTTACCCCCAGCAGTTCTCGGCGCCGAACGTGGTGTCCTTCGACTCCACGCCGGTCTGCGGATCGTCGGTGATCAGGGTGACTCCGGTGTCGGTGAACTCCTTGCCCTCGGGGTTGGCCGGCTTCACCCCGTCCTGCGCGAACCGGGAGATCGCGGTGACCCCGTCGGCCGCCATCTTCAGCGGATACTGCTGTGAGGTGGCGCCCAGCTGACCGTCTTTCACGCTCTGCACGCCCGGGCAGCCGCCGTCGATGGCGACCAGGGTGACCGAGTCGGCCTTACCGGCCGCCTTGAGGGCCTGGTAGGCCCCGGCCGCGGCCGGCTCATTGATCGCGTAGACCAGGTTGATCTTCGGATCGCGCTGGAGCAGGTTCTCCATCGCCGTGCGGCCCCCGTCGGCCGCGCCGTCGGTCACGTCGTGTCCGGAGATCCGCGGGTCCTTCTCGTCGCCGATCCGGTCCGGGTCGGCCGTGTCGATCCCGAAGCCCGCCATGAACCCCTGATCCCGCTGGACGTCGACGGAGGGCTGCTCGGGCGAGAGGTCGAGGAAGGCGATCCGGGCCTGCCCGGCCTGCTCGCCGAGCTTCGCCTTCGCCCACTCCCCCACCAGTTTTCCGGCCTGGAAGTTGTCGGTGGCGAAGGTCGAGTCGGCCGCGTCCGGCGGGTCGAGCTGGCTGTCCAGGGCGATCACCGCCAGCCCGGCCTTCTTGGCCCGGTCGATGGCCGGCACGATCGCCCGGGAGTCGTTCGGGGTGATCATGAAACCCTCGGCCCCGAGCGCCATCAGGTTCTCGATCGCGGTCACCTGCGACTCGTTGTCCCCGTCCACCTTTCCGGCGAACGTGCGCAGATCGATGCCGTCCCGGGCGGCCTGGGCCCGGGCCCCGTTCTTCATCGTGACGAAGAACGGGTTGGTGTCGGTCTTGGTGATCAGCCCGATGATGGGACGACCGTCGCTGCCGCCGGAGCAGGCGGCCAGGGCGACGGCGGAGGCGGCCAGCAGGACGGCGATCAGCCGAGGGGGACCGGAACGCGGCACGAAGCGACTCCTTCGGTTCGCGTCGAGCCGCCGTGCCCGGTTCGGGTGCCGATCACCGGGCCGCCACCCGACATCCTTGTCGGTTGCTGGACCAATCACCCAAGCTACGCCAAATAGTGCGATCCGGTAAGCATCCGTCACGGTCGGTCCGCTCGGCGCAGCTTCGGAGAACGCCCTCCACCGGTAACAACTGCGCGGTAGGTTTCCGGACGGGGGATGTTGATCTCGGGGGTATGAGGGGAGCGGCGGGCATGGAAGGCCAGCTGCCGGAAACCGCAGGACCAGTCGGACCGCCGGGGCGGGGGCCGCAGTTGGGGCGCCGGCCGACGATGCGTGACGTGGCCGCCCTTGCGGGGGTCAGCCTGAAGACGGTGTCCCGGGTGGTGAACGGTGAGCCGGGGGTCTCCAGCACTTTGGGACGCCGGGTACGGGACGCCATCGAGGAACTCGACTTCCGGCCGAACATCGGGGCGCGCAGCCTGCGCCGGGCCGGGGGGCGCACGGCCACCGTCGGGCTGCTGCTGGAAGACGTCTCGAACCCGTTCTCCTCCACCCTGCAGCGCGCGGTCGAGGATGTCGCGATCCCCCGCGGGGTCATGGTGTTCACCGCCAGCCTGGACGAGGACCCGCAGCGCGAGCGGGAGCTCACCCGGGCCTTCAGCGCCCGCCGGGCCGACGGCCTGATCATCGCCCCGGCCAGCAACGACCAGTCGTACCTGGAGAGCGAGGTGCGGGCGGGCACGGCGATCGTCTGCATCGACCGCGAGGCCCGGCGGCTGGAGGTGGACTCGGTGCTCACCACCAACGTGGCCGGGTCGATGGCCGGGGTGCGGCACCTGATCGATCACGGGCACCGGCGGATCGCCTTCCTCGGCGACCGGGCCGACATCACCACCGCGCAGCAGCGCTACGAGGGTTACGCCGAGGCGCTGAAGGCGGCCGGCATCCCGCTGGACACCAGCATCGTGCTGAGCGACCTGACCAGCCAGGCCCTGGCCCAGGCGGCCGCGGCCCAGCTGCTCGACCAGCCCGATCCGCCGACCGCGCTGTTCACCGCGCAGAACCTGGTCACCATCGGGGTGGCCCGGGCGCTGCGCCACCTGAAGCGTGAACACACCGTCGCGGTGGTGGGTTTCGACGACTTCCCCCTGGCCGACCTGCTCGATCCGGGCATCACGGTGGTCGCGCAGGATCCCACGGCGATCGGCCGGCTGGCCGCCACCGTCCTGTTCGACCGCATTGGAGGGAGCGACGCGCCTCCGGCGACCCATGTCGTCCCCACGCGGCTCATCACCCGGGGCTCTGGAGAGATCCAGCCCCCTACCCCGTGATCATGGACTTTCAGCCCGGCTGGTTTTCCATGATCACGAGGGCGGAACTGCATGATCACGGCAGGTTTGTCGCGGCAGGGGCTGATCAGGCGAAGCGGACGGCGTGGCGGCGGGGCCAGACCACGGTGACGCGCTGGCCACCGACAACCGGGATCTCCTCCGGGGCAGTGCTGTTCAGCCGGAGCACCTGAACCTCCACACCCTCGGCATCCAGCCGCACAGTCACCGTCGAGGTGGGGCCGCCGTAAACCGTGCGCAGCACCGTGCCGCCGGCCAGGACCTCATCCGGCGCGGCCAGATGCCCTTCGCCGACGATCCGGATCTTTTCCGGACGCACGCTGAAAGTAGCGGCCTGGGCCAGCAACTGCACCGAGGCGGCCGGCGGGATCAAGTTCACCGGGCCGATCAGCGCCGCGACCTCCTCGCTGGCCGGAAGCTCGTAGACCTCCTGCGGGGGCCCGGTCTGGACGATCCGCCCGTCCAGGATCACCGCGATCCGGTCGCTGAGGCTCAGCGCCTGCTGGGCGTTCCGGGTGGCGACGACCAGGGTCAGCCCGAATTCCTCCTGTGCGACCCGGATCTCGTCCTGCACCCGGTCGCGCAGGGTGCGGTCGACCGGGTTGAGCGGATCGTCGAGCAGTACCACCTGGGCCCCGGCGGCCGCCTGGGCCGCGAGCGCGACCAGAAGCTGGTGCTGGGCGGGCAGTTCGCCGGCCCGGGCCTCCGGATCACCGAGATACCCGATCCGCTTGAGCACGTCGCCGAGCTCGGCATCGGTCTCCCGCCGGCCCACGCCACCGGTCTTCAGCGCCGCGGTCAGCACGTCGTGCACGGTGTGCCGGGGAGCGAACGCGGTGGAGGCGAGTCCGATCGCATGGCTGCCCTTGGGCACTTCCTCACCGGCCAGGAGAATCCGGCCGCTGTCGGGCCTCTCCACTCCGGCCACCACGGAGAGCACGGCCGACTTCCCGGAACCGGTGGGGCCGAGCAGGCTCAGCAGCTCGCCCTCGTACACCGCCAGCTCGACCGCGTTCAGCGCCGCCACCTGGCTGGAGCGGGAGCCGAACGACTTCCGCAGACCCGCGACGGTCAGCAGCGCGGGCTGCGACGGCTCCAGATCGCCCAGGTAGGAAGGGTATGCATCGACCACGGGTTTCTGACCTTCGATCTGCTCGGTTCGGCCGCCCCCACCAGCGGCGCGGCCATGCTAGGCCCGGAAACGGGCGAAGAGCGATTCCCGGCGGCCGAATGAATCAAAAGACCCAGACAAAGAACTCCCCCGTGATCACCCCGATGCCGGCGGTGATCGCGGGGGAGCCTGCTCAGCCTTCTTTGTGCCGCGGAGCGGTGATCAGCTGGAACACTGCGTAGCAGGCGAGTCCGAGCGCGACCAGGGTCAGGATCCACTGCCCGAAGGGCTGCCCGGCCAGCGTCTTCAGCGCCGCGTCCAGGCCGCGGGCCTGCTCCGGCTGCGACTTCACCCCGGCCACGATGATCAGGATGCCGAGGACCCCGAAGGCCACGCCGCGGGAGATCCAGCCGGCCTGACCGAGCCGGGTGATGGCCGGACTCGCGCCACCCTCGAGCTTCTCCAGGAACTTCTTCTTCACGCCCTTGTAGGCCAGGTAACCGGCCCAGACGATGACCGCGAGACCGGCGATGACCACCAGCACCCGGCCGGCCGGGGCACCCATCAGCGAACCGGTCCAGTCCGCCGTCTTCTGGCTGGAGGTCTTGCTGCTGCCCCCGCCGAAGCCGATCCGCAGCGACTGGACCGCCAGCGCGCCACCGAAAATGGCCTTGCCGAAGGAACTCACCCGCTTGAACGTGCTGTGCTCGTCGCTCGGCGGCCCGATGATGCCGAGCAGGACCTGCCAGACCGCGAAACCAATCAGGCCGATACCCATGATGATGAGCAGGGTTTCGCCGAACGGCTTCTCGGCCACCTCCTGCAGGGCGCCGGTGTTGTCCGCGCTCTCGCTGGAGCCGCCCCAGGCCACCTGCAGGGCGATCCAGGCGAGCAACAGGTAGACGATACCGATAGCCGCGACACCGACCTGCCCCAAGCGCTTCAGCCACTTCGAGTCTGCCTGCTGGGCAAGCCCTTCGGCCTTGTTCTTGGCCCCGGAAGCCTTACCTGAAGCCTTGCCGGAACCATTGGAGGAGCCGTGATGCGTCGGCGTGGAACTGGCCATCGTCTGCCTCTCACTCCCTCAGGATGATGATCGACATCCAACGTCGCACAGCCGGATCAAACCCGCATATCGAGAGCCCTTGACGCAGATGTCAGGCGAGGGGTAGCAGCGCCTGGGCCACGATCAGCTCGGCCGGAGTGGTCACGTGCACGTTGGTCGGCTCGCCGGGTACCACCACGACCCGCCCGCCGACCGCCGCCACCATTCCCGAGTCCTCGACCGCGTCCGCAATCTCGGCGTGGGCCCGCAGCAGGACGGGTACCGAGAAGGCCATCGGCATCTGGGCCGAGACGCTGCCCCCGGCCGGGGTGGTCGCTCCGGCCTCGCCGAGGATGTCCGCGCTGCTCTCACCCTCGAGCTTCTTGACGGCATCGGTCAGGGGAAGCCCCGGCAGCGCCGCATCCGCCCCGGAGCGCACGGCCGCGATCACCCGCTCGTAGAGCACCGGGGTAGCCAGAGGATGGGCGGCGTCGGTGATGCAGACGATTTCTGCGTCTTCCGGCAGGGCACTCAGGCCACTGCGCACCGACTCGGCGCGAGTCGCGCCGCCCGTCACGCGCGTCCCTTTGCCTGACCATTCGTGACCGGCGGGAAGCACGACGATCACTCCGTCGCAGCGTTCCGCCGCGATGTCGACCACGCGTTCCAGCAGGGTCTTGCCGCCGAGCACGGCGAACTGCTTCAACCCGCCGAACCGGGTGCCACCGCCACCGGCCAGAACCACGCCCCAGACGCTCATGGGACCGAGGCTATCGCCCGGGATCATGACGATCCCGGGCGATAGCTCCGCAATCAGGCGTTCAGGGCCTCGGGCAGGGTGGCCTCGTGCGAGGCCCGGAGCTCGGCCAGCGACAGGGAGAACCGGCCGGACACGGTCAGCGCGTCGCCGCCGGTCGAGCCGAGCTCCACCACCGGCACCTGGCTGGTGCGGCAGGCCTCGGTGAACTGCTCCACGGCCTCCGGCTTCACCGCGACCACGGCGCGGGCCGTGGACTCGGAGAAGAGCAGGGTGAACGCGTCCACCCCGTCCCGCTCGCCGGCCGCCTCGAGCGACACCGAGGCACCCACGCCGAAGCGCAGACTGGCCTCGACCAGGGCCTGGGCCAGACCACCGTCGGAGAGGTCGTGCGCGGCGACGACCAGGCCGTTGTCCGCGGCCGAGGCCATCACCGAGGCCAGGGCCCGCTCGGCCTCCAGGTCCACCGCGGGCGGCAGGCCGCCCAGGTGCTCGTGCTGCGACCAGGCCCACTCGGACCCGCCGAACTCGGCCTTGGTGGTGCCCAGCAGGAACAGCTGGGCCCCGGCCTCCCGCCAGCCGGACGACGTCCGCTTGGCCACGTCCTGCAGGATGCCGAGCACCCCGACCACCGGGGTGGGGTGGATCGCGGTGCTGCCGGTCTGGTTGTAGAGACTGACGTTGCCGCCGGTCACCGGGATGCCGAGCTGCTGGCAGCCGTCGGCCAGACCACGCACGGCCTCGGCGAACTGCCACATCACGGCCGGGTCTTCCGGGGAGCCGAAGTTCAGGCAGTCGGTCACCGCGAGCGGGCGGCCGCCGGCCACCCCGACGTTGCGGTACGCCTCGGCCAGGGCCAGCTGGGCCCCGGTGTACGGGTCGAGCGCGGCGAAACGCTGGTTGCAGTCGGTGGCGATGGCGACCCCGAGGCCGCTCTCCTCATCGACCCGCAGCACCCCCGCGTCGTCCGGCATGGCCTGGGCGGTGTTGCCCTGGACGTACCGGTCGTACTGGGCGGTGACCCAGGCCCGGCTGCTCAGGTTCGGCGTGCCGGCCATCTTCACGACCAGCTCGCCCAGCTCGTCCTCCGACGGCCGGTGCAGGTGGTCCGGGGTGTTCGCCTGACGCACGTCCATCCAGTCCGGACGGGCGTAGGGACGCTCGTAGACCGGGCCGTCATGGGCGACACTGCGCGGCGGCACGTCGACGATGGTCTCGCCGTGCCAGAGCACGACCAGCCGGCCGGTCTCGGTCACCTCGCCCATCACCGTGGCCTCGACGTCCCACCGGCTGGTGATCGCGATGAAGCCGGGCAGGTCCTCCGGCCGGACCACGGCCATCATCCGTTCCTGCGACTCGCTCATCAGGATCTCTTCCGGGGCGAGCGTGGAGTCGCGCAGCGGCGCCCGGTCCAGGTGGACCAGCATGCCGCCGTCGCCGTTGCTCGCCAGCTCGGAGAACGCGCAGCTCAGGCCGGCCGCCCCGAGGTCCTGGATGCCCTGCACGACATCGGCCCTGAACAGGTCGAGGCAGCACTCGATCAGCACCTTCTCGGCGAACGGGTCGCCCACCTGCACGGCCGGGCGCTTGGTCGGGCCGCCCTCGGTGAAGGTGTCGCTGGCCAGGATGCTGGCCCCGCCGATGCCGTCGCCGCCGGTGCGGGCGCCGAACAGGATGACCAGGTTGCCGTTGCCCCGGGCGTTGGCCAGGTGGATGTCCTCGTGCCGCAGGGTGCCCACGGCCAGGGCGTTGACCAGCGGGTTGCCCTGGTAGCAGGGGTCGAACGAGACCTCGCCGCCGATGTTCGGCAGGCCCAGGCAGTTGCCGTAGCCGCCGATGCCCGCGACGATCCCGGGCAGCACCCGCTGGGTGTCCGGGTGGTCGAGGGCGCCGAAGCGCAGCGGGTCCATCACCGCGACCGGGCGGGCGCCCATCGAGATGATGTCCCGGACGATGCCGCCGACCCCGGTGGCCGCCCCCTGGTAGGGCTCGACGTAGCTGGGGTGGTTGTGGCTCTCCACCTTGAAGGTGACCGCCCAGCCCTGGCCGATGTCGACCACGCCGGCGTTCTCGCCGATCCCGACCAGCAGGTGCTCGCGCATCTCGGGGGTGGTCTTGTCGCCGAACTGGCGCAGGTGCACCTTGCTCGACTTGTAGGAGCAGTGCTCGCTCCACATCACCGAGTACATCGCCAGTTCGGAGCCGGTGGGACGGCGGTCGAGGATCTTGCGGACCGCCTCGTACTCGTCGGCCTTCATCCCGAGCGCGGCCCAGGGCTGCTCGACGTCCGGAGTCCGGTGGGCCTTGTCGACCGTGTCGAGGGCCTCTCGCTGAGCCGGGGTCAGGCCCACGGTCTGGTCGAGAGAGGCGTCGAAGTCCTCGCCGTAGGTGTTGACGCTGTCGCTGGTCACGCGGAGAGCACTCCCTGCAGTGCGCTGGTGAAGAAGGCCAGGCCGTCGGTGCCGTCGTTGGCCTCCGGGCCGTAACCGGCCTCGGTGGCGTGTTCCGGGTGCGGCATCAGGCCGACGACGGTGCCGGAGGCGTTGCTGACCCCGGCGATGTCGCGGTACGAGCCGTTCGGGTTGACCTCGAGATAGCGGGCGACCACGCGCCCCTCCCCCTCGAGGAAGTCGAGCGTGGGCTCGTCGGCGATGAAGCCGCCCTCGCCGTTCTTCAGCGGGATGACGATCTCGGCCCCGTCGGCGTAGCCGTTGGTCCAGGTGGTGCTGGTGCGCTCGATCCGCAGCTTCTGGTCGCGGCAGACGAACTGCTGCTTCTCGTTGCGGACCAGGGCGCCGGGCAGCAGGTGCGACTCGCACAGCACCTGGAAGCCGTTGCAGATGCCGAGCACCGGCAGGCCGGGCGCGACCTGGTCGGGCGGGCCGGCCAGCTTGGTGATCTCGTTCATCACCGGGGCGAACCGGGCGATCGCGCCGCAGCGCAGGTAGTCGCCGTAGGAGAAGCCGCCGGGCAGGACCACCGCGTCGACCCGCTTGAGGTCGGAGTCGCCGTGCCAGAGCGGGACCGGGGTGCCGCCGGCGATCTTCACGGCCCGCAGGGCATCCCGGTCGTCGAGGCTGCCGGGGAAGGTGACCACACCGATCCGCATGGTCACTCCGCTGCGCGGACGGCGACGACGTCCTCGATCACCGGGTTGGACAGCAGCGTCTGCGCGGCCTCCCGGGCGCGGTCGAGAACCGCCTGGTCGACCTCGCCCTCGACCTCGAGCTCGAACCGCTTGCCCTGCCGGGCCCCGGCGAACTCGGCGAACCCGAGCCGGGCGAGAGCTCCGACGACCGCCTTGCCCTGCGGATCGAGGATCTCGGGCTTCGGCATGACGTCGATCACGACGCGACCCATGACGTGTGCTCCCTAGCTGGAGAGGTGGGCTGATGCTGCGTCAGACGCTACCTGACACCACCGACACGATTCGCATCGTGCCCGGTCAGCCCCGTTCAGTAGTCGGTGCGATCGGCCTTGGCACTCCAGTGCTTGAAGGGCAGCGTGGCGCCCTCCAGAGCCACCTGGTCCAGGCTCAGTGGCCAGTCCGCCGGATCGTTCTGGAACACCTCGTAGAACGCCCGGTCGTCGAAGCCGGCGGCGGCCGCGTCGTGCCGGTCGGCGGCGTAGATGATCCGGTCCACCCGGGACCAGAGGGCCGAGGCGAAGCACATCGGGCAGGGCTCGCAGGAGGCGACCAGGAGGCAGCCGTCCAGCTTGAACGTCCCCAGGGCCTGGCAGGCCGCGCGGATCGCGACCACCTCGGCGTGGGCGGTCGGGTCGAGCGTAGGCGTCACCTGGTTGACGCCGGTGGCCACCAACTCTCCGTCCCGCACGATCAGGGCCCCGAACGGGCCGCCGCCGCTGGTCACGTTGTCCGCCGCCAGGGCCACCGCCTGGTTCAGCCAATCGGTCTCACTGGCCATGATCACCTCTCGGTTCGGTCGAGTTGTTCCCAGATCCGGTCTCGGCTCAGGGGCAGCTCGGGGTAACGGATTCCGGTGGCCGAACGCAGCGCGTTGGCCAGGGCCGGGGCCACCGGGTTGAACGGGCTCTCGCTCATCGACTTGGCCCCCATCGGGCCGAGCCGGTCGTGGGTGTCGGCGAAGATCACCTCGGTGAGCGGGATGTCGGCCATCGTGGGCAGGTGGTAGCCGCGGAAGGTGGCGGTGCTGACCTGGCCGGTGCCGTCCACGTCGACGTGTTCGAACATCGCCGCGCCGAGGGCCTGGGCGGTACCGCCCTCGATCTGCCCCCGGCACTGCATCGGATTGACCACGGTACCGGCATCCGCTGCCTGAACGCTCTTGAGAAAGGCGATCTCACCGCTGGCCGGGTCCACGGCGATCCGGAAACCGTGCACGTTGAACGCAATCGAGCGGGGCGATCCGCCGGATCGGCCGGTTCCTACTGCGGTTGAATGAGGGACGCTGGTGAGCTTCTGTTTGAGGTCGGTGGCGGCCCGCACCACCGCCGAACCCGCAACCACGATGCCGGTGGAGCCGAACGCGCCGGTGTCGTAACGGACGACATCGGTATCGGACTGTCTCAGCCGGACCGAGCTCACCGGACAGCTCAGCACCTCCGCCGCCAATTGCCGCAGCGCCGTGCTGGTTCCGTTCCCGAACTCCGCCGTGCCGACGTTCAGCTCGAAGCTGCCATCGTCCAGCCGCCGGATCGTGGCCTCGCTGTGATGACCCCGGGGCGGGATCGTGTCGATCATCGAGAGCGCCATCCCGCTGCCGACCAGCCAACCCTCAGGAGCCTCGGTCCGATCATCGGCGAGAGCATTCCTCACGGCCTCAAGACACTGATCGGCGCCGTGGCTGCCGTACTCCACGTCGTGGTCGTCCTCGCTGGTGGAGACCATCCGGTCGCCGGGCCGGACCAGGTTGATCTCCCGCATCCGGAACGGGTCGATACCCAGCTCCCGGGCCAGCTCGTCGATCGAGGACTCGACCGCGAAGATCAGCTGACTCAGCCCGTACCCACGAAACGCCCCGGACGGAACGGTATTCGTGTAGACCGCGTAGCCGTCCACCCGCTTGGCCGGGCACCGGTACACCGAGATGGACTCGTTGCAGCCGTGGAAGAGCACCCCCGGCGCATGATTTCCGTAGGCCCCGGTATTACTGAGCACATCCAGCTCGATCGCGGTCAGCGTCCCGTCCTTCTTGGCCCCGACCTTGATCCTGATCCGCATCGGATGCCGCGTGGTCGACGCCGTGAACTGCTCGGACCGGGTGAACTCGAGCTGCACCGGACGCCCGGTCCGCAGCGTGGCCAGCGCGGCCACATCCTCCACCAGCATCTCCTGCTTGCCCCCAAAGCCTCCGCCGACCCGCTCGCAGAGCACCCGAACCTGGTCTTCCGGCAGGCCGAGCACGTAGGCCAGGGCGGTGCGGGTGAGGAAGGGGGTCTGAGTGCTGGTCCGCACGGTCAGCCGCCCCTGCTCATCCGTCCAGGCCACACAGCCGTGCGTCTCCAGATGAGCATGCTGCACCCGCTGCGTCCGGAAAACGTTCTCGTAGACCACATCCGCCTCGGCGAACCCGGCCTCCCCGTCACCGATCCGGCCGTGTACCTCCGCCACCACGTTGTTCTCCGCCCGCGCCACCCCTTGCTCCGGAGTGCGGTCCGCGTGCAGCAGCGGAGCCCCGGGCCGCATCGCCTCCTCTGGATCGAAAACCGCATCTCTTGTGGCATAATCGACCACAAGGCAACGGATTCCCTCTTCCGCTGCGGCCACCGATTCAGCGATGACAGCGGCCACCCGCTGCCCCTTGAACCGCACTCGCCGGTCGAAAACCAGGGTGTCCCAGGGATCGTCGCTCAGGCTTTCGTGGCGGCCGGTGGAGAACAGGACGGGAGGCGAGTCTTCATACGTGAGCACGCTGACGACGCCGGGCACAGCGAGTGTGGCGGTGGTGTCGATCGCGCGGATATCGGCGTGGGCGTGGGGGGATCGGGCCAGGACGCAGTGCAGGAGACCGGGTGGGGTCTGGTCCGGGGCGTCGAGGGTGAAGCGGGCCTGACCGGTGACGATGCCGTGGGTGGCGGGGGCGGGGAGGTTGCGGCCTACCGCTGTGCGGGCTCGTTGGGTTGGGCGAGTTGGTTGGGCTGGGCGGGCTGGCTGGGCTGGGCGGGCTGAGCGGCTCGGTGGGGTTGGGCGGCCTGGTTGGGTCGGTTGGGCAGTGGCCATCTGGTTCGGGGCGGCCGGGGCGCTGCTTAGGTGGGCGGCAGCTGAATCTGGGGTGGCCTTCGAACCAGCGACACTTGCGCCCGGGGCGGCCACCGAATCAGCACTACTTGCCATCGGAGTGGCCACCGATCCAGCACCGCTCACGCCTGGAGCAGACAGCAAGCCAGTCCCACTCAGATCTGGAACAGGCACTACGTCAGTGCCACTCACCGATGGAGTGGCGGTCGGGGCGGCGTTCCTCACGTCCGTGACGAGCACCGAATCAGCGCCACTCACGCCCGGGACGGCAACTGAATCAGTACCGCTCACCACCGGCACGGCCACCGATCCAGCACCGCTCACGTCCGGAGCAGGAACCGAGTCGGATCCACTCGCAAGCGAATCCGTTCCGCTGACCACCGGAGCGGTCACCAAGCCGTCACTGCCCACGCTTGGAGCAGACACTGGATTCCCGCGGTCCGCAGTTGAGCCAGTTTTGAAACCAGGAACATCCGAGTCTCGGCCTGGAGAAGCACCGTTCAACGCCGAAACTTCATCCTGGTCCACGTTGCAAACCCCAGCGACGGCGTCGCGGATGGAGCGGTAGCCCGTGCAGCGGCAGAGGTTTCCCTTGAGCGAGCGGGGGAGGTCGCTCAGCTGAGCTTCGTTCATGGCCGCAACGCTCATCATCATCCCAGCGGTGCAGAATCCGCACTGGAATCCTTGAGCCTCGGCGAACTTTCGCTGGACGGGGTGAAGGTCTTCCGAGGCGGCGAGGCCCTCGATGGTGGTGACGTCGCGGCCGGCGGCGCGCTGGGCCGGGTAGAGGCAGGAGTGCACGGGGCGGCCGTCGACGTGGACGGTGCAGGCGCCGCAGTCGCCCGCGTCGCAGCCCTTCTTCACGCCGGTCCAGCCCGCGCTGCGCAGGTAGGTGCGTAGGCATTGGCCGGGGGCGGGTGGGTCGGTGAAGGACTTGCCGTTGACCGAGATCTCGTAGCTCATGCGGTCAGCTCCTGCCTGATCTCTTCGGCGAAGGTCAGGGTCAGGTGGCGGCGCCAGGTGGGGCGGCCGTGGACGTCGTCGTGCCACAGCTCGTCGGGTATGGCATCGAGGACGGCTTCTCGCACCTCAGGCTCGCTTGCTTCGTAGGAAAAGGTCAATTGTACGGGGTGTTTGACCGAGGCGGTGATGGTCAGGGTCCAGCCGTCGGGGTCGGTTCGGCCGATGAGGAGGGCGGCCGAGCGGCCGTAGGTGTTCAGCGACTGGCGACGGAAGGCGGTGCGGGCGGTGAGGGCGGAGGTGGGGAGGTGGATTGCGCGGAGCCATTCTCCCGGTCGGAGCACGTGACGGTTGTCCCCCACCACGAAATCCGCAGCTTTCAAGCGTCTCTCATTATTGCTTTCGCCCTGAATCAGGCAGGTTCCGTCGAGGGCGGCGGTGAGGGAGATCATCGGGCCGGCCGGCAGGGCGTTGCAGAGGTTTCCGCCGACCGTGGCCTCGTTCCAGATCTTGAAGGAGGCCAGGAAGGCGTCGCAGCACTGCTTGATCAGCGGCTCGATCGTCCAGGTGTCCGGCGTCCGCCATTCGTACAGTTCGGCGATGGTGCAGGTGGCCGCGATCTCCAGGCCGTCGTCCCGGACGACCAAGGCGGGCCAGTTGAGGGTGGTCAGGTCGAGGAGGCGGCGGACGGTGGGCTGGGGTTCGGAGAACAGCCAGGTTCCGCCGGCGAGCCAGGCGTCGCCCTCTCGCCAGTCCCGCAGATCCGGATGGGGGACGAATTCCGAGACGGTGTTCAGGTCCACAGTCGCTCCGACACTCGCGCGAGTTCCTTTCGGGCTTTGGGCAAATGGACGTTGGTGGGCAGCCCGTCCCGAACCACGAACTCGCCTCCGACCAGCAGGTGCCGGACCGATTTACGCGGGCCCAGCACCAGGGCCGCCACGGGGTCGCGAATGTCCTGGACGTCGTCTCCGGGCCAAATGGCTATGTCTGCGCGCATTCCCGTTTCCAGGGCGCCGATGTCGTCGCGGCCCAGGCATTTTGCCCCGCCCACCGTCGCCAGGTCGAGAGCCTGGCGCACGGTCAGATTCGTCGGGTCCAGGGTTCGCTGGCGGCCGGTGAACAGGGCCTGGCGCATCTCGGTCATCAGGCCGCCGTCCTCGTTGCTGGCCACCCCGTCAACTCCGAGCCCGACCGGGACGCCGGCTGCGAGGAGGTCACTCACCCGGCACATTCCGGCCGCCAGCCGGGCGTTGCTGGACGGGCAGTGCGCCACGCCGGTTCCGGCCTCTCCCAGCCGGGTCACCTCCGCGTCCTGGAAATGAATGCCGTGCGCGTACCAGACGTCCTCGGCCAGCCATCCCCATTCGGACATCAGGTCGAGCGGGCGGACCCCGAAGCGTTCGGCCACGGCCTGTTCCTCGTCGAGGGTCTCGGCCAGATGGGTGTGCAGCCGCAGGCCGAGACGCCTGGCCAGGTCGGCGGATTCGGTCATCAGCCGGGGCGTGACCGAGAACGGGGAGCAGGGGGCGACGGTCACGGTGATCCGCTCACCGTCGTGCAGCCGGGCGTGGACCGCCTCCGTACTGGCCAGGATGGCCTCGGTGTCCTCGACCACCTCGTCCGGCGGCAGGCCACCGGCGGACTCACCGAGATCCATCGATCCGCGGGCCAGGTGCAGCCGGATCCCGACCTGGTTCGCGGCCTCGGCGATCCGGTCGAAGACCTGGTCGTCGCCGCGCGGTACCAGGTAGTGATGGTCGGCGGCGGTCGTGCAGCCGGACAGCGCCAGCTCGGTCAGGCCGACCAGGGCGGCCGCGTAGACGTCGTCCGGGTCGAGCCGGGCCCAGATCGGGTAGAGCTCGGTCAGCCAGCCGAACAGGGTCGAGTCGACCGCCCGGCCCCGCGTGGCCCACTGGTAGAGATGATGGTGGGTGTTCACCAGACCGGCGGTGAGG
This sequence comes from Kineosporia aurantiaca JCM 3230, assembly GCA_000719025.1. Taxonomy (GTDB): domain Bacteria; phylum Actinomycetota; class Actinomycetes; order Actinomycetales; family Kineosporiaceae; genus Kineosporia; species Kineosporia aurantiaca. Next base: position 148,760 of record JODP01000014.1, read on the forward strand.
ATGTCGCCTTCGACCCGGAAGACCCGGTCTCCGGGCTGGGCGGCGACGTCACCGACGTCCACAATTCGGCCGTCCCGGACCGCGACGTCTCCCGGCCACCGGGCACCCCGGATGACCAGTCGTTCGCTGCTCGGCGGTCCCACACCTGACTCAACCACCTCGTCGAGGCTACTGACCACCTGTTGCAATCAGGTGTCACCGCGGGGTGAGTCGCGTGCCGTGCGTCACCAGCAGGACAGATCCGGGTGTCTCCGCCCGCGGCCTCGTGTCCTCGTGCATCGCCGAGCGGCCCGTGCCAGGGTGGACGGCGTGCGGATCACTCATATCGGGCACTCCTGTCTGCTGGTCGAGACCGGGGGCGCCCGCATCCTGACCGACCCGGGTGCCTTTGCCGAAGGGTTCGAGGACCTGACCGGGCTGGATGCGATCGTCGTGACGCACCAGCACATGGATCATCTGGACACCGAGCGCCTGCCCGCTCTGCTGGCCGGTAATCCCCAGGCCCAGGTGCTGGCCGAGCCGGAGACCGCGGCCCTGCTGAGCAAGGCCGGGGTCGGGGTGCAGACGCTGGTGCTCGAGGAGCCGGTGGCGATCGGCGAGGCGGTGCTCACGCCGGTCGGTGGGGTGCATGCGGAGATCCACGCCGACATCCCGCTGATCGGGAACATGGGTCTGCGGATCGGGGCCCCGGGCGACATCACGATGCTGCACCCGGGCGACTCCTACGGCGCGCTGCCCACGGGCATCGATCTGCTGGCGCTGCCGCTGAACGCTCCCTGGGCCAAGTTCAGCGAGACGTTGAACTTCGTCCGGGCGATTGCTCCCGGCCGGCTCTTCCCGATCCACGACGGCCTGCTTCAGCCTGCGGGCCGGGCGGTCTACCTGCGCAACCTGGCCGGGCTGCTTCCGGAGGGGGCGCAGATGATCGACCTGGCCGGCGCGGGCGCTACCGAGGTGTGAGCCTCAGCCCTTCCAGGCCCTTGTCCGGCACACCGGTGCAGGTCGAGTCGCCCGTGGCCACCGCGGCCTTGGCAATGCAGCGGCCCACCGCCTGCTGCCCGAAGTAGTTCGGGTGCAGGGATTCGGCGTATTCGCCCTGCCCGCTGTAGTCGACGAAGCGGACCCATTCGGCATCAGCCGCGCTCGGATCGCCCAGAGGATGGCTCGTGCCGTCGGCGCACAGTTCGTGGCCGTCGAAGGCATTGCTCAGGTCGAGGAATGAAGCCCCGTGGCGTTGGGCGGTTTTCTCCAACGTGCCGGTGACCTCTGGGGTAAGCGTGGTTGCGGTCCAGGTTTCGTCCGGATCGGTGAACGGGCAGCGCCCGCCGGTCCACTTGAACACCCTCCAGTGCCCGGTGTACTTGTCCTCTTGCGCGGTGGGCAGCGGGTTGGGGTAGGACTGCAAGATCAAGCGGTAGTCGGAATCCGCGTATCCCGCGTCCCGCATGGTGGCCTTTACGTCGTCCAGCACTGCTCCGACGGCCGCTCCCATGGCGGGTAGAGCAACATCCAATCGGGGCTGTTGCTTGCTCTTACAGGGGGATCCGCGCAGCGTGTAGGCGGTGATGCACTGGAACACCAGATCCGGGAAGCTCAGGTCGTTGCCGCCGATCGAGAGCACGATCAGCTTCACCTGGCTGGTCCGGGCCAGGGCGGCCAGTTGATCGTCCTGCGGTTTCTCGCCCCTCAGCCCGACCCCGCCCTCACTGGCCCTCAGCACGTTCGCCGCGTGGGCACCGGAACAGGCCAGATTGACCGGGCGGCCGAGGGTGAGCCCGGCTTTGGTGGCGCTGATGATCGGCGCCGAGTCCGACCGGTAACAACCGCCCGCAGTAGCGCCGTAGATCTTGGCCCGGTCGGAACTGCCGAAGAACTCGCCTTTGCTGCGTGACCAGGCCCGATCGGTTCCGCCGCGGTTGAACAGGAAGTCGTCCGAGTTGCCCGCCCAGCGTCCGCCGGTGCCGGCGATGTAGCTGTCGCCCAGGCTGACCACGACCGGGTCTCCGGCCGGTTTGGCCTTAACCGCCGCCGGCTGGGCCTTTGCGGTTGCGGGGACGGCCAGGAGCGCGCTCGCGGCGATGATCAGAACTGCTAGCCAGCGCAGTATTTGGCTGCTTGATGCTGCGGTACTGAACGGCCTGTGCCCCACGCGTGCCCTCCCCAGGAATGCCCGATCCGAGGGTCGCACCATGTCCGTTCTGTGCGCAATGGATGACGGTGGGTGAGTGCGGTGTGCGGTGGGTCTGGTACCTGGGCCAGTGAACCGCGCATGGCCGTCGAAGAACGTCCAGGAGACGGGTGAACGAGGGCTTCGGGGCCGGTCAGAGGGGGTCGGCAGTTGAACGGCAGCAGTTGAACAAGCGTCAGAACCAGGTGTGTCCGACCAGCCCCGACGGCGCCCAGCTGAGCATCGCGTCCAACTGCCGCACTGCCCCGGGCCGGTGCTCGTCGGCCAGGCCGGCGGCCTGGAGCCTGATCAAGGGAGTCTGGCCGAGGTAGACGGCGCCGAGGGTCTGCACCGGCAGGGTGAGGTCGGGGCTGCGGCCCGGCGCTGAGGTGGCAGTGAAATGGCCGGCCTCGTCGGCGTCGATCAGCCAGCGGCCGGAGGTGTAACCCATTGGGTCCCGGACCTCGAGCACGAGGGTGCCGGGGGCTTGGGCGGTGCGGGCGGTCAGGGCGGCGGGCAGGTCGAGGAGGCGGAGCCACTGGAAGTCGGTGCGGTGTTCCTCGGTCACCGCGCGGCGGTCGGGCAGGATCCAGGGGAGGGGCTCGTGAACCGGGCGGTCGGCGGCCCGGATCCGGTCGGTGAGGTCGAGGGACACGAGGTAGGCCCACAGGGCCCGGTATCCGGCCGGGGTGGCGGCGGTGAGGTCCAGCAGCTCGATCTCGGCCTGCGCGTCGAGAGCCCAGTCGCCGCGGATCCGGTAGCTCGCGGTGCCGACCACGGTTCCGTCCGGGTCCCGGGCGATCACCGCGGGGCGGTCCAGGTCGGCGTCTCCCGGTTCGGCGATCAGGCCGCAGGCCCGGTCCCACCACAGGTCGTTGCGGGGCAACGCGCCGGGCAGGTGGGCCGCCACCGACTGGTACAAGGGTGCGGCCACCTCACGGAGCGAGGGATCGTCCGTCGCCTCCAGCGTGATCTCGCCGCGGTCCAGACGCAGCCGGGAGGTGTTCACGGACAGGTGCACGGTCTCGGTGGCGGGGCCGAAGCCGAAGCGGCCGTAGATCTCGGCCTGACTGGCGATCAGCTGACCCAGCGCTATCCCTCGCTCGCGGGCATCAGCCAATGCACCGCGGACGAAGGCACCGGCAACACCGCGGCGGCGGTGGCTGGCGAGGACACTGAGCGAGCCGATCGCGCGGGTGCGGACGGTGGCCGGGCCGGGCACAGCCAGGTCCAGGTCCCAGCTGCGGTAGGCGCCACAGGGCACCCCGTTGATCCGGGCGAGCCGGAAATCGTTCTCGGACAGCTGTTTGCGGAGCACGTCGAGGCGGGTGGCGGAGGGCCTGCGCGGGCTGAGGAAGCCACGGCTGTTCAGCGCCGCCCAGGTCTCCAGATCGTCCGGGCCGACCTCGCCGATCTCGATCGCATCGCTGCTCATCCGCCGACGCTACTGGTCACCGGCCTGCTCGGCAGCTGGATTAGGGGGTTGATCGACTCGCGGCGGGAGGAGGTTCACGCTCGACTGAGGGCGGAAGTTCCCCGGCACGGACAAGGAGCACAACGTGGGTATGTTCGACAACGTGAAGAAGGCCGCCGAGGACCACCCGGAGCAGGTCGAGAAGTTCAGCGACCAGGCGATCGACAAGGGCGGCGACGCCGCCGACCAGGCGACCGGCGACAAGTACGGCAAGCAGGTCGACACGGCCCAGGAGAAGGCCGACGACGCGATCGGTCAGTAGACCCGACCACCACGGCGGGCGCGACACCTACCGCGCCCGCCGCGAGCGTCCCTAATTCAGAGTCGGGTGCCCCAAATGCCCGGTGAGCTCCACGGCCGCGGCCCCCTCGGCAATGTCGGTGCGAAACTGCCCGCCGCGCAGACTGATCTGCTCCATCGCTCCGTAGACAGCAGTGCGGGCCTCGGTCAGGTCCCCGCCGGTGGCGACCACCGAAAGAACCCGTCCCCCAGCGGCAACCAAGGTGTCACCGTCGAGAGCGGTTCCTGCGTGCAGCACCCAGGCGTCCGGCCAGGCATCCGCATCGCTCACCCCGGTGATCGCGTCCCCCTTGACCGGTGTGCCCGGGTACCCCTCGGCGGCCAGGACCACGGTGACGGCCGACTGGTCGCTCCACTCCAGCGGGGGAACGTGCTCCAGGTGCCGAACCGCAGCAGCCCTCAACACCATGCCCAGAGGCGTTTTCAGACGGGCCAGGACGACCTGGGTCTCCGGGTCACCGAAGCGCGCGTTGAACTCGATCACCTTCACGCCCCGGCTGGTCAGGGCCAGCCCGCAGTACAGCACGCCGACGAACGGTGCTCCCCGTCGGGCCATCTCGGCGATCGTCGGCCGGGCGACGTTCTCGACGATGTCCTCGACCAGATCGCCCGGCGCCCAGGGCAGCGGCGAATAGGCGCCCATGCCGCCGGTGTTCGGACCCTGGTCGCCGTCCAGGGCCCGCTTGAAGTCCTGCGCCGGCGCGAGCGGGATCACCGTCTCGCCGTCGGTGATGCAGAACAGCGACACCTCGGGACCGTCCAGGAACTCCTCGATCACCACCCGGCCGCCCTCACGGTCCAGGCAGACCGAGGCATGATCGAGCGCCTCGTCGAGCTCGTCGGTGACGACCACACCCTTGCCCGCGGCCAGACCGTCGTCCTTCACCACGTACGGGGCGCCGAACTCGTCCAGCGCCGCCTGCACCTCGGTCATCGTGGTGCAGGCGTACGAGGCACCGGTGGGCACCCCGGCCGCGGCCATCACGTCCTTGGCGAAGGCCTTACTGCCCTCCAGCTGCGCAGCCACCGCGGACGGCCCGAAGCACGGGATGCCGGCCGCCCGGACGGCATCGGACACCCCCGCCACCAGCGGCGCCTCGGGCCCGACGACGACCAGGTCGGCGGCCAGCTCGGTGGCCAGGGCGGCGACCGCGGACGGGTCCAGGGCATCGACGGGGAAGCAGTTGGACGCGCCGATCAAGCCGGCGATGCCCGGGTTGCCGGGCGCCGCGTACAGCCCGGTCACCCCCGGATCACCGGCGAGAGAACGGACCAGAGCGTGCTCGCGGGCGCCCGGCCCGACAACAAGAACCTTCACGGTCCACGAGGGTAATCGTCCGCGACCCCTGGTCCGTCCCGCGGCGCTGCCCAGGGGCCGAGAGGGGCCTGAGAGAGGCCTGAGAGGCCGGCCGGTGGACGTTTGATGAAAACGCCCACATGGTTATCACAGGCAACTCTAAGCTGATGGAGCGTATCGGGAGATCCCCGACATGTAGGGCGCCTCCTGAGATTCCCAGCGGCGCGCGATGACCTCAGCGAACGGATTCGCCATGTCTGCCGGTCTCTCCCGACCCCGCTCCACCCGAATTCTGACCACCACGATCGCGGCCACCCTGGGCGGTGCCGTCCTGCTGGCCGGATGTGGGGGTGGAGACGACGACCCGGCCAAGACCAGCGCGGAAACGTCGCCGCAGGCCTCCGCCGCGGGAGAGGCCGGGCAGCCCGCAACCCCGGCCCCGACCAAGCCGTACGCCGGGCAGAAGCCCTCGGAGATCTTCGACGCGATGATGGCGAAGGTGAAGAAGGCCAAGACCGTGCACCTGAACGCGAATATCAAGGACACCGGCGGCCGGATCAAGATGAACGTCGACCTGAGCCGGAGCGGGAAGGCCGGTGGGTCGCTGTCGATCCCGGCCGACGGCTCGATGCAGGTCATCCTGAACGGCGACAAGGGCTGGTTCAAGGGCGGCAAGGACATGTACGCGAAGATCGCCGGGGGCGACAACTCGCTCACCAAGTTGCTGGCCGGGCAGTGGATCGCGTTCAAGAAGGGGCAGGGCATGGACGACGTCTGGGCCCTGGCCGACATGAAGACGTTCACCGGCCAATCGCTCACGCTGTCCGGCCCGAAGAGCGACATCGTCCGCATCAAGGGCAAGAAGCTGGCCGGGCGCGAGACCATCGGCCTGAAGGAGAAGAACTCCCCCGGAATCATTTACGTCACCGCCGACGGGTCGGCCGAGCTGGTCGCCCTGACCGACAAGGACGCCAAGCTGATCTACACGAACTGGGACAAGCCGGTGACGGCCAAGGCCCCGGCCAAGTCGCTCAACCTCAAGGACTTCCAGTAACTCCCGGGTGAGGAGAGGTGGGGCGACCGCGGCCGCCCCACCCAGCGTCCTTAGAGCCCGCCCTCCACCTCGGCCAGTGCCTCACCGAGCAGCGCCAGCCCGTACCGCGCCTCTTCGTCGGTGATGTTCAGCGCCGGGACGACGTGCGTCCGGCTTCCGTTGATGAACGGGATCAGCCCGCGGCTCATACAGGCCTTCATCAGGGCCGCCATCGGGGCATTGGCCGGGCCGGCCGCTCCGGCGGGCACCAGCGGCTCGCGAGTTGCCTTGTCCCGCACCAGCTCGACCGCCCAGAAGGCACCCACCCCGCGAACCTCACCGATCAGACCCGACTGCTCCGCCAGCGTCCTCAATCCGGGACCGATCACCTCGCGACCCAGCCGGTCCGCGTTCGCGATCAGTGAGTCTTCCTCCAGCACACCGATGTTCGCCACCGCTGCAGCACAGGCCAGCGGGTGCCCGGAGTAGGTCAGCCCACCCGGGAACGGGCGCGTACCGAAAGTCGCGCCCACGTGCTCGCTCACCAGCACCCCGCCCAGCGGCACGTAGCCCGAGTTCACCCCCTTGGCGAAGGTGATCAGGTCGGGAACGGCAGCGTCGCCGGTCACCGGCTGCCATTCTCCCGGGGCGCCGGTCGGGGCCTCGTTCGCCAGCTCACAGGCGAACCACCGCCCCGAGCGCCCGAAGCCGGACATCACTTCGTCCGCAATCCAGAGAATGCCGTAGCGGTCGCAGATTTCCCGGACGCCGCGGAGATATCCCGCCGGGGGAACCATGATTCCCGCCGTCCCCGGGATCGACTCCAGGACGATCGCCGCGATCGTGGTCGGTCCCTCGAGCGCGACCACCTGCTCCAGATGCTCCAGCGCCCGCGCGCACTCCTCCTCTTCGGTGCTCGCGTGGAACGCCGAACGGTAGAGGAACGGCCCGAAGGTGTGCACGACGCCCTCGGCGCCGTAGTCGTTCGGCCAGCGCCGCGGGTCACCGGTCAGGTTGATCGCCGTGGTGGTGTTGCCGTGGTAGCTGCGGTACCGGCTGAGCACCTTGCGGCGGCCGGTGTGCAGCCGGGCCATCCGCACCGCGTTCTCGATCGCGTCGGCCCCGCCGTTGGTGAAGAAGACCTTGCGGAACCAGTCGCCGGGGGCCCGCTCGACGATCAGCCGGGCCGCCTCGGAGCGCTGGTCGTTCGCGTGCTGCGGGGCGACCGTGGCCAGCCGGGCGGCCTGGGCGGCGATCGCCTGGGTGACCCGGGGCTCGGAGAAGCCGACGTTCGTGTAGACGAGCTGCCCGGAGAAGTCCAGGTAAGGCGTCCCGGCCCCGTCCCACAGCCAGGACCCCTGGCCGCCGTCGACGGTGAACGGCTGCCGGCCGTCCTGCGCCAGCCAGGAGTGGAAGACGTACTCCAGGTCGAGTTCCAGGGCCCGCTTCGCCCTTTCCGCCCGATCCGGGTCGATCGGGACGGCGGGGGCGGTGGCCGGTAAGGGGGGACGCGTGCTCGTCATGGTGGCAGGGTACGTCCCGGACCCCCAGGATTGACCTGTGATGAATACGTCGGGCACAGCCTTACGGGAAGGCGTCTCCCGGCTTCGGATGGCGTGGTTCGCAATCCTGCAGTGCGGGGTGGCGGCCGCAGTGGCCTGGTTGTTCGCGGAAGACGTGGTGCATCACCCGCGGCCTTTCTTCGCTCCTGTCGCGGCTGTGGTGTGCCTGGGGCTGTCCAACTCCCTCAGGCTGCGCCGGATGGTCGAGCTGGCCCTCGGCGTCACCATCGGGGTGGGCATCGCCGAGGTGCTGGTGCGGCAGATCGGCAACGGGTGGTGGCAGATCACCCTCGTCGTGCTGCTCTCGATGTCCGTGGCCCAACTACTCGGCGGCGGGGCTCTGATGACCACGCAGTCTGCCGTCCAGGGCATCTTCCTGGCCGCGCTGCCGCAGACCCCAGGGGGCGGGCTGTACCGCTGGGAGGACGCACTGATCGGGGGTACCACCGCGCTGATTGTCGTGGCGTTCCTGCCTGCTGACCCCGGACGGTTCGTCCGGAAGCAGGCGCAGGATCTGATCCGGGTGCTGGCGGCGGTCTCGGCCGAGTCGGCGGCGGTGCTGCGCAGCGGGGACGTCGAGCGGGCGGATGCGGCGTTGGAGCGGATTCGCCATACCCAGGACGACATCCAAGCCTGGACGGACGCTCTGCGCGGCGGTGAGGAGATCAGCCGGATCTCTCCGCTGCGCCGCCGTCACCAGCCCGAGCTTCAGCGGTATCGACGAGGTCTGGTCGGGCTGGACCGAGCCACCCGGAACATGCGGGTGGCGGTGCGGCGGATCGCGACGTCGCTGGAGACCGGCGCGCAGATGCCGCTGGAGCTGGCCGACATCTTCGACCACCTGTCCGAGATCCTGCGGATGCTCGAGGGTGAGGTGGGTCAGGCCCCCGAGCGGATGGTCGCCACCACGGCCCTGGCGGCGCTGGCCGAGCGGCTGGATCCGGAGCGGCTGGGGGCCACCGGGATGTCCGCGAACGTGGTGGTTGCCCAGGTGCGGTCGGTGGTGGTGGATCTGCTGGGAGCCACCGGGATGGACGAGCATCAGGCTCGGGCGTTGCTGCCTAAGTAGCTGGTCAGCCCTTGTCCGTGGAGTCTGTAGAGCCCGTTGAGCCCGTTGAGCCTGCGCCCCGGGCCGCGATCAGCTGGAGCACCTCCTCCACCGCCCCGGCGATCTCGTCCCGACCCCCACCCCGGAGCCCTGCCGCGTAGCCGACCAAGAAGGTGGTGAGGGGAGCAGCAGGGCGGGCGATGTTGTGGGCGGCCTCCTTGGCCAGGTCCAGGACTTCTGCCACCTGCACGTCGGCCGCCGGCAGGGACAGGTGCTCCCCGACCTCGTTGACCCAGTCCTCAAGCATGTCCAGACCCTTCCCGAAGTGCGGCGAGTTGCTCTGGGGTATCACAGTCGGCCGCGGCACCGAGGTCCGGGACCTCGACCAGGGTGAGTTCCTTGACCAGCGCGCGCATCGGCTGGCCGGCCAAGGGCTGGAGCGAGCGCAGGGTGGTGATCAGGGTGATGGTGCGGTAGACGGCGGCCAGGGGCTGGCGGTAGCCCTCGGTGTCGACGAAGAGGGCGGCGTCGGCGTCGGGAGCGGCCATCAGGGCATCGACGAGCCGATGGACGTCCGGCGCGGCGAGCTGGGTGAGGTCGGTGGCGAAGACGCCGGTGAGAGGGGTTGTCTCAGGGTCGAGGACCTCGAGGCCGGCGAGAAGACCGGCCAGAGGCCCGGTTCCGGGAGGGTCTTCACGGGTCCATTCGACCGTGCGCACAGTGGGCCGGGGTTCGCCGACGACGACGGTGCGGACCGCGGCGGACGTTGCCTGGAGCACGCGATCGAGCAGAGGGACGCCGCCGACCAAGAGGGCCGCCTTGTCCACGCGCCCCAGCCGCTCACCGCTGCCGCCGGCCAGGACCACCACGCCGAGATGAGTCATGGCCGACCACCAAAGATGAAAAGTCCATGATCACGGGGGAAGAAGTCCATGATCACGAGGGTGGGGGTGGTCATGAGGTGGGGACCCGGGGGCCGCGGCCGGCCTGGGAGCCGCCGGGCAGCGCATCCGCGAGCGGGTCGCCGAAGTCCTGGACCCGTTCCAGCACCTCGCCGAACTCCAGTTGCCGCAGTGCCCCGGGGGAATCCAGCTCGTCCCAGGTGCGGGGGGCGGCGGCGGTGGGACGTTCCCGGCCGCGGGGGGAGAACGGGCAGATCGTGGTCTTGGTGGAGTTGTTCTGGCTCCAGTCCAGCAGCACCCGGTTCTTGCGCAGGGTCTTGGTCATGCGGGACACCACTAGGCGGGGCAACGATCTCTCCAGTTCCTCGGCCAGACGGTGGGCGTACTCCCGGACCGTCGTCGCATCCTGCTTCCCGGACACCGCGGCATAGAGCTGCATGCCCTTACCGCCGGAGGTTACGGGGTGGGGCTCCAGCCCGTCCGCCTGCAGCCGCTCCCGCACGGCCAGCGCTACCTCGCAGCACTCCGACAGACCGGCAGGGGCTCCGGGGTCCAGGTCGATCACCAGGAGGTCTGGATCCTTCGCCCCGCCCCGCGGGCCGACCCGCCATTGCGGAACATGCAGCTCCAGTGAAGCCAGGTTGGCCGCCCAGACCAGCCCCGCCACGTCATCGAGCAGGGGGTAGGTGACCATCTCACGGTCTTTCGTACTGCCCGGGGCGGGCAGGGTCACCGAGCGCAGCCAGGAGGGGGCGCCGCGGGGCACGTTCTTCTCGAAGAACGCCGGGCCTGCTTCTACCCCGTCCGGCCAGCGCTTACGCGTCGCCGGCCGATCCTTTAGGTGCGCCAGTAAATACGGCGCCACCCCGGTCAGGTAGTGCAGCACTTCGCCCTTGGTGGTGCCGGTGGACGGGTAGAGCACCTTGTCCAGGTTGCGCAGCCGCAGCGTCCGCCCACCAACCTCAACCCGTTGTTCCTCGCCGGCCACCGAGCCCCCCAACCGAAAACCTCACTCGTAACGGACGTCCTCTGGTTCCAGATCGGCCCGGATCCCCCGGAAGACCGGCTGCCGCAGCCTCCCGTTCTCGGTCCGCCCGAGGTGCCGCACGTCGACCACGATCCGCGGTTCGACCCAGGTTGCGCCCTTGGAGTCGAGCCGCGGCACTGCGTCGTCGAACGGTGACGCGTCCAGTTTCAGCGGAGTGAGCAGCCGGCGCAGGTCGGCCTGCGGCCCGGCGGCGGCCAGACCGCTGCCCATCCGCCCGGCGAAGCGCAACTGCCGACTGCCCGGGTGGTCCGGATCAGGAGACGACCAGACCCCGATCAGCAGCGCACCGATCTGGTTGCGGTCGTTCACCTCGGGCCGCCAGCCGCCGATCACCACCGACTGCACCCGGCGGTGGGCCAGCTTGCGCCAGTCGCTGCTGCGGGCGCCGGGGCGGTAGACCGAACTGCGCCGCTTGGCCACGACGCCCTCGAGCCCTTGCTCCTGGGTGGCGGCCAGCAGGACGTCCACGTCCTCATAGATGGGTGACGCCTGGACCGGCAGCTCTTCGAGGGCGGCCCGTCGTTCTCGCCAGGGCCGGCCGGTCAGGTCCACCCCGGACATCCGCAGCACGTCGAAGGCGATCAGGGTGGCCGGGGCCTTGGCGGCCAGGGCGGAGGCGCGGCGCCGGTCGGTCAGGTGGATCCGGTCGGCAAGCGCGGTGAAATTGGGGACGCCGTCGGCCAGGATCACGATCTCGCCGTCCAGGAGGACGTCGGGATGGACCGAAGCCAGGGACTCCAGTTCCGGGAACGCCGGGGTGATCTCCCGTTCGGATCGGCTCCACAGCCGGACCGCCCCGTCATGGATCTCGGTCAGCACCCGCCAGCCGTCCCACTTGACCTCGTAGGCCCAGCGCGCGCCGTCCTTCGGCAAACCCCGGTCGGGGTCCGCCGGGGTGGCGAGCATCGGGCGCATGTCCACCATCAGAGCACAGGAGCGACCGAAATCACGGGCCCCGGGCATCCTCAATCAACGACTCGACCGAACCGATGACTTTCGCCGTACGCGCAGGTCATCACCAGCGGACGCGCGCCTGCCCTGGCACCTGAGCAATCCAGCGGTCATGCTGGGTAACAGGTCTTCGGCGTGTCTGGCTTGACACGTCATGTCTGGTTTCACCCGGGACACCGCGAGGAGACGCAAGATGCGAGCGATCTGGAAGGGCGCGGTCTCGTTCGGCCTCGTCAACGTGCCGGTGCGGTTGTTCTCGGCGACCCAGGAGCACGACATCCGGTTCCACCAGGTGCACCGGGAGGACGGCGGCCGGATCCGGATGAAGCGGGTCTGCAGCGTCTGCGGTGAGGAAGTGGCCTGGGACCAGCTGGCCAAGGGCTACGAGGCGGAGGACGGGCGCCTGGTGGTGCTCACCGACGAGGACTTCGAGGCGCTGCCGCTGGCCACCGGGCGGGAGATCGACGTGATCGAGTTCGTGCCGACCGGGCAGGTCGACCCGATCCTCTTCGGCAAGTCGTACTACCTGGAGCCGGACGCCCGCGCGGCCAAGCCCTACGCCCTGCTGCGCGAGGCCCTGGAGACCACCGACCGGGTCGCGGTGGTCAAGGTCGCCCTGCGCCAGCGCGAGTCGCTGGCCGTGCTGCGGGTGCGCGACAAGGTGATCATGATGCAGACCCTGCTGTGGCCGGACGAGATCCGCGCGGCCGACTTCCCGATCCTGGAGGAGGACGTCGACCTGCGCCCGCAGGAGCTGCGGATGGCCGCCTCGCTGGTCGACTCGATGGCCACCGACTTCGAGCCGGACGAGTTCGAGGACGACTACCAGCAGGCCCTGGTCCAGCTGGTCGAGGCCAAGCTGGAGGGGGCCGAGCCGGCCCCGGTCGAGTCCGGCGAGGAGGCCGCCACCGAGGTCGTCGACCTGCTCTCGGCGCTGCAGGCCAGCGTCGACCGGGCCAAGGAGGCGCGGGGCGAGAAGAAGCCGGCCGCCAAGAGCACCACCGGCAAGACCACCGCGGCCAAGACCACCGCCGCGAAGACGGCCGCCAAGAAGGCTCCGGCCAAGAAGGCACCCGCGAAGAAGACCACGGCGAAGAAGACCACCACCACTGCCAAGAAGACCCCGGCCCGCAAGTCCGCCTGACGGTCTGCCCTGACGGTCTGCCCTGACGGCAGCCGAGGAATACCGCGCGCAGTGACCGGTTGTATCCTGTGAAGCAGCCAGTGGCACGCGCAGTCGTCCGCACGCTCGACGTCCGGGCTCAATGATGCCGCCCCGCAACCCATCCTGAACCGCCCGATTTTGCTCGCCGACCGAGCATTGATCCGGGCGGTCAGTCGCGTGCCCTGGCCTTCCGTTATCCGAAGGTCTAAGGGGCGGCACGTCATGATCAGTCCAGTCCGGCGAGCCCTTCTGGTGCTGGCCATCTGCAGTTTCGGCCTGGGTACGGGCGAGTTCGTGGCGCTCGGGCTGCTGCCGGACATCGCCGGCGACCTGGGCGTCAGCGTGCCCCGGGCCGGCAACCTGATCTCCGCCTACGCCCTCGGCGTGGTGATCGGCGCGCCCCTGCTGACCGCCGCCTCGGTCCGGTTCCCCCGCAAGGGCCTGCTGATCACCCTGGTGGTCGCGCTGGCGGCGGGCAACCTGATCTCGGCCGCCATGCCAGGCTTCTACAGCCTGCTGGCGATGCGCTTCCTGTCCGGCCTGCCGCACGGCGCCTTCTTCGGGGTGGCTGCGGTGCAGGCCGCGAAGCTGGTCCCGGCCGGCCGGCGCAGCCGGGCCATGGCCGTGGTGTTCGCCGGCCTGACCATCGCCAACGTGGTCGGGGTACCGCTGACCACGTTCGTCGGCCAGCACACATCCTGGCGCCTGGTGCTGGTGCTGGTCGCGGTGGTCGAGCTGATCGGTGCCCTGGGCGTGCTGGCGGCCGTGCCCCGCAGCGAGCGGGTCGACCCGGGTTCGCCGGACGCCCCGCACCTGCGCCACGAGCTGGGAGCGTTCCGCAACAAGCAGATCTGGCTCTCGCTGGGGGTGGCCACGATCGGCGGCGGGGCCACGTTCGCGACCTTCAGCTACATCGCCCCGATGATGACCGAGGTCGCCGGGTACGCCGCCGCCAGCATCACGCCGCTGCTGGTGCTGTTCGGGCTGGGCATGACCTTCGGCAACCTGATCGGGGCCCGGCTGGCCGACCAGTACGACATGAGCAAGGTGATCTACGGCGCGATGGCGGCCAACGTGGTCATCGCCGGGGTCTTCTACTTCGGCTCGAGCAGCAAGATCGCCTCGGCCGTGCTGATCTTCCTGTTCCCGTTCTCCAACACGATGGCCTTCCCGGCCCTGCAGAACCGGATCATCACGCTGGCCGGCGGGGCGCCCAACCTGGCTGCGGCCAGCATGCACGCGGCCTTCAACATCGCGAACTCGATCGGCGCCTGGCTCGGCGGCGCGACCATTGCTGCGGGCTGGGGTTACAACTCGCCCAACCTGGTCGCGGTGGGTCTGGGCCTGCTCGGCGTGGGGATCGCGGTGTACGCCGGGCAGAGCCAGGGCGGGTCGGTCTCGGTGGTGCGCACGACCACCACCCCCGAACGCGTGCCCGAGCCCGAACCGGTGCAGAGTGCTTGAGTTTTCATTTACTCGGTGCACCATTCGCCCGTAACGCGAACATTGCGGGGGTGCACTCGTGCTGCATCATGGGGCAGGGGCGACCGCCGTCCGCAAGAAACCTCTGAACGACCTCAGAATGAGCGGACGATGCGCCCCCGGACGGGCAGAATTGCCCATAGGGCCGAACGGGTGAGGGCGTTCACTACTCGTGATCGGATGAGCGAGCTGAGTAGCTTTTCCTTGTCTTGAGGCCTGGACAACTACAACTCTGAGTGCACTACCCTGTTCCGATGGTGACATTGGTATCGTTCCGTGACGAACGATCCGCGCACCGCTACGGTCAGGACCGATCTTCGTCACGGGGGGATGTGAGCACGATTCGCGGTCGGCAGCGTTCCGATCTGTTCGATCCGGTGGAGCAGACCGGACCGGCCCCCTCGGGCGGACGCCGCCTGGACATCGTGGATCTGCGGGTCCCGGCCGATCCGGCCTACCTGGCCGTGGTCCGCACCGCCGCGGCCGGTCTGGGCACCCGGCTGGACCTGACCCTCGACGAGATCGAGGATCTGCGGATCGCCGTGGACGAGGCCTGCTCGCTGCTGCTGGCCGGCCGCTCGCACCCGGGGCGCACCCTTGAGGCCGCCTTCGAGGTCGGTCTGATCGGGAGCCAGACCCTGTCGGTCACCATCTCCGGCCCGGTCGCGACGCTGCCCCGCGAGGCCAGCTTCTCCTGGTCGGTGCTGCGGGCACTGGCCGGCGAGGTGGTCACCGGCACCGCCGAGGGCGGCGCCTGGATCAAGCTCAGCGTGCCCGGGCGGGCCGAAGCGTGAGCCTTCAGCCCGACGCCGACGCCCGCCTGCGGGTCCTGCCGCGCACCCACCCGGAAATCGTCCGGCGGCCGGAGCAGAGCCCCCCGCCGGCCGAACCCGCCCTCGAGATCGACAGCGAGGAACCCGAAGACCCGGACGAGCCGGAAGACCTCGATCCGCTCGACGATCCGGACTCGGCGGTCCCGGCCGCAGACCCGCAGTTGCTGCGCCTGTCCCGGATGCCGCAGAGCCACCCGCAGTACCAGCAGCTGCGGCGCACCGTGATCGAGGCCCACCTGCCGCTGGTCCACCACCTCGCCCAGCGCTTCAAAGGCCGCGGCGAACCCTACGACGACCTCGTCCAGGTCGGCACCATCGGCCTCCTGCACGCCGTCGACCGCTTCGACCCCCAACGCGGCGCC
>JODP01000015.1 GCA_000719025.1 Kineosporia aurantiaca JCM 3230
GGGGAGGATGGCTAGGAGGTCGCAGTGGATGAGGGCGGGGCCGTCGAGGTGGGCGGCGAGGGCCTGGCGGGCCGGGCGGTGGGCGGGGTCGGGGAACATCGCCACCCATTCCCGGTTCAGCGCCTCCCGGTCACCCGGGTCGGTGAGGTGGAAGGTCATCTTGAGGATGTCGTCCGTGCTCCCGCCGGCCTCCTTCAGGAGCGCGCGCACGTGGCCGAAGACGTTCGCGCACTGCTGGTCGAGGGACGCGGGCATCTCCCGGCTGAGCGGGTCGCGGCCGGTGATCGCGCCGGAGGCGACGAACGGGCCGATCCGGCTGGCCACCGGGATCGGGTTGCTGTGCTCGAACCCGGGCAGCTCCAGGCTGACCCGTTCGTCAGCCAACGAGGGGCTCCGCGACGACGGTGTTCTCCAGGGCGCCCAGGCCCTCGATCTCGGCCCGCACCACGTCGCCCACCTTCAGGAAGTTCCGGGTGGGGGCGCCGATCCCGGAGGGGGTGCCGGTGGCCAGGACGTCGCCCGGCATCAGCGTGAAAACCTGCGACAGGTAGGCGATCTGCTGGTAGATGTCGTAGATCATGTCGCTGGTCGGCCAGTCCTGGCGCACCTCGCCGTTGACGGTCAGCCGCATCCGCAGGGCGAGCGGGTCGGCCACCTCGTCGTCCGTGGTCAGCCAGGGACCGATCGGTCCGTGGGTGTCGAAGGACTTGCCCAGGGTGAAGGTGGGGGAGCGCTTCTGCAGCCAGTCCCGCACCGAGAAGTCGTTCGCCACCAGGTATCCGGCGATCACCGAGCGGGCGTCCTCGGCCCGGACGTGCCTGCACCGGCGGCCGATCACCACGCCGAGCTCGATCTCGTAGTCCAGCTCGTCGGACAGGTTCGGCTTCACCACGTCGTCGTGCGGTCCGACGACGCAGGTGACCTGCTTGTTGAACCAGAGCTGGCTGGTCGGGGTCGCGATCCCGGCCAGGCGGGCCTCCTCGGCGTGCTCCCGGTAGTTCATTCCGATGCCCAGGTACTTCTGCGGCTCGTCGATCGGGGCCAGCAGGGCGACGTTGTCCAGGGCGTACGTCTCACCCTCCTGAGCCAGCAAACGTTCCCGAAGCGGAGGAAGATCCGGCAGTAGGGCCTTCAAGGACGTCCCGAATTCCGCGGACAGGTCGGTGACCCGGTCGCCGTCCACCCGTCCGAGCCGGGCCGATCCGCCGTCGACCGAAAAGCGGGCAAGCTTCATGCTGATTCATCCTTTGCGGTGATCGTGGTCCCGGCCAGACTGGCCTTCTCGGCCGCGGTCGGCGGGAAGGCCAGTTCCCCGTCCGGCGTCATCTGGAAACTGACGAACCGCCAGGCCCCGTCCTCGCAGCGGCGCAGCACCTGGATGGCCGGCCCGGCGACCGAGCGCTCGCTGCCGTCCGCACTGCCCAGCCGGTTGTCGATCCGCCCGGTCACGATGGCCACGTCACCGATCAGCCGGATCGTGAGCGTGCCGCGGGTGATGCCGCGGTAGGCCTTGCGGGTGGCGACGTGCTCCAGCAGCTGGGCCTTGTCGTGGGTCAGCCCCGGCGCATGGGTGTGAATCAGCGACGCGTCGAAAAGCTCGTCCAGCGTGGCCAGATCGCCCTCGATCAGGGCCTTCTGACGGCGGGTTTCGACCTCGAGGATCTCGGCGCGGGTCTGCTCGTCGGCCACGACGACCGGGGCGCTCATGAGCGGGTGGCGTAGTCGGTGCGGAACCCGGTGGCCTCGCCGGCCTCGTGCCCGGGCCGGGGCTGACCGACCAGCGAGTGGTACTTGCTGAAGATGGCGTCGGCCTCGGCCAGCGGCAGCACCTCCTCGATGTCGGTGAACCGCTCGCCCTCGGTGCGCTCCTCGACCATCCGCCGGATCACCTCGTAACCCTCGCCGCGGTGCGCCATCACCATGCCGTTGACCGCCCGGAGCCGCTGGTCCTGGAAGGCCTTCAGGGCCTGCGAAACATCCTCCGTTGCCGCCAGATGAGAGGCCAGAGCACCGCCGTCGACGATGGCCTGGCAGGCACCGTTGCCGCCGCGCGGGTACATCGCGTGCGCCGCGTCCCCGATCAGCACCACCCGGCCGTCGATCCAGGATTCCAGAGGCTCGTGCCGGATCAGCGGGAAGAGATAGACCTCGCGGGCGTTGCGCAGCATCTCCTGCACGTCCAGGAACGGGATCTCGCACTGGTCGTAGTAGTGCAGCACCTCGTCCACGCTGCCGAGCTGGTTCCAGTCCTCCACCGACTCGTCCCGGGTGGCCTCGACCACCCAGTTCACCAGGACCTTGCCGGTGCCCTCGAAGTTCTCGGCGATCGGGTAGACGATCATGCTGGAGCTCTGCGGGGCGCCGATGTGCAGGATTGTGCCGCCGGTGGCGAACGGTTCCATCAGGGTGGTGCCGCGCCACATGGTGATTCCGGAGTAGACCGGCTCGGAGTGTTCCGGATGCATCTGCTGGCGGATCTGCGACTTGATTCCGTCGGCGGCGATCGCCAGGTCGGCGGTCACGTCCGGGGCGTTGTCGAAGTGCAGGGTCACCTGGTCGTCGTGGTTGGTGTACCCGGTGACCCGGGCGCCGCTGACCACCGCGTCCGCACCGAGACGCTCGAGAACGGTTCGGTAGAAAAGCATCTGGAGGTATCCGCGGTGGACGAAGCGCTGCTCGTGCAGGTAGCCCATGTGCACGCCGCACAGCTCGGCGTAGATCTCCTGGCCGTACTTGTTGAAGAAGATCGACTCCTTCGCGTCCACCGACATCGCCCGGAACTCCTCGAGCAGGCCGAGTTCCTCGAGCTCCTTGGAGCCGTAGACCTTCACGTCGATCCCTACCCCGAGCGGCCGGAGCTCGGGCACGGTCTCGTAGATCTTCGGCCGGAAACCCTTCTGGTGCAGGCGTAACGCGGCGACCAGGCCGGCCGGGCCGGCGCCGATGATCGCGATGTCGAGATCGGTGCTGCTCATCGGAACTCCTCAGGAGGTCTCGCGCAGAAGCGCGCCGGGGTGGTGTCCCCGGCGCGGGCCGCGCTGACGGGATGTGGACATGCACGTCGAATGAGGTCGGCTGAGCAGCGTCGACGCGTCCCGGGGGCCGTCGCGCCGGTGCTCCACGTGGCTCATGGAAAGTTCCTCGGGTCGGACCCTCCCACCGGACCCGGTGGGGCGACGGACGAGGAGAGCGCCGTCGCTGACAGCGACCGTAGAGGAAATCATTTACGATTTCAAACATGAAATCGCTTGCGATATAGCGACCGGCCGGGCTACGTTTCGTATCTGATTTCGTACACGATCAGGTTCGGCGGACGTCCGCCAGCCTGATCGCAACGGGGACGCAGGACCGCATCGATGACGATAGGGAGTCCAGTTATGACCGTGGTCGACATCAACATCCACCACCTGCCCGAGGATCTGTTCAGCAACCCGAAGATCCTCAACGGCTTCCTCGACAGCGCCCCCCGCGGCTTCGGTGAGATCGCCCGGGTCGCCGAGCTGGAGGACGGCCGCAAGCAGCTGATCCTGGAGAAGCCGGCCGGGTACCAGAACCTGAACTACGTCGACGGCGACTACAGCGCCGAGGCCAAGCTCAAGGCCATGGACGAGGCCGGCGTGGACTTCGGGATCATGCGGGTGCCGGTCTGGCAGGAGTGGCTGGGCCTGGAGACCTGCCAGGAGGTCAACAACAACGCCTTCGACATCGTCAAGCGGTCGAACGGACGGCTGTTCTCCACCGCCTGCGTGCCGCCGTGGGGCGGTAAGGAGAACATCTACGAGCTCGAGCGGTGCGTGAACGAGCTCGGCGTGGTCGGGGTGCAGATCGCCTGCCACTACGGCCAGCTCTACCTCGACGACGAGGTGTTCCAGCCCTACCTCAAGGTGATCGAGAAGCTGAACATCCCGGTCATCGTGCACCACACCCCGCTGCCGGTGGAGTGGAAGTCGGTGATCGACTACACCAACCTGCGCCGGGAGTTCGGCCGGATCACCGACCAGGCCACCGCGGTCGGCCGTGAGCTGTTCAGCGGCATGTTCGACCGGATGCCGGGCCTGCGCTTCGTGCACACCATGCTCGGCGGCAACTGGTTCGCCAACACCGCGCTGCTCACCCCGCACGCCTCCAACAAGAAGGAGGCGATCAACCGGCTCGACCCGACCGGGGGCGACCAGATCAAGAGCTACCTCGAGAACAACATCTTCTTCGACCTGACCCACCCGCACTCCTGGGGCAAGGACCAGGTGGAGTGCGCGCTGAAGGTGAACGGCGCCGACCACTACATGTTCGGTTCCTCGTTCCCGGTCTTCTACGGCTGGATGAGCCAGGGCGTGGACTTCGTCCAGAACCAGCTCGAGATCAGCGACGAGGACCGCGAAGCGGTGCTCTCGGGGAACGCCAAGCGGCTCTTCAACCTGCCGATCTGATGGCCGAGAAGGACATCGACGGATTCTTCACCACGGCCCGGGTGGCCGCGCGGGAAGAGGCGGTCGAACTACCGGGCGGCGACTACCGTGACTTCCTCCTGGACCACGACGACCCGAAACTCACCGAGGTGCGGGGCCTGTCGTACGACGAGTTCACCGAGGACCGGTACCAAGCGCCGTTCCTGCAGGAGCTTCTGGCCTACTGGCGCTCCCTCTACGACGAGCCGTTCGTGGGCATCACCTCGGACGGGGTCGTGCGCGAAGGGCTTTACGAACTATCAGAAATGGTGGACGTCGATCCCGAACCACTGCGCGCGGCCGAGCGCCTGCTGAAAACCCTCAGCGACGCCGAGCGGGCCGCCGTCGGTCACCCGGTCACCGCGAACGAGTGGCGGGCCTGGAGTAATCCGGAATTCGTCGTGCACCGGGTCGGGCTGCGGCTAGAAGATCTCCCGGCCGAGAAGATCGACGCCGTCATGGATCTGGTGAAGGCGTCGCTCAGCCCGGAGGGCTATGAGCGGGTCACCGAGGCAATGGCGCTGAACGGCTTCCTGGGGGAGCTGGTCGACCTGCCGAAGGTGATGAACGAGCACAGCTACTGGTTCTCGCTGTTCGGCGCGCCCGGCCTCGAAGCACCCTGGGGCTGGCAGCTGTTCGGTCACCACGTGGCGGTCAACTTCGTCTCGGTCGGCGGCCGGCACATCATCGCCCCGGTCTTTCTCGGCGCCGAACCGGCTCTTTCCGAAGATCATCCGCCGCTCTTCGGCGACCGCGAGCAGATCGCTCTGCAGCTGGCCGGCTCGTTCACTCCCGGACAGCACGCTAAAGCGGTCGTCTTCGAGAGCGTCCTTGATCCGAAAATGCCGGAGGGACGCCTGCATCCGGCCGACGAGCGGCACGTCGCCGGGGCTTTCCGGGACAACCGGGTGGTGCCTTACGAGGGCATCCCGGTCGCCGAGTTCACCCAGGAGCAGCGCGATCTGCTCCGTCAGGTGGTGGCCGACTTCCTGCTCCTGCTGAACGAACGGCAGCGGGCCCTCACCCTGGCCGAGTACGACGCGCATCTGGAGGACACCTGGTTCTCCTGGTACGGGGCGACCGACGGTTCCCAGCCGTTCTACCTGCGGATCCAGAGCCCGGTGATCCTGGCCGAACTGGACCATCACGCCGGGGTGTGGCTGACCAACCGGCTGCCGGCCCGCTTCCACGTACACACCACGCTGCGCCACCCCAACGGCAACGACTACGGCCGCGCGCTGATCACCCGATGGGGCGGTCAGCGATGAAGGCCGGCCTCGTAGCGGGTCACCGCCTCGACGGTGCGCAGCTCGTGCTGGCGGGCCGCGGCCTCGATGGCCTCGGGCTCGGCGCCGGACTCGATCAGGTCGAGCAGCGCGTCGTGCTCGGCCAGGGCGGCCTCGGCCCGGCCGGGCGCGTACCAGAAGGCCGACTTGCGGATCACCTCGAGCCGGGCCCACTCGTTGCCGACCATCTCGACCAGCCGCTCGTCCCCGGCCCGGGAGGCCAGCAGCTCGTGGAACCGGCGGTTGAGCCGGCCGAAGCGGCCCGGGTCGAAGGCGTTCAGCGACTCGGCCATCTGCCGGTTCAGGTCCCGCGCCGTCTTCAGGTCCGCCTCGGTCAGCCGCGGGGCGGACAGCGCGGTGGCGTAGCCGCCGATCCGGGCCAGCAGACTCAGCCCCTTCTGCCAGGCGTCGGTGTCGAACGTGCGCACCAGCGCCCCGACGTTGGGCACCATCTCGACCCAGCCCTCGGCCTCCAGCCGGCGCAGCGACTCGCGCCAGGGACCGGCGCTGATCTCGTGCTCGCGGACCAGCTGATCGATCACCAGGCGGTGCCCGGGCCCGTAGGTGCCGTCCATGATCCGCTCTTTGAGGACCTGGAACGCCAGCTCGGCCTTGGTGGACATACGCCGGATCCTACTGAGGTGAAGTTCTGATGGACGAAACCCTGCGCGCGAAGCTGAGCCGCACCCCGGTCGCCGGGCTCGCGGCCCAGTTGCGCAAACGCGGTCTGGACAACGTGGTGATCGAGGGTCTGCACCCTCTGGGGGCCGACGCGAAGATCGTCGGGACGGCCCGCACGCTGCGCTTCCTGCCCAACCGGGAAGACCTGTTCGCCTCCCACGGCGGGGGCTACAACGCGCAGAAGCGCACCTTCGACGCGGTTGAGCCGGGCGAGGTGGTGGTCATCGAGGCCCGGGGAGAAACCGGTTCGGCCACCCTCGGCGATGTCCTGGCCCTCCGGGCCCAGGTGCGGGGAGCGGCCGGGATCGTGACGGACGGCGGGGTGCGGGACGCGGAGGCGGTCGCGGCGATCGGGATCCCCGTGCACTGCCTGGGCAATCACCCCGCGGTGCTGGGGCGCCGGCACGTTCCCTGGGACAGCGACCTGACCATTGCCTGCGGCGGGGCCACGGTCCAGCCGGGAGATGTGATCGTGGCCGACCGCGACGGCGTGGTGGTGATCCCGCCCGCACTGGCCGAGGAGGTCGCCGACGCGGCGCTGAAACAGGAAAACGAGGACGCCTGGGTCGCCGAACAGGTCCGGGCCGGGCACCCGGTGGACGGGCTGTTCCCGATGAACCCGCAGTGGCGGGCGAAGTACGAGGAGAGCCAATGACTGCCTCCCCGGAACTCAGCAAGTCCCAGGTCGCCTACGAGTGGATCCGCGAGCAGATCGCAGTGGGGGCCTTCGGGCCGGGTTATCGCCTGGTGCTCAGCTCGCTGGCGGCCGAACTGTCGATGAGCGTGGTGCCGGTCCGGGAGGCGGTGCGGGCGCTTACGGCCGAGGGACTGGTGACGTTCGAACGCAACGTCGGCGCTCGGGTCGCCTTGGTGGACGGTGCGCAACTGCGCTTCGCCCTCCAGGCGATCGGGATCGTCGAGAGCGCCGCGACGTCTCTGGCCGCCCCGCTGCTGACCCCCACCGACCTGGCCCGGGCCCGGGAACTCAACGACATCGTCCGTAAAGGCCTGCCCGATCTGGATCCTCGGGTGTTCCGCGCGGTGAACCAGGAGCTGCACCGCGCTCTGTACGCCCCCTGCCCGAACCCGCGCCTGCTGGAGATGCTTCGGGCCGAATGGGCCAGGGTCGGGCATCTGCGGGATCAGGGCACCGGCATCGTTCCCGGCCGGGCCGCGGCCGCGGTGGACGAGCACGAGGCGCTGATCGGGCTGATCGAGAAGGGGGCCTCGACCGAGGAGATCGAGCGGGCGGTGCGGCATCACCGCGACGGGTTCTTCTCCGCCGACCTGGCCGTCCGGCATCCCGCGACCGGCGCCTGCGACATTCCCGAGGGGGCCTGAATGCTGTCCGCTGAGACCATCACGGCGCTGGCCGGCGAGCTGTCCCGGGCCCACCTGGAGCGCTCGCAGATCGAGCGGATCACCGCGCGGTACCCGGACGCCACCGTCGAGGACTCCTACGCCATCCAAAAAATCTGGCGTGATCAATCTTTGGCCGAGGGGCGTCGTCTGGTCGGGCGTAAGATCGGGCTGACCTCCAAGGCCATGCAGTCCGCGACCGGGATCACCGAACCCGACTACGGCGTGATGTTCGACGACACGGTCTGGGAGAACGGCTCGGTCATCCCGTTCGACCACTTCTCCAACGTGCGGATCGAGGTCGAACTCGCCTTCCTGCTCCGCGCTCCGCTGGAGGGCCCGCACTGCTCGCTCTTCGACGTGCTTCGAGCCACCGAGTACGTCACCCCGGCCCTGGAGATCCTGAACTCCCACATAGAGCTCCAAGGACGGACGATCGTCGACACCATCGCCGACAACGCGGCCTACGGGGGGCTGGTCACCGGCGGCAACCCGACCCGGCCCGAAGACACCGACCTGCGCTGGGTCTCGGCCCTGCTCTACCGCAACCAGACGATCGAGGAGAGCGGGGTCGCGGCCGCGGTGCTGAACCATCCGGCCACCGGCGTCGCCTGGCTGGCGAACAAGCTGCATCAGCACGGTGGGCGACTGGAGGCGGGGGAGCTGATCCTGGCCGGCTCCTTCACCCGGCCGATGTGGGTCTCCCGCGGCGACAGCGTGCTGGGCGACTACGGACCGATGGGGACGATCTCATGTCGTTTCGAGTGATCCTGGAGGCTGCCGACCGGCCCCTGGCCGGGATGTGGGTCTGCAGCGGGAGCCCGCTGATCGCCGAGATCTGCGCCGGCGGGGGCCTGGACTGGCTGCTGATCGACATGGAACACGCGCCGAACGGTCTGGAATCCGTTCTCGTCCAGCTCCAGGCGGTGGCCGCCTACCCGATCACTCCAGTGGTGCGGGTCCCCTCCGCCGACCCGGTCGTCATCAAGCAGGTTCTCGATCTCGGGGCTGGGACGATCCTGGTGCCGATAGTGAACTCCGCCGCAGAGGCGGAGGCCGTGGTCGCGGCGGCGCACTATCCGCCGCGGGGACGCCGGGGCGTCGGCTCGGCACTGGCCCGCTCGGCCCGATGGAACCGGATCGACGGGTACCTCAGGGACCCGCAGGTCTCGGTGCTGGTCCAGATCGAGACTCTGGACGCGGTGGGCGCCGCGGGCGCGATCGCCGGGACCGATGGGGTGGACGGGGTTTTCGTCGGGCCGTCCGACCTGGCCGCCTCGATGAATCTGATCGGACAGCAGACCCATCCGGACGTCGTCGAAGCCGTTCTTCAGGCCTTCACCGGTGTCCGTTCGGCCGGTAAGCCATTCGGCGTCAATGCGTTTGACCCCTCCATGGCCGAGCAGTACCTCCGGGCGGGTGCGTCCTTCGTTCTCGTCGGCGCCGACGTGGCCCTCCTCGCCCGCGCCTCCGAAGCCCTGGCTCAGCAGTTCGTCCGCCCTTCCGAAACTTCCCGCGCAAGCTACTGATCCTCTGAGAAAGGCGACCGATGACGTCCGCCAGCCCTCCCCGAGGCCCTCGCTGTCCTCCTCCCCGCCCGGTGGAGGTGCTCTCGACCCAGCGCATCAGCCCGCGCCTGGCGTCCATCGTTCTGGGTGGTGACGCACTCGTCGGCTTCCGGGAACCTGCCCCCACCGCGCACATCAAACTCTTTCTGCCCTCCGAGGACGGGCAGTTGGCTGTCCCGGTCGTCGGTCCGGAAGGCCTAATTTGGCCGGACGGACGTCCTTCCATGCGGACTTTCACGCCTCGCCGGTACGATGCCGCGGCCCGAACCCTCGAGGTGCAGTTCGCCCTGCACGGAGAGGGTCTGGCCAGTCGCTGGGCCGAAACCGCCGTTCCCGGTGATCGGGCGGCGATCGGCGGACCGGGCGGCGGCCTGGCGGTCGACCCGGAGGCCCGCAGCTGGCTCATCGCCGCCGACGAGAGTGCCCGGCCGGCGGCGGCCGTGCTGGTCGAGGCCCTGTCGCCGCAGGCCTCGGTCGAGGTCCATCTGGAGGTGGAGGATGAGCAGGAGCACCTTCTCGATTTCGACCATCCGGGAATGAAAGTCGTTTGGCACGACCGCAGCACCGGCGCCGGCCTGGTCGAGGGTGTGCTCGGTGCCCGGCTGGAGCCGCAGACCCAGGTCTGGGTGGCCGCTGAGGCGTCGGCGGTTCGCCGGATCCGCGCCCAGTTGCTGGTCGACCGCGGGCACCCGCGGGCCCAGGTGACCGTCCGGGGTTATTGGCGGATCGGTCAGGCCGATCACACCGATCACGATTTCGGCGATGACTGAACGGCTTTCCCTGTTCTAGGCTTCAGGTCCTTCCGGCCCGGAGACCGCATCAGGCGTGGGCAACGCCCACTGCATGCATTGCTTTCACGGACAGCGGCGCGAACCGGTGGACCCCGGAGGTCCGGTCGGCAACCGTTGCCGCATCACGACTTCACGTCGACGAAGACAGTCGCGATTCTAGGAGGTTCCCGAACGTGCTGCGTGCATCTGCCCTTTCCCCGGAAGTCGCCGACGACCCGGGTGCGGCGCCCGAAGGTCCCACCCAGCGCCCGGGCCGTCTGGTCCAGGCCCTGAGCGGCTACGGCGCCCGAGGCGCCGTGGTCATCGTCTGGCTCGCGCTGATCGTGCTCTACGGCATCCGCGAGCCCGACGTCTTCCTCACCACGGGGACGTTCCAGACCATCTTCGGCAGCCAGCAGGCCCTGGTCTTCCTCACCGTGGCGCTGCTGTGCACCATCTGCGTCGGCGAGTTCGTCGACCTGTCGGTCGCTTCGGTCTTCGGGCTCACCGCTGTCGCGATGACCGTGCTCACCGTGCAGCACGGCTGGAACGTCTGGGCCGCCAGCGTCGCGGCCGTGCTGATCGGTGCGGTCGTCGGTGCCGTCAACGGCATCCTGGTGGTGCGTTTCGGGGTCAACGTGATCGTCGTGACCCTGGGAATGGGCACCTTCCTGCTCGGACTGGCGCTCTGGATGACCGATCTGCTGCCGGTCAGCGGCATCGATCCGGGCTTCGGCAAGATCGCCCTCCAGCCGGTCGCCGGTCTGCCCCTGAGCTTCTACGAGGGCGTGATGCTCATCCTGGCCTTCGCCTACGTGCTGCACCTGACCCCGCTCGGCCGGAACATGCGCTTCGTCGCGGCCAATCGGGAGGTCAGCCGGCTCGCCGGGATCCGGGTCGAGCGGGTGCGTTTCGGGGCCTTCGTCGCCGCGGGCACGGTCTGCGGCCTCGGGGGAGTGCTGGCCGCGGCCTCGACCGGCGGCTTCGACCCCTCGGTCTCGCAGAGCTACCTGCTGCCGACCTTCGCCGCCACCTTCCTCGGCACCGCGATCCTGATGCCCGGCCGGTTCAACCCGTTCGGCACCTGGATCGCCATCTACTTCCTGGCCACCGGCATCCTCGGCCTGCAGCTGATGGGTGTGGCCGGCTGGGTCAGCAGCGTCTTCTACGGCGGCGTCCTGATCGTCGCCGTCACCATCTCGACGGTCCTGCACTCCCGCTCGTCCTGAATCCCCTAGTCTCCCGGAGCATTGCGATGAAGCTTTCTCTCCACCCCCAGGTTCACCGCCGGACCGCGGTTGCCGCCGTTCTGGCCACCCTCACCCTCGGACTGGCCGCCTGCGGTGGCGGGTCCGGCGTCAGCACCGGCGCCGCCGCCTCCTCCGGCGCCGACAGCGCGCTGGCGGCCGAGGTCAAGAAGATGTCCGAGCCGGTGGACAGCTTCCCGGTGCCCACCGAGGCGATCGGCGACATCTCCTCGCTCAAGGGCCGGACGGTCTACTACATCCCGATCTCCCAGCAGGCCCCCTCGTTCACGGTCACCGCCACCGCGATGAAACAGGCGCTGGCCGCGGCCGGGCTGAACCTGCAGGTCTGCGACGGCGGGGCCAACCCCACCTCCATCTCGGCCTGTGTCAACCAGGCGGTCGGCGCCGGGGCCGGGGGCATCGTCACCGACGCGATCCCGTACGCGATGGCGGCCAACGCCCTGGACGCCGCCCAGAAGGCCAGGATCCCGGTCCTGATCGCCGACCAGATCCCCGACGACAAGCACCCGGCCGGACCGACGCTGGCCTACCAGGAGGGGGCCGGCACCGAGATGCTCGAGGCGATCGCCAAGTGGATCGTGGTCGACTCGGGCGGCAGTGCCAAGGTGGTGCTGACCGCCGCCAACGACAGCCCCTCGTCCCGGGCCTACGCCGCGGCCGGCGAGAAGGTGATCAAGGACTGCTCGGGCTGCAAGCTGACCGTCAACGAGATCAGCACCGCCAACTTCTCGCTGATCGCCCCCTCCACCAGCTCGGCGATCCTGAAGACCCCGGGGGTGAACTACGTGATCTCGGAGTTCGACCAGTACGTGCAGCCGGTGATGGGCGGGACCCAGCAGTCCGGCAAGCTCGCCTCGGTCAAGGGCGCCTCCTCGGCGGCCACCCTGACCTCGCTGAAGATGGTCAAGAGCAAGACCTTCCTGCACGCCGAGGCCGCCCAGGCGCTGCCCTACCAGGGCTGGACGCTGACCGACGCGATCCTGCGGATGGCCCTGGGCAAGGACGTCCCGGACGAGAAGATCCCGTTCCGGCTGTTCACCGAGGACAACATCGACTCGGTCGAGCTGACCGACGCCGCCCAGGCCTCGGGCGCCTGGTTCGGCCCGGCCGGTTTCCAGGACGAGTTCAAGAAGCTGTGGGGCGTGGCGTGAGCGCCGCTCCCCGCCTCGAGGTCGCCGGCGTCTCCAAGACCTTCGGCCGCAACCGGGCCCTGAAGGACGTCTCGCTGGACGTCCGGCCGGGGGAGATCCACGCCCTGATCGGCCAGAACGGCTGCGGGAAGTCGACCCTGGCCAAGGTCCTGACCGGGTACCACGCGCCGGACCCGGGCGGCCGGATCCGGGTGGACGGAAACGAACTGAGGACGCCGGTGCGGCCTTTGGAGGCCCGGGCGGCGGGCGTGGCGGTGGTCCACCAGAACCTCGGCCTGGTCGACCATCTGACGGTGCTGGAGAACCTGCGGGTCGGTCGCTACCGGCCCAGCCGGTTCTTCCACCGGATCCGCTGGCAGGACGAGCAGGCCGCGGTGCGGCCCCTTCTGGAACGCCTCGGGCGGCCGCTGCCGTTGGACGCCCCGGTCGGCACCCTGCCCGAGGCGGACCGGGCCACCGTGGCGATCGTCCGCGCCCTGCAGGACGCGGACGAGGGGCGGGGGGTGATCATCTTCGACGAGTCCACCCGCTCCCTGAACCGCCGCACGATGGAGAGCTTCTACGCCATCGTCGACGAGATCGTCGCCACCGGAACCTCGGTGCTGCTGATCAGCCACGGCCTCGAGGAGGTGATCGAGGTGGCCGACCGGGTCACCGTGCTGCGCGACGGTGAGGTGGTGGCGCCCGGGGTCAGCACCGACGAGATCACCGAGACCGACCTGGCCCGGTTGGTGCTGGGCCGCACGCTGCAGGCCTCCGCGGCGGTCGCTTCCCCGGTGCCGGCCGAGGGCGAGCCGCAGGTCCGGATCCGGGGTCTGGCCGGGCCGCTGGTGCGCAACCTCGACCTGGACATCCGGCCCGGGGAGGTGGTCGGGGTGACCGGCCTGCCCGACTCCGGCTACGGGGAAATCCCTTACCTGGTCACGGGAGCGTCGCCGGCCTCGGCCGGAACCCTCGAACTGTCCGGAGCGGCTCTGGAGCTGGCCGGGCTGGACGTGGGCACCGCCATGGCTCATCGGGTGGCCCTGGTCCCGGAGGGCCGCGAGGAGGCGGGCCTGGCCACCACCCTGTCGGCCCGGGAGAACATCTTGTTGCCCGCTTCCAGCCGGCGCGCGGGTTCGCTCCGGCCGCTCGAGCGCGGCGCGGCCCGGCTGGCACCGGAGGAGTGGATGCGTCGCCTCGACGTTCGTCCGCACGCGCCGGACCTGCCGGTCGGCAAGTTCAGCGGCGGCAACCAGCAGAAGGTGCTGCTGGCCAAATGGCTGGCCACCGAGCCGGTGCTGCTGGTGCTGCACGAGCCCAGCCAGGCGGTGGATGTCGGTGCCCGGCAGTCGATCATCGCCACCGTCCGGGAGGCGGCCGCCCAGGGCTGCGCGGTGCTGGTGGCCGGGGGCGACGAGAACGAGCTGTCGCTGCTGTGCGATCGGGTGCTGGTGCTGCGCGACGGAGAGGTGGCTGCGGAACTGGCCGGCCCGGTCGCCCCGGACGACATCGTCCACGCCACGTTCGCCTCAGCGAGTCGCCGCGAGCTGCGGCCCTCCCGACGGAGCGCCTGAGATTCCCGTCAAAGTTGCTGCCTACAGGGAAAAGTCGCCGACGTCGCACTGACCGTTGGTGTTGTCGCCAGTCGCGAGAACCGATCCGTCCGCGCGGAGCGCGAGGGTGTGCGCGGACCCGGTGGCTACGGCCACCACACCCTCCCAAGAATCGACCTCGCACTGGCGGTAGGTGTTGTCGCCGGCGGCATGAACCCGGCCGTGCGCGTTGAGGCCGACTGTGTGATGGCTGCCCGCTGAAATGGCCACGATGTCGCGCCACCCGCGTACCTCATCCACCCCGGACCCGGTCGTCAGCACCCGCCCATCGGCCGTCACCGCAGCCGTGCTCAGATAGCCTGCGGCGATTGAAGTCAGCCCACGCCAATCGGTTACGTCGCACTGTCCGCGCCAGTTGTTGCCCACTGCCGTGGCGGTGCCATCGCCGCGGAGGCCGACCGAGTGCCAGTCTCCCGCGGCGACCGCGACGACTTCCCTCCACCCATCCACGTCACACGCGCCCTCCTGACGACGACCGACGGCCCGAACGAAACCGTCGATATCGACCCCAAGCGTGCGTCGCCAGCCGGCGGCGATGAACGTCACGCCGGTCCAGTCCGCGACGTCGCACTGCCCGTCCTGGTTCCATCCGGTCGCGAGAACCGTTCCGTCTCCCCGGAGGCCTACGGTGTGCGAACGGCCGGTGTTCGAGGCCGCATGCACATTCCCGGCGGCCACCGCGACGATGTCGCGCCAGGCCTCGACCCGGCATTCGGGAGCTCGGGGAATCCCTGCGGTCACGACGGAACCGTCCCTACGGACCCCCACGGAGTGGCGCCGCCCCGCAGCGATCGCCAGCACTCTACGGCGTTGCGCGACGCCCGGCGGCCGCGACGGTGTGGAAGGAGCCGGTCACCACGACCGGAACGCCGATTGAGGACGTTTGGACGGCGCGGGAAAGCGCGCGGGACGGATCTGGGCAGACCTCTACGTCCGGCAGACCGGCCCGCTGGGCGGTGGCTGCGATCTCTTGGGCGGGAATCGCGCCCACCGCGTCTTCCGGGTCGAACTCGGTGGCGATCACCCGTCGAGCGGCCCCGGACACCAGCCGCAGGATCTCCGCCAGGTCCTTGTCCTGTTTGACCCCGAGCACCCAGACCGGGCGCACACCCGGGAACTGCTCGCCGACCGCCTGGATCAGCGCGGCCAGCTTCATCGGGTTGTGGGCCCCGTCGAGCACCAGCGGATGGCCCTCGAACCGTCGGCGTTCGAATCGCCCGGGCAGATTCGCCGCGGCCAGGCCCTCCGCGACCCGGTCGGCCCGCAGCACCCAGCCGTCCCGTTCGGCCAACGCGGCCACGGCCCGCAGCGCCAGCCCGGCATTCACCCGCTGATGTTCCCCGGGCAGGCCCAAACGGGTCGATGGCGGCAGGTTCTCGGCCAGATCGCCCGGCGGCTGGAGGTCCAGCCGGCAACCGCGCCGGCCCGCCTCGGCCCGGAACGCCTTCTCGGCCTCCGCCCCCGAAGCCACCGCCACCGCCTGCCCGCCTTCCGGCAGGATGCCCGCCTTCTGGGCGGCGATGGCCTCGATGGTGGAGCCGAGGATGTCGACATGGTCGAACCCGATCGAGGTCAGCACGGCCAGCTTGTCCTGGCGGCGCACCACGTTCGTCGCGTCGTGCCGCCCACCGAGCCCGGTCTCGACCACGGCGTAGTCGACCTTCTCGCGGCGGAACAGCTCGAAGGCGATCACCGTGGCGACTTCGAACATGCTCGACGCGCCGTCCGGTCCTTCCCGGGACTCGCGCTCGTGCTCGCGCACATCGGTCAGGACCGGGGCGAGTACCTCCGCGTCCACCGGCCGGCCGTGCACGGAGAAGCGTTCGAGGATGGAGTGGGCGTCCGGGGACAGGTAGCGGCCGACCGAAAACCCCTGCGCCTCAAGCACAGCAGTGACGAAAGCGCAGACCGATCCCTTCCCCGCCGTGCCCGCGACATGGACGACGCGCAACTCCTCCTGCGGATCGCCGAGCTGGGCCAGCAGCCGGGTGGCCCGCCGTACTCCCGCACCGTGCCCCGTCATCACGTTCGCCTGCATCGGGGGCAGTTCGTTGAAGAAGTAGGCCTCGATCCCGGCGTGCGCCCCGGTCATGGCCGCGGCTGCCAGGCGGCCGCAACCGTAACCGCGTCCCGGCTGGACCGTACGTCGTGCACCCGGACACAGGTGGCTCCGCCGGATGCCGCCAAAGCGGTGATTGCGGACGTCATTCCGTCCCGGTCCGCGGGAGCCGGCAGAGCTCCGTACGCCTCGTGGGCCAGCCGGCCCAGGAACCCCTTGCGCGAGGCCCCGATCAGCACCGGCTGACCGATGTCGAGAATCCGGTCCAGCCCGCGCAGCAGCGCCCAGTTGTGCGGTGCCTCCTTGGCGAACCCCAGACCCGGATCGAGCACGATCCGGCCCGGATCGACGCCCGCCGCGGTCAGCACGTCCATTCTCTGCACCAGTTCGGCCCGCACCTCCTCGACCACGTCCGAGTAGGCGGCGAACTGCTGCATGGTGCGGCTGTGGGCGCGCCAGTGCATCGCCACGTAGGCCACGTCGAGCCCGGCGACGGTGGCGGCCATGGCCGGATCGGCCATCCCGCCGCTGACGTCGTTCACCACCGTGGCCCCGGCGTTCACCGCGGCCTCGGCGACCCGGCTGCGCATCGTGTCGATGCTCACCCGGACGCCCGAGGCCACCAGCGCCCCGATCACCGGAACGACGCGCCGCAGCTCCTCCTGCTCGGTGACCCGGACGGCGCCGGGCCGGGTGGACTCGCCGCCGACATCGACGAGGTCCGCGCCGGCGGCGGCCAGGTCCAGCCCGTGCACCACCGCGTCGTCCGGTGCGAGGTACTGCCGGCCGTCCGAGAACGAGTCGGGCGTGACATTGAGGATCCCCATCAGCAGGCAGCGACCGCTCGCCACCCCCGCGACCGGAAATCCCCGGAGGGCCTTCAGGCCGGCTGGCGGGACCACTGGGCGGCCCTCAGCGTGTTCGCCATCAGCATGGCGATCGTCATCGGCCCCACGCCGCCGGGCACCGGGGTGATCGCCTTGACCCAGCCCTCCAGCTCGGCCGCGCGCAC
Source organism: Kineosporia aurantiaca JCM 3230 (assembly GCA_000719025.1). GTDB lineage: Bacteria > Actinomycetota > Actinomycetes > Actinomycetales > Kineosporiaceae > Kineosporia > Kineosporia aurantiaca. The sequence goes on from JODP01000015.1 coordinate 17,195, forward strand.
GTCACCGGTCAGGCCGTTCGGGGTGCGGTGGATGCCGACGTCGATCACCGTCGCGCCCTCCTTCACGTGCTCGCGCCCGATCAGGCCCTGCACGCCGGTGGCGACCACCAGGATGTCGGCCTCCCGGGTGGCCGCGATCAGGTCCCGGGTCTCCTTGTGCGCGACCGTGACGGTGGCGTCCCGGTTCAGCAGCATCTGGCCCATCGGCCGGCCGACCAGGTCCGAGCGCCCGACCACGACCGCCTTGGCGCCGTCGATGGTGATCCCCTCGGAGTCCAGCAGCTCGATCACCCCGGCCGGGGTGCACGGCCGCAGGCCGGTCTGGTCCCGGGCCAGCAGGCCGGCGCTGGTGGTGGTCAGCCCGTCCACGTCCTTGCCGGTCGGGATCCGGTTGATCAGGGCCCCGGCGTCCAGCCCGGCCGGCAGCGGCAGCTGCAGCAGGATCCCGGCCACGTCCGGGTTGTCGGCCAGCTCGTCGATCACCCCGGCCAGTTCCGCCTGGCTCACCGTGCCGGGCAGGGACACGTGGAAGTCCCGCAGCCCGGCCGCCCGCACGGCCTTGCGCTTGGACGCCACGTAGACCGCGCTGGCCGGGTCGTCGCCGACCAGGATCGTGGCCAGGCCGGGGGCCCGCTCCGGGTCCGGGAAGGCCAGGGCCGCCTCGGCGGCCACCTCGGCCCGCACCCGGGCAGCGATCGCGCGTCCATCAATCTTGTGGGTCATGCGTCCTTACTCCTTGTTCACCTTCGAACACCGTCAGGCGAAGACGATGGTGTGGTTGCCGGTCCGGATCACCCGGTCCTCGGCGTGCCACCGCACCGCGCGGGAGAGCACCGCGCGCTCCACATCGGCCCCGCGACGCTGCAGGTCCTCCACGGTGTCGGCGTGCGAGACCCGCACCACGTCCTGCTCGATGATCGGTCCCTCGTCCAGGTCGGCGGTCACGTAGTGCGCCGTTGCGCCGACCAGTTTGACACCTCTTTGCTTCGCCTTCGCATACGGGCCCGCTCCGATGAAGGCCGGGAGGAAGGAGTGGTGGATGTTGATCACCGGTACCCCGACCTCCTCGACGAAGCCCTCGGAGAGGATCTGCATGTAGCGGGCCAGCACCACGAAGTCGACGTTGCCCCGCAGCAGCCGCAGGTGCTCGGCCTCGGCGGCGGACTTGTCGGCCCCGCCGGAGGGCACGTGGAAGAACGGGACGCCGAACGAGCGGGTCAAATCGGCGGTGTCCGGGTGGTTGGAGATCACCATCGAGACGGTCATCGGAAGCTGCCCGCGGCGCTGCCGCCAGAGCAGGTCGAGCAGGCAGTTGTCGGACTTGGAGGCGAAGATCGCCACCCGCTTGGGCACCGACCGGTCACTCAGCCGGTACTCCAGGCCGAGGTCGGCGAGCCGGCCGGCCACATCGTGTTCCAGGGCGGGCAGCGTCGCGGCGCTGTTGTCCAGCTGGAACACGGTGCGCTGGAAGAACTCGCCGCCGGTCGGATTGTCCGAGTACTGGTCCAGGGAGACGATGTTCGCACCGTGCTCGGCCAGCGTGGAGGTGACAGCCGACACAATTCCGGTGCAGTCGCGACCGTGCACGATCAGCACCGCCTGGTCCGCGGTGGCCGGCCGGGGGACGGTGATCTGCCGGGTGACCTCGGTGAGCGTCATCGGTGCGCCTCCGCCCCGAACCCGGCGATCCATTCGGACGTCGCCCCGAGGCCGCCGAATGTGTAGAAGTGCACCTTCACCACGCCGTGCCGGTCCGGGTCGAGCCAGCCGGCCAGTTCGGTGAGGAAGTGGTCGGGGCCGGCGGTGCCCATCAGGTTGGTGATCGAGAAGCCGTATTTCTTGGCGATTCCCGCGCTGGTGCCGACCCCGAAACGGGCCGCGTACCGCACCAGCCGGCGGATCCCGGCCGGCCCGGGCACCCCGATCCGGATCGGCAGGTCGATGCCGAGGTCGCGGACCCGCTCGATCCAGGCCACCACCGGGTCCACGTCGAAGCCGAACTGGGTGATGATCGCTCCGGACAACTCCTGCCTGCGCAGCTCGGCGGCCTTGTCGGCCAGCGCCGACCACAGGTCGTCCGTAGAGATGTCCGGGTGGCCCCCGGGGTAACCGGCGATCGACACGCTGCGCACGCCGTACTCCGACAGCTTGTCCGACCGGATGATCGACAGCGCGTCCGGGAAGGGGCCGTGCGGGGTGGCCGGGTCGCCGCCGACGGCGAAGATCTGGTCGCTGGCGCCGGACTCGTACAACGCGCTCAGGTACTCCTCGAGTCCGGCCTCCGTGGTCAGCCGACGCGCCGAAACGTGCGCCACTGGGACGAAACCGCAGTCCCGAACCGCCCGGACCGCCTCGATCCGGGTCTGCAGGTTCTCGTTCTCGAGGAACGTGACGTGGATCCGGGTGGCGGGCGGGATGGTGTCCCGGGCCTTCAGTAGATGGGGGACGTCCTTGCCGGTCATCTCGAGGGAGTGATCAGTCAGGAGGGTGTGGACTTCGGCGGAAGAAGCCGTCGGGGCTGACATCTTCGGGGCCTCCGGGATTCTCGGGTCTCTCAAAAGTTCTCGGGTTTCTGAAAAAGGGCGTGACCGCCCGCCGCGGTGGCTCTGAGGCCACCGCGGGCAGGAGCGGGCGGCGAAGAGGAGTCAGGCGTCCTGGCGGTACAACGTGCGGGAGACCTCGTTGTACGGGCACGGCTGGACCGTGGCGCGCAGGCGCGGGAAGCCCAGGTCGGCGTCCACCGGCGTCCCCGATCCCGGATGCTGACCCCAGACCACCTCGACCTCGGTGCCCGGCGTGGCGATCGACCGGTCGACCAGGGTGAGGGCCAGCACGGTCTGCTCGGAGTCGAGCCAGCCGGTCTGGAAGGTGACGCCCTTGAGGCCGTCCGCGGTTTCCACCCGGTTGCGCCAGTAGTGGTGCACGAAGCCGGGATCCGCTCCGAGGGCCTGGTGCACGTCGTCCTGATTGAACACCAGGGTGACCTTGGTGCGTGGGGCGTCCGTCTTGGCCTTCTGCAGCGCTTCCTTACCGATGAAGTCGTGGTTGAAGGAGATCGACCGGCCGTACCCGAGCTCGTAGGGCGAGCAGTAGTAGTCGGTGATGTCCTGCGAGTAGAAGCTTCCCTGAAGGGGTTTCATTCCCTCGTAGGAGTACAGCGAGATCGACTTCCGGTAGTCCAGCAGGTCCTCGCCGGTGTAGATGGCCGGGGTCGGCGAGGGGATCCAACCACTGCCCAGGCTCGCGGTCGGGTACGCCCAGGCGCCCTGGTGGATCAGGCCGAGCGGCTCGCCCGCGGTCATCAGCGCGTCCTTGACGAAGGCGGCGTCCGCCCAGTCGCCGACGAACTCGAAGCCGGCCTGCCCGGCCATCCCGTGCCGCAGTGCCCGGAAGCTGCGGCCGCCCAGGCCGACCGGGGTGGAGTGGAAGAACTTGGTCTCCGGCAGCGGGCCGCCGAAGGCCCGCTCGATCAGCTCGGCCGCCCGCGGCCCCTGGATCTGGTAGCGGAAGACTATCGGGTCAACGTCTTTCGGTCGGGCCGAAGTCTCCCGGTTGGTGGTGAACTCGACGTCGAAGCCGAGCCGGCGGGAGTGGTACATCACCCAGTTCTGCGCGGCCGGGACTCCGCTGAGCACGTAGCGCTCCTCGGACTCCTTCAGCAGGATGCCGTCGGTGATGATGTTGCCGTCCTCGGCCACCGGGACGAACTGCTTGGCCTGACCGAGCTCGAACTTGGTGTAGTTGTTCGCGCTGGTCGCGGACAGCGCCGCGGTGGCGTCCGGGCCCTGGATCACCGTGTCGGACATGTGGTGCGAGAGGTCGGCGATGGTCACCGCGTCGTACCAGGCGTGCTGCTCGACCTTCCAGCCGGCGTACTGCGGTTCGATCACCTCGGGCGTCCACGCCTCCGCGCCCGGCTTCCACAGCAGGTTGACGGCCGACCCGGCCTTGTCGATGCCGTCCTGAACGCTGGGACCTGTCATGACAGTGGTTCCTTCCGCCAGCGGCCACATCGATGTGACCGGCGCTACTAGATCGTGCTAGTTGAGACTAGGTTGAGGTCTCGAGGACGACAAGGGGCCGTACCCGCGCATCACCTGCATGCATTGCTTGCAGCCCACACCCCCGGTGATCATGGAGTTTCTCCCCGGGAAGAAACTCCATGATCACGAACGGGTTCAGTCGGCGCGGTACCCGGAGCGGGCGAACTCGTTGTACGGGCAGGGCTGCACGGTGGCCCGGATCCGCGTTCCTTCCAGGTCGGCGTCGGGCGCGACCTCCCCGCCCGGATGGTTGCCCCACACCACGGTGACCTCGGTGCCCGGCTTGGAGTCCTCCTCCGACACCAGGGCCAGGCTGAGCATCGTGCCGTAGGGGTCGTTGTAGGCGGTGTACTCGGTGTGCCCGATCAACCGGCCGTCGATCTCGATCCGCTGCTTGGCCAGGGTGTTGACCGGAACTTCGACGTCGCCGAGCGCCTGCGCCACGTCGTCGGCGTCCATCACCACCGTCACCTTGTGCCGCCGAGGGGCGTCCTTCATGGCCTGCAGAGCCTCCTTGCCCAGGAAGTCGTGGTTGAAGGAGACCGAGCGGCCGTAGTCGAGCTCGTACGGCGTGACGTAGTAGTCGGCGATGTCGGGTGAGTAGAAACTGCCGTTCAATGGCTGCATTCCGTCCGGAGTGTGCAGGGCGAGCCACGAACGGTAGGCCCTTTGGTCCGGGGTGTCGTCGTAGATCGCGGGGATCGGGGCGGGCACCCAGCCGCCCTCGGCCTGCGCCGTCGGGTAGGCCAGCGAGCCGACCAGCTCCAGGCCGAACTGCTCGCCCGCCCTGACCAGTGCCTCCTTGACCGGGACGTGGTCGGCGTGGTCACCGATGAACTCGTACCCGGGCTGTCCCACCATCCCGTGACGCAGCGCGCGGAACGTCTTACCGGCCAGCGACACGTGCGTGGTGTGGAAGAACCGGGTCTCCGGCAGCGGGCCCCCGAACGCGGTCTCGATCAGCTGCTGGGCGTACGGCCCCTGGATCTGGTAGCGGAAGAACGGCGGGATGTGGGTCGCGTCCCGCGAGCAGTCCGGGTCGCTGCTCAGCTGCACGTCGTAGTCGCGCTGCTGGGCGTGATAGGTGATCCAGTTCTGCGCGGTCGGTCGGCCGGTGATCACGTAGTCCTGCTCGCCGCGGCGCAACAGGATGGCGTCGCCGACCAGATAGCCGTTCTCGTTCACCACGACCAGCTGCTTGGCCTGGTCGATGTCGAACTTCCCGAAGTTGTTGGCGGTCAGCTCGCTGAGCATCCGGGTGGCGTCGGGGCCGGACACGAAGGTGTCCCACATGTGGTACGAAAGATCCATGAGCGCAACGCCGTCCGCCAGGCGGCCTGCTCCCGGCGCCAGCCGGAGTACTCCGGCGCCACCACCGGGGGCACCCAGGCCCGGGGCGCGTTCGTCCAGCGCAGCGCCACCGCGGAGCCGGCCTTGTCGATTCCGTCCTGCAGGCTGGGTGATGCCATGGGGGTCGTCCCTCTCCCTTGAGTTCCCGGCGCGGGATCCGCACCGGATGACAGATGTATGTCAACATAGAAGGCGTCTGATAACAACCCCGCCGGGAGGTCGTTCGTGAGTGATGCCGTGACGTCGTGGGACGACGAGTTCACCCACGTGCTGTGGCGCGCCCAGAACGCCGTCCATCGTCGGGTGCAGGAGGCTCTGGACGAGTTGGGCGTCACCGCAACCCAACTCGGCCTGGCCGTGCACCTCGACCAGCTCGGCCCGCTGTCGGCCGCCGACCTCTCCCGGGGTTTCCACATCGCCCCGCAGAGCGTCGGCACGGCCCTGAACCGGCTGGAGAAACTCGGCTGGGTCCGCCGGGGCACTCATCCGGTGCACGGGCGGGTGGTGCTCTACGAACTCACCGAGACCGGTCTGGCCGGAACTGTGCGCGGCCGGGAGACGATGGCGGCCACGAACACGGCGGTCGCTGAACCACTTTCGAAGGCTGAGCGAGAGACCCTGATCGGTCTGTTGCGGCGGGTCACGACCGAGATCGACGGGCCCGACCTCCCGGTCGGCCCCGCCTGGCCGGTCTCCCGCTCCTGATCCGGCCGGCGGCCGGGCTCAGGTGGATTCGCGGGCGATGACGTGCGCGGGTGTGGCGGTCAGATCGCCGGCGTCCGTGCCGAGCACCTGACGGGCCGCCCGGCGTCCGTGCGCATCCGCGTCGATATGCACCGTGGTAAGGCCCGGGGTGGAGAGGGCGGCGTATTCAGTTGCGTCGTAACCGATCACGGCCAGATCGTCGGGTACCCGCAGGCCGAGCAGCTGCGCGGATTTGAGGACGCGCAGGGCGAGTTCGTCGGTGAAGCCGGCGATTGCGGTCACCGGCTCATGGTCCCGGAACCCCTGCAGCGCCTCGACTCCGGCGTCCGGGTGCGGGATCGTCACGGGGAGCAGGGGAGGTAGGCCGAGCCGCTCGGCCGACTGGACGGCGAACTGCTGGCGGACCCGGGCGAACGCGGTCGGGTTCTCCGGGAGGGCCATGGCCAGCCGGGTGTGCCCGCGCTCGGCCAGGTGGCTGATCTGGACGAAGGTGTGGGCGGCCATGCCGTCGGTCCAGCCGCCGTCCGCCAGCTCCCGGCCGGTCGAGTAGTTGGCGGCGAAGTCGATCACCGCGCGGGGGGCCACCATGTGGGTGAGCTGGCTGGTCGAGGCCTTGGTGGGATGGCCGTGCTTGACCACCAGGATGTGGTCGTGATGGGCCAGTTCGTCGTCCAGGCCGCGGATGTAGGAGCGGGAGTAGTTGCCCTCCAGGCTCGCGTCCACGTTCAGCACGACGATCCGGGAGGAACCCTCGCGCATCGCCCGGGCGATGCCGTCCGGCACATAGCCCAGTTCCTTCGCGGCCGCCTCGACCCGCTCGCGGGTGGCCGGGGAGATGGTCTGGGTGGGCGTGTTGTTGAGCACGAAGCCGACCGTCGCCGGGGAGACGCCGCTGGCCGCCGCCACATCGCGCATCGTCACCCGTCGCCTGGCCATCCGTCTCCTGTCCGGACCGATCCATCGGAAACCGGTGGTCATACTTTCACGGTCCAGTGTTTAAAGTGAGCAGGGTCGGGTCGACGAGGACAGAGCGGAGGTCACGCGGCGATGGATCGGCTCCTGGTCATGCGCAGTCTGGTCGCCGTGGCCGACACGGAGAGCTTCGCCGAGGCGGCCGAGCTGATGATGACGTCCGCGTCCTCGGTGTCCCGGCACGTGGCCAGTCTGGAGAAGCATCTCGGCGCCCGGCTGGTGAACCGGACCGCCCGCTCGGTCACGCTGACCGAGTACGGGGTGCGCTACAGCGCCTTCGCCCGCCGGATCATCGACGAGATCGAGGAGGAGGACCGCAGCCTCTCCGGGATGAGCGAGAGCATCTCCGGGTCCCTGTCGGTGATCTGCCCGAAATGGCTGGGCAGCCTCGACCTGGGGGACGCGATCGCCGCCTTCTCGGTGCGCTACCCCGACATCGAGGTCCGGCTCGAGCTCGGCGGGGTCCAGGACCGGGCCTACGCCTTTCTGGACAGCGGTTTCGACGTCTCCTTCCACAGCCGCCCGCTGCGGGACTCGCGGATGCGGCTGCGCCGGATCACCTCGCTGCCCTTCGTGCTCGGCGCCGCACCGGGCTATCTGGATCAGCGGGGGCGGCCGGAGGAGGTCGAGGACCTGCTGAAGCACGACTGCCTGACCCACGACCACGAGCTCTCCTGGCGGCTGGAGATCGGCGGGGACCAGCACGTCCACAAGATCGCCCGCAGCGCCTTCACGTCGAACTCGTACCTGGCTCTGCAGAAGGCCGCCGTTCACGGGCGCGGGGTGGCCCTGCTGCCCCTGCGCCTGGCCTCGGGCTCGATGGCCACCGGCGAACTGGAGGCCCTGTTCGCCGGGGCCCACGTCCATGAGCGCTCGCTGTGCGCGGTGCACGGGCCCGGGGCCCAGCCTCCCAAGAAGGTCAGCGCCCTACTGGATTTCGTGACCCGGTGGTTCCGGGAACACCCCGCACCCACCGGTTAGGCGATGGTCACCAGCCGGTACTCAGCACCCGGTCCAGGGCCTCGAGGAAGAAGTCGGCCGACTCGGCGCTCAGGCAGAGCGGCGGCTTGATCTTCAGGACGTTCTGGTGGTCGCCGGTCGGCTGCAGGATCACCCCGAGCTCGAGCAGCCGGTCACAGATGGCCGCGGTCTCCTCGGTGGCCGGCTCCCGGGTCGCCCGGTCCCGGACGAACTCCGGCCCGAGGTAGAGGCCGGACCCGTGCACGGTCCCGATCAGGGCGTGCTTCTCGCCCAGTTTCCGGAGTCCGTCCGCCAGCCGGGTGCCCACCTCGAGCGCGTTCTTCTGCAGCTGCTCGGTCTGGATGATGTCGAGCACGGTCAGGCCGACCGCGCAGGAGAGAGGAGAGCCGCCGGTGGAGGAGAAGAAGTAACCCTGGGTGCGGTACCGGTCGGCGATCTCCTTGGTGGTGATCACCACGCCGATCGGGAGCCCGCTGCCCGCCGACTTCGCCACCGCGACCACGTCCGGCACGACGCCCTGCTGCTCGAAACCCCAGAACCAGTGCCCGAGTCGGCCGTATCCGACCTGGACCTCGTCGGCGATCACCACACCGCCGGCCGCCCGCACCGCCTGGTAGACCGCAGCCAGGTAGCCGTCGGGCAGGGCGATGCCACCGCCCGTGCCGAAATAGCTTTCGCAGATGAATCCCGCGATGTCCGGCAGACTCTGAATCTTGGCCACGGCATCTTCGGCGTAGCGATGACCTTCTTCGGCCCGGTACCGGCCGCGGAAGACGTTCGCGGCGTCCACGGTGTGCACCCAAGAAGGCCGGGTGGACAGCGCATTCGGGTTGTCGGCGACCGACGTCGAGATGGCGTCGCTGGCGTACGTCCACCCGTGGTAGGACTCCAGCATGGCGACCATATTGCTCCGGCCGGTGCTGGCCAGGGCCAGGCGGACCGCGAGATCGGTTGCCTCGGAGCCCGAATTGACGAAGAAGACGGTGTCCAGCGGTGCGGGCAGGGTTTCAGTGATGCGCTCGGCGTAGGCGCCGATCACGTCGTAGTTGAAGCGGGAGTTGGTGTTCAGCAGCCGGAGTTGACGGGTAGCGGCCTCGGTGATCCGGGGGTGTGAGTGCCCCACCGAGGTCACGTTGTTGACCATGTCCAGGTACACCCGGCCGTCGGTGTCGATCAGGTGCTCCCGCCAGCCCCGTTCGATCTGCGGCGGGTTCGCGTAGTAGTGCTCCTGCACCTCGGCCAGGTGGCGTTCCCGGCGTTTCAGGGCCGAATGATGGACGCTTACGGTCGCATTGGGTAGCCCGAACGCACCGGCCGGGTCGATCGCCACCGATCGCCATCCGGCCCGGTACCCCGGCTGAACCAGGAACGGTGGGAAGGGGTGCCCGCTCTCCACCGCCTGGATTCGCAACGGAGTCCGCGCCGGCAGCGGTCCCTGGCCGTCATCGTCCCTCATTACCCTGAGCTGTTGGGGCAGAACCGGTGTGCTCAGAGGCTCGGCCAGCCAGAGAATCATTCCAGTGGCAAAGGTTTCGGGACCGTTCAGACTGTAGACGGGCGATCCGGCCAGCATGGTCGAGCCGAACGGAACAATCGCCGCAGCGGCTCCGGCGTCGAGGTGCCGTTCGGCTTCCCGCTGCAGCACGTCCGGGCTCTGCCAGGCGCCCTCGTCGAAGATCCCAGAAATGGTGGACGTGTCGATCACCTTTACGGGGCCGGTGATCTCAGCGACTGGCGCGGCGGACCAATGCCGGACTTCGCTGACAGGAAGGCCGAGGGCCTCGCGGAAGACTCCGGGCATCACCTCGACCGGAACGGAGGTCGCGACCTCGAGGAGATGCTGATCCTCGTCCAGAGTTTCTGCTACATAAGCATTGTCGGAATCCAGTCGAACCTGCTGACGGCCGCTGAGCACGAGCACCGCGCCACGCAGCACGACCAGGGGCCAGATCGCGTCCACCTCCGACGGGCTGAGCGGTCGGAGCGCGTGGAAGGCCCTGACCGCGGGCAGCACGGAGAGCGCGGTGGCTCCGTCGTGATCGAGGATCGAGGCAATGGTGACGGCGAGTTCGGCCACCCGCCACGATCGCATCACGTCGCCGAAGTCGATGATGCTGTCGGGTAGCGGCACCGGTCCGTGCGAGGCCATGATGTTGTCGTCGGTCAGGTCGAAATGGCCGAGCTGAAGCGGAAGCTCGGACCGCACGCGGTCCAGGGCGGCCGAAGCGATGCGGGCCTGATCCCGAATGCGCCCGTCCGGATCGTCCTCGGCCAGCAACTCGATCACCCGCTCGGCCTGCCGTAGATCCCACTGCAGCACGCGGTCGGCGGCCGGGTGGTCCAGTTCGCCCAGGGCCAGGCTGACCCGCGCGGCCAGCTCGCCCATCCGGGCCACGACGGCGGGGGAGAGGTACTGCGATCCGGTGAACGTCGTGCCGGGCATGAACTCAAGCACCCGGACCCGCAAGCGTCCTTCGCTGGTCTCCCACCAAGCGTCCATCGGTCCGCGCTCACCCGGACGCACCGACGCGACCCGCCCCTCGGGCCACGCCTCGGCCACCCGGGTGGCGGCGATCGTCTGGAGGTCGATCTCCGGACCGGAGAAGGCCGGGTTGCTGATCTTGAGCACCGCGAACGGCCCGGTGGTGGGGGATCGGAGCACGAAGTTCTGGTCCTGCTGGCTGCCCAGGGGCCGGAGATCCGCGGTCACCCCGAACACCTCGGCCAGGAGGCGCTGGGCCTCCTCCGCACCGAGCGTCGGCGTCGGCAGCTCGGGGCGCGCGAAGAAGTCGAACAGCACCTCGTCCTCGGGCAGACTCATGATGACGTCCTCTGAATCGGTGGATATGGTGAATTCGTGGATGGCGAGCTGACCGAGGCCGAGCTGGAATTCCTGCGGGAGACCTTCGACCTGGCCCGGGAGGGCGACGTCGCGGCGCTGACCCAACGGTTCGAGGCCGGCGTGCCGGTCAACCTGACCAACGGTTCCGGCGACAGCCTGCTCATCCTGGCCGCGTACTACCAGCAACAGGCCGTGGTCGAGCTGTTGCTCGCCCGCGAGGCCGACACCGGCCGGGTCAACGACCGGGGACAGACCGCCCTCGGCGCGGCCACGTTCCGGCAGTCGGAGCCGATCGTGCGGGCGTTGCTGGCGGCGAACGCCGATCCGGATCTGGGTGGCCCCTCGGCCCTCGGGATCGCCGAGTTCTTCCACCTCGACCGGATGGCGGAGCTGCTGCGGGCCCGCGGCTAGAGCTTGAGGGCGAAAACGTAGTCGTCCTCCAGCTTTCCGCCGACCAGGAACTGCCGGGTGCCCACCCGCTCGAACCCCACCCGCTCGTAGAACCGCTGAGCCCGGGTGTTCTGCTGGTTGGTGCCCAGCCAGATCTGCTCCGCGCCGCGGGTCACCGCCAGTTCGCGCACCCGGTTGAACAGCGCGTAGCCGACCCCGCCGCCGATCGAGCCCGGGCGGACGTAGAGCTTGCTGAGGTAGGAGGCCGGGCCCGCCCCGATCAGCTCGGCGATGTCGGGCGGCGGCACCTGGTAGGCGGCCAAGGCGTACCCGTCCAACGGGCCGTCGTCCGGCCGGGCCGTCACGGTGTCGTAGTCCGGGTCCCGCAGGTAGGCCAGGAACGCGGCGGGCGAAAGCTTTTCGGCGATGAACTGGGTGATCGCCTCGGGGGTGGTCTCGGGGGGACAGGCCAGGGGGAACGTCACGGCGGCGAGGGCGGCCAGGGCGTCGGCGTCGTCCGGCGTTGCAGCGTCGATCATCACGGTGCTCACTGTACGAGGCCGCGGTTCAGGGGTTGATCTGCACGGCCGTGCCGCTGACCACGATGCCGCCCTCGGCCGGGATGTCGACCAGCAGCAGGCTGGGCCGCCCGACGTGACGGCCCTGGTGGATCACGATCCGCTCGGGCGGCGCGACCAGGCCGAGGTCGCGCAGGTAGGCCCCGGTGGATGCGGCGGCCGACCCGGTGGCCGGATCCTCGGTGATGTCCCCGACCGGGAACAGGTTGCGGGCCTCGAATGCGCCGGAGGGCAGGCGGTGCAGCACGGTCACCGTCCCGGTCCAGTTCTGCTCGTTCATCAGCGCCCGCACGGCCGCCGGCTCGAACCCGAACGTGTCGAACCGCTCGGCGTCCCGCAGCACCAGCACCGGGTGCCAGTTGCCGGCGAAGGCCTCGCGCGGCGGGTACTCCGGCTCGGCCAGGTCGTCCGGGGTGAGCTTGAGCAGGCCGAGCAGGCGCTGCAGCACCTCCTCGGCCAGGGGCCGGACGGTGGGCGGAGCACTGGTGAAGGCGGCCGTGATCCCGCCGCTGGTCTGCTCGGTCTGCAAAGTGATCGGCCCGACCGCGGTTTCGAAGAGGATGGCGCCGGGCCCGTCCCGCTCGGCCAGGGCCACGGCGGTGGCGATCGTGGCGTGGCCGCAGAACGGCACCTCGGCGCCGGGCGAGAAGTAGCGCAGGGTGGCCCGCCGGGGCGCGCTCGCCTGACTCAGCACGAACGCGGTCTCGGAGTAGCCGACCTCGGCGGCGATGGCCAGCATCTCTGCGTTGCTGAGGTCACCGGCGCCGAGGACGACTCCCGCCGGGTTACCGCCGCGGCCGTTCTCGGGGAAGGCCGCGTACCGGCGGATCTGTGAAGCGCTCACCTTGCTCCTCTAACCTTGACGGCGCAGTGAAAAGCGCCGCCCCCGAAGCTCTCCGGAAGCGGCGCCGACGTGCTCGGCCGACCCTTGGTCAGCCGGTCACGAAAGCTGCAACCGTAGAACCGTCATCCGTGGAACCGTAGCGGCACCGGCGTCGGCCGTTCTCGGAAGGGAGAAGGGCCACCGGCGCTTCCACGCGCAGCAACCGGCCGCTCGTGAAGAGGAATGGCTGTGCATTCATCACTGGTGATTCCTTTCTCTGCTCGGTCGAATCGTGCTCAGATCCCGATCGAATCATTCCGTGCGAACCAGCCGACGCCATTTCTCTTCCCAGGCGCCATCCCTCAGCATGCCACGACCGGGTTGCGGGGGGCCAGGTCTTTCGGGGGCTCGGGTGACCGCCGGTCTCCGGAAGTTTCCTATGATGTCCGGACACGAGCCGATGGGGAGAGCGATGCCGGACCGGGTCCTTGCCGCCGCTCAGGGCGGTGACCTGCTCGATCTCGCCGGGGGACCGCAGTTCGACGCCCGGCGGGACGAAACCTACTGGACCTCCGGCCAGAGGCTGACCGCGGCGTCCTTACTCGAGGCGCTGACCGGGACCGAAGGTGTCCATCCCCGTGGGGTCCGGATCCGGGGTGCCCGGATCGTCGGGGACTTCGGCTGGGAGTGGCAACGGCTGCGGGTGCCCCTGGAACTGGTCGACTGCCGGGTGGAGGAGATCATCCGGCTCGACCAGGCCCACGTCGTCGGTCTCACCCTGCGCCGCTGCCGGGTCCCCGGCCTGACCGCCGAGCAGCTGACCAGCTCGGGCAGCCTGCGACTGGGCCGCACCGTGTTCGACGGTTCGATCCTGCTGAAGGACGCGTCGGTGGCCGGGGAGGTGGTGCTGTCGAGGGCGACGGTCGCGGCGACGCTGAAACACCGGGGTGTGCCGGTCGCGATCGACGCGCAACGGCTGCAGACCACCGGATCGCTCAACCTGGAGCACGATTTCCGGGCCGAGGGGGCGGTGAACCTGTCCGGAGCCCGGATCGGCGGCAGCCTGCAGTGCACCGGTGGGCACCTGATCAACCCGGGCAGCAGCGCCCTGACCGCCGGCGACGTCCAGGTGGGCGGCAACGTCCATCTCAGCAACCGGTTCGAGGCGCAGGGGCGGATCACCTTCAACCGGGCTCGGATCGAGGGGAACTTCAGCTGCGACAGCGCCACGCTGGCCAACCCGGGCAAGGACGCGCTGACCGCGGAGCGGGCCACCATCGGCGGCGCCCTGCAGCTGCGGGGGCAGTTCCGGGCCACCGGCCGGGTACGCCTGTCCGGCGCTCACATCGGCGGGAACCTGGACTGCACCAACGGGAGTTTCGACAGCGCGGACGGTGGGGACGCGATCCACGCGGCCGGGATGCAGGTGGACGGTAACGTCACCCTGCGCGGCACGTTCCGCTCGGCCGGGCGGATCCAGCTCGACGACGCAACCATCGGCGGCACCCTGGACTGCGACGGGGCCACCCTGGTGCACGACTCGGCCGAGGCGCTGCGGGCCCGGAACCTGACCATCAGCGGCGACGTCCGTTTCGACGACCGGGCGACCGAGGCCCACCTCACCGCCGACGGCGAGGTCAGCCTGGCCGGGGCCCGGATCGGGGGCTCGGTGATCTGCGTCGGCGGCTCGTTCGTCAACCCCGGCGGCCCGGCCCTGGACCTGGCCGACGCCACCGTGGGCGGCAGCGTCTGGATGACCGACACCACCGTGCAGGGCTCGCTCCGGCTGGTCCGCTGCCGGATCCAGGGCGACTTCAGCCTGTGGGCCAGCAGCCTGGAGGGCGTGTTCTCGGCCCGGGGGATGGCCCTGGCCGGGAACTTCGCCTGGGCCCGCTGCTCCCGCCGGCCGGCCGAGGTGGACCTGCGCCGGGCCCAGGTCGGGCAGATCGACGACGACGAGACCTGCTGGCCGGAGCCGGGTCAGTTGCACATCGACGGGCTGGTCTACGACCGGCTGAGTTCCCGCGCGCCCAGCTCCCCGCAGGAGCGGCTGGGCTGGATCCGCCGGCAGCCGGGCTTCGTCCCGGACCCGTACCAGCAGCTGGTGCACGTCTACCGGCGCAACGGCCAGCTGGCCGAGGCGACCATCGTGGCCATGGCCCAGCAGGACGACCTGCGCCGGCGCGGGGAGCTCACCCGGCCGGCGAAGGCGTGGAACTGGTTCATCGGCCGGAGCATCGGCCACGGCTACCGTCCCGCCCGGGCCGCCTGGACGCTGTTCGCCGTCTACCTGGTGACCCTGCTGGCGGTCTGGCTGGGGGCTCGGTCGGATGCGTTCATCCCGGTGGGGAACACCGCGACGGCAGCCTCCGTCTCCTCCCGGTGCCAGGCCGACTATCCCTGCCTGGTGCCGGTGGCGTACTCCCTGGAGAGCATCGTCCCGATCCTGAACCTGCACCAGCGGGACAACTGGCAGCCGAAGTCGACGACGCCGCAGGAGCGGACGCTGAGCACCTGGCTGTATCTCTCGACGGTCCTCGGCTACGCCGGAACCACGCTGCTGGCCGCCGGTTTGAGCGGCCTGGCCCGGAAGACCTGATCAGTTCTTCAGATCGGCGAGGGTGACCCGGGAGACCTGATAGGTGCTGACGGACTGCGGCAGATCACCGTCGGCCGCGCTGACCAGACGGATCGGCACTCCGCTGTTGCGGTCGATGGTCAGGGTCTCCGGCGAACCCCCGCCGAACAGGTCCGACCCTGCGGTGAGGGTCAGAGTGTTCGTGCCCTCGGCGACCTTGATCGCGGGCACGGTGGAGAAGATCCGCAGGATCCCGGCGCGGACTCCTTCGTCGCCCCCGGCCGCGGAAAGCGCGTCCAGGCCGTTGTTCCAGAGGTAGTTCCCGGTCAGCTCCTCCAGGCGCCGGCCAGTGGGGGCATCCTGGGGAGCCGTGGCGGCCTTGGGGTTCTGGGCCCGCGCCTCGTCCCAGATCCGCTGACGCTCGGCCGTGCCCAGGCCCAGGCCGAGGGAGTTCGGCGAGGCGTTGACCAGCTGCGTGCGGGCCTGGTCCAGATCGCCGGTGACTGCTGAACGGGCCGCGGCCACCTCGGCCGAGGAGCTGCCCTCGTCCATCGCCTGGTTCGCTCCCACGGCCTGCTGAAGGGACCTTTCGTCGGCGCCTCCGAAGAACGCGCCGGCGTCGGTGTAGAGGTTGTAACTGGTCTCTGGAGTGCGGTTTCCGATGGTCTGGGTGCGGATGACCAAGGACGCGTCACCCGCCTGCTGAGCTTGGCCGGCGGTGATGTGGGCGGCCAGGGTCATCAGAGGCGATTGCACCACCGGCGCCTGGCCGGACTGGGCGGACTGGCTGGACTGAGCGGCCGAGGTCGCGGGGATGCTGGAGGAGCCGGTGGAGGTGACGGCGAAGACCACGGCCGCACCCGCCGCGAGGGCGCCGACACCGACCGCGCTGCGTCGGCTGAGCAGGCGCAGGTGGTGCTTGCGCGGGGGGTGGGCGTTCAGCTGGGCCCGGGCCCTTTGGAAAGCCGTTTCAGAGAGCGGACTCTCGTCCAGGGCCGACTTGAGCAGATCCATCTCGTCGATGTTCACGTGTTCTCCTTGACGCTGTTGAGTTCCTTCAGGAGCGCCGCGACTTCCGGCGTGTTGCGCAGGGCGGTGCGGGCCTGGTGCAGCAGCCGACGGGCGGTGCCGGCCGGCAGGTCGAGAACCCGGGCGGCCTCGGCGGCGGTCAGGTCCTCGCCCGCTACCAGCAGCAGGACCTCACGCTCGGCCGGTCTGAGGCCGGCCAGCGCGCTGCGGATCACGGCCCGCACGTCCACCCGGGTCTCCACCGCCGGCCAGGGGTCCCAGGCCGTGGACCGGCCGGCGACGTCGGCGACGTCGGCGGTCAGGTCTTCGGGTGGCCGGGACCGCCAGTGCTGTCGTAGCCGGTTCGCCGCCACCGTGTAGAGCCACGGCCGTGCGTCCGGGTAGGCGGGGTCATAGGTCTTGCGGGCGCTGTAGGCCGCGACCCACACATCACCCAGCAGGTCTTCCGCGGTCTCGCGGCCGACCCGGCGCGACAGGTAGGCGCCGATCGCGACCTCGTGCCGACCGATCACCTCCATGAACGCGTCGGTGTCGTCGGCCAGCGACCGGGCGATCAACTCCGCATCTGACGTCATACCCCTCCTCGGCCGTTCGGTGCTCTCACCCGGTAGTAGTCGACCGGCCGGCAAAGCGTTCAGGCCGGTTCCGGATGCCTTCGGGGCCGGAACGGTCTGTGATGGGGAACATGACCACGGAGAACTTCGCACCGGACAACGACGTGCTGATCGTCGAGGACCTGATGTTGCTCCTGCTCGACGACCAGAAGGGCTCGGTCGCGGCGACGCAGGCGCTGGAGTACATCCTCGGGGGTGGGCTCCTGGTCGAGCTGGCCCTGCGGGAACGGGCCGCGCAGGAGGACAAGAAGTCGTTCCTGACCGGCCGCAAAATCCTGGCCACGGGCAACGGGCCGCTGCCGGACCCGCTGCTGCAGGGGGCCTACGACACGATTGCCGAGAAGCCCCGGGGCGGGCAGTCGGTGCTCGCGAAGATCGGGAGGGGCCTGCCCAAGACGGTTTCCGCCCGTTTGGTCGAGCGCGGGATGGTCCGGGAGGAGAAGAGCCACGTCCTGGGCGTCGTTCCACGCACGCTGCACCCGGCCGCGGACACCGCCCGCGAGACCCTGGTGCGGCAGAAGATCCGGGCCGTGCTGGCGGACGGGACCACGCCGGATCCGCGCACCGCGTCCCTGATCGCCCTGTTGTCGGCGGGTAACGTGCTGAAGCCGGCGCTGAAGGACATGGATCCGCCGCTCAAGTGGTCTTCGGAGATCAAGAAGCGGGGCAAGGAGATCCAGGAGGGCGACTGGGGCGCCTCGGCGGTGAGCGATGCGGTGAAGGCGGTGGCCGCGTCGATGGCCGCGGTGGTGGCCGCCTCGGCTGCTTCGGCGTCGGCGGCCGCCGTGAACTGAATTCTCACACTCACGGACGAACGGTGTTTGTTAATAGAACGATGTTCGTTGTACCGTCGGTCGGATGGAGAAGCAGATGAAGGCGGCCCAGTTCAGCCGGTTCGGCGGCGCTGAGGTGCTGCAGATCGTGGACCTTCCGCAGCC
This sequence comes from Kineosporia aurantiaca JCM 3230, assembly GCA_000719025.1. Classification (GTDB taxonomy): domain Bacteria; phylum Actinomycetota; class Actinomycetes; order Actinomycetales; family Kineosporiaceae; genus Kineosporia; species Kineosporia aurantiaca. The sequence continues at coordinate 35,038 of JODP01000015.1, forward strand.
GCATCCGGGTCCGGGCGAGGTCCGGATCGCGGTCCGCGCGGCCGGCGTCAACGCCAGCGACTGGAAGAAGCGTCAGGGTCAGATGGATCCGCAGCTGCCCCAGACGCTGGGCTATGAGGCGGCGGGGATTGTGGACGAACTGGGCGAGGGGGTCTCGGACGTCGCCTTGGGCGACCGGGTCTTCGGGTTCTCCAGCGAAGGTGCCGCGCAGGCCGAACTCGCCGTGCTCTCCGCCTACGCCCTCATCCCGCCCTCGCTCGATTTCACCGCCGCGGCGGCCCTGCCCAGCGTCACCGAGACCGCGGCCCGGGCCCTCGACCAGCTCGGGGTGAAGGACGGCAGCACGGTGCTGATCAGTGGCGCCTCCGGCAGCGTGGGCAGCGCCGCCGTCCAGCTCGCCGTTGCCCGCGGCGCCCGCGTAATCGGCACCGGCAGCCCGGCCACGCATGAATACCTGCAGTCTCTCGGCGCCGAACCGGTTGCCTACGGAGAGGGCCTGTCCGAGCGGGTCCGTGCTCTTGCCCCCGAGGGCATCGACCTGGCTCTGGACGTGGCCGGCAGCGGAATCCTGCCCGAGCTGGTCGACCTGGCCGGCGGGGTGGACCACGTCATCACCATCGCCGACTTCCTGGGGGCACAGCAGACCGGCGTCCGGTTCAGCCGGGGCGACTCCGGCCGCGCGCTCTACGTGCTCGCCCAGGTGGCCGAACTGGCCGAATCCGGCCAGTTCTCACTGCCGGTCGGCCAGACGTTCCACCTGTCCGAGATCGCCGAGGCCCATCGGGTAGGCGAATCCGGACGCGTCCGAGGCAAACTCGTCCTCCTCGTCCCCTAATTCACCCCCCAAACCCTTCGTGATCATGCAATTCCGCCCCCGTGATCATGCAACACCTTCCCCGTGATCATGGACTTCTTCCCCCGTGATCATGGACTTCCTCCCTCGTGATCATGGACTGCTCCGGACCAGCAGAAGCCGAGGCGCCCCACCCCAGGCGCCCCAGCACCCCCGTCGCTAGCGTGGTGGCATGACTGCTTTCGCCTTGACCGTCCCCGGCGACGTGCGCTTCGGACCCGGCCGGGCCGCCGAAGCCGCCGACGCGGTCCGGGCCGCGGCCGACGGCGGAGCCGTGCTGCTGGTCACCGGCTCCTCCGACCGCCACGCGGCCCCCTTGCGGGAACGTCTGGCCGGCACCGAAGTGGCCACGGTCCGGGCGGTCGGGGAACCAAGTGTGGACGCTGTCCAAGACGCGGTCTCCGAGGCCCGTCGGGCGGGGGTCACGGCGGTGCTGGGCATCGGCGGAGGGTCGGTCCTGGACACGGCGAAGGCCGTGGCCGCGCTGGTGAACAACGGTGACCCGCTCGACCACCTCGAGGTGGTGGGCCGCGGTCTACCCCTTTCGGAGAAGGTGCTGCCCTGGATCGCCGTGCCGACGACCGCGGGGACGGGTTCGGAAGTCACCCGCAACGCCGTCCTGACCGCCGGACGGGTGAAGGTCAGCCTGCGCTCGCCGTCGATGCTCGCCCGCACCGCGATCGTCGACCCCGATCTTCTTCAGGGCCTACCCCGCGCGCCGCTGGTGCACGGCGGCCTGGATGCGTTGGTGCAGCTGATCGAACCGCTGATCTCGCACCGGGCGAACCCGGTGACGGATGCCCTGGCCCGTAAGGGTCTGGCCGCCTCGTTGCGATCGCTGCCGCGGGCGGCGGCGGACGGCACCGACGAACCCGAGGTGCGTGAAGACCTGGCCCTGGCCTCGTTGCTGGGCGGAATCTGCCTGGCGAACGCCGGTCTGGGCGCGGTGCACGGCCTGGCTGGGGTAGCGGGCGGAATGCTCGGTGCGCCGCACGGGGTGCTGTGCGCGGCGTTCCTGCCCTCGGTGCTGGAAGCCGACCTGATCGCCCTGCGCCGGGCCCCGGATCCGGTGGTCCAGGCCCGCCTCGACGCACTTGGCCCGCTGGTCACCCGGGATCCGGCGGTGGGGGCGGAGCAGGCGGTGGCGGCGCTGGGCGAGCTGGTGCGCTCGCTGGACGTGCCTCGGCTGGCTGACCTGGGTCTTCAGCAGAGCGACGTGGAGGAGCTGGTCGAGGGGGCGCTGGTGGCGTCCTCGACCAAGGCGAACCCGCTGCCGCTGACCCGGGAAGAGCTCACGGCGGCCGTGCTCGCCGCTCGCTGATCAGCCCAGCCCCTTCTCCTGGAGCCAGGCCCCGGCCACGTCGGCCGCGGACTTCTGATCGATCTGGACCTGCGCGTTCAGCTCGGTGAGGGTGGTGGTGTCGAGCGCCTTCGAGATGTCGTTCAGCACCGCCCGGGCCTTCTCCGGCACCTTCGCGGAGGTGATCAGCGGGATGACGTTCTGGACGCCGAAGACGTTCTCCGGGTCGGTCAGCGCGACAAAACCCCGCTGCTCGATCTCCGGGGTGGTCGAGTAGAGGATCGCCGCGTCCACCCGGCCCCGGTCCAGCGCGTTGATGGTCAGCGGGCCGGCCGTGTCGAGCGACCGGAACGACTTGAAGTTCAGCCCGTAGACCTTCTGCAGGCCGACCAGACCTTGATAGCGGGTCTTGTCCTCCGGGGCCCCGCCGAAGTTCATCGAGGGGGCCACCGCCTTCAGATCCGCGATGCTGGTCAGGTTGTTCCTCGCGGCGGTCGCCTTGCTCACCGCCACGGTGTCCTTGTCCTGCGCCGTGGAGGGGTCGAGAACGGCCAGCCCGCTGGGGAGCAGCTTGGTCAGGGCCGCGTCCACGGTCTCGGTGGTGGTCGAGGTGTCCTTGGCGTCCAGGTACGACAGCAGCGCGCCGTTGTACTCGGGCAGCACGTCGATCGAGCCCTCCTTCATCGCCGCGAAAAGGATCTCCCGGCTGCCCACGTTCAGCTTGGTCTCGACCGAGAAACCAGCCTTGGTCAGGGCCTGGGCGTACATCTGGGCAAGCAGTTCGTTCTCCAGGAAGTTGGCCGACCCGACCACGATGGTGCCGCCGCCCGCCGGCGCCACTTGCGCGGAAGCGTCCTCTGCCAGTGGATCTGAACCTCCCCCGCACGCGGCCAGCCCGGTGACCGAGGCGGCGAGCAGAGCGGCGACGACGGAACGGCGGCGGAACACGGAACTGGGCATCTCGGGACCTCTTGTGCTGGAAGGGGTTGGCTGCTCAGGGAGTTGGTCGATCAGACCGTGCGGCCGTAGAACAGTTTCTGGGTCAGCGGGTTGAGCTTGTCGTCCGGCTTCTGGGAGTAGGCCAGGACGGCGTTGATCCGGGTCTGGTCGCCGGCCACCGGGGTGACCCGGTGCATCGAGTACTGGCCGCGGAACATGGTCAGCGCGCCCGGGGAGCCCGGCAGCGTGATCCGCCCGGCGTAGTCGTCCCGCAGGGCGGCCAGCACACCGGCCTCGTTCTCGTTCTCGCCGCTGCGCAGATGGTGGTGGTACTGGTACTCGCCGCCCTCCAGCGGAGGCTGCAGCATGACCGTCACCGCGAACGGCGAACGGTCGAAATGCCAGCCCAGTTCGTCACCCTGGTCGAAAAGCATGAGTGACGCCGCGCCGAGCGGGTCGGCGTAACGGAAGAACGGCTCCACGCCCAGCGCCTGACCGAGGAACGTGGTCAGGCCGTCCCATTCGTAGGCGGTGCGCAGCGGGGAGTCGGCGGCGATCAGGTCCCAGGCGACGGCCGACTTCGAGGTGTGCTCGCGCACGGCGTGGGGCGAGGAGTCCTGGGTGAGCGGCTCGAAGTACACGTTGTGCTCGTCGTCGGTGCGCCAGGATTCCGGGCGCCGGGCGAGGGCCTCGCTCACCAGGGCCGCCACGGCGGCCGGGCGGAAGAAACCGGGTAGCTGGCAGGCGCCCTCGAACTCCAGAGAGGCGCGGCAGAAGGCCAGCAGAGCCTGGGCTTTCGGGCTCTCCAGGTCGTCGATCGGGTAGCGGTCGAGATCGATCACCGCGGAAGGTGCTTCGGACATCAGGGGCGGTCCCTTCGGGATGGGCTGGATGTCCCGAGTCTGAAGCCCGGTCTGCTATAACCTCCAACGAGCATTTCTTACATCTCTCATCAGCAGAGCTAATAGGGGACGCATGGCGACGCCACTTTGGGCCCGTTTGGACACTCGGCACTTCGTCGCCCTGGCCGAGGTGGTCAGCACCGGCTCGTTCACTGCGGCGGCCGAGTCGCTGGGCTACACCCAGTCGGCGGTGAGCCAGCAGATCGCCCGGCTGGAGCGGATGCTCGGTCAGCCGGTGCTGCACCGCGGGGCCGGGGGCCGCAGCTTGTCGTTGACTCCGGCCGGCCGGGTGCTGCTGCAGCATGCGTCCTCGCTGGTGGCCACCATGCAGCGGGCCGCGGCCGACGTCAGCGCGCTCTCCCAGGGCATCGCCGGCATCCTGCGGGTGGGCTGTTTCGAGAGCGTCGGCAGCAGCCTGCTCCCGGTGGCGCTGGAGTCGTTCCTGGAGGACTACCCGAGGGTGCAGCTCGAGCTCACCGAGCTGGCCGACGACGGTGACCTGCTCGACCTGGTCGCCCGGGACGAGCTCGACCTGACCTTCGTCGTGTTCCCGTTGTCGGAAGGCCCCTACGAATCGCAGACTCTGCTCGAAGACCCTTACGTGCTCGTGGTTTCGGCGGACTCACCGATGGCCGGGGTCTCCGGGGCGGTGGACCTCGGCGACTACCCGGAGCTGCCGCTGATGAGCTACGGCAAGATGCGGGACGTGCACTCGATGGAGACCCGCCTGGGCCGGCCGGTGTACGGCAACCGGGTGGTGTTCCGCAGCAACCACACCTCGACCCTGCTCAGCCTGGTCCGGCTCGGGCACGCCGCTGCGGTGGTGCCGCGGCTGGCCGTGCGGGCCCCGCATCCGGGACTGAAAGTGCTTGAACTGGAACGGGTCAGCCCTCGGATCATCGGGATCGCCTGGCCCGGGAACCGCCCGCTCAGCGATCCCGCGTCCGGTTTCGTCCGGACCCTGGAACTGGCCGCCGACGGATACCGGCCGCCGGCCTGACATCCCACGCCCGCAAGGCCCCAACCGGTCGGCGCGTCAAGCCGGTGCGGTGAGGTGCCGGGCCGCGGCGGCGTGGAAGTCGTTCACCAGCCGGTTGCGTTCCCCGGCCCGGGAAACCACCGCCACCTGGCCCGGTTCCACATCCTGGATCGGCACCGCGACCAGGTCGGGTCGGATCCCGGTGGCGTGCGGACCGGCCGAGACGATCGCGGCTCTTCCGGAGGCGACCAGCTCGAACTTGTCGCTCAGGCTCTGCGCCACGGGGCCGTCCAGCTGGGAACCCAGACGCCAGAGAGCGTTCCAGGCCGGGTCGGCGGTCTCCAGCCGGACCAGCGGCTCGCCGGCCACGTCGTCCAGGCTGACGAATTCCTTGCCTGCGAACCGGTGTTCGGCGCCGACCACCAGAACCCGCGGCACCTCGTAGAGCACGGTCACCCGGAGGTCACCGTTTTCCGCCACGGGCGGGAACGGGTCGCGGGCCACTACTGCGTCGGCCCGATGGTCGAGTACGGCTGCCACCGCCTGGTCGCAGGGGAGATGGCGGGTCTGGATGTCCGCGTCGGGGTGCTGATGCTGCAGGTCCCGGACCGCAGCGGTGACGAACAGGCCCTCGGTGTGGCCGACGGTGATCCGGCGCGGGCGTCCGGCGGCGCGGGTGCTGGTGACCGTGACGTCGGCCGCGTGCAGCAGGGCCCGGGCCTGCGGCAGAAAGACCTCGCCGGCTTCGGTGAGCACGCTGCCGCGGACCGAGCGCTCGACCAGGAGGGCACCGATCTGGCGTTCCAGGCGCCCGATCTGCCGGGTGAGCGACGGTTGGGTGGTGTGCAGGGCCTCGGCGGCCCGGCCGAAGTGCCGGTGCTCGGCCAGCGCGAGGAACGACTCGACCAGCCGCAGATCCAGGTCCACCATCTCGCCAGGGTAAGCCCGAAGTTCTTGACCAGCAAAGATACGGAACGCGTATGAGTCGGGCCCGAGGTTTCATTGGACGCTCGCGGCTCGGCGAGCCGACCGTGGTGGTGCTGAGGGACGTCCTCAATCACCCGTGCGGAAGGGGAACCGAAAGATCATGGCAACCACCTACGAAGACAAGACCGTGGTGATCACCGGGGGCACCAGCGGGATCGGGCTGACCACGGCCGAAAGGCTTTTGGACGCTGGTGCGCGGGTGCTGGTCACGGGGCGGTCGAAGGACGCCCTGGACGCCGCCCGGGAACGGCTCGGCGGACGCGCGGTCGTGCTGCAGAGCGATGTTGCGGCGGCGGCCGACCGGGAAGTGCTGGCCGAGCGGGTGAAGGGCGAGTTCGGTTCTCTCGACCTGCTGTTCGCCAATGCCGGAGTCACCCGACACGCGCCGTTCGAGCAGGTGACCGAGGAACAGTTCGACGAGACGTTCGCCACCAACACGAAGGGTCTCTATTTCACCGTGCAGAAGCTCGTCCCGTTGATCCCGGAGGGTGGCAGCGTGGTGCTGACCACGTCGGTCGCGAACGTCATGGGTTTGCCGATGACCGGCGTCTACTCGGCCAGCAAGGCGGCCGTGCGGTCGATGGCCCGGACCCTGGCGGCGGAACTGCTGCCGCGCGGCATCCGGGTGAACGCGGTCAGCCCCGGGCCGATCGACACCGGCATCCTGCAGCGCAGCCAGCCGCCCGAGGTGGCCGAGAAGATGCTGGCCGGATACCGCGAGAGCGTGCCGATGAAGCGGCTCGGGCGGGAGGAGGAGATTGCCCGGGCGGTGGTCTTCCTGGCCTTCGGGGCGACCTTCACCACCGGGACCGAGCTGGCCGTGGACGGGGGTGGGAGCCAGCTCTGACCAGGGCGGGCCGTAATCTGGCGGGATGTCACCGAGCCTGGCCGAGTTGAGTGCCGACCCGCATCCGCACCTGGCCGCGATGCGGGCGGCCGGCCCGGCGGCCTGGGTGGAGGCGCTGGACGGCTGGATGGTGGTCGGGCACGCGGCGGCGCTCGCGGTGATGCGCGATGCGGACACCTTCACGGTGGACGACCCGCGCTTCACCACCAGCCGGGTGATCGGCCCGAGCATGCTCTCCACCGACGGGCCCGAGCACGCCCGCCTGCGTCAGCCCTTCGTAGCGCCGTTCAGTCCCCGCGCCTCCCGGGCCTACTTCTCCGAGTTCGTCCGCGGGGAATCGGCCCGGCTGGTGTCGGATCTGCGGCCGCGGGGTGAGGCCGAGCTGCGGACCGAGCTGGCCGGGCCGCTGGCCGCGTCGAGCATGCGCCTGGCCCTGGGGCTGGAGCGGATCCCGGTCGCCGAGCTGCTGGGCTGGTACCGGGCCATCGTCCAGGCGGTCGCCGACGTCACCGCCGGTCAGCCCCTGCCGGAATTGGGCCTCACGGCCTACCAGGCGCTCGGCTCGGCGGTGAGCGAGACCTTGGCCTCGGCGTCGGGGGAGACCTTCCTGGGTGGGGTGCTGTCCGGGGCGCAGGCTCTGGATCAGGCCGAGATGCTCTCCAACACGGCGGTTCTGCTCTTCGGTGGGATTGAGACCACCGAGGGCATGATCGCCACCCTGGCCCACCACGTCCTGACCGAACCGGGCGTCCTGGACGAGTTGCGCGAAAATCCGGACCTCTTGGACGCGGCGATCGAGGAATCGCTGCGCCTGGAACCGGCCGCCGCAGTGGTTGATCGCTACGCCACGCGGGACGTCGAGATCGGCGACGCGCAGATCCGGAAGGGCGACCTGGTCGTGGTCTCCCTGGCCGGGGCCAACCGGGATCCGGCCGTGTTCCCCGACCCGGACCGGTTCGACCTGCACCGCGCGGACCTGCGCCGCCAGCTGGCCTTCGCCCAGGGGCCACACGTCTGCGTGGGCCTGCACCTGGCCCGGTTCGAGACCCGCTGCGCCCTTGAGAACCTGCTCGGGCTGCCCGGTCTGGAGCGCGAGGCCGAGCGCAGCACCGAGCCGGCCGGCCTGGTGTTCCGGAAACCCGACACGGTCCGGGTCCGCTGGGGGGCCTAGGCGTCGTGCCGCTCGCTGACCTGTTTCAGGCCCTGCGCCTCGGCCAGGATGAACCGGCGGGTGAGGCCGGCGGTGAGCGGCCCGACCAGGAAGGCCAGCGGGCCGCGCTGCCGGACCTCGAGCCGGACGCTGCACCCACCGGTGTGCGGCGTCACCGTGTGGTGGGCCGAGGTGGTGATGCCGGGACGACGCGATTCCCAGGAGTACTCGTGACCCGGCTCGAGGTCGGTGACCTCCCAGGTCGCCGTGCCGATCCGGGGTTGGGTGACCCGGGCCCGGGAGCCGACGCCGAACTCGCCCCGGCCCTCGCGGACCACCCGGCTCATCGAGTGCGTCCATTCCGGCCAGCCCTCGACGTCGAGCAGGATCGCCCAGACGTGCTCGGCCGGCGCCTTGATGTCGACCGTGGTGAACTGCGGTGCGGTCATCCTCCGACGGTAGCGGACCGGGCCCTCGAACTCAGCGGTCCGGAGCCAGACGGAGCGAAGTGGCCTGCGCGGCGGGCGTGATCATGGATTCGGCGCCCCGACTGCCGTACTTGACCCGGTACGCGTCATCGATCCCGGACCGGAGCGAATCCGGTGCTTTGGTGCCGACGTCTTCGATGCTGACGTCGGCCTTCAGTCCGGGCACCCGGACCCGGGCCTGCCGGGAGCGCCGAGCGCGTCCGTACCATCCGGAATCCCGCCGGTACCAGGTGCGTACGTAGACCTGGCCCTCGACGCTGACCACCCAGATCGGCGTCCAGCGGTGCAGGCCGCCGTCGGCCTGCCGGACGGCGATCTCCAGCTCGGTGGCCGGATCGATGAGCGCCAGCTGGTCCGGGGACCAGATCACCACGGGACGACGCCGGAGTCGTCGAAAACCTGTCCGGTCGGGCCGTCGTCGGGCAGCGTCGCCAGCCGGATCGCGATGGCTGCTCCCTGTTCCGGGGTCTGGGTTCCGTTGAACTCGTTGAAATCGGTTGCGACGTAGCCGGGGCAGGCGTTGTTGATCAGGATGCCGGTGCCCTGCAGCTCTCTGGCGTACTGGATGGTCAGGGCGTTCAGGAAGGTCTTCGAGGGAGCGTAGGCGCCGCTGGGGTCACCGTAGTCCTGGGTCATGGAACCGAGGTGGCTGGACTGATTGATGACGCGTGGGTGGGCCGAGCGGCGCAACAGGGGCAGGAGCGTGTTGGTCACCCGGATCGTGCCGATGACGTTGGTTTCCAGGACGGTACGGACGTCCTCGGGCGTGAGGCTGGTCGGGGCGTCGGGCCAGCGGCCGACGATGCCGGCGTTGTTGACCAGGACGTCGAGCCGGCCGGCCCGGTCCTTCAGTTGCTGCGCGGCGGCGGCCACGCTCGCGTCGTCGGTCACGTCCAGGGGGACGCCGAACGCGTCGAACCCGGCGGCGACCAGTTTCGCGACGGCTTCCTCCCGGCGCTGCTCGTCCCGCGCACCCACCCCGACGCTCCAGCCGAGGGCGCCGAGCCCGGCCGCGATGGCGTACCCGATTCCCTTGTTCGCGCCGGTGACCAGCGCGATCGTCTTCTCACTCATGGCTCCACCCTGCGGCGGCCAGGGCCGGGGACCAACACCCGCCCGGTCCGGCTGCGATACCCGGAGAGTATCGATCGGGGTTAGCCTGGGTCGATGGAGACGCGCGAGCTACGGTACTTCGTCGCCGTGGCCGAGGAACTGCACTTCGGCCGGGCGGCCGAGCGGCTCGGGATCGCCCAGCCGCCGCTGTCCCGGGCGGTTCTCCAGCTGGAGCGGCAGCTCGGCGTCACCCTGCTGAACCGGACCAGCCGCAGCGTCACGCTCACCGAGGCGGGGGCGGTGCTGCTCGCCGAAGGACGGATCATCCTCGGCGCCATGACCGCGGCCGAGCGACGTACCCAGCGCGCCGCCGCCGACCGTCCGAGCCTGGTGATGGCCACCAAAGCGGGTATTTCCGAGGAGATTCTGACCAAACTCCTCGATGCCTACGCGCGCGAGCCGGGGGCTGTCCCGGTCGAGCTGCACCTGTGCGACGCGCAACAGCAACAGCAGTTGCTGCGCGAGGGCCGGGCCGACGTGACCCTGATCCATCTGCCGTTCGACTCCGTCGCCGGGCTCGACACCGAAGTGATCGGCACCGAGGGCCAAGTGGCGGTGCTGCCGGCCACGCACCCCCTGGCCGGGCGGGCAAACGTCCATTTGTCCGATGTGGCAACCCTTCCCGAACTGCCACCCGCTCGCTGGCCGAACGCCGACGGTTCCTTCCCGGAGGGGCCCGGGGTGCCGATCTCCAGCCTCACCCAGCTTCTGCAGCTGATCGCGCTGGGGCGCACGACGGCGGTGGTGCCGGAGTCGGTCTGCGTCAACCTGCGCCGCGATCTCGTCGCGGTCCCGGTGCTGGACGCGCCGGTGGTGAGCACGGTGATCGCCTGGCCGGCCCTCAGCCGCTCGCGGGCGGTCGCCGACCTGGTCCGGGTCGCGACGCAGATCTAGCAGGTCGGACGCTTGATCCGGATAGTCCTGTTTGACAGTATTCGCTGAGGTGACCGGCTGAGCCTGACGACGGACAGGGAGTTCCCCGACGATGATCTGGCGGACGCTCGGGGCCTGGCTGGCCCGCCTGATCGCCTGGCTGACCGGGCGGCGCGGGACACCGACCCCACCGACTCCACCGACCCGGCCCGATGCCCCGGAAGAGGAACCTGTGGACCTGATCACCTGGTCGTCGGGGGTACACACCACCGGCCACTCGATCGACGAGGCCCGCGCGTTCGGGGCGCAGCGGGGGCGGCCGATCGGGCACTTCTCCGCCTTCCCGACCCGCGACGCCGGTCCGGCCGGACTGGCGGACATGTGGTGGATGCCGCCGCCGGACCTCGGCACGATGATCAGCATCGGCGTCCCGATGACCTACGACGGCGGTTCGCTGGCCGACGACCTGTCCGAGCCGCTGCGGCAGATGGCCCAGGCGCTGAACGCGGACGGCCGGGTGTGCGCCCTCCGGCTGGGCTGGGAGTTCAACCTGGACAACTGGCCGTGGTTCCTCAACGAGGACAACCTGCCCCAGTGGCGGGATCGGTTCACCCAGTACAGCGCCATCTTTCACGAGGAACTCGGCGAGCGCGCGCTGGTCGGCCTGAACGCGAACATCGGCGGCTCGCAGACCGGCATGCGGCTGGACTGGGCCGAGCGGGTCTGGGTGCCAGGGGCGATGGACTGGGTGGGGGTGGACGCCTACGACTGCTTCGAGGCGTACAACACCGATTCCTGGATCACCAAGCACTGGAACGATCCGTACCAGCTGCGGTGGTGGTCGGACTACGCCATCGCGCACGGGGTTCCGCTGGGCCTGCCGGAGTGGGGCGTCGCCTCGGGTACGCAGTGGGCGGGCCACGAGGGCGGCGACAACCCGCGGTACATCACCGAGATGCACAAGTTCCTGCGGTTCCACGTCGACCGCGGTGGAAAAGTACTGCTGGACACCTACTTCCACGATCGGGACGAGTACCTGCGCAGCGACTTCGTGAGCAACCCGAAGGCCGGTGCCGAGTACGTCCGGCTGTGGGGAGCGGTCTGACGTCCCCACAGCCGGTCGTCGCGGTTCTCCTCAGATGGTGGTGGTCAGGCCGCCGTCGATGGTGAGGTCGGCCCCGGTCACGTTGCCGGCCCGGTCGCTGGCCAGAAGCAGCACCAGGGCGGCGATCTCGTCCGGGCGGGTGAACCGGTTGGTCACCGAGCCGGACGCGACCTCGGCGGCGATCTCCTCGGCCGGGCGGTCGCCGGTGCGGCTGAGGGTCGCGGCCATGCCCTCGGTCCCGAGCCAGAGGTCGGTGCTGACCGGGCCCGGGCTGATCGCGTTGACCCGGATGCCCTGTGCCCCGAACTCCTTGGAGATCGACTTGGAGAAGTTCGACAGCGCGCTCTTGGCCGCGCTGTAGTCGATCACCAGGGGGTCGGGCAGGTGGGCGTTGACCGAGCTGATCGTGATGATGCTGCCGGCGCCGCGCCCGAGCAGGTGCGGGAGGGCGGCGCGGGTGGTGCGCACGGCGCTGAGCAGGTTGACGGTGAGCGAGGTGGTCCACTCCTCGTCGGTAACCGCGAGGAACCCGCCGGTGCGGGGCCGGACCGCGCCGACGTTGTTGACCAGGATGTCCAGCCCGGCGAAGGCCGTGACCGCGGCCTCGATCAGCCGGGCCGGCCCGTCCGGCTCGACCAGGTCCACCTCGACCGGGTGGACGGCGGCCGAGGCGGCCAGTTCGGCCAGCTCCGGGCTGATCTTCCGGGAGCCGGTCACCACGTTGACGCCCTCGCCGACCAGGGCCTTGGCCACGGCCAGGCCGATGCCCTTGCTGGCGCCGGTCACCACGGCGGTCTTGCCGTAGAGATTGAGGTTCACAGCCCCTGCTTCCCCAGCCAGGCCAGGGCGGCGTCGGCGACCTCACGCCAGCCGTGGTCGATGGTCAGTGAGTGCGCCCGGTCCGGGAACTCGAGGATCTCGGTGACCGCGTCGGAGTGCCGGTACTGCTTCAGCGTGGCCTTGGTGACCGCCTCCGGGACGGTGTGGTCCTTGCCGCCCATGATCAGCAGCAGCGGCCCGCGCAGTTCGTTGGCGGTGTCGACCGCGGCCGGCGAGTGCGGGTTGAAGTTGGCCGCCGCGGCCTCGAACAGCGGCTTGCCCGGGGCCGGGATCGTCCAGGCGTCGTAGAGCGCCTGCGACTCCTCCTCGGGGATGGCGTTGCCGAAGGCGAAGCGGAACTGCTCGGCGGTCAGCGAAACCGCCTTGTGCTTGTTCGTCGGGTTCTTGAACACCGGCAGGGTGGCCCGCAGGGCCGAGAGCGGCAGCGGCAGCACGCCCTTGATCTGGGCGGCGTCGATCGCCACGGCGGCGGCGGCCCGGTCCTGCCCGAGCAGCTTCTGCGCGATCATCCCGCCGAAGGAGTGCCCGACCAGGATCGGCTTGGTGTCCAGGCCGGCGATGATCCCGGCGTAGTGCGCCACCACGTCGTCGATGCCGTGGTCGGCGATGCTCTCCGGATTCGCCCGGGCCTCCTCCACGGTGTCCGGGTCGCCGGGCCAGCCGGGGGCGGAGGTCTGGTAGCCGGCCGCCTGGAACGCCTCGGCCCAGGGGGCCCAGGACGAGGCGTGCAGCCACAGGCCGTGGATGAAAAGGACGGGAGGTCGGGTGGGTAGGTCTGTCATGTCCTCAGCGCACCAGAGCGGGGGCGGCGTTCGCGCCCAGGAAACACCCCAGTCGTCAGCGCCCGGGCGGGTTCATCACCTGGGCCAGCTGGCGCCGGGAGGTGATCCCGAGCTTGCGGAAGATCTTGTTGAGGTGGAACTCGACGGTGGACGCGGTCACGAACAGCTGGGTGGCGACCTCGGTGTTCGTGGCTCCGGCGCTGACCAGGCCGGCCACCTGGAACTCGCGCGGGGTGAGGTTCGCGTCCGAGGGCGTGGCCCGCCGGCGCACGGACTCGCCGGTGGCCTGCAGTTCGGTGCGGGCCCGTTCGGCGAACCCGGCCGCGCCCATGGTCGTGAACATCTCGTGGGCGGTGCGCAACTGGGCGCGGGCGTCCGTGCGGCGCCCGGCCCGGCGCAGCCACTCGCCGTAGAGCAGGTGGCTGCGGGCCAGGTCGGTGCGGACCGACGTGCGGCGCAGGAGGTCGAGCGACTCCTGGAAGAGCGGTTCGGCGTCGTCGGTGAGCAGGGCCTGACCACGGGCCCGGAGACCGAGGCCCCAGGGTGTGCCGCAGGCCCCGGCCCGTTCCGACAGGCGGGCCCCGGCGGCTTCGGCCAGGTCCGGATCGCCGCCCCGGACCGCGGCTTCCAGGATGTCGGCGAGCATGATGTTCCCTTCGCCGGGCATGTCCGCGGCGAAGGCCTGGTGCGCGTGGGGGAGCGCATCGCGGTAGCGGCCCAGGCTGAGCTCAAGGATCAGCATCGCGTTCAGCGCATGGTTCTCCACCACCGCGTAACCCAGCTGCTCGACCCAGATCTGCCGGGTGTACTCAAAGCCCGCGCGGGTCTCCTCCTCCCGCCCCTGCCAGGCCAGCAGGGCGATGCGGTGCTCGACCCCGATCGGGGGCAGTCCCACGGCGGCGGCGATCTCCGAGCCCTCGTCGTGCGCGGCCTCGGCCTCCGAGAAGCGGCCGTTGATCATCTTCCAGGCCGCCACCGCGTAGAGCACCGAGTGCAGCTCGTGCAGCGCCCCCTGGCCGCGGTTGAAGGCGTCGGCCCGGGCGGCCACGGCCCCGAACCCCTCGTCGTCCCAGAGGTCGAAGGCCACCCCGGACCCCACCGCCAGGATCCTCGAACGGTTGCTCAGGTCACCGGTGAGCTGGGCCTCGACCGCGGCGCGCAGCAGCGGTACCGACTGGGTGAAGTCCCCGGCGATCCGGGCCGCGTAGGCGTCCAGGAGGGCGTCGGGCAGGGTGCGGTCCGGCGGTGGGGGCGCCTGGCGGGCGGTGGTGGCGATCTCCAGAAGGGTGACGTCCTGGGTGTGCCGTCCGGCCATGATCCCGGCCGCCAGCGCCTCACTGAGCATGTCCCGGGTCAGGCGGATGTCCAGGGGCCCGAACGTGTTCAGGGCATCCAGCAGGATGCGGGGGGCCACCGCCACCCGGCCACCGGCGTACCAGGAGACGGTGGCCTGGAGACGCTGACGCTCGGCCTGGAGATCCCTTCGGGCCAGGTCGGGTGCCACCTGGTCGAGCTGGTCCGCGGCCGAGGCGGAGTCGCCGATGAACAGGTACGGACGGGCCGCGGCCAGCAGGCGCTCGGCCCGGCGCTCGGGATCCGCGGTCAGGTCCGCCGCCCGGGCCAGGAAGGCCGCCTGAGCGGCGTAACCGCCGCGGCCGCGGGCCCGGTCGGAGGCCTGCTCCAGCTCCTCGGCCACGGAATCGTCCAGCCCGAGCACGGATTCGGCCCGGTGCCAGGCCCGTCCGTCCGGGTTGCGCTCCCCGTCGACGGCCTCGCCCAGGGCGGCGTGAACGGCCCGTCGCTCGGCCGCCGAGGCCGATCCGTAGACTGCGGAACGGATCAGCGGATGCCGGATCTCGGGCCGCCGTCCGGGCCGGAGCACTCCGGCGGCAGCGTCGAGGGCCAACGGATCGACGCCCAGCCGTTCGGCCGCGCGCCACAACACGGCCTGGTCGTCGGCGGGGGCGATGGCGACCAGGAGCAGCAAAGTGCGCGTCGGCCGGGGCATCTGAAGGATCTGGCCGGTGAAGTAGCTCTCCAGCCGCGGTCCGATCGGCAGGGGCTCCGGCACCACCGAGCCGCCGGCCCGCTGCTCGTCCGACAACGCGCCGGTCATCTCCAGCAACGCCAGCGGATTACCACCCCCGGCGTCCAGGATCCGGCGGGCCACCCGGGCGTCGAGGCGACCGCGGGCGCCGGAGCTGATCAGTTCCCGGGCGTCCTCGTCGGCCAGCCCGGCCAGCGTCAGGGTCTCCAGCCCCTGCAGACTGGCGAGCGCGCCCGGATCGTCGCGGGTGCCGATGAACAGCCCGATGGCATCCGCGTCCAGGCGCCGGCCGAGGAAGGCGATCGCCGCCCGGGACTCCCGGTCCAGCCAGTGCGCGTCGTCGACCAGGACGAGCACGGGCTGCTCGCCGGCCGCCTCGCCGAGGATCGTCAGGGCCGCCAGGCCGATCAGGAAGATGTCCGGCGGGGGCCCGCCGACCAGGCCGAAGGCCGTGTCGAGGGCGGTCCGCTGAGGCGCCGGGAGCCGGTCCCGGCGACCCAGGAACGGCCCCAGCAGGCGGTGCAGGGCGGCGAAGGCCAGGTGCGTCTCGGCCTCCGCGCCGGCCACCCGGGTGACCTGCACGCCGTCGGCCTGCTCGGCCACGTGGTCGAGCAGGCGGGTCTTGCCGATCCCGGCCTCGCCGACCAGCACCAGCGCGGTGCTGAACCCGTCGCGGACCAGGTCGACCTGCGAGTGCAGAAGCTTGCGTTCCTCCCGCCGACCCCGGATCGGGCTGCCTGAGGGGGGTGTCATGGTTCGAGACTAAGGACGCCGGTGGGCCCCTCGCGTACGTCAGATGACGGTGTTGATCTTCAGTTCGAGGACAGGGCGGAGGCCAGGCTGCTGCGGGAGGTGATCCCGAGCTTGGGGAAGATCCGGTGCAGGTGGGTGCTGATCGTGCGGTGTGAGAGGTAGAGCTTCTGGCCGATCTCGCGGTTGGTCAGCCCCTCGGCGGCCATCTGGGCGATCTGCAGTTCCTGCGGGGTGAGCAGCTCCCGGGCCTGGGGCACGCGTTGCCGGCTGGTCTCGCCGGAGGCCCGTAGCTCGGTGCGGGCGCGCTCGCTCCAGTCGGCCACCCCCAGCGCGTCGAAGGCCTCACGGGCGGCGCGAAGATGCCCCCGGGCCTCGGCGGCCCGGCGGTGCCGGCGCAGCCATTCCCCGTAGGCGAGCTGGAGCCGCGCCCGGGCGAAGGGCCAGCCGGCCAGGTCGGCGCGCAGCGCGGAGCGGAAGGCGTCGCCGTCGTCGGACATCAGCGCGCGGGCCTGGCGGAGATTGACGTGCAGGGCCGGCGACGGCGTCCGAAGTCCTTCCGCCTCCATCTCCTCCAGGATCTCCCGCACCTCGTCCCGGCGCCCGCTGCGCAGGGCGGCCTCGACCAGATCACCGATGACGGACGCCCGGTGCCCGATGTGGGAGACCGGGTCGGCCGGATCGTAGATCCGCCGGAAGTGCTCGAAAGCATCCGAGTAGCGGCCGTTCCCGAGGGCGGAGAGGCCGCGGGACTGCTGGGTCAGGACGAGGACCGGGCGCAGCCGGGCCGGCAGGGCCTCCCGGTCCACCTCGAGGGCGATCTGCTCCGCGGTGTCGTGCTCGCCGAGCAGCGCGGCGATCACCGACTCCCGGGCCCGGGCCAGCAGCCGGATGCTGGGCTGCGAGGTCTCCCGGGAAAGCCGCACGGCCTCCTGCGCGGTCGGGATGGCCACGGCCAGGTTCATCAGGTTGAGGGCACACCCGGCCTGCACGCTGAGCGCCCGGGCGAGGAACGCCAGCCGGCCCTGGGCCCGCAGCCCGGCCACCGCGATCGTCTGCATCGCCAGGCCTTCCTCGAACGCGCCGATCACCAGGGCGGCGTCGCCCACCCGGCGCGCGGCGTTGGGCTCGGAGGCGGCCCGGGCCATCGCCGGGGGCAGCCGGGCGTACAGCGTGGCGCCGCTCCCGATCGGGTCGGCGAAGCCGAGGATGGCCAGGAGTTCCGGGTCGGTGGCCTCGCACCCGGCCCGCTCGGCCGCTGCCACCAGCCGGCGGCGGGCGGCGCTGTCGATGCCCGCGTAGTAGCTGCGGATGGCCGCGTTCCACAGCACTTTCAGAGCCAGGTCGCGGTCTCCGTCCGCCGCGACCCGCTCGGCCAGTTCGGCCTGCCGCACGACCGTGGCAGCGGTGTAGCGCAGGCCGTCGTCGAGGAAGTCGCGGATGCAGACGGCCAGTGCCTGCTGGCCCGGGCTGAGGTCGAGCGCCTCCACCTGCCCGAGCAGCCGCAGCACCGAGTCCCGCCGCCCGACCTCCACTGCCAGGTCGGCGGCCCGCAAAAGACGATCGGCGCGCTGCGCGGCATCGGCGCTGAGCTGCGCGGACCGTTCGAAGGCGGCGATCGCCGTCTCGGCACCGCCCCGGCGCCGGGCCCGCTGCCCGGCGGTGTCCAGGTCGGCGGCGATCTCGTCGTCCGGGCCGACCACCGAGGCGCCCCGGTGCCAGGCCCGGCGCTCGATCTCCCCGTCGACCACCTGCGCCAGGGCCGCGTGGGCGCGCTGGCGGTGTCCGGCCGTGGCGCGTTGCAGAACCGCGGAGCGGACCAGCGGATGCCGGAAGATCAGCCGTTCCTCGTCGACCTGGACGAGCCCGGCTGCGACGGCGGGGGAGAAGTCGTCCACCGTGAGCGGCCGCCCGGCGGCCCGGGTCCCGGTGGCCAGGATCTCCGAGACCGCGTCGCCGTCGTCCACCGCGGCGATCAGCAGCAGGGTCAGGGTGGCCTCGGGCAGTCCGACCGTCCGGGCCCCGAAGGCTCCCATCAGGCGCTCGGACAGCGGGAGCCACCGGGCGGTCGCCGCCGCGTCCTCGGCCAGACCGGCCGGCAGCTCGATCAGGGCGAGCGGATTACCGGCGGCCTCCTCCAGCACCCGTCGGCGAGCGGCGGTGGGCAGGTCGGGGAAGCGGTCCTCGAGCAGGGCGACCGCCGCGGCGTGCGGGAGGGGCGAGAGGTCGACGCTCGGTATCGAGGTCTCCTCGATCTCGGTGGGGTAGCCGGTGCGGCGGGCGATGATCAGCGCGATCGGCTCGAACTCCAGCCGCCGGGCGATGAAGGTCATTACTTCTGCGGTGGCGCGGTCGAGCCAGTGGCCGTCCTCGAGCAGGATCAGGACCGGGACCTGAGCGGCGGCGTCGGCCACCAGGTTCAGCGTGGCCAGCGCGATCAGGAACACGTCGGGGACGTCGGAGTCGAGCTGGTCGAGCTGTCCCAGGGCGGCGGCGAGGGCGGCCTGCTGGGGGGCCGGCAGCTTTCCGGCCCGGTCCCGTAGCGGGCGCAGCAGCTGTTCCAGGCCGGCGAAGGCCACGTGGGTCTCGGACTCCACCCCGGTCGCCCGCAGCACCTGCACCCCGCGCTGGGCGGCGAGCCGGGCCGCTTCGGCCAGGAGTGTGGATTTACCCAGCCCGGCGGCCCCCCGCAGCAGCAGCGCGCCCCCGTTCGGAAGGCGCTCCACCAGGCCTCTGACCTGGTGCTGCTCGTGCTCGCGGCCGAACATCAGCGGGCCGTGCGCTGCCCGCTCCGGCGCCACCGGGTCATCTTTTCCGACGAACCGGCCGGACGGCAACCAGCCGGTACGAGAGCGGACGCAGAGGACACGTGAGCAACCGGGTGGGGGGAGGCGCGGGAATGGCACGCCGTCATATACGTTAGGAATGGACGGGGAATGAGACCACGAGACCGGAAACCGGTCGTGGCCTCGGCGCCCCGGACGCCGGTGCCTTCAGGTTCGCGTGAGAAGCGATCCGGGCTCGGGCGGGGATGCGCGTCGCATCGCCGGCCCGATCGGCGACCGGCCGCGTCCAGGGCGGTACGCCGCCGGAGCAACGGTGCTTCAGCATTCGGCTGAGCACCTGTGGAGGAGGGTTTGTGGCCCAACCAGGCCAGCGTGGGACCGGGCGTCGCCGTCCGGTCGCGCGGAATCAGCGACGGCCCCGACCGGCCGGTGATCTGCTGACGGTACTCGCCGCCGCCATGCGGGAGATCGAGACGGCCGCCCAGCGCGGCCGGGTGACGCCCGCCGTGCGGACGAAGTTCCAGGCGGTCGCGGCCCTGCTGCGGGAGGAACGCGCCCGGCTGCGGGCCGGTTCGGACAAGGACCGGCCGGACAAACCCGGGGCCCGGCCCTCGGAGCAGCTCAAGCGGCTGGACGGGCTGGCCACCACGCTGGCCCGGATCGCCGTGCAGGACGCCGGGCTGCTCGCGCTGCTGTCGGAGGACGCCCCGCCGTCGGACTCGGCCCGCGCGCTGAAGCGGGAGATGCAGAAGGAGGCCGGCCTCGAGCCCGGCCCGGAGGAGATCGCCCCGCCCCGCGCGGCGGCCGCTCCCTCGGCCCCGGCCGCCCCGGTCAACAAGGTCGTGCCGCGCTCGGTGGTCTCCCGGCAGCTGGCCAACCCGTTCCTGGCCCCCGACTTCTCGGCGGCGCAGCCGGTCACCACCCCGGCCCACCGGCTGGCCGGCTGGGAACTGCTGGGCCCGCTGTTCAGCTCGTTCGAGCGGGCCGGCGACGGGGTCCCGGCCTGTATGACGCTGCCCGACCCGAACGCCCCCGGCCGGCTCATCCCGATGGGTTCCGAGCTGATGCTGCACCAGCGCCAGCTGGTCGCCGCGGCCGCCGCCGGGCACCGCACGTTCCTGCTGGCCGACGAGCCCGGCCTGGGCAAGACCGCCCAGGCGCTGCTCGCGGCCGAGGCCGCCGGCGCCTTCCCGCTGCTGGTGGTCGTGCCGAACGTGGTCAAGACCAACTGGGCCCGCGAGGCCGCCCGGTGGACGCCGAACCGCTCGGCCACCGTGATCCACGGCGACGGCAACGCGATCAACGGCTTCGCCGACATCGTCATCGTCAACTACGAGGTGCTCGACCGGCACGTCGGCTGGCTGGGCGAGTTCGGCTTCCGCGGCATGGTGGTCGACGAGGCGCACTTCATCAAGAACAAGACGTCGCAGCGCTCGCAGAACGTGCTGCACCTGTCCGAGCGGCTGCGGGCGCGCACCGCCCAGCCGCTGCTGATGGCCCTGACCGGCACCCCGCTGATCAACGACATCGACGACTTCCGGGCGATCTGGCAGTTCCTCGGCTGGATCGACGACAAGAAGCCGCTCGGCCGGCTGATGGAGTCGCTGGAGCAGACCGGCCTGAGCCCGGCCGACTTCGGCTTCTACTCCGCCGCCCGGCAGAGCGTGATCGACCGGGGCATCGTCCGGCGCCGAAAGATCGACGTGGCCGCCGACATCCCGGCCCGCCGGATCGCCGACCTCCCGGTCGAACTGGAAGGCGCCGCCGGCCGCTCGGTCCGGGCGGCGGAGCGGGATCTCGCCCAGCGCATGGTGACCCAGTACGAAACCGCGCTGGCCTCCCGCTCGGTGACCACCAGCGTCCCTGGTTCCGACGGCATCGACCACGATCTGGTGCGCCGGGTGGCCCGCTCCGAGCTCAAGGACTCGGCCGCCAAGACCGGCGAGAACGTGTTCAGCATGATGCGCCGGATCGGCCAGGCCAAGGCCGATCTGGCCGCCGACTACGCGGCCCAGCTGGCCCGCAGCGCCGGCAAGGTGGTCTTCTTCGCCAAGCACGTCGACGTGATGGATGCCGCGGAGGCGCTGCTGACCCGCCAGGGGGTGGGCTTCTCCTCGATCCGGGGCGACCAGACCCCGTCGGTGCGCCAGCGCAACATCGACGCCTTCGTGAACGATCCCGAGGTCGCCGTCGCGGTCTGCTCGCTGACCGCGGCCGGGGTCGGACTGAACCTCCAGGTGGCCTCCAACATCGTGCTGGCCGAGCTGTCCTGGACCGATGCCGAGCAGACCCAGGCGATCGACCGCAGCCACCGGATCGGCCAGACCGAGCCGGTGACCGCCTGGCGGGTGATCGCGGCGCAGACCATCGACGCCCGGATCGCCGCGCTGATCGACAGCAAGGCCGGGCTGGCCGCCCGGGCCCTGGACGGCGCCGAGGTCACCGACGAGGAGTCCGGCGACGTGCAGCTGGAGGCGCTGGTCGCGTTGCTGACCGACGCGCTGCGGGAGGCCGCTCCGGTGGTCGCCGAACCCCTGGAGATCGATCCGCTCGTGGTCGACACCTCGGAGTCGGACGCCGACTCGGACCTGGTCTTCTAACGCTAGGAGAGTCTTCTAGCGCTAGGACAGGCCGGGGTTCCCGGCCAGGAGGGTGTGCAGGAAGCCGCCCTGGACGGCGGTCACCGCGTGGACCGGCAGCTGGCCCGGGGTTGTGCGGTCACCGCCGGCGATGCCGAGCTGTCCGTTGCCGTTGCTGCCCCAGCACCAGGCATGCTGGTCGGTGGCGATGCCGCAGGTGAAGCTGAAGGCGGCCACGACGGTGGTCCAGGTCGAGGCCCCGGTGCTGGTGCTGACCGGGGCGGGCACCGTGGAGTCGGCCGAGCTGCCGGTACCCAGGGCGCCGTTGCCTCCGGCGCCCCAGCACCACGCCGTGCTGTCGGCGGCAATCGCGCAGGTGTGGCTGTTGCCCGCGTCCACCTGGCTCCAGGTGGAGGGGCGGCCGGACCCGGTGCTGACCGCGACCGGTGAGGTGGAGGAGGCGGTGGTGCTGCCGTTGCCGAGCCGGCCGTTGGCGGCGCTGCCCCAGCAGTAAAGGACGCCTCCGGTCTGGATGCCGCAGGCGTGACTGGTGCCCAGGCTGACGCCGATCCAGGTGGCCGAGCCCACCTGAACCGGGGCCGCGCGGGCCGTGGTGTCACCGAGGCCGAGCTGGCCCACGTTGTTGTAGCCGAAGCACCACAGCTGCCCGCCGTTGCGCAGGCCGCAACTGCTGGAGTCGCCGGTGGTCACCGCCGTCCAATCGGACGCGGTACCGACCTGCTTGGGCACGGTGGAGCTGCTGGACTGCCCGATCGCCCCGGCATAGTTGTCGCCCCAGCACCACAGCGTCCCGGCCCCCGGCGTCACCGCGCGGATGCCGCAGGTGTGCCGTCCCCCGCCCGAGACCGCGAACCAGTCGGTCGCCGTCCCGACCTGGGTCGCGAACGAGCGGATCGTGCTGTCTCCGACCCCGAGCTGGCCGGAGCCGTTCTCGCCCCAGCAGTACAGGGCTTGCGTGCCGTAGGCGACGGCGCAGGAGTGCGACGATCCGGCGCCGAGGGTGAGGACGCGCTGCGGGGCGTTCAGCAGGACCGGCAGGGTGGTGCCGTTGCCGGCCGTGCCCCAGCCGAGCTGGCCGGTGCCGTTGTTGCCCCAGCACCACACCTGCCCGGTCCCGGTCAGGGCGCAGGCGCTGTCGATCGACACCGCCACCGCGGACCAGGTTCCCGTCACCAGGGCCGGGGGCGTAACCGAGCCGGTACGTGAGCCCACCCCGACCTGCCCGATCGAGTTGCCGCCCCAGCAATAGAGCTTCGAGCTGCTGTCCACCGCACAGGCTCCCTGACCCCCGGCGCCCAGGGAGTTCCAGGAGGACGAGCTGCCGCTGCGCACCGGAGTGCTCGTGTTGTGGCTCGAGGACGAGGTTCCGTCGCCCAACTCGCCGTAGTAGTCGCTGCCCCAGCACCAGATGGTGTGGTCGTTGCGCAGTCCGCACGAGGCCTCTCCCAGAGGGGCGAGGGTGCTCCAGGCCGTACCGGTAGGACTGCCACCCACGGCTACGGGGACGTTGCTGTTGCTGGTGGCCCCGTTGCCCAGCCGTCCCGAGGCGCCGTTGCCCCAGCACCAGGCCGTGCCGTCCGTGCGGATGCCGCACAGATGTTCCGTGCCCCCGGCGACGCTGGACCAGGTCGCGCTGGTCCCGCTGACCGCGGTCGGGGAGGAGACCGTGGTGGTCGTCGACCCGATCCCGGCCTGCCCGGCATCGTCCCCACCCCAGCAGAACAGCTGGGCCACCGAGCTGATCGCGCAGAAGGTCTTGTTGCTGGCCGCGACCGAGCCCCAGGAACCCGACCCGACCCGTACCGGAGCCGACAGACTGGGCGAGCCACCCGTCCCCAATTGGCCGTAAACGCCCGCACCCCAGCACCACAACTCGCCGACGTGCCCGGGGTCGGACCGGATGGCGCACTGGGTCGTGGACGAGACCGCGATCTGCGACCAGGTGCTGCCCGTCGGGAGGCTCTGGACGGCCGCCGGGACCGGTTGAGGGTTGGCCGATCCGGTGCTCAGCTGGGTGTTGGAATTGTCGCCCCAGCACCACACCGAGCTGTCGGCGGCGATCCCGCAGAACCGGCCCCCCATCCCGTCCACGCTGGTGAAGGTCTGACCGTTGGCCACGGTCGCCGCGTGCGGGGTCCAGCGGGAGGGCAGGTCGAGGACGCCGCCCTGTCCGGAGGAGCCGTCGCCGATCCAGAGGGTGGCCGGCCAGGAGGTCGAGGCGAAGCTGCTCGGGTTCGAGGTCGAGCCGGTGAAGGCGGCCGACACCGAGGGCAGCACGGTCGCGCAGGCGAAGCAGACCAGCAGAAGGACGAGCGCCAGCGCGGCATGGCGGCGGTCCATGGTCGCCCGCACACGCTCACCTCAATCAATGCCAGGCGACGGCCTCCTCGAAAAGCCGACAAGGGGATCCGGTTCCCCTGTCGGCCGCTCCACCGGGAACTTAAGCCGATTCGGGACCACCGGAGCGGTCATCCAGTGCTGACCCGTCGTGACGTGCCCGGCCCGTACCCACTTCGCCACGTGCGTCCCAAATTCTGAGCGGTTGAACGATCGCGCTGTACGGACGACGAAACCCTCACTGTCCGGGTCGGATCCCCAGATACCTACCGGATCTTCGGGAAAGGGGCCGTGGTAGAGCACCGGGACGGTGGTCAGGCCCAGCATCTCGGTCCATTCCCGGGGCGAGTGCACGGCCACGTCCCCCTCGGCGTGAAACGCCTTGGACTGCGGGCAACCACGCAGGTCGGCCAGTTCTGGGCGACTCTCGGACGTCAGATCGACCCCGAGCCCCCGGATCGCGTTCTCGATCGCGTCCATGCCTGCCCTGCTTTCCCGCTGCTGCGCCACGATGGCTCAAAGCAGGGGGAGCGGGCAACTCATTTCGGGTCAAGGGGTGCTGATCGGCCCGACGTCGATCCCGAAGAGTTTCGCCGCAGTGCCGGACGAGAAGGCCGACCGGTCTGCGCCGGTGCTGAAATGGTCCAGGAAGGAGCTGATCTCGTCGGCGGTGGGCTGCTGGAACGGGTAGTCGGTGGAGAAGATCAGCCGGTCCGGGGTGGTCACGGCGAGGGCGTGCTGGAGCAGGGCCGGGTTGAGCATGCCCGATGAGGTGATGAAGAAGTTCTCGCGGATATAGTCCGAGACCGGGCGCTTCAGGCCGGCGATGCGCGCCAGGCTGTCGGCGCGGTCGAGCCAGAAGAGCAGCATCTCGCCCCAGTGGCCGAGGATCACCTGAAGATCGGGGTGCCGGTCGAAGGTTCCGCGCAGGATCAGTCGCAGCGCGGCGGTGGCGGCGTCCAGGTGCCATCCCCAGCCGAACGTGGCCAGGCCCAGGCCGGTCAGCGGGTCGAATCCGCGGTAGGACGCGTCGCGGACCGCGGCGGAGGGGATCTGCGGGTGCAGGAAGATCGGCTGACCGAGACTTTCGGCGGCGCTGAAGAAGTCGTCGTAGACCGGATCGTCGAGGAAGACATCCCCCGAGCGTCCGTAGACCATGGTGCCCACGTGTCCCAACCCGGCGGCCCGTTCCAGCTCGGCCGCAACCTCTTTGGGAGCGGAGAGCGGGAGGGTCGAGAGGGCGCGGAATCGGGTCGGCCAATGGTGGACGGCCGTGGCGGCGGTGTCGTTAGCGAGTCGGCTCAGGTGGAGGGCGGTCTCGGGGTCCAGGGGTTGGGTGCCGGGTGGGGTCAGGGCGATGACGGACAGGTCGATGCCCTGGGCGTCCATCCGGGCGAGGCGGCCCTGGCCCAGGTCCTCGAGGAGCTGCTGGTGGTCGTGGAGCTCGTTGAAGGCCAGGCTCTCGTCCGGGTCGGGCTGTGCCTTCAGGGCAGCGGTGAGTTCGGGGAGCATCCAGTGCTCCTCGATGGCGATCAGGGGCGGTCGGTCGGTGGTCATGGCATCGAGCTTGATCGGCCTGCGGCCGATCTGGTCGCTCTCCGGGGCCGGATTGTGGAATCACCCTGATATTGGCGATCGCGATGAAGAAGTCCGGCGGCCTTGACGAGCGGGCCGATCTGGGTGATGGTGGTGTTAATCGATTAACACGGGAGGTGGGCGGTGGCGTCACGACCCACGCTGAAGTCCGTCGCGGAGGCGGCGGGGGTGTCCACGGCCCAGGTCTCGTACGCCTTCAGCCGTCCGGACCGGCTGTCCGCCCAGGCCCGCGCCCACATCCTGAAGATCGCCGGGCAGCTGGGGTACCCCGGTCCCAACGCTGCGGCTCGGTCCTTACGCACGGGGCGGGCGGGGGCGATCGGGGTTCTCTTCGCGGTCGAGCTCTCGGCGGCGTTCAGCGATCCGTACCTCCGGGATCTGCTGGGTGGTCTGGCCGAGGTCGCCGAGCAGAGCCGCACCAGCGTGGTCCTGATCCCTTTCGACGTTCCCCTCTATCAGACCCTCGATCACACTCTTGATCAGGCTCTCGAGGACGGCGATGCGGTGCGGCAGTCCTTGGACGCGGTCCACCGGGCGGTCATCGACGGAGCCTTTGTCGCGGACGGGTTGAGCGACGAGCACCCGGCGGTGCGAGCGCTACGGGATCGGCGGATTCCGGTGATCAGGGAGTCGATAACGGCGGAAGGACCGTACGTCGCGATCGACGACCGGGCCGCCGGCCGCGAACTGGGCCGTCATCTGGCCAATCTCGGGCATCGGGACGTAGCTGTGGTGGTTTACTCCGAAAAGCCGCCCGGGGCGTCCATTGGCACCCCGGAAACCCTCTACTCGCGGCTGCGGCTGGCCGGGATCCGGGAGGGTCTCGGGCCGGAGGCCCGCGTTCAGGTGGTGAGTGGCGGCAGTGATGGGCCGGATTCCGGACGCGTGGCCGCGGCCGCGCTGCTGGGTCTGCCCAGCCCACCCACCGCGATCGCTGCCGACAGCGACGTCCTGGCCCTCGGCATCCTCAATCTCGTTCGGGAAAAGGGATCTCAGACCTCGGTCACCGGATTCGACGACGTCCCGGCGGCCGCGGGAGCCGGTCTCACCACGATCCGGCAGCCAATTCGGGAAAAGGGCCGCCTGATGGCCCGGGTGCTCCTCGACCCGGCCTTCACCGGTGAACGGATCGTCCTGCCCACCGAACTCGTCCTGCGTTCCAGCACCCTTCCGGAAGGATCGTCCGCCGTGAGCACGCAATGGAATACCGAAAGCCTGGATCTGGAAGCCTACTTGCGTCGCGTCGGCTATACGGGACCGCTGGAGGCCGACGGCAAGACCCTCACCGCCCTGCACCACGCCCACCTGGCGACGATCCCGTTTGAGAATCTGGACGTCATTCTGGGCCGTGGCGTCCAGGTCGATCTGGAGCATGTGCAGGCCAAACTGGTTGAGCGGGAACGCGGCGGGTACTGCTACGAGCAGGGCACGCTGTTCGCCGCCGTCGCCGAGCGGATCGGCTTCCAGGTGGATCGTCTGCTGGCGCGGGTCGGCGATCCGGACGAGCACATCGGCCCGCGGTCGCATCTGGTGCTGCGGGTGACCGCGCCGGGTGGGGAGCAGTGGCTGGCCGATGTCGGATTCGGCTCCGGCCTGCTGGCCCCGATCCCGTTCGCCGAGGCCGGCCCCCAGCAACAGGGCGTGTGGGAATACGAACTTGTGCGGGGGCCGGACACCTGGCGGCTGCAGGAGTCGGGTAAGGCGATCATGAGTTTCACCGAAGAGCCGCAGCACTTCGTGGACGTGGACGGGGCGAACTTCAACACCTCGCACAGACCGGCCTCCCCGTTCGTCCGTCGTCCGGTCGTCGTGCGGAAAGACAGCACGTCGGTCCGGCGACTGCTCGGACGTGAATACAGCGTCGAGCGTCCCGGCGAGCCCATTGAGAAGCGGGAGCTCACCGATGACGAGTTCGCCGATCTGCTCCGCTCCGATTTCGGCCCGCGTCTGACCGAAGCCGAGATCTCTGCCCTGGTTGCTTGGCATGAGTGAAATAGAACGCCTTGCCGTCATTATCGGTAGTGTTCGGAAAGACCGGATCGGGCCGACCGTCGCCGCGTGGTTCCTGGACTGCGTGCGGGCCGGCACCGACGCGATCGTGGTGCCGTACGTGGGGTGACCGGGCGGCCCGTCACTCGACTGGTGCAACTGCTGCGCCATTCGCATGAGGGCCGGTGCCGGGCGGTCACGCATAGCCCCATTCGGCCGTGTCTGCGGGCGGCCAAGCCGAGTGACACTACTGAATGTGACTACCGCCCGAGCCGCCAACCCGCCCGCCCGCGGGTGCGCCGTTTAGCGGGCAGTCATGGCTGTGGAGAACTACTACAGCGTGCTGGGGGTGGCGCCCTCAGCCGATCGCACCGGCATCCGTCGGCAGTACCGGCGGCTGGCCCGGGTGCTGCATCCGGACCGGCGGGCCAACGCGCTGCAGAAGGCACGGGCGACGGCGGCGATGGCCCGGGTCAGCCTGGCCTACTCGACGCTGCAGGATCCCGAGCGCCGGGCGCAGCACGACCAGGCGCTGCTGGTTGAGCCCCCGCCGGTGAAGGAACAGCGCAGCGAAGTCCTGGTGCACGTGACGGCCGCGCTGACCGAGGTGCTGGGGAAGAACCCGGATCTGCCGGGGATTGAGCAGGCCTTCGTCACCCGGATTCTTCAGGGGGCCGTCGAGCACATCCCGCGGGCGCTGAAGATGCTGCAGGGCAACGTCTCGCTTCTGGACGGCGAGCTGGAAGTGGCGGCGTTCATGGCCCTGGCCAAGGCGTTCACCTCGTTCGCGGAGTCGCTGCCGGACGGGCAGGCGCCGGAAGAGGCGTACGCCTTCCTGATCCGCGCCACGGCGTTCGAGTGCGTCCGGGGGATGGCCTGGGAGTCCCGGCTCTCCTGGCCCTAGACCGGGGTGGTCTGGACCAGCACCGCCCGCACCACCCAGCGCCGCCAGGCCGAGTACTCCGGGTGGCAGGTGGTCAGGGTGAGCTGGGCCTGGTCGGGCAGCGCGTCCGGGTGGCCGGGGACCGGGTCGAGCACGGCGGTCTGGTCAGGATGGACGACCTCGTGACCGGTGACCCGATAGGTGTACTGGGCTTCCTGGGTACGGACGATCACGCGGTCGCCGACCTGAAGACGCTCCACCTCGCGGAACGGGTGAGCCCAGGTGGTGCGGTGGCCGGCCACGGCGAAATTGCCGACTGCGCCCGGTAAGGCCGTGTTGGTGTAGTGGCCGACCCCGCCGCGCAGGACACTCGCCTGGGTTCCCTCGAAAACGGGCATCTGCCAGGAGGAACCGAAGCGGGGGATGGTCATGATCGCGAACGCCCGGCCGGGGATCGGGGGTGTGGCCTTGTCGGGGGCCTGGGTCGAGCCGCCGGTGGCCGTCGGAGCAGACCACTGCTGCTGCAGCGTCTCAACCGTGTGAGCGGCCCGTTCGGCGCCGGCGTGCCGGGTGTAGAGCAGGTAACCGCCGGTCGCCACCAGCACCAGGACCCCGGCCACGATCGCCACCTTGGCGATCGTGGCCGCGACGAACCGGTTCATCAGGCTCAGGCCTTGTGCCGGCCGCGAGCTGCCTGGGATCGGGCCGCCTGGGGCCGGCCCAGCTGGCCGTGGAGCACGAAACCGGCGAACAGCAGGACCATGGCGGACATCATCAGCGGGACGAAGTAGCGGGTTCCGGTGAAGGCCAGGGCGCCGCCGCTGACCGGCTCACCCGCGATCTTCATCGACAGGGTGCCGTCGGCGCAGGCCCCGGTCGTGTCGCAGACCCGGTACCGGATGCTGACGACCGTCCCGGACGGGGCCGATTTCGGCGCCGTGTAGTGGATCGTGCCGTCCTTGCCGACGGACGCGGTGCCGGTCGAGGGCTGCTTGACGATCGACAGCGTGGCGGCCGGATGCCCACCCGGGAACGTGTCGTTGTTCAGCACATTGACCACCGCGGTGCCACCGGGCCGGACGGTTCCCGAGTCCGGGTGGACGATCGGCAGCGCGGCGGTGACCTTGACCGTCACGGTGGCGGTGTCGCACAGCCCGGTCGGGTCGCAGACCTGGTAGGTCACGTCGTCGGTGCCGACGAAGCCCGGGTCCGGGGTGTAGACCAGCTTCCCCTTGACCACCTTGGCGGTCCCGTTCACGGCCCCACCGGTGACCTTGGTCAGGGTCAGCGGGCCGCCGTCCTGGTCCTTGTCGTTGGCGGTGACGTCGACCGTCACCTTGCCCCCGGCCGGCACCGTGGCTTTGTCCGCCGCTGCGGCCGGGGCGTGCAGGTGCTCGGCCACCGCGACGGTCACCTGGGCGGTGTCACACCCGGAACGGTCGTCGCAGACCGTGTAAGTGAACGTGTCGTTCCCGACGAAGTCGAGGTCGGTCAGCTGGTAGACCACCTTGCCGTCGACGATCTTCGCGGTGCCGTGCTTCGGCTTGCCCACGCTCTTGAGAGTGAGCGGGTCCTGGTCGGCGTCCTTGTCACCGAAGAGGACGGGAACGCTCACCTTGAGCGCGGTCGAGGGCAGGGCCACCGCCTCGGCGTCGGCCACCGGGGGCGTGTTCAGGGCCACCGCGGCCGCGGCCGCGTTGTCCGCGGTGTTCGGGTCCGGCGAACCTCCGGCGACCGTGGCACTGGCCGCGGCCGGATCCTTGGCGTCGGCCGCCAGGGTCGCGGTGAAGATGATCTGGGTGGAGTCGCCGTCGGCCAGGGCGGCCAGCGCGCAGGTCGCCACGACGCCGCTGAAGGTGCAGTCCGCGAACGATGAACTGATGGCGGTGGTGCCGGCCGGGAAGGTCTCGGTGAGCACCGGGGCCGTGTTCGGTTCCGGCCCGGCGTTCTTCACCGTCACCGTCCAGGTGCCTACCCGGGATCCGTCGCGCTGCAGGATCTTCGGGCTGGCCGTCTGAGTGACGTTCAGGTCGGCCACGTCGTGGTCGGCCACGGCGATGCTCACCGTCGAGTTGGTGCAGCCGCCGCGCCCGTCGCACACCGTGTAGCTGAAGGTGTCGTTACCGATGAACGTGTGATCGGTCAGGGTGTAACGGATCTTGCCCCCGACGATCGTGGCGGTGCCGTGCGCGGGCGTCGTGACCGCGGTGATGGTCAGCGGATCGGCGTCCGGGTCGGTGTCGTTCTTCGTAGGGTCGATGTCGACCGTGAGGACGTCCGCGGTCAGGGCCGGGGTGTCGGCGGCGGCCGCCGGCGGGCGGTTCACCCCGACCGGGGTGGCGGCGGTGTTGTCGTCCGGGTCAGGGTCCGGGACGGTCCCGGTGACCACGGCCGTCGCGGTCGACGGGTCGACGGCGGCCGCGGGCAGGGTCGCCGTATAGGTCACGGTCTTGCTGGCGCCACTCACCATCGAGCCCAGCGAGCAGCTGAGGGTGGTGCACCCGGCTCCCGACACGGTGACTCCGGTGACCCCGGTGGGCAGCGTCTGCACCAGGTTGACCGGACCGGGGTCGTCCTGAGGACCCTGATTGGTGACGACCGCGGTCCAGGTCACGGTGAGGTTGCCACCCCGCTGCACCACCGATGGCGAAGCGGTCTGCACGATCTTCAGATCGGCCCGGCGGTGATCGTTCACCGCGATGTTGATCGTGGACGTGGAGCAGCCGCCCCGGTTGTCGCAGACCTTGTAGTCGAAGCTCTCGGTGCCGACGAACGTCGGATCGGTCAGGGTGTAACGCACCTTTCCGCCGACGATGGACGCGGTGCCGTGGGCCGGGGCGTTCACCGTCGAGATGGTCAGGGGGTCACCGTCGGGATCGGTGTCGTCGGCCAGGACGTCGACGTCGACCGTGGTGGCCGGGGAGGTCAACGGGGCGAAGTCGGGACTCGCGGCCGGGGGAGTGTTGACCCCAATACCCGTCGTGTTGGAGTTGTTCGAGGAGACCGGATCGGTTCCCGCTCCGGAAACCGTGGCCAGGGCCGAGGTTGGGTCGGGGGCGTTGGTCGGCAACGTGGCGTTGAACGTCACGCTGGTGGATGCCCCGTTGGTCAGGGTGCTGAGCGGGCAGGTGTACGTGAGTCCCGAGTTGGTGCAGGACGCACCGGAAACCGTGATCGAGCCGGACCCGGCCGGGAGCGTCTCGACCAGAAATGGCGCGGTCTCGCTCTCCGGGCCGTTGTTCTTCACCGTCGCCGTCCAGCTGACGGCGTACGGCCCGGACTTCTGGATCGCGGTCGGGCTGGCCACCTGGGTGACGGCGAGGTCGGCGCGGGCCGGGTCGACCGGGGTGGCCGCGGTGGTGTTCGAGGAACCGGAGAACGTCCGGTTCGCCATGTCCGCGTAGCTGGCCTGGCTGGTACCGCCGCTCACCGTGCCGCCGGCTGTGTAAGCGTCACTAATTTGTACTTTGTAGGTGATCGTGGTGGTGGCGCCCGGTATCAGGGTGCCACCCGTGGTCCCGGTGGCCCCGGTACCCGGTCGGACGGTCACGGCGCTGCCGGTCACCTCGCCGACGGTGGTGACCGGTGTCCCGTCAATGGCGAGTGATCCCGGGACGTAGCTGGTTCCGGCCGGGATCGCGTCGGCGATCTGGGTGTCGACCGAGTTGGCGTTGCCGTTGTTCTTGACCACGATCGTGTAGGTGATCTGGTCCCCGGGCCGGGTCCGGCTGTCCCCGTTCACATCGGTCAGCGCCGAACTACGGACGACGCTGAGCAGCGGTGCGTAGGCGTCGGAGACGAACGTCGCAACGGCCGGGAAGTAGGTCTCGCCGCCGGTGTTCATCCGCAGCGTCGCGGTGGTGTTGCCGTTGCCGAGCGCGATGGTGGAGTTGAAAACGTCTGCATCGTAACCGAACTGATTCCCGTCCGGGTTCCGGCCGGTGACTTCGACGCCGTTGTCCGAGTTGGTGGAGTTGAACGAGTCGTTGGCCGGGTTCTCGCCGTCGATCAGCGCCGTGACGGTGTTGGTCGGGGGCGGGGCAACGACCGAGAACTGGTCGCCGGTCTTGCCGGCGTCACCTTCGAAAACCACGGCACCGAGCCGCAGATTGACGTTTCCCGAGGTCGGGGTGGACAGGCCGGTCAGCGGGATGTCGAGCGTCGCGTCCGTGCTGGGGTTGGCCTGGATGGTGCCGAAGCCGTCGAAGACGATCAGGTCGCGCCGCGGGGCGGTGGGGTCCCGGATCACCAGGACCAGGGACCAGGCCGCGTACGAGTCGTTACCGGTGGCCGCGAAGATGTCGGCGCCGGCGTAGGTTCCGGAACCGGCACCCTGGACGATGCTGGTGACATCCGCGAAGGAGACATAGGGGGCGCCGGTGGACGGGCCGTCCACCGGGTTGGTCGGGGTGGACGGTCCTGCGGTGATGGTCCGGTAGCCGGGGTCTCCGGGGGCCTTGAACTTCAGCTGGTTCTTCTGCCCGACCGTGGGCGCGGTGCGGCCGCTGCCTCCGGTGTAGGCCGACCAGTAGAGCCCGGCGAACTTGACCGAGGCCCCGGTCGGCAGGGTGACCTGGGCCGTGGAACTCGACGTGGTCGTGGAGTCCGAGTCGGTGTCGACGAACTGCATTGCGTAGTAGTTGTTGTCGAGCGTGGCCGGATCACCGCCGGTGGCCGTGCGGCTGATCGCGGCGGTACAGCCGGTCGCGGCCGCCGGGCAGGTGAGCAGCGAGTTGCCGCGCAGCAGGATGTCGCCGTTGTCCTGGGACTGGTAGCGGATGGCGAAGGACCGGGTCGTCGAGGCGTGCACCGGACCGGCCACCACGACCAGCGCCACCAGCCCGGTCAGGACGAGCGCGAGCCAGGCCGCACCCCATCGCGAAACACGCCCCATCTCGAAGTCCCCCCAGGTACCGACGTTCTCAGCCGCACTGGGGGGAGGCGTCGTCCGTTCCCGGACCCCGGTGAACGCGGTGCTGACTGATTCAGCCCGGCTGGGCGGTGGGGTAGGCCGATCGGGGTTGCGAATGGCCCGGTTTGGGGGTCACCGACGGCGTCCGGGGTCGCGCGGAAGGGGCCGAAAGGGTGCTGATCGTGAATTGTGGTTGACGATGCGTCACTTCGGCGGGCTGAGCAGCGGTTATTCCTACCTTATTGACCGACATTATAGGAATGTGTTGTCATGGCGTCGCCCGAAAGGGTTCAAAACCTCCCTGACCGAAAGTTGACCATCGCCATGCGCCACCCCCGGTTCCTGACCGCGGATCGGTGGGCGACCGCCGGTGGAGTCGCGGTCGCCGGGTTCCTGCTGGTCGCCCTGGGGGCTCCGGTCCTGACCGCGATCGAGGGCCAGGATCCGTACACGTACCACCTGGACGCGCTGGACGACACGGGCTCGCCGGTCGGCTTCGGCGGCGGGATCAGCGGCACCCACTGGTTCGGCGTCGAGCCTTTGACCGGCCGGGATCTCTTCGCGATCGTCACCTACGGCGCCCGCACCTCGCTCAGTGTCGGCTTGGCCGCCACGGCCATCGCGGTGCTGATCGGCGTCCTGGTCGGGATCACCGCGGGCTTCTTCGGCGGCTGGTACGACCAGGTGGTCAGCCGCCTGGTCGACGTCCTGTACGGCTTCCCCTACCTGGTCTTCATGATCGCGGTGGGAGCCGTGGTCTCCGCCCACTTCCCCCGGACCTGGCTGGTCATCCTGGTGATCGGGGCCTTCGGCTGGCCGACCGTGGCCCGGGTGATCCGGGGGCAGACGCTGGCCCTGAAACACCGCACCTTCGTCGTGGCCTCGACCGCGATGGGGGCCCGCCCGGCCCACGTGCTGATCCGTCAGGTCCTGCCCAACCTGAGCGCGACCATCATCGTCTACAGCACGATCCTGGTCCCCGGCCTGATCGGCGTCGAAGCCGCGCTGTCCTTCCTCGGCGTCGGCGTCCCCGCCCCGACGCCGTCCTGGGGCCGGTCGATCGGTGAGGGGATCGGCTGGGTGCAGACCGACGCGATGTTCCTGATCTTCCCGGGGGCGGCGCTGTTCGCGATCACCCTGGCGTTCAACCTCCTCGGCGACGGGCTGCGGGACGCGCTCGACCCGCGATCGGCGGCCCGCTCATGAGGAACGCCCGGTTCCTGGCCGGCCGCCTGCTCAGCACCGTCACCGTGCTGGTGGTGATCAGCCTGCTGACCTACGCCGTCTTCTTCCTGCTGCCCTCCGATCCGGCCCAGCTGTCCTGCGGCAAGCCCTGCACCCCGGAAGGGCTGGACCGGGCCCGCCGGTTCATGGGCTTCGACCAGCCCTTCTGGCAGCAGTACCTCGACTTCGTGGCCGGGATCTTCCATGGCCGCAGCTTCGGTCACGGGCCGGCCGCGGTGCACTGCGCGGCACCCTGCTTCGGCTACTCGTTCGCGCTGAACCAGCCGGTGACCCACATGATCCTGGCCCGCATCCCGATCACCTTTTCGATCGCCATCGGGGCGGCGGTGCTATGGCTGATCCTCGGGGTGAGCCTGGGCGTGCTCTCCGCGGTCAAGCGGGGCACGGCGATCGACCGGTCGGCCATGGCTCTCGCGGTCGCCGGGGTCTCGGCCCCGGTCTACCTGACCGGCCTGCTGGGCATCCTGCTGTTCGGCTTCACCCTCAACATGGTTCCGGTCAGCGGGTACGTCGCGCTCACCGAGGACCCGGTGCAGTGGGCCTGGCACCTGGTGCTCCCGTGGTGCGTCCTGGCCCTCTTCACGGCCGCGGTCTACGCCCGGCTGACCCGCGCGCAGATGCTCGAGGTGCTGGAGGAGGACTACATCCGCACGGCCCGGGCCAAGGGGCTGACCGAGCGCAAGGTGGTCGGCTGGCACGCCCTGCGCAACGTACTGATCCCGGTGGTCACGGTGTTCGGCTCCGACCTGGGCCAGCTGCTGGGCGGGGCGATCGTCACCGAGCACGTCTTCGGCATGCAGGGCCTGGGATCGCTGCTGCTGGACGCGGTCGGCGGCAACGACCTCCCGCTCCTGACCGGAGTCATCCTCTTCTCCGCGTTCCTGATCGTGCTCGCCAATTTCGCCGTGGACGTGGTCTACGGCCTTCTCGACCCGCGCGTCGCGCACCACTGATGAGGAATGGATCACCGATGAGTTCTCGCCACCCCCTGACCGTGGCTGCGGTAGCGGTTGCCGCCGTGGTGACCTTGGCCGCCTGCAACGCCAACCCCAGCACCACCGCCTCGAACAGTTCCTCCTCCGGCTTCCGCAAGGGTGGTGACCTGACCATCCTGACCAGCTCGACCTCGGTGACGCTGGACCCGGCCAAGAGCTCGAACCTGGCGATCACCACCCTCGGCCTGATCGACCGGCGGCTGACCAGCTGGGACATCGAGCCCGGGAAGACCGCCAAGGCGGTGCCGGACCTGGCCACCGACACCGGGACGCCGAGCGACGGCGGCAAGACCTGGACCTACCACCTCAAGAGCGGCCTGAAGTTCTCCAACGGGGCCACGATCACCTCGGCCGACATCAAGTACGGCGTCGAGAGGTCCTTCGCCGCCGAGCTTTCCGGCGGTCTCGGCTACCACAAGACGCTTCTGGAGGGCGCGGAGAAGTACCAGGGCCCTTACACCGGTGGCGATCTGGCCTCGATCGAGACGCCCGACCCGAATACCATCGTCTTCCATCTCAACACCGCCTACGGCGACTGGCCGTGGATCGTCTCGATGCCGGCCTTCAGCCCGGTGCCCAAGTCGGCCGACACGAATCCGCAGACCTACGGCCAGCATCCGGTCACGTCGGGCCCGTACCAGGTGGCCTCCTACAAGGAGGGCTCGTCGCTGGTGATGACCCGCAACCCGGGCTGGAGTCAGGCCACCGACACGGTCCGGACCGCCGGACCGGACCAGATCACCTTCAAGCTGGGCCAGGACGACACCGTCTCGGCCCAGCGGCTGATCGCCGACAGCGGCGACGACAAGAACGCCTTCCAGGCCACCTTCGTCCCGCCGGCCCAGCTCGCCCAGATCGCACAGAACCCGGGCGCCAAGTCGCGATTGGTGACCTCGCAGGCCGGAGCGCTGGCCTACCTCGCGATCAACGTCGAGCACGCGCCGCTGGACGATCTCAAGGTGCGGCAGGCCATCGAGTACGCGGTCGACAAGAAGGCCTTCCAGATCGCGGTGGGCGGATCGATCGGCGGCGACCCGGCCACCACCCTGATCACCCCGGGCATCGCCGGGCGCCAGACCTACGACCTGTACCCGGCCGGTCCGGACGGGGACGTGGACAAGGCCAAGCAACTGCTCGCCGAGGCCGGCAACCCCAAGCTCTCGCTGACCTTGCTGACCGAGAGCGACCCGCAGAAGGTGCTGCAGGCGCAGGCCATTCAGCAGGGGCTGAAGCGGGTCGGGATCACGGTGACGCTCAAGTCCGAGGAGTACGACTCCTGGTACGCGGACGTGACCAACGACAAGGGTGACTACGACCTGGCGCTGTCCAGCTGGCAGCCGGACTTCCCCAGCGCCAACGGGAACATTCAGCCGCTCTTCGCCTCCAGCGAGATCGGTCACGGCGCGTTCAACCTCTCCCGCTACTCCGAGCCGGAGGTCGACTCGCTGATCAAGCAGGCCACCGGCACCACCGACCCGGCCGCGGCCCAGGCGCTCTGGGCGCAGGCCGACAAGCGGATCATGGAGGACGCCCCGGTGGTTCCCCTTCTGTACAACAAGAACTCGTTCCTGCACGGCTCGAACGTGCAGAACTTCTTCGTGACCCCGTTCCCGGCCTACCCGAACTACCTGAAGGTCTCGCTGTCCAAGTGAACACTGCCCCGGTGCTCGCCGTTGACGGGCTGACCATCGCCTTCGGGTCCGACGGCAATGCGGTACCGGCCGTCCGCGGTACGGCTTTCGAGCTGCACCGCGGACGGGTGCTGGCCCTGGTGGGCGAGTCCGGTTCCGGTAAGAGCGTGACCGCGATGGCGGCCCTCGGGCTATTACCTGGAAATGCCCAGGTCGGCGGCAGCATCCGGCTGAACGGCGAGGAGCTGATCGGGGCTGTTCCCGAGCGGCTCCGCGAGGTTCGCGGCGGCGAGATCGGCACGATCTTCCAGGAGCCGATGAATGCCCTGAACCCGGTCTTCGCTGTGGGTAAACAGATTTCGGAGGCGATCCGGGCGCACCGAAAGGTCTCCCGGCGGGAGGCGGCCGAGCAGACCACCGAACTGCTGTCCTCGGTCGGCCTGAGCGACCCGGCCCGGATCGCCGCTTCCTACCCGCACGAACTCTCCGGCGGTCAGCTCCAGCGGGCGATGATCGCGATGGCGATCAGCTGCGATCCGGTGGTGCTGATCGCCGACGAACCCACCACCGCGCTGGATGTCACCGTGCAGGCCGGCATCCTGGAACTGCTGCGCGAGCTGGTTTCCCGCCTCGGCACGGCGATCCTGCTGATCACCCACGACATGGGCGTGGTCGCCGACCTGGCCGACGACGTCGTGGTGATGAAAGACGGGGAGGTGGTCGAACAGGCCACCGTGAGTGCTCTGTATTCCGAACCGCAGAGCGAGTACACGAAGAACTTGCTGCAGTCCGTCCCTCGGTTGCCAGAATTGCTTTTGGACGCTGGTGGCGACGATGTTCCGAGCGTCGAGAACGGGCTGGTGCAGTTCCGGGACGTGGTGGTCGAGTACCGGGGGCGCGGCGGGGGTGCTGCGGTTCGGGCCGTCGACGGCGTCGACCTCCAGATCGAGGCCGGGCAGGTGGTCGGCCTGGTCGGCGAGTCCGGATCCGGTAAGTCCACCCTGGGGCGAGCTCTGGCCGGTCTGGTGCCGGTGAAGTCGGGTGGGATCCGGGTGGATGGAGTGGACGTGGGGCGGGCCTCCGGCCGCCAGCTCCGCGACATCCGATCACGCCTGGGCATCGTCTTCCAGGACCCGGCGTCCTCCCTCAACCCTCGTCACACCGTCGGCACCAGCATCGCCGAACCCCTTGTCCTGCATGGGAATCTGAGCGCGGCCGAACGTCGGCAGCGGGTCGGGGAACTGCTGGACGCGGTCCGGGTCCCGGCCGGGTTCGCCGACCGCCACCCGCACGAGATGTCCGGCGGCCAGCGTCAGCGGGTGGCCATCGCCCGGGCCCTGGCCCTGAACCCGTCCCTCCTGATCGCCGACGAGCCCACCAGCGCCCTCGACGTCTCGGTGCAGGCCGCGGTGCTGGCCCTGCTGAAGGACCTGCAGGCCCGGTTCGGCTTCGGCTGCCTGTTCATCAGCCACGACCTGGCCGTGGTCGGGCAGTTGGCCGACCGGGTGGCGGTGATGCACAACGGCCGGATCGTCGAGCAGGGCCTGACCGCCCGGGTGCTGCAGTCGCCTCGCGCGGCTTACACGCAGCGCCTGCTGGCGGCGGCGCCGGTCGCCGATCCGGTATCGCAGCGCAAGCGTCGTGAGGCCTGGCACAGGGTGATCCCACCGAAAGAAGATGGTGAAGAGTGAGTATCGTCGACTCAGTTCTGGCCCGCGTCGTGGTGGACGACATCGACACGGCGTTGCCGCTCTACGAGCAGTTGGCCGGCCATCCCGAGATCCGCCGGTTCAGTTTCCGAGATGCCGAGCTTGTCCTGGTCGGGCCGTTCCTGTTGCTGAGCGGAACCCCGGAGGCGATGGAGAAGTACCGGCGGACCGCGACTTTGATGGTCAGTGACATTCAGGCCGCCGCCTCCGCGGTCGCCGAGGCCGGGGGAACCATTCTGGAAGGGCCGGGGGAGGGCCCGAACGGACCCCGGATGATCGCCCAGCATCCGGACGGTGCGGTCTTCGAGTACATCCAGGCCAGAACCACCTGAACTCAGTGAGCCCGGCGGATCAGGGTCAGATCGTCGCGAACGGTGAGCACCACCTGGTCGACCCTCGGATCCTGCTGCACGGCGTGCTTGAACGCGTGCAGGTCCTCCAGCATGGCCCGGTCGCCCGCGTCGTGCGGGACCAGCCCGCTGTGGAGGGTGTTGTCCGCCGCGATCACCCCGTTCGGGGCCGGCCTGGCCAGCACGGCCTTGAAATACGCCAGATAGGAGGATTGTCGGCGTGGATGAAGACCAGATCGAACGGGCCGGGTAGCTCCCCGATGACCGGCTGGGCCGCGCCGACCCGCAGATGAATTCGCTCCGCGTAGGGTGAGGCGGCGAAGTGCACGGCCGCGACGGCGGCGTTCCGGGTGCTGATCTCACACGTGGTGATGCGCCCGTCGGCAGGCAGCTCGGCGCCCATGGCCAGAGCCGGGGTGACCGGTAAACGTGCCGATCTCCAAGACGTTCCGGCTCTGGCCGAGGCGCACCAGGGTGGCCAGGAAATGCGCCGGTGGGGCATTCGACGTCATGAACGGCTGGTCGGTCGGCCGTCGGGTGTTCTCCGTGACTGCGGCCAGTTCGGCCGACTCACGGCTGCTGTGCTGGTCGGCATGGGCCTCGACGCCCGGCTCGATCATTGGGGCGCCGGACCCCGTGGTGCGGCCATCTGCCGCCGGGACTGCCGTCGCCCGACCAGCCGCCAGATCAGCCGCCCGGGAGCCGGGACCTTGCCCAGGAACGCGTCCGCGATGAGGGTGATCGTCGAGGATCTGCAGGACTGAGGGCTGCTGTCCGACCCGGTCGAGACGGTTCTGGAGGAACAGCTGCATCGGCGCTGGACGCTGGAGGGCACCTCACACCACCGGGGCCTGGACGTTGTACGACTGCCACGCCGCCCGGGCCGAGGACTACCGGGACGGGACGCTCAGGCGGAACCGAGATCGATCTCGACCGGGAAGGGCGTGGTCACCTTCACGATGCCGGTGAAGGCCTCGCCGTCCCGGTAATGGCCGCTGGCCCGGTCCAGGACGTGGGTGTGGACGAGGGAGCGCCGGTGGCGGCCTTTGCGACCTGCCAGCAGAACCGGATCCCGGCCCTGGCGTACTGGTCCGCCTTGACGATCCGAGGCATCCAGGCCGGCGTCACCATGTCGGCAGCCATGGGTACCCGCCTCGGAGGCGGTC
Organism: Kineosporia aurantiaca JCM 3230; assembly: GCA_000719025.1. GTDB lineage: Bacteria > Actinomycetota > Actinomycetes > Actinomycetales > Kineosporiaceae > Kineosporia > Kineosporia aurantiaca. The sequence goes on from JODP01000015.1 coordinate 75,192, forward strand.
GGCTTGCGACCTCAAATTATCGTGGTCCGGGCCGGGCTCGCGGATCAGGGACAATGGAGCCGTGAGCGCCGATACCCAGACCCCGGAACAGACCACCAGCTTCACCCCCGAACAGCTCCTTACCGAAGCCGGGCGGCGCCGCACGATCGCGGTCATCAGCCACCCGGACGCCGGTAAGTCCACGCTGACCGAGGCGCTCGCCCTGCACGCCAACGCGCTGCGGGAGGCCGGGCACGTGCACGGCCGGGGTGGCCGGGCGGGGGTCGTCACCGACTGGCAGGACATGGAGAAGCAGCGCGGGATCTCGATCTCCTCCGCGGTGCTCCAGCTGTCCCACCGCGGGCAGGTGGTCAACGTGGTCGACACGCCCGGTCACGCCGACTTCTCGGAGGACACGTACCGCGCCCTGACCGCCGTCGACGCGGTGATCATGCTGATCGACGCGGCCCGCGGTATGGAGGTGCAGACCCGCAAGCTGTTCGGGGTCTGCAAGCAGCGCGGGCTGCCGGTGATCACGGTGGTCAACAAGTGGGACCGGGCCGGCCGGGAAGCGCTCGAGCTGCTGGACGAGGTGGAGTCGGTGACCGGGCTGAAGCCCACCCCGATCACCTGGCCGGTGGGTATTGCCGGAGACTTCCGCGGGCTCCTGGAGCGGGCCAACGGCGGGTACGTGAAGTACACCAAGGCGCCCGGCGGTGCGACGCTCGCGCACGAGGAGCGGATGAGCGCGGACGAGGCGGCGGCCCGGGAGGGGGAGGCCTGGCAGCAGGCGGTGGAGGAGCACGAGTTGCTCTCCCTGAGCGGCCAGGACCACGACGAGGCCGAGTTCCTCGCCTTCCGCACGACCCCGGTCTACTTCACTGCGGCTGTTGCGAACACCGGCGTCGGCCAGGTGCTGGACGCGATCGTCGACGTGGCCCCCGCCCCGCACGACGACGCTCAGGCGAACGGCGAGATGTTCCCCGTGACGGGGGCGTTCACCGCCCAGGTGTTCAAGACCCAGACCGGGATGAACCCGGCCCACCGCGACCGGCTGGCCTTCGCGCGGATCCACTCCGGCGTGTTCCACCGTGGCATGACCGTCCGGGACGACCGCAGCGGTCGGCCGATGGTGCTCAAGCACGTGCAGACCGTGTTCGGCGCGGACCGCTCCACCGTGGACGTGGCCTTCCCCGGCGATGTCATCGGTCTGGTCAACGCCCGGCACATCAATGTCGGCGACACCATCTCCGAGTCGGGCAAGGTGGCCTACCCGCCGCTGCCGGTGTTCGCCCCCGAGCACTTCCGCACCGTCCGGCCGGTTGATCTCGGCTCAGGCAAGTCGTTCCGTCAGGGGCTGCGGGAGCTGGACGCCGAGGGCGTGGTCCGGGTGCTCACCTCCGACTCCCGGGGCGCCGGCGAACCCGTGCTGAGCGCGGTCGGCAGCCTGCAGTTCGACGTGGTCCAGCACCGGATGACCAACGAGTTCCGCTCGCCGGTGCTGTTCACCGAGCTTCCGTACACCACGGCCCGGATCGTCAGCGCCGCCGACGCGGCGACGATGCGCTCGTCGGTGCGCGGTATCGAGGTCCTGCAGAACAACGAGGGGGTCTGGTTCGTCCTGTTCTCGGACGAGTGGCGGGTGCGCAGTTTCGAGCGGGACCACCCCGAGCTCAAGCTCCAGGCCCTGGTGGCCACGAGCGTGTGACGCCTCAGTTGAACTGAGCGTCATCCGGCCGGTCTCGGGGCATACTCGGCGTTCGGGGGCTGCGCGTGGCCGCGGGCAGCCCCCGGACGGATTGCCGACTCCGGACAGGGAAACCCATGCATCCCATCGAGGCGCTCGTCGTTCCTCTCGGCCTGTCGCTGCGGAAACGTCGTCCCGACGGGAACGCGGGTCTGGGGAACGACCCGGACCTGGCCGGTCCGCAGCACATCCGGCTGACCTCGCCCAGCTTCGAGGAGGGCGGCACGATCCCGAAGCGGCACTGTGGTCAGTTGATCGGGCAGGACATCTCCCCGGCCCTGGCCTGGAGCCCGCTGCCCCGCCAGACGAAGAGCGCGCTGCTGGTGGTCGAGGATCTCGACGCCCTCCGGGCGCGGCCGGGAATCCAAACCATCGTGGCGTTCGTCCCTAATCCTGCCGGTCTGGCCGAAGGCGCCCTGCAGCCGGGCAACCGGGCCCTCCAATTCATGGCTCCCGGGGATCGCTACAACGGGCCTCGCCCGCTTCCGGGGCATGGAATCCACCGCTACCGGTTCCACCTCTCCGCGGTGGACCTCCAGATCGATCTGGCCAGGTTCGCCGGACCCGACCTGCTCTTGGCGGCTCTGGCCGGGCATGTGCTCGCCTCCGGCGCGCTCACCGGAAAGCGCTCCGCGTAGAGCCTTCCTGCGTCTGAGGAAGGACTTTCAGCTGGCCGCACGCTCTGCGGGCGGACGGCGGCGCAGCTCGGTCCGCTGGAGTGCCGGCGGCAGGTAGGCCTGGTCCAGGGTGCCGAGGTCGGTTCCCGGGGGGACGATTTCGTCGATCCGGTCGAGGACGTCGTCGGAAAGCGCGGTATCCATTCCGGCCAGCAGGCCGTCCAACTGCTCCATCGTGCGGACCCCGAGCAGTGCACTGCTGACCCCCGGGTGGGTGATGGCGAAGGCCATGGCCAGGTGCGGCATCGTCAGCCCGGCCTCCGCGGCCAGGGGGATCAGCTTCTCCACCGCCTCCAGACGCCGGTCGTCGTCGAAGGCCTTCATCATCCGCGCCCGGGTGACGTCGTTCGGCTGCCCGCGCCGGACCCGGCCGGTGAGCATCCCCTGGCCGAGCGGCCCCCAGACGAGCACGCCCATGCCGTACCGCTGGGCGACCGGGAGCACCTCCCGCTCGATGCCCCGGCTCAGGATCGAGTAGGGCGGCTGCTCGGTCCGGAACCGCAACAGACCTCGTCGTTCGGCCACCCCGTGCGCCTCGACGAGATCGGACACCGGCAGGGCCGAGGTCCCGAACGCCCGGATCTTTCCGCTGCGGACCAGGTCGGTCAGCGCCGCCAGGGTTTCCTCGACGTCGGTGTCCGGATCGGGGCGATGGAGCTGGTAGACGTCGATGTAGTCGGTCCGGAGGCGGCGCAGCGAATCCTCCACGGCCCGGACGATCCAGCGCCGGGAAGCGCCCTGCTGGTTCGGGTCGGAGCCGACCGGACGGCCGAACTTCGTGGTCAGGACGACGCGGTCGCGGCGGCCTTCGAGGGCCCGGCCGACGACCTCCTCGGAGTCCCCGTAGGCGTCCGCGGTATCGATCAGGTTGATCCCCGCGTCCAGCGCCCGGTGGACGATCCGGATCGAGTCCTCGGGGTCCGGGTTACCGATCCGGGTGGCGAACATCAGGGCCCCGAGGCCGTAGGCACTGACCTTGAGGCCGGTCCGGCCCAGGTTCCGGTACTGCATGAGAGTCTCCTGACCTGCATCAATGGGATGAGAGGGGAATGCCCCGTAGACTCCGGCGTAAGCGGAATCCCTTTCCGGAACTATATGGAAAGTCTTTCCGGTTAGCAACGGCAGGAGGACCATGACCCCCGACCCGCCCCGGACGGCGCAACCCCGGACGACGTCATCCCCGGCGGAGCCCGCCCGTCGACGCCGCTCCGATGCCCGGCGCAACGTCGACGCCCTGGTGGAGGCCGCGAAGGCGGTGTTCGCCGAGGAAGGGGTCGACGTGCCCGCGAAGGAGATCACCGATCGCGCGGGTGTGGGGGTGGGGACGCTGTACCGGCACTTCCCCCGCCGGTCCGACCTCATCATCGCCGTGCTGCAACACGAGATCGACGAATGTGTGCATCTGGCCGAGGAATTCGCCGCGCAGGACGATCCCTGGGAAGCGCTGACCAGCTGGCTCGAGCGCTTCCAGGACTTCGTCGGCACCAAGCGTGGGCTGGCCGCAGCGCTGCACTCCGGTGACCCCGCCTACGACGGCCTGCCCGAGCACCTTCTGGCTCAGGTCGTACCCGCCCTGCAGACCCTGCTCACGGCCGCGGTTGCCGTCGGCCAGGCCCGCGAGGACGTCACCGCACGGGAGATCCTGGTGACCATTGCCCTCCTCAGCCAGCCGGTCACGAGCGGGGAGCCGGACTTCAACCAGCGCATGGCCCGGGTCTTCGTGCAGGGTCTGGGTACCTGACAGCGCCCCGGCCCGTCTCGTCCTAGGACGGAATCCGCAGCGTCACCAGGGTTCCCCTGCCCTCTGGCGAGCTCCACGAGAGCTCAGCTCCGAGCGACTCGGCCCGCTCCCGCATCCCGATCCGGCCGAACGAGGGGGTCAGCGACTCGACGGGTTCGGAGGAGGGCATGCCCCGGCCGTCGTCGCGAACGGTGATCACCAAGTTTGCGCCCTCGACTCGGGCCCGCACCGCGATCCGGCGGCTCTCGGCGTGCTGCAGCGCATTGCTCAGCGCCTCCTGGACGATCCGGTAGATCGCCACCTGGGCGTCGGGGGACAGGTCGGCCGGCAGGTGCTCGACGTCGCAGGCCACCGAGACGTCGCCCTCGGCCCGGCGGGCCAGGTCCTGGATCGCGGCGGTCAGGCCGAGGATGTCCAGGGCCAGGGGACGCATCTGGGTGATCAGGTGGCGAAGTACCCCGATCTGCTCGTGCACCATGCTCCGGGCGTCCTGCACCCCGGCGGCCAGCCGGTCCGGGTCGTGGGTGCGGGAGAGGCCGGCCAGCCAGAGCTCCAGGGCGGCCAGGTCCTGCAGGGTCTGGTCGTGCAGCTCCTGGGCCCAGCGGCGGCGTTCGTCCTCCTGCCCTTGCAGCCGCGCGCGCAGCTGACGCATCCGTCGAGCGTGGGCAGCCAGCCGGGCCTCCCGGATGGCCAGCGTGGCGATGACGGACAACAGCAGGGCGGGCACCAGGAGCAGCAGCACCACCGGCTGGTGCCGCCCGGTCGCCCGCCACAGGCCGATCACCGCGAGCACGGCTCCGGCGCTGGCCCCGATCAGCAGCCGCGGACGGACCGCTGCGGCCTCCTCGGCATCCGCCCGGACCAGCGGCAGCGCGGCCAGGAAGAGCACGCCCGCGGCGGCGCCGACCCACATGGCCAAGTGCGGTTCGGCGTCGGTGAGCTCCATCCCGGCCGCGGTCGCCCCGAGCACGATGCCGCCCAGGGCGCAGGCCATCAGGCGGCGGTGCCTTCGGGACCGTGCCCGCTCCAGCCAGCTCACCAGGTCCTCACCCTTGCTCGGTGATCATGGGGTTCGCCTCCGGGGGAAAAGTCCATGATCACGGGGGAAGAAGTCCATGATCACGAAGAGGGGTGGGGGTTAGCTGAGGAGGCCGAGGCGGCGGGCGGCGTCGACGAGTTCGGACCGATGATGGACGCCTAGACGGGCTTTGAGGCCCGCGCGGTGGGCCTCGACGGTGCGCAGGCTGATGAACAGCTCGTGCGCGATCTCGGCGTTCGTGTGCCCCCGGGCCAGTAACTGCAGCACCTGCCGTTCGCGCTCGCTCAGGCCACCGGTCGGTGCCGGTTCCTGCCGGGCCAGCTGGGCGCCCAGCTGCGGCTGGAGGTACACGTCCCCGGCCATCACCATCTCGATCGCCCGGATCAGCTCCGCGGCCGCCGCGTCCTTCAGCAGATACCCGTGGGCTCCGCGCCCCAGCGCCTCCCGGGCGAATCCGGGGTCGTCGTGCATGGTCAGCACCAGGATCCGGGGGGCCTGGGGCAGTGCGAGCAGGGTAGGGATGGCGTCGAGGCCGTTCTTGCGGCCCAGGGCAATGTCCAGAACGACCAGATCGGGGGACGCTTCGACGACCGTTCCGGCGACCCGCGCCAGATCCCCGCACTCACCTACGACGCGGCAGCGGGGGTCGGCCTCGAGTAGGGCCCGCAGCCCGGTGCGCACCATCGAGTGGTCGTCGGCCAGCACGATCCGCCACGTCCCGTCCCCGTCGCGGTCCCCGTCGCCGTCCACATCCCCATTCACGCAGCCAGCCTAGGCCGAAGGTGTGCGGCAAACCCGCAAGGTGGTGCGGGCGAACGGCGAGGAGGGGACGGGCTGAGCGGTCGATCATCGAAACGTCTCCGCACACGAGTCCCGGGAGACGAGGCATCACCCGCACAAGGGGGTACGGGTTGCGGGACTCCCCGGCACCGGAGGTTTGCCATGACCCATCGCCACTCGCCCGCGGCCACCACGCGCACGGTCGAACTCGACCAGGTGCGCCAGATCGACCGCCGCCTGAGCTCACCCGGGCATCCGGGGATCACCGCCGGCAAGCTCGGCATGAACGGCACCCCGGTCGAGGGGCCCCTGCTCTTCGCCCCGCCGATGTTCGAGGCCGGGCTGCCGGCCAGCCCGGTGCTGGGTACCCGGGACGTGCTGCGGCACATCGAGGCGGAGGGAGCCCCGGGCTTTCCCTACGTGCGCGGGCAGTTCGAGGACCCGGCGACCGGTGTGCTGCGGGCGGCCGAACTGCATTCAGAAGCTCTGCACCGGCTCTGTGTTGCGATGGGGCTGAGCCAGTGCTGGGGTACGGACGCGGTGCTCACTGGTAGCAGTATCCGCTGAGCAGTCCGGACGAGAGCCCCGGGCCGGCGCCTGGGGCTCTCGTCGTGCTTCGGCTGAGGGTCAGGCGGTGATGGTGACCGAGTAGGCGTCCAGATTGCTCGCCCAGTCCAGGTTCACGGTGAGGGTGTTGTTGCTGATCGACACCCGCGCGTCCGAGATCACGGTCGGAGCGGAGACCGCAGCGTTCGTCGAGGGCAGCTTCTCCACCTTGACGTGCACGCTGCCGCTGGTCTGTTGCCAGGACGGGATGTTGGTGTAGGTCACGGCTACCTGCCCGGTGGCGGCCGACGGGGTGGCTCCGTAGACGGCAGTCGTCCTATGGGCGGCGGAATCCTGGAAAACGGTGCCGTCGTGGCTGTCTCCGGACCCAGGCGTGATCTTGGTGCGCTGCCCGGTCTGCTCGGCGTACCGCTTGTAGACCCACCACTGGCCCATGGTCTGGTTGCTGTTGGCCGTGACCAGCCAGCCCATGGTGTCGTAGAGCGAGGGGGTCTGGCCGACCATGCCCCAGTTCGCCCGCGCGCCGTCCACATTGCCGCGTTCCAGGCGGGCGATGTACCAGGCGGAGGGGCCCGGCTGCTGCTCGCCGCCGAACGCCCCGTACTCGTTGATGTCCAGACCGGCGACGGTCAGGCCCCGGGCGCTCAGCGCGGCGCGGGCATTGGCCGCGTCGACCGCCGGGTCACCCGGAAGGGCGTGCCAGCTCAGGATGTTCGGTACCACGTTGTTGGCCTTGACGTAGTCGAGGTAGGTGGTGAACCAGGAGTTGGTCGGGTTGCAGGCGCAGCTCGGGCCCTCGATCACCGCGTTCGGCAGGGCGGCGCGGATCCGCTGGGTGCCCCGCTTGACCATCTCCAGGTACTGCGCCTGGGTGGCGCCCCAGAAGAAGATGTTGGGCTCGTTCCACAGGTCCCAGCGGACGTCGGACCCGGTCATCCCGGCGGCCTTGACGTCACTGATGATCTGGTCGACGAAGGCGTTGTACTCGGTCCAGCTGCCACCGTTACCCGGCCAGCGCGGCACCGTGCAGACGCCGTCCGCGCCCCAGAGGCCGGCCAGGATCATCTCGAAGTGCGCTCCGAGCGCCTTGGCCCTTGCGTAGTAGGCCTTTTCGGCCGTCCAACGGACAGGGTAGGCGCCGTTGACATAACCCCCGTTGGGACAGCCGATCTGAGATCCGCCGGCCCGCATCTCGGTGACCTTGATCTGGCTCTGCAGGGTCTGGGCGGGTGTTGCCCCGTTCTGGGAGAGGCCGTAGATGAAGCCACTGGCCCGGTAGGTGGGGGCGCCGCCGTAGGTGGACATGTCCACGGTCATTCCGTCGACCGCGGCTAAGGCCGGCCCGACCGGCTGGACCACGCCGGCCAATCCGATCAGAAGAGCGACAAAGAGCAGGAGCAAGGGACGCTTTCGGGCACCTGGGAGGTTCGGCACAGGAACTCCTTCATGGGGGATCCACCGACTGTTCGCAAGGCCGAGCGTAGGTTTGCGCACCGATTCGGGTCAATGCTTATGCTATGAACGGTATGTCCGAAAAGCATTGACCCAAAACCGTTTTGGGCGCACGGGCCGAAGCCCGTGCGCCGTTGTGCGGCCGCGTCGGTCAGTGCACCTCCGAGCGGCGAACCCACTCGGCCGCCAGGCGCAGGTAGGCGCTGGCCGTCCAGGTATAGGCGCGGTCGCGTAACCCCTCGCCGGTCAGGGCATCGAAGTTCTCGGCGAAACCGTGGGTTTCACACAGGCGTCGGAAGCTGGCGCTGACCTCGTCGGCCAGGTCGTTCTGACCGGCCCGGCGCAGCCCGCTCTCGATCAGGACGGTCGAGGGGGCCCAGATCGGCCCGCGCCAGTAGCCGTCCGGGTGGTAATGCGGAGAGGTCGGGGGCTCGGTGGCCACACCCCAGGGCGTCAGATGGCCTTTCAGGCTCTGCGCCAGGGATTCCCGGACTCCGGCGGGCAGGCGGTCGCCGAGGATCACCGGCAGCAGGTTCAGCAGGCTGCTGGTGGCCGCCGGGTCTCCGGTCAGGGCCGAGTGCGCGGTGAAGGTCTGCCCGTTCCAGAGGGTCAGCAGTGCCTCGAGCATGGCCTGCGCCTGGTTCTCCCACTCAAGGGCGGCGTCCGGATTGCCGAGTTCCTTCTCCAGCCCGGCCAGGACGTCCATCTGGAGCACCAGGAACCCGGCCAGGTCCGGGCTTTCGATCACCCGGTCGTGGTCGAAGGTGGTGGCGTTGTCCCATCCACTGTCGTTGCCGTGCTGGTAGTAGGACAGCGGATGGCCGGGCGCCCGGCGGCAGTCCAGCCAGAAACCGGTCCAGGCGCTGAGCCGGTCCCGGATCAGCTCCAGGGTCGGCCGGTCGAGATCGGTGATCTGCGAGCGGAGTTCGGTCAGGGCCCAGCCGTGGATCGGTGGCTTGACATAGTTGTAGAGGATCTCCGAGTGGGTGACCGAGTCCGGCAGGGCGCCTTCGGCGGTCTGGTGGTCGAACGGCGCGAGGAACTGGTCCAGGGCCAGGGCCGGTTCGCCCCCGGCGAGGGCCAGGGCGTTGAAGCAGTGGTCCCAGCTCCACAGCTTGTCCATCCAGTGCTTGGACATCAGCACGGATTCGCGGCCCAGGAAGCCGTCCGGGGCCACGGTCGCGGACCAGAGGACGTACGCGGCCAGTTCCGCGGCCGGGGTGCGCTGGTCGCGCCAGCCGGCCACCGCCTCGACGAACGCGGCGAACGTCTCCTGGGAGCCGCGGACGGCGTCATCGAAGCTCGACGCGATCACGGTGCCCGGGCGGCTGCTGGTCGTCTCCTCGATCAGGATCTCCCAGCCGTCTCCCGGACCGGTGACCGTAAGGCTCCGCACCGCCCGGCCGAGGGCGCCCGCTCCCTCGACCGTCAGCGTCCCTTGGTGAACCGTGGTCCGATAGCGCCGGCCGGTCTCGTAGGAGGTGAAAACGTAGTCCTGCGTGACCGGATCGAGATAGAGGAACATCCCGCTGAAGGGCGTCAGCTCGGGGGCTGCGCAGTCGAGTCGCAGGTTCAGGGAGCGACCCCGCAGCCGGAGTCGTTCGGGACCGTCGAAAACCGCCTCGATCCGGCCGTCCTGGCTTTTCCAGGTGAGCACGGAACTGGTCGCTTCGATCGTCGGCTCGACGAAAGCGTCCTCACTTGAGGGTCTGAGCCGCAGGATCGGGGTGAGGCCGCCCCGGTGCGAGACCAGGTGCAGGTCCTCGGCGTACTGGTGCAGGCCGATCACCGGGCTGATGTTCAGCCACGCCCCCCGGGTACTGAAAGGGATGGAACGGACGTCGAACTCGGCTGACACTGGGAGAATCCTTTCAGTCCTTGACCGCGCCCGCGGTGACGCCCGCGGCGACGTACCGCTGGGCGATGACGAGCAGGAAGGTGGCCGGGATCGAGGCCACCACGGCGGTGGCCATGATCGAGTTCCACTGCTGGTTGTTGTTGCCGATGTAGGCGTAGATGCCCAGGGTGATCGGCCGGTGCCCGCCGCCGTTGTCCAGCGACGAGGCGAAGATGAAGTCCGACCAGGCCCAGAGGAAGGCGAACAGCGAGACCGTGACCGCCGCGTTCCGGCTGACCGGCAGCACGATCGACCAGAACGTGCGCAGGTGCGAGGCGCCGTCCACCTTGGCCGCGTTGATCAGCTCGTTCGGGATGCCCTGCATGAACGCGGTGAAGATGAGCACCGCGAACGGCACGGCGATCGTGCTGTCGGCCACGATCAGGCCGAGCACCGTGTTCAGGAAGCCGAACCGGAGGTAGATGGCGTAGAAGCCCATCGCCATGATGATCGCCGGGATCATCTGGGCGATCAGCAGCACGAAGTTCAGCACGCCCTCACCCCGCGGGCGCAACTTGGCCAGCGCGTAGCCGGCCGGGGCGGCGATCACCAGGGTGAGCAGCACGGTGCCCAGGCCGATCAGGAGACTGGTGCCCAGATAGGGCAGCTGCTGATCCAGGACGGCGCGGTAGCCGACCAGGGTGGGGTGGATCGGGATCAGGTCGGGCGGGCTCTTGCGCATGTCCGTGTCCTTGGTCAGCGACACGTTCAGCATCCAGTAGACCGGGAACAGCATGATCGCGGTCAGCCCGAGCCCGATCACCGTGCGGGGCCGGCTGCGGCGGGTTCTCATCATGACTCCTGCCGGCGCTGCAGCCGGATGTAGACGAATCCGGCCACCAGGGCCAGGCCGATCAGGATGTTGCCGACCGCCGCGGCCGGGCCGAAGTCCGGCAGCAGCGAACCGAATCCGAGCTGGTAGGTCCAGGTGGCCAGGGTGGTCGAGCTACCCGCCGGACCGCCCTTGGTCATGATCCAGATGATGTCGAAGACCTTGAGCGTGTAGACCAGGCCGAGCAGCAGCACGATCGCCGAGACCGGCCGCAGCAGCGGGAAGGTGATCCGGCGGAAGATCTGCCAGGCGTTCGCGCCGTCCAGCGCGGCCGCCTCGTACAGGTCCTCGGGGATGTTCTGCAGTCCGCTGTAGAGGATCACCAGGTTGAACGGGATGCCGATCCAGATGTTCGCCAGCAGCACGCTGATCAGCGCCACGTCCGGGTCGGTCAGCCAGTTCACGCCGCCCAGCCCGAGGCCGTGCAGGGCCGCGTTGACCACGCCCGAGTCGCTGTTCAGCATCCACGACCAGGTCGAGGCGGAGACGATCAGCGGGAGCAGCCAGGGCACCAGGAACAGCGCCCGCAGGGTGGCCGAGAGCCGGAAGTTGTGGTGGAAGAACACGGCCAGGGCCAGGCCGGCGGCGAACTGCACGGCGATCGAGCCCAGGGTGAAGATCGCCGTGTGGGTGAGCGCGGGCCCGAACGTCGGCGACTTCAGCACCTTGACGTAGTTGTCCCAGCCGACCAGTGGGGCCCCGCCCTGGACGAACGTCCTTACCGTGTAACCGCGCAGACTCAGGTCGATGTTACGGAACAGCGGATAGGCGTAGAACAGCACCAGGTAGGCCAGGAGCGGGGCCAGGAAGGCGGCCGCGGCCAACTGGTCGGAGCGGCGCCGACGGCGTCGCCGCTGCTCCACCGGCGCCGCTTCCACCACCCGAGGCTCCTGGGTGACGGTCTCACTCACCGACCGCGTCCTGAGCCGTCTGCAGCGCCTTCTGCGGGTCCACCTTGCCGGTCAGCGCACTCTGCACGGCGGTCCACAGCTGCTCGGAGATCTTCGGGTACTTGGTGCCCAGGTTGTCGCTGGTGCGGCCCTTGGCGGCGGCGACCGCGTCCACCCACGGCTGCAGCGTCTGGTCCGCGGCCAGCTGCTGCTTCTGCGCCGCCTCGGTGGGTGCGATGTAGTTCAGCGTGTTGTCGGTGTTCACGATATTGGTGGTGTCGGTCATGCAGGCCGCGATCTTCGAGGAGACCGCGTACCGGTCGGAGCTCTTCTGCACCGGGATGCTGAGGAACTCACCACCGGTGGGTGCCGGTGCGGTGCCGCCGTTCTGGCCGGGCAGGGGCATTACCTCGAACTTGTTCTTCGCCGCGTCCGCCTTCTGCCAGGTGCCGTTCTCGGCGAAGGCGATGTTGCCCGCGACGAACTCCTGCCAGCTGGTGGTCTGGGTGTTGTTCAGCACCGAGTTCGGCGCGTAGCCGTCCTTCACCCACCCGGCCCACAGGCTCAGCGCCGAAACCGCCTGGCTGCTGGTCAGATCGGTGAGCTGGGCGCCGGATCCCCAGAACCAGGGCAGGAACTGGAAGCTGCCCTCCTCGGTGCCGACCGCGGCGAACGTGATGCCCTTGTCCCCGGCCTGCTTGACCTTGGCCAGGGCGGCGGTCAGCGAGGCCCAGTCCTTGACCGAGGCCGGGTCGACGCCGGCCTTCTTCAGGATCTTCGGGTTGTAGTACAGGGCCAGGGTGTTGGCCCCGATCGGCACCCCGAAGGTCTTCCCGTCCTGCTGGCCGGCGGCCAGGATGTTCGGGGCGAAACCGGCGACCGACAGGCCGGACTCGTCGGTGGTGGTGAGGATCCCGGCCTCGGCCAGGGTGGAGACCACCGGGTTGTCGACCAGCAGCAGGTCGGGGGAGCTGCCCTGCTGGCCGGCCAGCAGCGCCTTGCTGGTCAGATCGGTGGTGTCGTACGCGGTGCGCTTGATCGTCACCCCGGCCGGCTGACCGCAGGCGTCGATCACCTTGGCCCAGTCGGAGGAGGCGTCGTACTGCGGGTACGGGTCCCACCAGGTGTAGGTGCCGCCGGCCGCGCCGGAGCCGCTGTCGCCCGAGGAACTGCCCCCGCCGCAGGCGGCCAGGGTGGTCCCCAGCGTCAGCAGCCCGCCGATCAGGGCGATGGTCTTCTTCTTGTTCACGAAAATCCTCCTTGATGTGACGTGATGTTGTCGATCCGGTTCGACGACGGGCGTGCGTGGACCCGCCCTCGTCAGGGTGAGCTCAGCGGGTGGACCCCCGGACGACGAGCTCCGGGGCGATGAAACGGGTGACCGGTCGATCGAGTCCGCCGGGACTGTCGATCCGGCGGACCAGGGCCTCGACCGCCGACTGGCCCAGCAGGCCAGGGGCGGATTCGACGAAGGTGTAGGGCAGGGAGAAGGTCCGGGCGAAGTCCGCGGAGTACAGGCTCACCACGGACAGGTCGTCGGGCACGGACACGCCCCGGGCGCCGAGCACGGCCGGCAGCATGGCCGCGGTCGCGTCGTTGTGCACGATCAGCGCGGTGGCCTCGGCCCGGGCGTCCAGGACCTGGTTCACCGCGGCCGGGATCCGGGAGGTGTCGGCCTCGCCGTGGTGGGCCATCAGCCGCACCCCGCGCAGCGCGGCCCGTTCCACCGCGGCGTCGCGGAAGCGCCAGCCGTAGGCGCCGCCTCGCGAGAACACGTGCTTGGGCGGGGTGATCAGCACGATCTCGCGATGCCCGAGATCGCTGAGGTGGTCGACGATCTGCCGCGCCGCCTCACCGAAGTCGAGGTCGTAGACGTCCATCCCCTCGGGGTCGGCCGGCAGCCCCACCATCGCGGCGGGCTGGTGGGCCGCCCGCAGCACCGGCAGGCGGGGATCGTCGTGCAGCACGTCGAGCAGGACCACCCCGTCGACCATGCCCGAGTCGGTGATCCGCTTGAGCGCGGCCGGCCCGTCGTGGTCGGTCACCAGCAGGATGTCGTAGCCCTTGAGCCGGGCCGTCTCGGTGACCGCCATGACGTACTGCAGCATGGCCGGGGCGAACTCGTCCGGCTCGAACTGCATCAGCAGGCCGAGCACCATCGTGCGCTGGGTGGCCAGGGCCCGGGCGCCCGCGTTGGCGGTGAAGCCCAGGGTGTGGATCGCGTCGAAGATCCGCTGCCGGGTCTCGTCGGAGATGCTGCGCTTGCCGGACAGGGCGTACGACACCGTACTGCGGGAAACCCCCGCCACCCTGGCCACATCGGCAATGGTCGGACCCATCAGCACCTTCTCAACGTCGAACCGGTTCGAGCAATGTAGCGTCCGGAATCGGCGACGACAAGCAGTTTCTCGGCGAATCTCCTGGTGAGGGTGTCGACGGTCGGTTTCCGGGGCTGGCGCCGGGCCGATGACGGCCGGATTCTGGTTCGACACCTCCGGTCGAAGCGAGGGACGAGGGTGGTCCAGGTGATCGAACCGGTTAGACGGCAGTAATGAGCGGGGCAGCCCGGTTCTTACCGGGGACTTTCCCGCCTACTCTGGTCGGCCGAGAGGGTCACCGACGACAGGAGTGACATTTGCGAGAGCCCATCGTCCTGCCCGGTGTCCTGCAGCTGGCCCCGGTCGCGACCCGGCCCGGGCTGGTGGCCTGCACCTTCCTGGGCGCCTCGCCCCTCACCGTCTTCATCACCCAGGCCAAGGTCCAGGAGATCTTCGACTGGTGGCTGACGATCGCCCCGGAGGTCGCGGTGAACGGGTATCTGGAGGACGAGACCATCGAGCAGTTCCGCAACGACATCATCGCGGCGGCCGTGCCGGACGATCCCCGGGACGTCACGCGGTAGCACCCCCGGCCGATCTCACTTCCGGGTGAGCAACTCGGCCAGATGGACGGACGGGCGGTCGGCGAGGTCGGTGATCTGGGTCCGGCAGGAGAACCCGTCGGCGAGCACCACCGCTTCCGGGGCCGCGGTCAGCGCGGGCAGCAGGTTCTGCTCGGCGACCTTGACCGAGACCTCGTAGTGGCCGATCTCGACGCCGAAGTTCCCGGCCAGACCGCAACATCCGGCCAGCGTGGTGATCCGGGCGCCGGTGCGGGCCAGCAGATCGGCGTCGGCCTTCCAACCCAGCACGGCGTGGTGGTGGCAGTGCGGCTGGGCGATGATCGTGGTGCCGCTCAGGTCGGGCGGGGTCCAGCCCTCGGTGGTGGCCAGCAGCTCGGCCAGGGTCTTGGTGGCGGTGGCGACCAGCTGCGCGTCCTCGGCCAGGGGGCCGTTGGCGAACAGCTCGACCGCGTCTGAGCGCAGCACAGCGGTGCAGGACGGTTCGATCCCGACGATCGGCATGCCGGCCCGGGCCGCCTCGGCGAGTTGCCGGACGGTGCTGCCGAGGATCTTGCGGGCTCCGTCCAGCTGCCCGGTGGTGATCCAGGTCAGGCCGCAGCAGGTGCCGGCCTCGGGCAGCTGGGGCTCGTAGCCGGCCTCGCGCAGCAGTCGGACCGTGGCCTCGGCGACGGTGGGGGAGAAGGCGTCGGAGAACGAGTCGACGAACAGCATCACCGGTGTGCCGGTCTGCCGCTCTTGCCGCGACCACCAGCGCCGGAACGGCGTGCGGGCGAATTCCGGCACCGAGCGGCGGGAATCGACGCCCGCGCCGAGCAGGGCCAGCTTCTTCAGGCCGGGCAGCTGGGTGCCCAGGTTGGCCAGCCGGGGGACCCGTCCGGCCAGGCGGGCCCAGCGGGGCAGCCAACCCAGCGTGTAGTGCGATCGGGGCCGCAAGCGTCCTTTGTACCGCTGGTGCAGGGCCTCGGACTTGTAGGTGGCCATGTCGATGCCGGTCGGGCAGTCGGACGCGCAGCCCTTGCAGGACAGGCACAGGTCGAGCGACTCGGCGACGGCCGGGTCACGCCAGTGGATCTCGCCGCGCACCACGTCCTGCAGCACCCGGGCCCGGCCGCGGGTGGAGTCCTTCTCCTCGCGGGTGGCCAGGTAGGACGGACACATCACGCCGCCGGAGGCGGAGTTGTCGGCCCGGCACTTGCCCACCCCGGTGCAGCGGTGCACGGCCCGGGAAAGGTCGCCGTCGTCGTGCAGATAGGTGAACGCCAGATCCTTGCGGTAGCTCACTCCGGCCGCGCGGACGTCGGCGTCGAACGGGTCGGGGTCGACGAGAACGCCCGGGTTGAGCAGGTTCTGCGGGTCGAAGGCGTGCTTGACCGCGCCGAACAGGGAGATCGCGCTGGGGGAGTACATCAGCGACAGCAGCTCGCCCCGGGCCCGGCCGTCGCCGTGCTCGCCGGAGATCGATCCGCCGAACTCGGCCACCAGACCGGCGGCGGAGGTGAGGAATTCGCGCAGAACCGTCAGGCCGTCGGGGCGGTCGAGCGGGTAGTCCAGGCGGACGTGCATGCAGCCGTCGCCGAAGTGCCCGTACGGCGCGGAGGTCATGCCGTACTCGGCCACCAGATCGTCGAACCGGGCCAGGTAGTGGCCGAGCTTCTCCGGCGGCACGGCCGCGTCCTCCAGACCGGGCCAGGCGGGCTTGCCGGAGGGGGCCTGACCGGCCAGGCCCGCGCCGTCCTCGCGGATGCGCCACAACCGGGCCTGCACCTTCGGGTCCTCGACCACCGACGACTCCAGGCCCAGGCCCGCGGCCTGCAGGGCGTGGGCCCGCTCGAGCACCTCGGCCCGGTCGTTGCCGGCGATCTCGACCAGCAGCCAGGCCCCGCCCCTGGGCATCGGCGGGACCGCGCTGTCGCCGCGCCGCGCGCGCAGCACCTCGACCAGGCGCTCGTCCATGCCCTCGCAGGCGGTGGGCCCGAAGGTGACCACGGTGGGGGCGGCGTGGCCGGCGGCGACGATGTCGGAGAAGCCGATCGCCACCACGACCCGGTGGGCCGGATCCTCGACCAGGCGCACGGTGGCCTCGGTGAGCACCCCGAGGGTGCCCTCGGAACCGATCAGGGCCTGCCCGAGGTCGAATCGCTCGGGCAGCAGGTGCTGCACGGCGTAGCCGGACAGCTGGCGGCCGAACCGGTCGAATTCGGTGCGGGCGGCCTCCAGGTGCCCGGCCGCGGCGGCGCGCAGATCGGTCAGCAACCCCTGCGGGCCGTTCGCGAAAGGCGTCCCCACTTCGTCGTATCCGGTGACCAGCGACTCACCGGAGGCCAGCAGGTGGGTCATGGCCACCACGTTGTCGCTGGTGCGCCCGTACCCGAGGGCCCGGTTGCCGCAGGCGTTGTTGCCGATCATCCCGCCGATCGTGCAGCGGGGGTGGCTGGAGGGATCCGGACCGAAGCGGATCCCGTGCGGGAGAACGGCTTTCTGCAGCACCGCGTGCACCGTGCCGGGCTCGACCCGGGCCGTGCGGGCGATCGGGTCGACCTCCAGCACCCGGTTCAGGTGGCGGCTGAAGTCGATCACGATGCCGCGCCCGATCGCGTTGCCGGCGATCGACGTGCCACCCCCGCGTGAGGTCAGCGGGACGCCGAGGGTGCGGGCGATCTCCAGGGTGGTGGCCACCTCGTCGACGTGCCGCGGCCGCACCACCGCGAGCGGGGGGATGCGGTAGAGCGAGGCGTCGCTCGCGTACATCGCCTTGGTGCCCGCGTCGTCACGGACCTCCAGGCCGGCCCGGCGCAGGGCGTCGACGGCATCGACGGTCTCGACGGCTCCGGCCGTGGGTGCGGTGGTGCTGCTGGTCATGAGTAACATGTTACTCATGGTTTCGCTCGCGGATCAGGTCGTGGCGGAGATTCGCGAGGGGATCCGCGCGCGGCGGTATGTGCCGGGTGAGGTCTACTCGGTGTACCAGCTGGCCGAGGCCCTCGGTTTCTCCCGCAGTCCGGTGCGCGAGGCGATGCTGCGGCTGGCCGAGGCCGGGCTGGTCGAGATCAGCCGCAACCGGGGCTTCCGGGTGCTGGTGCCGCAGGCCCGGGACATCGCCGAGATCTTCGCGGTCCGGCTGGCCCTGGAGGTTCCCGCCGCCGGCCGGATGGCGGGGTCTGCCGAGGGTTCGGTGGAGGGTTCGGCTGTGGCCGACCTGGTGGACTGTCTGCGGGCGGCCGAGCAGGCCCCGGACGACGAGACGTTCTGGGCCGAGGACCGGCGGCTGCACCACCTGATCCTGCTCGGCGCCGGTAACCGGCGCGCGGCCCAGGTGGTGGCCGGTCTGCGGGAGATCACCGCCCTGCTGGGCGAGCCGACCGACCGGACCCATGCGGCGATCTGCTCGGAGCACCGGCCGATTGTGGAGGCGATCCAGGCGGGGGACCGGGCCGGGGCCGAGCACGCGATGCGGGCCCACCTGCGGGCCACCGGACTGCTGCTGATGGCCGGAGGGGCTTCGGGCGCGGAACTCTGGGACACCGTGACCGGCGGATAGTTCAGGCCCGCAGGGTGGTGCTCGGGTGGGTTCCGTACCGCTCGGCATAGGCCGCGGCGAAGCGGCCGGGGTGGGCGAATCCCCAGCGCCGGGCGATGCCGGTCACGGTCTCACCGCTGCCCGGCTCGGCAGCCTGCAGATCCTGATGCACCCGCTCGAGCCGGATCCGGCGCAGATAGGTGATCGGGGTGCAGCCGTAGTGGCGCAGAAACGAGGCCTGCAGGGTGCGGGGGCTCACCCCGGCGACCCGGGCGATCTGCGGGATGGAGAGCGGCCGGGCGGCGAAGGAGTGCATGTAGGCCACCGCCTGCTGCAGCGTCTTGGGCCCGATCTGGCCGCTGCCGGGCTGGTAGTGGGCGGTCATGATGCTGTTGGGGAACACGGTCAGGGCCGCGTCGGCGAGCATCTGCATCAGGTGGGTCCGCACCAGGGGGCTCTCCAGGGACGAGGCGGAGGCGGTGGCCTCGCGGTAGGCCATCCGCATCAGCTGGGTCCAGTAGCGTTCGGCGGCCTGGTCGACCGGGACGTTGTCGAGGAACCGCACGTCGGCGCCGGAGGCCTCGGCCCGGGCCCCGGCCGCCTCGGCAATGCTGGTCAGGGGCAGGTGCAGGGTGGCGAAGGTGGAGTTCGGGGTCCAGGTGGCCTGAGTGAGCCGGGTGGTCGAGCTGTGCCAGACCCCGCCGGGTCCCAGCACCGCGTCCGGCCGGCCCGGGCGCATCTGGGACATCGAGCCGGCCGTGACCAGGACCGTGGTGAAGCTGCTGAGGGGCTCGGACTCGGAGCGGCCGGTGAACCCCCAGCGCTGGATCCCGCAGGACAGGTCCCCGGCCTCGGCGGCCACCACCCGGAACTGGAAGTCGTCGTCGGCCCGGTCCAGGTGCAGCCGGGTCTGGGCGAAGATGCGCCCGATGATCTGGCCGGCCACCTCGGGACGGTCGGTGGTGACCGAGGACGTGCGGACCGCCGCCGTAGAAGCCCCCATAGCCCCCTCCCCAGGAGTTTACGGGGAGTCACTCTACAGGCACGGACGGGCAGCGCAGGGGCTGGCCCAGAAACCGGACGCCGGGCGGCGCGCTGCCGGGCCGCACCGTCTCGGGGGAGGGAGGGTGAGTCGGCGCGGCCCAGCAGGTCTTGCGACCCGCTCCGCCAGGCGCGGGTGTGCCCTGTCTACCGCCTCCATGGCCACCGGCCCATTTCCGGGGCTGCCATGTTCGTTTTTGGGACGCCGGCGTCGTCATCGGAACGCTTCGCGAAGGGGTTCAGGACCGCCGTAGAGCTGCCGATGCCTGAGCCAGACCGCCGTCGCCTCTGAACGTCCGTGCGTGAGGAACCGAGTGTTTCGACGACCCGCTCCCGGGTGGACCGTGGGCCGACTGCTGACTCTGGGCTTCCTGGTGGCCGTGCTCACCCTCCTGGTCGTCGGGGGCAGTGCCTACTTCCAGATCCGCCAGCTGGTGGCCGACCAGGTGGCGGTGTCCCGGGCCGATGCGGTCAGCAGCCAGATCGATCTGGTGCTGAGCACGGTGAAGGACGCGGAGACCGGTCAGCGCGGGTTCGTGATCACCGGGCGGGAGACCTACGCCCAGCTGTATCAGCATCGACTCCACGGGCGCCAGCATCTTCTCCAGGGCACGCCGGATCCGGCGGCTGGCCTCGAGACCGTGGGACCGGGACGGATCGCGCAGCGGCTAGCCCCAAAACGAACGCCTGCGGGTTCCGGTTTGGGCAGGCGTCCAGCAACTGGGCACCATGCCGCTACGCACGTGCCGGGGCGGGCAGCCGCGCATGAGCGTAAGGGGCTGGGGTCTCCACCCGTGGGGAGACCCCACCCCGACCTGTGCGTACGGCCGGCCGAGGAAGGCGAAGGACATGTTTGCTCTGGTCTACTCCAGCGTCGCCACCGGCAACCCGGGCTCGTTCGACGCCCTGCTGGCCACCTGTCGCCGGAACAACGAGCAGATGGGCGTGACCGGTTGCCTGCTGTTCGTCTACGACGAGAGCGACGGCCCGGACTACTTCGCGCAGTTCCTGGAAGGTGACCAGCCGGCCGTCGAGGCCGTCTATGCCCGCATCGCGCAGGATTCCCGGCACCGGGACGTGCGCCTGCTCAGCAGCGGCCCGGCCCCCGGCCGCCGGTTCACCGACTCGCCCATGCGGCTGGCCGAACTGCCCAGCACCCGGATCCTGGCCGCGGCCCGGCCCCGGGGCCTGAGCGTCGCCTCACCCTCGGTCGAGTCGATCATGCGCGATTCCCGGCGGCTGACCTCGCTGGTGGCCTCCTACGGGGATGACGCGTAGCGGTCGTTCCGGCCGAGGACCGGCTCAGGGCGTGACTTCCCGCAACTGGCCGGTGCTCACGTCGAAGACGAAACCCCGGACCGAGTCCTTGACCGGGATGAACGGGCTGGCGGTGATCCGGGCCAGCGACTGGCGCACGTCCGTGTCCAGGTCGGAGAACGCCTCGGCCGACCAGGACGGCTTGATCCCGGTCTCGTCCTGGATGCCCGCCTTGAACTCGTCGTCGGTGAAAGTCAGCATGCCGCAGTCGGTATGGTGGATCATGATGATTTCCCGGGTTCCCAGAAGGCGCTGACTGATCGCCAGGGAGCGGATCTCGTCGTCCGTCACCACACCGCCGGCGTTGCGGATCACGTGAGCCTCGCCGTCGGCCAGTCCGAGCAGGGCGTAGACGTTGAGCCGGGCGTCCATGCAGGCCACCACCGCCACCTGGCGGGAGGGAGGCAGGGGGAGCGGCCCGGAGAAGGTCTCGGCGTAGCGGGCATTGTTCGCAAGGTATTCGTCGGTCGCGCTCATCGTCAGCTCCTCGACATCGGCTTTCCTGACCAATCCGGTCCACAGTACGGGCCCCGGGACCGGCTGCCATCCGGTGATCGGCCGAGGTCGTCGGACGGACGACGGGCCGTTCGGTCAGTCCTGGTGGAGCGGGGCGAACCGCGCGTAGATCTCGGGCCGGCGATCACCGAAGGCATCGGCGAGCGAAGTCAGGGTCTTGTTCCGGGCCAGGGTCAGGTCCAGGTCGGCCGTAGCGACCCCGTCGAGGCCGGGACCAGCCACCACCCAGCCGTTCTCGTCGATGACGGCGGTGCCCGCCGTCCATTCCTGTCCCCGTTCGGTCCCGGTGCGGTCGCAGGCGACGATCGCCAGGTGACTGACCCGGGCTGCGGCCATGGCGATCAGCACCTCCGGCGGGTGCTCGCCGTCCGGCCGGGGGACCAGGGGCCAGTTGGTGGGGACCGCGATCAGGTCGGCCCCGGCCAGCGCCACGCCCCGGGTGAGTTCGGGGAATTCCAGGTCGTAACAGATCATCACGGCGATCCGGCCGTGCGGGGTGTCCAGCAGCGGCGGGGCGTCGAGACCGGGGGTGAAGACCAGTTTCTCCCGGTCCCACAGGTGCAGTTTTCGGTAGACGGCCAGGACGCCCTCGGGCCCGACGACCGCCGCGCTGTTGTAAAGCAGGCCGTCGGAGCCCAGTTCCGCGAATCCACCGATCACCAGGGCCCCTTGGCCCGCGGCCCCCCACTCGAGCAGCCGCGCGTCGTCCGCCGGGATCGCCACCGCCCGGGCCTCCTCCGGGGAGGCGAACACGTAGCCGGTGAGAACCAGTTCCGGAAGCACGACGAGCTGGGCTCCTCGGGCCGCGGCGGCCCGGATGGCGGCCAGGGCCAGGTCCTGATTGCCGGCCAGGTCACCGATGGTGGGTGCGAGCTGGTGCGCCTCTATCCGGGTCATCGCCCTGACCCTAGACGTCCGCGCTGTCCAGGCGGGCGCGGACCCGGTCCTGGAGTCCGTTGACCAGGAAGACGATCAGCCCGGCCAGGACCAGCCAGGCCAGCACGTAGTAGGGGAAGTAGCGGTACGGCCCGGAGACGCCGACGACGTTCTTGTAGATGGTGTAGACCACGAAAGCGAGGGCCAGGACCGGGATGACGATCTGCCAGCGGGGTGCTTTGGCCGGCCCACTGAGGAAGAGGAAGCGCAGGGCGCCGAGGGTGGCCAGGGCGTAGGCGACCAGCAGGGCGATGGTGCCGATGGTCAGCCAGTAGAAGGTGGCGTCCTCCACGCCGGTCCCCGCCAGTCGCTGCCCGACCATGAAGATCATGACGAACGTGCAGATCACGGCCAGGGTGGCGACCGGGGCGCCGCTCTTGGAGAGCCGGACCAGGCGGCCGGAGACACCGGCGTCCCGGGCCAGGGCGTAGGAGATCCGGGCGGCGCCGTTCAGCGTGCCGAGGGTGATCGCGAACAGGCTAAGGCTGGCGACGAGGTTGAGCAGGACGGCCAGGGCCTGGCCGACGTAGGCCTGGCCGAGGTCGCCGTAGGCCGAGCCGTTCACGAAGGCCTCGGCGCCCTTGGGGGTGGCGCCGTAGCCGACGGACTGCCCGACGATGGTGAGCAGGAAGAAGATCCCGACGATGACCACGGCGATCTTGATGGCGCGCGGGATCTCGCGTTTCGGGTTGAGCGTCTCCTCACCGAGCGCGGCGGCGCCCTCGAAGCCGGCGAAGGCCAGGAAGCCGAAGACGGCGGCGCTGGCGATCTCGCTGATCCCGGTTCCGGTGGGCAGTTTCAGGAAGTCGAGGTTGAGGTGCTGGCCGTCGGGGGCGTGCCCGGTGCCGGTGCGGATCAGGATCACCACGGACAGGATGCCGACCAGGGCCGCGCCGATCAGCTCGGAGATCAGCAGGACCCGGGTGATCACCCGGATCTCGGTGAAGGACAGGGCGAAGACGATGGCCAGCGCGATGATCGCGGTCCAGATCCACTCGGAGAAGCTGCCGATGTGGATCCCGTGCAGGAACTGGTTGAAGAACAGCGCGATCTCGATGGTCGAGCCGGTGCCGATGGTGGCGTAGGCACCGAACAGCGCGAACCCGGCGATGAATCCGGCCCGCGGGCCGAGGGTCTTGCCGACCAGCGCGTAGACCGATCCGGTGTGCGAGATGTACCGCGAGAGCTTGACGAACCCGTAGGCGACCAGCGAAACGCCGATGATCGCGAAGACGAACGCCCAGGTGGCGCCCTGGCCCAGGATGCCGGCGGCGCCGACCCCGAGCAGGGCCATCGCGCCGACCGGCCCGATCAGGCCGATCGAGAAGGCGGCCGCGTCCACCACACTGAGTTCTCGCCTCAGCCCCGCGCCGTCCGTGGAACCCGTACCCGCTGCTGATTCTCCGATCACCATGAAGCGGAAATTAGGTGGGATCCAAGACCAGGTCAACCATGTGTTTCCTTGGGATGGCCACTGGGTTCCCCTGTAGGCATGCGCTGGACCAGCGGATTGGCCCGCAGCATGCGCCGCGCGAGCAGGGCCAGCTCGCTGGTGGCGGGGGAGAGCGGGGCCGATTCGCGGCGGATCAGGGCGATCGTGTCGTAGAGCGGCGGGTCGAACGGGACCACGCCGACGTCCGCCGGGCAGGCCGCGCTGGCCGCCACCGCCCGGGAGACGAAGGTGTCCCCGATCCCGCGGGAGACGAGTTTCAGGGCCGCCTCGACGTGTTCGACCTCGATCCAGGGATCGAGTTTGCGGCCGACCAGCTGACTGCGCTGGGCCAGCTGGCGCCGGGTCGGGTCGCGCCAGCCGGCGTGCGCGTCGTAGAGGATGAGCCGGGCGGCGGCCAGTTCCTCGATCGTCGGTGAGCGCTCGAGCTTGGCCGGATCGGCGCTGGCGAAGACCACCTCGTCGCGGCCGATCGGGGTGACGGTCAGGCCCTCGGCGTCGATCGGCAGGACGACCAGCCCGGCCTCGAGCCGGCCCTCGCTCACCGCCGCGGCCACGTCGACCGAGTTCAGTCCGATCAGCCGGATCCGGACCTGCGGATGCTTGCGGTGGAACTGCTCGGCCAGGTCGGCCAGCAGGTAGTAGTCGGCGTTGCGCAGCACCCCGAACGTGGCCACCCCGCCGTCGAGCGAGCGCAGCGACTTCAGCGCCGCGGTGCCGCTGTCGGCGGCGGCCACCGCCTGCTCGGCGAACGCGACCAGCTCCTGCCCGGCCGCGGTGAGCACGAGCTGGTGGTGGCGGCGCAGGAAGAGCTTGACCTGATGTTCCTCCTCCAGCCGGCGGACCAGCTCGGAGACGGACGCCTGGCTGATCGACAGCTCGGCGGCGGCCGCTGTGAAGGACCCGGTACGAACGGCGGCCAGGAACGACCGGAGCTGGTTGAGCGTCACTGGGTAATCCTATGGAGAGCACCGGGTAATTCAAGGTTGTCCCTCGAGTGGGTGCTTCCTACGCTCGATGACATGTACTTCGGATCATCCGTGACACCCGGCTCTTTCACCGTCATCAAGGCCCCCGCCCACTCGGGGCCCCCGTCCCAGCGCGACCCCGCGGTGGTGTCCACGGTCTCGCAGATGCTCAGCGCGATCGAGACCCGCGGGATGGACGCGGTCCGCGAATACGCCTCGAAGCTCGACCATTTCGAAGGTGGGTCGATCGAGCTCGACCGGGACACGATCGCCCGCTCCGGCGAGCGCCTGGACCCCGCCCTGCGGACGGCGATCGAGCTGGGCGCCGAGCGGACCGCCGCCTTCGCCCGGGCCACGGCCACGCATCTGACCGGTTTCGAGACCACGCTGGTGCCGGGGCTGGTGACCGGCGTCCGCTACATGCCGCTGCAGCGGGTCGGGGCCTACCTTCCGGCCGGCCGCTTCCCGCTCACCGCGAGCGCGTTCATGACCGTGAACGTCGCCAAGGTCGCCGGAGTGCCAACGGTTCTGGCCTGTACCCCGCCTCAGTCGGACGGCTGTCCCAACCCCGCCGTGCTTTACGCCGCCCACGTGTCCGGGGTGGACCGGGCCTTCCTGCTCGGTGGTGTGCAGGCGCTGGCGGCCATGGCCTTCGGGCTGCTCGGTGAGGAACCGGTGGACATGATCGTCGGGGCCGGGAACGCCTACGTGGCCGAGGCCAAGCGGCAGCTCTTCGGGAAGACCGCGATCGACCTGCTCGCCGGCCCCTCCGAGGTCGCGGTGATCGCCGACGGCACGGCCGACGTCGAGTTGGTGGCGGCGGACCTGCTCGGCCAGGCCGAGCACGGGCTGGACTCCCCGGCCGCGCTGATCTCCACCGACCACGACTTCGCGGTCGCGGTGGCGGCCGAGGTGGAGCGCCAGCTGAGGACGCTCGAGACCCGGGAGATCGCGGGGCCGGCCTGGCGGGACTGGGGATCGGTGACCGTGGCGCCCGACCGGGAGACGGCGGTGCGGCTGATGGACGACCTGGCTCCCGAGCACCTGGAGATCCAGACCGAGGACGACGACTGGTATCACGACCACCTGCACAACTACGGGTCGATCTTCCTCGGCGCGTGGAGCACGGTGGCCTACTCGGACAAGGGCATGGCCGGCACGAACCACGTACTGCCGACGGCCGGCGGAGCCCGTCACAGCGCGGGACTCTCGGTCTCCCGATTTGTCAAACCGCTGACCTATCAGCGGGTCGAACGCTCGGCCACTCCGCTGCTGGCCGAGGCCGTGGACGTGATCTCGGCGTCCGAGGGGATGGCCGCCCACCGAGCCACGGCAACCCTACGGCTGGAGCGTTTCCGGGCCGGCCGCTGACTATCCTGGGCCAAGTGAAACTTGAGATAGTCCGCCTGGCCGACGACCCCGCGCTCTGGGAGACGTGGGACGAACTCGACGACTTGTGGCCGCCGTTCATGTGGCAGGATCCGACGGGCTCGTTCTACTACCGCTACCTCCGTGAGCACTTTCCGGAGCACTGCCTGCTCGCGGTCGACCGATCCACCGGCCGGGCCGTGGCCAAGGCGAACTCGGTGCCGCTGGCCCACGACTTCTCCCCGTCCGAGGAGCTCCCGGAAGGCGGCTGGGACTGGGCGATCCGCCAGAGCGTGCACGACCGGCTGTCCGGGAGCGTCCCCACCATCTGTTCGGCGCTCGAAATCATGATCCGGCCGACCGCTCGCGGCACCGGTCTGTCCTCGGTGATGCTCGGCGCGATGCGGGACAACGTGACCCGGTTGGGCTTCCGGGATCTGATCGCACCGGTCCGGCCGATCGGCCGGACCGGGCCGGTTCGCGAATATGCCTTCCGGGTCCGGCCCGACGGCCTGCCGGTCGACCCCTGGCTCCGGGTGCACGTGCGGGCCGGTGGCCGGATCGTCAACGTGGCGCACAGCAGCATGGTGATGACCGGTCGGCTCGCTCAGTGGCGGACCTGGACCGGGCTTCCCTTTGACGCGGATGGTCAGGTCGAGGTGCCCGAAGCCCTTGCCCCGGTGCAGGTTTCCCTGGCTGACGACGTAGCGGTCTACGTCGAACCGAATATCTGGGTCCATCATCGCCTTTGATGCCGGATCCGGTTCGGTGGTGCGTCCGGTCGGGTCCCTCCCCCAGACCCGGCCGCACGGACACCGGGACCCGGACTCTCCGGTGGATGGTGTTCCTGTGACCCGTGCGGTACTTTCCGTGACATCAGAGAACTCTGCGTGACCGCTTTCGGCGGAAACGCGACCTCTGGGTGAGTTTGTCACGGGCCGGGCCTCGGAGCCCGGCGAAATGGGGGAGCAAGCGTGGGGAACCAGCGAAAGAGATCCACCGCAAGGACGATTCAGCGAAGGGTGGGCGGCTGGGTGGCCGTCGGCCTGGCGACGGGCTCGGCCTTCGCGGCCGGCGCCGGCCCGGCCGCGGCGTCCAGCCACCGGGAGGCGCCGCTGACCGCGAGCGACCCGAAGATCGACAACACCGACCTGTACGCGTTCGTCAGTCCGGACAAGACCGACACGGTGACCGTGATCGCGAACTGGATCCCGTTCGAGGAGCCGAACGGCGGACCGAACTTCTACCCGTTCCAGGACGGCGCGCACTACGACATCAACATCGACAACGACGGTGACGCGGTCGCCGATCTGACCTACCGGTGGACCTTCACCACCCACGACAGCCGGGGCACCAACACGTTCCTGTACGCGAACGGGCCGGTCACGTCGCTGGACGACGAGAACCTGTTGTTCAAGCAGACCTACACGCTGCAGAAGATCGTCGACGGGGACGACGCGAACGCCACCACCATCGCCAGCGGCCAGGCCGCTCCGTCGGACATCGGCGAAGCCACGATGCCGGACTATCGCAAGCTCCGGGACTCCTCCTTCCAAACCGTCACCGGTGGCGGCCAGACCTTCGCCGGTCAGGCCGACGACCCGTTCTTCCTCGATCTGCGGGTGTTCGACCTGCTGTACGGCGGGAACCTGAAGGAGGTCGGCACCGACACCCTGGCCGGATACAACGTCAACTCGATCGCCCTGCAGATTCCCAAGTCGGAACTCGCGATCGGCCAGGACGCCACCAAGAACCCGGTGGTCGGGATCTGGAGCAGCACCGAGAAGCAGACCCTGACCCTGACGCCCGGTAAGGCGGACCCGACCGGCGACTACGTCCAGGTCTCCCGCCTGGGCAACCCCCTGGTCAACGAGGTGGTCGTGCCGACCGGGCTGAAGGACGCCTTCAACTCGATCCCACCGGCCACCGACCACACGGTCTCCGCGGTGGTCGACAAGGTGCTCGATCCCGAGCTACCGCAGCTGATCCAGTCCATCTACAAGGTCAAGGCCCCGGCGGCGCCGCGCAACGACCTGGTCGAGATCTACCTGACCGGCATCGCCAAGAAGGCCCCGACGCTGGACAGCTCCACAGCGCCGATCCAGGCCGACCTGAACTCGCAGGTCCTCAACCAGGACGCGGATGCCACCCACTTCGTGCCCTCCGAGATGCTGCGCCTGAACATGGGCGTGGCCCCGACCAAGAAGCCGAACCGGCTCGGCGTCATCGGCGGTGACCTCCAGGGCTTCCCGAACGGGCGCCGGCTGGCCGACGACGTCCTGGACATCTCGCTGCAGGCCGTTGAGGGGGCGGCTCAGAGCGGGAAGATCGTTTCCGCGCTGAAGGCCGGCGACAAGGTCAACGCCAACGAGAAGCGGTTCGGCTCGATCTTTCCGTACCTGCGGCCGCCGAACACCTCGATGAACGTCAGTGGGAAGGCCAAGGCAGCTGCACTGCAACCGGCTTCGGCGCTCACGTTGCCGAACATCCCGTCGGGACCGTCGGCGGCGGCCGGTTCGGAATCCTCGTCCGGACCGTGGTTCGGCGGGGGCGCCGGAGCGGTGATCGCGGGTGGGCTGTTGCTGGCCGGGGCCGGGGTTCTGACCCTGACCCGGACCCGCAGGTTCCGGCTGCGCCCCTCGGCCCAGCCGGCCTGATCCATCATCAAGGTGACGAGACGCTCGGTCACTGCAATCATCGCCGCGGCCGCCGGGATTCTTCTCCTGGCGGCCGCGGGGGTGCTGACGCTCCGGGGGCCGGAGAACCATCGGGATTCCCCGGCCGAAGAGCGTGCTGCGGAGGCGGGCTCGGCTGCCCCGGCCGGTTCGGTAGCTGAGTCGATCGCCAGGTCTCAGGCGCATCTCCTGAAGTATCCGGAGGACGCCGCAGGGTGGGCTGCGCTCGGTGCTGCCTATGTGCAGCAGGCCCGGATCGTCGGTGATCCGACCTACTACCCAAAGGCCGAGGGAGCTCTGCAGAAGTCGATCGCGCAGCAGCCGGAAGGGAACGTCGCGGCGCTCACCGGCCTCGGTGCCCTGGCCAACGCTCGCCACGATTTCGCCGAAGCCCGCGACTGGGCCGAAAAAGCTGAGGAGATCGATCCTTTCGACGCAATCGCCCGCGGTGTCGAGGACGACGCCCTGACCCAGCTCGGCGACTATGCCGGAGCCCGGCGCGCCGCACAGAAGATGCTGGACCTGGCGCCCGGTATCCCGTCGTTCACCCGGGCCTCGTACCACTACGAGATGGCCGGGGATCCGGTTTCGGCGCGGCAGGCCCTGCAGCGGGCCCTGAGTGAGGCCTCCCGGGCGTCCGATATTTCCTACTGCCGAACCTATCTCGGCGAGCTGGCTCTGAACGAGGGCGACCCGGCGCAGGCGCTGCGCGAATACCGGGCCGGTCTGGCCGTCGATCCGGACAACGTCCAGTTGCTGGCCGGGCGGGCGAAGGCCCGGGCCGCCACCGGCGATCTGGACGGCGCCCGGGCGGACTACGACGTCGTGGTGGCCCGCTTGCCGCTGGCGCAGTACCTGATCGAGTACGCCGAACTGCTCCAGGTGATGGGGGACGAGACCGGGTCCCGTCAGCAGCTCGACCTGATCGGGGTGGAGGACCGGCTGATGGCGGCCAACGGGGTGGTGGACGACCTGACTGCCTCCCAGGTGGCTGCCGACCACGGTTCCCCCGCCGACGCGGTGCGCCACGCTGAGGACGAATGGTCACGTCGTAAAAGCGTTCTGGTGGCGGACGCCCTGGGCTGGGCCCTGCACCGATCCGGGGACGATGGCCAGGCGAGGAGGTATGCGATCACGGCCGGAAGGCTCGGCTGGCGGAACGCGACCTTCAGCTACCACCGGGGCATGATCGAACTGGCCCTGGGGAATCGTTCCGCCGCCCGTCGGTACCTGACCGAAGCTCTGGACATCAATCCGCACTTCTCGCTCGTCCAGGCGCCCAAGGCGAGATCCGCACTGACATCCCTGAAGGGGTCATGATGAGACGCGCTGTTCGGGCCCTGGTGGGGGCCGGAATGATCACCGGCGTCCTGTTGGTCAATGCTGCTACTGCGCAGGCATTATCAGCTCATCCGCTCGGGAACTTCACCGTCAATCACTACGACGGGCTCCGCTTCTCGGCGGGGAAGGTCGCTGATCTGGCCGTGGTCGACAGTGCCGAGATCCCCACCGTCCAGGAGCGGCCCACGGTGGACGCCGACGGTGACGGAGCCGTGTCGGCGGCCGAACGCTCCGCCCACGCGGCCGGGTCGTGCCGCGACCTGGCGCAGGCGACCCACCTCTCGGTCGACGGCAAGGAGTTTCCGTTCGTCGTGCGGAAGAGTGCCTTTGAATATCGTGACGGAGCCGCCGGTCTGGAAACCAGCCGGCTGGAGTGCAACCTGACGGTAGATCTTCCGGACATCGGCACATCGGCCCGCTCCGTGTTCCGCAACTCCTATCGAGGCGACCGGATCGGCTGGCACGAGATCACCGCGACGGCGGGCGAGGGGGTACGGCTGGCCTCCTCCTCGGTGCCGGCCGCCACGGTCAGCCAAGAACTGCGCTCCTATCCCAACGATCTGCTCAGTTCGCCGCTCGACCTGACCGAAGCATCCGTGGAAATCGTCCCCGGGACCGGGCTCTCCGCGTCCTCGGCCGTGGATCTGCCGACCACCGGTCCCCTCGGGCGCTGGACGGGCGCGCTCTCGAGCCGATTCGACGAATTGGCGGCCACCCGCAATCTGACCCCCGCCGTCGGTCTCCTGGCCGTGCTCCTGGCCGTGCTGCTCGGAGCCTCGCACGCGGCCCTGCCCGGTCACGGGAAAACCGTGATCGCCGCCTACCTCGCCGGTCGCAGCGGAACCAGGCGGGACGCGCTCACCGTCGGCCTGACGGTGACGGTCACGCACACCGCCGGGGTGATCGTGCTCGGACTGCTGCTGAGTGCCGCGGCGGCGGTGGCCGGGGAGAGCGTGCTGGCCTACCTCGGCGTCGTCAGTGGCCTGATGATCGCGAGCATCGGATTCTGGCTGCTGAGCGCCGCGGTGCGCGACCATCGAAGGGGGGACGCCGGTGGGCGCGTTCTCGACCTCACCGCCGATCCCGTCCCCGCACCCTGGGCGCCGGTTCCTGATCACCGGAAAGCTTCCGGGTCCCCGGCGCCCTCCGGCCCGGTCCAGGTGATCACGGATCCGGTCGCACCGCCGGTGCACGACCACGACCACGACCACGGTCATGGGCACGGTCACGGCCACGGGCATGGCCATGGGCACGGGCATGGGCACGGTCACTTCGGTCTGGAGACCACTTCCGAACCCGGGAACCCCCGGACCCCACTGGGCCGGATGACCCTGATCGGCATGGGGGTGGCCGGGGGACTGGTGCCCAGTCCTTCGGCCCTGGTGGTTCTGCTGGGCGCGATCGGCCTGGGCCGGACCTGGTTCGGGATTCTGCTGGTGATCGGGTACGGGGTGGGCATGGCCGGCCTGCTGACCGCGGTGGGGCTGCTCCTGGTCCGCTTCGCCGACCAGGTGCGCCAAAACGGGCTGCCTCGGTACCAGGTGCTGCGGAACCTGGCGCAGCGCTGGGCCCGCTGGGTGCCGTGGGGAACGGCGTCCCTCGTCCTGATCGTCGGTCTCGCCCTCACCGTTCGCTCGGCGGGCCCGCTGATCGGCTGACGAGTGCGAATGCCGCAGCACTACCATCGTGGCTCATGGCGGAGATCTCGTGGTGATGGACGGCGGCCAACCGTCGAATCTGGTTTACGTGGCCGGGAACATCGGCGCGGGTAAATCGACCACGTCCACTCGCCTGGCCTCGGCGCTGGGCGGGCGGCTGATCACCGAGCAGACCGAGACCAACCCCTACCTTCCGGCGTTCTACGGGGACATGCGCAGGTGGACCTTCCACGTGGACGTGCACTTCCTGGCAGAGCGGGTTGCGACCGTCGGGCAGGAGTACCACCCGGGCGGGCCGACCACGGTGTTCGACCGCTGCTACCTCGAAGGGTCGGTCTTCGCTTCGGTGGCTCATGCCGGTGGCCTGGCCACGGATGACGAGTGGGCGACGTTCAGCCTGTTGCTGGGCTCTTTCGACGCGCTGCTACCCGCTCCGGCTGCGCTCGTCTATCTCCGGGCCGAACCTGATCAACTACTGGAGCGGGTGAAAAGCCGCGGCCGGGAGTACGAAACAGGAATGACCCTGGGCTATCTCCAGGACCTGCAGGACGCCTACGACGAATGGATCGCGGGTTACACCGCAGCCCCGGTGATTGCCGTCGACACCGGACGGGTCGACCTGCGGGAGGACGAGCGTCTGCGCGAGCTGGTCGAAGAGGTCACCGCGAGGTTCAGGTGATCCGCACCTGGCCGAGCTCCTGGGTGCAGCGGGTCAGGGCCACGTAAAGGCCGTTCCAGCCGCGGGGTTCGGCCGAGATGCCCTGGGCGTCGATCAGCAAGGTGGCATCCCACTCCAGCCCCTTGGACTCGGTGGCGGTCAGCACGGGGACGTCGTCGAGCGCCGCTTTGAGGGCTTGGATCCGCGAGCGGGGAGCAATGACGCCGACCGTGCCCCCGCTCCACCGTTCCTGAAGCTGCCGAACGTTCGAAACGACCTCGTCCACAAGCTCTTGCGAACCGACCGAGATCTCCCAGGGGGTGATGCCGGAGGAGCGTACGGCCCGGGGTGGCGCATTGTGGCTACCGGCCTTCTCCAGCACCGGTCCAGTCAGCGCCATGACCTCGTGCGGCGTCCGGTAGCAGATGGTGAGTTCGGCCGCTGCCCAACGGTCTCCGAGTGTGGCCCCGACCGCTTGGGACCAGGTGGTGTGCTGGTGTGACGCCTCGGTCTGGTCGATGTCGCCGACCGCGGTGATGGAACGGGTGGGGCAGCGGCGGAGCACCATCTGCCACTGCATCTCGGACAGCTCCTGCGCCTCGTCGATCACCACGTGCCCGTACACCCAACTGCGATGCGCGCGGGCCCGGTCGGCGATGAACTCGCCCTGGGGTTGCGGGAGAGTTGGGTCACCGAGGAGATCGGCAACCGCATCGAACAAGGGGACGTCGGCGGCGGACCAGGCGGTCGGCTCACCGAGCACGACGGTCGTCTCTTCGGCGGAAAGCAAGCCTTGAAGCAGAGTTTCGCTGCGCAGGAACTGCCTGAGCGCCGGGCCGGGTTCACGGTCGGGCCACCAGGCCGCGACGAATGCGGCGACTCCCGCGCTCTGGTGGATCCGCACGCGCAGTTCCTCGATCTCCTCCTCGGACACCTCGACCTCGACGCTCTGGACATCCTGAGCGCGGTCGAACCGGGCCAGGATGTCCTCGAAACCCTCCTCCACCTCGGTCAGGAGAGCAACCCGCCGCTCGGCCACCAGGTCGGCGAGGATCTGCGCCAACTGCTCGAAGAACACCGCCCGGGCCTGGTGATAGGAGCGGCCCTGCGTTGCGGAACCAAGCATCCGGCGCACGATCGGGGCCGGGACGAGATAACTCTCGCCTTCCCAGGGAACCGCCAGATCACCCGCTTCCGGCAGCATCCCGGCCACGTACTGCTCGAGCGCCGGCTGCCACCGCGCCCGGCCCTTGATCTCGGAAATCCGCCTCTCCGCCGACCTTTCCACGGTGAAACCAGGGACCAGGGTATCGGGAGTGGCCGAGACCACCGCGGTTTCGCCGAGCGCGGGCAGCACCTGCTCGATGTACCGCAGGAACCGCGAGGAGGGTCCCAGCACCAGGACCGCCTGATCGGCCATCTGCTGATGGGTGAACAGCAGATAGGCGACCCGGTGCAGGGCCACCACGGTCTTGCCGGTGCCCGGCCCACCCTGGACGATCAGCGGCCCGGAGGCCGGGGCCCGGACGATCTGGTCCTGCTCGCGCTGCAGGGTGGCGATCGCAGTGGTCATCTGCCCGGTGCGGCGCCGGCCGAGCGCCGCCAGCAGAGCACCCTCGCCGACCAGTTCGCTCCCGGCCGAGCCGTCCAGAGGCTCGTCGTCCACCCCCACGACCACGGAGCCCGCTGTGCGCAGATGACGCCGCCGGGCCTGACCCTGCGGGTCGAGCGGGGTGGCGGTGTAGAAGGGCCGGGCCCGGGGCGCTCGCCAGTCCACCACCAGAGGTTCCGCATCGGTGTCCGGGCGGCGCAGACCGATCCGTCCGATCCGGATCACCGTCTGGTCCAAGCCGTCAAGCCTTCCGAACACCAGCCCGTCCTGCGCCTGCCGCAGTTCCTCCAGTTGCCGGCGCAGTTCCCTCTGGCGGGCATGCTCCACGGCGCTGTCCGGCCCGGTGGCGAGCTCTTGGGAGAGTTCGTCGATCAGCTGAACCCGGCGTTGCCCGGCCCGATCGAGAAAATCCTGTTCCTCGGCGATCGCGGCGGTCTGCAGTTCGTCGGGCATGGCCGGATCATAAGCAGGCCGGTCTTGCGCTTGGGAAATTTGCCAAGCATCGCTCTTTCATGTCCTCGGACAACAACATTGGTCCTTGACAGCTGGTGTTGGGGCTGCTTTTTCCGGGTGATCCGGGAAATCCTCGGTCTGCACCTGGAACTGAAGGACGTCTGCGACCCGGACCAGGAGGAGTCGGCGGCGGCCTCGAAGTACGTCGTGCTCACCCTTCCGGTCGGCTGGATGGAGACCGTGCTGCCCGGTGTCCTGGAGGCCGTGGTCCGGCACGGGCTGGGTGGCTGGGATCCGCAGATGGGCAAGGTGCCCTCGCCGGAGGATCTGGAGCCTGGCGAAGTCCAGTACCTGACCGAGGAGGAAGCCTTTCCCTACGGGCGCGGTCAGGTGGCCGTCGACCGGCTGTGGACGGCGGAGGAGGTGCGGGATGTCTTCGATCTGGGCCCGCGCGCAATCGGCCGTGCGTGGAAGCTGATCGGGCTTCCCGAAAAGGTGACCTTTGCCGAAGCCGTCGGCGTCCACTGCGTTATCTGGCTGCTGCAAGACCTGGAGCCGATGGAAGCCGACGTGGCCCGCACCCATCTGCACGCGGTTGCGGCTCTCTGCAAAGCGGGCCCGCCGCCGGAGTTCACCTACTACCAGGTCGAGAACATTCACCTTGATGTCGCCGGAGTTGCCTATGCGTTGGCCTCAATTCCCCGTCCCTAGCCGGCGAGCCGAGGCGCGTCACTCATTCTGGTTGTTGGCCGGATCGGCGGTGAGCTCGGGGAAGTCCTCGGCGCGGTACTCGGTCGGCGGGCGTTCGGTAACCGCGTCTTCTTCACGGTGCCGTAGTTCCACCCGGCGGATCTTGCCGGAGATGGTCTTGGGCAGCTCGTAGAACTCAATCCGGCGAATTCGCTGATAGGGGGCCAGCTTCTGCCGGGCGTGGCGCAGGATCTGCAGGGCGGTCTCGCGGTTCGGCTGGTGGCCGGGGGCCAGGGCGATGTAGGCCTTGGGCACGGCCAGGCGGAGTTCGTCGGGGGCGGGCACGACGGCGGCCTCGGCCACGGCGGGGTGCTCGACCAGCACGCTCTCCAGTTCGAAGGGGGAGATCTTGTAGTCGGAGGCCTTGAACACGTCGTCCGTGCGGCCGACGTAGAAGATGTAGCCGTCCTGGTCCCGGCGGGCGATGTCGCCGGTGTGGTAGTAGCCGTCGGCCATGGCCTCGGCGTTGAGTTCAGGGTCGCCCTGGTAGCCGGTCATCAGGCTGATCGGGCGGCGGGCGAGGTCGACGCAGATCTCGCCCTCCTCGGCCGGCTGCCCGGTGAGCGGATCGACGAGCACGATGGGGACGCCGGGCAGGGGCAGGCCCATCGAGCCGGGCTTGACCGCCATTCCGGGGACATTGCCTACGGCGAGCGGTAGTTCGGTCTGCCCGTAGCCGTCCCGGACGGTCAGGCCCCAGGCCGCGCGGACCTGGTCCATCACCTCAGGGTTGAGGGGCTCCCCGGCGGAGAGGAGCTGCCGTAGCCGGCCGGGGCCACCGGCGAGGTCGGCCTTGATCAGCATCCGCCACACCGTCGGGGGCGCGCAGAAGGTGTTGACGCCGGCGGTGCGGATCCGGTCGAGCAGCGCAGCGGCGTCGAAACGGCTGTAGTTGTAGACGAAAATCGTCGCCTCGGCGATCCAGGGGGCGAAGAAGCAGCTCCAGGCGTGCTTGGCCCAGCCGGGGGAGGAGATGTTGAGGTGCACGTCGCCCGGCTTGGCCGCTACCCAGAACGAGGTCGCGAGATGGCCGACCGGGTAGGAGACCTGATTGTGCTCGACCAGTTTGGGCTTGCTGGTGGTGCCCGAGGTGAAGTACAGCAGCTGCGGGTCCGACGGCGCCGTGCCCGGGTGCTCGGCCGGGGGAACGTCCTTTTCGTATGCGTCCTTGAGGGAGATCCAGCCGGGGCCGGCATCGCCGACGACGAATCGGGTGTAGGAGCCCTCGAACTTGGCGGTGTCTGCGGCGTTGGCGATCACGTGCCGGACGGCGCCGCGATCGATCCGGTCGGCCACCTCGCCCGCGCCCAGGGCGGTCGTGGTCGGCACGATCACGGCGCCGAGCTTCATCACCGCCAGCATCGAGTCCCAGAGCTCGACCTGGTTGTTCAGCATGAGCAGGAGACGGTCGCCGCGCCGCACGCCGTGGGCGGCCAGATGCGCGGCGACCTGGTCGGAGCGCCGGGCCATCTCGTCGAAGGAGTAACGGGCCTGTGACCCGTCCTCCTCCACGATCCACAGCGCCGTGCGTTCCACCCCGCGGGCGATCGCGTCGAACCAGTCGACGGCCCAGTTGAAGCGTTCACCGAAGTCCGGCCAGCGGAACTGCGCGACGGCCTGACCGTAATCGAGCGCAAGGCCCTGCAGCAGGTCGCGAGCCTCGCGATAGGTCTGCGTGTTCGACGGCGCCATTGCCAGTCCACCCTCCATCGGCCGGCTCCGAGTGTCTCCCGGCCGGTGAAGGCTTCGCAATCACCTCACTGCGGGTGGGCTGGGGTGATGCTCTGCAGCAGGGCGGCGGCGATTTCGTCGGGGTGGGTCAGCAGCGCCTCGTGCGTGCCGGGCACCATGATCGGCTCCACGCCCAGGCGGACGGCCAGTTCGGGGCCGGGAGCGGCCAGGGAGATGTCCTTCTCGGCCAGTAGGTAGGTGGTGGGGATGTTCAGGGTCCGCAGTTCGGGTCCTTCCGGCGGGTCCAGGACGTAGCCTCCCGGCTGCGGGGTCAGCTGGTCGAAGACCAGCCGCTGCAGCCGGTCCGGCTCGTCCGGCATCAGCCGGGTGGAGAAGGTCTCGAAGTCCATCTCAAGGGTGCCCTCCGTCGAAGCCTCCGCGGTCGCCTGGATCCAGGCCGCCAGGTCCGGTCCGAGGGCGGCGGCCATGGACTCGCCCCGGCGCGGGATGAACGCGCTGAAGAAGGCCAGGTGGGCCAGCCGGTCGCGGAGCCGGGGAGCCGCCTCGCTGATCGGGATCCCGGCGAAGCTGTGCCCGACCAGAACCACGTCGCGAAGATCGCGGCGCTCGACCTCGTGCACGAGGTGATCCACCGCGTCCTTCAGGCGCAGACCGGACGCGTCATCACCCAGCGACAGACCCGGAAGCGTCACGGGGTACGCGCGGTGGCCGGCGGCCCGCACCCGGTTGGCCACCGGGTGCCAGCTCCAGCCGCCGTGGTTGACGCCGGGGACGAAGACGAAATTCACCAGGGATCTCTTTCCTGCGGTTCGGAACCCGGAGCGGGGATGCGTTCGGGTGCGGTTGCGAACCTAGGAACCCGGCCGGGGCCGCGGCTTGGATCCCGGCGACAGGAAAGTGGATCGGCGCGCCAGGAGCTCCGGTCCGGGGCTCGCTACCATGCGGGCCGGTGGAAAGGAGGCCCGCTATGCACGGGTTCACCGTGGAGGCGGTCGGTCCACAGCAGGGCAGAAGGGGTTTCGACGCCTATTTGGAGGCCTTCGAGGCCGAGACCGAGGGCCGGTACCGGCATCCCAAATACAGCACGGCCACCGCCCAGCAGTTCAGCGGGACCTTCCACAACGCCCGGCTGGACGACATCGTCATGGCCGAGTACCGGGCGACCTCCCGGATCCGGACCGAAGAGCTGGCGACCCTCGAGGAGGACCAGGTCCGGCTCTACGTCGTGCACCGCGGCCGCCAGCTCCTGAACGACCCGCTCGGCCAGGGCGATGTCCGGCTGGATCCGGGGAACTTCTTCCTGGGACGGCTCACGCACGATCATCACTTCGAGACCGGCCCGTCGATCGCCGCCCTCAACCTCTTCCTGCCCGGACATCACCTGGGGGATCTGTTGCGGGACCGGCCGCTGATGAGTACGGCGGTCTCGGCGCCCCTGCGGATCCTCAGCGCGTACGTGGCAATGGTCCAGCCGAACCTGCCCTACCTCGGCCGGGCCGGCACTGAGAGTGCGCGGGCCGCGCTGCTGGAACTGCTCAAAGGCGTGGCCCGCGGTCTCTTCGACGACCAGGAAACGGCTTTCGTCCCCGTTCTCGCGCAGAGCGCCCGGAACCTGGCCGATGCGCTCCTCGAAGACCCACATCTGTCCCCGGAACTGATTGCTCAGCGGTTGAACGTTTCGGTGCGCACCCTGCAGCGCTCCTTCGCGGTCGGTCCGGAGCCGCTCAGTGCCTATATCCGGCGCCGTCGGCTGGAGGAGGCCACGCGCATGCTGCTGAACCGTCCGTCGGCGAACGTCTCGGAAGTGGCGGCCCGCTGGTGCTTTGCCGACAACAGCCACTTCGTCCGCGCGTTCCGGAAGCAGCACGGGTGTACCCCGTCGCAGTTCCGGGGCCGCCACCGGTTCCGGCCGGAGGGTGAAGTGACAGGATGAGGTGCTGCTTGTCCGACCAAGCCCGATCCTGAACTGGAGATGTTGTGAAGCTTGTTCCCCTCGGCTCCACCGACCTGCGGGTGCCGAACGTCGTGCTCGGGTTGATGCGGATCTCGGGACTCGACGACGAGGCGATCCGTGACCTGGTCGGGGCCGCCCGCGACAGCGGGATCGACTTCTTCGACCATGCCGACGTGTACGGGCCGACGCTGCACGAGTGCGAGCGGCGGTTCGCCGAGGCGATGCGGCTGAGCCCGGCCGATCGCGAGAACGTGGTGATCCAGACCAAGGCCGGCATCGTGCCGGAGGGGCCGTACTTCGACTTCTCCTACGAGCACCTGATCGCCTCGGTCGAGGGGTCGCTGCGCGCCCTGCAGACCGAGTACCTCGACATCCTGCTGCTGCACCGGCCCGATGCGCTGGTCGAGCCGGACGAGGTGGCGCGGGCCTTCGACGAGCTCGAGGCCTCGGGCAAGGTGCGGGCGTTCGGGGTCTCGAACCAGACGCCCCGGCAGATCGACCTGTTGAAGAAGTCGGTCCGGCAGCCACTGGTGGCCAATCAGCTACAGCTGTCGATCACCCACGCGCCGATCGTGGCGCAGGGCGTGGCCTCGAACATGCACGGCCTCGACCAGTCGGTGATGCTCGACGGCGGCGGCATTGTCGACTACTGCCGGCTGAACGAGATCACCGTGCAGGCCTGGTCGCCGTTCCAGGCCGGGTTCTTCAACGGGGTGTTCCTCGACAACCCGGAGTACCCGGAGCTGAACCAGGTGATCGACCGGCTCGCGAAGAAGTACGACGTGACCCCGGTGGGCATCGCCACTGCCTGGATCACCCGGCACCCGGCCGGGATGCAGGTGGTGCTGGGCACCACCAAGCCGGAGCGGGTGCGGGCGGCCGCAGCCGGTTCGGACATCACGCTGGAGCGATCGGAGTGGTACGAGCTGTTCCGGGCCGCCGGTTACCGGGTGCCCTGAACACTGCCTCTTCGGGCAAACGGTCTCCCCCCGAGGTCAACTCGTGGGCAACGGTGTCAATTGACCGGGAATGTTGGGACGGCCGGTGCTAGCTTTCTGCTGGCCAGGGACTGTCCCGGTCGTACCCCCCTCGAGAAACTCGGAGTTTTCCGTGTCCGATCCGAGTACCACGGTCGCTCATCAGTCCGGGATGGACTCAGCTGATCCACGGCGGTGGGTGGCGCTCGCCGTGATCGCCGTGGCTCAGCTGATGATCATCCTCGACGCCTCGATCGTCAACATCGCTCTGCCCAGCGCCCAGGAGGATCTGGGCATCAGCACGGCCGACCGCCAGTGGGTGGTGACGGCCTACACCCTCGCCTTCGGTGGTCTGCTGCTGCTGGGTGGCCGCATCGCCGACTACAACGGCCGTAAGCGGACGTTCCTGGTCGGGCTGATCGGTTTCGCCGTGGCCTCCGGCATCGGCGGCCTGGCCCCCAACGCGGGGCTGCTCTTCGCCGCCCGCGGTCTGCAGGGTGCCTTCGCCGCAGTGCTCGCCCCGGCGGCCCTCTCCCTGATCACGGTGACGTTCGTGGCCCCCAAGGAGCGCGCGGCCGCGTTCGGTGTGTTCGGGGCGATCTCCGGTGGCGGCGCCGCCATCGGCCTGATCCTCGGCGGTGTCCTCACCGAGTACGCCTCGTGGCGCTGGTGCCTCGGCGTGAACGTGCCGATCGCCCTGGTCACCGCCGTCGCCGCGTTCTTCGTGGTGCACGAGAGCAAGGCCCACGGCGACACCCGTTACGACATCCCGGGGGTGCTGCTGTCCACCCTCGGCCTGGTCTCGCTGGTCTACGGCTTCACCGAGGCGGCCAAGGCCAAGCACCCGGACAACCCCACCGACACCTCGGTGCAGGGCTGGGGCGCGCCGACCACGATCGCGTTCCTGGTCGTGGCGGTCGTCCTGCTCGTCGCCTTCGTGCTCTGGGAACGGCGCACGCCCAACCCGCTGCTGCCGCTGCGGGTGGTGTCCGACCGCAACCGGGGCGGTTCGTTCCTGGTGTTCCTGTTCGTCGGGGCCGGGCTGTTCGCGATGTTCCTGTTCCTGACGTACTACTTCCAGATCAACCTCGGCTACAGCCCGCTGAAGTCCGGGTTCGCGTTCCTGCCGTTCAGTGGCGGCATCATCGTCACCGCCGGTGTGGTCTCGCAGCTGCTGCCCCGGGTCGGTCCCCGGCCGATCATGCTGCCGGGCCTGGTGATGGCCGTGGTCGGGATGCTCCTGCTGACCCAGATCGACGCCGACAGTGCCTACGTCGCCTACGTGCTGCCGGCCATGCTGCTGATGAGCGTGGGTCTGGCCGGGGTCTTCATCCCGGCCTCGAGCGTGGCCCTGGTCGGCATCGAGAACCACGACGCGGGTGTGGCCAGCGCCGTGCTGAACAGCTCGCAGCAGATCGGTGGGTCGCTGGGTACGGCGCTGCTGAACACGGTGTTCGCCTCCGCGGTCACCGGGTTCTTCGCCGACAACCTGCGCAACCCGGCGGACGCGGCGGCGCTCACCCCGCCGGCCCTGATCCACGGCTACCACGTGGCCTTCCTGTGGGGCGGCATCCTGCTGGCCTGCGCGCTGGTCGCGGCCGTGGTGTTCGTCAACGCCAAGAAGGAAGACGTGCCGACCGACTCAGCTCCGGCCGTCTAACGTATCGCTGGAGGGCGTCTCGAGCTGAGCACTCAGCTCCCAGCCGTCCAGACCGCGCAACCAGGGAACCGGGCTCGGCGCCAGCAGAGCCCGGTTCTCCGGCGGTAGGGGAGAGCCGTGGGTGAGGACCTGCTCGACCGGTGAGAGCTGCCGGATCAGCACCATCCGCAGCGCCTCCGGGTGCTCGTCGGCCAGGTCCTCGTACAGCTGCGGGTCGTGCTGACCGTCGTCCCCGACCAGGACCCAGCGCAGCTGGGGGAACTCACTCAGGAGCCGGCGCAGCTGCCGGTGCTTGTGCTCCTGGCCGGACCGGAACCAGCCCTCGTTGGTCGGGCCCCAGTCGGTCATCAGCAGCGGCCCGCGTGGGTACTCCTGACGATCGAGGAACCGCGAGATCGCCCGGGCCACGTTCCAGGCCCCGGTCGACAGATAGACCACCAGGCCGTCCGGCTCCTGCTGGCGCAGCCGGGCGTACAGCGCCGCCATCCCCGGCACCGGCTGACGGTTGGTCTCCTTGACCACGAACGTGTTCCAGAAGGCCAGCAGCGGCCGCGGCAGCGCCGTGATCATCACCGTGTCGTCGATGTCGCTGATCAGGCCGAACCGCTCGTCCGGGCCGATCACCCGAAGCTGACCGGCCGTGGCCGGGCGCCCGGTCAGCCGGATCGGGACCTGGTGCCAGCCGGACCTGAGATCGCTGGTCAGCACGGCATCGATGTAGCCGCCCCGATCGGTGCGGATCTCGTGAACCCGCTCGCCCACCTGCACCGAGACCGGGATCCCGGCCAGCCCGACGGTGAAGAACTTTCGCCACCAGCGCCCGCCGCTGCTCTCCTCGTCGGGCTGGGCGCGGGGCGAGGAGAGCTTCACCCGGATCAGCACCCGCACCCAGCCCGGCCCCTCGGCCGGGGCCGAGCCGTATCCCGTGTAGGGCACGGCCAGAGGCCGCCAGCCGAAGCGGCGCAGAACATCGGCGATGCGGCGCATCACGGCATCTTCCAGGCGAGCAGCCAGATGCGGTCGGGTCATCGCTGCAGCCTAGGGGTGGAGGAGTCGATCTACATCTGGGGAACGCCCGGGGGGCGCCGATTCCCCGATCGGCGACCCCAAACGTCCATCATTCAAATCAGTTGTCCCCGAACCCCTTCGGGAACCGGTGTTGACCTTCGACCAGATTGGTTGCTGTGGAGGCGAAGACAACGTAGCGACCGTCGAGACCTTCTTGATCACACCGGCTTTGACGAAGATGTCCCAGTGGCTGCCGGTGTCCGGCGGGGTGGGGACGGTCCTACGCGTCCTTGGGGTCTCGGCGAACCGGCCCCAAGGACGCGGGGGATCAGCCGATGGGGATCAGGTCGGCCTCGGTGAACTCGTCGATCGGGCGCGGGCCGAAGTCCGGGCGCAGCGGCTGGTAGCCGGCCACGTCGATCAGCAACGGTGACGTGATGATCATGTCCGCCGAGGCGGTGTTGCAGGCCACCGGGATGTTCCAGACCGCGGCGATGCGGAGCAGGGCCTTGACGTCGGGATCGTGCGGCTGGGGCTCGAGGGGGTCCCAGAAGAAGATCAGGACGTCGATGCTGCCCTCGGCGATCCGGGCGCCGATCTGCTGGTCGCCGCCGATCGGGCCGCTGAGGAACCGGGTGACCGGCAGGCCGAGCTCGAACTCCAGCAGGCTGCCGGTGGTGCCGGTGGCGTAGATCGTGTGGTCGTGCAGGGTTTTCAGGTTGTGCTCGGCCCAGCGGAGCAGGTCGGCCTTCTTGTTGTCGTGCGCTACGAGGGCGATGTGTCTTCCGGAGGCGGAAATGACGACGGTCCTTCCAGGTGGCGGTGGGTTCGGTAGCTCCAGCCCTCCTTGGCCGATTTAAGCCTTTCGGGTCGGTATGTCTAAGAGGTAAAAAGCAGGGCTTTCCCCGGAGTGCGTTGAGTCACGGGCCGGTCGGTCGACCGGCTGTCCGGCCCGGCCAGGGGCGCACGTGATCAACGGCCGGACTATGGTGCCCGGATGAAGGTTCTCTCCATCCAGTCCGCGGTCGCCTACGGTCACGTCGGCAACTCCGCCGCGGTGTTCCCCCTGCAGCGGATCGGCGTCGAGGTCGTTCCCGTCCACACGGTGAACTTCTCCAACCACACCGGGTACGGCGCCTGGCGGGGCCCCCTGATCGCTCCCGCCGATGTGGCGGACGTCCTGCTCGGGGTCGAGGAGCGCGGGGTGTTCGGGCAGATCGACGCCGTTCTGTCGGGCTACCAGGGCGGGGCGGGCATCGCCGACGTCATCATCGACGCGGTGCGACGGGTCAAGGCGGCGAACCCGGCGGCCGTCTACACCTGTGATCCGGTGATGGGCAACGCCCGGTCCGGCTGCTTCGTCGCGCCGGAGATCCCCGACCTGCTGCGCGACCGGGTCGTGCCGGTGGCCGACATCATCACCCCGAACCAGTTCGAGCTGGGCTTCCTGACCGGGACCGAGCCCTCGACGCTGGAGTCGACGCTCGCCTCCGTGGACCTGGCCCGGGCGATGGGTCCCAAGACCGTTCTGGTCACCAGCGTCGAGCGTCCCGACCGGCCGGAGGACACCATGGAGATGCTGGCCGTCGACGACGCCGGCGCCTGGATCGTCCGTACCCCGCAGCTGCCGTTCAAGGCCAACGGTTCCGGAGACGTCACGGCCGCCCTGTTCACTGCCCACTACGTGCAGGAGAAGGACGCGGCGGTGGCGCTGGAGCGGACGGTTTCCAGCGTGTTCGACCTGATCGACACGACCCACCGATCCGGTGAGCGGGAGCTGCAGCTGGTTCAGGCGCAGCAGTTCTACGCCGAGCCCCGGCTGCAGTTCACGGCGGAGAAGGTGCGCTGACCTTTGGACCGGCGCGGGGTCGCCGATCCCCGATCGGCGACCCCGCGCGTCCTTCGTTCGAAGACTGCCCGGGCTCCATCCCTTACACATGTGTAAGGTCGGCGTATACTGCAGATGTAGTACACGCAGCGGGGATGGGACGGGCAACGTGGCCTGGAACGAGACGAACGACGAAGCACTTCGACCCCGGTTCGGGACCGAGATCGTCCCGAACGTCCTCATGCTGGTGGAGGACAGACCGGCCAGCCTCTCAGCCTTGCTGCTGGCCGCCGACATCGCCCGGGCGCAGCACGCGCAGCTGAGCGTGGTGCACGTCCAGAGTCCGTCGGCCTGGCGGATCGCCGCGGGTTTCACCATTCCCGAGTCCGTGCTGCGGACGGCGGACGCCCAGCTGGTGGATCTGCTGCACGACAAGGTGAGCGGACTGCTGCAGCTCGTGCCCGGGGTGGCGTGGACCTTCAGCTCGGTCCGGGGATGCCCGCGGTCCGTGGCCCAGCAGTCGATCCGCAGGCTGCATCCGCTGGCCGTGGTCGTCGGCCCGCCCCGGCGGCACCGACCCCG
Organism: Kineosporia aurantiaca JCM 3230; assembly: GCA_000719025.1. Classification (GTDB taxonomy): domain Bacteria; phylum Actinomycetota; class Actinomycetes; order Actinomycetales; family Kineosporiaceae; genus Kineosporia; species Kineosporia aurantiaca. Next base: position 119,656 of record JODP01000015.1, read on the forward strand.
CCTGGGCCGGTCGCTGGCCCGCTGGCTGATCGGGCGGCCCAACGTCCCGGCCGTCGTCGCCCCGGCGTGAGTGGTCTAACCCGTTCCCGGGCGTCCAGCCGCCGTCGGCCCGAGCCGGCTCCGGCGCGCCGTCAGCGCGCCGATGCGGAGCAGAGCAAGGCCCGCATCGTCGCGGCTGCGGCCGCCTGTCTGGCCGTCGACCCCAGTACGCCCCTGACGACGATCGCGGCCACCGCCGGGGTCAGCCGGGTGACGTTGTACAGCCACTTCCCTACTCGGCGGGACCTTTTGGATGCGACGGTCAGGTCCGTCGTGGAGAAGGCCCACGACCTGATGGAGCGCGAGCCTTTCGAATTGCGGTCGCCGCTGGAGGCTCTCGAGCGGATGATCCGCCTCTCCTGGCAGGTCGTCGCCGAATACCAGACCTTCGTGGTCAGTATCAGCCGCCAGCACGGCGACCTGGTGGATCGGTACGACCATGTCGTGAACGACCAGGTGCGCGCTCTGCTGGAACGCGCCCGGCGGGCCGGTTCGGTGCGCAGCGATCAGCCGATCGAATGGCAGGTGGCCGTCTACCACGACCTGATGGTGACGGGCGCCCGCCTGGCGGTCAACGAGGGCATGCCCTCTGAGGTGATCCCCGACCTCCTGATTCAGACGCTGCTGACCGCGTACACCGCGTCCGACGGGAATTGAAGGACGCCGGTGGCGGCGGGAGTGCGTCTACGCATTCACGTGGGGTGGCCGACAACGCTTCTGCATAGCGTGTTTAGGGCCGAAGACTCGGCCCAAGCATCAATGCAGGAGCGCTCCCATGCCGAAAATCCCCCGCCCTCAGCTGTCCCCGCGCCGATGGTCGCGGCTGCTCGCCGCCGGCCTGCTCGGCTCCCTGGCCGTGGCCCTGCCGATCCAGACCGGAGCGTTCGCCTCGGCGAGCAGTCACCCGGTCGCGGCCCCGGCCGCCGCCGCCCCGAGCGAGAGCCGGATCCCCGCCGGTTTCACCGAGCAGCGCCGGCTGGTCGGAAAGGTCAACATCAACTACGTCCGCGGAGGTCACGGCCCGACTTTGGTCCTGATCCACGGGTATCCGCAGAACTGGTACGAGTGGCGGCCGTTGCTGCCCGAACTGGCCAAGCACTACACCGTGATCGCCCCGGATCTGCGGGGGGCCGGTAAGAGTGACGCGCCGGCCGGAGGCTATGACAAGAAGACCATGGCCGCCGACATCCACGGTCTGCTCACCCAGCTCGGCCTGAACCACCACATCCGCCTGGTCGGGCACGACATCGGCACGATGGTCGCCTACTCCTACGCGGCCGCCCACCCGGCCGACGTGAGCAAGCTGGTGCTCAGCGAGGCACCGATCCCGGACGACGCGCTGTGGAACTACCCCTCGCTGACCGCCACGGGTCCGGGATTCTGGAACTTCGGCTACTTCAACGTCACCAACGGCCTGCCCGAAGCCATGATCAAGGGCAAGGAGGCGCAGTGGGTGAACCTCTTCACCGACTCGCTGATGGTGAAGAAGGGGTCGATCGACCCGACCGCGATCAAGGAGTTCGCCCGGCCGCTGAAGGACCCGGCGCATCTGCGGGCCAGCTTCGAGTGGTTCCGGGCCTTCCCGAAGGACGTGAAGGACGACGCGGTCTACGCCCGCACCAAGTTGCCCATGCCGGTGCTGGCGATCGGGGCCAGTGGCAGCCTCGGCGACAAGGTGCCCGACCAGGTGAAGCACTACGCCAAGCACGTCAAGCCGCTGGTGGTCGCCGACTCCGGGCACTGGATCTACGAGGAGCACACCGCCCAGATGCAGAGCACCCTGCTGAAGTCCCTGGGCTGACCGGGGTGTCCGGGTCGTCCGGTACTGGGGTGTTTCCTCGATTCGAGAACTGAGGAGCGCCTGGTTGCCTGGCCGGTATGGATGAACTGACACTCGATCGGTCGGCGGCCGGGGAAATCCGCCAGCTGCTCGACCGCTTCGGGTCCGGGTCCAGGACCGGCCCCGCGGTCCGCCCGGAGATCCGGACGTCGTGGGCCCGCTCGGCGGCCTTCGGCCTCCGGAACCGGACGGTCCGGGCCCCGCACGACGACGAGGTCGACGCCGACGGCCGGCTGCACCGGGCCGCGGCCGATCCGATGCACGACACCAGTGCCGATCTGGGCGATCTGCCGGCCGCGTTGCTGCTGGCCGATGCCCAGGGGCAGGTGATCGAGCGGTGGACCGGATCGGCCGCGACCGCCCGGCTGATGGACCGGCTGGAGGTGGTCGCGGGCCTGCACTGCCGGGAGAGCGAGATGGGCACCAACGCCATCGGCTCGGCCCTGTTCGCCCGGGCGGCGGCGGTGGTGCGCGGACCCGAGCACTACGCCGAGGGCCTGGTCGACCTGGCCTGCGCCGCCGAGCCGGTGACCGATCCGCAGACCGGCCAGGTGCTCGGCGTGGTCACCCTGGTCTCGTTGCTGAGGGTGTACACCCCGGTGATGCCGGTCCTGGTCGGACGACTGGCTCATGAGACCCGGCAACGGCTGGCCGGAGATTCCCGGGAAGGACGTCCTCGCCCGGCCTGGGCCCGGCTGACGGCGGCCGAACAGATCGTCGCCCAGCACGTCGCCCAGGGACTGACCAACCGGGAGACGGCCGCCGTACTGCACCTGTCGCCGCACACGGTCGACTACCACCTGCGCCGGATCTTCCAGAAGCTGCAGGTGCGCTCGCGCGTGGAACTGGCCCGGGTGCTGGCCCATTCACCCCTCACCGACCGACCGCGCCGATGATCGTCCCTACGCGTTCGCGTGGGGTGCCAGCCCACCGGCGTCCCTAGTCTGAAATCCGAAATTCCTGACACTCCGGAGGTTTACCGATGTCCGCAGATCCCGTCCCGTCCAGCGCGGTCGAGCACGGCACGTCACCGTTCTGGTTCCTCGGCGGCCAGACCCGGATCCTGGTGCCCGGGTCGGCGACGAACGGCGCCGTGAGCGTCCTGGAGTTCGCCGACCGGCAGAACCACGCCACTCCGCTGCACATTCACGACGGTGAGGACGAGGTGTGGATCGTGCTCGAGGGTGAGGTCAGCTTCTTCGTCGCCGACCAGCGCTTCGACCTGCAGGCCGGGCAGGTGGCCCACGGCCCGCGCGGGCTTCCGCACGCCTACCTGGTCCGCTCCGAGACGTCGCTGATCGCGGCCACCTTCGCGCCGGCCGGGATCGAGGAGTGGTTCGCCGGCAACGGCTCGCCGGTCGCCGACCTGGCCGAGGCCCCGGCCGCCTTCGACATCGGCGCGATCGTGGCCTCCGCCGAGGCCTTCAGGCTTCGGGTGGCCGGCCCGCCGCCGAGCGCCTGAACCTTCTGAACCGCACGAAACGGATCAGGAAGCACCGGAGAGTGCGGAAGCGAGGGTTCGCCGGGAGCTGATCTTCAGCTTCCGGAAGACCTTGTGCAGATGGTGTTCCACGGTGGAGACGCTGATGAAGAGACGGGCCGCGATCTCGCCGTTGCTGTAACCGGCAGCGGCGAGGCGAGCGATGTTCTTCTCCTGCGGAGTCAGATCGAGGACGGTCTCGTCGGTGCGCTTGCGGGTCTGCTCGCCGGTGGCCAGAAGCTCGCTGCGGGCCCGTTCGGCGAAGGCTGTGGCGCCCATCTCGGTGAACATCTCCAGCGCGGTGCGCAGTTCGGTGCGGGCGTCCACGCGGCGCCTGCGCCGGCGCAGCCATTCCCCGTACAGCAGGTGGCTCCGGGCGGTCTCGGTCGCGATCTGGGTACGCGCGAGCCGGTCCCGTGCCTCCTGGTACAGGGTCTCGGCCTGGTCGTCCGGCGCCAGCAGGGCCCGGCAACGGGCGAGAAGACCCAGAGCCCATTCGGTTCCGCTGATCGAGGCGCGCTCCTCCATCCGGGTCAGCGCGGACTTGGCGATCTCGTGGTCCTCGCTGCGCACGCCGGCCTCGACGATCTCCGGCAGTGCCCGGTGGGCCAGGGTGGGCCGATCCCGCTCGAACGAGAGCCGCAGGGCCGCCAGGGCCTGGTGGTAGCGCCCACGGGCCATTTCGAGGATGGGGTGCGTGGTGCTCTCATGCCCGGTCCAGGCCAGGAAGTCTTTCCAGTACCTGGTTTCCGTGACTGGCTGCAGTTTGCCGGCCTCGGTCAGCAGCGCCTCGGCCGCCGTGAACCGGCCGGCCCGCAGCTCCCAGGCCGAGCCGACCAGGAGCGTGGCCCGCAGCGATCCGAGTGCCCCGGCGTCCCGCTGGTCGGCCTCGAGGCGTTTCCAGGCCTGCTGCCCGGCGACGTCGTCCCAGATCTCGTCGGCGGTGAAGAGGCTGATCTCGGCGGTGGACAGGCCAGTGGTGGCGACCTGAGTATTCAGCGCGCTCAGGGCCGACCGCAACGACGGGCCGGCGGATTCGTGGTCCCCAGCGATGCGCGCGACCCAGCCCTGTAGGAACAGGTCGACATAGGTCCCAGCAGACGGGGCCGTCAGCGATCGGGCCAGTTCCGGTTGGTCGGTCATCAGGATGCCCTGCAGCGCATCGAATCTCATGGACCGGGCCCGGTCGGCGTCCAGCCGGTCGGTGGTCCGGGCCGCCTTGAGGAGCAGGGCGGGTGCGGTGTCGTAGCGTTCGGCGTACAGGTCGATGTTCGCTCGGGCCTGCTGGGCCAGGGCCCGCGGGCCAGGACCGTCGAGTCCGGGCTCGGCCCGGTCGAGCAGGATGGTGGCGGTGACCGGATCGCCGAGGACGAGGTGGGCCTGAGCTGCGGCGACCAGGCGCTCGGCGCGGTCGGCCGGATCGGGGGAGAGGTCGGCGGCGCGGGTCAGGAAGGCCGCTCGTTCCGGGGCGTTGACCTGCTCGGCGGCCCAGGCCAGTTGGGCGGCCGCGGTTTCGTCGAGTCCGATCGTGGCCTGCGCCAGGTGCCGGGCGTGCTGCTCGGCGTCCGAATCGGGATCGTATCCGGCGGCCAGGGCTGCGTGGACCTGTTGCCGCTCGCTCGCGCCGGCGCCCCAGTAGACGGCCGAGCGCATCAGAGGGTGCTGGAAGTCGGCGTTGGTGCGCAGGATCCCAGCTGACTGAGCCTCGTGCAGGGCGTCCGGTGTGATCGCGAGCTGCGCGGCGGCCTGCCAGAGCAGGGTCGGATTCTGCGGCGGGGTCGCGGCAATGAGGAGCAGGAGTAACCGGGTGGCGTCCGGAAGCGACTGAATGCGCTGCAGGAAGTGGGTTTCGAGGAGCTGGCCGATCGGGAGCGGGTCCGGCAGCGGGGTGATCCCGCTCAGCTGATCCGGGGAGAGAGTTGTGGCGAGATCGATCAGGGCTCGTGGGTTGCCTGCCGTGCCGCTGACGATGGCCGCGGCAACGGTGGGGTTCAGGGGGGTTGGGCAGACGGCCGACAGGAGCGCGTTCGCGTCCTCGTCCAGAAGCCCGGACATGATCAGGGTGGTCAGGCCGTTGGGCTCGGCTGCGGGGGAGCGTCCGGCGAACAGCAGCCCGACGCATTCGGCGCTTACCCGGCGGGCGACGAAGGCCAGCGCCTCGGCCGATTCCCGGTCCAGCCACTGCGCATCGTCAATCACGCACAGCAGCGGCCGGTCCTGCCCGGCCTCGGTGAGCAGGGTCAGAGCGGCCAGGCCGGTGAGGTAGGGATCGGTCGGCTTCCCGTCGGTCAACCCGAACCGGGTCTGGAGTGAATCACGTTGCGGGGCGGGCAGATTCTCGATGAGGGACAGCCACGGGCGTAGGAGGCGGTGCAAGGCGGCAAAGGGCAGGCTCATCTCGGACTCGAATCCCGTGATCCGGACGATGTGAAGGTCGGGACGGTTGGCCACTGCCTGGGCGAGCAGGCTGGTCTTGCCGATGCCCGGTTCACCGGCCAGCACCAGCGCCCCGCCCGCACCCTCACTGACCTCGGCCCCGAACTCGGCCAGGACCCGCTGTTCCCGGCGGCGGCCGACAAACGGCGTAGCCCCCTTGATCTTCACCCGATCAGGGGACCACCCATGGCCGTCCGGGCGTCCTAGGGCACGACCCTAGTCGTCAGAGCCTAGGGTCCCCGGTGCGAAGGGCGGCGGCCAGCTGGCGGCGGGAGGCAATCCCCAGCTTGGGGTAGATCCGGGCCAGGTGATACTCGACCGTCTTCTGGCTGACGAACAACTCGGCCGCAGCCTGCTGGTTCGTCCGCCCCGCGGCGATCAGGTGCGCCACCGACAGCTCGCGTTCGGTGAGCGAGGGTAACGAGGGCTGAGAATTATGTTCGGCCAATGGGAAGCCGCCGGCAACCAGATCCTCTTCGCACCGGCTCAGGAACGGCGCCGCTCGAAGCGCAGCGAAACGGGTACGGGCTTTGGTTAGCCAGTCCGCCGCCTCCCGCCTGCTCGCCGCCCCGGTCGCGAGCAACAGCTTGCCGTGGGCGTGCTCAAGCCGGGCCCGGAGCAGGGGAATGTCGACCTCCCCGGCGAGAGCCTGCTCATAGGTCCGCAGGGCATCCTGCGGCTGACCTTGAGCCTCGGCCAGCTGACCACTCAGCCGCGCGATCACGACGTCCAAAAACCCGTCGTGTTCCCGCTGTAACTCACCCAACGCGAGGGCCGCGGCGTCCAATTGCCCGGTCCCGGTCAGCGCCTCGATCAGCAACGACTGCTGCCACCACCAGAACGGCTGGTAGCGCAGCCCGCCGCCCTCACGGATCAGCGGGCCCAAGGCCCGCAGCATCCCGGCGAAGTCGGCCTCCGCCTGCGCCACGGTGGCCGCGCCCAAGGCCGAATAGACGATCTCGGTGGCCGAACCGAGAGCCTGCGCCAGCCGGGCCAGGTCGTCCAGGCGCGCCCGCGCCCGCTCCCATTCACCCCGGCCCGCCTCGACACAGACAGCCGCGAACCGGGCCGCCGCATCCGCCCCGAGCTGGTCCTGGATCGCCGCGACGGCCAGCGCCCGTTCGGCCGCGGACTCGCTCTCGTCCCAGTCACCGGTCAGATAGTGGACGACCGACTGCAGGGACAGGGTCACCGGGCCGAGCTTGGAGCCGGCCCCCTGCTGATCGCGCCGGGTGACCGTGGCCAGGTCGGTGCGGGCACCGGTCAGATCGCCCTGGAACAGCCGCATCACCCCGCGGGTGGCCAGGGTGTCCAGGTTGTGGTTGGCGACCTCCGCGCTCGCGGTCGGCAGGTGCGTCAGTTCCGCCAGCGCGGCCCGGGGTCCGGCGTCCCACAGCACGCCGGTCACCAGGACGGCCCGGGTGAGGTCGGTGGTGGCCGGGTCGAGGTCGCCGATCGCCAGGGTCCGGCGGGCGATCTCGACGGTCTCGGCCCCCCGGCCGTTCCAGATCATGATCTGGGCGAGGAATGTGCCGGCCAGGACGGTGACCCAGTCGCCGTCGGAACGCGACCACACCTCGTTCAGGTGCGCCTCGGCGCTGGGGAACGCGCCGCCCATCAGGTCCATTACTCCCAGGACGCAGCTGCGCAGCGGACCGGGGGCGCAGTCCTCCACCTGCGGGCGGAGCTGCAGCACGGCGCCCGGCCGCAGGGTCAGCAGGGACTGAGCGCAGGAGGTCAGGAACCGGCGTTCCCGATCCTCGCGGCCGACCGACAAGGACGCGGCCCAGCGCAGGCGGGTGGCGGCCACGGCGCTGCGCCCGGCCGCAGCCTCTTCCTGTGCCGAGAGTTCGAGCTCGGCGGCCAGCTGCTCGTCGGTGCCGGCCGTGGCCGCAACCCGGTGCGCCCAGGCCGTCGCCGTCCCGACCAGGTCCGCCGCTCCGGCGTGCAGCGACCGACGCCGCTCGGGAGTGATCGCCTCGTAGATCGCGTCCCGCTGCAACGCATGAGCCAGGACGACGGGAGCGTCGGGTTCGTTCGGTGACCACACCGCCAGCCCGGCGTTCAGCGCCGGTCCGAGCGCGCGGGCGGCGTCCTCGACCCCGGCCAGCCGGCCGACCGTGGCCAGCGGAGTCCGGGCGTCCAGGACCGCGAGGGCCTCCAGCAGCTCCCGGGACCCGGCCGGGATCCGGTCCAGCTGCCCCCGGATCCCGACCCGCAGCGAGCGCGGAACCGGCCAGCGTTCCAGCACGCCGTCGCGCAGGACCTCGGCCGGCACCTCGGCCAGCACGGTGCGCACGTACAGGGGATGCCCGTGGGTGTAGCTGAACAGTCGCTCGCTCAGCCCCGGCGCCAGGCTGCCCTCGACCAGGGCCTGGGCCAGCCGGGCCACCTCACCGCCGGCCAGCCCGCGCAGCTCGATCCGGCTCGTGCGGTCCGAGGACCGCAGCATCCGGTCCAGCAGTTCGTCGTCGGAGCCCGGGTCGGGCCGGGTCACCAGGACGATCAGCACCCGGTCGGCCCACAACCGGCGCAGCACGAAGCCCAGCGCCTGCAGCGACAGCCGATCGGCCCACTGCAGGTCGTCGACGATCAGGGCGACCGGCCGGCCGGTCGCCTGCAGCTCGCCCAGGTGGAGAAGCAGGTGCCCACCGACCACGTGCGGCGATGTCCCGGCCGCGGCTTCTCCCGAGGGGAGGCGTTGGGTCAGTTGATTGAGGACGCCGTAGGGCAGGTCGATCTCGAGAGGGTCACCGCTGGCTCGGAGAAGGGTGAAATCGTTCAGGGACGCGGCGAAGCGGCGGATCAGGGTGCTCTTGCCGATCCCGGCCTCACCTTCGAGCACCGACAGCCAGGATCCTCCGGCGCGGACCTGGTCCGCACCGGCCTGCAGCCGTTGGGTTTCCTCGACCCGACCTACGAAAACCCGATCGACGGACTCGGCCGCTTCCTGCGCCACAATTTCTCCTCAGTACCGCAAAAGCCCAGCCGCCCCGAGACCCTAGAAAGGGCGCGGCGATCTTGGCAAGCCCGGTTGGCGAAATTGTGGGTTTTCCTGGATGCGAAGCGGTTAACCGGGATGGTAATGACGCGAACCGCGTCGGATCAGCTCACCTCACCGAATCCCAGACCGAGGCAGAAGCGGTGGTCCGGGTCCAGGGTCTGCTGGACCTGACGCAGCCGGGCCAGATGGGCTGCGCTGAGACCGGAGGCCGCCCGGGTCTGCTTCTCCCGGCCTTCCAGGAAGTTGGAGAAGGCGGCTCCGGTGGCGTAGGGGGCGAAGGCCGCCTGAGCCTGGATCAGCTGGTCCTGCAGCGGGGGCAGCCCGTCGGGGGTGGCGGCCCCGCCGCCCATGAGCAGCAGGAACTCCCCACTGCGGCCGAGGTCGTTGACGGCGTCCGCGGCGGCGCGCCGGACCGCCCCGCCGGCGTGCCGGATCTCGGTCAGGGCCACTTGGGAGGGATGTTCCGGCGAGCCGACCGTGGCGTCGATGACGATGTCCAGGACCTGGTCGGGCAGGGCGTCGAACCAGTCGGTCACCCCAATTCCCAGCATCGGCTCGGCCGGCTCGTTGCTGATCGTGGCCACCTCGCTGAACGGCAGCTCGCCGAAGAGGTCGAGGGCGGGTTCGCGCCAGGTGCGCCAGGTGTCGATCAGGGCCTGGCCTTCGGCGGGATCACCGCTCCAGCAACCCCGGAGAATGGCGAAAGCCCGGCCACGGAACATGTCCGGGACAACGTCGAGGTCGGGAAAGTTCATCACCACCGCGGAGGACGTGAAGTCCTCGCTGACGTCGGCGACCCAGTCGCGCCAGCGGGCTATTACGTCATGGGCGATCTCGATCGGATAGAGGAGGTTGCCCGCGTAGACGGTGCTCACCGGATACAGCTCGATCTCCATCTGGGTGACGACGCCCACGGTGCCGTTGCCGGCTCCGCGCAAAACCCAGAATGCGTCGGGGTTCTCGGTGGCACTGACGTGCCGGGAGCTGCCGTCCGGGGTGACCAGCTCGAACGACCGTACGCTGTCGGAGCCCAGGCCGTACTTGCGCCCCAGCCAGCCAAGACCGCCTCCCAGGACGTACCCCACCGCCCCCACGGTCGGGTTGGACCCGAGAAGTGGCGCCAGTCCGTGCTTCTGCGCGAGTGCGAGCACATCGCCCCAGACTGCTCCGGCCCCGACAACGGCGGTCCGGGCGACCGGATCGATCTGTACCGTGTTCAGCGCGCCGGTAGCGATCATCAGCGCGCCGTCGACGACTCCGTACGGAGCGTGCCCGGTGGCGTGGACCACCACGGCCAGGTCGGCGTCCGCGGCGGTACTGACCGCTGCCGCCACGTCCGCCGCGTCGGCGGCTGCGACGATGACGGCCGGTCGCTGGTCGTGCTGTAGGTGGTGGCCCGACCGGGCCTCGTCGTAGCCGTGATCGCCGGGAACGAGAACCTTCCCGGTTATCGAACTCCGGAGCCGACTTACGGCCTCGTCGATCGGGATGGAGGTGACTGACATGAAGACTGCTCCTGAAGCGAGGCAATGCTGGGCGTCTCGACGCTAGCGTCCAGTTCTGTTTTCTTGGACCAAATTTCGGTCGGTGGACAAGGGTCGGCGCATATTGGATGAGCGTGATCGGGCCGCCGGTGATGTGTCTACTAGCCGCAGCGACTGGACACGCTGCGCTCCTGGCCGGGATGGTGGCGCGGACCTCGCGGATCACCGTGGCCGCCAACCTGGCCAACCTTCCCCTGCGTCCGCCCACTGTCCTGGCCCGCACCGCGGCGACGCTCGACATCCTTGCGCCGGGGCGTTTCCAGCTGGGCGTCGGCACCGGTGCGCAGCAGATGTGGGAGCGGATCACCGCCGAAGGAGGGCCGTCCCTCGGCCCGGGGGAGTCGATCGACGCGCTCGAAGAGGCGGTCGCCGTCATCCGGGCACTCTGGACGTCCTCGGATCCAGTGACCCACGAGGGCAGGCACTATCAGCTGAAAGGCGTGACGCCGGGGCCCACTCCCCGGCACGAGCTAGGCATCTGGGTCGGTGCGTATCAGCCCCGTTTGCTGGCGGTGACCGGCCGGATCGCCGACGGCTGGCTGCCGAGTTCGCCGTTCCTGCCGCCCGAGGCCCTGGTCGCGGCCAACCGGATCATCGACGAGGCGGCCACGTCTGCGGGACGCTCGCCGAAGGACGTCCAGCGGATCTACAACATCGAAGGGGAGTTCCGCGCGAACGGGCGAGGGTTTCTGCAAGGCCCACCCGCGGTCTGGGCGGAGCAGTTGGCCGAGGTGGCCCTGAGGGACGGGATGAGCGTCTTCCTGCTCTACCGGGTGACCTCGGTGGATGTCCTGCGCCGCTTCGCCGAGGAGGTCGCGCCGGCGGTCCGGGAGCTGGTCGGGCCGGTCTGACCGGCGCTCCCGGTGGCACTGGCGCCTCTGGTGCCCGGGCCCGCCGGATCGGGATGACGGCTAGCCTGAGGTTCGCCATCGTCCCGTTCCGGCAAGGAGATTCACCCATGGCGCCCAGCCGGGTCGTGCATGCCCGCAGCGCGACGATCGCCGCCAGTGGCGTCTCGGCCGCTCACCTGGCCTCCGACGAGCTCGTCGTCCAGCTCGGCTCCGGGGTGTACCTCGGTGAGTACACCCTCGCCCGGGAATCGGTGCTCGCCTGCGACGACGTAGGCGAGCAGTACTTCGTCCATCTGCCGGTGACCGGGAAGCTGCGATCCCGCTACCGGGGAACCGACAAGATCGTCGACCGGCAGGCCGCCGCCGTTTTCAGCCCCGCGGGCGGCCCTTTCGTCGGCCGATGGACGGCGGGCGCCCGCAGTCTCTGCGTCACGCTCGACGCCGGAGCGGTGGACGAGGCCTTCACCGCGCTCACCGGTATCCGTCCCGACCAGCCGCTGCGGCCGGGCCTGACGCTGCCGGTGGATTCCGGCCCGGCCCGGAGCTGGATCGCCCTGGCCCGGTTCCTGGGCCGTCGCGGCGCCGACCCGGAAGGCCTGCTGACCCAGGCTCCGGTGGCCGAACCCCTGACCGAGAGTCTGGTGAACGGCTTCCTGCTCTCCGTCCGGCACCAGTACTCCGAGGCCCTGACCGCCACCGCGGCCCCGGCCCGGCCGAGAGCGGTGACGGCCGCGATCGACCTGATGGAGAACGACCCGGCCCGGCCGTGGACGCTGGCGACCCTGGCGCGGGGGTGTGGAGTGAGCGGACGGACGCTGCAGAGCGGGTTCCGTACGCATGTCGGCGTCCCGCCGATGGTCCACCTGCGCAAGGTGCGACTGCGCCGGGCCCATGCGGACCTGCGCGCGGCCGATCCCTACACCAGCAGCGTCACCGCGGTGGCCCGGCGCTGGGGGTTCGCTCACCTCGGCCGGTTCTCGGCCGCCCACCTGGCCGCCTATGGACAGTCGCCCCAGGCAACCCTGCGCAGCAGCTGATCAGGTCAGGCTTCGAGGGCTTCGAAGGCCAGGGATGCGGACAGATCACGGTGGGCCTCGATCTGCTTCTGGACGGTGGCCAGGTTCTGCTCCACCCCGCCCATCACGTCGGCGCCGGCGATGAACCGCAGCGGCAGCTCGCCGGCGTCGGACAGGGTGACCAGAGCCTGGGCCAGCTTGGCCGGGTCGCCGCCCTGCTGACCGTTCATGCCCTTCCAGGCCTGGATGGTTCGGGAGGTGCGCTCGGCGTAGTCCTCGACGTCCAACTCGGGCCAGATCGTGGAGGAGCCCTCGACCAGCAGCTCGGTGCGGAAGAAGCCCGGCTCGACCGCCATCGTCGAGATGCCGTAGGGCGCCAGGTCGAAGTGCAGCGACTCCATCCATCCCTCCAGGGCGAACTTGGACGCGGCGTAGGCGGCGCAGAATTCCTGTCCGATCAGCCCGGCGGCGGAGGTGAGGGTGATGACTTGCCCGGAGCGCTGCTGCCGCATCACCGGCAGGATCGCGCGGGTGACGTTGAGGGGGCCGAAGAAGTTGGTCTCCATCTGCGCCCGGAACTGCTGGGGGCTGATGTTCTCGAAGTACCCCGCATAGAAGTTGCCGGCGTTGTTCACCAGCACGTCGATCCGGCCGAAGCGCTCCACCGCTGCGTGTGCGGCCTGCTCGGCGGCGGCCTGGTCGGTGATGTCCAGGGCTACGGTCATGAGGTTCTCGTGGGCGCCGATCACCTTTTCCACCCGGACGGCGTCGCGGCCGGTGGCGACGACCCGATGCCCGGCGGCCAGGGCCGCCCTGACGATGTCGACTCCCAGTCCCCGGCCGGCGCCGGTGACGAACCAGACGTTGTTCTCGCTCATGTGCTCATCCCTGCAGATCGATGCCCTCTGGATCCGGAGTGGATCCGGCGCCTGCTGCGGCGCCTGGTCACCAGGGAAGACCTTGCAGCCGGACCGGGACAGGTGCTGTCGTCAGGTGTACCGACAGCCCACCCCTCCGCCGGAAATCCGTGTCTACCCTGGGTTCGTGGACAACCGGGCCGAGATCAAGGCGTTCCTGAGCTCCCGCCGGGCGAAGCTCAGCCCGGAACAGGCCGGGCTGACCGCATACGCCCGAAACCGGCGGGTTCCGGGCCTGCGTCGCAACGAGGTCGCCGACCTGGCCGGGGTCAGCGTCGAGTACTACGCCCAGCTGGAACGCGGCAATCTGGCCGGGGTCTCCGACAGCGTGCTGGAGGCGCTGGCCCGCGCCCTCCAGATGGACGAAGCCGAGCGCGCCCACCTGCTCGACCTCGCCCGTGCCTCCGGCCCCGCCACCCGCGCCCGCCGTAAACCCGCGGCCCAGCCGGTGCGCGCCAACCTGCAGCGTCTGATCGACCTGATGCCCCAGGTCCCGGTGATCGTGAACAACGCCCGCCTGGACCAGGTCGCCGCCAACTCCTTCGGGCGCGCTCTGTTCGCCCCGATGTGCGCCTCGCCGGTGCATCCGGCGAACCAGCCGCCCAATCACGCCCGGTTCACGTTTCTCGATCCCCGCGCCCGCGACTTCTGGACGGACTGGGAGCGCGCCGCCGACGACGGCGTCGCCCAGCTGCGCACCGAGGCCGGGCGCAACCCCTACGACAGGGCCTTCACCGATCTGATCGGCGAACTCTCCACCCGCAGCGAGGAATTCCGCATCCGGTGGGCCGCCCACGACGTCCGTCTGCATCGCATCGGCGTGAAGCACTTCCACCACCCGGTGGCGGGAGACCTGCAGCTGAACTTCGAGGTCATGGAACTGCCGGCCGACCCGGGCCTGACCCTGATCGCCTTCAGCGCCGACGCCGGATCCCCCGCCGAGGACGCCCTGACCCTCCTGGGCAGCTGGGCTGCCACCCAGGATCCGAAGGCCTTGCCCCGGTGATGTTCTCGGCCGGCTGACCCGGGCTCATCCGGCTGTTGCGGGCGCCGGGCAGGGCAGCACGAGCCGTGGGGGGAAACCGGGAGTCCGGTGCCGGAAGCCGCGGGGTGGAAGCAGTCCACCCGGACGGGACAGGACCAGGACGTTCAGCGGGCCGGTCGAGGCTTGTGACGTCACCCGGAAACCGTTCAGCAGGATGGGCATTGGGCCGCAGGTGTCGGGCCGGACGACGAGGACCACGGAGTGCGCCCCGGCCAGGTTCTTGAAGGTGGTGGTGCGGTCGATCCGATCGGGCCAGATGTTGACCGGGCTCATTCTGAGGCTGATGATCCGGTCGGTGGCCTCGGGGGTGTAGGCGGCCAGCTGCATCAGGTCGGTGCTGATGAAGGTGACCAGGGGCAGGTCCCGGAGAGCGGGGCTGCGCAGTTGGGCCGCGGTCGCCCGGACGTCTCGGCCGTGGCCTTCCGGGCCGCGGACGGAGACCAGGACCGGCCGCTGGAAGGCGAGCAGCAGCCCCAGGGCCACGCCGAGGAAGAGCATCCGGGCGCGGTAGGCCAGGTCGGACAGCACCACGAGCCCCAGGCCGGCCAGGATTGCCCAGGCCGGGAGCGTGAAGAGCAGGTAGCGGCCGAGCAGCAGGTTGGGCCGGGCCAGGACGGCCGGGATGTACGGAATCCACGGGACCAGGGCCCAGCAGACGGCGACCCGAGTGAGGTCGGCGTCCCGCGGGTGCATCCACCGGCTTGTTCCAACGGCCGCGAGGGCCGCGATGACGAGGAACCGCGGGCCTCCGCCGAACAGCGCGGCGAACATGCTGAAAAGGGTCTGCCCGGTCAACGCTTCATAGCCGGTGGCGCCGCCGCCATTGGTGACCGCTGGAATCACCGCTGGAGCGGCCAGGAGCAGGCCGGCCACGGCCGTCACCACGAACACCAGGATGGAGCGCGCTTTCCCGCTGGGCTGGGAGATCAGCAGCGAGGCCACCGCGTGGGCCAGCACCAGCATCGCGGCCAGGGCGTGCATGCTGCTCAGGGCGGCCACGCAGAGGGCGTAGCCGATGGCGGCGCCAAGGGTGGAGGCGATGGACCGGGTGCGCATCAGCCGCCACCAGATCGCCGTCGAGGCGACCGCGAGCAGCAGGTTCAGCGCATACGGCCGGGCCTCCTGTCCGTACCGGGAGAAGGCTTCCAGCATCAACAGGACAGCGCCGCAGGTCACAGCGGCGTAGACCGGAAGTGCTGAGCGCAGCCAGGCGACGAAGAGCCCGGCCGCGACCGCGACGGCCAGCGCCGAGGGCCAGCGCAGCAGCACCTCGGGGTGGGTGGCGGCGCTCGGGACCAGGAACTCGGACGCCACGATAAGCGCCTTGAGGACGAGGTAGTAGGGCATCAGTGGGGCGTCGGTGCCGCCCCAGAGTCGCCAGAGGTCGGTCCAGGAACGCTCGGTCGCCACGGCGGTGGCGGCCTCGTCCAGCCACAGGGCCGGCCGGTTCAGGTTCCAGACAGTGAAGACCAGGGCCACGACGAACGTCAGGCTGCCCAAGCCGTACCGCGACCACCCGGTTGGTGCGGACGACACCCGTTGCGCAGTGGCCGATGACGGGACCGCCGACGGTGGTTTCGGGGTGGGACGGACGAGGGTCTGGGCATTGGGCACCAAAAGAGTCTAGTTATCTTTTGGTGGGCCTTTGACACCTTTGGTCCGCGCTCAGGGTACCTGCTGATGACCTGCCCGGTTTCGCGGACCCGACCAGGGAAATCCGACCGTGAGTACCGCTCCACGGCTCAACCCGAAATCGTCCGCAGTCGATCAATCGGCATGGTGCCGGCCCACGCGCGTTCTTCGAGGCTGCTGACCGCAGCGGTCGCGGTTGCCGGAGTCGTGTTTGCGGTGTTCATGGTCATGAGCGTGACGGCCGGGGAGGGTGGCACCCGGGCCGAGGTGTTCAACGAACTGGCCCGGCTTCCGTCCATCGCCCTGACTGCGGGCCTGGGACTGCGACTGGTCCTCGGAGACGGTCTGGACCGGAGGGAACGGCGTAGCTGGATCTGGCTGAATGCGGCGTTCGTGATGAACGTTACGGCCCAGATCACTTTGCTGGTGCAACTCCTGGCATCCGGTCAGCCGTCCTTCCCGGGTCTCACCGACTATTTGTTCGCGGCCTCCATCCCACCCATGGTCGTCGGGGTGATGCTGGTGCCGGCCGCGCCGCGCAGCCGGGCCGAGCGCCTGAAGCTGCTGGTCGATGCCCTCATCGTGGTGGCCGGGGCCTGCATGGCCCTGTGGTATCTGGAGATCGCCCCGCTTCTGCAGATGCCGGGGGTCGACCCCCAGGTGATCGTGTTCTCGGCCGCGGTCCCGGTGACCGACCTGCTCCTGCTCTTCGCCCTGGTCACCCTGCTGCTGCGCAGACCGGGCCGGATCGCGGTCTGGGGGTTCCTGGGCGGCGGCATCCTGATCAAGGTGGTCGCCGACACGACCTACATCATTGCGCTCGTACAGTTCACCGTCGTTTTCGCGCCCAACAGCTGGCTCTATCTGGTCTGGGCGACGGCGGACTTCCTCACCCTGCTCGCGGTGTACCACCGCCTGCATCGCGAGGTCCGCCCACGAGCTGAGCGTCCGCTACCTCAGCGGTTCACCTGGCTGCCCTACGGGGCGATCGTCGCGTCGTACGCGATGCTGGTCTTCGTCGGCCGGAACGAGTCGTTGTACTCGCTCGGAGGAATGATCATCGGGGCGATCGTGCTCACCGGCCTGGTGATCGTGCGGCAGGTGATGGCCCAGCGGGAAAGCCATGAGCTGGCCGTCACCGACCCTCTGACCGGGCTGGCCAACCGGGCCCGGGTCGTCGAGCGGGTCGCGGAGATGGCCCGGCAGGCACCGCGGGGAGATCGCTGCAAGGCGGTCTTCCTGATTGATCTTGACCATTTCAAGCCGATCAACGACGTTCACGGGCACGAGGCCGGAGATGCCGTCCTGAAGGCGGTCGCCTCCGCCATGCGCGCGGTGATCCGTTCCGGCGATACCGCCGGCCGTCTCGGAGGCGATGAATTCGCGGTCGTCCTGCCCAGTCTGCCCAGCCGGGAGGCCGCCGAGGGCATCGCGCAGCGACTGGTCGAGGCGTTGCGCACGCCGGTGATCTTCGGTGATCTCCTGCTGAGCGTCGGAGTGAGCATCGGCGTCGCCTTCCAGGACGAGAGCACCACCAACGACCCCGAGTTGTTCCTTGCCCACGCGGACGTCGCGATGTACTCGGTGAAGCGTTCCGGCCGGGGGACCTTCTGCGTCTACCGGCCGGAACTGGACTCCCGGGCCCGGGACGCCGAACTGCGGGAGGCCGTGGCCAACGACGAACTGGTCGTGCACTTCCAGCCGGTGGTCAGGCTGCCGGAGGGGGACCAGGTCGGAGTCGAGGCCCTGGTCCGATGGAATCACCCGACCCGCGGGCTGCTGATGCCGGGCGCCTTCATCGAGCTGGCCGAGGAAACCGGCGCCGTGATCCCGATCGGTGAGTGGGTGCTGCGGGAAGCGTGCCGGCAGGCGGCCGGCTGGCGCCAGGAGTACCCGCAGGCCCAGAGTCTGAAGCTGACGGTCAACCTCTCCGCCCGCCAGGTTGCCCAGGCGGGCCTGGAGAAGACCATTGCCGCCATCCTCGACGAGACCGGATTCCCGGCCGACCGTCTCGTGCTGGAGCTGACCGAGAGCGTCCTCCTGGATCCGGACGAGGCCACCATGGCCCGGGTGGACGCCCTGCGCGACCTGGGCATCGGCCTCGCCGTGGATGACTTCGGCACCGGCTACGCCGCACTCAGCTACCTGCGGATCCTTCCCTTCACCGCGCTGAAGATCGACCGCTCGTTCGTCACCGACATCGCGACCGACGCCGACGCGTTCGCCGTGACCGACGCCCTGGTGCGCCTGGCGAAGGCCTACAAGCTGTCCGTGGTGGCCGAGGGGATCGAAAACGCGGAACAGGCCCAGTGCCTGACCAATATGGGCTGCGGTTTCGGACAGGGGTACTACTTCGCCCGCCCGATGGCGGGGCCGGCCTTTGCCGAACGGCTGGAAGGCATCCCGGAGACCTCCGCCCAGAGTGACGCGGAGTCCATTACCTGACTGACTGCCTGACCTGGGACCGGCATTAGACTCGCCGTCGATGACCCCGAAAGTGCTCGGCCCCACCGTCGACGACCAGACCCGATGCGTCCACTACCGGACCGACCTTGACGTGGTCGCTCTCCGTTTCGCCTGCTGCGGCGAGTACTACCCGTGCCACCTGTGCCACGTCGAGTCGGCCGACCATCCGTCCCGGCCCTGGCCGGCCGACGGTCGCGACGACAAGGCCGTGCTGTGCGGTGTGTGCTGGACCGAACTCACCGTCACCGAGTACCTGGGCGCAGTGGACTGTCCGCACTGTCACGCTGCCTTCAATCCCCGCTGCGCGCTGCACTATCCGCTCTACTTCGAAGGCGCCTGAGGCACAGCTGTCCAGGCATCAGGCTCGGTCGGCGGACTCCCGGGTCAGCGACTCCGCCGGGGCGAGCTCGTCCTCGACGAACGCGGGCCGGGCCAGCGTGATGGCCGGAATGGCGGCGACGAGGGTGACCGCGATGAGAAACAGCAGCGGCAGGGTCCACCCGCCACTGACGTCGTGCAGCAGCCCGACGAGCAGCGGACCCAGCGCACCGAGGGCGTATGCGACCCCCTGAGCGAAGCCACTCAGCGCGACGGTGCCGCCCTGAGTTCGGGTGCGAACGTTGATGAGGACGAGGGTGACCGGGAACAGGATCGATCCCGAGCCGATGAGCAGCACCCACAGCAGGGTGAGGGTCTCGGGAGCGAACAGCAGGCCGAGGTAGCCGAGCACGAAGCTCGCGATACCGGCGGCGATCAGCCATCCGACATTGGGCAGCCGCGCCACGAGCAAGGGCGCGATGAGCGCCCAGGGCACGCTGATCAGGCCGGTGACGGCGAGCAGGACTCCGGCCTCGGTCGGGGTCGAGCCGGCGATGTCGACGAGGATCTCGGGCAACCAGGCGAAAGCCGCGTAGGTGCAGATCGTGCCGCTCGAGAGGAGGACGGTGATCGACACGGCCACGCGCGAGCGCCACAGTCGCGTGACCAGCGCGGGAGATGCAGGCTCAACCGCAACGGCAGCTGAGCGTCGCTCCCGCGCAATGATGACGAGCCACGGAACGAGGGCGACGGCCGAGGTCGCCGACCAGACGCCGAGCGAGAACCGCCAGCCGAGCTGCCCGGCGACCGGAGCCGCCAGCGCGGCGGGCACCGCCGTGCTCACACCCACGGCGCAGACGTAGACGGCGGTCAGCAGCGCTACCCGGTCGGGGAAGTAGCGCCGGACGATCGGTGGCAGCAGCACATTTCCGATGCCCGTACCGGCGAGCGCGACGACACTACCGGCGAGCAGCACCGCGAAGTCCGGGGCGAACGCGCGTACCAGATGGCCCAGGGTGATGAGCAGCAGGGCAAGCACGATGCCGCCGTTGAGGCCGATGCCGCGGGCCACGCGCGGTGCGATGAATCCGGAGACCGCGAGCAGGATCGGGGGCAACGTGCCGAGCAGCCCTACGCCGATGTTCGATATCGGGATGTCCACCCGGATGTCGCCGAGGATTGGTGACACAGCGGCAACGGCCTGACGCAGGGTGAACGCCACGAGCACGATGCCCAGCAGCGCGATGACCCGTCCCGCCCACAGCGGAAGGGGGCGAGGCTCGGGCACTCCCCGACTTTAGCCTGCTGGTCGACGAGCGTCTGATGCCGATCCACTGATGAGCTCGTCTACCCCGATGCGCTTGGCGTTGTATCCGTAGCGCTGTAGCCCGCCGACCATCGCCGCGGCACCGACCGGGTTCGCGCTGTGCGTGGGGGCTGGTGCGGAGGACGACGGCGTCCCGGCCGTCCCGGAAGTCGCGCAGGTCATCGATGAGGACGGTGAGCATCGGCCTACTGTCCCAGTTTTGCGGCCGGCGAGTCATCGCCATTGCCAGGGGCTCAGCCTAGGTGGTTTTATCTACAAAAACAGTAGAGAAACCATGCGGGGGTCGCTGGATGAAAAGCGTTGTCGTCGCCGGGGGTACCGACGGGATCGGCCGGGCCCTGGCCGAGGAGTACCTGAACCGCGGCGACGAGGTTCTCGTAATTGGGCAGAACCCGGCGAAGGGCGAAGCGTTTCTGGAGGCGGCCCGGGGGAGCGGTGCCGGGGACCGGGTGCACTTCGTTCCGGCCGACCTGAGCCTGATCAGTGAGAACGAGCGGGTGCTGGACCTGATCGGCCGGACCTTCCCGGTTCTCGATCTGCTGGTGCTGTGCGCGCGCTATCACCGCGCGGTCCGGACCGAGACGGCCGAAGGGCTGGAGAGCACCTTCGCGCTCTTCTACCTGAGCCGTTTCCTGCTCGGCCACGGCCTGGCGCCGGCCCTGGCCCGCGCCCAGAACCCGGTCATCCTCAACGTCGCCGGTCCGGGCAGTTCCGCCGAAATTCCCTGGAAGACTTGCAGTTGCGCCGCCACTACGTCGGAACCGGCGCGCTGGGGCTCGGCGGGCGGCTCAACGATCTTCTCGGGGCCGGTTTCGCTACGGCGCATCCGGGCAGCCCGGTTCGCTATGTACTGGTCCATCCGGGAGTTACGGCGACCAGCTTCGCCGGTGAGTACGATTCGGCTGGGACCGAGGCCATTGCCGGGCTGAAGGCCATGGGTAAGAGCGTGTCTCAGGCCGTTCACGAGATCCTTCCCGTGCTGGACAGCCCGCCGGCCGAGCCGCTGAGCGCGTTCTCTGAGGGCGTGCGGCTCAGCGTCCGCCATCGTGCCTTCGATCCGGCCCAGGCGGTCCGGTTGCAGGCCGTCACCGAGAAATTGTTGGCAGCGTCGGGGACGTGACCTGCCAATCGTCCTCCAGCTGCTAGCCATTGGACGGCCGTGGCCGGCTCCCCAAAGAGAGTCGGCCCCGGAACGGTGATCAGAGCGAGGAGATGATCAGCCGCGCTCGGCCCAGGTGAGTCCTTCCTCGGTCCAGACGGCTCCGGTGTTGCGGCAGAGGCAGAACGGGTGGCCGATGGGGTCGGTGAAGACGCGCCAGCCGTACCCGTTCGGGCCGATGGAGTCCTGCTGCAGGGTGGCGCCGAGGGCCAGGACGCGGCTCTGCTCGGCGTCGATGTCGTCGACTTCGAAGTCCAGGTGGAACTGCTTGGGGTGCTGGCTGTCGGGCCACTGCGGGGCGCGGTAGTCCTCGATCCGGATGAAGGCCAGCTCGATCTCGCCGAACTGGATACCGGCCCAGCTCTCGGTGCCACCCTGCTTGACCGGGCGACCGGTCACCTCGGAATAGAAGGCCGCCAGTCTCATCGTGTCCGGGCAGTCGATGATGAAGTCAGTGAGTCTGAGCATTCGGGGATTTTGCCACAGGTCGAGTCACCGCAGGCCCGAAACGGTGACTCCAGCGCCGTCGGCGCGCACGACGTCGTCAATCAGCCGCGACAACCGGATGGAATCATCGAAAGTGGGCGCGGTTGAGGTGTTCTCCCGAATGTCGTTGCGCAGTGCGGTGTAGAGCCCGGCCACGTTGACCACCGAGTCCTCCACCCGCTGCTCGGCGACGTCCACGCGTCCCCCATTGACCGTGAGCTCCAGGACTCCGGCCTGAAACCCCCGCGGCGCACCGCCGGTCAGGACCAGCGTCCCTCGTTCTGCTTCCAGTTCCAGCCGAAAAGGAGTGTCGCCGGACGGGCGTCCTCCGGCGATCTCGACTGTGGCCGAACCTCCGTCGTGCAGTCGGGCCTGGACCAGGACATGGTCCGGAAGGGTGCGGTGGATCGGGTCGGAGCCCTCGACCGCGACCGTGGGGAACTGGATCGTCCGCAGCACCGTCATCGAGATGAACGGCCCGGCCAGGGCGGACACCAGGTCGAGGGTGTGGGCGCCCTGGATCGTGGTCAGGTTCATGCCGGTGTCCGGATCCTCCAGCGGCACGCCGGAGGCATCAATGGTGGGACCGAAAGCCGCTGTGCTGGAGAAGACCCGGGCCACTCGGACCCGGCCGAGGGTTCCTTCCCGAAGCAGCCGCCGGGCCTGAAGGACGGCCGGGTTCGTCCGCGCCTGCAGCCCGACGGCGGTGTGCACCCCGGCGTGTTCGGCGGCCTCGGCAATCTGCCGGGTCGCCTCGGTGCCGACCGCGACCGGCCATTCGGTGAGAACGTGCTTGCCGGCCTTCAGGGCGGCAAGGATCAGCTCTCGGTGGGTGGGGACGGCGCTCACGACGGCCACCACATCGATGTCCGGATTGGCGATGAGGGCTTGCGGATCCCCATAGGCCTTTTCGATCTGGAACAGCTCGGCCGCGGCGTCGGCACTGGTTTGCCGCCGGGTCGCCACCGCAGCCAGGCGAAGCCCGTCGACCTGCTGAATGGCGGGCGCGTGGGCCTCGCGGGCCCAGCCGCGGTCCGCGTTCAGGCCGACGATCCCTACGTTCAGCTCCATGGTGCAGCTCCTTTACGAAACGGTTCGTTCAGCAATCCTGCAGCAGAACGATCCGTTCAGTAAAGTTGTTCCCATGGTCGAGCAGAGGACGTCGCGGCGGGGCCGCCCGGTCAGCGAGGCGTCGCGGGTAGCGGCGCTGGGGTCGGCGGCCGAGCTTCTGGACGAGCGCGGCTGGGCGGGATTCTCGGTGGACGAGGTGGCCCGGCGCTCGCGGGTCGGGAAGGCGACCATCTACAAGCACTGGCCCAGTGGGTTCGCGCTCGCCGTGCAGGCCTGGGGGGAGCGGGTCACCCAGGCGGTTCCCACTCTGAACAGCGGTGATGCGCGAAGCGACCTGTACGACCAGGTGGTGCGGCTGGCCGCTTTCTATCGCAGTCGATCGGGCGCGGTGGCGGTGGAACTGCTCGGCGCCGGAGTCAGTGCCGAGAGCGGGGCTGAGCTGATCGCCGAGCACTTCTTCGGGGCCCGGCGCACGGCCACACTCGCTCTGGTCCGGGACGGCATCGAGCGCGGTCAGCTCGGCGGGGAGCTTGACCCGCAGCTGGTGATCGATGCGCTGTTCGGGCCGATCGTGTTCCGTCTGGTGAACGGCATGCCCGCACTGACCGACTCCGAGGCCGCCGCTCTGGCCCGTCTTACGCTGAGGGCGTTGGGAGCCTGAGGGTGCCTACGGCAGTCCGGCCAGCCAGCGGGCGGTCCGGACGAACGTTCGGCGGGCTTCCTGCCGGTCGTCGAGAAAACTGCTGATCAGCAACGAGTCTCGCAACATGGCCAGGGCCGCGGCCTTGCGGTCCACGTCCTCGCGGCCGGCGTCGGCGAGCATCGCGTGCAGGTCGGCGTGGAACCAGGCCCGGTGGCGGGTGACCGCCTGGCGCACCGGCCCTTTCGGGTCCGGGAACTCGCCGGCGGCCTTGATGAACGGGCAGCCGAAAGTATGGACGAGGGTGGCGTCGTCGGCGATGCCCTCGATGGCCAGCTCGAGCTTGTGCTCCGGGGAGACGGCCTGGCCCAGGCCCGCGTCCCAGAGCGTGTGCATCTTCGCGTCCTCGCGCTCCAGGTAGGCGACCACCAGCTCTTCCTTACCGCTGAAGTGGCGGTACATGGAGGCCCGGGTGACGTCCGCCTCCTGCAGGATCCGGTCGACCCCGACGCCGTTGATGCCGTCCGCGTAGAAGATCCGGCTGGCGGTCTCCAGGAGCCGTTCCCTCGGCCCCACGCGGGCCGCTGTGCTGGTCATCATCGCATCATACGACGGTAACGATCGTTCTGTAAGAGCAGAACCAAAAGTATTTTGCTTCTTGCAAAATGGTCGCGACGCGTGCTTCTGTTGACCCACGGCGGGAACGATCGTTCCCGAAACTGGATCGAAGGGTCATTCTCATGTCCACGCAGCGAAAGCACCGGGTGGCCGTCACGGCCGCCGCAGCCGCCCTGATCGGGGTCGCCGGGGCGTCCCCCGCACTGGCTCAGACCGGTAGCCCGGACGGGTCCAAGCCCGCCCGGCCGACGATCGTCCTGGTGCACGGAGCCTGGGCCGACGCCTCGAGCTTCGCCCCGGTCACCCAGCGCCTGCAGCACGACGGCTACAAGGTGATCAACGCCCCGAACCCGTTGCGGGGCCTGGCCACCGACTCGGCGTCGGTTGCCGCCTTCGTCAATCAGGCCACCAAGGGCCCGGTCGTCCTCGTCGGCCATTCTTACGGTGGTGCGGTCATCACCAACGCCGCCACCCAGACCTCGCGGGTCAAGGCCCTGGTCTTCGTCGACGCCTTCGCGCCGGCGGCGGGGGAGACCATCGTTCAACTGGCCGGGGCCAAGCCCGGTTCGGCTCTGGCCGCGCCGGTCGAGACGGTCTTCGACGCGGTCCAGGATCCGGCCCTTCCCACCGGTGACGTCGACCTCTACGTCAAGCGGGCCAGGTTCCGGGCGATCTTCGCCGCGCACCTGCCGCTGAAGACCACCAAGGTGCTGGCCGCCTCCCAGCTGCCGATCGCGGCCGGGGCGCTGCAGGAGCCGTCCGGAAAGCCCGCCTGGGCCACCCTGCCCAGCGAGTTCGTGGTCGGCACCCGCGACCGGGTGATCCCGGAGGCCGAGCAGCTCAGCATGGCCGAGCGAGCCGGCGGGCACGTCACCAAGGTTGCCGCCGACCACCTGTCCACGCTGGAGAAGCCGGCCGTGGTCACCGCCGCGATCGAGCGGGCGGCCGCGCGATGAGCAGCCCGTGCTCGCCCGCGGTTGGCGCGAAATCGTCCTCAATCATCTGAAAGGTTAGTCATGGCCATCGTTTCGCCCCCGTTCGATCCCGAACTCAAAGCCGTGCTTGACGTCGTCAATCAGTCGATCACCCCGACGCTGCTGCCCGAGCACCTGGAGGTGCTGCGCGGACCCGGCTTCACCCCGTCTCTGGAGCAGCTGCTCGATGGGCGCCCGATCGTCCACGAGGAGCACACCGTTCCCGGACCCGAAGGCGCACCGGACGTGCTGATTTCGGTGTTCCGTCACAAGAATCACGAGGGCGCCGGCCCTGGGTTCTTCTTCACCCACGTCGGCGGCATGATCTTCGGGGATCGCTTCGTCGGGGTCGCCCCCGTCGTCGACTTCGTCGAGCGCTTCCACGCCGTCGTCGTCACCGTGGAATACCGGCTGGCTCCTGAGAACCCTGCCCCGGCGGCGCTGGAGGACTCCTATGCGGCGCTGGTCTGGACCGCCAAGCACGCAACCGAGCTCGGTATCGACGCGAACCGGCTGATCACCATCGGCGGAAGCGCCGGCGGGGGACTGACGGCGGGGATCACCCTGATGGCCCGGGATCGCAACTTCCCGTCCCTGGCCGGGCAGGTGCTGATGTACTCGATGCTGGATGAGGCCAACGACAGCGTCTCGGCGCAGCAGATCGACGGGATCGGCATCTGGGACCGCACCAGCAACGAAACCGGCTGGAACTTCTACCTCGGGGAGCGTCGGCACACCGATCAGGTCACGGCCTACGAGTCCGCCGCGCGGGCGGGGGACCTGACCGGCGTGCCGCCCACGTACATCGAAGCGGGCTCGGCCGAGGTGTTCCGGGACGAGGACGTGGCCTACGCCGGTGCGTTGTGGGCTGCGGGCGGGCAGGCCGAACTGCACATCTGGCCGGGCGGCTATCACCTGTTCGAGTTGCTCGCCCCGCAGGCCCAGCTGTCCGTGGCTGCGCGGGAAACCCGAGCGGCCTGGGTGGCCCGGCTGCTGAATGAGACGGCCAAGGGTGCCTGAGCTCTGATGGTCAAGCGCCGGGCCGATCCGACCTCGGCCCGGCCCGGCGCCGGCCTGCGTGGTCACTCGACAGGGGCCCTGCCAGTACCTGGACCGCGATGAACTCCCTCCCCGGGCCGGACGGGTGTTGAGTGGAAGCGTTCCGGCAAGAAGCCTGTCCTGGCGAAAGGGAGATCCATGGAGTACCGCCTTCTCGGGCGCACCGGGCTGTCCGTCAGCTCGCTGTGCCTGGGCACGATGATGTTCGGTCCCTGGGGCAACGAGGACCACGAGGACTCGATCCGGATCATCCACCGGGCGCTGGACGCCGGCATCAACTTCGTCGACACCGCGGACGTCTACTCGGGTGGCGTTTCGGAGGAGATCGTCGGCAAGGCCCTGAAGGACCGGCGGGACGAGGTCGTCCTGGCGACAAAGTTCTTCATGCCGATGGACGATGCGCCCAACCACGGTGGCGGGTCCCGGAAGTGGATCATCCAGGAGGTGGAGAACTCGCTGCGCCGCCTGGGCACCGACTACATCGACCTGTACCAGGTGCACCGGCCGAGCCCGGTGATGGACGTCGAGGAGACTCTCGGCGCGCTGACCGATCTGGTGCGCCAGGGCAAGGTCCGCTACATCGGGTCGTCCTCGTACTCCGGCTCGCAGATCGTCGAGGCCCAATGGGCCTCCCGCGAGCGGAATCTGGAGCGGTTCGTCTCCGAGCAGCCGCCGTATTCGATTCTGGTGCGTGGGATCGAGGAGGACGTGCTGCCGACCACCTTGCGGCACGGGATGGGGACGCTGGTTTACAGTCCGCTGTCGGGTGGTTGGTTGTCGGGTCGCTGGCGTAAGGACGCGGCGGGCAAGCCGACGTCGTCGGCTCGCCCGAGTGCGCGGTTCGACATGTCCAGTCCGGCCAATCAGCGCAAGCTCGACGTGGTCGAGGAGCTCGCGCTGCTGGCCGAGAAGGAGGGGCTGACGCTGATCGAGCTGGCCCTGGCGTTCGTGCTGAACCACCCCGGCGTGACCTCGGCCATTGTCGGTCCGCGCACGATGGAGCAGCTCGAATCCCAGCTCCCGGCGGCCGAGGTCAGGCTTTCGGCGGCGGTGCTGGACCGGATCGACGAACTGGTGGCTCCGGGAGCGACGCTGAACCCGGACGACAACAGCTACGGCGCGGCCGAACTGACGGCGCAGGCTCGGCGGCGCTGATTTCGGCAGGCCCGCCGCCCCGATGGGGTGGCGGGCGCTCGCGTTCAGGTCAACGTGCGCAGTTCGTTCACGGCCTGGGCGATGAGGGCCTCCAGGTCCGAAGCAGTCCCGCCGTCCCAGGCCCGGCTTCCGCGCTCGAACACGGCGGCGCCCACCCGGGCGGCCAGGCGCGCGGTGGCCTCGGGAATCCCGCGATCCACGAGCGCCCCGATCAGGGCCTCGGTCAGGGCGGCCGACTTGGCGTGGGCCCGCTCCTGCAGGGCGGAGGAGGTCAGGATGATCTCGGCCCGGCGCTCGGCCACCGGCCGGCCGGCGACGAACAACGGCACCGCCGCCGCATAGGAGCCCAGAACCAGGGACAGCGGTGAAAGATCTTCCGGCGCCGAGGTGATCGCGCCGACCATCACGTCCCGCAATTCGGTCTCGCCGTCGAACAGCACCTCGCGCTTGTCCGCGAAATGCCGGAAGTAGGTGCGTTCGGTAACCTCTGCCCGGGCCGCGATCTCGGCGGTGGTGGTGGCGTCGTACCCCCGCTCGCCGTACAGATCGAGCGCGGCCTCCCGCAACCTCACCCGCGCTTCGGCGCCACTCCTCGGCATGCCTCCATCCTAGGTTATGGCAGCGACTGTCACTACGGGTGGTAGAGTCAGCGACTGTCGCTACGGCATCGAGGAGAGATCATGGCCACCGTTTCGTCCCGCGTCATCCGTTTCCACGAGGTCGGGGAGCCCCTCGACGTGCTGCGTGAGGAGCAGTCCGAGGTTTCCGACCCGCCGAGCGGAAGCATCCGCGTGCGGGTGCTCGCCACCGGGCTGAACCCGGCCGACTGGGAACTGTGCCGCGGCTTCATGCTGGGAACGCTGCCCCGCGGGGTTGGCTTCGACGTGGCCGGCGTCGTCGATGCGGTCGGGGTGGACGCTCGTGAGGCGGCTGCCGTCGGGGACGTCGTGTTCGGCACGGCGGACTTCGTCGGGCAGCCGAGTGCCGGAGCGGCGGAGTTCGCGATCCTGAACGCCTGGTCCCCGGTGCGCGACGGCCTGGACCCGGTGCAGGCCGCCACCCTGCCGATGGTCGTACAGACGGCCGCGTGGACGCTCGAGCTCCTGGCTCCAGAACCCGGCACCACCCTCCTGGTCCACGGGGCCGGCGGCATGGTCGGCTATGCCGCCGTGCAGATCGCGCTGCGCCGTGGAGTGCGAGTGATCGCCACGGCCGGAGCTACTTTCGCAGCCGACCTCGAAGGGTTCGGTGCACGCGTCACCAGGTACGGCGAGGGCATGCCGGCCCGAGTACGTGAGCTGACCGGGGGTGCCGATGTCGACCTCGTGCTCGATGTGCCCCGCCCGAGCCCGGGAACGCTTCCCGACCTGATCGCCCTGGCCGGTGGTGACCCCCGGCGGGTGATGACGATCAGCAACCACGACGAGGCGCGGGAACTCGGAGCCCGGGTCAACCTGGACGAACTGCGCCCCGGCCTCACCCCGGTCACCGATCTCCTGTCGGAGTACGGAACTCTGGCTGCCAAGGGTGCTTTCCGCCTCCCGATCGCGAAGTCGTATCCGCTGCGGGAGTGGCGCGAAGCCGTCGAACTCAGCGTCTCGGGCAACCCGCACGGCAAAGTCGTCCTGCTGCCCGGCGGGCAGAACCCTCGCACCACCCTCAGCTAGCGGACGAAGGCCTCACCAGACGTCCTTCCCGATCGTTGTCCTCGTGCCGTACCGCGGCAGAGGCAGCGACGGCACCAGGCGGACGGCGGCGATCTGCGACCACTGTCCCAAGGGGTCGAACTCGTATTCCACCTGTCCGTCCGGGAGTTCCAGCACGAGGTACTCACCCAGCTCGAGCATGGTCGCCAGCTGGTCGAGGTAGGACGACAGGCGGGGATGCGTGATCTGGAAGTCCGCTCCCGCGTGCGGCCAGTCGAAGACCGTCCCGCCCGGATCGTCGTCCTCGGCCAGTTCGACGAGGGTGAAGTGCCCTCTTCGGCGGGCGATCGGGAACAGCGAGGACGGTTGCTCCTTTCCGAGCTCCAGCCAGCAGTGCAGGGCGAACTCCGGGCTGTTCGGATGCGGGAACGGGCTGAGCGGCTGGAGGTACTCGGGGGACAGCCGCCGCCAGAACGTGGCGAGCTCGTCCGGCAGGCGGCGGGGAGCGATCACGGCCGCGATGTCGGCCAGTACCTGCTCGATGCTGCTCTTGGGGCCGGGCAGCGGCGGCAGGCCGGCGTCCGGCCACGCCCGTTCGAGGCGATCGATGACCTCGTCGATGTTTACCGGCATTCGCGCGGCATCGGCACCACCGGTGCGGACCTTGACCCAGCGCGCCCGGGCCGACTGCGGCGAACTGGTCCGGCCGCCCTGGAGGCGCGGTCGTCAGTTCTGCCGAAGCCGTTCGGCTGTAGGAGGTTTGGCCTGCAGCTGCCATCCCAGCAGCGCCGTGTCGGCTATCTCCTGCAGTTCTTCGCGGCTGAGGCCGCTGGACGCCTGAACCGCGATTCCGAAGGCCACGGTCATGATGTACCCGGCGAGCCGCTGCGGGTCGGTGCCCTCGGGCAGGTCGCCGGCGTCGAGGGCCTGCTGAAAACGGTTCCTCAGCAGGGTGCGGCCGTCGTTCCGCCAGGCCGAGAGCGCCTGTTGCGCGCCGCAGCCGGGCTCGCCGACGGCCAGCGCGCCCTGAACCCCCAGGCATCCGCGCGGGGCGTCGGGTTGTGTGGTGGCCCGGACCGATCCGTTGAGGAAGGCGATCGCCACCTGCTCGGCGGTCGGCTCGGCCACTGCGCGCCGGCCGTAGGCGGCCGGTCCCTGGTCGTAGCGCTCCAGTGCCCGGAGGAACAGCTCCTCCTTGTTGCCGAAGGCCCGGTAGAGGCTGTTCTTGGTGATGCCCATGGCCGCGGTCAGGTCGTCGAGGCTGGCTCCCTCGTAGCCCTTTTCCCAGAACACCCGCATGGCTCGCTCCAGCGCCGCCTCGGCGTCGAAGGCGCGGGGGCGACCGACGGAGGGCCTGCGGGGTTCGGTCATGGAGCCAGCCTAGCAGTTCGGTACCGATCGGTTCCGATGTGCTAGCTTCGCCTTCGGTTCCGATCGGTACCGAAATAGCCGGAGGTCAAAGGCATGGGACAGCTCGACGGTAAGACCGCAGTGGTGACCGGCGGCAGCGATGGAATCGGTCTGGGGGCGGCCGTGCGGCTGGCTCAGGAGGGCGCGCACGTCTTCATCACCGGTCGGCGGGAGGCCGAACTCGAGGCCGCGGCGAAGAGCATCGGCTCGGCCACGGCGGTGCCCGGCGACATCGCCGAACCGGACGACCTCGACCGGCTGTACGAGGCGGTGCGCGCTCGGGGCAAGGGGCTGGACGTGGTTTTCGCCAACGCCGGGATCGGTGGGTTCGCCCGCCTGGACTCGATGGACCTGGAACTCCTGGACCGGATCTACCAGGTCAACATCCGCGGCACGGTCCTCACCGTCCAGAAGGCGCTGCCCCTGCTGAACGAGGGCGCCTCCATCATCATCAATGCCTCGACGCGGGCCGACGACGGCTGGGAGGGGTTCGGTGCCTACGGCGCCAGCAAGGCCGCGCTGCGGCTGTTCACCCGAACCTGGGCCAACGAGCTGAAGCACCGCGGGATCCGGGTGAACGCGGTCTCGCCCGGTGCGATCGCCACGCCGGCCGTGGCCAAGATGGTGGGGGAGGAGACCGCGCGGGAGGTGGAGGCCACGTTCAGGGCGAAGGTGCCGATGGGGCGGCACGGAACGGTGGAGGAGGTCGCGGCCGCCGTCGCATTCCTGGCCTCACCGCAGAGCAGCTTCGTGCTCGGCGCCAACCTCTATGTCGACGGAGGCGAGAACGGCCTCTGACGCCAAGCTCATAGAGTGGGGGCGTGGACGCCCCCTCCGCCGTTGAGGCGCACTACCCGTCCACCATCGGCGAGGCCCTTGAGCACGAACTCGTGATCAAGAAGTCGCGCTTCATCGCCCACGTGGCTCCGGCCCGCTCGATGGAGCAGGCCGACGCCGTCATCGCGGCGGTGCGCAAGCAGTACTGGGACGCCCGTCATCACTGCGTTGCCATGGTCATCGGCACCCAGGCCGACCAGCAGCGTTCGTCCGACGGAGGCGAACCCTCCGGAACCGCTGGCGTCCCCATGCTCGAGGTTCTGCGTCGTCGCGATCTCACCGACGTGGTGGCGGTGGTGGCTCGTTACTTCGGCGGGGTGAAACTCGGCGCCGGTGGACTGGTGCGCGCCTACTCGGGGTCGGTGTCCGAGGCGCTCGACGCGGCCAGGGTGGTGCGGCGCGCGGCGGCGGTCCGGGTGGGTGTGGACGTGCCGCATCAGGACGCCGGCCGCGTCCAGGCGGTTCTGCGGGAGTGGGCCGACACCCACGACGCACGGATCGACGACGTCACCTATTCGGCATTCGCCACCATCACCCTGCTCGTGCCACCGGTCCGGCTCGGTGAGCTGGATGCCTCGCTCGCCGCCGCCAGCGCGGGCACGCTGACGGCGGTGCGCGGCGAGACCGTGGTGATGGAGCGGTAATCCCCGGTGCCGTTCAATGCGCGCGGGCGGTACCGGGGTACCTGGATATCCGCACCGGCAGGCTGATCCGGAGCCCGGGGAGCCGTCATTAGCTTCGTTGCATGTTCGCAAAGACCTACGGCGCAACCGATGTCGCCGATCCTCCCCGGGAACGTCTCGGCTACCGGGAGGCTGTTCTCTTCATCGGGCTCTCCACGCTGGTGGTTGCGTTGGAGAGATTCGGCTTTCATCTGGTGCCCAAGGACTTTCTGACCTATCGCTACGCCGCCCGCGACGCCTTCGAAGGGCGTGACATCTATGCGGGCACCATCTCGGGGCCGGACCTGGCCGGCCAGCCCTTCACCTACACACCCTTCGCGGCGCTGATCTTTCGCGCGTTCGGCGTGCTGGACCAGCAGCTGAGTTACCTCATCTGGACGGCCGCCTCCCTGACCGGCCTGGGACTGCTCATCCACGCCCTGCGACCGGTCCGCTCCGGCCGGGCCTTCCTGCTGGCCTGCGCTACCACGGTGGTGTTCACCAACGTCGCGGCCGGACAGGTGAACATCTTCCTGATGGGCCTGTGCCTGCTCGATCTGGGCAGTCGCGGTCGGCTGAAAGGGTTTACCGGCGTAGGGGTGGGTCTGGCTGCGGCGATCAAGCTGACGCCGGCCCTGTTCATCGTCTATCTGGCGATCACGCGTCAGTGGAAGCCGCTCCGAACGAGTCTGCTGACGGGCGCGCTCACGACCGGGCTGGGCTACCTGGTGTTTCCGCAGCTTTCGAAGGAGTTCTTCGGGCACGCTCTGTGGAACCTTCAGGAGCGGGTTCGCCTTGACCACGCACTGGGTTACTGGGGGAACGCCTCGCTGTCCGGGGCTCTGCATGCGGCTGGCGGAGGGACGGCTCCCTTCATACCCCTTGCTGTACTCGCCATTACCGTCGCGGCGCTTGCCGGTGCTCGGGTCGCCTACTTATACGGGCACCCCCTGAACGCGGTGCTGATCGTGGGCCTGGCCGCTCCCATGGCCTCGCCGTTCGCGTGGGGGCATCACTACATCTATCTCATTCCCACCCTCCTGGTCCTGGTGCGGTCGATGCCCGAAGTGGGCAGCGTGGAGGCCGTTTACCGGGTGCGCGCGGTCAGCCTGATCTGGTTGCTCCTGGTGCTGGGTCCCGGTACCGGCCACTGGCTGCTGCATCGCGGCATTGAGTGGCTTCTGCCCCTGGGCCTGATCGTCCGGGAAGGACCCCTGCTCGCCGGCTGCCTGTGCATCGTGCTCCTGGTCCGCAGCTCCACGCAGGCCAAAGTCGCCGTCGAGGAGAGAGTTTGGTGACGCTCGTGAGGACGAAAATCCTTCAGCAGTCGGCTGCCGTCGCCTTGGCACTGGTCAGCAGCCTGGGGTATTGGCTGGACGCGCAGTCCTGGGACGAACAGGCGGTCTGGTGCATGGTCGCGGCGGCCGCAGGTTGGCTCACTGCGTGGAGCACCAGCAGTTTCCGGAGTCTGGTCGTGGTCACGGCGGTGGCCCTGATCTTCACCCTGCCCACCGGCCTGGCTCCGGTACCGGCGACCGGCGTGGTGCTCGGATCGATGCTGTGCCAGCATCGGTCCGGCCACGAGAAGCAGTAGCGCTATGAGCCGACGACGCCGAGGCGCACGCCGAGAAGAGCCACCTGGACCCGGTCGCGGCACTGCAGTTTCTGCATGATCCGCGAGACGTGCGTCTTCACGGTACTTTCGCTCAGGTGCATGGCCGCGGCGATCTCGAGGTTGTTGGCGCCGGCGGCCACCAGCCCGAGCACATCGATCTCGCGGGCGGTGAGAGCGGCCAGGACGGCGGCGCGATCCGGAGCCAGTGACCCGGTCCCTGAGGTACTGCGCCGGATGACCTCGCGGGTGACCTCCGGAGCCAGGACGGCGTCGCCCTCCGCGGCGGCGCGGACGGCGCTGATCAGTTCCGGCCCGGACGCCCGTTTGAGCAGGAACCCCGAGGCCCCCGAGGCCAGGGCCTTGGCCACGTACTCGTCGTCGCGGAACGTGGTGAGCATCAGTACCGCCAGGGCCGGGCGCAGCTGCCGGACCTGGGTCAGCGCGGCCAGGCCGTCCAGCCCCGGCATCCGGATGTCGAGCATCATCACGTCCAGGTCGGTCCGGTCGCGGGCCAGGGCCACCGCCTGGCGCCCGTCGCCGGCCTCGGCCACCACCTCCACGTCCTCGGCGGTGCCGAGGACCGTGCGCAGCCCGGCGCGGACCAGCTCCTGATCGTCCACTACGGCGACCCTAATCACTGCGGTTCACTCCCACCGGTCAGGGGCAGCTCGGCCCGGACCACGGTGCCGCCCCCGGCCGAAGCACCCGTGCTCCACCGGCCCGAGAACCCCCGGACCCGTTCCTCGATCCCGGTCAACCCGCGTCCTCGGCTGACCGTTTCCCGACGGAAACCGACGCCGTCGTCGGTGACCTCGATCGTCAGCAATTCTCCGACCGTCGCGATCGCAATCGAGACCCGGGACGCCTCGGCGTGCCGCAGGATGTTGGTCACCGCCTCCTGGGCGATCCGGAAGGCCGCCAGCTGCAGTCCGTCCGACACCTCGGCCGTGACCAGAACCTGGCAGTCGACCTGAATGTCGGCCTGGCGCAGAGGGATGAGCAGTTCGGGGACGTCGCTCAGGCCCTTGTAGGGGTCGAGCTCGGCCGCTTCCCCGGGCTGCCGCAGCGAGTGCAGCAGCACGTCCAGCTCGTTCAGGGCGGCGTGGGTGGCGGTGCGGATCTGCCGCAGAGCCTCGTCGGTGGTGGCCGGCTGGGCCTGGGCGGCTTCGGTGGAGAGCGAGATCACCGATAGATGATGGCCGATGATGTCGTGCAGATCGCGGGCCAGCTCGTTGCGCTCCTGTAGCCCCAGCTTCTCCTCCTGAGTGGTCTCAACCTGCCGACGGGCCGCACCCAGCTGGCGGATGAGGTCGAGCCGGCGGTCACGGTTGGTCCATAGGCGTCCTGCCAGGTAGGACAGCAACAGGGCAGCCGCCGGCAGCGGGGTTGCCACGTAGGGGGTCGTTCCGGCCAGGGCGGCCAGGGAGACGGCCAGGAGACTCCAGCCGACCAGTGGCCGCCGACCCGCGTACCAGCCGGCCACTGCGGCCGGTAGGCACCACATCAGGGTGGAGGTGTAGTAGGACCAGGGCTCATTCCACGGCTGGAAATAGCTGCCGTCGTTCAGCGAATACCCAAAACTGCTGATCAGCGCGACCAGCGGGGCGAACCAGCGGGGAGCGACCCGGACCAGGGGCAGCAGCAGACAGGTCAGCACGTAGGAGCGGGAGAAGCCGTCGTTCATGGCGAGCCCGATCAGGGCGACCAGGATGGCCACGACCACGTCTGCGGGCGTCAGCTCACGCAGCAGCGACGCCGACCGTTCCCAGGCCAACCGGGCCGGATCCTCGGTCGGCCTGGACACACTCTTCTGCATGGTCCCCACCATGTCGGCTGACGGCGAGACGGACATCAGCCCCCAGTACCGATTACCGGCTTACAAACGGTACCGGCGGTCAGTCTCAGCTCAGGGCACAGGTGACCTTGGTCCCGGCGAAGGTCCAGACCGAGATCGTGGCCCCGCGTTCGCCCAGGGACAGCGCGTAGCTACCGGAATCGGTGTCGTCCCCGTCGACCCGCAGCATCGCGCTGCCCACGTAGCTGTCCCCAGCGGCGCTCGCGCTGGGCGGGGTGATCAGCTGCTGATGAATGACGCCGTTGTCGGTCGCCACGCTCTGGCTGGGGGCGTTCTCCGCGCCGCCCCAGCTCGAGCCCAACCCCATGGCGTAGACCGCGGCGGAGTCTCCACTGACCCCCCGGAAGACCACGGTCTGGACGCAGACGTCCGGGTGCGCCAGGGCGAAGGACGGACTGACGTCGAAGGTGACGCTGGAGGAGAGCCGGGCCGTGACCGCGTCGAGACGCCCGAAGTACGCCTTCGCGGTTACGGGTCCGGAGACGTCCAGGGAAGCGGATGCACTGGAGGCGGTTTGGAGGACCTTGGTCGTTGGCGGGTCATCGGTGCCGGGGTCAGCGGTTGGACCGTTCTTCTTCGGCTTCTTGACCTCTTGGGTGGTGACGACCGGCCGCGGGTCGGCGGCCGTCGTCGTGGTGTCTGAGGGGGAACTCGGGGCCGCCTGAACCACCGGAACGGATCCTGCGGGTTTCACCGTTGCCGCGGCGGTGGTAGCGGGGATGGTTGGCGAGCTCGCCTCCGGCGGAGTGGTGATTGATGACGCTGATGGGCTCGGGATAGCGGTGGCAGCGGGCTCGAACGCCTCGGCGTGCGGGGAGTCTCCGCCGCGGGCCAGGACCAGGCCGCCGGCGACGAGCAGAGCGACCGTGCCGACGGCCAATGCGCTGCCGGCGAGTTGGAGCCGGCGCCTGCGAGCAGCGACGAGAGGTGACGTCCCCGGCCGGGCGGACGACGTGCTGATGATGGTCGGTTGCTCGGGCTGTAGGGCGAGGTCGGTCGGCGTTGCGTTGCCGGGCAGCGCCGCGTGGCCGAGTGGTGCCGGACTTTCCCCGGCCGCGACTGGTTCGAACGTCCGCCATTTTCGGGCGATTTCGGGGATATGGGGCGCAACGGGACGCTGAGCCGGGTCTTTCGCGAGGCAGGCCTGAATCAGGGACCGCAGTGTCGGATCGGTGAGGGCGGACAGGTCCGGCTGCGTGTGCACCACCCGGAACAGCATCGCTGACGCGTTGACCAGGCCGAAGACCGATTCGCCGGTAGCGGCGAAGTACAGCAGGGCGCCGAGGGAGAAGATGTCG
This sequence comes from Kineosporia aurantiaca JCM 3230, assembly GCA_000719025.1. GTDB lineage: Bacteria > Actinomycetota > Actinomycetes > Actinomycetales > Kineosporiaceae > Kineosporia > Kineosporia aurantiaca. Next base: position 156,056 of record JODP01000015.1, read on the forward strand.
CTCGGCGCCGCGACCGTGCCACCTTGAGCCTGTTCGGGGGACATGTAGGCGGCCGACCCGGTGATCTTGCCGGTTCCGGTGACGGTGCTGGCCTCCGCGGCCCGGGCGATCCCGAAATCGATGACGTAGGGTCCGTCGTCGGCGATGATCACGTTGGACGGCTTCAGGTCGCGATGGACGATCCGGGTGGCGTGGATGACGGCCAGGGCTTCGCCCATGCCGGCCGCCAGTTCCAGCACCGACGACTCCGGCAGCGGCCCATCGTCTTCCACGGTCCGCAGCAGGTTCCGGCCCTCGATGAACCGGCTGGCCATCCACGGTCGTTCGGCCTCCGGGTCGGACTCGATCACGGCCGCGGTGCGAGCGCCCCGGATCCGCGCGGCCGCGGCGATCTCCTGGCTGAAGCGGCGACGGAACTGGGAGTCGGCCGAGAGTCCCTCGTGGACCACCTTGATCGCCGCCAGGCTCCCGTCGGGGGCCTCGCCGAGGAAGACCTGGCCCATGCCGCCACTGCCCAGGCGTCCCCGGAGCCGGAAGCGCCCGATCGTGGGGGGATCGGTGGGCTGCAGGTTATTCATCAGCTTCTGCACGCTTCTTTCACATTCGGGAAATCGGCCGGGAACAAAGCGGATGCAAGATCGTGAAGGTCAAGGACGTATTCGGTGACTTCATGGGCAGATTAGCCCGATGCCGTCACCGGTTTACCAAACTTGTCGTTTTGTCACCCATACCTAGGATTGGATCTCTCATCCCAATGGCCGAGCTACCGGTGCGATTTGCGGCACGGGCCCGTTCGGCCGGGGCTGCTCCGTTTTCCGGGGTCAGCGGTATGAAGGACGGCGGATCGCTGACTGTGCCGGGGGAAGGTGAGATCAATTTCTTCGGTCCGGGGCATTTACGCGGATAGCTTTTCTTCTTATTCTGTAGGAAAGGAGGGGCAAGGGAGGGTTTGACGATTTTCCGGGTGCCGCGGCGCCCGGTAGACGTTGGGGCGGTCGGAGCTTGGCGTCCGTGGGGTCGGAATGACCCTCGGGCAGGGCGTTTACGGCTGGGGGTTTCCGGGTCGGTGGGCGTGCTTGCCGACCCTGATCGTCTGCTGCAGTCATTCACTGCACAAAGCTTGGCGGTCGCACGCCCAAAAACGGGTGACAGGGCCGCTGATGGTCTGATGGAGGTCAAGGCATGGACGCGGTTCCCACCTGGGTGAAGTACTTCTTCCTCGTGGTGACCGGAGTGCCGTGGCCGGCCGCAAGCGCGCCCAAAATGCTTTCCCAGTCTGCCGATTCACAGCGGGTGGCTTCGGCGTTGTCGGGTCCGGTGGCGGGGGACATGGCGGCGGCGTTGCGGGCGTTGCAGGGGGCCACGCGGGGTAAGACCGGCCGGGCCATCGAACAGGCCATGAAGCGGTTCATCGTCGAGAACCCGCGCTACATCGACGTAGGAGCAAAGCTTTTCGAGGGTAACGCCAAGGGCTTGAAGCAGATGGCGTACAAGGTCGAGTACATGAAGCACATGGCGGTGCTGACCTTGGTGTATCTGATGATC
>JODP01000016.1 GCA_000719025.1 Kineosporia aurantiaca JCM 3230
GCCGACGACCGCGTCCCCAGCTAACCCCCGCCCCAGCTAACCCCCGCTCCAGCTGCCCCCGCCCCAGCTGCCCCCGCCGCCCGGCAACCCCGCCGTGATCATGGACTTCTTCCCCCGTGATCATGGACTTTCGCCCCCGTGATCATGGACTTCTCTTTCGTGATCATGCAGAAGCGCCCCGGTGATCATGCATAAGCACCCGCCCTGGATCTGCATGATCACCGGGGCGTAACTGCATGATCGCGGCGGGAGGTCGCGGCGGGAGGTCGCGGGGGAGGCCGCGGGAGGAGGCCGCGGGAGGAGGCCGCGGGAGGAGGCCGCGGGAGGAGGCCGCGGGGGAAGCGGGGGTGGGTTGCACGGGGCGGTGGCATAAAGGACGCATCCGGGTCCGGTCGGCCGCCGTCGTCCCTTACTGTCGTGCTCATGGTGGCGGCGATCGTCCTGGCGGCCTCGGCCGTCCTGGCCGGGGCCTGCTGGCTGTGGGCGGTGATCGGCACCCACCGCCGGCTCCCCAGCCTGGTCACCCCCACGATCGCGGCCGGTGGCCTGGTCTGGGCCCTGGCCGGTGCGGCCGGCCGGCTGGCCGACCCCTCGGGCTCGCTGCTGGCCGGGCAGGTCGCGAATTTCCTGATGGTCCTGGCCTCCGGCGCCCTCCTCACCACGGCGGCCGGGATGAGCGACCGGATCGTGCCGGTCCGCCGCCCCGGCATCGGGGTCTCCGAGGCCCAGGTGCTGGCGTTCAGCGCGACCGTCGTGGCCTGGGTGGTGGTCGGCGCCCCGGCCCGGCTGCCCGCCAGCTCGGCCTTCGCGCTGTTGCCGGCCGTGCTCGACCTGATCGCGCTGCTGGTGATCCTGCGGCTGCCGACCCGGACCCCGGGCTACTTCGGCTACACCGGCCCGCAGGGCAACACCGCCCCCGGGCGGAACTGGGCGTTGCTGGTCGCCGCCCTGGCCGCGGTCTTCGTCGCCGACCTGCTGCGCGGCACCCGGATCGCCGGCGAGCGGATCGCCGGCTGGCCGCCGGTCCCGGACCGGGTGCTGGTCCCGTTCGCCCTGGCCGCCTGCGCGCTGGTCGTCGCCTACAGCCTGCTCCTGGCCCGGATCCCGGCTCCGCCGGGCCCGCCCGAGCGGCCGGTCGAGCCGGCCGACGACGTGGAGTTCCTGCCGCGCCGCCGGGGCCGTCTGGTGCCTTATGCGGTGGCCCTGGTTGCTCCGGCCGTGGTCGCCGGGCAGGCGCTGGTCACCGGTCGGGTCCCGGGGCCGGTCCCGGTCTTCGGCCTGGGGTGTCTGGCGGCGGCCTTCGCGGTCTGGCAGACCCTGCTCCTGCTGGAACAGGACGAGCTGCTGCGCCGTCAGGTTCAGGTCCGCAAACGGCTCAGCGCCCTGGTCGAGAACACCAGCGACCTCCTGCTGCGACTGGACACCAACGGCCGGATCACCGCCGCCAACGCCGCGGCCCCGCGGCTGCTGCACCGCCCGCCCGGCTCGATCGCGCACCGCCCGTTCGAGGAGCTGGCCCGCCCGGAGGACCAGCGCAAGGTCCGTGAGGCGGTGCTCGAGGTGACCCGCGGACATCGGGCCGCGGCCGAGATCGAGGTCCGCCTGGCCCCGCCCGCCGCCGGCACCGCCCAGCTCCGGCTGCGCGGGGTGGAGGGCGGGGCGGTGGCCAACCTGAACGACGTGACCGACGCGGTCGAGCTGCGCCAGCGGCTGGAGCGGCTGGCCCGGTTCGACCAGATGACCGGCCTGGCCAACCGCAGCCACCTGCTCGACGAGGTGGGCACCTGGCTGATGGCGGGCAGGAGCCAGGACAGGAGCCAGGAAGGAAGCCGGGACCGGGGCCCGGAGGGGGAGCAGACCGGGATCGCTGTGTTGTACGCCGATCTGGACGGGTTCAAGGCGGTGAACGACCGGTTCGGCCACGCCGCCGGGGACCGGGTCCTGGTCGAGGTCGCGGCCCGGCTGGACGCGGTCGCCGGGGGAGTGGACGCCCGCCGGCGAATGGTCTCCCGGGTCGGCGGCGACGAGTTCATCCTGGCGCTGGAGGGAATCGGTCCGGAGGCGGCCGGGACCGCCGCCCAGCGCCTGGTCGAGGCGATCGCCCCGTCCTTCCGGGTCGGCGGGCGGACCGTGCGCCTGGGCGTCAGCGTCGGTGTGGCCTACACCGACGCGGACGACGCGGACCGCCCCGGACGGGTACCCCGTGAAGCCCGCGAAGGCGATCACCCGGCCGGGACCCGGGGCTCGGCGTCCACCCTGGTGCACCGGGCCGATCTGGCGATGTACGCGGCCAAGGCGGACGGCCGCTCGCGCTCCGAGCGCTGGGTGCCGGAGCTGGAGGAACGCGTGCGGCGCCGGGTGGACCTGGCGATCGGTCTGCGGGACGCGCTCGAGCGGGGCCGCCTGTCGGTGGCCTACCAGCCGATCGTCCGGCTGGCCGACGGTCACGTGCAGGGGGTGGAGGCGCTGCTGCGGCTCCCCACCGGGCAACTCCCGGCGGCCGGTCTGGACGACCTGGTCACTCCGGCCGAACTGGTCGAGGTGGCCGAGGACACCGGGGCGATCACCGAGCTCGGGGAGTGGGTGCTGCGGCAGGCGGTGACCCAGGCCGCGGGCTGGGCCCGGCGCGGCTTCGACCTCTCGGTCAGCGTGAACATGTCGGTCGCCCAGCTGCTCTCCCCGGCCTTCGTCGAGCTGGTCACCGGGATGCTCGAGGCCACCGGGCTGCCGCCCGAGCGGCTGGTGCTCGAGCTCACCGAGAGCCAGCTGGTCGGGCCCTCGGGTACCGCCCCGGAGGCGCTGCAGGCGCTGCGCGACGCGGGGATCCGGCTGGCCATCGACGACTTCGGCACCGGTTACTCCTCGATCTCCTACCTGCGCCGGATGCCGGTCAGCCTGGTCAAGATCGACCGCTCGCTGCTGGCCGGGCTGGGCACCGACCCGCGCGCCGCCGCCCTGCTCTCGGCGGTGGTGGCGATGGCCCGGGGGCTGGACCTGGCGGTGATCGCCGAGGGGATGGAGGACCTGGAGACCGCGCGGGCACTGCGCGACCTCGGGGTGCAGGCCGGGCAGGGCTTCGCGCTCTCCCGGGCGCTGCCCGCCTCCGAGCTCCGGAAACTGCTCGAGCGCGGGCCGATCGACCTCGGCGACCCCGCGCCGGAACCCAGGACGCAACCGGTCGAAGCGGGGGAAACCCCCGGTGCGTCACCGGTGCTCGACCCGGTGGTCCTCGCGCTGCCCGAGGAGCGGGCGTCACGTCTCAACCAATGAGACGACGGGCGTCCCGATTGACATCCCCGCAATCCGGGGGCAACGTGTGAGCGTGCGTAAGACTCTCGTACTTGGACGGCGCGCCCGCTGAGGTCATGGTGACCCGCGAGCGCGCGACCCCTTGTGCCCATTGGGCCGAGGGGTCTTTTCGTCCCTGGCGCCGGATTCGATCCCGAGTCCGGAGGCCGGCCGCACGGGCAGTACCGCACAGCAGTGATCCGACGAGCGAAGGAACCCCCTGATGCCCGGCCAGTCCCACACCGAACCCGGTGGCGCCCGCGCCGCCGCCACCACCGGCCCGCAGGCCGTCGCCGTCGCGAGCGAGGCGATGACCGGGGCCCAGAGCCTGGTCCGCTCGCTCGAGGCGCTGGGTGTAGACACGGTTTTCGGCATTCCGGGCGGGGCGATCCTTCCGCTCTACGACCCGCTGATGGACTCCGTGAAGATCCGCCACATCCTGGCCCGCCACGAGCAGGGCGCCGGGCACGCGGCCGAGGGCTACGCCCAGGCCACCGGCCGGGTCGGGGTCTGCATGGCGACCTCCGGGCCGGGGGCCACCAACCTGGTCACCGCGATCGCCGACGCCTACATGGACTCGGTCCCGATCGTCGCCATCACCGGTCAGGTGAGCAGCCGGATGATCGGCACGGACGCCTTCCAGGAGGCGGACATCGTCGGCATCACGATGCCCATCACCAAGCACAACATGCTGGTCACCAGCGCCGCGGACATCCCGCGGGCGCTGGCCGAGGCGTTCCACATCGCCGGCACCGGCCGTCCCGGCCCGGTGCTGGTGGACGTGCCGAAGGACGTGCTGCAGGCGCAGACCACGTTCGCCTGGCCGCCGAAGCTCGACCTGCCCGGCTACCGCGCCGTCACCCGGCCGCACAACAAGCAGATCCGGGAGGCCGCGCGCCTGCTCACCAGCTCCTCGCGGCCGGTGCTGTACGTCGGCGGCGGCGTGCTCAAGGCGCACGCCAGCGCCGAGCTGCTGCGCCTGACCGAGGAGACCGGCGCCCCGGTCGTCACCACCCTGATGGCCCTGGGCGCGCTGCCCGGCTCGCACCAGCAGAACCTGGGCATGCCGGGGATGCACGGCACCGTCGCCGCGGTCACCGCGCTGCAGCAGGCCGACCTGATCGTCAGCCTGGGCGCGCGCTTCGACGACCGGGTCACCGGCAACCTGGACTCGTTCGCACCGCACGCCAAGATCGTGCACGCGGACATCGACCCGGCCGAGATCGGCAAGAACCGGCTGGCCGACGTGCCGATCGTGGGCGACGCCAAGGAGGTCATCGGCGAGCTGGTGATCGCCGTCGAGGGCGAGCACACGGCCGGCCGCCGGGCCGACCTGACCGCCTGGTGGGCGCAGCTGAACGGCTGGCGCGAGGCCTACCCGCTGGGCCACGCCCCGGCCCCCGAGGGCGAGGTCTCCCCGCAGGACGTGATCGCCCGGATCGGCGCGATCTCCGGGCCGGACTCGATCTACGTGGCCGGGGTCGGCCAGCACCAGATGTGGGCCTCGCAGTTCATCCAGTACGAGAAGCCGCACACCTGGATCAACTCCGGCGGCGCGGGCACGATGGGCTTCGCGGTGCCGGCCGCGATGGGCGCCAAGACCGGCTCACCGGACTCCGTGGTCTGGGCGATCGACGGCGACGGCTGCTTCCAGATGACCAACCAGGAGCTGGCCACCTGCGTGATCAACCAGATCCCGATCAAGGTCGCGGTGATCAACAACTCCAGCCTGGGCATGGTCCGGCAGTGGCAGAACCTGTTCTACGACGGCCGCTACTCCAACACCGACCTGCACACCTCGGTCGGCAGCCGGATCCCCGACTTCGTCCGGCTGGCGGAGGCCTACGGCTGCGTGGGCCTGCGCTGCGAGAGCCCGGAGGACGTGGACGCCACGATCAAGAAGGCGATGGAGATCAACGACGTGCCGGTGGTGATCGACTTCGTGGTCAGCCGGGACGCGATGGTCTGGCCGATGGTCCCGGCCGGGGTCAGCAACGACCTGATCCAGATCGCCCGGGACACCTCCCCGGACTTCGAGCGCGAGAGCTGAGGAACCCGAACGTGACCCAGAAGCACACCCTTTCGGTCCTGGTGGAGGACCGGCCCGGCGTCCTGACCCGGGTCGCCGGGCTGTTCGCCCGCCGCGGGTTCAACATCCACTCGCTCGCGGTCGGCCCCACCGAGCACTCCGGAGTGTCCCGGATGACGGTCGTGGTGGACGTCGACGATCTGCCCCTGGAACAGGTGACCAAACAGCTCAACAAGCTGATCAACGTCATCAAGATCGTCGAACTCGAGCCCGGCGCCTCCGTCCAGCGGGAGATGCTGCTGGTCAAGGTGCGCGCCGACGCCACCACCCGCAGCCATGTGCTGGAGACCGTCGAGCTGTTCCGCGGTCACGTCGTCGACGTGGCCCCGGACGCGGTGACGATCGAGGCGACCGGCAGCCCGGACAAGCTCGCGGCCCTGCTCAAGGTGCTCGAGCCGTTCGGGATCCGCGAGCTGTCGCAGTCCGGCCTGATCGGCATCGGCCGCGGCAACCGCTCGATCACCGACCGGGCCCTGCGCTCGGCCTGAACCAGCCCGACCGGCCCAATCAGCCCAATCAGCCCGACCGGTTCACCCAGCCCCTAGCCTCGTACCGAGCAACCTCACTAAGGAGATAGAGCACCGTGGCAGCAAAGATGTACTACGACGACGACGCCGACCTGTCGCTGATCGCCGGCCGCAACGTGGCCGTGATCGGTTACGGCAGCCAGGGTCACGCGCACGCGCTCAGCCTGCGCGACTCCGGCGTGGACGTCCGCGTCGGCCTGGCCGAGGGCAGCCAGAGCCGGGCCAAGGCCGAGGCCGAGGGCCTGCGCGTGCTCAGCGTCGCCGAGGCGGTGCAGGAGGCCGACGTGGTCATGCTGCTCACGCCGGACCACATCCAGCGGCACGTCTACACCGAGTCGATCGAGCCGCACCTGGCCGAGGGCGACGCGCTGTTCTTCGGCCACGGCTTCAACATCCGGTTCGGCTACATCAAGCCCCCGGCCGGCGTCGACGTGGTGATGGTCGCCCCCAAGGGCCCGGGCCACCTGGTGCGCCGCGAGTTCACCGACGGCCGCGGCGTGCCGGTGATCGTGGCGGTCGAGAACGACGCCACCGGCAAGGCCTGGGACCTGGCGTTGTCCTACGCCAAGGCGATCGGTGGCCTGCGCGCGGGTGGCATCAAGACCACCTTCACCGAGGAGACCGAGACCGACCTGTTCGGTGAGCAGGCGGTGCTCTGCGGCGGCATGTCGCAGCTGGTGATGTACGGCTTCGAGACCCTGACCGAGGCCGGCTACCAGCCCGAGGTCGCGTACTTCGAGTGCCTGCACGAGCTCAAGCTGATCGTCGACCTGATGTACGAGGGCGGCATCGCCAAGCAGCGCTGGAGCGTCTCCGACACCGCCGAGTACGGCGACTACGTCTCCGGCCCGCGGGTGATCGACGCCCACGTGAAGGAGAACATGAAGGCGGTGCTCGCCGACATCAAGTCCGGGGCGTTCGCCGACCGGTTCATCAAGGACCAGGACGCCGGCGCGCCGGAGTTCAAGGCCTTGCGGGCCAAGGGCGAGCAGCACCCGATCGAGGCCACCGGCCGCGAGCTGCGCAAGCTGATGAGCTGGGTCAAGACCACCGACTCGGACTACGTCGAGGGCAGCGCCGGTCGCTGATCCCCGGTCCGAAGACCCCCGGCGCCCACAGGCGGCCGGGGGTCTTCTGCGTCAGGCCCGGGGCACGTAGAGCGTCAGGCCCGGGACGCTTGGAGCGTCAGGCCCGGGGCGCGTAGAGATCGATGTGCGTGCCGTCCGGATCCTGGACCGTGGCCAGCCGCTGGCCCCAGGGCGCGTCCATCGGCGCGCGGAAGCCGAACCCGTCCTCGTCGAGCCAGGAGTACAGCTCGTCCACCTCGGCCGGGGTGTCGCAGCGCACCCCCAGAGTGCACCCGGTGCGCGGGGCGTCCTGGTCCACGTCCCAGCCCAGGGTGCGCAGCATCTCCTCGGTGACCAGCGAGAACCGCAGGCCCCCGAGATCGGTGACCACGTGGCCCAGGCTCTGGTCGCCCTCGAAGGTGCAGCCCAGGCGCCCGTAGAAGGCGATCGACTTCTGCAGGTCGGCGACGACGACACCGACGGCGTCCATCCGGAATCCCATGGTGATCAGCCTATGCAGCCGCGCCCCGGCAGCCAGGTGAAACGCGCGGGCCGGACGAACCCCATGTGTCCACCAGATGAGACACCATGACCGCCATCCGGACGCAGTGGCTAGGATGCTCCGCATGAGTACCTCCACCGCCCCCACTTCCGTCCGGCTGGCCGTCGTTCCCGGTGACGGCATCGGCCCGGAGGTGGTCGCCGAGGGCCTCAAGGTCCTGCGCGCGGCGGTCGGTAACGAGGTCTCCTTCGAAACCACCGAGTACGACCTCGGTGCCCGTCGCTGGCACTCCAGCGGCGAGACACTGCCCGACAGCGTGCTGGCCGAGATCCGGCAGCACGACGTCATCCTGCTCGGCGCCATCGGTGATCCCGGCGTGCCCAGCGGTGTTCTGGAGCGGGGCCTCCTGCTGCGCCTGCGGTTCGAACTGGACCACTACGTGAACCTCAGGCCGGCGCGGTTGTACCCGGGCGTCACCTCGCCGCTGTCGGCCGAGGTCCTCGGTGAGCAGGGCATCGACTTCGTCGTTGTCCGCGAAGGCACCGAGGGTCCCTACGTCGGTAACGGCGGCGCGGTGCGCACGGGTACTCCGCACGAGATCGCCACCGAGGTCAGCATCAACACGGCCTTCGGCATCGAGCGGGTGGTGCGCGACGCGTTCCGCCGGGCCGCCGCCCGCCCGCGCAAGCACCTCACCCTGGTGCACAAGCACAACGTGCTGGTCCACGCCGGTCACCTCTGGCGCCGCACGGTCGAGCGGGTGAACGCCGAGTTCCCCGAGGTCACCACCGACTACCTGCACGTCGACGCGGCCACCATCTTCATGGTGACCAACCCGGGCCGCTTCGACGTGATCGTCACCGACAACCTGTTCGGCGACATCATCACCGACATCGCCGGCGCGATCGCCGGGGGCATCGGCCTGGCCGCCTCCGGCAACGTCAACCCCGACCGCACCGCGCCGAGCATGTTCGAGCCGGTGCACGGTTCCGCGCCGGACATCGCCGGTCAGCAGAAGGCCGACCCGACCGCCACCATCCTGTCGGCCGGCCTGCTGCTGGAGCACCTCGGTCTGGACAAGGCCGCCCAGAAGGTCGAGCAGGCCGTGGCCGAGGACCTCGCCGCGCGCGGCGGCCGAGTACGCACCACGTCCGAGATCGGCGAGGCGATCGCCGCCCGGCTCACCTGATCAGGGGCTCCTCCGCTTCACGAGCACAGGCGGCGGCCGGTCGGGTGAATCCCGGCCGGCCGCCGTCGTCAGTTTTGCCCGCCTGGATCCGGACCGTTCAACCGGACCAGGCCTCGCGCGCCGATTGCCGGGGAACCGCCGGCGGCCACCGCCGTCCGCCGCGGGCCACCCGATACCGGCAATCCCCGCTGCTACCGTCGTCACTAGTTTTCTTACCGGTTCCGCCCATCCGGACCCGGTTACGAGGGAGTATCGCGATGAACGCCAAGATTCTCGGCACCACCGAAACGTTCGACACCAGTGACGTCGTCGACCCCGAGGCCGCTCCCGACACCGAGCCGCTGAGCTTCAGCCGCACGCTGAACCCCACGCCGGCCAGCACCGAGCGCCGGGCCCAGATCCACGCCCAGCCCGGTTTCGGGAAGTTCTTCACCGACCACATGGTGTCGATCGACTGGGACGCGGCGACCGGCTGGCACGACGCCGGCCTGATCCCGTACGGCCCGATCCAGCTCGACCCGGCGGCCGCCGTGCTGCACTACGCGCAGGAGATCTTCGAGGGTCTCAAGGCCTACCGGCACCCGGACGGCTCGATCTGGGCCTTCCGCCCGGAGGCGAACGCGGCCCGGCTGGCCCGGTCGGCCCGGCGGCTGGCGCTGCCCGAGCTGTCCGAGGAGGACTTCCTGGCCTCGGTCAAGCTGCTGGTCAGCACCGACCACGAGTGGGTGCCCAGCAGCGACAGCGGCGAAAGCAGCCTCTACCTGCGGCCGTTCATGTACGCGTCGGAGTCGTTCCTCGGCGTGCGGCCGAGCAAGCAGGTCCGTTACCTGCTGATCGCCTCGCCGGTCGGCCCGTACTTCGCCAGCGGGGTCAAGCCGGTCTCGATCTGGCTCTCCTCCAGCTACACCCGGGCGGCGCCCGGCGGTACCGGCGCGGCCAAGTGCGGGGGTAACTACGCCGCCGGTCTCGCCGCCCAGCTCGAGGCCGAGGCGCACGGCTGCGAGCAGGTCTGCTTCCTCGACGCGGCCGAGCACAAGTGGGTCGAGGAACTCGGCGGGATGAACATCTACTTCGTCCGGAAGGACGGGACGCTGGTGACCCCGACCGTCTCCGGCACCATCCTCGAGGGCATCACCCGTTCCTCGATCCTCACCCTGGCCGGGGAACTCGGCCTGAAGGTGGAGGAGCGGCCGATCAGCATCGACGAGTGGCGCGCGGGCGTCGCTTCCGGCGACATCACCGAGGCGTTCGCCTGCGGTACGGCGGCCGTGATCACCCCGCTCGGCCGGCTGGTCTGGGAGGGCGGCGAGCTGGAGATCCCGACCGGCGAGGTGGCGATGAAGATCCGCGGGTCGCTGCTCGACGTCCAGTACGGCCGGACCGAGGACACGCACGGCTGGATGCAGCGGCTGGTCTGAGTTTTTCGTCCGACAACTGCACCACTGATCAATGGACGCTTACGGCCGAGGGGGCCGTAAGCGTCCATTATTTTTGGTGGTTACCTCAGAGACGAGGTGTGACACCCATGCTCTGAAGCCCGAACACGACGCTCTCCAGCAGGGCGTGCCAGCTCGCCTCGACCATGTTCGGCCCGACCCCCACGGTCTGCCACACCGTGCCGGCCCCGGTGCTTTCCACGAGCACCCGGGTGACCGCGTCGGTGGCCGATTCCCCGTCCAGGATGCGGACCTTGAAGTCGGTCAGCTTCATCCGGTCGAGCTCCGGGTAGACCGGCAGCAGGGCCTGACGGAGCACGTGGTCGAGCGCGCTGACCGGACCGTTCCCTTCCGCCGTGGCCACCGTGCGGTTACCCCCGGCGGTCAGCTTCACGGTTGCCTCACAGACCGCCTCCGCGGACCCGTCCCGGTACTCGGTGATGACCCGCCAGCTCTCCACCTCGCAGAAGGCCGGGCGGGCGCCGTGAACCTCTTCGTGGAGCAACAGGGAGAAGGACGCGTCCGCGGCCTCGAACGTGTATCCGCGCGCCTCCAGCTGCTTCACCCGGTCGGTGATCCGGCCCAGCAGCTCCCGATCGCTGGACAGGTCGAAACCCAGCTCCCGGCCCTTCAACTCGATCGAGGCCCGGCCCGCCATGTCGGAAACCAGCATCCGCATGTCGTTGCCGACCGCGCCCGGATCGATGTGCTGGTACAGGTCCGGGTCGACCTTGATCGCGCTGGCGTGCAGCCCGGCCTTGTGGGCGAACGCCGAGGCGCCGACGTAGGGCTGACGGTTGTACGGCGTCACGTTGGCGATCTCGTTGACCGCGTGGGCGATCCGGGTGGCCTCGCGGATCCGGCCCTCGGGCAGCACGGTGCGGCCGAGTTTCAGCTCCAGGTCGGCGAGAATGGTGACCAGATCGGCGTTCCCGGTGCGCTCTCCGTAACCGTTCAGCGTGCCCTGCACCTGGATCACCCCGGCGTCGACCGCGGCGAGCGAGTTGGCGACCGCGCAGCCGGTGTCGTTGTGACAGTGAATTCCCAGGTCCGCACCGGATTCCGTGCGCACGTCGTGAACCACGTCGGCGATCTGGTTGGGCAGCATGCCGCCGTTGGTGTCACACAGCACGATCGCCTCCGCCCCCGCCTCGGCCGCGGCCCGCACCACCTCGAGCGCGTAACCCCGGTCGAACCGGTACCCGTCGAAGAAGTGCTCCGCGTCGAGGAACACCCGGCGGCCCTGATCGCGCAAATGCTCCACGGTCTCGGTGATCATCGCCAGGTTCTCCTCGGCGGTGGTGCGCAGAGCCCGCTCCACGTGCCGGATGTCGCTCTTGGCGACCAGCGTCACGGCCGGGGCGAGCGAGTCGATCAGCGCCTGCACCTGCGGGTCCTGGTGCACGGCGAGACCGGCCTTACGGGTTGCGCCGAAGGCGGTGAGCACGGCCTGCTTCAGGTTCAGCTCGGCGGCGGCGCGGCGGAAGAACTCGGTGTCCTTCGGAATGGCGCCCGGCCAGCCACCCTCGATGAAGCCGACCCCCAGCTCGTCCAGGTGGCCCGCAATCGCCAGCTTGTCCTGGACGGACAGGCTCAGGCCCTCCTGCTGGGCGCCGTCGCGCAGGGTGGTGTCGTACACCTGGAAGGTGCTTTGGAGGCTCTCCATCGTCGCTCGCCTTAGATCGGTGGGGTGTTCGGAGCATGAAAAAAGACCCTCCGCATAGGTGCGGAAGGTCTGCGCGTCGACGGTGCCCGTTTAGCTGGGGGCGGTGCCGACGCGCCTGCGAATAATGACGCCGTTGGTGTTCATGCTTCCGCTGATTCTGCCACACCCCCACCCCCCTCTTCCGTGATCATGGACTTTTACCCCCGTGATCATGGAGTTTCTCCCCATCCGGGGCGGCGGGACGTATCCCACCTCGGGACGAAACTCCATGATCACGGGGGAGGAACTCCATGATCACGAACGGTTTAGTGGGGCGCCTTCGTGCTCAGCGGGACGATCTGGAAGCTCGCGGTCTCCGGGTTGGCCACTCCGAAGCGGGCGTTCACCGCCCACAGGGTGTGGTTGACGTAGGTCGCGGTGGAGGGCACGTCGAGCTGCGGAGAGGTCAGGCTCTTGCGCCAGGTCGCGCGCCAGCCCTTCTTGGCGGTGTGGTGCAGCTTCAGCTGCTCTACCGAGTTCTGCGCATTCTTGTTACCCCGGACCACGAACAGCGTGTGGCCCTTGCGCTCCAGCCCATCGCCGCCGGTGATCCCCGGACCGCGCCGGATCGGCAGCGTCGCCGCGACGCCGGTGTGCACGTTTACCCGGTACAGGCCGCCGGCCGTGCTGTTGTTCAGCAGAAGCGAGCCGTCCCAGAGCGTCTCGATGCCGTTCGCCCCGTTGCCGCTACCGGTGACCGGCCAGCTTCCGGTCAGCGGGAAGTAGTTGATCTGGCCGGTCCGGGCGCCGGTGGCGTCGCGCAGGGCGATCCGGGTGAGCCGGTCCACCCGGGAATCGGTGACCCAGACCGCGTTCGGCTCGACCGTGAGGTCGTTCAGGAACACCGCGCCGGGAATCTCCATCCGGTACTTCACCGCGCCGGTGCTGCTGTCCACAGCGAGCACGATGCCGGTGCTGCCGTCCTGACCGGTGGCCCAGAGCAGGCCGGAGCGCGGGTCCCACTCCATGCCGCGCAGCGCTCGGCCGGTGATGCCCGGGGTGAGCAGGTGGCCGGCGCCGGTCTTCAGGCTGCCGGTCCAGATCCGGCCGTCCACCATCGATCCGGCGAAGAAGGTGCGCTTCGGGCCGGAGGCCACGCCCTCAGGGCGGAAGCCGGTGGGCAGGCTGACCGGCTGGAGGGTCTTGCCGGACGACGCCTTGATGGTCGTAGTCGCAGTTGAGCCCGCCGAGGAGACCGTCGGGGTCGCGGCGGTGGACTCCTCGGCGAGGAACGGGGAAGCGAGCAGGCCTGTGACGACACAGCCGATCGTGGCCACGCCGGCGGCGGTGCGGACGCGCGTGCGATACGTGAACCTTCTCGTATTCATGGCAACCAGCCTCAGCGATCCCGCCGGTGGGCGCAGCCGAAGACACACCCGACCTTCGGCCTACCCGCGGGTCGGCCGGTCCGCGAACGTTACGCCAGAACGGGGGACTTGCCCGAAACTTCTTCCCCGGCAGCATTCATCAGCATCTCCAGCACCACGATCAACCGGTTCCGAAGGCCGGCCGACCGCTCGGCGAAAGCTCGCTGCCGGGTCACGTACTCCGCCTTTCCTTCCGGGGTCTCGATCGCCACCGGGGCCCGGCCGTAGGAGGAGAAGTCGTAGGGCGAGGCCTGCATGTCCAGCTGACGGATGTCGCGGGCCAGCTCGAAGCAGTCCAGCGCCAGGTCGCCGGGCACCGCCGGGCCGAGCTTGGAGGCCCACTTGTGACTGTCCATCGAGGCGTGCAGGCAGCCCGGCTGGTCCAGCTCGACCTGGCTCTCGCGGGTGGGCTGCAGGCGATTGCGCTCGACCGCCGAGGGGGTGAAGAAGCGGAACGCGTCGAAGTGGCTGCAACGGATGGGATGGGCCTCGACCACCGCGTCGGTGCCGGCCTGACCCAGTCGCAGGGGGAGTGGGTGCCGGTGTTCGTCCTGCCGGTAGACCATTGCCCACTCGTGCAGGCCGAAGCAGCCGGTGAACGCCGGGCGGGAGGCGATGGCGGTGAGCAGGCGGTGGATGAAGCGCACCGAGTCGCCCCGCTCCTGCATGAACTTCGCGGCGTCGAATCCGACCGTGCCTTCGGAGGTGCTGTACCAGCGCCATTTCGGGTGCGGGGCGTCGGGAGTCAGCTGCAGACGGACGCCGACACCCGGGTGCCAGCGGCGCAGGACGGACGGGCGGGTGTTGTAGTACTCGAAGAGGAAATCGTCGATCGCGTGCTTCTCACCGGTCGCCTTCCGCGCGCGATGGGCCGCGGTGAACGCGTCGGCCCGTTCCTCATGGGCGCGCGCCAACCGTGTCCACTGCTCTGCCGACCAGACCTCACCCACAGCTCCAGTATCTCTCCACCGGTGATGGCATAAGGTGCGGACCGTGCTCATCGCGAGATTCACCACCGGCGAAGACCCTCGGTACGCGGTCGTGGAGGGCGAGCAGGGGAACGGTTTCCTGCACGTCATCAGTGGCGACCCGCTTTACCAGACGGTCCAGATGACCGGCGAGAAGGTCAGGTTCGACGACGCGGTCCGGCTGCTGGCGCCGGTCATCCCGCGCAGCAAGGTGGTCGCGGTCGGGAAGAACTACGCCGACCACGTGGCCGAGATGGCCACGACCCCGGGCGAGGCCCCGCCGGCCGAGCCGCTGCTCTTCTTCAAGCCGAACACCTCGGTGATCGGCCCGGGCGACCCGATCGTGCTGCCCCGTCAGTCGTCGAACGTGCATTTCGAGGGCGAGCTGGCGATCGTGATCGGCAAGCTCTGCAAGGACGTTCCCGCCGAGCGGGTGAACGAGGTCGTGCTCGGCTACACGATCGCGAACGACGTGACCGCGCGGGATCTGCAGAAGTCCGACGGGCAATGGGCGCGGGCCAAAGGTTTCGACACCTTCTGCCCGCTCGGCCCCTACCTGGTGCTGGACACGGACGCCGGCGACATCCGGCTGACCACCCGGGTGAACGGCGAGACCAAGCAGGACGGCCGCACCTCGCAGCTGATCCACAAGATTCCGGAGATCGTCGCCTACGTCTCGGCGGCCTTCACCCTGCTGCCCGGCGACGTGATCCTGACCGGCACGCCGGCCGGGGTCGGGCCGCTGGTGGCGGGGGACCGGGTCGAGGTGGAGATCGAGGGCATGGGCGTGCTGAGCAACCCGGTCGTCTCCCGCGACTGAACCGTTTCGAAGAAGGGACGTCCGTAAGGGCGTCCCTTCTTCATCGGGCGTTCAGCGCGCCTCGGCGAGGTGCCCTTCCCGGGCCGCCAGCCAGTCGATGAA
Organism: Kineosporia aurantiaca JCM 3230; assembly: GCA_000719025.1. Classification (GTDB taxonomy): domain Bacteria; phylum Actinomycetota; class Actinomycetes; order Actinomycetales; family Kineosporiaceae; genus Kineosporia; species Kineosporia aurantiaca. The sequence continues at coordinate 15,061 of JODP01000016.1, forward strand.
ACCGGCCAGCGGCATCGGCGGGGCCAGGTAGAACCCCTGCATGTTGGTGCAGCCCATGCGTTCCAGCTCGGCCCAGGTGGCCGCGTCCTCCACCCCTTCGGCCACCACCTCCAGGTCGAGGTTGGTGCCGAGGTCGACGATCGAGCGGACGATCGCCAGGTCGTCCGGCTCGGTCAGCATGGTCATCACGAAGCTCTTGTCGATCTTCACCTCCTGCACCGGGAGCTGGCGCAGGTAGGACAGCGACGAGTAGCCGGTGCCGAAATCGTCGATGGACAGCCCCACCCCGAGCTCGTGCAGCCGGTCCAGCACGATCCGGGTGCGGGCCGGGTCACGGATCACCGAGCTCTCGGTGATCTCCAGGGTGAGCGAGTCGGCCGGGACGCCGTGCCGGGTCAGCAGCGACTGCACGTTGGCGATCAGCTTGTCGTTGAGATTGCTGCGAGCTGAGAGGTTCACGCTGACCGTGAGCCGGTGCCCGGCCCGGCGCCAGCGCCCGCAGGCGGCCACGGCCTGCTCCAGCACCGCGTCGGTCAGCGCCGGGATCAGCCCGTTGCGTTCGGCCAGAGGGATGAACGTGTCCGGGAAGAGCAGGCCGTGCCGGGGGTGCCGCCAGCGCACCAGCGCCTCCACCCCGAGCACCACCCCGGTGCGCAGGCTGGCCTGGGGCTGTACGTAGACCTCGAGCTGGCCGGCCGCGATGCCCTGGCGGAGCTCGGTGGTGAGGGCCAGCCGCTCCGGTGTCTCGTTGGCGTCCAGCCCCTTCTCGTACACGTGCACGGCGGAGCCGGAGTTCTTCGCGTAGTACATCGCCGCGTCGGCCCGCTTGAGCAGCGTGTGCCCGTCCGTGCCGTGCAGCGGGGCGACGGCGATCCCGGTGGACACCCCGACCTCCACGTCCACCCCCTGGATGCTGACCGGCCGCTCCAGGCCGCAGCGCAGCGAGGCGGCGATGTCCAGGGTGACGGCGACGGTGTCCACACCGGGCAGCAGCACGGTGAACTCGTCGCCGCCGGTGCGGGCCAGGATGCCCCGCCCGTTCAGCGCGGCGTGCAGCCGCTGGCCCACCTCCTGCAGCAGCCGGTCGCCCAGGGCGAGCCCGAAGGTGTCGTTGACCTGCTTGAAGTTGACCAGGTCGAGGTTCATCACGGCCAGGCCGCGGGAGCGGTCGGTGCGCATGTCGCCCAGCGCCACGACCATCTCCTGCTGCAGCAGGTTGCGGTTGGGCAGGCCGGTCAGCTTGTCGTGCAGTGCGTCGTGCCGCAGCCGGTCGACCAGCTGGCCGTTCTGCAGGGCCATGCTGGCGTGGTTGGCCACCGTCATCAGCAGCTGCACGTCGTCGGTGTCGAACGAGCGCACGTCGCTGATCCGGTCGCCGACCAGGATGGTGCCGACGATGCCGGCCTCCCCGCGCAATGGCACCAGCACCGCGTCCCGCAGGTCCCGGTCGGCCAGCAGGGCGCGGTGGCCGCGGTCGCCGCGCGGGATCAGCAACGGGCCGCCGCTGGTGACCACGCCGGCCCAGCTCGGGTCGTCGGCCGCGGGTTCGCTCAGCCGGGTGCGGCGCAGCTTGCCCGCCGAGCCCCGGCTGTCGATCCGCAGCGGCTGGTGGCCGGCCTCGGAGGAGACGAAGACGATCTCTGCGTAGTCGGCCCGCAGCACCTCCCGGGCGTGCTGCAGCACCCCGGCGAGGATCTCGTTCACCTCGGGGGTGCTGCTGACCGCGTGGCTGAACCGGTACAGCCGTTCCAGGCTGAGGTGCCGCTCGGACAGGCTGGAGTAGCTGCGGAAGGCGATCAGCAGCAGCACCATCGAGATCAGCAGCGGCACCGCGGCCAGGCTGGTCGCGTCCAGCGCGTGCACCGCGACCAGTGCGATACAGGTCACCCAGGCCGACATCGCGGCCCCGCGGCCGGCCTCGAGCAGGAAGTCGCGGCGCTTGGTCTCGCCGTCCACCACCGCCAGCACCACGGTCACCGCGATCGCCGAGAGCAGCCCGCCGCAGATCGTCGCGGCCAGGGCGGCGGCCCAGGCGCGCTCGTCGATCGCCGCGTGCGAGCCCCGGACCAGGTTGAACAGCAGCAGGGCGAGGACCGACTCGGCGAACAGCATCGAGCCGTTGAAGAACACCTTCACCGGGCCCTGCCGCCGCCACAGCACCAGGGCGATCAGGACCCCGGTCAGCCGGCCGGCGACGAACCCGCCGGGGGTGGCGAAGAACAGCCCGAGCACCGTGGCGATCTCGTTCATCGAGATCGCCCGGACCTGCCGGTGCCCGTTGACCTGCACCATCTGCACGACGATCTCGCAGGCCGCGGCGAGCGCGGCCACGGTGTACCAGTCCAGGTGCAGCAGCTCGGAGCGCCCGCCCAGCTGCTGGGTGACCGGGCAGAGCCAGAGCAGCGCGCCCAGCCCGACCAGGAACAGGCTGACCCCGGCGATCCGCAGCGAGGTTGCCTTCGGCCGGACGGGGGTCACCCGTCCGGTATCGGCACGCGCCGGGGCCGGCCTGAGGGCCGGACGGGGGAATTCGGAGAGCCGGAGGCCCGAGACCCGCACGGTCACCCCCTGCAACCAGCGTTCGGAGGGCAGGCCGGCGCGCGCCTCGGCCGGCCCGGAGCGGGCCGGAACCGGGGGGCGTACGCCGACCGGGGCGTCACCAGCGGGCCGCCGGGCCCGAGAAGCAGTGCTTGAACTGTGAACATCCCCGTCCCCCGGTGATCACACCCCTGTGAGCTGGAGCGTAGCTGAATCGCCGATGCGCCAAGAGCGGAAGTCCGGACCATTCCGTGGTCGCCACTTTACCCATAGTTATCGTGGCGCCTCCAGGTGTCGGGCACATTCCGTGGCGCCACGCCGATGGGGTACCGCCGGGTTGTGCGGAGGGCGGGGATTTCGGATGACGCAAAGTAGTGGAAAGTCGTGGGGTGCAGGGTGATCTACGTCCCGTTCGGGCCGGTGCGGGGGCAGTTCCGGAGCAGTCCCGGAACCTTGCCGGGTGGCGGTTCGGCGGTCGCGATCTGCTCTCGTCGCGCCGTGCCCCCGCCCCGTCGCCGAGAAGGATGCTCGGTTGGGGGCACCGCGACGCGGCGGAAAGGGGCTCGGGACGCTGGTCCGGAAGGGCTCGACGGAGGCTCGCGGCGATCTGATTTGGGCCAGAGGTCGAGGACCGGTAATGTTCTCGGTGGGCGCTCACCCGGGCGACAGAATCTCCTCGGAGATCATCTGGCTATCGGGCGAGTTACTACCATGGGGTATGGTGTAATTGGCAACACGACTGTTTCTGGTACAGTTATTCTAGGTTCGAGTCCTGGTACCCCAGCGCGGTTGGTCGTCGAAAAGTGGATATTTCATTCACCTTTCAGACTTCCGGACCGATTCGGTGAATAGACGCGAAAGCGGCTAGGATCGAGCGGCTGACCTGGTCAGCAGCAAGGCAAGGCCCCGTTGTGTAGAGGCCTAACACGCCGCCCTCTCAAGGCGGTAACACGGGTTCGAATCCCGTCGGGGCTACACGAGAGACGGCCCTCGACCTCTTCTGGTCGAGGGCCGTCTTCATGTCCGGTAATCTCTCGCCGACCTGCGAGAACCAAGGACGCTCGGGGGTGGAGCACCGCTGCGGGGGCACCGGTGGAATCGATGGAGGGAAAGCTATGACGGCCCAGATCGGCCAGATGGTCCGGGAATTGCTGTCGGGTGACCTGAACGCCTACCCCGAGCAGATCAAGACCCTGGACGAGCCCGGCTGGAACGCGTTCGGCGAGATCGTCGGCGCCGCCTTCTACCGGGCCGTCGCCCAGCAGCTCGACCTTCAGGCCGACGTGCCGGCCTTCGTCGCCGCCGCGGCCGCCCCCTACGCGCAGACCCCGGTCGCGATCGACCCGTCCGCCGCCCAGGCGCTGGTGCGCTCGGTGCTCGGCGACGACGCGACGGTCGGTCAGGTGCTCGAGCAGCTCGACGAGCCCGACCTGGCCCGGATCGAGCTGGTGCTGCTGCGCCGGCTGATCGCCGACAGTGCGGGTTCCCTCACCGTCGACGCCCTGGTCACCTCCGCGCAGGACGAGGCGGCCGAGTTCAGCGGCGAGGCCGGGGTTTCCTGACCGGCGTCCCGCAAAACCCTGAGAGCCCGCCACCCCCCGAGGGGTGACGGGCTCTTCGTCGTTCCTGGGTACTTCTAGGACTGGGCCTGCCCGCGGCGCAGCACCTCGGTGAGCCGGCCGGCCGCCGAAACCACTGCGGTGGCGTGCTGGCGGCCCGGCTGGCGGGTGAAACGCTCGATCGGGCCGGAGATCGAGACCGCCGCGACCACCCGGCCGGACGGCCCGCGCACCGGCGCCGAGACCGAGGCGACGCCCGGCTCGCGCTCGGCGATGCTCTGGGCCCAGCCCCGGCGCCGCACCGCGGACAGCGTGCTGGCCGAGAACTTGGCACCGTTCAGCCCGCGGTGCAGGCGATCCGGCTCCTCCCAGGCCAGCAGGGTCTGGGCGGCCGATCCGGCGAGCATCGACAGCGCCGAGCCGACCGGGATCGAATCGCGCAGACCCACCGGCCTTTCCGCGGCGGCCACGCAGATCCGCTGATCACCCTGCCGGCGGAAGAGCTGGGCGCTCTCGCCGGTGTGGTCGCGCAGGGCCGTGAGAACCGGCCCGGCGGCGGCCAGAAGCCGGTCCTCACCGGCCGCGGCGGCCAGTTCGGCCAGTCGCGGGCCGAGCACGAAACGGCCCTGCAGGTCCCGGCCGACGAGCCGGTGGTGCTCCAAGGCGACCGCCAGCCGGTGCGCCGTGGGCCGGGCCAGGCCGGTGGCGGTGACCAGCTGGGCCAGCGTGGCCGGGCCCGCCTCCAGGGCGTCGAGCAGCACGGCTGCCTTGTCCAGGACGCCGACTCCGCTACTCTTGTCCATGTGGCGATACTGGCGTCTCACGAAGCGAGACGCAAGTCCGCCGCCGAACAAGGGCACCCCAACGGCGCCCGGGACGTACCGAGAGGATGATCAGCGTGGGCCGCACTCTGGCGGAGAAGGTCTGGGAGGCGCACGTCGTGCGCGCCGGCGAGAACGGCGAACCGGACCTGCTCTACATCGATCTCCATCTGCTGCACGAGGTGACCAGCCCGCAGGCCTTCGACGGGCTGCGCCTGGCCGGCCGCGGCGTGCGCCGCCTCGACCTCACCATCGCGACCGAGGACCACAACACCCCGACGCTGAACATCGACCAGCCGATCGCCGACCCGGTCAGCCGCACCCAGATCGAGACGCTGCGCCGCAACTGCGCCGAGTTCGGGGTCCGGCTGCACCCGCTGGGCGACCTGGACCAGGGCATCGTCCACGTGGTCGGGCCGCAGCTCGGGCTGACCCAGCCGGGTATGACCGTGGTCTGCGGCGATTCGCACACCTCGACGCACGGGGCCTTCGGGGCCCTGGCTTTCGGGATCGGCACCAGCGAGGTGGAGCACGTGCTGGCCACCCAGACCCTGCCGCTGAAGCCGTTCAAGACCATGGCCATCAACGTCGACGGCGACCTGCCGGACGGAACCAGTGCCAAGGACATCATTCTCGCGGTGATCGCGAAGATCGGCACCGGGGGCGGCCAGGGCTACGTCCTGGAGTACCGGGGTTCGGCCATCCGGGCGCTGTCCATGGAGGCGCGGATGACGATCTGCAACATGTCGATCGAGGCGGGGGCCCGGGCCGGCATGATCGCGCCCGACGAGACCACGTTCGCGTACGTGAAGGGCCGCCGGCACGCGCCCGAGGGGGCCGACTGGGACGCGGCGGTGCAGTACTGGAGCACGTTGCGGACCGACGAGGACGCGACCTTCGACACCGAGGTGCACCTCTCCGCACCCGACCTGGAGCCCTTCGTCACCTGGGGCACGAATCCCGGTCAGGGTGCGCCGCTCTCGTCCGCGGTGCCGGACCCGGCCCAGATCGCCGACCCGGACGCCCGCTCGGCGGCCGAACGGGCGCTCAGCTACATGGACCTGACCGCGGGCACCCCGCTGCGGGAGATCGCCGTGGACACGGTGTTCATCGGCTCCTGCACCAACGGCCGGATCGAGGACCTGCGCACCGCCGCCGCCGTCCTGCAGGGCCGGCAGAAGGCGGAGTCGGTGCGGGTTCTGGTCGTGCCCGGCTCGGCCCGGGTCCGGCTGCAGGCCGAGTCCGAGGGTCTGGACAAGGTCTTCACAGCTTTCGGCGCCGAGTGGCGCCAGGCCGGCTGCTCGATGTGCCTGGGCATGAACCCGGACCAGCTGGCCCCGGGTGAGCGCAGCGCCTCCACCTCCAACCGGAACTTCGAGGGCCGGCAGGGCAAGGGGGGCCGCACGCACCTGGTCTCGCCCGCCGTCGCCGCCGCGACCGCGGTGCGCGGCACCCTGTCCTCGCCCGCCGACCTGGTCTCGCCGGGACTTGAGGTCTCCTCCTCCGAGAGCGCTTCCACCGGCCGCTGAGGCTTTCGGCAGGTCAGCGCATCCCCTCAAGTCCTCACAGCTAAGGAACTGCGAAATCATGGAGAAGTTCAGCACCCACACCGGTATCGGGGTCCCGCTGCGCCGCTCGAACGTGGACACCGACCAGATCATCCCGGCGGTGTACCTCAAGCGGGTGACGCGCACCGGATTCGAGGACGGCCTGTTCTCCGCCTGGCGCCAGGACCCGGAGTTCATCCTGAACCAGGAGGCCTACAAGGCTGGTTCGGTGCTCGTCGCGGGACCCGACTTCGGCACCGGATCCAGTCGTGAGCACGCCGTCTGGGCGCTCAACGACTACGGATTCCGGGCCGTCCTGTCCTCCCGGTTCGCCGACATCTTCCGGGGGAACTCGGGAAAGGCCGGACTGCTCACCGGGATCGTCGAGCAGGCCGACATCGAGAAGCTGTGGACGGTGCTGGAAACCCGCCCGGGCACTGAGGTGACGGTCGACCTGGTCGCCCGGACGGCCGTCGCCGGCGACCTGACGGTCGGCTTCGAGGTCGACGAGTACACCCGCTGGCGACTGCTGGAGGGCCTGGACGACATCGGGCTGACCCTCCGGCACGTCGATGACGTGACTGCTTTCGAGTCGAATCGGCCACACTTTCTTCCGGCCACCCTGCCGGCGCGCTGAGCGGTCCCCGGCACCGCCCCGGAAATCGTATTAATTCCCGTAAATTGTTCTGGGATAATGAATTACGCGAAACGGGGTGAGTCCCCGGACGGCCGCCAAAGGGCCGTCCGGGGGCCGGGGAGGGCCATTCCAGGGCCGGTTTTGCGTTGAGACACAACGACAAAACCTCACTCTGTATTGGATTTATAGGCCGGAGTGCCTTTACATTCATCCTCGACATCATCGGGCGTCCGCCCGACTCATGTACCGGAGGATGAAGTGAACAAGGCAGATATCGTCGAGATTCTCCAGGAGCGCCTCGGCGGTCGTCAGGCCGCGGCCGACGCGCTGGACGCCGTCATCGACACCATCACCCGCGCCGTGGTCCGCGGCGAGAAGGTGACCATCAGCGGTTTCGGTTCCTTCGAGAAGGCCGTCCGCAACGCCCGCACCGGCCGTAACCCGCGCACCGGCGAGAAGGTCCGGATCAAGAAGACGTCGGTTCCGCGTTTCCGCGCCGGCACCTCCTTCAAGGCGTACGTCGCCGAGCCGCGCACCCTGCCGAAGCCGGTTGCCGGTTCCACCCGCGCCGCCACCACCCGTGGCGTGGCCGCTGCCGCCAAGGCCGCCGCCCCGACCCGCGCCACCAAGACGGCCGCCACCAAGACCACGGCCGCCAAGACCACCGCCGCGAAGAAGACCGCCACCAAGGCGACTCCGGTGAAGGCCACCACCACGACCACGAAGACCACGGTCGCGAAGAAGACCGCCACCAAGGCCACCCCGGCGAAGACCACCACCACCACGGTGAAGAAGACCGCGACCAAGGCTGCTCCGGCCGCGCGCAAGACCACCGCCACCAAGGCGGCCCCGGCCAAGACCACGGCGGCCAAGACCACCGCGGCCAAGACCACCACCGCGCGCAAGACGGCGGCCAAGAAGACGGCCACCACCGCCAGCCGCACCGCCGCGACCCCGGCGACCCCGGCCCCGACCGCCGCGAAGCGCACCACCACGCGTCGCCGTACGACCAGCGCCTGATCTGCCCGCGCGCCTCGGCGCCGAGCACAGCACCACCCCTCCACCCGTGGCGGGCGACCCGGACCTCACCGGGACGCCCGCCACGTGGCTGTTTTGGGGCCGGCCCTTCAGGGCCCCGGCCGCGGCGCCGATTCCCCCGGGTACGGATCCGGACCTCGCGAGTTGGTGCCTGGCCCGAGGTGGGCCACGATGTCTCCCATGAACGACGTACTCACCGTGCACGGCGGCACCCCGTTGGTCGGCAGCCTTCAGGTGCGTGGCGCAAAGAACCTGGTCTCCAAGGCGATGGTGGCCGCGCTGCTCGGTGACGAGCCGAGCGTGCTGCGGAACGTCCCGCAGATCCGCGACGTCGGCGTCGTGAGCGGTCTGCTGGAACTGCACGGGGTGCAGGTCCAGGAGGTCCCCGGCCCGGAGGGTGAACTCCGGCTGGACCCGAGCAATGTCATTCAGGCGCACGTCGCCGACATCGACGCGCACGCCGGTTCCAGCCGTATCCCGATTCTTTTCTGTGGCCCTCTTCTTCACCGGCTGGGTGAGGCATTCATTCCCGATCTCGGTGGGTGCCGGATCGGTGACCGTCCGATCAATTACCACCTCGACGTGCTGCGGCAATTCGGCGCGATCGTCGACAAGGAGCCGGGCGGAATCGCGATTCGCGCGCCCCAGCGCCTGCAGGGCACGAAACTCAAGCTGGAGTACCCGAGTGTCGGCACCACCGAGCAGGTGCTGCTGACCAGCGTGCTCGCCGAGGGCGTCACCGAGCTGACCAACGCGGCGATCGAGCCCGAGATCATGGACCTGATCGCGGTGCTGCAGAAGATGGGCGCGATCATCAGCGTCGACACCGACCGGGCGATCCGGATCGAAGGCGTCGACCGGCTCGGGGGTTTCACCCACCGGGCGATGCCGGACCGGATCGAGGCCGCCTCCTGGGCCTGCGCCGCGCTCGCCACCAAGGGCGACATCACCGTGCTGGGCGCCCGCCAGCAGGAGATGATGACGTTCCTCAACGTGTTCCGGAAGGTCGGCGGCGTCCTGGACATCGGCGACGACGGCATCCGGTTCAGCCACCCGGGCGGCGAGCTGAACTCGCTGGTCCTGGAAACCGACGTGCACCCGGGCTTCATGACCGACTGGCAGCAGCCCCTGGTGGTGGCGCTGACCCAGGCCAGCGGGCTGTCCATCGTGCACGAGACGGTGTACGAGAACCGGCTGGGCTTCACCCACGCGCTGAGCGAGATGGGCGCCCAGATCCAGCTCTACCGGGAATGCCTGGGCGGCCGGCCGTGCCGCTTCGGCCAGCGCAACTTCCAGCACTCGGCGGTCATCTCGGGCCCGGCCAAGCTGCACGGCGCCGACATCACGGTGCCGGACCTGCGGGGCGGGTTCAGCCACCTGATCGCGGCGCTGGCCGCGGAGGGCACCTCCCGGGTGCGCGGGATCGGCCTGATCGACCGGGGTTACGAGCACTTCCAGCAGAAACTGCAGATGCTGGGCGCCAACTACGAGCGCTGACCTGCGCTTATTGCAGAAAGTGCCCCGGAGCCCATGGCTTCCGGGGCGCTTTCTTTTTTGCGACTAAGGACGCTCGTGGGCGCCGATCGTGCCGAGCGTCAGGGCGATGACCCGGTCACCTTCGCGTTCGGCGGTCAGGCGCTGCCCGGGTCTCAGGTGCCGGAGACCGCTGTGGGCGAGCGCGGAAGCGTCGAAGGGCAGCACGTCGCCGGAATCGGTGAGGACGGACCCGGACCCGGTCTCCGGGTCGAAGCGGTACACGGTGGCCTGCACCCGGTCAGCCTAGGGGAGTCTCAGCTCGGCCCTCGGGCAGAGCCCGCCCACCCGGGAAGACAGGACGGGGGTAGTGAAAGGTTGAGGCCGGTGCGGTGCGGAATGCGATGACAGGCCGCGCAGCTGAAGTTCGAGCAGCTCAGCCGACGAACGACAACGTGCGTTTCCCCAGCCCAAGCCCCCGCGCCGCCTCCAGATCGGCCTGCGTGTCCACGTCCCGCCGCAACCTCGGCAGGTCCAGATCCAGCCGCAGAGCCCCCGACTCGGCGTGCCGCCGGGCCGAGTCCGGGCCGAATGAGGGACGCATCGCCGAGGGGCGCAGGGCGGCCAACAACACCGTGCCGACGTTGTCCGCGTCCGGAACGAAAACCATGGAGGGTGCAGCGTCGGAGCCGTCCGCAGCCGTTGTGAGCGCCTCCGAAGCGCGCTGAAGCGCCGAATCCAGGTCTGCGGGACGTAGAGACGGCAGATCGCCCAGCAGGACGGCACAGGGCCGGTCAAGGCCGCGCAGGCCGTCCTCGATCGCCGCCGGCAGACCGGAGCCGGGCCGGGACTCACCCCGGACCAGCGCCCCGGCATCGCGGGCGTCGGCCGCCAGCAACGGATCGGCGGTGACCACCACGACCGTCTCCACCCGTTCGGCGGCCAGCACCGCGTCCAGGCAGTCGAGGGCGATCGCGGTGGCCAGGCCGGCCGGGGCGGAGAGCCGGGACTTGGCGTTCGGGCCGCCCTTGAACGGCAGCACCAGCGTCCACCGGTCAGTCATGGGTCTGGAATCCGATCAGTTCGGGTACCGGGGCAGTGGGCACAACCGCGGCCGGGGGCGGCAAGATGGACGGGTGACAGCCCGAGGGTTCGTGTCGGCTCCGAAAACGGCTCCAGAGATGGCTCCAGGTACGGCTCCAAGTACGGCTCCAGAAATGGCTCCAGGTACGGCTCCGGCGTCGGTGCCGGCGACGGTTACGACAACGGTGCATACGCTGAAGTCCCGCGTCCGGAAGGTGGAACCCAGGTGAGGCTGCGGAGGATCGGGCCGGCGTACCGGCTGGCGGTGATCGTGCTGAAACCGGTTCTGTTGCTGGTCACCAAGAGGAACTGGCGGGGCGCCGAGAATCTTCCGGCCACCGGCGGGGTGATCACGGTGGCCAACCACGTCTCCTACGTCGATCCGCTCACGTTCGCGCACTTCGTCTACGCGGCGGGCCGGCTGCCCCGCTTCATGGCCAAGGAGAGCGTTTTCCGGCTGCCCCTGGTGGGTTGGGTGGTGCGCGGGGCCCAGCAGATCCCGGTGTACCGGGAGACGAAGGACGCAGGCGCAGCCTACTTGGCCGCGGTAGAAGCAGTGCAGCGCGGTGAGTGCGTCTCGTTCTTCCCAGAGGGCACGCTCACCCGCGACCCGGATCACTGGCCCATGCGGGGTAAGACCGGTGCCGTGCGGGTAGCGCTGGAAACCGGTGCTCCGGTGATCCCGATCGCCCAGTGGGGTGCGCACGAGATCCTGGCCCCGTACGCCAAAGTGCCTCATGTGTTTCCGCGTCATGAAATCACCGTGGTGGCCGGGCCTCCGGTCGACCTGAGCCGGTTCGCCGGGCAGCCGATCACCGTGCCCTTGCTGATCGAGGCCACCGACCAGGTGATGGACGTGCTCACCGGCATGCTCGAGGAGATCCGCGGCCAGGCCGCTCCCGCGGTCCGGCACGACCCCCGGACCAGCGGGAAACCGCAGTTCGGCAATCCCAATGCGAAGAAACGGAAGAGGACGGACGGATGAGCCGCGTCGCGGTGATGGGCACCGGATCCTGGGGCACCACGTTCGCGATGGTGCTCGCGGACGCCGGGGCCGAGGTGACGATGTGGGGCCGGCGGCCGGAGGTCTGCGCGGACATCGCCAAGCGCCACCAGAACCCGGACTACCTGCCCGGGCTCGACCTGCCGGAGGCGATCACCGCCGACCCGGACCCAGCGGTGGCCCTGGACGGCGCCGACATCGTGGTCCTGGCGGTGCCTTCGCAGACCCTGCGCGCGAACCTGACCGACTGGCGTCCTCTGCTGAACTCCTCGGCGGTGACGGTCAGCCTGATGAAAGGCGTTGAGGACGGCACGCTGCGGCGGATGAGCGAGGTGATCGCCGAGGTCCTCGGGATCGGGCCGGAGCGGATCACCGTGGTCTCCGGACCGAACCTGGCCTCCGAGATCGCCGCCCGCCAGCCCACCGCCACGGTGGTCGCCGGGATCGACCACGAGGCCGCCGAACTGGTCGCCGCGGCCTGCTGGGCGCCCTACTTCCGGCCCTACACCAACCACGACGTGATCGGCGTGGAACTCTCCGGAGCGATCAAGAACGTGATCGCGCTGGCCGTGGGCATGGTCGAGGGGATGGGGCTGGGGGACAACTCGAAGGCCTCGATCATCACCCGGGGACTGGCCGAGATCACCCGTCTGGGGGTGGCTCTCGGCGCCGAGCCGGCCACCTTCGCGGGCCTGGCCGGGATGGGCGACCTGGTCGCCACCTGTGCCTCGCCGCTGTCCCGGAACCGCTCGTTCGGGGTGCACCTGGGGCAGGGGATGAGCGTCGGCGAGGTCGTGGCCATCACCAATCGCACCGCGGAGGGCGTGAAAAGCGCCGGGCCGATCCTCGGGCTGGCGCGGGCGCACGGGGTGGACATGCCGATCACCGAGGCGGTGACCGGGGTGGTGCGGGGCGAACTGCCGCTGTCCGAGCTGGCCGGCAGTCTGCTGTCGCGGCGGCGGAAGTCCGAGTTTTCCTAAGGCAACTACACGAATTGGGGTCCCCCGGCCCCAGAGGGCCGGGAGGTGCCCCCAGCCGGTCAGCCCGCGGGCTGACCAGCGTCCCCAATGCTGTGGGTCGGGTCAGAGAACAGCAGCCTCGAGAGCCTGCTGCAGGTCGTTCCACAGGTCGTCCACATCCTCGATGCCGACCGACAGGCGGATCAGCGACTCGGGCACGAGAACCGACTCGCCGCCGTGCCGGCGGCGCCGTTCCAGGGTCGACTCCACGCCTCCGAGACTGGTGGTATGCGTCCACAGACGGACGTTCGCGCACACCCGCTCGGCCTGCTCGGCCGACTGTCCCACCAACTCGAACGACAGCATCGCGCCGAAACCACGCATCTGGGCGAGGGCCCGCTGGTGGCCGGGATGGCTGGACAGGCCCGGGTACCGCACCTGGGAGACCGCCGGGTGATCGCCCAGCCGGCGGGCCAGTTCGGCGGCGTTCGCGCTCGCCCGCTCGATCCGGACCGCGAGCGTGCGCATCCCGCGCAGCGCCAGCCAGGCCTCCATCGGACCGGGGATCGCCCCGTTGATCGTGCGGTGACCGAGCAGGCGTCCGTACAGATCGTTCTCCGGATCCGGCTCGGTGACCACGATCCCGAGCAGCACGTCCGAGTGCCCGCTCAGGTACTTCGTCGCCGCGTGCACCACCAGGTGCGCTCCGAGTGACAGCGGTTGCTGGAGAAGCGGCGTGGCGAAGGTGTTGTCGACCGCGCTCAGCACCCCGCCCTGCCGGGCCGCGGCCAGGATCGTCGGCAGGTCCGCCACGTCCATCATCGGATTCGACGGGCTCTCCAGCACGATCAGGTCCGCCCCGTCCAGCGCGGCCAGCACGGCCTCGGTGTCGGCCTGCGGCACCGGGCGGACCCGGATCCGGCCCGCCGCTTCGAGTTCACGCGCCAGTTGCGAGGTTCCGGAATAGGGCGTGTCCGGGATCACCACCGTGCCGCCGAGCGGGACCAGCGCGAACACCGCCGAGATCGCCGCCATCCCCGAGCCGAACGCCAGGGCCGGCCCGCCCTCGAGGGCGCCGACCGTGTCCTCCAGCGCGGTCCAGGTCGGGTTGCCCCAGCGGCCGTAGCCCAGATCGCCCGGCTGCGGGGCGAAATCGGACGCGGTGTAGGTCGAGGTCAGTACCACCGGCACGTTCAGCGGCTGGTTCGGGGTGGCCGGCGGGCGGCCCGCGGTGACCACCACGGTCGCGGAAGCCAGGTCGCCCAAGGTCGAGTCGTCGCTCATCGGGCCAGCGTAGGGCGTGTTCGGACGACTACTGCGGGGGGTACCCTCGCCGGTCATGGACGAGATTCAGTCGGTCGGGAACGCCCGCAAGACCCGGGTGGCCGTGCTCTTCGGGGGACGTTCGAGTGAGCACGCGGTCAGCTGCGCCACCGCCTCGTCGGTGCTCAGCGCGATCGACCGCGACCTGTACGACGTCATCCCGATCGGCGTGACCCGCTCCGGCCGCTGGGTGCTGGCCGCCGACGACCCGGACCGCTGGGCGCTTTCGGCCGGGGTCCTGCCCGAGGTGAAGGACGGCGACGGGCCCGGCGTGATCGCTCCGCTGGAGACCGGCGACCGCTCGCTCCAGATCCTCGAGCCCGGGCAGGTTCCCCGCGAGCTCGGCGAGGTGGACGTGGTGTTCCCGTTACTGCACGGGCCCTTCGGGGAGGACGGGACGGTCCAGGGGCTGCTCGAGCTGACCGACACCCGGTACGTCGGGGCCGGGGTGCTGGCCTCGGCAGCGAGCATGGACAAGGCCGCGATGAAGGTGATGCTGGCCGGTTCGGGGCTGCCGATCGGCGAGTATCTGGTGGTCCGGCCGGGGCAGTGGCAGCGCGACCCGGACGCGGTGCGGGACGACGTCGAGGAGCTCGGCTGGCCGGTCTTCGTGAAGCCGGCCCGGGCCGGCTCCAGCGTCGGGATCAGCAAGGTGAACGGCCCGGAGGAACTGGACGCGGCGATCGCCGAGGCGCTGCGGCACGACCGCAAGCTGGTGATCGAGGCGATGGTCACCGGTCGCGAGATCGAGTGCGGGGTGCTCCAGGCCGCCGACGGCAGCACCGCCACCAGCCTGCCCGCCGAGATCGAGGTGCTCGAGGGGCACGACTTCTACGACTTCACCGCGAAGTACCTGGACGAGTCGGCCCGGCTGAGCTGCCCGGCCGATCTGCCGGACGCGGTCACCGCCCGGGTGCGCGAGCTGGCCGCGCGCACCTTCGAGGCGATGAACTGCGAGGGCCTGGCCCGGGTCGACTTCTTCGTCGAGCCGGACGGCAACGTCGTGGTCAACGAGATCAACACGATGCCGGGCTTCACCAGCAAGTCGATGTATCCGCGGATGTGGGCGGTGACCGGGCTGGAGTACCCGGAGCTGATCGACCGGCTGCTGCGCACCGCGCTGGCCCGGCCGACCGGGCTGCGTTAGCCGGCGGTCGGGGTCGGGGCGGTGTCGTCCAGGTCCAGACAGCGGTTCTGGGTCTGCTTGAGTGCGGACACCGCCTTGTCCAGATCGACCAGGGCCCCGGTGGCCTGGCTGCGTTCCACCGAACTGGGCACTCGGACCTGCACAGCCGGGGTACGGCCGTAGGTCAGGAACGTGTAGCTCTTCGTGTCGTCGGTGATTACCCAACACACGTTGTTGACCGCGAACGCCTTGTCGGGGGTTGGCCCCGTTGCGGCGGCTCCGCACGTCATCGAGATCGCCGGGTCACCCCAAGTAGCGATGCCCTGAGGCTCCTGCGCGGTGTTCCGCGCCTTGGAGAGCACCGTCTTGGGCAGATGGTCGAGCAGCGTTGTGCAGGCCGCGTCCGAGGCGTTGGGGCCCGCAGTGAGTTTCCCGGTGCCGGCGTCCGAGGACGACGAGCAGCCGGCCAGGGCCAGCAGCGCCATCGGCACAGCGATCAGGGCCCGGCGCCGAGGCCGGACCCTGACCATCGGTACTTCTCCGCCGACCGCGCGCATCAGCTCACATCTTCACAACGGTGCAGGTGAGCGTGCGGGTGATGCCCTTCACGTCCTGGATCTTGGCGATCACGCCCTGGCCGAGCTCGTCGACCGACGGCGCCTCGATCCGGGCGATGACGTCATAGGGACCGGTGACGTCCTCGGCGAGGGTGACCCCCGGGATCTGCGCGATCTCGGTGACGATCGAGGTCGAACGGCCGACCTCGGTCTGGATCAAGATGTAAGCCTGCACCACCACGTGTTTCTCCTGTCCGAACTGCCTGAGGGTCTCCAGGCTCCACGGTGCGGGCCGACTCAGACATTGGGCGGTCACGCTACCGTGTCGATCCACAGCCAGAGCAGTGGGTTCGGCGGATCTTGTCTTCAGGCTGCCGGGGAATGAGGATGGAATTGCGTACGTCCGGGGAGGAACCGGATCGTTTCGGCCCGTCCATCGGCACGCTGGGTGAGGATCCCCTCGTTGCCGGGGTGATCGATCGTTACCCGTCCGCGCCCTGGCTCACGGTCGGGCCGGGCGACGATGCAGCAGTTCTCGACCTGACCGGTGGCTGGGCCGGGCCCCTGATCGCGTGCACCGACACGGTCGTCGAGGGTCAGGACTTCCTGCGTAAGTGGTCAACAGCCCGTGACATCGGGATCAAGGTGGCGGCCCAGAACTTCGCCGACGTCGCGGCCATGGGTGGCAGGCCTCACACCCTGCTGGTGAGCCTCACCACTCCCGCAGATGTCCCGGCCTCCTGGGCGCACGAGCTCGCCGACGGACTGGCCGCGGAGTGCACCCGGGCCGGTGCCGTGGTCGCCGGCGGCGATGTCTCGGCCGGCTCCGAGATCGTGGTCACTGGCACCGCCCTGGGAACTCTGGTCACGCCCCAGGCCGTCCTGCGCTCCGGCGCCTCACCCGGCGATGTGATTGCTCTTGCCGGTGGCGTCGGGCGATCGGGCGCCGGCTGGGCGCTGCTGCGTTCCGGCTTCTCTTCTACTGATCCGGTCCTGGCCGCCCTGGTGGGTGAGCACCGGGCCCCTGTTCCGCCCTATACCGCGGGGGTGGAGGCCGCCCTGGCCGGTGCGAGCGCGATGATCGACACCAGCGACGGCCTGGTCCGCGACGCCACCCGCATCGCCGTCGCCTCCAAGGTCGTCCTCGACCTGGCCCCTTCCGCCCTGAGCCCTTCCCTCGACCTCCTGCACGCGGCCGAGTTCCTGAAGGTGGGGCGGGCCGGGGCTCAGGACTGGGTGCTCACCGGCGGCGAGGACCACGCCCTCCTCGCTTGCTTCCCGCCTTCCGCCGTCCTGCCGGCGTCTTTCCAGGTGATCGGCGAGGTGCGAGCGGGCGATCCGGGAGTCTGGTTCGGCGGTGAGCCGTTCCGGGGTGAGGGCGGCTGGACCCATTGGACCTGAGGTCCCCCTCCCCAAGAGCTATGGGCAAAACAGCGACCGCCGGTCAGTCCGAGGTGGACTGACCGGCGGTCGGTGAAGCTGCTGGGTCAGCGAGCGACCTTGCCGGCCTTCAGGCAGGACGTGCAGACGTTGACGCGCTGCGGCGTGCCGCCGATGGTGGTGCGGACCCGCTGGATGTTCGGGTTCCAGCGACGCTTCGTCCGGCGGTGCGAGTGCGAGACGCTGTAGCCGAAGCCCGGTCCCTTCTGGCAGACGTCGCAGGTGGCGGCCACGGTGATCTCCTGAGATATCGAACTGGTTGCTTACTGAATGCTGGGTGCGGGCGGTCTGATCTGCTGGTCCGGCGGTGCCGGGGGCAGTCGCGGACAGCGATGACCTACCACGCTCACGAGCAGAGTAGCCGAACGCGTGGTCGCATCCCAAACCGGAGCCCGGTGGCGTCGCCCGTGCCCGGTGACGGGAGGCGGGGTAGCGGTGCCGGGATCAGGTGAACGATACGTGAATGGCAGGTGCCCCGGAACGCCGGATACTGTCCGGTTGAGGGCCGATGGGCCAGAGGGCGGAGGGTGAAGGGGATGCGGTGCTGAACGTTCTGGATCCTCAGGCGGCCCGGCGGTGGGCGCTGGCCGCTCTGGCCGCTCTGGCCGACGCCCGGGAGGAGATCGACGCCCTCAACGTCTTCCCGGTGCCCGACGGAGACACCGGAACCAACCTGTACCTGACCCTCGAGTCCGCGGTGGCTGCCGCCCAGGTCCTGCCGGAAAACGCGCCGGTCGCGGTGGTGGCCGACGCCTTCGCTCGCGGGGCGCTGCTGGGTGCCCGGGGGAATTCCGGGGTGATCGCGGCGCAGATGCTGCGGGGGTGGGCCGAGGTACTCGCAGAGCATTCGGAACTCACGGCGCAGACCGCGGTCGAGTGTTTCCGGCGAGCCGATGAGCAGGCGTGGAAGGCCGTTCATCATCCGGTCGAGGGCACGATCCTCTCGGTCAGCCGAGCTGCGGCCCAGGCTGCGCAACACGCGGCGGCGTCGGACTTCGGCGGTGATCTGGAATCGGTGATCAGCGCGGCGGCCGAATCGGCGCAGCTCGCTCTCGCCCGCACACCCGTCCAGCTGCCGGCCCTGGCCGCGGCCGGCGTGGTGGACGCGGGCGGCCGCGGGCTGGTGGTGCTGCTGGACGCGCTCGCCGAGGTGGTGATGGCCGATCACACGCATCACCGTCAGCATCGACAGCACCGTCGCCGGCGGCGTCCCGCCAACCTGCCCGCCCTCGACTTCGCCTCTTGTCAGGGGGTGACCGCAGTTGCGCCGTCCGGTGCCGCGGTGGGGCTGCCGGAATTGTGGACGCACGCGGCGACGGTGCGGTCGGGTCACGTCGACAGCCTGGATCGGGTGGACGAGCTCGATCCGGTGGGTCGCCCGGATTGGCTGGACCAGGCCGAGCCGGTTGAGGTGACGGCCGGTTCCGTGGCGATGGGCGCGGGGCGGCCGGGTTCCTCGTCCGACCTTCACGACGCCTTGGCGACGTCCTTCCCGCAGCCTCTGGAAGGCACCCAGGCCCGCTACGAGGTGATGTTCCTGCTCGACACCGAGCCGGCTCAGGGCGATGCGCTGGTCGAGGCGTTGCGGCAGCGGCTGGACGGGATCGGCGACTCGCTGGTGATCGTCGGGGGCCCGCAGCTGTGGCAGGTCCATGTGCACACGCCCGAGGCCGGGGCGGCGGTGGAGTCCGCGCTCGAGGCGGGGCATCCGCACCAGATCCGGATCACTCATCTCGGTGGTGGCGGGGCCGCCCGGGCGGTTGCCCGTAATCGGAGCACCGGGCTGGTGGCCTGTGCGGCCGGGCCCGGACTGGCCGAGCTGTTCGAGAGCACGGGGGCGGCCGTCGTGGCGGGCGGGCCGGGCCGGCGTCCCTCGACCGCGGCGATCCTGGCCGCGATCCATCGCACCCGGGCCACCGATGTCGCGGTGCTGCCGAACGATGCGGACACGCTCAGCGTCGCCCGGATCGCGGCGGCCTCGGCACGGGCCGAGGGGATCCGGGTGACCGTGGTGCCGACCCGGGCCCAGGTCCAGGGACTGGCGGCGGCCGCGGTGCACGATCCGGACCGCCGGTTCGACGACGACGTGGTCTCGATGTCGGCCGCGGCCGGGGCGGCCCGCGACGGCGCGGTGACGGTGGCCGTGCGGAATGGACTCACCAGCGCGGGGGAGTGCAGGATCGGGGACGCGCTCGGGGTGGTCGACGGGGACTTCGCGGTGATCGGGGCCGACCTGCAGGCGGCCGCGGTCGGGGTTCTGCACCGGCTGCTGGCCTCGGGCGGCGAACTGGTCACCATCGTTGTCGGTGCCGGAGGGCATGATGCCCTTGCCCGCTCGGTGGCGGCGCACGCTCGCGGTCTCGGCCGGGGGCTGGAGGTGAACGTCGTGAACGGCGGTCAGCCCCGGTACCCGCTGCTGATCGGCGTGGAGTAGGAAAAGACGCGGACAGGGGTGAGCGCTCGGTGGCGACGGCAGGGCCGACCGAATCGATGCCGGAACGGCTCCGGGAGTCGCTGACCAAGGCGATCGGCAGCCGGACGGCGAAGGTGCTGGAGCGGGAGCTGGGCCTGGAGACGGTCGGCGACCTGTTGCGGCACTACCCGCGGCGGTACATGGAGCTGGGCGAGCTCACCCCGATCGACTCGCTGCCGGAGGACGAGCCGGTCAGCCTGGTCGCCGAGGTCCGCAAGGTGAGCGTGCGGGAGATGAAGACCCGGCGCAGCAAGATCATGAACGTCGAGGTCACCGACGGGCACGGCTCGCTCGACCTGACCTTCTTCAACAACGTCTACAAGCCGCAGAAGGAGCTCACCGTCGGGCGGCGGGCGCTGTTCAGCGGCAAGGTCTCGCGGTACCAGAACCGCAAGCAGCTCGCCCAGCCGATGTACGAGCTGCTCGACGAGGAGTCGGACGTCAGCGAGGAACAGCTGCAGCAGCGGCTGGAGATGCCGCTGCCGATCTACCCGGCCACCGGCAAGGTCGGCTCCAACCTGATCCGGAACTCGATCCGGCCGATCCTCGACACGCTGCCGAAGGACCTGCCCGACCCGGTCCCGGCCAAGGTCCGGATGAAGCTCGGCCTGATCGACCTGAGCTCGGCGCTGCGGCAGATCCACCGGCCCGGCGACCGGGCCCAGCTGGCCGCGGCCCAGCGGCGGCTGAAGTTCGAGGAGGCGTTCATCCTCCAGACCCTGCTGGTCTGGCGGAAGGCGACGGATCGCCAGCTGGCCGCCACCCCGCGTCCGTACGTCCCCGGCCGCCTGGCCGACGCACTCGACGAGCGGCTGCCGTTCGAGCTCACCGACGGGCAGAAGCAGGTGGACGAGGAGATCTTCGCCGACCTGGCCGAGGAACACCCGATGCACCGGCTGCTGCAGGGTGAGGTGGGCTCGGGCAAGACGCTGGTCGCGCTGCGGGCGATGGCCCGGGTGGTCGACTCCGGCGGCCAGGCCGCCCTCCTGGCCCCGACCGAGGTGCTGGCCACCCAGCACCACCGCTCGATCTCGGCGATGCTCGGCGACCTCGCGCTCGGCGGGATGCTCGGTGGGGACGAGCGGGGCACCAAGGTCACGCTGCTCACCGGCTCGATGAACACCGCCACCCGGCGCAAGGCGCTGCTCGAGGCGGCCTCGGGCGACGCGGGGATCGTGATCGGCACGCACGCCCTGATCCAGGAGACGGTGCAGTTCTCCGACCTGGGCCTGGTGGTGGTGGACGAGCAGCACCGGTTCGGCGTGGAGCAGCGGGACGCCCTGCGGCAGAAGGGCCGCACCACCCCGCACCTGCTGGTGATGACCGCCACGCCGATCCCGCGCACGGTGGCGATGACGGTGTTCGGCGACCTGGAGACCTCGGTGCTGGACCAGTTGCCGGCCGGCCGCAGCGAGATCGCCACCCACGTGGTCAACGTCCGGGACGAGCGCTGGCTCAGCCGCACCTGGGCCCGGGTCGCCGAGGAGTGCCGGGGCGGGCACCAGGCCTACGTGGTCTGCGCGCGGATCGGCGCCGAGGAGAACGAGGACGACGTCGAGGCCGAGATCGATCCGGGCCTGCACGTGGTCGGCGACGCCGAGGCGGCGACGTTCGACCTGAAGCTGGGCGAGGAGCGCCGTCCGGCCGCGGCCGCGATCGACGTGCTGGCCGCGCTGCGGATCCAGCCCGAGCTGGACGGCCTGGTGATCGAGATGCTGCACGGCCGGATGCCGGCCGAGGAGCGCGAAGAGGTGATGCGCCGGTTCGCCGCCAACGAGATCCACGTCCTGGTGGCGACCACGGTGATCGAGGTCGGCGTGGACGTGCCGAACGCCACCGCCATGGTGATCACCGACGCGGACCGGTTCGGCGTCTCCCAGCTGCACCAGCTGCGCGGCCGGGTCGGCCGGGGCAAGGCCGCGGGCGTCTGCCTACTGCTCACCGAGGCCGGACCCGGCCCCTCGCTGGAACGGTTGCGCGCGGTGGAGAGCACCCGCGACGGCTTCGCGCTGGCCCGGATCGACCTGGAGACCCGGCGCGAGGGCGACGTGCTCGGGTCCCGGCAGTCCGGCATCGGCTCGTCGCTGAAACTGCTGCGGGTCCTGCGCGACGAGAAGGTGATCGTCGAGGCCCGGCAGGCGGCGACCGAACTGCTGGACGAGGACGTGCGCCTGCGCGCCCACCCCCACCTGGTCGATGCGCTGCGCCCCTGGCTGGGCTCGGGGCAGGCCGCCTTCTTGGACCGAGGCTGATGTGACCAGGATCGTGGCGGGCACCGCCGGAGGGCGCCGGCTGGTGGTGCCGAAGGGCGACACCACCCGGCCGACCAGCGACCGGGTGCGAGAGGCGCTGTTCGGGGCGCTGGACGCGCGGGGGCTGCTGCACGGCGTCCGGGTGCTCGACCTGTTCTGCGGCTCCGGAGCGCTCGGGCTGGAGGCGATGAGCCGGGGCGCCGCCGATGTCGTGCTGGTGGACGCGAGCCGGCAGGCGGTGGAAGCCGCCCGTAAGAACGTGGCCACGCTGCAGTTCCCCCGGGCCGCGGTGGTGCTGTCCTCGGTGCAGAAGTTCCTCGACGGGCGCGCGGCGTCCCCGGTCGGGCTGGTCTTCGCCGATCCGCCGTATCCGATGGGCGAGGTGGAACTGGCCGCGATGCTGGCCGCGCTGGCGTCCAACGGCTGGCTGGGTTCCGAGGCCACCGTGGTGATCGAGCGCAGCGGGCGCTCGCCGGAGCCGCGCTGGCCGGAGGGGATGTTCCGGGAGGCGGTGCGGCGGTACGGGGAGACGTCGGTGTGGCAGGCGGTGTGGGACCCGGAGCCTGCGGTGCAGTGAACGGTGCGCGGGTTTGCCCAACTTTCGGTTCGGTGTGTCGTGTTCCTTGGGCGGGCGGGGGCTCGGGATGGCAAAGCTGGAGGCCGCAGTTGAGCACGCGGCAGACCGGGTAGCGTCCCTCCCGTGACTCGTCGCTGCGTATGCCCCGGCAGTTTCGACCCGGTGACCAACGGCCACCTCGACGTGATCCGGCGGGCGACCGTCCTCTTCGACGAGGTGATCGTCGCAGTGGCCGGCAACCCCTCGAAGCGGTCGATGTTCAGCCTTCCCGAGCGGGTCGGGCTGATCGAGACGAGCGTCACCGACCTGCCCGGGGTGACGGTCGCCACCGTCGAGGGCGGGCTCCTGGTCGACTTCTGCCGCCGGGTCGGCGCGGTGGCGGTGGTGAAGGGCCTGCGCAGCGGCACGGACTTCGCCTACGAACTTCCGATGGCCCTGATGAACCGGCACCTGAGCGGCGTCGAAACGGTCTTCCTGCCCGGAGAGCCCCGGTTCGAGCACGTTTCGAGCAGTTTGATCAAGGAAGTCGCGGCTCATGGGGGTGACGTGTCCGGTCTTGTCCCGGAGCATGTCCTGGCGCGCCTCCTGGCACGAGTCGGGCGGGTTGGTCAGACTGAAAGCGGTCAGCCCGATGCGGCCGGTTAAGAGCTCTCCGTAACTATCTGGTTACTCTGGGCGCATTGGCCACTTCCCCCCGCATCGGACCGAAGCAGGGAGGGAGGTCCCCGGTGAGTCTTCGCCGAACCTTGGACGCAATGGGCGCGATGGTCGAGCGGGCGTCGTCGGTCCCGCTCTCGGCGTCCTGCATGGTCAACCGCGCCGAGATGCTGGCCCTGGTGGAACGGGCCCGGGCCGAGCTGCCGGTCGAGCTCGACCAGGCGGCCGAGCTGCTGGTGGCCCATCAGGAGGTGATCTCCCGGGCCGAGACCGAGGCCGAGGAGCTCCTGGCCCAGGCCCAGGCGGACGCCGAGCAGATGATCACCGACAGCGCCGTGGTGGCCAGTGCGCACGCGCGGTCGGAGCAGATCCTGGACGCGGCGCGGGCCGAGGCGGCCCGGTTGCTGCGCGAGTGCGACCTGTACTGCGACAACCGGCTGGGTGCCCTGGAGGAGACCCTGAACCGGTCGCTGGGGCAGGTGCGGCGCGGCCGGGACCGGCTGCGCGAGCGCAGCGAGCTGGACTACCTGGATCCGCTGCCGGACGAGGCGGACCCGGAGGGCCGGGACGTGCAGGTCGAGTACCAGCAGGCCGTCGAACGGCAGCGGGAGCAGCAGGACCGCGAGGCGTGGGCGGTCCGGGAGCGGCATCGGGACGAGGCCTACGACCAGTACGAGCAGGACGAATTGGAGGGGCAGGTCCTGCCCCCCACCGAGGACGCGTACGACCAGGAGCGGGAGGCCGCCCAGGCGGCCCAGGCCGCGCGGGCGCTGCAGGCGTCCCGGACCGAGGTCGACGGGGTGGTCTGGGAGGTGGCCCGGCCGGAGCAGGCCGATCCGGAGCCGCCGGAGGCCGAGGTGACCACCGATCCTCCAGAGGCCGATGACGTCGTCGACCCCCGGACGTCCTCTGGTCGTAAACCCGATGATTACGGACGCACGCCCGCTGCCGTGGGCAGTGGGCTGGCCACCGGGCCGGAGCGGCGGGTGCTCGATCTGACCGCGGTGGAGCGGGCTGCGGAGCATTCCGGTTTGGGTTAACCCGGCCACCTGAAGTAGCCTTGCTCGCTGGTCTTAGTGTCAACCGGAAACCCTCGGGGAATCCGGTTCCTGTGAGGAGTGCGCCATCCGTCTGAACGCCCGTTCGCCCTACGTTCTCGACACCAGGGAACTGGGCCGGCGACCGGGCATGATGCGGAAGCTCCAGCGGACCGTCCCGGCCCCGGCCGAGCTCGGTACCGAGGTGATCGGCATCCGTGAGGGCACTGACGTCGAGCTGGATCTCCGGCTCGAGGCAGTGATGGAAGGTGTGCTGGTCAGTGGCACGGCCACGACCGTGGCGGTGGGTGAGTGCATCCGCTGCCTGGACGAGGTCAAGCTGGATCTGGTGGTCCATCTCGGGGAGCTCTACAGCTACCCGGAGAACCGGGTCGCCGAGGACCAGGACGAGGACCGGCAGGAACTCAGTGACGATCTGATCGACCTCGAGCCCGCCCTGCGGGACGCGGTGGTTTCCGAACTTCCGTTCCAGCCGGTCTGCCGGGAAGACTGCCCAGGTCTGTGCTCCGAGTGCGGAGTGCACCTGGCGGACGATCCGGACCACAGTCACGAGGTGTCCGACCCCCGGTGGTCGGCACTTCAGGGCATCCTGTCCGAAGGGATGCCGAACCAAGCATCCGGTGCGCCCGCAGTGGGCACCCCGGACGATACGAAGGAGAGCTGAAGGCGTGGCCGTTCCGAAGCGGAAGATGTCCCGCAGCAACACGCGGTCCCGCCGGGCGCAGTGGAAGGCGACGCCGACGGCGCTCACCGCCACGACGTCGGGTGGCACCACCACCTATTCCCGGCCGCACCAGGCGCGGGTCGTCACCGACTCCGCCGGCACCCCGCTGTACCTCGAGTACAAGGGTCGCAAGGTCAAGGACCTCTGAGTCTGAGCATGACCACCGGGCGTGCGTCTGACGAGGGAGCAGTCTCTCTGTCTGGTCAGGAAGCCCACGTAACCGTGACCCACCCGACCGACGCACCGCCCGCCGGCCTGGACGCCGAGGCGCTCGCCAAGCACGACAAGCTTGTCGAGGTCCTTGGCGTCCAGGTCAGTCATGGGCTGCTGTTCAAGGCGCTCACCCACCGCTCGTACGCGTACGAGAACGGTGGCCTGCCGACCAACGAACGCCTGGAGTTCCTCGGGGACTCGGTGCTGGGCCTGGTCGTGACCTCGGCGCTCTACCGCAGCCATCCCACGCTGCCCGAGGGCCAGCTGGCCAAGTTGCGGGCCGCGGTGGTCAACATGCGCGCGCTGGCCGGAGTCGGCCGGCGGCTCGGCCTGGGCGAGTACCTGATGCTCGGCCGCGGCGAGGAGGCCAGTGGTGGGCGCGACAAGTCGTCCATCCTCGCCGACACCGTCGAGGCCCTGATCGGTGCGGTCTATCTGGAGTCCGGGATGGAGCGGGCCGGCGAGCTGGTGCATCGCCTGGTCGATCCGCTGCTCGAGACCAGCGCCGAACTCGGCGCCGGCCTGGACTGGAAGACCAGCCTGCAGGAGCTCACCGCGATGGAGGGCCTCGGGGTGCCGGAGTACGCGGTCACCGAGGAGGGCCCGGACCACGCCAAGATCTTCCACGCCTCGGCCCTGGTCCGCGCGGTGTCGAAGGGTGAGGGCACCGGGCGCAGCAAGAAGGAGGCCGAGCAGGAGGCCGCCGCGGCGGCCTTCGGTCTGCTGACCGCCGAGCGCACCGCCGCCCTGGCGGCCGCCGCCGAAGCCGGGACCGCTGCCGAATCCGAGTCGCCGAAGGACTGAGCCGTGCCCGAACTGCCCGAGGTGGAGGTGGTCCGGCGCGGCCTGGCCCGCTGGATGATCGGCAGCACCATCGACCAGGTCGAGGTGCTGCACCCGCGGCCGGTCCGCCGGCACGAGGCCGGGATCGACGATTTCGTCCAGCGCCTGGCTGGGGTCACCGTGCTCGACGCGGTGCGCCGGGGCAAGTTCCTCTGGCTGAACCTGGACTCCGGTGAGGCTCTGCTCGCCCACCTCGGGATGAGTGGGCAGCTGCTGCTCGAGGAGCCGGACGCGCCGGACGAGAAGCATCTGCGGGTCCGGCTCGGGCTGCGCGGCGGCTCCGGCCGGGAGCTGCGGTTCGTCGACCAGCGGATGTTCGGCGGCCTGGCCGTGGTGGAGATGGTCAAGACCCCCGACGGCGGGCCCGGTGGGCTCGGCGGAGTGCCTTCGGACGGCGAGATCCCGGTCGGGCTTCCGGGAGAACCGGTGGGCGAGGGCCCGGTCGAGGGGGAGTACGCGGCCGAGGAGGCGCTGATCCCGGTCCCGGTGGCGCACATCGCCCGGGACGCGCTGGATCCGCTGCTCGACGTGGACCTTCTGGCCGCGCGATTGCGCCGCCGGGAGACCGGTCTGAAGCGGGCGTTGCTCGACCAGACGCTGATCTCCGGCATCGGCAACATCTACGCAGACGAGGCGCTCTGGCGGGCCAAGCTGCACTACTCGCGGCCCACCGAGAAGCTGAACCGTCCTACTTTGAATCGGCTTTTGGACGATGTCCGCAATGTCATGCGCGAGGCGCTGGCTCAGGGGGGCACGAGTTTCGACAGCCTGTACGTCGACGTGAACGGCCAGAGCGGTTATTTCGAGCGGGGTTTGGACGCTTACGGCCGCGAGGGCGAGGCCTGCCACCGGTGCGGTACCCAGATCCGTCGGGAGAGCTTCATGAACCGCTCTTCCTTCTTCTGCCCGAAGTGCCAGCCCACGCCCCGCAACGGCCGCTAGTCCAAGCGGTAGCCGTAGCCCCGCAGCGTCACCAGCCGGTCGGCGTGCTCGCCGAGCTTCACCCGGAGCCGGCGCACGTGCACGTCGATCGTGCGGTCGCCGGAGATGTACCCGGTGTGCCAGACCGCCCGCATCAGCTCGTCGCGCCCCAGGGCCTGCCCGCGGTGCCGCTCCAGGAACGCCAGGAGATCGAACTCGCGGCGGGTGAGCTCGACCGGCTCGCCGTTCAGTTCCAGCGTGCGGCGGGTGGTGTCCACGTCGAACGGCTCACCCGGTTCCCGCGGAGTGCTGGTCGGGGGAGCGGCCGGGACCGGCGCAAGTGTGGTCGGCCGGGAAGCCGGCTCCTCCTCGCCCGCGACCCAGCGCCGCGGGCTCGGCGCCGGCGGGGTGGGCCGCCCGGCCCGGACCGGCTCCCGCAGCTCGATCTCCACGCTGGTGATCACGTCGGGCGCCACCGCGTGCACCAGGTCCTCCACCGCGCGGGCGATACCGCGCAGGTCAGGCCCGGGCTGGTGCTGGCCGCGAGCGGCCGGCCCGTCACCGCCCCGGGGCAGGGCGGTGGCCGCCGCGCCGGGCACGCTGAGGCGGACGACCAGCCCGGCCTGGGCGTGGTCGCCTCGATTGGCATCTGGTCCGGGTGAGGTCAACATTGAAAAGCTCCGGTCGCGTAGATCAACACAGACAGCCCGCGGCGCTCGGGCCACGAAAGTGCGTCAGGCAAAGGCACGATCGGCCGAGCTCAATCTCTTGAACAACAACCCATGTCCTGAGTGAATCACTCGTTCGCCCGCCCTTCAAGTAACTCTATCGGATTGGTCTAGAATTTCTCACGAACCTGATCCCGGAGGCGTTCATGGCCCTGCCCGACTTCTTCCTGCTCGGTGCGCCGAAGGCGGGCACCACGGCGTTGCACGCCGCGCTCGCGCAGCACCCCCAGCTGTACCTCTCGGCGGTGAAGGAGCCGAAGTTCTACCTGTGCGACGGCGGCCCGCCGCGCCGTTCCGGGCAGCGGGGACCGGGTGACGCACACAGTGCGCAGGAGTGGGTGTGGCGGCGCGGGGAGTACGAGGCGCTGTTCGACGTGGCTCCGCCGGGCACGCTGAAGGGTGAGAGCACGCCGTTCTACCTGTACGACCGGCTGGCCCAGCGGCGGATCCACGCCGATGTGCCGAAGGCGAAGCTGCTGGTGGTGCTGCGCGACCCGATCGACCGGGCGTACTCCAACTGGATGCACTTGTGGTCGGACGGGCTGGAGCCGATCGGGGACTTCGCCGAGGCCTGGGCCGCGGAGGACGAGCGGGTCGCGGCCGGGTGGGCGCCGTTCTGGCACTACCGCCGGCTCGGGCTCTACGGCGAGCAGCTGCGCGACCTGATCGAGCTGTTCGGCCGTGAGCAGGTGCACGTGCTGCGGTACCGCGACCTGGTCGAGACCCCGGACGAGGCGCTGAACAAGGTAAGTGCGTTCCTGGGGGTTGAGCCGGGGCACGTCGAGCAGCCGGCCCGGGAGAACTCGCGGGCCTACGTTTCCCCGGGGCGGCGCACGGCTGTGCTGTCCAGGGTGGTGCGTGCTGGGGCGGCGGCCGGGGCCTATGCGCCGCCGCAGGTCTGGCGTCGGGCCAGCGAACCGTTGTTGCGCCTGTTGCAGCGGGGTGGGGCTCGGCGGCCGGTGCTCGACCAGGCGGTGCGGATGCGCCTGGTCGAGGCCTACCGAGAAGACAACGCGCTGCTCAACGACCTGGTGGGCGGTCAGTCGTTCGCGGACTGGATGGGAACCACGTCACGCGGTCAGTTCGCGCCCTCGGCCACCGAGAGCTGAGCCCAGCGCCCAGCGGGTGACCGGGTACGCGGCGATCGCCGGCGCCGAGCCGCCGATCGCCGCGGACCCACGACGAACACCTACGGTGTGACGAGCTGGGTGCGCAGGTCGTGCGACCCGTCCGGTAGGGCGGCCTCGTAGTACAGCCGGCGGGTGCCGTCCGGCAGGTCCACCACGTCCAGGTAGCGCAGCGCGTGGTCACTGTGCGGCGACCGGGCGATGGGCTGCTCCCCGACGGCGGTGAACGCCCCCGGGTCGGCGCCCACGGCCACACCCGTGCGCTCGAACCAGTTCTCCGCCGAGGTGGCGCGCCCGTCGTAGTAGGCCACCAGTTCGTCGCCCTTCGGGACCACCGCCGTGACCCGCGCGCCGCGAGCGTCCCAAAGCCCCACGCGTCCTTCAATTGCCACCGGACCCACCTGCCAGATGAGACCGTCGGGGCTGGTCGCGTACCGGGTGTTCATCCGGTCCGTCGCGTCCGGATCGTCCAGCGGGTGGCAGCAGACCCACATCTGCCAGCCGTCCGGGCCCCGGTGCACCACCGGGTCCTTCACCCCGGTCAGTTCGTCGCCCGGCAGCACCACGGTGCGCTTGCCGGTGGGCAGGTCGGCCACCTCGGCCGCGTCCAGCGCCTCGATCCACCAGTGCTTGGAGTTCGGCGTGGAGCAGCTCAGGTACAGCCGCCAGCCGCCGTCCTCGGTGGTCCGCAGCGCCGGGCGCTCCAGCGAGGCGGCGCCGAAGATGTCGCGCTCGACCGAGGTCACGGTCTCGAAGTGCACCCCGTCCTCGCTCCGGGCGATGGTCACGGCCACCCCCCGGCCCGCGTCCACCGGGCGCCGGACCCGGTAGGCCAGCCAGAAGACGCCGTCCTCGAAGCAGACGCTGGGCGCTCCGGTCCAGTGCCCCGGGCCGGAGCCGGGGGCCTCGACGCAGACCTCGGAGGACGCGTGGTCCGGGACGGTGATGCCGGAGAGTGCTTCGGATGCGGGGGCCATGGTCATAGGGGGCTCTTCCTCCCAGCGGTTCGCCCTGCTTGCCTGTCGATGGTCCGACGCTGGTCAGTGTGCCAGCCCCCGGGGTCCTCCTCGTGCACGTGCGAGGAGGGGACGCGGGACACCGTTACTCTGGGGCGGTCCGCATCAGCCGAGGAGTCCGCCGCCCGTGCATCTGAAGACCCTGACCCTGCGCGGGTTCAAGTCGTTCGCCTCCGCCACCACGCTGCGCCTGGAGCCGGGCATCACCTGTGTCGTGGGCCCCAACGGTTCCGGCAAGTCGAACGTCGTGGACGCGCTGAGCTGGGTGATGGGCGAGCAGGGGGCCAAGAGCCTGCGCGGCGGCAAGATGGAGGACGTCATCTTCGCCGGCACCTCCGGCCGCCCCCCGCTGGGCCGGGCCGAGGTCGCGCTGACGATCGACAACTCCGACGGAGCGCTGCCGATCGACTACACCGAGGTGACGATCTCGCGGACGATGTTCCGCTCCGGGGGCAGCGAATACGCGATCAACGGCTCCCCGTGCCGCCTGCTGGACATCCAGGAACTGCTCTCCGACTCCGGCATCGGCCGCGAGATGCACGTGATCGTCGGTCAGGGGCAGCTCGACGCGGTGCTGCACGCCACTCCGGAGGAGCGGCGGGCGTTCATCGAGGAGGCCGCCGGGGTCCTGAAACACCGGCGCCGCAAGGAGAAGGCGATCCGCAAGCTGGACGCGATGCAGGGCAACCTGCAGCGTCTGGCCGACCTGACCACCGAGATCCGGCGCCAGCTCAAGCCTCTCGGCCGGCAGGCCGAGGTGGCCCGCAAGGCCCAGGTGGTGCAGGCCGACCTGCGCGACGCCAAGGCCCGGCTGCTCGCCGACGACCTGGTGACGCTGACCGGGACGATCGCGGCCGAGATGGCCGACGAGGCGGCGGTGCTGGAGCGCCGCGCCGCCGTGGAGACCGAGCTGGGTTCCACCCGGGCCCGGCTCTCCGACCTGGAACTGGCCGCCAGCGCCGCGTCCCCGCAGCTCTCGCACGCACAGGACGTCTGGTACCGGCTCTCCTCGCTGCGCGAGCGCACCCGGGGCACCCACCGCCTGGCCGCCGACCGGTTGCGGCTGCTGTCGGACTCGGAGCCGGAGCGGCAGTCCGGCCGCGACCCGGACGACCTGGAGGCCCAGGCCGCGCTCGTGCGCGAGCAGGAGGAGGAGCTCCAGGGCGAGGTCGAGGGCGCCAACGAGCTGATGCTGATGGCCGAGGACCGGCGCCGCGAGGCCGAGCGGGCGGCCCGGGCCGAGGAGCAGCGGCTGGTCGAGCTGGCCCGGCGGGCGGCCGACCAGCGCGAGCAGCTGGCCCGGCTGGCCGGCAAGGTCGGCGCCCAGCGCAGCACGGTGGATGCGTCGGCCGATGCGGTGGAACGGCTTTCGGGCACGATTAGGGACGCCGAACAGCGGGCTTCCGAGGCGGTCGCGGCGGTTTCCGAACTGGACGCGCCCGGCCTGGACGAGGTGGGCTCGGAAGCGGCCGAAGAGGCCGCCCAGGCCGAGGCCCTGCGGGTCGAGGCCGAACAGGTGGGCGACCGGATCGCCGCCGACGAGCGGCGGCTGGAGGAGGCCCAGGCCGCGCTGACCGCGCTGAACCGGGAGCTGGAAGGACTGCGGCACACCGAGCGCGAGGCGCACGGTGAACGCAAGGAGTGGGCGGCCCGGCGGGAGACGCTGGCGCTCGGGCTGCGGCGCAAGGACGGGGCGGGCGCCGTCCTGGCCGCCGGCGATCGGGTGCCCGGGCTGATCGGTTCGCTGGCCGCGGTGC
Source organism: Kineosporia aurantiaca JCM 3230 (assembly GCA_000719025.1). Taxonomy (GTDB): domain Bacteria; phylum Actinomycetota; class Actinomycetes; order Actinomycetales; family Kineosporiaceae; genus Kineosporia; species Kineosporia aurantiaca. The sequence continues at coordinate 46,511 of JODP01000016.1, forward strand.
TCGCGGTCGAGCCCGGGTTCGAGACCGCGGTGGCCGCGGCGCTGGGTCCCGCGGCCGAGGCGGTCGCGGTGCACGACCTGACCGGGGCCCTGGCCGCGCTGGAGTTCCTGGCCTCGGAAGACGGCGGGCAGGCGGTCCTGGTGCCGGCGGGTTCCCGTTCGGTGGCCGACGCCGACCCGGCCGGCTGGCCGACGCTGCCGCCGGGCGCCCGGTGGGTGCGGGCCCTGGTCCGCGAGCCGATCGAGCTGACCGCGGCGATCGACCGGCTGCTGCGCCGGGTCGCGGTGGTGCCGGACCTGGCGATGGCCGCCGACCTGATCCGGCTGTGGCCCGACCTGTCCGTGGTCACCACGTCCGGCGAGCTGGTCTCGGCCGCGCTGGTCCGCGGCGGCTCGGCCTCCGCGCCCTCGCCGATCGAGACCCAGGCCGCGGTCGAGCAGGCTGACGAGAGGGTGTCCCTGGCCGGGGAAAAGGCCGAGACCGCGGGAGCCGCGCTGACCGCGGGCCGGGACCGGCAGCAGGCCGTCCAGCAGCAGGTGCGTGACCTGCAGGATCTTCTTAAGCAGGGGCAGGGCGAGCTGCGCCGGGTCGAGGGCCGGCTGAAGGAGCTGGAGGGCCAGCGGGCCCAGGCCGCCGCCAAGCTGGCCGCCGAGCGGGGCCGGCTGGCCGGGACTGCCCGGGCCGCCGAGGCCGAGGTGGAGCGGCTGCGCGGGCAGCGCGAGCGCGCCGTCCAGGCCGCCGAGATCGCCCGCGAAGCCCTGTTCGAGCTGGAGGCCCAGCTCGAGGCCGCGTCCGAGGCCTCCGAAGCGGCTGAGGAGGAGCCCGACACCTCCGAGCGGGACCGGCTCGTCGAGGCCGCGGGTCGCCTGCGGGGGGAAGAGACCGACGCCCGGCTGGCCCTGCGCACTGCTGAAGAGCGCGCTCGCGCCGTCGCCGGCCGGGCCGACCAGCTGCTGCAGCGGGCGGCCGAAGAGCGGGCCGCCCGGGCTCGGGCGGTGGCTCGGGAAGAGCGTCGGCAGCGGCAGATGCAGATCGCCCGGGCGGTGCTCGCCGGGGCCGAGTACATGCTCGAGCTGCTGGAGAAGTCGCTGGCCACGGCCGAGGAGGCGCGGCTGCGGCTGGAGGCCGAGCGGGACGCCCGGGACGCCGAGCTGCAGGTGGTCCGCCAGACCGAGCAGCGCCTGGCCGGGGAGCAGGCCAAGCTGATCGACTCGGCCCACCGCGACGAGGTGGTCCGGACCGAGCAGCGGCTGAAGGTCGACGCGATGCGCCAGCGCAGCGTGGACGAGCTCGGTATGGACCCGGACGTGCTGATCGAGGAGTACGGCCCGCACCAGCTGGTGCCGCCCAGCCCGCCCGCCCCCGGTGACCCGGAGCCGGCCACCCCGCCGCAGCCGGTGCCGTTCGAGCGGGCCGCTCAGGAGAAGCGGCTGCGCAAGGCCGAGCGCGGGCTCAGCCTGCTGGGCACGGTCAACCCGCTGGCCCTGGAGGAGTTCGCGGCGCTGGAGGAACGGCACACGTTCCTGAACAAGCAGCTCGACGACCTCAAGGTGTCCCGCCGCGACCTGCTGCAGATCATCGAGGACGTGGACCGCCGGGTCGAGCAGGTCTTCACCGAGGCCTTCAACGACACCGCCCGCGAGTTCGTCGGGGTGTTCCAGCGGCTCTTCCCCGGCGGTGAGGGCAAGCTGATCCTCACCGATCCGTCGAACATGCTCACCACCGGCCTGGACGTGGAGGCGCGGCCGCCCGGCAAGAAGGTGAAGCGGCTCTCGCTGCTGTCCGGTGGCGAGCGCTCGCTGACCGCGGTGGCCCTGCTGGTGTCCATCTTCAAGGCCCGGCCCAGCCCGTTCTACGTGATGGACGAGGTCGAGGCCGCCCTGGACGACACCAACCTGGGCCGGCTGATCGGGATCTTCGAGGAGCTGCGGGAGTCGTCCCAGCTGATCGTGATCACCCACCAGAAGCGCACCATGGAGGTCGCGGACGCGCTCTACGGAGTGACGATGCGCGGCGACGGGGTGACGACGGTGATCAGCCAGCGGCTCGCCGACGACGACGCCGAGCCGGACTCACGTCGGCGCGCGAAGTCGGCCGCTCCGCTGGATACTGCTTCTGAGGCTCCGGCCGCTGCCCCCGAGGCGGCGCCGGACCGGGTGATCGACCTGACCGCCGTGGATTCTGCTGCCGCCGATTCCGTGGTGGTCGTCGAGACCGAAGAACCGGCGAAGGCGCCGGAAGAAGCCGGCTGATATCTCGGTCGGCCCTTTCTGATGTCTTCATGACCTCGGCCTGAGGTAACCATGACATCGTGAGGGCGTAGGAGTGCAGGGCCAGGGCCTTGTCGAGTGCCCCGGTAAGCCGCCGGTTTTCGAGTGGCGTCCTCAACGGCTGGGCTGCTTCGACAGTTCCCCTTACCGGCTGGGACTTTTCCGGTAATCACCGGTGTCGTTCCTGTGACCCTTCCTGTGAAGATTGCGGCCGAGGCGGCCGTCCGGGCCGCGCGCCTGACCAGGATCGTCCCGTGAAAGTGCTTGCTGTCCAGCGGCTTTGGAGAGCGTTTTCAGGGCACGAATTCGGTTCGGTGTCCAGGTTCCGTGGGCAGAAGTGACGAGATCGCAACAATTGGCGGGGCCGTTCCCATTGGGCCGGAGCGAAATACCTCGTACCGTAGACCTGTGCTTGTCGCGATCGTGGGACTCCTGTTCATCCTGACCATTGCGATCGGATTCCTCGGTCTGATCGCCGCCCCTCAATTGCGCTCGGGTAAAAGGATTCTCGCGCCCGGGGGAGAACGCGTGGTGGCGACGGCCGCGGCGGCGCCGGTCGCCGCCGGCCGGGGCACCCTCCGCGGCCTCCTGGCCTCCTGGCGCGCCTCGATCGCGACGGCCCACTGGTTCCAGCGCATCTGGCACCCGGTGAGCGAGGCGATCCACGGCGCGCTCGACCGTCTGGAAGATCGGGACGCCCCCGCGCAGAGCGGCGACTCCCGGCCCTCGGTCGTCGGCGTGGCCGACCTGACCACCCGCATGGGTAACTCTCAGCCCCGCGGCCACACCCGTTCCGCCACCGCCGCCGATGGCCGCGTGCACCCGGCCGCCTGGCTGGGCAAGACCGGCGAGATCCCGCTGCGCGACATTTCCGTGCCGTCCGACCCGCTGCCCAGCGACGACGGCGACCGGCCGTTCATCGGGCCCCCCGCCGAGTCCGAGGTCACCCGGCCGATGGCCCCGGTGCCGGGCTTCGTCCCGGCTTCTGCGGGAACCCGCTCGAACACCCGCAGTCCCCTTCCGTCGACCAGCGGGCTGGCTGCTTCCGCCTCGCCCAAGAAGACCGACGCCAAGAAGAGTGTGGTCCAGGCGCAGCCGGTCACGGCCAAGGTCGGAGCCGAGGCATCTTCCGCCCGCGCCACCGGTCGTCCTGCCGGCGTTGATGCCTCGACTGCCTCGGGCGGGGTCCGTGTGGCCGGTGCTGAGGCTCCTTCGGCCCGCGCCGGCGCTCGCGTCGATGCTCCTTCCGCTCGCTCCGGCGTCCGCGCCCCTGGCGATGAGCGCGGGGTTCCTGGTGCTGACGCGCCCTCCGTGCGTTCCAGTGGCCGTCCGGCTGCTGCTGATGCTCCTGCTGCGCGTGCGGGGATTCCCGGCCGTGAGAGCAGCGCCGAAGCCCCGGCTACTCCCGGCGTCTCCCCTTCGGGTTCCGCTGCTGGTCAGAACTCTGAGCGTCCGGCTGCCAAGGCTCCTCGGCGCGACCGGTTCGATGTGGCTGCGATCATCGGTAACCGGGGACGGCTGCGCGAGGCCGCCCGGATCGCCGTCGAGCGTCTCGACGCCGAGCCCGAGACCACGATCACCGGCTCCCCGGTCACCCCGGTGCCCGCTGTCCCGCCCCGGTCGACCCGGTCGACCCGGTCGACCCGGCCGACCGGGCCGGCCGCACCGGCCGTGGTGGCGCCGTCCGACGAGACCGTGATGATCGCGCCGGTGAAGGCGGCCGAGGTGAAGGGCGCCGAGGTGAAGGGCGCTGAGGTGAAGGGCGCCGAGGTAAAGGGCGCCGAGGTTGCGGCCACGGTGACTGAGTCTGCGGTGGTTGAGTCTGCAGTGGTTGAGGCTTCGGCGTCGAGGACGGACGAGGCTGAGCCGACGGCTGCGTCGGTGTCGGCCTCGGACGAAACAGTGATGATCGCACCGGTCAAGGCCCCGATCGCGGCGGCCGACGAGGTCGTCCGGTTCGCGCCGATCAAGGAGCCGGTGGCTCGCAGCCGCCCGGCCGCCGAGTCCCCGGCCCCGGTCGCTCCGTCGGACGAGACGGTGAAGATCGCCCCCGTCCGGGAGCCGGTGGCCAAGGCCGAGCCGACCGTCGCCCCCGCCGACGCCACGGTGCTCATTCCGCCGGTCGTTGAACCGAAGGCTGCGGCGGAGAAGGCTGCGGCGGAGAAGGCTGCGGCGGAGAAGGCTGCGGCGGAGAAGGCTGCGGCGGAGAAGGCTGCGGCGGAGAAGGCGACCGTGGTGATGGAGCCGATTGACGCCGATGCCGCCGTGGTCGGCCAGGCCAAGCCGGAATCCGCGGTGAGCCCGCACGCCGAGACCGAGGTCATCGACGCGATCGAGGAGCCGGTAGCCACCACCAGCACTGACAGCACGGGTGGTCAGGCCGCGGGTGGTCAGGCGGGGGCCAAGGGGCGCAATGGGCGGTCGCGGGGGAAGAAGACCCGGGGCGGCAAGGTGCGCAACGGGCGCTGAGCGGGACGCGGCTGAGCAGTACCCGCCACGCGGTTGAGCCGGACTCGGCGCGTGCCTGAGCAGGATTGGCGCGGCCGAGCAGGGGCTCGGCGCGGGACTGAGCCGGACTCAGCGCGTAATTGACCGACCCGGACTCGGCGCGTGATTGAGAAGGATTCGACGCGCGGCCGAGCAGGACTCAGCGCGTGATTGATGAGTACCCGGCGCGCGGCTGAGCAGGACTTAGCGCGTGACTGAGTAGGGCTCGGCGTGCGGCTTAGTAGGGCTCGGCGCGTGACTGGAGCAAGGACTCGGCGCGCGGCGGGGACCCGCCGCGGGCGTCCTGAGGCCCGGGCTGGCATGCTCGGGTACGGCTGACCCGTCTTCGGCGTCGCGATCCGGCGCCGGCCTGTGCCTGAGGAGGCTCGTCCGGAGTGGACACCGTCCAGTGGATCATTCTTGTTGCGATCGTCGCGCTGGCGGGAGCCGGCGGCACCGTCGGTCTTCTCGCCGGGCGGGGGCGTAAGCAACCCCCGCTTCCGCCGGACGCTGGAAGTACCACCACCCTCGAGCGTCCGACCACGTCCGTCGAGGAGGATGAGTCGGGCGGTGCCGGCCCCACCACGCTCGAGCCCACCACTCCCCGGCCGGAACCGGAACTCGAACCGGAGCCCGAGCCGGAGATCCTGGTTCCGACGCTCGATCGCCCGGAGGCCCCGCGCGGTCGGCTGGTCCGGCTGCGGGCTCGGCTGGCCCGCAGCAATGCGCTCGGCCGAGGCCTGCTGGAGTTGCTCAGTCGGGACAAGCTGGACGCCGACACCTGGGACGAGATCGAGGAGACGCTGCTCCTGGCCGACCTCGGCGTCGACCCCACCACCGAGCTGGTCGACCGGCTGCGGGAGCGGGTCTCGGTGCTCGGGGTGCGCGACGTGGACCAGGTCCGGGCGCTGCTGAGGGAGGAGCTCAAGGCGCTGGTCGATCCGGGCGAGGGGCTGGACCGCTCGCTGGCCACCGAGCACCAGCCCGGGCATCCCTCGGTGATCATGGTGGTCGGGGTCAACGGCACCGGGAAGACGACGACGGTCGGCAAGCTGGCCCGGGTGCTGGTCGCGGAGGACAAGGACGTCGTGCTCGGCGCGGCCGACACCTTCCGGGCCGCGGCGGCCGACCAGCTCGAGACCTGGGGCACCCGGGTCGGGGTGCCGACCGTGCGCAGCGACCGGGACGGCGCCGACCCCGCCTCGGTGGCCTTCGACGCGGTCAAGGCCGGGATCGAGACCGAGGCCGACGTGGTGCTGATCGACACCGCCGGCCGGCTGCAGAACAAGGTCGGGCTGATGGACGAGCTCGGCAAGGTGAAGCGGGTGATCGAGAAGCTTGGGCCGGTGAACGAGGTGCTGCTGGTGCTCGACGCCACCACCGGCCAGAACGGCATGCAGCAGGCCAAGGTGTTCAGCGAGGTGGTTGAGGTCACCGGGATCGTGCTGACCAAGCTGGACGGCACGGCCAAGGGCGGCATCGTGGTCGCGGTGCAGCGCACCCTCGGGGTGCCGGTGAAGCTGGTCGGCCTGGGGGAGGGGCCGGACGATCTGGCCCCCTTCGAGCCGGACGCGTTCGTGGACGCCCTTCTGGCCTGAGCGTCCGAATCCACCGGCGGGTCCGTTCCCGAAAGGGAACGGGCCCGCCGGGTTTTGTCCCCCGACAACCACGGACGGACGGAAGCGGACAGCGTCGGTGCCCGCGAGCGTCCTTCATTCGAAGAGATCACCGCTCCGTGACCCGCCACCCGATAGAGCAACGTTCTGGTCACTGTTGGGTTACGTCTGCATAAGGTGAGCCTGCTGGGTCTAGCGCACGGATGCCCGAACGGCCTAACGCGCAGGACCGGTAACTGGCCGGAAACAACACCCCCGCAAACGTTACTGCCCGGAAACCCCGTGGGTGTCGCCAGGAAACGCTCACACAGCAATTTTCTCCGTGAGCGTACGACTCCGCTGTGGGGTCGTGGCCCGTCGCCGTCACCCTGCGCTGCCGGCGTCACATTTCTCAGACGGTCCCGATGGCCCCTTTAGAGAGGGGCGGTCTCTCAGTAAAGGGGTGCGGATGACAAGCGCGATCACCGCCTTGTATGCAGTGAATGAGACGAAAGACGCCTTCTCGCACGGCGACACGGCCTGGGTGCTCGCCAGCGCGGCGCTGGTCATGCTGATGACGCCGGGCCTCGCCTTCTTCTACGGCGGCATGGTCCGGACGAAGAGCGTGCTGAACATGCTGATGATGTCCTACATCGCCCTCGGCATCGTCAGTGTGCTGTGGACGCTGTACGGCTTCTCGCTCGCGTTCGGCCTGGACGGCAACAAGTTCTGGGGCGGATTCGACCAGCTCGGGCTGGGCGAGGCGATGAACAACCTGTCCACCACGAACGGCTCCACGTACAACATCCCGACGCTGGCCTTCTCGATGTTCCAGCTGATGTTCGCCGTGATCACCCCCGCGCTGATCTCGGGTGCGATCGCCGACCGGGCCAAGTTCCTGAGCTGGTCGATCTTCGTCACCATCTGGGTCACCGTCGTCTACTTCCCGGTCGCGCACTGGGTTTTCGCCTTCGGTGACGCCGACGGCAACGGGGCCGGCTGGCTGGCCAAGTGGGGCGTCGAGGACTTCGCCGGTGGTACCGCCGTCCACATCAACGCCGGTGCCGCGGGTCTGGCCCTGGCCCTGGTCCTGGGCAAGCGTCACGGCTGGCCGGCCACGCCGTTCCGCCCGCACAACCTGCCCCTGGTGATGCTGGGTGCCGGTCTGCTCTGGTTCGGCTGGTTCGGGTTCAACGCCGGATCCGCGCTCGGCGCCAACGGTCTCGCCGCGCTCGCCTTCACCAACACGATGATCGCCACCGCCGCCGCCTCGCTCGGCTGGCTGATCGTGGAGAAGCTGCGTGACGGTCACGCCACCAGCCTGGGCGCCGCCTCCGGCGCGGTCGCCGGTCTGGTCGCGATCACCCCGGCCTGTGCGTTCCTGGTGCCGTGGGCGGCGATCCTGCTCGGTCTCGTGGCCGGCGCGATCTGCGCCTACGGGGTTCGCCTGAAGACGCTGCTCGGCTTCGACGACTCGCTCGACGTGGTCGGTGTGCACCTCATCGGCGGTATCGTCGGCACCCTGTACGTGGGTCTGTTCAGCACCGCCCGCACCGTGCCCTCCGGCGGCTTCGGCGTCGACGGCCTGTTCTACGGTGGCGGTACCGGTCTGCTGGGTAAGCAGTTCGTCGGTGCTCTCGCGGTCGGCGCCTACTCGTTTATCTTGGCCTACGTGATCGGTATGGCGATCGAGAAGACGATCGGCTTCCGGATCTCGGAGGAGGACGAGGAAACGGGTATCGACCTCGCGGAGCACGCCGAGACGGCGTACGAGTTCGCCGGTTTCGGGGCCCGCTCCTTCACGCCGTCCCCGGCCGCAGTCAAGACCACCGCTTCCGACGAGGAGGTTTCGGCATGAAGCTGATCACCGCGGTGATCAAGCCGCACAAGCTCGACGAGGTCAAGGCCGCACTGGAGACCTTCGGGGTCCAGGGCATGACGGTCAGTGAGGCCAGCGGCTACGGCCGGCAGAAGGGCCACACCGAGGTCTACCGCGGCGCCGAGTACACCGTCGACCTGGTCCCGAAGTCCCGGGTCGAGGTGCTGGTCGACGACACCGACGTGCTCGAGGTGGTGGACGTGATCGTGAAGGCCGCCGCCACTGGGCGGATCGGCGACGGCAAGGTCTGGACCACGCCGATCGACGACGTGGTCCGGGTCCGCACCGGCGAGCACGGCGCGGACGCCCTGTAGTCCGGATCTGCTCCACCGGTCGCTCCCGGCATCCTGAAAGCACAAGGGTGCCGGGAGCTTCCGGGTCCTGGGAAGAAAGGTGAACGGTGACGGCTGGCCAGTTCGACGGCCTGGACGATGCTCCGCACGAGGGCGCCCCGCTCGAGACGGACACCGACGAGGAGAACCTCGAGGATCTCGCCAAGGCAGCTCTGCACGCCGCCCGTGACCTGCGCAAGGACCGGCTGGCCCTGGCCCTGCGCTCCAGCACCCCCGGCCCCGAGCGCCGCCGCACCCTCACCGCGATGGCCGAGCACGCCGTCCAGCTGGACTGGACCGCCGCCGTCACCCCCCTGAACGACCGCCCGGCCCGACGGCGCCAGAGCGGACTCGACGGCCTGGCCCTGGCCGCGGTCGGCAGTGTCGCCCGGGGAGACGCCGGGCCGGCCAGCGATCTCGACCTGGTGCTGCTGCACGACGGCCGCCGGCTGCCGGCCGACGAGGTCGGCGAACTGGCCCAGCGGCTCTGGTATCCCTTGTGGGACGGGGGACTTCGCCTGGACCACTCGGTGCGTACCCCCAGTCAGTGCCGCGAGGTGGCCGCCGCCGACCTGTCCGCCGCCATCGGCCTGCTCGACCTGCGGGTGATCGCCGGTGACGCTGCCCTGGTCGTGAAGACCCGCACCTCCCTGCTCAGTGACTGGCGCGGAGGTATCCGGCGCCGCCTGCCGCAGGTCCTGGAATCCCTCGACGAACGGGCCGAACGCTACGGCGAGGCCGCCCATCTGCTGGAACCTGATCTCAAGGAGGCCCGCGGCGGGCTGCGCGACGTGACCGTGCTGCGGGCGCTGGCGGCCAGCTGGGTCACCGACCGGCCGCACGGATCGGTGGACGACGTCCACGAGCGGCTTCTCGATGTCCGGGACGCCCTTCAGGCCGTCACCGGGAAGAACAGCGACCGGCTGCTGCTGCCCGAGCAGGACGCGGTGGCCGTGCTCTGCGGCCTGACCGATGCCGACGAACTGCTCGCCCGGGTGGCCGACAGCACCCGCTCGATCGCCTACGCCGTGGACGTAACCGCCCGCCGGGCCAGGCAGTCCCTGCCGACCCGACGTCTGCGGCCCGGCCCCCGGCGTCCCCGCTTGCGCCCCCTCGGCCACGGTCTGGTGGAGCACGACGGGGAAGTGGTGCTCGGGGTCGGAGTTCAGGCCGCCCAGGATCCGGTGCTGCCGATCCGGGCCGCCGCCACGGCGGTCCGGTCCGGGCTGCCGCTCTCCCCGGTCACCGTGGAGCACCTGGCCCAGGACTGCCCGCCGCTGCCCGACCCCTGGCCCGCCGCGGCCCGGGACGAGTTCGTGGCAATGCTGGCCGGAGGGCCGAACCTGGCCCAGGTCTGGGAGTCGCTGGACCGGGCGGGCGTCATCACCACCTGGATCCCGGAGTGGGCGGCGGTCCGGAACCGGCCGCAGCGCAACGCGGTTCACCGTCACACGGTGGACCGGCACCTGATCCAGACGGTGATCCAGATCCAGGGTGCGCTGCGCGACACCTCCCGGCCGGACCTGCTGGTGCTCGCCGCGCTGCTGCACGACATCGGCAAGATCGCCGGGGCCCAGGACCACTCGGTCACCGGGGGGCCGATCGCCGGGCGGGTGGCCCGCCGGATCGGGCTCAGCGAGGCCGACAGTGAGCTGATCGAGCGACTGGTGCGCGAGCACCTGACCCTGATCGAGCTGGCCACCCGCCGCGACCCGGACGACCCGAGGACGGTCGAGACGCTGGTCGCGGCGGTCGGGCAGCGTCAGGAAACCCTGCTCCTGCTCAGGGCGCTCACCGAGGCCGACGCCACCGCGGTCGGCCCGGTGGCCTGGACGGCCTGGCGGTCCCGGCTGGTCGACGACCTGATGGCCCGCGCGGCCACGGCGCTGCGCGGGGAGGACCCGCCCGGTCCGGCGCCGATCGCCGAGGCCGAGGTGGAACTGGTGCGCACCGTTCTGATGAACGGACGTCCGCGGGTTGCGGTCACGCCGATGGACGAGCTGTTCACCGTGACCGTGGTCGCTCCGGACCGGTCCGGCCTGCTGGCCGACATCGCCGGGGTGCTCGCCAGTTTCCGGCTCACGGTGAAGTCTGCCCTGGTGCGGACCGTGGCCGAGGGGGACCTGGACATCGCGGTCGACACCTGGTGGGTGGAGAGTCGCGGCGACATGCCCCCGCCCGAACTCCTGGAGCAGCACCTGCGCCGGCTGAGCGAAGGCGACCAGAGCGTGCTGGAGCCCCTGATCCGCCGCGATGCCGGCTTCCGCAGTCGTTCCGGCGCCCCCGCCCGCCCCCGCGTCGTGCTCCTGCCGGGTGCCTCGGAGGATGCGACCGTGCTTGAGGTGCGGGCGGCCGACCGGCCCGGCCTCATGCATGCCATTGGTTCTGCGCTGGCCGGGGTAGGGGTGGATCTGCGCTCGGCGCATGTCGCTACTCATGCCGGGCAGGCCGTGGACGTGCTTTACGTCTGCGAGCGCGGTGGCGGACGGCTCTCACCGCCCCGGGTCGCGGAGACGGTTTCGGTGCTGGTGGACGCAGGATCGGTGCCGACGGCGGGGCAACCGGTCTGAACCCGAATGGGGTGGCCCCTTTAGGAGGCCGACCCGAGCATCGGTCCGGTCCCGCCGTTCTCCCTCGTCCGGAGCAGTAAGCTGGTGGGGTGTTCGCCACCCTTTCCGACCGCCTGACCGCCACGTTCAAGTCGCTGCGCGGCAAGGGCCGGCTGTCCGAGGCCGACGTCGATGCGACGATCCGCGAGATCCGCCGCGCCCTGCTGGACGCCGACGTCGCCGTGCCCGTGGTCCGGCAGTTCACCTCGCGGGTCCGCGAGCGGGCGGTCGGCATCGAGGTCTCGCAGGCGCTCAACCCGGCCCAGCAGGTCGTGAAGATCGTCAACGACGAGCTGGTCACCATCCTCGGCGGGGAGACCCGGCGGCTGCGGTTCGCGAAGAACCCGCCGACCGTGATCATGCTCGCCGGTCTGCAGGGTGCGGGTAAGACGACCCTGGCCGGCAAGCTCGGCCGGTGGCTGCGCGAGCAGGGGCACACCCCGCTGCTGGTGGCCTCCGACCTGCAGCGGCCCAACGCGGTCACCCAGCTCGAGGTGGTCGGGCAGCGCGCCGGGGTGCCGGTGTTCGCCCCCGAGCGCGGGGTCTCCGAGGGCCAGGGAGTGTCCGGCACCAGCCAGGGCGACCCGGTCAAGGTGGCCCGCGACGGCGTGGCCTACGCCCGCGACAAGCATCACGACATCGTCATCATCGACACCGCCGGCCGTCTCGGTGTCGACGGTGAGCTGATGCAGCAGGCCGCCGACATCAAGGCCGCCACCAACCCCGACGAGGTGCTCTTCGTCGTCGACGCGATGATCGGCCAGGACGCGGTGACCACCGCGATGGCCTTCATGGACGGGGTCGGCTTCGACGCGGTGGTGCTCTCGAAGCTCGACGGTGACGCCCGCGGTGGTGCGGCGTTGTCGGTCGTCGGGGTCACCGGCAAGCCGGTGATGTTCGCGTCCACCGGCGAGAAGCTGGAGGAGTTCGAGCTCTTCCACCCCGACCGGATGGCCTCGCGCATCCTCGACATGGGCGACATCCTCACCCTGATCGAGCAGGCCGAGAAGGCGTTCGACGCCGACCAGGCCGAGAAGATGGCGGCCAAGCTGGCCGCCGACGAGGACTTCACCCTCGAGGACTTCCTGGCCCAGATGGCCGCCCTGAAGAACATGGGCTCGCTGAAGAAGATGCTCGGCATGCTGCCGGGCATGGGCGAACTGCGCGAGCAGCTCGACAACTTCGACGAGCGCGAGATGGACCGGGTCGAGGCGATCATCAAGTCGATGACCCCGCTGGAGCGCCGGCAGCCCCGGGTGCTCAACGGCTCACGTCGGCTGCGTGTCGCCAAGGGCTCGGGCACCCAGGTCAGCGACGTGAACACGCTGATCGAGCGGTTCACCGAGGCGCAGAAGATGATGCGCGCCATGCGCCGGGGCGGTGGGATGCCGGGCATGCCCGGGATGCCGCCGATGCCGGGCCTGGGCGGCGGCAAGAAGGGCAAGGGCAAGAACACGGCGCCGCGTAAGGGCAAGGCGAAGTCGGGTAATCCGGCCAAGCGGGCCCAGCAGCTGGCCGGCAACGACAAGCCGGGTTCGGCGGGTCAGCCGGGTGGGGCCTTCGGGGTGGGCGGTCAGCCGCCGGCGATCGACCCGGCCAACCTCGAACTGCCCCCGGGTTTCGAGAAGTTCCTCGGGCGCTGACCTGAGCCCAGCCCGTCCATCGCCCGCCGCCGTCGCGATAACCGGCCTCGGCGGTCGGGGTCGAATGAGGGACGCCGGTGAGCTGCGGGTCTCGGGGACGGGCCGGCCGGCGCCGGATGGCCCGCTCACGCACCTGGCGGTGGTCGGCCGGGCGGACCGGGGCCGACCGGTGAGGAGGAGCTGATGCGGGTCCTGCGGCTGACCGGTCCGGTGCTGACCGGGCCGGACGAGATGCGCGAGGGCGCCTGGGTGGTCGGTGGCCGGATCACCTTCGAGCGGCCGACGGCCCCGGATCAGGACGAGACCACGATCGAGGGCTGGGTGCTGCCCGGCCTGGTCGACGCGCACGCCCACGTCGGGCTGGACGCGCACGGAGCGGTGGACCCGGACACGGCCGAGAAGCAGGCGCTGAGCGACCGGGACGCGGGCGCGCTGCTGCTGCGCGACGCGGGATCGCCGAGCGACACCCGCTGGATCGACCAGCGCGCAGATCTCCCGGTGATCGTCCGGGCCGGGCGGCACATCGCCCGCACCCGCCGCTACCTGCGCAACTACGCGCACGAGATCGAGCCCGAGCAGCTCCCGGCGGTGATGGCGGCCGAGGCCCGGGCCGGCGACGGCTGGGTGAAGATCGTCGGGGACTGGATCGACCGGACCACCGGCGACCTCGGACCCTGCTGGCCGCTGGACGCCCTGACCGCGGGGATGGCCGCCGCGCACGCCGAGGGCGCCCGGGTCACCGCGCACTGCTTCGGTGAGGAGTGCCTGCCCGATCTGCTCGCAGCCGGTATCGACGGTATCGAGCACGCCACCGGGCTGACCGGGGAGGCGCTCACCAGCGCCGCGAAGCAGCAGGTGGCGATCGTGCCGACGCTGGTCAACATCGCGACCTTCCCAAGGATCGCCGCGCAGGCCCTGGAGAAGTTCCCGGCCTACCACCTGCACATGCTTGACCTGCACAGAAGCAGGTACGAGCGGGTGAAGGCGGCCTTTGACGAGGGCGTCCCGGTGTACTGCGGTACGGACGCCGGGGGCAGCCTTCCGCACGGGCTGGTCGCTTCCGAGGTGGCCGAGTTGCACACGGCCGGCCTGCCCCGGGTCGCAGCGCTGGACGCGGCCTGCTGGTCGGCCCGGTCCTGGCTCGACAAGCCCGCGCTGGCCGAGGGAACCCCCGCCGATCTGGTGGTCTACGCCGCCGATCCCCGCACGGATCTGCGGGTTCTCGGGGCTCCCCGGGCGGTCGTGCTCCGAGGGTCCGTGACATCTGGCAGAATGGTCGGCTGAACCCGGCCGGTGCGGACCCTCTCACCGCAGGCGTTGCCGAGTCCAGGCCGATCCGATCCACCGGAACCCCACCCGGCGGTGACGTGTGGCCACATCCATGCATACGAGGAGTCCACTTCAGTGGCAGTCAAGATCCGTCTCAAGCGGATGGGCAAGATCCGCGCGCCGCACTACCGCATCGTCGTCGCCGACTCGCGCACCAAGCGTGACGGTCGCGCGATCGAGGAGATCGGCAAGTACCAGCCCACCTACGACCCGTCGGTGATCGAGCTGGACAGCGAGCGCGCCCAGTACTGGCTCGGCGTCGGCGCGCAGCCGACCGAGCAGGTCCTGGCCCTCCTCAAGGTCACCGGCGACTGGCAGAAGTACAAGGGCCTGCCGGGCGCCGAGGGCACCCTGCGGGTCGCCGAGAAGAAGGTCGAGGACCGCTCGGGCTTCGCCGAGGCGAAGGGCCTGAACGAGAACGAGGCCAAGACCCTGCGCACCAAGCGCGAGGAAGAGAAGAAGGCCAAGGCCGAGGCGAAGGCGGCTGAGGCTCCGGCCGAGGCCCCCGCTGAGGCTCCGGCCGAGGCCTGACGTGCTCGTCGACGCGCTGGAGCACCTGGTGCGCGGCATCGTCGCCCACCCGGACGACGTGGTCGTGCGCAACCGCTCCCTCCGCCGCGGGTCCCTGCTCGAGGTCCGGGTTCACCCGGAGGACCTCGGCCGGGTGATCGGCCGTTCGGGTCGCACCGCAACCGCGCTGCGCACCGTGGTCAAGGCCATCAGCAACGGTGAGCCGGTCCGGGTCGACGTCGTCGACGTCGACCGCGGCCGCTGACCAGCACCCTCGTTCCAGGAGAAAAAGCTCAATCATGCGTCTCGTAGTCGCCCGGGTCGGTCGTGCCCATGGTCTGCGGGGCGAGGTGAGCATCGAGGTCCGGACCGATGCGCCGGACCAGCGGTTCGTCTCGGGAGCCGTCCTCCACGTGGAGGACGGCTCCCTTCGCCGTTCCCTGGCCGCGGCCGGCACCGCGACCGCGCTCACCCTGACCCGGGTCCGCGACAACAACGGCATCCTGCTGCTCACCTTCGCCGAGATCACCGACCGGACCTCGGCCGAGGCACTGCGCAACGCGGTGCTCGAGGTCGAGCTGCCGGAGGCCTCGGACGAGCCGGACGCCTGGTACGACCACGAGCTGGTCGGGCTGACCGCGGTCGGGCCGGACGGGGCGAAGCTCGGCGAGATCGCCTCGGTGCAGCATCCGGGCGCCCAGGACCTGCTGGTGGTCCGGACCCTGGCGGGGGAGGAGCGGCTGGTCCCGTTCGTCTCCGCGATCGTTCCCGAGGTGGACGTCAAGGGCGGTCGCATCGTCCTGACCCCGCCCCCGGGCCTGCTGGAAGACCTGCCCGACTAGTGCGTATCGACGTCGTCTCGATCTTCCCGGAATACCTGGCCCCGCTCGAGCTCTCGCTGATCGGCAAGGCCCGGCGTACCGGCCTGCTCGACCTCACCGTGCACGACCTGCGGGACTTCACCCACGACCGGCACCGCACGGTGGACGACGCGCCGGCCGGTGGGGGCGCGGGCATGGTGATGAAGCCGGAACCCTGGGCCGAGGCCCTCGAAGCGCTGCTGGACCGGGGCCGGGCGGCGCCCGGGACCGCCGCCGATGCACCCGGGTTCCCACCGTCTGCGGTGAAACCCCCTCAGGAGCCCGCGAACCCGACGGATCCCTCGCCGACTCCTCCCGCTGAAACGCAACCACCGCGGGAGGCGGGCTTCCCGACGGAGCCGCCACGAACATCCTCCCCGCTCCTTCTGGTCCCGAGCCCTTCCGGACGCCCGTTCACCCAGGCGATGGCCCGCGAACTGGCGGCCGAGCCCTGGCTGGCGTTCGCCTGCGGGCGTTATGAAGGCATCGACGAGCGGGTTTACGAGCACGCCGCCACCCGGATGCGGGTGCAGCCGGTCAGCCTGGGCGACTACGTGCTCAACGGCGGCGAGGTCGCGGTGATGGCGATCGTCGAGGCGGTGGCCCGGCTGATCCCCGGGGTGATCGGCAACGCCGAGAGCCTGGTCGAGGAGAGCCACGAGGACGGCCTGCTGGAGTACCCCGTCTACACGAAACCGGCCTCCTGGCAGGACCGGGACGTGCCCGCGGTGCTGATGTCGGGGCACCATGCGCAGATCGAGCGCTGGCGCCGGGACGAGCGACTACGGCGTACCGCCCGTCGCCGGCCCGACCTGATCGGCGTGCTCGATCCCGGGGATCTGAACCAGAAGGACCGCGCGGTGCTGGCCGAGGAGGGGTGGGAACTGGTGGGCTCCCGATTTCAGCCGGTGACCGCCCCTGTGGCAGACTGAACCCTCGTGCCGCTGGTCGGCTGCGCCCCTGCCACAGGGGGAGAGCGCGGAACCGATCGAACACCGGCACCATCCTGTTCCGCAGAACCTTCTATCTGCGTGGGTGACCTGTGGCATTCACGAGAGAGCGATACCACTATGCACGCACTCGACAACATCGATGCCGCCTCGCTGCGGACCGACGTCCCGGCCTTCCGGGCCGGCGACACCCTCAAGGTCCACGTCCGGGTCGTCGAGGGCAACCGCTCCCGCGTCCAGCTGTTCCAGGGCGTCGTCATCCGTCGCTCCGGCGGCGGCATCCGCGAGACCTTCACGGTCCGCAAGGTGAGCTTCGGGGTCGGCGTCGAGCGCACCTTCCCGGTGCACTCCCCGATCATCGAGAAGATCGAGGTCGCCACCCGCGGTGACGTCCGTCGCGCCAAGCTCTACTACCTGCGCTCGCTGCGCGGTAAGGCCGCGAAGATCAAGGAGAAGCGGGACGCCGTTCCGGCGCGCTGATCCGGCCTGCACCATCCAGTCCGGCCCTGGCTTCCCATGGGGAGCCGGGGCCGGACGGCTTTTGTCCCCTAGGTACCGGGTGGCACAGGTTGGGATGAGAAGCTGTGAATCTTCTCCCCAGGGGGCCGCGAGCGTGGTTCAGCGGCGTCCGGGGCGTTCGCGTGCGAGGATCGGCGCAGGCGGACCGGAGCCCGGTGAACCATCGGACCGGTTCGTGCGAGGTACTTCAGATCCACTGGAAACCGGCCGGTCTCCGGGCTCCTTCGGGGGCCGGGACCGTGGCCGGTGGTGAGCAGAAGGGGTGGGTTCGGGTGCTGACCGGCCGTACCGTGCCGACGTCGCCCCGTCCGGCGATGCCTGATCGTTCCCAGGTGAGCCCCGTGCGTCGGGGGGCTGTCGCCCTGATCGCGATCGCGGTGACGATCGCGCTGGTCAGGGCCTTCATCGTGCAGTCGTTCGTGGTGCCCTCGGGGTCCATGGAGCCGACCGTCCACGTCGGCGACCGGGTGCTGGTCTCCCGCCTCTCCTACGTCACGGGCGATATAAAGCGCGGCGATGTGATCGTGTTCAACGGTTCCGGGGTGTTCGACCCGGAGGACGACGGCCCGGACACCGTGCTCGCCGGGATCGGCCGCGCCCTTGCGGCCGTCTTCAGCATGCCGGTCGGATCGCACGACTACGTCAAGCGAGTGATAGGTCTGCCCGGCGACAAAGTAATGTGTTGCGACTCACAGGGCCGGATCACCGTGAACGGGACGGCGCTGGACGAGCCGTACGTGGCGGCCGGTAATGCGCCCAGTGACGTGGCCTTCAGCATCGAGGTGCCGCCGGACCGGCTCTGGGTGATGGGCGACCACCGCTCCGACTCGGCCGACTCCCGGGCCCATCTCGGCCAGCCCGGAGGCGGAACGGTGCCCACCGATCAGGTGGTCGGCAAGGTTGTGGGTATTTACTGGCCGATGTCGCGGATCGGTGGACTCGGCGACGGGTCCGGGCAGTGAGAGATCCGCGTGAGGACGATGCTGACCATTACCGGCGGGAGGACCATCAGGTGACACCTCCTGATCCGTGGAACGCGGCGAACGGTGAGGCCGGAGCAACGGGACCGGCCGGACCGGCCGGATCTGCGGAGCCGGAGGTCGAGGACACGAAGGTCGACGAGCCGGAGAAACCCTCTCCGGGGCCGGTGGCCGCGCTGTTCGGGCTGGTCCGCGAGCTGGTGCTGGTCCTGGTGATTGCCCTCGGGCTCTCCCTGCTGATCAAGACCTTCCTGGTCCAGGCGTTCTTCATCCCGTCCCCGTCGATGGAGAACACCCTGCTGACCGGCGACCGGGTGCTGGTCAGCAAGCTCACGCCGGGCCCGTTCGACCTGCACCGCGGCGACATCGTGGTGTTCAAGGACCCGGGCGGCTGGCTCGGGGACGACGAGGTGACGCCGTCCAGCGATCTGCACAAGGTGCTCAGCTTCGTCGGCCTGGTGCCCAGCAACTCCGACGACCACCTGATCAAGCGGGTCATCGGTCTCCCCGGGGACAAGGTGGCCTGCTGCGACGACCAGGGCCGGGTCACGGTGAACGGCGTCGGGATCGACGAGCCGTACCTGTACCCGGGCGACGAGCCGAGCGACAAGACATTCTCGGTGACCGTTCCGGCGGGCCATGTCTGGGTTCTGGGGGATCATCGTTCTGTGTCCCAGGACTCCCGCTATCACCCCGACCTGAACAACGGGATGGTGCCGGAGTCGAACATCGTCGGCCGCGCCTTCGTGAACGTCTGGCCGCTGAGCCGTTTCACCCTGCTGCGTAATCCCTCTTCGACGTTCGCCGGCGTCCCGGCGCCATGACGTCGGGCGTGAGCACACGACGTTCCTACGAGCCGGAGGAGCCGGACGAGGGAGAGGACGCCTGGCACCGGGCCCGTCGCACGCCGACGGCCCGCCCGCGGGGCGTCTCGCGCCGTGAGGCTCTGGACGCCGAGCGGGTCCGGGCCGGTAAACCGCCCCGCCAGCGCAAGCCGCCGAGCAAGTTCCGCCCGCTCGCCCACCGCCCCAAGCCGGACGACCCGCCGCTGACCGCCCTCCAGGCCACCGGGTTCCTGGTCCGCGAGGTGTTCCTGGTCCTGGCGATCGCGCTGGGGCTGTCGCTGATCATCAAGACCTACCTGATGCAGGCGTTCTTCATCCCGTCCTCCTCGATGGAGGACACGCTCCAGGTCGGCGACCGGGTGCTGGTCAGCAAACTCACCCCGGGCCCGCTCAACCTGCACCGGGGCGACATCGTGGTGTTCGAGGACCCGGGGGGCTGGCTGCCCGCGGCCCCGGCCAAGAAGGCCTCCAGCCCGGCCGCGGAACGCATCCACAGTGCACTCATGTTCGTCGGCCTGATGCCCAGCGACGCCGACAACCACCTGATCAAGCGGCTCATCGGGCTGCCCGGGGACAAGGTGGTGTGCTGCGACAAGCAGGGCCGGATCACGGTCAACGGCACCGCGATCACCGAGCCCTACATCAAACCCGGAAGTGCCCCCAGTGAGGACGCCTTCAAGGTCACGGTGCCGGCCGGTCACCTGTGGGTGATGGGCGACAACCGGGGCGACTCGGCCGACTCGCGGTACCACCGGGATCTCTACGACGGCACGGTGCCGGTCGGGAACGTCGTCGGGGTGGCCTTCGCCCGGGTCTGGCCGCTGGGCCGGATGAGCGTGCTGACCAATCCCTCGTCGGTGTTCTCGAACATCGCTCCGCCCTAATCGAAGCCCCGCCTTTCACGACCGTGACATCGGAAACACGCGCAACTTCTCCCCCTTCGCGCTGACATCCGTCCCGAGTCCGGTAGCGTCAGGCAGTCCGAATGGTTCCGGCTTCTGAGGCTTCAGGTGGTGAGTGCGCGATGACCCCGGCGCCTGGTTCCCGGCCTTTGACGAAGAAGGCGCTGGCTCAGCAGGAGGCCGCTCAGCGGGCCAAGGCCCGTAAGGCCGCGGCCAAGCGGGCTCTGCTGAAGAAGCTCTCGGCCCAGCCGCCCACGCTCCGGGAGGAGCGCAAGCTGCTGCGCGAGGGGCATCGCTTCGTCGCCGGGATCGACGAGGTCGGCCGGGGCGCCCTGGCCGGCCCGGTGACGGTCGGCGTGGTGGTGGTCGACCTGGAGACCAGGTCGGCGCCCACCGGGGTCCGGGACTCGAAGCTGCTGACCCCGGCCGCCCGGGAGAAGCTGGTGCCGAGGGTGCTTCGCTGGGCCCCGATGAGCGCGGTCGGACACGCCTCGTCGGACGAGATCGACGAGATCGGGATCATCGCCGCGCTGCGCCTGGCCGCGGCGCGGGCCTTCGCCACCCTCGAGATCCGCCCTGACTGCGGGCTGCTGGACGGGTCGCACGACTGGCTGAGCGTGCCCGCCGATCCGGTCGAGGAGGAGCCGCAGGGCACCTCGCTGTTCGACTTCGAGGAAACGCCGGTCGCGGTCGGGCATCCGCTGAGCTTCATCGACGGGCGGCCTCTGGGAGCGATCGTGCCTTCCCGGGTGGTGACGCAGGTGAAGGCCGACCTGCGGTGTGCGGCGGTGGCGGCGGCGAGCGTGCTGGCCAAGGTCGAGCGGGACGGTCTGATGGTGGACTTCGCCTCGGAGTACCCGGGGTACGGCTGGGAGCTGAACAAGGGCTACTCCGCACCGGATCACCTGGCCGCTCTGCGCCGCCTGGGGCCCAGTCGGTTGCACCGGGTCTCCTGGAACATTCCGGGGTCGGACGGGGTGTTCGGCGAGACGCTGGATCTGGACGGGCTGGAAACTCCCTCCGAGGAAGTCCTGGAGGTCGAGGAAACCGTCGACGTCGAGGAAACCGTGGACGTCGAGAACGCCGTTGAGGTCGAGGACGCCGTTGAGGTTGTTACGCGGTCGGAGCCGGCACCGCCGGAGCATGTTCGTGCGGTGGGGTACGACCACGAAGAACTGACGCTCTTCTCGTGAATTCCCGCGTACTGGTGGCCATCGCAGTCGGCGGGGTCATCGGGGCGGAGGCTAGGTATGGCCTTACCCGGCTGATCCCGGCTTCGCCCGGGGGCGTGCCGTGGGCGATCCTGCTGATCAACGTGCTGGGCGGCCTGCTCATGGGCGTGCTCATGGGTCTGCTGGCGCTCAGGCAGAACCCCCATCCGCTGATCCGCCCCTTCTTCGGGGTAGGAATCCTCGGTGGGTTCACCACCTTTTCCACCTACAGCACGGACACATACCACCTGATCGACGCCGATCGTCCTTTGGCCGCGGTCGGCTACGTGGCCCTGACTCTGACCGGTGCGTTGCTGGCTGTGCTGCTCGGGCAGACGCTGGTTGCCAGGTTCTCCTCGTGATCCCGCTGATGGTCGCGCTGGGGGCGGCGGTCGGGGCGCCCTGCCGGTATCTGTTGGACCGGTGGGTGCAGTCGCGACACCAGAGCGGATTGCCTTTGGGGACGCTGGTGATCAACCTGCTCGGTTCGGCGGTGCTGGGGTTGCTGATGGGTTTGGGCGCTAGCGGCGCTATCGGTAGCGCGGCGCTGGCGGCCGGCGGGACGGGGTGGTGCGGGGCGTTCACCACCTACAGCACGTTCAGTTTCGAGACGGTTCAGCTGGCCCGGCAGGGCCGGTTCAGCGTGGCGACGGGGTACGTGGTGGTTTCGGTGCTCGGTGGGCTGCTGCTGGCGTGGGGTGGGGTCGAATTGGGGACGCACCTGGGCTGAGTCCGCTTGTCGGTCCCCGGGCGACCGGTTCTGCGACATCATGGGACCGAAGCGGGGCCCGGCGCGGGCAGGTGGTAAGCATGTCCTGGCAGCGCGTGACGGTCCCGACCAGCGGCACACAGGAGCAAGCGGCAGGTATGAACGAGCGACGGCAGGCCTCCAGATCGCGGGCGGTCCTCAACCGGCCGGTCCGGGTCCGGGGGGAGGCGGGATGAGCGCCGAGGATCTGGAGAACTACGAGACCGAGATGGAGCTCCAGCTCTATCGCGAGTACCGCGACGTGGTCGGTCTCTTCAGCTACGTGGTGGAGACGGAACGCCGGTTCTACCTGGCCAACCAGGTGGATCTGCAGGTGCGGTCGGCCGACGGCGAGGTCTACTTCGAGGTCTCGATGAGCGACGCCTGGGTGTGGGACGTGTACCGTCCGGCCCGGTTCGTCAAGGCGGTCAAGGTGGTCACGTTCAAGGACGTGAACGTGGAGGAGCTGACCCCGAACGATCTGCAGCTGCCCAAGAACGGCGGTTTCGGCGCGGCCTCCTGAATGAACGGGGCCTTACGGAAATATGAACGGGCTAAGTTCCTCCTTTCGGATTGCTGTCTGTCTGGAGGAACTGATGCGAGTCACCCGTACCGGGATGCTGTTGTCGGCCGGTCTGCTGGCCCTGGGGGTTGCCGCCGGAGGAACCGCGGTCGCCGCGGTGGCCGACGACCCGAAGCCGGCGATCACCACGATCACGCCGAAGTCGGAGAAGCAGTTCACCAACATCGACGTGCTGCGTCAGCAGATCAAGAACTATTACGGCGACCCCCTCGGCACCGGCACGGCCTCGGCCGGTAGCAACTACGCCAAGGAGGTGGCCAAGGTCGAGTCGGCCGCGGCGAGCTACCTGAAGGGGCACGCCAAGAAGGGCAAGAAGACCAAGGCGATCCTGCTCGACGTCGACGACACCTCGCTGCTGACCTACAACTACGAGATCGCCAGCAACTTCGCCTACAACCCGGCCAGCAACGCCGACTACGTGCTCGGGCAGAAGTTCGCACCGGTCTTCGGCATGGTCGACCTGGTCCGCAAGGCCCAGCAGGAGGGGTACGCGGTCTTCTTCCTGACCGGCCGCGGCGCTGCTCAGGAGGCCGCCACCCTGGGCAACCTGACCACCGACGGGGTGGGCGTGGACGCCGGTTACCCGCAGCCCACCACCCTGAGCAACGGTGAGGACGGGCTGTTCACCAAGCCCGCGCTCGCCGACTACCCGGCCTATCTGAAGCAGGCCTGCTCCGGGGACACCGGCGGCGCCTGCACCACGGTCCACTACAAGTCGGCCACCCGGGCGCACATCGAGTCGCTCGGTTACGACATCGTGGCCAACTTCGGTGACCAGTACAGCGATCTCAAGGGTGGCTCGGCCGACCGGGGCTTCAAGATCCCGAACCCGACGTACTTCCTGCCCTGACCCTCGGATCTTCCGGGCTGGTGACGGTGCGGCGGCCTTCCGGCCGCCGCACCGCTGCCTACTCGTCGCTGCTGCTTACTCGTCGCCGCTGATCCGGATGCTGCGCAGGCGGTAGCCGGTGTACGCCAGGCCGCCCCCGGTGACGATCGCGAGCAGGGTGATGCCGGTGCCGAACCCGACCGCGGACTCGACGCCGAGCGACTGCGCCTGGTCGCCGAGCATCTTCTCGGTGATCGCCAGGGCCCACTGCTGGATGCTCAGGGTCTGCGCCCCGGGCACGTACCCGCCGATCGCCGCCTCCCAGACCAGGGCGTAGAGCAGGCCGATCACCACCGCGTTGCGGGTGATCACGGCCAGCATCAGGAAGACCGTGGCGTAGGCGACCCCGGCGAGCAGTGCCCCGGTCGCGTAGCCGGACGCCACGTTGTCGTCCGGGCCGGCCAGGATGAATCCGGCGACCAGGGTGGGCAGGACCCCGAAGAGCACGATCACGCCGAGCGCGACGATCCACTTGCTGACCGCGATCACGTACCGGTTCAGCGGTTTCGCCAGCAGGTAGACGATCGAGCCGTCGTCGATCTCCGGGCCGATTGCGCCGGTGCCGGCGATCAGGCAGAGCAGTGGGATCAGGAAGCCGAGCGAGAACGAGCCGAGCAGGTCGACCGCGCTGTCGCTGGAGCGGCCGCTGACCAGTCGGACCACGACGGCCAGGACGAGCAGGACGACCGGGAGCACGATCAGCAGGACGGCGCGGCGGCGGCCGACCAGGCTGTGCCAGGTGAGCCCGGCAACGGTGGCGTTCATCGATTCACCAGGTAGGAGAACACTTTTTCGAGGGACTCGTCGGCGGGGCTGACCTCGTACAGGCGAATCCCTCTTTCCCGGGCGAAGACCGGTAGCTGGTGGGCGAACCGGCTGTAGTCGGTGGCCTGGACGTTCAGGACCGACGACCCGGCCTTCAGCCCGAGCTCGACGCCGGCGGTGGAACCGTCGGCGATCAGCGCGGAGGCCAGGGCCCGGTCGTCGCTGGAACGGATCGTGTACTGGTGCGGTCGTTCGGTCATCAGCCGGCGGATCTCGCGGAAGTCGCCGGAGGCCGCGTGCCGCCCGGCCACCATCACCTCGATCCCGGCCGCGATCTGCTCGACCTCCTCCAGGATGTGCGAGCTGAACAGCACCACCCGGCCGGTGTTACCGAGCTCGGTCATCAGGTCCATCAGCTGCAGGCGCTGACGCGGGTCCATGCCGTTGAACGGCTCGTCCAGCAGCAGCACGTCCGGATCGTGGACCAGGGCGGTGGCCATCTTGATCCGCTGCTTCATGCCCTTGGAGTAGGTGCCGACGTCGCGCTCGGCCGCGCTCTTCAGGTCGACGGTCTCGATCGCCCGGCGGGCCGCGGCCTCCGGATCGGGCAGCCGGTGCAGCTTGGCGTTGGCCAGGACGAAGTTCCAGCCGGAGACCCCGTCGTACATCGCCTCGCGCTCCGGCACCAGACCGATGCGGTGGTAGATGTTCTCGTTGTGCCAGGTGGGTTCGCCGTCCACCGTGACCGTGCCCGAGGAGGGCGGCAGGAAGCCGCTCATCAGGTGGATCAGGGTGGACTTGCCGGCCCCGTTCGGGCCGAGCAGACCGGTCACCCCGGGCCCGATCGTCATCGAGACGTCGTTCACCGCCACGACATTGCCGAACCAGCGGCTCACCTGCTCGAGCTTCAGCAGCACGGGGCCGGTCATGAGGCCGACACCTTCCGGTAGCGGGCGAGCAGGAGGGCGTAGCAGCCGACGATCACCACGAGCATCACGGCGGTGAAGACCAGGCCGCCGGTGGTGCCGGGCGGGGGCTGGGGATAGGAACTGGTGGTGTTCACCAGCCAGTAGAGGACGCCTTGGACCAGTGCGACCGGGCTCAGCATGGCGAAGTAGCCGGAGAGGTCGGGGTGGTCGTTCGCGTCTGCCAGGCCGGACAGCACGCCACTGACCAGGGACAGGAGCAGCAGCACGGTGATCACCGCGGCCACCCCGAAGCCCCGCCGGGGGGTGATCGAGGCGATCAGGAGCCCCACCCCGGCCAGGACCAGCGACAGCAGCACGGCGCCGAGCAGCCCGGCCGCCCAGTCCTTCGCGTTCGGCCAGAACGACATCTTGGCCAGCAGCGCCCCGACGAACAGGACGGTCTGCGGAAGGGCGATCAGGATGAACAGGGCCGAGCTCATCGCGCCGTACTTGGCCAGCACGTAGTCGTTGCGGGTCAGCGGCCGGGACAGGTAGAGCGGCATGGTCCGGAACCGCAGGTCCCGCGAGACCGTGGCCGGGGACTGGGCGGCCAGGTAGATGGCGATGGCCGGCTCCAGCGCGAACATGTACTCGACCGCGTCGATCGGCAGGCGCTTCAGATTGGTCACCCCGGCCACCACCGCGACGATGACGGCGGGCGCGACCATGACGGCCAGCAGCAGGAACGGCATGATCTTGGACCGGGTGGAACGGCCGAGACCGTAACACCCGCGCAGGCTCTCGATCAGCAGCGAGCGGATCAGGTAGCCCCGGCCGAGCCGGGGCCCTTCGTAGTGCCGGAACCCGATGTCGTGGATGACACCGGCGCCCGACCCGGAGTCACTGGTGCTCATCGCCGCCCCCTTGGTTGACGTTCTCGAGCGTGGGATCGGCGCGGAAGATCTCGGCCATCCGGTGCCGGCGCCGCTCCAGCCGGTGCAGACCCACGCCCAGCTGCACCACGGTGTCCAGAACGATGTCGTAGGTGGAGTCGTCGACCAGCTCCACCTCGATCTGCCGCCCGGCCGGATGCACCGAGAGCCCGGCCGCCTGCAGGGCCCGGCCCACCTCGTCCGTCCGCTCGTCCACTTCGAGGGCCAGCACCCGGCTGGCCGTGGTGACCTCCGCGGTGCTGGTGGAGCGCAGCAGACGCCCGCCGTCCACCACCACGATGTGATCGCAGATCTGCTCGAGCTCACCGAGCAGGTGCGAGGTGACCAGCATCGGGATGCCGAACTCGGTGCCGATCCGGCGCATCAGCCCGAGCATCTGGTCGCGCCCGGCCGGGTCGAGGCCGTTGGTCGGCTCGTCCAGCAGCAGCAGGCCGGGATCGTGGACCAGCGCCTGGGCCAGCTTGACCCGCTGCTTCATCCCGGTCGAGTAGCCGCCCATGGAGCGGTAGCGCTCCTCGTAGAGCCCGACGTGGCGCAGCGTGTCCGCCGTGCGCTCGCGCGCCGCGGTCAGCGGCAGCCCGGACATCCGGGCCATGTGCAGCACGAACTCGGTGGCCGACATGTCGGCCGGAAGGCAGTCGTGCTCGGGCATGTAGCCGACCCGCTGCCGGATGGTGGGACCGTCGGTGGCGACGTCGAGACCGAGCACCTGGGCGGTTCCGGTGGTGACCGGGAGCAGCCCGAGCAGGATCTTGATCATCGTGGACTTGCCCGCGCCGTTGGCGCCGACCAGCCCGACCACGCCCGGCTCGATGGCGAAGGTCAGCCCGTCGAGCGCGGTGACGGCGCCGTAGCGTTTGGTGAGGTTCTCGACCGAGATCATCATGACCCGGCCGACTGTAGTGGCGCCCTCCGACAGAAGTGGCCCGTCCGGCGCCCGATTCGGCGGAATCATCCCCAGGGTGGACCGGGATCGATCTTCGGATGCATGCGGGGGTCAACGCATCCGGCACCGATGCCGCAAAACCTTTCAGAAGGCCTATTCCCGCAGGCCAACGGCGGTTAGAGTGACCGGCGTGGCTCAGCCCTACGCATTCACCGACAACGTTCGCGACCTCTCGAACAACGACGGTTACCAGTTCGAGTTCTACTGCGAGCGGTGCGGTAACGGTCACCGGTCCCCGTTCGTGCGGGACAAGGCGGAGATCGCGCAGAACGTCCTGCGCACGGTCGGCAACTTCTTCGGCGGCAACGCGTACAAGCTCGGCAGCCTGGCCGACTACTGGGACCGGGGCACGAACTCGGCCGCCAAGGACAAGGCGATGAACGAGGCGGTCGAGACCGTCCGCGACGAGTTCCGTCAGTGCCGGGGCTGCAGCGACTGGGTGTGCCACGAGGTGTGCTGGAACGAGCAGATCGGGCAGTGCGCCCGCTGCTCGCCGTTCGTCCACGAGGAACTGTCCCGCGCGCAGTCCCAGGCCCAGGTCCAGCAGATGTACGACCAGGCCCGGGAAGTGGACTGGAACCAGAACCTGGATGTCAGCACCCGCACCACAGTGACCTGCCCGCACTGCTCGGCCAAGGTGGACGGCGGCAAGTTCTGCTCCTCCTGCGGTCAGGTGTTCCAGCAGCGCCAGGCCTGCCCCGGCTGCGAGTCCACCCGCAACGCCCCCGGCGCGGCCTTCTGCTCCGACTGCGGTACCTCGATGCGCCCCTGATCCTCCCCGTGGTTGTCCACAGGTAGGCAGGACCACCGGTTTATCCACAACCCCCTCCCGAATCCGGCGCCGAACCCGCTGAGGCGCGCAGGATCTCGTCTCGGAGGTGGTGGGGATGCCGCTGGAGAGGGCCGAACTCGGCCGGTACGGGGAAGATCTTGCGGCCGCGCACCTGGAGGCCACGGGCTGCCGGATCCTGGCGCGGAACTGGCGCTGCCGGCTCGGTGAGCTCGACCTGGTCGCGCTGGAGGGGCAGTGCCTCGTGGTGTGCGAGGTCAAGACCCGGCAGTCGATCACGGCGGGCGACCCGCTGGAGGCGGTGACAGCGGTCAAGGCCCGCCGGTTGCGGCGCCTGACCGGGGCCTGGCTCGCCACGCAGGACCGGTTCTTCGCCGATGTGCGCATCGACGTGGTGGGCATCGTCTGCCCGGAGACCGGCCCGGCCCGCATGGTGCACCTCAAGGGGGTGTTCTGAGTGACGCTCGGGCGGGCCCTGTCCGTCGCGATCGTCGGCATGACCGGGCACGTGATCGACGTCGAGGCGGACATTGCCCTCGGGTTACCGGCTTTCACCCTGGTGGGGCTGCCCGACGCGTCGCTGACCGAGTCCCGCGACCGGGTGCGCGCCGCCTGCGCGAATTCCGGGCACCCGCTGCTGCAGCGGCGGATCACGGTGAACCTGTCCCCGGCCGCCCTGCCCAAGGCCGGCAGCGGATTCGACCTGGCCATCGCGGTCGCCCTGCTCACCGCCCAGGGCGTGCTGGCCGGGCCGGCCGTGCAGAAGTACGTGCACATGGGCGAGCTCGGGCTGAACGGCCGGGTGCGCCCGGTGCGCGGGGTGCTGCCCGCCACCCTCGCCGCGGTCCGCAGCGGGCGCCCCGATGTGGTCGTCCCCCTGGCCAACGAGGCCGAGGCGCGGCTGGTGCCGGGGGCCACGGTGTACCCGATGGAGACTCTGGCCGATCTGATCCGGCTCCACGGCGGTGAGCCCGGGCGGCACTGGGCCGAGCTGGAACAGGCTTCTCTGCTGGCCGTATCGGCGGACGGACGGGTCTCGCCGGGTCTCGTCCGGCCTGCTTCGGCCGGACCGGGTGACCTGCTGGTCGGCTCGCCGCACGTGGTGGCCCCCCGATTGGCGGCGCTGCCCGGTCCACAGCCCGATCTGGCCGATGTGATCGGCCAGAAGGAGGCGCGTCGCGCTCTGGAAGTAGCCGCGGCCGGCGGGCATCACCTCTTGCTGATGGGTCCGCCCGGCACGGGCAAGACGCTGCTGGCCTCCCGGTTGCCCGGGCTGCTGCCGGATCTCGACGACGAGGAGGCGGTGGAAGTAACGGCGCTGCACTCGGTGGCGGGCACGCTCGACCCGGCCACCGGCCTGATCCGCCGACCGCCGTTCCAGAATCCGCACCACACCTGCACGGTCGTCTCAATGGTCGGCGGTGGGAGCGGGCTACCCCATCCGGGCGCTGCCTCGCTGGCTCACCGGGGCATCCTGTTCCTCGACGAGGCGGGCGAATTCGGCTCCCAGGTCCTGGATTCCCTCCGCCAACCGCTCGAGCAGGGCGACCTGGTCATCCACCGGGCGAACGGCACCGCACGCTTTCCGGCCCGCTTCCTGCTCGTGCTGGCCAGCAATCCCTGTCCCTGCGGATTCGCCGTCGGCAACGGCCTGAACTGCGTCTGCTCCCCGAACGCCCGGCGCCGGTACCT
The DNA here is from genome assembly GCA_000719025.1 of Kineosporia aurantiaca JCM 3230. Classification (GTDB taxonomy): domain Bacteria; phylum Actinomycetota; class Actinomycetes; order Actinomycetales; family Kineosporiaceae; genus Kineosporia; species Kineosporia aurantiaca. The sequence goes on from JODP01000016.1 coordinate 75,706, forward strand.
GTCCCGCCTGTCCGGCCCCCTGCTCGACCGGGTCGACCTCCAGGTCGACGTTCCGCCGGTCTCGCGGGCCGACATGGCGGGCGAGGAACGGGCCGAGAGCTCCGCGACGGTTGCCGTGCGGGTTAAGCAGGCGCGTGCGGTTGCCCAGGAACGGCTGCAGGGCACGTCGTGGACCTGCAACGGGGAGGTCTCCGGGAGCTACCTGCGAACCCGGCTCCGGCTGCCGCCCGCTGTGACGCAGGACGTGGATCGGGCTCTGGACCACGGGCGGTTGTCGATTCGCGGGCATGACCGGGTGATCCGGGTTTCCTGGACCATCGCGGATCTGGCCGGGCGGGTCCGGCCGGATCGGGATGACGTGGCGGGGGCTTTGTCGCTGCGGCACCGGGGGCAGGTGGTCGTGTGATTCCGGGGGAATTGTTCGAGGGCAATGGCTTTCTGTGGGCTGAGGGGGAGGAGATCGAAGGGGGAGCTTCGCGGTCTTTGGCGGAGGGAGCGGAAGCTTCGGCGGTGACGGGCTCCGAGGGTTTTCGTGGCGAGGGCGTTTTTGGGGGAGATGACGACGGTGGCCTCGATAGAGCAGAGCCGGGTGTGGGTGCCGCTGAAGCGGATGGTGGCGCTGACGGTCCTGGTGGCGATAGCAGCGTTACGGAGGACGTCGGCGGTGGCCTCGGTTGGGCTGGGCGCGGAGACGCCTATGAGCTGGGTGACGGCCCTAGAAAAGGCGACGTTGAGGAGGAAGACGGGGGCGGTGGCGAAAGGGAGGGCGGCGTTCGCGGAGATGAAGGTAGCTGTCTCGATGGCGCGGACGGCGCGGATAAGGGTGGGGGCGGTGCTCCGGGTATTGGCGGAGCGGCGGGTAGCGGTGAAGGCAGTGCTGTTGGCGCGGTGGGCCACGGCGACGCCGAGGCGCGTGTGGGTAGGGGTGTCGTCGAAAATGTCGGTGGCGTAGGAATTCTGGTGGCAATCAGTAGACGCGATGCCGCTGAAAGGGGCGGCGAAGGTGGTTCGGGTGGGCGGGGCTGCGGCAGCGGGGCGGGTTGGTCGAGTGATCCTCCGACTCCGGAACGGTTGGCCCGCGTGGCTTGGAGCCGTCTGGCCGAGCCGGGTGACGAGCGGGCGGGGGAGTTGGTGGCTCGCCTGGGACCGGTGGCGGCGCTTGCGGAGGTCCGGGTGGGCGGCAAGGGGGAGAAGTACGCGCCGCGGCTGGCTGGTCTGAATCCCGCGCAGGATCTGCAGAATGCGGGCGCACTCGGCGGTCGTTTGCTGATCCCGTCCGATCCCGAATGGCCGGAGGGGCTGGACCGGCTACAGCACGGGATGCCGTTCTGCCTCTACGTCCGGGGACCGTTGGCTCTGAATCAGGCTTGCGCCAGCGCAGTGTCGATTGTCGGAGCCCGGGCGGCCACCAGCTATGGCGAGCATGTGGCCACGGAGCTCGCCGTGGGTTGCGCGGATCAGGGCATCACGGTGGTCTCGGGTGCGGCGCTGGGGATCGACGCGGCCGCGCATCGGGGGTCGCTCGCGGTCGGCGGGCCGACCATAGCCGTGCTCGCGGGTGGGCTCGATCGGGCCTATCCGCCGAGCAACGATCTGCTGATCCGGGAGATCAGCCGGTTCGGGGCTTTGGTCAGCGAGGTTCCGGCCGGGACGCCGCCCACCCGCTGGCGGTTCATCCGCCGAAACCGGATCATCGCGGCCCTGGGGCAGGCCACCTGCGTGGTCGAGGCGGGCAGTCGCTCGGGCAGCATGGGGACGGCCAACTGGGCCGACCGGTTGAGTCTTCCGGTCGGTGCGGTCCCGGGGCCGATCACTTCGCCCACCTCGTACGGAACCCATCGGCTGCTCCGGAGCGGGGCCGTGTGCATCACCTCGGCCGCGGAGCTCTGCGAACTGGCCGGACCGATCGGAGCTTTCATGGCTGAGGAGGAGGCGGTGCCGAAGACTGAGTACGACGGTTTGGAGCCGCGCGACCTGCAGGTCTTCGATGCCCTTCCGGTTCGCAAAGCCGTTTCCATGTCCACCCTGTGCGCTGCCGTCGGGCTGGATGAGACGGCGGCCACGGCCTCGCTGGCCCGGCTCGAGCTCCGGGATCTGGTCGAGCGGGAAGCGGGGCTCTGGCGGAAGGGAGGGGCGGCCCGCCGGACCCGGGGCGCCGGGCCGTCATGAGCGGGCCGCTGATCGGCCCACCGATTGCCGATTCTGCTGGGCGCTGCGGAACAGCCCTGAAAGCAGGGCTTCAGACCTGGTCGGCCGAGGCCTCGATCAGCTCCCGGGCGCCCTGCCGTAGCAGGGTGATGGCGACGGAGGTTCCGAGCAGGACCGGGTCCGAGGCGCTGCCGGTCTCCTCGGCCTCGATCGAGGTCTTGCCGTCGAGGGAGAACACGGTCGCCCGCAGGGTGAGCCGGCCGTCGGGCTGGGAGGAGGCGAGACCGGCGATCGGGCTGTTGCAGTGCCCCTGGAGCACGTGCAGCATCATCCGCTCCGCGGTGATCTGTCGCCAGGTCTCCGGACTGCCCAGCCGGTTGACCAGTTCGATGGTGGGCTCGTCGTCCTCCCGGCACTGCAGCCCGAGCACCCCGGCGCCGATCGGGGGGCACATCGCCTCTACATCGAGGATCTGGGTGGCGCGGGCGGTCTCGCCGATCCGCTCCAGCCCGGAGTACGCCACCAGCAGCGCGTCGGCGTGCCCGGCCTGCAGCTTGGCCAGGCGGCTGTTCACATTCCCGCGGATCGGCACGGTGACCAGGTGCGGATAACGCCGGGCCAGCTGGGCGATCCGACGCACGGCCGAGGTACCGATCCGGGTTCCGCCGGGCAGCTCGTCCAGCGTCAGGCCACCGGGGTGGATCAGGGCGTCGCGGACGTCGTCCCGTTCGAGATAGCAGGCGAACGTGGTGCCGGCCGGGACCGGGCGATCCCCGGGGACGTCCTTCATGCAGTGCACCGCCAGGTCGACCTCGCCGGACACCAGCAGCTGGTCGACCTCCTTGGTGAACGCGCCCTTACCGCCGAGCGCGGACAGCGCGCCCGGCCATCGGTCCCCGCTGGTCGTCACCGGCACGACCTCGACCTGCAGGCCGGGGACCAGCGCGGTCAGCTCGGCCCGCACGCGCTCCACCTGGGCCAGGGCCATCGGCGAGGAACGCGTGCCGATCCGGATCAGGCGCTGCTCGGTGGTCGGGGCGGAGTCAGGGGTCTGGGCCGATCGGTTCACCGCGGCAGAATAGGCCCTGTTCCCATGCACACCGGTCAGCCCGGCTGCCCGATGTGTTGCACTCGCCGAACGGGCTGGGCAACCTTCCGGCCCGGCACGCCGCCCGGCTGCTTGAGGCTCACCGGGGAAGAGGAGACGGTGGGCAGATGCCCGATCAGCCCCCCGGCCGAATGCCCGACCCCGTCGATCCCCGATCCCTGGATCTCCCCGACCAGCTGCTGGTCGAGGAGTTCGCCCGGCATCTCGCCGCCGAACGCAACCTTTCCGAGCACACGGTCAGGGCTTACTCCGGTGATGCCACTGAGCTCCTCCGACACGCCCGGGCCGCGTCCGCCGCCGAGACCGGACTCGAGGAGTTGCTCACGCTCGCCGTTCTCCGTTCCTGGCTGGCCGCGATGTCCACGAGTGGCCAAGCCCGCGCCAGCCTGGCCCGCCGGGCCGCGAGCGCCCGGGCCCTGAGCCGCTGGCTCTTCCGCACCGGGCGCCTGCCGGTCGATCCGGGTGCTCGGCTGCAGGCTCCCAAGCGCGGACAGCGGCTGCCGGGGGTGCTTCGTCAGGATCAGGCGCGCGGTGCTTTGGCCGAGGCGGCCGCGGTGGTGGAGAACGGTGTGCCGGAAAGTGCCGCCGAAGGGCTCAAGGTTGGTCCCGGCGATCCGATGCTCGTCCGCGACCTCGCCCTGCTGGAGCTGCTTTACGCGACCGGCGTCCGAGTGGGTGAACTTTGCTCGCTGGACGTCGACGACATCGACCGTGAACGGCGGACGATCCGGGTTCTGGGGAAGGGCGGGAAGGAACGGGTGGTCCCGTACGGGGTTCCCGCGGCGGCAGCGCTCGGGGCCTGGCTGGATCACGCAAGACCGGCTCTGACCAGCGAAAACAGCGGGCCGGCGGCATTTCTCGGAAAGCGGGGAGGCCGGGTCAACCAGCGGCAAGTCCGGCAGGTGGTGCATCAGGCCCTCGAACGGGTGAATGACGCGCCCTCGCTTGGGCCGCACGGGTTACGGCACAGTGCGGCGACTCATCTTCTCGACGGCGGCGCGGACCTTCGTAGCGTACAGGAACTGCTCGGTCACGCTACGCTCACGACTACGCAGCTCTACACGCATGTGTCCGTGGACCGGCTGCGCGCCAGCTACCGTCAGGCCCACCCCAGGGCCTGAGCACGACGAAGCTGCCTGACCGGATGACTAGGCGCTGAGCAGGGAGGGACCCGGGTGACTGCCGACAGCGACGCTCTCGTCGACGTGACCGCAGAGGACGCCGTCGCGGCCAACGAAGCCGCCTTGCGGGCGCTATGGGAGAAGTTCAAGCTCACCGGCGACCAGACGACCCGCGAACGCCTGATCCTGCACTACTCACCGCTGGTGAAGTACGTGGCCGGCCGGGTCGGGGTGGGTCTGCCGCCGAACATTGAGCAGGCGGACCTGGTCTCCTACGGCATCTTCGGGCTGATCGACGCGATCGAGAAGTTCGACATCGAGCGGGCGATCAAGTTCGAGACGTACGCGATCTCCCGGATCCGCGGGGCGATCATCGACGAACTGCGGGCGATCGACTGGATCCCGCGTTCGGTCCGGTACAAGGCCCGCGAGGTGGAGCGCGCCTACGCCGCGCTGGAGGGTGAGCTGCACCGCACGCCCACCGAGCCCGAGGTCGCCGAGCGCCTGGGGATGACGCTGGAGGAGCTGCACGCCGTCTTCTCCCAGGTCTCCTACGTGAATGTGGTCGCGTTGGACGAACTTCTCACCGTGGGTGGGGAGAAGGGGGACAAACTCTCCCTGGTGGACACGCTTGAGGACACGAAGGCCGAGGACCCGGTCGCCGCGTTCGAGAGCGAGGAGACCAAGTTCATGCTTTCGCGGGCGATCAATCAGCTGCCCGAGCGGGAGAAGATCGTCGTCACGCTCTATTACTACGAGGGGCTCACGCTGGCCGAGATCGGGCGGGTGCTCGGTGTCACCGAGTCCCGGATCTGCCAGATGCACACCAAGGCCGTGCTCCAACTGCGCGGAAAGCTCTCCGAAGTCAGCTAGATCCGCTTCCGAAGCAGGCACGACGGGCAGGTTATCCACAGCCTGGCCGTCGGGCCGCCGCCGGTGAGTGGTTTCGGGGCACTCTGGACGGGTGACCTCGCTACTGCTGATTCTCACTACTGTCCTGAGTCTTTCACCGCTCCCTGCATCTGCGGGCGCCCCTCGGCATCTGGTGAGCCGGGAGGCGTCGCCGGTGCAGCGCTGGCTCTGGCCGCTCAGACCGGGCCCGGCCCTGGTGCGCGGATTCTTCGTCGGTCCCCAGCCCTGGTCGCCCGGTCATCGCGGGGTTGATCTCGCGGGCACGGCGGGTCAGCCGGTCCTGACGCCTTTTCCGGGCACGGTCGTCTTTGCCGGCGTTGTCGCGGGCACCCCCGTGGTGAGCGTCGAGCATGGCGACGGACTGGTGAGCAGCTTCGAACCGGTGAGGGCCCAGGTCCGGCGCGGTCAAACCGTCAATGCTGGAACAGTAATCGGTGACTTGCTGGCAAGCGGTCCCGGTAGCCATTGCCTCCCGCGGACCTGTCTGCACTGGGGCGTTCGGCGCGACGGAACCTACGTCGACCCGTTGCAGTTTCTCGGCGCCGAGCCCGGTCCGGCCGTGCTGCTGCCCTTGGCCGAGGCAGTGCCCACGGGCCTTGGGCAGCCAGGGGTATCGTGATGGCCAAAAGCGTTGCGGTAAATGAATTAGTGACGCTGGTGGTGACGTTCGAACCGCATCGGCCGGGCCTCGTCCAACGCCCGGAACGAGGTCTGACGCAGCAGCACGTCCGGCCCACCCCGGCGCGGCGGACCGTGGATCGACGGGATCATCGTGACGCCCAGCTCGGTCATGCGACGGTAGAGGTCGTCGGGTCGGTGCCTGGGGTCTGCTGGGGTCGGCCTTTCGGGGACGAGGCGGCCAGCCCGGAACGGGCCTCACCGGAACTGCTTCGGGCCGACCGGATCACCAGTCGGTCACCAAGAGAGCCGGATGATCAGCTCCAGGTAATTGCCGGAGGGGCCGATGTCGCGCCCACCGCACTCGGTGTTGGTCTCGGCCGGTCGGGTCCGTTGAGAGTCGGTCCAGCGCTCGATCTGTTCGGCGCGGGTCTGCTGCTTGGCGAGGCCGAACTGGTCCTTCTCTGGCAGGAACGCGATGTGCGCCGGGGCGAATTCGGTCGGTGGGCTGGCGAACTGGTTGACGAGCGGCCCTTAGAACGGGACCGGACCGGCTTCGGGCGGAGCGCGGTAGAGCTCGGCCGAGAACTTCGGATCCCGGGCCGCGATGATGGTGTGGTTGAACCTGGCGAACAACGGCTTTCTCCGGTGTTCGCATCCGTGAGCTTGGTTTCAGGGGCACCAGGAGTGGCCCGCGGGGAACCGGCCGGCCCCGGATCAGGCAGCGACCGGCGGCCCCTCCCGGAAACGGCGCGCGGCCCGGCCAGGCCCAACCGCGCGTCGGACCCGGGTCCGTGGTTCCCGCCCAGTTCAGGGACGCATCCGAGCGAGTCGCCCGGCCGCCTCCTCGATCACCTCGGGGCGCTTGCAGCAGGCGAAGCGCACCAGCGAACTCGGCTGCGACGGATCCTTGGCGAATGCCTGCACCGGCACCGCCACCACACCGGCCAGCCGGGGCAGGTCGTCGCACAGCGCCGCGCCGTCGGTGTATCCCAGCGGGGCTGCGTCGGCAATCACGAAATAGGTTCCATCACTGGGGCGTACACCGAATCCGGCTGCGGCCAACCCCTCCGTGAGCAGCGTGCTGCGCCGCCCCAGATCCGCGCCGATGGCCAGGATCTCGTCGTCCGGCAGCGCCAGGCCCTGAGCTACGGCGGGCTGAAACGGGCTGCCGTTCACGTAGGTGAGGAACTGCTTCACCGCCGTGATCGCATCCACAATGTCCGGTCGGGCGTGCAGCCAGCCGATCTTCCACCCGGTCACCGAGAACGTCTTGCCGGCCGACGAGATCGTCACCGTGCGCCCGGCCATCCCCGGAAGCGTGGCGATCGGGACGTGCCGGTGCTGCTCGCCGACGGTGAAGGTCAGGTGCTCATACACCTCGTCCGCCACCACGATCAGGTCGCGCTCGCGGGCCACCGCCGCCACCGCCTCCAACTCGGCCCGGTCCAGCACCCGCCCGGTCGGATTGTGCGGGGTGTTCAGCAGGATGAGCCGGGTCCGGTCGGTGACCGCGGCGGCCAGCTTGTCCGCCTTCAGGCGGTACTCCGGCCAGTCCAGCGTCACGGTTCGCCGCACCGCGCCGGCCATTTCGATCGCGGCCGAGTACGAATCGTAGATCGGCTCCAGCACGACCACCTCGTCCCCGGGCTCCGTCAGGGCGATGATGCTCGCGGTCAGCGCCTCGGTCGCCCCCGCCGTCACCAGCACCTCAGTGTCCGGATCCACGTCCAGGCCGTACCAGTGCCGCTGGTGCTCGGCGATCGCCTGTCGCAAGGGCGCAATACCCCGGCCCGGCGGGTACTGATTCACTCCGCCCCGGATCGCCGCCACCGCTGCCTCGAGTACCACCTGCGGCCCGTCCGAATCCGGAAAGCCCTGCCCGAGGTTGATCGCCCCGGTCCGAGCCGCCAGTTCACTCATCCGGGCAAAGATCGTGGGCGCGGGCACCCCACTGCTGTCCAGGAGCCCCGCCGCCTTCGCGACCTTCCGCCACGCACCGTCCACCATGCCCGGAACATTAGGACAGCTGAGCGCACCCTTCGGATTCGGGCGCGAGGTAGGGCGGGGGAGTTCTGGGGTTCGGGTCAGCCGGCCGAGAACCGCAGAGCCTCGGGGGTGAGGAACCGTCTGGGTCAGACGTGGGGGCTATTGGGGTGAGCAGTGGCCTTCGGTGACTTGGGTGCGTATGGACGTGTATTGGGGTGTGGCGTGGGGGTGAGGTGCGTGTGGGGGTGGGGGTGCGCGAGGCAATGAGGTTGTCCGTGAGGGCGGGGTGTGCACGGGAGCGATGTTGAGCGTGGGGGTGGGCCTGGATGAGGTGGGCCGCAATGAGTGGGGCCGCAATGAGTGGCTCGTATGAGATGGGCCTGCGGTGAGGTGGGCCTGCGGTGAGGTGGGGCTGCGGTGAGGTGGGCCTGCGGTGAGGTGGGGCTGCGGTGAGGTGGGCCGGGAGTGAGGTGGGCCTGGAGTGACGTGAGGCCGGAATCAAGTGGGCCTGCATGAAGTGGGCTCGAGAAAGGCGGGACCGGATGAAGGAGCCCCGAACGAGCCGGAGCCCAACGCGGCGCAGAGCGGTGCGGGCAGGGCAGCCGCGCACCGCCCGGGATGCTCCCGGCAGCGCCAAGCGTTCAATCGCTGATTAGGTGAACCCGGGAGGGTTTGGCGGAGCAGAGCCGGAGGACGTACGGGACATGCAGGCCACGGATGGCAGAACGGTCAAATAGTGGACATCGCTGAACAGGTCTTCGGGATGCTCGCCGGTACCTGGATCCTGACCCGCGCCCTGGAGCCCGACCTAGGCACGGCGACCGGTATCGCAAGGTTCACCGAGGCCGGTCCGGGCCGGTTGCACTACCGAGAGGACGTCGAACTGCGTCTGGCCACCGGCCACGTGGGCGAGGCCTACCGGGAGTACGAATACCTCCTGGAAGAAGACCGGATCCGGGTCCTGCTGGCAGATGGCACCACGATGCACGTGCTGGTATTCCAGCCCGAAGAGGGCCAGTCCACCGCATCTGCCCAGGGGCACGCCGCCGGGGTCTGGACCGCGGCCGACGTGCACGACTGCCGAGCAGACCAGTACCGGGGCACCTACCGGATGGACGCGCGGGGCGTCCTGACGGTCGACATGAAGGTGGACGGTCCGGCCAAGGACTACCGGATCGTCACGGAGTACGGCCGCCCCTGACCGTGCCGGCCCCTGACCGTGCCGGCCCCTAACCGTGCCGGCCCCTAACCGTGCCGCCCCCTGCGTCCAGGCCCCGGAATGTCGGCGCCCTTCTCATGGTTACTCCAGGCGTCGTCACCCCCCACCTCTGAGTGCGGGTAGACTGCCCCTGCGGCCGACGCGCGTCGGCCGACTTCGCGTGTCCGCATGCGGTCCGCCTCACCGGCGGCGCGGCGTCCCACTCGGTCCTGACCACGACGGCCCTCACCGGTCGGCGGAAGGGTCCCGGGAGGTCGCGGGCACCAGGCACGGCACCGCCCGGTGCCGTGGAACAACCGAGAGAACTGCGCCCACCCACTGGTGGCGCGCGCCAAGGAGACTGACATGGCCGTCGTTACGATGCGCCAGCTGCTGGGGAGCGGTGTCCACTTCGGGCACCAGACCCGCCGCTGGAACCCGAAGATGAAGCGCTTCATCCTCACCGAGCGCAACGGCATCTACATCATCGACCTCCAGCAGTCGCTGTCGTTCATCGACAACGCCTATGACTTCGTCAAGGAGACCGTCGCCCACGGCGGCAGCATCCTTTTCGTCGGCACCAAGAAGCAGGCCCAGGAGCCCATCGCCGAGCAGGCGACCCGGGTCGGCATGCCCTACGTGAACCAGCGCTGGCTGGGCGGCATGCTCACCAACTTCCAGACCGTGCACAAGCGTCTCCAGCGCCTCAAGGAGCTCGAGGTCATCGACTTCGACGACGTGGCCAAGAGCGGCATGACGAAGAAGGAACTGCTCGTCCTGCGTCGCGAGAAGGACAAGCTGGAGCGCACCCTCGGCGGTATCCGCGACATGGCCCGCGTCCCGAGCGCGGTCTGGATCGTGGACACCAAGAAGGAGCACCTGGCCGTCGACGAGGCCCGCAAGCTGGGTATCCCGATCGTCGCCATCCTGGACACGAACTGTGACCCGGACGAGGTCGACTACAAGATCCCGGGCAACGACGACGCGATCCGTTCCGTCACGCTGCTCACCCGGGTCGTGGCCGACGCCGTGGCCGACGGCCTGATGAACCGTCACGGTGGGGGCCAGGGCACCGCCGCGGCCGCCGAGACCACCGCCGCGGCCGCCGAGCCGCTGCCGGAGTGGGAGCGCGAGCTGCTGGCCGGCCAGGCCGAGAGCGCGCCGGTCGTCGAGGGTGCGGCTGCCGAGGGCACCGCCGCCGAGACGTCCGCCGCCGAGGCCGCCCCGGCCACCGACGCCGCCGTCGCCGAGGCGGAGGCCGAGACCCAGTCCGGCCCGACCGCCCCGAACGAGAGCGGCGAGACCGTCGCGGAGTCCGCTTCGATCTGAGGTCTGATCGACAAGATCGGACACAGAACCGACGTGGGACCGGGCCGGATCAGAACTGATCCGGCCCGGTACCACGTCAGGCGAAGCCACCAGACCTGAAGAACCCCCCATGACGACTACCTACGACACAGGAGTCATCCGAAATGGCGAACTACACCGCCGCCGACGTCAAGAAGCTGCGTGAGCAGACCGGCGCCGGAATGCTGGACTGCAAGAACGCCCTCGTGGAGAGCGACGGCTCGTACGAGAAGGCCGTCGAGTACCTCCGGGTCAAGGGCCAGAAGGGCGTGGCCAAGCGGGAGTCCCGCACCGCGTCCCAGGGTGCCGTCGCGGCCTTCACCGAGCCCGGTGTCGGCGTGATGGTCGAGCTCGACTGCGAGACCGACTTCGTCTCCAAGGGCGACAAGTTCAAGGCGCTGCTGCAGCAGGTGCTGGACCAGGCCGTGGCCGTCAAGGCCGCGGACGTGGACGGCCTGCTGAAGAGCGAGCTGCCGGACGGCCGCACCGTGCAGGGCCTGATCGACGACGGCAACGCCTCGATCGGCGAGAAGATCGAGCTGCGGGCCGTGGCCCGGCTCGAGGCCCCGTACGTCGCCTCGTACCTGCACCGCACCAGCCCCGACCTGCCGCCGCAGGTGGGCGTGCTGTTCGGCGCCAGCGGGGAGAGCGACGTCGTGCGCGACGTGGCGCTGCACATCGCCGCCCTGCCGCCGCTGTACCTGACCCGTGACGACGTCCCGGCCGACGTGGTGGAGAACGAGCGCCGCATCGCCGAGGCGACCGCCCGCGAGGAGGGCAAGCCCGAGGGTGCGCTGCCGCGCATCGTGGAGGGTCGCGTGAGCGGCTACTTCAAGGAGAACGTCCTGGTCGAGCAGAAGTTCGCGAAGGACCAGGGCACCACCGTGCAGAAGGTGCTGGACGGCGCCGGCATCACCGCGGTCGCGTTCTACCGCTTCCGGGTGGGCGTCTGAACCACACCGGCTGCTGATCGACAGAGCCGGTAGTACCACCCCGGTCCGCTCCTCGGAACCACGAGCAAGCGGCCGGTGACAAGCCGGTGAGAGGCGCCACGAGCCCTCTCACCGGCTTTTTTCACGCAACGAGCCGGATACGGCAGACTGCCCCCCGGCACCCGGTCCCCGGGTGCCACGAACCAGGAGGTACAGCTGGATGTCAGAGTCCGCGATCCCCGGCCCGCCCTACCGGCGGGTGCTGCTGAAGCTCTCGGGTGAGGTCTTCGGCAACGGTCAGCTCGGCGTCGACCCGGACGTGGTCAGCCACCTCGCCGGGCAGATCGCCGGGGTGTCCAAGGAAGGCATCCAGATCGCCATCGTGATCGGCGGCGGCAACTTCCTGCGGGGGGCGGAACTGTCCCAGCGGGGCATGGACCGCGGCCGCGCCGACTACATGGGCATGCTCGGCACCGTGCTGAACTGCCTTGCGCTGCAGGACTTCCTGGAGAAGCAGGGAATCGACACCCGGGTGCAGACCGCGATCACCATGGGCCAGGTCGCCGAGCCGTACATCCCCCGCAAGGCGATCCGGCACCTGGAGAAGGGCCGGGTGGTGATCTTCGGCGCCGGGCTCGGCGCGCCCTACTTCTCCACCGACACCGCCGCCGCCCAGCGCGCCCTGGAGATCAAGGCGCACGCGGTGCTGATGAGCAAGAACGGGGTGGACGGCGTCTACACCGCCGACCCCCGCAAGGACCCGACCGCGAGCAAGCTCGACGAGGTCACGTACACCGATGCGCTGACCCGTCAGCTCAAGGTCGTCGACGCCACCGCCTTCAGCCTGTGCATGGACAACAAGCTGCCCATGGTGGTCTTCGGCATGGAGGGCGAAGGGAACATCGCGGCCGCCGTACGGGGTGAGAGAATCGGGACGCTGGTCACCGCCGGCTGAGTCGGTGAGGTCGGCCGGTCTCCGGAGTGAGCCCTAGCAAGCTTGTAAGTCTGGTTTCAGCGATGAAGGAGCGACAGTGATCGACGACACCCTCCTCGAGGCCGAGGAGAAGATGGACAAGGCGGTCGAGGTCGCCAAGGAAGAGTTCGGCAACATCCGGACCGGCCGGGCGAACCCGGGTCTCTTCAACAAGATCACCGTCGAGTACTACGGCGCTCCCACCCCGCTGCAGCAGCTCGTGTCCTTCCAGGTGCCCGAGGCCCGGACGATCGTCCTCAAGCCGCACGACAAGAGCTCCCTGGGAAGTATCGAGCGGGCCCTGCGTGACTCCAACCTCGGCGTCAACCCGAGCAACGACGGCACGATCATCAGGATCAACCTTCCGGTGCTGACCGAGGAGCGCCGCAAGGAGTACATCAAGCTGGCCCGCAACAAGGCGGAGGACGCGCGGGTCTCGGTCCGCAGCGTGCGCCGCAAGGCCAAGGAGACGCTCGACCGCGCCGTGAAGGACGGCGACATCGGCGAGGACGAGGGGTCCCGCGCCGAGAAGGAGCTGGAGCAGTCGACCAAGTCGCACGTGGACTCGATCGACGAGCTGCTCCGGCACAAGGAGACCGAGCTGCTCGAGGTATGAGCATGGCCGGAGGTTCTGGTCCGTCCGACTCCTCGTCCCGCCGAGGGCGTCGGGCGGCCCGCGATGCCGCGGCCGGCGACTCCCGGCCGGGCGCACCGGAGGACGACAGCGCCTGGGGGGCCGACGGGTCACCTCGGGGCGAGGGGCAGAACGACTCCGGTGCCTTCGGCGCCCGGCGCGACCGCGGAGCCGGTGGCCTGGGCGGTAACCGCCTGGGCCGCGGCAACCGGGCCCAGGCTGGTGAGCCGATGGACGAGGACGACGAGTCCTCCGGCCGTTCCTTCGGGCGCAACCGGGGGTACGGCCTGCGCTCCAACGGCCCGTCCACGTCGTCGTTCGACCAGTTCCTCCAGCGCTCGGCCGGTGACCCGGACGGGAACCCGCAATCGAACTTCCGGCAGGACGCCCCGTGGTCCGCACGGGAGGCGCCTCAGCGCGGCACCTCACACCCCGGACTGCCCCAGCGTCACACCCAGTCCGGCGGCATCCCGATCAGCAACCCCTATCGAAACCCTCCAATGGAGGACGCCCGTCCGGAAGGTTTCGCACGCGGGGGTACACCTCCCCAACCTCCCGAAGTGGAAACCCGGCGGGGTAGGGGACGGGCGGGTCGCCGAGGCGATACCCCCCAGAGTTTCGATGCGCCGCCGAGCGACCGCGAGGCAGCCCCGTTCCCCGGGGAGCCGACGCGATCGGGGCGCGCGGGTCGTGGGCCGGACACCGGTCGCATCGGCCGATTCGGCCGTGGCCGCGGCAAGGACGCTGCCGAACTGCGCGGTCCCGGCGATGAAGCCGAACCGTTCCCCTTCCCGGATCCGTACGAGGACGAAGAACCGAGCACCGGCCGGAGCGGTCGCGGACGTGGGTCCGCACCGGTCGACGGCGGGCGCCGCGACCCGGACACCGGTCGTACCCGACGTTTCGGTCGGGGCGGCGGTCGCGGTCGTCCAGCAGAGGACGCTGCTCCCCAGGGTGGTCCGCTCGGCGGAGGTTCCGGCGACGAAGCCGAACCGTTCCCCTTCCCGGACCCGTACGAGGACGAGGAACCAGACACCGGTCGCACCGGGCGCTCAGGACGAGGGCGCCGGGGCGAGACCCCGGAAGCCCCGAGGCGCGGGAGCGGCAGCACCGGCCCGCTCGCCCGGGGACGAAGGGATCCGGACCCACCGGCCGACCGCGGGGCCCCCTTCCCGCCCCACCCTGACGAGATGGGCCGCGCCCGCCGCGGCCCCAGCCCCTTCCCGGGGCCGAACCAGAACCAGAGCCAGAGCATTGACGAGCATGACGAGCGCACCCGCCCGGTCCGCCAGCGGCGGACCGAACGTGATTCAGCCCGCGACCAGAGCTACCAGCAAGGCTACGAACCGGGCTACGACCAGACCGGCAGGGGTCCGTTGAGGGGGATGGAGCACCCGCCCGAGCCGGATGCGACCATCGTCGCCGTGGCGGCGAAGGATCACGGCCGAGCCGGGCGCAACCTGCCCGCGGCGATCGGGGTCGGGGTGGGCCTCGCGGCCCTCGCCCTGGTCTCCCTGTTCACCCGCCCCGAGGCGTTCGTCGCCCTGGCCTCGTTCGTGGTGGTCCTGGCGGTCTGGGAGCTGTCCGGGGCGCTGGCCGCCAAGCAGGTCGTGGTGCCGGTCATCCCGGTCGCCGTCGGATCGCTCGGCATGCTGGTCTCGGCCTACGTCGCGGGTCCCGAGGGTCTGGTGGCGAGCTTCGTGCTGACCGCCGTCGGGATCCTGCTCTGGCGGGTCGTCGAAGGTCTGGACGGTGCCGTCCGCGACGTGGCCTCCGGGCTCTTCGTCGCCGCGTACGTCCCTCTGCTCGCCGGTTTCGCCATCCTGCTGCTGGCCGACGACGACGGCCCGAAGCGGGTGGTCACCTTCATCGCGGTGACCGCGGCCAGCGACACCGGCGGCTACATCGCCGGCGTGCTGTTCGGTAAGCATCCGATGGCTCCGCGGATCAGCCCGAAGAAGTCCTGGGAGGGCGGAGTCGGATCGCTGCTGGCCTGTCTGGGGGTCGGGGCGGCGTGCGTCGTGCTGCTGCTGGACGGCCCGGTCTACGTCGGTCTGATCCTCGGGGCGTGCGTCGTGTTCAGCGCCACCCTCGGCGATCTGGGGGAGTCCCTGCTCAAGCGCCGTCTGGGGATCAAGGACATGGGCAACCTGCTGCCCGGCCACGGCGGAATCATGGACCGGATGGACTCGTTGCTCCCTACGGCCCTGGTCGTGTACCTCCTGCTGCACTTCCTGCTGAACTAGCACGGTCTTGTGAACTAGCACGGTCTTCTGAACTAGCACCGTTGGTTGAAGTAATCGAAGAAAGCGTCTGATGAGCCCCGAATCCCCTCCCGACCCCACGAGCGAGCCGAAGCCGACCGCCCCCGCACCGGGCAAGTTGCTGATGGTCGCGCCCCGTCGGGGCAAGCCGCCGCGCCACCTGGCCGACCTGACGCTCGCCGAGCGGATGGACGCGGTCAAGGAGCTCGGTGAGAAGGGCTTCCGGGGTCGTCAGCTCTCGGTGCACTACTTCGAGCGCCTGGCCACGATGGCCGGCGAGGACCTGACCGACCTGCCCGCAGCGTCCCGTCAGCCCCTGCTCGACGCGCTGCTACCCCAGCTGATCAACCCCGTGCGCGAGCTGGTCTGCGACGACGGAGCAACGATCAAGACGGTCTGGCGGCTGTTCGACGGCGCTCTCGTCGAGAGCGTCCTGATGCGCTACCCCGACCGGGCCACGGTCTGCGTCTCCAGCCAGGCCGGCTGCGGCATGAACTGCCCGTTCTGCGCGACCGGCCAGGCCGGTCTGACCCGCAACCTGTCCACCGCCGAGATCGTCGAGCAGGTCCGCACCGCCGCCCGCCACATGCGCACCGCCGCCCCCCTGGCCAAGCACACCAAAGGCGCCCCGCTCGGTGACAACGACGACGCGGAGGGCCAGGCCGGAAGGGTCAGCAACGTCGTCTTCATGGGCATGGGCGAGGCACTGGCCAACTACAAGGCCTCGATCGGCGCCATCCGCCGGCTCACCGACCCGGCTCCGGAGGGCCTGGGCCTGTCCGCCCGGGGCATCACGATGTCCACGGTCGGTCTGGTGCCGGGCATCGACAAGCTGGCTGCCGAAGGTATCCCGGTCACCCTGGCCCTCAGCCTGCACGCGCCGGACGACGAGCTGCGCGACGAGCTGGTCCCGATCAACACCCGCTGGAAGGTCGGCGAGGCGCTGGACGCCGCGCGCCGGTACTTCGACGCCACCGGCCGCCGGGTGAGCATCGAGTACGCGCTGATCAAGGACATCAACGACCAGGAGTGGCGGGCCGACCTCCTGGGCCGCGAGCTGAACGCCCGCGGCAAGGGCTGGGTGCACGTCAACCCGATCCCGCTGAACCCGACGCCGGGCTCGAAGTGGACGGCCAGCACCAACCGCGCGCAGAACGCGTTCGTGAACCGGCTGCGCGACCGGGGCGTGCCGACCACCGTCCGGGACACCCGCGGCCAGGAGATCGACGGCGCCTGCGGTCAGCTGGCGGCAACGACAGCCTGACCCGCCTGGCGGTCGACGTATCGTTCGGACCTCAGTCGTGGCCTTAAGTCACGAGCACATCACAACTGGTTCGCGACTGAGAATTTGACGTGTCCCATCCGCGGACCCGGCCCCGCGAAGGGCCTCGTCGGGTGCAGAATGTGAGCCGTGAGCGACACCTTTCCGCGGGCCGGCCGCCTTTCCAAGGGTTACGACGTCGACCAGGTCGAGTCCTTCCTCGGCCGGGCCCGGTCGGCGTATGAGGAGAACGGGCGTGGGCCCGCGATGACGTCGTGGCACGTCCGTACGGTCGGCTTCGACCTGGTGCGCGGCGGGTACGACGTGGACGCGGTGGACGCGGCGCTGGACCGGATCGAGGACGCGTTCGCCCGTCGCGAGAAGCAGCGCGGTGAGGAGCGCAGCGGTAGCCAGGCCTGGCAGACCCAGCTGCGCACCCAGGAGCAGTCGCTGCGTGCCCAGCTCGGCCGCGCCGACGGCGAGCGCTTCCCGCGGGGTAGCGGCATGGAACTCACCTACGACATCGACTCGGTCGACGACCTTTGCATCCGCATCGAGGAGTCGTTCGCGATGGGTCAGCCACTTCCGCCAGACGCGGTCCGGCTGGCCGTGTTCAAGAGCCGTCGTGGCTCCCGGGGGTACCGCGAGGCCTCGGTCGACGCGTTCCTCGACCGCGTCGTGGAGCTCTTGGTCGTGCAGACCGTCTGAACCACCAATGAAGGACGCCTACCAGCACGAGGGCTGGTAGGCGTCCTTCATTTTGCGGCCCCTCCGAAACCCAGAACCGCCGTGATCATGTAGTGCAGTCCATGATCACGGGGACAAAAGTCCATGATCACGGGGGAGAAAGTCCATGATCACGGGGGAGAAAGTCCATGATCACGGGGGCGGAAGGGCATGATCACGGCAAGAAGAGGGGTGCAGGACGAGGAGGGGGAGGGTTAGTCGAGGTCGACGATGAGGTCGGCGCGGTTGGCGGTGGCCTCGATCAGCTGGGCGTTGGGCTGGTCGATCTGGTCGATCCAGGCCCGGGCGAACTCCGGCGTCTTGCCGAACTGCACGTGCCGGGCCAGGAGCCGCTCCTGGCGCAGCTCCTCCGGCGCGCGGCAGTACCAGACCTCGTCGAGCTGCTCCTTGGCCCGGTCCCACTCGGCGCCCAGCAGGAGATAGTTCCCCTCCGTCACGACCACCTTGGCGCCCGGCGAGACGGCAATGCTGCCCGCCAGCGGCTGCTCCAAGGTCCGGTCGAACCCGGGCGCGTAGACCAGGTCCCCGGATTCCCGTAGCCGGTGCAGCAGGGCGGCGTAACCCAGGGCGTCGAAGGTCTCCGGTGCGCCCTTGCGCTGCCGAAGCCCGAGCCGGTCCAGGGTGACGTCGGCCAGGTGGAACCCGTCCATCGGCACGTGCGCCACCTCGCCGGCCCCCAGCCGCTGGCTCAGCACCGCGGTCAGCCGTTCGGCCAGCGTGCTCTTCCCGGCCCCGGGGACACCGGCGATGCCGACGATGACGCGATCGCCCATCCGGCTGGCCGTCAGCTTCAGGATCCGGCTGGTCAGGTCGTCCATCGTCGGTCTCACCAGGGCATCATGCCCTGTCGCACACCGAAAGCCCTCCAGAACCCTCCGTACCTGCCGACAAGGCTCCGGAGAAGTGGGTGGCGACGGACTGGCGGGACGAGACGGGATGAGGTGGCCGGGGCGGGTCGGGGCAGCCGTGATGGTAGGCCTGCTCGCCGTCGTGCTCCTGGTGCTGCCCCCGGTCCGGGCCGGATTCACCGGTTCCAGCACCAACCCTGACCAGTTCCAGGCGCACGACGACTTCGCCGTGGGCGCGCTCTACAAATGGGGCCTGAACAGCACTCCGCGGCAGAGCCCGTCGCAGGTCGGCCTGAACACCACCTGGTCGCAGGTGGCCTCGGGCAGCGAGCACACCTGTGCCGTCCGTACCGACGCCAGCCTGTGGTGCTGGGGCACCCCGGGCTGGGGCGAGCTCGGCCTGAACACGGTGTCCAGCGACTACGTCTACGGTCCGGCCCGGGTCGGTTCCGGTAACTACTCGCTGGTTGCCACCGGTCCGGCCACGAGCTGTGCGATCCGGACCACCGCCACGCTGTGGTGCTGGGGGCACAACAACCTCGGTCAGCTCGGGCTCGGTGACACCACCGACCGGTCAGCGCCGGTCCAGGTCGGGACGGCCGGGGACTGGCTGCGGGTGTCGGCCGGGGACACCTCGGGCTGCGGGGTCCGCAGCGGCGGCACGTTGTGGTGCTGGGGGGACAACTCCTTCGGCCAGCTCGGCCAGGGCGACACCACCCAGCGGCTGACCCCGACCCAGGTCGCGGCCGGGACCACCTGGGCCGACGTCAGCGTCAACGAGAACCACACCTGCGCCCTGACCAGCGGCGGAGGGCGCTGGTGCTGGGGGCTGAACACTCACGGTCAGCTCGGCCTGGGGGACACGAACAACCGCACTTCGCCGGTGCTGGTGCCGGGCGGCGGCGCCTACAGCACGCTCAAGGTGGGGGCCCAGCACTCCTGTGCGATCCGGACCACCGGCACGTTGTGGTGCTGGGGTTACAACAGCAGCGGTCAGCTCGGGCTGGGTGACAGCGCCGACCGGACCTCGGCGACGCAGGTGGGCACGGCCACCGACTGGAGCACGGTGAGTCCGGGGGCCACCCACACCTGCGGCACCCGGACCGGCGGCACCCTGTACTGCTGGGGCTCGAACCTGAACGGCATGCTCGGTACCGGTAACACGATCAACCAGGTCAGCCCGGTGCTGATCGGCACCGACACCGACTGGGCCTCGGTCAGCAACGGAGTCCTGCACACCTGCGCGGTGAAGACCGGCGGCACCCTCTGGTGCTGGGGCCACAACAACGGCGGCATGCTCGGAAAGACCCTGGCCTCTCCGACGCAGGTCGGGACGGTCGTCAACTGGAAGCGGCTGGCGCCCGCGCCGTACAACCTGTGCGGCACCCGGGACGACGGAACGCTGTGGTGCTCGGACTACAACGCCGTCGGGCAGCTCGGCCTCGGTGACCTGGTGGTCCGGACGGCGCTGACCCGGGTGGGCACCGCCACCGACTGGCAGTCCGCCAGCTTCGGCCGGCAACACGTGTGCGGGATCCGCAGCCCCGGAACGCTCTGGTGCTGGGGCGAGAACGCCAGCAGCGAACTCGGCTCCGGCGACACCACCGTCTACACCACACCCCACCAGGTCGGGACGGACGCGAACTGGGCGACGGTCTCGGCCGGGGTGGGCTACACCTGCGCCGTCCGCACCACCGGCACGCTCTGGTGCTGGGGGAGCGGCGGCAACGGGCAGCTCGGCCTCGGCGACACCGCCACCCGCAGCACGCCGGCCCAGGTCGGCACGGAGACCACCTGGCGGTCGGTCAGCTCGCAGTACGGCGGGTCCTGCGGGATCCGCACCGACGGCAGCCTGTGGTGCTGGGGTGCGAACCCCCGGGGCCAGCTCGGCGTGGGTGACCTGAACAACCGCCTGGCCCCGGTCCGGGTGGGCACGGACACGAACTGGCTCGATGTCCAGACCGGGCGGGTGCACACCTGCGGGCTGAAGACCGACGGAACGTTGTGGTGCTGGGGTAGCGACAACAACGGCCAGCTGGGCCTGGGCGACACCACCCAGCACTCCACCCCGACGCAGGTCGGGACGGCGACGAACTGGTTCTCGCTCGGCGTCGGCTCGGCCCACACCTGCGCGGTCCGGATCGACGTGACGCTCTGGTGCTGGGGATTCAACGGCTCGGGGCAGCTCGGGCTGGGCGACTACCTCGACCGCCTGTCACCCGTGCAGGTCCCCGGCGTGCGGACGGCCTACGTCACCGCCACCGGGTCCGGCACCTACGCCACCCAGTTCATCCCGTAGAAGCAACCCTTCCGCAACCCTGCGCCCAGGATCATCCGGGAATGAGCGAGCTAGAGGTCGTCCGGGACATTACCCAGCACCCGGTCCACCTCGATCACCAGAACCACGCGGCTGGGGTTCACCCGCGGGGTCTGGTAGCGCTGCGCGTAACGCTCTTCGGCGTCCCGCACCTCTTCGGCCCCCTCCAGAACCCCCGCCTTCCCCTCCAAGGTCAGCCACCAGCGTCCATTGATCACCGAAACCGCCGCCCGGCCTCCCCGGGCCGCGTTGCGGGCCTTGACGCTGCTGCCGGAACAGATCACCCGGACCAGCCGGGCCTCCTCGTCCCAGGTGAAGCCGACCGGGGTGACGTGCGGGCTGCCGTCGGGGCGCAGAGTGGTCAGGGTGGCCAGATGGCGCTCCGTCAGCAGCGGCTGGGCGCCGGCCGGGAGCTGGGTGGGGTCAAGGGACATGCGGCCAGGCTTTCACGGATGATGGGGTCGGGATCCGCAGGGGTTCGGGCTCGGGCACGACGATCGGGAGGTCAATGATGACGAGCGGTGGGTACGCGCAGGCGTACCGGACGAGCCTAGAGGATCCGGCGGCGTTCTGGGGGGAAGCAGCGAAATCGGTTAGCTGGATCCGGAAACCGCAACGCATCCTGGACGACGACAACCCGCCGATCTACCGCTGGTACCCCGGCGCCCGGCTGAACGTCTGTTACAACGCCCTGGACCGGCACATCATCGAGGGCCGCGCCGACCAGGCGGCGCTGATCTACGACTCGCCGGTGACCGGGGCCAAGCGCACCTACACCTATGCCGAACTGCTCGACCTCACCGCCCGGTTCGCCGGGGGACTGCAGGCCTGCGGCGTGACCAAGGGCGACACCGTGCTGATCTACATGCCGATGGTGCCCGAGGCGGTGATCGCGATGCTGGCCTGTGCCCGGATCGGCGCCGTGCACTCGGTCGTGTTCGGCGGCTTCGCCCCGGCCGAGCTCGCGGTCCGGATCGACGACGCGCGCCCCAAGGTGATCGTGGCGGCTTCCTGCGGGGTAGAGCCGACCCGGGTGATCGAGTACAAGCCGTTGCTCGACGAGGCGCTGCGCCGGGCGGAGCATCAGCCCGACACCACAGTGATCTTCCAGCGGCCCCAGGCGACGGCGGAACTCGGTCCCAAGGACGTCGAATGGTCCACCCTGATCACGCCGAATGCCGTGCCCCCGGCCGGATGCGTCACCGTCGAGGCCACCGACCCTCTGTACATCCTCTACACCTCAGGTACCACCGGGCGTCCTAAAGGCATCGTCCGGGACAGCGGCGGTTACGCGGTCGCGCTCGCCTGGTCGATGCAGGCGATCTACGGGGTCGGGCCGGGCGACGTGATGTTCACGGCCAGCGATGTCGGCTGGGTGGTCGGGCACTCGTACATCGTCTACGCGCCACTCCTGGCCGGCGCCACCACCGTGCTCTACGAAGGCAAGCCGGTGGGTACCCCAGACGCGGGAGCGTTCTGGAGGGTCGTTCAAGAGCACAAGGTCAACGCCGTCTTCACCGCGCCGACCGCCTTCCGGGCCATCCGTCGCGCCGACCCCGAAGCGGAGTTGCTTGCTCCGTACGACATCTCGAGTTTGAGCACGCTCTTCCTGGCAGGAGAGCGGTTGGATCCGGAGACCTATCGCTGGGCCGCGGAGAAGCTCGGCGTGCCCGTGGTGGACAACTGGTGGCAGACCGAGACCGGCTGGCCGATCTGTGCCAATCCCCGGGGCTTGGACGATCTGCCGATCAAGGCGGGTTCCCCGTCGGTCCCGATGCCGGGGTTCGACGTACAGGTGCTCGGCCCGACCGGTGAGGCGCTGCCGCCGAACACCGAGGGCGCGATCTGCATCCGGCTGCCGCTGCCGCCCGGCACCTTGGCCACACTCTGGAAGGACGACGAGCGCTATGTCTCGTCCTACCTGTCGGCCTTCGACGGTTACTACCTCTCCGGTGACGGCGGTTTCGTGGACGAGGACGGCTATGTCTACGTGATGGGCCGCACCGACGACGTGATCAACGTGGCCGGGCACCGGCTCTCCACCGGCTCGATGGAGGCGGTGCTGGCCGGTCATCCGGCGGTCGCCGAGTGCGCCGTGATCGGGGTGCACGACGAGCTGAAGGGTCAGCTGCCACGCGGCTTCGTGGTGCTGAAATCGGGCGTCGCGACCCCGCCCGAGCAGCTCCGGGCCGAGCTGGTGGACCTGGTCCGGGCCGAGATCGGGGCGGTGGCCGGGCTGCGCCGGATCGACGTGGTGGCGGCGCTGCCGAAGACCCGCTCCGGCAAGATCCTGCGCAGGACCATGCGGGAGATCGCCGACGGGCGGCCGGTCACCGTGCCGAGCACGATCGAGGACCCGACGGTGCTGGACGACCTGACCCCGGTCCTGAAGGCGGATTGAGGACGAACGGAAGCGGCCCGGTCTCTCGGGTGGGAGACCGGGCCGCTTCCGTCGGGCGAAGTTCTAGTCCAGGGTGATTCTGAAGGACCCGTCGAGCCGCACGCTGCGCACGGTCTGGATCTCGGCGGGCCGGGCCGGAAGGGCCCTCGGGGCGGGGGCGCCCCCTCAGATCTCGATGGTGCGCTCCAGGTTCGCCAGCTTGCGGCGGGCCAGGGCCAGGTTCGAGCGGTGCTTGTCCAGGGCCAGGTAGAGGAACAGGCCGATCCCGGACTGGTCGGTGATCAGCCGGATCAGGTGGTACTGGGTGTCCAGGGTGATCAGGATGTCCTCGATGCCCTCGCGCAGGCCGAGCGCCTCCATGGTGCGCAGCTTGGCCCGGACCACCTCGGTGTTGCCGGCCGCGGCGACCTCGAGGTTCAGGGTGCCGCCGCCGGCCTGCCCGAGCGTCATGCCACTGGTGTAGTCCACCAGAGCGACGCCGACGGCGCCGTCGATCTGCATGGCTTCCTTGAGGACGATGTCGATGTTCGTCACGGTGTCTTCCTTCCGGCCCTGAAGGCTGGTCTGTGGGGAGCGGAGTTGCAGCGCGGTTCCGGGCCGGTCTTCGGGACCGGAACCGAGGGGACGGCGGGCGGGACCACCGGCCGGGGTGCCGAAATGACTCTCTGCATGTCCTTCGGCAGGTCGCGCCGGATTCCAATCGGCCGATTGGTCGGTCCGGCGACGCATCGTGCCCTCCTGAGGCCCGGCCGCGCGAGCGGCCGGACGACCCTGACCCTGCAGGTGACGCAGGTCCAGGGGTTCGGTGCTGGGCGACACCGGGGCCGGCGGGCGGGGGGCGGCGGCCGGCCGGGGCGCGGCCGGGCGGGCCGGGGCCTGGGACGGGTAGCCCGGCGCCGGGCGCCCCGTAGCGGCCTGGCCCTGAGCCGGCTGCCCGGACGGCGGGGTGCCGTAACCGGAACCGTCGTAACCGTTGTGATCGGCCGGGGCCGGGCGGCGGCGGGTGTCGTACACCGGCTCGCCCGCCTGGGGCGGCTGACCCGGCTGGACCCACTGGCCCCGCTGGCGCTGCGGACCGGCCGGGGCGGAGGGGCCCGGTCGGCCGTCCTGGGTGGGCTCGGCCCGGCGGCTGCGGGGAGCGCTCTCGGCGGCGGGCTCGGTGCGGTACCCGTTCCGGTGCTCCGGTTCGCCCGGGTAAGCCACCGAATGTCCCTCGCTCTCGCGGTAGTCGTACTGGGGGTGGGCGCCGTATGGGTCGGGCTGCCCGGCTCCGGCCCGGGCCGCCTCTTGCCGGCGCACCTCGGCCGCGATCGGGGCGAGGGCGATCGGCTCGGACGACACCAGGTAGGTGCCGGAGACCGGGGAGATGACGGTGGCGGAGGCAATGATCGCCTCGGCGCCGGTGACCGGCGGGGCGCTCGGCGCCTCCGGCAGCGCGGCCGGGGCCTGCGGCTTGGCGGACCGGCGGCTGCGGGCGGGCAGCGGGGCGCCCGGCTCGAATGCGAACCGGTGCTCCTGCGACTCGGAGCTGACCCGGAGATCGATGTGGTCGCCCTCGCGCATGTCGTCCGGCCGCAGGGGGACCGGCAGCTGGCCGGAGTCGGTGGGAGTGGGGGACGGGAGGGGCGCGGCGGCGGCCGGGTCGGCGGGGTTGGCGTGCTTGGGTTCGGTACGCGCCATCCGCTGGCGCAGGCCGGCGAAGCTGCGAGGTGAATTACTCATCGAGTCTCCAGTCATCGAGGGCTGGCGGCTCATACTCCAGATGTGCCCTCCCCACTGTCCGACCATGGAAACACACGTTGTCAGAGGTGGGAAGCAACATTGATGAAAGGCGCCGGGTAATTCCCGGTCAGGGTCGGGGGTAAACACCCCCGAAGGGCTCTTTGTAAGACGCAGGGTGACGGTGGGATCATTGTTTGTGCGGAGCGGCCACCACGCACTGTGAGCGGAATCGCAGGCCGGTTTCCCGATCGTTACCGCTCTCAAAACCCGGTACTAACGCTGTGTCCAGAATCGATGACTCTCGGGCACGAATTTACCGGCGCCCCCCGGAAAGTAATTCCGAGAGTAATTGCCGCGTTACTTTCAGCAGAAAGACGAACGCTTCGCGACGCGTTTCTTTCCCGCCTTCCCCGATACCCGGCGGAGAGTTCCGGTCACAGTTCGGTGACGCGCCGACGGCCGACGGCCGACCGCACCGGCGCGAGGGTGCGGGGGTGCCATAAAGGCCGTCGGCATTCTCACCCGATCGGACCAGGCCGGATCGGGGAAAACGCTCCGGTGATCGGCGGGAAAGGTGTAGGCGGCTATTCTTAATGTCCGGTTCGAACATTTTAATGACGATTGACAAAGGTCCGGCCGGGCCCCTTCGCGGAGCCCGGCCGGACCGGTTCGTCAAGTCCGGGAGTTCTCCGGACTCAGGCCGACTCCCGCCGGAAGGTGCGGGCCCCGAACCAGAGCGACACCGCCACCAGGGCCACCGTCGAGACCGAGCCCCAGAGCGCGGCCGAGGAGCTCAGGTCGCCGGCGAAGAACGACCGGGTCCCGTCGACCACGTGCTTGAGCGGGTTCGCGTCGGAGAGGTGGCGCAGCCAGGCCGGGGCCAGCGACATCGGCAGCAGGATGCCGGAGAGCAGCAGCAGCGGCATGGCCAGGCCGTTGAACAGCGGGGCGAGCGCGTCCTCGCTGCGCAGCAGCAGGGCGCAGCCGTAGGAGAGGGAGGCGAACGAGGCCCCCAGCCCGGCCACCACCACCAGCGACAGCAGCACCCCGCCGATCGGCGCCCGCAGTCCGAACGGCACCGCGGCGAGCAGCAGCAGCACGGTCTGGACCAGGATCACCACCACGTCCCGCAGCACCCGGCCGGCCAGCAGGGCGACCCGGCTGGCCGGGCTGACCCGCTGCCGCTCGATCACCCCGGCCCGGTATTCGGCGACCAGGCCGAAGCCGACGAACGCAGCGCCGAACATGCCCAGCTGCACCAGCAGGCCGGGCACGAAGACCTGCCACTCGTCGCCCGGCGGCAGCCCCGGGGTGTTGGCCACCACCGGCTTCAGCAGCGGCCCGAAGAGGGTGAGATAGAGCAGGGGCTGGATCAGGCCGAGGATGACCCAGACCGGATTGCGCAGGCTCAGCCGCATGTGACGCTCGAAGGTGAGCCAGGTGTCCCGCCAGAAACCGTTCATGGTGCGCTCCTCCAGGGGGATCATGCGGCCGGCTCGTCCCGCAGCGACCGGCCGGTGAGGTTGAGGAAGACGTCGTCGAGGGTGGGCCGGCGGACCTCGATGCCGGTCAGTTCCACCCCCTTCGCGTCCAGTTCGCGCAGCAGCCCGGGCAACTGGGCTCCACCGTCGGGCACGTGCACGGTGACCTGACCCGCGGCCGCATTCGGTTCGTCGGCGCCGGTCAGCCCGGCCATGACCCCGCTCGCTTCCGGCCGGCGGCCCGGATCGGCCAGCGTGACGGTCACCGCGTCGCCCCCGACCCCGGCCTTGAGCTCCTCCTTGGTGCCGGAGGCGACGATCCGGCCGTGGTCGATCACCAGCAGCCGGTCGCACAGGTGGTCGGCCTCGTCCAGGTAGTGCGTGGTCAGGAAGACCGTGCCGCCGAGCTCGTCGCGCAACTTGGTGATGTGGTCCCACAGGTTGGCCCGGGACTGCGGGTCCAGGCCGGTGGTCGGCTCGTCCAGGAACACCAGGCCGGGGGTGTGCATCAGGCCGATCACGATGTCCAGCCGTCGGCGCTGGCCGCCCGACAGGGACGAGCACTTACGCTCCCAGAGGCCCTCCAGGTCGAGCTGACGGAACAGCTCCTGCCCGCGCGCCGCGGCGTCGGACTTGCTCATGCCGTACAGCCGGGCCTGGTCGACGCACTCCTCGCCGGCCCGGGCCTCGGGCAGGGTCACCCCGCCCTGGGCGACGTAGCCGATGTTGCGCCGGACCCCGACCGGGTCGCGCAGCAGGTCGTGCCCGGCCACCGTGGCCTCGCCCGAGGTCGGGGCGAGCAGGGTGGTGAGCATGCGCAGCGTGGTGGTCTTGCCGGCCCCGTTGGGGCCGAGGAACCCGACGATCTCGCCGGGTTCGACGTCCAGGTCCACCCCGCGCACGGCCTCGACCGGGCCGGTGCGGGTGCTGAACGTCCGGGACAGGGCACGAGCCTGGATCATCATGAAAATCCCCCCGGATCAAGGAAAGTGGCGTGCGGCGGTGCTCTCGGGCGGCCGAAGGGCCGCGACCACCTCATGGTGGTCCCGCTCACACCGGATAGTCAAGTTTGACTACGGGAATGCGGGACGTCCCGGCAGCATCGGGTTCTGGGCCGGAAGCATCCGGGCCGGATCCTCGCCGGCGAAACCGTAGGCGCCGTTCCGGATCCGCTCCAGCACCTGCCCCACCCAGAGCTTCTCGGCCTCGAGCAGGGCGTTCTGGAAGTGGAACATCTCGACCACGTGGTCCGGGGTGCCGGCGGCGGTCGGACCGGTGTCCCGGGCGGCGAACCCGATCCCGGTGATCCGGGCCTCCAGCAGGCTGATCCGCGCGGTCAGGGCGGCGACCACCTCGTCCCGGGTGAGGATGAACCAGAACGACACCCCGGCGCTGATCCAGTCCTGCTCCCACGGGTGCAGTTCCCACAGCGCCTCGCGGACCAGCCGCTGCACCTCCTTCTCCCCGTCGATGGTGAGCCGGTACAGGGTGCGGGGTTTGCCGCCCGCGTCCGGGTCCGGCTCCTCGATCAGGAGCCCTTCCCTGGTCAGCCCGCGCAGCGCGTTGTAGACCGACCCGGGGTTCAGATGGGCCCACTCCTCGACCTGCCAGCTGGCCAGCTCGCGGCGCACGAAGTAGCCGTGCGTGGGCTGGAAGATGCGCACGGCCCCCAGCACGAGCAGCCTGGTGACGGACATGCGTCCAGCCTAATCAGGCGGCTAGTGACCGCCCGTCATCGGCGCCATGATCCGGGCCGCCAGCGAGTCCCGGTAGGTGACGCCTTCCTCGGTGTCGGCCGCCATCATCGTCCGCAGCCCGGCGTTGATCCCCAGCCAGCGCAGCGGCTCCGGCTCCCAGGCCCGGGAACCGTGGCCCACCCAGGGCAGGGTGGTCAGCTCGGTGTCGCGCTGCAGCAGCAGGTCGCGCAGCGTGCGGCCGGCCAGGTTGGTGGTGGACAGGCCGTCCCCGACGTAGCCGCCGGCCCAGCCGATGCCGGACGCCCGGTCCAGCCCGACCGAGGCGTTCCAGTCCCGGGCGATGCCGAGCGGACCGCCCCAGCTGTGCGTGAAGGAGAAGTCCGTCAGGGCCGGGAACAGCTCGGTCAGGGTCTCGCGGAGCAGGGCGAAGACCTTCGGGTCGCGGTCGTAGTCGGGCTGGATCCGGGAACCGAAGTGGTACGGCGCGCCGCGGCCGCCGAAGGCGATCCGGTCGTCCGCGGTGCGCTGCCCGTAGATGACCAGATGCCTTGCGTCGGTGAAGGTCTCACCCCGGCTCAGGCCGACCTCGGCCCAGAAGGAGGCGGGCAGCGGCTCGGTCGCCACCATCAGCGAGTAGATCGGGGCGATCGCCCGGCGGGTGCCCGGCAACTGCGATGTCCAGGCCTCGGTGGCGCGGACGACGTGCTGCGCGTGCACCGTCCCCCGCGCCGTCCTCACCCGCGGTCCGGCACCCCCGGCGCCGTTGTCCGGGGTACGGGGAAGGATCTCCAGCGCCGCGGTCTGCTCCAGCACCAGCCCACCGAGCCGCTCCACGACATCGGCCAGCCCGCGCACCAGCAGGGCGGGCTGGATCCGGGCGCAGAACGAGGTGTAGCCGGCACCCAGCACCCGCGAGGCGCGCAGCCGCTGCTCCGTCTCGGGGCCGTTCCACAGCTCGTAACCGTCGACTCCGCCGCGCTTCTGGTCGGCCGCAACGGCCGCCCGCACCCGCTCGAGCTGGACTCCGGAACGGGCCAGCTCGATCGTGCCACCCCGGACGAAGTGGCAGTCGATGCCCTCCTCGGCCGCGGCCCGGCCGACCTCGTCCACCGTCTCGTTCATCGCCCGGCGCATCGCCAGGGCCGGCCCGAGGCCGTGCTTGCGGGCCATCGCCTGCACCCCGACCGGGAACAGGGCCGAGCACCAGCCGCCGTTGCGGCCGCTCGCCCCGAAGCCCGCGATCTCCGCCTCGAGCACCGCCACCCGCAGCGACGGCTGGGCCTTGAGCAGGTAGTAGGCCGTCCACAGCCCGGTCAGGCCACCACCGACGACACAGACGTCGACATCCAGGTCGCCGTCCAGCGGGGACCGCGGGATCAGCGGATCACCCGCGGCGGTGGCCTGGTCAAGCCACAGCGAAACCGCACCGTAGTTCACGAGCGTCCTTCCGGCCAGGTCGAGAGTGCTTGCGGGACAGCGGGAGAGCCGGGGAGGCCGGGCGCGGTGACCGGCTCTCCCCAGACGTGGTGCAGGGGCACGACGCCGCCCCAGACCTCGCGGTCCAGGTCTTCCGGGGCGTCTTCGGGCGCGTCGTGGTCGGAGACCTTGAGCGACCACTCGGTGAGGGGAAGGGCCAGCACGCTGACCGCTCGCACCTCCTTGTCCGACGGCGGACGAGCCTGGGTCATGCCGGGCATCAGCGCCTGCGAGAGCACGGCGAGCGCGCCCTCCTTCTCCTCGCCCTCCAAGGCCGTGTAGCCGCCGAAGATCATTGCGCAGCGGTAGTCCATCGAGGACTCGAACTGGCTGCGGGCGACCACCACGGCGTCCAGCAGGGTGACCGTCGTGCAGGTCTCCACCCCCGTGGCCAGGAACCGGAACGCCTGCGAGGCGGCGGAGCCGTGGATCAGCAGCCGGTCGCCGTCCCGGGCGATCCCGACCGGGACCACGGCCAGCCGGCCCGGGGCCGGGACGGCGACGTGCGCGACCAGGGCCGCGTCCAGGATGCCGTGCAGCACCCCGACGTCGGTGACCTGCTTCTCCGGCAGCCGGCGGACCGTCGTCCGCGAACGTTCCCGGCTCACAGGCGGTTCCAGGCCTCCGTCAGGACGGACCGGAGGATGCCCTCGATCTCGTCGAAGTCGGCCGGGCCCAGGGTGAGCGGCGGGGACAGCTGGATCACCGGGTCGCCCCGGTCGTCGGCGCGGCAGTACAGGCCCGCGTCGAACAGCGCCTTGGACAGGAAACCGCGCAGCAGGCGCTCGGACTCGTCGTCGTCGAAGGTCTCCCGGGTGGTCTTGTCCTTCACCATCTCGATGCCGTAGAAGAAGCCGTCGCCGCGCACGTCCCCGACGATCGGCAGGTCCAGCAGCTTCTCCAGGGTGGCCCGGAACACCGGCGCGTTGGTCCGGACGTTCTCCAGCAGGCCCTCGGTCTCGAACAGCTCGAGGTTGGCCAGGGCCACGGCGGAGGAGACCGGGTGACCGCCGAAGGTGTAGCCGTGGGGGAAGGAGGTGGCGCCCTCGCGGAACGGCTCGAACAGCCGGTCGCTGGCGATCATTGCCCCGATCGGGGAGTACCCGCTGGTCATGCCCTTGGCGCAGGTGATCATGTCCGGCACGTAGCCCATCTCGGAGCAGGCGAACATGCCGCCCACCCGGCCGAACGCGCAGATCGTCTCGTCCGACACCAGCAGCACGTCGTACTGGTCGCAGATCTCCCGGACCCGCTCGAAGTAGCCGGGCGGCGGTGGGAAACAGCCTCCCGCGTTCTGCACCGGCTCCAGGAACAGGGCCGCGACCGTGTCCGGGCCCTCGAACTCGATCGCCTCGGCGATCCGGTCGGCGGCCCAGCGGCCGAACCGCTTCGGATCGTCCCGCAGCTCCTCGGCGGCGCGGTAGATGTTGGTGTTCGGCACCCGGAAGGCACCCGGGACGAGCGGCTCGAACATCTCCTTGACCGAAGGGATCCCGGTGATCGACAGGGCGCCCTGGGTGGTGCCGTGGTAGGCGACCGACCGGGAGATCACCTTGGTCTTGTTCGGCTTGCCGACCAGCTTCCAGTACTGCTTGGCCAGCTTCCAGGCGGTCTCCACCGCCTCACCACCGCCGGTGGTGAAGAAGACCCGGTTCAGGTCTCCGGGTGCGTAACCGGCCAGCTTCTCGGCCAGTTCGATGGCCGGCGGGGTGGCGTAGGACCAGAGCGGGAAGAAGGCCAGCTGCTTCGCCTGCCTGGCGGCGGCGTCGGCCAGCACCTCGCGGCCGTGCCCGGCCTGCACGACGAAGAGGCCGGCCAGGCCGTCGATGTACTTGCGGCCGGTCGAGTCCCAGATGTGGTGGCCCTCGCCGCGCACGATCACCGGCGCGGGTTCGGGCTCCTCGGCGAAGTAGGGGGAGTGCCGGGTGAAGTGCAGCCAGAGGTGGTCCCGGGCCTTCTCGTTCAGGGCCTGGGTCAGTGCGTCCTGCGGTGCGTCCTGGCCGGCATGGGTCGGGTTCTCGG
Organism: Kineosporia aurantiaca JCM 3230; assembly: GCA_000719025.1. Taxonomy (GTDB): domain Bacteria; phylum Actinomycetota; class Actinomycetes; order Actinomycetales; family Kineosporiaceae; genus Kineosporia; species Kineosporia aurantiaca. Next base: position 106,922 of record JODP01000016.1, read on the forward strand.
GCGTAACGGTCATCGGGTACCCCAGTTGTAGAGCTGTTTGCGGAGTTTCAGATAGACGAAGGTCTCCGTGGCCCGGACGCCGGGCAGCGCCCGGATCTGCCGGCTCACCAGCTCGAGCAGGTGGTCGTCGTCCTCACAGACCACCTCGACCAGCAGGTCGAACGAGCCCGCGGTGACCACCACGTAGTCCACCTCGGCCATCGCCGACAGTGCGTCGGCGACCGGCTCGATCTCGCCGTCCACGGTCACGCCGATCATCGCCTGCCGGGTGAACCCCACCTGCAGCGGGTCCGTCACGGCGACGATCTGCATCACCCCGTTGTCCAGAAGGCGCTGCACCCGCTGCCGGACGGCGGCCTCGGACAGGCCCACCGCCTTGCCGATGGCGGCGTACGGACGACGGCCGTCCTCCTGCAGCTGCTCGATGATCTGCTTCGAGGTCTCGTCGAGCGGCTGTGAGGCGCTCGGCCGGCCGGCCGGGCGCTCGGGTTTGCGCGTCACGTCCCGATCCTCGCCGCTGCCCGGACCCTTGACAATAGATTCCGTTGTTTCTGATGCGAAAACAATCGCAATCCATGCCGTTCGTGGATCCGCACTGACGAAACCGCCAGCGTCCTCCCTAAGCTGTCGCCATCCCATCCAGCCAGGAGGTTTCCGCCGTGAGCCAGACCCCGCGGGTACTGCGCAACTTCGTCGCCGGCCAGTACCGGGAGGCGAGCACCGACTCCGTCACCGAGATCGTCGACCCGTCCACCGGCCGGGTGGTGGCGCACGCGCCGGTGTCCACGGCCGAGGACGTGGACACCGCCTACGCGGCGGCCGCCTCCGCCTTCGAGACCTGGGGCGAGACCACCCCGTCGCAACGGCAGCAGGCGCTGCTGAAGTTCGCCGACGCGATCGAGGCGAACAGTGAGGACCTGATCCGGCTGGAGGCCGGGAACACCGGTAAGCCCTGGGCGCTGACCGCGTCCGAGGAGATCCCGCCGATGGTCGACCAGCTCCGGTTCTTCGCCGGGGCCGCCCGGGTGCTGGAGGGCCGGGCCGCGGGGGAGTACCTGAAGGGCCACACCTCCTGGGTGCGGCGCGAGCCGATCGGCGTGGTCGGCCAGGTGACGCCCTGGAACTACCCGATGATGATGGCGGTCTGGAAGATCGGGCCCGCGCTGGCGGCCGGTAACACGGTGGTGCTCAAGCCCAGCGACACCACTCCCGAGACCACGCTGCGGCTGGCCGAGATCGCCGCCGAGTTCCTGCCGCCGGGCGTGTTCAACGTGGTCACCGGTGACCGGGACACCGGCCGGGCCCTGGTCGAGCACCCCACCCCGCAGCTGGTGGCGATCACCGGATCGGTCCGGGCCGGGATGGAGGTGGCCGGCGCGGCCGCCCAGGACGTGAAGCGGGTGCACCTGGAGCTCGGCGGCAAGGCGCCGGTGGTGGTCTTCGACGACGCCGATCTCGAGGCTGCGGCCGAGGCCATCGCGGTGGCAGGCTATTTCAACGCCGGGCAGGACTGCACCGCGGCCACCCGGGTGCTGGCCGGGCCGGGGATCCACGACGAGTTCGTCGCCGCGCTCTCGGAGCAGGCGCGTGCGGCCAAGGTCGGCCGCCCGGACGACGAGGACGCGCTGCTCGGGCCGGTGAACAACGCGGGCCAGCTGGCCCGGATCTCCGGTTTCCTGGACCGCCTGCCCGGCCACGCCGACCTGACCGCCGGGGGCGCCCGGATCCCCGGCGACGGGTTCTACCTGCAGCCCACCGTGGTCTCCGGACTGGCCCAGGACGACGAGATCATCCAGAACGAGGTCTTCGGCCCGGTGATCACCGTGCAGCGGTTCACCGACGAGGCGCAGGCCCTGCGGTGGGCCAACGGGGTGCCCTACGGTCTGGCCTCGAGCGTCTGGACCCGGGACTTCGGCCGGGCGATGCGGATGTCGAAGCGGCTGAACTTCGGCTGCGTCTGGATCAACACGCACATCCCGCTGGTCGCCGAGATGCCGCACGGCGGGTTCCGGCACTCCGGCTACGGCAAGGACCTCTCGATGTACGGGTTCGAGGACTACACCCGGGTCAAGCACGTCATGGCCGCCATCGAATGACACGCGCCTGACATCCCCCGGACATCCGCAGCGCCCGCGAAGGGCGGTGCGGATGGTTCGTTTTGGCGGGGTGCAGTGACGTGATGCGTTGCCGAAAGCCGCCGACTGGGCTGTTTTCGTTGGTCCGATGGGGGCATCCGGTAACGAATCCGTTGCGTTTCCCGGGTGAACACCACGAAAAACCACATTGACGTCTTGCCGTGCATCATTACCGCGTGTCAGTATCCGAATCGTTCTGCTGCTGGGTTTCCCCCACCCGTGACGCCCCGTAAGAGCGAAGCCGGAAAGTGCGAAGTTAACGACGTGTTGCGAACTGTGCGTGATAGGCGTCGCCGCCGAGTCCCGCGCCTAGTCTGACGGTCTCCCGCCCCCCGAAAGCGTCTGTTGCAGTATCTGGAAAGGACTCACGTTCCATGACACAGCGTCGCCGCCGTCCGCTTTCCCCCGAGGCCGCGGCCGTGATCCGGGCCCAGCAGGCCGGCGGCCGGTTCAGCCGCCGCAACCTGTTCGCCGGGACCGGCGCCCTCGGCCTGGGCGCCGCCCTGGCCGCCTGCGGCACCTCGGCCACCGGCACCACCGGGGGCGGCAGCGACGCCAAGCCCTCCCCGGCGGCCGACAAGTCGGCCACCGACAAGACGGTGAACTGGGCCAACTGGACGCTGTACCTGGACTACGACGACAAGACCAAGACGTATCCCACGCTGGTGCAGTTCGAGAAGGAAACCGGGATCAAGGCCACCTACGACGAGGCGATCGAGGACAACGACTCGTACTACGGCAAGATCCAGGGGCAGCTGAAGAACGGCCAGGACATCGGCAAGGACGTCATCGTCTTCACCGACTGGATGGCCGCCCGGGTGATCGAGCAGGGCTACGTGCAGAAGCTCGACCAGGGCAAGCTGCCCAACGCGGCCAACATCCTCGACAACCTGAAGAACGTCGACTACGACCCGGGCCGCAACTACTCCCTGACCTGGCAGTCCGGCTACGCCGGCCTGGCCTGGAACAAGGAGAAGCTGCCCAAGGGCCTCAGGAGCGTGGACGACCTCTGGGCCCCGGAGCTCAAGGGCAAGGTCGAGGTGCTGTCCGAGATGCGCGACACGATCGGCCTGATCATGCTGCAGCAGGGCGTGGACATCTCCGGCGCCTTCACCGCCGACCAGTTCGGCAACGCCATCGACGTGCTCGACAAGCAGCTCAGCAGCGGCCAGATCCGCCAGGTCAAGGGCAACTCCTACAAGGAGGACCTGATCTCCGGGGACGCCCTGGCGGTGATCGGCTGGTCCGGTGACATCACCCAGCTGAACGCCGAGAACGGCGACAAGTGGGAGTTCGCGATCCCGGACGCCGGCGGCACGCTGTGGAGCGACAACATGCTGGTGCCGATCGGCTCGCCGCACCTGGCCAACGCCGAGGCGCTGATGAACTACTACTACGACCCGGAGGTGGCGGCCGAGGTCGCCGCCTACGTGAACTACATCTGCCCGGTCAAGGGTGCCCAGGAGGCCATGGCGGCCAGCAAGGACAAGGACCTGCAGGCCCTGGCCGAGAACACCAGCATCTTCCCGACCAGCGCGGACCTGGCCAAGGTCAAGGTCTTCCGGACGCTCAAGGGCACCGAGGAGACGCAGTTCTCCTCCGACTTCCAGCGCGTGCTGGGGAACTGAGCCTTCCGATGCCCGACAAGGCGACTGTGGACGCGGGCGGCGACCTGCGACTGACCGGCGTGACCAAGCGGTTCTCCGCGTTCACGGCCGTCGACGGCCTGGACCTGACGATCGCCCAGGGCGAGTTCTTCGCCCTGCTCGGCCCGTCCGGCTGCGGCAAGACCACCACGCTGCGGATGATCGCCGGTCTGGAGGAGCCCACCGAGGGCTCCATCCACCTCGGCGACCTGGACGTGACCCACCAGAAGCCGTACCAGCGGCCGGTGAACACGGTCTTCCAGAACTACGCGCTGTTCCCGCACCTGACGGTGTTCGAGAACGTCGCCTTCGGCCTGCGCCGGCGCGGGGTGAAGGACGTCAAGAAGCAGGCCGCGGACGCGCTCGACCTGGTCGAGCTGGGGCACCTGGCGCAGCGCAAGCCGACCCAGCTCTCCGGCGGCCAGCAGCAGCGGATCGCCCTGGCCCGGGCCGTGGTGAACCGGCCCCAGGTGCTGCTCCTGGACGAGCCGCTGGGCGCGCTGGACCTGAAACTGCGCCGCCAGATGCAGATTGAGCTGAAGCGGATCCAGACCGAGGTGGGCATCACCTTCGTCCACGTCACCCACGACCAGGAGGAGGCCATGACGATGGCCGACCGGGTCGCGGTGATGAACCACGGGCGGATCGAGCAGCTCGGCGTGCCCTCGGACCTGTACGAGGCCCCGGACACCACCTTCGTGGCGAACTTCCTGGGCCAGTCCAACCTGGTCCCGGCCACCCGGGTGGACAACGACGGCGACTACGCGGTGGTCGAGATCCACGGGCAGAAGGTCCGGATCCGCGCCGAGCGCTGCGCCCCGTCCGGCGATCTGCTGCTCGGCGTCCGGCCGGAGAAGATCCGGATCCTCCCCGCGGGCGACGAAACGCCTTCCGGGCTGAACCGGCTCACCGGCGGGGTGGTGCTGGACGCCAGCTACATGGGCGTCTCGACCCAGTACCTGGTCCGCCTGCCCTGGGGCCAGAACCTCACCGTGTTCTCCCAGAACCTGGGCATCGGCGAGCGTTTCGCCGACGGCGCCCAGGTCCAGCTGGCCTGGGAACCGGACCACAGCTTCGGCCTGGCCGGGGACGCGGCGGCCGGGGTCGACGAGGACGCGGCCGAGCTCGCCACCCTGGCCAGCGCGGCGAAGGGCTGAGCATGGCTGCCATCGCCCCGGCCACCCCGACCGACGCGGACGACCTGCCCCGGGCCCGCGGCCGTCAGCTGCGCACCGCGCTGCTCCTGCTGCTGCCGGGCCTGCTCTGGCTCGGGATCTTCTTCGTCGTCCCGATCTTCACGCTGCTCGGCACCTCGACCCAGACGCCCGGGCCGAGCGGCCTGCCCGGCGAGTTCGTCCAGACCTTCCACCTGGCGAACTACTGGAACGCGATCAGCGACTACAAGGAACAGTTCGTCCGCTCGTTCTTCTACTCGATCCTGGCCACCGTGCTCTGCCTGGCGATCGGGTACCCGCTGGCCTACCTGATCGCCTTCCGGGCCGGCCGGGCCCGCAACCTGCTGCTGGTGCTCGTGGTGGCGCCGTTCTTCACCAGTTTCGTGCTGCGCACCCTGGCCTGGCGGCAGATCCTCTCGGACGACGGCTGGGTGGTCTCCTCGCTCAAGTGGATCCACCTGATCCCGCAGGACATGGCGGTGACGGCGAGCCCGATCGCGGTGGTCGCGGGCATCACCTACAACTTCCTGCCGTTCATGGTGCTGCCGCTCTACTCCAGCCTGGAACGGATCGACCCACGGCTGATCGAGGCCGGGGGCGACCTCTACGGCAACGGCCTGACCGTGCTGCGCAAGGTCACCTTCCCGCTGTCGATGCCCGGGGTGGTGGCCGGCACCCTGCTGACCTTCATCCCGGCCTCCGGCGACTACGTGAACGCCAGCCTGCTCGGCAACACCCGGACGACGATGATCGGGAACGTGGTGGAGAGCCGGTTCTTCCGGGTGGTCGACTACCCGACCGCGGCCGCGCTCAGCTTCGTGCTGATGGCGATCATCCTGGTGCTGGTCACGCTGTACGTCCGCCGCGCGGGCACGGAGGAACTGGTATGAGGCGCCGGCTTGAGCGGCACGCCCTGCACATTTACGGCGTGATCGCGTTCGCGTACATCTTCACGCCGATCGCCTACGTGATGGTGTTCAGCTTCAACCAGCCCGCGCGCTCCAACCTCACCTGGCGCGGCTTCACGTTCACGAACTGGGCCCACCCGTGCACCGCCCCGGACGTCTGCAACGCCCTGGGCAACAGCCTGAAGATCGGCGTGACCTCGACACTGATCGCCACCGTGCTGGGCACGATGGTGGCCTTCGCGCTGAGTCGCTACCGGTTCCGCGGGCGCACCACCACCAACCTGCTGATCTTCCTGCCGATGGCCACCCCCGAGGTGGTGCTGGCGGCCTCGCTGCTCACCCTGTTCCTGAACCTGAAGATCGGCCTGGGCTTCACCACCATCGTGATCGCCCACGTGATGTTCAGCATCAGCTTCGTGGTGGTGGCGGTGAAGGCCCGGATCGCCGCCCTCGACCCCCGGCTGGAGCAGGCCGCCCAGGACCTGTACGCCAACGAGTTCCAGACCTTCCGCCGGGTCACCCTGCCCCTGGTGGCGCCGGGCATCGCCGGGGCCGCGCTGCTGGCCTTCAGCCTCTCGTTCGACGACTTCATCATCACCAACTTCGTCTCCGGCGACGTCAACACGTTCCCGAAGTTCGTCTACGTCTCGGCGCAGCGCGGTATCCCGGCCGACGCCTACGTGATCGGCTCGGCGATGTTCCTGCTGGCGATGGCGATCGTGCTGGCCGCCGAGCTGTTCCGCTGGCGCCGGGCCAAGCGGTTCTGACCAGCAGGCGGCCCTGACCAGCAAGCGGTTCTGACCAGAGGGGGGATCGGCGTGGCGCGTACTTCCTGGGCCGGCGGCTCGCTGACCACCGCCACCCGCACCCCACTCTGGCTCGACACCCCGAAACGTCCTGACCAGCGTCCACCATTGGACTCCGATCTTCTGGTCGACCTGGTGGTGGTCGGCGGCGGTTTCACCGGGCTGTGGGCCGCTCTGCTGGCCGCCGAGCAGCATCCGGGGCGCAGTATCGCCCTGGTCGAGGCCGGATCGCTGGGCTGGGCGGCGAGTGGGCGCAACGGTGGTTTCTGTTCCTCCTCACTGACCCACGGCCTGGCCAACGGGCAGAGCCGCTGGCCCGACGAGATGCCGCTGCTCCAGCGCCTGGGGCGGGAGAACCTCGACGCCATCGAGCAGACCATCCGCAAGTACGGCATCGACTGCGACTGGGTCCGCGCGGGGGAGATGCTGACTGCGGTCGAGCCTTGGCAGGTCGACGGGCTCACCGAGATCGCCCAGTTGTCCAGGCAGTTGGGCGAACCGGTCGAGATGATGGACGCGGAGGGGGCCCGGGGCGTCGCTCATTCGCACACCTTTCGGGCCGGTCTGGTGACGCGGGACCTGACTGCCGTGCTCGATCCGGCCCGGTTGGTGTGGGGGCTTGCGGACGTCGTCGAGCGCCTCGGGGTGCGGGTGGTCGAGGGGACGCGGGTGGTCGGCCTTCGGGATGAGGGGACGCGGGTGGCGGCCTCCGTGGTCACCGGTCCGCCGGCTGGTCCGGAGGCCCGGGAGTTCACCGTCCGGGCCGGTCAGGTGGTGCTGGCGACCAACGTGTTCCCCTCTCCGTTGCGCCGTCTGCGCCCGTTCACCGTGCCGGTCTGGGACCACGTGCTGGCTACCGAACCACTCACCGACCGGCAGTGGGACGACCTGGGATGGAAGGGCGGGCAAGGGCTTTCGGACGCCGGCAACCAGTTCCACTACTACCGGACGACGTCCGACCACCGGGTGGTGTGGGGCGGCTACGACGCGCTCTACTACTTCGGCTCGGATCTCTCACCGCGCCGGATGCGGCACGAAAGCACCGAGAAGCTGCTGGCCGAGCACTTCTTCACCACCTTCCCCCAGGTGCGCGGGCTGCGGTTCAGTCACGTCTGGGCCGGGGCGATCGACACCAGCACCCGGTTCACCGCGTTCTGGGCGCGGGCGATGAGCGGGAAGGTCGCCTCGGTGAGTGGGTACACCGGGCTCGGGGTGGGCGCTTCGCGGTTCGGTGCTCAGGTGGCGCTGGATCTGCTGGACGAGGTGGAGAACGAGCGCACCCGGTTGAGCATGGTGCGGCGTCCGCCGATCCCGTTCCCGCCGGAGCCGCTGAGGTGGGCGGGCATCCAGCTGACCCGGGCGTCGCTGGCCCGCGCCGACGCGGACGGCGGCCGGAGGAATCTGTGGCTCCGGACGCTGGACCGGTTCGGACTGGGCTTCGACAGCTAGCTCTGGCATAGGCTCGACCCCTCAAACATCAGGGGGATGTCATGAGCGAAGGTTTCCCGCCGCCCGGCGGTCTCGCCTACCTGCAGCTACCGAGCACCGATGTGGCCGCGTCGGTGCGTTTCTACCGCGAGGTGCTGGGCTGGGAGACCGACGAGGAGTTCGCCGGCTTCACCGCGCCCGGCGGCCTGATCGGCCAGTTCGCCACCGATCGCCCGGTCGCGACCGGGACCGGGCCGATGGTCTGGCTGTCGGTCGCCGATCTCTACCAGACCCTGTTCCGGGTGGTCTCCGCCGGCGGGACGGTAGCCGTCAGCCCGCGTCTGGACGGCGGGGTTCGGCGGCTGGCCGAGGTGGAGGATCCGTCCGGTAACCGCATCGGCCTGGTCACCCGGGCCCGCACGGCGGCCCCCCAGACCATGCTGGCGGTGAAGGACGTCGAGGCCTCCAGCCGCTGGTACCAGGAGGTGCTCCGGCTGACCAGCGATCACGGCGGCCCGGAGTACGAGCGGCTGCTGTCCGACGGCGAGCTCGTGCTGCAGTTGCACGCCGCTTCGGTGGAGCACCACCACGCTGTCTTCTCCGATCCCGATGTGCCCTTGGGCAACGGGGTGCTGGTCTGGTTCGGCGAGGTCTCGGACTTCGACGGCGTGGTGGAACGGGCCCAGGCTCTCAAGGCGCCGGTCGTCCGCGAGCCCCACCGTAATCCGCCCGAGGGGCAGGGCAACGGCCCCGGGCACTACGAGTACTGGATCAAGGATCCGGACGGTTACACGGTGGCCGTGGCCGGACCGGACGGCGCGGCCTGGGAGGGGTAGGTCACGTCCGCCGGGAAGAAATGACGCTCGCGGGGCGGGTGTTCGAGGTGGGTCAGGGCTGCGTCCAGGATCTCGTGGTCGTACGCCGTCCACCGGGTGAGCCCGGCCCGGGTGAACTCGCCCCACGAGCGCACGGCGAACTGTTCGCGGAAGGCGTGGTCGTCGTCCCCACTGCGCTCCAGCGTCCAGGCCGTGGCCCCGGTTCGCCGGCGTGAGCGTTCCACCGCCTTCATCGCGGAAAGGAAGGCCGCGCTCGCACCGGCCCGCACCCGGTAGTCGATCTCGATGGTGACCGGGCCGTCGGTCGGGTCCGGCTCGAAAACCAGCTGCGGCTGGCCGGAACTCAGCGCGGTGATCGTCCGGTCCTTGGTGCCGGTGCCCTCGCGCAGCGGGAGCCAGACCACGCTCAGCCCACTCAGCACCAGCAGTCCGGCCGCGATCAGCAGCGTCTCGGCGCTGCCCACCTGGTCGGCCAGCACACCCCAGACCAGCGAGGCCAGACCCTGGCCGCCCATGAAGACGAGCAGGTAGAACGCCACCCCGCGGGCCCGCACCCAGTCCGCCAGGGTGAGCTGCAGGGCGGCGTTCAGGGTGGTCAGGGTGACGATCCAGGACAGGCCGGTGAGCAGGAAGACCGGCACCAGCAAGAGCGTCGACCCGATCGCGGGCGCGGCCATGCCGACCGCGTAGACCAGCGCCGATCCGGCCAGCAGCCAGGAGGGACTGAGCCGGCGGCGGAGCACCGGCAGCACCACGACTCCGGCCACCGCACCGATCCCGAGCACTCCGAGCAGCAGGCCGTAACCGCCCGAACCCAGGCCCAGCGTGTCCACCGCCACGGTCGGCAGCAAGGCCCAGAGAGCGCAGGCCGGGACCGCGAAAAGCCCGGCCCGCAGCAGAATCCGGCGTACGCCCGGGGCCGCCCGGACGTAGCGGACACCGGCCAGCAGGGCCTCGCCGTAGCGCTCGCGGCCCAGCGGAGCCACCCGCTGCGGACGCTTCCAGCGATAGACCACGACCAGCACGGCCAGGAACGACAGCGCGTTCAGAGCGAAAACGGCCCAGGGTCCGGTGAAGCCGACGATCACGCCGGCCACCGCCGGACCCACCGCGCGGGCCGCGTTGACGGTCACGCTGCCCAGCGAGGCCGCCGCCGGGATCTCCTCCCGCGGAACCAGTTCCGGCTGGATCGCCTGCCACGCCGGGCTGGTCAGCGCGGTCAGGCAGCCGAGGACCAGGGTGACGGTGAGCAGCGACCAGGGTTGAAGCGCATCGGCCACGTCGAGGATGACCAGGACGGCGGCGGCGATGGCGGACGCCGCCGTGGTGACCACCAGCAGCCGGCGCCGATCGAGCGCGTCGGCCAGGACGCCGGCCACCAGGGAGAGCACCAGAACCGGGATGAGGGACGCACTCTGCACCAGGGAGACGAGCGCGGGGGAGTGGGTCTTCTCGACCAGGAACCACTGCGCACCGACCGACTGCATCCAGCCGCCCACGTTCGACGCGAGCTGCGCCGCCCAGAGGGCCCGGAACATGGGACGACGCAGGGGAGCCCAGGGGGAGGCGGGTTCTGGTGCTGGATGACTCACCCTCCGAGTCTGGACCGGGGGTGAGGGGGAACGGGAGGGTCCGAGCGGCCACGAATGCCTCAGATCCGGACATGCCTGAGGTGCGGACCGGCTTCGGAGCGGCCTCAGCTACGGACCGGCCTCGGCTAGGGAGTGGCCAGCAGTCCGTCCAGCACCGGCCCGAGCATCGCCGCCACCGTGCGCGCCGAGCGGATCTGCCGCCGCGACCACGGCGCCTCGTCGGACCGGTAACACTCCAGCAGCCCGATCACCCGGTCCCGGCTGATCACCGGCACCATCAGCACGGTCGCGAAGCCGAGCCGGCTGAGCCGCTCGTCGTCGCCGGCCTCGCCGCGGCCGCGATAGACCGGCAGCACCGCGCGGGTGTTCAGGCACTCCTGGGTGAGCGGGTAGCCGGCCAGGGCGAAGGGGCGGCCGAAGGCGGCCGGGCGGTGTTCGGTCGGGGCGGCGGCCAGGCTCGTGCCGTCGGCCGAAAGGACGCTGGTGACAAGGGTTTCCGCGCCCAGCACGGCGGCGCAGCCACCGATCAGGGTGTGCAGCTCGGACAGCGTGGTGACGGCGGTGAGCCGGGCCAGCAGTTGCTCGACCCCGGTGACCGGCGGGTCGGGGAGCGGGATCGGGGCGGTGACGGGTGACCCGGCCGAGGGCCTCGCCGCCGCCGGCCGGGAAGGCCGCCCGGCGAGCATGACCACCAGACGCTCCTGCGCCGCGCGCACCGCCTCCGGTTCGGCCTCGGCGAAGTAGCTGTCCGGCATGCCGATGGCCCAGCCCTGGGCCGAGGCGACGTCCAGGTCGGCGACCGCCTCCAGATCGTCCAGGTTCTCCACGCCCTCGGCGCAGACCGTGGCCCCGATCTGCTCGGCCAGGTCGACCACGGCCCGGATCAGCGCCGCCTTGGCCGAGCTGTTGGCCACCCCCTGCACCAGCACCCGGTCCAGCTTGAGCTTGTCCGGCGCCAGGTCGATCACCCGCCGCAGCCCCGAGTGAGCGGTGCCGACGTCGTCGATCGCGACCCGGGCCCCGCGCTCGCGCAGCCGGTCCAGCTCGCGGCGCAGGGAGCCGGCCCCGGTCGACCACTCGTGCTCGGTCAGCTCGATCTCGATCCCGGTCAGGTCGCGGGGCAGCACCGCGCCGAGGGCCGGACCGGTCAGCACCTTGGGCGAGACGTTGACCGCGATCGTGGTGCCGGCCGGGCGCTCGTGCCGCCGGGCCAGGGCCCGCTCCACCGCCGACACCTCCAGCGCCGACCCCAGGCCGAGCTCGCGGGCCCGGGTGAACCAGTCCTCGGTGCCCCGGATCGGCGTCTCCGGGAAGCGGGCCAGCGCCTCGTACCCCTCGACCGTCATCCGCGACAGCGAAAGCTGGGGCTGGTAGACGATCTCCGGGCCGCCGCCGGTGAGCACCCGGCGCAGCGCGGCCAGCTGCAGCCGCCGGGCCGCCTCCGCCGAGCCGTTCTGCAGACCGCTCGGCAGGCCGTTCCGGAGCCCGGTGCCGATCTCGGGGTACACCAGCTGGGCGACCGAGTGGGAATCCTCAGGGGTCGCCGAGCCGCGCCGGGCGGACGGGACTGAGGCGCTTGGCATGCTTCACAACCCTTGGGGGGAGAGGGCTGGCCCGGGTCGTGCAGGCGCCCCGGGCCGGGAACGACTGGCAGCTTTCCACAGCAGGGTTACCGGCGGATCGCCCGAACGGCCGTCTTTTCGTCACAACCAGTGGACGAAGGGTCGCTGAGAGGTGGCCGGTGGGACTCATCCTCACGGAACGCGGTGGTAACCCGGCCCTCCTCTCACGCTCCGGCGATCAGGCGACGGCACTCCCGAAGGCCTCGGAGAGCACTGCGAGTGCATCGTCGAGCAGCTCGTCGGTGATCGTGACGGGCGGCAGGAACCGGAAGACATTGCCGTAGGTCCCGCAGGTGAGGGTGATGACGCCGTGCTGATGGCAGTACTTGGCCACCCGCCCGGCCAGGCCCGGGTCCGGGGTGAGGGTGCCCGGCTCGGTCAGCTCGACCGCCTGCATCGCCCCCCGACCGCGAACGTCGGCGATCTGCGGGAACCGGGCCTGGAGCCCGAGCAGGAAGGCCCGCAACCGTTCACCGATTTTCTGCCCGGCCGCGACCAGACCGTCCTGCTCGATGGTGGCGATGGCGGCCAGGGCCGCGGCACACGCCACCGGGTTCCCGGTGTACGTGCCCCCGATGCCACCGGCGTGAGCCGCGTCCATAATCGACGCCCGACCGGTTACCGCGGACAACGGCAACCCACCCGCGATGCCCTTCGCGGTGACCACCAGGTCGGGTACGAGCCCCTCGTGCTCGCTGGCGAACAGCTTCCCGGTGCGGGCGAAACCGGACTGCACCTCGTCGGCCACGAAGACCACGTCGTTCGCGGCGCACCAGGAGGCCAGCGCGGGCAGGAAACCCGGGGCCGGCTCGATGAACCCGCCCTCGCCCTGGATCGGCTCGATCACCAGGCAGGCCACCCGCTTGGCCCCGACCTGGCTCTCGATGTCGCTGATCGCCCGGGCCGCCGCGGCGGCTCCGTCGGTACCCAGCGGGTCGCGCAGGGGATAGGACATCGGCGCGCGGAACACCTCGCCGGCGAACGGACCGAACCCGTCCTTGTAGGGCATGTTCTTGGCGGTCATCGCCATCGTCAGGTTGGTGCGGCCGTGGTACGCGTGGTCGAACACCACCACCGTGTTCCGCCCGGTGGCCCGACGGGCGATCTTCACCGCGTTCTCCACCGCCTCGGCGCCTGAGTTGAACAGCGCCGACCGCTTCTCGAAGTCGCCCGGGGTAAGCCGGTTCAGCGCCTCGCAGACGGCGACGTAACCCTCGTACGGCGTGATGGTGAAGCAGGTGTGGCTGAAATCGGCGATCTGCTGCTGCACCCCGGCGACGATCGCCGGAACCGCGTGGCCGACGGTGGTGACCGCGATGCCGGAGCCGAGGTCGATCAGGTGGTTGCCGTCGACGTCCACCACGATGCCGCCGCCGGCCCGGGCCGCGAACACCGGCATCAGGCTGCTCACCCCGGACGCCACCGCGGCGTCCCGCCGGGCGGCCAGCGCACGGGACCGCGGACCGGGGAGATCGGTGACCAGGATGCGCTTCTGGGGGACCTCGGCCGCGGCGGACTCGCCCGTCGCGCCGGAAGGGGAGAGGGTGGGTTCGGGCATGGCCCCAGCATAAGGTTCGGCCCGGAAACCTTTCGTGATCATGGAGAACCTCCCCCGTGATCATGGACTTTTCACCGGTGAGAACTCCATGATCACGAGGGCTCGAGCGGAGGAGCGCAAATGACGACACCCGTGACCCTGGCGACCGAGGAGGCCGCTGTCCTGGCCGGCGTGCCCCAGGGCCTGTTCATCGGCGGTCAGTGGCGGTCGGCCCGGGACGGCGCGCGGATGGATGTCGAGGATCCCTCCACCGGCCAGGTGATCGCCCAGGTGGCCGACGCCACGGTCGAGGACGGCCGGGATGCGCTGGCCGCGGCCGACGAGAAGCAGAAGGAATGGGCCGCGACCCCGCCGCGCGACCGGGGCGAGATCCTGCGGCGCGCGTTCGAGCTGATGATCGACCGGGCCGACGACCTGGCCCTGCTGATGACCCTGGAGATGGGCAAGAGCCTGGCCGAGTCCCGGGCCGAGATCACCTACGCCGCGGAGTTCTTCCGCTGGTTCTCCGAGGAGGCGGTGCGGATCGCCGGGCGCTGGTCGGTCGCCCCGAACGGCGCCACCCGGCTCCTGACCATGAAACAGCCGGTCGGGCCGTGCCTTTTCATCACCCCCTGGAACTTCCCGCTGGCGATGGGCACCCGCAAGATCGGGCCGGCGATCGCGGCCGGCTGCACCATGGTGGTCAAGCCCGCCCCGCAGACCCCGTTGTCGATGTACGCCCTGGCCGGCCTCCTCGCCGACGCGGGCCTGCCCGACGGCGTCCTCAATGTCATCTCCACCTCGCGCACCCCCGAGGTAATCGAACCTCTGTTGCAGGACCGGCGGCTGCGCAAGCTGTCCTTCACCGGCTCCACCCCGGTCGGCAAGAAGCTGGTCGAGCAGTCCGCCGGCCAGCTCCTGCGGGTCTCGATGGAACTCGGCGGCAACGCGCCGTTCCTGGTCTTCGAGGACGCGGACCTGGAAGCCGCGGTGGACGGCGCGATGCTGGCCAAGATGCGCAACATCGGCGAGGCCTGCACGGCGGCCAACCGGTTCCTGGTGCACGAGTCGGTGGCCGAGGAGTTCGGGACGCTGCTGGCCGGCCGGATGGGGGCGCTCAAGCTGGGCCGGGGTACCGAGGCGGGGGTGGACGTCGGTCCGCTGGTCGACCGCAAGGCCCGCGAGAAGGTCGGTGACCTGGTGGCCGAGGCGGTGGACGCCGGTGCGAAGGTCCTGGTCGGCGGGTCACCGGTCGGGGAGCAGGGGTACTTCTACGCGCCCACCGTGCTGACCGGGGTCGAGCCGGGCACCCGGCTGCTGGCCGAGGAGATCTTCGGCCCGGTCGCCCCGATCACCACCTTCAGCACCGAGCCGGAGGCGCTGGCGATGGCCAACGACACCGAGTTCGGGCTGGTGGCCTACGCATTCACCCGGGACGTCTCGCGGGCGCTGCGGGTGGCCGAGGGGCTGGAGACCGGGATGGTGGCGCTGAACCAGGGGATCGTGTCCAACCCGGCGGCGCCGTTCGGCGGAGTGAAGCACTCCGGCTTCGGGCGGGAGGGCGGGGTCGAGGGGATCGAGGAGTACCTGGAGACCAAGTACGTGGGGATCGCGCTCTGAGGGCTCCCGGCGGCCTGCCACACTGACCGCCATGTCTGAACGTCGCGACGTCGTCCTGCTCGGCTCCACCGGTTCCATCGGCACTCAGGCGATCGACGTGGTGCAGCGCAACCCGGACCGGTTCCAGGTGGTCGGCCTGGCCGCGGGCGGCGGCAACCTCGAGCTGCTCGCGGACCAGGCGGTCCTGCTCCAGGTCCCGGTGGTGGCCCTGGGCGACGCGGAGCGGCTGGCCGCCTTCACCGTGCTCCTGGAGGAGCGCGCCGGGGCCGACCACGGCATCGAGGTGCTGTCCGGCCCGGACGCCGCCGCCCGGCTCGCGGCCCGGCCGTGCGACGTGGTGCTGAACGGGATCACCGGCGCGATCGGCCTGGCGCCCACCCTGGCCGCCCTCGGGGCCGGCCACACGCTGGCCCTGGCCAACAAGGAATCGCTGATCATCGGGGGCGAACTGGTGACGTCGGCGGCGGCGCCGGGGCAGATCGTCCCGGTCGACTCGGAGCACTCGGCGCTCGCCCAGGCCCTGCGCGGGGGCACCGCCGAAGAGGTCAAGCGCCTGGTGGTGACGGCCAGCGGCGGACCCTTCCGCGGCCGGACCCGGGCCGAAATGGCCACCGTGACGCCCGATCAGGCGCTGAAGCACCCGACCTGGGACATGGGCCCGATGGTGACCACGAACTCGGCGACCCTGGTGAACAAGGGCCTGGAGGTGATCGAGGCGCACCTGCTGTTCGGCATCCCGTTCGACCGGATCGACGTGGTCGTGCACCCGCAGTCGATCGTCCACTCGATGGTCGAGTTCACCGACGGCTCCACCCTGGCCCAGTGCTCGCCGCCGGACATGCGCCTGCCGATCGCCCTCGGCCTGTCCTGGCCGGACCGGGTGCCCGAGGCGATCCCGGGTCTGGACTGGACCCGGGCCAGCACCTGGGAGTTCTTTCCCCTGGACGACGAGGCGTTCCCCGGTGTTCGGCTGGCTCGCCTGGCGGGGGAGCGGGCGGGCACCTACCCGGCGGTCTACAACGCGGCCAACGAGGAATGCGTGTGGGCCTTCCACGCCGGCAAGATCGGCTTCAACCAGATCCTCGACGTGGTCGAGGCGGTGCTGGGCGATCACTCGGAGCAGGGCGAGCTGACCATCGAGGCGGTCCTGGCCGCGGACGCCTGGGCGCGGCGGCGCGCTCACGAGCGGATGGCCAACCTCGGCTGAACCGGCAGCGGGAGCCGCGCCGACGAGCGTCCTCTGCTATCGAACTAGATCTGCTACCGAACTAGAACAGGATCGTCGCGTAGGTGCCGACGGTGCGGAACCCGACCCGCTCGTAGGCCCGGATCGCCCGGGTGTTGTAACCGTTGACGTAGAGCGACACGATTGGCGCGACCTCGCGCTGCACCGTCTCGACCAGGCCGGCCATGGCCGGGGCGGCGACGCCCTGGCCGCGGTAGCGCGGGTTCACCCAGACCCCCTGCACCTGAACCGCTTCCGGGATCACCGAGCCGAGCTCGGCCTTGAACACCACCACCGGGCCGGCCTCGGTCTCGTCCATCCGGACGAACGAGCGCCCGGCCGCCACCAGCCCGCTGACCTGGGCCCGGTAGACCGCGCCGCCGTCCGCCGCCACCGGTGAGTAGCCGACCTCCTCGGTGAACATCGCCACGCAGGCCGGGACCAGCAGCTCGAGCTCCGACATGTGGCCGCGCCGGACCAGCGGGTCGGCCTCGACCAGCGGCGGGGTGGACATCGCCATCAGCGGCTGGTTGGCCCGGATGTCGCGGGCCGGGCCCCAGGAGCTCTGCAGGTGCTGCCACAGGCCGAGCACCATGTGGGCCGGCCCGACGATCGAGGAGCACTGCCGGCCGCTGCGCCGGGCCCGGTAGGCGAACGCCTCGACCGCCTGCTCGTTCGCGTTGACCGGCACCAGGTTGGCCCCGGACCAGCAGGCGGCGCGCATCGCGCCGCCCTCGTACCAGCCCCAGATCTCCCCGCCGTGCCGGCGCGGATCACCCTTCAGGGCCCGCAGGCGGGCCGCCACGAACAGGTTCGCCACCGGGTCCTGGTCGCACAGGGCCAGCGCCTCCTCGACGTCGTCCCTGGCCAGAACCTTCAGCGCCGAGCGCAGCACGTACCCATCCCCAACGTCGTTAGCTGACGGACACCTGAGGGGTGCCCTCGGGCGCATCATCGCCCATCTCGTCGGCGATCCGCATCGCTTCCTCGATCAGCGTCTCGACGATCTTCGACTCCGGGACGGTCTTGACGACCTCCCCGCGGACGAAGATCTGGCCCTTGCCGTTTCCGGAGGCTACTCCGAGATCGGCCTCGCGCGCCTCGCCGGGCCCGTTCACCACGCAGCCCATCACCGCGACCCGCAGCGGCACCTCCATGCCCTCGAGCCCGGCGGTGACCTGTTCGGCCAGCGTGTAGACGTCGACCTGGGCGCGGCCGCAGGACGGGCAGGAGACGATCTCGAGCTTGCGCGGGCGCAGGTTCAGCGACTGCAGGATCTGGATGCCGACCTTGACCTCCTCGACCGGCGGGGCCGACAGCGAGACCCGGATCGTGTCGCCGATGCCCTGACCGAGCAGGTGGCCGAAGGCGACGGCCGACTTGATCGTGCCCTGGAACGCCGGGCCGGCCTCGGTGACCCCGAGGTGCAGCGGCCAGTCGCCGCGCTCGGCGAGCATCTCGTAGGCGCGGACCATGACCACCGGGTCGTTGTGCTTGACCGAGATCTTGAAGTCGTGGAAGTCGTGCTCCTCGAACAGCGAGGCCTCCCAGACCGCGGACTCGACCAGGGCCTCCGGGGTGGCCTTGCCGTACTTGGCCAGCAGCCGCTTGTCGAGCGAGCCGGCGTTGACCCCGATCCGGATCGAGACACCGGCGTCCTTGGCCGCCCGGGCGATCTCCTTCACCTGGTCGTCGAACTGCCGGATGTTGCCCGGGTTGACCCGGACCGCGGCGCAGCCGGCGTCGATCGCGGCGAACACGTACTTGGGCTGGAAGTGGATGTCGGCGATCACCGGCAGCTGCGACTTCCGGGCGATCGCGGACAGCGCGTCCGCGTCGTCCTGGCTCGGGCAGGCCACCCGGACGATGTCGCAGCCGGCCGCGGTGAGCTGGGCGATCTGCTGCAGCGTGGCGTTCACGTCGGAGGTCAGCGTGGTGGTCATGGACTGCACCGAGACCGGGGCGTCGCCGCCGACCGCGACCTTGCCGACCTGGATCTTGCGGGATTTGCGCCGGGGGTTGAGGACGGGGGGAGGTGCGGTGGGAATTCCCAGACTGACGCTCATACCTGAACCGTGCCTCCTCGGGAGATGCCCCCGTTTGTGCTGAGCCCGTGTGGACTGTTCCTCAGTCATGAGCAACGAGCGGGCGAGTCAATTATGCCGCGCCGCGCGGGTGCTGCTTCTCACGCGTCCCGAGCACCGGCGCAGCGACACCGGATGTTCATCTCGGCCCGGGATCGGCCGATGGGCGAGCATGGGAGCGGCACCCGGGATGTCGCGCACGGCCGGAGGACAGCCGGGACAGGTATAAAAGTGGCGTTCCCCGATCCGGGGGCGGCGTTTCGGTGATGCGTGCTAGCAAGGAGTAACGGCGGGGATGAGTTACACGATCGGGGTGGTCCTGTTCGCCCTGGGCCTGCTCATCAGCGTCTGCCTGCACGAGGCCGGGCACATGCTTTCGGCGAAGCTCTTCGGCATGCGGGTGACCCGGTACTTCGCCGGGTTCGGGCCCACGGTGTGGTCGTTCCGCCGGGGTGAGACCGAGTACGGCTTCAAGGCCGTGCCCCTGGGCGGGTTCGTCAACATCATCGGGATGGCCCCCGGGGTGGAGGAGCCCGAGGCCGAGGAGACCGAGGCGCAGGGCCGGGCCTTCTGGCAGAAGCCGCTCTGGCAGCGCACCGTGGTCCTGGCCGCCGGCTCGATCACCCACCTGGTGATCTGCATCGTGCTGCTGATCCCGGCGTTCTGGCTGTTCGGGGTGCCGACCGCGCGGGCCCTGGACCAGACCCCGGCGGTGGTCGGCAGCGTCTCCTCCTGCGTGATCGCCGGCTACGACGTGACCAGCGACGGCGCCCTGCGGGCGTGCAAGGCCACCGACCCGAAGTCGCCCGCGGCCCAGGCCGGGCTGCAGACCGGCGACCGGATCACCAGCATCGGCGGCACCCCGATCACCTCCTACGCGGCCTTCCAGAAGGCCGTCCGTCAGCAGCCGGTCGACCAGCCGGTGGCCCTGACCTACACCCGCGACGGGCAGACCGAGAGCACGCAGATCACCCTGGTGAACACCCAGCGCCCGCCGCTCGGGGCCACCGACGCGACGAAGCTGGTGGCCACGCCGACCATCGGGATCACCAACCAGACCGAGACCTACAACGACCGGTACGGCTTCTTCGGCAGCGTCAAGGAGTCGTTCACCACCACCGGCCACACCATCACCGGCGGCCTCCAGGCGATCGCCAAGCTGCCCAGCCGGATCGGCTCGCTCTGGTCGGCCCTGGGCGGCGCCGAGCGCTCGCCCGACGACCCGGTCAGCGTGGTCGGGGCCAGCCGGATCGGCGGCGAGATCGTCCAGACCGACGGGATCCACGGCGGGGCCACGTTCCTGTCCATCCTGGCCGGCCTGAACGTCTTCCTCGGCCTGTTCAACCTGCTGCCGCTGCCCCCGCTGGACGGCGGGCACATCGCGGTGGCCTGGTACGAGGCGGCCCGCCGGGCGATCGCCAGGCGCCGGCAGCGCCCCGACCCGGGCCCGGTCGACCGGGAGAAGCTGGTCCCGGTGACCCTGGTGATCATCGCCATCTTCGGCGCCTTCACCCTGCTCACCGTCTCGGTCGACGTGGTGAACCCGATCCGGCTGAACTGACCGCGCCGAACTGACCGCGGCCGCCCGTGGGAGGGGTAAAAGCACTGGCCACGAACGACTAGGCTCGAGTCCTGGAACCGGTCCAGAAACACAACCAGGAGGATGAGTCATCGTGCTGCTTCGGATGTCGTCGCTGTTCCTGCGAACCCTTCGCGAGGACCCGGCGGACGCCGAGGTGCCGGGCCACCGGCTGCTGGTCCGCGCGGGCTACGTGCGCCGCGCCGCCCCCGGCATCTACTCCTGGCTGCCCCTGGGCTACCGCACCTACCGCAACGTCGAGCGGATCGTCCGTGAGGAGATGGACGCCGCCGGGTTCCAGGAGGTGCACTTCCCCGCGCTGCTGCCCCGGGAGCCCTACGAGGCGACCAACCGCTGGACCGAGTACGGCGAGAACCTGTTCCGCCTCAAGGACCGGCGGGGCAACGACTACCTGCTCGGCCCCACCCACGAGGAGATGTTCACCCTCCTGGTGAAGGACCTGTACTCGTCCTACAAGGACCTGCCGGTCTCGCTCTACCAGATCCAGACCAAGTACCGGGACGAGGCGCGCCCCCGGGCCGGCCTGCTGCGCGGCCGCGAGTTCGTGATGAAGGACAGCTACTCGTTCGACGTCGACGACGCCGGGCTCGAGGCCTCGTACCTGAAGCACCGCAACGCCTACATCAAGACGTTCGGCCGGCTCGGCCTGGACTTCGAGATCGTCTCGGCCACGTCCGGCGCGATGGGCGGCAGCCGCAGCGAGGAGTTCCTGCACCCCACCGAGATCGGTGAGGACACGTTCGTCCGCTGCACCCTCGGGCACTACGCGGCCAACGCCGAGGCGGTGATCACCCCCGCGCCGGCCGTCATCCCCCTGGAGGGCCTGCCCGCCGCGCACGTGGAGGAGACGCCGGACACGCCCACCATCGACTCGCTGGTCGCGGTGGCCAACCAGCTGTTCCCCGAGCGGTCCTTCACCGCCGCCGACACCCTGAAGAACGTCGTGGTCACGCTGGTGCACCCCACCGGCGAGCGCGAGCCGCTGGTGATCGGCGTGCCCGGCGACCGGGACGTGGACGTCAAGCGTCTGGAGGCCGCGATGGCCCCGGCCGAGGTGGACGCGTTCGGAGAGGCCGACTTCGCCAAGCACCCCGGTCTGGTCAAGGGTTACATCGGGCCCCAGGCCCTGGGCACCGGGTCGGTCACCGGCATCCGCTACCTGCTCGACCCCCGGGTGGTCGAGGGCACGGCCTGGATCACCGGCGCCAACCAGCCCGGCCGGCACGTCTTCGACCTGGTCGCCGGGCGCGACTTCAGCGCCGACGGCACGGTCGAGGCGGCCGACGTGCGGGAGGGCGACCTCTGCCCGGTCTGCGCGGTGGAGGGCACCGACGGCACCCTGACCCTGGCCCGCGGTCTCGAGATCGGCCACATCTTCCAGCTCGGCCGTAAGTACGCCGACGCCCTCGGGCTGCAGGTCCTGGACCGCAACGGCAAACTTGTCACCGTGACGATGGGGTCGTACGGGATCGGCGTCAGCCGGGCCCTGGCCGCCATCGCCGAGGCCTCGGTCGACGAGAAGGGCCTGTGCTGGCCCCGCGAGGTGGCGCCCGCCGACGTCCACCTGGTCGCCACCGGGAAGGACCCGGCGGTGTTCGAGGCGGCCGAGAAGCTGGCCGCCGAGATGGTCGAGGCAGGGGTCCGGGTGCTCTTCGACGACCGGCAGAAGGTGTCGCCGGGAATCAAGTTCAAGGACGCGGAGCTGATCGGTGTGCCCTCGATCATGGTGGTCGGCAAGAACCTGGCCGACGGCGTGATCGAGTTCCGCGACCGGAAGACCGGCGCCGGCGAGGACGTCCCGGTCGGCGACGCAGTGAAGTACGTGGTGGCGGCAATCAACAGCTGAGCGATGAGCGGGTAGGTGGTTCCATGCTCGACCTGAAAGTGGCCCAGGAACTCAGGACGGCCGGTCTGGCCTGGAACCCCCTGCCCGGAGACCGCTTCGTGGTGCCCGACCGGGGCATGGACGAGGAGGTCTTCGTGGTCAGCAACATGGTCGTCGAGGTGCACGACCTGCCCGGCGGCGGCCAGCTGATCGGCTTCAACGGCACCACCGAGTGGGCGCTGGACTCGCTCGAGCAGCCCGAGGTGGTCTGGCTGCCCCGCGAGACCCAGCTGCGGGAACTGCTCGGCGACCGGTTCGTGGGCTTGGAGAGCGTCACCGGCGGCTTCTCGGTGACCATCCGGATCACCGATGAGGAGACCGTGCGCGAGGTCGACGCGGACGCCGAGACCGCCTACGCCCGCGCGGTGCTGCACGTGCTGGACTCGCTCACGCCCCCGGAGGACTGACCTTGCCGATCGAAGCGGTGATCTTCGACTGGGGCGGCACGCTGACCCCCTGGCACGCGATCGACCTGGAGCAGCAGTGGCAGGCGTTCGCCAGGGTCTACGCGGCGGCCGACGCCGAGCGCTTCCCAGACGGCGGGCAGGAGCTCGCCGATCGGATGCGGGCGGCCGAGCGGGAGGGCTGGGGTCGGCTGAAGGAGTCCGGGGGTAGCGCTCGCCTGACCGACGTGTTCGAAGCGGTCGGGGTCAGCACGGATCACCCGGGGCACGATGCTGCCCACGCGGCGTACGAGGAGTTCTGGGAGCCGCACACCTATCTCGACCCGGACGTGCCCGAACTGTTCGCCGGTCTGCGCGAGCGGGGTATCCGGATCGGCGTCCTGTCCAACACCATCTGGAGCCGGCAGTACCACCGTCGCCTGTTCGAGCGGGACGGCGTGCTCGAGTTCATCGACGGGGATGTTTACTCGTCCGAGATCCCTTACGTGAAGCCGCACCCGGAGGCGTTCGCGGCGGCCGTGCGGGCGGTCGGCGACCCGGATCCGGCGGCCTGCGTCTACGTCGGGGACCGGGTCTACGAGGACGTGCACGGTGCCCAGCGGGCGGGTCTTCGGGCGGTGCACATCCCGAACAGCGATATCCCGGTGGACCAGCAGATACCGGTCGACGTCACTCCGGACGGCACCGCACCCCGGCTGCTGGACGTGCTCGACCTGGTCGACGGCTGGCGCTGAGTCCGGTGCCGTCGGCCTAAGTGTCCTTTGGGTCAGGTACCCGGCTCGGCGACCGGCTTGTTGCTCCAGGCGGCCTGACGCCGGGTGCTGACCACCAGCGTCCCGGCGGCCAGGGACTTCACGGACGCGTCCTGCGCCACTGCGATCACGTCGATGGCGAGCCCGGCCAGCCGCCTTTCGACCAGCGTGGCCAGAGCGCCCGCCTTCGCCGTGGTCTCCGGGGTGGTCACCTCGTAGGCGGCGGAGGCCTGGGCCGGCTCCACCCCCGCTGCGATCAGCAGGCGTTCCAACTCGTCGCGCTGCTGCCGGTGGGCTTCCCAAAGGGTCTCGGCAACCGCTTTGCGGCCTGCGTCGATGTGGGCGATCACCAGGGGGTAGGCGTAGAACGCGGCGTGCTCACCGGCGAGGAGACGGTTGAGGGCGTCGGTTTCGTCGGTGGTGAGTTTGTCAGGAGCAATGGACGTTTGTGGGGACTCGGGCGTTTGGCTCGCGTCGGTCGCAGCAACCGTTGGGGTGGTGGTTGCGTCCGTCGTTGAGGTCGCCGGAGTAAGCGGGCCGAACGCCTTCCCATGGCTCGCCGTGCGCAGCAGGTCGGCATTCGCAGCGCACGACGCGGCGATCCGGTAGAGCAACAGGGCGAATTCGGGGGTCAGGCCGTTGGCGTCTCCGAAGGCGGTACGAGCGGTCTGCCACTCCGCTGTAGCCAGTGCGCCGGGGGAGGTGATCTCCGCGGTGTTCGCACTGGGGGTGGCGGAAGGAGTGGCCGTGGGTTCAGCCGACGAGCCGAGTTGGGTGAGCTGAGATGCGTGGGCCTCGATCAACCGGGTGAGCAGCTTCGCTGTGGCGCCCGGAATCCGCACCGTGGCGCCGCTCGGCAGGGTGCCCGAGGCGAGGGTCGTCGCGCCGGTGTTGAGGGCCTGGACCGAGGTCACCGCCCGCTTGACCGCCGCATCGTCGAGCTCGGTGCCGGTGCTCGTGGTGGCGGCCGCGGCCGTGCCCCCGGAGGCGCCGCAACCGGTCAGGCTGATCAACCCGGCCCCGGTGAGGGTGACGGCGCCGAGCGACAGGAAGACCCTCCGGCTCGGTGGGGCAGGGGGTGTCCTGGTGACGGAGCGCAGCACGTGGCGATCCTTTCACGCCGCGGGCGGTGATCGGGTCGTACCAATCCCGGGGAAGCCTTGACAAGTCCGGCGGCAGGCCCGGCAGCCGGTACAGTGGTGCGGCGGCGCGCCCTCATGGGGGCGCGCCTTCACGTCGTGTGAGTTGTCGTTGTCCCAATCCCATATCGAGGAGGTCGGCATGAGCGCGTCCTCCCAGTCCGACGCGGTGCGAGCCCTGGCGGAGCCCCTGGCCGCGGAGTCCGGTCTGGTGGTCGAGAGCGTCACCGTCACCCCGGCCGGCAAGCGCCGGGTCCTGCGGGTGACCGTGGACCTGCCGGAGACCGAGTTCGGCGGGGTGCCGATGGAGGCCGTGGCCACCGCCTCGCAGGCGATCTCCGCCGCGCTGGACGCCGGCGCCGTGATGGGCGGCCAGCCCTACGTGCTCGAGGTCAGCTCGCCCGGCGCCGACCGGCCGCTGACCGAGCGCCGGCACTGGCTGCGGGCCCGCCGCCGGCTGGTGCGCACCGTGGCCGCGGCCGGGGCGACCGCGCAGACCGGCCGGCTGACCGAGGTCACCGAGGCCGGGATCGTGCTGGACGGCGAGCGCGAGGTGCCCTGGGAGCAGATCGCCGGCGGCCGGATCGAGCTGGAGTTCGGCCACCCGGACGACTTCGCCGACCTCGAGGACGACGACGAGGACGACGGCGAGCTCGAGGACGACGACGAGGACCGGCCCGAAGAAGACGAAGAAGAGGAAAGGAGCTGACGATGGACATCGACCTGGCGGCCCTGCGCGCGATCGAGCGCGAGAAGGAAATCCCGCTCAACACGCTGGTGCAGACCATCGAGACGGCTCTGCTGCAGGCCTACAACCGCACCGAGGGCGCCGAACCGCACGCCCGGGTGGAGCTGGACCGCAAGAACGGGCACGTCACCGTGTGGGCCCGCGAGCTGGACGAGACCGGGGCGATCCGCCGCGAGTGGGACGACACGCCCGCAGGCTTCGGCCGGATCGCGGCCACCACCGCCCGGCAGACCATCCTGCAGCGGCTGCGCGACGCGGAGGACGAGCAGGTCCTCGGCGAGTTCCGCGGTCGTGAGGGCGACATCATCTCCGGCATCGTGCAGCAGAGCGCCGACCCGCGGATGGTGCACGTCGACCTGGGCACGGTCGAGGCCGTGCTGCCGCCGGCCGAGCAGGTGCCGGGGGAGACCTACCCGCACGGCACCCGGCTGCGCTGCTACGTGGTGGGCGTGCGCAAGGGGCTCAAGGGCCCGTCCATCACCCTCTCGCGGACCCATCCCAACCTGGTCCGCAAGCTGTTCGCGCTGGAGGTCCCCGAGGTCGCCGACGGCACCGTGGAGATCGCCGCGCTGGCCCGCGAGGCCGGGCACCGCTCCAAGGTGGCGGTGCGCGCGACCATCCCCGGGGTGAACGCCAAGGGCGCCTGCATCGGCCCAATGGGGCAGCGGGTGCGGGCCGTGATGGCCGAGCTGCGCGGCGAGAAGATCGACATCGTCGACTACAACGAGGACCCGGAACTGTTCGTGGCCAGCGCGCTTTCGCCGGCCCGGGTGTCCTCGGTGGAGGTGCTCGACCTGGACGCCCGCTCGGCCCGGGTGGTGGTGCCGGACTACCAGCTCTCGCTGGCGATCGGCAAAGAGGGGCAGAACGCCCGGCTGGCCGCCAAACTGACCGGCTGGCGGATCGACATCCGGTCCGACACGGCGCCGGACCCGGCGGCCCCGGCCCCGCTTTGAGCGACCCCTCGAACACCCCCGGGGGCGCCCCGGGGAACAATCGGGCGCGATCCCGGGCTATGCTTTCGGAGGCCGGTCACGCGGCCACGAATCCCCAGCCGTCGCCTGGGCCCCGTCAGGGGCCGATCCGGACGTGCGTGGGGTGCCGTGAACGCGGTCTCCGGTTCGACTTGTTGCGAGTGGTCGCGACCGAGGTCGACGGTAAGTGGTGCGTCATCCCCGATCCCGGTCATAAGCTGTACGGCAGGGGAGCGTCACTGCACCCCGAGCCGAGCTGCCTCGAACTGGCCGAGCGTCGCCGAGCATTTCCCCGGGCCCTGCGCCGGGGGGGACCGCTCGACACGGCGGCGGTCCACGAGTTCCTCGCAGCACAGGTGTCAGAAGTGTCCAGACGGAAAGCGGGTCCAACGCTATGAGCAGCATCTGCAAGGCGGGTTCGGCGCTGTGAGCACCCGATGAGCGCGCTCCGATGAGCACCCCTTCACCGTAACGACGGTCCGTAGCCTCCTCCTGGCTCGGGCCGAGACAGGAGAGATGTGGCAAAGGTCCGGGTCTATGAGCTCGCGAAAGAGCTCGGAGTCGACAGCAAGACCGTATTGACCAAACTGCAAGACATGGGCGAGTTCGTCCGTTCCGCGTCATCCACCGTGGAGCCCCCCGTCGTGCGTCGTCTGCGTGAGCAGATGCCCGCCGCGGAAGGCGCCGGTGCGCGGAAGGCCGCCAAGCCCGCCCCCCGCCCCGCCCCGTCCGCGGCTGCCGCCGCGCCGTCCGCCCCGGCGCGTCCCGCGCCGTCGGCGACTCCGGCGCCGGCTCCCTCCGCGAGCCCGGCGGCAACCCCGGCGCCCTCCCCGAGCCCGGCTCCGGCCGCGACCACCCCGGCTCCGGCCGCCCCGTCGCGTCCGGCTCCGGCGCCCGCTTCGGAGGCTCCGTTCTCCCAGCCGGCCGCGGCCAGTACTCCGGCCGCCACCCGTCCGGCTCCCGGTCCGGCCCGCCCCGGCGCGCCGACGCCGGGTCCGCGCCCGACCCCGGGTCGTCCCGGCCCGGCCGAGCGTCCGGCCGCCGCGGCGAGCGCCCCGGCCCCGGAGCGCACCCCGCGCCCGGAGTCCCGCGGCGAGCGTCCCGACCGTGGTCCCCGTCCGGGTGGCGACTTCCGCCCGGGTCCCGGTGCCCGTCCCCAGGCCCCCGCGGCCCGCGGCGGCGACCGTCCCGAGCGGGGCGAGCGTCCCGACCGCGGCGACCGTGGTCCCCGTCCCGGTGGCGAGAACCGTGGTGGCCCGCGTCCGGGTCCCGGTGGCCCCCCGCGTCCGGGCAACAACCCGTTCGCCTCTTCGCAGGGCATGCCCCGCCCGGGTGGCGGCGGCGACCGTACCCCGCGGCCCGGTAACAACCCGTTCGCGTCGGCCCAGGGCATGCCCCGGCCGCAGCGCGGACCGCGTCCCGAGGGTGCCTCCGCCGGAGGCGCCGCGGGTGGCGTGACCGATCGTCCGGCTCCGCGGCCGGGCGGCTCGCGGCCCAGCCCAGGCAGCATGCCGAACCGTCCCAACCCGGGCATGATGCCCGGCCGGACCAGTGTCGGGCGTCCCGGTGGGGGCGGTCCCGGTGGTGGCGGCGGTGGCCGTCCCGGCGGTGCCGGTCGCGGTGGCCCCGGCGGTGGCGGCGGGGGCGGAGGCCGTGGTGGCTTCGCCGGTCGTCCCGGTGGCGGCGGTCCCGGTGGTCCCGGTGGCGGCGGCGGTGGCTTCGCCGGTCGTCCCGGTGGTGGCGGTCGCGGTGGCCGCGGTGGCACGCAGGGCGCGTTCGGTCGCGCCGGTGGCCGTCCGGTGCGGGGCCGCAAGTCCAAGCGCCAGCGGCGCCAGGAGTTCGAGAGCATGGCGGCACCGGCTCCCGGTGGCGTCACGGTTCCCCGCGGCGACGGCACGACGATCGTCCGCCTGCGGCGGGGTTCGTCGCTGACCGACTTCGCGGACAAGATCAACGCGAACCCGGCCAGCCTGGTCACCGTGCTGTTCCACCTCGGTGAGATGGCCACGGCGACGCAGTCGCTGAACGAGGAGACGTTCGACGTCCTCGGTGAGGAACTGGGTTATGTGATCCAGGTCGTCTCCCCGGAGGACGAGGACCGCGAGCTGCTCGGCACGTTCGACATCGACATCGAGGGTGAGGCGGAGGCCGACGAGGAGTTCCTCGTGGCGCGTCCGCCGGTGGTGACCGTCATGGGTCACGTCGACCACGGTAAGACGAAGCTGCTGGACGCGATCCGGCAGACCGACGTGGTGGCGGGCGAGGCCGGTGGCATCACCCAGCACATCGGTGCCTACCAGATCCACACCCAGCACGAGGGCCAGGACCGCGCGATCACCTTCATCGACACCCCGGGTCACGAGGCGTTCACCGCCATGCGGGCCCGTGGTGCGAAGGTCACCGACATCGCGGTGCTGGTGGTCGCGGCCGACGACGGCGTGATGCCGCAGACGATCGAGGCGCTCAACCACGCCCAGGCGGCGGACGTGCCGATCGTGGTGGCGATCAACAAGGTGGACAAGGAAGGCGCCAACCCGGACAAGATCCGGCAGCAGCTGACCGAGTACAACCTGGTCGCCGAGGAGTACGGCGGTGACACGATGTTCGTCGAGGTCTCGGCGAAGCAGCGGCTCAACATCGACGGCCTGCTCCAGGCCGTCCTGCTGACCGCCGACGCCGCCCTCGACCTGCGGGCCAACCCGGACAAGGACGCCCGGGGCGTCGCGATCGAGGGCAACCTCGACCGGGGCCGGGGCCCGGTGGCGACCGTGCTGGTGCAGTCCGGCTCGCTGCGCATCGGTGACTCGATCGTGGCCGGCACCGGTCACGGCCGGGTCCGGGCGATGATCGACGAGCACGGTGAGACGGTCGAGGTGGCCACGCCGTCCCGTCCGGTCATGGTGCTCGGCCTGACCTCGGTGCCCGGCGCCGGCGACACCTTCCTGGTGGCTCCGGACGACCGCACCGCCCGTCAGATCGCGGAGAAGCGGGAGGCGATCGAGCGGAACGCGGCCCTGGCCAAGTCCCGTAAGCGGATCAGCCTCGAGGACTTCACCAAGGCCCTCGAGCAGGGCAAGGTCGAGACCCTCAACCTCATCCTCAAGGGCGACGGTGCGGGTTCGGTCGAGGCCCTGGAGGACGCGCTGCTCCAGATCGACGTCGGCGAAGAGGTGGAGCTTCGGATCATCGACCGCGGGGTCGGTGCGATCACGAAGAACAACATCAACCTGGCCGTCGCCTCGAACGCGATCATCATCGGCTTCAACGTGAAGTCCGAGGGCCAGAACGCCGAGTACGCCGACCGCGAGGGCGTCGACCTGCGCTTCTACTCGGTCATCTACCAGGCGATCGAAGAGGTCGAGGCATCGCTCAAGGGCCTGCTCAAGCCCGAGTACGAAGAGGCCGAGCTGGGCACCGCGGAGATCCGCGAGATCTTCCGCTCCAGCCGGTTCGGCAACATCGCGGGTTGCATCGTCCGCTCCGGGGAGATCCGGCGCAACAGCAAGGCCCGGGTGCTCCGCAAGGGGGTCCTGGTGCCGGGCGGCGACAACCTCACGATCGAGTCGCTCAAGCGGTTCAAGGACGACGCGACCGAGGTCCGCGAAGGGTACGAGTGCGGTATCGGGCTGGGGTCGTTCAACGACATCCAGAACGAGGACGTCATTCAGACCTACGAAATGCGGGAGAAGGCGCGCGCCTGATCACGCTGCTGACGGACGGCGGGCCTGCGGGCCCGCCGTCCGGCCCGGCGGCCGAGGAGTCGCCGTGTACATAGGTTCCCTGACGCTCGACCTGCTCCTCGGCGAGGTCCACTCGCTGAAGGAGAAGCGGTCGCTGATCCGCCCGGTGGTGGCCGAGCTGCGCCGCAAGTTCGAGGTGCACGCGGCCGAGACCGGCGATGCGAACCTGCACCGCCGGGCCGAGGTCGGTGTCGCCCTGGTGTCCTCGGACCCGGGCCAGTGCCGCGAGGTGCTGGAATCCTGCGAGCGGCTGGTCTCGGGCCGGCCGGAGCTGCAGATCCTCTCCGCCCGCCTGCGGGTGTGGAGTGACCACGACGAATGAGTAACCCGGACCGGTCCGGTGCCGGGTGAATGAAGAGCGGGACGGACGATGACGGACACGGCACGGGCACGCAAGCTGGCGGACCGGGTGCGTGAGGTGGTGGCCGAGGCCCTGGAGAAGCGGATCAAGGATCCGCGGCTGGGCTTCATCACCGTCACCGACGCGCGGGTTACCGGCGACCTACAGCACGCCACGGTCTTCTACACCGTCTTCGGGGACGACGAGGAGCGCGCCAGCACCGCCGCGGCTCTGGAGAGCGCCAAGGGCGTGCTGCGCTCCGAGGTGGGCAAGCGCACCGGTATCCGGCTGACGCCGACCCTGGAGTTCATCGCCGACGCGTTGCCGGAATCGGCTGCGCAGATGGCCGACCTGCTGCAGACCGCGCACGCGCGGGACGCGGAGGTGGCCGCGCTGGCGAACGGGGCGAAGTACGCCGGGGACCCGGACCCGTACAAGAAGCCGGTGGTCGACGAGGACGATCCCGACGACGAGGACGAAGAGGACGAGGACGGGGAACCGGCCCGGTGAAGTCCCGGGAACCGGGCCCCAGCGGCCTGGTGATCGTGGACAAGCCGGCCGGACTGACCTCGCACGACGTGGTCGGGCGGATCCGCCGGCTGGCCGGCACCCGCCGGGTCGGCCACGCCGGCACGCTCGACCCGATGGCCACCGGGGTGCTGGTGATCGGCGTGGAGCGGGCCACCCGGCTGCTGACCTACCTGGTCGGCGCGGACAAGGCCTACGCGGCCACGATCCGGCTGGGCATCGGCACGATCACCGACGACGCAGAGGGCGAGGTCTCGGCCGCGCCCGGCCAGGCGCCGCTGACCCTGGAGCAGCTGGACCGGGCCGCGGAGTTCCTGCGCGGCCCGATCCAGCAGGTGCCGAGCTCGGTCAGCGCGATCAAGAAGGACGGCAAGCGGGCCTACACCCGGGTCCGTGAGGGCGAGGACGTCAAGCTCGAGGCGCGTCCGGTGACCGTGTCGGCGTTGCGGGTGCTGGCCGCCCGGCCGGTGCAGCACGAGGGCGTCCCGGTGCTCGACCTGGACGTGGACGTGGTCTGCTCGTCCGGTACCTATATTCGGGCGCTGGCCCGGGACCTGGGCGCCAGTCTGGGCTCCGCCGGGCATCTGACGGCCCTGCGGCGCACCCGGGTCGGTCCCTACCGGCTGGACGGTGCGCGCACGCTGCCGGAGCTGGAGGAGTCGTTCGGCATCCTGCCGATCGCCGAGGCGGCCCGGGCCGCGTTCACCGCCCGGGACCTGTCCGAGGAGGAGGCCCGGCGGCTGGCGCACGGCCAGCGGCTGGAGGCCAGCGAGCTGGGCCCGGCCCCGGTCGCGGCGTTCGCCCCGGACGGGACCCTGGTGGCCCTGATCGCCGATGCCGGGCTGACCGCCCGGCCGCTGGTCGTGCTGACCGGCTGATCAGCGGGAGCTGGTCGCCATCGCCGGATCGCCGCTGGTCTGCGCCTCGGCCTGACTGCAGGGCCACACCGTGCCGCAGATCGTGCAGAAACCGCCGCCGCTGCTATGCAGGAAGGTCTCAACGCCACGCTGGGTGGGCATCGGGGCCCGGCCCGCAACTCGCTTGCTGTCCATGATGGGGTCCTCGCTGGACTTGGTTAACTGAACGTTCATCTCTTATCGCTGGCAGTGAGAGTGTTGTTACCTTGCTCTCAGGGCGAGCGAGGAGATTTCACCACATCGGAGCACCGAACGTGGAACTGAAGAACCCACCTGGCAGAGTTGTCCCGTGAAGCAGAGCCAGGCGCAGGTGTGGCGGGACCTCGGCGAGGTACCTCCGGGGTTCGGGCCCTCGGCGGTCACCATCGGCAACTTCGACGGTGTGCACCGGGGGCACCTCGCCGTCCTCGGGCGGACGGTGCAGGCCGCGAAGGCCCATCAGCAGGAGGGCTGGCGCTCGGTGGCGATCACCTTCGCCCCGCACCCGCTGGCGGTACTGCACCCGGAGCGGGCCCCGCAGCCGCTGTCGACGGTCGAGCACCGGCTCGAGCTGCTGGCCGACACCGGGCTGGACGCCGTCCTGATGCTGCCCTTCACCCACGAGCTGGCGCAGTGGAGCCCGCGCCGGTTCGTCCAGGACGTGATGGTCAGCGCCCTCGGGGCCCGGCAGATCGTGGTCGGCTCGGACACCCGGTTCGGCAAGCTCAACGCCGGGGACATCGCCACGTTGCGCGAGCTCGGCACCGAGCTGGGCTTCGCGGTGGACGAGGTGGCCGACCTGAAGACCGAGAACGCCGACCGGCGCTGGTCCTCCACCCTGGCCCGCGAGCTGATCGCCCAGGGCGAGGTGGGGGAGGCCGCCGAGGTGCTGGGACGCCCGCACCGGGTCACCGGCGTCGTGGTGCACGGTGACCACCGGGGCCGGGAGCTCGGCTACCCGACCGCCAACCTGAACACCGACGCGATCGGCGCCGTGCCCTCGGACGGGGTCTACGCGGGCTGGCTGGTCCGCGCCGGGGCGGACGGCGAGCCCGGGGCCTGCGCCAAGCACGACACCGGGGAGCGGCTGCCGGCCGCCATCTCGGTCGGCACCAACCCCACCTTCGACGGCGAGGAGCGCCGGGTCGAGGCCTACGTGCTGGACCGCACCGACCTCGACCTGTACGGCGAGCGGATCGCCGTGGAGTTCGTCGAGCGGCTGCGCCCCACGCTGCGCTTCGACGGTATCGAGCCGCTGATCAAGCAGATGAACGAGGACGTCGCCCGGTGCCGCGAGGTGCTCGGCGTCTGAACCTGCGGTTGCGCCCAGGGCCGACGACCCTGCGTCAATTGGGTTGACGGGCCGTCGCGCTGTTAACGTAGCGGGTGCCGTTCGATCGGCCGCGGATCGATAGTGCCCGGGTGGATGTGCCCCGGCGCGCCGCGCAGCGAATTCAGAAGGAGATCGAGTGCCACTCGACGCCGAAACGAAGAAGAGCATCATCGCGGAGTACGCGACTGGTGAGGGTGACACCGGTTCCCCCGAGGTCCAGATCGCGATGCTGACGCAGCGCATCAAGGACCTGACGGAGCACCTGAAGGAGCACAAGCACGACCACCACAGCCGGCGCGGCCTGCTGCTGCTGGTCGGTCAGCGTCGTCGTCTCCTGAAGTACGTCCAGAAGAAGGACATCACCCGCTACCGGGCGCTGATCGAGCGTCTCGGCCTGCGCCGCTGACTCCCTGAGGCCGTGACCGGATTCATCCGGGCACGGCCTCTTCGGTGTGTCAGGCCCCGGCTTCGGCCCATTGGTGAGTGATCATCGGTGGGTCAGCCGGGGACGGCGCACCCGCACCGCCCCGAAAAGCACCGAAGAAGGCAACAACCAGGAGGGGTCGGCGAGAGCCGGTCACCGGTCCTCGGTAGTGGCCTCCGCGAACCGTCCGGCTCCGGCCGCGACGTCGCGTGGGCCTCGATCGAAGACCGGAACGCCTCGACCAGGACTCCCGGACCACTCCTGACCCGATGCCGCAGCGGCGAGATCGCTCGCCCGCCGCGGAAGAACAGGAGAGTGACCCTTGGAGGGTCCCGAAATCACCGCCGCCGAAGCCGTTATCGACAACGGCTCGTTCGGTAAGCGCACCGTCCGGTTCGAGACCGGCCGGCTGGCCAAGCAGGCCGCCGGTTCCGTGTCGGTCTACCTGGACAACGACACGATGCTGCTCTCGGCCACCACGGTCGGTAAGCAGCCGAAGGACCAGTTCGACTTCTTCCCCCTGACGATCGACGTCGAGGAGCGGATGTACGCGGCCGGGAAGATCCCCGGTTCGTTCTTCCGTCGTGAGGGCCGGCCGAGCACCGAGGCGATCCTGGCCTGCCGGCTGATCGACCGCCCGCTGCGCCCGACCTTCGTCAAGGGCCTGCGCAACGAGGTCCAGGTGGTCATCACCGTCCTGGCGCTCAACCCGCAGGACCCGTACGACGTGGTGGCGATC
Organism: Kineosporia aurantiaca JCM 3230; assembly: GCA_000719025.1. Classification (GTDB taxonomy): domain Bacteria; phylum Actinomycetota; class Actinomycetes; order Actinomycetales; family Kineosporiaceae; genus Kineosporia; species Kineosporia aurantiaca. Next base: position 141,038 of record JODP01000016.1, read on the forward strand.
AACGCCGCCTCGCTCTCCACCCAGATCTCCGGTCTGCCGTTCTCCGGCCCGATCGGCGGCGTGCGGGTGGCCCTGATCGACGGCCAGTGGGTCGGGTTCCCCCGGCACGAGGAGGTCGAGCGCGCGGTCTTCGACATGGTCGTGGCCGGCCGCGTGGTGACCGACGAGAACGGTGCCGAGGACGTCGCGATCATGATGGTCGAGGCCGAGGCCACCGAGGGCTCCTGGACCCTGATCAAGGACCAGGGCGTCGGCGCCCCGACCGAGGACGTCGTCGCCGCCGGTCTGGAGGCGGCCAAGCCGTTCATCGCGGCCCTGTGCAAGGCGCAGGCCGAGGTGGCGAGCGCGGCGGCCAAGCCGACCGCCGAGTTCCCGCTGTTCCCGGACTACCAGCCGGACGCCTACGAGGCGGTCTCGGCCGCGGTGACCGACGACATGACGGCGGCGCTGACGATCGCCGGCAAGCAGGAGCGCGAGTCCCGCCTCGACGAGCTCAAGGACGGCGTGAAGGCCAAGCTGGCCGCCGACTTCGAGGGTCGCGAGAAGGAGATCTCGGCGGCCTTCCGGGCGGTCAACAAGAAGCTGGTCCGCCAGCGCATCCTGAAGGACAAGATCCGGATCGACGGCCGGGGCCTGGCGGACATCCGTCAGCTCGGCGCCGAGGTCGAGGTCATCCCCCGGGTGCACGGCTCGGCCCTGTTCGAGCGCGGCGAGACCCAGATCCTGGGCGTCACCACGCTGAACATGCTCCGGATGGAGCAGCAGCTGGACACGCTGTCCCCGGTGACCCGCAAGCGCTACATGCACAACTACAACTTCCCGCCGTACAGCACCGGTGAGACCGGCCGCGTCGGTTCGCCGAAGCGCCGCGAGATCGGTCACGGCGCGCTGGCCGAGCGGGCCCTAGTGCCGGTGCTGCCGTCGCGCGAGGAGTTCCCGTACGCGATCCGTCAGGTCTCCGAGGCCCTCGGGTCCAACGGCTCGACCTCGATGGGCTCGGTCTGCGCCTCGACCCTGGCCCTGCTGAACGCCGGTGTGCCGCTGCGCGCCCCGGTCGCCGGTATCGCCATGGGCCTGGTCTCGGACACCGTCGACGGCAAGACCCAGTACGCGGCGCTGACCGACATCCTGGGCGCCGAGGACGCGTTCGGTGACATGGACTTCAAGGTCGCCGGTACCTCGGAGTTCGTCACTGCGATCCAGCTCGACACCAAGCTCGACGGCATCCCGGCGAGCGTGCTGGCCGCCGCGCTGACCCAGGCCCGCGAGGCCCGGCTGCACATCCTCGACGTGATGAGCGAGGCGATCGACCGGCCGGACGAGATGTCCCCGCTGGCCCCGCGCGTGATCAGCGTGAAGGTCCCGGTCGACAAGATCGGCGAGGTGATCGGGCCCAAGGGCAAGATGATCAACCAGATCCAGGACGACACCGGCGCCGACATCTCGATCGAGGACGACGGCACGGTGTACATCGGTGCGGTCGACGGCCCCTCGGCCGAGGCCGCCCGGACGGCGATCAACGCGATCGCCAACCCGACCATGCCCGAGGTCGGGGAGCGCTACCTGGGCACCGTCGTGAAGACGACGACCTTCGGTGCGTTCGTCTCGCTGGTGCCGGGCAAGGACGGCCTGCTGCACATCTCGCAGATCCGCCGGATGGTCGGCGGCAAGCGGGTGGAGAACGTCGAGGACGTGCTCAGCATCGGCCAGAAGGTCCAGGTCCAGATCGCCGAGATCGACCCGCGGGGCAAGCTCTCGCTGGCCCCGGTCCTGGACGAGGACGCCGAGGGCAAGTCCGAGACGGCCGACGCGACCGCCTGACGTGACGGCGACCCCACTGCCGCTGGTCGCAGCGGGAGACCCTGACTCGTCCCAGGTCATCGCCGGGGAGGAGGGCGGCGCCGTGGTGCGCCGCACCGTCCTCCCCGGCGGGGTCCGGGTGCTGTCCGAGGCGATGCCCGGACTGCGCTCGGCCACGATCGGGTTCTGGGTCGGGGTCGGCTCCCGGGACGAGACCACCGGCCACCACGGATCCACCCACTTCCTCGAGCACCTGCTGTTCAAGGGCACCACCCGGCGCAGCGCGATGGACATCGCCACCGCGTTCGACCGGGTCGGCGGGGAGTCCAACGCCGTCACCGGCAAGGAGCACACCTGCTACTACGCCCGGGTGCTGGACGAGGACCTGCCGATGGCCGTGGACGTGCTCTGCGACATGGTCACCGGCGCCCGTCTGGACGCCGGTGACGTGGAGAACGAACGCGGCGTCATCCTCGAGGAACTCGCGATGAACGACGACGACCCGGCGGACGTCGTCCACGAGCGCTTCGCCGAGCTGGTGCTCGGGCAGCATCCGCTGGGCCGGCCGATCGGCGGCACTCCGGAGACCATCCGGGCGGTCGGTCGCGACAGCATCGCCGCGCACTACGCCGAGCACTACCAGGCCCCCGGTCTGGTGGTCACGGTGGCCGGGGGAGTGGACCACGACCGGGTCTGCGAGCTGGTCTCGGAGAGCCTGGCCCGGTCCGGGTGGAAGCTCGACGCCGACCACGCTCCTTATGGCCGGCGCGATGTCTCGGACCCGGAGCGGGAAGAGGTCTCCCCCGCGGAGGACGGCACGCCGCACCGGCTGGTGGTGGTGAACCGGAGCACCGAGCAGGCCAACGTGGTGGTCGGCACCACCTCGCTGGTCGCCACCGATCCCCGCCGTTACGCGATGTCGGTGCTCAACGCCGTCCTCGGGGGCGGGATGAGCAGCCGGCTGTTCCAGGAGATCCGGGAGCAGCGCGGTCTGGCCTATTCGGTGTACTCGTTCGCCTCGGGCTACTCCGACTCCGGCTACTTCGGTCTCTACGCGGGCTGCACCCCGGCCCGGGTGGACGAGGTGATCGCCCTGATGGTGGCCGAACTGCGCCGCCTGGCGGCGGACGGCGTACCGGAGGAGGAACTGCACCGGGCGCACGGCCAGCTGGCCGGCGGTCTGGTGCTGGGCCTGGAGGACACCGGCTCGCGGATGTCCCGGCTCGGCAAGGCGGAGCTGGTGCACGGCGAGTACCTGGGCATGGACAAGGCCCTGGACCGGATTCGCTCGGTCACCGCCGAGGAGGTCCGGGCGCTGGCTGCCGACCTCGCCTCCCGCCCGCTGTCGCTGGCGGTGGTGGGCCCGTTCGACGAGGACCGCCCCTTCCGGGTTTCCTAGGTCTGTTTCACCGAAGGACGCTTGCGGCCGGAAGGCTGCAAGCGTCCCTTGAAACATGCCGACCCACGACCGCAATCGTCCGTTCGTTGACCCCCTCTCCTCCTGGTGGTGGGATGACGGGAGACGGAGGGCGATGCCATGAGCACGTATACGCAGACGAGCCGGGGTAGGACGTACCGGTTCGAGGGTCTGGTCGATCTGATGGCCAAGGCCACCCCGGCCCGCTCCGGAGACGAGCTCGCCGGGTGCGCGGCGTCGTCCGACGCCGAGCGGGTGGCCGCGCAACTGGCGCTGGCCGACGTCCCTTTGCAGCAGTTCCTCGAAGAGCCCCTGGTGCCGTACGAGACCGACGAGGTCACCCGGCTCATCCTGGACACTCACGACCGTGCGGCGTTCCAGCCGGTCTCCTCGCTGACCGTCGGCGGGTTCCGCGACTGGCTGCTGGAGCAGGTTCCTCGCCCCCACGCCGGCGCCGTCCTCACCGCGCTCGCTCCTGGCCTTACCCCGGAAATGGTTGCCGCGGTAAGCAAGCTGATGCGCAACCAGGACCTGATCGCCGTCGCCAAGGCAACCCGCGTGACGTCCGCCTTCCGTTCCACCGTCGGGCTTCCCGGTCGTCTGGCGACTCGCCTCCAGCCGAACCACCCGACGGACGACCTGCGCGGCATCGCCGCCGCCACCCTCGACGGCCTGCTGCTGGGCTGCGGTGACGCGGTGATCGGGGTGAACCCGGCCGGCGACTCGCCGCAGACCTGCGCGGATCTGCTGCACCTGCTCGACGAGGTCCGCTCGACCTACGAAATTCCCACCCAGACCTGCGTCCTCACCCACGTCACGACCACGATCGGATTGATCGAGGCGGGCGTCCCGGTAGACCTGGTGTTCCAATCGGTGGCCGGGACCGAGGCCGCCAACCAGGGCTTTGGGGTAACGCTCTCGATGCTGCGCGAGGGGTATGAAGCGGGGTTGTCCCTGGGGCGCGGAACCGTGGGGCAGAACGTGATGTACATGGAGACCGGGCAAGGAGCTGCCCTCTCGGCGGACGCCCATCGCGGTACGGGCGGGCGTCCGGTAGACCAGCAGACCCTGGAGGCACGCGCCTACGCGGTGTGCCGCGAGTTCAATCCGCTCCTGGTCAACACCGTGGTGGGCTTCATCGGGCCGGAGTACCTGTACGACGGAAAGCAGATTGTCCGGGCCGGCCTTGAGGACCACTTCTGCGGCAAGCTGCTAGGTCTGCCGATGGGCGTGGACGTTTGCTACACGAACCACGCCGAGGCCGATCAGGACGACATGGACAACCTGCTGACGCTGCTGGGCGTCGCGGGCTGCTCGTTCGTCATCGCGGTGCCGGGGGCAGATGACGTGATGCTGGGGTACCAGAGCACGTCCTTCCACGACGCCTTGTTCGTTCGCCAAGCGCTCGATCTGCGGCCCGCGCCGGAGTTCGAGGTCTGGCTGAGGAAGATGCAGATGATGGACGACGACGGTCGGGTTCTCCCGGTCGAGGCGGCCTCGTCCGCGTTGCGCGCCCTCACCGGGGTGGCCGCGCGGTGACCGACTTCTGGGACGAGTTGCGCGCGACTACGCAGGCCAGGATCGGGCTCGGCCGGGTCGGAGACGGCATGCCCACCGGACGGGTGCTCGAGTTCCGGCTGGCCCATGCGAACGCTCGCGACGCGGTGCACGAACCGCTCGACGTGGACGCGCTGACCCGCGATCTGGTCGACGCCAGCCAGTTGGGATCACCGGTAGTCGTGGCGAGCCAGGCTGCGGACCGCGCCGAATACCTACGACGCCCAGACCTGGGCCGCCTGCCCGCCGACCTTTCCGGGGTACCGGCCACCGGCGCGGACGTAGGGTTTGTCCTGGCCGATGGCCTTTCCGCCCGAGCCCTGCAAACCCACGGCCCAGCTCTCCTGGCCGCCCTGGTCGAAGCCTTACCCCCAACGATGACCCTGGCCCCGCCGGTGATCGCCACCCAGGCCCGAGTCGGCCTCGGTGACCACATCGGCGAGGCGCTCGGCGTCCAAACCGTGCTGGTCCTGATCGGCGAACGCCCCGGCCTCTCGGTGGCCGACAGCCTGGGCATCTACCTCACCCACCACCCGCGTCCCGGCCGGGCCGACTCCGACCGCAACTGCGTGTCGAACGTCCATGCTCCAGGCGGTCTTCCGTACGCAGCCGCGGCGCGGGTGGTGAGTGGTCTGATTGCCGGCGCCCGCCAGCTCGGACGTTCCGGGGTAGCGCTGAAAGACACGAGCCGTGAGGCGGCGCTTTCTACCCCGGACACCGCGCTCTCATAGAGGCTCAGGCCAGCGCCGCGTCGGCCCGCTCGGCGACCCGGTTGAGAACCATTGCGACGGTGGTTTTCTCATCGTCACTGAAACCCTCGAACAGGTATTCGGTGACCGGACGTATTTCGGCGCTCACGCGCGTCCACAATTCCCGCCCCGCATCGGAAAGATCGACGACGTTCGCCGCCGCCGACGTCAACAATCCGGCTTCCAGCAGTTCGGCAAGGTGACGGCGGGCCCGTTCGTCGCTCACCCGGAGCCCGCCGGTGACGAAGGTGATCAGGTCGGCCTCGGTGACCGGGCCGTTTGAGCCCACGGAGTTCAGCATGACCCAGCGTTCAAAATCCAGGCCTGTGGGCTCAAGGTGCCGCTCCAGTAGGGCACGGACGGCGTAGTGGGAACGACCGATGTTCTGTCCGGTAAGAATCGGCGGTGTGCTCATGACGGTGCTCCTTCAACGGCTTGAACGGAGTGAGTGAGGGGAGTTTCGAGCAGCGCGTTCAGGTCCTGCCGGAACTGCTCGGCCCGCGCGCTGCCCGCTCCGCCGAGGGGTTCGAGCAACTGGGCGACGAGGTGCTCCACGATCTCCACCGCCTTCGCGGTCGCCTCGGCCCCCTTGGGGGTGAAGGCCAGCCGGACCGCGCGGGAATCGGCCGGATCCGGGGTGCGGACGATCAACTCGGCGCTCTCCAGAGCCCGCGCCAGCTTGGACACGTAGAGCGCCTCGAGCCCGGTGTGATCAGCCAGAACGCGCTGGCTCGGGGCGGAGCCGTCGGTGCTCAGGGCGGAGAGCGAGGCCAGGGCGACGTACTGGGCGTGGGTCAGGCCGAGCGGGGCAAGGGCCCGGTCGACGACCACTCGCCAGCGCATCGAGAGCCGCCAGACGAGATAACCGTGCGGGTGAACGGGTTCCGGCATGGATTCACCGTACATGGCGATAATAGCTATGGCTACTAAAATTCTAGGGTACTGCCTTGCAACCGGCCTCTGCTTCCGGCTGTCAATCTGCTGTAAAGGGGAGGGGGAGATGTGACGGATGCCGAGGAGTTCGACGTACCGACCGGAATCAGTCATGGGTGATCAATCCGCTCGTGGGGGGCCTGCAGATCGAAGGGCTGATCGGCCCTACGGCCGACGATGGCCGGCTGGCCTCCTACTACCCGGAGATCGACCACGTGGTGGTGGTCCCGGTCGACAGAGGGCCAGTGCCGTAGGGCCGGTGCCGTAGGAAAAAAAGTAGGAGCCCGGCGCATCCCGCCCCCTCGTCCGCGCGTCTTGTTCGTGTTCAGCAACGCAATGCGGGCGAGGGGGTGTGTCGTGTCGAGAGCCACGGAGTTCGACGAGTTCTAGGCCGTTGCCTACCGGAGGGTGCTGGGGCAGCTGCGCGGCCGAGGACGCGACCCAGCTCTGGCAGATCGAGCCGGATCAGGACACGGTGACGTTCAAGGGTCTCGGAATAGCGATCGGGGAGAACGGCAGCGACCTGCTCACCCTCCTGGTGGAGCCGGCCGGCGGTCCGGAGGACACCGGGACACCGTCCCCCTCGGACTCGTAGCCGCCCGCTGATACCTTCGCCTCCGTGACAGCGGTAGCGGTGATCGGCGCGTCCGGTCGAATGGGTAAGGCCAGCTGCGAAGCGGTGGAGGCCGCCGAGGATCTGACGCTCAGCGCGCGGATCGGCTCGGGCGACGATCTGCTCGCCGGGCTGAAGGGCGCCGACGTCGCGGTGGTGATGACCCGGCCCGACGGCGTCGACGACATCGTGGTGACCTGCGTCGAGCAGGGCGTGCACGCGGTCGTCGGTACCACCGGGTGGACCGAGGAGGGCCTGGCCAAGGTGCGGGCGGCGCTCGAGAAGGCGCCCACCGTCGGGGTTCTGCTCGCTCCCAACTTCGCGCTCGGCGCCGTGCTGCTGATGCGGTTCGCCGCTGAGGCGGCCCAGCACTTCGAGTCGGTCGAGATCGTCGAGCTGCACCACCCCAACAAGGCCGATGCGCCGTCCGGCACCGCCCGGCACACCGCCCACCAGATTGCCGAGGCCCGCCGCGAGGCCGGCGTCGGCCCCTCGCCCGACGCCACCAGCTCGGCGCTCGACGGCGCCCGGGGAGCGGATGTCGAGGGGGTGCGGGTGCATTCGGTGCGCCTGCGCGGCCTGGTCGCCCATGAGGAGGTGCTGCTCGGGAGTCCGGGGGAGCAGCTCACCATCCGCCACGACAGCTACGACCGGATCTCGTTCATGCCGGGGGTGCTGCTCGGGGTGCGGCAGGTGAGTGGTCGTCCCGGGCTGGTGCAGGGCCTGGAGAACTACCTGTAGCCGGTGGCCCCCGAGGCCGCCGAGGCGATCGCTTCTTCGATCGGACCGCGGCGGCGAGGTGCTCCCCAGAGCAGGGCGATGATGATCGCCCCGACGATGTTCAGCGCCAAATAGGGCCACGGCGCGATGTTCTGATTGCTGTTGGCGCCCACCGCGAGCACGTGTAAGCAGTACAGCGTCAACGTCATCGAGCCCGCGGCGGCCAGCATGTGCAGCGGTACCCGGACCACCGGGCGCGGTTCGCCGCGGCGGCTCAGGGCCTGGACGGCGGCCAGGGTCAGCCCGATGACCAGCATCGAGGTGCCGACGGTGTGCACCAGATCGGTGATCGAACCGCTGTGTGCCACCCGGACCAGGAGCCACCACGGGTCGTCGACCGGCGAGGTGCCGAAGAAGCCGGAGTTCGGCGTGCGACCGTCGGACGAGTACCGGCTCAGCAGGCCGGTGTTCACCAGCGCCGGGAAACCACCGGCCGCCCGGACCGCGAGCTCCGACACCACCCAGGCCACGCTCGCGAGCACCGCCCCGATACCGGCCACGCTGAGCGCGACCCGCGGTCGGCGCAGCGCCACCCGGCCGACGGCGATGCCCGCGAAAAGGTATGTCGTCCAGGTCAACACGGGGTAATAGCCGGTGAGCAGCAGATGCCGGACCGCCGCGACGGGATCGGTGAGGGACGTCCAGTCCAGGTTCGACCCGGGCGCCTCGTCCAGCCCCACCTCGCCGCGGAGCCAGTAGCTGAGCAGGGGAGTGCCGATCGCGCAGCCCGCGGCCAAGAGGGCGAGCCACCGGACCCGCCAGGCCAGCACCGGGATCGCGGCCAGGAAGAGCACGCCGTAGTAGCAGAGGATGATCGCGACCGGGGTCTGCACCATGCCCAGCGTCAGCCCGATCGCGAGCAGGGCCAGCGCGCGGATCAGCGTGGTGCGGCGGGTGCGGGCGACCTTTTCCGGCGTGGGCCGGTCGCCGCCCGAGGCCAGGGCCAGCCCGACCCCGGCCAGCACCGCGAATAGCGCCGCGGCCCGGCCCCCGGCGATCTCGTGGGCCGCGCCCATCGCTCCCCGGTCCTCGTCCGGCCCGGTCAGGATGTGCGTGGCCATCATCCCGAACAGCGCGAACGAGCGCGCCACGTCGATCCCGGTCAGCCGGGAGCCCGGCGGCCCGGCCGGCCGGTCCGGCTCAGGCACCCGGGCTTTCCCCGATCTCCGCGCCGTACCGCGCCTCGTAGACGGTGATCTCGCCCGCCCCCACGAACGACCGGCGGGCGCCGTCCGGCACCATCCCGGCCGAGCCGAAGAACTGCCCGCGGGCCAGGTCGGCCTCCGGCACCCAGACCGTGAGCGCGGTGAACCCGTGGTTGCGCGCATGGTCGACCACGGCCGAGAGCAGCCGGGACCCGTGCCCGGCGCGCTGGTGCAGCGGATCGACGGCGAGCACGCCGAGCTGCCCCACCCGCTCGGTCGCGTCCTGGTCGGGGCTCGGGCCGACCGAGGCGAAGCCGATCACCAGGTCGTCGGTGACCGCGACGAACACGCCGTGTTTCGCGCTCGGCGGCCGCAGCACCGCCTCCCGCCAGACCGGGGTGAGTTCTTTCGGGGTGAGCACCGCCAGGGCCTCGGCCGGGAGGAGGTTGCCGTAGGCCATACCCCAGGCCCGGGCCTGGATCGAGCCGATCAGTGCCGGATCGCTGGTGCGGGCGGGCCGGACCAGGACGTTCGCTGCCATGTGGGGCATCCTTCCACCCACCACCGACAGAAACCGGAAGCCTTAGGCTGACGCCGTGGTCGACAACGTTTCCCTGGGCCCGCTGGCCGGGCGCACCTTCGCCGCCGTGCTGTTCGACATGGACGGCACGCTGGTCGACTCGACCCCCGCGGTGGAGCGCTCGTGGCTGCGCTGGGCCCGGGAGTTCGAGGTCGAACTGACCGGGTTCGGCACCTGGCACGGCATCCCGGCCGCGCAGATCGTGGCCATCTTCCTGCCCGAGGACCAGCGGGAGGCGGGCGCCCGCCGGATCGAGCAGATCGAGACGGAGGACACGGAAGGCGTGGTCGCGCTGCCCGGGGCCGCCGACGCCCTGACCGCGCTCGCGTCCAGTGGCCGCTCCGCCATCGCCACCTCCTGCGTCTGGGACCTGGCCCGGGCCCGGCTGCGGGCCACCGGCCTGACCCCGCCCGAGGTCCTGGTCACGGCGGACATGGTGCGGATCGGCAAGCCCGACCCGGCGCCCTACCTGCTCGCGGCGCAGCGGCTCGGGGTGGACCCGGCACAGTGTCTGGTGGTGGAGGACGCGCCGGCCGGACTCACCTCCGGGCTGAAGGCCGGAGCGGCCCGTCTCGCCGTCACCACGACCTACCCCGCCGACCAGCTCGACGCCGAGGCGATCGTGCCCGACCTGGCCGCGGTGCGGTTCACCGTCACCCCCGACGGCGTCCAAGTAGCATCCCGGCCATGAAGTCGACGCAGTACGAGGACCTCCTGAAGCACGTGATGGCGAACGGGGTGGCCAAGTCCGACCGCACCGGCACCGGCACCCGCAGCGTGTTCGGCCACCAGATGCGCTTCTCGATGAGCGACGGCTTCCCGCTGATCACCACCAAGAAGGTGCACTTCAAGTCGATCGCGGTGGAGCTGCTCTGGTTCCTGCGGGGCGACTCGAACATCGGCTGGCTGCACGAGAACGGGGTCACCATCTGGGACGAGTGGGCCTCGCCGGAGGGTGAGCTCGGCCCGGTCTACGGGGTGCAGTGGCGCTCCTGGCCCAAGCCCGGCGGCGGCCACGTCGACCAGGTCGCCGACCTCGTCCGGACCATCCGCACCAACCCGGACTCGCGCCGGATGATCGTCTCGGCCTGGAACGTCGCCGAGATCGAGAACATGGCCCTGCCCCCGTGCCACCTGCTCTTCCAGTTCTACGTGGCCGACGGCGAGCTCTCGGTGCAGGTCTACCAGCGCAGCGCCGACCTCTTCCTCGGCGTGCCGTTCAACATCGCCAGCTACGCCCTGCTGCTGCACCTGGTCGCCCAGCAGACCGGTCTCAGGGCCGGCGAGCTGATCTGGACCGGCGGCGACTGCCACATCTACGACAACCACGTCGAGCAGGTGACCGAGCAGCTCAGCCGGGACGTGCGTCCGTTCCCCGAGCTGGTCGTCCGGAAGGCGCCGGACCTGTTCTCCTACGAGTACGGCGACCTCGACCTGGTCGGCTACGACCCGCACCCGCGGATCCGCGCCGAGGTAGCGGTGTGACCCAGGTCGTGAATCTGATCTGGGCCCAGGCCCGGGGTGGTGTGATCGGGCGGGACGGGGACATCCCCTGGCACGTCCCGGAAGACCAGATCAACTTCCGCCGGCTGACCAAGGGCAGCACCGTGATCATGGGCCGGGCCACCTGGGACTCGCTGCCCGAGCGCTTCCGCCCGTTGCCGGACCGGCGCAACGTGGTGCTGACGCGCGATCAGCAATGGACGGCGGAGGGGGCGCACGTCGCCCACTCACCGGAGCGGGCGTTGCAGTTGGCTGAGAGCCCGGAAGTCTGGGTGATCGGCGGCGGGACGATTTACGACGCTTTCCAGCCGTTGGCGACGCAGCTGGTGGTCACCGAGGTGGACCTGGACACCCCGGGAGACACCTTCGCCCCGGTCATCGGGCCGCAGTGGGTCCTGGAAGCCGGCCCGGACGACGCCTGGCTGGAGTCCCGCACCGGCCTCGGCTACCGGATCCGGAGCTATCGCCGATCGGCTGCGTGACCTGCGTCACTTCAAACCCGTTTCAGTAACATCGATGTATGCCAGACCGATGAGACCCGCGAGTTCCGGTGCTGCTCGAACCCCCGAGCGAGTAGCACCGGAATTCATCGTTTTGCCCCGGGCCACGGGTGGATTCGCCCGGGCGGCCGGGCCGGCGCCCAGGACGTCGTCGAACTGTCGCCGCCGCCCGGTACGGTTGCGCCATGTCCGTGGAACCCGTCACCCGTTCCTTCGGTTCCGTAGGCGTGGCCATGGTCACGCCGTTCACCGAAACCGGGGAACTCGACCTCGCCGCCGCCCAGAAGCTGGCGGCGCACCTGGTCGAGCAGGGGTGTGACGCGCTGGTGGTGTCCGGCACCACCGGTGAGTCGCCGACCACCAGCGACGCGGAGAAGGAGCAGCTGCTGCGGGCCGTGGTCGAGGCGGCCGGCGAGCGCGCGGTGATCATCGCCGGGATCGGCACCAACGACACGGCCCACACCGTCGAGCTGTCCCGCCAGGCCGCCAAGGCCGGGGCGCACGGGCTGCTCGCGGTCACCCCCTACTACTCCAAGCCCTCGCAGGAGGGCCTGGGGGCGCACTTCACCGCGGTCGCCGACGCCACCGGCCTGCCGGTCATGCTCTACGACATCCCGGGCCGGTCGGGCATCCCGATCCAGACGGAGACGCTGGTCAGGCTGGCCGAGCACCCGCGGATCGGGGCGGTCAAGGACGCCAAGGACGACCTGTACGCCGGGGCCTGGCTGCTGGAGCGGACCGACCTGGAGATCTACTCGGGCTCCGATCAGCTGAACCTGCCCTGGCTCAGCGTCGGCGCCTCCGGCATGATCAGTGTGGTCGGCCATGTCGCGGCCGCGCAGTACCGCCGGATGGTCGAGGCCGTCGACGCAGGTGACCTGGTCACCGCGCGACGGGTGAACTCCGCGGTGCTGCCCGCGGTCCGCGGCGTCATGACCCGTGCCCAGGGCGCGGTGATGGCCAAGGCCGCTCTGGAACTCATGGGAGTACTGCCCAGCAGAACAGTACGACTGCCGCAGATGGCGGCGACGAACGAGGAGGTAACGCTGCTGCGCAGCGACCTCGAGGAGGCACAGCTTCTTTGAATCTGGTAACGACGACCAGTCCCACCCGGGTGAGCGTGACCCCATGACCACCAAGACCCTGAACGAGATCGGCCTGCCGAAGCCGATCCAGCCCGGTGCCCTGCGCATCGTCCCGCTCGGCGGCCTCGGCGAGGTCGGCCGCAACATGGCCGTGCTCGAGCACAAGGGCAAGCTCCTGGTGATCGACTGCGGGGTGCTGTTCCCGGAGGACCACCAGCCGGGCGTGGACCTGATCCTGCCCGACTTCTCCTACATCGCCGACCGGCTCGACGACGTGGTGGCGGTGGTGCTGACGCACGGCCACGAGGACCACATCGGCGCCGTGCCCTACCTGCTCCGGCTCAAGAACGACCTGCCCCTGGTCGGCTCCCAGCTGACCCTGGCGCTGGTCGAGGCGAAGCTCAAGGAACACCGGATCACCCCGATCACGCTCGCCGTCAAGGAGGGCCAGAAGGAGACGTTCGGGCCGTTCGACTGCGAGTTCGTGGCGGTCAACCACTCCATCCCGGACGCCCTGGCGGTCGCGGTCACCACGAGCGCGGGCACCGTGCTGCACACCGGTGATTTCAAGATGGACCAGCTCCCGCTGGACGGCCGGATCACCGACCTGCGGGCCTTCGCCCGGCTCGGCGAGGCCGGGGTCGACCTGTTCATGCCGGACTCGACCAACGCCGAGGTGCCGGGTTTCACGATCTCCGAGCGGGAGATCACCCCGGTGCTGAACTCGGTGTTCGGCGGGGCCGAGCGCCGGATCATCGTGGCCTCGTTCGCCTCGCACGTGCACCGGGTGCAGCAGGTGCTGGACGCGGCGCACGCGCACAACCGCCGGGTCGCGCTGGTCGGCCGCTCGATGGTCCGCAACATGGGCATTGCCCGGGACCTGGGCTACCTGACCGTCCCGCCGGGCGTGCTGATCGACATCAAGGCGGTCGACGACCTGCCGGACGAGCGGGTGGTGCTGATGTGCACCGGGTCGCAGGGAGAGCCGATGGCCGCGCTGTCCCGGATGGCCAACCGCGACCACCGGGTCGAGGTGGGCAAGGGCGACACCGTCGTCCTGGCGTCCTCGCTGATCCCCGGTAACGAGAACTCGGTCTACCGGGTGATCAACGGGCTGACCCGGCTCGGCGCCAAGGTCGTCCACCAGGGCAACGCCCGGGTGCACGTCTCCGGCCACGCCAGCGCCGGCGAGCTGCTGTACTGCTACAACATCATCAAGCCGAAGAACGTCCTGCCGGTGCACGGCGAGACCCGGCACCTGGTGGCGAACGCCGAGCTGGCGATCAAGACGGGGGTGCCGCGGGAGCGCGTGCTGGTCGGGGAGGACGGCATCGTCGTCGACCTGATCAACGGCAAGGCCACGATCGCCGGCAAGATCGACTGCGGCTACGTCTACGTGGACGGCTCCAGCGTCGGCGAGATCACCGAGGCCGACCTGAAGGACCGCCGGATTCTCGGCGAGGAGGGCTTCATCTCGATCATCGTGGTGGTCGACTCGGCCACCGGGAAGGTCGTGGCCGGCCCGGAGATCCACGCCCGCGGCTTCGCCGAGACCGAGGCGGTGTTCGACAAGGTCCGCCCGCGGATCATCGACGCGCTGCGGGACGCGGCGAACAACGGCACGAACAACGACACGCACCAGCTCCAGCAGATCGTCCGGCGGGTCGTCGGCCGGTGGGTGAACGAGTCCTACCGTCGCCGTCCGATGATCATCCCTCTGGTGATCGAGGCCTGAGATTCCCGGGGTGCTGTGCGCCGGCGGCGCGGTGGTGGATCTGAAGATCCGTTTCACCGCGCCGTCCGTCGTCGGCACGTCCAACCCGGGGGCCGCGTCCACCGCGCTGGGCGGAGTGGCCCGCAACGTCGCCGAGAACCTCTCGGTCCTCGGCATCCCGGTCGGGTTGCTGTCGGCGATTGGGGACGACGCCCCCGGCTCGGTCCTGCTCGCTGAGTTGCGCTCTCGGGGCATCGGGACGGACCACGTCGCGGTGCTGCGGGGTCAGTCGACCGCGCAGTACGTGGCGTTGCTCGAACCCGACGGTGAGCTGACGATGGGCGCCGCGGCAATGGCGGTGCTCGACCTCATCACGGTGGAGCACCTCATCGCCGCCTGGCCGTCCGAAGGCTGGGTGTTCTGCGACGGCAACCTGTCGTCGGCGGTGCTGAGCGAGGCTTTGAGCAGAGGACGTTCGTACGGCACCTCGGTGGCCTTCGACGCGGTCTCCACGCACAAGGTGGTCCGGTTGCCCCGCGAACTGACCGGCCTGGCCCTGCTCAGCTGCAACCGGGACGAGGCCCAGGCCTGGCTGGCCCACCACGGCCGGACCGTTCCCGGCGACGATCCGGCCCTGGCCTCGGCCTTGCTCGATGCGGGGGCAGGATCGGTTCTCCTGACCCGGGGCTCACACGGCCTAGTGGTGGCCGGTCCTGATCTCCTGACCGAACTCCCGGCTGTGCCCGCTTCTCCGGTGGACGTGACCGGGGCCGGGGATGCGCTGATCGGGGGAACCCTGGCCGCCCTGATCCAGGGCGCGGACCTGGTGAGCGCAGCGAAGGCCGGGGCGGAACGGGCGGCGCGCACGGTCGAGAGCGAGCTCAGCGTCCTGCCTTCCTGAGGGCACCGTAAGATCCGGCCTGTGCCTACGCAGACCGTGACCAGCCCCAATCCGCTCCTCGACGTCAGCGAGGAGGTGGCCACCGCCCTTGCCGAAGGGCACGCCGTCGTGGCCCTCGAGTCCACGATCATCAGCCACGGCATGCCCTACCCGGAGAACCTGAAGACCGCCCGCGAGGTCGAGCAGGTGGTCCGTGACCACGGCGCCGTGCCCGCCACCATCGCCCTGATCGAGGGCCGCCTCAAGGCCGGCCTGGACGAGGCCGCGCTGGAGGAACTGGCCAAGCCCGGTGACGTGGCCAAGGCCTCCCGCCGGGACCTCGCCGCGCTGGTCGCCCGCGGCGCCACCGCCGGCACCACCGTCGCCTCGACCATGTACATCGCCGCCCTGGCGGGCATCCCGGTCTTCGCCACCGGCGGTATCGGCGGAGTGCACCGCGGCGCCGAGCTCTCCTTCGACGTCTCCGCCGACCTGCTCGAGCTCGGCAGCACGCCGGTGACCGTGGTCTGCGCGGGGGCCAAGTCGATCCTCGACCTGCCGAAGACCCTCGAGGTGCTGGAGACGCACGGCGTTCCGGTCGTCGGGGTCGGCACGGACGAGTTCCCGGCCTTCTTCTCGCGCACCAGCGGCCTGCCGGTCGCGCACCGGGTGGAGGACGCCGTGGAGCTGGCCCGGTTGGTCGCGGCGCAGCAGAAGCTGGGCCTCAAGGGCGGTGTGCTGGTGGCCAACCCGATTCCCGAGGGCGACGCGCTCGCCTCGGAGGAGATCGACGGGATCATCGAGCAGGCGCTGAACGACGCGGACTCGCAGGGCGTTCGGGGTAAGGACGTGACGCCCTACCTGCTGGCCCGGGTCAACGAGCTCACCGGCGGCCGCAGCCTGACCGCCAACGTGGCCCTGATCCGCAACAACGCGGCGTTCGCAGCGGACCTGTCGGTGGCCCTCAGCGCCCAGGCCTAAGAGTCTAGGAACAGCCGAGGGAGGCCGCCTCGGTGAGGGCCCGCACGTAGACCGGCAGGCCGATGGCCGAAAGGTGCACGGTGTCGGGCCCGAACCAGGCCTGGGCGGTGCCGTACGGGTGCTGGTCGCCCTGCGTGCCCCAGTCGTACAGGGCCAGGCGGGGTTCGGCCTCGGCCTTGCGGCGTAGCAGGTCGTTGATCCGGGTGGCGGCGAACTCGAACTGCTGCACGTTCTCGATGCCGGAGCCGCCCTTACCCCGGGCCGCCATCGTGACCAGCACCGTGCAGTGTCCGTCGGCCGCCAGCTCGTCGAGGGTCTTCTCCAGGCCGGTCAGGGTCCAGTTCAGCCGGGATTCGAACTGGGTCTCGTTCGTGGCCAGGCTGACGTAGTTCGCGTCGTTGGTACCCAGCGACACCACCACCGTGCCGGCCGAGCGGAGGCCGCGGAGTTCGTCCACCATCGCGCCGTTGGCCAGATCGAGGGCATCCGTCTTCTCCTGCGGCACCACCCAGCGCCGGCCGCCCTGTCCGTCGATCTGCGAGCGATACCCCTCGTCCAGGAGTGAGCTCTTTAGCGGACCGGCCGCCGAAACCACCTCGGCCGGCACCACCTGAGCCACCAGGCTGTCCCCGACCACCGCTACTGAGCCCGGCCCGGCCGCACCCGGGCCGAAGGGCGCGGTGTAGACGGAGCAGGTTCCGTCCGGGGTGACGAAGCGGGGCGACAGCGAGGCCGAGACCGCGACCTGGGAGAGCCCGGACAAGGGCGCGGTGACGGTGTGGTCCACGGCGAAGTCGGTGCCCGCGCTCTCGGCCGGGGCCTGGTTCCAGCGCAGCTGCCAGTTCTCGCCGGACCGGTCCTGCCAGGAGCCGTTCGGCAGGGTCCGCGACTGCAGCGCGGTCGGCAGCACGCCGAGCTGCGAGCTCACCTTCCAGGCCACCCGCCACTGCTGCCCGGCCGCTGGATTCGTACAGGTCGAGGCGCCGACCTGGGCCGCCTCGGCCGGCCACAGGGGCTCGGGGGTGGTCCGGAAGTGCCGCACTCCGAGCACGGCGACGATCGCCGCCACGGCCACCAGCACGACCAGGAACAGGGCCGGACGAGTGAAGCGATGGTGGTGAGGGGCCGACGCGGTGCCCATCCACTGATCCTGCTCAACCCTGGCCGGCACGCCGGGAACTCTAGGGGCAGGACCATCCGGGCCGGTAACCCGGATCACGGTGTGTCACCGGGCTCCGCCCGAAGAGCCCATGCCGGGCGCCCCACCAGCGTCGGGGCCGAGCTGGGCCTCAGCTGGGCCGGAGCTGGGCACGGTCGGCGTTGCACCCGTGATCCCGCGTGTCGATCGCGTAGCCTCGCCACCATGGCGACCCGTACGTCCACATCTGGCGGCAGATCGGCGCGCTCGGCTGCCTCCCGGAGTGCGTCCGGCCGGACCCGCTCGAGCACTGTGTCCAAGGGCCGGACCACGACCAAGAAGGCCACCACCAAAGCACCGGCCCGGCGTACCACCCCGGCCCGCCCGCCGCTGCCGTTCCGGATGATCCGCGGGGTCTACATGGGCGTCGCGCACCTGGTCGGCGGGGGAGCGCGGGTGGTCGGCCAAGGCGCCCGCGATCTCGACCCGGACCACCGCCGCGACGGGGTGGGCTTCCTGCTGATCGCCGCCGCCATCGTGGTGGCGGCTCGGGAGTGGTGGGGGTTGCCGGGCGCCCTGGGGGTGGCCGTGCACGCGGTCGTGGCCGGCACCATCGGCCGGGTCGGGCTGGTCCTGCCGATCCTCCTGCTGATCGCGGGCACCCTGGTGATGCGCCGCCCGGAGGAGATCGCCTCGGTCAACCGGATGGCCATCGGCACCGCCGCGATCACCATCTCGGCCACCGGCCTGACCCACCTGGCGGCCGGCATCCCCAGCCCGTCGGACGGCGCCAGCGAGATGCGCGGCGCCGGCGGCATGATCGGTTACCTGGCCGCCGCCCCGCTGAACGCCGGGGTGAGTGCCTGGGCGGCCGTCCCGATCCTTCTGCTGCTCGCCTTCTTCGGCCTGCTCGTGGTCACCGCCACCCCGGTCTACGCCATCCCGGAGCGCCTGCGGTACATCCACGACATGCTCACCGGGATGGGCACGGAGGAGGACATCCGAGCTTCCAGCCGGCGCCGTCACCGGGGTGAGGGCTCCCTGCACGGCGACGAGGCGTACGCCACGGCCCTGCTGACGCCGGACGATCAGGACACGGCGCCGATCGAGACCAAGCCCCGTCGCAACAAGGCCCCGAAGGTCTTCGACGTGACTGAGGTGGAGGAAGCCGAGAGTCCGTCGGAGCCGGCCGCACCGACCGAGGTCGACCTGCGCGAGCTCTTCGATGCCGGCCGGGGTAAGCCGACCCCACCCAAACCCGAGCTACCCCCACCACCGCCGCCACCGGCGTCCTCAAACAAACCCGCCCCGGTGCCCTCGAAGGCGCCCGAGGCCCCCGAGACCAGCCAGCTGCCCGAGCGGGTGGAGCAACTGCTCCTGGCCGGCGACGTGACCTATCACCTGCCGCCCTCGGACATGCTGGTCGCCGGGCCGCCGCCGAAGGAGCGCAGCGCGGCCAACGACAAGGTGGTCGAGTCGCTCACCCGGGTCTTCGAGGACTTCGCGATCGATGCCCAGGTCACCGGCTTCAGCCGGGGCCCGACGGTGACCCGCTACGAGGTCGAGGTCGGCCAGGCGGTCAAGGTGGAGAAGGTCACCGCGCTCAGCAAGAACATCTCCTACGCGGTGGCCAGCGCCGACGTACGGATCCTGTCGCCGATCCCGGGCAAGTCGGCGATCGGCATCGAGATCCCCAACACCGACCGCGAGACCGTGTCACTGGGAGACGTGCTGCGCAGCCAGACCGCGCGGCGCTCGGAGCACCCGATGGTGATGGGTGTCGGCAAGGACGTCGAGGGCGGCTACGTCATCGCGAACCTGGCCAAGATGCCGCACCTTCTGGTGGCCGGCGCGACCGGCGCGGGCAAGTCGTCCTTCGTGAACTCGATGATCACCTCGCTGCTGATGCGGGCGACTCCGGACGAGGTGCGGATGGTGCTGGTCGACCCCAAACGGGTCGAGCTGACCGCCTACGAGGGCATCCCGCACCTGATCACGCCGATCATCACCAACCCGAAGAAGGCCGCCGAGGCCCTGCAGTGGGTGGTCAAGGAGATGGACGCCCGCTACGACGACCTCTCGGCGTTCGGGTTCAAGCACATCGACGACTTCAACAAGGCGGTCCGCAACAACAGCGTGATCCTCCCGCCCGGCAGTGAGCGCAACCTCACCGTCTACCCGTACCTGCTGGTCGTGGTGGACGAGCTGGCCGACCTGATGATGGTCGCGCCGCGCGACGTGGAGGACTCGATCGTCCGGATCACCCAGCTCGCCCGGGCCGCCGGGATCCACCTGGTGCTGGCCACCCAGCGTCCTTCGGTGGATGTGGTGACCGGTCTGATCAAGGCCAACGTGCCGTCCCGGATGGCGTTCGCGACCAGTTCGGTGACCGACTCCCGGGTGGTGCTCGACCAGCCCGGCGCCGAGAAACTGATCGGCCAGGGCGACGCGCTGTTCCTGCCGATGGGCGCCTCGAAGACCATGCGGGTGCAGGGCGCCTGGGTCAACGAGAGCGAGATCGAGGCGGTCGTCGAGCACGTCAAGGCGCAGCTGCAGCCGAGTTACCGGGAGGATGTCGCCGCCCCGGTCGTTCACCGGGAGATCGACGAGGACATCGGTGACGATCTTGAGTTGCTGTTGGCGGCTGCCGAGCTCATTGTCACCTCACAGTTCGGGTCGACCTCGATGCTGCAGCGCAAGCTGCGGGTCGGGTTCGCGAAGGCGGGCCGGTTGATGGACCTGCTGGAGTCCCGGGGTGTGGTGGGCCCGAGCGAGGGCAGCAAGGCGCGTGACGTTCTGGTGAAACCTGACGATCTTCCTGCCACGCTGGCTCTCATTCGGGGAGAGACCCCGCCGGATGACGACGCCGGACGGGTAGAGGATCTATGGGAACCAGGTATGGACGATGATGGATGACGTAAGCGACGAAACGCCGCTTTCGGTAGAAGACGTGATGGCCGGTAACGGTGGCACCACTGACGAGCACGGCCGTTCGGAGCTGGACCTGCTGGTCTGGGACGCACCGAACATCGACATGACGCTCTCCAACGTGATCGGGGGCCGCCCTTCGGCGCAGTCCCGGCCGCGGTTCGACGCGGTGGCCAAGTGGCTGCTGTCCCAGGCGGGAGACCGGGACGTGGAGGGCGCGGTGTTCGCGAACGTGCCTCCGGGCGGTGCGGCCACCATGCGCGGCTGGGTAGAGGCGATCCGATCGTTCGGGTACGCGGTGTTCGCCCGGCCCAAGCTCGGTCCGCTGGACGACGTGGACGACGACATGCTGGCCCACATCGCCGACCGGCACCGCGCCCGCGGGATCCGGCGGCTGGTGGTGGCCAGCGGTGACGGGCGCAACTTCAACGAGCCGTTGGAGGAGCTGGCCCGCGAGGGCGTCGACGTGACCGTGCTGTCGTTCGTCGAGGTCGCGGGGTACGCGCAGGAATCGGACCTGATCCGGTTCGTCGACCTGGAGGACGTGCCGGGCGCGTTCACCACTCCGCTCCCGCGGGTCCGGCTGGACAACCTGCCGGCCGGTGGCGCGTGGCTCCAGCCGACCCGTCCGATGCGGGCGCTACTGAACGAGAACGCCTGAAAAGCGGGTCCCCCGGCCCACCAGGGCCGGGGGACCCCGAAACGGCAAGTAGTCTGTGCCCGTGGTCGCCCCTCGCTCCGATACCCGCTCCAATACCCGGTCCGTCGCCCTGGTCACCCTGGGATGCGCCCGGAACGAGGTCGATTCGGAGGAATTGGCCGGTCGCCTGGCCGCCGCCGGCTGGAATCTCGTCGACGACGCGGCGAACGCCGACGTCGCGGTGGTGAACACCTGCGGCTTCGTCGAGCAGGCCAAGAAGGACTCGATCGACGTGCTGATGGAGGCGGCCGAGCTGAAGGACGACGGCGCGGCCCGCACCCAGGCCGTGGTCGCCGTCGGCTGCATGGCCGAGCGGTACGGCGAGCAGCTGGCCGAATCGCTGCCCGAGGCCGATGCGGTGCTCGGCTTCGACTCCTACGCCGACCTGTCCAGCCACCTGGACGCGATCCTGCACGGCGAGAAGCCGAAGTCGCACGTACCGGTAGACCGCCGCACCCTCCTTCCGCTCACCCCGGCCGCGCGTTCCGGCGCTGCGGTCGCAGTGCCCGGCCACGCGCAGGAGCCGGTGGTCCTCACCGACCTGCCGGACGGCCTGGCCCCGGTCAGCGGCCCGCGCGTGATCCGGGCCCGGCTCGACAACGGACGTCCCTGGGCGCCGCTGAAGCTGGCCTCCGGTTGCGACCGGCGCTGCACCTTCTGCGCCATCCCGGCCTTCCGCGGCGCCTTCCTGTCCCGCCGCCCGGCCGAGGTGCTGACCGAGGCCCGCTGGCTGGGGGAGCGCGGGGTCAAGGAACTGTTCCTGGTCAGCGAGAACTCCACGTCCTACGGCAAGGACCTGGGCGATCTGCGGCTGCTGGAGACGATGCTGCCCGAGCTGGCCGCGGTCGAGGGCGTCGACCGGGTGCGGGTCTCCTACCTGCAGCCGGCCGAGCTGCGTCCGGGCCTGATCGACGCGATCGCCGGCACCGACGGGGTGGCTCCCTACTTCGACCTGTCCTTCCAGCACTCCTCCAACCGGGTGCTGCGACGGATGCGCCGGTTCGGCAGCACCGAGGACTTCCTGACCCTGCTGCGGGGCGTCCGCGAGCGCAGCCCGGAGGCCGGCATCCGCTCGAACGTGATCGTCGGCTTCCCGGGGGAGACCGAGGCCGATCTGGAGGAGCTGGCCGGCTTCCTCACCGAGGCCCGGCTCGACGTGGTCGGCGTGTTCGGCTACTCGGACGAGGACGGCACCGAGGCGGCCACCCTGGACAGCAAGCTCAGCACCGACGAGGTGGCCGACCGGGTGGCCTACCTGACCGGCCTGGTCGAGGAGCTCACCGCGCAGCGCGCCGAGGAGCGGATCGGCGAGCGGGTACGGGTCCTGGTCGAGGGCACGGACGAGGACGACCCGGACACCGTGATCGGCCGCGCCGCGCACCAGGGCCCCGAGGTGGACGGCCAGGTGCTGCTGCCCGGGGTGAAGGCCGCGCCCGGCGACTGGATCGAGGCCGTGGTCACCGAGACCCTGGGCGTCGACCTGATCGCCGCCGCCTCCGAGCCCGCCCTCTCCGGTGCCTCGTCCTCGGTGAACTCAGCAGGGTGAGCACGACGACCGAGACGGCGCCCAGCAACTGGAACATCGCGAACGCGCTGACGGCGCTGCGGATCGCGCTGGTCCCGCTGTTCGCCGTCCTGATGCTCCACGAGGACGGCCGGTCGACGACCTGGCGGATCGCCGCCGCGGTGGCCTTCGCCGGGGCGATCATCACCGACCGGATCGACGGCGACCTGGCCCGCAGCCGCGGGCTGGTCACCGACCTGGGCAAGATCGCCGACCCGATCGCCGACAAGGCACTGATCGGGGCCGCGCTGATCGCCCTGTCGATCATCGGTGAGCTGTGGTGGTGGGTCACCGTGCTGGTGCTGTTCCGCGAGCTCGGGATCACCGTCATGCGGTTCTTCATGATCCGTTACGGGGTGATGGCGGCCGGGCGCGGCGGCAAGCTGAAGACGGTGGCCCAGTCGCTCGCGATCATGCTGCTGCTCTTCCCCCTGCCGGACGCGGTGGAGCCGGTGGCCTATTTCTTCATGGGGGTCGCGGTGCTGCTGACCGTGGTCACCGGCCTGGACTACGTGCTCCAGGCGATCCGGTTGCGCCGCAGCGGGCGCGGCAGCGCGGCTGCTCGCACGCAAACCTCCTGACCTGCCGACGCGCGGACCGACTTCGGTCGAGGCGGGGGCGTTCGGTGGCAGGCTGGGCGGATGCCTCAGACGCACGACACCCCGCCGCGGGATCTTCAGCCCGGCGAGGCGGATCTCGACGAGCTGGTCGCCTCCCCCCACCACGTCGCGGTCGACGCCGAGATCGCGGCCGATATCGACCAGAGCGCGGCCCAGATCATTTCAGCCCTGAGCGAACAAGGTCGCACCGTGGCCATTGCCGAATCCCTCACCGGGGGCATGGTGGCGGCCTCCTTGGTGGCCATCGCGGGTGCGTCGGCAGTGCTGCGTGGAGCCGTCGTCGCGTACGCCACCGTGCTCAAAAAGGACATCCTGGGCGTGGACGGAGATCTGCTCTCAGCGAAAGGGCCGGTCGATCCCGATGTGGCGGGCCAGATGGCGGCCGGGGTGCGACGCCTGATGGGGGCCGACTACGGCCTGGCCACCACCGGGGTGGCCGGCCCCGGACCGGCCGACGGAGCCCCCGCCGGGCGGGTCTTCGTGGCCGTTGCGGGTCCCCTGGTGAAGGCCTCGGAACCGGCGACTGACCAGGACTTTTACCGGTCCGTAGATAACGGGCGGATCACGGCCCGGGTGCTGCGGCTGGACCTTCCGGGCGACCGCGCGGCGATCCGGCTGGGGAGTACCGCCCGGGTCCTGGAGCTCCTGATCCGGGTCATCGAGTGACGCATTGCGGTCATTCGCACACTCAGGGCAGCTTCGTCAAGGGTCCGTCAAAGATGAGTCAGGTCGCCTCAACCCCGGAACAGGGGCACCCTCTCCACCGTTGAGACTCACATGTCGCCAGTTGCCAACAGGTCCGAAAGTGCTGCACCGGCACGCGTAGTTCGGACTCCTGCGCGACCGCTGTCGGTGTCGCGGGGTACGGTAAATCCACCACGACCCACATCGGCCGTTCCCCAGGTTTCGCGTCCGATGATCGATCGGGGTAAAGAACAGTCCGTCAAGACGAACGGACGCCGGACTGTCGGCCACACGGTCGTAACGGTTCGGGGGCAAGATGGTGCCAACACCGTCGAGCCTCGCCTTCCGGGCGGGGCGCCGAGGGTAGGACCACAGAAAGGAGGGCGCGCCATGGTGCTTCTACGGCAGGAGATCGGCGACGTGCTCCGTGACGCCAGGCGCCAGCAGGGGCGGACCCTGCGAGAGGTGTCCTCGGTGGCCCGTGTCTCCCTCGGCTACTTGAGCGAGGTCGAGCGCGGTCAGAAGGAGGCGTCGTCCGAGCTCCTCGCATCGATCTGTGGGGCGCTCGACGTCCCGCTGTCCTCGGTGCTCCACGAGGTGAGTGAGCGGGTCGCCGCGGCCGAGAACCTCGTGCCGGCCACCGTTCGCGTGCCCGACACGGTTCCCGACGGTCTGGCCGGCGAGCTGGCCGGGGCCGCATAACCCCCAGAGTTTCACTTCAGTGGCGCTACCCCGGGCCTCGGCCCGGGGTAGCGCGCGTTTGCGGGTCTATCGCCGGTACTGAGAACGCCGGGGGCGAGCCGGGTCTGCCCGGGTGGCACCCAACGGCCGGATCAGACGTCCATCATCGGTCGGTACCAACCCCGGCTGGCAGTGCGGACACCAGAACACCGGCCGCTCGGTCGGGGGTTCGCCCAGCGGAGCCACCCGGATCGTGGTGCCGCACCGGCGACAGGGCCGGCCGGAACGGGCATGCACGTAGGCCTCCTGCCCCTTACGTGCGTTGCCGGTGGTGACCTGAACCGCGCGATCCACGTTCACCGTCATCAGCCGGTGCGCCACCCGGACCAGGTCCTCGAGCCGGGGCACCTCGCTGGTCGGGGTCCATGGGTTCACGCCCCGCAGGAACGCGGCCTCGCTCATGAAGAACGTGCCGATCCCGGCCAGCACCTGCTGATCGAGCAGCACCAAGCCGATCGGACGCCGGCCCTGGTCCCGCACCCGCCCGGTGGCGACCGCCAGGTCCCAGTCCGGGGCGAGGATGTCCGGGCCGAGGTGGCCGACCAGGGTGTGCTCCCGGTCGGTGGCGACCAGGTCGAGCATCCCGAGGTGGTGACCGATCGTCGTCCATTCCTGATTGGCCAGGATCGCCCGGATCTCGTGCTCGGTGCGCGGGCGGCGCCAGGGCTCGCCGGTCCGGTGCACGTGCCAGGACCCCTCCATCCGCAGATGGCTGTGCAGGGTGGCGTTCTGCTCGAGCCGGATCAGCAGATGCTTGCCGACCGCCACCACCTCGAGCACCTCGAGCCCGACCAGGTTCTCGCCGGCCAGGGAGGGCCAGCGCAGGTCCGCGGTGATCAGCTTCCGCCCGGCCAGCGCGGCGTGCAGGCGGCGGGCGGTCCGGAGAACGACGTCACCTTCGGGCATTGGCTCAGCATGCCCCCAGCCGCGGTCGGCGTCGTGTCGGCGCGGCCCCTCAGTCGCACAAGGAACGTTGCACAAGACTTCTTGTGCATCTATCGTCGAGGGCATGGCCGACCAGAAGGGGCCCCTCGACGGGCCGAACACGATGAGGCTGAGCGATCCCAGGGCGATGCGGGCGCTGGCCCATCCACTGCGTCTGCAGTTGCTGGCCGAGCTGAGGATCCGGGGCCCGCAGTCGATCGGCATGCTCGGCGAGATCGTCGACGAGGCCCCCGGATCGGTCAGCTACCACATCGGCAAACTGGCCCAGTTCGGGTTCGTCGAAGAGGCTCCCGAACTCGCCCGCGACCGCCGGGAACGCTGGTGGCGGGCATCCCACCACCACACCCAGACGTCCGCGTCCGAAGACCTGAAGGATCCGGAACGGCGCCTGGCCTCGAGGGAACTGCGCAGCACCTTCGCCCGGCGCCTGGGGGAGACGTACGAGGCCTATCTGGCGCAGGAACCGGCTCTGGACCCGGACTGGGTAGGAGCCTCCACCACCGGCGATGAGTTCCTGCACCTGACCCTCGACCAGATGCGTGAGCTGAAAGCCGAAGTGAACGATCTGGTCCTGCGCTGGAGAGCGAAGGGGGCCGACGTCCCCCAGGAGAACACCGAAACCGCGATCCTCACCTATCAGCTGTTCCGGAGGCCCCAGTGACGCGCCGCCCCAGCTCCCTGTACGCGCTCTACCTGGCCCACACCGTCTCGCTCACCGGCAACATGATCACGATCATCGCCCTGCCGCTGTACGTGCTGGGTCGCACCGGTTCAGCGTCCGCCACCGGGTTCGCCGGGGTAGTGGCGACCTTGCCGATCGTTCTGGGTGACCTGTTCGGCGGCACCATCGTCGACCGGTTCGGCTACCGGCGGGCAAGCGTCCTTACCGATCTGGCCGGTGGCAGCCTGATCGTGCTGGTGCCGACCCTGCATGTCACCACCGGCATCCCGTTGTGGGCGGTCTTCGCGCTCATCTTCACCGCTACCTTGCTCGATGCCCCGGGCCAGACCGCGCGCCGCGCAATGTTGCCGGAAGTGGCCGAACAGGCGGGGGTTCCGTTAGAACGCGCAGTGGGATGGATGGAGGCCTGCGAGCGCGGCGCCCGGCTGATCGGTGCACCTGTAGCCGGCGTCCTCGTAGTCACCGTGGGCGGCCTACAGGCACTGTTCGTCGACAGCGCGAGCTTCCTGATCTCGGCGTTGCTAGTGGCCCGGCTGGTGCGGGTGGCGGGCCAGGTCGTGGAGCAGGAGGTTCCGGAGCCATACTGGAAGGGGTTGCGCGCCGGACTGACCTTCGTGCTCAAGGACCGGCTGATGCGGGCCATCGTCGCAATCGTCGTGGTCACGAATCTTTTTGACGCCGCGAACAGCACCGTGCTCCTACCCGTCTACGCCGAACGCGAGCTCGGGGGAGCGGTAGCGCTGGGCCTGTTGGTCGGCGTGACCGGGGGCGGAGCCTTCGTCGGCTCGCTGCTGTTCGGCGTCATCGGCCATCGCCTGCCCCGCCGCCCCACGATGATCATTGCCTTCACCCTGGCCGGCGGCCCGACCTACCTGGCGCTGGCGGCCGGTCTGCCCTTCGGCGTTCTGCTGGTGGTCAAAGCCCTGGCCGGATTCTGCGCCGGCGCGGTGAACCCGATCCTCGGCGCGGTACAGCTGGAACGCATTCCGCCGAACATGCGGGCCCGGGCCTTCGGCCTGATCAACGCCGGTTGCTGGGCCGGGATGCCGCTCGGCAGCCTGATCGCGGGCTTCGCCGTCGAGCACTGGGGTCTGCGCCCTACGCTGATCGCCGTCGGCCTCGGCTACTTGTTCATGACGCTGCAGCCCGCCCGGGGCGGCGTCTGGCGAGAACTGGACCGGCCCGAGCCGGTTGCCGAAGACCCGACAGACCCGGCCTCGGTGGGGATGGAACCCTCCGCCGTAAAGTGAGCGGTTCGTACCGGACAGAGCGGGTGGGGGAGCACAAGTGGTCAACGAGTCCGGTTCGTGGACGCCAGGGGCGCCCGGAGTGCTGGAACTGCCGTCGGGTCGCCTGGTGCGCGGCCGTGGCCTGCGCAAGGGCCTCCCGCCCGGCCCCGAGCCCGAGTTCGGCGTCTACCTGCTGGGACGCCAGCCCCCAGTCACGGACTGGGCCGGCCGCTGGATCCGCTGGCCCGACTTCCGCCTGCCCACCGACTGTGAGGACGCCCGCCGGGCTCTGCAGGAAGCCTGGACGCGCGCGGACCACCAGCGCGTGGAGATTGCCTGCGGAGGTGGTCGCGGCCGCACCGGCACCGCGCTCGCCTGCCTGGCCGTGCTGGACGGCGTTCACCCGGATGCGGCGGTGGCCTACGTGCGTGAGCGATATTCGCCGAAGGCGGTCGAAACACCTTGGCAGAGAAAGTTTGTCGAGAACTTCATTTGAGGACGCCCTGAGCTGGCTCACTGGGGTCAGTCCAGGACGATGGGGTTGGTGAAGGCGGCCATGGATCCGTCACGGTGGCGCACCTCGCAGCGGACCAAGCGGGCTTCTCCTGCGTTGCCACCCCAGGCCGTGCGGTGGCTAGGTCCAGAAAAGTTCTCTCGGAGGACTTCTCCGCGATCAGTGTGGAAGCTGACGACTCCGCCGGCTAGACCCCGCACCTGAAGATGCACCGTGAACGGCTCGCCCCTAGTGGCCAGCCGCTCGCCGATCTCGGCCCGTTCGGCCTGGTCGGCCCGTTCGGCCTGGTCGGCCCGTTCGGCCTGGTCGGCCTGGTCGGCCTGGTCGGCCTGGTCGGCCTGGTCGGCCTGGTCGGCCTGGTCGGCTCCAGAAGTGGCTGAAGACTTCGGCTTGGTCTGGGCCGACCCGGAAGTGGCTGAGAACTCCAGTTCGATCTGGGTCGACCCGGCGACCCAGCTCCGCCCGGCCCGGATCCCGGCCAGCAGGGCCTCCGGACTCAGGGCCTCGGCCAGCACCACGGTATGGGGCAGGCCTATCTGACCTTCCAAATGCGTGTCGCTGTTTCCCATGGCCGGTCGCCACCACCCTTCCCGGATGTCCCGGGCCAAGTCGCGGCTCCAATCGTCCAACCCTGCCTCGTTATCCGCATTCCATGGCCGGTCCGACGTCCAGAGTCCGTTCCACACCTCGACGACATCGAAGCCGTCGTAGGGGTAGCGGAATGTGCCCGTGGGGTAGGGAGCGTGCGGATGACACACGACGCCGATGCCACTCACTGCATGAACCTGGTCCAGGTGCTGCTGAACGACCTGATCTCGTACTCCGTAGCGCCAGTCGACCAGCTGCCCCGACCGGATCCCCAGGGCCAGCCAGTGTCCACTCTCGGTGGTGACCTCTTCTCCGATGACGATCGTAAGTCCTTCCGCAGCAGCCAGGCTCCATGCCTGATGGGCATCGGCGGTGTTGTGCTCCGTCGTGGCCATGAAGTCCATGCCGACCCTGCGAGCCTCCGCAACCAACTGCGCTGGGGTCAGTTCCCCGTCCGAGTAGACGGAATGCACGTGGCAATCTCCCCGATACCAGCGTCGGTTTCCAGAGACCGAAGGCTGGTCGGGCGGGGCAACCTCTTCCACCACCGTTTGCATTCGACCACTGTACCCAGATGATCCGGGTCCTGGATCGGGCTGTGGATAAGTGTAATCCGGCCAGCTCCAGAGGTTTTGAAGATCTAACGGAGTGACGTATTCTGGACGTACGTTCGAACGGACGCCTGCGATTGCGCTGGGGGGTGCAGTCACCATGGGGGAAACCCTTGAGCTGTCGGCCTGGCCGAAGGTCGACTTTGATCAATGGTCGCCCGTCGATGCGCTGACGGCCATCGAGTCCCTCGACCTTGGCGGTGCTGACGAAAACATCTGTCTGGGAACGGCGGTGGCGTGCTCTCGGCTGATCCGACGGCTGCAGGCCGTGCAGGCCATGGCTCTGGCTCAAGGCTGCGAGCGGGCCGAGGCCGGGCGGACCCGACGGGTAATGCGTACGAGGTGATCGACGGGGTCGAGCTAGTCGCGGCCGAGGCCGGCCTGGCCCTGGCTCTCGGCAAGGGTGAGGCCGCCGCCCTGGTGGAGGACGCGGTGCAGGTGACCCGCGACCTGCCCCTGCTCACAGCCCTGGTCCACGAGGGTCGCCTGGACTGGGCGCTGGCCACCAAGACCCACCACCGCATGGCTCGTGACCTCCAACCAGGCACCCCGGCCTGGCGGCAGGTCGAAGCCCTCCTGGCTCAGCGCCTGCCCGGCAAGACCTGGGACGCGGCCGGTGCCGCGACCTGGCGGGTCCTGTACCGGCTCAACCCCCGGGCCGCCACTGAGCGGGCGCGCAGGGCTCAGCAGGATTGCTACCTGCGTATCTCCCCCCTGCCCGACGGCATGGCCCGGATCGAGGCCCACCTGCGCGCCGACGACGCCCGCCTGATCAACCTCCACCTCGACGCAAACGCCGACGCTGCCCGCGACCACGCCCGCGCCACCGGTCAACCCGACCAGCGCACCCACCAGCAGCGCCGCGTCGCCTACTTGGTGAGCATCTTCCGATCCATCCACGCCGGCACGCCTCTGCGCTACGCCGGCCCGACCGGCCCGACCGGCCCGGTGCCCGCGTCCGCACCTGCATCCATGGCTCCTGGGGCAGTCCCACCCGCAGGTGCCACAGGCCCAGGTGAGACCCCTGTTCCGGAAGCCGCGCCCCCCACCAACCCTGCGGGCCCTCTGTCATCCGCCCACATCCCGAAAGCCGACGGCTCCTCAGGTCAGCCAGATCAAGAAGGCGTCCTGGCCTGATGGCAGCCACCACCACCTCCGACGCGCCGCGGCCACCTTCCCCACCTGAACATCACCGTCACCCTCAACGCGCTCCTCGCCATCACCGACGAGCCCGGACTTCTCGGCGGCCATGGGGACCTCCCGGCGGAACTTCTGCGCGAGATCGCCCGACAGGCAAGGAAGCTGACTCTCACTCTGATCCCCGACCCGCCCGGCCAGTCATCGCACTACACCGCTCACGGCCCGGGTGACCAGGACGCCTGCCCCGACACCACCCGCCCCTACAAACCTCGTCAGACCGTCATCGACCAGGTCCTCGGCCGATTCCCGACCTGTACTCACCCCGGCTGTACCACCGACGCCAGTAGCTGTGACGTCGACCACGTAATTCCTTATGGCAAGGGAGGTTCCAGTTGTCCGTGCAACCTGGTGCCGCTGTGCCGTCTTCACCATCGTCTTAAGACCCACGCAGGCTGGCAGACCCGCCTGACCCGTCCCGATGAGCCCTATCCGCCCGGCACCATCGAATACACCAGTCGACTGGGCCAACGGCACATCCAGCTACCCCCACCCCTACCCGGAGCCCCCGACCCCGAAGACAACCTCGCCGTCGCCCAACGTGCCCAGCGCCGCGAAACGGCTTGGCAGAGCGAGCTCCGGCGCCTGGACCCAATCACCCGGCGAACACCGGCCGAGCAACCAGAGGCCGGGCAACCAGAGGCCGAGCTCGGTGAGCCACCCTTCTGAGCCACTCACGGATGGGGGTGGACAGGTGAGCGGCACCCCTGACCTGGTCCGGCTCCCGGGCCCACGGGTCTTCTCACGCAGATCCCCTAGCTGTTCGGCGCCCAGGACGCGGTGCCCGCGGATACCCCGGAGCCCGGCGCGCTGCCCTGGGCCGACGGCAGACAGCAACGGCCGACCGTCTCACCCGGCTCCCGGCGCACCCCGCCTTGTCCTCAGGCCCTCAGCCGTAGG
This sequence comes from Kineosporia aurantiaca JCM 3230, assembly GCA_000719025.1. GTDB lineage: Bacteria > Actinomycetota > Actinomycetes > Actinomycetales > Kineosporiaceae > Kineosporia > Kineosporia aurantiaca. The sequence goes on from JODP01000016.1 coordinate 172,316, forward strand.
CCTCTCGGCGTGGCCCGGAACCCGGCGTTCTCCAGCGCCTGGGACAGAGGGTTCTCCCGGTCGAGCACGTCTGCCCCATCTGCCTTCTCAACCGTGAGCCGTCCCAACGCACCCTCCCGGACCGCCAAGGCCAAGGCATCCGCCGCGGCCCGGAGCAGTTCCTCCTCCGCTGTCCAGGAGAGCAGCGTACGTCCGCCTCGCTCGACGTAGAGCGTGAGTGCCCCGTCGACCAGGATGACCAGGGCACCGGCTTTGCGTCCGGGGCGATGTCCGGCATTATCGCCGAGACGATCGGGCCAGGGGAGGGCTGCGCCGTAGGGATTGGCCGGGTCGGCGGCGGCGAGAACGACCGTGCGAAGGCCTCCTTCGGAGGCAAAGGTCTCGCCGGCGGGGCGGGCGGAGGCGCGGAGCCGGTCCACCGCGCCGGTGCCGGCGAACTGGGAAGCGCCCAACCCTTCGACGAAGTAGCCACGGCGCACCCGACCCGCGTCCTCAAACCCGGACAGCACGCGGTAGGTGGCCGCGAATCCTCCGGCCACCCGCTCGGCCATGACGGCACCGCGAGTCACCACGCCGTGCCGTTCCAGGAGGACCTCGGCCTGAGCATGGGCGCGGGCGGTCGGGTCCGGCTCGCGCTCGGGGAGCAGCGCCCAGCGTCCTGCCGCGAGCGGTGGCCCGGTGCGGCTCGGCATCGACGGGCGCGATGCACCACGGGCCGTGCGCAGAGATCCGTAACGGCCGTACCGTGCTCGCGGCGTGGGCGTGCGGGTCTTGTGCGCCGTCTTGCCCCCAGCCAGGCGAGAACGCAGGGCAGCCAACGTGTCGTTGCTGATCCGCCCGGCCCAGACCAGGTCCCAGAGCGTGGCGGTCAGTGCTTGGTCGTCCGTGCTGCCCACCGCGTCGCTGAGTGCTCGGAAGAAGAAGGCACCGCCGCCGGCCAGGGCGTCCAGCACGGCCACATGCTGCTCGTCGGGCTCGAACTCGGCGTCTTCGGCGGCCAGGGTGAGGGGCGCGAGGTCAGCCGGGTGCAGCGACACCCAGCCGTCGTCGCCCGGCAGACTGCCGTGCCCGGCCCACACCACTTCGCCGGCGGAGGTGAGCTCATCGAGCATGGCCGGGGTGTAACCGGGAACCCGGCCGGGGATCACCAAAGTCTCCAGCGCACTGGCCGGAATCCAGGCCCCGGCCAGTTGCTCGACCGTCCGGAGCACCCCCTCCACCCCGCGGGTGCGCCCGCCGACACCCTGCCAGCCAGGCAGGAACCGAGCCAGGTCAAGCGCCGGAACCGGTTCCACCTCGGCCCGCAGGGCGGCCAGCGAGCGCCGCCGCAGTGTCCTCAGCACCTCCGCGTCGCAGTAGTCCAGCCCCTGCCCGCCGCCGGACTCCAGTGGACGCAGTTCGCCCTGGACCAGGCGTCCGTTGTCGACGAGCCGGCGCAGCCCATCGATCACCACCACCGAGCCCAGCCCCAGACGGGTAGCCAGATCCTGCGCCGTGAAAGGCCCGTGCGATCGCGCATATCGAGACAGCAGATCGCCTAGAGGATCAGGCACGGGCTCGGTGAACGCCTCGGCCACACCTACGGGCAGAGCAGTACCGAGGGCATCGCGCAGACGCCCGGCATCTTCCACGGCCGCCCACCGTTCCTCACCGGAGATCCGCACCCGGATCAACCGCCGCGCCCCCTCCAGTTCGCTAAGCCAGCGCGCCACCTCGGCCGGTTCAACGGTCGGCATCTGCACGACGCCGGCTGGGGACTTACGCGCCGCGGGCCATGCACCGTCCGAACCGCCGCCCGGCTTGCCCTCGCTCGGAAGCTCTGCTTCGGAGGGAAGGACTGCCTTGGGCTGAACTCCACCTATACCTGAGACCTCGGCGGAGTCGGTATCCGGGGCGTCCGGGGGGACTGGGGCGTCTGAACCCGGCAGATCGGCCTCGCCCGTGAACTCGTCTTCTCCCGGGTCTTCGATGTCGCTGGTGAGCCCGCCTGCCGATTCCGGGCCTCGCGCGTCTCCTGTCGAGGTCTCTCCTGCACGCGAAGAATCCCCGTCCCGATCCTCAGACTCACCCTGCGCCATAGCCTTTTCGGCCGCGGTCGCATCATCACCCCAGCCCTCGGCCCGGGTAGTGCTCAACCCGGCGTCCGCCGCCCCACCGCCGGCCTCGATCGTTGCCCAGGCCTCGGCGTCGATGGTGCGGGCCACGACCTCGTCGGTCGACAGCGGCCCGATCATCCGGACCAGGTCGGCCACCTGCTCAAGGGTGCGCGCCCGCCGGTTCGGGGCCAGACGCTGCAACTCCTCCTCGGTGCGGCGGAGCGCATCCGGATCGAGCAGGTCCCGCAAGGACGCGCCCTCGCCGCGCCCGAGGAGCTCGGCCAGCAGCGCCGGGTCGAGGGCGAGAGCGGCCGCCCGGCGTTCGGCCAAGGGGGAGTCGCCCTCGTAGAGGAACTGCGCGACGTATCCGAAGAGCAGGCTCCGGGCGAAGGGGGAGGGCTGCTGGGTGGTCACCTCGAGCACCCTGACCGAGCGGGAGCGTATGTCCCGCATCAGCGATTCCAGGCCCGGCACGTCGAACACGTCCTGCAGGCACTCGCGCAGGGTCTCGAGAATGATCGGGAAACTGCCGTAACGGGAAGCCACTTCGAGGAGCTGGGCGGCCCGCTGGCGCTGTTGCCAGAGCGGCTGGCGCTTGCCCGGCTGACGACGGGGCAGCAGCAGGGCCCGGGCCGCGCACTCACGGAATCGGGAGGCGAACAGCGCTGAGCCACCGAGCTCGGAGGTCACCATCTCCTCGACGTCCTCCGGCTCCAGCACGATCAGATCGGCCACGTCGGGCGCCGAGCCGTCTTCCGTCTCCACATCGGGCAGCCGCAGCACGATGCCGTCGTCGCCCGGAGCGGCCTGCACGTCCACCCCGAAGCGCTCGCGGAACCGCGCGGCCAGGGCCAGGGCCCACGGCGAGTGCACCTGGCCGCCGAACGGCGAGTGCACCACCACCCGCCAGTCGCCGATCTCGTCGCGGAACCGCTCGATGATGATCGTCTTGTCGTCCGGCAGGTGCCCGGTGGCCTCTTTCTGCTCGGACAGGTATCCGATCAGGTTGTCGGCCGCCCACTCGTCCAGCCCGGAGGCGCGCACCCGCTCGCGGGCCGCCTCCTCCTTCATCCGGCCGACCGAGCGCACGTAAGCACCCACCGCCCGGCCCAGTTCGGCGGGGCGGCCCTGCTGGTCGCCCTTCCAGAACGGCAGCCGGCCGGGCTGACCGGGCGCCGGGGTGACGAGCACCCGGTCGTGCGTGATGTCCTCAATGCGCCAGGCCGAGGAGCCCAGGGTGAAGACGTCGCCGACCCGGGACTCGTAGACCATCTCCTCGTCCAGCTCACCCACGCGGCGCCCGGCCCCCTTGCGCGCCTCGTCGCCACCGGCCAGGAAGACGCCGAACAGGCCACGGTCGGGGATCGTGCCGCCGCTGGTCACCGCGAGCCGTTGGGCGCCGGGGCGGCCGGTCAGCACGTCACCGTGCCGGTCCCAGACCAGACGCGGCCGCAGCTCGGCGAACTCATCGCTCGGGTAGCGCCCGGCGAGCATGTCCAGCACGGACTCCAGCACCCCGTGGGTGAGGCCGGAGAACGGCGCGGAGCGGCGGACCAGCTCCTCCAGTTCGGGGACCCGCCACTCGTCCATCGCCACCATCGCGACGATCTGCTGGGCCAGGACGTCGAGCGGGCTGGCCGGCACGGCGAGCTGCTCGATCGACCCCTCGCGCATCCGCTCGACCACCACCGCGGTCTGGACCAGGTCACCGCGGTACTTCGGGAACAGGGCGCCCTGTGACACCGCGCCCACCTGGTGTCCGGCCCGGCCGACCCGCTGCAGCCCACTGGCCACACTGGGCGGCGACTCGACCTGCACCACCAGATCGACCGCACCCATGTCGATACCGAGTTCCAGGCTCGAGGTGGCGACCACGGCGGGCAGCCGCCCGGCCTTCAGCTCGCCCTCGATGATCGCCCGCTGCTCCTTGCTGACCGAGCCGTGGTGAGCCCGGGCCAGCACCGGCAGCGCCCCGGAAGAGGCCCCGGACCCACCCATCAGCTCGGCCGGGCGGACCGACCCGTGATCGGGCAGCCCTTCGGCCGTCTCCTCGTTCCCGGCTTCAGCCTCGGCCGCGACCGCCAGCCGCTCGGTCCAGATCTCGTTCAGCCGGGCGGTGAGCCGCTCGGCCAGCCGCCGGGAGTTGGCGAAGACCAGGGTGGAGCGGTGCTCGGCGATCAGGTCGACGATGCGCTCCTCGACGTGCGGCCAGATCGACGGGCGATGGGCCGCACCGGCCGCCGCACCGGTCAGGTCTTGGTCCGGATCGGCGCCGGCCCCCGGGACGCCGTTGGACACGTTGTCCAGCTCGGCCATGTCCGGCACCGGCACGATCACCCGCAGGTCCCACTGCTTGGTGGAGGCGGGCTGCACCACCTCGACCGGGTTGCGGCCGCCCAGCCAGCGGGCGATCTCCTCGATCGGGCGGACGGTGGCCGACAGCCCGACCCGCTGGGCCGGGCGCTCCAGCAGCGCGTCCAGCCGTTCCAGCGAAAGTGCGAGGTGAGCGCCGCGTTTCGAGCCGGCCACGGCGTGCACCTCGTCGATGATCACCGTCTCCACCCCGGTCAGCATCTCCCGGGCCTGCGAGGTGAGCAGCAGGAAGAGCGACTCGGGGGTGGTGATCAGCACGTCGGGCGGGGTGCGGGTGAAGGCCCGCCGCTCGTCGGCCGGGGTGTCGCCGGAGCGCAGCGCGACCTTGACCTCGGGCAGCGGCAGACCGAGCCGGCCGGCCGCCTGCCGGATGCCGGCCAGCGGCGAGCGCAGGTTGCGCTCGACATCGACCGCGAGCGCCTTCAGTGGGGACACGTAGAGCACCCGGCAGCGATGCTTCGGGTCTTCCGGCACCGGAGAGGCGGCCAGCCGGTCGAGGGCCCAGAGGAAGGCCGACAGGGTCTTACCCGAACCGGTCGGCGCGACCACCAGGGCGTGGCGCCCCGCGCTGACCGCGTTCCACGCCCCGGCCTGGGCGGCCGTGGGCGCGGCGAACGCCCCGGTGAACCACGCTCGCGTGGCCGGGGAAAATCGCTCGAGCACCGGTTCCGTCACGTCAACGATCCTCACACGAGCCACCGACAATTTCGGTTCGGGCACCGAATCGGCAGGTCAGAGGCATAGCATTAACCGCGGGGGCGAACCGCGAGGCTTGGCCGGGCGCGAGCGGCGCCGAACGGGTGGCATGCTCTTGAGGGTGCGAATCAGCGAGTTCTGGGAGTTGGTGGACGAGGAGTTCGGGCGCGCCCACGGCCGCACGCTGGTCCGTGACCACGTGCTGATGGAGCTGGGCAACCGGACGGCGGAGCAGGCGCTGGACGAGGGCGAACCGGCCCGTGAGGTCTGGTTCGCCCTGGCCGCGTCGCTGGATGTGCCCCCGGAACGTCGCTGGGGCAACGACGAGAAGGAGCGCCGTCGGGCATGACGGAGAGGGCGGGGGAGGGCCCAATGACCAGCACGAGGACGGACGCCGGGGAGGGCGTCGGGCCGGAGGGGGATGCCCGTGAGGCTGAGACGCGTCCGCAGCCCGAGGGCGTCCCTCATCGAGACGAACCCACAGACGTCCTGATCCGGGCCCGCGGCCTGACCAAACAGTTCGGCGATTTCGTCGCCGTCGACGGCATCGACATCGACGTGCGGCGCGGCGAGGCCTTCGGGTTCCTCGGCCCGAACGGCGCCGGCAAATCCTCCACGATGCGGATGATCGGCTGCGTCTCACCGCTCACCGCGGGCACGCTCACCCTGCTCGGCCTGGATCCCGACTCCGACGGGCCGGCCATTCGCGCCCGGCTCGGCGTGGTCCCGCAGAAGGACCTGCTCGACGAGGAACTGACGGTCCGGGAGAACCTGCTGGTCTACGGCCGGTACTTCGGTCTGCCCCGGTCCGAGATCGCCCATCGCAGCGCCGAGCTGCTGCGCTTCGCCCAGCTCAGCGATCGGGCCGACAGCCCGGTGGAACCCTTGTCCGGCGGGATGAAACGGCGTCTCACGATCGCCCGCGCGCTGATCAACGCGCCCGAGATCCTGCTGCTCGACGAGCCCACCACCGGCCTCGACCCGCAGGCCCGGCACGTGCTCTGGGACCGGCTCTTCCGGCTCAAGCAGCAGGGCGTGACCCTGGTCCTGACCACGCACTACATGGACGAGGCCGAGCAGCTCTGCGACCGCCTGGTGGTGATGGACCACGGCCGGATCGTCGCCGAGGGATCGCCCCGGGACCTGATCGAGCGGTACTCCAGCCGGGAGGTGGTGGAGGTCCGCTACGCCGACTTCGAGCTCGAGCAGCACCGTGAGCGGCTCGATCTGGGCGCTCTCGCGGCGCGGGTCGAGGTGCTGCCCGACCGGCTGCTGATCTACACCGACGACGGCGACGCGGCGGCCCGGATCGTCGACGCCGGCGTGGACCGGCCGTTGTCGGTGCTGGTCCGGCGCAGTTCGCTGGAGGACGTCTTCCTGCACCTGACCGGCCGCTCGCTGGTGGACTAGGGGCCTGCGGATGACCATCACACCCACGCTGCGGATGCCCGAACTCGGCGATCCGGGCCGCTCGCTGGCCGCTTTGGAGTACTGGCTGCGGGCCTATCGCCGGACCTGGCGATCCAGCGCGGTGACCGCCTTCGTCATGCCCCTGCTCTTCCTCGGGGCCTTCGGGGGCGGCCTCGGGAAACTGGTGGACAGCGGTGGGCAGGGCCAGCTCGACGGCGTGCCGTACCTGAAGTTCGTCGCTCCCGGCATCCTCGCGGGCGCCGCCATGCAGAGCGCCTTCAGCGAGTCGACCTGGCCGGTGTTGTCCAGCCGCAAGTGGAACGGGCACTACCAGGCGCAGGCCGGATCCCCGCTGACCATCCCGGACATCGTCACCGGGCACCTGCTCTTCATCGTCTTCCGGCTGGGCCTCGGCGCGATTGCGTTCGCCCTGGTCGGGTCGCTGGTCGGGGCCTTCTCCCCAGGACGGGTGATCCTGGCCGTGCCGGTCGCGGTGCTCACCGGCCTGGCCCACGCCGCGCCGCTGATCGCCTTCGCGATCACCCGGGAGAGCGACACCGACTTCTCCCTGCTCATGCGCTTCGTGATGACCCCGCTGTTCCTCTTCGCTGGCACGTTCTTCCCGATCAGCCAGTTCCCGGCCGCCGTCGAGGTCCTGGCCTGGATCACCCCGCTCTGGCACGGCACCCAGCTCTGTCGGGATCTCTCAATGGGGGACGCCGGTCTGCTCGCCTCGGCGGGTCACCTGGCCTATCTGCTCCTGTGGTGCGCCGGCGGATACGCGCTGGCCCTACGGGCCTACCGGAAGATGCTGCTGTCGTGAGCGCGGTGACCGAGACCCCGGAGCCGGTAAAGCCCTTGGTGAGCTGGACCTATCGGATTGCCGCGGAACTCGGGCAGTTCCGTGGGGCCGGCTCCGTGGTGGCGCGTAATGTCCGCGTCGCCCGGCACGGTCTGGTCGTGGTGCTCTCGGGGTTCTTCGAGCCGCTGTTCTACCTGCTCTCCCTGGGCGTCGGTATCGGCGCGCTGGTAGGGAAGGTCGATTACCAGGGGACGCCGGTGGGCTACCAGCAGTTCATCGCACCTGGGCTGCTGGCTGTGTCGGCGATGAACGGCGCGGTCGCGGACTCGACCTTCAACGTGTTCTGGAAGCTGAAATACGCGCGGATCTACGACGGGATGCTGGCGACTCCGCTGGGTCCGCGCGCGGTGGCGGCCGGGGAGATCTGCTGGGCCCTGTTGCGCGGCGCCGGTTACGCCACCGCATTCCTGCTGATCCTGCTGGTCGCGGGCTACGTGCAGTCGTGGTGGGCGGTGCTCGCGGTACCGGCCGCCACCCTGGTCGGGCTGGCGTTCGCCGGGGCCGGGATGGCTGCCACCACGTTCATGCGGTCCTGGCAGGACTTCGACCTGGTGCACCTGGTGGTGCTGCCGCTGCTCCTGCTCTCCACGACGTTCTACCCGCTCTCCACCTACCCGGGCGGGTTCGCCCTGCTCGTACAGCTCACCCCGCTGTACCACGGGGTTGAGCTGGAGCGGGCCCTGGTACTCGGCGCGGTGGACCCGAGCGTGCTCGTCCACCTGCTGTACCTGCTGGCTATGGGCACGGCCGGACTGCTGGTGGCCGGGCGCCGGCTGGAGCGTCTGCTGCTGTCCTGAGGCGGGTTTTCGTGGGCTGGTCTGAGGTGTTGACCAGCGGGATCTGACCCGTCCTGGCGAGGCGGGCGGCCTGCGGGCCCCGCCGAGGACGGTCAGTCGCGCTGGCGCGGCAGCGGGAACGAACTGGTGGTGGAGAGCAGGTCGGTCAAGCCGATCCGCTCGGCCAGCCGTCGCGGGCTGACCCCCATCGAGTTGGCCGCGTCCGGGTCGGCGCCGTGGGCGAGCAGCGCGTCCGCCGCGCCCCGCTGGCCGTGCGCGGTGAAGACCGCGCGCCACAGCGGCGTGTTGCCCCAGCGGTCGGTGGCCCGCAGATCGGCCCCGGCCGCGACCAGCAGCGTGATCACCTGAGGGTGCTGCTCCTGGGCGGCGTAGTGCAGCGGCGTGAAGCGCACCGCGTCCTCCTGGTGCAGGTCGGCACCCTCGGCCAACAGGCGGGCGACCTCGGTGGCGTCGCCGTCGGCGGCTGCGTAGTGCAGCGGGGAACGCCCGAACTCGTCGGTTTCGCGGAGTGCATCGATCATGTCCAGCATTGTGCCTCTAAGTAACGTCCAATTCCACCCCTTTCCAGCGCGTGTCACACCCCGTTCCGGAAATCGTCATCCGGCCCTGGCCAGTGATGATGCTGGGTCAGCAGGGAACTACGGGATGAATGTGACGTAACATCGAGGGGCGGATCCAGTGCAGCGTGTGATCACATTGCGTGTTCAACAGTGATTGCGCAGCGTGACAAAATGAGGAGCGGGGATTCGCGCCGCAGGCTTTTGCAGGGCATGCAAAATGCAGTTGTGCGGCGATTTCCCGAAGCCGCGGGCCGGAAGAGACCCGGGCGTGTCGCTTGCCCGTCCGAACACACGTTCGGATAGAGTCCCGGTTGTTCCGGCGGTACGGGATCAACGGCGATCGTGTCTCCACCGGCGCACTCGAGTGCCCGGTTTTCCACAGGGCGAAGTTACTCGGCGAAGATTGTCGGTGGTCGCGTCTAGCGTCTCCATCGACGGAAGAACCCCGGCGCACCGCGACACCTCGCGAAGCCGGCCGACTGTGAGGTGAACTCCCATGCCCGCTCCCGCGGACCGTGAAAAAGCTCTCGACGCCGCTCTGGCCCAGATCGACCGGCAGTTCGGCAAGGGTTCGGTGATGCGTCTGGGCGACGACACCCGTCCCCCGATCGAGATCATCCCGACCGGCTCCATCGCGCTCGACATCGCGCTCGGCATCGGCGGTCTTCCGCGCGGCCGGGTCGTCGAGATCTACGGCCCGGAGTCCTCCGGTAAGACGACGGTCGCCCTGCACGCCGTGGCCAGCGCCCAGCGCGCCGGTGGCATCGCCGCCTTCATCGACGCCGAGCACGCCCTCGACCCGGAGTACGCGAAGAAGCTCGGGGTCGACACCGACGCGCTGCTGGTCTCCCAGCCCGACACCGGTGAGCAGGCGCTGGAGATCGCCGACATGCTGGTCCGCTCCGGCGCGCTCGACATCATCGTCATCGACTCGGTGGCGGCCCTGGTGCCGAAGGCCGAGATCGAGGGCGAGATGGGCGACAGCCACGTCGGCCTCCAGGCCCGGCTGATGTCGCAGGCGCTGCGGAAGATCACCGGTGCGCTGAACAACTCCGGCACCACCGCGATCTTCATCAACCAGCTGCGCGAGAAGATCGGCGTGATGTTCGGGTCTCCCGAGACCACCACCGGTGGTAAGGCGCTGAAGTTCTACGCCTCGATCCGGCTCGACGTGCGCCGCATCGAGACCCTGAAGGACGGCACCGACGCGGTGGGTAACCGCACCCGGGTCAAGGTCGTGAAGAACAAGATGAGCCCGCCGTTCAAGCAGGCCGAGTTCGACATCATCTACGGCCAGGGCATCTCCCGCGAGGGCGGCCTGATCGACATGGGTGTCGAGCACTCGTTCATCCGCAAGTCCGGGGCCTGGTACACGTACGAGGGCGACCAGCTCGGCCAGGGTAAGGAGAACGCGCGCGGGTTCCTGCGCGACAACCCCGACCTGGCGAACGAGCTGGAGAAGAAGATCAAGGAAAAGCTTGGCGTGGGCGCAAAGGTGGACGCTCCCGCCGAGGTCGCGGTCAGCTTCTGATCCCGTTGGTGATCCCGCCCCGGCGCCGGCCGACCTCCTCCGGTACCGGTCGGAACCGGGGCTGACCACCACAGGGGCCAACTTCCCGGCCCTCCGAGGCCGAGTGAAGGTGACGAACAGATGACCGATGACCAGCGACGGTCCCGGGGTGTCCTGGAGGGGGGCACCCCGGGGCTGGCGACTGTCCATGATCTCTTCTCCGGGCGCGTGGCCGGCAGCGGTTCGGGTGCGCGAGGCAAGAAGACCGGGCGCGAAGAGGCTGCTCCTGTCGTCAGTCTCGACGGAACACGGCTGAATCAGCACGACCTGCGCGACATGATCGCTCAGAAGGAAGCCGAGTGGCGGGCCGCTCAGGCCGCGAACGAGGACCAGGGGCCAGACGGCTCGGCCCCGGGCGACGAGGCTTCGGACGACCGCGCGTCGGACGGCCGCGCGTCGGGTGGCCGGGCGTCAGGCGGCCGCGCGTCGGGTGGCCGGGCTTCCGGCAACGACCGGGCTGTGGATAGCGACGCCGGAGCGGCGTCTGTGGGTTCGTCGGCCACATGGCCCGCGGAGGAACCGGCGCCCGCTGGGCAACCGGCGTCCACGAGAGAACCGGCGTCCACGAGGAAACCGGCTTCCACGGGTAAACCTGGCTCCATGGGAGAGCCGGGGTCCACTGAGAACCCGGTGCCCGCGGGAGAACTTGCGCAGCCGGCATGGAGCTCTCCGGAGTGGGGCGTTCAGGCACCAGAGGGTGAGCAAAAGCGTTCGGGCGGGGGGCGTTCGGGTGGGCTCAGCCGACGTGATCGTCAATCGCTGAGGGACCGGGCGCCGGGCGAAGGGGCTCCTGGACGTTCGGAGGGGTTGCGAGGTTCTGAGGGGCTCCGAGGTTCGGAAAGGCTCCGAGGTTCGGAGGGGCTGAGGGGTTCTCAAGGGCTCAGAGATTGGGGGCTCTCCGAAGGGCCGAACCTGCCCAGAGGGCCTGGCGCTACCGCAGAAGATCCGGGCGGGGCTGCCCCACGTCGTGGCCGGAATGACGCGCGTCGTGGTCAAGGGCTGAGCCGGAAGCCGCGCGAGGGGTCGTTCGGGCGGAAGGGTCGCGGTCGGACATCGGCCAATGGTGAGAACGAGCTTGAGGGCGACAACGGAAGGCCGCCTCGAACGCCGGAAGAGCTGAAGGAGGAGGCCCGCGAGATTCTGCTGAAGCAGCTCTCCGCCGGACCGCGCACCCGCTCGCAGCTGGCCAAGACCCTCGCCGAAAAGGACATCCCAGACGAGGTGGCCGCCGCCGTGCTGGACCGGTTCGAAGAGGTCGACCTGGTCGACGATACGGCGTTCTCAAAGCAGTACGTCGAAAACCGGCACAGCGGGCGGGGTCTGGCACGGCGGGCGTTGGCTTATGAGCTGCGGCAGAAGGGTGTGGCCGACGAGACGGTGCGCGAGGCCGTGGACGCGGTCAGTTCCGACGATGAACTGGCTACAGCCCGGCAACTGGTCCGGAAGAAGGCCGCCAGCATGACCAAGGACGATCCGGAGCGAAGGATGCGTCGGCTCGCGGGGATGCTGGCGCGCAAGGGCTACGGGTCGGGCGTCGCGTACCAGGCCATTCGGGAAGAACTGGCCGACCTCGACGCCGAAGGCCTGTTCGGCCACCCCGACTTCGACTGATCCGAAGCTGATCCCCAACTGACCCGGAACCGGCCCGAAGAGGGCCAGTTCCGGGTGACTCACATCAGGGCGCGAAGTTGCCGTTGCCCTGGAGGGTCACGTCGTGCGGCTCACCCGGCACCGGGGCTCCGGTACCGAAGGCAGGCTCGTGCTGACGGCCGCTCAAAGGCACCTCTTCCGAGGCCACGCTCTCAGCGGCGGGTTCGCCCTCGCTGGCGGTGGTGATGTGCGTGTGCCCGTCGAACGTGTGGAAGAACTCGTGCAGCCGGGCCACCTGGGCGTTCGACAGTGCACCGTCATGCGGCTCGATGTGCGGCTGGTTGTCGAAAATGTCCTCGGTGAAGGGCAGGGTCAGCCGGTCCTGGCCATCGCGCACCTCGGCGGCGGGCACGAATCGCAGCGTGTCGTCCGCGGCGAAGGAGACCCATTCCAGGTTTCGGTCCAGGTCGTTGAAGTACACCTCGCGGACATCGCCCAGACGTTCTCCCCGGGAGTCGTGGATCGGGCGTCCGACCAGCTCACGGGCTTCTTCGGGCTTCAGGTTCAGCATTTCTTCTCCTCCCGTCGGGCGCCCGGTCAGGCGTCGTCACGAGGCCTTCAGTCTCGCCCGACCCGGGCGGCGCACCAGTTGAGAAGACCAGTCCCCGGATCCTGACCCGGGCCCGGACCGGATTGGCTTTCTGTGCCGGACCTGTGACGCACTGAAGTTTCTCTGAAATACCCGAATTACGTTCGGCCACATGAGTGGCAAGGTGGACTACCTGATCATCGGCGCGGGCCCTGCGGGCCTGCAGCTGGCCGCGCAGTTCCAGCGGGCCGGTCGCGACTACCTGGTCCTGGAGGCGGGCCCCGGCCCGGGCACCTTCTTCGAGACCTTTCCCCGCCACCGGCAGCTGATCTCGATCAACAAGAGATACACCGGATCGTCCGACCCGGAGTTCAACCTCCGGATGGACTGGAACTCGCTGCTCAGCGAAGGCAGCGCGCAGGACGGGACCCCGGACCCGGACCTGCTGTTCACCAAGCGCACCCGGAGCTACTTCCCGCCCGCTCAGGAACTGGTGTCGTACCTGCACGACTATGCCGAGAAGACCGGCGTCCGGGTGCGTTACAACACCCGCGTCGACCAGGTCGCCAAGGCCGACGACCGGTTCACCGTGCAGGCCGGGGACGAGACCTACTCCGCCAAGCGCGTGATCGTCGCCACCGGCGTCTCCAAACTCAATCTGCCGGACGTCGAGGGCATCGAGAGCGCCGAGCGGTACGACACGGTGAGCGTCGACCCGGACGACTTCATCGATCAGCGCGTGCTGATCATCGGCAAGGGCAACTCCGCCTTCGAGACCGCGGACGCCCTGGTCGAGACCGCGGCTGTGATCCACGTGGCCGGACCGAACTCGCTGCGGCTGGCCTGGCGCACGCACTTCGTCGGGCACCTGCGCGCGGTGAACAACAACTTCCTGGACACGTACCAGCTCAAGTCGCAGAACGCGATCCTCGACGGGCAGGTCCAGCGGATCCAGCAGAACGCGGACGGCTCGTATCAGGTGACGTTCAGCTTCGCCCGGGTCAACGAGGTGATCAAGGAACTGCACTACGACCGGATCATCGTCGCCGCCGGATTCCGCTTCGACGCCTCGATCTTCGATGCGAGCGCCCGCCCGGATCTGGTGATCAATGACCGGTTCCCGGCGCAGACTCCGGCCTGGGAGTCGGTCAACGTGCCCGACCTGTACGTGGCGGGAACGCTCAGCCAGATGCGCGACTTCAAGAAGTCGACCAGCGGGTTCATCCACGGTTTTCGCTACGGGGTAAGGGCGCTCGGGAAGATCCTCGACCAGCGCTATGAGCAGCAGGACTGGCCTACCACGGAACTGAAGTATGACCCGCGGGCGATAACCGACGCAGTGATCGAGCGGGTGAACCGCACCTCAGCGCTCTGGCAGCTGTTCGGCACGCTCTCCGACATTGTCACGGTTGATGAAGGACGGGTGCGGTACCTGGAGGAGGTCCCGGTCGACTACTTCAAGGAGGGCGGGGTAGGGGTACCCGAGCACGCGTTCGTCGTCACCTTGGAGTACGGGCCGGATCACGACCAGGTGGATCCGTTCGACATCAGCGTTGCCCGGATCGCGCAGGATCAGCCGGGGCAGGCGCACGATGCGGCGTACCTGCATCCGGTGGTGCGGCACTACCGCGACGTCCGAGGTACGCCGGAGTTGGTTGCTACCCACCACCTGGCCGAGAACCTGGAGAACGAGTGGAACCGGCCGGCGGTGCATCAGGATCCGCTGACCGAATTCCTCGATCGAAGCCTCAGCCCGGCTGCCGTCTGACGAGGCCGAGATGCGTTTCCGCGTGGCGGACTTCGAGCAGGAGGCACGAGCGCGGCTGGATCCGGTGCACTACGACTTCTTCGCCGGGGCGGCCGGAGACGAGTCCACCTGTAGGGCCAACCTTGAGGCCTGGCAACGGATCCGGCTACGGCCGCGGGTTCTCCGGGGTAACGCCAAACGCGATCTCGGTGTGTCGGTGTTCGGTCGTGACCTGTCGATGCCGGTCCTGATCGCCCCGACGGCCTTCCACCGGCTCGCGCATCCGGATGGAGAGCTCGCGACGGCGCGCGCAGCGGCGTGCGCGGGCACGATCATGATCGTCTCGATGGCGGCGACCAGCAGAATTGAGGACGTCGTCGACGCCGCCCGGAGCGCGGCTCCGGACCGGGAACCGCACCTTTGGTTCCAGCTCTACCTTCAGCCGGACCTCGCCTTCACCCTCGCGCTGATCCGCCGGGCCGAAGCGGCGGGAGCGTCCGCGCTGGTGGTGACCGTTGACTCACCGGTGTTCGGGCGGCGGGAACGGGATCATCAGAACGGATTTCACGACCTCCCGTCGGGTCTTCGGTGCGAGAACCTGGTCGACGGGACGGGGCAGGCCCGGGAGATCGCGATGGACGCCTCATTGACCTGGGAGGCCATCGACCGGCTGAGAGGCCAGACCCGGCTGCCGATCCTGCTCAAGGGAGTGCTGCATCCCGAGGACGCCGGGCTGGCCGTCGAGCACGGGGTGGACGGGTTGGTCGTCTCCAATCACGGCGGACGTCAGCTCGACGGCGCAATCGCTTCAGCCGACGCGCTGCCGGACATCGTTGCCGCCGTCCCGGCCGGTTTCCCGTTGATCGTGGACGGCGGAGTGCGCCGGGGTATCGACGTGGTCCGGGCAGTCGCGCTGGGTGCGACCGCGGTGGGGATCGGTCGCCCGGTGATCTGGGCGTTGGCAGCGGGCGGCCAGGAAGGCGTGACGGAGCTGCTCGAACTGCTGCGTACCGAGTACGACCAGGCGCTGGCGCTGTGCGGGGGAGCGTCGGCCGCTGATCTGGACCGAACCTTGTTGAACGAAACCTCGCTGATCGAAAGAGGAGCACGATGAGCCGCGTCCGTACCGCCGGCACCCTGCTGAGCGCGGCCGCTCTGACGGCGAGCGCCCCGTGGTGGTTACCCCCGAACGTGGTCCGGCTGCGGGAACACATCTTCACCTGGATCAACGGCGAGGAAGGTATCCCCGTACCGGGTCCGGGGATCGACGCCGAGCAGTTCGAGCGGCTCTACTCCGACCCCGCCGCCGACGGACGCAGCGTCGGCGCCGGCTTGTCCGACCTGTTCTGGTATTGGCTTGCCCCCGGTCCGCAGATGCACCAGGAGCATCTGGAACCTGGCCCGCGGTACCGGACAGTGGCCAAGGTGACGCGTCAGGCGCTGGCGATCCCGCTCCGGGAGGCGGAGGAACTCGCGGCTCGGCGGACGGCCGCGGTGCTGGATGAGCTACCGCTCGAAACGGTCACCGGGCAGCGCCTGCGGGATCTGATGATGCCGATCTGGGCGGAGGCGTACTACGAGGTGGTCTTCGGTGAGCCTTGTCCGCTGGAGGCTCGTCGCCTGATCGTGCGGAACGCCGACGACGTGGTTACTGCACTGAAAGGTTGCAGCCTGCGGCACATGGATCGTCGGGACGAGCTGACCCAGTATCTGCTCCGCCGGATCGAGGCCGGTCAAGTGCCGGTCACGTTGCCCGCGGACGAGTTCAGCGACCTGGAGACGGCCTGGTACCTACAGGGCGCGTTCTTCAACACCGCTGTCGTGCAGATGTCGGAGGCGATGGCGCACCTGCTGCTGATGATTGCGCAGCACCCGGATGTGCAGGACGACCTGGTCGCTCACTTGGACGACGACGAGGTGCTGGACCGGGTGATCGATGAGGCGCTGCGGGTGAACCCGTTGTTCGGCATCGCGCACAGAGTCACCACGGCGCCGATCAAGCTGCCCGACCGCACGCTGCCGACCGGTTCGGTGCTTCTGTTCAACTACCTCGCCTTCCAGCGCACCGGGCCGGCTCCGGACGACGAGTTCCGGCCCGATCGCTGGAAAACGCTGCGCCGTAAGGACGCTCACTTCATCCCGTTCGGGGTAACGGCGAACCGCGCCTGCCCGGCCCGTGGTATGGCGCCGGTGATGATGCGCGCAGCCGCCCGGGAAGTGTTGCGGCGGTATGCGCTCAGCTCGTCGGCCTCGCATACCCGATCGATGCCCAATCGGGGGCCGTGCCTGTTGGTCCGGCGGGATCGGCCTACCCCTGCGTTGACGGGTCGACTTAAGAGGATGCGGATCCGCGACCGGGTGGACGACGTCACCATCAGCGTCACCCAGCTCGTGCTGGGTACCTACATGGTGGCCGACGCCCGACGGAAACGGCTGTGCGCGAATTACTTCGAAGAACATCCGGAGCACGGCCCGATCAAGGAGACGGTCACCCGATGATGACGCCCAGCGAGCTCGCCCCGAGGCTGTTCATCGCCATGGTGGTCATCGTGGCGTTCTGCTGGGTGGTCGCCTGGTTGCTGGGCAAGGTCGGGCAGCCCGCCGTGGTGAGCGAGATGCTGGCCGGTGTCCTGCTCGGTCCCAGCCTGCTCGGCCTGGTGCTGCCCGACGTGCAGAACGCGTTGTTCCCGGCCCAGATGCGCCCGGTGCTGTACGTCCTGGGGCAGATCGGCCTGGTCCTGTTCATGTTCACGGCGGGCTACGAGTTCGCCTCGCACAGACCCCCGAAGATCGTCGGCACCGCGGGGATCGTGTCCCTGTCCGGCATCCTCGCTCCTCTCGCCCTGGGCGTCCTTCTGGTGGTTGTGGTTCGCAATCACGTCCCGGTGTTCGCCGACGGGGTCTCGACCGGGGTCTCGGCCGCGTTCGTCGGGGTGGCCCTGGCGATCACCGCGTTCCCGATGCTCGCGCGGATCGTCACCGAACGCGGGCACGCCGGCACTCCGCACGGTTCGCTCGCGCTGGCCAGTGGGGCGATCGACGACGTGGTGGCCTGGATCCTCCTGGCCTTCGTGCTGGCCACCGCATCGGGGGAGTTCGGGCCCGCTCTGCGGACGGTGGCCGGGGCCCTGGCCTTCGCCCTGGTGCTGTGGTTCTTCGGCCGCCGGTTCATGACCACGCTGATGGAGCGCACCCGGTTCGACCCGCGGCGGCGGGTGATCGCCGTCCTTCTGGTGCTCTTCGCCGTCGCTTGGTACACCGACGAGATCGGCCTGTACGCGGTGTTCGGCGCCTTCTGCGTCGGCCTGGTGCTGCCTCAGCGCGAGGAGAGCGCCGACCTGGTCGCGGTCGTGGCTCCCCTCGGAAACGGCCTGTTCCTGCCGTTGTTCTTCACCTATTCGGGGCTGCAGACGAAGTTCGGGCTGCTCGGGGATCCCGCCGTCCTGCTCTTCGCCCTGGCCTGCGTGGTGCTCGCGGTGGTCGGCAAGTTCGGGGCCTGCTGGCTGGCGGCCCGGCTGTCGGGGCAGTCGCCGCTGGTCTCGGCGCGGGTGGGGGCCTTGATGAACGCCCGGGGGCTGATGCAGCTGATCGCCCTCAACGTCGGGCTGGAGGCCGGGATCGTGAGCGACAAGATGTTCACCGCGTTGGTGCTGGTCGCCCTGGTCACCACCCTGATGACGGTGCCGGCGCTGACCCTGATCGATCGCCTCGAGGCCCGCCGCACCCGGGCGACGGTCATCCTCCCGGGCACCGAGCTCTCACCGAGCGCCGGATGAAGAGGTGAACTACATTAAGTCTCAAGTATTTATCGTTGCCAGATCGTGTCCTTTACATACCTTATGCAACGTTTCATCCATGGCCACCACGCACGAGCGACGACCCCTGCGTCTTCTGTTCGCGGATGCCGGTGCCGAGCCGGTCCTGCCGCTGGCCCAGACCTTGCATCACGAGGGCTACCAGGTGGAGTGCGCCCGCGACGGCCAGACCGCCCTGCACATGGGCCTGACCCGGGGTTATGACGTCATGGTCATTTCCCGCCGGTTGCCCGTGGTGGACGGCATCAGCCTGATCAGACGGCTGCGGGGGCGGGCGATCACCGCCCGGGCCTTGCTGATTGCGCCCAATCGCACGGTCCCCGAGCTGATCGAGGCCCTGGACTCCGGAGCCGACGACTACTTGGCCCACCCGTTCGAGACCGGTGAGCTCACCGCCCGGCTGCGGGCGCTGTGCCGCCGCCCGGTCGAGCTGGCCAAGGTGCTGCGGATCGGCGAGGGCGAGCTGGACCTGCGCAGTCGTTCCGCGGTACTGCCCGAAGGGGACCGGGTCCAGCTCTCGGACCGGGAGTTCCGGCTGATCCGGATCCTGGCCGACCGGCCGGCCGCCGTGCACCCCCGCGAGGAGCTCGCCCGGCGGGTGTTCCGCGACGCCAGCTCGGCGTCCCTGGTCGCCACCTACGTCTATTACCTGCGGCGGAAGCTGGGTCGCACCTCGGTCCGCACCGTCCACAGCCTGGGCTATCAATTGGGAGAGCTTTGAGCAGCGAGTCCCACCGCGAGGGCCGGTTTCCGGTCCGGGTGACCGACCGCCTGGCCGAGCTGGGCGAGGCCGTCCTGTTCGAGTACGCCGGCCGGGAAGTCACTGCCGCGCAGACGCTGAGCCTGGTCCGAAGGGTGACCGCGGCCCTGCTCAGGGCCGGGACCGAGCCCGGCGACGGGGTCGCGCTGATGACCGGGGTAACGCCGACGGCGTTCGCGGCGAACTTGGCCGCGCACGTGGTGGGCGCCCGGGTCAGCGGAGTGAGGCCGGGCCTGACCGAGGGCCAGCTGGCCTATCTGCTGGACGAGCGGATCAGGTACGCGCTCACCGACGCGACCACGGCCACCGAGATCGTCCTCAGAACTCGCCCTGATCTTGTTCTGATCGACCTGGAGCAGCTGGCCGACACGGAGGAGCAGGATCTGGCGCCCCGGGGCCGACCCGAAGACGTCGCGCGAGTGACGTACACGAGCGGCAGCACCGGCAACCCCAAGGGCTGCGCCCAGACCTACGCCGGGGTCAGCGCAGACTGGCCGTCCCGCATTGAGCTCCACTCGCCGGCGATCCGGGATCTGGGCTCCCGGCTGGACCGCTATCTCCTGCACGGCACGCTGAGCAGCCAGGTCATGCTCGACTACGCGTTTCTGTCGATGCATCACGGTGAAGGTGGTTCTGGCGGGCGGCTGATCATTCCTACCGAGGACGCGCCCTTCCCCGAGCTGGTAGCGAAGCACCGGATCACCGGCAGCATCCTCCCCGTGCCCAGACTGTTGGCGCTCATGGCTGCAGTGCGGGACGGTTCGGCCGACGCGAGCAGCCTGCGCGGCTTGATGGTGTCCGGCTCGCCCCTCGACCCGCATCGTTACGCCGAAGCCCAGGAGCTGCTCGGCCCGATCGTCTTCCAGGGGTATGGGCAGAGTGAAACTGGTCTGGTCAGCATGCTTACCCCAGCCGAGGCTCTGGCCTCCCCGAATGCCATGACCTCGGTGGGCCGGCCGTTACCCCGTAACCAGGTCGAGACGCGGGAAGGGGAGATCTACCTGAAGACGCCGCAGCAGACCATCGGGTACGTCAACGAGGGCGACATCCTGAACGAGCAGCCCGACGTGTACCTGGAGGACGGCTGGATCCGCTCGCGCGACCTCGGCGGCCTGGACGAGCAGGGCTTCCTGCACCTTGAGGGCCGCGCTCGGGACGTCATCATCGTGAACGCCAACGTCTACTACGCAGGACCGATCGAACGGGCTCTCGCCGAGCACCCGCTCGTCGATTCTGCGTACGTGGTGGGTGAACCGGACGAGGTCACCGGGGAGGCCATCCACGCGTTCGTCGTCCTTCGTAGCACCACCGAGATCATCGACGAGGAACTGCGTCAGGTTGTGGCGGAACGACTGGGGCAGGCATCCGTACCCCAGTCGTTCACCGTGATCGAGCAGATTCCGCTGACCCCGGGCGGAAAACCGGACAAGAAGGTGCTGCGCCGGGCGTGATTCTCAGGGTGCGTGGTTCCCGGTGCCCTGAAGAGTGACGTCGTGCGGCTCGTTCGGCCCGGGCATCCCGGTACCGAACGCCGTCTCGTGGGTACGTCCGCGGAACAGCGAGTGCGGATCGGGAACGAGGTTGCGCTCGGGGAACTTCGGCGCGCCCTCGTGGGCCGAGGCGAAGTGCTCGCCCGAGAAGGTGCCGAAGAATTCGTGCAGCCGGGCGACCTGGGCGCTGGAGAGGGCTCCGTTGCGTGGCTTGATCCTCGGCATGGATCGGATGAGGCCGCGGTCGATCGGGATCGTGATCCCCTCACTGAATGGCGAGACCTGCCCGGCGGGTACGAAGGCGTCCCGCTCGGCGAAGAAGTCGGTGGTGAACGAGAACCAGGTGGGCAGGCCGGTGGCGTCGCAGAAGTAGATCGCGTCCACCGCGCCGACCATTTCGTGGTCGAAGTCGAAAACCGCCCGGCCGACGTACGTCCGGGCCTGTTCGCTGGTGAGAGTCATGGATCCTCCTCCCGCTGTGCGCCCCGCGGGAGTGGGCGCCGGTGCGAGGAACTCAGTGTCCCGCGGCCCGGCGTCCTCGGCACCCGTCCCACCCCGATCGGGCTAAGCAGTGACGGGAACCGCTCGCAGTTCCCGCTCCGCCGACCGGCCCGCTGACCGCCGGGCCACCCGGCGTTCCACGAGCATGGCCAGCCGGGACAGGGTGAAGTTCACCGCGATGAAGATCAGCCCGATGAAAAACAGCGTCTGGAGCGGGTTGTCCAGGTTCTGGTAGATCGTCTGGCCGCTCTTGAGCAGCTCCGGGTACTGGCCGATGAAGGCGATCAGCGAGGTGTCCTTCAGCACCACCACCATCTGGCTGATGATCGCGGGCAGCATCGTCCGGAATGCCTGCGGCAGTTCGATCATCCGCATGGTCTGCAACGGCGTCAGCCCGATCACCAGGCCGGCCTCGCGCTGACCCCGCGGAAGTGAGTTCACCCCGGCCCGAAGGATCTCGGCGAAGATCACCGAGTTGTAGGCGACCAGGCCGGTGACCATCCACCAGAACGCGTCCGACCCGGGCAGCGGTTCGTAGTTCACCCCGACATCGGGCAGCAACTGGTAGGCCATGTACATCAGCACCACCACCGGAAGCCCGCGCAGCACCTCGATCACGGCAACCAGGGGGATCCGGGACCTACGCCCGAGCATCACCCGGGCCACTCCGACGACGACGCCGATTGCCAGCGAGAGCGCGATCGCCACGACGGCCCCGGCCAGAGTGTTCTTCAGACCGTCCCGGATGAGTTCCCAGACGGCTTTGAAGTTCTCGTCCGACGGATCGATCAGCGGAGCCCACCGCTCGGACGCGAACTGCCCCTTGTCGTCCAGTCGCGCGTAGACCAGATACAGCACCCCGAGCAGGAGCAGTCCGACAATGACGCTGCCGATCACGGCCCGCCGCCGGGCCTTGGGACCGGGCGCGTCGTACAGGACGGAGAGGTTGCTCATCGCAGGATCACCGCCTTGCGCTCGAGGAACTGCAGGACCAGCCCGGCCGGGACGGTGATCAGCAGGAAGAAGAAACCGATGCCCAGATAGACCGGGGTCGGGTCCTGGCCGCGTGAGCCGGTCAGCAGGATCGCGTTGCCGAGCAGGTCACCGCTGACCCCGAAGGCCCCGAGGATGGCCGAGTTCTTGAACATCGCGATGATCACGCTGCCGACCGGCGGGATCGCGGTGCGGAAGGCCTGCGGCAGGATCACCGCGCCCAGGGTCTGCCGGAAGCTCAGCCCGATCGCCCGCGCGGC
The DNA here is from genome assembly GCA_000719025.1 of Kineosporia aurantiaca JCM 3230. Classification (GTDB taxonomy): domain Bacteria; phylum Actinomycetota; class Actinomycetes; order Actinomycetales; family Kineosporiaceae; genus Kineosporia; species Kineosporia aurantiaca. Next base: position 194,425 of record JODP01000016.1, read on the forward strand.
CTCGGCCTGGCCGGCCGGGATGGCGTTGATCCCCGAGCGCAGGGCCTCGCAGACGAACGCCGCGGTGTAGATGATCAGCGCCGAGCAGCCGAACACGTAGTAGGAACGGTTGATCCCGATCTCCGGCAGGCCGAACGCGATGAAGAACAGCACCACGGTCAGCGGGCAGTTGCGCACCAGGTTCACGTACAGCGTGCCCACCCCGCGCAGCGGGGCGACCGGCGAGACCCGGAAGGCGGCCACGACCGTACCCAGGACCAGGGCCCCGGCCATGCAGATCAGGCAGATCCCGAAGGTTTTCAGGAACCCCTGGAAGAACAGGTCGAGGTTGTCGGTGATGACGTTCATGACCGACGGCTCAGGAGCAGGCGTCGGCCGTGGGCAGGGTCGGCACCCGGGAGCCCTCGACCTCACCGGCGGTCGAGCTCCACGCCTTCTCGTAGGCGCCGTCCTCGGACGCCTTCTTCAGCGTGTCGACGATGTACTGGCAGAAGGCGGTGTCGCCCTTCTTGATCCCGATGCCGTAGGGCTCCTCGGTGAACGGCTCACCGACCACCTTGAACGCGCCGTCGGACTTGCCGACCAGCCCCAGCAGGATGACGTTGTCCGTCGTCACCGCGTCCACCTGCTTGTTCTTCAGGGCGTCGGCGCACTTGCTGTACAGGTCGAAGGTGACCAGCTGGCCGGGGGAGGCGAGGTAGGTGCCGATGTTGTCGGCGGGGGTGGAACCGGCCGCCGAGCAGACCTTGGCGTCCGGGTTGCTCTTCAGGCTCTCCGGCCCGGTGATCGCGCTGTTGTCGCTGCGCACCATGAGCTGCTGGCCGGCCACGTAGTAGGGCCCGGCGAAGCTGATCCGCTTCTTGCGCTCGTCGTTGATCGTGTAGGTGGCCGCGACCAGGTTGACGTCGCCGTCCTCGATCACGTTCTCCCGCACCGCGGAAGGGGTCTCGACCCAGGAGATGCCGTCCTCGCCGATGCCCAGCCCGGCGGCGATCAGCTTGCCGATCTCGACGTCGAAACCCTCCGGGGCGCCGGACAGGCCCTTGAGGCCGAAGCCGGGCTGGTCGAACTTGGTGCCGATGGTGATCTTGCCGGCCTTCTGCAGGGTGGCCATGGTGGTGCCGGCCTCGAAGGTGGCCTTGCTGTCGACGGTCGCCGCCTCGGTGTCGTCGTCGCTGCCCCCACCGCAGGCGGTGAGGGTCAGGACGCCGGCCACGAGCACGGCCGCCAGCTTTCCGGCGCGCAGGCTGTCGGTCTTCATCGGGTGCCCCAATCTGCTCAATGAGTAAGGATTTTGGACAGGAAGTCGCGGGCCCGGTCGCTGCTCGGACTGGTGAAGAACGTGCTCGGCGTGGCCTCTTCGACGATCTGGCCGTCGGCCATGAACACCACCCGGTCGGCCGCCCGGCGGGCGAAACCCATCTCGTGGGTGACCACGACCATCGTCATCCCCTCGCGTGCCAGGGAAGTCATCACGTCCAGCACCTCGTTGATCATCTCCGGGTCGAGCGCCGAGGTCGGCTCGTCGAAGAGCATCACCTTGGGCCGCATCGCCAGCGCCCGGGCGATCGCCACCCGCTGCTGCTGACCGCCGGAGAGCTGGGCCGGGTACTTGTCCTTCTGGTCCGCCACCCCGACCCGTTCCAGCAGCACCAGGGCCTGTTTCTCGGCCTCGGCGGGTTTGCTGCCGCGCACCTTGACCGGCCCCAGAGTGACATTCTGCAGCACTGTCTTATGGGCGAACAGGTTGAAGGACTGGAAGACCATCCCGACCTCGGACCGCAGCGTGGCCAGGGCCCGGCCCTCCTCGGGAAGCGGCCGGCCGTCGAGCTCGATCGTTCCCGCATCGATGGTTTCGAGCCGGTTGATCGTCCGGCAGAGGGTCGACTTGCCCGAACCGGAGGGCCCGATCACCACGACCACCTCGCCGGTGCCGACCACGAGATCGATGTCGCGCAGGACGTGCAGGGCCCCGAAATGCTTGTTGACGCCGGTCAGCCGGACCAGAGGGGGTCGGTGGCCGGACTCGTTGCCACCATGTGGTGTCACCGAATCGCTTTCGGGGACAGGGTTTTCCGCCGTCATCGCTCGCTCCTCCTGCGTCCCGCCATGTCTGGAAGGTAGGGAGGGGGCGGCGCCCGGAAAAGGCAATTTGAGGATCTTCTGAGGTGTTTGAGGATCTTCTGAGGTCACGGGGTGGTCACGCGACTTCCCCGGAACCGCCGGACCAGCGATGGTAGGGGGATGCGCGTACTGCTGGTGGAAGACGATGCCCGGCTCGGGGCCGCGCTGTCGGACGTGCTGAGGGTGCACGGCATGGAGGTCGAGCACGTGACCACGGCACGCGCGGCCCTGGCCCGGCTCACCCCGCAGACCGAGGCCGTGGTGCTCGATCTCGGCCTGCCGGACCGGGACGGGTTCGAGGTCTGCAGCCGGATCCGCCGCACCCACGACGTACCGATCCTGATGGCGACGGCCCGGTCCGACCTCACTGCCCGGGTGCACGGGCTGAACCTGGGCGCTGACGATTATCTGGTCAAACCGTACGACGTGCGGGAACTGCTGGCCCGGCTGCACGCGGTCAGCCGGCGGCACCGCCGGGAGCCGGCCGGATCCGCAACGGCGGACGAGGAACTCGGCGGGGCGGTGGAGGAGGACGAGATCGAACCGGTCGAGGAGCCGGAGCCGTTGTCACCGGACGAGGTGGTGATCGACGTGAACAGCCGCACGGTGCTGCGCGGCGGTCGGTCGATCGCTCTGACCCGCAAGGAGTTCGACCTGCTGGCTTTGCTCGCCCGGCATCCCGGGGTGGTGTTCCGGCGGGAACAGATCATCAGCGAGGTATGGCAGTCCACCTGGGACGGGCTGGGCCGCACGCTCGAGGTGCACGTGGCTGCCGTGCGCTCGAAGACCGGCCTGCCGGGACTGATCGAGACCGTGCGCGGGGTCGGCTACCGGCTGGCGATCGGCGCCGCCAGCAGCACGTGGTCCTGAACCGCCCCTACCCCGCCCCGAATCGTCCTGACACCGCGATGATCCTCGTATGAGGACACGGCTCTCCGCCCTTCTGGTCGTGCTGATCGGCGTGGTGCTGGTCAGCCTCGGCGTGCCGCTGATCACCGGGATCGCCTCGGGTGAGGCCCGCACGCTGCACACCGACCGGATGGCCGACCTGTCGATGTTCGTCAGCCTGGTGCCTTCCGACCCGGACGCCACCGGCGTGGAGAAGCTGGCACTGGAGCGCGATCTACAGCGCTACGAGGATCTGTACGGCATCTCGGTGACGGTTTACGACGCCGCTCGGCATCCCCGGTTCAGCGGGCATACAGGTCCTACCACCACTCCTACCCCGGCCGAAAACGCAGCGTTGGACACAGCGCTCTCCGGGCGGCTCACCGAGGTCTGGGACCAGATCCTGCCCTGGGACGACAAACCCCTGGTCGCCGCGCAGCCCGTGGTGCGCGACGGGGACGTGGTGGGCGCGGTGGTCAGCGTGTCACCGGTGAAGAAGGCCGCGAACCGAGTCCTGCAGCGCTGGTCGATCCTGCTCGCCGCCGAGCTGATTGCCATGATCGGGGCGATCGCGCTGGCCGACCGGCTGGCTCGCTGGCTGTTGCGCCCAGTGGCCCGGCTGGACGAGGCCGCCCACCAGATCTCCGCCGGTGACCTCTCGGCCCGGGTGCCGGCCGGAGCCGGTCCGCCGGAGCTGCGCCGTCTCGAGGCCTCCTTCAACGACATGGCCGTTCACGTGCAGGACGCGGTGGAGGCGCAGCGGGCGTTCGTCGCCGACGCCAGCCACCAGCTGCGCAACCCCCTCGCCGCGCTGCTGATGCGGCTGGAGGCGATGACCATGACGACCGGGTTGACCGGGTTGAACGGGTTGCCGCAGCGGTCGAGGGCGAGCCAGGTGGACGCGCTGGAGCAGGCGCTGGACGATGGCCGGCACCTGGCCGGCACGCTCGACCGGATGCTCGCCCTGGCCAAGGTCGAGAACGCCGGGGCCCCAGCGGTACCGATGGACGCTGCGGGCGTGGTGGACGAGCGGCTCGCCTTCTGGATGGTGGTTGCCGACCGGAGAGAGGTCCACCTGGTCCGGCAGGGCGTGGCGCGGGCCCTGGCCCTCCATGACGTCGGGGCGGTCTCGGGAGCGCTGGACGCGGTGCTGGACAACGCTCTTAAGTACTGCCCGGCCCGAGGGACGGTGACGGTCGTCGTAAAGCCGCTCGCAGCGTCCGTACCTGAGACCGAATCCCGGCCCGTGCTGCCGATGGGCGGGCCGAGTTCGGCGCCGATTCTGGCTCTGGCCAGGGCGGGTGGAACTGCCGGGGGTACAGATCCGGACGCTCCGTGGGGCGGCGTTGAGGTGACCGTTACGGACACCGGGCCGGGGGTATCGGCAGAAGACCTACCCCGGGTGGCGGATCGGTTCTGGCGAGCGGACGGGGGTGCCCAGGAAGGCACCGGCCTGGGTATGTCGATCGCGAAGACCTTGATGGAACGGCACGACGGCACCCTGGAGGTACAGACGGGAGACGGTGGTGGTCTTCGCGTGCGGCTGTGGCTTCCGCCTGTGCGCTAAAGCTTTTCCTGTCGGTAGTACTTAGCCGCCGCGGGATGCAGCTCGAGTCCGCCGGTCAGGATTGCCGTTCTTAGGTCAGTCTGGTTCGCGGCGGGTACGGCGGCGGCAATGGCGGCCCGGCGGGCAAAGATTGTCGAGATCACCGTGGTGACCATGTCCGGATCCGCGTCCGCCCGGGTGACCAGCAAGTTCGCCAGGGCCAGGGTGTCCACCTGCTGGGTGATCCCGTACCGGCCGGGCGGGATCGCCGCGGGCCGATAGACGGCGCCGTAGGTAGCCCGCATCTGCCGGGGTAGCTCACCCAGACCGAGCAGACGGATGGGCATCCTCTTAGCCGCGTTCTGGATGGCTGCGGTGGGCACCCCGCCGGACCAGAAAACCGCGTCCACATCACCCTTCTGCAGAGCGTTGAGCCCATCCACGATGCCGAGTTCCTTCTCCTGGACGGAAACTTCGGCCAGACCCAGCAAGCGCCGGGCGATCAGCGCAGTACCGGACCCCGGATCCCCGATCGCCACCTTCAGCCCGGCCAGGTCCGTCACCGACCGGATCTTCGAACCGCTCGGCACGACCACGTGGTAGTAGTCGTCGTAGATCCGGGCGATGGCCCGCAGCGGAATGTCCGCCGACCCGTCCTCGGCCGACCTCCGCTCGTTCTGCGCCTCCGCCGCATCGTTCGCGCTCACCGCGAGGTCGGCCTGCCCGTTCTCCAGCCGGGCCAGGTTCTCGATGCTCCCGGACGAGGGCAGCACCACGACCGACAGCGACGGATGAGCCTTCTCCAGCTCGTGGGCCACCGCCGTGGCCCAGGCGAAGTAGACCCCGGCCGTCGTCCCCGCGGTGATCACGATCCGGTCCGGCCCGGTCTCGTCCCGGAGCGCAGAACCGCCCGGGCTCCCCGCCGCCGAGCAGAACAGGGGAACCAGCAGGAGCATCGTCAGAACGAACGCTCGGGACTGCCGCATCGGCCCACCATGCCCCATTCGGGGCGCCGGTGTCCTGAGGACCGAGCCGGGCGGACTTTTGCGGGTCCGGCGCGTCGTACAGTTGAGGTGCTATGACGATCGAAGACGTGATCTCCTCCGAAGCCGCGCCGATCCGCACCTACGAGGTGCGCACGTTCGGCTGTCAGATGAACGTGCACGACTCCGAGCGCCTGGCGGGTCTGCTGGACGCGGCCGGGTACGTGCCCGCCGAGGCCGGGGGAGAAGGCGCCGACCTGGTCGTCTTCAACACCTGCGCGGTCCGCGAGAACGCGGACAACAAGCTCTACGGCAATCTCGGTCAGCTGGCCCCGGTGAAGGCCGGGCGCCCGGACATGCAGATCGCCGTGGGTGGCTGCCTGGCCCAGAAGGACCGGGACACGATCGTCAAGAAGGCGCCTTGGGTGGACGTCGTCTTCGGCACGCACAACATCGGGTCGCTGCCGGTCCTGCTGGAACGGGCCCGACACAACGCATCGGCCCAGGTGGAGATCCTGGAGTCGCTGGAGGTCTTCCCCTCCACGTTGCCGACCCGGCGGGACTCGGCCGCCGCGGCCTGGGTGTCGATCAGCGTCGGCTGCAACAACACCTGCACCTTCTGCATCGTGCCGAGCCTGCGCGGCAAGGAACGCGACCGTCGGCCGGGAGATGTCCTGGCCGAGGTCGAGGCCCTGGTCGCCGAGGGCGTGGTCGAGGTGACGCTGCTCGGGCAGAACGTCAACACCTACGGCGTCGAGTTCGGTGACCGCGGCGCCTTCGCCGCGTTGCTCCGGGCCTGCGGCACGATCGAGGGGCTGGAGCGGATCCGGTTCACCAGCCCGCACCCGGCCGCCTTCACCGACGACGTGATCGACGCGATGGCCGAGACCCCGAACGTGATGCCCCAACTGCACATGCCCCTGCAGTCCGGCTCCGACCGGATGCTGAAGGAGATGCGGCGCTCGTACCGCTCACAGAAGTTCCTCGGCATCCTGGACCGGGTCCGGGAGCGGATTCCGCACGCGGCGATCTCGACCGACATCATCGTCGGCTTCCCGGGGGAGACCGAGGAGGACTTCCAGGGCACGCTCGACGTGGTGGCACAGGCCCGGTTCGCCCAGGCCTTCACGTTCCAGTACTCACAGCGCCCCGGTACCCCGGCGGCCACGCTGCCGGACCAGCTGCCGAAGAAGGTCGTCCAGGAGCGGTACGAGCGGCTGATCCAGCTTCAGGAGGAGATCTCCTGGCAGGAGAACCGCAAGCTGGAGGGCGAGGTCGTCGAGCTGCTGGTGACCGAGAGCCAAGGTCGTAAGGACGGCGCGACGACCCGGCTGTCCGGTCGGGCCCGGGACAATCGCCTGGTGCACTTCAGCGTGCCGGAAGGCGCAGCCACTCCCCGGCCGGGGGATTTCGCCTCGGTGCGGATCTCGTACGGGGCGCCGCACCACCTGGTGGCCGACGATTCCGGTCCGGCCTACGCAGTCCGGCGCAGCCGAGCCGGCGATGCCTGGGACCAGCGACAGATCGACGCGTGCGGGCCGGCTCCGGCCGCGCCCGGTGTTGCCCCCCGCTCGATCGCGCTCGGCCTTCCGGTGCTCCGACGAGGCTGATTTCTGGCGCGGTGTAGTCATTTTGGGTTACTTGGCATCTGGACGTCGTGTCGATTTGACCTCCTGATGGGGCGTCCGTAAGGTTTTACCTGTTGGCAGCGCGGGAGGCACGGACACGAAAGTGGCCGGTCCCGGGGTCAACTTCCCTCGAACTTCTTCCGAGGTCTAGCCCATGCGGGTTCGACCTCAGAAGTTCGCCCTGGGAGTCCGGATGGACGAAGCAGCGAAAACCTTCTGGTAAGGTTTACACCGCTCGGTCAGCCGGGTAGGTTAGAGAGGTTGCCCCGGGAAGCCACGGAAACGTGGGGGATGGTGAGCGTCCGCTCCTTGAGAACTCAACAGCGCATCTGAACAACCGATGCCAATTTGGTCAGCACTAGCTGGCTACTTGGCTGATGGTCCTCGGTTTTGTC
>JODP01000017.1 GCA_000719025.1 Kineosporia aurantiaca JCM 3230
GGCGTGGGGCGTGGGGCGTGGGGCGTGGGGGAATCAACCAGATCGGGTTGAACACGAAGGTGCGGATCGACCGGGCCGCCGCCAGCAGCAGGAAGCCCATCCGGCTGGCGATGTTCGAGATCATCGAGATGTTCTCGACGGGGAACTGGGGAACTGGGGAACTGGGGAACTGGGGAACTGGGGACGGAGAAACGGGGGAGCTGGGCGCGGGGAATTGGGCGGGGAGCGGGGAAACCGGGAACGAGGGGGCCGGGAACGAGGGGGCCGGGAACGAGGGGGCCGGGATCTGGGAACCGGGATCTGGGAACCGGGAACCGGGAACGGGGAACCGGGGACGGGGGGCCGGGGGCCGGGAACCAGGAAGGGGGAACGGGGGAGATGGGGCTGCATGGCCACGGGAGTGTCCCTGCGGGTTTGGCCAGGGGGTCTTCCGGCTCTTGTTCGCCGGGGTCAGAGTCAGGTTGGGCACCGGCAGGTACGCCTGGCCCTCGGCGCGGTCCTCGGGCCGGTAGTACCGCTTGACGATCCGCTCGTCCACGGCGGGCACGGGGAAGTTCTCCAATGCACGGCGCATGTGGCCCCCGGGTCGCCTTTGGGGGCGGGGGTTGTGGAGAGACCTGGCAACGCATCGACCGTGGCCGACTGATCCGCCACCCTCACCATCCTCAGCACCCGCCTGCGCTCGGACAGCCTTATGAACGGGGCCCGCACCCGGGCCTCGTCCTGTGGCAGTTCCCCTGACCGACAAGCCCTGCCTGTGGGGCGTCATCGTGACAACGTGATGAGTGACCGGGCCGATCGTCCGGGCCGACGTCCAGGCCGCAGAACGCCGCAGAAAAACGGTGAACCCGGTTCCTGCAACTTCCCCGCCTGACGCCTGACGCCTGACGCCTGACGGATGCCGGCAGCCACGCCACGAAGTGTGTACCCCAGGCCGGAGTTCAATTCGTGGGTAGCCGCCCGGACCATCAGTCATGCCGGGCCCGTGGTCAGGAGATTCCCACGATCAAAACCATGAACAAGGTATGCATGATCACGGGGGCGGAAGTGCCTGATCACGGGAGGTTTTGCGGAGGATGGGGGGTATGACGACGGTGGGTGTTGTGAGTCCGGGGTTCATGGGGGCGGGGCTGGGGTGGGCCCTGATTGAGGGTGGGGCGCGGGTGGTGGCGACCGTGGAGGGCCGGTCGGCGCGGACTCGTCGCCTGGCTGAGCAGGCGGGGCTGGAGTTGCTGCCCGGTTTGGCCGAGGTGGTGGCCGCAGCGGACATCGTCCTTTCGGTGACCCCTCCCGACCAGGCGCTGGCGGCTGCGCGGGAGATCGCCACGGTGGCCTGGGAGAGGGGGGTGAGTCCGTTGGTCGTGGATCTGAATGCGGTAGCCCCGACGACCATGGCCAGCATCGCCGAGGCGCTGGGTGGTCTGGATGTGGTGGACGGGTCGATCTCCGGGCCGCCGCCCACGGCGCAGCCGGGCGCCAATGTCTACTTCTCCGGGCCGCGGGCCGCTGAGGTGGCCGGGCTGCCGTGGGCGGGGAAGGTGAAGCCGATCGTGCTCGGACCGGAAGTCGGCTCCGCGAGCGCGCTGAAGATGTGCACGGCCAGCGTCTACAAGGGCACCACCGCGCTGATCACGCAGGCGCTGAGGACAGCGGGCGCGCACGGGGTGCTGGACCAGGTGCTTGCCGACCTCCAGCAAGGCGGTGTCCAGGATCCGGCGGGGGTGGCCACGGCGGCGACCAAGGCGCATCGCTTCGTCGGGGAGATGCGGGAGATTGCGCTGACGCAGAGCGAGGCGGGTCTGACCCCGGCGCTGTTCGAGGCCTTCGCCGAGGTTTACGCGCAGATCGCCACTACCGCGCTGGCCGACGGCGACCCGGAATCGGCCCGTCGGCTTACCCCGGCCGAGATCGTCGGGCAATTGGCTCAAGGACCGGGGGAGTAGTGCCGATCTGCTCCTGAAGGCGCGGGGGGAGGGTGCGAGGGATGCGGCCTCGGAGCCCCCGGGCGCTTCTGCCGATTGTTCTGCTCGTCCTGGTCTGCGGGCTGGTCGGGCTGCCCGGTCGTCCCGATTGCTGCCTGCTGACCGCGTTCAGTTCGACGACCAGCAATACGAACAACTCGTTCGCCGCAGCCTCGTCCTTCCTGACCTATCCGCAGACGGTCGTGGCCGACCACCCGCTGGTCTACTACCGCGGCGATGATGCCGACGGGTCCCCGAATGCCGCTGACAGCAGCGGAAACGGTTCGACCGGCGGATACTTCAGCGTGCAGGACGCGTTTCAGGTGCCGGGAGGGCCACCCGGGGCGGGAACCGACACCGCGGTCTACTTCAACGGGGATTCCAGCACGGCCAACGGCCCCAGCATGACGGTGCCCGACGTCTTCACCTACGAGATCTGGTTCAAGACCACCTCGACGGCCGGCGGGCGCATCCTGTCCTTTGGCAATGCGAGCTCCGGGTACAGCTCTACCGTGGACCGATACGTGGCCCTGACCAGCGGCGGCGCACTGAGCATGACCGTCGCGTCGACCACCGTCACCTCCACCGCCACGGGTCTGAACAACGGAGCCTGGCACCTGGTCGGGGCGACTTTGGGGCCCGCCGGTATGCATCTGTAGGCCGACGGAGCGGAGGTGGCCGCGGCCGCGGGGACGACGTCGGGGACGGCGCTCACTGGGTACTTCCGTATCGGTGGGGACGTTTCGTACATCAACGCCACGCTCGATGAGGCAGTGCTCTACCTGAGACAGCTCACCGCAGCGAGGATGAGCGCGCATTACACGGCGGGGGCCAACGCGACATCGCTGGCGGCCTACACGGCAACCCTGAATGCTGATACCCCGTGGGCGATTTACCACCTGAACGACCCACCGGACACGGCGTACAAAGCCTTGCTCTTCCAGACCCGTCTGGCCGACTTGACGGCGAGCAACCATCGCGGCTGGTACTCGTACGTGCGGCCTCGAGGTGTGTACGGCGGTCGGCCAGGCGCTTTGGTCGGGGCGGACGCGAGCAGCACCGCCATGCGCTTCACCGGTGCCGGGATTGGTTACTACCCCACCAGAGTCACGAATCCCACGACCTTCACGCTGGAGCTGTGGTTCCGTACCACCAGCACGACCGGCGGTGATCTGATCAGTTTCGGCGACTCGATGACCGGCGACAGCGCCGTCTACGACCGGATCTGGAAGATGATGGACGACGGAACCGTCACCTTCGGGATCTACTCGGGGGGCAGCATCGTCTCGATGACCTCGGCCGGCGCCTACAACGACGGGGCCTGGCACCACGGTGTGGTGACCCTCAGCCCTACGGACGGGATGACGCTTTATCTGGACGGCGGGGTGGTGGCCGGCAACGCCAGTCCGGGTTCGCCGCAGAACTACGCGGGCTATTGGCGCTGGGGCGGCGGCAAGAAGTGGACCAGCCCGCCCACCAGCGAGTACTTCCTCGGGGATCTGGACGAGGTGGCGATCTACCCCTCCCGGCTGACCGCCCAGCAGGTGGCCCGGCACTACTGGACCAACTCCTCGCCATGACGCACCGCCGGTTGCTGACGATCGTCCCGATGGGCCTGCTGCTGGTGCTGGCCCTCGGTCTGATACCGGTTGCGCTCTCGTCGTTCTCGGGCGCGACGAGCGTGCGATCGAACTCGTTCGGGGCCGGCTCGGTCGGGCTCGGCGACGACGACGCCGGGGCGGCGATGTTCTCCGTAAGTTCGCTGCAGCCGGGCAGTTCCGGGAGTCAGTGCATCGCGGTCAGCTACACCGGCTCGCTTCCGGCGCAGGTGCGGCTGTTCGTCCGTTCCGGGGACCTGACCGGCAGCGGGCCGGCCCGCTACCTGACCATCAGCGTCAGCGAAGGATCGGGTGGGGGATTCGGGTCGTGCACCGGGTTCACCGCCTCGGCCACCGACTACAACGGCACGCTGAACGACTTCGCGGCCGCGGCCACCGACTGGGGCAGCGGCGTCGGGAGCTTCTCGCCGGCCGGGCCGGGGCAGACCCGGGTGTACCGCATCGCGTACACGCTGACCGGCGGGGCCGCGGCCGCCGGGCTCGCCGCCCAGGTGCAGTTCACCTGGGCGGCCCAGGGTTGACAAGGGTTGGCTAATCGCATTAGTTTTCTGGCTAACGGAACTAGCCAACCACGGAGGACACCATGACCGAGAACCTGAGCATCGGCCGCAACACCATCGCCTACGACCTGATCGGTGAGGGCCCGCTGGTCGTCCTGGCCCACGGCATCGGCGACAGCCGGCACTCCTACCGCTTCCTCGCCCCGGCGCTGGCCGCGGCCGGGTACCGGGTGGCCAACGTCGACATCCGCGGCTGCGGCGACTCCAGCCTCGGCTGGGACGGCTACAGCCGGACCGACATCGCCGGCGACCTGGTCGCCGTCGTCCGGCACCTGGGCGGCCCGGCGGTGATCATCGGCCAGTCGATCAGCGGCGGCGCGGCCAGCATCGCCGCCGCGACCGCCCCCGAGCTGATCAGCGGGGTGATCGAGCTGGCCCCGTTCACCCGGGCCCAGTCGTTCGACCTCGGCGGCCTGTTCCGGGCCCGGCGCTTCCGGGCCGGCTTCGTCCAGCTGGCCAAGGTCCTGGTGGCCGGGAGCCTGCCGGCCTGGAAGAAGTACCTCGACCTGGCGCTGCCGACCAAGCCCGCCGACTGGGACGCGGAGCTGGCCCGGATCGAGGCCAAGCTGAGCGAGCCCGGCCGGATGGCCGCACTGCAGGCGATGTGCAAGGCCAACCCCGGTGACGCCGGCGCCGCCCTGGCCAAGGTGACCTGCCCGGTGCTGATCGTCGAGGGCACGCTCGACCCGGACTGGGCCGACCCGCGGGCCGAGGGCGAGAAGATCGTCGCCGAGCTGCCCAAGGGTCTCGGCGAGCTGGCCGTGATCGAGGGCGCCGGCCACTACCCGCACGCCCAGACCCCCGACCAGGTGCTCGCGCTGGCCGTGCCGTTCCTGGCCCGGACGCTGGCCCGTGCCTAGAGCGGGGCTGGCCCCGGCCTCGGTCACCGCGGCCGGGGCGGCACTGGCCGACGAGGTCGGGTTCGAGCGGCTCACCATGGGCCTGCTCGCGGCCCGGCTCGGGGTGCGGACGCCGTCGCTCTACAAGCACGTCGACGGGCTGGCCGACCTGACCAGCCGGATCGCCGTGCTCGGGGCCACCGAACTCACCCAGGCCCTCCGCACCGCCACCCAGGGCCGGGCCGACACCGAAGCCCTCGAAGGCGCCGGCCGGACGCTCCGGGCCTATGCCCACCAGCACCCCGGTCGATACGCAGCCGGGAACCAGGCCCGCGCCACCGAGGCCTTCCGCATCGCCAGCGCCCAGATGCTGGACTCCCTCGCGGCCGTGCTCCGGGGCTACCACCTGGAGCCGGCCCAGGAGATCCACGCCCTGCGGATGCTGCGCAGCCTGATCCACGGGTTCCTGACCCTGGAGGCCGACGGTGCGTTCCAGTTGGAGACCGACATCGAGGAAAGCTTCGGCTGGATCCTTGATTTCATCGATCAGGGTCTGAAGGCTATCCGGGGGAGCACAAAAGGCGCCGTCCGCCCGGGCCCGGAGGGCTGACCCGGCCGCGGAATGACCGGCCGGTCCCCTGGCCCCGCCCGACGCCGGCCGGATCGTCCGGCAGCTGCCCGGCCGGAGCAGGATCAGTCCCGGCGGTAACCCGTTCGGCTCCGATCGGTCCGGTTCGGCACCCGGATGGTTCAAGCAGCCCCGGGTCCGGCCGAAACCATCCGCATGGGCACGGAGAGTCGCAGAAGCCGGGCCACCCTGACGGCCCGGCCCACCTTCGCCGTGTTCGTCGCGGTGGTGGCCGTCGTGCTGGCCGTGCTCAGTACCCAGCTCACGGGAGAACACAACGGCACCGTTTACCGGATTGCGGTCAACCTCTTCTCGGTTGTGAGCACGGTGGTCGCCGGGGCCGGGGCCTGGCGGCAGCGGGCCACTCTCGGCAGCGTCGGCGTGCACATCACGCTGGCCCTGGTGATGAGCACGGCCGCGGGGATGGGGGTGGCTGCCAACGACATCTGGATCCATTCGGACGCGTACCCGAACTGGACCGACCTGCTCTTCCTGAGCGCCTACGGATTCCTGATGGCGACCGTGATGGCGATCATCCGGCGCCGTCGGCTGGACCGGAACCTGCCCGCGCTGATCGACGCGACCATTTTCTCCCTCGGCGTCGGGGTGCTGGCGGTCGCCTTCTACATCGTCGACATCGCCGCAGACGCCGAGGTGAGTGTCCTGGCCCGCGCGGTCAGCATCCTCTACCCGGTCTGCGACCTGCTGGTTCTGGGCCTGATCGCCCGGTTGCTGTTCGGGGCCGCGCAGGCCCGCGGCCCGCTGCTGATGCTCACCGGCGGCATGATGATGCAGCTGATCGGGGACGTGGGATACATCGTGGCCGTCTACGCCGACGCCGCCGTCTCCTACGACAACTGGATCGACGCCCTGTACCTGATCTACGACGCGATGCTCGCGCTCTCCCTGTGGCAGACCTCCACCCCCCGGATCGTCGAGATCTACCGCGGCCCGCACCCGCGGGTGGGCCCGTTCCGCCTCGCCGTCCTCGCCCTGGGCGGGCTGCTCGGCCCGGTGACCGTGCTGGCCCAGAACCTGGCCGGCAACCGGATGGCGGTCCGGGTGGCCGCGGTCGGCTCGATCGTCCTGTTCGTGCTCACCCTGATCCGGATGGCCATGCTGATCCGGGACGTGGAGGCGCAGAAGGACCAGCTCGAGGTGCTGGCCCGGACCGACGGCCTGACCGGCCTGATCAACCGGCGCACCTTCGACTTCGAGCTCAACCGGGCGATGAGCGAGATACGGGCCGAACCGGCGGGCGCCGGCCTGCTCGGCCTGGCCCTGCTCGACCTCGACCACTTCAAGGTCTTCAACGACACCTACGGCCACGGGCGGGGGGATCAGTTGCTGCGTGAGTGCGCGGCACACTGGAGTCACGAGCTGGAGAAGATCGCCCCGCACGCCCGGCTGGCTCGCTACGGCGGAGAGGAATTCGTGGTGATCTTCCGCAGCACCACCTGGCCGCAGATGCTGGGCGCGCTGGAGGCCATGCTGGCGGCCACTCCCGAGGGCCAGTCCTTCTCCGGGGGCCTGGCCCGCTGGCGCCCGGGGGAACCGGCCCTGGATCTGATCAACCGGGCCGACCTGCAGCTCTACGCGGCCAAGAGGGCCGGACGGAAACGGGTTCTCGCCGAAGATGCGCCAATTATGGACGATATAAGCCCCTTCCACGGGTGACGTCACCCGTTGGGGCCGCAGCGCAGACCCTTCGAACGCCCGAGGTACCGAAGGGTCGGCGACCCCGGAAGCGGCCATAGGCTCTCGGTGGCATCGGGGCGCAGGCACGGCCCCGCCAAAACATCAGGGGGCTATGCATGTTCGGTAAGAAGCTGGTGGTCGACATGATCGACCGTAGCTCGGAGAACGCGACCGACCGGCGCCGGTTCCTGCGCGCCGCCGGCGTCGCGGGCATGGGCGTGGTGGGCGCCTCGGTCGTCGGGGGCAGCGTGCTGACCGCCGGCGCGGCCGAGGCCGCCGATGCGCCCAGCGACGGCGCGGTGCTCAACTTCGCCCTCAACCTGGAGTACCTGGAGGCGGAGTTCTACTCCTGGGCCGTGCACGGTCACGGCCTGGCCGACAAGCTCACCTCCGGCACCCAGGCCCGGGGCGGCGTGGTCGGCGGCAAGAAGGTGCCGTTCAAGACCAAGCGGATCGCCCAGTACGCCGCCGAGATCGCCGGTGACGAGCTGGCCCACGTGAAGTTCCTGCGCTCGGCGCTGGGTGGGGCGGCCGTGTCCCGCCCGAAGATCGACATCAAGAACAGCTTCACCGCGGCGGCCCGGGCGGCCGGCCTGATCGGGGCGCACGCCACCTTCGACCCGTTCGCCAACGAGAACAACTTCCTGCTGGCCGCCTTCATCTTCGAGGACGTCGGGGTCACCGCCTACAAGGGCGCCGCCCCGCTGATCACCAACAAGGCGTACCTCGAGGCCGCCGCCGGGATCATGGCGGTGGAGGCCTACCACGCCGCGACGATCCGGACCGCTCTGTACGAGAAGGAGATGTACCAGGCCGCGGGCGCGATCTCGATGGCCCGGGACGCCCTCGACGGCGGCCACGACGGCGACCAGGGGATCCGCTGGAAGGGGATGGCGAACATCGTCCCGGCCGCGCCCACCGGCATCGCCTACAGCCGCTCCCCGGGCAAGGTGCTGAACGTCGTGTACCTGAACCCGAAGTCGGTGAAGAAGGGTGGCTTCTTCCCCAACGGCGTGCACGGCGCCGTGAACACCAGCGCCTGAGTTCGGGCCGGACGGTGAGGTCCTCCCGATCCGGGAGGACCTCACCGGCGTTTCTAGGAGTCGGTGTCCTGCAGGCCGTCCAGGAACGTCAGGTCCTCGGCCGAGATGGCGAAGTCGACGTCCGCGTTCTCCACGATCCGCGAGGGCGTGGTGGACTTCGGCAGCGGCAGCACGTCCTTCTCCAGCAGGTAGCGGATGCAGACCTGGGCGACCGACTTGCCGTACTGGTCGGCGATCCGCTTCACGTCCGGGTTGTTCAGGATCTTCCCGGTCGACAGCGGCGAGTAGCCCTCCACCAGGATGCCGTTCTCCTTGCAGAACGCGGTGGTCTCGTCCTGGGTGTGGCCGATGAACCAGCGGATCTGGTTGGCCAGCGGCTTCACCTCGGTGGCCTCGATCAGCGAGGTCAGGTCGGCGACGTTGAAGTTGGAGACGCCGATCGCCTTGACCTGACCGGCCTGGTAGAGGCCTTCCAGTTCCTTCCAGACCGCGATGTTCTCGGTGCGGTAGTCCTTGCCCATCTGGCTCCACGGCCAGGGGGCGTGGATCAGGTACAGGTCGGCCGGACCGAGGTCGAGCAGCGAGTTCGACTCCTCGAACGAGGCCCGGACCTGCTTCGCGTCCTTGATCTCGGCCGGCAGCTTGGTGGTGATGAAGATGTCCTCGCGGGGGATGCCGCCGTCCCGCACCGCGCGGCCGACACTGGCCTCGTTGCCGTAGGCGCGGGCGGTGTCGATGTGCCGGTAACCGGCCTTCAGCGCCGCGGTGACCGAGTCGTACGTCTTGGGGCCGTCCGGGATCTGCCAGGTACCGAAGGCGATCTTCGGGATCTGCAGGCCGTTGGCCAGGGTGAAGTTCTCGGTGAGCACAGACATACCTGCACCTTAGAACGTCCTCCTCGCTTGGCCAGTCACCCGGACCACCGGGTCAGACGGGCCCTGGCTCGGGGGGCAGCAGGGTGCTGATGGTAGTGTGGAACCGGCCGATCTCCTCGACCGCGTTCTCCAGGCCCTCCAGATCCAGCGGCTTGGTGACGTACGCGTTGGCGTGGCTCTGATAGCTGGCCAGCACGTCCCCGGCGGCGTCCGAGGTGGTGAAGAGCACCACCGGGATCGCCCGTAACGCCTTGTCCGCCTTGATGATCGACAACGTCTCCCGGCCATCCAGCCGGGGCATGTTCAGATCCATCAGGATCAGGTCGGGACGCGCCGCGTCGGCGTGCTCACCCTCGCGCCGCAGGTAAGCCAGGGCCTGTTCGCCGTCGCCGGCCACGTACAGCCGGGGCGGGGTGGCGCTGCGTTCCAGGGCCTCGGTGACCATGAGGGCGTCACCGGGGTCGTCCTCGACCATCAGGACGACGGGAACGCGCTGGGCAGTCGTCAAAGTGACCTCGGGATCCGGGGAAGCGGCTGGTGAAGGGAAGATCAGCCCGGCAAATCATGGCATAGACGCTCGTTCCGGCCCCGGTGTGCGCGGTGAACACCGGTTGTGAGGCGAGCGGGCCACTCCAATGGCGGGATGTGTGACGCTGCGTCGTCCTCCACTCTGTACTACAGGAAGTGACCGACACATCGCTGCTTGGAGTCAACGACGGTGGGAACTGCGGGAAAGCAACGACGCCGGCCAGTGGCCTGGATGGTGGGCGGGGCCGTGCTCGCGGCCGCCCTGGTGGCAAACGCGTCCACCGCCGACGCGGCCTCCAGCAGCGCCCCGCTCGCCTCGGCGGGCAAGGTCTCGACGTCCGAGGTCATCGCCAAGTTGCTGGCCAACTGGGGTGACAAGGACGCGGACAGCAAGTCCAAGTCCAGCAGCGGCACGAACGACGCCAGCCTGGACCCGGGATCGCTGGCCGCCATCACCACCGCGACCGGGGCCCGGGACGCCTGGGCCACCAAGGACAGCTCCGGCCGGGCGGTGACCGGGCAGGGCGTCACCGTGGCGGTGCTGGACTCCGGGGTGAGCACCAAGGTCGCCGGCCTGAACGCCGCCGGCAAGGTGGTGACCGGCCCGGACCTGTCGATGGAGGCCAACTCCAGCACGTTGCGCGGCCAGGACACGTTCGGCCACGGTACGTTCATGGCCGGCATCATCGCGGCCAAGGACCCGGTGGCGACGAACAAGACCACCGGTCAGCCCCAGCCCGCCAGTGACGCCGACCAGCTCGGGATCGCCCCGGACGCGAAGATCCTGGCGGTCAAGCTGGCCACCACCGACGGCAGTACGGACGTCAGCCAGGTGATCGCCGGGCTCGACTGGGTGGTGCAGCACAAGAACGACAACGGGATGAACATCCGCGTCGTCAACCTCTCCTACGGCACCGACTCCACCCAGTCCTACGTCTCCGACCCGCTCGCCGCCGCGGCCGAGAATGCCTGGAAGCACGGCATTGTGGTGGTCGCCTCGGGCGGCAACGAGGGGACGACGGCCACCGGCCTGACTGATCCGGCGACCGATCCGTACGTGATCGCGGTCGGTGCGGCCACCGCGAACAACGACAAGACGGCTTGGAAGACCCCGACCGTAGCCACTTTCAGCCAGCGTGGCACCACCGCCCGGCACGTCGACCTGCTGGCCCCCGGCACCTCGCTGGTGTCGCTGCGCGATGTCGGTTCCTACATCGACACCACCTACCCGGAAGGTCGGGTTTCCGGCGACACCACCGGACGACTGTTCCGAGGTAGTGGGACTTCTCAGGCGGCCGCGGTGGTCAGCGGCGCGGTCGCGCTGTTGCTGCAGGCCTACCCGGCCCTGACCCCGGACCAGGTGAAGTACGCGCTCACCAGCAGCGCTGATGCGGTAAGCGGCACGGTCCTGGACCGCGGAGCCGGCGAGCTCGACATCAGCGGCGCGCTCAAGGTGGCCAAGGGCATCTCGACGGTCAGCGCGACGAAGTACGTCCAGACCTTCACGGCCGCAACCGGTCTGGGCTCGCTGGACGCAGCCCGTGGCGGTGCCTACCTGGTCGACCCGGACACCGGAGCCACCCTGACCGGCGAGGTCGACGTGCAGAACCGGCCCTGGAACGCGGCCGCCTGGCGTAAGGCCTCGGTCGCCGGGACGGCCTGGACCGGTGGTCAGTGGAACGGCGCGCGCTGGACCGGCGACAGCTGGAACGCCGCGAACCCGACCACCTGGACGAGTTCGGCCTGGAGCGGGGCCCGGTGGAGCGGAGCCCGCTGGAGCGACGTGAGCTGGACCGGCGCGCGCTGGAGCGGGGCCCGGTGGTCCGGCGCCCGGTGGTCCGGCGCCGCCTGGAAGTGACCCTGCGATGAACGAGGCGATGAGCAGGCGTCGCGCGGACGCGGTGACCGGGGTCCTGGCGGTCGTTCTCGCGGCCGCCGGGGTCGGCCTGACGGTGCACCTGCCGGCCGGCCGGATCCTGGAACTGGCGCCCCTGGTGTCCTCCGGGCCGCTGCTGCTGCTCCTGTTCGCGGCCTTCGCGATCGCCGAGCTGCTGCCCCTGCACATCGAGCTGCGGCGTGAGGCGTACTCGTTCTCGCTCTCCGGGGTGTCCCTCCTGCTGGGCCTGCTGTTCCACGACGCGCAGGGCGTCGTCGTGGTGCGGATGCTGGCGGCGCTGGCGGTGTTCGCCGTGCAGCGGTCGACCCTGATCAAGACGCTCTACAACCTGGCCTCGTACCTGCTCGAGGCCGCCCTGCTGGCTACCGTGCTGCACGCCGTCCTGGGCCGCGGCGTACAGCCGGACCTGCGGCTGGCCCTGGTCTGCTTCCTCGTCGTCTGCGTCGTCGACCTGATGATGAGCGCCCTGGTGCTGGTCGTGATCGGGCTGCACTCCAAGCGCCTGCCCTGGTCCCAGGTACCCGGACTGGTGCTGGCCGCGGCCGTGCTGGGCTTCTTCGGCACGGTGATCACGATGGCCGTGACCGCCCTGCTGGACGAGGGCGGCGCGCTGGCCGGTCTGCTGATCTTCGCCTTCGCCGGGCTCGGGGCGGTGGCCTACACCGGCTATCTCCGGCTGCGGCGCCGGCACCAGTCGCTGGCGGTGATCCACGAGTTCGTCGAGCAGGGCTCGACCGAGGTCGGGGTCCGTGAGCTGACCGAGGTGCTGGTGGTGCGCACCCGGCAGCTGCTGCGCGGCAGCCGGCTGGAACTGATCATCTTCGACTACGCCGGCACCGGCGACCGGCACGTCCAGGTGGACGAGAACGACCACTACGTCTCCGGTCTGCTCACCGAGGGCCCGGACTGGCTGCTCACCCGGGCCATGGACAACAAGGAGTCGCTGGTCATCCCGCGGGGTACCCGGGACGCCGGGATGCGGCAGTGGTTGCGGGCCCGGGGTGCGCGGGACGCGCTGATCGTCCCGCTGCCGGCCCCGGCCAACCGCGGCGCGATCGTCATCACCGACCGGATCGGCGACACCGGGACCTTCACCACCGACGACCTGACCATGCTGCAGACGCTGGCCGGGCACCTGGTGATCGCGGTCCGCGGGGCCCGGTTCATGCAGGAGATGCGGCACGATGCCACCCACGACGCGCTGACCGGCCTGGCCAACCGGGCCCTGCTGCGCGAGCGGATCGAGAGCGCCCTGGCCCCGGGGGCGCCCCTGGGCGAGGTGGCCGTGCTGCTGCTCGACCTGGACAAGTTCAAGGAGGTCAACGACGCCTTCGGGCACCACGTCGGAGATGCCCTGATCCAGGTGGTGGGGACCCGGCTGAGCAGCGAGGTACCGGCCGATGCGACCGTCGCCCGGCTCGGCGGGGACGAGTTCGCCGTCCTGCTGCACGGGGCCGACATCGCCACCGGCGCGGTCGAGGTGGCCCAGCGGATCCAGGACGCGCTGAGCTGGTCGGTGCACCTGGACGAGGCGGTGGTGACCACCCGGGCCAGCATCGGCATCGCGATCGCGGGCGCCGGTTTCACCGAGGCCGACCTGCTGCGCCACGCCGACACCGCGATGTACGCGGCCAAGGGCGGCGCGGACCCGGTGGTGGTCTACGACGAGGACCTGGACCGCGGCCGCAGCGAGCGTCTGCACCTGCTCGCCGACCTGCACCTGGCCCTGGAGAGCGACCAGATCGAGGTGGTCTTCCAGCCCCAGCTGGACCTGCGCAGCGACACCATCCGCAGCGTCGAGGCGCTGGCCCGCTGGAACCACCCGGTGATGGGCACGATCAGCCCGGAGACCTTCATCGGGCTGGCCGAGTCCAGCGGCCTGATCGAGCAGCTGACCCACAAGGTGCTGGCCAAGGCCCTGCACCAGGCCCGGGACTGGCAGGACCAGGGGCTGGACCTGGCGGTCGCGGTGAACCTCTCGCCGCACAACGTGAACAACGTGCACCTGGTCGAGGATGTGGCCGCGGCGCTGGGCCGGGCCGGGGTGGCCCCGGACCGGCTGGTGCTGGAGATCACCGAGAGCAGCGTGATGGGCGACCCGGGCCGGACCGTGCCGATGCTGAAGCGGCTGTCCGACCTCGGCGTGACGCTCTCCCTGGACGACTTCGGCACCGGCTACTCCAGCCTGGCCTACCTGCAGAAGCTCCCGGTCAGCGAGGTGAAGATCGACAAGTCGTTCGTCGTCGGCCTCACCGACCTGTCCCAGGCGCACGCCAGCGCGGTGCTGATCCGCTCGATCCTCACCCTCAGCGTGAACCTCGGCCTGCAGGTGGTGGCCGAGGGCGTGGAGGACGCGGACGTGCTGGAACAGCTCCGGGCCCTGGGCTGCGACCTGGTCCAGGGGTACTACGTGTCGAAACCGCTGACCGCGGAACGGGTACCGTCCATCGTCAACCGGTATCAGCGGCCCAACGCCCAGCTGCCCACCCAGCGCACCCGGCTGGCCGCCGTCCAGCCGGCCGCCGACCACCAGGCCGGCTAGCGGCTGATCTACGGGCAGCACACCTAGCGCTCGGCGATCACCCGGATCGCCACCTCCATCCGGGCCCGGAACTCCTCGCGGGTGCCGACCTGGTGCTTGATCCCGATGGCGGCGCTGATCAGGGTCTGGGCCAGGTCGGGGTTGCCCAGCGCGTCCTCGATCAGAGCGGCGAAGCGGCGGGGGTATTCGTCGGCGAGGCCGGACAGCTGGGTCGGATTCTCCTCCAGCACGGCCGGCAGGTCGCGGGTCATCGCGCCCAGGTAGCGGCCGGTCCAGTGGTCGAAGGCCTCCAGAAGCCGCTGAGTCTCAGGCTTCTCGTAGGCGCTGAGCGCACTTTCGGCGGCGGCGAGATCGGCCTCGAGGGCCCGCACGACCGCGGCCCGGAACAGCTCCTGCTTGGAGGCGAACAGGAAATACAGCCCGGGACGGGAGATCTCGGCGGCCTGGGCCACGTCGTCCATCGAGGTCTTGCGGTAGCCGAAGCGGACGAACACCTCCAGGGCGGTGGCCAGGACCTGGTCGCGTCGCGGGGGGCCGTCGGTCATGGCCGCCACTGTACTCAGTAATCTCACTATACAAATATCGTTCAACTTGTATAGTGCAGTCGTGATCACTACGCGCTTCGGCGCTCTCAGTACCGCCGAGGACGTCGTGGCCGGCTTCGATCTCACCGGGGTCCGGGCCGTCGTCACCGGTGCCTCGTCGGGCCTGGGCCGGGAGACGGCCCGGGTGCTGGCCGGGGCCGGGGCGGCGGTGACTTTGGCGGTGCGGAACGCTTCCGGTCCGGCCCGGCTGGACCTCGCCGACCCGGAGAGCGTCCGCCGCTTCGTCGACGCCTGGGACGGCCCTCTGCATCTGCTGGTCAACAACGCCGGGGTGGTCACCTCGGGTCTGGAGCGGACGGGCGCCGGTTGGGAGCGGCAGTTCGCCACCAACCACCTCGGCCACTTCGCCCTGGCTCTGGGCCTGCACGAGGCTCTGGTCCAAGGGGCGGCCGAGCAGGACGGGGCCCGGGTGGTGGTGCTGAGCTCGACGGCGCACATGCGCGCGCCGGTGGACTTCGCCGATCCGCACTTCCGGCACCGGCCCTACGACCCGCAGATCGCCTACGCCCAGTCCAAGACCGCCAACTCGCTGTTCTCGGTCGAGGCCAGCCGGAGATGGGCGGCGGACGGGATCGTCGCCAACACGGTCAATCCGGGCGGGGTCGCCACCGGGTTGCAGCGCAACTTCTCAGCGGCGCAGAAGGAATCGCTGGCCGCGGCCGAGGCGGCCGGGGTGTTTCAGTACAAGACGGTGGCGCAGGGCGCGGCGACCACGTTGGTTGCGGCGGTGGCGCCGGAGTTCGCCCACACCGGAGGGCATTATCTGGACGACGGCCGGGAGGCCTACCTGGTCCCGGACGATGCGGCCCTGGCCGATCACCCGCACGGTGTGAAGCACTGGGCCCTCGACCCGGCTGCGGCGGAACGGCTCTGGGATCTGTCGCTCGCGCACTTCCGGTAGGCTGGCCGGCATGTCCTCGACCCGCAGCCCCCGCCCGGGGGCCATTTTCGGGGACCACTCCTACCGCATGGACTTCTACCAGTAGCGCACCGGCCGTCCCACTCCCGGTTCCGTTCGCTCCTCAAAGTCTGTGAGAACGTCCATGCTTATCGATCTTCATCGCCATCTCGAAGGCACCCTCCGGGTCGCCACCACCGTCGAGCTGGCCCAGCGTTACCGGCACCGCCTGGCCGACCCGGAGTTCGCCCGCGAGCAGATGGTGGCCCGCGGGCCCGAGGGCGGGCTCGTCCCGTTCCTGGCCAAGGTCGATGTCGCGGTCTCGGCCTTCCAGCGGGTGGAGGACTGGCAGCGCGCCGCCGTGGAGTGCGTCGAGGACGCGGCGGCGGACGGTCTGGACTACCTCGAAATCCGTTTCTGCCCAGCCTTCATCGCGCTGGAGACCGGCCTGGACCCCGAGGCGGTGATGGACGCGGTCGCCGACGGTGCCCGCGCCGCCTCGGCCCGGACCGGCCTGAAGATCGCCCTGATCGGCATCGTGCTGCGCGACCTCGGGCCCGAGCGAGGTCAGGAGCAGATGGCCCGGCTTCTGGGCCGTCGGGATCTGCTGTGCGCCGTGGATATCGCCGGCAACGAGGCCGGGGTCCCGGCGGCCGAGTTCGCCGCCCCCTTCCGGGCCGCTCGCGAGGCGGGGCTGCACATCACGGTTCACGCGGGTGAGGCGGCGGGGGCGTTCAGCGTCTGGGACGCGGTGAACCACCTCGGGGCCGAGCGGATCGGGCACGGCATCCGCTCGGTCGAGGATCCGGCGCTCCTGGAACTGCTTGCGGCCCGCGACATCACGCTGGAAGTGAGCCTGACCAGCAATGTGCACAGCAGCAGTGCGCCCAGTTACGCCGAGCACCCGGTGCGCCAGTTGCTCCGGGCCGGCGTCCCGGTCGCCCTCTGCACCGATGATCCGCGCGCCTCGGGGATCACCCTCTCGGGGGAGTACGCTGCGGCCGCCCCGCAGGCCGGCCTGACCGCGGCCGACCTGCAGAGCATCCGGACCCAGGCGCGCCGGGCGGCGTTCGGGTCAGACCTCAGCGGGTGAGGCGGGCGACCAGCAGGTTCGGGTCCTTCTGGGTGGAGTAGGCGGCGCTCGGCACGTAGATCGTGGTGCCGCGCACGGCCACCGAGGTCGGGTTGGACAGGCCGTCCTTCTCGGTCAGCACGGTCTTGTGCTTTCCGGCCCCGCTGACCAGCACGACCTTGTTCTCCGGGTTCAGGGTGGCCAGGAACTGGCTCCCCTGTCCGGTGAACTCGAAGTCGTCGATGCCGGCCAGGTTCTTCGCCACGGTGCGGAAAGTGCCTGCGCGGGAACCGGTCAGCGGGGAGCTCAGCACCGTGCCCCGGTCCAGGTTGGACACGTACAGCTTCTGGTCACGGATCTTGGCGCCGTTGACCCCGAAGAACCCGGTCGAGGTCAGCGCCGCGCCGGAGCTGAAGACGGTCACCTTGCCGGTCTTTTCACCCCGGGTCGGGACCGAGCGCACCGTGCCGAGGGCGGAGTCGGTCACGTAGAGCACGCCGGTCCTGCGGTTCATCACCAGGCCGTTGGGCAGGCCCCGGTCGGGCAGGTCGGCGATCTTGCGGGGTTTCCCGCCCTCGGTGAACTTCCAGATCCCGGTCTCGGTGCTGCCGGTGGCGTAGGCGACGTAGAACGTCCTCCCGTCCCGGACCAGGCCGGTGGCCAGCGGGAAGCCGAGCAGCGGGGTCTTGGCCCCGGAATCCGCGGGGGCTGGGAGGGTGGCCAGGACGTGCACCTTGCCGGTCCGGCTGACCCGCGCGACCTGATGGCTGCCGGCCAGGGTGACGTCGACGCTGCCGTTGCGGTCGAGCACCACGTTCTCCGGCATCTGACCGGTTTTGAGGTCGAAGTGCACCTGGATGTGCGCGTCGGAGACCGGCGCCGTCGAGGCCTGGGCGGAGGTGGCCACGGCGCCGGATCCGAGGACGGCGGCGGCGAGGGCGGAAGTGGCGATAACGCGGCTGAAAGACATGACCTAAGACTGCATTCCAGCCTTCAGAACGGGCCAGACCGCGATGTGCCTACCCCTGCCAGGGTAGGTCAGCCGTAGGTCGGGTGCTGCGGCCAGCCGGCGGGGGAGTCCTCCCAGTCTTCCTGGCGGCCGAAGGCGGTCAGGTCGAGGATGCTGTTGAGGTAGACCAGCCGGTCCACGCCGCGCTGACCGGTGGAGTAGGTCAGGAAGACCCGGCCGCCGTCCCGCAGGAAGCAGCAGAACTGGAAGCCGCCCCCGGCGCCGATGTCGTCCGCGAACGTGGTGCCCCGGGACGAGTGGAACGGCATCGTCCAGCCCTTACGGGCCTTGCCTTCCTCGATCTGGGCCAGCGGCATGTTCGAGATCGTGGCCCAGCTGATGCCCCGGTCGGCCAGCGTGACCAGGCTGTTGGGCGGCACCGAGTCGGTGAACTGGCTGCAGCCGGGGCAGAGGTGGTCCGGTCCGGCGTCCATGAACTGGTAGACCACCAGTTGGTCGCGACCCAGGAACAGGTCGACCAGGCGCTTCGGGCCCTCGGTGGTGGCGAACTCGTAGTCGTCGCCCAGCTCGCGCATCGGCAGGCGCCTTCGCTGCGCGGCCAGGGCGTCCTGCGCCCGGGTGAGCTCCTTCTCGGCGGTGAGCAGGCGGGCGCGGGCCTGCTCCCACTCCTGCGCGGAAACGATCTCGGGCCGTGCGGTGCCGGTCTCCATGACCGTCCAGTCTGCCGGAAGATCCCCGGGTACGGGCGGGGATCGCTAGCCTGTTCGCCATGCGTACCCTGATCAGCACCGCCTTCGTCTCTCTGGACGGCGTCGTCGAAGGGCCCGGCGGCGAGCCCGGTTACCGCAACTCCGGCTGGACCTTCAAGGACATCGAGTTCGTCCCCGAGGCGTACGCGATCAAGGGCAGCGAGCAGCAGGAGGCCGGCGCCCTGCTGATGGGCCGGGTGAGTTACCAGGCCTTCGCCCCGGTCTGGCCGGCGATGACCGAGTTCGCCGAGTACAACGCCCTGCCCAAGTACGTCGTCTCGACCACGCTGACCGAGGGCGACCTGGTGCCGGACTGGGGCGAGACCAGCATCCTGCGCTCGCTGGACGAGGTCGCGGCGCTGAAGCAGACCGAGGGCGGCCCGATCTCGATGCACGGCAGCGCCGCCCTGAACCACGCCCTCTCCGACGCCGGCCTGATCGACCGCTATCACCTGCTGGTCTTCCCGCTGCTGCTGGGCGCGGGCAAGCGACTGTTCAGCGACACGGACAAGGACGCGCAGAAGCTGAAGCTGGTGGAGCACGAGACCTACTCCAACGGCATCCAGAAGAACATCTTCGACGTCGTCCGGTAGCCCTCAGGCGCGCAGGACCGGGGCCACCTCCTGGGCGTAGCGGGCGATGCTCTCCTCGACCACCCCGCGGGGCAGGCCGCCCCAGTCGGCCAGGGCGATGATCCGGTCGGCACCCAGCTTTTCCGTCAGGGTCAGGGCCTTCTCGGTCACCTCGTCGGTGCTGCCGATCATCAGCACCCCGGTCGGGGACAGCCCGGCGAGGTAGGCCGGGCGCTCGACCACGAACCCGGAGCAGCCCGGGCGTTTCGGCTCGAGGAAGCGCCGGTAGTTCGGATAGGCCTGCTCGGCGGCCCGGTGCTCACCGGTGACCAGCAGGTGCGTGGCCAGACCGACCTTGAGCACGGACGGGTCGTGCCCGGCGGCGGCCCCGGCGGCCCGGTAGAGCTGCACGGCCGGTACCGCTCGGTCGATCGTGCCGCCGATCAGGCCGATCATCAGCGGCAGGCCGAGCCGCCCGGCGCGCTCCAGGCTGGCCGGTGAGCCACCCACCCCGAGCCAGACCGGCAGCCTCTCCTGCTGCGGCCGCGGCATCACTGCGGAGTCCTGGATCGGCGGCCGGTGCCGGCCCCGCCAGGACAGGCGGGGTTCTTCCCGCAGCCGCAGCAGCAGGTCGAGCTTCTCCTCGAACGCCTGGTCGTAGTCGGCCAGATCGATGCCGAACAGGCCGAACGGCTCGACGTAGGCGCTGCGCCCGACCACGATCTCGGCCCGGCCCCGGCTGAGCAGGTCCAGGGTGGCGAAGTCCTCGTGCACCCGCACCGGGTCCAGCGCGGTCAGCACGGTGGTGGCGCTGGCCAGCCGGATCCGCTCGGTCGCCTGGGCCACCGCGGCGAGCACGACGGCGGGGGAGGAGACCGCGAAGTCGCCCCCGTGGTGCTCGCCGAGCCCGAAGACGTCCAGGCCGAGCTCATCGGCGAGCCGGGCGTACCGGACGATGTCGCGGGTCCGCCGCCCCGCGTCCACCGCCTCGCCCAGATCACCGGGGTTGGTCAGATCGCTCAGCGAGGCAATCCCTACGTCCATTCTCATTCCCTCCCTCATCTGGAGCAGTCGCTCCACTTGATGGCAAGGGTAACTGGAGCACCCAATCCAGATATTCCGGTAGGCTGCCGGTGTGCAGGCCGGACGAAGGGCGGACGCGGTCCGCAACCGGGAACGCGTGGTCGACGCCGCGGCCCGGGCATTCGCCGAGGTGGGGCTGGACGTCTCGATGAACGAGGTGGCCCGGCGGGCGGGCGTGGGGATCGCCACCACGCTGCGCAACTTCCCCACCCGGGACGAGCTGGTCGCCACCGTGTTCATCGACCGGATGCGCCGATACGCCGACGTCACCGAGGCGGCCGCCGCGCTCCCGGATGCCTGGGAAGGGTTCCGGCAGTGCCTGCTGGACGTCTGCGAACTCCAGGCCGGCGACCGGGGTTTCAGTCAGGTCCTGGTCGGGTCGTTCCCCACCGTCGAGGATTTCGAGGCCGAGCGCAGCCGGGCCTACCGCAGCTTCAGCGCCCTGGTCCGCCGGGCCCAGGCCGAGGGAAGGCTGCGCGCCGACTTCGTCCCGAGTGATCTACCGGTGCTGCTGATGGCCAATGCGGGCATCATCGCCCGCACTATCGATCAGGGCCCGCAGGCCTGGCGCCGGCACGTCGGGTACTTCCTGCAGGCGTTGTCGGCCGAGCACACCGAACTGCTTCCCCCGCCGATGTCTTCGCGCAAGCTGTTCCTGGCGATGACCCAGCCCTGAATCTCAGGTGGGTGCCGAGAACATTGGCAGAAGCACCTCGTCGACGACCGCGATCACCTCGGCCTCGGTGACCTTCCCGGCCATCCAGGACTCGATCAGGAGCAGCCGCGGCCCGACCCCGACGGTTCGCGGGGTAACCCGTGAGGCCTCGGCCTCGCCGCGGGTAACGGCCTCGCCGAGCACGGCCAGCAGCACCTCCTGGGCCGGGCGGATGACCAGGTCCTGAATCCTGCGCAGCAGCTCGGGGTGCTGGTTGCGCTGCGCGAGCAGCGGGCGCAGGGCCCGGCCGAGGGGCGTGTCCAGGGTCTCGGCGAAGCCGGTGAACAGGGTGATCAGGTCATCCCGGAGGTGCCCGGTGCCCGGTGCCGGCGGATGCCCGCCGAATCCGGTGACCGGGTCGGTCAGGGCGGCCAGGACCAGCTCCTCGGGTCCCGTCCACCGGCGGTAGAGCGCAGCCTTTCCGGTGCCGGCGGCCGCGGCGATCCGGTCGAACGACAACTCGGCGAAGCTGGTCCGCTCCAGTTCCGCCAGCGTGGCCCGATAGATGGCTTCGATCAGGGCCGGGCCGCGGCGTCGGGTTGCCGGTTGGGGGCTCACGGCTCCATGATGGCGGCCTGGCCCTTAGTGAACAAATCTGTTCACTAAACGAGGAGGCGTTCATGAACATCACCGACGTAAGCGTGGTCGATCCCCGCGACGGTTCGATCACTGCCCATCAGAACCTCCGGATCACCAAGGACGGACGCATTGAGCACGTCGGTGCCTCGGCGGAACCGGATGTGGGGGAGCCGGTGGTGGAAGGGCGAGGGCGTTTCGCCGTACCCGGATACGTCGACCTCCACGCGCATCCGCTCAATCTCGGCGATCCGACCGCCGAACTGGGGCTGATGCTGGCCTTTGGGATCACCGGGTACCGGCAGATGAGCGGCACCACCGCGTTGCTGCGCAACCGGCCTGCGGCAACCCCCGAAAGGCCTGCCCTGCTCGGTCTTCCCGGAGCCGTGCTGACCCCGATCAACGCCGGGCGAGCCGAGACGGCGGTGGCGGAGGTCCGGCGCCAGGCGGCCGACGGCGCGGACTTCATCAAGGCCGCGCTGATCACCCCCGAGGTGTACTTCGCGGTCCAGGCCGAGGCGGACCGGCTGGGCCTGCCGGTCGTCGGCCACCTACCCGGTGGGATCGACGTGCGGGCGGCCCGCTTCCGGTCGATCGAGCACATCGGCCCCGGGTTCGGCGTCCTGGCCGGGTGTTCCTGTCACGAGGACGACCTGCGGGCCGGGGCGGTGAGGAGCCCGATCAAGGCACCGCCCTTCCCGATCCCGTTCGCCGACCGGCTGGCCGGTTTCCTGCTCGGCCGGATCGTGCGGAACCCGGCCCAGCTGACCAGCCCGGCCGGGCTGCGGGCCACCCGCGACGCGATCGACAGCTTCGACGAGGCGAAGGCCCGCGAGCTGGCCCGGCACTTCGCGGCCCAGGGAATCTGGAACTGCCCCACGCTGATCCGGATCAAGAGTCAGGAACTCTGCGATACGGGCGATTTCGCGGCCGATCCGAACCTGAAATACGTCACGGCCCGGGAACGCCGGCAATGGGCTGCGGCGGCCCGGGCCTTCGCCAAGAAGTTCGACGCCGAGGCGCACGACATCTTTGCCGAGCAGTTCGCCCTGCAACTGCGCCTGGTGCGGATCCTGGACGAGGAGGGCGCGCCTCTGCTGGCCGGGACCGATGCGGTCGGGGCGGCCTGGGTGATTGCCGGCTCTTCGTTGCACGAGGAGTTCGACCTGTTGGCCGAGGCCGGGCTGACCCCGCTGCGGATCCTGCAGACCACGACCAGCGACGCCGCGCGGTTCCTGGGCCGGGACGACCGGGCCGGCACGATCGAGGCCGGCAAGGAGGCCGACCTGGTGCTGCTCGACGCCGACCCGACCGCGGCGGTGGGCAACCTGCACACGGTAAGCGGGGTGGTCCGCGCCGGCCGGTTCTTCGACACCGGATCGCTGGCCGCGCTCAAGGAGCGGGCGACCGGCCGCTGAAACGGCTTTCCGTAGTCAGGTGAATGCTCTCCGTCAACCGGCTCCCGCCCTCAGAGGCCACCGATTGCATGATCGGCGATCGGCTCCTAACGTCAGGGCAGCGCCGGTAAACCGAGCGCTCCGCGCGTCGCCGGGGCGGCGCATCCAGGAGGTTCGGCCATGCACGTCTTCGTCACTGGGGCCTCGGGCCAGATCGCCTCCGGCGTCATCCCCGACCTGATCTCCGCCGGCCACACCGTGCTCGGCCTGGCCCGCTCGGACCACTCGGCCGACGCGGTCCGGTCGCTGGGCGCCGAGGTGCTGCGCGGCGATCTGCACGACCTGGACCGGCTGAGCGCCGGCGCGCTGTCCGCCGACGGCGTCATTCATCTGGGGTTCCCGGACGCGGAGCGCCGCGAGGGCGATCTGGCCGGGGCGGTGGCCACCGATCTGCACGCGATCGAGGCCCTGGGGTCGGCCCTGAAGGGGACGGGAAAACCCTTCATCGGCACCAACGACACCGCCGGCCTGGTCCTGGCCGGCCACTCCGGAGAGCTCACTGAGCAGGACGGCCGGCCCGGCGGCCCGCGCATCGACGCCGAGAACACCCTGCTCGGGTTCGCCGAGCACGAGGTCCGGGCGGCCGTGGTCCGGCTGCCCCCGGTGGTGCACGGGCGCGGTCGCTACGGATTCGCATCGGGCCTGATCGGGATCGCCCGGGCCCGGGGAACCTCCGGTTTCGTCGAGGACGGGAACAACCGCTGGCCCGCGGCCGAACTCCGGGACGTCGGGTTGCTCTACCGCCTCGCCCTGGAGTCCGCGCCGGCCGGAGCCCGGCTGCACGCGGTCGCCGAGGAGGGCATCACGCTGCGGGACATCGCCACCGCGATCGGGGAGCAGACCGATGTGCCGGTCGCGGCCGTCCCGGCGTCGGAGGTACCCGGCCACTTCGGTTTCCTGAGCGCCTTCATCGGCCTCGACAACCCCACCGCGAGCCGGATCACCCGGGAGGTCCTGGGCTGGAACCCGGCCCACCTCGGACTGCTCGAGGATCTCGGCCGGATGCGCAGTTTCGGGGTCTGATCCCGCCCCACCGTCAGACCAACCCGTCAGACCAACTCGTCAGACCCCCGCGACGTCCCCGCTGAGGACGTCCGCGATGCTGAACCGGCCCAGGTGCGCGGCCAGGGCGCCGGCCAGGCCCTGGTCGAGGAGCGTCAGGCTCTGTTGCACGCCGCGCCCCACGGCACAGGTCGGGTTGGGCCCGTGCATGCCCAGAACCGGGTCGTCGCCCTGCAGCAGTGACCAGACCCGGCCCAGGTTGATGGATTCCGGGGCCGCAGCCAGCTCCCAGCCGCCGTGCACGCCCGGGTGGGAGCGCACGAAGCCGGCCTCACGCAGCGGGCCCATCACCCGCCGCACGTAGACCGCGTTCACCCGGGTGGACTCCGAGAGCTCGGCCGAGCTCACCGGCGGGCCGTCGGTGCGGCCGGACAAATAGGTCAGAACGTGTACCGCCACGGCGAACTGGGTGTTGGTGGAACGGGCCATGGGGCCATCTTGCCATTCCGTAATCATGATGGCTACGGTTAAACCGTAATCACCATGGCTACAGATGGGGAACCAGGATGACGATCGCGATCACCGGCGCTTCGGGGGTCTTCGGGCGGGCGGCTGCCGAACACCTGCTGGACCGGGTCGACCCGGGCGAGGTGGTGCTGATCACCCGGCGCCCGGAGGCCCTGGCCGATCTGGCCGACCGTGGGGCCGACGTCCGCCGGGCCGGCTTCTCTGTGCCGGAGACCCTCGACCCGGCCTTCCGGGGAGTGCACCGGCTCCTGCTGATCTCGATGGACACCATCGGAGCCCGGTTGGAACAGCACCGCGCCGCCGTCGCTGCGGCCGCTCGGCAGGCCGTGCGGCATGTCGTCTACACCTCGGTCCCCGAACCGGTCCCGGGCAACCCGGCGCTGGTGGTCCCCGATCATGCGGGCACCGAGCAGGCCCTGGCGCAGAGCCCGATGACGGCGACGATGATGCGCAACAACCTTTACGCCCACCTCCAGCTGGCCGCCCTCGAGCAGGCCGCGGCCACGGGGGAACTGGTCACGAATGCCGGTTCCGGGGGCGCTGCCTATGTCACGCGCGACGACTGCGCGGCGGCGGCCGCCGAGGTGCTCATCCGCGAAAGCTACGAGGACGCCGTCTACGACGTCACCGGGCCGCGCGCCTACACCGCCGATGATCTGGCCCGGATGGCCGGCGCTCGGGCCGGGCGAACGATCGAGGTGGTGTCGGTGGACGACGAGTCCTTCGCCGCCGGTCTGCGGTCGGCGGGCCTGCCCGAACCGGTCGCCGAACTGATCACCCGGTTCGGGGCCGCGACCCGCGAGGGGTACCTGGCTTCCGTCACCTCGGCGGTGCCGGACCTGACCGGGCGCGCGGCAACCCCTTTGGAGGCTCTTCTGGCCGGGAGCCCGGTGTGAGCGGCCCGGACGAGGGAAACGCCCGACGGGTCACCGGCCTGCTGATCCTGGCCTCCCTGGTTGCTCTCGGCCCTTTGTCCACCGACGTCTACGTGCCCGGTCTGCCGGAACTGGCCGAGGATCTGGACACCTCGGCCTCGGCCGTCCAGCTGACCGTCACCACCGGCCTGATCGGCCTGGCGATCGGCCAGTTGCTGGCCGGGCCACTGAGCGATGCGGTGGGGCGCCGCCGGCCGCTCCGGTTCGGGCTGGGCCTCTACACGGTGGCCGGTCTGCTGTGCGCGGCGGTACCGAATGTGGCCGTGCTGGTGGTGCTTCGGGCTGCCCAGGGAATCGGTGGAGCCTTCGCGGTGGTGATCGCCTACGCCTATGTCCGGGACCGGTACAGCGGCAAGCAGGCAGCCGGTTACTTCTCGCTGATGCTGTCGGTGACCGGTCTGGCTCCCGTGCTGGCGCCCCTGGTGGGCGGAGTGATCCTGGACCTGGCCGGATGGCGCGAGATCTTCCTGGCGCTGGGCGTTCTCAGCGCCCTGGCGCTGCTCGCGGTCGCGCGGGCGCTACCGGAAAGTCATGTCCCCGAGGGTCGGACGTCCGGTCCGGTGTACCGGGAGATCCTGAAAGACCCGGTCCTGGTGGGCTATACGTTGACGAACGCGCTGGTGTTCGCGGCGATGTTCGCCTACATCGCCGGGTCTCCCTTCGTGCTGCAGGATCTGCACGGTCTCTCGGCCCAGCAGTACAGCCTGGTGTTCGCGGTCAACGGGGCCGGGATCATGGTGGCGGCGCAGATCAGCGGAAGGCTGCTGCGCTTCTTCGGGCCGCACACGCTGCTCAGCGTCGGGGTGCTCACCTCGCTCACCGGAGCCCTCCTGCTGCTCGTGCTCGCCCTGGCCGACGCCGGGCTGTGGCTCACCCTTCTGGCGATCTTCCTGGTCGTCGCCGGGGTCGGCTTCGTGCTGCCGAACGCCCCGGCGCTGGCCCTGGAACACCACGGCGATCATGCCGGGGCGGCCTCGGCCCTGCTCGGCTGCGCCCAGTTCCTCTTCGGAGGGCTGGTGGCGCCGCTGGTCGGGCTCGGCGGGAGCGACAGCGCGGTGCCGATGGCAGCGGTGATGGCGGTGCTCACGGTCGGCGCCCTGGTCACCCTGGTCTGGTGCTCACGACGGCTTCCGGTGACGTTCCCTTCCCGCTGATCGGGCCGGTTCCCCGGCCGCTCGTGGTGACTCACAGCGTCCTCTCACTTAATGTTCCGGGTCTACCGGTCGATGGAAAGCGACGGCAGAAGACACCCGGGAGGATGTGTGCCCGCCCAGCAGCCGACCCCGCTGCGTCCGCTGACCACCCTGTCCCGCGACCCCGTACTGCTGGGGCTGGTGGCCCTGACCGTGCTGGGGTGTGCCCTTTTCCAGGTCTTTCCCGACAGCCTGACCCACCGGATCCAGCTCCTGTGGGCGTTCGAGGTCCCCCTCGACGTGGCTCTCGGGGTGGGCGCCTGGCGGCTTCGCCGGCTGGCCCCGCCGAAGTTCCGGCGTTTCTGGTCGTTCATCACCTTCGCCGGGGCGGCGTTCAGCGTCGGCGACAGCTCGCAGTTCCTGGTCACCGTGTTCGGGCCGGCCACGCTGTCCACCGACGGCGGCGCGATCCAGAGCACCTTCTTCGCGATCGGGATGTCGAGCAACGTGCTGGCCTGCCTGATCTTCCCGCAAGGGCTGCAGTCCGGCCGGGAAAAGGCGGTGTTCTGGCTCGACTCGACCACCGTGCTGGTCGGAGGGGCGGTGCTGGCCTGGTGTTTCGCGGTGAACCCGATCGACCGGAACACCGACCGGGTGACCGCCAGCCTGACCGTGGCCCTGGTCATCGTGGCCGCCTTCGCCGCCACCAAGGTGGCGCTCTGCCCGGAACCGCCGATGGCCCGGATCGCCGCCTGGCCGATGGTCGCGGCGCCGATCGTGCAGGGCGTGAGCACCTTCCTGCTCGGGCTCTTCGACCAGAAGACCGACCCGTACGCGTTCGGCCTGATGCTGCTCCCGTCGCTGCTGATCGCGGTGGGGCCGCGGATCCAGGAGATCACGGTCCGGATCACCGGCAACAGTCCGCGACCCAAGCGGCGTCCGTACAGCCTGCTGCCCTACGGGATGATCGCGTTCACTTTCGTGATGTTCTTCCTGGTGCTCCCCAAGCACGTCTCGGTGCAGCTCTGGGGAGCCATCGCAGGCGTCATGGTGATCACCGCGCTGGTGGCCGGGCGCCAGCTGCTCGCCTTTCAGGACAACGCCCGGCTGATCCAGCGGCTGGACGGTGCCTTCGAAGAGCTCAAGGGCCAGGACGCGTTGCTGCGCTGGCAGGCGTCCCACGACGCGCTGACCGGCCTGGCCAACCGCACGAACTTCCAGGAGGAGATGGCCCGCCTGCTGGCCGGCCCGTTCGGCCTCGGGCACACCCTGCTGATGATCGACCTGGACGACTTCAAGACGGTGAACGACACCATGGGCCACGCCTCGGGCGACGCGCTCCTGGTCTCGGTGGCCGAGCGGTTGCAGGCCGCGGTCCGTGCGGGTGACCTGGTGGCCCGCCTCGGCGGTGACGAGTTCGCCGTACTCCTGCCGGATGCCGACGGCGCGGGGGCGATCCGGATTTCCGAGGACATCCTGCGCGGGGTAAGCGGCGATGTGGACGTGATGGAGCACACCATCGCGGTGCGGACCAGCATCGGCATCGCGGTGGCCGAACCCGGCGCGGAGCCCTCGACCCTGCTGAGCAACGCTGACATCGCGATGTACGAGGCGAAGCAGCGGGGTAAGAACACCTGGGCGATGTACAGCGAAGAGATGGGTATGCGGATCAACGCCGAGGCGGAGCTGATCCGGGAGTTCGACGCGGCCATTCACGGCGGCCAGTTCGCCTTGGTCTACCAGCCGATCGTGCGGCTGGACGACCTGACCATGACCGGGGTCGAGGCCCTGATCCGCTGGAACCACCCGACCCGGGGCCTGATCTCCCCGGTCGACTTCATCCCGCTGGCCGAGCGGTCCGGGCACATCGTGGCGATCGGGCGCTGGGCCCTGCGCGAGGCGTGCCGCCAGGGCGCGATCTGGCGGGCCACCTTCCCGGAGGCCGAATCCCTGACCATCGGGGTGAACGTGGCCGGGCGGCAGTTGCGTTCGGGGCAGTTCGTCGACGAGGTGGTCCGGGTGCTGGCCGAGAACCAGCTCCCGGCGGCCAACCTGAGCATCGAGGTGACCGAGACCGCGGTCCTGGACGACCAGGAGTCGGTGGACGCGATGCTGGAACTGCGGCGGCTCGGGGTCCGGCTGGCGCTCGACGACTTCGGCACCGCCGCGTCCTCCCTCGGCCTGCTGCTGACCTGCCCGGTCACCACCCTCAAGCTGGACCGCTCGTTCGTCGAGTCGATCATCACGGTGGGCCGGCAGGCGGCCGTCGCCACCGCGGTCAGCCAGATGGCGCACGCGCTCGACCTGTCCTCGGTGGCCGAGGGGATCGAGACCGAGGAGCAGTGCCGCCTGCTGAAGGACCTCGGCTACCACTACGGCCAGGGGTACCTGTTCTCTCGGCCGGTGCCGCCGGATCAGCTGGCCGAACGCTGGACCGCGAGGATTCCTGCCCCGAGGTGAAAGGCCGGGACCGGTGGCGGACATGAAGGGGCGTCGGCAGCGGTTAGGCAGCGCAACCTTCGGAGGAAACCATGCTCGGTCTCAAATCCCTGCTCGCGGTAGTGGTGGCGGTCGCGGTGGGTGGCGGCGGGTACTTGATGACGCACTCCAGCTCGTCCGGCTCGTCGGCCGCACCTCAGCCGGTGGTCACCGAGTCTGCTCTGACGCTTTCCGTGGGCGGTCCGGCGGCCAAGTGCGCTCGCCCGGTGGACCCGGCGCACCTGAAGGACGCCGATCTCGTCTTCGAGGGCACCGTCACCAGTCTGTCCGAGGATCAGGCGACGGTGCAGGTCACGCACTCCTTCCAGGGCACGCCCGGGGCCAGGGTCCGGTTGCAGCGCAAGCCCGGGTTCTCCGAGGCGGTCAGCTTCGTGAAGGGCGAGAAGTACCTGATCACCGCCTCGGGTGGGGATGTTGCCGACTGCCTGAGCGGCCCGGCCGACGACCCTTCGCTTCGGGACAGCTACCAGGACGCGTTCCCGGGCTGAGAGGTGAAAGGATCTACGCCCGGCCGGACACAGGGGGACGTGGATTCATTGGCGGGCGACGAGCGGCGGGCGCGGTTCGAGGCCCTGGCGCCCGGGCTGATCGAGCCCTTGCGCCGGTTCCTGGCCCGGCGCAGCGATCCCGCGACGGCCGAGGACGCGCTGGCCGAGACTTTGCTGGTGTGCTGGCGACGGCTCGACGAGATCCCGCACGAGCCGCTGCCGTGGGCGTACGGCGTGGCCCGCAACTGTCTGGCCAACGCCGAGCGCGGCCGACGGCGGCGCAATCGCCTGGTGGCCCGGATCGCCATCCTCGACCCACCCCGGCCGGCCGGGGACGAAGCGTCCCCTGATCTGACCGCGGTTCTGGACCGGATGCGACCGCAGGACGCCGAGCTGCTGCGGCTGTGGGCCTGGGAAGAGCTGTCGGCGGCCGAGATCGCCCAGGTACTGGGAATTTCCGCGAACGCGGCGACGATCCGGCTGCATCGGGCCCGGGAACGGTTGCGGGCCGAGCTGACCGGGACCGACGGTCCGGCCGGATCCGAAGCAGCGAAGGGGAGGGGGCAGAGGTGACTTCCGACGACTCATTGCGGGATCAGCTGCGCCGGTCCGATCCGGCTTCCTCGCTCGAACCTCTCGGGGGCGAGGAGGTTTCGCTGATCATCGGCCGGGCAATGGAAACCCCGAACCGCCCCTGGCTGATCCGTCACGCCAAGCCGATTGCGGCGGTGACCTCCTTGGCGACTGCGGCGATCGTTGTCTTTGTCATTGTCCTGGGCGGAGATTCATCACCGGTGATCGAGCGGGTGCAGGGCGCTGGCGGGGTGATGGCCAAGTGCGTTCCACCCACCGCGGAAGAGCTCAGCCGGTCCGACGTGGCGGTGAAGGGAACGGTTCGCAGCATCCGGGCCGGGGTCGTGACGCTGGCCATTTCGCAGGTCTGGGCCGGACCCCGGGCCGATCTGCTCGAGGTCGCGCAGAGCGACGGCGCCCGTGAGACCACCGAGTTCGTGGTCGGGCAGGACTATTTGGTGGCGGCGCAGGACGGCCGGGTTCGCGGTTGCGGTTACACGGGGGTGGAGTCAGCAGAATTGAGGACGCTGTACGGCTCGGCTTTCGGGGGCTGACGGCGGCGGTCCAGCACCGTGATCACCGCCGTGGTCAGGATCAGGGCGGCGCCGAGCAGGAGCAGGGTGCGCGGGCCGAGGCCCACCGCGGCGCCGACCGCGGCGGTCCCGGCCGAGGCGGCCCCGACCTTGAGGGCGGCCATCGACACGAACACCTGGGCCCGGGCCTCGGGCGGTGAGTACTGGGCCCGGCTGGCCAGGGTGGCGGTGAACAGCGGCGCGTTCAGGGCGCCGAGCACGGTGAAGGCGGCCAGGGCCCAGACATAGCCCGGGGCCAGGGCGCAGAGCACGAACCCGGCCGCGACCAGGGAGACCGTGATCGTGACGAGCTTCTCGGGTTCGCCCGGGAGCGGCCAGGCGATCACCGTCAGGGACCCGGCCAGGTAGCCGAGTCCGAAGGCGGCGGTGAGCAGGCCGGCCGTGCCCGCGGAGACGTGCAGATCGCCGGCCAGGCCGACGGCGAGCACGGCGATCGCCCCATTGGGGAAGGCGGCCGCCGCCATCGTGTACATCACCCGGCGCAACGGTCCGGTGCGGGCGATCAGGCGCAGCGTGCTGCGGACCGAAAGCACCTGATCCGCCTGCACTTCCTTCTCGCCGTAGGGCAGGGTGAGCACCAGGGCGGCCGCGGCCAGGGTGGTCGCGCCCAGCACAACCACTGCCGGCCGGGCGCCGACCAGCGCGGACAGGGCCGCCACCGCGGCCGGGCCGGCCGTGCCGCTGATCCCGTAACTGAGTGAGTCCAGGCCCTGCGCGCGGCGCTGGGCGTGCTGGTCGGCCGCGACCAGAGCGCCGAGCCGGCTGCTCAGCCCACCGGTCAGCAACGGTCCACCCAGCCCGGCGAGCACCGTGAGCAGCACGACCAGGATCAGCGGGACCCGGCCGAACAGGAGCGCCACCAGAGCCACCAGCGTCCCGAAGCCCGCGCACACCGCCGCGATCAACCGGCGTCCGTCGTTCGACCGGTCCAGCCGCCGGCCCAGTACCGGCCCCAGCAGATGCGGTGCGGTCAGCCCGGTGACCAGGAGCGCCCCGGTCAGCGCGGGCCGGTGACCGGACTGCGGGCCGACGGTCCCGGCGAGCAGCACGAAGCCGACCGCCGCCCCGGAGTCGGCGCTCCGGGCCAGGGTCGCGGCGGTCAGATACCGGACCAGGGCCATCCGCACGGTTCAGTTCTATCGCTCCGGCGCGCGGGGGCCCGCCGAGGTGAGCGACGTCTGTGGGACACGCCTCATCCCACCGGTCGGTAACCGGTTGGCTCAAGCCCGGGGGCCGGGGTGTCGAAAAGGTTCTGATCGATCCGGGCCCGCACAGGTCCGGGACGCGCGAAGAAGGGGATCGTCTTGTCCCGTAGAACCCTGGCCCGGGTGGCCCTCGCCGGTGCGGCCGTGCTGATGCTGGCCGGCCTGTCCGGCTGCGGCAGCGACGACGCGGGCGCCTCGGTGGCGGTCTCCTCCGGGACGATCGGGGTGGCCATGCCGACCACCTCCTCGACCCGCTGGGTGAACGACGGCGACAACATGAAGAAGCAGTTCGAGCTGCTCGGTTACCAGACCGACGTGAAGTTCGCCGAGGACGACGTGAAGACCCAGGTGGCGCAGATCCAGGGGATGATCGACGAGCACGCCAAGGCGCTGATCGTGGCCGCGGTCGACGGCACCGCGCTGACCGACGTGCTGGCCAAGGCGGCCGACGCGGACATCCCGGTGATCGCCTACGACCGGCTGATCCGGGACACCGCGAACGTCTCCTACTACGCCAGTTTCGACAACTTCCGGGTCGGCGTGCTGCAGGCCGGGTACCTGGCCCGCACCCTGAAGCTCTCCTCGGCGCCCGGCCCGTTCACGATCGAGCTGTTCGCCGGGGACTCCAAGGACAACAACGCCGGGTTCTTCTTCAACGGCGCGATGAGCGTGCTGAAGCCCTACCTGCGCTCGGGCAAGCTCGAGGTCCGCAGCGGGCAGCAGAGTTTCGCCCGGGTCACCACCGCGGGCTGGAGCGGCGACGTGGCCCAGAAGCGGATGACCACGCTGCTCGGCCAGGACTACACCTCGACCCGGCTGGACGCGGTGCTCTCGCCCTACGACGGAATTTCCCGGAGCATCATCGCCGCGCTGCAGAAGGACGGGTACGGCAAGAAGTCCAAGCCGCTGCCGGCGATCACCGGACAGGACGCGGAACTGGAGTCGGTGAAGGACATCGCGGCCGGTACCCAGGGCGAGACGGTCTACAAGGACAGCCGGGAGCTGGCCAAGGTGGCCGTGCAGATGGCCGATTCGCTGATCTCTGGGAACACCCCCGAGGTGAACGACACCAAGCAGTACAACAACGGGGTCAAGGACGTGCCCTCGTTCCTGCTCCAGCCGGTCAGCGTGGACCGGACGAACTACCAGACGGTGCTCATCGACGGCGGGTACTACACCGCGGACCAGATCGAAGGCTGAGCGGACGATGACCAATGACGCCCGGAGGGGCCCGATCTCCCGGTTCCTCGACCTGCCGACCTGGACCAAGCTCACCGCTCTGGTCGCGGCCAGCGTGATCGCCCTGCTGACCTGTCTGGGGCTGAGCGCGGCGACGAACCACTCCACCACCACCACCAGCCAGCAGCTGCGGGAGCTGAACGCGGCCGACGCCATCGTGCTGCAGCTGGACGCGGTGGCCGCCGAGCTCAAGTCGCAGACCCTGAGCGCGATCCTGAGCTCCAGCCCGGAACGCCAGCAGAAGGCGATCACCGCCCAGTCGGCCACCGCCGCCGGCCTGATCACCCAGTTGCAGAAGCTCGGGCTGCCCGCGGCCAACCGGGCCACGGTCGACCGGATCAACACCGTCTTCACCGACTACCAGGCCGTGGTCAGCCGGTTCGCCGGCAACGTGAGCGCCGACCCGGCCACCGCCCGGCTCAACTGGGAGCAGGTGGGGGTGGACAACTACCTGGTCAGCGCGGTGACCAAGAAGGGCCGGGCGTACTTCGCCGAGCAGGTCACCCGGGCCCAGGCGGAACAGCGCTCCACCCAGCGGCGTCACTTCCTGACCATGGTGGCCGCGGTGGTGATCGCCTCGCTGGTGCTCGCGCTGATCGCCCGGTTCGTGGTCACCGCGGTCACCCGGCCGCTGGTGCGGGTCCGGCGGACGGTCGACGCGATGGCCGAAGGGGTGCTCACGGTGCCCGCCGACGTCCACTCCCGGGACGAGATCGGCCAGATGGCGGTCGCTCTGGACCGGGCCCGGGACCAGGTGCGCTCGATGGTGACCTCGGTGTCGGCCTCGGCCACCGCCCTGGCCGGCGCGGCCCAGGAGATGGCATCCAACTCCTCGACCATGGTCTCCTCCGCCCAGACCTCCTCCGGGCAGGCCAAACAGGCCTCCGCGGTGGCCGCCGACGTCTCCGACAACGTCCAGGCGATCGCCAAGGGCTCGGAGGAGATGGACTCGGCGATCCGCGAGATCGCCCGCAACGCCGGTGAGGCGGCCGGGGTCGCCGGGCAGGCGGTGGACGTCGCCCGGACCACCACCACGCAGGTCGGGCGGCTGGGCGAGTCCTCGGCCGAGATCGCCACCGTGGTCGCGATGATCACCACGATCGCCGAGCAGACCAACCTGCTGGCGCTGAACGCCACCATCGAGGCGGCCCGGGCCGGGGAGAGCGGCAAGGGCTTCGCGGTGGTCGCCAACGAGGTCAAGGACCTGTCCCGGGCCACCGCCCGGGCCACCGGGGAGATCACCAAGTGGGTGACCTCGATCCAGGGCGACACGCACGAGGTGGTCGGGGCGATCGCCCAGATCAGCGAGGTGATCGACCAGATCCGCAGTTACCAGACGGTGATCGCCAGTGCGGTGGAGGAGCAGTCGGCCACCGCGGCCGAGATCAACCGGGGCGTGATGGCGCTGTCCGACGGCGCCCGGGGGATGGCCAACAACGTCTCGACCATTGCCGATGCCTCACGGGTGACCACGGACGGGCTGTCGGAGTCGGAGGCGGCGGTGGCCCGGCTCAGCCGGATGGCGGCCGACCTGCAGAGCCGGGTGCATCAGTTCACGGTCTGACTTTTTCACAGGAAACGCATACGTCACTTTCATCCCCGGCATACCTTTTGCCGCATGATGCAATCCTGGATGCGTTTCCCGGCCGCCGCCGCGGCCACCGTCGGTCTCGGGCTGGCCACCGTGGTGGGGGTTTCCGGTCCGGCGTCCGCCGCCGAGGCCGGGTCCGCGTTCAGGCCCACGCCCGGCTCGGCCGGGCTCGGCGACCGGCTGTACCCCCGGCTGGGCAACGGCGGTTACGACGCGAAGAACTACGACCTGCGGCTGAAGTACCTGACCAGCAAGCCGTCCTCGGGCATCGAGGGCACCGTGATCATGAAGGCCAAGGCCACCCAGGACCTTTCCCGCTTCGACCTGGACTTCAGCGGTGACCGGGTCGGCAAGGTGCTGGTGAACGGCCGCAAGGCGAAGTTCCGGCGGGCCGGTGAGGACCTCGTGATCACCCCGGCCAAGGCTCTGCACAAGGGCGCCTCCTTCACCGTGACGGTCAGCGGGTTCCGGGCGAAGCCGACCAAGGTGAACCCGGCCAAGTTCCTGTCCACGGTCTTCTTCATCACCCCCGACGGCTCGGCCACCTCGGGCCAGCCGAACGCCATGCACAAGGTGTTCCCCTCCAACGACCACCCGCGCGACAAGGCGTCCTTCACCATCCGGATGAACGTGCCCAAGGGCGAGACGGCGGTCGCCAACGGGGTGCTGAAGAGCAAGAAGACCACGAAGGGCCGCACCACCTGGACCTACCGGCAGGCCCAGCCGATGGCGACCGAGCTGACCCAGCTCGTCGCGGGCAAGTTCACCGTGGTCAAGCAGGGCAAGGTGAACGGCGTCCCGGTCCGCGACGTGATCCCGAC
This sequence comes from Kineosporia aurantiaca JCM 3230, assembly GCA_000719025.1. Lineage (GTDB taxonomy): Bacteria > Actinomycetota > Actinomycetes > Actinomycetales > Kineosporiaceae > Kineosporia > Kineosporia aurantiaca. The sequence continues at coordinate 35,495 of JODP01000017.1, forward strand.
CCGGCTGGTGAAGAAGTACAAGCCGCGGCTGGCGATCGAGAAGAAGCAGATCGCCTGGATGGAGAAGCAGGTCAACGCCTACCCGTTCGACCTGTACGGCTCGCTGGTGGTGGATACCAGCCTCGGGTTCGCGCTGGAGACCCAGAGCCTGTCGCTGTACGACACCCCGTGGTGGACGTTCCCGCGCAGCGTGTGGGAGCCGACGATGACCCACGAGCTGGCGCACCAGTGGTTCGGGGACGACGTCGCGCCCTACGAGTGGAGCGACGTGTGGCTGAACGAGGGCCACGCCACCTGGTACGAGATGCTCTACGCGTCGCAGAAGGGCTTCATGGAAGGCACTTTCACCCAGGCCATGAAGGACGAGTACACCAACGCCAACCTCGAGCGGGCGCTGAACGGCCCGGTGGGCCGGCCCAAGAGCGGCGATGTCTACGACGTGTTCAACAGCAACGTCTACGGCGGTGGGGCGCTGGTCCTGTTCGCCCTGCGGCAGCAGATCGGCACCAAGAAGTTCGTCGAGCTGGAGCGCACCTGGACCACCAAGTACGCCGGTAAGAGTGCTTCCACGGCCGACTTCATCAAGCTGGCCTCGCACGTCTACGGCAAGGACCTGGGCCCGTTCCTGACCAGCTGGCTGTACGGCACCACGGTGCCGAAGATGCCCGGCCACCCGGACTGGACGGCCACCGACCCGACCGGGGTCGCGCTCCAGTCCTCTTCGGTGCCCTCGCTGCTGCGTCGGCGCTGATCCGTCGATCCTGCCCCCGGGGCAACCCGGGGGCGGGATCTCACTGGACGACGACGGTGCGGTGCCAGGGCAGTGGGCTGGACTCGAACTCCAGGGTGGTCAGCGCGTCGTCGAGCAGGAACTCCCAGGCCGTGGTCTCCGGGGTGAAGGCCGACAGCAGCCAGGCGCCGACCACGAACCCGGTCTCCACCGCGTCGGCCGGCCAGAGCACCGAGGCCGGGTCGCGCAGGTCCAGCAGGGCGGTCATGAAGGTCTCGGCGGTCGGCTGGTCGATGTCTGCCCAGGCCTCCATCAGCGCCACCGACTCGGCCAGCGAGCTGATCGCATCGCTGCCCGGCTGCTCCGCGCTCAGCTCGCTGAGCAGGCAGTGGTCCACGGCGTAACACAGGGCCACAGCCTCGGCGAAGACCCGGTCGCCCCGGTCGACCAGGGCCTGGGTGGAGGCGGCCGCCCGGGCCGGGTCGCGGGCCACCGCGGCCGCGAGCGATTCCCGTACGAGAGGCTCCACCTGGCTGTCGATCCGCATCCGTCCTCGCCTCTGCTCGACACCTGACGGGGTCAACGCTACTGACCCCGGGTGACAGCGGCATGTCCGGGATCGGTGACTCAGAACTCTTCGTGCGGATGGTGTCGCAGTTTGTCCGCGATGCCGTTTTCCACGAGGCGGTGCGCGGAGGTCGTCGGTTTGCGGGCCGCCTGATCCTGGACGCCGTCGCCGAACTCCTCGGCGAGGGTCAGGCGGGGGTAGGCGGTCAGCACCTCTCGGACGAACTCCTCGGGAAGCGTGTCGGCCCGGGAACCGGAGATGTCGATTCCCGTCGCGATCTCGAGAAGGTAGCCCTCGACGTCCATTGCTGGATCAACGGACGTCCAGTTGTGCCGGACAATCACCTCGAGAGCCCGCTGCCGCCGGTCCGCCGCCCAGCCGGCGCCTGCGGTGAGCGCGACCGCGACGTGGCCACCGGCCTCCTCATAGGAGAGCGCCACGTTGTCGTAGGCCGGCACGATGCCGATGTCGTGCAGCACGGCGGAGACGTAGAGCAACTCGTGGTCGAGGTCGGTGCGACCCTCCTTCGCGGCGAAAGCCTCTGCCCAGAGCCACGATCGGACGACGTGGTTGAGCAGGGCGGGGGAGTGGTAGGCGATGGCCAGCTCGAAGGCGGACCGGGGTGCCGATGTCTGCGGCGGGGTGAAGTCGGTGAGATGCACCTCGTCATTGTGGCTGCGGCGGGCGACCTCCGGCGTGGCTCCACGCGGGCTTACCCCCGGCAGTGGTCGAGGTGACGTCCGGCCCGACCAGCAGGAACCGGGCCTCCTCCTCGGCCAGTGGGCAGTGCTCGACGCCGCGGGGGATGACGAACAGATCTCCGGGTTCCAGATCGACGTTCCCGGTGCGCAGCTGGATGGTGATGTGACCTTCCAGGACGAGGAAGGTTTCGTCCTGGTCGTCGTGTTTGTGCCAGGTCGTCGAGCCGATGCCCTTAGCCACCTTGAACAGGTTGCCGTTCGCGGCCGCGACCACCCGCTGCGACCAGAATTCCTCCAGGGCAGCAGTTTCGGTTTCCAGGTGAATCTTCTCCATGGTTTGAGGCTGACACCGTGGACGGGCCGGTGGGGTGGTAGGAATGGCAGATGTCGCAAGGATCCGACCAACCGCTGAAGGTCGCGCTGCTGGTCGACGAGAACTCCAACCCGTTCGAGGTCGGCTGCGCCTGCGAGGTGTTCGGCGTGCGTCGCCAGGCCGAGCTGGGCCGCGAGCTGTACGACCTCCGCGTGGTCGCGCCGGGTGGGCGGGCCGTGGCCCGGGACGCCCTGTTCACCTTCGCCGACGCCGGAGACCTGGCCGATCTGGAGGACGCGCACACCGTGGTGGTGCCCAACCGGCCGGACGTGGCCAGCCCCCAGCATCCCCAGGTGCTCGACGCGATCCGCCGGGCCCATCGCCGGGGCGCCCGGCTGGTGGGGCTCTGCACCGGGGCGTTCACGCTGGCCGAGGCCGGAATCCTGGACGATCGCCCGGCCACCGTGCACTGGCAGCTGGCGGACGAGTTCCGCCACCGGTTCCCGTCGGTGCAGCTGCGGCCGGATGTCCTGTTCGTCGACGACGGTGACGTGCTGACCTCGGCCGGGAGCGCCGCCGCGCTCGATCTGGGCCTGCACATCGTGCGCCGCGACCACGGCGCCGAGGCGGCCGGATTCGTCAGCCGGCGGCTGGTCTTCAGCGGGTTCCGGGAGGGCGGGCAGCGGCAGTTCGTCGAGCGCCCGATGCCGGCCCCGGCCGACCGGCCGCTCAGCTCGACGCTGGCCTGGGCGCAGGAGCGGCTGGACGGCCCGCTGGCGGTCGCCGATCTGGCCCGGCACGCCCACGTCAGCCCGACCACGCTGCACCGCCGCTTCCGCGAGGAACTCGGCACGACCCCGCTCAGCTGGCTGACCGCCGAACGCGTCGACCTGGCCCGGCGGCTGCTGGAACAGGGCACGCTGGATCTGGCGGTGGTCGCCCACCGCAGCGGGCTGGGCAGCACGGCGAACCTCCGGGTCCAGGTCCGCCGGACCACCGGGCTGAGCCCGAAGCAGTACCGCGAGCGGTTCGCCGGGGCGTGAGCGTTCGGACCCGGTCGCCCGCCCCTGCGGGCAGGATTCGGAGGCTGTCGGTGGCGGCCCTTAGTCTCTGGACTGTTCGGCTGAGGTGACTGTTTCCAGGAGGTTTCGCGTGCGGGGTGGGTGGCCGCTTCTGCGGCGTGCGTCGGGGCGCATGCTGCGCAGCGGCTCGGTCGCGGCGATGATCGTGATCAGCGTCGCCCTGCTGGCCGGCCTGGTCGCCGCCGGGCCGCTGTTCGGCCGGGCCACGGCCTCGGGATCGCTGGAGCGCAAGCTCGCCACCGTCGGCGCCAACAGCCAGGTCGTGCAGCAGGCCGCCCTCGGGGTCACGGTGCAGGGCCGGATCCCGGCGTCCGCGCAGACCACGATCTCCACCATGGTGGACGCGGCGCCCTGGCTGGGCACGCCGGTCACCTCGCAGTGGGGCGCGGGCTGGCAGCTGAGCCCGGACAAGCGCACTCCCTTCCTGGCCTCCGGCAGCAAGCGGCGCGAGGGGGTGCTCTGGTCCCGTACCGGGGCCATCGCGGCGCTGGACGTGGTGCAGGGCGAGCGCACGGCCAAGGGCGTCTGGATCCCCGAGAGCATGGCCCAGAACCTCGGCCTCAAGCCGGGCGACCGGTTCCGGGCCGGCACCACGATCCAGGGCGGTGACATCCAGGGCTGCGGGGGCGTCGGCACGGTGGCCGAGAGCACCCTGGGGGAGCCGGCGAACAGCCAGGGGCCGGTGACGCTGGCCGGTACCTATCGCACCGGCCCGGACGGGCGGCTGCCGCTGGGCAAGTACTTCTCCGACATCGCGGCCCAGCTCCCCAGCGACCCGCTGCGCTGCCCGACCCCGGCCCTGCTGATCATCGGCGATCAGGCCACCATCGCGGCCGCCCTGGCCAAGGCGGACGAGACCCCGATCTGGACGCACTCGGCCGCCCTCACCCCGGCCGGGCGTACCCCGGAGCGGCTGAAGCAGGCCGCGGCGGCCGCCGACCGGCTCAAGCTGGCCGGCGCGGACCCGAGCAGCGCCCTGTCCAAGCTCTTCACCGGTGCGAACCCCACCCCCGAAGAGATCGCCACTGGGACCGTGACGGTCGGCCGGGTCGACACCGCCCTGCCCCAGCTGCAGTCCGACGCCGAGGCGGATGCCCACACCGCCGACCAGCAGGGTCGCGGCATCGGTTACGCCGGAGGCGCACTCGGGCTGGCCGCGGTGGTGGTGGCCCTGAGGTCACTGGCCCAGCGCCGCCGCCGGGAGACCGAGCTGCTGGTCGGCCTGGGCACCCCGATGCCGGTGGTGGTCGCCGCCGGAGCCCTGGAGCTCCTGCTGCCGGCCGTGCTGGGCTCCGCGATCGGGGGAGCCGTGGCCTGGCTGGCCTTCGACCGGTTCGGCCCGCAGAGCACGCTCGGGTCCGGCGCGGTCCGGGCCACCGTGCTGGCCGCCGCCCTGGTCGCCGTGCTCACCCTGATCTGCGGCGCCCTGGTCACCCTGCTCCAGGCCCGGGCGATCAGCCGGGACCTGAGCGGGGCCGAGGCCGCCCGCGGCAGCGGCCCCTGGCTGCCGCTGCTCACCGGGGCCACGGCCATCGCGGTCGGCGCCACCCTGGCCCGCGACAGCGGCGGCTCCTACACCGACCCGCTCTCGGCCGTCCTGCCGATCTTGATCCTGGCCTGCGGCACCCTGCTCCTGGTCCGCTTCGTCGGGCTGATCAGCGCCGCCCGGGTCCGCCGCCGGGCGAACCGGCCGCCGGCCCCGACCGCCCCGCGATCCCCGGCCCGCCTGGTGGTGCGCGGCCTGCGCAACACCGGCACCGCTGTGGCCGACCTGGTGGTCATCCTCGCCATCGGCATCGGAGTGCTGGCCTACGGCCTGGTCTCGGCGGCCAGCGTGCACAACTCGGCCGAGGACAAGGCCTCGGTGCTGGCCGGCGCCAGCAGCGTCGCCCACATCCCGCACTCCTACAACCTCGGCGGCGGCCAGGGCCCGGCGCCGAAACTGGGCTCCGGCAAGTCCATCGTCTGGCGGGCCCACGGCCAGCTGCGTCCCGACTACGTCGACGTCGACCTGCTGGTGGTCAACCCGGACACCCTCCGCAGCACCGCCAGCTGGGGCGTCGGCCCGGAACTGGCCCGGGCCAAGGCCGCGCTGAAGGCCTTCGACTTTGGTTCGGGCATCGTGAAGGGCACCGTCCCCGCCCTCCTGATCGGTCTGCCCGACCGGGAGGCCGGCACCGGCGCCACCGTCTCGATCGGGGCCGACCAGCTGGCTCTCACCGCCCAAGGCAACCTCGAGGCCTTCCCCGGGGTCACCAGCCCCACGGTCCTCCTCGACGCGCGCTCCCTCTTCCCGAGCCTGGACGCGCGCAACAAGAACCTCGACCCCTCGCTCAAGAGCATCACCGAGGGCCAGGGCGACTACGCCACCTGGCTCTGGTCCACGGCCTCGCCGACCGCCACCGCGAACTACCTCGACCAGCACAACGTCGTCGCCTCGGCCACCACCTCGCTCGAGGCCGCCAAGGCCACTCCGGTGCTCACCTCCAGCAGCTGGGCCGCCACCTACCAGATCGTGCTCGGCGCGGCCGCCGCCGCCCTGGCCGGCCTCTCGGTGATCGTGGCCGTGGACCGCCGGGTGGCCCGGGCCGCCCCCGTCGACCTCGTCCTGCGCCGCTTCGGCGTCCGCTCCTGGCGCCTGATCGGCCTGCGGGCCGGGGAACTGGCCCTCACCTGCCTCGGCGCCCTCGCCGTCCTGGCCGCTCCCTTCGCCCTCGTCCTGATCCTGCTACCGCGCCTGGTCGAGCCCGGCCCCGGCCTGGCCCCCGCCATGGGCATCTCGGTCCCCCTGGTCCCGCTGCTCCTCAGCGTGCTGGCCGCGGTCGGTGTCACCGCACTCGCCGTTCTGGTCGCCGCCCGCCGCTCGGCCACCCTGAAACCGGCCGAGGTGCTCCGCGATGACCAGTGAGCCGGGCCGACCGCCCTTGGCCACCCCTGCGCTGCGGTGGAAGGGCTGGGGCGCCGTTACCCACCCCGAGAGCGGAGCGGAATGCTCTGCGGCAGTCAGTCGCTTGGTCGGGCGGGTCGAGGTGCCTTCGCGTCCTGGCCAGCGCACTCGGCGCCCACGCGCTCTCGCGAGGATGGATGCGATGGCCCGTAGGGAGTGTGGGAATGGTGCTGCGTCACCGCGCCCTGGTCCTCTCGCGATGATCGGTGCGACGGCCCGCAGGGAGTGTGGTGGTGCCTCACCACACCCTGGTCACCGCCTATTTCCTCCTGCGAGGATGGGTGTGGTTGCCCGTAGGGAGTGTGGAAATGGTGCTGCCACACAGGACTCTGGCAACCGCACTCGGCGCTCACGTCTTCTCGTGAGGATGGGGGCGATGGTCTGCGGGAAGTGTGAGGGCGGTGGTGTCTTTCCGCGCCCTGGCCACCGCAGTTGGCGCGCCAGTCTTTTCGCGATGGGTGCGGCAGCCCGCGGCGAGTTCGGAGGCGGCGCTGGCTCACCGCGTCTTGGCCACTTGCTTCGCCACTCACGTCCTTTTGTGAGGGTGGGTGCGATGGCACAGGTCGACCCCGGCGGGCGCACGAGCAGGATGAAGGCCGAGCAGAAGGTGTTGCGCGATGAGCGGTGAGGACATGGCGGCCACGGCCGGTTTCCGGAGTGTGGTGCGGATCTACCGAGCGGCCTCGGGTGAGGTTCACGCCCTGCGCGGGGTGGACGTCGATTTCCCGCGCGGCAGCCTGACCGCGATCGCCGGCCCGTCCGGTGGCGGTAAGAGCACGCTCTTGTCGATTCTTTCGCTGCGGGACCGGGCGAGCGCGGGCACGGTCACGTTGTTCGGTAGCGATGTCACCCGGGCCCGGGGTTCTTCGTTGAAGGCGTTGCGGCGCACCGGGATCGCGTGGGTGCCCCAGCGCCCGGCCCACGGACTGTTCCCGCACCTGACCGCCATGGAGAATCTGGTCCAGATCACCCGTACCCGGGGCCGGTCGACGGGTCTGGAGCCGGGCCCGGTGCTGGAGATGCTGGCGTTGTCGCATCGGGCGGATGCCCGGCCGAGTCGCCTGTCCGGTGGCGAGCAGCAGCGGCTGGCGATTGCGGCGGCTCTGACGCATGCCCCGGATCTGGTGGTGGCCGATGAGCCGACCGCGGAGCTGGACGACGAGAATGCCGAGCGGGTGATCAAGGCGCTGACCGCGATTGCCGCCGACGGCACGACGTGTGTTCTGTCGACCCACGATTCGCGGGCGCTGCGGCAGCTTCCGCGGGTGTTGCATCTGCGGCACGGGGTGCTCTCGGCGGAGCGGGCCGGGGCGGAGCTGAACGAGGTCTCGGGTCTGGCGCGGACAGCGGATGCGGTGATCGACTCGGCCGGGCGCCTCCAGCTCCCGCCCGAGGCCCTGCGCCTGTTCCCGGGGCGGCGGGCGACGGTCTCCATCGTGGGCGCAGACGTCGTGCTGCACTCCCCAGACGCCGTTGCCGCGGTTCCGGCCGACAGCCCGACAGTCGACTCCGCCGAACCGACCGCCGCTACCGAAACGGTTGCCAACGTCACCAGTTCGGCCGGCCGGGTCCTGACCAGCTCCGCCCTGCTGACCGTCACCGAGGTGAGCCACGGCGTCCTCAATGGCGTCAGCCTCTCGGCCGAACCCGGCACCCTGGTCGCCCTCACCGGCCACTCCGGCTCCGGCAAGTCCACTCTCTGCCACCTCATCGCCGGCTTCGAACGCCCCGAGCAGGGCAGCGTCACTCTGGACGGGAAGCCCACCGCCGACGTCGCCAACTGGTCCCGCATCGCCGTCGTCCCCCAACGCCTGGCCCTGCTCGCCGAACTCAGCGGGGTCGAGAACCTCCTCCTGCCCGCCGTCGCCGCCGGCCAGCCCGCCGAACCCGCCCGCGCCGCCGAGCTTCTCGACCGCCTGGGCGTCGCCGTCCTGGCTTCCCGTCCGGTTGGTCAGGGCTCCATCGGCGAACAACAGCGGGTCGCGGTCGCCCGGGCCCTCCTGCTCAACTCGCCCCTGGTCGTCCTCGACGAACCCACCGCCCACCAGGACGACGACAACGCTCGCCGAGTCATCAACGCGGTTCTGCTCGCCGTCGCGCAGGGCTCGCTGGTCATCACCTCCACCCACGACCCCCGGGTCCTGGCTCACGCCAGCAGCACCCTCGCGCTCGGCACCGGTTCCTGAACCGGCGGACACGACTGGGCGGGGCGGGCGCTGTGTGAAAACGGCCCTGGTCATTGACGTGGGCGGGTTGAAGAAGATCACGGTTGAGGACGATGTCACGACCGTCGGGGGTGGGGTCACCTCACTTGAGGCGATGGACGCAGCGGGCGCCACCGGGCAGGCGGTGGTCGCCGGGACGGTCGGGTCGGTGGGCCTGACCGGCCTGACGATCGGCGGGAGTTACGGCCCTCAGCTGGGCAATCGGGGGGCCTAGAAAGGGCAGGGGATGGGCGCCTTCCGGATGCTGGTCACGGCGTTTGAGAGGGACGAATAGGCTGAGTTCGGATGCGTTGGAGTTAGTCGATAATCCGGTCGAGGTCTTGGACGTCGCCGTCAGAATGATCCATACGCCGTGATCCTGATGCCGTAGGGGCGCACTCGGCCAGGAGAAGTGCGGCCATGGATCACGCGATGTCGGCCCGGCCGGATCGAGAGAGAATCGGCCGGACCGGCACGACGTCGAGGAGGGGGCCGAACCCATGCACCTACCTCCGCACGGCCTGCTCTGTACGGGCAGTCACTGGCGGGCGAACGGGGAGGCCTTTCTTACCCTGACCGACGCGGCCGGGCACGAGAGCGAGGTCCCGCTGCCGCTGGGCGAGCGTCTGGCTTGGTCAACCCGGGGTCCGCGGCGCTGCGTGGGAATCCGGCACGCGCGGCGGACGAAGCGGCTGATGTGCCCGCTCGGGGCGTCCGTCGCTGAGACCGCGACCTCGTCGCAGTGCCCCAGCTGCTCGGCGGCCGATCCTTCGGGAGCGATCGCCCGGGACGCCACACCCGAGGATCCGCGCCCCTACCGCATGTACCTGGCCTGGTTCGCGCCGGGCGTGCTCAAGATCGGGATCACCGCCGCGGCCCGGGACCGCACGCGGCTGCTGGAACAGGCCGCGATCGGGTACACCTGGCTGGCGGAGGGCGCGCTGCTGGCGACGCGGAGGGCGGAGCAGCACGCGATCGGAGTGGGGCTGAAGGACCGGATTCCCAACGGCACCAAGATTGCCGCGTGGCCGGGGATCCTCGAGGCCGGCCACGGTGGGCCGGAGCTCGAGGCGGCGCACCGGACGCTGGTGGGGAGCCCCGGGTGGGGCGAGGGTTTGGCCCGCCTGCCCATCGAGATCCAGGACCTGCGGCCGGTTTACGGGCTGAACCAGGTACTGCCCGGGATTCTGGACGCGGTCACGGGCCTGAACGGTGAGGTCACCATGGACGCTGGGCTGGTGGCCCGGGCCGGGCACAACGTGCTGCTGGCATCGGCCCCCGAGCTCGGGTATCTGCTGGATCTGCGGTTGTTGGAGGGCTGGATCCTTACCCCGCCCCGTCCCGGGCCGAGCAGACCACCCGGGGTGCGACGGGTGAACGAACCAGAGGCCGAGGCCGTCGATCAGCCGCTTTTCTAGGGGCACGAAGCGGTATGAAGGGGCGCATGCGAATCGCTCACGGTTTCGACGCGGAGTCGGCCGAAGCCGAGTTCATGTACCAGTACGTGGCGCACGCTCCGGCGGAGCTCGACGCGAGCGCGGTCCGGCTGGCCGGCGGGGTCGTGGTGCATGTGCGCAACGATCCGATGGGTGGTTACTGGACCAAGGCGCTGGGGTTCCCGCAGGTCACCGCGGAGGTGCTGGACGAGATCATCGGCTTCTACCGCTCGCGCGGGGCGAGGACCGCGGTGCTGCAGCTCTCCCCGCACCTGCTGTCGGCGTCCTTCATCGAAATGCGGGAGCAGCGGGGCATCACCCCGGACCGGCGCCTGGTGAAGCTGGGCGGCCCGATCGAGGAGGTGAAGCTCGACGCGACCACCGATCTGCGGATCGCGCCGGTCGAGCCGGAGCAGGCCGGGCTCTGGGGCGAGGCGGTGATGCGGGCGTTCGGGGTGCCGGGCACGGCGCTCTCCCAGATGCTGGCGAACTCGGTGGCCAATCCGGCGTTCCACCCCTTCGCGGCCTGGGACGGTGAGACGGTGGTGGCCGGCGGGAATCTGCTGGTGCACGGCGAGGTCGGGTCGCTGAGCACCGGAGCGACCGGGCCGGACCACCGCGGGCGGGGAGCGCAGAGCGCGCTGATCGCGGCCCGGCTCCGGGCCGCGCGCGAGCTGGGCTGTCGCTGGGTGATTGCGGAGACCGGCTGGCCCGATCCGGGAACCCGGAACCCGTCGCTGGAGAACCTGCGCCGGGCCGGGTTGCCGGTGCTGTACGAACGGACCAACTGGCGCTGGACGGAGTGAGCCGTGAGACCCCTGGTTCTTTCTGACCTGCGAGTCAGGGGCTTTCCCTCTTGTCCCGATTCGCCCCACGCTTCAAGGTGACCCTGATGAGCTCGACGTCCTTGGTCGTGACGTCGCACCTGCCGTCCGCGCCCGCCTCAGCCCCCCGGCAGTGGTCCCGCACCCTCGCCGCCACCTTCGTGCTGACCGCGCTCGGCGCGCTGATCATGGGCCCGCTCTGGCAGCTCTACCCGGTCGTGGCCACCGGCAGTCTGCTCTTCGGCGCGATGCTGACCGGCGCCGGCGTGATCCTCTGGGACGAGCCCGGGCACCGCGGCACCGGCGGGCTGCTGATCGGCGCGGCCCTGCTCTGGTCGCTGGGCTGGAGCGAGGAGTGGGGCTTCGGGCCGATGCCCCTGCTCTCCAGCCTGGCCAGCTTCCTGGCCCTGGCGCTGGCGATCTGGGCCATGTTCCGCTATCCCGACCCGGCCCTGATGACCCGGGCCGAACGGGTTTTCGTGGCGGCGACGGCCGCGGTACTGCTGCTCGGCGTGCTCGCGCAGGACGTAACCGAGCCCCCGGAGTGGGAGGACTACGACCCCGGCACCTGGTGGATCACGATCCACGCCGACCGGGGGCTGAACGACGCGATCATCCAGGTCACCAGCGCCGGCCACCTGATCCTGGCCACCCTGTTCAGCGTGCTGCTGCTGATCCGGGTCCGGCGGATGCGCGGCCTGGACCGGCAGCTGCTCGCCCCGCTGGCGATCGTCGCCCCGGTCGCCACGGTGGCCGCGGTGCTCGTTCCGCTGGCCGCGCTGCTCGGCGTGCACGGCGATCTCCGGGACGCCTTCTTCGCCGCCCAGTCCGGGCTGTTCGCCCTGGTCCCGATCGCCTTCCTGGCCAGCGTGGTGCGGCGGCGCCTGGCCGACAACGCGGTGCTCACGATGATCCGCGAGGTCCAGCGCCACCCCACGCCGGAGGCGGTGCAGGCCGCGCTGCGCGCGGCCCTGCTGGACGAGTCCCTGCAGGTCCGGTACTGGGCACCGGAGCTGAACACCTACGTCGACATCACCGGCGATCCGAACGCCGAACCGGACGAGCGCCGGTTGCTGCTCCCGGTGGCCTCGGCCACCGGGACCGCGCTGGCCGTCATCGACACCGACCCGGCGCTGCGGCGACACCGCAACGTGGTCACCAACGCGGTCGCGGCCAGCGGCCTGGCCCTGGAGAACGCCCAGCTGCAGGCGGTCGTGCTGGCCCGGCTGGGCCAGGTCCGGGCGGTGCGGATGCAGGCGGTCCAGGCCGGCACCGCCGAACGCCGCCGGGTGGAGCGGGATCTGCACGACGGGGCCCAGCAGCGGCTGCTGGCGCTGAAGCTGTTCCTGGCCGCCTCGGACTCGCCGAACCTCTCCGACCGGGCCCGGCAGCACCTGCGCAACATCAGCCGGGAGATCTCGCTGGCCCTGGACGAGCTGCGGGACCTGGCCCGGGGCATCCACCCGGCGGTGCTCAGCCAGGCCGGGCTGGGGGCCGCGATCGAGGCGGTGGCCCAGCGTCAGCCGGTGCCGGTGGACGTGCGCCTGCCGTCGGACCGGTACCCCGCGGCCACCGAGGAGACCGCCTACGCGCTGATCTGCGCGGTGCTGGACGTCGCGGAACCGGTCACCGACGGACGGGTGCGGGTGGAGATCCGCGGGCACGAGGCCGACGGGGTGCTGACCATCGAGATCGAGGACGACGCCGAGTATCCGGCCCAGCTGCGGCTGGGGGCCGAGCTGCCGGGCATGCTCGACCGGGTCCGGGCGCTGGGTGGCGACATCATGTTCTCGGCGCTCTCCCGCGGCGGCTCGCTGATGGTCGCCGCCATCCCCTGCGTCTGAGGAGCCCGGTTCACAAAGCTGGTTCACATCCGGCGCCCGGATTCTTGCCAGGTACGTTTTCTACCGTCTCTGCCGATATCGGCGTGGGACGGAGGACGGTCATGGTCAGTGGGCGGGCGAGCCGGGAGATCCGGCAGCAGAAGGTGACCGAGCGACGGGTGCAGGTGGCCCGGGCCCAGGCCACCCGGCAGGTCGTCCGGATCGGCACCGTGCTGGTGCTGCTGCTCGCGGCGATCGCCGCCGCAGCGATCTACTTCCTGGCCTGAGCTACTTGCGGGCCTGGTCCCCGCGCTTGTCCCGGACCTGGACGACGTCCGACTTACCGGGCCCGGGACTGTGCCGGCGGATCTCGAACAGGTCGATGGCGGCCAGGAGCGGCCGGAGCTTGGGGTAGCCGTAGGAGCGCGGGTCGAAGTCCGGCGACTGCTTGGTCAGGATGTTCCCGACACTGCCCAGCAGCGCCCAGCCGTCGTCGTCGGAGGCCGCGTCGACCGCGTTGCGCAGCCGGTTGATCAGCGCCGAGTCGCTCTTCAGCACCCGTCCGGGCACGGTGGTGTCGGCCGGGGCCGGGGTGCTCGGGGGCGCCGGGTCCTCCGGCTTGGTCAGGTTGTCGACGTAGATGAACTTGTCGCAGGCCGCCACGAACGGCTTGGGCGTCTTCTTCTCGCCGAAACCGTAGACGGTGACTCCGGACTCGCGCAGCCGGGAGGCCAGGCGGGTGAAGTCGCTGTCGCTGGAGACCAGGCAGAAGCCGTCGAAGCGGGCGGTGTAGAGCAGGTCCATCGCGTCGATCACCATCGCCGCGTCGGTCGCGTTCTTGCCGGTGGTGTACGCGAACTGCTGGATCGGCTGGATCGAGTAGGCCAGCAGGTGCTCCTTCCAGCCCTTCAGGTTGGTGCCGGTCCAGTCGCCGTAGGCCCGCTTGACGTGTGCGGTGCCGTAGGCCGCGACCTCCGCCAGCAGCGCTTCGAGCAACCCGGGCTGGGCGTTGTCGGCGTCGATGAGGACGGCCAGGCGGGTTCCGGTGTCGACCAATGCTGCTCCTCGTTCGCCGAATCGATCGTGCGGTCTGAGCCGGGCCCAGTCTGCCCCAAGGGGCCACGATGCGTGATCAACTAGGTTCAAATGGTACAAATCGGTTAGCGTTCTTCTCCGTGCACAGGCTTGCAACGGCTTTCGTCCTCGCGCTCGGCACAGTGGCCACCACCGTACCGGGGTTGCCGGCCGCCCAGGCGGCTCCGGCGTCCTCAATCACCGCGGTCACCGGCCGGCTGCTGCGCGACGGCCGGCCCGTCTCCGAGGGCGACGTGCTGGTCACGGTCTGGCCCAAGGCGAGTGTGCTGGCCGCGCAGAAGACCGGTGACCGGGTGGCGACGCGCGTCATTCAGCACGAAAAGACCTCTGTCAACGGTACTTTCAGCGTCTCTCTCGACCCGTCCACGCTTCCGGTTCTCTATCGGGGACGCGCTGGGCAGGTCGATCTGGAAATCACGGTGGCCGACGCGACGGGTCAGGCGGACTGGTCGACCAGCGTCGTCCGGGCCAGTTCCAGGGGCAATACTCAAGGATGGACGACGGCGGTCGCCGAGAGCGGGGGATCGACGCGGGTCCAGAGCGTCACGCTGGATCTCGGCGCGCACGTGGTCGCCTCGAGCGACGGGCAGCAACCTCCGCTGGCCGTTTCCCCGCGCAGCAACCGCGCTTTGGCGCAGATGGCAACGGCGGAAATGAAGGACGTCTGTGTCACTTACGTGGCCGGCGCCGTGAAGAACCGGCTCGAGCACTTCGGCCGGGTCTACGGCTGGTCGGGGGCCAAGGGGATGGTCGACTTCAATGTCGGCAGTTCGCACACGCTCGGCATCGCCACCGGCCGGGGTGACGACTGGAACGCGGCCGGCTCGGCGACCATCTCCACCGACGCCGGGGCCACGGTGTCCGGCCTGGTCGACGTGGAGACCAAGAACCGGGTGAACTACCGCGACTACAAGAACCTGTGCTGGGCGAGCACCCACCGGCGGCCGGTCAGTTTCAGCGCACTGCTGCCCAGCGGGGACTTCACCAAGACCAAGCACGTCGACTTCGCCACCTGCGCCGCGTACGACGGCAACGCGACGATCTGGAAGAGCAAGGGCCGCAACGTCACCTACAAGGCCGGGGTGGCGTTGCCCTATCTCAACGTGGCCGCCCAGTCCGGCTGGGCGACCAGCACCAAGGAGGGTTTCGCGATCACCAAGAAGTCCTGGATCTGCGGCTCGACGGACGACGGCTGGGCCAAGGCGCCGCAGATGAGCGCGAAGAAACGGAAATAGCGGCGCGCGCGTACCCTGAGTCAGGGGGTTCATGATGGGGCGGTGGCGGGCGGTCGTGGTTTCCCTGGCCGTGCTGCTCTGCGGCTGCGGCGGGCCCGGCCCCCGCGATGTGGTGGTGCAGTGGTCCGAGTCCGGGGACGATCCGGGGCGTTCGGCATGGGCCAGAGCGACCTGCGGCCCGGGCATCTGGTCTCGTTCGGGGCGATGACGCTGTGCGTCTCCGGCGCCGCCTCGGCCGAACTCACCGGAGCCCATTTCGATCAGGCGGAGCACCTGCGGATCGAGCGATTCGCGGTGCGCAGCATCGGTACTCCCGCGCTGGGCGGCTCCCTGCAGAGCATCATGGCCGAGGGCTTCGACCCGAACGATCACACCGTGACCTCGCAATGCGACGAGGACGACGCGGTCAGCGAGTTCGCCGCCGACTTCGTGGCCGATGCTCCCGGCGTCGCCCGTGGTCAGAATCTGGTGGTCGAATACGCCTCCGGTCCGAAAACCAGGTCCGTCACCATCCCGGTGACCATCGTCCTGTGCAGCTATCCGCAGGAGCGGTGCCCGAACTGATCTCCTAGGAGGAGTAGGCGGCCAGTTGCCCGAGCTGCGCGGCCGGCCAGCCGCTGTTCTCGGTGAAAGTCAGCCTCAGGTAACGGATTTCCGACCGGGCAAAGCCGACCCCGGCGTCGCCCGAGCCGTGGCGCCCGCCGAACCGGTAGCTCTGCGCCCCGCTGAGTTGATGGAAGTCACTGCCGTCGGAACTGCCTTGAACCGCGATCACCTGAGTGCGCCGGCCCCAGAGTCCGCCCTGGGGTAGCGCCATGGTCAGCCGCCCAACCGTCGTGAGCTTGCCCAGGTCGAGGGTCAGCGTCTGGGGGAAGCCGGCCAGGCTCTCCCAGTAGGTGTCCTGGCTGCCGTCGATGGCGCTGGACGCGGAATGGCCCAGCAGTTGGCTGCTGGCCTGCATCGATCCCGACGCGGCCAAGTTCACGGACGGGTCGGCGACGTCCGGGCCGGCGTCGGTGACCGGAACGTCCGCCGGCGCCGTGCTGCTGCTCTCCGCGGTGGTGGTGGCCGGGTTGGTCTGGGCCGGCGCGCCGGAGTGCCCGCCCGAACCAGCTCCCGAGCGGGTGCTGGGAGGAGGAGAAGCGTCCCCGGTTCCCTCGGTGTCCTTCTTGCTCTTGCTCGGAAACGGGGATTTTCCGGGGTGGGTGGTCGGCCGGTCGGTGGCCCGCTCGGTCGAGGACGCGGGCTCGGGAAGGGTCATCCGGAACCCGGACAGCGAGGAGTCCTGGACCGGTGGCTCTTCGGAACGGTTCGACCAGTGGATGAAGGTGACCCCGCCGACCAGCACGACCACCACCGCCAGAACCGACCACACCGTGCTGCTGACCCCTCGTAAACCGGATCGTCGGGTCCGCACCGTCGGGCTGCTGTCGGACGAGACGATCTCGTCCGGCCGACCCGCCGACGGCTGCGGCGTCGGGTTGCTGGGGGTTTCCACGGCTTCCGCTCCCAAGCGAGGGGTGGTTCAGTTCAGGGCGGGGCCATTGTTACAGAAGGTGCGAATGTTGTATGAGGGACGGATGGGGTCGGCCGCCGGGATCACCAGGGCATGGAGGTGCCGTCGAAGCTGAAGAAGGCTCCGGTGGGGCCGTCTTCGGGGAGCAGGGCGAGGCGCACGGCTCCGGCCGCACCCTCGGCGGGGTCCTGGCCCAGGGTGCGGGCGCGGTCGTTGAGGTCGGTGGCGCGGATCCCGGGGGCCAGCGCGTTCACCCGGAATTCGGGCAGGGCCTGCGCATACAGGGCAGTGATCATGTTGAGGGCGGCCTTGGAGGAGCGGTAGGTGATGCCGCCGGGGGAGTGCATGGCGGGCGCCCCGGAGGCGGCGGCACGAACATCCTCATCGGTGCTGGCGCCCAGGGAAGCGGTTCCGCTGGAGATGTTCACGATCCGCGGAGCAGATGATCGGCGGAGGGCGGGGAGGAAGGCGTTCGTCACCGCGACGACCCCGAACACATTGGTCTCGTAAGTCCGGCGGAAGTCGTCCAGCTGGGCCTCCGGCCCGGTGGCCCCGTCGGTCATGATCCCGGCGTTGTTGACCAGGATGTCCAGAGCCTCCACCTCGGCCGCGGCCCGGGCGATGCTCTGCTCGTCGGTCACGTCGAGCACCAGGAGACGGCTGTCCCCACCGAGCTCGGCGACGGCCCGCTTACCCCGTTCGGCGTCCCGGGAGCCGATGAAGACGGTCTGACCAGCCTCCAGCAACTGTCGCGCGATTTCCTTGCCGATGCCCTTGTTCGCGCCGGTGACCAGCGCAATCGTCTTCTGCATGGGTCCCACGCTGCTCCTTCGGCCGCGGCTCAGCCAGGTACAACCGATGCCCGGCTGAGGAATGGGACGCGCCTCGGCCTACGTTGGTCCCGACGGAAGGAGCTGATCGCGGATGCCCCAGCGAGAACTGGCCCGGTTCCTGCGGGACCGGCGGGAACTGCTGCGCCCGGCCGACCTGGGCCTCCCGGCCGGCACCCGTCGGCGTACCCCGGGACTGCGTAGGGAGGAAGTCGCCGACTTGGCCGGGATGTCGGTGGAGTACTACGCCCGTCTGGAGCAGGCCCGCGGACCGCACCCTTCTCCCGGGATTCTCGATGCGATGAGCACCGCTCTGCGCCTGACCCCCGCCGAACGCATCTACTTGTTCCGCCTCGCCGACACCGTCCCCACCGCACCGGCCGGACCTACTCGCACCGTGCGTCCGTACGTCCGTGAACTGATCTGCCGTCTGCCCGACACCGCCGCCGTGGTGACTGCCGCCAACTACGACGTGGTGGCCTGGAATCCGCTGGCAGAAGCGCTGCTGGGGCCGCAGCAGGGCCGTAACCTCGCCCGCCGCCGGTTCTTGACCCCGGAAGGACCCCACGCGGGTACGGCCCCGGAGTTCGCCGAGATCGTGGTTACCCGGCTGCGGGGCGCCTCGGTCCGTTACCCGCACGATCCGCGACTGGCGGATCTTCTGGGCGACCTGCGCACCGACAGCGACGAGTTCCGCGACCTGTGGGAAGCGAACCCCGTGCGACTGCCGGCACATCAGGTCAAGCGCCCAGAGCATCCGGAACTCGGCCGACTGCGGCTGAACTGCGACGTGCTCGCGGTCCCCGAAGACGATCAGCAGGTCGTGTTCATCACCGCGGACGAGGGCTCACCCACCCAGCGAGCCCTCCGTGAACTGGCCCGCACCGTTTCAGCGCGGGTGGGCCCGGAACCAGGTGAGGCGGTCGGCCGGGTCGGGGCCACGCCGCTTGCGGGTGGGTGAGGCGGCCGATCGGTCCGGCTCGTAGCGCTCGAACCGGGTGCTGAGAATGCCGTGCCCAGAGGTGAGATCGGCGAGTCCGCGGCTGAACGGCTGCACCCGGGCCGATTGCAGCACTCCGGTGAGGACGATCCGGCCGGCCCTGGTCTCGGAGCCGTCCACCTGAGCGCCCAGCCGTCCCAGCGCGGCGATGACGGCGGGAAGCGAGGATTCGGGTACCTCCAGCTCGAACCGGTCGACCGGATGGCAGACGTAGGTACCGGCCCGGGTCAGGGCGGTATGCAGGACGCTCGGGGCCAGGTGACGAAAGTCGTTGGCCACGGTGGACATTGCCTTGCTGAACGTTCCGTGGGCGTGGCTCTGCCGCGGCTGGTACTGCGAGGAGGTCATCGTCACCCGGAAGTCGGCCACCTCCCAACCGAACCGTCCGGCCCGCAACGCCTTACGCACACCCTCCTCGGTGGCGGCGATGAACGCGGTCGGAAGCCGACCGGGCTCGATGCCGGAGGAGAAGGTCACGCCGCTGTTCTCGGCCGTGGCCTCGATCCGTAGCCCCAGGCCGGCCAGATACGGGTTGTCGTTCTCCCGGATCCGCTCCACCGCCTCGCCGGTTCCCCGCACCCGTTCGACACAGAGGACCGACTGTTCGGCGAAGCTGACCTCCACCCCGAAGCGTTCGGCCAGGACGGCTGCGATCACCTCCTGCTGGACCTCGCCGTAGAGACTGACCACGGCCTCCTGATCGGCGTCGCTCAGCTCCAGGTTGATCAGCGGGTCCTCCTCGGCGAGCTCCTGCAGAGCCTGAAAAGCCTTGGTCCGCTCCGTGATCTGCACCGGCTGGACCAAGGCGCGCACGGTCGCGGGCGGAAAGTGCTGGGCGGGCCGCGCCGATCCGCGCCCGACGACGTCCCCAATTCGACTGCCACCCAGGCCCACCACGGCACCCACCTGACCGGCCCGGATCTCGGGCGTCGGGCGTAGCCCGTCGGCGCGGCTGACCCACAGCCCGGTCACCAGCTGGGGTCGGCGTCGGCTGAGAACCAGACGGCTGCGCTGGGCGATGGTTCCGCTCCACATCCGCAACCAGGTGCGGCGCTGCCCGTTCGGGTCCCGGTCGATCGCGAAAACCGTTGCCGCTGCTTCGTCCTGATCATTGTCCGGCGCCGCCGGGAACTGCTCCAGGGCGGCCAGCAGGGGATCGACGCCCGCCCCGGTCAGGGCCGATCCGAACACCACCGGAGTCACCTGCGCCCGGCCGACCTTCGGCCACAGGAGGTCTTTCTCGGGGGAGAGGGCCCAGATCTCCAGGGCCTCCTCGTCCACGGCCGCCACGTGGGCGGAGATCTCCTCCGGGGGCAGGCCGAACACCGCTGCGGAGGCCGTTCCCTCGTTCTTGACCAGGGTGAGGGGGACCAGCGCGGAGGTGAGGTGATCGCCGAGTTGCCGCATCACCTCGGCGGTATCGGCCCCGGCCCGGTCGACCTTGTTCACGAAGATCAGCGTCGGCAGGCCGGCCCGGCTGAGGGCCCGCCAGATCTGCACGGTCTGCGACTGCACACCCTCGACCGCGGACACCACCAGCACGGCCGCGTCGAGTACCCCGATCGACCGCTCCACCTCGGCGATGAAGTCCGGGTGACCCGGGGTGTCGACCAGCGTGACGGTACGGTCGTGCAGGGCGAAACCGGTGATCGCAGCGCGGATCGTGATGCCCCGGCGGCGCTCGAGATCCATCGAGTCGGTCCGGGTGGTACCGGCGTCCACGCTTCCCAGGGAGGTGGACGCGCCGGTTGCGAACAGCAGCCGTTCGGTCAGGCTGGTCTTGCCGGCGTCAACATGGGCGACGACGCCCAGGGTGAGTGAGCTGAGGCGCGAGGGCATGGGACAACTCCACGATCGATCCAATGAGGACTCGGGGCGTGGAAGCTGTGCGCATGCTCGGGTCTCCTAGGTCGCGGGAATGTCCGTGGACCAGGATGGGCAGGGTCCGGCGGTGAGGGCAACCGATTAACCGGCCGGCGGCCGCTAAATCTGTTGCGTCCGGCCGACGGCGGTGTTTAGCGTCACCGGTCAGGACGTCCTGCCCCGGATCGGAGCTCCGCGGATGACTGCTCAGCTGGTCGCGCTCACTTTCGACGCCCATGACGCCCGGCGCCTCGGCCGGTTCTGGGCCGCCTTCCTGGGCCGGGACGCGGTCGAGGAGCCGGGCGGCGGGGTCACCCTGCTGTCCAACGGCTGGGGCCGGCGCGGGGATCCGGGGGACGGAGCCGGGTTCCACCTGAGGTTCGTGCCGTCCGCCGAGCCCAAAAGGGGCCCGAACCAGATGCATTTCGACCTGACCAGCCGGTCTCCCCAGGAACAGCGGGATCTGGTGGCCCGGGCGCTGGAGCTGGGCGGCCGGCACCTCGACATCGGCCAGGGGCAGGTGGAGCACGTGGTGCTCGCCGATCCGGACGGCAACGAGTTCGACGTGATCGAGCCGGGCAACAACTTCCTGTCCGAGTGCGGGCTGATCGGAGCCCTGGCCGGGGACGGCTCGCAGGCCACGGGCTACTTCTGGAGCCGCGCGCTGGACTGGCCGCTGGTCTGGGACCAGGACCAGGAGACCGCGATCCGTTCACCGCAGGGCGGACCCAAGATCACCTGGGGCGGGCCGCCGCTGCAGGCCAAGGCGGGCAAGGAGCGGCTGCACTTCGACCTCGCCCCGCCGCCCGGTGAGGACCAGCAGGCCGAGGTCGAGCGGCTGATCGGGCTGGGCGCGACCCGGGTGGACGTCGGACAGCGGGACGTGGACTGGGTGGTGCTGGCCGATCCGGACGGGCACGAATTCTGTCTGCTGACCCCCCGTTCGGCCTAGCCCGGCGGTAACGCGACTCCGGCCGGTCCCGATCACGCCGGTATCGGCCGGTCGGACCGGCCGGTGGACCGAGGAGGTCGCGATGTCCGCTCGTCGTCCGGCCGGGATCATTCAGATGGTGGCGCTGGCCGCCGCCGTCGGCCTGGGGGTGCTCGGCTGCCCCTCGACCACCAACCGGGCTCAGGGGGTGGCGCTCGGCGAGGGGTGAGCCTGCTTTTTCTTCTTCTTGTGCTTCTTCTTGCCCACCTGGTGGTGCTTCTTCTTGACCTTGGGGGAGGCCTTCGGCGTCGGCTGGGCCCCGGCCGGGACCGGGATTCCGAGGGCCTGGTCCAGCGTGGGCGACAGCTTCAGGCCGAGCTTGTCCTCGAGGAACGGCGCCAGCGTGCGGGAGTAGGTCTGGGTGAGGTGGTGGTCGTCCCGGTAGATCAGCACGTTGCCGATCACCGCCGGGCAGCGGTCCACCGTGCACAGCCGGTTGTTCAGGTCGACCGTCGGGGTGTCCGAGGCCTTGGCCGCCGACGGGACGACCAGGCCGTGCAGGGCGGCCTTGCGGGCCCGGGAGCAGAAGGCCAGGTCCTTCAGGTGCAGGCTGACGCAGTCGGCCATGTCGACCCGCATCCGGGGGGTCTCGGTGATGGTCACCACCGCCTGGCCCATCTGCTTCATCTCGCTCAGCCGGGCGCTCAGACCGCGGACCAGCTCGTCGTGGTTCACCGTGCGGTCGGTGACCGGGGTGCCGTTCTGGATGGTCTGGTAGAACTCCAGCTGCGTGGTGACCAGCAGGGTCGGCCTCAGCTCGCGGATCTTGGCGATCACCGCCTGGTTCCAGACCTGGCAGGTGGTGTACTCGACCGCGCCGTTCATCCGCTTGATGTCGGAGAACGGGCAGCCCGCCTTGGTGATCGAGATCAGCTGCCAGTGCCGTTGCTCGGCGAGCTTCTGCAGCGCCGGGATCCACTGGCCCATCTTCGAGTCGCCGACTCCGACCACGGTCGGGCCGTCCGGGCTGGTGCGGTAGTCGAAGACGCAGGGACGCACGACGGTCTCGGTGTAGTTGTCCGGGCAGCCGCGGGCGTAGATCTCGCCGCTGTCGTCCTTGGCCTGCTCCGGCCGGGGGGCCAGGGCGGTGGCCTCCTTCTGCACCATGATCTTGGACGCCGCGCCCGGAGCCTTGGCCGGGTCGTCGACCGACCGGGCGTGGGCCAGGTAGGTGCCCGAGCCCGCGACGATCAGGGCCAGGGTCAGGCCACCGGCGATGCCCAGCGGGGAGGGCGCCCAGAACCGGGCCTTCCGGGCCGGTCCCTCCACCAGGTAGTAGGTCAGCGCGGCCAGGACGATGCTGATCCCGACGATCGACCAGCCCTCGGTCTTGGTCAGGGTGCCGTCGACCTCGGCGATCACCACCAGCGGCCAGTGCCACAGGTAGAGCGAGTAGGAGATGTCGCCGAGCCAGCGCATCGGGGGCAGTGCCAGCACCAGCCGCACCCCGTGGCGGGCCTCGCCGTAGCGCAGCACCAGCATCGTGCCCGCCACCACCAGCACGGTCATCGGGCCGGGCCACATCGTCTCCGGCTTCACCACGAACAGCGCGATGATGATCAGGCCCAGGCCGGTCCAGCCCAGCACCGGGGCGAGGCGGGCCTCGAGGCCGGGCCCGGCCGGGTCCAGCGGGCGGCTGGCGAACGCCACCGCGCAGAGCGCGCCGGCGGCCAGCTCCCAGACCCGGGTGTCGGTGGTGAAGTAGGTCTGCGGGCTGTAGGTGAGCAGGGCCAGGGTCAGGGATCCGGCGATCACCGCGCCGATCACCGCGACCGCGACCTTCCGGCTGCGGGCCATCAGCACCAGGCTGATCAGCAGCGGCCAGACGACGTAGAACTGCTCCTCGATGGCCAGCGACCAGAAGTGCTGCAGCGGGCTGGCGAACGTGCCCTCGGACAGGTAGTCGACCGACTCCGCGGCCAGCCGCCAGTTCAGGAAGTAGCCGGCCGCCGCCACCGCGTCCTGCCCGATGCTCTGCCAGCGCGAGGCGGGCAGATAGGCGTGCGAGGCGACCAGGGTGAACAGCACCACCAGGGCACTGGCCGGCAGCAGCCGCCGCAGCCGGCGGGCCCAGAACTTCGGCAGTGAGATCCGGCCGGTCTTGTCGTGCTCGCGGACCAGCAGGCCGGTGATCAGGAAGCCGGAGAGGACGAAGAAGACGTCCACCCCGATGAAGCCCCCGGAGGGGCCCAGGCCCGTGTGATAGATCAGAACAACGACAACGGCTACGGCGCGCAGGCCCTGGATGTCACCCCGGAAGGCCGCGTGCGGCTTCGGCCGATCGACGGCGGGGGGTGTTTCGAGGGACTGGACGCGCGGCGCTGTAGTCACGACCTTACGGATAGGAAGTAGGCTAAATCGGGTCTACCGATCTGCGAAACTTCTATCAGTTTGCCGTGCGCTTGATGTGCCTTTTGGCCACCGCTGTGCAACTGTTCACACGAACGGGGCAGTCCGGGTCACCCCCGGACCACCCCGTCGCCACGGCTCATCTCACTGGGTAATCACCCCGATACCGAAGTCCCGGTTCGCCGTCCGGAAGTCCTGGTACAGCACCCGGGTCTGTGGGCCCCAGTTCTGCTGGCCCGAGGCGTTGCAGTCCCAGAGCTGAACCTTCGCCCCGTTCAGGTTGATCCGGTTCAGGTCCGCGTCCAGGCACCGGTTGTTGTAGGCCGAGCGGATCGGGCCCGCCACCGAGCCGTTGAACTTCCACTTCTGCTGGTTCGAGCCGTTGCACTGCCAGAGCTGGATGTTCGTGCCGTTGTTGGCGATCGTGCCGAGGTCGGCGTCCAGACAGTAGGCCTGGTTGGTGGCCGAGCGGATCGAGCCGTCGTTGGTGAACACGAAGTTCTGCTGCATGGTGTTGTTGCAGTCCCAGAGCTGGATCCGGGTGCCGTTGCGGTTCAGGGCGTTGGCGTCGGCGTCCAGGCACTTGCCGTTGTAGGAGATCTTGATCGGGTAGTACGAGCTGCCGCCCGAGATCGTCCCCTTGGCCGTCACCTTCTCGCCGTCCAGGGTGAACACCGGGCCGCCGCTGTCACCCGGACGGGAGCCGATGCCGCCGCGGGAGTAGGCCGCGACCAGGTCGGTGTAGGTCTCCCCGCCGAACGAGTAGCTGTACGAGAAGTCGCTCGAGTTCTGGATGTTGCACTGCGCCCCGCTGGTCATCCCGGACTGGCAGACCCACTCGTTCGGGAAGGCGTCGTTCCAGCCGCTGACCGCCTTGGTGAACTGCGACCGGTCCTCGAACAGCTTCAGGCCGCCGCCGTCGAAGATCCGGCCCGACGCCCCGGCCCGGATCAGCAGGATGTCGTGGGAGACGTTCTCGCTGTCGCCCACCCCGACCGTGCGGGTGTTGTTGCCGTTGTTGAAGGTGCCGCCCGGCCAGCCGCAGTGCCCGGCGGTGAGCAGGTACTGGGTGTTGTTCCGGGTGACGGCGAAGCCGCTGGAGCACCCGCTGCCGTCCGGGTTCGTGATCCGACCCCCGCCGTAGTAGGGCGCGTAATCGTCCACCCGGCCCTGCGGTCGCGGCGCGGGCGCAACCTCCAGGCTCAGCCCGACGTCTGACCGGCTCAGTGCCTTGGCCCGGAACGCGGTCGCCTTGGCGCTGGGCAGCGGGGTCGAGGACTGCGCGACCACCCCGCTGCCGTCGGCCGGCACCCGGACGCCGAACACCGGACCGTCGGTCTTGGCGATGTAGGCCAGGGCCTCCTGCTCGGCCGCCTTCAGCTCGGTGAAGGAGTACCGGGCGGTCCGCAGCTCGGCGACCTTCTCGGTGCGGACCAGCTTGCGGACGTCGGACGGGGCCTTGCCCTTCCAGTAGACGCTGACCCCGTGCTCGGTCAGGGTGATTCCGGTGTACCCCTCGTGGTCTCCGGCCTCGATCGCGTCCCGGAGGCGCTGGGCCGCGGCCACCAGGGGGGCCTGCGCGGCCATCCGGGCCTTCTGGTCCTCGGGGATGTACTGGAACGGAACCTTTTCCGACAAGGTCGGCTTGCCCGGATCGGCGGCTCCCGAAGGAGCGGCCGCCCGCGCGGTGAACGGTGCGGTGAGGAGACACCCGGCGACGAGCACCGGAATCCCCAGTAGGCGCCAGCTTTTGATCATTTTCGGCCCCCCGGCAGAAAATCGAGTGGATCAGACGCACAGCAGAGTCACAGGAACGAACTCCGGATGCGGAAGATGATCAAACTCAAGAGTTCGGGGGAAGCTCCCGATGCCCGTCAGGTGATCGACCCGAAGCCGGCCGCGGAGGCCACCGTTCAGGCCCGGGTGCTGGGCCTGAACGATCTCGAGGCGGTCGCGGTGCTACGGCTGGTGCTGGAACGGCGGCACCGCCTGCCCGATCCGCAGGCCTCCCGCGACCTGGCCGCCCGCCTGACCGAGGCCGCCCGGGAGCCGATCGTCCTCGACCGGCCGGACCCGAGCGTCCATACCGAGACCGGGACCGGCGTCCTTCCCCTGGCCGAGCACCCCGGACCGGTCTCCGGCGGAAACCTGGCCCGCGAGACCCTGCTCTACCTACTCAGCGAGGAGCCGGGCCGGGAGCCGGCCGTCTCGGTCGCGATCGTCCAGGCCCGCAGCCCGCTCGCCGACCTCTCCCGCGCCCCGGCCCTCGACCTGGGAGTGCTGATCGTGCTCGCCCTCGAGGCCGAACTCGCCCTGGAGCTCTCTCCCCGGGGGCACTGGCGGTTCCGGGTGCAGCAGAAGGCGCTGAACGATGCGTCCCTGGCCGGGGTACTGGCCAATCTCATCTCTGCGCTGGGCTCATAGCTGGTTCAGCAGCGCCGCCCGGTGCTGCTCCAGCCATCCGTCCAGCACCTCGTACGCCCGCTCCCGGACCTCGGGCAGCGACAGGAACACGTCGTGGCGGGCGTCCGGGATCGGAACGACCGACACCTCGTTGCCCAGACATCCCGCCCAGCGGGCGATCTGGTGCACGTCCAGCACCTCGTCGCGGCGGTCCGGATCGGCGCCCGGGCCGGGGTCGAAGACGGTCTTGTCCGAGCGCAGCACCAACGACGGCACCCCGATGTCGAGACCTCGGTGCAGCTGGGCGTGCCCCCGGCGCACGGCGTTCATCCAGCCGGCAGTGACCGGGAAGCCCTCCAGCGGCTTCAGGACAAGGTCGAACTCCCACTCGCCGGTTCCGCTGATGTGCAGCGTCTGGCCGTAGATGCTGGGCGCCAGCTTGAACACCCGGAGCGGTGCGATCCGGCCGAGCCCTCGCAGCATCCAGGTGCCCGGACCCCGCAGCAACGGCTTGCCCTGTAGGTCGAACCAAGGGCTGTTCAGCACTACCCCCGCGACCGGCGTCTTTACCCCGGCACGACGCTTGCGGTCCAGATAGAGCGGGGCAATCAGGCCGCCGGTGGAATGAGCCACCAGGGTGACCGGCAGACCCGGATGATCGGCCGCGATCAGCGCCAGCGTCCGGTCCAGCTCCACGTCGTACTGACTCAGGTCACTGGCGAAGTGCGCGGTCTGCCCCGGCCGCCGCGCCCGTCCGCACTTGCGCAGGTCGAGGGCGTAGAAGGCGAAGCCGTGGGCGGCGAAGAAGTCGGCCAGCTGGGTCTGGAAGAAGTAGTCGGAGAACCCGTGCAGGTAGAGCGCGACCCCCCGCACCTGCTCCTCGGCCCGGGGTTTGCGGCGAACCGCCACCGCGGCCACGTCGCCCTCGCCGTCCGGATCCGGGCCCAGCTTCAGGGTGGCCTGCTCATACCCCTCGCCGAGGACGTCCGCGGTCCATTCCTCTGTGCCCATGGGTGGAATTCTGCCTCGGATCCCGGGGCGAGGGCCAAGCTGATCGCATGGGGACGAAGCTGAGCGCCGAACTGGTCGCGGCGGTCCGGGCGGCCGGGGATCCGGGGGAGGCCCACAAGGCGTCCGGCTGGATGCTGCGCGAGGTGGGCCGGCGGGACCGGGCCGCGCTGGACCGCTTCCTGGACGTCCACGCCCACCGGATGCCGCGGACCATGCTGCGGTACGCGGTGGAGAAGCACCCGCCGGAGCAGCGCCGGGCCTACTTGAACGTTCAGCCTTGAATGTTCGGTGTCCGGGCCGACAGGAGCAGGTGAGCCATGATCTCCGCGACCCTCGGGCCCGGCTCCGGACCTGGTTCGCCGCGGGCCTGGATCCGGATTCGCAGCGTCAGCGCAAGGGCCGGATCGGGGGCTGCCTCTACCTCGGGGGCGCCGTCTACGGCGGGCTGATCGTCTGGCAGACCCCCGACCCCCCGGTCTCGCAGATCGTCTTCGCGGTGGCGGTGGCCGTCCTGGCGCTGGTGCTGATGGCGCTGCCCTGGCGCCGGTTCCCGGATTCGCTGCTGATCTGGCCGGTGCTGCCGAGCGCCTTCTTCACCACGGTGGGGGCCGGTTCGTCCGACATGCTCGGCCACTATCAGGCGATCTACCTGCTGGCCCTGGGGTATGCCGGTCTGGTGCTGCGACCCGGGCAGACCGCCCAGGTCGCCGGGGTGAGCCTGGTCCTGCTGGCCGGGGTCGCCGGGTTCGGCCTGCAGCGGGACGGTCTGGTCGAGATCACCGGGACGATCCTGTTCGCGGCGCTGATCGGGGAGTTCATCGCGGCTGCGCTGGCGACCCAGCACCGGCAGCGGATCCGGCTGGAACACCTGCACGCCGGGGTCCGGCCGCTGCTCTCCGCGCAGACCGAGGCCGAGGCCGCCCGGCTGGTCAGCGAGCTGGCGCTGGAACTGCTGGCCGCCGACGGGGTGGTGACCCTGGTGGCCGACCGGCCGGGCAGTACCAGCGTTCCGGCCCTGACCGCTCGGGGCGGGGCCGGGCTCCGGGCCCCGGCGACCGGTGACGGCGCGCTGGACTCCGCTCTGCACTCAAGCCTGGGGGAGGTCCTGCGCAGCCGGCGGTCGCTGTTCGTCGGGAACCCGGAGCCGTGGGCCTCGGTCCTGCTCCTCCCGGTCGAGGCCGCCGACCAGCTGGCCGGGGTGCTGGTGATCGCCTGGACCAAGCCGGTGACCCAGCTGGACCCGTTCGACAGCCAGGTCCTGGAGCTGCTGTCGCTCCAGGCCGGGCCGGTGCTGATGCGGGTCCGGCAGGTCGAGGAACTGGACCGGGCGGCGACCACCGACCCGCTCACCGGGATCGGGAACCGGCGGGCCTTCGAGCAGGCCCTGGCGGACCTGGCCGACGACGCCGTCCTGGTGCTGTTCGACCTGAACGACTTCAAGGTGGTCAACGACACCCGGGGGCACCCGGCCGGGGACCGGGTCCTGCAGGCCTTCGCCGCGGCGCTGAGTGCCGCGGCCGGGCGCTCGGACCGGGCCTGCCGGATCGGTGGTGACGAGTTCGCCGTCATCGCCCGCGGCGGCCGGAGAGCGGCGCAGGCGATGGTGGACCGGCTCGGCGCCGGCTGGACCCGTCCCGAGGGTGTCGGGTTCAGCGCGGGTTTCGCCGGGCGCCGTCCCGGCGAGTCCCCGGAAGACCTCGGGGCCCGGGCCGACCAGGCGCTCTACGCGACGAAACAGCTTCACCGGGAACGGGTCCGGGTCGAGCAGCGCTGATCAGGCCGTCCGGTGGCGGTCCCGGTACTGCCCGGGCGCGACCCCGTGAATCCGCTTGAAGGCGTGGCTGAACGAGCTCTCGGTGGAGTAGCCCAGGGAGTGCGAAAGGGCGGCGATGGTGGTGTTCTCCTCGCGCAGGGCCCGTCCGGCCACCCGCATCCGCCACTGCAGCAGAAAGGTCAGAGGAGGGACGCCGGCCGCCTCCCGGAACTTCTCGGCGAACGTGGTGCGGGACATCGAGACGGTGCGGGCCAGTTCCTCCAGGCTCCAGTTGCGCTGCGGGTCGGCCTGCATCTCCTGGACCGCCGGGGCCAGCGCGGGGGTGGCCAGGAGGCGCAGCCAGCCCGGCGAGGAGGCGGCCGGGTCGTCGGCCAGGTAGATCCGCAGCACCTCGACGAACAGCAGGGCCGAGTACTGCCGGGCGGCGAACTCCGAGCCCTTCTGGGCCCCGGTCATCTCGGCCAGCAGCCGGTCCAGCAGCCAGCGCAGCACCGGGGCCTTCCCAGAATCGGCCCGAATATGGGTGATCGGGTCCAGGGCGGCCAGCAGCAGGCTCTCGCCCCCGCGGTCGACGGTGATGTGACTGCCGATCAGGGCCACCTCGGGCTGGTCTCCCAGGTGCAGGGTGCCCTGGTCCTGACCTGCGAAAAGCTTCTCCCCGTCAACCGGTTCCAGCTCCGGATCGCTGGACATGACCTGGGCCAGGTCGCCGTGCACCACCGCGACATCGCCCTCGGCCAGGTGCACCCGACGCCCGATTCGCGGTATGGAAAGCCAGAATTCACCTCGTGCTGGGGCCACCAACATCAGCGGGCCGTAGGCGCGCAGGGCGAGCGACCACGAACCGCCCGCCATGATGCCCCGGGCCAGGACACAGCGGGCGTCGATCAGCGCCAGGGCTTCGGACAGGGAATCAGCGGGCACGCCCGTACTCTCGCGCAAGACTCACGGACGTTCAAACAAGCATCCTGACCGGAAGGGCTGAAAGAGTGATCACGTCCCGTCCCTCTCTGAGAAGGCCTGAGGTTCATGCCCTACATCACTACCCCCGACGGTGTTGAGATCTACTACGTCGAGCACGGCACGGGTCAGCCGATCGTGTTCAGTCACGGCTGGCCGCTGAACTCGGACGCCTGGGCGCAGGAGCTCAAGGTGTTCGCCGACGCCGGGTACCGGGCCATCGCGCACGACCGCCGGGGTCACGGCCGCTCCACGCCGACCTACACCGGCAACGACATCGACACCTACGCCAAGGACCTGGCCGCCCTGGTCGAGGCCCTGGACCTGAAGGACGTCATCGTCTTCGGGCACTCCACCGGCGGCGGCGAGGTCGTGCACTACGCCGCCCAGTACGGCCGCGAGCGGGTCTCCCGGGTGGTCACCGCGGGCGCCGTCCCCCCGATCATGGTGAAGAGCGACAGCAACCCCGAGGGCACGCCGATCGAGGCGTTCGACGGCATCCGGGCCGCCGTCCTGGCCGACCGCTCGCAGTTCTGGAAGGACCTGGCCGAGTCGTTCTTCGGCGCCAACCACGGCCGCGACGTCTCCCAGGGCACCAAGGACGACTTCTGGCGGATGGGTATGGCGGCCGACCTGGCCTCGGCCTACGACTGCGTGAAGGCGTTCTCCGAGACCGACTTCACCGAGGACCTGAAGTCCCTCGAGGTGCCGATCTTCCTGGCCCACGGCAGCGACGACCAGATCGTCCCGATCGACGACGCGGCCAAGAAGTCGATCGAACTGGTCAAGCAGGGCACCCTGAAGATCTACGAAGGCGCCCCGCACGGCATCCACGGCGACTACGCCGCCGCCCTGCACACCGACGTGCTGGCCTGGCTCGCGAGCTGAGCGAACCTCTGAACTGCTGAACTGCTGAACTGAAGGCGCAGGTCCGACGAGGGACCTGCGCCTTTCTCAGGCCTGCGGATCTCAGGTCTGCGGACGGATCCCGTCCAGGGCCATGGTGAGCACCCGCTCGCGCTGCTCGTCGTCGGTGTAGGTGGCGCCGCTGAGCCCGTTCACCAGGTGCAGTACGTCCTGGAAGCTCACGTCCGCGCGGGCCCGCCCGGCCGCCTGAGCACGTTCCAAGAGGGGTTCGCCGGCCCCGTAGAGCACCTCGCGGCAGGAGCGGAACATCGACGAGTCGTGATTCAGCGCCTCGTAGATGGCGCGCTTGGTGGTGGCGTAGCCGACGAATCGGCGCAGCCAGGTGGTCAGCGCCTCCCAGGGCTCGGCGTCGGCCAGGTCGTCGGCGACCCGGGCCAGGGCCTCGACCTCGTCGATGTAGACCGTCTCGAACAGGTCCTGCCGGGTCGGGAAGTTGCGGTAGAGCGTGCCGATGCCCACGCCGGCCCGCCGGGCGATCTCCTCCAGCGAGGCGTTGGCGCCGTCGTCGGCGAACACCTCGCGGGCGGCGTCGAGCAGGGCGTCGAAGTTGCGGCGGGCGTCGGCGCGCTGGGGGCGGCGTACCGAGACCCGCGCTGAGGAGGTCTCAGCCATTTCCCATCCCCTTGCATCCGGAGGCAACCCTCCACTACTGTGGAGGCACCCCTCCACTTTAGCTCACACGGCTGTGGGTGACCTGGGGGCTCTTCACCCGACCTTCTTCGAAGGATCTGTCATGCCTCGTTCCACGAAGGCATCGCCGCTGGTCATCTTCTCGGTGCTGGCCGCCGCGACCGCGTCGATCTCGCTCCTGCAGTCCCTGGTCACGCCGGTGCTGCCGACCATCCAGGCCGATCTGCACACCTCCTCCACCACCGTCACCTGGGTGGTCACCGCCTGGCTGCTGACCGCCTCGGTGGCCACCCCGCTGCTCGGCCGGGTGGGTGACATGGCCGGCAAGGAACGCACCCTGCTGGTCACCCTGGCCGCGATCGCGATCGGCTCGGCGGTCGCCGCGATCGCCCCGAACGTCACCGTCCTGATCATCGGGCGGATCCTGCAGGGGATCGGCGCGGCCGTCTTCCCGCTGACCTTCGCCGTCATCCGGGACGAGTTCCCGCCCGAGCGCATCCCTTCCGCGGTCGGCGCGATCGCCGCGGTGATCGCCACCGGCGGGGGTGCGGGCGTCGTGCTGGCCGGCCCGGTCGTCGAGAACCTGAGCTGGCGCTGGCTGTTCTGGATCCCGGCGGCCGCGGCCACGGTGATCTGGTTCCTGGTACTGCGTTTCGTGCCCGAATCGCCGGTCCGCACCCCCGGTAGGCTCAATGTGCCGGCCGCCGTGCTGCTCTCCGGCTGGCTGGTCGCGCTGCTCGTGCCGGTGACCAAAGGCCATGCCTGGGGCTGGACCTCGGGCTCGGTGATCGGTCTGCTGGGCCTGGCCGTGGCCCTGTTCGCTGCCTGGGTGTGGGTCGAGCTGCGCGCCACCAGCCCGCTGATCGACATGCGGATGATGCGCCTGCCCGCGGTCTGGACCACCAACCTGGTGGCCCTGCTGTTCGGTGCGGCGATGTTCACCATCTACGCCTTCCTGCCGATCTTCATGCAGACCCCGACCGCGGCCGGGTACGGCTTCGGCTCCTCGGTCACCGGGGCCGGGCTCCTGTTGCTGCCGATGCTGGTCGGGATGGCCGTGCTCGGCTTCGTCAGCGGCTCGCTGAGCCGGGTGGTCAGCTCGAAGCTGCAGCTGGTCACCGGGGCCGGCCTGGTCACCCTGGCCTCCGGCTGGCTGGTGTTCCTGCACGACAGCCGGTGGCAGGTCTCGCTGGCCGCCGGGGTCTCCGGAATCGGTATGGGGCTGGCCTTCTCGTCGATGGTCAACCTGGTGGTCAACGGCGTCCCGCCGGAGCAGACCGGGGTCGCGTCGGGGATGAACACCAACCTGCGCACCATCGGCGGCTCGATCGGCACCGCCGTGGTCAGCTCGCTGATCTCGGCGAAGACCCTGCCCAGCGGGGTGCCCACCGAGTCCGGCTTCACCCACGCGTTCATCCTGATGACGGTGCTCGCCGCGGTCGCCGTCGGGGCGGCGATCCTGGTTCCGTCGGCCCGGCCCCGGGTGCAGATCGACCGGCGGACCGTGGTTTCCAAGCCGGAAATGGTGGACGACGTCGAGGGCGTCGAGGTCTCGGCGGCGGTAACGAGCTGAATGAGGGACGCCGGCGGGTCCCCTTCGCGAGAAGGGGGCCCGCCGCACGTCACGACTTGGTGCTTCGGGGGATGAAAAGCGCGAGCAGCAGCGGGATCGCGCTGAACCCGAACACCCACCAGAAGGTGTGCTGGAAGGCGGCCAGAGGAGCGGTGTGCTTCAGCGTGGTCTGCAGGATCACCGCGATCACGGCCACCCCGAACGGCGCCCCGACCCGCTGAACCACACTGAAAGCGGCGCTACCGCGCGGTGCTTCGGCGTGGCTGAGGCTGGTGAAGGCCAGCGTCATCAGGGGGAGCGAGGTCGCGCCGAAGCCGGTGCCGATCAGCAGCAGGGCGCCGAGCAGCAGAACGGTGTCACCGGAGTCGTCGGCCAGGGCGAAGGGAACCATCCCGACCATGGTCAGCAGGGTGCCGCCGATGACCAGGAAGCGTCCGTCCACGCGGGTCCCGATGCGCCTGCTGAGCAGCAGGAACAGGATCGAGCCGACGCCCTGGGGGATCAGCAGCACGCCGGTGTGGAGCACGCTCTCGCCACGGATCTGCTGATAGAACAGCGGCAGCAGGAACATCACGGCGTACGTCGAGAAGCCGCCGGCGAAGGTGATGATGCTGCTCAGGCCGAAACTGCGCCGGGCGAAGACCCTTACGTCGATCAGCGCGTTACCCGAAGAGCGCAGGCTGTGGGCGGTGAACGCGGCGACCAGGGCGGCTCCGGCCACCAGCGGCAGCCAGGCGCTGAGCTGGGCGAAACCCTCGCTGCCCTCGGACACGCCGTAGGCCAGAGCGGCCACTCCCGGGGTCAGCAGGGCGAAACCCAGCGCGTCGAAGCGGTGTCCGCGCAGGGCCGGGGCGGCGGGCAGGTAGCGCGGGCCGAGGACCAGGGCGGCCAGGCAGATCGGCACGTTCACGAAGAACAGCCAGTGCCAGGACAGCGTGTCCAGCAGTCCGCCGCCGATCACCGGGCCGAGGATCGGGGCCAGCTGGGCCGGCAACGCGATGGTGATCATCGCCTGGCCGATCCGCTCCCGCCCGGCCGCCCGGGTCAGGATCGAGATGGTGATCGGCAGCACCATGCCGCCGCCGATGCCCTGCAGCACTCGGAAGACGATCAGCAGCGGCAGGTTCCCGGCCAGCCCGCACAGCAGGGAGCCGATCAGGAAGATCGCCACCGAGGCCAGCCAGGCGGTGCGGGCCCCGAGCCGCTCGGAGAACCAGCCGCTGACCGGGATCACCGAGACGTAGGCGAGCAGGTAGCCGGTGGCGATCCACTGGGTGTCGGCCACGCTCGCGTCGAAGGTCGCGCGCAGGTGGTCGAGGGCGATGTTGACGATCGTGGTGTCCAGCACCGTGGTGATCGCCCCGAGCACCAGCACGGCGCTGATGATCCGCAGGCGCCGGGCGTCGACGAGTTCGGGGGCCGCGTCCGCGACCGGGGGTGAGGTGGTCATGGGTTTGGACACTACACCGTGCAGTGTAGTTGGTAAACCGGCCGGTGTAGGGTTCGGCGGTGACCTTGAGAACCGCTCGTGAGGGCTCGCCGGAGAAGCGCGCCGCGATCCTGGAGGCTGCGCGCGAGCTGTTCGTCCGCGACGGCTACGACCGCACGAGCATGGACGCGATCTCCGCCCGGGCGAAGGTCTCCAAGCGCACGGTCTACGACTACTACGGGGACAAGCAGCGGTTACTGCTCGGCGTGGTCGAGGCGGGCGGGGACGTGCTGATGGTCGCGCTGGAACGGGCGCTGGAGGCCCACCTGGCCGACGACGCGCAGATCCGGACCGTGCCCCAGCTGGAGCAGGCGCTGAAACAGTTCGCCGTGGATCTGGGCGTCACGATCATGGATTCGGCGGCCTACACCGTCGTGATCGGCCTG
The DNA here is from genome assembly GCA_000719025.1 of Kineosporia aurantiaca JCM 3230. GTDB lineage: Bacteria > Actinomycetota > Actinomycetes > Actinomycetales > Kineosporiaceae > Kineosporia > Kineosporia aurantiaca. The sequence continues at coordinate 70,155 of JODP01000017.1, forward strand.
GTGCGCAACAACTTCGACGCGCTGGAGGAGCAGCTGACCGGCCACCCGATGACCTCGGTGCCGGAAGAGCGGCTGGCCGAGCGGCTCGAACACTTCACCCGCCAGGGCCTGCTGGAGATTCCGGACGCCCGCCTGGCCGCCGACCACTTCAACGCCCTCACCACGCTGCTGGCCTACGCCGGACCGGATCGGACCGACCCGGAAACCGCCCGCATCAGCATGGAGAACGGGGTGCACGCGTTCATCCGGGCCTACGGAGTGAGAGCTCAGTAGTCCAGCTGTTCCGCCTTCTCGGGCCGGAACTCCACCTCGAACTCGTCGCCGGGCTCGTCGTCCGGTTCGCCGGCGGTCGGCTCGTCCGGGGCCGGCCCGGACTCGTCCTCGAGATCGGCGATCAGCCGCAGCACGTCGGAGACCAGGACCTGCTGGGTGCGGACCAGTTCCGAGGCGCTGTTGACGTTCTCCCGGACCCGGCCGACGGTGCCCCGCACCCGGCCGCTGGAGGACTCGCCCCGGCGGGAGGCCTCGAACCCCTGGTTGATCTCCAGCCGCACGTCCTCGACCAGGCGGGTGATCTCCAGGGCGGCCTGGCTGGAGCGGTCGGCCACCCGGCGCACCTCCTCGACGATCACCCCCAGGCTCTCCCGGTCCACGTGGTCGCGGTTCAGCTCGATCGACATGGTGAAGGCGGCCTGGTTGGACTGCCGGGCCAGGTCGGCCAGCATGGTCGAGACCTCGGCCACGTGGTTGGAGGTGCGCTGGATCATCGAGAACGCGGTCAGCGCGGCGGGCGCCGAGCCGGTGCCGAGCGAGGCCTCGTCGGCGGCCTGGCTGAGGATCATGTCCGAGCGGGTGCAGCGCGCGGCCAGCTGGGCGGTGATCTCCGAGAGCCGCTCGGCGATCTCGTTCATCGCCCGGCTCTTCACCTGCAGCCGGTGCTGCAGGCCGACGAAACCGGTGACGTCGTAGGCGTACTTGACCACCCGGAGCGGGTTGCCGTCGAGGTCGAGGATCGGGTTGTAACTGGCCTGGATCCAGACGTCCCGGCCGAACTTGCCCTTGCGGTGGAACCGCCCGGCGATCAGCTCACCCTTGCGCAGCCGCATCCAGAAGTCCCGGTAGCCGTCCGAGGTGACGTACTCCCGGGTGCAGAACATGCTGTGCGGCTGTCCGATGATCTCGTTGTCGGCGTAGCCCATGGTCCGCAGGAAGTTCTCGTTCGCCTTCAGCAGCTTGCCCCCGAGGTCGAACTCGGCCACCGCCTGGGCCCGGTCGATCGCCTCCATCTTGCCGGACAGCTCGACGCTGCCGAGCTTCTCGGCGGTGACGTCGACGGCGAACTTGACGATCTTGGAAGGCCGGCCACCGGCGTCCAGAATCGGGTTGTAGGTCGCCCGGATCCAGACCTCGCGGCCGTCCTTGGCGATCCGCCGGTACTCCCCGCTCTCGTACTCGCCCCGTTCCAGCCGTTCCCAGAACTGCTGGTACTCCGGGTTGTTCGCCTCGTCCGGGCGGACCAGTACCCGGTGGTGCTGCCCGGTCAGCTCCTCGTCGGGGTACCCGATCAGGTCGAGGAAGTTCTGGTTGGCGCTGAGGATCGTTCCGTCCAGGCCGAACTCGATCATCATCTGGGACCGGTCGATCGCCGTCATCTTCCCGGCGTAGTCGGCGTTGCGCAGCTTCTCGGCGGTGACGTCGAGCGCGTACTTGACCACCTTCCAGGGTCGCCCGTCCGGATCCATCACCGGGTTGTACGTGGCCCGGAGCCAGACGTCCTCGCCGGACTTGGAGCGGCGCCGGAACTCCCCGGTGACGTACTCGCCCTGGCGCAGCTGGCGCCAGCGGTCCTCGTACTCGGCCCAGTCGCTGTCGGGGGCCATGAACATCCGGTGCGGCTGCCCGACCACCTCCTCCAGGCGGTAACCCATCACGTCGAGGAAGTTCTGGTTGGCGTGCAGCACGCTGCCGTCCAGGCCGAACTCGACCACCGCCTGGGACCGGTCGATCGCGGTGATCTTGCCCTCGAACTCGGCTGTGCGGGTCTTCTCGGCGGTGATGTCGAGCGCGTACTTGATCACCTTCCAGGGCCGCCCGTCCGGGTCCATCACCGGGTTGTAGGTGGCCTGGAGCCAGATGTCGCGCCCGTCCCGGCCGAGCCGGTGGAACTCGCCGGAGACGAACTCGCCGGCCCGCAGCCCGGCCCAGAACTCCTGATAGGCGGCCGACTGGGCGTACTCCGGTTCGACGAAGATCTGGTGGTGGAAGCCGACCACCTCGTTCCGGTCGTAGTCCATGATGTGCAGGAAGTTGTCGTTGGCGGCGGTCACGGTGCCGTCCAGGGCGAACTCGATCACCGCCTGGGAACGGTCGATCGCGGCGACCCGTCCCTCCAGGTCGGTCTGCCGGCGCATCTCCCCGTCGATCACCCGGGCGATCAGCACGACCCGGTGGATCCCGCCGTCGGTGCCCGGGATCGGGATGTAGTGGCCGCGCAGCCAGACCGCCAGGCCCTGGCGATCGCGTCGGCGGAAGGTGCCCCCGACGCTGTGCCCGGCCCGGACCCGGTCCCAGAGGTCGTGCACGGCGGCGCTGTCCGCCTCCTCCGGCGAGCACAGCAGCTGGTGCGGAGCCCCGACCAGCTCGTCCGCGGTGTACCCGAACCGTTCCAGGGCCCAGCGGTCGGCCTGGATGATGTCGCCGGAGGTGGTGAACTCGAACTGCAGCGAGCCCTCGGTCAGCGCCTGCAGTTCGGCCTGCCACTCGGCCATCGCCGCGACCGTCTCGGTGAGGTCCCGCAGCACCAGGATGGTGTGCGCACCCGCCGACGCCCGGTGCGACAGCCGGACCGCGCGCACCGAGCCCGGCAGGGCCAGACCCAGCGGCCGGTCCGCCGAGCTCCAGCCCGGCCGGGGCTCGGGCACCGGAAGATCGGCCAGGGTGCGGCCGAGCAGCTCCAGCACGGTCATCCCGACCAGGACCTCCGGCGCGGTGCCGAGCGCCCCGGCGGTCTGCGGGGTCATCGAGACCACCCGCTCGCCACCGGTCTCCACGACCAGCACCAGAAAACCGGACATCACGGTCTCGACACACGCAGCAGTCAGCGTGGCCTCGTCCACCTCGAGCACCTCAGATCCGCCCACTCGTGCTGTCTCGGCCCCCGGGGGCGCCGGGTTGAGTGGATCAGCTGTTCAGGTATTGCCCGGCGGCCAGGTCGGCCAGCAACCCGGGCCCGGCCGGCTCCCAGCCCAGCCGTTCCCGGGTGAGCGCGTTCGAGGCCGGCAGATCGAGCCCGACCAGGAAGCCGAGCGCGCCGAAGTGCGCCGTCGCCTCCTCCGGCGGGATGCTGCGCACCGGCAGCCCGAGCTGCCGCCCGATCTCCTCGGCCACCGCCCGCATCGGCACCCCTTCCTCGCCGACGCCGTGCAGATTGCTTCCGGCCGGGGCCTTCTCCAGGGCCAGGCGGAACAGGTGGGCCACGTCCAGGCGGTGCGCCGAGGGCAGCCGGTTGGATCCGTCGCCCACAAAAGCGGCGAAATTATGGACGCTTGCGGTGCGGGCCAGCACCGAGACCAGCCAGCAGCGGGTTGCGTCGTGCGTGGTGGGCGCGATCCGCACCTGCGAAACCTGAACGCCCTTCTCGGCCAGCACCGGCACCATCCGCAGTGACGCCATCCGAGGGCTGTCGAACTCCCGGAGCGGGTCGCTCTCCCGCCCGGTCGGGCCCCCCGAGGCCACGATCAGGCGCTGCCCCTTAAGCACCTCACCGAAGGTCTCGAGGGCGGCGCGCTCGGCCGGGACCGCGGTGGCCGCGTTCTCCAGACCGCCGAAGGCCAGGTGGGCGACGGCGTCGCAGGACTCGGCCCCGGCCCGGAGCAGGTCCAGGTCCTCGATCGAACCCCGGACGACCTCGAGCCCGTCCCGGGGGGTGATCGAGGACTGCGGCCGGACCAGGGCGAGCACCTGATGACCGCCGTCGAGCAGGTCGGGGATGAGGGCGGAGCCGATGAAACCGGTACCACCGGTGATGAAAACGCGCATGACTGCAGTCTTCGCCCGCCTCCGGAGGCCGGTCCAATGAAACCTATGCAAGCACCCATACATCCGCTGCATGAACTTCGTTCGTGATCATGCAGTTCCGCCCCCGTGATCAGGCACCGCCCGGGCGCCGGGGCGGGATTACCCTGGTTGCGTGCCCGACTCGCCCTTGGACCTGAACCTGGTCCACTGCTTCACGATCGCGGCCGAGCACCGCCACTTCGGCCGGGCCGCCGACGCCCTGCACACCACCCAGCCCTCGCTGAGCCGGCAGATCGCCCGGCTGGAGAAGCAGATCGGCGCCCGCCTCTTCGACCGCACCTCGCACGGTAACCACCTCACCCCGGCCGGCGAGGTCTTCCTTCCTCTCGCCCAGCGCCTGCTGCAGGACGCATCGCGCGCGGCCACGCTCACGCGCGCCGCGCAGGCCGGGCGGCTCGTGGTCGGCTATCCGAGCGGCATCGTCGTCACTGCGATCGTCCGGTCGCTACGGCGCGCGCACCCCGACGCGGACGTCCAAGCGCTTCATCTGACCCCCTCCGAGCCCCGCGCGGCACTGCTGGACCGGCGGGTGGATGCAGCGGTGGCCCGGATGCCGTTCGTCGCTGACGGGCTGGACGTGTTGCCGCTCTACGAAGAGCAACGTTTCGTCGTTCTGCCGTTGGACCACCCGCTGGCCGGCAAGGAATCAGTGACGCTCGAGGACATTGCGCACGAGCCGATGCCCGCGATGCCCGACACCGAGCCGCTGCGGCGGGCCTTCTGGCGACTGGAGCCGCGGCCGGACGGCAGCCGGGCTCCGGATGCCCCCGATGCCGGGCGGTACGAGGACAAGTTCGAGATGGTGGCCTCGGGGGAGGGGGTGCTGATCGCGGTCGAGGCGCAGGTCCGCTTGCTGCGGCCCGATCTCACCGCGGTCGCGCTGACCGGCGTCGAACCGGTGCCGGTGGTGCTGGCGACCCGCGCGGAGGACGACCACCCGCTGCTGCCCGACCTGCGCCGGGCCGCTCAGGAGCACCTTGACCTCAAGTAAAGTTGAGGTCCTAGGCTCTCTCCTGTGTCTGTTGCGCCCGAACCCGCCGATTCGCTGAACGCCCGCTTCCGGTCCGGCTTCCGGCAGCACGCCGCGGGCCTGAGCCTGGTGGCCTGCGCCACCGCCGAAGGGCCGGTCGGCCTGACCGCCTCCAGCCTCGCCTCGGTCAGCGCGACCCCGCCGATGCTCTCGTTCTCGGTGCTGCGCAGCGGTTCGGCGAGCGCCGCCCTGGCGTCCAGTGAGCTACTCAGCGTGACGATCCTGGGGGAGGACGACCGGGAGGTGGCGGCGGCCTTCGCCCGGCACGGCGCCGAGCGGTTCACTGCTGATCAGGGCTGGGCGGAGCGAGAGGGCGGGCTGCCGGTGCTGAAGACCGCGCCGGTGACGATGTGGGGCCGGCCGGCCCGGGTGCTGCCCGCCGGAGAATCCTGGCTGGTGCTGGTCGAGGTGACCGACGTGGAGTTCGGCCCCTCCTACGGCCCCCTCGTCTACTGGAACCGCACCTACCACCGCCTCCCTCGCCCAAACCCTTCGTGATCATGGAGTTCTTCCCCCGTGATCATGGACTTTTGGCCGGTGGGCGGAAGTCCATGATCACGGGGACGAAACTCCATGATCACGGGGGAGTGGTCAGCTGGTGTAGGCCTCCAGTTCGGAGAGCTGGCCGGCCGGCCAGCCGGTGTTGGCGGTGAAGGTCAGCCGCAGGTAACGGGTCTGGGCGGCGGTGAACTTGACCTCGACGGTGTTGCCGGTGGCCGGATCGAAACGGTAGCTCCGGGCGTCCACAATCGGACTGAAGGAACTGCCGTTGGTGGAACCGGCGATCGCGATGGTCTGGTTGCGGGCGCCCCAGGCGGTGGCCGGCGGCAGTTTCAGCACGGCCCGAGAGACCGACTGGGCCGATCCGAGGTCCACCGTGATGGTCTGCGGCCAGGCGTTGTTCGCGCTCTCCCAGTAGCTCGAGGCGTTACCGTCGACCGCGTTGGTGGCCGGGTAGACGTCGGTGAAGCTGCTGGCCTGGATGCTCTTTCCGGCGGCCAGGTTACCGGTGGCCGGGGGAGTGGTGGTCGGCGGGACTGTGGTCGGGGGAACCGTGGTCGGGGTGGCGGAGGGCGTCGGCGTGCTGCCCCCACCGCCGCCGTTGTAGACCGGCTTCGGCCAGTCCCCGCAGTACGGGGTCTGGGTCTGCCAGCCCGAATTGCCTCCGCCGTCGGTGATCTGGAAGCCCGCGCCCTGGCAGCTGTAGATCGGGTTGCTGTAGCCGATGCCGGTGGCGGTCACGTTCTTGAACGTCGCCCCGCCCGGACTCTGGATCTGGAGGGCGAAGGTGCCGGTTCCGGTGATCTTGACGTTCGAGAAGGTGACCCCGGAGATGCTGTTCTCGATGAACTGGATGGCTTCGTAGGAGCTGTCGATGATGTCGGTGTCGGCGACCTGGATGTTGGCCCCGCTGATCGCCTGGTTCAGCCCGTCGAACCAGACCGCGCCGACCCCGAAGTTCCAGTTGTAGTCCGAGTTCCCGGCCCGGATCAGGGTGTTGCCGCTCAGGTTGAACGTGCCCTGCACGGCGGTGTTGCCCTGGACGCCGGGGTAGCGGTTGCCGACGTGGATGCCGCCGCCGTTGGTGACGGTGTCGGAGACCACGTTCTTGGTCACCGTGATGTCCTCGCCGCCGTAGATCGCGATGTTGTTGGCGAGAATCGGCGCCACCACGGTGTTCTGGGTGAACGTGTTCTTGACGTTGTCGTCCGTCTCCGCCCACATCGCCAGGCCGTCGTCCCCGGTGTTGCGGACGAAGGTGTTCTGCACGGTGGAATTGGTGACGCCCTTGTGGAAGTTCACGCCGTCGGCGGTCTGGTCGAGGATCCGGCTGTTCTTGATCGTGAAGTTGTTCATCGGGCCGTCCATCCAGGCCCCGACCTTGGTGTGCTGCATCCAGACGTCGTCCACGGTGGAGTTGCTCATCGCTCCGCCGATCGCGTTCACCTGGTCGTTGTCGTTGCGCTCCTTCACCTCACCGAGAATCGCGAAGTCCTTCAGCGTGACCCCGGTGCTCGGCCCGCCGTCGGCCACGTACTTGCCGTAGACCCCGACGCCGGCGCCGGTGAGCACGCTGTACCAGGGGCCGGCGCCGGCCACGGTCACATTGTTGACGATGATGTGCCCGGTGACCTTGAAGGTGCCGGTCGGGATCCATACCGTCTTGCCCTGGGCCGCACCGTCGTTCACCGCCCTCTGGATCGCGGCCGTGGCGTCGGCCTGACCGGTCGGGTCGGCGCCGTAGGCGGTGGCGATGTTCAGCGATCCGGCCGGGGCCGTCCCGGCCGCGGCGACCTGCTCGAAGTCGGCGAGGTCGATGGTGAAGGTGGGCGACTCGCTGGTCGAGGTGACCCGGACCCGGACCACGCTGCCGGCCGGCAGCGTCTTGCCGAACTGGGTGCGGGCCTCGTCGTAGAAGTGGTGCGGGTTGTTGCCCGGTGAGTTGCTGAACGGGTAGCCGCCGTAGAACCAGCCGTACCGCGAGGTCACCGGCAGATCGGTGAGTTTCGTGCCGCCGGACTCGATCGCCACCGAGGCGTTGCGCCCGGTGCCCGCGTCGTTGTCCGGAAGGCTGTAGCGCAGCACCATGGCGTTGGCGGCGGCGGGCAGGGTGAAGTCGACGTACTTGCCGACCGCGTCCAACGTCACCGCCTTACGGCCCGACGCCTCGGAGGGCAGCTTGCCGTAGGTACGGTCGGGGCCGATCACCGTGCCGTTCGTCGCCGCGTCCTCCGCCTCGATCTCCCGGAACGGCACCGTGGCGCCCCGCCCGGCGATCCCGATGGGAGAGACGTCGGTGGCGACCTTCGTACTTCCTGGTGGTTCCGCCGCGTTAGCGCTGATTGCCGCTACCCCGGCGGTGAGGAGGCCTGCGGTCGCGACCGCGGCCAGCAGGCGTCGGTTCATCGTGGGCATGGTGGATTCCTTCGCTCAGGACTTCAGGGGTGCGCGAGCCCGACCCGGGAAGGGCGTCGCGCAGTCACCGGCGAAAGAAACCTTACAGATCGCTCGAAGAAACCTGCAAGAAATCCACTGTTGAAAGAAAATTGGAAACATAGCGTCGTAGTTTTCGTGCATTCTTGATTCCCGGTTAGCGTTCCGGGCCGCTTTGACCGCGGTTTGACCGCTGGTCGTGCGCCCAATGGTCACAGTGACGGGCGTCGTCCGGTTATCGACGTCCGCGGCCGCCAAGGCGACGAAATCGGGAGCAAATGGACGCAAGTCGCTTGCGAGCGTCCTCACGCGTTGCTGTTTAGGGTCGAGGGTATGAGTACGGATCTGCTGATTACCCAGGCCACCGTTCTTGCTGTGGGCACCGACGCCAGCGGTTCGGTGGGCGACGTGAGCGTCTCCGGGGGTCGCATCACTGCGGTTGGCGGGGTGCATGAAGAAGCCCGACGAACAGCATTGAGGACGATCGACGGCACCGGGGCGACGGTGGTGCCTTTGGTGGTGCACACCATCGAGGAGGAGCGCCCTGTAGGGACGCGTTATGTCGACAAGGAGATAGCGGTCGGCAACCAGGCCATGTTTGCGGTGGTACGGCGGACCGTGGCCCGGCGCGAGGCGGTGGGTGTGTTTGCGGTGCAGCCACGCGATCTGGTGGCGGTGGTGCTTGAAGGTAAGGACGTTGTCGGCGGCGTTGCGCAGGTACGGATGAGTCCGCTGCCCGAGGGCGATGAACGGCTAGGTACCTGGATCGACCGGACCGACTATCTGCACCAGACCCTGGACGTCCGCGGGCGCTACGACGAGACTCGCGCGGGTCGTAAGAACGCTTGGACGGGGCAGTACTGGGTGGCGGGTGATCGGATCGTCTACCTGGACGACACCGGCTTCTGGGCCTTCGGCGAGTTCGCCGGCGACGAACTGCACCACGCCGGTTACGTGATGCGTCTCGGCGGTTGAGTTCGTGAACCGGACGCCACCCGCCCACCGTGATTCTGTTCATGATGAGCTCGCTGGCGACCGATCGGCACGACGAGGTGCTCCGCACCGGTCTGCACGTCCTGGTCTTCCGAATGGCGGAGAGTCCCGCCTGCCGGCAGTTCCAGCCCGAGCTGGACGCGTTCGTGCGGAGCCGGCCGGAGATCGCGGTGTGGACCGTCGAGGCGATGCAGCAGCGCGAGCTGTCCGACCGGCACGGTCTGCGGGCGTTGCCCTCGATCATGATCTACCGCGAGGGGCTGCCCTGCCGTCGGTTCGCCGGGGCGATGTCGGCTGCGCAGCTCGCCGAGGCGGTGGACGAGGTGGCCGCGGCCGATCTGGACGAGGAGCACAACGACTGGATGCTCTGGATGATCGAGTCCGGTGAGGCCGGCTCGCCCTACCTCGGTACAGCACCCTCGCCCGGCTCCGGAGAATCGGCTTCGGGGGGAACGGGGGCGGCAGCGGCTGAAACAGTGGACGCCGGTGAGCCGGCGGGCGGGTCGTTGGGGCGGCCGCTGTCGAACCCCTTGAGTCAGCTGTCGGCGACGGTGGCGGGGTCGGTCGCCACCCCGATGCGCGCGGCCGGCTTCACCGCCGCGATCCCAGCTCGTCCCGCTACCCCCATGACTCCCACCGTTCCAGCCAGACCCATGTCCCGTGCTGTTGCGGCAACCCCCATGTCTCGCGCCGTTCCGGCCGTACCCATGACCCCCGCCGTTCCCGCCAGCCCCCTGAGGCCCGCGGTGCGGAACGTCCAGGCGACCGAGAACGAGGGTTCGCCCGCCGACGAGGACCTGATGAACACCGCGGTAACCGCCTGGTATGCGGGGGACGTTGCAAAAGCACTCCGTGCGTTCACTATTCTTCTGGAGATGGATCCGACATCAACCGAGGTCCTCAACTCTCGCGGGCAGGTGCTGGCCGACAACGGGGGAGGTGCAGTGGCGGTGCGAGATCTGGACCGAGCTATCGGCGGGACGGTCGACGAGTTCTCCGTGGCCTATGCGCGATCGGCCCGGGCGCTGGCGTTGGCGCAGGTCGGGCGGCATGACGAGGCCGATCAGGACATGGCCGCGGCGCTCGCGGTGACGCCCAACAGCGCGTGGGCGCACCTGCGCAAGGCCCGTATCCACCTGCTGCGCGGGGACGTGGCCGGAATGGGCACGGCCCTGCGGCGGGCGATGGAGACCAGCGAACCGCCGCTCACCGACCATCAGCGGGCGATGGCGGAGGCCCTGCTGCGCCTGGGCTGACCGCCGTGGGGCGGGTGGGAATGGAGTGAAAACGGGACATTGTACCGAAAAGCCCGATATTCTCTTTCGGTGCGGTGATCTCCGTGGACCTCGAAACGACGGGAGAGGCCGATGCTTCGTCCCACCGTCCGGATCCTGGCGCTGTCCGTCCTTCTGGTGCTCGGCCTGTTGGCCGTGTGCGGCTTCACCGGGTTCGGCGCCGGGGCCGTCGCGCCCTTGTCGCCGCTGAAGGTGATGCCGATGGGGGCCTCGATCACCTACGGCACCGGGTCCAGCACCGGCAACGGCTACCGGGCCGAGCTGAAGCAGAAACTCACCGCGGCCGGCCTCCCCATCGACTACGTGGGTTCGCAGAAGTCCGGTACCACCGACGACCCGGAGAACGAGGGCCATCCCGGCTGGCGGATCGATCAGGTGGCGGCCCAGGCCGAGGGCTGGCTGAACACCGCCGCGCCCGACGTGGTGCTGCTGAACGTCGGCTTCAACGACGTCAACCAGGATCACGACCTCGCCACCGCCCCGCAACGGCTCGGCGCCCTGCTCGACACCGTCCTGGCCCGGCGTCCCACCGCCCAGGTAATGGCCTCAACCCTGGCCCCCAGCGCCGATCCGGCCAACAACGCCCAGATCGACACGTTCAACACGGCCGTGCGCACCCTGGTCCAGCAGAAGATCGCTGCCGGTGCGAGCCACCTGCACCTGGTCGAGCTGAACACCGCCCTCACCGTGGCCGATCTGACCAGCGACGGAATTCACCCGAACGACGCCGGTTTCGTCAAGATGGGCGATGCCTGGTTCCAGGCCCTCCAGCCGGTGCTCTCCGCCGCCGGCTCGCCAGCGGGCTTCGCCAGCGACCTCGAGACCGGATCGCCCCAGCCGACCTGGGTGAACGCGGCCGACGGCAGCCAGAACATCAAGGGCTACTGCTGCGCGCTGACGTCGATGGAGAGCGGCGTGCGCTCCGAAATAGCCCACAAAGCAAGCACTTCGGCCCTGATGTACTCGGGCACCGACACTTCGGAAGACCTCTCGTTCTCCTACAACAAGGTCTTCGACGTCTCCCTCCCGATCACCGCCCACACCGAGCTCTCGTACTGGATCTTCCCGCAGGACCAGAACGGCACACACGTCGCCCTCGACCTCGCCCTGGCCGACGGCCGCTCCCTACGCGACAGCGGCGCGGCCGACCAGCACGGCACCCCCATCCACCCCGACGCTCAGGGCGCGGGCGGCCGCCTGGTGCCGAACCAATGGAACGAGGTCAGGGGCAGCCTGGCGAAACTGACGGGCGGCACGATCGAGGACATCCGGATCGGCTACGACCAGCCGGCCGGCACGGGGGCGTTCCGGGGGTACATCGACGATGTGCGGATCGCCGGCTGAGCGGATTCACCGGGGTGACCGGTCGTCTGCCTGATTGGGAGTGCCCTGGTGGGGGATGGCTTGGCCGGGGGTTATCCGGTCAGAGGCCGTCTGTTCAGGGGCGGCGTGATCGGGGCTGGTCTGGCCAGTGGCGGTGTGGTCAGGGGCGGTCTGGCCTGAGGCGGCTAGGTCGGAAGCGGCCTGGTCTGAGACGGCTTGGTCTGAGACGGCTTGGTCTGAGACGGCTTGGTCTGAGACGGCTTGGTCAGAGACGGCTTGGTCAGAGACGGCTTGGTCAGAGACGGCTTGGCCGGAAGTAGCCTGGTCAGAAGCAAGCCGGCCGGAGGCAGCCAGGCTGGCGGCCGTGGTGATTACCAGAGTGCCGATGATGACGGTGAGCGAGAGCCAGATCGGGATCTCGCCGTCGTACGGGGCCCAGTCCGCCCCGTGGTACTTGTGCAGGGCGTGCAGGATCAGCTTCAGGCCGATGAAGGCCAGGATGAACGAGAGGCCCAGCGACAGGTAGACCAGCTTTCGCAGCAGTCCGCCGATCAGGAAGTAGAGCTGGCGCAGGCCCATCAGGGCGAACACGTTGGAGCTGAAGACCAGGTAGGGCTCCTGGGTCAGGCCGTAGATGGCCGGGATCGAGTCCAGGGCGAAGAGCAGGTCGGTGCTGCCCAGGGCGATGATCACGAACATCATCGGGGTGATGAACCGGTGGCCGTCGCGGGCCACGGTCAGGGCCCGGCCGTGGAAGTCGTCGGTGGAGGGAAAGCGCCGGTTCACGAATCGCATCAGGGCGTTCTCGGACACCTCCTCCTCTTCGCCGTGGCTGCGGTAGTCGGCCACCAGCCGGGCCGCGGTGTAGACCAGGAAGGCTCCGAAGATGAAGAATACCCAGGAGAACCGGTTGATCGCGGCCGCGCCCACGGCGATGAAGATCCCGCGGAAGATCAGGGCGAGGATGATCCCGACGGTCAGCGCGTACTGCTGAAGCGCTCGGGGCACAGCCAGTTTGGCCATGATGATCAGGAAGATGAACAGGTTGTCCACCGACAGGCTGTACTCGGTCAGCCATCCGGCGAAGAACTCCCCGGCGTAGCGGCTTCCGGCCGTCGCCCAGACGCCGAGGCCGAACACCACGGCCAGGGCGACGAACACCGTGACCGAGGCACCGGCCTCCTTCATGGAGGGCTCGTGCACGTTGCGGCCGATCACGAACACGTCCAGGCCGAGCCCGGCGATCAGGACGGCGCCGGTGATCAGCCAGGTCGAGAGGTGGACTTCCACCCAGGGGGAATCGGCACGGAGCCGCCCGGGCTTCAGCGGGACGGGCGCCGTCCCCGCATGATGAGGTCGGAGTGGGAGGGGTACGACTTTCGTCGTGCTGCTCCTGGGACCGGCGATCCGGTTTCCGACCGAAGGATGATGCGGTGACCGGCCCTCAGGCCGCAGGCTTCCGGGATGACGACGATGCCGTTCCCCGGTACCGATGAGTTCAACCAGGTCTGGACCCGGGCCTATTTTCACGCCGACGATGCGGTGGGCACTCAGCACCTGCTGTTCGGCATGTTGCACATCCCCCGGATCAGCCGGCTGCTCGACGCCTGCGACGTCACCCTGGTGGTTCTGAACGAACTGGTCAAACGGAGCGAACCCGAGTCCGGCGTCGTGGAGCGGATGCTCAGCGTCACCGTCACCCCGGTCGAGTTCAGCAGCGCCGCCGCGGCCGCCCTGGACCGCTGCCAGGCCGAGCCCTCGGCCATCGAACCGGACCCAACCGAACCGGACCCAGCCGAACTGGACTCAGCCGAACTGGACTCAGCCGAACTGGACCCAGCCGAACGCGGCCCGGCCGACGTGCTGGTGGCCATCCTGGAGGATCCCCGGAATCGGGCCTCAGAGATCCTGGTGAAGTGCGGCGTGAATCTCGGGCAGTTGCGGGCGGCGCTGACCGAGGACCGGTTGCCGCAGGCCGCCGACCCGGTGCCCGCCGATCTGCGTCCCGCCCGCGACGCTCTGCTCGGACGTACGCGCTATCGGATGCCGGGAGGTCGCGTCCGGAATTGGCTGCGGAACAAGATGATCGGGGTATCTTCCCTGAACTACGCTGCCCACCCGGCGTTGTGGGTCCTTCTGGAGGCGGGCGAGCTGGCTCGGCGCAACGGGCACCGGACGCGTTCGGACGACGTCCTCCTGGCCCTGATCACCACCCACGAGGTAGCGCTGGCCTATTCGCATCTGGTGCGCTCTCCTTCGGAGTACTCCGGTGGGAAGGCCCTGCTGGCCGCCGGACTGGATCACGATCTGATCGGGGCCGCCCGCGCGGCCGAGGATCTGGGTGAGGACGCGGTGCCGCTGCCGGAGCGTTTTCGCGACTGGCCGCAGGACACCGGCCAGATTTTGCGGCAGCTGCTCTGTGGCGAAGGCACCCGCAGCTTCCGGTTGCTGGCGACTCTCGGCGTCCGGCCCAGCGCCCTGGTGGTTCTCGGCCCGAAGATCCTCTAGTTCCGCACCAGCCCCAGCCGGTGCGCGATCAGCGCCGCCTGCACCCGGTTGTCGCAGCCCAGCTTGGTCAGCACCCGGCTCACATGGGTCTTCACGGTCGCCTCGCTGATGAACAGCTGGCTGCTGATGGCCGCGTTCGACAGGCCCTGGGCGATCAGCACCAGCACTTCCCGCTCGCGCGCGCTCAGCTCCTTCAAACCCTTCGCGGCGAACTCGGGCAGTGCGATCCCGGGGGCCGGTGGAGGGGCGGCCGACGGGGCCGGGGTGTTCAGGCCATCGAGCAACTGGCGGGTGACGGCGGGGGAGAGGAACGCGTCCCCGTCAGCCGCGGCCCGGATCGCCCGGGCCAGGTCGTCCGCCGCCGCGTCCTTCAGCAGGAAGCCGGCCGCCCCGCCGGCCAGCGCCCGGGTCACGTAATCACTCTCGCCGAACGTGGTCAGGATGATCACTACCGCCTCCGGCCAGGCCTCGCGCAGCCGCACCAGCCCGGTCAGGCCGTCGGTGCCGGGCATCTGGACGTCCATCAGCACCACGTCGGGCCGGTGCTCGAGGGCCAGGGCCGCGGCCCGGGCCCCGTCCGCGGCCTCCCAGCACACCTCGATCCCCGGCGCCATCGACAGCACGAACCGGATGCCCCCACGCACCAGGGCGTCGTCGTCGGCGATCAGGACCCGGAGCGGCCGGTCGGTCATGAGGTTCCCTTCGTGCGGATCTTCCGCTTGCTGACGACTTCCCCGTTGCGGAAGCAGAACTCGAAACTGATCTCGTCGTCGGTCTCGTCGGGCTGCGAGGCGATGTCACCCGCATACCGTTCGCAGCGCCGGCCGTCGGAGCCGCGCGTCGTCTCGACCGGGGTGCCGGGCAGCAGATCGTCCAGCCGGTTCTCGTCGTCCCCGATCCGCGTTGCCGTGAAGACGTTCTCGGGGATCGTGTCCGGCGCGGCGACGGTCGCGATCGCGGCGATACAGGAACTCAGCGACACCAGCAGGGCGGCCACCACCGCCACCAGGCCGATCCGCTGACGACGGCTGCTGCGCCGGATGACCTGAGGGAAGTCACCCGCGCCGGGTTCGCGGGCGGGCTCGGGCACGTCCGAGTGGTACGGGATCGCGGCACTCAGCCGGAAGCCGCCGTGATCAGCCGGTCCCGATGAGAGCACCCCACCCGCCAGCCGGATCCGCTCGGCCAGCCCGAGCAGCCCCTGACCCGAGCCCCGACCCCAGGACGGACGTCCCTCATTGTTGCCGACCTCGATGAAAAGCGCGTCGTCCTCGTACCGAAGTTCTACCCGGATCGCTGCGCCAGCAGCGTGTTTCAGAGCGTTCGTGAGGCCCTCCTGGACCACTCGGAACGCCGCGTGCTCGCCGATCAGCCCCAGCGGCTGCGGGTGCCCGGATCGCACCAGCTCGATCTCGGTGCCGGTCTGACGGGCGGCCGACACCGTCGTGTCGACCTCTCGCAACGAGCGTCCACTCGTTGCCGGCTCGTCCTGGTGGAGCACTTTCAGGATCTGCCGCAGCTCGCCCATCGCCTGGGTGGAAGCGTCCCGCAGAAGGTTGAGAGCCTCCTCCCGCTGAAGATCCGGGGTTGCCGGGAGCGCGGCGGCCTGGGCCAGACCACCCGCGTAGAGCGAGATCAGGGTGAGCCGATGACCCAGCGAGTCGTGCAGTTCGGCGGCGATCCGGTTGCGCTCGCGGGCCTGGGCCTGCCCGGCGATCAGCTGACGTTCTTGGTGCAGTTCGACGTTGCGCTGGTGCAGCGTCATGACCAGCAACCGGCGCTGGGCGAGCATGGCCGCGATCGCGCCGGGCAGGATGCCGAAGAGGGCGAAGAGGGTGAGGGCGATCAGCGCTCCGGTCAGGCCACCGGTGTCGGGCTCCAGCACCACGCCGGCCCAGCAGCCGAGAGCGAGGAAGGTATAACCAAGGACGATCGGCACCGGCTTCTTCGCACGGTAGCCGGTGGACCAGCTGAGGACGACGATCAGCAAGGACGTGCCACCCGCGGGCACGCTGACGATGGCGCCGAGGACCAGGGCGGTGACGGGGCGAACGAGTCTCAACGGGGTCAGGACGAGCGCGGCGAGCGCCGCGGCGCCGGCGGCGACGATCTGGGCGGGGCCGGAGAGCACCCCGTAAGCGGCCACGCTGATGCCGGTGATCAGGGACAAGAACAGGGCGAAGAGGCATTCGAGAATGACCCGGCGACGGCCGGCCGCTCGGACCGTCCGCCACCAGTAATCCGCTGTTCGGGTGACGATGGGCATCAGGCGGAGAGCCTAGTCGGAGCCCGGCGTGCGGTGTGCGGGCTGAAGGGGCGCTCAACGTTTTCGCCGAGCGGCCTTGTCTTCCCGGGTGGGCGGGCTTTGCGCGGGGGCAAGAGCTAGAGGCGCGCCACGGCTGCCGTCGATGAGGAGGGAACTCGGGCAGTCGTGACGCGCCGGTCCGGTTGGGCTGGGACGGGCTGGGACGGGCTGGGTCGAGTTGGGACGGGCTGGGTCGGGTTGGGCTGTCAGCGGCGGAAGATCCGCACGCTGCCGGCCGGGATCTTGGCGCTGCCGGCGCAGGTCTCGCCGGTGAGCAGATCGGTTCCGTCCACCCGCAGATCCACCGGGGTGGTGGCGTGGTTGATCGCGAAGACGTACTCCGTGCCGTCCTCGGCGTGCCGGCTGACCAGTTCCAGGTCCCACGGCAGGTCCCGGTCGACGGTGACGCCCGCCCGCTCCAGCACCGGGTCGAGCACGGCGCCCAGAACCTGGTGGTCGAGCACGGTGGAGACGTAGGTCGCGGTGCCGGCGCCGAGGGTGCGACGGGTGACCGCGGCCCGGCCGGTGGCCGGGCCGTCCAGGTACTCCAGGATCGTCTCGGCGCCCAGGAGTTGGAGGTCCTCGGCCCAGATCCGGCCCTTGAGGTCGCCGGTCAGCGCGACCTGCCCCTCGGCCGGCAGCGGCAGCACCTCTTCCACGCTGACCTGCAGCAGGTCGCGTACGGCGCCGTTCCAACCGCCGGGGTGCACCGCGTCGTCCTGGTCGACCACGCCGGAGAACGGCCCGACCACCAGGTGCCCGCCGCCCTCGACATAGGCGGTCAGGTTGGCCACCGCCTCGGCGGTCAGCAGGTAGGACGCGGGCGCCAGGACGACCGGGTAGCCGCTGAGATCCGCGGTGGGATGGGCGAAATCGACCGTTACGTGATCCCGCCAGAGACGCTCGTAGTACTCCCGGACCTGCTGACGCGGGGCCAGGTCGACGCTGGGCCGCCAGTCCAGGTCCTGCGCCCAGAACGACTCCCAGTCCCAGAGGATCGCGGCCTGGGCCCTGACCCGGGAGCCGAGGACGGCGTCCAGGTCGCCCAGAGTGGCGCCCAACTGGGTGATCTCACCGAAGACCCGGCTGTTCGCCCCGGCGTGCGGAAGCATCGCGGAGTGGAACTTCTCGGCGCCGCGCCGGGAGGCCCGCCACTGGAAGAACAGGATCGCGTCGGCCCCCCGGGCCAGGTGGCTGAGCGAGTTGCGGGCCATCTCGCCCGGGCGCTTGGCCAGGTTGCGGGGCTGCCAGTTGACCGCCGAGGAGGAGTGCTCCATCAGGATCCACGGCCGTCCCCCGGCCAGCGAGCGGGTCAGGTCGGCGTCCAGGGCCAGGCCGACCTGACTGAGCGGGTCGGCGGCGGTCAGGTAGTGGTCGTTGGCCACCACGTCGACCTCGGCCGACCACTTCCACAGGTCCATCGAGGGGCAGTTGGTGGCCATGAAGTTCGTGGTGACCGGGATCCCCGGGGCCAGCTCGTGCAGCACGTCCCGCTCGCGGGTGAAGCAGCCGATGAGTTCCTCGTTGGAGAACCGGGCGAAGTCCAGGCGGTGGGCAGGATTCGAGGACGTCCCCGACAACGCCGGCGTGCCCACCTGCGTCCATTCGTAGTAGGTCTGACCCCAGAAGGCGGTACCCCAGGCCGCGTTCAGCGCGTCCAGCGTGCCGTACCGGGCCTTCAACCACTCCCGGAAGGACGCCGCGCTGACCTCGCAGTAGCACTCGGAAATCGGTGCGCCGTACTCGTTGTGGACGTGCCAGAGGGAGACTGCAGGATGGTTGCCGTAGCGCTTGGCCAGTTCGGTCGTGATCCGCACCGAGGCCTCGGCGTACTCGGGGGAGGACGGGCAGCAGATCCCGCGCGAGCCGGTGGCCAGCACCGTCCCGTCCCGCAGCACCGGTCGCACGTGCGGGTTCTGCTGCCAGAACCAGGCCGGCGGGACGGTGGTCGGGGTGCCCAGGTCGACCCGGACACCGGCGCCGTGCAGGCCCTCGATCACCCGGTCCAGCCAGCCGAAGTCGAACTCGCCCGGCCGGGGCTCCAGCAGGGCCCAGGAGAAGATGCCGATGCTGACCAGGTTCACCCCCGCCCGGCGCATCAGGTCCAGGTCCTCGGCCCAGACCTCCTCGGGCCACTGCTCGGGGTTGTAGTCGCCGCCGAAGCCGACCGACTTCACCCCCGGCAGCCAGCCGTCCTTCAGCAGGCTCTGGTCGCTCTGGTTGCTCACGGCATCCACCCTCGCTCGCATGGGACGTGCGCGATCGGCGCCGTCCTGGCGCGCGACACCGCACGGCGCCGACCGGATGGGTCGACGAGACATGTGTGCACGGTCCCACAGGTGTGGATTTTCGCCAAGCCCCTGTTGCAGTGCGGTGTTGGCATCAGGTCGTGATGTTCGCAGACGTTGACAAGTGCGTTTCTGAATGTCACGTTGTGACCGGTCCCACGCGGCGTCGCTCGACCCGGGCGCTGCCTCGCTTCAACGACGAAGCTGATGCTTCGCAAGGAGGACGTCATGCGGCGAACGCTGCGCGGCAGTCTGGTCATGCTCTCCGCCACTCTCACCGCCTCCGTCCTGCTGACGGCCTGCGGGGGTGGCTCCTCCGACTCCTCAGGTTCGTCCGCGGACCCGGCGCCCAAGCCCGGTGAGAAGATCGAGCTGAACTACTGGTCCTGGGCTCCGGACATGGACAAGACGGTGGACGTCTGGAACAAGTCCCACCCGGACATCCACGTCACGGTGAACAAGCAGGACGGCGGCGACCCGGCGGTCGCCAAGCTGCTCACCGCGATCAAGGCCGGCAGCGGGGCCCCCGACGTGATGCAGGCCGAGTACCAGGCCCTGCCCACCATGGTCGCGGCCGGTGCGCTGGCCGACATCAAGGCCGATCTGCCCTCGGACACCCAGGGGCACTTCGCCGACGGCGTCTGGAACGCGGTCACTCTCGGCACCGACGCGGTCTACGCGGTACCGCAGGACTCCGGCCCGTTGATGTTCTACTACCGCGACGACGTGTTCAAGAAGGACGGGATCAAGGTCCCGACCACTTGGGACGAGTACGCGGCGGCAGCCAAGACGATCCACGAGAAGAACCCCAAGCAGTTCCTCGGTACTTTCTCCTCCAACGACCCGGGCTGGTTCGCCGGCCTGACCCAGCAGAACGGCGCCAGCTGGTGGGGGGTCGACGGCCAGAGCTGGAGCGTGAACATCGACTCGGCGGAAAGCCAGAAGGTGGCCTCGTTCTGGGGCAACCTGGTCGAGCAGGGCGTCATCGACAACACTCCGATGTACACCCCGGGCTGGAACAAGGCGCTGAACAACGGAACTCAGGTCGGCTGGGTCAGCGCGGTCTGGGCGCCCGGTGTGCTCGCCTCGAACGCCCCGGACACCAAGGGCAAGTGGAAGGCCGCTCCGCTGCCGCAGTGGGACGCCAGTGCTCCGGCCACCGGTAACTGGGGTGGTTCCTCCACCGCCGTCACCTCGCAGTCCAAGCACAAGGCGGCCGCCGCCGAGTTCGCGGCGTGGCTGAACACCAGTGCGGACGGCGTGAAGGCGCTGGCCACGATCTCCAACGTGTACCCGGCCGACACCAAGAACTCGGCCGCCGCGCTGTCCCAGCCGCCGGCGTTCTTCGCCAACCAGCCGGACTTCTACACCGTGGCCGCCCAGGTGGCCGGCACCGCGAAGAGCTTTACCTACGGTCCGGACACCAACGTCGCCTACAGCGCCTACAACGACGCGTTCGCCAAGGCCGCACAGTCGAAGAAGGCCAGCGCGTTCACCGACGCCCTGAAGACGATGCAGACGACGACGCTGGACGACCTCAAGTCCAGCGGCTACGCGGCCAAGTAACCGGCCCCTTCCCCGTGATCATGGACTTTCGCCCTCGTGATCATGGACTTCTGCCCCCGGGGTAGAACTCCATGATCACGGGGGAAGAAGTCCATGATCACGGGGAGAGAAGTCCATGATCACGGACCAGATGGGTAAGTAGGAGTCGACGATGACGAGCACCACGAACGAACGGATCGGCTCGGCCGCGCGAGTGCCGGATCCGCCCCCGGTGAGACGGCGTAGCCGGACCAGCAAGGCGCCGTACGCGTTCATGTTCCCGGCCGTCGCGCTGTTCGTGTTCTCCATCGCCGTGCCGATTCTCTACACCGCCTACCTGAGCCTGCGCACGGTCAAGGTGCAAGGGCTGGGGCTCGGGCCGAACGCCCGCACCGAGGTCTGGGGCGGCCTGACCAACTACGCGAACACCCTGACCGACAGCGACTTCCTGCACAGCGTGCTGCGGGTGCTCGGCTACGGCCTGGTGGTCATCCCGGTGATGCTCGGCCTGGCCCTGCTGTTCGCCCTGCTGCTGGACTCGGTGCGGGTGCGGGCCCGGCGGTTCGCCCGGGTGGTGATCTTCCTGCCCTACGCCGTGCCGGCGGTGATCTCCTCGCTGCTGTGGGGTTTCCTCTACCTGCCCTCGGTCAGCCCGTTCACCTACGCCGCCGACCAGGTCGGGATCACCCTGCCCGAGCCGATGGCGCCCGGTCTGGTGCTGTTCGCGATCGCCAACATCGCGGTCTGGGGCGGCTGCGGCTTCAACATGATCGTGCTCTACACGGCGCTGCGCTCGATCCCCTCCGACCTCTACGAGGCGGCCCGGATCGACGGGGCCACCGAGCTCCAGATCGCCCTGCGGATCAAGATCCCGATCGTCATCCCCTCGCTGATCATGACCTCGGTGTTCTCGATGATCACCACCCTGCAGGTGTTCGCCGAGCCGACCGTGCTGCGGCCGCTGACCAACAACATCTCCACCAGCTGGAGCCCGCTGATGATGATCTACCGGGACGCCTTCACCCGGAACGACATCTACTCGGCCTCGGCCACCTCGGTCGTCCTGGCCGTCGCCACCTTCCTGCTGTCCTTCGGATTCCTGCGCCTGGTGCAGAACCGGGCCTTCGCCCAGGAGACCAACTCATGAGCGCCGTCACCGCCACCCCGGCGATCACCGCCAAGCCCCGGACCGCCCGGCAGAAGCCCAGTTTCGTCGGCACCGGGATCCTGATCATCGGCGCCGTCTACTGCCTGATCCCGGTGGTCTGGGTGTTCATGGCCTCCACCAAGAGCACCGGTGGCCTGTTCTCCACCTTCACCTACGCCCCGGGCACCAACCTGTGGGACAACATCACCACGCTGTCCAGCTACCGGGGCGGCCTGTTCTGGCGCTGGATGCTGAACACCGCGCTGTACGCCGGGGTCGGGGCGGGGCTGTCGATGGTGGTCTCCGCAATGGCCGGCTACGCCCTGGCCAAGTACCGGTTCCGCGGCCGCGCCGCGCTGTTCAACCTGCTGCTGGCCGGAGTGCTGGTGCCGGGCGTGATCCTCGCCGTGCCGCAGTACCTGCTGTTCGCCAAACTCGGCCTGACCAACACCTACTGGGCCGTCCTGCTGCCCAGCATCATCAGCCCGTACGGCATCTACCTGGCCCGGATCTACGTCTCCGCGGCGGTGCCGGACGAGGTGATCGAGGCGGCCCGCACCGACGGTGCCAAGGACCTGAAGGTGTTCACCTCGATCGTGATGCCGATGATGGTGCCCGGCCTGGTGACCATCTTCCTGTTCCAGTTCGTCGCGATCTGGAACAACTACCTGCTGCCCTTCGTGATGCTCGGCAACGACAAGCTGTTCCCGGTCACCGTGGGGCTGTCCGGCCTGCTCAACCAGGGCTCGCAGCAGCCGGCCCTGTACTCCGTGGTGATCACCGGCGCGCTGCTGTCGATCCTGCCCCTGCTGGCGCTGTTCCTGCTGCTCCAGCGCTTCTGGCAGGTCGATCTGGCCGCCGGGGCCGTGAAGTAGCCTGCCGACGTGCAGTTGCGACCAGTTCGACCCGGCGAGAAACGCCCCACCATCCGCGACGTGGCCAGCGTCGCCGGCGTCTCCCGGGGCACCGTCTCGCGGGTGCTGAACGGCGGTGACCGGGTCAGCCCGGAGGCCCAGGAGGCGGTCGAGCGGGCGATCGCGGAGACCGGGTACACCGCCAACCACGCCGCCCGCACCCTCGCCCTGGGCCGCTCCAACACGGTGGCCTTCCTGCTCAGCGAGCCGCAGCACATCCTGTTCGAGGACCCGACGTTCGCCCGGCTGATGGGCGGCTGCACCCGGGCCCTGGCCGAGCACGGCATGCTGCTCACGCTGGTCACCGCGGGTACCCCGGCCGACCGCGAGCGGGCCGTCGGCTACGTCGCCTCGCAGCACGTGGACGGGGTGCTGCTGGCCTCCAGCCACGCCGTCGACCCGGTGGCCGAGGAACTGATCGCCACCGGGGTGCCGACCGTGGTGTGCGGCCGGTTCCCCGGTCTGGAGGCAAGGATCAGCATGGTCGGAGCCGACGACCTGGACGGTGGCCGGCAGATGACGCAGCACCTGATCGCCCGGGGCTCGCGGAAGATCGCGCACATCACCGGGCAGATGGATACGCCCGGTGGGTTCGGCCGGCTGGAGGGTTACAAGCAGGCGCTGACCGCGGCCGGCCTGCCGGTCCGGCCGGAACTGATCGTGCACGGCGACTACTCGCGGGAGAGCGGCGAGGCCGGGATGCGGGCGCTGCTGGAGATGACGCCGGACCTGGACGGCGTGTTCGTGGCCTCCGACCTGATGGCGGCCGGGGCCTGCGCGGTGCTGCGGGAGAACGGCCGGCGGATCCCGGACGACGTGCGGGTGGGCGGCTTCGACGACGCCGGGGTGGCCGAGCACCTGGATCCCGGGCTGAGCACGATGCGGCAGCCGTTCGAGCGGATCAGCCGGGAGATGGTGCGACTCTTGCTGGCCCGGATCGACGGGGAGGGGGACGCCTCGGTGTTCCTGCCCTCCACGCTGGTCCAGCGTGCCTCCACGTAAGGCCCGGCTTGCCGTTTCGGCGCTCTTCTTCAGCAACGGTGCCCTTTTCGCGAACCTTCTTCCCCGCTACCCCGAGATCAAGCACGACCTGGGGCTGTCCAACGCGGCCTTTGGTGCCGCCGTCGCCGCCTACCCGCTCGGGGCGCTCGCGGCGGGCCTCAGCGCCGGAATGCTGGTGCGGCGGTTCGGTTCGCCGAGGGTGGCCGTCGGCGCGACCTTCCTGGCCGGGCTGGGCTTCGTGGCCGCCGGCGCGGCCCCGGCCGGGACCGTTCTGGCCGCCGGCCTGTTCCTGGCCGGGGCGATGGACTCGATCACCGATGTCGCCCAGAACCTCCAGGGCCTGCGGGTGCAGCGGCTCTACGGCCGCTCGGTCCTGAACTCCTTCCACGGGATCTGGAGTCTGGGCGCGGTCGTCGGCGGGGCGATGGGCGCCGCCCTGGCCGCGCTCGGCGTACCCACGACCGTCCACATGATCATCTCGGCCCTGATCTGCGGCGGCCTGTCGGCATCCGCGTATCGCTTCCTCCTGCCGGGGCCGGAACCGGTCGCCGAGCACGCCGTCTCCGGAGAGCGGAGCCGCTGGACCCTGCCCAGGATCGGGATCCTGCTGGCCCTGGTGGTGATCGGGGCGGCCGGTGCGGTCGGTGAGGACTCCGGATCCTCCTGGGGGGCCATCTACCTTTCCGGTTCTCTCGGGGCCGGGACGTTCGTCGCCGGGCTGGGCTTCGTCGCGCTGCAGAGCCTTCAGGTCGTCGGGCGGCTGTCCGGCGACCAGTTGGTCGACCGGTTCGGCCAGCGCCGGACCGCCCGCGCCGGCGGGGTGGTCGTGACCCTGGGGATGGGCGCGGCCCTGCTGGTGCCGACGGTGCCCGGCACGATCGTGGGCTTCGGGCTGACCGGTCTCGGCGTCGCCACGCTGATTCCGGCCGCCGTGCACGGCGCCGACCAGGTGCCCGGCCTGCGGCCCGGGGTGGGGCTGACGATGGTGAGCTGGCTGCTGCGGGTGGGTTTTCTGGCCGCGCCCCCGATCGTCGGGGCGATTGCCGACGCCACCTCGCTACGGATCGGCCTGCTGGTCGTGCCGATCGCCGGGGTGCTGGTGATCGGCACGGCGGGCGTCCTCTCCGGCTGATCTTCACCAGATCCCCACACGTTCCGCCCGATCGGGGCACCGGTATGCGGAAGAATCCGGCGCTATGTCGACAAATGCCCCCAGTCGGGCCCTGGGGCGGCCGGATCCGATCACCATCACGGCCGCGGTCCTCGGCCTCGCGTCCTTGGTCATGGCCCACCTCCTGCGGGGTCCGGCCGTGCAGACGCCCAAGATGACGGTCGCCGTGATGGTCTCGTTCTGCCTGGCTCCGCTGGCCCTGGCGCTGGCCCGATCCGCACGGCTGCGGACGGCGCGGGCGGTCTGGGGTTGGCTGGGAGTCGGGGCCGGTCTGCTCGTCACGGTCTACGGCATTCACACGGCCCACAAGAACGACTCGCTGGAACTGCTGCGCTACGACTTCCCGACTTCTCAGGTGGTCACCCTCGCGGCGCTGAACCTGGCCCCGATAGCGCTGGCGGCAGTGGGGATCGTCCTGATTCTCGGCGGTTCGGCCTATCTTTCCGGCGATCGCGTGGTCGCAGCGGTGGCCACGGTCATCACGGCTCTGTCGGCTCTGGTCTTCGCGGCGGCGCTGGCGGCCGTGTCCGCGAGAAGCCTTCCCTACATGGGTGGTTCGATCGAACCCAAGTTCGCGGAGGCCGGGGTGCTGGTCGCCCTCGCGGCGTTGCTCTTTCCGGTTGTGGTCGTCCGTCGGGTCGATGAGAACCCCATGATTGAGGACGCTCGTGGTGAGCAACGTTTCCCGACGCGGCTTTTCGTGCTGGTCACCACCGTCGCCCTGGTGGCCGGGGTCGGCTTCTGGGGCTACGGCCGGTTCGCGAACCGGCAGACGGTCGCCGACCTGTTCGCCGACCCGGCCCTGGCCGGCTGCGTGGCTACCGGACTGCATCTGGACAGCGCGAAGGACGCCGCTTCCCAACGCGATCTGGACAGCCTGTTCACCCTCGACTGCAATGCCACCCGGTCGACTCCGGGCCATCCGGCCGGCTCGGCCGAGAACGGCCTGATCCATTCCCTGGCCGGCCTGGAGCAGCTGCCCCACCTCAGCACCCTGGACCTGACCGGCAACCAGGTCGGCGACCTCCGGCCGCTGAGCCGGGTACCGACCCTGATGAGCCTGAAACTGACCCACAACCAGGTCAGCGACGTCTCGCCGCTGGGCGCCCTGGTCCGGCTGCAGGATCTGGGCCTGTCCGACAACCGGATCCAGGATCTGGGCAACCTCGGAAACCTGACCCAGCTGCGGACCCTGGGCCTGGCCGGGAACCGGGTCGTCGGGACCGGGCCGCTCGGTCACCTCCCGGCCCTGACCGAACTGGACCTGAGCCGCAACCGGCTGGCCGGCGTCCATGCGCTCGACGGTCTGACCGGCAACCCGACCCTCACCGAACTCGACCTCGGAAACAGCGGCGTGACCAGCGTCCGTTCGCTGACCGGACTCACCGCCCTGAGCCGTCTCACCCTCAAGGACAACCAGGTCCGGGATCTTTCGCCCCTGACCGGTCTGGCCGGTCTGACCATGCTCGACGTGGCCGGCAACCAGGTCCGGACGGCGGGGGCGCTGGCGAGAATGCCGATGGTGGACGAACTCTGGCTCGGTGGCAATCCGATCACCGACCTCACCCCGCTCCGCCGGATGCCGGCGCTCAAGGGAGTGGACCTGGAGGGCGACGATCCGGCGAAGCTGCGGGGGATCGAGAAGCTCACCGATCAGGGGATCTACGTCGGTGGCCTGGCCTGAAAACGCTGTGCTCCGAACTACTTCACCGCGCCCCCGGTGATCCCGGAGATGATCCGCCGCTGAGCCACCGCGAAGACGATCAGCAACGGCAGGGACATCATGATCACGTAGGCGAAGATCAGGTTCCAGTTGTTCTGGTACAGGTTGCTGCTGGCCACCGAGTACAGGTTCAGCGGCAGCGTGGTCACCGATCCGCCGCCCAGGACGAAGAACGAGTAGAAGATGTCGTTCCAGACGTACAGGCAGACCAGGATCGTCGCCGTGGCGATCACCGGGCGCAGCAGCGGCAGGATGATCCGCACGAAAACCGTGAGTGGGCGGGCCCCGTCGATCCGGGCCGCCTCCTCCAGGTCGATCGGGATGGTCCGGACGAACCCGGTGATGAAGAAGATCACCACCGACATGTACATGCCCATGTAGACGAAGATCATCCCGCCCGCGGTGCCGGCCAGGCCGAGCTGGCGCAGCAGCAGCACGATGGTGACCACCGCCGGGGGCAGCACGATCCCGCTGATCCCGGCCGAGTAGAGCACCGAGGTCAGCCGCCCGGTCCGGCGGGCCAGCACCCACGAGGCCAGCGATCCGCAGATCAGCACGCCGACCACGGCCGGGACCATGACGAACAGGCTGCCGGCCAGGGCCTTGATCATGTGGCCCTGCTGGAACGCCTGGTGGTAGTTGTCGCCCAGGTGCCAGGAGTGCGGCAGGGACAGGTCCGGCAGGTTCGCCTCACCCTGCGACTTGGCCGAGGTGACCAGCGCCAGCCAGAGCGGGATGCCGATCACCACCACGGCCAGGACGACGGCGAGAACCGGCCGGACGTAACGAACTGCGGAGCCCTTCACAGCACACGCTCCCGATGCCGCAGGTACCCGATCACCGGGAAGGCCAGCACCGTGACGAGCAGGAAGAGCACCAGGCTCATCGCGGTCGCCTGGGCGAACAGGCCGTAGCCGAAGATCCGGAAGATGAAGATGTCGACCACCTCGGTGGTCTGGGCCGGCCCGCCCTGGGTGGTCGCCTGGATGCTGTCGAAGCCGTTCAGGCTGCCGAGCAGGGCGGTGGCCACGTTGAAGGTGATCGCCGGGGCCAGCAGCGGCAGGCGGATCGAGCGGAAGGCCCGCCAGGCCCCGGCGCCGTCCACCGTCGCCGCCTCCATCAGGTCCTCCGGGATCGACTTCAGCCCGGCCAGGTAGATCACCATGGCCAGGCCCATCCACTTCCACGAGTTGACGAACGCCACCACCACGATCGTCCAGGTGGTGCTGCCCAGCCAGGCGATCGAGACGTGACTGCCGGTCAGCCCGCCGATCAGCTGGTTCAGGGCGCCGTCCGGCTTCAGCAGGGCCTGGAAGATGTAACCGACGGCCAGCGCCGACATCAGCACCGGGATGAAGAAGACCACCCGCAGGCCGCGGTTCAGCCGGGTGTCGGCCTCCAGCAGCAGGGCCAGGCCGAGCCCCATCAGGTTCTGCATGACGGCGACCAGCACCGCGTAGATCAGCGTGATCCGGATCGCCCGGACCAGGGTGCCGTCCGAGAACAGCGAGTGGAAGTTGTCGAACCCGGCGAAGGCGATGTCGTCGTGGAACGAGGACCAGTTGGTGAAGGCGTAGACGAAGTTGAAGACCGTCGGCAGGAAGAAGAAGACGGCCAGGACGGCGAACGCCGGGGCGAGGAACCAGAGCGGGTAGTCGGAGGTCCGATGGCCGCGGTTGACCCGGCGGGTGGTCGCGGGCGGCTCACTGGACACCCGCTCGGCGGTGATGATGCTCAAGGACGTGCTCCTTCCGGGCCGGGACGCGCGCGGGCGCGTCCCGGCCCGCCGAGGTCAGAACCCAGGAGTACCGAGGGCCTTGGCGATCTGGGCGAACTGCGACTGGGTGGTCTTGGCGACCTGCTCCGGACTCGCCTTGCCGTTGACCATGTTGGCCAGGTTCACGTACAGGTCCGGGTTGGCCACCGCGTTCTGCTGCATCGAGCCGGCCGCGTCGCCGAGGGCGTCCGAGGCGGCGACCGCCACCTGGGGCACCGTGGCCGGGGTCTGGACCGAGGGCTCCAGCGAGACCGCGTTGGCCTCCTTCACGTAGGTCGGGTAGTCGGTCTGCAGCCAGAACTCCAGGAACTGGCGTGCGGCCGACTCCTTCTGGGCGTCCCCGGTCCTGAACGCGACCAGCGCGTTGTCCCCGCCGGGCACCGAGGTGGCGACGTTGCCGTCCTTCGAGATCGGGAACCAGCCGATCTTGTCGTTGATCTCGGAGGCACTCGCGGACGACTGGAGCAGCGAGGTGAACGAGGTCAGCTGGAGCACCATGCCGGCCTTGCCGCTGAGCAGGGCCGGGCCGGACTCGTTGTAGGTCGAGGTGGCGTCGTCCTTGTTGAACAGGCCGTCGTCGAGCATGGTCTTGTAGGTCTTGATCGCGCCCAGGATGGTGGGACCGGTGAAGGTGTCCTGGTTCTGGTTGACCTTGTCCCAGAGCCCGCTCTTGGAGGCCTCGGCCAGCAGCACCTGCGGCCACCACTGGGTCGGCCACTGGTCACCGGCCGCGCCGAAGATCGGCGCCACGCCCTTGGCCTTGATCTTGTTCGCGTCGGCCAGGAACTCGGTGAAGTTCTTCGGGGTCGCGGTGATCCCGGCGTCCTTGAAGACCTGCTTGTTGTAGAAGATCCCGAGGGTGGAGGGCACGTTCACGAAGGCGGAGTAGTGGGTGCCGTCGACCGTGCCGAGGTTCTGCACGGCCGGGCTCTGCTGGGCCAGCCAGGGGGCGCCGTCCAGGCTCTGCAGCCCGGTCGTCGGCTTCAGCAGGGCCAGTTCGCTGCCGGTCGGCTGCCAGGTGGCCAGGTCGGGCTTGGCCCCGGTGGCCAGCTTGGTCGGGGCGTTGGTCTCGTACACGTCCGGGATGATGACCTTGTTGATCTTCGCCCCGGTCTGCTGCTCGAAGGCGGCGATGACCTTGTCGGCCATGGTCGCGGTCTGCGTCGCGGTCCAGTAGGTGAGCGTGACGCCCTTGAGGCTGGCCGTCGGGGAGGGCCAGGTGGCCGCGGTCGAACCGGCGGAGCTGTCGTCGCTGCCCGGGTTGGCGGCCGAGCAGGCGGTGGCCAGCAGGGCGACCGTCGCGGTGGCCGCGATCAGGGCGGCGAAGCGGCGTGTCCTCTTCATTGAGGTTCCTTTCATGGCTTTTCGGGGAATTAGGCGAGAACGAGGCGGAACAGGCGGGCCGAGGGACCCGGATCGGCGGGCCCGAGAGTGAGGACGCCGGTGGGGCGGTCCCAGGAGACGTCCCAGGAGGCGAGGGAAAGAGGGTAAACCGTCTCGATCCCGAGGTCCTGTCCGGTGAATTGTGGCAAATGGACGCGGATGGGCGCGTTTTCGGAGCCGCGTTGCCACACGGCCAGGAGGCTGGAGTCAGGACCCTGGAGTCCCAGGGCGACTGTTGGGTCGAACCAGCCGGGCAGGCCCAGTGGCCAGAACGGGACGGTGCGGGGTATTTCGCCCCTGAGCAGGCGATGGGCGGCGACTCCCTCGTGCACCAGGGCGAGTTCGTCGGCGGCCATCCGATCCAGGTGGCCGGACAGGTACAGGCGCCCGACCAGTCCGTTGACCATGGTGAAGGCGGTCTCCTCGAGCGGGTCCCCGGCTCGGGGATAGGCCCAGTTCCCGGCCTGTTCCGGCACCAGGGAGGCCGGGGCCGCCGCGGCGATCGTCGCGTACAGGTGCGGGTTCTGCTGGTCCGACGTGGACTGCAGCTGCAGCAGCGACATCATGGCGTAGTCCATGCGCATCGCCCCGGAGGCGCAGTTCTCGAAGATTACTCCCGGATGGCGTTCCAGAATCCCCTCCAGCCAGGCCAGATGCGCCCGGTTGTGTTCCAGAAGGCCTTCGCCGGGGCTGGTTCCGGTGCGGTCGGTGCCGGCTCCCGGGGTCACGTTGTAGTCGAGTTTGAAGTACCGGGAACCGTAGTCGTTCACCAGCCGGTCAACCACCTCGTCGAGGTGCTTCACCGCCGCCGGGTGCCGCAGGTCCAGCAGGTACCGGTCGTGCTCGACCACCCGCTGCCCGTGCCGCTGCAGGAACGCCTCGTCCGGCAGGTA
This sequence comes from Kineosporia aurantiaca JCM 3230, assembly GCA_000719025.1. GTDB lineage: Bacteria > Actinomycetota > Actinomycetes > Actinomycetales > Kineosporiaceae > Kineosporia > Kineosporia aurantiaca. The sequence continues at coordinate 100,463 of JODP01000017.1, forward strand.
CTGCGCGGCCGGGCTGCGCACCCCGATCACCTCCGGCTCCAGCCAGAGGCCGGGCCGCATCCCGCGTTCCTGGATGTGCTCGAGCACCCGTCGGAGACCACCGTCGGGGAACCGCGCGGTGGAGGGCTGCCATTCCCCGACGCTGTCCCACCAGGCCCCGCCGTCGTCGTACCAGCCGGCGTCGATGCAGAACACCTCGGCGCCGGCCTCGGCGGCGGCGTCGATCAGCGGCAGCAGCTTGGCCGTGGTCGGGTCACCCATCAGGGTGTTCATGTAATCGTTGAAAATCAGCGGATATCCGGCATCCCCGGGCTGGGACCGGACCAGATTCCGCCGGTGCCGGGTCAGTTCGGCCAGGACGCCCTGATACCCCGCGGTGCTGACCGCGATCGAGACCGGGACGGTGACGAACGTCTTACCCGGTTCCAGGCTGGTGGACCAGGCGTGGTGCAGGTCGTCGGGACCGGACACCACCAGCGCCAGCGCCCCGGAACCGGTGGCCCGCGCGTCGAGTTCCCAGTGCCAGGCCCCGTTGTGCTCGACCTGCCAGGCCCAGGCCCGGCCGGTCGCGGTGTTCTCGAGAATGCCGGTGGGCAGCCACTCTCCGGAGGACCAGGTGCTGTGGCTGGTGGTGGCCACCACGCCCCGGCCCTCGTGCTGGTGGGTCTGTACGTCGATGTCGGCCAGGCCGTCCCGAGCGTGCACGGCGGTCGGCAGCCACCGGCTCTCGCCGCACCATTCCGAACGGGCCCGGTAGAGCACCAGATCCTCGATCTGCTCACCGGTCTCGATCAGGGCGCCGGTGGCGAACGACGAGACCGACTGCAGCACGTACGGCCGGTCCCCGGTGTTGGTCACCTCGGTCCAGGTGCGCAGCGCGGAACCGCCGGGCCGCCAGCGCAGCACGGTCACGGTCTCCAGGCCGGTCACGTCGTCCCGCTGGTGGACCCGGGACTCCCGCCAGCCGTCGGCGTCGGTGCGCTGCTCGCTCAGTGGGCGCAGCCGGGCGCCGACCGCGGTGTGCGAGAGCCGGGTGTTGGTCAGGGATCGCCCTTCACCCAGGACGAGCAGCTCGACCAGGGGTTGGGGGCGGAGGTCGGGGTCGGACCCGAGGCCCGCGGCGGTGAGCCGCCGGAAGCCGGCCGGGCGCCCCGGGGCGACGTCCAGGACGACGTCCATCCCGGAGTCGTCGAGGTTCACGGTGCTTGCAGTCATGGCTTCCTTCGCCGTCGAAGTGCGCAACGGCTTTATGAAAACGTCTATCAAGACGATCGCGCAAGAGGTCCGGACAGATTTTGATAAACGTTTTCATAGACCGGACGCGGATCGGTCGCCCGTCGTCATCACAGGTCAGCGACCGGTTACCGGGTTTTCGGGGAGGGCGGCGCCGAACTGTCGCGAATGACCAGATGGGCAACCGGCCCCGGGTCGGTGGGCGGGGTCTGCAGCAGCAGCTCGACCGCGGCCCGGCCGAGCCGGACGAAGTCCTGCGAGATCGTGGTCAGCGCCGGTGTCCAGAGCGGGGCCAGCGGGTGGTCGTCGAAGCCCACCACGCTGATGTCTTCCGGCACGCGCAAACCCCGGGACTGCAGGGCCCGGATCACCCCGAAGGCGATCTCGTCGTTGCCGCAGAAGACCGCGGTGATGTCGTCCCGCCCGGCCCGGCGCAGGTCGCCCAGGCGCAGGCCGGCCTCGTACCCGGAGGCGGCACCCCAATCGGCCGGCACCACCTCCGGGGCCTCGACCCCGGCCTCGGCCAGCGCGTCCTGCCAGCCGAGCAGGCGCCCGCTGACGTGCCCGGTGGAGGGGGCCGAGACATGGTGCACCGTGCGATGTCCCAGCCCGAGCAGGTACCGGGTGGCCTCCGCGCCACCGCTGCGGTCGTCGAACAACACGTGCGGAACGTCTTCCCGCGGGGCCGAGGAGACCACGGCCAGCGGCACCGAGTGCGGAATCCGCTGGATGGCCTGCGTCCCGGACTCGTCGAACTCCAGGATGATCACGCCCGCCACCGGCTGGCTGAGTGCCAGGTCCACGGCCTGGCGCAGCTCCTGGTCGGAGGCGGAGCCGACGACGGTGATGGCGGCGACCCGCCCGGCCGCCCGGGCCGCCTCCTCGATGCCCTGGATCGTCGAGGCGTAGCCGTACTGGAGGGTGTCGCCGGTGAGCACGCTGACCAGCGAGGGCCGTCCGGTGACGAGCGCCAGCGCGGCCGCGTTCGGGTGGTACCCGAGCGCTTTCACCGCTTCGAGCACGACTTTACGGCGCTTCTCGCTGACCTTGGCGGTGCCGTTGAGCACCCGGGACACGGTCGGCACGGAGACTCCCGCGACCCGCGCAACGTCCGCGATGCCCGGCCGCCGCGTCTGCCTCTCCACGGTCTGGACCTTAACCCAACCAGCCGCGGGCGAGGACCTAGTCCTTGGTGAGGGCCAGCTCGTTCGCCCGGGCGAGGACGTCGGGGCCGGCCTTCTCCACGCTGCCGGCGTCGAACGGCGGCTGCGGGTCGTACTCGATGGTCAGTTGCAGGGCCTCGGCCGTCTGCCGGTCGGTGAGCAGTTCGGCCAGGCGCAGGGCCATGTCGATCCCGGAGGAGACCCCGGCGGCCGTGATGATCCGTTCTTCACGGTGTTCCACGACCCGGGCCGAGGTGGGTACCGCACCCAGGCCGCCCAGCACGTCCATTGCTCCCCAGTGAGTGGTGGCCGTGCGCCCCTCCAGGAGCCCGGCCGCGGCCAGGATCAGCGAGCCCGTGCACACCGATGTGGTGAAACGGCTGGTCCGATGCGCCCGCCGAACCCAGTCCAGCACCACCTCGTCCTTCAGCAGCGCCCGGGATCCGATCCCGCCCGGCACCACGACCACGTCGGGGGCGGTCACCTCGTCGAACGTCGCATCGACCGTCAGCCCGAGAAAGCCGTTCTCCGTGCGCACCTCACCGCGGCGGTGACCGACGAACGTCACCGTGGCGTCGGGCAGGCGCTGCAGGGTCTCGTAGGGGCCGATCGCGTCCAAGGCGGTGACGCGGGGAAACAGAACGACGGCGATGTTCATCAGTGGATCTCCTTCAGAGGGGCGGGGTTGGCTCGGAAACGTTCCCGATAGGCCTCGGGGGAGACTCCGAGATGGCGTTGGAAGGCCCGGCGCATCGCCTCGGCCGCACCGAATCCGCACCGGCGGGCCACCACCGCGACGGTCAGCGGCTGCTGCTCCAGGAGCCGCCGGGCCGCCTCGACCCTGACCCGGACGACGTAACCGGCTGGCGGCTCGCCCAGTTCCTGGGTGAACGTGCGCTGCAGGTGTCGGACGCTCATCGCCGCGCGCTCGGCCAGGGCCGGCAGCCTCAGGTCGGCGCCCGGCTCGGAGTGGATGTGCCGCACCAGGTCCCGCAGCGCGGTCCGCTCCGGCGGGTCGTTCCACACCTCGGCCGCGAACTGGGACTGGCCGCCGGTCCGGCGCAGGAACAGCACCAGGTGCCGGGCCACGGCCTGGGCGGCCGCGACCCCCAGATCGGCCTCCACCAGGGCCAGCGCCAGATCGATCCCGGCACTGACCCCGGCCGACGTCCAGATCGGGCCGTCCTGGATGAACAGCGGCTCCGGATCCACCCGCACCGCCGGGTACTCGCGGGCCAGCTGACCGGCCCGGGACCAGTGCGTGGTGGCCCGGCGGCCGTCCAGCAGACCGGCCCCGGCCAGCACGAAGGCCCCCGAGCAGACCGAGCAGGTGCGCCGGGCCCGGGCCGATTCCGTGCGCAGCCAGGTCAGCAACCGCGCGTCGTGCCGGGCGATCTGGGCCCCGTCCCCGCCCACCACCAGGATCGTGTCCAACGGATCGGACGGCAGCGGCTGCCCGGCCTCGAACACCAGCCCGCTGGTCGAGGTCATCCGGCCCGGCACCGAGGACACCACCACCGGCGCGTACGCCGCCGGCCGGCCCTGGCTCTGCTCGAACCGGTTGGCCCCGGCCAGAACCTCGAACGGGCCGGTGAGATCCAGCGGCTGCAGGCCGTCGTAGACGACGACGGCGACCGGGCGGGGCGGGGGCATGGGCCCAGTTCACGGCACTCGGGGACGGTGGCGCAAGGACAGGTATCCCTCTCTTTACGCCAGCTGCCGCCCGATGGCCTGAGCGTCCAGCAGGTACCACATCTGCTCGAACCGCCCGTCCCGGAAGTGGTAGAAGGCGTACTCGGTGAAGGTGACGCTCTTCCCGCTGGGGGTAAGTCCCAGCCACTCCTTGACCGGGGTACCGGTGTCGGTCAGCCGGGCCGCCACCCGATTGCCCTCAACCACCAGATCGTCAAGCCGCCAGACGAAGTCCGCCACCGCGTCCATATGCCCCTGCATGGTGGCGACGTAGTCGTCCCGGGAAACCGGTTCGCCGTTGAAGAACAAGGTCTCGTGGGCGAACTCGGCCATCCGGTGGAACTCCCGGGCGTTGATCGCCTCGATGTAGTCGAGGTAGAGCTTACGAAGATCGTTCTCGGACATGGTCTCCCTACAGAGATTTGAGGACGGAGATCCGGCGGGCGAACACATCGGCGAAAGTGCTGGACCGGGGCGCGTAGTGGTCCCAGCCGTGCATCATCCCGGGCAGCACGTGCAGCTCGGCGTTGATCCCGGCGGCCCACAGTCCCTGGGCGTACCGGGTGGTCTCGTCGCGGAAGAGATCGAGATCGCCGACCTCCAGATAGGCCGGGGGCAGGCCGGTGAAGTCGGTCAGCCGGCCCGGGGCGAGGGTCGCGGGCGCCTCGCCCGGCCCGAGCAGCAGTTCCCAGCACACGCGCAGGGTTTCGGCCAGGCCGCCGTCCCAGGGCTCGGTGTGGGGGAGGGCCGTGGTGCTGCGGTCGTCGAGCATCGGGTAGATCAGGATCTGCCGGGCCAGGGCCCGGCCGGCGTCCCGGGCCCGCACGGCCGTCGCCGCGGCCAGGCCACCGCCCGCGCTCTCACCCATCACCGCGATCCGGTCCGGGTCCACCCCCAACTCGTCCGCGTGCTCGATCAGCCAGGTCAGCCCGGCGAACACGTCGTCGTGGGGAACGCCCTCGTCGGGCAGCAGGCGGTAGGCGACCGAGAGGGCGGGCACCCCGGAAGCGGCCACGTGCTGGATCAGGAAAGGGGAAAGGAGTTCGACCGAACCGGCCACCAGGCCCCCGCCGTGGGCGTGGACCACCGCGGCTTTCGAGGATGTTCCGGCCGGGGTGAACCAGTGCAGGTCAACCGGTCGCCCGTCTTCGGAGGTGGTGGTGAACACCTGATGCCCGACCTCGGGCCGGGGCAGGTCTGCGGTCAGCACCGGATAGGCGGCGGCAACGCTCGCGCGGAATGCCTTCCAGTCGCCGGGCGGGGGAGGGGTGGCGCCCGCCAGGGCGGCCGTCACCTCGGGATCGCTGGTCATCGTCATGATGCGGGCTCTTTCTCGGGGTCCGGAAGCAACACCGGAGACGCTATGACCTAGAGTTAGCTCTAGATCAAGCTAGGGAGCCCCCGCCATGGACGACGACCTCACGATCGGTCAGGTCAGCGAGCGCACCGGACTCGGCGTGCACGCCCTGCGGTACTACGAGCGCGAGGGCCTGCTGCTCGGCTCGGTCGCCCGCAGCAGCGGCGGGCGGCGCCGGTACTCGGCCTTCGACGTGGAATGGCTGTTGCTGTGCAACCGGTTCCGGGCCTGCGGGATGCCGTTGACCGACATCCGGCGGTATGCCGAACTGGTCGCCGCCGGGCCCGGGAACGAGGCGGAACGGCTCGCCCTGCTGCGCGCCCACGAGGAGCGGGTGCGGGCCGAGGTGGCGCAGATGGCCGAGAATCTCGCGGTGATCGAGGCCAAGGCCCGGCTCTACGCGGAGCACGTCGAGGCCGGCACGGCGGGAACGCTGTGGACCGGGCAGACGCCTACCTGTCTTGCTCTTGAGGCGTCCGCCGGCCGTCGATCGCCCAGGTGAGGGCGTAGCCGACGCAGACCACGGCGTGCAGCACCCACAGCCAGAGCAGCAGTGAGGTGGTCACCCCGACCAGGTCGAGCCCGCCGAACGGCCGCCCCAGATCCACCGGCAGGGCCAGGAACAGGGTGAAGCCCTGGAGGAAGCCGGAGATGAAGGCGGCGGTGACCACGGCCGCGATCCCGGCCGCCCGCCAGCTCGGCCGTCCCGGCGCCACCACCCGGAACAGCCAGGCCAGCGGGGCCCAGAGGATCACCCAGACCATGTTCAGCCCGAGGTAGGAGGCCGCGGCGATGCCGGCCAGGCCGTTCTCGGTCTCCAGGTTCTCCACGGTCGGGGTGATCACCAGCAGGGCCAGCAGCATCAGCGGGGCCAGGCCGAGCAGCGGCAGGGTCATCAGCCGGGCCTTGAGCGAGGGCGGGGGATCGGCCCGGTGGTGTTCGGGTACCAGCCGGACCAGGGCCTTGCTCAGCCCCCGCCCGTAGGCCGAGGCCATGAACACGGCGAACAGCACGGCCACCGGCGACAGCGACAGCCCGGCGCCGAACAGGCCGCTGACCCACCGGTCGGCCCCCTGCTGATCCGGGATCGCGGCGGCCAGGTTCGCGCCGTAGCGCACCATCCGGTCGTGCCCGAACAACACCCCGGCCAGGGCGATCGCCACCAGGAGGGTGGGCACCGCGGCCAGCGCCCCGTAGAGCGTGGCGCCGGCCGAGCGCAGCGCGGTGTCGTTGCCGGTCAGCCCGGCCCGGGTGTCGGTGACGGCCTGGGCCACGGCGGAACGGGCTCGGGACGACGCGCTGGACACCCGGACAGCATCACCTACCGAGCCCGGTTCGGCAGGTCGGCCGGGAAAAACTCCATGATCACGGGAAGAAACTCCATGATCACGAGGGAGGAACTCCATGATCACGGGAGGAGGGGTGGGAACAGCGGTGCGCGCCCGGCCCCGAGGAGGCTCCCGGAGGGGCCACGAACCGGGCGCGCACCTTGCACCACGACCGCGACGGAGGGATGTCTGCGGTACGCGGTGCCTTCCGGCCGCACCGCCTCAGGTGGGAAGCGGGCACGGCGGGTCCGCCGGGTGTGCCTCGCGATCCCTGCCTGCCCCAATCAGGCACCCCGTTCAAAGGGATCGTGAGGACTCACCCTGCCGCTCCTCCAGTTGACCTTGTCCGCGGCCGTACGCCAATCCGCGGGAAGTGGACAGCTCGGTTGTCCCTGAGAGCCGTTGCGTGGCCGTCCGCCGACCGTGGGTCATCGGCGCAGGTGGGGGCGGGCGGCTGAGGGCGCCCGAAAAAAGTTCGGAGGGAACGGCAACCTTTCGACCCTCCGGACGGACTTATCGGCGTCAGAAGCGCGGGGCGCCGGTGCGCGATCCAGAACCGTTCAGGGCGGTCCTGGAGGGCGCTCGGATCTGTTCAGGGCAGAACCGAGCGCCGGGTGTGGGCCTGTTCAGGGCAGGCCTCACCGTCCACCGGCCCCGCGTCTGTCGATGACTTGTGTCCCCGGAAAGGGAACCCCCCATGAAGAGCCCCACCAGAGGACGTTTGCGACGCACCTTCAGCACCCGGCGCCGGGTCTGGACCGGTGTGATTGCGGCGGTCGTCCTGGCCGCCGCCGCGGGCACCGTGGCCACGGCCGCGACCAGCACGAGTTCCACCACGGCAGCGAAGGTTTCGGCGCCGACCGGGCCGACCGCGCTGAGCCTGACCTTCCCCACCGCGACCGGGACCACCAACCTGACCGCGACCAAGGCGGTGAGCGGCACCTACGACGGTGGCCTGAAGCGCTTCCAGGGCTGGGGCGGCAGCCAGGACGAGGACCAGGACCCGCTGTTCGACGTGGCCAACGGTGGCACGCTGAAGAACGTGATCATCGGCAACAAGGCCGGTGACGGCGTGCACTGCGAGGGCACCTGCACCCTGCAGAACGTCTGGTGGGAGGACGTCGGGGAGGACGCCGCCACGCAGAAGGGCAAGATCTCCGGCCAGGTCATGACGATCGACGGCGGCGGCGCGAAGAAGGCCGACGACAAGGTCTTCCAGCAGAACGGCCCGGGCAAGATGGTGATCCAGAACTTCGTGGTGCAGGACTTCGGCAAGCTGTACCGCTCCTGCGGCAACTGCTCGTCGCAGTACCAGCGCTCGGTCGAGGTGTCCAACATCCTGGTGGCCGCGCCGGGCAAGTCGCTGGCCGGGATCAACACCAACTACAAGGACACCGCGACCTTCAAGTGGGTCCGGCTGTACGACTCGAGCAAGAAGATCTCGATCTGCGACAAGTACACCGGCAACAACACCGGTAAGGAGCCGACCAAGACCGGCTCCGGCGCCGACGGCACCTACTGCAAGTACTCGTCCTCGGACATTACCTATAAGTAGGTGGCTCCTCAGCCGGCCCCGCCCCGGACGGGGCGGGGCCGGCGGCGAGCAGTCGGCGCCCGAGAACCTCGGCCCGAGAGGCCAGTTCGGGTGGACCGAGCACGGTGAAGTCGTGCCCCAGCAGCAGGACATGGGCCAGCACGAAGTCGGGATTGTCGGCCCCGCTCAGCACCTCGCAGCAGGCGTCGTCCCGATCGCGGACCATCGCCGCCGAGGCCGGGATCTGCGCCCGTACGGTCGCGGCCGGGGCCCGGACCAGGAACCGGCCCTGATGCCGATAGGCCCGGCTGGTCACCGACTCCTGGACGTAGGCCGCCGCATCCGGGGCCGGACGCGGCCGGAACCGCCAGGTGCGGGCCGAGACCTCGCTCATCCGGTCGACCCGGAAGCTGCGCCAGTCGTCCCGGTCCAGGTCGAAGGCGAACAGGTACCAGCGCCGGTCCGAGGCCACCAGCCGGTACGGCTCCACCCGCCGGCGGGTCAAAGCCGAACCCGGGTAGTCGAATCCGGCCTCGACCGCGTCCCGGCAGGCCCGCGCCAGCGTCATCAGTACTTCTCCGTCGACCGGACCGTGACCGCCGCCGAAGCTCTCCACCGCGCCCGACAGCGTCCTCACTTCTTCCCGAAGGCGGACCGGCAACACCTGATCGAGCTTGCTCAGGGCCCGCAGGGCCGCCCCCGAACCCGACGCCGGGACCAGCAGGGCCACCGCGGTGGCGATCGCCTCCTCGTCGTCGAACAGCAGCGGTGGCAGTTCCTGGCCCGGTCCCAGCCGATACCCGCCGCCGACGCCCAGAGCGGCCTGCACCGGATAACCCAGGGCGCGGAGCCGGTCCACATCGCGGCGCACGGTCCGCGGTGTGATGCCCAGGCGCTCGGCCAGCTCCGGCCCGGTCCAGGACGGCCGCTGCTGGAGCAGGCCCAACAGCGTGAGGACGCGTTCCGTCGTCCCTAATTCACCCTCGCCCGTACCCATGTCACCCCATGATGCCCTGAATCGCGGACCGATCCTGTCCGCCTTCACTGTCAGGGTAGGGGGCATGGACACCGAACCCGTCGACTGGAACCGCACCCTGCGCGAGCAGTGGGAGTGGCACTGGAACCAGCAGGTGCGCCCGCGACTGCAGGGACTGACCGATGACGAGTACTTCTGGGTACCGACCGGCAGAGATGACGTCTGGACAGTGCGTCCCCGGGGTACCTCACCACTCCCTCAGGAGTTCGGGGTGGGCGACCACGTCATCGACTACCTCTATCCCGAACCGGCGCCGGCACCCTTCACCACGATCGCCTGGCGGCTGGGGCACGTCATCGTCGGTGTCCTCGCCATGCGCAACGCCTCGTACTTCGGAGCTCCCGACGCCGCGTACCACACCTGGGAGTACGCGGGCGGGGCAAAGACCGCGATGGAGCAGTTCGAGACGCACCTCGAGGTCTGGACGAACGGGGTGCGCTCGCTGAGCCCGGAGCAACTGGCGGTGCCGGTGGGGGACAAGGAGCCCTTCCCCGACCTGCCGATGGCCTATCTGGTGCTCCACATTCAGCGGGAACTGATTCATCATCTGTCCGAGATCTGCCTGCTGCGGGATCTCTACCTGCACAGCAACGGGAAGGACACGGCCCGATGAGCCGCCGGTTCCAGGTCACCTTCGACGCCGCCGACCCAGCCTTGGTCTCGGTCTTCTGGCGGGACGTGCTCGGCTACCGGATCCCCGGCCCACCTGGGGTGGAGCTGCCGGAGGGGGCGGATCCGCTGGCGGCCTGGGACGAGTTCCTGGCCGGCCTCGGGGTGCCGAAGGAGCACCGCAACACCCGCTCGGCGCTGGAGGATCCGGAAGGCCGAGGGCCGCGGATCTTTTTCCAGCAGGTGCCCGAGGGCAAGACGGTGAAGAACCGGCTGCATCTGGATGTGCGGGTGGCGCCCGACCTGCGGGGCGACGAGCGGATGACGGCGCTGGAGGCGGAGTGCGAACGGCTGGTCGCGCTCGGCGCCCGCCGGCTGTATCGCGAAGAACCCTCTCCGCCGATGAGTTTTGGGCACATCACGATGGCCGATCCGGAAGGCAACGAGTTCTGCCTGGATTGAGTTTGGATTAAGTTGGTCGGCCGGACGGGCACTGAGGGACGCGACCGGCCAGGATGAGCCCCGTGTCCACTACCGCGCCCGTTGACGCGCCCCCGAACACCGGCAGGCTGATCCGCTCGGTCGGGCTCTGCGTGCTGCTCGCCCTGCCGGCCGTCGTGATCCGCCTGTCCGGGACCGGGATCGACCCGGTGGTGGCGATGCTGGTCTACGGCGCCGCCGTCTTCGCGGCCTCGTTCATCCTGGCCTGGGCGGCGGAGGCGGCGCAGGTCGACATCTCCGGCGGCCTGGCGATCGCGATCCTGGCGCTGATCGCGGTGCTGCCGGAGTACGCGGTGGACATCTACTACGCCTACACCGCGGGCAGCGACCCGGACTACGTGCAGTACGCGGCGGCCAACATGACCGGCTCCAACCGGCTCCTGCTCGGCCTCGGCTGGCCGGTGGTGGTGCTGGTCGGCCTGTGGGGGCTGAAGCGGGTGCACGACCACCGCGGCCACACCCTCCCGCTGGACGCGGGCAACCGGCTGGAACTCGGGTTCCTGCTGCTGGCGGGCATCTTCGCGTTCCTGATGCCGATCACCGGGCAGATCCACGCCTGGATGGGCGGGGTGCTGTTCTTCTGGTTCGGCTACTACGCCTACCGGCTCAGCCGCGGCGGGGTCGAGGAACCGAAGCTGCGCGGCACGTCGGCGGTGATCGGTGGGCTGCCGACGAAGACCCGCCGCTGGACGCTGGTCGCGCTGTTCGTCTTCGCGGCGGCCGTGGTGCTCCTGGCCGCCGAGCCGTTCGCCCACAACCTGGTCGAGGGCGGCAAGGACCTCGGGGTGGACGAGTTCCTCCTGGTGCAGTGGGTTGCCCCGCTGGCCTCGGAGGCGCCCGAGTTCATCATCTCGATCATGTTCGCCGCGCGGGGCAACGCCACCGCGGCGATCGGCACCCTGATCTCCTCAAAGGTCAATCAGTGGACGCTGCTGGTCGGGTCGCTGCCGATGGCCTACTGGGCGGGTGGCGGGGACGCGGCGCTGCCTCTGGACGGCCGTCAGGTGGAGGAGATGCTGCTGACCGCCACCCAGACCATGCTCGGCATCGCGCTGATCCTCGGCCTGCGCTTCCATCGATGGTCGGCCTGGATCCTGCTGGCGCTGTTCCTGCTCCAGTTCCCGGTGACGAACACCCACGGCCGGCTGATCCTTTCCGCGGTCTACGGGGTGATCGCGCTCGGAGCGCTGGCCGCCAACGCCCGGCACCTGCTGCCCACCCTCCGGGCTCCGTTCACCAAGGACCTGATCCCGGAATCGGAGTACGCCGGGCACACGCCCTAACGCCCCTAGAGGCCCTAGCGGCCCTGATGGGCTGCCATCGAGCGGCGTACCTGCTGGGTTACCGCCTCGATGTCGGCGAGCAGCCTGGTCACCGCAACCCCCGCGTCCTGCGCCGCCCCGGCGAAGGCGCCGGAAAGGAACGCGGTGCATTCAGTTTCCAGGTCGGCCCCGGCCGGAGTCAGCGACACCAAGCGCCGGCGTCCGTGCGCGGGGTCGTCCTGCACCGCGCACCAGCCCTGGTCGACCAAGGCCGGCAGCATCCGGCTGACCACGGCATCGCCGACCCCGAGCCGTACCGCCACCGCATGCTGGGTAAGCGCGTCCTCGTCCCGCAGGGCATGCAGCACGCGGTAGCGGGCCTGCGAGATGCCGTGCCGCGAGGTGAGCATCGCGTCGGCGGCGTTGTCGAGCTCGGTGGCCAGCCGATGGACGACGAGCGCCGGGTCCTCGGTCAAAGCGGGCGGACCTGTCCGGTCTGCTCGTGCAGCCAGGCCAGCAGGGTGTGGTCGATCATCTCGGCGGCCCGCCGGTCGGTGTAGACGATGTGCGGCGCATCGGCCACCAGCACCCGCTTCAGCCGCGCGGCGGGAACGTCCCGGACCAGGTTGTCCACGCTCGTCGCGGGCACCAGGTCGTCGTTCGCGGCCTGCACGACCAGCAGGTTCCCGCCGAAGTCGGCCAGGCTGCGCATCGCCGCGGTCGACCGGGACGGGAGTTCCTGAGAGCGCCAGGTCCAGGCGTCCGCACCGACGAACGAACTGAACGACTGCTCGTCGGCATCGGGGTAGTTGCCGGGCACGACCAGGGCCACGGCCCTGAGGTCGCGGCTCGCGGGCAGCCGGGCGATCAGGTAGCCGCCCATGCTGGTGCCGACCGCCAGCACCGGCACGTCTCCGGCGGCGGCCTTGAGCATGTCGTACCCCGCGACCACGGCATCGACGAACGCCTGCCGCGGCAGGTCCTCGAACGTGCCTGTAGAGCGGCCGTGCGCGGGCAGGTCGATGGCCAGGGCGGTCAGCCCGGACCGGGCCAGCGACCGGGCCCAGTGCAGGTCGTTGCGCTCCGCGGACGAGGTCCAGCCGTGCACCAGCAGAACGGCGGCCCGCGGGGCCTCGGTGGGCCGCACCAGCCGACCCCAGATCGTCTCGCCGCCCCCTTCGAAGGTCAGGGACGACTCGTCCACCAACGGCTCCAAACCCGGGGCGTGGGCAGCGGTGAGGAACTCCTTCGTCATCGTTTCGCTCATGCACCAAGTCTTGATGCATCAATATTGATAAGTCAAGACATGTATCCGGAGGCCTGCAGGGTGAACAGTTCGGCGTACCGGCCGCCCAGCGCCAGGAGGTCGGCGTGGCGGCCGGTCTCGACCACCCGTCCCTCGTGCAACACGTAGATCCGGTCCGCGTGCACCACGTTGGCCAGGCGATGGGTGATCAGGATCGTGGTCCGCACCCCTTGCCGCGCCCGCAGGTCCTGGAACAGCGCATCCTCGGCGCGAGGGTCCAGGGCGGAGGAAGGCTCGTCCATGATCAGGAGGTCCGCGTCCCGGTAGAAACCACGGGCGGCGGTGATCCGCTGCCATTGCCCTCCGGAAAGGTCCTGTCCCTCCTTGAAGGTGCGGTCGAGCAGGGTCTCGTAGCCGTGCGGAAGGTCGAGGATCATCTCGTGCGCCAGGGCCCGGCGGGCGGCGGCCTCGATCCGCGACCGGTCGTGGGTCTCGTCGATGGCGCCCATCCCGATGTTCGTGGCCGCGGAGTAGGGCCACCGGTGATGATCCTGCAGGACCACGCCCGTGCGCGCGGAGAGCCCGCCCGGATCCCATTCGTCGTAAGCTTTTTCGTTCCAATGAAGGACGCCGGTGGTGGGCCTGCGCAGTCCGGCGATCATCGCGGCCAGCGTGGACTTGCCGGATCCGTTCTCACCCACCAGAGCGATCGTCTGGCCGGCGGCGATGGTGAGGTCGACGTCGTTCACGGCCGGCGATTCGCGATCGGGGTAACGCAGGCTGACTCCGCGCACCTGTAGTTCCCGAAGCGGCCCGGGAGCCGGGCGATCGCGCTCCGGCCCGGCATCGGGGATGTAGTCCTCGGCCCGGCGGAGAAATTCGACGTACTCCCGGAAGAACTGGCCTTCGCGGTACATGGCGTCGAACTGGAAGGTGAGGTTGGAGAGCGCCTGCTGAGCCGCCTGGATCGCCACCACGCAGGTCACTGCGGCCGACAACGGAATCCGCCCACTGGTCAGCAGTATCCCGAGCAGGATCCAGACCCCGGCCAGGCCGACCCCGCCCACCGCCGCGCCGATCGACGTGGTGATCGTCACCCGTCGGGCCAGCCGCAGATCCTCCGCCGTCTGGGCGCCCATCACCATGTCGTACTGGCCCAGCAGAAAGTTGCGCAGACCGTAACTACGCAACTCGGCGGCCGAGTCACGATGCGCCAGTTGGTGTTCGAGGATGAAGAGGCGACGGCGGCGCACCGAGCCGGAGAGGTAGCTGGTGTGCCGGATGTGGCCCGAGCGCAGGGAGGCGTAGGCGTTCGGGACGGTCGCGACCACCAGGGCCACCAGCAGCAGGGGGTTGATGACGACCACCGCGACCGCCACTGCCAGCAGATTGACCAGCCCGGCGAGGGCATCGGCGGTGTAACGCACCAGATCGGTGGCGCTGTCGCTGCCCCGGGTGGCGCGCTCCATGTCGTCGGCGAAGGCATCGGCGTCGAAGGCATCCAGTCGCACGGCCGTCGTCGCCTCGAACAGCCCCCGCTCCGAGGCCTGGGTGACCTGCGGAGCCAGGCCCTCCTGGGCGTACCCCACGGACGTGGTCAGGGCACCCCGCAGAACGGTCACGGCCGCGAGCACGGTCAGGGCGGGCAGGGCGGCCTGGACCCGGTCCGGAGTCGGCCCGCTGCCGAACAGCTCGATCAGCACCTGTTGGGTGGAGAGCAGCCCGAAGGTACCCAGCACCCCACTGGCGACCGTCGCCACGGCGACCACCAGCGTCCTCCATCGATCGGCCCGCCAGGCCAGGGCGGCCGCCTGTTTCGCCAGACCCGGCAGTTCGGCGAACACCCCGGCCACCGGCGCCTCGGCCCGTCGCCGCAGTCCGGTTTCCCACCAGGCGTCCCGGAGTTCCGGAAGCACGGACAGCGGGCTGGTTCGGTCGGAGGGATCTGCTGGCCGGGTCACCGTCGCGTCCACCGGGCCACTGTCCGGCGGTACCCATAGGTAGTCGACGGTGGGTGCAGTGCGCAGTCCCCGCCCTCGGAGGCGGCTGGGCATGCGTTCGGCAGCCCGGAGTGTCAGGGTCAGGGCATGGCGAAGAACTTGGTGGAGCCGCAGGGTGTCAACGCGGGAGAGCCCGATCCGGGGGCCGAACCCGGAAAGTTGTTGGCGGACACCGAATCCGGCGGTGATGTGGGTGCGGCCCCGGACCGGGAGCAGGGACTCATCGGCTATCCGGAGGCCAAGACCGACGAGCAACTGACCGGTGGACCGGTGGATCCGGAATCGCCCCCTGAGCAGAAGGACGGTTCATCGGGGCAGGACGACGGACTGATGGACTAGGTCTGGTCAGACCGGTCAGACTGGTCAGACCGGTCGGCGCAGGAGTTCCTCAAGGCTGGTCGCCGGGTGCCCGGTGAGTTCCGGTATGGCGTTGCTGACCGTCGCCACCTCTCCGGCCGCGATCGCCGTATAGGTCGAGATCCAAGCGTCCACCAGCCATTCCGGAGCGTTGTAGACGGCTCTGGAGGCGCGCGCCTCGTCCATCGTCTCGTTCTGGTAGCTGACCGGCCGCCCGGTGGCCTTGGTGAGAATGCTTGCCACCTCGGTCAGGCTGAGCGCCTCGGGGCCGGTCAGGTCGTAGGTCTGGCCGGCGTGCGGAGCCGGGTCGGTCAGAATCCTGACGGCTACTTCGGCAATGTCGTCCTGCGCCACCGCGGCCACCCGTCCATCGCCGCCCGGTCCGCGGATCACCCCGTCCTCGCCGGCCAGTTGGGGCATGAAGTCGGCGTAGAGATTGTCCCGTAGGAACGTGAAGTTCAGGCCTGAGGCCCGGAGGTACTGCTCGGTGTGCCAGTGGTCGCGCGCGTGGGTGAAGGTGGCGTCCGGGGCGGCTCCGGCGAACGAGACATAGACCAGATGGTGGACGCCCGCGGCGACGGCCGCGTCGATGAAGCCGGTGTGCTCCTCCACCCGGGTCTGGGATTCCATGGCCGAGACCATGAACAGCGTCTCCAGGCCGGACAGGGCCTCCCGCACGGCCGGGGTGTCGGCGTAGGTGATGGCCGCGGCGCGGGCGTGGGGCAACTGGGGAGCCCGGGCGAGGTCGCGGACCAGGAGGCGCTGGGGGATTCCGGCCTCGGCCAGACGACGGGCGACGCGGCCGCCCAGGTTGCCGGTGGCGCCGGTGATTCCGGGTTCGGGGTTGCTCATGGGATCTGCTTACCAGACGACAATGGGCGGATGACGCAGGGCGAGCGGTTCGATCGGCTTGATCGGTTCGATGTGGTCGGGGTCGGCGCCCTGAATCTGGACTACCTGGCCGCCTGGTCCGGCCCGCGGGATCGGGTGGAGGCCGTGGTCAACTCGGCGGTCGGCTCTCCGGTCGGCTGGGGCTCCGAGGCGGCGGTGGAGGAGAACGTGGTCCGTCGGCTGCTGGACCTGGTAAATCCCGCCGACGTTACGGTTTCGGCCGGAGGATCCACGTTCAACATGGTGTACGCCCTGGCGCACGCCCGGCCGGATCTCGCTCTCGGGTACGTCGGCGTTGCGGGAAGCTCACCTGAGGGCGGGTTTTCAGCAATGGACGCTCTGGGCCGGGTGGGCGTGGATGTCACGGTGGTGGGGCGGTCGCCACGGTTGCCGGGGGTGTGCCTGGCTCTGGGGCATGACGGGGATCGCACGTTGTTCACACATATCGGGGCGAACTCGGAGACCGCGCAATACTTGGAACAGCGTTTCGACGAGCTGGTGGAGTATCTGGCGCGCGCCCGGATCGTCCACGTGACGTCGTTCCTGGACCCGGAGACGCCGAAGGTGCTGCTGCGCCTGCTGACGGCGGCGCGTTCGGTGCGGCCGGACCTGGTGGTGACCCTCGATCCCGGGCACGTCTGGTGCGCCGATCCGTCCCCGGAAATCCTGAGTCTGGTTGCGCTGGCCGACTATCTGCTGCTCAACCGCGCCGAACTCGGTCTGCTGGCCGGGCGGGTGGGGGCTGTTGGCGGGGAGGACGAGGCCGGGGCTCTACTGAGGACGATGGTCACCCCGCGGCCGATTGTGCTGGTGAAGTTGCCGGACGGGGTCGTGCTGTACCAGACCGCCGGAACCCAGCTGGTGGGGCACAAAATGCTGGCGCCGGACGAGGTTGTGGACTCGACCGGCGCTGGGGACGTGTTCGCGGCGGGACTGCTGGCCATGCTGGTGGCCGGCAGTCCCGGGCCGCACGAAGTGGAACTCGGTGCGCAGCTGGGGCTTACGCTGGCCCGGCACAAGCTGCGGCACCTGGGCAGCCGAGGTCATGCTGCCTTCGGCGCCCTGACCCAAGAACTCGGATCCTGATCTGGATACTGATCAGGCCTGACGCGGGGTGCGGTTCTCCGAGGAGATCATCCAGGCCTGCTTCTCCAGGTCGTGAATGATGGTGTGCAGCAGGTCCGCGGTGGTCGGGTCCTCGCGGTCCACGTCGTCGTGCACGGCGCGCACGGTGGCGGCGGTCTCGCGCAGCATCAGGGTGATCTTGTCGACCGCCTCGGTGGTGTCGACCTCGTCCGCGCCGAAGTCGGTCAGCGTGGCCTGGGCGCAGACCGTCTTGGGGCCCGCGTCCGGGATCACGTCGAGGGCGCGCATCCGCTCGGCGATGGTGTCGCTCTGCTCGCGGGCCAGGTCCACGATCTCGTCGAGCTGCAGGTGCAGGTCGCGGAAGTTCTTCCCGACGATGTTCCAGTGCGCCTGCTTGCCGTAGAGGTGCAGGGCGACCAGGTCGACCAGCACCCGCTGCAGGTTGGCGCCCAGGATCGCGGAGGCGTGGAAGCCCGGGGTGCCGGTGTTGCTCGGGGCGAGGGCGGTCATGGGGAAGCTCCTTCGTTCGGCGGCTGAGCACTACTCTGAGCCCTTCTTTTGATTCTGTCAAAAGAAGTAGGTGAGCCTAACCTTCCTTCATCGCCGCAGGTCAGCGGGCCTGCTTCGGGATTTTCCGGAGCGCACGGCGCTGACCTGGCACTGTTAGGTATCACTAACCGTAAGGACCGGGATCCGTGGTGAACGGCCGGATCCCGGAGCGTGCGCAAGGCCCGCGGCGGGGCTCTCACCGTACGATCGCAGCGTGTCTCGGATTGCGGTGGTCGGGGTAGGGCGGATGGGTCTGCCGATCTGCGGGCGTCTGGTCCGGGCCGGGCACGCGGTGTCCGCGGTCGACCTCGATCCCGGCCGTCTGGAGCAGGCGGCCGCGGCCGGCGCCCGGGTCGGGATGACCGCGGCCGAGGCTTCGGCGCAGGCCGATTTCCTGCTCACCGTTCTTCCCGGCGCCCCCGAACTGCGGGACCTGGCCGACGGGCTGATCGGGCACCTACCGCCGGACCTGATCTGGGTCGACATGACCAGCGCGGCACCCGATCTCGGCGAAGAACTGGCTTCCCGGGCGGCATCTCGGGGCGTTCAGATGATCGGCGCGCCTCTGGGTGGTGGGGTGCCGGCCGCGCAGGACGGAACGCTGACCTTCTTCGCCGGGGGAGAGGCGGATGCGCTGGAACTGGTCCGGCCGGTGCTGGAGGTGCTCGCCCGGCCGGAGGGTGTCCTGCACCTGGGCCCGATGGGGGCCGGGTACACGGCGAAGCTGCTGGTCAATTTGCTGTGGTTCGGGCAGGCGGTGGCGGTTGGGGAGGCTCTGTTGCTGGGGCAGAGTGCGGGTTTGGACGTGGGGCGGTTGCGCCAGGTGTTCCTCGACGGGCCGGCCGCCTCCGGCTTCATCGAGTCCTACCTGCCCGCGCTGTTCGCCGGTGACTACCTCGCGAGTTTCGGTCTGGACCGGGTGGTCGAGGAGCTGGAATCGCTGCGAACCCTTGCCGCGCGGAAAAATTCGCCGTTCGAGGTGTCTGGTCTGGTGGCCGATCTGCACGCCCGGGCGCTGGGCCGGTTCGGCCCGGTGGACGGTGAGCTGATGGGCGTGGCCTACCTGGAGGCGCTGGCGGGTCGGCAGATTCGGCCCACCCTCGCTGACCGGGACTGAAAGCAACTGCTCCCGCCGCGTTCATCTGGTGTCCACCGGGCGTCCCTCATCCAGCCGTTCGGCCGTGGAAGCGCCTCGCCCGACCGGTCCGTACCTGCGTCATTCGCCGTTCCGGCAATCAGTTTCGGGTGATCATCGGGCCGCGACCTGTCATCATGGGACGGTTCGCGCGACCAGGGCTCGTCCAGTGTCAGAGGTGCTCGAGAGGACCCGTGAGGGGCATGACCACCAGCGCCGACTACGAGACCCTGGCTACCTATGCCGAGCCGGCGATCCAGCTCGAGGGCCGCGCCGGGGTGCTGGAGCTGGACGGGGTCTTCCGGCGCCGGCCCGCCCTCGCCTGCGTCGTCGTGCACACCGAGCAGGGCCCCAAGGTGGTCGACCGCAGCTGGTTCGAGGCCTGGGTCACCGGTCGGCTGGGCTACGGCCGGGCCGTGCATTCCCGGGACCGTCTGCAGGACACTCCTTTTCCCGAGTCGCTGGTGCTCCCGGCCAACACCACGGTGGAGGCCGCGGCGCTGGCCATCGTGGACGGGCAGGGCCGGGTGATCGCCGGCAACATCGGGGTCACCGGGCCGCGCGGCGTGATCGGCACCGTGCGTACCACCACCATCTTCGCCGGGCTCTACCACCGGTACGCGTTCCAGGCGGTCCACGATCCACTCACCGGCCTGCCCAACCGGATGTACCTGACCGAGCACCTGCGTCGCACCGGCCCGGCCGCGGCCGCCCCGGCCGCGCTGTACATCGACCTGGACCGGTTCAAGGACGTGAACGACCGTTACGGGCACGCCGCCGGTGACCAGGTGCTGGTCTCGTTCAGCCAGCGGCTACGCGCCCTGGCCGGGCCCGGCGACCTGGTGATCCGGCTCGGCGGGGACGAGTTCGTGATCCTGCTGGCCCGCGGGCAGGACCCGGAGCTGACCCGGTCGGTGGCCGAACGGGTGGTCTCCGAGGCCGCCCGCCCGTTCCTGATCTCGGTCGATCAGGGGTTCGCGGGCACGCCCCCGACGGCGGTCACGGTGCGGTTGGGGGCCAGCGTCGGGGTGGCCACGGCCGATCCCGGAAAAGCGGGCGGTGGGCCGGACCAGATCCTGACCGAGGCCGACCTGGCCATGTACCAGGCCAAGTCGACGGGCCGGGGCCGGGCCTACCACTACGACGAGGAGCTCCTGGCCGGCCGCGAGACCCCGGCCCAGGCGCACGCCCGGCACGATCTGGAGCGGCGGCTGCGCGACGCGCTGGCCCAGGAGACGCTCGAGCTGCACTACCAGCCCCAGCTGGAGCTGGCCTCGGGCCGGGTCACCGGGGTGGAGGCGCTGGCCCGGTGGAACGACCCGGTCCTGGGCGAGGTCCCGCCCGCCGAGTTCGTCGCGGTGGCCGAGGAGAGCGGGCTGATCGTCGACCTCGGGCGCTGGGCCCTGGCCCAGGCCTGCCGGGACGCGGCGGCCTGGCCGGTGCCGGGCGGCCAGCGCTCGGCCCCGAGCGTGGCCGTCAACGTCTCGGCCGTCCAGCTGGCCCAGCCCTTGTTCATCAGCGACGTGACCCGGGCCCTGGCCGGCTCCGGGCTGCCCCCGCACCGGCTCTGCCTGGAGATCACCGAGACCGCGGCGGTGGCCGACCTGAGCGAGACCGCGCGCCGGCTGACCGAGCTCCGGGTGATGGGCGTGGGGGTGGCGCTGGACGATTTCGGCACCGGGCACTCCTCGCTGACCATGCTGCGCCGGCTGCCGGTCTCGGTGGTCAAGATCGACAAGAGCTTCGCCGGGCGGATCACCGACGATCCGGCCGACGCCACCCTGGTCCGCCTGGTCACCGACGCGGCCCACGTGATGGGCCAGCGGGTCTGCGCCGAGGGCATCGAGACCGCCGAGCAGGCCGCCCAGCTCGCGGCCATGGGCTGCGACCTGGTGCAGGGCTGGCTGGTGGCCGGGGCCCTGCCGGGAACTGCGGCCCTGGGTGCCTGGCTGCAGCGGCACGTCGGTGGGGAGAGCCAGCCGCTGGCCCCGGCCCCGCTGGGCGGTGGGGACGAGCTGATCATGGTGGCCGACGCGGAGGGCCGGCTGAGTTACGTGGGGGCGTCCAGCTGGCCGATCCTCGACCGGCGGCCGGAGGAACTGCTGGGCACCTCGGTGCTGGCCCTGGTGCACCCGGACGACCTGGACCGGATCCGTCGGCACGGGCTGCCCTCGCACGACCGGGACGGCACCACCTACCGGTTCCGCGGGCGGGACGGGGCCTACCGCTGGCTGCTCTGCCGCACCCGACGGGTGGCCACCGGAGAGGCCGGGCGCTGGCAGCTGATGATGGTCTGCCGGGACGTGACCCGCTCGGCCGAGGCCGAGCAGGCCCTCGCCGACCTGCGCTCGCACCTGCACACGATCGGGGTGGCCGGCCGGAGCCACACCGCCTACCTGCCGGGCCAGCGGTAACAATTGAGGTGATAACAGGCCGGTCGAAGGGTCTTCTCCGGTGGCAGAAAAGGCCAGGACGTGATGCAGTTCTGGACGGCGAATGATCATCGCGGAGAACGGCCTCCGCCCGAAACAGTTCCGCTGAACTCCCCAGAAAGAGGCCTCCGTTGCCCCAGTCCGCCAGTGCCACCTCCCCGGCGTCCTCCGCTCCGGCCGCTCCGCCGCAGGTCTGGCCGGGCAAGCCCTACCCGCTCGGCGCCTCCTACGACGGCTACGGCACCAACTTCGCCCTGTTCAGCGAGGTCGCCGAGAAGGTCGAGCTGTGCCTGTTCACCGAGGACGGCACCGAGACCCGGGTGGTGCTGCCCGAGGTCGACGCCTTCGTCTGGCACGCCTTCCTGCCCGGCGTCGAGCCGGGCCAGCGCTACGGCTACCGGGTCTACGGTCCCTACGACCCGGCCTCCGGCCACCGCTGCAACCCCAACAAGCTGCTGCTCGACCCGTACGCCAAGGCGATCGACGGTCAGTTCCAGTGGGAACAGAGCCTGTTCAGCTACAACTTCGGCGATCCGGACAGCCGTAACGACGAGGACTCGGCGGCCGCCATGCCGCGCTCCATCGTGATCAACCCGTTCTTCGACTGGGGCACCGACCGCCCGCCCCAGCACGAGTTCGCCGACCTGGTGATCTACGAGACGCACGTGAAGGGGCTGACCGAGACCCATCCCGGCATCCCGGAACAACTGCGCGGCACCTACTCCGGGATGGCCCACCCGGTGATCATCGATCACCTCAAGGGTCTGGGCATCACCGCGGTCGAGCTGATGCCGGTGCACCACTTCGCCAACGACTCCACCCTGCTGGACAAGGGCCTGACGAACTACTGGGGTTACAACACCATCGGGTTCTTCGCGCCCGACCCCAAGTACAGCTCGATGGCCTCGGCCGGCTCCCAGGTGCAGGAGTTCAAGGCGATGGTGCGGGCCCTGCACGAGGCCGGCATCGAGGTGATCCTCGACGTGGTCTACAACCACACCGCCGAGGGCAACCACCTGGGCCCGACCCTCTCGATGCGGGGGATCGACAACGCCGCCTACTACCGGCTGGTGGACGACGACCAGCAGTACTACATGGACTACACCGGCACCGGGAACTCGCTGAACGTCCGGCATCCGCACGCCCTGCAGCTGATCATGGACTCGCTGCGCTACTGGGTCACCGAGATGCACGTCGACGGCTTCCGTTTCGACCTGGCCTCCACCCTGGCCCGCGAGTTCTACGACGTGGACCGGCTCTCCAGCTTCTTCGAACTGGTGCAGCAGGACCCGACGGTGAGCCAGGTGAAGCTGATCGCCGAGCCCTGGGACGTGGGTCCCGGCGGCTATCAGGTCGGCAACTTCCCGCCCCAGTGGACGGAGTGGAACGGCAAGTACCGGGACACGGTCCGCGACTTCTGGCGCGGCGAGCCGGCCACCCTGGGCGAGTTCGCGGCGCGGATCACCGGTTCCGCCGATCTGTACGAGCACTCCGCCCGCCGACCGGTCGCGTCGATCAACTTCGTCACTGCGCACGACGGCTTCACCCTGCGGGACCTGGTGTCCTACAACGAGAAGCACAACGAGGCGAACGGCGAGGACAACAACGACGGGGAAAGCTCCAACCGCTCCTGGAACTGCGGGGTGGAGGGGCCGACGGACGACCCGGAGATCAACGCCCTGCGTTCCCGGCAGCAGCGCAACTTCATTGCCACGCTGATCCTTTCGCAGGGCGTCCCGATGCTCTGTCACGGTGACGAGCTGGGCCGCACGCAGAACGGCAACAACAACGGCTTCTGCCAGGACACCGAGCTGACCTGGGTGAACTGGGAGACGGCGGACGAGGGGCTGCAGGAGTTCACCCGGCAGGCCTCGGCCTTGCGGGCGCAGCACCCGATCTTCCGGCGCCGGCACTTCTTCGACGGGCTGCCGGTGCGCCGCCGCGGCCACCAGGGCGTCCCGGACATCAGCTGGTTCACCCCCGACGGCCGCGAGATGACCGAGGAGGACTGGGGCAACGGTTTCGGCAAGACGGTCGCGATGTTCCTGAACGGTCGCGGCATCACCGGCACCGACTCCCGCGGTCAGCAGGTCACCGACGACTCGTTCGTGCTGATGTTCAACGCCTACGAGGAGGACATGGAGTTCGAGCTGCCTCCGGTCGAGTACGGCGACAGCTGGAAGGTGGTGCTGGACAGCCAGCCCTCCGCCGACCCCTCGCAGGACCCGGACACGGTCAAGGCCGGCGGCAAGCTGGTGGTCGAGGCCCGGTCGCTGGTGGTGCTCGCCTGCACCCAGTGCTGAGCAGCGTTCGCTAGGCCGCCGTCCAGGTGACGTCCAGCCACAGCCGGTCGCCGCTGACCAGCCGGCTCAGCTCGACCGAGCCGGAGTCCGCCCCGGCCACGGCCCGGCGGCCGGTCGGGGCGGCCTCCTGAGCGGTGTCCGTCACCTCGGCCACCACGCTCAGGGTGACCTGGCCGGGCCGCCCGACCACGGTCACCCGGGCGTGGGAGCGGGCCCCGGCCAGCACGGCGATCACCGGCTCGGTCAGGGCCCGGCGGGCCGGGAGCGGCACCGCCGGCAGCTGGCCGCGCATCGACGCCTGGACGGTGATGCCCTGGCGCTCGGCCACGTCGATGCAGGCGTAGATCTCGTGTTCCAGCGGATCGGTCACGTCGTCGCTCTCGGCGAACAGCCGCCGCATCCGGGCGGCCTCGACCGAGCAAGCCCGCCGGACCGCCGGATCGGCCGGGTCGTGCTCGCCGGAGGCGATGCCCTGCAGCAGGGGAGCGGTGGTCCGGGCGAGCTCGTCGTACCGGGTCTGCCGGTCGGTGTGCAGCTGCTCGGCGACCCGCTCGGACAGCCGGAGCCGGGCCTCCTCGGTCGCGGTCTGCCGGGCCACCGCCCCGGACTGCTGCAGGGCCACCGCCGCGACCGCCACCGCGCCCTGCCAGCTGGCCACCAGCAGGCTGGTCACGCCCATCTCGACCAGGGTGGGCCGGTCGCCCTGCCCGGCCGCGAGCACCTGGACCAGGCTGATCAGCTGCTGCAGGCCGAGGGCGCCGAAGAACCAGCCGAGCGGCAGATCCATCAGCAGCAGCACCGCGAACCAGCCGAACATCTTCCAGGACCAGTGCGGCGGCAGGATCATCTGCTCCGGCTTCACCACCGCGGTGGCCACGACGGTGGCGGCCAGGGTGAGCACCACCAGCGGCCAGCGCAGCCGCCCCCACGGCCGGTCCCGCAGGATGATCACGGCCGCCAGGGCCAGCACGGCGACCAGCACCGCCAGCGCACCGAACTCCAGCGTCGGTGACGTGTAAGCGTCCTTCGATGCGAGCGCGGTCGGCAAGAACCACAGGCAGAGATCGGCGGTGCTGACTCCGAGCGTGGCGATCCGCAGGCCGCGCAGGAACTCGTCGGCGATGACGACCGGCGTGGGTTCAGACATCGGCCCACTCCAGCCGCACGACCGTGCCGTTGCCCGGCGATGAGACGACCGCGCCGTGCCCGCCGGCCCGTTGCATCCGCGCAACGATCGATTCGGCAATGCCGCGGCGATGCAGCGGGACGTGAGCCGGGTCGAAACCCTTTCCCCGGTCCCGCACCTCGACCACCAGCCGGCCGGCCTCCCGCTCCACCGAGAGGTCGGCCTCCGACACCGACGCGTGCCGGGCCACATTGGTCAGGGCCTCCCGGACGCTGTCCCGGATCGCGATGGCCGGCAGCGAAGGCAGCATCAGCGTCTCCAGGGGCGGGTAGGCGACGGCCACGCCACCGGCCGCGGTGGTCTCGGCGAGCATGGTGGCCAGATCGAGCACCGGCTGTGGACGCACCGCGCGGACCTCTGGGTCGAGCATCTCCAGGTCCCGCCGGGCCTGCCGCTGCAGCCATTCGCTGCGCCGGTGCACGGTGCCCTGACCCACCATCAGCAAGGTGGCGGCGGCGGTGTCGTGCAGGGTGGCCAGGTGCTCGCGCTCGTCGGTCCGTCGGGCCCGGCTGACCTCCGCGGCCGCGCGCTCCCGGTCGCCGGCCGCCAAATAGACGTCGGCCCGGCGGCCACCGCGGCGAACCATCACGAACAGGCCTCGGGACAAAAGCCCGTCCACCAGCAACCAGTACGCGGGGGCCGGCCAGCTTCCCTGGTTGTTCCCGCCGATCGAGGTGTCGATGCCGATCCAGTACGAGGCCACGAACAGCACCGCGGCGATCGCCCCGACCCGCGGCGTCGTGTGCCATTGATAAGTGACGACGGTCATCGCCACCAGGGCGTTCATCCACCCGGTACCGTCCGGCACGCCGTTCAGCGGGATCACCCAGTGCTGACTCAGCAGGACCGCGCAGCTGATCGTCACGTCCGCCGCCAGCCAGACGCCGTCCACCCGCTCGCGATCGCGCCGGCGGATCATCCGCAGGCAGAAGACCAGCGTCCAGACGATCAGCACGGTGGTGACCACGGCCGCCGCGACCAGCCGGGTGCCGGAGATCAGGAACAGGCCGAGGCAGCCGCAGCCGATCGCCACGACGATCCGGCTGACGGCGGCCCAGAGCAGGCTCAGGCGCAGCATCGACCGTTCGACCGGCTGGGGCACGGGCGAAAGTATTACAGAACGGGAAGCGTCAGCCCCCGACGATGTGCGTCGCGGTGAACGAGTCCGGCCCTTCCTGGATGAGCCGCCAGACCCGCAGGTCCTTCCCGATGCCGTTGCTGTCCTTCTCGTAGAACTTCACCGCGTCCTCGTCCTTGCGCGAGCTGCCGCGGACCACGTAGCCACCGTCGTGGTCGATCGTGAACTGGGCCTCGGTACCGAGCAGTTCGTCCAGGTCGCGGCACGGATGACCGGCGACCTCGATGACTCGGTAGGCGATGCCGGAGATGATTGGGGCTGGGGGTGTGTTCGACATGCTGATCCTCCGGACCGCCGGGGAGCGCGCTGTGGACGGGGGGTCGGCGGGTGACCGCCGATGGCCACGGCGCCGGTCCCGACCCACCGGTAATGATCACCCGAACGAGTGACGCCCGCCAGGCCAGATGCGGTCGTCCTTGGACGATCCGGGCGGTCGGCGCCGACCGGTCGTCACCGCTTCCGGGAGATGGTCACGCAGGGTGGACTGGCGGTGTCCGGGGGATCGGGCATCCTGTCGGGATGTCTCAGCCGGAACCGGAACTCGACCCCGAGGTGTACCCGCCGATCGATCCGCAGGAACCCGTGCCCGACGATCCCGGCGAACTGCTGCCGGACACGCCGGAGACGCTGCCACCGGCGCCGGCCGAACCCGGGCCGGGCGATCCGGACGACCCGGAGCCGGTTCCCGAACCCGG
Organism: Kineosporia aurantiaca JCM 3230; assembly: GCA_000719025.1. GTDB lineage: Bacteria > Actinomycetota > Actinomycetes > Actinomycetales > Kineosporiaceae > Kineosporia > Kineosporia aurantiaca. Next base: position 127,196 of record JODP01000017.1, read on the forward strand.
CTGAACCCTGCGCCGGCTGAACCCTGTGCCGCTTGAACCCGGTGCCGTTGGAAACCCTCAACCGGTCAGCCCGGCGACCTGCAGCAGAACTCCTCCCGCAAATGCAGCAATTCGACAGAGGTCCGATCGGCCTGGCCGCGGGCACCATGGCGAGCAACGGCGAACGCGAGGAGGAACCATGGTGGTACAGGTCGTTCCGCAGGCCCGGCTCACCCGGGCGAAGGCGGCCGGGCCGACGGCCCCCGGATCGAAGCCGGTGAACCTGGTGACCCGGATCGCGGTGTCCGCGGCGGACCCGGTCAGCCGCGCCGGGCTGGTGGCGCTGTTGCAGGGGCAGGCCGGTCTGAGATTGGTGAGCGACGACCAGGACGACAGCGATGTCCTGGTGCTGGCGGCGGCCCGGCTGGACGGCCGGGTGATGCCGGTGCTGCGGCGCTCAGCGACCACCACCCGCCGGCCGGTCGTGCTGGTGGTGGACGAGATCAACGAGCAGGAGCTGCTCCTGGCGGTGGAGTGCCGGGTGCTGGCCGTGCTGCCGCGGGCCGCCACGACCGGGGATCGGCTGGTGCGCAGCGTGCGGACGGTGGCGGAGGGCAACGGGGTGCTGCCCGCCCCACTGGTCGGCGACCTGCTGAACTACCTGCGGACGCTGCAGAAGGACGTGCTGCAGGAGGCCGGGCTGGGCGCGGCCGGGCTGACTCCTCGCGAGGTCGAGGTGATCCGGCTGATGGCCGAAGGGCTGGAGACCACCGAGATCGGCGCCCGGCTCGGGTATTCGGGGCGCACCGTCAAGGGGGTCATCCACCAGGTGGCCCGTAAGCACCAGCTGCGCAACCGGTCGCACATCATCGCGCACGCCATGCGCTCAGGTGTCATCTGAGAAGAGGCCGGGTTTCCGGCTCTGGGCAGGGATGTTAGGGTCCCCTTACCTGGTTGCCGGTGAGGGTGGCCGACAACTGACCCCCTGACAGGAGTGCCTGGTGACGCCCGCAACCCAAGCGCCACCCCTGGGCCGCACCGAGCGCCGGGTGAGTGGGGTCCGGCCGGTCGCCGGGCTGGCCGGAGTGCTCGGGCTGATCGTCCTGCTGCTGGTCTCGATCGTCCTCAGTCTCACCGTCGGCTCCGGGCACGTCCCCCTCAGCGACGTCTGGCAGGGCATGTTCAGCCCGGACCGCTCGGTCGAGGGGCAGCTGATCGTGCAGCACCTGCGGATCCCGCGCACCGTGGCCGGGCTGCTGGCCGGGGCGGCCCTCGGTCTGGCCGGGGCGGTGATCCAGGGCGTCACCCGCAATCCGCTGGCCGACCCGGGATTGCTCGGGATCAACGCCGGGGCCTCCGCGGCCGTGGTGCTCGCTATCGGGTGGCTGGGCATCACCGCGGCCAACGGCTACATCTGGTTCGGCTTCCTCGGCGCCGCGGTGGCCGCCACCGTGGTCTACGGCATCGGCTCGCTCGGCCGGGAGGGCGCCACCCCGGTCAAGCTCGCCCTGGCCGGCCAGGCCACCAGTTCCGCGCTGATCGCGCTGACCACGGCAATGCTGCTGAAGGACACCGAAACCTACGACCGGTACCGGTTCTGGCAGGTCGGCTCGCTGACCGGGCGCAGTTCCGACGTGCTCTGGCAGGCCGCGCCGTTCATCGGGATCGGCGTGCTGCTCGCCCTGGCGCTCGGGCCCCAGCTGAACGCGCTGGCCCTGGGCGACGACGTGGCCCGCGGGCTGGGGCAGAAGGTCGGCCTGATCCGGGTGCTGAGCGCGGTCGCGGTGGTGCTGCTGACCGGGGCGGCCACGGTGGTCGCGGGCCCGATCGCGTTCGTCGGCCTGGTGGTGCCGCACGCGGTCCGGACGATCAGCGGCGCCGACTACCGCTGGACCCTGGTGCTCAGCCTGCTGCTGGCGCCCTCGCTGCTGCTGGTCTCGGACGTGATCGGCCGGATCATCGCCCGCCCCGGCGAACTCCAGGTCGGCATCGTCACCGCCGCGGTCGGCGCGATCCCGTTCGTGATCCTGGTCCGCCGCCGGAAGCTGGCCGAGCTGTGAGCACCCTGACCCAGGACGTCGCCACCTTCACCCGGGCCCGCCACACCGGCCGGACCCGCGAGATCATCGTCACCGTCGTCCTGATCGCGGGCATCCTGGCGATGCTCGTCCTTGCCCTGTCCGTCGGTGACTTCCGCATCCCCCTCGCCGATGTCGTCCAAACCTTGTTCGGCCAGGGCGATGCGGGCAACCACTTCATCATCATCGAACTGCGCCTGCCCCGGGCCATCACCGGCCTGTGCGTCGGGCTGGCGCTCGGCCTGGCCGGCGCGCTGTTCCAGGCCCTGCTGCGCAACCCGCTGGCCAGCCCGGACATGATCGGCGTCACGCAGGGCGCAGGGGTCGGCGCGGTGATCGCCTCGATCGGCTTCGGGCTCAGCGGGCTCGCCCTCTCAGGGGCCGCCCTGGCCGGCGCGGTGATCACCTCCACCCTGATCTATCTGCTCGCCTGGCAGCGCGGAGTCGCCGGATACCGGCTGATCCTGGTCGGTATCGGCGTGGGCGGTGGCCTGGCCTCGGTGATCTCCTACCTGCTGACCAGTTCTCAGGTCACGGTGGCCCAGGACGCCCTGGTCTGGCTCACCGGATCGCTGAACGGCGCCTCGCTGGAGGCCTTCTGGCCGCTGCTCGGCGCGCTGGTCGTGCTCCTCCCGCTGACCGCGCTGGCGGCCCGGCCGTTGCCGGTACTTCAACTGGGCGACGAGACCGCGGCCGGGCTCGGGGTTCCGGTCGAGCGCAGCCGCCGGGCCCTGCTGGCCTGCGCGGTCGGGCTCACCGGGGTGGCGGTGGCGGCGGCCGGGCCGGTGGCGTTCGTCGCGTTCGTGGCCGGGCCGGTGGCCCGGCGGCTGATCCCGACCAAGGGCGCCGCGCTGGTGCAGGCCGCCCTGGTCGGCGCGCTCCTGATGCTGGTGGCGGATTTCGCCGCGCAGCACCTGCTCTGGTCCACCCAGTTCCCGGTGGGGGTGGTCACCAGTCTGATCGGTGCGCCGTACCTGCTCTGGTTGCTGTCGCGGGCCAACCGGATCGGCAGAGGCGGATGAGGATGACGGCCGAACACACGCTCAGTGCGCGGGAACTCGATCTGGGTTACGACGGGCACCCGGTGGTCGAGGGGCTGAACCTGGACATCCCGCCCGGCCGGGTGACGATGATCGTGGGCCCCAACGCCTGCGGCAAGTCCACCACGCTGCGCGCGATGGCCCGGCTGCTGGCGCCCAGTTCCGGGGCGATCCTGCTGGACGGCAAGGACATTCAGAAGACGCCGACCAAGGACGTGGCGAGCGTGCTGGGGATTCTGCCGCAGACCCCGGTCGCGCCGGACGGCATCATCGTCAGCGATCTGGTCGGTCGGGGCCGGTACCCGCACCAGGGCTGGCTGCGCCGGTGGACGGCGGAGGACGATGCGGCGGTGGCCGAGGCAATGCGGGCCACCAGCGTGCTCGACCTGGCCTCGCGACCGGTGGACGCGCTCTCCGGCGGCCAGCGCCAGCGGGTGTGGATCGCCATGGCCCTGGCCCAGCGGACCGACCTGCTGCTGCTCGACGAGCCCACGACCTATCTCGACGTGGCGCACCAGCTCGAGGTTCTCGACCTGCTGATCGACCTCAACGCCGAGCGGGGTACCACGGTGGTCGTCGTGCTGCACGACCTGAACCTGGCCTGCCGTTACGCAGATCACCTGGTGGCGATGCGAGCGGGAAAGGTTATGGCCCAGGGTAAACCGGGTGAGGTGGTCACCGCGGAACTCATCGGCGACATCTTCGGCATGCGCTGTTCGGTTGTGCCGGACCCGATTTCGGGCACCCCGTTGATCGTCCCGATCGGGCGGCACCGGGCCGAGGGGATGGTCAGCTGACCGGACTTAGGTGATGCTAACCTAACTCCCATGAGCTCCCTCCTGCCCCGGCGCGGTTCGATCCGGACCGCCGCCGTAGCCTTCGCGGCCGTGGCCCTGGCCACCCTGACTGCCTGCGGCGGCGGCTCGGATTCCGATGCCGGCTCCGCCTCCACCGACGCGACCGCCACGGGCGCCGGCGCGTTCCCGACCACCGTCACCACCAAGTTCGGCGATGTGACGATCAAGTCGCAGCCCAAGCGCGTGGTCGCGCTCGGCTGGTCCGACGCCGAGGTCGCGCTCTCGCTGGGCGTCCAGCCGGTCGGGGCGAGCGACTGGCTGGCCTTCGGCGGCGAGGGCCTCGGCCCCTGGGTCACCGAGAAGTACACCACCGCACCGGAGATCATCGGCACGCTGGAGCCGGAGTACGAGAAGATCGCCGCGCTCAAGCCGGACCTGATCCTCGACGTGCGCTCCAGCGGCGACCAGAAGCGGTACGACACGCTGAGCAAGATCGCCCCCACCGTCGACGTCCCGAAGGACGGCGACAACTACCTGACCCCGTGGACCGAGCAGACCACGATGATCGCCCAGGCTCTCGGCGTGCCGGAGAAGGGCAAGGCGCTGATCGACGCCACCGAGGCCGACTTCACCCAGGCCGCCGCGGCCAACCCGGACTTCAAGGGCAAGACCATCACGGTCGGCTCGAAGTCCAGCGAGGGGTACGGTGCCTACGTGAGCGGCGACTCGCGGGTCGACCTGGTCGAGAAGCTCGGTTTCGAGAACAACCCGACCGTCCAGAAGCAGGCCGGTGACTCGTTCTCGATCACCGTCTCGAACGAGAACCTCAAGCAGCTCGACGCCGACGTGCTGGTCATGCTCCCGATCTTCATCGACGCCAAGGAGGTCACCGGGGACCCGCTGTTCCAGGCGATCCCGGCGGTGAAGGCCGGACACGACGTGGTGATCGACGACACGAACATCGGGAATGCCTTCTCGGCGGCCACTCCCGGGGCCACCGCCTACGCGCTGGAGAAGGTCGTCCCGCTGATCAAGGCTGCTCTGGCCAAGTAACTCAGGTCTGGCCAAGTAATTCTGGAATAGCTGCAGAAGGCCCCGTTCCACGATCGGAACGGGGCCTTTTCCGCGTCCTCTATTGAAAGATCACAGGCCGTCGGCGATCGCCGCGGTGACCCGCAACCAGGCCGTGCGGCTCTGCGCGGAGAGCGCGTCGTAGGTGATCGGGCCGCCGGAGACCAGGGCCGGGTCGTGCGGCACGTCCAGCACCACCCGGGTCAGGCTGCCGAAGTGCGCGTGCAGTCGGTCGTGCAGCGCCGGATCCGGCTTGCGCCCAGGGGAACTCAGCACCGTGACCGCGTTGTGTACCACGTCCGCCTTGCCCACCGAGGCCAGCCCGTCGGCCAGCCAGGCGGCCGAGGCCGCGGTGTCCTCCCGGATCGTCGAGACGATCACCAGCTGGTCGGCCGCGTTGACCGCCGCCTGCCAGTTCGAGGCTCGCATGTTGTTGCCGGTGTCCACCACCAGCACCCGGTAGAACCGGGCCAGGGCCTTGTGCAGCTGGTCGAACGCCACGTCGTCGATGCTCGCGGCCGACGCCGCGTCCTCGTCGCTGGCCAGCACGTCGAACTGGGCGCTGCCCTGGGACCGCACGTAGTTGTCGAGATCGCCGACCCGCGAGGACCTTACGTCGGTGAACCGGTCCAGGTCGCGGAGCAGGTCGACCGCCGTGTTGGTGTGCCGGGCCGGGTTCGCCCGCCAGCCCAGCGTGCCCCGGGTCTCGTTGTTGTCCCAGGCCAGGGTGTAGCCGCCCCGGTGCATGCCGAACGTCGCGGCGATCAGCAGGCTGGCCGTGGTCTTGTTGGCCCCGCCCTTCGGGTTCACCACGACCACCGTCTTCGGCCCGCGCAGACTGCGCTGCACCGACGCCACGGCCTCACGGTACTCCAGCTCGGCCGGTCCCGGGGTGGGGGAGACCAGGCCGCCGGTGACCCGCCGGACCAGCCCCTGCCAGCCGTCCAGGGCCGGCCCGTTGGGCGCCGGGGGACGGGTGGCGAGCAGGTCGGGGAGCGTCGGTTTGGGTTGCGGCACACCGAGTTCCTTGGCCATCCGGTTGGTTGCCGAGGGCTCCGGGATGGTCGGGATCGCGCTGGTCCCGGGGGCGGCGGAAGTTACTGGTGTCGCCGGGGCCACTCGCGTGGGCGGGGCCACGGGCGTTGCCGGAGCCACGGGAGCTGTCGAGGTCACGGGCGACGCGGGGGCTGCGGCGGTGGGGGTTGCAGCCGCGGTGGTTGCGGACACAGTGGGGCGGATCGGCAGCCCGGAGGCGGTGATCCGCTCGCCCGGGGCAATGATCGGAGTGGTTTTTGAGGACGCCGGTTCGGTCGCCACGAATTCACCGGGACTTTCGGGAGCAGGGGACGGGGCGAGGGCCTCGGAACCGGCCGTGCGGGCGCCCAGGGCGTCCCGCAGCGGGCCGTGCTTGGAACGACCCAGCTTCGGGCGCCGGGCCGAGCCGGGGACCGGCCCGGGGGCTACCTGCTCCCAGGCGCGGGCGGTGCTGTCGGCGGGCTGCTCGTCCAGGGGCAGCACCCGGCCGTCCGGGTGCACGACCAGCAGTGAGTGGCCGTCCGGGTCGACCGTCTCGACCCGGAGCGGACGGCCCAGCCCGGCGGTCTGCACGCTCAGGTGCTCGAGCACGGCCGCTCGGGCCTGGTCGACGTCGCCGCCGCCGGTGAGCACGGTCCGCGGGGAGCCGTTGATCGTGACTTCGGCGGTGCCGTCCTCGGCGATGGTGGCGCTGACCTTCGGCCAGTCAGGCACGGCGCCGTACGGATCGGGGATGCTCACGCGGCTGCCTTTCTGCGTACGGGGTGTGAGGAGGCGCTTCAGGGGCGCCGGGAGGGCCGTTGCCCCGCTGGTTGGCTCACGGCCGGGTTCACCGCCGGGTTCACACTCGAGCTGCGATCCAGCTCACGGTCAACCAATGATCAACCAGGAGGAAACGGACGTGCACGTCACGGAAGATACGGTACGGGTGAACAGAAGGTCACCAAACTTCAGAAACGTGACATAAAAGTTGGACGCGATCGGCGCCGAGCGGTGAGGAACGGGAGATTTTTCATGATCATCCACCACGTCTGCCTAGGCTGACCCGGTGAGCAACGTGGAGGAGAGGCCCGCCGAGGTGGTCTACGACCAAGCTCCGGTGCCGGGTGTCGAGGCGGGTGTCGAGGTGCAGGACGTCGTGGTGCTGGGACCCCGGGACGTGCCGCTGGGCGGACCACGGGCGATGTCCGTGCGCCGCACGCTGCCGCAGCGCGGTCGCACGCTGATCGGCTCGTGGTGCTTCCTCGACCACTACGGCCCGGACGAGGTGGCCCGCACCGGCGGCATGCGGGTGAACCGGCACCCACACACCGGCCTGGCCACGGTCAGCTGGCTGTTCACCGGCGAGATCGACCACCTGGACTCGGCCGGGTTCGCCGCTCGGGTTAAGCCGGGCGAGGTCAACCTGATGGTGGCCGGTCACGGCATCTCGCATCAGGAACTCTCCACCGCGGAAACCGGCACGCTGCACGGCGCCCAGCTCTGGTACGCGCTGCCGGAGGCCACCCGGGACATGCCGCCGACCTTCCATCACTACGCCCCCGAGCCGATCATCGAGGGGGAAACCCAGATCCGCGTCTTCCTGGGGTCCCTGGCCGGCAGCACGTCACCGGTGCCCACCTACACGCCGCCCCTGCTGGGGGCCGAGATTCTGCTACCGGCCGGGGCCGAGCTGAATTTAATGGTGGACGCCGGTTTCGAGCATGGCGTTCTGGCGGACGGGGGTGCGGTGCGGGTTGACGGGAAGGACGTCGACCCGGACCACTTGGCCTACCTCCCGATAGGGCGGGATCGGCTGCACCTCGAAGCGGGTTCAGCGCCGGTGCGTCTGCTGCTGATCGGCGGTGAGCCGCTGGGGGAGCGGATCGTGATGTGGTGGAACTTCGTCGGCCGCGATCACGACGAGATCGCCGCGTTCCGGGCCGCCTGGCAGGCTGAGATCGGCGCCGAGTCAGCAGATCTGGATCAGCCGAAGCGGTTCGGTGAGTTCCCGGAGGGGCAGCCCGCGCCGCTCCCTGCCCCGGTTCTGCCGCCCCTCCGCCTCCGGCCCCGCGACTGATCCCGTCGGTCCCCGGTCCGGCAGGCTTCGCAGCTTTTCGGCCGCGGGCCCTCAGGCGCTCACGTCGCGGCCGGGGACTTCCTGGCCGGCGCTCTCCCGGCTCCCGGCTCGGGTCCGGGCCGGGTCGGGCGCGGAGTCGGACGGGAACCGGCGCAGGAACTCCTGCTCCAGCTCCAGCATCCGTCGGGTGTGCACCTCGAACGCGTCCTCGGTGCCGTTCAGCATCGCCTCATGCCGGGTTTCGTGCAGATGGGCCACTTCCCGACGCAGGTCGTCGTCGGGCAGATCGGCCGCGGGTATTCCCTGAGTGTCGGTCGTCATGGTTCGGGTCTAGCAGCCCGGTCCCCTTCTCGCACCCGCTGGCGTCCCCGCTTACTCCCCGATCCGCCGCAACAACCGCAGCACCGCCCGTTCCACCGCTTCATCGATCCCCGGCGGCTGAGCGTCCTCCGCACCCTTGTGCGCCTGGCGCAAAGCCGAGCGGATCGTCGTCCCTTGTTGAAAGCCCTTGACCACCCGGGGATCCACGTAGGAGGCCCGGCACACGGCCGGGGTGTTCCCGAGCTCGCCGGCCACCTCGCGCATCACCTGCGCCACGGTCTTTTTCAAAGCCGTCGGCGAGGCCGGCTCCTGCTTGCCGGCGAAGGCGATCGCGGCCAGAACCGTGGCATGCCAGGTGCGGAAGTCCTTCGCCGACGCATCATGCGCAACGACGTCCTTCACGTAACCGCTGATGTCGGAGCTGACCAGATCGACCCAGCCGCTCCGACCGCGCCAGGCCAACAGTTCCGAACCGCCGCCCCGACGGCGCTTCAAGGTGCTGACCGCCTCGGCGATCGGCTTGTCCTCAATCGAAAAGGTCCTTCGGACGCCGGACTTGGCGGGATAGGCGAACTCGACCGTACTGCGTCCGTGGATCTGGACGTGCTCTTTCCGCAGCGTGGCCAGGCCGAAGCTGTTGTTCTCCTGCGTGTAGGCCTCACCGCCGATCCGGAACAGCCCCAGGTCAAGCATCCGGAAAGCCGTCGCCAGCACCCGCTCTCGCGGCATCCCGGGAAGGTCCAGATGCTCGCCCACCCGGATCCGGGCCTCGGGCAAGCGTTTCGCAAACCCCAGGATCCGGCGGTGCTTGTCGTGATCGCGCTCTTCGCGCCACTGCGGGTGGTAGAGGTACTGCTTGCGACCCTTCACGTCGGTGCCGACCGCCTGGAGGTGACCGTTCGGCCAAGGGCAGATCCAGACATCCTGCCAGGCGGGCGGAATCACCAAATCGCGAATCCGTTGTACTTGTTCGACGTCACCTAGTCGCGTTCCGTGCGAGTCGAGGTAGACGAATCCCTTACCGCTGCGCCGACGTGTCCATCCTGGTTTGTCCGGTGAGCTACGCCGCAGCCGCACTCAGTCCACCCGGCCGAGCGGCGTATCGTCCAAGTGCTTCCGCAGATCCACGAGAGAGTCGTGTACCGACAGGGCCCCCGCGTCCTTCAGTTCCTGCACCGAGAAGCCACCGGTGCGGACGGCGACGGCTGGAATCCCGGTGTTTCCAGCGGCAATCGCGTCCCAGGTCGAGTCGCCGATCATGACACCGTGCGCCCCGGAGACTTTCTCCATCGCCACCTGAACCAGGTCGGGGGCGGGCTTGCTCTGCTCCGCATCCTCCGAGGTGGTCCAGGCATCGGCCACCGACTTGCCGTCGATCAGGTCGAGGAAGTACTCCACGTGCTTGGCCTTACCGGAACTGGCCAGCACCAGCCGGAATCCCCGGTCCTTCACCTCGGTGAGCAGCTCGCGGGCGCCCGCGAACGGCTCGACCTCGTCGATCATCTTCTCGAACTCGGTCTCCCAAGCGTCCCGGAGCGCATCCCCGTGCGCCTTTTCGACGTCGTCCCCGGCCACCGCAGCGACCAGTTTGTCCCCACCCATCCCGATCGCGCGGTGCAGCCGCCAGATCGGAAGGGTGATGTCCTGGCGACGGAAGGCCCGGTACCAGGCCAGCGCATGCTGGTAGTTGGTGTCGACCAAGGTGCCGTCGACGTCGAAGATTGCAGTGTCGGCCATGGGCCATACGCTAATCAGGTTCCGCCGCCGAGCATCCCGAGTGGGCGCTTCCAGTGGTCAAAGCGGTTCAGGTGGTCGAGGCGGTTCAGGCGATGTCGGTGGTGACCGCGAGCGCCTTGCCCGCCTCGACATCGGCCCGCAGCGCGTCCAGCTTGGCCGAGGCCAGACCGTAGGAGTCCGACCCGAGCAGCTGGTGCAGCGGCCCGTCGCCCCGCGCGGCCACCTCGATGATCGCGGTCGCGGCCTTGACCGGATCGCCGAGCTGGGTGCCCGGCATGGCCAGGTGCTGCTCGGTCATCTCCCGGATAGCGCCGTAGCCCTCCGACGTTTCGCTGGGCAGGCCGAGTGAGACCGGACGCAGGAAATCGGTGCGCATGTAGCCCGGTTCGACGAGATTCACCCGGATCCCGAAACCGGCCACCTCGGCGGCCAGTGACTCGGTCAGGCCCTCGAGAGCGTACTTGCCGGCGACGTACAGGCCCCAGCCCGGAAAGGCGGTCAGGCCGAGGATCGAGGAGATGTTGATGATCCGGCCGCTGTGCTGCGCGCGCAGGACCGGCAGCACGGCCCGCAGGACGTTCCAGACGCCGAAGATCTGCACGTCGAACATCGTCCGGACCTCGGCGTCGCTGGTCTCTTCGACCGCGCCGAGGAAGCCGTAGCCGGCGTTGTTGACCACGACATCGAGCGAACCGAACCGATCGGTGGTGACGCTTACGGCCTTAGCCACGGCGGCCTCGTCGGTCAGATCGAGCTCCAGGGTCAGCAGACGCGGCGACTCGTCGAGCGCCTCACCGAGCCGGGTGGCCGAGCGGGTGGTGGCAGCGACGTTGTGGCCCTGCTCGAGCAGCTGCTTGACCAGTTCCAGGCCGAGTCCGCGGGAGGCGCCGGTGACGAACCAGGTGGACATTGCGATCTCCAATTCCTTGCCGGCCTTGTTTCTGACCGGCGTTGTTCTCGTTGGCCTTGTTCTCGATTGGCCCTGTTTTCGCCGGCCTTGCTTCCGCCGGCGTTGCCCAGGGGTTGACGAGTTCCATGGTTGGCCCGGTGGCAGGCCTCTCACCAGGAGAAACCCGGCCCAGCCCGACCTGGGAACGGCATGCCCACCTTCGGCCTCCCACTCGGCCCCGAGACCGAGGACGATGGACGCATGGCTGGACGATCGGACCTCGGAGACTTCCTGCGCACCTGCCGGGCAGCGCTCAACCCGGAGGACGCGGGCCTGCTGAGCGACCCCAGCGGCTCGTCGCGGCGGGTCCGCGGGCTGCGCCGGGAAGAGGTCGCGCAACTCGCCGGGGTAAGCGTGGACTACTACACGCGCCTCGAGCAGGGCCGACACAGCACGCCGTCAGAAGCCGTGGTGGACGCCTTGGCCCGCGCTTTGCACCTGGACGACGCTGCCCGAGCCCACCTGATCGACCTGTCAAAGCCCTCTTCTACACGTCGGCGCACACCGACCGTGCAGCGCGTTCGCCCCGCAGTACAGCAAATGCTGGCCTCGTTCGTCGACCACCCGGCCGTAATCCTGGGCCGCCGTACCGACGTCCTTGCTTCAAACGCTTTGGCCACAGCGCTAATGACGGACTGGCGCCAGCTGCCCTCCCGCGAGCGCAACTACACCCGCTGGATGCTCCTCGACCCGGTAGCCCGGGAACGTTTCACCGACTGGACAAGCGTGGCCGCCGACGCGGTAGGCACGCTGCGCCTGGACGCCGGCCGCCACCCGGACGACCCACTGCTGAACGAGCTCGTCGGAGAACTGACGATCAAGAGCCCCGAGTTCCGGGCAGCCTGGGACGATCACCGGGTGCACGAGCGCACGCACGGCATCAAGCGGATGACGCATCCCGAAGTCGGGCCGATCGAATTGCATTTCGAGGCGCTGTCGCTGCCCGGCGACACGGATCAGACGTTGTTCGTCTACAGCGCCGACCCGGGTAGCCGTTCGAGTGACAACCTGCGGTTGCTGGCTTTGTGGGCGGCTGGGTCGAAATTGATGACGCCGGCCACGAGCGACCAGGTCGGCGAACCCGCCGCTTCGGAGACTGAACATCAGGAGCGACTCGGCGGCGGGACGCCATCTTCGGGTTACAGCTGAAGGTGCGCCATGCATCTTCGGCGAGGTTCGATCCTTCGGGGTAAGGCTGGACGCGGCTGGCGATCTGGTCATTGGAGACCCCATCAGAAGGGTGGGTTCTCGGTTTGGCGAGAGGGCTCGGCGGTGGAGGGCCAGATCGCGCTGAACGATGAGACCGACCTGGATCGCGAACTTGCCGGATCGCTCTGGCTCGTCCCACTCCGGCGCAACGCGGTTGGGCTCGTGTGAGTCTGGCTGGTCGTGGTCTGGCTGGTCTCGGTCGGGGTCGTGTGAGTTTGGCTGGTCCTGGTCTGGCTGGTCTCGAACGGGGTCGTGAGAGTCTGGCTGATCCCGGTCCGGTTCGACCCGGTCTGGCTCGCGTGAGTCGGGCTCGTGTCAGCTTGGCTCGTGTCGGCCTGGCTCGTGTTTGTATGGATCGTCTCGGTCTGGCTGGTCCCGGTCTGGCCAATTCCGGTTCGGCTCGTGTCGGTCAGGCTTGTCCGGTCCGTGGTGCGCGGTGGCATGCTCGTTCCGTAGTTCTGACGCGCGCGATCCGTCGGCTGCGCCCGGCGTCCCCACTGGGGTGGCGCGTAGGAGCGTCGTTGCTGGTCTTTGCGCCAGCGTTCTTGGCGTCGGCGAGCTCTTTCGGCCGCAGGCATGGTGTCTTCGCGGGTGAGGTGCTGCCTGGCTGATCCCGTCTGGCTTGGTGTGGTCGCTGCATCGTGTCGATTCGCTTCGGCCGTCAGGGATTCTCGGGCTTCCAGGGCCTGTCGAAGGGCTTGACTGAGAATCTGAGAGTCGACGAGGTCGGAGTTCACGGGACGAATCTGGGCCCAGCCCGGTCCGCCAGGCAGACACGGGACGCTGGGGTGGGCGCGACCGTCGGGTGTGGTCCAGATCGTGGTTCCGACGGGGAAGCGCTCGTCTGGTCTGCTGGATCTGGCCTGCCAACGGCCGGAGGTCTTCAGCTGGTGGTGTCGGCGGCAGGCCGGCCGGAGGTTGCAGGCGCAGGTCGGGCCGCCTTTGCCGAAGGGCTGAAGATGGTCGAGGTCGCAACGGGTCGCGGGCTGGCTGCAATTCGGGAACGTGCAGGTGCTGAAGATCGCGGTGACCAGGTCGGTGAGCGCGCGGGAAGGTCGGTAGCGGGTGGCCTGCTCAGAAGAATGGTCCTGGTTGTGGACGCACTCCTGCTCAGACGCCGCTGAGTGACGATCCGCCGGATCTTCACCCTGCTTGATCTTTCCTCTCTCCTCGGTCGTTCTGCTGGCTTCGCCTTGCACTCCGTCGGGAGTGTTTCCCTTTCCACCGGATAGATTTCCGGACCTCGTGGCGGGCTGATCGGTCTCAGCTGGGTGGGCGCTGGCAGCCGGGAAGACCAGGATGGTGATCTGGTCGGGCTTGGCGCCGAGCTTGCGGGCAAGATCCGCGGGGATGGCGCCATGACCGCGGAGCAGGGCCGGAGTGTTGGACAGGCCAAGCCAGGACGCGTCGGTACTGGTGATGACCAGGTGTGGTCCGTGACCCTTTCTGCGGGGTAGATCACGGAAGCGCCACCAAGCGGGGATGACCGTGCAGTTCTTCTCGGTGAAGTCTTCCGGGCGGGGTAAAGATCCGATGCCGAAAAGGCTCTGCTCGCGCAGGCGGGCGGCCTCGTGCTCGTCGAGAATCTCGTCAGGAAGGACCGCGGACAAGCCGGTGGGGGTGGGCCAACTGCTCGGACCCTCCTTTTGCGATGGCGAGGAGTCACGTGCGTCCTGCGGCGGGTTGGAGTTGGAGCTGCGCTTAGAGCCGGCGTCCGGCGCGGAGTAATTGGGCGGCTCGGTGCTTGACGTGGTGGCGGTTCTCGTTACTGGACGAGGCCAGGCTGGGG
>JODP01000018.1 GCA_000719025.1 Kineosporia aurantiaca JCM 3230
ACAACAGGACTGGCCATGCTTGATCAACTCGGTTTCTCCGCCCTGCGGGAACGGAACTTGCTACGAGCCGCTGGCCTCACCACACCCTGACACGCAGGGTCCCTCTACAACCTGCGCCCCTGACAACGGGCGCCCCCTCACAACCAGCGCCCCTCAGCACCAGCGCCGCTCACAACCAGCGCCGCTCAGAACGGCGCCGAGAGCAGAGCCCGCTGATAGGTACCCGCCGTCAGCCAGGCCCGGCTCAGCTCACCCCCGTCCGCTCCGGCGCGCCGACCGAACGCATCCCGCTCGGCCGGTTGGGCCGCTTCCAGCAAGGTTTCCAACAACGTGGCTGCGGTGGCGAGTTGCTCGCTGCGCAACCGCGCGGCCTCTGAGCGCACTTCCTGCGGCACGCCTGGCACCGAGAGCGTCCGCCTTCCTCCGGAAACCACTCGGTCGAGTCGTCGCCGGAAGGCCAGCAATGGATCGCTCACAGCTTCGGCCTGCGGAAACGGCGGAGGCGGCCCGGACGGACGGAGAAAGCGCGGGGACAATCGGTCGAAGCCCAGATCTGCATGACCGTTCAGAGCAGCGGGCAGGCGAAGATCCCCACCTCCGACCGCGATCAGCTCGAGCGTGCCGGGCAGCCCCAGAAAACCGGCGGGCGCAACGGATCCATCGTCCGGCCGGGGCCGGGCCATCGCCAGCATCCGGAGGCCGGGCCGATCGGCGAGCAGCCGCAGGTTGTCCCGATGAACCGGCCGAGCATTTCCCGCCGGAGCCACGAGCCGCACCCCTTCCCCGGCATCGTCCACCGCCAGCAGCGCGTCCCGCTCACTGCCACAGACCGTAAGGGAAAGCAATTGCGGCACCCGAGCGCCGTTCGGCACAGCAGTCCGGTTGTTCAGTCCGCCGAACCGCCCCAGGAGCTGAGGCTCGGTCCAGGCAACGCCCGCTGCCCGTACCGCCCGCACGCCGCTCCCCGCCCCGAGCCGCCCATCCGGATTGGCCGTAGCCGAAGCCATGATCAGCCCCGCCCGGGCGAGCTCTCGATGGGAAAGCCCGGTCTCGCCCACCGCCACCGGTCCCGCGGCCGAACTGACGACGCGTTCAGCGCCACCGGGTTTGACGTCGGAGACCGACCACAGGCGTCCTTCCGCGTCGGTCAGCCAGACCACCACCCCGGCATACCCCGCCGAACTTGTGACCGCTTCCATCCCGAGCCCAGCCAGCCGTAGACCACCGACCGGCGCGTAAACCGTGCGCGCAGTCCCCCGCCACTCCCCCGGATCTCCCTTGCCGCTGACCACTGCATGCGCCACGGAAAGAACCTCGAGCAGGTCGGCCGAAAGCGTGGGCAGAGAGAAGGACGCGTCGTCGGATCGTGAAGCGCGGATCCCGCTGACCACGCGGGTTGTGGCCGCGGCCAATCGGTGAAGGGAACGCAACCGAGCCTGATGGACGCCGGCCAGGAGCTGTCCTTGCAACGCAGCGCCGGCCCCGACCAGCCCCGCCTCCAGAACCTGGCCCGCTGCATCCTCAATCATCCGAGCCGCACTTCGTTCCGTGGGTTTCCAGCGTTCAGCGTCCTGCTCGGCCTGCCCGCCTTTCCGCTCAACCGACTGCGCAGCCGATTGCCCACCTGACCGCTCAGCCGGTTGCTCAGCCGACCGCTCAGCGCCGCCGGTATCCCGCTCTCCCAAGCCTTCCCGGCCCAGCCGATCTACCTCTCGACCATCTCCCGAGCCGATCTCACCCTCGCCAGGCCGGTCACCCCTGCTCCCCCCATCTGCCGATTCAAACCCTGATTCACCCCGCGAACGGCTCTCTTGCCCGCCCAGGCCGCTCCGGTCGTCACCAGTCGGCGCCCCCGCTTCCCGACCACCGCCCGAACCGCCTACCCGCCCACTCAAGCCGCCCGGGTCGTCACCAATCGGAGCCCCCAACTCCTGGCCACCACCCGAACCGCCCACTCCGACAACTAGACCACCCTCGTCGTCACCAGTCGGCACCGCCGCTTCCCGACCACCAACCGAACCGCCTACCCGCCCACCCAGACCGCCCCGGTCGTCACCAATCGGAGCCCCCGACTCCCGATCACCGAGCGCACCGCCTAACTGCCCGCTCTGGACTCCCAGGTCGTCACCAATCGGCCCCCCGGATTCCTGACCGCCACCCTCATCGGCACCCGCCGACGTCCCAAAATCCTGCTCTGCGAAAGCATTATCATCAGCTCCCGCCACCGGAGCCGAACTCAGCACCGCAGCCCGATGCAGGCAAGAAGGCGCGAGAAGGCAGTCGCACGAAACATGCTCAGCCAAGCGCAAGACCCCACGCTCCGGCCGAAGCGTGACCTTGGCCGACCCGAGATCAACCACATCATCGGCGAAAAGCCAGCCAGAGGAAGCAGCAATCGTTGCATCGAGGCGCTTTTGCAAACGCGAAGGAAGAGCAGCCACGGTCTCGGCCACCAGTATCGGATCAGCCGGCGGAAGTGTCATCGCACCTGCTCCCCAACCCAGCGCGCCAGCTCCAAAGGACTCAGCGCAGCAACCGGCATCCCCGCCCCGACCAGCTGACTCGCCACTGAGACGCTGTACCGAGCACTCCCCGTCTCGTCCAGGCCCGCACAACCCAGCACGTGCACACCGGCATCCACCAGCAGACGAACTTGGGCGAGCAGTGGACCGATCGAGCCCCCTTCCTCGAAATCGCTTACCACCACGACCATTGTACGGCTTGGAACCGTCACCAGAGTACGCGCGGCGGCCAGACCGGTAGCGATCGAAGTTCCGCCCCCTACACTGACTTCCAGCAGGAGAGATAGGGGATCGCTGACCATGCCGGTGAAATCGATTACCTCGGTGGAGAACGCGAGCAGATGGGTGGTCAGGGCGGGCACGCCGGACAACACGGCGGCGGTGATGGCCGACCAGACGGTGGACGCTTCCATCGAGCCAGAAACGTCTACCAATAAGATTATTCGCCAATCGGTGGTGCGCTTGCTGCGCGTCCGGAACACCGGATGCTCGGGGACGACGGTCGGCGTTCCGTCGGGGCGGTATCTGGCCGTTCTCAAGTTGGCCCGGATCGTGCGGTGCAGATCGATCGGGCCACCGGCGCGGCGGGTGGGACGCGGTGAGGTCAGGCCGGTCAGGGCGGGGGTCAGGGTGCGGGAGAGTTCCTGGGTCAGATCGGCGACGACCTTTGCTACCAATGGACGCAGTCGGGCGACCGTGCGCTCGGGGAGAGCCCCCGCCAGGGAGAGGACGCTGGTGAGCAGTTCGACCGAGGGCCGGGCCGAAGCCGGATCGATGGCCAGGGCCGCGTCCACCCGCCCTCCGGCCGCCGCCGCGGCCAGCACTTCCTCCCGTACAGTCGCGCCGAAAAGCTGGGTGAGTTCCTCCGACCATTCCCGGACACCGGGATAGGAAGGACCGTCTCCGGCGCCGGAACCGCCCAGGTCAGTGCCGGATCCCTCGCCACGTCCCTGTCCGTAGAGTTCATCGAGGGCAACGCCGTACCGTTTGGCCTGCCCTTCCAACTGTCCCTGTTTCTGGCCGAGCACCAGGCGCCAACGATCGGCCGGAGCCAGGGCGACGGCATCGGCCAGGCCTCGTTCGCGGAGCACTTCGAGGGCGTGGGCATCGGCCTGCGCCCAGCGTCCGAGCAGCACCGGGTCAATGGTCAGGACCAGGTCGAGACGGTCTTCGAGACGAGCCTCGACCGCTGAGAGCAAGCGGCTGCGGGCGGCCGGAGTAAGCACATCAAAACCACCGCGCACGGCCGGAAGACGGCGCAGGAAAAGCGCGTCCGGTAGTTGCTCGAGCCGGGCCAGCAGCGGGTCGAGCACGTCGCCGCCGGCCTCCAGCAGCGGCCCGGCCACGATCAGCAGGCCGGACAACCGGGCGGTCAATTCGGTCGGGGCGTCCAGGTCGAGCCAGCCCGCCGCCCGATCGCCGAGTTCCGCCGCGTCGTCCAGGCCGAGCAGCACCCGGACCGCGGCTCCGGCTCCCCGCATCAGCGGGCTTCCCTCGCTGGTCAGGCGTTTCAGCGCAGCATCGAGCCGCATCCCGGTGCCTAGGCGGTCGTGCCGCACCACCAGGGCCAGCAGAGCCCGCGCATCCGCCGGGTCGGTGGATCCGGCCAGCCCGTCGACCTGCCGGATCGCGGCCGTATGGACCTCGTCAACAACTACGTCCAGACCGGGAAGCGGATGACCGATCAGCCCCGGAACCGTCTCCTGGGTAAGCCGACTCAGAAGATCCAGACCGGTGAGCAACTCGGGTAACGTGGCGCTGGCCGGCAGAACCCGGGCGACATCGTCGAGCCGGTCGGTGGCCAAACTGGGCAACCCGCACTCGGATGCGGCGAGCAGACCGTCGAGCACCTGTTGGGCAGTGCTGCCCCCGTCTGCCCGCTCACGCTCACGCTGCCGACGGAGTGTGCCTTCGGAGGCCTGTTCCAGGGTAACTCCCAGCAGGCCGGCGATTTCGGTCAGAGCAGCCGAGGACGGCGTCCACTCGGCCAGCCAGTGCGTGGTCAGAGCGGCCGCAGCGCCGACGCCCTGGACCTCGGCAGCGAGCGCGTAATAGATGCCGCAGGCCTGGGTGCGCTGCAGAGTTACCTCGCGACGCCGGTCGAGCGGGCTGCGCAGCGGATCCAGCCGAAGCTCCTTGCGGCCGGGCGCCTGCGGGTTGGGCAGTCGGAGTTCCTGCAGCAGAGCCTCGAGCGAGGGCCCCAGCCCGGAGCGCGGCGTGCCCGGCGCCAGACGCCCGCGCCGTTCGCCGATCAGCACGCGTTCCATGGCCTGAGCCACCACCCGGCCCCGCCCCAGCGCCTCCCCCTGGGCCAGAACCGTGCTCAGCGCCTCGACGATCTCGCTGCGACCGGGCGCCGGAAGACCGCGCAGCCGGGCCAGATCCTCGGTCACCCGGACCACCTCGCGAGCCTCACCCGGCCCGGCCGGATGCCCACCCTCCCGGATCTGGGCGCAGACCTCCACCGCGACCCGGACGGCACTGGCCGAAACCCGGGCCGGATCACCCCCGGCCTTCACCGTTTCCGCCTGCCATCGCGGATCCCGGATACCCGCTGGATAGCCGGAGCGACTGTCCAGCAACGGATCCGCGTAAGGCACCAGGCTGGTGGTCACGTCCTTCACCGGACGCGGCTGTTCTAGGGCAGCGGCCCGAAATCTTCCAGCCGGATCTGCAACGCCTGAATCAAGCAGGGCCGGAGCGTGAAAGGCGCCGACCAGAACGGCAATCCGGTGGTCCGAATGCTTCTTCCGATAGCCTTCGATGACCGCCCGCATCTGGTTCTCGCGCCGCAGGTCCACCCCCGCCACCCGACCGCTAGTAGCCTCATCGGCCCGCATCGCCCAGCCCACCGCCAGCGCTGCCCGCCGCACCTGTTCGGGCGTGGAGCCGGGAGCCGGTGCTTCGACGACGCGATCCCACAGGTCATCGCCGTCACGCCCGGTCTGGGAGCGACGCAGAGCCCGGGAGAAGGGTTCCGCCTCTGACCGTGGCCGATCGAGCTCAGCCTCCGCCGAAGAATCCGAGGTTGCCCCGGCCAGCGCTCTGGCGTCCTTCTTAGCGTGCCGACTTCCCCGTTCCCCCCACCCTGCATCTCCCAGCGGCAGGTCGCACGGCACGATCTCGACCCCACGCTCTACCGCCCACCGGATGGCCACCAGTTCCGGTGAGAAGTCAGCGAACGGATAAAAGGGCAGCGGCTCTCCGGAACCCGCCAGCGCCACCGGAGCCATCGTGTCCGGATGACCGAGCCAGGGCATCCATCGCGCGAACTGCGGCGGCATCTCGATCAGCAACGCGCCCGGGTTCAGTTCCTCCAACAGCGCCGGGATCACCGCCGAAAGCGCCGGCGAATGATGACGCACGCCAATGAGATACGGCTGCGCCGAAACCATCTCAGCAACCGCGACCCCCGGATCCGGCAGCTCAGCCGACCGCGAGCGTCCCTTTGTCTTCCGCCTTTTCTCAATGAAGGACGCCGGTGACGCCGATGCGTCTGACGGAGCCTGGGTCGAGGGCCCGGTATGAGGGACGTCGGTCATCAGTTTCCGAGCCGGTCGCGCAGTTCCCAAACCTGCCGCCACAACCGTCCGCCCCGCTCGGCCCGACGCCGCACGGCACCGTCCCAATATCCGAGCAACCGTGCGGCATCGGCCGGATCGTCCTTCCGGACCACCCCGAGCAGGTGCCCCGGCAACAATGAGAGGACGTCCCGCCCGGTCGGGAAGTAGGCCGCCGCCAGACCGAGCGCCGCGGCGACCGAAACCGCCTCGGCCGTGCTCATCACCGTGGACGGCCGCTCAACCTCCCAGCCCTCGACCGTGCTGCCCGTGCGCAGATCGCGGAACGTGGTGACCAGCACCTCGAGCACCGAGTCATCCACCGTGAACGGCGCCTGAACCCGCTCGAGCAGCGCAGCGGCCTGCCGCCGGACGAGCGCGGTCTCCATGTCGATGTCGGCGATCGGATGGACCTGCTCGAAGTTGAACCGTCGCTTGAGGGCAGCCGACATCTCCGAGACACCACGGTCGCGCAGGTTGGCCGTGGCGATCAGGCAGAAGCCCGGAGCCGCGTACACCGCCGCCTCCGCGCCGCCCAGTTCAGGAACCGCGATCCGGCGGTCGGACAGGATGCTGACCAGTGAGTCCTGCACCTCCGGCAGGCAGCGGGTGACCTCCTCGACCCGGGCCACCGCGCCGTTCGACATCGCCGTCATGACCGGAGAAGGAACCAGCGCGGCCCGGCTCGGCCCCTGGGCGAGCAGCGCCGCGTAGTTCCAGCCGTACCGGAGCTGGTCTTCGGTGGTACCCGCGGTGCCCTGCACAACCAGCCCGCTGGTGCCACAGACCGCCGCCGAGAGCAACTCGGACAGCATGGATTTGGCCGTACCCGGTTCACCGACGAGAAGCAGCCCGCGTTCACCGGCCAGCGTGACCACGCAGCGCTCAACCAGAGCCCGCTCCCCGACGAACTTTTCGGAAATAGTCAGACGCTGAGGCACCCCTTCGCGCTCGGCCCCTCGGGGAAGAGACAGGGGACGCTCGCTGCCGACGACGAAAGTTACGACCGCGCGCGGAGTGAGACGCCACCCGGGAGGACGCGGGCCATCGTCGAAGGCGGCCAGGAAATCCAGCTCGGCGGCATACCGGTGCTCCGGCGGATCGACCTGGCGAGGCGCTGGGTCGACCTCCCCCGGAGCCGAGGTGGCCTTGGCCTCCGCTGCTGCCTCCGTCATTGCCTTGCTCCTGCCACGCCGAAGTTCTTCATCATCGTCCTTGCCCCCCGTACGGATCCCAAGTGTCTGCGGGAACCAGTCTCGCCGGTTCCCATTCCGCCCCGCCCCTGGCCACCCTCGGCCACCCTTGATGTCTGGCCCGGCCTCACCGCGATCCCCCGCCCGGCCGACCGGTCTGCAAAGACTCCAGCCGCGGCTCGTCCCCGACCTTCACCCGTTCCCAGGCCCGCCGGTAGAGCTCCCGCACCGAAGTAACCGGAACCGTCAGGTGCAGCGGAGACGAACCGTCCGGCCCCAAACCGAGCATCGACACCTTCCACGCCTCCACCGGAAGGCCCGGAGCCTTGACCGGCAGCCAGGCCGAGGGCAGGAAGACCGTGCGCCCAGCGCGAGCCCGTTTACCCTGGACCACCAGCCCGGCCGCGAGCAGGGACGCCGTGGCGTTCTTCAGCACCCTCGGCGTCCAGCCGTTCCAGAGCCGGACGTTCTTGTCCGTCGGGTCGGGCAGCGCCAGCACCTGCAGGTAGAGCCGGGCCGCGTTCTCGTCCAGCCCGCGTTCCCGGGCCACCTCCGCCACCAGGTCGGGCACACTGACCAGCGGATCCTGCAGCCGGCCGGAACGCGGTGCCGAAGTGGCCTCGGCCCGCAGTTCCTCGACCAGCCGGGCCAGCTCCGGGCTGCGCGCCAGCAGCAGAGGCGCAGAGGTCTGGTCGGGCATCGCCTCCGCAAGCCTCAGGATCGGCTCCCCGTCCCCGTCCAGCCGATCCGGGTGGACGTAGACCACCGAGGACCAGGTGCGGCTGAGCAAGTACCCAGCATCGCCGAGCCGGAGCACCTCAACCGGCCGGTTCACCCCCTGCTGAGCCGGCGGCAATCCGTAGACCTGACGCAGCCCGTCCAGATCGGCGGCCTGTCCCTCGCGGAAGGGCAGCAGCAGATGCGGATTGGCCAGTCGCTGCTGCAGCGCGTCGTACACACCGGGCAGCAGCGCCCGGATCGGGTCTCCGAGAGGCAACTGGTAGGCCAGCCAGAGCAGCCCAATGACGGCGTCTGCCAGATGCGAAGCACCGAAGCCGACGTCCGCGTTCTTCTCATCCTCCCGGTCGTGCACCACCGCGGTGTCCTGGATGCGGAAGCGCAGGTCGGTGGTCAACCAGGACGTGGACTGCGGAGCGACCATGCCCTGCAGCACCGCGGCCGGCTCCCGAGCTCCGCTCCAGGCGCCCTTACGGGCGGCGGCGAAGTCGGCGACCAGCTGGTCGGGCACGGGGACCCGGCGGCCGAAGCGCTCGTTCCAGGCCGCCGCCAGCCGGGCTACGTCCGGCCCCTTCTCCCACAGGTCGGCCGGCCGGTCGGGCATGGCCAGGGAGAGCAGCTCCAGGCGGGCGTCGGCCGAGAGCCGAAGATTCAGCGCGTCCCGCGCGGTCTTGGCCTCGGCCACCTTCAGGCCGAGCAGCTCCCGGACCGGCTTGGGCAGGAAGTTGCTGTCATAGGCCTCGATCCGGATCAGCCCGGACAGCAGCAGCGCCGCCTCGGCCCGGGTGATGCCCGTGGCGCCGGCCAGCTCTTCGACGGCCTCGGGACGCCACGGCGCCGGCCCTCGGGTGGTGAGCAGGTCGAGCAGCTCCCCCACCCGGCCGGCCCCACCCCAACCCCGGCCCTCTCGGGAACCCAGGATCGAGTACCCCGGGACCGGACCGAAGTCTCCCGGCTGTTCGACGTGCTCAACGGCCAGCAGTACCCCTCGGTAGCCGCCGTTGACCCACTCGCTGGTCCAGCTCTGGGCGAAGGCCCGGCCGCCCTTCGTCCGCAGCAGGGTGCCGTAAGGAACCGCGCCGTCTCGGCCCGGACCAGCCGGGTCGGGCTGCGACGAGACCAGCCGCAGCCGGCGCCACCGCCCGTCCGGCTCGGCCAGCGGGGTCTGCGCCACCCCGGCGAGCAGGACCATCAGCGCAGCACGCTCCTCCGGCGCGGTGACCACCAGGCCGGCTCGGAGAGCCAGGGCACCCAGGCCACCGATCACCGGGGTCCAGTCCACCTGGCTGCGCGGCGCCGGATCCGGACTCGGCGCGATCGCCTTCTTCACGCCCAGGCCAAGTTTCGCCAGGAAGCCCTTGCCCGGCGATCCGGTCAGAGCCGTGACCACGCCCTGAAGACCGGTGACGGCGCCGGCCTTCTCGTCCGACCGTCCACCCCAGTAGCCGGACGACCCGGTGGTCAGGCCGCCCAGGGCCCGGCGGAGATCGGAGTCCGCCGCGGAGGACGGCAGCGGCACTCCCACTCCGGCCTCGGGCAGAACCTTCGGGGCGGCATTACTCGGCCGATCAGGAATCTCGGAGGAGGAAGGCTCATCCGCGGCAACGAGTGGCACGACCTCGACCACCGCCGTGCTGACCGGCCGTGGAAGCTCCTCGATCCGCGCCACCTGCCCCACCGCGAGCTCCACCACGGCGGACACTCCGAGAACCAGCCGATCATCGGTGATCTGCGGAAGAACCTGACGAACTGCCTTATCCGCCTTTCCCTTCCGCGCTGAGTTGAGCAACGCTTGGGCCTGCTGCCGAGTGATCGAGCGCAGCACCGCCGAACCCGCCTCGTCCCGCGCCCGCAGGGCGTGCCAGAACGTGACCGGCGGAACGTAGGACGTGCCCCGTGCGTACGCCGATGCCTGCCCCCACCGCCCCGCAGAAAGCTGGCTCCCGCGCACCTCCCCATCGGTAAAGGCAATCAAACCGCCGCTCCCATGGGCCAAGAGGGCCTCCGGCCGGCCGCCAGGCATCCGGAACGGCCCGAGCGCGGCCGGCCGATAACCGACCGCCGCCGACTCGACCAGCTCAGCACTCAGCCGGGCCGAAGCCCCGGAAACCGAGACCGCCTCACCCGATCCGTCCGGCAACCGCACCGAACGCCAACCGACCAGACCGGCCGCACCATCAGCATCAGCAGCACCGAACGGCGTGCCCTCGAGACCGGGCAGAAGCGGCGCCAGCACACACTCCGCCTCGGCCAGCTCGGCCCCCTCAACCTCCAGCCCGGCCTCGAAGAAACCCGGCCGGGACCGGCGACCACCATCCCCGGTCGACGGATCGAACTCCCGCCAGGTCCGGCTCTCCCCGTCCAGCCGCCACCAGCCCGACCCGTCGGTCACCACATCGCGGGCCTTGCCCAGCGTGGTGTCACCGGCCAGCAACGGACGCCCACCGGCCGTACGCCCACCCTCGGGCAGCGGCAAGGAAGTGCCGAACCGGTCGTAGCGCCGCCAGGGCATGCTGCCGATGCCCTGGAAAAGTTCGGCCGGCCGGTCGCTCCAATACCCGGTCAACCCGTCCGGCCCGTTCCAGATCACCCGTAGCTGTCCCTCGACGAAATCGAGGTGCAGGCGGCCGTGATCGCGCGCGTCGGGCGGTAGGCGGAAGGTGTGCCGCAGTAGGACGCCCTCGGGGCCGACCACCACGGCCGTCACCGCGTTGAAGAGGATCAGGGCGGGCCAGGCCTCGCAGACCGAGAAGGGCTCCTGCGTCCACCCGTTCGGATGCGCCTTGGGCACCGGGAACTCGGCCACCGCGGCCTCGAGCGCCGGCCAGCCGAACTCGTCCATCAGCCCGATCCGCAAGGTACGAGCCAGGATTGCGGCGACGTCGGCCTGACCGATCCGGCCGTGGGCCTCGGGCCGCACCCCGAAGATCTTGCCGTAGGCGACCGGGCGCAACCGGTCCAGCCCGTCCACCAGCGACGGAAGCGCCCCCGCGACCACGTCGTCGGCCGCGCTCTCGAGCCATTCGCCCAGAACTTCACGAGTGCCGCGGGTACTGAAAAAGACTCGCACGTCTTCCAGCGGAAGACGATCGCCGGCATCGCGCCGATACCCCGGCCGCAGAGCCTCGTTCAACCCTGCCCGCAGTGGCGGGCGGGCCCAGTCGGCCGCCGCCAGAGCGACCAGGTCGCGGCGCCCCGGCGACTGGTCGCGCTGCCACCACCGCAACGGGAACATCGGCACGGCCCGGCCTTCCGGCAGTTCGACCGCAAGTCCGAGCGAGAGCACCAGATCGAGAAGATCGAGGTCGGGGGTGGACTCCAGCAGATGCAGCGGCTGATTCTCGGCCTTCAGACGCGGCTCCATCCGGGGCACCAGGGCCAGGAGCCGGGCCGAGCGCGCAACCGCCCGACCTCCGCGGGATCGCCAGGCCGCGGCCCGGGCCAGCCAGCCGGAAGCCCCGTCCGGCGGAAGCGCCGCCGGATCGACACCCCCGATCTGAGTGAGGCCACTCAGGGCACCGCTGGCCCGGAGCAGCTCGAACCAGAACTCCTCCGTGCCCTCCTGACCACCGCGGGGGAACAGCCCGAGCAGCCGCCCCCGGATCGACGCGTCCTTCTGCCCGAGCCGGATCAGGGCCGGGCCGTACGACTTCCAGAACGGCAGCGGGGCGTGCGGCAGGGCCGGGGACTCCAGCAGCCCGGCGATGGCCCGCTCCTCCTCCTGCGCCTGCCCCAGCTTCGCGGCCTTGATCAGCCGCCGCAGGTCTTCGGCCATGCCGGCGTAGGGCGGCAGCCCACCGGCCACCCGCTCGGCGCAGACCTGCCGGAACAGCTCGTACGCGGCCGCCGGATCGGTGCGCTGGGCCAGGTCCTTCGCGTACTGGGTGAGCGACTTGGCGTTCAGCGCGCCGTTGAACGCGAACTCCAGGAAGACATCCCGCTGTCGGTCCTCGTCGATCGGCAGCGCGTGGACCCGCTCGGCCTCGCGGGCCTTGCCGAACATGATGGCCGCGCTCTGCTTGTTCTCCACCGCCATGAACGCCCGGCCGGCCTGCTCGTAGAAGGTCGGCAGGAAGTGCGGCACCGAAGCGCCGAGCCGCCGGGCCAGCTCGTCGAACCCCTCCCGCGCGGCCCCCGGCCGGCTCTTCGCCTGGCGGGCCAGCCGCTCGATGTCCTTCACCAGGGCGAGCGCGTGGTGCCCGTTCTCCGGATCGTTGATCAGCGCCCAGGCCGGGAACCCCAGGGCCACCCGCCGCCCGGCACCGACCGGGACCGGCGGCCGGGCCGACTCGAACCCCAGGAACTCCAGGGCCAGATCCTCGGCCGGACCCAGAGTTTCGGGCACCAGCTCGACCACCACCCGCTCCGGCAGCGCGGAATGCCGGTAGACCCGGGCGGTGATCGTGTCTGTAGCCACGAACTCGGCCGCCCCGGGCACGATCGCCCCGGCCTCGATCAGCTTCTCGCGCACGGCACGGCTCATGCTGTTTCTTCTTCCGTCTTGCGGCCGGCGTAGATCCGGGCCGCCATCCGGGCGCCCTCGGACCAGGCCACCGGCCCGACCTCGGTCAGTGGCACCGGCCGGTCCTGCTCGTCCACCCAGCCGAGCTCGCCCGTCCAGGCGGGATATTCGGGAGCATCAGACCCCAGCCAGTAGCGCGCATCCAGGGCCCGGCCACCCTCCCAGATGCGCAGCGACGCGTACCCGCCGCGCACCGCGTAGCCCTGGGAGGTGGCCCGGCCGGTGAGATGCCGCAGTTCGGCGAACTCGCCGTTGGCCCAGTCGCTCACCGACGTGTCCCGCGCCCGCAGCCGGGCCGGGCGCGGCGTGATCTCCCGGAACAGTTGCGGCACGGTCTGTTGCACCTGGAGGTCGGCGACGAACTCGCGTAACTCGTCCAGATCGGCCAGCAGCACCGGGTGCGGCACCGCGACGGCGGCCGCGGGCACGAACACCGTGTCGCCGTCGAGCGTCACCAGTCCGATGCCCTTTTCCGGATCGACGGCGCGCAGCAGACCGGGCTCGCCGCCGGACGACGCCTCCTCCACCGAACCGAGGGGGCGCACCACCAGGTCGCGCAGGGCGCGCTGCCAGGCCTCGTCCGGCCAGACCTGGACCAGCGCGCTCAGCGGGACCGGGAGCGAGCGGACCATCCAGGTCTCGACCTGGGCCAGGCAGCTCGCCTCGTGCCGGGTCAGCCACTCCAGCAGCTGGCGCAGCCGGATCACCGCCGGGTCGTCCTTCAGCGCGGCCGGGACGCTCTTGAGAAGCCGCCCGGAGGCGTTGCGACACCGCACGCGGCCCTCGACGAGAGCGACCTCGTGGCCACTGGCGGTCTGTGTCCAACTCACGTCGCGGACGCTACCAACCGCCCCCGACAATTTGCCCGGCCGAACCGGTGAATCCCGGCCCGACCAGGGTCAAAGGGTCAGGCCGCGACCTGGGCGTAGGTGCTCCAGCGGGCCGCCGCGTCGCCCCGGCGCAGGCTGTCGACCCGGAACCGCCACTGCGGCTGCAGCCCTGGATTCGCGGCCAGCACGGGCAGCACGCTGGTGACCAGTTGCAGCTCGCGCAGCCGGCGCAGCGCCGGGAACCCGGGCCAGGACAGCACGTCGTACCCGTAGGCGGCGGCGAACCGGGCGGCCAGGTCGCCGCCGTAGTCGAAGCGCAGGGCCCCGACCGCGATGGGCGTCAGGTCCCACTCCCGCGGCCCCCAGCAGGTGGAGTCGAAGTCGCAGAGCACCGGGCCGTCCGCGCCGACGATGATGTTGCCGAGGAACGAATCGCCGTGGATCAGCCCGGCCGGAAGCAACGGCTCCAGCTCGTTCAGCGCCACCAGTTCCTCGGCCACCGCATCGGTCTCGGCCTGCAGGAAGGCCAGATCCTCACGGGGAATCTGCCCCGCCGAGGCGATCCGCCGCCGGATGCCGGCCACCGGACCCCAGCGAACCAGCTGCACCGACGGCTGCGGGACCGGGACCGAGATCGGACCGGTGTTCTGACCGGGCACCGAAGGCCGGCGGCTGCGCCCTCGCCGGGCCGGCACCGTCGGAGCCGCGGGCGCCGCCACCGGCACCGCGTGCACGGCCTTCAGCAGAGCGGCCAGATCGTCGGGGGCGGGGTCACGCACGGGACGGACGTCGTGCCACACCGTGACCTCGTGACCCCGAACCAGCATCGGCTGATCGTCGGTCTGGGCCAGGCGCACCGCGGGCACGCTGTGACGATCCAACAGGCGGGCAATGTCGACCACTCGCTGCGCCCGGTCGCCGACCGCGGCCGACCCGGCGATCCGCACGACCACTCCGGCAGCGGGCAGGCGCAGGACCGCGTTGTTGGTGAACTTAAGAATGGTGTGGCCGGCCGGGTCCAGGCCGAGGATCCGCGCGGCCGCGTTCACCGTGGCGGTGATCTCGACCGGATCCAGCGCCCGACGCCCCAGCCCGGGGCTGGTCTCGGCGGGTTTCACGAGGCGAGAACCTGCTCGATCCGCCGCCCCAGGTCGCGGATCTCGTCCCCGCCGGGGCCCCGGTCGGGGCAGGAGACCGCCAGCTCGGCCAACGGGGCCAGCCGGTCGGTGACCCGGCGCGAGCGCAGCCGGTGGGCCTGCTGCAGGGCCTGCTCGCCGAACTGCACGGCCGCCTGCACGTCCTTGGTGAGCAGGCAGGCGGTGGCCAGCGCGCCCTGCTCGAAGGCCAGGCTGCGGGCCATCTGATCGGTGCGCAGGGCCACGCTGTCCTCCAGCGCCTGCCGGGCCGGCGCGGCGTGGATCTCGTTGCCGCGGGCCATGGCCAGCTTGGTGACGCCGGTCAGGGCCTTCACGTCGAGCTCGTGGAAGAACTGCACCCAGGGTTCGCTCTGCGCGTCTTCCGCGCGGGAGAACTCGTCCGACGCGCGGTTGAGGTGGGTGATGGCCTGGGCCTCGTCGCCCATCTCGGCGTACGTCCAGGCGATGTTGGCGCAGAGCATCGCGACCGTCCGGCGTGAGCCGGAGTCCTGCGCCGCGAGCTGGCCGAGCTGGAAGAACCGCAGGGCCTCGCTGACCCGCCCGCGGTGCAGGTAGACCCGCCCGGCTCGGTAGAGCACGTTGGCCGTCAGCGAGGGCAGCTTGGCCTGGCGGGCGAAGTCCAGCGCGAGGGCCAGGTGGCGCCCGGCCACGGTGTAGAGGCCGACGTCGAACGCCGTCCAGCCGGCCAGATTGTGGACGTCCGCGGCGGCGACCCGTAGGCGGGTGTCGGTTCCCGGCCGGGTCGGCAGTTCACAGAGCTTGTCGACCCAGCGGGCGTGCGCGGCCACCGCGTCCCGGCAGGCTCCGCCTCCGAACCGGTAGTCGAGGTGCCGCAGCTGCGCGGTGACCGCCTCGGCCTGCTCCACGTCGTCCGGCCCGATCTGGCTGGGCAGCGGCGTGGCGGCCGAAGGCACCGAGGACCACTCCTGGGACAGTTCGCCGGCCGTCCCCACGGTCACCTCCGCCGCGTAGGCGAGCAGGGCGTGGCCCCGCGAGTCGTCCTCGTGATCGCTGCGGGTCTGGGCGGGTACCCGGTTCTGGTCCAGCCAGCTCGCCGTGTCGGTGTCGTAGGCCAGGCCGAGGTAGCCGCGCGGTACGCCGAAGCCGTCGGCGACCCGGCAGAGCACCTCGTAGGCCATCACCCGCCGGCCGCGCAGCACCTCGTACACCTCGGAGGAGGACATCCCGGTGAGGGCCGCGATGGTCCGCTGAGAGGTGCCGTGCTTCTGCAGCAGGCGGAAGACTGTGCCCAGGTCGCGGGCCGCGAGCGCGCGACGCATGTCGAGCCGCTCCCAGACCTCGTCGGCGGGCAGTGGACTTCTTGGTTCCACGTTCATCGCTCGACTCCTGTTTCCCCGTTTTCCCCGTCTTGACCGACGGTAGGGGATCCGTCACGGAATGGCTAACGACTCGAAAAGAATGACGCCAAGCTGACTAGCCCGACTAGGCACTCGATGAATACATCCCGTTTGTCCTGTATGAACGGGACCGCCGGATTGCCCATGCGCGCCGCCTAGCCCAACGAGTCACCGTGGGTAGGCAGAAGCCGGAGGAGAGCCGTCCCCTTCGACGGCTGTACGCAGGCCCCGACCGGGAGTCATCCTTTTGGAACAGCGCCGGGACGGGTGACAGTCACCCGCCGACACCCTCCACCCGTCCCGGCGCCGGCTCGTCCGCACCGCAAGAGCGAAACCTTGCATCCCGGAGTGTCAGAACCATGACCGGCCTGCCATGCCGGTGCATTCCCGGAACAGTCCGCGTTCCGCGCAGAACCGTTCAGCGCGGCGTCGGGCGCATTTTCCGTTCACGTTCCGGTGACGTCCGGAAACGCTCAGTCGAATGCTCATCCCCCCGGGCGAAACATCGCGCCGCCCGTTCGGGTGAGTTTCCGGCGAGGCGTAACGGGACGAGGGCTTTTACCGATAGCGCCCCCAGTGACTCTTTGCCAGTCGAGACGGCATAACGGCACAAAGGAGTGACACGAGCAGTGCGCAGCGCAGATTCACAGGTCATGGAGGTCTGGTCATGAGTGACGGCAGCAGGAGCGCAGGCACCATCGGGGGTGTCACGACCAGTTACAGCGCGGTTCGTGAGAGCGCGGCGACGATCAATCTCGAGGCCTGGACGGGGCGGCTCACCTTCGACGCCAAGAACGGCCGGGGCTGGCGGGTGGGCACCGTGGTGGTGGACGTCGACCTGGCCGAGCTGACGATCACCTACGGCACCCGCAAGCGCGCCGTGATCGACCGCGGCGACTTCCGCGACTGGCTGCTGCGGCCGGGTACCCCGCTGCCGGTGGACGACGTGGTCTGGCACAGCCAGGCGGACGGCATCTACATCGTCATCGGTGGCCTCACCTACGCGGTTCCGGACTTCGTGGTGCAGCGGCTCGACACGGTCATCTGACGGAATTAAGGACGCTGGACACGAGTCGCGGAGCGATCCGGCGGCTCCCAGCGGGCTGAGTAAGAACCGAGGGAGCATCTGGACGGGCCGAATCGGCCCGCCCGGGTCAGGATTCCCCCGTGGGAGTGCTGAACAATTCGACCCTGACCGCTCCCCCGGAGCACCGGCCCGGCTCCGGGCGGAAGACTCTGCTGACCGTGGCCGACCGCCCTCCGGTCGACCGGGCGGCGGTGGACGCTGCCGACCGGGTGGCCGAGACCGTCCGAAACCTCACCGGCACGCTGGACGCGGGTCTCCTGACCGGCCCGCCCCGGCCGCTCTGGCAGGAACTGGCCGCGATCGGCCATGCCGACCTGAGTGTGGCCCGCCTGACCGAGGGCCATGTCGACGCGGTGCGCATCCTGCACGAGGCCGGCCGCGAGCCCGCCCCGAATGCGGTTTACGGCGTCTGGGCCTCGGCCTCCGGAGGCACCGGGCTCACCGGTGAGCCCACGGAATCCGGCTGGCTGGTGAACGGCACGATGCGGTTCTGCTCCGGTGCCTGGT
This sequence comes from Kineosporia aurantiaca JCM 3230, assembly GCA_000719025.1. Classification (GTDB taxonomy): domain Bacteria; phylum Actinomycetota; class Actinomycetes; order Actinomycetales; family Kineosporiaceae; genus Kineosporia; species Kineosporia aurantiaca. The sequence continues at coordinate 17,475 of JODP01000018.1, forward strand.
TCCTCGACCGGGCCCTCACCGTCGTCGCCACCGACGAGGGCAAGCGACTGCTCGACATCGATGTCCACGACCGGGCGCTGACCCGACTCGACGACACCTGGCCCGCCCTCGGCATGGACGCCAGCCGGAGTGTCGACATCGAGGTCCGGAACCTGACCGTCCCCCGGACCGCCGCGGTCGGCGAGCCCGGTTTCTACCTGGAGCGCCCCGGCTTCACCCTCGGCGGGGCCGGAGTGGCCGCGGTCTGGCTCGGTGGCGCCCACGGCGTCCTTCATTCCCTCCTGGCCACCACCGACCCGACCCGGGCCTCCGCACACCAGCGCGCCCATCTGGGCGCCATGGCGATCGCCATCGCGGCAGCCGATGCCCTTCTCACCGAACTCGCCGAAAACCTCTCTTCCGGGGCCGAACTCGACCTGGCCGACATGACTGCTGCGCGGTCCGCGGTCGAGCTGGCGGTGACCGAGGTGCTCACCCGGGCGCCCCGGGTGACCGGTCCGAACGGACTCGCAAGGAACGCCGAGATAGCGCACCGGATAGCCGATCTCGAGGTCTACGTACGCCAGCACCACGCCGAGGCGGACTACGAACTGGCCGGGACCCAGCTGCTGGAGACCGGAACCCTGCTCGGGCGGTCGTTCCGATGACCCACGAGATGCAGCACGCCGTCACCGAGGTCACCGCCCGCGGACTGCCGCCCAGTCTCTGGCGTCCCAAGCTGGAGGCGGCCCCCGCTCCCCGGCTGCTGCCGATCGCCGGTGGTCGCCCGATCACCGTGATCGCCCCGCACCCGGACGACGAATCCCTCGGCACCGGAGGCCTTCTGCACCGGCTGTCCGCCGCCGGCTGCACGCCGACGGTGGTGATCGTGACCGATGGTGGGGCCGGCTATCCCGGCATCGGCCCGACCCAGGCGCACGAGCTGATCCGGACCCGTCGGCGGGAGACCTGGGGCGCGATCCGCGAACTCTGCCACCAGGGCGCCCAGCCGATCTTCTTCGACATCCCGGACGGCACGGTGACCGAGCACGAGGACGAGCTGACCGAGCAGATCAGCGCCGTTCTGCCCCCCGACGGACTGGTTCTCGCGCCCTGGCCGGACGATCCGCACCCGGATCACCAGGCGGTCGGCCGGGCCTCCCGGCTGGCCACCGCGCACGCTGATCACGAACTCTGGCAGTACCCGATCTGGATGCGGCACTCCATCCAGCCCGACGACCCCCGGGTCGACGACGCCGAACTCACCGTGGTCTGCCTCTCCACCGCCGAGCGGCAGGCCAAGCGCCGGGCCGTCGAGGCCCACGTCAGCCAGATCCGTTCGCCCTTCCCGGGCTTCGGCCCGGTGCTGCCCGACCACGTACTCGAGCTGTTCGCCGACGGCCTGGAGCCGTTCTTCATCCCGAGGACACCCTGAAACGTGCACGAGACCGATTTCGAAAAGCGTTACCAGCAGAACATCGACCCGTGGGGCTATCGCGACTCCTGGTACGAGCGTCGTAAATACGCTCTCACCGTGGGCTCTCTGCCCCGCGAGCACTACCGCCTGGCCTGGGAACCGGCCTGCTCGATCGGCGTGCTGACCCGGATGCTGGCCGCCCGGGCCGACCGGGTCGTGGCCTCCGACGCCAGCCCGACCGCGGTGGCCGAGGCCCGCTCCGGAGACGTTCCGGCGAACGTGGAATTCAGCGTGCAGCGACTGCCCGCCGACCCCGATCTGCCCGGCGCCGACCTGGTGGTGCTGTCCGAGATCCTCTACTACCTGAACCTTTCCGACCGGGAGCGAGTGCTCACCCAGGCCTGGGACATGCTCGCCCCGGAGGGCGACCTGATCGTCGTCCACTGGCGTTCGTCCGCAGGTGACACCTACCTCTCCGGCGACGAGACGCACACCTGGCTACGTTCCCAGCCGGGGTGGCAGCACCTGGTTACCCATCAGGACGAGGAATTCGTCCTCGACGTCCTCCGCCGACCGTGAGAAGCGCACCCCCGGAAGGGATCACGATCGTGGTTCCGGCCCACAACGAGGCCGGCCTGGTCCGCGAGTGCCTGGTCGCGATCCGCGCGGCCATCGCCCGGACCCGGATCCCGGTGGCCGTGGTCCTGGTCGCCCACCGCTGCTCCGACGCCACCGAACAAATTGCCCGAGAAGAACTCTCGACCCTGACCGGTCCGACCGAGGGGCTCGTGCTGACCCTGGAGAGCGGCACCGTAGCCACGGCCCGCGCGGCCGGGGCGATGGCCGGCCTGCATCTGCTCACGGCCTACGGGGTCCGGTTCGAGAGCACCTGGCTGATGTCTACGGACGCCGACAGCCGCGTTCCGAAGGACTGGATCGACCGGTTCCGGCGCCGGATGCTCCGGGACGCGGTCGCGATCACCGGCATGGTCCGGGTCGAGGGCTGGGAGGACGATCATTTGGCCGTCTCCCCCCGGATCAGCGACGCCTACCACCGGATCATCGCGGCCGGAATGCACGGGGAGAGCCACGACCACGTCTACGCGGCCAATCTCGCGGTGCGGGCGGACGCCTACCTCGAGGTCGGTGGCTGGCCGGATCAGGTGCCGGGTGAGGACGCGGCCCTGCTGACGGCCCTGCGCCGGAGCGGCCGCACGGTGGTCAGCGCCCCGGAGATCGTGGTCAGCACCAGCGGCCGCACCCTCCCGCGCGCGGCCGGCGGTCTCGGGGCCCTGCTCGGGCGCCTGGCCGAGGCGTATCCGGAAGCGCCGACGACATCCGCGAAAGCCGCCCAAATCATCCCCAGACAGGCACTACGCTTACGCTCATGAAGTTCTCGGGGATTCTGATCGGTGGCTGGGTGGCGGCCGGCGCGGCCCTGACCCTGGCCGGTTGCAGTGGTTCGTCGTCCGGCCCGAAACCGGCTGATACGGCCGCCGAGACGGTGACCGCACCGACCACGATGGCCGACACCGGCTGCGCCTCGGGCTCCGAACTGGCCGATCGGATGGGCGATCCGCGGGTTTCGCAGATCCGGGTTCTCGGCGACTGCCAGACCCTTTCGGTCAGCACCGTGCTCACCGACAACGAGGCCGACCTGGCCCGGCTGGTCTGCGAAGCGGCCGTACAGCAGGCCGCCGGGGCGTTCGGCAGCGTCAAGGTGATCAGCGACAGCGGCACCGTGCTGGCCACCGGCGCCGACGGCCGCCCCTGCGCCCAATAGCTCCAGTTCAGGTCGGCCGGGCCACCAGCCGCAGATCCGGCCCGGAGCGGGCGATGTCGAGCAGTTCCAGCCGCATGATGTCGGCCATCGTGCCGATCCCGGCGTCCAGCAGCCCACTCTTGCCCGAGCCCAGCAGCGCCGGCGCCACGTAGGTGATCATCCGGTCGACCAGACGCTCGGCGATGAACGAGCCGGCCAGCGTCGGGCCACCTTCCAGAAAGACCGCCCGAACCCCCCTGCGGTACAGCGCCTGCAGCAGATCAGGCACCGAAAGACCCTGCTGCGAGCGCGGAACCCGGATCACCTCGGCCGGTGATCCGATCAGATGGTCGGCCCCGGCATCCGGCGCCACCGCAATGATGGTCGGCGCCGTCCCCTCCAGAACCCTTGCCGTGGAGGGCGTCCGCGCGTTGGTGTCGACCACCACCCGGTACGGCTGCCCCTTCGTCACCACCGCGGACAGGTCCAGTCGCGGGTCGTCGTTGCCGCGCACGGCCAGATTCGGGTCGTCCGCCTGCTGGGTGCCGGAGCCGACCACGGTGGCGTCGCAGCCGGCCCGTAGCAGGTGCACCTCGGCCCGGCTGGTCGGACTGGTGATCCACTGACTGGTGCCGTCCGCCGCGGCGATCCGGCCGTCCAGGGTCGCCGCGAACTTGTACACCACGAAGGGCCGCCCGAGCGCGTTCACCGCCGCCCATTCGTCCCGGCCCACCAGATCTTCGATCGAGCCGGACAGCCCCGAGGTCAGGGTGCTCACGGCGTCCCCGTCTGCACGGCCCCGACCAGCGACTCGCCGAACTCGATCACCCGGCGGTCGGCGATGTCCTGGTCGGCGGCCACGTCGGTCATCGCCTGCAACTCGTCCAGGGTGCGCCGGGAGCCGGTGTCCACCGCGATCTCCAGCGCCTGGCTGCCGACGTCGACCGCCTCGTCGATCCGCCGCAGCATGGCCAGCGCCTTGGACTTGCGGGCCATGTGCAGCCCGCGCTCGCGCCGGTACTCCTGCGGCCACTCGGTCAGCGCGCGGTCGTAGGAGTTCACCGCGTCCTGCGCCCGGCCCAGGGTGATCAGGACGTTGGCCCGCTGCGCGGCCACGTAGCCCTCGGTGCACCACTCGGCCAGATGCCAGGGCTCCGCGGTCTGCTCCCCGGGATCGTCCTGCACCAGGTTCAGCGCGTCGTCCATCGCGTTCAGGGCCCCGGTCTCGTCACCCTCGATGGCCAGCCCGGCCGCCCGCTGCTGGGCCGCCGCGGCCCGAATCCGCGGAGCCGACCCGGCCCGCCGCTCGGCCGCCTCGCCGAGCCCGATCGCCAGCGACGACTCCTGCCCGGCGGCCGCCTGCTGGGCCCGGCGCATCAGCGTGTACGCCGCCAGGTCGGTGTTCTCGCTGGCCTGGGCCCACTCGACGGAACGCCCGGTCCACACCCCGCTGCGCACCGACTGCCCGGCATCCTCGAACAACCAGCCCTGGAACTCCGCGTAGAGGGTCGCGAGGTCGAACACCCGGCGCCTGAGGTCCCCCCGAGCGGACCCCAGCATGTCCTGGACGTTCGACACCTGCTCCCCCACCGTCGCGATCAGGCGACCCGGGCCCAGCATGGAATCGGAGCGGACCAGCGAGGCCCGCAACGTGGTCAGTTCGTCGATCACCTGGGCACTGACCGGCAGCGAGGGACGCACCGACGGACGCCGGCCCTCCGGCGGCGGCACCGGGTCGAACTCGGCGGGCTCGCCGGTGCCGAGGAAGGCCTGGAACCGGTGCACCGACTCGCGGCTGGCCCGGCTCAGCGCGGTGTCCAGCGCGGCCTGCATCTCCGGCAGCGGCTCGATGTCGGCGCCGCGCGCCTCCCAGTTGCTCACCGTCCGGACCGCGACGCCGAGGTGGTCGGCGAACCCGATGACCGTCATCCGCAGGGCCCGGCGTAGAGCCCGGGTTTCCCGCCCTGTCCAGCGTTCGACCGCGATCACGATGCCGCTCCATTCCCCGACGAACCCTCGCGCCTTGTGGGCCGAGTGGGCCGAGTCGATCCCCGAAATCCCGATTCAGGTTAAGTCGGGTTTGATCGAATCCCCAGAGTCATTGCATTGCCGTTGCCACATCCGTCACGATGCGCGACTGACGGTTACATAGGTGCACGTTTGAACCCGGCCGATACCGGCCGTGGCAACCCATCGTGACCTGCCGTGAGGCAAATCACCCCAGGTCAGCGCACTGGGCCACGATCACCGGAGGCCGCGTCAAGATCCGGTCGGGATCGCTGCAAGTCCCGTCAAGAAACTGTCAACGCATCTGCCCTTCCCATTCGTGCGGAGGTGTGCTGATCACGTCGACAGCAAGCGGGTGTTCGACCTGCCGGTCGCGCGCGTACGGAGCAACGTGGCAGGGACACTGCAACGGTGGGGAAACTGATCCTCGAGCAAACCACCGGGCGCGCGTTGGCGAGCCGACGGTCACCGTGCTGGAACTGACCGCTGGAATGAAGGGCTAGGAGCAAAGGACGATGGCGGGCCAGTTGCGGGTGCATCTTGGGGCAGCGCCCGGCGTGGGTAAGACGTACAAGATGCTCGAGGAAGGACACCGGCGCCGCGAGCGCGGCACCGACGTGGTCATCGGCTACGTCGAGACCCACGGCCGGGAGCAGACCGAGGCGATGATCGGCGACCTCGAAGTGCTGCCGCGACGGACCATCACTTACCGGGGCAGCAGCTTCACCGAGATGGATGTGGACGCGGTGATTGCTCGCGGCGCCGAGGTGGTGCTCGTGGACGAACTGGCGCACACCAACGTGCCGAGCTCCCGCAACGCGAAGCGCTGGCAGGACATCGAGGAACTGCTGGACGCCGGGATAACGGTGCTGACCACGGTCAACGTGCAGCACCTGGAATCGATCAACGACATCGTCCGGCAGATCACCGGGGTACCCCAACGCGAGACCGTGCCCGACGAGGTGGTCCGCCGGGCCGACGCGATCGAACTCGTGGACATGGCGCCGGAGTCGATCCGGCGGCGGATGGCGCACGGCAACATCTACCGGCCCGAGAAGATCGACGCCGCCCTGGGCAACTACTTCCGGGTGGGGAACCTGACCGCGCTGCGCGAGCTGGCCCTGCTCTGGCTGGCCGACAAGGTCGACGACGAGTTGGAGAGTTATCGCGCGTCACACGACATCTCAGAGACCTGGGAGGCCCGGGAACGCGTCGTGGTGGCGCTGACCGGCGGCCCGGAAGGCGAAACGCTCATCCGTAGGGCGGCTCGCCTGGCCACTCGCTCGCGCGGCGCTGATCTCCTGGCTGTGCACGTGGCCCGTAACGACGGTCTGAGCGGGGGTAGCCACGCCCACCTGGTGGCCCAGCGCACCCTGATCGAGGATCTGGGCGGTACCTATCACCAGGTTGTGGGCAACGACATCCCCACGGCCCTGCTCGACTTTGCTCGCGGGGTAAACGCAACCGAACTCGTGTTGGGCGTCTCCCGGCGGGGTCGGCTGCCCTCGCTGCTCTCACCCGGGGTAGGCGTCACCACCACGAACGGCGCCGGACCGATCGACGTACACCTGGTCACTCACTCCCAAGCGCACCAAGGTCGCGCGTTACCGCGGGCGGAAAGCGCCCTGAGCCGCAACCGACGCTTGGCCGGTCTGCTGGTCGCGGCGGGCGGACTGGCCCTGATCACCTTGCTGCTGACACATCTGCGCGGTCAGGTCTCGCTGGGGAGCGACATCCTCTTCTACCTGGCCGCGGTGGTGATCGTGGCGCTCGTCGGTGGCCTCTGGCCGGCGCTGTTCGCCGCGATCGCCGGATCAATGCTGCTAAACTTCTACTTCGCCCCTCCCATCCACACCGTCACGATCGCGACGCAGGAGAACGTCCTTGCTCTGATCGTGTTCTTGATCGTTGCGGTTGCGGTCAGCGCCACCGTGGATCGGGCCGCCCGCCGGACCCGAGAAGCGGCCTCGGCGCGGGCGGAGGCAGAGACCTTGTCCACCCTGGCAGGGAGCGTCCTGCGCGGCGCCGAGCCGTTGCCGGCGTTGCTCAATCAGCTCCGCGAGACGTTCCACTTCAGCGGAGCGACCTTGCTGCAACGCAAGCCCGACGCAGCCCGTAGCCCAGACCTTCAGCACGATCCAGACGCTTGGCGGGTCGTCACCTCGGTCGGCATCCCCCTGCGTACGCCCGGGGAGGGGGATGCTGAGGTCCTGGCCGACGAGGGCGTCTCCCTGGTGCTCGGCGGTCATCCTCTGGCGGCCTCCGACCGTCGCGTTGTGCAAGCCTTCGCGGCTCAGGCGGTGGTCGCGATGCGGCAGCAGCAACTGCACGAGCAGGCGGCCTCGGCCGGCCCGTTGGCGGAGGTGGATCGGATGCGGACGGCCCTGTTGTCGGCCGTAAGTCACGATCTGAGGACGCCGTTGGCAGCGGCGAAGGCAGCGGTCGGCGGCTTGAGGACGCCCGGGGTCGAGTTCAGTGCGGACGACCGGGGCGAGTTGCTGGCCAGCGTCGAGGAGTCGCTCGACCGGCTGACCCGGCTGGTGGACAACAGCGAGTACTGGTCAATCTGCTGCGGAATGCGCTACGGCACAGCCCATCCGGCAGCCCGCCAATGATCGTGGTGAGCGCCCACGCCGGAGAGGTGGAGACCCGGGTGATCGACCGCGGGCCCGGCATTCCGACCGAATTGTGGGACGACGTGTTCCTGCCGTTCCAGCGCTTCGGCGACCGGGACAACGGCACTGGGGTAGGACTTGGGTTGGCCCTGTCGCGCGGTCTGACCGAAGCGATGGGCGGCAGCCTTACCCCGGACACGACCCCCGGTGGAGGACTGACCATGATCGTGAGCCTTCGGCAGGTGGAGGCCTGATGACCAGGATCCTGGTGGTGGACGACGAGCCGCAGATGATCCGGGTGCTCCGGATCAACCTGCTGGCCCGGCAGTACGAGGTGGTGACGGCCGGTACCGGTCAGGGCGCGCTGGACGCGGCCCGGCAGGACCGCCCGGACATCGTCGTGCTCGACCTCGGCCTGCCCGACCTGGACGGCGTCGAGGTGATCCGGCAACTGCGGACCTGGACCCAGGTGCCGGTGATCGTGCTCTCCGGCCGGGCCGACAGCCACGACAAGGTCGACGCCCTGGACGCCGGCGCCGACGACTACGTAACCAAGCCCTTCAGCGTGGACGAGCTACTGGCCCGGATCCGGGTGGTGGCCCGCCGGCAGAGCACGCCCTTCGAAGAGGCCCCGGCCGAGGTGCAGATCGGCACGCACCGGGTGGATCTGGTGCGGCACGTGATCACCCCGGACGACGTGCACCTGACCAAGACCGAGTGGCAGCTGCTGGCCGCGGTGGTGGCCGAGCCGGGCAAGCTGCTCAGCCAGCGCTACCTGCTGGAACAGGTCTGGGGGCCGACCTACCGGGCCGAGACCCAGAACGTCCGGCAGTACATGGCCCAGCTCCGCCGCAAGCTGGAGATCGACCCCACCCGCCCCGCCCACCTCCTCACCGAGCCCGGCATGGGCTACCGCTTCCAACCCTGACCTCCCCACAAACCCTTCCGTGATCATGCACCTCCGCCCTCGTGATCATGGACTTTCTCCCCCGTGATCATGGAGTTTCATCCCGGCTGGTTCTGCATGATCACGGGGGCGCTTCTGCATGATCACGGAAGGGTTGGGGGAGGTTAGGGGTGGCTCACCATCGGGCGTTCAGGGGACCTGGCTAGCATGCGGCAATGGGCGCCGGTGAAACACAGCACGACGATCGGGTGGGTTATGACGTGGTCGTGGTGGGCGCCGGGCCGGCCGGGAGCAGCGCCGCGGCGGCCGCGGCCCGGATGGGCGCCCGCACGCTGATCGTCGAGCGCGCCCAGTTCCCCCGTTACAAGACCTGCGGCGGCGGCCTGATCGGGGTCAGCCTGGCCCAGCTCGAGGGCCTGGACGTGCCGGTCAAGCAGGAGATCGTCCAGGCCTCGTTCAGCTACCGGGGACGGCACCCGGCCGACCGCCGCTCCGCCGAGCGGATGCTCAGCCTGGTCGACCGCAGCGAGTTCGACGCGGCCCTGCTCCAGCAGGCCGCCGGCCTGGGCGCCGAGATCCGCTCCGGGGTCACCGTCACGGCGGTCACCCGCGATGTCGACGGGGCCCTGCTGTCCACCTCGGCCGGGCCGATCCGGGCCCGCTACGTGGTCGGCGCCGACGGCAGCGCCAGCCGGATCGCCCGGCACGTCGGGGTCACCCTGGGCCAGGTCGACCTCGGCCTGGAGTACGAGCTGAAGGCCGAGGAGCACCACCGCCGGGCCTGGGCCGGGCGGATCCACATGGACTGGGGCCCGATCCCGGGCTCGTACGGCTGGGTCTTCCCCAAGGGCGACACGATCACCATCGGCGTCATCGCCCGCCGCGGTACCGCCGACGAAGCCCGCACCTACCTGAGGGATTTCGTCCAGCAGCAAGGCTTGGCGGACGCCGAGGTGCTGCGGGACTCCGGCCACCTGACCCGCTGCCGCACCGTCGACTCCCCCCTCGGCCAGGACCGGGTGCTGGTCGCCGGGGACGCGGCCGGGCTGCTCGAACCCTGGACACGGGAAGGTATTTCGTACGCACTGCGGTCCGGCCGGATCGCCGGTGAGTGCGCCGCCAAGGCCGCCGGTCCGAACGGGATGCCGCCCAGCTTCGGCGATTTCAGCCGGGTGGTGCGCGACTACACGATGCGGATCACCGAGGAGCTGGGGCCGGAGATGGAGGCGGGGCGGGTGTTCCTGCGCGCCTTCGAGCGGCACCCCTCGGTGATGCACACCCTGCTGACCCGCACCCCGATGGGCTGGCGGGAGTTCCAGCGACTGTCCCGCGGCCAGACCACGGTGGCCCGGGTACTGCGGTTCGCCCCCGCCCGCTGGCTGATGCGCTCGCTCAGCGGGATGCCGGTCCCTCGCCCGGCCTGACCCCCAGCTGAGCTTCATGAGGACAGATCGGCTGTCCTCTTAAGTTGTCTGCCAACGATGTCTGGTCACTGTGCGCGACTGACAGGATCGCCGCGTCGGCAGGTACCCCCGACTCTGCCCCTAGGGCCGGCGGGGCCGCGGTGACGGACAGTCCGAAGCCCCACCGCCGCCCCGCCCACCAGTTCTCCCGGCGTGATCCCGCCGTTCGGACGACACGCCTGGTCAGCAAGGCTCTGCCGGACTACTGGCGAGGAACCCGATAGGAATTCCCTGGACGGCCGGTCAGAGAAATCTCGGCCCCGGGCCGCCGTTTCACCCAAAGGGCCGATTTCGGACTTACCCTTTTGTACTGAGTTGCATATCGTAATGACAGCAGCGTGCGCGCTGACCCGGCGAGGGCACGGTGCGACTGGACCTTTGATGGGAGGCCAGCCATGCCACAGCCGTTGCGCGCCCTCGACCCGGACGCCTCCCGGCTCGCCCGGTTCGGCGCCCGCCTGCGCACCTACCGCACCCAGGCGGGCCTGGCGCAGTCCCAGCTCGGCCGCCAGGTCCACGTCAGCGGCACGCTGATCGCGAAGATGGAGCGGGCCGAGCGGCGCCCGCAGCCGGACGTGGCCCGCCGGCTCGACGAGGTCCTGGGGGCCAACGGCGAGCTGGTCCGGCTGGCCAGCGACGCGCTGGAGTTCGACCTGGCCGAGCGCCGGATCGAGGCCCGGCCCCGGCGGCTGGATTCCGGCCTCGGCCTGGTCACCGCCGACGGCCCGGGGATCAGCGCGCTGCACCGGCTGGCCGACCTGTACGACCTGCCGGACGACGGCCCGATCCGCAGCATCGCCGAACTCCGGCTGGCCACCGGCGATCTCGTCGAGGAGCGGCTGAACTCGCAGTACCGCCAGCTGCTGGCGACCCTGCCGGACCTGATCCCCGAACTCACCCGTTCGCTGGACGCACAGCGCACCGACGCGGAGCGTCAGCAGGTGGCCCGGATGCTGGTGCAGGCCTGGCGGGCGGCCGACGCGGTGGCCGCGAAACTCGGCCTGCACGACCTGTCCGGGCGGCTGATCCACATCATGGGCTGGGCCGCGGCGCAGACCGGCGACCCGTTCAGCGTGGCCGCCACCTCGTACGTCCGGGCCGAGTCGTTCTTCCTCGGCCGCGAGCCGCGGGCCGGGCGGATCATGCTCGAGCGGGCGGCCGACGCGGTGCAGGCCCGCCCCGCGGGCCGGCCCGAGGAGATGCTGGCGCAGTACGGCTCGCTGCACATGCGGGCCGCCATCGCCGCCGCCCGGGCCGGGCAGACCCAGCAGGCCTGGGACCACCTGGACGAGGCGAAACTCACCGCCGCCCAGGTGGTCGAGGGGATCTGGGCCGGGACCGCGTTCGGCCCCGAGTCGGTGCGGATCCACGAGGTCTCCACCGCGGTGGAGCTCGGGGCCCCGCACATCGCGCTGGCCACCGCCCAGGGCTGGGTGCCTCCGGACACGCTTCCGGCCGAGCGCCGGTCGCACTTCTTCGTCGACCTGGCGCGCGCCCAGTTCGCGATCGGCCACCACGACGACGTTCTGGAGACGCTCCGCTCGGCTCAGCGGATCGCCCCGCAGAACGTCCGCGTGGACCCGGACGTGCACAGCACCCTCACCGCTCTGGCCGGCACCAGTGCGGTGCGGGCCTCGGCGGTGGAGGGTTTCACCCGCGAGGTACTGGCTCCGGCCCGGCCGGCTCCCGTCGTCCGAGCCGGGCGGGAAGTTCCGTCAGCGAGCCGACCACCCAGTCCGCCGCCCGCCTGACCTCCTCGTCGTCCGCCCACAGATGCCCCCAGGGGCCGCGCCGCACCAGAGCGGCGTGAAACCCCTGGGCCCGGGCCGGGATCACGTCGAAGTCACGGTGATCGCCGACGTAGAGAATCTCCTCCCGCTCCCCCGGCGCCCACCCGGCCAGCCAGTCGAAGTAGGCCCGGGACGGCTTGATCAGCCCGAGTTCCCCGGAGACCGCGACCGCGTCCGCGGGCAGGCCGAGTTCCCGCAGCAGCTCACCGGTCCGGGCCGACTGGTTGCCGGAAATCCCTACCCAGTAACCCGCTTCGCGCAGAGCCAGCAGAGCCGGCCGAACGTCCGGATACAGGTCCGTCTCACTGATGTGCTCACCGCACCCGGCGTCCTCCCGTTTCTGCCGTTCCGCCGGAAGATCGAACCCCGGACGGAAGTACTCGAAGGTCTCACCGTTGTCCCGCCCCGTCATCACCACGGCGCCCATCACGGCTGAGAACGTGTGCCGAGGCACTCCGATCCAGTCCGCCCACCGGCCCCACTCCGACGTGTCGTCCAGAAGCGTCTCGCCGACGTCGAACACGACCGAACGGATCATGCTTCTCGTGCCTCCCTGCAGTTGCCCCGGATGTCATCCCAGCTGCGCTGATTCTCCGATCAGTGATTCAGCATCACCTGTCGATAAACGCGCAATGAGGACATTCGCCCTGTCCTCATCGAACGGATGACTCCGGTCCTCATCCGTATGACCCTGGTGAGGTGGCCGAGCAAACGGGGGTCGGCCACCCTAGATCGGCGAGGCCAGCGGTTCGGGGACCATCACCCACCGTTGGTCTCGCCCTCCCAGGAAGCTTTCGGGGGTTTGTTCGCCGCAAGGGGGGCAGGGCACAGGGATGGGTGCTGAACCGGGTGCCGAGATGGAGATGCGGGCCGAGCTGCTCGGCCGGGAGCTGCGCGATCGGGGACTCGTCCTGCTGGACGTGAGCGAGGACGTGATCGAGCCCGACGTGCTGGTGGTCTACCTGCACGCGCACGCCGGGCAGTGGCAGGACGGCACGGCCAGCCGGATGATCCGGGCGCTGCCCGACATCGTCTCGGTCACCCCGAGCGAACAGTCACCGGCCATCCTGCGGGTCCGGGTGGCCTCGCAACGCCGCTCCCGGGGCGGTCTGCACCGCTCCGACCGCTGGGTGGACTGGGTGGAGCACGGCCCCACCCGGCGCCGGAACCGGCGGCGCCACTAGACCCGGGCCCGCTGCACCACCGTCAGCAGGATCATGGCCAGGGCGAAGAAGCCGCTCATCAGCAGCGCCATCGGCAGCAGGGTGCCGTAGCCGAGCAGGCCGGTCAGCGGAGTCACCGCGGCGCCGGCCGCGAACGACAGGCCACCCTGGAGGGCCGCCGCGGTACCTCGGGAGCGACGACCGGCCTCCTGGCCCAGCGCCGTGGCCGAGGGAATGGTCAGGCCCATCCCGCCGACCAGGACCGAGAGCAGGACCCAGATCACGGCCAGCGGCGGCGGCGAGCCGTGGGCCCGCTCGAACAGCGCACCGCCGAGGATCCCGAGGGCGGCCAGGGACGAGGTGCTCATCCCGATCAGGCGCAGCCGGGCCGGCGAGACCCGGCCCACCAGAACCCGGAAAAGGGTGCTGGTGGCGACCATCACGCCGGCGTTGACCGCGAACACCGCCGAATAGCCGCCTTCAGAGATCCCGTAGACCTTTTCGAGCACGAAGGACGAGCCGCCGATGTAGGTGAAGAATCCGGCGCTGGCCAGACACTGCAGGGCGACGTGACGCATGAACGACCAGTCCCCGCCCAGGTCGACCATTCTCGTAACGGTCGCCCGCAGACCTCCGCCGTGACGATCGTCCTCAATCAGGGTTTCCGGGATCCCCCACCAGACGGCGAGAATCATCAGCACGCCGAAGGCGGTCAGGACCGCGAAGATGGTGCGCCAACTACCCACCACCAGGACCAGGCCTCCGGCCGCGGGAGCCAGCACCGGGCCGACGAACCGGATCGCCGCGAGCGTGCCGTACCGCCGGGCCGCCTCTTCCGGCGGATACGCGTCCCCCACCACCGCCATACCGATGGCGATGCCCAGACCGGCGGCCAGGCCCTCCAACAACCGCATCGAGACCAGCAGCGGCCCGGTCGGGGCCACCGCGCACAGCGCTGAGGTGAGGGTGAAGACGACTGCCCCGCCGAAGAGCAGCCGGCGGCGGCCGAGGCCGTCGCTGATCGGCCCGAACAGGATCTGTCCCGCCGCCATGCCGATGATGAAAGCGGTCAGCGTGAGCTGCGCCACGGCCGCGGTGGTGTCGAGGGACCGCTGCAGATCCGGCAGCGCCGCCAGGTAGGAGTCGGTGGCCAGAGGGCCGACTCCGGTCACGATCACCAGAGCCGCGGTAGCAGGGACCCGAACGGAACTGGAGAGCGACGGCACCCACCGACCGTAGCGACTCCGGGGCACTCCCGGGGCAGATGCATCGAGGGTTCACCGGTGGAACATCGCTCCCGGCCGGTCCGCCCCGGATTCTGGGAGCATGCCGCATCCCCTCGCCGTCGGTCTGTTCCGGGTTCCGCCCGGTGCCTCCGACCAGCAACGACGCCGGGCTCGCATCGAGATCGCGCTGTGCGCCGGCACCGAGGGGTACGCCCTGATGGACACCTTCGACCTGAACGACACCCTGCGCGGGGCGGACGAGACCCTGCAGTCGGTCCGGACGCTGGGCGAACGGCACGCCCTGCACGCGCTGATCATGGCCGGCCCGCTGAACCCGGCCGACCGGAGCCGGATCGACGAGCTGGCCGACGAGCTGCAGCTGATCTCGGTCCGGGTGCCGACCTCCCGGTTGTAGCCGGCGCAGATATCGGATCCGCAACTACGGATCTCGGCTCCGCAGATTGTCCGTACCTGCGGTTAAGCTCCGCGGTATGACTCTGTTCCGCATCCGGCAGGCCGCCGACCTGCTCGGTGTCAGCGACGACACCCTGCGCCGGTGGGCCGACTCCGGCCGCCTGCCGACCACGACGGACGAGTCCGGCCGCCGGGCGATCGAGGGCACCGAGCTGGCCCGGTTCGCCGAGCTGCTCGCGGGCGAGACCCCGGCGGCCGATCCGGAGGGCCTGGGTCGCTCCTCGGCCCGTAACCGGTTCACCGGCCTGGTCACCCGCGTCGTCCGGGACACGGTGATGGCCCAGGTCGAGATCCAGGCCGGGCCCTACCGGGTGGTCTCGCTGATGAGCCGGGAGGCCGCGGACGAGCTCCGGCTCGAGCCCGGGGTGCTGGCGGTGGCGTCGATCAAGTCCACGAACGTCGTGGTCGAGGTGCCGGATCCGGAGTGAAACCCTTCCCCCATCGGAGAGAATCAGTGCGCAAACTCGTCTTCCTGGCCGCCCTTCCCCTCGCCCTGGCCGCCTGCGGCGGTAGCTCCTCGGGCTCCACCGCTGCCACCACCAACGGCACCGAGACCAAGGTCTCCGGCAACATCACGGTTTTCGCCGCGGCCTCGCTGACCGAGTCGTTCACCGCCCTGGGCAAGTCCTTCGAGGCCCAGAACCCGGGCACCAAGGTCACGTTCAGCTTCGGCCCGAGCTCCGGCCTGGCCGAGCAGATCAACTCCGGGGCGCCGGCCGACGTCTTCGCCTCGGCCGCGACCAAGAACATGGACCAGGTGGTCGCCGCCCAGAACGCCTCGGACCCGGTCACCTTCGCCAACAACACCATGGAGATCGCGGTCCCGCCGAACAACCCGGCCAAGGTCGACTCGGTGGACGACCTGGCCGGCAAGAACGTGAAGGTCGTGCTCTGCGCCGCCGACGTGCCCTGCGGGGTCAGCGCCCGGGCGGTGTTCAAGAACGCGGGCATCACCGTCAAGGAGGTCAGCGACGAGGTCGACGTGAAGTCCACGCTCGCCAAGATCACCCTGGGCGAGGCGGACGCGGGCCTGGTCTACGTGACCGACGTGAAGGCCGCGGGCGACAAGGTGTCCGGGGTGGAGATCCCGGCCGCCCAGAACGCCACCACCGCATACCCGATCGCCACCCTCAAGGCGTCCAAGAACGCGGCCCTGGCCAAGGCTTTCGAGGACTACGTGCTCTCCGACGCAGGCAGCACCGAGCTGCAGGCCGCCGGCTTCGCCAAGCCCTGAGCATTCTCGTGAAGAAGGACGCGGGCGAGAGCACCCCGTGGCCGATGCGGGTGCCCGCGCTGGTGGCAGCGGTGTTCCTGCTGCTGCCGCTGGCCGGGCTCCTGGTCCGGGCGCCCTGGACCGACCTGCCCACCCTGCTGTCCGGTCCGGAAGCCCGGATGGCGCTGCGGCTCTCGTTGATCTCGGCCACCGCGGCCACCGGCCTGTCCCTGTTCTTCGGCGTTCCGTTGGCCTGGGTCCTGGCCCGCAGCCGGCGTCCCGGGGTCAGCCTGCTGCGTGCCCTGGTCACGTTGCCGCTGGTGCTGCCGCCGGTGGTCGGCGGGGTCGCGCTGCTGCTGGCGCTCGGCCGCAACGGCATCGTCGGCCGCTACCCGTACGAATGGTTCGGCTTCTCACTACCGTTCACCACCTGGGCCGTGATCATTGCCGAGACCTTCGTCGCCATGCCGTTTCTCGTGGTCACCGTCGAGGGCGCGCTGCGCACCGCCGACCGCGGCCTGGAAGAGGCGGCCGCCACCCTGGGCTCGAAACCCTTCGCCACCTTCCGCCGGGTCACGCTGCCGCTGATCGCCCCCAGCCTGATCGCCGGCAGCGTCCTGACCTGGGCCCGCGCCCTGGGCGAGTTCGGCGCCACGATCACCTTCGCGGGCAACTTCCCCGGCACCACCCAGACCATGCCGCTGAAGGTCTACCTGGCCATGCAGAACGACCCGGACGCGGCGATCGCCCTCAGCCTGGTGCTGCTCCTGGTCTCGGTCGCCGCCCTGGCCCTGCTCCGCGACCGCTGGCTGAACGCCGGAGCCCGGCTGTGAACGGCCTGCGGGCCGAGGTGGTGGCCGGCCGCGGGTCCTTCGAGCTCCGGGCCGAACTGGAAGTACCCCCCGGCGAGGTATTGGCCGTCCTCGGCCCCAACGGTGCCGGTAAAACCACTTTATTGAGGACGCTCGCGGGCCTCCTGGCCCTACGGGAAGGGCAGATCGAGGTGGCTGGGGTTATTTGGGACGACCCCGCGAAGAAAGCTTTCGTTCCCACCACCGATCGCCGCGTCGGCCTGGTCTTCCAGGACTACCGACTGTTCCCGCACCTGTCCGTGCTCGACAACGTCGCCTTCGCGGCCCGCTCCCGGGGAGCACGCCGACGAGCAGCGCGCTCCGAGGCCACCGAAACGCTGGGTCGGCTCGGCCTCGACGCGTTGGCCGCCCGCCGACCCCCTCAGCTCTCCGGCGGCCAGGCCCAGCGGGTCGCACTGGCCCGCGCCCTGGCCTCCAGTCCCGCTCTGATGCTCCTGGACGAGCCGCTGGCCGCCCTGGACGCGCAGACCCGGCTGGAGATCCGGGCCGAGCTCCGCCGCCGTCTCACCGCCTTCGGTGGCCCCAGCATCGTCGTCACTCATGACCCGCTAGAGGCGCTCGTACTGGCCGACCGGATCCTGGTGCTCGAGGAGGGCCGGATCGCGCAGACCGGCACCCCGGCCGAGGTCGCCCGGCGGCCGGTGACCGAGTACGTGGCCCGGCTGATGGGGCTCAACCTCTACAGCGGGCGCCTTGTCGATCCCGAGCGGGGGCGCATCGAACTGGAGTCCGGTGGCGAACTGTTCGCCAGCGGCGCCGCATCCCTGGCGTCCGGCAGCCGTGTCCTGGCCGCGGTCGCCCCGACCGCTATCTCGCTCTACCTAGGCGAGCAGCCGGAAGGTTCTCCCCGCAACGTCTGGGCAGGCACCGTCACCGGGGTAGAGCTGCTCACCGATCGGGTGCGGGTCGCGGTCAAGGGCACCCCAGACGCCCTCGTAGACGTCACCGCCGCCGCAGTCGCCGACCTTCGCCTTACCCCCGGATTACCGGTGCGCCTGTCCGCCAAGGCCTCGGAGGTCACCGCTTATCCGGCGCCTTGACCACGGGTTTGTCGGGATCGGCTTTCCGGTCGGCCCGAATCGGGCCTCAACTGCGGTCATGACCGGCGGTACGCGGGTCGATACGGATACCAGGAGTCACAGAAGCGGGCCTGGTTAACAGTCCTGAGCGACCGGTCAGTAGAGTCCGAAGCCGCGTCCACCTGCGGATTGGGCGGATCGGGCGGTCAGCACCGACCATGGTGACGCCGGACGATGCTTGAACATCAAGGAATCGGCCGACCGACGAGGACCTGATGGTGGGATGAGGGGCGGGATGCAGGAGGGACCGGACCACGATCATCCGCCGGAGAATCCGGACGACCGTGAGCTGCCACCCGGCCAGCACGGCCGCCTGGACCGGCCGGTGCGCCACTACGGGCCGGTTCCCCGGGTGAAGGACCGGGACGCCTGGTCGATGAGCTTCGGCGGAGCGACCAAGAGCGACGAGTCGTTCGTGGTGACGCTGGCGGAGCTGGAGAAGCTGCCGCGCGCCGAGCTGACCGCGGACATGCACTGCGCCGGCAAGTTCACCACCCTGGACAACATCTGGGAGGGCGTGCGCTGCCGCGACGTGGTTGAGGCCTACCCTCCGCTGCCCGGTATCGACAACGTCATCGTCTACGGGCAGTACGGCTACAGCGCCAACGTCCGGCTCGACGACCTGCTCTCCGAGAACGCGATGCTGGCCACCCATCAGGACGGCGAGCCGCTTGCTCCGGAGCACGGCTTTCCGGTCCGGCTAGTGATCCCGCACCTGTACTCCTGGAAGGGCCCGAAGTGGTTCCGCGGCTGGGAGTATCTGCTCCAACCGCGCCGCGGCTTCTGGGAGGAACGCGGCTATCACCTGCGGGGCCAGGCCTGGGCCGAAGAACGTTGGTCCTACCAGGAGACGCACCCGGGTCGGCTGCCGTCGCAGTCTCCCGGTCCCGAACACGGGCCTACGGGGCAGGACTTTTAATTCAGGACGTTTGTATCGAGCGACGCACGCGGGTCACGGTTACGTCTGATTGCCGCCGCTGCCTGTGCAGCCGGCCCAGCAACCACAGCGGACCGGCGATCACGAGCACGGCCGGGAGCAGCAGATCGGCCTCGGTAACGCCGTGGCTCTGGGAGAGCCGGAGCAGGATGACGCCCTCGCGGACGTGATTCACCTGTAGCCAGATGAAGCCGGTGACGGCAAGGGCAATCAGCGAGATCGCCGTGGTCGCGGCCCTCCGGGAGCAGGCCAGCGCTACCCCGGCCAGGACCAGGGCCAGGCTGGACCAGCGCATGTCCGGCTCTGTGGCCAGCACCTGCAGAGCGCTGTGGATGCTGTCCCGCGCCTCGGCCGGGTTACGCGGGACCAGAGCGATGAAGCGGTCCGCCGCCTGATGGAGTTGCACGATCTGCCTCCTCTGGACCGTTGTGGATCGTCCAAGCCCCTGCCCGCCTTGAGCCACTCTCCCCGCTCAGAAACCGAACCCGTCCCCGCCGAAGAACCCTCCGCCGTCGAATCCCCCTGGCCCACCTCCGGGGCCACCTCCCGGACCACCTGGGAAGCCACCGCCGTGGTGACCGTGCATCCCGTCGAAGAGGGCATCGAGCACGAGCATCGATCCGATCCCGGCCACCCCGGCGACCATCGCGGTCTTCCACCACGGGGCGCTGTACCAACCCGACGGAACCATCCGCCCCCGGACCTGACCACCCGGGTAGTAGTACGGCGTGGCCTCCCCCGGACCGGCCGAGGCCACGTACTCCTGGTCGTTCACCGTAACCCTGCGCGTCTCCCGCACCACCGGAACGGGCACCTCCTGCGGCACCTCCGGCCCGGGGTCCAGACCCAGCGCGAGCCGAGTCGAGCGCAGATAGTGCAACCCCTCGATCGCGGTACGCCCCGACAACTGCACCTGCTTCAGGGTGTAGGCCTCGGCCAACTGACGGCGGGCCGAGGCATGGCGTTCCCCAGCCTCCGCGATCGACTGGCGGGCGGCAGAATTGTCTCCGCTGTTCATGCCCTCCAACGCCGTGATGCCGCTCCCGAGCCGGTTCACCCAGTGCAGCGCCTCCGCCTCGGCATCGGCCAGCCCGGCGTTCACCTGACGATTCACGCCGTACCCGGCCTCGTCATACCCGTTCTGGCCGTACCCGTTCTGGCCGTACCCGTTCTGGCCGTACCCGTTCTGGCCGTACCCGTTCTGGCCGTACCCGTTCTGGCCGTACCCGTTCTGGCCGTAGCCGGCGCTGGCGTCCGGCGACTGGTGGACCAGCCCACCGCACCGGCGATGAGCAACGCGGTGAAGATGAACATCAACATGCCTGATGGTTGCCCGACGAGCCGGGCGAACGCCGCGAACAACCTGGGAAACCCCTGACCGTCATCTCTTCCGCCGGCATCCAGGCACCAACTGACCCAGCTCGCCCCGGACAACCACCCGGCCACCCGGCCCCCACCTGCACAGCCAAGTACCCACCGGCTCGACTCGAGCCGACCGACCCGCTACGTCCGACCAATCCCCCGCGTCATCGGGCGCAGACTGCGGGAGGGGATGAGTTCCCACTGGCCGACCGCCGACCAGACCGCCCGGCGCCACACCGGTACGCATCTGGCCGACAGGACCACTCAGCAAGCGTGAAGTCGGCCGGTTCTCCCGGTCGGCGCGGGACCGGAAGAGCCGGCCGACGGCTCGCAACGGCCCGACCGGGCGCCCCCTGAGGGAGGGGCGCCCGGTCGGCCCGAACTATGAGTGATCAGCCCGCCAGGTAGTGCTCCACCCGGGCGGCGAGCTCCTCCGAGCCCGCGACCCGGACCGGCTTGCTCGCCGTCATCACCCGGATCCGGCGGGCGATGGCGCGGGTGCGGGCCGAGCGCACGCCCGACATCGCGTCCAGCGCCTGCGACCAGGTGGCCACCGCGGCGTCGTGCTGGCCCAGCCGGGCCTGGACGTCGCCGAGGTCTCCCAGGGTGATCGCGTGCGCCCGGGGGAACTTGGACCGCTGCCGGGCCTGCACCGCGCGCTCGAAAGAGCCCAGCGCACCGCGCAGGTCCCCGAAGTCACGCAGCACGCACCCGGACTGATGGGCCAGCGAGGCCTCGCTGACGAAGAACACCCGGTCCGGCTCCGCGTCAGACGCGGAGGCCATCGCCAGCTCACCCCTCGCCTGCTCCAGCGCTGCGGAGGCGGCCTCGCGGTCGCCGCCCATCGCCAGGGCCCGGGCCCGCCCCATCGACAGCAGCGCCCGCTCCCGCGGCACCGCCTGCTGGTAACGCGCTCCGGAGACCGAGGCCCGGGCCAGGTCGAGCGCCCGGTCCGGCTGGCCCAGGTCGAGCAGCTGCCGGGACATCGCCCTGAGGACGAACCCGGACAGCGGCGCGTCCTTCGCCTCGGCCGCAAGCTTGGCCGCGATCGAGTACGACCACTGAGCGGTGGCGTGCTCCGCGTCGTCGTACGACATCCACCCGGCCAGGCAGGCCAGTTCCCCGGCGGCCGCGAACATCTGCCGCCGCACCGTCTCGTCGGTGAACCGCCCGTGCAGGAACGCGGACACGTCCGAGGTGAGGTACTGCAGCACGGCCGTGCGGGCGTGCCCGCCACCGCGGCGATGATCGACCCGGCTGAAGAACGAGACCGTCTCCTGCACCGCCTCGACATCGCTGCGGCCGACCGCCACGTGACCACCCGGCGGCTCGGCGCCGATCTGGCCCGCCGGAGCGGCCTGACCGGCCCGGTCCTCGATCCAGCCCGACTCCCAGCCCTCGGGCGGGGCGCAGGCCAGGGACGGCGCCACCGAAGGCGCACCGCCTTCCGGCACGACGTCCACCCGGAGCTGGACGAGTGGATCGGTGTGCCAGTCCGGCAGACCGGACCCGATCGGGGTCGAGGAGCCACCCGCGACGCCGATCAGTGGTTCCGGTTCGCCGGAGCCGGACAGGCCGGGTCGTCGCCGGGGCCGGATCCGGCCCGGCACCGCGGCCCGGTCCCGCACCGAGGGACGAACCATCCGGGTGGGCGGCTCCGGAACCACCGCGGCCGCCCGGGTCGCCCGGACCGAACGCCCGGGCACGGTGGTGGATCGGACCGCTGGGGACACCGGAGCCACCGGTGCCGCAGGAGCCTTCTCCGCCGTGCCCCGCCGTCGGCCCGCGGCCGCCCTCGCCGCCGTACCTGCCTGGATCAGCAGGCGGAAGCGCTCCGCACTGGCGCGATCAGCCCGGGCCAGGGCGGTGTCGAGCACCGCCTGCAGCTCGGGCATGGGCTCAATGTCAGCCCCACGCGCCTCCCACTTGCTCACTGTGCGGGTGCCGACACCGAGATATTCGGCAAATCCCACAACCGTCATTCTCAGGGCCCGTCGCAATGCCCATGCTTCGTGGCCAGTCCAGCGTTCCACCGTCATCACGATGACCCCCGTCAATCGCGCAAATATGGTCCGCCGACACCTACTGCGCGTGCAGTAATTGTCAGCATAGGCACGAATTCACCGCTTTCACTAGCGGCCGGCGAGATTGGTTTGGCGGTGCACCACCGGTGCAGTGCCACTGCGCACCACCACGCACACCCGACCCACACTTGCACTGCACCGTGCAACTATTCGGCAAATCATGTGCACCTTCCGGTGCTATTTCCCGAACCCAACCCCGCCCACCTGCGAAGTCATTACCGGTGAGCGGCAACCCCCCGCCCTTTAGGGCAGAGCGGCCTTACATCCGGCTGACCGAAATACTGACTCTTGCATGGGTCGAACGGATTGGCCCAACGCCGGTCGAGGCCATTCACCGCCGATACCATGAAGGCCGTTCAGCGCTGAACGGGATGTCCGGACACTGCCCTGGGGGGTCGCGCGTGACCATCGTTCAGTACCTGCATGTGCTGCGCCGGCAGTGGCTGATTGTGCTGCTGCTCGCGGGGCTCGGGGTCGGCGCCGCCTATGCGTACACCGACCGGCAGGTACGGACGTACTCGGCCACCACGGAGCTGTTCGTCGGGATCACCAGTGAGCCCCGCGGCGGTGCCGACGTCGCCCAGATGACCGAGGGCAGCTCGTTCATCCAGCAGCGGATCAAGTCGTACGCCGACGTGGTCACCAGCCCGGCCGTGCTCACCTCGGTGTCCGAGGGCTACGGGGTGTCGGTCAGCGCGGGTCAGATCAGCGTCACCGCCCCGGCCGACACCGTGCTGCTGGACATCACCGTCACGGACACCGACCCGGCCCGCGCCGTGGTGATCGCCAACGGCATCGCCGACAAGTTCCCCGGCTACGTCGACACTCTGGAAAAGCTTCCGCAGCAGGTGGCCTCGCCGGTCCGGCTCTCGGTGATCGAACGCGCCACCAAACCCACCGCCCCGGTCTCCCCCCGCGTCCCTCTCAACCTCGCGCTGGGCCTGCTCGTCGGCCTCGGTCTGGGCATCGGCGCCGCCGTGCTGCGCGACGCCCTGAACACCTCGGTCAGCAGCGTCGCGGACATCGAGAAGCTCACCGGAGCCGTGCCTCTCGGCGTCGTCCCCTTCGACGCCGAGACCACCAAGCAACCACTGGTGGACGCGGACGAGCACGGTGCGCGCGCAGAGGCCTTCCGCACGCTGCGCACCAACCTCCAGTTCGCCGACGTCGACTCGCCACCCCGCGTCATCGTGGTCACCTCGCCCCTGCCGAGCGAGGGAAAGAGCATCTCCGCCTGCAATCTCGCCCTCACCCTGGCCCTCGGCGGCGCCCGCGTCGTCCTGGTCGACGGCGACCTGCGCAAGCCGACCGTCGGCAAGTACCTGGGCATCAGCAGCGGTGCCGGACTCACCACCGTCCTGGCCGGCCGCCACGACCTGCGCGACGTGGTAACCGTTTACGGCCGTGACACGCTAGCCGTCCTCCCCTCCGGCCCCACTCCCCCAAACCCCTCAGAGCTCCTGGGCTCCCAGCAAATGGCCGATCTGCTGGCCACTTTGGCCGACCACTACGACGTCGTCGTCGTTGACGCCCCACCCCTCCTCCCGGTCACCGACGCCGCCGTCCTGGCCGCCGCCGCCGACGGCGCGGTGCTCGTCCTGCGCCACGGCCGCACCCGCAAGGAAGATGCGAACCGAGCCCTGCAGGCCCTCACCGCGGTGAACGCCAAGCTCCTCGGCTCAGTGCTCAACTTCGCCCCGAAGCGCAAGCGCAACAACGGGTATGACGGATACGGCTACGGGTATGGCTACGGCAACGCCCCTAAGTCCTCCACCTCGCCCACCGTCATCCGCCCTTCCGACGTCACCCTCCCCGCCGGCGACACCACCCCCGCCCCCACCCCGTAACCTCCTGCGCCGCGCAGCACTACGCCAGAGCACTTCCCCGCCAAGCCGCGCGAAAGCCTTTTCAGCACGGCAAGCTGCGAGGAATCCAAAGGACCGGCGACCACAGCATTAAGGCCACGGCCCACCCCCAGCCACGCAAGTGACGCGCTCCGCTTTACAGCCCTCACATCGCGGCCTGGCCCAACCGCCCCCGTGATCATGTACTTCCGCCCCCGTGATCATGCACTGCATGATCACGGGGGCGCTTCTGCATGATCACGAGGGGTTGGGGCATGGCCACGAGGGCACTCGGGCGGCGAACCCATCCAAGCAGCCATGTCGTCCGCCTCACCACGTCACGCTGCGCAAGCCAAGCCAAGCACCGCACCGCACCGCACCGCACCGCACCGCGCCGCACCGCACCGCACCGCACCGCACCGCACCGCACCGCGAGCAGGCTCCTCCGAGCTGCTCACCACCGTCACCAGGTTGATCAAGCCACCCGATCACCACAAGTGCACAGACCGTGCCATATCGCGACATCGTTCGGCGTCAGGGACTGGCTGAACCTGAACTCATGGCTGGCGTGGCGATCGACCTGCGGGATGCCGGGGGTAGCCCGGTGACGCTGGAGCTGCGCATTTTCCGTTCGTACGTGGAGTGCTGGATCGGCGACGTCTGTCATGCCGTGTTCGACCGGGACGCCCTGCGGCGGTGGCTGGCCCGACCGGGGCCGGCGCTGAGCTATGACGGGGTCAGCTGGGTCCGTACCTATCGCGGGACGGTGGCGGTGGTGGTGGACGGAGTGGTGCCGCGCTGGCCGCTGGCCGACCATGTGCTGGACGGGCTGCGCTCCCGGATCTGAGCAAAAGTAAAGACGCGGCCCCCTGGGGGCCGCGTCTTTGAAGAAAACAAGCCGTCAGCTCTTGGGCCCGCGCACCTTCACGTCGGACAGGGTCACCCGGTAGGTGCCGTCGCTCAGGGGCGGGAGGCTGGTCACCCAGATCATCCAGTACTGGTGGGCTCCGGCCTTCGACGTGTCGTACGTGACCTGGCCCGTCTTCTTACCCTGAGCCGCGACCTTGCTGTAGGCATCCAGATCGCTCTGGGCCAGCGTGTCGGCCGACCGCAGCCCTACCGTCACCGGGGAACCACCGACGTCGAAACTCACCGAGCTGACCTTCTTGGCGCTGCCCAGGTTGAGGATGAGGCCGACGCCGTCCTTCAGGTTGCCGAACTGCGCCGTCTTGTACCAGGACGACATATAGGAGGCGCCGTCGATCTTGATGCCCTCGCCGCCGACCGGGTCGAACGAGGAGGCGGTGAAGTCGAGCGCGACGGTAGGCGCGGCCTGGGCCGCGGTGGCCGAGGGGGACGGGGACGCGGCAGCCGCGCCGGGGTCGCCCTTGTCGCCGCCGTTCTGGCTGACCAGCACCCCGGCGACGATGCCGCCGATCACCACGATGACCGCCAGCAGCATGGCCAGCCGGGCACCCTTCGAGGGGCCGTGCCGACCGGGTGGGTTGGCCCCGGGCGTCTGCTGCTGGGGCGGAGTAGCGGTGGGCATACCGACGGAGCCCATGGCGCTGAGCGGCATGGCCCCGGTCGGGACGCCCTGCTGGTATCCCTGCGGCGCATAGCCGGCCGGGACGTAACCCTGCGGCACATATCCCTGAGGCACGTAGCCCTGCGGGGCGTACCCCTGGGGATAGCCCTGAGGGGCATAGCCCATCGGCAGCGCGCCGGTGCCCGGAGCGCCCGGTATCGGCATGGGCCCGGTCGCCGGCTGGGTCGGAGCGGTCGGAGCCGTGGGCGCATTGGTCACGAGCGGGATACCCGCCGTGTGGGCACCGTGCTTACGGCCCTTGCGCTTGCGGTTCTTC
Source organism: Kineosporia aurantiaca JCM 3230 (assembly GCA_000719025.1). Classification (GTDB taxonomy): domain Bacteria; phylum Actinomycetota; class Actinomycetes; order Actinomycetales; family Kineosporiaceae; genus Kineosporia; species Kineosporia aurantiaca. The sequence goes on from JODP01000018.1 coordinate 43,534, forward strand.
GCGGTGCCCCGGGTCGACTGGGTGGTCTCGGTCTGGGCCTGGGGGGTGCCGTCGGGCTGGGTGATCGGGCCACTGACCGGCTGGGCCAGGCTCGGTGCGGCCTGGGCCGCCGCCTGCTGGGCCGCGCTCATCATCGACGGCGGAAGCGGGGGCGCCATCACGATCGCGCGGGTCATCGCCTCGGCCGCGCGGCGGCGGGCAATCACTTCGCGCGGGACGAAGGCACCGGTGTCCGGCGAGTTCTTGGAGCGCCCCGGGCGGTTGAAGGGAGCCGGAGGCTGCTGCCGTTCGCCCCCCGAGGACGCCGCCGAGGCACCCAGCGACGAAGGAGCCGGTGGGTCGGGCACGAAGGCGTGGGGCTCGGTGGAATCAGCGGTCATCGGACTCGGCGCCACCTTCGGGACAGACCCCGAGGCCGGGGAATCGGTCACGTCGCCGGCGGGTGAGACCGATGACATCTCCAAGGGCGCGCCCGTCGCGGCCAGCGCGGCACCGACCGAGGCCGCGCTCAGGGACAGGCCACCGGTCGCCGGGCCGTCGGCGGTGACACCGGGCAGGTTGCCGGTGGACAGCAGGCCGCCCTCGGGCGTCAGCGAACCCGCTGCCGCCCCGGCCACCTGCAGGGCTTCCGAGGTCTCGCTCTCGCCGATCAGCTGCACTGGCCCCGAACCATCCGATGAACTGGAAAAAGACGCGTCAGTAGAGGCCCCGAAGGGCCCGAGATCCTGGGCGGTGTCCGCCACGGCCGAGGCATATTCCAGGGTCCCGGTCGTCGACTCCGCCAAATTCACTCCCTCGATGAGCTGGTTGCCCGATTCCTGCGACCCGCGCGCCGGCTCCGACAAGGCAACGCTCCTTCCCTCTACCGGGTACTACGGTACGCGACCGAGGCGATCCGCCCGAACCGGATCGCCCCTTCCGCGTGGCTTTTGTCCGATCAATTCTCTATGAAACGCCGATCGCACGCCGACGGCCCGGTCTTCGACGTCCGGAACCCCTGGGTCGGTTGCGTCGTACGAGACTTAGTTTTCCAGTCCCCCGCCGGGGGGACGCGGTGAGCCACGCCCGGTACCCCGCCCGTCGTCCGGGAGATTGACCCCCAGATTGGCGACGATGACGGCGATCGGCGGCAGCACTGCCGCGATCATGCTCATCGCCACCGCGGCGGTGGTGGAGTAGAGCCGGACCACGGTCCAGGCCAGGGTGATCAGCACCAGACAAGTGATCATGATTGTCAGGTAGCGCCGGATCCGGGTGTTCTCGTCCACCGGGGCCCGCACCCGCGGCAGCCGGGGTGGGGGCGGCACCCCCTGGTAGGGCGGGATCTGCGGGCCGGGCTGGAAGTGCGCGCCCTGCCGCAGGTGCCGGAACACGACCGCGGAGTCCACCGCGGCGACCAGGCCGACCACCACGAACATCAGCACCACCAGCAGCGACGCCCGGCCGAGCAGCAACCCGGCGGCGACCAGCGAGCTGACCGTGCCGAAGAGCGCCAGACCCAGGCGCAGCCGAAGCGGACTACGCGCGGTTCCTGGTTCGTTACCGGTCCGCATCCGCCTCACCACCCCTCAACCCCACCAGGCTATGCGGAGGCGGACGACCCGGCGCGCGGAGTCCGGATGCTGGGCACCCGACCCGGCCACCCAAAGCCAGCAAAAAGAAAAGTGAGGACGCCGATGGTCAGGGCTCACCGGCGTCCTCACGTTCGTCCCCCCAGACCGCACAGACTCACCCGGGAACCGGCGCCTCAGGAAGTGCCGGCCCCCGGGTTCGTCTCATAGGAGGGCTCAGTAGATGCTGACCCCGTAGTAGCTCAGCGCCTCCGGAACCGGCTGGAAGTACGTGACGCCACCGGACGTGCAGTTACCGCTGCCGCCCGACGTCAGCCCGTAGGCCACGGTGCCCGCGTAGAGCGAGCCGCCGCTGTCACCGCTCTCGGCGCACACCGACGTCTTGATCGTCTGCGAGACACTGGTGCCGTCGCTGTAGTTGACCGTCGCGTTGAGCGCCGTCACCTTGCCGCTGTGCACGCCGCTGGTGCTACCGCTGCGGTAGACCGTCTGCCCCACGGTCGGGGTGCCGGCGCTGGAGATCTCCTGCGTGCCGCTGTACGTGTACACCGTGCCCGAGGGGACCGTGCTGGTGCTGCTGTACTTGACCAGCGCGAAGTCGTTACCCGGGAACGAGTAGCTGACGTTCGACCCGAGCAGGGCGGTCTTGGCGGAGTTGGAGTACCACGTACTCGCCACCTGGCCGCAGTGCCCGGCGGTGAGGAAGTAGTACGCGCTGCTGGTCTTCACGTTGAAGCCGAGCGAGCAACGGTACTGACCACCGTAGATGGCCTGCCCCCCGGCGATCCGCGGGGTGAAGGTGCCGGACACCCGCTCCAGCGAAGCCTTCGAGCCGAGCTTGGCCACGGCCGCCTGCACCTTGGCCAGGCGCGCCCCCTTCACCGTGCTGTCGATGCTGACCTGCACCTTGTTGCTGGCCGGGTCGATCGCCCAGGACGAGCCGGGCACCTTGGCGGTCTTGTTCAGCAGGCTGACCGCGGAGGTGAGCTGGGCCGTGCTGTTCTTGACCAGGTGAGCGGTGGCCCCGGCGGCCTTGGCCTGCTTGAGCGCCGCCTTGGTGGTGACCGCGGCGCTGAGCCGGTTGCTGTCGTAGTAGACGCCCGCACTCGCCTTACCGAGCTTCTTGACCAGTGCGTCGGCGGCCTTGTCCTGCTGGACGGACGCCTTCTGGGCGGCCGACACGGCGATCAGGTTCTGCGACTGGTCCGCGGTGGACTGCTTCGCGGCCCCGGCGGTGCTGGCGGGGACCGCCAGGGCAACGGCGATCAGGGTGGTTCCGGCCAGGCCAGCGAGCAAACGGCGTGGTGTCACGGTGGATCCTCTCGGAAGACGTGATGGCCGACTCGTGATCAGCCATGTCAGGGAGCACGTCCCGGGTTCCCCAGGAAGTGCACCAATATTCCGATTTGTCCGCCCGCACCACAACCCCCAAACGCCAGAAAGTAACCCGCTGGTCACAAAGGGCTCGAACCCGGGCGGAGCGTCCCCCACGCCCCCGGACTCCGCTCACGGCGTAGCCCTTCGGTGAGGACCTGCGCGGCGGGCGCCCGGAGAGGTCACTAACCTGTATGGACATGCCTGGTCATTACGACGTCATCGTTATGGGAGCCGGCCCTGGCGGGTATGTCGCCGCCATCCGTGCAGCGCAACTCGGCAAGCGGGTGGCCGTCGTCGAGAGCAAGTACTGGGGCGGTGTGTGCCTCAACGTGGGCTGCATCCCCTCCAAGGCGCTGCTGCGCAACGCCGACCTGGCCCACACGGTCCTGTCCGAGGCGAAGACCTTCGGGATCCAGATCGAGGGCTCGGTCACCTTCGACTACAAGGCCGCCTACCAGCGCAGCCGCACGGTCGCCGACGGACGCGTCAAGGGCGTCCACTTCCTGATGAAGAAGAACGGCATCGACGAGCTGAACGGCTGGGGCACCTTCGCCGACCCCCACACCCTGGACATCGCCCTGAACGACGGTGGCACGGACCGGGTGACCTTCGAGAACTGCATCATCGCCACCGGGGCCACCACCCGGCTGCTGCCCGGCACGACCCTGTCCGAGCGGGTCGTGACCTACGAAGAGCAGATCATGACCGCCGAGCTGCCGAAGAGCATCATCATCGCCGGCGCCGGCGCGATCGGCATCGAGTTCGCCTACGTGATGCGCAATTACGGCGTCGACGTGACGATCGTCGAGTTCCTCGACCGGATCCTCCCGCTGGAGGACGTCGACGTCTCGACCGAGCTGACCAAGCGCTACAAGAAAGCCGGGATCAAGATCCTGACCAACACCCGGGTGGACACGATCGAGGACGGGTCGGGCCCGGTCCGGGTGACCGTCACCAAGGACGGCACCCAGCAGGTGCTCGAGGCCGACAAGGTCATGCAGGCCATCGGTTTCGTGCCCCGCACCACCGGGTACGGCCTGGAGAACACCGGCGTCCAGCTGACCGAGCGCGGCGCCATCGCGATCGACGAGTACATGCGCACCAACGTCCCCGGCATCTACGCCATCGGCGACGTCACCGCCAAGCTGATGCTGGCCCACGTGGCCGAGTCGATGGGCATCATCGCGGCCGAGACCATCGCCGGCGCCGAGACGATGGCGCTGGAGTACCCGATGATGCCGCGCGCCACGTTCTGCAACCCGCAGGTCGCCAGCTTCGGCTACACCGAGGCCCAGGCCCGCGAAAAGGGCTACGACGTCAAGGTTTCGAAGTTCCCGTTCACGGCCAACGGCAAGGCCCACGGTCTGGCCGAGCCGGTCGGCTTCGTCAAGCTGATCGCCGACGCGAAGTACGGCGAGCTGCTCGGCGGGCACCTGATCGGCCCCGAGGTCACCGAGCTGCTGCCCGAGCTGACCCTGGCCCAGCAGTGGGACCTGACGGTGCACGAGGTGGCCCGCAACGTGCACGCCCACCCGACGCTCAGCGAGGCGGTCAAGGAAGCGGTGCACGGCCTGGCCGGGCACATGATCAACTTCTGACGCCCCGCCCTCTCTCCGTGATCATGGAGAACCTCCCCCGTGATCATGGATCTTCACCTCGCAGCCCGGGGAAGAAGTCCATGATCACGGGGGAAGAAGTCCATGATCACGGCAAGTTCCCCGACCGGGGAGGGGCAAAACAACAACGGCGACACGTCTTCGTGTCGCCGCATCATCATGGGCGCTGCGTCACTGGCGCGCCTCGAGGGTTGGTGTTACAGGTGCGTGGCCTGGTTCACGGCCTGGTGGTTCAGAAGTGCTTCCAGCTCGGCGATCTCGGCCTCGGTGTGCCGGCTGAGGATCGCGTCCAGCTCCAGCCGCTCGGCCGGGGTGCTGTAGCTGGCCAGCTCCTCGGCCAGCTTGCGGGAGCGCTGCCGGACGATCTTCCGCTCGGCGAGCAGCGTGCGCAGGTTGGTGATCAATTCTTGCCCTTCGGTGGGTTCCCTCCGCAGGTTCTGCGGGGCGGCGGTTGCGCCGCCACTCCCATTAACGGCCGTTTTTGGCGAACCGTTACCGAAAGGGCATGTGACGTCCCCCTCACGCTGAGTTGTCCGGACAGCCGGACAGCCGAAAATGAGTGACGCCGAGAAGGTTTCGGTTTTTGCTCGGTGAGGGATCAAAAAACGGTCCCTCGACCCGGAAGCCGAGGGACCATCGTCCTTCATCAACCCCGCAGTTACCCCGCGAGCGAGTCCCGCCAGGCCTGCACCTGGTCGCGGTACCAGATCGCACTGTCCTTCAGGGTGCGCTCCTGGGTCTGGTAGTCGACCCGGACGATGCCGAACCGCTTCTCGTACCCGTAGGACCACTCGAAGTTGTCCATCAGCGACCAGCAGAAGTAGCCCCGCACGTCCGCCCCCTGGGCCACCGCCTCCTGCACGGCGTTGAGGTGCTCGGCGATGTAGGCGGTGCGCTCCACGTCGTGGATCGAGCCGTCGGCCGCGGGCGAGTCCTCGAACGCGGCCCCGTTCTCGGTGATCACGATCGGCACGCCCGGGTAGTCCTGGGAGAGCCGGACCAGCAGCTCGGTGAAGCACTCGGGGACGATCTCCCAGCCCATCGCGGTGACCGGGCGGCCCCGCGGGACGTCCCGGGTGACGATGACGCCGTCCGCGTCGTGGGTGTTCCCGTCCTCGTCGAGGTGGGAGATCAGCCAGCCGGTGTAGTAGTTCACCCCGAGCACGTCGATCGGCGTGCTGATCACCTCGAGGTCGCCCTCCTGGACCGGGAGCTCGGCGCCGCGGGCGGTCAGGTCCTCGATCACGTCGGCCGGGTAGCTGCCCCGGAACAGCGGGTCGAGGTAGAGCCGCGAGTTCAGGCCGTCGGCCCGGCGGGCGGCGTCCCGGTCCTCCGGGGTGTCGGTGGCCGGGTGCGCGGTGCCGAGGTTCAGCGTGATGCCGAGCTTGATCGGGTGGTCCAGGGCGGTCGCGGCCTCCCGCATCCGCTGGGTGGCCAGACCGTGGCCGAGCAGCAGGTGGTGCACGGCGCGGATGCCGGCCGGGAAGTCCTCGTACCCCGGCGCCTGACGGCCGTAGGCGTAGCCCAGCATGGCCGAGCACCAGGGCTCGTTCAGCGTGGTCCAGTTGTCCACCCGGTCGCCGAGCTTGTCGAACACCAGGGCCGCGTAGTCGGCGAACCGGTAGGCCGTGTCCCGGTTCGGCCAGCCGCCCGCGTCCTCCAGCTCCTGCGGCAGGTCCCAGTGGTACAGCGTGATCCAGGGGTCGATCTCGGCGGCCAGCAGTTCGTCCACCAGCCGCTGGTAGAAGTCGATGCCCTTGGGGTTGAGCGCCCCGCTCCCGCCCGGCTGCACCCGCGGCCAGGAGATCGAGAACCGGTAGGTGTCCAGGCCCAGGCTGCGGATCAGGGCCACGTCCTGCGGCATCCGGTGGTAGTGGTCGCAGGCCACGTCGCCGTTGTCGTCACCGTCGACCCGGCCCGGGGTGTGCGAGTAGGTGTCCCAGATCGACTTCGTGCGGCCGTCCTCGGCGACCGCCCCCTCGATCTGGTAGGCGGCCGTGGCGACGCCCCAGCGGAATCCAGCCGGCAACGTCAGGGTGGAGCCGCCGGTGGGCTGGGTGAGCGTGGTGTCCATGTCTCTCCATCGGGTAGGACGACGCATAGGAGCCAACCCGGCATTCCGGCCGGGTTGTCCCAAGCATGCGGCCTGGCGACGGCTGGACGGAAGCGGGAGTGACCCACTCGGCCAGCGCCCCCGGGCGACCGATCCGCGCCGGTGCCCGACGGCGTCCACCATTTGCATCCGGGACCACGCTTTTACCCGAACGCCGGGAAATGCGCACAGAATGCAGTTGGACGGCCACGCTAATACGTCACCCGGAGTTCACCGGTCAGCACAATGGCCGACAATCAGCGGCTCCGGCGCGTCCAGGAAACATCCAGATGAAGGTCTTCCGAAAAGCCGCGGAGAAATCTGTCCGGACACATAGGTGTCCGGACAGATTTCTCTTCACCTCCGAGGTGACGGGTCTACCCCTGCCCCGGGGCCGGCCGGACCGGGAACGGGGCGGTGCCCCCCGACGGCGCGGTGGTCGCGCAGACCTCGGAGAGCGTGCGCATGAACTGCGGGTGCAACCGCGCCGCGTGTTCCATGCCGAGCTTGAGATCGGCTGCCGCCCGGGCATTCTCGGGGTCCACCGCCAGGCGGTCGATGGCGATCTTCGCCCAGCCGTCAAGCTTCGCCAGGTGCTGGAACACGGCTACCAGAGCTCGGGTCGCCGGGTCCTCGGGCGGGGCGGCGGTGTCGGCACCGGCCGCGCTCTGCATGACGGTGAAGCGGCGCAGCGCCTCGTCGACCATCTGTGTCGGGTCCATCGCGGGTTGACCCCCATCTCCTTCTTTATCGACACGGTCCGGCCGGAGAGGGACGGGGCTTTTCAGCCTCCGCGCATCTCCACTGACCGCGTGACCAACACTACTCCCGTGCGGAGAGCTTCGCTCAAGTCTCGATCTGAAAGCGCGAATTCTGCGCACAAGTGATAGATCGCAATCATGCGGATCACGGACACGGCGGACCTTTGGTGGAAAACAGCGGTGGTCTATTGTCTCGACATCGAGACATTCATGGACTGGAATGACGACGGCACCGGCGACTTCGCCGGACTGGCCCAGCGCATCGACTACCTGTCCGAGCTCGGGGTCACCTGTCTCTGGCTGATGCCCTTCTACCCGACCCCGGGGCGGGACGACGGCTACGACATCACCGACTTCTACGGGGTGGACCCCCGGCTGGGCAGCCACGGCGACGTGGTCGAGGCGATCCGTACGGCGCGCGACCGGGGCATGCGGGTGATCGTCGACCTGGTCGTCAACCACACCTCGGACCAGCACCCCTGGTTCGTCGACGCGCGCAGCTCGAAGGACTCGAAGTACCGGGACTGGTACGTCTGGGTCGACGAGCCGCCGGCCGGGCCCCAGCCCGAGCCGGTCTTCCCGGACCAGGAGAGCAGTGTCTGGGCCCTGGACGAGAAGACCGGGCAGTACTACCTGCACCACTTCTACCGGCAGCAGCCCGACCTGAACGTGACCAACCCGGCGGTGCGCGACGAGGTCGCCCGGATCGTCGGGTTCTGGCTGGCCCTGGGCGTCTCCGGGTTCCGGGTGGACGCGGTGCCGTTCTTCATCGACACGATCGGCGAGTCCCCGACCGCGCTGCCGGACCCGCACGAGGTGATCAAGCACCTGCGCGCGTTCATCAACCGGCGCACCGGGGACGCGATCCTGCTGGGAGAGGTGAACGTGCCCTTCGATCAGCAGAAGGAGTTCTTCGGCGGGGACGAGGGCGACGAGCTGACCCTGCAGTTCGACTTCATCACGATGCAGAACATGTATCTGTCGCTGGCCCGCCAGGACGCGGCGCCGCTGGCCAAGGCCCTGAACGGCCGGCCCGAGCTGCCGCCGGAGTGCCAATGGGGCACGTTCGTGCGCAACCACGACGAGCTGACCCTGGACAAGCTGTCGGACGAGGAGCGTCAGGAGGTCTTCGACGCGTTCGGCCCGGAGAAGCGGATGCAGGTCTACGGCCGCGGCATCATCCGGCGCCTACCCCCGATGCTCGACGGCGACGGGGATCGGATCCGGATGGTCTACAGCCTGCTCTTCACCCTGCCGGGCACGCCGGTGCTCTTCTACGGGGAAGAGATCGGGATGGGCGAGAACCTGGAGGTCGGCGATCGTAAGGCGGTACGCACGCCGATGCAGTGGACCGGCGAGCCGTCGGCCGGGTTCTCGCTGAACGATCCCGAGAACCTGGTCGCCCCGCTGGTCACCGGGAAGTTCGCGCCCCTGGAAGTGAACGTGGAGGACCAGCGGGCCGACCCGGACTCGCTGCTGAACTTCGTGCGCCTGCTGATCTCCCGCTACCGGAACAGCCCGGAGCTCGGCTGGGGCCGCTTCGACGTGCTCGAGCAGCCGCACGCCGCGGTCTTCGCGCACCGGCTGACCTGGGAGGACGCGGTGCTGGTGGCGTTGCACAACCTGAGCCCGGAGCCGGTCAAGGTGCCGCTCGACCTGGGCTCCGACAACGCCGGGCAGGGGCTGATGGACCTGCTCGGAACGCAGAACACCCAATTGGACGACGCCGGCCGGGTCGAGGTGGAGCTGGGCCGGTACGGCTACCGCTGGCTGCGGGTGGCCACACCCACCTCCCGCCGCCTGCGGTAGCCGTCAGATAGCCGTCAGGAACCGGCCGGGACCAGGAGGTCAGGAGCCCTCGGACTCCTCGATCTTCTGGTTCCAGTCGCGCTTGACCGCGCGCCACTCCTCGTCGTTGGCCCCCTGGCGCCAGTACCCGGAGATCGACAGGTCGGACTGCTTCACCCCGCGCTCGCGCTTCAGGAGCCGGCGCAGGTCCCGCACCGCGGCGGCCTCACCGTGGACGAAGGCGTAGACCCGGCCCTCCGGGAACGTTAGGGCGGTGACGGCCTCGACCAGGGCGGTACCGGGCGTCTCGGCGGTGTCCAGCAGCCAGGTCACGGTGACCCCGGCCGGGGCGGTCAGCTTCAGCTCCGAGGCCGGGTCGTGGATCTCCACGAACACCTGGCCCACCGCGTCCTCGGGCATCACCTCGAGGGCGGCGGCGATGGCCGGCAGGGCGCTCTCGTCGCCGGCCAGCAGGTGCCAGTCGGCGGCCGGGTCGGGCCGGTAGCCGCCACCCGGGCCGGCCAGCCAGATCTGGTCGCCGGGCTGCGCGTCCCGGGCCCACGGCCCGGCCAGGCCCTCGTCGCCGTGCACGACGAAGTCGACGGTGAGTTCACGGGCCTGGTCGTCCCACCGGCGGACCGTGTAGGTGCGGTTCTGCGGCCAGTCCTCCTGCGGCAGGGAGGCGCGGATGACCTTCATGTCCAGCGGTTCGGGGTAGCTGACCCCGGGCCGGGGGTAGATCAGCTTGACGTAAGCGTCGCTGAACTCGTTCATCGTGAAGTCGGCCAGGTCGTCGCCGGTGAAGACGACCCGGACCATGGTCGGGCTCAGCTGTTCCTTGCGGGCGACCGTGATGGCCAGGGTCGCGCCGCCGCGGCCCTCCCCACGGCCACCGACCCGGTTACGAATCCCCTCGGCCATGCGCGAAGTCATGGACATCTGGGTACCACCTTCCAAAGTGAGGTATGGCTAACCTAACATCGAAGGCTGGACAAGGCACCGGCCACTAGGCCGCAGACCGCCACCGGGCCTTGTCGTCGCCCTTCACACTGCAGGTCAGCGTGTCTCCGTCCGAGCTCTTGGCCTTGGCCCCCTCGGGAGAGCAGTAGGCCCCGGGACTCTTGACGTCAGCGTCATTCTTACCGGTGGTCGGCTTCGCCGGGTCCTTGGCCCCGCTCGCCGGCTTGGTCGCGGGCTTGGCGGCCGACTTGGCCGGCTTGGCATCGATTGCCGAGGAGGCCGCGGTCGGGATCCGCTCGTCCGGGCAGCTCTTCAGGATCCCGCTCATCGCCTTCTTCTCCGCCGCGGTCACCCAGTTGCCGTACTTCGACTTCACCGCGATCTGCCGGGCCACGTAGTCACAGCGGAACGACTTGTTCGGCGGCAGCCAGGTGGCCGCGTCCCCGGAACCCTTGGACTCGTTCTGCGAGCCGTCCGCGGCCAGCAGGTTCAGCGGGTCGTTGGCCAGCTCGGTGCGCTTCTCCTTGGTCCACTGACCGGCTCCGGTGGCCCAGGCGTTCTCCAGCGCCACCACGTGGTCGATCTGGATCTCGGAGGCCTGCTCCTTGCTGAACTTGATCGTCTTGCCGGTGTAGCGGTCGGCCAGGGTGCCGCTGATCACCACGCAGTCCTTGGTGCCGGACCGGAACTTCTCGCCGGTCAGGTCGCGCTTGAGGATGTCGTCGCGGGTGTCGCAACCGTTGCGGTCGACGTCCTTCCAGGCGGTGCCGAACTGCTCGCGCGAGTAGCCGGTGGAGGCGGCCCGCCCCTTGACCGAGAGCGTCGCCAGGACCTTGGTGGCCAGCGCACCGTCGTTCTTGCTCGACCCCGAAGAACCTGAAGAACCCGACGACGCCACATCGCCGGTACTGCCGATGTCGTTGGTCACCTGACATCCGGCCAGGCCGCAGGCCAGAACGACGGTGACGAGCGCTGCTCCGGCGCGACCAAGATTCACTCCAGCACCGTATCCTCGCCCTGAATGCACCGCTCGCCCACGTCTCAGCACTCTCGTCCGTCACCCGGAAGATGCAGTCCGGCGGATCCGGCGAACAATGAAGATCACGAGGGAAGGGGTACCCCGACATGGGTGACAACACCGCTCTGGTGGTCGTGGTGGGCTTCGTCGCGATCCTTTTGCTGATCGCCGTGGGCCTGCTCGTCTTCGGGCTCTACGTGATCTACCGCTACCGCGTCCCGCTGCGCGGAATCGCGGCCATGGCAGCATCTTTCGTCTACCTGGTCAGCCCGGTCGACGCGGTGCCGGAGGCCGTGCTGGGGCCGTTCGGGCTGGTCGACGACGCGGGTGTGGTGACCATCGTGGCCTGGTACGTCTACCACCTGATCCAGGCCCGCCGGTCGAACCAGCCGATCGGCCGGGCGGCCGGTACCGCCTTCCGGGAGACCGCCAAGAAGGGCCTCCCGCGCGGCCGTACCCGCTAGGTCAACCGGCCCACACTGCATTCCCGATGCACCGATCGCGAGCCTGACCAGCCAGAACCTTGCTCCACTCCGGCCACCCGGCGAAGCGTCTGACATGTCGTAATCAAGCAAGTACGCTCTGTGTCCATGCAGGAGCTGATCTTGTCCGGATTCGTGACCGTGCTGGCCGTCGGCTACGTCGCCGCCGGCCGGCTGAGCCGGGCCGCCCGCCGTCGCCGGGACGCCCGGACCCTCCGCCTGCACCTGCTGCGCGAGGTCGAGGCCGGGCGCCGCTCACTGGACGACGAGATCGTCGCCGACGTGCTCACCTGGTGCGACGAAGTGGCGCAGACCGGGCGCGACCTTCCGCTGACCGTCCGATAGCGCTCCGCCCAAGTAGGCACGACCCGGTCCGTTCTGATTCACTGCACCCGAATCATGTGACCCAGAGCGATCGTTTAACCCCTCTGTGTAGCCAGATATGGGTACGGTAAGGCGCTCAGGCCGGCAGAGGAGTGCAATGACGAGGCGGAGCGTTCAGTGACCCTGACCCAGTACCTGCGAGTGCTCCGGCAGCACTGGCTGATCGTCCTGATCCTGACCCTGCTCGGGGTGACCGCGGCGATCGCGTACACCAGTCGCCAGACGCCGCTCTACCAGGCGCAGACCCAGGTCTTCGTCTCCGCCCAGAACCCGGCCAGCGACAGCACCCTGACCCAGCTGTCCGAGAGCAGCACCTTCAGCCAGCAGCGGGTGAAGTCCTACGCGAACATGGCGACCAGCAGCGCGGTCACCATGCCGGTGGTGAAGGAGCTGCGTCTGCCTTACACCCCGGCCGAGCTGGGCGGCAAGATCGACGCCAGCCCGCAGCTGGACACCGTGCTGATCAACATCAGCGTCACGGACCCGGTTCCGGCCACGGCCGCCGCGATCGCCGCCGCCGTCACCACCCACCTGCAGAGCGTGGTCGACGATCTGGAGAAGAACAACGCCCGGGGCCGCTCCCCGGTCATGCTCACGGTGACCCGCCCGCCGACCGTGCCGACCGCCCCGGTCTCCCCGCGGGTACCGCTGAACATCGCGCTCGGCCTTCTGCTCGGGCTCGGCCTGGGGATCGGCGCGGCGGTGCTGCGCGACCAGCTCAACACCACGGTCCGCGGCGCCGGCGAGGTCGAGCAGCTGACCGGGTCGGTACCGCTCGGCGTCGTCCCGTTCGACGCCTCCGCCCCGAAAAAGCCTCTGGTGACTGCCGATGCGTTCGGCGGCCGGGCCGAGGCGTTCCGGACCCTGCGGACCAACCTGCAGTTCGCCGACGTCGACCACCCGCCCCGGGTGATCGCGGTGACCTCCGCCCTGCCGGAAGAGGGCAAGACGACGACGGCCTGCAACATCGCGCTGATCCTGGCCCAGAGCGGCGCCCGGGTGGTGCTCGTGGAGGGCGACCTGCGCAAGCCCGCGGTCGGGAAGTACCTGGGCATCAGCAACGCCGTCGGGCTGACCAACGTGCTCGCCGGGCAGCACGACCTGCGTGACGTGGTGGTCGGCTACGAGCGCGACCTGCTCGCCGTGCTGCCGTCCGGCCCCACTCCCCCGAATCCCTCGGAACTGCTGGGCTCGCAACAGATGCGGATCCTGCTGGACACGTTGGCCCAGCACTACGACGTGGTCGTGATCGATGCTCCGCCGCTGCTTCCGGTCACCGACGCGGCCCTGATCGCGACCGCGGCCGACGGCGCCATCCTGGTGATCCGGCACGGCCGTAGTCGCCGGGAAGAAACCGAGCGGGCCCTGAAGTCGCTGGAAGCGGTGAGCGCGAAGGTGCTCGGCTCGGTGCTCAACTTCGCGCCCCGGAGGAAGGGCCGAAACGGTTACCAGGGCTACGGATACGGGTATGGCCAGCCGCCGGTCACTCCGGAAGTGCCTGCTGCTTCGGAGCCGGAGGGCAAGCCCTCGCGCAGTCGTCGGGGTCGCAAGCCCGAACCGGTCGCACCCGCGATCGAAGAAGTTCCCCCCACCAGCATCGCCCTGCCGGACACGGACGCGGCTTCGCTTCCTCTGGAGCCACTGACCTCCGAGAACTGGGGCGGACCCACCAGCGCCTTTGAATTAGGGATGCCGGACAGCCCGAACGTCGATCCGCGGACGATCCTTCCGGGCACCGGGGGCGGCCAGGCCTCCTTCGACGCCGCTCCGAAGACGCCCGCCCAGCCGCCCACCCCCGGCCGAAGCTGGGCCCCGGACATGGGCTGGGCGCCGAGCCCGTCCGACGGCTGGGCCCCGATCGCCGACTCGCCCGGACGCCCCGCCAGTGCTCCGGAAAGCTCCTTCGACGGGGGCATCTCGGTGTTCGGCGGCCTCTCCTCGACCGGTCCCCTGCCGGTCGTGACCGACCCCGGCACCGACGGGCTGGCCGTGGTCTCCCGCACCGACGGGCTCGAGATCATCCGCACGACCGAGGACGTCTCGGCCCAGATGGTGCGGCCGCGGGAGCCCGAGGTCGACCGGCTAGAGGTCGAGCACCGCCCGGTCGGCCGGGCCTCGCGGGCGCTCTCGGCCGAGGAAGTGCCAGAAGCACTTCGGCTCCAGCCCCTTCCGCAGGAGACCGTTTCACCTAAACCGGCCAGTGAGGCCACGGGCACGCGGCGGGACTGGGAAGAGCACGACGAGCACTGGACCGGACCGGACACCGCGCCTTCGGGCATCCGGATCGGCACCCCGGCCAGCGGGATACCGGCTACCGAGAGCGCACCTGAGAAGGCGCCGGAAGAGGGTCGGGCAGAGGCTCCGGAGACGTCCGGACCCGCCGCGTTCACCGAGATCCCACCGCTGCTGGTGGACCTGTCGGCGCCGGACCTGGACCTGCTCGAGGACGAGCGGGAACTGCTGATCCCGCCGCAGTCGGTGATGCCGCACGTGCCCACCGGGGTACCCCGACACCACCGGTCCCGCCGGTCAATCTGACACCCGACCCGACGATCCGGGCACACCGCGATTCCGGCGGGGTCGAAAGGGACGAAAGGGCAGTCGCGCGGGCCAGCCTGAGTTGGGGCTGAGAAGCCTTGCGCGACAATCCCGATTCGCCCTTCCCCGGTACCTTTGCCGTGTCTAGGATGACTCAGAAGAAGCGGATCCTTACGCTCTGGTTGCACATCCGGCTCACCGAAGAGCGCGCGCCGGCCAACCGGGTGGAGACCCGCCGGACAACGACCGGAACCACGGGAGGCGCGACGTGAACGCTGTTTTCGGAGCCCTGCTGGCCCTCGGGGCCACCTGCCTCTACGCCGCCGACCTGGCCCTGGGCGCCTACCACCTGATCTGGCTGCCGTCCCTGATGCTGGCCGTCGGCCTGGCCCTGCTGCTGCGCAACCGGCGGGACGACGAGGGTGAGCGGGTCGCCACCGGCCACTGCGCCACCTGCCGCGGGGCCGGCACGGTCTACACGGCGGAATGGAACGACTGGCGCCGCTCCGGCCCGGTCCGCAGCATCCGCGAACTCTGCCCGGCCTGCGAAGGCACCCTCTGACGCCGGGCTAGCGTCGGGCCTGGGAGTCTTTCTGCCGCAACCGGTTCCGGTCGCGGCGGAGCACCGGACCGCGAAACAGCAACGGCGCGCACAGGTCGTCGACCGCCGCCTGCAGCCGGGCGAACACCTGCGGGTGCCGCCCTCCCCGGTGCGGGTCCGGCAGGTCGTCCTCGTCGTCCGCCGCCCCCCGGGGGGCCGAACCGCGGTTCGCGTCAAGCTCCTCGGCCAGCCAGAGCAGCCGGTCGGCCAGGTCCACCCCCTTCGGCGGGGCCTGCCCGGCCTCGGTGAGCCACTGCGCGGTGCGGGCGGCGTGCAGCAAGGTGAAGGTGCGCACCTGGGCCGAGGGCCGCAGTTCGATCACCCGTCCGCGCTGGGCCTGGGTAGCGGTGAGAATCATCGTCGAGGCGCGGATGTCGGCCACCTCCAGCGGCTGGGAGGCATGCTCCCGGCGCACCCCGGAGTGGCTGTCCGCCCAGCCCGCCGAGAAGTCACAGATCCCCGCCCCGGCCACCGCCCGCGTCCCCCGGCTGGTCACCTCGACCGCCTCACCGAGGCGACCGGCGAGCAGCCACTCGGCGCCCGGCGACCGGCAGATGTTGGCCGTGCACACCAGCAGCACCCGCGGGCCCATGTCGCCACCTTCTTCCCCGGGTGATCCCGGAACGCGCCGTGGTCAATCGTTACCAAGATCGTTACTCGGTGGTCGGCGAATCCCTGTGACCACGGCATTGAGGCGCAGGGTAAGCACGAGATTACTCCAAGTAGGGTATTCGCAGGCCGAGATCCCCCTCTGCCGGACGGCGGGGGTGGCGAGGTGTCATGCCGCCTCGCCCGATGCGTGCCAGACTTCCCGACATGGCACAGTCTCCGACTTCGCAGAGCCCCCTCGAAGCGAGCACCGCCGCGCTCTCGCCGACCGAGATCGTCGTGACTTCCACCGTGAAACCGGTGGATTCCGATGTTCTGGCGAAGGTCGCGGCAGGCGCCTACTACAACCCGCACTCGGTGCTGGGCGCGCATCCGTACAGCGGCCGGGTCACCGTCCGCACGCTGCGTCCGCTCGCCACCGAGGTCGCAGTGGTCACCGAGGACGGCGAACGACACCCCCTGACCCACGAGCAGGACGGCATCTGGGTCGGCGCGCTCGAGCGCCCGACCGTCGGCGACTACCGGATCGCAGTCCGGTACGACGGCGACGAACAGGTCCACGACGATCCGTACCGCTTCCTGCCCAGCCTCGGCGAGATCGACCTGCACCTGATCGCCGAGGGCCGGCACGAGGAACTGTGGCGCGCCCTCGGCGCCCACCCCCGGCACTTCCCCGGGCTGATCGGCGACGTGGAGGGCACGTCGTTCGCGGTCTGGGCGCCCAATGCCCAGGCGGTGCGCCTGGTCTCGGACGCGAACCACTGGGACGGGCGCTCGCACTCGATGCGCAGCCTGGGCGGCTCCGGCATCTGGGAGCTGTTCGTGCCCGGCATCGGCGTCGGCACCCGCTACAAGTTCGAGATCCTCGGGCCGGACGGCCAGTGGCGGCAGAAGGCCGACCCGATGGCCTTCGCCACCGAGGTGCCGCCGCTCACCGCCTCGGTGATCACCGAGTCCTCCTATCAGTGGAAGGACGCGGACTGGATCCAGGAGCGCTCCCGGCACGAGGCGCTGACCCGGCCGCTGAGCATCTACGAGGTGCATCTCGGTTCCTGGCGGCAGGGCCTGTCCTACCTCGAGCTCGCCGACCAGCTCGTCGGCTACGTGCAGGACCTGGGCTTCACCCACGTCGAGTTCCTGCCGGTGGCCGAGCATCCGTTCGGCGGTTCCTGGGGCTACCAGGTCACCGGGTACTACGCGCCGACCTCGCGGTTCGGCAGCCCGGACGAGTTCCGGCACCTGGTCGACCGGCTGCACGAGGCCGGCATCGGCGTGATCATGGACTGGGTGCCCGCGCACTTCCCGAAGGACGAGTGGGCGCTGGCCAAGTTCGACGGCGTGGCGCTGTACGAGTCCGGCGACCCGCATCGTGGTGAGCACCCCGAGTGGGGCACGCTGATCTTCGACTTCGGCCGCACCGAGGTCCGTAACTTCCTGGTCGCGAACGCGCTCTACTGGCTCGAGGAGTTCCACGTGGACGGCCTCCGGGTCGACGCGGTGGCCTCGATGCTCTACCTGGACTACTCCCGCAACGAGGGTGAGTGGACGCCGAACAAGTACGGCGGCCGGGAGAACCTCGAGGCGGTGGCCTTCCTGCAGGAGGTCAACGCGACCGCCTACAAGCGGCACCCGGGCGTGATGATGATCGCCGAGGAGTCGACCGCCTGGCCGGGCGTCACCCGTCCCACCCACCTGGGCGGTCTGGGCTTCGGCCACAAGTGGAACATGGGCTGGATGCACGACTCCCTGGGGTACGTGCAGAAGGACCCGATCCACCGGCAGTACCACCACCACCAGATGACGTTCTCGCTGATGTACGCGTACAGCGAGCACTTCGTGCTGCCGATCAGCCACGACGAGGTGGTGCACGGCAAGGGCTCGCTGCTCGGCAAGATGCCCGGCGACCGCTGGCAGCAGCTCGCCAACCTGCGCGCCTACCTGGCCTTCATGTGGTCCCACCCGGGCAAGCAGCTGCTGTTCATGGGCTCCGAGCTGGGCATGGACCGGGAGTGGTCGGAGAGCCGCAGCCTGGACTGGTGGCTGGAGGACACGCCCTGGCACGCCGGCCTGCAGCAGATGGTGCGCGACCTGAACCGGATCTACAAGGACCGGCCGGAACTCTGGCAGGCCGACAGCGACCCGGCCGGGTTCCAGTGGATCGACGCGAACGACAACCAGCACAACACGTTCTCGTTCATCCGTCGGGACGCCTCCGGCAACCCGCTGGTCGCGGTGATCAACTTCTCCGCCCAGCCGCAGGAGGGGTACCACCTCGGCGTGCCGCACGAGGGCCGCTGGCTCGAGCTGCTGAACACGGACGCGGAGAACTACGGCGGTTCCGGGGTCGGCAACCTGGGCGCGGTCGAGGCCGTCCCGGTCCCCTGGCACGGTCAGCCGTCCTCGGTCACCCTCCGGGTGCCCCCGCTGGGCGCCGTCTGGCTGGTGCCGGAGTCGACGCCGGAGAGCGGCTGGGGTTCGGCCCTGCCGGCCCACGAGGTGCACCACGAGTCCGGCCCGGGTTTCCAGCCCGAGTCCGCCGGATCCGCTGAATCAGCGGAAGGCTGAATTCCTGGTCCTGTCCTGATCGAGGGGTAGCTCGATACGCTCGGGCGATGAGGTCCGGTATCGACATCGAGCAGCTCAGCCCCTCGATCAGGCCGCAGGACGACCTGTTTCGCCACGTGAACGCCCAGTGGCTGGACTCAGCCGAGATCCCGCCCGACAAGTCGGTGTACGGCACCTTCCACCGGTTACGGGACGAGGCCGAGGCCCAGTTACGGGTGATCGTGGAGAACGCGGCCACCCAGGCCGGCCAGGCCGAACCCGGGAGCGAGGCGCAGAAGGTCGGTGATCTCTACGCCAGCTTCATGGACGAGGAGGCGATCGAGCGCCTCGGCACCGCGCCGATCGCCACCGACCTGGCCCTGGTCGAGGAGATCACCGACCGGGCCGGTCTGATCCACGCGTTCGGGGTGCTCGAGCGCTCCGGCAGCGGCAGCCCGTTCGGCTACTTCGTGAACAACGACGCGATGGCGTCCGACCGCTACGTCATGTACCTCACCCAGGGCGGCCTCAGCCTGCCCGACGAGTCGTACTACCGCGAGGAAACCTTCGCCGAGATCCGCACCGAGTTCCTCGGTCACGTCGCCCGGATGCTGGTCATAGCCGGGATCACCGACGAGGCCGGAGCGGCCGACGCGGCCGGGCGGATCATGGCCCTGGAGAACCGGCTGGCCGGTTCGCACTGGGACCGGGTGACCAACCGGGACGCCACCAAGACCTACAACAAGATGGACCGCAAGGCCCTCGAGGAGCTCGTCCCGGAGTTCGACTGGACCGCCTGGATCGACGCGCTGGACGTGCCGCAGAGCGCGTTCGCCGAGGTCGTCGTGCGCCAGCCGGACTTCTTCACAGCCATGGGCAAGGCGCTCGCCGAGGTCCCGCTGGCGGACTGGAAGACCTGGCTGACCTGGCGCACCCTGCACGGTTCGGCCTCGCTGCTGAACGCCGAGCTGGTGAACGAGAACTTCGCCTTCTACGGCAAGACCCTCACCGGGGCGGCTCAGCTGCGCGAGCGGTGGAAGCGCGGGGTCGGGATGGTCGAGGGCTCGCTCGGCGAGGCCGTCGGCAAGCTCTACGTGGACCAGCACTTCTCCCCCGCCGCCAAGGCCCGGATGGTCGAGCTGGTGGCCAACCTGGTCGAGGCCTACCGGCAGAGCATCACCAAGCTCGACTGGATGAGCGAGGAGACCCGCGGCCGGGCCCTGGAGAAGCTGGCCGCCTTCACCCCGAAGATCGGCTACCCGGACAAGTGGCGGGACTACTCCAGCCTGGAGATCAAGGCCGGCGACCTGATCGGCAACGTGCGCCGGGCCGGTGACTACGAGATCGCCCGGGAGATCGACAAACTCGGCAAACCGGTGGACCGCGACGAGTGGTTCATGACGCCGCAGACGGTCAACGCCTACTACAACCCGCTGATGAACGAGATCGTCTTCCCGGCCGCGATCCTGCAGCCGCCGTTCTTCGACGCGGAGGCCGACGACGCGGCCAACTACGGGGCGATCGGGGCGGTGATCGGCCACGAGATCGGCCACGGCTTCGACGACCAGGGCTCGAAGTACGACGGCACGGGCAACCTGAACGACTGGTGGACGGACGCCGACCGCACCGAGTTCGAGAAGCGCACCAAGGCGCTGATCGCGCAGTACGACGTGCTGGAGCCCAAGCAGACTCCCGGCCACCACGTCAACGGCGCGCTCACCGTGGGCGAGAACATCGGTGACCTGGGCGGCCTTTCGATCGCCTACACGGCCTACCGGATCGCCCTGGACGGCGCCGAGCCCGCCACGCTGGACGAGCTGACCGGCCCCCAGCGCTTCTTCATCTCCTGGGCGCAGGGCTGGCGGGGCAAGGGCCGCGACACCGAGGTGATCCGCCGGCTGGCGCTGGACCCGCACTCCCCCGAGGAGTTCCGGTGCAACGCCGTGGTCAGCAACATCGACGAGTTCCACGAGGCCTTCGGCCTGAAGGACGGCGACGGCCTCTGGCTCGATCCGGCCGAACGCGTCCACATCTGGTAACCACCCCGCGCCGTGATCATGGACTTCTTTCCCCGTGATCATGGACTTTTTGCCAAGCGGCGAGAAGTCCATGATCACGGGGGAACTTTTCCATGATCACGAAAAGGGGTGGGGGGGTTCAGCGGCCGAGTTGGCGGGGCACCCAGGGGCGGCGGTGCGAACGGCGCCGGGCCGGGTGGTTGGCCGACGGATCGGTGCGCACCTCGCTCCCGGTGCGCTCGGTCGGCTCGGATTCGGTTACCGGCTGCGGAGTTTCTTCAATGATGGACGCCGCGAGCGTCGCCTCCGCGGGTGGCTCGGGCGCACCAGGATCCTCGCCGGACTCGAAATCCAGCGCCGGGGGCTGCATCCCGACCTCGTAGGGATCCCCGAAATCCGGTGCGTAGTAGTGCGGCCCGCTGGCCAGCATGCTGAGCGCCTCCAGCTCGGCGCTCAGCCGCTGCTCGAAGCCGGAGTTCACCCCGACCACCGCGCTCAGCAGCGGCATCGGCAGGCCGATCTCCTCGGCGAACCCGAGGAAGCCCTGCGTGTCGCCGGGCAGCTGGTTGCCGCCGTACGGGGCCCCGCCCCAGATGCCGTACTCCGGGTTCAGTGATCCCTCGACCGAGGTGGCCACCGTGCTGGCCACCTCGTCCGGATCCAGGCCGAGCCGGTCACAGACCCGCCAGATCTCGTTCCAGAAGCTGATTTTCGTGGCGTTGAACAGGCTGTGCACGCACTTGACCATCTCCGCCTCGGCCGGGTCCTCGAGCAGCCGCATCTGGCCGCCCGGCGGCACCAGCGGCGAGAGCAGGTCGCGGATCGCGTTCTGCACCCGCTCGGTGTCGGCGCCGATGACGGTCAGCGGTGGGCGCACCGTCTCCAGCGCGTGCCGGCCGGACCGGTAGGAGCCGTTGCGGGAGTCGAAGTGCGGGCTGGAGGCGATGCTGAACCCGGTGCCCTCGCGGCGCCCGGAGTGCAGTTCGACCAGCGGGCGGACCAGGTCGCGGGTGGTGCCGGGCGGGGTGGTCGAGCGGACGATCACGGTGTGCGGGCAGTCGCCCCGGGCCATCGCCCGGCCGATCGCCTCCGCCCCGGCCGCGACGTCGGCCAGGTGGTGCCGGCCGGCCACCACCCGGGTCGGGGTGCAGAGGAAGATGAACGACTCCGGCTCACCGGCCAGGTCCAGGTCGGGGCGGGCGTCCAGGCCCTCGTTGACCAGCCCGGTGACCCGCCGGGGGTCGCTGTCGACGAAGGTCACCCGGTGGCCGGCGTGCCCGAGAGCCCGGCCCGTGGCGGCCCCCACCGTCCCGGATCCCACGATGAAGATGCGCGACATAGGTCCCCTCCCCTGACAACGATAACCACCAAGGGTTATCGGCCGATGACAAGGAGTCACGGCATGCCGTCATTCAACCCCGGCTCATAGCCCGGGCCCGCGCATCGCGGCCCGACAGGCGTCAGAATCCGGCAAACGGAGGGTCGCTCGGTCGCCCACAAAGCGAAGGTGCGGTCCGGGCCGGGCCCGGACCGCACCACCGGCTCAGAACAGCGCGTTCGCCAGCGCGATCCGCGCCTTCGGGACCCGCGGGTCCTCCCGGCCGACCACCTCGAACAGCTCGACCAGGTGAGCCCGGACCTTCTCCCGGTCCTCCCCCGTGGTGACCCGCACCGTGTCGATCAGCCGGGCGAACGCGTCCTCGATATGGCCACCCAGCACGTCCAGGTCGGCCACCACGATCTGCGCCTCCGGATCGGCCGGGTTGGCTGCCGCCGTGGCCCGCGCCTCGGTCAGGTCCACACCGTTGGTCCGCTTCATCAGCTGCACCTGGGCCAGGCCGACCCGGGCCAGGTCGTCCGCCGGGCTCTCGCGCAGCGCCTGCTGGTAGGCCGCGATCGCGCCGTCCAGGTCGTCCTGCTCGATCGCGTCGTAGGCGGCCTGGTGCAGCGGGGGCAGCGGCTCCTCCTCCGGCTCCGCGTCCTCCTCGCCCTCGCCCTCCGGCGCGGCCAGCCGGCCGGTGACCCCGTTCGCCTCGGCCACCCGCATCAGCTCGTCGAACACCGCGCGCACCTGCTGCTCGGGCTGGGCACCCTGGAACAGCGGGATCGGCTGACCCTTGACCACCGCGAACACGCTCGGGATGGACTGCACCTGGAAGGCCTGCGCCAGCTGCGGATTCGCGTCCACGTCGATCTTCGCCAGCAGCACCCGGCCGCCGTACTCGGCGACCAGCGACTCCAGCAACGGCGAGAGCTGCTTGCACGGCTCGCACCAGGTGGCCCAGAAGTCCAGCACCACCGGAACGGTCTGGGAGGCGTTGATCACCTCGTTCGAGAACGTTCCGTCCGTCGTGTCGATGACGAAGGCGCCCGGCTTACCCGCCGGGGCGCCCGGAGCACCACCACCTCGGCCGCCGGCGGCGGCCGGCCGGGCCAGTGCTCCAAGATCCACCGCACCGCGCAGGTTGAGCGAGGGCCTGCCTGCGCCTGCTCGCATCCCCGGCTGGTTCGTCATCGAGGGTTTCCTTTCTCCGTGCCCCGACATTGCGTCACTACTTCACCTCGGCCCTGACGTCGCCCTTCTCAGCGGCGACGACCCGGATCCGCTCCTTGGAATCCTGAGCCGGTACGTGCAGCACCACAACCTCCACCGCGTTGCGGGTGAAGGACTTGCTGAACTGCAGCTCGTCCTTACCCCCGGCCAGCGCGGCCAGGTCCGCGTCCTTCACCTTCACCTTGCCCGAGTTCGGCTTCACCGTGACCGTGTAGGTCTGCTGAAGCCGGCCGATCACCAGCGCACCACCATCATCGGTGCGCATCGCCATCGGCGCCTCATCGACGGCGACGTGCTTGCTCGTCACCGTCGCCACCTCCTTCAGCGCCTTCTGGTCCGCCACCAGCCGTTGCAGCAACTGATCGCTGTACTCGCTGCGACGGAAGTCCTCGGCGCCCTTGCCCTTGCCTTCGTCGTTCAGGTAACCCGCGAAACCGGTGATCGCTTCCTTCGGGGCCAGCAACAGACCGGACGCATCTCCCGACAGCACCGACGCGTCCTGCGCGGTCTGCGGGAGACTCGCCCCCGGCAGCATCATGGTCTCAGCCCAGAGGCCGTACGGATCCCGCGCCGTGTCCGACCGCAGCACCCGCACCAGGAAGGTGGACGCGCTCGGGCTGAGCCCGACGGAGATGAAGAACCGCGGCCAGCCGGTACCCCGCGGCACGATCAACGCCTGCCGGGTCACCGTGGCCGGAACCGCCACCTTCTTCTTCCGCTCCGCCGCGACCTTCGCCTCGGCCAGCCGGATGTCCAGGTAGGCGCCGGAAAGCCGGGGGTCTGCGGTATCAACCGTGTCTTTCGAGCTGACTCCCGCAGCGACCGCCCGATCCACCGCATCCAGAATCGCGCGCGCTTGACCAGCTTCCACTACGGGATAAGCCTGGGTATCGGCCGGCGGCGCCGCCACCAAGACCTCGCTCTCCCCACACGCGGCCAAGGCGAGCGGGGTAAGGAGAAACCCGAGGGCCGCCCTCCGCCCGATCACGCCCGCCGCCGATCCCGGGACCGGGCCCGCAGCATCATCGAGACGATCACCCCGGCCACGAGCAGCACCACCCCGACCGCTATCCAGGCCGGCGCCGGATTCGACGGCTGGGTACCGGACCAGGTCAGCGTCACGTTCTGCGGCGCCGCCCGGGCGCCGTCGGTGGAAATCACCAGACGCCACTGCCCGGACGCGGGCTCGGGCCAGGTCAACGTGGCCGACCCCTGCCCGAGCGCACTCACCGACCAGACATCTGCGCTCGCCGGATCCAGGACCGCGGCCGAGTCCGACCCCTGGCTGCGGGTGATCAACGCTCCCGTGTCCTTGTTCAGCCCCACGATCCGGTCGGCCGCCGCGTCCCCGAGATAGGCATCCACATCCGAGGCCCGCCCGATCCCCACGAACACCGGATCGCTGCCCGTGCCGGAAACCCGGACCTGCAGCCGGGGCCCGGACAGGGAAAGAACGCCGACCTCAGCGGTGACGAAGTTCGCGGAGTGCGCCCCCAGCTTGCCGACCACCACGTCGGAAGGCGCCCAGACGGTTGCCTTCAGCCCGCCTACAGCCAGAAGAACGATGCCCGCCACGGCGATCAGGGCAGCGAGAACGCGTGGGAGAACTTGGGTAAGTACTGCGAAGAATGATGGACGTTTGGACGCCGGCTTCGGCGCGTCCGTCTCGTCCGACTCCCGAAGGCCCAGCCGCTTGCGCCGGGCAGGCGTCTCGAGGACGTCGGATGCGGGGGCGGGCTCGAGCGGCGAGGTGGTCGCTGCGAGCCCATTCGGTGCCGCAGTTGGAGCTGTGGAAACCTCGAGGAGATCTTTTGCGGCCGGCGCGCCGGACCCGGCGGGGTTGTCGACCGGGGTGGTGGCCGCGCCGACCTCCGCTTCGGACCGGCGGAAACCACGCCGCTTGACCTGAGTCGCAGCAAGCGCACCGGTGGCCGGGGTGTTCTCGGACCTTGGCCGGGCGGCCGGCACTCCCGCCGGGGCGGTGTCGGAGGCGGCCTTCCGAAAGCCGAGCCGCCGTCGGGTGGCGGTTTCGGAGCTGTCCGGTGAAGGACCGGCGGTCTGAACAGGGATGCCGGCCGTAGCCGCGGAATCCGTTTTCGACGCTGCGGTCTTGGGGTCGGCCACGGGAAATCCGATGGCGCCGGTCTCGTAGAGCTTCCGCTCGCGGCGCGAGGCGAAGACCGGCGTCCCGCCTGTAGCAGGCGAAGCGGCCGCCTGGCGGGCTGCTTCCGTATCCGGGAGGGCGATCGCCGCCGTCGCTGGGGCGCCTTCGCCACCTACGCCCGGTTGGCTGGGCGAGTCCGCGGGTCCTTCACCGAGCGGGTCACTGTCCAAACCCCGCGTCCCGCCATCGGAGACCCCGGACGTCCTCAAATCCACGTTGCCGGACGCGCCCGCCCCCGGAGCATCGAACGTCCCTACCCCCGCGTCGCCGAGCGCATCCCGATCGGTGCCCCCCAGCGTCCTCATATCGACTTCGCCAGACTGACCCACTTCACCCGACGGAGGACCGCCGGCGTTGCGCCGAGCCGCCTCGGTGTCTGGCAGCGTGATCTGCTGCTCGCCCGAGTCGTCTGCCCCGGAAGACGCTGGGCGCCGGGACATGATCGGCCCGGTGTCGCGGGGCTTGGAGCGGAAGGCGCCGGAAGGAGCTGGGCGTTGCGGGCCGGGGCCGGTGGGGCGGGGTTCCTGGTCTTCGTCGGGCGATTCCGGCGGGGTCGAGATCTCGAGGTCGTCGGTGCGGACGCTCGGGCGCAGGCCGGAAGGGTTGGTGTGACGGTCGGACATGGACGCTCCGGGTCAGTCGGTGGCCACCGGCGCCTCGCCGGTGACCGGGCCGTCCTGGCCTTGGAAGGTGCCTTGGGTGGTACCCCGGGAAGCCTCCCGGTCGTGCAGGTCGGTCAGGGCCGCCTCGAGGCGGTCGACCTTGGCGGTCAGCTCGCCGGTGTGGCCCGGGCGGATGTCCGCCTTGAGCACCAGGGAGACCCGGTTGCCGTGTTTCCCGACCGCCTCGCAGGCCCGCTTGATCACGTCCAGGCACTCGTCCCACTCACCCTCGATGGTGGTGAACATGGAATCGGTGCGGTTGGGCAGGCCGGAGTCACGGACGATGGCGACCGCGTCGGCCACCGCCGCAGCGACGGATTCACCGGAACCACTGGGCGCGACTGAGAAGGCGAACAACACGTCCTCCAGCCTAGCCGCAGTTGCCGGGAAAGATTTCACATCCATAACAAGGGCGCGTTGAGCTGGGACGATGCGAAGTACGCCGAGGTCCGGGCGGCCCTTGGCCAGGGACCTGGGCAGCGCCCCCCGCCAGTAGGCTGGCGTTGTTCATGAGTGGGCCGACGGATCGGCCGTAAGGGGCAGACACTTCACGATGGCACTTCGCTTCGATCCGCCCCCGGGCTGGCCCGCGCCGCCGCCCGACTGGGAGCCGCCGGAGGGCTGGCAGCCGGACCCGAGCTGGCCGCCGGCGCCGGAAGGATGGACGTTCTGGGTCGAGGACGGCGCTTCGGTGCCCGCACCGGCGGAGGTCGAACCCGACCCGGCCATCTACTGGGCCCCGCAGGCACCGCCGGCCGCTCAGCCCCCGCCGCAGCAGACGCCCCAGTTCCAGCCGCCGGAACCACCCGCGGCCCGTGCGGGCGCGGGTCTCGGGTTCCAGCAGCGGATCCAGTGGTTCGGTCTGGCCGCCGCCCTCACCGTCGTCCTCGGCTCGATCCTCCCGTTCGTCAGCTACGACGACCCGGGCCCGCGGACCTGGCAGGTGCGGCCCGGGGCGCTGGTCGCGTCGTTCTTCTTCGGCCTGTTGCTGAGCGTCCTGGTGGTGCTCACCCAGCAGGCCCGGCTGCGGGTCGCGGCCTGCCTGAGCCTGCTGGTGCTGGGCCTGCTCGGGTTCTGCGGCTACATGGTCTTCAGCGTGGTCGGCCTGACCAGCGGCACCGAGGAGCAGTTCAGCGGCCGGACCGTGCACTGGTCGCCCGGCCCCGGCCTGGTGCTGTGCATCCTCGGCACCGGGGCCGTCGCCCTGCTGTCCGTCCTGATCCTCCGGATCTCGAAGGTCAGTCCTTCCTGACGTGCAGGATCAGCGCGTCGCCCTGACCCCCGCCGCCGCAGAGCGCGGCCACGCCGGTGCCGCCGCCGCGCCGGCCGAGCTCGAGGGCCAGGTGCAGCACCACCCGGGCGCCGGACATCCCGATCGGGTGGCCGGTGGCGATGGCTCCGCCGTTGACGTTGACGATGGCCGGGTCCAGGCCGAGCTCGCGGGTCGAGGCCAGGCCGACCGCGGCGAACGCCTCGTTGATCTCGACCAGGTCCAGGTCGGCCACGCTCCGGCCCTCCCGGGCCAGCGCGGCCCGGATCGCGTTGGCCGGCTGGGACTGCAGGGTCGAGTCCGGGCCGGCCACCTGGCCGTGCGCGCCGATCTCGGCGATCCAGGTCAGGCCCAGGTCCTCGGCCTTCGCCCGGGACATCACGACCACCGCGGCGGCGCCGTCGGAGATCGGTGAGGACGAGCCCGCGGTGATCGTGCCGTCCGGGCGGAAGGCCGGGCGCAGCCGGGCGAGCTGCTCGACCGAGGTGTCCCCGCGCACTCCCTCGTCGGAGGCGAAGACCAGCGGGTCACCCTTGCGCTGCGGGATCGAGACCGGCACGATCTCGTCGTCGAACACGCCGTTCTTGGCGGCCAGGGCGGCCTTTCGGTGCGAGGCGACCGCGAATTCGTCCATCTCCGCGCGGCTGAATGCCCGGTCGTCGACGTTGGCGGCCTCGGTGAGCGCACCCATCGCCTGGTCGGTCCAGGCGTCGTAGAGACCGTCGATCTCCATGTGGTCCTGCATCTGGACGGCGCCGTACTTGAAGCCCTCGCGGCTTCCGGTCAGCAGGTGCGGGGCCTGGGTCATCGACTCCATCCCCCCGGCCACCACCACCTCGAACTCACCGGCCCGGATCAGCGCGTCGGCGGTGGCGATGGCGTTCAGCCCGGACAGGCAGAGCTTGTTGACGGTGATCGCGGGCACGGTCATCGGGATGCCGGCCTGGGCCGCGGCGATCCGGGCCGGTCCCTGCCCGGCCCCGGCCTGCAGCACCTGGCCCATGATCACGTAGTCGACGAGGGCCGGATCCAGGTGCGCCTTCTCCAGAGCGCCGCGGATCGCCACCGCCCCCAGCTCGGGGCCGGAGAAACCGCGCAGCGAGCCGAGGAGCTTGCCCATCGGGGTGCGGGCCCCGGCGACGATGACGGACGTTGGGCGTGCGGTCTGGTCGGTCACGGCATCCTCGCTCAGTCGGCCGGAAGGCTCCGGAAGTTCTGCCTGCTCCGCCAACGTAACGCCGGAGGGGCCTGAGCCAGTGCCCCCATCGGGTAGCGGGGCTCACATTCGCCGATCGGCCCTCCCCGGGACGCCAGGAGACGCGGCGGAAGACCGGCCCCATCCAAACTGCACGCACACTGCACTGGGTGAATCAGGCGGTCCGGGGAAGTTCCTGCGGGGTAAGGGTTCCGCGGCCCGCTGGGCGAAATCGGCACCGCCCTGAGAGAGGAACGGCGAACTCGGTGGGATGGCTCACGCCGCTCAACGTTCACTGCGCCGTAAGCCGACCTAGGCTGGACGCATGACCGAGGTGACCGCTCCCGCCGCTTCCGCCACTGGAGAGCGACCGTTGTTCAGCACGATCGACCACGTCGGGGTCGCCGTGCCGGACCTGGATGCGGCCGTCGCCTACTACCGCGACGTCCTGGGCATGCGCGAGGCACACCGCGAGGTCAACGAGGAGCAAGGGGTTGCTGAGGTGATGATGGCGGTCGGTGACTCGGGGGTCTGCGTGCAGTTGCTGGCACCGCTCGACGAGACCTCGACGATCGCCAGGTTCCTCGACCGCTCGGGCCCGGGGCTGCAGCAGATCGCCTACCGGGTGGACGACCTGGACGAGGTCTGCGCGACGCTGCGGCGGCGCGGGGCCCGGCTTCTGTACGACGTGCCGAAGCGGGGTACGGCCAACAGCCGGGTCAACTTCATCCACCCGAAGAGCGCCGGCGGGGTCCTCGTGGAACTGGTCGAGCCGGCCCGCTGATGACTGCCCTTGGTTCAAGCTTGGTCAAGATCTGATTAAGGCAGCCGGAATGGTCATCGCTTTCTGTGGATGACCTTCAAACGCACCGTAGGATCGGGCATCGCGGACCCACTGGACCTGGGTGGAATTGACATCGAGGGCCACCTTCCCCAAAGGCACGGTGCGAGTACCCTGCCTGACACGGGGTTAAAGGTCTCGGCGTTCGCGGTGTGGCTGAGCGCGGAGCGCAATCACCAGGATCACCGAATGTCTAGGCCCGGGCGGCGGGCCGTCAGGGAGGACGAGTAGTGGCCGGCGAACAGAGCCCCCATGGATTCCAGATCGTCATGCGCGGTTTCGACCGGGCGCAGGTGGAGGAGAGAATCGCCTCCCTGGAGTCCTCCCTGCGTGATGCCAGAGCCCGCGTCGAGGAACTCGACACCCGTGCGCTGAAACTCTCCGGTGAGGTCGCCGAGGCCCACCGTCAGCTGCGGGAGGTCGAGCGGCCCTCCTACAGCGGTCTCGGTTCCCGCATCGAGCAGTTGCTGCGGCTGGCCGAGGAGCAGGCCAGCGACGTGATCGCGGCCGCCACCAAGGAGGCCGAGGAGGCCGTCGCGCAGGCCCGGGTCGAGGCCGCCCAGCACCGCGCCGCGGCCCAGAACGAGGCCGCCGAGACCACCGCCACGGCCCAGCGGGAGACCGCCGACCTGCGCCGCACGGCGTCCGGCGAGGCCGAGGACATCGTCGCCACGGCGACCCGCAAGTCCGACGAGATGCTGGCCGTCGCCGAGCGCGAGGCGTCCAAGCTCAAGTCGGTCACCGAGCACGAGACGTCGGAGAAGCGGACCACCGTCGACCGCGAGCTGGCCCGGCTGCGGGCCACCGCCGAGCGCGAGGTCACCGAGCTGCGGGCGGCCACCAAGCGGGAGACCGACGACCACCGCAACGAGGCCAAGCGCGAGGCGGCGGAGGTCCGCTCGACCGCCAAGCGGGAGTCCGAGGAGATGCGGGCCGCGGCCGCCGCGGCGCTGGAAGAGGCGCGTAACCGCGCCGAGCAGATGAACACCGATCTCGAGGTCAAGCTGGCCGCGCGGCGGGAGGAGGCCGAGCGCCTCGACGCCGAGCGGCACGAGCAGGCCGTCGGTCAGGCCACCCAGCTGGTGGCCGAGGCCGAGCAGCGGGCGGCCGCCGCCGAGACCCGGGCCGGAAAGGCCGTGGCCCAGGCCGAGGCGGTCCGCCGGGACGCCGACGAGCACGCCAAGACGCTGGTCGGCAACGCCCGCCGCAACGCCGACCAGGTGATGGCCGAGGCCCGGGCGCACGCCGACAAGGTGCTGTCCGAGGCGAAGGGTGAGGCCGACCGCAACCGCCGGGCCGCCCAGCGCCAGGTGGACGAGCTGATCCGCCAGCGCGACAGCATCACCGGTCACCTCGACCAGCTGCGGGCGCTGCTCGGCAACAGCATGCCGATGAACGCGGGCTCGCTCGACAAGGTCGCCCAGGCCGCGTCGCACAACCCGCAGGACGACCCGGCCGGGGACGCCGGCCAGGACAGCGAGCAGCGCACCATCGTGCTGCCGGACGCCGCTCCGGCGGGCTCCAAGCGCTAAGCCCGTCCGATCCGTCCGATCAGGAACACCGCCCGGTAACTTCGCCGGGCGGTGTTCCTGTGTTTTGGGCAAGAATGCTTTCCTGCCCTTCCAAGATCACGACCCGAAACGGAGCCCTCGCTGTGTCGCAGCAGTCGGACCCCGAAGAATCCTCATCTCTGGGGGCCGAGCCCGTCGCTCCGGAACCCTCGAAGGTGAGTAACCCGACCCCCGAGTTCCCGGCCGGCGAGCCCGCAGACCATGCCGAACGAGCCGAACGAGCCGACGAAGCGGCTGACGAAGCTGACGAGGCGACGAGCAGCCCCACCCTTCCGGACGCGCTGCCGGATGCGGTGCCGGGGGTAGGGCCGGATGCGATACCGGAAGTGACGCCGGAGCCGCCGGTCGTCCCGGCGAAGGCGGCCGCGGAATCTCCGGTGAACACCGAGAACCCGGCCGAGGGCGACCGGATCGTCCACGGCGACCCGAAGTTCGGCCGCCCCGGGCCGCCGATCAACCGGAACGGGCCGTTCTACTTCGGTTTCGTCGCGGCCATCGGGGTGCTCCTGGCCTATCAGCTGATGAAGATCATCGCTGACCTGTCGCAGACCATCACCCTGGTCGTGATCGCCGCGTTCCTGGCCGTCGGCCTCGACCCGGTGGTGCGCTGGCTGCAACGCCGCGGGCTGCGCCGGGGTTCGGCCGTGGCCCTGGTGTTCATCGGCGTCATCGGCCTTTTCGCCGGATTCGGCGCGCTGGTCATCCCGGACATCGTCGATCAGGCCACCGAGCTGGTGAACTCGGCGCCGGACCAGATCGACAACCTGACCAAGACGCCGTGGATCAACGACCTGAACGCCCAGTACGGCGTGATCGACAACCTGAGCAAGCAGATCCGCGACCGGGCCAGCAGCGGGGACACCGTGATGCAGGTGTTCGGCGGCGTGCTCGGCGCCGGCAAGGCGGTGCTGTCCGGGCTGGCCAGCACCTTCACCGTGCTGATCCTGACCCTGTACTTCCTGGCCTCGCTGAACTCGATCGCCGAGGCCGGCTACCGGCTGGTCCCGCGCAGCCGGCGCGACCGGGTCCGCAAGCTCGGGGACGAGATCATCAAGCGGATCGGCGGTTACGTGGCCGGGCAGGTCGCGGTCGCCTCGATCAACGCGATCTGCAGCTTCATCATGATGAGCATCGTCGGCGTCCCGTACGCCGCCGTGCTCGCCTTCGTGGTCGGCGTGCTGGGCCTGATCCCCCTGGTCGGCGCCACCCTCGGAGCGGTGCTGGTGGCGCTCGTCGGCCTGTTCCAGTCGGTCCAGGTCGCCGTCATCGTGGCCATCTACTACGTCGTCTACCAGCAGGTCGAGAACTACGTCATCGCACCGCGGATCATGGCCCGCACGGTGTCCGTGCCCGGGGCCGTGGCGCTGATCGCGGCCTTCGGCGGCGGCGCCCTGCTCGGTGTGCTCGGCGCCCTGATCGCCATCCCGATCGCCGCCGCCATCCTGCTGATCATCCAGGAAGTCCTCATTCCCCGTCAGGAGCAAGCGTGACCCGCGTACTGCACATCGCCCTTACCCCGGACTGGGAAACGGCCTTGAACCAGGGCCGTTACGAGATATCCACCCGGGGCGTCACCCTGGCGCAGGAGGGCTTCATCCACTGCTCCACCGCGCAGCAGGCTCCGAAGGTGTTCGAGCTCTTCTACGCCGACCTGGCGCCGGAGGACCTTCGGCTGCTGGTGGTCGACGAGGAGCAGTGCCGGGAACTGGGGACGCCGATGAGGTGGGACGAGGTGCCGGGCTCGGACCGGCCCTTCCCGCACTTCTACGGCCCGATCCCGGTTTCCGCGGTGGTGGCCGTGCTGGAGTTCTCCGGTTCCGGGCTGCCCGACGTGAGCGGGTACGACGTCGAGAGCTAGGCTCCCGCGGCCCGGCTCTCGGTCAGCATGTCCCGGAGTTTGGCCAGGCCGCGGTGCGCGTTGCTGCGCACCGTGACCTCGGAGCAGTTCATCATCACGGCGATCTCGCTGTCCGGCAGGCCCTCGTAGTGCCGTAGCACCAGCACCGCCCGCTGTTTCGCCGGCAGCTTGCGCAGCAGGGCGATCAGCTGGTCACGGTCGGCCCGGTTCTCCGCCCCGTCGCCCGAGGGCATGTCCAGCACCAGCACCGAGTCGGTGGCCCGCTCGCGCCGGGCGGCCCGCCGGAACCACGAGGTGCAGGCGTTGACCACCATCCGCCGGACGTAGGCGTCCACGTCCTGCGCCGCGCTGACCCGGGCCCACTGCAGCAGGGCGCGGCCGAGCACGTCCTGCACCACGTCCTCGGCCAGGTAGGGATCGCGCAGCAGACCCCGGGCCAGCCGCACCAGGGCGGGGCCGCGACTGGCCACGAACTCCTCGAAGACCAGCGTGCCCGGGGTAGCCCCGATCACCTGCTCCGGCGGGTTGGGCCCGGTCGGGGGCAGCGAAGGGTGCGCATCGTCTGCCGACGCGTCGACAGGCTGCTGCACCACCACGTTCCCCTCACAGATCTCGCCGGGCCCGCCGGAGCGCGCCGTTTCCTCGTCTGGTGACGCGCCCCCCAGGACAGCCCCGCAAGGCGTCGCATTCGCGCAATCGGGCGCCAGCCTAACCGGACCTGGCAACGGTCGGTGGGCAGTGCGAGCCGTATGTACGGAATCTGCCGCCAGATTTCCGACCATATTGACTCCCTGTGACCAACCTGTGGAGATCGGTGACCAGTTGACACCGCTTCCGATACAGAACCTTTATCCGGGCCGGCTGATACATCCACCCGGCCCATCCCGGCCCGTTCCGGCCCGTTCCGGCCCAGCGACCTCTCGTGTTACAAATCGTCCGGTTTTGTTCAAATGCGGCCACAGAACCGATATAAGTCGTTGCGGTACGCGCAGGATTTTCCGGCACTTCCTGCGACTCCACGTCAGGCACCGAAGTTCCACCCGCGAACACCCGCGACGAAGGGACCGAATCGATGCGACAACTGGGCGTCTGTCTGGTGACGGCGATGACCGCCGTCACCGGAGCCGCACTGCTGGCCAGCTCCCCGGCCTCGGCCGCCGTCTCCCGGCCGGCCACTGCCAGCTCCGCCACCTCCACGAGCACCGAGTACATCGTCCTGCAGGACGCCGGCTCGGGAGCCCTGGCCGCGAAGGCCGCGGTGGAGAAGGCCGGCGGCACGGTGGTCTCAGAGAACACCGAACTCGGCTACGTGGTCGCCCGCAGCAGCAACGCCGGGTTCCAGGCAGCGGTGAACGCCGACCGGTCGGTGGTCGGCGCGGCTGCCAACCGGATCATCGGGCAGGCACCGAAGGAGCAGCAGGCCAGCCAGTTCCAGGTGGAGAAGCTGCGCGCGGCGGCCAAGGCGGTCAGGCACGGCGGGGGCGAGGGCGCGAGCAGCGAGCCGCTGGCCGATCTGCAGTGGGACATGAAGCAGATCGACGCCACCAAGAAGGGCTCGTACGCCAGGCAGACCGGCAGCAGCAAGGTGCTGGTCGGGATCATCGACACCGGCGTCGACGGCACCCACCCGGACGTCGCGCCGAACTTCAGCACCAAGCTCTCGCGCAACTTCGTCACCGACATGCCGGACATCGACGGCCCGTGCGAGGTGTCCACCTGTAAGGACCCGGCCAACGAGGACGACGACGGCCACGGCACCCACGTCGCCAGCACGATCGGCGCCCCGATCAACGGCATCGGCATCGCCGGCGTCGCCCCGGACGTCACCCTGGTGAACATCCGGGCCGGCCAGGACTCGGGCTACTTCTTCCTCGAGCCCACCCTGGAGGCCCTGACCTACGCCGGCGACATCGGCGTCGACGTGGTCAACATGAGCTACTACGTCGACCCGTGGCTCTTCAACTGCACGAGCAACCCGGCCGACTCCCCGGCCGAGCAGCGCGAGCAGCAGGTCATCCGGACCGCGACCCAGCGGGCCCTGAACTACGCCCGGAACAAGGGGGTGCTGCCGGTCTCGGCCGAGGGCAACGAGTCGACCGACCTGAACAACCCGACGACCGACGACACCTCGCCGGACTACCCGGCCGACGCCGCGAAGCTGCGGACGGTGGACAACTCCTGCATCAACGTCCCGGCCGAGAGCAAGGGCGTGCTGACGGTCAGCTCGACCGCCCGCAGCCTGCGGAAGGCGTACTACTCCAACTACGGCACCGAGGAGACCGACATCGCCGCCCCCGGTGGGGACGCGTACGACACCCCCACCAACACGCTCGACTACACCGGCATGATCCTCGCCGCCTACCCGAAGTCCCTGGCCGTCCTGAACGGGGACATCGACTCGGCCGGCGAGCCGACCACGCCCGCCGTGGTGAAGTCCTGCAAGGGCAAGGTCTGCGCGTACTACCAGTACCTGCAGGGCACCTCGATGGCCTCGCCGCACGCGACCGGCGTCGCCGCCCTGGTGGTCAGCCAGTTCGGCTCGAAGGACAAGAGCGGCCTGGGCCTGAACCCGGACAAGACCGAGGCCAAGGTGCTGAAGTCGGCCACCGAGACGGCCTGCCCGAACCCGCGCACGTACCACTACACGATCGTCCGCTCGACCGGGACGACCACGCTGGACGCGACGTGTGAGGGGCCGAAGGCGGACAACGGCTTCTACGGCCACGGCATCATCAACGCCCTGGCGGCGGTGAGCGGCAAGCTGTAAACCTCTCTCCAGGCAACCAAGAGGGGACGTCCGTGGGCTCGATAGGAGCCCACGGACGTCCTTTGTCGGTCATCGGGATCCGTTACCCGGCAGCAGGGCGACCGCCGCCGGTCGGGCCGGGGCGGGGGCCTCGCGCACCCGAACCGGATCGGCCCGACCGGGCCGGCCGAGATCCCGCAGCTTCAGCGGAAAGACGTTGTAGCGCTGGTCGCCGTCCGAGGTCAGCGCGGGGATCATCTGGATCCGATGGCCCTGCCGGTCGACGTAGTCCTTGCGCACCGGCTCCAGCCGGTGCCCTCGATCGTCGTAGAGCTGCACCCCGTGCAGCAGGTTCCCGGCCGCGTCGTACGGATAGATGTTCGCGATCCGATGGCCGTCGTTGAAGGTCCCGGCGGTCGGCGTCCGGTCGATGAACCCGACCGAGGCCTGATCGTGCATACCGTTCCAGAGCGGTAGCAGGCCGTTCGGGGAACCCGGGCCGTTCGCGCTCGCGAAGCCCGCGATCAGGATCGAGCCCACCGCCAGCGCATCCAGCAGACCGATCGGAACCTGCCGGTAGCGGCTGGATGCAGCCCAGTTCCGGCGTCCCACTTCAATACTCAGGACCAGAAGGACCAGCAGCAGCACCCAGGCGCTCACCCTCTGCGGCGCCCAGCGCTCAGTGCCGAGCACCTGGTGCACCACCAGCTGATAGGCGATGTAGGCGCGAAACGCCCACCACAGTGGACGGATTGCGACAGCGAACCCGCGCACCTCCGGCCACCACCGGCTCTGGTCGGCCCACTCCCGCAGGCGAGTGACCCGCTTCCGCAGCCGGCCGGCCCGGGATGGCGGCGGTTCGCTGGGAAGCCCGGCCGCCGAGCGCAACTCGGCCGCATACCGTTGTGCCGGGCCGAACATCGTCTCCGGCGAGTCCCCGCTCTCGGCCATCGCGTCGGCCAGGTCGGCGGCCAGGCCCCCGGTCAGTTCCTCCACCTCGTCCGGTCCCAGGTCCTCGAGTTCCCGCCTCACCGCGGCCAGATAGTTCGCCAACCGCTGATCCTGGACGATCGTGGTCATCGCTTCCCCTCCGAGCCGCCGGCCCAGCGCCGGTTCACCAACGGCACGGTGTTACCCGCTGCCCCGGGCCCGGCCAGCAGGGCCGTCATCGTGTCCGCGAAACCCGTCCAGGTCTGCCGCTGGGCCTCGAGCTCCTGACGCCCGAGCGGGGTGATGCCGTAGTACTTGCGATGCGGGCCCTCGTCCGAGGGCACCACGTACGAGGTCAGTGACCCACCCGCGTACAGCCGCCGCAGCGTGCCGTACACCGACGCGTCCCCCACCGCTTCCAGGCCGCCCGCCCGCAACCGGCGGACCACGTCGTACCCGTACCCGTCCTCCTGCGCGACCACCGCGAGCACCGCGACGTCGAGCACCCCCTTGAGCAACTGCGTCGTGTCCATCCCTCTCCCCACCGTCTGCCCAGCTCGACCGGACGCCGCACTGCCGCGGACGAGAAGGTACCGCGCATTGCGCAGTAGCGTCCACACCGTAATCCCCGGTGTCGCGACCGAGGACGCCCGCGCTTCCGGCTACGCTCGTCCACCGTGCGTCTGGTTATTGCTCGTTGTTCCGTTGACTACGCCGGGCGGCTGACCGCCCACCTCCCGCTCGCCAACCGCCTGCTGATGGTGAAGGCGGACGGCAGTGTGCTGGTGCATTCGGACGGTGGCTCCTACAAGCCGCTGAACTGGATGAGCCCGCCGGCCAAGCTGACCGTCGGCACGCCGGACGAGGCCGCCGCCGAGGCGGGGGTGGTCGAGGTCTGGACGGTGCAGAGCGCCAAGACCGACGACCGGCTGATCGTCAACCTGCACGAGGTGCTGCACGACAGCAACCACGAGCTGGGCGTCGATCCCGGGCTGGTCAAGGACGGGGTCGAGGCGCACCTGCAGAAGCTGCTGGCCGAGCAGGTGGACCGGCTGGGCGAGGGCTGGTCGCTGGTCCGGCGCGAGTACATGACCGCGATCGGCCCGGTCGACCTGCTGGTGCGGGACTCCGGCGGGGCCTCGGTGGCGGTGGAGATCAAGCGGCGCGGCGAGATCGACGGGGTCGAGCAGCTCACCCGCTACCTGGAACTGATGAACCGGGACCCGCTGCTCTCCCCGGTCAGCGGGATCTACGCCGCGCAGGAGATCAAGCCGCAGGCCCGGGTGCTGGCCGAGGACCGCGGGATCCGCTGCGTGATTCTCGACTACGACGAGATGCGCGGCCTGGACGACGTGGAGACCCGGCTCTTCTGATGCTTTACTCCCTGGTCTTCAAGCACCTCCTGGTCCGGGTCCCGGCCGAGACCGCGCACCACGGCGCCTTCGCCCTGATCCGGCTGGTCGAGCGGGTCCCCGCGCTGCGCCGTCCACTCGAGCGCCTGCTGGTGCCCCGGGACCCGGCGCTGCGCACCCGCGCCCTCGGCCTGGACCTGCCCGGCCCGCTCGGCCTGGCGGCCGGCTTCGACAAGGACGCCCTGGCCCCGGACGCGCTGGCCGCGCTCGGCTTCGGCTTCGTCGAGATCGGCACGGTGACCGCCCGCCCGCAGCCCGGCAACCCCAAGCCCCGGCTGTTCCGGCTGCCCGCGGACCGGGCCCTGATCAACCGGATGGGCTTCAACAACCACGGTTCGACGGCGGCCGCGGTCCGGCTGCGGGAGCGCTCCGGGTCGGCGGTGGTCGGCGCCAACATCGGCAAGTCCAAGGTGGTCAACCCGGCCGACGCGATCGAGGACTACGTGGCCAGCGCCGCCCGGCTCGGCCCGGTGGCCGACTACCTGGTGGTCAACGTCAGCTCGCCGAACACCCCCGGACTGCGCGACCTGCAGGCCGTCTCCTCGCTGCGCCCCCTGCTGAGTGCGGTTCGGCGCACTCTTGATGCATCCGTTCCGGTCGGCGGACGGGTGCCGCTGCTGGTGAAGATCGCGCCGGACCTGTCCGACGAGGACGTGGACGCGGTCGCCGACCTGGCCCTCGAGCTGGGCCTGGACGGGATCATCGCGACCAACACCACGATCACCCGCTCCGGTTTGTCCACCCCCGCGGCCGAGGTCGAGGCTCTGGGGGCGGGCGGGCTTTCCGGGCCGCCGGTGGCCTCACGGGCGCTTGAGGTGCTGCGGCGCCTGCGGGGACGCGTCGGGCCGGAGATGGTGCTGGTGGCGGCGGGTGGGATCATGACCGGGGACGAGGCCTACGAGCGGATCCGGGCCGGGGCCACGCTGGTCCAGGGCTATACCGGGTTCATCTACGGCGGGTTGTTCTGGGCCCGGCAGGTGCAGCAGCGGATCGCCGAGCGGCTGAGGGCGGACGGGTTCGCCTCGGTGAACGAGGCCGTCGGAACCGGCTGATCAGACCCGAATGGTGGACGCCGAGTAGCAGGCTGACACGCAAGCACGGCACCATCCCTCGTATGGCTGCACGGATCACCGTCATCGGCGCGGGTGTCATCGGTTTGTCCTGTGCTGTCCG
This sequence comes from Kineosporia aurantiaca JCM 3230, assembly GCA_000719025.1. Lineage (GTDB taxonomy): Bacteria > Actinomycetota > Actinomycetes > Actinomycetales > Kineosporiaceae > Kineosporia > Kineosporia aurantiaca. Next base: position 82,269 of record JODP01000018.1, read on the forward strand.
TCTGGCCGAGGCCGGGCATCAGGTCGACGTGATGGCCCGGGAAATGCCCCTGGAGACCACGTCCGCGGTGGCCGGAGGGCTCTGGCAGCCGTTCCTGGCCGAACCGGCCGACCTGGTGAATCGCTGGGCCCGCAGCACCTACCAGGCGTTCGCCGAGCTCTCCGACGATCACGACCGGACCGGCGTGTTCCAGAGGCCCGGCTATCTGCTCGGCCTGCCCGAGCGACCGACCTTTGCCGACGGGCTGCCGGTGGGCCTTACCCCGATCAGCCACCCCCACCCGGACCACCGCAGCGGCTGGCACCTGACCGTGCCGATCGTCGACATGTCGCTCTACCTGCCCTACCTGGTCGAGCGGCTGGAGGCAGCCGGCGGCACGCTGACCCGAATGCCGCTGACCGCGCTACCCACACGGGGTTTGGTGGTCAACTGCACGGGCCTGGCCAGCCGGGCCCTGGCTGCTGATCCGACGGTGTACCCGGTTCGCGGCCAGGTGCTGCGGATGTCAAACCCCGGGATTTCCGAGTGGTGGGCAGACGACACCGACCCGGACACGCTGACCTACGTGCTACCCCAGAGCCGGTTCATCGTGGTCGGTGGCACTGCTCAGGTGGATGACTTCGAGACGACCCCCGACGAAAAGCTCGGCGCCGAGATCCTGGAGCGCGCGCAGCGTCTGGTGCCCGCCCTGACCCGGGCCACGGTGCTCTCCCACCGGGTCGGCCTGCGTCCGGGGCGCCCGAAGATCAGGCTGGAGACCGTGAAGGGCGCCGACGGCACGATCGTCCATTGCTACGGGCACGGCGGTAGTGGCGTCACGCTGTCCTGGGGTTGCGCGGACGATGTGCTGGCCGAGGTCTCCCAGCTGGCGTAGAAGTTTTCTGCGCGCAGCTGTCGATCGGCGGTCTGCCCGCTCGTCATCACCGCGACCGGCCGTACGGCATCGCACTGACGAAGGGGAAGACCATGCATTACTCGCTGCTCATGCACTACTCCGAGGAAGCCCCGGCGGCGCTCCCGCCCGAGATCATGGAGCAGGGGCGGCAGGCGATGGCCAGCTACGCCGCCACCCTGCAGGCGGCCGGGGTACTGGTCGGGGCGGAAGTGCTCCAGCCCAGCTCGTCGACCACGACCGTGCGGCTGCGGGACGGCGCCCTACAGGTACAGGACGGACCGTTCGCCGACACCAAGGAGCAGCTTGGGGGGACGTTCGTGATCGACGTCGACGACTTGGACGCGGCGCTCGCCTGGGCCCGCGAGGTCCCCGCGGTGAACTGGGGAGTGGTGGAGATCCGGCCCGGTTCCACCTACACGGTCGACGGGGTCTGGACGCCCAATCAGTGAGCGCCGCCGAGGCCCGGGCCGCCGCTGAGCGCGCGGCCCGGGCTTCGTACGGCCGGCTGGTCGCGCTGCTCGCGGCGCCGACCGGCGATCTGGCGCTGGCCGAGGACGCGCTTTCCGGGGCGTTCGAGGAGGCCCTACGGCGCTGGCCGTCGGGCGGAGTGCCGGAGAACCCCGAGGGCTGGCTGCTCACGGTGGCGCGGAACCGGCAGAGGGATGTCTGGAAGTCGGCGGCGGCGCGGACCACCACGGTGATCGAGGAGGGGGACGTCGTGGTCGATCCGCTGGCCGAGCACGATCCCCTGGCCATCGGCGAGCGCCGCCTGGAGCTGCTCTTCGTGTGCGCGCACCCGGCGATCGACCAGGGTGTGCGCACTCCTCTCATGCTGCAGGCGGCCCTGGGTTTCGACGCTCAGCAGATTGCCCGGGCGTTCGCGGTGCCGGCCCCGGCGATGGCGCAGCGGCTGGTCCGGGCCAAGAGGCGGATTAAGGACGCACGGATCCCCTTTGCGGTGCCGGATCGGCGGGCGATGGCGGAGCGGCTCCCGGCTGTGCTGGAGGCCGTCTACGGTTGCGCGGCGATCGATTGGCGGGGCGGGCCGGAGTCTCTGGCGGGGGAAGCGCAGTACTTGGCCGTGACGTTGGCGGTGCTGCTGGGGGATGAGGCGGAGGCTTGGGGGTTGGCGGCGCTCACTACGCTCGCGCTGGCCCGGCCGCCGCGTGAGGTGTTTGTGCCTCTGGCAGAACAGGATCCGGCCGAGTGGGACGAGCGGCTCATCGCCGAGGGTGAGGCTTACCTTCGACGAGCTCAGTCCCGGGGACCGCTGGGCCGGTTTCAACTGGAGGCCGCCATCCAGGCCGTGCACGTAGATCGGCGCCGCACCGGAGTCACCGACTGGGCCGCTCTGAACACGCTTTACACCGCTCTGCTCACCGTGGCTCCGGGCCTGGGGGCACGCGTGGCAGCAGCGGTGGTCATCGGCCAATTGCACGGACCTACGGCGGGACTGGCCGCGCTGCCGGAAGCCGCCGAAAGTTTTCAGCCGTACTGGGCGGCTCGCGCCGATCTGCTGGCCCGGGCCGGGCAGGACGCCTCCGGGGCCTACGCCAAGGCGGTCGACCTGGCCCGACAAGCCGGGGACGAAGCCGTGGCGACGTTCCTCCGCGTCCGGAGCAATGCCGCTGCCGAGCGTCACTAATTGATCGCTGAATGCATTTTCATCGCCCTCGCGGACGGCGTCCCCAAATTTATTTTTTGCCCCCTCACTACCCGGTAAACCCGGGGGAAATACCCCCCTCGCTTAACCCGATTTAAGGCTGCTGAAGGGTTGGCGAAAGCTTCGCGGCGTCTGTTGAGTGCCTCTTGACGCTCGTTTTACTCCCCTCGAGATTCCGCCCTCACCGGCCGGTTTCCCGGCGAACCCGCAGGTCGCGGGGTTGCCGACGGAATGGTTGCCCGCATCCACAGGAAACTTGTAGGTTCCGTCCGACTTCATACGATGCCTCGCCTCGGGGGCGACGGTTCCGGGAGGATCAGACGGATGGCAGAAGGCTTTCCGCCGGCCGGTGACAACACTGGGTCGAGCGGCGGCCGCGGAATCAGTAATGGTTCCGTAGACCCGCATCAGGAATCATCCGCGCTGCGCACCCGCAGCCGGCGCGCGAGCAGCTCCGCGTTCAGCAGCGGGATCTCCCGTCGCAGCATGCTGGTCAGCGGCGCCACCGCGGTGGCCGCGGCCGGCGGAACCGGCTACCTGTTGCTGCACGGTGGCGGCGGGGGTGGCACAGAAGCAGCATCGGCCGTTCTCTCCACCGAGAACACGGCGGTCAAGGGCGCCTCGGTCATGGGTTCCTCGGCCGGGGTAGCAGCCGCCAGCGGTTCGTCCAAAGCAGCTGCTGCCGCTGGCACCTCCGCCAAGACCTCGGTCGGGGCGGCGGGCACGGCCGGCTCCTCGGGCACGATGGCCGCCGCCGCGGTGAAGAAGATCAAGGTCGACCCGGACCTGCTGATCGGCCGCGCGACCTACGGGCGCACCCCGGTCTCCGACCGGTCGATCGACCGGCTCGGCCCGGCCGCCTGGCTGGAGCGCCAGCTGCACCCGGCGAAGATCAAGGACCCGAAGGGTCAGGCCGTGGACGCCCAGTTCCCGGACCTGAAGTGGAGCATCGCGCAGGCCCGCAGCCACCTGAAGGTCGGCGCCTGGGACGTGATGATGGACGTCAGCGCCCATCACCTCGGCCGCGCGATGTTCTCCAGCCGGGAGCTGTACGAGGTGATGGTGGACTTCTGGTCCAACCACCTGAACATCGCCTGCCCCAGCGGCGACGTCTGGGACACCCGGCACCGCTTCCAGATCGACGTGATCCGTAAGAACGCCCTCGGCTCGTTCGACGACATGCTGCTGGCCAGCGCGTTCCACCCGTCGATGCTGACGTTCCTGGACGGCACCAACTCGACCAAGGACGCGCCGAACGAGAACTACGCCCGTGAGGTGCTGGAGCTGCACACGGTCGGGGTGAACGGCGGCTACACCGAGAAGGACATCCAGCGCTCGGCCCTGCTGCTGACCGGCTGGACGTTCTGGGACGGCAAGCGCGCCTACGACCCGAACCGGCACCACACCGGCCGGGTCAAGGCCTTCGGCTTCAACATCGCCAACGCGGACGCCGCCAAAGGCCCCAGCGCACAGCGCAAGTACCTGCTGTACCTGGCCCACCACCCGAAGACGGCGCGCAACATCGCGACCAAGCTGGCCACCCACTTCGTCTCCGACAACCCGCCGAAGTCGCTGGTGACCAAGCTGGCCAAGGTCTACACGAAGAACGACACGGCGATCGTGCCGGTGCTGCGCGCGCTGTTCTCCTCCCCCGAGTTCGCCGCCTCCAGCGGGGAGAAGATCCGCCGCCCGATGGAGCAGATGGTGGCCAGCGCCCGGGCGATCGGGGTGAAGAACGGGGCCAACAGCAAGGCCCTGATGGACATGTACTACATCATCAAGGACGCCGGTCACGGCCCGCTGGGCTGGTCGATGCCGAACGGCTACTCCGACAAGGCCGAGTCCTGGCAGTCCCCCGCCTCCGCGCTCCAGGTGTTCAACTCGACCACCGCGATGGTGCACGGCTGGTGGCCGACCAAGATGGGCCTGCCCGGCCCGGAGAAGCTGCTGAGCACGAAGCCGACCACCCGCACCGCGGTGATCACCGCGGTCGGGAAGAAGATCTTCGGCCGCAACCCCGGCAAGCGCGAGCGCGCGGCCGCGGTGAAGCTGCTGGCGGGCACCAAGCTGCCCACGAAGTTCACGGCCGGCTCCTGGGAGCAGCACGAGACGATCGCGCTCACCGCGACGCTGTTCCTGTCCGCCCCGGCCCACCTCTCCGTCTGAGACATCTCTGAGACAGAACGGTTTTCACCTGATGACGACGATGATCCCGCAGACCCCGGAGCAGATGCTCGACTGTGGCTGCCCGGAGAACCGGGGCGTGTCCCGGCGCACCCTGTTCCGGATGGCCGCGGTCGGCGGCCTGACCACGGCCACCACCTTGTCCGGCGCCACCCTGGCCTTCGGTGCCCCGGCCGGCACCGGCACCCTGGTCGTGCTCTCGCTGCGCGGCGGCTTCGACGGCCTCTCCGCCGTCGTGCCGCTCGGCGACCCGGCCTACGCCAAGGCCCGCCCGGGCATCAAGGTCAACGCCTCGCAGGCCAAGAAGCTGGACTCGATGTTCGGCCTACACCCGGCCATGGAGCCGGTGTTCAAGCTGTTCGACAACGGCACGATGGCCGCCGTGCACGCGGTCGGCCAGGCCGACCCGACCCGCTCGCACTTCGAGGCGATGGCCGAGATGGAGCGGGCCGCCCCGAACGCCAGCCTGCGCACCGGCTGGATCGACCGCACGCTGGGCCGGCTCGGCGACCCGGGCGGCTTCTCCGGCACCCAGGTCGGCTCGGGCGCGCTGCCGGACTCGATGATCGGCCCGAACGCCAAGTTCGCGATGAACTCGATCGCCGGGGTGAAGCTCTCGGTCGGCGAGGACCTGGTGCCGCTGAGCCGCTGGCGCTCGGCGATGAAGACGCTGCACACCGGCGCCTCCCCCGAGATCAAGGCGCCGATCACGAACGCGCTCGGGGCCGTGGACAAGATGACCAAGGTGAACAAGGCGGCCGGCAAGACCGCCAAGGAGCTCGGCTACCCGGAGACCGGCCTGGGCAACGCCCTGCACGACGTGGCCCGGCTGATCAAGGCCAACGTCGGGCTGCGGGTGGCGACGGTCGACTACGGCAACTGGGACATGCACGTCAACCTCGGAAACGCCGCCAGCGGCTGGATGTTCAACCAGCTGCAGGAGATGAGCAAGGCGATGGCCGCGTTCGCCGCCGAGCTCGGCACCGACGCGCTGAACCGGACCACGCTGATCACCCTCAGCGAGTTCGGCCGCCGGCTGGAGGAGAACGGCTCCGGCGGGCTGGACCACGGCCACGGCAACGTGGTGCTGGCCCTCGGCGGCGGCCTGAAGAAGGGCGTGCACGGCCGCTGGCCCGGCCTGGCCGCGGCCAACCTGGTGGACGGCGACCTGGCCGGCACCACCGACTACCGATCGATCGTCTCCGAGGTGCTGAAGAACCGCGTCGGGGTGGACTCGACGACCGACATCTTCCCCGGTTACAAGCCCAAGACGGTTGGCTTGGCCTAGTAATCGAGGATTCGGGGGTGGACGGCGCCGGGCCGTGAGGAGCCCGGCGCCGTCCTCAAACCTCTACCCCCACAAAACTCCCCGTGATCATGGACTTCTTCCCCCGTGATCATGGAAGGTTATCCACAGGTCCAGGCCTGTGGACAACGAAGAACACCCGATCCGCAATCGCGGCATCGTCGAGCCATGAAACCGACGACCCACCCCTCCCGGAGCAATCTGGCCTGGTGCCAGGAGCTCGAGAACCGTTTCGACGGACAGGCCTTCACCGCCCACGAAGCCCAGGAAGCCGGCGTCGGGCCTTCCCGCCTGGCCCGCCTGCTCGGCTCCGGACTCCTCGTCCACGGGATACGAGGCCTGTACCGACTTCACGATCGTCCTTCCGAGGTTCTGGAACGGGCCCATGAAGTCATGAAGGCGGTCCCCGACTCGGTCATCGCCCGGCGGACCAGCGCCTGGCTCTTGGGCGAAGACGCTAGATCACCGTCCGAGTCCGCCGATGCGGTGCCGATCGAATGCATCGTCCCCCGCAGCCGTAACCCCAGCCAGATTCAGGGCATCCGCTGCTATCAGGCCGAGATCCCGCCGGACGACATCGTTGAGACAGACGGACTACGCTGTACCACCCCGGCCCGCACCGCCGCGGATCTGCTTCGGTGGGTTACTCCCCCAATGGCTCTGGCCTGCGTCGACCAGCTGGTCCGCAACAAGTACGTGAACAAGCGGCAGATCTTCGACGTCCTCCTGCGCTCATCCGGCGAGAGAAACGTCCACCGGGCGCGTAATCTCACCGCGGTTGTTGATCCGCGGGCCGAGTCCTATGGCGAAAGCTGGCTGCGGTTACGAATTCTGGACGCCGGATTCCCGGCTCCCGAACTGCAGGTCCCGATCCGCGACAGGCACGGCAAGACCCTTTACCGTCTGGATCTGGGCTGGCCCCGGCTCCGTCTCGGCGTGGAGTACGACGGCGAGGAATTTCACAGCGGGAGAAGCGCTCTGGCCGCCGACGTGCGTCGTCGCGAAGATCTGAGAACCCGATTCGGATGGCAGGTGATCGGGGTCGGGCGGGGCGAGGTTCTGGGCCTGAGTCTCGGTCTGGAGCGCGGCATCGGGGAACTGCTCGGGCTGGAGCCGAAGATCCGGCGGCGAGTTTGGTGAGCGCCAGATTCCGCCGTCTTGAATGAAAACTCCATCATCACGGGGAAAGAAGTCCATGATCACGGGGGAAGAAGTCCATGATCACGGCAGGGCGTGGGCGCGGGGGTGGGGCGGCGGGGGTGGGGCTAGCCGCTGGATTCGTCGAAGTGGAGGTTGGCGGTGATTCGGTAGCGGTCGCCGCGGTAGATGGAGCGGGTGTACTCGACCACCCGGCCGGTGACGTCTTTCGTGGTCCGCTCGAAGAGCAGGGCCGGGGCGTGGACGGGGACCTCGAGCAGGGCGGACTCGGTGGCGTCGGTGACGGTGGCCTCGGTGGTCTGCACGGCGTCGGAGACGGCGATCGCGTAGCGGTGGCGCAGCAGGTGGTAGAGGGAGCCGGACTCGAAGTCGGCCGGGGCGATGCCGGGCACCAGGGCGGCGATCAGGCTGAGGTGCTCGATCGCCATGGGCTGGTCGTCGGTGATCCGCAGCCGGGTCACGGTCAGGACGTCCTCAGCCGGTGAGATCCGCAGCCGGGCGCCGAGTCTCGGGCCCGCCGGGGTGACGTCGAACTCCTCGACCCGGCTCGACCAGGTGCCGTCGGCCGGGGGCACGGCGAGGTGGCCGGCCAGGGGCTGGGAGACCGGGCGGTGCGGGGTGAAGGTGCCGCGGCCTTGATGGCGGATCAGCAGGCCGTCGCCCGCGAGCTCCTCCACGGCGGCCCGGAGGGTGGGGCGGGAGACGCCGAACTGCTCGCTGAGCTCCCGCTCGGAGGGGATCACCGAGCCGGGCGGCAGGTCGGCGACGAGCTGCCGCAGCTGGTCGCGGACCCAGATTCGTTTCATCGTGACACCTCCGCGACCATCATTGCCTACCCAGCAGAATTTACCTTTGGTAAAGCCCGCTTCACACGCCCTTGAACTGCAAGATCAACGTCCGGGGCAAAAAGTGAAGACCCTTGACAAATACCAGTGGTTAGCTCACTGTTCTGACACGGATCATGCCCTGATGACCGTTTTCTTCACATCCGTGATCCCTCCCCCTGAAGGAGATCGCTCATGTCCAAAAGACCCACCAAGCTCACCGCCGCGGCGATCGGCGCCGGGCTCCTGCTGACCGGCGGCGTCCTGGCCACCGTCACCGGCGGCGCGGCCAACGCCGCCGAGACGGCCAGTTCGGCCGCGGCCACCTGCGGGGTCCTGTACGACGACTTCGCCTACTCCTCCTCCACCGACACGGCGTTCACCGGGCACGGCTGGACGGCGCGCAGCAACTCCGGCGGCCCGGGCGTGGCCGGCGCCACCTGGAAGCCGCAGAACATCACCTTCCCGACCGTCGACGGGCAGAAGGTGGCCCAGCTGCAGAGCAGCACCGACGGCACCGCGGCGGGCACCGTCCAGTCCGAGTTCCTCACCACCGCGCAGAAGTTCAAGGACGGGACGTACGCCGCGCGGATCAAGTTCAGCGACACCCCGTCGTCCGGGACCGACGGCGACCACGTCAACGAGACGTTCTTCGCGATCGGCCCGGCGCAGAAGCAGACCTTCGACCCGGACTACTCGGAGCTGGACTTCTCCGAGTACCTGCCGAACGGCGGCTGGGGCGAGCAGGGCCCGATCAACTACCAGACCAGCTGGAACGGCTACCAGGACGACCCCTGGGTGGCCCACAACGCGCACGACTCGCAGAACGCCAGCCTGGCCGGCTGGCACAACGTGATGGCCACCGTCTCCGCCCAGCACGTGAAGTACTACATCGACGGCACCCTGGTCGGCGACCAGACGTACGACGACGCGACCGGCACCTTCCCGGTCTGGCCGCGGGCGAACATGTCGGTCAACTTCAACCTGTGGTTCATCGACACCGCCGGGCACACCAGCGGGAACAGCGTGTACCAGGAGCAGGTCGACTGGTTCTACTACAACAAGGACACGGTTCAGACTCCGGCGCAGGTGAACTCGGCCGCCGCCGGATACCGCAGCGCGGGCAGCACGTTCCAGGACACGGTCGGCACCGGCACCTGCACGAACCCGCCGACCGACCCGACCTCACCGCCGGTCACCCCGACCACTCCGCCGGTGACCCCCACCACGACCCCGCCGACCACGCCCCCGACCGGTCCCGCCAACTGCAGCACGGCGGCCGAATGGAGCTGGTCGCAGGTCTATCTCGCCGGCGACAAGGCCAAGCACAACGGTCATCTCTGGTCGGCGAACTGGTGGACGCAGGGCTCCGAGCCCGGTCTCACCGCTCAGTGGAAGGACCTCGGCCCCTGCTGATCCGGAACTGAGAAGCCCGGCACCCGGCGCAAAGCCGGGTGCCGGGCGCGTTACCCGAGTTCAGCGTCCTCACTGATCACCCGAGTTCAGCGTCTTCACTGATCATCCGAGTTCACCGTCGGTGAAACACCAACGCCACGACTCACCCAGTTCGACGCTCCGCATCACCGGATGGCCGGTGGCCTGGAAATGCTTCTCCGAATGCCGGTTCGGCGAGGAGTCGCAGCAGCCGACGTGCCCACAGGACAGGCACATCCGCAGGTGCACCCAGCTGTGCTCACCCATCGCCAGGCAGTCCGGGCAGGCGTCCGGGCGGGAGGAGGGGGCGATCGTCAGCGGGCTGTCCCGCAGATGCTCGCAGGCTCCCACACGGACGGCGGTGAGCTGTTCGGAGCGCTCGGTGGCGGACGGACCGGTGCCGGTGGAGAAGCCGTCGAGCATCGCCTCCTCCTGGTCGATCCGCTCCAGGACCCGCTCGACCAGGTCGTGCGGCACCGAGCCGTCGTTGCGGACCTGGGCGACCACCCGGCGCTCGGCCTCCAGCATCGCCACCCGCAGCCGGTGGAACGTGGCGGCCGGGGTCTCGCGTTCGGCGTCGGTCGAGCCCAGGCGTTCCCAGGCCGCGTTCGCCACCCGCTCCCCCCAGTCCTGCAGCGACTCCACCACGTGCGGCGCGTCCTTCGGCTCCTTGGCCGTGTTCAGCCGTTGCAGCCCGGCCTCGGCCGCCTGCTGCTGCAGCAGCGCCTCCTGCAACGCGTCCTGGGCCGGGTCCGGGCCGGCCACCCGCAGCCGGCGGACCAGCCAGGGCAGGGTGGTGCCCTGGATCAGCAGGGTGCCGGCCACCACGGTGAAGGCGGCGACGATCAGCGCGGGCCGGCCGGGCGCCTCCTCCGGAATGGTCAGCGCCGCGGCCAGGGTGACCACCCCGCGCATCCCGGCCCAGCCGACCAGGAAGACGCCCCGGGCCGGGGGCCGGGGCTCGTTGCGGCGCACCCGCCCGACCAGCCAGCGCGGGACGTAGGTGGCCGGGAAGACCCAGAGCCCCCGCACCACGATCACCGTGACCAGGACGGCGGCACAGAGCACCAGCACGTCGCCGTTCGCGGTCTGCGCGTCGTCCAGGGCGTCGGTGACCAGATCCTGCAGCTGCAGGCCGATCAGCAGGAAGACCACGCTCTCGAGCAGGAACTGGACGGTCCGCCAGATCACCCGCTCGGTGACCCGGGACATCGCCGACTGGATCTCGGTGGACCGGTGACCGAGCACCAGCCCGGCGACCACCACCGCGATCACTCCGGAGCCCTGCACCTCCTCGGCGATCAGGTAGGCGCAGAACGGCACGATCAGCGAGACCGAGGTGTCCAGCACCGGGTCCTCGACCTTGCGGCGCAGGAACGAGACCGCCTCGGCCAGCAGCCAGCCGACCAGGATCCCGCCCGCCACCGCCCAGACGAAGTCCAGACCGGTGGAGAGGATGCCGACCGAACCGGAGATCGCGGCGATCGCGGTGCGCAGGGTGACCAGCGCGGTCGCGTCGTTCAGCAGGCTCTCGCCCTCGAGCAGGCTGACCACCTGCCGGGGCATCCGCACCGCCCGGGCCACGGCACTGGCCGCCACCGCGTCCGGCGGGGCGACCACCGCGCCCAGGGCCAGGGCGACCGCGAACGACACGTCCGGCAGCACCAGCTGGACCACCACGGCCACGGCCAGGGCGGTGATCAGGACCAGGACGACCGACAGCATCCCGATCGACCGGCGGTTGCGGCGCAGGTCGACCCAGGGCGTGCGGACCGCGGTGGCGTAGAGCAACGGGGGCAGCAGGCCCTCGAGGACCAGGTCCGGCTCCAGGGCAGGGGTGGGCATCCCGGGGACGAACGACAGGATCAGTCCGAAGGCGGTCAGGAGCAGCGGCGCCGAGAGGGCGAAGCGGTTCGCGAGACCGGCGGTTCCGGCGGCGATCGCCAGGATGATGACGAGTTGGATCGCCAGGGGCACCCGGGGATCATCTCACGGTGTCACCGTGAGAACTCACCGCAGCCGATCGGCCGCGGGGTTCAGCAGACCAGAGCGGCCGGCCGGACCGAGGACGTCCAGGTCACCCGGGCCACCCGGAGCAGCCGCAGCTCGCGGGCCTGGACCCCGGTGAGCACCAGCTGCCGGCCGGCCTGCCGGGCCCGGCGGCCGGTCCCGACCAGGACGCCCAGCCCCGCGCCGTCCCAGATCTCCAGCTCGTTCATCTCGATCACCAGCTCACCCTCGCCGGCGTCGACGGCCTCGTGCAGGACGGTCCGGGTGGCCGAGACCGATCGCGCGTCCAGGCGCCCGGCCAGGCGCAGCCGCGCACCCGGGGCCACCACCTCGACCGTCAGTCTCGTGCCGTTGTCCATCCCGTGCCCCCCGAAGTCACCCGCCCGCACCGCCGCCGAACATCAGCGGTCACAGAGCGTTCATCTACTGTGACACGGAAGCCGCTCGCAGGACAGGTGCGACCCGCCCTTTTACCAGGGTTCATTCTTCCCGCAAGGTGGAAAGACCGGCTTAAGCCGGTGGCAAGTTCCCGGTAAGAGCGAGGACACTGGACGCATGTTGTACGGGAACGGCACCGACTACCTTCTGTCGTTCCTCGTCGTGGTCCTCGGCTTCGGCGTGATGGTGCTGTTCCTGCGATGGACGTTCAGCTCGGGTAAATCGGTCGTCGCCCGTCGGCCCCGGGTCGGCGGCGAGGGCGAGTACGGGCTCTTCGTGCCGATCGCCTCGCCGGCCACGATGATCGAGGGCGAGCAGCTGCGCCTGCGGCTGGAGGCGAACCGGGTACGCGGAAAGCTGGTGCAGACCACCGACGGGCCCCGGCTGATGGTGTTCGAGCAGGACGAGAAGATCGCCCGCACCATCCTCGCCGGGCCGCAACCCCCGTCCACCACCCTCTAGCGTTCCTCGGAGACCTCGAACCGCCGCACGTCCGCGCCCAGCGTGCGCAGCGCGTGATCGAAGCGGTCGTACCCGCGGTCCACGTGCCCCGCCTCGTAGACGATCGTCTCGCCCTCGGCCACCAGACCGGCCAGGACCAGCGCGGCCCCGGCCCGGATGTCGCTGGCCTCGACCGGCGCGCCGGACAGCTTGGGCACCCCCCGGACGAAGGCGTGGTGCCCGTCCATCCGCACGTGGGCGCCGAGCCGGGCGATCTCCTGGACGAACCGGAACCGGGCCTCGAACAGGTTCTCGGTGATCATCGCGGCGCCCTGGGAGACCGCGCAGAGGGTGACCATGAACGGCTGGAGGTCGGTCGGGAAGCCGGGGTAGGGCAGCGTGGCGACATCCACCGCCTTCGGCCGCTCCGGGCCCTTCACCCGGAAACCGTCGGCCAGCGTGATCACCTCGGCCCCCGCGTCCACCAGCTTGTCGATCACCAGCTCCAGGTGCCCCGGCTCGCCGTTGTGCACGATCACGTCGCCCCCGGTGATCGCCGCGGCGAAGGCCCAGGTACCGGCCACGATCCGGTCCGGCACCACCCGGTGCTCGACCGGCGCGAGGCTGTCCACACCGATGATCTCCAGGGTGGAGCTGGCCACCCCGTCGATCTTGGCGCCCATCCGCCGCAGCATCCGGCACAGGTCGACCACCTCGGGCTCGCGGGCCACGTTGTCCAGCACCGTGCGCCCGTTCGCCAGGACGGCCGCCATCAGCAGGTTCTCGGTGGCCCCGACGCTCGGGAAGTCCAGCCGGATGTCCGCCCCGTGCAGCCCGGCCGGCGCCTCGGCGACCAGGAACCCGTGCTCGACCTTGATCCGCGCACCCAGTTCCTCCAGGCCGGAGACGTGCATGTCCAGGCCGCGGGAGCCGATCGCGTCACCCCCGGGCAGCGCCACCTGGGCGGCCCCGCACCGGGTCAGCAGCGGGCCGAGCACGCTGATCGAGGCGCGCATGGCCCGGACCAGGTCGTAGTCGGCCTTGTGGCCGGGCATCTCCGGCGTGGTGATCGAGAGCATGCCGCTGCCGTCGACGTAGTCCACGCCGCAGCCGAGTCTGGTCAGCAGCTTGACCATGATCCGGACGTCGAGGATGTCGGGCACGTCCGACAGCGTCGTCGTCCCCTCGGCCAGCAACGCGGCCGACATCAGCTTGAGCACGCTGTTCTTCGCGCCTGCGACGCGCACGCCGCCCTGGAGCGGCGCACCACCAACGATCCGGAAGGCTTCCACGGGACGGCATCGTATTGCTCAATCCTCGGTGGCGGCCGACATCCGGGCAGGGGTCATCGCCAGTGCGTCGTGGTACGCACTGGTACGGAGCCCCACCGTCTATCGCTCTGCGTAGTCGATCCGTTACAGTCAAGTCCGGACTCGTAGGCTGGGACGATGGTGAACCTGACGCGGATCTACACGCGGACCGGCGACGACGGCACGACCGGGCTCGGCGATTTCAGCCGGACCTCGAAGAACGATCCGCGGCTGATCGCCTATGCCGACTGCGACGAGGCGAACAGTGCGATCGGCGTGGCGCTGGCCGCCGGGAACCCGGATCCCCAGCTGGTGAAGCTGCTGCAGCGGGTGCAGAACGACCTGTTCGACGTGGGCTCGGACCTGTGCGTGCCGCTGACCAGCACGCCGCCGAAGCACGAGCCGCTGCGGGTGACTGCGGAGTACGTCGACCGCCTCGAGGCGGCCTGCGACGAATGGAACGCCCCGCTCCCCGCGCTGCGCTCGTTCATCCTGCCGGGCGGCACGCCCACCGCGGCCTACCTGCACGTGGCCCGCACCGTCACGCGGCGGGCCGAGCGGGCGGTCTGGGCGGCGCTGGAGGCTCACGGTTCCTCGGCCGACGGCGGTGTGAACCCGCTGACCGCGAAATACCTGAACCGGCTGAGCGACCTGCTCTTCATCCTCTGCCGGGTGGCGAATCAGGACGCCGGGGGCGATGTTCTGTGGGTACCGGGCGGCGAACGCGACTAAAACAGCGTCCCTCATCATCGTTTCGGATAATGAGGGACGCTGTTACGTGCGGCTCAGTCGTGCAGGGCGGGAACCCAGCGGGGCTTACGGTGGGCCCGCTCCCCCAGCGCCGCCAGCACGGCCGGCAGCAGGATCCCCCGGACCACCGTCGCATCGATCAGCACCGCCGTGGCCAGGCCGACCCCGAGCTGCTTCATCTCCAGCACCGACATCGTGGCGAAGATCGCGAACACCGCCACCATCACCGCGGCCGCGCTGGTCACCGTGCCGGCGCTGCGGGCCACCCCGAGCTGCACCGCCGCCCGCGGCGCCAGCCCGGACCGCCAGGCCTCCCGCACCCGGGAGACCACGAACACGTGGTAGTCCATCGACAGCCCGAACAGGATCACGAACATCAGCAGCGGCAGCCAGGCGGCAATGGTCCCGATCGAGGTGAAGTCGAGAATCCCCTCGGCCCAGGTGTTCTGGAAGATCGAGGTCATCACCCCGTAGCCGGCCCCGACCGAGAGCAGGTTCAGCAGCACGGTGGCCAGGGCCAGCCAGACCGAGCCGAACGACAGCACCATCACCACGAAGGTCAGCACCAGCACGAACCCGACGACCGGCACCAGCCGGCTGTCCATCCAGGAACTCAGGTCGGTTCCCGCGGCCACCCCACCGACGTGGACCTGGGCTCCGGGCACATCGGCGAGCGCCTGCTGCACGGCCGGGACCACGGTGGCGTGAACCGCGGCCACCGCGTCCACCGTCCGGTGGTCCGATTCGTCGTACGGGGTCGGCAGTTTCATCACCGTCACGGTGCTGTCCTTCGAGGTCTCAATCGAGACCGAGCCCTTCGCAATCCCGTTGAGACCCTGGGCGTCCGTCCGGGCGTCCTTCATCGCCGCCCTGACCTCCTGGGCCCGGTCCGCCGGGGCCCCGACCACCACGTCGATGGTCGAACCCTGTTCCGGGAACGCCTGGATCAGCTTCACCGTGGCCTGCACCTGCGGCAGGTCCTGCGGCAGGGACTCGACGCCGGGCAGCGAGGTGCGCATGCCCAGGGCCGGGATCGCCAGGACGATCAGGAGGCCACCGGCGGCCACGGTCCAGATCACCGGACGCCGGGTGACCGCACCCGCGAGCCGTCCCCACGGCCCGTCGATCCGCGCCTCACGCCCCACCCGGCGGCCGATGAACGGCAGCCGCAGCCGGTCGATCCTGTCTCCCAGCAACGACAGGATGGCCGGAAGCACGGTGGCCGAGGCGATCACCGCGACCGCCACCACGATCATCGCGCCGATCGCCAGCGAGGAGAACATGCCTCCAGCGACCAGCATGCCGGCCATCGACACGACCACGGTTACCCCGGAGATGATCACCGCCCGCCCGGCGGTGGCCCCCGCCACCCGGATGGTCTCCCGCACCGGCAGCCCGTGGGCCCGCTCCTGTCGCGAGCGCCGGATCACGAACAACGCGTAGTCCACCCCGACCGCCAGCCCGATCAGCAGCACCAGGCTCTGGGTGTTTCCGTCCACCGCATACGATTTCGAGATCAGGGCGGTGACCCCGAGCGCCGTCACCACCGCGCCGATCCCCAGCAGCACCGGCACGAAGGCGGCCACCACCGAGCCGAAGGCCAGCAGCAGGATGGCCAGAGTGACCGGCAGGCTGAACAGTTCGGCCCGCTTGAAGTCCTTGTCGATCTGCTCGCCGACCCCCGCGTTCAGCGAGCCCTCACCGGTCTGCCCCACCTGCAGGTCCGGATGGGCGGCGGCGAACCGGTCGGTGAGCGGCAGCAGCGTCTTGGCGGTGGCCTCGATCGCGTCGTCATCGTCGGTCGCCGCGGCCAGCTCGATGTTCACCAGCACGGTGGTGCGGTCGGGCGAGAGGATCGGCGGGTCGACCTCGGCCACCCCGGCCACCCCGCCGTAGGTCTGCCGGGCCTCTCGCCCGAAACCGGCGACCTGCTGGTCGGTCAGCGTTCCCCTCCGAACGCTGGCGACCAGGTGCTCGGCCGGACGGTCCCCGAAATCGGCTCCTTCGGTGAGCTTCTCGGCCTGCCGGGAGTCCCCCACCAGCTGGTCGGAATCCTTGGTCAGGTTCAGCCCGCCCCCGAGCAGAACCACGCCGGCCGCCACCACCAGCAGGGCGGCGAGCAGGGAGCTCCACCGGTGACGGGCGCACCAGGAGGCGAGCGATCGCGGCTGGCGCGGTGGAAGTGGCGGTGGGACCAGACGGTGACGTTCCGAGTCAGTCGTTGTCGTCATGGTGCCCAAGCGTGGTCGCGGGAGCCGTCCCGATCATTGGTGCGCCCCCCTCGATCGGGGGTGGGGTTATCCCCACCCCTCCTGGGGTGGCTCCGGGATGCCCGGCCGAGCATGATCGCCCTTACGGTGATGGGGTGATGGAGACGACAGTGCGACAGCGATGGGCCCGGCTGGAGCTACCTTCCCCGCGGATGTCCTGGTGGACGCGAAACTGGCTAGCCGTCAGCCATCTCGCGCTGGACCTGCTGCTGGCGATCCCCTACCTGCTGCTCACGGTCTTCCTGGTGGTGTCCGTGGTCCTGATCCCGGTCTTCGGGATCGGCCTGCCGCCGCTCCTGGTCGTCCTGGCCACCGCGATCGGCCTGGCCCGGCTGGACCTGCTGCGGCTGGAGGCGGTCAGCGGGGTGCCGCTGGACTGGATGGGGGCGGCCCCCGCGGCCCAGCAGCCCCGCTGGCGGCGGTTCCTGCTCGGCGGCCGGCAGTGGCGGTCGATGGCCTGGGTCGCGATCCAGTCGGTCTGGGGATTCGTGGCCGGGCTGATCGCGCTGGTCACCGCCTCGGTCACGGTGGCGCTGGTGACGTCCCCGCTCTACGTCTGGATCCTGCCGGACAACGAGATGTACTGGCCCTGGGGCGGAATCACCTCCGGGGTGTGGTGGCTGCTGCTGATCTTCCTCATCGGCGTGCTCGGCATGCTGATCACCCCGCTGCTGGCCTCCGGGCTGCTCGCGCTCAATGTGCTGCTGGCCCGGCTGCTGCTGACCCGGCGCACCAGTTCCGAGCAGGTGCAGCAGCTGAACCAGCGGGTGCAGACGCTGACCCGGACCCGGGCCGCCACCGTGGACTCGGTCGAGGCCGAGCGCCAGCGGATCGAGCGCGACCTGCACGACGGTCCGCAGCAGCGGCTGGTGGCGATCGCGATGGACCTCGGCCTGGCCCGGGAGCGGCTGAAGCGGGATCCGGAGACCGCCCGCGAGCTGATGGACAAGGCGCACACCGCGGCCAAGGAGGCCGTGGTGGAGATGCGCCAGGTCGCCCGGGGCATCCACCCGCCGATCCTGACCGACCGCGGCCTCGACGCCGCCCTCTCGGCGCTCGCGGCCAGTGCCCCGGTGCCGGTCGCGGTGCAGACCGTGCTGCCGAGCCGGCCTTCCCCGACCGTCGAGGCGATCGCCTACTTCTGCGTCAGCGAGGGGCTGACCAACATCGCCAAGCACGCCCACGCGAGCCGGGCCCGGGTGCTGGTCAGCGCGGTCGGCGAGTGGCTGAGAATCGAGATTGAGGACGACGGGCGCGGCGGCGCCCAGCCCGGCGGCGACGCCGGGGAGGGCGGCACCGGTCTCCGGGGACTGGCCGACCGGGTCGCCGCGATCGACGGGGCCGTGCACCTGTCCTCCCCGGCCGGGGGCCC
Source organism: Kineosporia aurantiaca JCM 3230 (assembly GCA_000719025.1). Lineage (GTDB taxonomy): Bacteria > Actinomycetota > Actinomycetes > Actinomycetales > Kineosporiaceae > Kineosporia > Kineosporia aurantiaca. Next base: position 100,324 of record JODP01000018.1, read on the forward strand.
GACCGTGCTCACCATTCATCTTCCGCTGCAACCCAGGAGTTCGTCGTGACCATTCGCGTGGTGCTGGCCGAGGATTCGGTCCTGCTCAGGGAGGGCCTGATGCGGCTGCTCGCGGAGACCGGGTTCGAGGTGGCCGAGGCCTGCCCGGACGGCGACAGCTTCCTGAAGGCGGTCGAGGCGCATCGGCCCGACCTGGTGATCGTGGACGTCCGGATGCCGCCGACCTTCACCGACGAGGGGGTGCGGGCGGCCCTGGTGGTGCGCCACCAGTACCCGCAGATCGCAGTGGTGGTGCTGAGCCAGTACGTCGAGGAGAACTACGCGACCGAGCTGTTCGCCGCCCGCTCCCGGGGCATCGGTTACCTGCTGAAGGACCGGGTGGCCGACGTCAGCGAGTTCGCCGAGTCACTGCGCCGGGTCACCGAGGGCGGCACCGCCCTGGACCCCGAAGTGGTGGCCCAGTTGTTCAGCCGGGCCACCCGCAAGGACCCGCTGGCCCGCCTCACCCCACGCGAGCGCGAGGTGCTCGGGCTGATGGCCGAAGGACGCTCCAACACCGCCATCGCCTCGGCCCTGGTGATCGGCGAGGGTGCGGTGGAGAAACACGTCTCCAGCATCTTCGGCAAGCTCGACCTCCCTCCGGCCGCCCAGGACCACCGCCGGGTGCTGGCCGTCCTCCGCTGGCTCAACTCCACCGCTCAGGAGATCTGATGACCGTCCAGGAAGCCGGCGCCCCACCCGGTACCCCGCCGCGCCGGCCGAGCCCGTGGCTGGGGCCGGTCCGGGTGACCGGGGCCGTGCTCGGGGTCGGCCTGATCGGGATCGTCACCCTGGGCCTGATCGGCCAGTTCTCCACCCGGGTCTCGACCGAGTCGTTTACGGTCACCGACCCGGTGAAGGCGCTGACGGTGAAGGTCGGTAGCGGGGACATCCGCGTGTACGCCGACGCGCCGGGCACCCCCGTGCACGTCGACGCGACCATCCGCTCCGGCTTCCGGAAGGCCGGTTACACGAAGGCGGTGAAGGACGGGACGCTGGACCTGACCGGCACCTGTGAGGCTTCCTGGGTCACCCTGGACGACTGCTCGGTGAGCTTCCAGCTGGTCGTTCCCTCGGACATCACGGTCGACGTGCACACCCAGTCGGGCGACCAATGGCTGATGGACACCACCGAAGCAGCCCGGCTGCGGGCCGGCTCGGGAGACATCTACGTCCGCGGGGTCACGGGTGGCCTCACCGTCCAGACCGGCAGCGGCGACATCAAGAGCGATTCGCTGACCTCGTCCCAGGCCGATCTACGGACCGGGTCCGGCGACATCCGGGCCAACTTCTCCGGCGCCACCGACGCGGTGACCGCCCGGACCGGCTCCGGCGACATCCGCGCCACGTTCCAGGTCACGCCGGGCACGGTGGCCGTCAAGACCGGCGCCGGGGACGTGCGGGTGACCGTTCCCGACGACGGGACGCGTTACGACGTCAGTGGCAGCACCGGCAGCGGCGACCGGCACATCGAGGTTCCGACCGGCAGCAACAGCCACCGGATCGAAGCCGACACCGGCTCCGGCGACGTCACGATCAACGTCCCCTGACCCTCGTCCCCCCGTGATCATGGAGTTTCTCCCCGTCATCCACCAGGAGAAACTCCATGATCACCGGTGCGGCGGGGATGGTTGACCGTGGAACCACCCGGTTCACCGGAAGAAATGGGGCGGAACGGGTTTCAAGGACGGTACACGGGGTATCACTAAGGGCGAGGAGAGGCGCCGAAGCCTACGACTCAGCCAAGGCCGGAAGTCCGGCCGCCGAGAGGGAACATCCTGTGCGCACGGGATGAGGCGGCCAGATCCCCGGCTGCGGGACAGCATGCAGACCGGGTCGTCCACGCCGGATCAGGTGGGTCGAGCGCGTGGGCGACCGGGTCAGCACGGTCATCCGTACGGGTTCATCGATCAGGGCGAAGCACGATCAGCCGGGGAATCAGGCGCTGAACGGTTGCACACCGGGCGGCGTGGCTTCCAGCCAAGTGGCGAATCCGGTGTAGTCCGACCTGGTCATGGCCAGTTCCAGCACTTCGGAATGGTTGCGGCCGTAGCTGCAGCGCACGATCACCGCGCCCGGCAGGATCGAGTGCACGTCCTGTTCGTCGGGCTGGATCCATTCGATCAGGAGGAGCTGCGCCCGGGTCAGCACCCGGCTGGGCCGCGGGCTGACGGTGAAGATCCGGAACCACTCGAGCCGGTCTTCCTCGTACCGCGCGACGCCCAGGATCCAGCTGCTCGCGCGGCGCGGATGCTCGCGTCTCAGCGAGCAGTCGAACGTGGCCCCCCGCCGGGCCAGCAGGTACCGGCGGAGGATGAAGAGAGCGAGGACCAAGCCGAAGAGGACCAGGAGCGCGCCGAGAATCTCGAGCGGGGCGACCAGTTCTCCCAACTACGGCCGGGCCCTGGACTCAGCGAGCCGAACCGGAGGCGAGGGTCGCTGTATCGGCGACCACCGTCACCCGGTCGTGGTCGACGGAGAGGAAGCCACCGTCCTCGACCTGGGCGATGACTGATTCGCCGCCCTCGCCGCGGATCGTGATCTGGCCCGGGGCGAGCAGCGCCAAGGTCGGCTCGTGACCGGTCAGCACCCCGATCTCGCCCTCGACCGTGCGGGCGATCACCATGCGGGCGCTGCCCGACCAGACCTTCGCCTCGGCACTGACCAGTTCTACCTGGAGTGTCACGCCGGTTCCTCCGTGTTCCTCAACCTGTCGACACAATATCGGCTCAGTGAGCCGGGGTGGGGGGACCGGCCCGTAGAGGGCCGGTCCCCGGCACAGCGGCGGCCGATCAGGCGCCGGTCTGCTTCTGGATCTCGGCCCACTTGCGCTCGACGTCGTCCAGGCCACCGCACATGAAGAAGGCCTGCTCGGCGACGTGGTCGTACTCGCCGTCACAGATCCGGGAGAACGCGTCCACCGTCTCGTCGACCGGGACGGTCGAACCCTCGATGCCGGTGAACTGCTTCGCCACGTAGGTGTTCTGCGACAGGAACCGCTGGATCCGGCGGGCCCGGTTGACCACGATCTTGTCCTCTTCGGACAGCTCGTCGACACCCAGGATCGCGATGATGTCCTGCAGTTCCTTGTTGCGCTGGAGGATCTGCTTGACCCGCACCGCGGTGTTGTAGTGGTCCGCGGCGATGTACCGCGGGTCCAGGATGCGCGACGTCGATGTCAGCGGGTCCACGGCGGGGTAGATACCCATCGACGCGATCTCGCGGGAGAGCTCGGTGGTCGCGTCCAGGTGCGCGAACGTGGTCGCCGGGGCCGGGTCGGTGTAGTCGTCGGCCGGCACGTAGATCGCCTGCATCGAGGTGATCGAGTGACCCCGGGTCGAGGTGATGCGCTCCTGCAGGAGGCCCATCTCGTCGGCCAGGTTCGGCTGGTAACCCACGGCCGACGGCATGCGGCCCAGCAGGGTCGACACCTCGGAACCGGCCTGGGTGAACCGGAAGATGTTGTCGATGAACAACAGCACGTCCTGGCTCTGCACGTCGCGGAAGTACTCCGCCATCGTCAGGGCGGACAGGGCCACCCGCAGACGCGTGCCCGGCGGCTCGTCCATCTGGCCGAAGACCAGCGCGGTGTTCGGGAGAACGCCGGCCTCTTCCATCTCGACGATCAGGTCGTTGCCCTCACGGGTGCGCTCGCCGACCCCGGCGAACACCGAGACACCACCGTGGTCGCGGGCGACCCGGGCGATCATCTCCTGGATGAGGACGGTCTTGCCGACGCCCGCACCCCCGAAGAGGCCGATCTTCCCACCCTGGACGTACGGGGTGAGCAGGTCGATGACCTTGATGCCGGTCTGGAACATCTCGGTCTTGGACTCGAGCTGGTCGAAGGCCGGGGCCTTGCGGTGGATCGGCCAGCGCTCGGTGACCTCGAAGCGCTCCCCCTCTTCCAGGTTGAGCACGTCGCCGATGGCGTTGAACACATGGCCCTTGGTGACGTCCCCGACCGGGACGCTGATCGGCGAGCCGCTGTCGCTCACCGACATGCCACGGACCAGGCCGTCGGTCGGCTTCAGCGCGATCGCCCGGACCAGGCTGTCCCCGATGAACTGGGCGACCTCCAGCCAGAGCCGGATCTCACCGCCGTTCAGCGTGTAGTCGATGTACAGGGCGTTGTACATCTCGGGCAGCTGGCCCTGGGGGAACTCGATGTCGACGACGGGGCCGATGACCCGGGCCACCCGGCCGACGCCGGCCTGGCCGCTGGTCGCACCCGTTTCGGTGACGGTGGCGGTCATTTCGCTCTTCTCTCTGTCATGACGGATGGCTCGGGCACGTGCAAGGTCAGCCGGCGAGGGCGTCGGCGCCGCCGACGATCTCGCTGATCTCCTGGGTGATCTCCGCCTGGCGGGCCTGGTTGGCCAGCCGGGTGTAGGTCCGGATCAGTTCCTTGGCGTTGTCCGAGGCGGACTTCATCGCCCGCTGGCGGGCGGCCAGCTCACTGGCCGACGCCTGCAGCAGCACGTTGAAGATCCGGCTGTTCACGTACTTCGGAAGCAGCGCGTCGAGCACGTCCGACGCGTTCGGCTCGAAGGAGTAGAGCGGCAGGACCTCGTCCTCGGCCGGCGGCTCGGTGCCCTCGACGACCTCGAGGGGCAGCAGCCGGATGATCTCCGGCTCCTGACTCACCATGCTGACGAACCGGGTGTAGACGATGTGGATCTCGTCGACCCCGCCGTCGTTCTCGTCCTTGAGGAACGCCTCGACCAGGGTGTCCCCGATCTCCTCGGCGTTCTCGTAGCGCGGGGCGTCCGAGAAACCGGTCCACTCCGCGGCGATCTCGCGCTTGCGGAAGCGCAGGAAGGCGACGCCCTTACGTCCGGAGACGTAGGTGACGACCTCCTTGCCCTCGCCCTCCAGCCGCTCCCGCAGCTGCTCGCTCGCCTTGATCGCGTTCGAGGAGTAGGCCCCCGCCATACCGCGGTCGGACGTGACGACCAGAATCGCGGCCCGGCGGACGTTTTCCTTCTCCGTGGTGAGGATGTGGTCCACGTCGGAGTAGGTCGCGACCGCCGAGACGGCGCGCGAGATCGCCCGGGCGTACGGCGTCGACGAAGCCACGGCCTGCCGGGCCTTGGAGATCCGGGACGAGGCGATGAGTTCCATCGCCCGGAAGATCTTCTCCAGGGACGCGGTAGACCGGATCCGGGCCCGGTAGACCCTCTGCTGGCCTGCCATATCGCTTAGCTCTCCTTATCCGCGCCGTGACGTCAGTGACGCTGCCGGACGATCTGCTCCTGCGAGATGTCCTCGTCGCCGGACGCCTCGTACGACTCGTCACCGGCGGACACCAGGCCCTCGTCGGACCCGGCCTGGAAGTACTGCCGGAACGACTCGGCCTCCTTCTCCAGGCTGGCCGCGGTGTCGTCGCCGAACTTCAGCGTCTCCGCGATGGTGGTCAGCACGTCGGTGTTGCGGCGCAGGTGGTCGAGGAACTCCTGCTCGAACCGGCGGACGTCACCGACCTCCACGTGGTCCAGCTGACCGGTGGTGCCGAGCCAGATCGAGACGACCTGCTCCTCGGTCGGGTACGGCGAGTACTGCGGCTGCTTGAACAGCTCCATCAGTCGCTGACCACGGGCCAGCTGCTGCTTCGAGGCGGCGTCCAGGTCGGAGGCGAACAGCGCGAACGCCTCCAGGGCCCGGTACTGCGCCAGCTCGATCTTCAGCGAACCGGTGACCGCCTTCATCGCCTTGGTCATCGCCGAGCCACCGACCCGGGAGACCGAGATACCGACGTCGACCGCCGGGCGCTGGTTGGCGTTGAACAGGTCGGACTGCAGGAACAGCTGACCGTCGGTGATCGAGATGACGTTGGTCGGGATGTACGCCGAGACGTCGTTGGCCTTGGTCTCGACGATCGGCAGACCGGTCATCGAGCCGTGGCCGAGCTCGTCGGACAGCTTCGCGCAGCGCTCCAGCAGACGGGAGTGCAGGTAGAAGACGTCACCCGGGTAGGCCTCGCGGCCCGGCGGGCGGCGCAGCAGCAGCGACACCGAGCGGTAGGCCTCGGCCTGCTTGGACAGGTCGTCGAAGACGATCAGGACGTGCTTGCCGGCGTACATCCAGTGCTGGCCGATGGCCGAGCCGGTGTACGGGGCCAGGTACTTGAAGCCGGCCGGGTCGGACGCCGGGGCGGCGACGATGGTGGTGTACTCCAGCGCGCCGGCCTCTTCGAGCGAGCCGCGGATCGACGCGATCGTCGAGCCCTTCTGGCCGATCGCCACGTAGATGCAGCGGACCTGCTTGTCCGGGTCGCCGCTGGCCCAGTTGTCCTTCTGGTTGATGATCGTGTCGATCGCGATCGCCGTCTTGCCGGTCTGGCGGTCACCGATGATCAGCTGGCGCTGGCCGCGGCCGATCGGGGTCAGCGAGTCGATCGCCTTGATCCCGGTCTGCATCGGCTCGTGCACCGACTTGCGCTGCATCACGCCGGCCGCCTGGAGTTCCAGCGGGCGGCGGGTCTCGGCCTCGATCTCGCCGAGCCCGTCGATCGGCACGCCCAGCGGGTCGACCACGCGACCGAGGAAGTTGTCACCGACCGGCACCGACAGCACCTCGCCGGTCCGCTTGACCTCCTGGCCCTCCTCCAGGCCACTGAACTCACCGAGAACGACGACGCCGATCTCGTTGACGTCCAGGTTCTGGGCCAGGCCGAGCGTGCCGTCCTCGAACTGCAGCAGCTCGTTGGCCATGGCGCCGGGCAGGCCCTCGACCCGGGCGATGCCGTCGGCCGCCTCGGAGATCGTGCCGACCTCTTCCCGGCTGGCCGCACTCGGGTCGTAGGACTGTACGAAGGCGTCCAGCGCGTCCCGGATCTCGTCCGGACGGATCGTCAGCTCCGCCATCTGGATCCCCTGCTCTCTCGTCGTTGTCCGGCGTGAGCCGGGCGGTGGATTTCTTGCTACTTACCAGGTTCAGTTGCGTCTCTCATCGCGGGCCGCAGCGGCCGCACGCGTCGTGCGGCCACTGCGGTCAGCCTGCGATGGTCCGCTTTGCGGTGTTCAGCCGCGAGAGCACCGTGCTGTCGATCAGTTCGCCCGACACCATGATGCGCAGACCGCCGATGACCTCGGGGTCGATGTCCAGGTTCAGCCGGATGTCGCGCCCGTAGAGCCGGCGCAGCGCGGTGCTGAGCCGGGCCCGCTGGCCCTCGGTGAGCGGCGTCGCCGCGACCACCTCGGCCACCAGCTGGCGTCGGCGGGCAGCCGCCGCGTCGAGGAACTTCTCCAGGACCTGCTCGACCCGGTGACCCCGCGGGGAGGTCGCCGCCTGCTCGGCCAGCCGCAGCGTCTCCGGAGCGACCTTGCGGGCGAGCAGGGTGTCGACCAGCTGGCGCTTGCGGTCCGAACCAGGGGTCCGGATCGCGAACGCGTCGCGCAGCGCCACGTCGGCGGCGACCATGCGGCCGAACCGGAACAGCTCGTCCTCCACCTGGTCGAGCCGTTCGTTGCGCTCGGCACCGTAGAGCTCGGCGGAGACCGCCAGGCCCTCCAGGGCCTCGGTCAGGTCGGAGGAGTCCGACCAGTGCGACCGGACCAGGCCGGAGACCAGGTCCAGGGCCGGGCCGGAGACCTTGCCCCGGAACAGCTGGGTGGCCAGGCCGGCGCGCGACTCGGGGGTCCGCGACGACTCGGTCAGGGCCCGGCGCAGGGCGCCGTTGGTGGCGACCAGGTCGGTGATCCCGAACAGGTCCTCCGCCAGCCGGGCCGGGTCGGTACCGACGGAGTTGAGGAGCATCTCCAGCCGGTCCTGACCGGCGGCCAGAGCCGTCCGGCTCGGGCCCTGCATCCGCACCTGGGCCACCATCAGGAGACCCGGCCCGTCACCGGCGCGGAGTCGGCCTGCTCGAGCTCGTCCAGGAAGCGGTCGATCACCCGGGACTGCCGGGCCGAGTCCTCCAGGGACTCGCCGACGATCCGCGACGCCAGATCGGTGGCCAGCGTGCCGACCTCGGTCCGCAGCTGCACCACCGCCTGCTGCCGCTCGGCGGTGATCTGCGCCTGGGCGGAGGACACGATCCGGGCCGCCTCGGCCTGGGCCTGCTCCCGCATCTCCGCGACGATCTGCGCACCCTGGGCGCGCGCCTCCTCGCGGATCCGGCCGGCCTCGGCACGCGCCTCGGACAACTGGCTGTTGTACTCCTCGAGCGCGGCGGCGGCCTCGGCCTGCGCCTGGGCCGCCTTCTCGATCCCGCCCTCGATCTCGGCAGTGCGCTCGGCGTACATCGCCTCGAGCCGCGGGACGACGTACTTGGTCATCGCCCAGAGGAGGATCAGGAAGAAGACCAGGCCGACGATGACTTCCGCGGGATGCGGAACGATCGGCACCTTCGTACCCCAGCCGGTGGCCTGGGTGGCCTCACCGCCCTCTTCTGCGGCGGCCAGGAGAAGCGTGTGCATCACGCCAGTCCTCTCTCTCGCTCAGCCTGCATGAATGTGGAGGGTGCCGATCACTTGAAGATGAACGCGAAGACCAGACCCAGCAGGGCCAGGGCCTCGGTCAGGGCGAAGCCGGTGAAGGCGATGGTCTGCAGCACGGAACGGGACTCCGGCTGACGCGCCACACCATTGATGTAGGCGGCGAAGATCAGGCCGATACCGATACCCGGGCCGATGGCGGCGAGGCCGTAACCCAGGAACGCGATGTTGCCTTCCATTGCAGTTTCCTGCCTTTCGGTTAAGCCTGAATCGACTTCAGGCGTTAGTCAGTGCTCGTCCAGTGACGGGCACCGGCGGAAGATCAGTGCTCGTCGGCGACGGCACCGGCGATGTACACGCAGGTCAGCAGTACGAAGATGTAGGCCTGCAGGAACTCGATCAGGATCTCGAAGAAGTAGAGACCGACCGCGAAGATGAAGGAGAGCACGCCTGCCACCGGCAGGGCGCCGGAGGTGTGAAGCAGCAGGTACTGACCACCGAAGGTGAAGACCAGCAGCATCAGGTGGCCGGCGAACATGTTGCCGAAGACTCGCAGCGCCAGAGTGAGCGGCCGGGTGATCACGAAGGTGATGAACTCCAGCACCCACATCGGACCGATCAACCAGCCGGGCAGACCGGGCGGGACGAAGCTCTTCAGCCAGCCGCCGAACCCGTGCTTACGGATGCCGACGGCGTGGTAGGTGATGAAGACGATCGCGGTCAGGACGACGGCGTAACCGAGTCGGCTCAGCGTCGGGAACTGGACGATCGGGAAGACACCCAGCAGGTTGTTCGTCAGGATGACGATGAACAGGCTGAAGGTCAGCGGCAGGAACGGCTTGAAGTGCTCGGCGCCGATGATGTCGCGGGCCAGGCCGTTGCGGACCAGGCCGTAGACGCCTTCGAGCAGGAACTGCCCCTTGCTCGGCACCACCCGCAGCTTCCGCGTCATGCGGATGAGAACCACGGAAAGCGCGACGGCGACAACGGCGAAGACCACCATCGACCGGGTCAGCGCGAAAGCGCCGTCCCCGACCAGGGGCTGCCAGAAATCGGCGGTGCCCGGGGCCTCGAAGCTGTCGCCTCCGGCGGCCAGGGGGATCGCCAGGGAGATCACGGTCGCTCTCCTCCAAGACTCGTGCTGCGTCGTTGCGTGCGTTGAAACGTAGGTCCTTGCGAGGTGCAGGCCATCAGACCGTTGAGGTCGTGGCCTTCAATCACATTCGGGGGGTGGTACGGGAAGACGGGCACAGGCAATCACACACCGTGACCGGCGACGGCCTTCGGTGGACAGCCCTTACCTATGGCGGGTGCCCTCAGAAGGGTCGACTCGTCATCCATCTGGCTTGACACTATCAGCGATGTTCGTCGGTCTTGCGAGCACCCCCCTTCCGGCGCCCAGCGGACCCTCAGGTTGAGGGCGTAGGGCGACCCGGCCGAACGGGTTAATCGGGCCTGTCAGCCTCTTCGTACAGAGGCTGACGAAGCTTGAGCGCTCCGCGCATATGACCTGCGACCCAGCCGATCCCAGCGGCGAGGACGCCCGCCGCGGCGAACTTGGCGCGCAACCACTCGGTGTCGCCGAGCACCTCGTAGGCGACCCACATTCCCAGGATGACCAGGCAATATGCCATCACGGCGAGGCCCAGGGAGAAGGCCGGGTCCAGGTTGCGGCAGATCAGGTGCAGGACCGGCGCGACACTCAGCGCGAGGATCGCGATGCCGGCCCCGGAGGCGGCCGACACACCCTCCTCCTGACCTGCGACGAACGACCCGGCGATCGTTATCAAGCCGCAGCCGACGGCGGGCAGAAGTGCTGCAAGCCACAGCGTGCGCACAGGGTCGCGGGTCGGTCCGGCGACCTGGGTCAGGGGGGAATTCATGATCCGGTCACTCCTGAGTTCACGCCTGTTCCGCTCCGGTCGGGACCGCCGCCGGGCTGCGAACCCTCGGTGAGGGCCCCGGTTTTCGCCGCCCCGGCGAGGTCGGCCGGTTCGGCCCGGGGCAGCGCCGGGTCGGCCGGGATGACGACGGTCGCGGTCCGGTTCCCGTGGCCGGGGACCGCGCTGGCTGCCATCTGTCGCCAGCGCCGCGGTCCGATGGTCAGGAACAGCGCGAAGACCACCGCCGTGCCCCCGATCAGCAGGGACTTGCGCGGGGAGATGGGGAGGGCGAACAGGGCTACGCCGAAGCCCACCGTCGCCGTCCAGAAGTAGAGGATCAGCACCGCGCCGGCGTGACTGTGGCCGAGGCTCAGCATCCGGTGGTGCAGGTGCAGCTTGTCCGGCTGCCAGGGCATCTTCCCTGCGCGGGTGCGCCGGACCACGGCCAGCAGCAGGTCCATCAGCGGCAGGGCGAGCACCGCCAGCGGCAGCACCAGGGGCAGGAAGGCCGGCACGATCCGGGCCTCCTCCAGCGTCGACGGCTCGACCGTGCCGGTGATCGCCACCGTGGAGGTGGCCATCAGCAGACCGAGCAGCATCGAGCCGCTGTCACCCATGAAGATCCGGGCCGGGTTGAAGTTGTGCGGCAGGAACCCGAGGCAGGAGCCGACCAGCGCCGCGGTGATGACGGACGCCAGTGAGGCGTAGTCGCCCGGCGAGGAGTCGCGGGCCAGCAGGTAGGAGTAGACGAAGAACGCGGTGCCGGCGATCGCGACCATGCCGGCGGCCAGGCCGTCCAGGCCGTCGACGAAGTTCACCGCGTTGATCGTCACCATGATCGCGACGACGGTGACCAGGATCAGCAGCATCCGGGACGGGATGAAGGTGCCGAAGATCGGCAGCGAGACCAGCTGGATGCCCTGCCAGGCCATGATGCCGGCGGCCAGCGCCTGACCGGCCGCCTTGGTCACCGCGTCCAGTTCCCACAGGTCGTCGAACACCCCGAGCAGGCAGACCGCGCCGGCCGAGAGCAGCACCACATAGGCCGTGCGGCCGGTGAAGACCGCGTCGAAGAACGGCACCCGGGACGCGGTGAGCATGGCCACCGCGATGCCGAAGTAGATCGCCGCCCCGCCCAGCCGCGGGATCGGCACGGTGTGCACGTCCCGCTCGCGCAGTGGGGTGACCGCTCCGACCCGCCGGGCGATCCGCCGGACCGCCGGAGTGGTCAGGTAGGTGACCGTCGCGGCGATGAGAAGGACGAAGAGGTAACCCCTCACTGGGTCTGCTCCGCCGTTTCCCCGAGACCCAGCGCGGTGGGGACCACCGAGCGCAGATCCTCCAGTGTGATCGCGCCCTGCCGGACCACCTGGGGCCGGTCGCGGGTGCAGTCGATGATGGTGGAGGCGACGCCCAGCGCGGCGGGCCCGCCGTCGAGGTAGACCGCCACCGAGTCGCCGAGCATGTCCTGCGCCTCCTGGCAGGTCTGCGCAGCGGGGTGACCGGTCAGGTTGGCGCTGGAGACGGCCATCGGGCCGGTGCGCTCGAGCAGTTCCAGGGCCACCGGGTGCAGCGGCATCCGCAGCGCCACGGTGCCGTTGGTCTCGCCCAGGTCCCACCGCAGCGTCGGCATCGCCCGGGTGATGATGGTCAGCGCGCCCGGCCAGAAGGCCTCGGCCAGCGCCCGGATCTCCGGGGTGATGCCGGCCGCGATGCCGTCCAGCGTGCGGACGTGCGGCACCAGCACCGGCGGGGGCATGGCCCGGCCGCGGCCCTTGGCGGCCAGCAGCGCGGAAACGGCCTCGGCGTCGAAGGCGTCGCAGCCGATGCCGTACACGGTGTCGGTCGGCAGAACGACGAGATCACCTTCCGCCACCACGTCCGCGGCTTTGGCGATCCCTCGCGAACGCTGGACCTCCAGGGCACAGTCGAAACGCACACTCACCCCCCGAGTGTGGCACTACCCGGGCCCGGAACGCTCATTCCGGCCTCGCTACCCAGCCCTCCGGGCCACCAGAGCACGATCCCGGCCCGCCAGATCACGCTGCGTGGCGACCTGCGTCCATTCCGGTGGGGCGGTCAGCGCGCGACCCCCGGCCCCCTGGACGTCGGCGTGCTCCATCACCAGCAGACCGCCCGGGCGCAGCAGCCCGGCCGCGGCCGCGACCACCCCGCGCGGGACCGCCAGCCCGTCGTCCCCTCCCCCGTACAGCGACAGCACCGGGTCGTGGTCGCGGACCTCCGGCTCGGTCGGCTCCGCGTCCGGCGGGATGTAGGGCGGGTTGGCCACCACGATGTCCACCGCGCCGGCCAGGTCGGCCAGCAGGTGCTGGTCCGAGCGGACCGCGTCGCCGGGCCGCAGTTCCACCCGGGAGCCCAGGGCGGCGATGTTCCGCCGGGCCCACTCCACCGCCGGCGGGTCCAGCTCGACCGCGACCACCCGAGCGCCGGGCACCTCGTCGGCGATCGCCAGGGCGATCGCCCCGGAGCCGGTGCACAGGTCGACCACCAGCGGGTCCTCGAGCTGCGCGGCCGCCTCGATGGCCAGGCCGGCCACCCATTCGGTCTCAACCCGGGGCACGAAAACTCCCGGTCCGACCAGGAGATCGATCCGGCGGAAACCGGTCGAACCGGTCAGGTGCTGCAGGGGAACGCGTTCCGCGCGGCGGGCGAGAAGATCATCCACCCGCGCATTCTCCTCCTCCGTGAGCTGGTAGCCGAGAATGACGCGGCGAGCCAAGTCTCGGCGTTCCACCCCCAGGACGTGGGCCACCAGGATGTTCGCGTCGGCCGAAGGTGAAGGCACCCCGGCCGCGGCCAGCATTGTGGTGGCGCCGCCGAGAACGTGCTTCAGCTCGGCCATCTCAGCCCACCGTGGTCTGAAGCGCGGCCAGCTGAGCGCTTTCGTCGGCGTCCAGGCAGGACTGGATCACCGGGTCGAGCTCGCCGTCCAGCACCTGGTCCAGGTTGTAGGCCTTGAAACCGGTGCGGTGGTCGGCAATCCGGTTCTCCGGGTAGTTGTAGGTGCGGATCCGCTCGGAGCGGTCGACCGTGCGCACCTGCGAGCGCCGGGCCTGCGAGGCCTCGGCCTCGGCGGCCTCCGCGGCGATCGCGTGCAGCCGGGCCCGGAGGATGCGCAGCGCCTGTTCCTTGTTCTGCAGCTGCGACTTCTCGTTCTGGCAGGACACCACCACCCCGGTCGGCAGGTGGGTGATCCGGACCGCGGAGTCGGTGGTGTTGACGCTCTGGCCACCCGGACCGGAGGAGCGGAACACGTCGATCCGCAGGTCGTTCGGGTCGATCTCGACCTCGGCGGTCTCGTCCGGCTCGGGCATCACCAGGACGCCGGCCGCGGAGGTGTGGATCCGCCCCTGCGACTCGGTGACCGGCACCCGCTGCACCCGGTGCACGCCGCCCTCGTACTTCAGGTGGGCGAACACCCCCTCCCCCGGCCCAGGATTGCCGCGCGCCTTCACCGCGACCGAAATGTCCTTGTAGCCGCCGAGATCGCTCTCGGTCGAGTCCAGCACCTCGGTGCGCCAGCCGTGCCGTTCCGCGTAGCGCAGGTACATCCGCAGCAGGTCGCCGGCGAACAGCGCCGACTCCTCACCGCCCTCCCCGGCCTTGATCTCCATGATCACGTCGCGCGCGTCGTCCGGATCGCGCGGGATCAGCAGCCGGTGCAGCTTCTCCCGGGCCTGGTCCAGCCCGCTCTCCAGGGCCGGGATCTCCTCCGCGAACGCCGAGTCCTCCGCGGCCAGCTCGCGGGCCGCCCCCAGATCGTCCAGCGCCCGCCGCCACACCTCGTACCCGGCGTGCACGGCGCCCAGTTCGGCGTAGCGCCGCCCGAGCTTGCGGGCGCGGCCGGCGTCGGCGTGGATCGACGGATCCGCCAACTGCCGCTCCAGCTCCTCGTACTCCGCCAGCAACGGCTCCACCGCCGCCTGGGCGGACTCGTCCGGGGTGAGCTGGGTCATCTCAGCCTTCTTCTGCTCTCAACGTCGACTATTCATCCGTCATCATGCAGTTCCGCTCCCCACCCCTCGTGATCATGGAGTTCTTCCCCCGTGATCATGGAGTTTCAGCCCGAATGGTTCTCCATGATCACGAGGGAGAAAGTCCATGATCACGGGGGTGAAAGTCCATGATCACGAAGAGAAAAGTCCATGATCACGGGGAGAGGGTGGGGACAAACGACGACGCCGGTCGGGGCCCCGGGAAGGGGCCACGACCGGCGTCGGGGGAGCTACTTGGCAGCTTCGTCCTTGGCGGCAGCGGTCTTCTTGCCGTACCGCGCCTGGAACCGGGCCACGCGGCCACCGGTGTCCAGGATGCGCTGCTTGCCCGTGTAGAACGGGTGGCAGGCGCTGCAGGTCTCGGTGGTGATCGTGCCGCTGGTGGCGGTGCTGCGGGTCTCGAAAGTCTCGCCGCAGGCGCACTTGACCGTGGTGGTCACGTACTGCGGGTGAATGTCGGCCTTCATGATTCTCCTCAGTTGTCGCCGCCGGGTCGTGCAGCGCGGGCGCGCCGCTCGGGAACCGGAGCATGAGTCAGTCTGCCAGATCGGCAGACCCGTTCCCTAACCGTGCCCACCCCAGAGGCATTCCCCCGGGGTGGGCGCGGGTGGATCAGTCGCCGGAGGGCGAGGTCTTCTGCACCTGCATCAGGAACTCGGCGTTGCTCGAGCTCTTCTTGGTGCGGTCCAGGAGCAGCTCGATCGCCTGCTGGGCCTCCAGGGCGCCGAGCACCCGGCGCAGCCGGTAGACCACGCCCAGCTCGTCCTTGCCCATCAGGATCTCTTCGCGACGGGTGCTGGAGGCGTTCACGTCCACGGCCGGGAAGATCCGCTTGTCGGCCAGCTGGCGCGACAGTTTGACCTCCATGTTGCCGGTGCCCTTGAACTCCTCGAAGATCACCTCGTCCATCTTCGAGCCGGTCTCGACCAGCGCGGTGGCCAGGATGGTCAGCGAGCCGCCATGCTCGATGTTCCGGGCCGCGCCGAAGAACCGCTTGGGCGGGTAGAGCGCGCTGGAGTCCACGCCGCCGGACAGGATCCGGCCCGAGGCCGGGGCGGCTAGGTTGTAGGCCCGGCCCAGGCGGGTGATCGAGTCGAGCAGCACGACCACGTCGTGGCCCAGCTCGACCAGGCGCTTGGCCCGCTCGATGGCCAGCTCGGCGACGGCCGTGTGGTCGTCGGCCGGACGGTCGAAGGTGGAGGCGATGACCTCACCCTTGACCGTGCGCTGCATGTCGGTGACCTCTTCGGGCCGCTCGTCGACCAGCACCACCATCAGGTGGCACTCCGGGTTGTTCTGCGTGATCGCGTTGGCGATCGCCTGCAGCACCAGGGTCTTACCGGCCTTGGGCGGGGAGACGATCAGGCCGCGCTGGCCCTTGCCGATCGGCGCCACCAGGTCGATGATCCGGGTCGAGATGATGTTCGGTTCGGTCTCCAGCCGCAGGCGCTCCTGCGGGTAGAGCGGGGTGAGCTTGTTGAACTCCGGCCGGTTGCGGGCCTCTTCGGGCGCGCTGCCGTTGACCGTGTCCAGCCGGACCATGGCGTTGAACTTCTGCCGCTGGTTGGCCTGCTCACCCTCGCGCGGCTGGCGCACCGCCCCGGTGATCGCGTCGCCCTTGCGCAGGTTGTACTTCTTCACCTGGCCGAGCGAGACGTACACGTCGTTCGGGCCGGGCAGGTAGCCGGAGGTGCGCAGGAACGCGTACGAGTCCAGCACGTCGAGGATTCCGGCGACCGGCACGACGATGTCGTCGTCGCTGACCTCGACGTCGTCCACCGAGGTGGGCTCGCCGTCGCGGCCCCGGCCGCGCTTGCGGTCGCGGAAGCGCCGGCCCCGGCGCCGGCCGCGGCCGTCCAGGTCGTCGTCGTCCTCGTCCCGCGGAGCCTGGGAGTTGTTGCGCCGCTGGCCGTCCCGGGCCTCGCGGTTGCCGTCCTTCGCACCGTCCCGGGCGTCGGTCCGCTCCGGGCGCTCGGTGCGCTCCGGCCGCTCGGTCCGGGTGTTCTCCCGGCCCTCGGAACGGCCTTCGGAGCGACCCTCGGACCGGCTGTCGGTGCGACCCTCGGACCGGCTGTCCGTACGGCTCTCGGTGCGCTCGCCCCGCTCGGGCCGGTTGTTGCGACCACGACCGCGGACCGGGCGCTCGGCCGGAGCCTCGGCCTCGACGGCGGGCTTCTCGGCCGGGATCTCGGCCTTCACCGGCTCGGCCACCGGGGCGGTGGCCACCGCGGCGGCGGCCCGGCTGCGACGGCCGGTGGTGCGGGTGGCGGTGCTCGCGGCCGGGGCCTCGATCAGCGTCTCCTGCGCGGGCGCCTCGACCACCGCGGGCTCGGCCGCGGGTGCGGCGGCCGCGGCGGCGCGCCGGGCCCGGGTCGGCGTGCCGGCCGGCGAGGACGCAGCTCGGCGCGTGGTGCGCGTGGGGGGCGGCCCGACCACGGGGGCACTGTTCTGGTGGCCCTGGATCGCCGCCAGCAGCTCCGCCTTACGCATCCGCGCGGTGCCGTTGATGCCCAGTTGCGAGGCGACCTGCTGAAGTTGCGGCAGGCGGAGCGTGGAGAGGTCGGCAGCGGATGCCGACATCTCGGATGTATCTGTCACGAAAGGTCTTCCCCCTCCTCGGCCGTGACGTAGGACACGACCAGCGGGTTTTTCACCCGGAGAATCCGGGTGGTGATGCGCCGCGCTCCCTGCGCGCAAACGCGGAGACTGAAAAAATGCGGCGGAGTACAGCGCGTGTGCCTGACGGGACCGGCATCTCAGCGACTGCACACGTACTGTAACACCGGCGGGGCCCAGAACGAAGAACCGGAATCAGCCTAAGCCACCGATCCCGTCCGAAAACCGTGTTTGATCGGTCACGCGCGAGCCCGATTCCCCCCGGCACAGGCGTTCTCGCTGGTAATCGGCCTCATTATTCACCATCTGTAGCGAGAAGCGACCCTACTGTATCAATTCCGGGGCTGAACACCGTCCAGCGGTTCCCGATCGGGCCGGACAGCGCCTCCTCCACCGCTTCCAGCGGTTCGCCCCGGGTGCCCAGCACCAGCACCGACGGGCCGGCCCCGGAAACCACGGCCGCCGCCCCCAGTTCGCGTACCCGGTGGACCAGGTCGGCGGTCTCCGGCATGGCCGGCGCGCGCTGGGTCTGGTGCAGCCGGTCCTCGGTGGCCTCGGTCAGCAGATCCGGGCGCCGGGTGAGGGCGTGCACGAGCAGCGCGGCGCGCCCGGCGTTGAAGGACGCGTCCGGATGCGGGACCAGCGCGGGCAGCATGGCCCGCGCGGTGTGGGTGGAGAGCTCGCCGGACGGTACACAGACCACCGGGTCCAGATCGGCCCGGATCTCGATCCGCTCGGCGCGGGGCACCCTGGCGGGCGACTGCCAGGAAATCGTGCAGCCGCCCAGCAGCGCGGCCGCCGCGTTGTCCGGGTGGCCCTCGAACGAGGTGGCCAGGGCGAGCACGGTCGCGTCGTCCAGGGCCTCCGGCTCGGCCAGGCAGCCGCGCGCGGCCACCAGCCCGGCCACCACCGCGGCGGCCGAGGAGCCCAGGCCCCGGCCGTGCGGGATGGTGTTGGCGCAGTGCAGGCGGATTCCCGGCTGCGGTACCCCGACGTGGTCGAACCCGGCCCGCACGGCCCGGACCACCAGGTGCTCCTCGGTCAGCGGCACCCCGGCCGCGCCCTCGCCGGTGACGGTGACCTCCAGCCCGGCCGGGGCCAGGGCCAGGGTCACCACGTCGTGCACGGCCAGGGCCAGGCCCAGGCTGTCGAACCCGGGGCCGAGGTTGGCGCTGGTGGCGGGGACCCGCACGGTCGCCCGCCGGCCGCGCCGCAGACCCCGGGTGGTCGCCTCGGTGGAACTGACGGCCATCAGGCCAGCCCGATGGCCGCGGCGATGCTGACCGTGTCGACCTGGATCCGGGTCGGCTGGATCTCGTCGCCGTCGGCGTTCCTCAGGGCCCACTGCGGGTCCTTCAGGCCGTGGCCGGTGACCGTGCAGACCACCCGCTGGCCGGGTTCCAGCTCGCCGGCCGCGTGCACCTGGAGCAGACCGGCGACCGACGCGGCCGAACCGGGCTCGACGAAGACCCCCTCGCGGGCGGAGAGCCAGCGGTGCGCGGCCAGGATCGCCGGGTCGTCGACCGCGTCGATCCGGCCGCCGGAGGCGTCCCGGGCCTCGATCGCCTGGGACCAGGAGGCCGGGTTGCCGATCCGGATCGCGGTGGCCACCGTCTCGGGCTCCTCGACCGGATGCCCGAGGACGATCGGGGCGGCTCCGGCGGCCTGGAAACCCCACATCTTCGGGGTCTTGGTCGCCGGGGAGCCCTCGGCGGCGTACTCGGTGTACCCACGCCAGTAGGCGGTGATGTTCCCGGCGTTGCCGACCGGGAGGCAGTGGATGTCGGGCGCGTCGCCGAGCACGTCCACGATCTCGAACGCGGCCGTCTTCTGGCCCTCGATCCGGGCCGGGTTGACCGAGTTCACCAGCTCGACCGGGTAGGCGTCGGCGAGCTTGCGGGCCACCGTCAGGCACTCGTCGAAGTTGCCGTCGACCTGCAGCAGCTCGGCGCCGTGGGCGATCGCCTGGGCGAGCTTGCCCAGGGCGATCTTTCCGTCCGGCACCAGCACGGCGCACTTCATCCCGGCGGCCACGGCGTACGCGGCCGCCGAGGCCGAGGTGTTGCCGGTGGAGGCGCAGACCACCACCTTGGCGCCGGCCGCGGCGGCCGCGGTGATCGCGGCGGTCATCCCCCGGTCCTTGAACGACCCGGTCGGGTTGACCCCCTCACACTTCAGCCAGACCTCGCAGCCGGTGTGCTCGGACAAGGCCTTGGCCCGGACCAGCGGGGTGCCGCCCTCGCCCAGGGTCACCGCCGGAGCGTCCCCCAGGATCGGCAGCCGGTCCCGGTACTCCTCGACGACGCCGCGCCACAGATGTGCCATCAGTCCTCACCCTCGACCCGCATGACGCCGACCACGGCCGTCACGATGTCCAGTCCGGCCAGTGCCGAGACCGTTGCCTTCAGTGCTGCTTCGGTCGCCGCGTGGGTCACCACGACCAGCGACGCCCGGCCCCCCTGGCCCTCGTCGGTGGGCTCGAAGATCTGCTGCTGCCGCACCGTCTCGATCGAAACCCCGTGCTCGGCGATGGCTTTCGCCACCGTGGCGAGCACCCCGGGCCGATCGGCCACGGCCAGGCTGATGTGGTAGCGGGTGATCACCTCGCCCATCGGGCGCAGCGGCAGCTGGGCGTAGTACGACTCGCCCGGGCCGCGGCTGCCGCTGACCCGGTTGCGGGCGGCCGAGACCAGGTCGCCGAGCACCGCGCTGGCGGTCGGGGTGCCCCCGGCGCCGCGGCCGTAGAACATCAGCTCACCGGCCGCCTCGGCCTCGACGAACACCGCGTTGAACGCCTCGCGCACGCTGGCCAGCGGGTGTCCGGCCGGGATCATCGCCGGGTGGACCCGGACCGAGACGCCCTCGGAACCGTCCGCGGCGACGGTGCGCTCGCAGATCGCCAGCAGCTTGACCACCGCCCCGATCGCCTTCGCCGAGGCCACGTCGCCGGCCGTGACCGTGGTGATGCCCTCGCGGTGCACGTCGTCCGCGTGCACCCGGGTGTGGAAGGCCAGCGAGGCCAGGATGGCGGCCTTGGCGGCCGCGTCGTAACCTTCGACATCTGCCGTCGGGTCGGCCTCCGCATAGCCCAGCGCCTGGGCCTGGGCCACCGCGTCCTGGAAGGACGCGCCGGTGGTGTCCATCTTGTCGAGCACGTAGTTGGTGGTGCCGTTGACGATGCCGAGGACCCGGCGGATCCGGTCACCGGCCAGCGACTCGCGGATCGGGCGCAGGATCGGGATCGCCCCGGCCACCGCGGCCTCGTAGTACAGCTCGACCCCGCCGCGGTCGGCGGCCTCGTACAGTTCCGGACCGTGCTCGGCGAGCAGCGCCTTGTTCCCGGTGACCACCGAGGCACCCGAGCTCAGGGCGTCCAGGATCAGGGTCCTGGCGGGCTCGATCCCGCCGATCAGCTCGATCACCAGGTCGGCCCGCTTGACCAGCTCGGGGGCGTCGGTGGTGAGCAGGCGGGTGTCCACGTCCGGGCCGCGGTCGGCGTCGAGCGTGCGGACCGCGATCCCGATCAGCTCCAGCGGGGTGCCGACCCGTTGGGCCAGCTCCCCGGCGTGCGCCGTCAGGAGCCGGGCGACCTGCGTCCCCACCGACCCGCATCCCAGCAGCGCGACCTTCAGCGGCTCCACCGTGACTCCCTGCTTCAGATGATTGATTGTCTCGACATGTGAGAAAGACGGCTCACCCAACGGACTGAGAACTCGCTGAGTTCACCCCGCCGGGGCCCCTCCCGGCAAGTATCTTTGCAGGTCTGACCGAGGAGGACCGTGCGGGTACTGATCGTCGACGACGAGCGTCCACTGGCTGAGACGATCCGGCGTGGGCTGACCGACGAGGGTTTCGTCGTCGAGCTCGCGCACAACGGCCAGGACGCCCTCTGGGCGGCTACCGAGAAGCGTTTCGACGCGATCGTTCTGGACATCATGCTGCCGCGGGGCAACGGCTACCAGGTGCTCACCGAGCTGCGCCGGCGGGAGATCTGGACCCCGGTGCTGATGCTCACCGCCAAGGACGGCGACTACGACCAGACCGACGCGTTCGACCTGGGCGCGGACGACTACCTCACGAAGCCGTTCAGTTTCATCGTGCTGGTGGCCCGCCTGCGCGCGCTGATCCGGCGCGGCGCCCCCGAGCGGCCGGTCGTGCTGGCCTGCGGCGACCTCACGCTGGACCCGGTACGCCGGCGGGTCGAGCGGGCCGGGCAGGAGATCAGCCTGACGCCGCGCGAGTACGGGCTGCTGGAGTTCCTGATGCGGCACAAGGGCGACGTCGTCACGAAGAGCGAGATCCTGGAGGGCGTCTGGGATCCGGCGTTCGAAGGGGATCCGAACGTCGTCGAGGTCTACGTCCGTTACCTGCGCCGTAAGATCGACGCGCCGTTCGACCGGCGGGCGATCGAGACCGTGCGGGGTATGGGCTACCGGTTGTCCAGCACCGGCGGCTGAGCCGCGGTCAGCTGGTTCAACGGGATCTCACCGGTCTCGCCGGGAATGGCCGCCAGCTCCGAAGAAATCGGCAGCTGGACCTGGAACCGGGCACCTCCGTAGGGCGAGACCCCCACGGCGACATCGCCCTGATGCCCGCGAACCACCTCACGCACGATCGGGAGTCCCAGCCCCGCTCCCCCGCTGGCCCGGTCCCGGCTCTCGTCCAGCCGGACGAAACGCTCGAAGACCCGGTCCCGGTCGGACGGGGCGATTCCCGGACCGTCGTCGTCCACCATGACCAAGGCGGTCGATCCGGCCACCGTGAGGGTGAGGCCGACGGTGGTCTGGGCGTAGCGGGCGGCGTTGTCGACCAGGTTCCGCAGCACCTGGCCGAGCTTGTACGGGTCGCCGAGGATCCGGACCGGGGCGATCGAGACCGGCACGTCGAGGGTGGAGGAGGTACGCAGCCGGCGGGCCTCCTCGAGCACCAGGTCGTCCAGGTCCACCTCGACCGAGACGATCTTCAGGCCCTGGTCGTCGGCCCGGGCCAGGAGCAGCAGGTTCTGCACCAGCACGCCCATCCGCTCGGTCTCGTTCTGCAGCACCGGGCGCAGCTCGGACCAGGCCCGGCCGCTGACGTCCGACTCGGCCACCTCAAGAGTGGCCGACAGCGTGGCCAGCGGACTGCGGAGCTCGTGGCTGGCGTCGGCGACGAACTGCCGCTGCGCCTTCTGCGCCACCTCGAGCCGGTCCAGCATCTCGTTCATGGTGATCGCCAGCCGGGCGATCTCGTCCCGGGTCGGGGGGATCGGCACCCGGTCGTCCAGGTCCCGCTCGTCGATCCGGGCCACCCGGGAGCGGATCGCCTCGACCGGCCGCAGGGCTCGGCCGAGCAGCACCCAGACCATCAGCCCGACCCCGCCGACCAGCACCGGGAAGACCACCGCGAGGATCAGCAGCACCTTGATCACGGTGTCCCGCTGCCCGGACAGGAAGGTGGCGACGATGATCGTGTCGGTCCGCCCCTTGTAGGTCACCCCCTTGGTGACCACCAGGAACGGCCGGTCGGTGTCGAAGATCTTGAGGATCCCGGCCTTCTCCCGGATGGTCTGGCCGGCCGCCGGGCGCAGGCCGGTGATCGGCCCCTGGTCCGGGTTGTAGTCCGAGTTGGAGACCACCGCGTTGCCCCGGAGCACCTGCACCCACTGGCCCTCGCGCTGGTTCTGGGCCTTCTTCAGGTCGCCGTCGAGCTCCCCCTCGCCGCGCAGGTCGAGCTGCCCGGCGACCTCGCCCACCCGGACGTCGGCGGCCCGGTTCAGCCCGCCGATCAGGCTGCGCTGCAGGACGAAGAAGATCAGGCCTCCGGCCAGGCCCAGGGCCAGGCCGACGACGAGCACCGACGCCACCGTGGAGCGCGCCCGCACGGAGGGCAGCAGCCGGTGCGGGGCCGCCGCGGCGTCGAACCGCCAGCCGTGCTCGGTACTCATCCCGGCATTGTCACAGGTTGCCGCTGTGACCAGCTTGAGAACCGAGGGCCTGGAGGATCTGCTCGGCGGCCTGCGCCGGGGTCAGTTCACCCGCCAGCACCCGCGCCTCGACCTTCGGCGTCAGTTCGCGGACCGCCCCGGACTCGCGGAGCCGGGCCAGCAACGCGTCCTGAACCATCGACCAGGTCCACCCGATCAGCTGCTGCCGGCGTTTCGCCTCCAGATCGACCGCGGCCCGGTGCTTCAGCACCTGGGCCCACACCTCGTCCAGCCCCTTGCCCTCCTGCGCCGAACAGGTGAGCACCGGTGGCTGCCAGCCCTCGGACGAGGAGTTCAGCAGGTGCAACGCCCCGCTCAGCTCGCGGGCGGCCCGTGCGGCCTCGGCCTCGTGCGGCCCGTCGGCCTTGTTCACAGTGATCACGTCGGCGAGCTCGAGCACGCCCTTCTTGATGCCCTGCAACTGGTCGCCGGACCGGGCCAGGGTGAGCAGCAGGAACGTGTCGACCATCCCGGCCACGGTGATCTCGGACTGACCGACCCCCACGGTCTCGACGATCACCACGTCGTACCCGGCGGCCTCGAGCACGACCATCGCCTCGCGGGTCGCCTTGGCCACGCCGCCGAGGGTGCCGGAGCTGGGAGAGGGACGGACGAACGCCCGGGCCTCGGTGGCCAGGCGGGTCATCCGGGTCTTGTCACCGAGAATGCTGCCGCCGGTCCGGGTGGACGACGGATCGACGGCCAGGACGGCCACCGCGTGTCCCGCGTCGATCAGCCGGCCGCCGAGGGCGTTGATGAAGGTGGACTTACCGGCTCCGGGGACGCCGGTGACCCCCACCCGCACGGTGGTGGCCTTCGGTTCGGCCAGGCGGGCCAGCAGCTCCTGGGCCTGGCGCCGGTGATCCGGGCGGGTGGACTCGACCAGGGTGATGGCCCGGGCGACCCAGACCCGCGATCCGGCCCGGATCTGCTCGGCCGCCTCGGCGACCTCGAACGGGCGCCTCCGGGTCACCGGATCGTCCGGGTCATCCGAGCTCGAACGCCACGTCGTCGACGTAGCAGTACAGCCAGTCCTCGCCCGGCTCGGCGGACTGGACGATCGGGTGGTCGGTGGCGTGGAAGTGCGCGGTGGCGTGCTTGGACGGGGAGGAGTCGCAGCAGCCCATGTGCCCGCACTCGCGACAGAGCCGGAGGTGGACCCAGGTGCCCCCGGCCTTCAGGCAGTCCTCGCAGCCCTGGGCGCTCGGGGTCACGTCGTGGATCGTGTCGAGATGGGTACACGGGTCAGCCATGTCGATCAGCCTAATCCGCGCTCGTCCGGGTCGTGGCCGAGCCGGGCGGAGAGGGTTTTCAGCAGGTCCAGCGCGGCGTCGGCGATCACCGTGCCGGGCCCGAAGATGGCGCTGGCGCCGGCCTGGTAGAGCTCTTCGTAGTCGCCCGGAGGGATCACGCCGCCGCAGACCACCAGGATGTCCTCGCGCTCGAGGGCTTCCAGCTGCTGCCGGAGGGCGGGCACCAGGGTGAGGTGACCGGCGGCCAGCGAGGAGACGCCGACGATGTGCACGTCGGCCTCGATCGCCTGCCGCGCGACCTCGTCCGGAGTCTGGAACAGCGGGCCCACGTCCACGTCGAAGCCGAGGTCGGCGAAGGCCGAGGCGATCACCTTCTGCCCCCGGTCGTGGCCGTCCTGGCCCATCTTGGCGACCAGGATGCGCGGACGCCGGCCTTCCTCGTCCTCGAAGCGGGCCGTCGCTTCCCGCACCGCTTCCACGTTGCCCGCTCCGGCGGCCTCGTCCCGGTACACCCCGGAGATCGTACGGATCTGCCCGGTGTGCCGCCCGTAGACCTTCTCCAGGGCGTCCGAGATCTCGCCGACCGTGGCGTGCGCGCGGGCCGCGTCGATGGCCAGTTCCAGCAGGTTTCCGGTGTTCTGGGCGGCCGCGTCGGTCAGGGCCTGCAGTGCGCCCCCGACGGCCTGAGCGTCCCGGGAGGCCCGCAGCTGCCGCAGCTTCTCGATCTGCTCGCCCCGGACCTGCGCGTTGTCCACCTTGAGCACGTCCAGCGGCTCGTCGGCCGCCGGGCGGAAGGTGTTCACCCCGATCACCGGCTGGCGGCCGGAGTCGATCCGGGCCTGGGTCCGGGCCGCGGCCTCCTCGATCCGGAGCTTCGGGATGCCCTCGTCGATCGCCCGGGCCATCCCGCCCGCCTTCTCCACCTCTTCGATGTGCTGCCAGGCCTTCTGGGCGAGGTCGTGGGTGAGCCGCTCGACGTAGGCACTGCCGCCCCAGGGGTCGGCCACCCGGGTGGTGCCGGACTCCTGCTGCAGCAGCAGCTGGGTGTTGCGGGCGATCCGGGCGGAGAAGTCGCTGGGCAGCGCCAGCGCCTCGTCCAGGGCATTGGTGTGCAGCGACTGGGTGTGGCCCTGCGTGGCGGCCATCGCCTCGACGCAGGTGCGGATCACGTTGTTGTAGACGTCCTGCGCGGTCAGTGACCAGCCGCTGGTCTGCGAATGCGTGCGCAGCGAGAGCGATTTCGGGTTCTTCGGCTCGAACTCCCGGACCAGCCGGGCCCAGAGCAGGCGGGCGGCCCGGAGTTTGGCCACCTCCATGAAGAAGTTCATCCCGATCGCCCAGAAGAACGACAGGCGGGGCGCGAACGCGTCGATGTCCAGGCCGACCGCCCGGCCCGCCCGCAGGTACTCGACGCCGTCGGCCAGCGTATAGGCCAGCTCCAGGTCGGCCGTGGCCCCGGCCTCCTGAATGTGGTAGCCGGAGATCGAGATCGAGTTGAACTTGGGCATTCTCGCCGAGGTGAAGGCGAAGATGTCGCTGATGATCCGCATCGACGGGGTGGGCGGGTAGATGTAGGTGTTGCGCACCATGAACTCTTTGAGGATGTCGTTCTGGATGGTGCCGGCCAGCTGCTCCGGCGCCACTCCCTGCTCCTCGGCGGCCACCACGTAGAGCGCCAGCACCGGCAGCACGGCGCCGTTCATCGTCATCGAGACGCTCATCCGGTCCAGCGGGATGCCGTCGAAGAGCTGGCGCATGTCCAGGATCGAGTCGATCGCCACCCCGGCCATCCCGACATCGCCCGTGACGCGGGGGTTGTCGGAGTCGTACCCGCGGTGGGTGGCCAGGTCGAAGGCGACGCTGAGGCCCTTCTGCCCGGCGGCCAGGTTGCGTCGGTAGAAGGCGTTGGACGCGGCTGCGGTGGAGAACCCCGCGTACTGCCGGATCGTCCAGGGCTGGGTCACGTACATCGCCGGATAGGGACCGCGCAGGTAGGGCGCGATGCCCGGGTAGGTCTTGAGGAAGTCCAGCCCTTCCAGATCAGCACCGGTGTAAAGCGGTTTCACGGCGATGCCCTCGGGAGTCAGCCAGGGATCCCGGTCGGTCGGGGACCCCGGCCCCTCGACCCGGGGTTCACCGAGCGGAAGACCTGCGAAGTTGGGAATGGCCATGGTCGTCAGCTCCCGATACCGATGCGCCGGTGGAGGTCGCGCAGAACGGCCAGCGCATCCACCCCGAGGAACACGTAGCCGTCCACCCCGGCGTACTCGCCGGGCTTTCCGGCCAGCAGAACGTATTGAGCACCAGCCTGTTTCAGCGCGGCCGCGACCGGTTCGGCATGCTCGGCGTAGAGCTTGTCGCTGGAGGCCAGGCAGACCACCGTCGCTGCGCTGGCGGTGAACGCTGCTGCGATCTCGGCGGGGTCGGTAC
Organism: Kineosporia aurantiaca JCM 3230; assembly: GCA_000719025.1. Classification (GTDB taxonomy): domain Bacteria; phylum Actinomycetota; class Actinomycetes; order Actinomycetales; family Kineosporiaceae; genus Kineosporia; species Kineosporia aurantiaca. The sequence continues at coordinate 126,964 of JODP01000018.1, forward strand.
CGGGACCACTGTCCGGGGTTCCCAGTCCTCCGGCCTGAAACAGGTTCCCGGCGAACGAGGCCCGAGCGGTGTACGCAGCCACCGGTCCGATGGTGGCGAGGAAAATTTGCGGACGCTGGTCGGCACCATCGGCGGCGTCGCGGAGGTTTTCGTACTCCTCGGCATAGCGATGGACCGGGAGCCCGTTTCGGGGCTGGGTCGGAAACGGCTTACGGACGACCGCGGGCTCGGCGAGGTTGGGGAACTCGCTCACCCCGGTCAGCGGGTCCTTACGCAGCGCCAGGTTCCGCGCACGCTCCCGCCAGACCTCGTCGACCTCGGCCGCAAACCGGCCGCTGTCCAGCGTGGCGAGCATCCCGCCCTCGGCCTCGATCGCGGTGAACCGGTCCCAGGCCGCCCTGGCCAGCTCGTCGGTCAGCTGCTCGACGTACCAGGAACCACCGGCCGGGTCGATCACCCGGGCCAGATGCGCCTCCATCACCAGCAGCGACGAGGTGTTGCGGGCGATCCGGCGGGAGAACGCGTCGGGCAGGCCGATCGCTGCATCGAACGGTTGTACGGTCACCGCGTCGGCCCCACCCACCCCGGCGCCGAACGTGGCCAGCGTGGTGCGCAGCAGGTTCACCCAGGGGTCGCGGCGGGTCATCATCGCCGAAGAGGTGACGACATGCTGCTTCTGAGCGACGCTGGGCAGATCACTTACCCCGCAGACCTCGGCCACTCGGGCCCAGAGCCGGCGAGCAGCACGGAGTTTGGCGATGACGAGGAACTGGTCGGCGTTCGCGGCGTAGCGGAATTCCAGCTGCGTGAAGGCTTCGGCGATGTCCAGACCGGCGTCGGTCAGGGCTCTTAGGTAGGCCACGCCGGTGGCCAAGGAGGCGGCCAGTTCCTGCGCGTCGGAGGCTCCGGCGTCGTGATAGATCGTGGCGTCGACGGTTGCTACGCGGAGCTTGGTGCCGGCCGCTTTGGTGGCCAGTCGAGACAGGAGAGCGAGATCAGGCTCTTCTGCAGCACCCTGGCGGGCCCGAAGCCCGATCGGGTCAGCACCGAGGTTGCCCTCCGCACCGGGTTGGCCGTCGAGCAGCGCCAGGAACTCGGCCGCGGCCGCCTCCGTGTCCTGGCCCGCGTCGAGAACCACCGGAGCGAGGTCGAGCAGGACCCCGTCGAGAACCTGAGCGAGGCTGCCGAGCGGGAGACCACCCTGACCGAGATTCAGCCAGAGCGACGTGACGCCGTTCTCCAGATCGGCCAGCACCGCCTCATGCGTGGTCGCCGGATCCGGATCGAGATGCCGCTGACGGACATCCCAGCCGTCCGGCCCACTCCCCGAAGCCCGCGATCCCCGAACGAACGGGGCCTGGCCAGGTACACCGACCGTCTCATCGCCGATCGCGTCGTCCTGCGTGTAGAGCGGACGCACCCCGATACCGTCGTAAGTGGTGCTGGTCAGCCGCCGCACGGCGTCCGCCGGATCGTCGTCCGGAGTCATCCGCCGGGCCTTGACCAGGGCAGATGCCACCAAGCGCTGCCACTGTCCGACGTCGGCCGGATCGAACAGCGCAGCCAGCGGCAGATCGTCCGGCGGTTGCGGCGGCGCAGCGGTCATGACGCTCAGCTTAGGAAGGCCGGACCGCCCCGCACAGGGGTAGCAGTTGAACTACGTCACAGTCAGGTACCTGGCGGCGTTGGTGGCGGGCTCGGCGGGTTGGCCCGGGCCAGGACGTTGCGAGGGGTCAGCGCTGTGGCCAGCACTTCGCCGACCCCCAACGCCGATGCCACCCGTAGGACATGCTCCAGCGGAGCGCCCTGGCCGCCCTCGAGCCGATTGATCGTCGCTACCCCGACGCCGGATCGCTCGGAGAGCTCTTCCACGGTTAGTCGCCGAATCCGCCGCCAGGTGGCCAGGTCGGTGCCCAGCCGGCGCATGGCCCGGGGTACCCCGGCGGACGGTCGCGTCATCTCGTCATTATTCCGGGCAAAAAGGCGATTGGTCTTGTCGAAAACACAACCACAAATGGGGGACGCCGGTGGGCACCTGGGTGCCCGTACGCGTCCATCATTTGTAAGTAAGTCAGCCGACGTCCAGAGCGAGGATGTCCTCTTCCGTCTCCCGACGCACAATCACCCGGGCTTTTCCGTCCCGCACAGCGAGCACCGGCGGCCTCGGAACGTGGTTGTACTGGCTGGCCATGCTGCGGCAGTAAGCCCCGGTGCCGGGCACCGCGAGCAGATCGCCGGGCACCAGGTCACCGGGCAGGAACTCGTCCCGGACCACGATGTCACCGCTCTCGCAGTGCTTTCCGACCACCCGGCAGAGCGCCGCCGGAGCGTCGGAACCCCGCGAGGCCAGCGTGCAGGAGTAATCCGCGTCGTACAGCGCGGTGCGGATGTTGTCGCTCATCCCACCGTCCACCGACACGTAGCGGCGCACTCCCCCGCCGTCCATCGAGACGTCCTTGATAGTGCCGACCCGGTACAGCGTGAAGGTGCTCGGCCCGGCGATCGCGCGCCCCGGCTCGACCGACACGCGCGGCACCGCGATCTGCAGACCCCGGCACTCCCGGATGACGATGTCGGCCAGCTGGTCGGCCAGCGTCTTCGCCTCGAGCGGGTCATGCTGGCTGGTGTAGGCGATGCCGTAGCCGCCGCCGAGGTCGATCTCGGGCAGGGCCACGCCGTGCTCGTGCTGCACCCAGGCGTGCAGGCCGAGCAATCGGCGGGCGGCCACCTCGAAGCCCTGGGTGTCGAAGATCTGCGAGCCGATGTGGCTGTGCAGGCCGACCAGCCGCAGCGAGGGCGTGTTCAGGACCTTGACGATCGCCTCGGCGGCCACCCCGCCGGACAGCGAGAGACCGAACTTCTGGTCCTCGTGGGCGGTCGACACGTACTCGTGGGTGTGGGCCTCGACGCCGACCGTGACCCGGACGAACACCGGCTGGACCACGCCGTGCCGGGTGGCCGCCTCGGCGACCCGGTCGATCTCGATCATCGAGTCGATCACGATCCGGCCGATCCCCGCGGCGACCGCGCGGTCGATCTCGCTCTCCAGCTTGTTGTTGCCGTGCAACGCGATTCGCTCGGGCGGCACGCCGGCCCGGAGCGCCACCGCGAGCTCGCCGCCGGAACAGGTGTCCAGGAACAGCCCGTCCTCCGCAATCCAGCGGGCGACCGCGGTGCAGAGGAACGCCTTTCCGGCGTAATAGACGTCCGCACCCCCGGCCCCGGCAAAGGCCTCGGCGAAGGCATCCCGGAAACCCGTTGCCCGGGATCGGAAGTCGGCCTCGTCGAGGACGAAGGCCGGAGTGCCGAACTCGGCCGCGATCTCGCCGACCGACACCCCACCGACCTTCAGTTCCCCGCCGTCGCCGCGGTGCACACTCTGCGCCCACAGCCCCGGCAGCAGCTCGTTGACCTCGGTCGGCGGCGTCAGCCAGCCCGGAACCGTCGCCACGCCACCGTGTCCCGGGCTGTGCAGCTCGCCCGCCTCGTGCGTACCCATCTTTCAGTTCCTCGTTCTCGTCGTCACATGTTCTCGGGGGCGCTGACGCCGAGCAGGTTCAGGCCGTTGGCGAGCACCAGCCGGGTGGCCTCGTTCAGCCACAGCCGGGTGCGGTTCACGTTCTCCACCGGGTCCTCACCCTTGGGGATGACCCGGCAGTTGTCGTACCACTTGTGGTACGCGCCGGCGACGACCTCGAGGTGCCGCGCCACCCGGTGCGGTTCGCGCAGCTCGGCGGCGGTGGCCACGACCGACGGGAACTGGGCCAGCGTGGCGATCAGCGCGTTCTCGGTCGGGTGGTCCAGCAGGGCCGGCTCGAACACCGACAGGTCCACCCCGGCCTGAGGCGCGTTCCGGGCGATCGAGGACAGCCGGGCGTGCGCGTACTGCACGTAGAAGACCGGGTTGTCGTTCGACTTCTTCTGCAGCACCTCGCCGTCCAGGGTGAGCGGCGAGTCGGCCGGGTACCGGGCCAGGCTGTACCGCACCGCGTCGGCGCCCAGCCAGTCGACCAGGTCCTTCAGCTCGATGATGTTGCCGGCCCGCTTGCTCAGCCGGGCCCCGCCTACGCTGACCAGCTGCCCGATCAGCACCTCGACGGCCTCTTCCGGGTCGTCCCCGGCACAGGCCACGATCGCCTTGAGCCGCTGCACGTAGCCGTGGTGGTCGGCGCCGAGCATGAAGATCTTCTTCGGGAAACCCCGGTCCCGCACCGAGAGCCAGTAGGCCGCGTCGGAGGCGAAGTAGGTCTTCTCGCCGTCCGCCTTGATCAGCACCCGGTCCTTGTCGTCACCGAAGTCGGTGGTCCGCAGCCAGACCGCGCCGTCCAGGTCGAACACGTGGCCCTGCTCGCGCAGCCGGGCCACCGCCGCCTCCACCGCGCCGGACTCGTGCAGCGTCCGCTCGGAGAACCAGACGTCGAACTGGACCCCGAAATCGCTCAGCGTCTGCCGGTTCTCGGCGAGCTGCACGGCGTAGCCGACCTCCCGGCAGACCACCAGCGCCTCGTCGTCCGGCAGCGTGTCCACATCGGGCCGCTGGGCCCGGACCGCGACGGCCAGCTCGGCCACGTACTCGCCCTTGTACCCGCCCTCCGGGACCTCGGTGCCCCGCAGCCGGGCCAGGATCGAGCCGCCGAACCGGTCCATCTGGGCGCCCGCGTCGTTGACGTAGTACTCCCGGGTCACCTGCGCGCCGCTGGCGATCAGCACCCGGGCCAGCGCGTCCCCCAGGGCCGCCCACCGGGTGTGCCCGATGTGCAGCGGCCCGGTCGGGTTGGCCGAGACGAACTCCAGGTTCAGCACGGTGCCGGCCAGCTGCTGGTTGTGCCCGTAGCCGGCACCGGCCTCGACGATCGTCTTCACCAGGCCGGCGGAGGAGGCGGTGTCCAGCACGATGTTCAGGAACCCGGGACCGGCGATGTCCACGCTCTTGATCCCGGGCAGGTCGACCAGCCGGGCGGCCAGCAGCTCGGCCACCGCGCGCGGCTTCAGCCCGGCCGGCTTGGCCAGCTGCAGGGCGATGTTGGTGGACCAGTCACCGTGCTCGCGCTGCCGCGGGCGCTCCACCCGGATCTCGTCGGGGACGCTGACGGTGAGGTCACCGGCAGCGACGGCGGCCTCCAGGCACGCCCGGATCGCGGTGGACAGTTCGTCGGGAGTCACACAGGTCAGGGTATCCGCTGGCCGGGGTGCCGGTCGCAGCCATTAACCCCGCCCGGCCGCCGTCCGGGCCGAAGGTCAACGCCCGGCTTCCGGACGTGGCACCCTGACCCGCAGGCACCGATGTGCGCCGCGTCAAGGACCAGCGGCAAAATACCGGCCTGCACCACCCGAAACCGTTACCCGGCGATTGGTAGGATGACTCAATGTCAGCCCCGGTGAACGAAGCACCGAGTTCACTCCGCTCGGCCCGGCGGGCCGGCCTGATCGACCAGGTCATCGAGCAGCTCCGGGTCCAGATCACCTCGGGCGCGTGGGCCGTCGGCGAGCGCATCCCGACCGAGACCGAGCTCTCCCAGCTCACCGCCACCAGCCGCAACACGGTCCGCGAAGCCGTGCAGTCGCTGGTTCACGCCGGCCTGCTGGAACGCCGCCAGGGCTCGGGCACCTACGTCCTGGCCGCCAGCGAACTGGCCGGCGCGGTCAGCCGCCGGGTGGCCAACGCCCGCCGCCGCGACGTGCTCGAGGTCCGCCGCACCCTCGAGGTCGGCGCGGCCCGCCTCGCCGCCTGCCGCCGCACCCCCGCCGACATCGTCCTGCTGCGCGAACTCCACTCCGACCGCCTGGCCGCCCGCGGCGACCTCGACGAACTGGTCGCCCAGGACGTCCGCCTGCACCGCGCCATCGTCCAGGCCTCCCACAACCCGGTCCTGATCGAGCTCTACGAGAACCTGGTCGAGGCTCTGCAGGAGAACGTCCGGGTCAACGTCACGGTGATCGCCCCGGAGGACGACGACCACGCCACCCTGGTCGAGGCCGTGATCGCGGGCGACGCCGAGGCGGCCGCCGCCGAGGCCGCGGGCTTCCTCGACGCCCTCATCGCGGGCAGTGACAAGGAGGACCTCGTGGTCGACCTGACGGCCGACGGCGCACCGCCGCAACGCATTGGCGGTTGAGGGCGCGAGACTGCTAATGTCGGTCTCACCCGAGCCCCCGTAGCTCAGGGGATAGAGCGTCGCCCTCCGGAGGCGAAAGCGCAGGTTCGAATCCTGCCGGGGGCACCACCGCAGGACCAGTCCACAGAGCCGCTGAACAGGAAACCCTGATCGGCGGCTCTCGGCGTTTGTCCGCCCGGCCCCGACTGTCCACGGCTCAAGCTTCGAATGTGGTTCCCCAAGTAACAGTCTTGGCCCAGGTCGAAGGGGTCGGCCGCCAAAACCCGCAACGTCATCGTTACTCCATCGCCCGCCCACCTTCGTCCTCGATGAGCCCATACTCGCGAGATGTCCCCCGCCCAAGGCCCGAGGATCGGCCTGGCCCTGGTGATCCTGGCCCTGACCCTGACCTCGTGCGCCCGCCTCTTCCCCTCGGACCCGGGAGAAGGCGGCTACACCGGAGCGAGCATCGACGATTCCGGCCTGCCGCAGGCCCATATCGTGATGTGCGAGGGAAAGATTGACGGGCTGTGGATCAACTTCGAGGATCCCGAAGGTCATTCCGGCCGCGTGGGCAGGTTCACGACATCCCAACCAGTGACGACCGTGGCGACGGTGCCGCTGGGTGCGCCCGGACGGGGGTGGACAGCCGAACGACCATTGGAGCCCTTGTCGGCGGTGGACACCTACTCCCTGGGCGGCTGGAGCACCGACTACCACTGGACGAGCGGCGAAATCGATTTCACCAAGGCCGAACTGGAGCGCCTGGCGCCCGGCCAGATCCTCTGGCAGAGCTACGACATCGAGCATGAGGCGTACGTGAAGCACACCAGCGATTCGGCCGACTTCGGCGCCCATGCCTGCGACGACCGGTGAGGGGCAGGTTCGGACAGCTGCTGTACTGGTAGCCATGGACACGGCGCTGAGTGGGGTCAGGCACCACACGTTCACCGTCGCCCGGGAACTCGACGCCCCGGTGGAGACGGTTTACCGGGCCTTCTCGGACGACTCCGTGCGCCGACGCTGGTTCAAGTTGCCCGGCAGCGACGCTGAATACGAGTTCGACTTCCGGGCCGGTGGCACCGAGCGGGCGTCCTCGAACTTCACCATGCTGGACGGCGCCCAGGAGCGGGTGGAGAACCGGTCCCACTGGATCGAGATCGTGCCCGACCGGCGGATCGTCCAGGTGTACGAGGCGTTCGTGAGCGAGGTGCGGATCTGGACGGCGCTGGTCACCATCGAGCTGTACGCCCTGCCGGGTCAGGGCCGCACGCTGCTGGACTGGACCGAGCAGGTCGCCCTGCTGCAGTACCGCCAGGACGGTGAGCTGGACATCCGCCACCTGCGGGGAGCCACCGGCCTGCGGCTGAACGGGCTGGCCCTCGCCCTCACCCAGGCCTGATCGCGTGCTCAGTGACTCCACCGCGTTGGTGCGATCATCGTGCGCGTGGATGCGGAGGAGATCGCCGAACTGGACCGGCTGAATGCGGCCATGGCCTTGGTGCAGGGCGATCTGGATCGAACTCTGCGGGAGAGCGCGCCCCGGTTGCAGGTGATGTAGTGCCCGGTGACGAAACGGATCTCGAGCAGTTCGATCGAACTTTTCGGGCTTACGTGGCTGGGGTGGGCGACGACCCGTGGGGCGCCGGGCAACAGCTCTGGGGATCGACTGACGACGAGGCTCTGTTCGAGGTGGCCGACGGGGCCCAGGACTACCTGGCCGGACGTGAACATCTGGTCTGGCCGGTGTGCCCGACGCACGACCGTGGAGTCCACGTCCGCCCGGCCGGCACTGCCCGGGACTGGGTGCATGAGCCGACTGAGGGTGGTCCACTGCGGCCAGGGCCGCCGGCCTGGTTGTGCAACGGCGGCGAGGGCCACGACCTGGATCTGATCGGCAAACTCGCCCAGTCAGGTCGGCCGGGCCCCAAGCGCAAGCGTCGCCGAAGGGGTTGAGCAGCGGCGAGTGAGCAGACGGGGGCCGAGCGGGTGACTACTCTGTGGCGATGCGGGTGCATTTGGTCCTGGGCGTGGTCTGGCTGCTCATCGGCCTTGGGCGCCTCATCGGAATGCTGACGGCCACCCGGGATCTGATCGGCTGGGATTGGGCCCTCACCGGGGGGTTCTTCGCGCTGTCGTTGCTCTACTTCGTCAGTGCGTACGTGAAGGCGAAGAGGCACCGGCGCGTGGTCCCGTGATCATGCTTCAAGCCGGGGGTTCTTCCTGACGCCCCAGCCCAAAAGCCACAAGCGAAGGGGCAGTGGACGCCTTACGCGCCTGCGCACTGTGGTCAGGAACCCGAGCAGCGGAGCCGCCGAGAACCCGGCGGCGGTGACGAAGGTGAGGATCACGGGCGACTCCATGCCCTTGAACTCCCAGCCGGCCACTCCGGGCCAGCCGCCGATCCGAAGGTAGGCGACGGCCATGAGGAGCAGCACGACTCCGCCACCCACGGTGGCCGCGCCGACCTGCCACGTGCGCAACGACGTCCCTACGACCGCTCCCCCGGCGATCAGGAGTGACCAACCCGTCGCTACTACCAATTGAGGACGCTCGGGGTTACTCATCATGGGAACCTGGGCGGCCAGGACGGTTCCCGCCACGACCACGAAGAGCGAGCCGCTCGAGAAGCCGGGCGAAGTCGCTCTATCGAGAAGGACGCCGCCTCGGCGGAGACTCCGCGACGTCCACCAGGTTCCGGTAGCGAGGACTGCGAGCAGGGCGGCGCCGACCAACAGGTGCCATCCGGGAATGGTGTCCAGGCTGTCGTCCCTGATCAGGGATTCGGAGACCGGTGCGGCGACCAGGGTCATCGGACCGGCGACCGCGCCGACCACCACCGCAACCGCCAGGGCCACGCGTCCGTCGATGGTCAGGAAGCTCGCCGTCGCAACGGCGACCATTCCGATCCCGACCATGGACATCGTGTGCAGGGTGAGCGAGTACATCTCCTGGTTGCCGGTCAAACCCTCGGACCGCCACCAGACCTGGGCCGCATGCTGAGCCAACCCGGCGATGCCACCCACCAAGAGGCCGAGCACGGCCGCCGTGAGCAGCGTGCCCACGGCCACATCGGTTTTCCAGGTGCGCAGAGCGGACGCGTCCATCCAACCCTGCTCGACCGAGCAGTCGGCCCGCTGAGAAGCGCCGCAAAGGTTCACACCTTCGCCGTATTGGTGCACCTAAAAGCCAGCGAAATCGTGCGGATTCGCCATACCCTGCCCGGATGATTGCGTTCCTGGACCGGCGGCGTGTCGCGATACCGGCGACGCTGGCGCTCGTCGTGCTGGGACTGACGATCCTCGGGGACTTCGACCCGGGCGGCTGGGTGGTGCTTGCCCAGGCCTTTGATCACCAGACCTTCACCAGCGTCCTCATCTGCGTTCTGCTGATCGTGGCCCTGCTCGGGATGCGCAGTACCAACTGGTGGCTCAACGTCTCCAAGAACATCTTGGCCGTATCCCTGGCCCTCGCCGTGCCGGTGGTGCTCTGGCTGTCGAGTTTCTTCGCACAGGATCTGCGGGTTCAGCAGAACCTCGCCGCACCGGACGGCCGCCCCTACCGATTGGTGATCGCTCAGGGGCACGACCTGATGGATCCGGTCTCGACCCTCACGATCCGTACCGGGAAAGGGATCCACGCCCGGGAGTGGCCGTTCGGCTGCCTGGATGGCGAGGGTGCTTACGACGGCCTGCGTTCCGCGGTCTGGAACGGTCCGGCCGAGGTTGTGGTGACGATCGGGGACGATGACGCCCGGCGGCGCGTGGTCGTCCCCATCAATACCAGGACCGGCCGGCCGTCCGGATCGGCCAATGCCGGTAGCGGCTGCGACGACTGAGAGCGTCAAGCTGGAATGATGGACGCTCCCTGGCCGCGTAGTTTCGACAGGATCGGATGGTCGGTGGGCGCGTCGGTGATGATCCCGCTGACCCCGGAAATCGGCAGAACTTGGAAAGGCGAAGCCGTTCCGATCTTTTCGCGGCTGGCCAGCACATAGGTGTCGGCCGCCTGCTGGGCCAGAGTGCGTTTCATCGCCGCCTCGTCCGCATCGCCCGTAGTGAGCCCGGTTTCGGGATGCACCCCGGTGACACCGAGCAGGAACACATCGGCGTTGACCTGGCGGGCCGCTTCAGCAGCAGCCGCGCCCGAGGTGACGGCGGAGTGCTTGAAGAGCCGACCGCCCAGCAGATAGACGTCGGCGGTGGGGTGGTCGAGCAGGGCCACCACGACCGTCGGGCTGTGAGTGACGACGGTGACGGCCAGGTCTCGGGGCAGCGCCTCCGCCACGGCCAGCGCGGTGGTTCCGCCGTCGAGCAGCACGGTGCCGCCGGGCGGGATCAGCGTTATGGCCACCGCGGCCACGCGCTGCTTGCTTGAGGTGGCGACCGTTGTGCGGCTGGCGTAGTCGGCTACAGCTGGGGAAACAGGAAGTGCCCCGCCGTAGACCCGTTGGCACAAGCCGGCCGCCGCCAGCTCGCGGAGGTCGCGGCGGATGCTGTCCTCCGCGACCCCGAGCTCGGTGGCGATGTCCTTGGCGATCAGCTTGCCGTCGGCCTGGAGCCGGGCCAGGAGGAAGTCACGACGTTCGGCAGCGAGCATGCGCGTTAATCCTTGTTTGTATCGACTATTACGTGATTCGCAGTCTACAGTGTTCAACATGACGACACCTCTGCTGATCCTGATCGCCGGCCCCTACCGCTCGGGCACCGGCGACGATCCCGACCTGATGGCCGCCAATCTGGCCCGGCTGGAGGAGGCTTCGTGGCCGGTCTTCCGCGCTGGTCACGTGCCAATGATCGGCGAATGGGTGGCCCTTCCGGTGCTGCGCAGCGCGGGGGCTGAGGGGGTGGGCGACCCGCTGGCCGAACAGGTTCTCTACCCCACCGCCGAGCGTCTGCTCGCGCACTGTGACGCGGTGCTGCGCCTGCCGGGCGCTTCCACCGGTGCGGACCAAGACGTCAAAATCGCGGAAGAACGTGGACTGCCCGTGTACTACCGCGTTGAGGACGTCCCGGGTTACCAGCCCTGAGCGCCCTGGCTCTCGCGTCACGAGGGCCTGGGCGCCCTCGGTGAGCACGGCGGCGAAGCCCTGGAAGACGTGGGCTGCGCCCGGGAACGTCCGCAAGGCCCGGAACCCGGCTCATCGCCACCCTCCCCACCGCATCGCCGCCGAGCACGCGTCCAACCCCGCGCTGCGAACCCTGCCCGCCCCTTCGGAGATCCCCCCGCTGCGCTACCACATGACCTGGCATCCCCGCCTGGACGACGACCCGGCTCAGCGCTGGTTGCGCGACAGGGTTCGCGACGTCCTCGCCGAGCCGCCCCCGCAATCGCAATCCGGCCGAGACGCTCAGGATGACGAGCCCGCGGACGACAGGAACGCTGGAGATCCGCCGAAGCGATCCCGGAGGACATCGTGAGCACGCTGAGCATCCAGTCCGGCCCGACCGGCCTCTCCCCCGCCGGCAGCACCTCGGGAAGCCCCGCCGAGCGTGCTTACCAGCGCGCGGTGAAGGCCTTGACCGCGGCGCAGAACCGGCTGGCCAAGGACCTGGGCGAGCGGGCCGACGAGGTCACGATCAAGCAGGACCGGATGGCGGTGCAGCAGGCCGCCGCAGCGGTGGCCAACGCCCTGGCCGCGCTGGCGCACGAGAAGGACCAGCGGAACCGTCCCGCCTCGACGGCCACGGTGCTGTCGGCCCTAGTGGAGGCGAAGAACACGGTGGATCTGTACGCCTGACCGGTGAGCCCGTCCCGATGAACGGACGATCGGGGCCTCGCCAGGGATCCGGTGCCCGACTCCGACTGCTCATCTTCTGGACACCAGCCGTACGCGCAGTATTTCGGCCCCACCGACCGCTCACCCGGCAGCCTCAGGACCGGCCGGCCCAAGGGGACGATCGCCGCCCCGAATGAGGGACGTGCGGAAGTAGCACTAGCGACGAAAGTCCCGTTGGCACAATCGCCCGTGTCCGGGAGGATCGAACCACGCCCCCAGCCCTGGCCGGCCGGGAGGTGCCCCCAGATCGAGAGGAGCGGCTCGGGCGATGACCGATGCCATGACCGACGAGACGTTGACCGGTAGCGCGCGGAACAGCGAAAATCCCCTTACGGAAGAGGAACTCGCGGGGATCAATGCCTATTGGCGGGCCGCGAACTACCTGTCCGTGGGCCAGATCTACCTACTCGACAACCCTTTGTTGCACGAACCGCTGGCGCCGGAGCACATCAAGCCCCGCCTACTCGGGCACTGGGGCACCACTCCCGGCCTGAACCTGATCTACGCGCACATGAACCGCCTGATCAAGCAGCGGGACCTGGACGCCATCTACATCACCGGTCCCGGTCACGGCGGTCCCGGGCTGGTCGCGAACGCCTATCTGGAGGGCACCTACAGCGAGGTCTACTCCAGCATCACGCAGGACGAGACCGGACTCCGTAAGCTGTTCCGCCAGTTCTCCTTTCCCGGTGGCATCCCGAGCCACGTCGCCCCGGAGACGCCCGGTTCCATCCACGAAGGCGGTGAGCTAGGGTACGCCCTGGTGCACGGCTACGGCGCGATCTTCGACAACCCCGACCTGATCGCCCTGACCGTGGTGGGCGACGGCGAGGCGGAGACCGGCCCGCTGGCGGCGAGCTGGCACTCGAACAAGTTCGTCGACCCGCGGCGGGACGGCGCGGTGCTGCCGATCCTGCACCTGAACGGCTACAAGATCGCCAACCCGACGGTGCTGGCCCGGATCCCCGAGCAGCAGCTGGTCTCGCTGATGGAGGGCTACGGGCACAAGCCGTACCTGGTGACCGGCGAAGACCCGGACCAGGTGCACCAGGCGCTGGCCGCGGCGATGGAGGCCGCGCTGGACGACATCGCCCAGATCCAGAACGCCGCCCGCACCGGTCAGGGCATCGACTCCCCCGCCTGGCCGATGATCGTGCTGCGCACGCCCAAGGGCTGGACCGGCCCCAAGGTCGTCGACGGGCAGAAGGTCGAGGGCACGTTCCGCGCCCACCAGGTGCCGTTGGCCGGTACCAAGACCGACGCGGAACACCGGGCCCAGCTGGAGGAGTGGCTGCGGAGCTACCACCCGGAGGAGCTGTTCGGGCCGGACGGCTCGCTGCTGCCGGAAATCGCCGCCTGGGCGCCTGAGGGAAACCGGCGGATGAGCGCCAACCCGCACGCCAACGGTGGCCTGCTGATCCGCGACCTGCGTCTGCCCGACTTCCGGGAGTACGGCGTGGACGTGACCGAAGCGGGCGCCAGGTCCGGCGAGGCCACCCGGCAGCTCGGGGCCTGGCTGCGGGACGTGATGATCGCCAACCCGGACAACTTCCGGCTGATGGGCCCGGACGAGGTCGCCTCCAACCGGCTCTCCCCGGTGTTCGAGGCCACCGACCGGGCCTGGGACGCGGCCCGGATCGAGGGGGACGACCACCTCGACCCGAGCGGCCAGGTGATGGAGGTGCTCTCCGAGCACCTCTGCCAGGGCTGGCTCGAGGGTTACACCCTGACCGGCCGGCACGGGCTCTTCACCTGCTACGAGGCCTTCATCCACATCATCGACGCGATGTTCAACCAGCACGCGAAGTGGCTGAAGACCACCCGGGAGATCCCCTGGCGGCGTCCCGTCCCGTCGCTGAACTACCTGCTCTCGTCGCACGTGTGGCGCCAGGACCACAACGGGTTCTCGCACCAGGACCCGGGTTTCATCGACCACGTGGTGAACAAGAAGGCCGAGGTCGTCCGGGTCTACCTGCCGCCGGACACGAACACTCTGCTCTCGGTGGCCGACCACTGCCTGCGCAGCCGGAACTACGTCAACGTGATCGTGGCGGGCAAGCAGCCGGCCCTGAACTACCTGACGATGGACGAGGCGATTGCCCACTGCACCCGCGGCCTGGGCATCTGGCCCTGGGCGTCGAACTGCGACGGTGAGCCGGACGTGGTGCTGGCCTGCGCCGGCGACATTCCGACCCTGGAGACCCTGGCCGCCGCCGATCTGCTGCGCCAGCACCTGCCGGAGCTCAAGGTACGCGTCATCAACGTCGTCGACCTCATGCGCCTGCAGTCGGAATCGGAACACCCGCACGGACTTTCCGACAACGACTTCGACGCGCTGTTCACCCCGGACAAGCCCGTCGTCTTCGCCTACCACGGCTACCCGGCGCTGATCCACCGGCTCACCTACCGCCGGAACAACCACGACAACATCCACGTCCGCGGGTACAAGGAGGAGGGCACCACCACCACGCCGTTCGACATGGTGATGCTCAACGATCTGGACCGGTACCGGCTGGCGATGGACGTCATCGACCGGGTCCCCTCGCTCGGCAGCAGCCGGGCGGTGCTCCGGCAGCACTTCGACGACCTGCGGATCGAGGCCCGCGCCTACACCCGCGAACACGGTGAGGACTCCCCGGAGATCTCCGGCTGGGCCTGGCCCTACGCTGAGACCGGCAACGACACCGTCAGCGGCGCCGACAGCCGCGAGCAGGAGTAACCCGATGCGCGTTCTGGTGGTCAACGCAGGCTCCTCCAGCCTGAAGGTCCGGTTGCTGGGTGAGGCGGACGAGATCGTCGGCACGGTCGACCTGCCCGCCGACAGCTCGGGTTTCGACACCGCTCAGCTGTCCGCGGCGCTGAAGGACTGGCCGGAGCCGGAAGCGGTCGGCCACCGGATCGTGCACGGCGGGACCCGGTTCAGCGGACCGGTGCGGATCGAGGGTGAGGTCATGGACCAGCTCCGTGACCTCACCGCCCTCGCCCCGCTGCACCAGCCCAAGGCGATCGCCGGGCTGGAGGCGGTGGCCGAGGTGCTGCCCGACGTTCCTGCGGTCGGCTGTTTCGACACCGCGTTCCACACCACGCTCTCGGCCGGGGCCAGTACCTATGCGGTGCCGGCCGAGTGGCGGGAGAGCTACAGCGTCCGCCGCTACGGGTTCCACGGCCTCTCCCACGCCTACGCGTCGGCCCGGGCCGCGGTCCTGGCCGATCAGCCGCTGTCCGAGCTGCGCATCGTGGTCTGCCATCTCGGCGCCGGGGCCTCGCTCAGCGCGGTCGCGGGCGGCGTCAGCGTGGACACCACGATGGGCTTCACCCCGCTCGAGGGCCTGGTCATGGCCACCCGCTCGGGCACGGTCGACCCGGGTCTGGTGCTCTGGTTGCAGTCCCAGGCGGGGCTTTCGGCCAAGGACGTCTCCGACGGACTCGAGCGGGCCGGTGGCCTGACCGCGCTGGCCGGCACCGCGGACATGCGGGAGGTGCAGAAGGGGGTCGAGAACGGTGACGAGCGGGCCCAGCTCGCCCTCGAGGTCTACACCCACCGCCTGGTCGGCTCGATCGGCTCGATGATTGCCTCGGCCGGCGGCCTGGACGTGCTGGTCTTCACCGGCGGCGTCGGGGAGAACTCGTCCCTGGTCCGCAGCCAGGTGGCAGGCCGGCTGGGCTGGGCCGGGGTCACGGTCGACGGCAGCCTCAACGCCTCGGCCCGCACCGACCTGGAGATCAGTTCCGAGCGCTCGGCGGCCCGCACCTTCGTCGTCACCGCCCGGGAGGACCTGCAGATCGCCGGCGAGGTCCGTCGCCTCCTCGGCTGATGTCGGCCGAGGTCGGCTCAGGTCGGCTCAAGGTCGGCTGAATGAGGGACGCCGGTGGCGAAGGAGGCGGGACGCGAAGGTGAGGCGGGTGGTGGGCGTGTCGCAGAGGACGATTATCACGCTGCGTTGGGATGATCGCGGGGAGTAGTCGTAGAGCCTGAGGGGGCGCCCCGTGATCGACATTGACGTGCTGTCGACCGCGGCGGGACTGAAGGAGTTCGACGCCGCGACCGTGGCCGCATACTGCCAGGCCGAAGAGGAGCGGGTGATTCTGGTGCTGGACGGTCACCCGGACCTCTTCGCCAAGCGGATCCCGCGCCATCAGGCCTACCCCGCCTCGCCGCGTTACCGGGTGCTGCATCCGGATGCGCTGGCCCGGCGCATCTCCTCGTTCTCCGCGACCCCGGACTTCTCACCCTGGCCCGGCTACGCGCAGATCCCTTCCCCCGCAGAGCCATTGGATCGGCTCCCCGAACCGGACGCCGACTCCGACCCGCTGGGGGACGAGGCCTTCCGATCCGACCAGCCTCAGAGTCCGGAACCCGAAGCAGATCTGGACCCAGGGCCGACCGAGGATTCCGCCCACCTGCCGGGCCTGGGCCTGATTCCGGACCCGGACCCCGTAATGGACTCCCCCTCGGTACTCAACCTGGACTCGCTGCCGGACCTCGCCCCCCGGCCGGACGCCGAGCCGAAGTCCGGGCCGGTCCTGGATCCAAGAGTGGTGCTGAACCCCGACCGGCGACCGGGATCGGCTCCGATTGCCCACCGGACCAACGAATCCGGGCCGTCTTCGGAGTCGGACCCAACGGCCCCGGATGCACCTCGTACCCGTCCGCGCCCGCGCTCCGGCCCCCGTCCGCGCCGACCCGAACGCGGTGACCAGGCCGGCCCCCGACACACCCCCGGAGGCTTCACCAGCGGCGGATACACAAGCGGGGGGTACACCTCGGCCAGCACTTCCTCCCGACGTACCCCGCTGGATCAGAACCCTTCCGACGCAACTGCTTCCAAGCGTCCCTCATCAGCCGGCACTACCCCGGCGCGGAATCCCGCCCCCTGGAACCGGTCTGCCGACAACCCGTCCGGCCCCGCACTCGATGGCGGACAGCCAAACATCGCACCAATCAGCGCATCTCAACCCAGCGTAGCCAGGCCGCCCGCCCCCCAACCCCACCAATATCCCCAACCCCACCAGGCACCGCAGCCACACCAAGTCCCGCGGCCGGCGCAGCGCCGCCATTCCCCGGGGACCCACCTCAGTCGTCCCTCGTTGCCGCAATTGGGGGCCCCGAGCGTCCCTAATCCGGATGTTCCCCGGGCCTATCCCGAAGACCTACCCCGGCGGCCCAAGGGGCAGGCCGTTCCGCGCGCCTACGTTGATCTGCCGCGGGCAGCAGCGACCGACCTCCCGAGGGCCACTGGCCCGCATCCGCAGCAGCGTCGGCCGGGTTGGGAAGCGGACGATTTCCCGGAAGCCGGTGCCGACCGGCTTGAGGTCATCCATGGGCGGGAACCGGAGCCTGACCCTCGCCTGACCCACGCCGAGAGCACCCTGCTGGCGTGCGCCCGGGAACGCGATCCACAGGCTCGCCACGCACTGGCGTCTGCGGCGATGAGTGCGCTCAGCGAGTGCGTCCCCAATCTGCCGCGGGACGGGGAACTGCACACGGCCGAGCTTCCGCCGCGGCTGCGGTTTGCCCTGACGCTGGCCACGCTCACCCTGATCGAGAGCACCGGACAGCCGATCGCCCGGAAACTCCTGGTCTCCGCCTACGACGACGCAACAGCTCTTGCCCAGGAGTTTCTCCCGTCCCGTCAGGCCGATCTGATCTCCCGCTTCCGGGCTCTGGCCTCTGGCCGTTCGGGGGAATACCCGGGGGTCTGAAGATCACCGGGGAGCACGCCGACATCGTTATACCGAACGATACTCACGGGTTATTTCCGGGATCTTCCGGCGCGTTCTCGCAACCCTCCTGACCAGGCATTCTGTTATCTGGAAGAGTGTCCCAGGAGCGAATGGGCGCGATGCGGGTCCGCTATTATCGTCCACCTCGCGGACGGCGATGACGAGAAGGATGCGACTGCTGTGGCGACAGGGAAGATCCTGCGGTTCGATGAAATTCGGGGATACGGCTTCATTGCTCCGGACTCCGGTGGTGAAGACGTCTTTCTGCATGCCAACGCGCTGCTCGCGGAAAAACATCAGTACCACCCGGGAGTGCCGGTCGAGTTCGACGTGATCGAGGGTGAGCGGGGTCTGAAGGCCACTGCGGTGCGCGTCGTGCGGGGTAAGACAGCCCCCGCGCCGATGCCCGCTCCCAAGCCGGCGACCGTACCTTCCCCGGCGATGCAGGCTCCTGCTACCCACGGGCCGGCTGCCCAGCCCCAGCCCAACCTCGCCGTCCCCTCCCCCGCCGCCCAGCCGCACAGCAGCGGCGCCAACGGGTCCGTCGGCACGGCCACCGTCACCGCCACACCGCCCGTCGTCACTCCGGCCACGGTGGCCGCGCAGGGCGGTCACGTCGTGGCGCCGGTCAGTTCCCCGGCCATCGCCCAGCAGCGCTCGGCCAACGGCACCGAGCGCCCGGCCCGTGAGGCGGTCTCCCCCGACGCACTGGGCACCGAACTGGTCGAGCTGTGCCTGGAGTCGGTGCCGAGCATGACCGGCGAGCAGATCACCCAGCTGCGCCGCGCCGTGGTCACCATGGCCCGGCGGCACGGCTGGGTGAACGAGTAACCCCTACTTGAGCTTGAGCTTCTCCGCCAGGATCGGCGCCAGCGTCTTGGCGTAGGCCTGGGTCACGTGGCTGTCGTCGTGATAGACGAGCACGTTGCCGACCACCGCCGGGCAGCCCTTGGGCGCGCAGAACCAGGGCATCGGGTC
This sequence comes from Kineosporia aurantiaca JCM 3230, assembly GCA_000719025.1. Classification (GTDB taxonomy): domain Bacteria; phylum Actinomycetota; class Actinomycetes; order Actinomycetales; family Kineosporiaceae; genus Kineosporia; species Kineosporia aurantiaca. Next base: position 145,540 of record JODP01000018.1, read on the forward strand.
GACCACCGTGCCGCCGATGTCCTCGATCATGTCCTTCACCATCTGCCGTCGCTCCGGTGCCGTGGTGGCCTGTTTCAGGGTGGCCGCGCACTTGGAGATCTCGGTCGGCCGGGTCGAGAGGCATTCGGGCACGTTGTCCGCCGGCCAGGCGCTGTCGTCCAGGTAGACCACCTTGGCCCCGGACTTCTGCACCGCCTGGGCACTGCGCCGCCAGCCGTCCGTCCACCGCTCGTCCTGGGAACCCGAACCGTTCAGCGCGTCCCCGCCGTCGGCGTTGGACGACATCACCACCAGGGTCGGCTTCATCTCCTGGATCCGGGCGATGATGTCCTTCCGCCACTGCACGCACTCGGTGTAGTTCCGCTTCACCAGTTCCAGGTAGATCGTCACGTCGGCGGCCGTGCAGGCGCTCTTGCTGAAGCTGGCCAGCTTCCAGTGCCGTTCCTTGGCGATCTTGTCCATCGCCGGCCACCACTGCGCGGCGTGCGAGTCGCCGAACAGCACGACCTCCTTCTTGCCCTTCGGATCGCCGAAGTTCTCGCACAGCTTGGGCACGGTCTTGATCTCCAGCTCCTGGTGGCAGCCGTCGAAGTAGACCGGCGGCAGGTCGCGGGAGGCCTTGGCCAGGCTCGGGGTGAGGTTCTTGGGCAGGTCGTTCACCTTCATCGCGGCGGTGAGTTTGACCTCGAGCTGCTTCTCCCGGGCGGTCGCACTCCCGGTCAGCTCCAGCGCCCCGGCGTTCCGGGTGCCGGTCGGGGTGCGGTCCGGCAGCACCGGCAGCATGAGGGCGACCACGGCGGCGACGGCCATCAGGCATACCCCGGTGATCGCGTTGCGCCCCCAGCCGCTGCGCTCGCGGCCGAGTTCGTGCAAAGGACGCTCGACCATGGCGAAGCTGAGCACGGCCAGCAGGTAGGCGAAGCCGGCGGCGGCGAGGTTCTGACCTACGCCGAACTCCTCGTCGAGCACGTAGGGGGCGATCAGCAGTACAGGCCAGTGCCAGAGGTACCAGGAGTAGGAACGAGCTCCGATCGCCCGCATCACACCGTGCGACAGCAGGCGTCCACTGGTGGCCCGACCCGCCGCGATCACTGCGAAGGCCCCGAGCACCGGCAGACCGGCCCGGTAGCTGGGGAACTGCGTGCGGTCGTCGAAGGCCAGGGCCGCGGCCACGATCATCGCCAGACCGCCGAGGCGCAGCAGCGTGGCCAGAGGGTCGGGCAGCCGCGGGGTATGCGGCAGGGCCAGGGCGAGCAGGGCGCCGACGCCGAGTTCCCAGGCCCGGGTGGGTGCGCCGAAGTAGGCCCAGACCCCGTGCGAACCGGTGGAGACGACCGACCAGGCGAACGAGCCGGCGGTGATGGCCGCGATTACCGCGACGAAGGCCCACCGGCGCTTCAGCAGCACCGCCGTGACCAGCAACAGCAGCGGGATGACCAGGTAGAACTGTTCCTCGACGGCGAGCGACCAGAAGTGCTGCAGCGGGGAGGCCAGGTTGCCCTCGCCGCTGTACTGGGTGCCGGTCGCGGCCAGCCGGTAGTTCACCACGTACCCGGTGGCGGCCAGGCCGTCGGAGGCGATGTCCTTGAGCCGGACCGAGGGCAGCCACCACCAGGCGGCCAGCAGCGTGGCGACGATCGTCAGGGTGGCCGCGGGCAGCAGCCGCATCGCGCGGCGACCGTAGAACCGGCCGATGTGCAGATGGCCGGTGCTCTCCACCTCGCGGGCCAGGTGGCCGGTGATCAGGAAGCCGGAGATCACGAAGAAGACGTCGACGCCGACGTAACCACCGCCGAACGCGCTGATCCCGCAGTGGTAGAGGACCACCAGGATGATCGCGACCGCGCGCAGGCCCTCGATGTCCGGACGGAACTCGGGCCGCGCCGTCCGGGGCTGCGGGTCGATCTTCTCGGGCGACAAGGTCGTCCCGAGGACCGTCGATGCGGTAGGCACGGACTGGGTATCGACAGGAGGCGGGCTCGCCTGAGCCCTCCACGTGGGGGCGTTTACTGGGCCGGACGGGTGATCCGGTGCTCAAGGGTTCAAGTTAAGGGGCGAGCACCAGGGTCTCCTTGGCCACCGCGAGGTGCGCCCCCTGGGCCGCCAGGGTGGCCGCGCCCTCGGAGCGGTCGACCCCGACCTGGGCCGGGAACCCGGCCCCGTGCGTCACCACTTGACCGACGAACGTCACCTGATCCCCGCGGACCACGTGGTACGGCGACTCCGGCGGCGGCCCGATCAGCTGCACCCAGACCCGGTCGCGGGCGTTGCCGACCCAGAACCCCTCGTCCGCGACCACCGACTGGACCGGCACGGAGAGCGCCGTGGCCCGGTCCCCGGCGTAGGCGGCCAGCTCCTTGGAGTTGCCGTTCAGCGGCAGGATCTGGTCGCCGTCGGAGTAGATGGTGTCCGGGAGCTGATTGAGGACGCCGGTGGGCACCGGTGCGGGGTTCGTCTCGTTCCGGTCATCGGTGGACGTCCGGACGCCCTTGGGCGCGGTGGCGGCACCGGCGTAGGGCAGCGCGGGCTCGGTGGTCGCGTCCGGGCCGAGTTCGATCGCGCCCTGGATGTTGCCGGCACTGCCGAATCCACGCGCGGCGAACACCAGGATGGCGACCAGGGCGAACCCGATGATGAACAGCCAGCCCCGACTGATGGAGTTCACAGCGGCATCGAACCATGTCGCGACCCCTCACGCACACGTGACGTGCAGTGGGAAATCACTTACCCCTCAGTGGCAACACCAGAGTTACCCCGGGTCACACCGGAGTGACGCCCTCGGCCCCGGCCGGCTCGGTCTCGTCGGCCAGCGTGATCGCCCCGGAAACCTTGGCCACGCCCTGGTTCTCGTGCCGGGCGGTGAGGTGGCGGCGCATCAGCAGGGTGGCGAACTCCGCGTCCCGGGCGAGTACCGCCTCAATGATCCGGGAGTGTTCCTCCCAGGAGTGCCCGACCGCTGCACTCTTGCCGCCGACCAGATGGTGCGCCTGGTTGCGGACCGAGCGCAGGGTGTCGGCCAGGAACCGGGATCCGCTGCCCCGGGAGAGCAGCTCGTGGAACTCCTCGTTCAGCGCGTCCAGCCGCTCGCGGTCGGCCTCGCCCTGGGTGGCGCCGACCGCGAGCATCGACCGCAGCTCGGCCAGGACCTCCTCGTCGCCGCGCTCGACCGTGCGCCGCACCGCCATCAGCTCCAGCGCGACCCGGATCTCCCGCACCGTCTCGAGCTCGTCGCCGTCCAGCTGCACCACCCGGACCCCGCGCCGGGGCAGGGCCTCGAGCAGCCCCTCGGCCTCCAGGCGGCGGAACGCCTCGCGCACCGGCAGCCGGGACACCCCGAGCCGCTCGGAGATCGCCAGTTCGGTCAGGTGGGTGCCGGGTTCCAGGTCGCCGGACAGGATCAGCCGACGCAGTTCGTCGACCGTCTCGTCGCGCAGGGAACGGTGCCGGGCGCCGATCGTCGTCACTCGCGCTCTCCGTCCGCCCCACGCCCGGCCGGTTGGCGGGCGCTGTCTGCAAGGAATCGCCAAGGCATTGGATACACGATGCATCAGCATGCGCGGCATCGGCCAGCTCCAGCGGTGGCTCATTGTGACATAGCCACCCGAGACCGACCCCGATCATGCTCAGTGTCCCCGGGCACACCCTCGGACCCTGGTCGCGCAGTAGGGCAAAGCCGGGCACAGGGCGCGGACCGGTCGGCGTGGAAACAGCCTCGTAACGGCCCAGGCCTTCGTCGTTCACGCGGTCGGGATACAAAATCCTCATGACCGCGTACTCCTCCATCCCCGCCACCCATGACACCGCCGTCGCCCGGGTCCGGCAGATCGACCACATCGTCCTGCGCGTGACCGACCCCGAGGCCTCGGTCCGCTGGTACACCGAGAAGTTCGGCTTCGGGGTGCACCGGCTCGAGGAGTTCCGGGCCGGCACCGTGCCGTTCCCCTCGGTCGAGGTGTGCCCCGGCCAGATCCTCGATCTGGACGCCCGGCGCGAGGCCACCGGTACCAACGTCTCGCACTTCGCGATCGTGATCGACGAGACCGACCTGTTCGCCCTGAAGGAGAAGTTCGAGGTCGCCGACGGCCCGCACCGCCGCTGGGGCGCCCTCGGCCCGGCCGACCTGATCTACGTGAACGACCCCGACGGCAACACCATCGAGCTGCGGCACTACGGCCAGAGCCAGGTGACTCCGGGCGAATGACGCAGAACACCGAACTGGCGCGTCGTGCGGTCGTCTCCGGCACGCTGGGGGCGGTCGCCACCGGCGCCCGACCGGCCGCCGCGATCGGCACCGCGATGCTGCTCCAGGGCGGTAACGCCTTCGACGCGGCGGTGGCCACGGCTCTGGCCGAGACCGTGCTGCTGCCGTCGAAGTGCGGCCTGGCCGGCGATCTGGTCGCCCTGCACCTGGGCCCCGGGAGCGACCGGCCGGCGTCGGTGGTCTCGATCGGCCGGGCTCCGGCCCGGCTGTACCAGGCCGCTGAGGACAGCGGATGGGCCCGCAGTGTGACCGGCCCGCTGTCGGTCGGCGTGCCCGGCGCCCCCGCCGGGTACGCGTCCCTGGCCGCCCGCGGGCGGCTCGGGCTGAGCACCCTCGCGCAGCCCGCGATCGACCTGGCGAACCGGGGCATCACCTGGTCCGCCGTGAACCACCGGCTGGTCTCCGAGTCCCTGGACGTGCTGGAGCGCTGGCAGCCGGAAGGCACTCGCTACTCCCCTCCGGACGGGCCGCTGGCACTCGGTTCCCGGATCCGTCTGCCCGGCCTGGCCGAGCTCCTGACCGAATTCGCCCGCCGGGGCGCCGATCTCTTCACCGGCGCGCTCGGCGAACAGATCTGTACCTACGTGACCGGGAAGGGCGGTGTGCTGGAGATGTCCGACCTGCAGCCGGTGACCCCGCTCGAGACCACGCCCGAAAACACCGAGCTGGCCGGGACCCAGCTCTGGGCCACTCCGGCCCCGACCTACGGCCCGGCCCTGCTGGAGGCGCTCGGGAAGGGCGCGGCGCCGGAGACGGTCAAGGCCGCGCTGACCGCGCTCCGCGCCCCCACCGGCCGCCCGCCGGCCCTGGTCGACGGCACCTCCACGGTGGCCGCGGCCGACGCCGAGGGCAACCTGGTGGTGCTCGTGCACTCCAACTCCTTCCCCCGGTACGGCAGCGGGCTGGTCGTGCCTGGGCTGGACCTGGTGCTGTCCAACCGGGCCGGGCGGGGCTTCACCTTCGCCCCCGGCCACCCGAACGCCCCGCATCCCGGCACCCGCCCACCGACCACCCTGCACGCCTGGGGGGCGCGCGCCGCCGACGGCTCCTGGCTGCTCGGCGCCACGCCCGGCGGCGAGCAGCAGGTGCCCTGGAACACCCAGGTCCTCGACCAGCTCCTGACCACGGACTTCGGTCCGGCCGCGCTGGGCGCCGCGCTGGCCTCGGCGCGCTGGGAGTTCGGCCCGGACGGCGAACTGCTGCGGGAGGGCGCCGAACTCGACGAGTTCGGCGCGCGCTCCTCGCACACGATCGTGCGGCGCCAGGCCGACGGGACGCTGACCGCGGCCGCCGACCCCCGTCAGGACGCGGCGGCGATGGCGCTGTGAGCACGCTGGATCTCGAGCCCACGGACGGGACGGCGGTGATGGACATGACGGACGGCCTGCGGGTGCGGCTTCTCGGCGTCGGGGCGCTCGGCGGCACCCTCGCCGATCTGCTCGAGGCCGGGTACATCGAGGGCTGCTCCCTGGCCGGCACGATCCGCTCCAGCACCCCCGGATCCGCGGCGGACCTGCTGGCCGGGACCGATGTGCTGGTCGAGGCCGCGGGCGCCGAAGCGGCCCGCCGCTGGGTGCCGCAGGCCGTGGCGGCCGGCGTGGACGTCGTCCTCTGCTCCTGTGGCATCCTCGCCGACCCGGACTTCACCCGGACCCTGGCCGACGGTGCGGGCAGCGGGCGGGTGCTGGTGCCCTCGGGCGCGATCGGCGGGCTGGACCTCTTCGCGGCGGCCAGCCGCGGGCTCAGCGCCCTGCCGGGCGACACCACCGTGGTGCTCACCACCACCAAACGTCCTTCCGCCCTGGGGGTCGAGACCGACCACCCGGTCGAGGTCTTCCGCGGCAGCGCCCGGACCGCGGCGATGCAGCACCCGAAGACCGCGAACGTCGCGGTCGCGCTCGCCCTGGCCACGATCGGCCTGGACGACGTCACCGTGGTGATGGTGGCCGATCCGGCCGCGACCCGGACCCGGCATCTGGTCACGATGTCGTCGCCGCTGGGCGAGTACGAGCTGAGCGTGACCAACACCGTCGCCCCCGGCTCGGGCGGCCGGACCTCCGCGGTCACCCCCTGGTCGGTGGTCACCCTGCTGGAGTCCCTGGCCGCCGGCCACGGCGCCGGTCTCCTGGTGAATCCCTTCCCGGACAACGAATCACGGCCCAACGGTGAGGACAGAAGATGAGCACAACCGCGACCACCCCGGCGACCGGCGCGGAGCGCGGCGCCCCGGACGGAACGCTGCTGCACATGCACGGCGTCGACATGCACTTCAAGACCGGTGTGCACGCGGTGGACTCGGTGGACCTGGCCGTCCGCCGGGGCGAGTTCGTCTCCGTGGTCGGCCCTTCCGGCTGCGGCAAGAGCACGCTGCTGCGGATCGCGGCCGGCCTGGAGACCCGCACCGGAGGCCGGATGGACGTCTCCACCGACGCGATCGGCTACGTCTTCCAGGACCCGACGCTGCTCCCCTGGCGCACCGTGATGGGCAACGTGGAGCTGTGCACCCAGCTGCAGCACCAGCCCAAGGAGGTGCGCCGGAAGAAGGCCCAGGCGGCGATCGAGATGGTCGGGCTCAAGGGTTTTGAGGGCAACTACCCGAGCCAGCTGTCCGGCGGGATGCGGATGCGGGCCAGCCTGGCCCGGGCGCTGACCCTGGACCCGGAGCTGTTCCTGTTCGACGAGCCGTTCGGCGCGATCGACGAGATCACCCGCGAGCGGCTGAACGGTGAGCTGCTGAAGATCTTCCGCGAGCAGCGGTTCGCCGGGGTGTTCGTCACCCACTCGATCGCCGAGGCGGTGTTCCTCTCCACCCGGGTGGTGGTGATGTCGGCCCGGCCGGGCCGGATCGTCGGCGAGTTCGAGGTGCCGTTCGACCCGCACCGCGAGCCCTCGCTCCGGGCCGACGCCGCCTTCGCGCGGCTGACCGGCGAGGTCGGCGAGTGCCTGAGGGCCGCCGCGTGACCGCCGCCGAGACCGAGACCGACCTCAGTACGGGAGAGCGCCCAGTGACCACGATCGAGACGACCCGCAGCGTCCCGGAGAAGACCGCCCCGGCGGTGCGGAAGCCCAGCCGGATCACCGCTCTGCTGATGACCGTGCTGCCGCCGGTCGCGGTGTTCGTGGTCTTCATCGGCATCTGGTACTTCGTCTCCTACGTGCTGCTCTCCGAGCGCCGCCGATTCCTGCTGCCCCCGCCGCACGCGGTGCTCAAGGTCGGGGTGTTCAACTGGGACAACCTCAGCGAGATCCTCGACGGCCTGAAGATGACCACGATCGTGGCGCTGTCCGGCTTCGTCATCGCGATCGTCCTGGGCCTGGTCTTCGCCATCCTGATGTCCCAGGCGAAGTGGGTGGAGCGCTCCTTCTACCCGTACGCGGTGATCCTCCAGACCCTGCCGATCCTGGCGATGACCCCGCTGGTCGGGCTCTGGTTCGGCTACGGCCTGTCCAGCCGGATCATCATCTGCACGATCCTGGCGCTGTTCCCGATCATCACCACCACGCTGTTCGGCCTGAAGTCGGTCGAGCCGAGCCAGCGGGACCTGTTCAAGCTGATGAAGGTCGGCCGCCTGGAACGGTTCTGGCGCCTGGACTTCCCCTCCGCGCTGCCCAGCATCCTGACCGGCCTGCGCACCTCGGGCGGCCTGGCGGTGATCGGCGCCATCGTCGCCGACTTCTTCTTCCGCCAGGGCAAGCCCGGCATCGGCCGGCTGCTCGACGTGTACCGCACCAATCTGGAGACCGAAAGGCTCTACGCCGCACTGATCTTCTCCTCGCTCCTCGGGATCATCCTGTTCGTCCTGAACACGGTGATCACCCAGCGGGTGCTGAAGAACTGGCACGCCTCCGCCCGGGACTGACCCTCCCCCCAAGACCGGCGGGACAACGATCGTCCCCGCCTCTGCTCCGCCCTGCCCGAAAACCCCTCCTGCCAGTCCGCTTCGTCGCTGCACGCGGACGGTCCCGGACCGTCTCCCGAACTAGGAGAACCATGAAGCGCAAGATGCTTTTCGCCGCTGCCCCGGCGGTGCTCGTGCTGGCCGCCACGGCCGCCTGTGGTGGCGGCAGCAGTGACTCCGGCTCCGCCTCGGCCGGCTCCGCGACCGGCGCCCTGGCCGCGGCCGGCTGCCCCTCGACGATCGCGATCCAGCTCAGCTGGTACCCCGAGGCCGAGTACGGCGGCATGTACAACATCATCGGGGCGAACGGCGACTTCGACTCCGGCTCGGGCGTCTACTCCGGCACCGTCGAGGGCGTGAAGGTCGAGGTCAAGGCCGGTGGGCCGCTGACCGGCAACCAGCAGGTGACCAGCCAGCTCTACACCGCCGACGACAGCGACACGCTGAACATCGGCCTGCTGGCTTCGGACGAGTCGATCCAGAACTCGGCCAAGCAGCCGACCAAGGCCGTGATGAACTACTTCGACAAGGACCCGCAGGTGCTGGTCTTCGACCCGGCCACCTACGACTTCAAGAGCATCGCCGACATCGGCAAGACCGACGCCAAGGTGCTCTACTTCGAGGGCTCGACCTACATGGACTACCTGATCGGCTCCGGCCAGATCAAGCAGAGCCAGGTCGACGGCTCCTACAGCGGCGGCCCGGACACCTTCATCGCCGACGGCGGCAAGGACGTGCAGTCCGGCCTGATCACCAGCGAGCCGTACAAGTACGAGAACGAGTACGCGCAGTGGAAGAAGGCGATCGGCTCACTGCTGGTCTACGACTCGGGCTACCACAACTACGCCTCCGAACTGGCGATGGTGCCGGACCAGATCACCAAGTACTCCTCCTGCCTGAAGGCGTTCGTCCCGCTGGCCCAGAAGGCCACCGTCGACTACATGGCCGGTCCCACCGCGATCACCGACAAGATCGACGAGATGAACAAGGAGCTGAACAGCACCAGCCAGACCGACGCCGGGCTGGACGCCGCCGCGGTGAAGATGATGGCTGACAAGAAGCTGATCACCAACGACGCGAACGGCACGCTGGGCAACTTCGACGCCACCCGGATGCAGGACATGATCGACATCCTGCAGCCGATCTTCGCCAAGCAGAACAAGGCGATCAAGGACGGCCTCAAGCCGGCGGACCTCTACACCAACGAGTTCGTCGACCCGAGCATCGGCCTGCCCCAGTAGTTCTCGTACCACCCTGGGCGGCCGGTCCGCTCACACCGGCCGCCCAGGGTCTCCACCGGCAAGGGACGCACACCCTGGCGACGCCCACCTCCTTCGGCATCAGCCGCTCGCAACGCTCCGCCCAACCCCACCCCTTCCCCCGTGATCATGGACTTCTTCCCCGGCGATCATGGACTTCTTTCCCCGTGATCATGGACTTCTTCTTCCCCCGTGATCATGCAGAACCGCCCCCGTGATCATGCAGCGCCACATTGAGTCGCGCTATGTCCCACCCCAGCCGCTCGGAAGGCCCGGTCCCCAGCCCCTCCTCAAGCCGTTACTGGGGCACGGCGCGACAAGTGACCCGGCTGCCGGACGGAGCAAAACGCAACCGCGAGCATCCTTCATTGGCCACCACCACCGCGTCCCGCCACCCCACATCCCCGCCACCTTCGCGTCCCCGCCACCATCGCCGTCCCCTCGTCCCCACATCTCCGCCACTTTCGCGTCCCCGCCACCACCGCCGTCCCCTCGTCCCCACATCTCCGCCACTTTCGCGTCCCGCGTCCCCGCGTCCCCGCGTCCCCGCGTCCCCGCGTCCCCGCGTCCCCGCGTCCCCGCGTCCCTCGAGTGAACATCCCTCCCAACCGACGCCTGACCCACGGCTCCGCTACCTAACCGAAACAAACGTCCTCTATTTTGGATACAAGATCCCGCCGAGCGTCCCCGAGTGCCCGGCCGAGGAGCCCGAGGAGAACCATGAGTCGCACCGTGCCCCTGGAACCGCACGTGATCGCGGAGGCCCGTCGCATCCTGTCCGACGTCGATCACGTCACCGACCCCGTCGCCACCGCCCGGCTCCTGCCCAGCGAGGTCTACACCAGTGAGACCTTCTGGCAGTTCGAGAAGGAGGCGATCTTCATGCGGGAGTGGCTGTGCATCGGCCACGTCGGCGAGGTTCCCGAACCCGGCGATCAGCTCCCGATGACCATTGTCGGCGAGCCGATCGTCATGCTCCGCGACACTTCCGGTGACATCCGGGTAATGTCCTCGGTCTGCCAGCACCGCGGACACCCGATCTTCGGGGGCCTGGAGGAGGAGAAGCGCAAGGCCGAAGGCAGGGCCCTGACCTGTGTTTCGGCCAAGCGGATGGTCTGCCCGTACCACAACTGGCAGTACACGCTGGACGGCAAACTGGTCGCCGCGCCCTCGATGACCGAGACGGTTCCGGTCAAGCAGCTGCGCGAGACCATCCAGTTGCCGCAGATCCGGCACGAGGTGTTCCACGGTCTGGTCTTCATCAACTTCGACGAGGATGCGGCGCCGCTCGCGCCGACCGTCGCTAAAATGGACGAGGAGCTGCGCACTTTCGGCATCGCCGACCTGGTGCCGCTGGCCCCGTTCGAGTTCCCGGACCAGCAGTGGAACTGGAAGATCCACCACGACAACGCTCTTGAGCCGTACCACACCAGCTACGTGCACCGCGGGGTTCACGAGGCGGCGCCGGCCAAGAACGCCCGGTTCGTGACGTTCGACGAGGGTGACGGTCAGGTCATGCACCCGACCTACCTGCTCGACGAGAACGCCGGGCTGGCTTCGACCGACGGCAAGCGGACCACCCAGATCATCCCCGGCCTGGGCGAGGAGCAGCGTAAGCGGGTGATGTTCGCGTCCATCCCGCCGATCCTGTTCTCCATCCTGCAGCCGACTTTCGTGCAGCTGGCCTTCATCCACCCGAACGGGCCGGGCTCGATGAACCTGCGCCGGGTGAACCTCTATCCGAAGAGCGCGGTCGAGGAGCCCGGTTTCCACGAAGCCTACGAGAAGTTCATGGAGCGCAAGGCCCTGGCCATCCACCAGGACGCGGTCACCACCGCCGCCGTCCAGCAGGGCCTGAAGTCGCGCTACGCGCCGCGGGGTCCGCTCTCCTGGATGGAATCCAACATCCCGCAGCTGAACACCTGGCTGCTGACCCGCTATCAGAAGGCGCTGGAGGAACTCGCGTGAGCGACCTGAACGCTCAGCTGGAAGCCGTCCTCAAACGGCTCGACGCGCTGGAGTCGGAAAAGGCGATCGAGGGGCTGATGGTCAGCTACATGGCCGCCACCGACGCCGAGTCCGGCAAGGGCGAGAAGGTTGCCGCGCTGTTCACCGAGGACGGCTCGTGGGAGAGCATCGGCCCGAACGGCAACCCGGGCTGGGCCGCCACCGGGCACCCGGCCCTGATCACGAAGTTCGACCGCAACGTCGAGCGGATGCCGTTCAGCGCGCACTTCGTCACCAACACCGCCATACAGATCGACGGTGACACCGCGACCGGGCAGTTCATGTATTTCCAGGCCTGCACCTACCGGGGTGACCAGCCGCTGTGGATCGCCGGCAAGTACTTCAACGACTTCCGCCGGGTCGACGGCCAGTGGCTGCTCTCGTACATGCGGGTGCACAACTTCTTCACCACGCCCTTTGATCAGGGCTGGGTGAAGGTTCCGCACATGAAGACCCCCTGAAACTGGAGAACCCGATGTACCGGCACCAGATCATGCGGAACCTGAAGTTCGGCACCCTGCCGAAGTTCATGGAGCTGCAGAAGAAGAAGAACGAGCTGCTCACCGGGGCCGGGCTGACCCCGTACGACGTCTGGGCCCCGGCCTTCGGCGGGCTGCATCACATGGTGATCGAGGCGCAGTTCGAGTCGATGGCCGCGTTCGAGGCCGAGCACCTGGCTCAGAAGAAGCTCGAGGGCATGGCCGCGCTGAACGCTGAGCAGCTGGAGTACGTGATCGAGGGCTCGGCCGAGGACAGGTTCCAGCGGCTGGGCCACGCCGCCCGATGAGCACCTTTGGGGACGCCCCGGCGCTGCGCCACCCTGCGCAGGCGACCACGCTGCCGGGTTTCCCGCCCGGGGTGGAGCCGGGGCAGGTGCTGAAGGAACAGCCTTGGTACAAGTGGCACGCCCCCTACGACGAGATCCGCTCGGTGCAGACCGATCGGCTCGGCACCGTGCAGGACCTGATCGCGCTGGCCCTGGACGCGGCCCGGCCGGGCCCGCTGAAGGCCGTCAGCATCTGTTCCGGTCAGGCCCGGGACCTGCTGCCGATGCTGATCAACCACCCGCGCGGGCACGACGTGGCGGTGCGGATGATCGAGCTGGAGCCGCTGAACGCCTCGTTCCTCTACGGGGCGCTGGGCAGCACCGATCTGACTGATGTCGAGGTGGTCGTGGCCGACGCCGGGCTGACCGATGCGTACCTGGGCGCGGTACCGGCCGACCTGGTACTGGTCACCGGCCCGTTCGCCAATATCGGCGCGGACGACCTGCAGCGCACCGTGCGGATGCTGCCGCAGTTGTGCGCCCCTGGCGCGGTCGTGGTCTGGTCCACCTACGGGGCCGGGCTGTCCGAGCTGGACGCGTTGCTAGCGGCTTTCGGGGCAACCGGGTTCACCGAGATGACGCTGGTCAAGCCCGGTTCCGTGGACAGTTCGCAGCCCTCCGCGGTGATCGCCACGGGTGATGAGGACCTGGACGGTGAGCTGTTCGAGGGTGGGGAGTTCGCGGCTGGGGCGCATCGCTTCGAGGGCACGCCGCTCGACCTGGTTCCGGGCGAACGTCTGTTCACCTTCCGCCTCTGAACCCGTTTGTGATCATGCAGTTCCGGGCGGTTGTGCATGATCACGAGGGCGGTTCTGCATGATCACGGGGGAGAAAGTCCATGATCACGGGGAAAGAAGTCCATGATCACGAGGGAAGAAGTCCATGATCACGGGAGGGGTGGGGGGAACAGGGGGTGGGACGAGTGCATCGTCACGGACGGGGGTTTTCAGTTTTTGCTTGTTTCTGCCCGTTGACGGGGGTTATCTGAACAGTGTGCTGCCTGTCGTCGTCCTGGCGCTGGCCGCCGCCGCGCTCTACGCGGTGTCCGACTTCCTGGAACAACGGGTAGCCCACCGCACCGCTGTGGAGCTCAGCGGCCGCGACCACGCGCGCGTACTTTCCGGAGTGCGCGCGGTCGCCCTGTTGTTGCTGCGCAACCGGATCTGGATTCTCGGCTGGTTCGTCGGCACGGTCGCCTACCTGGTCCAGGCGGCCGCCCTGCACCTCGGCTCGATCGCCGTGGTCCAGGCCCTGCAGGTGACCACGCTGCTGTTCACCCTGCCGCTCTCGACGATCGGCACCACGCTCCGGCCGCGTCTGGTCGACTACCTCGCCGGCGGCGCGGTCTGCCTGGGGCTGGGCCTGTTCCTCTTCGCCCGGGGCGTGCACGACGCTGACGCCCAGCCCTACCGCTACCGCCTGATGGCCCTGGTGTTCTGCGCCTCCGGGGCGATCGTGCTGCTCTGCCTGGCCGCGATCCGCCAGCCGGCCGAGGGCACGCTGCGGGCCACGCTGCTCGCCGTGGCCGCCGGCATTGCCTTCGCCACCAGCGCAACCATGGTCAAGCTGACCACCGCGCTGCTGGCCGACAACGGTCCGGGCCCGACCGCGCGGGACTGGCCCGGCTACACCCTGGCCGCCTTCGCGATCGCCAGCGTGGTGCTCCAGCAGGCCGCGTTCGCCGCCGGGAAACTGCCCCTCGCGACCACCGCGATCAGCGTGACCAATCCGCTGTGCGGCACGCTGATCGCCGTCCTGGCCTTCGACGAGCGCCTTCCGAGCGATCCGGGCCGCTTGGCGTTGTTCGCCTTCTCCGCCGCGCTCGTGGTCGTAGGTCTGACCGTGCTACCCCGCTCCCCCCTGTTGTCGGGTGGCGAAGCGCTTCCGGAGTTGGAGGTACACCGGTGACCTCGAGTACCGGCGCCGTAAAGCGTCCTTCATTGGTGATCGAGCTTCTGATCGGTCTCGCCACGTTCGCGGTGTACCTCCTGGTCGAGTCGGCCGGTGGAGTCGGCCGGCAGACCGCCGCCCTGGCCAACGGTGAATGGATCTTCCGCACCGAGCGCGCTCTGCACCTGGACGTCGAGCTGTCCGCCAATCGCTGGCTCGACCGGCACGATCTGATCCGAGTGCTGTTCAACTACGAGTACGGCACGACCTACGCGATTGTCGCCTTCGGTCTGCTGTTCTGGATGCTCTGGAAGCGCCCGGACGAATACCGCCGGGCCCGCAGCAGTTTCGTGACGCTGAACCTGATCGCCTTCGCCTGCTTCTGGCTGTACCCGGTGATGCCACCCCGGCTGCTGCCCGGGCACGGCTTCATCGACACGGTGACCAGCGGCAACACGGTCGGGTCGTGGGGCACGCCGTTGATCTCGGACGCCAACCAGCTCGCCGCGATGCCCTCCCTGCACGTGGCCTGGGCGCTGTGGGTGAGCGTGGTGCTGGCCCGGCTCTCCAGCCGGCGGTTGGTGCAGGTGATCAGCGCGTTCCACGTTGCCCTCACTCTGGCCGTGGTGCTGACCACGGCGAATCACTACCTGCTGGACGCGGTTGGGGCGGCGGTGCTGGTGCTTCTTGCGGTGTCGCTGCCTTATCGCATCGGCTCTCAGGACGAGCCGGTGCCGGCGGCGGACGCGTTCTTTCTGCGGATCGAATCGCCCGCGTGGCCGCAGCAGGTCGGCGGGGTGGTGCCGCTGGACACCTCGGACGGTCCGCTGTCCCGTGCGCGGGTCGTCGAGGTGGTGCAGAACGAGCTGCACCGGCTTCCGCGGTTCCGGCAGGTGCTGCACCAACCGGAATCCCGCTGGGCCCGGACCCGTTGGCGGGAGGCGGACGGGCTGGACTGGGACTGGCACGTCCCGCTGGTCGATCTCGCCCGGCCGGACGGCACCCCGGGTGGTCAGGCCGCGTTCGATCGGCTGGTGGCCGACCTGGCCGGGACCGAACTGCCGCGCGAACGGCCGCTCTGGCGGCTCGTCGTGGTGCAGGGAGTCGAGCCGGACCGGGCCGCGGTGGTGCTGATCGTGCATCACGTGGTTGCGGACGGGATCGGAACGGTTGCCCAGGCGCTGCACCTGTTGCGGCCGGTGCTGCCGGATCCGTTCGCCGGGGCGGGTTCTCGAGGGCCCGGGTGGCTGGCCAGAGGGGTTGGGGTGGTGGTCGGGCTGGGTCAGCTGGCCACCGACGGTACGGCTCCTCAATTGGGGACGCTTGAACCTCCCGTTTCCGACGACGAAGTGATCACCCTCAGCGCCGCCCGGAAGTTCCGCCGGGTGACCGTCCCCCTCACGGACGTCCGTTCGATTGCCCGTTCGCATCAGGCCCGGGTGAGCGACGTGCTGATGTGCGCGGTGGCCGGAGGGCTGGCGCGGCTCGAGCTGCCGGGCAACCCCGAGCGGTTCCGGGTGGCGGTGCCGCTGATGGTCCGCGAGCCCGGCGCCGCCGCCGAGGGAAACGTGACCGCAGCCGTCATGATCGACCTGCCGATAGCGTCCCTCATCGAAACCGACCGTTTGAAGATCATTTCCCGTCGAAGTGCCCGGCTCCGCACTCCCACCCGGGCCCTGGCGTCGCGCTGGGTGATGGCGAGCGTCGGCGGGCTGATGCCGGTGCCGCTGCACGGCTGGTTCGCCCGCACGGTCTACGGGTCCCGGTATTTCAACGGCATCGTCTCGAACATGCCCGGCCCGTCGGTGCAGCTCAGCCTGGCCGGAGCGCCGGTGGTGGCCGCCTATCCGCTGCTTCCGCTGGCGCCGGGCACGCCCCTGGTGGTCGGCACCCTGGGCTGGAACGGCGAGCTGTGCATCTCGGTGACCACCGGCGACCGTCTGCTGGCGGACACCGACGAACTGATCGCCGGAATCCACGCCACGCTGAACGAGCTGGGGGTCTCGGAGAAGGTCAGGGACGAGGCGGCGTCGTAACCGCGCTCTCCTCGCCGAAATCCGGCCCGGCTCCGGAGAGCAGGGCGATCGTCAGGCGGGTGCGGGTGGCCGGATCGTCCATCGCGCCGCCGAACAGCTCACGTAGCTGACCCAGGCGGTAGCGCACGGTCTGCGGATGGACATGCAGCTCAGCAGCCATCGCCCGGCGGTCGCCCATCCACCGCAGCCAGGACGCCAGGGTTTCGGCAAGACGCTCTCGGGAGGCGATCGGGGCGGCCGTCAGCGGGGCCAGGACCTGTTCCCGCAGGGCGAGCAGGATCCGCGGATCCCGGTGCACGATCACCGCGTCCAGATGGTCCTCCACGAAGACCAGGCCTTCCCCGTCGGACCGCTCGTGGCGCAATCGGCCCTGCTCCCGCAGCCGAGCGGCGGACGAGAGCACCGCGACGCCGGCCGGGAGCCGGTCCAGGGGGATGGAAGGGCCGACCACGCCCCGCATCCCGCCGAGCCGGCTGATCTTGGCCTGCCGGCTGGCCAGCTCGGGCCGGTCCGGCCAGATCACCACCAGCCACTGATCCCGCCGGGTGGTCAGCACCGTGCGCCCCACCCGGGCCAGGACCAGCATGGACAGCCGGTCCTCCGGGTCGAGCAGGATCAGCGAGGCCCGGGTCGGCACCGGCCAGCCGACCTGTTCCGCGGACACCGCCACGCTGGCCCGATCAGCCCGGTCGGACAGCAGCCGGGCGGCCAGTTCGTCGCGCAGCCGTTCCCGCTCGGCGGCCGACTCGGACTGCTCCTGCACATAGCCGCGGGCGGAGGCCGCGGTGAGCGCGTCGACGAAGCTGAACAGGGCCTCGGCCAGGGCGGTGACCGCTTCCAGGGGCAGCTGCAGTCGCAGCGCGATGCTGGAGACCAGGCGCCAGGCCAGGTGGGCGCCGATCTGGTAGGCGGACAGCAGCCGGGCCAGGTCCCGGCCCTCGCGGAACTGCAGGCGGCCGATCAGCTCGAACAGCTCGGCCTGCTCACCCGGGAGCACCGGGTCCTTCGCGTTGTCCGGGTGCTTCGGGTGTCCCGGGAGGGAGGCCGGGCGGCCGACCGACTCGACCAGCCGGACCATCGCCTCGCCGGCGTGGGTCAGCACCTCCTCGCGATTGACCCGGAGGAAGGCGGCGAAGTCCGGGGTGACGTTCAGCGAGTCCTGCACCGAGTCGATCAGGTCGGGAAGTTCCCTGGTCAGATCGGCGGCCAGGGCCGAGGCGAGATCGGCGGGCAACGGGACCGGGGACGCGGACTCCGACAGATCCATCCCGAACGCAGCCTCCAGCGCCGATGTCATCCTTCGTCCTCATTGTGCGCCGCGAACAATTTCTCCCGCCACCTTTTACTCGGAGGTGATGAGACGGCTCCGCCGCCCCGGAGTGAAGATCGATCCATGGTCAGTCCGGTACCCGGTCCGGGAGCGAAATTCCGGACAGATAAGGAAAATCCGTTACCGGCTCGGGAAGCACCGCTGGCCGGACTGGAGCGGTCGGAGAACTTCCCGGTGGCGCTGCGCCTGCTGCCCTCCGCGGAACGCGCTCACCTGCAGGCGATCTACGACGTCGCCCGGGTGATCGACGACCTCGGCGACGAGGCCGAGGGCGACCGGGTGGCGTTGCTCCAGGCCTTCCGCAACGATCTGCGCCGGATCTGGCACGGCGCCGAGCCGGCGGCCGCGGTGTTGCGGCGGCTGCTGCCCACCGTGCAGGCGTGCGCGCTGGAGCCGGAACCGTTCGAGCGGCTGATCCAGGCGAATCTGCAGGACCAGACCGTGACCCGGTATCCGACCCAGGACGAGCTGATCGCCTATTGCGCGCTGTCGGCCGATCCGGTGGGCCGGCTGGTGCTGGCCGTCTACGGCGCGGCCACTCCGGAGACCGCGGTGCTGTCCGACCGGATCTGCACCGCGCTGCAGATCCTGGAGCACTGCCAGGACGTCGGCGAGGACTACGCGCGGGACCGGATTTACCTACCGCAGAACGAACTACGGCGCTTCGGCGTACGCGAGGAGGAACTCGGTGGCCAACGAACCGGGCCCCAGCTGGAACGCCTGGTCCAGAAGATGGTCGCGGATGCTTCTGGGCTGCTGGCCGAGGGCCGGCCGTTGATCGGGATGCTGAGCGGGACGGCGCGACTGGCGGTGGCCGGATACCTGGCCGGAGGTCTGGCGACGATCGACGCTCTACGCCGGGCCCATTGGAACGTGCTGCCGACCGGTCCTCACCCGCGCAAGCGCGACGTCGCCCGGCATGCAGCGGGTCTGCTCATGGGAGCCTCACGATGACGACGCTTACCGAGGCCTACGAGACCGCGGAGCAGATCACCCGCACCGAGGCCCGTAACTTCTACTACGGCATCCGCCTGCTACCCGGCCCGAAACGACGTGCTCTGTGCGCGGTTTACGCACTGGCCCGACGGGTCGACGACATTGGCGACGACGATCGTCCGGTGACCGAGAAGCTTCCTGCGCTCGAACAGGTCAGCGCATCGCTGGCCGAGTTACGTTCAGGTAAAAAAGATTTCACCGACCCGGCGATGATCGCCCTGGCCGATGCCACCGGCAGCTACCCGATCCCGCTGGGCGCCCTGGACGAGCTGGTCGACGGGGTCCGGATGGACATCGTCGGCACCACCTTCGAGACCTTCGAGGACTTGGTGGTCTACTGCCGATGTGTGGCCGGTTCGGTCGGACGGCTCTGCCTGTCGATCTTCGGCGGCCCTCAGGCCTCGACCGATGACGAGGCGGTCCGGCGGGCCGACACCCTGGGCATCGCCCTGCAGCAGACCAACATCCTCCGCGACATCCGGGAGGACCTGCTCAACGGCCGGGTCTACCTGCCCCAGGAGGACCTCACCAAGTTCGGGGTGGACCTGCGGGTGGAGAACGGGCGGCTGGCCGATCCGGAGGGGAACCTGGTCGAGCTGATCCGCTACCGGGCCGCCGAGGCCCGGCGCTGGTACGCGGAAGGACTGAAGCTGGTCCCGATGCTGGACCGCCGCAGCGCTGCCTGCTGCTCCGCAATGGCCGGGATCTATGTGCGACTGCTGACCGAGATCGAGGCCGACCCACAGGCCGTCTACCACCAGCGGCTCTCGCTCAGCGGCGGTCAGAAGCTGCGGGTGGCGCTGCGCTCGCTGACTGGTGGGAGGGTGTGAAACCGCCCGACGTGACCGTGGTTGGCGGCGGTCTGGCCGGCATCACCACGGCGCTGGCCTGCGCTGATGCCGGGTTAAGGGTGGTCCTGCAGGAGGCGCGGCCACGGCTCGGCGGGCGCACCACCTCGTTCACCCGCGCGCTTGCGGACCGGACGGACATCGAGGTCGACACCGGGCAGCACGTGTTCATGCGCTGCTGCACGGCTTACCGGGCCCTGGTCCAGCGGCTCGGCGGCGACTCCCTGGTGGCCTTGCAGCCGCGCCTGGACGTTCCCGTAGTGCATCCGTCCGGCACGACCGCCCGGATCCGCCGCGGCACTGCTCCGGCCCCGCTGCACCTGCTCCCCGCACTGGCCGGGTACCGCCTGCTCCCGCTGTCCGAACGGCTCCGGCTCGGCCGGGCGGCGCTGGCCCTAGGCCTGCTCGACCCGGCCGATCCGGCCACCGACGAGATCTCCTTCGGCGAGTGGCTGTCCCGGCACGGTCAGAGCCCGCGCGCGGTCGCGGCGCTGTGGGACCTGATCACCGTGGCGACGCTGAACTCCCCCGCCTCCCGCAGTTCGTTGGCCCTGGCCGCCACGGTGTTCCAGATCGGCCTGCTGACCGACGCCTCGGCCGGCGATCTGGGCTGGGCACGGGTCCCTCTGGGGCATCTGCACGGAGATCTGGCCCTGACCGCCCTGCGTGAGGCCGGGGTGGAAGTCCAGCTGGGGGTAAAGCCTTCCCTCCTCGACTTCCGCGACGGCGCCTGGCATCTCGACGGGTGCGTCACCGACCGCGTGGTCCTGGCGGTACCCCCGCCTGCGGCCGAAAGGCTGGTCCCGTTCGAGGCGGAATGGGGGGCGAGGCTCTCCGCGTCCCCCATTGTCAACGTCCATCTGGTCTACGACCGCCCGGTGCTGACCGAAAGCTTCTTCGCCACGGTGGATTCGCCGGTGCAATGGGTCTTCGACCGCACCGAGGCCTCGGGCCTGAAGACCGGCGGGCAGTATCTCGCGGTATCGATCTCCTCGGCCTCCGAGATGATCGGCCGGCCGGCCCGGGCAATCATCGACGAGATCGCCCCGGCCGTCACCGCGCTGTTTCCTGGGGGAAATCTGCAGCACGCCTTCGTCACCCGCGAGGCGAGCGCGACCTTCTCTCCCGCGCCGGGCACCGGAAAGTGGCGGCCTGGCCCCCGAACCCGCCTCCCTGGGCTGTTCCTGGCCGGATCATGGACCGCCACGGGCTGGCCGGACACCATGGAGGGGGCAGTGCGAAGCGGCAACTCGGCGGCGGCCGCGGTGCTCGCCGACACTCCTTTCCCGGCTCGGACGGAGGTTCCGGTATGACCACGAACGCTGTGTCTGTTCCCCCTGCCCTGGGCCGTGCCCGCACACTGGTCGATCCTGCGCTGCGAGCGGCGGTGGCCGGGCTGGACCCGGCCAATCGGGCGATCAGCGAGTATCACCTGGGCTGGACCGAGGCCGACGGAACTCCGCGAGAGCGGGCCGGGGGCAAGGCGGTCCGGCCCGCGGTGGCGATCCTGGCCGCCGAGGCCTGTGGCGGATCGCCGGAAAGGGCGGTTCCGGGCGCGGTCTCGGTCGAGCTGATCCACAACTTCTCCCTGATCCACGACGACGTGATGGACGAGGACGCCGAGCGCCGGCACCGGCCCACGGTCTGGGCGCTCTGGGGCATCCCGGCCGCGATCCTCTCCGGCGACGCCCTCCAGAACCTCGCCCAGCAGGTGCTTCTGCCCTGCGACCCGCGCGCCTCGATCGCGCTCGGAGAGGCGGTGAGCGAGCTGATCCGGGGCCAGACCGAGGATTTGGCGTTCGAGCGGCGGGACTGGGTGGAGCTTCCGGAGTGCCGGGCCATGGCGGCCGGGAAAACCGGGGCCCTGCTTTCGGCCAGCGCCCGGATCGGGGCACTCCTCGGTGGGGGCGACGATTCAGCAGTGGACGCTCTGAGCACCTATGGCGCTCACGTCGGGATGGCCTTCCAATGGGTGGACGATGTGCTCGGCATCTGGGGTGACCCGGCGGTGACCGGCAAGCCGGTGCTCTCGGACCTGCGCGGCCGGAAGAAGTCGCTGCCGGTGACGTTCGTGCTGAGCGCGGGCGGCGGTTCGGCCCGGGCGATCGGCGACTGGCTGGCCGGCTCCGAGGTTCTGGACCTACCGCGGGTCGCCGATGTCCTGGAAGAGGCCGGGGCCCGGGAATGGGCTCTGGCCGAGGCCGGGCGCGAGGTCGACCTGGCCAACCAGGCGCTGGACTCGGTCCCCCTGACCGAGAGCGCCCGGGACGAACTGAAGGAACTCACCCGCTTCCTTACCCACCGGGAGGCCTGATGACCGAGACTCTTCTGACGCGAACGGTTCTCGATACGGTACAGGCAGCCCGGCAGAAGCTGATCAGCCTGCAGGACGAGTCCGGCTGGTGGAAGGGGAAACTCGCCAGCAACGTGACGATGGACGCGGAAGATCTGCTGCTTCGGCATTTCCTCGGCATCCTGTCGCCGGACCGACTGGAGCAGAGCGCCCGCTGGATCCGCTCGCAGCAGCGGGAAGACGGGACGTGGGCCACTTTCTACGACGGGCCGGGCGATCTCAACACCACCGTCGAGGCCTGGGTGGCGCTGCGCCTGGCCGGTGATCCGGTGGACGCGCCGCATCTGCTGAGGGCCCAGGAGTTCATCCGCTCGCGCGGCGGCGTGCACCGGACCCGGGTGTTCACCCGGATCTGGCTGGCCATGGTCGGCCTGTGGTCCTGGGACGACCTGCCCTCGATGCCGCCGGAGCTGATCCTGCTGCCGAAGTGGTTCCCTCTGAACGTCTACAACTGGGCCTGCTGGGCCCGGCAGACGGTGGTTCCGCTGACCCTGGTCGGCACCCTGCGGCCGAGCCGCCCGGTGGACTTCGGCGTCTCCGAGATCATCACCGGGCCACGGTCTTCTGAGCGGGTGTCCCGACTGAGCTGGAAGGGCTTCTTCCTCGGGCTGGACAAGGTGCTGCACCGTTACGACCGGGTCGCCTTCCAGCCGCTGCGGAAGCTGGCCACTCGCAGGGCATTGCGCTGGATTCTGGAACGGCAGGAGCGGGACGGGTCCTGGGGTGGGATCCAGCCGCCGTGGGTCTATTCGATCCTGGCGCTGCATCTGAACGGGTACGCGCTGGACCACCCGGTTCTGGTCGCCGGGCTGCGTGGGCTGGACGACTTCACCATCCACGAGGAGACGCCGGACGGCCCGACTGCCATGCTTGAGGCCTGCCAGTCGCCGATCTGGGACACCGCCCTGGCCGCCGTGGCCCTGCTGGACTCGGGTTCCCCCGACGATGCCCCGGACGCGCTGCAACGGGCCGGCAAATGGCTTCTCTCCCAAGAGGTCACCGTCCATGGTGACTGGGCGGTCCGGCGTCCCCAATTATCCCCTGGCGGTTGGGCGTTCGAGTTCGCCAACGAGCACTATCCGGACACCGACGACACCGCCGAGGTGGTCCTGGCTCTGCGTCGTATCCCTGGTCTTACGGCCCAGGGCGCGATTGATCGGGGCATTAACTGGACAGCCGGCATGCAGAGCAAGGACGGCGGCTGGGGGGCCTTCGACGCCGACAACACCCGTAAACTCGCCACCTACTTACCGTTCTGCGACTTCGGCGCGGTGATCGATCCACCATCGGCGGACGTTACCGCGCACGTGGTGGAGATGTTCGCAGAGGCCGGAATGGCTAAGGATGAACGGTGCGTCCGCGGCGTTCAATGGCTTTTGGACGCGCAGGAGGACGACGGTTCCTGGTTCGGCCGTTGGGGGGCGAACCATCTGTACGGAACTGGAGCGGTCGTCCCGGCCCTGGTGGCCGCCGGTCTGCCAACCGACGGTCCGATCGTCCGTAAAGCAGTTGTCTGGCTCGAACACCATCAGAACGAGGACGGGGGGTGGGGTGAGGATCTGCGCTCCTACGTGGATCCTTCGCTGATCGGCACCGGGGCGAGCACCCCGGCCCAGACCGCCTGGG
The DNA here is from genome assembly GCA_000719025.1 of Kineosporia aurantiaca JCM 3230. Classification (GTDB taxonomy): domain Bacteria; phylum Actinomycetota; class Actinomycetes; order Actinomycetales; family Kineosporiaceae; genus Kineosporia; species Kineosporia aurantiaca. The sequence continues at coordinate 168,871 of JODP01000018.1, forward strand.
CCCTGCTGGCCCTCTTGGCCGCCGGGGAAGTGAGTCCCTCCGTCGAGCGCGGTGTGCAATGGCTGGTCCGTAACCAGACCTCGGACGGCACCTGGGACGAGCCCTACTTCACCGGCACCGGCTTCCCCCGCGACTTCTACCTCGCCTACCACCTGTACCGCCTGGTCTTCCCGCTGACCGCCCTCGGGCGCTACCTCACCGCCACCGCAGCGAAGGACTGACCGATGTCCTCACCTCCATCACCCTCGTCACCGGGCGGGGCCGGCCGGTCGACCGACGCCGGGTCCCGCTCCGGACCGGACCCGGTCCTCACCGTCCTGGCTCCGCTCCTGATCGAACGGGCCGCCCTGGCCCGGGCTCTGCCCGGGAACACCCGGGTGATCCACACCGGGATGGGCCCGGCGAAGTCGCAACGGCTCGACCCACCGCCCGGTACCGGACCGGTGGTGATCACCGGAGTCGCCGGCGGGTTGCGCCCTGACCTGCAGCCCGGCGATCTGCTGGTGGCCACTGAGATCCGGGGCGACGGCCCGGCCATCCCGGTGCCCTCGGCCCACCTGCTGGCCGGCGCCCTGCGCCGCCTGGGCCTGCGCGTCCACCTCGGCCCCCTGCACTCCTCCCCCACCGTCGTGCACGCGGCCGACCGGGACGGCTTCGGTGATGCTCTGGCGGTCGACATGGAGTCGGCTTGGCTGGCCCGGCGGATCCAGGGCCGGCCATTTGCGGTGCTGCGAGCGATCGCCGACACGACCGACAAGCCGCTCCTACGGCCGGGCACTCCGGTCCGCTCATTCCAAGCTCTGCGCGCCCTGCGTCACGCCACCCCTGCGCTCACCGCCTGGGCCGCCGTTGCCGGTGTTCCCCGGGAAGTAGTTCTCGCCGCACCCCGATCGTTCTGCGCTGGGGTAGAACGCGCCATCGAGATCGTCGACAGATGCCTTGAACAGTTCGGGGCGCCTGTCTACGTCCGCCGTCAGATCGTCCACAACACCCAGGTGGTCCGCGAACTCACCGAAAAGGGCGCGGTCTTCGTCCAGGAAGCCGACGAGGTACCCGAGGGCGAAGTGCTGGTGCTGGCCGCCCACGGAGTCGCCCCGAGCGTCCGTAAACAAGCCGCCGAACGCAACCTGACCGTCGTCGACGGTACCTGCCCGCTGGTCAGCAAGGTGCACGCCGAAGTGCGCCGCTTCGCCCAACGCGGTGAGACCGTCTTTCTGGTAGGGCATTCCGACCACGAAGAGGTGGAAGGGACGCTCGGTGAGGCACCGGAGAACGTGGTGGTCGTGGCTACCGAGGACGAGGTGAACCTCGCCTCGGTGGCGGATCCCGACCAGGTCTCCTACGTAACCCAGACCACCCTCTCCCGGCAGGACACGTCCCCCGTCATCAAGGCCCTGTCCGAACGGTTTCCCCGGCTGAAGGCCCCGCCCACCGAGGACATCTGCTTCGCCACCACCAACCGCCAGGCCGCGGTCACCGCGATCGCCCAACAGGTGGACCTCGTCATCGTGGTCGGCTCGGCCAACTCCTCGAACTCCCGGCGCCTGGTCGAGGTGGCCCAGGCCGCCGCCGGCACCCGGGCCCGGCTGATCGACGACCCGACCGAACTCGACCTCACCGATCTGGCCGGCGTCCACCGGATCGGCGTCACCGCGGGCGCCTCCGCGCCGCCGGACCTGGTCGACGCGCTGATCACGAACCTGTCCGGCCTCGGCCCGGTCTCGCAACGCGAGCACCGGGTCACCGACGAGACCGTGACCTTCTCGCTACCCCCTGGAGTGAGCTGACATGTCCATGCCGATCCATCAGAACGCCGTGCTGGCCACCTTCTTGATGAAGCAGAAGCTGCTGCGGCGCAAAAAGTTCGCCCTGCTCCTGGAGCTGGAGCCGCTGTTCGCCTGCAACCTGAAATGCGCCGGGTGCGGCAAGATCGCCCAGCCCGCGCACCTGCTCAAGCAGCGGATGCCAGTGGAACAGGCAATCGCCGCGGTCGAGGAGTGCGGCGCCCCGATGGTCTCGATCGCCGGCGGCGAACCGCTGATGCACCCGCAGATCGAGGTGATGGTCAACGAACTGCTGGCCCGCGGGAAGATCGTCTTCCTCTGCACCAACGCCCTGCTCCTACCCAAGCACCTGCACCGCTTCACCCCGCACAAGAACTTCTCCTGGATGGTCCACATCGACGGGCTGCGCAAGCGGCACGACGAGTCGGTGAATCACGTGGGCGGTTTCGACGCGGCCGTGGAGGCGGTGAAACTGGCTCAGTCCAAGGGGTTCCGGGTGATGACGAACTCGACGATCTTCAGCAACGACACCCCGGAGGACGTGATCGCGCTGCTGAACTTCCTGAACAACGACCTGAAGATCGACAACATGCAGATCTCCCCCGGGTACGCCTACGAGAAGGCGCCGGACCAGGACCACTGGCTGGGCGTGGACCAGACCCGGAAGCTGTTCTCCGAGGTGTTCGCGGACGGCCGGCGCAAGAAGTGGCGGCTCAACCACTCGCCGGTGTTCCTGGACTTCCTGGCCGGTGAGATTGACCTCGACTGCACCGCCTGGGCCATCCCTTCGTACTCACTGCTGGGCTGGCAGAAGCCGTGCTACCTGATGGACGACGGTTACGCCGAGTCCTACCAGGAGCTGCTGGAGGAGACGGACTGGGACGCTTACGGCCGGGGTAAGGACAGCCGCTGCGACAACTGCATGGCGCACTGTGGGTATGAGCCCAGCGCGGTTCTGGCCACGCTGGGGTCGCTGCGGGAGACCATTCGCGCGGCAGCGACGGCCTAGCGACGGGGGCGGCGCCACTTCTTTGTCGACGGATGGCGCCGCCTACCCGCGCTCGCTAGGCGGTTGCGGCCTTTTGGCCTCGGGTGATCCGCAAGTTGATCCCCTCACGGCGGAAGGTGCGGACGCCCCACCAGGTGCACAGCGCAATGGTCAGGCCGGTGAGCAGCGGGCTGAGCAGGCCCCGGGAGAGCAGCCCGGCGTCTACCCCGAAGCGCAGGAAGCCCAGGTTCATCCCCGCATCGGCTATTCGGGAGAGCCCCCAGACCACGGCCACCTGGCTGAACAGGCGACGCACCGCCCGGCGGTTCAGCACGTGCGCCGGCAGGGCGACGAAGTCGCGGGCCAGGCGCTCGGTGATCGGCCGCCCGACCAGCGCGCTGCCGAGGAACAGGGTGGCCATCACGATCGATCCGAGCACCGGCTGGACCAGGAACATCACCGCGCTCGAGGTGGCCAGGGCCAGGCAGGCCCGGCCCGACAGCATGCCCGCGCAGAGCAGCAACGTGCCGGGCATCCGGCGCTCGGAGAACCAGCGGACCGCCACGATCAGCGCACACCAGCCGAGGGCGGCGCACACCGCCTGGGTCAGGCCACTGGTCCGCAGCAGCACCGCCATCAGCACGGTCGGCACGATCACGGTCTCGGCCAGCAGGCGCCCGGCCCGCAGCAGGGTGGGGCCGAGCTCGGCAATCTCCACGGTGACGTGCGGATGACGGGGGTGATGGGGTGCACTGCCCGACGCGTGTCTCAGCATGACCTCACTCGTTGCTCTCGAAGCGGTTTCAGCTCTTTCCGAAGCGGCGCGCGAGACGACGATACCCGCTTGGAGACAGGGCCCGGACCCGCGGCGCGAGACCGAGCCAGCGCGGGACGATGGTCTCGGTCCGCCCCCGCTCGATGGAGACAACGATGGCCCGGGCCACCCTTTCGGGTGCGATCAGGCGCGGAAAACGCCTTGTGTACGGCACTCCCCGGCGTTCGAAGAACCCGGTGTCCACCACTCCCGGAACCACGCTGGACACCGTGACCCCGCGGCTGTGACATTCCTGTGCGAGCGCCTCGACCAACCCGCTGATCCCCGCCTTGGTCGCCGAATAGGCCGCCTCACCAGGCACTCCCGTCAACCCGGCGATCGACCCGACGAAAGCCAAATGCCCCCGGCCGCGTTCCAGCAGACCGGGCAGGAGCGCCCGCGAGAGCAGCATCGGTGCAGTGAGGTTCACCTGCACCAGATCAATGATGGACGCCGGCGAGCTCGCCTCATACCTTCCGGCCAACCCGACCCCGGCATTGGCGACCAGCCCGTCCACCCAGCCGTGCACGTTCATTGCTTGTTCGGCGAGCCGCTCGCACTCATCGGGAACCCGCAGGTCTGCGACCAACGGCGTACCCCCACAGCCGGCCGCCACCTTCTCCAGCGCCACCGCGTCCCGCCCCGACGCGATCACCCGCGCACCCCGCTCGGCCAGCAAAGCGCATGTCGCAGCACCAATTCCACCCGATGCCCCGGTCACCAGCACCACCGAGCCGGAGAGATCCACCCGATCCTCCTACCCACAATCCACACCCACCCTTCAAACTACCCCCACCCCTCTATTTCTCCCCCACCTTTCCCTCGTGATCATGCACTTCCGCCCCCGTGATCATGCAGCCCCCGCCCTTAAACAGCAGCCGGAGGTGCGCCCCCACCCCCTTTCGTGATCATGCACTTCTTCCCCCGTGATCATGTACATCTTCCCCCGTGATCATGGAGTTTTCCCCGGCTGGTCTTCCCCTTCCCACATCCCCGGCGCGCGATAGATCCGCAGGGGCAGCCGACGTCCGTCCGCTGTCTCCCAGTCCGCCGTTCCTCGCTCGACCAGCTGCCATCCGAGCCGCTCGTACAACGCGATGGCCGACCCGCCGTCCTCAACGACATCGAGTACGAGCCCAAGCCCCTGCTCTCTGGCCCACTCGGTGACGGCCTCCAGCAACCGGGCTCCGAGAGCAAGCCCCCGGCCCCGAGCCGCCGGAGACACGAACAGCCGCGTGACGCCGGCCGGACCCTCGCCATCCGCAACCACTCCCACGTGCCCGAGCAGTCCGGTTTCCGGGTCTTCCGCCACCCACGCCCGGGCCAACCCCGGCGGACTCAGCCAACCCTCCGGATCTTCCGGCCAACGCGACGGATAGCCATCCTTCAGATGCACCTCACGCAGCATCTCGACCAGCGCCGCCATCTCCTCGGCCCGCCTCGGACGCACACCGACCAATCCCTGCGCCATCTATCCTCGCTCCGTACCGCGGCCCCGAAGATTTTCCTGGGCCGACCTGACATCCTGCTCTTCGGTGGCGTTTACCTTCTGTGAAGCGAGAACCCTTCGAACGCGTGGTCGAGCGCCATGGCCCCACCGTGCTCCGGGTCTGCCGGGCCGTCGTGGGGCCGGTCGCGGCCGACGATGCCTGGTCAGAGACCTTTCTCGCCGCCCTCACGGCCTACCCGGCGCTCGCTCCGGACAGCAACGTCGAGGCCTGGCTGGTCACCATCGCGCACCGCAAGGCCATCGACCAGATCCGCCTCGCCGCCCGGCACCCGGTCCCGGTCGGGGACCTGCCCGACCGCCTCGACCGGCTCGACGGGCCTGACCGACTCGACCGGCCCGACTGGCCGGGCGGCAGCGATCCCCCCGCCGGCATCGACGAGGTCGCCCTTGGGCACACCCTCGCCACCCTCGCTCCGCCTTCCGCCGGTGGACTGCAGGCAGCCGCTCCTGATCAGGACCACCGGCTCGATCCGTGGCCGGCCGTGCTCGGCCTGCCTCTCCGCCAGCGCCAGGCCGTCGCCTACCACCACGTGGCCGGGCTTCCTTACACCGACGTCGCCGCCATCCTCGGGTGCTCAGTCACGGCCGCCCGCCGCGCCGCTTCCGACGGTATTGCGGCACTCCGCAATGTTTTTCAGCAGGAGGAATCATGACTATTTTCTGGGATCCGGAAACTTCGCACCTGGCCGGCCCGTACGGCTCCGTCGAGGTGGCCTTGCGAGGGGTGGGGGCGTGGCCTGGGCAGGTGGGCGCGTACGTCGAGCGATCGAATTCGGCTGGCTGCGGCACCGGTGAGGATGAGGGCCGGGGCGATGGCTCGATGCTCCTGTTTGAGTCGACCCCGATGCTCCAGTTCAACCCGATGCTCCAGTTTGAGCGGACACCCGAGACGGGCCGCAGGCTCAATGCCACCACTCCGGCCACCACTCCAGCCACTCCGGTCGCCACTCCGGTCGCCACTCCGGTCGCCACTCCGGTCGCCACTCCGGTCGCCACTCCGGTCGCCACTCCGGTCGCCACTCCGGTACGCGCACTGATCGACCTTCTGGATCGGGGACTGGGCGACCAGCCGGCCGGGGGTCAGGCCGAACTGCGCGCCCGACTGGCCCGCGCAGCTGGTGAACGTGACCTGATCGATGTGGCATATCGCACGATCGAAACGGCGCTCGGTCCGCTCCTGCTGGCCTCAACCTCGGTCGGTCTGGTCCGGGTCGCCTACGCCGTTGAGGGACATGACCAGGTACTGACCGACCTGGCCGAGCGGATCGGGCCGCGGGTTCTGCACGCCCCCGGCCGGCTCGATCAGGCCGCCCATCAAATCGACGAGTACCTGCACCGCGACCGCCGCCAGTTCGACCTCCCCCTCGACTTCCGTCTGGCCAGCGGCTTCCGTCACGCCGTGCTGGCCCACCTGCAGGACATCGACTACGGCAGCACGGCCAGCTACGCCACCGTCGCCGCGGCTGCCGGTAGCCCTCGGGCGGTCCGGGCCGTCGGCACTGCTTGTGCCCGCAATCCGCTTCCGGTCGTGGTGCCGTGCCACCGGGTCGTCCGCAGCGACGGCACTCCGGGGCAGTACGTGGGTGGGCTCGACGCCAAGCTCACCCTGCTGACCATGGAGTCCGCACCGGCGGGGGCGAAGGGGTGAGCGGCGATGGCCGAGTGCACCCCCAAAACGTCCGCAGATCGAGAAAGACGCACAGGAAGAGGCATAGGGGCGGTCGGCGATTTAGGGTCACATCATGATCACGGATACTGCTTTCACCAAGCGTCAGCGCGCCCGAATCATCGTCGTCGGGGCGGGCTTCGCCGGTTTCGAGGCCGCCCGGGGACTGAGCAGAGCCGCCGGTGACGCGGCCGAGATCGTCCTGATCAACCCGACCAACTACTTCCTCTATCTCCCCCTCCTGCCCGAGGTGGCGGCCGGCACCCTGGATCCTCGCCGGATCGCGGTCTCGCTGGCCCGGACCCTGCCGAACGTGCGGCTCGTGCTGGGCTCGGTCGAGCACATGGACCTCAACGCGCGGACCGTGACCTACATAGACGCGGAAAAGCAGACCGGCACCCTGGGCTACGACCGGCTGGTCCTGGCAGCGGGCAGCGTGAACAAGTTGCTGCCGGTGCCGGGCGTCAGTGAGTACGCGCACGGTTTCCGCGGTATCCCCGAGGCTGTCTACCTCCGCGACCACATCACCCGCCAGATCGCTCTGGCCGACACCACCGAGAACCAGGCCGAGCGCGACCAACGGTCCACGTTCGTGGTGGTCGGCGCCGGGTACACAGGCACCGAGGTGGCTTCGCAGGGCCCGCTGATCACCGACGTCCTGCTGGCCGGTCGCCCGCGCCTGGCCGGCCAGAAGGCCCGGTGGCTCCTGCTCGACACCGCTGAGCGCGTCCTGCCCTCCCTCGACCAGCGGCTCTCCCGGGCGGCGGACAAGGTGCTGCGGCATCGCGGGGTCGAGGTGATGATGGGCGTCTCGGTGAAGGAGGCCACCGCCGAGGGTGTACGGCTGAGCAACGGGGACTTCGTTCCTACCCGCAGCCTGATCTGGTGTGTCGGCGTCCGCCCGGACCCACTGGTCGCCGACCTGGGTCTGCCGCTGGACAAGGGCCGACTGGTCGTCGACGAGTACCTCACCGTGCCCGGCCACCCCGATGTCTTTGCCTGCGGCGACATTGCCGCGGTCCCCGACCTGACCATGCCCGGCCAGGTCACCGCGATGACCGCCCAGCACGCCACCCGTCAAGGCAAGCGCGCGGCCCGCAATGTCGCGGCCTCTTTCGGGCACGGCGAGCGGGCTGCCTACAAGCACCACGACCTGGGCTTCGTCGTCGACCTCGGGGGCACCCAGGCCGCTGCCAACCCACTGCAGATCCCCCTCTCCGGCCTGCCCGCCAAGGCCGTCACCCGCGGCTACCACCTGCTCTCGATGCCCGGCAACCGGATCCGGACCGCCACCGAGTGGACCCTGAACACCCTCCTGACCCGAGAGTCGGCCGAGCTGGGCCTGGTCCGCGGCGCCGCCGTCCCGCTCGACACCCCCTCCCCCGAGATCCCTCGCTTCTGATCCGCCGAGAGGCCCGCAAGACCCGCCAAGACTGATCCAGGCTGGCGAGTGGGGTAATTCCGTGGGCCGCACGGGCACGGTGTTACCCCGCTCAGGGCTCATCAGGCACGAAAAGGCTCGTCAGGCGCGAACCCGTTCAGCCAAACCACCAACTCATCCAGCCAAACCCAGGAAATCCGTCCAGCCATACCCGAGCAGCCACCGAGCCAAACCCCCAGCGCCGTCCAGCCACCCGAGCACCCGCCTAGCGAGACCCGAGCACTCGTCCAGCGAGACCCGACCACCCGCGCTACACCCACGACCCGCCCAGCCGCACCGAGCACCGAGCACCGAGCACCGAGCACCGAGCACCGAGCAGCCACCCAACCAAACCCCTAGCGCCGTCCAGCCAACCCGGACGCCCGCCCAGCCAAATCCCTAGCGCCCGCCCAGCCAACGCGGACGCCGGCCAGCCAGACCCCGAACGCCCGCCCAGTACCGTCGTCCTGTGGAAACCGTGATCAGCCCGGTCGACGGCACGCGCATCGCCTACCGCACCTTCCCCCGCGAGGCCTCCGCCGCCGAGGGCCCCGCGCCCACCGTCGTCATGTCTCACGGCACCGCCCTCTCCCAGGCCATCTGGCGCGGGTTCGGCTACGTACGCGCTCTCACGCCCACCCACACCGTCATCACGGTCGACCTGCGCGGCCACGGACGCAGTGAAGGGCCGCACCACGAGACCGCGTACAGCATGGAGTCATTCGTCGCCGACCTCGTCGCCGTACTCGATCAGACCGAGACCGCGGCGGCCGACTACGTCGGCTACTCGCTCGGTGGCCGGGTCGGTTTCTCCCTCGCCGCTGCGCATCCGTCCCGGGTGAATCGATTCGTGAGCATCGCCGGAGCTCCGGGTACCGCCAAGGGCGCCTTCGACCGGGTCTTCTTTCCCGGATGCATCACTGCGCTGAAGGAAGGCGGGATGGAGGGCTTCCTGGAGGGATGGCAGGCGCACACTGGTCAGCCCCTCGACGCACCCACTCGCCATGCCTTCGCAGCGAACGACTCCGAGGCGCTCGCCGCGTATATGTCCAGGTCCGAGGACGATCCGGGGGTGGACGACGAGACCCTCAAACGTTTCACCGTGCCGACGCAGCTCATCGTTGGGTCGCTTGACCGGGAGCGAGTGGGGGCCGCTGAGCATGTGCACGCCGTCCTACCCTCCGCCCAGCTGCTGGTGGTGGAAGGAGCCAGTCACGGCACGATCCTTCGAGAGCCGGACACCCTGAGCACGGTCACCCGCTTCCTGGCCCCAGGCGCCTGAATCGCTTTACAAGCGCAGGCCCTAACCAGAGGCACGCAGCGCCACCCCGTTGACCTGCGTGAACAACCTCTACCCAAGCGAAGACCTCGCGACTGCGGGGATGAGCGTTGCGCGGGTAGGACGTAGGTCCCGAATCGGACATATCGCCCCCAATGAATCGCTTCATGGGGAGCCCCAAAGGGCAGCTGAAGCGTTTCGCGGAAGCGACGCGCCGGTGAATCGCTTCGCCGCCGAGCGCTTCATGCACCGATTTTGAAGAACCGTTGCATCAGTTCGGACACGGTGAACAACCCGGCGCGGCCGGTGAACAACCGCGTCATCAGCTCGCTCAGCCCGTCCACAGGTTCGATAAAGCACCAGGTCAGAGGCCATAAAGGCGGGGCTGGCCAAGGGGTTGGACAACCCGGCCCGGCGCGCTCGAGGACGAACCGATTCAGGTCCGTTCGTCCCTCCTTGAAGTACCCCTGAACAAGTTCCGGAGCGAAGGGCTTGAACAATGCCTGGATCGGTTAGTAGGGTCTAACTACCCGATCGGCCGAGGGGCCGATCACAGCACCACTGCGGAGGATCCGATGGCTGAACTTTCCCGTCTCCCTGTTCCCGTCGCCGACGTCTGGGAGTGGCAGTACCAGGGTTCTTGCCGCGAGGCCGACCCGCAGCTCTTCTTCCACCCCGAGGGTGAGCGTGGCCCGGCCCGGCACAAGCGGGATGCGGCCGCGGTCGCCGTCTGCGCCGGCTGCCCGGTGATTCAGCAGTGCCGTGAGCACGGTCTTTCGGTTCGTGAGCCGTACGGCGTGTGGGGCGGCCTGACCGAGGAAGACCGCGAGGCCATCTACCTGGCCGAGCGCAACGAGCGTCGTGAGGCCCGCAAGAACGCGCAGCTGCGCGAAGCCAGCTGATCGACCGGCTCAGATCCTCCGCACAGAACCAGCAGTACCAGCACCGCAAGGCACGGACGTGACAGCCGAGTCGAGCCCGTTCTGACCGGGCCGCACCAGGGTCACGCGCACGGCCGCACCGAAACACCAGCACCAGAAAACATCTGAATACTTGAACGCACTGTGGCCGTCGTCTTGAAGCAGGCGTAGGTCAGGGAAACCGCGGAACAGCGATGAGGGCAGCGTCCCGCATCAATGGTCCACCACCGGAGCGGGGCCAGCACGGGAGTCCGTGCGATGCACGGGAGTCGTGCGGCACCGAAGAAGACCGGAACAGAAGCGGCTCCTCGAAACACCAAGCACCGCAGCACCAAACACCTAGCAAGCAATGGGACGAGCTCCCGGGACCGGCGTCTTACGGTCGGTCCCGGCGAAGCCACCCAGTCGGCCTCCCCGAAGAGGCGGCACTCATTACCTGAAGAGCGTGCGCCGTCCTTGAAGCGGCGCCGCTAGCAGCACGACTACCCGCGGCCAGCGATTCAGCCGCCCCGGGTCCGGTCAACCGCAGCAATCGTCAGCCTGGCCGGGGAAACTCTCTCCACCCCGGTCAGGGGAGAACTGCCGAATCGCGCGATCAACCGGAAGCCGGTGTCACCGAAACGCTGGTCGCGGGTCCACCCAGCGCACGAACGACGAAGAGAACTGAATCAGGACGTGGTGCCCGAGGAGATCGACTCCCCGGCGACGTACTCCCAGTGCCACGGCTCGAACGGGCCGCTGCCGCCGGCCTCGGCCCAGGCCGGGTGACCCCAGCCGTACGCCGAGGCGTTGTCGACCAGCCACTGGTAGCGGGTGTTGCCGCTCCCTGTCTCCACTCCGCAGCCCAGGTCGACCGCCAGGCCGAGGCCGTGGTTGCTGGTGCCGGGGATGGCGGCCAGGGTGGGCTTGCGGGCCCGGACCGAGATCTGCTGGGCCAGGTTGCGGTACGAGTCGGTGATGCAGATGTTCTCGCCGAAGTGCTGCTTGTAGGCGATGTTCAGCTTGGCCAGGGCGACCGCGGCGTCGGCACGCAGCCGGTGCGCCGGATCCCACAGCGTGCAGAGCGCGCTGTCCGGTAGCTGCCCGTTGGGCGCGTCCAGGCTGGTCGGAATGCCGTCACAGCCCGGGAGCACGGAGCGCTCACCGGAGCGGGAGGCGCGGTCGACGATCACCGTCTTCGGCGCGGCCAGCAGCTTCGGCGCGCTGGTGGTGACCGTGACTTCGGTCGGCACCACCTTGAGGGCCGCGACCCCGATCCCGGCCGCGTTGGCGGCGTTCGGGAAGGCGACCGTGGAGACCGCCGAGACCGTGCTGGAGATGGGGTTGACCTGGGCCTTCGGCATCTGCGCGCCCATCGCCCCGGTGAGCGGGGCGGCGATGGTGGCGATACCCAGGGCTCCGGCGATGCCGACCTGCGGAGCACTCAGCGAGGAGCCGGGCTTGCGGATCGGGCGGCGCGGGGCGCCGGAACTGCTGGTGGTGCTCCCGGTGGAACGGCGTTGCGAACTCGCGGACCGCGAACTCCGGTTGTTGCGAGGGCGTAGCGCAGGGCCAGCCGTGTCGGCGCGATGCGACGGCACTGGTGATCCTCCTGGAGGGCTGATGGAGGTGGAGGGGGTTCCTACCAACCGCACTCTGGGTGAAGAGTCACGGAACTATAAAGCTGCGGTGCGGGGGTAAATCAAGTCGGGACGCGCAGTACGGCTTAAGCCGTTCGTACGACGTCCAATATCCCGTACTTGGCGTATGAATACCTCAACTCATTGTTATCACTTGCGTGACACCGAGCACGGATCGCCCATCGGTTGCTACTCTCGGCAACAACGACCCTGTGACCCAGCTCTCAGGCCGAGGCAGCCGACCTTCCCTGGTCCCGCCGGGTCGCGTCCCGGACCTCACCGACCAGCTCCTCGAGGACGTCCTCAAGAAAAAGGACACCCAGCGTGCGCCCCTCGTGATCGACAACGCGGGCCAGGTGACTGCCCGCGCGCTGCATCGTCGCCAGAGCCTCTTCAACCTCGTCCTCCCCACTGACCGCGACCAGTGAGCGCACCCGCTTCTCCGGGATCGGCTGGGTGTGCCGCTCGTCGTCCGCGTAGAGCAGGTCCTTCAGGTGCAGGTAGCCGATCACCTCACGGTCCGGCTGGGCGGCCCGGACCACCGGGAAGCGGCTGAAGCCGGTGCGGGTGACCAGGCGCTCCACCTCGGCCGGGGTGGACCCGACCGGGACGGTGACCAGCCGGCTGATCGGGATCATCAGGTCCCCGGCGGACAGCTCGCTGAACTCCAGGGCGCCGGTGAGCAGCCCGTGGTCGTCGAGCAGGCCCTCACGGGTCGACTCGGAGACGATCGAGGCCACCTCGTCGGCCGTGAAGGCGGCCGCCACCTCGTCCTTCGGCTCGACCCGGAGCAGCCGTACGGCGTGGTTGGCGACCCAGTTCAGCATCCGGATCACCGGCGAGACCGCCCGGGCGACCGCCATCAGCGGCGGGGCCAGCAGCAGCACGGCGCGATCGGGCCCGGACAGGGCCAGGTTCTTGGGCACCATCTCGCCGAGCACCACGTGCAGGTAGCTGACGATGGCCAGGGCGATCGCGAAGGCCAGCGGGTGCACCGCGCCCTCAGGCAGGTGCACGGCCTCGGCCGGGGCCTCGATCAGGTGGGCGATGGCCGGCTCGGCGACCAGGCCGAGCCCGAGCGAGGCGATGGTGATGCCGAGCTGGCAGCAGGCGAGCATCAGCGAGACGTGTTCCATCGCCCGCATCGCGGTCTTCGCGGCCCGGCTGCCGGCGTCGGCCAGCGGCTCGATCTGGCTACGGCGGGCCGAGATGACGGCGAACTCGGCGCCGACGAAGAACGCGTTCAGCGCCAGGAGCAGAAAGGCGACCAGGAGGCTCGTCATGATTCCCCCACCGCCGGGGCCGGCCGCCGGGCCGCTTCGGGCAGGACCAGCCGCACCCGGTCGACCCGTCGGCCGTCCATCCGTTCCACCCTGATCCTGGCTCCGTCGATCGGTACCTCGTCGCCCACCACCGGGATCCGGCCCAGGCCGGCCATCACGAAACCGCCGAGCGTCTCGTAGGCGTTCCCGTCCGGGACGTCGACGCCGGTGCGCTCGCGGACCTCGTCCGGCCGCATCAGGCCCGGGACCAGCCAGGCCCCGTCGCGGCGCCGGACGATGCCCGGGCGACTGCGGTCGTGCTCGTCGGAGACGTCCCCGACCAGCTCCTCGACCACGTCCTCAAGGGTGACCACCCCGGCCGTGCCGCCGTACTCGTCCACCACCACGGCCAGCTGCAGACCCAGGGCCCGCAGCTCGACCAGCAGCGGATCCAGGCGCATGGTCTCCGGCACCCGCAGCGCCTCGGACATGATCGCGGCGACCGGCACCTCGTCCCGCCGCTCCATCGGAACGGCGACCGCGCTCTTCAGGTGCACCACGCCGACCACGTCATCGAGGTCGCCCTCGACCACCGGAAAGCGGGAGTGCCCGGTGCGCCGGGCCAGGGTGATCACTCCGGCGGCGGACTCGTCTCTTTGGAGCACCAGCATCCGCACCCGCGGCGTCATCACATCGGCCGCCGAGCGGGTGGAGAAGCCGAGGGAGCGGGTGAGCAGGGTGGCCGTCTGCTGGTCCAGGGTGCCGACCTCGGCCGAGTGCCGGACCAGCGCGGCCAGCTCTTCGGGTGAACGGCCGGCCGACAGCTCCTCCTGCGGCTCCACCCCGACCAGCCGCAGCAGCCGGTTGGCGGAGCCGTTCAGCAGGGTGATCAGCGGTTTGGTGAACGTGCTGAACACCCGCTGCGGGCCGGCCACGATCCGGGCGGTGGGCAGCGGGACCGAGATCGCCAGGTTCTTCGGGATCAGCTCGCCGACCACCATGGAGAAGCCGGTGGCGGCGATCAGCGCGATCGCCACGGTGACCGAGTCGACCGCCGCCCCCTTCAGCCCGACCGCCTCGGCCGGGCGCTCCAGCAGGGTGGCCAGCGAGGGCCGGACCAGGTACCCGACCAGCAGGGTGGTGATGGTGATGCCGACCTGGGCGCCGGACAGCTGGGTGGAGAGGCTGCGGATCGCGGCGAGTACCGAGGGGGCCCGCTTGTCACCGTTCTCGATCGCCCGCTCGACCGTGGACCGGTCGAGCGCCACCAGGGAGAACTCGGCGGCGACGAAGAGCGCCGTACCCAGGGTCAGCAGAACACCGAGGCCGAGGAGGATCCATTCGGTCATGCGACTGGGACGCCGGAGGAGACCGAATTGTTCCGGTGCGCGAGTGGGAACTGACGGGACTGGGGTAAGCCGGCCGGGGGCCGGCACCTTCGTGAGGGCATGGTACCTGCATCCTACGGCAGGTCAGCCCCCACTCGTGGTGCAGGCCACCCCGCAGCGGCGCCGAGTGGAGCTGCTAATCCCTCAACGCCGGACCCGATCGGGTTAGGGTTGACACACCCTTCAGCCCCGCACTGAAAGAAGGCGATTCTCGCCGTGTCCTCCGAGCCTTTGGTGACCGAGTTCGGACCCAACGAGTGGCTGGTCGACGAGCTGTACCAGCAGTACCTGTCGGACAAGTCCTCCGTGGATCCCGCGTGGTGGGAGTTCTTCGCCGACTACCAGCCCTCGGAGACCCCGCACCTGCGGGCCAGCTCCCGGCCGGTCGACGACTCCGGTTCCGCCACCTCGGACACCATCCCCGCGACGGGCCCGGACGGAGCGGCCGGAGGCCGTCCCGTCGCGACCGCCGCACTGCAGCCGCCGAAGCCTGCAGCCCCGCCGACCGCGGCCACCCCGCCGCCGGCGCCCAGCACGGATCCGGCGACCACCCCCCAGCAGACCCCCAAGCAGCCCGCGACCCTCCCCGCCGCGCGCACCCCCCGCGAGCCGGCCAGCACCTCACCGGCCCCCGCCAAGCAGGACGCGCCGCAGATCACCCGGCTGAAGGGCCCGGCCGGGCGGGTCGTCACCAACATGGAGG
Source organism: Kineosporia aurantiaca JCM 3230 (assembly GCA_000719025.1). Classification (GTDB taxonomy): domain Bacteria; phylum Actinomycetota; class Actinomycetes; order Actinomycetales; family Kineosporiaceae; genus Kineosporia; species Kineosporia aurantiaca. Next base: position 184,224 of record JODP01000018.1, read on the forward strand.
CCAGCCTGGAGGTGCCCACCGCGACCAGCGTGCGGGCGGTCCCGGCCAAGCTCCTGATCGACAACCGGATCGTGATCAACAACCACCTGGCCCGCTCCCGCGGCGGCAAGGTGTCGTTCACCCACCTGATCGGGTTCGCGCTGGTCGAGGCGCTGGAACTGATGCCCTCGATGAACGCCTCCTACACCGAGGACGACGGCAAGCCGGCGATCGTCCAGCCGGCCCACATCAACCTCGGCATCGCGATCGACATGCCCAAGCCGGACGGCAGCCGCCAGCTCCTGGTGCCGAACGTGCGGCACTGCGACGGGATGGACTTCGCCGAGTTCTGGGCGGCCTACGAGGACATCGTCCGGCGGGCCCGCACCAACAAGCTCGGGGCGGACGACTTCGTCGGCACCACCATGAGTCTCACCAACCCGGGCACCATCGGCACCGTGCACTCCGTGCCCCGGCTGATGAAGGGCCAGGGCGCCATCATCGGCGTCGGCGCGATGGACTACCCGGCCGAGTACCAGGGCGCCTCCGAGGAGACCATCGCCCGGCTCGCGGTGAGCAAGATGCTCACCCTGACCTCGACCTACGACCACCGGATCATCCAGGGCGCGGGCTCCGGCGAGTTCCTCCGGATCGTGCACAGCAAGCTGCTCGGCGAGGACGGGTTCTACGACCGGGTCTTCCGCTCGCTGCGGCTGCCCTACGAGCCGGTCCGCTGGGTCCGGGACATCTCGGTCTCGCACGACGACCAGATCAACAAGACCGCGCGGGTGCAGGAGCTGATCCACTCCTACCGGGTGCGCGGCCACCTGATGGCCGACACCGACCCGCTGGAGTACAAGCAGCGGCGGCACCCCGACCTGGACATCACCACCCACGGGCTGACCCTGTGGGACCTCGAACGCGAGGTGCCCACGGGCGGTTTCGGCGGCAAGCCGTCGGCCACCCTGCGGCAGATCCTCGGCGTGCTGCGCGACACCTACTGCCGCACGGTCGGTATCGAGTACATGCACATCCAGGACCCGGAGCAGCGGCGCTGGCTGCAGGCCCGGCTGGAGCGGCCCTACGCCAAGCCGGGCCGGGAGGAGCAGCTGCGGATCCTCGGCCGGCTGAACGCGGCCGAGGCGTTCGAGACCTTCCTGCAGACCAAGTTCGTCGGCCAGAAGCGGTTCAGCCTGGAGGGCGGCGAGTCGGTCATCGCGCTGCTCGACGAGCTGCTGACCAACGCCGCCCGGGCCGAGCTGGACGAGGTCTGCATCGGCATGCCGCACCGCGGCCGGCTGAACGTGCTGGCGAACATCGCGGGCAAGAGCTACGGCCAGATCTTCCGCGAGTTCGAGGGCCAGCAGGACCCGCGCAGCGTGCAGGGCTCCGGCGACGTGAAGTACCACCTCGGCACCGAGGGCCGGTACACCACCGAGACGGGTGAGAAGACCAAGGTCTACCTGGCCGCCAACCCCTCCCACCTGGAGGCGGTCAACCCGGTGCTGGAAGGCGTGGCCCGGGCCAAGCAGGACCGGCTGAACCGGCAGGGCGAGATCTTCTCGGTGCTGCCGGTGCTGATGCACGGCGACGCCGCCTTCGCCGGTCAGGGCGTGGTCACCGAGACGCTGAACCTGTCCCAGCTGCGGGGTTACCGCACCGGCGGCACGGTGCACGTGGTGATCAACAACCAGGTCGGTTTCACCACCGCCCCGTCGTCCTCCCGCTCCTCGGTCTACTGCACCGACGCTGCACGGATGATCCAGGCGCCGATCTTCCACGTGAACGGCGACGACCCGGAGGCCTGCGTCCGGGTGGCCCGGCTGGCCTTCGAGTTCCGGATGGCATTCGACAAGGACGTCGTCATCGACATGGTCTGCTACCGCCGCCGCGGGCACAACGAGGGCGACGACCCCTCGATGACCCAGCCGCTGATGTACAACCTGATCGAGGCCAAGCGCAGCGTCCGCAAGCTGTACACCGAGGGCCTGATCGGCCGCGGCGACATCACCGTGGAGGAGGCCGAACAGGCCCTGCGGGACTACCAGCAGCAGCTGGAACGGGTGTTCGCCGAGACCCGGGACACGGTCAACCACCCGCCGACGCTGAGCCGCGACGTCACCGCCGGCCTGGACCTGCCCAGCGCCCAGCAGCAGGACGACCACTCCGGCAACGGGCACGCCAGCGCGGTCTCGGCCGAGGTGCTGAAGCGGATCGGGGACGCGTACGTCTCACCGCCCGAGGGCTTCTCGGTGCACCCCAAGCTGCAGACCCTGCTCGAGCGCCGGGCCACGATGGCCTCCGAGGGCGGGGTGGACTGGGCCTTCGGCGAGCTGCTGGCCCTGGGCTCGATCCTGATGGACGGCACCAACATCCGGCTCACCGGGCAGGACACCCGGCGCGGCACGTTCACCCAGCGGCACGCGGTGCTGACCGACAAGATCACCGCCGAGGAGTGGACGCCGCTGCTCAACCTCAACGAGGACCAGGGCAAGTTCTGGGTCTACGACTCGCTGCTGTCCGAGTTCGCCGCGATGGGCTTCGAGTACGGGTACTCGGTCGAGCGACCGGACGCGCTGGTGCTCTGGGAGGCGCAGTTCGGCGACTTCGTCAACGGCGCGCAGACCATCGTGGACGAGTTCATCTCCTCGTCCGAGCAGAAGTGGGGTCAGCGCTCGTCGGTGACGCTGCTGCTGCCGCACGGCTACGAGGGCCAGGGACCGGACCACTCCAGCGCCCGGATCGAGCGCTTCCTGCAGATGTGCGCCGAGAACAACATGATCGTCGCGCAGCCCTCCACCCCGGCGTCGTACTTCCACCTGCTGCGGCGTCAGGCCTACCTGAAGCCCCGCAAGCCGCTGATCGTCTTCACCCCGAAGTCGATGCTCCGGCTGAAGGCGGCGGTGTCGCCGATCGAGGAGTTCACCAACGGCGAGTTCCGCCCGGTGATCGCCGAGACCAGCGGTTCGCTGGGGCAGGTCGACCGGGTGCTGTTGTGCAGCGGGAAGATCTACCACGACCTGGCCGCCGAGCGGGCCAAGCGGAACGACCAGAGCACCGCGATCGTCCGGCTGGAGCAGCTCTACCCGCTGGACACCGCGGGCGTCCTGGCCGCGATCGAGCCGTACCGCGACGCCCAGCTGGTCTGGGTGCAGGACGAGCCGGCCAACCAGGGCCCGTGGCCGTCGATCGCGCTCAGCCTGCCGCAGGACCTGGGTGGGCGGCCGCTGCTGCGGATCTCCCGCCCGGCCTCGGCCTCCCCGGCCACCGGGTCGGCCAAGAAGCACCAGGCCGAGCAGGCGGCCCTGATCGCGCAGGCCTTCAACCGCTGAGCCCTCCGGCTCCGCATCCGGAAACCCGGATGCGGAGCCGGACCCTAGGAAAGTCGGACAGACTACGACCATGTACTTCACCGACCGAGGGATCGAGGAGCTCGAGCAACGCCGCGGGGAAGAAGAGGTGACGCTGGCCTGGCTGGCCGAGAAGCTGCGGACCTTCGTCGACCTCAACCCGGATTTCGAGACCCCGGTCGAGCGGCTGGCCACCTGGCTGGCCCGGCTCGACGACGATGACGACGAGGACCTGTGAGCCGGCTGCGCGCGAACGCCGGTAACCCGGGCGAGCTTCCGCAGGTCCGGATCTGCGTGGTCGGGGACGCGCTGGTCGCCGGGGTCGGCGACCCCAAGTCGCTGGGCTGGGTGGGCCGGGTCGCGGCCCGCACCCCGCAGGACGAGATGGCGCTTTCCGTCTACACTCTGGGCGTTCCCGGAGAGAACACGGCCGACCTCGGCGCACGCTGGTGGGAAGAGGCCGGTCGCCGGTTCGGCGACGAGAACCAGTCGCCGGCCGAGCAGCGGATCGTGATCGGGCTGGGCCGCGGCGACATCGCGGCCGGGCTGTCGATCCCGCGGTCCCGGCTCAACCTGGCCAACATGCTGGACGATGCGCACGCCCGTCGGCTGCCCGCCTTCGTGGTCGGGCCGCCGCCGGCCGCCGACAACGAGCTGAACCATCGGATCCAGGAGCTGTCAGCCACTTTCGCAGACGTCTGCCGGCGTCGTGGGGTGGACTTCGTGGACTGTTTCGACCCGCTCTACGCGCACGAGGACTGGCTGACCGACCTGGCCTCCGGCGACGGGGAGCACCCCCGGCAGGCCGGGTACGGCCTGATCGCCTGGCTGGTGTTGCACAACGGCTGGTACGAGTGGCTCGGAGTGCCCAGGCCATGATGAGGGACGCCGGTGGGCACCCAACGCTCCTGACGAACGTCCCCCATTTCAGCGGGTGAAAACGACCTTTCCGACCAGATCGCCCTCGGCCATCTTGGCGAACCCGTCGCGGGCCTGCTCCAGTGGCAGCACGGAGTCGATCTGCGGCCGCACCCCCGAGGTGACCAGAAAGCCCATCAGCCGGGCCAGTTCGTCCCGGGTGCCCATGGTCGAACCCAGAACCCGCAGCTGCAGGAAGAAAATCCGGTTCAGCTCCGCGTTCTCCGGAGCCGGCCCGCTGGTGGCTCCGCAGATCACGATCGCCCCACCGGGTTTCAGCGACTTCACCGAATGACTCCAGGTGGCCGCGCCCACCGTCTCCATCACCGCGTCCACCCGCTCGGGCAGCCGGGCTCCGGTCGCGAACGCCTGCTCCGCACCGAGTTCCACAGCGCGCGCCTGCTTCGCCGCATCCCGGCTGGTGGCCCAGACCCGCACCCCGGCGGCCCGGCCGAGCGCGATCAGCGCGGTGGCCACTCCCCCACCGGCCCCCTGCACCAGGATCGTCTGGCCGGGCGTGACCTGCCCCTGGGTGAACAGCATGCGGTAGGCGGTGAGCCACGCGGTCGGCAGGCAGGCCGCCTCTTCCCAGCTCAGCCCGGCCGGTTTCGGCACCAGGTTGCGCCGCGGCACCACCACCTCGTCGGCCAGCGCGCCCTGGTGCAGTTCGGACAGCAGGCTGCGCTTCGGGTCCAGCGTCTCGTCGGCCTTCCAGGCCGGATCGCTGATCACTGCGTGCACGACGACCTCGTTGCCCTCGTCGTCCAAACCGGCCGCGTCGCAGCCGAGGATCATCGGCAGCCGGGCGTCCGGCAGGCCGACCCCGGCCAGGCTCCACAGGTCGTGCCGGTTCAGGCTGGCCGCGCGGACCCGGACCCGCGCCCAGCCCTCCGGTACCTCGGGGGCCGGGCGCTCCCCCACCTGCAGGGCGGACAGCGGATCGGCGGCGTTGGTGGCGGTGGTGAAGGCGGCCAGCATGAGAGGGACGCTAGTGCGAACCACCGTTGATCGTCGGGACGCTTCCTGTGACCACCCTCACACCCGGCGGCATCCCGTCGCGCAGGTCGATCTCGACGGCCGGCTGCTCCCCGGTGCCCTGGCCGAGCGGATCGCGCGGGTCGATGTCCAGGTCATCGTGCATCCGGTTGTGCCCGTTGGGCATCGCGTGCACCGGCAGACCGCCGTAGCCGCCGCGCAGTCCGCTGCCGGGCACCACGTACTCGTCCCGCACATCGATCACCTCGTGCACGTCGGACGGCAGCACATCGTCGTAGATCTCGCCCTCGACCGGCTCGCTGTCCGGATCGCTGCCCCCGCCCATCGCCGCCTCGACCGCCGCACTCAGCGAACCGGCGGCCGCATCGGCGCCGAGCAACTGGCCCAGCACGTCGCGGATCTGGCCGAGCCGGGCGAGCGCCTCGGAGTGCGTGGCGGTGAGCGCGTCCAGCCGCTGGGAGGCCAGGCCGTTGACCGCGCCGGAGCGCCGCTGGGCGTCGTCGATCAGGTGCTCGGCGTGCCGGACGGAGTCCAGCCGGAGCTGGTCGGCCTCGGTGCGGGCCGAGGTCAGGGCGATCTCGGACTCGGCCCGGGCCCGGCTCAGCTCGGCCTCGGCCGCCTGCCGGGCCTCGGCCAGCTCCCGGGCCGCGGTCTCGCGGGCGTTGCCGAGCTCCTGCCGTGCGGTCGAGCGGGCCAGCTCCAGCTCGTGTTCGGCGTCGGCCCGGGCCTGCAGCACCACCCGCTCACACTCGGCCTGGGTGTCCGCCCGCAATCGGGCGATCTCCTCACTGGCCGAGCTCCGCTCCTGTTCGGCCTCCTCGTTGGCCAGCCGCAGGATCTGCGCCATCCGGTCGCTCAGCTCGGTGTGCACCGGCACCGGCCGGGGCGCCGCCCGCAGCTCCTCCAGCTCCCGCCGGAGCCGCTCGGACTCGGCGGCGGCCGCGTCGGCCCCGGCCCGGGCCCGCTGCGCGTCGGCGCGCGCCACCGCGATCTGCCGCTCCAGCGTGGTGAGCAGATCGTGGGTGCGGGTCATGTACTCCATGACCTGCTGGCGGTTGAAACCCCGCACCGCCGTGTCGAAGGAGTCTTCCCGAGGTGCCCCGGATACCACCGGTCGATTCTCGTCCATGAGCCTTCACAAGGGTGTGAGCCGACGTGTCGGGCGAACTCTTCCGCGCCCGGCCACCAGCGCGCAACCAGTTGTCACGCAAATGCACCTCAAGCCTTGGCTCGGGCGACCCCTTCGTCCCGCGCGGAACACGCCACCGCGGCCGCCACCGCCGGAGCAACCCGCTCGTCGAACACGCTGGGCACCACCAGACCCGGGGCCGGCTCGTCCACACAGGCGGCGATCGCCGCGGCGGCCGCGAGCTTCATCCCCTCGGTGATCGCGGTGGCCCGCACGTCCAGGGCGCCCCGGAAGATTCCTGGGAAGGCTAGGACGTTGTTGATCTGGTTGGGGAAGTCACTACGACCGGTCCCGATGATGGACGCGTACCTCGCCGCCACCTCCGGGTGCACCTCGGGCGTCGGGTTGGCCAGGGCGAAGACGATGGCCCCGGGGGCCATCGAGGCGACCACCGGTTCGGGCACCTGACCACCGCTGACCCCGATGTAGACGTCCGCCCCGGCCATGGCGACGCCCAGTTCGCCGCGCAGCCGGCGCGGGTTGGTGCGCTCGGCGAGCTCCTCCTTGTACCCGTTCTGCGAGGCCCGCCCCGGCACCAGGACGCCGCGGCTGTCGCAGACCACCACGTCCTGGATCCCGGCGCCCTCCAAGATGGTCGCGATCGCCACGCCGGCGGCGCCCGCCCCGGCGACCACCACCCGCAGGTCCGGGAGTTCCCGGCCGACCACCCGGGCCGCGTTGGTCAGCGCGGCCAGCACCACCACCGCGGTGCCGTGCTGGTCGTCGTGGAACACCGGCAGGTCGAGCCGCTCGCGCAGCCGGGCCTCGATGTCGAAGCAGCGCGGGGCCGAGATGTCCTCCAGGTTGATCCCGCCGAAGGTGGGGGCGAGCCGGGCCACGGTCTCGACGATCTCGTCCGGGTCGGTGGTGTCCAGGCAGATCGGCACGGCGTTGATCCCGGCGAAGTGCCTGAACAGCATGGCCTTGCCCTCCATCACCGGCATCGCGGCGCCCGGGCCGATGTCGCCCAGGCCGAGCACCGCGGTGCCGTCGGAGACCACGGCCACGGTGTTGCCCCGGCCGGTGTAGACGTCGAGCAGGTCCGGGTCGGCGGCGATGGCCAGGCAGACCTCGGCCACCCCGGGCGTGTAGGCCAGCGAGAGGTCGGCGCGGGTGCGCAGCGGCCGGCGCAGGACGGTCTCGATCTTGCCGCCGGCGTGCAGGGCGAAGACCGGCGACCCGGGGTCGGGACGGGTCCGGGTCACGGAGAGTTCGGTGGAGGACGTTTCGATGGTCACGCGATACCTCGGAGGGGTACGGGGCCACGGGCGGCCCGGCGGGAACGACGAAAGACCGCCAGGTCCGGCGATGCGAAGGAAGTGAGCGCGGACGGCGTGGTGTCGCGGCCGGGCCGGGAACGGGGGTGACCCGTTGTGGTCATGGTGGCACAACCGGTCCGGCCCCAGCGGGATTACTCTGTCGGCGACACCACACCGCCACACCTTTCGTCCGTTCGTCCGGGTTCTTGCTCCGGCGGCTGTTTCTACTGATCACGAGGGGTTCGGGATGAGTTCCGGTCCGATCCGGCCGCTGCTGCCAGTGGGCCAGGTGCTGGTGCGGGGCCGGTCGATGGAGCCGGCCCTGCGCGACGGCGACCGACTGCTGGTGCGCTGGGACCGGGCCGCCGTACGGGCGGCGAAGCCGGGTGCGGTGGCGGTGGTGCGGTTGCCCGGAGGACGCCCGCTGTCGATCAAGCGGCTGGCCTTCCGCGAGCCGGACGGCTGGTGGGTGGAGCGCGACAACCCCGCCGAAGGCGTCGATTCCTGGCAGGTGGGGGCCGTCCCGGATGCGGACGTGCTGGCCATCGCCCTGTTCCGGATCTGGCCCGACCCGGGGAAGATCACGGGGGCGGAACGCGCGGGTGGTCAGGGCGCGGAGTAGGTTACGAGTCCTAAGCCTCTAGCCTCGCGCAAAGGAGTACCCATGCGGTTCCTCAACGCCTTCACCGCGGTCGAGGTCAGCGCGCACTGCGACCTTCCGTGCGGTGTCTATGACCCGGCCCAGGCCAAGATCGAGGCCGAGTCGGT
>JODP01000019.1 GCA_000719025.1 Kineosporia aurantiaca JCM 3230
GATGGAGATCATCCGCCGGGACTTCGACTGGCAGTACGGCTCGTTCTGGCGGCTGGATGAGGACGGGCAGGTGCTGCGCTTTGCGATGGAGTCCGGGGACGTGAACCCCGAGTTCCGCGAGGTGACCCTGTCGGCGTCGTTCGCCCGGGGCGTGGGCCTGTCGGGGCGGGCCTGGGCCCGCAACGATTTCGTTTTCGTGGAGGACCTGGGCGAGTTGACTGACTGTGTGCGGCGTCCGGCTGCCCAGCGGGCGGGGGTGAGGTCGGGGGTCTGTCTGCCGATCACGGTGAACGGCCGGTTCGTCGGGACCATCGACTTCTTCGCCACCCGCACTCTGATCATGGCTAAGAGCCGTGAGATGGCGTTGCGTAACACGGCTTTCCTGATCGGTCAGGCGATGGAGCGGTTCCAGGCCCGTGGTCAGCTGCGGGTGGCGGGTGAGCGGTTGATGGAGTCGATCGGTGAGGTCGAGCGGAACGTCAGTTCGGCCTCGGGGGTGGCCTCGCGTGGCGGGCAGCTCAGCATGGAGGCCAACCATCAGGTTGCGGAGCTGGGCCAGGCCAGCGCGGAGATCAACAAGGTGGTCCAGGACATCCAGACGATCGCGGCGCAGACCAAGTTGCTGGCGTTGAATGCCACCATCGAGGCGGCCCGGGCCGGTCAGTCCGGCAAGGGCTTCGCGGTGGTCGCCGAGGAGGTCAAGCAGTTGTCGGGGCAGACCGAGCGGGCCACTACCGACGTCAGTGACCGGGTGAACGCGATCCAGAGCCGGGTCGAGGCGGTCACCGCGTCGCTGGCCGACATCCACCACGCGGTGGACGAGATCAACCAGACCCAGCAGCTGATCCAGGGGGTCCTGGGGGACCAGATGAACGTCACCCGAGCCATCCTGGACTGACCCTCGGGGGCCTCCGGGGGCGACTACGCTGGCGCGGCAATGCGTCGCTACCCGGGGGCCTGCCATGAGTAAAAAGCTGATCGTCTGCTGTGATGGAACCTGGAACACGGCCAATCAGGAACGGGACGGGGTGCCGACCCCGACCAACGTCGTGCGGATCAGCGGAGCGGTGGCCAAGCAGAGCGCGGACGGCTCGCCCCAGCTCGTCTACTACCGGGAGGGCGTCGGCACCCGGCCCTGGGAACGCTATTGGGGCGGGGCTTTCGGGGCCGGGCTCAGTCGCAACATCATGGACGCGTACGGCTGGCTGATCGACCACTACGAGGCCGGTGACCAGATCTACCTGCTCGGTTTCAGCCGGGGCTCGTTCACCGTGCGCAGCCTCTCCGGGCTGATCCGCAACTGCGGCATCCTGCGCCCTTCGGAGAAGGACCGGATGGCGCAGGCGTACGACCTCTACCGTGACCGGGAGGGCCCCGACGCCCCCTCGGCCCAGGCGTTCCGCGCCGCCCACGCGCAGGAGACCCGGATCCGGTTCATCGGCGTCTGGGACACGGTCGGTGAACTCGGGGTGCCGCTGATCGGGCCGGACTGGGCCCGGCCGCTGGGCCGGCTGATCAATCGGCGCTGGACCTTTCACGACACCGACCTGAGCACCCGGGTGGACGGCGCCTTTCAGGCCCTGGCCATCGACGAGGAGCGCTCGGTGTTCGAGCCCACCCTGTGGCACCAGCAGCCGGAGTCCGGTGACCAGGTGCTCGAGCAGGTCTGGTTCACCGGAGTGCACTGCAACGTGGGCGGGGGACTGGCCGACGGCTCACTCGCCGACCTGGCGCTGATCTGGATGGCGGCCAAGGCCCACGCGTTCGGGATCGATTTCCGGCCCGGGGCCTTCGAACCCGGGGTGACGCCGCCGGACGGGGTCTTCGCCGTCGACCCGGATCCCCTGGCGCCGTTCACCACCTCTCGGGTGGGGTTCTACCGCCTGACCCGTCGGCTGCACCGCCCGATCGGGCAGGCTCGCAGCGAGCCGGCCGGCCCATTGGACGGGAACGAGTCGCTGGCCCCCTCGGTACGGGAGCGCTATGCGAAGAACGACCAGTACCGCCCGCCGGAGCTGGTCAGTTACCTCGAGGCTGAGGTCTGAGGGCGGTCAGCCGGCCGCTTCCGTGGGCATCAAGGTGGGAAGGCCGGCCCCGGCCGCCGCGTCGATCAGCCTTTTGTCGTAGGTGATGAATGTGGTGAGCCGTCGCTGCTCGCGCAGACGCAAAGCGGTGGCCAGGTGGATGGCGTCCAGGCTGCGGATCGTGGGCGGTCCGACCGTTTGGGCCAGGATCCGTACACCCGGGTCGATGTCGATGCGGGTGATGAGATCCAGCAGAGCGTGAAATCGATTGATGGTGGCCGGCATTTCGGCAGTTGGCACGGTTCGGGCCAGCGCTCGGAAGGTCTCGATCTCCAAGAGCGTCGAGCTCGTCCAGTCGGTATCGGAGTGCTCGTCGAGGTATGACCGCAGAGCCTGCGAGTGGGATTCAGGATGAAGAAGCTTCACCGCCGCCGCTGTGTCAATGTAGATCAAGGCGTCTGCCCTTCGCGTTCCTGCGCGATCTCGTCGGCGAGGTTCCGCCCGTCCTCGGCGGGCCAGGGCTGGCGCAGGAAGGCTCGCTTCATCGCCGTGAGGCGCTCGCGTCGCTCTCCCGCCTCCAGGAGGGCTTGTCGGATGGCCTCGGACCGGTTCGTGCCGTCCTGGGTCAGCACAGCCAAGGCATGGGCCGTGTGAGCATCGATACGGATCGTGACGGTGTCAGCCATAAAGCAAATGTAAGACGCGCCGTAAGACGCCGCAAGCCTTCGGGTGGGGGAGGGGCTCACCGCCTCTCCTCCGTGCGGGTTCCGAAGGAAGGGTGATTGACGATGCGGCAATATCCGATCTTGTATCGGAATTTCCGTTCGCTCATGGTGCCATTATGCATGACTGGCCGATGCGAGCAGCCCTTGGCCACCCGTGCGGGTTGCCAAGGGCCTCCGGTGCGGTGCGTTACATCGTGGCGGGCTCGGAGGACTGGGCGGGGACCTGGATCACCCGGGTCTCCGGCATCCGGTCCGGAGTGAACAGGGCGTCGAAGACCCGCTCCCGGTCGAAGTTCACGGCGAACTCCCGGGCCCGCCGGGCCATCTCCTCCCGATCCGGACGGGACAGGCCGAGGACCGCGTGGTCCATCGCCTCGGTGAGCGCGTTCACGTTGCCGGCCTCGACCACGATCGCGGTGTCGCCGATCGCCTCGCCGGTGCCCCCGGTGATCGTGGTGATCACCGGGCCGCCGCCGGAGAGCATCTTCTCGACCAGGGCGATGCCGAAGGTCTCGACGAAGTCGGGCTCCGGCTTGGTCGGCAGCACGTAGGCGGCGCAGCCGTTCATCAGCAGCGGCTTCTCGTTGTCGTCGACGTCGGAGAGGAAGACGATCCGCTCGTCCTCCAGCGCCATCGCCTGGATGTGCTCCAGGGCCGGCCCGGTCCCGGCGATCACCAGTTTGACCTGGTCCCGGCAGCTGGACTGGGCGAAGGCGGTGACCAGGTCGTAGACGCCCTTGGCCCGGGCCACCCGGGACAGGAAGAGCAGGTAGCCGTCGCGTTCCAGGCCGCGGGCGGCCAGGGCGGCGTCGACCTCGGCCGGGTCGGGGTCGAGATAGGCCGAGGTGTCGATCGGGGGATAGCCGATCACCACCCGGCGGCGGCACTCCGCGGCGAACGAGGTGCCGGACACCCGGTCGACCTCCTCGGCGCAGGCGACGATCTCGTCCCGGGTGTACTCCGAGACGGCCACCAGGTCGTCGTTGGCCAGGAAGGTGGTGAAAAGGGCGATGGCGGCGCCGAAATGCTCGTCCCGGAGGGCGTTCCGGATCACATTGGTGACGTCCGAGCCGACCGCCTTGGCCATCGTCCGTACCTGGGGGTTCAGGCCGGCCGCGCGGGCGGCGGTGACGGCGTTCACCACCACGTCGGTGTGCGGGGCGAGGTACATCGACAGGCACACGGTGGGCACCGGCTCGGCCAGCAGCTCGATCAGCCGGCCGGTCAGCCCGGCGATGTACCGGCCGTCCGGCACCCGGTAGTCCCCTACCGGTTCCGGCCTTTCGACCGTGATCCCGGGGCTGTAGGGCAGTAGCCGGTCGGCCGGCTTGAGCGGCAGGCCGGCTGCTTCGAGGGCCTCCATCGGCCAGGTGAGCAGACGCACGTCATCGAAGCCCCGGGTGAGGGCGACCTCGGCGAGGTTGCGGGCCTCACCCGAGTGGCCGCAGATCACCGGGTCGGCCCGGACAGCGATGACGAGCCGGCGGCGCGGAAGACTCATCGGGACCTACCTGTTCATACCTGGTCGGAAAGTGATGGGGGACGGACGGTCCCGCCCCACGCAGAGGGCTCCGGCCCGAGCCGGAGGTGGAGACGACCGCCACGGTGGAGGCGATGGGCCGGAAGATGCGGTCCATCCAGGGGCTTCCCGTCCAGCGTGGCGGACTGAACGTACTGTACGGGCGGTTCGCCGTCGAGACCTTCGCTGCTGATGGGGGTCTCGACGTGACCGCTGCACTCCACGGTGAGCTCGCCCTGGCTGAACTGGACGACGCTGCGGGAAAAAGCCGGTGGATGGATCAGGAACAGATCCTGTCCGGCGACCGGGAACAGCCCCAGCGAGGCCCAGACGTACCAGGAGCTCAGGCCGCCGGAGTCGTCGTTGCCCGGCAGGCCCCCCGGCCCGGTACCGAACTGCCAGGTCAGGGCCGAGTGCACGGTCTGCGCGGTGCGGTCCGGGCGGCCCGCCCAGTAGTAGGCCCAGGGCGCCTCCATGTCCGGCTCGTTGTTCAGGCCCTCGAAACGGTTCAGGGCGTACCCGGCGGCCATCTCCTCCGGTGAGGGGGCCAGGCCGGGCTGCCGCACCGGCGGGGCGCCGTGCCCGAAGAAGGCGTCGAGCATGCCGATGAAGGCCGTGTCCCCGCCCGCCAGGCGGATCCGGGCCGCCATGTCGTGCATCAGCCGGAACGAGTAGTTCCACTTGCCGCCCTCGTAGAAGTCACTGTCCAGGAGCAGGCCGCTGCCCTTCTCGAAGGCGTTGACCCAGCTCCCGCTGCGCTTGGCCAGGTCCTGGGCGAGATGGTCGTCGGCCAGGGACCGGGCGATCCGCGCCGTGCAGTAGTGGGCGAAGGCCAGGTCCAGGGTGTGCGTGATCGGGTGCACCAACCCCTTGTCGATGAAGATCTCGCCGTACTGGCGGCGCAGGTCGTCGTCCATGTGCACGAGCGCCCAGGCCCAGTCCAGGTCGCCGATGCCGAGCGCGTGGACGTCGGCCAGCGCGGTGTGGGCCAGCGCCGAGCCCTGCCGGGAGAACCGGTCGGCCCCGCGGGCCATCCGGTAGCCGATCGGGAAGTTGCCCTCCTCCTCGGCCACCCGGATCAGCGACTCCAGGATGTCCACCGCCCGGTCCGGCGCGATCGCCTCGAGCAGCGGCAGCTGGGTCTTGTAGATGTCCCACATGGTGCTGATGTCGAACGCGAACGGCCCCTGGTAGGGCCAGAACGGGCTCTCGTCGTCGGCCACGCAGGGCTTGATCAGTGAGTGGTAGAGCGCGGTGCTGAACACCGTGCGCCGGGCCGGGGTGCCGCCCTCGACCTGGACCCGGTCCAGGTACCCGGCCCAGCGTTCGGCGGTGCCGGCCAGCACCCGGCCGAAGGCCGGCCGGCCCACCCCGCACTCGCGTTCCAGGTTCGCCCGGGCCTGCCCCAGCCCGCGCAGGGAGAAGCCGATCCGCAGCTCGACGCTCTGCCCGGCCCGGGCCGGGCCGAGGAAGACCAGGCCGAACGGGCGCAGGGTGGTGTGCCGGATGCTGTCGAAGTCCAGCCGGGTGCCGCCGTCGATCAGCCGCCGGTCGTGCCAGAGCATCTGCCGCCAGTTCGGGCTGTCCACCTCGAGGTAGAAGGACAGCGGCACGCCCTCGACCACCACGGTGCCCTGGGCCTGCCCCGGGCCGGTGATCTCGACCTGGGCGCGCAGCGGGACCGTGCGGCTGCGGTCGATGGCCAGCCCGCCGCAGGACAGGTCGACCACGGCGCGGGCGCTGCGGCTCTCCGGGAAGGTGTAACGGTGCACGGCGACCTTCTCGCCGACGGTGATCTCGCAGCGGATGCCGGTGTCGAGGGTGGCCGCGTAGTACCCGGGGTGGGCCACCTCGTCGGTGAGTGCCCAGGACTGGCCGAGGTCGTCCAGCGGCTGGATCATCGGGGTGACCCGGACGTAGTTGTAGTACTTCCGGATCATCCCGGTACCGCTCTGCTGGAAGTGCGTGAAGCCGCTGGCCTCCAGCCGGTCGAAGATCGGCGCGGGCACGCCCTCGGTGTTGCGGCCGTAGCGTCCGTACCCGGTCGGGTAGGCCCCCGAGTAGGCACAGGCCGAAACCATGCCGAGCGGCGAGGTGGCCCCCGGATGGGTGTTGCCGACCTGGGGTTTGGGGAACCACCAGGTCCCCGCGAGGCCGTGCGGGGCGGGCAGGTCGGTGGCCTCCGTCCCGATGAAGGGATCGACATCGTCGAGCGCGGAGTACCGGGCCCCGGTCAGTGCCGTCATCGAGGTCGTCATTGCGTGAATATGTCATCTCAGCAGGACGAACGGCGCCCGCAGCGCCCGGAGCGGCGCGAATCACAGCCCCTGGCAATGATCACCAGGGGCTGTGTTTCGGGCAGATCACGTCCGATCAGACCGCTGACCCGGTGGCGGGCAGCAGATGGTCACCGGCCTTGTCCTGGCTGAGGCAGAGCGAGCAGACCACCGCGTCGTGGGTCGGGCAGGCGGCCAGGTCCGGCCGCTCGATCTGCTCGTGGCAGACGTGGCACTCCATCACCTCGCCCGAGGGGTTGCCGTACTCGTCGTACATCGGCGCGTCGATGCCGTCGTCCGTGCGCCGCAGGTAGTACCGGCCCTTGGTGGCCAGCGCCAGGATCGGCGGAAGGACCAGGGCCAGGACGATCGCCACCAGGGGGGAGTAGGGCTTGATCCCGTCGCCGAGGCCGCCGAAGAAGACCAGCACCGAGACCCCGGCGGAGATGATCATCGAGCCGAAGCCGACCGGGTTGACCGCGTAGAGCATGCCCCGGCGGAACTCCGGCTGCATCGGCGAGATCTTCAGCAGGTACTTGTTGATCGCGATGTCCGAGGCGACGACCACCACCCAGGACATCCCGCAGTTGGCGTAGAAGCCGAGGATGGTATTGAGGAAGTCGAACATGTTGGCTTCCATCAGGATCAGCGCGATGGCCAGGTTCACCCCGAGGAAGACCAGCCGGCCGGGGTAGTGCCGGGTCACCCGGGTGTAGGAGTTGGTCCAGGCCAGCGAGCCGGAGTAGGCGTTGGTCACGTTGATCTTGATCTGGCTGATCACCACCAGGATGACCGCCAGCGTCATCGCCACCGGACCGGGCAGGAAATCCCGGTAGATCTCCAGGAACTGGTGCACCGGCTGGTTCGCCACGCCCGCGCCGTCGGCCACGTTGGCCAGGATGTAGACGGCCAGGAACAGCCCGACGATCTGCTTCAGCGCGCCGAAGATCACCCAGCCCGGACCGGCCAGCAGCACCGCGCTCCACCAGCGCCGCGCGTTCTCCGGGGTGCGGGGCGGCATGAACCGGAGATAGTCGATCTGCTCGGCGATCTGGGCGATCAGCGAGAGACAGACGCCCGCGGCCAGGAACATCGAGCTGGTGCTGAACCCGTTGGTGCCGCTCTCGCCCTTGTAGGCGAAGAAGTCGCTCACCGAGTCCGGATGGCTGACTACCAGGTATCCGAACGGCGCGACCATCAGCAGCAGCCACAGCGGCGTCGTCCACAACTGCAGCTTGCTCAGCAGGGACATGCCGTACATCACCAGGGGGAAGATGATCAGGGTGGAGAGCGCGTAGCCGATCCAGACCGGGATGTGCAGGCCGAGTTTCAGGCCCTGGGCCATGATCGAGCCCTCGAGCGCGAAGAAGATGAACGTGAACGAGGCGAAGATGACGTTCGTGACCACCGAGCCGTAGTATCCGAAACCGCTGCCCCGGGTGATCAGGTCCAGATCCAGGTTGTAGCGGGCCGCGTAGTAGGCCAGCGGCAGCCCGGTGGCGAAGATGACCACCGCGAACAGCGCGATCCCGGCCAGCGCGCTGCTGGTGCCGTACGAGATGCCGATGTTGGCGCCGATCGCGAAGTCGGCCAGGTACGCGATGCCGCCCAGGGCCGAGATGGCCACCGTTCCGGTGCCCCAGCGGCGGTAGCTGCGCGGGGCGAACCGGAGCGTGTAGTCCTCCAGGGTCTCACTGGCGGCGCCGGCGCGGACGGCGCCGGTCGCGGCGTTCTCGTGCGGGGGGCTGACGGTGCTCATCGGCTGTCCGCCTCTCTTCTGGCGCGGGACTATCTCGTCCGCACCAGTCGACCGCGACCCGCTAAGCAGCCTTTAAGCAACCGCCAAGTGGCCCTTCGGGGCACAGTTCAGGCAGCTGAGCAGGCGGCGCTTCGGGGTGCTCAGGACCATCCCGATCGGGCCCGAGGCGGTCTGTACGACGGTCGCGTGCTCGGGGCAGGCGGCCGCACCGCAGGAATGGCAGACGCCGACGGCCGGGGTCTGGGGGCGGCTCTGGAGGGTGCAGTCGAGGCAGTGCATGGGTGAGGTTCCGTTCTCGTGGGGAAGTTTCGACGATCTTGGAAGTGGGGACGCGACAACAGCCGGGCGCGATGGACGCGGAAAGGGCTGAGGAAAGAAAGAGTTCGGCGCATCCCCCGACCGCCGATGAGCCAGAGGTTACATGCCCCGGACGGGGCTGGCTACCCGAGAGCGCGCAGGGCGACGACCACGCGCTCGTGCTCGGCAGTGATTTTCTCTAGCAGGGAATTATTTTCGGCGCCCAACTCAACCTGCGAACAAAGTTCCGAGAGGTCGGTGGCACCGAATGTGGCGCCCAGGCCCTTCAGGGTGTGGGCGGCCGTGGCGTCCGACTTCAGAGCGTCGAGGAGGGGAGGGCTGTCCGTGAGGAAGTCCTGGATCAGGCTGGAGAGCACGTCCGGATCGTGAGCAATGAGTTCCCGCAACTGTTCCAGGGCGTCCGGGTCCAGCACCGGGCGCTGCACCCGGGCCAGGGCGGCGGTCAGGTCGGAGGCGATCAGGGGCTTGCTCAGGTAGTCGTCCATTCCCGCATCGAGACAGGCCTGCCGGGCCCCGGGCTGGACGTTGGCGGTCAGTGCAATGATGGCCGGACTCGCTCCCGCACAACGGCTTCGGATCTGGCGAGTGGCTTCCAAGCCATCGAGATCGGGCATCTGAACGTCCATCAGCACCACGTCGTAGGGCCGTTTCCCGACCGCGGCGACCGCCTCGGAGCCGCTGCTGACCAGGTCGGCCCGGTGACCGAGCCGGGCCAGCAGCAGCAGTACGATCCGCTGGTTCACCGGGTGGTCGTCGGCCACCAGAATCCGTAGAGGCGTTGCGTTGGTGAGGCTTTTAATGGGGGACGCTGCGACTGCCGTTTGCGGGGCCGTCGCCGAAGTGGGGGGTCGGGTGAGGGCGTTGGTCACAGCCCGGAACAGTGGCCCGGGGCGAACCGGGCGGATGATGACGGCCAGCTCCGAGGACGTCTGCGGGTTGCCGGTGCGGGCGAACGAGGTGATCAGCACGATCGGCACCCGCTCACCGCCCGGCAGAGCGCGAATCGCCCGGGCCAGCTCGAGACCGTCCAGGCGGGGAGGGCGATGGTCGATCACCACGACGTCGTAGGGGCGTCCGGCTCTCAGCCACCTCAGGGCGACTTCGGGGGAGCCGGTGCCGGCCATCCGCATCCGCCAGTCGCGCACCAGTCTCTGCCCGATCAGGGTGCGGGTGCGCGGATCACGGCCCACCATCAGCACTTCGGTCCCGGCCAGGGCGGAGGTGTCCTCGGGTACCGGATCCCGGCGTTCCCGAGGTGCGGCGGGAGCCGGTACGGTGAAGGTGATTTCGGTGCCGGGCGTCCCCGGTGGCGCGGATTCCGGCGAGGAGGCGGTGATCGTCCCACCCATCAGGTCCACCAGACGGCGGCAGATGGCCAGGCCCAGCCCGGTGCCGCCGTAGCGCCGCGTGGTGGAGGTGTCGACCTGGGTGAACGATTCGAAGACCGATTCCCGGTGTTCAGCCGGGATGCCGATTCCGGTGTCGCGGACCACGAACGTCCATTCGTGCGTCCCTTGTTCACCCTGGGCCGCCGACACCGACACCGTGACCTCGCCCCGCTCGGTGAACTTCACCGCATTGCTCAGCAGGTTGAGCAGGATCTGCCGGATCCGGGTGGGATCGCCGATCATTCCCTCCGGCGTGCCCGGCGCCGGCTCGTAGGCCAGGTCGAGGTCCTTGGCCCCGGCCTCGGCGGACACCAGGTCCAGGGCGGCCTCGACGCATTCGCCGACGTGGAACGGCACCCGCTCCAGGGGCAGCCGGTCGGCCTCGATCTTGGAGAAGTCGAGGATGTCGTTGATCAGCAGGAGCAGCGAATGCGCGCTGTCGTGAACCACTTCGGTGAGGTGCCGTTGCTCCTCGTCCAGACGTCCGTCCAGAAGCAGCCCGGACATCCCGATCACCGCGTTCATCGGGGTGCGGATCTCGTGGCTCATCGTGGCCAGGAAGGCACTCTTGGCCGCATTGGCCGACTCGGCGGCCGAGGCGGCCTCACGCAGCGCGTCGGCCGTCAGCTGCAGTTCGGTCGTCCGGTTCCAGACCCGCTCGGTCATCTCGTTGTAACGCATTGCCAGTGAACGCAGCTCGCCCACCCCTGCGACCCGAGCCCGCACATCCGCGTCCCCGGCCGCGATCCGGGCCGTCGCCGCGTCCAGCTCGGCGACCGGGCGCAGCACGGCCCGCCGGGTGATCATCACGAACACCGCGATCCCCGCGAACAGCAGCAGCGCGGCGGCGATCGCTCCCGCCGACCAGGTCCGGGCCTGATCGCTGGCCCGCGCGGTCTCGTGCGCGGTGCGGGTGTCGACCAGGGTGAGGACCTGGCCGATGGGTTCCATGATCTGGTCCTTGGCGTGCAGGTAGGCGGAGTCGAAGAGCATCTGGGTGGCCCGTTGCCGGTTCGCCGCCCCGCCCCGCGCCACCAGGGCGAACGCGTCCTCCTCGATGTCGGCCAGGGCGTCCGAGCGAGCTTTGGCGATGGCCAGCAGATTCAGCTCGGAGGAGGTGAAGCCGGCGCTCGCGGCGAGGGTGGCGAAGGCGACCGGAGGGCCGAAGGCGGACGGGCGGCGGCCGGTGTCGGTCACCACGTCCCAGTAGATCTTGTCGTAGTTCTCGGGGCGGGCCGCGGTGCCGTCGCGGATCGCGAGGATCTCCTGAAACCATCCGCGGTAACGGGTTTGGCCGGTGACCACGTAGGTCCGGGCCATCCGGGTCAGGTCGTCCGAGGTCTGGCGCAGCTCGTAGGCCAGCCGCAGGGACTGCGAGCGCCGGGCCTCGGCCGCGGCGGCCTGTCGCACGCTGCTCTCGGCGGCCAGGCTGACCAGCAGCAGGGCGGCGAGGAGGGTCACGGCGACGGCCACGCCGGTGCGGACCAGGGTGCTCAGGGAGATCGGGCGGCGGTGCAGTGAGGTCATCGGGGCCTCGCGGTTGAGCGGGTGAGGAAGGTGGTGAAAACTCCATGATCACGGGGGAAGAAGTCCATGATCACGGAGGAGGTGGGGGGTGGTCAGGGGAGGGGTTGGGTTTGGGCTCGGAGGTGCGCGATTTCGGCGTGGAGGGCGGCCTCGCGGCGGGTGGCCGAGCGGCGGGCCTGGAGCGAGGCGTGCAGCCGGGCCTTGAGCATGGCTGAGCTGTAGGGCTTGGGCAGGTAGTCGACGGCGCCGAGTTCGATGCAGCGCACCACGCTCTCCAGTTCCGGCACGGCGGAGACCATGATCACCGGCACCGAGGAGAGCGCCGGGTCGGCCTTGATCCGGGCCAGGGTCGTGTACCCGTCGAGCACCGGCATGAGCAGGTCCAGCAGCACCACGTCGAATTCGTGCGGCCCGGCGGCGGCCTCCCGCAGCAGTTCCAGGGCCTGATGTCCGTCCGGCGCGGTCTGGACCTCGTGGCCGAGATTGGTCACGGCGGTGGCCAGGAGCTTGCGGTTGATCGCGGTGTCGTCGACCACCAGGACTCGCCCCGGGCCTTCGGGCGCGCTGGTCGGGGGTGAAAGGTGCTGCCGGGAAAGGGCCGGATCCTGCCGCAGGATCCCCTGTTCCAGCGCCCGCAACCGGGCGCCGGGCTCGATTCCCAACTCGTCGTGCAGCACCTGACGGGTGGCACGGAACACGGTCAGCGCTTCTACCTGACGCCCGCATCGGTACAGGGCGAGCATCTGCTGTTCGCGCAGGCGCTCCCGCAGCGGATGACGGTGCACCAGCTGATCGAGTTCGGCGACCAGCGCAGCATGCCGACCCAGCGCGAGTTCGGCCTCGATCCGGTCCTCGGCGACGCCCAGATGCAGTTCCGTCAGCCCGGCCGCCGCGGCCTGGACGAACGGCGTCGCCGGAACATCGGCCAGCACCGGGCCCTGCACCATGTCCTCCGCGCGCCGTAGGAGCGGCGCCGCGCGGTGCGGATCCCCGTCCTCGAAAACCTGACGTCCGTGCGTCACCAATTGAGCGAAGACCTGCGCGTCCACCGCCTCGGGGGCAACCTCCAGCCGATATCCCGGCGAGGCCGTGACCAGCACGGTGGCCGCCTCGCCCCGGGTCCGTCCGGGCTCCAGGGCCCGGCGGAGCTGGGAGACGAAGACCTGCACGGTGGCCGCGGCGCGGGCCGGGGGCCGTTCCGGCCACAGGTCGTCGATCAGCTGCTCCAGCGACACCACCCGGCGCGGCCGGAGCAGCAGGGAGGCCAGGACCGCGCGATGCTTGGGGCCGCCGATGTCGATCGGCCGGCCGTCGCGGCTCACCTCGACGCGGCCGAGCAGCCGGAACTCGAGGTGCGCCATCTGGCGATCGTCATCAATCGGTATGCACGATGTGTAAGCACCGGGTTACGTTCCTGTGCCGAGTAGCCTGACCACCCTGAGAATCACGGAAAGCAGAGGCAAGTCGATGCGCGCAGTTGTCCACCACGAATTCGGTGACCCGTCCGCGGTGCTGACCGTCGAGGACGTGCCCACGCCCGAGCCCGGGCCCGGTGAGGTGCGGGTGCGCACGGTGCTGGCCACCGTCCACAACCACGACCTGATGACGATCCGGGGCGCCTATGGCTTCAAGCCCGGGTTGCCGGCCCGGGCCGGTACCGAAGCGGTCGGGATCGTGGACGCTCTCGGCGAAGGGGTCGAGAACCTGACCGTCGGCCAGCGGGTGGTGGCCGGCGCCTTCGGCGTCTGGGCCGAGTACTTCGTGGCGCCCGCGGCCGGGCTCGTCCCGGTGAGTCCGGACCTGCCGGACGAGGTCGCCGCCCAGCTGGTGGCCATGCCGTTCTCCACGCTCGGCCTGCTCGACTGGCTCGGCCTGGCGGAGGGCGACTGGCTGATCCAGAACGCCGCCAACGGGGCCGTCGGGCGGATGCTGGCCCAGGTGGCCGGACCTCGGGGGATCAACGTGCTCGGGCTGGTCCGCCGGGCCGCCGGGGTGGAGGAGCTCGCGGCCCAGGGCATCGGCAACATCGTGGCCACCGACAGCGAGGACTGGAAGGCCCAGGTGGAGAAGATCACCGGCGGCGCCCCGATCCGGGTGGGCGTGGAGTCGGTCGGGGGTTCCGCAGCCGGGGACCTGCTGTCGCTGCTCGCCGAGAACGGCCGGCTGGTGATCTTCGGCGCGATGGCCGGTCCGGTGCTGGAGCTGCGGACCAGTGACATCCTGTTCAAGAACATCGTGGTGAAGGGGTACTGGGGTGGCCGGGAGGGCCGGGCGATCCCGGCCGAGAAGCGTTCGGAGCTGTTCTCCGAACTCATCACCCGGGTCACCGACGGCTCGATGACCCTTCCGGTCGAGAGCATCCTGTCACTCGAGGACATCCGCTCGGTCGACGCCGCGAACGCCCGGCCCGGCCGGGCGGGCAAGATCCTGCTGCGCCCCTGAGGCCACGAGCGCGGCGACCATCAGCGCCATGACGACCGCGGTGATCGCCAGGGCGTAGGGGACCAGCGGGGACAGCAGCACCAGGACGGCGCCGATCGGCAGGACCGTGTTGACCAGCCGGTCGGCCGCCGCCCGGATCGCGATCAGCCAGATGCTCAGCACGAACACCGCGATCGGCACGGTCACCGTGAAAGCCGCCGCCCGGGAATCCAGTTTGCTGTGGTCGGTGTCGACGTCGATCAGCACCTCGACCCCGGCGGACAGCGCCCCGGCCGCGGCGAAGACCAGGTAGTGCACGTAGCCGTAGCGAAAGGAGGCGGCCAGCGTGGGGATCGCCGCGTGGTGCGGCGGCCAGAAGTAGATCCACCACAGCCCGGCCGTCACGACCAGGGTGAACATCGACAGCCCGACCAGCGGGGTCACCGCCTCATGGTCGTGCACCGCCTCGATGATCGCGTTGGCCGCGGCCAGCAGGGTCTCGCCCAGCACGATCAGGGTGAACAGGCCGTACCGCTCAGTGATGTGGTGCGGGTGCGACGGGGTGGTGGCCCGTCGCTCGGCGATGATCGGCACGGAGAGCTCGGCGAGGATCAGGAAGAGCACGAAAACCGCGGCCGCGGTGCCGGACAGCGCCAATGAGGCCAGCCACAGGGCCTGCACCACGGTGATCCCGACGGCGTAGGTGAGGGCGGTGCGGCGCAACGGCCCGGCCCGCCGGGACGCGCGCAGCCACTGGGCGACCATGGCCATCCGCATCACGACGTACGCGAACACCAGCACGCGGAAGTCGCGATCGGCGAACAGCGGCTCGATCCCGGCCGAGAGGATCAGCACCCCGGCCATCTGCCCGATCGTGACCACCCGGTAGAGCCAGTCGTCGGTGGCGAACGAGGTGGCGAACCAGGTGAAGTTCATCCAGGCCCACCAGATCGCGAAGAACACCATCGCGTAGGAGACCAGCCCGGACCCGACGTGCTCCTCGGTCAGCTCGTGGTGCAGCTGCACGGCGGCGTTGCTGACCGCCACCACGAAGACCAGGTCGAAGAAGAGTTCCAGGGTGCTGGCCACCCGGCCCGGTTCGTGCGGGTCCCGGGCGCGCATCGGGATCAGGCGGAAGCTCAGGGCCGGGGTGGTCACCGGGGGATTGAATCACGGCCGGTCGGGCTGAGTGGAACGATAATGAGAGGATATCAGCGCACTGACGCGATAGGCTGATATCCTCTCATTGGTAGGATGGGAAAATATTCTCTCATTAAGGAGGCCCGAGTGACCGAAGCCGCCCCGCTGAAGGCCCTGGTGCGCTCGCCCGAAGATCTTGGGCGAGCCGTGGCCCGGCTCCGGTTCGCCCATGATCTGACCCAGGAGGAACTGGCCCGGAACCTCGGCATCTCCCGGCGCTACGTCTATGAGATCGAGGCCGGCAAACCCAATCTCTACGCCCTCCGTCTGTTCGAGATCCTCAATCTTCTCGGTGCCACGCTCACCGTGGCCCAGGATCCGGCGTGACCGGCCCGGTCCTCGATGTCTGGCTCTACGGGACTCGCCTCGCCACCCTCTCCGGCCCGGAACGACCGGGTCTGAGCTGGACGGACGAGGGGATCGCGCGGTGGGGGGCCGGCAGTCGGGTGCTTTCGGCGAAGCTGCCGATCGGGTCCTCCGTAGTTCCGGCTCTGGTCCGGAACTACCTCGACGGCCTCCTGCCCGAAGGAAACGCCAGGGTCAATCATGCGATGGCGGCGGGGCTCTCACCCGACGACTCGCTGGGCCTGATGGCCGTCTACGGGCGCGACACTCCCGGAGCCGCCATTTTCGTCGAGCACGGCCACGGCGACCCCACCCGCTCGGGACACTATGAACTGCTGGAGCCCTCCGAGGTTGCCGAACGGCTGCGTACCGCCGACCGGTTCTCACCCGCCCAGTTCGAGGGCGTCATCGAGTCCAGCACCCTGCCCGGCATGGTTCCCAAGGTCACGCTGCACCGGGAGGGTTCGGGCCCGTGGTACTCCTGCAAGGAGGGGGCGGCATCCACCTGGATCGTCAAAAGGGGCGCCCCGCCGAACACCGAGTCCGCCGATGTCATCGACACCGAAGTCGCCTGCCTGGCCCTGGCGCGTGATCTCGGCCTGACCGACATCCAGGCCGAGGTTCTGACCTTCGAGGACGACCGGGGTCCTCTCCGCGCCATCGCGGTCTCCCGGTACGACCGGGTGCCGGCCGCCGATCCGCGACTGCACCAGGAAGATCTGGCCCAGGCCACCGGACTGAACACCGGCGACCCGAACCGTAAGTTCCAGTGGGGTTCTCGGATGCCGTCCTTGGGGCAGGCGGCGGAGGTCCTCCGCCTCGACGGCGGTGACCGGGATCAGTTGCTGCGCCTGGTCATTTTCTCGTACCTGGTGGGGAACACCGACATGCACGCCAAGAACATCTCGTTCCTGCGCCTGCCGGACGGCCGGGTGCGGCTGGCTCCGGCCTACGACATCGCCATGCATCTGCACCATGCTCGCGAGGGCCGCCGCTTGGCCCTGGACGTGAACGGCAAGTACTGGGTGGACGGGACCGGCGAGCAGGCCGTCGCGATCACCGATCTGATCGCCGAAGGGAAGTCCTGGGGTCTACCGGTCGCCCGGGCCCAGAACCTGGTCGAACAGACCGTCGATGATCTGACCGCCGCGCTCGGACGGATCGACCCGGCCGACCACCCCGGTGTCAGCGACGAAGCCTGGCTCACCGTGCATCGGCGGGTCAGCCGGGCCGCCGGTCGGTTGGGCCCCCGTTCCCGCAGCGTCACCGAAAAGCAGCTGGGGGAAAGGCCGTCGAGGATGCGGCGGCGTGGTCCGCGCGCGCCGAAATAGAGCGCGGGCTCGCGGCCGGGGCCCGGTCAGAGGGCGTTGATATGAACGATGAGAGGTTTGACCGCGGCCCGGACGTGATCGCGCAGCCACTGCGACGGGAGGTCCTCGTCAAGCCGGCGGTGCCAGCGCAGCTCGATGGTGGACGAGGGCATCGCGAAAGGTGCCTCATGCCAACGCAAAGGGACGTTCTGTTCAACCAGGTGCTGCGCGATCACCCGGGGCACGACGGCGATCACTTCGGAACGTAACCACGACCTCCTGCGCAGCCTGGGCGCTGTCCCGGTCGTCTACGGTCCCGGACTGCTCGACCGGATCCGAACCGCAGCCCCGAAGGGCATCTCTGCGGCCGTGGACCTGGTCGGCAGCGACGAAGCTCTGGACACGTCGCTCGACCTGGTCGACCCGCGGCGGATCGCCTCGATCACCGGGACCGCCCGCCGCACTGCTGCCGGTATCCAGGTTCTTGGCAATGGCCCTGGCCAGGACGCGGGCGCCGAGTTCCGCCAGGCCGCCCGGGCCGCGCTGGTGGACCGGGCCGGCCGGGGCGAGCTCCGGGTGTTCGTCGCCGGGAGCTATGCCCTGGACCAGGTCGTCGAGGCCCACGAAAGCGGTCTGGCCGGCCAGCACGCGCCAGGCAAGATTGTCCTCAGGCCCTAGCGCAGCCGGGTGAGCGTGCCCCGGACCTCGGCCCGCAGCACGGCCTGGGTGGCGTCCGACAGCTCGGTCAGCTGCAGCCCGACCAGCCGGTCGGGCGCGACCAGCCGGACCCGGGCCACCTTGGCCCGCTCACTCAGGTCCCGCCCGCCGACCCGGAAGCTGACCTGCACGTCGGCCCCCACGTCGAGATCGGGCCCATTGGTCAGGCGCACCCCCACCCCGTTCTCGCTGAGGTCGGTCAGCTCGCCGGCCTGCACCAGACCGCCGATCCGGACCTCGACCGGCCCGGTGAAGGGGATCCGCTCGTTGCGGCGCCGCTCCAGCTCCTCGCCGATCCGTTCCATCGCCTCCAGCCGGTTGATCGTCTGGGCCATCGAGGTGTTCAGCTGCTCGACCGTGGTCCGCTGCTGCTCGGCGACCTCGGCCAGACCGGAGGTGGCCTGGTCGACGTCGGCGATGCTGGCCACCACCCCGGCGATCGAGGCGGACATCTCGGCCGCGTCCTGCTCGATCGCGGTGATGATGCTGGTGATCCGCTCGGTCGAGGAGGCGGTGGTCATGGCCAGGTTCTTGACCTCCCCGGCGACCACCTCGAACCCCCGCCCGACCTCACCGGCCCGGACCGCCTCGATGTTGGCGTTCAGGGCCAGCAGCTTGGTCTGGTCGGCGATGCCGGCGATCAGCTGGGCCATCCCGGCGACCTGGTCGAGGTTGGCCGAGAGGGCCTGGGCGACCCGGTTGGCCTGCTCGGCCTGGCCGACCACGGTCTGCGCCACGGTGTGGGCGCCGGAGACCCGGGAGTCGATGGTGCCGGCCGCGGCCCGGACCTCCTCGACCCCGGCCACCACCTCGTGCAGTTCCTGGATCACCGCCTTGGAAGTGGTGGTGACCAGCTCCTGGGCCCGGCTGCGGGCGAGTTCCTCGGCCTCCCGCTGCTGGATGAAGCTGTCGTGTACGTAGGCCCGGCGTTCCTGGGCGGCCTGTTCCGCGGCCTCGTGCAGGGCGATCAGCTGGTCGCGGATGCGGCCCAGGTCGTCGCCGACCGGGCCGGCCGGGGGCCGGGTCCGCAGGTCACCCTCGGCCAGGGCAGCGCTCGCCTGGCGAAGCAGTCGCTGGTCCTGCTGAGCCCGCCGCCAGGCGTCGGCGCCGAGCCCGAGTCCGAGCACGACCAGCAGCGCCGCCGCCCAGCCGGGGAGCAGGGTGGCGATCAGCAGGAGCCCGGTCATCACCAGGAGAGTCCTGCCCGCACGCGTCACGGGTTGGACATCGGAAAACCTGAGGATTTCTTGAATCAGAACCGGGCCGCGAAGATCCCGGCATGATCGAGGAACCGCTTACCGGTGGCAACGTCTCCGCCGAGGTGATGCGCGTCGGGGACACCGTCCGCCGGCCCACCACCCCGTCCGTGAACGCCTTTCTCCAGCATCTCGAGCGCGAGGGCTTCGAGCATGCTCCCCGTTACGTCGGTACCGATGATGAGGGACGTCAGTTGCTGAGTTGGGTGCCCGGGCAAATGAGGGACGCTCTCGGCCCGGCATCCCTGGACGAGCTGGCGAGCGTCGGGGGAGTCATCCGGCAGTTCCACGACGCGTCGGCCTCCTTCGTCGTGCCCGAGGGCGCGGTCTGGAACGTGCCGATCCCACCCGACCGCCACGATCTGATCGTCCATCACGACCTGGCCCCCTGGAACCTGGTGGTCGAGCAGGACCAGCTGACGTTCATCGACTGGGACGGCTGCGGGCCGGGCTCGCGACTGTGGGATCTCTCCTACGCCGCGCACGGTTTCGCGGTGATCCACGCCGGGATGCCGGTGGCCGAGGTGGCCGGGCGCCTGGCCGCCCTGGTCGACGGCTACCGGCTGGACCACGCCGACCGGGTGTCCCTGGTACCGATGCTGGCCCGGCGCACCCGCTCCATGCACGACCTGCTGGTGGCCGGGGACCGGGACGGAGTTCAGCCCTGGGCAAGGCTTTTCGCGGAGGGACATGGAGATCACTGGGGTGGGGTGACTACCTACCTCTCGCAGCACGAGGGGGAGTGGGCGCGGGCTCTGGGGGTTTGACCGCCGTGCGCTCGCGTAGCAGCTCGCAGGCCCGGGCGGGGGCCGGGAAGGCCTCGTCGCTGCGCACCCGCTCGGTCAGGGTCGCCTCGAGGTACTTGCGGCCCAGGCTGAGACCGCCCAGCGCCACCGACTCCGAGCCGAGGGCCGAGGCGGCGATCTCGGGCACCGAGGGGCAGAGCTCGCCCAGCGTCCGGGCGAACCGGGGGAGGAAGACGTCGGCCGAGGGTGACGAGCCCCCGCCGATGACCAGGAGTTCCGGGTCGATCGCGAGCACCAGCGCCGCCGCGCCGGTGGCCAGCGCGTCGGCGAACTCGTCGGCGTCCTTCATCGCCGTCTCGTCACCTGCGCGAGCCCGCGCGAAGACGTCCTCACGCCTGGGCCGGGCCCCCTCTTCGCTGCCGCGGCTCCACTGTGACTCCAGGTCGGCCCAGCGCAGCTGGGGCAGTTCACCGACGATGCCGGCCGCGCCGTGCACCCCGCGATGGACCCGGCCGTTGACGATCAGCGCGCCGCTGGTGCGCACCCCGCAGAGCACGTAGACCACGTCCTGCACCCCCTGGGCCATCCCGTAGGCCAGTTCGGCCTCGGCGCCCAGGGCCACGTCGCCCTCCACGATGACCGCCGTGTCGAACCGCTCCTCGAACCAGCTCTGCAGGTCCAGCCCGATCCAGCCGGGCATGCCGGCGCCCCCGTAGTGCCGGACCACCCCGCGATGGATCGAGCCGGGTGAGCCGACGCTGAGGATCCAGACGTCCGCGCGGACCCGTCCGCTGTCCGAGAGCAGCTGCTCGATCAGGGTTTCGGCCTGGGCCAGCCGCTTGGCCGCGGTGGCCGTCTCCCGCACCTTGGCCGAGGCCCGGGCCAGCACCGGGCCGTTCAGCCCGGCCAGCACCGCGTGCAGATGGTGCGCCCCGATGTCGATGGAGACCTGCACCCCCAGCCCCTGGGCCGGCGCGAAGACCGCGGCCGGGCGGCCGAGCCGGCCGCTGGGCGCATCGTGGGTCTGCACCCAGCCCAGGTCCAGCAGATCCGCCAGAACGCTGTCCACCGCGGTCCGGGACAGTCCGCTGGACTTCACCAGTTGCGCGCTGGTACTGGGACTTTCGGCGATCCGGGTGAGCAGCCCGAGTGTGTTCATCCGGCGCAGCAGCGATCGGCTGCCGGTCGCGGCGCCGACGTTGTGGATCAACCCTTCTGTTGACACCCCAACGGCCCCCTCTCTATGTTTACTTCGCCAAGTTGAATAACTATATGGCTCCGACCCTCACGATCGAAGGTCTCATGACGACGACGTCGAACCAAGCCGCACCCCCGGTGCGGAGCGTCCCGGGGGTGCCCGCCCGGCGCCGGAAACGGGACGACCGGCTGGTCGGGTGGCTGTTCATCAGCCCGGTGCTGGTCGGCTTCGCGGTCTTCTACCTGCTGCCGACGGTGCTCGGCCTGTACTGGTCGCTGACGGATTACAGCCTGATTGGAACCCCGGAATGGGTGGGGCTGAAGAACTATGGCGACGTGCTGCACGACAGCGAGTTCTGGAACTCGATGCGGGTCACGCTCTACTACGTGGTCTCGAACGTGGTGGTCCAGACCGGTCTGGCCCTGCTGCTGGCGACCCTGATGCACCGCCTGACCCGCTCGGTGGTGCTGCGGACCACCCTCCTGCTGCCCTGGCTGGTGCCCAACGTCACGGTCGGGCTGGTCTGGTTGTGGCTGCTGGACACCAACCTGGGCTTCGTCAACCGGGTGATGGACTCGATGGGCCTGCCGGTGCTGGGCTTCTTCACCAACCCGCACCTGGCCCTGCCCACCATCTCGGTGGTCAACGTCTGGGCCTACACCGGCTACACCGCGCTGCTGTTCTACGCCGGCATGCTGCAGATCCCGGGAGAGATCTACGAGAGCGCCTCGCTGGACGGCGCCGGGGAGTGGCGGCTGTTCCGCCGGATCACCCTGCCCCTGCTGCGCCCGATCCTGGCTCTGGTGCTGGTGGTTTCGCTGATCGGCTCGTTCCAGATCTTCGACACGGTGGCGATCACCACCAAGGGCGGCCCGGTGAACGCCACCCGGGTCATCTACTTCTACATCTACCAACAGGCCTTCAACTTCTTCAACATGGGCTACGCCGCCACGATGGCGATCCTCCTCGTCCTCGTCCTCAGCGTTCTGACCGCTGTGCAGTTGCGGCTGTTGCGCGCCTCGCAGTCGGAACTGAACTAAGGATTCCCCCTCATGACCGCAACCCGTTCTCCCGGGCGCATCTTCGGCTGGGCCGTGCTGATCGTCGCGCTCGTCCTCACCCTGTTCCCGTTCTTCTGGATGATCCGGTCGGCGCTGACGCCCGCCCACGACCTGGTCCACGACTCGGGCTCGCTGTTCCCGTCGCATCCGACCCTGATCAACTTCCGGCGAGTGCTCGGCCTGACCTCGGCCGAGGAGAACCAGGCCGCGGGCGGCTCCGGAGCGACCATCAACTTCCTTCTCTACCTGTGGAACTCGGTCATCTACTGCTGCCTGATCGGGTTCTTCCAGACGCTGTTCTGCTCGATGGCCGGCTACGCCTTCGCCCGGCTGCGGTTCCCGGGCCGGGACCTGGTGTTCGCGATCCTGATCGGCGCCCTGATGGTGCCCGGGATCTTCACCCTGCTGCCGAACTTCGTCCTGGTCCGCGATCTCGGCCTGCTCAACACCATGGCCGGGATGGTGGCCCCGGCCCTGCTGATGACCCCGTTCGCGATCTTCTTCCTGCGCCAGTTCTTCCTCAGCATCCCGGTCGACGTGGAGGAGGCGGCGATGATCGACGGCGCCGGCAAGGCCCGGATCTTCTTCCGGGTGGCCCTGCCGATGAGCCGCGGCCCGCTGCTCACCATCGGCCTGATCACCGTGGTCTGGGCCTGGAAGGACTACCTGTGGCCGCTGCTGATCGGCCGCGACGAGTCCGTCCGCACCGCCACCGTCGCCCTCGGTGTGTACCTGCAGCAGTCGCCCAACACCCAGCCGGACTGGACCGGGCTGATGGCCGCCTCGACCCTCTCGATCATCCCGGTCGCGCTGGTGCTGCTGTTCCTCGGCCGGCGCATCGTCGAATCCCTCAACTTCACCGGCATCAAGTAGTCCTCCCACCCGAGAACTCCCGCCCAGGAAAGAAAACCGATGAGAAGATTCCGCAGCATCGTCGCCGCGGCCTCGGCCGCCACCCTCGCCGCCACGCTGGCCGCCTGCTCCTCGGCCGGTGCCTCCGGTGGCCCGGTCACCCTGCAGTACTGGCTCTGGGACGACACCCAGCAACCGGCCTACCAGCAGTGCGCGGACGATTTCCACCAGCAGAACCCGGACATCGACGTCAAGATCACCCAGTACGCCTGGAGCAACTACTGGACCAACCTGACCACCCAGCTCGCCGCCGGCAGCGCCCCGGACGTCTGGGTGGACCAGTCCTCCTACTACCCGCAGTTCGTCCAGGACAAGCAGATCGTCGACCTCCAGCCCTACCTGGACAAGGACACCAGCATCGACCTCGGTGCCTACACCGAGGGCCTGGCCGACGTCTGGAAGGTCGGGGACGCCCGCTACGGGCTGCCCAAGGACTGGGACACGATGGGGCTGGTCTACCGGAAGGACGACCTGAAGAAGGCCGGCCTGACCGAGAAGGACATGCAGGACCTGACCTGGAACCCCACCGACGGCGGCACTTTCGGCAAGGTCATCGCCCGGCTCACCACCGACAAGAGCGGTCGCAACGGCCTGGACCCGGCGTTCGACAAGAGTCAGGTCAAGACCTACGGGTTCCTGCCCGAGTGGGCCGACGGCTCGCAGGGCCAGAACGGCTGGGGCAACCTGGCCGCCTCGCTGGGCTGGACCTACGCCGACCAGAACCCGTTCGGCACGAAGTTCAACTACGACGACCCCAAGCTGGTCTCGACGATCAGCTGGCTGGCCGGCCTCTCCGGCCAGGGGTACGCGCCCAAGTTCGACGCCCAGTCCACCCTGGCCCGTTCCGAGGTGCTGACCAACGGCGGCGGCGCCCTCACCACCCTGGGCTCGTTCAACATGTCCGAGTACAAGGGCAGGACCGACGAGTTCGGCTTCGCCCCGCTGCCGGCCGGCCCGGAAGGCCGCAAGACCACCCTCAACGGCCTGTCCGACGCGATCTACAACGGGTCCAAGCACAAGGACGAGGCCTGGAAGTGGGTCTCCTACCTCGCCTCACCCGCCTGCCAGGACACGGTGGCCGAGACCGGGGTGGTCTTTCCGGCGCTGAAGGAGGCGACTGACAAGGCCGTCGCGGCCCGCACCAAGCAGGGCCTGAACGCCTCGATCTTCCAGGACGAGCTGAAGACCGAGGGTGGCACGTTCAGCATCCCGATCAGCTACCACGGCACCGAGATCAGCCAGATCGTGCAGGACGCGATCCAGTCGATCGCTCTCGGCGGGAACCCGCAGTCGGCTCTCTCGCAGGCCAATAGCAAAGTCAACGCCCTCTTCAAGTGACCTTCGGCCGGGGAGCCCGCTGCGGCCGGCTCCCCGGCCCGACCAGGAGTCCGCCGTGCCCTACATGATCACCTTCGGCCCCCTCACCATCGCCGCCAACGCAGCCGGTGAACCACGGCCGGTCGAGGACGGTTTCGTCCTGCCGGCCGGTCCGGTCGCCCTCCTGCACCCGTTCGGGGACACGGACTTCTACCGGCACGGCTGGAACTCCTGGAGCCCGAGCGGCTGGGCCCGCCTGTCCGGGGCCACCATCGGCATCAAGCACAACGCCGACCGGCTCCTGACCGCGGACGACGCGGACAACGAAACCCCGCACGCGCACAGCGGGAGCGGTGTCGGGGCGCTGGTCGGGCCGGACGGCGATGTGCTTCTGCTGGGTGCCCTCGGGCTGGGAACGCCACGGGTGGGCGCAGACCGCAACACGCTCTGGGGCAGCACCGAGACGCCCGATGCCGAGTGGTTCCTGGCCTACGGGCCGGAGGACGCCGTCTTCGCTGCCTACCGCCGTCACCTGAGCGACCGGCTCGGCGAGCGGAAGAACCGGGCCGGCCGGGTGTGGAGCAGTTGGTACTCCTACTACGAGGGCATCGACGAGGCGATCATCGCGCAGACCTGTGAGGACCTGCGCGGCTATCCCTTTGACGTGCTCCAGCTGGACGACGGCTGGGAGACTGCGGTCGGGGACTGGACCGCGGGCCCGGACTTCCCCTCCGGAATGCCCGCGACGGCCGCGCGGATCCGGGCCGCCGGGTTCCGCGCCGGCCTCTGGCTCGCCCCCCTGATCGCCCTGCCCGGATCCGAGATCGCCCGCACCCGGCCCGATCTGCTCGTCCAGGACGAGCACGGCACCCCGCTGGTCACCGGCTACAACTGGGGCAGCGGCTATTACGGCCTGGACACCACCCAGCCGGAGGTGCGCGATCACCTGCGGGAGGTCTTCGAACGGGTGACCGGCTGGGGCTTCGAGTACCTCAAGCTCGATTTCATGTACGCCGGGGCCGTGACCGGGGTGCGCTCGCAGGACCTGCCCCGGGAACAGGTCTATCGGGAAGCCGTACAGCACATCCGGCAGGTCGTGGGGCAGGACGTCTACCTGCTCGGCTCGGGCGTGCCGATGATCCCCTCGGTCGGCGTGTTCGACGGCGTCCGGGTCGGCCCGGACGTAGGCCCCTATTGGGACTGCCAGGAGCGCAGCGAGGATCCCTCGGGGGTCGGGGCGCAGAACGCCATCAATGCCAGCATCAATCGGTCCTGGATGCGGGGGCTCTACGAACTGGACCCCGACGCGCTCTATTTCCGCAGTGAACGCAATCTGCTCGATCCGGCCCAGCGGCAGTTGCTGCTCGATCTGGGCACGGTGCTGGGATTCCGTTCCACCTCCGACCCGATCGCCTGGCTGCGCCCCGAAGAACGCGACGCCCTGCGTCACTACTTCTCCGAGCCGGCCAAGGTCGAGCAGACCGGCCGCTATCAGTTCACGGTCGACGGCCGTCCGGTCGACTTCGGGCCGGCCATCGGCTCGTCCCCCTCGCCGTACCCCGTCTCCACGCTGACCTCATAACGATGACCAACGAGAGGAAGGGCACTTCGATGAAGAAGAAGATCCTCGCAGCCGCCGCAACCGCGGCGGCAGCACTCGCACTCGTCACCGGATGGATAACTCCCGCATCGGCCGCGAGCAGCACCTGGCGAACGCTGCAGGCCGGTGCGGAACCGGAATCGAACCCGCTGAAGGGCTTCATCCCGTTCACCGATGGCTACCAGTCGTCCTACAGCCGGTTCCCGCACACCATGGAGTGGTCGTACTTCCCGGTCAACGCGGTGATGACGGGGTCGAACACGTTCAACTGGACGACCGTGGACAACGCGGTGAACCAGGCCGCCGGGCGGGGACACCAGACCGCCATGCGGTTCTACCTCGACTACCCGGCGAAAGCCAGCGGCATTCCCAAGTTCCTGATCGACGGCGGCCTGAAGACCCACTCCTACACGGATTACGGGAACACCGCCAGCGTCATTCCGGACTACAACGACACCAACCTGCTCGCCGCCATGGACCGGTTCATCGCGGCCCTGGGAGCCCGCTACGACGGCAAGGCCCAGATCGGGTTCGTCCAGGTGGGCCTGATCGGTTTCTGGGGCGAGTGGCACACCTATCCGTACGACGGCACCACCCAGCCGCAGAACTACATGCCCACCGCGGCCAATCAGCAGCGGGTGCTCAACGACTTCGTCGCCGCCTTCAGGTCCACCCAGCTCGAGGTGCGCAACCCCGACCCGGTGAACGCGAGCCTGCCGATCGGCTATCACGACGACTCGTTCGCCCTGGAGACCAAACCGATCGCGGCCGGCTGGCACTTCATGAACAAGGTCAACGACAACGGGGTGCAGAACAAGTGGCAGACCCGGTCGGTCGGCGGTGAGCTCCGGCCCGAACTGCAGTCCTGCATCTTCTCCTCCGGCGGCTGCCCGGTGATCGAGCAGGACGGGGACAACGACTTCCCGGGGAGCGTCCAGCAGACCCACGTGAGCTGGCTGATGAACCAGTACGCGTTCCAGACCGGGTACTCCACCGCCGACCGGGTCACCGCCCTGGCCGGGGCGAAGTCGATGGGGTACTCGTTCCGGGCCACCCGCGCCTACCTGCCCACGTCCGCCGCTACCGGTAGCTCGATCACCGTCGGGGCCACGGTGCAGAACATCGGCATCGCGCCCTTCTACTACCCGTGGCCGGCCCACGTGGCCCTGCTGGACAGCAGTGGCACCCTCAGGTCGAACACCACGGTCGGCTGGAAGGTCAGCGACGTGGCCAGCGGCGCGAGCAAGGACTTCACCGGCACGCTCAGCCTGAGCGGGGTCGCCCAGGGGTCCTACCGGGTGCTGCTGCAGGTCCCCAACGCGATGGGCAACGGGGCTCCCCTCCGCTTCGCCAATGCGGATCAGGACACCGCCAAGAGCGGCTGGCTGACCCTGGGGTCGCTCACGGTCAGCTGAGCCGGGCCGGCCGGGCCGCCTCGGCGACCCGGCCGGTCGCCTGGTCGCCTGGCCGACGGGCGGCCGGTCTGCTACACACTCGTCGGGACACCGCCACGGACGAGGGCAGGCTATGGATCAGGCATGGGCATGTGAAGAGGACTTCTGGCAGGCGGGGATCGAGGGGCGGACCGTGGAGCATTACGCCCGGGTCCTGGCGGCGGACGCCTTCGTCGTGGTCCCCGACCACCTGCTGGACCGGGACGACCTGGTCCATCAGTGGCACGAGCGGGTGGCCTGGGCCGAGTACACGCTGAGCGAGCGGCGCGATGTCCTGATCAACGGGGAGACCGCGGTTCTGTCCTACCGCGTCCGGGCCCGCCAGACCGACGGCCATGTCTACCAGGCCCGGGTCTCCAGCGTGTACACCTGGGTGGCGGGCTGGACGCTGGCCTTTCGGCAGCACACTCCGGACACCGGAA
The DNA here is from genome assembly GCA_000719025.1 of Kineosporia aurantiaca JCM 3230. Taxonomy (GTDB): domain Bacteria; phylum Actinomycetota; class Actinomycetes; order Actinomycetales; family Kineosporiaceae; genus Kineosporia; species Kineosporia aurantiaca. The sequence goes on from JODP01000019.1 coordinate 27,496, forward strand.
GTGACCCACGCCTGGCCCCGCTGGAATCCCGTGCGTCGTGAGCCGAGGGGGCCGGCCGGGCCAAGAGCAAGGCGGAGACCACCTCCAGCAGTCCGGTGAACGAGACCAGCACGCGCCGTACGGTGGGGCGATGACGTCGGGGCGGACAGTCGAATATGTGACGACCGGAGATAGGGCTGGGCCCGGCGTCCTGCTGGTGCACGGCATCGGTACCTCCGGCCGCACCTTTGCCTCTCTGGCCGAGCACCTGGCCCCCACCCACCGGGTGGTGATCCCGGACCTGCCCGGATTCGGAGCCAGTGGACGTCCCCGGCCGGCTCTGGGCATCGAAGCGCAGGCCGCGGCAATGGCGGAATTGGTCGACGAAACGGGACTGGAGCGGCCGATCCTGGTCGGCCACTCGATGGGCGCCCAGGTAGTGACCGAGCTGGCCGTGCGCCACCCGGACCGGGCGGGGGCCGTGATTCTGATCGGCCCGGTCGGCGATCCGGGAGCGGCGACCGCGCTGCGACTGGGGCTGCGCCTGGCCCGTGATGTCGCGCGCGAGCCGATCCGGCTGAACGCCCTGGTGCTCCAGGACTACCTGCGCGGGGGTCCGCGGTCGTTTCTGCAGACCCTGCGGCCGATGCTGGACTATCCCCTCGAGAAGCGGCTGGCGGAGGTCGAGGTTCCCGTGATCCTGGTCCGCGGGGACCACGACCCGATTGCACCTCGAAAATTCCTGCGGCGGCTCGCGAACCGGGTTAAGGAGGCCGAAATAGTTGAGATACCGTCAGTGCGGCACCTGGCCATGGCGGTCAGGCCGGAGCCGGTCGCCGGGATCTGCCGCCGCCTCTCGTCACCGGCCTAGACCCGTTGGCCGGTGGCTAGGGACGGGGATTGCTCCGCCTCCACGGACGGCTGTCGCGCCGTTGGCCCAGGGCGGCGGCGCACCGCGGGCACACCGTGGACACCGCGTCGGCCTGGGAGCCGGTTGACGGCTGAGCATCGTCCCAGGTCACGTGCGGAAACCGGGTCAGCCGGGACTTGCTGAGGGCCAGACCGCAGAGTGTCTGGTTCATCCCCTGCTGCCAGCCGTGCACTTCGCCGGCCGGACGCCGGACCCCCTCCGGGTCCAGCCAGGTTCCGGACGCCGCCACCGCAGCGGTTCGCTTCACAATGATCTCCCGGACGGAAGCCTGGTGGGGTCTACGGGCTGAAACCTGGATGATGTCGGTAAGTTTAGCCATTCGTGAGCTGGAGCGGGGAACCCGCGTCCGTGGCCCCGGGCGGCAGGGCCTCCGGGGCGTTCGCGGCGTCCGGGCGCTCGGCCCGCACCGCCGCGATTCCCCCGAGGATCAGCAGACCGCCGCCCAGTTGCACCGGGGTGAGCGTCTCGTCGAGGGCCAGCCAGGCCAGGAGCGAGGCGAAGACCACCTCCAGCAGCCCGACGAACGAGGCCAGGCGCGATCCCAGGAGGGCCGACCCGGCGATCCCGGCCACGTAGGCCACGGCCGTGGCGATCAGGGCGATCCCGAGCAGCGGGACCCACCAGGGAACGGTCGCGCCGAACATCGGCACATGGGTGAAGGCGGCGTCGAAGGACATGACTCCGCTGATCCCGAGCGCCCCCAGCAGAGCGGCGCCGACCAGCAGGGAGCAGGCGGCCAGGGCGACCGGGGGCAGGTCGTCGCCGGGCCGGGCCGCGATGACGAAGTAGCCGGCGCAGCCGATCGTGGCGACGAAGGCGCAGGCCAGGCCGACCGGGTCGACCGGCTGCAGGGCGCCCGGGCCGATCACCAGGATCAGGCCGGCCACGGCGAGGGCGGACCCGAGCAGCACGATCCGGGCCGGTAGCCGCCGGGCGGTCACCGCCGTCACCGCGACCAGCAGCACCGGGGCCAGGAACTCGATCAGCAGGGCGGTCGAGACGGGAACGGTGCGCAGCGCGGCGAAGTAGCCGAGCTGGGCGCCGGCCACGCCGATCGTCCCCAGACCGAGAATCCGCCACCGCCCGCGCCAGACGGCCGACCAGCGGCCCCGCAGGGCGAGCAGGGCCAGCGGCAGGAGCAGCAGGCCGCCGGTGAAGGTCCGGGCGGCGACCGCAGCGGTCGGTGACCAGCCCGCCTCCAGCAGGGGCTTGGCCAGGACGCCGGAGGTGCCGAACGAGGCGGACGCGATCACCGCGGCGATCAGTCCGGTGGACGGGCGTGAGACGAGCACGGGGGCCTCCCGGCCTTGTCAGGGGCTAAAGTGCTGACACCCCTGATGCTAGGCCGCCCTCGTAAGGAGTCAACTTGCTTTTTGCCCCTGACACGGAGGAGTCGCTCGGGTTCATCGTGACGCTCGGCAACACCGACCCGGGCGCCTCGCGCAGCGGCGAGGACGAGCTGGCCTCGGTCGATGACCTGGCCCGCCTGCTGGGGGCGTTCGTCTTCACCGGGCGGATCGACCTCGACGAGACCGAACTGCAGGACGTCCGCGCGGCCCGGGCGCTGTTGCGCCGGATCTGGACCCTGGACCGGGACGCGGCCGTGGTCGAGGTGAATCGCCTGCTGCGGGCCGGGAAGGCGCTGCCCTTCCTGGTCCGCCACGGCGAGGTGGACTGGCATCTGCACGCCACCGCGGACGACGCCCCGCTCGGTGAGCGGATGCGGGTGGAGGCGGCCCTGGCCCTGGTCGACGTGATCCGCTCGAACGAGATGGGCCGGCTGCGGATCTGCGCCGCCCCGGACTGCACCGGCCTGCTGCTGGACCTCTCCCGCAACGGTTCCAAACGGTTCTGCAGCGTGCGCTGCGGAAACCGGGTGAACATGATGGCTTTTCGGGAGCGCCGGGCCGAAGACGAGGAGTAGGTCAGCCCTCGCGGCGGGGGAGCAGGCCGGCGCCGTAATGCGTCCGTCAATGGGAACGAACATTGCCTCGGTGAAGTGCGTGGGCCGCCGGACGGTCCCGGCGAGAGGTCATTCCTTCAGGTCCTTTTCGGCGTCGACCGTGCCGGTGGGCAAGAAGTCAACCCCTCGGGCTGAAGGAGCACGGAATGAAGGACGCCGGCGGCCGGCGCGGTCCGGAGCGGTCGGGTCAGGGTGGGACTCACTGAACGCTGGTCACGATGGCCGAGCGGGCGGGGATGTCCCGGGCCCCGCCTTCGCCGCCCGGCTCCGGGAACTGGTGGGCCTGCCTCCGGGGCAGTGCTTCACCCGGCTGCGGCTGGGCCGGACCGACGCCACTGTGGCCAAGATCGCGGCCGGGGCCGGTAACGGCAACGAGTTCGCCTTCGCCACCGCCTTCCGTCGTCAGCAGGGCGTTCCGCCCGGACGGGGGCGCGCCCGGAACCGGGCCGCCGGGAACCAGCTGTGAGTTTCCTGTCCGGCAAGTCCTGACAATTGGTCACACTTCGGCTAACTTCAGTCCAGCCCTGGCCGTGACACGCGTCCCTGTCGGGGTCGACGGCCGACCTGCGAGATCCGTCGGCACCGGCCGTGACCTGCGCATCGAGCTCCGCCCCACCCCTCGAGGAGAGTTGATGGTCCGGAAACGACTGGCGACAACGGTTGCCCTGGCGCTCGCCCTACCGCTCACCGCTCTGGTGCTCCCGGCCGCCTCCGGCGCCGCCGCCACCCGGGACCCGGGTGACAACACGTCCGACATCTCCCTGGGCACCAAGACCCCGAACCTGGTGAACGGCAAGGCGGTGAAGGTTCCGGAGAGCTACTCGGCCAAGAGCACCGCCGAGCGGGCGGCGACCGACCCGACGCCGCCCGTCGGGACGGTGCGGCAGTGGGTCGCCTCGGACGATCAAGAGGGCTACTACCGCAAGGACTTCACGCTTCGCGCGGTCGGCGCCCACATTGAGGTGTGGGTCGCCAACGATCTGGCGTTCCCCGCCGGGGACTGCCGCAACAAGGTTGCCGGTAGCACCACGGTGACCGACAAGCAGGCGAAGGAACTGGCCGACCAGTTCGACAAGAACATGTACCCGAAGGAGACCAAGGCCTTCAGCACCCCGCCGGACCGCGACGGCAGCAAGGCGATCCTGAAGCCGGACGCGAACGGCAACGGGGGCGTCTACACCGGCGGTGGCGAGAAGACCGTCACCCTGGTGGACAACGTCCGCGACTCGAACTACTACGACTTCCCGGCCGTGCAGACCTACACCGCGGGCTTCTTCTCGTCGTACCTGACCGAGTTGTTCGACCGGAACACGATGACGATCGACGCCTACGACTGGACGCACCGCACCACGGGGAATCCGAAGGACGCGGCGACGACCGACCCGTGCACCAGCCGGCCGGCCCGCCCGTGGCTGTACGAGGGCGTTTTCGGGCACGAGTGGCAGCACCTGCTGCAGTACTACACCGACCCGAACGAGGTCACCTGGATCAACGAGGGGCTGTCCGACTTCGCCATCGCGCTGGACGGTTACGCCAATTCCACGGCGACGGTGTTCCAGCCCGGCTTCGACAACCACATCACCTGCTACCAGGGCTACGGCACGGTGAAGACGAAGTACAACCCCAACCCGAGGGACTGCGGCGGTGCGCAGAACTCGCTGAACCTCTGGGGTGAGGACGGGAGCAACCCGAACGCGGTGCTGGCCGACTACGGCCAGGCGTTCTCGTTCATGCTCTTCCTGTACGACCGTTACGGCCTGGACTTCATGTCCAAGCTGCACCGGGACGGAAAGCGTCAGGGCATCGCCAGCCTGTCCGCCGAACTCAAGGCCGTCGGGGTCAAGAACGTCTACAGCGTGCTTCACGACTTCCAGACCTCGACGCTGGTGGACGGTTTCCTGGACGCCTCGAAGAAGTCCACGATCGCCGGGGTCGCCAAGGCCAAGGTGACCAGCAAGAGCCTGAAGTCCTCGGTCAACCTGAAGAACCCGCAGTCCTCCTCCGAGCCCGGGGCGGCCCCGAACGGCGCCGACTACGTGGCGCTGGCCAAGAAGGGCAAGGCGATCAAGGGCAAGGACCTGAAGTCGGTGACCTTCAGCGGCGTCAAGACGCTGCCGGCCCTGCCGCTGGCCTGGAAGATCGTGAAGAACGACCCGGACCGGGCGAACAACCCGGTGCTGTTCTCCGGTAACGAGAACAACACCGACGCCTCGATGGTCACCAAGGTCGCGGTGCCGAAAGCCAGCCCCAAGCTGAAGTTCCTGGCCAAGTACGGCGCCGAGGCGACCTACGACTACGGCTACGTGCAGGTCTCCACCAACGGCGGCAAGTCCTACAGCAAGCCGCTCAAGGGCAACCACACGGTGGCCAGCGGTCCGCTCGGGGCCGGCCTGAACGGCACCACCACCGGGTTCGAGTCCGAGGAGTACGACCTCAAGGCCTACGCCGGGAAGACCGTCCTGGTCAGCATCCGGTACGTCAGCGACGGCGGCACCAACGAGGGTGGCCTGCTGGTGGACAACATCTCGGTCGGCGGCAAGGTGGTCAGCTACGGCAACAGCCTGAAGGCCTTCAAGTCCCCGACCCAGATCGTGCCGATCTCGGTGCACAACTGGAACCTGCGGCTGATCGGCCTGGACGCCAAGCACCACAAGGCGATCCGGATCGGCGTGGACGGCAAGTCCAGCGTCAAGCTGACCGCGAAGAGCCCGAAGCTCAAGGCTCTGAAGGGGTACGACCAGGTCGTGGCGATCGTGGCCTACGACGAGCCGACCGAGCAGGTCCAGCAGTACGCGCCCTACAAGCTCACCGTGAACGGTGCGCTTCAGCCGGGCGGCACGAAGTAACCGTCGTCAAGATCCGCCGGCCCTAGGGCCGGGAGGTGCTTGGAGTTGGTGCCCACCGTCGGTGACGGTGGGCACCAACGTTTTTCGGGGGAGTAAGGACGCCGCGACGGTGACCACCAGCGTCCCCAAGAACCACCCCGCCACAACTTCACTGAGCCAGTGATACCCCAGCACCAGATTGCAGATCCCCACGATGGCCGCGCACCCTGCGGCGACGACCAGTGCCCGGCGCCGATAGATGCTGGTCCCGGCCAGCAGAACCGCGATCAGGGCCAGGCCCATCGTGGCGTTGGAGGTGTGCCCGGAAGGGTAGGAACTCCCTCCGACCAGCACCTCGTTGCGGCCGCTGTGCGGGGAGGTGCGTCCGACCAGGGGTTTCGACACCAACAACAGCACGTCCACACTGGCCACGGCCGCGGCGCTCACCACGAACGTCCGTACGGATCGCCACTGCACCGCCCGGATCAGCGCAATGACCACGGCCGCGGTGCCCACCAGCCAGAACTGCCCACCCATCACCAGCGTGCGCCAGATTCCGTGCACCACCCCCGGCCGGTCCAGCGCGGTGAACCAGCCCAGCGTGGCGTCGTCCAGACCGAGCGTCGCCCCCGCCAGGACCAGCAGCGTCAGCCCGATCAGGGCGGCCAGCCCGGCCAGCCAGCGAACAATCCCGGGGCGCGTCACGTGCGGTCTCCTTGCGGCCCCCGGGGCCCTCCCGGCGGCGCCGTAAGGGTACTTCGGACCTCAGACGGTCGCTGCGGCGGCAGCGGCCACCACGGCCGCGGTCACCTTCCGGATCGCCTCGGCCACCGCCTCGCTCAGCCCGTCCGGCCGCCATCCTTCCGGGAGGTCGAAGAGGGCCTGGGCCAACCCGGTGCCGTGAGCGAGGGACAGCAGGACCAGTTCCTCGTCGGGGCCGGGCGCTCCCTTGATCCGGGCCGCCAGGCGTTCGCGCAGAGCCGCGGAGTGGCCAGGGTCGGCCAGGTGACGGTCGGTGGTGGGAAACAGGCCCAGACGCTTGCGGTGCTCCTCGGTCACGATGCCGCGCTGGACCAGCCGGCCCCGGACCTCCTCGCAACCTCACCGCTCATCAAACCGCGTTCGCCCCGGCCTGCCGAGCAGACCGGGGCGAACATGACGATTCGGGCATCCAGCTCCGGCCGGCTCAGCCGAGCGGCGAGCCGAAGTCCTGGACCCAGTACTGGCCGTAGGCCGCCCCGCTGCCGGCGGCGTAGCCGACTCCGAGGTCCTTCAGGCCACAGTTCAGGATGTTGGCCCGGTGGCCCGGCGAGTTCATCCAGGAGGTCACGACCGCCTGCGGGGTGGGCTGACCGGCCGCGATGTTCTCGGCGGCGCCCGACCACTTGTACCCGGCCGCCGTCATCCGGGCGAACGGGCTGGTGCCGTCCTGGCTGTTGTGGTCGAAGTAGTTGTTCTTCAGCATGTCCTCGGCGTGGTCCTGCGCGGCCTTGGTCAGCGCGGTGTTCGCCTTCAGGGCGACGTCGCAGCCGTTCTTGGCCCGCTCGGCGTTGGTCAGCGTGAGGACCTGGGCCTGGAACTGCGCGGTCTGCGAGCCCCCGGTGGACGGCGCGGTGGTCGTGGCCGGGGCGCTGGTCGAGGTCGTCGGCGGCGTGGACGGCTTCGTCGGCTCGGTGCTGGGGGCCGACGTGGTCGGGCTGGCCGAGCTGGTCGGGCCGGAGGTGGGCGCCGTGGTGGTCGGGCTCGCGGTCGGCTTGTGGTGGCCGTGCCGGTGCTTCTTCTTGTGGTGCTTCTTCTTGTGGTGCTTGACGGCGGGCCGGGTCGGCGAGGCGGTGGTGCCGGCCCCGGCCGTCGGCGTCGCCGAGGCGCTCACCGGGATCTCCAGGGTGCTCGAGGCGAGCGCCGCGCGGTCGGTGGATCCGCTGCCCCCGTGGGTGGCGGCGAAGGCGGCTCCGGTGCCTCCCACGACGACTGCGGTGATGCCGGCGATCAGAACCGGCCGGAACTTCTGATGACGGGTCAGGGACATGACCACGGTTTCTAGCACGAACGGGATTTAAGGCGTGCCTATGAATTTCGGCTTCCCGACCCAATCCGGTGCTTCAGGGCGTCCCTCCCTTGAGGTCAGCCGGGGGGCAGCGTTATGCCAAGGTCTCGGAGCGGTTAATCGTGGGCCCACAAGATTTGTTCAGGTCCGGCGCAGGACCGAGACCACCTTGCCGAGGATCCGCGCCTGGTCGCCGTCGATGTCGGCGTAGGCCGGGTTTCGCGGCTCCAGGATCACGTGGCCGTCGCGGCGACGGAACACCTTGACGGTGGCCTCGTCGTCGATCAGGGCGGCCACGATGTCCCCGTTGTAGGCCTCCGGCTGCTGCTTCACCACGACGATGTCACCGTCGCAGATCGCCGCCTCGATCATCGAGTCCCCCCGTACCCGCAGCCCGAACAGCGTGCCCTTCCCGACCAGATCACGCGGCAGCGAGAGGATCTCGTCCGGGTTCTCCTCGGCCAGGATCGGGGCGCCGGCCGCGATGTCCCCGAGCACCGGCACCCCGATCGAGCCCGGCTGCTGCACCGGGGCCGGGTCCGCGGCGGAGAGGAACATCCGGATGTCGACCGGGCGGGTGGCCCGGCCCCGGCGCAGGAAGCCGAGATCCTCCAGGATCCGCAGGTGCCGGCTGACGCTGGAGGTGGAGGCCAGCCCCACCGCGTCGGCCAGGTCCCGGGTGCTCGGCGAATACCCGTACTTCAGGGCCCAGGTCTGGATCACGGCGAGGATCCGGCGCTGCCGGTCGGTCAGGGGCGAAGTGTCCAGCGTGTCCAGGTCTTCGTGCATCCGCGAATTCTTCCAGAACGCCGTTCCCCGTATTCTGCCGGGATGGACGCCAGCGGACTGGGATCGGCCGCGGCCGTTCTGTGGGACATCGACGGCACCCTGCTGACCAGCGGGGGTGTGGCCGCGCGGGCCTTCCTGGACGCGGTCGAGCAGGTCACCGGGCGGCCCCCGGTTCCGGACGGGATCGAGTTCGGCGGCCGGATCGACCCGGAGATCGCCACCCTGCTGCTGGCCTCGATCGACCACGACGCCGAGCACGTGCCCGCGGTGCTGGCCCGGCTGCACGACCTGGTCCAGGCTCAGGTGGACCGGATGGGCGAGCACACCCGGGTGTTCCCCGGGGTGCGGGACCTGGTGGACCGGCTGGCCGACGCGAAGATCCGGCAGACCGTGGTGACTGGCAACATCCGTAGCGTGGCCGAGGTGAAACTGGGCGCGGCCGGGCTGGTTCCGCCGATCGAGCTCGAGGTGGGCGGTTTCGGCGACAGCGGCACCACCCGGGTGGAGGTGGCCCGGGCCAGTCTGGAGGCGCTCTTCGGGGCGGACTGGCCGGCCCGGGTGGGGGAGACCTGGATCATCGGGGACACCCCACGGGACCTGGCCTGCGCCCAGGCCCTGGGGGTGCGGTGCGCGCTGGTCGCCACCGGCCGGACGGAACTGCAGGCCCTACAGGGGCTGGGCGCGGACGTGGTGCTGGCCGGGCTGGAGGTTCCGCAGGACGCCCGGCTGCTCTGGGGCAGCTGATCAGAGCTGGTCAGAGCTGGTCAGATGTGGTCAGGGCTGGTCGGTGGGCCGGATGACGATCTCGTTGACCGCCACCCGGCGCGGCCGGGTGACGATGTGGCCGACCGCGTCGGCGACGTCCTCGGCGTGCAGGGCCTCGACCGCACCGAACATCGAGGTGAAGCCCTCGGCCGCCCCGGCCTTCTGGTCGAACAGCTCACTCTCGGTGCGGCCCGGCTCGACGACCGAGAAGCGCAGGTTGCGCGTGGTGTACTCCTGCCGCCAGGCCTCGGTCGCGGCGGTCACGGCGAACTTCGTCGCCGTGTAGAGCGCCACCGTCGGGGCGGCGAACCGGCCCGAGACCGACGAGATGCTGACTACGTCGGCCACCGAGCGGGCACTCGACGCGGCCGCCCGGAGGAGGTTGGGGAGGGCCGCTTTGGTGACGTACATCAGGCCCCGGAGGTTGATGTCGACCATCTGGTCCCACTCCTCGAGCGGCGACTCGTCCGAGGGCCCGTTCAGCATCGTGCCCGCGGCGTTGACCAGCGTGTCGAGGCGCCCGAGTTCACGGACGACCCGTTCCACCGCTTCGGTGGCGGCCTGCGCGTGCGTCAGATCCGCTCCCACCACCAAGGTCTTGCCGCCGGCGTCCTCAATCTGCCGAGCCAGGGCCCGCAAACGCTCCTCGCGCCGGGCGACGACGGCGACGGTCGCACCGGCGGCCGAAAGGTGAAGCGCGGTGGCGCGTCCGATACCGCTGGATGCTCCGGTGACGAGAGCCACGGTTCCATTCAGGTTTTCGCTCATGCCTCTAGGCCACCACGGTACGACCCGGATCGGGCCGGGCTGGTGTGCACCGGTCCACCTGGCACTGGCAGTGCTTGTTAGCGAAGAGGCATCTCCTCGCGGTTGGGTCAGACTGGGGGAATGAGCGCGGCGCCGGAGATCCGGGAGTTCCTGAGAAGCAGACGCGCCCGGATCGACCCTCCGTCGGTGGGTTTGGGACCGTCCGCCACCGGGCGTCGCCGACCGGGCCTACGCCGCGAAGAAGTGGCCGCGCTGGCCGGAGTCAGCGTCGACTACTACGCCCGGCTTGAGCAGGGGCGCATCGGAAACGTGTCGGACCAGGTGCTTACGGCGATTGAGGACGCCCTGCGCCTGGATCGGCTGGAACGCGAACACCTCAGGACGCTGGTTGCGTCGGGCGGGGTTGCCCGCCCTCGCCCACCTGCCCCGGCTCCGCGAGCGCGCCCAGGGCTGCACGCCCTGGTCGAGAGGATGGACCCGATCCCCACCATCCTCCAGGGGCCGCGGATGGAACTGCTGGCCTCCAACCGCGCGGCCCGGGTCCTGCTGACCGATTTCAGCGCGAAACCGGTCGCCGAGCGCAACATCGCCCGCTGGTTGTTCCTCGACCCGGAAACCCGGATCCGCTACCCCGACTGGGAGGAGGTGGCCGGTCCGACGGTGGCCGCGCTGCGGGCCAACCACGATCCGCACCGCCCGGACCCGGCCCTGTCCCGGCTGGTCGGGGAACTGACCGTGGCCTCGGCCGATTTCGCCCGGTTCTGGGCCTCGTACCGGCTGTTCCGGCACGGGCACGGCACCAAGCGGATCTTCCATGAGCCGGTGGGGATCCTGACGCTGAACTACGAGACGCTGGAGATCCCGGACAGCGGTGGGCAGTTCCTGTCCACGTACACGGCGGACGTCGGCTCGCCCTCGGACGAGAAGCTGCGGCTGCTGATGAGCTGGGCTGCGGACCAGGAGACCGGCTCCCGGCGGGCCTGACCGTCACCGGAAGGTGACGGTCAGGCGTCCATCATTGACAGCTCACCGGCCGTTGCCGCCGCCATTGCCCTGGCCGTTGCCGCCGCCGTTGCCCTGGCCATTGCCCTGGCCATTTCCTTGGCCATTGCCCTGGCCGTTGCCCTGGCCGTTCTGGTCACCGGTGCCCTGGCCGTTGCTGATCGACAGGGTGATGGTCGAGCCGCTCGGGGCCTGGCCCGAGGGGTCGGTCGCGGCGACCGTGCCGGCCGGCTGGTCGGAGGCGACCTGACCGTCGGCGACGGTCACCGAGAACCCGGCGTTCTTCAGCGTGTTCGTGGCCGCGTCGGGGCTCTGGCCGGTCACGTCGGGGACGTCGACCTTGGGTGCGTTGGTGAGTTTCTCGTCGCCCTTGGGGAACTGCACGACCGGCTGACCCTCAAGGGTTTTGGACATGATGTCCTTCCAGATCGGGCCACCGATCGAGGAGCCGAACATCGACGGGTAGTAGCGACCGTTGACGGTGATGTTCTTCATCGGCGGGCGCTTGCCGTCGATCGTCTCCGGGCCGACCCAGACCGCGGTGGCCAGCTGCGGCGTGTAGCCGACGAACCAGACGTCCTGCGAGTCGTTGGTGGTACCGGTCTTGGCCGCGGAGGGCTGAGCGCCCAGGCCACCGATGGCCGCACCGGTGCCCTGCCAGATGTGGCTCAGGCCGGAGGTGGTGGTGTTGGCGATGTTCGCCGCGACGGTCTGCTTGCAGTTCGCCTTGGGGATGGTGACCGACTTGCCGTTGCGGTCCTTGATCGAGGTGACCGCGACCGGGTTGCAGTACTTACCGCCCGCGGCGAAGGTCGCGTAGGCGTTGGCCATGGTCATCGGCGACTGGTTGACGATGCCCAGGGTCAGGGTGGGCACGCACTGGGGGACCTTGGTGGTCAGCTTCGGGTGCTTGGCGCTGGTGTTGCCCGGGATGCAGATGTCGGCCGTCGGCTTGGCGTAGTGCATCCCCACGGCCGTCGCCATGTCCTGCACGTCGCACAGGTCGAGCTTGGACTCCATCCGGATGAAGGCGCCGTTGAGCGAGTCGGCGGTCGCCTTCCAGATCGGGAACTGGCCCTCGCCCTCGCCGTCCTCCGAGTTGTGGAAGGTGTACGAGGGGCCGGCCAGCGGCGATCCGCAGCTCTTGAACGCACTGAACGGCAGGGTGCCGGGGCTGGCGTCGATCGTCTCGTTCAGGGTGTGGCCGGCCTTCAGCCAGGTGGCCAGGGTGACCGCCTTGAACGTGGACCCGGTCTGGAAGCCGGTCGAACCGCCGTACTTGTAGTCGACCGAGTAGTTGACCGTGGTGTTCGACTGGCCCTTCTTGGTGCTGTAGTGCTTGTTCTGGACCATCGAGAGCACCTTGCCGGTGCCGGGCTGGATGGTCACCGTGGCGGTTGCGACGTGGCTGGAGTCGTTCGGCGGGATCCGGGTCTTCACCGAGTTCCAGGCGGTCTTGAGCACCTTCGGGTCGAGCGTGGTCCTGATCGTGTAACCGCCCCGCTCCAGGGCCAGTTCGCGGTCGGCCTCGGTCTTGCCCAGGGCCTTGAAGTCGTTGCTCTTGGTGATCAGGTTGTAGACGTAGTCGCAGAAGTAGCCCTCGACCCCGGCGTTCGCGCAGCCCGCGTAGGTCGGCGTGATGTGCGGCTTGAGCTTGGATGCGACCGCCTTGTCGTGCGCGGCCTGGTCGATGTACTTGTTCTCGAGCATCTTGTCGAGCACGGTGTTGCGCCGGGCCAGGGCCGCCTTGGGCTGCTTGACCGGGTCGTAGCTGAGCGGCGACTGGACCATGCCGGCCAGCAGGGCGGCCTGCGGCAGGGTCAGCTTGGCCGCCGTGGTGTCGAAGTAGTACTTGGCCGCGGCCTGGATGCCGTCGATCTGGCCGCCGAACCAGGCGATGTTCAGGTACTTGCCCAGGATGTCGTCCTTGGCCGCCTTCACCGACCCGTCCTGCGTGGTGAGCTTCTTCTCCAGCGCCGCCGCCAGCCGCATCTCCTTGACCTTGCGGGCGCTGGTCTGGGCCTGGGCCTCGGCCAGGCCGGCCTTGTCGCCCTTGGCGTAGGCGTTCTCCTTCAGCTGGTTCTTCACCAGCTGCTGGGTCAGCGTCGAGGCGCCCTGGGTGGCGCCGCCCGCGACCTTGTCCACCGCGAGGGCGCGCAGCACACCCTTCGGGTCCACCGCGCCGTGCTCGTAGAAGCGCTCGTCCTCGATCGAGACGATGGCGTGCTGCATGTCCGGGGCGATCTTGTCCAGGGTCACCGGAGTGCGGTTCTCGTCGTAGAACGTGGTGATCTGCGAGCCGTCGGCGGCCAGCAGCTTCGACTTGGCCAGCAGCGGGGTCTCCTCCAGATCGCTGGGGAGCGCGTCGAACGAGTCGACCGCCTTCTTCGAGACCAGGCCGGAGATGCTGGCGGCCGGCACGACCAGGCCGGCGGCGCAGATCCCGCCGACCAGGCTGGCGACCACGAAGGCGCCCAGCAGGCCCAGGATGTTGCCGGGCACACGGTTCAAAGGCGACGAGGTTTTAGACGTTTCACTCATGGAGGACCGCAAAGAGCCTTTTCAGTCGTTCTGTCCGCTGGTGCCGACCGGACATGGGTATGAGACATACCCTGTCTAGCAGGACATCCTGTGCGACGCGGAATCGACCTCCGGGCAAACGCCGGATGGGCGGTACCCCGTCACTGCGGGGTACCGCCCATCCGGTTGTGCTACCGGCGGCTCAGCGACTTGAAGAACGACAGGCCGTTGGGCGTGCCGATCCCGGTGATGTCGTCGTAGCCGGACTTGGCCCGCAGGATCGTGCCGTCCGTGTCGTCGATGCTGCGCAGCGTCGAGACGATCCCGTCGGTCGCGTTCTCGCTGTTGACGTAGTCGTTACGGACGACCGCCTGGCCGGTCTTGGCCTTCGGGTCGTACAGCGCCTTGCTGCCGTACAGCTTGTACAGCGCCGGGTTGGCGAAGCCGTGCGGGTGACCGGCCGCCTGGTCGGCGACGGCCATGACCCCGGCGAACAGCGGGCTGGCGAGCGAGGTGCCGCCGATCCGGTACTCGGAGTACTTCACCGTGCCGTCCGTGAAGGTCTGGGTCTGGCCGACCAGCATGCCGGTGCTCGGGTCACCGAGCGCGGACACGTCGGGGACGACCCGGGCCGGGGTGCTGGAGTAGCGGGTGGCCAGGGACTTCGGAACCACGCCCTTCTGGTACTTGGGCTGGGCGAAGACCCGGCTGGTGCCACCGCCGGCGCCGTACAGGTAGGTACCCGGGGCGGGCGGGGTCCAGCTCTTGCCGTCGGTGCTGAGCGCCGACTTGCCGGTGCTCCAGCCGGTCTCCCAGTCGCGGTTGTTCTTCTTGGAGACCGCCAGCGAGGTGCCGCCGACCGCGGTCACGTACGGGCTGTTGGCCGGGGCCTGGGTGGTGGGGGTGCCGTCATTGTCCGCCGCGCCGTCGCCGGAGTCGCCGGAGGAGAAGTAGAACCCGATGCCGCAGGCCGCGGCCTGCTCGAAGGTCGCCTCGTAGACCTGGTCCAGCAGGTCCGAGCCGTTGCTCTCGTCCGTGCCGCCCCAGGAGTTGGTGACGATGTCGGCCTTGTGGTCGGTGACGACCTTGATCAGGGTCTTCACGAAGTCGGTGTTGTCGCAGGACGGCGAGGCGTAGTACTTGACGTTGGCCCCCGGGGCCGTGGCGTGCACGGCCTCGATGTCCAGCGTCTCCTCGCCGTACCAGCCCTGCTCACCGCACTGGTCGCCGTTCACCGTGTCGTCGTAGCCGTACTGGTACGAGGCCGGGAGCACCTCGGTGTACTGGCCCTTGGCGAAAGGCTTCTGGCCGTGCTTGGCGGCGTAGGTGTTGGCGTCGCTCTGGGCCGTCGGCGAGGCGTAGGCGTCGGTGATGGCCACCGTGACGCCCTTGCCGCTCAGGCCTTTCGCGATCGCGTCGTTGACCCCGTAGGCGCCCTGGAGCTGGCTGGGCACGTAACCGCAGGGAGCGTAGGGCTGCTTGGCGCCGTACGCCGAGGGCAGCGTCTTGGCGATCTTCTCGCCGTAGTAGGTGGAGCACGGGGTGGCGTTGACGAACGCCGCGTCCGGCGGGGCGTCGGGCGTGGTGGCCGGCGTCATCAGCTGGGAGATGCTGGCCAGGCCGGACACCCCGAGCACCACGTCGTCCAGGCCGGTGGGGATGGTCGGCGCCTTCGAGGCCGCGCGGAAGGACTTCTTCGCCTTCTTGTACGTCTTCAGCGTGGTGCTGAAGGCCTTCTGCACCTTCGAGACCGAGCCCCGGGCCTCGACGTAGGCGGAGTTGTCGGCCACGCCGGTGACGGTCAGCCCGCTGTCCTTCAGGAAGTTCTCGACCTTGGCCACCGAGGCCTTGGTCGGCCCGAACTGAGCGACGAACTGGTCGGCGGTGAGGTACTTGCCGTACTGCGCGCTGGAGGGGTCCGACAGCTCGTCGATGAGCTTGGTCAGGGCCGCCTGGTTGCGGTTGCGCAGGTGCACGGTGATGTCGATCGCGTCGCTGGAGTCCGCGGTGCCGGTGACCGCGGCGCCGCTGAGCGTCGGCTGGGCGTTGTCGACCTTGACCCGCGGCGGCCCGGAGTCGGCCAGGGCCGGGGTGGCGCCGAGCGAGACCAGGGTCAGCGAGGTTGCGACGACGGCGGTGAGGCCCGCCTTGGACCTACCGGATCTTGAGCGCACGCGAGGTGTCCTTCCGCCAATGAAGTCAGGATTGGGGCAGACCGTGAAACGTCCTCACATAAGGCCACAAGGCGGTTGCCTGGCGCAACACTTTGCGTCGGTTATTTACACAGCCGACGTTCCGGCATGCGTCACACCCCGTTGGCCGTAAAGTTTCCGGATATACCGGTGGCGCAGATGATCTCAAATGTCCCTCTTCGGGGACCTGGGCCCGGCGGAATGCCGTCCTGTCGAGAATGGTTGTCATCCCCATGAACGAGCAGCCCACCGTCATCGATGAGAAGGCCCACGACACCTACCTCCGGGCCTGCGCCCTCCTGGAGGAGCGCCGTCCGATCGAGGCCTCGCAGCTCGCCGCCCCGCTGGAGCAGCTCGACCGGCTCCCGGACTCGTTCCTGGAGATGCTGGCCCGCGCCTACTTCAACTCGGCCCAGCTGGGCCGGGCCGAGCGGGTGCTGCGCCGGCTGATCGAGCAGTCCCCGGCCAACGGCTGGGCGCACCGCACGCTGGCCCGCACCCTGGCCCGCCGCAGCGCGGACGTCGAGGCCGCCCGGTACCACCGGATCGCCGACGGTTTCGGCGTGGCCTGAGCGGGACGCGGTAGGAGGGCGGGCTGAGGATCAGCCCGCCCTCGGCGTTCTTGGGGAAGGATCGCCGGAGCGCAGCCGAATCCGATCGGAAGGAAGTACCCGATGAACGCATCACTCGTCGCCCGCGCCCAGAAGCTGGGCGAGTTGCACGCCACCCACCGCCCCCTGGTGCTACCGACGGTCTGGGACGCCTGGTCGGCCCGGACCGCGGTCGCGGCCGGGTTCGGGGCCCTGACCATCGGCAGCCATCCGCTGGCCGACTCCCGCGGCGCTGAGGATCACGAGGGGCAGCCGTTCGCCGAGGTGGTCGAGGCCGTCCGCCGGATTGTGGACGCGGTCGACGTGCCGGTCTCGGTGGACCTGGAGGCCGGTTACGGCCAGAGCCCGGCCGATCTGATCGCGGGCCTGCTGGAGGCCGGTGGGGTGGGCCTGAACGTCGAGGACACGGTGCATTCCGAGGGCGGCCGGGTACGCACCACCCAGGAGCACGCCGACTACATCGCCGGCCTGCGGACGGCGGCCGAGGCGGCCGGGGTACCGGTCTGGATCAACGGCCGGACCGACCTGTTCCTGCACGCGGAAGAGGCCGCGGCGGTGGCCGACGAGGCGATCGCCCGGATGCAGGCGCTGGTGCAGGCGGGGGCGAACAGCGTGTACCCCGTGAAGATCCAGGACAACGACGAGCTGATCACGGCCGTCGTGAAAGCCGTTCCGGTGCCGGTGAACTGCACCGCTCATCCGGTCCGGCACGACCTGGCCCGGTTCGCCGGCCTGGGCGTCGGGCGGATCACCTACGGCCCGCTGCTGCAGGCGGCGCTGACCGAGGCGATGACCGGGATGATCCGGCCCTGGAACGCCTGAGCCGCTGAACCGGTACGGCGGTCACCGATCCGGGGACCGGTGACCGCCGTTTCTCAGCGCGCCCAGAAGTTCTTGGCGAACCGGTACAGGTACAGGTCGTTGAAGCCGGTGACCGGAGCGGTCACCAGGTTGGTCGCCATGGAGTTGAAGACGACCGCCTTACCCCCGGTGGAGAGGGCGAGCGAGTAGATGCCGGCCCCCTGGTTCGGCTCCTGGCCCTTCAGGCCCACGGTGGCGCGGGCGGTGCGGGCCTTCTTCAGATCCCGGACGAAGATGTCGTCATCGTTCCCGGCGTCCCCGGCGACCATCTGGCTCGAGGAGGTCTCGAAGGCGACGAAGCGGCCGTCCGGTGAGATCGTCCCGTTCTCCACGTTGTCGGCCGAGACCTTCCCGTCGAGGGTCTTGACCGCCAGCGTGGTCTTCCCGGTCGTGCGGTTCAGCACGAAGATCTGGTCGGCGTCGCCGGTGTTCGCCTTGACCAGACCCTTCAGGCTGAAGCCGGAGAAGGCGATGATCTTGCCGTCGGCCGAGATGGTCGGCGTGTTCGGGCCCCGGCGCACGGAGGCGACCCCGCCGGTGGCCTGCTGCCCCTTCGCCCCGACCGAGACCCGGGTGGTCTTCCCGGTGGTCAGGGAGTGCACGAAGATGTCGGACAGGTTGTTGGTGTCGCCCTTGACCAGGTTGTCGTCGCCGGACTGGAACACCACCGTCTTGCCGTTGGCGGTGATCTGCGCGTTCTCGGAACCGCTGTAGGGCACGTAGCTCCCGGTGCCGCCCTGGCCGCCCGAGGAGGAGACGCTGACCCGGGTGAGCCTGCCGGTGGAGCGCTTCCAGACGAAGACGTCCGAGCTGCCGTTGGTGTCGCCCTTGACCAGGTCGGCCCGGTTGGAGGAGAAGGCGATCGTGGCGCCGTCGGCCGAGATCGACGGCTCGTACTCACCGCCGTACTCCTGCGGGCCCTGGGCCTTGGAGATCCGGGTGGTCTTCCCGGTCTTCAGGTCCTTGACGAAGATCTCGGTGGCCAGGCCGGTGGTGTCGCCCTTGACCAGGTTGCCCGCGGTGGACTCGAAGGCGACGTAACGCCCGTCCGGCGTGATGTCCGGGCGGACGCTGGTGCCGTCGGCCTCGGCCCCCTTCAGCCCGGTCGAGACCTTCACCGTCTTATTGGTCTTGGTGTCCCGGACGAAGACGTCCCAGTTGCCGAGCTGGTCCGGCTTGGACGTGAGGTTGGCGGCCAGCGACTGGAACGCCACGTAGCGTCCGTCCGGCGTCACGGACGGGTACTGCGACTCTCCCGTGGCGGCCACCGTTCCGGCCGCCTTGGAGATCAGCTCGGTCTTGCCGGAGGCCGCCGCGGCCTGGGCCGGGGTGGCCAGGAGGCCGGTCAGGGTGACCGTGGACACGATGACGGCCGCGGTCAGACCCCGCGGTCCGGCCAGCCGGCCAATACCTGCGTACTGCACGATGTTCCCCACTCTCGATCGCTCCTATGTGTTGCTGAACCTCCCCCGAGGAACGACAACCGGCGCACCGGCCGTTGGTGGGGTGATCGGTGGGGCCTAAGGGAACGTTACGTTTGACCCATAAAAAGAACTGATGCCCATCCGTCCGGATCGTCCGGTGCGGAGACGGCGGCCAGGCCGTGCCACAGCAGCAGGATCTCCAGCCACTGCGCCTCGGCCCGGCTGAGCGGCCGCACCGACTCGTACCCGGCCCGGAGCGTGTGTTTCACCGCGGCCGAGGTCGGCCGCCAGTCGGTGAACCGGGTGCCGAGGTAGACGCCGGCCCGGGCCAGGTCGCTGACCCGGTGGTCGACCCGCACCTCGTCGAAGTCGAGCACCGCCGTGATGGCGCTGCCCTGGGTGAGGATGTTGGCGGCCCGGAAGTCGTTGTGGACCAGTTGCCGCTGGTCGTCGAGTTCCGGTGCGGCGGCGAGGAGTTCGCCCAGACGACGGGAGGCGGCGGGGGCGAATCCACGATCGGCGCCGGCCAGCCACCCCTCGATCCGTTCCTTCGGATCGTCGCCGGGCATCGGCGCCGTGATCGTGCCCAGGGCCCGGTGGACCTGCGCCAGGCAGGCCCCGGCGGCCCAAACCTGCTCCGGATGGTCCACATTCAGCCAGTCACCGGTGATCTCGGGCAGAACGGTGACGGACAACGCGCCGCCCGGGCCGTCCAGCACCACCCGGTCCCGGGCGTCCAGGGTGGCGAAAGGGGTTGCCACCGGGACGCCTTGTCCGGCCACCGGGCGCAGGAGCCGGGTCGAGGCGTCCAGCCGCCCGAAGGACTCCCGGGCCCGGGACCACTTCACCACCAGGTCGCCCCGGTCGCTCCCGGCCCAGAGGATCACGTTCTGGTCGCTGATCACCATCCGGGAGCAACGGACGACGGTGAGTCCCCAGGTCTCGCCGAGCACCTGGGTGACCCAATCGCCCACCTGGTCAAAATCGTTGAAGCCGAAGCGTTCGCGGAGGGCGGCCTGCGGGTCGGTCGCCTCCCACAGCATGGACAACCCCGGCGGCAGCATGCCGGCCAGCCTATCGGCGGGCCGGAATCCACAGGCAATCGCGGGCAACCTTCTTCCCGACCGGGCCGACTAGGGGGCAGTCAGCTCGATCCGAGATCCGTCGCCCAAGGAGTAAAGACCTCTCATGGCTCTTCTAAGTGCCCGCCGCCGCTGGCAACTGGCCGGTGTCGCCGGACTGGTCACGGTGATCGGGGCCGGGATCACCGTCGTCGGCGCCCACGCCGAGAACGCCGACGTGTTCAGCGCCGACTTCGAGTCCGGTAGCACCAGCGCCTGGAGCAAGTCCGGGGGCACCTGGTCGATCGTCAGCGACGGGTCGAAGGCGCTCAGTCAGACCAGCGCGAACAGCGCGAACGCCCGGGAGTTCGCCGGGGACACCACGTGGACCAACTACACGGTGTCGGCCAAGGTCAAGCCGCTCACCCTGGGTACCGACGGCTTCGTCGGCCTGCTCGCCCGGTCCAAGAGCTCGACCACCTTCTACCGGCTGGCCCTGCTGCCCGGTCAGGTGCAGCTGCAGGCGGTGAACAGCGGTGCGGTCACGGTGCTGGCCACCTCGAAGCAGACGGTCACGCCGGGCACCTGGTACACCCTGAGCATCACCACCTCGGGCACGACGATCAGCGGCAGCGTCAACGGCACCTCGATCGGCTCGGGCAGCAGCTCGGTCGCCGCGGCCGGCCGGATCGGCCTGCAGACGGCCAACTCGACCGCCCGCTTCGACGACGTCACGGTGAGCACCGGGTCGACCAGCACCACCCCGACCACCCCGCCGGTGAGCACCACCACCAGCAAGCCGGTGACCACGACCACGAGCGCTCCGGTCACCACCACGAGCGCCCCGGTCACCACCACGACCAGTGGCTCGAGCACCCCGGTCAGCGGCGCGATCTACGTCGCGCCCACCGGCAGCGCGAGTGCGGCCGGCACCGTTTCCGCTCCGACCACTCTGGCCACGGCCATCACCAAGGTTGCCGCGGGCGGCACGATCTACCTGCGCGGCGGCACGTACTCGCTGTCCGCGACCCAGACCATCGCGGTCGGGAACAACGGCACGGCGAGCGCGCTCAAGACGATCTCGGCGTACCCCGGTGAGAAGCCGGTGCTGGACTTCTCGGCCCAGTCGGTGTCCGACTCCAACCGGGGCCTGGCGCTGAACGGGAACTACTGGCAACTATACGGTTTCACCGTGCAGAAGGCCGGGGACAACGGCATCGCGGTCGGGGGTAGCCACAACACCATCGAGCGTGTGGTGACCGCCTTCAACCGCGACAGCGGACTGCAGATGTCCCGGGTCTCGTCGGCCACCGCCAAGGCGGACTGGCCGAACAACAACCTGGTGGTCAGCAGCGAGTCGCACGACAACGCCGACCCGGACGGGGAGGACGCGGACGGTTTCGCGGCCAAGCTCACCGTCGGCCCCAACAACGTCTTCCAGTACGACGTCTCGCACAACAACATCGACGACGGCTGGGACCTGTTCTCCAAGCCCGACACCGGGCCGATCAGCCCGGTCACCATCGAGGACTCGCTCTCCTACAACAACGGCACGCTGACCAGCGGCACGGTCAACGCCTCGGGCGACCGCAACGGGTTCAAGCTCGGTGGCTCGGACATCGCGGTGAACAACCTGGTCAAGCGGAACGTGGCCTACAACAACGGGCATCACGGGTTCACCTACAACAGCAACCCCGGATCGATGACGATCGCCAGTAACCTCAGCATCGACAACGCCGAGCGCAACTTCGCCTTCGACGAGGGCACCTCGACGTTCACCAGCAACACCTCGTGCCGGTTCAAGGTGAGCGGCTCGAACGACAAGATCTCCGGTACCGCGGACAGCTCGAACCAGTTCTACTCCGGCAGCAACGGTTCCCGCTGCGCTCCCTACAGCGGCGCGCTGGCCTGGTCCTGGGACACGGCCGGCAAGCTGACCACCACCTTCGGCGGCAAGGCCGTGACGTTCTGATCGGCTCGAGCCCGGGCTAACGTCCGGGCCGCACGCTCCCGACCGAGAACCCGGTGCCGGTGATGTCCTCCGGCACCGGGTTCCCGGTCATCAGGGCCGCGCCCAGCCGGGCGGCGGCCGGGCCCATCTGGATCCCGTACCCGCCCTGGGCGGCGAACCAGAAGAAGCCGGGAACCACCGGGTCCGGCCCGATCACCGGGGAACCGTCGGCCACGAAACTGCGCAGCCCGGCCCACGGGGTGCGGATGCTCCGGATGCCCATGGTGGTGGCCTCGTTGATCGCGTCGATGGCCCGGGCGATCTCGAGCTGGTCGTGCTTGGCGTCCCGGGGCACGCTCGAGGTCTCGTCGGCCGGGCTGCACAGGTACTGCCCGGCGTCGGCCTTGAAGTAGAACGGGTTCTCCGGGTCGAGCGACATCGTCATCGGCAGGTGCGGGTCCACGTCGGGCGCGCTCACCATGAAGACCGACCGCAGCCGGGGCTCGATCCCGATCGGGGCGGCGCCGAACCGGGCGCCCACCTCGTCCGCCCAGGCCCCCGCCGCGTTGACGATCTGGCCCGCGCTGAGTTCCTGCCCGTCACTGGTCCGGACCTGCCAGCGCTCTCCGCTCCGCGAGGCACTCTCCACCTTGGCCGACGTCCGCAGTTCG
This sequence comes from Kineosporia aurantiaca JCM 3230, assembly GCA_000719025.1. GTDB lineage: Bacteria > Actinomycetota > Actinomycetes > Actinomycetales > Kineosporiaceae > Kineosporia > Kineosporia aurantiaca. Next base: position 49,856 of record JODP01000019.1, read on the forward strand.
CCACCCAAGGCCCGCAACCCGCGTCGGTAGCCCTGGTGCAGCTGGGCGACGTCGACCTCCAAGGCCCCGGGCTCGACCAGTGCGGCCTCCACCCAGCCCGCACGCAGGAGCGGCACCAGCCGGTGGGCCTCGGCCCCGTCGACGACGCGCGCCTCCGGCGTCAGCCCGACCACGTCCTCGTGCAGACGCTGAACCGTCTCGCCCAGCCCGGCCGGGGCCACGTGCAGCATGACCAACGGGCTGGAGAGCGGCTCTTCGTAGAGCTCGGCCGGCGGCTGGACGAAGAAGTCGTGGCTGGCCGCGGTCAGCGCCCGGACCGGTCCGTTGCCGTAGGTCCCGATCCAGGTCGCGGCCGAGCGCCCGGTGGTGTGATAGGCGAGGGCCGACTCCATCTCCAGGAGGGCGACCCGGCGTCCGGCCCGGGCCACTTCGTAGGCCAGCGACATCCCCGCAATGCCACCGCCGATGACCAGAACATCGAAGTCGTCCATGAACGCAAAGGCTACGGCGCCTTTGCGGGCGCCGCGCCTTACGGAAGTAGAACTGCCCCTTCTGGGTGGCTTTGGGGAGATCGGACGGCGCCCCGGTGACCCGGGGCGCCGTCCGTTCCCGGTCAGGACTTTCCGTAGACCCCGAACTCGAAGATCCGGGCGGCGTTGCTGCCGTCCCCGGTCGGGGTGGTGATGGTGAGCCGGACGTAGCGGGCCGACCGGGCCGTGATCGGGTGGTAGGTGCGGCTGGCGGCCGAACTGCTCACCGAGGCGACCTGGGTCCAGGTGCTGTTGTCGGTGCTGGTGCTGATCGTGAACGCCTTGGTGTTCCAGGCGCTGGTCTCTCCGCCCAGCGCCGCGTGGGCGACGACGAAGGAGGCCACGTTCTGGGCCGAGCCCAGGTCCACGGTCAGCGACGGCGAGGCCGCCGTGGAGCACCACTTGCTGTCCAGAGAGCCGTCCACCGCCTTGGCCGCGGCCTCGCTGGTGGCGCAGGCGGTGCTACCGGTGACGGTCTTGCCGAGGGCCAGGTCCGGCCCCAGGTCGGGGGCCGCAGCGGGCTGGGTGGCGCCGTCGGTGTACGACGGCGGGCGGTCACTGGCCGCCGTGCCCCAGATCGAGGTGCCGCTGCCCATGGTGAAGTTCAGCGTCGCGCCGGCCGCCAGATCGCTGTACCGCAGCCAGTTGTGGTTCTCCGCGCTGCCGTTCAGGGTGGCCGACTGGACGTACTTGGCGCTCGCGCTGCCGCCGTTGATGTGGATGTCGCCACTCGACCGGGCAATGGTGACGGTCGGGAACAGCGAGCCGTGCAGGGCCAGGACGTCCGAACCCGGGATCGCCGGGTACATCCCCATGGCCGACCAGACGTACCAGGCCGAGGTCGCGCCCAGGTCGTCGTTGCCCGGCAGGCCGCCGGCCCCGGTGGTGAACTGCTCGCTCATCACCCGCCGGACCACGTCGGCCGTGCTCATCGGCTTGCCGACGAAGTTGTAGGCCCACGGCACGCCGTGCTCCGGCTCGTTGCCGATGTAGAAGTACTGGGTGTCGGTGCCGCCGTTCAGCGCGACGAAGTGCTGGTCGAGCCGCTGCGCGGTCTGCGCCGGGCCGCCCTGCAGGTTGATCAGCGCCTGGTAGTTCTGCGGAACCATCCAGACGTACTGCGCGGCCGTGCCTTCGGTGAACGGGCTCTGGACGGCCGGCTTCAGCGGTGACTGCCAGGTCCCGTCGGCGTTGCGGGCCTGGGCGTAGGCGGTTTCGGGGTTGTAGGTGCTGCGCCAGTACTGGGCCCGGGTCATCGCGCTGTCGTAGGTGGCGGTGTCGCCCTGGGCCTTGGCGAACTGGGCGATGGCGAAGTCCGAGGCGGACAGCTCGAGCGACTCCGACGGGTTGCCGGGGATGTAGTGGTGCTGCTCGTAGGTGGGTTCCACCCCGCGGATCGGAGTGCCCTGGGTGGTGCCGACGGCCACCGACTTCTTCATCAGGCTGAGTGCTGCGGCGGCGTCGAAACCGCGGACCCCGAAGGCGTAGGCGCTGGCCACGATGATCGGCCCCGGATCGCCGGGCATCACGAAGTCCTCGTTGGTCTGCTGCGACCAGCGCGGCAGCAGGCCGCCCTGCTGACCGTCCAGCACCATCGACTTCATGATGTCCGAGGCCACGTCGGGCGCCGCCAGGGCGACCAGCGCGGCCCAGGACCGGTAGATGTCCCAGCCCGAGTAGTTCTGGTAGACCGGGAAAGTGGCGGTGTGTACGGCGTTGTCGAAGCCGCGGTACTTGCCGTCCACGTCGCTGGCCACGTTCGGGTTCTGGAAGACGTGGTACAGCGCCGTGTAGAACTTCTGCAGGTCGGCGGCGCTGCCCCCGGTGACCTGGATCCGGTTGAGGGCGGTGTTCCAGGCGGTGGTGGCATTCGCCCGGACTCCGGCGAAAGTACCGGTCTCGGCGGCCAGGTTGGCCGCGGCTCCGGCGGCGCTGACGAAGGAGAGCGCGACGTTGGCGGTCACCGGGCCGGCCGTGGTGGTGTCGAAGGTGACGTAGCCGCCGGTGTTGTCCCCGCTGGTGCTGGCCGATCCGGCGGTGACCGTGGAGCCCTTCCAGGTGCCGAACCCGGTCGGGGTCTGGCTGAGGTGGATGGCGAACCAGATCGGGTACGTCTTGGACGAGCCGCAGAACCCGCCGGCGGTGAGCTGGCCGGTGACGTCGCTGCCGCTGATCGTGATCGACCCGCTGCGGTTGCCGGTCGCGCTGCGGCTGGTGTTGATCAGGAGCCGGGACTGGGTGCCCGAGGGGTATGTCAGCCGGGCCACCCCGGTGCGGGTGGTGGCCGTCAGTTCCACGTCGGTGCCGTACTTGTCCAGGCGGTTCTTGTAGTAGCCGGCCTGGGCGCTCTCGTTCGACTTGGTGTACCCGGAGGCGTAACTGGTCCAGCTGGTGCCCGGGGAACTGCCGATCGCCCCGGTGATCGGCAGCAGGCCGAGGTCCTCGTTGTTGGCGCAGCCGGCGCCGTTGAAGTGGGTGAGGCTGAACTCCTCGATCGACCGGTCCTTGTCCCGGTAGCCCGAGGGGGAGGCGGTCGGGGTGTCCGGGCTGAACTGCACCCCTCCGAACGGCACGACGGCCCCGGGGTAGGTGCTGCCGCCGGCACCCCCGCCCACCGGGTTGGGGGAGTTGCTGTCGTCGGTACCGATCAGCGGATTGACGTACTGGGCCAGGTCGACCGCGGCGGCGGTGGCGGTCGGGGCACTGGCCACCGCAGTCAGGGTGAAACCGGCCAGGGCAGTGATGATCACCGCGGCGACGGACCGCCGGCGGGCAGGACGAGATCGAGACATGGCGTATCTCCACACGTTTGGCAACGCGACGACGGCCTGGTTCCCGGGCGCACTGATACCTGGCTCGGGGTGAGGCCGGAACGACCGTGCGGCATACAGGGGAGCCCACGGTCCGGAAGAGCCGACTTGGTTCAGGCGCAGGCCGGATCGGCCTGCGCGTCACGGAAGAGCCCGACTAGCGGGATCTTCGACGGGTGCGGCGGATCAGGCGACGGCGTTCGCACGACTGCATGGACCACGACCGTTCTGGCGGAGTTCGCAGATCACTGCGAAATCGCTGAATTTGCACGGACGTAACAAATATCGGTACGCATGTGACAAAAGTCAACAAATGGATTTACTGCCCGTGACCCGTCCCGGCCCGACCTCGAGGTACGTTCCATGGAACGTACTATGCTGTCCGGTGGTCAGGATCGGCCGGAGCCGGTCACCGAGCGGATGGGGACGTGGGATGCGCGCAGCCTGGTACGACCGTCAGGGTTCGCCCGAAGACGTGCTTCAGTACGGTGAACTGGAGGAGGCGACGCCGGGGCCGGGTGAGGTCCGGGTGCGGCTGCGCACGTCGGGCATCAGTCCCGGCGATGTCAAGAAGCGCCAGGCGTGGCTCGGCGCGCCGATGGCCTTCGCCCGGATCGTCCCGCACAGCGACGGCGCGGGCACGGTGGACGCGGTCGGCGCCGGTGTCGATCCGGCCCGGATCGGTTCTCGGGTCTGGGTTTACGGCGCTCAGTCCTATCGCGCCCGGGGCACCGCCGCGCAGAGCACGGTGGTGCCGTCCGAGCTGGCGGTCGACTGTCCGCCGGAGGTGAGCGACGAGATCGGTGCCTGTCTCGGGATCGCCGGAATCACCGCGCACCGTGCGGTCTTCGCCGACGGTCCGGTCGACGGCAAAGTGGTTCTGGTGCAGGGAGTCCGGGGCGCGGTGGGGTCGATCGCGGCCCAGCTGGCCCGGTGGGGTGGGGCGGACGTGATCGGGACGGTGCGTTCCCGGGAGGAGGCCGGTGATGCGGTGGTTGCCCTGGACGACGACCCGGCCGAGGCGATCCGGGCCCTTGCGCCGAACGGCGTCGACCGGGTCGTCGAGGTGGCGTTCTCGGCCAACCTGGAACTGGACCTGCAGGTGTGCCGGATCGGAGCGGTGATCGCCGCGTACGCCAGCCCGGACGCGCGTCCTTCGCTGCCGTTCTGGCCCATGCTGTTCAACAACCTGGTGATCCGGCTCCTGGGCAGCGACGACTTCCCGGCCCAGGAGAAGCGCTCCGCGGCCGATGATCTCACCCGGGCGGTGGCCGAGGGCGCCCTTACCGTGCCGGTGGCCCAGCGCTACCCGCTGGCCGAAATTGCCCAGGCCCATGCGGCGGTCGAAGGGGGCCGGGCCGGAGGGCGGGTCATCCTGACGATTCCTGACTGACCCGCAGCCGGTTGAGGGTGCCCGCGAGGTCCTGGACCCGGCGCTGGGGGAGGAAGCCCTCGACCCGCTGGGCCAGCTCCTCCCGCATCAGGGTCTCCCCGCGCAGCACGAGATCGCGCCCGGACTCGGTCAGGTCGATCAGCGACGAGCGGCCGTCCTCCGGATGCGGGCGGCGGCGGCACAGCCCGCCGGCCTCCAGGCGGTCGACGATCTTGCTCGAGCCGCTCCAGGTGATGGCCAGTTCGTCGGCGATGTCGTTGATCCGGGCGGGCCCGCGGCGGCTGAGCACCTGCAGCGTCTCGAACCGGCCGAGCGGGATCCCGAGATCGGCGCGGAGCCGGCCGTCGAGGGCGTTCCACAGCCGGGTCTCGGTGCGGACAAGGTCGTTGAACAGGCTCAGCAGGTCGGACACAGCTCACTGTACCGACCCGCTGAGCCCGGGGGTCAGCCCGCCGGGGTCATGAACTCCTTCGGCTTCAGCGCCCGGGCGACGATCCGCACATCGCCCAGCCAGCCGTAGTAGCCCTGCCCGAAGGTCTCCGCCGACTGGGTGCCACCCAGCGCGAACGGTTTGCCCAGGGTGGCGATTCCGGTGGAGGCCTGGCTGGGGTTACGGGCGATCGGGGAACCGTCGACGTAGATGATCGTCCGCTTGCCGTCGTTCACGATGGCGACGTGCGTCCACCGGCCCACCGGCAGCGCGTGACTCCAGGAGGTGGGCTGGGAGTTCTGCACCGAAGGGTAGACGGCGTACTGCAGGAACCGCTCGCCGGAGAGGTTCAGCGAGCAGGGCGCCTCGTCCTCGGAGTAGCCGTTGGTCTTCCCGGCGTCACCGGCCCGGCCCTCCCAGCTGAGGATGCCCATCCAGGCGTGCTCGCCGACGAACGGGTCGGGCAGCTTTAGGTAGGCCTCGATGGTGTAGCCGGACTCGAACTTCAGGCTGTTGATCGGCGCTTCGGCCCCGGTCTGCAGCACGGCGCCGCGATTCGGGCTCTGGCCGCCGTCGAACCGCAGGCTGGCGTGCGCAGGCTGGTCCGGGTGGTGCTGATCGGACCAGGTGAGCACGTCGGCGCCGCTGTTCGGCAAAATCGTGGCGCTGAGATCGTTGCCCTGACCGGTCAGGTCCCGGGCCACCGTTCCGGCCGGCAGGCTCTTGCCGTCGCGGCCGGCGGCGCTCAGCCCGGCCTGGTCGAAGCGCCAGTAGGCCACGGTGCCCTTCGGCTGCATAGCCGAAGCCGGGCGCGCCGCGGGCGCCTTCACCCCGTCGAAACCGGCGAACCGCCGGCCGAAGTCGAGGTCCAGGCTGAACCGGTCGACGTCCCCGGTCAGTTCGATCGTCTCGGCGCCCAGCCGGGAGCGCTTCTCCGGGTCGGTGTCCAGGAACCAGGGCGAGAAGGTCTCCACGTCGATCCGGTTGCGGACCAGGTCGAACGAGTAGAGCCGGATCATCCCGGCGCCGCCGTAGTAACGGTCCTGGTAGTTGGTGATGTGCGCGTACACCGGGTGCCCGGCGTCGTTGGTCAGCACCGTCCGCCCGGGCGGCCAGTAGTGCCCGTTCAGGGTGAGGAAGATCTGGTCGTTGGAGCGGATCAGTTTGTCCCACAACCGTTTGCCATTGTCCGACAGTTCAGCCTGGCCGTCGTCGTCCGCCGCGACCAGGTCGTGCGTGGTGAGGACGACCGGCAGCCTCGGGTGCGCGTCGAGCACACCCTGGGCCCAGGCCAGCCCCTTGTCCGAGGCCCGCCAGTCGAGGGCCAGGATCAGCCATTTCCGGCCACCGGCGGTGATCACGTGGTAACTGTTGTACCCGTCCGGCGAGCTGCCGCCGAACGTCGACTGACCCTTGAACCGTTTCGGGCCGAAAGCCGCCAGGTAGGGCGTGTTCCCCCGCTGGTCGTCGGTCGAGCTGTTGATGTCGTGATTGCCGGCCAGCACGCTGTACGGCACCTTGTCGTCGATCAGCCGGAACGTCGTGGACGCCAGGGCGATCTCACCGTCGGTGCCGTGCTCGGTGACGTCTCCCAGGTGGGTCATGAACGCGATGTTCGCGTCGTCCCGCTCGGACACCAGGTACCGGAAGGTGGCCCGCAACGGCTCCGGATCGGCGCTGTCCGCATCGAAAAGGTATTGCGTGTCGGGCAGGACGGCGATTGCGAAGCGGGGGCTCACGGCGTCGAAATCGCCGGACCGCGGCCCGCTCGCCTCGGCCGACGAGGCGCCGATCAGGGGGATTGCCGCACCGACGGCGGGTGCGGCGATGGCGCCCCGGAAGAGCGTGCGCCGGGTGACAGGGACCCGGCCTTCTTGCTGGCCCATGCGTACTCCAGACGGGGTGGAGGGGTGGAACGCACCGACTGTCCGGGTTTCAGATGACCTGACCGTGGCGCCGAAGAGAATGGAGGGGGATGGCACCATGAGAATTCGATCCGCCCGGCTCTTGCGCACCGGGCGTCGGCCGCACTGCCTGTCCTGGTCCTGATTCAGCTCGACCCGAGGGCCAGCGTGGCGTCGGCCCGTTCGAGCAGACGCGGGTCGTGGGTCGAGATGATCACCAGCGCACCGGCTTCGGCCTTCTGGAGGATGGCACCGATCACCCGCTGGGCGTTCTCGTCGTCCTGATGAGCGGTGGGTTCGTCCAGCACGACCAGCTCGGCGTCGGGCAGCAGGGCCCGGGCAACGGCGATCCGCTGCTGCTCACCGATCGACCCGTTCTCGGCGAGGCGATCGGCCAGTTGCCCGACGCCCAGCGTCTTGAGCAGATCGTCCACCATCCGAAGGTCGACCGCGTGGCCGGCCGACAGCGCCGGCAGAGTCAGGTTCTCGCGGGCGGTCAGCCGGCCCAGCAGGGCCAGGCGCTGCGGCACCACGGCGATCCGGGCCCAGTCGGTGACGGCCGTGGTCGGCTTCCCGGCCAGGGTCACCGTGCCCTTCGCCGGAGTCTCGAGCCCGGCGATCAGGTGGCACAGCGTCGATTTCCCGGAGCCGGAGTGGCCGGTCAGGGTGACGATGGACGCCGGCCCCGCCTCGAGGTCGAGGTCCTTGAGGACGTTGTGGCTGACTTTGTCGACCACCAGCAGGGGTTGGCTCATGACTCCTCGTCCGGGGGTTCCAGAACGACCACTCCGTCGGTCACCTCGACCAGCGCCCGCAGGTTCGGGAACAGGGCGAGGGCTTCCGGCGGCAGCTGCAGCCGGCCGGCCGAATCGATGACCAGCTCGGAGCGGCGAACCTGGCCGGAAGCGTGCTCCCCGGTGCCGGAACGTTCGGCCGACAGCACGCCCTGGCGCAGGTGCAGTACGCGCGGAAGACGGCGCAGGGCCCGCGAATCGTGCGTGGACAGAACGCAGGTCGTGCCTTCGGCGGCGACGGCGGTGAACGCGTCGATCACCACCCCGGCGTTCGCATCGTCCAGTTCGGCGGTGGGCTCGTCGGCCACGATCAGCGGTGGGGCCTGCATCAGGGCCGCGGCGACGGCCAGGCGTTGCTGCTCGCCGCCGGACAGCTGGCCGGGGCGAGCCCCGGCGCGGTGCGTCAGGCCCAGCCGCTCCAGCGTCTCGTCGGCGCCCCAGCCGCCGCCCGATCGCCGGGTGCGGGCCACCTGGAACAGGTTGTCGCGGGCGGTCAGGTGGGGGAGGAGGGCGTGCCCGGGGCGTTGCGGGACCCAGGCGATCGCGTCCCGGCGCAGCCTGTTCAGCGCCGAACCGCGCACCCGGGTGACCTCTTCGCCGAACAGGTGGACCGCCCCGGCGCTGGCCCGGTCGCGCAGGGCCACGATCGAGAGCAGCGTGCTCTTGCCGCCGCCCGAGGGCCCGGCGATCGCGGTCAGGCTGCCCTGCGGGAATTCCACGTCCACCCCCCTCAGGGCGTGCACCTCACCGGAGACCGCCTGGTAGATCCGGACCACGTTGCGCAGGCCCGCGGTGATCTCGGTGTTCATCGCTGCTCAGGATTCATCGCGCAGGACCTCACCGGGTTTCAGGGCGGCGGACCGGCGGGCCGCCGCGGCGGCGGCCAGCAGGATCACGACCACCGCGGCGGCCACCCCGGTCAGCACCGGCCACGGGGTGACCAGAATGGTCAGGGAGGGCGGCAGATCGGCGGCCGGCTCGATCAGCCGGGGCATCAGCGCCAGCAGCAGGGCGACCGGGAGCGTCATCACCACGAGCGCGGCCAGACCGGTGACCGCCAGCTCGGCCAGCCGCAGGCGCAGCAGACGCGAGGGGCGGAAACCGAACCGCTTGAGCAGCAGGTCGACCGGAGCGGCCCGGGCCACCCGGCGGTCCACCGCGACCACCGTGGCGAGCCCGGCCAGGGCCACCGCGACCAGCCCGAGCAGCGCTTGGTAGGCGGCCGCCCAGGTGCCGGCCAGCAGGTCCGGGGTGGCCTGGGCCTGGGCCAGCGTCTGGTACCGGCCGAGCGGGACATCGTGCTCGGCCATTCTCTGCTGCAACTGCTCCAGGCTGTCGCGGGTCCAGACCCAGGCCTGGAACGCGTCCTCGAGGCCGTAGTAGTCGTCGGTCTTGTCGTGCACGCTCGGATCCAGGTCGGCCGGCAGGCGGAGGAAGAACGAACGGGAGTCCACGACCAGGGTCGGCCCCCGGGCGCCCGGAAACGCCTTCAGCCGGGCGACGATCCGGACCTGCGGGCTGGCCGGCCCCACCTGGAACGCCGGCTGGGCCGAGAACCGCAGCCCGGCGGGCGCTCCGACCAGCAGCGCCGAGGGGTACAACTGGCTGCGGTCCCGGTCCGGGGCGTCCGGTGACAGGCTGCCCAGCTTCGGCAGCGCGGCCCGGGCGGCGGCCAGGTCCGGGCCGGAGCCCCAGTCGGCGGCCCGGAGCAGGGTGGCCGGGTCGACCACGAGAACGTCGTACCGGTGGTCCCGGTCCTCCCAGAAGTTGCCCTGGGCCCGCCAGACCACGGCGCTGTCCGGCCCGAGGTCGGGAGCCGGCCCGTCGCCCCCACCGAGCAGCCAGGAGCGGCTGAGGGCCGCCGAGGTACGGGCGCCGGCCAGCGCGGCGGCCTTGTCCGGCACCGCCTGGCCCATCGTCTCCCGCACCAGCAGACCGTAGGTGAACACGCCGATCCCGATGCTGAGCACGATCACCAGGTCGGCCACCGCGACCCCGGTGCCCCGCAACCCCTGTCGTACCAGGCGATCGGCGGACCGGGGACGGCCGGACGGTCGGCGCCGCCGGAGGAACGGGCCGGCCAGCACCGCGCCGCGGACCAGGATGATGCAGCCGCACGCCAGCACCAGGATCGGCAGCAACGGGGCCAGCGGATCCTGGAAGGACTGACCGCGGGGGCGGGTCAGGATCGCCGCCACCGCCACGACGGTGGCCCCGAGCAGCACCGAGGCCAGCTGGGAGGCGAAGCGCAGGGCCCCGGATCCGGAGAGCCGGCGCCAGATCCCGAAGATCTGCACGAGCGTGACCAGGGCGGCGCCGGCCAGGGTCACCAGCACCGTCGCCACCGCGTAGCGGGCGGCCGAGCCGAATGCGTCGGGATCCAGCCCCGCGTGCGGGCCGTACCGGCTGAACAGCCCACCGGCCACGGCCAGCCCGGCCCCGGCGCCGAGCAGGGCCGGCAGGAGCAGTTCCAGGGCGCTCGCGGTCACCACCACCGGGATCGGGGTGCCCCGGGCGATCAGGAGCTCGGTCTCCCGCTGCCGCCGTTGCGCCAGCGCCCACAGCGCCAGCAGCAGGGCGGCCAGGCCCAGGGCACCCCCGGCGTAGGCGACGGCATGCCCTTGCTGGCGGGCCTTTACGGCGTCGGCGGCCGTCTGCTTCTCGATCGCCGGCAGCCCGGTGGAGATCCGCGAGTTCGACTGGTCGCCCCGGAGCGCGGTGAACAGGTCACCGCCCACGTCGGCCTGCTCGTCCTGCAGGTGCGAAACCCCCACGGCGGCCTGGTGCAGGTGCTTGGGGGTGCGGCCGGCGGCGGTCAGGTCGGCCGTGGTGTTCAGCAGGGGAAAGTCGTCCAGGTCGGCGAAAGCGTTGCTGACCGTGGGCAGATCGCCGATCATCAGCACGGCGGGGAGAGCGGTGCCCTCGGGGTCGGGAACGGTCGTGCAGGAGCCCTGCGGATTGGCCGGCAGCAGGACGTGCTGGAACGCCGCCCCGAGCGGGCTGCGCCCGTCGGGCCGGGTCTTGTAGGTGCCGGCCAGCGTCACGCGGGCGGTGGGGCTCTTGGGGAGCGGGCCCTTGTGGTCCGTCGGGATGGCGCTGTAGATCGTCTCGAGCCGAAGACCGTCTCCCGGGCGCAGGTTCAGTTTCTCGGCGATCGACTGCGGTAGCCAAACCCCCTTGGCCCCTCGGGTGCCCGAGGCGATCGACAGGGAATCAAGGGCCCCGGTGCGGTAGTACAGGACGGCCGAGACCGGCTTGCCGCCGGCCTCGTCGGCGCGGACGCAGGGCACCGACCCCCATTGCTCGGCGGCGTGCAGTGGGTTGGTGTAGATCGAGGTCTGCGGCGGGCTCAGGTACGGGATGCCCCGGACCGCCGCCTCGATCTGCGGCAGCGCCCCCGCCTGCAGGCCGTCCACGGTGAGCTGGAGCCCGGCCCGGGCATTGGCGGAGCCCACCGCCGGGAGCGCGTCCAGCCGGCGGACCAGCAGGCCGTAGGCGGTGGCCGAGGCGAACAACGGCCCGGCGGCGGCCAGGGCGGACAGCAGGGCCACCGAGACCAGGAGGATCGCGGACAGCGTGCCGTCGCGCAGCATTCGGGCCGGGGCGTAGCGCAACAAGGGCCAGCCCCGGGGAGTGCGCCCGGGCCCGGGAGACTGCCGCCGTGGTCGGTCCGGAGCAGTCATGGGCCCGAGTATGCCCGGGGAATGTTACGTAAGGGCGGTTTCCGGACTTTTGGCCGAATGCCGCAGGATCCAGATCGGAAGGGGATCGGCCCGCTCGGCGACCACCTCCCAGCCGGCCCGCTGGTACATCCCGACGTTGCCCGGGGTGGACGTCTCCAGATAGGCCGGAAGTCCCTCGGCCCGGGCCCGTTCCAGGCCCGCGGCCATCACTGCCTGCCCGTAACGCTTTCCGTGATGATCCGGGTGGGTGCCGAGCACCCCGAGGTACCAGAACGGGCCGGTCGGCAGGGCGGAGTGCACCGCCTCGTCGTAGGCCCGCATCCGGGAGGCGGCCGGCTCCGGGAGCCGCAGTTCGGCGGGTGGCGGGCCGCCCGCAACCGCGGGCGGCTCCCAGATCGCCGCCGAGAGGCCTCCGTCGACCACCCAGATCGAGTTCCGGGCGACCCGTTTGTCGAAGAGGTGGCCGAAGAAGGCCCCGGCCCCGGCCGGGTAGTCCGCGTCGTCCGGGAACAGGTGGCGCAGGACCGGATCGGACCGGAACGTGGCCACCAGGGACTCCACGACGCGGTCCCGGTCGGCCGGGGTGGCGACGGAGATCATGCATTCACCCTAGGCGAGCCGGGCCTGGGCCTGGCCGAGCAGGTCGATGATCCGCGGCCGGTCGGTGATCCCGCTGGCGAAGACGTACACGGCGGTGAAGCCGATCTCCCGCAGGCTCTCCCCGGCGACGACGATGTCCTCCACGGTGCTGCCGGGGTCGATCGCGATCGCCGAGGTCTTCTCGATCTGCTCATAGTCCCGCCCGACCGCGTCACAGTGGCCGCGCAGCACCTCGAGCTTGTGCGCGCCCACCTCCACCCCGCCGCCGATGTTGCAGGCGTCCGCGTACTGGGCCACCATCCGCAGCGTCTTCTTCTCGCCCCCGCCGCCGACCATCAGGTACGGGTGCGGCCGGGTCACCGCCTGCGGCGAGTTCAGCGTCCGGCCCAGCCGGTAGTGCCGGCCCTCGAACGGCTCCTCGGAGTCCGACCACATCTGCAGGCAGATCCGCAGTGCCTCCTCCAACCGCTCGAACCGCTCGGCGGTGGGCGGGAAGGCGAAGCCCAGGCCCTCGGACTCCGCGTCGTTCCAGGCCGCGCCGATGCCCAGCCCGACCCGGCCGCCGGAGAGCACGTTCAGCGTGGTGACCGCCTTGGCCAGCAGGGCCGGCTCGCGATAGGTGACCCCGGTGACCAGCGTGTGCAGCAGCGCGTGCTCGGTGTGGGCGACGATGAAACCGAGCGCCGAGTAGGCCTCGAGCATCTCGGTCTCGGTCGGCCCGACCCCGTTGATCTGCCAGAAGTGGTCCATCACGGTGATCCGCCGGATACCCGCGTCCTCCGCCTCGCGCACGTGCCGGGCCAGTTCGGCGCCGAGCCGGGCGGGCCCGCTGGCCCAGGTGAAGTCGGCGATGTGCAGCCCGAGTTCCATAGCGTCCTCTTCGTTCAGCCGGAAAGAAGCGTTGCCCGAAGACCCTATGAGCATTCGCAATCAGGTCAAGGCCATTCCCGGGATGCGGGCGCGGATCGCCTCCAGCTCGGCCTCGTCGGAAACTCCCTGCCAGTCGTGGCGCGGGGTGTAAGGGGCCTCCAGCATGCGGATCTCGTCCTCGCTCAGGACCAGGTCGAGCGAGGCCACCGCGTCGTCGATCTGCCCGGTCGAGCCGGCCCCGACCAGCGGGGCGGTGACCACCGGCTGATGGCGCAGCCAGGCCAGGGCGACCTGCGCCCGGCTGACGTCCCGGGCCTGCGCGACCCGGCCGACCGCGTCCACAATCGATCGGTTGGACTGCTCCTCGGCCGGCGAGTAGAGCAGGTCCGCGTAGGCGCCGTCGGTCTCGGCCCGGGCGGTGGCCTTGGAGTCGTCCCAGGCGCGGGCCAGGCGACCGCGGGCCAGGGGCGACCAGACGATCGTCCCCACGCCCTCGTCCCGGCACAGCGGGATCATCTCCCGCTCCTCCTCCCGGGCCAGCAGGTTGTAGTGGTCCTGCATGGAGACGAAGCGGGCCCAGCCGTGCTCGCGCTGCAGCCGCAGGGCCTTGGCGAACTCCCAGGCGGGCATCGAGGAGGCGCCGAGGTAGCGCACCTTGCCCACCCGGACCAGGTCGCTGAGCGCCTCCAGGGTCTCCTCCAAAGGCGTGGCGTGGTCGTTGCGGTGCACCTGGTAGAGGTCGATGTAGTCGGTGCCGAGCCGGCGCAGGGAGTGGTCGATCTCGGTCATGATCGCCTTGCGGGACAGGCCCTTCCCGTTCGGCCCGGGCCGCATCGGGTGTCGCAGCTTGGTCGCGATCACCACCTCGTCGCGGTCGGCGAAGTCCTTCAGCGCCCGCCCGAGGATCTCCTCGCTGGAGCCGTTGGAGTACAGGTTCGCGGTGTCAAAGAAGTTGATCCCGGCCTCGAGGGCGTGCCGGATCAGCGGCCGCGCCTCCTGTTCGCCCTTGGACCAGACCGGGTGACCGCGGTCGGATTCGCCGTAGGTCATCGCGCCGATCGCGATCGGCGAGACGTCGAGACCGGTGGTGCCGAGTTTCACGTACTGCACGAATGCCTCCCGGAAAAACTCGCGGAGGATACTCCGCAAGTTCCCGGGAAACTAGTGGAGGATTCTCCGCATGTCAACGCTGGGGCATCATCGAGAGATGAGTGACGAGGGGCCGGGTACCTACGGGACGCAGCGCAAGGCCGCGGCCCGCAACCGCCAGGCGATCATCGACGCCGCGCACGAGCTGTTCGCCGAGAACCCGCTGGTGCCGCTGAGCGAGGTGGCCAGGCTCGCCGGGGTCGGGGCCGGCACGCTGTACCGCCACTTCCCGACCCGGGACGACCTGACCCTGGCGGCCTACCAGCACGACATCGAGCGGCTGACCGCCACCGCGGACGAGGTGCTGGAGCGCCACACCTCGGCCAAGGCGGCCTTCGTCGAGTGGTTCGAGACGCTGGCCGGGTACATCCGGATCAAGCACGGGCTGGGCGACGCGATGCACTCGGCCGCCGTCCAGGACGTGGTCGAGGCCTCTTGGGAGCCGACCGCGGCCGGGGTGAAGAAGCTGGTCGACGCCTGCCGGGCCGAGGGCACGATCGCCGCCGGTCACGACCCGAGGGACATCATCATGCTGATGAGCTTCCTCTGGCGGGTCGCGCCCACCGACGAAGGCGTGGCGCAGGGGCGGCGATTGATCGCCACCGTGTTCAACGGGCTTGAGGCACCGCCCTCTTGATGATGTCGTAGGGCGCCGCTGAGGGTGCAGCGGATAGAAACGAGCAACATCCTGCTTCCCTGGGCGGGATGAGACAGAGGAAAGGTCTGCTCGTGTCCACCGTTGTGTCGCGCCGTCGGCGCGTACTTTCCGGGCGTCTGCTCGCGGCCGCGGTCGCTGCGGGCGTGGCCGGTTACGTCGCCATCACCACCCTGCCCTCCACCGCCGCGCCCGCCGCCTCGACCCCGGCGAGCGCGAACGTCTGGCTCACCACGCCGGACAAGGCCAACCTGCTCACCCCGCAGCCGGCGATCCCGTTCGGCACGACCGGCACCGGGCCGGTGATCACCGTGAATCCGGCCAGGACCTACCAGAGCATGGCCGGTTTCGGCGCTTCGTTCACCGACTCGGCGGCTTACAACGTGTTCCGGTCGAGCGCACGCGACACCGTCATGAAGAAGCTGTTCGACCCGAGTTCCGGCATCGGACTGGACTTCCTGAGGCAGCCCCTGGGCGCGAGCGACTATTCGCGCTCGTTCTACACCTACGACGACGGGGCCGCCGACCCCACCCTGGCCCGGTTCTCGGTCGCCCACGACAAGGACTACATCCTGCCCCTGCTGGCCCAGGCGAAAAGCCTGAACCCGCAGGTCACCTTCATGGGCACCCCGTGGAGCGCCCCCGCCTGGATGAAGACCCCGGCCCAGCTGGTCGGCGGCACGCTGGCCGAGAGTCAGGTCGGTGCTTATACGGACTACCTGGTCAAGACGGCGCAGGCGTACCAGACGGCCGGCGTTCCGCTCAGCTACCTGAGTGTGCAGAACGAGCCGGAGTTCCAGCCGCCGGGCTACCCGGGCATGAAGATCTCGGCCGCGCTGGAGGCCAAGGTGATCAACGCGCTGGCGCCCAAGCTGGCGGCCGCCGGGCTGAAGACCAAAATTCTCGGCTACGACCACAACTGGAACGACGCGTCGTACCCGCAGTCGGTGCTAAGTGCGGCCGGCGCGAACGTGGCCGGTACCGCCTTCCACTGTTACGCGGGCGATCCCACCGGGCAAAGCACCGTGCACACCGCGGTTCCCGGTAAGGACGTCTTCTTTACCGAGTGCTCCGGTACCGAGTCGGCCGACCCCTCGAAGACGTTCGGCGATACCTTGTGGTGGCAGGGCCGTAACCTGGCGATCGGGGCGACCCGGAACTGGGCCCGTTCGGTCGCCACCTGGAACCTGGCGCTGGACGCGCAGCACGGCCCGGAGATCGGCAGTTGCACCAACTGCACCGGTGTGGTCACCGTGAACGGCGCGAACGTAACCTACAACGCCGAGTACTACGTGCTGGGGCACCTCAGCAAGTTCGTGAAACCGGGCGCGGTGCGGATCGACTCGACGGCCGAGGCCCAGGGCGGGATCGAGAACGTCGCCTTCCGGAACCCGGACGGCACGATCGTGCTGGTGGCGGTGAACACCGGCGGCACCCAGAAGTTCCAGGTCTCCTACCAGGGCAAGACCTTCGGCGCCTCGATGCCGGCCGGTTCGATGGCGACCTTCACCTGGCCGTCCACCACGACCTCCACCCCGGCGACCAGTGCCACCCCCACCACCCCCATCACTCCCTCCGGCGCGACCACCACTACGGCCACCCCGGCCGCGACCGGGGTGAAGCTGACCGGCCTGGGCGGGAAATGCCTGGACGTGACCGGCAGTTCCACCACCAACGGCGCCAAGCCGCAGCTGTGGGACTGCTTCGGGGCGGCCAATCAGCAGTGGACGCACCCGGCCGACGGAACGCTGCGGTCGATGGGTAAGTGCCTGGACGTGGTGGACAACGGCACCGCGAACGGTACGGCGGTGCAGCTTTGGGACTGTTACGGAGCGGCCAACCAGCAATGGACGTACGCGGCGAACAGTCTGGTGAACAAACAGAGCGGCAAGTGTCTCGATGTGAAGGACAGCGCGACCACGAACGGGGCCACGCTGCAGATCTGGACGTGCACGGGAGCCGCCAATCAGCAGTGGTCCGGCCTCTGATCCGCCGAAGGGGTGTCCCTTTTGGTGGTCTTTGTGCAGAATGTCGGCACAAGGACGACCGGAGAGCGAACCCTGACGAACGGATGGGCCGACGATGCGGAAAGTCTCGATCCGAACGGTCATGACGGCCACGGCCACGGCCGCCGCCCTCACCCTGGGTGGCGGAATCGCCCACGCGGCGGGCACTCCAGGGGCACCTGGGGCGGGCGACACCTACTTCCCCGACTACGGGAACGGTGGCTACGACGTCGATCACTACGACGTCCGCCTGCGCTACCAGCCGAAGACCGACCAGCTGACCGGAACCACCACGATCCTCGCCCAAAGCACCCAGGAGCTGTCCCGTTTCAACCTGGACTTCGCGCTCGACGTGTCCTCGGTCCAGGTGAACAACCGGGCGGCCGGCTTCACCCGGAAAGGCGATCACGAGCTGGTGGTGACGCCGGCCCGGGAGATCCCCAAGGGCGGCGCCCTGACCGTGGTGGTCAAATACTCCGGGATCCCGTCCACGGTCAAGGTCAAGGGCCTGACCGGCTGGACCCGCACGGCCGACGGCGCCCTGGCGGTGAACGAGCCGGAGAGCGCCTGGTGGTGGTTCCCGAGCAACGACCACCCGACGGACAAGGCGACGTTCGACGTCTCGGTGCTCGCCCCGCACGACGTGCAGGTGATCAGCAACGGCACGCTGACCAGCGGTCCCACTCCCGAACTGAACGGGTGGGACCGCTGGTACTGGCGCTCCACGCGTCCCCAGGCAACGTATTTGGCGTACGTGGCGATCGGGCAGTACGACATCGAGACCGACACCGCCGCGGACGGCTCGCCGATCGTCAACGCGTTCTCCCGGTCCCTGGGCGACCTGGACGGCGCGGCCCGGGCCGGGATCAACCGCACGAACGAGATCCTCGACACCGAAGCCGGATGGTTCGGGGCCTACCCCTTCGAGGCCCGGGGTGGCGTGGCGGCGCCTCCGGGTTCACTCGGGTTCGCTCTGGAGACGCAGACCCGTCCGGTCTACGACGGACGTTTCTGGCGGCGGGGCGGGAACACCTACGTGGTGGCCCACGAGAACGCCCATCAGTGGTTCGGGGACGCGGTTTCGGTGTCCGAGTGGAAGAACATCTGGCTGAACGAGGGTTTCGCGAGCTACGCCGAGTGGCTCTGGTCGGATCACGAGGGTGAGGGCACACCGCAGGAGCTGTTCGACTTCACCTACGCCAGTTACCCGGCCGACGACCCGTTCTGGCAGGTCCTTCCGGGCGATCCGGGGGCGGACAAGGTGTTCGACGCAGCGGTCTACGATCGCGGCGCGCTCACCCTGCAGGCGCTACGGGTGCAGATCGGCGACGAGGCCTTCTTCGATCTGCTGAAAACCTGGGTTCAGGAGCACAAGTACAGCAACGGCAGCATCGATCAGTTCATCGCGCTGGCCGAGAAGGTCTCCGGGCAGCAGCTGGACGACCTGTTCACCACCTGGCTCTTCACCCGCGGGCGGCCGGAGCTGACCTCGGCGGCGCTGGCCAGGCGGAGCAAGGCCGACACCGACGCGACGCCGGTCAAACCGAAGTCGTGGGACGAGATCCAGCAGGTTCACGCCGATCTGGCGATCGGATAAGGCGTTTCAGCCGACCGGCTCGGTCGTTTCGGCCGAGCCGGTCAGCGCCCGCAGCCGGTCCCAGGCGATCCGGATCAGGTCCCGCAGGTCGCTGTCGTCGGTGCGGAGCACCCACTGACCGAAGGCCACGCGGTACACGGCCAGGCCGGTCTCGGCGGCCAGGCTCGCCTCCAGCGCGTCCACCCCGCGCGCCCGTAACCCTTCGGCCAGGGCGTCGGACATCGACGTCAGCTTGATCATTTCCCGCTCCCGCAGCTCGGCATGGGCCGAGATGATGCTCTGCCGCCGCCGCACCGACGGGGGATCGGTCCCGATGACCTCGGCCACCGCGTCGAGGGCGGCCGCGACCAGCTCCAGCGAGGACGCGGTCTGGGGCGCAGCCTCCAGCGCGGCCAGCGAGCGGGCCTGCACCTCGCCCCAGCCGTGGAAGAGCACCTCGCGCTTGTCGGTGAAGTGCCGGAAGAAGGTGCGGGTGGTGACGCCGGCCCGTTCGGCGATGTCGGCGACCATGGTCTGCTCGAAGCCCTGCTCGAGATACAGCGTCAGCGCTGCCTCTCGCAATCGGCCGTCGGCGCCCGGCTCCCACCTACCCATCCGCCGAGTCTAATCCGCGGTCGGGCCGATCCCGCCGGCGGCGGCTTCAGGAACGGTACAAGGGGGTCCTCGACCCGGGGGCCCGGCCGATGTGCAAGGCTCGTGGGGTGCAGCGCCCGGTTCTCCGTCTCGCCGGCTTCGTCACCGCGCTGGGCCTGATCGGCCTGCTGACCACGCTGTTCCTGCCGATCTCGGCCGACGGCCTGCGTGACCGGATCGAGGACTTCGGGCTGCTCGCCGGGCCGGTGTTCGTCGTGGTCAGCGCCCTGCTGGCGCTGGTCTTCGTGCCCGGGCCGCTGCTCAGCCTGGCCAGTGGCGCCCTGTTCGGCACCTTCTGGGGCTTCACCTGGGGGCTGATCAGCTCGGTGCTGACCGCGGTGCTGGCCCTGCTGCTGGCCCGGCGGGCCGGGCAACAGGCGGTCGAGGAGCTCAGCGGGGAACGGACCCAGGCGCTGATCGAGCTCGCCCGTAAGCACGGCACGCTCGCGGTGGTGGTCCAGCGACTCCTGCCCGGTATCCCGGACGCCCCGCTGTCCTACGCCTTCGGCCTGATCGGCGTGCGGTCCCACCAGATCGCCCTGGGCACGCTGATCGGCTCGGCCCCGCGGGCGTTCGCGTACACGGCCCTGGGTTCGGCGGCCACGTCGGGCAACCGGACCCTGGCGATCGTCGCGATCGGCGTGGGGGTCGCGGTGAGTGTGCTCGGGGTGGTGGTCGGGGCCCTGCTGACGCGGAAGCACCGCAGGGCCCCGACCCCGGAAGGGGAAGAGACTACGAAGTCCTGATCGAAGCGATCAGCGACTTGTACTCGGCTGCCGCCCGGGGGTTCTGGGTGTCGGAGAGGGCGCAGCCGCAGTAATCGGCGCTCTCGTTGAACAGGGCGACGAACCGGATCGAGCCCGGGTCCTGCCGCTCCCGCTCGGTCAGCCAGCCGTAGACCGCCTGGAAGAACATCGGGTTGTCGCCGCCCGAGGCACTGGACCCGGAGGAGACGCTGAACTCGCCCAGGGCGAAAGGCAAGTGATGGCGCCGGGCGAACCGGAACCAATAGTCCCAGCCGTAGGCCTTGGTGAAGTGGTTGTCGATGTTCGCCTTGGTGGTGAACGGTGACCACCAGTCGTAGGTGTCGAGCGCGATGATGTCGACCTTGCCCTGTACGTAGAGGCTTTCGACGTCCCGAACGGTTCCGTTCTGCGCACCACCCTCATTGGGGTTGAAGACGATCTGCAGTCCGGGGGCGGTGGATCGGAGCAGCGTGACGGCGCGGGAGAACTGGTCCCGCCACGTGGTGGCGTTCATCGCGTGGGAGAAGCAGCAGTTCATCTCCCAGCCCAGGCGGACCAGGCCGTTGGGGTCGACGGCGGCGAGCTGGGTGCCGAGATCCTTCCAGTTCTGGTCGCTCCCGGCGCTTCCGTCGTCGGTCCAGAGCGGCACCGAGAGGATGAAGTCGTCGCGGCCGGCGTCGAAGCCGGACGGGACGGAGGTCTTCCACCAGTCGTTCAGGAGGGCCTTCCACGAGGAGCGGGTGGTGAAGGCGACGACGTTGTCCAGGGGCGCTCCGCGCCAGGCGGCGAACGCGGTGGCCCTGGTGCCCGAGTGCTCGAAGAAACCGCCGTCGCTCCAGGGCATTCCGGAGGCGTACTTCTGCCCGGCGGGAGCTTCGGTCGCGGTTTCGGCCGGAGTCGGGGTGACGGTGGGGGTGGTGCTCGGTGTGGTGGTCTCGGTCGGGACCGGGGTGCTGGGGTGGGAGAGGATGTAGTTGCGCATCGTCTCGTTGGCGTCCAGCGCCTGTTGCTGGGTGGGGTTGGCGATCGCTGCGCCGGCCTGGTTGTCGTCCGCATAGGCGCCGCCGGCCACGATCCCGGCGGTGATGGCCAGGGTGGTGGCGATGATGGCACTGGCCGGATGTATGCGTCTCACGTGATCCTCCTGATCAGCCCGACCGGACCCGGCAAAAGCCGCGCCGGTGGCGGTACCGCGCTCAGGTATCGAATTCGGAGAACGCCAAGATCAACTGACGCCCGAATGGCCCCCGACCACCCAAACGGGGGACGCCGAGCACGCATTTCGGTGGTTTCCGCGCAAGCCCGCTAGGCTCCCTCACGTGACGGCAGGGATGGTTTCCGGTCGGCCCCTGCTCGTGACGCTGCTGATGCTGGTCGTGGCCCTGTACGGCGCGCTGGCCACGCTGCATGTCATCCTGCGGCAGGTGGCGGGCGACGAGTACTCGTGGCTGTACGTGCTGAATCTCGTTGCGGTCGTGGTCTGGGCCCCGGCCTTCGTGATGCTGCCCCTGGCCCTGCTCGGCCGGTTCTGGTGGCCCGCAGCGCTGCTCAGCGTGCTGCCCGCGGTGGCCTGGGCGCTGACGTACGGGCCGTACGTGCTGCCCGGGCGCTCCTCCACGTCGGATTCCGCCGACGCGCAGCAGATTCGGGTGATCGCCTGGAACGTGCGTCCGCGCAACCCCTCGGTGGATCTGGCCGCGCTGATCGCGGAGAGCAAGCCGGACATCATGATGCTCGAGGAGTTGCCGAGCGAGTACGAGGACGCGGTGGCGACGGCCACCCCCAGCCTTCCGTACCGGTACTTCGCGCCCGTCGCGGAGAGCACCCCCGGCTCCGGAGCCACGGCGGTGCTGTCGCGCTGGCCGATTGTCGGCAGCAAGGTCATTCCCGGTCTGCCTGCCGGCGCCCGCACGGCCGCGGTGGTGACGGTGGATGTGGAAGGCACCCGGATGGACGTCGTCCCTTTGCACCTGGCGTCACCCCTGGCCGGTCGGGGAGCGCGGGACCTGGGCCACCAGGCCCGGCTGAGGATGGCCGAGACCAAGGTGATCGCGAACGCCCTGCGCGAGGATTCCACCCCGCTGCTGGTCGGCGGCGACCTGAACTCCTCGATGGCCAACCGCCCGCACAAGCTGCTGACCGAGGTCGGGCTCAACGATCTGCAGGCCGATTCGGGATCCTGGCTGGGCACGACCCGCCGTAAGATCCGGGTCGACTGGCTGTTCGCCCGGGGACTGGACTCCCGGCGGGCGTGGACCGGAAATGCGCGCAACAGCGACCATCGGCCGGTCCTGGCCGACGTGTCACTACCGCAACGCTGAGCTCACGGACGGGATGTGCGCGGCCCGCCCATCAGCTCGGCCTCGTAAGCGATCACCACCAGCTGGGCCCGGTCCCGGGCGCCCAGCTTGCCCAGGACGCGGGAGACGTGGGTCTTCACCGTCAGGGGCGAGAGAACCAGCTCGGCGGCGATCTCCTTGTTCGACATCCCGGAAGCCACCAGCACCAGGATGTCGTGTTCCCGTTGGGTGAGGTCGCCGATCGCCGGCCGGGGTGACTCCGTCCGCACCACCGGAGCCGGGGTCTGGGCCCGGACGTAGGCCTGGATCAGCCGGCCGGTGACTTGGGGAGCCAGCAGGGCCTGCCCGTCGTGCACCAGGCGGACGGCGTCGATCAGGGCCTCGGGTTCGATGTCCTTGAGCAGGAATCCTGAGGCGCCGGCCTTCAGTGCGCCGAACACGTACTCGTCCAGCTCGAAGGTGGTCAGCACGATCACCCGGGTGCCGGGCAGGCGGGGGTCGGCGGTGATCCGCGCGGTGGCGCTCAGGCCGTCGGCGCGGGGCATCTGGACGTCCATCAGGACGATGTCGGGGCGGGTCTGGACGGCGAGCTGCACCGCGGTGTCCCCGTCGCCGGCCTCGCCGACCACCTCCATGTCCGGCACCGCCCTCAGCAGGGCGCGAAAACCGCCGCGCAGTAAGGGCTGGTCGTCCACCAGCAGCACCTTGATCGGACCGGTCATCGGGTCACTGCTTCCGTGGAGAGCGGGAGCCAGGCGACGACCTGCCAGCCGCCGCCGGGCCGGGGTCCGGCGGTCAGGGAACCGCCCAGGGCCGTGGTTCTTTCGCGCATGCCGCTGATCCCGCTGCCCGAACCGCTGCTGGTCAGGTGCTCGGCCGGGGCGCCCCCGGCGTCCGTGACGGCCACCCGCACCCGGTCGCCGTGATGCGCGATCGCGATCCGGGCGCTGGTCGGGCCGGCGTGCCGAAGGGTGTTGGTCAGCGCCTCCTGGACGATCCGGAAGGCGGTGCTGTCGACCGAGGCCGGCAGGCTGCGGGCCTCGGGGTCGATCTCGACGGTCAGCTCGATCCCGGCCCGGCGCAGGCCCTCGGTGAGATCGTCGAGGGCGGCGAGGCCCTGCACCGGCAGGGCGGGGCCGCCCAGGGGAGAATCGGTTTCGTCGTCGTTGCGAAGGATCCCGAGCATCGAGCGCAGGTCCGTGAGAGCGTCCCCACTAACCTGTTTGATCGTCCGGAGGGTGGAATGGGCCTCGTCGGGATCGCTGCGGACCAGGTAGGCGCCCACCCCGGCCTGCACGTTGATCGTCACCATCGCGTGCGCCACCACGTCGTGCACGTCGCGGGCGATCCGCAGGCGTTCCTCGCTGACCCGGCGCCGGGCCATCTCCTCCTGGTTGCGCTCGGCCACCTGGGCCCGCTCGACCAGGGCCTCGGTGTAGGCCCGGCGGTCGTGCGCGGCCACGCCGAGGGCGGCGGGCAGGACAACCAAGGCCAGGTTCTGGGCGGTGATCCAGCTGAACAACGCGTGCGGGCTGTAGGCCTGGAGGAGGAACAGCACGATCGGCAGGCCGGCGACGGTGGCGATCACCGCGGCCCGGCGGCCGCGCAGGTCGGCCAGGGTGTACGCGCAGACCACGGCCGGGAACGGGATGGTGCTGTAGATGCCGTCGGTGGTCAGGGAAATGCCGAAAAGCGTTAGGTAACCGAGCACCATGGCGGCCACCGGAGCCTGACGACGCAGTAGCACCGGCAGCGCCGCCACCACGAACGCGGTACTGGTCGGGGCGGTCAGCGGGCGGTCCCGCAGGAACAGCTCGGTGAACATCGCAGCGGCGAAGAGCAGGGCCAGCACGAGGTCCAGACCCGGCGGGCGGGTGAGGCGGGGAGTGCCGAACCGGATCACCCGGCCCACGATAGGGGCGGATGATCCGGCTCGGTACTGGCTCACGGTCAGTGACCGGTTCCCGCGCCGACCGGGTTCTGCGGGGAGCCGGCCAGTTCCGGGCGTCCCTCGGAGAGCCCGACCCGGTCGTGCACCCGGCGCAGCCACATCGGCGACCACCAGTTCCACTTGCCGACCATCCCCATCAGGGCCGGGACCAGCAGCGACCGCACCACGAAGGCGTCCACCAGCACCCCGACCGCGGTGGCGATGCCGATCTGCTGCATGAACGGGATCTCGCTGGTGCTGAACGCGCCGATCGCGACGGCGAGCAGGATGGCCGCGGCGGTGACGATGCTGCCGGTCCGGCCCAGCCCGACGGCGACCGCCTCGCGTTCGGGCAGCCCGGACTCGCGGGCCTCCTTGATCCGGCCCAGCAGGAACACCCCGTAGTCGGTCGAGAGGGCGAACACCAGGGCCGCGGTGACCAGGAAGTTGCTGGACTCGATGCCGCCGTTGGGGGTGTAGCCGAGCAGGCCGGTCAGCCGCCCGTCCTGGTAGACGAAGACGATCGAGCCGAGCGAGACGCCGACCGTGAGCGCGTTCATCAGCACGGCCTGCAGGGGCAGCACCACCGACCCGGTCATCAGCCAGAGCACCAGCATGGTGAGCAGGACGAGCAGCCCGACCGCGAGGGGGAGGGTGTCGGCGATGGCGTCCTGTTTGTCGATGAAGGACGCGGCGGGCCCGGCCACCAGGGCATCGAGGCCGTCCGTCGTGGCCAGGTCGCGGACCTCGGTGACCACGTGGCGGGCAGCGTCACCGGCGGCGTCGCCGTCCACGAGAAGATCGATCTGCCAGGTGTCCCGGCCCAGATCCACGGCTTCGGCGGGGGCGACGACTCCGGGACGGGAAGATGCCTGGTTGGCGAAATCGGCCATCTGCTGCGCGTTGTCGCTGTGGACGGCGATGGTCACGGGGGTGCCGGCGTCGGCCTCGTACTGCTTGGTGAGGGTGTCCGAGACGACCCGGGAGCTGGCGCTGGTCGGGATGGCGGTGGAGTCGACCGGCGCCCAGCTGGCCCGCAGGGCGGGAGCGGCCAGGATCAGCATGATGGCGGCGGTCGCGGCGGCGACCAGACCGGGCCGGCGCATCACCGCGTGGGAGAAGCGGTACCAGCGTCCTTCATCGGCCGTCGTACCCCGCTGGCGGCGGGCGAGTTTGGCGCCCCAGAGGCCGAACAGAGCAGGCGTGACGGTGAGCGCGGCCAGTGCGGCCACCACGGCGACTGCTGCGCCGGCGATCCCCATCGAGCGGAGGAAGCTCATCGGGAACACCGAGAGCGTGGCCAGGGCGACGGCCACGGTGGCGGCCGAGTAGACGACCGTGCGCCCGGCGGTACGCAGGGTGGTGAGCACGGCGCCCGCGGTCGGGCCCTGAACGGCGAGTTCCTCGCGGTACCGGTTCAGCAGGAACAGCGAATAGTCCACGGCCAGGCCGAGTCCCAGGCCGATGACCAGGTTGAGGGCGAAGATGCTGAGGCCGTGGACCTGGTTGATCCCGGTCAGGAGCAGGAAGGTGCCGAGCACGGTGGTGACCCCGACGGTCAGCGGGATCACCGCGCCCCGGCCGCCGAAGATCAGGATGGACAGCAGCACCAGGATCGGGAAGGCCAGGAGTTCGGCCCGGCTGAGGTCGGCCTCGGTCTGGTCCCCGAGCTGCAGGTCGGCGACCGCGTCGCCACCCACGGTGACGTCCTTGCGTCCGTCGAAGGCCTCGACCGCGTCGTGGGCCACGTCCTCGGTCTTCGCGTCGGCGGTCAGGGTGCCGGTGACCAGCGTGGAGCTGCCGTCGGCGGCGGTCCCGGCGGGTGCGGCCTGCGCAATCCCGTCGATCGCGCCGAGCGTGCTGACCGCCGCGCCGACCGCAGCCGGGTTGTCGACCAGCAGAAGGACGCCCGGCGTGGGTTCCCGGCCGGTGGCCGCCTCGATCCGTTCGACGGCGCGGACCGATTCCGCGTTGGGGGGATCGAAGCCCCCTTCGGTCTCCAGCGCCCCGGCGACCGGGCCGCCGATCACCCCGGCGATGGCCACGAAGGCGAGAATCACCAGGAGGGAGCGACGGGGAGCGGAGTACAGAAGGCCGGCCAAGCGGCTCAGAAGTGACGTCTTTTCGTCCATAACGGGAGCTTCGCCGTTGGGACCGGCCGGTCGCGTCCGCCTGGGGAGGGCATCCGGGGGCGGCCGCGCGGGCCGTTACGGCGGAGGAAGTACATCCTCGGATGTACGGGGATGTAAGGGTGGCTCATTGGTTGACCGGCTCCGACCGGGCGAGAATTGCGGCATGACCGAAGAGACCACCGACGCGTCCCAACTGATCGACGAGCGGATCGCTCAGCTCACCGACTGGCGGGGAAAGACCTTCGCCGTCCTGCGGGGGATCATTACCGCCGCGGACCCGGAGATCGTCGAGGAGTGGAAGTGGGTCAAGAAGACCAGCCCGGGCACGGCGGTCTGGGCCCACGGTGGCGGGGTGTGCACCGGCGAGGTCTACAAGAGCGTGGTTAAGCTGACCTTCTTCAAGGGGGCGACGCTGGCCGACCCGGCCGGGCTGTTCAACTCCAGCCTGGAGGGCAAGGTCCGGCGGGCGATCGACTACCGGGAGACCGACGAGATCGACGCCGCGGCGCTGACCGAGCTGATCCGCGCGGCGGTGGCCCTGAACCTGAAGAAGCCCGCTAAGTAGCGTGCGGGTTCTCGGCCGGCCGGGAGATGGCCTGCCGCAGGTGCTCGTTGGTCAGCTGGTGCCGGGCGCGGGCCAGCAGGAAACGCTGCCGGGTGGGCGGTTCGTGCGTGCACTCGGCCAGCGCTCGCCAGGCCTCGGCGGAACGCCGCAGTTCGTGATGCCAGTGGACGCCTTCGGCCGGCTCGGTGACGGTGCTCATCACCCGGCGGTGCCAGACCCAGAACATGGTCAGCTCGACCCGGAGCCCCTCGTGCAGCGGCCAGCAGGCGGGCAGCGCCACCCACGGCTCGTACGTCGTCTCCAGCCACTCGACCCAGACCGCCACCTGAGTGAACCGGTCGGCGCGCTCCTCGTCGGGAACGTGGTCCCACACCCACTCAGGGGACTCGACCGATCCCACTTTCACCCCGTTGTCAAAGCGCTCAGTGAACAGATG
This sequence comes from Kineosporia aurantiaca JCM 3230, assembly GCA_000719025.1. Taxonomy (GTDB): domain Bacteria; phylum Actinomycetota; class Actinomycetes; order Actinomycetales; family Kineosporiaceae; genus Kineosporia; species Kineosporia aurantiaca. The sequence continues at coordinate 77,019 of JODP01000019.1, forward strand.
TGAACACAGGGTAGAGGATTTTGGCCGTTTAGGTGAGGGTTCGGGTCAGGCGCCCACGGTCTCGACGGTCGGCCGAAGGATCGACGCGTTCCGGCGCTTCCAGACGAAGAACCCGATCAGGGTGAACGCTCCGTAGAAGCCGTACATCACGCCGGAGGCGTAGTAGCCGCTGTGGAACAGCAGCGGCACCCCGACCACGTCGACCGCCACCCAGAGCAGCCAGAACTCCACCCAGCCCTTGGCCATGCCGTACGTGGCCAGCAGCGATCCGACGAAGATCCAGGCGTCGCTCCAGACCGGCTCGTAGGAGCCGAGGGCGCGGAAGATCGGGGTCAGCACCAGCGTGCCGCCGATCATCCCGGCCACCAGCAGGGCCCGGACCGGCCAGGAGGCCCACTGCGGCTCGACCACCGCGCCCGGGGTCTCGGGCCGTCGGCTCCAGCGCCACCAGCCGTAGACCGACACCACGATGAACATGATCTGGCGGCCGGCCTGGCCGAGCAGGTTGACCGGGTTCGGGGTGCCGAAGGCGGAGCCCAGGAACACGGTGAGCAGGAGCGCGTTGCCGAGAATGCCGACCGGCCAGGCCCAGACCTTGCGGCGCATCCCGCCGAGCGCGCTGAGCAGCCCGAAGACGTTGCCGACGACCTCACGCCAAAGAATGGTCTGGTCGCCGATGTGGAGCTGCGCATCGAACAGCCAGTCGATCAGGCCCATGCGTCATCCTTCACCGGTGTCGTCGGGTGAGCATGCGGTCACTCGCCCGGGGGGATGCAACCGGGTTGGGGGCCTAGACATTCCGCCTGGTGGGTGGGTGCCAGCCGTGCTCGATCAGAGCGAAGACCTGCTCGACGGCCGCAGGCAGATCCGGGCGGCCGCGGACGATCGTGGGGATCTGGAGCACGAACCGGGCGAGCGTGGCACAGGCCAGGTTGTCCGGCTCGACCCCCAGCTCGTCGGCGATGGCCGCGGCCAGGGCGTCCGCATGTCGGGCCCACATCCGCTCCGAGTAGTCCCGCAGCGCCGGGGTCGCGTCGATCAGGGCGGTGAACTCGGCGAACTCCTCCTGCTCGCGGATCAACTTGCTGGCCAGGACGTGCTCCCGCAACGCGTCGAGGATGCCCTGGCCTTCAGGACGCTCGCGGACCGCCGACACCAGGTAGGCCTCCCGTTCGTCGGCCTGGTCGAACACCAGCGCCTCCTTGCCCGGGAAGTGCTTGAACAGCGTGGTGGTGGACACGTCGGCCGCCTCGGCGATGTCGCGGATGCCCACCTGGTCGTAGCCCCGCTCGAGGAACAGCCGCAGGGCGGCATCGGCGATCGACTGCCGGGTGGCGGCCTTCTTGCGCTCGCGGCGCCCGGGAACGGTGGTCATGGGTTCAGCGTAGCAATGAGTTGGCCGGTTCACTAAGTTGAACCGTTGCACTTTTTAAACAAGTGCGCTTTTCTGGAGGGGTACCCACCGCTTCCGGATCCGGAGGAACCACCATGAACCGCATCAGCATCGTCGGCGCCGGCCCGGCCGGTCTCACCTGCGCCCGGATCCTGCAGAAGCACGGCGTCCCGGTCACCGTCTACGACCGCGACACCGGTCCGGACGCCCGCAACCAGGGCGGCTCGCTGGACCTGCAGGCCGACAACGGCCAGATCGCCCTGCGCGAGGCCGGGCTGCTCGAGGAGTTCTTCGCCCGGTCCCGCCCCGAAGGTCAGGAGATGCGCCAGATCGACCCGGCCGGAACCGTTCTCGGCCAGATGCTCCCGGAGGAGGGGGACCTGTTCAAGCCCGAGATCGACCGCGGCGACCTGCGGGACCTGCTGCTGGGCTCGCTGGAGCCCGGCACCGTGCAGTGGGGGCGGGCGCTGAAGGCGGTCGGCGGTCCGGCCGAGGGGCCGCGGCAGCTGCACTTCGCCGACGGGTCGACCGTGGAGACCGATCTGGTGATCGGCGCCGACGGTGCGTTCTCCCGGGTGCGGCGCGCGGTGACCGACGTGATGCCGCAGTACACCGGATACACATTCCTGGAGGCCTGGTTCCAGGATGTCAGCAAGCGGCACGCCGAGCTGGACGAGCTCGTCGGACAGGGGCTGGCCGCCGCCGCGGACGGCGAGCGGGCCCTGTTCGCCCAGCGCAACAGTGGCGACCAGCTTCGGGTCTACATCATCCAGCGGGCCCCGGTCGACTGGATCACGGCCGGCGGCCTGCGGCAGACCGAGGACATCCGCCGCCACCTGCTGGGGGAGTACGCAGGCTGGTCACCGCTGATGCGCCGGATGATCACCGACAACGACGGGCCCTACGTCGACCGCCCGATCTTCGCGCTGCCGGTGCCCTACACCTGGGTGCACCAGCCCACCGTCGCCCTGCTCGGCGACGCCGCCCACGTCATGCCCCCGCTCGGCGTCGGGGTGAACCTGGCCATGCTCGATGCCAGCGAACTGGCGCTCGCGCTGGCCGGTTCCGAGAACATTGCGGACGCGGTGCGCGCGTACGAGAAGACGATGATCCCGCGGTCGGAGGAGACCGGGACGCTGCTCGACGGCGCCGTCGCGGGTCTGCTCGACGTGGACGGCCCGCCGGAGTTCGACGATCAGCCCCAGGACCTGGCCTAGTCGTGCAGGGTGAGGGTCTGGGCCAGGTCCAGATCGCTGGTCCGGCCGTTCAGGCCGGCCCGGAAGAGCAGCGTCGCCCCCAGTGCGGCGCTCCAGAAAGTACGGACCTCCAGGGCCAACGGACGCTCGCTGCGCCAGTTGCGCTCGGCGGCGAGGGCCTGCAGATAACGCTCGGACTGCTGAAAGAGCAGGCGCAGATGGGTGTCCACGACCTCCGACAGCTCGGGGCGGGCGATGGCGGCGGCCAGGGCCCGGGACACCGAGGGGAGCGAGGGCATGGCCATCACCGCGCGGGAGGTGTTGCGCCGGAACGACTCCGCGTCGATCGCCCGCCAGCCGATCTTCTCCACCCGCTTCGCGTCGTGCAGCAGGCCGAGGAAGGCCGCGTGCACCATCAGTGAGTCCTTCGAACCGAAGTGGTACGTGATCTGGTTCGGGTAGACCCCGGCCGCCTTGGCGATCTCGGCCACGCTCGGATCGCCGCCGTCGCGATCGGCGACCAGCTGGGCGGCGGCGGACATGATCCGGTACCGGGTGCCGCCGCCCGGGCTCTTGTGCGCCATCCCGCGATTGTATGTGATACAACTCGAGCTCTTATTTGTATGACGTACAAGGAGCGGGACCGTGGGTGCAGTTGTGGTGACCGGGGTCGGGGCGATCACTCCGCTCGGCGAGAACGTGGCCTCCACCTGGGAGGGCCTGATCGCGGGCCGGTCCGGGGTCGCCGAGCGCAGTCTGGAGTACGTCGGGGCCTTCACCGCCGGGACGATGGCGGCCGATCCGGCCGGCCTGCTCCCGGCCGCCCAGGCGAACAAGTTCGACCGGTCCCAGCAGGCCGCGCTCGTCGCCGCGCTGGAGGCCTGGGCCGATGCCGGGGCGCCGGAGGTCGACCCGGAGCGACTGGCCACCTCGATCGGTTCCGGAGTCGGCGGCATGGTGAGCCTGCTGAAGGAGGACGACCGGCTGGAGACGGCGGGCGTGCGCCGGGTTTCGCCGCGCACGGTTCCCCTGCTGATGCCGAATGCCGCCTCGGCGGCGGTGAGCATCGAGTTCGGAGCCCGGGCCGGGGTCTACGCTCCGGTCTCGGCCTGCGCCACCGGTGCCGAGGCGATCGCCCTGGGGGCGATGCTGATCCGGGCCGGGGAGGCCGACGTGGTGATCGCCGGGGGAACCGACGCCGCGATCACCCCGATCGCGGTGGCCGGTTTCCGTCAGGCCCGCGGGCTCTCCCGGTACCCGGGGGACCCGACCCGCGCCTCGCGTCCATTTGCCCGTGATCGTGATGGTTTCGTGCTCGCCGAAGGCGCCGGGGTGCTCGTGCTCGAGAGCGCCGAGCATGCTGCGGCCCGGGGTGCGCGTACGCATGGGGTGCTCGCGGGAGCCGGGATCGCCTCGGACGCCCACCACATGACGGCGCCCGCCTCCGACGGGGCCGGGCAGATCTCGGCCATGCGAAAGGCACTGCGGCAGGCCGCCCTGGAACCCGGACGGATCGGGCACGTGAACGCCCACGCCACCGGAACTCCCCTCGGGGACCTGGCTGAGTCCCGGGCCATCCGCGAGGTCTTCGGGAGGGCGTTGGTCACCGCGCCGAAATCGTCCCTGGGCCACCTGTTCGGCGGCGCCGGGGCGGTCGAGGCGATCATCGCCCTGCTCAGCGTGAAGCACGGAGTAGTGCCGCCGACCCAGAACCTGCTGGAGGCCGGGATCGACCCGGAAATCGGCTTGGAGGTGGCGACCGAACTGCGCGAGGTGGAGCAGGAGGCGGTGATCAGCAACTCGTTCGGGTTCGGCGGGCAGAACGTGTCACTCGTGCTTACTCGCTGAGGTTCCGGGGAGCGGCTGGGCGGGGCCGGGCCGCCACCCCCACTTCCGCCAGCGGCACGTCGTGACCCTTCTCGCAGGTCACCGACACGTGGACCGGTTCGCCGCAGTCGTGATGCCGCATCACCAGGGGCGCGCCGGGCGGCGGTGAGAGGTACTTGTCGCCCCACTGGAACAGGGCCAGGACGGCCGGGAACAGATCGCTGCCCATCTCGGTGAGCTGGTACTCGTGGCGGGTGCGCCGACCGGGCTCCTGATAGGGCACCCGCTGCAGCAACCCCGCCTCGGTGAGCTCCCGCAGCCGGGCGGCGGCGACGGCCTCGGTGATGCCCACCCGGGCCGCGAACTCGTCGAAACGCGTGGTGCCGTAGAAGGCCTCGCGCATGATCAGCAGGGCCGAGCGGGTGCCGACCACGCCCAGGGCCGCCGCCACCGGGCAGCCGTCGGCCCGCCAGGCGTCCCGGTCGGCCAGCGCGCCCTCCAGGACCGCGGCGGGGAAAAGCTTCTCGGTCATGGCCGGATCCTAGCTTGTGTTGACCATAGTCAGCTCGGTACCGTGCTGACTATGGTCAACAAGAGTCAGGCATCCCTGGCGGTGCTGTCCCTGGCGGCCTTCATGGCCAGCCTCGACGTGTTCATCGTGAACGTGGCGTTCGACGCGATCGGGTCGGACTTCACCGGGGCCGGGCTCTCCGAGCTGTCCTGGGTGCTGAACGCCTACGCGATCGTCTACGCGGCGCTGCTGATCCCGGCCGGGCGGATCGTCGACCGGCACGGGCGCAAGGGCGGCTTCCTGATCGGTCTCGCCCTGTTCACCCTCGCCTCGGCGGCCTGCGCGCTGGCCCCGGGGATCTGGTGGCTGGTGGCCTTCCGGGTGGCCCAGGCGGCCGGCGCGGCCGTCCTGACCCCGGCCAGCCTCGGCCTGGTGATCTCCACCGCCGCACCCGAGCGCCGGGTGGCGGCCGTCCGGGTCTGGGCCGCGACCGGTGCGGTGGCCGCCGCCTTCGGCCCGGCCGCCGGTGGCCTGCTGGTCGAACTCGACTGGCGCTGGGTCTTCCTGGTCAACATCCCGGTCGGTGTGCTCGCCCTGATCGCCGCGGTCCGGATCCTTCCCGACTCACGGGCCGAAACCAGCACGCCGCTGCCGGATCTTCTGGGCGCGGCCCTGCTGGCGGCCGCGATCGGCGCGCTGACCCTGGGTCTGGTCGAGGGGCCGGACTGGGGTTGGGGGTCCGGCCGGACCAGCCTGGTCTGGGTCGTCACCGCGCTGGCCTTCCTCGGATTCCTGATCAGCTCGGCCCGGCATCCCGCCCCCGTGGTGGAACGCGAACTGATCCGGGTCCGCGCGTTCGCCTGGTCGAACCTCACGTCCTTCCTGTTCGCCGTGCCCTTCGCCGCGTCTCTGCTGACCAATATCCTCTGGATGCAACTGGTCTGGGACTATCCGGCGATCAAGGTGGGCTTCGCCGTCGCGCCCGGCCCGCTGATGGTCCCGATCTTCGCCGCGGTCTCCCAGCGTCTGGCCCGGCGCGTCCCGATCGGCGTGGTCGTCGCCCTGGGGTGCCTGCTGATCGGCGTCGGCGGCCTGATCACCGCTCTCTCGGTAGGCCAGACCCCGCACTACGCAACGGAAATCCTGCCCGGCTGGCTGATCGGCGGCATCGGGGTCGGCCTGGCGCTGCCGACCATCCTCTCCTCGGCCACCGCCGACCTGCCGCCGGCTCGGGCCGCGACCGGCAGCGCCGTGGTGAACATGAACCGCCAGATCGGCACCGCCCTCGGCGTCAGCCTGGTGGTCGCCCTGCTCGGCACCCCGGTCGGCTACTCCGCCGCCCACTCGGCCTTCCAGCACGTCTGGTGGGCGCTGGCCGCGGTGGCCGTCCTGGCCGCGCTCGCGGCTCCGGGAATGACGCCCCGGCGGGCTCCGGTCGCGGCCACGCCCGATCCCCAGCTGAAGTCGCCGGTGTGAGCCCTGTGAAACGGTTTGACGAAAGGGATCTTCCGCCCGGAAAGTGAGGCCCCCTCGGAATGTGGACTCGCGGCCTCGGTGCCATGCTCCGTTCATGCCGATGAGTTCCGATGAGGGCAAGGCCTGGGTCCGGGAACGGATCGCCGCGCTTGCCGCCTCCAGTCCGGTTTCCGTGCTCGACATCGGCCCGGGCGTGGGCACCTATGCCAAACTCCTGTCCGGGCTGCCGATCGAGCGGATCACCGGCATCGAGATCTACGAACCGTACGTGCACACCTATCGGCTGCGGCAGTACTACGACGAGATCGTGGTGGCGGACGCGCGCAACGCGAGCTTCCCGGCGGTGGACGTGGTCATCCTCGGCGATGTGGCCGAGCACATGACGGAGGACGAGGCGCTCGCCCTGTGGAGCAAGTCCCGCTCCGCGGCTAAGCGGGCGGTTTATCTGTCGATCCCGGTCGTGCACTACCCCCAGGGCGAGATCGAGGGTAATCCGCACGAGGTGCACATTGTGGACGACTGGGACCACGACCGCGTGCTGAAGACGTTCGAGGGCATCGGGGAATCCTGGACGGGTAACGAGGTCGGGGTCTACGAGTGCCTCACCGCATGAGGGTGCTGCAGATCCCCGGCGATCACCCGTACGTCCACCAGATCGATCCTTCGGTGGCCTCACCCGGCCAGGTTCCCAGCCCGGCGCTCACCCTGGAGTGGCTGGACCGGCACGGCCGGGAGTTCGACCTCGTCCACCTGCATTTCGGGTACGAACACCTGACTGAGGACGATGTCCGGCGGTGGTTGCGGCGGCTGACCGACCTGAGGCTGCCCCTGGTGCTGACCGTGCACGACCTGCGCAACCCGCACCAGGCCGACCGGGCCCCGCACGATCGGCATCTCGACCTGCTGATTCCGGCGGCTGCGGCGATCCTCACGCTGACCCCGGGAGCGGCCGCCGAGATCGGGCGGCGCTGGGGCCGGACCGCCGAGGTGGTGGCCCACCCGGCGATCTTCGAGACCGTTGACCAGCCGGGGACGCCGTCCACCGGCCGGGTCGTCGGGGTCCACTTCAAGGACTTGCGCCGCAACATCGTCGATCCCGACCGGATCGTCGCCGCCGCCCTCTCCGGTGCGAAGGCGGCTCACGGGCGTCTGCGCGTGGACCTTCATCCCGGCGTGGCCGAGCGCGAGGAGCTGCGCGGCACCCGGCGCCTGGCCCGGCGCGGTGAGATCGACCTGTTCATCCACCCGCGCTTCTCCGACCAGGAACTGGCCGCCTACCTGGGCGGCCTGCACGCCTACCTGCTGCCGAACCGGTGGGGCACGCATTCGGGGTGGCTGGAGGCGTGCAAGGACATGGGCACGCGGGTGGTGGCGCCGTCCTGCGGGTACTACGCAGACCAGTGGAACGAAGTGCTCGGATATCGGCACGACGAGGTGAACGGCCTGGACGTCGGGGCGCTGGAAAGGGCTGTGGAGCAGGCGCTCACGATGGAACCGGCCCGGCCCGCGAGCCGGTGGGAGCGCCGGGAACAACGGGACCAGGTCCGCGCGGTGCACGCCGAGGTCTACGAAAGGGCCCGGCTGCAGACGAGGATCGAGCTCGATCCGGCCAGGATGTTGCTCGCCCGATGACGGCCGTCACGCACCTGGCGATCGGCCCCGAAGACCACGGCGTGGTGATCTTCGCCCACTGGCTGGCCCGCAGCACCGGAGCCCGTTACGTCCATCTGACCGACGTCGGCCGCTTCGACGAGCACCTGGTCCGCGGCGCCGATCTGGTTCATCTGCACTACACCGAGGCTCTTTACGCACCCCACACCACGGCCGCGGCCCAGGCCTTCCGGCGTCTGCGCGATCGCCTGCCGGCCCGGGTGAGCGTAACTCTGCACGACCTCCCCGATCCCTCCGACGAAAGCGCGCGCTACCGAAGGCGATCGGACAGCTATAGCAGCGTCGTGGCCGCGGTCGACGTGGTCTGTGTCAGCAGCCGGCACGAGGCGGACCTGCTGCAGAAGTTCTCGGGCGTAACGGCGAACGTCGTTCCCCTTCCGATCTCGGACACTTCGCCGATTCCGGGTGAAGACCGGCCTCGGCCGAACCCGGAGGTGGCGGTGTTCGGGTTCGTCTACCCCGGCAAGGGGCACGAGCACGTTCTCCGTCATCTGCCGGCCGGCCTGGGCCTGACCGCTCTGGGGCGGGTCGCGGACGGGCATGACGCTCTCGTCGCGGATCTGGCCCGGCAGGCCCACAGTGTGAACAAACGCTTCCGGATAACGGGTTTCGTTCCCGAGGAAGAGCTGAAGCAGCGCCTTCGTCGCGTCGCCGTCCCGGTGGTTCCGGCCACGGCCATCTCCGCCTCGGGGTCGCTGAACACCTGGATCGGGGCCGGTCGCCGGCCCTTGGTCGCCGACGGTCCGTACGCGCGGGAGATCGCCGAGGGCTGCCCGGGAATCATCACTCGGTACCGGCCCGATGAGCTCGGCCCGGCCATCCGCAACGCGGTGCTTCATCCCGACTCCACCTGGCTGGAGCGGCCTCCGCCGCGGGATCGGACCGAGCAGGCGGTGGCCGAGGCCTATCTGCGGGTGTTCGCGGGCCGAGAGGTAGTGCCGGCATGATCGCGCACCCGCTGCGCCGGGCCGATGGCGGGCTCCTGCTGCCCGGCAATCGCTGGGACCTGGTGCGCACCCCGGTCGCGGAACCCGAAGTCACCGTGATCGTCCCGTACTACCAAAACCTTCGCCAGCTCCAGCTTCTGCTCGAAGGCCTGAAACTGCAGCAGTACCCGGCGGCCCGGTTCGAGGTCCTGGTGGCCGACGACGGTTCGCCGGAACCCCTCCGGATCTCAGCAATGGACGCCGGTGGGTTGCGGATCCGGGTGGTGCGGCAGGAGGACCGGGGATTCCGGGCCGCGGCGGCCCGCAACCTGGCCGCCCGAAGCGCCGAAGGAAGCGTGCTCTGCTTTCTCGACCAGGACACCATCCCGGCCCCCGGATATCTGCGCGCCATCACCAGGCTGCCCGCTGTGGTGCCGGAGGCCGTTGTCGGGGGGAGACGGGAACACGTCGACCTGACCAACTGGTCGCCGACCGGCGTCCATCATTGGCTGTCAGGAACCGGGGAAGCGCCCGATCGTTACGCTGCTCCGCGGTGGCTGGCCGAGGCGTACCAGGCCAGCGCCAACCTCCTGCACGTCGACCGGCTCAGCTATCAGTACCTGATCAGTGCCGTCCTGGCCTGCAGCAGCGAGTTCTTCGCAGAGCTGGGCGGATTCGACGAGGGCTTCACCGAGTACGGCGGCGAGGACTGGGAACTGGCGCACCGGGCCTGGAATCTGGGCGCGGTCCTGGCGCACGAACCCGAGGCGGTGGCCTGGCACGACGGACCGGACTGGGCCGGTCGCGGCACCCCGCAGGAACGGCAGGCGGCCAAGCGGCGCGAGAAACAGGCCCTGCTCCACCGCATCCCCGAAGAGACCGGGCCGACCCCGCCCGACCAGCCCGCCAACGTCCTCCTGAGCTGGACCGGCACCGACGGGATCGAGGTTTCGGAAACTCTGCGGGACCTACTCGGCTCCTCACTGAACATCGCCGTCTACCTCGCGGAACCGCCCGGCCTGGTCCACCCCCGCGTGCGCGTCGGGGAACCTTCGCAGACGGAGAAGGCCCAGGCCCGCTACCAGATGACTCTGCAGGGACCACCCGGCGCCGACCTGCCCAGCCGGCTCGACCGCGTCCTCAAACACTTGCGGGAACCCGATGCCGGGCAGGTGATCCTGACCGATCCGCGACTGCGGGCGGTCACCTCCCGGGCCCAGGCGCGAGTCACCCGGTGGCAGCCCTGCTTCCCGGACCGCGACCTGCTCGGAGACCTCTTCGCGACCGCAGCATGACCTGGACCGCGTCGGTGTTCCTGGTGCTGGCCCCGGCGAAGTACTAGAGCCGGCTCTTCCAGAGCACCCATCCGAACATGCCGAGCACGGGCACCCCCAGACAGCCGAGGCCGATCGCCAGGAAGCCCCACCACCAGGGGCGACCGGAGGCGAAGGAGGCGCCGACGATGATCCCGGCCAGCACCAGGGCGCTCCAGAGCCAGGAGGGCATCTCGGTGTCGCTGCCGGTGTCGGTCATTCCTGGACGCGTCCCGATACTTGTCCCCGGGCCGGGATCGGCTCGACGGATGCACCCGCCCGGATCGCCTTCGGGATCTCGGCCACCGCATCCACCCTGGCCAGGAGCGCGGCGACGGCTTCCGGGTCGGCATGGCTGTCCACCTCGACCTGGTAGACGATCCCGGTCGAGGCCCAGCGGTCGGTGTCGAAGCCCCCGGAAGCCCGCACCCGAACCCCATCGACCGGCACGGCGAGCGGCTCCGCCTCCCGATAGACATCGTTCAGCACGCATCCGGCCGCGGCCAGGTGAAGCAGGTGGGCGCCGGTGAACGGCGCCTCGACCGTGACGCCTGCTTCCGTCCACCGATGCGGGAACCGCACCGCCTCGGCAGCCGTGCTCTGTAGCGTCCCGGCCGCCACTACAACCTCGAAGTCGCCCACGTCGGACATCATGACACTCGCGGAGTCGGAAAACTTTCCCGATGACCGACACAACCGGCGGCCCGAGCTGGGTGTCTCTATCGGCGTCATCTGCGGTTGCGTCTGAGGGAGACAGCATGAGGAACGTCCGTACGATCGCGGCGCTGGGAGTGGCCGGAGCGCTGGCGACCGGTGCCGCGCTGGTCGGAGTGAACAGTGCGCAGGCGGCTCCGCCCGCGGCGGTGGCGACCACACCACCTTCGACGAGTCCCTCCTCGCCACCGGTCACGAGCACCGCGCTGTACTACACGAAGGTGGCCAACACGGTGACGGTGTTCCGGGGTGCGCCGGGCGACCACGTGGTGGTGGCCAAGGTGATGGCCACCGCGCTTCGGCAGACCAGGGCCGGGGGCGTGGCCACGCTCAAGGTGAAGGCGAAGAAGAACTACTCGATCAACACCGGTTCGTTCGTCTGGGCCGGCGGCGGTCACCAGAAGCACGTCGCCAAGAAGGTCCGGGTGACGGTGAAGGCCGGGCACACCCGCACCGTCCACCTGCGGTTCCCGAAGGCGAAGGGGACGGCGCTGATCTTCGAGCCGAAGCTCGCCAACCGGCCGGTCCCGGGGCAGTACACCTGGTACCTGCACGCGTTCCGGTGATCCCGGGGACCGTCGCAGGCTGATCGGATCGGGACAGGGAGCCAGTCACGAGGCAGGATCTGGAGGACGGGTTCCGGCGGATGGTGGTGGTGGAGTTGCCGCGCCTGCGGCAGTTCGCCGTCGCCGTCACCGGGGACCCGTTGCGAGCGGACGACTTCGTCCAGAGCACGCTGGAGCGCTGCTTCGTGGCCTGGCCCCGGATGCAGGAGGTGTCCCGGCCCGGTGCCTACCTGCGCACCGTGCTCCTGCGGCTGGTGCTGAACGAGCGGCGGCGGTTGTGGTATCAGGAGCGCAGCGTGGAGTACCTGCCGGATCCGGGGTACGACAGCACGCCGCGGACCGATCTGGGGCTGGACCTGAGCCGGGCGCTGGCCGCGCTGACGGTGAAACAGCGGGCGATCGTGGTGATGCGCTACGTCGAGGACCGGCCGGTGGCGGAGGTGGCCCAGATCCTCGGGATCGCCGCCGGAACGGTGAAGCGTCAGAGTTCGGACGCGGTCGCCCGGTTGCGGGGGATCCTCGGCGCGGACTTTCTGGACGATGCCGCCCAGGAGAACCGGTCCGACCTTGAACTGGGCGAGATCGGTGGAGGTGGGCGGTGAGTCACGAAGCAGGCCGGGAAGGGCCGGAGTTGCTGTCCGAGCGGCTCAAGCGTCTCCGGGACGCTGAGTTCGCTCGTGGAATGGATGATTTCGACGTCGAGGCGGCGATCCGGGGTGGGCGTCGCCGACGGCGTCGGCGGACACTCGCCGAAGTGGGGGGCGCGGTGGCTTCGGTGGTGGTGATCGTGGCCCTGGTGGGGGGAGCGCTGCTGGGTCAGGGGCCGGACCGGGCCGCGGTGACGGCCGGCCCGACCAACTCTCTCAGCCCGACCAACTCTCTCAGCCCGACCAACTCGCCCAGCCCGATCAGTTCGCCCAGCGCTTCGAGTGCGGCTCCGCGGCCCCGGCCGACCGGGCCGTCGCTGTACTCGTACACGAAGACGGCGGACACGGTGACCGTGTACGACGGATACTCGCCCGATCGCAAGGTGGTGGCCAAGGTGAGCGCCTCCGGATTCCCGGCGGGCAAGGCCGACCCGGGGCGGGCCGTGATCCGGATCAGGGCCTCGGCCGACTTCACCTTCAGTACCGCTGACTTCGTCTGGGTGGGCGGTGGCCGGGAATGGCGGGTCCGCAAGCCGGCCCAGGTCACGGTCGCGGCCGGGGAGACCAAGACCGTCGAGCTCCGGTTCACGGGCACCAGCGGCACGGCCCTGATCTGGGAGCCCCTGATCGATCGCGGTGGCCGGCAGAGCCCGGGGCAGTACACCTGGTATCGGTGATGGCGCCGGCGGTGGACGGGTTGTTGGACTGGTTCGGGGGATCGCCCGTGGTGACCGAGTCTTCGACCTGACCTACTTGCTCACGATGGCGTTGACCAGAATGAACAGGTGGATCCCGAAGAGGAAGGCCAGCAGCACCAGCCAGATTACGCCCACGACTTGGTAGGAGTGGGTGCGGCGGTTCGCGCGGAGCTCGATCACCTCTTGGAGGCAGATCAGCAGACCCGCCCCGATCGTGGTGACCGGCACGGCCAGCAGCGCGAACGTCCGCCCGGAGTAGCCGTCGGCCCCGCCGCTGCCGAAATGCACGGCCACCCGGTCCGGGACGTAGCGCCAGAGTGCCGCGGAGATGATCAGCATCAGCCCGACGGTCAGCACGCCGCTCGTGACGAACGGGCGGATCCGGCTCTGAACAGCGTCTTTCGTCAACGGCACGCCTACCCCCAAGGATCTACCCCAGGATAACCCGGGTGGCGGAGCCGTGTCCGCCACCCGCCCGGTTCGTGCGGTCCGGTCAGCCGTTGTACGGCACCGCGATGTCGAGAACCCAGGTCACGCCGAACTTGTCGGTGAGCATGCCGTAGAGCGGGGCCCAGGCGGACGGCTCCAGGGGTGCCTTCACCGTTGCGTCCTTGACCAGCGCGTCCCAGTAGCGGCGCACCTCGTCCTCGTCGGTGCCGCGGACGGAGACGAAGAGCGGGTCGACCCCGGCGGCATATTCGCGGGAGGCCGGCACGTCGTAGGCCATCACGTGGAATCCCTCTTCGGACTGCACCTGACCCCAGCCGATCAGGTCGGCCTCGTTCGGGTCGGTGGTGCCGTAGGACTGGGCGTGGGTGACCGTGACCAGGTGGCCGCCGAAGACCGACTGGTAGAACTCCAGCGCCTCGCGCGCCTGATTCCGGAAGTTCAGGTGGACCGTGGTGGTGATGCTCATGGTGTCTCCCTACGAGATGGCTGCTTGCTGTGAGAAGACCATCGCAGGGGTAGAGGTCAGGTTCTGGCCTCTACTTCAGGAGACCGAGAATGAATTCAGCGCCCTCGGCCCGCATGCCGTTGCTGTAGTAGGCGAGGTGCGGCTGGAACTGTCCGCCGGCTTGGCAGACGAAGTCGTGGGCCAGGCAGAAGTCGCGGGTCCGGGAAGCGAAAGCGTCCAGGTCACCGGGCTGACGAGGGCCACCCCAGCCGTCGAGGTGGCGGTCGTAGGTGCCGGCATTGAAGGAATCGGTGCCTACGAAGCGAGGGTCGCCGTACAGGACGACTGCCCCGATGTGGTCGGCAGCGCTCTTGCTCAGGGGGGCGGCGACCTTCCCGGCCCGGCGGAGCGAGGGAGCCAGAAGGGCGTCTCCGGCGATCAGGGCGCCCTGCGAGTAGCCCATCAACACGGTCTGCTGCTCTGGGCAGGTGGTGGCGGCCTGGTTCAGCAGACGGACGAGCATCGTCACGCCTTGGTCGGCGGTGGCGCCAAAAACGGCGCCCTGCGCATCGTCGTGCAGGTTCTCGGCGGTGGCGGGATAGGGCAGATCGATGAGGGACGTTTGCCCCGGCTTTGACTGAGCGATCTGCTGGGCTATCGGAGTGAGCAGGGCGGTGTCGCTGTTCAGGCGTTCGCTGGTTCCTCTTACGGTGACCAGAAGGTCCTGCGTGCAACGGATACTGGGCTCCCAGGGCTTCTCCGTCGAAACCGGGTTGAGTGTGGGGGCCGGAGTGATGCTTGGCTGAGGCGCCTTCTGGCTGGTGCAGCCGCTCGCGAGAGTTGCCACCAGGAGCAGACCGAAAAGCTTTCTTCCGTACTTCATCAGGGCCAGTTCGGTGCCGGGCGGGGAAGGGGAGTGGCCCCTTCCGGGCGGAATCCGTCGAAAATCAGGGCCAGGTAACGTCGCCAGACGTCGGGTGCCGGGTCGGACAGGAAACCGACCGCATGCACCGGCGTGCACATCAGCACGAACACATCCGTGCCGGTGAGGTCGGGCCGTACCGCTCCCGCGGTGCGCGCCCGTTCGACCAAAGCACTGATTGCCTCGTACAACTCGTCCCGCAGGGCGATCACCTGCGAGTCCTGCGCGGTGACCGACTGCAGGAAGGTCAGGTCCTTCTGCTGCAGGTTGTCCGCGGTCACGGTGAGGAGTTCCAGCAGGGCCGCCCCCGGTTCGTCCGCCTCCAGCAGCTCGCGGGCCACCGCCGTCAGGTTCGCGAAGTGTCCGCCGACGATCGCCGCGATCAGATCTTCCTTCGTGGCGAAGTGGCGGAAGATTGTGCCCTTGGCCACCCCTGCGCGCCGGGCGATGTCGGCCACCGAGGCCTCCAGGCCCTTCTCGGCGAACTCCTGCTCGGCGGCGGCCAGCAGCAGCTCCCGGTTGCGGGTGGCATCCGCCCGCTGGGTCCGAACGGGTGTGGTCACCGGCCCATCCTAACAAAGTTGACCGCTCGGTCATTTTACGGTTAGCGTCCCGAGTCAACATGACCGACCGGTCATTTTATTGCGAGGAGGACTCCCGTGCAGATGAACGGCGCAACCGCCCTGGTCACCGGCGCGAACCGCGGCCTCGGTCGATACTTCGCGGCCGGCCTGCTGAGCCGCGGGGCCAAGGTCTACGCCACTGCGCGCCGCCCCGAACTGGTTGACCTTCCGGGCGTTGAGGTGCAGCGCCTGGACATCACCGATCCGGCCTCGGTGGATCGGGTCGCGGCCATTGCCACCGATGTCGACCTGCTGATCAACAACGCCGCGTTCTCGGAGGGCGGCAATCTGGTGACGGGGGACCTCGACGCGATCCGGATGACGATGGACTCCAACTACTACGGCACCCTGGCGATGATCCGGGCCTTCGCGCCGGTGCTCGCCCGCAACGGCGGCGGGGCCATCCTGAACGTGCTTTCGGGGGTGGCCTGGCAGACCGTGGACGGCAACACCTCCTACGCGGCCGCCAAGTCCGCGCAGTGGGGCCTGACCAACGGCGTCCGGGTGGAACTGGCGGGCCAGGGAACCCTGGTCGCCGCCCTCGTCCCCGGGCTGATCGATACCCAGACGCTGCGGGACTTCTGCCGCAACGCCGGCATCGAGCTCTCGGAGGACGCGCTGATCGGGCCGGCCGACCTGGTCCGGCTGGCTCTGGACGGCCTCGAGGCGGGCGAGATCGAGATCATGGACCGGATCGGGGCCGCGGCCAAGGCCACGCTCTCCGGTCCGCCCACCCCCTTCGACCTGGTCTCCGCGGCGGCCGGACCGGCCTGACCGGCCTGACCGGTTTTACCGGCCTGACGATGACAAATGTCATCGGAGCTTGGTGAGGAACGGGACCAAGGCGGCGGCGGAAACGGCGGCAGGCTGGAAGGCATGAACATAGACGCCCTCACCGAATTCGCGGTCCGGGTGCGCGGGCTACGGCGCACCTACGGCACCGGGTCCTCGGCGTTCGAGGCCGTGCGGGGGGTCGATCTCGACGTCCGGACCGGATCGATCACCGCCCTGCTGGGCACCAACGGGGCCGGGAAAACGTCCACTCTCGAAGTGATCGAAGGGCTGGCCGCGCCCACCGGCGGAACCGTGCAGGTGCTCGGACTGGATCCGGTCGCCGACCGGGCCGCGGTCCGCCGCCGGACCGGAGTGTTGCTGCAGCGCAGTGGTTTCTCGGGTGATCTCACGGTTCGCGAGACGCTGCGGCTGTGGAGCGGCACGCTGACCGCGCCGCGCCCGGTGGACGACCTGATCGAGATGCTCTCCCTCGGCCGGCGCGCCGACACCCGCCTGGTCTCGCTGTCCGGAGGGGAGACCAGGCGGGTGGACCTGGCGTGCACGCTGATGGGTGATCCCGAGCTGGTGGTTCTGGACGAGCCGACCACCGGCCTGGACCCGGAGAGCCGGCGCGAGGTGTGGAAGCTGATTTCCGCGCTGCGGGAAGGTGGTTCGACGGTGCTGATCACCACGCACTACCTGGACGAGGCCGAGTCGCTCGCGGACCACCTGGAGATCATGCACGCCGGGCGGATCGTCCGCTCCGGCACCCCCACCGAGATCGCCGAGGGGCATCCCTCGATCATCAGTTTCCAGCGCATGCCGGAGCTCCCGCCGGGGCTCGCCGGGGTTACCCGGGTGGTGGAGGACCACGGACGGACGACCTTGGAGACCCGGGATCTGCAGCAGTCGCTCACCCAGTTGCTCGCGTGGGCCGGTGGTCGCGGGGTACGGCTGGCCGGGCTGAACGCGCACAGTCCCAGCCTGGAAGCGGTTTTCCTGGCCATCGCCGACGGAACCGAGACAACAAGCGTCCCTCAGTTGGAAGGAAGCAACCGATGAGCGTCACCACCACAGAGTCCTTTTCGGTCTCCCGGACCGCACACCTGACCCGCTGGAACGCCGTGCTGCTGGGGCGTAACCGGCTGGCCCTGCTCTACGCGATCCTCATGCCTCTTACCCCGCTCTTCATTCTCCTGACGAACGATCGCGGCGACCTGACCCTGGGCGCGTCCTCCATGGGCGGCGTGCTTCTTCTCGCCGGACTGTTCCCGGTCTACTACAACGTCCTCTCGCAGTTCGTCAGCCGGCGGGACGAGCTCGTGCTCAAGCGGATGCGCACCGGCGAGGTTCGCGACAGTGAGCTGCTGGTGGGTATCGCGCTACCCGGTGTGGTGTGCGCCGTGGTGGCCTGTGCCGTCGCGGTGCCGATCGCCGTAGCGGCGGGTCAGCCGGCGCCGGTCAATATTGCTCTGTTCGGGGTAGGAACACTGCTGGCGGCCGTCATGTTTGCCGCGCTCGCCTACTGGACCGCGGCCTGGACCCGCAGCGCCGAGGCCGCGCAGCTGACCAGCATGCCGGTGATCATCCTGGCTGCGGTGGGACCGATCGGGGTGTTCATGACCAGCCTGTCCGACTCGGTGCGTGAGGTCATTGCGCTTACCCCCGGTGCGGCGATGACCGAGCTGGTGCGGATCGGCTGGTACGGGTTCGACGGGGATGATGCCACGACGTCGACGCTGAGCTTTGGTGGGACGTGGGGGGCGGCCGGGCCGGCGGTGCTGGTCATGCTGGCGTGGACGGGGGTGGCGCTGGTGCTGGCGCGGCGGTCGCTGCGGTGGGAGCCCCGGGCGTGACGAAAAGTCCATGATCACGGGGGAAGAAGTCCATGATCACGGGGGCGGAAGTGCATGATCACGGAGGGGGACGTGGGGGATGGCGGAGGCGATGGCGGAGGGGGTTGGTGGAGGGTGTTTAGGGTGGGTGGGTGAGGGTGCGGTGGCCGCGGCGGTGGTCCGAGTTGAGCCGGGTGGAGCGGGTCGACGTCTATACCCGTCAGTCGCTGTACCTCGTGCTCTGGCTGATGTGCGTGTTCCTGCTCGCCGCCGAGCCCCAGGCCAGCGTCGGCCTTTGGGTCGGCGGGGTGATTGTGACCGGATTGGGCTCGTGGGTGATGTCCGGGGTGTTCGCGATCTACCCCCGGCTCAGCCCGTTCCCCTGGCAGCGGGCCGCTCTGCTCGCGGGCGCGTGCGCTGTCTACCTGGGTGCGGTCGGCCTGCGGTCGGACGTCGATACCGAGCGCGGGGCCGTGGCGGTCCTGGTGGTGGTGAATCTCGCGGCCGGGATCGGTGGCTTACCTGACAACCGGATCACCGTCGCCGTTCTGTTGGTGTGCGCGGGGGTGGTTGGGGTCACCGGGCAGAAGGTGTCGAGCGCGGGCGTCGGGCTGGCGGTGGCGGTCTTCATTGTTTTCACCGTGCGCGCGTCGCTCTGGCTGTACGGCATCGTCAACGAACTGGACGATGCCCGGCAGACCCAGTCCCGGCTGGCCGTGGCCGAGGAACGGCTGCGGTTCTCCCGGGATGTGCATGATGTTTTAGGACGCCGGTTGTCGACGATCGCGGTCCAGGCCGAGTTGGCGGCGACGCTGGCCCGGCGCGGGGACGAACGGGCCGCCGCGCAGATGATGGAGGTCCGGCAGGTCGCGCACGATGCGCTGGGGGAGGCCCGGGAGCTGGCGCGGGGGTATCGGCCGACCAACCTCACCCAGGAGCTGGAAGGTGCCCGGTCGTTGCTGCGTTCGGCCGGGATTGAGGTGGACCTGGAGATCGGTGTGGTTCCGCGGGGCTGGCACGAGGCGGCCGGCTGGGTGGTGCGGGAGAGCGTCACCAATGTCCTGCGGCACTCCTCGGCGGCCTGGGTGCGGATTGCCTTCGAGGACGGGTGTTTACGGGTCCAGAACGACGGAGTGGCCGGGGCCTTCCAAGAACCCGGTTCCGGACTGCGGGGCCTGGCTGAGCGGCTGGCGCCCTTGGGGGGACGCTTGGACGCCGGTCGGGAGGGTGAGCGATGGACGGTCGTGGCGCACCTTCCCGGACCCGGACCGGTCAGTTCCAGCGTCCATACGCTCGACAACACCACTGAAACCGGGAGACCCGCGTGAGCGACGCGATCCGCATCCTGCTCGCCGACGACGAGCACCTGATCCGCACCGCCCTGGCCCAGATGCTCAGCCTAGAGGACGATCTCGACGTGGTTGCCGAGGCTGCCACCGGGGACGAGGCGGTGGCCATGGCGGTGCGGCACCAGGTCGATGTCGCGGTGCTGGATCTGCAGATGCCGGGGCTGGACGGGACGGCGGCGGCCGAGCAGATCGGGCGGCAACTGCCCTCCTGCGCGTGCGTCATCGTGACCAGTCACGGCCGTCCCGGGCACCTGAAACGGGCTCTGACCGCCGGGGTTCGCGGGTTCCTGCCGAAGACCACCTCGGCCGCGACGCTGGCCACGGTGGTGCGCACGGTGCACGCCGGCGGGCGGCATGTCGACCCGCAGCTGGCGGCCGAGGCCATTGCTGCGGGTGACAGCCCGCTGACTCCGCGGGAGGCCGACGTGCTGGAACTGGCCGCCACCGGAGCCCCGATCGACGAGATCGCCGCCCGGGCCTCGCTTTCGCCCGGGACGGTCCGCAACTACCTGTCCAACGCGATGAGCAAGCTGAACGCGGCCAACCGGCACGACGCCTGCGCGATCGCCCGGCGGATGGGCTGGATCTGAGCCGGCCGGATCAGCCCTCGAGCGGGAAGCCGAGCTCGGCCGCCGCCACCTCGGGACCGGACTGGGCCCAGTACTTCTGCAGGTTGGTCACCGTGGTCAGAGAACGGGTTTCGGCCGTGTCGAGGTAGAGGGTGCCGTTGAGGTGGTCGGTCTCGTGCTGCACGATGCGGGCCGGCCAGCCGGTGAGTTCCTGCTCGTACGGTTTGCCGTTCCGGTCTTGAGCGGCCAGGTGCACCTGCCGGGCCCGGGAGACCACGGCGGCCAGCCCGGACACGCTCAGGCAGCCCTCGTAGAACACCGCGCGGTCGGGGCCGAGCGGGGTGTAGACCGGGTTCACCAGCTCCAGCAGCGGCTGAACCGTGCGCTCGCGGGCCGCGGCGACATCTTCCGGCACCTCGGCCACGTCCTCCACGACGGCCAGGGCCAGCGGGATGCCGATCTGCGGCGCGGCCAGACCCACGCCGACGCCGGGCAGGTGGGCGCGCATCGCGTCCAGCAGTTCGTGCAGCAGGGCCTCGGGCAGCTGCCCGTCGTAGGGGGCGGCGACCTGGCGCAGGACCGGCTCTCCGGCCTGGGTGATCTCCCAGGGCCGCGGGGCGTCCAGGACCGACCTCACCAAGACGACCAGTTCGTCATTGTTCATGGGGATCATTGTGGCTGAATCAGGCTGGTGCCGTTGCTCTCCGAGCCGGCCTCGACCGGGCGCCCGGACAGCGGGAGGAGTTGCGGCGTGGTGCGGTCGGTGAGGTCGCTCAGCCCGAGCTGGCCCAGGTTGTTCTGACCCCAGCACCAGGTGGTGGGGCCGGCGCGGGTGCCGCAGGTGAACGTGGTGGCGGCGCTGACGGTGTGCCAGTCGTTCGCGGTCCCGACCTGGGCCGGACTCTTGATCGTGGTCGTGTTTCCCGTTCCCAGGCGGCCGTTGCCGCCGTTGCCCCAGCACCACAGGGTGGCGGCGGTGGCGATCGCACAGGTGTGGAACGTGCCGGCCGAGACGCTGCTCCAGGTTCCGGCGACGGCCGTGGGGGTGGTCGCTCCGGTGGTGGTGCCGATGCCGAGCTGGCCGTTGCTGTTCACTCCCCAGCAGTAGAGGGCGCTGGTGCGCAGCCCACAGGCGAAGGAGGAGCCCACGCTGACCGACGTCCAGCCGCCGGCGGCCGGGGTGGTGACCGGGACCGGGCTGTTCTGCTCGGTGGTGCCGCCGTCCCCGAGCTGACCGCTGGCGTCGTTGCCCCAGCAGTAGAGGCTGCCGTCGGTCCGGATCGCACAGGTCGAGCCGTTGCCCGCGCTGACCTGGGCCCAGCCGCCAGTGGCCGGGGTGGTGACCTGGACCGGGCTGTTCTGCTGGGTGGTCGAGCCGAGGCCGAGCTGGCCGTAGGTGTTCAGCCCCCAGCACCACAGCGTGGTGTCGGAGCGGATCGCGCAACTGTGGGCCTGGCCGCTGCTCAGGGCCGTCCAGGCGGTGCTGGTGCCGACCTGGGTGGGCACGAGACGAGTCGTCGTGGTGTTGTCACCAACCTGGCCGCTGCCTTGCTGCCCCAGCAGAACAGGGCGCCGGTGCTCCTCAGGGCGCAGGCGAAGTTGAGGCCGTTGGAAGGTTTGCGCCAGGTCGAGGTGCCGTCCAGAAGCGCCGGGTGGACGACCGTGCCGTACCCCGCGCCCCAGCACCACAGCGAGGAGTCCGCTCGGGTGGCGCAGGTACGGCTCGCCTCGGCACCCAGCTCGGTGAGCGACCAGCCGGTCGGGAACGGGACGACGACCTGGACCGGGGTGGTGCGAGCGGTGAGGGTCCCGTCCCCGAGCTGGCCGTTGCCGTTCAGCCCCCAGCACCACAGGGTGGAGTCGGACTGGCCGGCGCAGGTGTGCTGACGAGCGGCGGCCACGCGGGACCAGCTGGTCCCGGTGCCGACCCGGGCCGGGCTGGTTGCGTTGGTCGTCGTGCCGTTCCCGACCTGCCCGGTGGTGTTCTGCCCCCAGCACCACAGACTGCCGTCGGTCTTGGTCGCACAGCTGTGGAACTGACCCGCCGCCAGGGCGGACCAGGTGGTGCCCGGCACCTGGATCGGGGTGGAGGAGTTGGTGCCGTTGCCCTGCCCCAGTTGTCCGTAGCTGTTGTTTCCCCAGCAATACAGCAGGTTTCCGGTCCGGATGGCGCAGGTGTGCCGGTCTCCGTTGGCCACGCTGCTCCAGCCGGTGGACGCCGGTGTCGTCACCTGGGTGGGAGACAGGCGGTTGGTCGACGTGCCGTCTCCGATCTGCGCATTCTGATTGTCGCCCCAGCACCAGAGGGTGGTGTCGGTACGGGTCGAGCAGGTCGCGCCGTATCCGACCGACACGGGCCCCCACCCCGTGGTCGAGGGCGAGGTGACCTGGGTAGGGCTCGTCTGGGTTGCGGTGCCGCCGTTCCCCAGTCCGCCGTAGGTGGCCGATCCCCAGCACCACAGGGTGCCGTCCGACCGGGTGGCACAGGCGTGGGAGTTGCCCTCGGAGACAGACGTCCAGGTGGTTTCGGTGCCGACCTGGGTCGGGACGGTTCGGGTCGTGGTGTCGCCCAGGCCTAGCTGGCCGCTGGTGTTGCTACCCCAGCACCACAAGGTTCCGGGGGAGCGGATCTCGCATTCACTCACCGAACCGATCGCCGATGCCGTCCACCCCGTGGACGAATCGACGCGAGCGGGAACAGTCTGGGCCCGATTGGTGCTACCCCAGGTGAGCAGCGACCCTGTCTCGAAATCGGCGACGGAGACGAACGAGTTACCCGAACTGGACGTTGAGCCGGTGAAGGCCGCCCCGACCGGGCGGACGAGCAGAACGAAGGCGGCCATGGCCAGGACCACAGCGGCAAGACGCCGTCGTGCGGGCATCCGTGTCTTCTCGTTCCTCCTTGCCGTCCCCCACCTGTCCGCTTCCCCTCGACCCGAATCCGCCCAACCTGAACAATCCACCGCCGGACCCGCCTGATCGGGTGAACTCCTCGCCGCTGACCTGCGCACTTGTCACGATCGGCGGCAGGGGTACCTGCAGACCACGGCTCCGGCGCCGACAGGGGCTACGGTCAGTGCCGACCGGCCCGCACCGCCACGACCCATCTGAGGGAAGAGGTACTCCGAGTGACCGTTAGCGCCACCGAACAGCAGACCGCGACCATCTCGTCTGCCTTCGACGACATCCCGGCCCTCACCGCGGCCGACCGGTGCGACGCGACCACCGTCACCATCCGCGAGGGCTCCGGCTCGGCCAACCCCCGCGTGGCCTGCGGTGCGCAGGCGTACATCACCGCGCTGTTCCCCTCCGGCCGCACCCTGCTGTTCTGTGGGCACCACGGCCACGAGCTGGAGTGCAGCCTGGTCGAGCAGGGCGCCGTGATCCGCGACGA
The DNA here is from genome assembly GCA_000719025.1 of Kineosporia aurantiaca JCM 3230. Taxonomy (GTDB): domain Bacteria; phylum Actinomycetota; class Actinomycetes; order Actinomycetales; family Kineosporiaceae; genus Kineosporia; species Kineosporia aurantiaca. The sequence goes on from JODP01000019.1 coordinate 100,318, forward strand.
CTCCACCGTGCTCCAGCAGAGCACCAAGCCGGGAGCCTCCGCCTAACTCGCCTCTACAGTCAGAGGCTGCTCCAACCGGAACGCCGAGTCGTTACTGCTGCGGGCTTCGCCGCGGTAACGGCCCGGCGTTCTTCCGTGTGCGCGGGTAAAGGCCCGGGAGAACGCCGGCACCGACCCGTAACCGACCGCCTCGGCAATGGACTCGAGCGAGTTGTGGGTGTCGCGCAGCTGCACGGCGGCCAGATCCATCCGCCAGATGGCCAGATAGGCCGCCGGGGTGGCGCCCGTCGCGGCCGGGAAACGCCGGGCGAGGGTGGCCCGCGAGACCGAGATGGCCTCGGCGAGGGACGCGGTGGTCCACGGAGTGGCCGGATCCTCGTGCAGGTGTTGCAGGGCCTTTCCGACTACCGGGTCGTAGAGCGCGCCGAGCCAGGTGCCGAAGCACTCCGGCGGGCTCTCCGCCAGCCAGGCCCGCAGCATCTGCACCAGCACGATGTCGACCAGGCTCTTCAGCACGGCCGAGGTGCCGATCTGCGGCTGGGCCAGTTCCCGGGCCAGCATCCGTACGGTGTCGCTCAGGCCGGGGCCGCCCACCTCGGCCCGCACGTGCACGAGACCGGGCAGCGCGGTGAGGATCTGGGTGAGGGTGGCCGGATCGCGGTCGTAGTGGATGGTCACGATGCGCGTGGTTGCGGGCGCCGGCCCGAGCCGGATCACCTCGCCCGACCCGCGCCCGCGGGCGGTCGCCTGATCGCCTCGCGACCCGGGTTCGCTGCCCAGGCGGTGGGCCGTACCGGCCGGGAGCAGGACGACGTCGCCGCTGGACAGCTCGACCGGCTCGCGGCCCGAAACCGTCAGCCAGGTACTGCCCGCGGTCACGGCGTGCAGGGCCGCTCCCGGGTAGTCGTCCAGGACGACCGACCAGTGCCCGCCGGCCTCGACCCGCGTGCTCAGAGCCCCCTTGACCCCCGAGATGGCCAGGGCGTCGGCGAGTGGGTCCATGGGTGGGATTCTACCTGGGGACGCTGGTTGAGACAGACGATCAATAGATCGAGTCTTTCGGGCATTGAGTGGCTCAGCTGCTGATCCTTACGGTGTTTCGCATGGACTACAGCAACTGGACCGGCCTCACCGTCGTGGTGGCGGACGCCGTCGCCACCGTCACCCTCGACCACCCGCCCCTCAACCTGATGGACGGCGTCCTCGTGCCGTCCCTGCGCGGATTCGTGCATCAGGTGCGCCAGGACGCGTCCGTTCGCGTCATCGTCTTCCAGAGCGCGGACCCGGAGTTCTTCAGCGCGCACGGCGACATGGCCTACCTCACCGACCCGGACGCCCTCCCGGCCGCCACCCGCGCCGCGATCGAGGCCGCCCCCGGGGCCGTCGTGCCGGAGGGCCTGAACATCCTGGAGGCGATCAGCCGCGAGGTCCGCAGCCTGCCGCAGATCACCATCGGCAAGATCGCCGGCTTCGCCCGCGGCGCCGGCAACGAGTTCCTGCTGGCCCTGGACCTGCGGTTCGCCGCGATCGGCCGGTCCGGCCAGGCTCAGCCCGAGTCGTTGCTCGACATCATCCCGGGCGGGGGCGGCACGGTGAACCTGGCCCGGTTGCTCGGCCGCGCCCGGGCCCTGGAGCTGCTGGTCGGCGGGCAGCTGGTCGGGGCCGAACTGGCCGAGCGCTACGGCCTGGTGAACCGCGCGCTCCCGGGTGACGAGATCGACGCTTTCGTGGACGCGCTGGCACGACGGATGGCGCGGGTGCGGCCGGAGGTCGTGGCGGCGCTGAAGACCACCGTGGACGCGGTGCTGCCGGACATCCCGCTCGAGGCCTACGCCGTCGAGAACGCCTCGCTGTACTCGCTGTTCAACACCGGCCTGGTAGAGCTCGCGCACCGGCAGCTCGCGGCCGGGGTCCAGACCCGTGAGGGCGAGCGCGATCTCGAGGGCCTGATCGACCGGTTGTGAGCCCCGCGGTGGGCTCGTCTGTGAACCGGCTGTGAGATCCGGCGGGGCCGGGGCCCCGCCGGATGCCCTAACGGGTTAAATACGGGCGAATATTGCCGATCCTTGTCCGTTTGGAACGGATATCGACGGATCGCAGGGGGCAGCATGTCGGCCATGAACCGAATCGTTGCGATCGGGGCCGCCCTGGCCCTTTCCGTTCCCGTGGTGGCCGCGTCGTCGTCCTCCGCGTTCGCCAGTCCGAGCAGCAGTTCGAGCAGCAACACCTGCGCCCCCGCGGCCAAGGCGGTGTCGTACAGCGACGGCCTGGACAAGCTGGTCCGGGGTGATGTCACCGTGGGCGGGCTCTCCGACCTGGCCTGGGACCAGCGGGTCGGCGCCTGGGCCTCGACCGTCGACAACCACGCCACCGACCCGGCCCGCATCTGGTTCTGGAAGAACCCGGCGCACGCCACGGTGGTGCGCGACCCGCTGGTGCTGCGCAAGCCGGACGGCACCGCCTACGACGGCACCACCGCCGACAACGAGGGCCTGGCCGTGCTGCCGAACGGCGACTTCGTGGTCAGTTCCGAGACCGAGCCCTCGGTGCGGATCTTCGGCCGCGACGGCGTCCAGAAGTCCTCGCTCCCCGTCCCCGCCCGCTTCGCCGTCGCCCCCGCGGGTGAGGCCACCGCCAACGCCACCCTGGAAGGCCTCACGCTGGCCAGGTCGGGTACCCGGATCATCGCGGCGATGGAGGGCGCGCTCTCCGGTGACACCGACGCCACCCTGCACCGCTTCCTGGTCTACGACGTGAACCGCAAGGGTCAGTGGACGCTTACGGAGCAGTTCGGGTACCAGGCGGACGCCGGGCAGCGGATCTCCGAGGTCCAGTCCTACGGCAAGGACTCGCTGCTGGTGATGGAGGCCTCGTTCGCCGCCGCCACCGGTAACGCGGTGAAGCTGTACGCGGTTCCCAGCACCAAGGGCGCGGCCGACGTCAGCAAGGCGGCCGACCTGGCCACCGTGCCGGCCAAGCGCCTGCTGGCCAAGCAGCTGGTGGCCGACCTGGTGAAGTGCCCGACCCTGGGCGCCACCGCCAAGCAGACCCAGACCAACCCGCTGATGGACAACTACGAGGGCCTGGCCGTGGTCCCCGGGAAGCACGCCGACACCGTCGAGGTGATCAGCGACGACAACTTCGGGGCGACCCAGATCACCCGGGTGCTCACGCTGAGCGCCCGGCTGCCCGACTGAATTCGCGTCCGGTCCTGGTCAGCGCTTGGTCAGAGGCCGGTCAAGAGTTCCTCCACTACCGACAGCGACGCTGTTGGGATGAACGTGAATCGAAACCCGGTCCGGTTCGGCCGGGGTCAGACCTTCACCCTGATCACCGTGGTGGCCCTGCTGATCCTGATCGTGGTCGGTGGGCTCCGGCATTCCCGGGCGGGTGACGAGCCGTCGGCTGCTCCCGTGGGGCAGCCGACGGCCGAGCCCACCCCGACCCTCTCGGAACTGCCGCTGGACGGCCGGATGGGCGTGTTCAGCGGCACCGACCGGGCGTCCACCAAGGCCTTTGAGAAGTGGATGGGCCGGAAGGTCAGCTACGCGACGGACTTCGGCCCGCGCCAGACCTGGAACGACATCGCCTATCCCAACGACGTGCTCAGGGAGTGGAAGGGCAGCGGGTACCGGCTGGTGCTGGCCGTGCCGATGCTGCCGAGCGAGCTGGTACCGGAGCCCCTGGGCGAGCCGGCCCAGTCGAAGCTGAAGAAGAAACTGCTGGCCAAGGGCGGCCAGGGCAAGTTCGACCAGTACTTCGTGACCCTCGGCGAGAACCTGGTCAAGGCCGGCCAGAAGCAGGCCGTGCTGCGGGTCGGCTGGGAGATGAACATCGAGTCCTGGGCCTGGGGCACCGACGATCCGAAGCCGTACATCGCCTTCTACCGCAGCATCGTCGACGCGATGAGATCCGTTCCCGGGCAGAAGTTCACCTTCGACTGGAACGTGAACAACGGCTTCAACCCGAACCCGGGCGAGGACTACTACCCCGGGGACGCGTACGTGGACTACGTCGGGGTGGACGCCTACGACCTGGACGGCACCGTGTACCCCTACCCGAAGAAGTGCGACCAGGGCTGTCAGGAGGAGATCCAGACCCGGGCCTGGAACGAGGCGATCTTCGGCGGACCGCACGGGCTGAACTTCTGGACCGAGTTCGCCAAGGAGCACGGCAAGCCGGTCTCGCTGCCGGAATGGGCGCTGTGGGACCGCTACGACCACAGCGGCGGCGCCGACAACCCGCTGTTCATCGAGTTCATGCACGACTACATCACCCGGCCGTCGAACAACGTGGCCTACGCCAACTACTTCAACCTCAACTCCTCGCAGGGTGAGCACAGCCTGACCAAGTCCTTCCCGAAGGGGGCCCAGACCTTCCGGAGGCTCTTCGGCGGCTGAACCGGCTCCAGTGGCGATGCAGTGGCTGTCCACTCGGTCTTGTCACAGTGCGAGGACCATGGAACTACGTCAGCTGAGGCACTTCGCGGCGCTGGCCCGGATCCGGAGCATCACCGGGGCCGCGCGCAGCGAGGGGATCGTCCAGTCCGGGCTGTCCAGCTCGATCCAGATGCTCGAGCGGGAACTCGGCACCGACCTCTACCTCCGGGGCACCCGCCCGGTCCGGCTCACCGCCGCCGGTGAGGCCCTGGTCGCCCCGGCCCGGCGGGCCCTGGAGGCGGCGGCCGCGGCCGAGCGGGCGGTGCTGGACACCCAGGAGGTGCTGACCGGGCAGCTGCGCCTGGGCCTGACCCGGTGCGCCCAGCACATCGTGCCGGTCGCCCAGCACCTCGGGCAGTTCCTGGCCGACCACCCGGGGATCGAGGTGCAGGTGCGGGCGGCCGACGAGATCACCCTGGTGCAACGGGTCGAGGCGGGCGAACTGGACTGCGCGATCACCGCGATCGGCCCCCGGGCCGGCCGGCTGCGGCTGATGCCGCTGGTCACCGAGACCCTGGTGCTGGTCGGCCGGGCCGGGCACCCGCTGGCGGCCGCGGCCGACGTGACCCTGGCCGATCTGAAGGACCTGCCCTTCCTCGAGGTCCCGCCCACCTGGGCGGCCCGCCAGTTCACCGACACGGTGTTCGCCGAGGCCGGGATCGACCGCCGGATCGTGGCCGAGGCCGACGACTGGAACCTGCTCTTCGACCTGCTGCTGACCGGGATCGGGGTGGGCTTCGTGCCCGGCCGGCTGCTCGGCCAGGTGGGCAGCGACCGGACCCCGGTGCTGCGCCCGATCCCGCTGCGCGACGTGCGGATGATCGCCCCGGTCGGCCTGGTCCTGCCTCCGCTGTCCGAGACCGCGCCGGTAGCAGCGGCTTTTGCCCGGGACCTGATCGGATCCGCATCTGGGTGAGCGATCGTGGCCATCTGGCGGGCAGATGCCGACGGGCCTGTTTCCGCCGGAAAAGGGCTTCCGGCCAGGAGAAACAGTGATAATGGGAGTCGCCCGGGAGTTCGGCGCCGGATGAACGCCTGCTCCGGAGATTCTCCATCTGTGCGCATACTGGGCCGGATTTCGGCCGGCCCCCACAGAAGGAACAGGGCGGAAAGATGCTCATCGAATCTCCAGTTCGCCCCGTCACCGTGGACGGCCCGACGGTAACTCCGCTGCGGATCCAGGTTCTCGGCCCGCTGCGGGTCTGGCGCGGCGGGGCCGAGGTCGACGTCGGTCAGCGTCAGCAGCGCTGCCTGCTGGCCCTGTTGCTGGCCCGGGCCGGGCAGCCGATCGGGATGACCGAGATCATCGACCTGCTTTGGGGTGAGGAATCCCCGGCCAGCGCGGTGAACATCGTGCACAAGTACATCGGCGGGCTGCGGCGTCTGCTGGAACCGCACCTGGCCGCCCGGGGCAACGGGGCCTGGCTGCTCCGGCAGGGCAGCGGCTACCAGTTCACCGATGACCCGGCCACGGTCGACCTGGCCGGGTTCCGCCGGCTGGTGGCCCAGGCCGGGGCGGCCCGCCGGGCCGGGGACGCCGGCCACGCGCTGCGGCTCTACCGGTTCGGGCTGGAACGCTGGCGCGGCCGGTACGCCGAGGACCTGGGCGAATCGATCGCCGCGGCAACCGAGTTCGCGGCGATCAACCGGGAGCTCTTCGACGCGGCCACGGAGGCCGCCACGCTGGCGGTGCAGCGGCGCGACCCGGGCCGGCTGCCCAGCGTGCTGGGCCGGATCGCGGCCTGGGACCCGCTGAACGAGCCGCTGCACGCCCGGCTGGTCGAGCTGCTGGACGTGGCCGGGCGCCGCGGCGACGCTCTGGCCGTCTACGACGCGGTCCGGAGCCGGCTGGACGACGAGTTCGGTCTCGCCCCGGGCGGCGAGTTACGGGCCGCCCGCCGACAGATCCTGATCCGGGAGACCGCGGCCGAACCGGATCCCGAGGTGCACCGGCTACCGGTCCGCCCGGCCCAGTTGCCCGCCGATCTGCCGATGTTCGTTGGCCGGGAGGCGGAATCAGCGCTGATCCACGACCTGCGCCGGGCCACCGGCTCGAGCCCGGTGATCGTCGGGATCAACGGCGTGGGCGGGGTGGGCAAGTCGACCCTGGCCGTCCACCTGGCCCACGCCCTCTCGGGCGAGTACCCGGACGGGCAGATCTATCTCGACCTCAAGGGGGTGGCCGCCGGAGAAGCGCTGGAGACCCTGCTGCTCTCGCTGGGCCGTCCCGCCGCCGGCATCCCCGACCGGGTCGAGGCTCGGGTCGGCCTGTACCGCAGCCTGACCGCCGGCCAGAAGATGATCGTGCTGCTGGACAACGCCTACGACACCCGGCAGGTGCGCCCGCTGATCCCGAACTCGGCCGGGAGCCTGGTCCTGGTCACCAGCCGGATGCCGCTGACCGGCCTGGCCGCGGTCGAGGGGGCCGGCCTGCTGGCGATCGGCCGGCCCAGCCTCCGGTGCGCCCGGGAGATCCTGGTCAGCCGGCTGCGCACCCGCCCCGATCTGCCCGGGACCGCCCAGCTCGACGAGATCGTCGAGCGGTGCGGGCGGTTGCCCCGGGCGCTGGCCGATTTCGCGGCCCGGGCCACCGCCCACCCCGGCCTGCCGTTCTCCACGATCCTGGTCGAGCAGCGGCCGAATGCCCCCTACGAGACCTAGGATCTAGACGAGATGGTCCCGGGCATCGGCCGCCCGCTGCCGGATCCGGCCGGCCCGGCCCGGAGAGACCGTGGTGGCCACCGATTCCCGCACCAGATCGGGCTCGAACCAGACCCGGAACGGCTCTTCAGGTCCGGGTTCGGCGGGGATGTCATGGGCGTCGGGCCCGTTGAGGGTCAGGAATCCCGCGGCCAGCAGGGGTTCCAGCCGGTCCAGGCAGGTCGGCACGGTGAGGTCGGCGGCGTGGGCCAGGAGGCGCACGCCCATCGGGCTCTCCAGCAGGGCGGCGGTCTCGAGGAGGTGGCGGGAGGGCTCGTCCAAAGCTTCGGTTCGGGCCTGGACGACGTCGCGCACCGAGGACGGGACGGCTGTGGTCGGCGATCGGATGAGTTCGAGGGTCAGGAAGGGATTTCCGGCGGTGCGGGCGTGAATCTGCCGAACCGTGTCCGGCCGGGGATGACGGCCGGTCTCGCGGTGCACCAGCTCGCCGACCTCACCCGGGTCCAGCGGGTGCAGGCGGATCCGGACGTGCCCGTTCTGCCGGCTGACCCAGGCCAGCGTCCGGGTCAGTTCGGCGGAGGGGACGGGGGCCCGGTCGCGCAGGGCGCCGGCCAGCATCACGCCGTCGGGCAGCCGGGCGGCCACGTGGGCGAACGCCTTGAGCGAAGTCGCGTCGGCCCACTGCAGGTCGTCGAGGATCAGCAGGACCGGCTGCTCGGCCGAAACCTGCTTCAGATGAGCCACGATCTGCTCGTACAGGCGGAAAAGCAGATCCTCGCCCACGTCTTCGCTGACCACGTCCGCGTAGCCGCCGAGCGCCTGTCGCCAGGGCCACATCGTGGGCGCAGCAACGACTTCGCAGCCTGACCCCCAGAGTACTTGGGCGCCGTGAGCCCGGGCCTCGGCGGCCATCTCCTCCAGCAGCCGGGTCTTGCCGCTGCCGGGTTCGCCTTCGATCACGACCAGCGCGGTGTTCCCGGCGAGGGTGCTACCGGCGGCGTGGCGAAGCAGCCCGAGCTCACCCGATCGTCCGACCAGATCGCTTGAGGACGCCGGCAAGGACGCGGTCACCCGGACCGGGCTCGGACTTGGACCTGCACTCGGACTCGTACCTGGGCGGGGCACGGCAACGGTGCCGATGGGGGACGCCGGTGGCGACTGGGTGAGGACCCACTGGTGGGCGGCCATCAGGCCGGCGCCCGGATCCAGGCCGAGTTCCTCGACCAGCCGGTCCCGGACCGAGGCGAAGACCGCCAGGGCCTCGGCCTGGCGCCCGGCCGCGGCCAGGACCCGGATCAGTGCCGCCTGGAGCTCCTCGTTCAGCGGCGCCGACGAGGCGGCCAGCCGCAGCGCGGTCAGCAGGCGTTTCGGCCGGTCCTGGGTCAGGCCGAGAACGGCGGCCTCGACGCAGGCGTCGAAGAACTCCCGGTCGAGGCCGGTGAAGGTGGCCATCGCGCTCGGCCCGGACCCCAGGCCGTCCCCGGCCGGTCCCTGCCACAGGTCCAGAGCCGTTGCGTAGTGCGCGAAGGCCTCGGCCGGGCGGTGCTCGCCGAGGCTCGTCCGGGCCGCCGCGACCAGCTCGCGGAAGGCCACCACGTCGGCCACCTCCGGGCCGACGGTGATCAGGTACGCGTCCCCCCGGCGCAGCAGGTAGGAGCCGCCGGCCCGGGGCCGGATCTCCGGTTGCAGCAGGCGCCGCAGCGCGCCCACGTACTTGTGCAGGATGTTCCGGGCCGAGGAGGGGGCCGCCTCGTCCCAGATCAGGTGGACCAGTTCGGTGGTGCTGATCGGGCGACCGGCCCGGGCCAGCAGCAGCGCCAGGAGCTGGGCCTGCTGCGGTGGGCCGGTCGCGATCTCGGTCGAGCCCCGCCACACCCGCAGGGGCCCGAGGATCTGCAGGCGCAACCGCCCATCGGGAGAAGGTGTGAACATACGGTGCAGCATTCGCCGGACCCCGACCGGCGGTGATCCGTCGATCGACCTACGTCGTGACTTATCCCTGGAGAGCGTCCCGCAAGGAGGCCCGGGTGGTGATCCCCAGCTTCGGGAAGATCTTGTAGAGATGAGCGCCCACGGTCCGGGGGGACAGGTAGAGCCGGGCGCCGATCTCCCGGTTGCTCAGGCCGGTCGCGGCCATCTCGGCGATCTGCCGTTCTTGGGGGGTGAGGGTGGCGACCGCGGCCCGGTCGACCCGGCTCGGCCGGCCCGCCGCTCGCAACTCGGCCCGGGTGCGCTCGGCCCAGGCCGCGGCGCCGAGCTTCTCGAACGTCTCCAGGGCGCTGCTGAGCACCGGCCGGGCCGCGGGCTGATCGCGCAGGCGGCGTAACCAGGCGCCGTGGGCGAGGCGGATCCGGGCCTGCTCGAACGGCCAGGACGCCGCTGCGGGCCGGGCGAGCGCAGCGGTGAACAGATCACCCGCCTGATCGGCCGGAGCAGTGATCGCCAGGGCGCCCGCGGTCAGCAGACCCAGCCGGGGGGAGAGGTCGGCCAGCCGGGCCTCCTGCGCGGCCAGCGCATGCGCCCGGGCGGCCTCGTGACGGCCGGTGTGCCAGGCCGCCTCGACCAGATCCAGCACGGTGCGGGTGGCGTGCTGTGAATAACGGGTGAACGTGCCCGGGGTGGTGATGCCGGACAGGTAGCTGTACGCGGACTCGTAGTCGCCTTCGCTGAGGGCGGCGGAGGCCCCGATCACCTCTGCGTACTCGGTCAGGAAACCCACCCCGCGAGGGCGCCCCCAAGCGTCCACCATTACTTGGAGTTCCCGGGCTCGGGAGAGATCACCGCGATGGGCCGCGAGCAACCCCAGGTAGGCCTGATAGGTGTGGGCGAACAGCTGATAACCGTGCTCACTGGTCAGCCGCAGCCCTCGAAGACCGGTGCGCTCGGCCTCTTCCCAGGCGCCGGTGGCGACCTGATCGAGCATCACCAGCTGGAGCGTGACCATCACGTTGGTGACCGCGCCGGACTCGCTCTCACGCTCGATCATCCGGCGCAGGAAGGACCGGTGGTCGTTCAGCACGCCGAGATAGGAGGCGCAGACCAGAAGGCGCGCGGCATCAGCCGGTTTGACCTTGTCCGGATCGGCCAGGGCGTGCGCGATGCGTTTGGGCACCCCGTGCCCGCGGGTGAGCACGTCGCCCCAGACATCCCGGGCGATCGTGGTGGACGGGCCGGCCTGGTCGCCGTAGCGGTCGATCAGCGCATCGGTCAGCGCCCACTTGGCCGGGTCGGCGGCGAACTGGCTGATCGGCAGCAGCAGGTTCAGGGCGCGCTCGGTCAGCGGCTGGTCGGGGAGCTCGGACTCGAGCAAAGCGCTTATTCGCCAATGGTTCTCGAGGACGTCGCCATCCCGGTACAGGGTCACGTACCCATCGTTGACCACCGCTGCCGGGTCGCCCGCCCCGGCGTGCCCGGTCAGGTCCTGCGCCCGTTGCAGCGCGCCGGACTGCCCGGCCAGATAGGCGGCCTCGGCCAGCCGGCGGGACCGCTCGGCCGGATCCCGGCTGAGTTCGGCGGCCCGGGTGAGCCAGGTGACCGCGATCGCCGTACCGCCGCGCCGGGTCGCCGAGGCCGCGGCCGCTTCCAGGTCCGAGGCCACCGCTTCGTCCGGCTCGACCGTGGCCGCCGCCAAATGAACTGCCCGACGATCGCTTTCGTCCTCGTACAGACGGGCCAACTCGGCGTGCGCGGCGCGTCGCTCGTCCGGAGATGCGTTCTGGATGACGGCCGAGCGGACCAGGGGATGACGGAAAACCAGCTCACCGGACGCGGGATCGGCGATCAGCAGACCTGCCTCCTGCGCAGCGGGGACGTCGTGCATCTGGTACCGGCCGGATCCGGATCCGGTGCCGTCCAGGGCCGCTCGCAGCAGTGCCCCGCACTCTTCGGCGGGCATCTCCCGCAGCCGGCCGCCGTAGACCTGCTCCAGCCGCCGGGTCAGCGTCACCGTGCCCACCGAATCGCCCACCGAATCCGCCGCCGGAGCCCGCGGCAGTTCCATCAGGGCCAGCGGGTTCCCGGCCGCGGCCTGCAGGATCATTCGGCGGTGGTGCGGGTGCAGACCGGCCCGGTGCTGATCCAGCAGCCGGCCCGCGGCCTGCTCGGTGAGCGGGTCGAGGACCAGCTCGGGCAGCCCGGCCCGGTCCAGCAGGGAGGCCACCTCGGTCCGCAGCGCGATCACCAGGCGGACGTTCGAGCCGGTCAGGCGACGGGCCACGAACGCCAGCAGCTGAGTGCTCTGCGGGTCCAGCCAGTGCCCGTCGTCCACGATCAGCAGCAGGGGAGTACCGGCCGAGACCAGGGTGAGCAGTTCCAGCACGGCGATGCCCAGGGCCATCACCGGGGGAGCGGCCGGGGCCGGGCCGGCGCTGAAGGCCGCCCCGATCAGGGCCTGGTCCTGCGGATCCAGCCGCCCGGTGTCGGCCAGCAACGGGTGCAGGAGCTGGTGCAGCCCGGCGAACGGCAGGTCGTGCTCGGCCTCGGCGCCCGCGGCCCGCAGCACCCGGTAGCCGCTGGCCGCCGCGGCCAGGTCGGCCAGCAGGGCGGTCTTCCCGATCCCGGCCTCACCCCGCAGGATCAGGACCGGGCCGGCCGGGGAGTTGCCGAGGAGCCCGGCCAGACGGGACCGTTCCTGGTCACGTCCGATGAGCTGAGGGCGGGGCACCCGACGACAGTACATTTCGCCCACCGGTCGGCGGAATGCTGCGGGGCGCCGTTCAGTGTTCGTCCAGTCACCCGGGAATCCCCAGGTCTAGGCGCTGGCCCGCATCAGGTTGTCGATCCCCCGCAGCAGGTCCTCCTGGGCGATCGGCCCGGCCGCACCACCGCGCGCCTCGGTCATCGCCTTCTCCAGCTGCGCCCGCCGCAGGAGTTCGGCCAGGTCGGCCCCGGACAGCCCGACCGCCTGCTCGGCCAGCTCGGGAATGGACAGGTCGGCGGCGAACAACCGGAACGCGTCCGTGCTGTGCCGCTGCTCCAGGGCCCGGATCTGCTTGGTCAGGATGTCGGCCCGGGCCGCGTTGCCGGGCAGCGGGACGGCCAGCTTCACGTCGAAACGGCCCGACCGGATGAGCGATTCGTCCACCCGGTCGGGGAAGTTGGTGGTGGCCACCACGATCACGTTCGGGTTGGCCTCGACCAGATCGTTCATCTCCTGCTTGAAGATGCCCGCGACCGAGTTGATCGCCTGGTCGGCCGAGCCCTGGGGGCGCCCGGTGTAGCTGACGATGCTGTCGAACTCGTCGAACAGCAGCACGGTGGGGGTGGTGTAGCGGCGGGCTTCGGCGAACACCTTGGCGATGTTGCGCTCGGAGGCACCCATCCAGCGGTCCAGGATGTCGTTGCTCCGGACCTCCTTCAGCGTGCCGCCGATCTCGTTCGCGAGGGCGCGGGCCAGCGTGGTCTTACCGGTGCCGGGCGGCCCCCACATCAGGATGCCCTGCGGCCGGCGGGCGCCCCAGCGGGCCATCACCTCGGGGTGCAGAAAGGAGTCCGCGACATCGCGCAACTGGCCGACGACGTCCTCCAGCCCACCGAGATCGTCCAGTCGCACCCCGGTCTCGACCGGATCGCCGGGCCGGTAGGCGGTCCCGGCGAGTTCCAGGCGGAAACGGTGCCCGCTCAGGTAGGGGCCGTCGCCGGCGCGTCGGCCCCCCACTTCGACCAGAAGTTTGAGGACGCCGGTCAGCACCTGGGTAGTCAGGTCACCCCGGCGTACGGTGGCCAGCAGGCGGTCGGTGACGCGGCCGTCCATCATCGGGCGCCCGGTGGTGACCGAGGCGCTGACGCCCTCGTGCGTGATCGTCTCGCCGCCGGCGTCCTTCGGTACCTCGAACAGCCGCCCCAGCGCCTCGACCACCGGGGCGACATAGTCGCTCCCGATCATGAACTGGTGCAGCGGCCCGTCGAAACCCGGCAGCTGGCTGGTGATCCGGCCCTCCAGCCGGACCTGCTCGCCGTCGGCCCGCAGGACCAGGCCGAGCGCGGGCAGAGCGGGGCCGGAACCGGTCAGCACCGGCCGCGGCGGGCCGGCCGGCGCCTCGGTCACGGCCGCCACCACCGCCTCGGCGGCCGTGATGTCGAAACGACCTCCGGCGGCCTCGAAGCTCTCCATCCCACAACGATAAACCCCGCTTGGCGAAAACTTGATGGACCGGGGCTACCCGGCACCGGCATCCCTGGATATGTTGACGCGCCCCCTCCATGAGGTCACCTGAACTCGTGCTGTCGGGGCTGCTCACCATCCGGACCCCCTGACACCCGGAGGCACATCGTCATGCCCTGGAAAACTGCTACACCGAAACCCAAGACCCGCCGGACGGCGTTCTCCCTCGGAGCGGTCGCCGTCCTCGCCCTCGGGGCGGCCCTCCTGGTCCCCGTGCTCGCCTCCGGCAGCGCCTCCGCCAGTGTCCCCGCGGCTCCCGCCGGCTTCACCCTGACCTGGAGCGACGACTTCAACGGGAACTCCGGCACGGGCCTGGACCAGAGCCTGTGGAAGTACGACACCGGCCCGGGCAGCTCGTTCGGCACCGGCGAGATCGAGACCATGACCAACAGCACCGCGAACGTCTACCACGACGGTTCCGGGCACCTGGTGCTGCAGGCCAACCACAGCGGCTCGGACCCGGCCAGCGGCTGGACGTCGGGTCGGGTGGAGACCCAGGCGGCCACCTTCGGGGCGCCCGCGGGCGGCGTGGTGCGGATGGAGTCCGTGCTGCAGCAGCCCAACGTCAGCACCGCCAACGGGGCCGGTTACTGGCCCGCCTTCTGGATGCTCGGGGCGCCGCTGCGTACCGGGGTCACCTGGCCGACCTCGGGCGAGGTCGACATCATGGAGGACATCAACGGCCGCAGTTCGCTTTTCAGCACCATCCACTGCGGTGTGAACCCGGGCGGCCCGTGCAACGAGTCCACCGGCATCGGCTCCGGTGAGCGCTCCTGCGCCGGCTGCCAGACCGGCTTCCACGACTACGCCGTGGAGATCGACCGCTCCACCGCGCCCGAGCAGGTGCGGTTCTACCTGGACGGCAGCAACTTCTACACGATCAAGGCCAACCAGGTGGACGCGACCACCTGGAGCAACGCGATCGACCACCCGTTCTTCATCATCTACGACCTGGCGATCGGCGGCGGGTTCCCGAACGCCTTCGGCGGCGGGCCGAACGCGGCCACGGTGTCCGGCGGCAAGCTGGTGATCGACTCGGTGGCGGTCTACAACAAGGCCCCGGGTTCCGGCTCCGGCGGGGGCGGCGGAACGATCTCCGGGCAGAACATCAAGGGCCCGGGCGGTAAGTGCGTGGACGTGGCCGGCGACGACACCGGCAGCGACGGCACCGCGGTGCAGCTCTGGGACTGCCAGGCCACCTCCGTGGACCAGCACTGGAGCTGGAACGGCCAGACCCTGCGCACCCTGGGCAAGTGCCTGGACGTGGCCGGCGGTAACCCGGCGGCGGGCACCAAGCTGCAGCTGGCGAACTGCAACGGCGGCGGCTACCAGAACTGGGTGGCGCAGTCGGACGGCTCGATGAAGAACCCGACCTCGAACCGGTGCATCGACGCCCCGTCGGGGGCCACCGGCAACGGCACCCGGCTGCAGATCTGGGACTGCAACGGTTCCGCGGCGCAGAAGTTCGCGCTGGCGTAACGGCTAGGCGGAGGTCCGGCCCGCGGGCTGGGCCTCCGCCTGGGCCCGCTCGGCCAGCCAGGCGTCCAGGGCGGGGGCGCCCACCGGCCGGGAGATGAAATACCCCTGGGCCAGGTCGCATCCGTTCTCGGTGAGCGCGGTCAGCGTCGCCTCGTCCTCCACCCCCTCGGCGATCATGGTCAGGCCGAGGCTGTGGGCCAGCTCGACGGTGGAGAAGACCAGGGCGGCGGCCCGCGGGTCCTCGGCCATCGGGAACACGAAGGAACGGTCCAGCTTCAGGTCGTCCACCGGCAGCTCGCGCAGGTAGGCCAGCGAGCTGTAGCCGGTCCCGAAATCGTCCACCGCGATCCGGATCCCGAGATCCCGCAGGCGGGCCAGGATGTGCCGGGTGCGGTCCCGGTCGGCCATCAGGAACTCCTCGGTGACCTCGATCTCCAGCACCTCCGGAGGCAGCCCCCGGGCCGCCAGCATCCGGGCGATCTCCTGCGGCAGCTCGGCGTCCACCAGTGAACTCGCGGAAAGGTTCACCGCGATCGCCAGCGGGTGGTCGCCGGCCCGCCAGAGCACGGCCTGGTCCAGTGCCTCCTCCAGAACGGACTGGCTGAGCCGGCGCATCATGCCGGCGTCCTCGGCCAGGCTGAGAAAGGCGTCGGGGTAGAGCAGACCGCGCTGCGGATGCATCCAGCGGACCAGGGCCTCCACCGAATTTACCTCGCCCGTGCGCAGATTCAGCTTGGGCTGGTAGTGCAGCAGCAGCTGACCCTGGTCCAGGGCGGTGTGCAGCTCCTGCAGCAGCCGCAGGCGCATCGGCCCGGAGTCGTCGCTCTCGCCGGAGTACAGCTGATGCCCCCGGCGCGCCTGCTTGGCCTGGTACATCGCGATGTCGGCGCGGCGCAGCAGCAGGCTGAGAGTGGTGCCGTGCTCCGGGGCGAGGACCAGGCCGATGCTGGCGTCGGTGCGCACCGCGATGCCCTCCAGCATGCAGGGCCGGGCGATCTCGGCCCGCAGATCGGTCGCCAGGTGCTCGGCGGCCGCCGCGTCCACGTCGTCGACCAGCATCGCGAACTCGTCCCCGCCGAGCCGGGCCAGCCGGTGGCCGGGCGGTGCGGCCGCGCTCAGCCGCCGGCTGATCTCGACCAGGAGCTGATCGCCGACCTGGTGCCCGAGGCTGTCGTTGACCTCCTTGAACCGGTCCAGGTCGAGCAGCAGCAGGGCGCAGGGCCGGGCGGCCAGCTGGCGCAGGCGGACCTCGGCGTCGGCATAGAAGGCCCGGCGATTGGCCAGGCCGGTCAGGTCGTCGGTGGTGGCCTGGCGGCGCAGATCGGCCAGTCGGCGCAATTGCCGGAACGCGTATCCGGTACGGACGCCCGCGGCCAGCTGGGTGAGGACGGCCAGGGTCAGGGCGAGCCGGGAGACGCGCTGGCTGTCGGCGTTGAGCGCGGCCACTACCAGCACCCCGAGCCCGGCCACGGTGGCCAGCCCGGGCAGGAACAGCGCCGGGTCGTGCTGCTCGGCCTCGGGCGCTGGGCGGGGCCGGGCCGTCGTCCAGGTCGCCATCAGCGCGATCCCCAGGCACCAGAGGGCGTCGGTCACCCCACCCACGACGTAGGAATCGGTGATCAGGGAGAGCGCGGAGATGACGTCGATGACGATGAACGCGGCCAGCCCGGCCAGCAGGAGCACCCAGTACGGTCGCAGCCGCCGGCCCTGGACAGCCATCACCCCGACCACCAGGGCGGCCAGGAACAGGTCGCAGAGCGGGTAGAACAGGGCGACGCTGGCGCCCAGGGGATTGCCCGAGGCGTGGACCAGCACGCTGTCCAGCACCACGGCCAGCACCGCGCCGGAACCGAGCACGCCGAGCACGCTGTCCATCCAGACGTCCGGTCCGGAGCGGTGGTCGATCTCCCGGTGGGCGGCCAGACCCAGGGCGACGACGGCGATGGGGTAGAAGGCGGCGAAGCCGTAGTCCGGCGGCCCGGGGAAGTCGTAGACCACCCCACGGTCGTAGAGCACCAGGTAGAGCACGTTGCTGAGGGAGAAGACGGTCAGCCCGGCGGCCATCGCCCCGATCTCGGGCCGCCGCCGGCCCGCCCCGCGCAGGTTGCTCCAGGCCAGGGCGGCCGCCACCACCTGGGTGCTGCCGCCGATCAGGCCGTCCAGCACCAGGCTGAAGTGGTCGCTGTCGGTGCGCAGGCCGAGGCCGCCCGCGTACAGCGCGAGCAGCCCCCAGGTCAGCATCAGCAGCAGGCGGTTCATCTCGGAGAGATCATCGGAACGCCGGTGGCTGAGCTACAGCTGTGTCCTTCACCACGGGCGCAAGGGTTCCGGCCGGGCCCCGGCTGCCTAGGGTGGACGGGGTGTCCAGCGACCTGAAGATCCCGGCCGGTGACGTCACCCTCGCGGCCGACCATTGGGGCGACCCGGCCGATCCGCCGGTGGTGCTGCTGCACGGCGGCGGCCAGACCCGGCACTCCTGGCGTTCCACCGGCCGCGACCTGGCCCGGGCGGGCTGGTACACGGTCTCGGTGGATCTGCGCGGGCACGGCGACAGCGACTGGTCGCCGGACCACTTCTACGGCACCGACCGGCTGGCCGGCGACGTCGTCGCGATCACCCGCCACCTCGGCCGGGCCCCGGTCCTGGTCGGCGCCTCGATGGGCGGGATCGCCGCCCTGGCCGCCCTCGGCCTGCAGCCGGACCTGGCCCTCGGCCTGGTCCTGGTCGATGTCTCGCCGTTCCTGCAGTCGTCCGGCGCGGGCCGGATCCGCGCCTTCATGACCTCCCGCCCGGAGGGTTTCGCCAGCCTGGAGGAGGTCGCCGACGCGATCTCGGCGTACCTGCCGCACCGGCCCCGCCCGAAGAGTCTGGAGGGCCTGCGCAAGAACGTGCGGGAACGGGACGGAAGGTTCTTCTGGCACTGGGATCCGGCAGTGATGCGAGCCCCGACCGAGCACGCGGTGCAGCGCGATCCGAAGATCGACGCGCTCCGGCTCGGCGCGGCCTCGTCCTCGTTGCGGGTGCCCACCCTTCTGGTGCGCGGGGGCGCTTCGGACGTGCTCAGCCTGGCCGACGCCCGGCGCTTCCTGGAGCTGGTGCCGCACGCCGAGTTCTTCGGCGTGGAAGGGGCGCATCACATGGTCGCGGGCGATGACAACGCGGTGTTCGACCGGGTGCTGGGCAGTTTCCTGGAGCGGCGGGTGCGCAGTCGGCTGGAGCTGTTCTCGGCCTGATCACGTGCGCTTGCGGGGGCCCGCCGCCTGCGATGAGCTGCCTGCGTGGATGAAACGGGCATTTGGGATTGGATCGGTCTGGTGGTGGAGCTGGTCGGGCTCGCCCTGGTCCTGCCGGCCGGAATCATGCTGTACCGCAACTCCATCGGGCTGGCCGAGCGCCGCCGCGCTGCCGGTGTGATCAAGGAGGTGGTGCCGGACCGGGAGGCGCTTCGGCTACTGCAGGATCCCCCGCCCGGTGCGCTGGAGGACGAGAACCGGCTCCAGGCCCTGCGCATCGTGGCCCTGGGCCTGCGGTCGCGCCGGGCCCTGATCGTGTTCGTCACCGCTCTGTTCATGTTCCAGATCGGCGCCTCGCTGATCAACCCCAGTCCGTGGCGGCTGTTCCTGATCCCGCTGGTGCTCTTCTACCTGGTCGCCGGGGTGCGGGTCGAGCGTCGCGCCCGGGTCGGAGCCGCCTTCCTGCGCCGGTACCCAGAGGACGACGGCTACGCGCCGCGGCGCAGAATGAGGCATGGCTGATCTCCTGCGCCCACCGACGGACGGCCCCGCGCTCCTCCGTCAGCACCTTGCCTCCGGCTCACTGGTCGTCGCCCTCGGCGCCTACGACGCGCTCAGCGCCCGGATGGCCGAGCAGGCCGGGGCCCAGGCCGTCTACATGACCGGATTCGGCGTCGCGGCCAGCCGATTGGGCCGCCCGGACGTCGGTCTGCTGGGGCTGAGCGAGATGGCCGAGTCCGCCCGCGCCATGGCCGAGGTGATCGACGTCCCGCTGATCGCGGACGCGGACACGGGGTACGGCTCGGCGATCAACGTGATCCGCACGGTGCAGACCTACGGGGCGGCCGGAGTCTCCGCGATCCAGCTGGAGGACCAGCTCTTTCCCAAGCGCTGCGGGCACATGGACGGCAAGACGCTGATCCCGGCCGCGGAGATGGCCCGCAAGATCGAGGCCGCGGTGGCGGCCCGGCGCAACGACGACCTCGTCATCATCGCCCGCACCGACGCGGTCGCCACCGACGGCTACGACGAGGCGATCCGCCGGGCCAAGCTCTACGCCGAGGCCGGCGCGGACGTCCTGTTCGTCGAGGCCCCCGGCGATCAGGCCCAGATCGCCGCCATCCCCGGCGACCTACCGGGCGTCCCTCTGCTGTTCAACTGGGTCGAAGGCGGCAAGACCGCGCCGGTCACCCTGAAATGGCTTGCCGACAGCGGATTCTCGGTCGTCATCCTGCCGATCACCGGGCTGCTCGCTGCGGCCTCGGCGCTCCGGCAGACCTACCGTTCGATCGTGGACGGCGTCCCGGCCCACCCCGACCTCGACTTCGCCGGCTTCACCGACCTGATCGGCCTCGACGAATTCCGCACCCTCGACCACCGCTTCGCCCCTCCCACCCTCTGGTGATCATGCACAACCGCCCCCGTGATCATGCACAACTTCTCTCGTGATCATGGAGAAGTTTCCCCGTGATCATGGAGAAAGTTCCCCGTGATCATGGAGTCGTGCCTTGAGTGAAAAGTCCATGATCACGGGAGTGTGGGCGCATGATCCTGGGCGCTGGGCGCTGGGCGCTGGGCGCTGGGCGCTGGGCGCTGGGCGCTGGGCGGTGGGCGCTGGGCGGTGGGCGGTGGGCGGTGG
>JODP01000020.1 GCA_000719025.1 Kineosporia aurantiaca JCM 3230
GGGTTGGGCGGGTTGGGCGGGTTGGGCGGAGGCACCGGCGGAGGCACCGGCGGAGGCACTGGCGGAGGCACTGGTGTCGGTGCGGGCGCCAGTGCCGTTGCGGGGGGCCGGGTTGCCAGTGTTGGTGGCTGAATTGGTCCGTGTGCCGTTGTTGTTGTGGGCGTCGGCGTCGGCGTCGGTGTTGCGGTGGGCGCTCGGCTTTGCACTCCCGGGCGTTGGGTTTGCCCCGCCCGTGCTGCCGTCTGAACTATCGGAGCTTGAGTCGGCGTCTGGGTTGGTGGGGGTTGGGACGATGGGGATGTCCGCGCCCTCGCCCAGGGCGGTGAAGAGGGCGGTCAGGGCATCGACGCAGCGTTGCATGTGGGTGCGAGGGTCGGGGGTGCCGTCAGCGGTGGCCTGGTCGCGGCAGGCGTCGGCCATGGCTTCGAGGACGCCGAGAATGTATTGGGCAGTATCGGCGGGCACGATGGCGCCGAAGAGGGCCATGCCGTCTTCGAGGGGTTCGACCCAGACTCGGCGGCGGGCCCGGGCTGCCTCGTGGGCTCCGGCGGGAGCGAGGTTCATCAGCAGGGTGGTCAGGAGCCGGTTAAGGCGGGGCCGGGCGAGGCTGGGGGCCTGGATGGCGAGGGCGGCCTCGATGATTCGCCACTGCGGGCAGCCGGGGGTGAAGTCCGGGACTGAGGAGGGCGGGTTCAGTAGGCGGGTGGCGATCAGGCGGGATCGTTCCCAGTCCAAGCGGCCCTGTTCGAAGAGGGCGAAGACCTTGGGGAGGTGATCGGTCAGGCAGAGGGCGGCCTGCAGGTCACTGGTGGTGCGCTGCGGGGTCTGGGTGAAGTCCACGGCCAGGCGGTCGGCGACCAGCTTGACCGTTCGCTGCCTCAGGTCGCCTTCTTCACCGTCGTCGGCCCAGTGGTCGTTATTGTCGCCGCTGCCGCTGCCGCTGCCGCTGCCGCTGCCGCTGCCGCTGCCGCTGCCGCTGCCGCTGCCGCTGGCAGAGTTGCTGCCGCTGGCAGAGTTGCTGCCGCTGGCAGAGTTGCTGCCGCTGCCGCTGGCAGAGTTGCCGCCGCAGCCGCTGGCGGAGTTGCCGCTGCTGGCGGATGCTCTGGCGTAGTCGCGGTCGGATTCGGAATCGCTGGCGGAGTCGCCGTTGCCGGTCTCACTTGCCATGGCGGCGTGGACCATCGTGGCCCAGGAGGCGACCTGGGAGGCCTTCGCCCGTCGCAGCATCCACTCGACCCCGTCGACCACTGGCCATGGGAATCCCTGCGCGGTTGGGCATCCCGCGGTCGAGGGAAGACCGGTGCGTCGCAGGAAACCCGCGACGTCCTCCACCACTGTTCCGGGGAGGGAGTCCAGCAGGTCGCCCGAACTCAATGCGCTCATCCCTGGAACCCCCTTCCCCCAACAGGTTTCGCGATCATTTTCGCGATGGGACCATCATACGGCGCGCCACCGACAATCTGAGACAGAGCGGGCTGCCGGAGAGGATGCGATGGTGGCGGAGGGATGTTCTGGGGTGGGAACTGCTAGTGGAAAACGTAGTTCAGCAGCGAGAAGGCCGGCGTTCTTACCGCTTGGAAGCGGTAAGAACGCCGGCCTCCGCCGAGATCAGGACCGGTTATTCGGGGGTGACTGGGGCTTTGCGGGGTCGATGCTGCCCAGCAGCTGCCCCAGGTCCAGTCCGCCGGCCTTGGCCGTCTCGAGCACCTGCAGCAGCAGCGCGGGCACTGAGCCGGCCACCTTCGACAGGGCGTCGTTGCCGTCCTGTCCGCCGTTGCTCAGCACGGTCAGGTTGTTGATGTTGCCCATCGGCGCTGCCACCTCGCGGGCCAGTTGGGGCAGGATCGCGATCAGGTCGGGGAGGACCCGGAGCCGGGCTGCCTCGTCGTTGAACGCGCTCAACGCTGCCGCCAGTTCCTTCTGACCCTCCGCCTCGGCGAGCAACGTCTGTCGCTGACCCTCGGCCTGGGCCAGCAGCCGTG
Source organism: Kineosporia aurantiaca JCM 3230 (assembly GCA_000719025.1). Classification (GTDB taxonomy): domain Bacteria; phylum Actinomycetota; class Actinomycetes; order Actinomycetales; family Kineosporiaceae; genus Kineosporia; species Kineosporia aurantiaca. The sequence goes on from JODP01000020.1 coordinate 1,983, forward strand.
CCTTCTCCACTTCGGCCTGGGCCTCACCTTCACGCTGGAAGGCGGTCGCGCCGGCGGTCCGGGCCTTCAGGTCGGCGTCACCCGCCAGTTCCCGGCGCCGTGCCTCAGCCTCGGCGTTGGCGATGGTGACCGCCTTCTGGCCCTCGGCCCGCCTCGAGGCCGCCTCCCGCTCGGCCTCGGCGGGGGCGATCACGTCGGCTTCCAGAGCCTGGCGCCGCTGGGCCGCGCGCTGCTCCTCGACCGAGATCTGTCGCTCGGTGCGCTGCCTTTCGGTGTCCACCGCGGCCAGGACGACGGCCCGCTCGGCCTCGCGCTCGGCCAGTGGACCGGCCTGGGCGGCCCGCGCCTGGGCGGCCTTGACCTCGGTGTCGATCTCCGCCTGCTTCATCGACAGGGCCCGCTGCGCCTCGGCGATCGCCTCCTGCGACTTCGCCTCGGCCGTGCGGCCCTGCTGGTCGGCCTCCGCGGCGGCGATCCGCGCGTCCCGCCGGGCCTGGGCCTCGCCGACCTCCGCGTCCCGCCGGACCTCGGCGATCCGCTTGCGCCCGAGCGCCTCGATGTAGCCGTTGCGGTCGCGCACGTCCTGGATCGTCAGCACGTCCAGTTCCATGCCGATCGTGGCCAGTGCAGCCCCGGCCTCCTCGGCCACCCCGCGGGTCAGCTGGTCGCGGTTGCTGTTCAGGTCCTCGACCGTCATCTTGGCGCAGATCGCCCGCATGTTGCCCGCGATGATCTCGGTGAGCTGGCCCCGCAGCTCTTCCCGGTTGGCGGTGAGGAAGCGCTGGGTGCCGGTCTCGATCGCCTCGTCGGTGGAGCCGAAGCGGATCAGCGCGACCACGTCGACGGCGATCCCGACCCCGTTGCTGGAGATCGCGTTCCCGATGCTGACCTGGATGTTGAACGGCTCCAGGCTCATGAAGTCGACCCGCTCGAGCACCGGCACCCGGAACCGGGCCCCGCCCCGCACGATCTTGGGCCGGCCGCGCCCGGTGAACACGGCCACCATGTTCGGCGGCACCTTTACGTAGTTGCGGGCGTAAAGGATCGTCAGCAGCAGGAAGGCGGCGACCACCGCGACGACCGCGTAGACAGCGGGGGAGATATCGTTCATGAAAAGGGTTCCTGTTCGGGGTTATTCGGTTCCGGGATCGGGTAAGAAAGGATGGGGATCAGTCCGAGAAGGCGCTGCGGTGCACAACGACTCCGCCCGGGTTGAGATCCGTGATGGTCACGGCATTGCCTTTGGGGATGCCTTCGGCCAGGTCGGAGGACGCGGTCTGGGTGATCCGCGCTCCCTGCCGATCGTGGAAGGTCACCTGACCGGTGCCGTAGGGAAGGATGTCGAGGGTCACCACGCCGGTGCGCCCGATCCAGCCGTAGCGACTGGTCATGGAGTTGTACTGTTGCGCGGCCAGCGGTTTCAGGATGAAGCGGTAGGCGGCGGCCCCGACTGCAAGGAAGCCGGCGGCGGCCACCGGCCAGGCCAGGAGAGCGGGCACGCCGGAGGATGTGGCGATGAACCCGGCGGCACCGAACCCGACCAGGGAAACGGCCAGCACGCGAATGCTGCGCCAGGTGGGCGCGTCCAGGCCGGCCGAGCCCTCCGGCACCCCCTGTGCCGCTGGGCCGGCCTCCGAACCATACGCAGCACCACTCGCGGCCGTGTGTCCGAGGTCGCTGGGCTGTCCGCCGACGTCTCCTGCGTGCCCAACGGCATCCCCACTGGGGCCGCCAACATCGCCCAGGTGCCCGTCGGCGTCCCCTATTGAGCCGCCGACTTCCCCAGCGTGCCCACCGAGCTCGCCGCCGTGGCCACCGGCTTCCCCGGCCTGCCCACTGAGGTCGCCGCCGTGCCCACCGAGATCCCCGCCGTGCCCGCCAACTTCGGCGTGCCCACCAATTTCGCCGTGCCCACCGATCTCACCCAGCACAACGCTGAGGAGCAGGACCAGGAACCCGGTCGACCCGACCGCGATGAAGATCGTCTGCGAGTCTGGCATGACGCTGGGCGACCCCTCCGTGGGCGATTCTGGGCCGACCGTCCGAGTCGGCTTTTCGTGCGGGATGACGTGTGGATCAGCCTATGTGTTGCACGGAATCGTGACGGCGTGAATGGAATTTTCAGAGGTGGCTGAGGAGCTCCAGGATTCGCTCCGGACCTTCCGCCAGGAGGTTGTGCCGCACCGGCCATTCCTGGTAGCGCCACGAAGGATCGTTACGCACCCGGCGCATGCTCTCCGGAGCCTGAAGCCGCCCGGAGTCTCCAAGGCAGCGACGAAGTGCCTCACCGGCACCGATTTCCAGCGGCCGGCCAAGTGGGCCTTCTGCAGCAGGGTGGCCAGCGGATGCGGACGGGCGCGTTGGTCGAAGAAGGGCAGGGGCGCCACGCCCAGGCCGTCCGAGGTCACCGCATCGAGGAAGTAGGCGCGGTTCTCTTCCGTGGTGAAGCTGTAGCAGCTCTCGCCGTCTTCCAGCAGATCCGAGTCGAGGTGTACCAGGGCGGCCACCCGTTGCGGGATCAGGTCGGCCACCTGGTTGATCACCGAGCCGCCGTAGCTGTGCCCGACCAGCACCAGCCCTTCGCCCTCGGGCTCGGCGGCGGCCAGCACCTGATGGACGTGGGTGTCCAGGTTGATCGCCCGCTCGGTGAGGACCTCCTGCTCACCGAGCCCGGCCAAGGTCATCGGGATGGCCCGGTGGCCGGCGGCCTCGAGCTGCTGCACCACCGGCTGCCACCACCAGCCGCCGTGCCAAGCCCCCGGAACCAGGATGTACGTCGTCATCTCCGCCTCCCCAAACGGCTGATTCAGATGCAGTTCACCCTAGGGCCGGCCACCGACAGTTCTGGCGTCGGGCCACGGGCGGACTGGGCCGGACGGGTGGCTTGCCCCGGCCGGTCCGGATGATTCACCGTTACGCGTCCGTGATCGATGAAAACGGCTGTGACCTGCTCCCATTGACGGGCGGAAGCGCCTGCGGTACGACTTCGCCCAGTAAATGCCCCTAACCGTCCGGTGCGGGCAGCGGTTCGTCCTGCTCGGCGTGGAGAGGGAATCGGGTGCCTGAGGTGGGCTCGGCGACGGTGCGTGGTCCGGAGGTGTTCGGGCAGGACGCGCTGATCGTCTGCGACAGCCTGGTCCGGATCTACCAGACCGGCTCGATCGAGGTGCAGGCCCTGCAGGGGCTCGACCTGCTGGTGAACGCGGGCGAGATGATCGCTCTGGTCGGGGCGTCCGGGTCGGGGAAGTCGACCCTGCTGTCGCTGCTGGCCGGGATCGACGCGCCCACGGCGGGGAAGGCGCGGGTGGCCGGCTGGGACCTGCTCGATCTGTCGGCGCGTGACCGGGTGAAGTACCGGCGGCACACCGTGGGGTACGTGCGGCAGCAGACCGCGCAGAACCTGGTGCCCTACCTGACTGCGGCGCAGGTGGTCGACCTGCCGATGACCCTGGCCCGGGTGCCGGGCAAAGAACGTGCGCAGCGAGTCGAATCGCTGCTGGAATCGGTCGGGGTCGCGCACTGCCGGGATCGCCGGCCCGGGCAGATGTCGGGTGGCGAGCAGATGCGCGTGGCGATCGCGGTCGCCCTGGCCAACCAGCCGAAGGTGCTGCTGGCCGACGAGCCCACCGGTGAGCTGGACACCCAGACCTCGGCCCAGGTGTTCGGGGTGCTGCGGGAAGTGAACCGGGAACTCGGGGTGACGATCGTGGTGGTCACCCATGACCCGGACGTGAGCGGGCAGGTCGAGCGGACGGTGGCGATCCGGGACGGCCGCACCAGCAGCGAGGTTCTGCGGCGCACCTCGACGGCGGAGAACGGGGACGACGAGGTGGTGCACGAGGAGTACGCGGTGATGGACCGGGCGGGCCGGGTCCAGGTGCCGAAGGACTACCGGGAGGCGCTGAACCTGACCCGGCGGGTGCGGTTGGCGCTGGAAGGTGACCACGTCAGCGTCCGTCCCGATGGTCTTGGGCAGATTGCTAATCCTGAGCGCGTGGGGGAGGAGCAGGCGTGAGCGGGGAACCGATGCTCCGCCTGCGGGGAGTCAGCCGCACGTACGACAGCGGTGCGGGGGTCGTCCATGCGTTGAAGGACATCACCTTCGATGTCGAGGCCGGGACGATGGTGGCGCTGGTTGGTCGGTCCGGGTCGGGTAAGACCACGTTGCTGAACATGGTCGGTGGTCTCGATTCGCCGGACAGCGGGACGGTTTTCGTCGACGGCACGGAGGTGACCGGGCTGGACGAGGCCGGGCGCAGCCGGTTGCGGCGGGACAGCGTGGCCTACGTATTCCAGACTTTCGGGCTGGTGCCGGTTCTCACCGCTGCTGAGAACATCGGGGTGCCGCTGCGGATGCGCCGTACTCCGCGCGCCGAGCGGGAGAGCCGGGTAGCGCTGTTGCTCGAACTCGTGGGGCTGGCCGATCATGCCGACCAGCGTCCGGACGAGCTTTCCGGTGGGCAGCAGCAGCGGGTGGCGATTGCCCGGGCGCTGGCCGCTTCCCCGCGGCTGCTGGTGGCGGACGAGCCGACCGGACAATTGGACGCCGAGACCGGGCTTTCGGTGATGGCTCTCCTGCGGGGCGTGGTCGAGTCCGAGGGGGTCACCGCGCTGATCTCCACCCACGACGAGGTGATGATGCGCCTGGCCGATCGGGTGGTGCGGATCTCCGACGGCCGGATCGCCGAGGATGCCCCGGAAGTGGCTGCGGGATGATCCGGCTCCTGGTCCGCCGGGCCGGTGCCTCCTGGCCGTTGCTGGCCGCGGTCGTCGCGGTCGTCGCCGTGGGGGCGACCCTGCTCGGCGTCTCGGCCCGGCTGCTCACCGTCTCGGCCGACAGCGCGCTCACCATCGGGATGTCCCGGGTCACGCCGGAGGACGCGGAGGTCGTCGCCTACCTCAGCGACATCGAGTCCGCGAACGGCGCGAAGGCCACCGCGATCACCGAGGAGCTGCTGCGGGACTCGCTGTCGCCGCTCGGCCCGCCCACGCTCCAGACCCGGGTCTCCAGCACCATGCGGATGCTCGAGGGCTACGGCGGGCAGCCCCAGGTCGGGTACCTGAGCGGCCTGGGCGACCTGAGCAAGGCGGCCCGGCTGGTCGAGGGAACCTGGCCCCGGCAGACCACGGGCCCGGTCCAGACCGTCGTGCTGGAATCCACCGCCAAGGCCCTGAAGCTGAAGCCGGGCAGCCGGGTCCACCTGGGCAAGCAGATCTCGACCGGTGACCGGGACCCGGTGGAGAGTCTCGATCTGCTGGTCACCGGCGTGGTCGCCCCGCTGCCGCACGCGGGCTGGGACCGGGACCCGCTGCAGGCCGCCGGTTTCCAGGGGTCCTTGCAGCTGGGTTTCCCCTACCCGTTCCGCGGCTTCGGGCCGTTCCTGGTCGACCTGCCCACGCTCTGGGGGACCGGCGTGATGCTCGACCGGCTCCAGGTGGACGCCAACCCCGACCTGAACCCGGATTCGGGCCGTCTGACCGGAACCCACCTGGACGCCGTCGAGGCGCGGACCAGTACCGCGGACAGACGTCTGGACGCGGCCCTGGGTGATCTGGTCAAGAACGAGCGGGTGGCCTCGGACCTGCCGTTCACCCTGGCCCGGGCGCACACCCAGGCGGCCGTGACCCGGTCCACCGTGCTGGTCGTGGTGCTGCTCGGCACCCTGCTCACGGCGGCGGCGCTGGCCCTGGCCGGGCGTCTGGTGATCCGGTCCCGCACCACCCAGACCGCGCTGTTCTCGGCGCTCGGCGCGAGCCGGGCCCAGCTGATCACCCTGGCCGCCGGGGAGGCCCTCGGCCTGGCCCTGATCGCGGCGGTGATCGCCGTGCCGGCCTCCTCGTTCGGCCATTCCGCGCTCACCCATCTGCCCGCCCTTTCCGACGCCGGTCTGGCCGCTGCCCCGGGGGTGAACCTCACCCAGGTGCTGGTGCTCCTGGCCGGGGCCCTGGGGCTGGCCACCGTCCTGCTGCTGCCGGCCGTGCAGACCGACCCGGCCGCTCTCCCGTCCGGCCGCGAAGGTCCCGGCCTGCTCGTCCGTTCCGGCGCCGACCTGGCCCTCCTGGTCCTGGCCGGAGTGGGCTATTGGCAGCTCAGGGTCCAGCCCGCGGCCGAGTCCGGCGTGGATCTGGTGCGGATCCTGGCGCCCGGCCTGTTCCTCTTGGCCGGGGCCGCGCTGATGGTCCGGCTGACCGCCCTGCCGCTGCGGCTGGCCGACCGTCTGGGCCGCCGCTCCACCCGATTGGTGCTGCCGCTGGCGGCGTTCGAGGCCGCCCGCCGACCGCAGGCGGTGGCCGCCGCCCTGCTGCTGGTGCTGGCCTCGGCCTCCGGCACCTTCGGGCTGGCCTTCGCTGCGACCTGGCAGCAGTCACAGGCCGATCAGGCCGATCTGAGTGTCGGCACCGATCTCGCGGTGAAGCTGTCCGGGTCGGTCCAGTCCGGGCAGGGGCAGGCCCTGGCCGCGGCGACCGGGGGAACCGTCTCAAGGGTGCTGCAGCAGAACGTGCCGGTGGGGCAGTACCTCGGAGGTTCCGGGGAGGCGCCGCACCTGGTCGCGCTGGACACCCGGGATGCCGGAACCCTCTTGCGAGGAAGACTTCCGGACGGCCTGACCTGGGAGCAGGTGGGTGCTCGGCTGGCGCCGAAGAAGGCGGTCACCGGCATCCAGTCCGCGACCGATGGGGAGCTGGCCCTGACCGCGCAGGGGAGTACTTCCGAAGGGCCTGCCCTCCAGGCAATCCCGAGGCTGACCATCGAGGATGCGGACGGTCTGCAGACCTTCTGCGATCTGCCCAAGCTCGAGCTGGACGGCAAGGAGCACGAGGTGCGTGGTTGTGGGCCCCTGCCGACCGGAGCGCGGGTGGTGATGGCGGTCTTCGATCTGCAGTTCGACCCGGCCACCGCGCCCCCGCTCGGCGAAGCGACCGGATATGCCACGGCCGGCCTGACCTTCCGGTTCCCCGGAGTCCGCCAGGACGTGGGGGGATGGAGGGCGACGACGCTGAATCAGGCCAGCGGGGCCCGGGTGACCGATGTCCAGGGCGGGGTCCGGCGGAAGGGGACGGACGCGGTCCTCAGCATTTCGGCCCTGGTACCGCTGAACGACCTGAGCTATGCACCCGCCGAGATCGGCCTGACCGGTTTCGACCCGCCGGGTGCGATCCCGGTGGCCGTGTCCCAGCAGTTCGCCGATGTTCTCGGAGCACAGCCCGGAAAGCAGATGGACGTCCAGGTCGGCTCCTCCACCGTCCAGGTCGAGGTGGCCTCGGTCGTGCCGGACATCCCGTCCGCGCCCGGGCAGGCCACAATGCTGGCCGACATCGGCACGCTGAACCGGACCCTGGTCGCCCAGGACGACTGGACGACCCTCGGGAACGCCTGGTGGGTGGGCGGCCCGCAACCGTCGGACGCTGAGCAGAAGGCCCAGAACCTGGGTCTGGGCGTGGTGACCACCCGGGACGAGGTCTACCAGCAGGACCGACGGGGCCCGTTGCGGGTCGGTCTGCCGGCCGCGCTGATCATGCTGATCCCGGCCACCCTGCTACTGGCCCTGGGCGGCCTGATCATGCACGTGGTCTCCGACCTGCGGGTGCGGGCGATGGAGGTGACCCGGCTGCGGGCGCTCGGCCTGGACCGGCGCACGGTGACCGGCCTCCTGCTGGCTCAGCACGGTGGCCTTCTCGGGCTGCTGCTGATCGCCGGTGCCGCGGTCGGGGCCCTAGCCACCGTGCTGGTCGGGCCCCTGCTGGTGCGGTCCGACCTGGGCGCCGAGCCGGTCCCGGCGGCGCTGGCCGAATGGCCCTGGGGGAACGAGATCCTGCTGCTCGGAGGGCTCCTGGTGGCCGCGCTGATCGTGATCCGGGTGGTCAGCGGAATCCAGGTGCGATCCGGGGACGTCCGGGCCCGGCGGGCCGCCCGATGAGCCGGGTGGATCGAATGGGTCGGTTGAGTCGGGTAGGCCGGGTGAGACTGCCCGCGCTTCATCTCCCGAGCATCCGGGGCCGGGCCCGCGCCGACCGCGGCCCGCTGCTCCTGACCGCCCTCGTCGTGCTGGTCGCGGTGCTGATCGCGGCCGCCGTGCCGCCCCTGATCGAGGACAAGGCCGACGCTGCGGTCACCGATGCCGTAGTGGCGGCCGGATCGTCGGCCGACCTCACGGTCGGGGCTCCGTTCGATCCCGAAGCCCCGTACCTGCCGCGCCCCCGGATGCCGGATTCGGCGGACTTGGCCAACACCAACGCCGAGCGGGCCTGGGCCAAGCTCGACCCCACGCTCAGGTCGATCTACAACGCACCGGTCACCGAGGTCCGGAGCACCGATCTGGACATCACCTCGGGCACGGTTTCGGGTCGCAGCGTGCAGATGATCTACGCCGATTCCATGGCCGACCCTGGGCTCGGTGTTCCGGTGGTCTATCTGACCGGCCGCAGTCCCGCCGCGCACCCGGGAGATGAGCGGACCAGCGCTGACCCCTGGCCGGTTCAGGTCGCCCTTTCCGAAGCGACGGCGAAGCTGCTCGGGGTCCGGACCGGCGCCACGATTGTGGCCAAGACCCAGACCACCCCCCGGATCGAGATGGTCGTGTCCGGGATCTTCCGGCCGCAGGATCCGGGGAACGCGGTGTGGGGGGCCGAACCGACCCTGTTGAAGCCTCGGGTCCTGACCGACACCCGCGGGATCACCACGAGTTCGCTCTCCGTGCTGATGTCCGAGGACTCGCTGCCGGATGGCCGGCTCGCCCTCGACCCGCAGGAAACGCTGGTCGCCATCCGGATCCGGCCGCGACCGGAACTGCTGACCCGGGCCACCGCGCCACAGGTGATCAGCTCCTTGACCGCGCTCAAGGGCACCTCGGGCAGCCAGCCGGACGGATCGCCGCTGGAATTCAACACCGTCCTGAACACCGTGCTGCAGCGGGTTCTCGGCCAGATCGCGGTCGCCACCGCCCTGGCCACCGTGCTGCTGGCGGCCGTCCTGATCGCCCTGGCCCTGGCCCTGCTGCAGACCGCCGAGCTCCTGACCCGGCGCCGGGCGTCCGTCCTGGTCACCACCCGGCGGCGGGGTGCCAGCCTGCCCGGTATCGCCATCGAACTGGCCGTGGAGTCGGTGCTTCTCGCGCTCCTGGCCGGCGCGGCCGGGTTGCTCCTGGCCGGGTGGCTGGCCGGGGGAGTGTCGCTCGCCTGGTCCCTCCCCGTCATCGGGGTGGCCGTGATCGCCGGACCCGGGTTCGGCGTCCTCTGGTCGGCTCAGGCAACATCCCGAAAAGCGCAACCCGCCAACCGTTCCGCCCGTCGCAACCTTCGCATCACGCGTCACCTGCGCCGGATCGCCGTTGAGGTGCTCCTGGTGCTGGCCACCGTGGGCGCGTACGTCGCTCTTGCCCAGCGGGGAGTCACGACTGGGGACGGAGTCGGCGCCAGTTTGCTGCCCGCGCTCGCCCCCACTCTGGTTGCGATCACCGGGGGAGTGCTCCTGATCCGCCTCATTCCCATTGTGCTGCAAGGATTCCTCCGCGCAGCCGGCCGCCTGGACGGCAGCCTGCCGATTCTGGCAGCCAGCCGAGCCGCCGCCAGCGCGGGTCGTCCGCTGCCGGTGATCCTGCTCGTAACTTCCACCGCGCTGGGCGTCTTCGCGCTGGCCGTGCGGGCCACCTCCGGACAGAAGCCACCGGCCGGCCTGGACCCGGACACGATCCGCCCGATGCCGGAAGTGCTGTCCGACGGTCTGCGCGACCTGGCCCTCACCGCGGCGGTGATCCTGACCCTGCTCGCCGTGCTGGCGCTGGTGATCGGAGCCGCCGCCAGCGCTCCGGACCGCGGCGAGACCCAGGCCAGACTGCGCACTCTCGGGCTGACCCAGACCGAGACCCGCTGGATGACGGTCGGCGAACTGCTGCCGGTGGCCCTGATCGGCGGTGTCTTCGGCTGGGCGCTGGGCTGGATCCTGGCCCAGCGGGCGATCGGCCTGCTCTCCCTACGCGTGCTCCAGGACCAGCCGCAGGATCCGGCCCTGGTCGTGCCGCCCACCACCTACGTCCCTCTGCTCCTGCTGCTCATCGCCCTGATCGCGGTGGTGGCGGTGGAGTCCTCGGTGCGCCGTCGCGAGCGGCTGGGGCAGGTACTCCGGGCTTAAAGCTTCGGCGGGGCTTAGAATTTCAGGATAATCTAGAACTTCAGCAGGTAGGTCTGCCCGATCAGGTCGACCCCGAAGCTGTGGTGCGGTGATTCGTCGACCAGGGTGAAACCCCGGGCCAGATAGATCTTCCGGGCCGCGACCAGAGGGTCGTTCGTCCACAGGCGCATCTGGGCGTACCCGGCCCCGCGGGCGAACTCCAGGCACCTATCGACCAGTTGGCCGCCCAGGCCGGTACCTCGCCCGGCCGGGTCGACGAGGAGGATCCGCAGCACCGCAGTTCCACCGTCGCCCTCTGTTTCGCGGGCATCCACACAAAAGACGCACCCGACCCTTTCCCCATCGAGCTCCGCAATCCACGCGTTCTCCCGCCGCGGATCACGCTGTTCGGCGTAGTCGGCCACGATCCGGGCTACCAGTGCCTCAAAGCTGCTGTCCCACCCGAATTCGTGGGCGTACAGCTCTCCGTGCGCCTTGACCACCCAGCCCAGATCGCCCGGCCTTCCCAGCTCCCGAATCATGATGCCGCTCCTGACCTGACTGAAACGAGTGTTTCAGTCAATACTAGCCGGATGCCCGAGAGTCGCAAGGAACAGTTGCTCGACCTGGCCCACGCCTATGTTCAGGAGCACGGTCTGACCGACCTCTCGCTGCGCCCTCTGGCCGCGGCGATCGGATCCAGTCCGCGCGTCCTGCTCTTCCTCTTCGAGAGCAAGGACGGCCTGGTCAAGGCGCTGCTGGCGCGGGCCCGGCGGGACGAGGTGCGGTTGCTGGAGTCCCTGCCCGAGGAGGATCTGATCGCCACCGCCCGGACGGTCTGGGGCTGGCTCCGCGATCCCGGCCACCGCTCGCTGGTCACCTTTTGGTCCGAGGCCTACACCCGGTCGCTGGTTGAGAAGGACGGCCCCTGGGTCGGTTTCGCCGAGCAGACGGTGGTGGATTGGCTGGCGTTCCTGACCGCTCGGCAGTCCGACCCGGAGAACGTCGCCCTTCGTACCGCGGTTCTGTCTGCGCTGCGGGGTGCGTTGCTCGACCTGCTGGCCACGGGAGATGAGCTCAGGGTCACGGCGGGCCTGGAGATCACGCTCGACCGGCTTAGGTAGGACGATCTCGGTCGGGAGAGTGACTTCGGGTTGCCTAATCGGAACCATGTTCCGTATGTTTGCGGAACGCGGTTCCGGTTGGTTCCGCCTGCTGCCCGAGAGGAATGTCCGCATGCCCGAGTTCCCCGCCCCCGGCGTCCCCACCCCGATCGTCTCCGTTCGCCCAATCGTCCTGAGCGCTCCCGAGCGGGGCACTGACCTGCAGGTTCGGGTGAGCGCACCGACCACCGGCGGCGATCTGCCGGTGATCGTGTTCTCGCATGGGTTCGGCCAGTCGATGGACGGCTACGACCCGCTGGCCCGCTTCTGGGCCGAGCACGGGTTCGTCGTCATCCAGCCCACCCACCTCGACTCGCGCACCCTGGCCGTCACCCCCGACGACCCCCGCTATCCCGAAATCTGGCGGCTGAGGATCGACGACCTCACCAGCGTCCTCAATCACCTCGACACCCTGCTCGCCGCCGTTCCCGGTCTGGCCGAGCGGGTGGATACCGAAAAGATCGCGCTCGCCGGGCACTCCTGGGGCGCGCAGACCGCGGGAACGCTGCTCGGGGCGCGGGTCCTCGACGCGGAAGGCAAGCCGGGGGAGGACTTCTCGGACCCGCGGGTCAAGGCCGGGCTGCTTCTCGCGGCCACCGGTGAAGGCGGAAAGGACCTGGCCCCGTTCGCGGCCGAGAACTTCCCGTTCATGAGCCCGGACTTCTCTGCGCTGACCACGCCCACGCTGGTGGTGTGGGGCGATCACGACCAGTCCATGCTCACGGCGACCCGTGGTCCGGACTGGTTCACCGATGTGTACCGGCTGAGCCCGGGCGCTCAGGGCCTGCTGACGCTGTTCGGCGGGGAGCACTCGCTGGGCGGGATCACCGGCTATGCCGCGACCGAGACCACCGACGAAAGCCCCGACCGGGTGGCGCTTCTGCAGCGGGCGAGTGTGGCTTACCTGCGTAGTGCGCTGGGTATCGATCCCCAATTGTGGACGCTGGCGGCGGGCTGGGAGGACGAGCGGGGACGTCTGGAGTCCAAGGCCTGAGGGACGAACGGGACGGGACGCCTGGAACTAGTCCAGTGCGTTGAGTCGCTGCTCGCTCAGCTCCAGGGTCTTCTGCGCCTGGAGGACGGTGTCCAGGGTGCCGCCGGTGTCGACCTTCCGGACCTCGGCCCGGCGGTGCTTCAGCCAGGTGGCGTCGTCCTTCAGGACAGTTTTGCGGGCGTCGGTGGTCTTGGCCTGATTGAAGCGCTGTTTCTGCAGTGCGTCGATCTTCTGGTCGGTGCGCACCACCTTCATCAGGAAGCAGTTCGCCATCTTGATCGTGGTGCCGTCCTCGTCGCAGGGGCCGACCGGGGTGCCGAAAACCTCCTTGATCGGCAGGTACTTCAGCCCGTCGCCGGACGGGGCCGGGGAACTGGTGGGGGCGACGGCCGGCTTCGCGGCGGCCTGGGCGAAGTCGACCCCGAGCACGGAGACGGCCGCCGCGGTCACGGCGACCAGACCGGCGGCGGTGATGGCCGGGATGTTGCGGCGAAGTGCGGCGCCCATTGCGGTCTGCCTTTCGGGATTTTCGGTGCCCGGGCCGGTCGGCCGGACATCAAGTGAGATGCTCGGCCGAGGGCGAAAAGTTCGAGTGACCTAGGTCACTTTGCGGAGCGGGTGGGGACTCGTCGGAACCTGGCCCGCTTTCTCAAAGCAGCGCATACCAGCAGGTAGGGTGCCCTCTCGACCGGCATGACGCGAAACCCCGTGGCACGGTGACGGCATGTGGGGAACCAAGCGCAAACCCGAAGATCCGGCCACCGACGAGCTGCCGGAGGAGAACCCGGCGGAGAGCCCGACGCAGCTGCCCAAGCGTTCCTGGCTGCGGGTGCTCAAGGGCGCGGCCAAGGAGTTCTCGGACGACAACCTGAGCGATTCCGCCGCCGCCCTGACCTATTACGGGGTGCAGGCGCTGTTCCCGGCGCTGCTGGTGCTGATCTCGATCCTCGGGTTCATGGGTCCGGAAACCATTGCCTCGGTCGAGAAGAATCTCGGCGACGTCGTGCCCGGATCCTTCAACGACACCCTGACGAGCATCCTGCACTCCGTCGGGGACAAGCCCTCATCGGCCAGTTTCGCCTTCATTCTGGGCTTGGCCACAGCCCTGTGGTCGTCCTCCGGCTACGTGGCGGCCTTCATGCGGGCCTCGAACGTGGTCTACGACATCCCCGAGGGCCGGCCGATCTGGAAGACCCTGCCCACCCGGCTGCTGACCACCCTGGTCATGCTGGTGCTGCTGATCCTGGCCGCGGTGATCGTGGTCTTCACCGGACCGCTCGCGCAGAAGGCCGGTGACCTCCTCGGTCTCGGCGATGCGGCGATCACCGCCTGGAGCATCGCCAAATGGCCGGTGCTGGTGCTGATCATGATGCTGGAGCTGGCGATCCTGTACTGGGCGGCACCGAACGCCAAGCAGGGCTTCAAGTGGGTCTCCCCGGGCGGGATGCTCGCGGTCGTGCTCTGGCTGATCGCCTCGGCCGGGTTCGGGTTCTACGTCTCCAACTTCTCCAGCTACGACAAGACCTACGGCACGTTCGCCGGGATCGTGATCTTCCTGATCTGGATGTGGATCTCGAACCTGGTCATCCTGCTCGGGGCCGAGTTCAACGCCGAGCTGGAGCGGGCCCGGGCGGAGAACGACGGCCTGCCTCGGGGGGCCGAGCCCTATGTACCGCTGCGTGACACCCGGAAGCTGGACGAGGACGAGCTGGCCGAGGTCGAGGGTTCGCGTCGGCACCTGCGGCCGGACCGGGGCGGTGACTCCGGCAGCGCCTGAGGCGGGCGGCGGCCCATCGCTCAGAAAGGGCCCGATTTCGATAGCCCGGCCGGGTGAGGGGGTGACGCAGTGCTTACTCGGTGGCACCCAGTGACGACGGAATGGCTGACACCCGTCAACCGGTCCGTCATGATGCCGCGAAGAAACTGCGGCGGGAGACGAGACACCCTCCAGGAGGACGTCCATTGTCTGCCGCAGTTGAGCTCACGCCAACTCCCCGCACCTCGAAGTCGCCCGCCGCGTTGTTCGGCAACCTCAGCCTGTTGAAGAAGATCTTCAGCCTGATCATCGTGGCCGCCCTGCTCAGCGTGGGCATCGGGGTGATCGGGCAGCGGGCGGTCAACTCGGTGGAGACCAGCAGCAACCAGATCGTCGACGTCACCGCCAAGCGGGTGCAGGAGGCTCTGGTCGCCCGGTCCGAGTTCGCCGGGCTGCGCCGTAACATTCTGATCGCCGCGCTCACGGACGGCACCGCCGGAGTGACCGCGCAGAACGCGGTGACCGCCAGCTTCGCCTCCGTGTACGCCGACTTCGACAAGCTGGCCGCCACCGGTCTGGACAGCGAGGACGCGGCCACCCTGGCGGCGGACCGCGTGCAGCTGGAAAAGGTCAAGCAGCTCTACACCGATACGATCGCGCCCCTGGCCACCCGGAACAACCTCACCGGAGCCCAGTACCTCCGCCTCGGGGCCCTCATCGTCGGCGACTTCGGCACCCAGGCCGACAAGGTCCGGGACATGCTGAACACCATCGCGGACAACGCGGTCGCGGACATGGCCGCCCAGGCCAAGTCGGCCAAGGACCACGCCCACAAGCAGATCGTCCAGTCCTGGATCATCATCGCGATCGGCATCCTGCTGATGGTCGCCTTCGGCTGGTGGCTGGCCCGGATGATCGTCTCCACCGTGAGCCGGGTGCGGGACGGCCTGGTCGCCCTGGCCGACGGTGACCTGACCCGGACCGTGGTGGTCAGCAACCACGACGAGGTCGGCCAGATGGCCGGCGCGCTGAACCGGGCCAGCTCGTCGCTGCGGGCCGCGATGGAGGACATCCGGACCAGCTCGACCACCCTGGCCGGCAGCGCCGAGGAGCTGACCGCGGTCTCCGCCCAGGTGGCGCTGAACTCCGAGGAGACCAGCGCCCAGGCGATGAGCCTGAGTGCGACCAGCTCCCAGGTCTCCGGCAACGTGCAGACCGTGGCGGCCGGCACCGAGGAGATGAGCAGCAGCATCCTGGAGATCTCGCGCTCCTCGAACGAGGCCGTGCGGGTGGCCGCCGGGGCCGCGACCGAGGCGGCCAGGGCCACCGAGACGGTCGGCAAGCTGGGCGCCTCCAGCGAGGAGATCGGCAACGTGGTCAAGGTGATCACCTCGATCGCCGAGCAGACCAACCTGCTGGCGCTGAACGCGACGATCGAGGCGGCCCGGGCCGGGGAGGCCGGTAAGGGCTTCGCGGTGGTCGCCGAGGAGGTCAAGCAGCTTGCGCAGGAGACCGCCCGGGCGACCGAGGACATCGGGCACCGGGTGGAGACGATCCAGGCCGACACCCGCGCCGCGGTCGAGGCGATCAGCCAGATCAGCCGGACCATCGAGGACGTGAACTCCTACCAGACCACGATCGCCTCGGCGGTCGAGGAGCAGACCGCGGTCACCTCGGAGATCGCCCGGAGCATCGACGAGACCGCCCGGGCGGCCTCGCGGATCTCCACCGACGTGGACGGGGTCTCGCACTCCGCCCAGTCCTCCAGCGCCGGGATCGCCGAGGCCCAGCGCGCGACCAGCGAGCTGGCCCAGGTGGCCGGCGGGCTGAACGAGCTGGTAGGCCGCTTCAGGATCTGATCCGGGCCCGCTGAAGGGGGGACGGCTTCGGTCGTCCCCCCTTTTCGGCATGTGTCACACCGTGATCGGGAAGGCAGACCGGGTGTTCGGGGTTCATGCCCGCATGAGCCTTCTCTTCTCCCCTCTCACGCTACGCGGCGTGACCGTGAAGAACCGCGCCTGGGTCGCCCCCATGTGCCAGTACTCCAGCCGCTACGGCCACCCGTCGGACTGGCACCTCGTACATCTGGGCAGCCTGGCCCGCGGCGGGGCGGGCATGGTGATCCAGGAGGCGACCGCGGTCGTCGAGGAGGGCCGGATCTCTCCGGACGACGCCGGGATCTGGAACGACGAGCAGGCCGCCGACTACGAGCGGATCACCCGGTTCATCCGTGAGCAGGGCTCGGTGCCGGCGATCCAGCTGGCTCACGCCGGGCGCAAGGCGTCCACCTACGCCCCCTGGAAGGGCAAGGGCTCGGTGCCGGTCAGTGAGGGCGGCTGGAAGACCGTGGCGCCGTCGGAGGCCGCCTTCGGCCGCTACGACGTACCCGCCGCGATCCCCCTCGAGGACATCCCGGCCCTGGTCCTGGCCTGGGCGGACGCGGCCCGCCGGGCGCTTTCGGCCGGGTTCGAGGTGATCGAGATCCACGCGGCCCACGGCTACCTGCTGCACCAGTTCCTCTCCCCGGTGAGCAACCTGCGCACGGACGCCTACGGCGGCGACCTGGCCGGCCGGTCCCGGTTGCTGCTCGAGATCGTGGACGAGGTGCGCACCGCCATCCCGGACTCCACCCCGCTGCTGGTCCGGGTCAGCGCCACCGACTGGGTCACCGACGGCCTCGAGGTCGAGGAGGTGGCCGAGGTGTCCGCCGTGCTGAAGGACCACGGGGTCGACCTGGTGGACGTCTCCAGCGGCGGCAACCACGCCGACCAGAAGATCACCCTCGGTCCCGGCTACCAGGTGCCCTTCGCCCGCAAGATCAAGGAGGTCAGCGGCCTGCCGACGTCCGCGGTCGGTCTGATCACCGAGCCGAAGCAGGCCGAGCAGATCCTCGCCGAGGGCTCTGCGGACGCGGTGCTGCTGGCCCGGGCGCTGCTGCTTGAGCCGAGCTGGCCGCTGCGCGCGGCGTTCGAACTGGGCGACGACGTCGCCTGGCCGCCGCAGTACGAACGCGGCGCCTGGACCCGGTAGGGCCCCCCAAACGCTCGCGGACAGCGTCCCCCATTCGTGATCATGCAGTTCGGACCACCAAGAACTGCATGATCACGAGATACAGGTGCGGCCCCGGAAAGCCGAGAACACGGTGAGATCCACGTGGCCGAAAGGAAGCGCACCCGTGAGCAACCTGGACACCGTCCTGAAGGAAGCCATGCAGATCGACGGCGCCATCGGTGTCGCCCTGGTCGACTACACCAGCGGGATGACGCTCGGCCAGGCCGGCGGGATGGGCCTGGACATGGAGGTGGCCGCGGCGGGCAACACCGAGGTGGTGCGCGCCGAGATGCGCACGATGCAGTCGCTGGGGCTGAGCGAGGGGATTCAGGACATCCTCCTCACCCTCACCACCCAGTACCACCTGATCCGGCTGATCGGCGGCCCCAACGGGGTCGGCCTGTTCCTCTACCTGGCGCTGGACAAGCAGCGGGCGAACCTGGCCCTGGCCCGGCACAAGCTGGCCGAGCTGCAGGGCACCCTGCAGATCTGAGGACCTCCGCACGGGTGGGTGCGCAGCGTGACGGCAGCGATGAAGGGACCAAAGTCCCTACGCAGACCGCACACGAGGAGTCACCGTGAGCACAGAAGCTGATCCTGTCTGTGCGGAGGGAACCACGTGTCCACCATCGAAATCGTCCTCAAGGAAGCCATGCAGATCGACGGCGCCATCGGCGTCGCGCTGGTCGACTACACCAGCGGCATGACGCTCGGTCAGGCCGGCGGGAGCCCGACGCTGGATCTTGAGGTCGCGGCCGCGGGCAACACCGAGATCGTCCGGGCCAAGCTGCGCACCATGGAGTCGCTGCGGCTGCGCGAGTCGATCGAGGACATCCTGATCACCCTGGACACCCAGTACCACCTGATCCGGCTGATCCAGGGCCCGACCGGCACCGGTCTGTTCCTCTACATGGCGCTGGACAAGCGCCGCGCCAACCTGGCCCTGGCCCGGCACAAGCTGGCCGTCCTGGAGCGCACGATCGAGATCTGAGCACCGCCCGTCCAGTTCGTGATCATGCCCTCTCGGTCCGGGGAGCGCCTGATCACGAACCGGGTTCGGGGGTCAAGCCGCTTTCCCGGGGTGCCGACGACTCCATCCGAGTGACCTGGCGCGGGCCGGGTCTGATGGGGGTCGGTCGTGGTCAGGGTGCGGGGACGTCGGTCGTGGACGATCACGGCGAGCGTGTTCACCTCGTTCGCCCTGGTGCTGGCCCTCACCCTGGGGATGGCCGTGCTCGCCCTGACCGGCCTGCACCAGGTGGTCGCGCGCAAGGACCGGGTGATCGAGCACGACACGGCGCTGGTGCTCGAGGCCCGCACCCTGGTCGACATCCGGGACGCCCGGGCGGCCGCGAACCGGGCCTACCTGCTCTCGGGCCAGAGCGGGTACCTGAACGAGCAGTACGGCTGGGACCAGAAGTTCGACGACCAGCTGGGCCGGCTGCGCGACACGGTGGACACCGCGCGCGGCCGCGAGCTGGTCGACCAGGTCGCCGCGCTCCAGGCGAACTTCGTCAAGCTGGACAAGAAGCCGGTCCAGCTGAAGCAGGACGGCGCCTCGGCGGCCAAGATCGTGACCGCGTGGGAGACGATCAACACTCAGCGGGTCACCACCAACACCGCGATGGACAACCTCTTCACCTACCTGCAGATGCAGGTCCGGGACCGGGAGGCGGCGGCCACCCGGACCGCCGACCGGGGGGTGCGCCTGGTGATCATCGCCTTCGTAGTGATCCTGATCGGCTCGGCGGTGGTGGCCTCGCTCGTCGTCCGTCAGGTCCGGGGCCGGGTGATGTCCGCGGTCCGGTCGGTGCAGGCTTCCTCCGGAGATCTGCTCAGCAGTGCCCGGAAACAGGCCGAGGGGGCCAGCGAGCAGGCCAGTTCGGCGGCAGAGATCTCGACCACGGTGAAGGAGATGCTGACCGAGTCCCGGCGGATCGCCGAGGGTGCGCAGGACGTGGTGGCCACGGCCGGGCAGACCGCGGACGCCGGGCGGCACGGTCGGGACGTGGTGCTGGCCACCCAATCGTCGATGGAGCGGATCCGCGAGCACTCCGGTTCGGTGGACCAGCACATGCACGACCTGACCCAGAAGGCCCGGCAGATCAGCGGGGTCGTCGAGATCGTCTCCGAACTGGCCGAACTGACCAACATCGTGGCGATCAACGCGAGCATCGAGGCCGCCGGGGCGGGGGCCGGGGCCACCCGCTTCGCCGCCCTGGCCGACGAGATCCGGGCGCTGGCCGACCGGGTCGGCGGCTCGACCCGGGAGATCGGCGAGCTGGTGGCCTCGGTGGCGGCCGCGGTCGAGGACACCCGCCGGGTCAGCCAGGAGGCCTCGGCCGTCGTCGGGTCCGGCTCCTCGCTGGTCGGGCAGGCGGTGGAAAGCTTCGAGGAGATCGTCGCCCTGGTCACCAGCACGATGGACGCGGCCCGGCAGATCCAGATGTCGACCAGCCAGCAGTCGATGGCGGTGGAGCAGACCGACGCGGCCATCTCGGCGATGGCCGACACCACCCGGGAGCACCAGGCCACGGCGGGGGACACCCAGCGCACCGCGAACGAGCTGGCCGGGCTCTCCTATCAATTGGGGACGCTGGTGGAGACTCCCGGCGACCGGGACCGGCCCGTCGGTGAAATCGGTCCGGTCCGATGAGGCGTCAATGGCGGCGGGACGGGACGTCACCGTCGGAGGTTGCTCCGGGGCCCGGATCCACCGGGTCCGGCCGGCGGGTGTAGCCGGAGATCTGGTCCTTCTCGGCCGCGACCCGGACGCCGTAGTGGTACGAGAGTTTGCCACCGAGGAACCCGGAGCCACCCAGGAGAAGCAGGCCGATCACGGTCAGGACCAGGGGGAGGGTTCGCACCTCGTCCAGTCCCTGATCCTGACGCACCAGTGCGCTGATCGCCATGACCACCAGAACGAGGGTGTTGAGGGCCATGTGGGTGAGGGCGGTCGAGGCCGCCGGCGTCCGGGAGGGGATACCCATCAGGTCCATCGTTCCGAACACCGCTGCCAGCAGGGCGGTCACGAGGCCGATGCACAGCAGCAGGAACGAGCCCCGCGCCAGCGCGGACCCGTAGTCGTTGCTGACCCGGGAGGCGATGTCGAACACGAGCACCGAGACCCAGGCGCCGATCGGGACGGTCACCAGGATGGGGTGGAACGGATGCCCGTAAGGACCCGCCAGCACGGTGCGGGGCCGCTTGGCCGGCGACTCCCGGAGGGGGGTCTCGGGGGCTCCGGCGGCAGTGGGGTAAGACGGTTCGGAGGAACTCATGCGGTGCTCCCGCTTCAGTGGGGGCTCAGGCCCCTTCGTGATCGCGAGCCTGGGTCCGACTGCGCCACGTATGGGTCAGCCTAGGGTCGGCCCGCCCACTGCGCACGATCGGATGACCGGACATCTCTGTTACCAAACCGCTACTTGAACCGGCTAACAACCCCGGCCGGACGGTCGACGGGGTCCAAAATCTTTCCCCCTCATCGGAGAGCGGAGGAGCCGTCATGGAAACGGTGACTTATCCCTACGCGGGCAAGAACTCGGTCAAGAACAATGACCAGGCCCGCGCCCGCGCCAAACAGCAGCTCGGCAAGGACGTCCTGATCTCGCACATCGGCTGGGCGCACGAGAAGGGCGACACCCTGTGCGTGGTCGAATACCTCACCGAGGCCGAGGCGGCCGCCCACGACCGGGCCCCGCAGGCCCGCCGGTCGGTGCAGGAGAACGGCTGCACACCCGCCGACGTGCACAACGCCCTGCTCGAGATGGGCGGTAGCGCCAGTATCCACGACGTCGCGCTCGCCCTCGACGTGGACGTGCAGTGGCTGACCAAGCAGATGGAACACCCGCAATGGCAGCTCGAGGTGGGGGCCAGCGGCGGCTTCGCCGGCGAGTTCACGCTCTTGCGGCTGGACCTGACCACGGCCGTCCCGATCGAGACCCCACACGCCGAACCGGCCCCGCGCCGCCGGTTCGGGGCACTGCCGGCCGTCCTGGCCGCCGTGATCACCCGCTCGATGATGCACTGAGCTCCGTTGAATCATTGAGTTCGGTTGAATCACTGAGCCCGGTTGAATCACTGAGTTCGGTTGCTGCACTGATCTTCTGGGCCGAATTGTGGTCGGCCAGCCACTGCCGGAAGTTCTCGGGGGGCAGCGGCCGACTGTGCAGGTAGCCCTGGCTGATGTCGCACCCCAGTTCCCGCACCCGCCGCAGCGCGTCCTCGTCCTCGGTTCCCTCCGCCACCAGGCGCATCCCGAGACGGTGGGCCAGCTCGGCGGTCCCGGCCACGATCGCGGCCGTGCGCGGGTCGTGCCCCAGCCGGGCGGTGAACGACCGGTCGATCTTCAGCTCGCTGGCCGGCAGCACGTTCATGTAGCTCAGCGACGAGTAGCCGGTGCCGTAGTCGTCGATGCTCAGGCCCACCCCGCGCGCGGTGATCGCCCGCATCGTGGCCAGGGCCTCGTCCGGGTTGGTCATCAGCGAGGTCTCGGTCACCTCGAGCAGCAGGTCCTGCGGCTGGATCCCGCCGCCGAGCAGCACCTCGTCGATCGTCGGAAGCAGCCGGGGATCGGTCAGGCAGGTCGCCGACAGGTTCAGCGAGACCCGCAGGTCGTGCCCGGCCGCCCGCCACTGCGCGCTGTGGATCGCCACCAGTTCCATCACCCGCAGGGTCAGGGTGCCCATCAGGCCGTTGTCCTCGACCAGCTGCAGGAACCGGTCGGGGGTGAGCAGGCCCAGCCGCGGGTGCTTCCAGCGGACCAGGGCCTCGGCCCCGGCCACCAGCCCGGTGTGCACGTCCACCTGCGGCTGGAAGAACACCACGATCTGCCCGGAGTCGCGCTCCAGCAACGCTTCCTGGAGATCCTCGGTCAGTGCCCGGCGCTGCTGGGCGGCCGCGTCGAAGGCCCGGTCGTAGGCGTGCACCCCGGTCCCCGAGGTCTTGGCCTGGTACATCGCGACGTCGGCCCGGCGCAGCAGGTCGCTGCCGGCCCGGGTCCCGCCGTCCAGCACGGCCACCCCGATGCTGGCCCCGACCTCGAGCACCCGGCCCTCGTCCTCCAGCGGGCCCATCGCCGAGACCAGACGCCGGGCCAGCCCGACGGCCGTCACCAGGGAGAGGTCCTCCACCAGCACGGCGAACTCGTCGCCGCCGAGACGGGCGAGCAGGGCGTGCGCCGGCAGCTCCCGGCCGAAGGCGGCCGAGACGTGGCGCAGCACCGCGTCCCCGGCGATGTGCCCGTACTTGTCGTTGACCTCCTTGAACCGGTCCAGGTCGATGATCATCAGGGCCGCGGGCCGGCGCTCGGTGACCACGGTCTCCACCGCGGCCAGCAGCGAGCGCCGGTTGGCGACGCCGGTGAGCTCGTCGGTGAGGGCCTCGCGCCGGGTCTGGCCCAGCTGGGTCAGCTGACCCACCACCCCGATCATCCGGTGCCCGGCCAGCAGCACCCCGGCCAGCACCAGGACCAGCACCGGGCGGTCGGCCCCGTTGTGCAGGACGACCTGCACGGCCAGGGTGACGATCCCGGCGAAGATGACCAGCAGCGCACCGAAGATGGACGACTGACTCAGCGGCACGGCCGGGCCGGGCTCGGTGGAGACCGGGGCGAGCGGGGCGAGGGTGAGGATGGTCGCGGCCAGCAGCCAGACCAGCCGGAGAGCCGGGGATTGCTGACCGGCCATCAGCAGGCCGGCCGCGGCGGGGACCAGGAAGCCGGTCAGGGCCAGGAGGGACAGCCACATCCGCCGGTCCCGCAGGAGCCCGGACAGCGGTGTGATCCAGACCGCCGAGCCGAACGCGATCACGGTCGTCCCGAAGACCAGCAGATTGCCCTGGAGCTGCCAGAACCCGAGACCGGACGGGGTGTCGAGGATCCGGCCGGTGACCAGGTTGCCGATCGCCATCAGGATCAGCCCGGCGCCCGCCGTGATCAGGTTCTCGGTGCTGGCCACGGTGCCGGTGCGGGCCTGCATCCAGAGAATCACGCCGTGGTAGACCAGCGCACCGGCCAGCCCGGCGCCCAGGGTGAAGACCAGGCTGCCCGTTCCCGGCGGGACCAGGTCCGGCCCGAGGTCCGGTTCGAGGTCCAGGCCCGCGGCGATCAGTGCGCTCGCGGCGATCACCAGGGGACCGGCCAGCAGGAAGCGCTGGAACCGAACCTCCCGGCCGGCGACGACGGGCCGGAGCCGCACCAGGAGCCCGAGCACCAGGATCGCCGGCACCGCACTCGCGGTCAGCACCATGGGTACCGATCACCCGCCGTCTTCACGCACATGGCTGCTCAGTCGGCCGTCACCCGGAGGGGAACAGGAAGCGCCGGGTGACTCACCCGATCAGTCGCTCTACGGTTGGCTCTCCGGGACCGACGGAGCACAGCTCTCCGGGGGTGACAGCCGGTCCTGGGTGATGCGGAAGTTGCTGGTCGCCCTCAGGATGCAGATGCCGCTGGTGCCCTGCGCCCGGATCCGCCCGGTCGGATCGTCGCCGATGACCGCGGATCGCTGGAGCTCGGCGGTGAGCAGGGACGGGTTCAGGTCCAGCCGGTTGCCGGTGATCTTCCGGGCCGCCCCGAGAAAGGCGTCCACCGCGCCGTACCCGAAAGCGGCATGCCCGTCGACCTCCGGCTTGAGCTTCTGGTTCCCGAGCCGCTGGGCGAAGACATCGTAGATCTGGCGCTCGGCCCCCGCGCCACCGTAAGCGAAGGACACGTACCGGAAATCCCGGCGGTCGAGACCGCCGTTGTCGGATCGCAGGGCCACCAGACTGGAGGCGTCGTCGTCCGCGATCATCTGGAGCCCGGGGCGCGCCTTGTGCAGAAAGGTCTCCAGATCCCGGGCGCGACCGGCGAAGACGACCAGGCGGTCGGGTTCCTGGCTGAACGCCTCGCCGGCGTCCATCAGGTTCTGCCCGGCGACGGTCGTGCCGCACGGGGAAGGGGCACCCGGGTTCGCCGTTCCCGGATCGCGAACGGCCGGCGCGAACGCGCGGACGTCGATGTCCCAGTCCTTCGCCTTCCGGAACTCGTCCAGCAGGTCGGCCATCAGGGTCTGGCTGTAGAGGCTGCCCGGATCGTCCGGGCACATGATGGTGACCTTCTTGTGGCTCCTGCGCTGATCCTTCGCCCAGTTCTCGGCGAATTCCCGGATCACCCGCGCCTGCTCGGAGTTCTCCGGGGCCATGTGGAAGTAGTTGGCCGCGTAATCGCCCAGCCCGTCCGCGGAGAGCGTGGCCGAGATCACCGGGAGACCCATCGTGCCCAGTTTCCGGATCAGGGCCTTGGTGTTGTAGTTGCTCTCCTCCAGCCCGACGATCCCGACCAGGCTCGGATCCTGGGCGGCGGCCCGGGCGATCTGGTCGGCCAGTTGCCGGTGCTCGTTCGTGCCGACCCCGGCGTTGCCGATCAGGATCCGGATCACCGGTTCGCTGCCGTTCGCGGGCAGCCGGTTCTGATCGTCCTGGACGGCCAGCATTCCGGCCAGTTCCATGATCGTCTCGCTGTTGTCCGGATCCTCGGCCTGGTTGTCGACGGCGGCCGCGTAGACCAGCGTGATCAGGGGGCGTCCGGACGGCTGCCGGTGCAGGGCCTCGGCCTGGGCGTTCTGGTCGGTGAGTTCGGCATCGACGGCGGCGAGGGACGCATCGTCCGGCGCAAAAACCGCCAGGTGGTCGGCCAGGCCGACGCATTCGTCGGCCACCGAGGTCAGGTAACCGGAGGGCGCCCGGCCGAACCACTCGGCACAACGACCGTGTTCCCGCACCGCCCATCCGGCACTCAGGCCCGTCACCGCGAGGAGCACGGCGAGCAGGCCGACGAAACCGTGGGCCCAGAACGGCTGGCGGCGTACCTCGAAGCGGGCGGGCGCACCGGCGGTGTTCGCCCGCGGCGGTACGTGCGTGACCCGCAGGCCGAGGAACCAGGCGTTGGGTTCCCGGCGCCGGCTCTCCTCGAAGATCCCGCCGCTCCAGGCCTGGTACTCCCGCACCGGGTTGCCCGCCTCGACCGTCGTCACGCCGTCCGGGGCGCTCTCGCCGGTGCCGACGAACACCAGGGGATCGAAGTCCCCGCTCTCGTTGCGGACATCGTTGATCAGGCGCAGCAGCCGGAAGCCGGGATTGCCGGCGGACACTCCGTCCAGGAACACCACGGGATAGGTGGTGCGGCGGAATCCCCCCAGATGCCAGGGAGACCGTCGATAGGCCCGGCTGACGTCCGAAAGGAAGGCGCGGACCAGCAGACGCAGGATCTGTTCCGGATCCTCGAGGTCACGCTGCTCGAGGGTGAGGCGCTCGGCGAACCCCAGCACCGTGCCTGGGTCGCGGGGAGCCATGTAGGGCTGGCGGAGCAGCCAGCGGTACTCCTGACCGACGCCCGGGATCCGGCCGCTCTTGCGCAGCAGGAACCACAGCGGGGGGACGAACCGAACCAACCGGCCCAGCCCGGGTACCGCCTGATCGGCCAGCCCGCCGAGTTCCGGAGCGGCCTCGTTCACCTTTCCCAGGAGCCGGGAACGCCGCAGGTCGCGCCGTCGCATCCGGCTGCGCAGGACGACGTGCCACTCGTCCTGGTCGTTCGGGTCCCGAGCCTGCCCGATCAGCCAGCGCACCAGACCGAACCGGCTGAACCGGATCCGGCCGCCGGCCGAGTTGCGTCCGCTGGTCAGCTCCTGCGAGATGGTGTGCAAGACGCGAGCCACCGCCTCGACCTCGTCCGAGGCTGCGGGAGTCGCCGCGGTGGCCGGCCCGAAGAACTTGAGCACGTCGGGCACCCGCCGGGGCACGGCGGTGTCAAGGTAGGAGGACAGCGCGCGGGTCAGCTCGCCGTTGTCCTCCGGGCGTTCCAGGAAGAGGATCGGAAGACCCCGGTGCAGGCTCTTGATCACCGGATTGCTGGTGCTCAGAGGCGCGTCCCGGACCCGGGGCCGCTGGGTGAGCTTGCGCAGCAGTTCGACCAGTTCCCGGCCGTCCGGGCCGGACGACCCGGATTTCACCCTTGAGCCCACAACGCCCCCCGACGTCAATACCGCTGTGCCACCGCAACCGGTGAAGCGAAAGTATTGCGGGAAAGTTCCAGGGCGGGTCGGGAACGGCGAAGAAACATCTCAAGTAATGCTCAAAGAAAAGGGGAGCGCCCGCTCCTCGGACGCTCCCCTCTCCTTCGCTGCTCAGCGGTTACGGCGCCGCCGCAGCCAGATGAAGAGGGTCGAGGCCAGCCCCACCGCACCGCCGATCGCGGGCAGCAGCCAGGGCTTGTCCTGACGCTGCTGCTGCACCGTCTCCTGCGCAGTGTGGGCCTTTTCGGCGGCGACCACGCGGGCCTGCTCGCCCTTGACCCGGGCCTGCGCTCCGATCACCTTGGCCTGCTCGGTCACGGCCTGGGCCCGCACCTTGGCGGTCTCCTGGGCCTCGTGCGCCCGGACCTTGGCGGTCTCCTGCAGGGCCGCGGCCCGGACCTTGGCCGTTTCCTGCACCTCGTGGGCCTTGTGCGCGGCCCGGCCCTTGACGTCCGTCTTGGCGGTCAGGGCCTCCACCGTCTCGGCGAGTTCCTCACGGGTGTGGTCGATCTCGGCGCGGATCTGCTCGGTGTCGCGGCTGCCGTTGTCGTCGCTCATCGGTGCGCACTCTCCTTCACGGCCTCGACGTCGTGCTTGGTGCTGTCCACGGCCTGGGTCGGCATCGGCGGGGTGGCCTGCCGGACCTGCTTGCGCCCGACCAGCGCCATCACTCCCGCCACCAGCAGCAGCACGGCGGCCACAATCAGGGCGGACGCCCAGGCGGGCACGGCCTCGGCCAGGCCGAGCACGGCCGCGGCGATCAGCACGCCGACGCCGAAGAAGGCGACCAGCCCGGCGCCACCGAAGGCGCCCAGGCCGATGCCCGCGTGCTTGGCCTTCTCGGCCAGCTCGGCCTTGGCCAGCTCGACCTCCTGGCGGGCCAGCTGCGGCACCAGCCGGGTGAGGTCGGAGACCAGCTCCGGGGTGGACCTGGTCTCAGGCTGGGCCGGGACGGGGCCCGGGGCATCCGTCATGCTCGGGGACCTTTCGTTCGTCACACTCATGGCCTGTCTCCAAGGTCGTCCTGCATTTCCTCCTCCTGAATTTAGGCGGGCCGGCCGGGCGCGCATCCCGAGCGGACCCCAACGGTGCAGGCCAGGGGTTCACCCCTGGGGAGAGAGCCGGAATTGCCGGGGTCGTACCCCGAAGGGATCCCGGCAAGATCACGCAATACTGGCGCGTATGACTGAGCGCGGGGCTGTCACCCAGGAACGCACGAGCAAGGACGTCCGGGCGCCGGGGGCGGTGGCCGGTGCGGTGCTGCTGGTCCTCACGGTGGGCCAGCTGCTGGTGGCCACCTTCCTGGCCGGAGATCTGGAGCAGTTCGAGGGCAAGGGTTTCGGGGCGCGGCTGGTGCTCTACCCGGCGATGATGCTCGCCGTCCCGGTGATCTGGTGGTTCGTCACCGACCGCCGGGAAGACCCGCCCTGGGCCGCTTTTGCCTGGATCATGCTGCCGTTCCTGGTCGACGTCACCGGGAACACGCTGAACCTGTACGACTCGATCGCCTGGTGGGACGACGCCAACCACTTCGTCAACTGGCTCTTCCTCGGGCTCGGGTCGGGTCTGCTGATCACCCGGGGGCGGGCCCGGCCGAAGGGGGAGATCGTGCTGCTGGTGGCCGGGATCGGGGCGATCATGGCGATCTTCTGGGAGGTGGGCGAGTACTACGCCTTCATCCGCGGGGGCACCGAACTGGCCACGGCCTACACCGACACCCTGGGCGACGAGGTGCTGGGCACGCTGGGGGCGCTGACCGCGGGAGTGATCATCTCCTGGCGAGTAACCACTCAGCGCGGCTGACGAGGGGCCCGGCCCTCGGCGATCAGCTGCAGCCGGCGCAGACTCTCCCGGTTGCGGGGCAGGATGCTGAGCTGACGGAGCGGTTTCGGGATGAGCTTGCCCGGTCCGCGCGAGGCATCCTCCTGGATGCGCACCCGGCACCCCTCCTCGGTCTGCTCCAGATCCAGGTAGACGGTTCCCTCGCCGATCGGCCAGCCGCGCGCCTGGAGCACCAGTCGCTGGTCCGGGACGCATTCGACGACTTCGGTGGTGTCGTCGATCAGGGCCGGCCAGGAACCCACCGAATGATGGATCTTCGAGCCCACCGCGGGCCACTGCTCGTCGACCGCCCGGATCCGCGAGGCGCCGACCACCCAGCCGGAGTACAGCCAGCCGTCGGCGAGCACGGAGAACACGTCGGCGGGCGACACTTTCACATGACGTTCGACCTCGATCATGTCTGCCATTTCATCGTGGATCCGCCGGTGGGCAAGCGCAGAGGCTGTCCGACTGGCGAACGCCCCGGTCCGGGCCGGACTGGTGAGCGCTGAGCGGCCGGTGATCCGGCCTTGTCGCGGTGAGCAGAGCCCGCGCTTCGCTGATGCGAGGAGAGCAGTATGAGCCCCGAAGTCCAGCAGCAGGATGTGCCTGGCTCGACCACCCGGATGAACCCCGAACCCGACCATGGTGAGAAGAGCTACCGGGGGACCGGACGGCTGAACGGCAAGATCGCCGTAATCACCGGTGGGGACAGCGGCATCGGCCGGGCGGTGGCGATCGCCTACGCCCGGGAGGGCACCGACGTCGTCATCTCCTACCTGAACGAGCACGAGGACGCGGAGCAGACGGCGCACTGGGTGCGCGAGGCGGGCCGCCAGGTGCTGCTGATCGCCGGGGACGTGGCCGACCCGGCGCACTGCCGGGTGATCGTCGACCGGGCGGTGGCCGAGTTCGGGCGGATCGACGTGCTCGTGAACAACGCGGCCTACCAGGCGATGTACGACAGTCTGGAGGACATCTCGGACCAGGAGTGGGACCGCACCATCGCGACCAACCTCAGCGCGTTCTTCCACCTGGCCAAGGCCGCTGTGCCGCACATGCCGCCGGGTGGCAGCATCATCGGCTCCTCGTCGGTGAACTCGGACACGCCCAATCCCATCCTGTTGCCGTACGACGTGACGAAAGCCGGTATCGCGAACCTGACCGCGGCCCTGGCCGGACTCCTGGCGGACAAGGGGATCCGGGCCAACAGTGTTGCCCCGGGACCGATCTGGACCCCGCTGATCCCGGCCACGATGAAGCCGGAGGCGGTGGAGAAGTTCGGTCAGAACGTTCCGCTGGGCCGCCCCGGCCAGCCGGCCGAACTGGCTCCGGTCTACGTGCTGCTGGCTTCGGACGAGGCGAGCTATGTCTCGGCGGCCCGGATTGCGGTGACCGGTGGAAAGCCGGTGCTGTAATGCGCTTGCGCGGGCCGGGATCGGCCTGAGGATGGTCCTACCGTCTAGGAGCGGCGGTTCCGCAGTGCGGGAAGAGGTGCGAAATGGCAACCGGTGAAACTGGTTTTGACGATGTCACGTTCGACTTGATCTCGGTCCAGTATCACTCGCTGAAGGCCGGGCACGACTACGGGCAGTACGTCCGGGACGCGCGCAACGCCGGGCGTGAGGACATCGCCTCCTTCTTCGAGGAGGTCATGAAGCAGGACTCCGACCGGGGCGCGAAGGCGCACGAGTTCCTGAAGGAGCTCGGCGCCGGTTCAGCGGCCGGCTGATCGGCGGACGGCGGGCGGGAGCCCGGCTCCCGCCCGCCGGGCCGGCCTTCGGAGCACTTCAGAGCATCCGTAGTTCTTCCGGGTCCTGACCGGTCTGGATCACCACGTCGGCGATCTCGCGGACCTTGACGTTCCGGTCCTGGGAAGTCTTGACCAGCCGCTGGAAAGCCTCGTGGGGCAGGATCCGGTGCCGCTCGACCAGGATGCCCACCGCCTCGCCGATGTGCTGGCGGCTGTCCAGAGCGAACTGGAGGTGCTCCTCGCGGTACATCTGCGCAATCGCCACCGCGGCGTGCAACGCCACCAGCGGGACCACACTCTGAACCGCCGAGCCGAAGGCCTCCGGGTGCCCGGAGTACAGGCTGAGGACGCCCAGGACCTGGTCGCCGTGGCTGATCGGCACCACCAGGACCCGCCGGACATCGGCCCGGGCCGCTACCCGGGCCAGCCGGGGCCACTGCTCGCGCATCTCCGGCAACGAGGCGATGACCATGCGTTCCTCCGCCAGGGCGGGAACGATCGGCCCCTCCGCCGGAAGGCCTTCACCCTCCATCTGGGCGCCCAGGCAGGAGAGGGCGACGTCGCAGCTGGCGGAGGTGTGGGTGGCCGACCTCCGGGGGAGCAGGACGGCGGCCCGCTGCGCCCCGGGGACGATCCGGATGGCGTTCTCGACGACGCCTTGGAGCACGGCTTCCAGATCCGGGCAGGCGGCCAGTTGCCCGGCCATTGCGGCCAGGGACTCGGCCAGGGCAAGGGAAAGGTGGTCGTGGCGATCGGCCGCCCGCTGGGTCACGGAAGGCATTGGCGGCTGCTGTGCGGCTTTTTCCGCGTTCTGGACCAACCGGGGACCGGATTCCCCCGCGGCCTCTGGATCGGCTCGCAGCTCCCAGCGGAGGACGGCTTGGCCGGTGTGCAGATCGATCGCCGTGGTCACACCGAGCAGCACCGGCTCGACCTCGCCGCCGGGCCGCCGAAGGACCGCCCTCTCGGCCGCACTGGCGTCCCGGTGGGTCTGCACGCTGCGCTGCATCCGGGCGATCATGGTCCGGATCCGCCCCCGGTCCGCGATCTCGAACCAGGTCACGATGGGCCGGGCACCCCGGCCGGGGCGGCGCCGGATCAGCTGGTCGGCCGCCGTATTCGTCTGCAGGACGGTGCCGTTGGGATCGGTGATGACCTGCGGGTACGGTGACGAGCGGAAATACGACTCGTTCTCGGTCGCGCCCACCTTCAGGAGACGGTGCACGTCTTGTAGTTCTTCGTGCTGGACGCGCAGTTCCTCGTCGGCTGTCAAGAGCCGGACGGCCAGCTCCTGCACATCTTCGACCCAGGCTTCCGGCTGCCGGGCCGGGTCCGGCCCGCGGTGGGCCAGGCGGGTCAGCACTTCACGACGCACCTCGAGGTCGGCGAGGAAGGCATCAAACTCTGTCATCGAGGACAACGGGCCTCCAAAGGCCGTCGGCTTCGCCGTACCCAACCGTTGCTTGGCCGGTACGCCGTGTCCAACAATCCACCATAGGTCACCGGAGGAAGGCGGTCGAGATGAGCACGCGGTGGCGCTGCGGAATCAGTTCTGCTCAGTCATCACGATCAGGACCCCGGCCGGTTGCGCATCCGTTTTCTTGAGCGCACTCACGGCGATGGTGACCTGGATGCTGCGCCCCCGCCGATTGACCGCGTCCAGCACCGACGATGCCTGCCCGTCGGCTTCGGCCTGGGCCTGCCGGATCAGGGGCCGCAGGTGCTCGACGGGCAGGCCGATGTCGAGGTTGAGCAGGTGCTGGCCCACGGCCTCCTCCTGCCGCAGGCCCCACAGCTCTTCGGCCCGCGAGTTCCAGACCTGCACCTGGAGGTCGTGGTTGACCACGATAATGCCGGCCTGGATGGCGGTCAGCACCATCTCCAGGAAGTTGTTGAGACCGGAGACCTCGTCGGTGCGCTCGCGCAGTTCGGTGTTCGTGGACTGCAGCTCGTCGTTCATCGACTGCAGTTCCTCGTTCATCGTCTCGAGCTCTTCGTTGGTGGACTGCAGCTCCTCGTTCGTGGTCTCCAGTTCCTCCACCGTGGACTGGAGTTCCTCGTTGGTGGTCTCCAGTTCCTCATTGGTGGACTGGAGTTCCTCGTAGGCGGTCTCCAGCTGACGGTGCGCGAACTCCAGTTCGTCCTGCAGCTGATGGGCGCGCGAGACATCGGCGAAGTACACGCTGGTGCCCAGAACTGCGCCGTCGTCATCGAGCAGCGGCGACACCTGGATGTCCAGCCACGTACTGGTGGTGCCCCGGGTCCACTCGATGTCGCGCAGCCACACCGGACGCCGCTCGGCCTGGGCCTGCCCGATCGGTGAGCGCAGCTCGACCGGACGGTAGGAGATCTCCAGATCCTGCAGGGGACGGCCGTTCTCGCGGGCCGTGAGGCCGAACAGGGCGCTGGCGCGCTGGTTGCTGGACAGCATCCGGCCCTCGGCGTCCAGCACCACCTGGGCGACCGGATTGGCGTTGAGCGCCTCCTGCCGCAGCCTGTTCTGGTAATCGTGACGGTCGGGCTGACCGAAGCCGGCGGCGCCCCCGATCACCAGGGACCGCTCGGTGCGGACGTTCGGGATCACGACCTTGCGGAAGAAGCGCCGCTTCAGGTCGATCGGGAGGAACACCGAGGAGTGGGTGAGCAGCATCTCGGCCTTACCGAGGAACAACACCCCGGTGTTCTCCAGCGCGAAGTGCAGCCGCCGCACGATGCCGGCCTGGGTCTCGGCGTTGAAGTACATCAGGGTGTTGCGGCACAGCAGCAGGTCGATGTGCGAGATCGGGGCGTCCTGCACCAGGTCGTTGCGCCCGAAGATGACCATCCGCCGCAGCTCCTTGACCAGGGTGTAACGCTGGCCCGAGCTCTCGAAGTACCTGTCCACCAGATCCCGCGGCACGTTCCGCAACTGGCGTTCGTGGAACGTGGCCAGGCGGGCCTCGGCCAGGGCCTCCTCGTCCACGTCGGTGGCGTAGATCTTGACCTGCTCACGGGCCCGGTCCAGGCCGAGGGCCTCGCTCAGGCACATCGCCAGGGTGTAGGCCTCCTCGCCGGTGGCGCAGCCCGCACTCCAGATCCGGATCGGTGCCGTCCCCTTCTGCTCCAGCAGCGTGGGCAGGAGATCGCTGCGCAGGTAGGCCCAGGCCTCCGCGTCCCGGAAGAAACTCGTGACGTTGATCAGGACGGTGTTGAAAAGAGTGGTGAACTCCTCCGGATGCAGTTCCAGGTAGTCGCGGTACTCGTCGTAGCCGGTCAGCGACACCGACTGCATCTGATGGCTGACGCGGCGCATCAGGCTGGTGCGCTTGTAACCGGTGAAGTCGAACCCGCGGGCCTCTTTGAGGTACTGCAGGAGGCGGTCGAACGCCAGGTCCTGCTGCTCGTCGACGGTCCGGGGGGAGGAGGCGCTGGCCTCGCTGTTCACGAAAGGTCACCGCTTTCAGGGGCATTGCCGGTAAAACCGGCCTCTTCGACCAGCATGCGGCGAATCAGCTCGGCCGCGTCGTGGGCCTCGGCCGCCAGTTCCGAGAATCGGCCCGCGGCCAAGGGCTGCCCGCGCTCGGCGGCCCGCTTGCCCATGTCGCCGGCCAAGGCGGCCTTCTCCTCCAGCGAGCGCAGGCCCATCCAGAGTGCGCTCTCCAGGGCGGCGTCGTGCTCGGCGAGCAGGCTCTGGGCCGACCAGGCGTGCCCTACCCGACAGCGGTAACGGACGTAGCCGTGCTCGTCGATGGCGAACAGCGGCCCGTGGCAGTCGGGGCAGGAAAGACCGGCCGCCTGGCCCGGGCGATCAGGGGCCTGGAGCGCCGCCCGGTCCATCCGGGCCATGGCGACCTCCTCGGCCAGTGGATCGGGATCGATCACCGGTGGGTCGGGCACCTCCGCCCCGACCAGTTCGACCAGAGCTGCGGGGATGTCGGCAACCGGCAGGACGAGGTCCGGTTTCGCGGCCGCTATCGCGTTCGTCGGCATGCCCGCGTGCAGCGCGTCCTGCGGATCCTGGACCACGGCGAAGCCCCCGCGCGACTTCACCGACACCAGGCCGGCCGAACCGTCGTCCAGCGCGCCGGAGAGCACGACGCCGATGACCCGAGGGCCCAGAGCCCGCGCCGCAGAACGGAACAGCACGTCCACTGCCGGCCGGTGGCCGTTCTCCCGGGGCCCGCGGGTCAGGATCACATCCCCGTCGACCACCAGCAGGTGGTGATCGGGGTGAGCCACGATCACCGTGCCGGGCGTCAGCCGGATCTCGCCGGTGGCGCCCACCACCTTCAGGTCGGTCGCCCGGCCGAGGATGGTGGCCAGGGCGTTCACCGCGGTGGCGGGCGTGTGCAGGACCACCAGGATGCAGGCTTGGAGATCGGCCGGCAGTGGGGACAGCAGTTTGGTGATTGCCTCGACGCCGCCCGCACTGGCCCCGACGACGATGACGTCACGCTGGGCCACGTGACCCACCTTCCAGATTGTGGATCATGCTCCGCGGACTCGAGAGCTGATCATCTGACCCTAACGCATCGGTGCCCGGCCCCCGGCCGTCGCCTCCTCGACGAACTCGGCGGCCAGCTCACGGATCTTGCGGTTGCCCTCGTTGCTCATCTTCACCAGGACGGCGAACGCCTCCTCGGCCGAGCACTGCCGGGTCAGCATGATCATGCCCTTGGCCTGATCGATGACCGCCCGGGAACTCAGCGCGTCGCGCAGTTGCTGCTGCACCTGCCGGATCTCCTGCAGCGTGTGGTTGTCACGGACCAGCGTCACCGCGGCGGCGGTGAACGGCTCCATCTCCTGGAAGGTGCGCTCAGTGAAACGCAGCCCCGATTCGCCGTAGAGCATGAAGACCCCGATCGGCTTCTCCGGTCCCTCCAGCGGCAGGGCCAGCCAGGCACCCGCCGTACCGCCCTCGTGCGCCCGGCCCAGATCCGGCCAGCGCGGATCGTCCGCCGCATGATCGGTGACGACCGGCAGATCCCCGGTGTAGGCGTCGAAGATCGGACCGCATCCGCTCATGTACTGCACACCGTCGGCGGCCTGGGCCTGCGGCGAGGTGGAGACGATGGTCTGGGGGTCGGCCGGGTCGCCCAGCACGATCGACGCCGAGTGGGCGCCCGGGACGGTCCTGACGGCGAGGTCGGCCACCCGACGCAGCAGGTCGTTCAGGTCGGCGTCGGTCACCCCGAGCTGCGAGAGTTCCATCAGCACCGAGCGGTAGTGCGCGGCGGCGGAGGCGTTCTCACCGACCGGCTGCACCACCCACTGCACCAGGTCCGGCCCGGCTACGGCACCGTCGGCCGACCCCTCGCCCGCCGGCCAGGTAGTGAGGACTACGTTGCAGGTCACAGCATCGCCCTGGCGCGGGGTGAAGGTCATCAGGCCCGTCCGGCTCGGCTGGTGAACGACCGCGCCCAGCAGGTCCCGAGCGGTCCGGCGGTCGGTGGCCGCGACGAACGCGAAGACCGGCTTGTGCTGCTCGAGTACCTGAACCGGAACCTGCAGCAACTGCTCCGCGGCCGGATTCGCCTCCAGGATCGCGCCGCCCCGGGTGGTCGTCACCACCGGCACCGGCAGCGACTGAAGGAGTCGCCGAGCCAGGACCCGGCCTTCCTGGACGGCGGACGCGGCGGTCTCGACCTCGGCCAGCTGGGCCGCCAGTTCTTCCTGGGCCAGGGCCAGCTCCTCGGCCACGTTGTCCAGGGTCTCGGCCGGCGAGCCGCCCGCGCTGGGCACCTGATCCCGCAGGGTGTCCTGGGCGGACCGGAGAGCGACGAGGGCCTGGTGCAGACCCTGCCAGGAGGATCCGTCAGTCCCGTCCGTCGCGTCCCGAATCAGGCTCGGCGACTGGTTCCCGTTGGACAGTGTCGGGTTCTGCGACATCTCGGTGCCCTCCCACTCTGTTCTCGCCCGGGGGGGTCTTCGGGCAGAACGCATTCTGGGCCCTGCTTCACCCGATCCCAGGCTTGCCCGGGATCATTTTATCGGGCGGGACGAGCTCGGCACCCCGTATGGCCGGGCCCTGCGACCGGGGGTCAGCGCGACCGGGCGCTCGCCCGGTCATTCGCCTTCTGGATGGCCCCGACCAGTTCGTCCTTGGTCATCCGGGACCGGCCGGGGATCTCAAGCCGGCGCGCCACGTCCATCAGATGGTCCTTGCTCGCGTTCGCGTCGACCCCACCCGCGGTCCTGCGGTTCGTGTCCCGGCCGCCCTCGGCCTGCGGGTCGGAGGGGCCGTTCTCCTCCTTCGGCTCCCAGCGGTCGCCGACCTTCTCATGGGTGTGCTTCAGCGCGGCGTAGGCCACCTGGTGGGCACGTTGCTGGTCACCGTCGTACTCCTCGATCGCCGAGTCGTACGCCTTGGTGAAGGTACGCTGCGCCTTGTCGTCGGAATGCTGGAGCGTAGAGGGCAGTTCACTCCGCTTCGGCTGCCCGCTTCTCGTCGTCTTGGGCATGTCAGCTCCTCTCTTTCCCGGCCGTTCCGGGTTTGCTGAGCAGGATGCCGCCGCCTTGGCCCGTGCGGGCATCACCCGGCAGCAGCGCCGGATCAACGGGAATCGACCGGTGGCTCACCCGAACGGGCACCGGCCAGTGCATCTTCCGGGTCCTGCCCGGTCTGCACGATCATTTCGGCGAGTTCCCGCACCTTGAGATTTCTCTGCTGCGAAGCGACGACCAGGCGGTCGAACGCTCCGTCCGGAAGAATCTTGTGCCGTTCCATCAGGATGCCGACGGCCTGTCCGATGCTCTGGCGGCTCTGGAGAGCGATCTTGAAATGCCGTTCCCGGTTCAGGCGGGCCAGGGTCACCGCGGCGGTCGAGGTCAAAAGGGAGGCCATGCGCTGCTGTACGGGTCCGAACGTCTCCGGCTGGGTCGAGTAGAGGGTGAGGGTGCCGGCCGCTTCCTTCCCGTACCAAATGGGCGCCACCAGGATCTGCCGGATCCCGAACCGGGTCGCGACCTTGGCCAGAGCGGGCCATGAGGTACGGATCTCGGGCCAGGAGAACACGGCCCCGTGTCCCTGGACCAGCGTCCAGGGCCCGGGCCCCTCCCCGGGACTGCCATCGATCCCGAGCTGGGCGCCTTCGCAGGCGAGGGCCGCCTCTCCGCTCCAGGCGGCTACCGCTTCCGGGTTTCGTTCCGGCAGGGTGACACCGGCGCTGTCCACGACAGGCAGCACGGTGAAAACGGCGGCCAGCAGCCCCCGGAGTGCGTCGTCGATGCTGGTGCAGGCGGTCAGCCGCTCGGCCATGGTCGCCAGGGTCTCGGCCATGTTCAGGGCCGTGGCGTCCTCGGGCCGGGGCCCGGCCTCTCCGAGTGCCTTCCGGGAAGCCGGATCGGTGTCGGCCTGGACGGGGACGAGCTGCAGCGTGGCCTGGGCGGTGCTGCCCGGCGTCCGGGACGCCTCCGGTGCCGGGCGTAGCTCCCACCGCAGCTCCGCGGCGCCGGTATGCGCATTGGCCGAGGTGGCCACGGCGAGCATGACGGTGCGCCGGCCTCCCGTAGGCAGCACCAGGACGGCCGAGAGTACCGCGTTGCCGGTGTGCTGGGCCCGCGCGCACTCGTCCATCCGGTTGACCAGGGTGCGGATCCGGCCCCGGTCGGAGATCTGGAACCAGCTGGCCACCGGCCGCGCGGTCGGCCCGGGACGCCGGCCGACGAACTGGTCCGCCGCGGTGTTCATCCGCAGCACCTTGCCCCGGGAGTCGCTGATCATCTGGGGCTGGCGCGAATGCTGGAACTGCGACTCGTTCTCGGACACGCTGACCCTGAGGCGGGATGTCACGTCGAGCAGTTCCGCCTTCTGAACGCGCAACTCCTCGTTGGCGGTCAGCAGTCTTCCGGCGAGGTCGCGCAGGTCCTGGGCCCAGAGCTGCTCACCGGCGGTGAGATCCTGGCCGGTTCCGGCCCGATCGTGCAGCCGTGAGCGCCGGACGTCCAGGTCGGCGAGAGACTCCTCGAACTCCATGGCCGAAGTCACCAAGCACCCCTCCGGGGCCGTCACCCTCCGGCGGCTACCGTTGTTCGGCGAGCCGAAGAGCTGATTCAGGATAGCCCTCAGTGACGCACGCGTCCCGATATCGCAACAGGTCATCATTCGTCCCAGTTTTGGCGATCGATCGCTTTCCGAGCGCCGACCGGTTCGCGACGGTGACGGTCCCGCGGTCCGGCCGGGCCGCCGGCGGTCGTCCGTGGGTAGCGTTCAGGGCCCGATCGAACTGCTCACCGACGGCCTCGACCCGACCCGGGCGGAGGAGGATCAGTCGCGGGGCGGCCGGGACCTGGGCGGCCTGGCGGCCGGGCCCGGCACCGTGAGCCAGTCCTGGTTCCCGGCATCAGACCGATGAACGCCGTCGCTCAGACGCTGCCCGGCGAGCCGGTACAGGAGTTCGGGGTGCGAGCCCTGGGTCACCGTGTCCAGACTCGCCAGGCAGGAGACGAAGACCGAGCGGACTTCGTCGGCCGCGAGCCCGGGGAACTCGGCGATCAGCTGCCGCAGCACGGCGACCAGATCGGGACGGAAGTTGTCGGGGACGATCGGGCTGAACTGGTCCGGCCCATCGATTGCGGCGGAATCCACCGACAGGGACAAGGACGGCATCATGAAGGACGCTCCCAGGAGAGCGATCCCGGTCACCCAGGTGTGGGGTGCCGAAACCGCGTCTCCTTTGTACACGCCGGGTGTCGGGTTCGGCAAGCGGTTCTGGCGGGTAGGGAACCCAATCGAACTACTTCCGAACACCATTCGGAGCGGCGTCGATCAGGGCGTCGGCATTC
Source organism: Kineosporia aurantiaca JCM 3230 (assembly GCA_000719025.1). Lineage (GTDB taxonomy): Bacteria > Actinomycetota > Actinomycetes > Actinomycetales > Kineosporiaceae > Kineosporia > Kineosporia aurantiaca. The sequence goes on from JODP01000020.1 coordinate 40,448, forward strand.
CACCGGTCACGGTCAGCGTCTCGCCCACGGTGTAGCCGGACTCGGCCGAGGCCAGGTAGACGTACGCGGGGGCCAGCTCGGCCGGCTGCCCCGGACGGCCCAGCGGAGTCTGCTGACCGAATTTCGGCAGCGCCTCCGGCGGCTGCCCACCGGCGGTCTGCAACGGCGTCCAGATCGGCCCGGGGGCGACCACGTTGACCCGGATGCCGCGCGGCGCCAGCTGCTGGGCCAGGGCCTTGCTGAAGGTGTTGATCGCGGCCTTGGTAGTGGCGTAGTCGACCAGCGTGGGGGAGGGGCTGTAGGCCTGGACCGAGCTGGTGTTGATGATCGCCGAGCCGGCCGGCAGGTGCGGCAGCGCCTCCTGGATCACCCAGAACATCGCGTGGATGTTGGTCCGCATGGTCTGGTCGAAGCTCTCCGAAGTGATGTCCTCGAGCTTCTCCGCGGTCTGCTGGCGCCCGGCCACGTTGACCACGGTGTCCAGTCCGCCGAGCTCCTTCACCGCAGTCCGCACCAGACCGCGGGCGTACTGCTCATCGGAGATGTCGCCAGGGGTCAGGACGGCCTTGCGACCGGCCTTCTCGATCAGCTGGGCGACCTCGGCCGCATCCTCCTGCTCCTCCGGCAGGTAGGACAGCACGATGTCCGCCCCCTCCCGGGCAAAGGCGATCGCGACGGCCCGGCCGATGCCCGAGTCGGCTCCCGTGATCAGGGCCTTGCGTCCGCTGAGCCGGCCACTGCCGCGGTAGGTCTCCTCACCGTGATCGGCTTTCGGGGCAAGGTTCTGGTCCAGGCCCGGGCCGTCCTGCTGCTGCTCGTCCGGCTGCGGCATCCGGTACTGCTCGACCGGGTTCGTGAAGGTGTACTGGTCGGTGCTGGTCAAGGGATTCTTCCTTTCGGGTCAGGCGAAATGCGTTACGACGAAACCGCTGCCGACTTTGGCGGGAAAGCGGTTCGCCCGGATGTGCAGGTCCTGCTCGGGAACGTCGTAGTGCGAGGCCGCCAGTCGCACGGACAGGGCTTCCAGTACGCCGACGACAATGCGCTCGCCCGGGCAACGGTGACCAGTGGCCGGATCACCGGCTCCTTGGGGCACCAGGTCCCATTCCCCGGGCGGCTTCTCCAAGAAGCGCTCAGGACGGAACTCGTAGGGTTGGGGCCACAGCTTCTCGTCGTGGTTCTGACCGTACAAGTCGGGCAGAACCATTGTGCCGCGCCGTACTTTCCTACCTTGCCAGCTCCGGTCTTCCGCCGCGCGTCCGCCGACGAAGGGTGCGAAAGGGTAGTAGCGGCGAACCTCGTGCTGGAACGCGGTGGCGAAGTCGGTGTCCATCGCGGCCAGCCGGGCCCGGTGCTGCGGCCAGAAGTGCAGCGCGTGAGCCGCGAACATGACGAACCAGCAGATCGCCACGGTCGGACGCAGCACATTCAGCAGTTCCACCGCGGCCGTTCGCTCGGACAGCAGTTTTCCGTCGGTGTCGTGATGGTGGGAAATGACGTCCAGAGCCGAGCCCTCGGGAGCCTGGGCGGAACCGGAACGCACGTCCCGCACCAGGCCGGCCAGCCACTTCTGCCGGCGCGAGCGCGCCCGTCGGGCCCGCCAGTGCCGTGGCCCGGCGGTACCGAAGCCGTCGACCATCGCTACCAGATCGTCACGCAGGCCGTCGATCTCGGACTCCACCAGGTCGACCCCGGACCACTCGGCCACCGCCCGGGTCAGGACCCGTGCCGAAGCATCGAAGAGCACCACCCGATCAGCCTGGGCCCAGCCCGGGCGCTCGGCCTCCCAGGCCTTCATCACCAGGCCGGTCAGGCCGGCCACCGACTCCGGCGGCATCAGCAGGGTGGTGAACATGGCCTTGCGCTGCCGGTGCGCGGCGCCGTCCAGGGTGTGGACGGCGCCGTGCCCGAACAGGGTGGAGAGGATCGGTTCAGGGATCGCCCCCGAGCGGCGGATGTTCTTCTCGTCGTAGAAGAACCGCAGCCCTTCGGTGCCCGCGACACCCGTATAGCGCAGGCCGGCCAGACGACCCTGAGTGCGCTGCCCCGGCCGCCAGAGGTAACCCTCGCGGAGGAGATTCGGCAGGGAATCCATAGGCTTCACCTCACCGGGGCTACCGCGTCGGCCATCACCAGGTCGGCCCGCTCCCAGACCCGGTGCAGCCCAAGAGAGGCGATCAGCTCGGCGGCGAAGGTCTTGTCGGCCGAGTCGGCGTGCAGCACGCCCGGACCGTCCTCCGGGATGCCCGAGCCGGTCAGGACCTCAATACCGTCGCCCCAGGCGCCCAGCGCCTTGCAGTGCCGGTACATCTCCTGGAGCAGGATGACGACCTTGATGTCCGCCGAGTGCCCGGTGCCGGCCGCGACCAGCACCGCGTCGAACTCGATCGAGCGCGCCGTCAGCACGGTCCGGTCGACCACCTCCTTGCTGCGGCCCTTGCCGATGAATCCGCCGGTGGGCGCGATCACCAGCAGCTGCGCCCCCTGCTTGGCCAGGGCCTTGCGCAAGGTGCGGACGCCGGCCAGATCCGAGCCGGAGTCGGCGATCACGCCGATCTTGCGCCCGGCGATCGGGCCCGGCACCTCGACGACCTGCGAGAGGGCGGGGGAGGGCAGCACCTCGCCGACCTCCGGCAGACCGGTCGGCACCGGCAGGCCCAGGCCCTCGGCCACGATCGCGGCCAGCCCGGCGTCGACCTGGGCCAGCACGGCCAGTTCGCGTTCCTTGATCGCCTGCTCGTAGACCTTACCCAGCTCGAAGGTGAAGGCCTCAGCGATGTGCGCCTGCTCCACCGGGGTCAGGCTGCGATAGAAGAGCGCGGGCTGAGTGAAATGGTCCTCGAAGGAGAGCGGGTTGCCCCGCCCGACCTCACCCTCCACCAGCCGGGGAACCTGGACGTAACCCTCCGGGTCCACCTCGGGCAGGCCGCCGTCCAGGCTGTTCGGCCGGTACGGGGCTACTCCGGTGTGCACGGCGGTCTGGTGCATCCCGTCCCGCAGCATGTCGTTGACCGGCACGTGCGGGCGGTTGATCGGCAGCTGGCTGAAGTTCGGCCCGCCCAGCCGGGTCAGCTGGGTGTCCAGGTAGGAGAACATCCGGGCCTGCATCAGCGGGTCGTTCGTCACCTCGATGCCGGGCACCAGGTGACCGGTGTGGAAGGCGACCTGCTCGGTCTCGGCGAAGTAGTTGGTGGGGTTGCGGTTCAGCGTGAGCCGGCCGAGCAGCTGGACCGGCGCCAGCTCCTCCGGCACGATCTTCGTCGGGTCGAGCAGGTCGATGCCCTCGAAGGTCTCGGTGCCGTCGTCGGGCAGCACCTGCACGCCCAGGTCGTACTCCAGGAAGGCCCCGGCCTCGATCCCGTCGGCCAGGTCCCGCCGGTGGAAGTCCGGGTCGACCCCGGCCGCGATCTGCGCCTCTTCCCAGACCAGGGAATGCACTCCGGCCACCGGCTTCCAATGGAACTTGACCAGGTGCGTGCCTCCCTCGGGGTCGACGGTCCGGAAGGTGTGGACGCCGAAACCCTCCATCGTGCGGTAGGAGCGCGGGATGCCGCGGTCGCTCATGTTCCAGAAGACATGGTGGGTGGCCTCGGTGTGCAGCGAGACGAAGTCCCAGAACGTGTCGTGCGCGGACTGCGCCTGCGGGATCTCCCGGTCCGGATGCGGTTTCCCGGCGTGGATGATGTCCGGGAACTTGATCCCGTCCTGGATGAAGAACACCGGCATGTTGTTGCCGACCAGGTCGAAATTGCCCTCGTCGGTGTAGAACTTGACCGCGAATCCCCGGGTGTCGCGGACCGTGTCGGCCGATCCACGGGACCCCAGTACGGTCGAGAAACGGACGAAGACCTCGGTCTCCTTGCCCTTCTCGGCCAGGAATCCGGCCTTGGTGATGCTTGCGGCGGTGCCGTACGAGACGAAGACACCGTGCGCGGCCGCGCCCCGGGCGTGAACCACCCGCTCCGGGATGCGCTCATGATCGAAGTGGGTGATCTTCTCGCGGAGGTGGAAGTCCTCCAGCAGGGTCGGGCCGCGGCGACCGGCCTTGAGCGAGTGGTCGGTGTCCGGCAGCCGCAAACCCTGCGCGGTGGTGAGATAGTCACCCGACTGGGCCCGAGGGTCGATCGGTTCTCGTTCCCCCGTCTTCGCCCCGGTCGGGGTGACGATCTCGGGGGCGTTCTGGTCGGGCTTGCGTCGAGTGGGCATACGTATTCTCCTGGGGTTCAAGAGTCAGGGCTGGAAGACGACCTTGACCATGCCGTCCTGCTTCTTCTGGAACTGCGCGTACGCGGTGGGGGCCTCGGACAGCGGCAGGGTGTGGGTGGCGAAACTCTCCACCCCGAACGGGTCCCCGTCCTGCAGCAGCGGGAGGATCTCCGGCACCCAGCGCCAGACGTTGGCCTGGCCCATCCGCAGCTGGATCTGCTTGTCGAACATCGTCATCATCGGCAGCGGGTCGGCCATCCCGCCGTAAACCCCGCTGAGCGAGACCGTGCCGCCGCGGCGGACCAGGTCGATCGCCAGGTCGAGGGCGTGCAGTCGGTCGATGCCGACGGTGTTCATCAGCTTGCGGGCGAGCGGGCTGGGCAGGAAACCCACGGCCTTGGCGGCCGCCGCGGCGCCGGGCGAACCGTGCGCCTCCATGCCGACTGCGTCGATCACCGAGTCCGGACCCCGCCCGTCGGTGAGATTCCGGATCAGGTCGACCACGTCGTCACCGTGCTGGTTCAGGTCGATGGTGTGCACACCGTTCGCGGCCGCCCGTTCCAGCCGTTCCGGGACCAGGTCCACGCCGATCACCTGGCCGGCCCCCTGGTGCCGGGCGACCCGGGTGGCCATGTCGCCGATCGGGCCGAGGCCGAGCACGACCAACGTGCCGCCCTTCGGCACGTTGGCGTACTGAACGCCCTGCCAGGCGGTCGGAAGGACGTCGGAGAGGAACAGGAAGCGTGAGTCCGGCGGGCCGTCGGGCACCTTGATCGGGAGTGTGTCGCCGAACGGGACCCGCAGGTATTCCGCCTGCCCGCCGGGAACCTGGCCGTAGAGCTTGGTATAGCCGAAAAGCGCCGCCCCCTTGCCCTGCTCGCGTACCTGTGTGGTCTCGCACTGCGACTGCAGGCCCTGTGAGCACATGTAACAGGTCCCGCAGGAGATGTTGAACGGAACCACCACCCGATCGCCCGGCTTCAGCTTCGTCACCTGGGGCCCGACCTCCTGCACGACACCCATCGGCTCGTGGCCGAGGATGTCGCCGGGGTCGAGGAAGGGGCCGAGCGGGTCGTAGAGGTGCAGGTCCGACCCGCACAGGCCGGTCGAGGTGATCCGGACAATGACGTCCGTCGGCTCCTGGATGGTCGGGTCGGGTACTTCCTCGACCCGAATGTCCTGTTTGCCCTGCCATGTAACAGCACGCATCGCTGGTCTCCGGTCCTGAGGAACTGGTCACGGATCCGCGGTGGCTTCACGGAAGAGAATGCGGTTCTGGCCGGAGCTTTCGCCGGCCGGGAGCGCTGATCGTGACTCTGCCAGATACTGCCGGGTATGCCACTCGGGCCGCTCGCGACCGGCTCAGGAGTTGGCCGAGACGTCGCGTCGCCGCGACCCCAGCGGAGGGAAGCGGGCGTCTCCGCCGCGGTCCCGCATCGACCTCAGCAGCTCATCGAGGGCGTCCGTACTGGTGTGCTGCGGTTTCCAGCCCAACGCGCGGATCCGGGCGGTGGACATCAGCGGGACGGAGGCGGCCAGGTCGATCCAGCCCGGTTCGGTCGGCTGAAGGTGCAGTTTCCAGGTGATCGAGGCCAGGCCCCGCAGCGCGCTCAGGGGCATTTTCGCCCGTCGCCCGCCGAGGGCTTTGGCCAGGTCTTCGGGCCGCAGCCAAGGGTCGGCCGCCACGTTGAACGCGCCACCGGCCTTTCGGTCCAGAATCAGGGCGATCGCGCCGGCCACGTCGTCCGCGTGCACGGCCTGGAAGACCAGCTGGTCGGGCAGCGGGACGATCGGGGGACGCACGCGGCGGACCAGGGCGGTCGGCGCCAGAGGGCCAAGAAAGAGACGGGCGATCTCACCGGCCGCGGAGGACTGGAACACCAGTCCCGGCCGGACCCGGGACAAAATCGTGTCGGGGTGGTCCCGCTCGAACCGGTCCAGCAACCGCTCGACCGCCGCCTTATGGCGTCCGTAGATGGAAGTAGGGACGCCCTCGGTGGGCCAGTCCTCGCCGACCTCATGATCTTTCGGGCCCTTGGTGTACGCCCCGACCGACGAGATGACCACCAGGTGCGGCACCTGGGCGGTGGCCGCCGCGGTGAGCACCTGGTCGGCGCCGATCACATTGGTCAGGCGCTGGGTCGCCTCGTCCCAGCCGGGCTGGAGCTTCCAGGCCAGGTGCACCACCGCGTCCGCGCCGGTGAAGGTGTCGACGAGCTCGTCCCGGCCGGCAGGGTCGGACAGGTCCGCGGTCCGCCACTGCACACCGACCGAGCCCGAAGGAGGACGCCGGGAGAGGCCGATGATCTCGTGCCCGGCGCCGGCCAGGGTGCGCAGCAGCGCCGAGCCGAGGTTCCCGCTGGCACCGGTGATGACGATTCTCATGTCGACCCCTCTGGTCCACTCGTTCCCGGCCGTGGGGTCGACCGGTTCCCTGCCGCCGGAGCGACGGCCGCACCCTCCGGCTGCGTCTCCAGCAGCCTCATCCTCGCCTCGGTCGTGGCCGGGAGCGACTTGCGATGACGGGCCACCATCGGCAGCCGTCGCAGGGCGTCGAGCAGGGCACCCCGGCCGAGCGGTCCGAGCCGGGCCACCTGGGCGGTCCGACGGGCGATGACGGTGGGCGGCCGGCGCAGCCAGACGGACAACAGTTCGTTGCGCAGTTGAAGGCGCTGCCGATGGGCGGGGGCGGGCCCGCGTCGGGGGTGATGGTGAGCCACCACCTCCGACCCGTACGCCACCTCCCAGCCGGCCGCATCCAGATCCTGCGCCAGCACGGTCTCCTCGCCGAGGAAGAACACCACCTCGCTGAACCCACCCACGGTCAGGAACGCCTCTCGCCGGACGACCGCTCCACAGGCCACGAAGCCGAGCAACGCCGGCTCCGGATGGCCGTCCCGGCGGCGTAGGGGACTGGCGGCCAGGACGGCGTTCAGTGGATCCTCACGCTCTTCCGGGCCGACCAGGATCCGCGCAGCCAGCAGGCCGAGGCGGGGCTGGGTGTCGAACCGCTCCGCGGCCAGCTTCAGCGCCCCCGGCGCCCACCACGAGTCGTCGTCGCTGAAGGCCACGTAGGGCGTGCTCAGCGCCCGCACGCCGAACGTCCGCGCCACCGAGCCGGCGTTGTGGTCGAGTTCGAGCACTTGGACGTCCGGAAACCGTTCGCGCACGGCCGCGGCCGTCGCGTCGCCCGAGCCGTTGTCGACCACGACGATCGGCGGTGACTCGGGCAGCGCGGTGAGCTGACCCAGCGCGTTCAGGGTCTGGTCGCGTCGGTCCCGGGTCATCATCACGACGCCGACCCGGGAGGTCACGCGGTGACCGCGGCTTCGATGTGCACGGCCTTCAGGGCGGTGAACTCGCCCAGCAGGGCCGGTCCGAACCCGGGACCGTGGCCGCTGGCCTTGCGGGGATCGGCCGACCCCCCGGGAGCGCCCCCGAACACCGCGTTCACCTTCACCGTGCCCACGTCGAGCTCGTCGGCCGCCCGCAGAGCATGCTCGGTGGACGGCGTCAGAACCGTTGCCGCCAGACCGTATTCGCTGTCGTTGGCGGCGCGCAGGCCCGCATCGAAGTCCGGCACCACGGTGATGGCCGCGATCGGCCCGAAGGTCTCCTCGCGCATCACCGCCATGTCCGCCCGGCAGCCGGTGAGCACGGTCGGCGGGTAGAAGCTGCCCGGCCGGTCCAGGCGGGTGCCGCCGGTGAGGCAGCGGGCCCCGGCCTCGGTGGCCTCGTCCACGTGCCGGGCCACGATCGCCAGCTGACGTTCGTCCACCAGCGGACCCAGGTCGGTCCCGTTCGCGCCCGGGTCTCCGGTGACCATGCCCTCGGCGATCCGCACCAGTTCGCCGGTCACCGCCTCGGCGATATCGGCATGCAGGTAGATGCGCTCCACCGAGGTGCACAACTGCCCGGTGTTGGTGAACGCGCCGATCGAGATCTGCTCCGCGGCCCAGCGCGGGTCCACTCCGCGGTCGACCACGATCGGGTCCTTCCCGCCGTTCTCCAGCAGGATCCGCGCGCCCCGGGCACCGGCGATGCGGGCGATGCTCCGGCCGGTAGCGGTGCTGCCGATGTGCGCCACCATGTCTACCCGCGGGTCGGCGACCAGCGTCGCTCCGACCTCTCCGCCGCCGACCAGAACGTTCATCACACCGGCCGGTAGTTCCGGCGCCAGCAGTGAGGCCAGGGCCGAGCCCGCAGCGGAACTGCGCTCGGACGGCTTGTGCACAATGACGTTGCCGGTCACCAGCGCGGCGGCGAGCAGTCCGGCGGCGGCCGGGTAGGGGTCGTTCCACGGCGTGAGAACCGCGATCACGCCGCGCGGTTCGCGGCGCACCGCGTCCACCGCCATCCAGTTACCGCCCAGTGAACGGCCGGCCTCCAGCACCCCGGTCACCGCTGCCTCTTCGAGCAGGTCGGCGGCCACGGCCGCGGACTCGGTGGCCTGGCCGAGCAGCCGGCCGGTGTCTCGGGAGAGGATCCGCCCGAGCTCGTCGGCGTGCAAACGGATCTGGGCGGCGGCCCGGCGCAGGGCGGCCGCCCGTTCTGCGGCAGGAGTACGTCGCCATTCGGCGAACGCGCTGGTAGCAGCCGCTGTTGCGGCGTCCACGTCGGCACTGTCGGAGCTGCGCAGCGCGCCCCGTGGTGATCCGGTGATGGCATCGATCAGTGTCAGTGCGGGGCCGTTCCCCGGGCGGGCCTCACCACCGATCCACTGATGAATTTCGGAACCGTCGAAAAGCTCCGCGGAAGGCAAGATCTCGCCACCTCTCGGGCCCGTTCCGGGCGTCTGCTGATGATCGACTGAAAGATCGTTCTGCTCGGTCGTACTCACGCTCGGCGACGGTACCCGCGGTGCCGCGGCCGTGCGAACGTAGGTGGTCAGGGGCGAAGGGGGCCGAGAAGAAGTGCGCCCCGGAGAAGTGCGTGAGAAGTTGACGATCATGCGAGTCATCGGGGTCAACGCCATCTTTCATGATCCTTCTGCGGCACTGGTGATCGACGGGCAGACCGTCGCCGCCGCCGAGGAGGAGCGCTTCAGCCGCCGCAAGCACGGCAAGCGCCCGGTGCCGTTCTCGGCCTGGGAACTGCCGGAGCTCAGCCTGCGATGGTGCCTGGCCGAGGCCGGGCTGAAACCGTCGGACATCGATGTCGTCGCCTACTCGTTCGACCCCGCACTCGCCAAACCGGTCGACAGCGACCCCTGGGACCACCTGCGTCTCACCTACGCGGAGCGGGCTCCGCAGTTCCTCGCCAGTGCGCTGCCCGGGCTCGACCCGGAGCAGGTGCGCTTCGTGCCGCACCACGTGGCCCACGCCGCCTCGGCCGCCCTCGCCTCACCTCACGGCGACTGCAGCGTGCTGGTGCTGGACGGGCGCGGCGAGAGCGCCTCGCACCTGGCCGGCCGGTACCGCGGCGGCCGCCTGGAGACGCTGGCGGCCCAGAACCTGCCGCACTCGCTCGGGCTGGTCTACGAGTCGCTGACCGATCACCTGGGCTTCCTGCGCTCCAGCGACGAGTTCAAGGTGATGGCGCTGGCCTCCTACGGCAAGCCGCGCTTCCTCGAGGAGCTGCGCGAGCTGATCCACACCGACGGGAACGGCGGGTTCGTCGCCCAGGCGCCCGACTGGACCCGCTGGGCGTCCCGCCGGATCGACGACGGTACCTGGGGCGGCGAGCACGCCGACCTGGCCGCCTCGGTCCAGATCCGGCTCGAGGAGGTGCTGGTCGAGCTGGCCACCTGGCTGCACGGCCAGACCGGCGACCGGGTGCTGACCATGGCCGGTGGCACGGCGCTGAACTGCGTCGCGAACAGCCGGGTGTGGCGCGAGAGCCCGTTCGAGGAGGTCTGGGTGCAACCCGCCGCCGGCGATGCGGGGACCGCGCTGGGAGCTGCTCTGCAGGTGAGCGCGGACGGTGGCGAGGTGCCCGCGCCGATGCCGGGGGCCGCGCTGGGCCGGTCCTGGTCGGACGACGAGCTGGCGGCCTGGCTGCGCCGCGCCGCGGTCCCCTTCACCACGCCGGACGACCTGGCCGGTGAGGTCGCCGACGTGCTCGCCCGCAACGGGGTGGTCGCCTGGTTCGACGGGCGCAGCGAATACGGGCCGCGGGCGCTGGGACGCCGGTCACTGATCGCCAATCCGATGGTCGCCGAGAACCTGGAACGGCTGAACGACGTGAAGGGCCGCGAGCAGTTCCGCCCGGTGGCCCCGATGGTGCTGACCGAGAAGGCGCCGCAGATCTTCTCCGGGGGCCCGATCCCCAGCCCTTACATGCTCTTCGTGCACGACGTGGCGCCGCAGTGGCGGGACCGGATCCCGGCCGTCGTCCACGTCGACGGCACCGCCCGGATCCAGACCGTGGACGATGAGACCAACGCCGGGATCGCCGGGCTGCTGCGGGCCTTCGAACAGCGCACCGGGGTACCCGTCGTGATCAACACCAGCCTGAACACCGCCGGGCGGCCGATGGTGGACGACCCGAGGGACGCCCTGGAGCTGTTCGGTTCCGCCCCGGTCGACGTGCTGGTGCTCGGCCCGCACCTGGTGCGCCGCTCGCAGATGTTCGGTTCGGGGGCGGCGTGAGCGGAGAGTCCTATGCCGTCGTGATCCCCAGTATCGGGCGCCCCAGTCTGTTCCGGCTGCTGGAGACGCTGGCCGGCCAGGACGGTCCGCTCCCGGTCGAACTCGTGGTCGCGGACGACCGGCGGGCCGGCGACCGGCTGAGGCTCCCTGCGCTGGCGATTGAGCGGGTACGCGTGGTGCGCACTCAGGGGCGTGGGCCGGCCGCGGCCCGCAACGCCGGCTGGCGTTCGGTCACTTCACCCTGGGTGGTGTTTTTGGACGACGACGTGGAGCTACCGGACGGATGGGCCCACGCGTTGACGGACGACCTCAGGGCGACCGCCTCGGATGTCGCGGGAAATCAGGCCCGGCTGCGGGTTCCGTTGCCCACGCACCGGCCGCCGACAGACTGGGAGAGAGGGACGGCGGGACTGCAGGACGCGGCCTGGGCCACGGCCGACATGGCTTACCGTCGTGAGGCGCTGGAGCAACTACAGGGCTTCGACGAGCGTTTCCCCCGGGCCTATCGTGAGGACGCGGACCTGGCGTTGCGCGCGCTACGGGCAGGCTGGCGGCTCACCCGGGGTGAGCGGGTCACGGTGCATCCGGTCCGCCCGGCCGACGATCTGGTCAGCCTGCGGGTGCAGCGGGGAAATGCTGACGATGTGCTGATGCGGGCTCTGCACGGGCCGGATTGGCGCACCGACGGTGACGTGCCACGGGGCGCCTTCCCCCGGCACCTGGCCACCGTGGCTGCCCTGCTCAGCGCGACTGCCTCGGTGATCCGGGGCGCCCACGCACCGAGGAAGCCTCGGAGAGCGAGGTCACGGGTTGCCTTGCTGGCAGGAAGCGCTTGGGCGCTGCTCACCGCGGACTTCCTGCGCCGTCGGCTGCAGCCCGGGCCGCGTCCGGGCGCCGAGGGCTGGGCCGGGGAGTACCGGCGAATGCTGGTCACCAGCCTGGTCATTCCGCCCGCCGCGGTTGTGCACCGGATCCGCGGCACTTGGCGCTGGCGCCACGGAGCCGTAGCCTGGCCGCCGCCCATCCGCGCGGTGCTGTTCGACCGCGACGGAACTCTGGTGCACGACGAGCCTTACAACGGCGATCCCGCCAAGGTGCGCCTGGTGCCGGAGGCCCGCGCTGCGCTGGACGCGGTTCGCGCGGCCGGATTGCGCACCGCAGTGGTGAGCAACCAGTCCGGCATCGCCCGGGGCCTGATCACGCCGGACCAGGTGCACGCGGTGAACGACGAGATCGACCGGCAGCTCGGCGGTCTTGATACCTGGCAGTACTGCCCGCACGGTCCGAACGACCGGTGCGACTGCCGCAAACCCGAGGCCGGGATGATCCTCTCGGCTGCGAAGGCCCTGGGCGTCGAACCGTACGAGTGCCTGGTGATCGGGGACATCGGGGCGGACGTCGAAGCCGCGGTCAGTGCGGGGGCCCGCGCGGTCCTGGTGCCCACCGCCGTAACTCGCCAGGACGAGATCGAGACGGCCCCGAGGGTGGCCGCCGATCTGACCGAAGCGGTCCAGATCGCCATCCGGGCCACGGGCCCGCCGGTTCTCCCGGTCATCGAGCTAGCCGAGGTCACCGAGGTCACCGAGGCCCGCCCATGACCCGGGTCCTGGCCGTGCGCCTCGACAGCGACGGCGACGTGCTGCTGACCGGGCCGGCGATCCGCGCCCTGTCGGCCTCGGCCGACCGGCTGGACCTTCTGGTCTCACCCTCCGGGCGGGCGGCGGCCGAACTGCTGCCGGGCGTGGACCACCTGCTGGTGTTCGACGTTCCCTGGTCCGGATTCCGGCCGTCACCGGTCGACCCGGTCGCAGTGAACGCATTGGTCGAGGAGATGCGCGGCGGCCATTACGATCTCGCGGTCATCTTCACCTCGTTCCACCAAAGTCCGCTGCCGATGGCTCTGCTGGCGCGAATGGCCGGGATCGGTCGGATCGTCGCGGACAGCGAAGACTACCCGGGCTCCCTGCTCGACGTCCGGCACCGTCGCCAGGAGGTGCACGAGGTCGATGCGGCTCTTCAGCTCGCCGTCGCCGCCGGGGCCGAACCGATCGGGAATTCACCTCTTCGCGTGGACATTCCGGCCACCACCGCGAACCCGGCGGGCACGAAGGGATACGTCGTCCTGCACCCGGGCGCCTCGGTCCCGGCCCGGGGTCTGCTGCCGGCCCACGCCCATCGGATCGCCGCCGAACTGGTGGCCCAGGGGCGGCGCCTGGTGATCACCGGCGGTCCGCAGGAGGTGGAACTCGCCGGCGCGGCCTCCGTTCCGGGTGCGATCGACCTGGCCGGCCGGACCACTCTGGCCGAACTGGCGGCGGTCCTGCGCGACGCGTCCTGTATTGTCACCGGAAACACCGGTCCGGCGCATCTGGCCGCGGCCGTGGGAACTCCTGTCGTATCCCTGTTCTCGCCCGTCGTACCGGCCCGTCGCTGGGCCCCCTACGGAGTTCCGGTCGTGCTGCTCGGCGACCAGGATGCTCCCTGCAAGGACTCCCGGGCGCGCGAGTGCCCGGTGCCGGGCCATCCCTGCCTGAGCGCGGTCAGCGCCGCCGAGGTGGCCCGGGCAGTATCACGTTTCGCCGGACCGATCGAGCCAACGGTCGTCCCCGGTGACCGGAGCTCCGTCATGGGGACCGATGCTGAACATCTTGATCTGGCACGTCCACGGCTCGTGGATGACGTCGTTCGTCCAGGGCGGGCATAACTATCTGATCCCGGTCCACCCCGATCGCGGCCCGGACGGAAGGGGTCGCGCCCGTACCTGGGACTGGCCGGTGAACGCCCGGGAAATCGCCCCGGCGGACCTGAGGAACGAGCGGATCGACCTGGTCGTCCTGCAACGCCCGCACGAGCTGGCGCTCACCCGGGACTGGACCGGGCGCTTTCCGGGGCAGGACGTTCCGGCCGTCTACGTGGAGCACAACACCCCGGCCGGGCCGGCGGTGAAATCGGTGCATCCACTGGCCGGGCAGGACGACATCCCGATCGTCCACGTCACCCGGTTCAACGAGATGATCTGGGACAACGGCCGGGCGCCGGTCACCGTGATCGAGCACGGCATCCCGGATCCGGGCTACGGCTACACCGGGCACGAGGAGTCCGTGGCCGTGGTGGTCAACGAGCCGGTGCGCCGATGGCGGGTGGCCGGGACCGACCTGGTCGCCCGGATGGCCGCCGAGGTGCCGGTGGACGTGTACGGAATGGGCGTGCAAGAGTTGCCGGATCAGATTCCGGACGTGAAAGACCGTGTTCACGAGGATGTTCCGCAGGGTGAACTGCACCGGATCCTGGGGCGTCACCGGCTCTACTTCCACCCCTACCGGTGGACCAGTCTCGGCCTGTCGCTGCTGGAGGCGATGACGCTCGGGATGCCGGTGCTGGCCCTCGCCACGACCGAGGCGCCGGTGGCCGTCCCGCCCTCGGCGGGACTGGTGAGCAACGACTTCCGGGTCCTGGCGGCGACCGCCCGTCGCTGGCTCGCGGACCCGGCGGAGGCCAGGCAGGCGGGCCTGGCGGCACGAGGACACGCGCTCGGACGCTACGGGTTGAAAAGAAGCCTGGACGACTGGGACGCGCTCTTGAAGGAGATGGTCCGATGAGGATCGGGATGATTTCCGAGCACGCCAGTCCGCTGGCCGTGCTCGGGGGGCAGGACGCGGGCGGGCAGAACGTCTACGTCGCCGCCCTGGCCCGGGCGCTGGCCGCCCGCGGCAACGAGGTCACCGTCTACACCCGGCGGGACCAGGAGTCACTGCCCGAGATTGTCGGCATGGAGCCCGGAGTCACCGTCGTACACGTCCCGGCCGGGCCCCCGCGGGTGATCGCCAAGGACGAGCTGGCCCCCTGGATGCCGGATTTCGGCCGATGGCTGGCCGACAGCTGGTTGCTCGGCCCGATACCCCGTCCGGAGGTGCTGCACGCCAACTTCTGGATGTCCGGAGTGGCCGCGATGACCGCGAACCAGCAGCTCACCGGCCCGGGCATCCCTCTGGTGCAGACGTTCCACGCCCTCGGCTCGGTCAAGCGCCGCTATCAGGGCCCGCAGGACACCAGCCCGGCCGAGCGGATCGCCACCGAACGGCTGCTGGCCGAGACCGCCCACGTGGTGCTGGCCACCTGCTCGGACGAGGTCGAGGAGCTGCGGCGGATGGGCGCCACCGGCTGCCACGTCCGGGTCGTGCCCTGCGGGGTGGACACCGAGGCGTTCTCGCCGGGACCCGGGGCCCAAGGGCCGGCCCCGGACGGGCTGAACCTGCTCTACGTCGGGCGGCTGGTGCCGCGCAAGGGCATCGATACTGTGATCGATGCGCTCGCCCAGGCCCCGCAGGCCCGGCTGACCGTGGCCGGAGGGCCGGAAGCGGCTGCCCTGAAGGATGATCCGGAGGCGCAGCGCCTGCTCGCCCGGGCGCGGCAGCGCGAGGTCGCCGACCGGGTGCAGCTGATCGGCTGCGTTCCGCAACCCCGATTGCCGGGAATCCTGCGCCGGGCCGACGCCGTGGTCACGGCGCCCTGGTACGAGCCGTTCGGGATCGTGCCGTTGGAGGCCATGGCCGCCGGGCGTCCATTGATCGGTACTGCCGTCGGTGGACTGCTGGACACGGTGAAGGACGGGGAGACCGGCTTCCTGGTCCCGCCGCGGGATCCGGACGCGCTCGCCGCGGCGGTCCGGAAACTGGCGGAGGACAAGGATCTGCGTCTGCGCATGGGAAAGGCCGCGCGCAGCCGCGCCGTGCGTCACTACAGCTGGGCCCGGGTGGCCGAAGAGGTGGAGGACGCCTATCGGACGGTTGCCGGGCATGACCGCGTCCCTGCTCTGGAGGTGCTGTGACGACCACCGGGATTCCCACGCTGCGCAGTACCGGCCTCACCTGGGTCGACCAGCATCTGGAAGAGCTGCACCAGGGCCTGGTCTCGTTGCGGCAGCACGGTCCGACCCTCGAGCTGTGGGGCCGACGGCTGGCCGCCACCTTCGCCGTCGACGGGCGCCTGTTGGTGGCCGGGAACGGAGGTAGCGCGGCCGAGGCCCAGCATCTCACCGCCGAACTGGTGGGGCGTTTCATTGCCGAGCGCCGACCGCTCTCCGCCATCTGCCTGTCCGCCGAGACGTCGTCCCTCACCGCGCTCGTCAACGACTACGGAGCGGACGAGATGTTCGCCCGCCAGGTGCAGGCCCACGGTCGTCCCGGCGATGTGCTCGTACTTCTGTCCACCAGTGGGCGCAGCCGGAACGTGCTGGTGGCGGCCGAGCGTGCGGTCGAGTGCGGAATCACCGTCTGGGCGCTGACCGGCCCGAGCAGCAACCCACTGGCCGAGATCGCGGACGAGGCGGTCTGTGTGGAGGCGAGCAGCACGTCCGCGGTGCAGGAGGTGCACCTGATGGCTGTTCACGCGATCTGCGCCGCGGTCGACCAGCAGCTTCGGCTCCAGACGGCGGCCGTCGCGGCGGCTCCGGCGCCCCGCCCGGCCCGCGTGGTGGTCCGATGAGGCGGCGGATCGTGGTCCTGGGTGACGTCCTGCTGGACCGGGACGTGCACGGCAGTGTGAACCGGATCGCCCCCGATGCGCCGGTGCCGGTGCTGGACGCCGAGCGGAGCGTGGAAAGGCCGGGTGGAGCCGGGCTGACCGCGCTGCTCTGCGCCGCGGCCGACCTCGAGGTCCAGCTGATCGCCCCGATCGCGGGGGACGAGGCCGGCCGGCGGCTGCAGAACCGGCTGAGTTCCTACGTCACGGTGCTGCCTCTCGGACATCAGGGAGCCACCCGGATCAAGACGCGTCTACGGGCCTCCGGGCAATGCCTGCTGCGTTTGGACGAGGGTGGGCCGGGAGGGCCGGTCGATCCACCGGTGGACGTGGTGGCG
This sequence comes from Kineosporia aurantiaca JCM 3230, assembly GCA_000719025.1. Taxonomy (GTDB): domain Bacteria; phylum Actinomycetota; class Actinomycetes; order Actinomycetales; family Kineosporiaceae; genus Kineosporia; species Kineosporia aurantiaca. The sequence goes on from JODP01000020.1 coordinate 57,102, forward strand.
CAGGCGCTGGCTGCCGCGGACGTCATCCTGGTGTCGGACTACGGCGCCGGGACAACGCAGCACCCGGAGATCCGCCGTCTCCTGACCCGTGCGGCCGTGCGTACTCCGGTGCTGTGGGACCCGCATCCGCGCGGGGCTGAGCCGGTGCCAGGCTGTTTGCTGGTAACTCCCAACCTGGCCGAGGCCGGCACGGCGGTGGCGGCACTCGGAGTCGCTTCTTCGGGTGCCGACCCGCAGCCGGACGCGCTGGCCGAAGAGCTGTGTCGAGGTTGGCGGGCCCGAGCTGTCGGTGTCACGGCCGGTGCTGAAGGCGCCTATCTGGCTCAGTCCGGCAGCGAGACCTTGTTCGTTCCCGCCCAGGTGGTCATCGGCGGCGATCCCTGCGGTGCCGGCGATCGATTCGCCGCTTCCGTGGCCGTCTCGGTGGCTCGCGGGATGGTGCTCTCGGAGGCGGTGGTGCAGGCGGTCGAGGACGCGTCGGCCTGGGTCGCGGCGGGCGGTACGGAGGCCTTCGACGGCCGGCCGCTCGCCGGCGGTCCGGCTCGCTCGGCCACCCCATCGACTGCTCCCGAACCGGCGTCCCCGGAGCATCTCCCGACCGCCGACCCGGCGCTGTTGCCGGGCCCCAGAACGAGACCGGGGTCTCCCGCCATCGGCTGGGAATTCGTGGAGCAGCACGTGGCCGGAGTGCGGGCCCAGGGTGGGCGGGTGGTTGCCACCGGAGGCTGCTTCGACCTGGTGCACGTCGGCCACATCGCCTGCCTGCAGGCGGCCCGCCGGGCCGGCGACACGCTGATCGTGCTGCTGAACTCCGACGCCTCGGTCCGGCGGCTGAAAGGCCCGGAGCGGCCGGTCGTTCCGGAGCACGAGCGGGCCGAGGTGCTGGCTGCCCTGGAATGTGTCGACGGCGTCGTCATTTTTGACCAGGACGACCCGGTCCTCGCGCTGGACCGGCTGCGTCCCGACGTCTGGGTCAAGGGCGGCGACTACGGCGGTGCCCCGATGCCCGAGGCGGACCTGGTCCGCGGCTGGGGCGGCCGCGTGCTGCTGCTGCCCTATCTGACCGGCCGGTCCACCACCGCCCTGCTGGAACGCGCCGACCCCGACGCGCGTGACTACCATCTTGAGGAGACCCGATGAGCAACTCTTTCCCGACCCGTGAGATCGGAACCGTCTACATCAGCGGAGGTTCCAGCGGTCTGGGGGCCGCCGTGGTCGATGCGGTGCAACAGGCGGGCGGCACCCCGGTCGTCATCGACATGGTCGCCCCGAAGGCCGAGGGTGTGCCGTACGCGATCGCCGATCTGTCCGACAGTGCCGAGGCCGAGCAGGCCGTGGCCGATCTGGCCGAGCGGGTGGGGCCGCCCGACGCGGTGGTCACCTGTGCCGGGACCGACGCCTGTGGTCCGCTGGACGGTATCGACACGCAGACCTGGGAACGCGTGGTCCGGGTCAACCTGTTCGGCACGGTCGCCCTGGTCCGGGCCTGCCTGCCGCACCTGAAGCAGAACCACGGCACGGTGGTCACGGTGTCCTCCACGCTCGGCCTCAAGGCGGTGGGGGACGCGACCGCCTACTGCGCCTCGAAGTTCGGGGTGGTCGGCTTCACCCGGGCCCTCGCCACCGAGCTGGCCGGGCAGGTCGGGGTCACCCTGCTGATCCCCGGCGGGATGAGCACGGCATTCTTCGACGGTCGCACCGAGCAGTACAAGCCGGGCCCGGACGCGATCCTGAACGACCCGGCGCACACCGCGGCGGCGGTGCTCACCGTGCTGCGCCAGCCGGTCGGCAGCGAGATCCGCGAGCTGGTCGTGGCGACCTCCACGGAACCGTCCTGGCCGTGACCGGCCCCGGCACCGGGGAGCCGGACCGGATCGTCGTGCTGCGGGCCCTGGGGCTGGGCGACGCCCTGACCGGCGTCCCCGCCCTGAGAGGGCTTCGCCGTCGGTACCCGCACGCCGTCCTGACCTTGCTGGCCCCGTCCGGGATTGGTTCGTGGCTCAGGGATCTCGGGATTGTGGACGATCTCGTGAACGTCCCTGGGCTGGATGCCCCCTGGGCGCCGGACGACGTGAAGGGCGGCGATGGGTGTGTCGCCGTGAACCTGCACGGCAGCGGACCCGAGAGCCACGACCTGCTCCAGGCCCTACGCCCGGAGCGGCTCGTGGCGTTCGCCGGGCCGGGGCACCCGGCCGGGCCGGTCTGGGACGCGGGCGAGCACGAGGTGGACCGCTGGTGCCGGCTCGTGGCCGCGGACGGCGGCCGGTGCGATCCCGGCGACCTGCTGCTGAACCGGCGGGAAGTGATGCATCTGGGTGGCCGGGCCGGCACCGAGACCTGGGTCCCGGGGAAGCACGTCGTCGTCCACCCGGGAGCCGCGTCCGGTTCGCGGCGCTGGCCGGTGCAGCGCTGGGCGGCCGTGGTGGGCAGTCTGGTGAACTCCGGTGAGCAGGTGGTGCTGACCGGGTCCGCCGGAGAGCAGGAAATCTGCCGCCGCATCGCCGAGCAGGCTTCGGCGCCCGACGACTCCCGGATCGTCGATCTCAGCGGCCGCTCGAGCCTGCCCGAACTGGCCGCCCTGATCGCCTCGACCCGGCTGCTGATCTGTGGCGACACCGGGGTGGCGCACCTGGCCACGGCCACCTCGGCGCGTTCGGTGCTGCTGTTCGGCCCCACTTCCCCCCGGCTCTGGGGCCCGGCCGTGCAGCAGGAACGGCACACCGTGATCTGGCTCGGGGACGAAGGGCGGCCGGGCGACCCGCACGCCGAGGTCCCGGACCCGGCCCTGCTCGCGATTACGCCGGCCGAGGTGCTGGCCGCGGCCCGGGCCCAGCTGGCCAGGTAGCCCTTTCCCGGTTCGTGATCATGGAGTTTTTCCCCGGGGAAGAACTCCATGATCACGAAGGGACGGAGTCAGAGCGCGGCCGTGAGTTCCGTCGCGGGCTCCGGCACGTCCAGGGTTTCCCGGAACCAGGCCACGGTGCGGGCCAGACCGTCCTCCCAGTGCACCTCCGGCTCCCACCCCAGCACCTGGCGGGCCAGAGTGGTGTCCGGACGGCGGACCTGGGGGTCGTCCACGGGCCGGTCGATGTACCGGATCCCGGAATCGCTGCCGCAGGCCTTCACCACGTCCTGGGCGATCTGCGCGACGGTGAGCTCGTGCGGGTTGCCCACGTTCACCGGGCCCGGGTGGCCGCTCATCGCCAGGGCGAGGATGCCGCGGACGAGGTCGTCGACGTAACAGACCGAGCGCGTCTGCTGCCCGTTCCCGGTCACCGTGACCGGCTCCCCGGCCAGGGCCTGGCGGATGAAGGTCGGGATGGCGCGGCCGTCGTCGGGGCGCATCCGGGGGCCGAAGGTGTTGAAGATCCGGACGATCGCGGTGTCCACCCCCCGGGCCGTGCGATAGGCCGTGGTCATGGCCTCGGCGTACCGCTTGGCCTCGTCGTAGACGCCACGCGGCCCGACCGGGTTCACATGCCCCCAGTAGCTCTCCGGCTGCGGGTGCACCTGCGGGTCGCCGTACACCTCCGAGGTCGAGGCGAGCAGGAACCGGGCCTGCTTCTCGCGGGCCAGGCCGAGCGCGTGCCAGGTACCGATCGAGCCCACGTTCAGCGTCTCCACCGGGAACTTCAGGTAGTCCACCGGCGAGGCCGGGGAGGCGAAGTGCAGGACCAGGTCGACCGGTCCGGAGACGTGCAGGTAGTCCGTCACGTCGCAGCGCAGGAAGCGGAAACCGGGATCGCTGAGCAGGTGCTCGATGTTCTCCGGGTTACCGGTCAGGAAGTTGTCGAGGGCCAGCACCTCCACCCCTTCGCGCAGCAGGGCCTCGCAGAGGTGGCTGCCGAGGAATCCGGCGCCGCCGGTGACGACGGCCCGGCGGACCGGGCTGGTGCGGCTTCTGATCAGCGACATACGGTCTCTCCCGTACGGTGCACCGGGCTGCCGCCGTGGCTCGACACCGGCCCGGACTTCTCGGCGTCACTCTGCCGCCCCCGGGCGTGGTCCGCCGGTCGAAGTGGCCCGGAGCCCGGTCTGCTTGGCGAAGCCGGGGATCAAGGGCAGACTTGTCCCGGCAGATCGGCCCGACTCAGCGGTAAGCAGATCCCGCACCGGACCTGTCCCTCCCTCCCGGAGAGGAACCCGGATGACCCTCCTGTCCGCACCGGCGCCCACGACGGGCCCGCCCGTGCCCACCAGTAAGGGCCGTAACCTCCAGAACTGGCTGACCTCGACCGATCACAAGGTGATCGGGAACCTCTACCTGGTCACCTCTTTCGGGTTCTTCCTGGTCGCCGGGCTGATGGCGGTCCTGATCCGGCTCGAGCTGTTCAGCCCGGGCCTGCAGATCGTCAGTGACAAGGAGCAGTACAACCAGCTGTTCACCATTCACGGCACGCTGATGCTGCTGCTGTTCGCCACCCCGCTGTTCGCCGGCTTCGCCAACGCGATCATGCCGCTGCAGATCGGCGCCCCCGACGTCGCCTTTCCCCGCCTGAACATGCTCTCCTACTGGCTGTTCCTGTTCGGCGGGCTGATCGTGGTCTCCGGGTTCCTCACTCCGCAGGGCGCGGCCTCGTTCGGCTGGTTCGCCTATGCACCGCTGTCGAACTCCACGTTCACCCCGGGCCTAGGGGGTGATCTCTGGGTGATGGGCCTGGCGATGAGCGGTTTCGGCACCATCCTGGGGGCCGTCAACTTCATCACCACGATCATCTGCCTGCGCGCCCCGGGCATGACCATGTTCCGGATGCCGATCTTCACCTGGAACGTGCTGATCACCTCGATCCTGGTGATCATGGCCTTCCCGCCGCTGGCCGCCGCGCTGCTGGCGCTGGGTGCCGACCGGATTTACCACGCCCAGGTGTTCGAGGCCGAGAACGGTGGGGCTCTGCTCTGGCAGCACCTGTTCTGGTTCTTCGGGCATCCCGAGGTCTACATCATCGCCCTGCCGTTCTTCGGCATCGTCACCGAGATCCTGCCGGTGTTCAGCCGCAAGCCGGTGTTCGGCTACAAAGGGCTGGTTTTCGCCACGATCGCGATCGCGGCCCTGTCCATGTCGGTGTGGGCGCACCACATGTACGTCACCGGTCAGGTCGCGCTGCCGTTCTTCGCCTTCATGACGATGCTGATCGCGGTGCCCACCGGGGTGAAGTTCGTTCGGCACGGTGGTGTTCGCGATGTTCGGCGGGTTCTACTTCTGGTGGCCGAAGCTCACCGGGCGGATGCTGAACGAGCCGCTCGGGAAGATGCACTTCTGGCTGACCTTCATCGGCTTCCACACCACGTTCCTGATCCAGCACTGGCTCGGGGCCGAGGGCATGCCCCGGCGGTACGCCGACTACCTGCCGGAAGACGGATTCGAGCTGTACAACCGGATCTCCACGATCGGTGCGCTGATCCTCGCGCTCTCCGTCCTGCCCTTCGTCGTCAACATCTACGTCACGGCCCGCAAGCCCTACGAAAAGCTGCCGGACGATCCGTGGGGCTTCGGGAACTCGCTGGAGTGGGCCACATCCTCCCCACCCCCTCGGCACAACTTCCTCGTCCTGCCCCGGATCCGTTCCGAACGTCCCGCGTTCGATCTGCATCACCCCGAGATCGCGGCCGACGATCAGCCGGACAACGAGACCCCCGGCCCCACCGACCATTCAGACCTGCACGAGCGGGGTCCCGGCCTGAACGCCGGGCATCCACAGGAGGGCGCGGGTAACCGGGGCGTCCAGGACTGATCGCCGGACCGGTGCGCTAACGTCGGCGGCGTGTCTCCAAGGACTGACAGCACCGACACGCTGAGCGATGTGCGGACAGTCGACCAGAACCGGCGCGGCCGGGTGGTCCGTCGCATCACCGTGGCCCTCCTCGCCCTGTTCGTGCTCGCCGGCGGGACCGGCCTGTTCGGTGTCCGTTCCCGCACCAGCACCTCCTCCGCCGACGGCTACACCCTGTCGGTGACCCACGCCTGGATCTCCCGGGCCGGCCTGGACACCCCCTGGCGGGTGACCGTGTACCACCAAGGCGGTTTCGACGGACCGGTGACGCTGGCGACCACTCTGGACTACTTCGACATCTTCGAGTCGCAGGGCTTCACGCCCGAGGCCGACTCGGAGACCACCGGGGGCCGCTACGTCTACCAGGACTACTCAGCGCCGCCCGGAGACACCCTCACCGTGGACTTCGACGCCTACGTGCAGCCCGGAGCCCAGCGCGGCAAGCAGGCGCGCACGGCCCTGATCATCGGTGGCCAGGAAATCACCGCCGTGGACTACCGGACCCGGCTGGTGCCCTGATGGAGATCGTCGTCCGCGCCGCCGTGGTCTGGGTGTTCCTGTGGATCATCACCCGGGCCGTCGGCCGCTCGACCCTCGGCGAGCTGAGCACCTTCCAGCTCATCCTGTTCGTGACGATGGGGGACATGGTCCAGCAGGGGGTGACCCAGCAGGACTACTCGGTCACCGGGTCGCTGCTCGCCGTCTCCACCTTCGCCGTGATCACGGTGGCCGTCTCCTACGCCAACCAGCGCTGGCGTCCACTGTTACCGATCACCCATGGCGTGCCGATGGTGATCGTGCGCGGCGGCGAACCGGACCTCAAAGCCCTCAACGGTGAACGGATGTCGGTGAACGACCTGTTCGCCGCGGCCCGGGAGCAGGGGATCAAACGGATCACCGACGTCGAGCTGGCGGTGCTCGAGGCGAACGGCAAGATCTCGTTCTTCGTACAGGAGAGGGACGACGACGGGGAGAGCGGCGCGGCCGACCCGCCGGACGCGGGCTGAGGTTCTGCAAACGATTGCAGCAAGGCTTGCCAAGCCCGGGGTGATCTGCCTAGCGTCAGCGGTAAGCCCAACGACGTGAGGAAGAACCGTGCACCTGGTCAAGGCCGACGTTGTCGTCACCAGTCCCGACCGTAACTTCGTGACGCTCCGGCTGGAGACCGACGAGGGGATCGTCGGGCTCGGCGACGGAACGCTGAACGGCCGGGAGCTGGCCGTCGTCGCCTACCTCCAGGAGCACGTGGTCCCGCTGCTGATCGGCCGGGACGCCGCGCGGATCGAGGACACCTGGCAGTTCCTGTACCGCAGCGCCTACTGGCGGCGCGGGCCGGTGACCATGGCGGCGATCGCGGCGGTCGACACCGCGTTGTGGGACATCAAGGGCAAGGCCGCCGAGATGCCGGTCTACCAGCTGCTCGGCGGTGCCTCGCGGAACGGGCTGCTGGCCTACGGTCACGCCTCCGGCAAGGAGCTGCCCGAGCTGTTCGACAGCATCCGCGAGCACCAGGCCCAGGGCTACAAGGCGATCCGGGTGCAGACCGGGGTGCCCGGGCTGAAGTCGATCTACGGCATCGCCTCGAACGCCACCTACGAGGCCAACGAGGGCGTGCGCTACGACCACGAGCCGGCCCAGCGCGGTGACCTGCCGAACGAGGAGGACTGGGACACCCGTTCGTACCTGCGGCACGTGCCCACCGTGTTCGAGGCGGTGCGCAACGAGTTCGGGCCCGAGCTGCCGCTGCTGCACGACGCGCACCACCGGCTCACCCCGATCCAGGCGGCCAAGCTGGGCAAGTCACTGGAGCCGTACGACCTGTTCTGGCTGGAGGACGTGACGCCGGCCGAGAACCAGGAGGCGCTGCGGCTGGTCCGCCAGCACACCACCACGCCGCTGGCGATCGGCGAGATCTTCAACACCGTGTGGGACTACCAGCTGATCATTCGCGAGCAGCTGATCGACTACGTGCGCAGCGCGGTCACCCACACCGGCGGGATCACCCACCTGAAGAAGGTGCTCGACTACGCCAGTCAGTACCAGATCAAGTCCGGGATGCACGGGCCGACCGACATCTCCCCGGTCGGGCTGGCCGCTCAGATGCACCTGGGTCTGGCCATCCACAACTTCGGCATTCAGGAGTACATGCAGCACGGCGAGCGCACCGACCAGGTGTTCGAGCAGTCCTTCACCTGGCAGGACGGTCTGCTGCACCCGGGGGACAAGCCCGGCCTGGGCGTCGACCTGAATCTCGAGGAAGCCGCGAAATACCCCTACCAGCGCGCCTATCTGCCGTTCAACCGGCTCGCGGACGGCACCGTCCACGACTGGTGAGCAGAGTCAGCCCACGACTGGTGACCAGAGTCAGCGGGGCATCAGGAACTGCTTGCGGGGAGGGACGATGACGACCCGCGGGCGGGGCTCGCGGTACTCGCCGGTGACGATGAAGTGCACCTGGTGGGCGATGGTGACGGTGTGGTCGCCGTACCGCTCGTAGAACCGGGCCACCAGGGTGAGGTCGACCGCCGGCTCCACCCCGTGCTCCCAGTCCGGCCCGATCAGGTAGGCCAGCAGGGTGCGGTGCAGCCGGTCCATCTCGTCGTCCACCGCGATGATCTGGCCGACCAGCCGCACGTCCCGGGTGGCCAGCAGTTCCCGGGTGAGGGCGGCGCCGTGCGCGGCCACCTCGCCCATGGACAGCACCGCATCGCGCGAGGAACCGGGGGCTACGCAGCGCGGATAGCGGCGCCGGGCCACCTTGGCCACGTGACGGGAGAGCCCGTTCATCCGCTCCGCGTCGGCGCCCACCCGCAGCGCGGCCAGCAGTCGGCGCAGGTCGGTGGCGACCGGGGAACGCCGGGCCATCACGTACATCACCAGGTTGTCCAGTTCCCGGTGCAGCGCCGAGGTCTCCCGGTCGCCGTCGATCACCCGTTGCGCGGTGGTCACGTCGGCCTCGGCCAGCGCCTGGGTGGCGCCGAGCATGGCCTCGTCCGCGAGCTCACACAGGCGCAGCAGGATGTCGTCGATCCGGCGGAGATCGTGCTCGATGGTGTTGCGCGTCATGTGGGGGCTCCCGGTAACTGCCAGCCAGGTCTCCGGCCGTGATTAGACCTTGTACCAGGCCCGCCCGTACCGCCGGATGAACCGGGGAAAACGGCCGAGCGGCCATTGTCGCAGATCTTGCCGGACGGGCCATTCGGGTGATGGCCGGGACCGCCGGACGTCGCTCGAATGGCGGGACCGAAGCCGGGGAGGAGACTGGGCGGCGGTCCACGCCGGGTGAGAAGAACCCGGTCTGTGCGGTTCTCAGGCACGGTGAGGTCTGTTCATGGGCGTCAGGAAATGGCTGGATGCGTGGCCGGTCTACCGGCAGGTCAGCGGCACCGACATCTGGGGCAGAGGCGCGGCCGCCCGCTCCGGGCCCACCACGGCCCTGGAGCCGCGTACGGCCACGGCCGACCGGGTGGTCAAGTCGGTCTGCCCGTACTGCGCGGTCGGCTGCGCGCAGGACGTCTACGTCAAGGACGACCGGGTGGTGCAGATCGAGGGTGACCCGGACTCTCCGGTCAGCCGCGGCCGGCTCTGCCCCAAGGGCTCGGCGACGCTCCAGCTGACCACCGGCGAGGCCCGCGAGCGCCACGTGCTGTACCGCCGCCCGCACGGCACCGACTGGGAGCGGCTGGACCTCGACACCGCCCTGGAGATGGTGGCCGACCGGGTGATCGCGACCCGGCGCCAGGGCTGGCAGTGGGAGGACGAGGAGGGCCGTCGGGTCCGGCGCACCATGGGTGTGGCCAGCCTGGGCGGAGCCACCCTCGACAACGAGGAGAACTACCTGATCAAGAAGCTGATGACCGGGCTCGGCGTGGTCCAGGTGGAGAACCAGGCCCGGGTCTGTCACAGCTCCACCGTGGTCGGGCTGGGGACCAGCTTCGGCCGGGGCGGCTCCACCACCTGCCTGCAGGACCTGCAGAAGGCCGACTGCATCGTGATCCAGGGCTCCAACTTCGCCGAGGCGCACCCGGTCGGGTTCCAGTGGGTGATGGAGGCCAAGGCCCGGGGCGCCACGATCATCCACGTCGATCCGCGGTTCACCCGGACCAGTGCGCTGGCCCACCACCACGTGCCGATCCGGGCCGGCAGCGACATCGCCTTCCTCGGCGGCATCATCCGGCACGTGCTGGAGAACGAGCTGTTCTTCCGCGAGTACGTGCTGGCCTACACCAACGCCAGCACGATCGTGGGCGAGGACTTCCGCGACACCGAGGACCTGGACGGGCTGTTCTCCGGTTTCGACGCCGAGGAGCGCGCCTACGACCAGTCCTCCTGGCAGTACGAGGGAATGGACATCGCGGCGGCCTCGGGAGAGCGGGACAAGGAGAGCACCGAGCCCTCCTCCGACGGGAGCCGGCCGATGAGCACCTCGGCGCACGGCGAGTCGCACGGTTCCGGCGGGCCGGCGCTGAAGGGCACGCCGACCCGGGACGAGACCCTCCAGCACCCGCGCACCATCTTCCAGATCCTGCGCCGCCATTACGCCCGGTACACCCCGGAAATGGTCGAAGACATCTGCGGTATCTCTCCGGAGAACTTCGCTATGGTCTGCGACGCACTCACTTCCAATTCGGGCCCGGACCGCACCAGCGCGTTCGCCTACGCCGTGGGCTGGACCCAGCACACGGTCGGCTCCCAGTACATTCGCGCGGCCAGTGTTCTGCAGTTGCTGCTGGGTAACATCGGTCGTCCCGGCGGCGGGATCATGGCGTTGCGTGGGCACGCCAGCATCCAGGGCAGCAGCGACATCCCGACCCTGTTCGACCTGCTGCCCGGTTACCTGCCGATGCCACACGCGCACCAGCACCAGAGCCTGCAGTCGTACATTGCGAACGACTCGGCGCAGCGCGGTTTCTGGGCGAACATGAGCTCCTACACGGTCAGCCTGCTGAAGGAGTACTTCGGCACCGCGGCCACGGCCGACAACGACTACTGCTTCGACCACCTGCCCCGGATCAGCGGCACCCACAGCACCTACGAGACCGTCCGGGCCCAGCTCGACGGGGTCGTCAAGGGCTACTTCCTGATGGGCGAGAACCCGGCGGTCGGCTCGGCCAACGCCAAGCTCCAGCGGCTGGGCCTGGCCGAGCTGGAGTGGCTGGTGGTGCGCGACTTCTCGCTGATCGAGAGCGCCACCTGGTGGAAGGACGGCCCGGAGATCGCCACCGGTGAGATGCGCACCCAGGACATCGGCACCGAGGTCTTCTTCTTCCCGGCCGCCGCGCACACCGAGAAGGACGGCACGTTCACCAACACCAACCGGATGCTGCAATGGCACGCCAAGGCGGTCGAGCCGAAGGACGACCAGCGCAGCGACCTGTGGTTCACCTACCACCTGGGGCGGCTCATCCAGGAAAAACTGGCCGGCTCGACCGACGAGATGGACGAGCCGATCCGGGACCTGAACTGGCTGCTGCCGGTCGAGGGGCCGCACGACGAGCCGAGCGCGGACGAGGTACTGCGACGGATCAGTGGACGCGGGCCGGACGGGCAGCTCAGTGCCTACACCGAATTGAAGGACGACGGCACGACGTCCTGCGGGTGCTGGATCTACTGCGGGGTTTACGCGGACGACGTCAACCAGTCGGCCCGCCGCAAGCCGCACACCGAGGACAACTGGCTGGGGATGGAGTGGGGCTGGGCCTGGCCGGCGAACCGGCGCATCCTCTACAACCGGGCCAGCGCGGCCCCGGACGGGACCCCCTGGAGCTCTCGGAAACGCCTGGTGTGGTGGAACGAGAAGGACGGGAAGTGGGAGGGGGACGACACCCCGGACTTCGTTCCCGACAAACGTCCCGACTACGTGCCGGACGAGGACGCGACGGGCCCGGACGGGCTGGCCGGCACCGATCCGTTCATCATGCAGTCCGACGGCCGGGGCTGGCTGTACGCGCCTTCCGGGCTGGTCGACGGGCCGATGCCGACGCATTACGAGCCCCAGGACTCGCCGGTGACCAACGGGCTCTACCCGCACAATCGCAACCCGGTGCGTGAGGTGCAGAAACCGCATCCGCAGAACCGGTTCCACCCGACCGGATCCGAGGTCTACCCGTTCGTGGTGACCACCTACCGGCTCACCGAGCATTTCACCGCCGGTGGCATGACCCGCTGGTCGCCTTATCTGGCGGAACTTCAGCCGGAGTTGTTCTGCGAGATATCGCCGCAGCTGGCCGCCTTACGCGGACTGGAGAACGGCGGCTGGGCCACGGTGATCACCGCCCGGTCGGCGATCGAGGCGCGGGTGCTGGTGACCGACCGGATGGCCCCCCTGAAGGTGCGCGGCGGGACGATCCACCAGATCGGCCTGCCCTATCACTGGGGCCCGAACGGCTACACCACCGGTGATGCGGTCAATGACCTGACCTCGGTGGCGCTGGACCCGAACGCCCACATCGAAGAGGTGAAGGCGCTGACCGCCGACATCCGCCCCGGTCGTCGCCCCCAGGGCGCCGCCCGCACCGAACTGGTCCGGACCACCGCCGAGCGGGCCGGCATCGTCGAGAGCACCGGCAGGGAGATCTGATGACGGACGACGTGGTCACCCAAGCCGGCTGGAAGGCCGACCAGACCCCGGGCCGTAAGGGCTTTTTCACCGATACCAGCGTCTGCATCGGTTGCAAGGCGTGCGAGGTGGCCTGCAAGGAATGGAACACCATTCCCGAGGACGGGCTGAACTTCACCGGCATGTCCTACGACAACACCCAGGCCCTGGGCGCGGACAGCTGGCGGCACGTCGCCTTCATCGAGCAGAAGAAGCCGCCGGTCTCGCTGGGTATGCCCGGCATCGGGGCACCGAGCTCGCCGGCTGCGGATCCGCAGGCCGCGGACCAGTCCGGTGAGGACCACTCCGGAGTGCGCTGGCTGATGTCCTCCGACGTCTGCAAGCACTGCACGCACGCGGCCTGCCTGGACGTCTGCCCGACCGGCGCGCTGTTCCGCACCGAGTTCGGCACCGTCGTGGTGCAGCAGGACGTCTGCAACGGCTGCGGATACTGCGTCTCGGCGTGCCCGTACGGGGTGATCGATCAACGCAAGGACGACGGCCGGGTGTTCAAGTGCACGATGTGTTACGACCGGCTCGGCGACGGGCTGGAACCAGCCTGTGCCAAGGCCTGCCCGACCGAATCGATCCAGTACGGAGACCTGGACGTCCTGCGGGCCGCAGCCGACGCCCGGCTCGCCGCACTGCACGATGAGGGCGTCTCCGAGGCTCATCTGTACGGGCGGGATCCGGAGGACGGAGTGGGGGGCGACGGCGCGTTCTTCCTTCTGCTCGACCAGCCCGAGGTGTACGGCCTGCCGCCGGATCCCGTGGTCACCACGCGCGACCTGCCGTCGATGTGGAAGCACGCCGGAGTGGCCGCTCTGGGGCTTCTGGCCGCAGTGGGGGCCTCGTTCCTGGGAGGACGTTCATGAGCCCGCGCCGGGGCGAGCGGCTGATGGTGCCGCGCGCGAAGTTCGAGTCCTACTACGGCCGGCCGATTCTCAAGGACATCACCTGGTCGGCCACGGACATCGCCGGGTATCTCTTCCTGGGCGGGCTGGCCGGGGCTTCTTCCGTGGTCGGGGCCGGGGCCCAGTTCAGCGGTCGCCCGGCACTCGAGCGCACGGCCAAGTTCACTGCTCTGGGCGGTATTTCCCTGTCCTTGGCGGCGCTGGTGCACGACCTGGGCCGACCGGAACGGTTTCTGAACATGCTCCGGGTGGCCAAGCCCACCTCACCGATGAGCATGGGCACCTGGCTGCTGACCGGGTACGGGCCGATGGCCGGGCTGTCCGCCGCGAGCCTGGCCACCGGCCTGCTCCCGGGCGTCGGCCGGCTGGCCGGGACCGCCGCGGCCGGACTCGGCCCCGCCGTCGCCACCTACACCTCCGTGCTGGTGGCTGATACCGCCGTACCGGCCTGGCACGACAATTACCGCGAACTTCCCTTCCTTTTCGCCGGTTCCGCGGCGGCCGCTGCTTCGGGGGCCGGACTCCTCGGTGCACCCGTCTCCGAGGCGGCACCGGTGCGGCGCCTGGCCATCGCCGGTGCGGCCGTGGAACTGGCGGCCACCCGGCGGCTGGAGACCTCCGGGGGCGTCGTTGCGGAAGCCTTCGGTGAAGGCCGCGCCAAGTCGCTGCTGCGGGCCGCCCGGGTTCTTACGGTCGGTGGGGCGATGGGAGCGGCCGTTTCCGGGCGGGTGCCGGGGAAATACGGGCGGGTCCTGGCGGCCGCCGGCGGCGCCGCCCTCCTGGCCGGCTCGGCTTGTACCCGGTTCGGCATCTTCGAAGCGGGCCGGATCAGCGTGCGGGACCCGAAATACACCGTTCTGCCGCAACGCGAGCGTCGGGACGCCCGCTCCGGCGATTCTGCGGTTGCCGAGCCGGACTGAGCCGGGAACGGTACGGGCATGACCTCCACTCTTAATCGCGGGTTGCTGGCGGGGGCCGCCGGAACGGCGGTCCTGAATGCCATCACCTATGCCGACATGGCCGTGCGCGGCCGGGACGCCAGCGAACTGCCCGAGCAGACCGTCGAGCGTTTCGCCGACGCGCTGGACGTCGAGGTGCCCGGTTCGAAGCGGGAACGCTCCAACCGGATCACCGCGCTGGGTGCCCTGACCGGCACCGCGAGCGGCCTGGCGATCGGGATGGCGGCCGCCACAGCCCGTTCCGCCGGCCTGCGGCTCCCGGCGGCCCTGGAGGCGGTGGTGATCGGGGCCGGGGCGATGGCGGCCACCGACGGGCCGACCGCGCTGCTGGGCCTGACCGAGCCGAAGAACTGGACCGCCCAGGACTGGATCAGCGACGCGATCCCCCATCTGGGCTACGGAATCGCGGCGGCGGCCGTTCTGCGGGCCACCGACGAGGGCCGGGACGCGGTTCAGCCGGCCACGGCGGGCCTGCTTCTGCGCTCGGCTGCCCTGGGCGTCGCCTCGGGCTGCCGTTCCTCGCTCGGCGTGGCCGCACCCACCCTGCGCGGCAGCGGTTCCCGGGTCTCCCGGCTCGCCGCTCTGGCTACCGTCGGCGGCGAACTTGTGGCCGACAAGCTGCCCTCCACTCCGTCCCGCACTCAGCCGCAGGGCGCCGCGCCCCGATTCGCCGCAGCCGTCACCGGGGCGACCGCTCTGGCCCGTCGGCAGAAGCGGAACGTGTTCCTGCCCGCAGTGGCGGCGACTGCCGGGGCGGCCGTCGGCACCTGGGCCGGACTGGCCTGGCGGGAGTGGGCCTCGGACCGGATGCCGGACTGGCAGGCGGCGCTGCTGGAGGACGCCGTCGCCCTGGCGGTCGCGTTGGTCGCCTCGGGCGGGCCGGACGACTAAACCGTCGGCCGGCGCAGGTTCCCGATCGCCAGGTCGAGCGCGGCCTCCAGCGGCTGCATCCGGCCGGTCGCCATCAGCATCAGAACCCCACCCTGAACCGCGGCGACGATTCCCTCGGCGGTGTGGTCGGCGTCCCTCATCGGATCGATCTGCCCGGCCGACTGCATCGAACGGATGCCGGCGGCCAGCTGGTCGCGCCACTGCCGCATCAGCTCGACCACCACGGCCTGCGCGCCGGGGGAGCGGCGGCTGATGTTGTTCAGCAGGGCGTTCAGCGGGCAGTGCTGACCCTGCTCGCGATACCGCCGCAGCACCAGCGCGCGCCAGTCCTCCCAGGCCTGCCACGAGGTGAGTGCGCCCAGGGCGGGCTGCTGGTCGAGCAGCACCTGGTCGGCTTCGTACTGGGCCACGGCGATCAGGAAGTCCTCCTTGCCGCCGGGGAAGTAGTGGAACACCTGGCTCTTGCTGGTGCCGGTCCGGGCCATCACGTCCTCGAGACGCAGCTCGTCCACGCCGAACTCGTGGATCTGCGCGGCGGCCCCGGCGACGAGCCGCGCCCGGGTCTGCTCACCCCTGACGGTCAGAGTCACCTCCCCTTCAAGCCCCCACCCCCCTCCCCGCATTCCAGCCACCCCACCTCGTGATCATGCAGTGCGGCTCAGGGAGGGGCGGGCATGATCACGGGGGCGGAGTTGCATGATCACGGGGGATTCGGGGTCAGATGGCGGAGCCGCCGGTGACCGGGAGGACGACGCCGGTGACGTAGGAGGAACGGTCGCTGAGCAGCCAGGCGGCGGCTTCGGCGATCTCCTCGGGCCGGGCGGGACGGCCCATCGGGTTGGTCGCGGCGTACCCGTCGATGATTCCCGGGGTCGCCTTGTCCCAGTCGGCCACCATCTCGGTCAGCACCATGCCGGGGGCGACCGCGTTCACTCGAATGCCCTCGGCCGCGTACTCCACCGCCGCGCTCGCGGTCAGGCTGTTCACCGCTCGCTTGGCCGCGCCGTAGGCGGGCAGGAACGGGTTGGCCACCAGGCTCCCGATGCTGCTGCAGTTCACGATCGCCCCTCCTCCGGTCGCCTGCATCGCCCGCACCTGGGCGGCGACGGCGAAGTACACGGCCTTGAAGTTGAGCCCGGTGACGTGGTCGAACACCGCTTCCGGGGTCTCCCCGACATTGGCCGGCGGCTCGCCCGCGGCGGCGTTGTTGAAGGCTCCGTCCAGGCGCCCGTGCCGCTCCACCACGGAGGCGACCACCCGATCGATCTCCGAGACCTCGGCGAGATCCGCGACCAGGTAGCTCGCAGCGTCACCAATTTCCGCAGTGATCCTTTTCAGGTTGTCCTCGTTGCGGGCGGTCAGGACCACGGTCGCGCCCTCGGCGGCGAACAACTGGGCCGCCGCGGCGCCGATACCCCGGCTCGCCCCGGTGACCAGGATGATTTTTCCGTTCAGCAGTGTGCTCATGGGTTCGATCCTGGAAGCGCCGACGGACCCCTGGCAGGCCTAGCCCGTACCCCTCAGACACCCTCTGCCGAAGCGCGTACAGGCGCATGATGGATGCGTGGACCAGAAAGAGCTCGGCCGTTTCCTTCGCCTGCACCGAGGCCAGTTGCGTCCGGATGATGCGGGGTTGCCCGCCGCCGGACCCCGCCGCACACCGGGACTGCGTCGCGAGGAGGTGGCGGCGCTGGCCTACATCTCTACCCAGCACTACACCCGACTGGAGCAGGGGCGTGGTTCGCTGCCGTCGCGTCAGGTGCTGGCCGCGTTGGGTCGGGCGCTGCGGCTGGACGACGTCCAGCGCCGTCATCTCTACGCCCTTGCCGGTGAGGCGTTCAGCGTCCCTCCCGGGCCGCCCGCCGACGTCCCTCATCACATACAGGAACTGATTGCCCGGCTGCCCGACACCGCGGCCGTGGTGCTCGACGCCAAGTACGACGTGCTGGCCTGGAACGACCTGGGAGCGGCGCTGTTCGGGGATTTCACCGTGTTTGCGCCCGCTCGGGCCAATCTGCTGCGGCACTACTTCCTGCCCGACGTCCGGGCCCGCCTCCAGGGAGGCGGCCGGGTGCTGGACGAGGGTGCCTTCGGCGTGGTCGCGGCCGGTCAGTTGCGGGCGGCGGTGGCCCGGTACCCGGGCGACGAGCCGACCCGGCAGCTGATCTCCGAGCTGGTCGACCGGAGTCCGGAATTCGCCCGGCGCTGGTCCGAGAGCGAGGTCGTCGCGGTCCCGCACCTGCGCAAGGAGTTCGACCACCCGGCCGTGGGGCACCTGTCGCTGCGCTGTGACGTTCTCGCGGTGCCGGAACGGGATCAGAGTGTCGTGCTCTACACGGCGGACCGGGGTTCGGCGGACGAGGGTGCCCTGCGGTTGCTCGGGGTGATCGGTACCCAGCGGATGGACGTGCCGGGGTAGCGATCTTGGAGCCCTAGGCTTCGGCCATGAGCTGGGAACCGGTGTGGACGACAGGCTTCCTGGTCGGGGAGTACCTGATCAAGCTCGTGGCGATCGGGACGGTGCCGGAGAACCGGCGGCCCTCCTCGTCCTCGGCCTGGCTACTGCTGATCCTGTTCCTGCCGGTCGTCGGCTTCCCGCTGTTCCTGCTGATCGGCAGCCCGTACGTGCACGGCCGGCGCTCGCGGATCCAGGCCCAGGCCAACCACATCCTGGCCGAGCGCACGGCGCACCTGCCGCTCGCCCCGGAGGGCGCCTCACCCTCGGCGAACCTGGCCGGGGTGCTGCAGCAGAACCGGCAGCTGACCGGGCTGCCGTGCGTGCCGGGGCAGCCCGAGGAGCTCTACGACGACCCGGTGGCCACCTACCGAGCGATGGCCGAGGCGGTGGACGCGGCCGAGCACTACGTGCACGTCGAGTTCTACATCATGGCCTGGGACGCGACGACCGAGCAGCTGTTCACCGCGCTGGCCTCGGCGGTGGCCCGGGGGGTCCGGGTCCGGCTGCTGCTGGACCATCTCGGATCGCGGAAGTACCCGGGCTGGAAGGAGTTCCAGCAGCGGATGACCGAGGCCGGGCTCGAGTGGCACCTGATGATGCCGATCAAGCCGCTGCAGGGCCGCTGGCGCCGCCCGGACCTGCGCAACCACCGCAAACTGCTGGTGGTCGACGGCGAGGTGGCGTTCGTCGGCTCGCACAACGTGATCGCCTCCAATTACGGCAGCGCGCGCAACCTGCAGATCGGCCGGCACTGGCAGGACCTGTCGGTGAAGGTGACCGGGGACGTGGTGCTCGAGGTCGAGGCGGTGTTCGCCACCGACTGGTACATCGAGACCGGTGAGCAGGCCGAACCGCGGCGGGGAATCCAGGACGATGGGCCGCCCGGGCCCAGCGCAATGCAGATCATCCCGTCCGGGCCGGGTTTCCCGACCGAGCCCAACCTGCGGCTCTTCGTCAGCCTGATCCACCTGGCGGCCCATCGGATCGCGATCACCAGCCCGTACTTCGTGCCGGACGAGGCGCTGCTGGCGGCCATCACCACGGCGGCCTACCGCGGGGTGCGGGTGGAACTGTTCGTCGGCGCCGAGGCGGACCAGTTCCTGGTCGGTCACGCCCAGCGCTCCTACTACCGCGCGCTGCTCGAGGCCGGGGTGCACATCTACCTGTACCCGGCGCCGACCGTGCTGCACGCGAAGTACCTGACGGTGGACGAAGAGGTAGCGGTGATCGGCTCTTCGAACATGGATTTCCGCTCGTTCTCGCTGACCTACGAGGTGATGCTGCTGTCTTTCGGGAACGATCTGGTGAAGCGACTGCAGGAGAACGACGCTCAGTACCGCGCGGTTTCGCGCGAGCTGACCCTCGAAGAGTGGATGAACCGGCCGTGGCTGGGGCGGTACGTGGACAACGTCTGCCGGCTCACCGCTGCTCTTATGTAGGAATAACCTCGCGTTTTCCGGAGGTTGGCGGAGCCATGAGCATTCCGCAGACCTACCGCGCCGTCCGCTACGACCAGCACGGCGGCCCCGAAGTTCTCCGGGTCGAGGAGTTGCCGACTCCGGAGCCGGGCGCCGGTGAAGTGCTGGTCGAGGTCCGGGCCGCGGGCATCAACCCGGGTGAGCTCGCGATCCTCGGTGGGGCGTTCGGGGGCGACCTTCCGTCCGGGTCCGGCAGCGACCTGGCCGGCGTGGTCGTGGCCGTCGGGGAGGGAGTCTCCCTGGAGGTCGGCGACGAGGTCCTCGGCTGGTCCTGGAACCGCGACAGCCAGGCCTCGCACGTCGTGGTCCCGGCGGAGCAGCTGATCACCAAACCGGCCGGGCTGGACTGGGAGCGGGCGGGTGCGCTCTACGTCGTCGGGGCCACGGCCTACGCGGCCATCCGGGCGATCCAGGTGAGCCCGGGGGAGACGGTCGCGGTGTCGGCCGCCGCCGGCGGGGTGGGCAGCCTGGTGGTCCAGATGCTGCGCAACCACGGGGTCCGGGTGATCGGCATCGCTTCCGAGGCCAACCGGGGCTGGCTGGAGAGCAAGGGGGTCACCTGGGTCGGGTACGGCGGTGGGCTGGCCGACCGGCTGAACGAGGCGGCCGGGGTGAAGGGGATCGACGCCTTCATCGACACCTTCGGGCCGGAGTACCTCAAGCTCGCCGTGGAGATGGGGATCGCCCCGGAGCGGATCGAGACGATCATCTCGTTCGAGGCCGCCTCCGAGTACGGCACCAAGGCCGAGGGCTCGATGACCGCCAGCACCCAGGACGTGCTCAAGGAGGTCGCCGAGCAGGTGGCCGACGGGGACCTGGAAGTGGTCATCGCCGCCACCTTCCCGCTGGAGAAGGCGGCCGAGGCCTTCACCCGGCTCGCGGAGCGTCACACCCGGGGCAAGATCGTCCTGATCCCCTGACCGCTCAGTGACACGGGCCTCAAGTTCTGCCCGTTCCGGCCGTTTCGGATGGGCCAATGGGGTGATTACCGGCAGGACTCTGGGTGACGGGACCAATACTTAGGAGTTAACCCCTACTCCGGAGAGAGGTCCCTGCTGATGCGCAGCGTGAGGGCGGCCGGCCTGGTCGTGGTCGCCGAGCTGGCCGCGACCACGGCCGCCTGGGCGGCCCTGAAGCTGCGTGGTCTGGACCCCGGCGCGCTGCCCATGCTGCTCCTGGCCTGGGGCGGCTGTTTCGTGCTGCACACCGAGCCGGTGCAGTCCTGGCTGACCCGGCGCGGCGGTCAGGCGTCCGCCCTGGTGCTGACCGCGCTCGCGGTCTGGGTGGCGATGACGACCACCCAGCTCCCCAGCATCTATCCGGTGGTGATGGGCGTCCTGGCGATGGAGGCGGCGCAGCGCGACTCCTCCACCCGCACCGCGGTGACCGGTCTGGTGCTGATGTTCCTGGGCACCGGGGCCCTGCAGCTGGCCGTGCACCGGGGATGGACCTCGAGCGTCGTGGCCCCGATGCCCTCGGATCATCTGGCGATGGGACTGCTGGCGGTGGGTGGGGTGATCCTGGTCCGGGGGGTCGCGGTGGCCCGCCGGTCGGCTGCGGTCAGGGCTGCCCTGGCCCTCGAGCAGCAGGTGCGCCACGCCGAGCTCCAGCATGCGGCCACGCACGATCCGCTGACCGGGCTGCTGACCCGGCGCGGGCTGGAGCCGGTGCTGGCCGGAGCGTATGCGGAGGCCGGGGGTGTGGCGCTGATGTTCCTCGACCTGGACGGGTTCAAGGCGGTGAACGACGCGCACGGGCACGCCGTGGGGGACGAGTTGCTGGCGGCCGCCGCCGAGCGGTTCGTCAGGGCGCTGGGTGACGACGCGGAGCTGGCTCGGATGGGCGGCGACGAGTTCGTCGCGGTGTTGCCGGGAGTGGACTCCCCGGTGGCGGCGTCGGACCGCGCGCTGGCGGTTCAGGCGGCGCTGGATGAGGAGTTCGTTCTACGTACGGACGCCGGTGGCGGCGTGGGTGTCCGGGTGGGAGTGAGCGTCGGGCTGGCCTGGACAGACGGGCGGCTCGGGGCGGAAGCCCTGATGCGCGAGGCCGATCGGGCGATGTACCGGGAAAAGCGGCTGCGCCGAAGGCGTCCCGACTTCCTCAGCGTGTCAGCCCCAACAAGCCCGTCAGTCCCGGTGGGGCGGAGCTGACAGAGCCTCGATGATCCGGTGCAGCTGGCGGCGCCGGACCTGCTCCGGCCAGCGGGGGTCGGTGGCCTCCTGGTCGACCCGGTGCAGGAGCCGGCGGGCCTCCATGATCCGCTTGGCCCGTTTGGCTCCGGAGGTGGACTCGTCCTGCGTCATGGAGAGCAGGAGTTCGTCGAGATCGAGCAGGGCCGGGGTGTTCTGGCTGTTCTGATCGGCCCGGGCCTCCTCGAGCAGGTTGCCCACCTGCCGTAGGAGCAGGGGCTCGCACCGGGTGAGGCTGCGGTGCAGAAGCTGCTCGGCCAGCTCCAGACGAGGGTCGAACCGCACCTCCAGGGCCGGGTCCGGCCGCCGCCCCCGGCTGCGGCCGCGCGGTCGCCGGGCCGGGACAAGGAGGTCGTCGTCCGGTCCGGCGCCGGGTGACCGGGAGACCAGACCGAGTTCCTGGCGATGCTGGGTGGGCGTCATCGGCTGCCTCTCGTTGTGACTCCGGACGCCGCCAGCAGAGCGTCGAGCCCGACTGTGGGATCCCGGAAGTAGTGCGTCAGGGCTCGTTCCATGGCCGGCCGACGCGGGGACAGCGCGGTGACGAACTCGTCCTTCGCGCTCATCTCCAGACCCCCGTCGTGGACGTTGAGCCGGGCCGCCAGCCCGGCCAGGCGCAGCCGGATCGCCGTCCCGTCGAGTTCCGGGTTGTGCCGTTCCCACCAGGTCACCACGGCCTCGGCCAGCTGATGCCCGGCCCGGCGGGCCGGGGTCAGCCCGTCTCCTTCGTCGGTCCGGCCCAGGCGCAGGAACTTCGGGTGGCCTTTCCGCAGATCGTGCAGCCGCCGACCGTGGTGCAGGGCCGGCCCCTCGGCCCCGCGCAACAGGTGCCGGCAACTGGCCTCGAAGAAGGTGAAGGCGGCCCAGTCCAGGAAACCCTCGGTGAAGATGCTGGGTTCGTGGTCGCGCCGGGGCTGCGCCGGAACATGCGCGAAGACCTCGTGGGTGAGGATGGCCGGCAGCGAAAGGTATGCCTCCGGGCCGAAGTGCTGGGCGTAGATGTGAACGTCGACATCGGCCTGCTGTTCGCCCAGTGCCACCGATCCGGCCGCGGTGTAGGGCGCCAGGTCCGGGTCACCGGCCTGGTAGGGGTGCAGCCGGGTGGGCACCACCTTCCAGGTGATGCCGGGCCAGCTGGATCCCAGTGGAGCCCCGACGGCCTGCTCGTAGAAGGCGTGCACCTGGTCGCAGACCCGTTCCAGCAGAACGCCGATCGGATCCTCTTCGTCGGCCTGCGGCGTCGCGACCAGGTCCGCCTCGAGCGCGCGGTAGAACTCGATTCCCCGCAGGTCGAGCTGGCCGTACTCGACGATCAGGTCGATCTGCCGGCGCAGCGCCTCGCGCAGTCGCTCCAGCAGGGCCGCGGGCGGCCCGGCGCGGTGCCGGGCGGGCCGGGCGCCGAACTGCAACGTCTCCAGCAGGGCCCGGGACTCCGGATCATTGCCCCGCAGATCGGTGAGTTCACCCAGTCGCTCGTGCCAGCGGGTCAGCACCACCCCTCGGGCGCGGATGCTCTCCACCGCCCAGTCCGGATCGCTGGTGCCCGGTCGGTAGGGACGCAGCCGGCTCGCCGGCAGCGCCGGCGGGGTGCTCACTGCGGCCGGTGCTGGACGGTGCGGTTCTCGTCGTTCAGTGCCTTCGACGTCATGGCGTCACAACCCCCGTATGCCGGCGCCCGATCGGGTGCAGCCTATGACGCCGGTGCGTCGGGGGGTGGCGCCGCGCCGCAAAGGCAGTGCGACCGAATGGGGTTCGTGGGCCGGGGGTGGAAGCCCTTATCCGGGCGAACCATTCGTAACCGGATGATTACGCCGAGGTGTTCTCGCGCTCCCAGTCGGCCACAATCTTCTTCGGGGCCTTCTGCCGCCAGGCCGCGATGATCAGCTCGTTGACCACGCTGGGGTCGGTCTCGGCCAGCGTCACCCGGACGCCGTCGAGTTTCTGGCCCCACCACAGTTCTTCGGCGGTCTCCGGCATCTCGGCCACGGCCTCGTGCACGTTCTCCTCCGGCACGAACACGTGCAGGCAGTCCCGCTCGGCCGTGAGCGTGGCGAAGATGCTGCCCCGCACGCGGAACGAGGTCATCGCGAAGTGGGGTTGCTCGCGCGTCTCGGGCAACCCGAGCGCAATTGCGCGAACCTCGACGTCATCCATGGTCGTTCCCTCCCGACCGGCGGATCCAGAAGGCTCCGGTACTCAACTGATCGTCGGCCAGCGTACTCCGTCGCGCTTACGGGCGGTTCAGGAGGCGGGTCGGCGTGCGGGTCGGGAGGGCGGGGCGGGAGGCGGGTCGGGGGAGAGCGGCGCCCCGGCCGGAACGGCGAAGTGCCCGGCCGGTGAACGCGGCCGGGCACTTCGCCGGTGGTCAGCTCCTCGACCCAGAGCTGAACTTCCGGGGAAATCGTGGTGCCGTGGTGCAGACGTTTCGGCGAGCTGCCGTCCGTACCAATCAGTACTTCAGATGTGACGGGTGATCAGCGGGTCAGGTGGTCGAGCTCGCCCGACTTGGCGCCGGCCACCCAGCTCGCGAAACCGGCCGGGGCCAGTCGCAGGATGGGGCCCAGGCCGTGCTGCTTCGTGTCGCGGACCTCGACTGCGGCCGCGTGCTGCCGCATTTCGACGCACGATCCGTTGGCGCTGGACCGGCGGGACTTGATCCACTGGGACGGGTCGGGGGTGGAACTCATCTCACGAACTCCTTCACTGGGATGGAAGTGCCGAACAGTTCGCCGAAAATCATCCTGTACTCGGCCAGTTCGCGCGCTGTCTCCATGTAGCGCGAGTCCAAGTGGCTTTCCGTGTAGACGACGGCGGGATCGGCGGCGTCCGGGAATTCCAGCATGGTGAACACGCCGCCCGCGATCCACGGATGAGGTCCCGCGGAGAACGGGCGGATTCGAATATCGATCTCGTTACTCAGGTCCACGAGGTGGTCGATCTGATCCCGCATCACGTCGTCCGAGCCGACGGCGTACCGCAGGGCGGCCTCCCCGAGAACAATCCGAATGTCGCAGGCCGGATCGCTGGACATTAGCACGCGCTGACGTTCTAACCGGAAATTGAGCCGCTTCCGGCGAACCTCGTCGCTCTCGTTCAGGGTGGCCAGAATAGCCAATGCATAAGCCGGTGTCTGGAGCAGACCGTGCACCAGATCACCGTCCCACGCGCACATTTGGCTGCACGCCGCCTCGAGATCGGCAAGTAACCCTAGATCGCCCGGCACTACGTCTCGGTAACTGTCCACAATGCCCGGTTTTAGGGCACTTCTGCTCAGATGAATAAGCTCTTCGGTCTGGCCGTCGGGTATTCCGTAGATCCGGGACAGCTCCCGGATATCACCCGGTTTGGCCAGGGTTCTCCCGGATTCGATCCGGTAGATCTTCGTGTGGTGCACCAAGAGTGCAGCGGCGGCGTCTTCCTGGGTCTTGCGCGCCCGTTCACGCCACCCTTTCAACCGCTGTCCCACCCGCCTCTGAGCCAATGACGGTGGTCGTTCGTGCTTCCCTGCCTCGGTGGCCATACCGCGCATCCCCTCGTGGCTTAGCCTCGCTTTAAACCCTTTCTGATGGCCGCTGCATTGCACGGTATGCATACGCGACCCTGCACAGAGCAGCCTGTGAGATGCAGGGTTGCATAGAACGCACCCTGTTCGCCACCTTGGGTTACATGTCCGATACGCGCAGTCGCAATGTGGCCATCCCTCGACGCCGCCGCCCTACGCCTCGGGTAGAACCCGCCGTCGCGTTGCATCGTGATGATGGTGGGATCTGTGAGGCGTGTGGGGCGATATGGCCGTGCTCGGGCATCATTTCGACGCTCCGGACCGGCCGGGTCGATCTACCGCTGGTGAACGGGCGGGGTTACAACACCGGGGTCGCCATCACCGCGGCGATCATGGCGGACCTCGTCATCTTCTGGGCCGGCGACCGGACGCTGGCGGTGCTGCACCGGGGCCCGCTGGCGGACTGGCTGTGGCATCCGGGCGGCCGGCGCCTGATCCAGGACGACATCGTGCTCTACGACCACGACGGTCGGCTGGGGCTGACCATTGACGAGGAGGCGGCGTACTTCGTGGACGACCAGGCGGTCGAAACGCTCCGGTCGGTGATCATGCGATGAGTGTGATCCCGAGACAGGAGGGAAACTCCTCGGCCGAGCTGATGGGTCAGCTGCGGACCGAACTGGCGGAGCTGGAGCGGACTCTCGTCGGCCCGGCGAACCAGGTGCAGTCCGAGGGCGATCAGGTACGGGCGGTGGCGCGGCGGCGGATGCGGCACACGGTCGAGGCCCTGACCTTCGTCCTGGACGCGCATCCGGTGGACGGGCAGGGGCGGTGCCACACCTGCGGGCGGCTCCGGAAGTGCCCGGCCTCGGAGCTGCTGCGGGCCTGGGTCTCCGGGTGGCTGAACACCGGGGGCCTGGCGGATCGCCGGGAGGGGGATCCCGAGCTGGTGTCGAGCCGCCGGCTCGCCTAGCAATCCGCGGGCAGTGAAGGGGCAGTGAAGTGAGGACGCCGTCGAGCCCGGTGGTCCTCGTGCGGGGTTCCGGTACCCGAAGGTTCGAGTATCAGGACGAGGGTGGGGCGGCGGTGATGGTACCGCCGCCTGGGTCCCGGACTCCTGAAGGAGGAACGATGGAAACGCCAGGTGATCCTGCAGAAACTCCCCGACCGGTCTCGGGGTCCCGGTCGGGGGGTTTCTGGAAGGTCACACGGCCGAGGTGGGAGACGGAGGTGGTTCTTGGCCCCACGACGTTCCAGGTGGCACTGAATTCCAGGTGACACTGAAAGCAGGTGCCAGGCAGATCTACGGGTCACGGGCGCTCGCGGCACGAGTCGCTCGCGGACCATCCCCCCGCCACGCGTCCCTCCCTCGACGCGGTGGGCGTCCGTGATCCGCTGCCGGGTTCTTTTCCCGCTCTCTCGGAAGGGCACCGGTCTTTCGGAACGGCACCGGAAATGAAAGGTCTGATCGTGGACACGGCTCCCGGCGGTCACGGGCGCTGCGGGGTGAGCCGGCCGCCGGGAGCTCTGTGCACGATTAGGCGTAATTCCCCAGACGGGTGGGGGTGGGCGAGGCGCGCGCCCATCCCCACCTCATTTCTTTGCCCAGCGCCAGAAATATCAAAGTGCGGTAAATCGGTCTTTCTGGATAAAGTCCGCCATTCGCTCACCAATGAGGATCGCGGTCGCGGCCGGTCCCCGGGACGGGGCGGACGGCAGGATCGAGGTGTCCGCCACCCGCACTCCAGTCACGCCGTGCACGCGTCCATACTGATCCACCACCGCAGCTGGATCATCGGCCGGGCCCATGGCGCAGCTGCCGCAGGCGTGGATCGCCGTTCCCAGATGCGAGCGCATCCAGGCGTCCAGACGTTCGTCGTCCTCCAGCGTCCGGTCGTCCAGTTCCCCGAGGCGCCGGAAGTACTTCTCAAAAGCCTTGGTCCGCAGCAGCGCGACGGCCACCCGCACCGCCTCGCGCATCCGGCGCAGATCCTCCGGCGTGCTCAGGTAGTGGTAGTCGATGGTCGGCTGGACGTGGGGGTCGGCCGAGGTGGTGGTGATGGTTCCGCGGGACTCGGCCTGCTGGACCGCCACCGAGAAGGCCAGGTCGTTCCGGGTCGCCGCCTGCTGCATCACCCGGCGCAGCGAAACCCCCTTGAGATCCCGCATGATCGCGAACGACCGCCGCAGGACCGGCAGCAGGCCGCGCAGCCGCACCCGTCTTCCGGTGTGCAGGCCGAGCGCCTCCGCCAGGGGCCTCAGCTGGGGCAGGATCTCCAGATCCCCGTCGCTGGCGGATCCCGAAGCGGTGAAATTGAGGACGCTCTGGAACAGGTCGCGCTGCCGGCGTCCGGTCAGGCGGAGCCTGGGGGTCCAGGTCACCGAGAGATCCGGGTGGTCGGAAAAGTTCTTCCCCACGCCGGGGGAGTCGTACCGGACCTCGATCCCCGCGTCCTTCAGTTCCCGGGCCGGCCCAATTCCGGAAAGGGCCAACAGGTGAGGTGATTTGATGGCCCCGGCCGACAGCACGACCAGTTCGGCGTCGATCACCTCGATCTGCCCATGCGTCTCCACCTCCACCCCGGTGGCTTTCGTGCCGTCGAACAGAATGCGCCGAGCCGTGGTGTTTCCCCGTACCGTGAGATTCGGCCGGCTTCGGGCAGGGTTGATGTACGCAATGCCGGTGTTCACCCGCACCCCGTCCACCGCGTTCACCGGCAGCGGTCCGTAACCCGGTGCGCTCTCGGCGTTCTTGTCCGGCTCGGCCACGAATCCGAGTTCGGCACAGGCCTGCGCGAACGCCTTGGTCACCGGATGGGTCTGCGGCGAGGCCCGGGAGATCGGCATCGGCCCGTGGTGGCCGTGCAGTTCGGAGGTGGGGTAGTCGTGATCGGTCTCGAGCTTGCGGTAGAACGGCAGGCACTTCTCGTACGTCCATTCCGGGTTGCCGGCTTTCGACCAAGCGTCGAAATCGGCCTTGCGGGCCCGGATGAAATAGGTGCCGTTGAGGGCCGTCGACCCGCCGAGAATCTTGCCCCGCGCCACCAGGTACGTCAGGTCCGGAGTCAGGTGGGCCAGGAACGCCCAGTTGTTCGGGTGCCCCGGCATGGCCGCGCTCAGCCCACCCGCGTCCAGAATCTCCTGGGGGAACCCTTTCGTGGTGGCGATGTCCGGCCCGGCCTCCAGCAGGAGCACGGTGCACGCCGGATCCTCGCTCAGCCGCGCGGCCAACGGTGCACCAGCTGCCCCCGCTCCCACCACCACGACGTCGAACCTGGTCACCGCTGTCCTCACCGATTACGGGCTTACCGCCGGGTGTCCACGGTAACTCCGGTGCAGTGCGGGCGTTGGAGGGGGTCAGGAGGTGGACTCCTCAGCGAGCCGGACCGGGGTGACTCGGCCGCGGGCCGAGGACACCGCGGCGCGGGCCTGTTCGTAACGGGCTTGGAAGGCGCGCAGGCGGGCGGCGACGCTGAGGGCGGAGGGGACCTGTTCGGCTACCGCGAGAGAGAGGCCGGTTGCGGCGAGGACGAGCAGGCTGACCCCGGCCAGGGCGGTGCGCAGGCCGGCCTGGCCGGCGACCAGGCCGATCAGGGGCGGCCCGGCCAAGGGACCGAGGTAGGCAATGGTGGAGGCGAGGCCCACGCCCTTGGCCCCCCGCAGCAGGCCGGCCCGGCCGATGGCCAGGGGGAAGACGTTGGCCAGACCGACGCCGACCAGCAGGAAACCGCTCAGTGCGAGGGGGAGGGAGGGGCTGAGGGCGGTGGTCAGGGTGCCGGTGGCGGCCAGCAGGGTGCCGGCCAGCAGCACCTGGGTGTCGCCGAGGCGGGTGATCAGGCGGTGCCCGGCCAGTCGGCCGGCCGCCATGGCCAGGCTGAAGAGGGCGTAGCCGGCGGCGGCCAGGCCGGGACTGACGTGCAGGTCCTCGCGCAGGTGGAGGGCGCCCCAGTCGCCCATGGCGCCCTCGGCGAAGGAGGAGCAGGCGGCGATGGCGCCGAGCGCGAGGATCACGGTGAGGCCGGAGGTGATCCGGCCGGGCAGCACCCGGACCGCGTCCGGCGGCAGCAGATTGACCGAGATGATCGGCCTACCAACGGGTTCGAAGGGCACGGCGCCGTCCCGGGTGCGGGCGTGCCGGCCCTGGCTGCGGTGCGCCGAGCGCTCGCGCCGCGGTTCGGCCACCTTGTCGATCACGGTGGCCAGCCAGCCGCAGGTCAGCACGCTCAGCAAAGCGATGCTTGAAAGGTGAAGCGTCGCTGGGAAAAAGGCCGCGAGAAGCCCACCGGCGGTGGAACCGGCCAGGCCGCCGAGGCTGAACACGGCGTGCAGGGTGGACATCACCGGCCGTTTCGCCCGGGCCTCGACCTCGACCCCGAGGCTGTTCGCGGCGACGTTCGCGGCGCCGCTGGCCATCCCGAAAAAGAAGAGGGCGAAGCACAGTTCGGGCAGATTCCCGGCCAGGGCGGGCAGCGGGAGGGTGACCGCGAAGGTGGCCACCGCGATCATGCCGACGCGTTTCGCCCCGGCCCGGGCGCACCACTGACCGGTGAGCTGCATGCTGGCCAGGGCGCCGAGGGAGATGCAGAACAGGGCGGCACCCAGGGTGCCCGGGGTCAGGCCCAGGTCGCGGACCACGTCGGGCAGCCGGGCGGCCCAGCTTCCGAACGTGATCCCGTTCAGGGCAAAGAAAATCGCTGCGGTGATAAACACAGAAGTGTCCTCAGTGTGCGTCGGCACGCCTGCGGTCGTGCGGACTTCGAATCCGCGAAAACGACCGGCGGCCGGGGAGGAACAGATTCCTCAGGCGTCCGCGACAGGCGTTGATTGGCCCCCGTGGCCAGACGCTCTCAGCGTGCGGGTGACGGCGCGGGTGGTCAACCGGAACGCCCGTCGGCCGGGAAAGCGAGGCTGACCTGCGGTTTCGTAAGTTACGGAAGCGTAGGGGAATCGTTGTCGTGCGGGGCGCCGTTACATCCGGCCCGCAAGGTTCCCCGGAATGGCCGAACGGTTGCCGCAGTGAACCACCGCAACGCAGGCTTGGTGCGGTGGCGGCGATCCGGTCGTCGAGACGTCACCCGGTGTTTGGTTGCCACGGATTGGGTGGTCGTGATGGCTCACGCGCGAGGACGGAACCCATGCTCCAACAGCTGACCGGAGGCCGCGGCCGGCTCCGGCGATCCACCCCGAACCTGCTCCTCGCCGCCGGGGTGATCGTCCTGGCGTTGGCCCTGCTGGCCGGGGTGCTCGGCTGGCAGGGTCTGGTGCAGCGGGCCGACGCCCTGGACCGGGCCCGGGCCGAGACCGCGCAGCAGGTGAAGATCCAGACCGCGCGCACCTCGCTGGTGATCGCCGACACCGACGCCGGCACCGACGTGCTGACCGGCGCCGATCCCGGCCTGTTCCGCTACCGGGAATTTGGGTTCGACCTTCAGCCGGCCACCCTCGGCCTGGTCACCGGGGCCCGGACCGATGCCGACGCCGCCACCCTGGCCACCGCCAACAGCTACCTCACGCGGTACGCCATGCAGGTGCAGGCCGCGCGCACGCTGGCCCAGAACGGTAACGAGGCCAGGGCCACGACGACCCTCACCGCGGCCTCCGGAATCCTGCACAACGCGGTCCTGCCCCGCCTGGCCGACGTGCAGCAGGCCAGTCAGGACCGGCTGAAGGACGACGAGAGCGCCGCCGATCTAGCTCCGTTGATCGCGATCCTGGTTACGTTGCTGGCTGTCCTGGCGATCATCGGCGTGCACCTGTGGCTCACCCGCCGCACCCGCCGCCTGCTCAACCTGCCGCTGGTCGCCGGGGTGGTGCTGCTCATCGTGATCACCGTGGCCGGGGCCGTGGTGGTCTCGCGGAGCCAGAACCGGGTGGTGGAGGCTAAGGACCACGCCCTGTCGGTGGTGGACGCGCTGGTCGAGGCCCGGTTCTCGGCCTTCGATGCCCGCTCCAGCGAGGCCCTGGGGGTGCTGAACGGAGCCACGGTGGACCAGGAGGCGGTCTGGGCGAAATCCGTGGAGCAGGCCGAAACGTCCCTGGGGACGGCGGCCTCGGGGCAGTCGTCGGGGGTCCAGTCCGACGTCAAGGACATCACCGCCGATCTCGACCAGTACCGCAAGGCCCACCAGGCCCTGCTGGCCGCGGCCCGGGCGGGCCGGACGGCCGAGGTCGAGCGGATCGCTTCAGGCCCGGCGCCGACCGAATCGGTCGGCGCTTTCGAGCAGTTCGATGCCTTCAGCGGGGCCCTTCTGGCCCGTCAGGTGCAGTCCGCGGACGACGCCTGGACGTCGGCGGGGGACGATCTGCGCCTGGTCGGCTGGATCACGCTGGTGGTCGGGCTGCTGGCGGCGGTGCTCGGCTGGAGCGGGATCGCCACCCGCCGCCGCGAGTACCGATGAGAAAGCGGGCCGCGCGTCGTCCTAATCGGTAACCGCACCCTCCGGGAAGGATTGCCGCATGTTCGACTTCGAGCCCGCCACCACGGAGGCCGCCCGTCTGCTCGACGGGGTCCGCGAAGCAGACCTGACCAAACCCTCGCCCTGTGAGAAGTGGCCGGTGGCAACCGTTCTCAACCACCTGCTCGGCCTGGGCGTGGCGTTCGCGGCCGGCGCCGCGAAGACACCGCTGCCGTTCGACGGGCCACCGCCGCAGCCCACTCCGGACCTCTCGGCCGGCTGGCGGAAGGAGCTGCCCCGCCGTCTCGACGCCCTGGCCGCGGCGTGGGCCGATCCCGCCGCCTGGAACGGGATGACGCAGGTGGCCGGGGTGGACATGCCCGGTGAGGTCTGCGCGCTGGTCGCCCTGGACGAGGTGATGGTGCACAGCTGGGACCTGGCCGTCGCGACCGGGCAGCGGCTGACCGTGGACCCGGCCCTGGCCGGCGCGCTGTTCGACTTCTGGGCCGGGCAGGAGGGGGACACCGGGGACCTGCCGTTCCGGCAGGTGATCTTCGGGGAGATCGTCGAAGTACCCCCGTCGGCCACGGTGTTCGACCGGGTCCTCGGCCTGACCGGTCGCGATCCGTCCTGGACGGCCGCCTGAAAAACATCGCCGCAACCAGCGTCCACCATTTGTAATCATGATTACCCTGTAACGCATGGCCAACGATGAACCCACGCTGTTCGCGTGGGCGGGTGGGGCGGCTGCCTTCGAGCGGCTGATCAACGCGTTCTACGACCGGGTGCAGCAGGACGATCTGCTGTCGCCTCTCTTTCCCGGTGGCGTGAGCCAGGCCCATCGGGAGCACGTGACGGCCTGGTGGTGCGAGGTTTTCGGGGGCCCGGCGCGCTACACCGAGGAACTCGGCGGCTACCCGGCGATGCTGCGGCACCATCTCGACCTCGGCATCACGGCCGAGCAGCGGTTCCGCTTCGCCTCGCTGATGAGCCGGGCGGCGGACGACGCGGGGCTGCCGGACGATCCGGAGTTCCGGGCCGCGTTCGTCGGTTACGTGGAATGGGGTACTCGGCTGGCGCTGGGGAACTCGCAGCCGGGGGCCGCAGTGGCGACCGAGGCCCCGGTCCCGCACTGGGGCTGGGGAGTGGCGCCACCGTATCGGCCCTGAGCCGAGAACGGCCGGGCCCGCCCTCCCCAGAGAGCGGGCCCGGCCGGCGCCAGGCAGTCCTTGTCGAGGTCAGTCCTGTTCTCAGGTCAGTCCTGGTCCAGGTCAGTCCTTGTCGAGGTCGCCGAGGGGCCAGCCACCCGCCGCGAGACGGGCGGAGACCCGGGCGATCTCCTCCGGCGAGGCCGTGTCGAGCGTGGCCTCACCGATCATGCGCTCGATGTCCGCCGTGGTGATCTCCCCGCCGAGCTCGGCCTGCATGGCCAGGTCGGCGGAGATCTGCTTGACCTCGGTCTCGGTCAGCTTCCGGCGGAGCAGGCCGAGCAGGACCACGTAGTCCTGCTGCGGCACACCGGTCGGGTATCCGGCGCGAAGCCAGGACACGACGCGGGTGACGACGTTGAGTTCATCGGCCACCGGGGAAAACTCCTGTCACTTGTCGTGGATCGAGGGCCAGACGTGCGAGAAGTCGACCTCCTTGCCGGCGCCGGTGGCGACGATCAGGACGATCCCACCGATCACCACCAGGAGCACGACGGCGAAGCAGAGGAAGGCGACGGCCTGACCGGCCGGGTGCGGAGAGGGCAGGACGCCCTCGGAGTGCTGTTCCGCGTCCCCGCCGGTTCCGTACGCCATCGAGCGGACACCCACCGCGAACAGCGCGGGCAGACCGGCCCCGAGGATCAGGCTGGCGACGAAGATCTTCCAAAGGTCTTCCCAGACCAGGTGAAGCGTGTGCATGTCTTCAGGCTCCTCAGGCGTCCGCGGTCTGACGGTCGGCGGCGGGGGCCTCCCACTCGTCGTTGACGTTGCCCGGGTGCACGGGCTCCTTGCGGGAGTGCAGGTACATGTAGGTCGCGGCCGCCACCAGGATCGCGGTAATCACGATCGCGCCGAACAGGCCGCCGCCCAGAACATCCGCGATGTACCAGGTCAGCGCGCCGACCACGCCGGCCGCGGGAAGGGTGATGACCCAGGCGGCGAGCATCCGGCCGGCCACCCGCCAGCGCACCGTGGCGCCCGGCTTGCCGACCCCGGTACCCAGGATCGAGCCGGTGGCGACGTGCGTGGTGGACAGGGCGAAGCCGAGGTGGCTGGAGATCAGGATGACCGCGCCGGAGGCCGCCTCGGCCGCCATGCCCTGCGGGGCGGCGATCTCCACGAGGCCCTTGCCGAGCGTGCGGATGATCCGCCAGCCGCCCAGGTAGGTGCCCGAGGAGATGGCGATCGCGCAGGCCGCCTTCACCCAGAACGGGATGTTCGCGGTGTCGGTCCAGTGGCCGGAGGCGATCAGCGCGAGGGTGATGACACCCATCGTCTTCTGCGCGTCGTTGGTGCCGTGGGCCAGCGAGACCAGCGAGGCCGAGCCGATCTGGCCCCAGCGGAAGCCCTGGTCGGTGAAGCGCTGGGCCACCCCGGTGGTGATCCGGTAGATCAGCCAGGTACCGGCGGCGGCGACGACGCCGGCGATGATCGGGGAGGCCAGCGCGGGCAGGATGACCTTGCCGATCACCCCGTCCACCTTCGAGCCGTCACCGTTCCAGTTGACCCCGCTGGTGCCCAGACCGGCCATCGTGGCGCCGATCAGACCACCGAACAGGGCGTGCGAGGAGCTGGAGGGCAGACCGAGCAGCCAGGTCGCCAGGTTCCAGACGATGCCGCCGATCAGGCCGGCCAGGACGATCAGGAGGAGGTCGGACCCGCCGCCGTCGAGCAGCGCGGGTTTGGGAGTGCCGTCGGAGTTCTGGATCTTCACCACGGCGTTGGTCACCGTGAGAGCCACTTCGACGGACAGGAAGGCACCTACGAGATTCAGGATGCCGGACAACGCGACGGCGACCTTGGGGGTCAGGGCGCCGGTCGCGATGGACGTGGCCATGGCGTTGGCCGTGTCGTGGAAGCCGTTCGTGAAGTCGAACGCAAGAGCGACCACGACAACAAGGATGAGGATCACCGTTGCGGTCGTCACAACCGTCAGGTTTCACCCAGAATCGCGTTCGGATCTAGGGGTTTGAGTCAGGTGTCCGGCGCTGTTCGCCGTCCGTTCACTTGATGTGAGGAGGCAACTACTTTATGCGGCAAAACGGACGAGGACCTGCGGCTGAGCAAATCGCGAACCGCACCTGCGGAGGCCGTCAGCAAAGCCTGCGCAGCCAGTTCGCGGGACTCGCCGAGGCCCGTCTGCCTGACCGTGTGTTTGATGTCCGGAACCGCGCGCGGGGTGACGCTCAACTCCGTGACGCCTAGTCCAGCAAGAAGTGGCGCCGCCCGCACGTCGGCCGCCATTTCCCCGCAGACCGCGACCTCCGCCTGCCCGGCCGCGCCGTTGCTGGTGGCCCGGATCAGCTGCAGCACCGCCGGGTCGAACGGGTCGCCGAGCGCCGCCACCGCGTCGTTCCCGCGCTCCGCGGCCAGCGTGTACTGAGTCAGGTCGTTCGTGCCGATGCTGAAGAAGTCCACGTGCGGGGCCAGCGCGGCCGCCTTCAGAGCCGCCGCCGGGACCTCCACCATGATCCCGATCTGCAGGCCGAGGGGTATTCCCTTCCCGTCCAGCACGCTGTCCAGAAGGCTGCGCGCCGCCAGGAGCTCGTCGAGCGTGCTGACCATCGGGAACATCACGCTGACCGGCGTCTGCCGGGCCACCCGGACGATCGCCCGCAGCTGATCGGTGAGCAGACCGGTCCGGCTCAGCCCGAGCCGCAAACCCCGCACCCCGAGGAACGGGTTCGCCTCGGCCGGCATCGGCAGGTAGCCCAGCGGCTTGTCGCCCCCCACGTCCAGGGTGCGCAGGGTGATCCGCTCGCCGCCGAACGCGTCGGCCAGATCCAGATAGGCCGATTCCTGCTCGTCCACGTCCGGCGCGGTCTCCCGGTTCAGGAACAGGAACTCGGTGCGGACCAGCCCGATCAGGTCAGCCCCCATCGCCCGGGCCGCGGTCGCCTCCGCCGGGGTGGACGCGTTGGCGCCGACCAGAACCCGGAACCCGTCGCGGGTCACGGCCGGTTCGTGGGCCGTTCGCAGCGCCGTTTCGGTTGTCTTCCGGGCGTTCTCGGCTCTCTGGGCAAAGCCGGCCTGCACCTCTTCGCCTGGATCCACGACAAGTTCGCCGGTGGATCCGTCCAGTGCCACGACGGTTCCTTCGGCCAGCTCCAGCACGTGGGCGCCCGCGGCGACGACCGCGGGGATGCCGCGGGCCCGGGTGAGGATCGAGGCGTGGCCGGTCGGGCTGCCGAACGCCATGACCACGCCCGGTGTGGTTCCCGGGTCGAGGGTGGCGGCTTGGGCGGGAGTGAGGTCTGGGACGACGAGAATGCCGGTTTGGTGGCGGTTTTGGGTATGCTTGTTGAGGAGTTCGGCGAGCACCTGTTCGCCCACGGCCCTTACGTCAGTGGCTCGTGCGGCCAGGTACTCGTCGGTGAGGTCGGCGAATTCGAGGGCGGTTTGGCGGGCCACGGTGGCCCAGGCCTGGGCCGCTGATTCACCGTTGGTGATGCGCTCATGGGCTTCCTGGAGGAGGGCCGGGTCTTCCAGGAGGCTCAGGTGGGCGTCAAAGATGGCGGCTTCGTCGTGGGGGAGCTGGTCGCGCAGGGTTTGGGTGGTGAGGCGGACCGTCGCCAGGGCGGCTTCCAGGGCCTGCTTTTCGAGTTCGGGGGTTTGTTTGGGGACGCTGGTCAGCTCGGTTGCGTCGAGGGTGGGGCCCTGGGTGCCCTGCCGGACCGGGCCGATCGCGATGCCGGGGGAGGCGGGGAGGGCGTTTGTTTCGGAAGTGGGGACGCTGGGGGTGGGCCTGGTAGTGGGCGCTGGGGTGATTCCGGAAGTGGAGAGGTCGGGGGATGCGGCCTGGGCGGGCGCTGAGGCGATTTCGGAAGTGGGAATGCTGGGGGTGGGCTCGGTGGTGAGGGCTCGGTCGGTTCCGGACGGGGGGATGTCGGAGGTGCCGTTTCCGGTGGGTGCCGGGTTGGGGGCCGTCGACGTCCTCGGTTCGTCGAAGTTTCTTTCGGCCAGGGCTTTCAGCAGCTCCAAGGCGGTGGCGGCGGCCTTGCCGGTGGCGCGGGCCTCGACCTCGTGGCCGGACTGCGCACCGAGGATGGCGATGCGGGAGAGGCTGGCCGCCGAGACCCAGGCGGAATCGGTGGTGACGTTGCGGATTTCGACCTGGGCATCCAGGTCGCGCAGTTCGGACACCAGAAGCGCGGCCGGTCGGGCGTGCAGGCCGTGGGCGGGGGTGACGGTGAAGCGTAGAGTCGCTGGTTCCTGGCTGGGTGACGGTTCGGCGGACAAGGTCTCCGCGCCCCCGACCTCCTCAGCGTCGGCGAGCTGGGACTGCTTGCCCGCCAGGCCGTTGCGCGCCTCGTCGGCCACGGCAAATCGATCAGCCCCGGAAGCGGCCGTGACCACCGCGGCCACCAGTCCCTCGACCAAGGGGGCCGAGCAGAGCAGCACGCGTTCCCGGGTCTCCTCGTCGACCAGTTCCAGCGCCAGCTCGGCCGAGAGCACGGCGCTGCCCAGGTCCATCAGGACGAGGACGCCGTCCTCGCCGTCGACCTCGGTGAGTGCTTCGGAGATGGCGACCGCATCCGTCCCCAGAGTCTCCTCGTCCAGCCCGGCCGCGACGGCGATCGCGACCGGGCGGCCCGGCGTCATCTCCTCCGCGAGCGCGACCGCGGCCCGGGCCAGGGCCCGGCTGTGGGAGACGACGACGATCCCGATCATCGCGCTACTTCCCGTCCTCACCGTCG
This sequence comes from Kineosporia aurantiaca JCM 3230, assembly GCA_000719025.1. Classification (GTDB taxonomy): domain Bacteria; phylum Actinomycetota; class Actinomycetes; order Actinomycetales; family Kineosporiaceae; genus Kineosporia; species Kineosporia aurantiaca. The sequence goes on from JODP01000020.1 coordinate 94,162, forward strand.
ATCAACGTGGTCGCCGCGGCCCGCACCAGCAGGGCGGCACTGGTCGCGCCCGGGTCCTGATGACCCACGCTGCGCTCGCCGAGGTAGCTGGCCCGGCCCTTGCGGGCGAGCATCGGCGTGGTGGCGTCCCGGCCGGCCTCGGCCGCGTCGGCCGCGGCCCGGATCGCGGCGGCGAACGGCTTGCCCGCGCCGAGTTCCGCCTCGAGTGCGTCGGTGGCCGGGATCAGCGCGTCGAGCATGGTCTTGTCGCCGGCCACGGCCTTGCCCCGGGCCTGCACGCCCTCCAGCCCGGCGCGGAACGCGTGGGCCACCGACTCCGGGCCGAGCGTGTCGCAGTCGCCCACCTTGGCCGCCATCCGCAGGAAGAACGTGCCGTACAGCGGCCCGCTCGCCCCGCCGACGGTGCTGACCAGCGTCATCCCGGTCTGCTTGAGGATCGCCCCGATGCTCTCCGGAGCGGTGTCCTCGTCGGCCAGCATGGTCACCACGGCCTTCATCCCGCGGGTCAGGTTCGAGCCGTGGTCGGCGTCGCCGATGGCCGAGTCCAGCTCGGTCAGCCCGGCCGCGTGCTCCTCGACGTCACCGGCGAACCGGATCAGCCAGGACCTCAGCGTGCTGACATCAATGATCTCGCTCAATCAGACTCCCCAGCGCAGACCCGGCGTCTGGACCGGGGCATCCCACAGACGGACCAGATCATCGTCCACCTTGAGCAGCGTGACCGAGCACCCGGCCATGTCGAGGCTGGTGATGTAGGGGCCGACCAGGGAGCGGACCACCCGTACGCCGGCCTTCTCGAGCAGGGCGGCGACCTCGCCGTACATCAGGTAGAGCTCCAGCAGCGGGGTGGCGCCCATCCCGTTGACGAAGGCGATCACCCCGTCGTTCCCGGAACCGCCGGTGAAGTCCAGGTCGGAAAGGATCGGCTCGACCAGCATCTCGGCGATCTCGCGGGCCGGGGCCAGCGGGACCCGGCGGCGGCCGGGCTCGCCGTGGATGCCGATGCCGATCTCCATCTCGGTGTCCGGCAGGTCGAAGGTGGGCTTCCCGGCGGCCGGCACGGTGCACGAGGTGAGGGCCATGCCCATGCTGCGGCCGCCCGCGTTCACCTTGCGGACCACCTCGGCGACCTCCGCCAGCGGGCGCCCGGTCTCGGCGGCGGCCCCGGCCAGCTTCTCGGCCAGCACGGTCACCCCGACCCCGCGGCGGCCCGCGGTGTAGAGCGAGTCCTGCACGGCGACATCGTCGTCGGTGATCACCGAGACCACCTCGACGCCGGTCTCGGCGGCGGCGATCTCGGCCGCCATCTCGAAGTTCATCACGTCGCCGGTGTAGTTCTTCACGATGTGCACCACGCCGGCCCCGGCGTCGACGTTCTTGGTCGCCTCGAGGATCTGGTCCGGCACGGGGGAGGTGAACACCTCACCGGCGATCGCCGCGTCGAGCATGCCGGGGCCGACGAAACCACCGTGCAGGGGCTCGTGCCCGGCGCCGCCGCCGGAGATCAGCCCGACCTTGCCGGGCACCGGGCCGCCGGCCCGGTAGACGATGCGGTGGGCCAGATCGACCCTGAGTTCGGGGTGGGCCGCGGCCATTCCCCGGAGGGACTCGACCACGATGTCGGCCGGGGCGTTCATGAGCTTCTTCATTGAGGGCTCCTGCGGTGTGCCTGCGGTGGGACGGGTCTTGATCACCACTGGACCTCAACCTACGCCTGCACCCTGGGCCCCACCAGGGAGGTCCCCGCAAATAGACAGCTGTCGAACTCTTCCCCGGAGGCGCCGGGCGAACTAGCGTGCGAGGCACAGTCCATCTGACGACGCCGCAACGACGCCGTGTTTCAAGAGGAGTGTTTTACGTGGGAAAACTGGACGGCAAGGTCGCTTTCATCACCGGGGCCGCACGCGGGCAGGGGCGTAGTCACGCGATCCGCCTGGCGCAGGAGGGGGCCGACATCATCGCCGTCGACCTGGCTGCGCAGATCGACACGGTCCCCTACCCGATGTCCACCCCGGAGGACCTGGCCCAGACCGCCAAAGAGGTCGAGGCCCTGGACCGCCGGATCTTCACGCAGGTGGCCGACGTCCGCGACCGGGACGCGCTGCAGGCCGCCTTCGACAGCGGGGTGGCCGAGCTCGGCCCGGTGGACATCGTGCTGGCCAACGCCGGCATCGCGCCGATGTCGCTGAACCCGAGGGCCGGGGAATGGCAGGACGTGGTCGACGTCAACCTGACCGGCGTCTACAACACCGTCGAGGTGGCCCGGCCCTCGATGGTCGGGCGGGGGCAGGGCGGCGCGATCGTGCTGACCAGCTCCACGGCCGGGATCAACGGGATCGGCGGGGACACCGCGGGCGGCCTGGGTTACACCGCGGCCAAGCACGGGGTGGTCGGGCTGATGCGCTCGTACGCGAACATCCTGGCGCCGCACTCCATCCGGGTGAACACCGTGCACCCGACCGGGGTGAACACGCCGATGGTGATCAACGAGGCGATGCAGGAGTACATCCAGGCCGACCCGTCGATGGGCAATGCGATGGCCAACGCCCTGCCGGTGGACCTGGTGCAGCCGGTGGACATTTCCAATGCAATTCTCTGGCTGGTCAGCGACGAGGCCCGGTACGTCACCGGGATCATGGTTCCGGTGGACGCCGGGTTCACCAACAAGAAGTAGAAGTATTCACTGGTAAGGCCTTTCGGCGACGGGTTATGGTCGAAGACCGAGTTTATTCTCGGGCTTCCGCCGCCCGTCCCGAAAGGCCCCCCGCCGTGAACCCCGAGAGCGCCGAGACCGCCGAGATCCGCGGCGGGGTGCGGGCCACCTATGCGGCGTTCATCGCCACCGGCTTCGTGTTCGCCAGCTGGGCCTCCCGGATCCCGGACGTGAAGGAGAAGCTCGGGCTCAGCCCCGGCCGGCTCGGCCTGCTGCTGCTCTGCCTGGCGTTCGGCTCGCTGATCGCGCTGCCGCTGGCCGGGGCGATCGTCACCCGGTTCGGCTCCCGGCGCACGGTGGCGACGCTGGCGGTGATGGACGGGCTGTCGATGGCCCTGGTCGCGGTCGGCTACCAGATCGGTGTCCCGGTGGTCGCGCTCGGCCTGATCTGCTTCGGGTTCGCCCAGGGCGGCTGGGACGTGGCGATGAACGTGCAGGGGGCGATCGTGGAACGCCGCCTGGGCCGGGCCATCATGCCCCGGTTCCACGCCGGGTTCAGCTTCGGCACGGTGGCCGCCGCCCTGGTCAGCGCCGTGCTGGTGGGCCTCGGGGTGTCGGTGACCGCGCACCTGCTGCTGGTCGCGGGGCTGGTGGCGGCCGGGGTGCCGTTCGCCGTCCGGGGGTTCGTGGCCGACGTCGATCCGGCTCCGGAGGAGCCCGAGCCCGGAGCCCCGTCGGCGCCGGTCCGGCCGGCCTGGTTCGAGCCCCGCACCCTGCTGATCGGGCTGTTCGTGCTCACCTTCGCGTTCGCCGAGGGCTCGGGGAACGACTGGGCCGGGGTGGCGCTGATCGACGGCTACGGCGCGCCGGCCCCGGTGGGCACGCTCGGGTTCGCGGTCTTCCTTTCCGCGATGACCACCGGGCGCTGGTTCGGCCCGCACCTCTTGGACAAGTACGGTCGGCCCGTTCTGCTGCGCACCCTGGCGGTGACCGCGACCGTCGGCGTCCTGATCTTCGTCTACGCCCCCAACATTCCCCTGGCCTGCGTCGGCACCGTGCTCTGGGGGCTGGGCACGTCACTCGGGTTCCCGGTCGGGATGAGCGCCGCCGCGGACGAGCCCGCCCGGGCCGCCGCCCGGGTGAGCGTCATCGCGTCCATCGGTTACTGCGCCTTCCTCGGTGGCCCGCCCCTGGTCGGCCTGCTCGGGGACACCTTCTCGGTGCTCAGCGCGCTGCTCGCGGTGGCCGTCGCGATGTTCGTCGCGGTGCTGCTGGCCCCGGCCACCAAGGAGCTGAAGGTTGCAGCGCGGCAGCCGGTCGTCATGGAGTGAAGATGATCTTGCCCGGGGCGTGACCGGTCTCGCTCAGCTCGTGCGCCTCGGCTGCCCGCTCCAGAGGGAACACCCCGGCGATCCGCTGGGTCAGCCGGCCCTGCTCGGCGAGCGCGGCGGCGCGCGCCGGGCCTTCGATGGCCAGCGGGTCGGCGCCGGGGCCGGCTCCGCGGGAAAGGTGCACGCCGTATTCGCCGGCCTTCAGATCGGCGATGGTCACCACCTTGTCCGGGCTTCCGGCGATCGCGATCAGCTCCGGCAGCGAGCCGGAGGCCGCCGCGTCCAGCACCGCGTCGACCCCGCCCGGGGCCAGGTCCCGGACCCGGTCGGCCAGGCCCGGCCCGTAGCTGGTCGGCCGCACGCCGAGGGAGGCCAGGAACTCCTGGTTGCCCGGGCCGGCGGTGCCGATCACGGTGGCTCCGAGGGCGATCGCGAACTGGGCGGTGATCGAGCCGGCGCCCCCGGCGGCCCCCTCGATCAGCAGCGTCATGCCCTCCTTGACGCCCAGCCGGGTCAGCACCCGCTCCGCCGTCTCGGCATTACCGGCCAGGCCACCGGCCTCCTCCCAGGTCAGAGTGGCCGGTTTGGGCACCCAGAGGCCGAGGACGGCGAACTCGGCGACGGCCCCGCCCAGGCCCGAGGCGTCAATACTCCCGAAGACCTCGTCGCCGATCCCGACGTCCGTCACCCCGGCACCGACCTCGTCCACCACACCCGCAGCGTCATGACCGAAGGTGTGCGGCAGGGCCAGCGGGATCCAGTCCCGGAACCGCCCGGAGCGGAAGTAAGCGTCAGCCGGGGTCAGACCGGCGGCCCGGACCGAGATCCGGACCTGCCCGGGACCGGCGTGCGGTTCGGGCACTTCGCCCACGTGAAGCACACTTGCGGGCCCGTACTCGGAAAACTGGAGTGCTCTCATGGCTCGGACGCTAAGCGGATCACCCCGTCCACTTGGCTAAAGTGAGAGCGTGACCGCCGAAGTGACTCACCTGCGTTCGGACGCCCGGGACAATCGGGACCGCATCCTGGAGGTGGCCCGGGCGGCGTTCGCCACCGAGGGCCTGGACGTGCCGATGCGGGAGATCGCGCGCCGCGCCGAGATCGGCCCGGCCACCCTCTACCGCCGCTTCCCGACCAAGGAGGCGCTGGTCGTCGAGGCGTTCCGGGAGCAGATGGGCGCCTGCGACACGATCATCGATGCGGCGCTGGCCGATCCGGACCCCTGGCGCGGCTTCTGCACCTTCATCGAGCAGCTGTTCGAGCTGCATGCGCTGGACCGGGGTTTCACGGCCGCGTTCATGTCGGCCTACCCGAACGCCCTGGACTTCACCGCGGGCCGGAACGCGTCACTGCTCCGGGTCGCGGAGCTGGCCGCGCGGGCGCGGGCCGAGGGTGGTCTGCGCGCTGATTTCGTGCTGGAGGACCTGCTGCTGATGATCATGGGCAACAGTGGGCTGCGTACTTCCTCACCGGAGGCCGCCGTGGCCGCGTCCAGACGCTTCGCCGCCCTGGCGATCGAGGCGTTCCGGGCCTCCGGGTCCAGCGCCGCGCTGCCCCCGCCGGCCCGGGTCTCCCTCACCCGCTCGTGATCACCGACAAATTCCCCCGTGATCATGGACTTTTCATCGGGACAAAAGTCCATGATCACGGGGAAAGAAGTCCATGATCACGGGGAAAGAAGTCCATGATCACGGGGAAAGAAGTCCATGATCACGGGGAAAGAAGTCCATGATCACGAGGGAGGGGTGGGGGGAGCTAGGGGCGGCGGCGGGAGCGGACGGCGTGGGCGCTGATGACTTCACCGGGGTTCACCGTGGTGCCCCGGAGCACGGTCGCCCGGGCGGCCACCCAGGCGCCCCGGCCGATCCGGATCGGCGCGTTGTCGAACTCGAAGGCCGGGTCGTCGTGCCGATGACTACCGGTGCAGAGCATCGACTCCTGGCTGAGGCAGACGTCGTCCTCGATCACGATCGGTTCCAGGTTCAGCAGCCAGGCGCCCTCGCCGATCCAGCAGTCGTCCCCAATGCTGAGCTTCCACGGCCAGAGCACCCGGACCCGGTGGCGGATCAGCACCCGGTCGCCGACCTGGGCGCCGAAGGCGCGCAGAATGGCCGGCCGGAACCGCGGCGGCAGCCACCACTTCGAGAAGACCAGGTTCATCGTGGCGAACCAGGCGGCCTGCCAGAGCCGGGAGCGGCCCTTGTGGTAACCGGCGCCGGTGAAGGCGGCCAGATCGCGGGGCAGCCGTTCGGGCTTCACCTCGATCGGCGAAACCGGCTGGGCCGGAGGGAACAAGGAGTCCATCGCCGGCATCGCGCGCCGGGCAGAGGGGGTGCGCTGGACCCGTGGGGAGGGGGTGCCGGTCAGGTCGATGCTCTCGGTCATCCGTGCAGGCACTCCTCGATCAGGGCGTCCAGTCGGCCCGCGGCAGCCTCCCGGCCCAGGTTGGCCTCGGCGTAAACCCTTCCCAGCAGTCCCATTTCCCGGCACTGGCCGGGCCGGGCCCGCAGCGCGAGCACGCCCTCGGCCAGGGCCGCCGGATCGCCGGGGGCGACCAGATGGGCGGCGCCGTTGGTGCGGCGTAGTTCGGCGGCGGTGGCTCCGTCGTCGCCGACGGCCGCGATCACCGCCCGCCCGGCGGTCAGGTACGAGGTGAGCTTGCTGGGCAGCGACATGTCGCCCACTCCGGGGCGCTCGTTCACCACCAGCAGGTCGGCCGCGGCCAGGGACTGCGGATACTTCACCCCGTCCAGCGGGTCGACGAACTCCAGGTCGGCCAGCCCCCGGGCCTGGGCCTGGATCGCCGCGCGCTGGCTGCCGTCGCCGATGATCACGAAGCGCACCCCGGCGTCGCGCTCGGCGCAGATCCGGGCCGCCTCGACCAGGTTGCCGAGATCCTGCTTCAGCCCGATGTTTCCGGTGTGGACGACGGTGAACGGGCGCTGCGGCCAGCCCAGGGCGTCGCGGGCGTCGGCCTGGGAGAGGCCGGAGGCGTGGATGTGGGTCCAGTTCGGGAGCAGGCGGATCCGCTCGTCCGGCACCCCGTAGGCCCGCACCTGGTCGCGGAACGCGTCACTGACCACGGCGACCAGATCGGCCCGGCGCAGCGCGTATCGCTCGATCGCGGCGGTGGCGGCGCTGACCTTGCCGCCGCCCCCGGAGATCCCGCTCTGGGTGGCCGCTTTCGCCATCAGATCCTGGACCACGACGATCAGGGGAGCGCCGGTGCGCTGGGCCACCTGGGCCGCGGCCACGGCGCCGCCGAGCGCGGGGGTGACCGCGACGACCAGGTCGGGGCGCTGCTCGACCCGCGTCGTCATGCAGTTCAGCAGGAAGCTGGCCTCGTACCCGGCCCGCCGTAAAGCGCTCTGGCGGGCGGGAACGTAGTGCCGCAGCCGCCGGATGGTCAGGCCGTCGTGCTGACCGATCCCGGCCACCCCGTCAAAGGCGTCCCCGACCTGCCGGCCGATCTCCCGCGTCCGCAAGCGGTAGCGGTACTGGGGGTCGAGGTGCCAGTTCGGGTAATGAGGGACGCCGGTCAGCACCGTGACGCTGCGGGCCTGGGTGGCGAGGTGGTCGGTCATCCCGGTGGTGTAGGGGGCGATCCCGGTCGGCTCGGGCGCGTAGTTGATGCCCACGACCAGGACGTGCTTCCCGGCCAGGGGGGTGGTGTGGCGCTGACTGGGGACTGCCGGGGCCGCACCGGTCTTCGGCAGGATGACGGGCAGATCGGCCGCCGGACGGGCCTGGCGATCCGGCCGGGTCGCGCGGGTCGTACGGGTGGTGGTCGGATCCATGATCAGTAGGCTCCCGAGCCCTGGGTGACGGCGCGCACAGTGCGCCACAGAATGGACAGATCGAGCGCCAGTGACCAGTTGTCGACGTAGCGCAGGTCGAGTCGCAGCGACTCCTCCCAGGTCAGGTCCGACCGGCCGGAGACCTGCCAGAGGCCGGTCATCCCGGGGCGGACCCGCAGCCGGCGGATCTCGGTGCGGGAGTAGCCGGCCACCTCGCTGGGCAGCGGCGGCCGGGGGCCGACCAGGGACATGTTGCCGCGCAGCACGTTCAGCAGCTGCGGCAGCTCGTCCAGCGAGTACTTGCGCAGCACCCGGCCGATCCGGGTGACCCGTGGGTCCTGCCGGATCTTGAAGAGCACGCCGTTGCCCTCGTTCGCCTCGGCCAGGGCGGTCAGTCGCTGCTCGGCGTCCACCACCATCGAGCGGAACTTGTAGACGGTGAACTCCTGGCCGTCGGTGCCGACCCGGGTCTGCCGGAACAGCGCCGGGCCGCGGCTGGTCAGCCGGACGGCCAGGGCCAGGCCCATCATCAGCGGGCCGAGCAGGAGCAGCAGGACGCTGGTGGCGCTGTAGTCGAAGGCCACCTTGAGCGCGCGGCGGGTGCCCTTGAGCACCGGACGCTCGAGGTGCAGCAGGGACATCCCGGCCAGTGGGCGGATCGACAGGCGCGGACCGGCCACCTCGACGATGCCGGGGGAGACCAGGAGCTCGATGCCGCGCTCCTCCAGGGCCCAGGACAGCCGGCGCAGGGCGTGCCCGGACAGGTCGGGCTGGGAGACCACGGCGACCGCGTCCGCGTCCACCCGCCGCGCCGCCGAGAGCACGTCGTTCGGGGTGCCCAGCACCGGCACCTCGTTCACGTGAGAAGGGGTGATCTCCTCGTCGGCCAGGCAGACCCCGACCGGCACGATGCCGTGGTGCAGCGAGTTCTCGGTGTGCCGGAGCTGGTCGATCAGCGCCACCGCGGCGTCGCCCCGGCCGACCACCAGGGTGCGGTGCAGACCCCGCCCGGCGGCCCGGGCGTGCCGCAGGCCGATCCGCAGCAGACCCCGGCCGATCATGCTGCCGAGCACCGCGAAGGGCACGGCAATCAGGGCGATGGTGCGCGGGAAGTTGCCGTTCAGGCTGTACGCGACGGCGGCCACGGTGGCGAACAGGATCAGACCGGCCCGGGCCATCCGGTGGAACTCCTCCGGCCCGGCCCCGATGTAGCGGTGCTCGTACGTCCGGTAGAGCCAGTTGAGCAGCACCCAGGTCGCCGGGAGGGCGACCGGCAGCACCAGGTAGATGTCCGGGATGGTGCCGAAGCGCACCCGGACCGCGAGGGCGGCGGCAACCGCGGCGACGGCCAGATCGCAGGAGCGTGCGTACCGGCTGTAGCGGGCCATCAGCACCCGGGGGCGTTCCAGCCGGCGGGTGATCTGCAGACCGGTGCGCCAGGAAGGAGCCAGTAATTCGTCGAAACTGGGTCCGGCCGGTCCGGCGGCCGGAGAAGAATCCGAATCGGTAAAGCCGGTTCCGGGCCGAAAGGCAGGTTCTCGCTCGATCAGCTGATCGATGGACAGATCTGCTCCAGAAGCCTCGGAAACGGACATCGGATTCGGCCCCCCACGGCGAGTACCACGGTCCGGCCGGGAACAGACCCCCATTGGCCGACGCCGGACCCGTGACTCAGGTTAGGACGAATGATCTTGCTGGTCAGTGACTTTCCGGCAACTCGGGCGGTTGCGAACCGTTCGGTCGGGGCCCGGACGCCGCCCGGGGGAGCGCACCTTGGCTGATCGGCCGATCTTTTCCGGCGGGGAATTCCCGGGAAAAGAGCACAAAGCTGCTCCGCCGGGAAATGCGCCGGAGAATTTCGGTCAGTGATAGCGCGGGGCCCGCTCTTGCGGAAAGGGGCACTCGGACGCCGCCGCGGTCGCCGGGCGCCGTTGCCCTCGCCCGCACCGCCGGATCCGGTGCCGCGGCCTTCCCTGGCCGACGGGTCGATCAGTGGTGCTTCATCACTGTCTGCGATCAGAACCGTACACCAGGAGGAGCCGTCCCGTGGCACTCAGGTATTGACGCGTCGCATTGCGTGATTGATGGTGATTTGCACCGACTGGTCCGGTGAAGGGGAGATCCTTCGCGTACGGGGCACGGGTGCCGGCGGAACCTTCAACCCGCGTTCGGAGCAACGCACGAGGAGCGACAAGGTGACCGTGAACGAGACCACCGGGGCCGGGGCGGCCCGGCACCTGGCCGAACCGAGCACCTCGTCGGCCCCTCCCGACGACCTGGTGACCCGGTTGCTGAGTGCCGCCTGCTATCTGTACGACGACATCGCCGACTCCGCCGAGCACGCCTTCCTGACCCCGACCCGGCGCGCGTTCAGCCCGAACTGGCAGGTGGACGTCGTGGCCCTGGCCCGGCACGCGGCCCGGGCCCGGAAGCTGCGGACCGACCGGGACGCCTGGCTGAACCGGGAGATCTGGTACGTCGGCGGCACCCTGGTGCTCGGTCTGCTGCTCACCTTCTCCGGAGTTCTCAGCCTGTTCCAGTTCGTCCTGGTGATCCTCTTCCTGGCCTTCTGGGCCTACGTGGTGGCCGTCGGGATCGTCTTCTACCAGTTGCGCACCGCCCGCCGGGCCGCCGTCGACGCGGTGCTCAACCCCGGAGCCAACCCGCCCCCGCCGCTGCGCAGCTTCACCGCCGAGGAGGCGCTGCGCGACCTGAACCACTGCAATGCGATTCTCTACCGGGCCGATTCGCCGCCGTTCGTGGGCTCCGGAGTGAAGCTCGACGGCTGGCAGATCACCATCGACATCAGCCGCCGCACCGAGCCCGAGTTCGAGCCGGTCACCGGCACCGACCTGCAGGCCGCCCTGCTCGAGCTGCTGCCGGGCAAGATCAGCCCGCGGCCCTCCGGGGCGCACCGGCTCTACGTCCGGGGCGGCGCCAGCGCCCTGGGGGTGGAGCTGTACCGCAACGGGCCGGTCGAGCCGGAGCTGGAGGAGACGCTGAACTTCCGCCGCCCGGTCCCGGTGATCTCCCCGGCCCAGCTCCGCCAGTACTTCGGCCGGCGGGACGAGACCGTGCGCGTCTACACGTGTTTCCAGCAGTCGTCCTGGGGCGGGCAGGTCGTGGTCAGCCTGTTCGTGCGGGCCCACGTGGCCAACGAGACGCTCTTCATCGAGGGTCAGGTGTATGCCCTTCGCCCGCTGCACGAGGAGCTCTACGAGGCCCAGTCGCTGCCGTTGGGCACCTCGGCCGAGCTGTCCGCGCTCGGCCCGATCGCCTTCGGTACCGCTTCGGCGCTGCTGCTGAACGCCCCCTCGGTGGTGATGAAGAATCATCGGGCGGCCCGGCTCTACGCCGCCAATGCGGCCGAGGCGGACGCCGAGATCGCCTCCCGCACCGACGTCGACTTCGGCGCGGTGCGCAGCGTGCGGGAGCAGGTGACGAATTTCGACCTGGCCGACCACTTCGCCGCGGCCGACGAGGAGCTCTACTACCAGGTGTTCACCCGCCGCACGATGGAGTGCATCGACGTGTTCCTGCGCTCGCGCGGGGTGGACCCGACCGAGTTCGCCGGCCAGAGTGCGGCGATCATCAGCCAGGCCACGGCGAATGCGCACACCCTCTACGGGGACAAGACAGCGGGCTGAGTTCGGCCGGTTCGCGGCGTTATGGGGTGATCAAAGGACGCCCTCGACTCGCCAACGCCTTTGGTGCCCCGCAGGGTTGGGCCGTGACCTCGCCCTCCACGCCCAGCCTCGGGCGCCGCACCGACCCCAGCGCCTACTCCGACCTGCGCGACTACGCGGCGCTGGGTGACGGGCGAACAGTCGCTCTGGTCTCCCGGGGCGGCTCGGTGGACTGGTTCCCGGTGCCCGACCTGGACTCGACCCCACCGTTCGCGGCGCTGCTCGATGCCGAGGACGGCGGCCGGCTGGAGCTGGCCCCGACCGTGGAATGGACCGTGGAGCGGCGGTATCTGCCCGGGACCAACGTGGTCGAGTCGGTCTACACCACCGACGCCGGCCAGGTCCGGGTCACCGACTCGCTGAACAGCGGAGTGGCCGGCCGCCTGCCCTGGGCCGAATTGGCCCGCCGGATCGAGGGTCTGGACGGCCACGTGCCGATGGCCTGGCGGGTGCGGCCGGGCACCGGGCTGGGCAGCCACTCACCCTGGGTCCAGCCGACCACGCACGGTCCGGTGCTGCGGATGGACGCGGTGCTGATGTCGGTGCGGCACGACGGAGTGGGTGAGCCGGAGGTCGGGCAGCAGCACCTGAGCGGGAAGTTCAGTACCGCACCGGATTCGCGGCACCTGCTGGCCGTGGTCGGCACGCACAACGAGCCGCTGAACCTGCCGCGGCCGGAACACATCGACGCGCGGATCGACCGGTCGATCGACGCTTGGAAGGAATGGACGTCCCAGGTCCAGTACCAGGGGCCGGACGCAGAGCAGGTGGTGCGCAGCGCGCTCGCCCTGAAGCTGCTGCTGCACAGCCCGACCGGCGCGATCGCGGCGGCGGCCACCACCTCGCTGCCGGAAACCCTGGACGGCGGCAAGAACTGGGACTACCGCTACAGCTGGGTCCGGGACACCGCGTACACCCTCGACGTCCTGCTCCGGCTCGGCCTGCGGGAAGAGCCGCACGCCGCGGTCTCCTGGCTGCTGCACACCATCCACCGCAACGGGCTCGACGTCTTCTACCGGCTGAACGGCGATCTTCCGGGTGAGCGGTCGGTCGCCGATGTTCCCGGCTGGCGCGGTACGCAGCCGGTGGTGACCGGGAACCGGGCCGCCGGGCAGCGCCAGCTCGGCATCTACGGTGATCTGTTCTCCGTGGTCCGGCGGTACGTCGAGGAGGGGCACGTGCTCGACGTGGAGACCGGGCGGTTGCTGGCCCATCTGGCCGACCGCTGCTGCGACACCTGGCAACAGCGCGACGCCGGGATCTGGGAGCTGGAGGAGGAGCGGCACTACACCTCGTCCAAGATCGGCTGTTGGCAGGCGCTGGACTGCGCGGTGGTGCTGGGCGAGCTCGGGCAGGTGCCCGGGGAGGTGGATCGCTGGGTGGCCGAGCGGGACCGGATTCACGCCTGGGTCAGCGAGCACTGCTGGTCGAACGAGCGCCGTGCGTACACCTGGTACGCGGGCGGCGACGAGCTCGATGCCTCGGTGCTACAGGCCGCGGTCACCGGGTTCGACGCCGGTGAGCGCATGTCGTCCACCATTGATGCTCTTAAAGATGAACTGGGGGAGGGGCCGCTGCTCTACCGCTACACCGGGATGCGGGAGTCCGAGGGCGCATTCCTGACCTGCTCGTTCTGGATGGTCTCCGCTCTCGTTGCGGTCGGGCGGGGTAAGGAGGGCGCCGACCTGATGGCCGAGCTGACTCCACTGGCCAACGACGTCGGTCTGTTCTCCGAGATGATCGACCCGAAGACCGGCGACTTCCTCGGCAACCTGCCGCAGGGCCTGAGCCACCTCTCGCACATCGACGCCGCCCTTGCGATTTCCGGCTTCCGCGACGGAGGCACCAAGTCCGCCACCTCCTAGCTCACTCACGATCAGGTGGGTAGCAACGGCCAGAGCCGCGTCCAGGCCTCCTCGGCCGCCCCCGCAACCGGACCGCTCTCCAACAGCTCCGCCGCCACAACGGGCGGTGGATCCGCCCGACGGAAGGCCATCAATCCGGCCAGGTAGGCGTCATCCAACGATCGAGAAGCGGCCGCCAGGTAGTCGACACCGAGCCCGCCTACGGTGACCAGATCCGGGTCCACCGCGTTGACCAGACCGGCAATACCCCGGCCGAGTCGCGCGGCGACGACCTTCACGGCCTCCTGCTCCGCAGCACCCGTCTGCGCCACCACGCGCCGTGCATAAGCCACTGGGTCCTGAGGATCGGGCTGACCCAGCAAGCGGGCCAGCGCCACCCCGTCCAGGCTCGCTCCCCAGCATCCTCGGGCCCCGCAGGGGCACTCCACCTCGTCCGAGGCGAACGGCATGTGCCCGAACTCCCCGCCCAGCCCCACGGCACCGGTCAGCACCCGGCCGGAGTCGATCAGAGCTCCGCCGAGGCCGGCGTCCACCCGTATGTGCAGGGCCACCGCTGCTCCTACGGCCACGCCCCGGCGCGACTCGGCCGATGCGGCAAAGGTCGCGTCGTTGCCCACCGCGATCACCGGAGCGTTGGGCCACAGCGTGCTCAGCTCTACCCCGGACCAGCCCAGCGTGGGCGCCTCGACCAGCCGGTCCATCGCCACCAGGCCGGGCACCGAGATGCCCATACCCCGGATCCGCCCGCGGAAGCGTCGTCGCAACCGGGCCAGCCGATCCTTCACCTCGACCAGGATGCGCTCGCCGTCCCCGTAGGCCCCGGCCATCCGGTCGTCCGCGTCACAGGCCACCACCTCCCCGCCGAGCTGGACCACCTCCGCCCGCCAGGACTCGTGGGTGAACGCCACCGCGAGCACCAGCGGGCCCTTGGGGTGCGGCTGCAGCACCGTGGTCGGCCTACCCCGCCCGGTCGGCTCCGCCGGGCGCTCGCTGATCAAGTGCGCGGCCGTGAGGCGGGCCACCAACTCGGTCGCCGCGCCGGTGCCGATGCCCACCAGCCGGGCCGCGTCCGCGCGGGTGATCTCCGGGTTCTCGTGTACCACCCGGAGCAGTTCGGACGCTCTGGTCCCGATCACGACCGGCCCAACTCCCTGTATTTGCTCGACATCAGAGTTTAATGTGGAGGGTGTGTCACGCCCCGACCTGAGCAGCCCGACGAATGCCCACGCCTCCCGACCCACGGCCGCCGCACCGGCCCGCCCCAACTATGCCGCGCTCTTCGTGCTGGCGACGTGCTCCTTCATCTACGTCACCGCCGAGGTGCTCCCGGTCGGCCTGCTCCCGGAGATCAGCAGCGGACTGCACGTCTCCGAGGCCCAGGTCGGTCTGCTGCTGACCTCCTACGCCGGGGTGGCGGCCCTCACCACCATCCCGATGACGGCGCTGACCATGCGCTTCCCCCGGCACCGGCTGCTGGCCGCGACCATGGTGGTGTTCGTGGTGGCCCAGCTGCTGGCCGCCTTCTCGCCCAGCCTGACCGTGCTCTCGCTGGCCCGGGTGTTCTCGGCGATCGCGCACGGCGTGTTCTGGGCGATCGTCGCGCCGATCGCCACCCGCCTGGCCCCGCCGGGGCAGGGCGGCAAGGCGACCGGCGTGGTGTTCACCGGCTCGGCCCTGGCCATGGTGCTCGGCGCTCCGCTGGCCACCCTGGTCGGGCAGGCCACCAGCTGGCGCACGGCGGTGGTCTGCGTGTCCGGGGTAGGCGCGCTCAGCCTGATCTGCATCCTGGTCGTCGTGCCGCACATGGCGGTTCTACCTAGGGACGCTGGGGTCACCCTGAAAGGTCAGCTCGCCGCGGCGGGACGGCAGATCCGTTCCCGGGCCACCCTGCCCGGCTGCCTGATCACGCTGACCGCGGTGATCGGCCAGTTCGCCGCCTACACATACATCGCCCCACTGGTCCGGCGGGACGGTGGCCTTGACGGGCGCAGCCTGGCCGTCCTGCTGCTCGGATTCGGCATTGCCGGTGTGCTTGGCAACGTTATCGCCTCCCGATTCGTCGACCGCCGACCGGACCTGCTGATGATCACCATCTTCGCGGTGATGGCGGTCTCGATGGGCGTGCTGGTCGGGAAGCCGGGCGTGGTGGTCACGGTGATCGCGGTGCTGTTCTGGGGCCTTTCCTCGTCCCCGATGTCGTTGTCCCTACAGGCCGCCGTGCTGCGCCGGGCTCCGCTCAGCCAGGACGCGGCGGCCTCGGTGCAGGTGGTGGCCTTCCAGATCGGTATCGGCACCGGCGCCCTGCTCGGCGACCGCCTGTACGGCCACGGTTACCTCTATCTGCTGCCCCTGCTCGGCGCGGTCCTGACCGCTACGGCGATGGTGCTGGTGTTCCGGGCCAAGGAGACCTTCCCGCGGCACCCGGTGGCCCACGTGGAAGCCATGCACTGAAAACACCTGAATAAACTGGGCGCATGTCGGACGCCGGAGAAGTCAGCTACGCAGATATCGAGGCCGCCGCCGAGCGGATCGCCGGGGTGGTGCATCGCACGCCGGTGATGACCAGTCGGCGCCTCGATCAGCACGCCGGGGCCCAGATCTTCCTCAAGTGCGAGAACCTGCAGCGGGCCGGGGCGTTCAAGATCCGCGGGGCCTACAACACGCTGGCCCAGCTGACCGAGCAGCAGCGCCGGGCCGGGGTGGTCGCATTCTCCTCCGGCAACCACGCGCAGGCCGTCGCCCTGGCCGCGAGCGCCCTCGGTATCCCGGCCACGATCGTCATGCCCTACGACAGCCCGGCCTCGAAACTGGCTGCCACCAAGGAGTACGGGGCGGAGGTGGTCAACTACGACCGGTACACCGAGGATCGGACGGCGATCGCCACCGCGCTGGCCGAAGAGCGCGGCCTGACCCTGGTGCCGCCCTTCGACCACGTCGGCGTGATTGCCGGGCAGGGCACGGTGGCCAAGGAGCTGATTGAGGACGTCGGTGGCCTGGACGCGGTGCTGACGCCCCTGGGCGGTGGTGGCCTTCTCGCCGGAACCGCGCTGAGCGTAAGAGCACTCGCGCCCGACGCCAAGCTCTACGGGGTGGAGCCGGAGGCCGGGGACGACGGGGCGCAGTCCTTCCGGGCCGGGCGCATCGTCTCCATCCCCGCACCCAAGACGATCGCCGATGGCGCGCAGACGACGTCCCTAGGTACCCACACTTTTCCGATCATCCGCAGCCTGGTGGACGATGTGCTCACCGCCAGCGACGCCGAACTGGCCTCCGCCATGCGTCTTCTCGCCGGCACCCTGAAGCTCGTGGTGGAGCCGACCGGAGCCCTGGGCCTGGCCGCGGCCCTGCGGCTGGCTCAGGAGGACCTGGCCGGTGCGCGGATCGGCGTGGTGCTCAGCGGCGGCAACGTCGATCTGGACCGCTACGCCGCCCTTCTCACCAGCGGCTGAGGTAGTCGCTCGCCTCGGCCGGCGGCAGCGGGACGCTGTAGAACGAGCCCTGGGCGTGGTCCGCGCCGAGCGAGGCGACCAGCGCCTCGTCCTCTGCGCTCTGCACCCCCTCCACCGTCACCTGCATGCCCAGCCGGTGGGCCAGGGCGATGGTGGAGGCCAGCACGTCCCGCCGTCCGCCGCCGGGAGCGGGCTGCTGATGCCGTCCCGATCCGAACAACCGGCCGGCCCGACGGGCTGGAGGCGGCTGGTTCGCAGAGGAGGACGTCGGGCGCTCGGCGGCCAGGAACTCGCCGGCCAGCTTGAGGGTGTGCACGCCCAGCCCGGGCAGTTCGGCGAGCCGGGCCAGATGGGCCCGGCCGGTGCCGAAGTCGTCCAGCGCGAGCCCTACCCCGACGTGGGCGAGATCCCGGATCACGGCCTGCGCCTGGGGATTCCCCAGCGCCGCGTCCTCGGTGATCTCCAGCTGCAGCCGGTGCGGGGGCAGGCCGAGCTGGTCGAGGGTGGCCACCACGTGCCCGACCGTGGCCTGCTCGGTGATCTGCTGCGGGTCCAGGTTGACCGAGACCACCGGACCCCGGCCCGGGGTCTGGCTCCAGGTCAGGGCCTGCCGGCAGGCCCGCTCGAGCACGCTGCGGCCGAGTTCCTGGATCAGCCCGGCGCGCTGGGCGAGCGGGATGAAGGCGTCCGGCTCGAGCAGGCCGTGCTGTTCGTGCTCCCACCGGGCCAGCGCCTCGACCAGCTCGACCCGGCCCGAGCGCAGCCCGACGATCGGCTGGTAGTGCGCCAGCAGCCGGCCGGACCCGATCGCCCCGGGCAGCTCGGCGGCCAGGGTCAGCCCGGCCACCTGCTTGGTCGCCCGCTCCACCTCGAACAGCGCGATCGATCCGGTGCCGCGGTCGCGGGCCCAGGAGCCGGCCAGGCCGACATCGCGCAGCACGGTCTCCGGATCGGCCACGTCGGTGGGCCGGGAGACCACCCCGACCGAGGGCGAGAGCACCATGGCCCGCTCGCCCAGGGTGATCGGGGCCCGCACCGCGTCCTGCGCCGCGGACACCCGTTCGGCCACGCTCGGCTGGCCCGGCCCCAGGGACTGCACGCCGATCGCGGCGACGATGAACTCCTCCCGCCCGACCCGGCCGATCAGCTCGTCCCGGCCGCCGAACCGGGCCGAGAGCCGCTCGGCCACGGTCTTGAGCAGCTCGTCGCCCACCGCCGGGCCGAACCCGCGGTAGAGCGGCTCGAAGCCGCCCAGGGTGAGCAGACAGACCCCGAGCACGCCCGGGGGAGAGGAGGCCAGCAGCTCGGTCAGGGCCGCGGTGAAGCCCTTGCGGTTGAGCAGGCCGGTGACCGGGTCGAGCAGTTCGGCCTCGCGCTGGTGGGCGCGCGCCCGCTCGAGGGCGAGCAGCGCGGAGCTGCGGATCGCGTCCTGCTCCGCCAGCGTCTTGTCCCGGACCGCCCTTACGAAGCCGGAGCTGATCGACGAGACCACCTCGGCCACCTTGAGCTGGAGCGCCTCGTCGCCGTGGCCGAGGAACCGGCGGATGATCAGCGAGGTGGTGCGGCCCAGCGCGTCCGGCCCGGCGAATCCCATCCCGACCAGCGTGTGGCCCAGTTCGGTGCCCGCCGACGCGTCGAACGGCTCGTGCCGCAGGGCCTCGATCAGCCGGATCGTCCAGCCGCGCAGCTCTTCCACGACGACCGTGCGGTCGGCCGCGATCCAGCCGGTGCCGGCCAGCAGCCGGGCCCACTCCCAGGCGAACAGGGCGATGTTCACCGCGGTTCCGTCCAGCGTGAGCACCTCGCCGGCGTCGTGCTCCGCGTGGCCGTTGGACCCGTTGGCTCCGTTGATCGCGGGGTCCGGTCGGCCGTTGTCCAGGGCGGCACCGTTCAGGAAGGGGCGGGTGCCGTTCGCCCCGGCGCGGATCCGGACCAGGTGCTTCGGGATGCCGTGCGGTAAGGCGGCCCGGTCGGGCTTGGGGTCCACCGGAATCCTCCACAGTCAGTGCACGCGGCCCGTCGTCAGGGGAGGCGGACGGCCAGATGGGGCGGGGTACTACGCACGGCCGCAGGCTTCTCGGCCGTCATCCGAGCCTAGTGGGTTGTTTTGCGCATAAGTAGCCGAACCGGTCAGTCCCGCGGGGAACGGTGCTGACCAGGCCGAACCCGCGCTCGCGGGGCCCGGGCTCGGCGGCGGGCTCGGCTGGGGGCCCGGTCAGCGGTGCAGTGCGAGTGCGACAGGCCGCTCCCGGCCCGCGCGAAGCTTTAACTCAGAGTTGACATCCACTACAGTGAGCGACGCCAATCGGATGGCTGAGTGAAGCCCTTTGACGCTGCCCGCACGGATCGCGGCGAACGCGTCGGGAGCCGGGGCCGGGAGGCTCCGCGGAACTGGTGAGAGGGGCTTCCCGTGCCGGAGGACCTTGCGGGGGTCGATCTCTCGGGCGTTGCCGTCGGTGCCGTCGGGGTGCTCCTGGTTGTGCTGGGGTGCGCGGTGCTGCTGCTGGCGGTCCGCTACCGGCAGGAGATCGCCCAGCTGAGAGCGAGAAACACCGAGTTGTCGATGGAGAACGACCGCTGGCACGAGGATTTCGCGGCGGCGACCGGTGAACTGTCCGCGCTGCGCGGCGGTCTGCACGAGAACTGTGGCTACCGAGGGGTACCACGGGCGGAGGCCTCATGAGTGACCTGGGCGCGCGGGCGCTGGACGCCCGCCAGTTCGCCGGTGAGATGTGGTCCAGCGCCGCCGATTCCGCCGAACGCACCCGGGCCCAGCTGGAGCGGCACCCGGAACTGACTGCCATCGCCTTCGGGGTGGCCGCGCTGCTGCTGGTGCTCATCGGGCTGGTGCTCGGTGCCCTGCGTCGCAGTTCGCGCCGTCACCAGGCCGGACGTCTGCGCGACGACCTGGTCGACGCGGTCCGGATGGGCGAGATCGACCCCGACGACTTCCGGGTTTTCGCGATGATCGACTTCTGCGACCGGGTGGCCCGCCGCGGCCGTCGGCCCCGTGCGGGGCGTCACGCGAGCAGCCGTCCGGTGCTGGACAGCGCCCTGGCCAGCAGCCTGATCAGCGCGGTCGGCCCCGGCAGTTTGCTTCCGCCGGTCGGCCCGTTCTGGCCTTACGCAGCGCCGGAACCGGGCGAGGTCGAGGTCAGCGACGTCTGGGTCCGCGCAGTGAGCTTCCAGCACGACCTGATGGGCAAGCGCCGCAGCCGCACCGACGCCGTCGAGCCCATGCCTACCCCTGGATCCGGCCCAGCACCCCGTCGTCTCGTGTCCGTGCCTACCCCCACCACGATCGACCTCCGCGAGGTGCGTCCTTCTGGGGTTGTGGACGTTGCTGCGCCGGTTGGGCCGGCCGATCCCGCGGACGCCTGGGCACCCCCGCCTGCTTCTGGTTCCGCAGAGGTGGGCACGGACGTTTCGGAACCAGGGACGCTGTCGGTCGGGTCGGTAGCGGACGAGGACGTGCTCTCGGCCGAGTCCGTTGCCGACCTCGGGTCACTGATCGAGGACGAGGCCGGCCAGGTGGAGGCCGACGCCGTCCGCCTGCTGGAGATCGTCCCCAATCCAGATGTCAGTTCGACAGGGGAGGACACCGGACCGCTGGGTCCGGTGCCGGTTACGGGGGAGGAGACGGCGGCATGCGTCGAGGAGACTGAAACCGAGATCGAGACTTCGGCGGGGGACTGGTTCCTGGAGGGGCAGGCCCGCCCCTTCGACCCCCTCACCGACCCCCTCACCACTCCCACGTTCCGCCGCGGCGACGAGCCGTCCCAGGAACTGGAGCCGGTGTTCATGGCCGCGGCCGAAGCCCAGCAAGCCGCCGAACGCGCCCTCCGGGAGCACCGCGAACAGCAGCGCATCCTTCGGGAACGGGTGGCCCGCCGCTGGGAGGCCATCGAGCAGGTGGCCCAAGAAGCCCAGGAAGCCGCCTCCCAGGAGATCGACCTCCGGGCTCTGGAGGCACCTCGCCACATCGACCTCACCCGCGTCGAGCAGGACCGGTCGGCGGAGGAGCTGGAGCCGGTGTCCGCCCGCCGGCCACGGGTGACGCAGTCCCTGCAGGCACTGATCCAGCGCTCCGATGCTTTGATCGGATCTGCTCAGGCTGGTTCAGGAGAGCCAGATTTGGCGCTGGGCGCTCGATCCACTGGCGGGGTAGGGACGGGCTCGGCCGAGTCCGTCCGTACGCCGACGGGGCACGCCGGTTCGGGCACATCGGCCTGGGTCACGGTGGGTCGCTCGGGCGGCGCGTCAAGGTCTGGTCCTGTCGGCGCAGAGTCGGCCGAAACGGGCCGGACGTCGTCTGCCGGTAGCAACCCCGCGGACCGATCTGGTGCCGTTGAGTCTGCCCGTACCTCATCAGGCCGCCCAAGGGCTGGGGCATCAACTTGGTTTACCGCAGGTGGTTCCGAGACCGGCGGGGCAGGCTTTGGCCCCGTCGGCCCGGGATCCGCTGAGCTTGACGGTGGCGGGTCGGTCGAGGCCATGGCGGGCCGTGATGAGGTTGCTCGGGTCCAGGACGGCGAGGACGTCAGGTTCGGGCTCGGCCCGAACGAGGGCACCGCGGCCGACGTTGGTCGGGGCGAGGCCTCCGGGTTCGGGTCCGGTGGGTTCGGGTCCGGTCAGGGCGCCGGGGTCAGCCCGGGCGACGCCGATGGGTTTGCGATGGGCCGGGGCGTTGGCATGGGCGCCGGTGTCGGTGTCGGCCATGGCGAGAGCGTCGGAGCCGGGAGTCAGGTCCGGTCGAGCCAGGTTGAGGCCGATGGGTTCCCATTGGCTGGGGACGGTGCTGGATCGGGGTCGGCTGGGGATGGCCGGTCTGGGGCAGGTCGGGTCGATCTGAATGACGACGCGGCATCCGGTACTGGTTCCGCTGACGCGAGCTGGGCTGAGGCCCGTGGTGCTGAGACCAGGTGGACTGAGACCAGGTGGACTGAGGCCCGGGGTGCTGAGGCCAGCGGTGCTGAGGTCGGTGGTGCTGAGGTGGGTGGTGCTGAGGTCGGTGGTGCTGAGGTCGGTGGTGCTGAGGTCGGTGGTGCTGAGGCCCGTGGTGCTGAGAACCGCGGTGTTGAGGCCAGCGGTGCTGATGCCAGCGGTGCTGATGCCAGCGGTGCTGATGTCGGTAGCGCTGACATGAGTAGCGCTGAGGCGAATAGCGCCGAGGCGAGTGGGGCCGGGCTGAGTCTTGGCGAGGCAGCCGAGTCTGGTTTCAGGAGAACTCGTTCGCATCGGTCTCAGGCTCAGAGAGTGGGATCCGGCCGGAGGGAGATTAGGCCGGATGCATCGGCCAGCGGTGAGGCGATTTCTCCGGAGGCGAGCCAGGGTGAGGCCGACTTGGGCCGAGCTGATGAAGCGGCCGGGGAGAGCGGCCTTGTGGGCTTGGCCGGAAATGGGTCAGGTGGACCGGAGGGCTCTCATTCCGATCTCCGGACCTGGAGCTGGAGGGGATCGGACGGCGCCGAACTGGGCGGGAGTGAATCCGGTCTGGGCGAGGCGGCCACCGGTGATTTGGGCCAGAGAGAGCCGGGTCAGGGAGAGCCGGGCCACGGTGAATTGGGCCGGGGTGAGCTGGCCCGGGGAGAGCTGGGCCATGGTGAGCTTGTCCGGGAAGAGCTGAGCCGGGTCGAGGCGATGCGGGCTGAGGCGATCCGGAGCGAGTTGCGGCGGGCCGCGGCGCGTTCGGGCGGCCTTGGGTCGCGGCAGGCCGGGATGGCGAAGCACGCGATCTCTGGTCCTATCGATCTTCCGCTCGGCCTTCATCGCAACCCGACAGCCCAGGCCACGCCGCCCCCAACCACGCCGGGTGAGAGCACCCAGGCTCAGACCACGCCGGCCCCGGCCGAGCCCAGGCCGCAGGAGAAGGAAGAGGCGCCGCCGACCAACCCCATCCCTCGCCTGGATCTCCCGGTGGCGAAGGAGGTTGACGAACGCGAGGTTTCGCCGGTTGAGGAGGCTCCTGGGTCGCGGCCGCGGTGGATGACGCCCGGTGAGACCCCCACGGCGCGCACTGAGCAGGTCGGTGGAGTGATTGAGCCGGTTGGCGCCGGAACAACCGGAACGAGTGACGACGTCGGCGGGGACCGGATGCCTCGCAGCGGTTTCTGGGGGCGCCGTGGTCATCGGCGTCCGCGCACCACGCTCACTGAGGTGACTGGGCACGGGAAGCCGCCGGGGGCGTTGGTGCCGTTCACCGGGCAGATTCCGGTGCAGGGGGGCGCGGCCGAGGAGCGGGGGGCGCAGGAGCAGGACGAGCCGGCGCGGGGTTGAGAGTCACGTGAGGCCGGAACGCGCTTACCGAGCGTGTTCCGGCCTTTCGTATTGGGTCCGCCGGACTGGGTAATCCGGCCATTGATGTACCCCTGCACTACCAAGAAATCGGCCCGCAAGATGTCCTGAATTGATCCGGCTCCGAAATGGTTGCCGCGGGCACCTGGTGACGCGGGTGAGCCGAGGAGTGCCCGATGAGGCGGTATCCACCCGCACAGGGGTCGGGTGGATGCTTGCCTTCGCCGTTCGTCGCCGAACGGTGGCGGTACCCGTGAAGCATCCTCTGCTGCGCCGGGTTTGCGGTGCCGGAGCCTTGACCTGACAGTGGCATTGCGGTGCGGCTGCCGATGGGTACACCGGCGGTGATCGTCGAGATCACATCTGGATACCACTTTCATTCCGTCGTCAATGGGCCGTTTGTGCCGTACCTTGCCATGACCGGTGACAGATCCGGGCGAATAAGCGAAAGTGGGGGTCATGTGTGGGGTGCGCGGACTTCCTGGGAAGGACTGCGCGGATGGGGCAGATGGGCATGACTCAGCAGGTGCCGAGGGTTGCGATGAGCCAGCCACCTCTGGGTGAGGTGCCGGCCGCCGCCGTGCTGTTCTCGCTCGAGCAGGGGTCGGTGCGCCGGGCCGTGCCGCCGGGCCAGGAGGTCACGGTGGGCCGGAGCCGCGCCTGCGACCTGCGGATCGCCTACGAGCCGGAGGACGACTACGTCTCCCGGCACACCGCCACGCTCCGGGTGATGACCGACTGCGTGCTGATCCGCAACTCGTCCTCGTCCAAGCTCATCACCCTGCGCCCGCCCACCGGCGCCGCCCGCACGATCGAGCCCGGCGCAGCCACCACCTCGCTGCCCTGGCGTCAGTTCGACGTGGTGATCACCGGCCGGTTCGGCCGCGACTACGTGGTCCACGTGGACGCGCGGGGCCTGCCGCCGACACGCTCGGACCTGGAGGAAGAGGAGTCCGACTCCTCGCCCACCGTGGTGGTGCCCCCGATCGTCCTTACCCCGGCCCAGCGTCGGCTGCTCACGGCGCTCTGCGAGCCGCTGCTGACCCGTTCCGGCCTGGAGGCCAGCGCCGCTACCTACCGTCAGGTGGCCGAGCGGGTGGGGCGTCGCCCCGGCTATGTGCGCAACGTGTTCAAGCAGGTGCGGGAGAAGCTGGACAGCCACGGCGTGCCCGGCCTGGTGTCTCGTGAGCGTCCGGACGCGGCAGAGGACTTCCGTCTTCCGCTGGCCATGTGGGCGATCCGTAGCGGCACGATCACGCACGCTGATCTTGCTCAGGCGCAGACCTGGTTCGCGGCCGCCGCGGCAGAACCGCATCCCGACGACGAGGACGAGCACGGCGACGAGGAAGACGCGAAGTAGGGACGCACTGGGCGGGCAACGGCTGTACGGCTAGTAGGCGCCTTCGCCGCGGACCACGGCCCGCACGGTGCGCCAGAGGATGCTCAGATCCAGCGTCATCGACCAGTTGTCGACGTAGCGCAGGTCGAGGAGCAGGGACTGCTCCCAGGTGAGGTCGGAGCGGCCGGAGACCTGCCAGAGGCCGGTCATCCCCGGCCGCACCCGCAGCCGGCGGACCGCGTCGCTGGAGTAGCCGGCGACCTCGCTGGGCAGCGGCGGGCGGGGGCCGACCAGGGACATGTCGCCCTTGGCCACGTTGATCAGCTGCGGCAGCTCGTCCAGCGAGTAGCGCCGCAGGAAGGCGCCGAGCGGGGTGACCCGGGGGTCGGCGCGCATCTTGAACAGCACGCCGTTGCCCTCGTCGTGGGCGGCCAGGTCGATCAGCCGGTGCTCGGCGTCGGTGACCATGGAGCGGAACTTGTAGATGTCGAACTCCCGGCCGCCGACCCCGACCCGGGTCTGCCGGAAGAACGCCGGGCCCGGGCTGGTCATCCGCACGGCCACGGCCAGGGTGATCAGCAGGGGGGAGAGGGCGAGCAGGATCGCGGTGCCCAGCAGCCGGTCGAACGCGGCCTTCACCAGCAGATCGCCGCCGTCCGGGGCGGGCTGCTCCAGGTGCAGCAGCGAGAGCCCGGCCAGCGGGCGGATCGACAGGCGGGGCCCGGCCACCTCGACGATGCCGGGGGAGACGATCAGCTCCACGTCGCGGTCCTCCAGGGCCCAGGCCAGCTCGCGCAACGGGTGCCCCCACAGGTCGGGGTGCGAGACCACGGCCACCACGTGCGCGCCGGTGGAGTCGACCGCGGCCAGCACGTCCTCCGGACCGCCCATTACCGGCACCCCGTCCACGTCGCTCGGGGTGACCGGGCTGGCCGCCAGGCAGACCCCCACCGGGACCATGCCGCGGTAGGTGGTGTGCCGCAGCTGATGCACGAGTTCGACCGCGCCCTCGGCATCGCCCAGCACGATGGTCCGCTCCAGCCCGATGCCGGCAGCCCGGGCGTGGTGCAGCCGGATCCGCAGGATTTTGCGGGCCGCCAGGGCGCCGAACACGGTGACCGGGACGGCGAAGACCACGACCGAACGGGAGACGTTGCTGCGGGACAGGTACGAGGTGACCGCGATGGCCGCGAACAGCACCACGCCGGAACGCAGGACCCGCTGGAACTCCTCGGTGCCGGCCCCCAGGAAACGACGCTCGTAGACCCGGTCCATGCCGGCGATGGCGATCCAGACCGCGGGCAGCACGATCGGCATCCAGGCCCAGAAGCCGGGGGCTTCCCCGGAGAACCGGAGGGTGATGGCCAGCAGGGCGGCCGCGCTCGCGGTCAGGGCGTCGGCCAGCAGGACGTTGCGGCGGTACCGGTTGAGGGCCGCGCGGGCGTCGATGTCGGCGTGGCGGGGGCGGACCCGATCGGTCCGGCCGAGGCCGGCGACCGACGCTGACACTGCACCGGCACTGCCCGCCAGCCCGGGTGCGCCGACCGGGCCGGAACGGACGTTTTCCGTGGGTTCACCGGGACCGGAGTGAGGGGCGGGGGCACTGGGATCGCCGGTACTCCGCGAAAAGACACGCCGGGACGTCAAGACAACCCCCAGAGCGAGCTAGTCGGGTCAAAGGCCTGAAAAGCGAGTCCCGGCCCCGGGGCCTGCCGATCTGCCGCCGGTGGTCCGGGCGTTCCCACCCTAGGGCATTCATCACTGCCCGAGGTTGCTTATTCACACCCGGTCACAAGAACATCCGTGCTGGTCAGCGGGATGTGGCAAATGCCCGGAATTAACCCCGATCAAAAGCGGGCCGAAGGACGTCCTCTGCTATTGGGCCCTCGAAGTCCGGTAGGAAAGATCGCCGGACTCGCCCCGGGGTGTCGCTGTTGGGCTATTACTCGGTGCATCATCTAGAGCGGATACCACCCGGGTTCCGTCCGCCGGGTGAATACCCTCAGATCTGGTCAGCGACGCAGGGAGTCTGAATGCCGCCCTCGGAGACTTCGCGACACCGCGGAGCCGGCCGGACCACCGTCGAGTCCAAGCCGCGCCTGTTCCGGTCCGGAGGCACCAGCGGCGGCCCGCCGCCGGAGGTCCGGGCCCGTCAGGCGCTCCAGCCGCCCTGGGCCTCGGGCGCGCGCCGGCCGGCCCGTCGGGTGCAGCCGTTCACCCCGGCCGCCGACGGCATCTCCCGGCAGCTCTGCTCGGCGATCCACCTGAACGCCTCGTTCGGCGGTGAGGTGCTCAACGATCTGGTCTACCCGGACTGGAAGGCGATGTCGCCGAACTGGCACCTGGACGCGGTGGTCCTGGCCCGGCACGCGGCCCAGGCCAAGCAGCGCCGGGAGACCC
Organism: Kineosporia aurantiaca JCM 3230; assembly: GCA_000719025.1. Classification (GTDB taxonomy): domain Bacteria; phylum Actinomycetota; class Actinomycetes; order Actinomycetales; family Kineosporiaceae; genus Kineosporia; species Kineosporia aurantiaca. Next base: position 120,976 of record JODP01000020.1, read on the forward strand.
GCGACGTCTGGCTGCTCGTGGTCACCGCCGCGGTGGCGATCATCGCCGAGGTCGCCCTGGTCTCGATCTTCACCGGCAGCCTGGGCCCCGGCGGCCTGCTGATGCTGCTGTTCTTCGCGGTGGTCGGGGCCTACCTGGCCGGGTTCGCGATCATCTGGGTGCACTACCGGGCGGTGCACGACTCGGCGCTCGCTTCGATCGGCATCCGCGGTCTGAACGCGGTCGAGCCGCCGCCCCTGCCGGCCGACGTGGAGGAGGCGATCCGCTCCTCGATGCGAGCGAACGTGATCGTCTTCGCCGGCAAGACCCCGTTCAACGGCTCCGGCGAGATGATCGACCACTGGAGCTTCACCATCGACACCCGGGTCGGCACGCTCGACGCCGCGCTCGGCAAGCGGGTCGAGCCGGACGATTTCGAGGCCATCGACCTGCACCGCTACCTGCTCGAGCAGATCCCGCTGACCCTGGAGAACAAGCCGAGGACCGGCAACCGGATGTACGTGATCGGCGGTCACGCGCGCACCGTCGGCGGCCTGTTCCGGCAGGGTCCGGTGCTCGACGACCCGGACTACGAACTGCGCTTCCGCCGGCCGGTGTCGGAGGTGACGACCGAGGCGATCGAGAAGTCCCTGCGGCACCAGCACCGTTCGGCCCGGCCGTACAGCTTCTTCGAGATCACCGGATGGGACGGCCAGGTCGTGGTCACCCTGTTCGTGCGGGTGGAGAAGCGCGGCCCGATGCTCGAGGTGGAGCTGGCGGTCTGTGCGCTGCGCCCGCTGAAGGGCGACTACGGCGACGTGGTGAAGATCCCGCTGGGCCCGGGGGCGCACCGGTTGCCGTTGCTGCGCACGGTGTTCCCGATGGTCTGGCCGCTGCTGTGGGGCAGCCCCTCGCGGGCGATCCGGAAGATCCGGATGGACCGGCAGGAGCGCGCCGAGCGGGTCGACCTGGACCAGGAGCTCGAGGAGCGCAACGACCTGAGCTGGGCGGCCTCGCCGAGTCTGCGCGACCGCACGGCCGCGGCGGCGAACGGGAACCACTTCGGCGCGGCGGACGAGAAGATCTACCACAACGCGTTCAAGCGCCGGTCGATCGACGTGCTGCGGGAGTTCCTGGTGGCCCACGACGTGGACGTGAAGGAGTACGACCTGGCCGCCTCGTTCATGGTCCCCGGCCTGGGCACCACCACCGCGTCCTGATCGCGGGCGTTCCATAGCTGACGCTCAGGAAACAGTCGGTCGCCGGTCAGCGGCCGGGTGAAGTCTGATCACCATGACGACGACCTCGCCCGGCCTGCGCCCCGGCCACCAGGCCGAACCACCCGGCGGCACACCCGACCGCCTGGACGACTCCTCCGGACGGCAGCGCGGCCGTCGTCGGTTCCTCACCTCGGCCGACGGCGATCCGGCCTGGGCCCGCCCGGCCCTGCTGGTGCTGCTGGTCGCCACCGCCGGGCTGTACCTGCAGAACGTGGCGATCTCGGGCAACGGCAACGACTTCTACGCCGCCGCCGTGCAGGCCGCCTCGAAGAGCTGGAAGGCCTGGTTCTACGGCTCGTTCGACGCGAGCAACTTCATCACGGTGGACAAGCCGCCCGCCTCGACCTGGGTGATGGGCCTGTCCGCGCGGATCTTCGGCTACAGCAGCTGGAGCATGCTGGCCCCGCAGGCGCTGGAGTGCGTCGCCGCCGTGGGCCTGCTCTACGCCGCCGTGAAGCGCTGGTCCGGCCCGGCCGCGGGACTGCTGGCGGGAGCGGTCCTGGCCCTCACCCCGGCCGCCGCGCTGATCTTCCGGTTCAACAACCCGGACGCCCTGCTGGTGCTGCTGATGACGGCCGCGACCTACTGCATGGTGCGGGCCACCGAGAACGCGTCGACCAAGTGGGTGCTGCTGGCCGGCAGCGCGCTGGGCTTCGCCTTCCTGACCAAGATGCTGCAGGGCTGGCTGATCGTGCCCGCCCTGGGCCTGGCCTACCTGATCTGCGCCCCCACCTCGTTCAAGCGCCGCTTCCTGCAGCTGCTGGGCGGTCTGGCCGCAATGATCGTCTCCTGCGGCTGGTGGATCGCCATCGTCGAACTGGTGCCCGCGAGCGACCGTCCCTACGTCGGCGGCTCGGAGAACGACTCCATCCTCGAGCTGGTCTTCGGCTACAACGGCCTGGGCCGGATCTTCGGCGGTGACGGTAACGGCGGCGGGGGCGGTGGCGGCGGCGGGATGACCGGCGGCGCGGCGGGCTCCTCGTTCGGCGGGGCCACCGGCCTGAACCGGCTGTTCAGCTCCGAGATGGGCAACGAGATCTCCTGGCTCCTGCCGGCCGCCCTGGTCGCCCTGGCGGCCGGGCTGATGATCACCTGGGGCCGGCCGCGCACCGACCGGACCCGGGCCGCGCTGATCATGTGGGGCGGCTGGATGCTCACGGTCGGCCTGATCTTCAGCTACATGAAGGGCACCATCCACCCCTACTACACGGTGGCCCTGGCACCCGGTATCGCCGGGACGATCGCAGTGGCCGGAGCGGCCCTCTGGAAGGCCCGCGAGCAGTGGCGGGCCCGGCTCGGCCTGGCCGCGATGGTCCTGGCCAGCGGCCTGTGGTCCTACACCCTGCTGGCTCGGAACGCGGACTGGCACCCCTGGCTGCGCTACCTGCTGCTGGCGGTCACCGTGATCGCCGGTATCGGCCTGCTGATCCCGGTCCGGCTGGCCACCCGGGCCCTGGTGGTCCTGGTCCTGGCCGGCCTGCTCGGCGGGATCACCGGCAGCGCCTCCTACGCGGTGGCGACCACCGGCACGGCGCACACCGGCTCCATCCCCTCCGTCGGGCCGTCCAGCGCGGCGTCCTCGACCGGTGGTTTCGGTGGTGGTGGTGGCGGCGGATTCCCGGGTGGCGGTCGCGGCGGCACGGGCTCGTCCGGGACCGGGACGGCGCCGGGAGGCACCACCCAGGGCGGAACCGGTACCTCGAGCGGCAGTTCCACCGAGTCCGGCTCCACCGGCTCGACCGAGTCGGAGAGCGGCTCCACCACCCCCGGCGGCTTCGGTGGCGGAGGCGGGACGGGTGGCAGCACCACGGTCGACTCCGCTCTGGTCACGCTGCTCAAGAACGCCGGCACCAAGTGGGCCGCGGCCACCGTCGGCTCGAACTCGGCCGCGCCGCTGCAGCTGGCCAGCGGTGAACCGATCATGGCGATGGGCGGGTTCAGCGGGAGCGACCCGACGCCGACCCTGGCCGAGTTCAAGGCCTACGTCGCGGCCGGCGAGGTGCACTACTACATCGCCAGCGGCAACGGCGGCGGTGGGAGGGGCGGTAACAGTGAAGTCGCCGAATGGGTTGCGGCGAACTACACCGCGACTACCGTAGGTGGCTACACGGTCTACGACCTTCAGGCCTCGTAGACCGACGCCGGAGCCGGCCCAGATCGGGTGCGGTGGCGCTGCGGAACCCCTCCCCGCGGCGTCATCGCACCGTTTTCTCTCCCTCCTCCCCGGCGCTGACCGTCGGTGAAGCGGGGTGGGGACCGTGGAGACGCTCGACCTCGGCACCGAGGGCGAAGAACCGCCGGAGGAACCGGCATCTTCCCCGTTGCGGCTCCTGCTCTACGGAATCGTCGCCGTTGTCCTGGTCGGCCTCGGCAGTCTGCTGATCGCCAACGGCACCGATGCGACGCAGCAGCAGATCCACCCCGTCCCCACATTGAGCCCAACGCCGCCGATCGAGTCCCAGCCGATCCTGTTGGACCGGGTCTGCCCGGCCCGCACCGACCATCGCAACTACCTGATCGTGTCCTTCCTGGTGAAGAACGTTCGCGGTACCGCGGTAAGGGTCGCCGCGATGGCTGGACACCCGCCGCTCGGTGGCGTCACCCAGGCCCGCCCGACGAGGTCAGGTGGCACCTGCCGGCGCCCGGGCCGGGCCCCCGTCAGGTCGGTCATCGCTTCGGGCGGCAACCGGCTCTACACCATCCGCTGGGACCTCCCGGACACCTGTCCGGAGCCTTACCCTCTGCAGGTGCGGGTTACTTATCAGCTGCCGGGCGAAGTGGTGATGAAGTCCGACTTCGTCACCGTTCTGGTCGATCTGAGCGGCATCGGCTTCCTCCAGTGCCCCAAGGCGGTCACCGACCTGCCCACCCCGCTGGGCGACGGCTGAACCATGGAAACCCTCGACCTGGAACCCGGCAACGAGGACAGACCCCCGGAACGACCCACCGTCTCGGCGGCGCGGCTGCTGCTCTACGCCGTCGCCGCGGCGGCGCTGATCGGGATCGGCAGCCTGATCGTCGGGCACGACACCGCTCCCGAGGTGCCGCCCGACCCTTCCCCGACCCGGCAGATCCCCCCGCTTCCGACCGAGCCGCCCGCCCTGACCATCGAGAACGCCTGCCCCATCCGCACCGATCACCGTACTGAGCTGACGATTTCCTTTGCCCTGCGGAACATCTCCTCGGCCCAGGTGGCGATCACCGGGCTGGCCGCGATCCGGTCACCGGACGGGCCGCGGCAGATCGGGCCCACCCGCTCCGGGGGGTCCTGCGGCCGGACCGGCTGGCAGTCGGCCCGAGAGCCGATCGCGTCGGGTCACGCCCGCATCTACACCGTTCGGTGGGGCCTGCCCAAGACCTGTCCCGAGCCGTACCCGCTCCAGGTCCACGTCACCTACTACCTTCCCCACCAGGTGATCGAGCAATCCGACATCCTCACCGCGCGGGTCGATCTGAGCGGCATCGGCTTCCTCCAGTGCCCCAAGGCGACCACCGATCTCCCTACCCCGGCGGGCAGCGGATAATGGGATGCTCTGAAGGTGCGTCGGCTGGCAGGCGGTCCCAGACTCGGTGCGTGCCGACGGACGTCCATCATTCCGCGACCTGCCCGAAACGGATGGAATTCGGGCCCTGCGGCGGAGTGCACACCGACCTGAGCTGCGAAATGGCCGATCAGCCGTGCCCCTTCGCGATCGCTGGCGAAGTCGTGGCCTGGACCGGTCCACCGGTGCCCGAACGCTCCACCTTGGACGTCTCAAAAACCCTCATTCTCACCGACTTCACCGTGCGTCCGTACGACGTCGAGTCCGTTGCCGCAGTCGGGGCCGCGTTGGCCGGTTCCTGCGATGGGGTGCTGGTGGGGGAGCATCACAACCGCCCCGATTTTCCTCCCACGCTGATGACCAAGTTGATTAGGGACGCTGGACTCGAGGCCTGGGTAACCCTCACCTGTCGGGACCGCAACCGGGTGGTGCTCGAGCAGGAACTGGCCGGGCTCGCGGCCGCTGGGGCTACCGGCGTGCTCTGCGTTACCGGCGACGGACGCGCTCATGACGTGCGCCCGGACGTGACCCAGGTCTTCGACATCGACAGCACCCGCTTGGCCGCTCTTGCCGCTACCACCGGCCTGCATGTTGCGGTCGCGGAAGCCCCGGATGCTCCGCCGATGTCCCTGCGTCCCGGCCGTCTTAGGGAGAAGCAACGCGCCGGGGCTCAGCTCTGTCTGCTCAACCACGTCGGTTCGCCCGCTCGAGTAGCCGCTTTCGTCGAGGCCGCCCGCGCGTGTGGGGTAACCCTGCCGGTGATTGCGGGCGTCGCGGTGTATACGGACGAACGTTCTGCCCGTGCGTTGAGCTTGCCTGGTCTGGGGTTGGATCCGGTTGCGGTGCAAGGGGTTCTGTCTGCAGTCGATCCCGTTGAGGCGGGGATCGCGGCGGCGGTGTCGGAAGCGCGAGCGCTCTTGGCGGTGGACGGGGTCGTGGGCGTGAATCTGTCCGGGCTGGCTTCGGGGCGGAGCGAGGTTCTGGCGGCGGAGATCAAGGCGGCCATTGGGCAGACGGTTCGGGCGGGTTCGTGAGGTGGCGGGTTCATGAGGTGGCGGGCGGTTCAGCGTGCAGTAACACCGAGCAGCACTGAGAAACCGGAGGAGCGCCGTGGGTGACGTCGAGAATGACGTGATGGAGAACGAGTTCGGCGTCCTGGCCACCTGGACGGCCGATGCGGTAAGAGTGCTCGGCCCCGAGTACGCCGTACCCGCAGCCTGTAAAGGCAGCGCCAGCCCGGCCATGCTCGAATGGCTCGGCCGCACCACCGGTCTCGGGCAGGGTCAGGTGCTTATGGACGTCGGCGGCGGCCTGGGTGGGCCGGCCGAGTTCGCGCGGGGAGAGTTCGGAGCCCGGCCGGTTGTGCTGGAGCCGATGGTTGCCGCCTGCCGGGCCGCGTCCGAACTGTTCGACCTGAGCGCCCTGGCGGCTGAGGGCGGGAGACTGCCGGTCGCGGACAACAGTGCGGACGTGGTGTGGTGTCTGGGGGTGCTCTGCACGACACCGGACAAGTCCGGGCTGATCGCGGAGATTGTGCGGGTGATGCGACCCGGGGCACAGCTGGGCCTGCTGGTCTTCACCGCTGACGAACCACGGCCGGACGGGGCACCGGAGGGTAACGAGTTTCCCGCCGAGGAAGAGCTGCCCGTTCTGCTGGGCAAGCACGGCCTTGAAGTCGGCCGGAGCATTGCCGCCGAGGAGTTGCCGGATCACCCGGATCAGGACACCTGGCGGAGTCGGGCCGACGAGGTGGAGGCGCTCGTGGGGCAGATGCACGCCGGGGACGACCGGCTGGCGCAGGTCCTGGATCAGCAGCGGCGGATGGGCCGGCTGATCCAGGACCAGGTGGTGCGAGCGGTACTGGTCGCTGCAAACGTCCCTAATTCACCGAACTAGACGCTCGCAACCTGACCCATCACCTCGGCGGTCATCTCCACCGAGCGCAGCCGGGCGTCGGTGGTGGTGTGGGCGAAGGCGGCGATCAGCTCGTCCGCGTCCGCGTCCTTCTGGAACTGCTCGAGGTAGTCCCGCACCTGGTCGGGCGTGCCCGCGGCGGTGTACTTGGTCATCTCCTCGAGCTGCACCGCCTCGCCGGAGTCGACGATCTGCGCGGCGTCCGCCTCGGTGATCGTGCGGCCGCGTCCGTAGAGCAGGCCGACCCGCTGGATCTTCACCCGGCGCAGCTCGGCCTGCGCCTCTTCGGTGGTGTCCGCGGCGATCACGTTGAGCGCGGCGAGCACGTGCGGGGTCTTGAGCTGGGCCGAGGGCTTGAAGTCGCGCCGGTAGATCGCCACCGCGTCGTGCAGGGCGGCCGGGGCGAAGTGCGAGGCGAAGGCGTAGGGGAGGCCGAGGGCGGCGGCCAGCTGGGCGCCGAACAGGGACGAGCCGAGGATGTAGAGCGGCACGTTGGTGCCCTTGCCCGGGATCGCCTGCACGCCGCGGACCTTGGACTCGCCGGCCAGGAAGCCCTGGAGCTCGACCACGTCCTGCGGGAAGTGGTCGGCGGTGGCCGGGTCGCGGCGCAGCGCGTAGGTGGTGGCCTGGTCCGAGCCCGGCGCGCGGCCCAGACCGAGCTCGATCCGGCCCGGGTGGATCGAGGCCAGGGTGCCGAACTGCTCGGCGATCACCAGCGGCGAGTGGTTGGGCAGCATGACCCCGCCGGAACCGAGCTTGATCGACTCGGTGTGCGCGGCCACGTGGGCGATCAGCACGCTGGTGGCGGACGACGCGATGGCCGCCATGTTGTGGTGCTCGGCGTACCAGACCCGCCGGTAGCCGGTCCGCTCCGCGGTCTGGGCCAGCGCCACGCTGGCCGCGATCGCCTGGCCGGGGGTCTGGCCCTTCGCCACGGGAGCCAGGTCGAGGATCGACAGGGGAGTGGCCACGGTTGCTGCCCTTCGCTTCAGGAGTCTTCTTCTCTGAGGCCAACCCCGGCGGGCGGAGGAGTAGTCCCGGATCCGGCCGGGTGTTTGACCGGGATCGATCACCCGGGCGAGTTACTCAATAGTCACGGTAAGGCGCGGTAACGTGCGGATGGCCATCTGCAGAGAAACGGATGAACGGGGTCTCATGCGTCACGCGTTTGCCAGGGACGGCGCGACTGCTGCCTACTACGACAAGCGGGCCCGCGAGTACGACGACTGGTACACCGGGGAGGGACGCTTCGTCTCCAGAGAGCGACCCGGCTGGCGGGAAGAAGTGATCCGCCTGGTGGAGTTCGTGTCCTCCCTGCCGGCCGCGCGGACCCTGGACATTGCTTGCGGCAGCGGCTTTCTCACCCGGCACCTGGCCGGCATGGTGGTGGCGCTGGACCAGAGCCCGGCGATGGTCGCGCTGACCCAGTCCCGGCTGCCCGACGGGGTGGCGTTGACCGGGGACGCGCTCGACCTGCCGTTCGCCAGCGGGGCGTTCAACCGGGTGATCACCGGGCACTTCTACGGGCACCTGCCGGAGGACGAGCGGGAGACCTTCCTGGCCGAGGCCCGGCGGGTGGCCCCCGAGCTGATCGTGATCGACTCGGCGCTGCGCCCGGGCCTGCCCGAGGCCCGCACCGAGGAGCGGGTGCTCAATGACGGCTCGCGGCATCAGGTGTTCAAGCGGTTCCTCTCCTCCGAGGCGCTGGCCAACGAGATCGGCGGTGAGGTGCTGCTGTCCGGCACCTGGTTCGTGGTCGCCCGGTCGGTCCAGATCTGACGCACCACACCTGATTCAGAGCACCTGATTTTCAGAACACCTGATTCACAGCACCGGGGCCCGCAGGTCGACGCCGGCCGAGATCAGCGCCTCGGCCAGGGCGTCGACGGCGCGGGGGTCCTCGACCGCGTCGGCGATCACGTCGGCGAACGGCCAGTCGTAGGAACGCCCGTTCGGGGCCACGAAGAGGGTGCGGTACGGGCCGTCCGGGCCGAAGTCGGGGGTGGCGAGGATCCGGCGCTGATCGGCCAGGACGCTGACCACGGTGGCGGTCAGCCGGTCGATCAGCAGGGCCGGGGCACCGGACCCCGGACCGACCAGATCGAGGCCGTAGCCCGAGGCCAGCTCGCGCAGCAGGCTGTCCAGGGTGGGCGGGGCCTCCGGATCCACCTGACGCAGGGCGGCCATCAGCTTCGCGGTCTTGGCATCGGCCTCGTCCAGCAGGGCCGGGGTCAGCACCGTGCCCCAGTCCGAGATCTTCGGTTCCGGCCCCGGCAACACCTCGGCCCGCTCGACCTCCGCCATCCGTCGGTCCGGAGAGAGCAGCCAGGACCAGGCCGGTTCGAACGGGTTCTCGAGGTGGGGGAGCTCGCCGGGCCGGGGGTCGGGCAGCCGGCGCAGCGCGGCCATCCGCTGCTCCAACGGGGGGTGCGAGTCGTCGGGGGAAGGGCGCCGGCGTCGAGCGGCGGCCTCCAGTGCGGCCTGTGAGTCCTGCAGAACCTCGGTGAGCGCTTCGGACAGGCTGCCGCGCGGCCCGTTCCGGGTCATCGCCCGGCCGTAGCGCTCGAGCACCTGCTCCCAGGCCAGATCCACCTGGGGCACGCGGTCAAGGGCGCTGATCGCGGCGTCCGGCCCGGCCAGCCGGGCGGCCCAGAGGTCGGCCTGGCGTTCGTGCTCGCGCCGGACCGGTGCTGAGATCCGGCTGTACAGGCCCAGGTAGAGCGCCAGCAGCGAGCGGACCGGGCCGCCGCGCAGGTGCTCCACGGTGGTCCGCAGGAAATCCTGGGTGCGCACCACGAACCCGGTGCCCCGGGCCGGCCCGTCGGCGAAGTGGCCCAGCTCGTGGACGATCACGGCGCGTAGCTCGGCCCGGTCCAGGCCGACCAGCAGCGGCAGGCCGATGACCAGCTCGCGGTCGCCGGTGGCCTCGGTCACCGATGCCCGCACCCGTCCGTCCAGGACCAGCCGGTCCGGCGGATCCTCGCCCATCGCCGCGGACAGGTCGTCGATCTCGGCCCAGAGCTCCGGTTCGTCGTGCGGCTCGAGCTCCAGCCCTTCCGCGGGCGCGGGCGCGCGCCGGCGGAGCAGCCCCATTGCCACCAACAGCAGGCCGAACAGCACGGGCAGGCCCAGCGCGAGCAGCTGGACCGAGGAGCGGTCGGTGTACTGGCCGCCCCGGCCGGTGGCGTTCACCGCCACCAGGAAGACCACTCCGACCGTGGTCAGCGCGCCGACGATCAGCGCCGGGAACACCACCAGCAGGCCCGCGCTCATCCAGACGCGCAGCCGCATTGCCCCCACCCTGGTGTTCCTCCGACCCGATCCGTGTCCGTCTTCCGATCATCAGATCGCCAGAGGACTATAAGGGACCCTTTTGGCGGGATTGACCCTCAGCCCTGCCGGAGCGGCACTCCGCCGAGGGCCTCGACCAGATCCTCGGCCCGCACCGGCTTGGACAGATAGCCGTCCATCCCGGCCTCGGCGCAGGCGTCCCGGTCCTCCTTGGTCACGCTCGCGGTCATCGCGATGATCTGCGGCTGGCGCTCGGCCGGGAGCTGCGCACGGATCGTCCGGGTCGCCTCCAGACCGTCCATCACCGGCATGTGCATGTCCATCAGCACCACGTCGTAGTCGACCCGGCCGACCGCCTCGACCGCCTCGGCCCCGTTGTCCGCGACCTCCACGGTGTGCCCCAGCTTGGCCAGCATCAGCTTGCCGACCTTCTGGTTGATCTCGTTGTCCTCGACCAGCAGGATGCGCAACTTGCCCTCCGACAGGAGATCTCGGTCACGGGGAGCGGCCCGGTGAGCGGGGGCACCGGTCCCGGCCGGGTGCCCGATCGCGCCGTTCAGGCCCAGATCGCCGGGCCGGGACGGCGGGGGCACGTGAGTGATCGCCGACGCGTCGGCCGGATCATCGCCCGACCCGGGGGCCAGGACCTGGCTGAGCACCTCGGCCAGCGCCGCACTGCGGATCGGCTTGGTCAGGATCGCCGCGAAGACCTTCTCGTGGGTGCGGTCCCGGCGCCCGATGCTGGACAGCAGCACCAGCGGCAGGTCCTTGCCGCCGGGGAGCTGGCGCAGCGCCAGGGCGAGCTGGACGCCGTCCATCACCGGCATCGCGTAGTCGAGGATCACCAGGTCGAACTGCACGCCGCTGCCGATCAGGGCGAGCGCGGCCAGCGGCGAGGAGCTGTCCTGGCAGGCCATCCCGTAGCTCTCCAGCTGCAGGCGGAGGATCCGGCGGTTGGTGTCGTTGTCGTCCACCACCAGCACGTGCCGGCCGGCCACGATCGCCGGGGGCCGCTTGCGCAGGGTCTGCGGCCCGTCGAACCGGCCCAGGGTGACCGTGAAGGTGAACTGCGAGCCGACCCCGACCTCGCTGGTCACGGTGAGCCGGCCGTTCATCGCCTCGACGATCGCCTTGCTGATCGCCAGGCCCAGGCCGGTGCCGCCGTAGAGCCGGGTGGTCGAGGCGTCCACCTGGCTGAACGACTTGAACAGCCGGCCCATGTTCTCCCGGGAGATGCCGATCCCGGTGTCGGCCACGGTGAACCGCAGCCGGAGCTCGGGTTCGTGCTGCTCCAGCTCGACCCGGAGCAGCACGTCGCCCTCCTTGGTGAACTTGATCGCGTTGCTGACCAGGTTGGTCAGTACCTGGCGGAGCCGGGTGACGTCGCCGACCACCACCGCCGGGCAGTCGTCGTCGACGTGCGAGACCAGGTCGATGTTCTTCACCGACCCGGCGAACTGGGCGATCGCCACCTCGACGCACTCCCGCAGCTCGAACGGGTGCTCCTCGAGGTCCAGGTCGCCGGCCTCGATCTTGGAGAAGTCGAGGATGTCGTTGATGATCGCCAGCAGCTGGTCGCCGCTGCTGCGCACGGTGTGCAGCAACTCCCGCTGCTCGTCGTTCAGCGGGGTCTCCAGCAGCAGCCCGGTCATCCCGATCACCGCGTTCATCGGGGTGCGGATCTCGTGGCTCATCGTGGCCAAAAACGCCGACTTGGCCTTGGTCGCGGCCACCGCCGCGTCCCGGGCCTGGGTCATCGCCTCCATCGCGCCGGCCTTCTCGGCCTCCGCCCGGCGCCGCTCGGTCACGTCCAGGGCGACCGTGCAGATGGCGTTGGTCCGGCCGGACTCGTCCTGCAGCGGGATCTTCACGGTCTCGAACCAGTGCCGCCCGTCGGCCAGGTCGGCGATCTCGTCCAGATGGAACGCCCCCTGCAGGGCCCGGAGGTCGCTCTGCCGCCAGCGCTCGGCCATCTTCGGGTCCAGGACCAGGTCGGTGGAACCGAGGATCTCGGCCGCCGTCACCCCGAACGCTTCCTCGAACGCCCGGTTGACCATGACGTAGCGGCCCTTGAGGTCCTTGACCACGATGATCGACTGGTTGTTCTGGATCACCGCCCGGAGCATGTGACTCTGGGCGTCCCGCTCCTTCTCGGCGTTCACCCGGGCGGTGATGTCGGTCACCACGCCGATGTAGCCGGTCACCTCGTCCGGGTCGCCGTCGTGCATCGGCGTCAGGGTCACCGAGACCCGCCGCCGGGTGCCGTCCTTGGCGATGAAGGTCCGCGGGCGCAGCAGGGCCGGATGGCCGATGTGGTCGATGAACATCCGCAGCCCGTACGGCACCCCGATCTCGGCCGCGACGGCCTCCATCTCGTCCATGTCCTGCCAGGTGATGCCCTTGGTGGTGCCGAGCACCTCGTCCGCCGTGTAACCGAGCATCCGCTCGGCCCCGCGGTTCCACATGGTGATCCGGCCCTGCGGGTCGATCGCGATGAAGGCGTGCTCGGTGGAGTCCAGGACCTGGGCGAAAAGGTCCCGGGCCCGGCGCAGTTCCCGCTCGGTGCGGCGCAGTTCGGTGACGTCCAGCAGGGTCCCGACCACGCGCACCACCTGGCCACCGTGCTCGGTCTCGCGCCGGCCCCGGGCCTGGACGATGCGTTCCTCGCCGTCGCTGCGGATGATCCGGTACTCCAGCTGCTCGGCGTTGCCGTCGTCGCGGATCCGGGCGGTGGCCGCCCGCACCCGGTCCAGGTCGTCGGGGTGGATGAAGCTGCGGGAGTACTCCACGGTCGGCTCGGTGGTCGCCGGGTCCACGCCGAACAGCCGGTACAACTGCGGGGACCACCAGGACTCGCCGGAGCTCAGGTCCACCGCCCAGCTGCTCAGCTCGGCGATCTCCTGGGCCTCCTCGAGCTGGTTGCCGCGCCGGATCGCCTCCTCGGTGGCCGCCTCGAGCGCCTCCTGCACCCGGGTCCGCTCGGTGACGTCCCGGCCGACCAGCATCACCTCGGTGACCGTGCCGTCCTCGTCCTGGATCGGCAGCATGGTCACCTCGACCCGGCGGTAACTACCGTCTCCGGAATGCAGGATCCGGGTGGTGAAGTCGCGCCGCTGCCCGGTGTTCACCTCGGCCAGGGCGTGCCGGGCCGCCGCCAGCTCGTCCGGGTGCACCTTCAGGTCGACGATGTCGGCCGTCTCCACCGCCGTCTCCGGGTCCAGTCCGAGCACGGACTTCAGCGCGGGGGAGGCGTAGAGCACCCGGCCGGAGGGGGAGAGCCGGGCGATCACGTCCGGCGAGGTCTCCACCAGCATCCGGTAGCGGCCCTCGGACTCGGCCAGCAGCCCGAGCAGCCGCTGCCGCTCGGCCAGTTCCTGCTCCCGCTCCAGCAGCGTGCGGCGCAGGGTGAGCTGGGCCATCACCTGGTCGGCGAGTACCCGCAGCAGTTCCAGCTGTTCCGGCTTGAGCTCCCGGGGCTCGTAGTCGATCACGCAGAGCGTGCCCAGCACCTCGCCGGTCGGGGTCTCCAGCGGGAACCCGGCGTAGAACCGGATCCGCGGGTCCTCGAGCACCAGCGGGTTGTCGGCGAAGCGCGGATCGGTGGCGGCGTCGTTGACGACCAGGGCCTGCCGGTCCTCGACCACCTTGTTGCAGAAGGCCGTCTTCCGGTCGCCCTCCCGGCCGGTCATCCCGATCGCCGCCTTGAACCACTGCCGGTGCTGGTCGATCAGGGTGATCGTGGAGCTCGGGGTGCGGGCGATCGACGAGGCGACCTTGACCAGCGCGTCGAACCCGGGCTCGGGCTCGGTGTCCAGGACCTGGTAGGTGTCCAGCTCGGCCAGCCGCCGGGCCTCGGCCAGATCCCCGGCCCGATCTCCGGACTGATCCCCGGTCAGGTCCGGCTCACCCGCGGTCTGCTCGCTCACCTCCTGGCTATCGGCCGGTAACCCGCCGTTCTGGACAGGCCGGACGGAGAGTCCTTGGGGCGCTACGCAAAGTGGTACCAGTGCGACCAGTGAGAACTCCGGGGTAGCCTGCATGACGGCCGAGGGTGCGCTCGCCCAGGTCGACGACGACGTGGCGGATGTCGACCAGCCCTGACGACCTATCGGAGAACGCCGTGTCACGAGGTTTACGTAAGTCAGCATGGATGCTGGCGGTGGTCCCTCTTACCGGGCTGCTGCTCGCCGGATGCGGGGGATCCGACAACGGGACGGACAACGGGGAGGGGACGGGGGCCCAGACGGTCACCCCCACCGCGCCGGCCGCCGAGGAGACGGTGCCGACGTCGAAGTCCCAGCGCTACGACATCACCAGCGTGATGGTCTGCCAAACGGTGCAGACGACGATGGACGGTCTCAACGCGAAGGCCAAGCCCCAGCAGGTCCAGTCGGCCCTCCGCAAGGCGCTGAACTCGGCGTTCAAGGGCTCGACGACGCCCAAGGCGACGTTGGCCGACATCAATGTGGACCGGATGCTGCTCTCGGGCTGCCCCAGTGTGGCGGCCCCGGCCCTGCGCAGGATGCGGAGCGAGGACGTGTACGACTTCGCCACCCTGGCGGCGGCGAAGTAACCACCGGACGCCGGCCCGGACGCCACTCGGCGGTTCCGGGCCGTGGGTGGGACCGGGTCAGCGGACGGCCGCGCGAGCCAGTCGCTCGGCCAGCCGGCCCACCGCCACGGCCAGTTCCGGCGGGTCCAGAACCTCGAAGTCGGCCCCGATCAGGCCCAGCCAGGGCGCCATCGACGCGGCGTCCGACCCGCCGATGGTGACGATGCAGGCCGAGTTCCCGTCCGCCTCGACCGATTCGGCCGTCGTGCCCAGCCGCTCGCTCACCGTGGCGGCCGGCTCGTGGACCCGGAGCCGGGCGGTCACCGCCCATTGCGCCGAACGGGTGCTTCGACGGACGAACGCGGCCGCGTCCCCACCGGGCACCTCGCGCTCGGCGAACCGGGCCCCGACCCCCAGCGGTTCGACGATCCGGTCGACCCGGAACGTGCGCCAGTCCTGGCGATCCAGGTCCCAGGCCACCAGGTACCAGCGCCGGCCCCAGGTGACCAGGCGGTGCGGCTCCACCGCGCGCCGGGTCGGGGTGCCGGCGTGGTCGGTGTAGGTGAAGCGCACCCGCTCCCGGTCCCGGCAGGCCGAGGCCAAGAGGGAGAGTGCGGCCGGGTCCACGGTTTCCGGAGCTCTGTCCGGCGAGACCCGCACGGTGTACCCGGCCAGTGCGTCCACCCGTCGTCCGAGCCGGGCCGGTAGCACCTGCTGCAGCTTGGTCAGGGCCCGGAGCGCGCTCTCCTCCAGACCGGCCACCGCCCCGCCCGCCGCCGTCCGCAGGCTCAGCGCGATCGCCACCGCCTCGTCGTCCTCCAGCAGCAGCGGCGGCAGCGCCGCGCCGGCTCCGAGCCGGTAACCACCGACCGAGCCCCGGGTCGCGTCCACCGGATAGCCCAGCGAGCGCAGCCGCTCCACGTCGTGCCGGATGGTGCGGGTGCTCACGCCCAGGCGGTCGGCCAGCTCCGGGCCGGACCAGTCACGAGGGGTCTGGAGCAGCGACAGGAGCTGCAGCAACCGCCGGGAGGTCTCAGCCATGCGGTCCAGGGTGTCATGCCATGCGGAACGGTTTCTTCCTGATGGTGGGCCGATTGGTGAGGGTTGCCGCGAGGAACCGGGACGGCCCGGCTAGCGTCGAGCCTGTGAACCACGAGATCAGAGTGCTGACCGATGCCCAGGAGATCGGCCGGTCGCTGGATGTCTTCCTGACCGCCATGGTCGGGCTGCCCCGGGCCGACCCGGACAAACAGCACGAGTTCATGGAGCCCGGCCGCACGGTCGGCGCCTACGTGCCCACGCCCAGCTCGCCGGACCGGCTGGTGGGCACGGCCAGCGCGTTCACCAGCTGGATGGTGGTGCCCGGCGGCAAGAAGGTGCCGCAGGCCGCGGTGACCGACGTCGGAGTGCTGCCCACCCACACCCGTCGCGGTCTGGCCAGCGCGCTGGTCCGGCACCAGCTGGAGCAGTGCCTGGGACGCCGCGAGGTGATCGCCAGTCTGCGGGCCAGCGAGGGCACGATCTACGAGCGCTGGGGCTTCGGCATCGCCAGCAACGTGGCCGCGGTGGAGATCTCGGTGCCCCGGGCCCAGTTCCGCGAGGGGGTGCCGATGGGCGGCGACGTCCGGCTGATCGACCTGCGCGAGCGCTCGGCCCAGGACCTGCTGGCCCGGATCTACACCGGCGCGAACTGGGTCGGGGCGATCGACCGGCCCAGCTACTGGTGGCGCGCCCGGGCGCACATGCGGCAGCTCAGCTCCGACCACTACTACGCGGTGGTCCACGGGATCCCCGGGCACGAGGACGGTTTCGCGATCTACATGCCGGAGGACACGACCGCCTGGTTCCGCTCCACCGACCGCGGCATCGTGGTCGGCGACTTCGTGGCCAACACCTCCCGCGCGCACTTCGGCCTGCTGCGCTACCTGCTCTCGATCGATCTGCTGCAACGGGTGATCCTCGACCCGATGCCGGTGGACCACTCGATCGAGAAGCTGTTCACCGACGAGCGGGCGGTCGGGGTCCGGGGCGTGCGGGACGAGACCTGGCTCCGGCTGGTCGATGTGCAGGCGGCGCTGTCGGCCCGCAGCTACCGGACCGGGGCCCAGGTGATCCTCCAGGTGAAGGACGACCTGCTGCGCCAGAACTCCGGGCGGTACCTGATCTCGGCCGACGGTGTGGCCCGGACCGAGCAGCCGCCGGACATCACCCTCGACGTGGCTCAGCTGGCCTGCGCCTATCTCGGCGGTACCGAATTCTGGCAACTGGCCCAGGCCGGCCGGATCGCCGTGCACAAGGATGCCGGGCTGACCGCGGCCGATCATCTGTTCGGTCTTCGCCGGGCTCCTTTCAGCGGCACGATGTTCTGAAAAGGCTTCAATGAGGGACGCTTGACAGCGCAACTCGCGCTGTCGAGCGTCCTTCATTCTGCTAGTTCAACCCCGCCACCGCGCCCTTGGCCGCCGCGAGAACCGCACCCGAGCGGATCGCCGCGCTCACCCAGCCGATCTCCGGCGCCAGGAACCGGTCCGGCCCGGGCCCTTCCACCCCGGTGCGCAGCAGGTCCCGCACCGCGCCGGTGCCCACGGCCGGCTGCAGCGGCGCGCGCAGGTCGAGCGATCGGGCCGCGGTCATCAGCTCGATCGCCAGGACGTCCCGCAGCGCGTCCACCGAGCGGCGCAGCTTGCGGGCGGCGTGCCAGCCCATCGACACGTGGTCCTCCTGCATCGCCGAGGACGGGATCGAGTCGGCCGACGCCGGGACGGCCAGCCGCTTCATCTCCGCGACCAGCCCGGCCGCGGTGTACTGGGCGATCATCAGACCCGAGTCCACGCCCGGGGTGTCGGCCAGGAACGGGGGCAGCCCGTCGTTGCGCTTGGCGTCCAGATGGCGGTCGGTGCGACGCTCGCTCATGCTCGCCAGGTCGGCGATCGCGATCGCCAGGAAGTCCAGCGCGTAGGCCACCGGGGCGCCGTGGAAGTTGCCGTTCGACTCGACCCGGTGGTCGTGCGTGACCACGGGATTGTCGATGGCGGCGGAGAGTTCGCGCAGCGCGACCAGCCGTGCGTGTTCCAGAGTGTCCCGGACCGCGCCGTGCACCTGGGGTGCGCAGCGCAGTGAGTAGGCGTCCTGAACGCGGGTGCACTCGGGACCCCGGTGGCTCTGGATGATCGGTGAATCCTCGAGCAGAACCCGAAGATTCGCGGCCGACTGCTGCTGCCCCGGGTGCGGGCGCAGCCGGATCAGGTCGGCCGCGAACACCGCGTCCGTGCCCATCAGCGCCTCGACACTCATCGCGGCGGCCAGGTCGGCCACGGTGACCAGCCCGGCCAGGTCGTGCAACGCCAGCACCAGCATGCCGAGCATCCCGTCGGTGCCGTTGATCAGCGCCAGGCCCTCCTTCTCAACCAGCTGCACCGGTTCGATCCCGGCCTCCGCCATCGCCTGTGCCGCGGTGGTGAGCGTCCCGTCCGCATCGGTGACCGGTCCCTCGCCCATCAACGCCAGCGCGCAGTGGGCCAGCGGGGCCAGGTCGCCCGAGCAGCCCAGCGATCCGTACTCGTGCACCACCGGGGTGATCTGCGCATTGAGGAGGGCGGCGTAGGTCTGCACGGTGATCGGCCGGACGCCGGTCCGTCCGGTCGCCATCGTGGACAGGCGCTGCAGCATCAGGGCCCGGGTCACCTCGCTCTCCACGACCGGACCGGTGCCTGCGGCGTGCGAGCGGATCAGCCCGGCCTGCAGTCGCGCCCGGGCCTCCAACGGGATGAAGGTGGTGGCCAGGGCGCCGAAACCGGTCGAGATGCCGTAGTGCGGCTCGGTGTCCTCGGCCAGCGCCGCGATCACGTCGTGCGATTCCTGGATCGCTCTCAGCGCGTCCGCGGTCAGCTCGACCGGGGCTCCGTGCCGGGCCACGGCGACGAGCTCGTCCATGGTCAGGGGGCCGATGCCGAGCTGGACCGGGGATGTTTCTCGGGGAGTGATCGTCACGGCGTGATTCGACCGCGGCGCGGGCCCGAGGGCAAGGGCCGGGACCCGGAATCCGTCTCGGTCGGCCGGGAACCCCTGGGAATCAAGTGATCACTGGGATATCCGCCGTTCGGTGAGTCAACCTCCGGCGATTCGGCGGCCCGGCCCTTCGGCGTGAGTGACATTCTGTAAGGATGTTGTGGCTGAGAGTGAACGGAATCGGCGGCGTTCTGCGGGCCGCGACGGCGTTGTCCGTCGCCGGAGCGGGACTGGGGGCGTCCCTGATCGGCGCCGCGGGAACGGCTTTCGCCGATTCCCCCGATTCCGGGGTGATCGGGGTCAGTCCGGCCCGCGAGGTGGTGCAGTTCGCCCCGAACGCCGTGTCGGTCACCTTCAGTACACCGCTGCGGAAGTCCGGCGCCTCGATGAGAATCAGGACGAAGGACGGGGATGTCGGTGACGGTGCCGTCTCGACCGGCTCCCGCACCCTTCGTCGAGATCTGGTGACCGGCTCTCCCAACGGGTTTTACACGGTCGACTGGTCGGCCGTGGCGCAGGACGGACGGAAGCTGTCCGGCACCTTCAGCTTCACCGCGGGCCATCCGAACAACGATCCGCTGATCACCGGTGTCCCCGCGCCGACGCCCTCCGCCTCCGTATCCAGCGAAACTCCGCCGACACCGGAGGCTTCCCCCACCAAGGACTCGTGGGCGGACGACGGTGACTCGGTTGCCGTGGCTGCTCCGAGCAATGACGAACCCCCGTCCAACGGCGGCTCTTCCTATGGGTTCCCTCTCGTGGCGATGGCTTTGGGGGCCCTCCTGGTGATCGCATCCGGCCTGGTCAGCCGCCGCCACCGAACGTCCGCCCCCGATCGCCTGACGATCCGCACCCGCGGCGGCATCTACTCCGTCTGACCTGCCCCCACCCGCTGCTCCTCCTGCTCCGCGTTTCGGGGTAGGGGGAGCAGTCGCAGTTCTGAGGGAATCCGATCGAGGTCGATCACCCGGCCACTACGGACCACGCAGACGTTCGGGACGCGTTCTTGTACCTGGGTAGGACGACGACGTCGCATCGCTCGACCCAGCCAGTTCAGCAGCAGCGTCAGCGGAGAGTGCGGCGCGCGAACCAGAGAGACCACCAGCCAGGCTGAGAGCAGCTCTACGGGGAGTAGGTAGGTGGCGGCCAGGACGTCTGTCCTAATACCGCACAGGATCAGACCCGTAAACGCGAGCAGCGCGGTTGTGCGGGATGTCCGGGCGCGGTCTGGGATGGAAGGACCATGTGCCGGCGGACGGACCGACCCCGTGTTGGCGCGCAGCCAGTAGACCGTCAGCGTCCCGGTCCCGATTCCTGCCAACCCTCGTCCCACGGTCGCCAGACCGGCTACTAGGGCGGTGGCCTGGTTCACCGCGTCGAGAAACTCGGCTCCGCCAATTGCCGCCAACCCCGTCAACAGGGGCGCAATGCCCAGCCCCCACAGCCCTTTCCGGTTCGCTGCGGAACGCCAGGCCAGGCCGACCCCGCACAGCACCAGGAGGAGGTCGAACCCGACCGAGCATCCCGCCAGGATCCGTGCGGTTGGCCCGGCCGGGAAGGGGATGAAGCTGCCCAGGAGCCCGGCTATGGCGAAGGGGACGCTGAGGACGGTTAGGGCGGTGAGCGCGGGTAGGTAGGGGGGTGGGGGAGGCGGGGTGCCGTTTACGGGGAGGGGGTCGGGGGTGGCCTTCGTTGGGTCGGTGTCCAGGGCGTCGGTTGAGTCGAGTGCGTCCGAGGGATCGTTGCTGGGAACCTCGGGGACGTCCGTAGGAACGTTCGAGGACGTGTGTGGTGCGTTCGGGACTTCTGTAGCGATGAGTGGAACGTCCTCGGAAATCTCCGGGACGTCGTTGAGCGGGAGAGCGTCCTCTGAAACATCCGTCGGGTCGGGAGATGGCACGGCGGAGACCTGAAGAGTGTTGACGCGAGGAGCGGTTAGGGGCTGAAGGACGTCCTCGGAGCCGGATGTGGCAGTGGTGAGGACCAATGCTTCGGTCTGAGCGACGTCCTTAGCGAGGTGAAGGAGAGCACTTGTCGGCACATCGTCCGGCGGGAGGGTGATCGTGGTGGTCTCGAACGTATTGCTTGCTACTTCCAACGAAGGGTGCACGGCGACCCGGGAGCCGCTGGCCGATAGTTTTTCGGTCTCATCCGCGGTCGACCGACCGGGGGTCGTCCCTTCCTTGCCTCGGGAGCGACGGCTCTTCCTTGCTTTTCCGCTTTTCTGCGCCTCGCCGGACCGTCGCCCGCCTCGGTTCTTGGCCGTCGGCCTTCGGGTCGAGATCCGCTCGTCCTTGACCACGGCTTCGCCCAGCGCCTCCGGTTCCGGTGCTTTCGGTTCCGGTGCTTTCGGGTGGTCGGCCGGTTTCCCGGCTTCGGTCGTCCGGACCCGGAGCGTGGCTTCGGCCGCCCGGGTCTGGATCGTGGCTTCGGTGGGCCGGGGCTCGGGTTCGGACGCGGCGCTCATGTGTGACGAAAACCCTTCGGCCAAGGCAAATACCTACGTTTCGACCCGTGGGGGCCGTGGTCGGCGGGCCGGAGCGAACGGGGCCGTTCCCCACCTGGGTGGGGGGCAAGGCGGGCCGCCGGGGGGCAGCCTAGGGATCGACGCGCGGTAATCCGTGATCACACAACGGGGAACGGACGAGTAGCCCGGATATCGACCGTTCGACCTAGCTGTCCATTGCCTGCCCTGCCGCTGGCGCGCCGTCCGACTGCGGATTCTTGATCCGGGCCTGAGGCAGGATTGTCGGTAGGGCCGGATATGGTTTCCCGCATGACCCCGGCGCGCGGTGCGATCCGGCTGACCCGATCGGCGATGTTCTCGCTGACCGCCGTCGGCCTGGCCGTCGCTGCCCACGCCGCGGGCAACGAGCGGGTCAGCCTGCCGGTCGCGCTGGCCTGCGTCCCGGCCGTCATGCTGGTCGTCAACCTTCTCGCCGGCCGCCGCCGCGGCCCGGTCGCCCTGCTCCTGGCCATGGGCAGCACCCAGGTCGTGCTGCACGTCGCGCTGATGGCCGCGGTGATGTCCGACGGCTGCCGCATGGTCGGGTCCCACCTGGCCACCGGCGCTTCCCACGCCGCCATCACGGTCGACACCTGCGATCCGGCCATGGGCGGGCACCAGGCCTCCGACATCTTCGTCATGTCCCTGCGCATGTTCACCGCCCACGCGCTCGCCGCCGCCCTCCTGGCCCTCCTCCTGGCCCGGGGCGAGGCCGCCATCTGGGCCCTCACCGGCGCCCTCGGCTTCCGGCTCCGCCTACCCCGCGTGGCCCAGCTCCCGCCCGCGGTCGCCCCACTCCCCATCGTTGCCCGCGAGGCTCTCCTACCCCGCGCAGACGTTCCTCGGCGCGCCGTCCGGCGGCGCGGCCCACCCCTTCTCGCCCCCGTCTGACCCGCCTCGAGGCTCAGCTGACCCGCCCATTGGACGGCGCTGCGCCTGGCCTGGCCCGCTCTCGATGGGTTCTGCGCCTAGCTGGCTTGTCCCTGGATCGGCCTTGCACGGGCTTGGTCTGTCCTGGACCTGCTTTGCGCTTGCCTGGCCTGGATCGGCCTGATGCCTGACCGCCTGTGTCTGACCGGCTGCTGCGTCTGGCAGATCTGCACGTGATCGGGCATCGGACTGGCTGGCGTTGAGGTCGGCTTGGTGTCGAACTGGCCCGCGTTGGTTGCTTGGTCTGGTGTTTGCGCCGGCTCGCGCTGGTTGGTCTGGTTTCGGATGCCTCGCGCTTGGTTGGTTTGGTCTCGGGCCGGCTTGCACTGGAAGGTCTGGTGTCGGACGGCCGGCCCTGCGCTTGGTCAGCCTGGTGTCGGACTGGCCTGAGCGGACCGGCCGGTGCTTGGTGATCCAGCGTCTGACCAGCCTCGTCTGGCTGATCTGCGTCTGGTCATCCGGCGACTGGACGGCTGGCGGCTGATTTCCTGGTGCTGGATTGGCCTCTAACCGGTCGAGCCGCCGCCCGGTTAGCCAGCGGCCGGGGTGGACCACAACCTGGTCGAGCCGCAGTTGGGGTCGCCTAGAGCCGGGTTGGCCCGTGGTCGGGTTGGCTTGCACCCGGCTGACCCCGCCGATGATTGGCCTGATCAGCGCCCCGTGGGTAGCTGGGTGGGTTGGATCAGCCGGTGTCTGGCTGCTCCGTTCGCTGCTTCCTCGGAAGCTGTGATGGGACGGATCGACTCGGGTCTGGCCGGCCTGCTTGGCGGCTCTCCAGCGGATGCACTGGCTCGATCTGTACGTGACCGGGTCTGCTGAACGCCCTATCGGTGCCTTGGCAGATCCGTTGGATTGAACCTGATCCGAGTCCTCCGCCCAGCCCGGAGCAATAGGCACGATCCACCGAAGCCGAGGCCTTCTTCACCGGCCAGATAGTTCAGTTCCGCTCTTCGGTCCCCGGAGCGGATCGCAAGTCCTCAGTTCTTCGTCCTGTATTACTGACCTCTTTCGCAGAAAAGAATTCCCACGACAATGCCGAAGTCACGTATCCCCCTCGTCCTCCGCGCCGGGGCCGCCCTGCTCGCCGCGGCCGCGCTCACCATCGGCGGTGCGGCCATCGCCGAAGCTCATGTGCACGTCACTCCGGACAGCACGGCGGCGGGCGGCTATTCGGTGCTGACCTTCCGGGTGCCGACCGAGTCCGACACCGCCGGGACCGTCGGGCTTGAGGTTGATCTGCCCACCGACACGCCGTTCACGTTCGTTGCGGTGGAACCGATCCCGGGGTGGAAGGCCGTGGTGACCCAGGGCGATCTGCCGAAGCCGGTTGAGGTGGACGGGACCACCATTACGAAGGCGGCGACGAAGGTCACCTGGACCGCAGAGGGCAGCACGCAGGTCGCTCCGGGGCAGTTCCAGCAGTTCCTGCTGCAGGCCGGGCCGCTGCCGAAGGAGGGCACGACGGTGTCGCTCCCGGCGAAGCAGACGTATTCCGACGGCAAGGTCGTGAACTGGAACGAGCCGACGGTGGCGGGTCAGGAGGAGCCGGAGAGCCCGGCTCCGACGTTCCAGGTGACCGCGGCCGCGGCGGGCGACGATGACGCAGCGGCTCCGGCCGCGACGGCGACTCCGGCGGCGACCGACAGTGCGGACAGTTCCGACTCGACCGCTCGTTGGCTGGGAGCGGGGGGCCTGGTGGTCGGTGTGATCGGGCTGCTGCTGGCTGCTGTTGCCTGGCGTCGGCTGGCCGTGCTGTCGAAGGCGCCGGCGGCGGGCGTTTCGCCGAAGAACAGTGACAGCTCGTCGAACACCTCGCAGGGGAGTGCGGTGTGATCAGCCGATCCACCCGTTCCACCGGTTCGAAGCGTCGGTACCTGAGCCGGCGGGCCCGGTTCGGGACCGGGCTGGCCGTGGTGCTGGCCGGAGTGCTGCTCGGGGCCGGCCCGGCGTTGGCCCATGACGTGCTGGAAAAGACCAACCCGGGCGAGAACTCGACGGTCAAGACGTTGCCGGACGATGTTGAGCTGACGTTCAACAACATTCCGCTCGGCATCGGCTCGGTGATCAAGGTGACCGGGCCGAGTGGGGACGTCACCGAGGGAAAGACGACGGTGGTGGACCATGTGGTCAGCACCGGTATTGCGCCGGGATCACCGGCCGGCGCGTACACCGTGCAGTGGCGGGTGACGTCGTCGGACGGGCACCCGATCTCCGGGCAGTTCGCCTTCACGGCGAAGGCCGGCAACGGAGGGACGGCGCCGACCGGTGGCGCTGACCCGGCGTCGACCGCGCAGGCGGTGAACTCCGCGGACCAGGATTCCGGGGGTAGTTCGCCGGTGCTGATCATCACGCTGATCGTGCTCGGCGTTGTGGTGATCGGTGCGGTGCTCTACCTGTTCGTGTTCTCACCGAAGCGCAGCAGCGAGAGCTGATTCCGGGGCTGCGGCGTCGTCCGAAGAGGGGCGGCGCCGCAGGCCGGGTCAGTGCTTTTCCGGTAGCACCACAATCACGCGCCGGTTCTGCCGGCGTCCCTCATCGGTTGCGTTCGTCGCCCGCGGACTGCTCTCGCCGAAAGCCTGTACGTGGAGCCGGACGTCCACGCCGTCGAGTCGTCGACTCAAAGCGTTGGCCACGGCCAGTGCTCGGTGCTCGGCCAGCACCATGTTGTCCGCGTCGGTGCCGATGCTGTCGGTGTACCCGTTAACCTGGACATCGCCCTCCACGCCGGCCGTTCGGATCTGCCCGGCCAGCTTGTCCAGCCGGGTCTGGGACCGGCGGGAAAGGTCGAACGAGCCGGACCGGAACAGGACGTCGGACAGGAAGGTGATCTTCTTGCCGCGTTGAACGGTCGGTTTCACGTCGGGATTCTGCGAGGACAGCACCGGGGCACCGGATCCGTCCGGACCGGCCCCGGTCGCTTCGGGGTTGCTCGAGGACGTTTGGCTCGAGGGAGTTTGACTTGAGGACGTTTGGCTTGAGGACGTTTGCCCCGAGCCTTTGGTGTCGGCCTGGGGTTCTGTTCCTTTGGAACCGGAGTACTTGGAGCCCGCGGCCGACCCTTTCTCAGAACCCGACCCCGCTCCTACCCCAGCCGATCCAACATCGGCGCCCGCGAGCGTCCCCAATTCCTGACTGTCAGAAGGATTGGCCGAAGAATCGCCGGATAAGGCCGACAACGAGGAATCCCCGCGGTGCAGGGGCGCCAGCACATGAAGCCCCACCCAGGCCAGCAGCACCACCGCCACCACGGCCATCGCGCTGCCTGCCACCCCCGCGCGATGCAATTCCCACCAGACGGCACTCCGGCTCATCGGTTTCGGCCGCTCAGGCTCCGGCTCGGCATCCAGCGACGCGTCCCGGTCGACAATCACCGGTTGCGCCGGGGTCTGCAGCACCCGCAGCCCACGTTCGTCCCGTGACCGCGCCAGCGCGACCAGCGCACTTGCCACACCATCCGCTGATGCGACGCCACGCGGGTCAGACAGCGCGGCCCAGTCCAGCCACAAGGTAAGGCCGCTGATCAGCCCGTCGGGATCAAAGGAGGCGACAGCGCGCAACGAAACCCGAGTGCCCTCCTCGGAACTTCGAGGCGGGGGAGCAGCCGAACGTCCGGAGCGGCGCTGATTTTGCTGCACCACCACGACTGCTTCCTCCGTCACCTCGTCGGCCGAGACCAACCGACGTGAGGGCGTCCAGGAAAGCTCGCGGATCGTCGTTTGAAAATCCTGCCCAGCTCGGACGAGCTCGGTCTTACCCCGGATCAGAAGGTCACCCTCGCGCCGGGGTATCCGCAGCGTCCCCTCGGGCGTAAAACACCCCGCGAAGGCTTCTGGATCCCGCCGCACGATGGCATCGCGAGCCGGTTCCAGCGGATCCGGGCCGTAGAGCGCGAAAGACGTTTGGTCGGAGGGCCGGGGGTCGTCGCGACGCCCACGCCCGCGGGAGGGTGCCTCGTTCACTCTGCGCACGTCCTACCCGGAACAAGAATGGTGACCAAGAGTGTCCATGCGCGCACGGAGGCAGACTGCCTGGCGTCCTAAGAGTTCCGCAAGAGGGCAACCACCTGGTTCGCCGATGCTTGGGGCTTATGACCGGAAGGTCGGTCTACGCGGGCTGAGCGACGCGAACAGCTCCAGCGTCGGCCGGTGCCACGACCAGCGCAAGTTACTGGCCAGCTCGGCCAGGGGCGCCAGCGGCTCGGGCAGGGCGGTCCGGACGGTGGATCGGCGGATCGCTCTCACCCGGGCACCCTAACCAGGCGGGGTGAAGCCCTTGCGGAACTCGCAAGAAGTTTCAGTCCCGGGCTGCCGATACGTTGTGAAGCACCTCAGTGATCACCCGGAAACTACTGTCTGGTTGGATCTGGGCGGGTGGCTGTCGCGCGCGCGACCATGTTCGTGGTGGTCGGCCGCCGGTCGTGGCCCGGGCCGGCCGGCCGCAGTTGGCCGGGTGTTTGGTGCAGTGGAAATGCGGGGACCCCCGGGCATGTCCCAGGCTGGTACCTGGTGCCTCACTCAAGCTTGGTTCGTCAGTTGTTCGTACGGAAGGTGGCGGGGGCCCTGAGCACCTCGCCGGGAAGGTCGTCGGAAGCGTCCATGAGCCTCCACAGTGGCTTCGATCAGGTCGGCCGCACTTCAGGCGTCGCGGGAACGGGTAAACGCATGGAGACACAAACCAGCTCGACCCCTGAGTACAACGGCAAGGACGCAGCGCTCAGTACGCCGGCCGCAAGCGTCCCCGCGCCCTATCTCGCCCAGGGGCGCGGCGAGAGTACCTCGGTCGTCTACGGACGCCCGGGGATCGGGCGGATCCCGGTCACCGGGGTGACCCCGAACGTCGATGGCGGACGCTGGCCGGCGAAGGCCGTCGTCGGCGAGAGCGTGCCGGTCAGCGCCACGGTGTTCCGCGAGGGGCACGACGCGGTGGCTGCCACCGCGGTGCTGATCGACCCGGAGGGCCGTCGGCACACCGAGGTCCGGATGGTCCCGGGCGAGCCCGGGACGGACCGCTATCACGCCACTTTCACCCCGGACCGGACGGGATTGTGGACGTACGTGGTCGAGGGCTGGAGCGATCCGTACGGCACCTGGGAGCACGACGCCGTGATCAAGATCGGCTCGGGGGTGGACGTCGAGCTGATGCTCGAGGAAGGCGCCCGGCTGATGGAGCGCGCGGTCAAGGAGACCAAGCAGCGCCGCAAGCCGATGCTGAACCTGATCGAGGCCTCCGCGGTGCTGCGCAACACCAACCGCACGGTCTCCGAACGGCTCGCCGCCGGGCTCTCGATCCAGGTCAAGGGCGCGCTCGCGGAGAGCCCGCTGCGCGACCTGGTGTCATCCTCCCCGGTGCTGCGGCTGGAGGTGCAGCGCGAGCGGGCCCTGTACTCCAGCTGGTACGAGCTCTTCCCGCGGTCCGAGGGGGCCCGGCTGGACGAGAACGGGCGCTGGATCTCCGGCACCTTCCGGCAGGCCGAGCCCCGGCTGGCCGCGGCCGCCGCGATGGGCTTCGACATCGTCTACCTGCCGCCGATCCACCCGGTCGGCCGGGTGAACCGCAAGGGCCCGAACAACACCCTCACCCCGGGCCCGTCCGACCCGGGCTCGCCCTGGGCGATCGGCTCGGACGAGGGCGGCCACGACGCGATCCACCCGGACCTGGGCACGTTCGAGGACTTCGACCACTTCGTCGGGACCGCACACGGACTCGGCCTGGAGATCGCGCTCGACCTGGCCCTGCAGTGCGCCCCGGACCACCCCTGGGCCAAGGCGCACCCGGAGTGGTTCACCACCCGGGCCGACGGCACGATCGCCTACGCCGAGAACCCGCCGAAGAAGTACCAGGACATCTACCCGATCAACTTCGACAACGACCCGGCCGGGCTGGGCGCCGAGGTGCTGCGGGTGGTCGAGCACTGGATCGGGCACGGGGTGAAGGTGTTCCGGGTGGACAACCCGCACACCAAGCCGGTCTCGTTCTGGGAGTGGCTGATCCGTTCGGTGAACGAGACCCACCCGGAGGTGCTCTTCCTGGCGGAGGCGTTCACCCGGCCGGCCATGATGCACACCCTCGGCAAGGTCGGTTTTCACCAGTCGTACACGTATTTCACTTGGCGGACCACCAAGGCTGAGCTGACCGAGTACGTCACCCAGCTGTCGGGCTCAAGTGCCGACTACATGCGGCCGAACTTCTGGCCAAACACTCCGGACATCCTTCACGACTTCCTGCAGAACGCGGGACCGTCGGCGTTCAAGCTGCGGGCGGTGCTCGCGGCCACCCTCTCGCCGAGCTGGGGCATGTACTCCGGCTACGAGCTCTGCGAAGGGGCCCCGCTGCCGGGTCGTGAGGAGTATCTGGACAGTGAGAAGTTCCAGTACCGCCCGCGGGACTGGCAGAGCTACGAACCGGGAGGCCCGAACCACGGCCGCTCGATCGCGCCGTACATCAGCCGGCTGAACGACATCAGGCGCAACCACAAGGCACTGCAGCGCCTGCGCAACACCGTGTTCCACGCCACCGACGACGAGCAGGTCATCTGCTACTCGCGGCGGCTGGAGTCGAGCGAGACGGGCGGTGGCCCCGAGGACGTGCTCATCGTCGTCGTCAACCTCGATCCCAACGCGACCCACGAGACTTTCGTCCACCTGGACATGCCCGAACTGGGCCTGGACTGGTTCGACGGGATCATCGCCGAAGACCTGATCACGGGCACGACCTACCCGTGGCAGGAGCACAACTTCGTCCGTCTCGACCCCTACTTCCAGCCCGCCCACGTCCTCCATGTCAGGAGGCTCTGAAGTTGCCCAGAAACATCGGTGGTGTGGGTATCCATCCCGGACTCGACAACGATCCCAACTGGTACCGCAAGGCCGTCTTCTACGAGGTCCTGGTCCGGGCGTTCGCCGACTCCAACGGGTCGGGCTCCGGTGACTTCACCGGGCTGATCGGGAAACTGGACTACATCCAGTCGCTCGGTGTCGACTGCCTGTGGCTCCCGCCCTTCTACGCCTCCCCGCTGCGCGACGGCGGGTACGACATCTCCGACTACTGCGCCGTGCTGCCGGAGTTCGGCACCCTGCCGGACTTCCAGGAGTTCGTCGCCCAGGCGCACGCCCGGGGCCTGCGGGTGATCACCGACCTGGTGATCAACCACACCTCGGACGCGCACCCCTGGTTCCAGTCCAGCCGCAACGACCCGGAGGGCCCCTACGGGGACTTCTACGTCTGGAGCGACACGGACGAGCTGTACCAGGACGCCCGGATCATCTTCGTCGACACCGAGTCCAGCAACTGGACGTTCGACCCGGTCCGCCGGCAGTACTTCTGGCACCGGTTCTTCAGCCACCAGCCGGACCTGAACTTCGAGAACCCGGCCGTGCAGGAAGCCATCCTCGACGTCGTCCGGTTCTGGATGGACATGGGGATCGACGGGTTCCGCCTGGACGCCGTGCCGTACCTGTTCGAGGAGGACGGGACCAACTGCGAGAACCTGTCGCAGACCCACGACTTCCTGCGCAAGCTGCGCCGGACGATCGACGACGAGTACCCCGGCCGGATCATGCTGGCCGAGGCCAACCAGTGGCCCAAGGACGTGGTGGAGTACTTCGGCACCGAGGAGGAGCCGGAGTGCCACATGTGCTTCCACTTCCCGGTGATGCCGCGGATCTACTACTCGCTGCGGGACGAGAAGGCCAAGCCGATCATCGACATCCTGGCCGAGACCCCGGACATCCCGTCCAACGGCCAGTGGGGCACCTTCCTGCGTAACCACGACGAGCTGACGCTCGAGATGGTGACCACCGAGGAACGCGCCGCGATGTACGGCTGGTACGCCCCGGACCCGCGGATGCGGGCCAACATCGGCATCCGGCGCCGGCTCGCGACCCTGCTCGACGGGTCCCGGGCCGAGATCGAGCTGGCGCACGCGCTGGTGCTGTCGATGCCGGGCAGCCCGACGCTGTACTACGGCGACGAGATCGGGATGGGCGACAACATCTGGCTGCCCGACCGCGACGCGGTCCGCACCCCGATGCAGTGGACGCCGGACCGCAACGCCGGTTTCTCCACCGCTGACCCGGGCAAGCTCTACCTGCCGGCCGTGCAGTCGCTCCAGTACCACTACGGGGCGGTCAACGTGGAGTCGCAGATGGCCACCTCCAGTTCGCTGCTGAACTGGGTGCGCTCGATGCTGCAGATCCGCCGCGAGCACGCCGCCTTCGGGATGGGCACGTACCAGGCGGTGGAGGCGGACAACCCGGCCGTGCTGGCGTTCCTGCGGGTCTACCAGGGCGACCCGGAGACCGGGGCGGCCCCGGAGATCCTGCTCTGCGTCAACAACCTGAGCCGCACCGCCCAGGCGACCACGCTGAGCCTGCCGCACTGGACCGCCGACCACGAGATCAGCGACATCTTCGGGGGCACCGGGTTCAAGCCGGTGCCCGAGTCCGGGGAGCTGAACCTGACCATGGGGTCGCGGGACTTCTACTGGCTGTCGATCTCCCCGCCGATCGACCCCACCGCCCCCTCGATCGGTAACTCGGTCGCCGCCAGTGCCAACGCAGGAGCCGCCCGATGAATGAACCGGTAACCGGAGCTGTCGATGTCGCGGGACTGCTGGCCAGCTGGCTGCCCCGGCAGAGATGGTTCTCGGCCGGTCATGGCGGTGTCACCCTGGCCCCGGCGGGACAGATCGTCCTGGTCCCGCCGGTGCCGGAGCCCTCGGTGGTGGAGCCCGCCACCGGCGAGTTCGCCCTGCCCCCGGGCGGGGGTGCGGTGATCGCGCCGGAGGCGGCGATCGAGCGGAAACCGGTCGGCATCGTGGTGCACCTGATCAGTGCGCTGCCGGCCGGGGCGGCCGCGTCCGACGCGGGAGCGGCCACCTACCAGGTGCCGCTGACCTACCGCAGCGAGCCGGTGGCCGAGCTGTCCCACGCCCTCCTCGGAGAGCTGCGGACGAACGACGGCCCCCGGTACGTCTACGACGCGCCGCACGACCCGGACTTCGTCTCCGCCTGGACCGAGCTGATCTCCGGCCCGGTCGAGGCGATGTCGGAGTCCGGCACCCCGCGCAGCCGGGTCCGTGGCGTGCGCCGGGCAGGCGAGGCTCCGCCGGACCCGCACCGGGCAGCCAAGGTGCTCTCCGGCGAGCAGTCGAACACCTCGATCATCGTCGGGTCGGACGGCTCGGACCCGGTCATGATCAAGCTTTTCCGGGCCCTGCAGCCCGGCCGCAACCCCGACGTGGTGGTACCGGGCGCGCTCGCCCGGGCCGGCAACGAGCGGGTGCCCCGGCTGGTCGGCTGGGTCGAGGGCGAATGGGTGCAGCCCGGCGGTCAGCCCGCCTGGGGACATCTCTCGGCCGCGGCCGAGTTCGTCGCCGGCAGCTCCGACGGCTGGCGCCTGGCCACCGGAGCGGTGACCAACGGCGAGACCTTCGCCGGGCTCTCCGCCCAGCTCGGCGCGGCCACCGCGGCCGTGCACGACGCGCTGGCGGCGGCCCTGCCGACCCGGCCCAGCACCCCGGCCACCCTTGCCGCACTGGCCGACCACCTGCAGCACCGGCTGGCCTGGGCGGTCGAGGCGGCCCCGGCCCTGGTCGAGTACGCCCCGGCGGCCGGCGAGGTGATCGAGCGGGTCCGGGACCTGTCCGAGGCCCCCGACCTGCAGATCGTCCACGGCGACCTGCACCTGGGGCAGGCCCTGCACTCGGACAGCCGGGGCTGGGTCCTGCTCGACTTCGAGGGCGAGCCGCTGCGCCCGCTGGCCGAGCGCGGCGACCCGGACCTGGCCCTGCGCGACGTGGCCGGCATGCTCCGCTCGTTCGACTATGCCGCCCGGCACTCGGTTCTCGGCCTGGCCGACGACGACCCGAGATCGCTGGCCGCCTCCACCTGGGCGAGTGAGTGCCGCGAGGCCTACCTCACGGGGTACGCGAACGAGTCCGGCCGGGACCCACGGCAGGACGGCGCGTTGCTGCGGGCGCTGGAGCTGGACAAGGCGCTCTACGAGGTGGTCTACGAAACCCGGCACCGGCCCGGCTGGGTCGAGGTCCCGCTGCGGGCGGTCGGTCGGCTGCTCTCGGGTAAGGGCTCGGGCCGCTGAGGCGCTGAGGACAGCTTTCGAGATCCGGCTTGGTCCCGACGGGACCAAGCCGGATCTCGTTTGTCTCCGGGTCTGCGTCCGCTGAAAGTTCGGAAAATTGCCTTCTGTATCGGAATAACCGTAATCTGATCGCGGGGATCTGGTGGAGATACGGAGCACTCCGGCTACTGAGCGTCGTACCATCCAAGAGTGGACGAGGAGCAACCATGAGCGCGGAACCGGTTGAGCTGACTCGCCTTCTGGCGCTGAATGCCCAGCGCCCGCTCACCGTTCACGACCTACCGGCCGAGGATCCCCGATTCGGACTGATCGACGGGGAGTTGTTCGTGGTTCCACCTATGGCGGACGGGGTGTGTCAGCGCCTGGTCGGTGATCTGACCTTCGAACTCAAGCTGCGGGCCAAGGCTCCGGGCGTGGGCATGCCACCGGAGCTCCAGATCTGGCCCGGCGGGAACGTCATCGAGAAAGACGAGACGATCCTCACGCCGGACGTGATGGTGGTGGATCCGGACTTCCTGGTCCACAAAGGTCTTGGCGTAGCCCCTCAGGGACTCCGGCTGGCGATCGAGATCAGCTCACCCTCCACCCGGCGTCACGACCTGATCGACAAGCGCGAACTCTACGAGCGCTGGGGCGTCCCGTTCCTCTTCGTCGACCGCAAGCCGACCCTTTGGCAGGTCCGGGCTTTCGGGGAACTGCCGCAGTGGGCTGAAGGGTTGTTCTGAGGCTCGTCCTGCGTCGTCTGCCCGGTACGGCGTCTCAGCGCGCCACGTACAACCGCAAAGAGTCCGGCGTCGGCTCTATCTCGGTGGCCGGAGCCAGCAGCGGGGTGCTCCCGAGCGCGGGCGGCCGGGGTTCCGCGCTGTCCCAGAGCAACTGGTAGGACATCAGCGGGGAAACGTCGGGCAGGATCACCGTGGGTGGCTGGGTGGCCCCCGCAATGACCAGGAGCAGCGATCCGGCGGGCTCGGTTTCGAGAGTCGCGGAAGGCGGCTCGGCGAACAGCACCTGGAGCATCCGGCGCTGGCCGTCACCCCAGTGCGCCATCGTCATCTCGGTGCCGTCCTCGGCGAACCAGGTCACGTCCCGCAGCCCGGCCGGGCCCTGCTCGCCGGTGAAGAAGCGGGAGGGATGGACGGCGCTGAACCGCTGCCGGAGGGCGATCAGGTGGCGGGTGGTGGCCAGCAGGTCCTCCTGCCGGCCCTCGAGCTGCCAGTTCAGCCAGGAGACGGGGCCGTCCTGGGAGTACGGGTTGTTGTTGCCGCCCTGACTGCGGCCGAACTCGTCGCCGGCCACCAGCATCGGCACTCCGGCCGAGAACAGCAGCGTGCCGAGCATGTTGCGGACCGAGCGGTCCCGGGCCGCGAGGATCACCGGGTCGTCGGTCGGGCCCTCCACCCCGTGGTTCCAGCTCCGGTTGTTGTCGGTGCCGTCCCGGTTCTCCTCGCCGTTGTCGTGGTTGTGCTTGACGTTGTACGCGGTCAGGTCGGCGAGGGTGAAACCGTCGTGCGCGGAGACGAAGTTGACCGAGGCGAGCGGGCCGCGGCTGGTCTCGAAGGTGTCGGCCGAGCCGGCGATCCGGGTGCCGAGATCGCGCAGCCCGCCGGGGGACTCGCCGTTGGCCACCCGGGCGCCGGAGGTCAGCCAGAAGTCCCGGACGTCGTCCCGGTAGCGGTCGTTCCACTCGGCGAACGGCGGCGGGAACTGGCCGGTGCGCCAGCCGTCCGGTCCCAGGTCCCAGGGCTCGGCGATCAGCTTGGCCCCGGCCAGGACCGGGTCCACCCGCATCGCGACCAGCATCGGGTGGTCGGCGTGGAACTCGTTGCGACCGCGGGCCAGGGTGGGGGCGAGATCGAAACGGAAGCCGTCGACGTCCATCTCCTGCACCCAGTACCGCAGCGAGTCCAGCACCAGCTGGACCACCCGGGTCTGGGTGGCGTCGAGCGAGTTGCCGCAGCCGGTGAAGTCGATGTCCCGCCCGTCGCCGTCCAGCCGGTAGTAGGTGGCGGCGTCCAGTCCGCGCCAGGAGAGGGTCGGGCCGATCACCCCCGCCTCACAGGTGTGGTTGTAGACGACGTCCAAAAGCACTTCCAAACCGGCCTCGTGCAACGCCTGGACCATCTGACGGAACTCGGTGACGACCAGTGCGGGGTCTTCGGTGGCGGCGTAGTCCGGGTGCGGCGCGAAGAAGCCGAGGGTGTTGTACCCCCAGTAGTTCACCAGGCCGCGGGCCTCCAGGTGCCCCTCGGACTGGTTGGCGTGCACCGGGAGCAGTTCGACGGCGGTGATCCCGAGCCCGGTCAGGTACTCGATCGTGGCCGGGTGGGCCAGCCCGGCGTAGGTGCCCCGCAGCGCGGCGGGCACGCCCGGCAGGTTCTTGGTCAGACCCCGCACGTGGGTCTCGTAGATCACCGTGCGGGCCCATGGGGTGTGCGGTTTCGTGGACGGCTGACGGCCCGGCTCCGCGGTGACGATGCCGTGGGCGGCGTACGGCATCGAGTCCCGATGGTCGGGGATCCGGTGATTGCCGGTCATGTCCGGGCCGACCTGATGCCCGTACAGCTCCGGGCGCAGCCGTTCCGGCGGCACGATCGCCCGGGCGTACGGGTCGAGCAGCAGCTTGGCCGGGTTGTGCCGGTGGCCCCGGCGCGGATCCCAGTCACCGTGCACCCGGAAGCCGTAGCGTTGCCCGGGATGCACGTCCGGCACGAAACCGTGCCAGATACCGTAGGTCCGGTTCGGCAGATCGATCCGCCGTTCGATCCACTGGCCCTCAGGACCGGCTGCGGTGGCCGGATCGAGCAGGCAGAGCTGGACCCGGTCAGCGTGGGCGGCCATCACGGCCACGTCGACGCCTCCGCCGCGGGGATGGACGCCGAGCGGGTACGGGAGAGATCTGACGGGTGTGGCCACTGCCTCAGTGTGCCGGAACTCTGCGTACCCGGCCGGGTACGGCGCCCGTTGATCGAACCGACGGCGAAGCTTGCCGTTATGTGCCGGTGTCGGTGCTGCGCGCGCGGGGGAACGGACTAGGGTTGGTGAGCATGACGGATCCCACGTCCCTGCCCTCCTTCCCGCCTCCGCCGGACGAGCACCCGCTGCGAGGCCGGGTGCTGGACGCGATGATCGACGAGGGGCACCAGCCCCGGATCGACGAGGACGGCGATGTCGCCGTCTCGGTGCAGGAACAGATGCTGTTCGTGCGCACCCTGGACACCCAGCCGCCGATGATGCGGGTTTTCGGCCAGTGGCTGCTGGACGACTCGCTGGCCGGTGACGAGATCACCCGGCTGCGCGCGGCGAACGCGGTCACCAGCGCCCTGAACCTGGTCAAGGTCACGGTGAACGCCGATCGCCTGGCGGTCGCGGTCGACCTGATCGTGGCCGACGGCATGGACCTCGGCCCGCTGCTCACCGCCACCCTCGAGGCCGTGCTCGGCTCGGTGCGCACCTGGCACCAGACCGTCACCCAGTTGCTCGAGCAGGCGGAAACGGGCGAAGAGGCCTGATCGGCGCGGCGGTACCGGCGAGGAGGGACTGACGTGACCGAGCTCGTGCACCTCGAGGTCGAGGACTCGATAGCGACCGTCCGTCTGGACCGGCCGAAGATGAACGTCCTGAACAGCGAGCTGATCGCCGGGATCCGGGCGGCCGCCGAGGAGGCCTCGCGGCGCCCGGACGTGGCGGCGGTGATCCTGTACGGCGGCGAGAAGGTGTTCGCGGCCGGGGCCGACATCAAAGAGATGCAGCCGATGAGCTACGCCGAGGCGCTGGTGCACGGCTCCCGGCTGCACAGTGCCTTCGACGCGGTGGCCGCCATCCCCAAGCCGACGATCGCCGCGATCACCGGCTACGCCTTGGGCGGCGGTTGCGAGCTCGCCCTCGCCTGCGACTTCCGGGTCGCGGCGGAGGACGCGCAACTGGGCCAGCCGGAGATCCTGCTGGGCGTGATCCCCGGGGCCGGCGGAACCCAGCGCCTGCCCCGGCTGATCGGCCCGGCAAAGGCGAAAGACCTGATTTTCAGTGGACGTTTCGTACCCGCCGAGGAAGCGCTCGCGATCGGCCTGGTGGACGAGGTGGTACCCGCCGCCGAGGTGTACGCCGCCGCGCGCCGTCGGATGGCACGGTACGTCGGCGGCGCCAGTATTGCGCTGCGGGCCGCGAAGGAAGCCGTCGACCGGGGGCTGGAGACCGATCTGGCCACCGGTCTGCAGATCGAACGGGCGCTCTTCACCGGCCTGTTCGCGACCGAGGACCGCGCCCGGGGCATGACGTCGTTCATGGAGAACGGCCCGGGCAAGGCAGAATTCGAAGGACGTTGATGAGTGACGAGACGGCGACCGGCCCCACCCAGGACGACGCGAAGGCGTCCAACGGGGTGAATCGCCCAGCTGAGGGCGGGGAATCGGGGGGACCGGGGGGATCAGCAGCGGCCAAGGCGCCGGTCCGCCGGCCCCAGGGCACCCGTTCCGCGGCCCGCAAGACCCCGGCCGGGGAGGCGACCCCGCAGTCAGCGGTCCGGAAGCCGACGTCCAAGCGGGCCCCGGCCAAGAAGACCACCACCCGCCGCCCGGCCAACAAGACGACCCCGGGCAAGACCCCGGCCGCTCCCGTAACCCCGACTCCGGAGGTGCCGGACCAGGTGCTGGCCGAGGCGGCGCAGGCCCAGCCGGGATCTCCGGAAGCGGCGTCGGTCGAGCAGCTGGTGGCGCAGGAGCCCACCGTGCAGGAGCTGGCAGACCGCGAGATCGCGGCGCGGGAGGCGGCGGAATCAGGGACGCCGGTAACGGCGCCGGAGCCGGCGGAAAAGCCGGAAAAAGCGGAAAAGAATGAGGCGGAAGCCACGTTGGCGGCGGCGGAGGTGGCTGTGGTCGACGAGCCGGCGGGCGCTGCGTCGGGTGGTTCGGGGTTGGGGACGCCGGGTGCGGCTGCGTCAGGGTCGAAGACCCCGGAAATGGCTGGCTCGGAGACGCCGGGACTGGTTGGTTCGGGATCAGGGACGCCGGGTGTGGCGGGGTCGGGTTCGGCGACGCCGGATGTGGCTGGATTGGCCACGCCGGAAGCGGCTGGCTCCGGATCAGGGATGCCGGAAGTGGCTGCGTCAGGCTCGAAGACCCCGGAAGTGGCTGGCTCGGAGACGCCAGGACTGGTTGGTTCGGGATCAGGGACGCCGGGTGTGGCTGGGTCTGGTTCGACGACGCCGGATGTGGCTGGCTTGGTGACGCCAGAAGCGGCTGGTTCCGGATCAGGGACGCCGGAAGTGGCTGGCTCGGAGACGCCGGAATCGGCTGTGTTGGGGTCAGGGGCGCTGGAAGAGGCTGCTTCGGGGGCGGTGGCGTCTGATGTGGCTGCGTCGGACTCGGTGACGCCGGAAGTGGTTGCGTCAGAATTTGAGTCGCTGGAAACGGTGGATGGGGAGACGACGGCGCCGCGGGGAGTGAAGATTCAAAGGGTCGAGCCGTCGGGCCCGGCTGAGACGTTGGCGCTTACCGAGTTCACTAAGGGGAATCTTGCGAAGTCGGCTGGGCAGCCTGTGTCGGACGGCCAGGCCGGTGTGGTGACGCCACCCGAGTCTGACCAGGAGCGTCTGCCGGAGGTCCCTGACCGGGGTGACATGGTGATGTCGGCCGAGTCGGACCGGGAAGATTCGGCGGAGGTCGGTGACCAGACTGGTGTGGCGACGTCGGCCGAGTCGGATCGGGAGGGTTCGGCTGAGTTAGGTGGCCGGGCCGGTGTGGTGACGTCTGCTGAGTCGGATCGGGAGGGTTCGGCGGAGCTCGGTGATCGGGCCGGGTCGGTGGCCACGAAGCCAGCCGTACCGGCCGGAGACGACGGGTCCGCCGAGTCACAAACGTCCTCTGCTCCGAAACCCAATGAAGCTCCAAAGCCCGAGAAAGCGGCCGGTGGGGCGAAGGGCGGGCCCAAGAAGAAGGCGTCCCCCGAAGCGAATCCGGCCGTGTCGCCGGCGGCCACTCTGCCCGGGGCCAAGGGGGCTCAGGGCGCCGGGTATGCGCGGGACCGATTTGCGGCGTTGGTCGGGGCGCGGGTTCTGCGTCGCGAGAAGCTGCCCTACACCGATGCTCTCGAGGTCGGGGCTGGGGCGACCTTCGGGTTCTCGCTCGGGCTGCTGCAGTCCGGGGTTGTGAACCGGCTCTGGATCAGTGATCTCGCTACTTCTGCGCTGGTCGCGGCGCGGCGGCGGGCCGAGCAGCTGGGGCTGCAGCTGGCGGGGGAGGAGCTGGCCGATCCGGAGACGCTGCCGTTCGCCGAGGGCAGCTTCGACCTGGTGATCGCGCACGCGGTGCTGCACCGGCGGATGGATCCGGCGGGCACGCTCACCGAGATCCTTCGGGTGCTGCGGCCGGGCGGGCGGTTCGTGATCACCGGCGAGTCGACCCGGGCGAAGGACTGGGCGTCGCCGGGGTTCGCGCGGGAGCAGGGCAGTGTCGGCCGGGTCGGGATCTCGCGGGCCGGAAAGGCGCGGACGTTGCTGCCCGAGCGGCTGCGCACGCTGACCGGGACGCCGGACGCCCCGCCCGCGGTGCCGGACCGGCTGCTCGCGGTGGCCACGGGGGCGGGGGCGCGGGAGGTCCGGGTGAAGCCGGAGGAGCTGCTGGCGACCGTTCTGCCCTATCCGGGGGCTGAGCCGGGGGCCGCGGTGGTCCGTTCGCGGCAGCGGCTGGCCGTGCTCGACCGGAAGCTGTCCCAGGTGTTGCCGGCGGCGGCGTTTCCGACCGTGGGGCTGACCGGCATCCGCTGAATCACCCTTCTCCGCTCCGGGGGCATCGGCTTCTCGGAGCGGAGAGGTGGGGGTAGGTGCTCAACGCGGTCGGTCGTCGTGCCGAGAGAAAGGCCGTGAGCCAGCACCCTGCCGACGTTCCCGGCGCCGAGCCGCCGAAGGAGCAGCCCGGGCCGCAGGGTGCTTCAAGCGCGCCGGAGGGAGCTCCGAACGCAGCTTCGGGCCCAGCTCCGAATTCGGCTCCGAAGCCGGCTTCGAGTACGGCGGAGGCAGCGCCGCAGGCGGTCAAGGCGCAGCCGGGGTCGGCGCAGCCTCGCAGTCTGCTGATGCCGCTGCGGCCTGGCGTCATCCCGCCGAGCGTGTTGCGGGCGAATGGGCCGCCGCCGGAGGTGCTGCGGCAGTGGAGCGATGCTTTGGCCGCCGCCGGTCTGTACTCCGAGGCGCTGGAGGTGCATCCGGCGCTGGAACGGGTGGATATCGTCCGTCAGGCCGAACTTGCCGTGCTCGCTGGGATTCACACCACGGCGTTGGAGCTGCTGCACGAGTTGGCGGCCGGGAAGAGCGAGCGCACGCGGCGGACGGTGGCTCCGCTGGCCAAGGAACGGCCGGTGAGTCCGTGGCTGAATCTGCTCTCTCGGGTGGCCGAACTGCTCGCGGGGACGGGAGATCTGGCAGCGGTGCAAGCAGTGGCGGAGGGGATGCCGTCGTCTGCGGGGCAGGACTGGATCGTGGCGTTGGCGGCGGTCTCCGTGGGGGATCTGGTCGCGGCTGCGCCCTTAGCCCGGTCGGCCCGCGAGGGTGGGTGTCGCGACCTTCGGATGCTGACGATCGCGGCGGCTGATCATGCCCGGCTGGGGGAGTACCAGCAGGCGTTGGATCTCACCGGTCAGGCGCAGAGGATTGCGCTGCCGGACGAGGATCCGGCCGCGCTGACCGTGCACGTGCTTCAGCGCTGCGGATTCGGGGATGCGGCCCGGGCGCTGGCCATGGCTGGGGTAGGGGACGGGACGCTTTCGCCCGCCTTCCGGACGGATTGGAAGGCCGCGGCGACCGCGATCGGGGCCGGAGGGCTGGCCATGCTCGGGCAGCGGGTGCGGGCGCACGCGAAGCGGGCGGACCGGCGGATCGAGCGGAAGGTGCGGGAGGCCGAGGCGATCGCCGACTACGACCTGACCTGCCGGTGTTACGGCTCGGGGGGCTGGATCGGCCCCGGGCGCCAGTTCTACCTGCAGAACCATCTGCACGAGCTGCTGCCGGCCCCGGTCGCCGGGCTCGGTGCCCGGCTGATGATCTGCCGCCTGACCAGCCTGACCTTCCTCGATCTGATGTCCCGCGAGATTACCCTGCCGGTCCCGTCCAGCCCGCCCACCAGCGTCCTCAATCCCGATGCCGACGAGGCCCGCCCGACGCCCGGGATGGGGGTCAGTCTCGGGCTGGCCCTGCCGGCCTGAAGATTAAAGGCATGACCCTGTGAGTTAATTCACGAACGCCCGCTGGGACCGACCGTCCGGCGTGAGTAGGTTGTCCAGAGGAAGGCCAGGGGTGGCTCAGCCGGTCCCGGATGAGAAACTGACATCCAGGTAAGCGGTTGGTCAGGGAGCGGTGAGCGGCGAACCGACCAGCGGCAGGCCCCTGGCCGGTTGTCGAACCCACCCGCAAGAAGTCGAGAGGCGCTCATGAACATCGTGGTCTGTGTCAAGTACGTACCGGACGCCCAGGCCGACCGGACATTCTCGGCAGAAGACAACACCACGGACCGCGACGGCGTCGACGGCCTGCTCTCCGAGCTCGACGAGTACGCGGTCGAGGAGGCCCTCAAGCTCGCCGAGGCCTCGGACGGCAAGGTCACCGCGCTCACCGTCGGCCCGGACGACGCCAGCGACGCGGTGCGCAAGGCCCTGCAGATGGGCGCGCACGAGGCCGTCCACGTGGTGGACGACGCGATCCACGGCTCGGACTACCTGGCCACCTCGAAGATCCTCGCCGCCGCCCTCGGCAAGCTCGAGTACGACCTGGTCCTGACCGGGATGGCCTCGACCGACGGCGTCGGCGGCGTGGTCCCGGCGATGCTCGCCGAGCGTCTCGGCCTGCCCCAGGTCACCCTGGCCAGCGAGCTCACCGTCGAGGACGGCAAGGCCACGATCCGCCGCGACAACGACGCGAGCACCGAGATCGTCGAGGCCGCGCTGCCCGCCGTGATCAGCGTGACCGACCAGATCAACGAGCCCCGGTACCCCTCGTTCAAGGGGATCATGGCGGCCAAGAAGAAGCCGCTGCAGACCTGGGACCTGGACGACCTCGGGCTGTCGGCCGAGGAGGTCGGCCTCGGCGCCGCCTCGAGCGCCGTGCAGACCGTCGCCGCCCGCCCGGCCCGCACCGCGGGTGAGGTCGTGACCGACGCCGGCGACGGCGGCACCAAGCTGGTCGAGTTCCTCGCCGGCGCCAAGCTGGTCTGACCCCCCTCACTGCAGAAGAAAGGCTGACGATGTCCCAGGTACTCGTGCTCATCGATCACGTCGACGGCGCTGTCCGCAAGACCACCACCGAACTGCTCACCATCGCCGCCCGTCTGGGTGAGCCCGCGGCCGTGTTCATCGGCCAGGGGTACGACAACGCGTCGGCCGCGCTCGCCGAGTACGGCGCGACCAAGGTCTACGTGGTCGAGGCCGAGGGCGTGGACGACTACCTCGTCGCGCCCAAGGCCGAGGCCCTGGCCGCCGTCGTGGGCCAGGCCGGCGAGGTCGCCGCGGTGCTGCTGGCCAGTTCCGGCGAGACCAAGGAGATCGCCGGGCGGCTCGCCGTCAAGCTCGACTCCGGCCTGATCACCGACGCGCTGGACGTCCAGGCGGGGGAGAACGGCCCGGTCACCACCCAGTCCGCGTTCGCCGCCGAGTTCACCGTCACCGCGTCCGTCACCAAGGGCGTCCCGGTGATCACGGTGAAGCCGAACGCGGCCGACCCGCAGCCGGTGACCGGGGTCACCCCCGAGGTCGTCAACGTCGCGGTCACGCTGTCCGACCTGGCCCGGTCGGCCAAGGTCGTGGAGCGCCGGGCGAAGGAGAAGAGCGGGCGCCCGGAGCTGACCGAGGCCTCGATCGTGGTCTCCGGCGGCCGGGGCACCAACGGCGACTTCAGCCCGGTGGAGAGCTTCGCGGACGCGCTGGGCGCAGCCGTCGGCGCCTCCCGGGCCGCGGTGGACGCCGGCTGGTACCCGCACAGCAGCCAGGTCGGCCAGACCGGCAAGCAGGTCTCCCCGACGCTCTACGTGGCCAACGGCATCTCCGGCGCGATCCAGCACCGGGCCGGCATGCAGACCTCGAAGACGATCGTGGCGATCAACAAGGACCCGGAGGCGCCGATCTTCGAGCTCGTCGACTTCGGCGTGGTCGGCGACCTGTTCACGGTGCTGCCCCAGGCCACCGAAGAGGTCCTGAAGCGCAAGGGCTGATTCCGGCCGGCGGGGGCGGTCGCACCGCCCCCGCCGACTGCGCTCCGCAGCACGCCTACACTCGAACCGTGACTGCGTATCTCGACCATGCGGCGACCACGCCGATGCTGCCCGAAG
The DNA here is from genome assembly GCA_000719025.1 of Kineosporia aurantiaca JCM 3230. Lineage (GTDB taxonomy): Bacteria > Actinomycetota > Actinomycetes > Actinomycetales > Kineosporiaceae > Kineosporia > Kineosporia aurantiaca. The sequence continues at coordinate 163,380 of JODP01000020.1, forward strand.
CGGTGGCGGCGATGGTCGAGGAGATGACGCACGTCGGGAACGCGTCCTCGCTGCACTCCTCCGGCCGGCGGGCCCGCCGGGTGGTCGAGGAGGCCCGCGAGCGGCTCGGCGTGGCGTTCGGGGCCAGTCCCAGCGAGGTGGTCTTCACCGCGGGCGGCACCGAGTCGGACAACCTGGCGGTGAAGGGCCTGTTCTGGGCCCGTCGGTCCGCCGACCAGCGCCGTCGCACGATCGTGGCCACGCCGATCGAGCATCATGCGGTGCTCGACCCGCTCGAGTGGCTGGTCGCGCACGAGGGCGCCGAGGTGGTCTGGGCCCCGGTCGATCCCGCGGGCCGGGTCGACCTGGACGGGCTGTCGGAGCTTTTGGACGCTTGCGGCGCCGCGGTTGCGCTGGTCACCGTGATGTGGGCGAACAACGAGGTGGGCACGGTCCAGCCGATCGCCGAGATCGCGGAACTCGTGCACCGGCACGGCATCCCGCTGCACACCGACGCGATCCAGGCGGTCGGGCACCTGCCGGTCGACTTCGCCGCCAGCGGGGCCGACTGCCTCAGCGTGAGCGGCCACAAGCTGGGCGGGCCGGTCTCCTCGGGAGCCCTGCTGGCCCGGCGCGGTCTGGACCTGGTGCCCGGTCTGCACGGCGGCGGGCAGGAACGCGGCATCCGCTCCGGCACGCTGGACGTGGCCGCGCTGCGCGCCTTCGCGACGGCGGCGGCGCTCTCGGTGGAGAGTCAGCCGGCCGAGGGCAAGCGGGTCGCGGCGTTGCGCGACGATCTGGTCCGGGCCGTCTGGCAGGCCGTGCCCGACGCCGTCCTCAATGGCGCGGTGCCGGCTGATCTGGCCGATCCGGGGCCCACGTCGGCCGGAACCGGTTCCCGGGCCGAGCGCCTTCCGGGCAACGCGCACTTCACCTTCCCGGGCTGCGAAGGCGATTCCCTGCTGTACCTGCTGGACGCGCGTGGCGTGGAATGCTCCACCGGTTCCGCCTGTCAGGCGGGAGTACCCCAGCCCAGCCACGTGTTGCTGGCCATGGGGGTGCCGGAGTCGACGGCCCGCGGTGCGCTGCGGTTCACGCTGGGGCACACCTCGACGGCGGCCGACGTCGCGGCGCTGGCCGAGGCGATCGGCCCGGTGGTGGAACGGGCCCGGGGTGCAGGACTGAGTTCGGAGCCGACAGCTTCTTTCAAGGGGTAAGGGACAGCGATGAGAGTTCTGGCAGCGATGAGCGGTGGGGTGGACTCCGCCGTGGCCGCGGCCCGGGCGGTGGATGCCGGGCACGAGGTGGTCGGCGTGCACCTGGCGCTGGCCCGTAATCCCAGCACGCTGCGCGCGGGTGCCCGCGGGTGCTGCACCATCGAGGACGCGGGGGACGCCCGCCGGGTCGCCGACGTGCTCGGGATCCCGTTCTACGTCTGGGATCTGGCCGAGCGGTTCCAGCAGGACGTGATCGACGACTTCGTCGCCGAGTACAGCGCCGGCCGCACCCCCAACCCGTGCGTGCGCTGCAACCAGAAGATCAAGTTCGCCGCGCTGCTGGACAAGGCCGTCGCCCTCGGGTTCGACGCGGTCAGCACCGGCCACTACGCCCAGCTGGTGGACGGCCCGGACGGTCGCGAGCTGCACCGCGCGGTGGACGACGGCAAGGACCAGTCGTACGTCCTGGCCGTGCTCTCGCCGGAACGCCTGGCCCGCTCGATGTTCCCGCTCGGCGACACCCGGAAGGAAGACGTCCGGGCCGAGGCGGCCGAGCGCGGTCTGCGGGTGGCGAGCAAGCCGGACAGCCACGACATCTGCTTCATCGCGGACGGGGACACCCAGGGCTTCCTGGCCAAGCGGCTGGGCGAGCAGCCGGGCCGGATCGTGGACACGGCCGGTGAGACCGTCGGGGAGCACGGCGGGGCCTACGGTTTCACCGTCGGTCAGCGCCGGGGCCTGGCGATCGGCCGTCCGGCGGCGGACGGCAAGCCGCGGTACGTGCTCTCGATCGAGCCGGTCTCGAACACCGTCGTGGTCGGGTCGGCCGAAGAGCTCAAGGTGCGGGGGATCAGCGGAGCCGAGGCCACCTGGTGCGCCCCGGTGCCCGAGCCCGGCACCGCGCTGAGTGCTCAGGTGCGGGCGCACGGCCGGGCGGTTCCGGCGCGCCTGGTGTCGGCTGCGGCCGGCGCGGCCGGTTCGGTGCAGACGCTGCCGGTCACGGTGGACGTGGAGCTGGACGAGCCGATCGCCGGGGTCGCGACCGGGCAGACGCTGGTGCTCTACCGGGGAACCCAGGTGGTCGGGTCGTCCACCATCAGCGGCACCCGCTGACGAACGTCCGCCATTGGCCATTCTCTCTGAGCGCGTGATCACCGAACGCGTGCGGGTCTCGCGCGACGTCCTGCTGGCCGCGGTGTTTCTCGTCGGCGCCTTCATCCCCGGCAACGGCACGTTCGCCCCGGTGCTGGGGTCGGATCAGCGGGACCAGGGCACCAACGCGCTTACCGTCGTCCTGATCCTGGCAATGTGTCTACCCCTCGTGCTGCGTCGGTCTCAGCCCGCCCTTGCCCTGGGCATCATCGGAGTGGCCTGGGGTACCTACCAAGTTCTGGGCTACTCGCCGAGTTCGGCTGGGCTCAGCCTCTACGTTGCTCTGTACAGCGCGGGGGCGCACCTCGCTGCGCGGAGGGTAGAGGTCGCGGCCGTTGCGACGGTGGCGTACGTCGTGCTGTCGATCGCGATCTCCCGCACCGACTATCACGAGCAGTCGATCAACTACGTCACGTTCTACCCGGTGCTGGCCCTGTTCTGGCTGATCGGTGAGGGTGTGCGGGCCCGCGCCCGGTCCGAGGCGGCCCGCCGGGTGGCGCAGAAGCGCGAAGCCGTCGCGGCCGAGCGCACCCGGATCGCCCGCGAGCTGCACGATGTGGTGACGCATCACGTCACGGCGATGGTGGTGCAGGCCGAGGCCCTGCCATTCCTCCTTCCGGGGAACCCGGACAAGGTCACCGCTGGTCTGGGCACGATCAGTGGCACCGGTCGTTCGGCGATGAAGGACCTGCGCGAGCTGCTCGACGTGCTGTACGACCCGGGCACCGAGATCGACGGCGAGCGGGCCCCGGCCCGCGAACCCCTGGAAAACCTGGTCGAGCGTGCTCGTTCGGCCGGGCAGGCGGTCGAGTTCGTGCAACAGGGCGATCCGGAGACGCTGCCCACCGGGCTGGGGCTGGCGTTGCAGCGAGTGGTGCAGGAGTCACTGACGAACGCGCTGAAGCACGCTCCGGGCAGTTCGACGACGGTGACGCTGAACCAGATGCCCGAGGAGATCGAGGTTTCGGTGGTCACGGCGGGTGCTGCGGCCCTTCCGCCCGGGAGCCGTCGGCCCTGGGCCCGCTCCGGCCGGGGGATCAACGGGATGCGCGACCGGGTGGCCGCTTTCGGCGGTGAGCTGACGGCCGGCCCCGAGCCGGGTGGCGGGTTCGCCGTCCGGGCCCGTTTGCCGCGCCGTCCGGCGTCCTGAAATTCACTGACCGGGTGGCTGCATGATCCAGAGCCGGCTGCCCTGCGGGTCCCGGATCGCGGCCATCCGGCCGAACGGGGTCTCGAAATCGCGGCGCTCGATCCGCCCACCGGTGGACTCGACGAACTCCAGGGCGGCGACGATGTCCCGGACCTGGAAGTACGCCAGCCAGTGGGGCGCGGCGTCGGCGTCGCCCATCATCGGGCCCATCCCACCCAGCGGCCACGACTCGTCTGGGAAGGCGTAGGTCTGGTAGCCGTTGCCCGCGCCCATCTCCGCAGGAAGCGGTTCGGTGCGGAAACCGAAGACGGCGGTGTAGAACTCGCGAGCTCCGTCAGGATTGGGCGAGCGTAGGTCGTCCCAGATGAAGCAGCCCGGGTCGCGCACGTAGCCGGTACCGATCGAATCGCCCGCCTGCCACAGACCGAACGGTGCGCCGGTGGGATCGCAGGCAACGGCCCGGCGTCCGCGGGTGCCGGCGGCCTGGGGTTGCTGCAGGATCTGGCCGTCGTGCGCCTGTACGGCCTCTGCCGTAGCGGTCAGGTCGTCGGTGGCGAAGTAGATGAGCCAGCCCGTCGGGCGGCCGAAATCGGCGCTTGGGCTGTGCAGGGTGTCCTCGTGGATCTCGCTGATCCCGGCCGCCGCGACGCCGTCCACCGTGGCCAGGACCAGGGCGGGCTCGGCCGGTGAGCGCTCGAAGGATCAGCCCAGCAGCGGACCGTAGAAGGCCTTGGCCTCCTCCACGTCGTCCACCGTCAGCTCGGTCCAGCAAGGGGTGCCCGGACGCCAGCGTTCGGTTCGGATTCCCACGTGCGTCTCCTCGGATAGTTGCTCACCCAGCGTGCCCGCTTGGACACGGTACTGCGGGCGGGGGTCGGCTCGCTGCTCCGGCGCGGGCTACCCTCGTTCCTTGGACCGGTTGCCTGGAGAGGTGCCCATGCAGGACCCCGATGATCTGGACGTGCGCCGGCGAGCGGCGGCCCGGCGGTCCCGAAAACGGACGCCCTCGGTCACTGGGCCAGGAGAAGTTTCCGCCGCTGAAGGGCGCACGATCTATCCCCGGGCGGCTGATCCTGGCCGGGCGGCTTTCGTCGAGCAACGCGAGCGCAGGCGGTTTGCGGAACGGTTGGCCGATGCTCAGTTGGCTGCGCGGTTGCCGGAAGGGCGGGCTCGGCATCTGGTGCAGCGGTTTCCTCCGTTGGCGGGGTTCGGGAGGATAGAGCTTTATGGCGGCGACGGGCGGGAGTCAGTGCTGGCCGAGACCTATCGGACGGTGATGCAACAGGCGCCCGAGTTGGTGCCTACGGCGGACGATCTGGCTACCGCGGCAGAGTTGGGCGAGGAGTCGGTGATCGACCTGATGCTCGCCGAAGTGGACCGGGACGTACGGCTGTTGCTTGCGTCTACGGGTGAGGGTTCGGTTGGTGCGGCGCAGATTCTGGACGCTCTCCTGATGATTGCGGACGACGGTCACGCCCCGGGTACGCGGGTCCGGATCCTGAGCGGGTCGGCTGCGGGGCATCTGGGAACGGTGGTCGGGGCGGTGTGGGGTTCGATCGGGGCGCCGGTCGGGTACCGGGTGCGGGACGAGGCGAGCGGGGCTGTGGTCGGGGTCGCTACGGCGGACCTGACGGTGCCGGCCGGGCAGGAGACGCTGGATCGCTGAGCGGTGCCGGTGGACGCCGTAGGCTCGAGGGGTGTCCTCGTCCTCTTTTCTGCAGTTGCCCGGTGATGTCCCCCTCGACCTGCCCGGCGCCGTTCCGGAGGACGAGGTGAGCATCGGCCCCGGGGCGGCCACCGGCATCGGCTCGTGGCCCGGTACCGAGGTCATGGAGACCATGCGGCTGGTGTTCGGCGAACTCGGCGAGTCGCCGGCCTTCCCGTTCCTGCCCGAGCTGCCCGCCCGAGGCCCGGGGGCGGACATGATCGGGCGCGGCGCCGGCCTGCTGGTCGACCTGCCGGTGGATCTTCAGCCGTCCGGGTGGCGCCTGGTCGACCACCCGGGACGCGACCACAACCGGACCCAGGCCTGGCTGCGACAGGACCTGGACGTGCTCGCCGAGGTCGGCGACGGCTACGACGGGCTCCTGAAGCTCCAGGTCACCGGCCCGTGGACGCTGGCCGCGAGTCTCTGGCTGCCGCGCCTGGAGCGGGTGGTGGTGGATCCCGGGGCCTGCCGCGACCTGGTCGCCTCCCTGGCCGAGGGCGTGCTGCAGCACGTCGAGGAGGTGCAGCGGCTCCTGCCCCGGGCCCGGCTGGTGCTGCAGGTCGACGAGCCTTCGCTGACCGCCGTGATGGAGGGGTCGCTGCCCACCGCCAGCGGTTTCGGGCGGCTGCGGCCGGTCGACGAGCCGGTGATCGTGGAGGCTCTGCGGGCGGTCCTGGAAGCCGGGGAGCGCGCCGGGGCGGTCCGTACCGTGATCCACAGCTGCGCCCCGAAACCGCCGGTGGACGTGCTGGTCCGGACCGGGGCGTCGGCCCTCTCGCTGGACATCTCGCAGCTCGGCACCCAGCGCTGGGAGCAACTGGCCGAGGCCACCGAGAACGGGCTGGGGTTGTGGGCCGGTGCGGTTCCGACGTCGGGCGGGGTTAAGCCCGAGGCGGTCGTGGACTCGATCTGGAACCCCTGGCGCAAGCTCGGTCTGGACGCCGCGGCGGCCGCGGACATCGTGGTGACGCCGACCTGCGGGCTGGCCGGCTCCTCGCCCCAGCAGGCCCGTTCGGCGCTCCGCCTGGCCCGGGAGGCGGCCCGGATCCTCGCCGACCGCGCCCTGGAGTGAGCTCCACCGGGAAACTGTCGGTGGTGCGCGCTTAGATAGGTCCGTGGCTGAAGCAGAGATGAGCGACCTGCCCGAGGGCGGCGTGGTGGACTCCCAGGCCGAGATCCCGGAGGAGGCCCGGCATCGGTGGGCCGATCTGGCCGACGAGATCCGGGGGCACCGGTTCGCGTACTACGTGCGCGACGCCCCCACGGTCTCGGACGCGCAGTTCGACACGCTGATGAAGGAGCTCGAGGCTCTGGAGGAGGCGCATCCCGGCCTGCGCACCCCGGACTCGCCCACCCAGCAGGTCGGCGGCACCTGGTCCACCGACTTCGAGCCGGTCGACCATCTCGAGCGCATGCTCAGCCTGGACAACGCGTTCAGCACCGACGAGTTGCGCGAGTGGGCCGCCCGGGTGGAGCGGGACGCCGGCCCGGTGCGGTACCTGTGCGAGCTGAAGATCGACGGCCTGGCCATCAACCTGCTCTACGAAGACGGCCGGCTGGTCCGCGGTGCCACCCGCGGCGACGGTCGTACCGGTGAGGACGTGACGCTCAACGTCCGCACCATCGAGGGCATCCCGCACACCCTCACCGCGGTCGAGGGAGTGCCGTTCCCGACCCGGGTCGAGGTGCGCGGTGAGGTGTTCTTCCCGATCGAGGCGTTCGCCGAGCTGAACGCCCGGCTGGTCGAGCAGGGCAAGGCGCCGTTCGCGAACCCGCGCAACGCCGCGGCCGGCTCGCTGCGGATGAAGGATCCGCGGGTCACCGCCACCCGCCCGCTGCACATGCTGGTGCACGGCATCGGCGCCCGCACCGGCTTCGACATCGTCTCCCAGTCGCAGAGTTACGACCTGCTGAAGGCCTGGGGGCTACCCACCTCGCAGACCTACCAGGTGGTCGGCAGCGTGGACGAGGTGGTCGCCTTCATCGAGTACTTCGGTGAGCACCGGCACGACCAGATCCACGAGATCGACGGGGTCGTGGTGAAGGTGGACGACGTGGCCCAGCAGCGCCGGCTGGGTGCCACCAGCCGGGCCCCGCGCTGGGCGATCGCCTTCAAGTACCCGCCGGAAGAGGTGAACACCAAACTCCTGGACATCCGGGTGAACGTCGGCCGCACCGGCCGGGTCACCCCCTACGGGGTGATGGAGCCGGTGCTGGTGGCCGGGTCCACCGTCGCGATGGCCACCCTGCACAACGCTTTCGAGGTGAAGCGCAAGGGCGTGCTGATCGGCGACACGGTGGTGCTGCGCAAGGCCGGCGACGTGATCCCGGAGATCGTCGGCCCGGTCGCCGAGGCCCGCACCGGCCGCGAGCGCGAGTTCGTCATGCCCACCCACTGCCCGGAGTGCGGCACCGAGCTGCGCTACGAGAAGGAGGGCGAGAAGGACATCCGCTGCCCCAACGCCCGTACCTGCCCGGCCCAGCTGCGCGAGCGGCTGTTCCACGTGGCCGGCCGGGGGGCCTTCGACATCGAGGCGCTGGGCTGGGAGGGGGCGATCGGGCTGCTGCAGGCCGGGGCGATGAAGGACGAGGGCGACCTGTTCGACCTCACCCCCGAGATCGTCCGCACGGTGCCGCTCTACACCCGGAAGGACGGCGAGCTCTCGGCCAACGGCCAGAAGCTGCTCGACAACCTGGAGAAGGCCAAGAGCCAGCCGCTCTGGCGGGTTCTCGTCGCCCTCTCGATCCGGCACGTCGGCCCCACCGCCGCCCGCGCCCTGGCCCAGTCGCTCGGCTCGATGGACCGGATCCGCGAGGCCTCCGAGGAGGAGCTGGCCGCGGTGGACGGGGTCGGCCCGGTGATCGCGGTCGCCGCCAAGGAGTGGTTCGAGGTCGACTGGCACGCCGAGGTGGTGCGCCGCTGGGCCGAGGCCGGGGTGCGGATGGCCGACGAGGTGGACGAGTCGGTTCCGCGCACCCTGGAGGGGCTCACCATCGTCGTCACCGGGTCTTTGGAGGGCTTCAGCCGGGACGAGGCGAAGGAGGCCATCCTCAGCCGGGGTGGCAAGGCGTCCGGAAGCGTCTCCAAGAAGACGAGTTTCGTGGTCGCGGGGGAGAGTGCGGGCAGCAAGTTCGACAAGGCGGTGCAATTGGGGGTGACGGTGCTGGACGAGGCCGGGTTCCGGTTGCTGCTGGATGAGGGGCCGGACGCGGTGACGCCTGCTTCGGAGGAGGGGGCTTCCGAGGAAGGGGCTCCCGAGGGGGAGGCCGCTGACGCGGAATGAGTTCAGGTCGGCTGAGGGGCTTGGGTTGCTTCGGCTGCTGGTTGTGTGGTGCGGCGGTGGAGGCTGAGGCGGAATGAGTTCAGGTCGGCTGAGGGGCTTGGGTTGCTTCGGCTGCTGGTTGTGTGGTGCGGCGGTGGGGGCTGAGGCGGAATGAGTTCAGGTCGGCTGACGGGCTCGGGTCGCTTCGGCCGCTGGTTGTGTGGTGCGGCGGTGGAGACTGACGTGGAATGAGCTCAGCCCGGCTTATGGGCTTTGGCCGCTGGTGTGGTTCGGTGATCGGGGACGAGCGTTTTCGGGAGGCGGTTCGGTTCTGAGCTGATCGGGTTGAAGGCGATGGTGTCCACGGTCAGCGCTCACGGGGAACGGGGAGTTCCCTCTGGGCGGGACAGTTCGGTGTCCGTCGCTCTGTGGATCGGGCCGGGTCCAGATGCTGAATCCCTTTGCCGGCCGGGAGGGCGAGCGCGGTCAGGGCTGATTGCGAGCGTAGATTCAGCGCCCCCAAACACCTTCGGCGCGGATCAGAGTTCAGAGTGCGGCAGGCATCAGCGCGGTGCTGATCCTCCTGGCTGATGCAGGGAGCGAGGGGAACGAGGCTGGTCCCCGGTTCCCGTCCGGTGCTGTTGGTCGTGGTGCTCGTAAGCGACCAGGTCCCGAGTTGACGTCGATTTCGGGTCGGCGTGCAACGGGGCGGGGAGGATCTTCGTCCCTGGGCCGTGACCACGCCCGAACCGAACGTGCCCTGGCCGGTGCGAGTGATTGCCGTGCTGTTCGTGCTCCCCTTCCGCCTGGCCTGGGAGTTGCTCCGGCTGGCCGGGCGGGTGCTGGTGGACTACGTGCTGAGGCCGTTGGGCTGGCTGCTGGACAAGCTGATCCTGGTCCCGCTCGCCCTTCTTCTGCGCTGGCTGGTGGTGATCCCGCTCCGGCTGCTCTGGGAGTACCTGCTCGGGCCGGCTCTGCGCTTTGTCTGGCGCTACCTGATCGTGATTCCGCTGACCTGGCTGGGGCATCAGATAGCGCGGGTGGTGCGGTGGATCTGGCGGATCGTGGTTCGCCTGGCCCGGGCCACGTTGCCGTTGTGGGAGGCAATTGGGCGGGCGGGACTGGCCCCAAGCCGGTTGACTCACGGGTTGGGTTGATCAGGCAGCAAAACTATGTCCGATGACGGCTTCATACTCGATCGGGGTGAGGCGGCCG
>JODP01000021.1 GCA_000719025.1 Kineosporia aurantiaca JCM 3230
GATCAACCCGCCCGCGAAGGATCCCGAGCCCCAAGATCCACAGCCCCAAGCCACACCGGCTTAACTCGTCCTGGCCTCACCCACCTTGAAAAATTCCGGGACGCTGACCATGAGAGGGCGCTGCCTATGAAGAGGGCTAGTTGTGAAGGGGGCTTGCTGCTCAAGGGTGCTGGTTGTGAGGAGACGCTGGTTCTGAAGGGAGGCTGAGTGGTGAGGGGGCTCTGGCCGTGAGGTGGCGCTGGCCGTGGAGAGGCGCTGGTTGTGAGGGGTGCTGGCGATGGAGAGGCGTTGGTTGTGAGCGGGCGCTGGATGTGGAGGGGTTAGTTGTGCGAGAGAGGGCCGGTTGTGAAGGGGTGCTGGGGCGCTGGTTGTGAGGGGGCCTGATTGTGAAGAGGCCCTGGCCGTGAAGGAACATTGGTTGTGAGGGATGTTGGTTCTGGAAGGACGCTGGTCACGAGGGGCACTGGCTGGCTGTGAAGGGCGCTGGTGTGAAGGGGCGCTGGTCCTGAGGGGGCGCTGGCTGTGAGCGGTGCTGGTTGCGAGCAGCGGTGCTGGTTCTGAGCGGCGCCCGTCCGGGAAGTGCCGTAGTACCGGTATCGACGGGCGTCGTTCCGGGGCTGATCTGAGCACCGGGCCGCTCCAGGAAGAAACGCTCCGGACGGTGTGAGTGCTGAGACCGAAGGTGACGTTGAGCCGGGCAGAAGGGTCAGAACCGGAAAGAACCGCCGCTGACCACCGGCGCTGCACCTAGACTGCGGCCATCGTGACGGAGTTGAGCAGCGCCTTCCCGGAGGAGGCGAACCGGTATCCGGACGCCGCCGCACCGGCGGGGACGGTGCTTCAGCACGCATCCGGCCGGAACGGGCCCACCGACCCAGCCGAAACCGATCAGGCCGACCACACCGAGCAAGCCGACCAAGCCAAGCGGGCTGATCAGGTGGGGCGGGCCGGCCAGGAACACCGGTCGCCCAGCACCGGCCCGATCTCCCGCTGGTCGCTCCAAGCTCCGGGCGTGGACGTGTTCTGGCCGATCCTCGCAGTAGTGCTCGCAGCCTTCGTGATCGTGGTGGCCACGGTCGCGCACTCGTCCATGGCCGCGGTCGGGGTGGACACGCCCCGGACGGACTGGGCGCCGCTGCCCACCCCGACCTCCGACGAGGCGTTCGTCATCGTCCAGGTGGCCAGCTTCCCGAGCCGCGACGAGGCGCAGGCGCAGGCCGGGAAGCTGAGCCGGTCCGGGGAGAACGCCCAGGTGCTGAGGTCGGACCAGTACGCACCGTTGAACAAGGGCTGGTACGTGGTCTACATCGGCCCGTTCGCGGACACCGGCAAGGGCCGTACTCAGGCCGATGCGGTGACCCGGCAGATCAAAGGTTCACTGGTCCGCGTGCTCCACCGTCGCTGAAACGGGTTCAGCAGCAACCGGAGCCGGAGGGGTTAGCCCCACGGCGGGCAGGACCACCGCGTCGATCAGGTGCAGCATGAAGTCCCGGGACGGCGCCTTCTGGTAGTACAGCGCCCGGAACATCCCCATCGCCGGGCCGAGGGAGGCCAGCAGGTCGACGTCCACCCCGGCCTGGATCTCGCCGCGGTCGATCGCCCGCTGGAAGATCTCCAGGTAGGCCCCCTTTCGGGGGCGGAGCATGATGTCGTTGATCGCCTCCAGCATCTCCGGGTGCTGGGAGAGCATCGAGGCCAGGCCGAGCATCACCTTCAGGTGGCGGTTGCTGTCGGTCAGCGCCTTCGGCTTCACCATGGCGATCAGGTCCCCGCGCAGGGTTCCGGTGTCCGGCGGGACGTACGAGCTGTCCGGGCTGGGCGGCTGCTTCATGCAGGCGACCGCGTCGATGACCAGTTCGGCCTTGGACGGCCAGCGCCGGTAGAGCGTGGCCTTGCCGGCCTTGGCCCGGGTGGCGACCATGTCGACCGTCATGCCCTCGTACCCGACCTCGGCCAGGACGTCGAGCGCGGCCTCGAGGATCTCCGGATCGCGGGAGTGGTCGCGCTTGCGCCCGAGCCGCGGCGGGTCGGCGGGCTTCGCGGTCTCGGCGGTCATCGTGGAGGCACCTCGGTTCATCGTCGGTTCTCGGGCTGGTCGCCCACTCAGGACAACGCCGCCCAGGCCCAAATCGTACCCGCAGTGTTCCGGAACTCACAGGTTGCGGAACTTTGGGGTACCGGAACGGAGTATTCCCGAAACTTCTTGGTTTCGGAACTGGCGAGTCTCGGATATGGTGGTCGTCATGTCCCAGACCACTCCAGCGCCGTCGCCCACGACGGCCTCCTCAGCCCGCTGGCTGACGCTGACGACGGTCGCGTTCGCCCAGCTGATGGTTGTGCTGGACACGACCATCGTGAACATCGCCCTGCCCTCCGCCCAGGCCGACCTCGGCTTCTCGGACGGCAACCGGCAGTGGATCGTCACCGCCTACTCGCTGAGCTTCGGCAGTCTTCTGCTGCTCGGCGGCCGGCTCTCCGACCTGATCGGGCGCCGCCGTACGTTCATCACCGCGCTGATCGGCTTCGCCGCCGCCTCCGCGCTGGGTGGTGCAGCACCCTCGTTCGGGCTGCTGGTCGCCGCCCGCGCCCTGCAGGGGGTCTTCGGCGCGCTGCTCGCCCCGACCGCACTGGCCGTGCTGGCCACCACGTTCACCGACCCGGTGGAGCGTCGCCGCGCCTTCGGCATCTTCGGGGCCATCGCCGGGATGGGCGGGGCGATCGGCCTGCTGCTCGGCGGCATCCTCACCGAGAACCTGAGCTGGCGCTGGAGCCTCTACGTGAACTGCGTGATCGCGGTCATCGCGGTGACCGGGGCGCTGTTCTTCCTGCCGCACGTGGAGCGCACCGGCCCGCGGCCGCGCCTGGACGTGCCCGGCACCGTCCTGATCTCGGCCGGGCTCTTCAGCCTGGTCTACGGCTTCTCCCACGCCGAGACCCACGGCTGGGGCAACGGCGCCACGATCGGCCTGGTGATCGCCGGGATCGTGCTCGGGGCGGCGTTCGTCTGGTGGCAGACCCGGGCCCAGCACCCGCTGATGCCGCTGTCGATCATCCTCGACCGCAACCGCTCGGCGTCCTACCTCTCGGTCCTGCTGGCCGGTATCGGGATGTTCGGCATCTTCCTGTTCCTCACCTACTACCTGCAGGCGACGCTCGGGTACTCGCCGATCAAGACCGGCGTCTCGTTCCTGCCGATGATCGTGGCCCTGGTGTTCATGGCCCAGATCTCCAGCAACTTCCTGCTGCCGCGCTTCGGCCCCCGGGTCATGGTGCCCTCGGGCATGCTGTTCGCTGCGGCGGGAGCCTTCTGGCTGACCGGGCTGGACCTGAACAGTGCCTACTTCCCCGGCATCCTGATCCCGCTGGTGCTGATGGGCATGGGCTTCGGCCAGATGATGCCGGCCGCGATCCAGACCGCCACGCTGAACGTCGACCCGCGCTTCGCCGGAGTGGCCTCGGCGCTGGTCAACACCGGTCAGCAGGTGGGTGGCTCGCTCGGCACCGCCCTGATCAACACCCTGGCGGCCTCGGCCGCCACGGCGTACCTGACCAGCCACCAGCCCGCCTCTCAGCAGGTGCTGGCCGAGGCCGCGGTGCACAGCTACAGCACGGCCTACGCCTGGGTCGGCGCGTTCTTCCTGTTCGGCGCGGTGCTGGCCGGCCTGCTCTACCGCTCCCGCACCGAGACCGCCCAGGTCATCGCCACGACCGGGACCGGCGCGGCCGAGGCCGAGCCGGTGGTCATGCACTGACCAAGCCCGCCGCCGACAACCCCCGCCCCGGGACACCCGGGCCGGGGGTTGTCTGCGAAGAGGCGTGAACCGGCCCGGATGCGAGGATTGCCGCATGGCACCCGCACCCCGGGACTGGTTCAGCAAACAGTTCACCGAGACCTTCGACGAGAAGGCGCGCGAGATCGGCCGGTTCAACCTGGCCATCTTCGGCAAGACCGGCGTCGGCAAGAGCACGCTGGTCAACGCCATCTTCGGGGAGGACGTGGCGGAGACCGGGATCGGCCAGCCGGTGACCCAGGGCAGCCACCTCTACCTGCACGCGGACGGCCACTTCGGGGTGCTCGACACCCGGGGCCTGGAGATCGGCACCGACGACGCGACGATCCTGGCCGAGCTGAAGGAGTACGTCGGGCACCTGCGTCGCCTGCCGCAGTCCGAGCAGGTGCACGTGGCCTGGTACTGCGTCCGCTCGCTGGACCGGCGGTTCGAGGAGACGGAGGAGAGCTTCGTCCGGGAACTGGACCGGCTCGGTCTGCCGGTCATGCTGGTGCTCACCCAGGTGCCCCTGCGCGACGGCCGCTACCACCCGGACGCGGAGGCCCTGCGGGACGACATCGCCGCCCGCGACCTCCCGCTGGCCGGCGGTCAGATCTTCCTGACCAACGCCAAGGCGGACGACTTCGCCGGGGTGGAGGCGCACGGGCTGCAGAGCCTGCTCGATGCCACCTTTCTCGTTGCCCCGGCCGGAGTCGAGGAAGCGCTCGTGGCTGCGCAGAAGATCGACCTGAAGCGCAAGCGGACCTCGGCCGAGAGGGCGATCCGGACCGCGGTCGGGGCCGCCGCCGCAGCCGGTGCCACGCCGATCCCGTTCTCCGACGCGGCCGTGCTGGTGCCGATCCAGCTGACGATGATGGCGTCGATCGCGCACATCTACGGCATCGGGGTGGACCGGGCCACCGCCGCGTCCCTGGCCTCCACCGCGGCTGCCACCGCGGGCGGGCGGTCGCTGGTCACCGGGCTGATCAAGTCGGTGCCGGGCGCTGGTTCGCTGATTGGGGGCGGCATCGCCGCCGCGGTCGCGTCCAGCGTCACCTGGGCCGTGGGTCAGGCCTGGACGACGGTCTGCGCACGGCTTTCCCAGGGCAAGCTGAACGGGGTGACGGGCGCGCTGGACAGCGACGCCATCCGCGAGCTCTTCCTGGACGAGTTCCGCGGGAACATGCGCAGGAAACTGCCTGGGGGAGGCGGGGTCCGGTCCCTCGGCGACTGATCAAAGGCGACCGAACCAAAAGGTGAGCGGACCCGAACCGGACCCGACTTTCCCAAGGGCTGGCAAACGTCCTCAAGCAGTTCAGTTCTTGCGACGCCACCAGGCCTGTTCGGGCTCGGAGATCGGCACCCGGGAGCCGGGAGCGGCTGCCTTCTGGGTGAGCCGGCGCTCCGACGGGGCGAAGATGATCTGCGAGATCTGCTGGTAGTGCAGGTCCGAGTCGGGGATGTAGTTGATCGTGCTGAGCGCCTGGTCCTGACCGGCGGACTCCATCACGAACTTGCCGTAGCCGAGGATCTGCCCGGTCACCGAGCGGTCGTACCGCATGTCGGTGACCTTGGACATCGGCATGATGTCGACCTGGCGGGTGACGATGCCGTGCACCAGCATCAGCCGCCGGTCGGTGGCCAGGAACAGCTCGTCGTACCACTCCCAGGCCCGCAGGATCAGCCGGGAGAGCAGGAGCAGCCAGCCCACGGTGAGGATCTTGGTCAGCGGGCCGGGCACGTCCTGGTTGCTGACCCAGGCCAGGATGATCAGCCCGAGCACGGCCGTGGCGACCGGTTCGGCGAGCACCACCCAGTGCCGGCGCAGCATGAAGACGATCTGCTCGCTCGGGATGAGGTACCGGTCCAGTTCCTTGGGTACGCCCGGGCCGAATCGTTCGGAATGCCCCACCATGAGGACCACTCTAGGTCAGTGGACGGGGCTTGACACGCTACGACCCGGGAAAGTCACACGCCTTGTTCCCGGGAGACGACACCCGTAACTCAACTTTCTGGACAGGCATGGTTGAGAAAACGCTCCGGACGGGTTCCTATGCTGGTAGGCAGAACCGCGCTCTCCTGGAGGCCGTCATCAGTACCGAAACCACCCTTGCCGAACTGGAGCGTGCGCTGCCCGGGGCGAAGCTCGTCGTGGACGCCGATGTGCTGGCGAGTCTGAGTCATGACGACGCCGAGTGGGCGCCGGTGGGACGGCCGCTGGCGGCGCTACGGGCCACGTCCACCGAAGAGGTGTCGCGCGCGGTGGCGATCTGCGCAGAACTCGGGGTGCCGGTGGTGGCGCGAGGAGCCGGGACCGGTCTCTCCGGAGGTGCGAACGCGGTCGACGGGTGCCTGGTGCTCGATCTCTCGCAGATGAACAAGGTGCTCGAGATCGACGCGGAGAACATGATCTGCGTGGTTCAGCCCGGGGTGGTCAACAACGACCTGAAGGCCGCGGTCGCCCGGGAGGGTCTCTGGTACCCACCGGACCCGGCCAGCGCCCCCTGGTCGACGATCGGCGGCAACGTCAGCACCAACGCGGGCGGCCTGTGCTGCCTGAAGTACGGGGTTACCCGGGACTACGTGCTCGGTCTCGAGGTCGTGGTGGGCGGCCCGGCCGGGGATTACGGCACGGTCACCCGGCTCGGCCACCGGACCACCAAGGGGGTGGCCGGGTACGACCTGACCGGCCTGTTCGTCGGCTCGGAGGGCACTTTCGGCGTGGTCACCGAGATCACGCTGCGCCTGCGCCCGGCTCGTCGGGAGGCCCCGCGGACCGTGGTCGGGGCGTTCCCGAGCCTGGTCGCGGCCGGGTCCGCCGTGGCCGCGGTGACCTCGGCCGGACTGTTGCCGGCGGCGCTGGAGCTGCTCGACCGGGCCTGCCTGCAGGCGGTGGAGGACTGGAAGCACCTGGGCCTGGAGGCCGACGCGGAGGCGCTGCTGCTGGCCCAGATCGACACCCCGGGGGAGTCCGGGCAGATCGAGGCGGCCGAGATGGCCGAGGTGTTCGAGAAGGCCGGGGCCCTGTGGGCGGCCGTCTCCACCGACGAGCAGGAGGCCGAGGCGCTGTTCGCTGCGCGCCGTCTGGCCTACCCGGCGCTGGAGCGGCTGAGTCCGGTTCTTACTGAGGACGTTTGCGTGCCGCGTTCGAAGGTCCCGGCGATGCTGGCCGCGGTCGTCGAGATCGGTGAGCGTCACCAGGTCGCGATCGCCACGATCGCGCACGCCGGGGACGGGAACCTGCATCCGCTGATCCGGGTGCCGGCCGGGGACGAGGATGCCCGGGTCGCCGCCCAGCGGGCGTTCGAGGAGATTCTGGCGGCGGCGATCGGGATGGGCGGAACGGTTTCCGGCGAGCACGGGATCGGGCTGCTGAAGCGCGAGGGCCTGCGCAAGGAGCTGCCGCCCGAGGTTCAGGCGATGCAGATCGCGGTGAAGCAGACCCTCGATCCGCTCAACCTGTTCAACCCGGGTAAGGCGATCTGAGTCCTTTCGCCCGCCGCCGAGCAGCGTGAGACTGGGCTGCATGCGCAGCTTCGTGGTCACTGGCGGGGGGCGAGGGGTAGGGCGGGCCATCGTCGATCGGCTGCTCGCCGAGGGAGATGCGGTGGTCGCGGTGGAATTGGATGCCCGGGCGCTGGGTTGGGTGGCGGAGCATCCGGATTATGGACGCTTGTCAGGAGTACGCGGGGACGCCTCCCTGGAGGAGGTGGCCGAGACCGCGGCCGGTCTGGCCGCCGGGATGGCGCCCCTGGCCGGCTGGGTGAACAACGCCGCGCTCTTCCGGGACGCCTCGCTGGACAGTGAAGACGCAGCAACGATTCTCGACCTGATTACGACGAACCTGGCCGCCGCGGTCACCGGCTGTGCGGTCGCGGTGAAGCACTTCCTGGGCGCCGGTACCGGCGGGGCCATCGTGAACGTGTCCAGCCACCAGGCGCAGCGGCCGGTGCGCGGGGCGCTGCCCTACGCCACCGCCAAAGCGGCTATCGAAGGGCTCACCCGGGCGGCGGCGGTGGACCACGGCCCGGCCGGGATCCGGGTGAATGCGGTGGCCCTCGGCTCGATCCGGACCGAGCGCTACGCGCAGTTCGTGGCCGACCGGGACGCCGGGGAAGTGGCCGCGCAGATGGCCGAGCTCCACCCTCTGGGACGGGTCGGGCTGGCCACCGAGGTCGCGGACGCGGTGGCCTACCTGCTCTCGGATGCCGCCTCGTTCGTCACCGGCGCCGTGCTCCCGGTGGACGGCGGCCGGGCGGTGCGGGGGCCGGACCCGGAAGCGATCTGATTCTTGACTGTATGCAAGCTGCCGCTCACCCGGTGTGGTCTAGGATCTGCGCATAACGGATGACCTGCGCCATTGACGCTGATCTGGGGAGAGCATTCATGAGCACCGAGGTCCCGCAGAACGCCGACACCGACGCCGACGTCGAGACCGATCCGCGGCTGGCCGCGGTGCACAAGTACACCGACGAGCTCGGCGCCCCGGAAGACGGCGCCTTCGACCGGATCGCGCAGATGGCGGCCAAGATCTTCGAGACCCCGATCGCCACCGTGAGCATCGTCGACGAGGACCGGGTCTGGTTCGCCGCCACCACCGGGCTGGACGGGGTGCGGCAGGTCGGCACCGAGCCCGGGCTGTGTGCCTCGGTCGTGCACAACGAGGGCCCGTACGTGGTGAACGACGCCGAGAACGACCCTCGCACGGCGGAGCACCCGCTGGTGACCGGGGATCTCGGGCTGCGGTTCTACGCGGCCGCGCCGATCGAGGTGGAGGGGCACGCGCTCGGCACGGTCAACGTGATCGACCAGAAGAGCCGCCCGCAGCTCGACCCGACCCAGATCAGCCTGCTGGTCGACCTGGCCGCCACGGTGGCCCAGCTGATGGAGATCCGGCTGGTCGCCCTCACCGCGATGAAGGAACGCAGGATCGTCCGGGTCTGAAGGTTTTCGCGAAAACCCCCGATTCCGGGCGCCTCGGACGGCGAGTGTTAAGCGGCCGTCAGGCTGCATATATAAAGTCTCCACATGAATTGACCGGCGTCCCGCGGCGGTATTACATGGCGGTGAGTCCGCAGCTACCGGCCGGTGGCGCGGTGCCGCAGCCTCGGAATTCCGCTGCCTCCGGCCGGTTTCGTCGTGGTGCTCGAAGGTGCCGGTGGCGTGACCGCTTCGCGACGACCCTGACCGTCGCGTAATCGGTCCGCCACCGTCATCCGCGCAGTTCGTCGTCCGACTCGACGTCGCGCCGGTCCCGGGTGAGGTCCACGATCAGGCCGAGTCCCTGGGCCTCGGTCAGCCGGCCGAAGGCGGTGTCCAGCACCGAGGGGTCGTCGCGACGGCCGCGCAGCACGCTGAGGTCGCCGACCCCGGTGCCGTTCGGCCCGGTGGTCAGGTCGCCGAAGATCTGCGGGAGCACGTTCGGCCCGGTGTAGCGGATCAGCTGCCGCAGGATCGCGATCCGCCAGATGTCCTGGTGCCCGGTGTCGTCCCGGAGCCGGCCGAAGAGCGCGTCGAAAAGCGTGAGCAGCTCGGCGAACCGGTCGGTGTCGATGGCCTGCCCGCCCGGCCGGGGCACGAACGCGACCGCGCTCTCCACCGACCGCTTCAGGTCCTCGTCGGCCATCCGCCGGGCCTGCGGCAGGATCGCGTGCGCGAGCTCGGCGACCTGGTCGCGGGCTGCCTGCTGGGTGGCCCGCGAGCGCACCAGCATCGCCTTTTCCAGAATGTCGAACTCGCCGGGGCATTCCGGGTCCCGATAGCCGGCTGAGGAGAGCGGCAGCAGCCGTTGCATCAGGCGGGCAACCGTCAGCCGCGGTCGGCGCTGCGCGTCGTGGGCCAGCAGGTAGAGGAGGAGAGCGAATCCCGACAGCACCGCAACGGCCGGGGCGTACGGCAGCCAGCCGAGCAGGGAACGCTGCAGATCCCGGAACGCAGCCACCGCCAGCGCCGACCCCAGAGCAATCCAGGCCAGGAGATCGAGCACGATCATCGTGTAACCCCGCACGCCTCTGCGGACGTGGCGCTCGCGGATCTGATCGCGAGCCAGCCGTGCGCTGTCGTCGAGGTCGGGCAGCCGGTACGGCCGGATCGCGGCGCTCACTGCGTCA
Source organism: Kineosporia aurantiaca JCM 3230 (assembly GCA_000719025.1). GTDB lineage: Bacteria > Actinomycetota > Actinomycetes > Actinomycetales > Kineosporiaceae > Kineosporia > Kineosporia aurantiaca. The sequence goes on from JODP01000021.1 coordinate 9,881, forward strand.
TCGGCCAAGGCCCTCTGTAGTCGCGAAATGCCGTACGCAAACAGCAGGAAGGCCACGCCCGCCCCGCCGAGCACGATGCCGAGCCGGATCGCCTCGCTGCTCATCAGGTCGCCGCGTAGGAGTAGCAGACCCGGTCACCGCGCAGGTGACTGCGGATCCGGCCGGTCTGCTGGAGCACGATCAGCGCGTGCGCCACGTCGTCCCGGTCGAACTGGGTGCCGAGGATGATGTCCACGACGTCGAGCTGCAGCCAGGGCCTTCGGGCCAGGTAGGTCATTACCTCGCGGGCGGTGCCGATCCGGTCCTGACTGGGAACGAAGCCGCGGGCCGCCGCCGCTGGGCGCCGTTGCGCCTGCCGCCGTATATGGGTCCGGTCTACGGGTAGTCGGGGGGCGGGGGTGGGAGTGGTCGAGATCGGAACCGGGGACGGTGTAACGGGGGACGCTGTGCGCTGGGCTGGGATGACACTCGGCCAGGACGGCGGGGCCGCCGAAACGGGCGGCCGGTTCGCGGGTGCCGCCGGTGGGGGAGACCACTGGGGAGACCGTTGCGGAACCGCAGGCGCGATGGTCGTCGGGTCGTAGCCGCCGGCCCGGGCGTAGGCGTCGTCCTCCGGCTGGGCGTCCTCCTCCAACTCGGAATCGTCCGGCAGGTACTGGTCCCGGGCCAGGGTGCGCTGGTAGTCGGCCAGGTAGGCGGCGCGCTCGTCGTCCTCGATCCGGTAGGCGTAGGCCTCCTCCGAGGCGTGGGCGGTGTCCTCTTCGCTGATCGGCGGCAGGGATTCGTGGGACTGGTTGTACGGCTGGTGGTAGACCTCGGCGAACTGCGGATTGGCGGCCGGACTCCCGTACTCGACGTCCTCGGGATAGTCGCCGCCGACGTCCGTCATTGACCCAAAAGCAAGACCGGAACCGGCATCGACGTCGTATCCGCGGTCAAACCCGTCCGCAATGCCGCCGTCGGCAAAGTCGTAACCCTCACCATGGGTATCCGGTTCCGCGAAAGTCGTCCGATAATCACCCGAAAATGTTTGACCAGGAAACGATTCTTCGGGGTTCGGGGAGAACGATTCCGCGGGCATCCAGGAATCCACCGGCCCACCGTCCTCCGGTAGCTGAGAACGGCTGGAATGACGCGGTGGACGCCGGTCCCGGCGGCGTGGGTAGGGGCCGTCGAACGGCGGGGAGGACTCCGGCACGCCGTGACTATAGCTCTGGGTATTTGATAAATAGCGCTATGTGTTCACGACACCACGTCAGCACTCGATTACGCGCGGGAGTTATCGGGAGAACCGGGCAAATGCAAGGTAGTCAAAAGCGTGCGGGGAGTTACGGTTCCTGGTCCGGGACCATGGCGCGCCGGGGGCCCTTCGGGTAATTTTGGCCCGGAAGTTCGCAAGGCGTGGAGTCTGCGCGTCCGACGGTTTTTGCCCGGCACCGAATGCCGGGCTCACGGTCGGATTCCGGCTTCGGGAAAACTCGGCGGAATGGCCCGGTGGGTCCTATTCTGTCAACGCCCGCGATCACTTCAGCTTCAGCTTCCGGGGGAAGGCGTCGAAGAGCCAGGTACGTTACTGACCGCTTCCGGGAGGACATCGGTGCTGGTGAGCCGCCGCGCCGCTTTCGGTGTCGTCGTGGTCGGCGTCCTGCTGGCCGGGCTCTACGCCCTGCGCCTGGGCTCCGGCGTCGAGACCGTGACCAGCGGCATCGTCGGGGTCGGGACGGTGGTCGTGCAGCTGGTCGGGCTGCGGGTGAACCGCCCGGCCGACCGCCTGCCCTGGGTGCTGTTCATCCTGGCCAGCATCAGTTTCGCGGCCGGGGTGGCGCTGCGCGCCTGGGCCGCCGACCAGACCGGCCTGTCCTCGTTCAGCAGCGACTTCTGCACCGTCGGGGGCTACGGGCTGACCAGCCTGGCGCTGATGATCATGCTGCGCCGCCGGGTCGGGGTGCAGCGGCACGCCGTGGTCGACGGGATCATCGTGGCGCTCGGGGCCGGGCTGCTGGCCACCGAGTACTTCGCCCTGCCCGCGGCCCGGGTGAGTGACCGGCCCGATCTGGTCTCGATCCTGGCCGGCCTCTACCCGCTCTGGGACATCGGCATCCTGCTGCTGGTGCTCAACCTGGGCTTCTCCAGCGCCTCCCGGCTGGCCAGCTTCCGGTTCATCGCCCTGGCCATGGTCGGCCTGCTGGTCGGCGACACCGGCTACGCGATCATCGGCGCGAGCGGCCACCTGACCGGCTCCCCGCTGCTCGACCTGCCCTTCCTGCTCGGCTTCACGATGCTCGCGGCGGCCGCCCTGCACCCCTCGATGGCCGAGATGGCCGGGATCCGGCCGCACCCGGTGCAGGCCTGGTCGATCCCCCGGCTGAGCCTGATCCTGCCCGCGCTGGCCACTCCGCTGGTGGTCATCCTGACCATCGACGGCAACTTCTACGACAGCCTGGTGCTCGCCGCGGCCACCGGTGGCCTGATCGGGGCGCTGGTCTTCCGCGCGGTCTCGGCCGTGCGCAGCAACGCCGAGATCCAGCACGGCCTGGTCTTCCGGGCCACCCACGACCCGCTCACCGGCCTGCCCAACCGCGACCTGCTCACCCAGCAGGTGGAGAAGATGCTGACCGGGCGCCGGCAGGACGAGGGGATCTGGCTGCTCTACCTCGACCTGGACGGCTTCAAGCTGGTCAACGACCACTGGGGGCACGAGGTCGGGGACCTGCTGCTGGTCGAGGTGTCCCGGCGGCTGCGCGAGCTGACCCGCACGTGCGCGATGTTCGCCCGGATCTCCGGCGACGAGTTCGTGGTGGCCGGGCACGGTCCGGCCGACGAGGCCGCGCAGATGGCCGAGCGGATCCTCGAGGAGCTGGCCCAGCCGATCGAGCTGCCCGGGATCGAGCTGGTGGCGGTGGCCTCGATCGGCATCGCCCCGCGGACCGACCAGCGCACCGCCGAGTCGCTGGTGCGCGACGCCGACCTGGCCATGTACCGGGCCAAGGCGGAGGGCCGGGGGCGGATCAAGGTCTTCGACGCCGGGATGCGGCAGTCGGTGCGCGAGCGGGTGGAGATCGAGCTCGCCCTGCGCCAGGCCGTGCAGCGCAATCAGCTCTGGGTCTCCTACCAGCCGATCGTGGACACCCGGACCGGTCGCGCGGTCGGCGCCGAGGCGCTGATCCGCTGGACCCACCCGGTGCGCGGCCCGATCTCCCCGGTCGAGTTCATCCCGGTGGCCGAGGAGACCGGCCTGATCGACGAGATCGGCGCGTTCGTGCTGGAGGAGTCGCTGCGGCAGCTGGCGATCTGGCGGGACGAGGGCCTGCTGCCGGAGAACTTCTACGTGTCGGTCAACGCCTCGGTCCGCGAGCTGCGCGACCACGCCCTGCGCCGGCGGATCGCCGACGGCCTGCGGGTCTTCCGGCTCGGCGCCGACCGGCTCAACCTGGAGATCACCGAGTCCATCCTGATCGGCGACAACAGCCAGGTCCTGGAGGTGCTCAACGGCCTGCGGGAACTGGGTATCGGGCTGCTGGTGGACGATTTCGGCACCGGCTACTCCTCGCTCAGCTACCTCAGCCGTTTCCCGGTCACCACGGTGAAGGTGGACCGCTCGTTCGTCACCGGCCTGGGGGTGGACCCGGGTGACGAGGCGATCGTCCGGGCCGTGGTCGCCATGTCCAGCGCGCTGCACCTGGGCGTGATCGCCGAGGGCGTGGAGACGCCGGCCCAGCGGGACGCGCTGATCGGGCTGGACGTCGCCCGCGGTCAGGGCTGGCTGTGGGGTAAGGCGGTGGCCCACGACGAGTTCGCCGAGAAGCACCTGCGGCCGATCATCCGGGACGCGGGCGCGGTCTGGACGCCGCCGGTGCAGCAGCAGGTGAAGGAGCTACCCCAGGCCGGGGTAGGGAACAACAGCTGATATGTAAGAAGTTTTGTCAAGAAGACGTGCTTGCAGGGCAGCCGGAGAAGAGGGGCTTCGGCTGCCCTGCGGTGGGTTTGGGCCCGGTCGTGACGGGTGGGCGTGCGTGTCGTTGGCGACGCTAACGAAGGCGCGGTCAGGCTGATATGCGCGGGTTGGTTACCGCAGGACGGGCTGTTCGGCTGGACGGGACCGCGGCTCTAGTGTCGAGCGTGACCGGTGAGGGCTGCTCATAGCTGTTTCGCGGGTCCGTCCACGCGCTGCCGCCCGCCGTCACGACCGGGGGCTTATGGGTGTTGACCTGAATGATGTGAGCGGATCGTTCAGGTCTCGAGAACGGCCAGAGACCAGCACCAGCCTGCCAGCTCCCGCGCCACGGCCACGTTCGCCACGACGGGGCGCTTCTTGCGGGCGATGAAGGTTTCCCAGCGGGCATGCAGACGGTGGTTGCCGGCGTGGCCGCGGGCCATGGCCGCCGGCGGAGCCAGTTTCCAGCGGGACCTCATGATCAGTCCTGGGTTTCGGTAGGTCTTGCGGTGGTGCCAGGCCGCCTCGACCAGCAGGCGGCGTGCGTGGGTGTTGCCGGTCTTGGTGATCGACCCCTGGATCCGCGAGCTGCCAGTGGAGTACTCCGAGGGAGTCAGGCCGAGATAGGCGCCGATCGTGGACCCGGTGAACCGCTGCCAGTCACCGATCTCAACGGCCAGGCCGAACCCGGTAAGGGTCGAGATCCCGCGCAGGCACTGCAGTCTGCGCACCACATCAGTAAACTCACTGGCCGCAGCCATCTCCTCGATCGCGGTATCCAGACGGTCGCGTCGCGCAGTTGTCAGCAGGACCGCCTCGTAATCGGCATCGAAGGCGACCCGCTGCCCGGTCAGGGTCAGCGCGGCGCCTTGTTCGCGCAACCACACGTCATGCGCGCCGGTCCATGCTGCCCCACCGGACCACACGATTCCCTGACGCAGAAGCAATTTCGAGAGCCGATGCCGTACCCGCATCAAATCCCCCCGGGCGTTCTCCCGGGCCCGGACCAGATCCCTGGCCGCCTCCTGCTCCCGCGACGGCACCCGTACTGCCACCAGATCCCCGACCCGCAACAACCGGGCCAGGAGCAGGGCATCGCGGGCATCGGTCTTGACCCGATCGCCCGGCGCCCGGTTGATCTTCGAGGGGGCCGCGACCACGCACCCGACTCCGGCCTCTTCCAAGGCTCTGGCCAGCCCGAATCCCGTCGGGCCGGCCTCATAGGCCGCCCGCAGCGGCCCCGGCAGCCTCTTCAGCCAGGCGATCACATCACCATGATCGGGAGTCAGACGGGCCCTGATGATCTCCCCGGTCAGACCGTCGATCGCGCACGCCACCACCGAACGCGCGTGAACATCCAGCCCAACACTCGTACGCTCGACCTGCACGGCGCCTCCCATGAATGCGGCTCTACCGTGGGCGTCGAGACGTTCCCGGGTCAGGCCGGTCAGATGCGTCCCGGCCATCCGCTCGATCCCCGCGGCCAGCAGCCGGCGCGACTTGTGGTCGCAGATGTCCAGCACGAACATCCCCTCCGCGCCCCGGACGTCCTCGCACAGCCGCTCGATCAGCCGGCTCATCGCCCGGGAGCCCTGGTAGTCCGGATCGGCCGCGGCGAATCCGACGTACCAGATCCGGCGCTGCTCGTAGAGCTCCGGGTAGTGCCGCTGGAAGTACTCGGGGGAGATCAGGTGCACCGCGTCGAGGTCGTTGGTCAGAGTCGCCAGCGCCGCCACCCGGTCCTCGTCCCGGACCAGGTACTTGGTGACCCGCTTGTCCTGCATCAGCTCGTCGAACTCGGCCCGCACCATCAGGTGCCGCTGGACCGCCAGGTGCCGCAGATCGTCGAAGGCCCGCTCGTACAGCGACCAGCACCGGCCGTCGCTGTCGTCGAGCCTGTCGGTCACGAACTGCTCCACCGGGTCCTCCACGTCGCCGCCACCGCTCACACCGCCACGCTGAGTAACTAGATTGCATGGAATGGTGTAAGTCTTACGCGTCAGTATGACGATTCGGTCGTGCTCATGTGTCACTTTTTCGGGTGATTTCCCCCGACGTAACACGGCTCACCGAAGGTGATCTCAGGCGGACTTGGGGTCCGGGAACTCGTAGCCCCAGAACACCTGCGCGTCCAGCCGGGTGCGCTTCAGGCCGGGCAGGTGGCGACCGGCCAGCCGCTCGATCCCGGCCGCCAGCAGCCGGCGCGACCGGTGCTCACAGATGTCCAGGACCACCAGGCCGCCAGCCGCGTCGACGTCTTCGCAGAGCTTCTCGACCAGGCCGCCCATCGCCGGGCTGCCCTGGTACTCGGGGGCCACCGCGACGAAGCCGACGTACCAGATCTGCTGGGCGGCGTAGAGCTCCGGCCAGTTCCGCTCGAAGTACTCCGGGGAGATCAGCGGGACCGCCTGGAGGTCGTTCGTCATCGTCGAGAGCGCCGCGATCCGGCCGGTCTCCTCGTCCCGCACCACGTACTTCGGTACCCGCTTGTCGGACAGCAATTCCTCGAACTCGGAGCGGTACATCAGGTGCCGCTGCACGGCCTGGCTGCGCAGCTCCGCGAAGGCGTTCTCGTAGAGGTCCCAGTAGGCGCCGTCGATGTCGTCGATGGCCTTGGTGACGAACTGCTCCATGGGATCCTCCGCTTGACGCTGTGTGACTATCGGGCTGTCTGGTTCGACAGTACGTGTGCGCACAGTGATGGTGTCCAGCGGCAGGGGAGCCAAATTGGTGACGCTTAGTACCAGGCTTCGCTCAAAAGGTGGCCTTGAATTACGGAGAGTCAGGAGGGGAACAAGGGCGGGAGAGTCACCAGCATCACCAGCGACCAGGTCGCGTGGGTGGCCATCGGGGCCAGGATCCCGCCGGTCGCCCGGCGCTCCAGGCCGAGCACGGCGCCCAGCAGCAGGGCCGCGAAGACCAGCATCGGGTTCTGGGTGGCGATCGTGGCCACGGCGTAGATCAGCGTCGAGACCAGCACCGGGTGCCGCCGGCCGATCGCGGCGAACAGGGCCCCGCGGAAGAACACCTCCTCGGCCAGGCCGTTCAGCACCGTGACGATCCCGATCAGCAGCGCCGACCCCTCCCGCTCGTGGGCCAGGACATGGGCCACGAAATCACGCAGCGGGGGGATCTCGCGGACCACCAGCGCCCCGGCCACGAAGATCGCCCCCGCCACCAGACCCAGCACGATCCCGTTGAGCACAGGACGCCGGAGGGCACCTCGGTAGGACGTCCACCCCAGGTGCAGGGGCCCGGAAACCAGGCCCCCGACCGTCCAGGTCACCGCCACCAGCAGGGTCAGGAGGTAGAACTTGGGATCGCCGGGCTCGATCGCCAGCGAGATCCCGAGCAGGACGGCCCCGATCACCAGGGTGATCGCGGTGACGATGCGGCGGCGATGGAACCGCGCGTCCGGTTCCGTGTGATCGCGCGGGACGCGTTCGATCAGGGACGAGCGCAGCAGGTTCTCCACCGCCCGGCCGGTCGCGGTGCGGCGCAGGCTCTGCGCGGCGAACTTCTCCAGCCGGCGGCTGGCCCGGGCCTCGACGCCGGAACGGGTGGGGCGCATCGGGTTCAGGACTGCTCGGCCTTCTGACCGGCCGCTTGCTCGGCCTTGTGGCGATCGGCCAGCGCGAGGCGGACCGACTCGTCGTACCCGATGGTCGGCCCGGGCACGATCTCCTCGATCGAGTGGTCGTGCACCACCACCTCGTTGATCATCGAGTCGATCAGGTTCCGCCCGGTGGCCGCGTCCACGTCGGTGACCAGGGCCAGCCACTGCGAGGAGAGGCCGGGGGTGAGCAGCGGCACGGTGAGGTTCGGCAGCCGCTTGCCCATGATCTTCGCGGCCCGGGCCAGCATGTCCTTGTAGCGCAGCACCTCCGGCCCGCCGATCTCGAACACCCGCCCGCGGGCCGCCTCCGGTTCCAGCACGCCGGCCAGGTAGCGGATCACGTCGGGAAGCGCGATCGGCTGGGTCTTGGTGTTCACCCAGTGCGGGGTGACCATGGCCGGCAGGTGATCGACCAGCTGCCGGGTGATCTCCCAGCTGATCCCGCCGTGGCCGACCACCACGGCCGCCCGCAACACCGTCACCGGCACTCCGGCCAGGGGTAGCAACTGCTCGACCTGCCGGCGCGAGCGCAGGTGCGGCGAGAGCTCGCCGTCGTCCTGACCCAGGCCGCCCAGGTAGATGATCCGTTCCAGGCCGGCCTGCTTCGCCGCTGCACCGAAGTTCAGCGCCGCGTCCGCGTCCTTCTGCTCGAAGTCCTCGGACTCCAGCGAGTGCACCAGGTAGTAGGCCGCGTCGCAGCCCTCCATCGCGGTGGCCAGGCTGTCAGCATCGCCGACGTCGCCGAAGACAGGCTGGCCGGCGCCGGTGTAGTGGTCGGGGGTGCGGGTCATCGCCCGGACGGTGTGACCCTCCTGTTCGAGGCGCTCGGCCAGGTGCGAGCCGATGAAGCCGGAAGCGCCGGTGACCAGGACTGTTGGTGGCATGGCCCCAGTCTCACCGGGCCTTCGCCGGGCGGCACCTGCAGGCGGCGCCGGGGCGCTTTCCCATGAGGCACAATAGTTCGCTCACCGGACATACCTCGTTCACGGCTCGGCCATCTGATTGAACGCGAGGTGTCCCTGCGTCTGCGATGGAGCCCGCCCCATGACCACCGTGATCACCTTCGGCACCTTCGATGTCCTGCACATCGGCCACCTGCGGATCCTCGAGCGGGCCCGCCAGCACGGCGACCGGCTGGTCGTCGGGGTCTCCTCGGATGCGCTGAACATGAGCAAGAAGGGGCGCAACCCGATCTTCAGTGAGACCGAGCGGGCCGCGCTGATCCGCGCGCTCGAGGTGGTCGACGAGGTCTTCATCGAGGAGTCGCTGGAGCTCAAGGCCGAGTACGTGCAGCAGTTCCAGGCGGATCTGCTGGTGATGGGCGACGACTGGGCCGGGCGCTTCGACTGGATCAAGGAGTACTGCGAGGTGGTCTACCTGCCCCGCACCCCCTCGATCTCGACCACCGCGGTGATCGAGAAGATCGCCAAGCTGCCCAGCGCCTAGGGCTCACCGGCTCACTGGCCTACTGAGGAAGGCGGCGGCCGGCCAGCCGCCGCCAGATCCAGCTCTCCGGCATCCGGGTGCCGGTCACCACGTACTGCGCGGTGCCCTCGCTGAGCAGCGTGGTCTGCAGTTCGCGCCGGGCCATCCGGGTGCCGGCGACCAGGACCTCGTCGTCCAGGCGGAGCTCGGTGCGGTCGTCCGGGGCGATCGTGGCCTCGCCGTCCCGCAACAGCATGAGCGGCACCACCGGCAGCCGGTCGTCCCGGTCGTCCGGGTCGCGGAACAGATCGCCGATGGTCAGCGGGACCGGCTGCTCCGGCAGCCCGAGCCGCAGCCGCATCGGCGCGGTCAGCGAGTCCGGATCCAGGTACCCGACCAGAGCGGGCGCCTCCCACTCGGTCAGTTCCAGGTTCCAGACGTCCTTCATGAACTGTCCGCACCGATCCTGGATCCGGTGGATCAGGTCGAGCGCCTCGGGCTCGCCGCGCTGCGGCATCTCCTCCAGGAAGCGCCAGAGCAGCGGGGTGGACAGCCGGGCGTAGGCCTCCCGGGCGACGATGTCGGCGGGCACCAGCAGCAGGTCCAGATGCATGGCGGTGAACAGCGACTGGTTGCTCGGCCGGTTCTGCCGGGCGGCCACGTAGAGCTCGCCGTTGCGCATCCGGGCGGCCGCGATCAGCGACAGGTTGGTGGTGTCGTTGTCGGTGCCGGCGACGAACCCGACCGCGTGGTCGATCCCGGCCTCGTTCATCACCTCGGGTTCCGAGCCCTCGCCGCGGATCACCCGGGGCAGCCGCTCGACCGGCCGGTCGAGCTCGGCCGCCAGGTACTCCTCGGACGGCGGGTCCGGCTCGATCACCACCACGTCCAGGCCCTCGGCGAGCAGGTCACCGACCACCTCCTGGCCGAACCGGCCGTAGCCGCAGACGATCCACAGCCCCTTGGCCGGCGGCGAACTGGGCGGGGGCTGCTCGGAGCCGGGGCCGGCCTCCAGCCAGGAGTAGAGCCGGAACGAGGCGGGGGAGCGCAGCGCCATCCGCAGGTGGTCGCCGAACCGGTCGAACGGGTTGATCACTGTGGGCGTGCCCCAGGCCAGCATCCGGTCCTCCACCGGGGCCGAGACCGCCCGCGCGATCACCGGCAGGTCCGGGCGCAGCAGCGCCGCCGACATGGTGATCGCCAGGTTCACCTCGTCGTTGTCGGTCAGCGCGAGAACGGCCTGGCAGTGCGGGTTCTTCAGCCCGGCGAGCTTGAGGTTGAACGGGTTGGCGGCGTCCGCGGTCAGGCCCGGCGGGTCGGCGAAGTACTGGTCGACGTCCAGCGACTCGATCTTCGTGGGCTGCGCGTCGACCGCCACGAAGCTGCGGCCGAGCTGGTCCCAGGCCCGGCCGAGCCGCTGCCCGGTGTCCCCGTACCCGGCGATCAGCAGGAACGGCTCGCTCATCCGCTGCACCCGGCGGGTGAACCGGCGCATGTCCAGCGCGGTCCGGAAGGCGCGGTCCTGCAGCAGGGAGAGCAGGGTACCGATGGTGTACGCCCAGCCGACGACGGTCAGGTAGATGCTGACCGTCATCCACATCCGCTGCTGAGTGGTGAACGGGTAGGGGATCTCGCCGAACCCGATCGTGCTGGCCGTGTAACTCATCACGTAGAACGCGTTGAACAGGCCCATCCGGTGCGGCTGACCGTCCGGGGTCTCGCCCGGGGCCAGGGCCAGGCCGATCGTGGTGAACCCGAAGATGATGATCAGGACGATCAGCGGCACCCGCATCCGGCGCATCATCAGGAAGATCGGCGCCGAGCCGCTGTCCGTGCCGCGCGAGCTGAGCGGGCCGCCGGCCGGCCCGGGCAGGTCCCCGGCCTGCCGGAACCGGGCCAGCGCGGTGCGCCGGCCGGCCCCGGTGATCCGCTCGTTGGCCCGTTTCCGGCGATCCGGGTCCAGCGAGGCGGGTTCCAGCGGCTCGCCGGGTTTGCGGGTGCGCGCCCCCGGCCGGCGTCCCGGGTGCCGGTCGTGCCAGCGCTCCTGGTCGGAGCGGGGTCGCTCGGGCGGGTGCATCAGCGGCGGTGGAACGACACGGTCTCGATCACCAGCAGCACGACCGACACCAGGTTGGCCAGCAGGGCGCCCCCGGACAGCGACACGATGCTGGCCATCGCGTGCTCGTCCAGCCCGCGGCTGGAGACGTGGTCGCAGTACACCCAGACCACCGAGGCGGCCACCAGCTGCAGGTCGGCGACCAGGCTGGTGGCCAGGTGCACCGCGCCGATCTGGGTCCGGTCGCCGAACTTCAGCACCGTGGTGATCAGGCTGACCACCACCGCCGCGTAGAGCTCGTACTCGCTGTGCAGGTCGGCGTCGGCGAGGTCACCGATGAAGAAGCCGAAGTTCAGCGTCGCCGCCAGCAGGACGAAGAAACCGAAGATCACTTTCTCGAGGTTCATCGACCCTCCGGTCGAACGGTGCGCGGCGTTGGTCAGGAGCAATCCTGTCAGGCGCCGATGGCCGCCGCCCCGCCCATCGCCATCACCACGATCATTGCGGCGATCACCAGCATCGGCGCGGTCCAGCTGCCGGTGGCCGAATGCACCGCCCCGACGATGATCGGGCCGAGCGCGCCCAGGGTGTAGCCGACGCCCTGGACCGCCGCCGACATCCGCCGGGCGTCGTCCTGGCTCACCGCCCGGGCCACCACCACGCTGAAGATCACCGTGAAGCCGCCGCCCTGGGCGAACCCGCCCAGGCAGGACCAGAGCACCCACAGCGCCGGGGCGAAGGCCAGACCCAGCGGCAGGCTGATCCAGCAGGCGCAGACCAGCAGCAGCGCGGACCGGGCGGACAGCCCGCGATGCATCAGCATCGGCAGGCCGAAGGCCGCGACCAGGGCCACGGCCTGGAAGAACGAGGAGCTGCCGCCGGCCGCGGAGGCGCTCAGGCCGCGCTCGTCGGCGAGCAGGGTGGGCAGCCAGGTGGTGACGCCGTAATAGCTGAACGACTGCCCGGCGAAGGCCAGGATCATGCCCACCACCAGCCGGCGGCGCCAGAGCGGGCCGGCCGGGACGGCCTGGGGGGCCTGCTGCGGCAGCGGGATTTCCTGGGTGGCCGGGGTGGCCCGGATCCAGAGCAGGGCCGCCGCCAGCACCACCAGACCCCAGGCGGCCAGGGCCCAGCGCCAGGTCAGCCAGCCGGTCAGCGGGGCGCCGAGGGTGGTCGCGGCCATCGACCCCAGATTCAGCGCGGCCGAGTAGAAGCCGGTGACCTGAGTGGTGCGCCCGGCGAAGTCCCGGCCGATGATCACCGGCACGACGACGTTGGCCACCGTGATGCCCAGTCCGAGCACCAGGGTCCCGGCCAGGGCGGCGGCCAGCCCGCCGGCCGAGCGCAGCAGGATCCCGGCCAGGGTCACGCCGAGGGCGATGAGGACGGCCTGGTTGATCCCCGAGCGCCGGGTCAGCAGCAGCACGAGCGGGGTGGCCAGGCCGAAACAGATCACCGGGATCGTGGTCAGCAGGCCGGCGGTGGCGCTGCCGATGCCGAGGTCGTGCTTGATGTCGGTGAGCGCCGGGGCGACCGCGATGATCGGCGCCCGCATGGTCACCGAGACCAGCAGCACCCCGGCCAGGACCAGCAGGTTCAGGCGGACCTTACGGACGACGGGGCTGGCGGTGGGCTCGGTCGTCGTCACAGGAACCCACTCTACGGCGATTCGTAGGATGAATTGCCCGGTCTTCGCCCGTCCGTCGGGCCGGACGTAAGGTGACCTCCATGTTCGTGCTGCCTGTGGGCCGTACCCGATGACCTACCTACACCCGAGCTGGCAGCTCTCGATCACCTGCGCGGTGCTCCTGGCCGGCCTCTGGGGTGCCCTCTCGCTGGCCCCCCGCAGCGGATTCGCCGAGGTCGTCCGGTCGTTCGCCCGCGAGTTCGCCGTGGTGATGACCCTGCTCGGGATCTGGCAGTACATCGGCCGGTTCGTGCGTACCCACGTCGACGGTGCCTACGTTCACGCCCGCTGGGTACAGAACTTCCAGCACACCATCCACCTGCCGGACGAGCTCAAGTTCCAGGAACTGCTCCTGCCGCACGAGTGGCTGGTCCGCAGCATGAACACGTACTACGCGTTCGCCCACCTGAACGGCATGGCGCTGTTCCTGGTCTGGGTCTGGTGGCGCCGTCGGCCCGCGTTCCGCACGGTCCGTAACACGATCGTCGGCACCACGTTGATCTGCCTTGTGGTGCAGGCGATTCCGGTCGCCCCACCCCGCCTGCTGCCGAACACCGGCTACGTGGACACCGCACTTAGGTACGGGCAGTCGGTCTACGGGGAGTACGCGACCGGCGTTGCGTCGCAGCTGACCGCCATGCCGTCTGTGCACGTCGCCTGGGCCGGGATCGTGTGCTGGTACGTCACCAAGCTCGGCCACGGCCCGCTGCGCTGTATTGGGGCGCTGCATTTGGTGATCACCGTGCTGGTCGTGGCCGGCACGGCGAACCATTGGTGGCTGGACGGCATCGTTGCGCTGGGGATCATGCTTCTGGTTATTGCGGGGCAGTGGTTCGTGGCGCGGTGGTGGAATTCGTTGCAAAGTAAGGACGCTCGCGAGCCGGTTTCGGGGGCACCGGCGGTTTCCGAGGTGTCAGCGGGGTAAGGAGTAGAGCTCCCGGGCCAGGCCCACCAGTTCCTGCGTCAGCGGCGGCTCCTCGTCCTTCCACCAGACCAGCCACACCGACAACCGCTCGGTGTCCCGCACCGGCCGGTAGACGATGCCCGGCCGCGGGTACTGCGCCATCGTCGCCTCCGACGTCATCCCCACGGCCTGACCGGCGGCGATCATGGTCAGCCAGTCGTCCACCGAGTGCGAGTCCACGATCTCGGCCGGACCTGCCCCGGCCGGCCACAGATCCGGCGTCGTGGTGCCGGTGCGCTGATCCACCGAGATCGTCCGCCCGGCAAAATCACCCAGTCGGACGAACCGGCGGCGGGCCCAGGGGTCGTCGGTGGGGACGGCCGCGTACCGCGCCTCGGTGCCGATCAGGGCCGAGGCGAAGCGCGGGTCCGAGGGCCGGCGGCGGACCACCGCGATCTCGGCCAGGCCCTCGTTCAGCCCGGCGCTCGGCGTGTTGGCCTGGACCAGCAGCAACCGGGTGCCCGGGTGCCGGGCGGCCCAGCCGCGCTGCAGCGTCACGGTGTGCCGCCCCAGCGCTGACCAGGCATAACCCAGCCGCAGCACGGAGCGGGTCTGGTCGACGGCGCGGTGCAGCTCGCTCACCTCGGCCAGGATCCGCCGGGCCCGGGCGATCACGGTCAGGCCGACCGGGGACGCCTCGACCCGGCGGGTGGTGCGCCGCAGCAGGACCACCCCGAGCTCGGCCTCCAGGGCGGCGACGGTTCGGGACACCGCCGCCTGGGACACCCCCAGCTCGATCGCGGCGTCGGTGAAGGTGCCGTTGTCGGCCACCGCGACCAGGCAGCGCAGCTGACGCAGCTCCAGACTCATGAGCACAGCGTATGAATCCCCGAGGGCGTGCATTTCTGGAATCACCCGGGGGCGTCGCACAGTGGCGCCCAAGTGGCTCTGGGTGGCTGGGCCTGCCGCCGGGGGTCCGCCCCGACGCGAATGCGAACTCCATGATCACGAGGGAGAAAGTCCATGATCACGAACGAGGGGTGGGGGCCGGGCGCGGCCGGGCCTGCTCCCGTCGGTCCGCCGGTGGTTGGCGCGCCGGATTCGCCGGTCTCGGGCGCAGCTGGTGCTCAGCCGTCCCGGGCCGGGTTCCGGGGGCGCGGCGGGTTGCCCGTCTCGATCGCGACCATGCTGTTCAGCGGCACCAGCAGCCAGGTCGGCGCGGCCGTGGGCGCGCATGCGTTCGGGGCCATCGGCCCGGCCGGGGTGGTGGCGGTGCGGCAATTGGTGGCGGCCTGCGTGCTGCTGCCGGTGGCCCGTCCGCCGATGCACCGCTTCACCTGGCGGCAGTGGTGGCCCACCCTGGCCCTCGGCGTGGTGTTCGCGGTGATGAACCTGGGCCTCTACACCGCGATCGACCGGATCGGCCTGGGGTTGGCCGTCACCCTGGAGTTCCTCGGCCCGCTGAGCGTGGCGCTGGCCCGGTCCCGCACCCGGGTGGACGCGTTCTGCGCGGTTTTCGCCGGATCGGGGGTGGTGGTGCTGGTGGCGCCCGGGCCGAGCAGCGACTACTTCGGCATCGGGATGGGGCTGGTCGGGGCGGTCTGCTGGGCGGCCTACATCCTGCTGAACGCTGAGGTCGGGGCGCGGTTGCCCGGGCTCCAGGCGCCCGCCGCCGCATCCACCGTGGCCGTGCTGCTCTCGTCCCCGGTGCTGATCTTCCTCATCGCGCAGCAAAGGTTCACCGGGCCAGCCCTTCTGGCCGCGATCGGCGCCGGGATCGGCTCCTCGGTCGTGCCCTACGCCTGCGACCTGATGATGCTGCGGCGGGTACCAGCGCAGTTCTTCGGCGTCTTCATGAGCGTCAACCCGGTGCTCGCCTCGCTGGTCGGCATCGTGCTGCTCGGGGAGCTGCTCAACGCCCGCGAGTGGCTGGGGGTGGCCATGGTGATCGCCGCGAACGTGGTCACCACCACCCGCACCGGAAAAACCGGGTAAGCGCTCAGGATCGACCCGGTTACGGCCGATGGGAGTTCGCGGAGTCGGGGCCGGAGAACGAAGGGCAGCTTCAGGTGGCGGAAACGGGAGTGGACTTCGTGACCGCGGCCCAGGGCGTGCTGTCGGACCTGCGCACCTGGATCGGCCTGGACACCTGGTCGATCCTGCGCCGGGACGACGACGACCTGATCATCATGCTGACCAACGACGAGGTGTTCGGCTTCTCGGACGGGCTGACCGTGCCCTGGGCCGACTCCTACCTGTGCCAGGTGGTGGAGTGGGGGCGGCCGGAAGCGGTTCCGGACGTGGTCGACAACGACTACCTGGCCCGGGCCACCGCCACCATCCAGCCCCCGGTGATCGCCGGCCTGATGGTGCCGCTGCGCTCTCCCGAGGGAAAGATGCTGGGCGCGCTGACCGGGATCAGCACCCGGGCGATCCCCGATCTGGAGCGTCACCTGCCCGCCGCCCGCCGCCAGGCGGCGCTGCTCGGCGCCCTGCTCGGGCACGAGCTGTCGGCGCAGCAGAAGCACCGCCGGGAGCACATCCCGATGGCCGAATACACCGACCTGCTCACCGGCCTGGCCAACCGCCGGGCTTGGGACGACGCGCTGCGCGCGGAAGACGCCCGGGCCGCCCGTTACGCCAGCTCCGCGGCGGTGCTGGTGCTCGACATCGACGGCCTGCGCCGGGTGAACAGCGGATCCGGGCACAGCGGTGGGGACGACGTGCTGGTCACCACCGCGGCCGTGCTGGCCGGGCGGATGCGCTCGGTCGACTTCGTCGCCCGGATCGGCGGCGACGAGTTCGGCGTGCTGATGCCGGAAACCACCGCGGCCGAGGCGGTGACCGTGCTCGGGGATCTGCGTGCGGCGCTGACCGCGGCGGGCATCACCGCATCCTTCGGGATCGGCCAGCGTCGTAGCAACACCGGTCTGCAGGCCGCCTGGCGGGCCGCTGATGTGGAGATGTACGCGGACAAGCTGCAGGCGGCCGGTCGGCTGATTCCCCGTCAGAGCACGGGGGAGACCCAGCCCGAGCGCCCGACGCCGGTCGGGCACCGGAGCAAGCAGCAGCCCTACACCGGGCCGGAACGCCGTCGGCCGCGTCGGAAGCGGGAGGCAGCCAAGAAGGTCGTCACGCCGCCGATCCCGGAACCCCGCACCGAACTTGAGGTGGAGAACCAGCAGACCCCGGAGGAAGCGGCCGCGAGCGTGGCAGCCGCTGGGGCGGCGCTGGCCGACAAGTCCCCGGACACCCAGCCCCGTCGGCTCACCAGCGTCGACGCGCTGCTCCAGCTGGCCAAGGACCAGTTGGGCATGGAGGTCGCCTACTTAGGGACGTTTGAGGGGACGACGGGGCAGCAGCGAGTTCGCAATCTGGTCACCTCGGGCGCGGTGCCGCTCGCGGTCGGCGACTTCCAGCGGCTCGACGACACCTACAGCAAGGCGATCGTGGACGGCCGGATGAACGCCGTCATCCCCGACACCAGCAAGGACCCGCTGGCCCGGGCGCTGCCGATGACCCGCCGGCTGGCGATCGGGGCGCACGTCGGAGTGCCGCTGCAGCGCCGCGACGGCCGGCTCTACGGCTCGCTCGGCACCTGGTCCGCGCACCCGGACGACGCCCTGCGCGAGCGCGACGCCGAGGTGCTGCGCGCCATCGGGACCGTGGTGATGGACCTGGTCGACATCGAGGACCGGACCGAGCAGGACCGGCACAAGATGCTCGACCGGATGGACCGGCTGATGGCCAACGGCGGGCCGGGCGTGGTGTTCCAGGCCGTGCACGCACTCGACGGCCTGTCCACGGTCGGGGTCGAGGCACTCAGCCGGTTCCCGGCCGGTAGCGGCCGCCCGGACGAATGGTTCACCTCGGCCACCCGGGCCGGGGTCGGCCTGGAGCTGGAACTGGCCGCCGTCCGCAACGCCCTGACCATCCTGCCCGCCCTGCGCGGCTTCCTCGGGATCAACGTCTCGCCGCGCACCCTGGTCTCGCCCGCCTTCGGTCGCCTGGTCACCGCGCTGCCGCTGCGCAGCATCGTCATCGAGATCACCGAGCACGAGGCGGTCGACGACTACGACGCGCTGAACGAGGTGCTGCGGCCGTGGCGGGAGCGCGGCATGCGGATCGCGGTGGACGACGCCGGGGCCGGCTTCGCCAGCATGCGGCACGTGCTGACCCTGGTGCCGGACTTCATCAAGCTGGACATCTCACTGGTCCGCGGCATTGACACCGATCCGGCCAAGCGCGCCCTGGCCGGGGCGCTGGCCGCGTTCGCCCAGAAGATCGGCAGCAGCGTGATTGCGGAAGGCATCGAGACTGCACCCGAACTGAGCTGCCTGCGCGGCCTGCGGGTGCAATTCGGACAGGGCTACCACCTGAGCCTGCCGGGACCGCTGGCGGACGAGATGCGTAAGGACGGAGAGGTCCGGCCCGCCGTCCTCCCTTGACCAAAGGTGAGTTTCGACAGCGGCGAAACTAGGTATGGACAATCTCTATCAGGTAGGTAGAGTAATCGTCATGGAACGGTGGATCACGGCAGCGGGCGGTACCCGCACCGGTCTTTGTTGTCGCCCCTGATCGCGTTTGATCCACAACCGGTTTCGCTCCTCGCACCGAAGCTCCCCCTCCGTACGGCCCCGTGACCCGCACGCCGCCAGCCCGTTTCGGGTGGTGGTGCGCTGACGCACGGGTATCCACGCTTACCTGGAGACGGTTCCCATGACTGGACACGCGGTCGAGTTCATCAGCGCCATCAACGTCAACCCGGCCAACGAGATCAACCGCCTGGCCCGGTTCGACATCGACGTCCCCTACCTGCGCCGGTACTCGCGTCTCCTGGAGGACGGCGGGTTCGACTACACGCTGGTGCCCTACGGCTCGCCCGGGCACGACCAGTTCGCCGTCGCCACCGCGCTCACCCAGTACACCGAGCGGATCAAGCCGATCGTCGCGCTGCGGCCGAACACCCACTACCCGACCGTCGCGGCCAAGGCGCTGGCCACCCTCGACCAGCTCTCCGAGGGCCGCGCGGTGGTGCACTTCATCGCCGGCGGCAGCGACCGCGAGCAGCTGCGCGAGGGCGACACCCTGGACAAGGCCGGCCGGTACGAGCGGGAAGAGGAGTACATCCGCATCCTGCGCCGGGTCTGGACCGAGACCGAGCCGTTCGACCACGACGGGAAGTACTACCAGTTTAAGGATTTCGTCTCCCGGGTGCGCCCGGTGAACGGCACCATCCCGGTCAGCGTCGGCGGCTCGTCGGACGAGGCGTACCGGGTCGGCGGGGCGCTCGGCGACATCTTCGGGCTCTGGGGTGAGCCGCTGGCCGAGACCGCCCAGCAGATCAGCCGGTTCACCGAGGAGGCGCGCAAGGCCGGCCGGACCGACGTGCCGCGGACCTGGGTCACCTTCCGCCCGATCATCGCCCCGACCGAGGAGCTGGCCTGGGAGAAGGCGCACCGCACGCTGGACATCCTGAAAGGCGGCGCAACGGGCGGTAAGTCGTTGTGGTCGCAGGTGAAGAACTGGAACGGTCCGGACGGGCCGGCCAACGTGGGCTCGCAGCGGTTGCTGGACATCGCCTCCAAGAAGGACCTACACGACCGTGCGCTGTGGACCCCGACCGCCACCGCGACCGGTGCCGCCGGGGCGTCCACTGCTCTGGTCGGCAGCTACGAGACGGTCGCCGCCGCGATCCTCGACTACATCGACCTCGGCGCCGACCTGATCTCGATCCGCGGCTACGATAACCTGAACGACGCGGTGGACTACGGCCGCTACCTGATTCCCCTGGTTCGGCAGGAGCTTGCGCACCGCGAGGCGACCGGCGAACGGGGCACCGTGGTCCGGCAGGACCCGCTGGAGAACAGCGGCCTGGTGACGTCGTGACCGCGCAGCTCGAGAACGTCCTTCCGAAAACTTCGATTGAGGACGCTTCCCTCGCCGAGGTCACGCGGAAGCTGGCTGCGGGAGCGGAGGAGAACGACCGTACGGGAGCCTTCCCGTGGGCGGGGATCCAGATCGTGCACGAGGCCGGTCTGCTCCGGGCCGGAATCGGATCCGCCTACGGGGGAACTCCGCTCAGCGCGGTCGACACCGTGCGGTTGCTCGAGGCGCTCGGCCAGGGCGACCCGTCGGTGGCCCTGCTGACCGCGATGACGGTGTTCCAGCACCAGGCTCAGGGGATCGCGCCGTGGTGGCCGGAAGCGGTCTACCGCCAGGTGGTGGCCGACTCGCGGGACCGGCCGGTGCTGCTGAACGCGATCCGGGCCGAACCCGAGTGGGGTGCCCCGGCCCGGGGCGGCCTGCCGGCGACCACCGTGAAGAAGGTGGACGGCGGCTGGATCCTCAACGGCCGCAAGGGTTTCGCCACCGGATCGGAAGGGCTGGCCTACCACCTGGTCTGGGCCACCACCTCCACCGACCCGGACGACGACCCGCTGCTGGCCCACGCCGTGGTGCCCGCCTCCGCGGAGGGCATCGAGATCATCCGCACCTGGGACCATCTCGGGCTCCGGGCCACCAGCACTCACGACGTGGTCTACACCGACGTCTTCGTGCCGGAGGAGAACTTCCGCGGGGTGCCGTTGTCGCAGCAGCGCACCGACGTTCCCGGCAGCCTCGGCCTCGGCCTGGCCGCGCTCTACGTCGGGGTGGCCCGGGCCGCGCAGGCGTTCTTCGTGAAGTTCGCCAACGAGCGGATCCCCACCTCGCTGGGCCGGCCGATCGCCACCACCGAGCGGATCCAGAGCGTGGCCGGGGAGATCGAGGTCCAGCTGATCCAGGCCGAGGAAGTGCTGCTCGGCCTGGCCCACCGGGTCGACGCCGGGGACCCCGCCGCCCAGCGCCGGGTCCTGGCGGCCAAGCTGATCGCCACCCGCAGCGCCGTCACCGCCGTCCAGACCGCCGTCGCTGCCCTCGGAAACCCGGCGCTGACCAGGCACAACCCACTCGAACGGCACCTGCGCGACGTGCTCTGTTCGAGGGTGCACCCGCCCCAGGACGACGCGGCCCTGCTGATCGCCGGCCGCGCTTCTCTCGCCCGCTGAGCTTGCACCCAAGGAGAAACGCCCGTGAGACTCACCCGTCCATTCCTCGCCCTCACCGCCCTGGCCCTGCTGAGCGCCTGCGGCGGCGGGGCCAAGGCCGCCTCGGACGCCGACGCCGGCACCCCGGTCAAGGGCGGCACGCTGAAGATCGCCTT
Source organism: Kineosporia aurantiaca JCM 3230 (assembly GCA_000719025.1). Taxonomy (GTDB): domain Bacteria; phylum Actinomycetota; class Actinomycetes; order Actinomycetales; family Kineosporiaceae; genus Kineosporia; species Kineosporia aurantiaca. Next base: position 30,707 of record JODP01000021.1, read on the forward strand.
CTGGGACGACGCCCAGGGCTGCATCGACCCGAACCAGGTGTACTGGATTGAGAGCCGCTCGCTGAACCGGCAGTTCGCCGACTCGCTGACCGACCAGGACCCGGAGACCGGGAAGATCGTGCCCTGGCTGGCCAAGAGCTGGACGGTGAACGCCGACGCGACCAAGTTCACCTTCAAACTGCGCGACGACGTGACCTTCTCGGACGGTGAGAAGCTCGACGCCGCCGCGGTGAAGACGGCCTACGACGCGACCCACGCGCTGGGCGCCAAGTCGCTGCTGGGCCTGACCTACACGGCCGGCTACAAGGAGAGCAAGGTGATCGACCCCTACACCGTGGAGGTCGACTTCAGCAGCCCGAACAGCGCTTTCCTGCAGGCCAGTTCGACCACCACGATGGCGATCCTGAGCCCCAAGACCTACCAGGAGACGCCCGAGGTGCGCTGCACCGGCAAGGGCCTGATCGGCAGCGGCGCGTTCACCCTGGACAGCTACACCGCGGCCACCGAGGCGCACCTGACCCGGCGCGATGACTACGCCTGGCCCTCGGACCTGGTGAAGAACAAGGGCGCGGCCTACCTGGACGCCATCGCGGTCTCCTACATCAAGGAGGACAGCGTCCGGGTCGGCAGCCTGACCAGCGGCTCGATCGACATCGCCTGGCCGCGCCTGCCGATCTCGGAGGCCGATCAGAAGGTGATCGAGGCGACCGGGGCCAAGATCGAGTCGCGGGCGCTGCCCGGGATCAGCGACAGCTACTTCCCGAACACCAGCGCCGGCAAGCCCCTGGCCGACCCGCAGGTCCGCCAGGCGCTGCAGAAGTCGATCGACCGGAAGAGCTTCGCCAGCACCATCTTCTGGGACGACTACCCGGTGGTCACCGGCCCGTTCGACTCCACCACGCCGTACGCCACGGACTCCTCGGCGGCCCTGGCCTACGACCCGGAGGGCGCCAAGAAGCTGCTCGACGCAGCGGGCTGGACCACCGGGGCCGACGGCTACCGCAGCAAGGACGGCAAGCCGCTGACCCTGACCATCCCGCTGCAGGCCTCCACTCCCGGCGACCAGCTCGTGCAGGACCAGCTGAAGCAGGTCGGGATCAAGGTCGACCTGAAGGTGCTCACCCTGGCCCAGTACCAGGCGGCCGCCGCCGGGGGCCAGTACGACCTGCTCGCCACCTACTACACCCGGGCCGACCCGAGCGTGCTCGGCTCGGTGCTGGACTCGAAGGTCAGCCAGGCCGGCACCGCCCAGCTCTCGCAGGTCGGTGACACCGCTCAGGACATCAGCAAGCTGTTCGCCGCCGGTCTCAACGCCGCCGGGGACTCCAAGCGCGCCGCCGCCTACGCCGATCTGCAGAAAGAAATCATCGACCAGGGCGTGATGTTCCCGCTGTACGAGCGGGTGCAGACGGCCGGGGTCGCGTCCAAGGTGCACGGCTTCGCCTGGACCAGTGAGGCCTTCCTGCGGGCCAACGACATCTGGATCAGTCAGTGACCACGGCCGAGATCACCGGTGTGATCCCCCGACCCGCCCAGCGCGGGTCGGGGGTCCACCCCGCGGTGCGTTACGTCAGCGGGCGGGTGCTCCAGGCCGTGGCGGTGCTGTGGGCCGTCTACACGGTCACCTTCGGCATCCTCTACCTGCTGCCCAGCGACCCGGTCAGCCTTCAGCTGGCCGCGGCCAACGTGCAGGTGGACGAGCTGAGCCCGGCCGAGCTGGCCGCCGCCAAGACCCAGTACGGGCTGGACAAGCCGCTGCTGACGCAGTATTTCGACCATCTCGGCGGCCTGCTGCACGGTGATTTCGGCCAGTCCATCTCGCTGCACCGGCCGGTCGGCGGCCTGCTCGCCGAGCGGTTGCCCTCCACCCTGGCCCTCGGTGGCACCGCGGTCGTGCTGGCTCTGCTGCTCGGCGGCGGCCTGGCCTACCTGGCCGCCTACGTCCGGCTGCGCTGGCTCAAGACGGTGCTGAACCGGCTTCCGGCGGTGGGGGTCTCGCTGCCGCCGTTCTTCGTCGGGCTGCTTCTGATCCAGGTGTTCGCCTTCGACCTGGGCTGGTTCCCGGCCACCGGGACGACCGGCTTCTCCAGCCTGGTGCTGCCCGCGGTGACGATGGCCGTGCCGACCGCGGCGATGCTCGCCCAGGTGCTCACCCGCAGCCTGGACGACCAGCTCGCCGAACCGTACGTCACCACCGCCGTCGCACGCGGCCTGAGCCGGCAGTACGTGCAGGCCCGGCACGCGTTGCGCAACGCCCTGCTGCCCGCTCTGACCCTGCTCGGGCTGCTGCTCGGGGCCACCGTCACCGAGTCCGTCGTGGCCGAGACGGTGTTCTCCCGGCAGGGCGTGGGACAGCTGGCCCAACAGGCCGTCCTGGCCCAGGACGTCCCGCTGGTCCAGGCGATCGTGGTGGTCGCCGCGACCGCGTTCGTCCTGATCAATCTCGTCATCGATCTCGTGTACCCGTTGTTCGACCCGCGGATCACGCACACCCCCCGGGTCTCGTAGGAGGCTGGTCATGTCGATCGATCTGGCACCAGAACTGGGGACGCCGGTTGCGGCGGAAGCAGTCGCCGAACCGAGGCTTTCGGTCGGGTCGCGGCTGGCGTTCCTGACCGCCCGCCCCGGGCTCGTCCTGGCCGGGCTGTACGTGGCCTTCGTGCTCGTCTCGGCCGTGGTGCCGGGCTGGTTCACCAGCTACGACCCGGACGCGACGGCCGGTTCGGACAAGCTGCTGGCCCCCTCGGCCCAGCACTGGTTCGGCACCGACGAACTCGGCCGGGACCTGTTCAGCCGGGTGCTGCACGGCTCCACCCTGACCATCCAGGCCACCCTGGGCGCGGTGGTGATCGCGGTGATCGCCGGCCTGGCCCTCGGGGTGGTCTCCGGGTTCTTCGGCGGCTGGGCGGACGCGGTGATCATGCGGGTGATCGACGTGCTGCTGGCCGTCCCGCGGCTGCTGCTGGCCCTGACCATCGTCACCGCGCTGGGGTTCGGCACGCTGCCGATCGCGGTCGCGGTGGGGGTCGGGATCGTGCCCGGCTTCGCCCGGATCACCCGGGCCCGGGTGCTGAGCATCAAGTCGCTGCCCTACATCGAGGCGGCCCGCACCGGCGGCGCATCCTGGACCCGGGTGCTGGTCCGGCACATCCTGCCCAACAGCTGGGGCCCGGTGCTGGTGCTGGCGGTGCTCGACTTCGGGGTGGCCATCCTGGCGATCTCGGCCCTCAGCTTCCTCGGCTTCGGTGCCGCCCCACCGGCCGCCGAGTGGGGCACGCTGATCTCCCAGGGCCGCAGCTACCTGATCACCTCACCGTGGCTCACCCTGCTGCCGGGGATCTTCGTCGGGCTGATGGTCTTCAGTCTGAACCACATCTCCCGCAGCCTCGAGGAGCTCCAGCGATGACGACCCGCCCGGTGCTTGAGATCGACGGCCTCTCGGTGGCCTACCAGCCGCACCGGCGCCGGCCCCCGGTGCCGGCCGTGCGCGACGTCTCGGTGCGGATCGAGCCCGGTGAGACGGTCGCCGTGGTGGGGGAGTCCGGCTCCGGCAAGAGCACCCTGGCCGCGGCCGTGCTCGGGCTGCTGCCCGGAACCGGCGTGGTGACCGGCGGTTCGATCACCGTGGCCGGGCGCCCGGTGGTCGGCGCGCGGGAGCGCGACCTGCGGGACCTGCGCGGCCGGGTGGTCGCCCTGGTGCCGCAGGATCCGACGGTGACGCTGAACCCGACCCGGCGGATCGGCCCGCAGGTGGCCGAATCGGTCCGGCGCCGGCCCGATGTCCCGAAGCGGAGCGTGGACGCGGAGGTGCTCGAGGCGCTCCGGGCCGCGGGACTGGACGAACCGGAGCTGCGGGCCCGGCAGTATCCGCACGAGCTCTCCGGCGGGATGCGGCAGCGGGTGCTGATCGCGGCGGCGCTGGCCGGTAAGCCGGATCTGCTGATCGCGGACGAGCCGACCAGCGCGCTCGACGTGACCGTGCAGAAACGGATCCTCGATCATCTGGAACAGCTGGTCACCGAGCGGGGTATCGCGCTGCTGCTGATCACCCACGACCTCGGGGTGGCGGCCGACCGGGCCGACCGGGTGCTGGTGATGCGTAGCGGCGACGTGGTCGAGAGCGGGCCGGCCGCAACGGTGTTGGTTGCTCCGCAGACCGAGTACACCAAGGAGCTGCTGCGCGCGGCGCCGGGCTTTTCGGTGAAGCCGCGAGAGGCGACCGTTGCAGCGTCCCCCATTCTGAGGGTCGAAGGCCTGGTCAAGGACTACGCCTTACCTGGTGGCCGGACCGCCCGCGCGCTCGACGGAGTCAGTTTCAGCGTTCCAAAGGGTCAAACCCTTGGCCTGGTGGGTGAATCTGGATCTGGCAAGACGACTGCGCTGCGGGTGGCGCTCGGGTTGCTGACCCCGACGGAGGGTCGGGTCGAGTTCGACGGTCAGGACATCACCGGTCTGGGATGGCGGCAGGTTCGACCGCTGCGCAAGCGGTTCCAGCTGGTCCATCAGAATCCGTTCTCCGCCCTGGACCCGAAATTCACCGTAGAGCAGACGATTGCCGAGCCGCTGGTCTCCTTCCGGGTGGGCGACCGGACGTCGCGTCGGAACCGGGTGTACGAATTGCTGGACGCGGTCGACCTTCCCCGCTCGTTCGCCGGTCGGCTACCGACCGAACTTTCCGGCGGGCAGCGGCAGCGAGTGGCGATCGCTCGCGCGCTGTCGCTGGAGCCAGAGCTGCTGCTGCTCGACGAACCGGTCTCCGCGCTCGACGTGCGGGTGCAGGAGCAGATCCTCGGCCTGCTGACCACATTGCAGAAGGATCTCGGCCTGAGCTACCTTTTCGTCTCGCACGACCTGGCCGTGGTGGCCGGTCTCTCGCACCGGGTGGCCGTGCTGCGGCGCGGTAAGCTGGTCGAGGAAGGGCCGACCACACAGGTTTTCGAGAAACCGGAGTCGGAGTACACCCAGGAGTTGCTGGGTGCCATTGCCGGGCAGCGTCATTCCGTGGTGCCGCAACCGATCGAAGTGAGCCGTTCATGACCAGTCGCTACGTGATCGTCGGAGCCGGGGCGATCGGCGCCCTGCTGGCCGCCCAGCTCGAGCTGGCCGGTAAGTCCGTGGTCCTGGTCGCGAGAGGCCGCAACCTGGAGGCGATCCGGGCGAACGGGGTCACGGTCCGCCGCCCGCGCAGCACCGAGCAGATCCGGGTCCCGGTGGTGGCCGGCCCGGAAGAGCTGCGGCTGGATTACCAGGACGTGCTCGTCCTGGCGACCAAGGTGCAGGACACGGAAGAGGTGCTGAGCCGCTGGTCCTGGCTGCCGGTCTCGGACGAGCACGGGCAGCCCACCCTGCTGGCCGCCGACCTTCCGGTGATCACCTTCCAGAACGGCCTGGCCACCGAGGATCTCGCGCTGCGCCGGTTCGCCCGGGTGTACGGCGTGTCGATCAACGTGGCCGCCAGCTATCTGACTCCGGGCGAGGTGGTTTCGCCGTCGTACCCGATCATCGGGGTCGCCTGGCTGGGCCGGTATCCCTCGTCCGCCCCGTTGCACGAGCATTTCGGACGGCGGGACGTGGCCGCCGAACAGTACGTGCAGGACTTCCGGGACGCGGGGTACGACGTCGGCCTGGTTGAGGACGTGCGGTCCTACAAGGCGCGGAAGCTGCTGGTCAACCTGGCGAACGGGCTCACCGTGCTGATCGGGACCGACGAGGAGCGCGAGCAGGCCCGGGGGTTGCTGGTGGCCGAGGGCCGGGCGGTGTTCGCCGCGGCCGGCATCGCGGTGGCCGAGTCCAGTCCCGCACACCTGGTGGTCGAGGAGGTGCCGGGGCACGTCGGCGGACGGTCGTCCACCTGGCAGAGTTTCGCCCGGGGTGCGTCCAGCGAGGTGGACTACCTGAACGGCGAGATCGTCCAGCTGGGGCGGCTGCACGGGGTGCCCACGCCGGTGAACGAGGGGGTGCAGCGGCTCCTCGGGGCCCAGGCCGCGGCCGGACTGCCGCCGGGCGTCAGCAAACTGGCCGACATCCTCACCGACACCCCCCTCCCCGTCGCCTGACCCCCAACGACCCTCCGTGATCATGGACTTCTTCCCCCGTGATCATGGACAAGAAAGCGAGAGCATGAGGGTATGAGCCCCCTTCTTACCGTCGAAGACCTGCTCCTCCTGCAGCAGAACGGCACTCCCCGGCTGCTCGACGTGCGCTGGAAGCTCGGCGGCCCGCCCGGGCCGGAGGAGTTCCGCGCCGGCCACATCCCGGGCGCCGTCTTCGTGGACCTGGACCAGGAGCTGGCCGCGCCGGCCGGCCCGGAGGTGGGGCGGCACCCGCTGCCCGACCCGGCCGACTTCCAGCGGGCCGCCCGCTCCTGGGGCCTGAACGACGGCGACGTCGTGGTGCTTTACGACGACTCCGGGCTGCTGGCCGCGGCCCGGGCCTGGTGGCTGCTGCGCTGGGCCGGGTTCGACGGGGCGATCCGCCTGCTCGACGGCGGGCTGCGGGCCTGGAAAGAGGCCGGGCAGCCGCTGGCGACCGGTGACGCGCCGACCCCGCCCGAGGGCAATGTCTCGCTCGGCGAGGGCCAGGTGCCGACCCTGGGGGTGGACGAGGTGGAGCAGTTCGTCGCCGACGGCGGCCTGCTGCTCGACGCCCGCCCGGCCGAGCGCTATTCCGGCGCGGTCGCCTCGGTCGACCCCCGGCCCGGTCACATTCCCGGGGCGGTGAGCGCCCCGGCCGTCGGGAACCTCACTGATGAAGGACGTTTGGCGGCTCCGTCCGTGCTGGCCGACAAGTTCAAGGGCCTGGGCGTGGACGGTGGCCGGGACGTCGGCATCTACTGCGGGTCCGGGGTCACCGCCGCCCACGACCTGCTCGCCCTGGCCGTGGCGGGCGTCGATGTCGACCGGGTCGCGTTGTACCCCGGTTCCTACTCCCAGTGGGCGAGCCTGCCGGACAAACCGGTGGTCACGGGGGAAGCACCCACTGGTCCAACCTCAGTAACAGGAGAGAAAGCATGAGCGAGAACGTCGAGACCGTGGCCGAGGCACTGCCCGAGGCGCCGTTGGTGAGCGCCGCGCAGGCCCGGGAGCGGGTCGCGGCCGGAGCGGTGCTGCTGGACACCCGCAGCCCGGGGGGCCGGGAGAAGACCGGCCCGATCGATGGGGCGATCATCGTCGACCGCGACAACCTGGATGCCGAGTTCGACTTCGACTCGCCCGAGCGGCACGTCGAGGTGGCCTCGCTGGAGACCCCGATCGTGGTGATCTGCGGTTCGGTCAACGGTTCCGGCCCGGTCGCGCAGAACCTGATCGGGCGCGGCTTCGTCAACGTGGTCCACGTCGAGGGCGGCGCCCCCGCCTGGCACGCCCTGGACAGCTAACCCCCCACCCTTCGTGATCATGCACTAGCGCCCCCGTGATCATGCACAAGTTCCCTCGTGATCATGCAGAAACGCCCCCGCGATCATGCACATCCGCCCCCTGGCGGCGTTGCATGATCACGGGGGCGGAACTGCATGATCACGGGGAAAGAGTGAGGGCACCTCCCGGCCCTCGGGGCTCGGGGCCATGATCACGGGGGAGAAAGTCCATGATCACGGGGAAAGAAGTCCATGATCACGGGGGAGGAAGTTCATGATCACGGCACGGTTTTGGGGGAGGGGGCTGTGAAGTGACCGTGAGTAGATCGAGATCGGCGAGTGGCCCGGCGCGGCGGTGGCCGGTCTGACCTTGGCCTTCTAGCTGGATGTGATGGTCCGAACACCCTGAGGCAGGCGGTTCGGGAGGCGGGACATAGGCTCTTTCGGCACGATAGGGCATCATGACGAGCACTGCTGAGCCGACCACTCGCGCCGACCTCAGTGTGCGCAGTTCCGCAGCCATCCGAAAAACCGCCCAGCGGGCCGATATTCAGGGCCTGCGGGCGATCGCGGTGGTGATGGTGGTGATCTACCACGCCAATCTGCCGCTCCCTGCAGGGTTTGCCGGGGTCGATGTCTTCTTCGTGATCTCCGGTTTCGTGATCACCGGGCAGATCGAGCGGCTGCGTCTGGCCGACCGGCTCTCCTTCGTCGGGTTCTATGGACGGCGGATTCGGCGACTACTGCCCGCGATGGTGGTGATGCTGCTCGCCGTGCTGGTGCTGTCGTTCCTGTTCCAGGCGCCGATCCAGGCCCAGCCGAACACGGCGGGCACCGCCCGGGCGGCGATCCTGCTGTGGGGTAACTACGACATCCTCGGCAGTACCGGCGACTACTTCGCGGCCGGCGCGGTGATGAACCCGCTGCTGCACGTCTGGTCCCTGAGCGTGGAGGAGCAGTTCTACCTGGTCTTCCCGCTGCTCCTGGTGCTGACCTGGAAGCTCGGCCGCAGCGGGGTGCGGCGCCAGATGATCGCGCTCGGCGCACTGACCGCGGCCAGCTTCGCGGTCTCGGTCTGGTTCTCCTTCGGCAGCTTCCGGATCCACACCTACCCGGTCTCGGACTGGGCCTTCTACTCCTCACCGACCCGGGCCTGGGAGTTCGGCGTCGGCGCGCTGCTGGCCGTCTGGGTCGGAGCCCGCGAGGCCCGCGGAGCCAGCCGTTCCGGAACCCGGCCGGGAGCCGTTCCCGACCGCCCGCTGCCGACCCGCGTCCGCCGGCTCCTCCCGCTGGGACTGGGCGTGACCGGACTGCTGCTCCTGATCGTCCTCAATCTGACCGTCGACGACACCACCGTCTGGCCGGGCACCGCCGCCCTGATCCCGGTGGCCGCGACCTTCCTGCTCATCCTGGCCGGGACGCTCGGCGGGGGACCGGTGAAGCGGACTCTCTCCTCGCGTCCCTTCGTGACCATCGGCGATCTGTCGTACAGCATCTACCTCTGGCACTGGCCGATGATCGTGTTCGCCAATCTGCTCTGGCCGCAGCAGGCCCACGTGGCCGTCTACGCCGCCGTGTTCTCGCTGGTCCCGGCCTACCTGAGCTACCGGTTCGTGGAGGAGCCGCTGCGGCACGGAACGATCCGGATGCCCCGGGTCTATCTCGGCGGCGCGGTGACGGCCGGTCTCGTCGTCGTCGCCACAGTGACCCTGCAGGTCGCCGGGCCGTGGGCGATCCCGAACGCGGCGGCCTACGCGGGCCAGGTCGGCGAGCTGACCTACGGGCGGGAGAACGGCTGCCTGGTCCGCAACCGGGCCTTCGAGCAGGCCGACTTCGCCAAGTGCACGACGACCGTGGCAAACGCCAAGGGCTGGATCATGCTGGCCGGCGACTCGCACGCCGAGGCCATCTCCACCGGCCTGATCCAGGCCGATCGCGAGCTCGGCTACAGCACGATGGCGCTGACCGGCGCGAGCTGCCCGTTCATGCGGGACGCGCAGCCCAGCCGGGAGGTCTCGAACTGCGGGGAGCTGGCCTCGGCGCTGCTGGACCGGGCGACCAAGGGTGACGATCCGCCGGCCGCGGTAGTGATCGGCGAGTGGGCGCTGGCCCGCTACCAGGTCGACGGGAAGTGGCCGGCCCAGCTGGTGCCGGCGCTGAAAGAGTTCGTCGCGGCCGGGATCCCGGTGATCTACGTGATGGACGAGCCGAACTACGCCACCCAGGCGATGAACCGGCAGACCGCGTGCAGCGGGGGTTACGCGAACTTCGTCTGCGACAAGAGCGAGCAGGCGGTCCTGGACTACCAGGGCAAGTCCCGGCAGCAGGAGTTCGACGTGATCAGCCAGGTGCCCGGGGTGACCGTCTTCGACTCCTGGGACCGGCTCTGCGACGGCACCACCTGCAGCCCGCTGATCGACGGGCAGCTGGCCTACTGGGACTTCAACCACCTGAACCGGATTGGCTCGGTGGCGATGACCGACGACCTGAAGCAGGCGGTCGGCGACGTGCTCAAGCAGAACTCCTAGGTAGGGGCCAGGGCCCGGTTCAGTGCCCGGGTGAGGCTGGCCAGCTCGATCGGCTTCTGCATCAGGTCGGCGTGCAGCTCACGGGCCACCTTCACGTCGTCGTCCAGGTCCCGGGCGGTCAGCAGGATCACCGGCAGCTCGGCCAGCCCGGGCCGGTCCCGCAGCTTGCGCAGCAGTTCGATGCCCGAGGTGCCGTGCATGACGATGTCGAGCACCATCACGTCCGGTTCACCGTTGTTCCGGATCGCCTCCCAGGCGTCCTGCGCCGAGGTCACCCCGACCACGGTGTGACCCATCCGCCCGACCCGGATCTCGAGCAGCCTGCGGATGTCGGGGTCGTCCTCGACGACCAGAACCTGGGACATGCCGTAGGGATCGAGAGATCCGGGGCCGGGCTTGAGCCGGGCGACCTGTGAACACCCGTTGCGCTATTTGGTTGCCTCGGTCATCAGATCCTTCAGCACACCCATCCCGACCAGGTCGCCGGTGAAGGTCAGGTGGTCGCCGGTGATCCGGTTGTAGAGCCAGAGCTCCAGGTCGGACGGATCGCCGAGGATCACCGTGGCCGCCTCACCGGCGTCCGAGACCCGCAGCGCCTCCTTTTCGAAGTGCACGAACCAGGACCGGCCGGGCGCCCGCACCTCGATGTCGGGCCGGCCGATCTCGTACTCCCAGGGCTCGATGTCGGCCACCAGCATGGTGGCCAGCACCTCGTCCAGACCGTCCTCGGCCAGCTCGGTCCCGATCTCGGTGGGGGAGTGCACGGCCAGTTCGGCGTCGAACCGGTGCACGGCGGTCTCGTGCGCCATCCGCCGGATCCAGAACCCGACCGTCTGGTCCGGCGCGAACCAGGTCCAGGCCGGGTCCTTCGGGGAGTGCTCGTCGAAGATCGTGGACAGCTCCGCGAAGCCGCGCTCCAGCACCTGCACGCTGGTCAGGCCGGTCAGGTCCGGCTCCTCGGTCGGCCGGGCGTTCAGCCGGATGCAGTCCACCTTGTGCAGGTACACCTCGCCGAGGTGCTGCACCAGGTCGTCCAGCGACCACTCCGGGCAGGACGGCACCCGGACCGTGGTGAGGTCGGTGCCGGCCGGGATCAGCGCGCGGAACCGGGCGTACTCGGCGTCGAGGTGACGCCTCAGGTCTGAGGTCTCCATACCCTCGATCCTGGCATCCGGATCAACCGGATTTCAGCGCGGCAGCCCGACCAGGCCGTCCTCGATCCGGACGGTGTCGAGGTTGCGGGTGAACCAGCGGTACGTGCTCTCCACCCCGTCCCGCAGCGACAGCGAGGGCGCCCAGCCCAGGCCCCGCAGGCGGGACACGTCGAGCAGCTTGCGCGGGGTGCCGTCCGGCTTGGAGGTGTCGAACGCCAGGCGTCCTTCCCAGCCCACGACGTCCGCGATCGTCTCGGCCAGTTCCCGGATGGTCACGTCGATACCGGTGCCGACGTTGATCGGCTCCGGCGAGTCGTAGTGCTCGAGCAGGAAGACCAGGGCCGAGGCCAGATCGTCGACGTGCAGGAACTCGCGGCGGGGAGTGCCGGAGCCCCAGATCGTCACCTGGTCGGCGCCGGTCAGCCGGGCCTCGTGGAAGCGGCGGATCAGGGCGGGCAGGACGTGCGAGTTGGTCGCGTCGAAGTTGTCGCCGGGACCGTAGAGGTTGGTCGGCATCGCGCTGATGTAGGGCAGGCCGTACTGCTTGCGGATCGACTGGACCTGCAGGATGCCGGCGATCTTGGCGATCGCGTAGGCGTCGTTGGTCGGCTCCAGGGCCCCGGTGAGCAGCGCCGACTCGGCGATCGGCTGCTCGGCGAACTTCGGGTAGATGCACGAGGAACCGAGGAACAGCAGCCGCCCGACGCCGAACTCGCGGGCCGCGTCCATCAGGTTGACCTGGATCCGGAGGTTGTCGGAGAGGAACTCCGCCGGGTACCGGTCGTTGGCCAGGATCCCGCCGACCTTGGCCGCCGCCACCACCATCACGTCCGGCCGCTGGGCGGAGACGAAGTCCATCGTCGCGGCCCGGTCCCGCAGGTCCAGTTCGGCCGACGGGGCACCGACCAGGTTGCCGAACCCGCGCTGCTGCAGGGCCCGCCAGAACGCCGATCCGGCCAGGCCGCGGTGCCCGGCGACGTAGATCTTCTGGTCCGGGGTGAGCCGCCGGTCGGTCTGGACGGAGAGGTCTGCCGAGGAGGGAGGGGACGGCATCGTCGTCATGATGCGGAACGGTACCGGAGCGCAGAAACTTTGCGTGCCGGTTCGGTGACTATCGGTGCATTGGCGGGGCGTGTCGTCCTCTGCGCGCCGACCGCATCGGGCAAACGCCGGACCTTGCCCCAATGCCTCTCTGTGACTGTGTCATCACGCTACGGTTACGGACAGAACCGGCCACGCAGTGGGCCCGCCGGGCTCGCGGCCACCATTCCCGAGGGGCGGCATGTCGCAGACTCCGAAGAAGGCGCTGATCACCGGGATCACCGGGCAGGACGGCTCGTACCTGGCCGAGCTGCTGCTGGAGAAGGGGTACGAGGTGCACGGGATCGTGCGCCGGGCCTCGCAGTTCAACACCCACCGGATCGATCACCTCTACATCGACCCGCACGATCCGCGGGCGCGCCTCTTCCTGCACTACGGCGACCTGACCGACGGCTCGCGCCTGGTCACCCTGCTGGAGAAGGTGCAGCCCAACGAGGTCTACAACCTGGCCGCGCAGAGTCATGTGCGGGTCTCGTTCGACGAGCCGGAGTTCACCGGCCTGTCCACCGGGGTCGGCTCGACCCGGCTGCTGGAGGCGATCCGGATGATCGGCCTGGAGTGCCGGTACTACCAGGCCAGCAGTTCGGAGATGTTCGGGGCGACGCCGCCGCCGCAGAACGAGGACACCCCGTTCTGGCCGCGCAGCCCGTACGGCGCGGCCAAGGTCTACGCGTACTGGATGACCCGGAACTACCGGGAGGCGTACGGGATGTTCGCCACCAACGGCATCCTGTTCAACCACGAGAGCCCGCGCCGGGGCGAGACGTTCGTGACCCGGAAGATCTCGATGGCGGTCTCCAACATCGTGGCCGGCAAGCAGGACTACCTCTACATGGGCAACCTGGACTCGGTGCGGGACTGGGGTTACGCCAAGGACTACGTCGAGGCGATGTGGCTGATGCTGCAGGCCGAGCGGCCCAGCGACTACGTGGTGGCCACCGGAACCGCCTACAGCGTGCGGGATTTCCTGCAGTTCGCGTTCGAGCACGTGGAGCTGGACTGGGAGAAGTACGTCCGGTTCGACGAGCGCTACCTGCGCCCGTCCGAGGTGGACTCGCTGATCGGGGACGCCACCAAGGCCCGGGACGAGCTCGGCTGGACCCCCAAGGTGCTCACCCCGGAACTGGCCCGGCTGATGGTGGACGCCGACCTGAAGACCATCGACCTGCGGACGAAGCTGCCCGCCCAGCTGTGATCAAGCCGGCGGCCCCGGCTACCGAGGAGTGGACGGTGCCGACTCACCTCGCCGCCCTCCCCCCGGCCCGTGGTTCCCAGGAACCCGGGCCGGGGTCCCGCCGCCGGCTCTCGCCGCGGCTGTTCCGGCGGCTGATCGAACGGTCCTCGCCGGTGGTGGAGTCGCTCGATCCCCGTAGTTCTCCCTTGGCCAGGTGGGCACCCGCAAAGCTCTTCCAGCCCGGCGCGATCCAGGTACCCCCACGGTCGGTGCTGGTGCTCCGGACCGACGAGGTCGGCGACCTGGCGATGACCCTGCCCCTGCTCACCGCGGTGCGCGCGGCCTGGCCGCAGGCGCGGATCACCCTGGTGATGCGCGGTTCCCGGGGCGACATCATGCGTGGGGGTTCGCTGGTCGACGAGGTGATCGCCTGGCCCGGCGCCCGACCCTGGCGGGGGTCGCTGCTCGACCAGCTCCGGTGCTGGCGCTTCGCCCGGCGGCTGCTGCGTCGGGTCCGCCCGCTGCGGGGCCGGTTCGATCTGGCCGTGCTGCCGCGTCGGGACGAGGAACACTTCGGCGCTCGCTATGTGGCCTGTGCTGCTGCCGTACGCGTTGTCGGATTCGACCCGGCGGGTGAGGTGGAGGAGCGCGACCTGATCACTGACCGAGTGGGTTCCGGCGATCCGCGGGCCCACCCGCTCCGGCACAGCGAACGAATGGCTACGGCAATGGGCGTGACCATTACCCCGGACGCCTACGACGCTCCTGGTCTGGCGCTGATCGCTCCCGCCGACCACGAGAGTGCCCGCAGCCTGCTCTCGTCTCTGATCGGTACTTCCGGGCCCTTAATCGCCGTGACCCTCGGAGGGGCGGAAGAGCCCACCGCTTACGCCGCCGCGATCAACGAGGTGTACGCCCGGGTGCCGGTCCGCGTGGTGCTGCTCGGTCCCGCGTCAGACCAGGCCGTCGCCGACGAGTTCATCCGCGCCCTTACCCCGACGATTCCGCTCGCCAGCGCGATCGGCCGGGCTCATGTGCGGGCGATGCTGGCGCTGTTGGTCGGCAGCGACCTCTATCTCGGAGAGTTCGGCGACCCGATGCACCTGGCCTCTTCGGTTGCCACCCCGTGCATCGCGGTGACCCGTCGGCCCACCGCCGATCAGGCCCCTTGGTCGGCCGGATCGCGTGTGGTCGCGCCGAACGGGATCGCCCGGGCCGTGATCGAGGTGCTGACCGGGACGGTTGAGCGCGCCGACCTTCGGCTGGACACCTTCGCTCCTTGAGCGATTTGCCGGACCTTCACCCGATCGGCGGTCGCCCGGCCGGGCGCTTCCGGGCGAACCTTGCCCCAGGAGTGTTCTGGGCGGGGAAGGTGAGGATTTCCGATGGGGGCTCGGCAGTGTGTCGTCATCCCGGTGATCGAGCGTCCCAACGGGATGGTCATGACGCCGTCCTCGACCGAGGGCGGGTACTTCCCGCGGGTGATCGTCGAGGGCCAGATCCGCTACTCACGGCTGACCGTGGACGGGGTCGACGAGGTCTGGGGGCCGACCCTGGCCGACGCCCAGGAGCGGGCCGCCGAGCAGAACGCGGCCTGGGGGCTCTCCGAGGACGACGTGCTGCAGGTGCTGCTCGGCTGGCAGATCGCCCGCGACCAGGAGGACGCCCGGGTGTTCTGCCCGAACTGCCGCCGGCAGTACGCGTGGGGCGCCGGCGAGGGCTGCCAGGCCTGCGGTGAAGGCGCCACCACCGACTGAGAACGCTCCATTTTTCCTGGTGTTTTCCTACCGTGACCAAAGACCTGCGTAGGGTGGGGGGGCTTCGCGAGTTGGAGGGACTTGCTGTGGGCGCTCTGATGGTTTCCGAAGGACGTTGGGTGAAGATCGCGTTGGTGGCCGCCATCGCGATCGTGGTCGGCTCGACCATGATGATCACGTCGTACCGGGGTCATGCCGGTGCGGCCGATCTCGACCGGTCCGACGATCAATGCACGGCGACGACGGTCTGCTGACCCGGTTCGATCCCGGTTACGCCGCCCTGATCGCCTCCTGGGCCCGCTCGGCCCAGGAGGCGAGGTGGTGGGCAGGGTTGGCTGGGTTCAATGCGTTGCTCATGCGCGTGTTCCCGGAAAACCGGATGGCGCGGAAATCCTGTCTGGCGGACGGTTTCCGAATGGCAGGAGCTTCCTAGGTGACCCCGCCGGCCAGGTGATCGGCCAGGTTCTGCAGGGACGAGCGGAGCCCGGTGGCGTGGTCCTCGGCGGAGATCCCGTCCGGAACCTGCTCGGCCCGGATCTCCACCCGGGCGCCGCCCGGGTCGGGGGACACCTGCCAGGTCATCAGCATGGTGCCGGCGAACGCCGGGTCATCGGAGGCGAAGTCGACCGCCTGCACCAGCCGCGCGCCCGGCACCACCTCGACGATGCGCACGTCGACCACGTCGGAATCGTCGGTGGTCTTGCCGCCCGCCTGCGCAAAGGTGAGCACCAGCCGGTACGACCCGCCGGGGCGCAGGTCGAAGTGCTCGAAGCGGCCGGTCGCGCCCTTCGGCGGCAGCCACCGCAGCAGGGCCTCCTGATCGACGAAGGCGGCGAAGACCCGCTCCGGGGTGGCGTCCACGATCAGGGAAGCACGATCGGTGCGGGGCATGCGGTCAGCGTAAAGGACCGACCCCGGCTTGACCTGAACCAAGGTTGAGCATCCAGCCTGTCGGCATGAGCCTTTATCGGCCGAACGCGGCGGATCCGGAACGACTGGCCGAGGTGGTGGGGGATGCCGAGGTGGTCGGACTGGGGATGTCCACCCGATCCGGACGGGAGACCTTCGGGTTCGTCGAACGGACGACCCGGCGGTTGCTGGAACGGGGTTTCCGGACGATCGCGGTGCGCGACAACCAGCGGATCGGTGCGCTGTACGACGCCTTCGTGAGCGGTGGACGCGATCGGCTGGACGAAATTCTGCCGCAGGCCTGGGGGCCGTGGCAGACCACCGAATTCCACACCGCACTGGTGGGACTGAGGTCGTTCAATGCCGGCCGGGCCGCCGGCGACCGGGTGCGGGTGATCGGGATCGGTAGTTCCCAGGTGCTGGTGGCCGACTACGACCGGGTCCTGGACCTGCTGGCAGCACACCCTGGGGCCGCGACGCAGGAGCAGGTGGCCGGGGTGCGGGCCCGGTTCGACGTGATCCGGGTGGCCCACGCGAACGGCGAGCACGTTCAGCGGGCGCGAGGCATCCACCCCGGTCCGCCGTTCGTCGAGTTGGCCCGCCAGGCGCAGACCGTCGTGGCTCAGGCCGGCCCGGAAGCCGCCCAGTTGATGGCCGCGATCGTGGCGCACCACGCCAACGCCATTGGCGCCGGTTTCGACGCGAAGAGGGAAGATGCGGAAACGGCCGGGCGCCTGCTGGCGGAGTACCGGCGGACCGGGCGCCGCACGGTGCTTTGGGAGGGGAGCGCCCACGTCGCTGCCCAGTTCCCGCTCGGTGCCCGGCTGCGGACCGCGCTCGGACCGGGCTATCGGGCCGTGCACGTGACCTTCGGCTCGGGGAAGGTCGCGGACTTCGAGGTGCCCTCCCCGGCGCCGGGATCCCTCGAGCATGACCTGCTGACGACGTCCTCCGGCCCCGGTCTCTTCGAACTTGCGGCGGCTGAGGGGCCGACCCGCGTGCGTCTCATCTCCGGTGTTTACGATCCAGCTCGCGACCATGAGCACTACTACGAAATTCCCTCCTTGGGAGCGAGTTTCGACGCCGTGGTGTTCTTCCCGGAGGAGACCTCGACGAGCTGGTTCAGGCCGGGGGCCCGGCCGGTTTGAGCAGGGTCCTGGCGTGTTTCTGGAAGGCGGCGACCAAGCGGCTGGTGTCACCGGCCCGGGTGGCGAGAACCACGTGGCCGGGCGGGATCTCGGGGATCGGCACGCCGATCAGGTCGGGGCGGCCGTAGTCGGGGGCGGCGGGAACGATCGAGATCGCCTGGCCGGAGGCGACCAGCTCGAACTTGTCCTCCACGCTGGTGATCACCGGTCCGGCCGGGGCCCGGCGGCCGTCCGGGCGCGGGTCGATCCGCCAGTACGAGTTCCACTCCGACCCGGCCAGTTCCGGCATCGGCTCGTCGGCGATGTCCTCCAGGGTGAGCGACTTCCGGCCGGCCAGGCGGTGCTGGACGTTCATCAGCACCATCCGGGGCTCGTCGTAGAGCACCGTGACGTGCAGGCCCTCCGTGGTCATCGGCATCCGGGCCAAGGCGATGTCGACCCGGTGCTCCAGCAGCGCTTCGCGGACGTGGCCGTACTCCACATGCAGCGCCTGGATCTCCGCGTCGGGGTAGCGGCGGCGCATTTCCAGCACGACCGGGGTGACCATCAGACCCCGGGAGACGTAGCCGACGTTCAGCTGGCGCGGGTCGGCGGCCGCCCGAGCTTCGGCTGACGCCTGCCCAGCCATACGGAGCAGCGACTTGGCCCGGGGTAGGAACGCCGTGCCCGCCGAGGTCAGCCGAGTGCCCTGGGGAGTGCGGTCCAGCAACCTGGCGCCCACCTGATCCTCCAGCTTGCGCACCTGCCGGCTCAGCGAGGGCTGGGCCACCCGCAACTGTTCCGAGGCCCGGCCGAAGTGCTGCTGCTCGGCCACGGCGACGAAGTACCGCACCAGACGAAGGTCGAGATCGGGGTCGTCCATGCGTCCAGCGTAACCCGGGCTTTCCGGCGTCCTTCATTGAAGGGCGTATTGAGCTGCGGTGATGCCCAGAACGCATGTCCTTTTCCGGAACAGGTCCTGGACGCGTGGTGATCGCCCGAGCATCGTGGGAACACCACCGGATCCACCTCTCAGGAGTCTTCCAATGCGCGTATTCGTCACCGGAGCGACCGGCTTCATCGGCGGCGCGGTCGCCCGGGACCTGCAGGCCCACGGCCACCAGGTGGTCGGCCTGACCCGCTCCGACGCCGGCGCCGCCCAGCTCGAGGCGGCCGGGATCGAGGTCTACCGGGGCACCATCGACGAGCCGGACGGTCTGCGGGCCGGGGCCGCCGCGGCCGACGGCGTCATCCACACCGCCTTCGACCACAGCAACATGGGCAACCTGCCGGCTGCCGCGGCCAAGGACCTGACCGTGGTCCAGGCCCTGGGGGAGGAGCTCGCCGGGTCGGGGAAGCCGTTCCTCACCACTTACGGCACCACCGCCCTGAAGTTCGGCGAGATCGTGACCGAGGACTTCCGGCCGGACCCGCCGCAGGCCCGCGGGATCGTCGAGGCCTACACGCTGCAGCTGGCCGAGAAGGACGTGCGCGCGGTGTCGGTTCGTCCCGCCACCTCCGTGCACGGGCTGAAGAACGTCGGTTTCGTATCCTACTTGGTCGGGATTGCCCGGCAGAAGGGGGTTTCGGCCTACCCCGGTGAGGGTTCGAGTCGCTGGCCGGCCGTGCACGTGCTGGACGCGGCCGCGGTTTATCGGCTCGCGCTGGAGCAGGCACCGGCCGGAAGCGTGGTGCACGCCGTCCAGGACGAGGGCGTCACCTCGAAGGAGCTGGCCGAGGCGATCGGGCGCGGGCTGAACCTGCCGGTCGAGTCGGTCCCGGCCGACCGGGTCGCCGAGCACTGGGGCTGGCTCGGGCCGATCTTCGGGCTCGACGTACCCGCCTCGAACGCCATCACCCGCAACCTGCTCGGCTGGGAACCGACGCACAACACCCTGATTGAGGACGTTGTCGGCGGGGTTTTCTTCGGCAGCTAGCCGGAGTGCCGGACCACCAGGTGGGTCGGCAGGATCACGTCCTCCACCGGCTCGCCCGGTTTCTCGATCAGCCGGCCCAGGGTCTGCACCATCCGCGCGCCCATGTCCTCGACCGGCTGGTGCACGGTGGTCAGGCTCGGCGTGGTGTAGCGGCTGGCCGGGGAGTCGTCGAAGCCGACCACGGCCACGTCTTCCGGCACCCGCCGGCCGGCCGCCGCGAGCTCGGCCAGGGCCCCGATCGCCATCTGGTCGGAGGCGCAGAAGACGGCGTCCAGCCCGGGCTCGCGGTCCAACAGGGCCCGGGCCGCCTTCCGGCCGCTGATCTCGCTGAAGTCGCCGGCCTCGACCAGCAGCGGGAGGTGGTGTCCGTGCAACGCGGCGGTGTAGCCCTCCAGCCGCAGGCGCCCGGCGCTCATGTCCTCCGGCCCCGTGATCGTCGCGACGCACCGGCGTCCATTGCTGATCAGGTGCTCGACCGCGGCGGCCGCGCCGCCCGCGTTGTCCATGTCCACAAAGGGCAGCTTGACCGCGTCCGGCGTGGTCTGCGGGCGGCCGCCGAGTACCGCGGGCACCCCGCGGGCGGCCAGCTGGCCGGGCAGCGGATCGTCGCCGTGCAGCGAGAGCAGGAGCACCCCGTCGACGTGCTGGCGGCTCAGATAGTCGTTCAACCGGCCGCGGTCGGCCTCCCGGTGCGCCATGGTGAGCAGCAGCTGCCGGGAGGTGCCGGCCAGGGCCGAGGTCACCCCGCGCACCAGTTGACCGAAGAACGGTTCCCCGAACAGCCGGTCCTCCGACTCCGAGACCACCAGCGCGACCACGTCGGTGAGCTGGGTGACCAGGGACCGGGCGGCCCGGTTGGGCACGTACCCGAGATCGTCCACCGCCTGCAGCACCGCGGCCCGGGCGCCCTCGCTGACCTGAAGGGAACCGTTGATCACCCGGGACGCGGTGCCCCGCCCTACCCCGGCCCGCTCCGCCACTTCTTCCAGCGTCGGGGGCCGGGTCGGGTCTCGCCTGCTCATCTACCGGATCATTCCGGCGTCAGGACGCGTCGTCCAGAGAGCCACCGCTCCGGATCACCTTTGAATACCAGAGCGCGCTGTCCTTCGGGGTGCGCACCTGGGTCTCGTAGTCCACGTGCACCACGCCGAACCGCTTGGCGTAGCCCTCGGCCCACTCGAAGTTGTCGAACACCGACCAGAGGAAGTAGCCCTTCAACGGCACCCCCGCGTCGATCGCCCGGGAGCACGCCGCGAGGTGATCCCGCACGTACGCGATCCGCTGCTCGTCGTGCACCGCGCCGTCGTCGGTGAGGACGTCGGCGAACGCCGCCCCGTTCTCGGTGATCACGATCGGGATCGCCGGGTACTCCCGCTTCAGCCGGGTGAGCACGTCGTACAGGCCGTCCGGGTCGATCTCCCAGCCCAGGTCGGTCAGCGGCATACCGTGCCGGACCTCGCGGGCGTTCGGGGCCCCGACGTAGGGCGAGTCGAGCTGCCCCCGGCGCTCGCCGACCAGGTCCGGGTGGTCCGGGTTACCGGTGATCACGTACCGGGTGTAGTAGTTCACCCCGAGCAGGTCGATCGGGGTGCTGATCAGCTGCAGGTCGCCGTCCCGGACCTCACCCAGGCCGCCGAACTCGGCCAGGTCGTGCAGCATGTCCTGCGGGTAGCGGCCTTTCAGCACCGGGTCGAGGAACAGCCGGTTCTGGAAGCCGTCGACCCGGCGGGCCGCGTCGGTGTCCAGCGCCGAGTCCGAGGCCGGGTCCACCGCGTAGAGGTTCAGTGTGATGCCCACCTGTTCGGCGCCCTGGGCCTTGAGCGCCTGGGTGGCCAGACCGTGCCCGAGCAGCAGGTGGTGCACCGAGCTCAGCGCCGCCTTCGGATCGCGCAGGCCGGGGGCGTGCCGGCCCGAGGCGTAGCCGATGAAGCTGGAGCAGAACGGCTCGTTCAGGGTGATCCAGTGCTTCACCCGGTCGCCCAGGTGCTGGTGCACGACGGCCGCGTAATCGGCGAACCGCTGCGCAGTTTCCCGCTCCGGCCAGCCGCCGGCCTCCTGCAGCGCCTGCGGCAGGTCCCAGTGGTAGAGCGTGACCCACGGGGTGATGCCGGCGGCCAGCAGCTCGTCGGTCAGCCGGGAGTAGAAGTCCAGCCCGGCCTCCAGCCCGCGACCGCGCCCGTCCGGCTGGATCCGGGGCCAGGACACCGAGAACCGGTAGTCCTTCAGGCCCAGGCCGGCCATGATCGCCACATCGTCCTTGAACCGGTGGAAGTGGTCGATCGCCACGTCGCCGGTGTCGCCGTTGACCACCCGTCCCTCGGTGTGGGCGAACACGTCCCAGATCGACAGCCCGCGGCCGTCGGCCCCCGCGGCCCCCTCGATCTGGTATGCCGCGGTGGCCCCGCCGAAGACGAAGTCCTCGCTGAAACTCATGCTTTCACCGCTCCATCCATGATTCCACTGATCAGCTGTCGGCCGAACAGGACGATGACGACGAGCAGCGGAAGCGTCGCCACCAGGGTACCGGCCATCACCAGCGACTGATCCGTGTAGTAGCCGTCGTTCAGGTGGGTCAGCGCGATCTGCACGGTCGGGTGGTCCGGGCTGAGCGCCACGTAGGGCCAGAGGAAGTCGTTCCAGTAGGTCATGAACGTGAACAGGCCGAGGATCGCCGCGGCTGGCCGCAGCCCGGGCAGCACCACCGACCAGAAGATCCGGAAGGTCGAGGCACCGTCCACCCGGGCCGCCTCGATCAGTTCCTCGGGGATCGCCTGGGTGGTGTACTGGCGCATTAGGAAGACCCCGAAACCGCTCGCCAGGTAAGGCAGGATGACGGTTGGCAGGGTGCCCTGGATGCCGAACCAGCTCATCATCATGTAGAGCGGCACGGTGCCCAGCTGGACCGGCACCATCATGGTCAGGACCACGATCGCGAGCAGCACGTTGTTCCCGCGGAAGCGCAGCCGGGCGAAGGCGAAGCCGGCCAGGGCCGAGAACACCACCACGCCCACGGTGATCGTCGAGGCCACGATGAACGAGTTCACCAGGGCCTTGGCGAACATCACGTCCGGGGTGTCGAACAGGGTGCGCACGTGCTCGCCGAGATGGCTGCCGGGAACCAGAACCGGTGGTACCTGGACGATCTGGTCGTTCGTACGGGATGCCATCACGAGCATCCAGTAGAGCGGGAACACCGACAGGCCGAAGGTGATCACCAGCACCACGTAGTTCAGCGGGCTGGCCCGGAAGAGCTGGTTGTTGCTCTCCACCACCTTCTTCCGAAAGGTTTTCGGCGCCTCCTCGGAGGCCGGCTCGGCGTGGACTGGGGGTGTGACTGTGGTCATCCGACGGCCTCCTTAGTCCGCACCGCTGATCCGGCGGACCAGGGCGATGTTGATGAGCGAGATGATCAGCACCAGGAAGAAGATCATCGCGGCCACCGCCCCGGCGTAGCCGAACTCGAAGCGGGTGAAGCCGTTCTCGACCAGGTACATGGTCAGGGTCTGGAACTGCCGCAGCGTCCCGCCCTGGATCGCCCCGGAACCCGGGGCGAACAGCAGCGGCTCGGCGAACAGCTGGACCCCGCCGATGATCGAGGTGATGGTGGTGAACAGCAGGGTCGGGCGCAGCAGGGGCAGCGTGACCGACCAGAACTGCCGGGTCCGGGAGGCCCCGTCGATCGCCGCCGCCTCGTACAGGTCGGCCGGGATGGCCTGCATCGCGGCCAGGAAGATCAGCGCGTTGTAGCCGGTCCAGCGCCAGTCCACCATCAGCGAGATGGCCAGCCAGGACGACCAGACGTGGGCGGTCCAGTCGACCGCGCCCACCCCGAACCCGCTGAGGATCCAGTTCACCAGGCCGAAGCTCTTGGCGAAGATCATCCCGAAGATCAGCGTGACCGCGGCCACCGAGGTGATGTTCGGGATCACCACGCCGACCCGGAACAGGGTGCGGGCCCGGATCTTCCGGTTCAGGGTGACCGCCAGCCAGAGGGCCAGCGCGTACTGCGGCACGGTGGCCAGGACGAACATGCCCAGGGTGTTCTTGGCGGCGTTCCAGAACTGCGAGTCGGTCAGCAGTTCCTTGTAGTTGTCCAGCCCGATGAAGGAGTGCTCACCGAGCAGGGGCCAGGAGTGCAGCGACACCCAGAGGGTGTAGAGCAGCGGGAAGGCCCCGAAGATCGCGAAGAAGATGAAGAACGGTGAGACGAAGGCGTAGGGAGACCCCTTCTGGTCCCACCGGCTCAGACGGCTCCGCCAGGGGGAGCGCGTCCGGGCCGGTGTTACGCGGGGCAGGACGTCAGACACCCGCGGCCTTCTTGGCGTCCTTGATCGCCTGCTGCCAGGCCTCGTCCGCATTCCGCTGACCCTGCTCCACCGAGCGCAGGTCGTTCTCGATGGCGTCGCGCACGGCCTGGTTCTTGGTGCCCAGGTAGACCGGCTTCAGGTTCTTGGCGCCCTCGACGAAGATCTTGGCCACCGGGGCGTCGTTGAAGTACGGGTTCTTGAAGTCGGCCAGCTTCGGGTTCTCGAAGTCCTGCGGCGAGGACGGCAGGTTGCCCGCCTCGTCGAAGGCCGAGAGCTGTCCCTCGGGGCTGCTCAGGAACTTGGCCAGCTCGACCGCGGCCTTCTGGTGCTTGCTCTGGGTCGGGACGGCCAGGAAGGAACCACCCCAGCTGCCGCTGCCACCCGGGATGGTGGCGATGTCCCACTTGCCCTTGCCGGCGGCCCCGGCATTGCCCTTGATGTTCGCAGTCATCCAGGCCGGGCAGGCCACGGTGGCGAAGGCGTCGTTCTTGAAGCCCGCGGTCCACTCGGTGTCGAACGACTTCAGGTTCGCCGACAGGCCGGCGCTGAGGATCTTGTTGGTGGTGGCCCAGGCCGACTGCACCGCCGGGTTGGTGTCGAAGGTGAAGTTGTTGTCCTTGTCGAAGTACGTGTACCCCGGGGACTGCCCGGCCACCTGCAGCAGGATCGAGTTGTAGTCGTTGGTGGCGGAGTCGATGAACTTGGTCTTGCCCTTGATCTTGGCCTGGAACTTCTGGCCGGTGGCGATGAAGTCGTCCCAGGTCGGCCACAGGGCGGAGACCGCGTCCCGGTCGGTCGGCAGGCCCGCCTTCTTGAACAGGTCGGTGCGGTAGCACATGGCCAGGCCGCCGACGTCGGTGCCGAGGCCGATGGTGGTCTTGCCGTCGGCCGTGGTGGCCTGGGCGGTCTTCCAGTCCAGCCAGTTGCCCTTGATCGCGTCGAACCCGTTGTCCTGGAAGTTCACGAACTTGTTGGCGGCCTGGAGGAACTGGGTGATCCCGCCCTCCTCGATCGCCACCACGTCGCCGGCCCCGCTGCCGGCCGCGATGTGCTGGGTCAGGGCGTTGGTGTACTTGCCCAGGTCACCGGTGGTGTTCTGGACGATCTTGATGTTCGGGTGCGCGGCCTCGTACTTCTTGTAGAGGGCGTCGTAGCCGAACGTCCCGAAGGTGTCGACCTTCAGGGTGATCTGCTCGTCCGCACCGGCGCTGCCGCCGCTGTCCGAACCACCGCAGGCGGCCATCGTGAGGGCCAGTCCGGCGGCTGCGGTGACGGCCAGCAGGCGTCGCTGAACGGAGGGGCTCATGGCTTTCTCCTTTCGGGGCCTCTTCGACCCGAGGAATGTCTATGGGAGCGCTCCCAAAGGTGTGCGCCGGACATATCCCGCGTCAAGGGTTCATGGGAACGCTCCCATGGACGTTACGCAGATGTAATAAAGGGGAGGAGTTCTAGATCTGTCCTAGATTTTCCGGATCCAGGCCGTCGCGGCGGCCACGTTCTGGACCACCGGAACGCCGGCCGGAAGGGGCGGGCGCTCGACCATGACCACCTCAAGGCCGCGCTCGCGGGCGGCGGTGAGTTTGGCGGCGGTCATCGGGCCACCGCTGTTTTTGGTGACGATCGTGGCGATGTCGTTCTGCTCGAGCAGCTTTCGCTCTCCGGACAGGGTGAACGGACCCCGGTCGAGGATGATCTCGCAGTGCTGCGGAAGAGGCCCGGTGGGCGGCTCGACGGCGCGAAGCCAGAAGCGCTGGGGGAGGGCGGCGAACGCGGCGGTCTCCTGGCGTCCGGTGGTCAGGAGAATGTTCGCTGAAGCTGGTTTTTCGGCAATTCGGGCGGCTGCTTCGGTTAAATGGGGGACGCTGATCCAGTGGTCTTCGGGAGTGGGTTGCCAAGCGGGCCGGTTCAGGATGAGCAAAGGTATTCCGGTCTTCCGACTAGCGGCCGTGGCGTTCGCCGTCATTCTTTGGGCGAAGGGGTGGGTCGCGTCCACGATGGCGGAAATGCGCTTGCTCTCGAGATATTCGATCAGGCCGTCGACCCCGCCGAAACCGCCGATGCGGGTTTCGCCCTCTGGGAGCCGAGGGCTGGAAACCCGGCCCGCCAGAGACGAAACCACCTCGATACTCAGGGAAACCATCTCGGCCGCCAGTAGGCGTCCTTCATTGGTGCCCCCGAGAACGAGAACCCGGGTCATGCCTCAGGACGCCTTGCGGCGGCGCAGGAGGTAGGTGTCCATGATCCAGCCCTTGCGCTCCCGGGCTTCGGCCCGCGCCTTCTCGATCTCCGGTCCTCGTTCGAGAACCGGCCCGCTGAAGAGCATTTCGTCCGGCGTTCCCAGGTAGGCGCCCCAGTAGATGTCCACGTCCGGGTCGGTGACCCGACGGAAGGCGCAGTCGCCGTCCAGCATCACCACCACATTGTCCAGACCGGGCGGCATTCCGTCGGCCAGCAGCCGGCCCGGCGTGATGTGGATCGGCTCCCCGATCCGGTTGAGCGGGATGCGGTGCCGGGCGGTGAGCGCGTGCAGACTACTCACACCGGGGATCACCGAGTACTCGAAAGCCACATTGCCGCGCTCGATCAGCTCCTCGACGATCCGGATGGTGCCGTCGTAGAGCGAGGGATCGCCCCAGACCAGGATCGCGCCCACCCCGTCCTCGCCCAGTTCCTCGGCGATCATCCGCTCGAAGATCTCCGCCCGGCGGTGGTGCCAGTCCTTCACCGCAGCGCCGTAAGCCTCGGCCGTACGATCGCGTTCGGGATCCGAGGCCTGGACGAACCGGTACTCGTGCCCGGTGATGTGCCGCTCGCAGATCTCCCGGCGCAGCTGCAGCAGGTCGTCCTTCGCGCTGCCCTTGTCGATCAGGAAGAACACGTCCACCGTATTCAGCGCCTTGATCGCCTGCACGGTGACGTAGTCCGGGTCGCCCGCCCCCACGCCGATGATCAGCACGTTCCGCATCAGTGACGGGACCTTTCGGTGGAGTAGAGATGGCTGTCCGGGAACTCGCTCGCGGTCAGCACCGGGCCGACGACGATCACCGCGGTGCGCTTGATCCCGGCTTCGTGCACTTGCTGGGCAATGGTGGCGAGGGTGCCGCGCAGGATCTGCTCGTCGGGCCGGCTGGCCTTCGCCACCACCGCGACCGGGCCCTCTTCTCCGTAGACCGGGCTGAGCGTGGCCACCACGTCGTCGATCTCCTGGACGGCGAGGTGCAGCACGAGCGTAGAACGGCTCTGCGCCAGGCTTTTCAGGTCCTGACCGGAAGGCATTGCGGTGGCGCGGCGGGCAATCCGGGTGAGGATGATCGACTGCCCGACCTCGGGCACGGTGAACTCGCGTTTGAGGGCCGCGGCTGCGGCGGCGAAAGCCGGTACCCCGGGGACCATTTCGTACGGAATGTGGAGCTCGTCGAGCCGGCGCATCTGCTCGGCCACGGCGCTGAAGACGGACGGGTCGCCCGAGTGCAGCCGGGCCACGTCCGCCCCGCGCTCATGGGCCTGGGCCAGTTCGGTGGTGATCTGGTCGAGGTCGAGGTTCGCCGTGTCGATCAGCCGGGCTCCGGGCGGGCATTCGGCCAGCAGTTCGGCCGGGACCAGCGACCCGGCGTAGAGGCAGACCGGGCTCTTCTGCAGGATCCGCAGGCCTCGCACGGTCAGCAGGTCGGCCGCCCCGGGTCCGGCCCCGATGAAGTGAACGGTCATGACTTCCACGCTACCCACTGAGTCACCGGCAGGGCCGGGCGCCAGCCGGTGAACCGGCCGATCGGGGCGGCCCGACTGATCTCGATCCGGGTCAGAGTGCCGCCTCTCTGGGCCCGGGCCTGGATCAACAGCATCTCCGACTCCAGCGTGGTCACGTTCACCACGATCCGGGCGCCGGGCGCCAGGGCCGCCCAGCAGGTTTCCAGGAGCCCGGGCGCGGTCAGGCCGCCGCCGACGAAAATGGCATCCGGCTGGGGGAGTTCGGTGAGCGCGCCGGGTGCCTCGCCGGTCCGCACATCCAGATGAGGGACGCCGAGAAGCTCGGCATTTCGCCGGATCCGCTGGGCCCGTTCCGGGTCCCGCTCGATGCTGATCGCCCGGCAGGAGGGATGCGAGCGCAGCCACTCGACGCCGATGCTCCCCGCGCCGCCTCCCACGTCCCAAAGCAGTTCCCCGGGCTCGGGGGCCAGCGAGGAGAGGGTGATCGCGCGGACGTGACGTTTGGTGAGCTGGCCGTCGTTCTCGTAAGCATCGTCTGGGAGGCCGGGGACGCGGGAGCGCCTGATCGGCGTGGGGCCCGGGCGGCAAACCACGGCGAGGACGGTGAGGGCTCGCGAACCCTGAGGCCCGACGGAGTCTTCGGGGGCGTGGGCCGGGAAGCCCTCGGCCGGCCACTCGTCGGCCGAGGCGGAGACCCGGGACTCGTCCTCGGCGCCGAGATTGCTCAGGGCGGTCAGTTCGCTGGGCCCGAAACCGCGCTCCCGCAGCATCCCGGCGACCAGGGCGGGGGAATGCTCGTCGGGCACCAGGACGAGCAGGCGGCGGCCGGGGGAGAGGCTCGGCTGAAGCGTGGCGGCGGGACGCCCGACCAGGCTGACCACTTCGGTGTCCTGCTGCGCCCAGCTCAGCCGGGCGCAGGCCAGGGAGATGCTGGACGGGTGCGGGAGCACCTGCAGGTCGAATCCCGGGGCGACCCGCGCGATCGTCGTGGCAATCCCGAAGAATGTGGGATCGCCGCTGGCCAGGACCACTTTTTGGGCGCCCGGCGTCTTGACCAGCAGCAGGGGCAGTGCGCGGACCAACGGGCTCGGCCAGGCCACCTGCTGGGCGGTGACCTCGGGTGGGAGCAGCGCCAGCTGTCGGTCTCCACCGAACACCACGTCCGCTTTCCGCAGCACCTCCTGCGTGGCGGGGGCCAGGCCGGACCAGCCTTCTGCACCGATTCCCGCCACGGTCATGCGTTCGCGGGGGGTGGGCGGCGGAGCGGTCGACACGCGCCTCACCCTAGTTGAGAGCTCCTGGCCGGATTGCGGGGCGTCTTGGGTGCTCGTCTTGGGTGCTCGTCTTGGGTGCTCGGACTGGGTGCTCGGACTGGGTGCTCGGACTGGGTGCTCGGACTGGGTGCTCGGACTGGGTGCTCGGACTGGGTGCTCGGACGAAGAAGGCCCCCGGTGCCCGATCCCGGGCACCAGGGGCCTTGTCTCTCGTGACCACGACGCTCACCTACGGCCAGGCGCTCGTTGGCGGTCCGATTCCGGCCGCCCTCGCTCCTCCAGCAGCCCCGTTCGCAGGAAGGAGCAGGCGGTCGGCGAACCGGCCAGGCCCTTCCGGGCCGCGGCTTGGCTTCGATGTCACCACGGTCCTCGGCGGTCCTTGGTGGACTGCGTCCCCCGTCCGAAGACCGTTTTCAGCTCGTCAGAACGCCGGCTCCGGTCTCGCCGGCCCGGGCGGCATCGGATCCGTGCCCGGCCCAGGGATCGGCGGGGTGGGCGCCGGAGGGCCGGGGACGGGGGCCGGGTGCGGAGGCTCCAGCGGAGGCTCCGGTTCAGCGGGCGGCAGAGTGTTGTCCGGCGGCAGCGTGCCGTCCGGGACCAACCCGGGGATGTCCGGAAGCAGAGCGTCCGGGGGCAGGGTCGCTCCGTCGTACGGAACGGTCATGGCTTCCCCCTTTCGTCGGAACGGAGTCGGCGAACCGCTGCGGCCAGTGGCTCAGTCGGTCACGATCCACGCCGCCGCGTCGGGCGGCAGCAGCGCACCCTCCGTGGGTGAGCTCGACAACACCACCCTGCCCGGCGGGAGCGGGACCGCAACCTCACCTGTGTTCAGCAGGCAGATGAACCCCTGGCCGCGGGTCAGGCCGAGCACCTGGTCCTCTTCGCCCGTCCAGACCAACGGACCGCCGCCGGCGCCGAGCTGGGGCAGCTCCCGGCGCAGCCGCAGCGCCGTGCGGTAGAGCGACAGCATCGAGCCGTGATCGGCGTCTTCCGCCTCGACCGACAGGTCACCCCAGCCGGCCGGCTGCGGAAGCCAGCCCGCCGCGTCCCCAAATCCGAAGGAGGGTCCGCTGCGGGTCCACGGGATCGGGACCCGGCAGCCGTCGCGCCCCCGCTGGGTGTGCCCGGACCGCTCCCAGGTCGGGTCCTGCAGCAGCTCTTCGGGCAGGTCCTCGACCTCGGGAAGCCCGAGTTCCTCACCCTGGTAGAGGTAGACGCCGCCGGGCAGGGCGAGCACGTAGAGGATGGCCGCCCGGGCGCGGCGGGTGCCCAGCAGCAGGTCGGTCTCGCCCTCGGGCCAGGCGTGCTGATCCTCGTCGGCGGACCGGCGCTGCGGCCGCCCCAGCCGGGTGACGTGCCGGGTCACGTCGTGGTTGGACAGTGTCCACATCACCGGGGCACCGACCGAGTCGTGCGCCTCGAGCGAGGCCCGGGCGGTGTCGCGCAGCTCCTTCGCGTGCCAGCGGGACCGCATCAGCTCGAAGTCGAAGGCCGTGTGCAGCCGCTCGGGCCGCAGGTACTCGGCCAGCCGGGCCGAGCTCTGCACCCAGGCCTCGGCCACGAAGACCTTCGGCGGATCGTAGGAGTCGCCGACTTTGCGCCACTCCTGCCAGACCTCGAGCACGCCCGGCCGGTCCCAGTACGGGTGGTCGGCCGTGCGGACCCGGCCGAGCAGCTGCTGGTCGGTCAGGTTCAGGCTGGGCAGCTCCGGATCCTTGATCAGGCCGTGCGCCACGTCGATCCGGAAGCCGTCGGCGCCGAGGTCGAACCAGAACCGCAGCACGCTCTCGAACTCGGCCCGGACCTGCGGATTGTCCCAGTTCAGGTCGGGCTGCTTCGGGTCGAACAGGTGCAGGTACCACTCCCCGGAGGCACCGATCCGCTGCCAGGCGCTGCCGCCGAACACCGACTGCCAGTCGTTCGGCGGGAGCTCGCCGTTCTCACCGGTGCCCGGCCGGAAGATGTAGCGGGCCCGCTCGGCCGAGCCGGGAGCCGCGGCCCGGGCGGCCCGGAACCAGGGGTGCTCGTCGGAGGTGTGGTTCGGCACGATGTCGAGCAGGACCTTCAGCCCGGCCGCGTGCGCCTCGTCGATCAGGGCGCGGGCCTGGGCGAGGTCACCGAAGGGTGGGTGGATCTCCCGGTAGTCGGCCACGTCGTAGCCGCCGTCGGCCTGGGGTGACGGGTACCAGGGATTGACCCACACCGCGTCCACCCCGAGCGCGGTCAGGTAGGGCAGCCGGGAGCGGATTCCCCCGATGTCGCCCAGGCCGTCGCCGTCCGAGTCGGCGAACGACCGGAGGTACAGCTGATAGGTGACGGCGGATCGGTACCAGTCGGCCGGCTGCGTCTGAGTCACGGGAACGACGCTACGCGGGCCCACCGACAAACTTCCGGCTCCGCGTCACATCCCGTAGGGGACCTGGCGCTCCAGCCACTGCACCCGGAACGCATGCTCCTCCTCGAGCCGCCGGCTGAGCGACTCGGCGAGCTCCGGCCCGCCCTTGCGGCCGAGCTTCCCGTGCGTCTCCAGCTGGACCGAGATGGAGAACCGGGTGCCCACGGTGCCGGCCGGGGTCAGTTCCAGCTGCCCGACGACGGTCACCTGGGGGGCCGCCGAGAGTTCAACGTTGTAATCACCCTGCCGCTGCCCGCTCCAGGCCGGCTGCTGCCAGGCCAGGGTCTCGGTCATCATCGATCGGCCGCCGAAGAACCGGCGCGCGGGCATGATGTCCGCCGCTTCCCGTTCGGACACCTGACGGAAGACGCCGGCCCGCTCCCTCAGTTCCAGGACGTGGAAGTCCTCGTAACCGAGCTGTCTCGCCTTCTCGGTGAGATGTTCCAGCCGGGTCATCATCCGGAACGTCACCAGTGGTGAGACTCCGTAGACCCAGCCCAGGTCGAACTGCGCTGACATGACTGAGTGTCCTCCTCGGTGCCGGAGCCTAGGTCATGACGACGTCGTGATCAGAATTGGTAGGACAACAGGGCATGGCCAGGGCGTACCTAGTTACGGTGCCGGAACCGGCCGTCACCGCCGCCGGCGGCCGGAAGAGGTCGTTCACTGGGATAGCCTGTGGTGCGTGGCTGAGTACATCTACACCATGCGGAAGGCGCGGAAGGCGCACGGCGACAAGGTCATTTTGGATGACGTGACGCTGTCCTTCCTGCCCGGCGCCAAGATCGGCGTGGTCGGCCCCAACGGTGCCGGTAAGTCGAGCGTGCTGAAGATCATGGCGGGCATCGACCAGCCGTCCAACGGCGACGTCCGGCTCGACCCCGACGCCACCGTCGGCATCCTGATGCAGGAGCCGGTGCTGGACGAGACCAAGACCGTCCTCGGGAACGTCGAGGAGGGGGTCGGCGAGATCAAGGCGAAGCTGGACCGCTTCAACGCGATCTCCGAAGAGATGGCCGCGCCGGACGCCGACTACGACAAGCTGCTGGCCGAGATGGGCGAGCTCCAGGAGGCGCTCGACGACGCGAACGCCTGGGACCTGGACGCCCAGCTCGAGCAGGCGATGGACGCGTTGCGCTGCCCCCCGCCGGACGCGGACGTCAGCGTCCTGTCCGGTGGTGAGCGCCGTCGCGTCGCGCTCTGCAAGCTCCTGCTCTCGGCCCCCGACCTGCTGCTGCTCGACGAGCCCACCAACCACCTGGACGCGGAGAGCGTGCAGTGGCTGGAGCAGTTCCTGGCCTCCTACCCGGGCGCCGTCCTGGCCGTCACCCACGACCGGTACTTCCTCGACAACGTCGCGGAGTGGATCCTCGAGCTGGACCGCGGCCGGGCCTACCCCTACGAGGGCAACTACTCCACCTACCTGGAGAAGAAGGCCCAGCGTCTGGCGGTCCAGGGCAAGAAGGACCTGAAGCTGGCCAAGCGGCTCTCCGAGGAACTGGACTGGGTCCGGCAGAACGCCAAGGGCCGGCAGACCAAGAGCAAGGCCCGGCTGGCCCGGTACGAGGAGATGGCGGCGGAGGCCGAACGCACCCGCAAGCTCGACTTCGAGGAGATCCAGATCCCGCCGGGCCCGCGCCTGGGCTCGCTGGTGATCGAGACGCAGAAGCTCAGCAAGGGCTTCGGCGACCGCGAGCTGATCCACGACCTGTCGTTCACCCTGCCCCGCAACGGCATCGTCGGCGTCATCGGCCCGAACGGCGTCGGCAAGACCACGCTGTTCAAGACGATCGTCGGGCTGGAGCAGCCGACCGGCGGCGAGGTGCGGATCGGCGAGACCGTGCTGACCTCGTACGTCGACCAGAACCGCGGTGGCCTCGACCCGAAGAAGACGCTGTGGGAGACGGTCTCCGACGGCCTCGACTACATCAAGGTCGGCCAGGTCGAGATGCCGTCCCGGGCCTACGTGGCGGCGTTCGGCTTCAAGGGGCCGGACCAGCAGAAGCCGACCGGGGTGCTCTCCGGTGGTGAGCGCAACCGGCTGAACCTGGCGCTGACCCTGAAGCAGGGCGGAAACCTGCTGCTGCTCGACGAGCCGACCAACGACCTGGACGTGGAAACCCTGGGCTCGCTGGAGAACGCGCTCCTGGAGTTCCCCGGCTGCGCCGTGGTCATCTCCCACGACCGGTGGTTCCTGGACCGGGTGACCACGCACATCCTGGCCTACGAGGGCACCGAGGAAGACCCGGCGAACTGGTACTGGTTCGAGGGCAACTTCGAGTCCTACGAGAAGAACAAGATCGAGCGGCTGGGCGAGGACGCGGCCCGCCCGCACCGGGTCACCCACCGCAAGCTGACCCGCGACTGACCAAAAGGCAACCAGCAATGGACGTTTGTGGTCACCTTTCGGTGACCGCAAACGTCCATTTGTTTGGGGCTTTTTAAACCGCGCTCTGCCGACGCAGGACGACCAGAGCCAGCCACCCGATCGGCACCCGGATCCAGAATGTGATGACCCGGAACAGCACCGCCGCGGAAATCGCCGCAGCCGGATCGACGTGGATGGCGTTCAGCCCGGAGGCCAGTGCGAACTCGGCCGCTCCGATCCCACCCGGCACCGGCGCTGCCCCCGCGATCGCCGAACCCCCGACCACGACACCGGCCATCAGGACCAGCGGTGCACTCTCGTCGAACGCCTTTAGCCCGGCCCACAATACGCACACGAATCCCAGCGTCACGGTGAGATGGCCAATCGTCACTAGAGCCAACCGTCGAGGATTGGTGACGATGGTGCGCAGGTCCGGCCCCGCGTCCCGGAAGGGTTTGACCACATAACGCCAAGCCAGATGCCGTCCCCACGGCCAGAGACGCAGTACTACCCCGACCAGAACGACCACGCCCACGACAATCAGCAGCGTTACCCAAGGCACGTGCGGCGAGTCCGACAGCGAACGCCCCGACACCAGCAGCAGAACGAGCAGCAGTACAACGGTTACCAGTACTGACGTGGTCTGGACGAGCCCCACAACGGTCACCGCAACGGCCAACGGAACCTTGCGCCGGGTCAGGTAACGGACGTTCAGTGCGAGTCCGCCGGCGCTCGCAGGGGTAACCAGATTGACGAACGACGTCGCCAACTGCACCAGCGTGATCTGCCCGAAGGGGAGGCGCCCGGGGGAGAGGGCCAGGAACCCGAGGGCGCTCCCGATGATCGGCAGGACCGAGGCCAGCAACGCCACGGCCAGCCAGCCGGGGTCGGTCTTACTCAGCCGGTGGCCGATATCGGCGAAGTCCACCCGCTGGGTGAGCAGGTAGATCGCCAGGACCGAAGCCAGCGCGAGGACGATCCGCCCAACCAGCGCACCCCGGCTCCGGGGGCGAGGCTCCTCCGCCGGTGCGGGGGCGGGGACATCTGAGGGCGCCGACACGCCCACACCATCGCACAGCGCGCTTACCAGGAGAAAAATGGGGGACGCCGGTAGCGGCCGGTCGGGTGGGTCAGGCGGGGGCCAGAAGGGCAGCGAGCCTTTCGATCTGCCCAATCACTACCTCGCGTTCTTCCGACCGGGGCAGCGTCGCCCGCGCAACGTCCGGTAGCCGGTTGGCCGCGCCGCCAAGATCCCGGCGGTCCACCTCCGACAACTCCTCGACGTCAATGCTGCCCAGGTTCTCCTCGGACACCTCGCGCAGTTGCGCGGCCAGGCCCTGGTTCTGCACCAGATCGGCCAGGGCGTCGATGGCCCAGTAGAAGACGGAGGTGGACACGGACCACCTCCGCTCGTCGGTGACGAAGACGATTCCGCCCATCATTTCTCCACTATGAAGACCTTGGGGCCCAAGGGGGCGATGAACTCCCGGACCCGTCTGATCTGGTCGGCGCTGAACTGGGACACGTCTACCGGCACAAGGTCGGCCTTGTCGAGATGGTCGAGGATCCGCCGGGAGAACTGCTTCCATTGTTTGTCGAAGAATCGGCCGGGGAAGCCACCCACGGCGTCATAAGACTTTCCGTGTTGGTCAAACCAGTCCACCTCGGTCTCCCGCGCCGCCCGCCACAGCATGACGTTGCGGATTTCCGTGATCTGGATCGCGGTGCGGTACTCACTTGGCCGGAACTTGCCGACGGCCGGGTCCCATCCCAGCGAGTACTCCCACGTCCCCTCCTCCGGATTCTCCGGCCACTCCCGACGGGCGGGTGATCCAGCCGGTCCCCCCGAACCACCCGCTGTCAGTTTCCCGCCGCGTCGTCCTTGTCGTCGTCCCGCCGGTCCGCGGACTCGTCGCGACCCTTCGAATCCTTCGCGGCGTCCTCCGCCTTGCCCATCTTCTCGGCCTGCTCCTGCTCGGACTCGGTGTCCGTCCGGGACTGCAGCAGGCGCTCGGAGAGCCGCTCCACGTCTTCCCGCAGGGTGTGCAGCCGGCTGGCCAGGGCCTGGTGGTCGGCCTGCTCGGCGCCCGTCACGGCCTCGCCGACCAGCTCGACCGTGCCCGCGAAGGCCTGGTCGGTGGCCTCGAGCTCGGTGAGGGTGAGGGCGAGCTGCTCGGCCACCTCGGTGCTGCTCATCTGCTCGCTGATCGCGTCCAGCGTCCGGGTGGCGTTCTCGAAGGTGTTCTGGACGTTGGCCAGTTCCTCGGTGATCTTCTCCAGGGCCTCGCCGGCGATGGTGATCGACTGGGCGACGCCGTCCCAGCCGTGCTCGAAGGCCATCTCGATCTGCTCGCGGGCGTACTCCAGGGTCTCCTCGGCCCGGCCGTGAGCCTCGTCGGCCGACGCGCCCACCGCTTTGACGTCCGTGCTGATTTCCTCGGTGCG
The DNA here is from genome assembly GCA_000719025.1 of Kineosporia aurantiaca JCM 3230. GTDB lineage: Bacteria > Actinomycetota > Actinomycetes > Actinomycetales > Kineosporiaceae > Kineosporia > Kineosporia aurantiaca. Next base: position 66,245 of record JODP01000021.1, read on the forward strand.
CGACATTGGTCTCCCTTGTGCGAGTTGCGCCGAAGTTTAGTCGCGGGAGACGGTGCGAACGGCCGGGGAAGCCGGGTGAGTGCCGGTCATTCCGGAACCCGGAACATGCCTTCCTGGCCGAGGGTGGCGATCAGCGTGCCGTCCTTGGCGTAGATCCGGGCCAGGCCGAGGCCGCGGGCGCCGGAGGCGGACGGGCTCTCCTCGACGAACAGCAGCCAGTCGTCGAACCGGGCCGGGCGGTGGAACCACATCGCGTGGTCCAGGCTGGCCATCTTCATCCCGGGGGTGGCCCAGGACAGGCCGTGGGCCCGCAGGGTGGGCTCGAGCACGGTGTAATCGCTGACGAAGGCCAGGACGACGGCGTGCAGCAGGTCGCCGGGCGGAAGCGGGGAGACCGGGCGGATCCAGAGCGCCTGGGACGCGGTCTTCTCCGCGCCGGGGTCGGCGTAGATCGGCTCCTGTACGTGCCGCATCTCGAAGGGCTGGCCGGAGACCGCCCGGCGGATCTGTTCCGGGTCGTGGCCGGCCGCGATCAGGCGTTCCCGCAGCGGGGTCAGCTCCTCCGGGCGGGGCACCTCGGGCATCGGGGCCTGATGGTCCAGCCCGTGCGCCGGCACCTGGAAGGAGGCGATCATCGAGAGGATCGGCTTGTCCTTCTGCATGGCCTGCACCCGGCGAGCGGTGAAGGAACGGCCGTCACGCAGGCGTTCCACCGCGAGCTCGACCGGCACGGAAGGGTCGCCCGGGCGCAGGAAATAGCCGTGGAAGGAATGCGGCGGACGATCCTCGCCGACGGTCTTGGCCGCCGCCGCCAGCGATTGGGCGAGCACCTGACCCCCGAAGATCCGGCCGTTGGGAGCGTCGATGTTCTCCCCGCGGAAGACGTCCTCGGCAACCGGCTGCACGTCGAGCGCGCGGACCAGCTCGTCGATCGGCGAAGTCACACCGGGTCTCCTGGTTCTCGGGAAGGCCGGGCGACCACCATCCGGGCCGCCAGGTCGGCGTAGAGCTCGCCGATCTCCTCGGCGGTCCGGCTGCCCCGCGGGTCGTACCAGCGGGCCACGTCGACACTCAGCGAGAGCAGCGCGCGGGCCACTGCCCGGGGGTCCGGCACATCCATCTCACCACTGGCGGTGCCCGCGCTGAGCTGGGCCCGGACCACGCCCTCGATCTTCCGGCGGATGTCCAGCACCCGGTGCCGGTCGGCGTCGGCGAGCGCGGTCAGCTCGTGGTGCACCACCCGGGCCACCCGGTGCCGCTCGGCGTGCCAGGCGGTGAACGCCCGGATCACCGCCTCCAGCCGGGCCAGCGGACCGCCCGGGCCGGCGGCCGAGCGTTCCACCAGCTCCAGGGCGGCCTCGTGGCCGACCACGCTGATCTCGCCGAGCAGCGCCTGCTTGGACGGGAAGTGCACGTAGAGCGCGGCCGGGCTGAGCCCGACCCGGGTGGCGATGTCGCGGGTGGTGGTGGCGTGGTAGCCGCGGTCGGCGAAGGCCTCGATGGCGGCCTCGATCAGCCGCCGCGAGGAGTCGCCGGACCGCGCGGCCCCTGCTTCGCCGCCCTCGTCGTCCGTCCAGCTCATCGCCGAACCGGTCACCATGGGGGGAGCATGCCATGAACGGGCGTTCAGTCAAGAATGGGACGACGGATGCGACGACGCGTCCGTCGCGATGAGGAGGACGAATGCGTCTCGACGAGGAGACCGGGGTCCAGGTCGGCCAGGGCCGGAGGTTCGAGGGCCGGGTGGCGGTGGTCACCGGGGCGAGCCGGGGCATCGGGCTGGCGATCGCCCATCGGCTGATCGCGGAGGGGGCCCGGGTGTGCGTCACCGCCCGGAAGGCCGGCCCGCTGGCCGAGGCGGTCGAGGAGCTGGGCGGGTCGGCGGTCGCGGTCGGGGTGGCCGGCCGGGCGGATGACGCGGAGCACCGGGCCCAGGCGATCCGGACCACGATGGACGTGTTCGGGCGGCTCGACGTGCTGGTCAACAACACCGGCATCAACCCGGTGTACGGCCCGCTGACCAGTGCGGACGCGGGCGCGGCGGCCAAGGTCTTCGATGTCAACGTGATCGCCGCGCTGTCCTGGACCGACGAGGTGCGCAAGCTCGGCCTGGGCAGCCGGGACGGCGCCGCGATCGTCAACGTGGCCTCGATCGCCGGTCTGCGGCCCTCGCCCGGGATCGGCGTGTACGGCGCCAGCAAGGCCGCCCTGATCCACGTGACCGCCCAGCTCGCGTTGGAGCTGGCGCCCCGGATCCGGGTGAACGCGGTCGCCCCGGCGGTGGTGAAGACCCGCTTCGCCACCGCGCTCTACGAGGGCCGCGAACCCGAGGTGATCGAGAACTATCCGCTCGGCCGGCTCGGGCACCCGGACGACGTGGCCGCCGCGGTCGCGTTCCTGGCCAGTGACGACGCCTCCTGGATCACCGGGCAGACGCTGACCCTGGACGGTGGGGTCGGGCTGGCCGGCGGCATGGGGTAGGCACCGGTGTTGACCCGGTAGGTGACCGGGCGGTTCAGTGTGTCCTACGGATCCCTGATCCACCTTTCTGCCGGAGGTTTGATGAGCACCGAGGCGTCCCCGTCGCGGTCGAGGGCGGTCCAGACCGGCGGCTCGATGCGGGCCTGGCGGGTCACCGCGGCCGGGGAACCGGCGGCGGTGATGCGCCTGGAGGACGTCCCGGTGCCCTCACCCGGGCCCGGCCAGGTGCTGGTGCAGGTCGCGGCGGCCGGGCTGGGCCTGACCGACGCCACTCTCGCGCAGGGGCTTTCGCTGCAGGCCCCGGCCCCGCCGTTCACCCCCGGGCTGGAGCTGTGCGGGGAGATCGTCGGGGTCGGGCCGGGCGTGTCCCAGTACCGGCTCGGCGAGCGGGTGATCGGCCAGACCAGCCTGCCGAGCGGGGCGCTGGCCCGGTTCGCGGTGGCCCGGGCCCAGGACGTGTTCCCGGCCCCGGCCGCGCTGGACGATGCCCCGGCCGCGGTCTTCCACATCGCCTACCTCACCGCCTGGCTCGGCCTGTACCGCCGGGCCTCGGTCCACGTGGGCGAGTGGGTGCTGGTGCACGGCGCTGCGGGTGGGCTGGGTAGCGCCGCGATTCAGCTCGCTCAGGCTGCGGGGGCCAAGGTCGTCGCGGTTGTGGGGTCGGACGAGAAGTACAAGGTGGCGCAGAACCTCGGCGCTCAGGTGGTGCTGAACCGCACCACGCAGGACGTGGAGGCTGCCGTCCGCGAGCTCACCGGGGGTAAGGGCGTCCAGGTGGTCTTCGACCCGGTCGGCGGTCCGATGTTCGAGCTGTCCTGTCGTCTGGTCGGGTTCGAGGGCCGGATCGTGGTGGCCGGATTCGCCTCGCAGCACGCGGTTCCGGTCGCCCCGGAGCAGGTCCGGGCGGCGAACTTCGCGGTTCTCGGGGTGAACTCGGCGCTCTACCGGGAGCGTGAGCCGGAGTTGGTGCAACGCGCCCACGCCGATCTGACCAAGCTCCTGGAGGCCGGGGCGTTGCGACCGCAGCTGACCGAGACGCTGCCGTTCGAGCAGGCCGTGCAGGGCATCACCCGGCTGGCCGAGGCCTCCACCCACGGAAGACTCGCCGTGGCGGTCGATGACGGGATTCTCTGAGGGGCCACCCCGATTCCGCACTTCCGCGACTGCTTCACGGACGTCCCGAGGCTGCTGAGGCAACCCACGGACCGGCGCCGGCCAGGCCCCTCCTCCTTCCCGGCACCCGGTCCGGGGTGCGATGAATGCATCGGTCACTCAGCGCCACCCTTGAATCACCGCTTTGCATCAGCTGTGTGAGCCGGGTCACTCGGCCGGATGCGAGAGCATGTCCGGGTGCCCCGCCAACGTGTCCTCGTCCCTTTGCGCTGGTCCGATACCGATGTGTACGGCCACGTGAACAACGTGATGATCCTTCGCCTGCTCGAAGAGGCCCGGGTCGCCGCGCTGGGTGAGGACTGGCTGAACAGCGCCCAGCAGGGCAGCGGTACGGCCCTGCTGGTGGCCCGGCAGGAGGTCGAGTACCTGGCCCCGCTGACCTACCAGGTAGCGCCCGTCCCGATCGACCTTTGGGTGACCCGGATCGGCGCTTCCGACTTCGAGCTGGGGTATGAGGTGCTGGACGAGGGCGTGATCTATGCGCGTGCCGAGACCACCCTGTTCACCTTCGACCAGGTCGGGCAGCGCCCGCGGCGGCTGACCGAGCCGGAGCGTAAGCAACTGCTGGACTGGGCCGGTGATCCGATCCGATGGCGGCGTCGGCGCGAGAAGACGGCGGCGCCCCGATGAGCAGCCTTTTCCTATCCGACCTGGGCTCCCTGTCGGACGTGCGGACCTTCGTCGGCCGGGCCCGGCAGATCGAGGACGGCGGAGCCATCCGCCTGGTCGGCCAAGGCGAGGTCCTGGCGATGTACGCGGCCGCCCTGCACGGCGGGGGAGGCCCGACTGTGCTCGCGTTGCGGGTGCTTTCGCTTGCTGAGCCCGGATCGGTAGACGCCACGGTGCCCCTGTCCGCGATGACCGACCGCTTCGCGCGGATCGATCGCCTACTGGCCGGCGCTCGTCCTACCCCCAAGAGTGTCGGCCGACCCATCGAGCTCCCCATCCCGCCGACCACTGCGACCAAGGCCAGCTGGGCCGGCATGGTGCCTCCACGCGCTGGGTGGAATGTCGATGGCGTGGTGCCCTTGGACGTCCTAAAGAGCGCGGCTCGCGCGGGGATCGACGAAGTCGCGGCTGGGGTACCGAGCGGGTCGGGTGCGGCAGCCGTCGCCCGGTTGCGGGGCCTTGTTTGGGGACGCCCGCTGCTAGCTTCCGGGGTACCGGCGGGGGTCGCTTTCGCGGCCGAGGCGTTCGGCTTTCTGGGCCCGGCGTCGGGCGCCACCGAGGACGTCGCAACGCTGCACTCGGCGGGCCGCTGGTGGCGCCTCAGCACGACTCGGGGTCACGTGCTGGCCAGGACCAGCACCGGTCTCTAGTCCGGGGTGTTCTGCATGCTGAACGCGGCGCGCTCCAGGTAGTCCCAGAGCATCGACTCGTAGGCCGGCGGCAGGTTCAGGCTGTCCACGCCCGCCCGCATGTGCGTAAGCCAGCGGTCGCGGGCCTCGGAGTTCACCGCGAACGGCATGTGGCGCATCCGCAGCCGGGGATGACCGCGCTGCTGGCTGTAGGTGGTCGGGCCGCCCCAGTACTGCTCGAGGAACATCAGCATCCGCTGCTCGGCCGGGCCCAGGTCCTCTTCCGGGTACATCGGGCGCAGCACCTCGTCCTGCGCGATGCCCTGGTAGAAGGTGTGCACCAGCTTGGCGAACGTCTCGTGCCCGCCGATGGCCTCGTAGAACGAGACCTTCTGGTCCGCCACGGGCTCGGGTGACGGCCCGGTCGGCACAATCCCCAGGGTCGTCGGCTGCCTGTCCTGTTCCGCCATGTCACCCAGTCTCGCCTACCGGCCCTGGATCACCGAGCCCAGCCCGGCCAACAGCACCTCGGTCGCCTGCTGCAGGGCGCCCTCGGGGTCGGCCGCCTGCCCGGTGGCCTCGCCGAGCGCGCTGCTCACCCGGTTCGCGATCGGGTAGTCGCGCCCCGCCATCGCAGTCGTCAGGACCGGCGAGATCTCGCCCCACCAGTCCCGGTCGCTCTGGTCCGACGCGTCCCGGCGGCGCTGCCGTTCGATCGCGTCCCGGGCCAGACCGGACACCGTGGCCAGGAGCGTGTTCCTGGGCTTGGCGGCGGGATCACCGGAAGCCCTGATGGGCGTGCAGATCCTGAGCTGGGCCGTGGAACACGCCGGGCTTCACGCGCTCGTCAGCCAGCTGGTGCTGATCGCGGCGTTCGCCGCCCTGAGCATCCGGGCCTACCGAGGGCTCGGCCCGATGAGCCGCGTGTCCGAAGAATCCAAGACCGGGGCTCCGCGTCCGGCCTAGCGTCGAAGACATGAAGCTACGACTTACCGTCATTGAATTCGTCGTCGCCGACATGGCCACCAGCCTGGCCTTCTACCGGCTGCTCGGGCTGGACCTGCCGGACCCGGCGACTGTTGCCGGCGAACCCCACGTGCAGGCCGACCTGGGCGGTGGCCTGCAGATCGCCTTCGACACCGAAGAGACCGTCCGCTCGTTCCACCCAGGCTGGACCCGGCCGGAGAAGGGCACCACGCAGTCCGCGATCGCCTTTTCCGCCGGCTCGCCGGAGGAGGTGGACGAGGCCTACGCAGCGATAACCGGTGCGGGGTATGAGGGGGAACTCGAGCCTTGGGACGCCGTCTGGGGGCAGCGCTACGCAGTGGTCCGGGATCCCGACGGCAACCAGGTGGATCTGTTCGCGCCCCTGAACTAGCCCTGAGCTAGAGGAGGGCCGTCGGGGTGCTGCCGGTCAGGGCCCGGACCTCCCGGGAGAGGTGAGCCTGGTCGTAGTAGCCGGTGTCGGCCGCGACCTCGGCCAGAGGACGCCCCGCGCGGGCCCGGGCCAGCGCCCGCTGCAGCCGGAGCACCCGCACCAGATGCCCGGCGCCGTAGCCGAACAGTTCCTTGCTGCGGCGCTGCAACTGGCGGGCGCTGAAGCCCACCTGGTCGGCGATCTCCGCCACCGGCAGCCCTGCCCCCGCCATCCCGAAGACCCGGGCTCCGAGCGAATCACCCGGTTCCGGGGCATCCCGCAGCCATTGCTCCAGCGCTGCCGCCCCACCCGCGGCGACCTGTTCCTCCAGCATTGCCGTCTTCCGCGCGCCCCAAACGTCCTCCAAAGGCACGAGCCGGTCCGCCACCTCGCTCGCTACTACCCCGAGCGCGGCCGGGCCGGTTGCGGCGCCGAACCGCAGCGCCGTGAAGTCCTCGTCACCGCGGGGAACGTGCAGGTGGGCGGTGGTGTCCGGACCCGCGATCAGCAGACGCGCGCCGTCCCACATCAGGTCCAGGCAACCGTCCGGCAGGATCAGCGCCGGCTTGGGCCCGCTCGGGTCCGGCCCGCTCCGCCAGAGCACGACCCCGGGCCGGGCCGCAGGCCGCTCCGAGTAGCTCATGGCCTTCGAGCCTAAGTCACCCCACCCCACCCCGCCCGTGATCATGGAGTTCCTCCCCCGTGATCATGGACTTCTTTCCCCGTGATCATGGACTTTTACCCCCGGGGAGAAACTCCATGATCACGAACAAAGTTCAGTGGCCGAGCTCGCGCTCTTCGGGATGCCGCTTCGAGCTGGAGTCGGAGGCCGAACCGGTCGAACCCGGCGGATCGGCCGGCGGCTGGGGTCCGGCCGTGCCGTAGCTCGGGTTCAGCGGCGGCGGTGTCTCACCCTGGGCGACGATCATGGTCCGCGGCGTGGAGTGCATATAGACCCCCTCGCGGGCGAACAGCAGGCGGATTCGGCGGCGCATCTCCCGAGCCACCGGCGCGGACTGGTCCGGGAAGGTCTTGACCACCATCCGCACCACCACGCTGTCCTGGGTCATCGACTCGACCCCCCAGATCTCCGGCTCCTCCATCATCACCGCGCCGTACTTCGGCTCGGTCCGGACCTCCTCGGCGATCTGCCGGAGCAGGTCCTCCACGTGGTCGATGTTCTCGTCGTAGGCCACGTTGACGTCCAGCACGGCCCGCGACCAGCCCTGCGAGGAGTTCCCGACCCGCAGGATCTCGCCGTTACGGACGTACCAGACCGTGCCGTTGAGGTCGCGCAGCTGGGTGACCCGCAGGCCGACCGCCTCGACCGTGCCACTGGCCTCACCGACGTTCACCGAGTCGCCCACGCCGTACTGGTCCTCGAGGATCATGAACATCCCGGCCACCACGTCCCGCACCACACCCTGGGCGCCCAGGCCGAGGGCGACGCCGATGACGCTGAAGCTGGCCAGCAGCGGGGTGATCGGCAGGCCGACCTCGTCCAGCACCATCAGCGCGACGACGATGAAGATGATCACCGAGGTGATGCTGCGCAGCACCTGGGCGAGCGTCTTGGCCCGGGCCAGCCGGCGGGTGACCAGGGGCGGGGCGACGGCCCGGACGGTCGCGTCGTCCTTGTCCTCCTCGGCCACCTCACCCGTGCGGCCCTGCCCGGGCGCGGTGGCGCCGCTGGCGATCCGGTCGGTCAGCCGGCTGATCAGCCGGACCACGATCTTCCGGATGATCCAGCCGATCAGGATGATGAACGCGACCCGCAGCGGGGTGCCGAGGAAGAACTCCAGGTACTGGCCGAGCCGGTTGCTGCCGGTGATCCGCAGGGTGATGCCGCAGATCGAGAAGTCGTCCCGGCTGCAGTTCTGGCTCGCGGCGTTCGTCTGGATGTCGTTCAGCGCGCCGTGCAGCGCTCCGGTGAGCGTGGTGCCCGACGGGTCGGGGCTCGGCGAGGCCGTCGCCGTCCCGGTCGGGGAAGGCGAACCGGTGCCGCTGGGATTCGGGGTGGTGGTGCCGAGCAGCGCGCTCAGCTGAAGGCGGGCGGCGACGAGGGGAGCGGCGAACACCCGGCCGAGGTTATCGGCGCCGGGTGACGACGGTGAAACGCGGTGCGTGGAGGTTTCGGGACGAATCGGTTGCGGTCACGGGGCATTGACAGAAAGTGCGGAGGGACGCCGCGGGCCCGCCTACCCCTCCAGACTCAGCCCCGTCTGCGCCGCCAGGAACGTCATCGTGTCGGTGGACAAGGCGATCGTGCGGGACAACGCCCGGGCCCCATGACCCACGTTCTTCTCCCGCCGGATCAGCACCGGCCGCTCACTGCGATCGCCGGAGGTGGCGTACTGCAGGGCGGCGCACAGCTTGCGGGCGTGCAGCGGATCCACCCGGGTGTCGCCGTCGAACACGGTGAACAGCGTGGCCGGGTACTCCACGCCCTCTCGCACCTGGTGATACGGCGAGTAGGCGAGCAGCCAGCCGAACTGCTCGGGATCGTCGGCCGAGCCGTACTCCACGTTCCAGGTGGCCCCCAGCCCGAACTTCTCGTAGCGGATCATGTCCAGCAGCGGGGCCGAGCAGACCACCGCGCGGTACAGCTCCGGCCGCTGGGTGAGAGCCGCGCCGACCAGCAGCCCGCCGTTCGAGCCGCCGGAGATGCCGAGCTGGGCGCTCGTCGTCCACCCGGTGGCGACCAGGTGCTCGGCCGCGGCGTGGAAGTCGTCGAAGACGTTCTGCTTGTGCCCGAGCATGCCGGCCCGGTGCCACTCCTCACCCTCCTCGCTGCCGCCACGCAGGTTGGCGACCGCGTAGACCCCGCCGGCCTCGGCCCAGGCCAGGATGGTGGCGGAGTAACCCGGCGTCATCGGGACCCCGAAACCGCCGTACCCGTAAAGGATTGCGGGCAACGGCGAGAGCGGGGCGCCGTCCGCGTCGAGCAGGTCGGCGCGGCAGGTGACGAACATCCGCACCACGGTGCCGTCGGCCGAGGGGTACTCGATCTGCCGGGTGACCACCCTGGGCACCTCGACCGTGCCGGGCGGGGCCGCGAACAGCTCGACCCGGCCGGTGATCCCGTCCAGCCGGTACACGTGCGGCGGGGTGACGTGGTCGGTGTAGCTGAACCAGCACTCGTGCCCGCCCTCGGGCCGGGAGACCAGGCCCCCGACCGTGCCGACCCCGGGCAGCTCGACCGAGCCCGAAGGCCCCGGGTAGCGGGAGCCGGAGTCCAGGTCGTGCACGGTGATCTCGGAGACCGCGTGCCGGGTCCACTTGGCCAGCAGCAGCGGGTTGTCGATCAGCTGCTCGCCGTCCAGCACCGTGTAGTCCTGCAGCACCGCCTCGGCGTGCTGCGGGAGCAGGTCACGCCAGTGCTCGGGCGCCGGGGTGCTCGGGTCGGTGACCGCGAGCCGGCCGCGCGGGGCGTCCAGGTCGGTGAAGACGTAGAGCCGCCCGTCCCGCCCGACGTGCGCGCCGAACTGTGCGTCCAGCCCGGTGGCGATCGGCACGAACGACGGCGCCGGATGCCCGCCCGGCGCGCTCAGGTCGGCGATCCAGACGTCGTTGCGGGGGGCGGTGCCGACCGCGGCGGAGACGATCAGCCAGCGCCCGTCACGGGACAGCCCGACCCCGAAGTAGGTGCGGGGATCGTGCCCCTCGCCGAACACCTGGACGTCGGTGGCCGGATCGGCGCCCAGCCGGTGCAGCCAGATCCGCCGGTGGTACTGCTCCTCACCGGCCGGGACCAGGTCGGCCGCGAGCCGGCGGACGTAGTAGAAGGCCGGGACCCGGCCCTCGGGCGCCTCCGGATCGGGCAGCCCGCCCGGGATCCAGGACACGGGGGAGTAGCGGGCCCGGTCGATCGGGCCGTCGACCAGCTCGCCGGTGGTCACGTCGATCACCCGCAGCACGCTCTCCTCGGTGCCGCCCTCGGAGATCTGGTAGGCCAGCAGGGTGCCCTCGCGGTCGGGCTGCCAGGCGTCCAGCGTGGTGGTGCCGCTGGGGTCGATCGCGATCGGGTCGACCAGGACCCGGCGCTCGCCCTCCGCCCCCTCCTGCACGTGGAGCACGCTGTGCTCCTGACCCGGCTCGCGGCGCATCGAGAAGACCCGCCCACCGCGCCAGACCGGGACCCCGGCCACCCCGGAGGCCAGCAACTCGCCCAGCCGCTGCCCGACCCGCTCGCGACCGGGCCAGACCGCCGACGCCGCGGAGAACACCTCGTCCTGCGCCTCGGCCCACTTCTCGGTGCGGCCGTCGGCCCGATCCTCCAGCCAGCGGTAGGGGTCGGCCACCGGCTGCCCGTGCAGCGGCTCGACCAGATCGAGGCGCTCGGCCGGGACGACAGGGGCGGGACGCGGGGTGGTCATGACCGACACAGTAGGACTCGGTACCGACAAGATGGGTGACGGTAGGGTCACCGGAGGATTCTGGCCCCGTCACATCTCCGGTGCCCCTGATCCGGAGCCCGACGGTCTGGCAGGATTCTGCGCAGGCCTCAGTAGATCCAGCAGATCCAGCAGACATCCGCAGACCTGAACAACGCGACGGAAGCACATCGGTGACCGACCAGCGCCCTTCCCGTGACAGCCGTACCAGTCAGGAGTCGATCGTCGGCCCGGACGACGAGGGCTCCGTCTACGACATCAGCGCGCCCACCCCGCCCGCCGGCATCCGGCTGGGCGGGATCGGCGCCCGCACCGGGCCGGACGACCAGCCCGACAGCGACCCGGACGCGGGCCCCGCCCGCCCGGCCTACCGCCGTCCCGTCCTCGTCGACGGCGACCTCGACCTGGACGCTCCCGCCCCGGCCGAACTGGTCGAGCTGGCCTCCGCGCTCGGGGTCGCCACCGAGTTCCGGGACTGGCAGGGCGAGATGGTCCCGGTCGCCACCCGGACCATCTGTGGGGTGCTCGAGGCGCTGGACATGCCGGTCCGCACCGGCGTGCACGTGCGCGCGGCGCTGGCCGAGGTGCTGCGCCGGCCCTGGGAGAAGCTGCTGCCCGACGTCACCGTGGTGCGCGAGGGCGACAAGACCGTCGTCGCCGTGCATGTGGACGCCGATCTCCCGCTGCACCGGCTGGAGGTCAAGCTGCGCCTGGAGGACGGCGCGGTGCTGGCCCTGCCGCTGGCGGCCGAGCAGCCGACCCCGGAGCAGGCCCGGGCGATCATCGACAAGCGCACCATCCGCAAGGTCAACTACCTGGTGCTGGGCGACGTCCCGCTCGGCTATCACACGCTCTGGGCGCGGTACGGCCCGCAGGCCCGGCACCCAGGCAGCGAGAACCCGGCGGTCGGCTCCGGCGAGGCCCTGCGCCCGTTCATCGTCACCCCGCGCAGGATCGAGCTGCCGCCGTCGGTGGCCGAGAGCCGGGCCTGGGGATTCATGACCCAGCTGTACTCGGTGCGCTCGTCCCGCTCCTGGGGTCTGGGCGACCTCGGCGACCTGGCCGAGCTGACCGGCTGGAGCGCCCGCTCCGGCGGCGCCGACTTCGTCCTGGTGAACCCGCTGCACGCGGCCGAGCCGGTCGCCCCGATGACCCCGTCGCCCTACCTGCCCACCACCCGCCGCTTCTTCAACCCGGTCTACCTGCGGGTGGAGGACATCCCCGAGGTCGCCTACCTGCCCTCGACCGAGCGCGCCATCATCGAATGGCAGGCCGAGGCGATGCGGGAGCTCAACACCGACCCGGGCGAGCTCGACCGGGACGCCGTCTGGGAGGCCAAGTCCACCGCCCTGCAGACCGTCTTCGAGTTCCCGCGCAGCCGTGAGCGGCAGGCCGCGTTCGAGGCCTACTGCACCCGCGAGGGACAGGGCCTGGAGGACTTCGCCACCTGGACCGCGCTGGTCGAGCGCTACGGGCTGCCGGCCGCGGACTGGCCGGGGCACTTCCGCGACCCGCGCGGCGAGGCGGTCGCCCAGGTCCGGGCCGAGCTGGCCGACCGGGTGGAGTTCCACTGCTGGCTGCAGTGGTGCCTGGACCAGCAGCTGGCCCGGGTCGCCGAGGTGGCGCAGGACGCGGGGATGTCCGTCGGGGTGGTGCACGACCTGGCGGTCGGTGTGCACCCGGACGGGGCGGACGCCTGGGCCCTGGCCGACGTGCTGGCCGTCGGGGTCAGCGCGGGCGCCCCGCCGGACGCGTTCAACCAGCAGGGGCAGGACTGGTCGCAGCCGCCGTGGCGGCCGGACCGGCTGGCCGAGCTGGGCTACGAGCCCTACCGGGCGATGCTGCGCACCCTGCTGCGGCACGCCGGGGCGCTGCGGATCGACCACATCATCGGCCTTTTCCGGTTCTGGTGGGTGCCCGAGGGCAACTCCCCGGCCGACGGCACCTACGTCCGGTACGACCACGAGGCGATGATCGGCGTGCTCGCCCTGGAGGCCCAGCGCGCGGGCTGTTTCGTGATCGGCGAGGACCTGGGCAACGTCGAGCCCTCGGCCCGCGCGTACCTCAAGGAGCGCGGTGTCCTGGGCACCAGCATCCTCTGGTTCGAGCGGGACTACGAGGGCGACGGCAAGCCGCTGGCGCCGGAGCAGTGGCGCGAGCTCGCGCTGGCCACCGTGACCACCCACGACCTGCCGCCCACAGCCGGATATCTCGCGGGGGAGCACATCGAGCTGCGCGAGCGGCTGGGTCTGCTCACCCGCACCTACGAGCAGGAGGCGGCGGTCGACGCGGCCGAACGGCAGGACGTGCTCGACCAGCTCACCAGCCTCGGCCTGCTCAAGGTGGGCCCGACCGAGCGGGACAAGGTCGAGGCCCTGCACGTGTTCCTCACCATGACCCCGGCCAGGCTGATCGGGGTCCAGCTGGCCGACGCGGTGGGCGACCGGCGCACCATGAACCAGCCCGGCACCAGCGACGAGTACCCGAACTGGCGGTTGCCGCTGGCCGACGGGGTGGGGCAGCCGATCCTGCTGGACGACCTGATGGACGCGCCCCGGGTGCTCGGCCTGGTCCGCACGGTCGACTCCCGCCTGCATCCGAACGACTGGATCGAGCCGGAGGAGTGACTCCGGCCCGATCTGCGCGCAAGGGCAAGGGCCTCCAGGCGCCCCGGATCCCCGAGGTCCGGCTGGAGAACCTGGAATTGGGCAACCCGGACGACCTGGAGAACGGCGCCCGGATCGACGGTCAGGAGTTCTCCGGCCTGGAGACCGGGCAGCTCGACCTGGGCAACGCCACGCTGATGGAGTGCTCGTTCGCCGACCTGGCGGTGGACGAGGCCGACCTGCGCTCCGTCCGGCTGCGGGACAGCGTGATTGCCCGCTCCCGGTTCGGCTCGCTGCGCGGCGGGCGCGGCGACTGGCGTGATGTGCGGATCGAAGGAGTGCGGATCGGCTCCGCCGAGATGTACGAGAATACCTGGACCAGCGTCCATTTCGTGGACTGCAAGCTGACCTACCTGAACCTCCGGGCGGCCGGGCTGCGCGACGTGGCGTTCACCCGGTGCACGATCGAGGAGCTCGACCTGGCCGATGCGAAGGCCCGGAGCGTCGCCTTCACCGAGACCGAGGTGCGGGTGCTCGACGTGCAGCGGGCCGAGCTGAACGAGGTCGACCTGCGGGGCGCGCAGCTGCACCGGATCACCGGTCTCGGGCATCTGCGGGGCACCACGGTGACGTCGGTCCAGCTCACCCAGCTGGCCCCGCTGCTCGCCGCCGAATTCGGGATGACCGTGGACGACACGGCTCCTCAGCCCATCCCGCCCCTTAGCTGAACGCGAAAACCTTGACCAAGAAACGTAGTGCGCTGATCGCCGGAACCGTGGCCGTGATCCTCGCGGGCGGAGGTGTTGCCTATGCCCTGGGATCCAGCCGCTCGACCGACTCGGCCGACGCACCCAAGCCGGCCGCGGCGTCCATTGCTCCTGCTCCAAATACAACGGAAACCGCTGCGCCGCAGGCAAAGAAGACCACCGCGCTCGGGGTGTTCCGCAGTACCTCGCCCACCGACGTCCAGAAGTTCGGCGACTGGCTCGGCCGCGACGTCGACTACGTGATCGACTTCTCCCGGCGCGGCACCTGGGACGAGATCGCCAACCCCTACGACCAGCTCAAGGCCTGGCAGGGCAGCGACTACCGGATCGTCTACGGCCTGGCGATGCTGCCCGAAGGGGTGCCCGACGTGAGCCTCGCGGCCGGGGCGGACGGCGACTACGACCAGTACTACCAGATGCTCGCCGAGAACCTCGTCGAGTACGGCCAGGGGGACGCGATCCTGCGATTGGGCTGGGAATTCAACCTCGGTCAGTGGCGCTGGCACCCGACCGACAGGCAGGTGTTCATCACCTACTGGCGCAACATCGTCAAGACGATGCGCTCGGTGCCGGGGGCCGAAAATCTCCAGTTCGACTGGAACATCAACAACGGCGGGGACAAGTACGACTCCACGGCCTACTACCCAGGGGATGAGTACGTCGATTACGTCGGGCTCGACGTCTACGACATCTCGTTCGTGAAGGGCATCTATCCCTACCCCGCCAAATGTGCTCAGGCCTGCCGGGTGAAACACCAGAAGGCAGCCTGGAACAACGCTTTGAACGCCAAGTACGGGCTGAAGTTCTGGTCCGGCTTCGCCGCCTCGCACGACAAGCCGATGTCGTTCCCGGAGTGGGGGCTGTGGAAGCGCCCGGACGGGCACGGCGGCGGGGACGACCCGTACTTCATCAAGCGGATGCACGATTTCATCGCCGATCCGGCGAACAACGTTGCCTACCAGGCCTATTTCGAGTTCGACGTGGGCTCGAAGGGGATCCACGAGCTGTCCGGGCTGAAGCAGTCGGGCCGGCGGTTCCAGAAGCTCTTCGGGAACTAGGGACGCCGGTGGCCGGCGCCGTCGGTAAACGGACAAATCCGGACGATTGCCGAAACCGGGCGACCGGCCCGGGGTAACGGTCCCGGTCCGCGGCGGCAGCGCCTAAACTTGGGACTGCCGTACCCGCCACCCGAGCGCAGGAGAGCTACTCACCGTGAGCGACTTCGTCCATCTGCATGTTCACACCGAGTACTCCATGCTGGACGGGGCCGCGAAGAACAAGAAACTGTTCGCGGAGGCCGAACGTCAGGGTTCACCCGCGATCGCGATGAGTGACCACGGCAACATGTTCGGGGCCTACGAGTTCTACCAGATCGGCAAGAAGAGCTCGGTCAAGCCGATCATCGGGATCGAGGCGTACGTCGCCCCGGACTCCCGGCACGACCGCAAGGCGATCTTCTGGGGCAAGGCCGGGCGGGGTATCGCCGACGACGGCTCCGAGGGCGGCAAGGACGTCTCGGGCGCCGGCCGGTTCACCCACATGACGATGTGGGCCAAGAACGCGACCGGTCTGCGCAACCTCTTCCGGATGTCGTCGATCGCCAGCTACGAGGGCTTCTTCGGCAAGCCCCGGATGGACATGGAGCTGATCTCCCAGCACGCCGAGGGCATCATCGGCACCACCGGGTGCCCGTCCGGGGCGGTGCAGACCCGGCTGCGGCTGGGGCAGTGGGACGAGGCGGTCAAGGTCGCCGCCTTCTACCAGGACGTGCTCGGCAAGGAGAACTACTTCCTCGAGCTGATGGACCACGGCATCGACATCGAGCACGAGGTCCGGGCCGACCTGCTCAAGCTGGCCAAGCACCTGAACATCCCGCTGCTGGCCACCAACGACTCGCACTACGTGCTGGAGTCCGAGGCGGACGCACACGACAGCCTGCTGTGCATCGGCGTGGGCAAGAACAAGGCCGACCCGAACCGGTTCAAGTTCAACGGGGCCGGGTACTACCTGAAGACGTCCGACGAGATGCGCTCGCTGTTCCACGAGCTGCCCGCCGCCTGCGACAACACCCTGCTGGTCGCCGAGATGGTCGAGTCCTACGACGAGGTCTTCGACTACGTCGACCGGATGCCGCAGTTCGACGTGCCCGAGGGCGAGACCCAGGAGTCGTACCTGCGGCAGAAGGTTGAGATCGGCCTGAAGGCGCGCTACGGCGACCCGATCCCGCCGCACGTGATCGACCGGTACGAGACCGAGATGAAGGTCATCGGGCCGATGGGGTTCAGCAGTTACTTCCTCATCGTCTCGGACATCTGCCGGCAGGCCCGCGACACCGGGGTCCCGGTCGGTCCCGGTCGTGGATCGGCCACCGGCTCGATCGTGGCCTACGCCACCCGGATCACCGAGCTGGACCCGCTGGAGCACGATCTGCTGTTCGAGCGGTTCCTCAACCCGGACCGGATCAGCCCGCCCGACGTCGACCTCGACTTCGACGACCGTCAGCGCGACAAGATGGTCAAGTACGTCACCGAGAAGTACGGCGCCGAATACACCTCCCAGGTCAACACGTTCGGCACGATCAAGGCCAAGGCCGCGGTGAAGGACGCGAGCCGGATCCTCGGCTACCCGTTCTCGATGGGCGACCGGATCACCAAGGCGATGCCGCCGGACGTGATGGGCAAGGGCGTGCCGCTGGCCAGCCTGTTCGACAAGAATCACGACCGGTACGCCGAGGGTGGCGAGTTCCGGACCCTGGTGGAGACCGACCCGGAGGTCAAGCGGGTCTACAACACCGGGCTGGGGATCGAGGGCCTGATCCGGGGTACCGGCGTGCACGCCGCCGCGGTGATCCTCTCATCGGCGCCGCTGCTGGACCTGGTGCCGATGCACAAGCGCCAGGGCGACGGAACGCTCCTGACCGGGTTCGCCTATCCTCAGTGCGAGGAAATGGGCCTGATGAAGATGGACTTCCTCGGGCTGCGCAACCTCGGCATCATCGATCACGCGATCAAGATCATCGAGGCCAACCGGGGCGTCAAACTCGACACCCTGACCATCCCGCTGGACGACGAGAAGACCTACAAGCTGCTGGCCCGCGGCGAGACCCTGGGCGTGTTCCAGCTCGACGGTGGGCCGATGCGGGCCCTGCTCAAGCTGATGGAACCGACCCGGTTCGAGGACATCGCGGCCGTGCTCGCGCTGTACCGGCCCGGGCCGATGGCGGCCAACGCGCACATCAACTACGCCCTGCGGAAAAACGGCAAGCAGGAAGTCGTCCCGATCCACCCGGACCTCGAAGAGGTCCTCGAGCCGATCCTGGGTACCACCTTCCACCTGCTGGTCTACCAAGAGCAGATCATGGCGACCGCCCGCGCCGTGGCCGGCTACACGCTGGGCCAGGCCGACCTGCTGCGGCGGGCCATGGGTAAGAAGAAGAAGGAGATCCTGGAGAAGGAGTTCGTCACCTTCGAGGCCGGGATGAAGGAGCGCGGCTACCGCGACGAGGCGATCAAGGCGCTGTGGGACGTCATGCTCCCGTTCGCCGGGTACGCCTTCAACAAGTCGCACACCGCCGGCTACGGGCTGGTCGCCTACTGGACCGCCTACCTCAAGGCCAACTATCCGGCCGAGTACGCCGCCGCCCTGCTGACCTCGGTCGACGACAGCAAGGACAAGGCCGCGATCTACCTGGCCGACGCCCGGTCGATCGGGATCAAGGTGCTCCAGCCGGACATCAACGAGTCGGTGGCCGACTTCACCGCCGTCGGTGACAACGTCCGGTTCGGCCTGCGGGCCATCCGCAACGTCGGCGACAACGTCATCGAGTCGATCGTCACGGCGCGCAAGGAGAAGGGCGCCTTCACCTCGTTCTCCGACTTCCTCGACAAGGTCGACATGGTCGCCTGCAACAAGCGCGCCATCGACTCGCTGATCCGCGGCGGGGCGTTCGACTCCCTCGGCCACACCCGCAAGGGCCTGGTGAAGGTCGCCGAGGCGGCGGTGGACGCGGTGATGGGGGTCAAGCGCGCGGCCGGTATCGGCCAGGACGATCTGTTCGGGACGCTGGACACCGGCCCCGAGGAGACGTTCGGTCTGCAGCTGGACATCGACGAGACCGAGTGGGGGATGAAGGAGAAGCTCGCCTACGAGCGGGACATGCTCGGCCTGTACGTCTCCAGCCACCCGCTGGACGGCACCGAGCGGATCCTGGCCCGCGAGCGCGACCTCTCGATCGCCGAACTGCACTCGCACGACGGCGCCCCGCAGGGCAACGTCACCGTCTCCGGCCTGATCACCACCATCGAGCGCCGGGTCTCGGCGAAGAGCGGAAACCCCTGGGGCAAGCTGATGGTCGAGGACAAGGACGCCGCCCTGGAGGTGTCCTTCTTCGGTCAGTCCTGGATGGCGATCGCCCCCGAGGTCACCGAGGACCTGGTGGTCTCGGTCACCGGAATCATCCAGGACCGCGAGGGTGCCTTCTCGATGATGGGCCGGGAGCTGAAGATCCTCGACGTGTCGACGATCTCCGGCGGCGGCGCCCCGGTCATCCTGTCCATCCCGACCCACCGGGTGGTTCCCGAGATGGCCGAGAAGATGCGCCAGATCCTCTCCGGGCACCCCGGCGACACCCCGGTCCACCTGCGCCTGAAGTCGCACAACCGGCGCGAGACGGTGATGGACCTGCCGGACTACCGGGTGACGATCAGCAGCGCGCTGATGGGTGAGCTGAAGGCCCTGCTCGGCTCGACGGCGGTCACCCTGTGAACCTGCCCCCGATCACCGTCGAGTCCACCTCGGAGGCACCCGACTGCCCCGCCTGCGGCGGTCCCGGCATCCTCTCGGCGCAGGTCTCGCACCCCGTCACCCACCGCCGGGCGATGGCCGTGCTCTGCGAGACCTGCGACATCGACGACCCGGACGCCGGCCCGCTGATCGCCTACTTCGCGGTCAACGGGGCGATCGACTCCGAAACCCTCGATCAGGGGACGTCCCTGGTGGCCACCTGGCTGTCCACGGCCCGGGCGAAACCCGTCGGCTGAGAAGTCGGCTGAGAACGTCCAGCAACCCGAAGCCCCCGTAGCCGACGTTCCGGCTACGGGGGCTTCGGGCATCCTCACATCGAACTCAGCCCTGCCGGTCGCGCTCCTGGGCCCGCCCGGCCCGCTCGACCGCGTCCCGGCCCTCGGCGACCAGACGGCGCAGCGCCGGCTCCGGGTCGGCCTCGTTCAGCCACTGGTTGGTCGCGGCCAGGACCTCGGCCACCGGCTGGGCCGACGGATAGAGGCCGGTGGCGATCTGCGCGGCCATCTCGCTGGTCCGCTCCGCGTAGACCCGGGTCAGCTCGGCGAAGTACGGAGCCACGTAGGGCGCCAGCAGCGAGCGGTCGTGCACCCGGTTGAAGCCGCCGATCACGGCCTGCTGCACGGTGTTCGGCAGGTCGCCGTCCTCCACCACGCTCTTGAACGCGGCCGCCTTGGCCTCGGCGGTCGGCACCGCGGCGCGGGCGGCCGCGGCGTGCACCCGGCCGGTGGCTGTGTCGTCGCGCGCCAGTTCGGCGGCGATCTCGCTCTCCCCGACCGCCCCGCCGGCCACCAGCGCGGTGAGCAGGCCCCAGCGCATCTCGGTGTCGACGGCCAGGCCGTCGATCGTCAGCGTCCCGCCCAGCAGCGCCTTCAGCGTGTCCAGCTGGCCTTCGGTGCCGGCGTGGGCGGCGAACGAACGGGCCAGCAGGAGCTGCATGTCGCTGCCCGGCTCGGCCGTCTCGAGCAGGCCGAGCAGCCGGTCGGCGGCCGTGGCCGAGGCCTCCTCGCGGAACTCCGGGGCCACGTAGGACTCCAGGGTGGCGGCCAGCTGGCGCAGCAGGGTCTGGGCCACGCTCGGGTCGTCCACCGAGGCGATGTTCGACAGCACCAGGTCGGCGAAGCTGCGCGCGGGCAGCTCGGCGTCGCGGGTCATGTCCCAGGCGGCGCCCCAGACCAGGGTGCGGGCCAGCGAGTCCTCGAAGTCGGACAGGTGCCCGATCGCGGTGTCCAGCGACCCGGCGTCCAGGCGGATCTTGGTGTACGCCAGGTCCTCGTCGTTGATCAGGATCAGGTCCGGCCGGGCCCGGCCGCGCAGCTGCGGCACCTCGGTCAGCTCGCTGTCGACGTCCAGCTCGATCCGGGTGGTCCGCCGCAGCTTGCCCTCGACCAGGTCGTACCCGCCGACCACGAGCCGGTGCGGGCGCAGCTGCGGGTGGGTCGCGGTGGCCTCCTGGGCGATCGCGAACCGGGTGATCACCCGGTCCTCGCCGGTCTCGATCACCGGGCGCAGGGTGTTCACCCCGGCCGTGCGCAGCCAGTCCGCCGACCAGGCGTCCAGGTCCCGGCCGCTGGTCTGCTCCAGGTGCCCGAGCAGGTCCTTCAGCGTGGTGTTCTTCCAGGCGTGGGTCCTGAAGTACTGCCGCAGCCCGGCGTCGAAGTCGTCCTGCCCGACCCAGTACACCAGCTGCTTGAGCACGGAAGCGCCCTTGGCGTAGGTGATCCCGTCGAAGTTGACCTCCACGTCCTCCAGGTCGCGGATGTCGGCCACGATCGGGTGGGTGGAGACCAGCTGGTCCTGCCGGTACGCCCAGGACTTCTCGGCGCTGCTGAAAGTGGTCCAGGAGGTGGTCCACTCGGTGGCCTCGGCCTGGCAGCGGGTGCTCGCGTACTCGGCGAACGACTCGTTCAGCCACAGGTCGTCCCACCAGCGCATGGTGACCAGGTCGCCGAACCACATGTGGGCCAGCTCGTGCAGGATGGTCAGCGCGCGGCGCTCGATCAGGGCCTCGGGCACCCGCGAGCGGAACACGTAGATCTCGGTGATGGTGACCGTGCCGGCGTTCTCCATCGCCCCGGCGTTGAACTCGGGCACGAACAGCTGGTCGTACTTGGGGAACGGGTAGTCGCAGTCGAAGGTCTCCTCGAACCAGGTGAACCCGGCCTTGGTGATCGCGATGACGTTGTCCGCGTCCAGGTGCTCGGCCAGCGACCGGCGGCAGAAGACGCCGAGCGGGATGGTCCGGCCGTCGCGCACGGTCAGCTCGTCCGAGACCCGGTGGTACGGGCCGGCGACCAGCGCGGTGACGTACGGGCTCATGATCTCGGTGGGCGCGAACCGCCAGACCGAGATGCCCTCGCGGGCCGGCTCGGGCTCGACGGCCGAGGCGACCGTCACCACCTGCCAGTGCGCCGGGGCGGTCACCGTCCAGGTGGAGACCGCCTTGAGGTCGGGCTGGTCGAAGCAGGCGAAAACCCGCCGCGCGTCGGCCACCTCGAACTGGGTGTAGAGGTAGGTCTCGCCGTCCACCGGGTCGACGAAACGGTGCAGACCCTCGCCGGTCTGCATGTACGCGGCGTCGGCGACCACCCGGAGCTCGTTCGGGCCGTCCACCACGCCCGGCAGGGCGATCCGGGCGGTGCTGACCACCTCGGCGACGTCCAGGGCGGTGCCGTTCAGCACGACCTCGTGCACGGTCGGCGCGATCAGGTCGATGAAGAGATCGGTCGGAGGCTCTGAGACGGCGGTGAACCACACCGTGGTGACGGACCGGAAGGTGTCCGATCCGGTCGTCGCGGTGGACAGGTCCAGGTCGATCTCGTACGACTGCACCGTGAGCGCGGCAGCGCGGGCGGCCGCCTCGTCACGGGTCAGGTTCGTGCCGGGCACAGGTTCCTCCTCGGTGAAGCGCCGCGCAGGGGCCGGCCGGGCGCCGGGTCGCGGCGTCGCCCCGGCCCCGGCGAGGCGCTGGGGGCTGCGGTTTGCTCAAGCCGGATCCTCTCACCATGACCCGGCCAATGCCCTAAAGGTGTGCGGGGATGAACTGAGCGTGCGCCGAGCGTTGCTGTCTGCGGCAGCTCCGTCCCCACGAGTCCGAAGGACCATCACGATGACCGATCGCGCCACCGCCGATTTCTGGTTCGACCCGATCTGCCCGTTCGCCTGGGCCACCTCCCGCTGGATGCTGGAGGTCGAGAAGGTCCGCGAGGTGGAGGTGAAGTGGCACGTGATGAGCCTCTCCGTCCTCAACGAGGGCCGGGACCTGTCCCCGCACTACCGCGAGTCGATGGACAACGGCTGGGGCCCGGTCCGGGTGATCATCGCCGCCCGGGAACTGCACGGCGAGAAGTGGGTCAAGCCCCTGTACGACGCGATGGGCGCGCTGATCCACTACAAGAAGGAGCAGGACCGCTCCGTGGTGATCGAGAAGGCGCTGGCCGAGGTGGGCCTGCCGGCCGACCTGGCGAAGTACGCGACCACCGACGAGTACGACGAGCAGTTGCGGGCCAGCCACGCCGAGGGCATCGGCAAGGTCGGCGAGGACGTGGGGACGCCGGTGGTGGCCTTCAACGACGCCGCCTTCTTCGGCCCGGTGATCACCCGGGTGCCCACCGGTGAGGACGCCGGGAAGCTCTGGGACGGCACCCTGCTGGTGGCCGGCAACCCGTACTTCTTCGAGCTCAAGCGCACCCGCACCGAGTCCCCGCAGTTCCCGGAAGCTGTCTGATCCGCTCGCGGCATGGGGTGCTCCCGCCTTCGGGCGGGAGTGCCACACTGGGCGCCATGCGCGTCCACCTGGGATCCGACCACGCGGGTCTGGAACTGAAGCAGCATCTGGCCAAGCACCTCGAGGCGACCGGGCACGAGATCATCGATCACGGCCCGCACCAGTACGACCCCGAGGACGACTACCCGCCGTACTGCCTGCGGGCCGGTGAGGCCGTGGTGGCCGACCCGGACAGCCTCGGCGTCGTCATCGGCGGCTCCGGCAACGGCGAGCAGATCGCCGCGAACAAGGTCAAGGGGGTCCGGGCCGCCCTGGCCTGGAGCCTGGAGACCGCCCGGCTCGGCCGCCAGCACAACAACGCGAACGTCGTCGCGGTCGGGGCCCGGATGCACTCGGTCGACGAGGCGACCAGCTTTGTCGAGGCCTTCCTGGCCGAGCCGTTCAGCCAGAACCCCCGGCACATCCGGCGGATCGACCAGCTGTCC
Organism: Kineosporia aurantiaca JCM 3230; assembly: GCA_000719025.1. Classification (GTDB taxonomy): domain Bacteria; phylum Actinomycetota; class Actinomycetes; order Actinomycetales; family Kineosporiaceae; genus Kineosporia; species Kineosporia aurantiaca. The sequence continues at coordinate 89,393 of JODP01000021.1, forward strand.
GGTTACGAGACCACCGGCGTCCTGCCGACCCTGCCCGAGTAGGCGAACCACCAAAACCGAACACTCTTCGCTCACCCGCCCCGAGCGTCCCATGATTACTCATCGTGGTTATTTAGTTACGCTGTGGCTAGAATCGGGGCATGGTGACGGTGAACTCCGGCTCGCGGCCACCCGAGCCCGCAAACCCGCGGCGCGGGCGCCCGGGACTCAAGGGTGGACGCGGGCCGATGCCGGTTCCGCGCCCGCGGAGCCGGCCCGCCGAGCCGGTCACCTCCGGTGAACGCGCTCAGCGGGCCGCCCGCCGGGTCGTGCGCGACACCCGTTCCTGGGTGGACCACGGCAGCCGTCCGGGCCCGCAACGGCTCTGGCTGAACGTGGCCGCCGCGCTGACCTTCGCCCTGGTCGCGCAGCACGCCCCCGGCTTCCTCCCGGCCGCCTGCGTCGGGCTCTTCCTGATTCTCGGCTCGGCCGTGGTCCGGCCCCGGCACCTGGTCCGCGACGCCGCCCTGATCGGCGTGATCGTGCTGGTCACCCTGGCCCTGAGCGGTGAGCAGTTCTGGTCGCTGCTGCCGGTCACCGGGGTCTCGCTGGGCGCCGTGCTGCTCGGCTGGATGCAGCGCCGGGAGCGGGACGCCGCCGATTCCGGCCTGGTCGACGCGTCCACCGCCGACTCGGTGCTGATCGACCTGCGCAACGAGATGCTGATCCGCTCGGCCGGCCCGCGCCTGCCGCACGGCTGGTGCTTCGACACCGACCTGCGCCCGGCCTACGGGGACTCGTTCAGCGGCGACTTCCTGGTCACCCAGCAACCCCGGCCGGACGGGCTGGAGGTGGTGCTGGTCGACGTGTCCGGCAACGGGTACCAGGCCGGCGCCCGCGCCCTGCTGCTGGCCGGGGCGATGGGGGCGCTGCTGGACGCGGTGCCCTCGCGGAACCTGCTCGCCTCGGCCAACCAGCACGTGGTCCGGCTGGGCAGCGAGCTCGGCACCGAGGAGGCCTTCGCCACCGCCGTGCACGTCAGCGTGGACCTGGCCGAGGGCGGGTTCGCGGTGACCGGAGCCGGGCACCCGCCGGCCGCGCACTATCACGCCGGATCCGGGCGCTGGGAGGTGCTCGACGGCGAGCAGGGGCCCGCGCTGGGGGTTCTGCCCGATGCCAGCTATCCGGTGATCATCGGGAGGCTGGAACGCGGGGACGCGCTGATGCTCTACACCGACGGTCTGGTGGAGAGCCGCCGGCTGGACGTCGGCCGGGGCATCGACCGTCTGGTCGGGCGGGCCGACCCGCTGATCGCCCGAGGGGTCGAGGGCGTGGCGGCCCACATCACCGGCGCGATCCGCACCGAGGAGGGCGACGACCGGGCCCTGGTGATCATCCGACGGAACTGACCGCCAGGTAGGTTGATCAAGGGACGTGCAGGTCGGGTCCGGTTTGCTGGGCCGAACGGGGGTCACCGGAAAAAGCGTCGCTCAAGCGGGGGGCAGGCCGCTCCGAAAGATCCGGTGTGCTGACCCGACGAAACCCTCGCGCGCTGGCCCTCGGTCTCTCGGCCGTCACCGTGGTGGCCACCCTGTCGGCCGCCTGCGTCCTGGCCTCCCCGTCCCAGGCCGACGTGACGGTGGTTCCCAGCGCGGTCAAAGGGGCCACGGCCCTGGGACACATCATCTACGTCGCGCCCAAAGGCAACGACGGGATGACCCGGCTGGCCGCGTCCACCAGCCCCCTGGCGTCCATAACCAAGGCCATCAAGCTGGCCCAGCCCGGCGACACGATCGTCGTCCGGGGTGGCACCTACGTCGGCGCCGCGGGCTACGGCGCCACTCCGGGCCGCGCCGACGCGCCGATCCGGCTGCAGAACGCTCCGGGTGAGCGGGTCGTGCTGAAGGGTACGCTGCAGCTCGAGAACGCCGATTACTGGCGGGTTTCCGGGATCAACGTGACCCGTGACCCGGGCGACGGGACCAAGCAGTTCCTGGTCAAGTTCGACGGCGGTACCGGCTGGTCGTTCGTCAACTCCGAGGTCTGGGGCACCGTCGGGGTGTCCAACCTGATGGTCAGCTCGTCGGCCAAGAACGGGGTGCCGAAGAACTACCGGATCTCGGGCAACTGCATCCACGACAACAACGCCACCGGCGGCGCGTTCATGAACTTCCACAACATCTACCTGATGCCGGGTTACGGCTCCGGGCCGGGTCTGATCGAGCGGAACGTCATGTTCAACGCGGAGAACGGCGCCGCGGTCAAGGCGGCCGGCCCGACCGCGGCCACCGGTGCGGCGGACGTGACGATCCGCCGGAACACCATCGCCCGCACCGCCGCCGGGGTGATCATCGGCTACGCCTCCCGCCGGGTCGAGGTGCGCAACAACCTGATCGCCCAGCAGGTGGTGCGGCCGCCGAAGGGCGCCCAGTGGGTGAAGAACTACAACGCGGCGGTGATCGGCAACCACGTCAGCGGCAGCGGCAACAAGGTGGTCAGCACCGCGTTGTCCGGCTACCCCAAGCTGATCAACAACACCGGGGACAGCAGCCGCCCGATCCAGGGGGCGCTGACCCAGCGGATCATGCCGGCCTACAACCGCACCATCTCCTGCGCCGGGTACAAGATCAGCGGCGCGGCAGCGGATTACGGCCGATTCAGCTGATCCGGGCTTGCGCAGGCCTTACTCGAAGGTCCAGATCTGGGTGACCGAGGAACTGCAGGGCGAGAGCACCAGGTCGCGGCCGTTGCCGGTCTCGTTCTCCGGGTCGTGGGCGATCAGGTCCAGGCAGAGGTCGCTGCGGGTCTGGACCAGCTGGAAACCGCCCGGCCGGCTGCGGCTCCGGAACTTCTGGTTGTCCAGGTTGCCGGTGGCGCAGGTGCCGAGCAGCACGGTGCTCCCGGCCGGAGCCTTGCCGGTGCCGTAAAGATCCAGGCAAAGGCCGCTCTTCACGTTCCGGAGCAGGAAATCCTTGCCGATCCTGACCTTCTCGGTCTCCTGGTTCGCGGCGTTCTCCGGCCGGCAGTCCCATTGGAAGAGCACCGTGCCGGCCTTGGCCCCGATCAGCGGCAGGTCCACGCAGCGTCCGCTGGCCTGGTTGCGGATCAGGAACGAGTCGACGTCCGGCGCCTCGGTGACCGCGGGCGTCGCGGTGAGGGTCGGACCGGGCGTCGCAGTCACCGCCGGAGTGGTCGGAGCTTCGGCCGTTGAGCTGAGCGGGCTCGGGCTTGCCGAACTCGTCGAACCGGCCGAGCCGGCCGAGTTCGCCGGACCGGGACGGTCGGGCCCGGACGGTTCGGCGAACCAGGTGAAAGCCAGCACGGCCAGCACCGTCCCGGCCGCGATCATCACGATCCCGGCCGAGACCAGCACTGTGCCATGGGGACGTCGCACGTCCGACCCCAGCGTCCCTAGTTCCGGAAGAGCTTCTTGTAGCGCTTGCCCGCACTCTTGAGCGTGGTCACCTTGTGCTTACCGCTGGGCGAGTCGAAGTTGAAGTACGCCTGGTACGCCACGTGGTTCTGCGGGTTGTCGATGAAGGCGTGCATCCGCGAGATGAAGTACGGGTTGTCGGCGCCGCCGTGGTGGTCGCTGCGGTCCCAGGCCGCCCACTCCGGCAACGACATCTTCTTGCCCTTCGACCGGGCGAACTTCGCCCAGAAGTTCAGGCCGTACTGCTGGGTGGTGACCAGCTTCCAGGCCGCCGCCTGGTGCGACTGCCGGCAGGCCTTCCCGCACTTCTTCGGGTACGGGTAGTGCGGCCAGGAGATGTCGTAGATGTCGACGCCGATGTAGTCCACGTACTTCGGGCCCGGGTAGTACTTCGTCGGGTTGAACTTGGGCAGGCTCTGGTTGCCGTTGTTCACGTTCCAGTCGAACTTCAGGTTCTCCGCCCCGGGAACCGCGCGCATGGTCTTGACGATCTTGCGCCAGTAGGTGATGAACTGCTTCTGGTTCGAGGGGTGCCAGTCGTAGCCGGGGTGGTTGAACTCCCAGCCCAGCCGGATGATCGCGTTGCCCTGGTGATACGCCACCAGGTTCTGCGCCAGCTTCTTGTAGTACTTGTTGTACTTGCCCTTGGCGCCGGCCGCGATCGTCGACTTGTCGCCCTTGGCGGTCGGCAGCATCGCGACGCCGTAGACCATCCGGTAACCCGAGTCCTTCCAGACCCCCAGCATCCAGTCCGGGTTGGCGATCTCGCTCCAGGTGGTGCGGGTGGAGTAGTCGATGGCGTACGCGGGTTTACGGCCCAGCCAGGAGGCGAAGCTGTTGGTGGACGACACCGACGTGCCGGTGAAGACCCCCAGCTTCACCTTGGACTCGGCGCCCGAGGTGGCGGTCTTCTGGGCAGCGGTCTTCGGGGCGCTCGCGGCCGGGGCGGCCGACTGGCTGCTGCCACCGGTGCCGACGGCGTAAGCAGAACCGCCGATCGCCAGGATCACGGCGAGAGCAGCGGCGGTCAGCGCCAGTCGGCGGCGGTTGGGCGCCAGGGAGGAGAGGGGGGCGGGCATTCGCACGTGAGGGACTGTAGTGGTTAAACGCTCAAAGTGTCCGTTTCATGAAGAAAAGTTACTCCAGATGCGACTGACCGTTACCGGAAAGGGATCAGTAACTGCCCGTCTGTGCCTGTGCGCTACTGGCCAGGTGATCGATCAGGGTCGCGGTCTCGGGTTCCATGTCCACCCCGGACGAGGCCAGCACGAACCGCACGTGGTCGGCGACGTCGTTCAGCCGGGCCGGGCCACCGAGGGCGAACTCGGCGCGGATGATGTAGCGCCACAGGTGTTGTGCGTGCGGCACCGCCCGCAGCCCGGCCGTCGCGGCCTGCTCCACGGCGAGCTGGTCGCCGTCCTCCGAGGTGATCCGGCAGAGCCGGCTCGCCGCGTCCAGGATCAGGTGCTCGGACTGCCTTTCCACCCCGGTCCGGGGCAGCCAGGTGTAGGTGCCGTGGGCGATGCCCCCGACCAGCGGCCCCCGGATCAGGTGCAGGGCCCGCACCAGCAGGTCCCGCTCGCGGGTCCGGTCCCGGGTCTGGTCGGCCCGGGTGACCAGGGTGCGCAGCACGTCCCAGTCGCAGGGCACGTCCGCCGCCAGCCGGAGCCGGCCGTCCGACCCCTCGCGGAGCCGGGCGTTGCCGGAATCGTCGTCGCCGAGCCAGTCCCGGACCTCGGCGAGCATGTCGTCCCGCACGTCGGCGGTCACCCCGCGCGGCCAGATCGCCGCGCCCAGCACGGTCGGGTGGGTGCCCGCCGGGTGCAGCGCCAGATACGCGAGGATCTCCTCGGCCACCACCAGGCGGCGCGGGTCGATCCGGCCCGGCGCGTGGATCTCCACGTCGCCGAGGATCGCGATCCGCACCGGGGCCTGGGCCCAGGTGATGTCGTCGGTCTCGACCACCGCGTCCGCACCCGCACCGCTCACCACCCGCTCGCCCTGCGGCCCGCTCGCGGTGGGCAGGTCCGGGGTTCCGGCGGAGACGAACAGCGAGTGCAGCCGGTCGATGCTGCCGTCGCCCAGCCGGTTCGCCGTCACTGTGAGGGAAAGTTCCTCGCAGGTCAGCACTCCCGCGTCGTCCACCTGCAGTCGCCAGCGGGCGCCCGCCAGTTCGCCGGCCACCAGCACCGCGAGGTCCGCGCCGCGTCCGACCACGGTCTGCAGGCGGGAGGCGGTCTGCACGTTCAGCGGAGCACCGTAGATCGCCACCCGCTCCGGCCGGCTGCCGGGTGCCGGTCCGCCGGTGAGGATCTGCACCGGGCCGGTCCGCGGCATCCGGGTCGATCCCTGTTCCAGCTGATCGGTCAGGGCCTTCGCCCCGGCGCAGGGGATCAGCCGGCCCGCCGCGATGGCCGGGAGCTGGGGCGGGAGGTCGGCCGTGAGCACCTCGATGCCGCGCGACCAGGGGTTCCCGGCCAGGCCCAGGGCCAGCGCCCGGACCACGGCCGCGGACATCGCCGGAGCCCCGATCACCGCCACCGGGCCGGCCGCCGCCCCCAGGTTGATCAGCGCGTCCCGGCCCTGGTGGTCGCGCCCGACCGAGGCCAGCAGCGGGTAGGCGCTGTCTCCGTGGGCGACCAGGTGCTGGGCGTCGGCGTAGGTCAGCCGCCAGCGCAGGCCGTCGTCCAGGGCCGCCCAGGGGGGTGGGGCGGAGACGTGGGCCATGGTGAGAAGCAGGTCCAGGCCCTCGTTGTCGACCACCGCGCCGTAGGCCTGGGGGAGGGGCAGGGATGCTTCCCGGCAGGCCCGGGGCAGTGAGCGCAGGGCCAGGTCGAGCAGCGCGCCGCGGTCCGCGTCGGCTCCGGTGCGCAGCCAGACCTCGGTCTCCCGCTCGAACTCGCCCGGCTGGTCCTGCCCGCCGATCCGGCGCCGCCGGATCAGCAGCAGGGTGCCGAGCAGGGCCGCGGTCAGCAGGCCGGCGCCGATCAGCTCGACCGGCAGGCTGGAACCGTCGTCCTGGGTGGGGGCGTGAGCGTCGGAGACGATCGGGGTGGCGAGGGCGGTGGTCGGTGAGATTCGGGACGCTGTACTCGGCTTCGCGGGGGTGGTCGGGTTTGCGGCCTGGGACTGCGGGGCCTGAGACTGAGGGGCTTGGGACTGAGGGGCCTGGGTCTGGGGTGCTTGGGTCTGGGGTGCCTGGGTTTTCGGGGCCTGGGTCTGGGGTGCCTGGGTGGTGGGTCGGGCGGCCGCGCTGGATGGGGCGGGTGCGGTGGTGCCTCGGGGTGGGGTGGGATCGGTGGGCAGGATGGTCGGGCCCTGGCCGATGACCGGCGGGTGCTGCGCGGCCACATAGCCCGGGTCTCCGGGATTCACGGCCCGACCGGTGTTCGCTGGGGGATCGGCCGGTACGGAGCGGGACGGCGTTGCCCGGGCCGTAGGCGGTTTCGCGGCGGATGAAGGCTGGGCCGCCGAACTGGGCTGGGCTGCCGAACTGGGTCGGCTCGTCGAACTGGGCCTCGCGGTGGAACTGGGCTTTGCCGGAGGGGTGGGTTTGGCCGCCGGGGGAGCCGGTGCGGCGCCGTTCGACGACGAGTCCGAGGACGGGTCCGGAGCCGGCGCGTTCCGGTCGGCCACCCAACGGGACACCCCGACCGCGTCCTCCGGCATGATCAGGCGCCAGCCCGGCTGGATCAGCCGGGCCAGGTGCAGGGTGCGCCCGTCCGGCTGGATCCGGCCCTCGTTGAGCCGGTAGATCTCGTGGTAGCGGCGGCCGTCGCCGAGGTGTCGCTCGGCGATCTCCCAGAGCGTGTCGTGGTGCCGCCCGGTCGGGGTCTCCACCCGGTAGACCTTGTGCCCGTCCAGGGCCAGCTCGTCCCGGCTGAGCTGACCGCTGGCCTCCCGCTCGGCCTGGGCCGCGACCCGGCGGGCGGTGGCCGCCTCGGCCGCGGCCTGGTGCGCGGTGTGCTGCCGGTTGTTCGTGGTGCTGACGCTCTCGGCCTGCGGGGGAACGGTGTTGGCGTCGAAGACGTACAGCGTGTCCGGATCGGCGAGGGCCTGAGCACTGACCGAGCCGACCGAGCTGACGTTGCGGGCCGCCCCCAGATCGGGCCGGACCGCCGCCTGCGCCACGCCGATCTGCCCGGCCATCACGCCGACCAGCAACATCCCGCCGACCAGCCAGCGGGCCAGGCGCTGGCTCGGGCCGGACAACGGCACCGGTGCGGCCAGCACCCCGCCGCGCAGCGCCGCCCCGAGCTCGACCAGCACACAGACCACGAACTGCAGCCAGGCCAGACCGGCCACCACGACCAGCACCGCGAGCACCTGGTTCATGCCGATCGTGCCGGTCAGGCTGACCGTCTCGCCGAGGCTGCCGGCGTCGTCCCGGAACAGCGGCTCGGCCAGGAAGTAGAACCCGGCCGGCACCCCGGCGACCAGGGTGAGCAGGGCCAGCGCCGAGAACAGCGCGCCCGTCCGGGATCGTCGCGGGGCGCCCGGAGCCTGCTGGGTGAACCGGCCGGCACCCGTTGCCGGCCGGTCCGCGGAATGCGCCGTCATGGCAAGCCCTCCCCGGTGATACCCACCGCCGGCCTGGCCTCGCCATGCGCGGTCACGGTGAAACTGTTGAAGAAGATCAGGGACAGCAGCGCGGTCTTCTGCTGGATGGTCGCGTCGACCTCGACATGGTCGGGGAACGCTTTGATGGTGACGCTGTTGGCCGGGTAGTGCCGGGCGGCGAGGAACGCGCCGGCCACCTGGCTGGCCTTCTCCGGGTTGATCACCACGACGCCCTCGTTGCGGAGCTCGTCGACCTGGATCTCCCGGGCTCCGGCGCGGGCCGCCTGCTCCACGTCGTCGGTCACCCGCTGGCGGGCGTTGATCGCCAGCCCGCCGTCCACCACCAGGCCGGCCAGAACCAGCAGGACCACCGCGAAGGCGACCACGAAGACCGTGGCCTGACCGGAATCGTCCCGGCGCAATCGGGTTCTCAAGGCGCACCCCCGGCTCCGGTGCGGCGGTAGATGTCCAGCGGGGCCGAGCTGGTGGCGGTCACGGTGACCGTGCCGGGCAGTCCCAGCAGGCCCAGGTCGTCCACCGGGACCCGGCAGCTCACTTCCGTCTCGATCGTTCCGCCGGCCACGAAATCGCCGGTCAGACCGATGGTCTCGCAGGTCCAGCGGCCCCCCAGGGAAGCGTTCGCAGTGGCCGTCGCGGCCGCCCGCGCCGACCCCAGGTCGCGTTCCAGGGACGCCGCCCGGACCGCGTCCCGGCTGGCCGCCTCGACCTCTCCGCGCACCGCCACGTAGCGCCCGAAGGCCACGACGAGCAGCAGGAAGGCCACCAGGACCGGGGTGAGCAGGACGATCTCCACGGACATCGCGCCCGCGTCGTCCCGCTGGGGAGCACTCAGCCGTCTCATAGGTCGGGCCTGAATTCCTCGACCGGACCCTGCACCACCTGGTGGATGTGCAGCCCGGGGATGCCCGGCACGACCTGGATCCCGTGGGCGTCCACCTCGGCCCTCACCTCGTCCCCGTTGACTGCGGTGACCCGCACGGTGATGCCCTTCTCGAGCACGCCGCGCCCGACTTCTTCGGCGTAGGCGTGCCCCCGGGCCTCCGCCGCCCCCAGGTCGTGGCTGGTCCGGGCCACCCGGGCCGCCTCCCGCGCCGCTGCGGAGGCCGCCTGGTTACCGAGGAACAGCAACGCCGCCTGAACGGTGACGAAGATGACGAACAACAGCAGCGGCATGTAGAGCGCCAGTTCGATGGTGCTCGCGCCGCGTTCGCGACGGGTCAGCGCCCGGCGGGTCAGGGGGTTCCGGTGTCGAGGTTGATGCTGTCCGCCTTGGTCTTGAGTTTCTGCAGCAGGATGGTGCCCACCGCGGCCGCGATCCCGACCAGCAGGGCGGAGATCACCACCCACTCGACCACGGACGCACCGCGATCCCGGGCGCCGCGCACCACCCGTCCCCGGGCGGCGTCGATCCGCCGCCGGATCAGCATCTCTCCGAATCCCGCCGCCGAGGCGGGATCGAAGCGGAACGGTCCGCTCTTCATCTGGTGTCTCCTTCACATCACTCATCGATGGTTCCGCGGCTCAGGTCCCGCTCAGGACCCGGACGATGGCCGGGTAGATCAGGAAGATCAGAAACCCCACCGCCAGCAGGAGCTGGGCGATGAGCATGGACTGGGAGCGAGCCTGGGCCCGCCCCTCGGCGTCGGCCATCTCGCGCCGCCGCATCGCGGCGGCCCGGGCGGCCAGGGACTCGCGGACCTTGGCGCCGTCGTCCGCGACCAGTTCCAGGGCGGCGCCGAGATCGCTCAGCTCACCCACCGCGGTCTCCTCCCCGAGCCGGCTCAGCGCGGACCACGGGGTGACCCCCTGCAGCCGGGCGATCGCCAGGGTGTCGCGCAGCCGGACCATGGCCCAGCCGTCGCTCACCGAGGAGGCCGAGTTCAGGGCCTCCGGAATGCCCCGCCCGCCGGACAGGTTCAGCGCCACCAGGTCGAGGAACGAGCCGACCACGTGCCGGAAGTCGCGGCGCCGCACACCCGCCCGCTGACCGGCCTGCAGGGTCGGCAGCAGGGCGCCGATCACCAGGCCGCTGATCCCGAGGAAGACCGGGGTGGTCACCGGCAGCCCGCCGAACAGCCCGATCAGGGCGCCCCCGAAGATGAACGGCACGACCGCCCCGAGCGCGGCGCCGAGCAGGCTGTAGGCCAGGTGGGTCTCGATCGGCCGGTCGATCAGGGAGAGGTCGGCCCGCAGCCCGGCCGGCAGCCGGATTCCGGAAAGCTCCAGCTGCCGCCGGATCTGGCGGCCGACGGAGGACGGCCGGCGCCCCCCGTTGCGGGCCATGACCTGCGCGTCGACGGTGGCCCCGATGGCCTTCTGGCGTTCCGCGTCCAGGGCGGCCAGGGTCGCCGGGGCCCCGGCGCCGCGCATCGCGGGCCGGGCGTAGGCGATGACCAGCAGCAGGACTCCGGATCCGGCCAGGGCCCCGGCCAGGATGATGGCGATCATCGGGGCGCCCCCTCAACCGCGTTGCTGCTGTGCATGAAGCGTTCCGGCAGGTCGTACGCGGCCAGCTGCTTCAGCCAGAAGAACCCGGCCGCGAAGAACGCCACGACCAGCGCGAGCACGACCTGACCGGCCGGATGCTGGTAGGGCTCGACGTAGCCCGGGTTGAAGGTGCGCAGACCGAGCACGAACAGCAGGGTCACCGCGACCACGATCTGCACGCTGCGCCGGGTCGCCGCGCGCCCGGCGGTCACCCGGCCCCGCATCTCCACCTCGGCCCGCACCGAGTCGGCCAGCGAGGTCAGCACCTGTCGCAGACCCGGCCCCCGCAGCCGGGAGTTCAGCAGCAGGGCGGCCACCACCAGGTCGGCGCTGGCATCGTTCAGGTCGTCGGCCAGCCGGTGCAGCGCGGTCGGCAGCGGCACCCGCACCCGCAGCCGGTCGGCCAGCGCGACGATGTCCTCGGCGATCGGGGCCGGTGCGGCCCGCGAGGTGGCGATGATCGCCTGCTCCAGCCCGACCGCCCCGGCGATGGTGTCCCGCAGCGACTCGGTCCACAGGGCCAGGGCCTCCAGCCGGTCGGCCTGCCGGCGCTCCTGCCGGGCCCCACCCATCAGCGCCGGCCAGGCCAGGATCATCGTGACCGCGGCGACCGCGGCCACCGGCCAGGCGGTGATCAGCAGGGTGAACAGGCCCGCCAGCACGGCGATCGGCAGCCGCGTGCCGAAACCCTTGAGCCGGCGCACGGTCCGGTCCGACAGCGAACGCGAGTCGGCCGCCCGGGGCTCGTGCGGGGTCAGCGCATAGCCGAGCAGGGCCAGGCCGCCGCCCACCACCGCACCGGCGGCCAGCAGGCCCGCCCCGGAGCCGGAGGTGGTCAGGTCCGCGATCACGTCGGCCACCCCCCTTGGGTCGGCACGCTGCTCATCGCGCCCGGGTCGTAACCGGCCACGATCAGCTCGTTGATGCAGGCGATCGGGGCCGCGGCCACCGCCCGGCCGTCCGGGCCGGGCTCGAACACCTCGCTGGACAGCACCCGGCCGTCCACCCCGTTGACCTCGCGGACGCTGGTCACGATCCGCCGCAGCCGGCCGCCGTCGGCGTAGTCGTTGCGGCGCTCGACGAACACCACGAAGTCGATGGCCCCGGCGATCAGCATCATCGTCGCCTCGGTGGGCAGCCGCTCGGCCGACTGGATCGCGTAGGTGCAGATCCGGTTGAACACCTCGATCGCCGAGTTCGCGTGGATCGTCGAGAGCGAGCCGTCGTTGCCCTGGCTCATCGCGTTCAGCATGGTGACGATCTCGTCGCCGAGCACCTCACCGACGATCACCCGGCTCGGGTTCATCCGCAGCGAGCGGCGCACCAGGTCGGCCATCCCGATCGTGCCCTGGCCCTCGGAGTTCGGCAGGCGCTCCTCCAGCGGCACCACGTTCGGGTGCAGGTCCCGGAACTCGCCCAGCCCCAGCTCGAGGGACCGCTCCACGGTGATCAGCCGCTCGTAGGGCGGAATCTCGTGGGCCAGGGCCCGGAGCATCGTGGTCTTGCCGGCGTTGGTCGCGCCCGCGATCATGATGTTCTTGCGGGCCAGCACCGCCGCCGCCAGGAACGAGGCCACGTCGGGCGTGAGCGACTCGTTCTCCACCAGCTCGTCGAGCGTGACCCGGGAGAGCCGGGAACGCCGGATCGAGATCGCCGGTCGCGGGCACACTCCCATCACGGCTGAGAGCCGGGAACCGTCCGGCAGCCGCAGGTCCAGCTGCGGGTTGGCGACGTCGAACGAGCGGCTGGCCAGCCCGGAGTACGCACCGAGCAACTGGACCAGTTCGATCAGTTCCTCGTCGGACTCGGCGACCGGTGGCATCGGAACCTCGCGCCCGTCTGCGTAGCCGACGAAAACCTGGTCGCAGCCATTGATGTCGATGTTCTCCACCAGTGGGTCGTCGAGCAGCGGCTGCAACCGCCCGACCCCGAACAGTGCGGCGTGGATCCCCTCCGCGAGCTCGGTCTCCTCCTCCAGCTCGGGCGGCGTGCGCCCGAGGGAGAGCTCGGACCGAGCGTGCAGATCCAGCACTCGGCCGATCACCGCCCGGGCGTACTGCCTTTCGTCCTCCGAGCTCATCGGCGGGGCGCCGGTGAGGGCATCCTCGCGACGCTGCTGGGCGAGCAGGTTGGCGACCTCTTCCCGCAGCCGCCGGACGACGCTCTGGTCGATGGCCATCAGCGTCCCCCTTCCGGAGTGTCCTCGTCCTGCTCGATCGGCTCGTAGGGGTCACGGACCGGGCGAAGGATCGCAGTGTCCACTTCGGTTTCCTCGGAACGGCTTTCCGGACGGACGTTTGCGGGGATGTTCACCTCGGCGCTGGTGAGGAAGTACGTGGGGACGCCGGTCCCGACGCCTTCGGGAGTGCCCCAGGGCTGGTCGTCGCTGGGGGAGTCGCTCACGGTGTTCTCTTCGGGGGCCTCCACCGGCGTGTCCGTGGAGAGGTTGGTGGGCACGCTGGGCAGGACTTCGGGACGACGGTCGGGCTCGGTCCCGGCCTCCCGCACGATGCTCTGCGGTCCGGTGTGCCCGGCCCAGGTGCCCGAGCCGTCGGTGCCGAGGCGGGCCCGGTCGCGGATGTCCCGGAGCAGGGCGGCCCGGTCGGCGGACATCGGGGATAGGTCGGCGACGGGTGGGCCGCCCAGCGGGTCCGGAGCCGGACTCGCGGAGGTCAGCGCGGTCGGAAGCGACGTGGGGACGACGGAGGGGTTGGAAGGAGGGACGTCCGGGGCGATCCACCCGGTGCCTTCGGACCGCAGGGCGGCCGCGGGCTCGGTGTGGTCGGTGAATCCCCTTGACTCGGTGAACTTCTGCGGTTCGCGCCGCGGCAGGGGCTCGAGGGGAGTGGGCACCTCTTCGGTGCTCACCGCGTCTTCCGGTCCGCGGTCGCCCAGGCCGAGCGGGTCGCTCAGGTCGATCCCGCGGGCCGGGGTGCGGACCTCGCTGTACAGATCGATCGGCCCCGAGGAATCGCGCCGGCTCTCCTGCCGCCGGTTCTCCTGCAGCCAGGTCCCGACCCCGTTGCCGTACGCCTCGGCCTCGTAACTGGTCTCGTTGCCTTCGGTCGGCATCACGTGGCGACGCGAGCGGCGACGCTCGGAGGTTTGCAGCGTGCCCGGATCACGTCCGAAAGCGGCTCGGCGGGAACGGTTGTGCCGCAGCTCGTCCGCATCGGTGTGGCTCTGCGGAGGAGTGGTCAGCCCGGCGAACCCACGGTGGACGGGCGGCGGGCCGGCCTCGATCGGCTGGGCCGGCTCGGACACCGCTTCGGCCGGGATCTCCTGGGCGATCGTGATCTGCGGGGTGAAGACGCCGGGGGCCACGGTCAGCGGGAGCAGGGTCGGGTCCTCCTCGACCGGCGGCGCGTCACCGAAGAACGAGTTGGAGCGGCGCCGCAGCGGAAGGGTCTGCTCCTCGACGGGAGGCAGCTCCACGACGTGCTTCTGGGCCGGTGAGGAGACCGGGGCCGGCTGCTCCACCCGGGGTTCGGCGGTCCGCTCGACCGGGATCGGGACCGGAACGGGGGTGGGCTCGACCGCCTTGCCGGCCGGCTCGGTGAACAGGCCGACGTGCGCGGCGTCGGTCTTCACCTCGGGCCGGGGCTCGCGGGTCGAGGGGGGTGGCGCCGGAGGGGCGACCGGGGCCGGCGGTGCGGACCGGACCGCAGCCGGGGCCGGGGTCTGGACCGGGGTCTGGACCGGGGCGGAGAGCTCGGGGATGGTGCCGGCCAGCAGGCTGACCGACGGCAGCAGCGAGCGGACCGAGCGGATCAGCGTGGAACGGGACAGCCGGCTGCGGTTCATCCCACGCAGCGCGTCGGCGCCCTTCTGGTCCTCGGCCATCGTGCCGAGCACCGGCACCCCGACCCCGGAGGAGTGCAGCAACTGCTCGGTGCGGCCGGCCACCGCCCGGTCCCGTTCCGGCGCCACCAGCACCACACCGATCTGCGCACGCCCCGCAAACCGCCCTGGCACTGCACTGTTGAGGAAGCGCAGACGCTCCCGGAGATGGGCCAGTTCCTCGACCTCGGGCCGGGCCACGACGATGATCGCGTCCGCCTGGTGCAGCACCGGCATGGTCGGGGCGGCCGGGCCGACCCGGCCGCAGTCGGCGTAGATCGTGCGCCCGGCCTCGGACAGCGCGCGGGCCAGCGGGCTCCACAGCGGGCCCAGGCCGACCGCCTGCTCCGGGCCGTTGACCCCGAGCAGCAGGTCCAGCCCACCGCCGGTGACCTGCAGGTGGTCCTCCAGCCGGGTCGGGCCCTCGGGGGCCTGCACCCCGGTCAGCGGGTCGGCGCCGGACGGCGGCAGCCAGCGGTGACCGGGCAGGTCCCGGCGCAGGCCGGTGGCCAGGGAGAGCAGACCGAGCTCGGCGTCGAGCGGTGCACCGTCCGGGCGGCGGTAGCGCAGTCCCAGGTCACCGCCGTCCGGGTCGAGGTCGGCGGCGACGGCGTTCGGGGTCAGGGCGGCGAGGGCGACGGTGAGCGTGGTGACGCCCGGCGCGCCCTTGGCGGAGACGAGGACGACGAGGGCCATCAGTTGCCCTTCGTGGAGGCCCCGCGTTCCAGAAGCACGAGGCTGATCTGGTCGGCGGCGGCTGCGGCGGCGACCTGGACGGCCTCGTTGCGGTCGACGATGAGGGTGACGACGGTCGAGGCGTCGCTCCCGGAGCCGAAGACGCCGCTGTCCGAGCTCTTCACCGAGCTGACCGTGGCCCGCGCGGCGACCTCCTTGCCCTCGCCCTGGTCGGCCTGGACCACCTGCACCACGTCGCCGGGCTGCAGGCCGCCGGCCGGGTAGCGGCCGGTGCTCAGCGGCACCCCGACCGCGGCCTTGTCCGAGGCCAGCAGGCTGGCCCGGGCCAGCATGCCCGGGTCGATCAGCCGCCCGGGCGGGATCTCGGAGCTGGCGAACCGGCCGATCACCTGGCTGGCCTGGTCCGCCCCGATCACCGCGACGCCGTCCGAGGCCACCTTGGCCACGGCCAGGTTGTCCGCGGTGATCTGCTGGCCGACCACGATCGTGGAGCGGGCGACCAGGACGTCCTGCCGGTCGTCGAGCCGCAGCGCCAGGAGCCCGGCCACGGCCGCGCCGAGGACGATCAGCAGGACCGCCAGCACCGCCAGGCCGGGGCGCCGGGTGCCGGGCGGACGGGGCAGCCGCTCGGGGGCCGGACCGGCTCCGGATGGGCGCCCGCGAGTGGGGTCGGGGCGGCCGGAACCGGACTCCCGGGACCGGACGTCGATGCGTTCCTGCGCGCTCACGAGCTCTCCTCGGCCACCCGGCCCGAATCGTTACCGGATGGTTTGTTCTTGATCTTCGGGTCTGTTCTCATTGGCGGTCCGACTACGCAGTCGAAAGGCTCCGCTGCTGATCGCGATCACCCGTGACGCCAACGATCTCGGTATTCGACGAAGCGTGACGATAATGCCATCTTGAGGCACCTTATGCACTAATCGGGATGTCATGGTTAGGAAACGTTTGATGGACCGATTCGCGTCGACTGGGCGATAAGCCCTACTTACGGGTAGCGAAGGAGCTCGACCAGGCATGAAGCGCCTTCCAGGCGTGGTATACGCGGCCGCTGCGGCGATCGCGGTGTGCGCCGTAACCCTGTCCGGGTGTGGTTCGGACAACCCCTACGAGCTGCCCCGATACCAGTCCGGGGTGGCCTCGGCGGGAACTGCCCCGAGCTCGCCCGGCAGCGTCGATCCCGCCTCCACCGACGCGGTCGATCCCGCCGCTGAGGCGACCAAAAAGCCCTCTGGGCCGACACCGTCCGATACTGAACCGATACCTACCGTTCCCCGACAGGCCTCCCCGGGATCGACCGCGGTGACCTACACCCCGGCCGACGAACAGGGGGAGGGGGCCTGGGTGGAGCGCGGAAAGGTGCGGGCCCGCACCGCACCGGGCAAGGCCGCGGTGGCCGCGGTGATCGCCTACATGGGGCAGCGCGTGCAGATCTCGAACACCTGGAAGGTGGACGAGGCGGCCCTCGCCGCGGTCGCCACCGGTCAGGCGCGGACCAGTGCCCAGGAGCGGGCGGCCGAGCAGCAGGCGGCCGGGCGCCGATCGATCGGGCGGTTCGTCGTCAACGTCTCGTCGGTGAAGGTCCGGGGCAGCAGCGCCACCGTGACCGGCTGCGACTTCGACTCCACCGCCGAGGTGGATGCCAACGGCTACGTGCTCGTTCCCCCTCCCGGAGGATTACTGATCAGCATGGAAGTCCAGAACACACAAGGGGTCTGGAAAGTGACCTCGTGGCCGACGAAGAAGGCGCCGACCTGCACGGGGTGGAAGAAGTGACGCGGCGTCGGCGTCGGCTGGGGGCCGCCGCGGTGGCGGCGATGACGGTGCCGCTGGCCGTGCTCGGCACCGGCGGCGGGGCGCGGGCCGACCAGGGGCCGGGAGAGGTCACTCCGGGCGGCTACACGGTGTCGGTCCAGATTCGCTTCAGCGGCGACGCCGCTCCCGGTGGGGGCGGTGGAGTCACGAAATCGATCGCGATGCACCCGTCCTGCTGGTGGGCGCCCGCCCCGGGCAACTACACCAGTGCCAAGGCCATGCTCGACTGGTACGACGGGGTCACCGGCGGGGTGGAAAGTCCGGGCATGCTGGCCCAGTACGGCCCGCGCAGCGTCTGGGAGGACGCGGTGGCCCGTGAGGCGGCCGGTCAGAACATCTCCTGGTACAAGGCGTTCTGCTACAACCCGAACGACTACGTGGACTACGGGCTGGGTTCCGTCGACACCGGAGACGACAACCCGATCGCCGGCAACAACCCGACCTGGCAGACCTTCCTCTACCGGGCCTTCGGCGCCGGCGAGCCGATCCCGGCCCCGATGGTGACTCCGCAGGAGCTGGCCGAGGCGGCCCGGGACGAGTTGCAGATCCCGGACCCGGAGATCGACCGGAACCCGAAGGTGCACGACACCGACGACGCGACGCTGGTCGGCCTGCCGACGTACTTCTGGGTCACCAATCCGGAGGCGGTCGGCGGCGAGGACGGGGAGAAGCGGATCCGGGCCGACGTGATCGGGGCCGGCCAGGCGGTCTGGGCCGAGGTCACCGCGAAGATCCACGATGACGGTCTGGTGCTGAGCTGGCCCGGGGGGAGCAAGACCTGTGCCGCACCGCTGGCGCTCGAGGCGTACGGCGCGGACCTGAAAGAAGGCGAGGGTTGCACCGTCGAGTTCCAGCACGCCTCCACCGGCTACCCGGGCGGTTACCCGGTTCAGGCATCCACGGCCTGGGACGCGAACTGGCAGGGCTCCGGGGGCACGGCCGGGGACCTGCCCGGCCTGGCGACTCAGGTCACCGCGCTGATCCCGGTGGCCGAGGTGCAGAACATCGTCTCTCCGTAAGGCTTTTCAGGAGACGCGCGGCCGGGACGGCGCTGGGTAACCGACGTCGTCCCAGCCGATCGGCCAGGCGTGCGGGTCGGCCAGCGGAGTCTCGTCCGGGTGTCGGTGCACCGTGGCCATCCGCACCGCCGCCAGGGAGCGGGACAGCCGGTCGGCCCAAGCGGCTTCGGTCAGGTCGGGCCGGATCCCGCCGAGCACCGTGGATTCCGTGCGGCGGAAGGCGATGCTGCTCTCCGAGCCGCAGCTGACCACGGCCCGGCAGATCTCCGGCAGGCTGGATTCCTCCTCCTCGATGCAGATCGAGTGGATGCCCGCGTTCTGGCCCTCCTCCAGCAGCGGCAGCACCCCGGGAACGCCGGAGAGCCGCCGGATGCCGTCGAAGACCACGACCACCTCGGGCGAGGCGGTGACCCGCTGCCCGGGCGGCAGCCGCTGCCGCAGCCGCTCGTCGATCAGGCTGCCCAGCTCGAGCAGTCGCCGCTCGATCGAGTCGTGGTCGTTCCCGATCAGCACCGACACCCCGGAGGCCTCGTCCGGCCGGGCGTGCGGCAGCCGGGAAACCCACTCCCAGCGCCGCCGGGCCGCGTAGTCGTGACCGGTGAGCACGGTGATCCGCAGCTCGCGCGGGGCGTGGAAGGCCGCGCACTGAGCCACCAGCCAACGCGCCGTGGCGTGCGCCACCGAAGCCTTGCCGGCGATCCCGAGCACCCCGATGGCCTGCAGGTTCAACGTCACCGGGACGTCCTCCAGCAGGGTCGGCAGCGCTTCCGGCGGCTGGGTGCGCAAACGGCTGCGCCCGACCCGCAACGGAGCCCCGGAGTCCCGGTCGTCGATCACCGTGCGGGGCGGCTGCGGCGCCAGGCCGAGCCGGAGCTGGAGCCAGTCGTCGTCCAGCGGAAGCCGTTCCCACAGGCGACGTCCCGGCCCGACCGCGGTGAGCAGGGTGAGGGCCGGGTCCGGGGTGGCCTCCCGCCGCTCCTTGGTCTCCTTCTTCAGCGTGCCGACGATCTCCTCGCTCGCCTTCTCCCGCTCCCGCAGCCACTTGTTCAGCAGCCGGCGCTGCTCCCGGCCGGGGATCGAGCGGGTACTCGGCGGACGGGAGGGCAACACGAAACGAGCGCCGCTGCGCGGCCGGGCCGACCGGGTGTGGCGGTACAGCTCCAGGCCCAGACCTCCCTCGTACGGCTGCACGTCGGCATCCGGCTCGCTGACCGGAGTCAGCTCCAGCACGGTCTCGGACGCGTGCAGGTAAACTCCCGAGGGCCAGGGACAGCGCTCGGTCTGCTCCTGGCCGTCGAGCCGGAAACTGGTGCCCGGCCCGGGAATCACGTCGACCCGGCCACCCGGACGGGCGCTGAGCGTGAGTGCGTCGGCGGCCAGTTCGGCGTCCGGCAGGTCGAGACCGGCGGCCTCGTGCCCGATCACGGTCTGCCCCAGCCCGAGCCGGTGCACCCGCCCGGCCCCCGGCCCGTTCACCACCCGGACCTCGGCGACCCCGCTCGGCTGCGGCGTGGGGTTCTCCTCGTGCGAGTGCAGTTCCACGATGCAGCCCGGCCGGATCCCGGCCGAGCGCAGCGTGGTGGCGTGGTCGGCCGGATCGGCGCGGTGCCCGTCCACCCAGACCGGGACCTGGGTGGCCTGGGCCGGGTCGGTGTCGTCGTCCAGCGCCGCGAGCAGGTGCGGGAGCAGGGCGCCGAGCTCGGCGTCCGGGTGCGCGTCGAGCAGCGCCTCGGTCTGGGTACCGGCTGCCCGGCCGTCCCGCAGCGTGACCGCGAACCTCACTCGCAAACCCCCAGTTCGGCGCCTGTGCTCCGGGCCTGAGCGCCGAATATGCCACGAACGGACGTTGCATACCAGTCTGTGCGTGTTCGCCTCGCCACTCATGGTGGCGGAGTAGCGTCCCCCGGCTTCTCGTCGGCCTTCTCCCCGGCCTTCTCCTCGGCGGCCCACAGCGAGCACTCCACCCGGATCACCGTGTCCACCGCCGGCCCCAGGGCGGCCCGGAGCTCGTCGTCCGGAGCCTCGGGCCGGGACAGCCAGATCCGCACCGGCCGGCCCCGGAGGACGTCGTGATGCGGCTCCAGGTCGAAGTGCTCGGCCTCGATCAGCTCCTGCCCGAGCGTGACCAGGGCCGAGGCGAGCAGGAAGGCGAGCCGGGGCCAGTCGTCCTCCTCGTCCGGCCCGAAATCCGCTGGCGGGTCGATGAACAGCTCCGGCAGCCCGGCGAACCACAGACCCTTGGTGTGCACCCGGCGCAACCGTCCGGGCGGGGTCGAGACCACCGCGACCTGGACCCGCCCGACACCGCCGCCCTCGGTCGTCCCCTCGTCGTCCTCGTCCTCTTCCGGAAGGTCGGGGCCGTCCGGTAGCTGAGCCAGATGTTCCAGGTAGAGCCGCATTTCGTCATCCGTCATGCCATCGAGAATGATGGACGCGGCCGGGCGGCGTCGGCGGTCGTCCACAGCTTCGCGGCCTGTGGACAAACCCCGGTTCCTGCCGACCGGAAGGAGCGGTCCAGTGGTCCCGGATTGGCCGTGTGCCCGCGCACCCGGACCGGGCACGGTGAGGGGCATGCGCAGATTTGCCCAGGTGGATGTCTTCACGTCGCGGGCCGGCCGGGGTAACCCGGTGGCCGTCGTCCTCAATGCCGAAGGTCTGCCCGAAGAGGAGATGCAGCGGCTGGCCCACTGGACCAACCTCTCCGAGACCACGTTCGTCCTCCCGCCGACCCGGCCGGAGGCGGACTACCGGGTGCGGATCTTCACGCCGGACCGCGAGCTGCCCTTCGCCGGGCACCCGACGATCGGTACCTGCACGGCCCTCCTGGACGCGGGCGAGCTCAAGCCGGGTCCGACCTGGGTGCAGGAGTGCGCGGCGGGACTGGTCGACCTGAAGCGGCTGGACGACGGAGCCCTGGCGTTCGCCTCCCCGGCCCCGGCCGGCATCGATCCCTTCGCCGACGAGGACCTGCTGGCCCGGGCGCTCGGCGGGGTGCGGGCCGATCAGCCCACGATCATCGCGATCGGCCCGCGCTGGCTGACCGGCCGGGTGACGGTCGACGAGCTGAACCGGCTGAAGCCCGACCTCGCCGCCTTCCTCGAGGTCAGCGCGGCCACCCAGGACATCACGCTGTACGCCGTGGACAACGCCGGTGACCTGCACGTGCGATCGTTCTTCCTCCAGGACGGGCAGATCCTCGAGGATCCGGTGTGCGGCAGTGGCAACGCCTGCGTCGCCCAGCACGTGCAGCTCGCGGGGCTGGACGCCTCTCTGGGCGGGGGGTATCGCGCGTTCCAGGGCAGTCACCGCGGCCGGGACGGGCGGATCTCGGTGATCCTGGGTGAGCAGAACTGGATCGGGGGACCGGCCGTCACCGTGGTGTCGGGCACGATCGACGTCTGAGAGAGGTCCCTGAGTAGCATCGGCCGGATGGACACCGAAGCCGTCACGCCCCTGGCACCACGAGAAGTAGGGCGCACGGTCTTCACCCAGACCTGGGCCGAGCTGACCTTCCTGCACTGGTCGGTCGAGCCGGAGCGGGTGGCCGCCTATCTGCCGCCGGGAGTCCGCCCGGACACCTTCGACGGGAAGACCTACGTCGGCCTGGTGCCGTTCCGGATGCAGGACATCGGGCTGCTCAGCTCGCCCGGGGTGCCGTACTTCGGCACCTTCCTGGAGACCAACGTCCGTCTGTACTCAGTGGACGAGCAGGGACGCCGGGGTGTCGTCTTCGTCAGCCTGGACGCCGAGCGACTGGTCCCGATCCTGGTCGCCCGGGCCGCGAAGCTGCCTTACGTCTGGTCCTCGATGCGCTACGAAAGGGACGGCGCCCGGATCACCTACCGCTGTGTGCGCCGTCCCCTTCTGAAAAGGCTCTCCTCCAGCCGGACCGTCACCCGGGCCGGGATCAGCACCGCCCAGAACACCGCCACGTCAACGATTTCGGTGACGGTGGGGGATCCGGTCCCGGCCGAGGAGGTCACTGACCTCGAGCACTGGATGACGGCCCGCTGGGGTCTGCACCAGTCCGGCTACTACTGGCCGAACGCGCACGAGACCTGGCCGCTGCACCGGGCCGAACTCGACCACTTCGACGACCAGATCCTCAGCGCCGCGGGTTTCGCCGAGCTCACCGCGAGAACGCCGGACAGTGTGCTCTTCTCGCCCGGCGTCCATGCCGTCTTCGGCCCCCGGGTCCGCTAGGGACGGGAAGTCAGGTACCCACCCATCGTCTTGAAGAAGTCGGACGCCGGATGGTCGGCGCCGTCCTCGGTGCGCACCCGGGTCACGCAGAGCCCGTGCTCCTTACCGCTGCGCGCGTTCGCCCCGGCCACGATGACCACCCCGTCCTCCTCGCGATAGAAGATCCGGCCCGGGGTGCCGCCGTACTTCGCGGTGGAGACCCGGGCGCCGGTGATGCGGAGCCGCTCGCCCTTGTAGTAGCAGTAGGCGCTCGGGTAAGGATCGCTGAGAGCCCGCACCAGCCGGTCCAGTTCGTCGGCCGACCAGGTCCAGTCGATCCGGCTGTCCTCGTCCGACCGCTTGTGGAAGAAGCTCGCCCGGGACCGGTCCTGCGGGGTGAATTCGGTCTGCCCGCCCGCGATCGCCGCCAGGCTCTCCAGCAGGATCGGCTCGATCAGGTCGAGGGTCTTGTGGAACAGGTCGGTCGTGGTGTCCCGGGGCCCGACCGGCACCGCCTTCTGGACCACCACGGGACCGGCGTCCAGCGTCTCGTCCATCATGTGCGCCGTCACCCCGACCTCGGGTTCCCCGTTGATCAGGGCCCAGATCAGGGGGGAGAAGCCGGCGTAGCCGGGCAGGAGGGAGTCGTGCACGTTCAGGGTGCCACGCGGGGGCAGTGCCCAGATCTCCTCCGGGATGTACGTGCGCCAGTTGTTGGCCACGATCAGGTCCGGGGCGACCGCCCGTAGTTGCTCGAGAAGCCCCTCGTCGGGCCGGTTTCGGATGACCACCGGGATCGCGTTCTCGGCGGCCAGGTCGGCCACGTTGTCGTCCCAGATCTTCTCGTACGCATGCTCGCTGCGGGGATGGGTGACGACCAGGACGACCTCGTGCCCCGAGGAGAGCAGCGCCCCGAGGGTGCGGTGGCCCCAGGTCTGATAGCCGAACATGACGACGCGCACAAGTCCTCCATCGGGTCGGTTTTGTTTCGTTCTGGACTATGTCATCCCCTGAAGCATTAGGGTAGCCTCACCTAAGTCAAGCGGCCGGGTCGGTCCGGTCCAGCTCGCTGCCCGCACTGCGATGACGTGCCGGAAACCGCTCGTCCCGGAGGACATTCATGAGCTCCCAGTCACCCGACGGACCCCAGGTCCACGATCTGATCGGGGTCGGCTTCGGCCCGTCCAACCTTGCCCTGGCGATCGCCGCAGTGGAGCACAACGACCAGGCCAACGGCGCGGGCCGGGTCTCGGTCCGGTTCTTCGAGCGGCAGCCGGCCTTCGGATGGCACCGGGGGATGCTTCTGGACGACGCGACGATGCAGGTCTCGTTCCTGAAAGACCTGGTCACCCTGCGCAATCCGGCCAGTGGGTTCAGCTTCCTGGCCTATCTGCACGAGTGCGGCCGGCTGGTCGACTTCATCAACCACAAGACGCTGTTCCCCCTGCGCGTGGAATTCCACGCCTACCTGGAGTGGGCCGCCGCGCGGGTGGCCGACCTGGTCGACTGGGGCCACGAGGTGATCGGCCTCGAGCCGGTCCTGGAAGACGGCGAGGTGGTCGCGGTGGACGTCACCGCGCGTGAGCTGACTCCCGAGGGTAACGGCCGCGAGGTCACCTACCGGGCCCGCAACGTGGTGATCGGCACCGGCCTGCAACCCCGCTTCCCCAAGGGCATTTCCGGCTCCGAGCACGTCTGGCACAACCACCAGCTGCTGCACCGGGTCGAGGAGATCGACGCCGGCGCCGCCCGGCGCTTCGTCGTGGTCGGGGCCGGGCAGAGTGCGGCCGAGGTGACCGCGTTCCTGCACGAGCGCTTCCCCGAGGCCGAGGTGGTCTCGGTGTTCTCCCGCTACGGCTACAGCCCGGCCGACGATAGTCCCTTCGCCAACCGGATTTTCGACCCGGACGCGGTGGACGACTTCTTCGCCGCTCCGGACGACGTCAAGGAACTGCTGATCGGCTATCACGCCAACACCAACTATTCGGTCGTCGACACCGACCTGATCGTCGAGCTCTACCGCCGCCAGTACCAGGAGAAGGTCACCGGCCGCGAGCGGCTGACCATGATGAACGTCTCCCGGGTGGAGGCGGTGCGCGAGCAGGTGGACCATGTCGCGGTCACGGTCCGCTCGCTGACCAGCGGCGAGAGCGTCGACATCGACACCGACCTGGCGGTTTTCGCGACCGGGTACGACCCGGTCGACCCGCTGCCGCTGCTCGGTGGCCTGGCCGCGTTCTGCCCGCCGGACGAGGCCGGCCGGCTCCAGGTGCACCGCGACTACCGAGTGGTGACCACGCCAGGCGTCCGGGTCGGCTTCTACCTGCAGGGCGGCACCGAGCACACGCACGGGCTGTCCTCCTCGCTGCTGTCCACGATTGCCGTGCGGGCCGGCGAGATCCTGGACTCGGTGGTGTCCGGCGCCGCCGCCGAAGCACCGGTTCCCGCGGCAGCGCTGCGTCGGTGATGAGTCGGTGATGAACGTGGTGGATGCATTCGCCGGACGTACCTGGCCGGAGGTGTTCGCCGAGCAGGTGCGCCGCGATCCGGAGAAGGTTGCCGTGGTGCACGGCGAGGAAACACTGACCTACGCCGAGCTCGACGGCCGGGCTCGGGCTCTCGCTGCCCGCCTGGCGGAGTTCGGGGTCGGACCGGAATCCGTTGTCGCGCTGGCTGTTCCACGCTCGCTGGAAATGATCGTGGCTGAGGTCGGCGTGCTGCTGGCCGGAGCCGCGTACCTCCCGATCGACACCGATCACCCGGCGGCCCGGATCACCTACCTGATTGAGGACGCTGCTCCCGTCGCCTTGGTGGCCACGGCGGACTCGGTCGGGCTCCTGCCCGCGCACGACCTTCCGGTGGCGCTGATCTCTGCGACGGACGAGCCGGGCGAGTTCGAGACGCCGGCCCTGACCGCGCTCAACGCCGCCTACGTCATCTACACCTCCGGCTCCACCGGCCGGCCCAAGGGCGTGGTGCTCTCCCACACCGGGGTCTCGAAGCTACTGGCCACCCAGGTCGAACGCTTCGGCATCGGCCCGCACAGCCGGGTGCTGCACTTCGCCTCACCGAGCTTCGACGTGGCGTTCTGGGACCTCTGCCTGGGGCTGCTCTCCGGCGGCACGCTGGTCGTGGTGCCGAGCGAGCTGCGCTACCCGGGCAAAGAACTCGCCGATTACGCCCAGCGCAACGGCATCACCTTCATGATCCTCCCGCCCGCCCTGCTCGCCGCCCTGCCGGAGGACGCGATCTTCCCGCCCGCAACCCTGCTGGCGGGCACCGAGCGGGTGTCACCCGAACTCGTCCGCCGCTGGGGGTCGGGCCGGTCGATGTTCAACGCCTACGGCCCCACCGAAGCCACCGTGAACTCCACCCTCGGCCTCGCGGGCCCGGACACGCTGGACGGCGACCGGGTGCCGATCGGCATCGCCGACCCGGGAACGGCCGCGCACGTGCTGGACGAAAAGCTGCAACCGGTCGAGCCGGGCGACGCGGGCGAGCTGTACCTCGGCGGCCCCGGAGTGGCCCGCGGCTACCTCGGCCGATTCGCCCTCACGGCAGAGCGTTTCGTCGCCGATCCCTTCGGGACCAATGGTGGACGCCTCTACCGCACCGGCGACCTGGTCCGGCTGCTCAAGGACGGCCGCCTGGACTTCCTCGGCCGGGTCGACGAGCAGGTCAAGCTGCGCGGATACCGGATCGAGCCGGGCGAGATCGAGGGCGTGCTGCGCCGCCACCCCCGGGTCGCGAACAGTGCGGTCGTGGTCCGCAGGGACCGCCTGATCGGCTACGTCACCACCTCGGACTCTTCCGAAGGGGCCGAGCGGGCCACCGTCGAAGGCTGGAAGGGCCTGCACGAACTGCTCTACAGCGCCGGCGCCGCCGAGACCCAGGAAGAGAACTTCACCGGCTGGAACTCCAGCTACGACGGCACCCCGATCCCGCTCGAGCAAATGCGCGCCTGGCGCCAGGCCACAGTCGACGCCATCAATGCCTTAAACCCTCGACGGGTGCTCGAGATCGGCGTAGGCAGCGGCCTGCTAATGTGGCGCATCGCTCCTTCGGTCGAGAGCTACCACGGCACCGACCTTTCCGAAGAAGCCATCACCCACGTGCGCTCCGCTCTCTCCCAGCGCCCAGAACTCTCCGACCGAGTGATGCTGTCAGCCCAACCCGCAGACAACGTGAATGGCCTGCCGGAGCATCATTTCGACATAATCGTCATCAACTCGGTAGCCCAGTACTTCCCCAGTGCCACCTACCTGACCCGCGTCCTCGACCAGGCCACGACCCTCCTGGCCCCGGGCGGCAAAATCTTCCTCGGCGACATCCGCAACCTCCGCCTCCTGCGGACCATGCGCAGCGGCGTCACCACGGCCGCCGGCTCCGCGGCCGAGGTCGAAGCCTCAATCTCCACCGAGCGCGAACTCCTCCTCGACCCCCGCTTCTTCGAGACCTACGCCGCGGCCAACCCGGTCTTCCACAGAGCCGAAATTTCCCTCAAGCGTGCAAATTACGCAAACGAACTCAGCCGGTACCGGTATGATGTGGTGCTGTCGGGCTCGCCGGCCGTCGGGGCGGGGCGGCTGGTCACCTGGGGGTCCGAGATTAAGGACGCTCACGGCCTGGCAACGCTGTTGAGTCGCCTGGGTGGTTCGGCGGGCCTGGGTGGTTCGGCGGGCCTGGGTGGTTCGGCGGGCCTGGGTGGTTCGGCGGGCCTGGGTGGTTCGGCGGGCCTGGGTGGTTCAGGTGGCGTCAACGCCCGGCTGCATGCGGACGTGGAAGCCGAGCGGCAACTGTTCGGGTTGCCGGAGGCCAAGGCGGCCCCGGCCGACCCGGAAGAACTGCTGCAGATTGCTGAGGAGCAAGGCTATGAAGCGCGGGCGGTGTGGTCCGATCAGGACCCAGCCGCCTTCGACCTGATCCTCACTCACCCAGCCCTCGCCGCATCACACCTTAACCCAGCCACCCCCATCCCCACCGCAGTCACCGAAAACGCGTCGACCACAATTCCCTCGAACCCCTCGCCAGCCTCGTTCTCCGCCACGGCCCCGTCTCCCTCGCCTGAAGACGTCACCGCCAACGCCTCCGCGACGAACACTCCCGTATCGAGTGCCCGCGCAGCGAGTGGCTCCGAGGCGAGAACCTCCGCAACGAGCGCCCGGGCAACCAGTGCTCCTGCAGCGAGTGGTTCCGCAACGGGCAACCCTGTGGCTGGTGGCTCGAGGACGGGCATTCCCGAGACGGGTGGTTCCGCAACGGGGAACCCTGTAGCTAGTGGCTCCGCGACGAGCATCTCTGTGACGGGTGATTCCGTCACGGGTGCCCCGGAGGCGAGTGGCTCCACGATAAGCACCCCCACGACGAGTGCCTCGGCAACCAGCGCCCGCGCAACCAGTGCTCCTACGGCGAGTGGCTCCACGGCAGGCATCCTCACGACGAGTGCCTCGGAAACGAGTACCCACGCAACCAGTGCTCCTACAGTGAGTGGCTCCTCGACTAGCATCCCCGTGGCGGGTGCTCCTGTAGTGAGTGGTTCCACGGCGGGCATCCTCACGACGAGTGCCTCGGAAACGAATACCCGCGTAACCAGTTCTCCTACGGTGAGTGGCTCCACGATGAGCATCCCCGTGGCGGGTGCTCCTGTAGTGAGTGACTCCACGATAAGCACCCCCACGACAAGTGCCTCGGAAACGAGCGCCCGCGTAACCAGTGCTCCTGTAGCGGGTCGCTCCGCGACGACCGTCCCCGTGACGGGCGATTCCGCAACGGGCACCCTTGCGGCGGGTGGCTCCGTGACCAGCGTCCCCGCGACGACCGTCCCCGCAACGAGTACCCCCGCACCGAGCACCCCCACCACAAACGCAACCGCCCCTTCCACCAAGTCCACCGACCTGAGCCAGTTCGCCAACACCCCCGCAACCGAGGCCACCGACTCCGCCCTGATCGCATCCCTACGCACGCACTGCGCGGCCTGGCTGCCGGAGTACATGGTTCCGCAGGCCTTCGTGGTGCTCAACGAACTCCCAGTGCTGGTCAGCGGCAAGCTGGACCGGAAGTCGCTGCCGGAGCCGGACCTGGGCGCAGCGGCGGCAGCGCTCTCCAGAGGAAGGAAGCCGCAGACTCAGAGCGAGAGCATTCTTTGCGGGATCGTGGCGAGTTTGCTGGGTCTGAATGAGGTGGGGGCGGACGATGACTTCTTCGCGCTTGGTGGAGACAGCATCGTCTCGATTCAGGTGGTGATCCGGGCCCGGGAAGCAGGGTTGGTTCTCACCCCGCGGCAGGTGTTCCAGCACCGCACGGCAGCCGCGCTGGCGTTGCAGGCCGCTTCGGCTGAAGACGTGCAAAACCCTCAGGACACGGCGCACGGGGATGTTCCGTTCACGCCGATCCTGCGGTGGCTGGACGAGACCGGTTCGCAGTTCGACCGGTTCAGTCAGTCGATGGTTTTCACCACTCCGGCCGGGCTGGAACTGAATGGTCTGGAAGCCATGTGGGCCGCGATCGTCCGTAAGCACCCAGTTCTGAGAGCTTCTCTGCGAAGGGAAGAGGGTGTGCTGAGGGTGCCGGCGGAGCCTATGGCTCCGGGTATTCGCAGGGTTGAAGAAGAAAATGTCAGCAGCGTCGAGGCTGAACGGGCGCGGGACGAGCTTGATCCCAGCGTTGGGGAGATGGCCCGGTTGGTCTGGTTCGACGTCCCTCATTCGGAAGGCAAGCTGCTCGTCGTCATTCACCACACGGTGATCGACGGGGTGTCGTGGCGCATCCTTGAAGCGGATCTGGCGTCGGCGTGGAGGAAGAAGGACCTAGAGCCGGCGGGTACGTCGTTCCGGCGTTGGTCCGAACTCCTCCAGGCCGAAAGCAAGCATAGAAAAACAGAACTTGGGTTCTGGCGGGAGGTGTTGCAGCCGGGCGACCAGCTGATCACCCCACGTCCGCTGGACCCGATCGGCGACCTGGCCGGCGTCCGTCGTCTGACTCTGCAGTTGCCCGTCGAGCTGACCCGTTCCGTGCTCGGCGCGGTGCCCGCGGCCTTCCACGCCGAGATCAACGACGTGCTGCTGACCGCGCTTGCCCTGGCCGGGCTTGATTGGCGGCGTAGGCATGGGCACGCGCAGGCGCAGGGAGTGCTGATCGCGCTGGAAGGGCATGGTCGTGAGGAGTTCTCGTCCGGGATCGACCTTTCCCGGACGCTGGGCTGGTTCACCAGCATCTTCCCGGTGCGGCTGGACCCGGGCCCGATCGATGTCGAGGACGCGCTGGCCGGGGGGCCTGAGGCGGGACGGGCGCTGAAGCGGATCAAGGAGCAGCTGCGGGCGATTCCGGACCACGGGCTGGGTTTCGGGGTGTTGCGCTATCTGGATGCCGAGGCCGGGGCGGAGCTGGGCGGGTATGCCTGGCCGCAGATCAGTTTCAACTACCTGGGCCGGTTCGGGGCTTCGGTGGAGGGGCCGTGGCGGGCGGTTGCCGGATACGGCGTGCTGGCCGGTGGTTTCGACGACGGGATGCCGGTGGCGCCGTACTCGCTCGAGGTCAACGCCTTTACCCAGGACACGCCGGCCGGGCCGCAGTTGGGGGTCACCTGGGCGTACCCGGCCGGGCTGTTCGACGAGGACGCGGTGCGGGATCTGGCCGGAGGCTGGTTCGCGGCCCTGGCGGCGCTGGCCGCCCACACGGCGGGGACGGGCGTGGGTGGGCACACTCCGTCCGACCTGACCCTGAACACGCTGAGCCAGGACGAGATCGACGAATTCGAGAGTGAGTGGGACGCGTGAGGACCGGTGGCTCGCGGATTCAGGACATCCTACCTCTGACCCCGCTGCAGGAAGGGCTGCTGTTCCACGTCCTGAGCAACCGGGGCGGTCTCGACACCCCGGACGTCTATACCGGCCAACTGGTGCTGGACCTGCAGGGAGCGCTGGATCCGGCGCGCTGGCAGGCCGCAGCCCAGGGTCTGCTGGATCGGCATCCAAATCTGCGGGTGGCTTTTCGGCAGCGTAAGACCGGTGAGAACGTGGCGCTGGTCGGTCGTCAGGTCACGCTGCCTTGGCAGGAGATCGACCTCAGCCATCTCCTGGCTCAGGGGTATGGCGAGGCGGCGGTGGAGCGGGAACTGGCCGGCCTGTTGGAGACCGATCTGCTGCGCGGGTTCGACCCGACGGCCGCACCGCTGATCCGGGTCACGCTGTACCGGCTCGGCCCGACCCGGCACCGGCTCGTCCTCACCCATCACCACCTGCTGCTCGACGGCTGGTCGATGCCGGTGCTGGTGGACGAGCTGCTGGAGCTGGCCCGGGCGGAGGGCAAGGAGCTGCCGCCGCCGATCGACCACCGGGTGTACCTGAACTGGCTGCAGAGCCACGACGAGACAGCTGGTCTGGACGCTTGGCGAAAAATGCTGAGCGGGCTGGACCAGGGGACGTTGGTGGCGCCCGACCGTCGGGGCGGTTCACAGCTTCCGGATCATCTGGTCAAGGAGCTGGATCCGCAGACCAGCGCGGCCCTGGGGGCCTTCGCACGGGATCAGCGGGTCACCCTGAACACCGTGGTCCAGGGCGCCTGGGGAGTGGTGCTGGGCGCCCTGACCGGCTCGCAGGACGTGGTGTTCGGCGCCACGGTCTCCGGTCGGCCGCCGGAGCTGCCGGGGGTCGACACCATGGTCGGCCTGTTCATCAACACCGTGCCGGTGCGGCTGCGGATCGACCCGGCCCGGCCGGTGGGGGAGTTGCTGCGGGCTCTGCAGGACGCGCAGGGTGCGGTGCTGGACCACCATCACCTCGGCCTGGCCGCGATCCAGCGGGAGGCCGGGGTGGGTGAGCTGTTCGACACGATCATGGTTTTCGAGAACTACCCCCTGGGCGACGGACTGCCCCGGTTGGTGGACGACGTCGAGGTGGCCGACGTGGCCGTCCGGGACGCCTCGCACTACCCGTTGAGCCTGACCGCGCGGCCCGGCGAACGGCTGCGTCTGGACCTGGAATTCGCGCCCGACCGGATCGATGAGGACACCGCCCGAACCGTGCTCGAGCGGCTCGCGTTTGTCCTTCGGCAGTTCACTCAGGCTAGTATCTCTTCGTCCGGGCGGCTCGACCTGCTGCTGGAGGGTGAGCAGGTCAAGCTGCTCGGTTCCTGGGCGTTGGGTGAGAAGCCCGTCCAGGCACCGGCATCCGTGCTGCAGGCGCTGCACGAGCAGAGCGTTCGCACCCCCGACGCGGTCGCCCTGGTCACCGAGCAGCAGCGCTGGACGTACGCGGAGCTGGAGGAATGGACCAGCCGGGTGGCCTCCGGGCTGCGGGCGGAGCACGAGCTGGACGGCCGGATCGTCGCGTTCTCGCTGCCCCGGCCCTGGGCCCTTCCGGCCCTTCTGGCGGTGATGAAGACCGGCGCCGCCGCCCTGCCGATCGACCCCGCCGCCCCGGCCGGGCGCACCGCCCGGATGCTCGCCGATGCCCGACCGAGCGTGGTTCTCCGTTCGGTCGAGCAACTGGAGAACGCCTGGTTCTCGGCCTCGTCGCGGCTTCCGGAGATCTCCGGAAAAATGCCCGCGTACGTGATCTACACCTCCGGCTCGACCGGGACCCCCAAGGGTGTGATGACGACGCACGCGGCGCTGGCGAACCTGTTCGCCAGCCATCGGCGTCATCTGATGGGACGCCACGCGAAAACCCGCCTGCGGCTGGCCCACCTGCTCTCGTTCAGCTTCGACGGTGCCTGGGACATGGTGCTGTGGATGCTCGCCGGCCATCAGCTCCACGTAGTCGCCCAGGAGGTGTACCAGGACCCGGAAGCGCTGATCGAGTACATCGGCGCGCACGGCATCGATGGTTTCGACATCACCCCGACCCACCTCGGCGAGCTGATCCCGGCCGGGCTGCTGGACTGCCGGCTGCAGTTGATCACGGTGGGTGGCGAGGCCGTGGATCCCGATGTCTGGCAGCAGATCTGCGCGGCGCCGGGTCGATGGGTGCACGATCTTTACGGGCCCACCGAGGCAACAGTGGACGCTTATGGCTGGCATGGCGACACGGCCGGCCGAAGGAGCGCGTATCGGCTCGACGGGGTGCGGACTTACCTGTTGGACGGAGCGTTGCGTCCGGTTCCGGCGGGGGTTACGGGTGAGCTGTACATCGCGGGCGACGCGCTGGCGCTGGGCTATCTGAACCGGCCCGGTCTCACCGCTGAGCGCTTCGTGGCCGATCCGTTCCAGGCTGGGCAGCGCATGTACCGCACTGGTGACCTGGCCCGGTGGAGCTCCGGCGGGGTGCTGGAGTTCGCCGGGCGGGCCGATGGCCAGGTGAAGATCCGCGGTTTCCGGATTGAGCTCGATGAGGTCGAGGCGGCCCTGCGAGGTCTGCGTCTGGTCTCGCAGGCGGCGGTGATCGTGCGGGGCAACGCGCTGGCCGCCTATGTGACGACAACGCGAGCTGTCGCCGTTGAGGAGATTCGCGCCGCCCTGGCCGAGCGTCTTCCGGCGGCGATGATCCCGTCCTCGATCGTGGTGGTGGATCGGCTGCCGCGAACGATCAGCGGCAAGCTGGACGTGGCGGCCCTGCCGTCGTCGGCGGGTGCCGGGCCGACGACGGTCAAGCCCCGCACCGAGCGGGAGCAGGCTCTGGCCCAGGTGTTCGCGGAGGTGCTGGACGTATCCGAAGTGGGCATTCGGGACGACTTCTTCGCTCTGGGCGGGCATTCGCTGCTGGTGATGCGCCTGGCCGGTCGCCTACGGGCCGGGCTCGGCCTGAAGGTCGGAGTGCGCGACATCTTCGACGCACCCACGGTCGAGCTGCTGGCCCAGCGCTTGCCGGAGGCATCAGCCGACAACCGTCCGAAATTGCGGGCGATCCCGGCCGCCGAGCGTCCCGAGCGCATCCCGCTCTCCTTCGCCCAGCGTCGTCAATGGTTCCAGTACCAGGTCGAGGGACCGGCCGCGACCTACAACATCCCGATGACCTGGCGCCTGATCGGGCTGCTCGACGTCCCGGCCCTGGGTGAGGCCATTGCCGATCTGGCCCGGCGCCACGAGAGTCTGCGCACAGTGGTGGCCGAGCACGAGGGCACGCCGTACCAGGTGGTCCGGGACGAAGTGCCCGTGCTGCGGGTGGTCGAGGCGGGCGGCCCGGACCGGCATCCCCGGCTGAAGCAGCTGATCGACGAGGAATCGCGGTACGGATTCCGGATCGACCGGGAGATCCCGCTGCGGGCCACCTTGTTCCGGGTCGCGGACGACGAGCACGTCCTGCTTCTCCTGGCGCACCACATCGCCGCGGACGACTGGTCGGACGTCCCTCTGCTCAGGGATCTTTCGACTGCCTTCGAAGCCCGGAAGCTCGGGCAGGAGCCGGTGTTCGAGCCGCTGCCCGTGCAGTACGCCGATTTCACCCTTTGGCAGCAGGCCTCCGACTCCGCGAAGCAGGAGGACTACTGGCGCGAACGGCTCGCCGGGCTTCCGGACGAGCTGGCCCTTCCGGCGGATCGACGTCGTCCTGAGCAGACCAGCTTCGCCGGTGGCGTCGAGCCGTTCGCGATCGACGCCGACCTCGCCCAGCGCCTGCGGGAAGTGGCCGCTCAGCACGATGTTTCGATGTTCATGCTGCTGCAGTCGGCGGTTGCCGTGCTGCTGGGCAAACTGGGCGCCGGCGAGGACATTCCGCTCGGATCGCCGATCGCCGGTCGGGCTGATGCGGCGCTGGAGAACCTGGTCGGGTTCTTCCTCAACACCCTGGTGCTGCGGACCGACATCTCCGGCGACCCGGCGTTCAGCGAGCTGCTGGGCCGGGTCCGGGACAACGATCTGGCCGCGTTCGACCGTCCGGACGTGCCGTTCGAGCGGCTGGTCGAGGTGCTCAACCCGGACCGGTCGCTGAGCCGGCACCCGCTGTTCCAGGTCATGGTCGTGTACCTGACCGGCGCACCGAAGCCGCTGAACTTGTCCGGCCTGACCTGTCTTCCGGTGCGAGTGGACTGGACCACCGCCAAGTTCGACCTCTCTTTCGACGTGACCGATCTGGGCGCAGAGGGGATGTCGGGCTCACTGGAGTACAGCGCTGACCTGTTCGACGCCTCAACGGCGGCGATGATCGGCGCCCGGCTGGTGCGGGTGCTGGAGCAGATCGCGGCCGCGCCGCAGACCCGGCTTCGGAGTATCGACGCGCTTCTTCCCGGCGAGCTGGAACAGGTCACCGGGGAATGGGCGGCCGGTGGCCCGGTTTCGCTGGACACGCTCGGACTGACCGTCGTCGAGGTGTTCGCTCAGCAGGCCCGGCTCACGCCGGATGAGACCGCGCTGGTAACGGCCGAGCGCAGCTGGACCTTCGCCGAACTGGAGGCCTGGACGAACCGGGCCGCGCGGGTGCTGCTCTGGGCCGGGCCGTTGCGGGGTGAGTTGGTGGCGCTGAACCTAGATCGGTCCTGGGTGCTGCCCGCGATCCTGGCCGTGCTGAAGACCGGGGCCGGGTATCTCCCGGTGGACTCCCGGCAGGCTTCGGAGCGGGTCGAGGCCATGCTGGCGGACGCGAACCCGGTTCTCACCGTGGACTCTCCGTCGTTGCTGGAGGGGGACGAGACCGAGGGGCCGCTGAGCGACGTCGAGCGTGGCGGCCGGCTGGGACCGGATCTCACGGCCTATGTCATCTACACGTCTGGATCGACGGGAGCGCCCAAGGGAGTGGTGGTTCCGCACGCCGGTCTGGTGAATCTGGCCGCTTCGCATCGCTCTCGCCTGATGGGTTCCTCGCGGCGCCGGGTGGCTCACGTCGCCTCGTTCGTCTTCGACGGTTCGTGGGAGCCGGTGCTGTGGATGCTCGCCGGGCATGAACTGCACGTCATTCCGGAGGCGGTGTACCGGGACGCGTCGGCGGTGGTCGGGTATCTGCGTTCGGTGGCGGTCGATGTTCTTGACGTGACCCCGACCTACCTGGAAGAGCTGATCCCGGCGGGTCTCCTCGAAGCTGAGCTGTCAGTGCTTCTGGTTGGCGGAGAAGCTATTGATGTCGAGACCTGGCGTCGGGTAACAAGTTCGGAAAGTCTCGTCGTTCACGATCTGTACGGGCCGACCGAAGCATCAGTGGACGCTTACGGCTGGCAGGGCGACGCCTCCGGCGGACGGGTTGCGTACCGGCTCGATGGAGTACGGACTTACGTTCTGGACGCGTCGTTGCGTCCGGTCCCGGCGGGGGTCATGGGAGAGCTGTACGTGGCCGGCGCTGGGCTGGCCTACGGCTATCTGAACCGGTATGGGCTCACGGCTGAGCGGTTCGTCGCGGATCCGTTCCAGACCGGGCAGCGGATGTACCGCACGGGGGACCTGGCCCGCTGGAACCGTGACGGGGTGCTGGAGTTCGCCGGGCGGGCCGACGACCAGGTGAAGATCCGCGGATATCGGGTCGAGCTGGGCGAGATCGAGGCGGCGCTGCGTTCGCTGCCGGAGGTTGAGCAGGCCGCGGTCGTGGTGCAGGGAAGTGCTCTGGTGGCCTACTGCGTGCCTCAGGCCCCGGAGAGCGCCGCGCTGGCGAAGCTCCTCCCTGGCTACATGATCCCCAGCGCCTTCGTGGCCCTGGCGGCTCTGCCCCGCACGATCAGCGGCAAGCTGGATGAGCGGGCCCTCCCGGCCGTCTCGCTGACGGCCTCGGTAGCGGCTCCCCGCAATGCCCGCGAAGAGGTGCTGGCCGGGTTGTTCGCGGACGTGCTGGGCGTGGACCAGGTCGGCGTGGACCAGGACTTCTTCGCCCTGGGCGGGCACTCGCTGCTGGTGATGCGCCTGGTCAACCGGATCCGTTCGGCGTTCGGCGTGCAGGTCAGCGTGCCTGACGTGTTCCGGGCCGGCACCGTGGCCGAACTCGCCCCCGTGGTGTTCGCGTCCGAGACTTCAAGCCGCCCGCCTCTTCAGGCCGTGACCGAGCGGCCCGAGCAGCTGCCGCTGTCGGCCGCGCAGCAGCGGCTCTGGTTCCAGTACCAGCTCGAGGGCCCCAACTCGACCTACAACGTGCCGTTCGCCTGGCGACTGCGGGGCCCACTGGACGTGGAGGCCCTGCGCGCAGCCGTGGACGACCTAGTGGCGCGGCACGAGAGCCTGAGGACGGTCGTGGTGCCCGGCCCGCACCAGCTGATCCTCGATCCGCAGACCACCGAGGTCCCCTTCGCCGTGGTCAACGACGCCCTGGCCGAGGCGGACCACGCCTTCCGGCTGAACGTCGACCTCCCCATCCAAGTCCGGCTCTCCCAAGCCGAAGAGGACTGGACCCTGCTGATCCTGGTGCACCACATCGCCGCGGACGAGTGGTCGCAGGAACCGCTCATGCGCGACCTGGCCACGGCTTACGCCGCGCGGCTCGAGGGTTCGGCGCCGAGCTGGACTGCGCTTCCGGTTCAGTACGCGGACTACACGCTCTGGCAGCGCGACCTGCCGGTGGACGATCAGCTGGATTGGTGGAAGCACGCGCTCCGGGGAGCCCCGGAGGAGCTGGTCCTGCCCGGTGCGCGGACCCGGCCGGAGAACCGGACCGAGGTCGGCGGAGTGGTCGGGGTCCAGGTTCCGACCGAGGTGGCCGAACGTCTCCGGATCGCGAGCCGGAGCAACGGCGCAAGCTTGTTCATGCTCCTCCAGGCGGCCGTCGCCACCCTGCTGACCCGGCTCGGCTCAGGTGAGGATGTGCCGTTGGGCACGCCGGTCGCGGGCCGCACCGACGACGCGCTCAGCGACCTGATCGGGTTCTTCGTGAACACCCTGGTGCTGCGCACGGACACGTCCGGCGATCCGGCCTTCACCGAGCTCCTGTCCCGGGTCCGGGACGCCGACCTGGCCGCCTTCGATCGGCAGGACGTTCCGTTCGAGCGGGTGGTGGACGCGGTCAACCCGGAGCGTTCGCTCTCCCGGCACCCGCTGTTCCAGGTGATGGTCTCCTACCTGGCTTCCGACGAGACCGGCCTCGCGCTCAACGGGACCGAGAGCACCGAGATCGAGCCGGAAGGGGGCAGCGCCAAGTTCGACCTGTCCTTCGACTTCGCCGAGAAGTCGTCGAGCCTGGACATCGCGATCGAGTACAGCGCGGATCTCTACACCCCCGAAGCCGTTCAGCTCCTCGCCGAGCGCCTGCTCCACCTACTCGCGCAGATCGCCGAAGCGCCGCAGACCCGGCTGAGCCACCTCGACGTGCTCTTGCCCGGAGAGCGCGAAACCCTGTTGCACGCCTGGGCGGACGGCCGACCGGTATCCCGAACGGGTTCCTCGTCCATCATTGAGATCTTCGCCGACCAGGCCGCCCGAACGCCGCGCGCGACAGCCTCGGTGACCGACCGGACCTGGAGTTTCGCCGAACTGGACGGCTGGACCGCTCGTCTGGCCGGTGGCCTGGCGGCGCGTGGCATCCGGCCCGGAGATCTGGTGGCTCTCGCCCTTCCCCGTGAGCTGATCGTTCCCGGGCTTCTCGGGGTGCTTCGGGCCGGCGCCGCGTATCTTCCGCTCGACGTGGATCAGGCGCCCGAGCGGGTTGAATTCGTCATTGAGGACGCTTCGCCGCGAGTTCTCCTCACCAGCGGCAGTTTCCGTTCGGCTGGGGTCGAGACGCTGCTTTTGGACGACGCCTTGCTCGGCACTCCGCTGACCGTGCCGTCCCACCCCGACGCACCCGCGTACGTCATTTATACGTCTGGCTCAACGGGAAAGCCGAAGGGCGTGGTGGTTCCGCACCGGGGGATCGTCAATCTCCTGGAATCACATCGTTCTCGATTGATGGGTTCGGAGCCGCGAAGGGTGGCTCACGTTGCGTCCTTCATCTTCGACGGTTCATGGGAGCCCCTGCTCTGGATGCTCGCCGGGCACGCACTGCATGTGCTGGACGAGGAGACCTACCGAGACGCCGACGCGGTCGTGGCCACCGTGCGACGGGAACACCTCGACGTCCTTGACGCAACGCCGACCTACTTGCGCCAGCTCGTCGGCGCGGGCCTGCTCGAAGCCGGGCTCTCCGTGCTCTTGGTCGGTGGGGAAGCGGTGGACGCCGAGACCTGGCGTAAGGTAACGGCTTTCGAAGGCCTGGTGGTGTACGACCTGTACGGTCCGACCGAGGCCTCGGTGGACGCGTACGGCTGGCAAGGTGACGCATTGGGACGCCGACGGGCTTACCGGCTCGACGGCGTCCGTACTTATCTGCTTGATGCTGTGCTGCAACCGGTTCCGGCCGGTGTGCTGGGCGAGCTGTATGTCGCAGGGGCTGGTCTGGCTCACGGTTACCTCAACCGATCCGGTCTGACTGCAGAGCGTTTCGTCGCTGATCCGTTCTATCCGGGCGAGCGGATGTATCGCACCGGAGACCTGGCCCGCTGGACGGACGAGGGAGTGCTGGAGTTCGCCGGACGCGCGGACGGTCAGGTGAAGATCCGGGGGTACCGGGTCGAGTTGGGCGAGATCGAAGCGGCCCTGGTGGCTCTGCCCTCAGTGTCCGAGGCCGCGGTGGTGGTGCGCGAAGACGCCCCAGGTGTGCGGAGACTCGTGGCCTATTGGGTTGGCGCGGGTGAGGTTCGGGAGGGACTGGTCGGCCGGTTGCCCGAGTACATGATTCCGGCCGCCTTCATCTCGGTGGAAGCGTTGCCCCGCACGGTGAGCGGCAAGCTCGACGTAGCCGCGTTGCCCGCTCCGGATCTGGACGAACTGGTCGGCGATGCCGCTCCGGCCAGCACCAACGAGGAGATCCTGGCGGGGCTGTTCGCGGACGTCCTCGGGCTCGAGCGGGTGGGGGTGGAGGACGACTTCTTCACCCTGGGTGGGGACAGCATCGTCTCGATCCAGCTGGTCGGCCGGGCCCGGGCGTGCGGCCTGATGATCAGCCCGCGCGACGTGTTCCGGCAGAAGAGCGTGGCCGGGCTGGCCCGGGTGGCGGTCACGACCGAGGCTCCGATTGCGGAACCGGCCGAGGCGGGCTGGGGAATCGTGCCGCTGACGCCGATCCAGCGCTGGCTGCTGGAGAGCGGTGGGCCGATCGAGCGGTACCACCAGTCGATGACGGTGGTGACGCCCGAGGAGGCCACGCGGGAGCAGATCGTTGAGGTGCTGCAGGCCGTGGTGGACCGGCACGACCTGCTGCGGGCCGGGCTGGCCAAGGACGTTCTGCTGGTGCCGCCGCCCGGGTCGGTCCGGGCCGAGTACCTGCTCGGCCCCGATCCGGCGACCCGGCTGAACCCGGCCGAAGGGATCATGATCGCGGCGGAATGGGATCAGCCCGGCCGTCGGCTGCTGCTCGCCCTGCATCACCTGGTTGTCGACGGTGTCTCCTGGCGCATCCTCCTCGACGACCTGGAGACCGCTTGGAACGCAGTACGGGCAGATCGGCGCCCCGGGCTCGCACCCGTCCCCACCTCCTTCCGAACCTGGGCCCACACCCTGGCCGAGCGCTCCACCCACCCGGAAACCCTGGCTCAGCTCGCTTTCTGGCAGCGCCACGGATCCACCCGGCTGACCTTGGACCCGGCTCGGCACACCACCGCCACCACCCGCGAACTCACCCTGGAACTGTCGCCCGAGCAGACGCGTCCATTGCTCACCACCGTGCCCGCCGCCTTCCACGCGGGCATGGACGATGTGCTGCTGACCGCGCTGAGCATCGCTCTGCGCAAGATATTTCCGGACGAGCCGCTCGTGATCGGGGTGGAAGGGCACGGGCGCGAGCAGATCACCGAGGCCCTCGACCTTTCCCGCACGGTGGGCTGGTTCACGAGTGAGTACCCGGTGCTGCTCGATCCCGGTCCGGTGGACGTGGCCGAGGTCCTGGCCGGCGGTCCGGCGGCCGGGAGGGCCCTGAAGCTGATCAAGGAGCAGGTGCGGGCGGTGCCGCAGTCCGGAGTGGGCTACGGGATGTTGCGCTACCTGAACGAGCGCACCGGTCCGTTGCTTTCGGGTCGGCAGGCACTGGTTGGATTCAACTACCTCGGTCGGGTGACGATGTCGTCCGAGGCGGCGACGGACTGGTCGGTCGAGGTCTGGGGTGGTGGCGCGGACGAGGCAATGCCGGCCCAGTACCCGCTGGAGCTGAACGCAGTCACCGAAGACCGTGCGGACGGCCCCTGGCTGAGTGCGACCTGGTCCTGGCCGGCCGGGCTGCTCACCGACGAAACCGTGAAAGCCGTTGCCCAGAGCTGGTTCGATGCCCTGGCCGGCCTGACCCGGCACGCCGCCGACCCGGAGGCCGGCGGCCACACCCCCTCCGACCTCGACCTGGTCTCACTGAATCAGGACGACATCGACGAGCTCGAAGCGGAATTCGAATGAGCGACCAGAAGAAGATCGCCGACATCCTCCCGCTCTCCCCGCTGCAGGAGGGCATGTTGTTCCACGCCCAGCTGGGCGAGGACCACCGGGACATCTACACCGTCTGCACCTCGCTGGAACTGGACGGACGGTTCGACGTCGCCGCCGCCCACCGGGCCGCACAGGCGCTGCTGGACCGGCATCCGAATCTGCGCGCCGGGTTCCGGCGGACCAAGACCGCCGTGGCCGTCGCGGTGATCGCCGGCCGGGTCGAGGTGGGCTGGCAAGAGGTCGACCTGCGCTTCGATCAGCACGCCGAGCTGCGGTACGCGGAGATCGTGGAGGGTGAGCGGGGCCGCCGGTTCGACCTGGCCCGGCCGCCGCTGATCTGGTTCACCGTGGTCCGCCTGGGCGAGACCACCACCCGTCTGATCATCTGCCATCACCACGTGCTGCTCGACGGCTGGTCCTCACCTCTGCTGCTTCAGGAGTTCTTCGCCCTCTACGCGGGGAAGACCCTGCCCGAGGCGCCGCTCTACCGCAGCTACCTGGCCTGGCTGCAGAAGTGGGACGCGGAGTCCGCGCAGGCGGCCTGGAAGAGCGCGCTGGCCGGGCTCGACGGGCCGACGCTGCTGGCCCCGGCCGACCCGCTGCGCGAACCGGTTGTCCCCCTGAGTGCTCCGCGCGCGCTGGACCGGGACCTGACGGCCCGGCTCAACCGCCTGGCGGCCGAGCGCGGGCTCACCATGAACACGCTGGTCCAGACCGCCTGGGGGCTCACCCTCGGGGTGCTCACCGGCAAGGACGACGTGGTGTTCGGCAGCACCGTCTCCGGGCGCCCGGCCGAGGTCCCCGGCGTCGAGGCAATGATCGGGCTGTTCATCAACACCGTGCCGGTCCGGGTGCGCCTGGGTGTCGGCGAGACCATCGACGCGTTGCTGCGCCGACTTCAGGACGAGCAGTCCGCGCTGATCGACCACCAGTACCTCCCACTGCCGCAGATCCGTCGCGCGGCTGGGCTGGGGGAGCTGTTCGACACGCTGGTGGTGTTCGAGAACTACCCCTTCGACGAGGACGGCTGGAGCGAGCCCGCGCCCGGGCTACGGCTGACCGCGACCGACGACGAGGACGCGACGCATTACCCGTTGGTGCTCGTAGCCGATGCTGGAGAGCAGCTTTCGCTGGACCTGCGGTACAACGGCGAGCTGTTCTCCGCCTCGCGGGCCGAGACCATCGCGGATCGTCTGGTGCGGGTGCTCACCGCCTTCTGCGAGAACGCGGCGCGCCCCGCGGCCACAATCGACGTGCTGTCGCCGGCCGAGCATGCCGCCTGGCTCGAGCTCAGTGTGGAAACCACCTCCTCCTCGGAGACGGCGTCCTTCCCTGAGCTGTTCGAGCGGGTCGTGGCCGCGCACCGCGAGGACATTGCCCTGGTCTTCGAAGACGTCGAGCTGACCTATGCGGAGTTGGACGAGCGCGCCAACCGCCTGGCTCACCGGCTTCGGGCCGAGGGAGCCGGTCGCGGGCAGGTCGTGGCCGTGGCTCTGCCCCGCGGGATCGACCTGATCGTCGCGCTCCTGGCCGTGCTCAAGTCCGGGTCCGCCTATCTGGCGCTGGACCTGGACTACCCGGCCGACCGGATCGCCTACATGGTCCAGGACGCCGACCCCGTACTCACCCTCACCCCCGCCGTGATCATGGACTTTTCACTGGAGAACGGGGAAGAAGTCCATGATCACGAAGAGGGGTCGGGGCTCACCGCCGTCGATGCCGCGTACGTGATCTACACCTCCGGTTCGACCGGCAAGCCCAAGGGCGTCGTGGTGCCGCACGAGGGGGCGGCCAAGTTGCGCGACACCGCAGCCCAGCGCTTCGGCCTCGACGCGAGCAGTCGGGTGTTGCAGTTCGCCTCGCCGAGCTTCGACGTCGCCTTCTTCGAACTCTGCATGAGCCTGCTGCTGGGCGCCCGCTTGGTGGTCACCCCCGCCGATCGCCGGGTCGCCGGCCCGGCGCTGGTCGAGTACCTCAACGAACACGGCGTCACTCTGGCCGCGCTTCCGCCCGCGCTACTGGCCGGCTTGCCGGAAGGGGTGGAACTGCCGCCCGGGATGACCACGCTCGCGGGAACTGAGGTGGTCCCGCCCGCCCTCGTCGAAAGGTTCGGCGAGCAGCGTCCATTGTTCAACTGCTACGGACCCACCGAAGCAACGGTGAACGCCACTCTGCATCGAGCTGTTTCGGGGCGGCCCGGCCCGGTTCCGATCGGCCGTCCGGACCCGCACGTGCGGACCTATGTACTTGACGCCGGGCTTCGCCCGGTTCCGGTGGGCGTGCCCGGCGAGCTGTACCTGGCCGGTCTGGGCCTGGCCCGGGGGTACCTGGGCCGTCCGGGGCTGACGGCCGAGCGGTTCCTGGCTGATCCGTTCGGGCATCCGGGGGAGCGGATGTACCGCACCGG
Source organism: Kineosporia aurantiaca JCM 3230 (assembly GCA_000719025.1). Taxonomy (GTDB): domain Bacteria; phylum Actinomycetota; class Actinomycetes; order Actinomycetales; family Kineosporiaceae; genus Kineosporia; species Kineosporia aurantiaca. The sequence goes on from JODP01000021.1 coordinate 132,118, forward strand.
CGACCTGGTGGCCTGGGCGGAGGACGGGGTGCTGGAGTTCCTCGGCCGGGCCGACAACCAGATCAAGGTGCGCGGATTCCGGATCGAACCCGGCGAGATCGAGGCCGTGCTGGCCGCCGATCCCGGGGTCAGCCGGGCCGTGGTGATGGTGCGGGAGGATCAGCCCGGCCGGAAGATGCTGGTCGGCTACGTAGCCGGAACGGCTGCGCCGGAAGCACTTCGGGCGCGGGCTGCGGTGGTGCTGCCGGACTACATGGTGCCGACTGCGATCGTGGTGCTCGACCGGCTGCCGATGACCACCAACGGCAAGACGGATCTGGCTGCGCTGCCCGCCCCCACGCTCGACGGCAGTGACGGCCGGGCGCCGCGCACTCCCCGGGAAGAGGTTCTGCATCAAGCGATCTCCGAGCTGCTCGGAGTTTCCACACTCAGCATCGACGACGACTTCTTCGGGCTCGGCGGCGACAGCATCGTGGCCATGCAGCTGGTCAGCCGACTGCGCCGAGCCGGGCTGCGGATCACCCCACGCCAGGTGTTCGCCCGTCGCACGATCGCCGGACTGGCCGCGGTCGCGGGCGTCGTTCCAGCGGCGGACGGCTCGGTGTCGGCGCGGGTTGCGTTGGTGTCGCTTGAAATTGAGGACGCCGAGGAGCTCACCGAGGCGTACCCCGGCTATTCCGAGGTGCTGCCGCTCTCCCCGATGCAGGAGGGCCTGCTCTTCCACGCCGGGTTCGAGGACGATGCGCCGGACGTCTACACGGTGCAGATGGCCTTCGAGCTCTCCGGGCCGATCGATCCGGCCCGGTTGCGCCGGGCGGCCGATGCCCTGCTGCTGAGACACCCCAACCTGCGCGCCGGCTTCCGCTCGCTGCGCTCCGGCCGAGCGGTCTCGGTCGTGCCCTCGGCCTCGGTCACGGCCGAATGGGACGAACTGCACCTGAGTGGACCGGCTCTGGCGGACCGGCTGGAGGCCGAACGTACTCGACCTTTCGACCTGGACAACCCTCCGCTGCTGCGCTGGCTGCTGGTGCGCGAGTCAGGAGCGCGATCCACGCTGGTGCTCACCCACCACCACCTGCTTTTGGACGGCTGGTCCCGATCACCGCTGATCGCCGATCTCAAGGCGGTTTACCAGGCTGACAACCCCTCCGCCCTGCCCCCAGCTCCGGCCTATCGCGACTACCTGGCCTGGCTGATCGCGCAGGAGCCGGCGGTGGCGCGGCAGGCGTGGGCCGGCGAGCTGGCCGGTCTGGAGGAGCCGTCCCGGCTGACCGAGGTCGGTGCTGCTTCGGACGGCCCGGTCGACTCGATCGGGTTCGATCTGGAATCCCGGGGTGTGAACGAGCTCGCCCGGACTCTCGGGGTCACCGTTAACACCATCGTCCAGGCGGCCTGGGGCATCCTGCTGGGACGCCTGACCGGCCGCGCAAACGTGGTTTTCGGCGCCACCGTGGCGGGGCGCCCACCCGAGTTGCCCGGCGCCGAAGACACGGTGGGGCTGTTCATCTCGACCATTCCGGTGCGGGTCCGGTGCGCTCCGGACCGCACTATCGCGGCCGTGCTGACTCAGCTTCAGGATGCTCAGGCCGGGCTGATCGAGCACCAGCACCTCGGACTGGCCGCCATTCAGCGGGCAGCCGGTCTGGGCGAGCTGTTCGACTCCCTGATCGTCTTCGAGAACTACCCGGACGACGAGGAAGGCCCTTCCGACGGCCTGGCCGTGACCGCGGTCGAGGGCCGGGACGCCACCCACTACCCGCTCACCTGGTCGGTCGCTCCGGGCGCGAGGCTGGCGGTCGCGGCCGACTACCGCACCGACCTGATCGCTCCGGCGCGGATGCAGTGGATGCTGGACGGGCTGCGCCGGATTCTCGAGACCATGGTGGCCGCCCCCGAAAGCCGGGTGGGTTCGCTGGTCATCGGCTCGCCGGAAACCGCACGACACCAGTTGGCCCTGGGCACCGGACCCACGCGCGAACTGCCCGCCACCACGTTGACCGAGCTGTTCGCCGAGCAGGTGGCCCGCACACCGGACGCCGTGGCCGTGCGCTTCGAAGGCACCCAGCTGACCTACGCGGAACTGGACGCCCGGGCGGCCGAGACGGCGGCCGAACTGGTGACGAAGGGGGTGACGCCGGGTTCGATCGTGGCGGTCTCGCTGCCGCGGTCGATCGAACTGGTCGCGGCGCTGCTGGCCGTGCACAAAGCCGGCGCCGCCTACCTACCGATCGACCCCACCCTGCCGCCCGCCCGCATCACCGAACTCCTCACCGACGCCGCCCCCACCGCCCTCCTCACCCCCAATTCTGCCGTGATCATGGACTTCTTCCCCCTGGGGGTACCTCCCGTAGCCGGAGGCGATGGGGGAGATCATGGAGTTCTTCCCCGAAACGGGGCAAAAGTCCATGATCACGAAAAGGGTTCGGCGTACCTGATCTACACCTCGGGCTCGACCGGCCGACCCAAGGGCGTCCTGGTCCCGCACGCCGCGATCGTCAACCGCCTGCTCTGGATGCAGGCCGAGTACCGGCTCCGGCCGGACGACAAGGTGCTCCAGAAGACCCCGTTCAGTTTCGACGTGAGCGTCTGGGAGTTCTTCTGGCCCCTGATCACCGGCGCCACCCTGATCGTCGCCAAACCGGGCGGCCACCAGGACCCGCGCTACCTGGCCGAGCTGATCAACGACGAGGGCGTCACCACCGCGCACTTCGTCCCCTCGATGCTGGCCGCCTTCGTCGCCGAGCCGGAGGCCGCGTCCTGCCGGGGTCTTCGCCGGGTGATCAGCAGCGGTGAGGCCCTCCCGGCCGACCTGGCCCGGCAGTTCACCCGGCTCCTCGGCGTCCCCCTGTTCAACCTCTACGGTCCCACCGAAGCCGCGGTCGACGTCACTCATTGGCCCGCAGCCGATCTCGGCGAGCAGCCCTCGGTGCCGATCGGCGTCCCGGTCTGGAACACCACCGCCCAGGTGCTGGACAGCAGCCTGCAGCCGGTCGCGCCGGGCACGACCGGGGAGCTGTATCTCGGCGGGGTTCAGATCGCAGACGGCTATTTGGGACGCCCGGCGCTCACCGCTGAGCGGTTCGTGGCGGACCCGTTCCGGCCCGGCCGGCGCCTTTACCGCACCGGCGATCTGGCCCGGCGGCGGGAGGACGGCGCGCTGGAGTTCCTCGGCCGGGCGGATCACCAGGTCAAGATCCGGGGATTCCGGATCGAGCTGGGCGAGATCGAGAGTGCCCTTGCTTCCCTGGAACCCGTGGACACGGTTACCGTCCTGGCCCGCGAGGATCAGCCGGGCCGGGTTCAGCTGGTCGCCTATCTGACCGGGCCGCACATCGAGGTCGAGCAGGTGCGGCGCGATCTGGCCGCCCGATTGCCGGAACACCTGGTGCCGTCCGCCTTCGTCGTGCTCAAGCAACTGCCCACCACGCCGAACGGCAAGCTGGACCGAAAGGCGCTGCCTGCTCCGGACGTCGAGGTGGGGGACACCGAACCTCGCACGGAGCGGGAGGCCCTGATCGCCGGTCAGGTCGCACACCTGCTCGGCCTCGACCGGGTGGGTGTCCACGACGACTTCTTCGCGCTCGGCGGAGACAGCATCGTCGCCATGCAGTTGGTCAGCCTGCTGCGCCGCCAGGGTCTGGCTCTGAGCCCGAAACAGGTTTTCCAAGGCCGAACCGTGGCCAAGCTGGCGGAAATCTCCACCCAGCGATCACTCTCGGGTTCGGTCCAGCGAAACACCCTGATCACCCTCACCCCCGATGAGGCCGACGAGTTGGCCGGCCTCCGGTACCGCGAGGTCCTGCCCCTCACCCCGTTGCAGACCGGCCTGTTGTTCCACGCCTCGATGAGTTCGGCCGAGGACGACGTGGACGTCTACACGGTCCAGCTCACCTTCGAGATCGACCGGGCGGTCAATGGGGGACGCTTGGGGTCGGCGGCCCAGTCCCTGATCGATCGGCACGCGAACCTCCGCTCCGGATACCGTTTCCTGCGCTCGGGACGGGCGGTGGCGGTGGTTGCCGAGCGGGTGACGGTGCCTTGGACGTTCACTGACCTCAGCGCCGTGCCCGATCCGGAGACCAGCTGGCAGGACGTGCTCCAGACCGAGGGGCGTCGGTTCGAGGTGGCCACCGCGCCGCTGATCCGCTTCGGTCTGGTCCGGTTCGCCGAGGACCAATACCGGCTCGTGGTGACTCATCAGCACCTGCTGCTGGACGGCTGGTCGCGCGGCCCGCTGATGCACGAGCTGTCCGGGCTCTACAGCGAACGGACCCGGCCGGCGCCTGCGGATTACCGGGATTATCTGTCCTGGCTGGGTTCTCAGAATCCGGAAGCGGCCGCCCAGGCCTGGGATTCGGCCCTGGCCGAGCTGGTCGAACCGACCCGGATCGTGCCCGCCGACCCGATGCGGGCGCCGCGGATCCCGGAGTTGCTCACCCGCGAGCTCCCGGCCGATCTCACCGCCGCCCTGACCGCCTGGGCCCGGTCCGAGGGCGTCACCGTGAACACGCTGGTGCGGGCGGCCTGGGCGCTGGTGCTGGCCCGGCTGACCGGGCAGGACGATGTGGTGTTCGGCGCGACCGTGGCCGGGCGCCCGCCCGAGGTGGCCGGGGTCGAGGAAATGATCGGCCTGTTCATCAACACCCTCCCGGTTCGGGTGCGGCTCGATCCTTCGGAGACCCTGGGCGGTTTCGTCCGGCGGGTGCAGGCCGAGCAGACCGAGCTCCTGCCCTACCAGCACACCGGACTGGCCGAGATCCAGCGTCGCACCGGGCTGGGCGAACTGTTCGACACGCTGCTGGTGTTCGAGAACTACCCCGCTTCGGAGGATGCCGGGGATTCGGAAGACACCCTGAAAGCAGTGGACGCCGGTGGCCGGGATGCCACGCACTATCCGTTCGTCTGGGTGGTGGATCCGGGGGAGCGGCTGGCCCTGGGGGCGGAGTACCGGGACGACCTGTTCACGGCGGAGGCCGTTGAGCGGATTCAGGACGCGATGGAGGGCGCTTTCCGGGCGCTGTTGGCGGATCCGGAACGCCGTGTGGGGGCGCTCGACATCCTGCCGCCGGGACAGCGCTCCGAGATTCTCGACGTCTGGTCAGGTGCGCCGGCCCGGCCCGCAAGAGCAGACCAGGGTGGGACGTTGCCCGATCTCTTCGCTCAGGCCGTGGCCCTGGCCCCGGATGCCACCGCGGTGATCGGCACCGACCTGGCCCTGAGCTTCGCCGAGCTGGACGATGCCTCGAACCGCCTCGCGCGGCTCCTGGTCCGGCACGGCGCCGGGCCCGAACGGATCGTCGCCATCGCCGTCCCGCGTTCCGCCACGACCATGATCGCCATCCTGGCCGTGCTCAAGTCCGGTGCCGCCTACCTGCCGATCGACGTCGCCTACCCCGAAGCGCACATCACCGGCATGCTCACCGATGCCGAGCCCCAGCTGATCCTGACCGGCTTCGGCGTCGACCTGGCCGCCCCTTCGAGCACCGTGATCCGCCTGGACGCGCCGGAGACCGTCGAAGAACTGGCCCGGCCCTACCCCGGAAAGCCGGACGTGAAGATCGATCCGGCCAACCCGGCCTACGTCATCTACACCTCGGGCTCCACCGGAAGACCCAAGGGCGTCGTAGTGACGCATTCCAGCGTCCTCAAACTGTTCGCCAGCCACCGCGAAACCCTCTACCGCACCGCCCAGGCCAGTACCGGCAAGCCGCGACTGAGAGTGGCGCACGCCTGGTCGTTCTCGTTCGACGCGTCGTGGCAGCCGCAGCTGTGGCTGTTCGACGGCCACGCCCTGCACATCGTCGACGAGGACGTCCGCCGCGACCCGGAAGCGCTGATCGGCCTGCTCAGGAGCCGGGACATCGACTTCGTCGAGCTCACTCCGTCGCACATGGGCCAGCTCTTCGACGCCGGGCTCGCGGACGGTGACCTGGCCGTGGTCGGGGTCGGTGGGGAGGCGGTGCCCGACCAGCTCTGGAACCGCCTGGCCGGGCTGGGCGCCACCCGGGCCTTCAACCTCTACGGCCCGACCGAGTCTACGGTCGACGCGCTGGTGGCGGAACTCGTCCCGGGGACCCGTCCTCAGGTCGGGCGGCCGGTCACCGGTACCCGCGCCTACATCCTGGACAGCGCCCTGCGTCCGGTGCCGCCCGGGGTCTCGGGGGAGCTGTACCTGGCCGGAGGCGGCCTGGCCCGTGGCTATCTCAAGCGCGCGGCGCTGACCGCCGAGCGGTTCGTGGCCGACCCGTTCCAGGCCGGAAAGCGGATGTACCGGACCGGAGACCTGGCCTCGTGGACCGCTTCCGGCCGGATCGTGCTGGCCGGCCGCAGCGACGACCAGGTGAAGGTGCGCGGGTTCCGGGTCGAGCTGGCCGAGATCGAGGCGGCGCTGGACCGGCTTGACCCAGTAGCCCGCTCGGTCGTGACCGTGGACCGCCGCAAACGCCTGACCGGCTACGTCGTCCCCGCGGGCGGGTTCACCCCGGAACCGGCCGATCTGCGGCGTTCTCTGGCCGAAGTCCTGCCGGAGCACATGGTTCCGTCAGGCTTTATGGTCCTCGACGAATTCCCGCTCCTGGCCAATGGAAAGCTGGACCGGTCCGCCCTGCCCGAACCCGATCGGGCGGCCCGGTCCGGCGGCCGGGCTCCGGAGACGGCCCGGCAGAAGGTCCTGTGCGACGTCTTCGCCGGAGTCCTGGGTCTGCCCGGGATCGGTATCGACGACGACTTCTTCGCGCTCGGCGGGGACAGCATCATCGCCATGCAGCTGGTCAGCCGCCTGCGCGGGGCCGGGCTGCGAGTCAGCCCGCGCAGCGTGTTCCGGCATCGCACGGTTGCGGCGCTGGCCGAAGAGGCCGTCGAGATCGGAGGTTCGGCCCCGGGGCCGGCCGATGAGCAGTTCGGCACCCTGCCGCTGACCCCGGTGATGCGCTGGCTCTTGGAGGTGGACGGCCCGATCGACGGGTTCAACCAGTCCGCCGTGATCCAGCTCCCGGTCGGCGTCGATCCGGATCGGTTGCAGGCCGCGTTGAACGCGGTTGTCGCCACGCACGGCCTGCTGCGCTCGAAGCTGACCGACGACGGGCTGGAGGTGCCGGAGCAGTGGCAGCCGCCGCTGGTCCGGACGGTAGCCGCTCACGGCCTGAATCCGCAGCAGCTCTGGGATCTGGTCGGGCAGCAGGCCCGGGTGGAACAGGCCGGGCTGAAGCCGCGCGCGGGCGTGATGCTGCGGGCCGCCCGCCTCGACCGGGGACCGGACCTTCCGGGTCGGCTGCTGCTCCTGATCCATCACTTGGTTGTCGATGGTGTGTCCTGGCGCATTCTTCTGCCCGATTTGGCTATTGCCTATGGTCAAACCCTTTCCGATAGGATTGATCTCGCACCGGAGGAAACTTCGTTCCGGCGCTGGGCCGTGGCTCTGAACCAGCAGGCCCGTCATCGTGAGTCCGAATTGCCGCAATGGCGCGAGGTTCTCGGCCGGGCCGGCCGGCTGCCGGTCGAGCGGGATGTCGATCCGGCGATCGATCGGGCGGCCTCCATCCAGGAGGTCTCCCGGGAACTGCCCACCGAGCACACGAGTCCACTGCTCACCACCGTTCCGGCCGCGTTCGGGGCCACGGTGAACGACGTCCTGCTGACCGCACTCGCCCTGGCCGTCAGCGACCTGCGCCGGCGGTACGCCGATCGCGGGGCCGGGCAGGGTCACGGGGAGAAAGCCCACACCGAGAGGAGTGCTGGCCTCTCGGCGTCTCCCCGTGACCTTGCCCGACCCCGCGGTTCGAGGACGGGTGTGCTGGTCGCCTTGGAGGGGCACGGCCGGGAAGAGGAAGTGAGTGGCGACCCGTCCGTCGACCTGTCCCGCACGGTCGGCTGGTTCACCAACATCTTCCCGGTGCACCTCGATCCCGGCGAGAACCTGGACCTCGACGAGGCTCTCGCCGGCGGACCGGCGGCGGCCCGGGCAATCGCGAGCGTGCGGGCCGGGCTGAACGCGATGCCCGACAACGGGATGGGCTACGGTCTGCTGCGCTACCTCAACCCGGACACGGCCGAGGAGCTGGCCGGGTACGGTGAGCCGCAGATCGAGTTCAACTACATGGGCCGCCTGGACTTCCCGGAGTCCACCGACTGGTCCTACGCCCCCGAGGTGGAGGCGGCGGACAACGGCACCGACGAGGACATGCCGGAGACCTACGCGCTGATCGTCAACGCCCAGACCGAGGATCGGCCGAACGGGCCGCAACTCACGGTCAGCTGGGCCTGGCCGGCGGGCGTGCTCACCCCCGCCGCCGTGGAGGACCTGGCCGACACCTGGTTCCGGGCGCTGAACGGCCTCACCCACTGTGCTCACAACCTACCGAAACCCCAGGAAGGGCAGTCATGACCAACCCGTTCGAGAACCCCGACGGCGTCTACCTGGTGCTGGTGAACGACGAGAACCAGCACAGCCTGTGGCCCGACTTCATCGACGTGCCGGCCGGCTGGCGTACCGTCTTCGGCCCGGCCGCCCGGCCCGCCTGCGTCGAGTACATCGAGGCGAACTGGACCGACCTGCGGCCGCAGAGCCTGGTCGAGTTCATGAACAGCAACTCCTGAAGGCCGTGCCGCCGCCGGAGACCGACGGGCCGGTCCTCACCCGGGAGATCCGGGCGGGCCTGCCCGTCGGCGTGCTCGCCACCCCCGAGCCACCGGTTCCGGTGCTGCCGGAGCCGTGGCGGGCCCGGCTGCTGCGGCCCGGCAGTCCGGACGCGGCGCTCCTGGTCGGCTGGATGGCCGAACCGCACGTGGAGAAGTTCTGGGAGCAGAACTGGCCGGCCGAACGCTGGGACCGGCACCTGAACGCCCAACTTTCCGGCGCCTACTCGCGTCCTCTGCTGATGCTCTTCGAAGGGGTGCCGTTCGCCTACGTCGAGATCTACCGCGCGGCGCGGGATGTGGTCGGTCAGGTCTACCCGGCCGGTGCTCACGATCTCGGGGTGCACCTGGCCATCGGGGAACTCGCCGCCACCGGAAGAGGCCTGGGCCGGGCGATGATGCGGGCGCTGGTCGAGGCCCTGTTCCTGGCCGACCCGGCCTGCGAGCGGGTGGTCGCGGAGCCGGACTCCCGCAACGAAACAGCCCGGAAGATGTTCACTGCCGCCGGTTTCCGCTACGAGGGGGAAGTCCGGCTACCGCACAAACGAGCCGCGCTCATGGTTGCCCGCAGGCGACCATGAGCGCGGGAGCGTGGATCAGACGCTTTCGTCCTCGACCTTGGTGGCCGGGTCGTCGTCCGCCGCCTGGGCGATCAGCGGTACCAGGTTGTCGATCAGGTACGGCAGGCTGAGCACCGTGACGAACGCGGTGGCGCTGCCCAGGATGGAGACCTTGTCGTCGTCCGAGCCGTCGGACAGGTAGACGTCGCCGCCGTTCTTGAAAACGTCCAGCTTGTTGTAGATCTCGTCCTCGGCCAGGGTCACCTTGTCCTTCTTCGGATCCGGGACCAGCCAGACCAGCGCGTCCACGTCGAGCAGATCGGCCCGCTCCTTGCTCAGGTTCGCGCCGTACTCGTTCTTGACCACGTCGGCCAGTCCGCTCGGCAGGGTGAAGCCGAGCGAGGTCAGGAACCGGCCGCGCGGGTCGGTCGCCGAATACACGAAGTAACCCTCGTAAAGGTTGGCCATCAGCGCGGTCTGGCCGCTGAACGTGGGGTTGGCCTGCTTGGCCGCGTCGAACTTCGTGTTCACGCTGTCCACCAGCTTCTGCCCGTCGGCCTCCTGGCCGAGCGCCTTGGCCAGGGTCGTGGTGACCACGTCCCAGGAGACCGCGTAGTCGTTCGTGTCCTTCGGCGCGGGTAGCGTCGGCGCGATCTGGCTGAGCTTGTCGTAGTCCTCCTTGGCCACGTTGGAGTAGAGGCCGACGATGAGATCCGGCTGCAGCGCGGCGATCTGCTCGAACTGCAGGCCGTCGTCGTTGTTCATCACGGTCGGCACCGGGGCGCTGCCGAGCCGGTCCTTGGCCCAGGGCCAGATCTCGCCCGGGTTGGTGCCGAACCACTTGGTGGTGGAGATCGGCACGGTGCCCAGGGCGAGCAGCGCGTCCTGCTCGACCAGCCCGACCACCACCACCTTGGTCGGCTTGGCCTTGATCTCGGTGGTGCCGAACTTGTGTTCGATCGTCACCGGGAAGGCGTCGGTGGTGCCGGTCGCCGCGGCGTTCGAACCGGTCGAGGAGGAGTCGGAGTCACTTCCGCAGGCGGCGACGAAGGCCAGGGACGCGGTGGCGATCGTGGCGCCGAACGCGCGTCGGGACATGGCTGGGCGCACGGGACGCGCGGACATCGAGACCTCCAGAGATTAGGTATGGCTACCCTAATCTCTGGACGTCTTGGGTCTCAACGATCTGCCGAATCGTGATCTAGTACCAGCCCACCGACTCGCTGTGGCTCCAGGCGCCGCACGGGTTGCCGTAGCGGTCGGCGATGTAGTCCAGGCCCCAGCGCATCTGGGTCACCGGGTTGGTCTTCCAGTCCGAGCCGGAGGCGCCCATCTTGTTGCCGGGCAGCGCCTGCGGGATGCCGTAGGCGCCGGACGAGGGGTTGGTGGCCTGGTAGTTCCAGCCGCTCTCCCGGGTCCAGAGCGAGTCCAGGCAGGTGAACTGGGCGGAGGACCAGCCGCGGTCGGCGAGCAGGACCTTGGCGGCGGCCTTGGGGTTCTTGCGGGCACTGGCCGCGGAGGTGGCACCACCACTGCCCGAGCTCTTCTTGGAGCTGGTGGTCTTCTTGGCCTCGGGCGCCGGATCCGCCTTCGATGTTTCGGTGGACTTCGGCGCTTCAGTTGCCTTCGGCGTGTCAGCCGCCTTCGCAGCAGCGGCGGCCTGAGCCGCGCGGGCCTGCTTGATCTCGCGCGCCTTCTTGGCCTCGCGAGCCGCCCGGGCCTCGGCCTTCTGCCGGCGAGCCTGGGCGGCCTGGGCCGTCTGGTACTGGGAGGTCGCCGCCGCCGCCTTGGCCGGCGCAGCCTCCTTGATCTCGTTGTTCACCTCAGCGGTCTTCGCCGCCGCCTGCTGCTGACCCTCGACGATCCGGGCCTCACGCTCCTGGGCGGCCTGTTCCTGACCAGCGGCCAGCGAGAAGGACGCGGTGGCGGAGGAGTTGTCGTGGTCGGCCAAGGCGGTGGGCCCGGCGAACTGGGCCACCGCGACGCCCTCGGCGCCGACGACCAGAGCCATCACCAGCAGGCGCCCGGCGGTGCCGCTGACCCGCCCGAACCGGCGGCGGGGTGCGGACTCCTCGGTTTCCTCGGCGGAGGGGGCGGTGGTGAGGTCCAGGCCCCAGGCGATCGGAACGGCCGCGGGCTCGGGCTGGTGGAAGGCGTCGGACGGGCCGGAGAGCGGGAGGTCGATGCCGGCCGGGCGCCAGGGGTCGGTCCGCGGGATCGGCAGGACGGCCGCGGTCGGGGCCAGGGGGACCGCGTACTGCTCGGAGAGGGTGGGACGGCTGCGGGGCGCGCCGGTCAGGGCGGGCGGGCGAGAACGGCCGGCCGGGGCTCCCGCCGGGCGGCCCCCGGCGGGACGGCTGTGTGACGAGCGCCGGGCGGCGGCGCGGGCCTCGGCCCGGCGCAGCTCCGAACGCTTGGGGTAACTCTTGGTGCCGCCGAGGCCCGGGATCGCGATGCCCCCGGTGTCCAGCCACAGTTGCGCAAGGTCCTTCTCGGTGTCTGCCCCAGCCATCACGTTCATCACCGTGACGAGTAGCGACCATGACCACAACCCCCGCTACCGGGAGTTAAGAAAGGTTTGATGGGAGGCGACCATCAACCGTCCTTTGACCAGGCTTTCCACAACTGTGCGTAAAGGCCGCTTGAGGCGAGCAGCTCCGCGTGCGTCCCCTGCTCGGCCACCCGACCGCCCTCCATCACCACGATCCGGTCGGCCGTGGCGGCCTGGGTCAGGCGGTGCGCCACCACGATCGCGGTGCGGCCGGTCAGCGCCTGGGTGGCCGAGCGCTCGAGCAGCCGGGCCCCCGCGCTGCCGGCCTCGGCGGTCGCCTCGTCCAGGATCGCCACCGGCGGATCGGCCAGCACCAGCCGGGCCAGGGCGAGCTGCTGGGCCTGGGCCGCGGTCAGCGCGTGGCCGCCGTCGCCGACCACCGTCTCCAGCCCCTCCGGCAACAGCCGCACCCAGTCCAGGGCCTGCACCCGCTCCAGGGCCGCCTCGAGCTCGGCGTCGGAAGCGTCGGCCCGGGCCAGTCGCAGATCGTCGGACAGCGGCCCGGCGAAGACGTGCACCTCCTGGGTCACCAGCGCCACCGTCCGGCGCACGCCGTCCGGGCCCAGGTCGACCGTGTCCCGGCCGCCCAGCCGGATCGTGCCCGAGGTCGGCGGATGGAAACCGGCGATCAGCTTGACCAGCGTGGTCTTGCCGGCCCCGCTGGCGCCGACCACCGCCACCCGGTGCCCGGCGGGGATGTCCAGATCCACGTCGCTCAGCACGTCGTGCCCGTCGAGGTAGGCGTGGCCGACCTTCTCGATACCGATGGACGCTTTCGCGGCCGGGATCGCGGCGGTCGCCGAGGGTGGGGGAGCCGGAAGATCGACGACCCCGACCAGCCGGGCCAGGCTCGCCGCCGCGGACTGCGCCTCGTCGAGCAGGAACAACAGCGTGCCGATGGGAGTGAACAGGCCGTGGAAGTAGAACGCCGCCGCCGAGGCCGTCCCGATCGACACCGCCCCGTCCCGCACCAGCGCGTAGCCGGTGATCAGGACCGCCGAAAGGCCGATGAACTCGGCCAGGTTCAGCCGGGCGAAGAAGACCGTCTGCAGAGTCACCCCGTCCAGGGTGCGGTCGACCGTGCGGGACGATGCGGAGGCCACGCGGGGCAGTTGCCTTCCGCCGAGCCGGAAGGCGCGCACCGTGCGAGCCCCGCCGATCGTCTCCAGAAGCTGCTGCTGCTGTTCACCGGCGGCGATCCGCTGGGCGGCGTAGACGTTCCCGGCGCGCCGCAGGTACCGCCGCACGGCCACCACCTGCACCGGCACCGCCAGCAGGGCGGCCACCAGGAACCGCCAGTCGAGCACGGTCAGGGCGGCCAGAGTAAGGACGATGGCCAGCCCGGAGCGGGCGAACTCGGGTAACGCTTCGCGGACTCCCTCGCTGATCTTCGTGACGTCGTTCGTCACCCGCGAGGTGAGGTCACCGGAACCGGCCCGCTCGACGTCGGCGATCGGCAGCTGCAGCGCCCGCTCGACGAACCGCTCGCGCAGCCCGGCCAGCGCCGACTCCCCGGCGGTGGCCAGCTGGGACAGGCCGATCGGGGTGAGCAGGCCCTGCACCAGCGCCACCAGGCCGATCCCGACGGCCGGCCCGACCAGGGCGGAGGCCGGGCGATGATCGGCCACGACGTCCACGATCCGGCCCAGCAGCGGGGAACTGAGCAGGCTCACCGCAGTGGCCAGCACCAGCACCACCAGGCCGGAGATCGCCGGAACCCGTTGCGGGCGGATCAGGCTCCAGACCACCTGCCGGCAGCGGGGGGCGGTCGCCACCGGGAGGCGGGTGGCTCCGGTCTCAGGGGTGGTCATGACAACACCGTGGTTCGGTAGGTCTCGTTCTCGCGCAACAGATCTGCATGCCTTCCCTCGGTCACGGTCCGCCCGTCCACCAGCAGCACCACCCGGTCGGTGACGGACAGCAGGGCCGGGCTGGTGGTCACCAGAACCGTGGTCCGGCCCTCGCGGACGCTGCGCAAGCCGCCGGCGATCCGGGCCTCGGTGACGCTGTCCACCGCCGTGGTCGGGTCGTGCAGCACCAGAACCGGTGCGTCCAGGTTCAGGGCCCGGGCCAGCGCGACCCGCTGGCGCTGCCCACCGGAGAGATTGCCCCCGCGTTCGGTCAGCACCGTCGCGCGTCCGTCCGGCAGGCTGGCGATCACCTCGTCCGCCGCGCTCGCGACCAGCACCCGTTCGGTGAGTTCGGCGCTACCAGTGATGCTTTCCAGCATTGGGCCGCCGAACAGCTCGGCGTTGTGGGCGGCGACCAGGACCCGGGCGCGCACCTCGTCGGGATGCAGGTCGGAGAGCGGGACTCCGCCGAGCCGGGCCTGGCCGGACTCCGGGTCGATCTCCCGCCCCAGCACCCGCAGCAGGGCCACCGCATCGGCCGGGTCCCGCGGCACCACCCCGACCATTTCTCCCGGTCCGGCGCTCAGATCAAGGTCTTTCAGGCAGCCCGAGGCGATATTCCGGAGAGAGATTCCGGCGAAGGATGCCGGCCCGCCCTTCGCGGTTCCCTCGCCGACCAGTTCGGGACTGGACAGCACCTCGGCCACCCGCCCGGCGCTGGCCCGCCCGGCCGCGAACTCCGAGCCGACCCAGGCGAACACCTGCAGCGGGCCGAGCAGGAACTGGGCCAGGCCGATCGCCGCGGTCAGGTCACCGATGCTGATCTTCCCGTCCAGCGCCAGTTTTCCGCCGAGCGCCGCCACCAGGGCCAGGAAGACGCCGGTCATCAGCAGGATGGCGCCCTCGTAGGCGCCCCGCGCCCGGGCCGCCCGCACGGTGGCGGTCAGCGCCCGCCGGCTGGGGATCCGGTAGCGCTCGACCGCGGCCGCCTCGGCCCCGATGCCCTTGAGCACCCGCAGCCCGGCGACCAGGTCGGCGGCCACGCCCGAAGCGGCCGCGGCCTCCTCCTGCTCGGCCTCGCTCCGGCTCTCCAGGGGACGCCCGAGCACCGCGGTCAGCCACACCATCAGCGGAGCGCCGATCAGCACCAGCAGACCGAGCGGCAGGCTGACCACCAGCAACGCGACCGCGGCCACGATCATCGCGGTGATCTGCGCGGCGGCCAGGGCCACGGCAGTGCTGACCGCCCCGACGCGCTGCGCGTCACTGGTTGCGATGCTGGCCAGGGCGCCCGGTAACCGGCCTTCCTCGGCGCCGCCACGAGCGTCCAAAACCCTCTCGGTGAGCCGCATCCGCAGATCGTGGGCGCCCCACTCGGCCACCGCCTCGATCTTCCGGGCGCCGTACCGGTAGCTGTTGGACAACGTGACGAAGAGCGCGGCCAGGAGCCCGATCCAGAGCAGCAGGTCCGAAGCCCGCCCGTCCGGGCTCACCGCCCGGTCGATCACCCGGCCGATCACCACCGGCACCAGCGCCTCGCCGAACTGGTGCAGGCAGAGCAGCACGGTGGCGGTGCCGAGCAGACCGCGCCGGCTCAGGACGGTACTGCGCAGCACGTCTTTCCCGGTTATCCCTGGGGCAGCACTGGACACGCTCATATGAAGTAAGGCTAACCTAACGATCCAGGGCGCTACGGCCCGGCGGGCGGCCGCCCGGAAGGGCTCACGGAGGAGGACGGATGGCGCTGGCCGTCGATCTGCAGGACGGGCCGGACGAAGCCCCGGTCGAGTCCCGCGATCTCGGCGGACGCCGGTCGCTGCGGCTGATCGGCCTGGTCGCCGCGCTGCTCCTGCTCGGCCTGGTGATCGTGGCCAGCCTGGCCTTCGGCGCCAAGTTCATCCCGTTCGGCGAGAGCTGGCGGTTGTGGTGGCACAACGACGGCTCGACGAACGCCGCCATCATCCACGACCTGCGCCTGCCCCGGACCCTGGTCGGCGTGCTGGTCGGCGCGGCCCTGGGCCTGTCCGGCGCGCTGATGCAGGCGCTCACCCTGAACCCGCTGGCCGAGCCCGGTCTGCTCGGGGTGAACCTGGGCGCCTCCGCCGGGGTGGTGCTGGCCATCGCCTTCCTCGGCGTCACCACGATCAGCGGCTACGTCTGGTTCGCCTTCGCGGGCGCCGCGATCACCTCGGTCATCGTCTTCCTGCTGGGCAACACCGGCCGCTCGGCCACCCCCGACCGGCAGATCCTGGCCGGGGTCGCGATCACCACGGTGATGGGCAGCGGCATCTACGCGGTCATCGTGATCAAGCCGGACGTGTTCAACAAGTACCGGTTCTGGGAGGTCGGCTCGCTCGGCGACGTCAGTGTCCCGGCCGCCTGGCGGGTCGCGCCGTTCGTGATCGCCGGCCTGCTGCTCGCGCTCTCCCTCGGCCCGGCGCTGAACGCCCTGGCGATGGGCGAGGAGACCGGCCGCGCACTGGGCGCCCACGTGATGCGCACCCGACTGCTCGGGATGCTCGCGGTCACCCTGCTCTGCGGCGGCGCCACCGCGGTGGTCGGCCCGATCTACTTCGTCGGCCTGGCCGTGCCGCACGTGACCCGGATGTTCACCGGCCCCGACCAGCGCTGGATCCTGCTCTACTCCATGGTGCTGGCCCCGGTGCTGCTGCTGACCGCCGACATCATCGGCCGGGTCATCGTCTCCCCGTCGGAACTCGAGGTCGGCATCGTCACTGCTTTCGTGGGGGCGCCGATGTTCATCATCCTGGCCCGCCGTCGCCGGCTGGCCCAGCTTTGACCGCCCAGACCCCGCTCAGCGGAAGGGTGGTGCGCACTCCCACCGGTTCGTTGTCGGCCCGGATCGACCTGCGAGCCACCGGCATCGTGCTGGTCCTGCTCCTGCTCGCCCTCGCCATCGCGCTCTACAGCCTGGCCAGTGGCGACTTCCCGGTGCCGCTGGCCGACGTGGTGCGCACCCTGCTCGGCGAGCAGACCGGTGGGGCCCGGTTCATCATCATGGACCTGCGCCTGCCCCGGACGCTGACCGCGCTGCTGGTCGGCGCCGCGCTCGGGGTCAGCGGCGGGATCTTCCAGAACCTCACCCGGAACCCGCTCGGTAGCCCGGATTTCATCGGCCTGACCACCGGCGCCTCCACCGGGGCGCTGATCGTCATCCTGGTGATGCACGGCAGCACCAACCAGATCGCGGTCGGCGCCCTGATCGGCTGCACCGCCACCTCCGCCGCCATCTACGTGCTGGCCTACCGCAAGGGTTCGCAGGCGTTCCGGCTGATCCTGGTCGGCATCGGCCTCGCGGCCATGCTCGACGCGTTCAACTCGTTCCTGATCACCCGGGCCCGGCTGGACGAGGCGGTCGGTGCCCAGGTCTGGATGATCGGCACGCTGAACGGCCGCTCCTGGGACCAGGTCCGGCCGCTGGCCCTGGCCGTGCTGATCCTGCTGCCGGTCGCGTTCGGGCAGGGCCGGCACCTGAACCTGCTCTCCCTCGGCGACGAGGCGGCGACGGCGCTCGGCGTCCCGGTCGAGCGCACCCGCGGCATCCTTTTCACCTGCGCCGTCGCCCTGGCCGCGATCGCCACCTCGGCGGCCGGGCCGATCTCGTTCGTCGCGCTGGCCGCTCCGCAACTGGCCCTGCGGATCACCCGGACCGCGGGGGCGGGCCTGCCCGGGGCGGCCGCGATGGGCGCGCTGCTGATGGTGGCCAGCGACTGGGTGGCCCAGCGGGCGCTGAGCACCGGCCCGGTCCCGGTCGGGATCGCCACCGGCCTGCTCGGCGGGGCGTATCTGTGCTGGTTGCTGGTGCACGAATGGCGGAAGGGGCGTTGATCGGATGAGCAGGCTGTGGGCGGAGGGACTGACCCTCAGCTACGACCAGCGGGTGGTCGCGGAGAACCTCGGGGTGAGGATCCCGGACGGCGAGTTCACCGTCATCGTCGGCCCCAACGCGTGCGGGAAGTCCACCCTGCTCAAGGCACTGGCCCGGCTGCTGGGCCCGAAGGCCGGTCAGGTGCACCTGGACGACCGGGCGATCGGCGGCTACACCAGCAAGCAGGTGGCGCACCGCCTGGGCCTGCTTCCGCAGTCGCCGCTTGCCCCGAGCGGGATCACCGTGGGCGACCTGGTGGCCCGGGGCCGGTACGCGCACCAGTCGCTGCTGCGCCAGTGGTCCAAGCAGGACGAGGCCATCGTGGTCGAGGCGATGGAACAGACCAACGTCCACGAACTGTCCCAGCGGTACGTCAGCGAACTGTCCGGCGGGCAGCGGCAGCGGGTCTGGCTGGCCATGGCGCTGGCTCAGCAGACCCCGATCCTGCTGCTCGACGAGCCCACGACCTTTCTCGACATCACCCACCAGGTCGAGGTTCTCGACCTCTGCGCGGATCTGCACGAGCAGGGCCGCACCCTGGTCGCGGTGCTGCACGACCTGAACCTGGCCACCCGGTACGCGACCCACCTGATCGCGATGCGGGACGGGGCGATCGTGGCCGAGGGCAACCCGGCCGACATCGTCACCGCCGAGATGGTCGAGCAGACCTTCGGACTGGCCTGCCGGGTGATCCCGGACCCGGAGACCGGGACCCCGCTGATCGTCCCGGTCGACCGCGCGGCCCGGAAGGCTCGCTCCCGGAAGGGTTCCCCCGACGAGAACGTGCGCCAGGCCGCAAAGGCCTGACGCACGTCCTTCATTCAAACGCTTTTCAGCAGGCCTCGTAGTGGTAGGCCTTGTCTCCGGCCGGCACCACGTCACGGTCGCGCAGGATGACCGAGATGGTCTTGCCCTGGGCGGCACAGGCGTTGCTGAAGTCGGACGCCTTGTTGTCGGTGTACTCGATCTCGTAGACCTGGTTGCCGTAGATGCTGGTGTAGGCGTCGCACTCGCCGTACTCCTGGCACTCCTCGGCGATCGCGAAGTCGAAACCGGCGCTGGTGGCGTCACTCTTGGTCAGCCCGGCGGTGTTCTTCTGGGCGATCGCCAGACCGGCCGCGTGCGCCTTGTCGGCCAGCAGCCTCGCCATCGCCACGTTGTTGGCCTTGGTCAGCAGGCCGCTCGAGCGGTCGTAGGTGTCCAGGTTGTCCGGCTCGATCGCCTTGAACCCGGCCGCGGCGCAGGCGTCGATCCACTTGCCCTCGATCGCCGCGATGGCCGTGCGGTTGGCCGCCGTGGAGGTGTCCAGGAAGTACTCGCCCGGCCAGTCCGGGTCCTCGAAGTTGCTGCCCGACTTGTTCTTCAGGAGCAGGCCGGACCAGGTGGAGGACTCACCGGGCTGGGACTGGAACGAGTTGATGTAGCAGATGTTGTACTTGCCGCTGACCGCCTTGTCGCTGTGGTCCCGGTCGACGATCGCGACCGCCGCGGCCGGCGTGTAGGCGCCACCGATCTGGTAGTCGAACTGACCGTTGGCCGGCGGCAGGGAGACGCTGCCCGCGGCCGCCGTGGTCGAGGGGGCCGTGGCCGGCGCCGTGGTCGAGGTGGTGGTGGCCGGCTTGGTGGTGGAGGTGGTGGCCGGCTTGGTGGTCGCCGTGGTCTTCGACGGCGTGCTGGTGGCGGTGGCCTTGGGGGTGCTGCTCGCGGTGGGCGAGGCGGTGCCGGTCCCGGTGGGCGTGGCGTGCCCGTGACCGTGGCCGCCACGGTGCTCGTGGTCCCGGTTCGCTGCGCTGGCGACGCTGTACGACCCGATGCCGAGAAGCAGGACGAGTCCGGCCGCCGAGGCCACGACCACTCGACGACGGCTGCTGCGCTTGATGCTCAATGCCCTTCCTTACCTTCGGAACGCCCCGCCTCGGGCTGACCCCTGGCGACCAGTGCCGGATCGTCCCCCCAATGAGGCGCGCCGGCTGAACGTTCCGTAACCGCTGCCAAGGTAGGGACGCTGGATGCGTCGGAACGTTAATAGAGACCTAGGTTTCGGTTTTGCTCGAAAAAGAACCATTTCGATCTGAACCGATCACCTCGAGCGCCCGTGTCTGAGCTGAACCGGGCGGCTGTCCGGACCGTGTAAGGGATGGGCACGGTCGCCGTTCGCCCGGGAGGGACAGCCATGGATCGGGAACGACCGGGCGCGCCGGTCAAACGGCGCCGGGCGGGAGGTCAGCAGCAGGTCGGTCCCGCAGACCCGTTTCTCGCGGTTCCCGAGGTGGCGGACATCGGCCAGATCCTGGACGGGCTGGGCCGGGTGGCCGAGCGGCGGGCGGCGGCGGCGCTGCGCCTGGCCCCCGGCGGGATTCTCTGCTGGCTCTACCGGGACATCGACTTCGGCGGACCTCAGCTGGCGGTGCCGTCCGAGGAGGGACGACTGCAACCGGACGGCAGTGTGCTGGTCGAGCTGGACGACTGGTGGCGCTACAACCTGACCGCGGTGAAGCCGGGCACCCTGCGCTTCCGTCGGGCCGAGCTGATTCCCCGGGTCGACCATCTGCCGGTGACCACGGTCCGGCTGCCGATGGCCATGACTCCACCCGGTTACAACGACCTGATCGGCGCCCTCCGGCTGGTGCGCTGAGACCGGGTTCACTGGTGCTGGTGTGACGTGTGTTACAACAGACATTCGGGATGATCCGGACCGGTAGCCTGCGCAGAGATGCGAGAAGGACCTCTGCGCCGGCGGTGCCGCGCCCTGTTACGCGAGCTGAACGTGCCTGCCCCGTTCGGTCCCGGTGAGCTGTGCCGACGGCTGTCCGAGCACCGGGGCCGGGAGATCCGGCTGGTGCCGTTCCCGATCGAGTCGCCCGGCCCGTTCGGGCTGTGGCTGAGCACCGACGAGGCCGACGTGGTGATCTACCAGTCCCAGACCACCCGGTCCCACCAGGAACACATCATCCTGCACGAACTCGGGCACATCATTGCTGGTCACGAGGGTGAGGTGCGGGGAGTGCCGCGCAGTGCCTACGACAGCCGCCAGGAGCGCGAGGCCGAGCTGATCGCCACCATCCTGCACGAGTGGGCCGGCCGCTCCGACGGGCTCGGTGCGGAAGACCGGGAGAGCGTTCCGGAGACTGCCGCGCTGGACCGGATCGGGCACGCGATCGCCCGCGGAGGCTGGTCGTGAACCTGGCGCTCAGCATCGTCGTGGAGCTCGCGCTGGTCTGGGCCGCCGTGGTCAAGCTGCTGCACCTGCGGCGCTCGCCCGACGACCGGCCGTTGCGTGCCGTGGCCGGGATCTGCGTCTGCCTGGCCCTCGCCCCGGTGCCCACCCTGCCTGGAGTGAAAGACCTGGTCGAGGGCATAATGCCCGGGCTCGCCAAGCTCCTGCTGAACCTGGTCACGGTGACCGCCACCTACTTCCTGATGGACTTCTTCGGCTCCTCGGTCGGCGGCCCGGGTCCGGCCGCCCGGCTACGCCGGCTGCGGGCCGGCCTGCTGGTTGCGCAGGCGGTGATGACCGTGGCCTGGGCCACTGCACCGGAGCGGATCCGGGTCGGCCCGGCCGACCTGGGCAACCTTGACGACCGGCACAGCGCGGTCTTCAGCGTGGCCGCCCTGGGGTTCATGGGCTACGGCCTGACCTATGCCTTCGCCTGGGCGGTCGGCTACGCCCGGGCCGCCCACCGGGTCCGGCTGCGCACCAGCCTGCGGATCGTCGCGGTCGCCCTGGCCGCCCTGCTGATCGCCTGCCTGACCAAGGCCGGGGTGGCGCTGGCCCTCGGCCTGGTCGGGAGCCTGCACCCCGACGACCCGGCGATCGTGGCCGTCAGCCGGCTCTGGCCGCCGTGCGTGTTGATCGGAACCCTGCTTCTGGTAACGGGTTTCTGTTATCCGGCGGTGGCCTCGCTGCCGGGCCGGGTCCGGCGGTCCCGGGAACGCCGGCAGTTGTACCGCCGTCTCGGCCCGCTCTGGCACCGAATGCGCTCGGCCTTCCCGCATCTCGTGCTCGCCGGCCCGCGGTGGGCCGGTCTGGCCCGGAATATGGGCTGGATGCCGTGGACCTACCGGGCCTACTTCCGCCGGGTCATCGAAATTCGCGACACCATCGTGCAACTCGCGCCCTACTACGACCCGGAGGTGGTGCGGCGGGCGCGGGATCAGGTGGGTGAGGACGAGATTCGGGTCTGCGCGCTTCTGATGGCCGATGCGTTGCGTCGTAAGGGTGCCGAAAAACCCGTGGAGAAGCCCTTCGTACTACCACTTCTCGGCGGGGACGACCTGGACTCCGACGCCCGCTGGCTGGCCGGTCTGGCCACCGAGCTCGAGCGGGTCGCCGATCAGCCGGCCGAGTCGTCCTGCTCCGGCCCGGTCTCGTCCGACGCGGTCTCGTCCGAGCCCGTCCCGTCCAGCACGTCCAGCATCCGTAGCACCTGACGCCGTAGCTGCGGGCTCATCTCCCCGGCCCGGAAGGCGATCGCCCGGACCTGGTGATCGGCCAGCTGGCGACGCCATTCGATTTCTTCAGCGTCCTCCCCCAGCAGGTAGGCCGCGGTGACCGGGGCGTCGTGCGGGGCGCGGTGGGCGTCGAAGAACCGGGCGATGGCGCGGACCACGGCGATCGTCGGGTTGGTGTTGCTGCCCGATCGCAGCGTGGCCAGGTAGACCCGGGACATCGTGGTGTCGTGCGTCGGGTCCGCGCTGATCGCGCGGGCTACCTGCGGAGTTGAGAACTCCCGCCACCCGCCCTTCGCGTCGCGCTGGCCGATGGTGGCGAACAGTTCGTTCAGCCGGTCGGCGAAGGGCGGTCCGGCCGATTGGGGGTCGGGCACCTCTGCCTCCTTCGTGCTCGGGCCGCGGCCTGGGGGCTCAAGCTGCGTTAAGCAGAATGTATGCCTCGAGGTACACCATGGCGAGCCCGTACAGTATATTTACCAGTCGTTGTCACAGCGGCTTCTGAGCTGGGCAGACTCGCAGGCCTTGGGCGGTTCTCGCGGTTTCGGTGGGGGTTACCGCGGCGGCCGGAGGGACCCGGACCTGCGCGGTCGGCCCTTGGGGGGAGCCCTCGGCCGCCGGTCCGGGCCGGCCCGATCCGGGAGGGGGATCGGGACGCCGGACCGGCGGCCGACGGTTTTTGCACCCTCGGTGAGAACGGAACTGCGGTGCGTGACGGCCCTTTCGCAACGGGCCGGGTGGGACGGGAGCGACTCGGCTTGCGGTCAAGGGCCCGGTGACCTGACGATAGGCCGCTTCCGCAACCACCCGATCAGTGCAAAGGTGAGCTTCGTGGAGACCCGCGAACTGAGTTCCGAACGGCACACGGAGAGTGACCTCGATCTGGGCGAGTCCACCTCGCCCGAGCCGGGTTCCGGCCCGGCCGAGTCGCGCCTTCCGCTGGGTCTCTCGGTGCGCGGGCTGCAGGGTACCGCGGCGGTCGTGGGCTTCATCGCGATCGTCACCGCGGCGGTGATCGGGGGCGCGCTGGCGGTCGACTCGGTCGCCCGCGGCGACGGCAACCGCCCGGACGGCAGCGCCGTGCTCAACGACGGGGACTTCACCGCCCTTCCGCCGTCACCGGCCGCCGAGCATCCGAAGACGGAGATCGAGAAGTCCCCGAAAACCGCCAAGGACACGTCGAAGCCGAAGACGACGGAGGCCGCCAAGAAGAGCGCCACGAACGGCGCGGGCTCCTCGGGTAAGAAGAGCGATGCGAAGTCGACCACGCCGGCGACCACGGCCGCCAGTGTTCAGACCACCGCGCCGCACGTGCGGGAGGCCGCGCCGTTGGCTGAGATGGGCGTCATCCGCAACCTCACCACCGGCCAGTGCGTCGACCTGCCGGACAGCGGGGTGCCCGCGGCCGGATCGACGATCAACGAGTTCACCTGCATCCCCGGCACCGACGACAACCAGGACTTCCAGATGGTCGAGCAGTTCGGCCAGGTGATGATCCGCAACCTCAAGTCGAACCTCTGCCTCGACCTGCCCGGCACCGGCCGGGTCGGCAAGGGCACCGCGGTCCGGGTCGGCTACTGCCAGGCCGGGGACTCCGACAACCAGATGTTCCGGGCCGAGGCCCAGGGCTCGGGGTTCTACCTGGTGAACGTGAAGAGCGGTCTCTGCCTGGACGTTTCCGGGGCCACCGACTCCGAGCGGGACAAGCTCGGCCAGCCCCTGACGCTCTTCCCCTGCTCCCCGCACGACGACCACGTGTGGACCGTGAGCTGACGCCCGGTTTGTGGAGACTTTGTGCGGATTGATGCCGATTCGTCGAGGTGTCACCTAGTCTTCCCTGCGTGAAGATTCGGAAGAGCACCATCAAGAGGCGCTACGTCGGGCTCGCGGTCGCCGCGGCCGTCGTCGTGGCCGTGCCGGTGATGCCGTCCCTGGCGTCCGCTTCCCCGGTGTCCTCGTCCTCCTCCTCGGCTCGGCCCGCGTCGTCGGCCACGACGGCCCAGCTCGTCGTGCCGGCCGCCCAGAAGGTCGCCGGGGCGCCGAAGATCACCTGGCCCGCCTACGGGCGGGCCCGGCTCGAGGTGGCCGGTCTGGGGGAGATCGGCGAGATCGGCAACAGCACCGAGCAGCGGCCGATCGGCAGCATCACCAAGGTGATGACCGCCTACACGATCCTGAAGGACCACCCGCTGAAGGCCGGCGCCGCGGGCCCGAAGATCAAGATCACCAAGGCCGACGTGAAGATCTACAACCGGCTCAAGGCCCAGGGCGCGTCGCTGGTGAAGGTCAAGGCGGGGTCCAAGCTCACCGAGCGCCAGGCGCTGCAGGGTCTGCTGATGGCCTCCGGCAGCAACCTGGCCGAGACGCTGGCCCGCTGGGACGTGGGCTCCACGGCCAAGTTCGTCACCCGGATGAACGCCAACGCCCAGCGGCTCGGCCTGGACTCGACCAGCTTCGCCGACTCCAGCGGGCTCAGCGAGATGTCCGGCAGCAGCACCGAGGACCTGATCGACCTGGCCCAGGCGGCGATGAAGAAGCCGGCCTTCCGCGAGGTGGTCGGCAGCAAGAAGGCCAAGATCCCGGTCGCGGGCACGCTGCACAACACGAACCCGCTGCTCGGCAGCAACGGGGTGATCGGGATCAAGACCGGTACCACCACCCCCGCCGGGGGCTGCCTGCTGTTCGCCGCGACCGACAAGGTGGACGGCAAGACCTACACCGTCTACGGCACGCTGCTCGGCGTCCATCTCGCGCCCTACTCGGCGAACGCCAAGAAGTTCAGCAAGGGCCTGATCATCGCCGCCCGCAAGGAACTGCGGGAGGTCACCCTGCTGAAGAAGGGCCGGGCCCTGGTCTCGGTGACCAAGCCGGACGGCACCGTGCACACGTACGGGGTCAAGAAGGCGGTGACCGCCGCGGGCTGGTCCGGGCTGCCCTTCACGCTCAGCCTGCCCAAGGGGCTGACGGCCGGACAGACCCCGAAGATCATCATTGTGAAGTCCGGGTCGCGCACGCTGAAGGTGGCCCTGGCTCCGCTCAGCTGATCCTTTTCCGGGAATACCGAAGGGCCCTCGCTCCGGCGGGGGCCCTTTCTGTATCGATCACTGAAAGCGACCGTCAAATCTTCGTCAAGCGAGCGAATCGGGCCCGGCGAGACCCTACGATTTCCGTAAGTAATCAATCATCGTTCCGGCGGCACCCCTGATCGTCACTCCCGATCGCCCTGCGACCGGGTTCCGTGAGGTCGCCGGCGCAGGAGGCCGGTGCCCGTCCATGCCTGACCGTCCCTCGCATCCCTACGGGCTCGACCCGTACGAGGACCCGCGTCTCCTCGGCCCCTCCACCCCGCCCGAGCCGGGTGATCGAGGTTCGCTGGACCGGGATGATCGGGCGGTTCGGGATGGGGTGAGTTCGCGGCCTTCGGGGCGGCGGGCGGCCCGGAACCGTTCGGCGGTTCGCGGTTCGGTTGCGGGTTCGGGTTCGGGTGTGAGTGGTCCTGGTGCGACCGGGGCGTCTGCGGTGTCGTCGCCGGCTGGTGACCTTGGTTCTGACGGCTTCGGTTCCGGAGAGTTCGCCCCGGGCCTGAGCGAGTCCTGGATCCGTCCGGTCGGGGCTGAGTCGGGCGAGTACGGCGTGGGTTCGGGTTCGGCCGGGATCGGTTCAGATGCTTCCGGGATTCGTTCGGGCGGGGCTGAATCGGGCGCGTTCGTCCCGGGTTCACGCGGGGCTGGGCTCGGTTCGGGTGAGGCCGAGGCGAGTGGGTTCGCCTCAGGTTCGGGTGGCGCTGCGATACGTCCCGGTGAGGTCGAGCGGGGCGAGTACGGCGTGGGTTCGGTCGCCTTCCGGTCGGCTGCCGCCCGTGACGGCGGCTCTGGTCCCGGTGCCTCGGCTTCGGAACCACGCGCGTACAGCACCGGTTCGGTCGGCTCGCTTCCGGACGGTTCCGGCCCCCGCGAGGCCCGGTCGCGTCCCTCGGCCTCGGGTCGCTCCCTTCTGGGCAGCCCCGATCCGGAAGCACCGGGCTCCAACGAGTCCCACGTGAGTTCGGCCGAGGCGGAGCCGGTCAGGACGGGTCGACGGGATTCCGTGGGCGGCCTCGCCCAGCCGAGCCGTCCCGAGAGCCGCCGGGCCCGGCGCACCTCCGACAAGGTCCGCAGCTCGAAGCGTCCGCACCTGATCCAGGCCGCGCTCGCCACCCTCGCCGTGTTCGCCGTCCTCAGCGGAGTCGCGATCACCCTGCACCGGTCCCCGGGCGAAGACGCTTCGGACGCGACCTCGGCGATCGCTTCCACCTCGAAAGTGACCGAGCTCCCCTCGGCCTCCAACGACAGCACTCCCGCCGGCGCGATCCCGGCCACCCCGAGTTCCCCGGCGGCCAAGAGCAAGGCCGGCACCACACTGGCCGGGGCCGTCCCGGTCGGCGGCCTCGCCGACGCCGCCGCCAGCATCCGCAAGGCGGCCGGCAAGGTCGGCGCCGCCACGGTGGCCAAGGCCGACGCCAAGAAGAAGAAGGCCAACGCCGGCGGGCCGAGCGGGTCCGGAGCCGCCGGGGCGGTCAAGCTCGGCGTCTTCCGCGGCACCTCGCCCTCCGACGTGACCTCGTTCGGCCAATGGCTGGGCCGCAAGGTCGACTACGCCTCCGACTTCTCCACCCGCACCACGTGGGACGAGATCGCCAACCCGACCTACATGCTCCAGACCTGGAAGGGCTCCGGCTACCGGATGGTCTACGCCACCGCGATGCTGCCCACCCAGGACGACTCGGCCACCATGGCCCAGGGCGCCCAGGGCGCGTACGACCAGTACTACAAGACCCTCGCGCAGAACCTGGTGGACTACGGTCAGGGCGACTCGATCATCCGGCTGGGCTGGGAGTTCAACCTCGGCCCCTCGCGCTGGCACCCGGACTCGAAGGCCAACTTCATCGCCTACTGGCAGCACATCGTCAAGGCCATGCGCTCGGTGCCGGGAACCGACAACCTCCAGTTCGACTGGAACCCGAACATCGGCGGCGAGACCTACGACTCGCGCAACTACTACCCGGGCAACGCCTACGTCGACTACATCGGCGTCGACATCTACGACATCTCCTGGGCCGACGGCGCCTACCCGTTCCCGTCCGGCTGCGATGCCGCGTGCAAGCAGCAGCGCCGCGAGGTGGCCTGGGACGACAAGCTCAACGGCACCTTCGGGCTGAACTTCTACGCCGACTTCGCCCGGTCCAAGGGCAAACCGCTGACCCTGCCGGAGTGGGGCCTGTGGCAGCGCCCGGACGGCCACGGCGGCGGCGACAACCCCTACTTCATCCAGCAGATGTACAAGTTCATCGACGATCCGGCCAACAACGTGGGCTACCAGTCCTACTTCGAGTTCGACCCGGGCGACAGCGGTGACCACGCGCTGACCACGCTGACCAGCGGCGGTTCGAAGTTCCGCGATCTGCTGGGGAAGTAGGCACGTCGCGGGTCCATTTGCCGGCGGCCTGGGCCGGTGTCGTCGCCGAAGGAGACGAGCGCGGTGGTTCCTGGCGGCGCACCGTTCGGCCAGGGAGAACTGGCCTTGGGTAAGACGCCCGATCAACCAGGATGGATGCCTGGGGAGACGCCGCGCTCGGGTTCCGGGGGCGTTCGCCTCGCGGGCCGAACCCTGAGCGGCCGGAAAGCAGAGAGCGTTGAGTGCCGTGGGGCAGTGGTCTCAAAGACCCAGGCCGCGTAGGCGCATTGAGTGACGCCGTGCTCGGGTTCTGGGGGCGTTCATCTCATGGGACGAATGCTGGGCGGCCGGCCGCGTCCACGTCCTTGACCACCAGGTCGGCCTGCTGCCGGTGCGGAATGCAGGGGCGTTGAGTGCCGTGGGGTAGCGGTCTCATGCGCCGAGGTTGCGTAGCGCATTGGGTGACGCCGTGCTCGGGTTTCGGGGAGCGTTGACCTCGTGGGCCGAATGCTGGACGGCCGGAATGCAGGGGGCGTTGAGTGCGGTGGGGCAGTGGTCTCATGGGCCGAGGTTGCGTAGCGCATTGGGTGACGCCGTGCTCGGGTTCGGGGGCGTTCATTTGGGACGAATCCTGGGCGGCCGGAGCGCAGCAGGCGTTGACTGTCGTGGGGCAGTGGTCTTAAGGCCCGAGGCTGCACGAACGCATCGGGTGACGTCGCGATCGGGTTCCGGGACGTTCCTTCGCGGGTGGAATCCGGGGCGGTCGGAAGCAGGGCGTCGAGTGCCGTGGGTAGCGGTCTCATGGGCCGAGGTCGCGTAGGCGCATCGGGTGACGCCGTGCTTGGGCTCCGGGGGCGTTGACCTCGCGGGCCGTATCCTTGGCGGCCGGAAGCAGCCCCGGTGGTAGCGGTCTCAAGGGCCGATGTCGCATAGATGCCTCGGGTGACGCCGCACTCGCGTTCCGACTGAATCCGGGCCACCCGACCACCGGAAGGCGCCGGGTACCGTGGTGGCGAGCGGTCTCAAGCGGGCCGGCGATCGGGGCTTGTCCTGTGGATCAGCGCCTTCGCTGGGAGGTGTCCGGCTGAGCGGTGTTCTCCTTGGGCCGGACGGCGTCCGGCAATAGGCGAGGGTTCCTAAGACGTAGGCGGTGAGCAGGGCAGTATGGAGGTCAGCGACGAGGATTTGGTCCAGAGCGCCCGAACCGGGGACCTGGCCGCTTTCGGACTGCTGAGCGAGCGGCATCGGGCCGGCCTGCGGGCTACCGCGATCGCGCTGCTGGGTTACACCGCCGAAGCGGACGATGTGGTTCAGGATGCGCTTCTGACTGCGCTGCAGCGACTTCCAGAGCTGCGGAAAGCCGGGGCGGTCGGGCCGTGGCTGAAGGCGATCGTGCGGAACAACTGCCGTGCACAGCTGAGAGGCAGGCGGGCAATCCCGGTGGCCGAGCCGGAGCCGTTGCTGCCGCCGGACCAGGGCCTGGTCCCGGAGCAGTGGCTGGAGCGTTCGGCGACCAGTGACTGGGTGGAGAGCGCGCTGGCCTCGTTGTCGGCGCCGATCCGCGAAGTGACGCTGCTGCGGTACTTCAGCGGGGTGTCCTCGTACCGCCAGATCGCCGCGCTCTGCGCGATCCCGCCGGAAACCGTGGGCAGTCGGTTGCGGGACGGACGCAGGGCGTTGGCCCGGCATCTGCGCGAGACCACCGAAGCTCGGTTCGGTGACATCGCGGCTGAATCGGCCTCTTGGCGGCGGGCTTCCGGTCAGTTGCGAGAGGCGATGTCGGCGGGGACCTTTGCCGAGGTGGTGGACGACTGGTATCACCCCGATGCCAGCGTCGAGGTGATGGGTCTGTTGCGTGGGGACCGGAAAATGCTGCTGCACATGGTCGACTGGACGCTGGACTACGGGGTTACGGTCCGGCTGCGGGATGCGACGGCGAGTAAGGACGTGCTGATCTGGGAGGCGGACTTCGTGAATCCGCCGTCGGATCCGGAGCATTGCCCGCCCGCGATGGCCTGCCTGTTCCGGCTCGACCAAGGCCGGGTGGCCCGGATGGGGATCCTTTACGGCGTCGAGCGCCACTGAGACCCGGATCACAGGATTTCCCGCGCATTTTCCTCCCCAACAACGCCTCCTGTCGCGATGCGCCCGCACCGGCGGGCGTGCGTCCACAAAGGGAGCAAGCGTTGTCCTCGTTCACGATCACCTACCCCACCAAGAGCGTCGATGTGCGGGAGCTGCCGGAACTGCTGCGGCCGGCGATCGAGAAGCACCGCGGTGAGGCCGAGGACCTCGGCCGGACGCCGGAGGCGCTGGTCCAGGCACTCCGCGAGGCCGGGGCGTTCCGCCTCTCGACCCCGCGTGAGCTGGGCGGTTTCGAGGCAGCCCCGGCCACGGTGCTGGACTTCTTCACCCGGGTCGCCCGGATCGACGGCCCGACCGCCTGGCTGCTCTGGAACTTCAACCTCGGCTTCTCCGCCGCTTGGCTGCCGGACGAGGCGGTCTCGGCGGTGTGGGCGGCCGGCCCGGACCCGCTGGCGGCGAACTCCGGGCAGCCGGGACTGCTCACCGCGGTCGAGGGCGGGTACCGGCTGACCGGGAGCTGGAAGATCGTCAGTGGTTCGCACACCGCCGAGTGGTTCATGCTGGCGGGTCTGCGGCCGACGCCGACCGAGGGGGAAACCGGCTGGGGTGGGCCCGAGCTGAGGTTCTGTGTGGTGCCGCGGGATGCGGTGAAGGTGCTGGACACCTGGGACGTCGCCGGGATGCGCGCGTCCGACAGCAACTCGGTGGTGGCGGAGGACGTCCTGGTGCCCTCAGAGATGACGATGAGCCTGTTCGATGCTCCGCGTCTGGACCGTCCTTCGTACCGGCTGCCGATGGTGCACTTGGTCTATCCCGGCTGTGCGGCCGTGCTGATCGGTATGGCGCAGGCGGCGATCGACGAGGTGATCGCGCTGGCGCCGGGCAAGACCGGGGTGGACGGGCTGCTGCTTGCGGCGAAGGACACGGTGCAGGTGGCCGTGGGCCGGGCGCTGTCCCAGGTGGCCGCTGCTCGGGGGTTGCTGCTGGAGACCGCGCGGGTGATGGACCAGGCGTCGGAAGAGGGGCGGCCGACCATTGACCAGGAGCGGGCGGCTCTGCGGGGTGCGATCGCGCACGTCACCGAGACATCCCGCGCCGTCCTGGTCGCCATGTACGAGGCCGGCAGCTCGGACCCGCTGTACCGCAGCAGCCGGCTCGGCCTGATCTTCCGGGACGGAATGGCTGCGGCGCAGGCCGCGAACCTGTCCACCGCGCAGTGGAGCATCCCGGGCCGGATTGCCTTGGGGCAGCCGGTGGGCTGGCCGTTCGTCTGAGCCGAGCCGGGCGCGAACTGCATGATCACGGGGGCGAAACTGCATGATCACGAGGAAGGAAGTCCGTGATCACGAGGAGTGGAATCCGGGATCACGGGGCGAAAGTCCATGATCACGAGGAAAGAACTCCATGATCACGGGGGAAGAAGTCCATGATCACGGAAGGGGTGGGGCGGGGGGAGGTGGGGGAGCGGGCAGGATGGTGGCTTCGGTGAGAGGTGAGGGGGAGTGCTGTGCGGGCCGTCGTGTTCGAGGCGTTCGGTGACGTGCCGGAGGTTCAGGAGGTGCCGGCTCCAACGGCGCCTCCTGGCGGGGTCGTGGTGGCGGTTGAGGCGACCGGGCTGTGCCGGTCCGACTGGCACGCGCTGGTCGGGCACGACGACGACGTCACGCTGCCGCACGTGCCGGGGCACGAGTTCGCCGGGCGGGTGCATGCGATCGGCGTGGGGGTTACCGGGTTCGAGGTGGGGCAGCGGGTCACGGCGCCGTTCGTCTACGCCTGCGGGGTCTGCCCGCCGTGCCGTCAGGGCGACGGGCAGGTCTGCCTGGACCAGCGTCAGCCCGGCTTCACCCGGTGGGGTTCCTTCGCCGAGCACGTCGTGGTCGAGCGGGCGATGGTCAACC
Source organism: Kineosporia aurantiaca JCM 3230 (assembly GCA_000719025.1). Lineage (GTDB taxonomy): Bacteria > Actinomycetota > Actinomycetes > Actinomycetales > Kineosporiaceae > Kineosporia > Kineosporia aurantiaca. The sequence goes on from JODP01000021.1 coordinate 163,467, forward strand.
TGGTCGCGCTGCCCGACGAGGTGCCGATGGACGTCGCCGCGATCCTGGGCTGTCGGTTCGGCACCTCGTTCCGCGCGGTCACCCAGGTCGGGCGGGTGCGCGCGGGGGAGTGGGTGGCCGTGCACGGCTGCGGCGGGGTCGGGCTTTCTGCCGTCGCGATTGCGGTGGCGGCCGGAGCCCGGGTGATCGCGGTGGACGTCTCTCCGTTCGCTCTGGAGCTGGCGCGCAGGCTCGGCGCGGAGTCGGTGGTCCGGGCCCAGCGGGCGGAGAAGCCGGAGGCGCCGGTCGTCGGGGACGGCCAGGTGGATGCGCTCGCCAAGGCGGTCGGCGTTGCGGTGGGCGGGAAGAAGCCGGTTCGTCCCGCGCCCGATGCCTCGGTGACCTCCGCGCCGACCCTGGCGACCAACGTCCCTCATCTGATCCGGGACCTGACCGGCGGCGGGGCGCACCTGTCGCTGGACGCCCTCGGCAGTGAGGAGACCTGCGCCAACTCGATCCTGAGCCTGCGCCCACGGGGCCGCCATGTGCAGGTCGGACTGCTTCCCGACGCACTCGGCCGGCCCGCGGTCCCGATGCAGACGGTGATCGGCCGGGAGCTGGAGGTGCTCGGCAGTCACGGGCTGGCGGCCCATGCCTACCCGCAGTTGCTGGCTCTGGTGGCGGCCGGCCGCCTCGATCCGTCGGCCCTGATCACCACCCGGCTTTCGCTGGCCGAGGCCGGAGAAGCGCTGGCCGCGATGGGCGAGCGTCCTCCGAACGGGGTCGCGGTGATCGACCCTCGGGTTTGATCCCCTCCGGGGCTGTGGATCACGCCTCCGAACGCGGAGGATGACTCGGGGTAACGTCGATGTGACCGGAGGGCAACCATCAGGCGGGCATCGGGCCATCCGGACTGTGAGAGACTTTGACCGCTCGAGCCTGTTCGGGCGAGAGGCCCGCCCATCAGATTCCGCCGCCCGGGGGTTCCGCTGACGACTCACGATGTCGTATTCGAGCCTTTCAATCCTTCGGCTCGGTTCCGACTTGCCGGCATGGCCGTCCACCTCTACACCGCCAGTGGCACGGTTCTCGCGTTCCTCATGGTGATCGCGGCCTTCGACGGTGACGCGATCAGGGCCCTGTGGATCAGCCTGGCGGCGCTCATCATCGACGGTACCGACGGCATGCTCGCCCGGCGGCTGCGGGTGAAGGAGACGATCCCGTCGTTCGACGGGGCGCGGCTCGACGACATCGTCGACTACATCACCTACGTCTTCGCCCCGGTGGTGCTGCTGTGGACCGGCGGGTACCTGCCGGACGGCGTGGTCGGCGGCACCCTGGCCGCGCTGCCGCTGCTGGCCTCGAGCTACCAGTTCTGCCGGGTCGACGCCAAGACCGACGACCACTTCTTCCTCGGCTTCCCGAGCTACTGGAACGTGGTCGCGTTCTACGTGATCGTGGCCGGCCTGGGCTCGGTCACTACCGGCATCATCCTGGCGGTCTGCTCGGCCCTGGTGTTCGTGCCGATCAAGTACATCTACCCGTCCCGCACCCGGATCTTCCGGCGGGCCAACCTGCTGCTGAACGCGGCCTGGCTGGTCGCCTACGCGGTGCTGCTGAGGCAGATGCCCGACCCGAGCTTCGTGATCGTCTGGCTGTCGCTGCTGTACATCGCCTACTACGTCGGGGGCAGCGTGTACCTGACGCTGACCGGCAAGGCCCGGCGCACCCCGGTGGAACCGGAACCGGTACCCACCGCCTGAAAGCCTCGCTGAAAAGCGGAAAGGCCGGTCCCCCTCCGCGGAGGGGGACCGGCCTTTTTTCGGGCCTCAGGACGGCTGGACCCACTCGTCCCAGAGGGAACGGTTGATGTTCCCGCCGGAAACGATGCCCAGGGCATGCGCGTCGGCGTCGGGAGCCATCAGGGCCGCGGCCAGGGCGGCCGCCCCGGCCCCCTCGGCCCGGATCGCGCTGTCCGACCAGAGCACCTTCATCGCGTGGCGCAGTTCGGCGTCTCCGACCAGCACGATCTCGACGTGATGGGCCAGGCAGGTGCGGAAGGCGATCTCGCCGACCCGCCGGACCAGCAGCCCTTCCGGCATGCCCACCGCGCTGTCCAGGGTGATCCGCTCACCTGCCGCGAGCGAGCGCTGCATGGCCGGAGCCTGGTCGTACTCGACGCCGACGATCCGCACCCGGCTGCCCCACTCGCGCAGCGCGGCGGTGATCAGGCCGCCGCCCCCGACCGGGACGAAGGCCACGTCGGGCAGCCCGGACTGCCGCTCGACCTCACGGAAGAGGGTGCGGTGACCATCGATCAGGTCGGTGTCGTCGAAGCTGTGGACGAACACCGCGCCGGTGCGGGCGGAGGCGGCCCGGGCCTCCAGCTCGCAGTCGTCGTACCCGCCCTCGACCAGGACGGCCTCGGCGCCGGCGGCGGAGATCCGGTCCAGCTTGGCCCGGGGCGTGGTCGACGGGACGTACACGGTGACCGGAAGGCGGCCCGCGTTGGCGGTGGCCAGGCCGGCGGCGTGGTTACCGGTGGAGGCCGCCACCACGTGCGTGCCGAGCGGGAGCTGCTGCAGCTTGTGATGGTTGCCGCGGAACTTGAAGGCCCCGGAGAGCTGCTGCGACTCGTCCTTGACGACGAGCCGGGACCAGCCGTGGCCGGGCAGATCGAAGACAGGGGTCTGGACGATCCCTGGGGTGGTAACGCTCATGCGTGCCCCTGACTCTGCAGAATTTCCGCCGGGTCGCGCAGCAGCGTCCCGACGCTTTCGTCCAGCCCGGCCGACCGGCTCCCCTTCAGCAGGACCACGTCGTCCGGCCGGAGCAGCGGCTCGAGCACCCCGGCGACCTGGTCCGGACGGTCCACCGCGAGGGTCTGGCCGAGCCCGGCGCCCTGGGCCGCGGCGAGCGCGAACCGAGGGTGTTCGCCGACCGTGACCAGCAGGTCGATGTCCTGCTCGGCGGCCAGGCGGCCGATCTCCTCGTGCGCGGAGCGGGCGATCTCGCCCAGGTCGGCCATGGTGCCCAGGACGAGCACGGTGCGCCCACCGGGACGCCGGGTGGCGGCCAGCGTGCGGACCGCGGCCCGGACCGAGACCGGGTTGGCGTTGTAGCTGTCGTCGATCACGGTGACGCCGTCGGGCCGCTGATGGGTCTGCATCCGCCCGGCCGAACCCCGGAACGAGCTCAGACCCTGCGCCACCTGGTCCGGGTTCAGCCCCAGCCCGATCGCGGTGGCCGCGGCGGCCAGCGCGTTGACCACCATGTGCTCACCGGGGACCGGTAGCTGGACCTCGGCGGTGCCGGTCGGGGTGATCAGCACGAACGAGGCCCGGGCGTCGGCGTCGAGGCGCACCCGCTCGGCCCGGATCAGGGCCGAGGCCGCCAGCCCGAAGGTCAGGCACTCGGCCGCGGAGGTGTCCCGCATGGCCAGGACCCGCGGGTCGTCGGCGTTCAGCACGATCAGGCCGTCGGCCGAGACCGCGGCCGGAAGGGTGGACTTCTCGGCGGCGATGGCGTCCTGCGAGCCGAACTGCTCGTAGTGTGCCATGCCGACCACGGTGACCACCGCGACGTCCGGCTCGGCGATCTCGCAGAGCTCGGCGATCTGCCCGGCGCCGGCCGTGCCCATCTCGATCACCGCGATCTCGGTGTCGGGCTCCAGCCGGCACAGCGTGAGCGGCACCCCGAGCTCGTTGTTGAACGACCGCTCGTTGACGATCGTCCGCCGGTGCGGGCTCAGCACCGCCTCGAGCATGTCCTTGGTGGTGGTCTTGCCGGAGGAGCCGGTGATCCCGATGATCCGGGCGCCGGCCCGGATCCGCACTGCATGTGCGATCGGCCCGAGCGCGGCCTGCACGTCGGCAACCTCGATCCGGGCCGAACCGGCCCAGCTCTCGCGGTCCGGGTGCCCGGCGGGAACCAGGGCCGCGGCCGCCCCCTGCGCGAGGGCGGTGGCCAGGAACTTCGTGCCGTCCGCGCGGGCGCCGGGCAGGGCGGCGAAGAGGCCGCCGGAAACCACCTTGCGCGAGTCACTTTCGACGCTGGTGACCAGGGTGGCGGGGTCGGCGTCGAGCAGCGCGCCCCCGGTCAGCTCGGCGATCTCGCCGAGGGAGAGCGCGATCATCGGCGCTTCTCCTCGGCCAGGTCGTACATCTGCTCGAGGGCGGTCGCGTAGGGGAGCCCGGCCGCGGCCATCAGCTGGGCGAACACGCTGGAGGCGGTCAGGCCGGGGATCGTGTTCACCTCGTTGATCATCAGCCGGCCGGAGCGGGTGTCCACGAAGAAGTCGACCCGCGCGATGATGTCGCAGCCCAGGGCCCGGAAGGCGGCGTGGGCCAGCCGGTCGACCTGCTCCAGGAGCTCGGCGGAGAGCCCGGCGGGCGGCGCGAACCGCAGCTTGCCCTGCAGGTACTTCTCCTCGTAGGCGAGCACCTCGTCCTGCTGGATCGCCTCCAGAGGGGGCGAGACCGTGAGCTTTTCGCTGCCGAGAACGCCGACCAGCAGTTCCCGGTGCGGGATGTACTCCTCCACCAGCACCGAGTCGTCAAAGGTCAGGGTGGCATCGATGGCGGCCGGTAGCTCCGCGGTGGTGACCGGGCCGATCACGCCGATGCTGGAACCGCTGCGGTTGGGCTTGACGAACCAGGGTCCCTCACCCGGGCTCTGCTGGGCCAGGCTCCGGTCGCTCGCCCAGTCCTGGGCGGTGACCCCGAACCCGGGGGTGACCGGAAGGCCGGCCCCGGACAGGACCGCCTTGGCCATCCGCTTGTCGTAGCAGACGGCCGAGGCGGTCACCCCGCAGCCGACGATGGTCAGCCCGTAACTGCTGAGCAGGCCCTGGAGCGTTCCGTCCTCTCCCCAGTGGCCGTGGCTGACCGGGAATGCGATCTCGTAGCCCGCGAACACGTCCGCCCCCGGCGCCCGGTCGTAGACCCTGACCTGGTCCAGATCCCCTTCCGGCGACTCGACCCCGAGGGGGAGCAGGGCCGGATCAGCCTGGCGGACCAGGGAAGCGTGGGCGTCCGGGCCGACGTACCAGCGCCCGTCCTTACCCACGCCGACGGTCAGGACGTCCCACCCCGGAGCCTGCAACTGTCGGAGAACCGACTGGGCGCTGGCCAGGCTGACCTCGTGCTCGTTGCTGGGACCGCCGAAGATGACCGCGATGTGACGCTCTGGGGGTGACGCAACCTCACTCATTCAAGGCCTTTCAGGGAAGTGTCGCCCTTAACGAGCGTTCGGGGGATACGGGTGGTTCTGCGGGGGGCCGCAGCATCGTATTGCGTTCGCTCCGCCCGACCAACCTTGTGGTGATGAAATGCCTTCTGGGGCAAGCAATTCGGTTGCCGTGAGCGTTTATGTGGACACGCTGTGCGACAGGGGCGGTCCACCGGCGGGTCGGGTGATTCCCGAACCGCCTGTTCAGTGCTCGGTTCCCGGTGGTGCGTGTACCCCTGGACCGCCGGATCCGGCCGGCTACCCGGGGTGACCGCGCCCGGCCGATCCCCACCTGCGACAATGCCGGGGTGCTGCTCGGACTCGGTTCGGCCCTGATCGCGGCCGTCATGTACGGCGTGGCGGCGATCCTCCAGGCGTTCGCGGCCCGGGAGATCCCGGACCGCGGCCTGACCGCCCGCACGGCCGCCGACCTGCTGCGCCGCCCGCTGCTGCTCGGCGCGATCGTGCTGATGCTCTGCGGCTACGGCTTCCACCTGCTGGCGGTGCGCGAGGTGCCGCTCTTCCTGGCCCAGACCGGGATCGCGATGAGCCTGGTGGTCACCGCCCTGCTGGCGGTCCGCTACTTCGGCGACGCGCTCAGCCGGCTGGAGTGGGGAGCGATCGCCGCCGTCGTGGTCGGGCTGATCCTGCTCTCCTCGGCCGCCGGCGACACCGGCACCGAGCGGGCCACCCCGGCCCTGACCATCACGTTGTTCGCGGTGCTGGCGGCGATCGTGGTGGTGGCGTTCTTCGCCACCCGCTTCGACGGCTCGGTGGCCGCGGCGGTGCTCGGCCTGGCCGGTGGCATGGGCTACGCAGTGGTGGCGATCGCCTCCCGGCTGCTGCCCGACTTCGTGATCGGCGACCTGGTCACCTCGGCCGCCACCTACGCCCTGGTGCTCTCCGGGGTGCTGGCCTTCTTCATCTACTCCCTGGCCCTACAGCGCGGCTCGGTCACCGCGGCCACCACCGCGCTGATCAGTACCCAGACGGTGGCCCCGACGATCGCCGGGGTGGCCTTCTTGGGGGACGAGGTGCGCTCCGGGTTCTGGCCGGTGGCGATCCTCGGCTTCCTGCTCACCGCGGCGGCCGCGGCGGTCCTGGTGCGCTTCGAGGGCGTCCAGGATCCGGCGCGGGACGTCGAGGAGCCGGTCAGCGAGGGTACGCCCTGAAGACCTGGTGCAGGATGTTGATGTAGGTGCCGTGGCCGTTGGCGCTGGACCATTGCTTCGCGGACTCGACCGCGGTGCCCTCGCCCCACTCGTTGTAGCTGATGATCAGCTGGAACGGGGCCTTCGACCGGGCCACTGTGGTCACGTCGGCGCGGAACCGCTTCGGGCTGCGGGTCTTGTCCGCCTTGGTCTTGTCCACCGCGAAGAACCCGGGTGAGGCGATCGCCGAGTAGCCCTTCTGCACGTCCAGGCCGTCGGCGTACTGGTGCCAGCCCTGGGGTTGCTGGGCGCAGTCCTGATAGCCGCCGAACACCTTGAGCACGACGTAGTACTGGGCCGTCCGGTTGGCCTTGGCCCAGCGGGAGGCCATCGCGCAGCCGTCCTTCCCGTCGGCCCAGACGAAGATCACCGGCTTGCCCTTGACGTGCAGCCAGGCCGGCTGGTCCGAGTACTTGCGCAGGTACTTCAGGTCGGCCGCGATCTGCTTGGCGGTGGGGTTCCCGTACCCCTCCTTCTCGTAGTACGCCGACCAGGAGAAGTTCAGCTTGGTGGCGCGGGCCATCATCAGCGGCAGTCGCTTGTCCTCCCGCTTGCCCTTGCCCCACCAGGAAGCGATGCCGGCCTGCAGCCCGGCGTACTTCATGTCCTTGATCTGCCGGTCGATCGTCGAGGCCTTGTCCATGCTGTACTTACCGGCCGACGGGTCGAACTGGCTGCCGCCCGACTTGCCGGCGAAATTCTCGCTGTACCAGGGGTAGACGAAGGCCGCGCGGATCGGGAACTTGGTGTTGACGATCGCCGGGGCCTTGGCCGCGGCGGCAACGGGAGCCGCGGTGGCATCGGGAGCCGCGGTGGCATCGGGAGCAGCGGTTGCTGCCGGAGCCGCGGAATCGGAGCCGATCAGGCCGACCGCGTGCCCCGCCCCCGCGGCGCCGAGCACCAGGGCGCCGGCGATCGGGAAGGCGATGGCCTTCTTGGCCAGGAAAGTGCGCATGCTCGGTTTCTCCCACGTCGTTCGCCGGTCGTGGGAGAAGAAAGCCGCAGAAAGCGTCGTGCCGAGGTAAAGGTGCCGCTATCGGCGTCCAAAATCGTCTGCCCAATGGATTTTCGTAAAATAATGAACCGGGCGGCCGATCTGGACGTAGCCGGATCAGACCCCGCCGATGCCGTAGTCCCGGATCTTCCGGTAGATCGTCGCCCGGGACATTCCCAGCTCGGCGCAGGCCCGGGTCTTGTTCCCGCCGTGGGTGGTCAGGCTGCGCACGATCGCGTCCCGTTCCAGCGCCTCGAGCTGGCTGAGCTGGCGGCGGATCGCCGAGCGGGCCTCGGCCGGCAGGTCGGCGGCGTGCACCGTGCCCGAGCGCCGGCGGTTCAGCAGTTCCAGCAGCACCGAGCGCAGCTGGCTCACGTTGCCGGGCCAGGGGGCCCGGGTGAGCTGCTGCATCGCGTCGAACCCGAACCGCAGGTTGTGTCCGCGACCCACACTGGCCAGCAACGCTGGAACCAGCTCACCGACGTCCTCACTGTGATGCCGCAGCGAGGGGACGGTGACCGTGTGCGGGAAGTGCGGGAGCAGGTAGGCGGCGGTCTCGGTGTCGGCGCCCGCGTCGTCCGTGCTCATCGTCAGGGCCACCCAGCAGTCGCCCTCGGCATGGGTCTGGAGCAGGTCGCCCAGCCCGACCAGGGCCTCCACCGAGAGCCGCTCGGCGTGCCGGATGACCAGCGCGCCCTCGCTCACCAGCTCGCCCGCGACCTCGTCGAGCCACCCGTCGACCGCCTCCGGCGTGCGCGTGACCTCGCCGTCCAGCACCCGGAAGTGCCCGGCCGGATCGTGCCGGGCCTGCACCGCGCGCAGCAGGGCCAGCTTCCCGGTGCCCGCCTCCCCGGCCAGCACCAGCCACTCCCGGCTCCGGTAGCAGGCCTCCACCTCGGCCACGCAGCGCTGCCAGACCCCGCTGCTGCCGACCAGGCCCGGAAGCGAGGCGCCTTCCCGCCGCACCGAAGGACCCTGCTTGCTGAACTGGGCCTCCAGCACCCCACCCAGCTGCCGGCTCTTGCCGGTCACCGGCCGGTACTTCAGCCGGGCGACCAGGCCACTGGGCAGATCGCAGATCAGGGTGACCGGTCCGGACTCGTCCCGGACGTCCGCCGCCCACTCCATCAGCGCGTGCTGATCCGCCGGGTCGAGCGTCCTCCGGGCCCGCTCGTTCATCATCACCACGTCGCCGTTGACCGCCAGGACAACCCCGTTCGTGCGCTGTGACGTGCGCAGATACTCCCGGAACAGGGCCAGTTCGGTGAGCCCGGCGGCGTTCAGCAGACCCCGCTCGATCCGCTCGGCGCAGGCTCCGGCCAGGGCCTGCATCATCGCCGCCGACTCACCGGCCCACGAGGTCAGATCGAGCGCGCCGAGCACCGTGCCCCGCACCGGGTGCTTGATCGGGACGCCGGCGCAGGCCAGCCGTTCCAGGTTCTCGGCGTAGTGCTCGGGCCCGTGCACCAGGGTCGCCCGGCCCTCGCTGAGGGCAGTGCCGATGCCGTTGGTGCCGACGAACCGCTCCGCATAGCTGAAACCCGGTGCCAGATGGACGCTGTCGAGATACCGGGCGATCGCCGAGTCCGAGTCCACCCGGTCCAGCACCACGCCCTGGGCGTCGGTCAGGATGATGCTGACCGGCTCGGAGTGCAGCTGTTCGCCGAGCTCCCGCAGGATCGGCGCCGCGCAGGTGACCAGCGGGGACTCGGTGTCCAGATCGGTGACGTAGGGCAGCTCGATGTGGTCGGCCTCGACCCCGCGCCGATGCGACCGCGACCACGACGCGAGGATCGGCCCGCGCACGACGTTCGGCGAAACATCCTGCTGGGTGAGGAAAAGCTCGCGGGCATGGGCGACTTCGCGCCGCCACGACTGTTCCGACTGATCGGGCGCAGCAAACATCCGCCGTCCACCGCCTTTGTGGCCAGAGGGTCACTCCCGAAAGCACACTAACCCGCCCGCCGCCGATTTGGCCCTCCGGAAGTGACCCCCGTCTCAGATTGAGACGCCCAACGGTTCCCGGGCGGGGTGTGATCGAACCCGAACCCACCCGACGTCCGAGGAGGCACGTTGAGCAGGCAAAGCCTCAGCAAGGCGCACAAGAAGATCACCGAACTCTCCTGGGAGCCGACCTTCGCCACCCCGGCGACCCGGTTCGGCACCGACTACACCTTCGAGAAGGCCCCCAAGAAGGACCCGCTCAAGCAGATCCTGCGCTCCTACTTCCCGATGGAGGAGGAGAAGGACAACCGGGTCTTCGGCGCGATGGACGGCGCGATCCGCGGCAACATGTTCCGCCAGGTCCAGCAGCGCTGGATGGAGTGGCAGAAGCTGTTCCTCTCAATCATCCCGTTCCCGGAGATCTCCGCGGCCCGGGCGATGCCGATGGCGATCGACGCGGTGCCCAACCCGGAGATCCACAACGGGCTGGCCGTGCAGATGATCGACGAGGTCCGGCACTCGACGATCCAGATGAACCTCAAGCGGCTCTACATGAACCACTACATCGACCCGGCCGGGTTCGACATGAGCGAGAAGGCGTTCGCGAACAACTACGCGGGCACCATCGGCCGGCAGTTCGGCGAGGGGTTCATCACCGGTGACGCGATCACCGCGGCGAACATCTACCTCACCGTGGTGGCCGAGACCGCCTTCACCAACACGCTCTTCGTGGCCATGCCCTCGGAGGCCGCCGCCAACGGTGACTACCTGCTGCCGACCGTGTTCCACTCGGTCCAGTCGGACGAGTCGCGGCACATCAGCAACGGCTACTCGATCCTGCTGATGGCCCTGGCCGACGAGAGCAACCGGCAGCTGCTCGAGCGCGACCTGCGCTACGCCTGGTGGAACAACCACTGCGTGGTGGACGCGGCGATCGGCACCTTCATCGAGTACGGCACCAAGGACCGGCGCAAGGACCGGGACTCCTACGCCGAGATGTGGCGCCGCTGGATCTACGACGACTACTACCGCAGCTACCTGATCCCGCTGGAGAAGTACGGCCTGAAGATCCCGCACGACCTGGTCGAGGAGGCCTGGAACCGGATCTCCACCAAGGGCTACGTGCACGAGGTGGCGCAGTTCTTCGCCACCGGCTGGCCGGTGAACTACTGGCGGATCGACCCGATGACCGACCAGGACTTCGAGTGGTTCGAGACCAAGTACCCCGGCTGGTACAACAAGTACGGCGTCTGGTGGGAGAACTACAACCGGCTGCGCTACCCGGGCCGGAACAAGCCGATCGCCTTCGAGGACGTCGACTACCAGTACCCGCACCGGTGCTGGACCTGCATGGTGCCGTGCCTGATCCGCCCGGACATGGTGACCGAGAAGGTCGACGGGCAGTGGCGCACCTACTGCTCCGAGACCTGCGCGTGGACCGACATCAAGGCGTTCCGGCCGGAGTTCGAGGGACGCCCGACCCCCAACATGGGACGTCTGACCGGTCACCGGGAGTGGGAGACCCTGCACCACAACCACGACCTGGCCGAAGTGATCAGCGACCTGGGGTACGTCCGCGACGACGGGAAGACGCTGGTCCCGCAGCCGCACCTGGACCTGGACGACCCGAAGAAGCTGTGGACCCTGGACGACGTCCGGGGCATCACCTTCCAGAGCCCGAACGTGCTGCTCAACCAGATGTCCGACGCGGAACGGGAAGCAGCGGTGGCGGCTTACAAGGCGGGTGGCCCGGGCGGGCGCCCCGCCCCCGCCGCAGTCTGATCGGGCCCCTATTCGCCCGTGATCATGCCGAACCGCCCCCGTGATCATGCAGGTGCGCCCCTAGGCCGGCCTCGGTGGCGGCGGTCCTCAGCTTCGGCCGCCACCGAGGTCTTCACCCCCTTCCCGATTCTGGAGTGCGTTCATGGGTGACAAGCACCGCGTCCACTTCGAGCCGGTCGACCTGGAGATGGAGGTCGACGAGGACGAGACCGTGCTGGACGCCGCGTTCCGGCAGGGCATCGCCCTGATGCACGGCTGCCGGGAGGGTCAGTGCTCGGCCTGCAAGTCGTTCCTGCTCGACGGGGACGTGCAGATGGCCCGCTACTCCACCTTCGCGCTCGCGGACTACGAGAGCGAGGAGGGCTATGTGCTGCTGTGCAAGACCCACGCGTACAGCGACCTCGAGGTCGAGCTGATCAACTACGACGAGGATGAACTGCGCAACGCGGTGCCGATCCAGACCGTGCGCACCTCGATCGCCGCGATCACCCCGCTCACCGGCGACATCGTCTCGCTGAAGCTGAAACTGGCGGAGGGGGAACGGTTCGTGCACAAGGCCGGGCAGTACTCCGAGATCCGGCGTCCGGACAGCGATGTCAAGCGGTCGTTCTCGATGGCCACCACCCCGGCCTCCACCGACGAGAACGGCGAGATCGAGTTCATCATCAAGAAGTACCCCGGTGGGCACTTCTCCGGTCTGCTCGACTCGACGCTGCGGCCCGGCGACGAGATCGATCTGACCGGACCGTACGGCTCCTGCACGATCCGGGCGTCCTCCGACCGAAGGATCGTCTGCATCGCCGGGGGAGCGGGGATGGCCCCGATCCTGTCGCTGCTGCGCCGGCTGGCCGAGTCCGGGACCGAGCGCCCGGTGGTCTTCTACTACGGCGCGCGGACCGCGGACGACTTGTTCTACCTGCCGGAGATCATCTCACTCGGCCTGAAGATCAAGGACTTCCGGTTCGTCCCGGCGCTCTCCCACGTGGACCACGCGGAATGGGGGACGCTCGGGGTCACCGGGGATTTCGGGCTGATCACGGACGTCGTGGACCGGCAGGAGCCGGATCTCACCGAGACCGACTGCTACCTCTGCGGTCCGCCGCCGATGGTGGACGCCGCGATCGCCCTGCTGGAGAGCAAGGACGTACCGAACGACCGGATCTACTTCGACAAGTTCACCACCAGTGTCTCCGAGAGCTGAGGGGTTCCGCTATGGCAGCACCTGTGAAAAAGCCCGACGCAGTGCGCAGTTTCCCGAAGCCGGAGTTCACCGACGCCGAGGCCGGCGCGCTGGACTTCCCGAGCTCGAACAGCCGCTCCTACAACTATTTCAAGCCGGCCAAGCTGCGCGCCACCACCTATGAGGACGTCACCTTCGACGTCCAGCCGGACCCGGAACGGCACCTCACCCAGGGCTGGATCTACGGATTCGCCGACGGTGAGGGCGGCTACCCGCAGGACTGGACGGCGGTGAAATCCTCCGACTGGCACCAGTTCCGGGATCCGAACCAGGAATGGGAACAGACGATCTACCGGAACAACGCCAACGTGGTCCGGCAGATCCAGCAGAACCTGGCCAACGCCAAGCTGGCCAAGGCGTACCAGAGCTGGAGCCCGGGCTGGATCCGGTTCGTCGAGCGCAACCTGGGCGCCTGGATGCACGCCGAGAACGGGATCGGGCTGCACGTTTTCGTCGCCTGCCAGCGCTCGGCGCCGACCAACATGATCAACAACGCGATTGCCGTGAACAGCGCCCACAAGATGCGTTTCGCCCAGGACCTGGCCCTCTACAACCTGGACCTGGGCGAGGCCGACATCGGCTTCGACGGCTCGGTGCACCGCGAGGTCTGGCAGGAGGACCCGGTCTGGCAGGGGGTGCGGGAGAACGCCGAGCGGCTGACCGCGATCGGTGACTGGGGCGAGGCCCTGTTCGCCACCAACGTGGTCTACGAAACCCTGGTCGGCGGGCTGTTCCGCAGTCACCTGGTGATGCAGATCAGCGCCCGCAACGGCGACTACGTCACGCCCTCGCTGGTCGGCACCGGGGAGAACGACTACGCCCGCGACCTGGCCTACACCCGGGCGCTGTTCACCCTGCTGGTGCGCGATCCCGAGCACGGCGCCGAGAACACCGCGAAGCTGCAGGAGTGGCTGGGGGCGTGGCTGCCGGTCAGCCTGCACGCCGCCCAGGAACTGCAGCCGATCTGGTCGCACCCGGCCGAGCGGGTGGTGCCCTTCGCCGAGTCGTTCGCGGCCGCCAAGGGAGACCTGCGCACCATCCTGGCCGACCTCGGGCTGGCCGAGCCGAAGGAGCTTAGTGCATGAGTGACATGGTTTTCGGGGCCGAGACCGGGTCCTCGAACATGTGTGGCGTCACCCTGATGAACAACCAGAACGGGTACGTCGTGGCCGAGGTGATGCGGGCCAAGGACGGCGTCGAGATCTCGGAGTACCCCTCGATGATCCGGGTGGACGGCCAGCGCCTGCTCACCTTCGACTTCGACGAGATCACCCAGGCTCTCGGGGCGGACTTCGACCAGTCCGACTTCGAGGAGATCATGTCCACCCACTACGGCCGGATGGTCCACTTCGACGACCGGACGATGCTCTTCGCCAATCCCGAGGACGCCGCCGAGTACATCGATTTCGACCTCAAGGTCGTCGAGTAACCCCCTCGTGATCATGGACTTCTTTCCCCGTGATCATGGACTTCATTCCCCGTGATCATGGACTTCTTCCCCGGTGATCATGGAGTTCCTCGGGAGTGAAAAGTCCATGATCACGAGGGAGAAACTCCATGATCACGGGGGAGAAAGTCCATGATCACGGAAAAGTTTGCTGGTTTTTAGGCTGAGGAGAGAACCGTGTACGAGAAAGACGGAGAGAAGTACTTCATCGTCGACAGCCACATCCACTACTGGAACGGGGGCGCCGACAACCAGAAGAACCGCTACGGGGCCGGTTTCACCGGTTGCTTCTACGATTACCAGAAGAACCTGAGCCCGGCCGAGTACGTCTGGGACCTGGAGAAGTTCGGCAAGTACACCGAGGACGACCTGATCCACGACCTGTTCGACATCGGCTACGTGGACAAGGGCATCTTCCAGCCCACCTACCTGACCGATTTCTACACCGAGGGTTTCAACACCACCGAGCGCAACGGCACCCTGGCCGAGAAGCACCCGGACCGGCTGCAGACCAACGGCGCCTTCGACCCGCGCGACGGTGAGGCCGGCATCGAGGCCCTGGAGAAGCTGCACGAGCGCTGGGGATTCCAGGGCGTGAAGCTGTACACCGCCGAGTGGAAGGGCGAGTCCAAGGGCTACAAGCTCACCGACCCGTGGTCCTACCGGTACCTGGAGAAGTGCGAGCAGCTGGGCGTGAAGAACATTCACATCCACAAGGGCCCGACGATCTACCCGCTGAACCGGGACGCGTTCGACGTCGCCGACGTGGACGACGTGGCCACCGCCTTCCCCAACCTGAACTTCATCATCGAGCACGTCGGCCTGCCCCGGCTGGAGGACTTCTGCTGGATCGCCACCCAGGAGCCGAACGTCTACGGCGGCCTGGCGGTGGCGATGCCGTTCATGTTCAGCCGGCCGCGGTACTTCGCCCAGATCATCGGCGAGCTGCTGTACTGGCTCGACGAGAACCGGCTGACCTTCGCCAGCGACTACGCGATCTGGCAGCCCAAGTGGCTGGTCGAGATGTTCGTCGACTTCCAGATCCCGGAGGACATGCAGAGCGAGTACGGCGTGCTCACCACCGACGTGAAGAAGAAGATCCTCGGGCTCAACGCGGCGAAGCTGTACGGGTTCGAGGTGCCCGAAGAGGCCCAGGTGAAGACGCCCGGGCTGGAGACCGGGGCGGCGATCGGCTCGGCGCCGGTCGACGAGACCCACCCGGTGACGGCATGAGCGAGGCCTTGGAGCGGGAATTGGGGACGCCGTCGGGCTCGGTTCGCGAACGAGAAGTATGGACGGCGCTGGGCTCGGTTCGCGATCCGGAGCTGGACGAGCCGATCACCGAGCTGAAGTTCGTCACCGAGGTCCGGGTCGCGGGCGGCGCGGTTCACGTCCGGCTGCGGCTCCCCACCTATTTCTGCGCCCCCAACTTCGCCTACCTGATGGTGGCCGATGCCTATGACGCGGTCTCGGCGCTGGACTGGACCGAAGACGTGACGGTCCGGCTGGAGGACCATTTCGCCTCGGAGGAGATCAACGGCGGGGTGGCCGGGGATGCCGGATTCCGCGGGTCCTTCCCCGGCGAAGCGGATGCGGAGCTCGACGAGCTGCGGGCCACTTTCCAGCGCAAGGCGCACGCCGCTTGCCTGGAGCGGTCCTGCCGCACCCTCCTGGACCAGGGCTGGCAGATCGAAGGACTCTCCTCGGCCCGGTTGTCGGACTTGCCGCAGAGCCCGACCACCGAAGCGCTGTTACGGAGGCGGTCCGAGATCGGCCTGGGCACCCAACCGTCCGACCCGCTCGTGGTGGACGCTTCCGGTGAACCCGTGGCGGACGTCCCTCATCATCTCCGCTACGCCAAGGCGGTCCGGGTCAGCATCGAGGGCAACGGCATCTTCTGCCGGGGTTTGCTGAAAACCCGCTACGGCGACGAAACCTCGGAAGGGACGCTGTCGGGCGTCCAAACTTTCATCCCGGTCGGCCAACTCTCGAGGAGGGCGTCATGAAAGCCGTACAACTCGGGAAGTACGAAACCCAGCCCGTCCTCACCGAAGTGCCCGACCCGTCCATCGCCTCGCCCCTCGACGTGATCGTCAAGATCGGCGGAGCCGGGGTCTGCCGCACCGACCTGCACATCATCGAGGGTCAATGGGAGCAGAAGTCCGGCGTCACCCTGCCGTACACGATCGGGCACGAGAACGCCGGGTGGGTAGCCGAAGTCGGATCGGCCGTGACCAACGTCAAGGTCGGAGACCCGGTGATCCTGCACCCGCTGGTCACCTGCGGACTGTGTCAGGCCTGCCGGGACGGGGACGACGTGCACTGCGTCAACTCGAAGTTCCCGGGTATCGACACGGACGGTGGATACGCCGAATACCTGCTCACCAATGCGCGTTCGGTGGTCAAGCTGGACGCGTCGCTCCAGCCGGCCACGGTGGCCGCGCTGGCCGACGCCGGTCTCACCGCCTATCACGCGGTGGCCAAGGCGGCCCGGGCGCTGCGCCCAGCCGACACCGCCGTGATCATCGGCGCCGGTGGCCTGGGGCACATCGGTATCCAAGTGTTCAAGGCCCTCTCCGCTGCGCGTCTGATCGTCATCGATCGATCGCCGGACGCGCTGAAACTGGCGGCCGACCTCGGTGCCGACCAGACGATCGTCGCCGACGGCAGTCACGTCCAGCAGGTGCTCGATCTGACCGACGGCAACGGCGCCGAGGCGGTGATCGACTTCGTCGGTGAGGGTGGTGCTCTCGAGGACGGGGTCGCGGTGCTGCGCCGGGCCGGGAACTACTACGTCATCGGTTACGGCGGAACGCTTTCCGTACCGGCCATCGACATCATCTCGACCGAGATCAACTTCATCGGGAACCTGGTCGGCTCGTACAGCGATCTGGTGCAGCTGATGGTGCTGGCCGCCCGGGGCAAGGTCACCCTGCACACCGCCCAGTACCCGCTGACCGACTTCGCCCGCGCCCTCGACGATCTCGACCACGGCAACGTCCGTGGTCGCGCAATTCTCATTCCGTAAAGGAGGCAGACCATGGCTAAGGACCTGCGTTTCAGCCGCGACGCACGAAGCTTGCTGGAAGCCGGGGTCAACGCCCTGGCGGACGCCGTGAAGGTCACCCTGGGCCCGAAGGGCCGCAACGCGGTGATCGAGAAGATGACCGGCGCGCCGACGATCACCAATGACGGCGTCACCATCGCCCGGGAGATCCAGCTGCGCGACCCGTTCGCCAACATGGGTGCGCAGCTGGTCAAGGAAGTGGCGATGAAGACCAACGGGGTGGCCGGGGACGGCACCACGACGGCCACCGTGCTCGCCCAGGCCCTGGTCCGCGAGGGGCTGCGGGCGATCGACACGGGCGCCAACCCGATGCAGGTGAAACGCGGTATCGAGCGGGCCGTGGCGGCGGTGATCGAGGTGCTGACCGATCGCAGCGTGCCGGTCGGTGGCCGCTCGGACCTGCAGCACGTGGCGATGCTGTCGGCCAACAACGACTCCGAGATCGGGGACGTGATCGCCCAGGCGATGGAGAAGGTCGGCAACACCGGGGTGGTCACCGTGGAGGAGTGGCCGCACTTCGGGATGGGGGTCAGCTACACCGACGGGGTGGAGTTCGACCACGGCTACATCTCGCCGTACTTCGTCACCGACAAGGACCGGATGGAGGCCGTCCTGGAGGACGCCTACGTCCTGCTGACGAACGAGAAGATCGACTCGGTGCAGAACCTGATGCCGGTGCTCGAGCAGGTCCGGCGGACCGGCCGGCCGCTGGCGATCCTGGCCGAGAACGTGGACGGCCCGGCGCTGTCCATGCTGATCACCAACCACCTGCACGACACCTTCCACTCGGTCGCGGTCCGCGCTCCCGGCTTCGGCCACCGCCGGGTCGCCGAGCTGGAGGACCTGGCCACCGTGCTCGGCGGCAGCGTGATCAGCGCCGAGTCCGGCATCTCGCTGTCCTCGATCCGGCTGGAGCAGCTGGGCCGGGCCCACCGGATCACCGTCACCGAGCTCGGCACCACGATCGTCGGCGGCTCCGGGGACGCGGAGGCGGTGCGCACCCGGGTCCAGCAGATCGGCAAGGAGCTGGCCCGGGCCGAGAACGAGCACGACCAGGACGCGCTCCGGCTGCGGATGGCCCGGCTGTCCGGTCAGGTCGCGGTGATCAACGTCGGGGCGGTGACCGACGTCGAGTTGAAGGAGAAGCAGCACCGCCTGGAGGACTCGCTGCAGGCCACGCTGGCCGCGATCGAGGAGGGCGTGGTCGCCGGTGGCGGAACCGCGTTGGTCCAGGCCCAGCCGGCGCTCGACCAGCTAGCGCTGGAGGGTGACGCGGCGATCGGGCGGGACATCGTCCGCCGGGCGCTGGAGGAGCCGCTGCGCTGGATCGTGATCAACGCCGGGCACGACGGGGACCAGGTCGTGGCCGAGGTGGCCGGACGGCCGATCGGCGAGGGCTTCAACGCCCTCACCGGGCAGTACGGGGATATGTTCGACTTCGGGATCATCGACCCGCTCAAGGTGACCCGATCCGCGCTGCAGAGCGCGGCGTCCATTGCTGCCCTGCTCCTGACCACCGAGACGCTGATCGTGGAGGAGGTGCTGGGCAACCCCGGGGCGATCATGGCACCGGGGTTCGGGGACCTGGCCGAGGGCATGGTGCGGCCCTCGAACATCTACTGACGTCCCCCGAAAAGGCGTCAGCTGGATCAGCCACGGTCCGCCCCGGCGCGGGGCGGATCGTGGATGATCCCCAGAGACCCTCAAAACCTGCCGTGATCATGCACGGGGTTTTGGCGTCTTCTGCATGATCACGGGGGCGGAACTGCATGATCACGAGGGATGTTTGGCTACCAGGGGAGTTGCTCGCATGAATCCACCGCCGATGGCCTCACCCGTGCTCGAAGCCCCCGTGGTCACCGGGGGTGTCCGGGAGAGCGGCAGCGGGCGGCGCGCGGTCGGCACCACCCTCGGCTCGGCCCTGGTCGCCGCCGTCGCCTACATCGACCCCGGCAACTTCGCGACCAACGTCTCGGCCGGCGCCCGGTTCGGCACCCTGCTGGTCTGGGTGGTGGTCGCGGCCAGCGCGGTCGGCATGCTGGTGCAGTACCTCTCGGCGAAACTCGGCCTGGTCACCGGGCGTTCGCTGCCCGAGCAGTGCCGGGAGCACCTGTCCTTCCCGGCCCGGATCGCGATGTGGCTCCAGGCCGAACTGGTGGTGATCGCCACCGACCTGGCCGAGGTGGTGGGCGGCGCGATCGCCCTCAACCTGCTGTTCGGCGTCCCCCTGGTGCTCGGGGCCGTGATCATGGTGCTCGCCGCGTTCGGCATCCTGGCGCTGCACGTGCGCGGTCGCGATGCCTTCCGCCCGGTCGTCTATCTCTGTTTTGCCCTGGTGACAGCGGGTTTCGCCTATCAGGCGCTGCGCTCGGGGCTGGGCGGGGCCGAACTGGCTTCCGGGTTCCGGCCCCGGCTGCAGGGGGTGGACAGCGCCTACCTGGCCGCCGGCATCGTCGGCGCCACGGTAATGCCGCATGTCGTGTATCTGCACTCGCACCTGACCAAGGGGGAGGCGGTGATCTCGCGGCGGGCGATGCCCCGGCTGATCCGGATCACCCGCCGCGAGATCATCGGCGCGATGCTGCTGGCCGCCGCGGTGAACATCTCGATCATGCTGGCGGCGACCGTGCTGGGACCGGACGAGGCGGACTCGCTGGAGACCGCGCACGCCGGCTTCGCCGCGATCACCGGCGAGTTCAGCAGCTGGGTGTTCGCCTCCGCGCTGCTCGCCTCGAGCCTGGCCTCGACCTGCGTGGGGGTGTACTCCGGGCAGACCATCATGTCCGGCTTCCTGCACCGCAGCGTCTCGATCTGGCTGCGCCGGTGCGTCTCGGTGGCCCCGGCCCTGATCATCCTGGTGCTCGGCGTCGACCCGACCGCCGCGCTGGTGCTCAGCCAGGTCTGCCTCTCGTTCGGCATCCCGTTCGCGCTCGCTCCGCTGGTCTGGTTCACCAGCCGGCGGGCGATCATGGGAGACGCCCGCAACCGTCCGGTCACGGTGGTGGTGGCCGGGATCGTGCTGGGGGCGATCGTGGCGCTGAACGTGTTCCTGTTGGTCACGCTGTTCGCCGGGTGAAAAAGTTCGGCGGCAACCGAACGAAACCGGCCCTTCCGGGCATCCGGTCGGGCGACGTCACCTTCGACGTCTTCCTGCAGGACGGCAAACTCGACCGGATCAACCTCGACCTGGTGCAGTTCCTGGACAACCCGGTGAAGGACGCGAAGCTGACCCTCACCCTGGACGTCGATCCCGACCCCCAGCCGGTCCGGGCCCCCGGCGGAGCGGTCGAGATCGACCTGCCGAAGGTGCTCGACATCCTCGGCTTCAACCAGGGCTGACTCCGGGCGTGCGGCCCCGGATTCGGTTCTAGGCTCGGGCCATGAACACTGCTGAACTACTCACCGACGGATTCGGGCGGGTGCGGGAACTGGTGGCCTCGACCGCCCAGGGCCTGTCCGCCGAGCAGCTCGCTCAGCGGCCGAACGGCACCGGGAACTCGATCGCCTGGCTGCTCTGGCACATCGGCCGGGGCGAGGACGAGCAGGTCGCCGCCGCGGCCGGCTCCGAGCCGGTCTACACCGCGCAGGGCTTCGCCCAGCGCTTCGACCTGCCCTTCCCGGACTCGGCGCACGGCTACGGGATGTCCAGCGCGGACGTGGACAAGGTCCGGGTGGAGGATCCGCAGCTGCTGGTGGACTACTACGACGCGGTGCACGCCCGCACGGTCGAGTACCTGTCCGGGATGAAGGACGCGGACCTGGACCGGGTGGTCGACGAGAACTGGAACCCACCGGTGACCCTGGGGGTGCGCCTGATCAGCGTGCTCGGCGACGTGACCCAGCACATCGGGCAGGCCGCCTACGCGCGGGGCATCCTGAGCTGACTTACCGGATCTGAAGGACCGCAATGCGTCGGGTTCCGGCCCTGACCCATCGCCCGAGCGCATTGCGGCCTTGATCCGGCCCGGATCGGCGAAGGTTCGGCCGACCGGACCGGAGCCTGAGAGGTCAGTGACGAGAAGCAGTCACGACCAGGGCATCGCCGTCCGAGCGCTCCACCTGAGCGCCGTTGCTGGTGTCGGACGGGGAATTGACCAGGGTGCCGTTCACCACCGTGGCCGAGGAACCGCCGCCGTCCAGGTTGAACGCCTGGACCGCGCCGAGCGACTTCATCACCTGGGCGAAGTCCGGGATGCTGACCCCCTGGCTGAGATTCGCCTGGCGGCCGTCGATCTGGACCAGCAGCAGCCGGCCCTGGGCGTCGACCCCGACCCCGGTCCGCGGGTTGTCGCGGACGATCCAGCTGTAGCCCCAGGCCGCGCCGAGGGCGGAGTCGGGCAGGTGCCGGGCCGGGTCCTCGTGGATCATGCCCTCGGCCTTGATGTCGACCGAGACCTTGCCGTTCTGGACCAGGACCGGCCCGCCGTTGACCACCGAGTCGGTCTTGCCGAAGCGGACGGTGCGACCGTGCTCGTCCACGACCTTGGTGTGCAGCGTGACCTTGGTGCCGACCGGGGCGTGCTTGGTCAGCCAGGTCGCCTCGGTACCGATGCCCTGCAGCACCGTCGAACCCTGCGGAACCGTGCCGCCGCTGCGATCCCGGACCTGGCTGACCCGGCCCCGGGCGTCCACCACGACCTCAACGCCCGCTCCCGAAGGAAGGGTGGTGCCGTAATCGTCGGTGAAGCCGACGATCTCGTCCGGATCGGTGCAGGTGAAGTCCTGCACCGGAAGCTGGGTGGGGGAGTCGCCGCCGACACCGCCGCAGTTGCGGATCACCCCGGGGGTGCGGTTCAGCGCGTCCACGAGCTGGTTCGCCTTGCCGGCGGTAACGCTGAAGTGGGTTGACAGGTGGGTGATCTCGGCGTCCCGGCCGCCGTCGCGCAGCAGCAGCTCGGCCCGGCCGTTGGTGGCGGCGCTCTTCACCTGGCCGTTCACCACCGAAAGACCGGCCGGGATGCCCTGGGCGCCGTCTGCGTCGCTGGTGACGAAGAAGCCGCCGTTGACTGCGTAGATCGCGTTCTTCGCCCGGGCCAGGGCCGTGGTCGTCTCCCGGCCCGAAACCGCCTGACCCAGGGTGGAGGACACGTCGCCCTTGAACTTGTGGTAGTCGATCGTCAGCTCGCGCAGCACCCACGGACCGGTCTGGTCGGGGCGGCCGTCCTGCCCGGTGAAGACCGCCGCGGGCGAGAAACCGGCCGAGACCAGGGCCGCCCAGAGGGGATCGGAAGCCGCCGGGGCGGCGTCGTACTGGCCCAGTCGCAACGTGTAACCGATCGTGCCGCCCGCGAAGTCCTTCATCTTCGGCACCCAGTCGACCGCCTCGACCCGGGGCTTCCAGTCCTTGGCCGTGAGCTGGGCCGCCACGGCCGGGCTGGCCAGGATCTGCGCGGCCTTCTGCTCGGCCACCGACTTGCCGGCCAGCAGGGCCTTGGGCGAGTCCTGGTCGTTGTCGTCGGTCGGGTCGCCGACCGGAAGGTTGATGCCGATCGTCCAGAAGTCCTTGATGGGCGTGACCTTTCCGCGGGTGATCGTGGTCATCGTCAGCCCCGGCGCGATGGTCTGCACGGTGCGGGTCTCGGCCAGGTTCGAGGGACCGAGCGGCAGCCGATCGGCCGGGGCGGCGTGGGCGAGGGCGGAGGTGGCCGGAGTGGCGAACGCCATCAGCGAGGTGGCGATCAGGGCAGCACCCGGGGCGAGGGCGCGGCGGAACGGAGGCATCGCGAATCCTTCGGTCAGGCAAGGGAAAACGACGGACGACCAGGCGGTCGGGGTCCACGTTAGATCACCTTGGGAAGAAAACGCCCGAATTGCCGGTGAAGCGTACGGAAACGGGCGTCAGAGCTGCCTTTCCATGACCGTCAGCGCCTCGTCGTAGATGGTCAGGGCGATCCGCACCTCGTCCTCGGTCACCACACAGGGCGGGACGACGTGCAGCCGGTTGTCAGCGGTGAACGGCAGCAGGCCCCGGGCCAGCAGTTCGCGTTTCAGGACGGCCATCGCGGCCGGTGACACCGGCTTCCGGGTGGACTGGTCGCTGACCAGGTCCAGGGCCCAGAACACGCCCAGGCCACGGACCTCGCCGATCGCCGGATGGGAGGCGGCCAGCTTCTCCAGGCCGGGCCCGAGCACGTCGGCCCCGATCCGGGTGGCGTTGCCGAGCACGTCCTCGGCCTCCATCGCGTCCAGAGCGCCGACGATCGAGGCCATCGCCAGGGGGTGCCCGGAGTAGGTCAGGCCCCCGGGGAACACGGCGTGGCGGAAGTGCTCGGCGATCCGTGGGGAGAGGATCACCCCGCCGGTGGGCACGTAGCCGGAGTTGACGCCCTTGGCGAAGGTGATCAGGTCGGGCACCGTGACCGCGCCGTCCTCGGCCAGCGTCTGGAAGGCGAACCAGTCGCCGGTGCGGCCGAAACCGGCCATCACCTCGTCGAAGATCAGCACGATGCCGTACCGGTCGGCGAGCTGGCGCACCCCGGCCAGGTAACCTGGCGGCGGCACCAGCACGCCGGCCGTGCCCGGAACGGTCTCCAGCAGGATCGCAGCGATGCTGCCGGGGCCCTCGGCCTGGATGACGCGCTCGAGGTGATGCAGGGCGCGTTCGCTCTCCTCGTCCGCGGAGTTCGACCAGAACTCGGAACGGTAGGCGAACGGGCCGAAGAAGTGCACGTGCCCGCGGGCGTACTCGTTGGGCATCCGCCGCCAGTCACCGGTGGCCACGATCGCCGCCCCGGTGTTGCCGTGGTAGGAGCGGTAGGCCGACAGCACCGTGTCCCGGCCGGTCACCAGCCGGGCCATCCGGATCGCGTTCTCGTTGGCGTCGGCGCCGCCGTTGGTGAAGAACACCTTGCTGAAGCCCGGGCCGGCCCGGTGCAGGATCCGCTGCGCGGCCCGGGCCCGGGTCAGGTTGGCGAACGCCGGGCCGACCGTGGCCAGTTCGGCGCTCTGCTCCCGGACCGCGGCCAGCACGGCCGGGTGCTGGTGGCCGATGTTGACGTTGACCAGCATGCTGGAGAAGTCCAGGTACCGGTTGCCGTCGAAGTCCCAGACCACGGACCCGCGGCCGCCGGCGATCGGCAGCGGATCCAGCGAACCCTGGGCCGACCAGGAGTGGAAGACACTCGAGGTGTCCAGGTCGGCGACCATCCGGTTGGTCAGGATCTCACCGGTCATGCCTTGGCCACCACATGGTCGCGGACCGCGGGGATGACCCGCTCGCCGTACATCCGCAGGGTCTCTTCCTTGTTGTCGTGGTCCAGGTAGCCGGAGAACTGGGTGGCCCCGGCCGCCTTCAGCCGCTCCAGCTTCTCGATCTGCTGCTCGGCCGTACCGATCAGGCAGAACCGGTCGACGATCTCGTCCGGCACGAAGTCCACGTGGTCGTTGCCGGCCCGGCCGTGGCTGTTGTAGTCGTACCCGGTACGCCCGGCGATGTAGTCGGTCAGCGCTTTCGGGATCTCGCTGTCGGTGCCGTATTTCGCCACGATGTCGGCCACGTGGTTACCGACCATGCCGCCGAACCAGCGGCACTGGTCCAGTGCGTGCCGGTAGGACTCCTCGGTGCCGTCGGTGACGTACATCGGCCCGGCCACGCAGAACGAGAGGCTGTCCGGATCCCGTCCGGCGTTCGCGGCCGCTTTGCGCACGGTCGCGATCATCCAGGTGGCAATGTCCACGTCCGCGCACTGCAGGATGAACCCGTCGCCCACCTCACCGGCCGCCTTCAGGGCGAGCGGACCGTAGGCGGCCACCCAGACGTCCAGACTCGAGTTCCGGCTCCACGGGAACCGGATGGTCGAGCCCTCGATCTCCACCGACCGGGAGTTGCCGAGTTCCCGGATCACGTGGACGGCCTCGCGCAACTGCTTGAGCGACGTCGGTTTTCCGTTGGTCACCCGGACCGCCGAGTCGCCCCGGCCGATCCCGCAGATCGTCCGGTTGCCGAACATCGAGTTCAGCGTGGCGAAGGTGGAGGCGGTGACGGTCGCGTCCCGGGTGGCCGGGTTGGTGACCATCGGGCCGACCTTGATCTGCGAGGTCTGGCTGAGGATCTGGGAGTGCACCACGTAGGGCTCGAGCCACAGGACGTGCGAGTCGTACGTCCAGAAGTAGTCGAACCCGTGGTCCTCGGCCAGCCGGGCGAGCGAGACCACCCGGGTGGCCGGGGGATTGATCTGTACGACGACGCCGAAGTCCATCTCCAGGTGTCCCCTTTCAGGAAAGGTACTGGCTGAGGCCGCGCTTGAGGTACTGGCCGTGACCGATCCGGCCGGTGAAGGCGTCGTCCTCGACGATCACTTCGCCCCGGCTGATCACGGTGTCCACGTGCCCGTCGATCTCGAAGCCCTCCCAGGCGGAGTAGTCCATGTTCATGTGGTGGGTCTTGCCCAGCCCGATCGAGGTGTGGCCGTTCGGGTCGTAGATCACGATGTCCGCGTCCGCCCCGGGCTGGACGACGCCCTTGCGGCCGTAGAGGCCGAACATCCGGGCCGGGGTGGTCGAGGTGATCTCCACCCAGCGCTCCAGGCTGATCTGCCCGGAGACCACGCCCTGGTACATCAGGTCCATCCGGTGCTCGACGCTGCCGATGCCGTTCGGGATCTTGGAGAAGTCCCCGATCCCGAGCTCCTTCTGGTCCTTCATGCAGAACGGGCAGTGGTCGGTGGAGACCATCTGGATGTCGTTGGTGCGCAGGCTCTGCCACATGTGGTCCTGGTGGCCCTCGGCCCGGGACCGCAGCGGCGTCGAGCAGACCCACTTGGCGCCCTCGAAACCCGGTGCGCCGAGCTGCTCCTCGAGGGAGAGGTAGAGGTACTGCGGGCAGGTCTCGCCGAAGATGTTCAGCCCGCGGTCGCGGGCGGCGGCGATCTGCTCGACCGCCTGCTTGGCGCTGACGTGGACCACGTAGAGCGGGGCCCCGGTCAGGTCGGCGATCATGATCGCCCGGTGGGTCGCCTCCTCCTCGGCCTGCCAGGGGCGGGTGAGCCCGTGGTAGTACGGGGTGGTGTTCCCGGCCTCGACCGCCTGCTGCACGAGAACGTCGATCATGGCGCCGTTCTCGGCGTGCATCATCATCATCGCGCCGTTCTCGGCGCCCTTCTGGAAGGCCCGCAGGATCTGCCCGTCGTCGCTGAGGAACACGCCCTTGTAGGCCATGAACAGCTTGAAGCTGGTCACGCCCTCGACGATCAGCTCGTCCATCGCCTTGAGGCTGGAGTCCTGCACGTCCGAGAGGATCTGGTGGAAGCCGTAGTCGATCGCGCAGTTGCCGGCGGCCTTCTCGTGCCAGAGCCGGTACTGGTCGAGCACCCCCTGCTCGGGGTACTGGACCACGAAGTCGATGATGCTGGTGGTGCCGCCCCAGGCCGCGGCCCGGGTGCCGGTCTCGAAGGTGTCGCTGGCCTCGGTGCCGCCGAACGGCATCTGCATGTGGGTGTGCGCGTCCACCCCGCCCGGGATCACGTACTTGCCGGCGGCGTCGATCACCCGGTCGACGTTCTTCTCGATCTCGAAGCCCAGCAGCGTGGAACCCGGCTGCAGGACGGCCGCGATCGTCTCGCCGTCCACCAGCACGTCGGCCGTCGCGCGCCCGGTCGCCGAGACGACCGTCCCGTTCTTGATCAGCGTCTTGGTCATGGCGATCAGGGTTCCACGATCAGGCCGTAGGCGTCCGGCCGGCGGTCCCGGTAGAACTGCCAGTCGTCGCGCACCTCACGGATCTTGTCCAGCTCGAGGTCGCGGATCAGCACCTGCTCCTCGGTGGACGACCCGACCTCGCCGACGTAGTTGCCCTGCGGGTCGGCCACGTACGAGGTGCCGTAGAAGTCGACCGCCTCGTCGCCGAACTCGTTGCTCTCCAGGCCGACCCGGTTCGGCACCAGCACGAAGTACCCGTTGGCGGCGGCCGCGCCGGTCTGCTCCAGCTCCCAGAGCCGGTTCGACAGGCCGGGTTTGGAGGCGTTGGGGTTGAACACGATCTCGGCGCCGGCCAGGCCGAGCATCCGCCAGCCCTCCGGGAAGTGCCGGTCGTAGCAGATCGTCACGCCGACCTTGCCGATCGAGGTCTGGAACACCGGCCAGCCCAGGTTCCCGGGCCGGAAGTAGAACTTCTCCCAGAACTTGTCCAGGTTCGGGATGTGGTTCTTGCGGTACTTCCCGACTACCGAACCGTCGGAGTCGACCACCACGGCGGTGTTGTAGTACACGCCCGGCATCGCCTCCTCGTAGATCGGGAGGATCATCACCAGGTGCAGTTCCCTGGCCAGCGCGGAAAAGCGCTGCACCACCGGACCGTCGGCCGGCTCGGCGAACTCGTAGTACTTCTTGTCCTGGGTGATGCCGAAGTACGGCCCGTAGAAGAGTTCCTGGAAGCAGATGACCTGGGCGCCGTCGGCCGCGGCCGACCGGGCGAACTCCTCGTGCTTCTTGATCATGGACTCTTTGTCGCCGGTCCAGGTGGTCTGGGTGATCGCGGCGCGGATGACGGCCATGGCGGTCCTTCCGGTAGAAGGGGCGTGCCTTGAGGGGAGCCATTGTGGTGATCGGCCGCGCAGGGCGTCCAACAGAAGTTTTACGCGGTCACATCGATAAAATCGATACTAAAAATGATTCACATGAACGAAACATGATGTGCGGTTCTGGCCTCTACATGGGCCCGGCAGAGGGCGGCGAACGCCTGGGTGCGCCGGGTCGGCCGGGCATCCTGTCGGCGGGCCAGCAGCACGTCCACGCCCGGCAGGTCGTCGAGCAGGGGCAGCGCGGTGACCTGCCCGCCGTTGTGCGTACCGGGTGGGAGAACCCGGTTCAGCACGGTGTATCCCTCGCGGGCGACGAACGACCGGACCGTGTCGTAACCCCGCACCCAGTGCCGGACCCGGACATTCAGCCCGGCGGTCTCGAAGAGGCCGAGCAGGTACTCGCGGGTGTGCGGGAGATCGAGCAGCACCAGCGGCTCGTCGTTCAGGTCGGCGAGGTGGACCGGCCGCCCGCGGCGGGCGAGCGGGTGGTCGGCCGCCACCAGGACGTGCGCCGGCAGCGTCTCCAGTACCTCGGTCTCCAGGCCGGTCAATACCCCCATTCCGTAGAGCAGCCCCATCTCACAGGCTCCGGACAGCAGGGCCTGCCGGATCCGCTCCTGGTCGCCCTCGACCACCGAGACCTCGACCCGGGGGTGGCGGGCCTCGAACGTCCGCAGGATGTCGGGCAGGTCGACCGCCGCGATCGGTTCGTACACCCCGATGACCAGGCGGCCGGCCAGTTCCTCAGCCTCCCCGCGGACCAGGCCGGGCAGCCGGTCCAGCTCCTCCAGCAGAGGGAGGGCCTCGCGCAGCAGCCGGCGCCCCGGATCGGTCAGGCTCAGCCCCTTGCGTGGGAGCCGGCGGAAGAGCGGCACCCCCATCGAGGCCTCGAGCTGGGCGATCGCCGAGGACAGGGCGGACTGGGTGATGCTCAGCCGGCCGGCCGCCGCGGTCATCCCGCCCTCCTGGGCCACGACCGAGAAGTAGCGCAGCTGGTTCAGGGTGAAGTTCCGGTTCGGCTCGGTGCTCATCGGCGGGGCAGCCGGTTCAGCCAGTACTCGACCGGGTTCTGCCACTCCTGCGCGGCCGCGGGATCCCAGGCCAGCACGCCGGATTCACCGGATTCACCGGTGCTCAGTGCCCGCGCCCAGTTGTGGGCCCGTTGCAGGGGGGCGACCGCGACCACGGTGTGCAGCTCCTGCCGCAGTTCGCCGAGCGTCCCGAAGTCTGTGAAGGCTTCCAGATAGGCGTCTTCCAGCCGGGCGATCCCGGCCGCGTCCACCCCGTCCTCCTGGGCGAACAGCAGGGGCAGGTCCATCGTGCTGAACGGGTGCGCCACCGTGGAGTCGCCGAAGTCGAAGAACCGGTAGGCCCCGTCCGGGCCCACCGCCACGTTGTTGTCGTGCAGGTCACCGTGCTGAACCGAAGGCGGAACGAGGGACGCGATCGGTCCGGTACCGGTCTTTTCCCAGCTTTCGGCCAGGACCCTGAGGCGATCGCGTTCGGCCGGGGGCAGTTGCCCGGCGCCGGTGAAGGCGCGGAGCATCTCCAGGTACTGTTTTGGACGCTCGTCCGGAATCCCTTGCCCCAGAAGCTCGTCCACGTGCTCCATCATCGCCCGTTGTACCTGCGCGAACCGCTGCACCAGCGGGACCCAGACGGTTAGGTCGAAAGTCCCATTGCCGGGCCGGTCCCGCAGGACGGACCCTGCTGAGGCGACGATCAGCCGGTGGTGCTCCGGGTCGGCGGCCACCAGGTCCGGCACCAGATCGGGGCAGGCCCGGCGCAGGACGATGAGGAGGGCGGCCTCGTGACCGGTCGCGGCGGTGGAGCACTTGAGGAACAGGTCCGGCCCCGGCCCGCGCCCGATCCGCCAGGTGGCCGCCCAGGGGCGCAGTTTCACCGGCTCCGGCCGGACCGGCCCGAGAACGGTTCCGGCCCAGGTGGTGGCCGCGGTGAGGAGCTCGTCCAGCATGGGATTCATGGTGGCAGCCGGTACCGCCCGCCGACACCGATTTTGGTCCGGGCCGGGAGGAGGTAGGGTCACCCGCACGATCATTGTCCAGTTGATGCGGGTATGCCTGGCATCGTTGTCAGGCGCGCCAGGGGGGCGTTCGCCACAGTTCTTGAGTTCTTGACGGGAGACGGTCGATGCTCGACTCCAGGCGCCCCCACCCGGGGCAGGAGGCCGGGAACCGGTCCGGGCGTGCACCGGGTCCGTCGTTCCGGCGGGAGAATCGCCGGCCGGACGGGGAGACCCCACGTCCGGCGGGTGCGCTCCGTTCGCCCTTGCAGGTTTCGCTCGGGATGCTGGTGCTGGGAGCGGGCGTCGCCTGCCTGGTCTTCGCCACGGTCGGGAACCAGGCCCAGCCGCCGCAGTCCCCGCCGGCCACCACCGTGACCATTGCCGGCCTGGCCGCCGGTAGCCCGACCGCGCAGGTCGTCCCGACCCCGCCGTCGGCCACCGCCACCCGGTCCAGCCCGCGGGCCTCCCGGTCGAAGGGCGGGAAGGCCACTCACCGGCCCACCGCCACCCGGTCCCACCCGGCGAAAACCGGTTCCCCCAATTCCGGTCCGACCAAGTCCACGTCCAAGTCCACCCCGAAGGCCGGAACGGCCTCGGCGAACACCGCGGCCGCGGTCGATCCGGCGGTGAATCTGGCGGCGTCCCGGCCGGTCCGGGCGAGCAGCCACGCTCAGGACTATGTGGCGTCGAACATCACTGATGGTGACGTGAACACCTACTGGCAGGCCGAATCCGGCTTTCCGCAGTCCGTCACGGTCGACCTGGGCCGGGTCCGGAAGATCGGCCGGATCGTGCTGTCCCTGCCGTCGGCCTCGGACTGGAACCGGCGTACGCAGACGATCGCGCTGGACGGCAGCCGCAACGGCGACAGTTACACCCAGGTCGCCTCGGCGGCGCTGTACGCCTTCGACGCGAACGCCTCGGGGGACGAGGTGACGGTGGCGGTTCCGGGTACCCGAACGCGCTACCTCAGGCTGACTTTCACCGCCAACGACGGCTGGCCGGCCGCCCAGCTGTCCGGCCTGCAGGTGCACTCGGGCTGAGTCGCCACCGCTAGCGCAGCACCTCGGGTTCTGCGGTGCTCAGGGCGTAGGGCAGGCCGGTCTCGTCCAGCCCGGGGTGCACGACGGGGGAGGGGGTCGGGCCGTCGATCGGGCCGACCCCGGCGCCGGCGGCGCGCTCGCGCAGGTGCTCCAGTACCTGGTGCTCGCGCCGGCCGCGGCCGCCCGGCCGGGTGCTCTCCTCGGCCAGGAACACGGTGAGCTGGCCCTGTTGCTGCTCCACCGCCAGCACCCGGAACCGGGAGGTGGCGGTGAACAGCACGGTGTCGGCGTGGCCGACCAGAAGTGGGGTGTGGCGCCCGGACTCGGACCAGATCACGTAGTCGACGAGCGGGCCGGTCCCGATTCCGCCGGCCGGGAAGGCGTGCCGGTCGGCGCGGACGAAGGCCGGCTCGATCAGCACACTGCCGGGGAAGAAGGCGTCCAGGGCGATGGTGCCCCGGTGGGCCCGGTGGAAGACCGCGCCGTGGTGCACCGGCAGCCGGTCCAGGCCGGAGATCAGGCAGGCGGTGATCGCCCGGTCGTCGGGCTCGGCCGGGCCGTTGCGCAGCCGGACGTCCAGTCCGGTCAGGGCGCCGCGCAGATAGGCCCGCAGCACGGCCAGTTCCTCGGCGATCACCCCGGCCGAGGCGTTCATCAGCATTCCGCGCAGTTCCGGCGGCCGGACCTCGATCAGGCGGAGCACCTCGGCCCGGTCGGCCTCCAGTTCCGAGCCGATCCGCCGGCGGCAGTCCCGGCGTTCTTCGGCGGTGCTCTCGTGACCGGCGGCGACCAGCGGCGCGAACCGCCGGGTCTCGAGCACCAGCAGCGGGGGAGCCGGGTCGGCGACGTCGCGCGGGGGGTCGGTCGGGTCGTCCAGCCCGGTCAGGCCGGCCGGGGCGTCCGGAGCCGACCGGGGCACCGGGTCGGGGGCGGCGGCCGGGCGCGGGCGGGTGCCGATGCCGATCAGCGTGACGCCGACCGGGATCAGGATGATCGCGGCGATCACCGCGATCTGCTGGGCGATCATTCAGCTGGCCCGAAGGCCGCTCTCCAGGGCGCTGCCGCGCAGCGTGCGCAACGCGTAGAACAGCCGGCTCTTCACCGTGCCGACCGGGATCCCGAGGACGGCGGCGGCCTCGGCGGCCGTCCGGTCCTTCAGGTACACCTCTTCGAGCACCGCCCGGTGTTCCGGCCAGATCGAGTCCAGCATGTCCCGCACCACCATCCCGACGAGAATCTGGTCTGTCCCGTCCGTCCCATCTTGCCGCATTGGGGTGTCGTGATGCTGCAACTCCACCTCGGAGGGTCGCACGGCCCGCATCCGGTGCCCGTCGACCGCGATGTTGTAGGCCACCCGGCGCAGCCAGGAGTTCACCGAGCCGTGTTCCGGGGTGAGCCGGTCGATCCGCCGCCAGGCCCGGACGAAGGTCTCCTGGATCACGTCCTCGGCCCGGCCGGTGTCCCCACCGACCAGCCGGGTGGCGAAGGCGAGCAGGGCCGGCCGGTGGGTCCGCACCAGCTCGACGAAGCGCTGCTCGTCCTCGGTCCGGGACTCGTCCGTGGGGCACGCTGAGAGGGATACCGGCCGCATCTGGTCCGTCATCTGCACCATGAGGCGAGATTCGCAAGAATCGTCACTTCCGAACCATGGGGAGTGCCCCCGCCCCGGGGGGCTGCGCCCCCGAGAAGATTGGGGGCAAACCCCCCTTGCGCCCTCGGGGACGCTGAACCGGTTCAGGCGTCGGCATTCTCCGGGACCGGCAACGGGACGAATCCGGTCTGGATCATCCGGCTGCCCCGGCGGGTGCACAGGAGCGCCCGCCCGGGCGGCAGGTGGCGGGCCTTCACGCCGCCCAGCAGCGGGCCCTCGCTGGGCGGGCAGGACAGCGCCAGATCGGGCGTGTTCAGCTCCTGCAGCCGGCGCAGCAGCGGGTCCATCGACATCCGCATCACCCCGGACGCCCCTCGGGCCAGCACCATGGTGAGCCCGATGTCGGCGGCCTGGGGCAGCAGCGGGGCCAGCCGGGCCAGCGGGTTCTCGTGCCCGGCGAGCAGGTCGTAGTCGTCCACCAGGACGAACAACAGTGGGCCCTTCCACCAGTCCCGGCGGCGCAGCTGGTCCGGGGTGACCTCAGCCCCCGGCAGCCGCGGCCGCAGACCGCTCTCGGCGTCCTCCGCGGCCGCCTTGGTGCTGTCCATCGACACCGAATAGCCCAGCCGGTACTCCTCCGGGATCACGTCGAACAGCTGACGCCGGTAGTCCACCGCCATGATCCGGGCCTGGGCCGGGCTGAACCGGGTGACGATCGCCCGGGCGATCAGCCGCAGCAGGTTGGACTTCCCGCTCTCGTTGTCGCCCAGCACGGTCAGGTGCGGCAGCGACCGGAAGTCGTGCCAGACCGGCCGCAGCTGGGTCTCGTCGATCCCGAGCGCGACCCGCAGCTCCCCGTCCGGGTCCGGCAGGTCGGTCACCGGCAGCACGCCGGGCAGGGTCCGCACCGGCCGGACCGTCGGGCCGGGCCAGCAGTCCACCACCGTGGTGACCAGTTCCCGGGTGCCGTGGGCCAGGTTGGTGATCTCGGTGCGCCCGTCGATCCGCGGCAGCGCGGCGATGAAGTGCAGCTTGCCGTCGGTCAGGCCGCGGCCGGG
Organism: Kineosporia aurantiaca JCM 3230; assembly: GCA_000719025.1. Classification (GTDB taxonomy): domain Bacteria; phylum Actinomycetota; class Actinomycetes; order Actinomycetales; family Kineosporiaceae; genus Kineosporia; species Kineosporia aurantiaca. The sequence continues at coordinate 196,595 of JODP01000021.1, forward strand.
CAGTTTCGGCACCTGGGCGGCGGCCCGCAGGTCGATCCCGGACTCCACCGGGTCGCCCAGCCGCAGCTCCAGCTTGGTGCCGATCTTGTCGCGCATGGTGTGGTGGATCTCCGACCAGCGGCCGGCCGTGAGCAGCAGGTGCACCCCGTAGTTCAGGCCCCGGCCGGCGATGTCCCGGACCGCCACCTCGGCCGCCTCGAACTCCTGGCGCAGGGTGAACCAGCCGTCCACGACCAGGAACAGGTCGCCGAACTCCTCCTCGGGCACGGCCCCGGCGGCCACCTGCTGGCGGTAGAGGTCCAGGCTGGTGATGTCCAGGTCGGCGAACCGGCGCTCGCGGGCGGCCAGGATCGAGGTCACCTCGGCGATCGTCCGGTTCACCCGGTCCGGGTCGTGCCGGCCGGTCACCCCGCCGACGTGCGGCAGGTCGGCGATCGCGGTCAGGCCGCCGCCGCCGAAGTCGAGGCCGAAGAACTGGACCTGCTTCGGCGAGTGGGTCAGGGCCAGGCCGCTGATCACCGAGCGCAGCAGGGTGCTCTTGCCGCTCTGCGGGCCACCGGCTATCCCGATGTGCCCGCCGACGCCGGCCAGGTCCAGGGTGAGCAGGTCGCGGATCTGCTCGAACGGCTTGTCGATCAGGCCGACCGGAACCTTCAGCAGGCTCTCCGGCCCGGCGTCGACCGGCCGCAGGCCCAGTTCCGGGTCCGGCAGCAGCGGCGGGAGCACCTGGTCGAGGGTGGGCGGCTGGTTCAGCGGCGGCAGCCAGACCCGGTGCGCGGGCGGCCCCTGGTCGACCAGCCGGGAGGCCAGGACCTGCATCACCGAGGTGGCCACGGGACCCTCGTCGGAGTCACGCGGGCCACTGTCGGCCCGGGCCGGCTCGGTGATCGGCAGATGGTCGGTGGAGTAGGCGACGACCTGGCTCTCGATCACGTCCTGGTGCACCCGGGCCGAGCGCAGCCGGTAGGCGCCGGACACGTAGGCGGCCTTGAACCGGGTGATGGTGGCGACGTCCGAGCGCAGGTAGCCGTTACCGGGGGCGGACGGCAGTTCGTAGGCGTCCGGCACGCCGATCACCGAGCGGGACTCCATCGCCGAGAAGGTCCGCAGCCCGATCCGGTAGGAGAGGTGGCCCTCGAGCTGGTGGATCCGGCCGTCGTCGAGCCGCTGGGAGGCCAGCAGCAGGTGCACGGCCAGCGACCGGCCCAGTCGCCCGATCATCACGAACAGCTCGATGAAGTCGCTGTGCGCGGCGATCAGCTCGCTGAACTCGTCGACCACGACGAACAGGGTGGGCATCGGGTCGAGCGGGGCGCCCTTCATCCGGGCCTGCTCGTAGTCCCGGACCGAGCTGAAATTGCCCGCCGCGCGCAGCAGTTCCTGCCGGCGCACCAGCTCGCCGCGGATCGCGTCGCGCATCCGGTCGACCAGTGCGGCCTCGTCGGCCAGGTTGGTGATCGTCGCCGAGACGTGCGGCAGCACGTCCAGGCCGGCGAACGTGGCCCCGCCCTTGAAGTCGACCAGGACGAAGTTCAGGGTCTCCGAGGAGTGGGTCGCGGCCAGCGCCAGGACCAGGGTGCGCAGCAGTTCGCTCTTGCCCGACCCGGTGGCGCCGATCAGCATGCCGTGCGGGCCCATCCCGCCCTCGGCCGACTCCTTGATGTCCAGCACGATCGGCGAGCCGTCGGCGGCCACCCCGATCGGCACCCGCAGCCGGTCGGTGACCGAGCGGCCGGCCCACTCCTTGCGGGCGTCGAACTTCTCCAGGTCCTTGATGTTCAGCAGGCGGGGCAGGTCCAGGTCGGCGCTCAGACCGTCGGTGGTCTCGCCGCCCTCGCCGGTCCGGTGCTGGGCCAGCAGCCGGGCCAGGGTGGTGACCCGGCGCAGCGACAGGGCGTCCGGCTCGGCCAGCCGGCTGCGGACCGGGCGGCCGACCCGGTCCTTCTTCACCATCTCCACCCCGTCGTCGGCCAGTTCCAGCGTCAGCAGCGACTTCCCGGTCATTCCGCTGAGCACGTCGAGGTCGATCAGCACGGTGTTGCTGTAGCCGGAGTCGAGGATCCGGGAGCCGGGGGAGATCCGCCCGCCGTCGTTCACGATCACCACGAACGGCTCCTCCCGGGAGGGCGTGGCCGCCGAGTCGTACCGCTGCCGGGCCGCGAACTCGGGGCCCAGCAGGCGTTCCACGTCCTCGAACGACGACCCGGTCATCCGGATCGCCCCGGCCGCGTCCCGCTGACTCTCGTGCTGCGCGTGCGGCAGCCACTTCGTCCATTCCCAGGTCCGGGTGTGCTGCGGGGCGATGCAGACGGCCAGGCGCAGTTCGTCCGGGGCGTGGAAGGTGACCAGCTGGGCGATCAGGGCCCGGATCAGCGCCCGGGCCCGGTCGGGGTCGCCGCCCACCGTGATGTGCGCGAAACCGCGGACGAACAGCGCCACCGGCTGGGCCGGCACGCTGGTGTAGGCCCGGGTGAAGCGGCGCAGCGCCTTGGCCGAGACCGGTTCCAGGTCCTCCACCGGCTTGGACTGGATCGGGGTGATCCGCACCGCCAGGCGCTGCGGGCCGGTGCCGATCCGCAGCTCGCCGAAGTCCGGGTGGGTCGGGCGGCGTTCCCAGAGCCGGCTGGTCATCGCCAGCGACCAGAGCGACTCCGGGTCCGGGTGCCGCCAGGCCAGGGCCTGGCGCTGCTTCTCGGCGTAACCGCGCACCTGGCGGCGCATCAGGGAGAGATGCCGCAGGTAGTCCCGGCGGTCGCCGCTGACCTTGAACTTGCGGTCACCGCCCTGCAGGAACACCTGGCCGGCCCCCATGAAGGCCATGCCGGCGCCCATCATCCCCATCATCATGTAGTTGTGGGAGCCGCCGCTGGGCTGGCGGTACATGACCGTCATCGCCCCCATCATCAGCACCATCGGCACGGTGGTGACCAGGATCCGCATCCCCGCCGGACGGTGCTCGGGCAGACCGGGGGGCTCCTGCAGCGTCACGTCGCCGTGGGGCATCTCCGGCCCGGTACGGCGGGCCGGCCGCCGGAAGGGATTCGTGCTCATACCCATGGGCACGGATGAGACCGCCCTCCCGGGTCGCGATCCGGCGAACATTTCCGGGCTGAACCCGATCGGCCCTCGGTCCGTGTATCGGGTCATGACCGAGACATCGCTGGGCGAGGTGTGCCGGCTGGTGGTCGTCGGACCGACCAGCCAGGTGGATCTTTCCGTGCCGGTGCATGTGCCGGTGACCGACCTGATGCCCACCCTGCTGCGCAGCCTGGGCACCGACCTGGCCGACCGGGGGCTGGAGCACAGCGGCTGGGTCCTGCAGAAGCTCGGTCGCCCGCCGCTGGACGAGGACGCCACCACCGCGGACCTGGAGCTGGTGGACGGCGACGTGCTGCACCTGCGCCCGCGTTCGGAGCAGATCCCCCCGCTGGACTTCGACGACCTGGTCGACGGCATCGCCTCGGGCATCCGGACCCGCTCGGGACTCTGGCGCCCGGCCACCACCCGGTTCGTCGCGCTCTGCTCGCTGGCCCTGTGGATCATGGTGGCGCTGGCCGTTCCCGCGCTGTCCGGCCCGGACTCCGACCGCGCCCTGCTGGCGGGCGGTTCGGCGGTGGTCCTGCTGCTGGCCGCGACGCTGGTGGCCCGCCTGCTGAAGGACGCCGCGGCGGGCCGGCTGATCGGGGCCGGGGCGGTCGGTTTCGCGGTCGAGGCCGCCCTGATCGGCGGCCCGGGCCTGGACCCGGACCATCCCCAGGCCGGTCTCGGCCTGCTGCTGGCCGCCGGGGTGGCCGCCCTGGCCGGAACGGCCGCGCTGCTGCTGGTCTCGACCCTCTCCGAGGCCGGTCCGGCCGCGGTCAGCCTGATCGTCACGGCGGCCGGCGCGGCGATTGCCGCGGGTCTGCGGATGACCGGGCTGAACTGGGCCGAGACCGCCACCGCGGTGCTGCTGCTGACCGTCGCCCTGCGCCCGACCGTGCCCCCGAGCGCGTTCAAGCTGGCCGGGATGTCGATGCCGCCGCTGCCGGTGGAGCCGGAGGACCTGCAGACCGACATCGACCCGCAGCCCAGCCAGGAGGTGCTGAAGCGGACCGCCGCGGCCGACCGGCAGATGACCGCGCTGAACCTGGCCTACGGGGCGATCTCCGGGGTGGCCCTGGTGACGATGGCGCTCAGCGACCACGTGCTGGTGGTACTGGTGGCCGCCTGCGTCGCGCTCTCCCAGGTGCTCGCCGTCCGCCCGATGACCAGCACCTGGCACCGGCTCGCGCTGGCCGGCCCGGCCGTGGTCGCGGTGGGCGTCGGGGCGATCACGGTGGCCACCCGGGCCGACGCGACCGGGCGCCTGCTGGTGCTGATCTTCCTGGTCGTCCTGGCCACCGCGGCCACCACCGCCGGGTACACCCTGCCGCGCCGCCGGCTGACCCCGCTGTGGGGCCGGGTCGGCGACTGGGTGCAGACCCTCGGCGTGGTCGCCGCGATGGCCATGGCCCTGGGCGTCTGGGGCCTGTTCGACCTGATCCGCCGGACGGTGGGCTGACATGCAGTCCCGACGGGACCAGGTCGAGGCGCACAACTATCTGCTCGCCCGGCTGAACAGCGCGCTGGTCCGGGCCGATCCGGACAGCATGGAGCCGCCCGGGCGGCGCGACACCCGGGCCTTCCTGGCCGGTCTGGTGGTGGCGGTGCTGTGCCTGGCCGGGGTGGCCGGCTGGGCGCTGTTCTTCGACAGCGGCTCGCTGGCCTGGAAGGAACCCGGCACGCTGCTCGTGGACAAGACCAGCGGAAGCCGGTACCTGTTGCTGGACAACCGGTTGCGCCCGGTGCTGAACCTGTCCTCGGCCCGGCTGGCGGTTGGTTCCGGACTGAAGACCGCCTCGGTCTCGAGCAGCAAGCTGAGCGGGCTGGGCCGGGGTACGGCGATCGGGATCCCGGGCGCCCCGGACATGCTCCCGGCCCTCGGCCTGCTGAACGACGGGGTGTGGCGCAGCTGCCTGGCCCCGGTGACGGGTGCGGCGAACGCCACCGCGGTGGTCCCGGCCGGAACGAAGGAGTCTTCCCCGAAAACGGATTCGGAAGCCGGGACGCTCGGGGTGAACGTCCAGCTCGGGGTGCAGCGGTCGACCGACCGGATCGGCGACGAGACCGGTTTCCTGGTCACCTCGGACGGCCACGAGTACCTGATCTGGAACGGGCAGCACCTGCTGGTGAAGGCCCCCTGGGTGACGGACGTGCTGGGTTACGCCACGGTGGCACCGCTCAAGGTGTCCGGCCAGTGGCTGGGCCTGCTGCCGGCCGGTCCCGCCCTGGAGCCGGTGAAGCTGACCGGCCAGGGCAAGGCCGGGCCGAAGATCGGCGGCCGGCCGACGAAGGTCGGGCAGCTGTTCACCGTGGCCACCGCCGGTTCCCAGACCCACTATGTGGTCACCCGCAAGGGCCTGGCCGCGCTCGGTGAGACCCAGTACGCCCTCGCCTCGGCCGGCCCCGGGACCGGCCGGGAGCACCCGATCACCACCGCCGAACTGGCCGCGGTGCCCAGGGATGTGCTGCCGGCCGCCCAGCAGGACCTGCCCGCCACCCCGCCGCGGCTCGACCAGTCCCTGAGCGCGTCCTCCCCGTGCATCGAGTATCCCGGCACCGGCCAGGACGGCAGCGCCGAGGTGGTTCGCGCGAGTGTGGCGGTGGCCGAGCGACCGGTGGCCGCCACCGCCGCGACCCCGGCCGTCTCGGTCAGCGTCCCGGCCGGCGGGGGCGCCCTGGTCGGCACCGTCCCGAACGCCTCCCCGAACGACCAGGCCCTGACCCTGATCGACGACAGCGGAACGGCTTTCGCGTTGATCGGGGATTCGGTCACGGCCCTCGGGTACTCCGCCACCGAGGCGGTCTACGTCCCGGCGCGCTGGCTGCAGCTGCTTCCCCGGGGCCCCCGGCTGACCAAGCCGGGGGAGGGGTGAGAACCACCCCGCTCTGAGTGCCCGGCCGGCACCGGCCGGCCGGGTCCCGCCTAGGAAAGGAACGACATGCCCGCCGATGACAAGATTGTCGATGAAGCCACCACCGTCACGATGATCCAGCAGTTCGCGACCTGCCAGGACGAGTGCCAGCGGATCCAGGGCCTGGTCGACGGCGCCCAGAGCCAGCTGATGGCGCGCTGGGGCGGGAACGCCGCGAACGCCTACCACACCAGCATGAACCAGTGGCAGGACGGGTTCAACAAGGTCCGCCAGGCCCTGAACCTGCTGAACGAGTCGATGGTCGACTACTCCCAGATCACCACCTCGACGGAAGACGACAACGTCGTGCGCGGTACCGGCTGGGCCACCGCGGTCTCCTGAGCCCACCCCTCCACCGATCGCACTTTCCCTGAAAGGAAACCGCAATGGCAACGTACAACTTCAGCCCGAACGCCGCCCTGGACACCGGCAGCGAGCTCACCTTCGTCACCCAGCAGCTGGGTACCTCGCTGGACGACCTCTGGTCCAAGGTGCAGCTGTTCCTGAACGCCAACCAGAGCATCAGCCGCGACACCTACAACGCGGCCCAGGCCAAGTGGGCCGAGGGCCAGACCGAGATGAACGCCGCGCTCGGGCAGGGCGTCGTCGCCCTGAACAACATCCACGCGGAGTACGTCCTGGCCGACAACAAGGGCGCGTCGGTCTTCAGCCAGAACCTGTGATCCGCTCCGGCCCCGCCCGTTCCGAGATCGGGACCGGCGGTGGCCGGCCGCGGACCATGCCCGGCACCGTCGAATCCGGTGCCGGGCCGGGCGGGTTTGGCCGCCCGCCCGTTCCTCCCAGGCCGAAGTGAGTGAAAGGAGCCAGTCATGGCCGGTGATCGGTACAGCAACACCGATGACACGATCAAGATCGACGAGGCCTCGCTGAAGCGGCTTCAGGGTGAGTACGAGGATCTCGCCGCCGAGTTCAAGAAGCGGGCCGACTCCTACCCGTGGTCCACCACCGCGGACGTGAGCATCGAGTACCCGTTCTACCTGAAGCTCGGTGGGGCCTCGTTCGAGGAGGCCCAGGCCCTGGTCAAGAAGCTGGAGAAGGTCCGGACCAACCTGGCCGAGCGGTTCGACCTCACCTACAAGGACTCCGAGGGCCTGGCCAGCGGGATCAAGTCGCTGCTGGCCGACACCGACGCGGTCGAGGAACTGAACGGCATGACCGCCGACGAGTTCGGCACGTTCGTCCAGGGTGCGGCGGACGTGACGCTCTCCCCTTCGAACGGGAGCTGACCCAAGATGGCGAACGCGCCGGTCCCGACCACGATCGAGGACGTCCTGGCCCAGTACGTCGGATACACCGTGGGGGTGGGGGAGCAGTCCGCCGATTCCGGCGGGGACGACAACCCCAACGCCGACAGTTACACCGGCAAGACCCCACCGAGCCCCGCCAACGGCCTCAAGCTGGCCACGATCGAGAACGGCGGGGCCGGTAAGTGGTTCACGGTGATCGGGCATGACGAGTACTGGTCCGCCAACCAGGGCAACAAACCGCCCTCGCAGGAAGGGGCGTTGACCTTCTGGCGGCGGATGGGCTCCGACGCGTTCGCCAACTGGGAGTACATCCAGGTCGGCATCACCACCCAGAGCAAGACCAGCGACAAGACCAACCAGGGCGCCCCGCCGGTGACCGACGGCACCGAGGACAAGACCTCCACCGACCCGGTCAACACGATCGGGAACGCCTGGCAGCCGGTGGCTCTGAAGATTCCCCAGATGGTCGGCAAGGGCACGCCGTTCGATCCCGGGACGCTCCAGGTGCTGCGGGACACCCTGTCGGCGATCGGCACCTGGGCCGACACGATCTGGAAAGACCTGAACAACGACATCAGCAAGATCGACACCAAGGCGGCGAACTTCGAGGGGTCGGCCGCCCAGGCGTTCCGGGACCTGGTCGCCGACGCCCAGCGCGGCATGGACGGCATCCTGGCGGCGTCCACCACCGACTGGAACACCAACCTGCAGAACGCCGTGGACAAGTCCTGGGCCTTCGTCAACGCACTGAACACCAGCGTGAACACCTGGCGCAACCCGAACGACGGCAGCCCGGCGGACGCCTGGGTGCACCCGCTGCGGCTGATCATCAACATGTTCGACCAGGCCAAGGTCACCGAGCTGAACGACACCTCGGCGAACCACAACGGCGGCGACATGTGGGAGAACGGGCGGGTCGAGGGCGACCGCGACTTCATGTACACCGACGACGACGGCAACTCGCACTACATGGTGATGGTCATCCAGTTCCCGGAGTGGTCGGACGTTCCCGGCTCCTTCGACGTGCTGCGGCCGCCGAGCTGGGAAGCGGTCGACCGGCTGACCCGGGCCGCCTGGGTGGCCCACGTGCGGGACGCCTTCAAGCCGGCCGTGGATGCGGTGCAGGACATGGTCAGCGCCATGCAGACGGCCGGTCTCAACGCCAACCTGAAGGACATGGAGACGCCCAAGGGGTCGAAGAACCCGAACGGCACCGGTGACCTGAACAACATCTACAACCAGTTCAACAACATCGGCAACGAGTTCAACAATGTCGGCAACATCTTCAACCAGTTCGGCAACGGGTTCAACAACATCGGGAACACGTTCAACGAGTTCGGCAACGGATTCAACAACATCGGGAACCAGTTCAACGACATCGGCGGTGGTTTCAACAACATCGGCAACACGCTGAACCAGTTCGGCGGTGGATTCAACAATATCGGGAACCAGTTCAACAACGTCGGGAACACGTTCAACGAGTTCGGGAACGATTTCGGCAATCAGTTCAACAACGTCGGCAACCAGTTCGGCGCGATGGGGAACGACTTCGGCAATTCGCTGAACAACGTCTACGGCAACCTGAACGACGTCGGCGGGAACTTCAACAACCTCGGCAACACCGTGAGCACCCTGGCCACGGACTTCGGCGGGGGTCTGAACAATGTCGCCTCCGATCTCGGGGGCGGGCTGAACAACCTGGCCACGGACTTCGGCAACAGCCTGAACTCGCTGGGCGGCGGCCTCGGGGACCCGAACGCGCTCGGTGTGGACGGGCTGAACGGACCCAACGACGTCGCCTCGCCGCTGCTGTCGCGGATGGCGCTGATGAGCACCAACCCGAACGACAACATCACCACCGACTCCGGTTTCGACGGGCTGGGCAACCCGCTCACCGGTGATCCGCAGACGCTCGGCGACCTGACCGGTGACCAGTTGCAGGAACTGTCCGACCAGGGCCTGCTCGACGACACCCCGCTGACCGACGAGCAGAAGAACATCCTCGCGCAGGCCGGGATGGGCGCCGGGGACGCCTCGACGCTCGGCGACCTGGACGACAACCAGCTCCAGACCCTGCTCCAGGCGGGCGGTCTGGACGACACCGCGATCACCCCGCAGCAGACCTCCGACCTGCTCGGCTCCGGCCTGCTCCAGCCCGGCCAGGGGGCGGACGACCTCGGCGACCTGAGCTCGCAGCAGCTGCAGACCCTGAAGGACGACGGGCTGCTGGACAGTGTGCCGTTGACCGACGACGACCTGTCCGCGCTCCAGAGCCAGGGTCTGCTCGGCTCCGACACCTCCGGGCTGAGCGATCTCGGCGACCTGAACACCGACCAGCTGCAGGCCCTCTCGGACGCCGGCCTGCTGGACAATGTCGCCACCACGCCGGATCAGCTCGGCGCGCTGGACTCGGCCGGTCAGCTGGGGTCCACCGACGGCTCGATCCAGAACCTCGGCGACCTCAGCCCGGCCCAGCTCGGCGAGCTGGACTCGGCGGGCCTACTGGACGGCACCCCGGTCTCCCAGGACCAGCTGCACCAGTTGCAGCAGGACGGCCTGCTCGGCCAGGACACCGGCGGGATCCACTCGCTCGGCGACCTGAGCTCGGCCCAGCTCGACGACCTGCGCCAGCACGGTCTGCTCGACTCCGTCCCGGTCACCACCGACCAGCTGTCCGACCTGGACTCCACCGGCCTGCTGGGCTCCCCGGACAACCTCACCCAGAGCCTCGGCGGCCTGGACTCCAGCCAGCTCGGCGCCCTCGACCAGGCCGGGCTGCTGGACAGCAACCCGATCACCCAGGACCAGCTGCACCAGTTGCAGCAGGACGGCCTGCTCGGCTCGGACACCAGCGGGATCCACACGCTCGGCGACCTGAACACCGACCAGCTGAACGATCTGAGCCAGGCCGGCCTGCTGGACGACGTGCCGGTCACCGACGCGCAGCAGAGCGGTCTGGGATCGGCCGGCCTGCTGGACACCCCGGACACCCTCGGCGGCCTGAACGGCAATCAGCTGGGCGCCCTGGACACCAGCGGCCTGCTGGACAACACCCCGATCACCCAGGACCAGATCCACCAGCTCCAGCAGGACGGCCTGCTCGGCTCGGACACCAGCGGGATCGGCTCGCTCGGCGACCTGAGCACCGACCAGCTCAACGACCTGGACCAGGCCGGGCTGCTGGACAACACGCCGATCACCCCGGACCAGGTCGACCAGCTCCAGCAGGACGGCCTGCTGGGCAGCCCGGACGCCTTCTCGGCGCAGAGCACCAGTTCCCTGGGCGGCTCCGGACTCGGGGGCCTGGGTGGCTCCGAACTCGGGGGCCTGGGCGGCCTGGGCGGCCTGGACGGCAGCAGCACGCCGACCAGTGCCTTCCCGACCAACATCGACGGCCTGGACGTCTCCCAGGGCTCGAGCCTGCCCAGCGGCTCGATCGGCGACATCTCCCAGCGGCTGGACGGCGGGGTGCCCGGCGGCTCGGGCCTGACCGGCTTCTCCACCTCCGGGATGAACCTGCCGCCCGGCTTCGACAAGGGCGACCTGGTCTCGAACACGATCACCCCGATCGCGCCCGGCACCGGGGCGATCGGCGGCCCGGACGACGCCCTGACCAACGGCTCCAGCACCGCCGCGTCCTCGGGCATGGGCGGGATGCCGATGATGCCCGGGATGATGGGCGGGGGTATGGGGGGCGGAGCCGGCCAGGGTGACAAGGACCGGGAGCGGCAGACCTGGCTGACCGAGGACGACGACATCTGGGGTACCGATCCGGAACTCGCCCCCGCCGTGATCGGCCGCAGCGATGCCGGGGGGCCGGAAGAGGAAGAGGTGTACGGCCAGGAGAACGCGCCCGAGCAGCCGGGCGGTCCCCGGCGCACGCGGCGTACCACCGCCCGCGGTTACTGACCGAGGGACAGGCCGGCGAGGCCCGCGTGAACCGGCGCGGGCCTCGCCGGCTTCGGCGTTGCTGAACTCTCCGGCCAATACAGCCGTGTACGCAGCAAACGACCGGCAAGGGAGAGCAGATGGCACTGGACGACCAGACGCAGGCCGCCTTGGCGCGGCTGAGCGAGATCCGGACCGCCGCGGACGAGGCCAACCAGCAGCTCGCGGACACCAGCCACACCCAGGTGTCCAAGCGCAAGCTGCTGAGCGTGACCGTCGGCCTGTCCGGGGAACTGCAGAGCCTGACCTTCAACGGCGAGTCCTACCGCGGGCTGGCCCCGGCCGAGCTGGCCACGATCATCGTGGAGACGGTGACCGAGGCCCGCCAGGGTGCCCAGGAGAAGGCGGCCAAGCTGCTCGACGAGGTCTTTCCCGAGGCCAGTGCCGATTTCGGCGCGATGAACGGCGCCTCCGGACTGGACGACTTCATGACCGGGCTGCTGCAGGTGGCGGGCGGGGAGTTCACCGACGAGGAGATCACGGCGTTCCAGAAGAGCTGGCGGGGTGAGCGATGAGCGACGACGACATGGCCTGGAGCAGCGGCGAGATCCGGGACAAGATCCCGGTGATCGGGGCGCTCCAGGACGAGGTGCTCGGCATCGCCAACCTGGTGAATGCCTGGGGACCCCTGCACGAGGGCGAGATCATCGGCCCGGACGACATGACCAAGCAGATCAACGAGATGTTCATCGGCAAGATCTATCCGCTGGCCCATCAGTACACCGGTGCCCTGGGCAAGACCGTCGGCCTGCAGGGCGAAAAGCTCGGGGTGACCGATGCGATCAACACTTCGGCCGAGGACGTGAACACCGACGAGGGCGGTAGCTGGAACAACAGCGGCAAGCACGGCTGACCAGGAATACCGGAAAACTCTTCTTTTCATCAAAAAGTTTGCAGCCTGACACCCAAAGGGGGGTGGTAGTGCCGCTTTTGGCCCGAAAGATATCAAGGTATGGACGCGGTTCCCACGTGGGTGAAGTATTTCTTCCTGGTGATCACGGGGGTGCCGTGGCCGGCGGCGAGTGCGCCGAAGATGTTGTCGCAGTCGGCGGGGGGGCGAAGCTTTTCGAGGGTAACGCCAAGGGTTTGAAGCAGATGGCGTACAAGGTCGAGTACATGAAGCACATGGCGGTGCTGACCTTGGTGTATCTGATGATCGAGCTGATCAAGGCGGCGATCGAGGCG
>JODP01000022.1 GCA_000719025.1 Kineosporia aurantiaca JCM 3230
CGGACGTGTCTTGTGGTGATTCACATCCTCTGCCAAGGAACCCGTCCTCAATTCACCGGCCCCACAGCCCTGCCGTCAGCAACGTCATGACAGGCAACACCTAGGCGTCGCTTTCCCAGCTGACCTCACCGCTAGCCTGCTGCGTCACGACGGGACAGGGACTAGTCCCGACGCTCACGACGAGCTCATCCTGCCCGTCGACAACGCTCTCATCCCTCTGCAGGCAATGGTCAGTCGCTGGGTCATGCTGACCACGATTCTCGAAGAAGCCACCGATGACCCGGATGCGCTCGGGCAGTGGTTTCACCCGGCCTGGGTTCCCTTTGCTGAGAGCGGTGGTGCCGACGCTCTGGTCATCGACGCCAGGCATGGGCCCCGGTACGGCCGGATTGGGACCTTCTTCCACGACGACCGTACCTACTTCGAAAGCTACGGCTCCTATGCCGAGCTTTTGGAAGCCACTGCCGAGGGGTTGGAGAACAACTCTGCTGTCGACGGAGTGTTCCCGGACGTCGACCATGACGGCAGACTTAGTTGGTCGGCCAGCAGGGGCCAATAGTCAGGGGGCTGACTTGCTGTTCGTGAAGATAACGTCGTCGTAGTCCAGGAAGCCGACAGAGACGTCCAGGGTGAGGTCTTTGGGGTTGTCGACTCCGTAGCCCATCCACCAGGTAATCTTTCGGCCGGGCAGGATCTTGTTGTCTGGGGCGTCCAGCCCGTCCTGGAAAATACTGTCGCCCTCACGGTCGCCGCTGGTGATATTGCCCGTGGTGAGGGTTGGGTCGAACGTCTTCTTGGTGCCGTTGGTGAAGGTCAGCTTGACCTTGACTGCGTGCTTGAAATCCTCTCCGCCGGCGGCGAACTCGTCGCGCTTGAACTTCACCGGCTTGCCCACCTGCAGCGTGCTGCCGTCGCCGAACTTCACCGTGCTGCCGAAACGGTAGACCCCGTCGGGCAAGCCGCTACCGGCATCACCTTCGTCTGCTGCGTTCTGGCCCGTGGTATCGCCGCTCTTGTCCGCTTCGACGCCGGCAACGGAGTGATTCTTGTCGTTCTCGCTGATGGCGGCGCCCAGGATGGCAGTGCAGCCGCCGACGCCGAGAACGAGCACACCAGAAAAGATCAGGAAGGTGAGCAGGACGGGATGCCGGCGCGGCCAACTCTTGCGCTGCTGGCCGCGGTTCCAGTGCTGAGGGCCCTGTCCTGGTGGTGGTCCGGCCCAGCCCTGCTGCTGTCCCGGCCGGCCCTGCTGCTCTTGCCAGCTTTGCGGTTGTCCCTGCCAGCCCTGCTGCTGCCATCCCTGGTTATTGCTCATGACCTTCTCCTCCGCCGGTGCCAGATCCGGAACGTAACAGGCACAAACTGTGCGTGTCTGGTCAACGGAAAAGTTTTAATGATCAACATGTTGGTTGGGAGCGTGATCGGCCCGGGCTGACAAGGACGGGACCCCGCCGAGAAGATGATCAAGGTTTGACTAGAAAGAGGGCTGAGCGGTGCCTTGGTAAGTATCGGGAAGCCTGGTGTCGGACCTGCGGGCTAGGTGTTGCGGTGCATGGGGTTGGTGCTGACGAGACCCGCTGGCCATCCGCGCGCCGTCGACCGGCAGGAAACGCTACGTCAAGCGGCCCACTTCTTCTGGTAGCACGGGTTCTCCGGAACATCGACCCGTATGCTCGGTGCCACCCTCGGCATCTTTGGCCCGAGCCTCTACGCCGCATTCGGCACCTCGAACGAGCTGTTCGACGAAGCCGTTCGCAGCTACGCCCTGCGCTATGGCGAGATCTACGACCGGGCGCTCAGCGAGCCCACGGCGTCGAGCGTCATCAGGCGACTGCTCCTGGAATCAGGGGACAAGTTCACGTGCATGGGCCAGGGGCATCCCGGCCGCCTCACCAGTAGCGCGGTCATGTCTGACGCGTCATTCACCCTGGATGTCCGAACGTATGTCGCCGATCTGCAGCGCGCTGATGAGGCGCGGGTTGCGCAGTCATACGGCCCACCTCGCGAACGTGCACGGGCGGTAACCATCTTTCGTCGGACGCGGTGGGCCCACCGCTCTATCAGCGTCACCGTTGCGCCCACCGCCACCCGTGCCCCCACGCCGTCACCACCGTGACGGGGGAGGTCGGCCAAGGCTTAATTGTTTCGGATGGAGGCGAGATTGTGGGTGGCCCGGACATGTAGGGACGGAGGTGACATGACGGAGGACACGTTCCGTGATTTGTTCGCTACGCATTTTTCCGACGTCTGGCGTTTCGTGCGGCGTCGGGTGGCCTCGGACGCGGATGCGGACGACATCACGGCAGAGGTATTTTCGGTGGCCTGGCGTCGGCAGGACCAGTTGCCGACCGGGGCGGAGCGGCCCTGGTCGCGGCCGAGCACACCGAGAAGGTCTCAAGCCTGCGAATGACGTTCACCGGTGCCGGTGGCTTCGGTGGTCGCGGGGAAACCGCGGGAAGCGACTCCCGCATCCTCTACACGGGAGAGGGGACGTCTTCGGTGACAACCGTCGTCGGCGATCGTGAATACACCACGCAGGATGGCAGAACCACCTGGAAGAAGCTGTCGGACACGGAGAGGCTGGCCCCGTTCGCCCGATCCGCGGCCGACGTGGTGAGAGCGGCGTCCAAAGATCCTCAGGTGCAGTCGATCGGCCAGGAAAAGGTGCGAGGCGTCAAAGCCACCCACTACCGGGTTACCCTTCCGGCCGATGGTGACTCGCAGTCCGAGTCGGACCTGACGAAACTCCCGGAGAGCGAGCTGGCCTGGTTCGACCTCGACAACGTCGAGGGTTACAGCGACCCGGTCAACATCGACATCTGGGTGGCCGACAACCTCGTTCGCCGCATTGCCACCACTGTCAAGGACCAGCCCGAAAGCTCCAGCGAGTTCTACGACTTCAATACGCCCATCACCATCACCGCTCCCGAACAGGCAACCCCGGCGCCCAAGGACGCCGCTCCCCAGGTGCATGTCCACCAAGACAGCCCGACGTCCGTCACTGCGAAACTCGGTTATTCGACGAACGAATGACCTTCGCTGTAGGGACTTCCACGGTCGTGGAATCCCTACAGCGAAGGCCTGGGCCAGAACGGCCAGGTCACCCTCACTGACCCAGCAACGCGTCCATGGTTCGCCGCCCAATCCCGGCCCATCAGCGGATTGTCGTCCGAGTGCGCCAGGAAGACTACCGCCAGCGCGCAGGCCCAGCCGCGAGAGCGGATCTGTAGGTCAGCGTGTGTCGAGGACGACTCCCTCGAGGTATTTGCGGGCTGCTTCGATAGGGTCGTCGAGGGAGAGGGCCTTCGCCCGCTGCGCGATCTTGGTGTGCATGCATCGGTCCATGACCCTGTCGAGCAGTTGGCGCTTGTTCCCGAACGCAGAATAGATGCTGGGAGCGCTGATCCCCGTGCCCGCAGTCAGGTCGGTCGTGGCCGTCCCGTCGTACCCCTGGCGCCAGAAACCACGGGGGCGCCCGGGGATACAAGCGGTCGTGGCTTGCCCGTGGGCGAAGGCTCTGAGTTCGACATGATCGGGCGCGCTCGCAAGAGCGGATCATGAAAAATCCGCCAGGCTTGTTATTTCGGGCCCAGGGCAGGACGCGACCTAGGGGGAACACCGACGCAGCGGCTGCCGATCGACGCGATCCGCTGGGGGTCCGTTGGGGGAGTGGAGCGTCCTGGTGGGAAAAGTACGCGAGTCTGGTTGCCAGCGTATTTATGAAGTCTACTGACGGTGGCGCTCGGGAGCGTAAGCCGGTTGACGGCGATCCGCGTCGAAACTGCAGGGATCGACGTGTAGGACGACGGTGCCGGTCACCACACAGGTGACCGGCAGCGTCCTCAATTCTCTCTCGGAAACGAATCAATCTGCATCGGAGCGGAGTTCGCCGTCCTGGAGCCAAGGATCAGTCCACGTCGGCCGCTGGCGTCACTGATGGGGCCGGAGCCAAGTTGACTCACCGCCATCCCGGCGATCCAGGGTCCTGTCAGATGCTCTGGGAAGAATCAGGAACGACGCGCGTGCGCGTTGAGCAGACCCGCGATCGCTTCGGTGACTCGTTGTGCCATGGGCAGACTTAACCACTCGTCCGGCACGTGCATGTTCGAGTCACTGCTGGCGGCCCCGGTGACGACGAACTGGGCCTGCGGATAACGACGGCCGAGCATCCCGATGAAGGGGATCCCGCCGCCGATGCCGATCGCCCCTGGGGCCGAGCCGAACGCGCTCTTGCTGACGTCGTCCAGTGCGGCCTGGAGCCACGGGGCTCGTTCGGGTTCGTTCCAGCCGTCAATCAGCATGAAGTCATTGACCTCGACGTCCGCCCCGTAGGGGACATCGGTGGACAGGGCCGTGACCAGGGCGGCGCGCGCCGCCTCGGCGCTGACCGTCGGAGGGGTCCGGAAGGACAGTCGCACGCTGACAGCATCGCTCAACACCATGGGGGCGCCGGTGGCGGCGGCCAGGCCGGACAGCCCGACGACGGTCAGGGCAGGACGCCAGGTGTTGTTCAGGAGCAGCTCGGTGTCGTCGTCGGCGACGGCGCGGGTGCTTCCGCTGAGGGGCAGGAGTCGGGCGACGTCGGGATGCAGCGCCGCCAGCTCGGCTGCTTCGGCCCGGCGGACCTCGGGGATCGGCGCGGTCATTTCCGGCAGCCTGACCTCACCGGTCGCCGAGTTCTCGATGCGATCCAGCAGCGTTCGCAGCACCCGCACTGGGTCGGCGACAATGCCGCTGGCCAGCCCGGAATGGACCGGCGTGTTGAGCACGCGGACCGTCAGCGTGGCCACCACGGCTCCGCGCAGATTCGTGGTGAGCCACAGTCGTTCGTTGTCGGCACCCACCGAGTCCAGGCCGATGACGAGGGTGACGTCGCCCAGTCTTGCGTCCAGGTGTTCCAGGTAGGCGGGCAGATCGGGGCTGCCCGACTCCTCGCCGGTCTCCAGCAGGACCACCGCCCGTGCGTGTTCACCGCCGTGCTGGCGCAGCGCAGAAACCGCCGTCAGGGCGGCGTAGCCGGAGTAGCCGTCGTCCACTGCTCCTCTGCCGTAGAGGCGGTCACCGCGCACTACTCCCTGCCACGGGCCAAGGCCGGCCGACCATTCTCCCTGAGCCGGCTGCTTGTCCAGGTGGCCATAGAGCAGGACGGTGCCCTTCGACTCCGAACCCGCCGTTCCAGGGATGTCGACCATCAGCAGAGGGCCTCGATCGTCCAGCGTGACGACCTCTGCGGTGGCTCCGGCCAGGCCGAGATGCTCCGCCCAGGACCGAACGTGCTCGACCGCCGCCGTCAGGTGACCGTGCTGAGCCCACTCGGGATCGTAGGCGGGCGAGACCGCGGGGATGGCCACGAATTCCAGAAGGCTGGGAACAACGTGCTCGTCCCACTGCCGTGCGATGGATGCGCGAAGATTGTCATGATCCATGACGAAGACCTTAGAACGCCTCGCCCGTTCGATGCGCTAGGCCGTCCGCTTCCGGCCCGGGGTCGGATCTCAGTACGGACGTTCGGCGCGCCGCACGCCGAGGAATGCCCCAGAATGCCCGAATGAGTTTGGACGCAAGCGGGCCGGGAGCCGGTCGCAGCGACGGGGTCTGCGACGCCAGGTACTGGGCAAGGAACCACCGCAGCCGGCTCATCTGCCCCTGCTCAGGCATCTTGCCGGTCGGATGGCCCACCAGCGCAGCTTCACGTTCCTCATGCCTATCGGCCTGCTGCTGAGTCAGCTCGGAAGTCTTCTCACGTCGCCCAGCATCTGGAAGGCGGTCTTCCTTGCCGTCCTGGCTCTCCTGTTTCTGCCTGTCGTTGTGCAGGTTCGGCGTGAGACACGACGGGCCGAGCGGTTCCTGGCCGAGCATCCCGAACAGCCGAAGGATGCCGCCGGGCTCGGTTGAGGACTGACAACTTTCGGCACCCTCTGGCTTCGCCTGAGCACCTTTCCGGCGCACCCCGTCGGAACCAGTCATCCGACGGGTGGCCTCCCTCGTGGCGTCGTGCTGGGCGCCAGTGTCACCGGTCTCGACCGGCAGGCTCCATCACCGGCCACCGTCAGATGACGGGCACCCATCACGCCTTCCCGTCCCTAGGTTGAGTGCTGCGGAGCGATGCACTGCCGTAGCGATCCGCTGACGGCCACACGGAAGACTGAACGGGAGTCCTTGATGAGAATTGCTGTCCTCGGAACCGGAATGGTCGCCCACACCCTGGGTGGTGCCTGGAAGAAGGCTGGCCATGATGTCGTGCTCGGCGCCCGCGATGTCGCCGATGACCCTGACTTCCAGGTGCTGACGCTGCAGGAGGCGATCGTGACCGGCGAACTGGTGGTCAACGCGATTACCGGTTCGGCCGCGCTGGAGGCCATCACCGGACTCGACACCTCGGCGATGGCCGGAAAGACGTTGCTGGACGCGACCAATGCCCTGACTGAGACGAACGAACTGCTGTACCCGAACTCCAGCCTCGCAGAGCGCCTGCAGGCAGCCCTTCCGGACGTGCGGGTGGTCAAGTCGCTCAACACCGCGGCCATTCAGGTCATGGCCGATCCCACGCTGATCGGCCCGAGCAGCGTCTTCGTCTCGGGCGACGACGAGGCTGCCAAGGATGCGGTGAAGCGGCTTCTGCACGATCTGGGGTGGAGTGACGAGGCAATCGTGGACCTAGGTGGTGTGACCACCGCTCGCGGACCGGAGGCGCACATCCTGCTGTTCTTCGAAACCATTGCTGTCCTGAAGGATCCGATGTTCAACATCCACGTTGTCAGGTGATCCGCGGCCGGACGAAGCCGGCCCCACTCCGGTCTTTGCCTCGGCGCTGGCCAACGAACAGTTCATCCTTCAATCGGTGTCCAGCTCCACCATCAGCGAAAGTTCCGGTCGGGCCGCCCTGTACCTGTCCGCGCTCTCCAGCGGGCTGGTCGCCATCGGGTTCGCCAGCGCGTCTGATTCCATCCTGTCGGCGATCACGTTCACTGTGCTGCCGACGGTCTTCCTGCTCGGTTGCTTCACCGTGGTAAGGCTTATCGACACCAGCGTGGAGAATTTGGTGGTCCTGCGCCGGATCGAGCGCATCCGCCAGTACTGGGTCACCCTCTCGCCGGATGGGGAGCGTTTCTTCGAAGCGGATTCCGCGACCGGAGGACACCGAGGGGTGCGCTACGGAACCTGGGCCATGCTGTTCACGACGGCCAGCATGGTCATCGTCGTGAACGCCGTGGTCGCCGGATCCATCGTGACGGTCTTTCTGGTCCGGGTCGAAGGGCTGACCCGGGCGGTCGGCGTCCCGATCGGGGCAGGCGTCGCTCTCGTCGTTGCGGGGTCAGCCCTGGTTTACCAGCACTCCCGGATCACTCGCCTGGTTCTGGGGGCAGGGGATCCAGGGAGGTGAATCGCAGCCTCAGAACCGTTGCGGCAGAGACGTTTGACGTTGGAATCATCATGCGAGAGGAGCCGTCCCATGATGGCGGAACAGTGGGTTGCCACAGACTTCGGAGGGCCCTCGGTCTTGGCCCTGAGGGAGGTGGCTCTGCCCGCTCCGGCACAAGGCGAGGTCATTGTCGCTGTACGTGCATGCGGCATGAACCCGGCCGACTACAAGCACTTCGGTTCCGCGCAGGATCGCGCGCTCCTGCCCCTGACCGTCGGTTACGAGGTGGCGGGTGTCATTGCCGCCGTCGGACCGGACACAGCGATCGCAACCGGGCCTGCTCATGTCGGTGATGCTGTGATCGGGTTTCAGGTCACAGCCGGCTATTCAACGGCGATAACCATGTCCGCAGCCGACGTCTTCGCCAAACCGGAAGGCCTGAGTTTCGCCCAGGCAGCAAATCTCCTGCTGGTCGGCACCACGGCCGCCGAACTCATCGCAGCCGCACCGGTGAGCCCGGGCGACACGGTTCTGGTCCACGGCGCCGCCGGTGCGGTAGGCGTGAGCTTGGTCCAGCAACTGGGTCTCGCGGGGGCACGGGTGATCGGAACGGCCGCAGAGAACGACTTCGAACTGGTCCGGCAGTTCGGAGGCGTGCCGGTGACCTACGGGCCGGGCCTGGAGGAGCGGGTCCGTGAGGCTGCCCCGGAAGGTATATCCGTTGCGCTCGACACCGTGGGGACCGACGAAGCCGTCGACGTCTCGTGGGCCCTCCTGGAAGATCCTCGTCGGCTGGTATCCATCGCTGCGTTCGGCCGTTCCGAAGATGGTGTGCGCCTCCTGGGTGCGCACAACCCGGACAGCGCTCCGTTTCGTGCCGCTGCCCGTGGACGGATCGTCGACCTCGCTTCCGCCGGCGACCTCACCGTGCCACTGGCCGCCACCTTTGCCTTCGGCCAGGCCCCGGCGGCTGTTGAGGTGCTGATCGGACCTCACCCGAGCGGCAAGCTGGCCTTGATCGTGAACTGATCGACGGCAGTTGGCAGTTGCGCCGCATCGTGCTCGTTCTCAGGCCAGGTCGGCGAAAAATTCGGTGAGATCCGCCGCGAGCAGGTCGGGTTCGTCGTGCGGCGAAAAGTGCCCTCCCCGTGGCATGCGGGTGTATCGCACGACGTTGTAGGAGCGTTCGGCCCAGCTTCGCGGCGGCTGAGTCAGGTCGCCGGGAAATACAGCCACAGCGGTTGGAACATCCACACGGAGGACGCGTTCGGTCCGGCCTTCGGCGTAGTCCCAGTAGGGCCGGAACGACGTGGCGATAGTGTTGGTGTGCCAGTACAGCGAGGCCTGGGTCAGAATGGCGTCGTCGTCAAACCGGGCTCCCCATGCGTGGTATTTCTCCAGAAGCCATCCGAGCAGGCCGACGGGGGAGTCGGACAGCCCGTAGCTGAGTGTCGTAGGCCGGGTCATCTGCTGGTGCTCGTAAGCGCCTTCGGCGCTGAACCAGGCCGCCACCTCGGCGAGGTAGGTGCGCTCCTCGTCGCTGAGGGAGTCAAGGTCGTAGCGCACCGGGTCGGCAACGGACATGACATGGATGCCGGTGACCGCAGAGGGGTGGGCCTGGGCCAGCCGCGCGGTCGTGCCTGCCCCGAGGTCTCCTCCGTGCGCACCGTAGCGAGCGAATCCGAGGTGCTCGCTCATGAGGCGATACCACAGTTCGTGCGTGGGCATGGACACCGCTGTCACCAGCGCGCCCGGAAAGCCCGGTAGGCAGGGGACAATGACGGTGAACGTTTCGCTCAGCCGACGGGCGAGTCCCACGAGTTCGTAGAAGCTGCTGGGCCAGCCGTTGGTGAGCAGCAATGGCAGGGCGCCGCTGCGGCGGGCCTCGAACCGCAGATACCGAACCGGTACGGCATCAATGACGGCGCTGTGCCACGGCAGGGCGTTGATCGCTGCCTCGTGAAAGGGCCAGTCGTAGCCATCGGCCCAGTACTCGGCCAGCCGCCGCAGCTCACCGGCGGGAGTGCCCGCCGTCCAGGCCAGGTCGCCCGTACCCGGCCACGGCTGAGGCCAGCGGGTGGCCTGCAGACGGTTGCGCAGATCGCTGAGATCGTCTTCGGAAACAAGGATCACATCGATGGAGGCTAGCTCAACCGGCCGGGGTCTCGGCCAGATTTACGTCACAGTGCAGGTGGCCCGTTCATAGGCAGCATCGGTCAATTGGACGTGGGTTGGAAGTCAAGTCGTATGACGGGTCCCCCGGTAGTGCCCGGTCCTTATTTTTGGAATCTCTCGACCTCGGAAGGATCAAGCATGGCTATTTTCGGCATCATTGGAGCCGGCAACATCGGCCGAAACCTCTCGCTCGCCTTGCTGGCGAGAGGTCACCAGGTCGTCATCGCCAATTCGCAGGGCCCGCAAACATTGACGGCCTTGGTGGAGGACCTGGGTCCCGGCGCCCGCGCAGCCACGGCCGAGGAGGCCGCCGCAGCCGGCCAGTACGCCGTCGTGGCTATCCCGTTGCCTGCTACGCAGGCCGTCCCGGTCGCACCTCTGACCGGGAAGATCGTCATCGACACCTGCAACTACTTTCCCGACCGCCTGGGCCACGTGACGCGCATCGACGACGGCACGATCACGGTGCCCGGCCTGCTGCAGGAACACCTACCTCTCAGCAAGGTGGTACGCGCGTTCAACCACATCGACGCCGGCAAGATCCCGACGGATGGTACCCCGGCCGGAACGCGCGACCGCCGCGCACTCGGCCTGGCCGGTGACGACGTGAGTGCCCGCACGTTCGTCGCTGGACTGTATGACGAACTGGGATTCGACGCGGTCGACCTAGGTCCTTTGGCTGAGAGCTGGCGCCTGGACGCCGGCCAGCCCACTTTCGTGGTGCGCCAGAACGCCGATCAATTGAAGGCCAATGCGGCTGTGGCCAAGCGGTGAGCATGTTCTTCACCGATGTGGTCGCGGCGGCCGGTGACGCTGTCATCACGACCGACTCAACCGGGCACATCACGTCCTGGAACCCGGAAGCTCAGGCTCTGCTGGGATTCTTGCCCGAACAGGCGATCGGGCAGACGCTGGCACTGATCGTCCCCGAGCCCTACCGGCCCCGACACGTGGCCGGCTTCCACCGAGGTCATTGCCTTTGGCCCAGAGCCGCACTCAGCTGCTGGCGAGAGGTAATGCCCAGCTTCGGGAAGACCTGGTAGAGATAGGTCCCGACCGTGCGGTGGGACAGGAACAGCCGGCTGCCGATCTCCCGGTTGGTGAGCCCCTGAGCGGCCAGGGTGGCGATCTGCAATTCCTGCACCGTAAGGATGTCAGTGGGTCCGGAAGCAGCATCCGGGCTGCGCTCGCCGGCGGCGCGCAGTTCGCGCCGGGCCCGCTGACCCCATGGGGCCGCGCCAAGCCGGTCGAACTGCTCGCGCGCTGCCCGCAGGGGGATCTTGGAGTCGGCGATGCGCCGTCGGCGCCGCAGCCACGCGCCGTAGGCGAGCTCGGCGCGGGCCCAGATGAACGGCCACGCTGTTGCCATTTCGGGTCCGGTGGCCGCGACGAACAGGTTTTCGTCGTCGCCCAGCAAGGCTTGGGCGGCGGCCATACTCGCGTGCAGACGCGGTGAAGGGCTGACCTCGAGCTGCTCGACGAGCTCGGCCAGCAGTGCCAAGGCCTGCGTGTGCCGGCTGGTCGCGGCGGCGGCCTCGGCCAGTTCGACAATGACCCAGGACCGCAAGGTCGAATGGTAGGCCGGGTCATCACGGATGAAGAGACGGGCAAAAATGGTATACGCCTCGTCGTAGCGTTCCTCGCCGAGCGCAACCATTCCCTGGGCGCGCACAACCTGGGAAGGCCCGAACAGCGGCATCGCCCCGATCGCCTGGTCGATCAGCGCCGAGGCCTGCTGAGTGTCACCGCGCCCGGCCGCGAACAGCGACTCACTCAGTAAGCTCGCTGATGCCCAGAGCGGCTGCCCGGTGTCGTCTGCCAGTCGGGCGCTTTCGGCCGCTGCCATCGCTCCGGAAGGCCAGTCACCGGTGAAGTACTGAGCGGATCCGAGCGCCCACAGGGCGGGAGCGAGGGTGGCGACCTGTCCGGCGCGGCGCAGCTGTTCGACCGCAGCCGTCATCGCCGAGACCTGCAGATGGCTGTCACCGACCGGACCGGCCGCCATCGCCAGCTCGTACAACTGTGTGCCGCCGGTGGTCCCGGGCAGGACCGCTCGTAGCTGTTTGAGGAGAAAGGCTCCCCGCTCGACGGGGGCGGCGTACGCGTACACCAGAAGCGAGGCGGGCAGATCCGGCGGCAGGTCGAGCTCATCCAGGGTCCTGGTCACCTGGCTCAGTACGTGTTCGTCGGTACCCTGCAGGTTGGCCCTGGCCACAACGCTGCGCAACAGCGCCAGCGCGGCCTGCGGGTACCCGGCGCCGCTGGACGCTCGCGCCCGGTCGACGGCAGCAAGGATCGTCTGCGCGGTCCACGGTCTGAAGTCGAAGATCTCGCTCAGGTACTCCAGTTTGGCCGCCTCGGCGGGCCCGATCTGCTCCTGGTCCACCTCCGACAGCATGTGGTCCAGCAACTGGCGTTCCCCGAGCTGGAAGGCCAACTCGCCACCGTCGAGCAGGCGGCGCACGCGATCGGGCCCGCTTGCGCTGAGCCTGATCGCGTGACGTTGGGCTGCGAGGGCCACGGACAGGCCTCCCCGGCGTCTTAGGCCGCCAGCCATCTGCTCCAGCTCATCGGCCAGACCCCGGTCTGGAGCGGGAGTGATCGCGGCCAGATGCCAAGCCCGCCGTTCCGGCTGATCAGTCAGGACCTCGGCCAGGGCAAGGTGGCCCTGGCGTCGCTGTTCACCGTCGGCCTCCTCGAAAACGGCCGCGCGTACGAGAGCATGCCGGAAAGTCAGGCCGTTCTCGTCGAGACGGATGAGCCCGGCGGTGACGGCTGTCGCCAAGTCGATTTCGTCCACGGCGATGCCGGTCATTGCGCCGGCAGCCGCGAGGACCTCGGCCAGGTCGGCCCGCTCGTCGAGCGCCGCCGCGAGCAGGGCGGCCCGGACCGGAGCAGTGAGGGCCAGCGAGCGCGTCGTGAAGGTCTGCTGCAGTCGGGCGGTCATCGGCACCGGCCCGGGAAGGTAATCCACATCGGCGTGGGGCAGTTCGAGAAGGGCCAGGGGATTTCCCTGGGCCCAGCGCAACACCCGCGAGCGTGCGGCGGCGGGCAGAACGGGGTTGGCCCGGTCCAAGAGCCGCGCGGCTGCCTCGTGGCTCAACGGGCCCGTCTCGATGACCTCGTGGATGGTGTCGACGAGCGCATTGCGATAACCGGGTCGGATCGTGGCCAGCAGCATGACCGGATCGTCGTGCAGACGGCGGGCGACAAAAGCCAGCACCTGCGTGGTCTCTGGATCGAGCCAGTGGACGTCCTCGACCAGGATCAGCACCGGCGCCTCGGCGGACAGCGCACCGAGCAGGTCCAGGATGGACAACCCGATGAGGAACGGCTCGGGATGCGCCTGGTCGGTCTCCGCCAGACCGAAGGCGGACAGCAGCGCCTGCCTGCGCTGAGGTGCCAGCCCGTTCAGATCCTGAAGCCGCCCGGCGAGGAGCGTGTGCAGGCCGGCGAACGGCAACTGCGACTCTGCTGGGCTGCCCGTCGTCCGCAGGACGGTGGTCTTGGCCGCCTGGGCACGCCGAGCCAGTTCCTCTGCCAGGGCCGTCTTGCCGATGCCCGGCGCACCCGACAGCAGCACGGCCCTGCCCTGGTTGTCGGGGAAGGCCAGAAGGCGTCCGAGTGCCTCAAGTTCGCGGTCGCGGCCGATCAGAAGGTCCATGGTCCTTGACGCTTGAAGTCAACATTTATGTTCCATGGAACCTTACTTCGGGGTTCGCGCCCTGTCCGCTCTGGCGAGGGACATCACACTGGTAGCTGAGCCTGGTCAGCCGAAGCCACGTGCGATCACCGCGTCGGCGCCACCCAACACGGGTCGCCTGACCTGGCCACTGCTCCGGGAAGCGATGTCCGTGAAAGGTTCAGATGTCGAACAGCTGATCCTGCTCGCCGTCGGGTACCGCCCGCGTCGGCGGCGCGGTCACGTCCTGATCGCGGGTGACCAGTTGCCAGCGCATCGCGTACTTGTCGTGCCGCACAAGACCCTCGTGGGCGAGCTGGTGCAGCGAGCGGCTGACCTGGTCGCCGACCAGGAGGACTTCCCAGGAGGAGCGGATATCCGCGGGGATCTGCGCCCAGAGGCGTTCGCGGATCTCGCGCAGCGTCATCCCGGCCGGCCCGGTGGCCAGGCAGGCCAGGATCCAGGTGTCGGTCTGGGCGCTGAGCTGCTTGCTGTCCATTGCCGACATCTCATCACAGGAACGGCTGGACGTGGGGTCCTGAGGCGGATGGCCTAGGGCCGGCCACCGGAGCTGGGGGAGATCCGGTAGCGGTCGGGCTCGGCAAGGAGATCGATTCGGCGCTGCAGGCGACGAGGCGCCATCCACATCGCGGCAATCAGTGCCGGCACCACTAGCACAGCAACGACGAACCACGGAGACCAGAAGATGGCCGCGGCTGCGAAGGCCACGGCGAACAGGGCTACGAAGAACGCTGCGAAAGGACGCGTCATCAGGCGCTGTTCGAGCTGGTCTTCGGCCAGGTCCCGGGCTGCGCGCCGGAGCCGGGGATCGGCCGGGATCGGCCCTCGGGTACTGGCTCGGATGACGGTCTCGAGCTCGTCAAGGTTGTCGATCTGCGTGACCCGGGCCGCTCGACGGTTGTAGCAGATGGAGAAGACGACCACGCAGGGGCCAATGGTCACGCCCCCCAACGGATCCGACAATGATGTCGGTGAGGTCCTCCTGGTACGTCTGGAAGACGATGTGGTCGACCAGGCCGCACAGGAAGGCTCTTAGGGCTACAACCAAAATTGCAAAGGCGATCCGCACCCATGGGGGAGTGCTAGATCCAGTCGTCGCGTAATAGGCAATTGTTGATGTTGGCCGCCTCTGCGCCAGTCGGCAATCGCACACCGGTGGGTGGGAGGACGCTGGTCGGCGAAGGGCTGGAAGACCTTTTCGATCGGCTTGCGCGACGCGAGATCGACTGCTGGCCCGGGGCCCTTGGGGTGGATTTCGGTGGCGATCGTGACGAAGTCCTGACGATCTTAGCTTGGCTCTCAGGTCGGTCCCGGATAGGTGAAATGTCCGTCAACGAACATTTCTCCGTTTACAAGAACAGTGCCACAATTCAGCGAGCTACCCGTTGCCGGAAGAGCTCATCTAACGCCGAGTACAATCCGTCTCTTAGACGGTGGCTGATCTCGTCAGCCGACCGGCAGGGCTGCTACCGCCCTCGTGTCAGCTGAGGAGCATCTCGAAACCCGCAGTTCTTGGAGCCGTCGATGAACGCGGTGATCCCCGTGCTGGTGCAGGCCAGAATCGCGCCGTCCACGGATGGCTGCCGTCCAGGTCGGCCGCGTCAACGGTTTGCTTCCTGATAGGCATACGAGAGCAAGGAATGTGACGCTCAGCTGACTCGGTCCTGACTGCCGGAGCGCCAGATTGCGCCGCTGACACAGGAGAAGGCGCCGTGTTGCTCAAGACGGCTGCTCCGGGAATGGCGTCCCGCCGGTGCAGTGTGTCCGGTGCGTGATGGCACGCCACCCTCTGAATTTCATTCGTCGAGTACGGTCGCGGGCGAACTTGGGTACAGCGTCCTGTCCACTCAGAAACTTCGGCTCACGGAGGCTTGGAACGCACCTGTGCTGTAATGATTCCCACCGGTAGGTGCTACCCGCTCCATGATCCAGATTGCTGCTCTCGACGAATTCGCGAGTTTCTAACGTTCCAGCTGTGACCTTTGCCAGGACTACAGAATAGCCATTCTGCTGTTGAACATGTCCGCAAAAGGATGCTTTTCCAGGTACCGCTCGCGTGCTGGATCAAGCAGATCCAGAGGGTGACGCTCGTCGTCCAGATTCATGCCGACATAGACGCTGGGCAGGAGGACTGCCACCTCGTCGGGGCCGTCGTCCGTCCAGGCAAGCTCTTGCGAACTGCAGAGCATCCCGAACGAACTCTCACCCCGGAACGACTCTTGTCGCAGCTTGTGCCGCTTGTTCTGGCTACGGTCCAGGCGCGACCCTGGAGGGGCAGCAGGTACTAGATCGCCCGGGCACAGATAGCTGTGACCGCCGAAGACCACCTGACGCACGCCGTCCACCTCAGGTGTCTTGTATCGGACGTCGGCCAGGAAAATGTGATCGCCATGGGGATGGGGCCGTACCGAGACGATCTCGGCCACAACGACTCCGAATGACTTCAAGTACGTCCTCGCTCACACCAGATGCAGTGCCCCGTCGAAATGGTTTGCCCGCCGTCGAGTCACCTCATCGAACAAACGTGCGACGCGCTCACTCTCGAGCAGCGCGTACGTCTGGTGACTACGACTGGCGGGCTCGATGGTCGCACAGTGGGCGATGTTGTCGTCATCGGGGTCACGGTGCAAGAAGGTATCGATTCTGTCGGCTAGCGAAGCGTCGTAGCGTCGCAACATGCCAGGAAAAAGCTCGTAGAGAACGAAGCCGGGCACGCAGGACGTGGCTACCCGGAAGATCCGCAAATTTTCCCGCAGGCTGGCCGCGTCTTTTCGGGAGTGTCTACGTGCCGACTCCAGCAGCGCGGAGGCTGGAGCGTCGAGCGCCGGATCGGCGGGAATCACGTAGTCGTAGCGATAGCCGGCGTCGAGGTTGCGAGTGAGTGCCTCCATGAACTGACCGGGGGCGTTTTGCTGCTGGTCGCTGTCACTGCGAAGCAGCAGGACCTCCGTGTCCAGAACAGTGGTGACGATGGTGGTGTGCCGACTGCAGGCTTCAACCACGGAGACCTCCTCCGGCGTCAAGACCCCGCCCAGGGCCGTCTGCTCGGCTTGAATCTCTCGAACGGTTGCGAGAATTTTGTCGCCAAGCATTGCGCCCGTCCGTGACACCAGGTCGTAAATTCCTGCGCCCCTAGTTTCTGCGTCCCGGATGGCAAGTTCCAGATGCCCGGCCAGGAAGCCCACCTCTGGCGTGCGCGGTGTGCTCTCCCGCCCGAAGACCAGGTAATCGAGGCTGACACCGAGAGCGTCGGCCAGTAAAGCCAGTGATTCCAGTGTGGGAGTGGCGCGCCCAGCGGTGTACTGGGACAGCGCCGAAGGGCTCATGTGCACGCGTTTGGCGAGTGTTCCGCGATTTCTCTTGTATTGAGCGTCCATGAGGTCGCGCAGGACTTGAGCAAACTTGATGCGATCGTCCATTTTCTTCATCACCGCTCAAATTTGGCGCCAGGACCAACCACCGTGGGGGAGTAAACGACTGGCCGTAGTTCAGCAGAACGGCCCTAACTATATGCCCGCTTCACAGCAGTTCGTACCATGAGGTAAGCGCGCGCGTCACCGGAATCTCGATAGGAGTTGATGACTGGAGGGTCACAGTGGCTGCACAAAATGCGGACGCGCGAGCGTTGCACCGCTCGCGCGTCGCAGAACAGATCTCGTATCATCGGAAGCCGAAATCCACGGTCCAGCTTACGCCGGACGGTGGCATCTGTCAGGGGCAATCGTGAACGGGGCGCGTGCGCTCCTGATCGGCTTGGCCCTCTGTTGGCTGGTCTTGGCCTTCTGGAAAGAAATTCTGGCCATGGTCGCAGTCGCCATGTTGGCTCTCATGTTCTCCGGATTCATACTGGTCATCTCGCAAATCGCGGCGATGATCGCGCAGAGCAGTTGAGCGTCGGCATCTGAAATGTCAGGACGGCGTCGGACGTCCAGGAGTCCGGCGTCGTCCTCACATCGAAGGATGCCCGTCTCGTCCTTCTGGCTGCCACCACCGTTGGTGCCCTGCCTTATCGAGGGACAGCACGACCGTCTAGCAGCTATGTCCGGTGTCCATGTTTCGATCAAGATCTGGCACGGCGCTCTCCACCACCTCGGCGGCGAGGGTGCGGGGGGTCTGTGGCCCAGAGGCGTTCGTGGATCTTGTGCAGCGTCGTTCCGGCCGGACCGGTAGCAGGCGGTTAGGATCCAGGTATTGGTCTGGGCGCTGAACTGCCTACTGTCCATTGCTGAAATCTCATCACAGGAACCTTAGGACGGGGTGTTCGGGCGGTTCGGCGGCCCTATTGCTGGAGAACGGATGGCCAAGGGCTGGCCGCCGGAGTTGGGAGAGACCCGGTCGCGGTCGGGCTCAGCGAGGAGATCGATTCGGCGCTGCATCCGACGGGGCGCCATCCACATCGCGGCCATCAGCGCCAGCAGCACCAGCACAGGAACGACGAACCACGGAGACCAGAAGATGGCTGCGGCTGCGAAGGCCGCGGCGAACAGGCTTACGAAGAACACGGCAAAAGGACGCGTCGTCTGTCGCTGTTCGAGCTGATCTTTGGCCCAGACACGGGCTGCTTGCCGGAGCCGGGGATCGGCCGGAATTGGTCCTCGGGTGCTGGCCCGGATGACGGTCCTGAGCTCATCAGGGTCTTTGATTTGCGTGACCCGGGCCGCCCGACGGCCTTGGTAGATGGGGTAGACGATGACCCATGGGGAGATGATCGCGGCTCGCATGACGGCTTCGATGGCTTGGTCTGCGAGGCCCTTGTGATGCCCAGGGGCGCCCTGATCGACTGCGTCGACCAGGAGGTACACCAAGGTCAGGATCGAAAAGCCTACGGCGACCCGGGCCCACAGGGGGGTACCTCGCATCAGTCCCATGCCAGACAATTGTGGATGTTTGTCGCTCCCGTGCCAGTCGATGATCGTCAACGGCGGGGCGGGTGAGACTGGAGGACTTCTGCGGTCGGCTCGGGCGGCGTCGACCGCTGCCCCAACGTTCCGCAGGCGGTGGCCGATCTCCTCAGCCACCGCCGGGGCTGAGATTGCCCGGTGGCGTCAGCCGAGGAGCGTGTCGAACTCGCCGTTCTTGGCGCCGTCGATGAACGCGGCAACGCCGGCGCTGGTGCAGGTCAGGACGGCGCCGTTCTTGTTCTTGCTGTCGCGGAGGTAGACAACCGAGGTCTGACCTGCCGTGACACCCAGCTCGACGCAGTCGCCGGAGTCTCCGGACTTGGTGGCCTTGATCCAGGTGATGCCGTCGGTGCTCATCGCTTGTACTCCTTGAGGTGAATCGCCTGAGTCATCAGGCTCGCACACCGCGCCCTCAACTCGTCCAGCACGGCCGTCTTCACCGAGTACTGCCCGGACAGATGGGTCTCCACGTACGCAAGGTCAGGCTCTCGAGCGTCATCAAACTCAAGGATCGTGAAGCCGCCCTTGTTCGCAGCTGTGGCGCCCGCGGTGAAGGGCAGAACGCGGATGGAGACGTTGGGCCTGGCGTCCAGGGCGCGAAGGTGCTCTACCTGCTTGGCCATGGTCTCGGGGCCTCCGATCTGCCGGACGAGGGCCGCCTCGTCCAGCACGATGCAGACCTCACTGCCCTGGCGACCGAACACGTTCTGCGCGCGACGCCCGCGAATCTCGGCCACTCGGCGGGCATAGCCGGGATCGTCGACGTGGTGAGGGTTCTTGGAGGCAAGAGCCGTGGCGTAGGCGGGAGTTTGGCAGACGCCGGGGACGAGCAGCCCGACGATGTGGATCCGGTCGGCGACGGCCTCCAGGTCGAGCAACTGGACCAGCCAGGGCGCGATGTCCTGGCGGTAGCGCTCGTGCCATTCGTCCTCATCAGCCTGGTCCACCATCTCCAGGATGCGGGACGTGGTCTCAGGCGCGATCCGGTAAAGACGGCAGGCGCTTTCGACGAGGGTGTAGTTGGGTTTTACCTCGCCGTTCTCGAGCCGGCGGATGGTGCGGGGATTGACGCGCAGGGCGGCGGCCGCCTCGGTGATGGGTAGTTCCTTCTCGAGGCGGTCGGCGTGAAAGGCCTCGCGGGCGGCCTTGAGTTGGCGCCCGACCGACCTGCGCTGGGTTGCGGCGCTCGCCTTCTGGGTCATGCAGCTATCGTAAACCCGCTTGACGATGGACATTTCCAGTAGGACTTCGTGTCACCAGCGGCGAGTCACAGCGCCTTCAGGCCCGCCGTCACGGTTGCGACGAAGCGGTCCAGGTCGGCCGGCTCGAGCGTGCTGCGGCGCACCACGACGCGCCAGTACAAGCAGCTCACGGTCAGGTCGAGCGCGGCCTCGCGGTGCAGATCGGCCGACAGTTCGCCGCGGGCGACGGCCCGGTCCACCACCTCCAGCGTCCGTTGGCCGAACGGGGTGCCGACCGTGGCGGTGATCCGCTCGGACAGATCGCCGTTGCGCAGGGCCTCCGAGGCCAGGTCGGCCATGATGGCGGGCAGGTCGGGGGTGGCCAGCAGGCCGGCGAAGGACTCCATCAGCGAGCGCAGATCCGTCTGCAGGTCATGGCCGGTCGGGGGACCCGGCTGGACCAGGACGTCACCGATCACGTCGCCGATCAGCGCCAGCTTGGACGGCCAGCGCCGGTAGATGGCCGCCTTGCCGACCCCGGCCCGGCGCGCGACCGCCTCCATCGAGACCCGCGCGTACCCACCGGTGGCCAGTTCCTGCAGCACAGCGGCCCGGATGGCCTCGGTGACGTCGGCGCGGTGGACGGCGGCTCCGGCGGGGGGTCGGCTCATGCACGGACCCTAACCAAACGGGTTCGATGGATGACGGGACTCGGTGGGTTAGGGTCGGAACGGTACCGTTCCGTCGTGTTGTAGGTTGCTGGACATGTCCACGAATCAGAACTTCGACGTTGTCGTCGTGGGGGCCGGAAGCGCCGGGAGTGTGCTGGCCGCCCGTCTGTCCGAGAACCCCCGGCTGCGCGTGGCTCTCCTGGAGACTGGGGACGGGGGTCTGCCGCAGGAGCTGACCGTTCCTGGGTACGGAGCCCTGGCGGCGATGGGGGAGCGGGCCTGGGCCTCGCCGACCACGCCGCAGGAGGCCGTTTCGGGGCGGGTGGTGCCGCTGGTGACCGGCACCGGCCTGGGCGGCGGCAGCGGCATCAACAGCATGGGCTGGCTGCAGGCTCACCCCGCCGACTACGACGGCTGGGCCGCGGATGGCGCCGAGGGTTGGGATGCCACGAGCGTCCTGCCGCTGTTCGCCCGCATCGAGGATCACGAGTTGGGGTCCTCGGGTACCCACGGCTCGGGTGGCCCGATGGCGATCTCCGGTCCCCGGCATCTGCATCCTCTAGCGCTGCCCTTCGTCCGGGCCGCTCGCGAGCAGGGCTGGGCCGTGAGTACCGATCTGAGCAGGGACCAGCGGACCGGAATTTCACTGGCTCCCAGCAATATTCGTGACGGGCGCCGTCACAGCGTCGTGGACGGATACCTGGACCCCGCCCGCGACCGGGCCAACCTGAGCATTCTGACCAACACCCGCGTCACCCAGGTCCTGCTGGACGGCGAGCGGGCCGTGGGCGTCCGGATCGTCAGCCAGGACGGGTCGGCCCAGGAACTTCTGGCGTCCGCGGGCGTCGTCGTCACCGCCGGAGCCCTGCGCACCCCGCAGGTTCTGATGCTGTCCGGCCTCGGTCCGGCCGCACACCTGGCCGAGCACGGCATCGCCGTGGCCCGGGACCTGCCGGCCGTCGGCTCCTACCTCCAGGACCACCCGGCCGTCGCCCTGCCATTCATGGCCGACCCCTCACTGCTGCCCGGTTCTTATGGCGGTGCTGACGCGCAGGCCGACTACGAGCTGATGCGCCGCGGTCCGCTCTCGACCCTGGCCCAGGTTGCCGCGCTGATCCCCTCCGCCGCGCGCATTGCCGACCCGGACGCGCCGCCGGAACTGGTCTATGGCCTGGCGATGCTGGGACAGCACGCGGGCCTGCCCGCCTTCGAGGGGCCCAGCGGTGCCTGGGTGGTCGGACTGGTCGACCCCGACAGCCGCGGCACGGTACGGCTGAGCTCGGCCGACCCGACGGACGAGGTCGTCGTGGACCCCCGCTACCTCACGGAGGCCACCGACCGGCGCCGGCTGCGCGACGGCGTCCGTTCCGGGATGCGGTTGCTGAACAGCCCTGCGCTGAAGGGACTTCTGGAGCCCATGCTGGCGGAACCGGCCGACGACGCCGCCCTGGACGCCTTCATCGACGCGACCCTCGCCACGTATTACCACCCGGCCGGGACGGCCCGGATCGGGACGGACGCCCAGACGTCCGTGGTGGACGCCCGGCTGCGGGTCCACGGGCTGCGGGGCCTGTGGGTGGCCGACGCCTCGGTCATGCCGCGCATCACCCGCACCCTTCCCCAAGCCACGATCGTGGCCATCGCGGAGCGGGGCGCCGAGCTGATCGCGCAGGAGATCGCCTCCGCCGAAAGGTGAGCTGACGTCGGCTGTACTAGCTGGTGTGGCGGGGCTGAGTGATGCGGTGGGCCGTCAGCGGTAGTTGTTTTCGTTGAGCAGGATCAACCCGGGCCGACCGGTCCATGACCCGCGGGGATACGCCGCTCGGTGTCCGGTGACACGGGACACCGAGCGGCGCTGGTGGGGGAGAGGGGCTAGAAGGCGCCGATCCCGTTCGGCGTCCCCAGCCCGGTCGGGCCGTCCCATCCGGTGCCGGCGGTGCAGAGCACCTTGGTCGAGCAGGATCCGTTGCTGCCGCTGGTCACGTCGAACAGCGAGGACGGGTGCGCGTAGGCCAGCGACGGCCCGATCACGGTGCTGGCCACCGGGCCGGCCAGGGCGTAGACCGAGGCGATGATCGGTGAGGCCACGCTGGTCCCGCCGTAGACCGTCCAGCCGCTGGCTCCGTAGGTCTGGTAGACCGCCACCCCGGTGTTGGGGTTGGCCACCGCGGAGACGTCGGCCTCGGCCCGCTTGCTACAACCGGTGGTGACGCTGCTCTGGTAGCTCGGCTTGGTCTCCACGCTCGAGCACCCGGAACCAGCGCCGGACCAGGCGGTCTCGGTCCATCCCCGGGTGGCTGTGGTCGAGCTGGTCAGGCTGGTCCCGCCGACCGCGGTCAGGGTCGGGACGGTGGCCGGCCAGGCCGCGCCGTATCCGTCGTCTCCGGAACTGGCGGTGATCGCCACGCCGGAGTGGTTGAAGGAGGTGTCGTAGGACTTGTAGGAGCTGGACTCGGTGGCGCCCCAGCTGTTGGAGACGAACTTGGCGCCCAGCGTGACCGCCTCGTTCTCGGCGGTGCTCAGGTTGGCGATCGAGGCCGACGTGGCCTCGACCAGCAGGATCTTGCAGTTGGGGCAGATCGCGCTGACCATCTCGACGTCGAGGGCGATCTCGCCGGCCCAGCCGGAGTTGTTGGCCGGCAGGCTGGTGGTCGAGCCGGTCTGGCTGACCTTCTTGAAGCAGCCGTTGGCCGTGGTGCAGGCCGGGAGCCCGTACTGCGTGCGGTACACCGCCAGGTCGGCCTCGGCGTTCGGGTCGTTGTAGGCGTCCACGATGCCCACCGTCTGCCCGGACCCGTTGGTACTGGAGGGCAGGGCATAGGCGGACTGCAGGCTGGCCGGGCTCAGGCCGGAGGGGGTGGCGTTCGGTGCGATCGCGTCGGCCTTCAGGGCCGAGGGCTCACTGATATCGGTGCGACGCAAGGCGAAACACGTTGCCTGTCCTCGCTTCGCTGAGGTGGCACAACTGTGGACGTAGCCGGCGGCCTGGGCGGAGCCCGCCGAGAAGCCGGTCACGATCAGGGCGAGCGCACTGATCAGGAGGATGGCGAACCGGGCGGCCGATCGGGGTCGCCGGGAATGGGAGAGGGTACTCATCTGGGCACTCCTTCTGGGCACCAGGACGCAGTCCACCGGGATCGCCGGTCGACAGCAGGTGGTGCCTCGTACGGTCAGGGTCGTACGTGCCTCAGAGTAAGTATTCGGACACTGTGGTAAAAGGTCGCTTTTGTTACGTTTCCTGTGAACTGGCTGAGGACGCCCCCGGTGGGCCGGAAGCATCCGGCCATCGATACCGGCCGGCTCGCGTCGGCGCGGTCCCGAAATGTCGTGACGAGCGAACACTGGCGGTTCTGTGCCATATTCGTGGTTTCGTGTCACCGGGGCAGGGAGCGGCATGGCGGAGCTAATGCGGTACCAGCTGGAGGACGGCTCGGAGGTCATGTTCGAGTTCGAGAACTCAACCTTGGTCGATTCGCACGGTGGCGGCGACGTCGTGCACGAGGGCGGACGCCTGGCCGGCAAGCTGGCCGGCATCACGGCGGCGGCTCAGCAGGTGGCCCAGGCAATGCGGGAGAAAGTCGAGCCGGACGAGCTGCAGCTGGAACTGGGGGTGAAGATCGCGGGCGAGGTGAATGCCTGGTTCTTCGCCAAGCAGCAGGGGGAGGCGACCATCAAGGTGACGCTGACCTGGAAGAAGGACACACCTCAGCCGTGAGCTCCGGGCCTGCGACGGCGGTGCCGGACGGCCAGGATCCGAGAACGGGCCGTGGGGCTCCCCGGACCTGTACGGCGGCCCCTTGATGACGCTGCGGGCCTTGGAGTCGTTCTGCTGGTGCGGGATTACCGGGGGTCGTCGTCCGGCTTGGGCATGATGACCTTTCGGCTGGTTCCGTCCGGGCGCACACCCAGAGTGGGGACGACCTGGCTGTTCATGATGCCGCGTTCGTCCATCACCGAGCCCGCGGCCAGGTTGTCCAGCTTGCACAAGGTTATCTCGCGAGTTCCCAGCAAGTCGTAGGTCTTCGGGTCCATCAGCAGTTCGTGCCGGTAGTGATCCGTGTCGACATAGGCGAGAGCCACCCCGGACTGGCCGGTGATGCTCTTCACCCCCTTGACCACCTCGACGTCGGGGAGGGTCGCCAGCGCGTCATAGACCGCGGCCCGGACCGGCCCGGTGACCCAGCGCTCGGCCAGCAAAACCTCGGCCTGCTTGAAGACGTAGTCGGTCCTGGGCTGTGAGCCGATCTTCCCGATCCCGAGCAGGTCGGTCAGCATCCCCGGGCCCGTGGTCGGTGCGTCCGCGTCATAGGCGGGCTGAAGGTCGCAGTGAGGCAGCCGCTCCTGATGGAAGGCCTTTTCCGTGCAGAGCCCCTTTAGGGTGAGCGGAGGGAGTGCGCCTGGATCGCTACCTGAGGTGGGTGTATGCGATGACGGAGCCCACGACGCAGACCACACCAGCAAGCAGCGGAAGCACGAAGCCGACGAGTTCGTGGCCCGGGGCGGGCAGCCAGTACGCCCCGGCCGGGTCCTCCGGAAGGTACATCAGTTCCACGCGGCTACCCACGCCCGGCCGAACATTGGGCGTTGGCAGGCTGTGCCCGCACGGAACCTCGTACGTGTCCCCCTGGCGATCGACGAAGCGGATCATCGGCTCGTACATGGTCTGGCTCGGGGAAAAGGATGAACGATACTGCCTCAGCCGGCTGACGACCCCGACCGTGCGCAGGCCGCGGCCGGTCACCAGTTGCCTCGTCTCAAGCTGCATCACGGAGACCGCGAGCAAGCCCAGACCGGTCAGGAGGACTATCGAGCAGAGGACATCCGGCACAACGAAATTATTTCAAGCAGATGGGGTGTTGGTGGCCCAAATGATCACATGTGGCCCCGGCCACGTCCCTGACACCTGGCCGGTCCATCCCCTGCGCCCCAGCCAACCCAGGTCCGTCCCGTCCGGCGCTTGCTTCGCGTGCTTGCTGAAGCCGCGCCGAGCGCGAGTTACCCCGGGGACACTGCCTTCTCGAGAATTGCCAAGATACTTGAGCGGCTGACGGGTTTGGTGAGGAAGTCGTCCATGCCGGCGTCCAGGCACTCCTGCCGCTGATTCGTCCCGGCTGCGGTGAGCGCGATGATCGGCACCTCGCGGGTCTGGGGATGTTCACGCAGGGCGCGGGCGGTCTGCAGACCGTCCATCCCGGGCATATGGCGATCCATCAGAATGAGGTCGAACCGTTGCTCCAGAGCGATTTCCAAAGCTTCGCGGCCGTCGCCGGCGGTGCTGACCTCGGCGCCCAGCTGGCGCAGAAAGCCGCGGGCGACCATGCGGCTGACCTCGTCATCATCGACTACCAGGACTCGTAGCGCGCCAGTCGGCTCCTCGGGAGGCAGCTGCGCGGGGACGTCATCCTGGTTCAGGCGGGGTAGGGGCGGGCCGAGTAGTGCGTGCCGGGGTTGTTGGGCCTCGATCGCTGCCTGGAGCCTTGGGTTGTGCGTGAGGTCGGGAGCCGGTTCGGTACGTGCGTCGATCGGAATGGGCGCCAGAGGCAGGGTCACCGTAAATCGGCTGCCTCCGGGCCAGCTCTGCACGTCGATGGTGCCGCCCATGAGTTCGGTGAGCTGGCGGCACAGGGCCAGCCCCAGGCCGGTGCCGCCGTGGGTGGATCCTGCGGCACCCTGGTGGAAGGGGCGGAACAGATTCGGGAGTTCCTGTTCGCTGATGCCGGGACCGGTGTCGGTGACGGCGAAGCACAGGTGCCTGGGCCTGGGTACCGACAAGAACAGGCCCACGCCGCCAGTGGTCGTGAACTTGACGGCGTTGGCGAGGAGATTGAGCAGGATCTGACGCAGACGGTCGGGGTCGGCGTACATCAACGGCGGGACGCCTAGGTCGATGACGGCGTCCAGCGTCAGATTCTTCAGATACGCGGAGCCCCGGACCGCATCCATCACCTCGCGCGCCAGGTGGGCCGGATCGATGGCCCGCGGGTGCAGGGAGACCTGCTGGGCCTCGCCTTTGCTGAGGTCGAGAATGTCGTTGAGCAGAGAGACGAGCGTGCGGGCACTGAGGAGGGCGATGCGCGCCCGTTCCCGCTGCTCATCGTTCAGTTCATCGTGCAGGAGCAGTTCCAGCATGCCGTGGACGCCATTGAGCGGTGTGCGGATCTCATGGCTGACCGTGGTGAGGAAGTTCGATTTGGCCTGGTTGGCGCTCTGCGCCTCGTCCCGGGCCTGCACCAGTTCCTGGGCCTGCGTGCGCAATTGGGTCACATCGGTCATGGCGACCACGGCTCCCACGACACCCAGGGTGTCACCCCGCAGCGTCCGCGCTGAGACCCGCACCGTCTGGGCCGGCCGGCCGGCCGGGGCGATCACCATGAGCACGTTATCCACCTGACCTTCGTGCAGGGCACGATTCAGGGGGATGTCTTCGGCCCCGAGCGGCGTGATGCCGTCCTCGGCGAACAGGCTGTATCTGTCGGCCCATTCTTCCGGCGTCAGACTGGCATCGGCGTCTATCCCGTGCATTTGGCGGGCGGCCCGGTTGAACAGCGTCAGACTGCCCTTCATGTCGCACGCGATCACTGCAGTGTCGATGGTGTCCAGCACGGTACTGACTAGCGCCTCGCGCCGTTCGGCGTCCTCCACCAGCCGCTGCGCCCGTTCGGCGGCCTGTCGGGATTCGCGCGAGACCCGGGCCAGCTCGAACAGAGTGACGACCTGGTCGGCCAGATCGACCAGGGCAGCCCGCTGGGTGGGGCTCAGCTGTCCGGCCTCGGTGGAAAAGACGCACAGGGTGCCCAGCACGCGCCCGTCCGCCAGGATCAACGGGGCCGAGGCGTACAGACGTACCCGCGCTATCGTCCCGTTCACCCACGGGTTGGTCCGGAAAGCCGGGTCGGCTGCGGCGTCCGGGGTATAGCTGAGAGTGGGGTCGTTGATCGCCCGAGCGCACAAGGAGTCGCACAGGTCGGATTGCGAGCCCTCGAAACCGACCGAGCCCACCTGATGCTGGAAGCATCCCCCGAGCAGATTCACCACCGCCGAACTCGCACCGCACACGGCTGCGGCCACACGGGTGATGGCCCGCAACTGCTCCTGAGGGGCGTGCTCGGGCAGGCCGTACTCCGCCAGGAGCGCATCCTCATCGGACATCTGACTGTGGGTCGCTCCATCCTCCGACGCCGTCACCCCCGCCTATCGGCGTCCTTCACAGGTTTCTTTACGGCGCCGAGCGCGAAAGGGCCGGGAGAGGGAGGCGCAGTTCGGTCAAGACGAACAGCCCGAGCCCGTTCACACGAGCTCCTCGGTTCGAGACAGGCGAGGACCGGCGGTCGGAGGAGGAGCGCTCCACCCGCCCGGTTCCCCGACCATCAGCAGTACCGTTGCACTATGCCGGGATTCTCCTCGCCTCACCGCGTGCTGGTCCTGGCGCTTCCCGGGGTCGTCGCATTCGATCTTTCCACTGCGGCACAGGTCTTCGGCTTCCGGGACGAATACCGGCGCTACTCCTTCTCGGTGTGCTCCTCAGCGCCCGGACCGGTCCCCACCTCGACGGGATTCACCGTCCAGGCCGACGCCGGCCTGGAGGCCCTCCTGACCGCCGATACCGTCATCCTGCCGGGCTACTACCCGGCGCTGGAGCCGGACCCGTCCGTGTCAGCGGCGCTTCGTGCCGCGTACGAGCGCGGAACGCGTCTGGCCTCGGTGTGCGTCGGGGCGTTCGCCCTGGCCGCCACCGGACTCCTGGACGGGCGGCGGGCGACGACGCACTGGCGGGAGGCGGAGGAGTTCCAGCGCCGGTACCCGGCGGTGCGCCTGAATCCGGACGTGCTGTTCGTGGACGGTGGCCAGATCCTGACCAGCGCCGGGCAGGCAGCCAGCATTGACTTCTATCTCCACCTGGTCCGCACGGATTACGGCGCCGCAGCCGCGGCCGGCATCGCCCGGCGCATGGTGGTGGCCACGCACCGGGCAGGCGGCCAGACCCAGGACGCCCACCGCACCGCACGCGAGCGGGACGCCGCCGAGGATGAACTCTCACTGGTCATGGAATGGGCCATCGACCAGATGCACCAGCCTTTGTCGCTGGCTCTGATGGCGCGGCGGGCCGGTCTACCAACGCGAACGTTCTCCCGGCGTTTCCAGCAGCGGACCGCGATGACACCGATGCGCTGGCTCTCCTCCCAGCGGCTCCTGGAGGCGCAACGACTGCTGGAGACCAGCGACATCACGATCGACGGCGTGGCCGAGCGCTGCGGGCTGGGAAGCGCCGCGAACCTTCGACTACACATGGCGCGTGAGCTGGGTACCACGCCCAGCAGCTACCGCTCCACTCATCGGCGCCCGGAGGGAGCAGCGCGGGACCGACTGGCCGGACTCTGACGGGAAGTGGCTCAGGACCCTCTCGTCCGGTCGCGCCGGCCTGGACAGGATGGCAGGCATGGCCAATGTTGAGCAGTTGCTCGAGAACAACCGTCGCTTCGCCGCTACCGATGCCAAGGGACGCGTCCCCAGCATCCCCTTTCTTCCCCACCAGCAGATCTACGTCCTGACCTGTATTGACCCCCGGGTGGACCCGGGCGCCCTGTTGGGTCTGGGGCTGGGTGACGCAATCGTCGCCAGGACCGTAGGAGGTCGGGTCAATCAGGCCTTCCTGGATGACCTGGCCTGGATCAGTTACCTCCACGAGACCAAGACACCCGACGCGGAATGGTTCGAGTTACTCCTCATCCATCACACCGACTGTGGCTCCGGGCTGATGGCCGACGATGAGACACGGGCCGGTTTTGTTGCCCGCGGGTTCGATGAGAAAACGCTGCTCTCCACGGCGGTCACCGAACCCGCTACGACCGTGCGCCACGATGTCGCGACCATCCTCGCCTCCCCGGCCGTCTCCCCGGCGATCCGGGTTTCCGGGTACACCTACGACGTGCGGACCGGGCTCCTGACGCTCGCTGAGGCGGCAGGGCAACGGGGAAGAGGCTCAGGCACCGCATGACCCTGCCTCGAACGGGCGAAACGATGTCGTGACTCTGAACAGAGCCGGGCAGAAGGACCGCCGCTTGCGGGAAAGGCTGCGTTGCCGACGAGTTCGAATACCCGGCTCGGTCGTCCACGTTGCTCCTTCCGGTTCGGCCACGACGTTCATCTCAGCCGCGCTGACCGCCTACCGGGGCGAGCAGCCCAAGGGCTTCAGCATCGAGAAGATCCCCACCGGCGGGGACGTCGTGGCCGCCGGTGCCGGAAAGCTGGTGCTGGCCAAGAGGGGGGACCACTAACCAGAAGCCGGACGCGTTCGATGGCAAGATCCTGGTGACGGTGGCCAACCCGGCCGAACTGGCCGTCAAGTGGCCGAATGCCAGCAGGTGCGGGTGGGTGAGGCGACCGCGACCAGGTTCGACTTCGAGGGCAGCACTTCGGCGTCGGCAACACTGTGAGCGTGGAGTATGTGTCGAGAGGGCCACGACCCCCGCTGGACGGACTGATCGACGATCTCTACTACCTGGAGGGCGCGTCGCCGTACGCCCGGCTGATGCTGCCGCCGATGCCGGGGGCGTTTGCCATCGTCAACCTCGGGGCGCCGTTGCGCATCCGTGCCGGCACCGACCTGAAGACGGCCGAGTACGCCGACGGCTGCGTGGTCACTACGCCAACCCGCGCGCTGGAGTTCGGCTACCCGCCCCAGACCCGTTCTGTCGGTGTGCACTTCAAGGCGTGGGGGCTGGCGCCGCTTATGCCGATGCCTGCGGCCGAGCTGTGCGACCGGCCGGTGACGCTGGAGCAGGTGTGGGGCCGTCCCGCCATTGCTGAGCTGCGCGACCGGCTGGCTCTGGCGCAGGGACCGCAGGAGATGCTGACGCTGCTGGAGGAGCAGCTCGTGCGATGGCTGCGCGAGACGCCCGGGCTGGGGCTGGTCCGCCATGCGAGCAGCGCCATCGTGGCGACCAGCGGGTCGGCGGTGATTGGTGATCTGAGTGTGGCAGCCGGGGTCAGCAGCACTCATCTGACGCAGCGGTTCAAAAAGCTCGTCGGCGTCACACCGAAGCGCCTGGCCCGGACCCAGCGCTTCGCCGCCACGCTGTTCGCGATCGACTTCGCCGCACCCATCGACTGGGGCGACGTCGCCAATGGCGCCGGGTACTTCGACCAGGCCCACTTCGGCCACGAGTTCCGGGCGTTCACCGGGCTCACGCCGACCCGGTACGCCGAGGTCCGGCGGCGGTTCCTGCGCGAGCATCCCGGTCACGCGCTGGACAGCTGGCCGCTGCCGGCCGATTGATTTTTTACAAGAAGCGACGCCTGCCGCCCCGCTAGTTTTGGGCCACCCAAACCAAAGGAGAGCTCCGTGGGCAAGGTGGTCCTGTACGGCTCAATGTCGGTGGACGGCTTCATTGCGGACGAGAACGACCAGCCCGGGGCGCTGTTCGAGTGGTTGTCCAGCGGTGAGGTCGCGCTGGACGAGAGCGGCTTCCTGAAGGTGTCGCAGACGTCCTACGACTACGTCCGGCCGTACTGGGACCAGATCGGGGTGACCATCGCCGGCCGCCACGTCTTCGACATGACCGACGGCTGGGACGGGGTGCCGCCCAGCGGGATCGACCACGTGGTCGTCGTGACGCACCGACCGCAACCCGAGGGTTGGGACACCAACGCGCCGTTCCACTTCGTCGACGGCGTCCAGGCCGCCGTGGCCAGGGCACAGGAGCTCGCGGGGGAGCGTGTGGTCGAGGTTGCCGCCGGCGATGTCGGTGGCCAGGTGCTGGCCGCGGGCCTGGTCGATGAGGTGCGTATGGACGTCGTGCCCGTCGTGTTCGGTTCGGGCAAGCGCTTCTTCGGGTCGGTCGCCGCGCAGCACCTGTTGGATGATCCTGATGTGGTTCAGGGCAATCGGGTGCTGCACCTGCGCTACCGGGTGCGCCGTTGACCCTGCGATGAACGCACCATGCAGATCAGGTCACCGAGCCAGGCCGGCCCGCCGGTACTGGCTGGGCGCAACCCCGTACTTGCGGCGGAAGGCGTTCGTGAGGGCAAAGGGGGTGGAGTAGCCGACTCGCCTGGCCACTCCAGCCACCGGCGTATCGGTCTCCTGCAGCAGTCGGGCGGCCGTGGTCAGTCGCCAGTCGATCAGGTAGGCCATCGGCGGTGCACCCATGACCGTGCCGAAGCGACGGGTGAAGGCGCTGCGTGACATGCTGGCTACCGCGCTCAGTTGGTCCACGGTCCAGGGCTTTTCGGGATGATCGTGGATCAGGTCCAGCACCTCCGCCAGGCCGGGTTCGACGGTCACTTCTGCGGAGGTGCTGTGCTGGAGGTGACGCAGGATGTGGACGAAAATGAGGTCGATCAGCGCACTCCGGGCTGCCTCACTGCCCGGGGCCGCCTGCGTCATGTCGTCGCTGAGCATGGCGAGCAGGGCGCTCAGGCCCGGGTGTCCGGCATAGTCCGGCGTGAAGGCGAAGACGTCCGGCAGGTTTCGCAGAAGACCGATGCCCGCGGTGGGCTGGGCCGGATAGGTGGCACACAGGAACTCGAAGTCGGCCGCCGCGGGCGAGGCCGGTATGTCGTCCATCGTGATCGTGAGCAGTTCGTCCAGCGAGCATGGCGTGCGGGCGATTCCGTGCTCGGCCAGCGGGGACGCATAGATCACGTCCCCCGCCCGCACGCGAACGGGGGCCGACGTGTTCGTGATGAGCCAGCCCTCACCCGCGCGAATGGTGTGGAAGCCGAGGCGGGCTACGACCGGCATCCGCACACCCGTCGGACCGGCCTCGGTGACGCGTCGTCCCTGGACCCGGCCGACCCGCAGGCTGTTGACCGTAGCGGTGATGAGATCCACCCGCACATTCTAATCGCCGCAACGGTGACGTCTTGAACCGCTTTCGCCGCCGAGCAGGCGAGAAATGCCGCGCCGAATCAGGTTGTGGGAGCGTACGGTCGGGACATGTTCGAGTACCACGGATGGATCTCCGTCAACGCTGACTGGGGCGATGACGACGACACCGGGCCGCTGCCGGAGAACGACCCGGTCATCCGCGATGTGCTGGCCTGGCTGCGGGAGGAACTCGCGACCTGGCCGTATCTGGCCCAGGTCGCCTGGACCAACG
This sequence comes from Kineosporia aurantiaca JCM 3230, assembly GCA_000719025.1. Lineage (GTDB taxonomy): Bacteria > Actinomycetota > Actinomycetes > Actinomycetales > Kineosporiaceae > Kineosporia > Kineosporia aurantiaca. Next base: position 32,096 of record JODP01000022.1, read on the forward strand.
GCGAGCTTCACGTTCACGTCGGTGGTTTCACCAATCATCGGGGCACTTTCGGCGATCACCTGGAAAACCTGTTCATCGAGGTCGGGCGCCGCGCCCGCGGTTCCTACGGGTTGCTCCACGTCCACGACGACGAGGACCCGGACGAGACCCGGGCCAACGAGTTCGTGACGTTCAGCCTGGCGCGTGGCCAGTTCCGTCGCCATCGCGACGTCTTCCTCTCACCCGTCATTCCCACCATCGAGGACGCCTGGGTGGAACCGGAAGATCGGGTTTGAGCCCCGGATCGACGCTTCTTCCGGGCCGGTCCACAACCTCAACATGAGACCGAAGCTCATATGGGTACTATGAATTCATGGTTCCCGGCAGGCGGTCGAAGTGACATCTGCAGGCAGTTCTCCCGCCGAATCGCTTCGGGAGCGGCGGCGCCGCCAGACCACCGCCGAGATCAGCGAAGTCGCCCTGCGCCTGTTCGACGAGCGAGGCTTCGCCGGCACGACCGTGGATGAGATTGCTTCCGCTGCCGGTGTTTCACGAGCGACGTTCTTCCGGTACTTCCGGTCGAAGGAAGAGGCGGCGCTGCACGATTTGGTCGATCTCATCGGTGAAATGGATCGGCGTTCCCAGGGGCCGTCGGCCGTCGAGGCGACTCTGCCGGCTCTCACAGCCCTCACGGCCGATCTCCTGGGCGAGGTCACACCGCACCAGATGGAGAACTACGCCACTCTCAGAAGACTTATCGAGCGTGAGGACGCGTTGCGGCAGGCCGCCGACGCTCACACGCATGCACTCGCCGCGCGGATCCGTTCCCGGCTGATCGCCGCCGAAGAACCGAAAGACACGTTCGAGGCTCGCGTTCTGGCGGAGATGACGGTCGCGCTCCTGCAGGCGACTCTGGACGAGTGGGTGGACTCACCCGAAGCGGACCTGGAGGTCATGTACCGGGAAGCGGTGGAAAGACTTCGCCGGTGCGCGGCCACACCCGCGGGTCGCTGACCCGCCCGCTACGCCGGGAGTCGGTTCCCTCTACCGCTGCGGCAGCGCGCCACCGGATCCGTTGCGCCTAATCTGCGGGGACAGGTGCTGTCCGACTCGGTCGACCAGCATCGTCATCTCGTAACCGACCAGGCCGATGTCGGAGGTCGGGGCGGCCAGGACCGCCAGCCACGACCCGTCCGAGACGGCCATCAGCAGCAGGAACCCGCCCTGCATCTCGACGACGGTCTGAATCACCGAACCAGCCGTGAACAGTGTCGACGCACCGTTGGTCAGACTGCCCAGGCCGGACGCGACCGCCGAGAGCTGGTCGGCGCGGTCGCGCGGCAGCCCCGCCGAACCCGCCAGCAGAAGACCGTCGGCCGAGACCACAGCTGCGTGCGCCACTCCTGGCACCCGCTGGGCGAACCCGTCAACCAGCCAGGTGACGTCGGCGCCGGTGCTCGTGCTCACAGGTCCCCTCCTTGTTCTACGGAGGAGCCATTGTCGGCGCCGCCGTCGCGGTTGGTGGTGGTGAAAAGGCTTGCCCCGAGCGGGCTGATGCCCGGCACAGGGTTGGAGCGCTGCAGGACCTTGCGGGCGCTGGTCAGAGCACGCTGGTAGTTGCCCAGCCGTGCACGCACGAGCCCGGCATCAGTGCCCTGGTCCTGCTGACCGGCCAGGCAGGGCCAACGGTGTTCCTGGGAAAGCCGGTCTGACCCTGGGCCGGAGGTTGCGGACCGGCGTCGGCTGCCGGACGTGGACCCGGTGGCGGTCGGCTTGTCGAGCTTCCTCAGGTAGCCGCTCAGGTCGATCATGGTCCGGTCACTGACCGCACGCAGGCATGAACGGGCAGCCGGCCTGCGCGCGTCGGCGGCGGTGCGATCTCGGTCATGGATCATCCTGTTCGGCCTGAGTCACAACATGCGACTAAGTCTCAGAAAATGTACTACGAAGTCGCGGCTGGCGTGCCACCTTCGCGTGTCGATGACTGCTCCGAAGAGGACGGGCACGGAAAGTAATGTTTCAGTATGATTAACGTAACTTTTTCCCTGTGTATCCGATTTGAACCCATGTATCCGGCCTGGTCAGGTCTGGGTGCATCCTGGGGGCCGAAGTCGCTGAACGTCACCCGCCGTCAAAGGGATGGACGAGCCTCCTGACCGGCTTGCAGGATGGGTCCATCGAGCACCCGGAGGATTCGGGGGGAGTGCTCATCTCGGATCGGGGAATGTGTGGGGAGTTCTGTGTCCTTGGCCGAGCCGGTAGTGGTTGATAATCTCGAGAATTCGCAGGCCGAGACACCTCTGTCCCTGCAGCGGGCACTGACCTTCACTTCGATGTTCGAGATGCGGGTGACTCTTTCGGCGCAACGGCCGGCTGCTCGTGAAGGACTGGTGCGTCTCACTTTTCATGAATTGAATCAGCGCGCGAACGCCCTGGCCAGGTTTCTCGTCGCCCAGGGAGCCGGACCGGGCGATCGTGTGGCCCTGGCCCTCGGGCGCTCGGTGGATCTTCTGGTAGCAATGCTGGCCGTGGTCAAGGCGGGTGCGGCCTACGTTCCGCTGGACCCGATGCATCCGCCGCAGCGCACCGCCTTCATTCTCGAAGACAGCGATGCGACCTTAATTCTCCTCGAACCCCGGGGATTCGGGGAGCTTCCGCCGGGTGGCCGCCCGGTGGTGGATCTGGGGGACGAGGCGGTGCGGGCGGACCTGAGCATGCGTCCCGTCCATGATCTGATTGATCGTGATCGGGTCCGGCCCCTGCGTCCGGACGATCCCGTCTACCTGATCTACACCTCGGGCTCGACCGGTCAGCCGAAGGGCGTGGTGATCGAGCACCGGTCGCTGGTTGCCTACCTGCGCCGCGGCCTGACCAGCTATGCCGGGCTTCGGGGCCGTTGCTTGTGGCATTCCACCCTGGCGTTCGACGCGACGGTGACGACGGTTCACGGGAGCCTCGTTTCCGGCGGCGAGCTGCACATCGGCGATCTCGACGGATGCTGCGGCGTGGAACACCCGCAGGAGGACATCACTTTCATCAAGATCACGCCCAGTCATCTGCCGTTGTTCGCCGATATCACGGATCCCCCCTGGCCGACCGTGGAGCTCATGTTCGGTGGTGAGCTGCTGCGCATCGAGGCGGCCCGGCAGGCGGCGCTGGCGGGGGCGACCTTGATCCATCACTACGGCCCGACGGAGACCACGGTGGGCTGCATCGACCTGCGCATCCCGGCGGTCGAGGAGCTCGGCGACGGCCCGGTGCCGATCGGCAGGCCGATGCCCGGGGTCACCGTCTACGTGCTGGACCAGGGCCTGAAACCGGTTGCGGAGGGGGTGGCCGGGGAACTGTACGTCAGTGGGGCCCAGGTGGCCCGCGGCTACTGGCGTCAGCCCGAGCTGACGGCGGCCCGGTTCTTGGACTGTCCGTTCGAGCCCGGGGAGAGGATGTACCGCACCGGTGACCTCGTTCGCCGCCGTCCGGACGGGCTCATCGAGTTCATCGGGCGGGCCGACGATCAGGTCAAGATCCGCGGACTGAGGGTGGAGCCGGCCGAGATCGAGACGGCCGTGCTGGCCTGCCCCGGGGTCCGCAGCGCCGCCGTGCTGGCCCACTCATCGCCTGATCACAGCTCCCGGCTGGTGGCCTATCTGGTCGTGGACGAAGGCACGACCTGGGCAGGCGTGCGGGCCCTCCTGAGGGAGAAGCTTCCGGCGCACATGGTGCCCAGCCAGGCGATCATGCTCCGGTCGCTGCCCCTGACCGTGAACGGCAAGACCGATCGTGCCGTCCTCCAGGCGCTCGACGTTCTGGAGCCTGCTCCCGAGGACGCGACCGCCCCGCCGACCCCTGAGGCCCAGAACGACCGGTCCGCGGATGCTCCCGGCCCGGACGAGGAGCGGGAACGACTGCGGGAAATGTTCGCCACCATCCTGAACCTTCCGACGATCGGACCGGACGAGGACTTCTTCGACATCGGCGGTGATTCGCTGCTGGGGTTGCGCCTGCTGGCCCGGGTGCGTGCGGTGTTCGGCATGAAGATCGCCGCCCGGAAGTTCCTCGACGAACCGACCGTCTCCGGTATGGCCCGGCTTCTGTGGCCCGGGCCCGGGGGCGGCACCCAGAACTCCGTACCGACCGGTGCGGTGAAACTCACCAAGGGAGGGTCGCTATGACCGTCAACAGTGTGAACTCGGTTAACAGCGTCAACAGTGTGAACTCGGTCAACAGCGTGAACAGCGTGAACTCGGTCAACTCGGTCTTCTGAGCTGACTACACCTTCGGTCCGGTGAGGTGGCCGGCTTCTGCTGCTGCCTGAGCCGGGGAGGAGAGGGTGGCGCCGCCTTGGCTGCGTCACCCTCGCTCCCTGCCGATCGACGTATCCATCCGTGAAAGGAATTCCTCTGTGACGTTCAGGGCCGATGGCGGGACCAGGTGACACTGTCCGTCAGTACCTCGGGCACGAGTCACGAGGCCCCACTGACTTTCGGCCAGCTCTCGGTCCTGCGCTCGCTGCGCGACGACGTGAACACCATCTCCGCCAACAAGCGGCGCGTTGTGGACCTGCCCGGCCCGGTCCCGGTGGAGCGGGTCCGATCAGCGCTGAAGGCGATGGTGCGTCGGCACGAAGGCCTGCGCACCGTCTTCCACCTGCCTGCGGACGGGACCGCGAAACAGATGGTTCTGGCTGCGTTCCCGGTCCCGGAACGGCTGGTCGAGCTGCCCGAGGACACCCCGGCGGTGAGGGCTGCGGTAGCGGCCACTCTTGAGGCTGAGCCCTTCGACATCGAACACGAACCGGGCTGGCGGGCCGCCGTGCTGACGTCCGGTGGCGTGGCCGTGGGGGTGGCGCTGGCGATGCACCACATGCTCGCCGACGGATGGGCGAGCAGACTTCTGGAACGTGAACTGCTCCGGCTGGTCGAGGATCCCGCCGTGGACTTGGCGCCCGCGCTGGGACCCGCCCATTTGGCGCTGCGCCAGCAGGGGCCGGACTGGGACATGTACCGGACGCTTTTCGAGGAGCATTGGGAGCCGATGTTCCGCCAGCCCGAGCGCTTTCCCTCCGACGGGGTGACCGCGGCCGGCCCCCGGATCATCGCCACCGCAGTCCTGAAAAGCTCTCGCACGGACCTTGATCCGCTGGCCCGTCGTCTCGGCGTGTTCTCCTCCACCCTGGTCACGGCCCTGGCCATGCTGTCCTGGCCCGCCGTCGGTGGTCTCGACGATGCCACGCACTCGGCGACGCTGATGAACGGGGGCCGTCTCGACGCCGACCTGGAGACGCTGGTCTCCTCGCAGAACCAGATCGTGCCCGTCGGGCTGCCGCGGTGCCAGAACGAGACCCTGCGCAATCTGCTCGGGCGCCTGCAGAACGCCACGACGGACGCGGCCATGGCCGGGATGTACGACGTGGATGAGGTCTGTGCGCGCGGGGGAGTCTCCAACATCAACGACCTGATGGACTTCTGGGTCAACGTCATGGTCGAGACCCCTCGGGCGCCCTTGACGGTCGAAACCGGGCCTGCCGTCCGTCCGGCCGTGCAGTTCCAGACGCTGCCGTACTGTGCATGGCCGCACTTCTACTACCGCATCTCGGTGGACGACCCGGTCACCGTCGCCCTGTCCGTCAAGCCGGAGGCGGCCTCGCCGGCAGACCTCGAACGGGTTCTGCGGGGCTGGGACACGGCGCTGGCGCGGGTGCACGAGGACCCGGACGTCACCGTGGCCGAGATCGCGAACTGCTTCCTCCCGAACGAAAGAAACGCATAACCATGTCCTGGTTCACCGGACGGGCCGACGGGGTCTTCACCGCCCGCGCGCCCGGACTCACGCTGCTGGCCGCGGCCGTACGCGTCGCACCCCTGCCCGGCGTGACCCTTGCTGTGCTGGTCGGGCTGGCGGCGTTGCTGCCGACGGCGCTGGCGGTCTTCAGCGGCAAGCTCGTCGCGGCCCTGGCCGGTGCCCGGGCCGACGGGCAACTCGGTGGCCAGACCCTGCGCATCGTCGTGGTGATCAGCCTCATTTTCCTGATGCAGCAAGTGCTGTCGTCGGTGTCGCTGCTGATGGCCGAGTACCTGGGCCGCCGGGTCAACCGGGACGTGCGGGCCCGGGTGATCGACGCGCTGGCCGCTCCGGCCACCACGACCCGTCTGGAGAACGCCGAGGTGCGGGGACTGGTCCACGACATCAACGGGGGACTGGGCGCGGCCACGGCCCTGGAGGCTCTCACCGGTTTCGTGAGTGTCGCGGTGCTCCGCCTGGGCTCCCTGGCCGGGGTCCTGCTGCTGGTGCCCTATCGCTGGTGGACGGTGCCCTTGGTGATCGGGCCCTACCTGGTCGCCATGACGATGACCGCACGCGTTTACCAGATCGGTCTGCAGGCGTCCGAAGGAAATCCCGCATCCGGACGGCGGGCCCGTTACCTCCAAGAGCTGGCGGCCACCTCGGTGGCGGCCAAGGACATCCGGATCTTCGGGCTGACGGACTGGCTGCGGGCGGCGCAGTACCGCGAATGGCTGAACGGGGTGCTCCAGGCCCGCCGCGAGCGCTCGGGCGTGGTCGGGGTCAGTCTGCTCAGCGGCGGCCTGGTGTTCGTCAGTCAGCTCCTGCTGTTGCTGCTGATCTGCCGGGACCTGCGCTCGGGGGCCCTGAGCGCAGGGAACTTCACCGCACTCGTCGTCGTCATCATCGGTCTTGCCTCCGCTCTGGGCGTGAGCTCGGATCTGGTGAGCATCTCGGTCGGCGCGGCCAAGATCAGGGCGGTCCGCCGGCTGGAGGGCGTCCTGGCGCAGGCGTCCGAGCCGGCCTCCGGCCCGGGGCTGGCACCGGTGCCGGCCCTGGAGCACTCCGTGGTCTTCGAGGATGTCTGGTTCACCTACCCCCAGGCCCGCGCACCGGTACTCCGGGGACTGTCCTTCACCATGACCGCTGGACGCCCGGCCGCGCTGGTGGGGGTGAACGGGGCCGGGAAGAGCACGGTGATCAAGCTCCTGACCGGTCTGTACCGGCCGCAGCAGGGGCGGATCCTGATCGATGGGGTCGACCTTACCGACGTCGATCCCGCTGCCTGGCAACGGCGTTGCGCGATGCTGTCGCAGACCTGGATTCGCTGGGGGTTGTCCATCCGGGACAACGTCCTGTGGGGTGCACCCGACCGTGAGCCGGACCCGGACGCGCTGGCCGCCGCCGCGCGGGCGGCCCACCTCGACCAGATCGCCGAGCGACTGCCGCAGGGCTGGGACACCCCTCTGAGCCGGGAATTCGGAGGGGTGGATCTGTCCGGCGGCCAGTGGCAGCGGGTGGGCCTGGCCCGGGCTCTGTACGCACGTTCCCAGGGTGCCCGCCTGCTGGTGATGGACGAGCCCACCTCGGCCCTGGACGTGCAGGGGGAGGCCGACATCAACGACAGCCTGCTTCAGGCCACCGCCGGACAGACGGTGCTCCTGGTGTCGCATCGCTTCGCCGGTGTGCGGCACGCGGCCCAGATCATGGTCCTGGCCGACGGGCGCCTGGCCGAGCACGGCGATCACGAGTCCCTGATGCGGGCCGGGGGTCTGTACGCCCGCATGTTCCAGACCCAAGCCGAGCGCTACGCCGAAGAGAGCCCTACCGTTGGAAACTGAAAAAGGCCGTGGACCTCTGCTTTCGGCCGTCGCGCTGTCGCTGGAGGCCGACCGCAGAGCCACCGTCATCTCCCTGGTGTCGTTCGCTCTGCGTCCGGCCACCGCCGTGGTGTCCGCCGCCCTGGTCGCGGTCGTCCTCGATGCCGCCCTCGCGGACGACCGGTCCCGGCTCCTGGCCGGAGTGCTGGCCATCGCGGCCATCTCGGGCCTGGTGGCGGGGACGACGCCGTTGTCGATGGAGATGTCGCAGCGCATGGTGGAGGCCACCGGCGCCAAGGCGGACGACCGCCTGATGCGTGAGGTCGGGGGGATCAAAGGGCTCGAACTACTGGACGATCCCCGCTTCCTGGACCGGATCTCGGTGTTGCAGGAAAACCGCACCTACCTGGCCCTGGGGGCCGACGCCCTCTCGCTCGTCCTGGGCGTGGCCGTCCGGGCGGTCTGCACCGCGGCGTTCCTGGCCCTGATCGATCCCTGGCTGCTGCTCACCCCGTTGTTCGCCGTTCCCGCGGTCTACGCCTCCCGCTTCGCCCAGGCCCGGCGGGCCAAGGCCCAGGAGGCCGTCGCCGGATCGACCCGCCTTTCCGAGCACCTCTACCAGACCGTGACCGGCCCGGCCGCCTGGGACGAGAGCCGGATCTTCGGGTTGTCCCCGGTGGCCCGCGCGAGGCAGGACGCCGTCCAGCGTGAGGCCGATCAGTCCGTGACCTCAACGGTCGCCGCCGCCACCGGCTACACCGTGGCGGCCTCCGTGTTCTTCGCCGCCGGATTCCTCTTCACCCTGCTGATCGTGGTCAACGGATACATCGCCGGCTCGACCTCGTTCGGGGACGTCGTCCTCGCGCTGACCCTGGTCACGAGCCTGAGTCTGCAGATCGCCGCAGCCATCCGCTTCTCCCGCTTTCTGCACCAGACCGTCGATGCCTCATCCCGGCTGCTGGAGCTGACCCAGCTGGCCCGCGAGGAGAACGACCGCTGGACGGGGCAGGAGGAACCACCAATGCGGCTGCGGGAGCACATCGAACTGACGGGCCTGACGTTCAGCTACCCCGACGCTTCGCGGGCCGCCCTGCAGTCGGTCGACCTGCGGCTGCCAGCCGGCTCGGTGGTGGCCGTCGTCGGGGACAACGGGGCGGGCAAGTCGACCCTGATCAAACTGCTGGCCGGTCTGTACCGGCCCACGCAGGGCGCGATCCTGATCGACGGGCGGCCCCTTACCGCGATGCAGCCCGAAGCCTGGCGCTCGCGGGTCACCGCCTGTTTCCAGGACTTCGCCCGGTTCGAGTTCGAGGTCGGCCAGAGCATCGCCCTGGCCGACCTGGGCCGCGCGCAGGACGAGACGGCCATCGCCGAGGCGGCCCGGGAAGGAACGGCCCTGGAGTTCATCGAGCGACTGCCCGAGGGGATGCGCACCCGCCTGGGCCGCTCCTACGACGACGGGACCCAGCTCTCGGGCGGGCAATGGCAGCGCCTGGCCCTGTCCCGCGCCCGGATGCGCCGCCGGCCGCTGCTGGTCGTGCTGGACGAACCGGCCGCGGCCATCGACCCTCTCGCCGAGGAGGAACTTCTGCGTGGATATATTGCCGCCGCCCGCCACACCGCCGAAGAGGCCGGGGCCGTGACCCTTTTCTCGTCCCACCGGCTGTCCACGGCGCAGGTCGCGGACCTGGTCGTGGTGCTGCACGAGGGCCGGGTGGTCGAGGCCGGTCACCACCGCGACCTGATGTCGCTCGAGAACGGCCGCTACCGAGGGTTGTTCGAGACCCAGGCCCGGGCGTACGCCAACACCGGCTCAGGGGTCAGCGATGGATGAGTCCCCGATCGCGGTGGTAGGAGTCGGCCTGCGCCTGCCGGGCGGCATCCACGACCTGACCGGCCTCTGGTCGGCGCTGCACGAAGGAACCGACCTCGTCGCCGACCTTCCCGACGTCCCCTGGAACGAGTACGCCGATGCGACCCCCACGCCGGTGTCGGGAGCCTTCCTGGATGACGTGACCGGTTTCGACGCAACATTCTTCGGGATCTCGCCCAAGGAGGCGGCCAACCTGGACCCCCAGCACCGGCTGCTGCTGGAGACCGGCTGGGAAGCGCTGGAGAACGCGAACATCGCCGCGGACCGCCTGGCCGGCACCGCCACCGGGGTGTTCACCGGCATCGGCGGGTCCGACTACGCCGACCTGACGGCGCACCCGTCGCGGGCCGCGCTGTGGAACCCGTACTCCCTGACCGGCGCCAACCGGGCCATGGCCGCCGGCCGGCTGTCCTACCTGTTGCGGGTGCACGGGCCGGCCCTGAGCGTGGACACCACGTGCTCCTCGTCCCTGGTCGCGATCCACCTGGCCCTGCGCAGCCTTCGCTCCGGCGAATGCGACCTGGCCCTGGCCAGCGGCGCCCATCTGGTGCGCACCCCCTGGAGCGTGCGGGCCCGCCAGCTGAGCGGCGCCCTCTCGCCCACCGGCCGCTGCCGGGCCTTCGACGCCGCGGCGGACGGGTTCGTCCTGGGCGAGGGCGTGATGACCGTCGCGCTCAAACGCCTGCAGGACGCCCGCCGCGACGGTGACCCGGTGATCGGTGTGGTCCACGGCAGCGCCATCAACCAGGACGGCCCCAGCAGCGGACTGACTGCCCCCAACGGCAGAGCCCAGGCGGCGGTGATCCGGGCGGCCCTGCATGACGCGGGTCTGGACCCGGCCCGGGTCGGCTACGTCGAGGCACATGGAACCGGGACCTCGCTCGGCGACCCGATCGAGGCGGAGGCACTGGCCACGGTCTACGGCCGGGCCGCGGGGCGCGACCGCGCGCTGCGCCTGGGGTCGGTCAAGACCAACTTCGGCCATCTCGAGGCGGCTGCCGGAATCCTGTCGTTCATCAAGGCGCTGCTGGTCGTCAGCCGCGGAGCCATTCCCGCCACCCTGCATCAGCAGCAGGCGACCCCCAGGGTGGACTGGCAGCACGGCAACCTGCGGGTAGCCGATCGCCTCACCCCCTGGGAGAACGAACCGTCCGGGCGGATCGCGGGGGTCAGTGCGTTCGGGCTCAGCGGGACCAACTGTCATGTCCTGGTCGGTGCCCCCGTTCCCGTCCGGGCCGAGGCTCAGCAGCCTTCACCGGGTCCCTCGCTGCTGGTGCTGTCGGCGAAGGATGCGACCGCGCTGGCGGCCCTGGCCACCCATTACGCGAGCGAGATCCGCACGGGTACGGCCACCCTGGCGGATCTGAGCGCATCGGCCGGGAGCGGACGGTCACAGTTCCGGCACCGGCTCGCCGTGATCGAGCAGGATCGCGCCGCCGCGGCTCAGGTGCTCACCGAGTTCGCCGACACCGGCGCGAGCCTGCGCCACGCAGTCGTGCCCGGCCGATCGGCGGACCGGCCGGTGATGCTGCTTCTGCCGGGCGGCTCCTCGCCGTTGCTCGATCGGATACCCGACGAATTGTACCGACAGGTACCGGCTTTCGCTGACGCAGTGCGACGTGTGCAGGAGGCAGGTCGCGAACAACGGTTCGGCCAGGACCCCGCTGTTCAGCAACGGCTCACCCGCTTCACCGTCCGGTTCGCGCTGGCGGCGATGTGGCAGCGCTGGGGTCTGGTCCCGAAGGTGAGCGTGGTCACCGAGGAGAGCAGGCCGGTGGCCCAGGCCCTGAACGGTGCGCTGCCCCTTCCGGCCGCCCTGGCCTGGGCGGCCGGGCAGCCGGCGCCGCAATCGCACGCGCCGGCCACCTCCGGTGGCGAGGTGATCGTGGTCGCTTCGGACGGGACCGCCGACCCGGTCCTGACCTGGGCCCGGACCTCACCGGCAACGACCGGCTGTCTGGTCCTCCAGATCGGCGGGACCCAGAAGCTCGCCGCATCCGCCAACTCCGTACGCATGGGCCAAGAGACCGACGGATCGCCGTCCCAGGTTCTGGACCAGCTCGCCCGATTGTTCGTCGCCGGCCACACCATTCGGTGGGACGGGGTCGGCGGCGGCCGCCGCACGGCACCGCTGGCCACCTACCCCTACCGGCGAACCCAGCATTTCCTGGCGCGGCCCACCGGCCCGGCCAAGACCCCAGGTGCTCCTGGACCCGAGAACGGAAGGAACATCGTCATGGATGACGTCATGGAATTCCTGCGCGGTCAGCTCGTGGATCTGCTGGGTGTGGCCGACCAGGACATTGCATCGGATGCGCCCATGTTCGATCTGGGAGCCGACTCTCTGGTGTTCGCCGGGCTGAGCGAGCGCATTGCCCGCAAGTACGGGACGAGGATTGCGGTACGGCGGCTGTTCGAGGAACTCCACACCGTCTCGGATCTGGCCGCCGCGGTGGCGATCCCGGCCGACGTTGCCGAGGCGACCGAAGTGGTCGAGGTGGTCAAGAGGGCCGATGTCCCGGTGGTCACCGAAGCAGAAGCAACGGAACCAGGGCCCGGCCGGCAGGCCGGGATCCAGGATCAGATCACCCGTCTCACCCAGCAACTCGACGAACTTCGTCAGCAGGCGGACAGGCCGGCCCCCGAGTCCGCCGCGCCCGTGCCGGTCGTACCCGAGCCCGCAGCCGTACCGGATGAGGACAGGCGCGGCGCTTACCTCGACGAGGTCGTCGAGCGCTACCGTCGCCAGACCGCCGCCTCGTACGCCTATGCCATGAACAATCAGGCCCGGCTGGCCAACAACCGGCGTTTCGTGGCGGCTGCCAACCCCTACGCCGAGCAGTTGCGCTATCCCCTGTGCGGAGTGCGCTCGGCGGGGTCGCGCCTGTGGGACTCTGACGGCAACGAATACGTCGACCTCTCCATGGGGTTCGGCGCCCATCTGCTCGGCCACAGTCCGGCCCCGGTCGTCCGGGCGCTGCACAGCCAGATGGCGAACGGTATCCAGCTCGGCAGCGCCAGCCCCCTGGCCGGGGAGGTCGCCGAACTGGTCACGCAGCTGACCGGGGCCGAACGCAGCTTCTTCTGCGTCTCCGGAACGGAGGCGATGATGACGGCCATCCGCATCGCCCGGGCCGCCACCGGACGTTCGAAAGTGGTCCTGTTCAACCAGGCTTATCACGGTCACTACGACGGAACCCTGGTGACGCCCGGCCCGGGGCAGGACGGCAGTGCCCAGCCGATGGCCGCGGGCGTCATCGCCTCCCTGGTCGAGGACACCCTGGTCCTGCCGTTGGACCAGCAACGTTCGCTGGACCTGATCGCCGCGCAGGCCGAGCAGATCGCCGCCGTCGTGGTGGAACCGGTGCAGAACGGCAATCCCGGTCGTCATCCGGTCGAGTTCCTTCGTCAGCTGAGGGAACTGACCACGCGCCAGGGGATTGCCCTGGTCTTCGACGAGGTCCTCACCGGATTCCGGGTGGCGGCCGGTGGTTGCCAGGAACTGTTCGGCATCCGCGCCGACCTCGTGGCCTACGGCAAGTGCCTGGCCGCGGGACTACCAATGGCGGCGGTCACCGGGCGGCGCGAGTACATCGACCTGGTCGACGGCGGAAGCTGGGTCGGCAGCCCGGTCCTCTCCGCCGACCGCGCGCTGACCTACACGGCCGGGACCTACGCCAACCACCCCCTTGCCCTGTCCGCGGCCCGGGCGGTCCTGGGCCATCTGCGTGAGCAGGGACCCCAGTTGCAGGCCGGGCTCAACCGCCGGGCGGATACCCTGATGGCTCGCCTGAACGAGGGTTTCACCACCGTCGGGGTCCCGATCGAGGCGGTCAGTCTCGGCTCGTTCTTCCGGTTCGCCCACCGGCGCAACCTCAGCTTCGTCCACCAGGCCGTCGAGGCCGACATCTTCCGGGCGAACCTGGCCCTGCGCGGGGTCTACGTGGCCGAGACCGGGGCGTCCTTCATCTCCACCGCCCACACCGAGGACGACCTCAACCAGGTGGTCGAGGCGGCCACCGACGCGGCGAGCGAGATGCTGCAGGCTGGGTGCTGGGGCGGCCCACCCCAATCCTCCAGCGCTCCCAGTGCCTCCGGCGCCCTGCGCAGCCACCCCCGGCCGGAGCCTTCGGCGAACGCGCCGATGCCCGTCCTGAGCCTGTCCTACTTCGGCGACAGCGAGCAGGTCTCGCAGCAGGAGCATCACCAGCTTCTGCTGGAGGGCGCCGAGTTCGCCGAGGCCGAGGGGCTGGACTCCCTGTGGATTCCTGAGCGGCACTTCCACGGTTTCGGCGGCTTCTCACCCAATCCGGCCGTGCTGGCCGCGGCCCTGGCCCAGCGGACGACGCGATTGGGCCTGCGGGCCGGCAGCGTCGCCGCCCCCCTGCACCACCCGGCCCGCATCGCTGAGGAGTGGGCGGTGGTCGACATGCTGTCCGGTGGCCGGGCCGGCCTGTCTTTCGCCTCCGGCTGGAACGATCGCGACTTCGTCTTCGCCCCCGGCACGTTCGACGACCGGCACGCCGTCGTCGAACGCACTATGGACGCCGTGCGCCGGCTGTGGCGAGGTGAGGAACTGGAGTTCCCCAACGGAACCGGCAACGTCAGGGTCCGTACCTACCCCCGCCCGGTCCAGCCGGAACTGCCGGTGTGGATGACCACCCTCGGCCGGCCAGACACCTTCACCGCCGCCGGCCGCGCCGACGTCGGCATCCTGACCAACCTGCTGCGCCAGGACGTCGCGCAGCTCAAGGAACGGATCGCCCTTTACCGTCAGGCCCGCCGCGAGGCCGGACTCGACCCGGCCGCGGGGCGGATCACCGTCCTGCTGCACACTCTCATCGCTGATGATCCCGAGCAGGCCCGTGAGGTCGCCGCTCAGCCGTTGGAGCGCTACCTGCGCTCGGCGATGGACCTGACCGGCAGAATGTCCGAGCAGGCCCGGCAGGCCGACCTGGCCGGTCTGGACCCCTCCGACCGCGACTATCTCGTTCGGTCGGCCACCAGCAAGTTCCTCCAAGGCCGGTCCCTGATCGGCAGCGTCGACACAGCCGCCTCGATGGTGGCCGAACTGTCCGCGGCCGGCGTCGACGAGATCGCCTGCTTCGTCGACTTCGGCGCTCCGGCCCCCACCGTTCGCAAGGGCTTCGAGGGGATAGCCCGCCTTCGGCAGCTCACGTCGGCGCCGGGTCTGCGCGGAGCGTCCGCTCCCGACCGGGAAGCCGTCGTCTTGTCGGCACCGGCTTCCGCGAGTCCCGCGAGTCCCGGTAGTGCCACTCCGGGTGTTGAACCAGCTGCACCGGTGCGCGAACTGCCCACAACCTTCAACCAACAGCTGGTCTGGGCCGCTGCCCAGTTCAGCGACGTGACGTCGACCGCCTACAACCTGCGACGCGTGCTTCGGCTCACCGGAGACCTGAACGGGCCCGCCCTGCGCGCCGCACTCCAGGACCTACTGGATCGACACGAGTCGCTGCGCGCAGGCTTCAGCGACGACGGCGCCCATCAGCTCCTGGCCGCGCAGGCCCGGATGGTCATCACCGAACGCGACCTGTCCGGTGTCGCTGCCGTCGACGACGCGGTGGCCGAATACCTGCGCCAGGAGTCCGCCCAGACCTTCGACCTGATGGAGGGGCCACTGATCAGGGCTGCCCTCCTGAAAGTTGCGAACGACGTCCACGTGCTCTGCCTGACGACTCACCATGCGGTGGTGGACGGGACGGCCGAGAACGTCCTGCTGCGGGACCTGGGTCTGCTGTACGAACGCCGTTGCGAACAGGCAGAACCCGAGCCTTTGCTGCCGGTACCACCATTGCTCGACGCGTACGTGCAGGGCCCGGGTACCCAGCCCGCTTCCGAGTCGGACCTGCGGTACTGGAAGAGCCAGCTCACCGATCTGCCCCCGGCCTTCCGGCTGCACCGCACCTGGCAGCCGGGCTCCGCCATCGACCACCGGGGCGGCCGTCGGTACTTCGAGGTGCCGGCCGCAACGCTGGAGGCCGTGCAGGAGTTCGGCGCACGGGCGCGGACCACCTCTTTCATGGTCATCCTGGCCGCCTACCTGTCCTTCCTGGCCCGCACCGCCGGTCAGGACGACATCGTCGTGGGCACTCCGGTCTCCCGTCGCGGACCCGGAGCTGCCGATCCCGACCTGGTGGCCTACTGCGCCAACATGCTGCCCATCCGCGTGCGCCAAGCGCGTCAGGACGACTTCGCCGCCCTCGTCACCACCGTCCGCACCACCTTGCTGGACGCCTTCGACCATGAAGGCTGTTCCTTCGCCGAGATTCTGCGAGCCCTTCCCCGGCAAGGACCCTGGGGACGCCCACAGGTCATGACGACGGTCTTCGGATGGGACGAGGTGGCCACTCCCACGATGGCCGGCCTGCTGGTCGAGCACGTCGAGAACGAAGCCCAGGCGGTCCGTTTCGACCTGGGCCTGAACGTCACCCACGTGGCCGGCCAGTACCGGTTCGTCTGGGACTACAACGCGAACCTGTTCGAGGAGGGCGAGGTGCAGGATCTGCACGGGCAGTTCGTCGCCCACCTCACCTCGCTCCTGGAACCACCGGCCCGGTTCGCACCGCTCACGGCCTACCTCGAGGCCTACCTCGAACGTCACGAGGGGCAGCCCCGCACTGCCGGGGACCTGTCCGTCCCCATGCTGATGCAGCGTGCGGTCTCCCTGACCGCCCGGCTGCACCAGCACGGGGTGCAGGCCGGGCAGGTCGTGGTCCTGGACGCAGTGGCCGGTCGCGGCCGATTCGTGGGGCTTCTGGGCATCCTCGGCGCGGGGGGCACGCTGGCTCCGGCATCTTTCGACGACCCGGGCGCGCTCGTCGTGACGGATCGGTTCACCGGCTCGGACCGATCAGCGCAGCAGACGATCCCGCTGAACAGCTGGAGCGCCGGGCTCCCCGGCGCCGATCCGGCCGCCCTCGCCGCGGACGCCACCGCCGTCATCGGTTCCGGCGGGGCCACGCTGACCCACCAGGCTCTGACCGGCGCCGTGGACGAAGAACTGGGACGCCTGACCGGAACACGGACCGAGGTGGTCCTGCCCGAGGCCATGGACCGGCCGCGGGACTGGGCCGTGCTGGTCGCGGCCACGCTCGCCGACTGCCCCGTGACCTGGCAGGCCGGCGCCGACATGATCGATCCGGGGGAATCACGGCCGACGCCCGATCTGACGGCGCCTCGCCCGGACCACGCGGTCGCCCCGGCCGCCGGCGAGGTCGTCGAGGTTGGCGATGCACTGGCTGCCGCCGTGACCGCTGCCCTGCGCGACTCGCACCTCCTCAACGACTGGTGGGTCCAGGTGCACCAGCGGCCCAGCGGTCCCCAGGTGGTCGCCTATGTGGTCCCGGGCCGGCCGGCCTCGGTCTCCGAGATCCAGCGGGCGATCCGAGCGGCGTGCCCCGACCTGGCGGCCGACCCCGACGTGGTCCGGATGACCGCCCTGCCCCGCACGGCCGACGGTGACGTCGACCTGGTTGCCTTGCAGACGGTTCCGGTCCTGGACGCCGCCACCCGGCATCGGGCCGGCCAGTCCCTGCGCGACAATGGCGCCCAGCAGGTGGAGATCGGTGTTACCGACAGCCCTCTCCCTACCCCATCGGGAATGCTCACCTCAGCCGGCGACGCCACGGTTGTAGCTGCATCGCCATTGCCGGCGGCATCCGATACGCCGGCGCTTTCACACGGCCCGGCGCTGCCCCCCACTTTCGATGCCCCCACCACCCTGGCCGGCGTCCTGGGCCGAGCCGCCGCCTCGGGCGGGGGAATTCGCCTGATCAGTGCGGACGACCAGGTCTCCTATCTGACCTACGCCGACCTGTACGCCCGCGCGGCGCGCGTGGCCGGTGGTCTGGTCTCGGCCGGGCTCCACGCCGGACAGCCGGTCCTGCTCCAGTGCGGTGACAACGAGCAGTTCCTCCTCTCGTTCTGGGGATGTCAGCTGGCCGGTGTCGTGCCGGTGCCGTGCACGCCCCCGTCGGCCGGCTTCGCCGAGTCAGTGAACGAGCGTCTGGAAGCAGTCTGGCGAACCCTGGGCCAGGCGCCCGTCATCACCGGGCACCTCGATCGGCTGCCGCCGTCCGTCGCCGCCGGGAACGTCCTGCGCCCAGCGGATCTGGAACAGAACGATCCGATCTCCCCGGTCGAAGTCCCGACCGACGCCACCGCCCTCATGCTGCTCACCTCCGGCAGCACCGGGGCTCCCAAACTGGTGACCCAGACCCACCGGGCGGTTCTGGCGGCCACCGCTGGCATGCAGCAGGAAAACGGCCTGACTGCGCAGGAGGTGTCGCTGAACTGGTTCCCCCTCGATCACGTCGTGGGCCTGCTGATGTGCAACATCCGCGACACCTGGTTGGGCTGCGAGCAGATCCACGTTCCCACCACGCTGGTGCTGACCGACCCGCTGCGGTGGATCGACCTGTTGTCCCAGTTCCGGGTCAGCACCACCTGGGCGCCCAATTTCGCGTATTCACTGGTCGCCGCCCGGGCCGCCGACGCCACCGGACGGACCTGGGACCTGACGGCGCTCAGGGTGATTCCCAACGGTGGGGAAATGGTCGTCGCTGAGCAGGTCCTGCAGTTCCTGCGGTTCCTGAAGCCGTACGGGTTGGCCGACGATGCGGTGCGCCCGATGTGGGGCATGTCCGAAACATGTTCAGGCGTCACCTACTCGCGGACGCTTTCAGCGGCGCAACCCAACCGCGACCTGGGGCCCGTCGATGTCGGACGCCCATTGCCGGGTCTGTCGTTGCGGATCGTCGACGACCACGGAGATCTGCTGTTCGAGGGCCAGGAGGGCAATCTCGAGGTCGCCGGCACCATGGTGACCCGAGGCTACTACGACAATGCAGGCGCCAACGCCGAATCCTTCACCCCGGACGGCTGGTTCCGCACCGGCGACCGCGCCTACCTCAAGGAGGGGGCGCTCACGCTGGTCGGGCGGACCAAGGACATCATCCTGATCAACGGCATCAACGTCGCCGCCAGCGACGTGGAGGCGGTGGTTCAGCGCCAGGTCGGCGCCCGGGAAAGTTACACCGCCGCCGTGGCCCATCGGCGCGACGATGCCGCTACCGACGAACTTGTCATCTTCTTCAGCCCGGTAGCTGGCCATGATGCGCGAGTCGTCGGTCGAGGGATTCACGAAAGCGTCCTGAGCAACCTCGGATTTGCTCCTCGCGCCGTGATTGCGGTCGAACCGCAGGACATCCCGAAGACCTCGATCGGCAAGATCCAGCGCAGTCGTCTGGTCGCCCGCCTGCGGGCGGGGGACTTCGACGCTCAGCTGTCCGGTGCGAAGAACGTGCCGGGGATATGGCTGTCCCGACCGATCTGGCGTCAGGTCGCTCCGGCGCCGTTCGGCAACGGCGGACCTCGTCACTTCCTCGCGCTCGGCCTGCCCGAGGTGACCTGGAAAGGGCTCACGCAGCTGGTGCGGGCCGCCGGTCACACCTGCTCGAACGAGCTGCCGGACCAGGCCCGCAGCCAGGTCACGCCGGGCGCACCGGTGACCGACGTGGTCGTGGCGCTGAGCCGCAGCGCGTTGGAAAGCGTCAGCGGTACGGCCGATCAGGCCGGCGAAAGGAGCGTCGAGGAGCAGGCCCGTTGCCTGGAGTCGCTCACGGCGCTGATCCCGCGGTTGCAGCGAGCCACGCCGTCGGGCCAGCAACTGCGGCTGACGATTCTCACCCACGGCGCCGTCGCCGTCAGGGACGGGGAGAGCGCGGACCCGATCGCTGCCGCGGTCCGTGGCTTCCTGCCGCACCTGGCGGCCGAGAACCCTTGGCTTCGGGCGCGTTTACTGGATGCCGAACCTGGCCATCAGGAGGACGCCCTGACCGAACTGCTGCACGAGGCGACGGATCTGCACGTGGCCTACCGTGGCGGCACCCGGTGGGTGCTGCGATTGCGGGGTCATGACCTCACGCCCGCCCCGGCGCCGAGGATCGACCTGGCCACAGACGCCGCGTATCTGATCGTCGGAGGTCTGGGCGGGGTAGGGCTGGAACTGAGCCGGCATTTGCTCAAGCAGTACGGCGCCCGGGTGCTGATCCTCGGCCGTCGCCCGAGGAGCGAGGTCAGCGCCCAGCTGGATGAGCTCGCCCACCTCGGCCGGGTTGCTTATGCGTCGGTCAACCTGCGGGACCAGGCCCAGTTCGAAGGAGCCCTCAGCAACTTCGAGACGGACTCGGGCCGGACCCTTTCGGGATCGTTCCACCTGGCCGGGCAGATCGACGGCAGTCCGCTGGCCGACCTCGGGGCCCACACCCTGCGCCAGGTCCTGCGGGCCAAGGTCGCCCCGGCCGAGATGCTCGGGGCGTCCATGGCCGCCCGAGGGGGCTTCGTCGTGGCCTTCTCCTCGGTGAACGCCGTGTTCGGGGGACAGGGGGTGGCGGCCTACGGCGCCGCGAACGCCTACCTGGACGCCTGGGCCGACCGGATGCGACGCGAGGGTGTGCCTCATCACGTGATTGCCTGGTCGCGGTGGGCCGGTCTGGGGATGGCCGATGACACGGACGAGGAACTCCTGCGGGCGCGTGGCTACCGTTCCCTGTCGGTCCAGGAAGGAATCCGTTCTCTCGAAGTGCTCCTGAAGCTTCCGGTCGACCGCAGCGTCGTCGGTCTGATCGCGGACAACCCGTTCATGGCGGGGCTCGTGGATCGCGACCCGGTTGTCCTGGACCGGATCAGCGCGCGCTGCGAGCCGGCGCAGACGCTACCGGCCGGTGTCACCGTGGCCGATACGTTCGGTACCGAGGTGCCGGTGAACGTCAGCGCTCACCGGCACGATCCCACCCCGGATCGGCCCGCCGACGATGGCCTGCTGCGCGAGGTCGCCGCGATCTGGCAGGAAGTCCTCGGGGTGGGATCCGTACCGCCCGGAGCGGCCATCTTCGAGATGGGCGCCCAATCCCTCCACCTGCCCCGGGCCCAGCAGATCATCCAGGACCGGCTGAAGGTCCGCCTGGACATCGTCGATTTCTTCCGGCACCCCACGGCGGCCGGACTGGCCGCGCACATCCAGCGCAGCCAGGGCGGAAGTCCTTCACCGGACCAGATCCCGGCGGGGTCATTGCCCGGCAACGTCGGGCTGTCGCGGTTGCGGGCCGCCCGTCAGGAGGTGGAGCGATGAGCGTGGACGAGGCCGGGGACCTGGACGTCGCGATCACCGGGATCGCCCTGCGGTTCCCAGGAGCCGACAGTCCCGAGCAGTTCTGGGACAACCTCACCAACGGGGTCAGCTCCATCCGGCGCTTCGACGCGGACGAACTGCGGGCCGCCGGAGTGCACGACGCGCTGATCAGCAATCCACGATACGTGCCGGTCAGCGGATATCTCTCCGGCGCAGCAGATTTCGATCCGGACCGGTTCGGGATGCCCAGGGCCGAGGCCCGGATCATCGATCCCCAGCATCGGCTCTTCCTGGAATGCGCCTGGGACGCACTCGAGGATGCCGGACACGACCCGCGCCGCCTCGACGGGCGGCGCGTAGGTTGCTACGGCGGCTCCGGAATGGCGATCTACGCCGGCGCGCAGGTGAGGTCCTACCTCAGCGAGTATCTGGCCGGGGACCCGGCCGGGCTGGAAAACCTGGCCCCGCTCCAGGCGTTCATCTCCACCCAGAGCGACCACCTGTGCATGCGGGTCTCCCATCGCCTCGGGTTGCGCGGGCCCAGCATCGCGGTGCAGACGGCCTGCTCCACCGGTCTGGTCGCGGTGCACCTGGCCGCCCAGTCGCTCCTGGCCGGGGAGAGTGACATGGCCCTGGCCGGAGCCTCGGGGGTGCATTTCCCGCTGGCCCAGGGCTATCTCTACCAGGAGGGGAGCATCCTGTCCCCAGACGGAGTGTGCCGGCCGTTCGACGCCGGCGCGTCGGGAACGGTCGGCGGCAGCGGGGCGGCCGTGGTCGTTCTTCGTCGTCTGGCCGACGCCCTGGCCGACGGAGACCCGATCTGGGCGGTGGTGAAGGGCAGCGCGGTGAACAACGACGGCCCGGCCCGGGCCGGATACCTGGCTCCCAGTCCGGAGGGCCAACTCGAGGTCGTCCGTACCGCTCATCGGATGGCCGGGGTCTCGGCCGGTGACATCGGATTCGTCGAGGCTCACGGCACCGGGACCTCTTTGGGGGACCGGATCGAACTGACGGCGCTGAACGAGGCGTTCCAGGCCGCGGCGGCCCGCACGATCGCCCTGGGGTCGGTCAAGTCCAGTATCGGTCACCTCGACACCGCGGCTGGGATGGCGGGCCTGATCAAGGCAGTCCTGGCGGTGCGCCACGGCCAGATCCCGCCGACGCTGAACTTCCGCGAGCCCAACACCGTTCTCGCCCGGGACGATTCCCCCTTCGTCGTATCGTCCGAACCCCAGGCCTGGTCAGCCGGACACACCCCACGGCTCGCAGGGGTCAGCTCCTTCGGCGGCGGCGGAACCAACGCCCATATTGTCCTGGCAGAGCCCCCGGCTCGCGAAGCCGTCGGCGGGAACGGTCCGTTCGTGCTGCCTCTGTCCGGCCGGGACGCCCCAGGGCTGCGCGAGCAGGCAACTGCCTACACCGCTCTACTGCAGGAGAGCGACCCGGCCGAGCTCGCCGTCATCTGCGGTACGGCCGACCGGGCGCGGCCGGCGTTCGCGCACCGCGCCGCGGTCGTGGCCCTCGACCGGGACCGGATGCTCCAGCGGCTGGGTGCCCTGACGGCCGGTCGTCCCGACCCCGGGTTGATCACGGGACTGCTCAGCGGCCCCGACCGAGGGCAGACAACCTTCCTCGACGATGCGACGGTGCGACCGGTCTTCCTGTTCAGCGGCCAGGGCAGTTCCGTCTCGTCGGCCGCGAAGGCGCTTCGCGTTCTTCCTGTCTTCCGGGAGGCCCTGGCCGAGTGCCGGGACGTGCTGCCCGAGGCCGGGCGCTGGTTCGCTCTCCTGGAAACCGACGACGAGGAGCTGCGGCACCGCGCGCGATGGGCGCAGCCGGCCCTGTTCGCCTTCCAGTACGCCCTGAGCCGGACGTGGCAGGAAGCGGGAGTCCGCCCCGGCGCTGTTCTCGGGCACAGCCTGGGGGAGTACGCGGCCGCCTGCACCGCCGGAGTGATGTCGCTGAACACAGCGATGTCTCTGGTGAGCGCTCGTGGCGCGCTCATGGACGAGCACGGGCGCCGGTCCGGGATGCTCGCGGTGGGTGCTGGGCCGGAGCAGGTACAGGAGCTGTTGCGTCGACACGCGCTGCTCGCCGAGGTGGCCGTGATCAACGGAGACGAGGCCGTGGTCGTCGGTGGTGCTGCCGACGTCCTGGAGACAGTGGTCCAGGTTCTGGGCCCGCGAGTGAACACGTTTCGGCTGGAGACCACGCATGGTTTCCATACCTCCGCCATGGATCCCATGCTGCCCACGTTCGCCCAGCACGTGCGCGCGGCCCAGCTACGGCGGCCGCGACTGCCGTTCGAGCCGACCAGTGACAACAACCCGGCACCGTTCGAGGAGGCGGACTACTGGATCGACCAGGTCCGCCGGCCGGTCTCGTTCGCGGCAGCCTTCCGGAGGCTGGCCACTCAGCACACTCTCTTCCTGGAAATCGGGCCGGCGGCCGTCCTGACCCGGCTAGGACACAACCTTGCCCCCGGCGTGCGCATCGTCTCCTCCCTGACCGGACCGGTTGCTCAACTGGAGCAGCTGTACCGGGCCGCCGGCGAGATGCATGTACGCGGTGCCGGCGTCGATCTGAGTCGTCTGGGTCATCGCCTTTCCCCATCAGCTCGCCGTACTCGGGTTCCGCTGTCCGACCACAAGCGGGAGGAACTGTGGGCCGGCGGCCGGGTCCGCCCCCTCGCCTCACTCCCCCCTTCCCGTCCCGGCTCCCGTCCCGACGTCGTGCCCGATCACGTGCTGGGCCAGGTCGGCTGGGACCAGGACACGACCGGGGAAACAGCGATGGCACCGGACCAGCCTGCGCGGCACTGGACCATTGTCGCCGCGACCGATCACCCTCGGCGCGAGGCGCTTCTGTCAGCTCTGCACGACCAGGGCGTCGCTCACTCCACCTGCGAACCGTACGAGATCGCGACACTCAGCCGGAGTCTCGCCGACGGCGTCGTCTACCTCTCGCACACCGGAAACCAGGATTCCCGGCAAGCAGTCCTCGACGTGGCTCAGGTCCTGCGGGCCGTGCTCGAACGGGGCGAGCCGGCGCCCGGGCCGGTGATCGTGCTGTCCTGCCAAGCCACGGCCAGTACGGGAGAAGCCGACGCGGACGTGGAAGCCGTCCACGCCTTCACCCGCTGCGTACGCCTGGAGTACCCGCGCAGGGTGATCAACACCGTCCTGGTCGCACCCGATGAGCTCAAAGCCGTTCTGCCACGCATCCTGCAGGGGCAGGCACAGCCGGATACGCTCTGGCGTGCGGGGCAACGGCACATCCGCCACATCCACGCCCTCGACGCGGCCGACGCCGTCCCGGTCGAGCTGCGTCCCGACGCCACCTATGTGGTCAGCGGGGGTATGGGTGCTCTGGGAAGGGCGATCGTGCGATGGCTGATCGCGCGAGGCGCGCGGCACGTGGTGACGATCAATCGGAACGATCCGCCGGTCGCGGCGCGCGGGCTTCTCGGCCAGTGGGGCGCGCAGGGCATCGACGTGCTCCCCGCCCGAGCCGACGTGGCCGACCCCGACCAACTGGGCCCGCTGAGCGACTTCCTCAAGCAGTCGATGCCCCCGGTCCGAGGGGTGCTGCATCTGGCCGGTGTCGTACACGACGCCCCGCTGGCGACGGTGGATCCCGTCGACCTGGAACGGGTCCACGACCCGAAGGTGATGGGGCTGAAGGCGCTGCTGAACCTCACCCGGGAAGCTGATCTTGACTTCTTGATCGGCTTCTCTTCCATCACCGCTGTCCTGGGGGCCCCCGGACAGGGGGCCTACGCAGCGGCGAACGCGGCCATGGACGCTGTGATCGGGCAGGTACGTGATCGCGACGGCGTGAGAGCCTCGAGCGTGTGCTGGGGACCGTGGGCTGGGGAGGGCATGTTCGCCGACGTCCGCCAGCAGTTCGGACGGCACAGTCGCATCCTTGGAGAACTGGACCCCGACTGGGCGATGAGCGTGCTGGACCGCGTCGTGGCCTCACCCGGACTGCGCCTGGTCGCAGCACAGACCCGGCCACCTACAGATGACATGGTCACTGCGACAGGGACTTTCGGTAGCCCGGATCGTCTGGCCCGGCAGATCTGGGACATGCCGCCGGGCGAGGACGCCACGGCGGTCGGGGCCGAAGGAGCCGTCGCGGAGTCCAGCGCCACCCGGATCGCGTCGGCTCCGGCCTGGCAGCGGCCCGGACTTCTCCAGGATTACCTGTGCAGCATCGTCGCCGATCTGTTCGAACACGCGGAGTCGGACATCGACGTCCAGGCGCCTCTGGGAGACCTGGGCGTGGACTCGCTGGGTTGGCTGCGCATCCGTAACCGGATCGGGGCAGACCTCGCCCTGGAGCTGTCTTCGACCGTCATTTACAACCATCCGAGCATTGACGCGATGTCGGGCCATTTGTCGGCGTACTACCGATGACGCTTCTCCCGGGCCCGGAGGAGGGATGATTCTCCTTGCCGTGGTTCACCGCACCGGCCCGACCGGCCGTCAGGCCGGTCGGGCCGGATGCGATCTGCGAAAGCGTCAGAAGGAGCGCAGGAACGGTCCCGCGGTCTGGACGAACGAGTTCTGCCCGGCCTGGGCGAAGAGGATGTCCAGATGGGTCATGGTCTCGTCGGTGTGGACCTCGATCCTCGGGATCCGGGTGGATCCGGCCAGCGCCTGCGCGGCCTGCCCGACCGTGCCGTGGGTGAGGTCAGACTGGAAGACGTACAGCGGGACGTTGATCTGCGAGACGTGCTTCAGCCTCAGGCCGAGACTGCGCGCCACGGCGTTGTCGGCGAAGGCCGCCGAGCCGAAGTAGTCCAGGGCCAGCCGGTTGGGTGAGTACCACTCCCAGGCGCTGGGGTCGGGGCCGGCGAAGGACTGGGCCACGGTCTGCAAGCGGGTCGGTCCCTCGTCCACCCAGTCGCCGGCGTCGTTCAGGTGCCCGGAGGAGACTGCGTAGCCGGGCAGGGCCGCATGCTGATCCATGACCCAGCCGAACAGGCCGGCGTTGGTCAGGGCGTGGTCGGGCCGGATGGCATCGGGCAGTTTCTGCCAGACCGGCGAGATTTGGTGAGGCGCATCGGCGGCGTACTCGGCCAGGACCTGGTACCAGACGGCGGCGGCCTCGGGACCGTCCCCGAAGTTGTTGTACAGACTGGTCGCATTGTCGAACACGGCGCCGTCGTGGATCTGCTGGAGCCAGGTGTCGGCACCCTCCTGGGTCAGGCTGAAGTCGATGCCCGCGCCGGAGAGGGCGTTGCGGACGCCACCGTCGAGCAGCATCATCCCGGCCAGGTCGCGATAGCCGGGATGGCCGTCAAAGTCCCAGGCGGCGTAGTCGAGCACAGCGGTGGCGCCCAGGGAGTGGCCGCCCAGGACGACCTGGCGCCGGCCGGCGTCACGCGCCTTGAGGACGACCTGGCGGATGTCGGCCAGTTCGGTTCCCAGGCCCCACCGGGCGGTGTACGGGGCGCTGGCCACGCTCTGGTGCTGGTAGTGACCGCCCAGGTAATACGACGCAGCCGCATCGGCCCCGTGCTCGAAGCCGGACAGGTCGGCAAGGTTCTGTTCCCGGCGGTCGACGGCCCAGACCTGGAGTCCGGGGTCGCGGGTGGTCAGAGCCCGCGCGACGTTGCGGAATCCATTGGCCGCCTCGCCACGCCCCGCGATCAGCACCAGGACGCGCCGGGCATCCGGGTCGCCGATCTGGATGACCTTGAGCCGGTCCGTCCGGGCCGGGCCGGGAGCCGGGGCGCCGGTCACCGAGATGACGCTCTCGTGGGGCGTCCGTCCGGTCGTGGTGGTGGCCGCGACACCGGGGAGCGCGGTTGCCACCAGGACGGCGGCGGACAGGACGGCAGAGGCGAGCACGATGCGTCTGTTCGGGATCAGGGGGATCAGGGGGCGCACGGGAGCCTTCTCTCTGGCTGGCGGATGGGCGGGCTGGACAGCGGGTTCGGGCGCATCGGGGTGCGGCCGGCCCGAGAGGGGACAGAGGCCGGCCGCACCGGTTCGGGGCAGGCTGGTTCAGCTGACGGACGCGGTCCGGGCGGCCTCGACCTGCGCAGCGGCCTCTGGGGTGGCGTGGCCCTCGCGCAGGAGTACGGCCACGGTCAGGGCGCTGAGTGCGCACAGACCGGCCAGGAGCCAGAGCATGATCTGGAAGGCGTCGGTGTATCCGCCGGCCGCGAACGAGGTGAACGCGGTCCGGGTCGCCCCGGCCGGCAGGCTGTTCGCGACCCCCGGAAGGTCGCCCTGGGAAAGGGTGTTGGCCAGGGTTCCGGCATCGCCGGAGTAGTTCTGGGTGAAACGGCCCAGGCCGCCGCTGAGCTGGCTGCGGGTCAGCGTCACGATCAGCGAGCCCATGGCGGCGATCGCCACGACCTCACCGGCCAGACGCATCGTGCTGAACATGCCGGCCGCCATGCCGGCGCGCTCGGTGCTGACCGAGTTCACCGCGGCTCCGTCGAGAATGCCCAGCGAGATGCCAAAACCGGCGCCGAGCAGGATCAGCGCCGGAGCCAGGGCGATGACCGAGGTGCTGGGCGAGATGACGGTCAGCGCGGCGGCGCCGGCCGTGCTCAGCAGTAGTGACAGGGTCAGGATGGCGCGCACCGAGGTGAACTTCGTCATCCAGCCGCCCACGGTCGGCAGGAGCAGGGTCGGGACCGTCAGCAGCATCAGGACGACGCCGGAGCGCCCAGCGCTGTAGTCCTTGGTCGAGGCGAAGTAGGCGGGCAGGAGGATCAGCACACCGGTGAAGCCGAAGCCGAGGGCGACGGGCACCAGGGAGATACCGGCGAAGCGCCGGTTCCCGAGCAGGGTGACGTCGAACAGCGGGCTCGCCTGGCGCTTCTCGACCAGTGGGAACGCGACCACCAGGGCCACGCAGGCGATGATCGCGGCCAGGACGGGCGCGCTGGTCCAGCCCCACTGCGGAGCCTGGATGAGGGTCAGGATGAACAGGGACAGGGCGCCGGTGAAGACCAGGATGCCGGACCAGTCCATGGCCGCGACCGAGTCCGGTCGCGACTCCTGCACGACCGCCCGGATCACCAGCACCACCGCGGCGGCGACGACCGCGTGACTGAGGAAGACGCCCCGCCAGCCGAAGAGGTTGACCTCCGCCCCGCACAGAACCGGGCCGAAGGCGATGCCGAGGCCGAAGGCGGTGCCCAGGCCGGCAAAGGCCCGGGCCCGGGCGGCACCCTCGAAGGTCTGGGCCAGCAGGGCCGCGCCGCTGGTGAGCACCCCCGCGGCGCCCACCCCGGCGGCCCCCCGGGCCAGGTCCAGGATCAGCATGTCCGGCGCCACGGCGGACAGGATCGAGCAGATGACGAAGATCAGCAGGCCCGTGACGAAGATGCGCCGGCGCCCGAACCGGTCGGCGAACGAGCCGGCCGCCAGGGCCACGCTGGCGAAGGTGAGGTCGTAGCCGTTCACCACCCACTGCAGCGGCGCCAGCCCGCTGTGCAGGTCGTTGGCGATGTCCGGCAGGGCCACGGAGGCCCCGGTGAGGGAGATGGGGAGCAGGACGGCGGCGACACAGACCGCGCCGAGGGTCGCGCGTTCGCGTCCCTGGCGGCCGTCGGCCGTGGGTGCATCGACGGACATGGTGGGAACTCCTTGGGATGAGGTGGCGTGATCTGCGTGCGCCCCGGGCCGGGTTCGGCCCGTGTCACGCGGCGACCTTCAATGCAAGAAGTCTGACTCATATAAGAACCCTGATGCAACCCACCAGGTCAGGTTTCTGGCCCGGGCCGGTCGGCCCGCGCGCGCGGCCGGCCCGGGACGCTGGGCGGCGGGGCGGGTCAGCTCTCGGCGAGGCGGCGGTCGAGGACCTGCTTGAGCACGGCGAACGCCGCGTTCGCGCGGGGGTGGCCGACGATGAGGGCCAGGTGGAAGATGGTCTCGGTCAGCTCCTCCCGGCTGATCCCGTGCTCGAGAGCGGCGTCGATGTGCCGTTCCAGCTGCCCCTCGAGGCCGCCGACGCTGGTCAGGGCAATGACGTTGATGAGTTCGCGTTTGCCTTGCCCGAGGACCGGGCGCCCGTAGACGTCGGCGAAGCAGGCCTCGACCAGGTACTTCGAGTAGTCCTCGCTGATCAGGTCGAGGAAGGCGATGGTCTGGTCCGTGGCCTCGGTGCCGTAGGCGGCGTCGAGCACCTGGCGGCCCCGGTCGTAGCGGTCCTGAAGGGTCATGAGAATCCTTTCGAGTATCAGAACACTGATCGTTGTCTGATACTACGCTGAATCCGAAAGTTCCTCGCAATCCGGGGCGCCGGGAATACAGAAAAGGGGCCCCGGGCGGGACCCCTTCTCGGATGAAGCAGTGAGACCGGCGCGTCGGCCGGACCGGTGGCGCCGGATCAGCTCTCCAGTGCCTTGATCGAGCGTTCGAGCAGACTGCGCAGCAGCTCGCGCTCGTCCTCGCTGAACTCCGCGCTCAGCCGCTCCTCCACCGCGCGGGCCTTGGCGTCGGCCCGCTTCAGCAGCGTCCGGCCGGTCCGGGTCAGGCGGGTGGTGAGCACCTTCTGGTGCACATCGGAGATCTGGCGCTCGATCAGGTTCTTGGCCGCCAGGTTCGACAGCACGGTGGCCATCGTCTGCGGGGTTACCACGCAGACCCGGGCCAGCTGGGCGCCCGAGGCCCCGGGGGTGTACGACAGGGCCAGCAGGGCCGAGTACTGCGGCACGGTCAGTCCGAACTCTCTCAGGGCCGCGCTCTTCTCGGTGATCAGGCTCTGCTCGGCCCGCTTGATGAAGTGGCCCAGCCGGGTCGAGACCTCGGCCTCGAGGCCCTCAATGCCAGAATTCTTAGTCACATCAGATTCCTCACACCTACGAGAGTACGTCCATCAATTAGACATCGTAGAGAGGTGGCCTGTCCAGGCCGGCCGGCGCCGAGCGGCCGGCGGCGCCCCGGGCGGTTCGGCCGGTGATCGGGCCGCTTCTCTTGACCGGCCGGGTCGGGACAATCATCCTCTTTGTCAGTACTCTGATTCAAATTCGTGTCCTGTCACATCTGGGACCTTCGATGGAGGCTGTCCGATGAGCACTTCCGGGCCGGGGCACACCCCCCGGCGATATCTCACCCTGGCCGCTGTCTGTCTGGCCGGGGCCGCCCTGCCGGCC
Source organism: Kineosporia aurantiaca JCM 3230 (assembly GCA_000719025.1). Lineage (GTDB taxonomy): Bacteria > Actinomycetota > Actinomycetes > Actinomycetales > Kineosporiaceae > Kineosporia > Kineosporia aurantiaca. Next base: position 61,825 of record JODP01000022.1, read on the forward strand.
TCCCTGACCGGCTCGTCGGTGGCCCTGCCAGGGATCGGGGTCGACCTGAATCCCTCTCTGGCGGCGCTGCAGTGGGTGGTGAACGCCTACAACCTCACGTTCGCCACCTTCATGCTCGCCCTCGGCGCCCTGGCCGACCTGGTCGGACGGCGCCGCATGTTCGCCCTGGGGGGTGCGCTGTTCGTCCTCGCCTCGGGAGTCAGTGCCGTAGCCCCGAACGCGGTGCTGCTCGACCTGGCCCGGGGCGCGGCCGGAGTCGGGGCCGCCGCGGTGCTGACCGCAGGCAGCGCCCTGGTCGCGGCCGCGTTCACCGGACCGGCCCAGGGCCGGGCCTTCGGCCTGCTCGGGTCCTCCTTCGGCGCCGGCCTGGCCCTTGGTCCCTCCCTGGCCGGGCTGGTCGACGGCGCTCTGGGCTGGCGGTACGTCTTTGCCTTCCACGCCCTTCTGGTCGCGCTCGCCCTGCTGGCCCTGCCCGCGATCACGGAATCGCGCAATCCCGCGGCCCGGGGCGTCGACTGGGCCGGTACCGCCACGTTCACCGGTGCTCTCTTCTGCCTGACCCTGGCTCTGGTGCAGGCCCCGCACCGGGGGTGGGGCGATCCTGGCGTGCTGGCCCTGGCGGCCGGATTCCTGGTGCTGATCGCGGCGTTCGTGCTCGCCGAGGCGCGCCAGTCGCACCCCATGTTCGACCTCGACCTCGTCCGGCAACCGCGGTTCGTCGGGATCTGCGCGATGCCGGTCATCCTGGCCTTCAGCTTCGTCGTGCTGCTGATCCTGCTGCCCACGTACTTCACTTCGGCCGGTGGTCTCTCGCCCGCCCGGTCGGGTCTGCTCCTGATGGCCCTGACCCTGCCGGTGCTGATCGTCCCCCTCCCGGCCGGTCTGCTGGCCCAGCGCGTCCCCGTCCGGGTGCTGCTGGCAGCGGCGCTGGCCCTGATGGCCCTGGGGGACGCGCTGCTCACCCTCACCGACGTGCGTCAGGGCGCCGCCACCCTGGTCGCGCCCCTGCTGCTGGTCGGCACCGGGATGGGCATCGCGGCCGGACTGCTCGACGGGGCGGCGATCGGCTCGGTGCAACCCTCTCGCGCCGGTATGGCGGCCGGCATGTTCAACACCACGCGTCTGGCTGGGGAGACGATCGCCATCGTCAGCACCGGCGCGCTGCTGGTCAGCCTGACTCAGCAGCGCTACAGCGGACGGGTGGGCGAACTGGGCGCCCGGGCCGGTGCGCCGGACCTGGCCGGCAAGGTGGTCGGGGGGGACCTGAACGCGGCCCTGGCCTCGGCGCCGGCGGTCCGCCGCCCGGTCCTGGAGGACTTCCTGGTGCAACAGTTCACCGGCGCGCTGCATGTCGTGTTCTGGGTGATCGCCGCCCTGGCCGCGATCGGTGCGCCCCTGATCTTCGCTCTTCTTCGGGACCGGAGTGAGCCCGGCCCGCAACCGGTCGCCGCGCACCAGCCCGAGATCGTCGCGGTGTCCGGACCCTGAGAAAAAGGTACAAAAGCGATGAAAGATTCGTATGGTGTTGCACGGCCCGCGGCTTCTGGTCCGGGCCGGTCGATCGATTCAGACCTTGGGGGGTCATTCGTGTCCACGCTCCGCCCTGCTGTGCCCAGAAGAACTCTGCCTGGAGAAGCCCTTTCCGCGACCGGGGCACCGGACCGGGCCCCGGTTCTCGTGGTCGGTGCCGGCCCCGTCGGCCTGACCGCGACCATCGAACTGCTCCGCCGTGACGTGGACGTCGTGTGCATCGACCGCGCTCCGGCGCCCTCCACCCTAAGCAAGGCCTTGGCCGTATGGCCCCGTACGCTGGAGATCCTTTCGCAGCTCGGCGGCGCCCCCGTCATCGCCGAGCGGGGCCTGCCGGTCCATTCCCTGCGGTACTTCTCCTCGAACAACCCCATCGCGACGGTCCGTTTCAACGACCGCACCCGCCCGGTCGTGCTTCCTCAGCCGGACGTGGAGGACCTGCTCATCCAATCCCTGGACCGCGCGGGCGGATCGGTGCTGCGCGGCATCGAACTGCTTGCACTGGAACAGGACGGCGAGGGGGTCACCGTTCGCCTTCGCGACGGTGAGGGCGAAATGTTCTCGCAGAAGTTCAGTCATGTCATCGCGGCGGACGGAGCCGGCAGCACCGTACGTGGCCTGCTCGGCATCGGTTTCGACGGCGAGACCTATCCCAACACCTTTGTGGTGGCGGACGTCGACCTCGGCGGCGCCCTTCAGCACGACGCCAGTTACTACTACTGCTCACCCAAGGGCATTCTGGTCCTGGTCGGCCTGCCCGGTGGGCGGTTCCGGGTCTTCACCTCCGCCCCGGCCGATCTGGACCGCGAGGACGTCCCGCTCAGCCGGGTGCAGGAACTGGTGGACGAGCGCGGGCCCGGCGGTCTGACCCTGACCGACCCCACGTGGGTCAGTGCCTTCTCGGTGCACGCCCGCCACGCCGCGCGCAGCCGCCAGGGCCGGGTCTTCCTGGCCGGGGACGCGGCGCACGCCCACAGCCCGGCCGGCGGTCAGGGCATGAACACCGGCATCGCCGATGCCCACAACCTGGCCTGGAAACTTGCCTTGGTCTGGCGCGGCGACAGTCCTTCCGATGTACTCGACTCCTACGAGGCCGAGCGCTCCCAGGTGGCCAAATCGGTGGTGCGCCAGGCTCATCTGCAGACCAAGGCCTGGCTGGTGCGGCGCCCGGAAGCGGTCCTGGTCCGCGACGCCACGCTCCGTCTGGCCTCGGCCCTGCGGCTGCCCGAGGCCGCCCTGGTGCCGACCCTGGCCGGGCTGCGCACGGTGTATCCGGTGGCCGAGGCGACCTCCGGGCGCCGGGCTCTGGGACGTGAGTGGATCCCGGGAGCTCTGGCCCCGGATCGCCCGGTGTGGGAGACCCGGGCATTTCGCCGGCTGCCCCTGCGAGCGGCTCTTGACCCCCTGCGTCACACCCTGTTGTTCTGCATTGGATCCTCACGCGAGATACCGGACGAGGTAGAGGAACTGGCGGGTCTGGCCGCCGGCGAGGCACACGTGCTCGACGTGCGTACCCTGGCCGCGGACGGGACGCTTCGCGACGGCCTGAGCGTGCCGCAGGCCTCACGACTGCGGCGACTGGTGCGCCGGGACGCTCTGGTGCTGGTGCGCCCGGACGGGCACATCGACCAGATCGGGACCCTGGCCGAAGCCGGTCGGATGACGGCCCGGCTGCAGGAGCTGTTCGGGCCGCAGAGGCCACGGACGGCACCGCTGCCCACGTGGCAGAGGTCCGCACTCAGCGCCTGAGCCGTCGTCGGCCCGGACCGTGGGCCATGAGCCCCCGCCACCTCGACCGGTGGCGGGGGCTTACTCGCGAGACCAAGCGCCCGAACGGCGACGCACAAACAGAAAGGACCGGGGTGCACCGCACTGGGCGGTGCACCCCGGTCTCCTACCTGGTGGCGGGGTGGTCAGTGCAGCAACTGCCCGTCGGCGCCCAGATGCTGCTCCACGAAATCGATCCGGTGAGTACCGGCCAGGAACGTCTGATGCCGGAGCAGATCCTGGTGGAAACCGATCGTGGTGCTGACCCCGGTACAGGTGAACTCCTCCAGGGCCCGCCTCATCCGGGCGATCGCCTCCTCCCGGGTGTCGGCCTGCACCACAACCTTGGCCAGGAGGGAGTCGTAGAAGGGGGGAACAACGTACCCGGCATAGCCGTGGGTGTCGACCCGCACGCCCGGCCCGGCCGGGCTGCGGAACTCCTCCAGGCGCCCGAAGGACCCCGCCCAGTCCCGGGCCGGGTCCTCGGAGTTGATCCGGCACTCGATCACATGCCCCTGGGAGCGGATCTCGTCCTGCTGCCAGGGCAGGTGCTCGCCGTTGGCGATCCGGATCATCCAGGCCACCAGATCAATTCCGGTGAGCATCTCGGTGACCGGATGCTCCACCTGGATGCGGGTGTTCATCTCCATGAAGGAGAACTCGCCGTCCGGGCCGACCAGGAACTCCATGGTGCCGGCGCTGTGATACCCGACGTGGGCGGCACCACGGACGGCGGCCTCGCCCATCCGGGCCCGTAGCCGGGGATCCAGAGCGCTGGAGGGCGACTCCTCCAGCAGCTTCTGGCGGCGGCGCTGAATCGAGCAGTCTCTCTCGCCGAGGTGCAGCATCGTGCCGTGCTGGTCGCCGAGCACCTGGATCTCGACGTGACGGGCTCCGGTGAGGAACTTCTCGAGGAAAACACGATCGTCCAGGAACAGGGTTCGGGCCACGGTGCGAACCTCGTGCAGGGCCTGGGCCATCTGCTCGGGCCGGTGCACGACGGCCATCCCGCGTCCTCCGCCTCCGGCGGCGGCCTTGAGGATCACCGGGTAACCGATCTCGGCGGCCAGCGCCTGTGCCTCGGCCAGATCCTGCAGCGGGTTGTCGCTGCCGGCCGGAACCGGCAACCCGGCCTCCTGCATCATGGCGCGGGCCCGGACCTTGTCGCTCATTGGGGCGATCACCGCGGCCGGAGGACCGACGAAGGTGATGCCCAGCTCCTCGCACACGGCAGCGAACCGGGCGTCCTCGGAGAGGAATCCGTAGCCCGGGTGGACCGCGTCGGCGCCGACCCGGTCGCAGGCGTGCACCAGGGCCGCCGTGTTGAGATAGCTGCGGGCGGCCGGACCCGGTCCGATGCAGACCGCGTCGTCGGCCAGGGCGACCGCCAGGGAGTCACGATCGGCCGCGGAATGGGCGACGGCGACCTTGATCCCCAGTTCGCGGCAGGCCCGCACGATCCGGACGGCGATCTCCCCACGGTTGCAGACCAGCAGCTTCTCGATCACTGCGGACCGCCGGCGGCGGAAGTCAGCCGGAACAGCGGCTGACCGAACTCCACGACCTCACCGTCCGCGGCCAGAACAGCCTCTATCAGGCCGTCCTGATCGGCGGTGATCTCGTTCAGCATCTTCATCGCCTCGACGATGCCCAGCACCTCGCCCGCCCGGACCGGGGAGCCCGGCTCGGCGAACGGCGGCGCGCCAGGGCTCGGGGACCGGTAGAAGACACCCACCAGCGGTGCGGTGATCACCGTGCCCGGTACCGGGGCCGGCTCCTCGGAGGACGGGGCCGAGGACCCGGGCTGGTGGACGGCGGTGATCGCGGGCGTCGCAGTGGGTATCGCCGAGGGCAGTCCGATCGGTATCGCCGTGGTCGGAGCCGCGCCCTCGACCTCGATGTCGGTCTCACCGACCTTCAGCCGAATCCGGTGCAGTACCCCCGGAGGCAGCAGGTGCGCCAGTTCGGCCGCAGCTGCCACCGTCTGCTCGAGACCGGGTCGGCCGTCAGCCTGACCCGGGGTATCCGGGGAGGTCCCGGAGCGGTCCACCGACCGCGGCTGGACCTGGGTGAGATGAGCGTGAGCCTCGTTGCCGGGCATGGAAAGTCCTTCCTGAGGGTGAAGTTCAGATGTCCTGAGTCAGCTCACCGAAGCCGCGCAGGCGGGTGTAGCGCTGCTGCAGCCGAGTGGCTTCCTCGGTGCCCTCCAGTTCGTCCAGATGCGCGACGATCGCCGTGCGCACTGCCTCGAACACCGCTGAAGGGTCGGTGTGCCCACCGGCGGGCGGCTCGCCGACGAGCTGATCGGCGATCTTCATCCGATGCAGGTCGGCGGCAGTGAGCCGGAGTGCGGCGGCCGCCTGCGCGGCCCGCCCGGCGTCGTGGAAGAGGATGGAGGCGCAGCCCTCGGGACTGATCACCGAATAGACGGCGTTCTCGAGCATCAGCAGTCGGTCGCACACCGCCAGGGCCAGCGCACCCCCGCTACCCCCTTCGCCGTGGATCAGCGTCAGGACCGGCACCCTGAGCTCGCTCAGCGTGGCGATGCACTCGGCGATGGCGCCGCTCTGGTTCTCCTCCTCGGCCCGGATACCGGGATAGGCGCCGGGTGTGTCCACCAGAGTGACCAGGGGAAGACCGAAGCGCTCGGCGTACCGGAACAGGCGCAGGGCCTTGCGATAGCCGCCGGGATGAGGCATGCCGAAGTTGCGGTGCACCCCGTCCTTCGTGCCCCGGCCCTTGCGGTGCCCGACGACCACCACAGTGCGGCCGGCGATCGTGCCCAGCCCCCCGACGATCGCTGGGTCGTCTTCCTGAGTGCGATCACCGCGTAGTTCGAAGAACTCCTCGAAAACCTGCTCCAGGTATTCACCCAGATGCGGGCGGCCGGGGTGACGGGCCAACTGAACCGTCTCCCAGGCCGTGCGGGGCGTCGGCTCAGGCGGCCGGATCGGCGTGGGTCGTGCTGCGAGGGCTGTGACGGTTTCGGCCACCGGAAGCTGGGCGTGCAGACGAAGCAACCGGCCCAGGGTCACCCGCAACTCCGAACGGTTGACCACCGCGTCCAGATGGCCTCGCGCCAGCAGGAAGTCGGCTGTCTGGAACCCTCGCGGCAACGTCTGCCGGATGGTCTGCTCGATCACCGCCGGACCGGCGAACCCGGCCCGGGCGCCGCTCTCGGCCAGGATGACGTCGCCGAGCGCGGCGAAGGACGCGCTGACGCCCCCGTAGACCGGGTCGCACAACACGCTGAAGAACGGCACGCCGCTGCGGGACAGGCGCCGCAGCGCCGCCGCCGTCTTGGCCATCTGCAGCAGCGAGAGCACACCCTCCTGCATCCGTGCGCCGCCGGAGGAGGAACAGATGATCAGTGGACGCCTCTGGGCCAGGGCCCGCTCCGCGCTGCGGGCGATCTTCTCCCCGACGACCGAACCCATGCTGCCGCCCATGAAGGAGAAGTCCATGACGGCCAGGATCACCGGCAGGCCGAAGACGTCGGCCTCGCCGCAGCGCAGCGCCTCCGGCCGGGCCGTGTGCGCCCGGGCCGTGTCCAGACGCTCCGGATAGGGTCGCGAGTCGACGAAGCCCAGCGGGTCGCCGCCCTGCAGTCCGCCCTCGAACTCCACGAAACTATCGGGATCGGAGAGCATTTCGATGCGTTCCGAGACCGGTTGCCGGAGATGATGACGGCATTCGGGGCAGACCCGCAGATTCGCGACCAGGTGGTCGGTCCGCATCACCGCCGAACAGGCCGGGCACTGGGCCCAACGTTGCGCCGGAGTTGCGGCGATCGCGGCGCGGATGGCGTCGATACGCCGCGGCGCGCTCGGTTGCTGCGGTGGGGCCGTGCCGGTCGGCACCGAAGGGAGCGCGCTCACTGTGACGCTCCCGTGGTGACGACCAGTTCGGTCCCGGTGGTTGCCCCGGTGGTCGGCTCGATACCCGGCAGCCTGCCCCAGTGCTCGCGGGACCGGGCCCGCAGGAAGGCGTCCTCGCCGACCACCACCGGGTTTCCGACCGTCTCCAGCAGGTCGAAGTCGGAGCTGTGATCGCCGTAGGCCCACGACCGGTCGTCCGCGACCCGGTGCGAGTGCAGGAAGCCGGCGACCGCGGTCGCCTTGGCCGTGCCGATCATCGACACCGCGACGGCGCCGGTGTACCGGCCGGCGATCGAAGTCGGGGCCGAGCAGAGGACGTGGTCGGCCGCCACCCAGCGGGCGATCGGCTCCAGACAGGGACTGAAGCTGCCCGAGACCAGGACGATCTGGAGCCCTGCCTGCTGATGCCTGCGCAACGCGTCCAGGACAGGCGGGTGGAAGAGACGGCCGGTGGCCTGGTGGGCGTCGAACCAGGCCTGGCCCTGTTCGTGCACGGCCGCGACCTCGGCGCCGGCGAAGAGCTGGTAGTAGGCCCGGTTGGCGGCCTCCCGGCTGCCGTTGCCCGCTTGCCTCAACCGGGCCACGACCTGCTCGAAAGGGGGCTGCGGGCCGTGGTCCGCGAGCCGGAACCGGAGAAAGCTGAGCATGCTCTTGACGGTGATCAGGGTCTCGTCGACGTCGAAGAAGGCCGCCCGGGCCGGGGTGGACGTCATGATCACACCTCCACCGGCGCTTCGACCCGCTGGGGAGCCACGACGCCCAGGTTCGGGGTGGGGCCGGTGGATTTCACCAGCGTCCGCCGGGCCGGCTGGAGGAGGTCCGGCCGCTCGTCCCGGGAACTGGTGGCCTCGTGCGTCCCGGCGGCAGCAGGTCCGTTGGCGTTGGCTCGCTGGGCGGCCTGTCGGGCCAGGGCGGCTTCGGTGCGTCTGATCACCGCTTCGGGCATGAGTTTGTAGCGTGCCGTGCAGGTGCCGCACAGGATGCCGCCCTGCAGGACCTCGACGGTCGCGACGAAGGATGAACGCTGGGGCCGGGTGAGGTCCATGGAGTCGAAGCGCATGTGCAGTTCGGCGTCGACCGGGAAGAGGTACCGCTCGAAGGTGGTGCTGATCCCCGCCATGACATAGCCGCTGGGTCCCAGTCCCAGACCGGGGCGCACGAACCGCTCGGTGACGGCGATCATCATCTGCCGGGCCGCCTCGATCGTGATCATGCCCTGCACGTGCTGGCCGGTGGTGTGGTCCATCAGCATCTCGTTGCGCCCGGCCAGCCGCAGCGCGGCCCGGTACTGCTCGGGGGAGCTGCGGTGCAGCTGGGCGATCAGCACGTTCTCCGGCAGTCGCTTGTGGGCGTAGTGGGTTTCGATCGCCCCGGCCGGCAGGGCGAGGTGGATCTGCTGATCGAGGCCGGCCCTGGTCAGCTGTTCGCGGAGCGCCTGAGCCTCCGACTCGTCCACGCCCTGGCCGGTGATCACCGTCAGGTCCTGGGCCTGCTGCAGCCCGCCCGCGGCCAGCAGGGCGATGAAATCGCTGATCGTGCAGACGCCCTCGTTGGTCGCGAAGGCGGCGAACTGGTCGCCGACGATGTAAAGCGTCGTGCAGAGCAGACTGAACATGGTTCCCCCCATGTAATAAAGATTTTCGGCATCCCCACGGAACACGTGCACCGTCGCAGCGCGACCTAATGCCTGATGAGTATCAGAAGAGTGACATGTGTAAGACATCGAGTCAAGAGGTGCGAAAAGGGATCAGAATGAGTGATGGGAGGCCCGAATTCGACTCTCCGCGTCCTTCCTTGCCACTGTTAAGCGCATAGTCGCGAAAGATGGCGCACATACTGTCCCGGCTGGCCAGGGGGCACCCCGGTCCAAGTCACGGGCAGCCCTGATGGTCAATCCGAAACTGCGCCTATGGGCAAAATCGCCGGCGAAGAATGCCCACTCCCTAGCCGCGCCGGGCGGACAACCCTCACCGGCACTCTGGGTATCCGGTTAATGACGCTTTGTGTTTCCATCATTTCCGGGACCCACCTGGCGCCCTTATGGACTGATGAAAGTTGTTTCAGTGATGGATTCTCGTGGTTCTGGTCGGCGTCCCGGTCATTGGGGGAGTGATCACGTCCGTGGGGCCGGACGGTTCGCCCGTGGCCCCGCGAAGCCGGGGGCTTGCCCATCCGGACCCGGGGTCCTTATAGTCCCGGTGTATAAGAGTTCTGTCACTTATGAGAGCTCTTCTATATTCGGTCCGGGGAGGGCGGAACAGCAGATGGACACTCCGATGGTGAAACTCGACAGACCCGCGGTACTCACACCGCCGGCGCCGACGGCGGTCCCGGGGGAGCGGGTGGACGAAGCGGGCCCGTCACCGCGCATCCTGCGCTTCGACCGGACCGTGGACCGCAATCTGGTCCATCGCCTCAGCGTGGCCGAGGTCTTCGTGACCGACCATCGTCCCGCCGGCCCGGACGGGTATCAGGTGGCGGCCCAGTTGCCGCGCAGCCACAGCTACTACGGTGATCGTCTTTCGCCCGCTGCGGTCCCGGACCCGATCCTGCTGCTGGAATGCTGCCGCCAAGCCGAAACCATCGGCGCCCACGAATATTTCGGCGTCCCTCAGGACAGCAAGTTCGTCCTCTCGGCCTGGCGGTTGTCCACCGAGCCTGAGCCCGAGACCGGGCCTGAGTCCGGGCCTGGGTCCGCCGGCGGCCCGGGGCCAGGTCCCCTGCCCCTCACGATCACGGTGAACACGGCCAATCGTCGGCTTCGGATGGGACAGCTGCAGCGCCAGGAGTACTCCATGATCCTCACCAGCGGCGACCGCCGGCTCGCCCGGGTCTGGATGGATGTCGCCTATCTGGCCCCGCCGCTCTACCGGAGAATGCGTTCCGCGGCGCGCGGTGGCGAGCCGAAGCTGTCCGATCCGGGCGACCGGCAGGAGGGAGACCTGCTCTCCCCGTACCGGATTGCCCGTCGCGATCCGGCCAACGTCCTCCTGCTCGACGTGAGCGCCGACCCCGGCAGTTATGCCGCCGGGCTGCGGATCCCGGTGGCCAACCCCGCCATGTTCGACCACCCGCTCGACCACGTGCCCGGGATGGTGCTGACCGAGGCGGCCCGCCAGCTCGCCCTGCTGGCCGCGTTCGACCACACGCCGGACCTGGGCACCGCCCAGCTGAGCGATCTCTCCGCCCGGTTCGAACGGCACACGGAGCTGGATCCGCCCTGCGAGCTGCGCGCTCAGCACCAGGAACGCCCCACCGACCGGTTCGGCCGAAGCACCCCGGACCCGGCCGCGGTCCAGGTGGAAGCCTGGCAGGACGGCCAGGTCACCGCCCGGTTCCAGGTCGCCCACCGGATCGGGGGGCACCGATGACGGTCCTGGGCGCCGGGATCGGCATCGCCGCGACCGGGGCGTGGCTGCCCGAGGCACAGGTGGCGACTGCGTCGATCGTCCGGGCCGGGCACCTGGAGGCCGAGCAGGCCTCGGCCACGGCCACCGTCTCCCTGGCGGTCTCCGAGGAGAACTCTGGCTCCGGCGCGGACTTCGCCGTCCGGGCCGGGCAGGCCGCCCTGGCCCGGGCGGGACAGGATCCAGCCGATCTGTCCCTCCTCGTGCATGCCTGGATCAATCACCAGGGCCACGACTTCTGGTCACCCGCGCACTACGTCGCCGACCGCCTCGGGGCCACCACCGCCGTCCCGCTCGGTGTGCAGCAGATGTGCAACGGGGGGTCGGTCTCCCTGGAACTGGCGGCCGCGCGCCTCCTGGCCACCCCGGGAACCGGCCCGGCCCTGGTGACGACCGGCGATCAGTTCCGCGGCCCGGGCTTCGACCGGTGGAGCGGCGACTACGGGGTGATGTACGGCGACGGAGGCACCGCCCTGCTCCTGCGGCCGGGCACCCGCCCGGGCGACGACTTCCACCTGCTCTCGCTCGTCACGGTGGCGGCGGCCGACCTGGAGCAGGTCCACCGCGGCAACGATTCCTTCAGCCCCGCGCCGCGCCGGCACGGAACGGCGATCGACGTGCGCCGGGTCAAGAAGGCCTTCCTGGTCCGCCATGGTTCCGACCTCCTGACCCAGCGCACGCTGGCTCTGGTCGGCCAGGCCCTTGAGCAGGCGCTCGCCCAGGCCGGGGTGCACCCCGACGACCCCGGACCGGCGCTGGTCACCGTACCGAGGCTGGGCAAGGCCGCTCTGGAGGCGTCCTACCTGCCGGCGATCAGAGCCCTGACCCCGGCGCCGGTGCTCGACCTCGGCACCCGCACCGGTCATCTGGGCGCGGGGGACACCGCGGCCAACCTGCACCAGATCCGGGTCCAGGAACTCCTGGCCCCCGGTCAGACCGCGGTGGCCATCAGCGGTGGAGGCGGTTTCAGCTGGTCGGTCGCCGTGGTGCGGCGTCCGCCCATCACCAATCCCAGGGAGTATTCATGACGACCACCGACCTCCGAAGAACCCCCGGACCGGGGGTGCCCCGATGATCGGCCCGGCCACGATCACCGGCCTCGGCTCGTGGTTGCCGCCTCGCACGGTGACCAACCACGACCTGGCCGCGGCCGGCCTGGAGACCTCCGACGAGTGGATCCGCCAGCGCACCGGGATCGCCGAACGACACGTCGTCGATCCCGGATCGGCCACCTCCGACCTGGCCGTGCGGGCCGGGCAGCTGGCCCTGAAGTCGGCCGGCACCGACGACGTCGATCTGCTGATCCTGGCCACCACCACCCCGGATCATCCGTGCCCGGCCACCGCGCCGGACGTGGCCGACCGGCTCGGGCAGTCGCGGATCATCGCCTTCGACGTCTCGGCCGTGTGCAGCGGTTTCCTCTACGCCCTGGTCACCGCCTCGGCCCTGGTCGGGGCCGGGCAGGCGCGCCGGGCCCTGGTGATCGGGGCGGAGTCCTTCAGCACCCTGCTGGACCCGGCGGACCGGACCAACCGGGCGATCTTCGGCGACGGGGCCGGAGCAGTCGTGCTGGAGGCCGCTCCCCAGGCGGGGACGAGGCGGCCCGGCGCCCTGCTCGGCATCGACCTGGCCAGCGACGGATCCCTCAAGGACCTGATCACCGTGCCCGGCGGCGGGTCCCGCCAGCGTTCCGGACCGCAACCGGCCGACCCGGCCCAGAACTATTTCCGGATGGAGGGCAAGCAGGTCTTCATGAAGGCCGTCACCCTGATGGCCGACTCCTGCCGCCGCGCCGTCGCGAAGGCGGGCTGGGAACTGGACGCCGTCGACCGGGTCGTCCCCCACCAGGCCAACCAGCGGATCATCGACGCCGTCGCCGACCGTCTGCACATCGACCGGGGCAAGGCGATCAGCAATATCGAGAAGGTCGGGAACACCGCCGCCGCGTCCATCCCGATCGCCCTGGCCGACGCCTGTGCCGACGGGCGGCTGCGACCGGGCCACCGAACCGTCCTGACCGCCTTCGGCGGCGGGGCGACCTGGGGCGCGCTGGCTCTCGAATGGCCGGACATCGACCTCGTCTGAGCGCACCCACCCGACCGTACCTCCGTCCAACCATTCCATCCGAAAGACCATGAGAGGAAATACCAATGGACGCCATGCACAAGGCCCTCGTCGACATCCTCACCGGCAAGTTCGGTATCCCGGCCGGGTCCGTCACCGACGACGTCACACTGACCGAACTCCAGCTCGACTCCCTGGCCCTGCTGGAGATGTCGCTCTCGGTCGAGGAGAGCCTGGGAATCACCCTGGAGGTCGACGAGCTGGTCAACGACATCACCGTGGCCGACACGGTCGCCCTGATGTGGTCCAAGAACGCCGAAGGCCTGGTCGCCTGATGCCGGCCTCCAGACCGGCACCGTTCGATGTCGCGGTGACCGGGCTCGGACTGATCACCCCGGCCGGCATCGGTATCGAGCAGAACTGGCAGCGGATCCTCTCGGGTGTCTCGACCGCCCGACCCGGCCCCGAACTGGGCGGCGCGGGATCCGGGATCAGTTGTCAGATCGAGGGTTTCGATGCCGACCAGGTACTGGGCCGGGAGCTGTCCTGGCGCCTGGACCGGTTCGTGCAGCTCGCGCTGGCCGCGTCCCGGGCCGCCCTGGCCGACGCCGGACTCGACCCCGGCAGCTGGGACGGCGCCCGGGTCGGGGTGGTGATGGGCAACTCCCTCGGCGGATCGGCCACCTTCGAGAAACAGCACCAGCGACTGCTGGCCGGTGGCCCGCGCCGGGTCTCGCCCATGCTGATCCCGATGTCGATGATGAACATGGTCTCCGGCTACGTGGCCATGGACTGCGGAGCCGGCGGCCCGAACCTGGTCACGGCCAGCGCCTGTGCTTCGGGAGCCTCCGCCATCGGGACCGGCCGGGCCATGCTGCGCGCGGGCGAGTGCGACATCGTGATCGCCGGCGCCAGCGAGTCCGCCCTGTCCGGGGCGGTTCTCAGTGGCCTGGGTGCCCTCGGGGCACTATCGGCGCGCACGGACGATCCCGGCGCGGCCTCACGTCCCTTCGACGCCGAGCGGGACGGCTTCGTGCCGGGAGAGGCGGCCGGCGTGCTGATCCTGGAACGCACGGGGGACGCCCGGGCCCGCGGCGCCCGGATCCGCGCCAAGATCAGCGGGTACGCCGCCACCGCCGACGCCTACCACGCCACGGCTCCCGATCCCAGTGGCGCGGGGGTGGAGCGGGCGATCCGGCAGGCGCTGCAGGACGCCGGTGTCTCGGCGCAGGAGGTCACGCACGTCAACGCCCACGGCACCTCGACGCCGCTGAACGACCTGGTGGAAGGGCAGGTCCTGCATCGGGTGTTCGGTACCGGCCCGGCCGTGACCTCGACCAAGGGGGTCACGGGGCACACGCTCGGTGCGGCCGGCGCCATCGAGGCGGCGTATGCGGTGCTGGCCGTGGAGAACGACGAGATCCCGCCCACGGCCAATCTCGACACGATCGATCCCGAGATCGCGATCGACGTGGTCACCGGCGGTTCCCGGAAGGAGAAGGTGGAGGTCGCCACCACCAACTCCTTCGGGTTCGGCGGCCACAACGCAGTGCTCGTGGTGACGGCCGCCTGAGCCGTCAAGACGTCGGAAGGCACCAGGTGTGCACCGTCCGGCAGGCCTCAGTGGGGCCTGCCGGACGCGTCCGGGCCGATCGGCACGGACGGAACCCGTAAGGAAGATACTGATGCAAACACAAGAGTTCGGCCTGGATGCCAAGCCGCTGGCCCGAATTGGCCTGGGCTGTATGGGGATGAGCTGGCTGTATCAGGAGTCACACCGGGACGATGTCGAGTCGATCCGGGTGATCCGCAGCGCGATTGACTCGGGGGTCACCCTTTTCGACTCGGCGAACATCTACGGCAACGGTCACAACGAGCGGATCCTCGGTCGGGCAGTGGGCCGGCGCGCCGGGCAGGTCCTGGTCGCGACCAAGGCCGGCCTCGTAGTGGACGACGAGCGCCGCCGCCTCCTGCACCGCGACGCCAGGCCAACGGCCGTACAGAACAGCGTGCGGGCCAGTCTCAAGCGCCTCGACCTGCCCGTGATCGACCTGCTCTACCTGCACCGGGTCGATCCCGAGGTACCCCTGGAGGAAACCTGGTCGGCGATGGCCGAGCTGGTGCAGGACGGCCTCGTACGTAACCTAGGGCTGTCCGAGGTGACCCGTGAGCAGGCCGAACGGGCCCATGCCCAGCACCCGGTCGCAGCGATCCAGTCGGAACTGTCCCTTTGGACGCGAGACCCGCTGGGCCTGATCCCCGATCGGACCCACCCAGCGGCCTGGCACCGGTCGGGGGACAATCTGCTCGACTGGTGCGCGCAAGCAGGGGCCGTCTTCGTACCGTTCGCACCGCTCGGGCGCGGGTACCTGACGGCAACCCTGCCGACCACCTTCGAGGACAGCGATTTCCGTTCCGGGAACGAGAGGTTCACCCCGGTTGCCCGGGCGGCCAACGAAAAGCTGCTGGGAACGATCCGGACGATCGCGAAGACCCACGCCAGCAGCCCGGCCCAGGTGGCCCTGGCCTGGGTCCTCGCCCAGGGGGAGCACGTGGTGCCGATACCGGGCACGAAACAACTGCGGTACCTGCGTGAGAACCTGCAAGCCGCCGACCTGGTCCTCAACGAGGACGAAATGCGCGCCTTGGACGGGTTGCCCGCCCCCAGCGGCGCCCGGTACTAGGGCGGTGCTAGAAGGGAACCCCTCGGCCGGCGAGGTAGGAACGCCAGCCTCCGGCGTCGCTGATGTCGACGACGCCGGGCAGGTCCAGGGCCTCCGTGCGCATCCGCATCGTCAGCGAACCGGTTCCGTCGGCCAGCTCGACGATGCCGAGTTCCAGTTCGGCCGGTTCCCGGGGCAGGAGGTTGTCGGCCAGCATCAGGTAGGGCAGTTCGTAGACTTCGCCGGGAACTGAGCGGCCCCCGGACGCGACCGGGTGCAGTCCGGGGAAGGTGTCCCGGACCGAGAAGAAGCGGTACCGGGCGGCGGTGTCGAACTCACCCACGAAGGTGGCGTCAGCGAAGGCGTCGTTGAACTCGCCGCCGCGCATGCCCTGTCCGTTCACGAACATCCTGACCAGATCCATCCTTCGACCCTAGTCGTTGAGGCACGACAGAACCCCCAGGTGAACGGACTCCTGGGGGTTCTGGTGGGGTGATGCAGGCGACCAGGTGGTCGAGCAGTGGTCTCGGTCGGTGAGGGTGTAGTTAGCTGGGCCGGAAAGACCCCGCTGTCCTCACCCGATCGGTCACACCATGGCACCATTACTTCAGAAGCTCTTTCACCGCGCACCAGCAGAATCCGCTGGCCCGGCTCCGGCGCGCGGTCACGGCGCATGGGCTGCGATCCGCGAGTTTCTGTTCCTGGCCATTCTTTTTGCTGTTTATAAGTACGGCCGGCTGCTGGTCCGAGGGCATGAGCGGGAGGCCATCGACCATGCCCGGTCGCTGCGCCACCTGGAAGCATCCCTGCACCTGCCCTCGGAGGCCGGCCTGCAGGCGCACCTGCTGACCGGCGACCTGGCCCGTTTTCTCGACGTCTACTACGTCACAGTGCACTGGCCGATCATGGTGGCGTTCCTGGCCTGGGGATACTTCCGGCGCCCCCGCCAGGAGTACCTCTGGGCCCGGAACCTGCTGATCATCCAGACCGGCCTGGGCCTGGCCATCCACCTGACCTACCCGCTCGCCCCACCCCGGATGTTCCCGCAGTGGGGCTTCGTCGACACGATGAACGTGTTCGGGCCCTCGGCCTACGGCCATGCGGGCTCGGCGGTGTCCAACCAGTACGCGGCCATGCCCAGCCTCCACCTCGGCTGGGCGGTCCTGATCGCCGTGGTCGTGGCCAGAACCGGTCCGCGCTGGCTCGCCGTTCTGACCGGCCTGCATGCCTTCATCACCCTGGCGGTGGTCATCCTGACCGCCAACCACTGGTGGCTGGACTGCATCGTCGGGGAACTCCTGCTGATCGTGGCGCTGCACAGCCTGCGCCGGCTCGGCTCGGAGCCGCAGTCCCGACGCGCGCAGGCGAAGTCGGCGGACGAGGCTGTGCCCGCCGGTGATCCCGCCGGCCTGCCTGGATGACGCACCTGAGGACGCCGGTCGCGGAGTTCCATCCTTGGGCTCACCCAGGCGCAGTCGGCCCAGCTTCCGGTGTGGCAGAACCCCCAGGTGAGCGGTGCTCCTGGGGGTTCAAAGGCGCGCGTCTCGGCTGATCAGTCGAGCAGGCGGTCGAACTCGTTCTTCTTCGCGCCGTCGAGGAAGGCCGCGATCTCGGAGCGCTTGAAGGTCAGGACCGGGCCCTGCTTGTTCTTGCTGTCGCGGAGGTAGACAACCGCCTGGTTGCCGGCCTCCGTGCCGAACTCGACGCAGTTCCCGGAAGAGCCGGATGCTGCGGCCTTGATCCAGGTGATGCGATCGGTGCTCATCGCTCGTACTCCCTCAGGTGAACCGACTGTGCTACCAGCCTGTCATACGTCCACTGCAACTCCTTGAGCATGGACGTCTTGACCGAGTACTGGCCGCCCAGGTGCGTCTCGGTGTAGGCGAGATCAGGTTCGTTCGCGTCATCGAACTCGAGCAGAGTGAATTCGCCTCTCGTAGCGGACCGGGCACCATTGGCGAACGGCAGGACCCGGATGGCAACCGCACGCTTCTTGGCAAGGGCGCGTAGGTGGGCGAGTTGTTCGTGCATGATGTGAGTTCCGCCGACCTGGCTGACTAAGGCAGCTTCGTCGATGACCATCGAAACGACGACACCCTTGCGGTCAAAGACGTTCTGGGCCCTACGGACGCGGATCTCGGCCAAGCGGCGGGCGTAGTCAGGATCCTCGACGTAGTGCGGGTCGCTGGTGGCCAGGGCAGCTGCATAGGCGGGAGTCTGGCACCAGCCGGGGATGTTGGTGCCGAACACATGGATGCGGTCGGCCACCGCCTCCAGATCCAGAAGCTGGACCAGCCACGGCTGATGTCCTGGCGGTATTTCTCGTGCCACTCGTCCTCGTCGGCCTGCTCGACCATCTCCAGCAGGCGCCGGGTTGCCTCAGCCTCGAGACCGTAGAAAGCGCAGGCGGCTTGGACGAGGAGATAGTTGGGTTTGACCTCGCCACCTTCGAGACGGCGGATGGTGCGCTGGTTGACGTGCAGCGCCGCGGCTGCCTCGGCGAGGGGCAGTTCTTTTTTCGCGCGGTCCGGGAAGTACATCGCGCGAGCGGCCTTGAGCTGGCGGCCGATCGACCTACGCTGGGTCGCGGCGCTGGCCTTCTGCGTCATGTGATCAGGATATCCCCGAAAAGCATTGACACGAAACGGCGGTCTTGCTGTCACGGTTATGCAGTCACGGCCTGAGCGCCAGGTTGTTCTTCTTCGGTGTGGGGCCGGAATCTGTTGCTACAGGAAGCAACGGGGAAACCAGACAGGGGAGACGACTATGGAGGCGTCACAGGGGAATCTGTTCGTGGGGTCGTGGATACCGGAGGATGTGGCCCGCCTGATGGTTCACCTACGTCATCACGGGGTGCCGGTTTTCGAGGTTTCGGGCGCGGGGGAACTCGCCGTCGCGGTTCGGTTCGAGCCGAACCTTGGACAGACGGCGATGGTGGAAAGTCTGCTGCTGGCCTGGCCTGGGGTGTGCCGGGTGGAGCACGTGCGCGCCGGTCTGACGTTCGCGCACGGACGTCCCGTCGTTCCTGCCCCGGACCACACTCGCCGACGATTCCCCCGCTTCCGCTCCCCGCGGCGTCCCTCATGATCGGCCGGTTACCGGCTCTGGAACATGATGCTGTCGCGCGTCCTTGGGCCGCTGTGAGGTGTTCATCAGCGACGACGAGACGCACTCGGTGATGGTGCTGGAGTTTGTGTTCCGGTCTGAGGACATCACGGTCTGGCACGGCACCCGGACGCTCGCGGTGATGGACCGGTTCGACTTCATCGCCTGGCTCTGGGAGGGCGGCGAGTTCGTGGTCGACGACCTGGTCTGGAACCTTGAGGGCCGGTCGACCCTGCTCACGATCGACGGGCATCAGACCTACGCGGTCGACGGTTCGACCATCGCTCACCTTGCGGGCAGGGCGTGAACAGCCGGTACGCCGGCTCCTGAACCCGTCCACCGCGCTGCGACTCCCTCCCGCGCGCGGTGGACGGCCAGCCGGTCGGGTGAGCACACGCGGGGATGCCCCGACCGGCGAGACGGGGCCGGCGTCCAGGCTCGGCGACTCAGTCGTGTGAGCGGGGCGCCGGTCCCGGCAGATTCAACAATTGACGATCAGCACGGGGGAACGACGTATGCGCGAGATCCAGCATCCCGAGGGGCATCCATGGGTGACGACGTCGGTGGTGGACGAGGGGGCGATCGATCACGAGCGGGTGATCGGCACCGTCGCCGTGACCGGTGAGCTCGTGAGCATCCGGGTCGCTCAGCGGGTCGACTTCGATCTGCTGGTCGATCCGGTCACCGTGCGGGTGTGGCCGCCGCGGATCACGGTGGGTGGGATGTTCGAGATGGACGCCGCGCAGGGTGCGGAGATCATCGAGCACATGCTCGAGGCCGTGGCGCATGCTGAGAAGGTGATCAGGGCAATGGCTGAGGGGACGGGGTCGGGGTTTCAGCGGATGGGGCTGGGGGAGGGGCGGGGCGTCACAAGGTCGAAATAACGCGACCTGCCATCAGTCTGGCCCAGCGGCCTCCCGGCCGCGAAAGGGGCCAGGAGGGCGGCGAGCGCGGCGCGGTCTTGCTCGTCCCACTCATTCAGGTGCTCGTCGATCGCGGTAGCGAGCCTGTCCCGCATGAGCGAGACAATGGCCACGCCGTAGCATCGCAACGAGCCGAGCCGACCTCGCGTCCATCCGGAACTCGCAGCTGAGTATCCCAAGCAGGTCCGAGGAATTGTTCTGGCGGCCCGCTGACCGCCGACTTGACCACCGCGACTACGTCGGGTACCGCTCCCTGCTGCTCGAAACGCCGGAACCAGCCGAGTCGGCCGCATCCCACCTGCACATCGTCAGCGATCACACACCTCCGGCCGCCCACACCGCCCACCTCCACTGCACTTGGTCCGTCTGGATCCCTTCCAGATGCTGCTGCTCGGTGGAGCCATCAGTAAATCTAGAAGGATCAGCGGTCAGGGCCCAGAGCCCCCGGCAGCCTGGGTGGTGCCAGGACCCCCCCATGC
Source organism: Kineosporia aurantiaca JCM 3230 (assembly GCA_000719025.1). Classification (GTDB taxonomy): domain Bacteria; phylum Actinomycetota; class Actinomycetes; order Actinomycetales; family Kineosporiaceae; genus Kineosporia; species Kineosporia aurantiaca. Next base: position 81,641 of record JODP01000022.1, read on the forward strand.
AGTTCGCGCCATCCGGGGACGAGACTGGTCGTGGCTAGTTGTTCCCGGTCATGACGTTGGTGACGCCGGTGCGGAGGCGGCTGGCTGGGGGTTGGTTCCCGGCAGCGGTGTGGGCCCGATGGTAGTTGTAGTGAGTCA
>JODP01000023.1 GCA_000719025.1 Kineosporia aurantiaca JCM 3230
CATCACGATCAGGCCGGCCCAGCCTCGTCCGGTGGCGTTGCCGATGCCCCACCAGATGGCGATGAGCAGGAACAGCACGGCGAAGTGGGCGAAAATACCCGCGGCGCCGAGCATTCCCGCTCCGCGGCCGGACTTCTTGGCCGACTCGCGCAGTTCCGCCTTGGCGAGCTCGACCTCCTGGCGCATCAGGGTGGACAGGTCGCGGGTGATGTCGCCCAGCAGATCACCGATGGACGCTGTCTCTCCGGTTGGACGGGGCGCCTGGGTGCCTGGCGGGGTCGTCACAGGCCCTCCTGCCGTCCGGCCGCCGGGTAACCGTCGCGGGGAACCGTTTCGCTGTAGGAGGTTTCCTCGACGCCGGTCGTCTCGTACCGCTCGTAGGGAGCGGCCTCGTAGGCGGGAGCGTCCAGGCCCGTGGTCGGCGCCGGAGTGGGCTGCGTATAGCCGGCCACGGGTGCAGGGCCAGTTCCGAACGTGGGACCGGTCGTGGCGTCGGTGCCCGAGTCCGAGTCACTGCGTGCCTCGCTGATGGCACCGCGGGTCAGCCGTCCGGCGATCAGTCCCGCTCCGGCCGCGATGGCCAGGAAGGTGCCGGGTCGGCGCCGGGCGAAGTCGGTGACCTCCTGCAGCAGGGCGCCCGGGTCGCGCTGGTCCAGCCAGCCGGCCACGTCGTGGGCCCGGCCGGAAACCTCGCGGACCAGGTCAGAGGCGGTTCCGGCGTTTCCCCGGTCGGCCATCGACGCCAGTTCGGAGCCCAGGGAGCGCACGCTCTCGGCCAGGCGCTGCTGTTGGGTGGCGGCCTGGCCCTTCAGTTCCTGACGGGTCTGCTCGTACAGGTTCTTCGCCTGGTCGGCAGCCTCGGAGGCGACTCCGGCGGCCTGCTCCTGGGCGACTCCGGCAACGTGCTTACCGGCGTCGGCCGCACCCTGGCCGACTTGGGCGGCCTGCTCCTTGGCCACGTCGGCGGTCGAGGAGTCGGTGCTGCCCGTGCTGCCGGTGCTGCCGGTTCCCGAATACGCTGTTTCGTAGGTGGTTTCTGTGTAGACGACAGGTTCGTCGACCTCGGTGACGACACGCTGCCCGGTGACGGGGTCGACAGCCGGTTCGATCACCGGCTCGTAGGCGGTCGTGGTGGTGCGGCGCGTGGACGAGTCGAATTCGTCGGCCATAAGAGCCTCGCAATAAAGGGTTTGATGCGTGAGGATCCGAGCGGCTTTCTGCACTCGGGTTGAGCGTGCCATCGGAGGCGAATGCCGCAACCGGACATCACCCAGAAAATCTTGGGTTCACCCGCCGAGCCTTCCCGTGCCACAGATGCATGGTTCCGCTCGGCGGATGCGTCCCGAAAGGTGCCGCCTTGCCGTGAGGCGCCGAGGTCAGCGCTTCCGGCCGGTGCCCGTACTGGTGTCGTCGTCCATGGCGATGCGTTCCTTGCGCACGTCCTGGTCGACGCTCTCGGTGGACTCCTCGACGGTCTTGTCCAGGCGGACCCGCTCGACCGGCTGGGCTTCCACGTTCACCACCGGGCGCTCGGCGTTGAGAACGATCTCGTGCTCGTCCTCGGTGATGGCCGGGCCGTCGAAGGCGTCACCGCGGTTGGCGTCGGTGATGGGTTCGGTCACCAGCTGGGCCTTCTCGGTCCGGACCGGAACCTCGACGTGCTGCGTCTCGGTCTCGACCCATTTGCGCAGGCGGGCCCGGCCGGTCTGGACCTGCTCGGTGCCGACGTCCAGACGCTCTTCCGAACGGGTCATCCCGCCCTGCGCGGTCGGACCGGCCTCGTCGCTGTACCCGGCCTCGTCGCTGTACCCGGCCTCGTCGCTGTACCCGGCCTGGCCGGTCTGCTCGGTGGCGTAAGTGCTTCCGCTCTGCGCGTCACGGTACTGCTGGTCGGTACCGCCTGCGTTGGCGGCCGGAGTGCCGCCCAGGCGGCTGGTGTCGGCGAAGGTCGAGCCCTCGGTCGTGTACGGCACGTCGTAGTGCTCGTACAGTGCCTGCTCCTCGGCCTGGCTCAGCTGTCCGTCGGAACTGACGTTCGGTGCGTCCTTGATCGTGTCCTTGCTGTACGGAACGCGCAGCCCACCGTCGGCCAGGGAAGCCTCGGCCAGTGGGACGAACGATTCGTTCATGCCGAACAGGCCGGTGTTGACGGTGACCCACTCGGGCTGGTCGTGGACCTCGTCCAGGTAGACCTGGCCGATCTTGCCGACCTTGGTTCCGTCCTCGGTGTACAAGGTCTGACCGATCACGCTGATGATCTCGGACTTGTCGAACATGAAGATCCTTCTTCCTGGTGTTCGCCTCGGGGTCGATCTCGGTGTCGTTATGACGAAATGATTTTCAGGGATGATCGGGCAACGGACAGGTGAAAACCCTCTGCTTCAAGCTGGGTCCTGCCTTCAGCGTCGGTCACGCCGGCCTTCTCGGCGAACCCCGTCCCGTTCGGTGTGGTCGTCCCGGAGAATGAAACGCGGTCGTGCTGCTTCACGGTGAAGGGGGACTCGCCCCTGGCACCGGTCAGTTGCACCCAGATCCGGTCCCCGCTGCTGGAACCGACCCAGAAGCCCTCGTCCGCCGGAACGGACTGCACCTCAACCGAAGTGGCAGTCGCGTTCTGGCCGGAGTAGGCCGCCAGGCTTGTTGTGGGCGACCCGGCCAGGGGCAACATCGTTCGGTTGCCCGCCGTGATCGTCCCGTCTTCACCATCGCCGCTGTTCGGCCCGGCGCCAGTCGAGATGGACGGCGACGCAGTAACATCCGGACCTGTCATCGTGGCATCGGCAGGTGTTGCTGAGGCGGTCGCCGCCAATGCATTGCTCTCGTCGCTCGTCCCGCCGCAGCGGCTGAGCAACAGCAGCAGGATCACGACGGCGATGAGCAGGAGGAGTAACAGGGCGAGCCAGGCCGCCGGCCGGCGGTTCTTCGGTGCCAGGCCGGCCGGAACCGACCCGGTCCCGGAATTATTCTGTGTCACAGTTGGTATCGCTCGCTTTGTTCGTCGGGTCCGTCGGTGGTTCCAGGCCGGGGGTGCGGCGCAGGAGGAATGGCGGGGACCCCCGTGGCATCGGGCCACGGTGGGCCACGGTGGGTCAGGGCGATGCAGTGCCGGTGCTGTCCGGGGATCCACCGGGGATCTGATCGTGCAGCGCGCGGTCCGGGGTCAGCTGCCGGGGGATGCGTCCGCGTCGCGGGAGTTCTGTCCGGATCATCTGCCGTCCAACGCCGTGAGTGCGGGCCACCGGCTGTGGACGCTTCTGGATCCGCCTCATCCCACCGGCACCGACGGCCACTCCCACCGCTCCCGCGAGGGTGACCAGCGTGACGCAGAAGAAGGCATTGACGACGTTGGTGGAACTGTTCATAAGGCTTCAGCGTCCTTTCCGAAGGCGTGATGGGCGCAGACAGAGATCGGTATCTCGCCCCGTACACGCACCCAGCGGCGTCCCATGACGCATCTTTTTTCCGGCACCCCGGTCGGCCGCCCGGGGTGCCGGGGCCCAGGTGGACTTGCCCTGCCCCGGGAATGACATTTGATAGGTGTTGCCCGTGCTCACTGCTCGTGATCATGGTGATGACGGTCAGGAGGATCAGCGCGTGCTCGACCGCGAGGCGCCCCGTCCGCTGGAGGGTGATACCAGCGGGGCCGGCCCGTTCACGCCGGTCGCCGAGGCGGAGATCGTGGACCTCATCGACCCGCTGCGGCGTTACGCCCTGGCCCACAGCCGCCAGCCGGACGACGCGGAGGATGTCGTCCAGGAAGTGCTGCTGCGGATGCTGCACGTGCGGGATCGGCTCACCGCGGGATCCGCTCTGGCCTACGCGATCGTGACCGCCCGGAATCTGATGACGACGCAGGCGCGTTCCACCGCGGCCTTCTGGCGCCAGCGGCATCGCCTGATCGACCTGCGGGAACCGTCCCGACCCGATGATCTGGTGATCGACGAGGCCGAGCGGGAAGCGCTGCAGGCCGCCCTGAGCCGGCTTCCTCCCGCGCGGCGCGAGGCCTTGCTGGCTCACGTGCTGGACGAGGAACCGGTCACGGCGATCGCGGAAAGGCAGGAAGCCAGTGCCGGCTCGGTGGCGGCCCAGCTCAGCCGGACCCGCGCCCGCCTACGGGTCGACTACGTCGTGACCGCGCGGGGCGTCCGTCTTCCCACCGCGCGCTGTCGTCCCGTCCTGCTCGCTCTCTCAGCCGGCGATCTGCGGCGTCAGACGGCGCTGCGGGCCGACAGCCACCTCCTGACCTGCCGAACCTGCGCCGAATTAGCCCCGCCCCTGCTGGAACGCCGGAGCATCCTGGTGGCGCTTGTGCCCTGGCTCGGGCTGGGCCCGGTGCTGGGGTTCCTGCGACGGGCCTTCCGGCATACATCGGTCCAGGTAGGCACGGCCACCACCGCGGTCGCCGCGGCCGGCGTCGGGGTGGCCGTGTGGGCGTCCAGTCCGCAACCCGCCCCGCCCCCCACCGTCCAGCCCTCGGCGGCCCCCACCCCGGCCACCGGGGTCTTCCGGTTGCCCGGCGGCCAGTCCTTGTTGCCGGTTCCGGCCGGCCTGGCTCGCATGGCCGGGGACAAGGTCTCCGGCCGGTCGGTCCCGGTGTCTTCCGTGCCGGCGAACGAGGGCTTCTGGGTGGGGTCCGGCACGAAGGACCGGATCTGGGTCCAGCTCCAGACCGACGGTCGTGAGTCCAAGGTCAAGGTCGAGCCCGGCGACATCATCACGTTCACCGGTGTCCTCGTCCGCACCGATGCGGACTTCGCCGGACGGGAAGGCGTCGGCAGATCCGAGGGCGCCGCACTGCTGACGCGCGAGGGAGCTCATGTCCGGGTGCGGACCAGCGCGCTGAAGATCATTCAGCAGGCCCGCTGAGTCACCGGTGCGCGCGAGAGGTCGTGGATCGTCTGACCTCTCGGCCGAGGCTGCCCGGACGCCGCGTGAATGGCGGAGGGCCTCGACGGGGTGCGGGGATGGGATGGCGAATCCATCGAGCGCGAGTAGCCTTCGGGGCCGAAGATCAACGTTCCTGGGCCTGGTGAGGAAGTGATCGTTTGAGGAACTCCGTTCTGGTGCTGTTGGCCCTGGCCACAGCGCTGACGGTCAGCGCCTGCGGCAGCGACGACGCCGCTCGGGCTGCGCGCACCGCGGCCGCGACCTTCAGCCAGGCCGTGGCTGATCAGGACGGCTCCCGCGCCTGCGCCCTGCTGTCCCCGCAGACCGCGAAGACTCTGGCTGACACCGAGTCGCAGCCCTGTGCTGCCGCCGTCCTTGCTGAGGACCTGCCCACCCCGGCCACGATCCAGAAGGTCGACCGGGAAGGACGCAGCGCCTTCGTCGTCACTGACGACGACACGATCTTCCTCTCGCAGTTCCCGGACGGCTGGAAGATCATCGGCGCCGGCTGTACTGAGCAAGGTTCTGCTCCCTACGACTGCACTGTCTCCGGAGGATGAGCGCCCATGCGACTGGTCACCGCGGCCTACGCCGTCCTGATCGCGGCCGGCCTGGCCTATTTCTGTGCCCTGGCGGTGCTGTCCCGATGAGCCGCCATGCGTAGATTTCTGCACGACAACTCCCTCAGCCTGTTCTTCGGGTTCATCCTGCTGCTCGCGCTGGGTGGCCAGGCACTGGCCGGACTGGCCGACTACAACGCCGAGCAGGTCAGCGACCATCTGGCTACGGTCTCGCTGGGCCGCTACCTGACGTCGTCCTCGTTCGGCACCGATGTCGCGGAGAACTGGCAGAGCGAGTTCCTCCAGTTCCTGCTCTACATCGTGGCTACCGCCTGGCTGCTGCAGCGCGGATCCCCCGAGTCCAAGCCGCTGGACAAAGCCGGACGGGAGAGTGACCAGGAGCAGAAGATCGGGGCCTTCGTCACTCCGGAGTCGCCGCGCCCGGCCCGGGCCGGGGGCTGGGTGACATCGCTGTACTCGAACTCCCTCGGCCTGGTGATGGGGCTGATCTTCTTCGCCTGCTGGTTCGTGCAGTCCTTCACCGGGCGGGTGGCGTTCGACGAGCAGCAGATCGCCCAGCTGCAGGCGCCGGTCAGCTGGCTCGGCTACGTCGGCTCGCCGGACTTCTGGAGCCGCACCCTGCAGAACTGGCAGTCGGAATTCCTGGCCGTCGGGTCCATGGCGGTGTTCTCGATCTACCTGCGGCAGCGGGGATCACCCGAGTCCAAGCCGGTCGGTGAGAGGCATGCCAGCACCGGTATCGAGGGCTGAAATGGCCGCGGGACAGCACTGATCGCGGGCGGCATTGATCCTCGTTGGTGGTGAGCACCGTGCGGCCCCGTCTCTTCGAGGACGGGGCCGCACGGTGGTTGCAGGAGTGGGTCCGGGATCACCGTGGCAGACTGATCCGGTGCCCGCACGCCCCGGTCGTCGCCGGATCAGGTCATCCGTGAGATGGGCCCTGACAACCCTGCTGCTGGCCGGCGCCTACATGTTCTCGGTGTGGGATTTTCATCATGGGAGCTCGTGGTCGTGGTCCCGCAGCCTGATCCATGCGGCAATACCGCTGAGTGTCGTCATCGTGATGCTCGGGCGTCTGGAGTATCAGGTGCATCGGCGGTCTCGGACTCCTCACGACCAGTCCTGACCGTACGAGGGCGCTGGTAGCCCTTGATCCAGGCTGGCTTCCCGGGCTGGCTCGATGCACAGGCAACCCGGCATCGTCCTCGCCCGACCCTCCCGCGGAAGCAATGGATCGCCTCAATCGCCCTGCAGAAGCAGCAGGAAGGGCGCGTCGGGATCCGCCACGGTGGTCACATCGGCTGCGACGACCACGAGCGCGGCCACACCCAGAGCCGCTGTCAGCAGACTGATGACCCGGCGCCGGGGCCACGACATCACGGCCAGGCCGGCCAGGGAGGCCGAAAGTATCCCGATCAGAACGGCCTTCACCACATGCCAGCGCCGGTACTGGTCCAGCATGACGTCCAGGACCGGTGACCTCGGGCCGTTCGTGATCTGGTCGCGGACTTGGGTCAGGGCAGCGGGCAGTCCGGGCTCCGCAGGGTGGGATGCCAGGTGGGGGAGCAGTGTGCCGAAAGGGGACACGAAGCCCTGAACATTGGCGATCAGCAGGACCGCTGCGACGAGGCAGACGACCCCGAGCAGTACGCGGTATCGGGGGAGCCGCACGAGGAGCGTCAGCAGGGCCGCCAGCAGGAGAAGGGCGATCGCCGTGCGGATCAGGTGGGAGCGGAACTGGTGGTCGACGATGGGCTGGAGGTCGGATGGAAAGCTGGAACTGCCTTCGTTCCAGTAGTGGACGAACGCTCGGGGGAAGTCCTCGGCGCGGCTGGGGCCCAGGAGCGCAGGGGCGAGCAGGTAGGCGGTGGTCAGGAATCCGGCCATGGTGAGGAGCCCGGCGTCGAGCCGCCGGGCTGCAGGGGTGATCAAAGGGAACTCCTAGTCGGATTGGCTGCGCAGGTACGCGAGGACGGCCAGGACCCGCCGGTTGGTGTCGTCACTGACCGGCAGGTCGAGCTTGGCGAGCACGTTGCCGACGTGCTTGGCCACGCCGGCCTCGGTGAGGGAAAGATGCCGGGCGGTGGATGCGTTCGAGTGCCCCTGGGCCATCAGGGCCAGGACCTCGCGTTCGCGGGGGGTGAGGTGGGCAAGGGGGTCGCGGCGGCGCTGCATCAGCTGGCGGACGACCTCGGGGTCGACGACGGTGCCGCCGTCGGCCACCCGGTGCAGCTGGTCGGCGAACTCGGCCACGTCGCCGATGCGGTCCTTGAGCAGGTAGCCGATGAAGCGGCCCGAACCTGAGGCGAGCAGTTCGCCGGCATAGCTGTGCTGGACGTACTGGCTCAGGGCGATGACGGGCAGGTCGGGCTGCGTGGCCCGCAGCGTGAGGGCGGCCCGTAGCCCCTCGTCGCTGAAGTCCGGGGGCATACGCACGTCGGTGATGACCAGGTCCGGATGGTGCTCGCCGACGGCGGTGAGCAGGGACGGGGCGTCCCCGACAGCCGCGACGACCTCGATGTCGAAGCGGGCCAGCATGGCGCTGAGCCCTTCCCTCAGCAGCACCGAATCCTCAGCGATCACGACGCGCACGGCACCTCCACCCGTACCACCGTCGGGCCGCCGGCCGGGCTCGACATCAACAGCCGGCCGCCGGCCACGGCGGCCCGATCGGCCAGGCCGGTCAGCCCGGTTCCGCGGGCTGGGTCGGCGCCGCCCGGGCCGCTGTCGCGGACCTCGACCACCAGGTGGCTGTTCTCGAGCTGGGCGTACACCGAGTTCTGGCTTCCCGAAGCATGTTTGGCGGTGTTGGCCAGAGCCTCGGAGATCACCGCGTACGCGATCGTCTCCACCTTGGCCGGAAAGCGGGTGGCCGTGACGTCGACACGGACGTCGAGGGAACTGGCCGCGGCCAGTTCCTCGACCGCCGCCAGCAGGCCGAGCTCCCGCAGCGTACGGGGGCTGATGCCACGGATCAGGTCGCGGAGCTCGGCCATCAGCGTCTTGGCCTGCTCGTGCGCGGAGGACAGGGCCGCCGCGGCCGGTGAGGACTCGGGCAGGTCAAGCCGGGCCAGGCCGATCTGCATGGTCAGGGCGACCAGACGCTGCTGGGCAATGTCGTGCAGGTCGCGTTCGATCCGCACCCGCTCGGCATCGAACGCGTGCGCCAGCCGGGCCCGGGACCGGGCGACCTCGACCAGGTCCTCGGACGGCTCCGGCTCCAGGAGCCGCTGCGCCAGCGCGGCGTGAACGCCACCGAACAGCGAGGTCAGGACGAGCAGGACCGGGATCAGGAGCAGCCCACCGGCGGTTCGGGCGATGACGCCCGGCAGCGGGTGGGCGGCGGACATCCAGTGCGAGAGCGACAACGGCGTGGAGACGACGATCAGGGCGATGGCGGCGAGCACGCCCAGCCAGATGGGGGCGAGGAAACCCAGCAGCACCAGATGAGCGACGGCCCGCCACAGGGCTGGGTCGGTGGAGCCGTCGGAAGCGGTGCTGCGGTGATGGTCGTGCTGTGCGGCGGGGCCGAGAAGGTGCAGCCGCCATCGTTCGACCCGAGCCATCGAGAGCGCGAGCCGGGGTCCGAACACCGTCAGCAGAGCGAGCCCGATCAGCCCGAGACCGGCTGCCAGGATCAGGTATGCGCCCGTGGGCCGGATGTAGAGCACCACGACGGCCGAGAACACCGGGGTCAGGGGGATCGCCAGGAGCAGCCAGAGCACGCCGCAGGAAACCGCGGTCGTGCTGGAGTAGGCGAGCCCCCGCCACGGCCTCGCTGCTGGCAGCCGCCATCTGGTCGGCGGCCGGAGGGCTGCGTCGGTCATGCGCTCAAGTTTGGGGCGCGTCGGTCGTCGGCGGCAGCACGCCAGTGCGACTGTCTCGGTAGACCTGGCACTACCGGCACCGCTCAATCCGGGGACGCGGCGGGGTTGTAACGGCACTGGACCACAGTGATGGAGGCCCCTCGCCATGGAACCGACTCACCCCGACACCACCGCCGACCGGACAATGACCGCGCACCCCTGGCGCGCCTTCGCCCTCCTGGTGATCGCCTACTTCATGACGATCGTCGACCTCACGATCGTCAACGTCTCCCTGCCCACCATCGGCCGCGAGCTCGACTTCACGGAATCGTCTCTGCAGTGGGTGGTTACGGCTTACGGACTGACGTTCGGAGGTTTCCTGCTGCTCGGCGGCCGCGCATCCGATCTGCTCGGCCGTCGGCGGCTGCTCATGATCGGGCTGGTCATCTTCTCCGTGGCCTCGCTCGCCTGCGGCCTGGCCACGCAAGCCACGTTCCTGATCGTCATGCGCGGGGTGCAGGGACTGGGGGCGGCCATCGTGCTGCCGGCCGCTCTGGCCAGCGTCATGGCGATCTTTCCCGAGGGATCGTCCAGGAACCAGGCGCTGGGCATCTGGGGAGCGGCCGGAGCCCTGGGAGCGACGGCGGGTCTCCTGGCGGGCGGTCTGTTCACCAGCTACATCGGCTGGCCGGCGATCTTCTACTTCAACGTGCCGATCGGCCTGGCCGCCCTGGTTCTGGCCCCGCGGCTGGTACCGGAGACCCGGGAACGCGCGCAGCGGCGCAGCTATGACGTGCTGGGGGCTGTCTCGGGCACAGCGGCTGTGACTCTGCTCGTGTACGCGATCTCCCGCGCCCCGCAGGTCGGCTGGGACAGCAGCCAGACGCTCTGGCTGCTGGCGGTGGCCGTTGCTCTGGTGGTGGCGTTCGTCCTGATTGAGGGACGCGTTGCCGCGCCGCTGCTGCCCGGGCGCCTGTTCCGCTCCGGCACCGTCCTGGGCGCGAACGTCGTGGGGTTCCTGCTCACGGGCAGCTTCTACACCTACATTTTTGTCGGGACCTTGTATCTGCAGCAGATTCTCGGCTTCTCGCCGCTCCGGACGGGGTTCGCGTGGCTGCTGGCCTCGGTCACGTCGGTGGCGTTCGCGGGGCTGTCCCAGGCGCTGGTCACCCGGTTCTCGCCCAAGGCAGTGATGGCCTTCGGCATGACCCTGATCGGAGCCGGGCCGCTGTGGGCCACGCAGATCCAGGCCCACGGCAGTTTCTGGGCCGATCTGGCCGGCCCGATCTTCCTGGCCGGGGTGGGGACGGCCTTCGGGTTCATCCCGGTCTCGATCGGTGCGCTGACCGGAATCCAGAAGAGCGATGCCGGAATTGCCTCGGGCCTGCTGAGCACCTTTCAGCAACTCGGTGGAGCCATGGGGGTGGCGGTCGCCTCCAGCGTTGCCGCCTCGCGCACGGGCAGCCTCCTGAGCCTGGGGTACGCACCGGCCGAGGCTCTGACCGGGGGCTTTCAGGCCGCTCTGTGGGTCTGCGGTCTCACCGGGCTGGCGGGGGTCCCCATCACGTTCCTCCTCATTCGCCGGACCCCGACCGACACCGCGCTCGCCCCGACCGGCGGCCGCCCGGACGCCGTCGTCACCGGCGACTGACGCCTCGTCCCCCACTTGGAGATCATCATGACTACCCCTTCCAACCCGACGGCCACGGCCGCCGCCTTACGCGCCCTCCACGTCCCGGGTGCCCCGCTCGTGCTGCCCAATGCCTGGGACGCCGCGTCAGCCAGTCTGGTGGTTGCGGCCGGGTTTCCCGCGGTGGCCACCAGCAGCGCGGCGGTCGCCTCGGTCCTGGGTCACGGTGACGGTGAACGCGCTCCGGTCGAGGAGATGCTGTCGGCCGCGGCCCGCATCGCCAGCGCCGTCGCCGTCCCGGTGACCGTCGACTTCGAGCGCGGCTACCGCCTGCCCGCAGCCGAACTGGTCGAACGATTCGCCGCGACCGGGGCGGTGGGCCTGAACCTGGAGGACTCGGACCCGGCGACCGGCGAGATGCTCGAGGCATCCGAGCAGGCCGACTTCCTGGCCTCGGTGCGCCAGGCCGCCCTCGCAATGGGGGTCGATCTGGTGATCAACGCCCGCACCGACTCCTTCCTGCGCCGAGCCGGATCCCCGACCGAGCAGGTCGATCGCACGCTGCTGCGCGGCTCCCGCTACCTGGCGGCCGGTGCGGACTGCGTCTATCCGATCGGGGTCACCGACCTGGCGGTCATCGGGCGACTCACCCAGGAGATCCCCGGCCCGGTCAACGTCGGATTCGGACGGCTCGGGGAGCGTCCCCTGGCCGCGTTGGCCGCGCTCGGGGTCGCCCGCGTGAGTTTCGGGCCCAGCCTGCAACGACACCTGTACAACACCTTCGGCACGGCCTTGTTGGCGTCCGTGGCCGCCGACCGCGATCCGTTCCGGCCGTGAGCGCGGGTCACGTCAAGGTGCGGGGCAGCTCCAGAAGGTCGAACAGGCGCAGGTCGCCGAAGCGGGTGGTGCCCGCGATGCCATCGGTCCGGATGTCCAGGACGAGCAGTCGGCCGGCCGTCAGGACGTCGCCGTTGCGGACTTATTGGCCGAGAGCTGGCTGGCCGCTGGCCCGAGTGAGCGTGGAAGTGGTCACCGCTGGTTTCTTGGCGCCCGCGAGCCCGTCGGACCCGAGTTCCAGCACCTCTGCAACTCAGTGCAGAGGTGCTGCATCGGCCTGCCCCGAATATTTCTGGCTCCCCTCCTGACCCGCCGGCCGCGGTGGCGGCGTTGGCCGGCGCGAGGGCCGCCGCAGCGATTCCGATGAACAGCCCGGCGGCCGCCAGCGTCGAGGCCGCACCCCTGGCGACCAGGTTGGAGGAGATCGAGGAACGCATCGTATTTCCTTTGCAGGAACGTCTTTCGGATGTCTTCATCCTGGAGTCCGAACTGATGCGCCAGTAGATCGTCGCTCTTCAGCTTCGTGCCGACCATTCGCAGGAACATGCAGGCCGGGACCCGACCGCCGGGCTGCTTGCTGTGTCCTGGCCCGGGGGCCGCGGCTCAGGTGGACGCCGAGGTGGAGGCCACGATCACCGCGGCGGTCACCTTGCGGATCGCCTCCGCCACCACGCCGCTCAACCCACCGCCGGCCCGCCCGCTGAGGACTCCTTCGATCTGCTCCGGCGGGACGGACGGGAACCGGACCCGGTCGAGCCCGGTGCCGTGGGCCAGGGCCAGGAGGATCACGTCCTCGGGCCGGTCCTCGGCGCCGGAGTCACCGGTGGCCAGGGCGCCCACCCGGGCCCGCAACCGCTCGGTGGGGGCGGGATCGGCCAGGTGGCGGTCGGTGGTCGGGAAGATGCCCAGGCGCTTGCGGTGCTCCTCGGTCAGGATGCCCTGCTCCACGAGCCGGGCGCGGACCGCCTCGAGCAGGCCCGGACGCAGTGAACGCACCCACCACTCCAGATCGTGCGGTTCCTCCACGCCGATGCGCTCCAGGGCGGCGTCCTCCTCCGGATGCCCCACTCCGGTGGCCTCGCGGACCACCACGGTCTCCCCCTCCAGCCCGATGCGTCCCTGTTCGAGCAGGTCGACCAGGACGGCGGCGGCCAGCCCGGACTCCAGACGCAGGCGGGCGATGGGTTCGGTCCCGTCGTTCTCCAGGGCCAGCAGGAGCAGGTTCTCGGCGATCGCCATCGGTGGCGTCCTTCCCTCGTCGGCTCTTACGCGCCCGGGTCGCCAGGCGTCATCGCTACGGGCCGCAATGGCGAAAATTCAAACAGGACAGCATTTTTCGTTGACTCTACCAGAAGGGGACCGGTGTCCCGGGAGCGCGGCCAGGGCCCGCCACCCGGCTGGTCAGATCCAGCCGTTCTCCCGGACCCGCAGGGCGGCCTGGAACCGGTTGTTGGCGGTGGCGCACCCACTCGATCCGTTCCGGCGGTGAGCGTGGGTCACGTCAGAGTGCGGGGCAGCTCCAGGAGCGTGAACAGGCGCAGGTCTCCGAATCGGGTGATGCCCGCGATGCCGTCGAACCGGACGTCCAGCACGAGCAGTCCACCGGCTGTCAGGACGTCCCCGTTGTCGTCGGTGCGGACGTAGTAGCCCAGAGCCGGCTGGCCGTTGGCCCGGGTGAGCACCAACCTGCTGGCCCGGGCCAGGAAGTCCCTGGTCCGGAAGAACGCGGCGATGGCGATCGGTCCCTGGAACTCGATCGGCTCGGGCGGCATCGTCACCCGGGCATCCCGGGTGAGCAGCGCGGCGATCGCGGTGACATCGCCTGCCTCGAACGCCTCCACGAAGCGGGCGACCAGGCGGGCCTCCTGCGCCGACCGGGGGAGGGTCAGGCGGTCCGGAGCTCCCTCCGGCCGGAATGCGGCCCGGGCCCTCTGCAGGGCGCTGTTGACCGAAGCTGTCGTCGTGGCCAGGATTTCCGCGGTTTCCGCCGCGGAGAAGCCGAGAACGTCGCGCAGCACCAGAACCGCCCGTTGCTGGGCGGGCAGGTTCTGCAGACTCGCCACGAAGGCCAGCCCGATCGACTCCCGGGCTGCGTACCGCGCCTCCGGGCCGACCGCACTGTCCACGAGGAAGACATCCGGGATGGGCTCGAGCCAGCTCGGGTCCCCAGGCATCCGCACGGCCGCCGAGATCTGCGGACGGCGACCGGCGTCCCGGAGAAAATTGAGCGATCGGTTCGTAGCGATCCGATACAGCCAGGTACGCAGGGACCGGCCGTCGAACCGGTCCATGGCCTGCCAGGCGGACACGAGGGTTTCCTGCAGGACGTCCTCAGCGTCGTGGAACGAACCGAGGATCCGGTAGCAGTGGGCGTGCAGTTCCCGCCGGAAGGGCTCGACGAGTTCCTGGAAGGCATCGCCGTCGCCGGTCTGCGCACGGGTGAGCGTGGAAGTGGTCACCGCTGGTCCGATCCTCTCGTCGGGTCGACTCAGTGGTTCAAACCCCACGACGGTCCGGGAATCATCGCTGCTACGGCCATCGCGCCATGAACCGGCAGGGTGACCGGCCGAGCAGACCGGGTTTCCGGCTCAGGCGTCTAGTCCGTTGCGCAGGAGCCGCGCCCCTTGACGGATGTCCTCGCGGACGCGTTCTCGGCAGGTGGACGCGTCGGGCATGGGGTCGCGCAGGGTACGGCTCAGGCTGCGGTAGAAGACCTCGAACAGCCCCGCCAACGCGACGGCGGTGACACGCAGCTCGGCGTCGGTCATGGCCGGGTGCGGGCGGGTGGCGAGCGCGTCGTGGAGCGCGTCGATGAGCTGTTCCATCGATCGGCGGCGGCTGTCCTTGAGGGCGGCGGTGGAGGCCACCATGGCCCCGAATCGCCGGACGGCCAGGAGCTGTTCCTTCGGCGCGGCGCCCTGACCGGTGAGCTGGTCCAGTTCGGCGTCGAGGATGTCCACGACGGCGGTGAGGGCTGGGCCGGCCGGGTCGGCAACGCGTCTGCGCACCTGCTCGATGATGTCGGGCCACCGATCGATCAGCAGGGATTCCTTGCTGCGGAAGTGGTTGAAGACGGTCTTCTCGGTGACTCCGCACGCCTTGGCCACATCGGCCACGGTCACCGCGTCGAATCCCCGCTCCAGGAACAACGCAGTGGCCGTGTCGGACAAGTGCCGGCGCAGCTCCAGGCGCCGGCGCTCCCGTAGGGACGTCGTAGCCGTCGTCGTGCCGAGTTCCACCGGCTCACCTCCCCGTCGCCGCCAACCGTGCTCTGCCCGCTGGTGGTCTTTCAGGGACTGTAACAAGTCGTGCGTGCCGAGTGGGACGTTGTGTACAGTCACTGTTGTCTTTACAGTGACTGTACCAATAATGGTGGATGCGGATCAGCGTCCCCAGGACCCCGGGAGCGTTCATGGCTGACATGCACATCGTGCGGACCTATCCGCGATCCATCGACGTCGTCTGGAAGGCCCTCACCGACCCGGCCCTGGTGCCGCTGTGGACCTCAACCGGACAGGGCGGTCGCCCCGAAGGCTTTACCCCGGTCGTGGGCTGCACGTTCCGGTTCGTCGGCAGGCCGTTCCCGGGCTGGGACGGCATCGTGCGCTGCGAGGTGACCGCTGTCGAGGCCCCGAGCCTGCTGCAGTACACCTGGCGGAACAAGCCCGAGGACCGGCCGACCCTGGTCTCCTACCTCCTCGAATCGGTCACCGACGGCGACACGCGCCTGACCTGGGACCACACCGGCTTCCGGGGTGTCGAGGGCTTCGTCATGTCCAAGCTGCTCGGCCGGGTGCGGGCCAAGATGCTGTCCGAAGGTCTACCCGCAGTCCTGGCCGACCTCGACGAGCACGGCCGGCTCATGCCGGCGAGCACCCTGCGCCCCCGCGATTGATGCCGACCAGAAGGCAGCTTCGGCGTAGGGCAAGCAGTCGCGGTCGGTGCGCCGCTGGATCGTCGCCTTGCTGGGTGGGGAGCATGGTGCCTACCGTTAGTGGCCGACCGAGAGGCCGTCGAGCTCGCCGGTCCTGCTGGCCGAGAGAAAAGCCTGCCAGGCTGACCCTGAACAGGTCAGTATTTGGCCGTCCGGATTCTTGGAATCCCGAATTTTCACGGCACCCGACGATCCGGGCGCAACCTCGATGCATCCATTCACGCCCGAGGCGCTCGCTTTTCGCCAAACCGGGCCTTGTGGTTGATCCGCATTCATGGCGCCCTCCACCCCGTGGGTTTCGTCTCGCAATCTTGTTTGAGACGGTACGTACACCCACTCGGAAAGACCAGCCCTCGGGCCGGTTCGCTGCGGATGCAGAACGTGGCGGCCGCAGCGCAAGGCTGGGGCCGTCACGTTCTGCGGTCGCACGGTCAGTTTGTGAAGTAGTCGAACTCACCGTTGCGCACGCCGGCCAGGAAGGCAATCCATTCCTGCCGGTCATAGAACTGGTGCCCGGCGTCCGGATTCTTGGAATCCCGCACCGCTACCAGCCCTTCAGGAGTTATCGCGGACTCGACGCAACCGTTGATTCCGGAGAACGACGACTTGCGCCATGACAGATCCGCGAGATCGGGACGAGACACTTTCTGAACTCCTGTCGAGTGGGGCTCACTTTCCGGATAGCAGCCGAAGGGGGGTCTCCGTCATCGGAGACCCCGGATCTTGGCTTCTATGAACTCCTTGGACCGCAATGGATCCAGAGCATGGCTCCAGAAATGACCGAAGATCCGCTCATGGCGCTGCACCAGCGCCTCCTCCTCGAGAAAGCGCTGCCCCTGTGCGTCGTCCGCGTACACCACGTCCAAGATTTGGGATTGCGGCAGGCGCAGCAGGGTAAAGCCCCCGGTAGCAGTGAAAAGACCTTCCGAAGCCGGAAGTTTGGCAAAAACGCGCAGATCCATGAACGGCCAATCGGCCGCCGTCAGCAAGTACGACAGCTGTTGCTTCATCACCTCGGGGCTGCCCACCTCGAGGCTCAGGCACTCTTCCCGCAGGACCACCCGAAAACTGAAATCAGATCTTGCCCGAAGGTTCTCCTGACGAAGGCCCCGGATCTCGATCCTCCGCTGTACCTGCTCGTCGGTCGGGGGCACGCCGTCGTATTGCTCGATCAGACTGAAAAGATA
This sequence comes from Kineosporia aurantiaca JCM 3230, assembly GCA_000719025.1. Classification (GTDB taxonomy): domain Bacteria; phylum Actinomycetota; class Actinomycetes; order Actinomycetales; family Kineosporiaceae; genus Kineosporia; species Kineosporia aurantiaca. Next base: position 16,863 of record JODP01000023.1, read on the forward strand.
GTCCCGCCCGTAGTCGGCGGTCTGCAGAATCGCCGGGATGCTGATGGGATCGAAGTAATCGATGCCTGTGGCTGTTTCCTCATAGGCGATGTACCGGGCGTAGTCCTCGTCGATCTCGGCGTAGGCGTCGGTCCATCGCGTCCTTTTTGAGCGCTCGACCAACCCGGCCAGCCGTGCCACCTCGGCCTCGTCCGCCCCGAACGCCCGGGCCAGCTCGCGCACGTCGCGCGCCCGGGGCACCCGTTGCCCGGTCTCGATCCGCGAGATCGTGGCCGCCGAGACCTCCAGGACCTCGGCCGCGTCCTCCAGTGTCTTGCCCGCCGCCAACCGCAGCTGCCGCAGTTTCCCGCTCAGCTCAGCCCGGCTCACGACGGCATTGGGATCGGCGGGCACGAGCCTCACTTCCTTCGCGCCCAACTCACCAAGAGTGGGCGATAGTCACCTTACGTAGGCGCAAGTTGCGTTCTTAATGATTTCATTATGTAAGCATGCTCTGCGCGTCTTGCCCTTAGCAAGCTAGCACTGCACCATGTGAATGAGGGTGGCAACACGTCCAGGGATTTCAACCCGTGACCTTCTGGGACGTGGCCGCCGGGGGAGGTGATGGGGGCCCGAAGCGCCCCGACCACGACTGCCCATCACGGGCGAGAGGCCGTCTCGGTCACGCAGCGGCCCGAACGCCTATCTCCAGGAGTCCAGCAAAAAGCGCTGAGCCCAGGTGTTGCAGCACCTGAGCCCAGCTGAACTCCTCTAGGGAGCGCGCATGTCCAACTGTACTCCAGTCCGCTGCAGTGAACAGGGGTGGACTTCGTCGAAAGGAACTGATCCTCAACCGGTCCACCGCTCTGGCAGCCCTTACAGCACTGGCCGCATGGATCAGGGAGGCGCTCGATGAGCGGCGATGCGAACGTCTTCCTGGCCTGCGTCCTGGTGGCCCTGGTGGTCTGCTCGTTCTGGCGCGAGATCCTGGCGACGCTCTTGGTTCTCGGCATCGCTTCGATCTGCATGGCCATCTTCTACATCGCTCTGGGCGTTCAGTCGATCGCCCACCCGATCTGAGGCTGGCTTAGATCCTTCGTGGGCGGGCAGCGTGGCCCCCGCCCACGAAGGTGAACCGCACTTCCTGTGCGGATTGCGAAAGGCACCATCGACGCCCGGATGAGCAGCCTCGGCCTGGTGCTGGCGGTCTCCGGGCTCGGCATTACCCTGGGTGCCCCGGACGAGTCTCTGGAACGCACTGCCTCGATCAACTGGCCGGCCCGCCGAACCGGGCATCTGCTGGCCGTGTTTGCCGTCGTCGCCCTCCTGCCCCTGCTGGCTCAGGCCACCGGAACCCGGTTCGAGCCGATCAGTCTGGTGCTGCGGGACCTCGCCGGGCTGATCGGGATCACGGCCCTGGGGGCGGCCCTGTTCGGCGCGGCCGCCTCATGGGTGCTGCCACTGATCTGGACACTGGTGGCGATGATGCCGTTGATGGGCGCGGTGCGGCCGGTGGCGCTGCAGCAGATCCTCACCTGGCCGATCCAGCTGGGGGAGGTGCGGCCCGTGGCCATCGCAGTGGCCGTGATGACGATGGCCGGGGTGGTCCTCTACGGTCGGCGGGGGTGCCCGGCCACCGTCATGCCGGAGTCGTGACCTTCTGCTCGGCCCCGATGGTCGGGGGTGATACTGCCGGGTCTACGCGGTCGAGCTGGCGGGTGGGACCCGGGGCCACCCCCGGATCCTTTCTGGAGGCGGGTGGGGAAGCTGGGCTCGCCCCACCCGCCGTCGATCAGTGGATCGTGACCTTGGTACGAGCGGGCAGGTTCCGCGAGGAATCGCCCACCGAAACGGTTCGCTTCCCGGTGGCGACCTTCCAGGAACCTGACCAGTAGGACAGCTCCCGCTGGTCGACCGTGAGCGTCACGCGGCGGGACTGCCCGGCTTGAAGGGAGACTCGGTCGAAGGCACTCAGGGCCTTCGACGCGAACTGCACGCCCTTGGGATGGACGGAGGGGGCGCCCAGGTAGACCTGCGCCACAGTGTCCCCGCTCCGGCGGCCGGTGTTCGTGACCGTGAAGCTCACCTTCAGTTTCCCGCCGGACTGCTTGGCCGCGACCTTTCCGTATCGGAAGCTGCTGTAGGAGAGGCCATAGCCGAACGGGAACAGCGGCGTCAGGTTCTGCTGGTCGTACCACCGGTAGCCGACGTTCAGGCCCTCGCTGTATCGCGTCTCGCAGTCCGGGACGGCGCCTGGACCGGAAGCCGTTGCGGTGCAGGGTGTCGTGGTGCCGGGATCGACGCCCTTGCTGGACCGCTCCGGGTGCTCCGGGTCACTGGCCACACCCTGCGTGGCCTTGGCCGGCCAGGTGAAGGGCAGGTGTCCGGCGGGATTGGCGGCCCCGGTGAGGAGGTCGGCAAAGGCCCAGCCGCCCTCATCGCCCGGGAACCAGCCCTGAAGAACAGATTTGACGGACGACAGCCACGGAAGGGCGACCGGGGCGTTGCTCTGCAGGACCACCACCGTGTTGGGATTGACCTTGGCCACGTCGGCGATGAACTTGTCCTGGCCCTCCGGCAGGGCGGTGGAGAGATTGCCGCTGTTGGTGGTGTAGGCAAAGACCACGGCGGTCGTGGCCTTCTTGGCCGCCGAGATCGCTGCGGCCCGGTTGGCCGTCTGCTGGGACGGCGTCACCCAGAACAGATGCACCTGCACGGGCTGACCCGAGACATCCGGGGTCTGGGTGATGCTCAGCGTGTGCGCTCCGGCCGCCAGGCTGACCTGTGCCCGTTTGTTGTTCAGCCCGTCGGTGGTGGGCAGGACGCCGGTGTCGCCGGCCTTGACGGTGCCGTAGCGGGGTCCCATCCCGGCGAAGCCGTCACTGGTCACCACGGCCTTGCCGTCGATGGTGACCGTTCCGGTCGTTCCTAGTTCGCCGAAGTTGATCCAGTAGTCGCCCTTCTCCGGAGCGGTCAGCGTTCCGGTCCAGGTGTGGGTGGAGCCGGCCGGCAGTGCTGTGCCCCGGGCCTTGGTGAAGTTGACCTGCCGGTCGACCGAGGTCGTGGATCCCGTGGTGCGCAGCAGGCCCGGCTGCCCCTCGTGCGACAGCGCAGAGGCCGGCACCGGGGTGCCGGTGAGGTCGTTGCCCGCCGCATAGGTGATGTTCGCCGTGGGTACGGCCTTCTTCAGGGTGTCCACGGTGCCGATCCAGCGGTCGGCCCGGCCGGTGGAGCTCTCCCCGCCCCCGCCGGTGGCGATGGTCTGCCCGGCGCCCGGCCCAATCAGGGCCAGGTTCCTCAGCGAGGCTGAACTCAGCGGCAGCGTGTTGCCGGTGTTCTTCAGCAAGACCGCCGCGTCGGTCGCGGTGCGGCGGATCACCGCGGCGTTGCGGGTGATCGACTCGGGGGTCACCGTGTGCTTCTGGTGCCCGTCCAGCAGTCCGAACTGCTCGTACTCGTAGAGAATGCGGCTGACCGCAGCGTCGATGTCTCTCGTGGTGACCTTCTTGGCGGCCAGCGCCGCCTTGACCTTGACCGGCGTCAGGTACGGGGTGATGCCACCGCCGAGACCGGTGCCGGGCATCTCCATGTCCAGGCCGTTGTGCACGTCACTGGTCGCATGCACGGCGCCCCAGTCGGACGTCACGAACCCCTTGAAACCCAGTTCGCGCTTGAGGTCACCGTTCAGGGTGTCGGCGTTCCCGCAGGCCGAGGTTCCGTTGACCTTGTTGTAGGAACACATGACGGATGAGACCCCGGCGTCGACCGCGTCCGCGAAGGGCTTCTCATAGATCTCGTGCAGCGTCTGCTGGTCCACGACCACGTTGCCGCCGGCTCCGTCGTAGGCGATGAAGTGCTTGACCTGAGCCATCACCCCCTCGTTCTGGATGCCGGTAATCTCGCTGGCGCCGATCGCCCCGGTCAGCAGCGGGTCCTCACCGAAGGTGTTCCAGCCCCGCCCGGTCGTCGGGTCGCGGTCGATGTTGACGAACGGTTCGAGCACGACGTCCTGGCCCAGGGCCCGGGCGTCGCGGCCGATCGTCGTGCCGTTGGCCTGCGCCACGCCCGTGTCCCAGGTGGCCGCCACTCCCATGGTGGAGGTCATGCCGCTGGACACGTCCTTGGTGGCTACCCCCGGGGGGCCGTCGGCCAGACGCAGCGAGGGGATGCCCAGGCGCGGGATGCCGGGAAGGTAGCCCGCCGCATAGGTTTTGGTCTTGGGGTCCTCGTCCGTGCCACTGAGCAGGACCAGTTTCTCGTCCAGTGTCATCCGTGCCAGCAGAGCGTCCACCCGCTTGCTGTGTACCTGGAGGGTGCTCGGGGGGTCTGGGGGGCCTGCGGCGGCCCTAGCGCCACCGGCGGCCAGCAGGCCGCCGAAGCTCAGTGTGCAGGTCAGGACCAATGCCGTCGCGGGACGGCGTAAACCACTGCGCATAGACAAGACACCTCTTCATCGTGGTGTGAGTCCACCGGCCGCTTCGTTATAACGAAACCAGCGTGGGGCCAGGAATGTGCGAAAACGTGCCGTGAACTACTCGAAACTTAAGCTTCAGCTGTGTAAGGGTCAATGAGGGAAAAAGTTACGACAGGATCTCAATAAAACGATGATCGTCAGAAAGAGACGTCCATGACGGGTGATTCGGAAACCACGCGGACCATCCTGGCCTTGATCGAAGGCCAGGGAGCCCTGACCCGGCGTCAGTTGTCCGAGCAGATGGGTCTGCCGATCACGACGGTCAACAGCGCCATCACACCGCTGCTGAGCCGCCACGTGATCCAGGAAAAGGCGCTCGACCGCACCCGGTGGGCCGGGCGGGGACGGCCGCCCCAGGTCCTGACCCGGGTTCGCAAGCGGATGGTCGTGGTCGTGGTCATGGGTCACCACGACCTTCGGGCCGCTGTGGTCTCCACGGACGGCAGTCTGGCCGCGCACCGGGTCGTCCCGTTCTCACCCTTCGAACTCGACGAGATCACCGGGTCCGTGGCCGAACTGGCCGAGGACGTGCTGCGGGCCAGCGGGGCGGCGAGGGGCGACATTGCCGGGACCGTCCTGGCCCTGCCCCGTCCCTACCGGCCCGGGCAACCGTCGCTGAAGCTGCAGCCCGGCCCGGACCTGGTCGGCTCCACGGCGCCGGCCTGGCTGACCACGGATCCGGCCCCGTCGCTGGGGGAACGCCTGCGGATGCCGGTGATGGTGGAGAACGACGCCAACCTGGCTGCTCTTGGTGAGGCTACGCACGGCGCCGGCCGCGGCCTGGAGGACCTGATCTACCTGAAAATCGTTCCTGGTCTGGGCGCCGGCGTCGTCACGAACGGGACGCTGGTGCGCGGAGCGCACGGCTTTGCGGGGGAGATCGCGCATCTGCAACACGATGAGGCCGGTCCGCCGTGCCGGTGCGGCAACCGGGGCTGTCTCCTGCAGCTGATCAACATGCGGGGCGTCATTGCCCAGCTCAAGTCCGCCTATCCGGACGCCGGAACGGTGGAGGACATCATCGGCCTGGCTGCCCTCGGCGAGCCTGGCGTCCACCGGTTGTTCGGCGATCTCGGTCACGCCCTGGGGCCGTTCCTCTCTGTCGCCTGCCTTTTCGTCGATCCGCAGATGATCGTGGTCGACGGCTCGCTGGGATCGGCGGCCCAGCCGTTGATCGATGGACTGCGCTCGCGGATGTCGCGTTCGATGCCCAGCGGCGCCTACGGGGCCCTGCGCTTTGAGACCGGGCGGCTGGGTGAACAGGCGGAGCTGTTCGGGGCGGCGGCACTGGCCGTCGGCGCGATTGGCCCTTTTTCACGCCCGGTGACGCGAACCAAGCAGGTGGACCAGGTCACATGAGTGGTGGCGATACCGGCCACCGCCGGAACCATCGCTGTTGAGGTGGGGATTCATCACCAGGAGCTTCGCGGGCTCGTCTATGACTCGCCCGCACGTTGCGCTGGTGCCGTCCTCCATCGCATCACCCCGGGCCGAAGAGCGCTTCGGACGCTGGCACCCGGGTTGTGCTTGTTTACGGCGGTACTCATCCGGCGCTCTAGGCTGACCGCCGTGCCGGACGAAACCCCACCCATGCGTCGAAACTTCTGGTCCGGAGCGATCGTGGTGACCTTCGCGGTCACCCTTGCCGTGCTGTTGCATCCACCCAGCCTCCCGGGGTCATGGGGGTCAGTAGCACCGGTGGGCCTGCTGAACTCGGGCGGGCTGCTGCCGTCGGTGCTCTGGGCTGTGCCGGTGCTCATCGTGGCGCTGGTGGCCGGCCTCGGTTATGCCCTGATCGCCCCGCGGCCCCCGCGCGCGACGGGCGCCCCCTTTGCCGCTGGGCACGTCATTCTGGGGGCTGCGATCGGCAGCCGACTCGACCTGGGCTCGATCAGGTCACTGCGGGCCGACTGGTTGGCCGTGTTCGTGTCTTGTTCGGCCATCTTGGTGCTGTGCGTGGCGGCCGGGTACGTGCTCTGCCTGAAGAACGGGATCTACATCGCCACCGGAGTCTTCGCCATGGTTGGCCGGGCTCCAAGCCTGACGGCTACCGCGCGGACCCTCGGCGCGGACGATCGCGTGGTGACGGCCGTGCAGTACCTGCGCGTGCTGATCATCGTCGCCAGCATGCCGTTCGTGATCAACGAGCTGTCTCCGTTCGATACGGGGTCCTCCGGCGCGGGGATATTCCTCTTTGTCGATGACGAGCCCCTCCCCACCGAGAGACTGCTCGGGGCATTCCGGGACGCCGGCCCCGGTCTGATTCTGGTCATTCTCGCCTTCCTCATCGGTGTGCCCCTGGCCCGCCGGGTTGCACTACCCGCCGGCACCCTGATCTTTCCGCTGATCGTCACCGCTCTGCTGACCGGCACCGGCCTCCTCGACGCGAGCGTCCCCAACACGCTGGCGAGTGCGGGTTCTGCGCTGATCGGACTGCAGGTCGGTCTGCGCTTGACCCGGGACAGTCTCCGGGCCCTGGGCAGCCTGCTGCCGTTGGCCATCGTCACGATCGTCGGCTTGGTGGCCGTCAGTGCGGGTCTCGGCCTCGTCCTGGCCCAGGTCACCGGGCACACCCTGATCGACGGCTACCTGGCCACCAGTCCCGGCGGGTTCTACCCGGTGCTGGCCGCCGCCGTCAGCAGCAACTCGAACGTCACCTTCGTCCTGGCGGTCCAGATCGCACGACACATCGTCATTCTGCTCAGTGTCCCCTTTCTGACACAGCTGATTTCCCGCCGCGCGGGTCTGCCGGTCGAGTAGGGCGTCAGACGTTCGCCGGGGTCCTTTAGCCGGTAAGTGGTGGTCCTCGCCGAGGTAGACATGGCTGAGAAGCGGACGAGCCCGGGTCAGTACGCCAGGACCCGCGGGTGGCACATCAGATCAATTCACCACGACGCATCTGCACCTCCTGATGCAGAGCTTCCCGCACCACCTGGATCTCCGGCCGCTTGAGCGCCTCACGCCGGACCGCCAGGGTCACCAGCACCCTGGCGGGCGGCACGTAGGCCGCGACCGGCACCAAGTCAGGCACAGTCCGGGCCACGAAGTTGGCCACCAACCCAATGCCCATCTCCTGCCGGATGGCCTGCAGCTGCGCAAAGATGTTGGTCGAGCTGAAGGCGACCCTCGCGTCCGGAACGAGCCTGGATAGGTCGATCTCGCGAATCTTCTCCAGGCCTTCGACGAACGAGATGATGGTGTGTTCCGTCAATTCCTCGATCGAGTCGGGATTTCCATGCTTCGCGAGGTAACTGGCGCTGGCGTAGAAACCATTGTCATATTCGCACAGGCGCTCGGTGAACAACCGCGTTGCCGGCGGTGGGGGACCGGGGGTCACCGCTATGTCGAACGCCGCGTCGCGCAGGGTCAGCTCACGCGCGCCGGTCGCCAACTCGATGCGCAGCCGGGGGTGTTGCAGCTGCACGCGCGCCATGGCCGGTGTGACGATGAGTGCGCCGAAGCCGTCCGCTGCTGTGACCCGGACTGTTGCGTCGATCGTACGCTGGCGCATCGGGTCGACGGCCTCAGCAGCGAGCTCAACGGCGCGCACCACGTTGCGGGCGTGCTCCATGACCGTCCGTCCGGGTCCGGTCAGTTCCCATCTCTCGTCGCTGCGGATGAGCAACCTGGTGTTCAGGGCCTGCTCGAGAGCCTGCAGACGCCGTGAGACGGTCGAGTGATCGACGCCCAGGAGCTTGGCCGCTGAGGTGAGCCGGCCGGTGTCCACCACTGCGACGAGGTAGCGCAGGTCGTCGGCTCGTACGGATTGTGGGTCGCTCACGGCTGCCTTCCCCTCACCAGCGTGGGCAGAAACGCCCACCCGGGTGTGCATCATTGGGCCTTGGCGTCTCCAGAAGATCGCTCTAGCGTCGCTGACAGGTCTTCCGGACTCGGCCGACGTGGTGGCGACGGTAGCAGTCGGCACCACGCCGTCCTGGTCGGAGCCCACATCTCGCTGCCCGGAAGTGATTTGCGCGCGAGCGCGAGCGCAGCGCTGCTTGCTTCGGTGCGGCGTCCATCTCCTGTTCAGAAAGTGAGAACCACCATGACTACCCCCGCCAGCCTCCGGAAGGTCCTGATCACCGGGGCCGGGACCGGTTTCGGGTTCGAGGTCGCGATGCGGCTCGCCGGGAAAGGGTTCGATGTCGTGGCCGCTGTGGAGGTCTACGGTCAGGTCCAGACCCTCAAGCGCCAGGCCGCCGAACGGGGCGTGACCCTGCAGGTGGAGAAACTGGACGTCACCCACGACGGCGACCGCCGCAAGGCCCTGGACTGGGGCATCGAGATCCTCGTCAACAACGCCGGCGTCGGCGAGGGCGGCTCGACCCTCGACATCCCGGGCGCCAACATCCGCCACCAGTTCGAGGTCAACGTCACCGGTCCGCTGCTGCTGACCCAGGGCATCGCCAAGCAGATGGCCCGGCGCGGCACCGGGCGGATCATCTGGGTGTCCTCGCGGGAGGGGCTGAACGTCAATCCTTTCACCGGCATCTACTCCGCCTCCAAGCACGCCGTCGAGGCGATCGCCGAGAGCATGAAGGACGAACTGCAAGAGTTCGGCGTCGAAGTCGCGACCATGAACCCGGGGCCGTTCCTGACCGGCTTCAACGACCGCATCTTCCAGACCTGGGAGAGCTGGGAGGACGACCCGCAGGACCGGTTGTTCGACTACGCGAAACTCGCCTTCCCCCGCCCGCAGTTCAACCCTGAGCCGGTGTACGCCACCCTGACGGCCCTCGCGGCGGGTGAGATCGACAGTTACCGCAACCTGGAGCCGAAGTCGATGCTCGAGGAGACCAAGAGCCTGATCGAGGCGCCGTGGAGCAAGAAGACCACCGACGGTCTCGGCACCCGCAACGCCGGCATCCAGAAGTCCTTCGACATGACGCCCGAGCAGCTGCGCGAGGACCAGGACCCGATCCCGGCGCCCTGATCACCGGCACGGGCACCGAGCGGCTGTCTCCCTCCCGGATACCATCGCCAGATTGCAGAACAGGAACGCCATGACCCAGCAACCCTCCGACATCGCACCGCAGATCTTACGGAACCCGCTGCGCAATAGGGGCACTGCCTTCACTGAAGAGCAGCGCCGCGAGCTGGGCCTGACGGGCCGGCTGCCCTCGGCGGTGGAGACTCTGGACGAACAGGCCGCCAGATGCTGGGAACAGCTCAGCCGCCGGTCCTCCTCCATGGACAAGTTCATCTACCTGGACCTGCTGCACGAGCGGAACGAGACCCTGTACTTCAAGGTCCTCGGCGACCACCTCGCTGAGCTTCTGCCCATCGTGTACGACCCCACCGTCGGGCAGGCGATCAAGGACTGGTCCCGCGACTACCGCGTCTCGCAGGCGGTCTACTTGTCCATCGACCGCATCCAGGACATCAGGCCCTCCCTGGAGAACCTCGGCCTGGGCCCGGCCGACGTCGACCTCATCGTCTGCACCGACGCCGAGGAAATTCTCGGAATCGGCGACTGGGGTGTCAACGGGGTCGACATCTCCGTCGGCAAGCTCGCCGTCTACACCGCTGCCGCTGGCATCCACCCGGCCCGCGTCATCGCGGTCAACCTTGACTGCGGCACCAACAACCCCGCGCTGCTCAACGATCCGACCTACCTGGGAAGTCGGCACGCACGGGTGACCGGGCAGCGCTACGACGACTTCATCGAGGCGTACGTCACGACCGCAGCCGACCTGTTTCCCAATGCCGTCCTGCACTTCGAGGACTTCGGACCGCAGAACGCCCGTCGCATCCTCGACCAATACCGCGATGATTACCGGATTTTCAACGACGACATGCAGGGGACCGGCGCCATCGTCGTGGCCAGCGTCCTGTCGGCCATGAAGGTGACCCATCAGACGTTCGCCGACCAGCGCCTGGTCGTCTTCGGGGCCGGCACCGCAGGATCGGGCATGGCCGACCAGATCTCGGCGGGTATGGTCCGCGCGGGACTGTTCGAGGCCGAAGCTCGCCGTCGCGTCTGGCTGATCGACCGGCAGGGCCTGATCACCGACGACATGCCTGATCTGCCCAACTATCAGCAGCCCTACGCCCGGCCCGCCGGCGAAGTCAGCGGCTGGTCCCGTTCCGGGGGAAAGATCGACCTCCTGACCGTGGTTCAGCAGGTGCGGCCCACCATCCTCATCGGTACCTCGACCGTCCATAACGCCTTTACCGAGGAGATCGTCCGGGCCCTGTGCGCCGGGGTGGACCGGCCCATCCTGTTGCCGTTGTCCAATCCCACCGAACGCATCGAGGTCATGCCGCAGGACGCGATCGCCTGGTCCGAGGGCAACGCACTGGTCGCGGTCGGTATCCCGAGCGACCCCTTTGCCTATCAGGGCACGGTGTACACGATCGGGCAGGCCAACAACTCCCTGCTGTACCCGGGTCTGGGACTGGGAACGATCGTGTCCGGCGCCACGCACGTCACCGACGGCATGCTGCTGGCCGCGGCCGAAGCCGTTGCCGCGCAGGTTGATCCGACCCAGCGTGGGGCCTCGTTGTTGCCGCCCGTCCAGAATCTGCGCGCGTCCTCGGCGGCCGTCGCCTTCGCGGTCGTCCAGGCGGCTGTGCACGACGACGTCGCCACCATCGACGCCATTGACGTGCACGACGCCAGTTCCCTCACCCAGCGCATCCAGGACGCCATGTGGCAGCCTGTCTATCCGGAAGGGACGGTGTGAGGAATGTCCCCGCAGACCGACGAGAGTGACACGGGGCTCACGATGCAGAACGTGGCCATCGGCACCGGGGCGACCGGTAAGCGCACCGAGACCGACTCCATGGGGCAGATCGAGGTTCCTGCCACTCATTACTGGGGCGCGCAAACCGAACGCTCACTGCGCCATTTCAGCATCGGTGACGACCGGATGCCCAAGGCCGTCTATCACGCCTACGGCTATGTCAAGAAGGCCGCAGCGCTGGTGAACCATGCCGGCGGCAGGCTCGACGACGCTCGCAAGGACGCGATCGTCCAGGCCGCCGACGAGGCCATCGCCGGCCGCCTGGACGCCCAGTTCCCGCTCTTCGTATGGCAGACCGGATCCGGCACCCAGTCCAACATGAACACCAACGAGGTTCTGGCCAACCGGGCCAGCCAGCTGCTGGGCGGGCACCTCGGCGCCAAGACCCCCGTTCACCCCAACGACCACGTCAACCTGGGGCAGTCGTCCAACGACACCTTTCCCACCGCCATGCACGTGGCCACCCTGCTGAAGATCCGGGGGGACACGCTGCCGCAGGTGCGGTCTCTGGCCGAGGCGATCATGGCCAAGGCCGACAGGTGGGTCGACGTGGTCAAGACCGGCCGGACCCACCTGCAGGATGCCACCCCGATCACCGTCGGTCAGGAGTGGTCCGGCTGGGCGGTCCAGGTCCACCAGGCCGCCGACCGGCTCGAGCAGTCGCTGGAGGGCCTGACGGATCTCGCCGCCGGCGGCACCGCGGTCGGCACGGGCCTGAACACTCCCGCCGGGTTCGCCGAGGAGATCGCCGCCAAGCTGTCGGAGCTGACCGGCGAATCGCTGCGCACAGCACCGTCGAAGTTCGCCGCCCAGGGCTCCCTTGACGCCATGGTCGCGGTCTCGGCCGGTCTGCGGGCCGTCGCCGTGGCCCTCATGAAGGTGGCCAACGACATGCGCTGGCTCGCGTCGGGGCCTCGAGCGGGACTGCACGAACTGCGGCTGCCGGCGAACGAGCCCGGCTCCTCGATCATGCCCGGGAAGGTCAACCCCACGCAGCAGGAAGCCATGGTGATGGTCTGCCTGCAGGTCCTCGGTGAGGACAGCATCGTCGCCATGGCCGGGTCCCAGGGCAACTTCGAACTCAACGCCATGCGACCGATCGTCATCAACAACGTCCTGCACAGCGCCACCATCCTCGGTGACGCCTGCGACAAGCTGCGCCAGTTCAGCGTCGAGGGCACCGAACTCGACCGCGATCAGATCGACCGGTTCGTCGGCGCGTCGCTGATGCTGGTCACCGCGCTGTCACCGGTCATCGGGTACGACCAGGCCTCGGCCATCGCGCACAAGGCCGACGACGAAGGAACTACCCTGCGCGAGGCCGCCCTCGCCTCCGGAGTGGACGCGGACGACTTCGATCGCATCGTCGATCCCGGGGCCATGGTCGGTGATCCCCGGCGAGACCTGGCCGTCAGCCGGGACACCCGCCGAGCTCACACCGGATGAAGGACGGCTCCACCGCCCTGACCGGGTCTGCGCGCACCTGCGCAACCTGCGTCCGTTCACGGTCGGGCGCTGCGGATCCAGGATCTTCTGATGGTCGGTAGGTCCTGCAGCGGCCGGTGAACGACGGGCGCGGCGTCCCCGCACCGGGGAGGCCGCGCCCGCCAGCGGATTTCAGCAGGCCTGGTACACGTACCCCTTGCTGCCCTTCGGTGACACGTCGAGGTCCCGGCGCACGACCGAGAGTTTGCTGCCGTAGGCCTTGCAGGTTTTGGTGAACGCCTTTTTGGTGTATTCGATGACGATCACGTGGCGGCCGTAGACCTTGGTGTAGTCGCCGCACTCGTCGTAGCGGCCGCACTCCTCGGTGACGGCGAAGTCGAAACCGGCCTTGCGACCGGCCTTGCCGAGTTCCACCGTGTTCTTCTGCCCGATGGCCAGGCCTGCCTTATGCGCGCGGACGGCCAGGAGCTTGGCGAACGCGAGCGCGTCGGCCTTGGTGAGCAGCTTGCCCGAGCGGGTGTAGGAATCGAGGTTGTCCGGCTCCACGGCCTTGAAGCCCTTCGTGGCGCAGCCGTCGAACCAGGTGCCCATGATCGCGGCAAGCTGCTTGCGCTTGGCAGCCGTGGAGGTGTCGAGCATCAGCTCGTCCCAGTCCTCGTCCACCACGTAGTTACCGTCTGAGTCCTTGAGCAGGAGGTTGGGGTGCTTGTTCTTCCACCACGCCTCCTCGTCGGGCTGCACTTGGAACGCGTTGACGTAACAGATGGTGTAGCGCCCCTTGGCGGCCTTGGCCGTGCGGTCGCGGGTGACGATCCGGACGCCCTCCGGCGGGGGATAGGCGCCGCCCAGCTGGTAGTCGACCTTGGCGTTGACCGGCGGGGTCGTGACCTTCTTGGCCGGCTTCAGAACCTGCGCAGCCACCGAGTTCGAGGTGCTCTCGGGCGCGGCGGTGGCGCCCTGCGTGCCCACCACGAACACGGCCGCCACCCCCAGGGCGGCCACAACCGCGAGTGCGAGGGCGAGGGGCTTCGTGCGCATCAGTCTCCGGGCAGGTGACACCGAGTCTCCGTACGTGCTTCACGATCTGCCCCGCCTCGGGCGTCGTGCGCCCTGGCGACCGGGTGCCGGGCTGGTTACCGGCTGGGCTCGACCGCACTTCGGCGTCCACCCTGTCGGACGGCCACGTTCCGGGTCAACGGGGGTCCCTCGTGTGCACCGCGCAACCGGCACCCTGTACGGCGTCAGGACGCTGGTTGGGAATGCGCGCACCGCCCCGCGAGGAGACCTGTCGGTCTCAGGAGCGTCGCGGCGCACCGCTTCCGGCCGGGAAGGTCCGGGATCACGTGGTTCTGAGCAGTTCCGAATGGGCAAGACATCCGATGCGGTTTAGCTGGCAAGTTCGCGGCGGTCCGTGATCCCCGGCCTGCCAAGCTCGCTGGCCTGGCAAGCTCTCCTCCCGAACCCAACGACGTGCATGCAGTGTCCGCCATCATTTCCGCTATGTCGTTAACCGACCTGTGGCCAGTGCTTGGTCTCCGCGTCCGTAGCCCGGCCCTGGAGCTCTTTGCGCCGGAAGGAGACGATCTCGCCGAGGTGGCCTCCCTCGCGGGTCGAGGGATCTATGACCCGGTGAATCACTTCCTCCCCCGAACGCCGGTAGGCGGATGGTCGGATCTGCCGTCTCCGGCCGCTGAACGAGCTTTCCTCCGGTACTACTGGGCTGCGCTGGCCGATTGGCGCCCGGACCGATGGAATCTGATCTTCGCCGCTCGAGTGCAAGGCCGGATCGTGGGAGTTCAGGAGATCGGTGCCCAGAGTTTCAGGGTTTCCCGGACCGTCTCCACCGGGTCGTGGATAGCGCTTGAGCACCAGCGCTCTGGACACGGCAAAGCCATGCGCGAGGCCGTTCTATGGTTTGCATTCGCCGTCTTGGAGGCGGACCGGGCCGACAGTGCCGCGTGGAGCAGTAACGTAGCCTCGCTCAGCGTCTCCCGGTCGATGGGATACCGGGCGAACGGGACAACCGTCCGAGCGGCGGACGGCAAACGGGTGGAGCAGATCAACCTGACTCTTCCACGCTCGGACTGGACCAGCCCGGCTAGGGGATACACGGTGACCGGCTTCACCGAAGAATGCCGAGTCCTTCTCGGCTGCTCCAGCGCCGATGCTTGAGCTCCGCTCCTGGACGCGCCTCACCATGTCCAATGGTCAGCCAGGGCTTTGCGCCTGTATCTGTCCTCGGACGGCATGGCCCCGAAGCAGTTGCGGGCGCTGACCACGTTTGCTGCGTGCCCGGCCAATAGATGGTCCGGTGAGGATCGACATTTCCGCATTACTCAATAATCGTCATTTGACGTGCTGGCGCTGACGCGTATTGCACCTGGCGCCTATAGGGACGCCGCCGGTGCCGTCGCTAAGTCACCCGCCCCTTCCTCGGCACCCCCGTGAACTAGCTGCATCCGATGGCGTTGTTAATTTCGTTGCGCCTCAGCGGCTGGGGCGGATTGGCGTCCATGTTCTTCCCGGTCTTCGTGTAACCGGCGAACGTCCAGAAGACTTGGGAGTAGGCCCCGGATGCCACCATCTCCTTGAGAACGGGCCAGTTGCGGGATCCGCGGAGCGCGCGGCCGGCAGCGGCGGCGGCGCCCTGGTCGTGGTTCTCGCGGGCGTCGAACCAGCGGTCGAACCAGGCGCAGCCGATGTCTGCCGCCACGGCCGCGCCGAGTTGGTAGCGGTCGCTGACGAAGCCCCGCTGCTTCAGCGGCCCGGCGTCCCAGCCGGGCGGTATCGGGATGCCGGTGAGGAGTTCGTCGATGGCTAGGTTGCGGCGGTTTCCGCTGAAGACACTGGCCGGTAGGGCGTCGAGCCACTTGTCGACCGATACGGTGCGGAGTTTGGCGGAGACGACGGGATAGACCGACTCGTTGCCTTTACCGATGCCGACGTCCACCATCAGGTCGTCGTTGATCAGGCCGAGGATCTCGTCCGGTTTGCCGTCGTAGAGCATGGTGGTTGCGGGGCGTCCGAGCAGCCGGGCGGGGACGGGTTTGGCGCCGCTGTTCTCACGGTCCGTGATGTAGTCCTTCAGTTGATCGGCCTTGTACCAGTTCACGTGGACCTGGTGCTGGCCGTCGCTGAAGAGCATTTCCCCGTTCACGTTGCTGTACTCGTTGACCGAGACCATTTTCCAGTCGGGGTCGTCGATCAGCAGCCGCGGGTCTTCGCGGGCGCCGGCGAGGACGTCGGCGGCGTACGCAGAATTGTTGTGGCCCGGGCCGGCGAGGGTGACGCCGGTGATGACGCCGGTGACCGCGATCACGGACGCGGCAACCGCGATCAACTGTCGCCGCCACGGCGCCCGGGTCTTTCGGGTCGCCGCGATTTCGTCCAGCAGCGCCAGGTCGGTGGATTGCAGGTTCCAGGACGCGACCGTGGTGTCGTTCACGCGGGCGTGGGTCCTGAGCAGGTCGTGCAGTTCGGCGTCGTTCATTGTCCTACCTCCCTGATGATGGCCGTGTTCGTGACCCGGTGCGTGCTCGTGTCCGTGGGCTCGTTCGGGGCGGACAGTTGCTCGCGCAGGCGGTTGCGGGCTCGGTGGAGCCGGGTGCGGACGGTGGCGACCGGCATGTCCAGCACCACGGCGATCTCGGTCGGAGTCAGCTCCTCCCACGCCGTCAGGACCAGGACCTCACGGTCCTTCGCGCCGAGACCGTCGAGGGCTTCGCGCACTCGCGAACCGGCCGGATCATCGAGTGGGCCGGCGGTCTGGGCGAGGTTCTGGGCTGTGAGCTCCTGCAGCTTCTGCAGGAGCAGGCTGCGCCGGCGTTCGCCGCGGTGGGTGTTGGCCAGCACGCGACGGGCCACGCCGTAGAGCCAGAGCCGGCCCTCACGTCCTTGCGGTATGTCGGTGAGCCGTCGCCAGGCGACCACGAAGGTTTCCGACGCCACGTCGGCGGCCAGTTCCGGGGTGGGCGCGCGCCGGAGGGCGTATCCGTAGACCGGCCGGAAGTGTTCGGTGAACAGCGCCCGGAACCGTTCGTGATCTGGATCGTGCACTGTTCGCTCTCCCCGCGCTTGCCTTGTTCTTTACCTCCACATGTCCGGCTGTCAGGTGAGCGTTTCAGCGCGCCACAGCAGATCGACAGCAAGCAGTGGGAGAGGTTGATGGACACCAGTTGCGATGGGCTTCGGCTCAGCATCTGGACTAAAGGAGTGACTACGCCTAGTTGCCGGGATCCGGTCAGAGCGGATCAAGATGGTGATGGCGAAAGGGCCGATTGGAGAGACGTACTCGATCGGCCCTTCGTTCGGTCCAGTCTTCGAACGGGGCTACGGCTGCAGCCGGGGATCGTTGGTGCTGGTCTTCCTCATGGATCGAGCTAATTCGATGGCCTGGGCTTGGGTGCCCTTGACGATCAGCGACGCCTGGACACCGACTCGTGGGGACCAAGAGACCCAGACCTGCCCTGGGTAGTCGGGATCAGATCTGCGCATCCAGCCCGTCGTGTTGTTGATCTTGACGGGTCGGGAGCCGAGGCGAGGGGCCGCTGGGGTGATCGGGGCTGTGGAGAGGCGCAGTTCCAAGGCTGGTGCCTGTGGCCCTGGGGACTTGAAGGAGAAGTAGGCCTCCAGGCCTGCCTTGAGAGCGGGTGGAAGGGCTTGGGGGGCGAGGCTGTCGGTCAATCCTGTGGGAATGGCATCTGCGGTCACTTCTTGCTGGATGATGATGATGCTGGTGGCGGCCGTGGCGATCTGGGTGGGTGTCATGCCGTTGCTCTCGACGTACCAGTGGGTGCCGTCAGGAAGCGTCCAGTACAGACGTCCGTGGCGTTCGTCGGTGGCGTAGTAGAGGGTGCCGGGCTGGCCGCCGATGTCGACGGTCGACTTGGTGTCGTTGGTGGCGTAGCCGGTGCCCTGGGTGAAGGGGTTGACCGCGTCCGGGCCCGTGACGGACAGGCTCTTGCTGACCCGGCCGTTGGCGCCGAGGGAGAACCACGTGGCTCCCGTGCTCGGCTGCGTGCAGTCGCCGACGGAGAATGTGAGGCGAGGTGGTTCCTGGTTGGGACCGGTGAGGTCTGCTGGGGGCAGGTAGAGCAGGTCTTTCATGTCCTGGGCAGTGACGGCACCGCCGTCGTTGAACAGGGTGCAGTCCCGACTGGAGTTGCCGGTCTTCTCCTCGTGGGTCTGGGTGACCTGCGGTGTGGAGGGGGCGCTGGTGTCCTGACGGTCGGCGAACACGGCGGCCCCGGCGATCACAGCGCAGGTTGCGGCGGCGGCCCCTACCAGGGCCAGGGTGCGGATGGGGCGTCGGTACCACGCCGGGTGGTGCGTGACCGTTGCCTGGGCCAGTACGCGGTTGCGGAGGTCGGCGGGAGGTTCGAGGTCGTCCGGTGCCAGGTGGGAGCCGAGCTCGCGCAGGGCGCTCAGGTCGTCCATCAGTTGCTCCTCTGGTCCGTGAGGTCGGGGTCGTTCAGGTGGCCTCGCATCAGGCGGCGGGCGCGGTTGATCCGTGATCGGACGGTGCCGACAGGGATGTGTAACGCGGTGGCGATCTCCGGGTAGCTCATGTCGGCCCAGGCCAGCAGGAGCAGCGTGTCCCGATCCCCGGGGCTGAGTTCGGCCAGAGCGACGGCCATGGCTTTTCCATTGGTGGCGGCGCTGACCTGGTCGGTGACGCGGTCGGCGACGTCTGTGGTGACGGGTTCGCCGGGAAGGCCTGCCAGGAGCTTGAGGTAGGTGGCCTCGTCTCGCCGGTGGCGGGCGATCCGGTTGGTAAGGATGCCGAACAGCCACGGTCTGGCCTCGCCGCGATCGGGGTCGAATTTCGCCCACCCGGTGACCGCGGCCAGGAAGGTCTCGGCTACGACGTCCTCGGCGGCGGCTGCCCCCACGCGCCGTACCGCGTACCGGTAGAGCGCGGAGGCGTAGGCGTCGTACAGGTCCGCCAGGTCGTGCGGACCCGCTGTGGGGCTCAAGCTTCCTCCATCTGCCAACGTCGTCATGATGTATTTCCACGAGACGCTCAAACGGTTCACAGCAGACGACGTGCGCTCAGCCCACCTGCCCTTGCCGGGTGTTAGCCACGCGCCTGCGGTTGTGAGCCGGATGGGGTGGCCTGGAGTGAGTCCTCATCGCATCGAGGGGTACTAGTTCCAGTCGCGGGCAGCAAGCTTCGCCCATCGGGTCGCGGTGATGGGTGACAGGCCCAGCAGGTCCGAGAGCACTGGTGCGGGCATCGCGGCAGCGAGGTGGAGCATGGCGGCGCGGCGTGCGTCACCGGGGTGGATGCCGTGGGCGGTGAGGTCGCGGCGGATGCTCTCGCGGGTGAGGCGCCGGCCGGGTTGGCGGCCGGGGAACAGCCAGTTCTCGGCGTTGGCCGGGTAGACCGTTTGGCCGGTCGCGCGCAGGGCGGCGACCAGGAGCGGCCTGCTGGCTGCCAATTAGAGGTTTTTGGGGCTTCGAATAATGGACGCGCGTGGGCATGGGAGGCGAGTCGGTGGGCTCGGGCGCTCGCCTGGGATGATCAGCTGTATGGAGCAGATACCCCCGGTCATTGATGACCCTGACGACCTTGGCCCGACCTGGGACGAGCTCTTCGACATGATCATGGGGGCGATCAAGGACGGTGTGACTGCCGCCGAGCCAGGGCCGGTCCCGCTGGGGGAGCACGTGGTCCTGGCCGCCGGCGTCGTCGATGGGTCCGCAGCCGTGATCATGCTGCGACGAGATCCTGACGATGACCTGTGCCTGCTCTACGACACGTACCTTCTGTCTCAGGACGACGCTGGCCAATGGCGTTCTCCGGATGCATCCAGCGGCTCGGCTTTTCCCGAATGGGTACTCCACCGTCCGGAACGAGGAGCTGACCACCGGCAGTGGCAGGAGTCGGAGCTGGTCCTGATGGCCAGGGAATGGGCTGTTCTGGGCGGCGCTTGGGTGACCAACCTGACGGTGATGGCGTCCCGAAGGGTCGCCGAGGTCGGCATCACCTACGGCAGGAATGAGTTCCGTCGTCCGGTGCCACCCAACGGGGTCTTGACCGTGCCGGCCCGTGCCGGTGCGGTGGGCCAGATCGCGCGCTTCATCGCGTACGACCACGCAGGGGCAATCATCGGCGCGGCGCAAGATCAACCGGTCGACAGCGACATTCAGCAGTGGTTGAACGGGATCCACCCTCCTGATTCGGTCATGCCGGTGCAGTAGCTGGCACGGGTATGCAGAATCTGGACAGCACTCGCGGTCCTGGCGAAGGAGCGGGGCACGGCGGTGCTGAGGGTCGGCGACTCATCCGCAGCTCGTGCCTCCCCGGGCGAGGCTGCGGATCAGCGACCTGGGCCGGTGCTGTCCGTGGGGAACCATCGATGTCCGTGCCTTCCCCAGGCTTCATTGCACGTGGTCGGGCCCAGCCAACGCGACGGGGATCTGGTGTGCCCCGCGCGTCGCACCCGCCCCAGCAGTACCTTTCGCGGATGATGGGAGGCGCGCGCCGCCGGATCCTTCCCCACATCCCTTGAAACAGCTCACCCCGCTTCCTCAAGGGGACCGGCGGCGCGCGTCGCGGGGCGTGCCCCCGCGACAGCGACAAGGCACGAACCGCCCTGGTTGTACGGATGAGATCTCCCGGCCGCGCCATGGTGCGAAAGCTTCACTGAGCCGGTCGGTTGACCGCTGGAAGGGTCAGTTCCTCTCGGGACCGGCCGTGGGTGCCTGATCGGGCGGGGTGAAATCGCAGGACCCGCCGTGACCCTGGGGGCGGGCGCAGACCCGGCCGGTCGGCAGGTGGACCTGGGCACAGGCCCCCGCGGCCGCGACGGACTCGTCGACGGACGCATTGTGCAGTTCGTGGCGCGGCTGGTGGTCGTGGTCAGGCTGTCCTTGGCTACTCATGCGATCACGCACTCCTGGGTGTGGGGGACGGTGCTCCTGCTGGTGCGACTGCTGAAGGTCGAAAGCGGTCGGGGACGAACCTTCTCAGGGCGGCGTCTCCCCGCTCAGGGTTGCTGCCGCGGTCTGGATCTGCGGGGTGGCGCCGGTCCGGCGATGCCAGCTGGCCATGATGTCGGCGGGCAGAAGCTGCCCCATTCCGGCGCGCTCGGCGATGATGGCGGCGAGGTCGCGCACCGGGCGGTTGGTGTCCTGCGACATCTGGCCCAGCAGCGTGAACGCACGGTCGGCGTCGGTGGCGGCCAGAAGACGGATGATGCCCTTGGCCTGGCCGATGATGTCACGCGTGTACAGGGCCTGGCGAAGCTGCTCGAGCTCGGTCAGGAGCTGCTCCCGGCTCGGCTCGTCCGGCCCTTCCTGATGGTCCACGGCGGTATCGCTCACCGGCAGGGGCTTTTAGCGACCAGCCCGGCTGCGGCACGAGGATGCACCCGCCGGACTGCCGGGGTGTGCCGTATCCGGCCAGCGGACCCGGGCCGTCTCACGACCAGCCAGGCGCAGATGGACCTGGCCGCCAGATCGTCGCGGCCCCGGACATGACGCAGCTGGGACATGAGGATGTCGGCGCCCCCGGCGACACCGCTCGGGTCGGCGGCGTCATGTTCGGGAGTCAGCTGCCGGGGGATACGCCCCCGCCGGGGGAGGTCTACCTGGGTGACCGGTCTCCCGGCGACGTGAAGGCGAGCCACCGGTTGCGGATGCGCCGGGACGCGTCGCCTTGTCCCACCGGCACCGAGGGCCACCCCCACCATTGCGACGAGAACGGCCAGCGTGACGCCCACGAGGGCACGGACGACATGGACGACGGTGGTGGAACTGTTCACGAGGCTTCAGCGTCCTTTCCGAAGGCCTGAGGGACCGGCCGTGCTCCAGCAGCGGACCGGTCGGATGGGTACATCACCCCCGTACACGCACCCGCAGCCCTCTCATGACGCATCTTTTTTGGGCGCCTGGCGCCTGATGCTGGTCCTCCGTGAACGTGCCTGGATCTGTCTACGACCTGGACAGGTCTGCCCGCCGCTCACATCGTGGCGCCCCCGCTGCGTCCACGCCGGCCACGGGGGTTTCCTGGTTGCCCAGCGGCCAGTCCCTGCTGCCGGTCCCGGCCGGCCTGGCTCGCATGACCGGGGACAAGGTCTCCGGTCGCTCGGTCCCGGGGTGTTTTCGGGGCCGGCGAGCGAAGGCTTCTGGGTGGGGTCCGGCCCACACCCCCGCAGCGTCAGATCGTCACTTTGTACGAAGGCATCCCGGTTCTCACCCGCGGGGGAGGAGCGAGGCAGCCCAGTCGGGCCACTGCCCGAAGACAAGATGGTCGTACGGGTCGGTGGACCGGTCGACCACCAGATACGGAACGCCCCAGGCCTGATAGCGCTGCCGCTTCACGCCCAGATCCACGTCCCGGTTGGAGGAGGTGATCTCGATGACGAGTTCCAGGCCGTCCGGGAAGACACCCTCACCTTGCCGGGGAACCTGGACGATCTTGTCGGTCTGGATGACCACGACGTCCGGGATCACGCACACCCGGTCGGAGCCCGGTTCGAACACGTTCACGCCGTCCAGGGCCTCG
Organism: Kineosporia aurantiaca JCM 3230; assembly: GCA_000719025.1. Classification (GTDB taxonomy): domain Bacteria; phylum Actinomycetota; class Actinomycetes; order Actinomycetales; family Kineosporiaceae; genus Kineosporia; species Kineosporia aurantiaca. Next base: position 39,019 of record JODP01000023.1, read on the forward strand.
CAACCGGGCGGCACCAGCTCGTCGAGGCGGTTGGCCAGTCGCCGGGCCCATCGCGGGTGATCCACGTCGGCATGAGGTGTTACCAGCAGTACTCCGTCCAGCAGTTCGACGCGTCCGACTGAACGATCCAGACTTTCGATGTCGGCGACAGTCAAGGGACGGTGCCGTGAGAGCTGCGCCAGGCGGGCTAGGGCCCAGTCCTGCGGCGTCCACTCGTCGACGGGCATAGCAGAGGGTATCGGTTGCGCTGCTTCGGCAGACACGAGTCGGCGCGTGCGGATCAGTTGCGTTCTTTGGACGCTGAGCGCGCGTGGGGCGGACGGCAGTGGTCGGTTGGCGGAGCCGGTCACCGGGTTTGTGGACGTCGGCACGGGCGTTGGGCCCGACTCCGGGTGCGGGGGCGTGAGCCAGCGGCGGGTGGGTGGGGTGGGGCCCACTGTGTGAGTGAGCCCCACCCATCACCTGGCCACGGTGAGGTCCCGTCCGGGCCCACCGGTCAGGCGATCACGGCCCAGTCCGCCGTAGAGCTGGTCGTTGCCGCTGCCACCCTCGATCGTGTCGTTGCCCTTACGGCCCCACAACCGATCGTGTCCCGCACCGCCGTCCAGCACGTCCCCAGCATCCCCACCATCGATCCGGTCGTCCCCGGCGCCGCCCGACAGCGTCTGGCGCCCCTGACCTCCGTAAAGCCGGTCGTCGCCGTTCCCGCCGGATGCCGTCCCGTTGCCCTTGTAGTACTCGTAGACCCTGTCGCCGGCCGGGGCGGGTCCACGCATCGAGATCCAGTCATCATCATTACCGCCCATCACCAGGCCCAGCGACGAGTCCGGATTGCCGGCCACGATGCGGTCCTGGCCGCCCTGGCCGTAGACCGCACTGGTATCGCTGATTTCCCCGGGCTGGCGGGTGACGGTGGTGTCATCGCCCGGGCCGAGCCAGAACTCGCTGAAGATCCTGCGGCCCTTGGGATTGTGCAGCCGCACCGTGTCGTCCTCGTCGCCCAGCCGGAACGTGCCGGTGTAGGACAACGCGAAGCTGGCTGCCCCCACCCCGGCAGGTTGGCCTTCGCTGTCGCTGGAGTGGATGACCGTGCAACGGACCCGGGTCAGGTCGGACGCGCGGGGATGGGTGCAGCCGCCGCCGGCGATCCGGATCGGGTAGACATCGTCGATCAAATAGTTTTCGGAGTAGCCGTTGGAGTCCACCCGATGGATCGGCCCCAGCCACACCGACAGACGGTTGGCCTGGCCGGGAGCCGCGATGTAATCGAGGTGGCTCATGCTGACGCGCACGGTGGCCGGTTGGACCGCGGCCTGCGCAGGAGCGACGAACGCAAGACAGCCGGCGGTCGTCGCGGACAGAGCAATTCCCGTCCGGAAAGATCCCCTTTGCAAGCACAATGGCCACTTCATGACGGTCCCCCCGAGGATGTCGAAACGCGGTCAGCGAGCATGACAGCTCACCTGCCACAGCGGGGGGACGCTGTCGTGCGGGTTGCGCTACGGGCGGCCATGCGTAGGCCATGGGTTGGTGAAGATCCGAATGTTGGCGTATCGATTAACGATGTGCAATTATCGCAAATCGAGACAATCTCCCCGCGCGACACGCATCGACGAGTTGGACGTCCCTCATGCCTCGAAGAGCTTTCCGGATCGGCAGTTGGGCCGCCTTGGCGCTCGGCGCGCTCGTGGCGCTGGCCGCAGTGACAGTGGTCGGCATCGGTGCTCTTGCGCTGACCGGGCGGGTGACGTACCCCGTAAACGCGAGCCGGGGACCATTTTTTATCCATGACCAGGTGTCGATTCCGGTCACGTACGCAGCGGATGTGTGCCAGAAGGCCAGCACCAAGGACGCCCCGGACGAGCAGGACAGTGACTGCGTGAGGTTCTTCATGCATGGGGAGGACTGGCGGGGCGGCCAGGCGGTCCGTGTTCAGGACGCGGATGTCCGGCCCACGTCGGCGCGGTTGACCGGGACGGTCGACCTCACCACGACGGGCGGGTGGAACGCTCTCGTGGCGGTAACGGTTGCGCGCAAGGCGCTCGGCCTCATGGTCGTGAGCGGGGTACTGCTCCTGCTCTGGCGTCTGCTGGCGAACGCGTCAACGGGACATGTGTTCAGCGCTCGAGCTGTACGGTACGTGCGAGGTATTGGAGGGCTGCTGATTCTCGGAAGTTTTACGGGATGCCTGGGCCTCCTGGTGGGCAGCACCGGGGGATACGACATCGAGATGTTCGGCGGCGGACCTATCTTGGATCCCTACCGTGACTGGGGAATCGCACCCACCCAACTTGCTCTCGGCCTGTTGATCCTCCTGCTCGCCGAAGCGTTCCGCCACGGCGCGGACGTCGAGGCCGAGCACCGGCTAACGGTCTGATGCCCATTGTGATTCGACTCGATCGCGAGCTGGTCGAGCGCAAGATGACCCTCACTGAACTTTCGGAACGCGTGGGCATTACGGTCGCGAATCTGTCCATCCTCAAGACGGGCAAGGCCAAGGCCGTCCGGTTGGCAACCCTGGAGGCCATCTGCCGGGAACTGGACTGTCAACCCGGCGACATCATTGAATACCTCGCTGAATCCGGAGACGACGCAGCGGGTGATTGAAGGGACAGGGCTACCTGAAGGCAACGAGACCTGTCGGTTCTCCTCGGTCGTTAATGTGTCGGCGCCCCGGGAGATAGGCACAGCGGAGGCCTCGCTCAGCGACGTCGTACTGACGGTGCAGCTCACCCCCCCAACGGGTGAGCCCGTAGGCGCCCAGCGACCCTGGTCAGGTCAACCGGCCCACGAGCCGCCACCACCGGACTGGTCACGCAATCGCGCTGGGACCACAGCCGTCGAACTCGCTCCTTGATCCCATCGCGGCGGCAAGTATCCAGATCGGCTCGGTGCTGGACGAACGACGGGTTCAAGGGCCGAGCGCCGATGCGCGCTTTTTCCGGGTTTCGGATAACTTTGCCCGGCATCTGGCACTCGCCAGCGTCAGCGGCTCCGGTAAGGACGATTGTGCGGCGTTTAGTGGTGGCGGTTGCTGGAATTGTGCTCGGTACCACCCTGGCTGCGCCGGCCGGGCCGGCAGTGGCCGCAGCGAAACCGGGAGATGCGACCAATTACCAGGTCGACGCCACGCACACCGGTCTTGCCCCGGGGCCAGCGCTTCCGAACACCATGCGCCGTCTGTGGTTCAAGGACTTCGGCATGGAGACTTCGTACCCGCTGATCGTCGGGAACCGGGTGTTCGTGGCGTCCCGGGAGAAGAAGGCAGGCGCCGTTCCGCCGGGGCCCGTGTACGTCTACGCGTTCGCCAAGCGCACCGGCCGTCAGCTGTGGAGGTCGACCGGCATGGGCGGCGACATGTCCACCGCGACCCTGGCGTACGGCAGCGGCAGGCTGATCGTGGTCAACGACTGGGATCCGTTCGAGGACAAGCATTCCGGGATACAGTCTTTGGACCCGGCGACCGGGAAGGTGCTGTGGAAGAGGAAGCTCGTGGCGCCTCGGTATGCCACGATCACGCACTCTGCGGACAAGCCGGTGACGGTGCGGGGAGGTGTGGCCTACGTTAACTTTTTCCGGTTCGGCGACAACTACCTGGCGATTGACGTCGTCACCGGCAAGGTCAAATGGGCCAACTACGGGACCAACGACGGCGCACTGGGGCAGGCGGTCACCAGCAATCGGGTGTTTTACGCCTCAACCTGCAACTGGGCGGCCTGGACGCTCGCCGGTAAGCAAGCCTGGCGAGATGATTTCGGGTGTTCGGGTGGGGTCGGCGGAACAACCTCGGTCGTGGCCGACAACCGGCTCTGGATCCACGAAAGCCTCTATTCCAGCTGGGTGGCGGACGCCCGCAACGGCAAGCTGCTCTTCAGGTTCATCTCCGACAGCGTCCCCACGATCGTCGGCAAGACGACTTTCCTGACTCCCGATGCTCCGTCCGCGCCATATGAGGTGTCGCTGCAGGCCGTCAACAGTGCCACCGGGGCCAAGCTGTGGTCGCATCGGCCTGCGGGTGACACGTACGGGCAGATCATCGGCCCGCCGATCGCCACGTCGAAGGTCGTCTACGTAACCACCAGCCAGGGGTGGGTGTTGGGGTACAACACGGCCACGGGCAAGCAGGTCTGGAAGGGTCACGCCGGTGGCACCATTAATCCGCAGAGCGACCACCTGACGAACGAGGGGTCGGCCATCGGTGGCGGGGTGCTGGCGGTGTCTGCAACCAACCGGTTGGCTGTGTTCGGCTGAACCCGTGTGGTTCTCCGTGGCCCACCGGTGACCTGGGGCATGCGCCAGGAGAGCGCCTCGCCGACACTGCGAGTGCTGGACAACAAGAGGCCGGCGATGTGAGCGAACGCCGTGATCTCGGCCGGGCTCGACAAAGCACTCCAGCCGAGCCCTCGTTCAGGAATCATCGACGTCTCTCGCCGACCAGTTCTTCGCGTCGATCGAAATGGCGTTCTCGCCGACCAGTTCCCGCAGCGCCGCCTCCAGCGTGGCGACCTGCGCCGCCCCGCTCTGCTGTTCCCACTGCCGACGCAGGTCGTCGAAAACCCCTTCACCGGTCTTCATCATGCCGAGCCCGCGTTCAGTGACCCGCAAGCGCAGCCGACGGCCGTCGCGGGGATCGGCCTCGCGCCGCAGTAGGCCGCGTTCTTCCAGAACGGCGACGGTTTTGGCGGCCGCCTGCCGGCTGACGGACAGGCTGCGGGAGAGCTCGGAGGGGGTGTCGGCCCCGGCCATGATGGCGCGCAACGCGAAGTCGTGGATGGGGCGGACATCCGCGTACCCCTGCTCCTCCAGGGCGATGTGGGCCCGGTCGGCGAGCGTACGGAAGCCGGCGAGGAGCAGTAAGGCGAGGTCGGCGCCTGGTCGCGTCACCCGAGCAGCATAGGACGGTTGACTTTGACAACCTGGTTGCCTAACTTACTCGTCAACCTGGTTGTCAAAAAGGAGCGAGCGATGAGCAAGAGCAGCCCCACCCTGCCCGGCGTCACCCACCACCACGCCGACCTGAACGGAACCCGCCTCCACTACGTATCGGCCGGCACCAAGGGGTCCCCCATCCTGCTGGTCCACGGCTGGCCCGAGACCTGGTGGGCCTTCCGTCACCTCATCCCGCTGCTGGCCGCCTCCCACCGCGTCTACGCCGTTGACCTGCGCGGCTTCGGCGCCTCGGGTAAGAACGCCGACGCCGACTACAGCCAGGCCGCGTTCTCCGAAGACCTGCACCAGCTGGTCGGCCACCTCGGCGTCGGCCCGCTCCACGTGCTCTGCCAGGACATCAGCGGCGGCCTCACCTTCGACTTCGCCGTGCAGCACCCCGAAGATGTGAAGAGCTTCACCGGGGTCGAGACTGCGCTGATCGGTTTCGGGTTGGAAGCGCTCGCTGACGTCAACAACGGCGGAGCCTGGCATGTGGGCTTCCTGGGCGCGCCCGGCATTCCCCAGCTCCTGCTCCCCGGTCACGAACGCGACCTGATCACCTGGGCCTACCGGGTCATGGGCGCCACCGCGAAGGGGGTCACCCCGGCCGACCTGGAGGAGTTCGTCAAGGCCTACACCGGTCCGGACGCCTGGAACGGCACGTCCGGTCTCTACCAGGCGGTCTTCAGCGACAAGGGCCGCACCAAGGCCCTGGCGAGCGCGCACCCCCTGCGGGTGCCCGTGCTGGCCGTCAATGCCCCGGGCCTGCAGCAGGTGGCTGCCAGCGAGGTGCGCACTGTTCCCATTGAGGGCGTTGGGCACCTGGTCGCCCAGGAGGCACCCCGCGAGCTGGCGGATGCTCTGCTGGCGTTCATGGGGGACGTCGACCAGGCCCGCTGACGCCCTCTCCACCGACCGCCCCCGGCGAAGCTGCACGCAGTGATGGCGTGAGGAACGCTGAGGGAGTCAGCTCTGCAGGCGGGTTTCAGCGGCTTCGAGGATCTGGCGAACCCAGCGGACGCAGCTGGCTACGTCAGTGGCGCTGATTTCGGTGCTCTCGTCAGCGGCCTGGGTCTTGCGGTCCAGGGCCCTCTTGGGGGTGGTCGCCAGAGTGCTGTCCACCCTCCGGAGCAGGTCCACGGCAGCGGCGTGATTGCCGTCGTTCGACCGTTCGGCCAGGGCCACGCAGGTGATGGCATCGGAGGCAGCGATCGCCGCATGAATGGCGTTGGTAGCCACAACGTCTGGTGCGTCCAGGATCTCGGCTGCCTCGAGGAACTGGCGGGCATCGGTGAGGCGCTTGCGGGCCTGTCCGGGGTCACATTCTCGGCGGGGGCCCTTGGCGCGGCTCATCGGGTTCTCCTCAGGTAGGTGGGGTCGTTCTCGATGAGGGCAACACCGTCTGTGCGCAGTTGCTGGACCAGGGGGTTGCCGGAGCGGACCAGGCGTCGCCAACTGGTCGGTGTGTGCTCGACGAACTGGGCCTCATTGCCGGTCCAGGAGCCGAGCTGAGCGTGCAGCCGGTCCATCCGCACCTGTACGTCGGCGGACTCCAGGTCATCGAGGATCAGCAGGATGTCGATATCGGAGTCCGGTCCCGCGTCACCGCGAGCGGTGGATCCGAACAACCATGCGCCGGTCAGCCCGGGCCAGGGCGCCAGTTCGACGCGCAGTCTGCGGATGAGCTCGCCGCGTAGTCCGGCCAGCGCGATCAGGTGGGTCGAGGCCAGATGATCGCGGTTCAGGCTGATGAGCGTGGCCGTGCCGGAGGGGATCTCCAGCACCAGCCCGCTGGAGACGAGCTGAGCGATGATCGGGCCGGCGCCGGTCGGGGAGACTTGGGCCAGGCGCGCGAGTTGTCTGCGGCTGACCGGCTGCTCAAGACGCGCCAGGGCGCGGAGCAGGGCGCCGCGAACGCCGGGGGCGATGTCCGCCAGTGGGTCGCCCAGGTTCATGGTTCGTAAACTACTCCTGCTGTCCAGTATTTCGCTCACCTGTACGTTATTCCGTACACATGTACGCGATCATGGATGCCGCCGCCGGTGGCCTTACCGGCGGCGCGGGCCGTCCACCGCCCGGGATGATGAGCTCCATGGAGCAGGAGGTCTCGGCCGTCGATGATGGGGTCGAGACCGCGGGCTGGGTCGGCTCGGTGTCCACGTCGGACAGCAGCAATCTCGTGGTGGCGTGGCGACAACCCCTGGACTGATGGGCTTGGCCGGGTCGCTGTGCCAATCATCGTCTCCCGGTGCCCGGCCCGGTCGGACCGGGCACCGGTGCGGGGTTATTCGATGTCTGAGAACAGCCCGGTGAAGGTCACCTGCGTCTGCTGCAGTCCGCCGAAAACTGTTGCAGCGCTCGGCGTGGCAACGGCAGCGGACGCGTCGTCGTAGCTCTCGAAGTACAGGTCGAGCGTCCGGTAGGCAGGAGTGGGGGTGCCGTCCTCCTTCGGCCATACCTTGGCCGACTCGACGCGCTGGACCTTCGGGAACGCCTCGGCGGCGGCCTTGATCGCGGCGTAGGCGCGCTCGAACTCGTCCGGGTCAGTGGGATTGTCGATGATCAGGGTGATCTTCGTGGGCATGGGTTGTCCTTTCCGGAACCGTGAAGCGTGTGATGTTACGTTCGTAGCTCCGTATCAGGCGGTCGTCAGGTGCGGTGGTCGGCCGTCTCGATCAGATGGGTGACAAAGTCCGGGTGGCCGACCACGGCCGCGTGCGAGGAGTGTATTTCGCTGATCTGTGCGGGGGCTGGTCTGGGCCCGTACCGGATGGCTGTCAACGGTCAGGTGGCTGACGTCGTTGTCCCAGCCGGAGGCGTCCGCGGAGGCCCTCTGCACCAGGACGACGGTTGGCTTGGCCCCCGTGGCGGGCGCGCTGCCGACTCCCTGCGCTGCGGTCGGAATCACGGCAAGGGCCAGCGCGAACAGTCTGGCGACCGCGTTCCTTCGAGGAAACGGTGCCGGAGAAAATTGGTGACGCTCTTAAGGTCGGTGATGTGTCTCATGGTCTCCTGCCCCGGGGAGGACGGGCGCTCCTGCCCGGCACAGAGTCTCGGCGCCTACGAGGCGGGCTGTGTACTTCGAACGAAGTATTTCTGCCGTCATCGAGACTCGATGTGGCCGGTAGTCTCAAGCAGGCCGCACCGATGGCGTCTGCCCGCTCCAACGCGGCCTGGACCAGAACCTTCCGAGGGCACACCCACGCAGCTACCAGGCGCATTAGGATCTCGGTCTCGTCGAGGCCCGCACGATCTGGTGACCGGCCGGGGCCCCAAACAGCAGTCCACGGCCTTTCCGTTGAGGGGTCGGATGTTTACATCTTGACCTGCCCGAAAGTGCCGCTGCTGGCCATCCCTTCTTACTGCGGCCGGCGAAGCGGGCCTCGTCCGTTGCCCTACGTGCTCGGGGTGGGCGCGACGTCCTGTCGGGAACTACGTGACCCCATTGTTGTACCCCGTCCACGGCCACCGGAGGGACCAGCAAATCGGTCCGATTCTCGGCCAGCCGTTCACCTGAGTGCGGTAAACGCCTGGACTGGGGGCGCGAAGGGGGCGCCCAGCAATGACTTTGGGCTACAACCGGAAAGCTGACATTCGCTGACGTGGGCACTCAACGCGTCGTGCGAACCCTTGCCCGCCGGTTCACCGGGCTTGCGCCCGAGGTTGTCGAGGACGTCGATCGGGATCGGCGAGCGACTGAAAGGCATCACCCGGCGACGAGCAGCTTCAGTAGCTGTTGAAGCTGCTCTGCCTGCTCCGCGCTCAGTGGCTGCATCACGGCTCGGGCCGCCGGGATCGCCGCCTGGTGTGCCTGGTCGAAGACTTTCCATCCCTGTGCGGTCATGGTGACCGCCCGCACCCGGCGGTCACCGGGAACCGGCTCGCGGGATGCCAACCCCAGTCGTTCGAGATCGTCGACAATGCGCACCATGGAAGCCTTGTCGTGGCGGGTTCTCTCCACCAGGTCGCGCTGGCTCAGGGGCCCGTCGGCGGACAGGCGCAGGAGCACCATCAGGTGGCGGCGTTCCAGGTCGAAGGGGCGCAGCGCCCGGTCCATGGCCTCGGCGACCCGCTCGTGGGCCTGACGCAGCAGCAGGCCCATGGCAAAGGGCGACTCGCCCGGTACGACCGGCACGTCTGTATCGACGATAAGTGCCTTGGGGGAGGGGTCTGTCGCGTTGCTACCAGCCGAGGACATACCGGAGAGACTATCTCGGGGGAGAAAGGTTGACCAGAGTTAGTTTCACGTGAGATGGTCTCGAAGTGAACAAAATTGCTGAGCGTCAAGCGTCGAGCTGGACAGCGATCCGGGCAACCTGGTCCGAGCCGGCCCGCTGGTTCGGACTTCTGGCGGCCCTTGCCCCCGGCGTGGTCTTCGTGATCGTCAACGCGGGCTGGTCGCTGGGGCCGGCCATCGCGACCGCCGCGATCACGGCTGTCATCGTCCTGGTGATCAGGCTGGCGCGACGGGAGTCGCTGCGGTCGGCGCTCATCGGAGTGCTGGTGGTCGCCGCCTGCGCCGCGGTAGCGGGGGTGACGGGTGAAGCCCGCGGCTTCTTCCTCCTGCCGGCGCTGGTGCCTTTCGCCGTCATCACGGTCTGCCTGACTACCGTCGTTGCCCGGCGACCGCTGACCGGGTTGCTGCTGAACCGGGTCTCGGGTGGTCCGCCCGACTGGCCCGCCCACCCGCGCCTGCTGCGCGTGCACATGATTGCCACCGGCGTCGCGATCGGCGTCAACGTCGTCAACGGCGCCCTGCAAGCCGTCTTCTACAGCCGTGACGACACCGCGGTGTTGGCCGTGGCCCATGTTGCGACCGGGCCGATCTTCGCCACGCTGGCGGCCGTCACCCTGGTGGCCGCCCGCCGGGCCCTGCCCGCCCCCGCCCACCAGGTGCTCGTCACCAGCATCTTCACCCTGTCCACCGCCCTGCCCACTGCCCCGCTCACCGACCGGGAGCACGAAGCGACCGGCCAGCAGCAGTTGTACGACCTGCTGGGAACCCACGCCCGCACGGTGCTCGAGCCCAGCCGGGGATTCCTCGGCTCGGATCTGGTGAGCTCCGACGACGGCCGCCACGTGGTGCACCACGCGCGCTGGGCCAGCGACCAGGACCTGCAGCGCATGCTCGCCTCGCCGGCAGCCCGTTCCGGCATGACGACCACTCGCACCCTGGCCACCGTTCAGGTCATTCGCAGCCACACCCACCGGCAGTTCGCCGGCGGCCCCAACACCTGAACCAGCCCGCCGAACGGCATGAAGGAGAACAACGTCATGCGAGTCGTCATCATCGGGGCCGGCCTCGGCGGCCTGTGCCTGGCGCACGGCCTGCGACAGGCGGGGACTGCCGTCACCGTCCACGAACGCAACGACCTTCGTCAAGCCCACCCCGCCAGCTACGGCATCCACCTGAACACCGACGGCCTGGGCGCGCTGCACGACTGTCTGCCGTCCGCGAACTGGCAGCAGTTCACCGCCACGACCGTGCCGGCTGCCAACGTCATCAACTTTCACGACGCCGCCGGCGGCCTGCTCTGCGCCCTCGACCACCGCACCGTGGAAAGCGCCGAGGACCCCGTCACCCGCCGCCGGGCCGTCAGCCGCGGCAATCTTCACCAGGCCCTGCTCGCGGGACTCGACAGCGCAGTGGTGCACTGGGGTTCACGCTTCACCGAGTACACCCACGCGCCCGACGGTCGCGTCATCGTCCACTTCGCCGATGGCACTATCACGACGTGCGATCTTCTTGTCGGCGCCGACGGCAGCAACTCTCGGGTGCGCACCCAAGTACTGCCTTACCTGCGTCGACAGGACCTCGGCATCCTCAACGTCGCCGGGCGCGTCCCGCTGACCCCCGAACTGGCCGGGCTCCTGCCCGCGCAACTGTCCGACACGTCCATTAACAACGTCGTACCGGCCGGGCCCGGATGGCTCTTCGCCTCGACCTGGGCCACCGGCGACAGCGGATCGCGCTCCATCCGAGGTGCCGAGAACACCGACCGCTACATCGTCTGGGCTTGGGCCGCACGACGCAACACCTACCCGGGCGGCGGTGATCAGCTGGCCGGGAGCGACCTCAAAGCACACGTGCAGCGGCAGATCAGAACCTGGGCAGCACCCTTCCGTGACCTGATCGACGCGACCGACCCGACCGACATCGGGCCAGTGCCGCTGCGCACCATGCCACAGCTACCAGCCTGGGAACCCAGCAACGTCACCCTGATCGGCGACGCCATCCACAACATGACTCCCATGGGCGGCCTCGGCGCCAACATCGCCCTGCGCGACGCCGACACCCTGCGCGCCGCGCTCATCGAGCACGGCGATCCCACGAAGGCCGTCAGTCACTACGAGACCCAGATGCGCGAGTACGCCAACGCCGCCCTGGCCCTCTCCACCCGCAATGCCGAACGCGCCACCAATCCGGCCCGTCTACCTCGCAGCATCTTTCGCACCCTGCTCAGGGCAGCCAGCCGCTCCGACACCATCAAGCGGCGCATCTTCCACACCCCGGCGCGCTGAGGCACCCCTGGCAACCTGACGCGAGGACGGCGAATTCCCGATCGAGCATCCGTTCGCGGACGGCAGGGTAGTCCTTGGGTGAGGGGCCGGTGCCTGATGACGGCGGGTCGGTTGCGGCGGTTGTAGGTCCTGGCCATGACTCGCAGGACGTGGCGCTGAACCGTGCCTTTGCACAGACTGAGTGCCCGAGCAGCCTGCTGCGGCTGAACATGACCGCCGCCCAGATCGACGCCCTGCCCGCCGCCGTACCGACCTGGAAGCGCACCATCCTCAAGGCGATGGCCCAGTACGGCATGTACATCGGCGAAACCGGCTCCTCGTTCTACTTCACCATCGAGACCGAGGCCGGCAACCAGTACACCAGCATGGGCGCCACCGACGCGTGGCTCTCGTTCGCCGCGGCCAACAACTGGCCCCAGGTCGCCTCCACACCCGACTACCCCGCCGCACACCGGCTGGGCTCGATGCGCTCGGACGCGGACGGGATCGACTGGAACGCGTCGGTGTGGTCGAAGCTGGTCGTGCTCGATCCGTGTGTGGCGTTGCGGACCTGCTGAGGTTTGATCTGCGACCAGGCCGGCGCACGTCCCCGAGCCGGGGGAGTGCGCCGGTCTGGCGGACCAGGTCGGCCGGGCATCTCACCACGTGTCTCTGAGCCGTACCCGAAGCTGCACCAACACTTTTAATGGCTTCAAATGATGGACGCTCGTGGGCACCCGGGCGGGACCCTCGGGACACGAGTTGCCGGGTTGAGCACGCTGTCCTTGCCTGCGGTCAAGCCCCCTGCCCTCATACCCCCAGTTCTGAACCTTCCGGTACAGCCGGATCAAACAGGCCTTGGGCGATAGCAGCGAACGTGTCCCTGGCCTCGTTCATCCGAACATTCTTGGCATCGTGTCCCCTCGCCGGCTTCCCGCCCCGGGCCTGTCGGTCGAGATCGAGGCTGTAGTCGCCAACGCAGTCCCTCAAGGCCACTGCTGCGTCAGCCAGCTCCGGTGGTCCCGCTATCTGAATGGGCGCGGTACTTGCGGAGAAATCGGCCCAGGCCTGCATGTAGCGGTCCTTGGTGCGCGCCGTTGCCTCCGTGCTTGGCGCCTCCAGCATCCAGCCGTATTCATCGGCGACATCGCGAAATGTGGCTGCCAGAGACAGGAACTTGACGCACGCATCGCGACGCACGTTGTCCAACTCCGCGGCGCGCGCATCTATCCGCGCGCGTCGAGCCTGCTCCACCTCGTGAACACGGACTGCCTCAGCCTGCTGCGCCTGGGTCCGGGCAGAAAAGGCATTCGTTGCAAGGGTGACGCCACCACCGAGAACGGTGCCGAGGACGGCGAAGATTCCAGCCGTGAGGTCAGAAGCCATAGAACGAGCGTACTTGCAGGGCCTCAGCCCAGTTCCGGATCAGCGCGCCGGAAAGCGCCGCGCGATCAGCTGGCCGCGATTGCGCGAGCGGGTCTTGGCCATGATGCTCAGGACGTGGCGCTGAACCGTGTCTTCGCGCAGACTGAGTGCCCGGGCGACCTCTTGGACGGATCGACCCAGCGCGAGCATGACCAGGATTTCGCGCTCGCGAAGGGTGAGCTTCGTGGCCAGCTTCATTGCCAATATTGGTTCGGGCCTAGCAGCAGCAGAATCAATCAGCGATCGTCTGAGGTCTAGGTCCAGCCAGGCCCGGCCGGCGGCGACGGTGCGGACTGCCGCGGCCAGTTCGTGCGGAGTGGTGTGCTGAGGCACGATGCCCAGAACGCCTGCCCGTAATGCCTCGTGGACGGCCTGGTCGTTGTCCGTCGCGGTCAGCACGAGCACCCGGAATCTGTCGTCTGTCAGTCGCCGGGTGGCCTCGATCCCGTCGATCTCGGGCGTCCTTTGGTCCAGCAGGACGACGTCGGGCCGAATGCTGCGAGCCAGAGCAACGGCATCACCAACCGCAGATGTCTCAACGGCCACGCGGATGCCCGTATGGACGTCGAGTAGCACGCCTAAGCCAGCCCGCGTGACCCCTTGGCCTCCGGCGACCAGGACGCAAACGGTCGTCTGCGTTCTGGTCTGCTCGGACATGGATCCTCCTACGGCCGAGCGCTTGCGCAGGAACGCATCAAGAGCCACATCGACATCCGAATGCCATTCTCTATGGTCTGTTTCGGTCTGTCAGCCGCATGATGCCGACCCGAAGGCCAACAGACAACCGCCGGTCCCGCTATCTGTCCCACCCGCGACTGTGCCCGGTGGACCTGAATACTCCCTTCGATGAAACCATTCCAGGAGCACGGAAGAATCACAGCCACTAGCTTCGGCGGTATCCCTTATGCAGTAGGGGAAGGGGACAAGCCGGCGCCGGAGCTCCGTGCGGCCTGCTCCGGCGTTAGACCATCGGAGAGAACACCATGTTCAACGCGGCGGCGCTTTTGTGATCGACGTGAATGCGCCTGAGACGCCAACCAAACCGAACTGCCTCAGCGGTGGCGCGAAGGTGGTGAGGGAGCACCGATTGCCCGGTGCCCCCTCACCTCGCCCTGGTTAACCACGCTCCAGGTTGTGATCAGGACCTGGGTCAGGTGGACCGGGAGCGTACCCCTCTCCTCTTCCCAGGTGCCCCCCTTGACCGCCACCGCCGGACAACGGTTGCCTCAAGTCCAAGGCGCTCGCCGGTGGAGCTGAATCGGGTGGGAGCGCCTGCGGGCGTTGTCGGACGGCAGCTCCAAACTTGTCGGTGAGCTTGTAGCGAGTCTCCGAAGCTGTGGGTGCCGGCCAGGCCTGAACGAGATGTTCCTCGACTAGGTCCCTGCCATCGACGTCTCCGAGGGCCTGCGCGCGATCTCGCCCGCGAGCATGCACCCGGACTCGGTAGGTGCCCGGGGAAAGTGGCGGCGCCGGTGGATCAACGCCTAGGGATGAATTCAGCACGCCTTCCCCCTTTTCAAAACCCAGGCTCACCTCGACGATTTCATCCCAAGGGTCAAGATCCGGCGTGCCTGGGTCGGAAGGAAGCCAGTCAAGGCTCACTGGCACCGAGCCGAACTCTGTCCCGCACAGGACGGCTATGAGGTTGTGGGCAGCGACGACCAAGCCGTTGCCTCCGCCGAAGGAAAGGCCGCCGACCTGCTCGAAGCGGGAGATCTCATTGAGCCAGTACTGATTTCCATCGATCCGCACAAGAACTTGCTGCATGTCGTCTCCTCAGACAGCAACCCAGAAGGCATCGCCCGTTTCATCGGGGCCGCTGAGGACCCGAGCCGACCGGTAGAAGGCAGTGATCAAGCCGCTCTGAGACTGCTGCTCTGCAACCGGAACCCAGGCAAAGCCAGAGTTCGGCGGCAGCACCTTGGCTCCTCCCTGATCGGTCGTGGCGAAAGGGTACTCGTCACAACTGACCACTCCGGGATCGGGAGAGGTCTGCTTGGCGCAGACCGCTGCGCGATTCCCGTTCGCGGCATCCGAGTTGCGGGTGAGGGGCTCTCCGCCAGCGGCACGCCCGTAATGAAGCGTGCCCGCTCCTTGAATTCTTTGAATGTTGGCCCGAATATTGGGGAGTGTAGCCATGGATGTCATTACGGGCCGAATCCCCGGAACCACGCACCCCGCCGGAAAGCCGGCTTGGACGTTATCGCAGCGAAAATTTGGAGCTTTCCAATCAACCGGCGTTGCGGTTCCCTGGCCCCAGCTCAAAGAGTAGCTTGTCTCCCCCAAGTGGACGGCGTTCGTGGAATCTGTGTAATTAATTGTGGCAGATACCGTTGAACCTGAGGTAATTGGCGCGCCTTGTGGAAAATTATTGGTGGCTGAACAAGTTGCGTCACAAGAGACGGCAAGGTTCAGGGAGGCTCCGGTGAGAACGCCTGCTGTTGCGGTGGTCTTGATGCTGAAGTCCTCCGTGAAATTACGGCTCTGTGCATCCAGAACAAGATGTTGGGTTACTTCAAATTGCGCAGCTCCGATGAGACCACCGGTAGTTGGATCCATCCAATCGAGCTCGGCGTGACCGCCTCCGCACATCTCAAACCGAGAACCCTGCCAGTTGCCACTTAGCACACAAAGCGAGGCTGCGGATGCGCGAGTGCTGGGCGCCGAATTTTGAGCCGTCTTTCGTGAAGAAGGCAGTTCTTGGACCGCCTCGACATTATTGAGCTTGAGGCATCCGACGTGTCGAAATTTTTCTTTGCGTAACTGGGGGAGCCTCGCCCGAACCGATGTGCAAGAGTCAGCAAGAAATCCTCCGCTCAGAGTTCCGATTTCGCTCTGCACTTGGGGTTCTGTCACGCTCGTCAGGTCGGCGCTCCAGGCGGCACCGCCAATTAGGGATGTGAGCAGAGCCGCAACTGCAAACGTGCTGTAGATCCGCCGTTTCATGTGTCTCCCCTGGACGATAGTCGAACGCGCTACGAACCGTTCACGGAAGCCGGGCGTAGATGGTTCACCTACTCACGGTGTCGAACACGCTGCATCCACCGCCGAACGCAGGTACAGGAAATAGTCCGCTCAGCAACGGGCATCGCGGATCTAGACGATCACCGTCTTACCTGGGTCTTCTCTCCATGGGTGATATCCATCAGTCGCCGCGGTTTCTAGGCGGTGGCCCGAGGTGACAAATCAGACAAGGGATGACTGAACCGTGATGCGTGCCGATACGTCAGGGTGCGTAAGTCCGCGATGATCGGCATATGCGCGAGCGGAAGCCACTGCAACCAACTGGTGGAAGTAGTCTTCGTCCCAGGCGAACGTCGGTGCCAGGACATCCGGGGTGAGCCCGTCCGCGATGTGACGGCAGGTTTGTTGACTCCGGCTGAAGACTGACCCCCGGTTCCCGGAACAGCCGGGTCAAGATTCAGGCGGCGTTGATAACCGTGGGGCACGGCAGCGTTCTGCGAAGAGGCCGAGATCGGCGGATCGGTAGCTTCTGAGGCCGAGGGGCATGACGTGCGCCCAGGTCGCAAATTGTCGGGATGTCTGCACTTCGCGATCTCCTTTCCGACCTCACAGGCATGCCGTCCTCAAGGAATCCTCCATCCGTGCCGATCTTGCCCAGAAGGCATGGGACGTGCTCAGGAGGACTGGTGACGGACGTGGTACGCACGGATCCGGCCACCGCGATCCGTCTGGCCATCGGGCAATGGCGTGACGACCTGGTCAATCTGACCGCCCGCAATCGCCTGCTCAACTTCCGGCCCAGCCGCACGTCGTCGATCGAGATCGACCGGCCGGACCTGGAACGGACGCTCTCGGGCCTCCTGGGCGAGCAGGAATTCGTCTTCCGGAGTCTGGAGCGGGACCCTGAGGCCTCCTCCGATACCGACATTCCCGGTTGGATCAACGACGGGACAGCGGCGGAGGAGGAGCTGTTCTCGCGGGCCCCGGCCGTTGATCTCAACGCCGCGCTGCGCTCGTTGCTGCGCAAGTCCAACCAGGAGTACCTGGACCGTGGCGTATGGGTGCTCTACTTGGCCTTTGGCACCTTGGAGTGGAAGGACGAGTCCGGTGCGCCTTACCGCAGCCCGCTGGTCCTAGTTCCGGTGCAGCTGTACAGCCCAGGCCGACGAGCCACTCCGCGGCTGAAGCTGGCCGAGGAGGACGCGACGGCCAATCCAGCGCTGGTCCTGCGGCTGGCACAGATGGACATCCAGGTCCCGGGGTTTGAGGACCTGGAGAGCCTGGACCTGTCCTGGTACTTCAGCAGCGTCGAGGAAGCGCTGCAGGCAGCGGTGCAGTCCGGGGAGGAGTTCCGGCGCGGCTGGAAGGTCAACCCGACGTTGCACCTCTCGTACTTCTCCTTCTCCAAGGAGGCCATGTACCGGGACCTGCTGGAGAACGAAGACCGTATCGCTGAGCACGCGGGAATCCAGGCGTTGGCCCAAGGCCCTGGCGAAGGCACGGATTCGTTCGACTTCGACGAGATCCCTGACGACAAGATCGATCAGCTCGCTCCGGCCGACGGCACCCCGCTGGTGCTGGACGCCGATTCCTCGCAGCGTGCCTGCGTAGCCGCGGCCCTGGCCGGCCGGTCGTTCGTCATGGACGGACCGCCGGGTACCGGTAAGTCGCAGACCATTTCGAACATGATTGGCGCCTTGCTGCACGCCGGGCGCAGCGTGCTGTTCGTCTCGGAGAAGGCGGCGGCCCTGGACGTGGTGCGCAACCGGCTCGGTGCCGCTGGCCTCGGTTCCTTTCTGCTGGAGCTGCATTCGCACAAGGCCACCCGCAAGGAGGTGGCCCTGGCGCTGGGCGATGCACTGGAGAACATCAGCCAGGTGGACCTGGGCCCGGCCACGGAGGAGGAGCGGCGGCAACTGCGACGCCGGCAGGGTGAGCTCAACGACTACGCCGCCGCGATGAACGTGCCGCGAGCGCCGCTGAACCTGACGCTTCACGAAGTCCTGGGGCGGATTGCGCTGCTCGATGCGGTGCCGGCGCTCCCGGCGCGGTTGCCGGACATCGGTGCGCTGGATCCCTCCGGTCTGGCCGACATCTTTCAGGCCGCCGAGGGACTGGACCGGTCCTGGCGCCCGGCTCTGGAGGGCGCGGATTACCTATGGCGTGGGGTCACGCTGCGCACTTCGTTCGATGCCGTTCTCTATCAAGCTGCCAGCGCTCTGCGAGTTCTGCGCGAGACGGTGGCGCCGTTGGACGCGGTGGCCGAGCTGTTCTCGCTTACCCGTCCCACAGACGCGGGCCGGCTCTTCGGGCTCGCTCGCCTGGCTCATGACCGCCCGCTCGGCGTGCCCGAGGAGTGGCTGACGAGGACGGATCCGGCCGAGCTGCGGGAGAGTGTTGCCGGACTCATGGACGCCCTCAAGGAGCTTGAGCGCATCGACCAGGACGCCGAGGAGGTCTGCGGTGTTCCCTGGACCGCGGTCCCCTCGCCGGCCGTGCTGCCCCCGACACCCCAGCCGCCAACGTCCTCGTTGTCGCTGGCGCCACTCGATCTTCTGCCGCTGACCGCTGGGACAGCGGGTGAGGCGGCCAAGCTTTTCGCCGCAGCGGCCAACATGCTGGCCAGGCATCAGCAGAACCTCGACGGCATCGCGGTCACCCTGCAGGCACCACCGGTCCAGACGTTCGATCAGGCGGCCAAACTGCTCACGCTGGCTGCACTGTCGGGCCGTCCTCAGCGTCCCGAAGCAGTCTGGTTCACTCCGGCGGGATTGGCGGCCGCGCGGCGGGCCCTGGAGGCTGTCCGTGGTGCCCTGGCCTCTCGGGACAGTGCCCGACAGCAGGCAGAGCAGATGTTTACGCCCACGGTCCTGTCGTTGGACCTGGCCGTGCTACAGCAACGGTTCACCCAGACCCATCGCGGGTGGCGCAAAATCCTGGGCGGCTTCCGTTCGGATAAACAGGAACTGGCCGCAGGCGTGAAGGATCCGGCCGGCGTCAAGGCCGCAATCGATGCCCTGCCTGCGGCACGAGCATGGCAGGCGGCAGAACGAGACCTGGCCGAGACGCTGGCTGAGCAGGGGGCAGCGCTGGGCGCCCACTTCCGCGGTGAGCAGACGGACCTGACCTTGATCGCTGACCTGCTGGTCGTCAGCGAGCAGGCCCTATCGCTGGGTTTCGACGTTGCCCCCGCTGGTCGGGTGCTGGGTAACGGAGTCAGTCCGCCTCCCTGGATGCCCGCTCTGGTCGAAGAGATCGGGCGTGACGTTCGTTCCTGGCAGAGCATGCTGGTGCCGGGCTCGCAGCCAGGCATGCCCCTGCAACTGCAGAGCCTGCCGCTCGCGGACGCAGTGGTCTGGCTGCGCGATCAGGTAGGGCCGGCCGAGGCGGCCAGTAAGTTCACCGAGGCGGTTGCCCGGGCAGTTCAGCGTGACCTGACTCTGCACGGTACGCAGATCGTGTTGGCCACCCGCGAGGCCACGGAGGCTGCACACGTCCGTTTCGCCCAGGAGCAAGGACAGAGAGCGCCATTGCTGCAATCCCTCTACCAGGGAGAACAGACCGACATTGCGGCGCTGAACGGTGCCGTGCAGTGGTCCGGGCAGGTACGGAAGCACACCGCAACACCGGGTAGTCCGTTGAGCGGTGCCCAGGCTGATGCCCTGTCTCAGATAGCTGATTCTGGCGACGTCCGTCCCACCCAAGAGCGGTGGGAGCGTGCGCGGGACGAGCTGCTGGGCGCCTTCGAGCCGGATCGGGCCGGTGAACTGAGCCGGGATCTCGATGACTACGAAGGGGCACAAGAACTTCTGGACGCACTCGCCGGCGACGCGGGTGGGCGAGACGAATGGTTCGCCTATCGGGACCACCGCCAGGTCATGGCCGGGCACGGTCTGGACGCCACGATCGAGCTGTGCGTGCGGGAACGGCTGCAGGCCGGCCAGATCCGGCCGGTGATCGAGCGTTCGGTGCTGCAGGCGTGGGCCGACCGGATCATGGTCTCCGACCCGGCGCTGAAGACGGCTCAGGCCTCCGACCGGGACGACCTGGTACGCCAGTACCGGGAACTGGACCGCCTGCTGATCGACCGGGCCGTGGTCGACATCGTCCGAGCCTGTCACGAACGTCGCCCGCGCAGTGACGTCGGTCAGTCGGCGATCATCCGGCGGGAGGCGGAGAAGAAGAGCAAGCACATGCCGGTACGGGAACTGATCAACCGGACCCGGAACGTGACCCAGGCGCTGAAGCCGTGTTTCATGATGTCGCCGATGTCGGTCAGCCAGTACCTGCCGCCCGATCTGC
Source organism: Kineosporia aurantiaca JCM 3230 (assembly GCA_000719025.1). Taxonomy (GTDB): domain Bacteria; phylum Actinomycetota; class Actinomycetes; order Actinomycetales; family Kineosporiaceae; genus Kineosporia; species Kineosporia aurantiaca. The sequence continues at coordinate 59,140 of JODP01000023.1, forward strand.
AGTTCGACGTGGTGATCTTCGACGAGGCCAGCCAGGTCAGCCCCAGCGACGCGATCAACTGCATCTACCGTGGCCGGTCGCTGATCACAGCCGGGGACAAGGAGCAGCTGCCACCGACGAACTTTTTCGGTGGTTCCGGCACCGGCGACGACGAATGGCAGGACGAGGGTGACGAGGAGACCGCCGCCCCGGACCTGGAGGGCTACGAGTCAATCCTCGACCTGGCCAAGAGCTCAGGGGTGTTCCGGAGCCTGACCCTGCGCTGGCACTACCGCTCCCGCCACGAGGACCTGATCGCCTTCAGCAACCATTCTTTCTACAAGAACCGGCTGATCACCTTCCCCGGCGCTCACGAGAGCGGCCCGGACATCGGCGTGGAGTTCTTCCCGGTCGACGGCGTCTACCGCCGCAATGGGGCGAAGGACAACCCAGTTGAGGCCGAAGCGGTCGCCCAGCGCGTTGTCCACCACTTCACCACCCGGCCCACCATGTCGCTGGGAGTGGTGGCCTTCAGCGAGTCGCAGGCGGCCTGCATCGAGAACGCCGTGGAGCGGGCTCGGGCCGCTAACCCGCACCTGGACCGGTTCTTCAACGACGACCGGCTCGACGGCTTCTTCGTCAAGAACCTGGAGTCGGTGCAGGGCGATGAACGCGACGTCATGCTCTTCTCGATCGGATACGGTCCCGACGAGAACGGCCGCATCTTGATGAACTTCGGCCCGCTGATCAAGGCCGGCGGTCAGCGGCGACTCAACGTAGCGGTGACTCGGGCCCGGTACCGCAACGAGGTGATCTCCAGCATGAGCGCCTCCGACATCACCGCGACCGCCCATTCCGAGGGCACCCGCGCTCTGCGGCGCTATCTGGACTTCGCTGCCCGCGGCTCCCAGGCACTGTTCATGGACGGAGCTACCGGCGGTGACGTCGAATCACCGTTCGAGGAATCGGTGATTACCGCCATCCGGCACTGGGGGTACGAGGTACAGCCGCAGGTAGGGGTGGCCGGCTACCGCATCGACATGGCCGTCCGGCACCCCGACCGCCGTGAAGTCTTCGTCCTCGGGGTGGAATGCGACGGATTCCAGTACCACTCCTCCAAGGTGGCCCGGGACCGGGACCGGTTGCGCGAGAGCGTCCTCAACGGCCTCGGCTGGCATCTGCACCGGATCTGGGGAACCGCCTGGAACCGCAACCGCAGCGGCGAGGAGAAGCGCCTGGCCGAAGCCATCGCCCACGCCGTGCAGTTGCCGATCCATGGCCTGGTGACCCACCACGCGACCCAAGCTCCGGTGCTGCCGACGGTGTCCTCCCAGCCGGCCGGGCCGAGCGGACCACCGGACTGGACCATGCCCTACCGGCTCGCCGACCTGAGCGCCGTGACCGTCCACAACGATCCTGCCGGCGCTGCGGCCGTCCCTGAGCTCACCGCTGTGCTCGAGCACATCGCGCACATCGAGGGGCCAATCCATACCCAACTTCTGGACCGGAGGATGCGGGACCTGCTGGGGATAGGGCGGATTGGAGCCCGGATCCGCGCGAATATCGACCAGGCCATCGACTCGGCCAGGCGCCTGGAACGTGACGGTGCCTTCGTGGGGCTGAAGGGCTCGTACATCAATACCGTGCGGACGCCGGTCGAGGACTGCCTGCGCAAGATGGACCAGGTGCACGATTCCGAACTGGCCATCGCGGTGGTGAACCTCGTGCGAGACGCCGGCGGGGTCGACCTGGACGCCCTGATCGAGGCGGTTGCGCGGGTCTTCGGCTGGACCCGGCTGGGGGCCGACGTGAAGGCCCGCATTGCCCAAGTGGCCGAGGAACAGTGCGAACAAGGACAGCTGGAGCGGCACGGCTCCAGCTATGCAGCGGCCGACCCTACGTGAATAGTGCCGTCCCCGTCCGGCCACCGATCCCGGGCTGGGGCTCGGCCTGGTAGGGGGTGAAACGCCGGTCGATCTCGGCGATGGCCTGCCCCAGAGTGGCGTTCTCGTCCACCCACCAGTTGTTCGGCCCGTACCAGACCAGGTGACATCCTGGTCGCCAACGCGGTGTCGACGGCCCGGGACCGTGCTGCTCGGGGAGCCTTACGGCAAGAATCTCTCCATTGCTGAAGACAGCTTCTGGCTCCAGCACGACGGGAATCGCGCGCTGATTGAGGGTAAGGATCTTCTGCGTCAGATCCTCGACCAGCGAGCTTCGGTAGACGGCCACCTGCGCTTCGGGGGAGCCCGCCTCTTTGACGATCAGCAGGTCCTTGCTGAGATAGATCCGGACTTCACCGGCCAGCCAGGAAACCTTGGAGTGAACGGGAACGGTCGTGGTCGGCGGCTGCTGGCGAGGCTGGGAAGCCTGCTCAGGGACCGGCACAGCATCGACGGCGGGAGACTCTGCGCGGAGAAGTTCGGCGATCTCCTCGGCTGCCTCGTACTCGTCCACCGATGTGTCCTCGGTGCGGTAGAGCTGATCCTCGAAGCACCAGTAGTTGTGCTCGCCGCCCTGGTGCGTCGTCCACACCATGACCGGCAAGGGCTGATCGAACAGGCCCCGCAAGCCCTCCGGGTTGTCTATGAGCCACTGCGGAGTGACCGAGAGACCCAGTTTTTCGCCGTTCACCAGGAAGACGCGTCCCGATTCATCCTCGTGTCTGAACAGAAAGGTGTTGTCCTCTATGTGCTGATGTTCGGCGTTGGCAATGGTCGTCATGTTTTCGATAGCTTCCCGCGCCTCGGGATTCGTACGGAAGTAGTGGTCGTACGACTCCCAGGTTCCGGTTCCACCCTCGCGCCGGTAATCCTCGTACTTGGCGCGCCGGGTTTCTAGCAGCTGTTCGGGGGTAGGGTCCGGGAGACTGGCCACCAGCCACAGCTTGTACCCCTCTAACTTCTCCATCATGGCGTGATACTCGGCGAGCCTGCGCCTATCTGAATCCACCGCTCGGGGCATGCTCTGTCGACGGTGATCCGTCCACCTGAGGCACGATCCGCGTGATGAAGTCGGCTGCCTCTGTGAGGAATCCGTCCGCTTGGCGGCCCTGAGGACCGGTGAGTTCCTAGCTGTCCATGATGATTCGCGGATTGCTGGGGCGAGTGGTTACTGGCTCGGCGAGCGGATCGAAGTCGACTTGTTGAGCTGCGCGGATCAGGGCGTTGTCGTTGTTGGTCAGGACGACGCACCCGAACATGCGCTCGTTGTCGGTGGCGGCCTGGTCCACGAAAGGGGGTTGTCGACCAGGTTGGATGGCGCCGTGCTGCTTCTACCTCATGGAGAGAGTGCGAGTACTGATGGGGAAGGGCATCGGTTGCGGTTCGGGACGGCCGCGATGCATAAATGGACGCCGGGGATGGGGGCATCGATATAGCCGGCAACGAGAGGTGCGTTTAACCAACGTAACCGGATGTATGTCGCAATACGCAACGTTTCGGTACGATCGCCCGGCGTCATGGGACGTGGCCACCGGAGGGGGAGACGTGTCTGCCATCGACGATGCGATCGAGGCGCTCAACGAGGCAATGGGCAAGATCGGTGAGAGTCAGCAGGCTCAGCAGTTGGCCGTAGGCGGTACCGAACAGGCGCTCACCGCCGCCGAGGCATTGGGGGCTGATGCTCTCCTCGAGACGGTCACTGCGCTGAAGGACAAGGTCGACGAGCTGGCTGCAGTCCTCGCCCAGGCCGACTCCATCGCTGGTGAGGCGCTGGGGCTGGCAGAGTCAGTGAAGACTTGAAGGAACGCCTCCGGGTCGTCTACACCCGGCGCGGGCAAGGCCGCGGCGACGAAAGCCGGAGCTAAGTCGCCGGCGCCGTCGGCGTCCAAGCGAGATAAACAAGCCCAGGCCGCACAAGGCCGCCCGCGTGGTCGACGGGTGCGCATGGCAGCTGAAGACGTCGCCATCGGCAGCGCTGCGGCCGCCTCCACCTGGAGTGTCCTGAGCTCGGCGGCGCACCTGCCACCGTCGGCCCTGGTGAGTGGCGCTGCTGCCTTAGGAGTCGTCAGTACCTGGCAGGCTGTGCAGGCCAAGCTCGAGAATCGTCGGAAGTCCAAGAAGCCGAAGGAAGGCAACGACTCGTGAGGATCGACAGCCAGGTGGAACCGCTCGTGCGGGAGGCGCTCGCCGCCGCCATCGCGCGAGACCCGCAGCGGTCAGGCCAGGCAGCCCAGGCGATCGCCGACCAGGGGAGCGACGCTTTCCAGTACGCGGCGGGCCTCTGCGTGGCGATCGACGCGTTCGCGCTGTTTGACTTGCACGGCGGACGACCCACCGATGACGCGATCGGCTCGCTGGCAGCGTCTTTCGCTCAGATGGAGACCTGGGCAGACATCGACGACCAGACGGCAAGGACGTTCCTGACGGCTATCGCGGACCAGCGCGACCCAACGGCTGTGCTGCCGGCGGACGTGGCGGTGCGGACGTCCTTCGTTATCGGTGGGTGGCTGCTTTCAGCGTTCCCGCCCGAAGAACGCGGGTGGGAAGAGTTTCTCGACGAAGCGCTTGCCGCCCTCGAAGCCGCTCCAGACCGTCCCTAATCGGTTCCGTCGCTGGTCTGCAGGACGCCGCCGAAGCACGCTGTCCAGTGGTTGCTACTGAGGCTTCTCCCGGCCGAACTCGCCAGCCTTGCCGGTGACAAGAGCTTGCCACTCGGTAGGTGAGAAGGAGAGTCGATCAACTGCGCGGTGCTTGATGGTCTGGGAAGGCTGGACCCTGAGTTCGTTGGTTCGTACGCGCGCCTGGAGCGAATAGAAACCGTTCGCCAGTCCGGGTCGTGCCTGGCAGAAAAATATGCGGACCGGTAGCGCAGACTCGTCTGCGAGGTCTACCGGCTGAGAACATTCACGAGCTTGGCCCGTCGTCCGGACAGTCGCGTTGTGACCCATAGAAGTCCGTCAGCCGACCATCACGCCTATCGGCGCGAGGGCTGAGCAGGCGCATGACGACGACCAGGGCCAGGGCATACCAGACGATCCGCAGCCCGCTGCGAAGGTTGTACTGCAATAGAGCGCACGTAAAGATCGCACTGGCGCTAGTGAGGGCCAGCGTGGCAATCGTCGACATGGTCGCGGTGAGCTGGTCGGTGACGCGGTAGGCAAAGCCCAGCACGAGACCGATGACCAGCATGGTGCCGATCGCGTAGGGCCACCCATACCCTGCGAGCTCGCCCAACGCGTTAAAGGGAGTGAACTGATTCAGTCCTAGGTCCTGGTTGACGGTCGACCAGTCGGTGAACATGCCTGGCAGCGGGTTGATGGACGTTACGAACGTGTGCAAGGGCAGGGTGTCCCCGCGTAGCAATGCGATCTGACCCGTCAAAGGAACGCCGAACAGCAGGTTGCCGAAAACCGGGCCGGGGTGCGACTGATACCAGAGTTCAGGGTGCTCGTGCAACCGGTGCAGGAACGGCGAGAGGCCAGCGCCACCGGATGTGGAACGGACATTGAGCGGGATCTGGATCCACCACCACACGAAGCCAGCGGTGGTCACGCCCATCGTGCGCAGTCCCTTCCGATGACCTGTCTGCGACCAGGCAAAAAATATCAGGGCGGGTACCAGGGCCAGCTGGCGTGTGCCGATGGCGAACAGCACGCCGGTCTGAATAGCCAGGAGTGCCCCGGCGGCGAGGCGAGCATCGAACCGTCGGCGTCCGTCGAACAGAACGAAGGAGAGGACGGCGACGCCCACTGGAGCGAACATAGAAGCCGCCGAAATCGTGAACCGCGGGCCCACCCCAGCAAGGTAGTGACTTCGCTCGATCAGCCCGTGAGGACCGAAGCCAACAACAGCCAGGGCAATGGGCACAATCCCGAGGAGTAGCGCCTGGTACGCAGGTATTGTGGACATGACCCGCTCTACGCGAGCCGGAGAATCGAGTCGGCGCTTGTTGGATCTGCCCGGGACCATGCCGCCGGCCCAGAGAGAAATCGAGGCGACCGCGAAGATCCAGGCCGCACCATTATAAACATCCGGGGTGTGTGGGATGGCAGATGACACCTGAGCACTGCTGGCAATCATCGGGAAGATGAAGTAGCCGCCTAGGCCGCCAAGGTTGATACCGCATACGACGATCGTGACCGGGTGCGCGAGCACCCCGGTCCGCGATCTGAGCAGGTGCAATTGGACGTAGGTGGCGACGAGCACGCCGCTGGCGACGAGCATGCTTGGGGCATGGGCGGTCGTCCGCAGGAGCAGATAGACGGCAACGACAACGGCGACCGCGGCAGCCGACAGGATGGTCCATCTCGGAAGATCGAACGAAGTCGGGGTAGCTCGGTTCTCGATGCGCTGCACGGCCATGAGCAAAGTCTGCTGGCATCTATGAATGGGCTTCGTACCAAGAAGGCCAGATCAGGAAGACAGGTGACTGTAATTTAGAGCAAACGGATGGTGACCCGTCAGTATCGTCGTCGAGAGCGTGGCGTTGGTCAGACTTCGCAGGGTGACTACTGCGATGACCCCTCCGTCCCGAGCCAGCGTTCGAGCCCGGAGGAGGAAGCACATTGTTGGCTTGGACGCGCTGCGGGGGCTCGCGGCGGTCTACGTGGCGGCTTCGCATGTAGTGCTCGCGCTCATGCCAACGCGAATCATCGGCCAACTGTTCCAATTCGGCCAAGAAGCAGTGATCATCTTTTTCCTGCTATCTGGCGCTGTGATCTATTTCTCAACCACAGCACGACCTGATCTTTCATTCGGGATCTACTTTCAGCACCGATTTCGACGAATATATTTTCCGTTCCTTGTATCAGTGGCAGTGACGGCACTGATCGTTGGGTGGACCGGCAATTCTTCGAACGAATTCTCGTTCAGAGAGTTTGCTGGAAATCTGCTGATGCTGCAGGACTTTCCCGATAAGCCCGGAAATTGGGTAGACCCATTCCTAGGAAACCAACCTCTATGGTCCTTGTCCTATGAATGGGCGTTCTACTTGCTGTTCTGGCCCGTCTACCGATACACGCCCCGTGAACATCAGCTAGCTGGCATCACATTGGCTAGCCTCTTGGCTTGGTTCAGTTTTGTCTTCCATCCCAACCATGCCTCACTGGTTATCTCGTACTTCGTGATCTGGTGGGTGGGCCTCGAACTTGCACGAACCTGGAACGAGACGGGTCGCCTTGCCTGGCGCCGCTGTGCAGGCCCACTCATATCGCTCGCCATCATGGCCTTGGCCACGTCCTTACCCATCTTGCTGCACGGTATGGGTGGACTGAGCGGGCATCCGATGGTCATGTCGCGCCACTTCGGCGCTGCTTTCAGCCTGACAGCGGCGACTGTCCTATGGAGCAAGCTGCGGTTTGTTGGATTCCGATGGACCGTCGGCCCCTTCCTTCCGCTGGCCGGCATCTCTTACGGGATCTACGTCCTGCACTACCCGATCCTCGTTACCTGGGGCGTTGACTCGGGTAGCACGCTCGTGCTGGTCGGAGTCTGCCTACCGACGCTTCTTGCCGTCGCGTGGCTGGTGGAACGACGAGGGCAAGCGCGCTTCAACGCCTTCCTCAACCGCGCGCTCGATCAGGATTCGCCCAAGAAGTTGGAGCGATGAACCACCGCTCGGATTAAAAAGTTGCGGTGATCGAGGCCAATATCAGTCGCACGCCCGCCAACTTAGGCCCGCAACGCACGCAGCTCGCCGGTGTGATGGCTACATCGCGGCACGCGCTGGAGACGATCCAGGCCCTGCGAGCCGACGTCTTCAAGAAGCTTAGCTCCGGGGCATAGGGTCGGATCCGGTCTCGAATAGTCGGCCGCCATCGCCTCGGGGCTCGTAAGCATCTCGTCCCAGCGTCCGCGGCAACCTTCGATGAATTAGTGACCATTCCCAAGGATGCGCTGCTGAGAGCGAGCAACTCGTGCTTCGTCCTACCTCGATGTGGTCGGTGACGCAAACATCGACTCGATCTGTGCAGCTCAAAGCACGCGAGTCGGCACGATTAATGCCATGGTCATGCTTGTGACGGTTCTGCGCTGCTTCGTTGATGGGACAGTACGTCTGCAGATCGGCATCTTGATTTTTGCGCTAAGGGCTACCAATCCCGCGAAGAAGCCTACAGCAGCTCGAAGGCGTTGCTGAGAATGATGTCAAGAAGATATATGGATGAGCCTCAGGTTAACTTCAACCCGGTGTCGCTATGCCCGAACGGCTGATTACCGGAGAGTAGGAAGCATGTGGGCCGCCTGAGTGACAGGCTATGCACATGAAAATTTTTATCCTTGTCGACCGTGTGAAGCCATACGGCGCGGAGCGTGTTGCTTGGTCGATTGCCGAACATTTGTCAGTGGAAAATGAAGTATCGCTAGTGACTTTCTCGCGTAGTGCCCCGGATGCCCTGAGCGACGGGGCGCCCTTCAAATATCACAGGATTTCGTCGCGGCAGGCTTCATATACCACCCAGGCAATTACGATGATGCGGGATCTCAGAAAGCTTGCTTTGGTGGAACACGCAGACGTCACTATATCGTTCATGCCTACTGCAAATTCTCTTGCCGCGCTGGCATTACTTGGCTTGCCTACCAAGGTCATCGCGACCGAACATAACGTGCCATCGAGAACGACATTGAGCGGCCTACCTGGATTTATAAACAGGATCTCCAGATCTGCAACCTACCGCCTTGCAGACTCTATTGTCGCAGTTTCGGACGTGGTACGCAGTGACTTAGCCAAGTTCCTCTGGATCAAAGAATTTAAAGTTCGCAGAATATACAACCCTTTGGAATATGATCGAATAAAGCATTTTTCCATGGAATCAAATGTATGCATGCCAGATGTTCCCAAGGATCAGATCAAGCTATTAGTCGTGGGGCGCTTAAAATCCGCGAAGGGACATGTGGACGCCATTCGGGCTCTTTCATTCCTGCCAAACAAATATGCGCTTTACTTTGTTGGTGATGGTCAACTAGAAGACTCGCTGCGTAAACTTGCCCAAGAACTTGGATTGCAAGATAGAGTTAATTTCGCCGGGTTTCAAGAAAATCCGTATTGCTGGATGCGTTGGGCGGATTTGCTTTTAGTCCCATCGACCTATGAGGGCTTTGGTCTGGTGGTAGCTGAAGCAGCATCATTAGGTCTTCCGGTGATAACGAGTGATGACCCCGCTTTGATGGAAGTAGCACGGTTAACAGGGGCATCTTCAGTTAAACGGGGAGATGCTCCTGGCCTGGCCAGCGCTTGCTTGAATCAGTCTGCCAAGGAGCGACCAGTTCCAAAGCGAGTGCCGGATTTTGACGCACGAAGAGTCGCGTCCTTCTATAACGAAATTGCTACTCAAATATCTGGTTAGTGGTCGGGGCAAGGGGATGGAGCCGGTGAGAAACTAGATGGTTAAGCTTAGCGAACATGCATCCAGAGCTGCCCAATCGTCCACTCGGTTTTCAAGGCGCCTACCGGAGGGACTGCTTAGCACTTATGCAGCCATGGTTAGCACCCTGGTTTTGAACCTATTTGGCGGGGTCTTAGTTGCGCGGTTGCTCGGAGCTGGTGGGCGCGGAGAACTAGCTTTCCAAGTCCAAGCATCGGCTGTCGCTGTCGCACTTTGCAGTGCCGGACTGTCCCAATCCGTTACGGTTCTCAGCTCAAGAGGTGGAGGTGCGCTGCCTCCTTGGCCTCGTGCCTCTGCAGAAGTAACGGCTTGTTCACTTGGTCTCGGCATATTTGCAAGTTTTGCAGCTCTGTTTGCAATTTCCAATGCCGGATCATATCCAGTGAACTCAACTGTTTGCATTGCATTTATTCTAATCGTCTCATCTACCATTATCGTTCAATCAGTTTCGGGATTGCTCCGGGCAGCCAGCAAGTTTATCTGGCTCAGTGCTGTGTTGATTAGCGTGCCGGCCACTTACGTCTTACTACTAGTCTCATTTGTCGAAATTGGGGCGACTAGTTCTTCGGACTTTCTGCTGTGCAATGCATTGGCAAGCACTTTAGCTATGTCTCTAGCACTATTAGGCTTGTTTCGAGGCCAAGATCATCGTTTTCTTCTGAAGCGTGACGCTGCCACCTCTCCTGCCGAGAAAAAGTTGATTTCGTACCTTGGTCGCTCATATGTTGGAAGCATAGTGTCCGTTGACACGCTGCAGTTGGACGCTCTCGTTCTCGGAGTTGTTGCCGGTCCGGTCGCTCTGGGTGTGTATTCGGTAAGCTTAGCGGTTGCGTCCTTAGTCAAGTTTCAGTCGACTGCCGCGAATTTGGTCTTGCTACCGCTCTTGGCGCGTGCTGATTCTCGACACTTGGACGGGCGTCGTGCGGTAAAGATGGTGAGAGCTGTAGCCGTAGTTACCGCACTGCCATTGGCGCCTGCTGGTGCATGGTTGATCCCAGTGGTCTATGGAACGGATTTTCGACCATCCATTCTACTTATGTTCTTGGTGTTGTTGAGTGCGACTCTTAGTGTTTCCAGAAACGTAGCCGCAGATCAGTTGAAAGCAATGGATCGTCCAGGTGCCGTTTCAGTTATTGAAATCTTCGCCCTGGCGATTACGTTTCCAACCTTCTTCATCGTCGCTTCACAGGGGCTTGATTTCCTGGCTCTGGCCTCGGCCGTTTTGCAGGCTGTTCACCTGTTCGTTCTTGCTGCACTGCGGACAACCATCGAAAAAAGGAGCGACGCGAAATTATGACAGCATGGACTGTTGTACAACCGGCTGCTACGCCTGAGATGACGCATCTGGCAACAGCCTTAGCCCGCCACGGGAGCTTGGAGACATACATATCGTCGACTCCGTTTACACGAGACAGCATTTGGGCCAGCAAGATTGTGCAGGGGGTGACGCCCAAGCTATCGCGCCGGTTGCTTCCTTCTCCCATAACTCGCGAAATGGTAGTGAGCAGTGGAACACTGACCGAATTCGCCTTTAAGGCTCTGCACGGGAAGCCATACCTACGTACGCAACAGTTGCAACTAATGCATAAGCGCGCCAAAGATGTGCATCGAAGGGCGCAGGCAGTATTGAGTCACCGGGGCGACGGAACTGGTCGCGGTATCGTGGTTCAGGCTGGGCGCGGCTGGCGGACACTGGAATTGGCGCGTTCGAAAGGTTACCAAACGGTGCTGAACACATCCATTGTACATAGGCGATTTATGGCGGATGAGATTCGGCGAGAGATTGAACGATATCCCGATTGGGCAGACGGCATGCTTGAATACATCAGGCCGGAGGTCGAACTGGATGAACTGGATCGCGAACTCGAGATCGCGCACGTGGTTCTTGCGCAGAGCCGTTTTCAAGCCAAGGTTTTGCGGGAATATGGAGTGGATCCCGGCAAGATCCAAGTAATACCTCTTGGCGTGGATGAAGCATTCCACCAGGCTCAGACATCGAAGATGGTTCGTAACAAGAAAGATGGAAATCTTCGGATAGGCTGGCTGGGCCAAGTCACGCAGCGAAAGGGATTTGTCGATCTACTTAGTGCCCTTGGAAACGACTTTCAAAGTCGTGGGTACACACTTGTTGTGGCTGGTGTGGTGGAAGGCAACGTGGTGAATCGGCTACGCGCAGTTGGCGCTGAATTATGTGGTCCAATCGCCCACTCAGAGGTCACCGGTTGGCTCCAAGGAGTGGATATTCTTGTTTCCCCGAGTCTTTTGGAGGGTTTCTCTTTAGCACCGGTGGAAGCTATGGCGGCCGGCGTGCCGGTTCTAGTCAGTGACCGACTGTACGTGTCAGACTTGATTACTACGGGTCATAACGGTTGGCTGGTAGAGGCGCGCAACTGCGTTGATCTTCGCGAACGCTTGGAGCACATTCGCAAGCTGTCCAGTGAGGACTTGGGTGCAGTAGGTCGGGCTGGAGCCGAACTCGTAGCGTCTCTTCGCTGGGACACTTATGAGGCGCGGATCGCTGATCTGCTCTGTCAATGCTAGTCAGACCTTTTACTTAACCCGATGATAAAATTCGATATCACGTTGAGAGTGTCTAACTAGCAAGATTTCTGTTCTGTGCACGACCGGTGGGACCTTTGGGTCACTTTAAGAGGAGACCCTTTTAATCCAATAGAGGTGCGAGGCCTAAGGAACGGAGAGTGTGGGCAACGATAACTCGATGATGATGTATCAACCGCAGAATTCGGTCGAGCAAGACTTTCGATTAGGCGCAAGACGCCTAGTCTACAGTCTGCTCCGTCGATTTCCCCGTTCTTGGGATTGGCTATGCGGGGCCGGGCGCGCACGTTTGATAACTGATTTTACGTGCTCTAGATTATCAGAAGTGCGGGAAAACCAATTTGGTCAATAAGTTCGGGAATTTACTTGCTGGCGCTCCGGATGCTTGCAATAGCCTGAGTACGGCGCAAAAAATTTGCTGTGAGATCCCACAACAATCTTTTGGGGTCCCTCCGAGGAATGCCGAAGTTGGCTGCCGCCCTGTCGCGCCAGTCCGGCAGAGGCGCCTGCCAGAACCACGACTCAGGGTCTCGGGAGACCTGTTGCATCTTTGCAAGCCCGCGGTTTTTTTCAGCTGGCAGATGCCATAACGGGAGAGATAGGTCGCTTGGACGCACGGTTCGGAAGGTCGGAGCCGTCCAGATTCTTCGAATGTACGGCTCTGCCGACACAGTTGTTGTATAGCGCAGAGCATAGTTCATCAGGTGCTCCTCGGTGACAAATCGAGGAAGCTTATTCCTCCACTGGTATAGGCTAAACTTCCAGCTTTCTTCTACGCGCGCCGAGATCGTGTGCCAGGATGACGCATTGAACCCGTAAAGTTCGCCTCCATAGTGGCGAGGCAGTCCGTTGAGAGTCGGATCCAACTGCTTGTGTAGCTCGGCCGCAGTGACAGCGGATAGCCCTTGGCATAAGTAGTCCGGATCGTATTCGGTGTCGTAAGTAAGAAACCCGCTTTGTGGAATGCTATTGAAAACATGTTCAAGACTGCCGCAGCAGACGACATCGGGATCGAGAAGAACTATTCGATCCGTGGGTTCTGCATAGGTCTTTGCCAGACAAGCGAGTGCATCTATGGAGAACAAGGAGGCGTTGAAGGTTGGAAAAAAGCCTGGCGGAGGTTCGTGAGAAAAAGGCGTCAGCAAGATGTCAGCGTCGAGTTCATTCAGTTGTCGCTCGAGGTTAACACCGGGGGACATGGTCGTCACTAACACGAGGGTCAGTTCGGGGTTCCAACGACGGAGCGAAGAGAAGCACAGATTGATCAGACTGTGAAAAGTCCTGAGAGGATCCTTGGCAGCTGAATGAAGATTGGGACTATCCGCGGCAGGGGATGGTGTAAAAGCGATCGCAACAACGGTACTCATGCTAAGGGGCCACCTGTCCAACGGCCTTCAGGACCACGGAAGCAAGCTCTTCGGGAGTATGGCGTGTAATGGGATGATTCAGAAGAGGGCCTGTCCAGTTGTTTTTGCTCTGTCGCAATGCTGCAGCCAGTTGTGACGACGCAGGTTCGCTGATGATCACACCGGGCATGCTCTGAACGGACGGAGCCACACCGCAAGCGTTAGAGACGACGACTTGTAGTCCTGCTGCCAGTCCCTCATTGACGACGAGTCCCCATACTTCTTCCTTGCTGGGCAAGACGAGGGTGTTTGCTGACGCGTACGCCATGACCAAGTCGTCACCGTTGAGAGAGCCGGCGAATGTGATTGCTGTCTCAAGGCTGAGATCGCTAGCCAAGTTGCGCAGCTGACCTTCTTCCGGGCCTTCACCGACAAGTGTGAGCGTATCGTGGGGTTGGCGTGCCGCCCCAAAAGCGCGTACTAGGCCGTCAACGTTCTTGCGCGGGATGAACTGGCCCACATATAGATAGTGGTGTCCGGGCCGCCCCCTCCAGGTGGGGCGCATGCTCGTCGCTTCGGCGAATCTGGCTACGTCGACGGTATTAAAACCTTCGATCACTCTCGCGCGAGGCACACCGATGTTCTGGGCTGCTTCAGTTGAGGCGCGGCCAGCGGTGAGCACGAGGTCGGCGCCCTCGAAGAACCATCGTCGGGCAATCGGCACAGGGCCCGTGCTGTATCTGCGAGTGATCAGGGTACTGCGATAGGACGCAATGACTGGGATACGTCGCCGGCGTGCCCACCAGCGTGCAGCCATGTAGGCAGGAGACTCCCACCCGTCGATGACGATGGCGCGTGGTCGCTCGTTAATCATCCTCAAAAGCTGCAGGGACGGAGCGTAGATCACCGATTCGCCCGAGGTATTAATTGGTTTCGCGCCAAGGAAAAGCAACTCGTAGGAGGCGTCCGTGAGGTCGATTGTCCAGTTCCTATTGGGTTCGGTCTCAGCCATCAGCGCTACCGTGAGTTGGTGATTGGCGGCGATCGCGGACCACAGGGGCATGCGGTATGGCGTCGGGACGTTGCTGATCCAGAGCAGCCTGCCCCTTTGGTTACTGACCACTTAGGATGCCTTCCTCTCGATGCTCGTATGACTGCAGCAGTTGGGCGCCCACGGTCTGCATAGAGAACCGTTTCCGAGCCGTCTCACGTGCTGCCTGCGAAAGTTCATCTCGTCGCTGTCTGTCCTTGAGCAGCAGGCGGAGCGCGACGGCGAGCGGCTGCGTGCCAGGTTCTATGACGAGGGCTGCATCGTCTTGCACGAGCTGGTCGGCCAGACCGCAGCTGACGGTACAGATCGACGGTGTTCCGGCGGCAAGGGCTTCGAGGAGTGTCATAGGAAACACCTCCCCGACCGACGGAAGTGTGAAAATGCTTGCGCGTTGAAGGCGTTCCATCGCGGCGTCGTGCGACAGCGCGCCTTCGTACACTAACGAATTCTGTACCTCGGGATTCATGCGAATGAACTCATGCAGACGCTCGAGATCCCCGTCATCGGAGCCAATTACACTGAATCTGGCATCGATGCCATCGGCGATCAAGTTTCGGGCAGCTTCGGCGAAGTCCATGACCCGCTTGCGCGGGTGTAGGCGAGCCATGAACACGACATCCGGCCTTCCCTCAGGCCGAGGTCGTAGATCGGTGAGCGCGACGCCGTTGGGCAACTGCACCGTCGGTGTCTCATCACCGAGCATTTCTTGTATGTCCTGCTTTTCCGTCCTTGTCAGGACGAACCGCGACTTAGCCCGCCGCAGAATGCGCAGCGTCAGGAGCCGATCCAAGAGACGTGCCTGCGCCCGAGAATCAGGTGCGATCATGCCGTGAGTCTGCGTGGTGTATGGAACGTTCGCCCGCAGGAACATCAGGCCAGCAGACAGGGCGATGAGGTCTCGGCCCAAATGCAGGTGTCCCACATCGAAGTGACCGGCGTTCCGGAAAAGCCAGCGCAACATCGCCGGTGACAGCAGACCAGAAAAGCGGGCGCCCGGGACGAGGGTTCGTACTGGGAACAGATGGGCTGGCACACCCTCAATTTCGGAAGGAGTCGGGCCCGCACCTCTCCAGCCGGCGACGATCTGCGCATCGTGTCCGCGACGGCGAAGTTCAGCGCATTGGTTGACCGCAACTGTTAGGGGCCCACCGTAGGACGAACGATCGTCCACGAGTGTGATGACGTGAAGGATGCGCATGTCAGACGCTGCCGCTCCCGGCCGCCCTGTCGGAACTCTCAAGAGCTGCGAACGGATTTTGGGTTTCTCGGACAGTCGTCTGCTCGTTCGTCGGGACGTTAACGGAAACGGGGTTCTTGAGGTTGGACCGCATCGGTTAGGTCTCCTGGGAGGCGAGCGCTGGTGCCCTCGGCGCCGCCTGAGGGCACCAGCGAAGCCGCCTCTGGCAGTTCCAGATGTGGCCGGGCAATGGCTGACATCGTCGTCAGTTCGGACTACCGTCGCCGGTATCGTCACAATCGGTGCCGAGAAGGCTACCGCAGGTCATTCAGGTAGTGCGGCGCTTCATGGTTCCCATGGAGGCCTAGGGGGTGTTTGCGGCTGAGATGCAAGCTGCCTGGGGGAGACCGCCATGGGGCAAATGTTTGAGATTGAAATTCAATCTGAGACCGAGTAGGCGAGCGAGCCTGCAGTGACCTGCGGGACGCCGTCTACCTGCTGTAGGTGCCTCCTCGGACGCCAAACCCATCGGATGCCTGCTCCACCCGTCGAACTCCGGCACTGAGATTCCTGGCCGCGGCGAGCCTGAATCCGGACGCCGAAGGTCCTTAGCTTCTTCTTCGGTGAGATCAGGAGCGCCGCCGGTGACCTCCGGATAGTGCGGGCGGCGCCATCGCTTGGCGAAAGATCTAGACCACGGCCTGGCTGGAAGGGGGAACCCCGAGCTCAAGCCGGGCAGAGGCAGGTTGGGTGTACGGAGTTCCTGGGGCGGTCGTCGAGGAGGGGTTGGCCTGACAGGTTGAGGAACGCGTTGAGTCGAAGGCGTCAATGATGGAGACCCTGTAGTTGTAGGCGGTCAGGCCCTGGAGAAGCTCACGACCTGCGCTGTCGAGCATTACTGCATTCGAGTCGCCCTGTGCCGCAGTATCACTCACGAGCCGCAGCACCTTCCGCCATTCCTGAACGGGCGCTGGTTGGTGCCGGGCCTCGATCGCTTCGTGCAGGTGATGGGCGCGGCTGGCCCGGTAACCGGAGGACGTGAGCTTGGACAGCTGGGTGTGGCTGTTCCGAAGCACCTGATTCGCTTGTTCGATTACCAGGTGAACGGCAAGCTCACCGGTTCGGAGGGCCATCGCGTCCTCGGGTGGGCTCAACTGACCTCTGCGATTCGCCGAGCTACTCGGATCAGCTCCCGAGCAGGCCACTGAGTAAAGTTAGAGCCAGAAGAACGAACGAGTCGGTGAAACCAGGGACGCGCATGGACGGGAGTTCGCGGGCTTCCTTCAAGCACAAGGCTTCGATGAGTACGACATCGTGGAAGAGTGTTCGAGGATGGAGAGTCCGCGCCGGAGTGTAGAGCTGGGCGAGGCTCTTCTCCCGTCCACCAGTTGGCGACGATACCGGTTCAAGTGGATCTTCGGCGCCGGGCCACCTCAGGCCGACTTCGATTCGGCCGCCCGGCTGTGGCACTGCCTCGTTCATAGTCGGCCGCGCCCGCCCTAACCACTCCCAGGAGCCATTCAACCCCACCACAGGCGGAGCGAGCAGCAAGGTCGGGTTCAACGAATCGCCGGGGTGGACAAGCCAACGACGACCGGCAGCCGGAGCGGCAACGCGGTTCTGGCGGCCGTGATCACTGCATTGACCGGTCAGGGGCTCATAGTGGATAGCACCTCAACCCAACATTGCGTGATCGGCCGACTGTCATCGCTGGCCGGTTGCATGATGCTGGACCAGCAGTCCCTGAGCATGACGAGGCTATTGCCGATTCTCCGGCGCGTCACGGACGGCAACGGCTACGGTGCTGCGCGTGACGGTGCATGCAGGAACGGCCGGGATGAGTGGCCAGACGGATGAAATGTTCCTGCGGCCCAGTGGGATGCTGCTGTGCCTTGCTGGTCTCGCCGTGGCGCTGTGGCCGGTACTAGCCCAACCTCCGCTCGAGTCATCTATCTGGGTCGCCGAGACCCTTGCCGTCATCTTGTTCGCCAGTGGCATGCGGATCATGTACGAGCAGATGGACCTTACTGAGCCCGTTCATTGGGCTAACGGCGTAATGACTCTGATGTTTGTAGTACACCCGTACCTGCGGCTCTCGACGGGGGGTTGGCTTGAGCTGTACCACTTCAAGTTTGACATTACTCCTTTCTATGCGCAAGCCTGTCACATTGCTTTCCTGGCCACTTTGTCGTTCAACGTCGCCTACGCCCTGAGTATTCGTCGCGTTTCAAAAGGACAAGAAAATGTTGGCCGCTATTTAGGGCGGCGTGATCTGTCTTCGGATTTGCAAATTCATCATCGGGTAAAGACCGTCGCAACTTTCTGTACGGTAGGTGGATTACTGGCGGCCGTATATTGCGCAGTTATTGGCGGCTCCGTTATTGCGGCATTTTCGAAATCGTCGGAAGCAAGCACTTCGGCTTATATTTACATGATGCCAATGCTATTGTCGCCAGCATGCTGCTTATGGTATGCGGCCGGTAGAATGGCGAATAACCCCGTTTGGAGAAATCGTGCTTGGGTGATCATCGTCTGTACGATCGTCATCAACGCTCTTGCCGGACAACGGTCCGGTCTCGTCACTGCAGTGGGGCCATTTTTCTTGACGGTTGCCTGCATGTCCGGCAAGAGGGTGCCACGCATTCTCGCAGTGATTCTGATTGTACTCAGCATGTTCGGGTTTGCGTTCCTGCGCGACCTTCAAAACCCGGCTGGCGGCGAGGGAAACGCAGGCGAGACAGTGTCGAAATTTGCCTTGTCCCCTGGGACTCAGTTACTCGAGTCGCTAGACGGTTCCGACACTGAGATGGTGGACGCCTTATCTCTCGAGTCGAACGTCATCCCGAGCATAATTCCCTTCAGTCCAGGCTCGGACGCTGCGGCTATATTTGGCGCCCCAATACCACGATTCATCTGGCCCGATAAGCCTTTAACAATGGATAACCGGCTCAATGGAATGCTGTTGGGGCGGGGCGTGAACCAGGCCAGCGTCGCTTACTCCTTCGCCGGTGAGGGTTGGTATGTAGGTGGCTTCATTGGGGTCATAGTCTTCATGGCCGGCGCCGGTGCCGCCTTCGCGCGCGTTCGCAACGTATATCGGACCGCCGGGAATGGCCTCATCGCTACCTGCCTCTATTCGATGGCCACCCCCTTGGTTGTCACACTACTGCGGGGGGCATTGTCGTATACCTTGGCCTACGCTTTGTTCTATATAGGACCAGTTTTGTATTTGCTCTGGAGGTCTCGCGGCGACGAGGCCGCATCCGGTCATGTGCGTGCAATCAACCGAAAAAGCGATGCGTCGCCTCGCCGGGCAAAGCCCTGGGAACCCGGAGTTCACCAGAAATAATGGGAGGCGGGAATGGTTGGCATGATCACAAACAAACGCATTGCTCACCTGGACGGCATTAGGGGTCTGGCAATACTGGCCGTCCTGGGAGTCCACTGGGGATACATCTACACGCCCTTCGGTCGCGGGGGATACATCGGTGTCACGATGTTCCTGGTGCTGTCGGGGTATCTGATTACGACGATCCTGTGGAGGTCTCGAACCAGTTATCGGCGGTTTCTGCGTAAGCGCGTCATACGCCTCTACCCTGCGCTCTTTGCTGTCCTGGTGATCAGCGTGGCGCTGGCCGCCGTACTACCGCATGCCGGTGTATCGGTCGGAGAGGCCCTCAACCGGGCAATGGTCGCAGCAGTACAGGGCACTGAACCCTGGGCCATCATTAACTTCAAGGTCCGCCCCAACCTGTTCCTGCACACGTGGTCCTTGTCCATCGAGTGGTACTTCTACATTGCCTGGGCTGCCGTCTTGCTGGCCGCGAAACGGCGCGGATTGCAACCGGCCCGGCTGGCCCGATGGGCAACTGGGTGTGCGATTGCCCTGTGGCTCAGTGGAATGCCGATGTCCGGGACATGGGCATACTTCGGTCCTACGACGAACAGTGCTGCGCTGTTGGTAGGTGCCGCCGTTGGCCTGTGGCTGATCACTGACCCCGCCGCACCGTCCTGGTGGCGGCCGCGAGCGGTATCGACCCTGACGTTGGCTACTTTCGCGGTCTTCGTCATCTGGTCCTTGATCGGCCTCGACCATGACGCTTACTCTGCGCGGATGGCAATCATGCCGGCCGTCTGCATGCTGACGGTGCTGCTGATCCTGGTCGGCCTATGGGACGAGAACGGCCTCATGTCGCGGCTGCTCTCCGTCCGCCCCCTGGTCCTTCTCGGACAGGTGAGTTACAGCTTGTACCTCTGGCACCCCATTCCTCAGTTCCTGCTGACGCCTCAATCGCTGCCGCTCGGCAAGCCTGTCTTGGGGGTGATCGGAGTCGCGTGGACTGTGGTGGCCACGCTGCTGACGTACCGATACCTGGAAAAACCATTCATTCGTTCACGGGGCTCGGTGATAAAGGAGCCCGCCGAGCTGGGAGCCGATAGCGCGATCGATTTAAGAACTTGCACGATTGATAAGGATCACCATCCCATTTTCCCAGCAAACCAGGTAACCCGACCATAGGGCATTCTCGATCGGCGTCGACGTTCTCCCCGGGTTTTCCAGTGGAGGACCGAACTGGCCATTCATAGGCGCACCGGGTTCCCCAGAAGTGGTGCTTGGCAGTTGTTCTCGTTGAGCGAGCAGGGCCGCAGCTCGGCGGTCGTGCTCTCCCCTATCACGAACACCACGGCCGACCTTAGGAGCGCGGGTGTTTGCTCCTGAAGTCAGAGGTATGGCCTGCTGAACCCCCAGGTGCGCGTCATCCTGGGGGCTCCAGGTCCTGCGTCGGTTGATCAGTCGATCAAGTGGTCGAACTCGTTCTTCTTCGCGCCATCGAGGAAGGCCGCGATCTGGGAGCGCTTGAAGGTCAGGACCGGACCCTGCGTGTTCTTGCTGTCCCGGAGGTAGACAACCGCCTGGTTGCCGGCCTCGGTGCCGAACTCGACGCAGTCCCCGGAAGAGGCGGACGCGGTGGCTTTGATCCAGGTGATGCGATCGGTGCTCATCGTTCGTACTCCTTGAGGTGAACAGACTGTGCTATCAGCCTGTCATACGTCCACCGCAGCTCCTTGAGCACAGAAGCCTTCAGCGAGTACTGCCCGGCAAGGCACGTCTCGGTGTAGGCAAGATCTGGTTCATTCGCGTCGTCGAACTCGAGCAGGGTGAACGCTCCGGGCGTGGTGGCCCTACCCCCGCTCGCGAACGGCAAGACGCGAATGGAAACTCTGCGCTTCCTGGCAAGCGTGCGCAGGTGCGTGAGCTGCTCCTCCATGACGCGGTCCCCACCGACCTGACAGAGCAGAGCTGCCTCGTCAATCAGGACCGAAACGTCAACGCCCTCGCGGTCGGGACTGCCCCCAGCTTGGTTGACTCCTGATCTGTGAGGACCGCGGTCCTTGCTGAGAGGATGTCATCGTGCCCAAAGCGTTCCCCGAGGAGTTCCG
>JODP01000024.1 GCA_000719025.1 Kineosporia aurantiaca JCM 3230
ACGCACCGTCTCCAGAGACGCCTTCACAGCCTGCTCAACCGTGCTCGCCCGACCGAGCTTGGTCACCACATCGGTGACCGCCACAACATCCGCGTGGGCTCCAGCCATCGCCTGCTCAGCGGCGACCTGGCTGTGAGACGTCCTTCTGAACACTGAACCTCCACGCTTTCGATGTCTGGTCGGGCTCTGCCGCTCCTACGGCAGGGCCCGGACATCCATGAGAGGAAAAAACGCGCTCAGTGACGCACACCCCCGAACGGCCGCCCGCCGTCCGGGTTTCAGCGCTGCAGCAGCTCGGCCAGCATCTGGGCGGTCAGCCGGGCCACGTCTTCCGAGGAGGCCTCGTTCAGCGTGCGGAAAGTGCCCGACATCCGGGACATCACCACACCGGCCAGCGCGGCGGTGACGATCTCGGCCCGCAGCTGGGTCAGGTCCAGCCCGGCCTCGGCGGCCATCTGCTGACCGTGGGCCAGGAAGCGCCGGTCGAGCATCTCCACCGCCGCGGTCTGCAGATCCGCGTCCTCGTGGGGCCGGACCGCGGCCCACAGGCTCGGCCCCGAACCCATCTCCCGGATGCGTTCCAGCAGCCGGCGCAGGCGATCCGCGTCCCGCACGTCGATCGGGTCCACCGTGCGGCCCTCCAGCTGAAGGGTGGCCAGGTAGAGCTTGGCCTTCGAGCCGAAGTAGCGGGCGATCAGCGCGGCATCGACCCCGGCGTGCGCCGAGATCTCGCGCAACGTGGTCTTCTCGTAGCCTTTTTCGCCGAACAGCTCGCCCGCCGCGCTCAGCAGCAGCTCGCGACTCTCGGCCGAGTTGCGCCGACGCGTGTCGCCGCTGCTCTGGGTCGTCATCAACTCGCTCTTCCGGAGGTCTGGTAGCTGTCGCCCTCCAGGCTAACCACGTCCTCCGCCGGTTCGAAGCCGATGACGCCGCCGATCGCCGCGTCGGTGCTCTCCTCGATCAGCAGTTCCTCCGCCGCGCTGGGCGTGCTGGTCGAGGCCGGCAGCCACCAGGCCGCCACCGCCGCCACCAGGCACAGGCCGACCGCGACCCAGGCCCCCACCGAGTAGCCCCGGTTGTCCGGCAGGGTCTGTCCGACCGCCGTGTGAGCAGCCAGGATGGTCGCGCCGGTAGCGCTGCCAATGGAGTAACCGATGCTGCGCAGCACCTGGTTCAGGGCCAGCGCACTGCTGGTCTCCTCCCCCGGCACGGCCGTCACGATCATCCGCGGCATGACCGCGAACAGGCAGCCGGTGCCGACCCCGGTGATCCCCATGACCACGAAGATCTCCCAGAGGTGGTCCCGTTCCAGAGCGAAGAGGACCAGGCTGGCCGCGAACAGCAGGGCCCCCACCGGAAGCACCCGGGCGGCCCCGAGCCGCTGGGTCAGGCCCGGCACGATCCGGCTGAGCAGGAAGCTGGCGGCGGACATCGGCAGCAGGGCCAGGCCGGCCACCACCACCGAGGCGCCCAGTCCGTAACTGATCGAGGTCGGCGTCTGCACGTAGCGGATGATCATCGAGAGCAGCATGTAGAGGCCCATGCCGGCCAGCAGGGCGGTGACGTCCGCGCTGAGCACCGTGCGGTGGCGCAACTGCCGCAGGTCCACCAGGGGCTGCTCGACCCGCAGCTCGTAGGCGACCCAGGCGGCCAGCACGATCGCCGCCACCCCGAACAGCCCCAGGATCTTCGCGTCGGCCCAGCCCCAGTCCTCACCCTTGCTGATACCCAGCAGAAGCGCGGCCAGGCCCAGACCCATCAGCACCACCCCGGGCAGATCGAACGGCACGGCGTGGCGGTGACTGCTGCGCGGGACCACCACCGCCGACACGGCCAGGGCCAGGAGGCAGAGGCCGCCGGCGACCCAGTAGCCGGCCCGGAACCCCAGGTGCTCGGCGATGATCCCGGTGAACGGGTACCCCAGGCCGAGCCCCACCACCGAGGTCACCGAGAGCAGAGCCAGGGCCGAGCGGGCCCGGTGCGGCGCCAGGTGGTCGCGGGCCACGCCCATGGTCAGGGGCAGCAGGGCCAGCCCGAGACCCTGCATCGCCCGGCCGATCAGGAACAGGCCGAACACGGTGGAGGGCAGGGCGGCCAGGACGCAGCCGAGCACCAGGACGGTGAGGGCGATGATCAGCACCCGCAGCCGGTGCGGGCCGTCGGCCAGCCGCCCGATCACCGGGGCGCTGATCCCACCGACCATCAGCGTGATCGTCAGGGCCCACTGGGCGGTGCTCAGCGAGACCCCGTAGTCGCCCGCGATGCTCGGGATCAGCGGGGCGCCGAGACTGCTGATCAGCGCCAGGAGCAGGCCGACGAAGGCCAGCACCGGAACCAGCAGCCGCCCCCGCAGGCTGTTCTCGTCGAGCACGATGGGTGGAGGAAGCTGGCCGTTCGTCACGCTGACTCGCCTGATCTCTCTGCTGCTACGCCGTCCGTGCTCTTCTCCCGGACGACGTCGTCAGCAGAGCGATGCACTTGTCATCAACCAATGACATCGCTTGATGACATCGCTGTCCAGTTCGGGAGCGCAGGTGTTCCGCAGGTCACAGGGGCAGGAACGGTCAATGAGGGACGTCCGTCCCGTCACCCTTGGGTGACTAGGCGAGACCCTTGGCGATGGCCTTGGTCAGCGCGGCCTTGGCCGTGTCACCGGAGAAGTCCCAGAAGAACGCCCCGCCCAGCTTCTGGGACTTGGCGTACTTCATCTTCCCGGCCACGGTTTTCGGGGTGTCGTAGCTCCACCAGTTGGTGCCGCACCGGGCGTACGCGGTGCCCCCGACCGTGCCGCTGGGCGGGCACTTCGTGGCCAGCACGCGGTAACTCTCGATGCCGGCCTGACGGGTGCCTTTCGCGGGCCCGGTGGCCGACCCACCGGGCCGCGTCTGCGTGACCCCGGTCCAGCCGCGCCCGTAGAACGGCACCCCGAGAAGGAGTTTCTTCGAAGGGACGCCCTGACTCCGCAAGGCGGCAATGACGCTCTTGGAGTCGTACCCCCGCACGGTCGCGGTCGGGTAGCTGCCCAGCGGCGAGTGCGGTGCGGTCGGGCCCTTCGGCTCCCAGGTGCCGTGGTAGTCGTACGACATCGGCATCAGCCAGTTCAGGTATTTCGCGCCGAGCGCGTAGTTGGCCTTCGCCAGCATGCCCCCGGCCCGGCCGTCACCGGTGATCGCCGACGTGACCAGATCTTTCCCGAAGGCCTGGCGGACCGCCCGCAGCAGCGACGGGTAGGCGTTGTACCCGCTCGCGTCGCAGGTCGAGCTGCAGGCGTTCGGGTACTCCCAGTCGATGTCGATGCCGTCGAAAACGTCCGCCCAGCGCTTGTCCTCGACCAGGGCCCGGCACCCGGCGGCGAAGGCCCGGGGATTGGCGGCGGCCTTGGTGAACCCGGCCGATCCGGCGCCGCCCCCGAACGACCACAGCACCCGCAGCCGCGGATGCTTCTTCTTCAGCTGGCGCAACTGGTTGAAGTTGCCGGCCACCTTCTGCGCGGACGTGTCGGCCTTGCCGCTGACCGATTGCCCGGCCGTGAACCGCTTCTGATAGTCGGCATAGGCATCGCTGACCCCGCACCGGCCGTTCTTCACCGTGCCGAAGGCGTACACAAGGTGCGTGAGTTCGGCTGCGGCGCCGCTGGTCTGGAGCTGTTTCACCTGACCGGGGGCGCCGCGATAGGTGGCCCAGTTGGTGTAGTAGCCCACCACCTCGGTCTTTGCCGAGGCTGTCACCGTCAGATCGGTCTGCGGATTCTCGGCGCTCGCCACAAAAGGGCGGAGCACGGCGACCGCCAGCACTGCCCCCCCGACAACCAGCCAGATACGTCTCATCGAAATCCCCCCAAAGCAGACTTTGGCACTCGCGCAATTAAACGAGGTCCAAGCCCAGGTAAAGCTTCTCGAGCGGAGGCCGCCGGGTGCTCGACCGGACCGATCGGGCCGGTACGTTGTCGCCTGCTGTTCGCCGAATCTGCCTGGGAGTCACGTGATCACGCTCCGTAAGTCGCGGTTCACCCCGCACCGCCTCTCGCTGCTGGCCCTGCCGGTCGCCCTGCTGGTGGTCGTCGGCCTGTTCCTCGGCCGCTCCGCCGCGACCGCCTCCCCCGCGAGCACCCAGCCGTCCCCGGCCTCGGCAGCCGGGACCACCGCGCCCTCGGCAACCGTGCAGACCGTGAAGACCGTTCAGGCCGCGGACACCAAGAAGGCCAAGCGGATCGCGCGGCAGAAGAAGATGCAGAAGAACGTGATCGTCTACACCAACCGGGTGCGCAAGAAGGCCGGCTGCGCCCCGGTGAAGAAGAACAAGGCGCTGATGAAGGCCGCCCTCGCGCACTCCAAGGTCGAGGCCAAGAACCAGGCCGAGGGCCACCAGTTCGCCGGCGAGGACGACCTGGGCACCCGCTTCACCAAGGCCGGCTACAAGAAGTGGACCAGCATCGGCGAGAACGCCGCGGGCGGGGCCGGCGGCGTGTGGTTCGTCAACGCCCACGACGTGATGTACGGCGGCAAGTTCACCAAGGGGAACACCACCTACACCTCCAGCGGCTGGATGCAGGACAAGCCGCACAAGGACAACATCATCAACTGCTCGTTCACCAACATCGGGGTCGGCGCCTTCATCGACGCCAAGGGCGCGGTCTGGTGGACCCAGGACTTCGGCACCAAGAAGTAGCCGGCGGCTCGGATAGGGTGCCGCCGGACTGAGCGGCCCCTATCGGCCGGCCGGGCTACGGAGGAGGAACCCAGGCATGACGCCGGACGACCTGACGGACTTCTTCGTGGCCAGCGCCGGGGTGGCGGGCGCCCTGATCGGACTGCTGTTCGTCGCGATCACCGTGTCCGAGGCCCGCTTCGCGGACACCAACACCTCGGCCCCGCTGCACCGGGTGCGGGCCCGCGCCGCGCTCACCTCGTTCGTGAACGCCCTCACGATCTCGCTGTTCGCCCTGATCCCGGGCCAGAAGCTGGCCCCGGCGGCGATCGCGGTGGCCTGCGCCGGGCTGGCGTTCGTCCTGGCCACCCTGATCTCACTGGGCCGCCTGCACATCCTGATCTCCCGGCGGGTGCACGAGGCGGTCTTCCTGGTCGGTCTGGCCGTGGTCTTCGGCTTCCAGCTCTCCGACGGCCTGCGGCTGAACCACCGGCCGCAGGACGCCGACCGGGTCAGCAGCCTGGCCATCCTGGTGGTGGTCTGCTTCCTGATCGGCGTCTACCGGGCCTGGGACCTGGTCGGCGGCCCCACGTTCGGCCTCCGGCAGGAGGTCACCGGTCTCCTGCACAAGGAGAACTGAGCACCACGCTCAGGCCAGGATGCGCTCCAGCCAGGCCCGACGGGCCGCCCGCGCCGCCCGGCTGATCCCGGCGTCCGGGACGATCCAGTCGAAGACGTGGCAGCCTCCGTCCCACACGTGCAGTTCGGCCTGACCACCGCTCTGCCAGATCCGGCCGGCGTAGGCGACCACCTCGTCCCGCAGCGACTCGGCCGAACCGGCGTCCAGGTAGGCCGGGGGCAGGCCGGAGACGTCGGTTGCGCGGGCGGGAGCCGCGTAGGGCGAAACGTGCGGCCCACCGCGCTCTTCACCCAGCAACGCGCTCCAGCCGAACCCGTTCCAGCTGCTGTCCCAAACGTCCAGGCCCTCCATCTGACGCACCGAGAGACTGTCGTTCCGATCGTCCAGCATCGGAGACAGCAACAGCTGACCGAGCAGGCGCGGGCCTCCCGTGTCGCGCAGCGTCAGGGCGAGCGCGGCGGTGAGCCCGCCGCCCGCGCTGGTTCCCGCCGCGATGATCCGGTCCGGATCGATCTCCAGCTCGGCCGCGTGCTCGACAATCCACCGCAGACCGGCGGTGACGTCGTCGATCTGGGCCGGATAAGGGTGCTCGGGAGCCAGCCGGTAGGCGACCGACACGAGCGAGACGCCGAGCGCCTCGACCTCGTCCAGCCACGGGTCGAGGACGATCCGGTGGTCTCCGCTGAACATCCCGCCGGCGTGCGTGTGATAGATCGCCGGACGCGGGCCCCCGGTCCCGGTCGGCGCGCAGATCAGCACGCTCACTCCCGGGTGCCCGTCGACCGGTCGCTCCTGCACATCGATCCGGCCGCCTCGGGTGAGGGCCTGCGTCGACGGCACCTCGGTGGCGTCCTCGGCCCGCAGCTCGGCCAGGCGCGGCGCGGTCAAAGGCGGTGGAGCGAAGACGATGTGGGGCCGAAGCTCGGGGTCGAACGGAACCGGTCTGATCATCCCGGCATCATTCCCCATGGCGGCGGTCAGAGGCTGACGAAGCGCTCGATCTCCTGGTCGTACAGGAGGCCGGCGTCGATGCCCATCGAGGCGAACACGCCTTCCAGTTCGAGGCTGAGCACGCCGTGCAGCCGGGTCCAGAGCAGGATGCCGGCCTGGAGCAGCCCTTCGGGCGGGACCGGCCCTTCGGAACTCCGGGAGATCCAGGTCCGGAGCTGGGCGTCCAGCTCCGCGGTGGAGGACCATTCGCGCTGCCACTGCGGTTGCACCCCGGACAGCGCGGAAAGAATCGCCGACATGGCCCGCTGCGAGGCGGGAACGGTGCGCTCGGGGGCGGTGAAACCGGACCCGTACCGGGTGGCGAAGATCAGCCGGTAGCGGTGCGGCTGGGCCCGGGCCCAGGTGCGGGTGGCCTGCCCGAGGGCCCGGACCTGGTCCGGAGCGGGCCGGCCGGCCGCCTGCCCGGCCTCGACCGCCTGGGTCATGGCGTCGGCCAGATCGTCGTAGCCGTTGGCGACCAGTTCCCCGAGCAGATCCTCGCGGGAGGCGAAGTACCGGTACAGCGCGGGCCCGGACATGCCCATCGCCCGGGCGATCGCGTTCAGCGACAGCGCCTCCGGGCCACTGGCCGCGATCTGGGCCAGCGCGTGCTCCTTGATCTCTTCCATGGTGCGCGCCCGGGTCAGCTCACGGCGGCTGGGCGGGCGGGTGACGCCGGGAGCGTCGGATGCGGCGGTGGGCATGCAGCAACCGTAATGGACAGTTGCTCTTGCTACAACCACTAACTTCGTTATACGTTCTAACTCATACCCCCACCGCAAGGAGAAGATCGTCGTGAACAGCACCGTTGCCACCGAGATCGTCCTGCCCGGCCTGGTCGAGCCGTCCGGCCTGCAGATCCGCACCCGTAAGCTGCCGGCGCCCGCCGCCGGTCAGGTTCTGCTGAAGGTGGAGACCACCGGGATCTCGTTCGCCGAGCAGCAGATGCGCCGGGGCAAGTACTACGACCAGCCCGCCTTCCCCTTCGTGCCCGGCTACGACCTGATCGGCATCGTCGAGGCCACCGGCCCGGAGGTCGACCCCGGCCTGACCGGCCGGCGTTTCGCCGCGGTCACCAAGACCGGGGGCTGGGCCAGTCACGTCCTGCTCGAGGCCGCCGACCTGATCGAGGTCCCGGCCGCGATCGACCCGGCCGCCGCCGAGACCGTCGTGGTCAACGGCATCACTGCCTGGCAGATGATGTTCCGGGTCGCGAAACTGCGCGCCGGGCAGACCATCGTGGTGCTCGGAGCCAGCGGCGGGGTCGGCTCCACCCTCGTCCAACTGGCCCGCCACCACGGCATCACCGTCATCGGTACCGCATCCCCGCGCCATCACGACATGGTGCGCACCCTCGGCGCCACGCCCGTCGACTACCGGGACCCCGAAATGTACTCCCGCATCCGCGAACTCGCCCCCGACGGGGTCGACGCCGTCTTCGACCACGTCGGCGGCCCCACCATCGCGGACTCCTACAGGCTGCTGCGCCGCGGCGGGACGCTGGTCTCCTACGGCACCGCGGCAACCAAGGACGAGGCCGGCAACTCACAGCTGCCCATCCTCAAAATGATCGCTCGGCTGGCCGTCTGGAACTATCTGCCGACCGGCCGGGGCGCCCACTTCTACAACTTCTGGGCCGGCCGTCGGCGCCCTGCGGCCTTCCGGAGCCGCCTGCGCGAAGACCTGACCGCAGTGTTCGATCTCCTCGAAAAGGGCGATCTGACCGCCCAGGTCGGCGCCGAGTTCCCGCTGACCGAGATCGCCCGGGCATTCGCCCTGGCCGAGTCCCACACGATCAGCGGCAAAGTCGTGCTCCACCCCTGATCCGCTACTCCCCCGTCAGCGGTCCTCGAGGCTCTCCCGCACCACCTTGGCCACCTGGGCCAGCGCGGCGCCGAGCCGGCGCTGCTGGGCCGGGCTGAGCGGCTCGAAAACCAGCCGTCGCACCTCCTCCACATGCCCCGGGGCACTGTTCTCGACCTTCTGCCGGCCGGCCGCGGTCAGCTCGGCCAGCGTGTAACGGCCGTTGTCCGGGTCCGGAAAACGCCGCACCCAGCCGCTGCGCTCGAAGCGGGCCATCACCTTGGACAGCCGGGGCAGGGTGCTGTTGCACTCCACCGCCAGGTCGCTGAGCCGCATGGTGAGCGTCTCGGTCATGGACAGCCGCGCCATCACGCTGTACTCGAAGTTCGAGATCCCGGCGTCGCGTTCCAGCTGGCGGTCCAGCAGCGCCGGCAGCGCGATCACCACCGTCCGCAGATCCGCCCAGACCTGCTGCTGATCGTCGTCGAGCCACCGGGGCGAATCCGTCATGAGCGCAGCCTACTTCCCCCACCTTGACTTGCCCAGGCAACTCAGAGCACACTCCTGACACTTGCCTAGGCAAGTTCCACGGAAGCATCGACGAGAAGGAGAGTGCCGTGAAGGCGATCCGCTACCACGAGTTCGGCAGCACCGGGGTCCTGCGCCACGAGGAGGTCGAGCGCCCGGTCCCCGGCCCCGGCCAGGTCCTGGTGAAGGTGACGGCCACGTCGTTCAACCCGGTCGACGACCACATCCGGCTCGGCGTGCTCGCGGAGATGATCCCCACCCCCCTGCCGATCACCCCGGGGCTCGACCTGGCCGGGACCGTGGCCGGGCTCGGAGACGGGGTCAGCGGCCTGGAGGTGGGCGATCCGGTCATCGCGATGTTCCCGCTGGACGCGCACGGCGGGGCCGCCGAGTTCGCGGTGCTGGCGGCCGACCTGGTCACCGCCGCTCCGCGCACCGTCGAACTGGCGGATGCCGCGGCCCTGCCCCTGACCGGACTCGCGGCCCGGCAGGCCGCCGTCGAACTCGCCTCGATCGCGGCCGGCCAGACCGTACTGGTCAACGGGGCCGGCGGAGCCGTGGGCAGTCTCGTGGTCCAGCTCGCGGCGGACGCCGGGGCGAAGGTGACCGCGGTCGACGGACCGCAGCACGCCGACCGGTTGCGGGAGTACGGCGCCGAGAAAGTGGTGGGCCCGCTGGATCTCGACGCCGGGCCGGCCGCCGTGGGCGGCCCTTTCGACGTGGTCGTGAACCACGTCCGGCTGGCCCCCGAGGACTTGGCCAAGCTGACCCCCTACGTGGCCGACGGGGGCATTGTGGTGAGTTCCGCCGGGCCGGTGCCGGCCGATGAGGAGCGTGCCGTGCGCACGGCCGGAGTGTGGGTCGGCCCCGACGCGGCCCATCTGGCCGACCTGGTCAGCCGGATCGACGACGGCCGGCTGCGGCTCCACGTCGTCGACCGCCGCCCGTTGGCCGAACTTCCGGCCGTCCATGAGGAAGCGGGCAAGGGGAAACTTCCCGGCAAGACGGTCATCCTGGTCGCAACCGCGGCCGGTGTGGCAGGCGGGTGAAAGTCTGGTCCGCCGTCACGATCGGTAACCGGCACGCCTAATGCCACGTCCTTGGATGTCGATGCAATGGGCATGCCGGTCACCGCCGCTCCGCGCAGCGCCAGCCGGGTCTGGTGGGGTCGGGCCCTGCTCAGCATCCTGGCCCTCTGGGGAGCCTTCACCGCCCTGAGTCCGCTGACTCAGCACTTAGAGGTCGTCCGCCTGCTCCGGGACGACCTGATCTACGCCCTGGCCGTGTTCGCCGCCCTGGTCACCTCGGTGCTGGCGGTCCGGCACGGGGCCCCGGCCCGGCGCCGGTTCTGGATCCTGATGGCCGGCACCAACCTGTTCTGGCTCTTCCCGGAGATCTACTGGGGCCTGGCCGACTGGCGCGGCTGGACGATCCCGGTCCCCTCCGTCGGCGACTACTCCCTCCTGATCAGTTATGCCCTGATGGTCGCGGCCGCGTCCGTCGGGATCGGCGACTTCAACGGACTCCGGCAACTGCGCGGCCAACTGGACAGCCTGATCGTCTGCGCCGCGATCTGCATCGCCGGCTGGGAACTCCTGGTCCACCCGCAGATCAGCGGCGGGGTCAATGCCGGGTCCCTGGTCTACGCGGCCTACCCGCTGATGGACATCGCCTTCCTCATGCTGTTCCTGTCCATCGCGATCAGCGGCAGCGTCCGGATCGCCTGGCCGGTCCTGGCCGTGGTCACCGGCATCGGGTTCAGCCTGGTCGGCGACATCCTGCTGGCGGTCCTGCCGACCTACGACATCGTCTTCTCGGCCGCCCTGAGCAAGTGCATCTACCTGCCGACCGCGCTGTTCTTCGCGCTCGGGGCGCTCGGCGAGACCTGGTACGGCAAGGAGGACTCCGGTCGCTCGCGCCGGATCGCCCTGGACTTCGGCATGGTGCCGTCGGTCGCGGCGATGGGCGCGATCCTGGGCTGGGCCGCCTCGCAGAACCGCAGCGCCCACCTGAGCATGGGCCCGATCGTGCTGGCGGTCGTGCTGATCCTCGGGCTCGCGGCCCGTGCCCACGTCAGCACCCGCACCATGTCCCGGCTGGCCCGTGACCTCGAGACCGCCCTGGAGGAGCAGGAACGGCTGGCCTCCACCGACGGGCTCACCGGGCTCTACAACCGCCGGTTCGCCGAGATGACCGTCGCCGAGCGGCTGGCCGAGGACCGGCCCGGGGTCGGGACCGCCGTCGTCCTGCTCGACCTCGACCACTTCAAGCGGATCAACGACACCTACGGGCACGACGTCGGGGATCTGGTCCTGAGGGAGGCCTCGAACCGGTTCTCCGCGGTGCTTCGGGGCTCGGACGTGCTGGCCCGCTGGGGTGGCGAGGAGTTCCTGGCGATCCTGCCCGGCGTCTCGCGCGAGAATGCCCAGCAGGTCGCCGACCGCTTCCGGGTCGCCCTGGCCGGATCTCCCATCGACATCGGCGGTGGACGCGCGCTGGAAGTCACCGCCTCACTGGGCGCGGTGCTGGTGAACGCCGGGGATCTCAGTCCCGACGAGGCCGTGCTTCAGGCCGACCGGTTGCTCTACCGGGCCAAGGCGGAGGGCCGTAACCGGTCCGTGGTGGCCGCATAGGTCGGCGTGGTAGGGAGTGGATACTCCCGAAACGTCAGGGTTGACGGGGGAACTGAAGTGGACGACGCTTCCCCGCACAAACCGGTGGACTAGTGGGTGGGGCGGATGGAACTCGGCCGGCGGCAGTTGTTCAGGATGATGGGCGCGATCGGGGTGGTCGCGGTGGCGCCGCAGGCCGCCTTCCAGGCCTCGGCGCGGGCCGCGAGCCGGCTGTCGGGGGCGAGCTACCGCGGCAAGTTCACCAAGGCGCTGCCGAAGCCCTCCCGGTTCACCTTCACCACGAAGAAGACCAGCGTGACGGTGGACGCGACGCAGTTCACCCAGCAGGTGCTCACCGGTTATCCGAAGACGAAGCTCTACGGCTACGGCATCGCGGGCAAGAAGCCGTCCTGGCCCGGACCCACGATCGAGGCGACGGCCGGCAAGACCGTGCACATCACCTGGCGCAACCGGTTGCCCACCGGCACGAAGAAGATCACGGCCACCGGCGGGCACCTCCTGCCGGTCGACGCGACGCTGCTCGACGCCGAGGTCAGGGCCCTGCCGGCCGGGCAGAAGCCGCTGGTCACGCATCTGCACGGCGCGCACGCCGAGTGGGAGAGCGACGGCTACCCGATGGCCTGGGCCACGCAGAACGGCCGCAAGGGCTCGATGTGGATGAAGGCGGTCTCCACCTACGACAACAGCCAGACCGGTGGCACGCTCTGGTACCACGACCACACCATGGGCATTACCCGGCTCAACGTCTACGCCGGGCTGGCGGGCACCTACCTGCTGCGGGACAAGCGTGAGCGGGACCTGATCGCCGATCACGTGCTGCCGGCGGCCGCGTACGAGCGCGAGCTGATCATCCAGGACCGGGCCTTCACCGACGACGGCCAGCTGTTCATGCAGACCGAGACGAATCCGGGCGGTGGGATCGAGCCCTCGGTGTTCTACGACTTCGTCACGGTCAACGGGGTGCCCTGGCCGGTGCTGGACGTGCAGCCCCGCAAGTACCGGCTGCGCCTGGTGAACGGCTCGGACTCGCGGATGTACGTGCTGAAACTCAGCAACGGCAAGCCCTTCCTGGTGATCGGCAACGATCTGGGCCTGATGCGGACCGCGGTGAACGCGACCACGCTGCCGCTGGCCCCCGGAGAGCGGTACGACGTGATCGTCGACTTCACCGGCATGAAGAAGAACACGACGGTGACCGTGACGAACGCCGGGATCGACGGCTCGCTGATGGGTTTCACGGACGCGGCGGGGAACGTCACCAACCGGCCCAGCGGGGTCGCCTTCGGTGACGGAGTGGCGGCCGACAAGGCGTCCACCGCCCTGGTCCTGCGGTTCCGGGTGCGCAAGGCCCTGAGCAAGACCCCCAAGGGCTCGGTCAGGGCCGGGACGACCCTGGGGGCGGTGCTGACCACGCCGAAGGTCACGAACACCCGCAAGCTGATCATCTTCCGGGGTACCGACGGCCGCGGCCGGGACATGGAGATGCTGGGGACGCTGGGCGGCGGCACCTTTGAGTGGATGGACAAGGTCACCGAGGTGGTGAAGAAGGGGGCGACCGAGATCTGGGAGATCCACAACACCAGCCTGGTCGCCCACCCGATCCACCTGCACCTGGTGCATTTCAAGGTGCTCGACCGGGCCCCGTTCAGCTTCACCAGCACGCCGATGGCCATGTCCGACGGCGGTTCCGGCGCGATGGTGACGGTCACCGGCACCGGAAAGCGCCGCAGCCCGGAGACCTTCGAACGCGGCCCGAAGGACACGGTGATCTGCTACCCGGGCGAGATCACCCGGCTGGTGGCCACGTTCGACCGTAAGGGCAACTACGTCTGGCACTGCCACGAACTGCACCACGAGGACCACGACATGATGCGGCCCCTCCAGGTGAGGTGAAGGGCGGTGCCCGCGGCCAGGAACCGCGGGCACCGCCCTTCAACCAGCCCTGATCAGCCCGGCTGGACCACCCCGTTCACGGTGAGCGTGTAGGGCGCGTACTGCTGGACCTGCTCGGTCGGCTCGTCGTAGGCCACGATCGCCACGATCTGGTCGAAGCCCTGCAGCCGTTCGATCTTCCGCTTGTCGCCCTTGAGATCGAAGTCGAACTTGCCGTTGATCATGAGCTGGATCGCCTGGTGCTTCTGGGCGTCCAGGCCGACCAGGCGCACGTTCCAGTTGTGCACCGCGGTCGGCACGATCTCGGTCGGGGAGTCGAACGGGTCCAGGCTGGAACCGTCGCTGATCACCGTGGTGCCGACGCTCAGGTCGTCCACCAGCAGGCCACCCTCGTTGACCCCGGCGTCACTGACGTACCGGATGCTGACCAGGACGTCCTGGCCGGCGTAGGCCGAAAGGTCGTACTGCTCGGGCTCGAACCCGGAGGTCGTGCCGTTCAGGCCCGCCCCGAGCGGGCCGTCCGGGACGGTGTGGTTACCGGGGATCGGTGCGCTGTAGGTCTTCCCGCCGTCCGTGGACACGGTGACGTACCCGTAGTCGTACGTCGCCTCGGCGCCGTACTTGGCCAGGAATCGCAGCGTCGGATCCGTGGTGGGAACCGAAACATGAGTGACGAGTGACGCGTCCGTGTTGTTGTCGTTGCCGGAGAACAACACCGGGTTGCCCGGGCGGTCCGGGTCGTTGTTCACGATCTTCCAGGCCAGGGGCAGAGCGGGCAGGGTTCGCGCACCCTCGAAGGTGATGGACCGCAGATCCTGGCCGGAGAGGTTCTTGCCGTCCTTGCGGATCGGGACGTAGTCGGCGCCGTTGGGCGCAGCCCCCGGATCGGCATAGGACTGCGGGTTCTCGAGGTTCACCGAGGCGTTCAGGCTCTTGCTGACCACCTGGGACTTGGCGATCCCGGAGAGCTTGGACTTCTTGTCGGCGTCCAGGAACGCGTCCAGCAAGGTGGCGGATTGGAAGTCGTGCAGCACGCTGTACACGTCCTTCACGCCTCGGTTCTTCAGCTGGGCGGAAACGCCGTCCAGCCCCTGATGCGCGCCGTCGCGGTGCAGCGCGGACATGAAGTCGACGCCGTAACGGTCGTACAGGAAGAGCATGAACGAGAACGCCTCGCCGTAGTCGGCCAGCACCGAGCCTGCGTTGTCAGTGTCCTCCCCCCACAGGTTGAGCGAGTTCTGCGCTCCCCCGCAGTCGTACGGGATGGGGTTGTAGGCCGTCGGCACCGTGCCGTAGCCCTGGTAGCAGATCAGGTGGTTGTCGAAGCCGGGGTCGGCCACCGTCGCCCGGGCGTTGATGTACCCGTCCAGCTCCATGGCGAAGTCGGACAGCCCCTCGTTGACCCAGGTGACCTCGCTCGGGTCGGTGTAGTACTGCAGCAGGTGCTGCCACTCGTGCCCGAAAACCCCTTCGTAGAGCCAGGGACGAGCGGGGCGGTTGGTGCAGGGGTCGTTCGTCGAGGCGTCGGCCGGGTTCGCGGTGGTGCGATGCGTCCAGTCGTAGGCGTCGATCGTCATCGTGTTCCGGTCGAACAACTCGGTCAGGTACGACGAGAAGAATCCGGCGATGTAGGTCTGGTTCGCCGGGAAGTCGTAGTAGTTGTCGTCGCGGACGTTGTCCACCAGGGTGACGGTCTTCTCGCCCCCGCCGGTGTAGACCCCGCCGTGACCGTTCTTGTCCGGCCCGAGAACG
Source organism: Kineosporia aurantiaca JCM 3230 (assembly GCA_000719025.1). Taxonomy (GTDB): domain Bacteria; phylum Actinomycetota; class Actinomycetes; order Actinomycetales; family Kineosporiaceae; genus Kineosporia; species Kineosporia aurantiaca. The sequence goes on from JODP01000024.1 coordinate 14,887, forward strand.
GCAGCGGAACCGTCCCGGTCCGGCGGAGTGCTGAAGGCCTTGGTCTCCTTCGGGTACATGTTGGTGTCGAACTGGTTGACCAGTTCCTGCACCTGAGCATCGGTCACCGTCGTGGTGCCCGGCACCGCGTTGCGGCAGTCACCGGCGGGGAACGCAAGATCGTTCGCGACCCACACCTCGATGTGATCGCCGACCGCGCGCAGCGTGTAGTCCTTGCGGTAGTAGCCGTTCTCTTCGTCGTCGGCGACCCACTGGCGCACCGTCCCGATCGCCGGCGTCTGCTCAGCGGCGGCCCGCTTCAGCGCCCGGGACCGGAGTGGGGCGGTGTAATGCGAAGGAGTGTCAACCTTTTTGCCGTCGACCAGGTTCGGGGCGTGAGTGCCCATAGTGATGTCAGGCGCGGCCGTGCGCGGCTTCGACTGTGGCGCGGCCACAACGGAACTCGCGGGTAGGGCCAGGGTGGCGAGCGGGACGGCGAGCGCGAGAGCGACCGGCAGGCTCAGCACCGCCAGGCGTTTCCGGACCATTCAGATCTCCTGGTGAGGTGGACGGAACCCGAGGCGCAGGCAGCCAAGAGCGCTACCTACTCTGGGTAGTCATTCATCTACCATGAGTCATGAGAAGTCTGCGGCGGAATCCGCGAAGATCCCGGCCGCATCGGATCACTGCTGCCAGAGGAAGGCTCCGGTTGCGCAGGTTGCGCAGTGGAAGGCGTACGCGCTGCCGCCTCCGTAGTTGGCCGCGGTGCGGTGGTTGTGGCCCTCTTCCAGCTGCGCGGCGAAGCTCATCGGCCGGCCGCAGGTCTCACAGCTGGGCTGTTCGTCGCCCTGGAGCCAGGACGGTTCACCACCGAGCTGCCCCGGCACGATCCGCGGCCCGCCCTCGGCCTGCCGCCCGAAAACCGCTCGCGCCTCGTCGTAATCAGCGCCCCCAACCTCCTCGATGCGCACGGCACACGTCTCCTCCAACAAGGGGACGCCCGTGGTGGGCACGGTCGCGGGGGTCAGGGTCGGGGAGGTGAAGACGTAGGCGTGGTTGCCACCCGCGGTCGCGTCCCACTCCTCGCACAGTCCCGGGTCGTTCTGGCACATGAAGATCGACAACAACCGGTCCGGGCCCAGTTCGAGCTGGGCCAGGAACTGCATCGGCCCCTCGCAGGTGGCGCAGGACGGCCAGGCGAAACCCTCCGGTACGAGCGGGACCCCGCCGGTGCGGGTGCCCGGAGCCGACTCGGACGTGGGGCCGGTGTAGACCATGAGCTTCGCCATGGCCGCTGATTGAAGCAGCGAACGGGTCAGCCGCCGAATTTGGAGCGCAGGAACTCGCCCTGCCGGAACAGCTGCTGCTCGGGGTTGACCCGGGACGGGCGCCGGGCCAGGTCGGCCAGGGCCACGTCGATGGACGTCAGCTGATCGGCCACCTCCGCCGCGGCGAGGTGCCCCCGGGCCGCGTACTGCGCGTCGCTCAGGGCCAGCAGCGGCTCGAGGGTGTCCGGCAGGTACCGCTCGACGGTGGCCTGGACCAGGTGCGCGCCGTCCGCCTTGAGATCACCCTCGACCAGCCGCAGCAGCAGGTCGTCCAGATGCGCCTGGATCGAGCCCAGCGCGTTGCCTCCGCGCTCGTCCAGCCGGCCCGAGGCCCGGACCCGCCCACCGAGCACCTGCCGATCCCGGTCCAGCCCGGACAGGCTGGCCGGGGTCGGCCCGATCGCCACCGCGTCCGCCCGTACCAGCGCCTCGACCAGCGCCCCGATCCGCACCCGGCCGGCCCGGCGGGTCCGGATCCGGGCGATGAACAGCGCGGTGCCGACTCCGGCCACCAGGCCCAGCAGGGCCGCGTTGAACGGGCTGGTGATCAGCAGGAAGACGCCGATCCAGGCGGCCAGGGCGGCGACCAGGACGGCGACGTCCCAGATCGGCGACTGGCCGCCCCGGCGGACCGGCGGATCGGACAGCTTCTGCAGCACGTCGTCGTAGGAGGTCGAGCGCACGGTCAGGCAGCGGGCCTGGACGACCGGCAGCCGCGGGGCGAGGTGCTCGATGTCGGTCCGGGTGCGGGCCAGGTCGCGCCGGACCCGCCGGGCCCCGGCCGTGGGCACGGTACCCCGGGCCGCCATCTCGGCGACCCGGGTCCGGGTGCCGTCCAGCCGCTGCTCGACCGCCTGCGCCGCCGCGGCCGGATCGGCCAGCATCAGCGGGACGGCCACCGTGCGGTAGGCGCGCTCGGAGAACCCCGGGGCCCGCTCGTGGGCCACGTCGATCGCGCCCCCGACCAGCCGACCCGCCAGTCTCACCCCCGGAACCGACATCGCTCGCACCCTTCTCCGTTACGCCTTCTGCAGCATGATCCCCCTGCCCTAACGCACCGGTCCAGCCCCGGGTGCCCGGGCCTCAGCCGTTGGCGGCGAAGAAGTGGTAGGCCGCGGTGTACCGGACGCTCTGCGTGGCGCCGTCGGTGCAGGTGCTGGTGGGTGCCGCCCCGCCCTTGGTGTTCAGCCGCTGCACGTACGTCACCTTCCCGAAGACGCCGTCGCCCCGGGTGGTGCCGGCCTGCAGCAGCAGCTGCGGGATCGAGCCGTCGACCGGCGAGGAGGCGATGGACTTGGCCTCCACCAGCGAGCCGTCGGTCACCGACTCCCAGCTCGGCCCGCGGAAGTGGATCGCCTGGTTCGGCCGGTGGCTTGTGGTCTCGTACCCGACCAGGGACGCGGCCGGTTCGACAAACGTCCATACGCCACCGACGCACTGATAGATCTGCACGCCAGAAGCCGCGAACCGGGCCACCTCGTGATTACCCGCCGGCGGCACCAGCGCGGCCGGAACCGGCGTCGCCGCGGTGTTCGTGACGGCGGCTCCGTTCGGGGTGGCTGCTTTGTCCGTGGTGGCGGCTTTGTTCGTGGTGATCGACGCGGACTGCGCCGAGGACGCGGTGGCCAGGCCCACGGCCACGATCAGCCCCAGTGCCGCCACCGCCCGAAAAGCCTTGGTGTTCATCGTCCGTGCATTGCTGCTCATCGATGCGCCCCTTCTTGCTCTCGGTGGACCTACTCAGGCCCTACGGGGTGGGGATCCGGATGGTTCACGCAACCATTGGTTGCTCGTCGCCCGGACATCCCCTATCGTGTTGCGCAACCAAAGGTTGCGAGATTGGGGAGCCATGGAATTCGGGAAGCTCGAGCGTGAGATCCAGATCGACGCCACCCCCGAGGTGGTCTACGAGGTCATCACCTCGTCGGAGCACCTGAAGGAGTGGTGGCCGGACGACGCATCGGGCATCGAGCCCGTCCCCGGCGCCACCGGGACGCTCAAGTTCGGCGATCAGTCCTGCCCCGACGCGAAGGCCGTGCCCCTGACGGTCTGCGAGGCCGATCCGCCGCGCCGCTTCGTCTTCCGTTGGGCCAACGAAGAAGCCCCCGCCACCGAGACGAACTCGTTCCTGGTGACCTTCGAACTGACGCCTTCCGAGGGCGGCACCTTGCTGCGGCTCACCGAGACCGGGTTCCGCGAGCAAGGTTGGGAGGCCGCTGTGCTCGAGGAGACCTACCTCGACCATGTCCGCGGCTGGGAGTTCTTCCTCCCCCGCCTGGTCAAGTACGCCGGGGTCGTTCAGCTGTGACGAGCACTGCGGTGGACGACGATCTCTGGTCGGCAATCGGTGATCCGACCCGGCGGCGGATGCTGAACCTGCTCCTGGAGTCCGAGGGCGGCACGTCGACGTCGCTCAGCGAGCATCTGCCGGTGACTCGGCAGGCGGTGTCCAAACATCTGGGCGTGCTGGAACGGGTCGGCCTGGTGCATGCCACCCCAGCCGGACGGGAACGCCGCTACGAGGTGGACGAGGCTCAGCTCGCCCGCGCCGCCCGGCAACTGGCCGAGGTGGGGGCGGCCTGGGACGGCCGGCTGCAGCGGATCAAGCGGATCGCCGAGCGGCTCCAGCCCTGACCGGGCCGTGATCATGGAGTTCTGCGGCGGGGCAGAACTCCATGATCACCGCCTGAGGTTCAGACCTCCTTGAGCCGGGGGACGATCTTCTCGACCACGTCGGTGACCCACGGAACCGGGTCCGTGTAGAGCGCGGGCGCAAAGCTGACCAGGTTGATCCCCAGAGCCTTGTACTTCTGCATCTCCGCGAGGAAACCGTCGACGTCGTCCAGGGTGGCCCCTCGGTACTGCATCGTCTTCTCGATCGCGTCGTAGTCGGTGCCCAGCCGCTCGCAGTGCCCGCGCAGCACGTCCAGCTTGTGCTTCACCGTCTCCAGGCCCTCGTCACCGGCGGCCGCGAACAGGTTGCACGCCTGCGCGTACTGGGCAACCATCCGCAGCGTCTTCTGCTCCCCGCCTCCGCCGATCATGATCGGCACCCGGCCACGCGGCGGCTGGGGCAGGTTGATCGTCTCCGCGAGCTGATAGTGCTTGCCCTCGTAGGCGCCGTCGTTGTCCGACCACATCTGCAGGCAGATCTGCAGGGCCTCCTCCAGCCGCTCGAACCGCTCGCCGGTCGAGGGGAACGGCACGCCCAGCGCCGCGTGCTCACGGTCGTACCAGGCCGCACCGATGCCGAGCATCGCCCGCCCCCGGGTGAGCACGTCCAGCGTCGTCACGGTCTTGGCCAGCAGACCGGGATACCGGTAGGTGACGCCGGTGACCAGCACGCTCAGCCGGACGTTCTTGGTGACACCGGCCAGGTAGCCGAGCGAGGTGTAAGCCTCCAGCATGGGCTCGAACGGACCGCCGGCCTGGAGCATCTGGAACCAGTGGTCCATCACCGTCATCAGGCTGACCCCGCCCTGATCGGCGATCTGCGCCGTTTCGGTGAAACGGTCGGTCAGGGTGGTCTCCCACTCCGGGTGGGTGAACGTCATGTAGTGGATCCCGAGATCCATGAAAGGCCCCTCTTTCACTGCTTCTGGGTGGACGGTCCCCAGCTTAGACACGTAACCGGAGGAGCGTCCGGATTTACCGCTCACTTTCGCCGTTGCGGCGACGACGACCGACGTGCTGAGGTTCAACCGACACATCGGCAGCAGCGGGTCGCCGACAGAGCAGGCAAGGACGGGACAAGGGCAATGACATCAGGGACGGCGGCAACGGCGCGGGACGCCATCACCGAGGGGCGCACCGCGCTGGGCATCGAGCTCGGCTCGACCCGGATCAAGGCGACGCTGATCGACGAGGCCGGCGCGGCGCTCGCCTCCGGTTCCGCCACCTGGGAGAACCAGCTGGTCGACGGGCTGTGGACCTACTCCCTGGACGCGGTGCACGCCGGTCTGCGGGACGCCTACGCGGACCTGGTCGCGGTCGTCGCCAAGGAGTACGACACGCAGCCCACCACCTTCGGCGCCCTCGGCGTCTCGGCGATGATGCACGGCTACCTGGCCTTCGACGCGGACGGCGAGTTGCTGGTGCCGTTCCGGACGTGGCGCAACACGAACACCGGGCCGGCCGCGGAGAAGCTCTCCCAGACCTTCGGCGTGAACATCCCGCTGCGCTGGTCGGTGGCCCACTACTACCAGGCCCTGCTGGACCACGAACCGCACCTGGCCGACGTCCATTCGCTCAACACCCTCGCCGGTTACGTGCACCGCCTGCTTTCCGGCACCAACGTTCTGGGGGTAGGCGACGCCTCGGGCATGTTCCCGATCGATGCGGCCACTGGCGGCTACGACGCGGCGCTGCTGGAGAAGTTCGACGAACTCGCCTCTGCGGAGGGCGCCAAACTGCGCCTGGCCGAGCTGCTGCCCCCCGTACTGCCTGCCGGCGCCGCGGCAGGAGAGCTCACCAAAGCTGGGGCCGCCGTTCTCGACCCCAGCGGCACCCTGCGTGCAGGCGTCCCTCTGTGCCCCCCAGAAGGTGACGCGGGCACCGGCATGGTCGCCACCAACGCGGTCAGCAAGCGCACCGGCAACGTCAGTGCGGGCACCAGCATCTTCGCGATGGTCGTCCTGGAACGCCCCCTGGCCACCATGCACAGCGAGATCGACGTGGTCACCACGCCCGAGGGCCTGCCGGTGGCGATGGTCCACTGCAACAACGGCTCCAGCGAACTAGGGACGTGGGTGGGCATCTTCGCGGAGTTCGCCGCGGCTTTGGGCGTATCGGCCACCTCGGACCAGGTTTTCGGGGCCGTGCTCGGCGGCGCCCTGGAGGCCGGGGCCGACGCCGACGGGCTCCTCGCCTACAACCTCCTCTCCGGTGAGCCGATCGCCGGACTCGAGGAAGCGCGTCCCCTGTTCGTGCGTACCCCCGGCTCCCACCTGACCCTGGCCGGCTTCGCCCGCGCGCAGCTCTACGGCGTGTTCGCCACCCTCAGCCTGGGCATGAAAACCCTTGCCGCCGAGGGTGTTGCCATCGACACGATGTTCGCCCACGGCGGCCTGTTCCGCACCGGCGGCATCGCCCAGCGGGTCCTCGCCTCGGCGGTCGGCTCCTCGGTCTCGGTCGGCGAGAGCGCCACCGAGGGCGGCTCCTGGGGCATCGCCCTCCTCGCCGCCTACACCCGCGCCGTCGCCAACGGCACCGCTGCCGACCGCGACCTCGGAACCTGGCTCAACGAAACCGTCTTCGCCGCTGCCGAAGCCGTCGTGGTGGAGCCGACCGAGGCGGACATCGCCGACTACGCGGCCTACCTCGACCGCTGGACGGCCGGGCTGCCGGTACAGCACGCCGCAGTGGACGCCATCCGCTGACGCCATGCCTTGAGGCGCTGAAAGGCGGACGGGCCCGGGGCCCGTCCGCCTTCTCTTCTGTGGTCGAGGATCAGAGCGCGGGACGCGTCTCGAAGATCCTGGTCACCGGCTCACCAGCGAGAACGGCGATCAGTTCCTTGGGCACCCCGTCCCCGGTCGCCCGCCAGGCGGTGTACTTCTCGTGCGCCTCGAGCGATTCCCAGGTCTCCAGGACCACCAGCTTCGACGGATCCTCGGGGTCGGCGATCACCTCGATCTGCACCGCCCCGGGGAACTTGCGGGTCTCCACCAGGGTGGCGTGCACACCGGCGTACGAAGCGGCCAGGTCGTCGGCCTTGACCTGGACCTCCAGCAATACCTTCGTGGCCATCCGAAACAACTCCTTACCGGTCGTCCTGCGAGAACCGCAGTCTAGGGATCTTGGACGACCCGGCCACCGGAGCCCTTTACCCGCTGGTCAGACGCTCACGAACGTCCATCCGGGCGAACCCGAGCAGGTTCAGCCCCCGCCAGCGTCCCGGGTCGGTCACCGCGTCGTCGTCCGCCGCCAGCCCGATCCCCCAGATCCGGTCCACCGGGCTGGCCTCCACCAGCACCCGCGAACCCGAGGTCACCAGCACCTCGGCGAACTGCGGGTACTGGCCGAACTTGGCCAGGTTGCCCTCCGCCACGATCCCGTAACGCTGCGCCTCCCAGCGCTCCTGGTCGAACCGCCGCACCTGCCGCCCGAGCTTCTTGGCCTGCGCCGGGGAACCCGCGGCCAGCACCTTCTCCAGCACCTCCTCGTCGCCGAACAGGCGTGCCTTGCCGGCCATCATCCAGTGCTCGGCCGTGGCGTAGATGACGCCGTCCACCGTGAACGGCGACGGCCACCACTGGCTGAAACAGCCCTTACCGACGCGGCCGTCCGCCTCGGGGCGATGACCCCAGAAGAAGACGAACTTCTGCTTCTGCCCAGCCGCGTGCTGCGCGCGGAGCTGGGCCAGGCGGTCCGTCGGGTTCGTCGGGTTCGTCCATGCCATGCCCGCCATCCTGCTCCGAATGTCACCATGACGCGAAGAGTTTTCCGGGTCCCGTCGGCCTGATCCCGGCTCTGACTCAGGCTCGGGTCCGGCTCGGGCTCGACCGTTCTGCGGAGGCGGGGCGGGCTGTTTCTGCCCCCGGGCCGCACCGGTAACCCCGCGGCGATCAAGCAAGTGCGAAGCGGGCCGGACGGCGAGCGGCCCACTTACTTCAGCCCTTTAGCCATGGCCTTGGTCAGCGCCGCCTTGGCCGTGTCGCCGGAGAAGTCCCAGAAGAACCCCCCGCCGAGCTTCTGATGTTTGGCGTACAGCATTTTCCCGGCAATGGTTTTCGGGGTGTCGTAGGTCCACCAATTGTCCCCGCACCTGGCGTAAGCGGTGCCGGCGACCGTGCCGGTCGGAGGGCAGGTCTTGATCAGCACGTCGTAACCCTCGATGCCGGTCTCCTCGGTGCCCTTCGCCGGCCCGGTCGCAGTGCCACCCGGCCGGGTCTGGGTGACCCCGGTCCAGCCTCGCCCGTAGAACGGCACACCCAGCAGAATTTTTCGGGAAGGGACGCCCCGGCCCTTCAGGGCAGCGATGACCGTCTTGGTGTCGTACCCCTTGGACGTGGCGCTCGGGTAGGTGCCCAGCGGCGAGTGCGGAGCAGTCGGGCCCTGTGGTTCCCAGCTGCCGTGGTAGTCGTACGACATTGGCATCACCCAGCTCAGGTACTTCACCCCCTGTGCGTAGTTCGCGCTCCAGAACGATCCTCCGGGAGAGGCGTCACCGGTGATCGCCGACGTCACCAGGTCCTTGCCGAAGGCCTTGCGGACCGCCTTGATCAGCGTGGGGTAGGAGTTGTACCCGCTGGTGTCGCAGGTGACGTTGCAGTCGTTCGGGTACTCCCAGTCGATGTCGATCCCGTCGAAAACATCGGCCCAGCGTTTGTCCTCGACCAGTGTGTGGCAGGACCGGGCGAAGGCGGCCGGGTCCCGGGTGGCCTGACCGAATCCGCCCGAGCCCTCGCCCCCGCCGAACGACCACAGCACCCGCAGCTTCGGGTGTTTCTTCTTGAGCTGGCGCAGCTGGTTGAAGTTGCCGGCCACCTTCTGCGTCGAGAGGTCGGCCTTGCCGCTGACCGACTGCCGGGCCGTGAACTTCTGCTGATAGTCGGCGTAGGCGTCGCCGATCGCGCAGCGGCCGTTCTTCACCGCCCCGAACGCGTAGATGACGTGGGTCAGCCGACCGGCGGCCCCACTGGTCTGGAGCCGCTTCACCTGACCGGCCGGGCCGTTGTAGGTCTCCCAGTTCGCGTAGTACCCGACCACCTTGGGCTTCGGCTCGGCAGCCACCGCGCCGGAACTGGCGCCCAGCACACCGAGCAGGCCCATCGCAACCGCCACCCCGATGACGACCACCCGTGAACGTGCCACCGAAATCCCCCCAGCCGATCGACCCGACGGACGCTAACAGGGACCTCCGACAATTCACGCGTGTGCGCGCCGGTGCGAGCGCGCATACTGGTCGCATGGGGACGCCGGATGCACGTTCGAAGTACGCGGTCAGCCTCGCTGAGCTGGAGCGATCCGCTCAGGTGCCGGCCGGGGAGCAGGTCACGTCGCTGCCCGCGACCGATCGTGAGCCCGCGATCAGCGAATACGACCTGCGAGTGTCGCGTCTGCTGGGAATCACCCACGCCGGCTGAGAACGGTCTTCACAAATATGATCGACGTCCGCGAGGCCGTTCTCCCCGATCTCCCGGCCCTGGTCGGGCTCAGGACCGAAATGTTCGCCGCCATGGGCGTGCCCGAGACCGATCCGGGCTGGCGCGGCCACGCCGAGCGCTGGTTCACCGCCCGCATCCAGAATCCGGGCCATTGTCTCTATGTGGTGGACGCCGATGGGCGAGTGGCGTCCTGCGCCCTGGGTTCGCTGAGCGAGTCGCAGCCCACGCCGGCCCGGCCCTTCGGCCAGGATCTGTACATCAGCAACGTGGTGACGCTCCCGGAGTTTCGCGGGCGTGGCTACGCGGCTGCGATTTTCGAGGCGGTGCTGCAGTGGGGACGCCGTCAGCCGGGTCCGGTGCGGGCGCGGCTGTTCGCGACGGCGGACGGCCGGGGAATGTATGAACGTGCGGGCTTCGTTCCCAACACCTGGCCGGTGATGGGCGTCGACCTGACGGGAGGCCCGACCGCGGAAGGAGGGTGAGGCCACCGTGTGCCTGATCATTCTCCTGGTTCCCCTGCTGGGTCCGGTCGCCCTCGCCGCCTTGCTGGTGATCGCGTCCGCCCCGGCCGCGTTCCTGTACCTCTTGCCCACCCATCCGGACCAGTTCGGCGAGTTCTGGGTCGGCTGGTTGCTCGCCCTACCGGCCTCACCGTTCGTGGCTTATTGGCTGGCCGGGCTCCGACCGGCTCCCACGAAGCGATTGCGGGCCCGGCGGGCCGAGTACCGGGCTCAGATCGCGCTGAGGAACACCCCGGCGCATGCCCGTGCCCGCAAGCGAAGAAGGCTCCAGCAGACCGCCCTCGTCCTGCCGATCACCAGCGCCGCCGGCCTGCTGTCCATTCAGACCATGATCAGCGCCGAGAACACGATCAGTCTGGTCGGATTCATCGTGCTTCTGGGGGCGGTGCCGGTGGCCATGATCCCCTTAAGCATTGCGTTCTTGCGCTGGGAAGCGTGACCGGTCCGCGGAATCCGGAGGACCGTTCACCCCGCCGAGCACCCACTGGCCCTTGCCGGCCCGCTTGGCCGAGTACATCGCCGAGTCCGCATTGCGCAGCAGGTCGGCGGCCGAGATCGCCTCGTCGGCCCGGGCGATCCCGATGCTCATGCTGACCGTCACCTTGACCTCGCCCTCGTCGAGGTGGAACGGCTCGCTGACGGCGGCGATGATCCGGTCAGCGACGTGCTGAATGCCGTGCAGATCGGTCTTTTGCCGCAGCAGCACCGCGAACTCGTCCCCGCCGAGCCGGGCCGGCAGGTCCCGGGGGCCCAGGCAGCCGGCCAGGCGGTGCGCCACCTCGATCAGCAGCTGGTCGCCCGCGTGGTGACCGTGCACGTCGTTGACCGGCTTGAAGTCGTCCAAATCGAGCATCAGGACGGCGAAGGCCCGGCCGTGGGCGAGTTCGCCGGTCACCTCGTCGCCGAACCGCGAGCGGTTGGGCAGCCCGGTCAGCCCGTCGTGGGTCGCCCGGTGCCGGAGTTCCTCCTCCCGCCCCCGCAGCTGCCGGACGGTGTCCTGCAGGCGGTCGCTGAGCTGTTCGTTGAACCGCCAGAAGACCAGGATCGCGAACACTTCGACGGCGATCGCGACAACGTGGGTGACCACCATGGCGATCAGCTCGTCGGTCGGGATGTGTTCGCCCATACCGTGCATCGACAGGTTGAACACCCGTTCCGGGGCGATCAGGCCGAACACGAAATGATGGACGCCTACCGCGGCGATCGTGTAGAGCAGCGGCAGCCAGCGTTGGTAGAGAGCGACCAGGGCCACCGCCGACAGGATGAACAGATGGGCGTGGATCTGGCCGCCGGACAGCTCGACCCCGACGAACGAGGCCAGGATCAGCCCGAAACTGGTGATCTCGGCCGTGATCTCCCGGGAGGGCACGAACCGGGCCACCCCGGCGATCGCCGCGATCAGGCCGGACAGGACCAGTGTCTCGGCCGCCGGCCGGGGCCCGAGCAGACCGGTCACGACCAGCACGGGCACGGTCAGGAACAGCGCGAACCGGACGATCCGGTGCCGGGCCTGCCAGGATTCACCGGTCACCGGCGAACCCTTCGGCATCCAGTCGAGCAGGCGGTGCGTCCCCATGGTCAATGACGTCGTCATTCCCGCGCACAGCTGTAGCGACAGCCCGCACGCCGACGGTTGATCCCGGCCCCGGAAGGGTCGATGCATCGGACCGTCGAGACAGCGGCGGACAGGGTGCCCGGAGCCGGCCGGAGCAGCCGGCGGTCAGGCCGACGTAACCTCGAACGCCCTCCACATCGCCGCGTACCGGCCCTCGGCCGCCACCAGTTCGTCGTGCCCGCCGACCTCCGCGATCCGCCCGGCGTGCAGCACCACGATGCGATCAGCCGTCCGCGCGGTCTGCAGCCGGTGCGCGATCACCACCGTGGTCCGGCCGTGCGTCACCCGTTCCATGGCCGCGTTCACCCGGGCCTCGGTGATCAGGTCGAGGTTCGAAGTCGCCTCGTCCAGCAGCAGAAGCGCCGGATCCACGAGTTGCGCACGGGCCAGCGCGAGGAGCTGACGCTGCCCGGCCGACAGCGAGCGACCGCGTTCGGCCAGCCGGTGCAGGTATCCCCCGGCCAGCGCGGCGACGAAGTCGTGCGCACCGACCGCCCGCGCGGCCGCCTCCACCTCCGCGTCGGTCGCATCCGGGCGTCCATAAGCAATGTTGTCCCGGACCGTGCCGGTGAACAGGAAGCTCTCCTGCGGCACATAGCCCAGGTGCGAACGGAATTCGTGGATGTCGAGGTCGCGCAGGTCGTGGCCGTCGAGGGCGACCCGGCCGGAGTTCACGTCGTAGAACCGGGCCAGCAGCTTGACCAGAGTGGACTTTCCGGCGCCGGTCTCGCCGACCAGCGCCACCGTCTCCCCCGGGATCAGCCGGAGGTCGATTCCGCGCAGCGCCTCGGGCGGCGGGAGGGTCACCGCCGGCTCGACCAGGCGGGCGTCCTGAGGTCCTCGGCGTCGAGCCCCCCGGGCTTCTCGCTTGGGATAGGCGAAATAGACGGATTCCAGGTCAACTTGCCCGGCTACCGCGCCAAGCCGCACCGGCTCGGCCGTGTTCGGGGTAAGGCTCTCGGTGCGCATCAGGTCACCGATCCGGGCGACCGAGATGGTGGTCTGCTGCCAGGCGTCAAACACCTGGGAGAGCTGCTGGATCGGCGAGAAGAAGAGGTCGATGTAGAGCACGAAGGCGATCAGGGCACCGGCGGTGAGGCGGCCGTCCCGGATCATCGAGGCACCCACGCCGAGCACGATCACGCCGGCGACCCCGGCCAGGAACTGACTGAACGGGAAGTACATCGCCACCAGACGCTGAGCTCCGGCGCGGGATTCCAGATAGTCCCGGTTCACCCGGTCGAAGCTGCGGACCGTGGCCGCCGTGTGACCGAAGGCCTGGGCTTCCCGGACCCCCGAAATACCCTCCTGGAAGCTGGCGTTGACCATCGAGATCAGGTCGCGGGCCTGGTTGTAGACCACGTTCGCCCGACGCCGGAAGAACACCGTGGAAATCGCCAGCGGGATCACCACGATCAGGGTGAGCAGCCCGAGCTCGAGGTTGAGCACCAGCAGGGTGACGCCGATCCCGACGAAGGTGACCAGCGAGACCACCGCGGCCAGCGCGCCGTTCTCGACCAGGGACTCGAACTGGTCGACGTCGGTGGTCATCCGGGTCATGATCTGACCCGCCATCTCCCTCTCGTAGTAGTCCATCGAAAGTCGCTGCAGCTGGGCCCAGATCCGGATGCGCAGGAACAGCATGACCTTCTGGGCCGCACGACCGGTCACGAAGGTCTGGCCGATCTGGTCGACCAGATCGGCCAGGGTGAAGGCGAGATAGACGCCGACCGTGCCGAACAGGACCGCGCTCGAGCCGGTGCGCACGCCGGCGTCCACCCCGTGCTTCACCAGCACCGGGCCGGCCAGGGTGGCCAGCGAGTCCAGGACCACCAGCAACAGACCGACCAGCAGAGGACGCCGGAACTCCCGGAAGAGTCGCGCGAGACTGAACCGGGGGTCGGGTCGGGCATCGGTGTCCAGGTCCACCGCGACGAAATCCTTGATCGGCGGCAGCTTCTCGACCTGGGCCATCAGCTTGGGAGTGGGAGCCAGGTTCGCCTTCAGTCCGCCCCCGCCCCCGCCGAGCCCCGTGCCGAGACTGGGTGCTCCGAAGCCACCCCGGCTCGCCGCCCGGGTCGAGCCGGCCACGGCACCGCCGTCCCAGGCCGAGGCGGTGGTGGCCGGGGCGCCGATCTGCTGCGCCACCTCGGCCGCGGCGGCGTCGCTCTCCATCCCGCTCAGCAGCTGCCGGTAGAGCTCGGAGCTCAGCATCAGCTCCTCGTGACTACCCTGATCGGCCACCCGCCCGTGCTCCATGACCACGATCCGGTCGGCCAGGTGCAGGGTGGAGCGACGATGCGCGACCAGGAGCGTGGTGCGGCCCTGCATGACCTCGCGCAGGGACGCGTGGATGGCCTCCTCGGTGGTCGCGTCCACCGCGCTGGTCGCGTCGTCGAGCACCAGCACGGCCGGGTCGTAGAGCAGGGCCCGGGCCAGGGCCACCCGCTGGCGCTGACCGCCGGAGAGGGTGAGGCCGCGCTCGCCGACGAGGGTGTCGTAGCCCTGCGGGAGCCGCTGGATGAAGTCGTGGGCACCGGCCGCCCGGGCCGCCGCCTGGATGTCCTCGGTCGAGGCGTCCGGCTGGGAGTAGGCGATGTTCTCCCGGACCGACGCGGAGAACAGGAAGCTCTCCTCGAAGGCGGTGCCGATCGCCCCCCGCAGCGACCCCAGGGTGACGTCCCGGACGTCCTGCCCGTCCAGCCGGACCGAGCCCTGCTGCACGTCGTAGAACCGGGTGAGCAGCAGCAACGCGGTGGACTTGCCGCACCCGCTGGGCCCGACCAGGGCCACCCGCTCACCGGGGGCCACCGACAGACTGAACCCGTCGAGAACCGGGGCCCCGTCCTCGTACTCGAAGCCGACGTCCCGGAACTCAACCTCGCCCCGAGCGTCCTCAAGCCCGATCGCCCCGGACCGGTCCGCGATCGCCGGAGGAAGGTCGAGCAGCTGGAAGATCCGCTCGAGCCCGGCCCGGGCCTGCTGGGCCACGATGACGATGTTCGAGAGTCGCTGCGCGGGCGCGACCAGCTGGGCCATGTACGTGGAGAAGGCCAGGAAGGTGCCCAGGCTGATCTGGTGGTGCATGGCCATCCAGCCGCCCAGCGCCAGGATGCCGACCTGCCCAAGCGGCGGCACCACCTGCAATACGGGCTGAAAGCGGGACTGCAGGCGCACCACGCGCATCTGCGCGCCGTAAAGCGTCTGGGCGGCGTCGGCCACCCGCCGGAGCTCACGCTGTTCCTGTCCGAAGGCCTTCACCACCCGCACACCGTTCAGGCCCTCATCGACCAGCTGCACCACGTCGCCCTCCCGCTGCTGGCCGTCCCAGCTGGCCGGGAAGACGTTGTTGCGCATGCGGTAGGACAGCCAGGCCAGGACCGGCAGGGTGACCAGCGCGACCAGGGCCAGCAGGGGCGCCAGGACCAGCATGACGGCCAGGGAGAGCACGACCAGGAGCACGTTGCTGCTCATGATCGGGAAGAAGTTCAGCAGGCCCTGCACCAGCGCGGAGTCGGAGTTGGCCCGGCCCACCAGCTGACCGGTCGGCATCCCTTCCAGCGTGCGGGCGTCCATCCGCTGGAGGTGCTCGTGCATCGCGTTGCGCAGGTCGTACTGGACGCCGAGAGCCACTCGCCCACCGTGGTAACGCCGCAGGTAGGCC
Organism: Kineosporia aurantiaca JCM 3230; assembly: GCA_000719025.1. Lineage (GTDB taxonomy): Bacteria > Actinomycetota > Actinomycetes > Actinomycetales > Kineosporiaceae > Kineosporia > Kineosporia aurantiaca. The sequence continues at coordinate 30,102 of JODP01000024.1, forward strand.
ATGGCGAACCCGACCGCCGCGACCACCCCCATGACCCACAGCCAGGGCCCGACGCCGGCCGATCGGTCGGCGCTGACCCGGTCGACGATCTCCCGCTCGGCCAGCGGGATGATCGTCTGGCAGACGCCGCCGACCAGGGCCCCGATCAGGGACAGGTAGACGTGCCGGCGGTGACGCATCACCCAGTGGGTCAGCCGCCGGAACCAGCCGCCGGCGTCATCAGTGCTGCTCAAGCGTCTCCCTCAAAAGTAGTTAGCGAGAGCAACGATATCTCCTCCCGGGCGCGGGCGGACCGCTGAGCGCTCAACCAAAGCGAATCACGTTCGCCTTTGCGGGCAAGACGTACATTTCAGGCGTTTGGCCCGCACGTGTTGGTTATCCGTCAGAGAGGACGGCGCCATGAACGCCTCACGTCGATGGTCTCTGGCCATCCCCGTCGCGGTACTGCTCGCCCTGAACAGCACCACCGCCATCGCGGCCACCACCGATCCCGACCCCACCCCGCTGGAACTGCAGAACGCGCAGCTCTCCCGCTCGGCCGCGGCCCAGGGCATGGTGCTGCTCGAAAACCATGATCACGCGCTGCCGATCGCAGCCCGGAGCACCGTCGCCCTGTTCGGAGTCGGCGCCTACGCCACAGTGAAGGGCGGCACCGGATCGGGCAACGTCAACAACCGCTACACGATCAACGCCCGCACCGGGCTGGAGAACGCCGGCTACACGGTGACCACCAGCGACGCCTACTGGTCGGCGATGACCAGCGCCTACGACACCAAGTACCCCAGCTCGGCCACCGGTGCCGTGTTCGGCCCGGCGGTGGACTATGCCTCGGTGGAGCAACCACTTTCGCCGGCCAGCGTTCAGCCCACCAAGCCCACCGACACCGCGATCTTCGTCGTTGCCCGTAACTCCGGGGAAGGCGCCGACCGCAGCGCCGGCGCCGGCGACTACCAGCTGACCACCACCGAATCCGCCGACCTGGCCGCCATCGGTCACGCCTACCGGCACGTCGTGATCGCCCTCAACGTCGGCGGCATCATCGACACGTCCTTCTTCCCGCAGGTCAACGGCACCACCAAGGACCCGGCCGGTGGTCAGGCCCTGGACGCGCTGCTGGACCTGGGCCAGGCCGGCCAGGAGTCCGGCAATGCCCTGGCCGACGTCCTGAGCGGAAAGGTCAATCCCTCCGGGAAACTCAGCGACACCTGGGCCTCGAAGTACAGCTACTACCCGGCCTCGGCCACCTTCGGCGCCAATGACGGCAACACCACCACCGAGGACTACAGCGAAGGCGTCTACGTCGGTTACCGCTATTTCGACTCGTTCGACAAGAAACTCGGTCCCGCGGCGGTCGCCTACCCGTTCGGGTACGGGCTCTCTTACACCGATTTCGCGATCACGCCGGAATCGGTGAAGGCCGACGCCAAGACCGTCACGGTCAAGGCCAAGGTGAAGAACACCGGGTCGCGGTACTCGGGTAAGCAGGTCGTTCAGGTCTACTTCTCGGCTCCGCAGACCGGGCTGGACAAGCCTTACCAGCAGCTCGCCGGATACGCCAAGACCGACACCCTCAAGCCGGGCGCCAGCCAGGTCGTCACGGTTCAGTACAAGACCACCGACATGGCCTCCTACGACTCAAGAACTGCTTCCTACGTGCTTGATTCAGGCAAGTACGCGATCCGGGTCGGCGACTCCTCACGCACCACTCAGGTGGCGGCCCGACTCGACCTGGACCGGAAAGTGACCACCGAGGTGGTCAATCACGAGATGAACGACGCCCAGCCGGCCACCGAACTGACCAGCGACCCGGCCAACTTCTACACTTACCCGGCCGAGAAGCGTCAACTCGCGACCGCTCCGGTGGTTGCCCTGAAGAGCGGTAGTTTCCGGACGCTGAACCGTAAGTCGGCTCTTGAGCAGAATGTTTCGGTCCCCACCACCTCTCCCTACTATGCGATCGACGGCGGCAAGATCTCCTCGACCACGGCCTATGTCAGCCAGAGCGGGAGCGCATACCAGCCCCGCACCGGCGAGACCGTGAAGAAGGTGTCGGTCGATCCCAAGGCCACCCTCTACGACGTGGCGGAGGGCAAGATCTCGCTGACCCGGTTCGTGGCCGGTCTCAGCGACACCCAACTCGCCGACATCGTCGAGGGTGCGAGCGCCGGCGGCACCGTGCCGCAGGCCGCCGGGGCCGCCGGATACACCACGTCCAAGTACGAAAGCCTCGGCATACCGGCCCTGGTGCTCTCCGACGGCCCGGCCGGGCTGCGTCTCACCCAGAAGGTGAACAGCACTCCCCCGACCTACCAGTACCAGACCGCCTGGCCGATCGGCACCCAGCTGGCCCAGACCTGGGACCGGGACCTGGTGCGGAAGGTCGGCCACGCCATCGGCCTGGAGATGAAGGCCGCCCACGTCACGCTCTGGCTGGCCCCGGGCATGAACATCCACCGCGACCCGCTCAACGGCCGCAACTTCGAGTACTTCTCCGAGGACCCGCTGGTCTCCGGCCTCACCTCGGCCGCCGAAACCCTGGGCGTGCAGAGCAATCCGGGCGTCGGCGTCACGGTCAAGCACTTCGTCGCCAACAACCAGGAGGCCAACCGCAACGCCGTCGACGAGCTGATCGGCGAGCGCGCCCTGCGGGAGATCTACCTGCGCGGATTCCAGATCTCCGTCGAGACCGCGCGGCCGATGGCGGTGATGAGCTCCTACAACCAGGTCAACGGCAGCTACTCCTCGGCCAACTACGACCTGCTGACCGATCTGCTGCGGGGCGAGTGGGGTTTCCAGGGCCTGGTGATGTCGGACTGGGGCGGCTCGCACAACCCGGTCGCCACGATGTACTCCGGCAACGACCTGATCGAGCCGGGGAACAAGCCCGGGGAGATCCTGGCCAACCTCAAGAAGGTCACCCCGGTCCTGGACGTCACCGGGCTGCCGGTCCTGGTCACCTCGACCTCGGCCGCGAGCGGGCGCACCAGCAACACCTGGTCCCTCGGGGGCTTCACCCTGGACGCTGCTGGGACCGAAACGATCAGCACGACCGTCGACGCCCAGACCAACCTGGCGAAGGTGCTGTCCACGGTCACCACCGTCGACGCCTCGGGGGTGGCCACCACCAAGGCCCGCGGTCCGTACGCGTCCGTGGCCGATGCCTACGCCGATGTGCAGTCACTGCTGGGCGGTACGGCGCTGACCGCCGCCCAGAAGGCCGCCATCACCCTCACGCCCACCGGAACCCCGGTCACCGGCTACACCATCACCTTGAAGGGGCACTACAACGAGCCGTACTCGATGCGGCTGGGCGATCTTCAGCGCAGCACGTCCCGCATCCTGACGGTGATCATGCACTCCCAGCCGTTCCAGGATCTGGCCAAGAGCCGGTAGACCGGACGACGATGGGGAGGGACTCATCCCGGAGTCCCTCCCCATCGCACTTCCGCTAGGTCAGGACGGCAGCCGGAAGCTCGAGATCAGCTCGTTGAGTTCCAGGCGCAGGGCGGTCAGCTGCTGGGCGCTGCTGGTGCCCTGGGACATCGACTCCACCGTGGTGACGGCGTCCCGGGCGGCGGTGTCGATCCGGGTGGCGATCTGGGCGGACCCGTTGGCCGCCTCGCTGACGCCGGAGTTGATCGCCTGGGTGGTGGCCGACTGCTCCTCGACGGCCGAGGCGATGGTGGCCTGGTACTCGTTGATCCGGTTGATCACCGCGGCCACCGACTGGATCGCCTCGCCGGCCTGGATGGCATCGGCCTGGATGGTCTCGACCCGGTTCGAGATGTCCTCAGTGGCGCGGGCGGTCTCCTGGGCCAACTGCTTCACCTCGTCGGCCACCACCGCGAAGCCCTTACCCGCGTCCCCGGCGCGGGCCGCCTCGATCGTCGCGTTCAGCGCCAGCAGGTTGGTCTGCTCCGCGATCGAGGTGATCAGCTTGATCACGTCCCCGATCTCCCGCGAGGACTCTCCCAGCTTGTTCATGGTGTTGGTCGTCGAATCCACGGCTGACACCGCCGCGGTCGCCTCCCGGGCCGCGTCGCCGGCGGACCGGGCGATCTCGCCGATCGAGGCGCCCATCTCCTCCGAACCGGCCGCCACCGCCTGGATGTTCTGGGACACCTCGTTGGCGGTCACGGCGACCTGGCTCATCGAGGAGGAGGTGCGCTCGGAGGACTCGCCGACCTCGGTGACGATGCCGGACAGGCGCCCGGCCGAGTCGCCCAGCCGGTGGCTGGAGTCCACGAGCCGGGAGAACATCTGCACCAGGCGCAGCCGCATGCTCTCGACCGAGGAGGCGATCTGGCCGAACTCGTCCTTGCCGCGGGCGGTCACCCGGTGGGTCAGGTCGCCGTCCGCGATCCGGTCCACGGCGTTGCGCAGCTCGGTCACCGTGTCACTGATCCGCCGGCCGTAGGCCAGTAGCAGCCCGCCGGTCAGCAACCCGGTCAGAACGCACAGGACGATCGTGATCAGGTTCGCCGATTTCCCGGAACGGTCGATCTTCTTGTTCATCGCCGCCGCCTGGCTGTCCGCGGTGGCCAGGGCCTTCTGCACCGCGGTCTGAGCCGCCCCGACCAGCACCCCGTACTGGGCGCCGATCTTGGCCGTCTCGGCCGGGCTGGTCGAGGTGGGGGCGCTCTTCAGAAAGTCGCTGAGGTTGGCGTAGGCCTTGCTGACCGCGGCGATCTGCTGGCTGAGACCGGTCGAGACGTCGTACGTGGCCACCTTCTGGCTCAGCGCGGTCAGCGCGGTCAGGTCGTTGGCCTGGTTGGTCTTGTTGTCGTCGCTGTTGCCGCCGGGGATGTAGTTGATGATCAGGTTGTCCACGATCAGCTGGGTGCTGCCGGTGCGCATCTCCTGCAGCACCGACTTGGCGGCCAGGGTTTCCCCGTAGCTGTCGCGCTGACTCTTCGTGTTCCGGTACGAGACGGTGACCGCGGCCACGACGCACAGCAGCAGGACGACGGTGAACACGACGAGTGTCCGGAACACCCGGCGGACCGGCCAAGCAGACAAGGCAGACATACGGCAGGGACCCCTCGCTGGCGTTACGCCCGGCCCGGGTTACAGGCAGGCCGGAGCGGCAATCGTTGACGAGAACGCCATCGGCCGGTGACGCCGATGCTGAAGGACAACAAGCCCGCGAGTTCGCCCCCGGTACCTCACGCCGCGGGGCGGACCCGCTCCTTGCGGTGCTTGAGCACCTGCCACACGATCAGCGCGATCACCACGACCACCGCCACCACCACCGCGACCCCGCGCCCGAGATAGGTCTCCACCTTCTCGTAGGACGCCCCGGCCAGGTACCCGATCATCACCACGACCGAGCCCCAGGCGATCCCGCCCAGGGCGTTGAACACCAGGAACCGGCGATAGGGCATCGCCGAGAGCCCGGCCAGCGCCGGCATGACCGCCCGGAAGAACGCGACCCAGCGGCCCATGAACACCGCGATCCCGCCGCGCCGGGCCAGCTGGTCGAGGGCCCAGTCCAGCCGGGGGCGGTGCGGGACGAACATCTGCCAGACCAGGATCCGCCGGCCGAAGTGCTTGCCGACCTCGTAGCCCACCGTGTCCCCGATGATCGCGGCCGCGATGACGGTGATCAGCAGGCCGGTCAGCGTCACGTTGCCCTCCTTGGCGGCGACCCCGCCCAGGATGGCCGCCAGCTCGGCCGGGACCACGAAGCCGATGAAGAGCGCGTCCTCGGCGAAGACCAGCAGGCCTACGACGAGCAGCACGACCCAGGCGTGGACGTTGAGCAGCGAGTGCAGCGCATCGGTGAACACCCCAAGATCGTTGCACCACAGGGGTCTTTAGGAAGAATTTGCTCTCCTCCGGGCTACGCAGAGGGACACCCGGCGACAGCCGGTGAACAACGGGTGCCCCGCTCCTCGATCGAGGAACGGGGCACCCGAGCCAGACCGGAAGGGCCCCGTTACTGCTTCGGCAGCCCGGAGTCGACCAGCGTGATCAGCAGATCCATGATCCGCTCCTGGCCGGCCTTCAGATCCTTCACGTCGGTCTTGAGGCCTTGCACGTCGGTCTTGAGGCCTTGCACGTCGGTCTTGAGGCCTTGCACGTCGGTCTTGAGGCCCTGCACGTCGGTCTTGAGGCCCCGCACGTCGGTGCGCAGTTCTTCTTGCCCGGCCTTCAGATCCTTCACATCACTGCGCAGCTCCTTGAGCTGGGCCGTGTGCTCCTGGAGCTGCTCGCCCTGGACGGTCAGCATCGAAAGGTGCAGCTTCTGCTGCTCCCGGATGTCCTTCAGGATCCCCATGTGCTGGATCTGCTGATCCCGCAGACCCTGGAGCATCCCGGTGTGCGATCGCACCACCGTGCCCAAATTGCCGCCCGGCCCCGCCGAAGCACCCATGCCGAGTACCTCCTCCACCGCCGTCACGCGCTCTTCCAAGGTCGCCACCATGTCATACCCCGTTCGTTCCTAACCCGATGCCACCGTGAGTGGGCCGCCGCGGCGGCGATCCACCAGCAGAGCGGGGCCCGCCGTCGCACCCCCGCTGGTCGCCGGATCCGCGGTACCTCCGGACCGGCATTGAGGAATCTGCCACACGAATTGGTTTTTTCCCAAATCTCCCTGGAGCGTCCGGGCCTCAGAGCGCGGAGTTGCGCTTCCAGACCGCCCGGGAGACGTTCCAGTCGTACAGCCCCGGGTCCTGGGTGGCGATCCGCTCCTGCGGACCGCGTCCGGAGTGGGTCACGATCACCACATCACCGACGACCGCGTGCTGGTAGAAGCTCTTCGCGTTCACCCCGGACAGGTGGATGCAGCCGTGCGAGTTGTTGACCACGCCCAGCTGATGGTCCCAGTCGGCGGCGTGTAGGAAGGTGCCGGAGGCGGTGATCCGGGTGGCGAAGTACTCCTTCTCGTCGTAGTAGTCGGGATCGGTCTTGTCGCAGGTGACCCGGGCGCTGCACGAGTCCATCTGCACCACCGGTGATTTGCCGAGCACCACGTAGGTGCCGCTGTAGGTCTCCAGTCCGGTGCGGCCGGTGCTGGTGGGCCAGGTGTCGACCAGCTTGCCGTCCCGGTAGACCCTGACCGTGTGCGCGGTGGCATCGACCCGGGTGATGTGGGACGCCCCGATGGTGAACTTCTCGGTGTAGTCCTTGCGCCCGTACCGCCCGGCCGCCGCCTTCACCCCGGCGATCTTCATCGACAGCGAGACCGAGGTGCCCGGTTCCCAGAACCGGTCGGGACGCCAGTCGATCTGCTGCGAGTTCAGCCACGACCAGCTGCCGGCCACCGTCTGGCCGGAGGACGTGGTGGCGTGCACCGTCATCACCTTCTGCACGGCGGCCCGCTCGGTGACCGCACTCAGGAAGCGCACCACGATCGGCTGGCCGATGCCCACCGTCGTGCCGTTGTCGGGGGTTACCGAGAACGCGATCCGCTTGTCGTCCGGCACCGACTGGGCCGTGAACGAACTCGTCATCGACCGGACCTGTCCGGCGCTGTCCTTCACCTGGGCCACGACCCGGTAGGCGGTGGCCGGCCGCGGGGTGGCCTGCGAAACCCATTCGGTGCCGTCGCCGGACACCTGTCCCACCAGCTCCTGGCGGCCGGTCTTCGTGCTCACCTGGACCGAGGTGAACGATCCATCGGTCACGGCGATATGCACGTCTTTCGAATACGATGCCTGTTTGGCGCCTTTGGCCAGGGCCACGGTCGGCGTTCTGGCCGCCGGGGCGGTGGTCACCGGGGCAGCGCTGCCGGTGTCCTTCGATCCCCCCGAGGAACAGCCGGCGACGAGCGTGGCCAGGGCCGCCATCACCGCCACAAAAGCGCTGGAACGGGACAGGACGGGCGTCATCAGGCTTCCTCGGATCTTGGTTCACCGCTCGGCTGGTCAGCACCATAGGCGGATTCCCGGGTCCGACACGGAAACCGACCGACCAGAACGCGATTTCAACAGAAAATCCACAGTTGGCCGGAATAGCTCACGGGTCCCCCGCCTTCGACCCGGTATGACGGATCTGGAGACGGTGCGCACCCTGCTCGGCCGGGAACAGGGACTGGTGGTCATCTCGACCCTTCGGGCCGACGGAACCATCCAGGCGTCCCTGGTCAACGCGGGCGTCCTGGACCATCCCGGGACCGGTGAGCCGACCCTGGCCCTGGTCACCTACGGCCCGGTGAAGCTGGCCAATCTGCGCGCCCGCCCCCAGGTGACCCTGACGGTGCGCTCGGGCTGGTCGTGGGCCACCGTGGAGGGCACGGCCGAACTCGTCGGCCCCGACGACACCGATCCCGAGCGCCTCCGTCTCCTGCTCCGTGAGGTGTTCGTCGCCGCGGGCGGCACCCACGACGACTGGGACGAGTACGACCGGGTCATGCTGGAGCAGGGTCGCACCGCCGTGCTGGTCCGCCCGGCGCGGATCTACGGCACCTGAACCTGCGGCTGATCTCAGGCCTGGACCTCGATGGCGTCCACCCGGTCGGGGTAGAAGGCGACGTGGTTCTTGATCTCGGCGACGGCGTCGTGCGGCTGCTCGTAGACCCAGATCGCGTCCACCGACTTCTCGCCACCGGCCGGGATGGAGTAGTAGCTCGCGTTCCCCTTGTACGGGCAGTAGCTGGTGGTGTCCGTCGACTCCAGCAGCGCCTGGTCCACGTCCTCCATCGGGATGTACTGCACAACCGGGTAATTGGACTCCTGGAGCGCCAGCGCGCGACGGGTGTCGGCCACCACCTGGCCCGCAACCGTGACCACGATGTGGTCGGTGCTGGGCGTGACGGTGATCGGGTGATCCGGTCCGGGCTGCAGAACGGGCTGGTCAGCCATGATGCTTCTCCTTGCGATCGGGACGACGGTTCCCCAGGTTCAAGGTTGTCCGGGCCGGGATATTCCGGGGACCATGGATCTCGTGACGATTGACCACGCCCGGCACACCGTCTACAGCCACCCCGGCCGGCACGCCGCCCGGCTCCAGGACGCCCTGGCCGGCGAAACCGGCCTGATCGAAAATGTTTCCGCGCTGGCCCGCAATGCGATCGTCCACTATCGGGCCTCCGGCGAAACCCTCCCCGAGGCGAGCTCGGACGACATCCAGTTGCGCTGGCTGGAGGACATTCTCGAGGCCGACCAGCGCCGCCACCCCGCGCCGCTGACCGTCCCGCGGGACCTCACCCAGCGCGTCCAGGGCTGCTGCCGCGACCACACCCTGCTCTGCGTCGGCGCCCTGCGTGAGCTCGGCATCCCCGCCCGCAGCCGGATCGGCTTCGCCGGGTACTTCTCCCCCACCTGGCACCACGACCACGTCATCGTGGAGGCCCGGCTGGAGGACCGCTGGGTCCGCTTCGACCCCGAGCTCGACCGCCCGACCGAGGCGGACCCCTTCCTGACCGCCGCCCAGGTCTGGCTCGGGCACCGGGACGGCACCCTCGACGTCACCCGGTTCGGCACCTTCGAGGGCTCCCCGATCGCCGGCGACTGGTTCGTCTTCAACTACGTCATCGACGAGGTGGCCCACCGGTTCGGCGACGAACTCCTGCTCTGGGACCTCTGGGGCGCCAAGGTGCGCGATCTGGCCGAGGCCCGGCCGGCCGATCTCACCCTGATCGACCAGGTCGCCCGCCTGCTGCTGGCCTCCGACGCCGGTGATCAGGACGCCGAGCGGGAGCTGCTGACCCGGTATCGGCAGGACCCGCGGCTGCACCCGGGCGGGAGCGTGGTGCAGCTCGACCCGCGCGGCGGACCGGAGGAAGCGGTGATGCTCCGGTCCACCCGTGGCTGATTGGCTGTATCCGGCCGATCCGGTCCGGGTCTTGAATGGCTCAGCATGAAAGCGCTTCAGCTCCGGGCCTTCACCACCACGAAGGACGAGACCCGTTCCGGCAACCCGGCCGGCGTCGTCCTCGACGCGGAAGGGCTCTCCGATCCCGGAATGCTGCGCATCGCAGCCGACTTCGGGCACAGCGAGACGGCCTTCCTGACCTCGATCACCCCGGGTTCCGCGCGCATCCGTTACTTCACCCCCCGCGCCGAGATCGCCTTCTGCGGCCACGCCACCATCGCCTCCGGCGTCGCCCTGGCCCGGGCCGGCGCGGATCCGGTGGTCAGCCTCGAGACCAACGTGGGCATCGTCCCGATCGAGGTCACCCCTGAACGGGCGACGCTGACCGCGGTGGACACCACCGTCCGGCCCCTGGATCCGGCCCTGCTCGAGGAACTCCTGGCGGCCCTCGGCCTGTCCCGGGCCGACCTCGACCCGGACCTGCCCGCCGCCTTCGTCCAAGGAGCCAATCCCCACCCCCTCCTGCCGGTGGCCCCCGGTGTGCTGGCCCGCCTGGATCACGATGCCGAAGCGGTGCTCCGGCTCCAGGACCGCGAGGGCTGGGACGGCACCGTCCCCATCGTCCAGCGGGTGTCCGTAACCCGGTTCTTAAGCCGCAACCCCTTCCCCCGAGGCGGCATTCGGGAAGACCCGGCGACCGGTTCCGCCGCGGCCGGGCTCGGGGAATACCTACGCCAGGCAGGCCATCTCCCGGTCCCGTCGGACATCACCGTTGAGCAGGGCCGGGAGATCGGCCGACCGTCCCTGATCCACGTCTCCGTCCCCGCCTCCGGCCGCATCCGGGTCAGCGGCAGTGCGGAGCAAATGCCGCCGGGTGCCTGATCAAGTCGCGGGCGACGCCCGGTCGGGCAGGCTAAGAGCATGAAATGGCCGACAGAGGGAACCGACAGCAACCGCACTGGTGCTGCCGTTCGGCCAGACGCCCCGACCGTCTCCGTGATTCTCCTGGTCAGCGGCAACTCCGACGACATCGCCGCCACGCAGGCGCTGATTGCGCAGGCGGGCCTGGAGAGCCCGGTGGTCGTGGCCCACGACGGTCCTGAGGCGCTCCGGCTCCTCCAGGGCGACGCACCCCGCCCGTCCATGATCCTGCTGGATCTGAAGACCCCCGAGATGAACGGCTTCGACTTCGTCATCCATGTCCGGGCCGACCCCCGGACCAGGGACGTCCCGGTCGCGGTGCTGCCGACCGTCACCGAGCACACCACCACCGGGGAACTCCTCAGCGGCGAGGAACACCCGCACGACCAGGCCTTCCCCAAACCCCGCAGCACCCAGGAACTCTTCACCGCGCTGAAGGCACTCGGCGTCTCCTGGCTGGCGACCGACACCGACAGCAGCTCCCAGACCCGTTCCGGCCGTCGGAAAACCGGGCGAAAGCTTCGCCACCGGCTGTCCGCGCGCGCCGCCCGCGGCGAGGTACCGCAGGTCCGGGCCAGCTAGCCCGACCCCCGGTGATGAGTTTCGGCCTCTCCAACCGTCATACCTGCGACAGGAAATCCTGAGACAGGACACGACGGGACGAGGTGATGGCGTGGGGGGCGATCTGGCCTTCTCCGGGCTGGCCGAGCAGCACCGGCGCGAACTGCACGTGCACTGCTACCGAATGCTCGGGTCGTTCGAGGACGCCGAGGACACGGTGCAGGAGACCTTCCTGCGGGCCTGGCGGCGGCGCGAGACCTTCGAGGGGCGGTCCACCGTCCGCGCCTGGCTCTACCGGATCGCCACCAACGCCTGCCTGGACCTGCTGGCCAAACGCCGTCCCGAGCCAGCCACCACGGGCGAGGTCCGGTGGCTGCAGCCGTATCCGGACCGGCTTCTGGACGAGCTTCCGGCCTGCGACAGCGACGAACCGGAAACCGTCGCGGTGGCGCGGGAAACGATCGAGCTGGCCTATCTGGTCGCTCTCCAGCACCTCGCCCCGCGGCCGCGAGCGGTGCTGATCCTGCGGGACGTGCTCGGCTGGCCGGCCAAGGACGTCGCTGAATTCCTCGGGGATTCGGTCAACTCCGTGAACAGCGCCCTGCAACGAGCCCGGGCCGGTCTGCGAGATCACCTGCCCGCCGAACGGCAGGACTGGAGCGGCGGCGATCCGGATGCCGGAACCCGTGATCTGCTGGTCCGTTTCACCAAAGCAACCCTGGCCACGGACATCCAGGAGATCTCCACCCTGCTGCGCGAGGACGTCCGTTGTTCCATGCCTCCCACACCGGGACTGCACCTCGGCCGCGACGCGGTGGTGAGCGACTGGGCCAAGGACGGTTTCGAGAACCTCGGCCCGCTGAAGGCCTTCCCGACCACGGTGAACCGGCAGCCCGCCATCGCCTTCTATCTCTGGCAGGAGCGCGAGAACGCTTACCTGCCGCTGACCATCGACGTCCTGCGGATCAGCGGCGGGGCGATCACCGAGATCCTCATCTTCCACAACGACCAATTCCCCCGGCTCGGGCTGCCCGAGCGTCTCCTGGAGGCTCCCAATGAGTGACGTTACTGTCGTCGAACGCGCGACTGGTCACCGAGTGCTTACTACCGGACTGATCGGGACCGCGGCCGCGGTGGCGGCCACCACTCTCGCTGCCGGCCTGGCCCAGGTTCTCGGCGTCGACTTCGAACTGCCGGACGGTGGCGAGTCGATCCCGCTGTCCGGATTCGCCGTGGTGACCGGCTTCTTCGGTGGCGTGGGCATCGTCATTGCTTTCGCCCTGCTGCGCTGGAGCGCCCGCCCGGCCGAGCGATTCACCGTAACGACGGTGACCCTGACCGCCCTCTCGCTGGTGGCCCCCTTCCTCGCCGGAGCCAATACCGCCACCACCGCAAGCCTTCTCGTGCTCCACCTCATCCCGGCGGCGGTGATCATCCCCACCCTGAGAAGAAGCCTCTACCCCTTGCCCAGGAACACCTCACTGATCGAGGTGTAGTCGTCGGTGAAATCGCCCGGCGTGGTGGTGGTGTTGATCTGCAGCCGGACGCTCTGGGCGTCGATCGCCGGGATCCGCAGGAGCTGGACGCTGCGGTCGTCGTCCTGCAGGTTCTGGTTGACGTTGGTGCCGTTGTCGAAGATCCAGGTGACCGAGAGGATTCGCCGGCCGTCGGGGTACCAGTCCTTGCCCGAGGTGGCGTCGACCTTGGTGTAGCCGTTGGTCAGGCCCACCACCTGGATCCTCGACGTGGCCGCCAGGGTGATCGTGATCGCCTCCCCGGTACCGAAACCGGCAACCCGCCAGGCCGTTCTCGGGTCGTGATCGATCAGGTTCTCCGCGCCGTAGGTGACCTTCTGGCCGGCGCCGTCGGTGCCCGGCGCGGCCGTCCGATCGGCCTTGACCGAGCCGGACGCGGCCAGATTCTCGGCGGTGGGAATGCCGTCGGCGTCCAGGCTCGGCAGGTTCGCGGCCGAGGCGGAGGCGCTCGGCCCGATGTCGGGAAGGTCTGCGGGCCGCCAGGTGGAAACCGTGCCGTCGTCGCCGGGGCCGATGAAGTGCAGCACGAGGAAGGCGGCCAAAAGGACACCGACCACGGACGTGCCCCGGATGATCCAGGGACGCTCGGAGTCCCGGGTGGTGCGCGAGGGACCCTGATGGATGACGCTGGTGGCGGCGGTCGCGGTCGGGAACGGCAGACCGCAGTGCGGGCACTCGGGATCGGCGGGCAGGTAGGCGGCGCCGCACCGGGGACAGGTCATTGGGCCGGTCCGTCCAGGACGGCCTGGGTCCGGCGCCGGAACTCCTCCGCGTCGTACCCGGACTGGTCCAGCTCGGCCGCGATGATCTCGAGCACGCGCTGCTCGATCACCCGGATCGGCCGCTGCATTGCCAGGCCGGTCAGCAGGTTGCCGGAATCCTGGTCGGTGCCCAGCTCGCGGACACTGGCCCGGGCGCCGCGGCCGGAGGAGCCCGAGGCCCCGAACTGCCGGAGCCAGTCCCGCAGGTCGTCGGGCGACCGGTCCCGGCCGACCGCCGCCATGGCCAGGCGCAGCGGCGCCCGCAGCAGCAGCCCGGGCAACTCGGGGAGCGTGCCCAGGGCCGTGCGCAGCACCACTCCCCGGCCGGACGAGGGGTACTGGTCGATGTCGCGATACAGCGCGCGCACCGGTGGAAGGCAGCACTCGATCAGGTCCAGATGCAGCGTCTGCCCATGAACCAGGCAGCGGACGAACACCCAGATCTCGTAGTCGCCCCTTCCCGGCGCCGTGCGCACGCTGAGGTAGCGATAAGTTCCGGTCGTCTCCACCTGGGTAAGACGATCCAGCTCCTCCGGAGGCAATCGGTGCCGAAGGAGACCCGTCACCGAGTCCGCCCAGGGATCCCCACCGACCGCCGGCGTCACCAATCGATCCTGTACCGACACCTCGTCGCTCTGCAGAACCTCGTCGTTCAGCCGGGCCAGGCCGACCGACAGCGCATCGCGCAGGCTCTCGGTGGTGAGGGCCGACCCGCCGGTGCTGGTCAGCACCAGGGGAACGGTTCGCGTCCAGGTGTGCTGCGGCGTTCCGGCGCCCACGAACGGCTGCCCGGTTCCGTCCTGCGGGTAGTACGTGACGTTGCCGGTCTGGGCCGCTGCGATGTACCGGATCCGGGCCTGACGCCCCTTGGGTCCGGTCGGGCTCTCGGCCGGGTCGAAAGTCTCGGGCATCAGGCGATCGAGGATGGTCTGCCGTCCGATGAGCCGCTGGACGACCACCGTGGTCCAGGCCGCCCCCAGCAGGACCACCAGGACGCCGAGCACCTCCACGGCCAATGAGCCGAAGGATCGCTGGGTTTCGTAGGGGTCCGAGCTGCCGGACAGCGAGATCAGATTGGAGCCGGAGTCGGCCAGGGCGGCGGCCGCGATGAGGAGGATCACGATCGGGATCAGCAGGGCCAGCGCGGTCCCCACGCGCAGCCGCACGAGCGCCCGCAAGGCCCGCATGACCAGCAGGAACGCCCCGGCCAGAAGCAGCACCGCAAGCAGCACCCGGCCCTCGACCACCAGGAAGAGCAGCAGGATGCCGGTGAGCACCGCGTCCCGGACCAGCTGATGACGCCGCGCGTTCAGGGCGTGCCGGACGACCGGCACCGCATCAGTACTGAACGCCGGCGCGACCGCCTGATCCCGGCGGCCAAGGAGCTCGTGCAGCACCGCGTTGCGGAAGTCGGCGTCCAGATAGGTACCGGCCGCCAGGTGCCGCGTCGAGTTGCTGCCCAGCATCCGCTGCTGGGCCGAGGTCCGAGGCGGATCGAGGGGCTGGTCTGACGCCTCTGTCGGCCAGCTCACGCAGCAACCCCCAGCGATCCCGTTAAGTCCGAACGGATCATACCAACGGGTCATTTGCCGACGGCGCAACCGGCGCAATCGTGGGTGCCACATGAGGGCGGTCCGGCGCTCATTCCGGGGCCGGCCGGCGGTCGTGATAGATCGTCGGACGTGTCGATCGATCGAGAACGTGTCGCAGTCCGGCGTCAGGCCTGGTCGGTGGGGGTAGCCACCGGCGCCTACGGGATCTCGTTCGGTGCGGTCGGGGTGGCCGCCGGGCTGTCCGTGGCCCAGACCAGCGCCCTCAGCCTGCTGATGTTCAGTGGTGGATCGCAGTTCGCCTTTGCCTCGGTGGCGGCCGGGGGCAGCGGGCCGCTCGCCGCGATCGCGACCGCCGCCCTGGTCGGGGCCCGGAACGGTTTCTACGGCCTGCAGATGGCTCCGCTCCTGCGGGCCCGCGGCCTGCAGCGGATCGCGGCCGTCCAGTTGACCATCGACGAGTCCACCGCCGTGGGCTCGGCCCCGCTGGCCAAGGATCCGCCCCGGCCGGATCTGGGGCGCTTCGGGTTCTGGGCGGCCGGCCTGGCCGTCTTCGGGTTCTGGAACCTGGCCACTCTGGCCGGTGCGCTGATCGGCTCGGCCCTCGGGGACCCCCGTACCTATGGTTTCGACGCCGCGGCCGCAGCCGCCTTCCTGGCTCTGCTCTGGCCGCGCCTGAAAGCCGCCGACGCCCGCTGGGTCGCCCTGGCGGCCACCGCCGTCGCCACCGCCACCGTCCCGTTCGCCGCCTCCGGAATCCCCGTGCTGCTGGCCGGATTCGCCGCCCTCCTCATCGCCGGGTTCCTGATCGCCCGCCCGGCAACTGCCCCTGCGCAGGAGAACTCGTGATCGGCTGGGGCACGGTTCTTCTGGCCAGCGCCGCGGTCTTCGCGATCAAGCTGGCCGGCCATCTGGCTCCGCGCCGATTCCTGGAACGGCCGGAGGTCGTCCGCACTGCCGCCCTGCTCACCGCGGGACTGCTCGCCGCCCTGGTCGCGGTGCAGTCGCTGGCCGACGGCGACCGGCTGAGCCTCGATTCCCGGGTGCCGGCCCTGGCGGTCGCCGCCGCCCTGCTCTGGCGCCGGGCCCCGTTCATCGTCGTAGTCGTCGCGGCCGCCGTCACCGCGGCTGCTCTCAGGGCCGCCGGTCTTCCCTGAGGAAACCTTGGACCTTTTGGCCCGGTTTGCCGCAGACTGCTCGGCGAAGACGCCCGCCCACCCCAGGAGTCCCGCAATGCCGAAGTCCCGCAGGTCCCTCGTCGGCGCTCTCCTGGCGATCGCGGCGATCCTGGTCGGCCTCGTGGCCACGCCCGGCTCGGCGAGTGCGACGAGCAAGGTCATCGGCGGCAAGAAGGCCACCTACGCGCCTTGGGCGGTGCGGATGCTGGTGGACGGGAAGCCGCACTGCACCGGCACGGCGGTCAGCGACCAGTGGATCATCAGCGCCGACCACTGCTTCTCCGACGCCCCGGACAAGCCGATCAAGGACGCCCGGATCACTTACCTGGTGGGCAGTCTGGACGTCCGCACGGCCACCGAGGTCAAGGTGGTCAAGGGCAGCCGGGTGGCCGATCCGCAGCTCGGCGACATCATGATGATCAAGGTCGAGAAGATGGACGTCACCCCGGCCAAGCTCTCCATCGCCCGGGTCCGGACCGGGCAGCAGCTCAAGGTGGTCGGCTGGGGCGCCACCTGCACCGACCGCCCGGAACTGAAGTGCCAGGCCAAGAAGCTGCGCCAGGCCACCATCCGGATCCTGGACGTGCGCCGGAACCGGACCCGGTGCGTCGGTTTCGCCGCTCCCGGCAGCAAGTCCTTCTGCGCCACCAAGGTCAAGGGCGAACCGGCGGGCGGGGACTCCGGCGCGCCGGTGATGACCATCGCCCCCAAGGGCAAGGAACGCCTGGCGGGCATCTTCTTCGGCTCCGACCGGGAGAGCATGGTAGGCGCGGAATACGTTCTTCCGCGCCTGAAGTGGATCCGCAGGACGCTGAAGAAGTAACCCTCAGCCGATACTGCGCAGCGGCCGGTCGTCGTCCGCGTGGCGATAGCGGACGTCGATGTCCGGCAACTCCCGCTGCAGCTCGTGGGCCAGGGCCAGACCCTGCTGAACCCAGTCCGTGGCGTCCCAGTCGTCCGTGAGCCCCAAGACCTCGAAAACCTCGTTCCACTCCCGCAACCGGCGGACGAGGGGCGGGGAGACCTCCAGATCGGCCAGCTCCACCGGCCCGCCGGTACCGACCGGCCGATCCCACACCGGGTCACCGACGCTGTACTCGGCCATCACCAACAGTGCCGTCGGACGGGTCTTCTCGGCACCGGGCACCCGTCCGATCCGGGCCTGCCACTGCATCTCGAAACCGGGCCGGCGCCGGCCCTCGATCTGCGCCAGCAACTCGATCAGCCGCGAGCGGTCCCGGGCCAGCCCGGCGAGATCGTGGTCGTGCTCGCCCAGAAAGTCGCCCAGCACCGACTCGGCCTGGGGTCCCAGAAGGCGACCGACGTGATCCTGCATGAAGTTCAGCACCTCGTCCGGCACCCCACCGCGCTCGTACGCGTCCTCGGTCAGAAGCCAGGCGCGGAGGGTGTCGAGCGCTTGGCCGCCATTGATCGCCGGTTCGTCCATCCCGGGATCATGTCAGCGACCCGGCCGGAAGTACCGGCCTTTTCCGTCCGCCTCTTGTGAAGCGACTGTGCGATATCCGATGATCGCGACATGCGGACACTGCTGACTCGAACATTGATGACGCTCGCGGCGTCCGCGGCCGTGGTGGTGGGCACCCTGGCCGGCCCGGCGCAGGCCAGCTCGGCCGCCCCGGCCGCCCGAGCGGCGACCGCGAAGGTGACGGTCGCCGCCACGGGGACAGCGGTGCTGAGCGGCAAGTGCATTCAGCTACCCGTCCGGATCCAGCCACCCACCGGCGTCTCTCATTGGACCGTCGAGACCGAAGTCGCCGACGCCCTCGGTTCCGGCTTCGCCTTCGGCGACGACGACTCCCCCGCCACGAGCCAACTGCAGCACTGCCCAATTCTGGACGGCGTGGGCAAGTTCCACTGGCAGGCGACGATGGAGTGGACGGACAGTAGCGGTGAAAGCGGGGGCGGCCAGACCTTCTCCGGCACCTTCGTGATCCGGAAGGCCACCCGGACCGGCACGCTCAAGATCTCCGACACCACCCCCAAGTACGGGCAGACCGTGAAGTTCAAGGTCTGCATCCCGGGCCCTCGCTACGTCACCTACAAGCTCCTGGTGAAGGCGTCCGGCCAGACCGCGACGAAGACCTACGACTCCGGCTCCACCGGCTGCGACACGACGAAACTGAAGTGGCCGAAGATTAAGAAGCCAGTGAAGTACCGGCTGCACATCGCGGGTAGCGACATCGCGAAGGCCTACGACGGAAAGTGGGTCACCGTACGCGGGCACGCGTGATCCCGCGGCCCAAGGCGGGTCGGAGGATCAGGCAACCCCTGAGGTTAGCCGAGATCGGCCAGGTCCAATACGAATCGATAGCGGGCGTCGCCCTTTTCAAGCCGGGTAAGAGCCTCGTTGACCTGGGCGGAGGGCAGCAGCTCGATGTCGGCGGTGATGCCGTGTTCGGCGGCGAAGGCCAGCATCTCGGCCGTGTACTTGCGCCCGCCCGTCCCCGATGACGAGAGCTTCTTGCGTCCGAAAACCAGGTCGATGATGTTGACCGGGACCTCGCGGGGATACCCGAGGACGCTGAGGGTGCCTTCCAGGGCGAGCATGCGGAACAGGGGACGCAGGTCGTGGGGGCCGGCGATGGTGTCGAGGATCAGGTCGAAGCGGCCGGACGCCTTGGCCAGCTGGGTTTCGTCGGTGGTGACCAGCAGGCCTGTCGCACCGAGTTCACGCGCGTCGGAGGCCTTCTCGGGGCTGCGGCTGAGCACGGTCACCTCCGCCCCCAGAGCCACGGCGAGCTTCACGCCCAGATGCCCGAGGCCGCCCAGCCCGGCCACCGCGACCTGGCTGCCCGGGCCGATACCGACAGACCGCAGGGGCTCCCACATGGTGATGCCGGCGCACATCAGCGGCGCCGCAGCGGCCGGGTCGAGCCCGTCCGGCAGGCGGTAGGCGAACTTTTCCCGCAGCACGTACTCCCGGCTGTACCCGCCCTTGGTGACTGTGCCGTCGAGCCGGTCTTTCCCTCCGTAGGTGCTGACCGGGTACTCGTAGCAGAAGTTCTCCTGGCCGGCCTGGCACATGGCGCAGACCCCGCAGGAGTCGACGAGGGTGCCGACGGCGACCTTGTCCCCCACCCCGAGTGCAGTTACCCCGGTCCCGACGGCCTGCACCGTCCCGGTGAACTCGTGCCCCGGGACAAGTCCGTCGACCGGCTTCCCGACCATGCCGTGGATCGCGTGTAGGTCGCTGTGGCAGACCCCGCAGTAGTCGATCCGCACCGCGATGTCGTCCTCCCGCAGCTCACGGCGCTCGATCGGGATCTGCTGCAGATCGGTCGAGTCGCTGGTCAGGCCCCAGCCCTGAGTCATCCGCACGGTTGCTCCTTAGACAGACTAGTTGGTCTTTTTCAGGAGCGTAGACCTTCCCGGCGAGAAAACAAACTAACTAGTCTGTCGGTTAACCTGTCCGGGTGCCCGAACTGCCGACCACCTCCAAAGGCGCCGCGACCAGCCGCCGCATCCTCGATGCGGCCGCCGAGGAGTTCGCGGCCCGGGGCATCGCGGGGGCCCGGGTCGACCGGATCATCGTCACCGCGAAGACGAACAAGGCGCAGCTCTACGCCTACTTCGGCAGCAAGGAAGCTCTCTTCGACGCCGTCATGGCCGACCGCGCCGAGCGCCTGATGGCCGTGCTCGAGTTCGACGCCGACGACCTGCCCGGTTCCGCGGTCAAGCTGTACGACGAGACCCTCAACCAGCCCGAGCTGATCCGCCTGGTGACCTGGCTGCGCCTGGAGCGGCGGCCCTCCGGCTGGCTGGTCGCGGACAGCCCGCGGCACGACCCGAAACTGGAGGCCATCGCCCGGGCCCAGGCCGCCGGCCGGATCCGTCCCGGCGACCCGGCCGAACTGTTCTCCCTGGTGCTGGCCATGGCCTTGGCCTGGTCACCGGCCAGCGCGTTCTACTCGGCCAGCCGGGACGAACCGGCGGCCGACCAGGAGCGGCGGCGGGAGCTGCTGCGCGCGAGCGTTGAACGGGTCGTCAGCGGCCACGACCAACCGGACGGCGCCGGATAAGCCCAGCCGGATCAGAACCGGCGGTGTGAGGACTTGATCCCCTTGGGAGCGGCCTCGGCCTGGCCGCCGGCCGATACGTCCTGACCCTTGGCTCCGCGACGCCCGATCAGGTTGCTGAAACCGACCAGGGCCCGTGACACCTTCGTGGGTCCGTTGCGCTTCTCGATGCGGCGCGCCACGGCCCGGGCCGCGACCGCGAGCGCCGGCACCGCGACGGTCAGCAGCAGCCAGGTGCGCAGGCGTCGGCTGAAGAATGCGAACATGGGGGCCTCCGGTGCAGGTATGTGGGCTTTCCGGAAGCATCCCCCGGGTGCGGCCGGGCAGCGATTCGAAGCGCCTCAAGCTGACCAATTCAGTGCCGGTTTAGCGCCGGAGCTGATCCCGCAACTGCCGCGCCACCGCCCCCATCAGCGCCTCGGCGGCGGGCTGGATGCCTGCGGCCACCCGTGATTCGGTGAGCACGGCCACCGCGAAGGCCTGGCCGTCGGCGTGCTCGACCACCCCCACCTCGTGCCGCAGATTCAGCAGGGTCCCGGTCTTGGAGGACCAGCGCGCGGCGTCGGAGGCGAAATCCGGGGTCAGCCGATGCCTCAGGAGATTGTTCGCCAGCAGATCCCGTACCCGTTCGGCCACTTCGGGATCGATCGACTTCGGGCGCCAGATGGCCTGCAAGAGCTGGACAAAGGCGCGGGCAGATCCTGAGTTCGCCCGGCTCACATCGAGTTGCGGGATCGAATGGCCGCGCCCGGCGGTACCGGCGGCGATCGCCAGGGAGTGCGCCAGGTGGCCCTCGTCGGCGTCGAGACGCTCGGCCGGAGTGTCGGACAGGTCGGAGAACCGATGCCGCACAACGATTCCCGGGTGATCGTGCTCGCGCAGGAACGCGGTGACGGCGGCCGGAGGGGTCAGGCCGAGCAGGGCGTCGGAGGCGGTGTTGTCACTCAGACACACGCTCAGGTAGAGCAGGTCGTCGATCGCCACCGAGGCCGGGTGCCGGAACTTGCTCAACCCGGTCGGGCCGGGAATGTCCAGACGACCCGGCTGCACCTGCACCGGGTGGGCCCCGTCCAGTTCGCCGCGTCGGATCCGGTCCAGAGTGGTCAGCGCGAGCGGGATCTTGACCAGAGAGGCCGCCGGGAACTGCAGGTCCGGCTCGATCCCCAGCTCCTCGCCGGTGTCCAGGTCCCGGACCAGGAACGAGCCGTGCAGACCGCCGTCGTCCAGGGACTGCCGCAGTCGGCTCATCAGCTGCGTGGTCACGGGCTCTCCTCCGCGCCCAGGCAGCGGGCGATCAGGGGCCACAGGTCGACCCGTAGACGTTCGGCGTCGGTCCCGGCGAACGCCGCGACGGCGTACCCCCGCTCCAGCGTGATCCCGCCGATCGGCCGCCAGGCCAGGTTCAGCTCCGCGGCCTGGGCCTTCGAGCAGAGCAGCAGGTCGGAGGAATTGAGGACGTCGGCGGCGGCCGTGGTGAGGCTGCCCGCCACCGCCACCTGGGCCGGTTTGAGAGCCACGGCGTCGCGCAGTCGCGTCAGCCGGTCCCGGACGTGCGGGACATCGTCCTCCGGCTGGATCCAGACCACCCGGGCCCGCCCGGCCGCCTGTTCCCGCCCCGGACGGAGGGCGTCGAGATGAATGACGTCCGTGGCCGGCTGCCCCCGACCGGCCAGCCCCAGGGGGACGACCCAGACGCTCTGGTCCGCCGGGGCGGCGGTGAGCGCCGCCCGCACCCCCAGCGACCGGGCCAGTTCGGTGCGCTGCGCCGGACCGGCCGGGACCAGGTCGAGGTAGACCTCCTCGAGCCGGGCGTCGGCCTCCAGCCGGGCCAGCCGGCCGACTCCGCAGATCTCGGGCACGGCCAGCCCGAACGGACGGCGTCGGGCCCGTTCCGCATCGTGCAGCAGATCCTCGGCCAGCTGGATCAGGCGCTTGGCCGAGCCCAGCAGGTCCGCCCCGAACGGCGTCAGCACCACCCGCCGTGAGGAGCGCTCGAAGAGCGCCTCGCCCAGATGCTTCTCCAACGCGGCGACGCGGCGGCTGACCACCGACTGCGGCATCCGGACCGCTGCCGCGGCCAGGGTGAAGCTGCCCTGCTCGCTGACGCTGACGAAGGCCTGACAACCCGCCACGACATCCACCACCTCAGGCTATGCCAGAACAGCATCGATCGGGGCTTCACTGCATTGGACGGCATAGCTGAGGCGCCCCGAAGCTGCTCGGGTCAGCAGCCGCTCCGCACGGAGGCGGCCGACGAAACCACCGAAGGATTCCCATGTCGCTGATCACCGCCGGGCGCCTCGGCGCGACTCTGGCCACCCTGACCGTCCTGCTCGGCTGCGCCGCCGATCCCAGCCAGGCGGTCACCGCCGCCGTCACCACCACCCCGCCGAAAGCGTCCTCAAGCCAGTTTCGCTCTTTGGAAAAGACTTTCGATGCCCGGCTCGGGGTCTATGCGCTGGACACCGGCACCGGCCGGTCGGTTTCCTTCCAGGCCGACCAGCGCTTCGCCTATGCCTCCACGTCCAAGGCCCTCCAGGCGGGGGTCCTGCTCCGGCAGCGCACCGACGAACAGCTGGAGAAGGTGGTCCACTACGACGAGTCCGACCTGCTGGAGTACGCGCCGATCACCAGCGAGCACGTGGACACCGGAATGAGCCTGCGGGACCTGCTGGACGCTTCACTGCGCTACAGCGACAACACCGCCGCGAACCTGCTGTTCGAAGAGCTCGGCGGACCCCGAAGGGTGGATGCGGCGCTGGCCCGGATCGCCGGCGACCACACCACGCACATGGACCGGACCGAACCGGACCTGAACACCGCCGTTCCCGGCGACGTGCGCGACACCAGCACCCCGCGGGCGATGGCCACCGATCTGCGCGCGTTCGTCCTGGGCAAGGCCCTGAACACCGGTGACCAGGCCACGCTGACCGATCTGATGAAGCGGAACACCACGGGTGACGACCTGATCCGGGCCGGGGTCCCGGACGGCTGGGTGGTCGGGGACAAGACCGGTTCGGGCAGTTACGGCACCCGCAACGACATCGCGGTGGTCTGGCCCAGCCACGGGGCGCCGATCGTGATCGCGGTCATGTCCACCCGGGACACGGCGAACGCGTCCTACGACAACGCCCTGATCGCCCAGGCGACCAAGGTCGTCGTGGATCAGTTGACCTGATCGGGGACCGGGTCTCCGTAGGCCCCGGCGGCTCCGCTGAGCAGTTTTCCGCCCACCACCGGCCACCCGTTCGCGGTGCATCCGTGCAGGCCCAGCGTCTGTTGCTGCATCACCGGCGCCTTCCGGCCGGGACCGGGGCACAGTTCGTGGTGGTGGCCCAGTTCGTGCCCGGTCTCATGATTGATCATGTACTTGCGGTAAGTGGCCAGCGGAGCACCGTATTTCGGCACGCCGTGCACCCAGCGGGCCACGTTGAGCACCACGCTCGCACCGTTACGGCACGAGGTGTACTCGTCGACGTTTCCGGCCGCGGTGTCGCCGCACAGGTCGTCGCGGGTCTTCGGAGTGGCCAGATAGATGGTGAAATCGTAGTCGTCGTGGGGACCGACGCGTTGGAGCCGGACATCGCCGAGCCCTGTCCAGCTGCGCCGGTCGCTCAGCGTGGTTTCCACCGTATCGGCGAATTCGTTTACCCTGATGCCGGTTATACCGCGCTCCACCGCCACCCGGTAGTGCCGCAGCGGACCACCGTCACCGGCGATGTCGCTTCGCCCGGCAGCCACCCGCCAACGACCCGACCCGGCGCGAGGGTAGGTAATGAGCTTGGCCGGCACCCGACTGGCCGAGGTATCGGTAGGGGATGGTGAGGATGCAACGGTCGTTGTCGCCCCAACTGCGGCCTGGCCAGTCATATTTGGCGTGTGGGTCGGAGCGCATCCAAAAAGGAGCAGGACCGGGACAATAAACAGAAATCTTCGCATCCTGTGACCTTTGTATTCTTCCGTGCGGAGGGCATGACGGAGCCGTCTCCGCTCATCGGGAGACACGAGAGATGGCCGCACGTCAACGGCTTCGAGATTGCGGCTACGGATTCGACACGTAGCGCCATTACCCCGTCCGCGGCCGCGCCTCGGCGGCGCGGACGGGGTAGTCGTTCAGCAGAACCGATGTACTACAGGATGTTTCAGCCGCGACCGGCCTCGGCGTTCCCCAGAACCTTGACGCCCTCGGCGAACTTGATCCACTTGGCATCGGTCCAGTTCAGCCACTCCGGGCCCTGGACGACGACGTGGTGCCCCTTGGTGTCGGAGAAGGTGACGCTCACCATCGCCTTCTTGTCCGTGCTCTGGTCTCGACTGATCCAGCCGTCCTGACCGTTCACGGTGACCTTGGTGACCGTGGTCTCGAACCCGGTGCCGTCGTCCCCCCAGGCCTCCAGATCCTCCTTGGTCACCGGCTGGGGAGCCTCGGTACCGGCGTCCGCCGACTGCAGCTGGACGGCCATCTTGCCCACCCACTGGTGGATGTCCTTGTTCTCGAACCCCTTGAGCGCGATCACCAGCACGGTGGAGTCCCCACCCTGGATCACCCAGCCCTTGGGGACGAAGCCCACCTGATATCCGGGAACCTGCTTGCCGGTGTAGGCGACCAGCGCGATCCCCCGCAGCGCGCCGTCCGTCGGAGCGGTGGTGGCGGACCGGCTGGGCGTGCCGGGCGTGGTCGGCCCAGCCGAAGGGGTGAGGGCAGTTGCGGGGGCCGTGGGGGCGGTATCTCCTCCCCCGGTCACCAGCACCCCTCCCACCGCGGCGACCACCGCCAGGCCGGCCGCACCCGCCCCGAGCCGCCGGATCCGCCGCTTGCGCAGTTCCCCGCGACCTCGCGCCAGATCCGCGGCCGGGTCGACCGTCCCGTCCGGAACGAAAACTGCCTTGTCAAGAATACTTTTCAGGTCGTCCATCGGGACACCTTTCCCATCTCGTGGCCAGACACCGCCGGGCGCGACGGTACGGAAAGGAGGTCACGGAGCTTGGCCGTCCCCTTCGCCGCCTGACTCTTGACCGTGCCCTGGGTACACCCGAGCAGCCGGGCACTCTCCTCGACGCTCAGATCCAGCCAGTAGCGCAGGATCACCACCGACCGCATCCGGTTGGGCAGGGCGGCCAGCGCGGCCCGCACCCGTTGCCCGTCCGGTCCGAACTGGCCCTCGTCCAGGCCCCCGATGCCTTCCGGCCCCTCGTACGCGGGCACCTCCGGCAGTTCGGCGGTGGACCGTTCCCGGCGCCACCGGGGCCGGCGGGTCTCGTCGATGTGGCTGTTCAGCAGCACCCGACGGGCGTACGCCAGCTCACCGTCCTTCCGCCGCACCTTCGGCCAGGCCAGGTACACCTTGGTCAGAGCGGTCTGGACCAGGTCCTCGGCCTGGTGGTCATCGCCTGCGGTCAGCAGGCAGGCGAACCTCAGCAGCGACGTCCGATGGATCCGGACGAACGTCGCGAACTCGTCGTCACGAGTGGGGCGCGGCATGTCGTACCTCCTTCGCCCCTTGTACGGATCCGGGTCCTTCCCAGGTTGCCTGAGCCGCGTCCGGCCGTCCGCCCCGGTAGAAATGACCCATGACCGATTCCCTGCCCGATCCGATCCGCGCGTTCGTCGAGACCACCAACGCCGGCGACTCCGACGCGTTCGTGGCCATCTTCACCGAGGACGCCCGTCTGGAGGACTGGGGCCGCGTGTTCACCGGCCCGGAGGGCGTCCGGTCCTGGGACGGCACCGACAACATCGGCAAGCAGTCCCACTTCGACGTGGTCTCCAGCGAACCGGGGACCGAGCCGGAGACGTACGTCGTCACGCTGAAGGTGACCGGCAACGGCTACAACGGCACCGGCCCGATGACCTTCCGCCTGCACGAGGGCCGGATCGCCGGGCTGACCATCGCCCCCTAGAGCCGACCGCCCTGGGTCACGATCGCCGGCGGTGGCGCGGCTGGAACAGGCGCCACCGGTTGTTCAGCGGCGGCCAGGTCGAGCGCCCGGTGTCACGGCGGCGGCGGTAACGCCACCCACCCCCGTGCCCCGGCGTGACGGGTGGCCGGAGTTTCTGGATGATTGAGGACGCCGTGGGCGTGGCGGGGCGAGCCCGCAAGGGTGAGAAGAGGGCCGGGCAGGAGGGTGCGAAGGACTGGGCGCGCTGCGATCCGTACCCTGAGCTCATCGTCTCTGCTTTCCGTCGGCCTCGTGATGCCCGCATCACCATCTTGAACGCTCTCAGCCATTGAGAACAGTCATTTCCGAAGGGAGGGACGTGCGGGGCTACTCGACCGACCGGGAACTGCTAGGACGGCAGCGCGAGCGCGACACCCTGGACCGCCTGCTGAGCGAGGTCCGGGGCGGCAGGAGCCGGGTCCTGACGTTGCGGGGGGACGCGGGGATCGGGAAGACCGCGCTCCTGGACTACCTGGCCACGCAGGCCGGGTCCGACCGGGTGCTGCGGGCGGCCGGCGTCGAGTTCGAGTCCGACATCGCCTACGCCGGGCTTCAGCAGGTGTGCGGCCCCCTCTTGCCGCATCTGGGCGCGCTGCCCGAGGTGCAGCAGGCGGCGTTGTCGACCGCGTTCGGGCTGAGCGCCGGAAGCCCGCCGGAGGTGCTGCTGCTCGGCCTGGCGGTGCTCGGCCTGCTCTCCGAGGCGGCGGCCGAGACCCCGGTGGTGTGCCTGATCGACGATGCGCAGTGGCTGGACCGGATGTCCGCGCTGATCCTCGGTTTCGTCGCCCGTCGTCTCGAGGCCGATTCGGTGGCAATGGTTTTCGCGGCCCGGACCGGTCAGGATTGGATCCTCGACGGCCTGCCCGAGCTGAGCGTCGACGGGCTTCCCGATTCCGAGGCCCGGGCCCTGCTGGACTCGGTGCTGCCCGGAGCGATCGGCACGCCGGTGCGTGAGCGGATCGTGGCGGAGACGCGGGGCAATCCGCTGGCGCTGCTGGAGCTGCCGCGTGACCTGTCCAGCGCCGAACTGGCGTTCGGGTTCGGCGGACAGAGCAGCGCGTCGTTGGCCGGCCGGGTCGAGGAGGGCTTCCGCCGGCGGATCGCCGCGCTCCCGGAAGACACCCGCACGCTCCTGCTGACGGCCGCGGTGGAGCCGATCGGCGATGTCTCCCTCCTGCTGCGCGCCCTGGACCGGCTCGGCATCGATGTGTCGGCCGCCGAGCCGGCGGTGAGCGAAGGACTGCTGGAACTCGGCCCTCGGGTGGACTTCCGGCATCCGCTGGTCCGCTCGGCGAGCTGGCGCTCCGCCGGGGCCGGACTGCTGCGCGAGGTTCATGCCGCGCTGGCCGGGGCCACCGATCCCGCCCAGGATCCCGATCGGCACGCCTGGCACCGCGGGCACGCCACGCTCGAACCCGACGAGGAGGTGGCCGCCGAGCTCGCCGCCACCGCCGACCGGGCGTCGGCCCGGGGTGGCCGGGTGGCGGCGGCCGTCTTCCTCGAACGGGCCGCCACGCTCACCCCGGATCCGCACCGGCGCACGGCCCGGCTGCTGGCCGCGGCCCGCTCGCACCTCGAGGCCGGGGGCACCACCGCGGTGTCCGGGCTCCTGGTGGCCGCCGAACAAGGACCGCTCGATCCCCGGCAGCGGGCCGACGTCGACCGGCTCCGCGCCCGGGTCAGCTTCACCGTCAGTCCCGGTCTGGAGTCCGGTCCGGCCCTGCTGGCCGCTGCCGATCAGCTGGCCGGGCTGGACGACGCGGCGGCCCGGGAGACCTATCTGGTGGCCTTCGGTGCCGCCCTACACAGCGGGCGCCTGGGTGGAGCGGCCACGCTGCGCCAGACCGCCGAGGCGGCGCGGGCCGTGCCCCGCGGGGAGGACCCGGCCGGTCTGCTGTTGGAGGGGCTGATCATCTGGAGCCTGCACGGCTACCCGGCCGCGGTGCCGGGGCTGCGCAAGGCTCTCGCCGCGGTCGGTGCGGACGAGGACCTGGAGCTGCTCTGGGTGGCGGCCCTGGTCGCGCTGGAACTGCTGGACTACGCCACCCTGGATCGCCTGACCAGTCACGGCCTGCGCTACGCACGTCGGACCGGCGCTCGGACGATCCTGCTCAGCGCGCTCTCCCACCGCACCGCGGCCCTGCTCGTCACGGGCCGCTTCGCCGAGGCCCAGAGCCTGGTGGACGAGTCGGTGGCGGTTGCCGTGGCCACCGGCCGGACCAGTTCGCCGAGCGCCCGGGCGGTCATGACGGCCCATCGCGGGCTTGAGGCAGCCGCCCGCCAGGAGATCGCCACGACCGAACGCGATGCCGGTGACCTGGGTCTGGGGCATCTGCTCGGGGTCGCCGGGCTGGCCACTGCGGTCCTGAACAACGGGCTCGGCAATTTCCCGGCGGCGATGACGGCGGCGCGTTCCGCCACCGAGTTCCCCGATCTGTCCCTGCATCTGCGGTCACTCAGCGAGCTGGTCGAGGCCGCCGCCCGGGCCGGGGAGCCGGCCGTCGCCGCCCGAGCCCGCGAGCAGCTGGCCGATCGGACCGCAGCCAGCGCAACCCCGTGGGCGCTCGGGGCCCAGGCCCTGGCCGACGCTCTGGCCGGCCCGCCGGAGCAGGCGGAGAAGAACTTCCGGCTTGCCCTGGAGCACTTCGGCGCCGAGAACCTCGGGTTCCTTCAGGCCCGCACCCGCCTGCTCTACGGTGAATGGCTGCGCCGTGAAAACCGGCGCGTGGACGCCGGGACCGAGCTACGCACCGCGCACGAAGCCTTCACCTCGATGGGCGCCGAGGCCTTCGCCGACCGCACCGCCCGCGAACTGGCGGCCACCGGAGCGACCGTACGCAGGCGTTCGTCCGGCCCTTCGGACGAGCTGACTCCTCAGGAGACCCAGATCGCCCGCCTCGCAATGGCGCATCTGACCAACCCGGAGATCGCGGCGCAGATGTACCTGAGCCCGCGTACCGTCGAATGGCACCTGCGGAAGATCTTCACCAAGCTGGGCATCACGTCCCGCCGTGAGCTGGCGACCGTCCTCAAATAGGTCCCGATAGCAAGAGGCCCCGGCGGTATCGCCGAGGCCCCTTGCGTCCGTGCGGAATCCGGTCAGGCGGCCGAGCAGCGGTAGCTACCGGCCACGGCCGGATCGCCGTGGCCGGTATACCGGGCCATCTGCGGATAGCGGCAGGCGTTGCGGGTGGCGGTCACCGTGCCATCGGCATCGAGCACAGCGGTGGCCAGAGTGGCTGGTGCATGGCCCTTCTCCACCCACGTGACCAGGGCGCCGAGCGGATCGGTGGCCTGCGGGCCGGGACCGCCCTGGCAGTGCGCGACGCCGGGCAGCAGGAAGAGCCGGTAGAAATCGTCGACCCGCGCTCCCCCGCCCATCGTCCGCTCCACCCGCTTGCGGTAGTCGACCGTGCCCTGGGTGGGCACGAGCTGGTCGGACTGCCCCTGCCAGCTGAGCAGCTTGCCTCCGGCGGCGCGGAATCCGGACAGGTCCGGGTCGTCGGTCCCGATGACCCGGTTGAACTGCTTCTGTGAGGCGGCGAAGAGTTGGGCGAAGCTCGCGTAGGTCAGCTTCTTGGTGTCGAGCGCGGGGTTCTTGGCCACGAAGTACTTCGCCCAACTGTCAGCGACGAAGAACGGCTGGTTCACGTCGGCGAGATAGGTGAAGTCGGCGCCGATGTTCGGCCCGTACCAGAGCTTCTTACCGTTCGGAGCCACCGGCCCGGCCCAGATCTTGCGGACCGCGTCGGCCACCTCGGCGGTGATCGTCAGGGTCTGGCCGTCGCAGACGACCTTGGTGCCGACCAGTTTCCGCGGGTTCCAGGTGCAGTCCTGGGGGTTGTCGATGATCCCGTCCTTGACCCCGTCGAGCGAGTCACACGCCTTGACCGCCGCCGCGTTGAAAGCGTCCAGTTCGCAAAGCGTTGGGGCAACGTGCTCCTCGTTGAACACCACCTGCGGCCAGAGGGTGGCGACGGCGAAGCGGTCCCAGTTGACGGCCGGGGCCGCCGCCAGGACGCCGTCATAGTCGTTCGGGTAGTTCTGGGCCTCCGAATAGCCCTGCCGCCCGCCGGTGGAGCAGCCGTTCCAGTACGCGTAGGTGACCGGCCTGCCGTAGAAGCGCGCGGCGATGTCCTTGGCCACCAGCGTCATTTCGTGGGTGGAGCGGGATGCGAAGTTGGTGAGCAGAGGGACGTCGGTGGTGCCGTCGGCCTTGAGGCCCCAGGACGCGTCGAGAGCGTTCTGGCCGACGCCGGCGTCGGTGGTCGTCGCGACGTAGCCCTCCTTCACGGCGTTCACCAGCTCGGGGCCGTTGAGGTTGCCGGCCAGGTAGGCGCTGCCGCCGGTGGCCTGCAGCCGGCCCGACCACTTCTTCGGGTCCTCGGGCAGCGAGACCTTGACGGTGACGTGGTCGTCCGCACCGCGATGGGTCAGGGTGACGACCACGTCGCACCAGGCCGGCACGTCGGTGATCGTGGTCTCGGGGTTCAGCGGGAGCTGCGCCGGAACTGTGACCGTCCCCCCGTCATGGTGGGTGACGTCGACGGACACGACTCGCGCGCCGGCTGGTGCGGAGACCGGGACGGCGGAGCACGTCGGCTTCACCGCATCGCCGGCACCAGCGCTCGCACTCGCGCTGGGGGCCAGCGTGGCCTCGCAGGCCAGCGGGGTCAGAAGGGCGGCCATCGAGGCCGCTAGCAGGAGCAGGCGTCGTTTCATGGTCAGGACGCTGGCAGCGCAGTCCTTCCGGCCGAACCAGGGAAGCACCCTGGCCGGCACCCGGGTAGAGACCGACTGGCACAACCTCGCCCTTCGGGCAGAATCCTGAGACATGAGTTCACGCCTGGTGCTCGCGCCCCGGTGGTTGCTCTCGATCCTGGCCGGGGTCTTCTTCGGCTGCGGTGAACTGGTGATCACGGGCATCACCACGGACGGCGACCGGATCGGCGCCCTCGTCGGCGCGGTGGTCGGCGGAGCCCTGTTCGGCTGGGTGCTGGGTGGACTTTGGGCCGAGCAGAACCGCCGCGTCCAGGCTCTGGCCGACCTGGACGATCGGGACGAGCTGCTGTCCGCGGTGCGCGCCGTCCGGCATGGGCAGGCCCCGGCTGATCCCCGCATTCGCTCCGCTGCGGCACGCATTGTGCTCGACAGATTGCGCGAGGTAGAGGGCCAGTATCGGCTGACGGTAGGCATTCTCGCGTTCGGCGGGCTGGTGTTCCTGGCCATGGCGCTTCTGCTGTCGCCCTGGTGGCTGATCGCCGCGGCGGTCCTGGCCGGAGCGGCGGCCCAGGCCTTCTATCTCCCGACCAGGCTGGCCCGGCGCGTGGTCCTTCTCGGTAGCCCTGAGGACGAGAGCGCATCCCTGGATCAGGCGTCCTGAACACCGACGCGTTCCCGGCATCGCCTCAGTGCGCCCGCTGCTGCAACTCCGCGAGGTAGGCCGCGACGGCATCACGGTTGCGGGTCAGGATCTCGATGCGCTCGGTGAGCTTGTCCTTCTCCTGTTCCAGCCGGGCCACCGTCTCGGGCAGCACGCCCTCGAACACGATCGGGTTCCGGGGTGACTCCAGGCAGGGGACGATCGCGAGGATCAGCTGGGTGGACAGGCCGGCCTTGAGCAGTTCGCGGATCTGCTGGACGCGGGCCAGGGTGCTCTCGCTGTAGTCGCGGTAGTTGTTCGGCCCCCGGGCCGAGGTGATCAGGCCCTTGGCCTCGTAGAACCGCACCTGCCGGGGGGTGGCCCCGGCCCGGGCGGCCAGCTCTCCGATCCGCACGGCGGGAGTCTACGGTTGACCTTGACGCTAGCGTCAAGGTTCGAGGCTGAGGCCATGAGCAACCTTCAGGGATTCACCGACGCCTCGTTCGAGCCCGTGCGGCAAGCCGTCCAGGAGCAACTGGACCTCGGCACCGAGGCCGGCCTGTCCTTGGCCGTGAACGTCGACGGCGAGCGGGTGGTCGACCTGTGGGGCGGCCATCGGGACGCCGCAGGTACGCAGCCGTGGGAGCGTGACACGGTGGTCAACGTCTGGTCGATCACCAAGACCGTGACCAGCCTGGCCGCACTGATGCTCGTCGACGCGGGCGAGCTGGACGTCCACGCGCCGGTGGCTCGCTACTGGCCCGAGTTCGCCGCGGCGGGCAAGCAGGACGTGGAGGTTAGGCACCTGCTGTCGCACACCTCCGGGGTCTCCGGCCTCGATCGTCCCGCGGAGCTCGAAGATCTTTATGACGTCCGCGGGGCCGCCGCCCGGATGGCCGCCCAGGCCCCCTGGTGGCGTCCGGGCTCCGCATCGGGCTACCACCTCCTCACCTACGGGCACCTGATCGGTGAGCTGGTACACCGCCTGACCGGTCTCCCGCTGCGGGATTTCGTCGAGCGGGAGATCGCTGCACCCTTGAAGGCCGACTTCCAGATCGGGCTTCGGTCAACGGATTCCGCCCGGGTCGCCGACGTCATCACACCGACGGTCGATGTCGACTTCTCGGCCCTGGACCACGAGAGCGTCGCCTACAAGACCTTCACCGGTCCCGGCTTCAGCGCCGATGCGGCCAACACCGCGGCCTGGCGGGCCGCCGACCTGGGCGCGGCCAACGGCCACGGCACCGCGCTCTCGGTCGCGCAGATCCTCACAGCCATCACCGGAACGGGTTCGGGTACTCAGCTGCTGCGCCCCGAAACCGTCGAGCTGATCTTCGCCGAGCAGGTCCGCGGCACCGATCTGGTCAACGGATTGCACCTGCGCTGGGGCCTGGGCTTCGCCCTGCCCGACCCGCGCACCCTGCCGTGGATCCCGGCCGGAAGGGTCGCGTTCTGGGGCGGCTGGGGTGGCTCGATGGCCATCGTGGACCTCGACCGAAGGATGACGTTCACTTACGTCATGAACACCATGGGCGCGGACATTCTCGGCTCCGAGCGGGCCGCCGCGTACGTCCGCTCCGCCTATCAGGCCCTCGAAGCCCGCTGATCAGAAAAGCACCTCATGTCCCTGCTCGTGACCCCCGAAGAACTCGTCACCATGATCGACGACCCGTCGGTGGTCGTGGTCGACGCCTCGATCAATCTGACCCGCGCGGGGCGTGCGGGTCGTCGTCTACGCCCAGGAGCTGCCGACCTTCGCTGCCCGGTTCTGGTGGCTGCTGTGTTACTACGGCTTCGAGACGGTGAGTGTGCTGGACGGCGGCCTGGCCGCCTGGCGTGCGGCCGGGTTGCCGGTGACCGACGAGCCCACCCCCGTCCCGACGCCCGCGAGCTTCAGCGCCCGGCCTCGTCCCGCACTGCTGGCCCGTCGCGCCAACGTCGAGGCAGTCGCGGTCACCGGTACCAGCAGCGCCCAGTTGGTCCATGCGCTCTCCACCGGCGAGTTCCACGGTGACGGCCTGCCCGAAGAGGCGCGCGCCGGGCACATTCCCGGCAGCGTGAACATCCCCTGGAACAGCGTGATCGACGCCGGCAGCGGACGCTATCTGCCGGCCGAGCAGATCAAGGAACTGCTCGCCGACACCGCCGACGGTGACGACGAGGTCATCACCTACTGCGGGGGCGGGATCGCCGCTTCCATGGACGCCTTCGCGCTCGCCCTCGGGCGAATTCCGTCCCCCCGGCACAGGCCGTGGCGGCCAGCAGGCCGCCGAAGGAGTGACGGATCAGGAGATCCCAGCCGGTGCCGAGCTACCCACTCGCCGTACCAGCAGATCAAGGTCGCCCAGGAACGCCGACAGACCTTGCCCTTAAAGGACATCCAGAGCGCCCGAACGTCACCGATGCCTCACCAATCGGCGTACTGAGCGCCCTCGTGCAGTCCTTCCTGGTAATGCTCGGCGAACAGCTTCGCCACGAGCTCGCCGCGGCTGGCCACCCCGACCTTGGCGAAAACGGCCTTGAGATGGTCGTTCACGGTGTGCGGAGACAGGAAGAGCCGCGCTGCGATCTCCTGGCTGCTCAAGCCCTGGGCCACCGCTCGGGTGACCTGCTGCTCGCGAGTGGTCAGTGCGTAGGCGCGCACGATGATCGGGGCGATCTGCTCGGACCGGGCCGGCTGTATGGTCACCGCGGTCGGCCCCGGGGACCCGTCCGGCCCCCGCAGGTCCGAGGCGTTCAGAACGAACCAGCGACCGGAAGCGGCGCGTAGCCGGGTAATTGCGGGAGCCGTGTCCAGCCCCTGGGCCACGGCATGGGCACGCGCGATGACCGCGTGCACGGGAGTCAGCGCGGCGGAAAACGAGCGCCAGCCCGGACCGGCGATCTCCTCGAACAGACGCTCGGCCTGCGCGTCGACCCCGAGGAGGGTGCCCCGGCCCTGAAAGAGCGCCGTACCGGGCCCGTCGGGGGCCGTGCGGCCGCGCTCCTGGGTGGCGAAGGCCCGCAGAGCCTTCGCCACGACCGGCGCGATCTGCCCCACCTGCTCACACTCACGCCTGGTGAACGGTGTGCGGGTGCGCTCCCGGTACAGGTCGAGCACGCCCCACGTGGTCTCCCCGGACCGGAAGGCCGCCCGTAGTTCGTCACCGTAGCCCTGGGGTTTGAGGTACTCGCGATAGCGCGCGCTGCGGATCGGCCGGTTGTCGGTGGCATCGTACAGACTGGCGACCCCCTGAGCGCTGCGGGCCACGTCCCGGAACAGCAGCGCGTCCGGCACCAGGCACTCCCTCTCCCAATAGGTCTCGCAGAGGCCCGGGTCGATGTTCTCGACCCGGACCGCGCTGGTCCCGAGCAGGGTGGCCGGGTCGGTGGCGAACCAGGCCGCCCCGTCGAACGGGACCAGCTTCTGCAGCTGGTGGGAAACCGCCTCGAACAGCGCCAGTTCGGAATCCGCCTCCTGGCAGGCCCGGATCAGCGGGTCCCGGACGGGCTCGCGGGTGGTGCTCGGCATGGACCCTCTCCCGGGTTCGAACAGGACGGCCGGGCCGGTTACGCGGGGCGGGCCGGGGCGATGTTGTGGTTGATCCGGAACACGTTGGCCGGGTCGTAGGTCTGCTTGATCCGGGCCAGCCGCCGGTACCTCTCGGGGCCGTACAGCTCCTCGATGTCGCTCTGCTGCTGAGCCTCGTCCGGGGACAGGAAGCTGACCAGGCGGCGCGGGTCGTGCCAGGGCCGCACGGCCTCGATGAGGCCGGCCAGCGAGGCACGCAACTGAGGCATGGTCTCGACCGGACCGACCCCGAAGGCGAACATCTGGAACTCCAGTCCCCGGGTGGGAACGGCGTCCGGGGTGCGCGGTTCGCGGGCCAGCGCTCCGCCCAGACGCCGGATCTCGATGCTGGCCAGCACGCACCCGGAGTCCGGCCCGGCCACCTCGACCAGCGCGTCCACCGTCTCCTTGGTCAGGTCGCGCAGACCGGTCGACCGGTCGACGTAGGGCAACGGCTCGGGGGGATCGAGGTGCAGGGTGGCGGCCTCGGCGTAGGGAAGGTCGGCGACCGTATCGAAGATCACCGGCGCCGCGCTCCGCAACGGCCGGATCAGCCGCTCGCCCTCCTCCGGGTCGCCGAGGTAGGCGATCCGGACGTGGACGACGAAGGCGCCCCGCAGCGGTTCCGGCAGTTCCGGCAGGGGTGGGAGCCGCTGCACGGCGATCGAGGACGTCAGCTCGTCCGGTGTGCCGGCCACCCATTCGCGCCAGGAGGTGAGGACGTCGGCCATCCGCTCACCGGGGAACCAGAGACCACCGGCGAAGATCCGGGTGAACGGGAAGACCTCCAGCTCCAGGGCCGTGACCACGCCGAAGTTGCCCTTGGTGCCCCGCACGGCGAAGAACAGGTCAGGGTCACTGTCCGGCGTGACGTGCCGCAGCACGCCGTCCGCGGTGACCAGATCGAAGGCCGTCACGTACTCGGCGGCCCAGCCCAGCAGCCGGCCCAGGGTCGGGCTGTGCCCACCCCCGAGCAGATAGCCGACGGCACTGACGGTGGGGCTGGAGCCGTTCATCGGCGCCAGGCCGTACGGTGCGGTCGCGTCCAGGACGTCCTGCCAGAGCACCGAGCCCTGCAGCCGCACCCGCCGGGCCTCGGCGTCCACGGTCACCGCGTTCATCCGCCGCATGTTGATGACCAGGCTGCCCTCGCCCGAGGTGGCCACGATGTGACCGCCCCCACGGATCGCCACCGCCAGGCCGTGTTCTGCGGCCAGGCGGACGGCGGCCTGGACGTCCTCGGCGCTCTCGGCGCCGACCGCTACTTCCGGGAGCAACGGCGTCATCAGGTTGTAGGTCCGGCATTCCTCGGCGTAGCCGGGGTCTTCCGGTGCGAACACCGGGCCGCTGACCTGGCGGCGAAGCTGGGCCACCAGGTCGTCGCGGACGGGCGTGGGCAAAGGGGAGGGCATGGTGCTTCCTTCGGTCTGGGAATCGGCAGGCCGGCACGCGCGGGGCCACCGGCTACCAGGTATAGAGGGCAATCCCCCGAACGGGCCATCCCTCGGATCCGGGGACACCAGCGCGGGTACCCCCTGCAGATGTCGGGGGGTGTCCTCAGAAGTCGCCGAAGACCACGTCGGCACCGGGCTCGTGCAACGGCGGGCTGTAGCTCTCGGTGAAGAGCCTGGCCAGCAGCGCTCCTCGGTTGTTCACGCCCACCTTCGCGTAGATCTCTTTCAGATGGTCGCGGACGGTGAACGCCGACAGGCCCAGGGTCGCGGCTATCTCCTTGGTCGCGAGCCCTCGCGAAAGCGCCTGGGTGACCTGACGTTCACGAGGGGTCAGGCCGGCCGACTGGAGGATGACCGGGGCCAGCTCGGAAGCGCTCGAGGGGGCGATCCGCACCGCAACCAGACCGGTCCGGCCATTCGGCAGCCGCGTACCCGTACCGGTGACCGACAGCCAGGTTCCCTCCGCCACCCGTACCTGGGCTGATGCCGGGCCGACCTCGCGTCCCTCGCTCACCGCCACGGCCCGGCCCACGACCGCCCAGACACTGGTCAGTCGGGCCTTTTCGACCGACTGTTGCCGCCAGGACGGACCCCCCAGAAGCGTGAACCAGTGCTCGGCCGCCGGGGACAGCGAAACCAGGTCTCCTTCGGGGGTGAACAGGGCGACACCCACCGTCTCCGACCCGGAGGTGGGCGCCGCCGCCTTTGCCTCCCGGTTCAGGTTGCTCAGGGCCCGTCCGATCGTCGGCGAGATCGTCGACATGAAAGCGACCTCGGTCCGGGAAAAAGCGCGCCGGCCGCGTTCGCGGTGCAGGTCCGCCACTCCCCAGGTGGCATTGTTCACCCGGAACGCCACCCTGAGTTCATCCCCATAACCCTGGGGGGCAAGGTATTCGCGATAGCGCGCGCTCCGCACCGGATGATCGTCGGTGGCCTGGTAAAGGCTCCCGGCCGGTGACGGGGCCCGGGCCAGGTCCCGGAACAGCAGGGCATCCTCCACCTGACATTCCCGGGTCCAGTAACTCTCGCAGTGTCCCGTCTCGACGTTCTCGATCCGGACCGGGCAGGTGGCGAGCACCGTGGTCGGATCGGTCCCGAACCACAGCGCCCCCTCGAAGGGCACCGCCCGCCGAACCGCCTGCGAGACTGAGGCGAGCAACACATCGGGCCGCTGGGCCTCCCGGCACAGAGCCGAGACCTCGTTCAGCGCATCCGCCAAATCGGTTGCCACCGGGTCCTCCTCCAAGGTCAGGCTCACCGGCGACCCGGCTGTCAGCCACCACGCTCGGGCGCGGAAACCGGGCACTCTACCCCCCAAAGGTGAAAGCCCCTCCCAGCCGCCGAATGTCTGTGAGCAGACGGTTCTCGTCCGTAACGACCCTCCGACTGTCGGGGGTCGACCTCCGAATCCCCCAGGAAGCAGGGGTGGTCGCCGCCCGGGCCCCGGACTGAGCATCGGTGGTTCGGATCCGGGAACTGGAAAGCGAGCCATGGGTATGAAGAAGACGATCGCAGTGGCCGGTTCGACCGGTGCCCAGGGTGGCGGGCTGGCCCGGGCCGTTCTGGCCGACCCCGGGGGCGAGTTCGCGGTCCGGGCGCTGACCAGGGATGCGTCCTCGGAGAAGGCGCGGGCCCTGAAAGACCTGGGGGCGGACGTGGTCCAGGTCGACTTCCAGAACGCCGGCTCGATGGCCGAGGCCTTTTCGGGCTGTTACGGGGCGTTCTGTGTCACCTTCTTCTGGGATTCGATGTCCCCCGACATCGAGAAGGAACAGGCCCGGGTGCAGGCCGAGGCGGCCCGGTCGGCCTCGAGCACGTGGTGTGGTCGACCCTGCCGGACACCCGGGATCACTTCCCGCTGGACGAGGACGTCATGCCCACCCTGCTGGGCAAGTACAAGGTTCCGCACCTGGACGCCAAACACGAGGCGAACCAGTTCTTCACCGACAACGGTGTACCGGTGACGTTCTTCCAGACCGTCTTCTACTACGACAACTTCATCAACTTCGGGATGGAACCGGTGCGCGACCAGGAGGGGACGCTGGTCCTGAACCTGCCGCTCGGGGGCGGGAAGCTCCCGATGATCGCCGCCGAGGACATCGGCCGGTCGGCGCTCGGCGTCTTCCGGCGGGGCCTTTCCACGGTGGGCGAGACCGTCAACGTCATCGGTGACCACCTGACCGGCGACGGGATCGCCGCTGCGATGTCGACCGCCTTCGGCGAACCGGTCAGCTACCGGCCGGTGACCCTTGAGCAGTACCGGTCCTTCGGATTCCCCGGTGCCGAGGAACTGGCCAACCAGTTCCAGTACTTCAGTTCACTCACGCAGGAGTACGAGCGGACGCACTCGGTCGAGCAGACCCGCGAGCTCAACCCGGCGCTGCAGAGCTTCCCGGAATGGCTCGTCGGGAATGCTGATTCGATCCCGATCGGCCGCCGCAACTAATTCCGCACACAACCACCCGCACTTCACCACAGAAGAAGGAATGATCATGGGCGCGATCAAAGTTGGCACGCAGAACTCGACCGACATCGAACTGCACTACGAGGACCAGGGCGAGGGCCAGCCGGTCGTCCTGATCCACGGGTACCCGCTGGACGGCAACAGCTGGGAGAAGCAGACCGTGGCGCTGCTGGACGCCGGCTACCGAGTCATCACCTACGACCGCCGAGGGTTCGGCCACTCCTCCAAAGCGGCCGGCGGCTATGACTACGACACCTTCGCTGCCGACCTGAATGTGCTCCTGAACGAGCTGGACCTGAACGACGTGATCCTGGTCGGCTTCTCCATGGGCACCGGCGAAATCGCCCGCTACATCAACGCCTACGGCTCTGACCGGGTGGCGAAGATGGCGTTCCTGGCGTCGCTGGAGCCGTTCGTGCTGCGGACCGAGGACAACCCCGAGGGTGTGCCGCAGGAGAACTTCGACGGCATC
>JODP01000025.1 GCA_000719025.1 Kineosporia aurantiaca JCM 3230
ACAACAGGACTGGCCATGCTTGATCAACTCGGTTTCTCCGCCCTGCGGGAACGGAACTTGCTACGAGCCGCTGGCCTCACCACACCCTGACACGCAGGGGTCGGCGAACACGGTGGCCCTCCTCGCTCATGTCGCGATCCACGATGCGCTCCAGATAGCCGTCGAGCTGGATCTGGAGCGCCCTTCCCCGCAGATGCTGGAGCCCGGGGAATCCGGAAGCCAGGATGAGGTCGGCGTAGTCAGTCAAGCGCAGATCACTCATACCGGTCACAGGCACATCGAAGTCACCCTCGAACAGTGAGGCCAGGCTGACGCTAACCTTACTGACCCCACGCTCCGGAAGCGTCAACGGCCGCATACGCACTTTGGCGATCCGGCCGGCTCCAGAGTAGGAATCCAACGGCGGCGCCGATCTGGTCAGCAAAAAGCGACCTGGCCCGAAATCCTCATCCACAGCATCCCGGACTGCGTCGAAGACCCCGGGGACACGCTGATACTCATCCAGCAGAAACGGCGGCAGGCCTTCCAGAACCACTCGTGGATCAGCGGCCGCAACAGATGCCTCGGCGGCTCGACTGAGCCGCCAAACGGTCTGGGCCCGCTGCACAGCCGTCGCGGTTTTACCGACCGCCTTGGGACCGTCCAGGAGGATCGCCGGCAGCGAAGGCAGCAGACGCTGCAGTTCACTCGTCTGCAACACTACATTTGACGCACCCTCAAGACTACAATTTACGCACCTCATATACTGCAATTCCGCCATCATGGCACCAGCAGCGTAGTAGTCGACGCCTTCACCCGGCCCGAGCGCTCCACGGCTACCGCATCGGCGATCACCAGCCTCGGGAAGACCTCCCCGTATGACGTCACGACTGGAGACGTCGGGATCGAGTCACGCTCAATCAAGGTTGTCTCATAACGAACAAGGGACGTCCGCGGGCAGCGATCGAGGCCCGCGGACTGCCCGGAGGGCATGGAGTAGGAACAAGAAAACTCAGCCCATGCGTCGACGCTCCGCGCGAGCAGAAAAGTCGTCTAGCGCGGAGATGATGTCGCTAGCTACCAAACCCGTTTTCGCCTGCCTTTTCTCACGTCCGCCAGAATGCCTCGGTGAAGCGCTGGACAATCGGCATGGCGTTGTCGCTCCGAAACTCAGTCAGAGCCTCGAAGTAGGCATTGGCGTCGACCAGAAGACCGGCCGAGATCGTCACCGTCAACCGTTGGGTGGCCCCGGCCCGCTTCAGCAGGACATGAACCAGGACACGCCCAACCCGGCCGTTCCCGTCCGTGCAGGGTGGCTATGGCCAAGGCCGTCGCTCCGGCAGTCACATTCTCGGTCTGTGAGGAGGAGACCGATTCGGTTCTCAGTAACACTGCTGCCAAGAGCGCGAACTCGGCGTCGAAGCGGGTCACTTCCATCAGAGCATCGATGATGAACCTCCCTCGGCCGGGCCCCATCTGGTTCCTTATGCAAGGATAACTTCTTAACCTTGCACATGCGTGGACTGAAGTCA
The DNA here is from genome assembly GCA_000719025.1 of Kineosporia aurantiaca JCM 3230. Classification (GTDB taxonomy): domain Bacteria; phylum Actinomycetota; class Actinomycetes; order Actinomycetales; family Kineosporiaceae; genus Kineosporia; species Kineosporia aurantiaca. The sequence continues at coordinate 1,512 of JODP01000025.1, forward strand.
GGCCTTGCCCGCGAACCAGCCACGTTGGGATGCGGGATGCATCGAGCCCTAACGAATGCGGCAGATCCCCCCGCCCCCGCCCGCCCCAGATACGAGCTTCGAAATCAGCTGCCGATTGCGCGAACGGCGGTGATCCTCAGATCGGATCCGGGGACGGTGAGCACGTCACAATCGAGACGAGTTCCCCGACCAGGTGATGCTGCATAGGGAATTCGCCGGATCCCTGACCTCACCGATCGATCTGCTGATCAACAACGCGGGCGTGATGATGCCGCCGCAGGGGCGCACCGCCGACGGCTTCGAACTCCAGTTCGGCATCAATCACCTCGGCCACTTCGCCCTGACCAATCTGCTGCTGCCCCAAGTGCGGGGGCGCGTGGTAACTGTTGCAGCGGGCGGCCACCGGACCGGCAAGCTCGATCTTGACGACCCCAACTGGGAGCGCCGCCCGTACAAGGCGTTCGCCGGTTACGCGCAGTCCAAATTCGCCAACATGCTCTTCACCGCCGAACTCCAGCGCCGTCTCACCGCTGCCGGTTCCGGCGTCATTGCCACGGTCTCCAACCCGGGCCTGGCGTCTACGAACCTGAACAATCAGCCAAACAGCATGGTCAGCCGGGCGATGTTCGCGCTGCTGCGCCCCCTGGCCCAGACCGACGACGACGGTGCCCGGACCACGCATTACGCAGCCACCGGCCGCGTTCCCGGCAACAGCTACATCTCCCCCAGCGGCTTCCTGGAAGCCCGCGGCCTGCCCGAGATCAGTAAGCGGTCCCCGGATGCCCAGGACCCCGAGCTGGCCCGGCGCCTCTGGACCCTGTCCGAAAAGCTGACGCGCACCACCTTTCCGCGGAACTTGCCCACGTCCTGACCGTGCTGGAGAAAACCAGGCGCGTTCGGATCCGGAACTGGTCAGACTGCCGCCATGGGTTTCATGGACGGACACGAGCGGACGTGGTCGTGGGCTGCATCGCCGGCCGAGGCAGAGGCACGCCGCCGCGAGGCCGACGAGTTGGTCGGGCAGCGCATTCATCAGATCCGCTACTTCACGCTGGACTACGAACGGGAGGAACGTCATCCCGACCTGATGGGTACCGGTCCGCGCCTGATCGACGCCGAGGCGGAGTGGACGACGCCGACGTGGCTGTACAAGGGGTTTGACGCCCTCGACTACGGAGTCGAGATCGCGACCGACTCTGGCGCATGGTTTTCCCTCACCTGGGATCCTCCCGGGGACGAGGAAGGCATCGGTCTGCAGCCGGTTGCAATGCTCGGCAGCGGCGTTAGTTCTGATGCGGACGTGGCCGTGTGGGACGTCGGAGAGCGCGCCGCCAGCTGGGCACCACTTTTTGGCCAGCAGGTCACTCGGATTGACCTGCACTACGTTCCGTACGACGAGGCCCGCGGTAGTCTCTGGTGTCGGTGGATCACGTTCCACAGCGGGGCCGGCCACGTCGAGGTGATCATGGGCGACGCCGAGAAGAGCGCACTCGTCCCGTCCTCGGACAACGTCGCGGTGCTCCACCCGGGCGTCCCCTTTCCTGACTGGTTCCACCATCACGGCTGAGCTCGACAGCCTGGAGGACTTGCCGCCGTCCACTCCTCTGGCGCATGATCCTCACTATGAACAACAGAACGGACACTCCGGTCATCCGGTGACCGGCTCCCCCGCCCGGCTGCGCCCCTGGGGCGCGTTGCCCGAGCGCTACGCCGATCAGCAGGTCATCTCCTCCACCATCGACGTCTCCGGGCGCATCCTCACGCTCGTGGCCGATGCCGACGTCACCTATTACGGGCCGAAACCCGCTCCCTACACCGCGACGGCCGTGATCATCGACGGTTCGGACGTGACCGAGGTGAGCATTCCGGACCTCGACCTCATCTTGCCCCGGATCGACGCCCTCGGCGAGGGTTTCGTCCTGGCCTCAGGTCGCTGTCAAATGCCCCGTCATTTCACCGAAAATATTCCTGCACAGGATGTTTCACAGAATCTCCGGATCATCGACAGTGACGGGTCGACCCGCGCCCGCTTCCACGTCGGGGATGCCGTCGAACTTCTCACCACCGACCGCTTCGGGCAGATCTGGGTTACCTACTTCGACGAAGCCTCCATCTGCCTGCCGGAACCCTCGCCACCCGGTGCCTCCCCGCAGTACTTCACCGAACGCGCCGTCGCCCTGATCCGCTGGCCCGCAACCGGCGAGGACCCCTGGTTTCCCCTTCGCGGCATCGACGGATTCCGGCCGCCGTGGGACTGCATCGCCACCAACGTCGGTCAGCACAGCGTCTGGACGATACCGCACCCCAACTACGAATTCGTCGAGATCCGCACGAATGGGGAACGCCGGGTCCGGGCTTCGCCGGTCGGCCGTGGCTCTGCACTCGGCATTGCCGGTGATCAGGCCACTTTCGTCGAAGGTCTTGGTTACGAGGCCGCAGACGCGGGAACCTACGTGGTGACGCGCTGCCGGATCGAGGACGACGCGCTCGAGATCATGTCCAAGCATCCCCTCGTCCTTCCCGATGGCACCCGTCCCACCGCATGGGCCCGTAAGCGAGTGTGCCGGGACGAGAGGATCTGGCTGCAGTTCGGTGAGGAGCGCATCTGGTATGTCCTGGACTGAGCGAACTTACAGGTACTTACGGTAGAACGCCGTTAGGCGTTCGATGGCCTGGCTGACGTACCGGGGTTCTTCGTACATCTCGTAGTGCCCGGCGCCCTCGACGACGAGCAGGTCGACGGGGTTGTGGGCGAGCTCCCAGAGCTTCATCCCAGCCTCGTACTGCCCGGTGTTGCCCCGGCGCCCGGCCACAATCACCTGCAGGGGCTGGGTGAGCAGCTGGTCGACGAGATGGAAGGCGTCGTAGCCGATGAGCAGGGAGTCGCCGCGGGAGAGGCGGCGGTTGGTCGAATGCTGGTTGGACCCGCGCGGGGTCCGGTAGTACGTGATCGCCTGCGCGCCAACCGGCTGTTCTACCGCGAGGGCATCCACGCCGTCGGCATCGACCGGATCCTCGAGGAATCCGGCGTCGCCAAGGGCTCGTTGTGCTACAACTTCAGCAGCAAGGACGACCTGGTCCGCGAGTACCTGCTGCGCCAGCACAACCGCTGGGTGGTTAGCATCGACGCACGCACAGCCGAGGAGACCGACCCACGCGCCCAGATCCTTTCCGTGTTCGAGGCCCTGGGCCAGATCTTCGCCGAACCCAACTTCGGGGGCTGCACCTTTCACCACGCGGGAGTTCCCCAGCCCGGGAGCACCGAGGAACTGGCCATCAAGAAGTTCCGCGTCTGGCTGCACGAGCTTTTCACGGCCCCGGTGGTGCGGGGCGGTTACCGCAACCCGGAACGACTGGTCAACCAGCTCGTTCAGCTGTACGACGGGGCCAATATTGCTGCTGCGTCGGCGGATCCGGATCTTGCGGCGGCCGAGGCTGCTCGGTCCACCGCCGAATTACTCCTCGATGCAGCCCGACCCTCCTGATCTGCTCCTCCGATCGTCGTCACCCGATACAGTCCCCCCAATTGCTCACGTTGGGTTCCGGGGGGAAACACAATGTTCTGGGGACGACGACTGACCCGACTGACCCTGGCCGTCATAGCGGCCGTGATGGCCGCCCTGCTCTGGCCATCGAGCGCATCAGCCGCGGCGAACGACTGCCAGAGCTCCCGCTACGACTGCACTCCCGGGTACACCGGAAGCAACGCCTCCGGCACCTGGGCGTGGACCTACTACGGCGGTAGTTACGCGGCCACGAGCACCGGCTCGCACAACTGCACGCTTTACGCCGCGTGGCGCCTGAGCCGCAGCGGCATGAGCAGTCCCGGACGGTCCTGGGGCAACGCCTACCAATGGGCCTCCGCGATCGGCGGCGGAAACCGCACGGCCAGCGTGGGTTCCATCGCCTGGTGGGGCAAGAGTTCTGCTGCGCCTCTCGGACATGTTGCCTATGTCGACCAGGTGAACGGGTCTCAGGTCTACATCCGTGCGGACAACTGGTCCGACCGCAGCACCGGCGGCTACACCACCTCCGGCTGGGTCCCCGCCTCCTCGGTCGACCTGTTCCTGCACCCCCACGACGTCTCCGCACCCCCGCCGTCCGACCCGGCCATCGGCAACGCCAGCGATGCCGTCCTCTCGGTCAACGGCCAGCTCCAGTCCTTCTACTACGACGCGGGCACCGGCAACCTCCGCCATGCCTGGATGACGACCGCCGGCTGGCAGTTCGAGAACCTCGACGGCGACACCGGCAGCATCAGCCGCTATTCGGGTGATGTCGGGCGCTACGTGACGGCCGCGTACTACAACGGCGGTTACCAGGTCTTCTACTACGACGCGGGCACCGGTAACCTCCGGCATGCCTGGACCACGGCCACCGGAGGCTGGTACTTCGAGAACCTGGACGGGGACCCGGGCAGCATCGCCGGCTACTCCGCCGACGTCGGGCAGTACCCCACCGTCACCGTCCAGGACAGCAACCTCCAGCTCTTCTACTACGACGCGACGAACGGCAACCTTCGGCACGCGTTCCTGACGGCCACTAGAGGCTGGGTTTTCGAGACCTTCGACGGCGAGGCGGCCAGCCTCGGCCACACCGCATCGGACGTCGGCCGTTCGGCGAAGGTCGTGGCCTTCCAGGGAGGCTGGCAGGTCTTCTACTACGACGCGGGCGCCGGCAACCTTCGTCACGCCTGGACCACGCCGACCGGCGGCTGGTACTTCGAGAACCTCGACGGGGACCCGGGCAGCATTGCCGGCTACTCCGCCGACGTCGGCCTCAACCCCACCGTGGTCGTCAAAGGCACTGAACTCCAGCTGTTCTACTACGACGCGACCCGCGGCAACCTGCGCCACGCCTTCATCAACGACACCCGCGGCTGGTACTTCGAGACCTTCGACGGCGAAGCGGCCAGTCTGGGCCACGACGCGTCCGATGTCGGCCGATTCGTCACAGCCACCGCGTTCGACGGCGGGTACCAGGTCTTCTACTACGACACCGGCTCCGGGAACCTGCGTCACGCCTGGACGACCGCGACCGGCGGCTGGTACTTCGAGAATCTGGACGGCGACGCGGGCAGCATCGCCGGCTACACCGCCGACGTCGGGCGATATCCCACCGTCATCGCTCAGGGCAGCACCCTGAGGGTCTTCTCCTACGACGCCACCAACGGCAACCGCCGCCACGCGTGGATCACCCCGACCGGCGGCTGGTACTTCGAGAACCTCGACGGGGACCCCGGAAGCATCAGCCACTACTCGTCCGACGTCTACTGAGGTATGGGCAACGCCACCATCGCGTGTGGTGAGCATTTCCAGGCTCCGTCGGCCCGGGACCTCCACGTCCCGGGCCGACGTCCTCCTCGGTTCGTCTCTCGTCAGCGCGGACGCACAGGCGTACCGACAAATCGGTCGTGAACGCCGCCGCTCGATCACGTGCCTCCAGCCGTGAGCTGTCAGGCTGATTCTTCCTCAGTCCTTTTCAGGATCTCCCGCTTGGACTCTGCGATGCGCGTCAGTTGCTCGGCGGTCAGTTCGCGTCGGTCGTCCAGATGCTCAGGGGCGTAGATTCCGGCGCCCTCGCCGAAGTCACCGACGTCGTAGACGTACACCCCACCATCGACGAACCCACCGACCCACCCGAACGACTCCTCCCGCATTTCCGAGTCCTCATCAGCGTCCTGGGCCAGGATGACGACCGGCTGCTTCTCGGACAGCCAGGGCGGAACCTCGCTCGTGAGATAGGAAACCGCCGGCCGATCCCCGTAGGCCGCCTGCACCATCTGCCGCGCCGTGGGCCCGGCGTCCGCCGTCCGCGTCAGCGGTTCGCTGGTCACGGGGCCGTCCGGGGTGTCCAGCGTCAGGCGGTAGCGGCGGTCGGGGTCGTAGGTCAGCCGGACCCGGACGGTGATCGTGTCTCGCTCTTGTCGGATGGCGGCCTTGATCTGCGTGAGCTGCTCAGGGCTGAGCTCCGTGTCCTCGCCCAGCTCGTCGGCGCCGTACAAGGCGTCCTGGCGGCCTTCGACACCCATCACCCACACTCCGCCTTAGAGGAACGCCCCGACCCAGCCCGGCGCGGCCTCGCGGTCGGCGGTCGCCCGGATCAGGACCGGCTGCCCGACGGACAACCAGCATGGCTGCGCGGATGAGATGTGGAGCTGGACCCGGGCGTGGGGACCGATCTCGGGGAAGGGCCGAACCAGTTCCTCAACGATCGACTGCGTATCCGCGTAACGGACGAACGTCCGGCTGCTGACGGGGCCGCGGGGGGTGCCGACAACGACTCGATAGTGGCGCTGCGCGTCGTAGGACATGACGACCGGAACCGACACCAGCACGTCCTCTGGCGCCACCGCCGGGATCACGTCGAACTCTTCTTCTGCCGTCACCTACTCATTGTCGGGGAACAGCGTCGATGCCTCGGACGAGAGGGCCCGGCGATCCTCGTCACCGACGCTGCTGGCCGCGCTTGAATCCCCTTGAGCGGCCTTATCTCACGACAAGCCCGAAGACCCCGGCCGCGGGGACGGGCGGCGCCCGAAGGTGTAACGCACCTGCTGGCGCAGCGTGATCGTGCCCGACGGGTCCTGGGCAGCGCTCAGGATGCGGGCGATTTCGGCCCGCACCTGCGGGTGCTGCTCCTGAGGTACTGCCTCCCACATCGCCCGCTGCCCGTGCGACCACGACCACTCGACCCAGTGCTCGGCGTCCCGGAAAACAGCGCTGATTTCCAGGTGATCGGTCCGGATGTCGACGAAACCGGCCTCGCTGAGCAGATTCTCGACCCCAGCGTCATCGGCGAATGGTCCCGCTGTGCCGGAGGTGCGGGCATCGAGCATCTGCTGGGGCAGGAAGGGGGTGAACACGCTGTCCACGGCGATGAAGTTCTGGTCGCGGGGGCCGAAGGTGGTCACCCCGATCCGGCCCCCGGGCACCAGCAGGTCGAACCACTGTCGAAGGGCTGCTGGCGGATCGGGGAGGAAGAACAGCACGAGGGAGGAGGCGAGCAGGTCGAACGAGGCCGGATCCAGGTCAGGGGCCGAGGCATCCTGCAGCCGGACGTCGGCGTTGGTGAGCCCGGCGGCGTCGATGTCGGAACGTAAGGCCTCGATCATGCCGGATGCCAGGTCGATGCCGGTCACGTGCCCGGTCGGTCCGACTCGTTCGGCGAGGGGCAACAGCACCGCGCCCCGGCCCGAGCCGACGTCCAGGGCCCGCTCCCCCGCCCGCGGGGCCAGCTCACGCACCAGATGCTCGGCGATCGGCCGGAACCACGCCACCCCGACCGAGTCGTACGTCGGAGCGACCCGGTCGAAGACCTGAGCGATCGACCGGCTGCGGTCCGACGGCGGCGTCATACCGTCATCCTGTCGCTGGACGAGGCGCCGGTCCAGGAAATCGGCGCACGAGCTCGCTCGACCAGCAGTTGGCCGGGTTCTGGCACCCCTCTATTCTGCGTTGATGAGCGCACCCCCTTCTGGAGCCAGGACGGAAGCCGAGGTGCAGGGCACGGAGCCGCCGGGGTCCCTCCGGGTCGCGCTGCTCGGGCCGGTGCAGGCCTGGCAGCAGGAGACCGAACTGAATCTCGGCCCTCGCCAGCAGCAGCTGCTGTTCGCGTTGCTGCTGGCCCGGGCCGGCCGTCCGGTCCAGTTCGCCGAGATCATCGACCTGGTCTGGGGCAGCGCTCCCCCTCCGACCGCGGTCAACATGGTTCATCGGTATGTCAGCGGCCTTCGCCGGATTCTGGAGCCGGGTTTGAAGGACCGGATGCCGGGCCGGTACATCCTCCGGGAGGCCAACGGATACCGCTTCGTCCCCGCCGGGGTGCAGGTCGACCTGTTGCAGTTCCGCGAGAATGTCCGCCAGGCAAGAGAACTCGTGGCAGCCGGAAACGATGACAAGGCGCTGGACCTGTTGACGCTCGCTCTGGGGCAATGGCGCGGGCGTTACGCGGCCGGGCTGGGGGCGGCTGCAGAGGGCCATCCGGACTTCACGGCCATCGACCGCGAGTACGCGGCGGCGCTGCGCGAGAGCGCGCCCGTGGCTCGCCGCTGCTCGCGCAGTGGGGAGATTCTTCCCCTGCTGCGTGAGGCGGCCCAGCGCGATCCTCTGGACGAGGCACTGCAGGCCGAGCTACTGCTGGCCCTGGCCGCGGACGGGAAGCAGTCCGAGGCATTCGCCCTATTCGCGCAGATCCGGCGCCGGCTGGTCGAGGAGCTGGGGGTGGATCCGGGCGCTGAGCTCACGGCGGTGTACGAGAGCCTGCTGGGATCCGGTCCGGCCGCACCGGCCGCCGCGGCGGTTGCGGTCCACCTTCCACCGGCTCAGCTTCCTCTGGACTTCCCCCTGTTCACCGGCCGTGAAGACCTGACCGCCGCCGCTACCGCGCTCCTCACGGCCGCTTCCTCCACGGTGCCGATCGTGGCGTTCGACGGGATGCCCGGCATCGGCAAGAGCGCGCTGGCGGTACACGTCGCTCACCGGGTCACCGGCCATTTCCCGGACGGTCAGCTGTATGCCGACCTGCACGGCTTCGACGCCTTGGGCAAGGTCGCCGATCCCGGCGTCGTCCTTCAGGGGTTCCTGCAGGCCATGGGCCTGCGGCCGGAGACCGTCCCGCCGAATCCGGACGCCCGGGCCGCGCTGCTGCGCAGCGTTCTGGCCGGCCGCCGGGTCCTGGTCGTCCTGGACAACGCCCGGGACGCGGAGCAGCTGCGGTTCCTGCTCCCGGGTACGGCCGGCAACGCGGTCCTGGTCACCAGCCGGAGCCCGCTCACGCACCTGGCCACCACGGCCGGGGCTCAGCTGCGGACCCTGGATCTGCCGACCATGGCCGAGGCCCGGACCATGATGACCAAGCGCATCGGCCGACGCGCGAGCCAGGACCCCGCCGCTCTGGACGAGATCATTCAGTGGTGCGCTCGCCTGCCGCTGGCGATGTCCATCGTCGCGGTCCAGGCCGCCGTCCACCCCGACCAGCCGCTGGCCGCGATCACCCAGGAGCTGCGGCAGAGCGCCCGGGCGCTGGACGCGGTCGGTGACGAGGACCCGGATCTGCGGGCGGTGTTCTCCTGGTCCTACCGGACGCTGAGTCCCCGGGCTGCCCGCCTGTTCCGGCTCCTGCCGCTGTTCCCGGGCCCGGACATCACGCTCGAGATCGCGGCCAGCCTGACCGGTGAGGCGATGCCGGCCGTGCGCCGGCAGATGACCGAGCTGGTGCGCGCCGGCCTGATCGCGCACCGGCGGCCCACCCGGTACCAGCTGCATGATCTGGTTCGCTCCTACGGCCTCGAACTCGCCGCCGAGATCGACAGCACCCAGGACCGGACCGCGGCGTTCCGTGGGGTCTTCGAGCACTACCTCCACAGCGCGGCGGCGGCGGTCAGCCTGTTGCGTCCGGGGTACCAGGTGGTCCCGTTGCCACCCCGTCCAGCAGGCATCGTCGTGCCGCACTTCGGCGACGAGGCGGCCGTGATGCAGTGGGCAAGCCAGGAGAAGAACGGCCTGCACGCCGTGGTCACCGAGGCCGCCGAACGCGACCACGGCGTCGTGGTCTGGCCTTTGGCACTGCTGGCGAAAGACCTGTACCACCGCCACGGATGGTGGACGGAGTGGGCCGCGATGTTCGCCACCGTGCTGACGGCCGCCGAACGATCCGCCGACCTCCAGGGCCTGGCCCACAGTCACCGCGGCCTGGCGGTGGCCCAGCACTACCTGGGTGACCCGGACGCCGCCGACCATCACCTCAAGATCGCCGACGAGCTGTTCGATCGCCTCGGCAACGACCTCGGGCGCAGCCTGGTCCGGATGAGCGTCGGCTACATCGCCCAGCTACGCGGTCAACCGCAGACCGCGATCGAGCACCTCACCCCGGCACTGGCGTCCTTCAGCCGGCTTGGTCAGCGTCAGCTCGAGGCCGTCGTCCTGGCCACGCTCGCCGACGCCCACCTGGCCGCCGGTGATCTGGTCCGCAGCGCCGAGACCGCCACCCGGGCAACGCATCTGTGCTGCGCACTGCAGGATGCCTGGAACGGCACCCGCGCCGAGGCCACCCTGGCCCTGATCCACCGGCTTCAGGGCAGTTTCACCACCGCGATCCGGCTGCATCACCACTCCATCGACATGATGCTGGCCCGCAGGGCCGCCCTGGACGTCGGGCATCACCGCAACCGACTGGCCGAAACCCTTTTCAGTGCCGGTAAATTGAAGGACGCCCGACGCGTGTGGGAACAGGTGGATGAGGACTTTGCCGACAATCCCCTGGCGCCACCGGCGGCCGAGGCCCGCCAACGCCTGGCCACGGTATGACTCAGCCGATCATTCAGCCGCAGCCTTCGCCGGCGCCGGTCTGTTCCCGCTCACTGGGCGAGAGTTCCTGTCCGTCCGGGCGGCCGGGGAACTGAGGGACGTCCAGTGCTCTGGTCCAGGAGATCCGGAACCTGGTGAAGATCTCCATGATCGGCGCCTTGATCCTTTCCGGATCGTCCAGACTGCCCAGCATCACGAACACCTGACCAGGGAATCCGGAGAGCTTGTCGGTGAACACCCGCGACCCGCAGTCGGGACAGAAGTTACGCTCCAACGTGTTCCCGCTGGCGGCGACATACGGGTAGGGACGCGGGTCACCGCTGAGCAGCCGGAAATCGGCGGCGGCGACGCTGAAGTAGGAGCCCATGACGGCGCCGGACGAACGCTGGCAGTCCTTGCAGTAGCAGTTGGCGACGAAGTCAGGAGCGTTGCTGAACTCGTAGGTCAGGGCGCCGCACTCGCAGCGCCCCGTGAACTTCTCGGGCATGTCGGATCCTCGGATGTCTCAGTGGGAAAGGGGTTCGGCGGCGAAGGACGTCGCGTAGTCGCCGGCGAAGTCGGCCAAGGTACGAGGTGGCCGGCCCAGCAGGTCCTCCAGGCCAGGGACGACCGCGGCGACCCATCCCGCCCGCACGATCTGGTCGTACAGCGTGGTGATGTCGCGGGCGTAGCCCGGCGCGTGCCCGTCGGCGACGTAGTGCTCGTAGAACTCCTCGCCGCTGCCGTCCACGTAATGGATCGGCCGCTGGGCCGCCGCGCCGATGATCGTGGCGGCCGCCGACAGATCCAGGGACTGCGGACCCGTCCATCCGTACTCGTTCCAGGCCGCGGGAACCGCGCGGACCAGCACGGCCGCGATACCGGAGGCGACGTCCCGGGCGTCCACCATGGCCATCGCGCCCGCACCGAAGGGCAGCCGCCAGGTCCCGTCCTTCTCGATCCAGCCGGCGTACTGCAGCAGGTTCTGCATGACGAAACCGGGCCGGATCAGGGAGGCCGGGACGCCGCTGCTGCGCAGCTGCTGCTCGGCGAGGTAGTGATCGCGGGCCAGGGCGAGCGGTGCATCCGGGGCCGCCCCACCCACCGACACCTTCACCAGGTGGCTCACGCCGTGCCGGGCCGCCGCGTCGATCACCGCGTTCTCCTGCTGCACCTGCCGTTCGCTGTTGGCCGTGATGAGCACGACCTGGTCGGTGCCCTCGACGGCCCGGTCGACCGCCGCCGGGTCGTTCAGATCGACCTCGACCGCGCTCGCGGCCAGATCACCCAGGACCGCGGCGCGATCGCCGGACCGCACGGCGGCCCGGACGTCGAGGCCGGCGCTGCTGAGTTCCCGGACCAGGGGTCCTCCGATTGTCCCGGTCGCCCCGGTGACAAGAACCGTCATGCCTGTGTGCCTTTCGCGTTGCACCTGCAGAAAAATCTTCGTGCAGGTGCAGGCTAGGCAGGCCCGGTGATTTGCCACTGAACTTCGTCTGATCGCTGCTTTAGTGAGTGCGTCGAGCAGCCAAGGATGTCGCCCGGCCCTTGGCTGCGGTCAGCGATGACCCGACCCGGAGACCCCCACGGGTGCCGCCGAATCCAACGGCAGGTCGTGCACCACCCGGTTGCGCCCGGTGTGCTTCGCGGCGTACAGGAGGCGGTCGGCCGTGGAAAGCATCTTCCGTTGGCTGACCGTGGGCCCGTCGCCGGGGTGCCAGGCTCCCCCGATGCTGATGGTCACCTGCAGGCCGGCCCGGATGCGGGCCCAGGGGTGGGCGCTGACGGCACGACGGACGCCTTCGAGGACTTCGTACGCCTGCTGCGGCGACACGTCCGGCAGCACCAGGAGGAACTCCTCTCCGCCCAGGCGCGCGGCGAACACGCCGGGCAGCTCCTGCGTCGGGGCCTGCATCAGCGCGGCCACCTGCATCAGCACCTGGTCACCGGTGTCGTGCGAGAAGAGGTCGTTGATCCGCTTGAAATAGTCCAGGTCCAGCAGGCCGACGGTGAGGGGCTGCCCGGACTCCAGCAGGCCGGGCAGGTGCTCGTCGACGTAGCGCCGGTTGCGGAGGCCGGTCAGCGGGTCGCGCCGGGCCTGGTCCTGGAAGAGGTCGGCCTCCTGCCGGGCCTCAGTCACGCCGAGCATGGCATGCCGGGTGCGGGCGCGGGCCTCGTCCTGCTGCGAGCGCATCTCCACGTAGGCGTCGAAGAACGCCCGATGGGCCGCGAACGCCTGCTCGAAATCGCCCTCGGCGGCGTGCAGTTCGGCCTGCTCCTCGTACACCTTGACCAGCACCTGACCCAGGGACAATTCCGAGCACAGCCGGTGCGAGGTCTCCAGGTTGGCCCGGGCCCGTTCGTAGGCGCCCAGGCCGCGTTGCGCTCGGGCCAGGGTGAGCAGGTACTCCGGCAGTGCGTCGGCGTCGGCGTCCTGGTTGAGGGCGTGCTGGTCCAGGCAGGCCAGGAGAGTGCGCTCGGCCCGGGCGAACTCGCCGCTGGCGATCTCGACCGTGCCGACGGTGTCGAGCATCGGCGCGGCGAGTTCGTAGCCGATCTCGGCGGCCAGGTCCCGCAGCCGCTGGGTGACCTGCAGGGCCAGGTCCTGCTGGTCGGCGCTGCAGGCGGCGTAGGCGTAGTTGTTCATCACGGCCAGCGCCAGTTCCGGCAGGTCCTTCTGCAGGGCCAGATCCGTGGCCTTCTCGAAACAGCCGCGGGCCTCCTCCAGCGAGCCGTTGAGGCTGAGGGCGTCCCCGAGCTTGGCCCGGTGCCAGATCTGCATGTGGTCGGTGGCGGTCTCGTCGAGCAGTTCCACGCCCAGGACCGCGTGCTCCAGGCTTTTCGACGCGTCCCCCAGATGCCGGTGGATGGCGGCCCACAGCACATGGGTGCGGGCCAGCAGCGCCGGCGAGTTCAGCCCGGCCGCCCGTTCGTGGATCTTGGGCACCTCGCGGGCCGCCCACTGCAGGTCACCGGCTCGCATCCGCAGATTGGCGTGGGTCAGGTCGGCCCGGGCGATGAGCACCGCATCGCCCAGGTCCTGGGCGTGGTGCCCCAACTCGACCGCTTTGACCAGCATGCGCTCGGCGTCCCAGACGAACCGGTCGTCCAGTTGGTCCAGAGCTTGGGAGAGTCGCGCAGCGTCTGTTGCCGATCCAGGCACGTCCAAGCTCCTTCCGTGGCTTGGGTCATCGACGCAAGCGTTACCCGCCTGAAGCCCACGGACGCCGCGGATCCGGGACGTTCTCGGCGCCAGTTACCGGATCAGGGAACCCAGCCACTCGCGGAACACCATGGCCTCGGCGGGGCTGAGCCCAGCCTCCACCACCGGGTCGCCACCGCGGGCATCCCCGCCCTCGCCCAGGGCCGCCGACAACGCCAGTGCCCGCCCGGCCACGGTCGTCCCGACCTCACCGGCCGCTCCGGCATCGCTGACGATCGAGGCGATCACCGTGTCGCACAGACCGACCAGCGAGGCGGGATCCCGTTCGTTCTCGGGCTGGGAGAGCAGGAGCAACACCGCACCGGTGGTGGAGGCCTCTACGTACCGAGCGGCGGTCTCGACCGGAACGCGCAGCCGGCCCTGCTCGCGGGCCCGCTCGAGCAGGCGGCGCAGGATCTCGCCGTTCTCCTGGGCGGCGGCCGGCCGGCGCCCAGGGCGCAGATTGCCGTACATGAGGGCGTAGAAGGCGGGATTGCGCAGGCCGAACTCGACGTGGATGTCCCAGCCGCGGCGGATGTCCTCGATCGCGTCCGCGCTGGGTTCCAGAGCCCGTTTCTCGGTCAGATAGCTCTCGAAGCAGTAGCTGGCCACGGCGTCGAGCAGGCCGTCCTTGTCCCCGAACAGGCGGTACAGGGTGGGCGTCTGCACCCCGGCGGCGGTGGCGACCGCCCGGGTCGAGAGGGCGGCGGGACCTTGCTGCTGAAGCAGGTCGGCCGCGGCCTGCAGGATGCGCTCGCTCTGCTCGCTGCGCTCGGGGGTGGCAACGCTCTCGGGTCCGACGGCTGGCATGTGTCGATGGTAACGCCATCACGTTGACATTGGCATTGACGATGTCAACGGTATAGCGTTTCCATCGTCAACAGGAGGCGATGTGCAGTGATCCCCCAACTCACCCTCGGAACGAACGGCCCCACGGTCGGCCGGCAGGGGCTCGGGTGCATGGGCATGAGCGAGTTCTACGGCCCCACCGACCAACCGGCAGCCCGGCGGACACTGGAGACCGCACTGGAGGCCGGCGTCACCCTTTTCGACACCGCCGACATGTACGGCCAAGGCGCCAACGAACGTTTTCTGGCGCCCTTCGTGGCCGCGAACCGCGACAGCATCGTGATAGCAACCAAATTCGGCAACGTCCGCTCCGGCGACGGCTCCATGTCGATCCGTAATGACGCCGCCTATGTTCGCCAGGCGGTCGACGCCAGCCTCGAACGTCTCGGGATCGAAGTGATCGACCTGTACTCCATGCACCGGCGGGATCCACAGGTGCCCCTCGCCGAATCCATCGGCGCCATGACCGATCTGGTCCAGAAGGGCAAGATCCGCTTCCTCGGGCTGAGCGAGGTCACCGGCAGCGAACTGCGCGAGGCCCACGCGATCCATCCCATCACCGCGGTCCAGTCCGAATGGTCGCTGTTCACCCGCGACCTCGAGACCAGCCTCGTGGCGGCCGCCGCCGAACTCGGCGTCGGGATCGTGCCCTACTCCCCCCTGGGGCGGGGAATGCTCACCGGCGCGCTGCCCGCCCAAATGTCCGCAGGCGACGTCCGTTCCCAATGGTCGCGTTTCAGCACGGAGAACGCCCGGCACAACGCCGGGCTCCTGGCACCGGTGTCGGCCATTGCCGACGCCCGCGGCATCACGCCTGCGCAGGTGGCGCTGGCCTGGGTGCAGCAACGCAGCGAGGTTCACCATCTGCCCGTCGTGCCGATCCCCGGCACTCGTCGTCCCGAACGCCTGCTGGAGAACCTGGCCGCCACCGAGCTGACCCTGACCGGCGCCGAACTGGCCCAGCTCGAATCCATCGCCGAGAACGTGGCCGGTGACCGCTACCCGGACATGACCGAGACCTCATCGGCCCGCGAAACCCGCTGATCCATCCAATGAATCACCTGACGAACGGAAACACCGTGACCTCCATCTCAGTCGCCATCGCCTACACCTCCGGATACGGCCACACCCTCGAGATCGCCAACAGCGTCGCCGACGGCGCCCGGGCAGTGGCCGAGACCACCGTCGACCTCATCGACGTCGCCACCATCAGCGACGCCGGCTGGGCCACGCTGAACCGGGCCGAGGCGATCATCTTCGGCACCCCGACCTACATGGGCAGCGCCTCCGGCGCCTTCCACACGTTCGCCGAAGCCACGTCCAAGCCCTGGATGCAACGTTCCTGGCAGGACAAGCTCGCGGCCGGCTTCACCAATTCCGGCTCGATGAGCGGCGACAAGCTCCACACCCTGCAGTACCTGTCCCTGCTGGCCGCCCAGCACGGCATGCACTGGATCAGTCTCGGGCTGCTGCCCGGCTGGAACACCACCCTCGCCAGCGAACACGACGACAACCGTCTCGGCTTCTACCTCGGGGCGGGCGCCCAGTCCTGGAACGACCAGGGCCCCGACGCGGTCCACAACGCTGACCTCAGTACAGCCCGCCACCTCGGGCACCGCGTCGCGGCAGCGGCCCACATCTATGCCGCCGGAAACATCGGCGCGACCCGGTAGGACGCTCGTCAGGTCGCCGTCAGGACGCCATTGATGCGCAAGATGTGCAGGTGACGGACCCAAGTACGTCGCTTATCCTCGAATCAGCGCGATCCGACCTGTATCGGTGCGATTTCTGGGCCAGAACCGTCCAGGCACCACAGCGCTGCAATGGGTGGGAAGAGGTTGACCATGCCGGACCAAGAAGTCTCTCCCGGTCGAGGTGCGCTCCACTTCGGCCGGATCACACTGGGCATCCACCAGGGACCGAAAGCCGCCCTGAGCCGGCTCATCACTGGCTGCGCCCACGGCGCTGAGGTCAGCGGTACCGCCCTGCGCCAGTGGGCGTCCATGCTGATCCATGCCCCCGCCGCCCCCCACGGCCGGCGCGGTCGGGCCGTCATCACCCAGGCCATCAGCGTGATCATGGCCGACTGCCGCTGCTCGGCCGAGGAGGCGAGGCGCGCGCTTCGGGACACCGCTCGCGAGACCGGCAAGTGGCCCACCGCGATCGCCGCCGAGGTGATCGAGAGCACCGTGTTCCCCGCTCCCTGATGACCGGCCATTGATCGGGCCGGTGACCCGGGAAACCGGCGAAGGTGAAGCCGATCAAGGGATTGACGGGCGCCGGGGGCCACTGTGGCCCGTCAGTCGGCCGTACCGTCCTCGTCGGGCGGGAAGATCACCGGCAGGTCGGCCGGGATCCGCGGGGGAACATCGGTCGTCGGCACCGTCTCATCGGTGAACACCAGGCGCTGCATCAGCCCGTCGGGGACGGTATTGCTCACCGGGCCGCCTCCCACGCCTCGAATTCCTCGATCTCGGTGGGCTTCATGTCCCGCGCTCCCAGACATTGCCAGTCCCACTCCGAGCGCTTACGGGTTGCGATGACGAGGGGTCTCTGGTCGGCGGTGCGGGCCCAGATGGTGAGGACGCGCAAACCCAATTCCGCATCTCGTGCGATCCGCGGCCACCGACGCTCGGATGCCAGAGCCTGATGGACCTCTCGGGGTTCGATGCGGTCCAATTGCCGCAGGGAATCCTCTAGCCACTCAAATGCCACGAATCGAAATTTAGCACTTCTCCGAACATTAGTCCGGCGAATGACGGCCCACGCATCCATTGAAGTGCCTCCTCATCGAGGTGAAGGGGCCAAGAACGTCAGCGGTTGGTCCGAGGCACCAGCACGTCACTGCCACCGATCTTTTGGCCGCACCCGTCACTCTGGCACCATTGTTCACTGCGGCGGAACAACGGGGTGGATCAGCTCTTTGATGGCCGCAACATCGCCGTCCTCCACCCTGGGCAGCACGACCCTCTCGTCCGAGACCAGCCTGGCCCTGACCGGCGACCAGGCCGTGCGCTGGGTTATCTCAGCGACCTGGGAAGTTGGAATATGTCGCTTCCGAAAGCCGGCCTGCACGGTGATCCGGTCCCGCGTCACCACGGTCCGGGTGTGCCCGCTGGACCAGAAACTGACCCAGCTCAACAGGGCACCGCAGGCCGACAGCAGCGGCCCCCAATGGTGATCCACCACGACCGTCACGAGCGCGAAAGTGACCAGCACCGCGCACAGAACCGGGAACCCGTACCGAACCCAGGGCCGGCTGGTCCGCTCAAACCGCAGGGTCTGCTCGCTCACCGGAGCCGGGCCATCTGACCCCGGGCCACCGATGAAGCGTTCAGCGAGATGAGAAACACCCACAAATCATAGGGAATCCTCCTCGTGCACGTGATCTGGGCGCGGGCCTACACGCGTTGACATATTGATTTTCAATATGAAAACATCGCAGATCAATATGAGAACCGGACTCTGGACAACGAGCAGGATGCTCCCCCGATGACCCGAAAAGCCTTCTGGATCGGCGGCTGGGCCGCCTTGGTGCTCGGCACTCTCGTCGCGCTGGCGGCGGCAACGGTCCTTGTCATCGGCACGCTTGCGTTGACCGGTCGGGTGACGTATCCCGTCGACATCAGTGTGGGGCCGTTCTCGGTTCAGGACGAGGTGTCGCTACCGGTCTCTGCCGGGGAGGACATCTGCCAGAAGGCCTCCACCCGGAAGCAGCCAGGATCCCGCGACTGCCTGAGGTTCTTCATGCACGACGGCGACGGGAGCGAGGGGCCGGTCCACGTTCAGGACGCGGATGTCCGGCCGACCACGGCACGCCTGACCGGAACGGTCGCCCTGACGACGACGGGTGGGTGGAGTCCTCTCGTCGCGACATCCGTGGCTCGCAAAGCCGTTGGCCTGACGGTGATCAGCGCCGTGCTGCTCCTGCTCTGGCGACTGCTGGCCAACTCGGCGGCCGGAAACGTCTTCAGCGCTCGCGCCGTAAGCCACGTGCGGGGCATCGGGTGGCTCTTGATCGTCGGCAGTCTGGTCAACCTAGCCCTGACTTTCGCCGCGAGCTTCGCCGATGGGTACGAAATCGTGGAGTTCGGCTCCGGCCCCTACCTGGACCCGATGAGCGAGGCCGGGATCCAGCCCGCCCAAGTCGTTCTCGGCGGCTTGATCCTTCTTCTCGCCGAGGCGTTCCGCCACGGTGCGGCCGTCGAGGCCGAGCACCGGTTGACGGTCTGATGCCCATCGTGATCCGGCTCGACCGGGTACTGCTCGAGCGCAAGATGACGCTGACCGAACTCTCCGAACGCGTCGGGATCACCCCTGCGAATCTCTCCATCCTCAAAACGGGCAAGGCCAAGGCGGTCCGGCTCGCAACGCTCGAGGCCATCTGCCGGGAACTCGACTGCCAGCCCGGCGACATCCTCGAGTACGTCGCCGCCGACGACGACACCGAGGCCTAGGAGACAGAACCGCACGTCAAAAACCGCCTTCCGGAACAGCATTCGCGACGCTCAGACCCGAAGTCGCCTCCGGCCAGCGCCCGCCTCTCCGGGAGCCCGGCACGTTCCGGGCAAAGGGGGCACTCTTCACCTTGCGGAATGTTCGTCGCTTGCAAGCATGGCCCCAACGATGGGGTTGCCGACGCTACACAGCGCCGGGCCGGTAACTGGAGGCGCAATGACGAGCCAGACAGGCCACAGTCAGACCGGACAACGGGAGAGGCTGACCGGCTCCGTCATCGTCGTCGCCCTCGTCTCGGCGATCTCGGGCCTGCTGTACGGCTACGACACCGGCATCATCTCCGGTGCCCTGCTGAAGATCGGCGACCAGTTCGACATCGGCTCGACCTGGAAACAGGTGATCACCGCGTCGATCCTGGTCGGAGCCGTGATCGGCGCGCTGACCTGCAGCCGGCTGGCCGAGCGCCGCGGCCGCCGGGGAACGCTGTTGCTGGTCGGGATCATCTTCGTCGTGGGGGCGACAGCGGCCTCGCTGGCGCCCAACCCGGTTCTGCTGTCGCTCGCCCGCCTGGTCCTGGGTTTCGCGGTCGGCGGCGCCACCCAAACGGCTCCCGTCTACGTCGCCGAGCTCGCCCCCACGGCCTACCGCGGAAGGCTGGTGCTGTTCTTCCAGATCGCCATCGGCGTGGGCATCGTCATCGCAACCATCGTCGGAGCCAGCGAATCCGTCTCGTGGCGGTTGGCCATCGGGATGGCCGCCGTGCCGGCGGCCATCATGTTCCTGCTCATGCTGCGACTGCCGGAGAGCCCCCGATGGCTGCTGCGCAGCGGCGACCCCGACGGCGCCCGGGCGTCACTGGCCGGTGTGCGCCCCGCCGAAGCCGATCTGGACGGCGAGTTCGCCGAGATCCGCGACAACGTCGAGGCCGAACGCGAAGCGGACACCCGCGGGTGGTCGGGGCTGCGGACCGGATGGGTGCGCCCGGCGTTGATCGTCGGGTGCGGGCTGGCGATCTTCACGCAGCTGTCCGGCATCGAGATGATCGTCTACTACACGCCCACGATCCTGACGGACAACGGCTTCTCCGACTCCACCGCCCTGCACGTCTCGGTGGCCCTCGGAATGACGTACCTGATCGCCCAGTTGGTCGGGCTCGCCATCATCGACCGGGTCGGACGCCGTCGGCTGACCTTGCTGACGCTGCCCGGTTCCGCCGTCGCCCTGATCGTGCTGGGGTCGTTCTTCGTCACCGGACACGACGGGAAGTCGATGATCCCCTGGATCGTGGCCACCCTGATCACCTTCATGGCGTTCACCGCCGGTGGCATCCAGCTGATGGGCTGGCTCACCGGATCCGAGATCTACCCGCTCGCCACCCGGGCCGCCGGTGCCGCCGCCCAGTCCGCGTCGCTGTGGGGCACCAACGTGATCATCACCCTGTCGCTGCTGAGCATCATGCGCACGTTCGGCACCGGGCAGACCTTCTGGATCTACGCGTTCTTCAACATCGCGGCCTTCGCCTTCCTCTACCTGAAGATGCCCGAGATGACGGGACGCAGCCTGGAGGAGATCGAGAATCACTTGGAGGACGGCAAGTTCACGCCCGCGGCCTTCGCCCGCTGACCCATTGTCCGGGAGAGAGGTACCAACAGAACCCCTCTCCCGGCCTGCGTTCCGCAGTCGGCAGCGGCAGACTGACGCCTGGGGAGCCGAGCGCACCGACCCCTCAGCCGACCGATCCACGCGCACGAGGAGACATTGCGATGCAAGCACGCACACTTGGACCCGAAGGCCTGAAGGTCGCACCGATCGGCTTCGGGTGCATGGGCATGAGCCAGGCCTTCGGCCCCAATCCCGGCGACCGCAACGACATGATCGGCGTCCTGCGGGCAGCGGTCGACCGCGGGGTGACGCTCTTCGACACCGCCGAGACCTACGGCCCGTACGTCAACGAGGAACTGGTCGGCGAGGCCCTGGCCCCGGTGCGCGATCAGGTGGTGATCGCGACCAAGTTCGGCTTCTCGTTCGACGAGGACGGCAAGCAGACCGGCGTCTCCAGCCGGCCGCAGTCGATCCGCAAGGCCGTCGACGGATCGCTGCGCCGCCTCGGCATCGAGACCATCGACCTGCTCTACCAGCACCGGGTGGACCGGACGACGCCGATCGAGGACGTCGCCGGCACCGTGAAGGAGCTGATCGAGGCCGGCAAGGTGAAGCACTTCGGCCTGTCCGAGGCCGGGACCGCGACCATCCGCCGGGCCCACGCCGTGCAGCCGGTCACCGCCCTGCAGAGCGAGTACTCCCTGTTCTGGCGGGAACCGGAGAGCGAGATCATCCCCACCCTGCAGGAGCTGGGCATCGGGTTCGTCCCGTTCAGCCCGCTCGGCCGGGGCTGGCTGACCGGCACGGTCACCGCCACCCAGGAGTTCGGCCCCGGCGACATCCGAGCCGGCCTGCCCCGCTTCACCGCCGAGAACCGGGCCGCCAACCAGGCCGTCGTGGACCTGGTGCGCGGGGTGGCCGATGCCAAGGGCGCCACCCCCGGCCAGGTCGCGCTGGCCTGGTTGCTGGCCAAGCAGCCGTGGATCGTGCCGATTCCCGGCACCCGGCGGGTCGAGCGGCTGGAGGAGAACCTCGGTGCCACCGACCTCGTCCTCACTGCTCAGGACGTCGCCGAACTGGATGACGCCTCGGCCCGGATCGAGGTTCGGGGTGAGCGGTACCCGGAGGCGATGCTGGCGATGATCGACCGCTGAAACCAGCCGTCGGTCATGCGCCAGGCCACCGGTTGTCCTACCTAACCATCACCCTAGGACGACCGGTCGATGCGGTAGACGACGTGCGTCGCCAAGGGCGAGGCGGCCACGTCGATGGGCTCGGCCTTGAAGTCGGAGACTCCGTCGAAGAGCCGCTCCCCGCTGCCCAGCAGCACGGGGGCGACGCTGAGCATGATCTCGTCGACGATCCCGCGCTGCAGTCCCTGCCGTACGGCACTCGCCCCGCCGGCAATGGTGACGGTCTCATCGCCCGCCGCCGCGATCGCCTGCTTGACGGCCTCGTCGAAGTCGCTGACGAAGTAGAAGGTGGTGCCACCCTCCATCTCGATCGGTTCGTGCGGGTAGCGGGTGAGGACGAAGACGGGCGCGTGGTACGGCGGCTCCTCGCCCCACCAGCCGCGCCAGTCGGAGTCGCCCCACTCGCCGCGGACCGGCCCGAACATGTTGCGGCCCATCACGAAGGCGCCGCGCGGCCCCATGAGCCGCGCGTTCATGCGGCGGTCGGCGTCGTTCGTGGGCTCGCCGAGGTGCCAGCGGTGCACCTCGATCCCGCCGACACCGAGCGGGTTGTCCTGACTCTGGTCAGGGCCGGCGACGAAGCCGTCGAGGGAGATGGACAGGTGTGCGGTGACAAGAGGCATGCCGTACAGACTGCACCCGCCCGCCGAACTCATCGGTGGCCTGGCCCGTAGGCTCGCAGTGAGTGAGGGAGCACTGATGATCACCCATCTGGTTCTGTTCGGCGCGACCGGCGACCTGGCCGGACGCTTCCTGCTGCCTGCGCTGGCCCGGCTGCTCGTCGCCGGCGACGTGCCGCCAGACCTGCAGGTCGTGGCAGTTGCACCGCAGGACTGGGATGACGCGAGGTTCCGCGAACACGCCGCGTTACGTTTGCACGAGCACTCCGGGGGTTTACCAGAGGACGCCTGTGAGGCCTTGCTGGATCGGCTCAGCTACCAGCGGGTGGACTTCGCGGATCCGGGCAGCGTCCGGGCGGCCGTGCACGGGTTTGCCGACGCCGCCCCGGTCGCGGTCTACCTGGCTCTGCCGCAGCGGCTGTTCGAGACGGCCATTCGTGCCCTCGGCGCCTGCGACCTCCCGCCCGGCAGCCGGATCGCCGTGGAGAAGCCCTTCGGGCAGGACCTGGCCGGCGCGATCTCGCTGAACGCCTTGCTGAGGGAGGTGATCGGTGACGCCGTCTTCCGGGTCGACCACGCGCTGGGGATGCCCGGTGCGCAGCACGTGCTCGCGCTGCGCACCGGAACCGAGATGCCCGCCTCAATCTGGGACGGCGCCCACATCGAGCAGGTCGACATCCTCTGGGAAGAGACGCTCGGTCTGGAGGGACGGGCGGACTTCTTCGACCGGACCGGGGCGCTGCGCGACGTAATGCAGAACCACATGATCCAGGTGCTGACCGTGGTCGCGATGGAACTGCCTACCGCGACGGCGGAAAAGGATCTTCACGAGGCCAAGATCGAGCTCCTGCGCGCGGTACGTCCTCTCCCCCATTCCCGCCGGGCCCGGTTCATCGGTTACGCGCAGGAGGACGGCGTCGACCCGTCCCGCAATACCGAGACCTACGCGGAGGTGGCCCTGGAAGTGGACCACCCGCGTTGGTCCGGCACGCGGTTCGTGCTGCGAGCGGGTAAGGCGTTGGCCAACGATCACAAGGGCGTCCTGATTCACTTCCGCCCAGACAGCGGCTCGGAACAGTTGTGGATACCGATGGACGGACCACCCGGCTCAATGGACGGCGAACTGGTCGCCTACACAGCGGTGCTCCTGGACGTGCTCTCGGAGAGCAGTCGCCTGTCGGTGAGTGTCGAGGAGTCCGAGCAGGCCTGGCGGATCGTCGAGCCGGTTCTCAGCGCGTGGGCCCGGGGCGAGGTGCCCTTACTGGAGTACCCAGCCGGCTCCCCCGGCCCCGTAAACCCCCGCCATCAGCCGTAAGAGGCTCTCATCAGCCGTTGGTCAAGGACTCCAGGCTGTCCGCGCCCGAGAGCTTCAGGGCCTCCTCGCGCTGGTCCGAGCACTCCTTCTTGGTCGCGGTGTCCAGATCGGCCGCGTCGACCTTCTTACCTCCGTCGCTGGCGCCCTTCACGATGCTGTCCAGCACCTTGCCCAGAGCCGTGGCCACTGCGGTCTCGTCCTTGGCCTCCTTGGCCGTGGTCAGGAAGCCGCGCATGGTCTCGCAGGTCAGCGGCCCCACCTTCTCGGGTCCGGCCTGTTTGGCCGCCACTTCCAGCTGCACGAGCAGGTTTTCCAGCATCTGGTCCATGCTCTGCGGCGTCGCGCTGATCGCGGCCGAGGGATCGCTCCCTGGGGTCGCGACGGTGTCCTCGGCCGGCGTGGACGCCTGCGAGGTCTGGCTGGTGGCCGGTGCTGTCTCCGCGTCCGATTCGCCCCCACCGCAAGCGCTCAACAGCAGCGCCGCCACCGGAATGGTCACAACGGCCTGCAGCACGAAGCCCTTGGACCGCAGCCGAGACATCACGTAGTTCCTCCCAAAGTTGACCACCGGATCGAGAGCCTTCCAAAGCGCCCGCCTAGTACCCAAATGGACTAAAGGTTCCTCCGCAACTTCACCTGATCTTGGCGAGCGGCGACGAAGGCGACCAAGGAGACAGCCCCCGAGGCACGGTTTCCGGCCTCGGGGGCTGATCTGAGCTAGGAATGTCCCCCGGTGCGGTAGGACAGTCCATAGCCGTGGCGGAACAGCGGTTTCGCTGAGTCGTCGGCCACGTCCGGCAACTGCGCGGCAACGGCCTTCTGACTGGAGGGCAACTCGAAGGGCAGATGGCCGGCGGGCTTACGTTGGCCGAACACCGTCTGCAGAAGCACCGCGTCGGACACTCCGTAGTTGGCCAGCACCGCATCGGCCCGGTCGACGACGTTGGTCAGGATCAGCGGCCGGTCCAGCTTGGGCACCGCGACGGTGGGGACGCCGGCGTCCACCGCCGCCTGGAACGCCTGGTAGTCGGCTTCCTTACCGGTGAACCCCAGGTCGGTCAGGTCGCTGCCGCCGCGGGGGTCCGTCAGCCGGACGATGGCCAGGTCGGCCTCGCGCGGATCGGAGACCGATTTCAGACCACGGGCTTTCAGGGCTTCCTCGGCGATGCCGTAGGCGAAGACCTTGTGCACCTTCTTCGCCTTCACCGGCAAGGTGTTCGACCGGTTGCTCAGCAGGGTCAAGGACGCAGCCTGCGCGGCGTCGCCCACCGCCTGGAAGCGTGCACTTCCGGACGTGCGGGTTGCCGCGGTCGGGTCGACGTAGGGGTTCTCGAACAGCCCGAGCTGGAACTTCTGGACCAGTACCCGCCGCGCCGCCTCATCCACCCGGCTGCGGCTCAGCGAGCCGTTGTTCACCGCCTCGACCACGTACGACGGCTCGTTTGACCCACCGACCTGGTCGACCCCGGCGGTGATGGTGAGGGCGAAACGCTGGACGACCGTGAGGTCCTCGACGCCCCAGGGCATGGCCGCGCCCCAGGAACCGATGAAGGACGCGGGTGGACGGTTGTCGAGGCAGGCCTGCGGGCAGGTCCCGGTGATGCCCCAGTCCGACACGATCACCCCGTCGAACCCGTAGTCGCCGCGCAGCAGGTCCTTGAGCAGGTAGGAGTTGAACCCGGAGCCCACCTGCGGGACCTTGTGGCCTTGGTAGACCAGGTCTTTCAGGATGGAGTACGTCGGCATGATGCCGGAGGTCGAGGCATCGAAGGCGCCGGTGAACGGCACGAGGTGCGTAGCGAAGTTGTTGCCGGGGAAAGCCGCGTACCGTCCGTAGTAGTAGTGGCTGTCGTAACCGTTGACCTGGGCCCCGTACCCGGCCCAGTGCTTGGTCACGGTGGCCACGCTGCCGGCGCCCAGCCCGTCCGTCCCGTCCTGGAGACCGGCGACATAGGCACGAACCTGCTTCTTGACCGCCTGGGCGTCGGAGCCGAACGTGCCGTTGATCCGCGTCCATCGAGGTTCGGTGGCCAGATCCGCCTGGGGCGAGAGACCTTCGGTGATGCCGACGGCCCGGTACTCCCGGCGGACGATGTCCCCCAGTTTCTGGGTCAGGCGCGGATTCCCGGCGGCGCCCAGACCGATGGCGTCGGGCATCGCGGTCGTCCCGTTGCGCGCGACGGTCTGGCCCTCGGTGACCGAGAAGCCGTTACGGGGATCGGTCGAGACCACCACAGGGATGCCCAGCGGCTGCTTCTCGGCCGCCTCCTGCACCGCGTTGTTCGCGGTCGCGACCTGCGCGGGCGTGGCCGCCAGACGGGTGATGAACGTGGTGATGTGCCGCTGGCCGGTCAGATCGGCCACCTGCGCGGCGTCGTACCCCGTGCCGGAGACCGGGAGCGTGCCGTGCACGAGCAGACCGGCCTTCTGTTCCAACGTCATCCGGGACAGCAGATCCTTGGCTCGCTGCTGGGCCGATAGGCGCCAGTCCTCGTACGGGGTCAGACGGCCGTTACGGTCAAGATCGCGGAACTTCAGACCGTGCACCGAAATGATCGGCGCTTCGCGAGAACTCAGGTCCGGCTGTCGAGGACTTTCGGCCTGGGCCGGCCAGCCGGTCAGGACAACCGCGGCGGTCGCCGCCGCGGCAACTGCGGCCGCGCGGCGCTGTCCCCGACGGTGCCGGCGGGTGGACGTCTTTGTCCGATGCTTCACGTGATTCCTCCTGCGAATGAGCCAGAGGGTGCGTCATTGACGGTCAACCGCTTTTTGGTTGAGGTGGTGCCGCGAAACCGGCAGCGCTAGTCATCAGCCGGATCCGCACCTGGCCGCAACCAGGAGCTCAGCAAGGCGTCCAGGGCGTGCGCCATGTCCACGTTCTGGTCGTAGAGCCATTGCACCTGCAGGCCGTCCATGACGGCCAGCAGGATCTGCGCGACGACGTCGGCATCAAGCTCGGGCCGAATGTCCCCGTCGGTCTGCGATTCCCGCACGTACCCGGCGGTCGCCTCTCGAAGACGCGCGTAGCGCCGGGTGAAGTAGTCATGGGCCTGGCTGGTCTCCGAGGTGGCCTCGGCCACCAGCTTGGTGAACAGACGCACCATGGCCGGCCGGCCGCTGTTGAGGGCCACGAGTTCGACGAGGTGCTCCGGTGGAATCACCCCACCCTGCCCCCAGCGCTCGCTGTCCTCCCGGGCCTGAGCCTCCAATACGGCAGCCAGCAGGCCGGACTTACCCCCGAAGTGATGCACCAGGCCCGTCTCACTCATCCCCGCCCGTGCCGCGACCTGGCGTACAGAGGAAGCCTCGTAACCATGTTCGGCGAAAACCTCGGCCGCAGCGCGCAAGATGTCCTGACGCCGCTGAGGCGTCTTGGCGTAGGCACCCCGGCCCCCGACTGACGAGTGGTCCATACCAAGACGCTACGTCGCGTCCCCAAATTGGGGTACATGTCCTGTTTTCACGTGCGATGAACGGACGTCCCCCGTCTTCACGAACGCTTGAGGACGCGCGGAGCCGGGTGGGCACTTCGCCGGTATCAAGTGGTTTAGGTAAGGAACCTTGCATGTACAAGGAAGCTGATCTAAGGTTACTTACATGAGAACGAGCCCGAATCCGGGCCCGATCCACGAAAGGACAGCCCTATGAAGATCACCGTTCCGGCCGGCAGTCTCCGGCCCACCCGCACCAGCACCCTCCCGATCGGGGACGTCGAGGTCACCCTCGACGACCACGACCGCACCCGCCCGTTCCTCGTTCTGCACGGCGGCGGTGGAGTTGCCACCGTGCGTGGCTTCGCCGCCCTGCTGGCCGAGCGGACCCACGCCCGTGTGATCGTCCCTACTCACCCCGGCTTCGGCGGAACGCCCGGCCCGGCCGGGACGGCGAGCACCCGCGATCTCGCCGCGACCTACGTGGAGATGCTCGAGCGCCTCGACCTCGCCGACGTCACCGTCATCGGCAACAGTTTCGGCGGCTGGGTCGCCGCCGAGATGGCTCTGCTGGGCAGCCCTCGGCTGTCCGGCGCGGTGATCGTCGACGGCGTGGGCATCGAGGTCGAGGGTCAGCCGATGACCAGCGTCGCGGGCCTCGCCCCGGTAGACCTGGCCAAGCTGTCGTGGCACGACCCGCAGAAGGCGCCGCGTCCGCCGGCCGGCAGCGGCAGCGGGCCCAGCCCCGACATCGCCGCGATGGTGTCCTATGCGGGCCCCACCCTGTCCGACCCCAGCCTGCTGGAGCGCCTGGGCGGCCTCGACCTGCCGGTTCACGTCATCTGGGGCGAGAGCGACGGCATCGTCAGCCCCGAGTACGGCAAGGCCTACGCAGCCGCCATCCCCCTGTCCGTCTTCACCCTGCTTCCCCGCAGCGGGCATCTCCCCCAGCTCGAAACGCCCGAGGAGCTTCTCGGCGCGATCACCGACCTTGGCCAGTAATTCCCTTCACCCCGGCAAAATCCCTGCGCAGCAAGGACAAATACTATGACGACATCTCTGACCGTTACTCGTATCGCCCACGCCTGCCAACTGATCGAGATCGGTGACCTGCGCATCGTCACTGATCCCTGGTTCAGCGAGACCGCCACCTATCACCAGGGCGAACCGCTCGCGCACGACATCGCCTCGCTCGGCCGCGTCGACGCGCTGGTCATCAGCCACGAGCACTACGACCACTGTGATCTCGACACCCTGGTCGCCGGCGGTTTCGACCTCGCCACCCCACTGTTCGGCCCCGGCACCGTCACGGCCCTGGCGGCCGGCAAGGGCTTCACCCACCTGCACACCGTCGAGGCGTGGGAGTCGGCCACGCTCGGCGAGCTCACCGTCACCGCCACACCCGGCCAGCACGGCGTCCACGAGGTCACCTTCGTCATCCAGGCCCACGGACGCAGCGTGTTCTTCGGCGGCGACTCACTGCGGGTCCCGGAGCTTGATCAGATCCCCGCGCGCTTGGGCGCGATCGACCTGGCCATCCTGCCCATCAACGGCCTGTGCATCCGCCCGGCCGGCCTGATGCAGGTCGTCATGGACGCCGAACAGGCCGCCGCACTGACCGCGGTACTCAATCCGGCCGTCGCGCTGCCGCACCACTACGCATTCCACAGCGGACAACTCGGCGACCGGATCATCACCAAGGGCGACCAGGACCCTCGTCACTACACCGATGCCCTCGCGCGCCTGGCGCCGCAGGTCGCAACCCGCATCGTGCTGCCGGGCACGCCGGTGACAGTGCCCTGACCCGGACCTGAGCCGGCCGATCCTCAAAAGCCCTACCGAGCGGACGGGTTGCCCGTCGCGGCCGCCTCGATCTCGCGCTGGCCCCGACGGCGCAACCGGCCCGCACCGGGCAGGCCGGCGATCCGGGTCTCGACGTCCGTCACCACCGGCTCCAGGCGGGTGATCACCGCAAGGATCTCGCCGATGTTCGGGACTGCGCCCTGCAGATCATGCAGCAGCGGCTTCAGGGTGGCGTTGAGCTCCTGGACCAGCGGAAGCGACTGGCTGACGAGCTCGGCCGCTTCCCTGGGCAGGTCCGGCGGCAGCCGGGTCGCGGCGCGCAGCAGGGGCTGGAGGTCCTCGACCAGCCGCACGCTCGAGCGGATCAGGGCCACGTCGATCTCGGACACCACCGCGACCAGAGGCTCGATCGCGGTGACGAGCCGGGACGCACGCTGCTGCACGGTGTCGACCGCCCCGGCCACCTGGCCCGCGGTGGCCCGCACCTCGTCCACCCGCAGGGCCACCTCACCGGCGGCCACCGTGACCTCATTGACCTGGACGAGCAGGGCCTCGACCGCGGTGAGGATCGCCTCCGTCCGGGCCACGAGGGCGGGGATCTGTTCCGCCGCCTGGAGCAGGCCGGTGCTCGCACGGGCCACCCGCAGGGTGCCGGCCACCGTCCTGCGCGGTACGAGAATGACCAGCCCGGCGATGTTCACCTGTTGAAACTAGCTCCTGGGCGGCGTGGACCATCGACCGGGAGGGCCCGGTCTCCCCCGAATGGGCTACCGGCTCGGGCCAGGGACGACGCACAGAGCGATTCAGTCCGACGAGGGTTGCCAGGCCCGTGGCAACAGGTGCGCGACCGCTTCGGCGATGGGCTGGTCCCCGGCGGCGTGCTTCTCGGCCCTGTACGACTCCAACGGGGGATGCCCACCTTCTCGACCTGGACCCCGAACTGCTCCCGTAGCCCGGGAGGACAGCGCCGGGTGCCGCCGGATGGTCCTCAGCTTTCTGGCCGCGAACGCGTCCTCCTTGGCTGTGGAGAAAGGGTTACAGCCCTTTCCGATCAGCGGTCAGAAGTCGGTGGAGAGGGAAGTCATGCGGTTGGACTCCAGTTCGGTACGCACCAGGTCGAGCTTGTTCTCCACCAGCTTCACCGCGTCGGTGCCGAGTTGCAGACGCAGCGGGGGCGCCGACATCGTGGTGAGCGCCCGGATGGCCTTGACGGCCCGGGCGGGATTGCCGGGCTGTTTGCCGTTGCTACCGGCGATCGCCTGCAGCAGCGAACCGACGGACGGCTCGTAATCGGCTATCTCCACCGGTGTTTCGCGTCGACTGTCACCGCTGAGGAACTCGGTGCGGAAGGATCCGGGCTCGACCGCCGTCACGGCAATACCCAGCGGCTGCAGCTCGGCGTGCAGCGCCTCGCTGATGGCCTCGACCGCGAATTTTGATGCACCGTAAAGGCCCCGGCCGGCGCTGACCGCGAAACCGGCGCTGGAACTCATGGTGATGATATGCCCCGAACGTTGTGCGCGGAGCGTGGGCAGTACCGCACGAGTCACGTTCAGCAGCCCGAAGACGTTGGTGTCGAACAGTTCACGAACGAAGGCGTCGGGTGTCTCCTCGACGCTGCCGAACAAACCGTAGCCGGCATTGTTGACCACGACGTCGATCCGGCCGAACCGCTCCATACCCGCGGAGACGGCCCGGTAAGCCTGCGCCTCATCAGTGACGTCGAGCTCTGCGGCCAGAAACGCGCCACCAGCACCGGCGTGGTCGTCCGTCAGCCGCTGCGGGTTGCGAGCCGTCGCGATGACCTGATCACCGGCGGCCAGGGCGGCATCGACCAGGCCACGGCCGAAACCGCGGGCCGCGCCGGTGATGAACCAAACAGACATGGTTACTCTTCCTCTGCACAATGGGACTTCTCACGGACGACGATCACGGACCCGGCCGTCCCGCCGCCTTCGCCCTGGATCCGGCGCGAAGGCGAGTTCGAAGCTAATGCGAAAGGTGGCGCACGGCTGTGGCTGACGGTCGCACGTCTTTGCCAGAATCAATCACCCGCGAGACGATCCTCGGCCACCTGGGCGAGGGGATCGCCCGGCACGCGAACGGCCGCGGCGTCACCACTGCAGTTCCCCGTCAGGTGCTGGTCCGCCAGGACGGCGACACGGATGGCATCGAGGTGACCTATCGGCCCGTGGTGTGCTTCGTGGCCCGCGGCACGAAAACCTTGCGGGCCGGGCCCCACCGGGCCCAGGTCGGTCCGGGTGAGATGTTCCTGGGAATCCTGCGCCTGCCGGCCACGGCGACGTTCCGGGCGCCTTACCGGTCGGTGATGCTCGATCTGGACGATGGGCTGGTCGCCGACATGATCGCCGAGGTCGGCCCAGCGCCGTCCGTCCCGCCCACCACAACTCCGTTCACCGTCACGGCCATGGACGACGGGCTCGTCGACGCGCTGGGCCGATGGGTGGGGTTACTCGACGAACCTCGCCATATCCCCGTGATCGCGCCGCGCATTGAACAGGAGATCCTCTACCGGGTTCTGACCGGGCCGATCGGCGCAGGCCTGCGCGCCATCGTGGCGGGCGGCACCATGGCGGCGGTCCGGGCCGCGGCCGAGCTGCTGACCCGCGACCCCTTCGCGCCCTCCTCGGCGCAGCACCTGGCCGTGGGGATCGGGGTCAGCCCGGCGACGTTCTACCGCCGGTTCCGCGAGCTCACCGGCATGAGCCCGCAGCGCTTCCACAAGGAAGCCCGCCTGCAGCTGGCCCGGCGCCTGTTGGTCACCGGCGAGCACACCGCCTCGGCCGCCGCGTCGGCAGTGGGGTACGTGAGCGTGCAGCAATTCAGCCGTGACTACCGACAGCGCTACGGTCGGCCGCCGGCTCAGGACGCGGTCGCTCTGCGCACCGGCCAGGACAGCACGCCGGAACCGACGCAACAGCCGGTTCCCTCGACCGGTTCGGTTCTACCGCATCGTGAGCAGTAGGGACCCGCCCCTCTCACACCAGGTGATCGCGATGTGAATCCGCCAGCTCCGGATGAGCCCGGATCAGCTCCAGCCGCGCCACCGTCTCCTCGTCGTCCGCGGTGTAGACAAGGATCCGGCAGTCCGGGGCGGCCACGATGGAAAGGCTGGTCGTGGTGAACCGTAGCTCGCCGAACGCAGCGTGCCGGAAACGTTTCTGCATCCGCATCGGGCCCGAGACCTGCTGCCGGTTCCAGAGCTCGGCGAAGTACGAACTGCCGGTCTGCAGCTCCGTAAGAAAACGCTCCCAGACCGGCTCACCGACGTGCTTGCCGTACTCGCCGCGCATCATCGCGACCAGTTTGGGCAGTTCCTGCTCCCGGTTGACGAACGGGTTGCAACACTCCGGCGTCATGAACGCGCACCAGACCGAATTACGACGCTTTGATCCGACCACCATCGGAAACAACGCCGCATAGGCCGCATTCCAGCCGGCAATGTTGTACATGCTGGTGACCACGGACGCCGGCAACGGATCCAGGGCGTCCAGGATCTTCTGCACCTCACCGACGACGGCCGGCGCCGGTGACGCCGCCTGGGTCGGAGTCACCTCGGCCAGCCGGAACAGGTGCAGACGTTCGGCGTCCTGCAGCAGGAGCGAGCGGGCGATCGCGTTGAGCACCTGCTCGCTGGCGTTGATCCGCCGTCCCTGCTCCAGCCACGTGTACCAGGTCACCCCCACCCCGGCGAGCTGCGCGACCTCCTCACGCCGCAGGCCGGGCGTGCGGCGGCGGAAGCCCGGCGGCAGACCGGCGTCCGCCGGCGTGATCCGGGCCCGGCAGGCCCGCAGGAACGACGCCAGTTCGGTCCGCCGGGACGGCGCGGGAAGCACCTGCACACTCATGTCATCAGAGTGACGCAGACCCAACCTGGTATCCAGGTGGTGCCAGTACCCGGATGAGCAGGCTCTAGGTAACCCGGAGCGAACGCCGTCACGGTTGCCGCCATGACCGATACCGCCCCATCGCCGGCCGCCCACACCCGTGGTGACGGCCGCCAGACGCTGACGGAACGCCCCGTCCGGCCCAACCTGGTGCTGACCCTGGTCCTGGTCGGCCAGTTCATGGCCCTGCTGGACGTCTCCGTGGTGAACGTGGCCGTGGCCACGATCCAGAACGACCTGCACGCCGGCGGCAGCGCCCTCGAGCTTGTGGTCTCCGGCTACACCATCGTGTACGCCGTCTTCCTGATCACCAGCGCCCGGCTGGGTGAACGCTGGGGCTACGACCGGATGTACACCGGGGGCGTCGCCCTT
Source organism: Kineosporia aurantiaca JCM 3230 (assembly GCA_000719025.1). GTDB lineage: Bacteria > Actinomycetota > Actinomycetes > Actinomycetales > Kineosporiaceae > Kineosporia > Kineosporia aurantiaca. The sequence goes on from JODP01000025.1 coordinate 34,551, forward strand.
TTCACCCTGGCCTCGCTGGCCTGCGGTCTGGCCCCGAACGTGGAGTTCCTGATCGCCTTCCGGCTGATCCAGGGCCTGGGCGCCGCCACCATGGTCCCGCAGGTGATGAGCCTGCTGCAGCGCACCTTCACCGGCCCGGAGCGGATCCGCGCCCTCGGCCTCTACACCGCCGTCCTCTCCTCCGGCATGGTCGTCGGCCAGCTGCTCGGCGGGGTGATCGTGGACGCCGCGCTCTTCGGTTCCGGCTGGCGTCCCATCTTCCTGATCAATGTGCCGATCGGCCTGGTGCTCCTGATCGCCGGCCGCGGCCGCCTGCCCCGCACCCCACGCTCGCACCGGGCCCTGGACCCGGTCGGCCTGGTCCTGCTGTCGCTCTCGGTCGCCCTGATCGTCGTGCCCCTGGTCCTCGGCCACGAGCACGGATGGCCGCTGTGGGGCTGGATCATGCTGACCGTCGGCCTGATCTGCGTGGCCGCCCTCGCGATCAGCCAGCGCCGCATCGCCCTCCGGGGTGGAAGTCCCCTGTTGCGCGGGCGGGTCCTGGCGGCGCCCGGATTCGCCGCGACCGGCCTGGCGGTCTGCCTGACCATGGCCGGAGTGGCCGGGTTCATGTTCTCGGTCGGCCTCTACCTGCAGGCCGGGCTCGGCCAGAGCCCGCTGCACGTCGGCCTGACCTTCGGCCCGATGGCCGCCGGCTTCGGCCTGGCCGGGGCGACCTGGCGCAAACTGCCGCCCCACCTGCATCCCCGGCTCGCGGTGCCGGCCCTGCTGATCTACTCGGCCGGATTCGGGCTGATCGCCTGGGACCTGCACGACGGTAGCTCGATGAGTGTGACCGCGCGGGTGAGCACCCTGTTCATGGGCGGCCTGGCCGGGATCGCTTATGGTCAGCTCTTCGCCTCAGCGCTGGCCACCGTCCGGGTGGAGGACGCCCCCGACGCCAGCGGGATCATGGTCACCCTGGTGCAGCTGGGCAATGTGCTCGGGGTGGCGGTGATCGGGACGCTGTTCTTCAACGCCCTGGGCAGTACGGGGACGAACGCGTCCTGGGGCCACGCTGCGGCCGTGGCCTGCTGGATCGTGGCGGGGGTCAGCGTTGCCGCAGCGTTGTCCTCCGGCGTCCGGAACTTCCATCACCGCCGTGCGGCCCGCGTGCTGTAGGACGCTCGAGCGCGAGGACGCTCAGTCAGTCGTGGACGATTGGTGTTGGGCGTTCAGACGCTGGGCTTCGGCGAGCTGGTCCTCGAGGATGACGATGCGGCAGGCCGCGTCCAGGGCGGTGCCCTCGTCCATCAGGACCCGCACCCGAGCGGCCAGGCGTAGCTGGTAACGGGTGTAGCGGCGGTGGCCGCCCGCGGAGCGCTGGGGGACGAACAGTTTCGCTTCGTCGAGGCTGCGCAGGAAGCCGGGGGTGGCGCCGATCATCTCGGCGGCTCTGCCCATGGTGTACGCCGGGTAATGATCATCGTCGAGGTTGTCGCCGCCGAGGTTGGCGTTACTACTCATCGCACTCCGGTCGATCGCTGGATGAAAACTCCTTAAGGGGAAGCCGGCTCCCCGAGGTTGCCGGACTCCGCACAGGTCGAGGGGCCCCGGCGCGCTAGCACCGGGGCCCCTGGGTTGAGGATCAAACACCATCTACCGGCGGTTGAGGCCGGTAGGTCATCTCTGCACGGGCCGCCATGAACGGAGGCGATGCAGGGATCGCGTAATCGTGACCGGAGACCACCTCTCTATCTGATGGGACTGCGGTAACCGCCCCGGCCGGAGAAACTCCTGCGGTGGCGGGCGATCAGACGGGTGCTTTTCCTTTCCCTTGGTGATGTGCGGTCCTGTGACAGCCAAGCTGCCCAGCTGCGGCCGGGCGCCCCTCCGAACATGGGACCCCGACCCGTCTTGCCTATTGCCTTGGCCTGTGGCCGGGCGGCCCCTCCGAACCCGGGGTCCCGACCTGTGGTGCGTCCTGCTTGGCCGGTGGCCGGGCGCCCCTCCAAGCCTGGGGTCCCGACCCTGTTTCGTCCTTCTGGTTCTCCCGCGCGAGCAGTTCGTCATCTGCCGCGCCAGCTGACTCTTCGTTTCGACGACAGAAAAGTTAGACCTCTCGAGAGGAGATGTCTAATCCGGCGAGGATAGATTTTCTGTCCTGGTGCGGAGGGCTTCCCACCTCAGGATGCCGCTCGCCGTGCCTGGGTGTTCGGCCGCGGCATCAGCATGCACAGCCCCAGCTCTGGACAGGAGACAATCACCTGACATTCGAGACACCCAGGGAGCTCCAGATGGCACGACCGAACGGACCGGCCGGACGCGGACGGCGGACCACCGGCCCCGGGGGCGCCGGCTCCCCGGAGACCGAAGCGCCTCCAGCGACGCTCCCTGGCCCCGGGCAACGCGGTCTTCGCATGAGCGAGATGGTCGACACCGAGTACCGCCTGCTCGGCGCTCAACTTCGCGCCGGCCGGCTGCCGGAGGCCGTCAGAACCTCACGGCGGCTCACCGAACTGGTCGAGTCGCTGCGCAACATCCAGCCGCCGGCCGGAAACCGCACTCCGGCGGCTCGGGCGACAACGCCGACCAAGGCGCTCAAGACCGCCCGGCCCCGCAAGGACGGCGGTCGCCCAGGCCCGACCCCCTAACTACTCGCCCTCCCAAGTGACCAACGGCCGCGGGGATGACCCATGGCTGTCGAGCGTCCGCCCATGAACGAACCGATGGCCGCTTCGGCGGCTATCGGGCGACTGGTCTCCGCTCATGGACGCGCAGGTCTCGCTGGACAGTCGCAGGGCCGACTCCGCCCCCAGATCCAACTCTGTGGCTTGGGCTACTCAAATGACGGACAGCAAGCCAGGGCCACGAACCCGTCAATCTGCCTCCAGAGGAAGTTTTCGGCTGCCGACACGGCCCCGTGACAGGAGAATGTCCAGGCGCCAGTGGCTTTCGTAGCGGTTGCGCGGATCCATCGACAGGGGGCTCGTCCGATGAGCTCCTGGTCGCTCTCGTGGGTGTCTCCTGCCGTTGCGAGTACACCGAACCGCTCTAGGCTCTACGACGCAAGTGGCGCGGTCAGAGCCTGGACTGCGTCGACCGGGTCGACTATGACCACGAACGGCACCGACGTCCCAGCCGACGGCTGGTCCAGTTCGGAGGAATGCCATGCATCAGGCAACGATCGATGAGGGAACCACGAACACCCTCAAGATCGGCGGGACCGCCGCCACGGTGGCAGCTGCCGCCCGCCGGGCGAAAGCCGTCCGGCGAAGGGCTGTCATCCGTGACGTGATTAAGACGGACGCGGTGTCGCTGGACCGCAGTCAGCCAGGTCGAGGGCCGGCAGGGGCGTCGACCTGGAGCCGATGGCCCGGGACGAGATCGTCACCGAGCACCTGCCCACAGGTCCCGCCGCTGGAGCGGGGATCGGCCCGGCCTCGGCATCTTCCAGGTCAGGACCCCGGCAACGGGCGGCTTTCGCTCTCGCCCAGCGACTGAACAAGCCTGTACCAAGCGCGGTATCACCAAGGGAGGTGACGTGGACCATGACCACGACGACCACGCCGACGATGGGGACGGGTCGGGTTCTCTCGGCGCGCAGGACGCTGATCAGCCTGGCCGCAGGACTACTGGTCGCAGCCGCGGTCGCGCTGCTGGCCGCGCCTGAGTTGGCAGCTCTGGCGGCCTGGACGGTTGCCTGCGCAGTTCTGCTGGCCTGGGTCTGGCGGATCTGCTGGAACCGGGACGCGGCCGCCACCGAGGAACTGGCCGAGGAGGAGAATCGATCCCACTCGACCGACACCTGGGTACTCCTGGCCGCGCTGGCCAGCCTGGCCGCGGTCGTGGTGGCCCTGGTGCAGTCCAGCAGCCAGCAGGACGCCACCAGTGTGGCCGCCGTGCTGCTGAGTGTTCTGGCGGTGATCCTTTCCTGGGCGCTGGTGAACACCGTGTTCGCCTTCAAGTACGCGCGCCTGTACTACGTCGACGAACCCGACGCCGAAGGGATCGACTTCAAACAGAGACAGCCCCCGGCCTACAGCGACTTCGCCTACCTCGCCTTCACGATCGGGATGTCGTTCGCCGTCTCCGACACCGAGCCGGCCTCGACCCGGATTCGGCGGGTGGCGCTCGGGCATGCGCTGCTGTCCTACCTTTTCGGTACCGGCGTCCTGGCCGTAGCCATCAATCTCGTGACCAACCTCGGCCAGTGAACCGTACGCCGAGCCACTGATGAGGAGGTGATGCGGTACCGCAAGAGAACGCTGCTCAGTACCTGCGAATAATTCGTGTCATCGGTGTCAGGAGACATCATATGGACCTCACCGCCACGACCACGATCCGCAAACCGCGATCCGAGATCTATTCTTTCTGGAAGCATTTCGAGAACCTGCCCACGTTCATGGCGCACCTGGATCAGGTGCGCACCGCCCCCGGAGGGGGCAGCCACTGGACGGCGACCGCTCCGTTCGGCCGGACCGTCGAGTGGGACGCCGAGACCGACGAGGACGTCCCTGACCAGGAGATCGGCTGGCACTCGGTGGGAGAGACCGACGTCCCGAATCGGGGGAAAGTTTTCTTCGTGCCTGCCCCGGACGGTGTGAGCACCGAGGTGACGGTCGTGATGGCCTACGACGTTCCCGGTGGTTCCCTGGGCAAGGCCGTCGCCACCTACTTCGGAGAGGAACCCAGCCAGCAACTGGACGACGACCTCCGCCGGCTGAAGCAGGTTCTGGAGACCGGTGAGGTGGTCCGCTCGGACGGGGCGCCTTACGGCAAGAAGGCCCGGTCGGAGTTTCCGCAGCGTCCCGCGCAACCGCTCAGCCCCGAGGAACGCAAGGAGGTGGCGCCGTCATGAGGGCGAACTGCTGGAAAGGACGCAACGAGGTTGAGGTCCGGGACGTCCCCGACCCGGGAATCCTCAACCGGCGCGACGCGATCGTCAAAATCACCTCGACCGCGATCTGCGGATCGGACCTGCACCTGCTGGACGGGTACGTCCCCACGATGCAGGACGGCGACGTCATGGGCCACGAGTTCATGGGAGAAGTTGTCGAGGTCGGACCCGGCGTCGACCCGTCCCGACTACGCATCGGTGACCGCGTCGTCGTCCCGTTCCCCATCGCGTGCGGGGCCTGCAACGCCTGCACGGCACAGCTCTACTCGTGCTGCGAGAACACCAACCCCAACGCGGGCATCGCCGAGAAGATGTTCGGCCACCCGGTCGCCGGGATCTTCGGTTATTCCCACCTGACCGGTGGTTTCGCCGGCGGCCAGGCCGAGTACGCCCGGGTCCCGTTCGCCGACGTCAACCCGCTGAAGATCGAGTCCGACCTCAGCGACGAGCAGGTGCTGTTCCTGTCCGACATCCTGCCCACCGGTTACATGGGCGCGGAGATGGCCGACATCCAGCCCACGGACGTCGTGGCCGTCTGGGGCGCCGGGCCGGTCGGGCAGTTCGCGATGGACAGCGCCCGGGTGCTGGGGGCCGCCCAGATCATCGCCATCGATCACGAGCCCTACCGACTGGAGATGGCAGCGCACCAGGGCTACACGACGATCAACTTCGATCAGGAACCCGTCCTGGACCGGCTCAAGGAACTGACCGGCGGCCGCGGCCCGGACAAATGCATCGACGCGGTCGGCCTCGAGGCCACCCACGGCAGCGCGCTCCTGAGCGGCTACGACCGGATCAAGCAGGCCGTCCGGTCCGAGACCGACCGCCCGCACGCGCTGCGGGAAGCCATCATGGCCTGCCGCAGCGGCGGCATCGTCTCCGTCATCGGCGTCTACGGCGGTTTCATCGACAAGTTCCCGGCCGGAGCCTGGATGAACCGGTCCCTGACCCTGCGAACCGGCCAGTGCCACGTCCAGCGGTACATGCAGCCGCTTCTGCAGCGCATCGAACGCGGCGAGATCGATCCGACCCGGGTCATCACCCACCGACTGCCTCTGCAGGAGGCCCCTCACGGGTACGAGATCTTCAAGCAGAAGCAGGAGAACTGCGAGAAGGTCGTTCTTCACCCCTGAGGGCGCTGCCCGGCCACGGTGGCTCCCGGCGCTGCGCCGGGGGCCACCGTGGTAAGGCTCGCTTGTCCGGACGATCAGATGGACGCTACGACCTCGATCTCGACCCGGGCGCCAAGCGGTAGTCCTGCGACGGCCACGGTGGTGCGGGCCGGGAACGGCTCCTGCAGGACCTGGGCGTACGCCTCGTTCATGGCTACGAAGTCCGTCATCGAGGTCAGGTACACGTTGATCTTGACGACATCGGCCAGCGAGCCACCCGCGCTCTGCAGCACCGCCTCCAGGTTCGCGAACACCTGCCGGGTCTGCACGCCCACGTCGCCGTCGATGAGCAGCCCGGTCGCCGGGTCGATCGGGGTCTGCCCGGACAGGTACAGCGCGTGGTGCCCGCTGGGTGCAGCGGCATGCGAGTAGGGGCCGATGGCGGCCGGGGCGTCAGGAGAGTGGACCACTGATCGAGGCATGCGGTCATCATCGCAACGGCTGTACCGAAGTATCGCTCCCGCCTGCACGCCGACCTCTTGGTAAACACGAGAGCATTCTCAATGCTCGGTGGGACGATCTGAACAAGCCGGTCGACGGGAGCGGCGAGGTGGCGCTCGAGCGGGTTTACGGCAGCGGCCCGAGCGGAACGTAGAGTCCCTCTCGTGCGGCGCGAACCGCGACCAGCGTTCGTGTCGTCACCTCGAGCTTGCTGAGGACGTGCTCCAGGTGGGCGGCCACGGTCCGCGGGGCCAGGACGAGCATGCGAGCGATGTCCTGGTTGGAGCACCCCTTCACCAGAAGACCCACCACCTCCAGCTCCCGCGGAGTTAATCCGTGAAGGTCCGGCGCCGGTGAGAGGAGGACGACGCCGACCAACCCCGGCGGTACGTCCTCGGGCGCCGACAGGGCAGTGATGCGCAGGTGCCCACCGGGGGCGTGGGCGCCGCCCACCGGCCAGAGGAACGTGGAGCAGTGGAGCAGACCTCCCCCTCATCAAGACGTTCACGTGCTGCGCTGAGGACGGAGGAGTGAGGGGCCAGTAACTCGTCGGTCGGCAGGCTCGGGAGGGCCTGGCAGTTGCCGTCGGCAAGAAGCACCACTCCGGCGGTGGCCCCTCGGGCCAGCCGGGCAGTGACGTCCAGCGAACGCATCGGGTCGATCCCATGGGCGATCACCGGTGCCAGACGTTCGAGTTGGCGTCGCGTAGCCGCAGACGGCGGCTGCGGGCCTTCGAACAGGAGCGCCAGGTAGCCGACGTGCCGCCCGGTTGGGACGAACAGGGTCAGGGCCAGCGCTTCGTGGATCTCGGACCGCATCAGACACTTGCTCCAGGCTTGGAGCTCCTGCCCCGCGTGCGGTTGGTACAGGGGACTCAGCGGCGGACAGGCCGGGGCGGTGCCGATGGCTTCGACGTCGCCCGCCATCACCGGGCCAGAAGAGATCCTCACGACGGAGGCGTCCACGTCGATACTCGCCAGAAAGTGGTAACCGGGCCCCGACGGATCGGCGAGCGCTAGCCACGCACCGTCGAAACCGAGCATCCGGTGGAGGATTTCGAGGAGGGCCTGTCCCCGCTCGGACGTGGTTCCAGCCGCGGCGGCGGTCTCGGCCAGCAACAGTTCGTCGGTCTGGTGCGATGGCATGGACGGACCTTCCTGCAGTTCCATGAAGGCGGGAGCCCTCCGGTCCAGGACCGGAGCGACACGCCCGGACAGCGCAGTGAGACCACCGGTGGTGAACCCGGTCCACACCTCGGTCGCCCTTCGCGTCCGGCAATCGCACGGTCCTGCGGATCTGCCGGAGGCACCTCGTGACCATGCCCCTGAGGTAGATCCGCGTGCAACGCTTTGTGAGGCTATCTCACCTGACGGGAAGCTCTTACCGCGATCGTGACCTGACCAGCGGGTTTAGTTCTGAACGGGGCCGGCCCGACCCAGGCAGGGGGGACGCCGCCTGGGCTCGTATGGGCATGTCTGCCGATGCGACGACTTCGTGGACGGGCGTTGGATGGGCAGCGCCCCGTCGTCGCGGTACCGACGTCCGTGGCGGCCCCGAGGATCGCTGAGACCAAGGAGGCATCATGAAGGCAGTTGTTTACGGCGGACCGCGCCAGGTCAGCGTCAAGGAGGTTCCGGACGCCCGGATCGAACGACCCACCGACGTGCTCGTGCAGATCACCACCACCAACATCTGTGGATCGGACCTGCACATGTACGAGGGCAGGACCGACTTCGAGACCGGCCGGTGGTTCGGGCACGAGAACCTTGGACGCGTGGTCGAAGTGGGCCAGGGAGTCGACAAGATCCGGGTGGGCGACTGGGTCGTCCTGCCGTTCAACATCGCCTGCGGACACTGCAAGAACTGCGAGCGCCAGCTCACGAACTACTGCCTGACCGCCCAGCCGGAACCGAACATGGCCGGTGCCGCCTACGGCTTCGCGGACATGGGCCCCTACGGTGGGGGGCAGGCCGAGCTTCTGCGCGTGCCGTGGGGCGATTTCAACTGCCTACGGCTGGGCGAGGACGCCGAGCAGCGCCAGACCGACTACGTGATGCTCGCCGACATCTTCCCGACCGGCTACCACGCCACCGAGCTGGCCGGCGTGCAACCCGGTGACCAGACGGTCATCTACGGCGCCGGCCCGGTCGGGCTGATGGCTGCTCTGTCGGCGACCGTGCGGGGCGCGAGCAAGGTGATGGTCGTGGACCGGCACCCCGACCGGCTGCGCCTGGCCGAATCGATCGGCGCGATCGCCATCGATGACTCGAAAGTCGACCCGGTGCAGGCCGTCCTGGAGGAGACGATGGGGCTGGGCGCCGACAACGGCTGCGAATGCGTCGGTTACCAGGCGCACGAGCCGGACGGCCAGGAGCAGGCCGACCTCACGATGAACCGCTTGGTCGCCTCAGTACGTTTCACCGGGAGGATCGGCAATGTCGGCGTCTTCGTACCCCAGGATCCCGGGGGCGCCGACGAGTTGGCCAGGCAGGGCAAGCTCGCCTTCGACTACGGATTGTTCTGGTTCAAGGGCCAGCACATCGGCAGCGGCCAGGCGCCGGTCAAGCGGTACAACCGGCAGCTTCGCGACCTCATCGCCGCCGGCAAGGTGGAGCCGTCCTTCATCGTCAGCCACGAACTGCCTCTCGACCGCGCTCCGGAGGCCTATGAGCACTTCGACAAGCGGGACGACGGCTGGACCAAGGTCGTCCTGCACCCGGACGCGGCCGGGACGGGTGTCTGAGATGGCTGGAGCACTGGATGGACGCCGGATCGCCATCCTTGCTGCCGACGGAGTGGAGCGGGTAGAGCTGGAGCGGCCGCGGCAGGCTCTGGACGCCGCCGGCGCACGAACCGACGTCCTGTCCATCACGGACGGCGAGATCCAGGCGCGCGAGAACGACCTCCGGGAGGCCGGCACCTTCGCGGTGGATCAGCTGGTCGGCGCGGCATCAGTCTCCGACTACGACGCCCTGCTCCTGCCCGGCGGAACGGTGAACCCGGACAAGTTGCGGATGGACCCCGACGCGGTTCGGTTCGTCCGGGAGTTCGTCCAGTCCGGCAAACCGGTCGCCTCGATCTGCCACGGCCCGTGGAATTTCGTCGAGGCAGACGTCGCCCGGGGCCGCCGGTTGACCTCGTGGCCGAGCATACGCACCGACTTGCGCAATGCCGGAGCAGACGTGGTCGACGAGGAGGTCGTGACCGACGGCAACATCACGACGAGTCGCTCGCCCGACGACCTCCCGGCGTTCTGCGAGCGCATTGTGCAGGAATTCGCCGGGTCCGCCCGGGCCGCCGCAGCGGGAGGCCGGTCATGACCTCACCGATCACGAACGCGGCGTCCCTCGCGGCCCGCGCCGGCGGGAGGGTCGTCAGCCAGGTGCGGTCGGCGGTCTCCCCGTCCGCCGCGCGCCCGGACGGCGGGCACCGGACGGCTTCCGGATGGCTCGTGGTGACGGTGTTCCGGGAACCCTCCGACGTCGACACCACGAACCTGCCCGCGCCCCTGGCCGAGTTCGGCGACCGGATCGAGGTCCGCACCGAGACGGCCCCCGGCGGCCAGGGGACCGAGCTGGCGGTGCGGCTGCGCGAGCAGCCACCACCCGGCACCAAGACCGACCGGCTGAGTGGCAACGATGCACAGGCCGACCTGCGGTCCGCACTGCGCCGGGCCAAGCAGCTCATGGAAGTGGGCGAGGTGCTGAGGGTGGACCCGGCACCGCACGGAGACCGGAAAGCCACTCCCGGAGGCGTGCTCCTGGAAGCGTGGACCAAGGTGGCTTCCAAAGGAGGCGTGCGATGAAGGCGGTGACCTGGCGCGGCGTCAACGAGATCGGCGTCGAGGACGTTCCCGAGCCCTCGATCCTGAACCAGGGCGACATCATCCTCGAAGTGGGACTGAGCGCGACCTGCGGTTCGGACCTGCACCTGCTGGGTGGGTACATCCCGGCGATGCGCGCGGGCGACGTACTCGGCCACGAGTTCATGGGCACAGTCGCCGAGGTCGGCCCGGGGGTGACGAAACATCAGGTGGGCGACCGCGTGGTGGTGGTGTCGTTCACCAGTTGCGGGCAGTGCTGGTACTGCAGGCAGGGTCTGTGGTCCTTGTGCGACAACGGCAACCCGAATCCGGGGATCACCGAGGCGCTGTGGGGTCAGGCCATCGGCGGCTGTTACGGGTACTCCCACGCGCTGGGTGGCTGGGCGGGCAGCCATGCGCGCTACATCCGGGTGCCTTACGCCGATCAGGGAGCCTTCGCCATCCCGGACGGCGTCTCCGACGAGCGGGCGCTGTTCGCGTCCGACGCGGCGCCCACCGGCTGGACGGGAGCCCACCAGGCCGAGGTGAAGCCGGGTGATCTCGTCGCGGTGTGGGGCGCCGGCGGAGTGGGCCAGATGGCCGCCCGGGCGGCCATGCTGATGGGCGCCGAAAGGGTCGTGGTCATCGACCGGTTCGACAACCGGCTCGAGCAGGTTCGCTCGCACATCGGGGCGGAGACCCTCGATTACGAGAAGGTCGAGGTTGCCGCCGAGCTGCGCGAGATGTCCGGTGGCCGAGGACCGGACGTCTGCATCGAGGCGGTAGGCATGGAGGCCCACACTCCGGGACCCCAGCACCTCTACGACCAGGCCAAGCAGCAGATGCGGCTTCAGACCGACCGGCCCGCAGCGGTCCGTGAGGCGATTTACGCCTGCCGTAAGGGCGGGACGGTCTTCACCCTCGGCGTCTTCGCCGGCCTCGTGGACAAGTTCCCGCTCGGCGCGGTGATGAACAAGGCGCTGACCCTGCGCGGCGCCCAGCAGCACGGGCACCGCTACATCCCGGAGATCCTGGACCGGATGAGCCGCGGCGAGGTGAGGACCGAACACCTCGCCACGCACGTCATGTCGCTGGACGACGGGCCGAAGGGGTATCAGATGTTCAAGGAGAAGGAGGACGGATGTGTGCGCGCCGTCTTCCGTCCGGGCCCGTGAGGCGCCGGGTGGAGTGAGGTACGGTGCAGGCCGAGAACGAGCATCCGTCGGGCGAGCTCGCCCCCGGCCACCGAAGAAGGCTCTGTCGATCATGACGCAGACTCCCCAGGAGCAACTGGCCGCCGACGGAGTCGTCGCCTTCACCGCCCGCGACTACCGTCCCGGCCTGGTCCGTCACGTCGTCCTCTTCCGGTACCGGGACGACGTGACGGATCATCAGAAGGAAGAGGTACGGCAGCGTTTCCGGGACCTGGCCGCATCCGTACGCGATGACGGCGCCCGGTACATCGTCTCCGTAGACGCAGGGCCCCAGACCAGCGGGGAGGGCGCGGGCGCCGGGTACGAGGACGGCTTCGTGGTCACCTTTGCCTCCGAGGGCGACCGCAACTACTACGTAGGGACGCCGGTGGTCACCGACCCGGCCCACTACGACCCGGCGCACGCGGCCTTCAAGGAATTCGTCGGGCCTCTCCTGGCCGACACCGAGGGCGCATTGGTGTTCGACATCATCCCGCCCGCGTAAGGTCCTGCCCTCCCCAGCCCCATTCAGTGTCCTTTCATGCCCGTCTCCTCAGGCATACCGTGGTGGCGCAGCCGTTGTTCAGGCCCAGGCCTTATGGGCAGGGCTGTCGGCGGGGGCGGTGAGCTGGGCCATCAGACCGGCGAAATCTTCCAGATGCCAGGTGGTCACGATCTTGCCGTCGCGGACCTGGTGGATGTCCATGGTGCGCATTTCGATGCGGCGGCCAGTGGGCTGGTGGCCCATGAAGGCGCCCTGGTGGGTGCCGCTGACAGTGTTGCGCACGGCGACCCGGTCGCTTCCGACGATGAGATCTTCGTGGGTGACGGTGTAGTCGGGCATGGCGCTGCGGAACAGGGCGATCTGGGCTGCCATTCCCGCCGGCCCCTGTTCCTGACCGGGTGCCAGGGGGATGTCGACCCAGTCGGTGGCGAGGATGTCGCTGTAGACCGAGGTGTCGCCGGTGCGGAAGGGCTCGTAGAAGGCTCGGACGACAGTGGTGATGTCTCCCAGTTCTTCGGTGCTCGACGCGGTGGCCTGGTCGGGAGTGCTGCTCATGGCTGTGAGTCCTTTCGGCGGGGTGGGACAGCTGGGTGAGGGGCGGTAGGTCGGGGATGGCGCAGGGCCAGTGGCTCGCACGGGGCCACGATGTTCTGGGTCAGGACAGCGCCAGGACCAGACCGGCCACGATGAGGACCAAGGCGGTGACGCCGTGGACGCTCAGCGCCTGGCGCAGGGTCCCGCCGTTGGTGACGACGATGACGGCGTCTGCGGTTGGGGTGAGCGCCGATGCGAGCAGGGCCCAGCCGAAAGCTTGATGACCCGCGGCGGCGAGCACGGTCAGGGGCACGATGCCGGAGGTGATGTCACGGACGCCCTTGATGTTGGTCAGGGCGCGCAGGCTGTCTTCGGGAACCCCGAACCCGGCCATGGCCACGCGGGGGGCCAGCAGGAAACGGGCTCCGATGAAGAGGATCAGGACGCAGCCGATAACGGCGACGACGAGGGCCGCGATGCTCGCAGCGGACATGGGAGGTGACCCCTTAGAGGTAATCTAACGACGTTGTATAACGACGCTATCAGTACTTTCCGGTTAGCGTCTACCCGCGTTATCTAACAGCGATACAATCGCCTCATGACCCCTCGGCCAGCTCCCGACCTCGATCTTCGGCGTGACCAGATCGCCCGCCTGGCTCGCGACGTAGCCGAGGCCGAAGGATGGTCCGCCGTGACCATGCGCCGCCTGTCCAAGGAGCTGGGCGTCACCCAGCCGGTGCTGTACTCGGCCTTCGCCAGCCGGCAGGCGCTCATCGATGCCGTAGCTCTCGACGGCTTCGCCACGATCGCTGCGGCACTGGAATCCGTGGAGGCCACTCCGCTGGCCCGAATGCGGGCCTACCTTGACTTCGCGGACGCCCATCCCCACGTCTACGAAGCGATGTTCTCCATGCCCTCAGGGCTGCGTTTCGCCGAGCGCGCCTATGAACCGCTCACGCGCGCCTTCGCCACGATCCGCGAGGTGTTCCCCGGCACGGACGACGACACGGCACCAGGCGACGTACGGGCGGAAGTCGCCTGGTCGACCTTGCACGGCCTAGCCACTCTCCAAGCCGGCGGCCGCCTCCCGCAGGAGCGCATGCAAGCGCGCATTGCCTACGCCCACCAGGTGCTGACCCACCGGTAAGACCCCAGCAGCCATCCGGCCGCTGGAACTGAAAGACATGTCCAGCACAGCTCACCTGCTCGAGGAATTGAGAAGACATGGAACTGGCCGGAGTACACGCCCTGGCCGAGCGCAGCGAGGCGGAGTACCGGATCCGCCTGCACGAACGGGCCAGTGCGCCGGTGCGCGAGGCACTCGGGATGGACGGGGTCCGCATCGGCGGTGGTGTTGCCCTGTCGGTGTGTAATGCACCCAGCGGCGCCTGGAACCGCGCCCTGGGACTGGGCATCAGCGAACCCTTGACCAGCGGCCTGCTCGACGAGGTCTGCGGTTTCTTCGTTTCATCCGGCGCCCGGTCGGCGTCGATTCAGGTGGCCCCTCAGTTCCTGCCTGCGCAGTGGGACCAGTTCGCCTCCCGGTGTGGGCTGGTCGACACTGGATCGGCGACGCTCAAGCTTGCCGCCGACCTGAGCGCAATCCCCGCGCCACCACCGGCACCACCGGCATTGCTACGGATCGCGCCGGTGGCCTCCGAGCGGGTTCAGGAGGCTGTGGATGTCCTTCTGCGCGGGATCGGGCTTTCCGCGGACGGCCTGGTCGACATGCTCGCCGGTTCCATCGACGGCAGTTCGTCCACGGTCTGGGCGGCCTGGGCGGGTGAGCAGATCGTGGCCTCTTCGATGTTCTGGATCGACCAGGAGGTGGCCTACTTCGCAGGGATGGCAACCCTGGCCGAACATCGCAGCCAGGGCGCCCAATCAGGACTCATCGCGGCCCAGATGAGGGCCGCCGCCGAAGCCGGATGCCGGTGGACCTTCGTCGATGTTCTGGCACCCCCGCCCGGGGGGACCAACACCTCGCTGTCCAACTTCCGGCGGCTCGGGTTCGAGCCGTTGCACCCCCGGGTGAACTGGCGCTGGAGCCCCGTCTCGTCCGGTCCGGAACCGCGCTGAGGGTGCGGGTGCTTGGCCATGGCGTTAGGAACGACATCGGGTGAGCATCATTGGGTCGCGGCGTACCTTGTCTCGTCTCACACTGCCCGTGCTGTCCTGGACCAGGAGGGTTCGACGTGGACGCTGTCCCGGCGATGTTTGACAGACCTGGAGCGCCATCGGCTCACGGCCGTTTTCGCCCCCGGGCCCGCTGGGTCAGCTGACGCTTCTCCTCATCCGTCAGCACCAGATCAGGCTTGTTGCGCCTCTCGGGCGCGACTCGTCCTTGAGGCCGGCGATTCCCGATGTGCCGAACTTCGACCGCCTCGGCCCGCTCAGCATCTCGCCGCGATCCAGACTCGACCACTAACTGCAGAACATGGCGATCCGCCGCCGTGCCCGCGATTTTTACCGCCTCGGGCCCGCGCTGAGTCAGGAAAAATGACTACCGACTTAAGCTCAGATATCGGGCGGATGACACTAGCATCTGCGTGTGCCGTCCCTGCCGAAGAAGATCATCGTCCTGCTCGCCACCGTCACCGTACTGGTGGGCCTGACGGCCGCGGTCGCATCGGCGCATCCCGCCGGCCGATCCGACACCACCAAGGCCGGCACCATGTCCAGCACCATGTCCAGCACCACGGTGCGCAGCGCCAAGAAGGGCGGCGCGCTCTGGTACCAGCGGGGCATCAAGGCGTCGATCAAGGATTCCGGCATCTCGTGGTACTACGACTGGGACACCTCCCCTAACGGCGTGAAGTCGCCCAAGGGGGTGCCCTTCGTACCGATGATCTTCGGCGCCCAGTCCGTGACCAAGGCCAAGCTGAAGCAGGCCCAGAAGCACGGCAACACCCTGCTCGGCTTCAACGAACCCGACATCACCAGCCAGTCGAACATGACCGTCAAGCAGGCCCTCAAGCTCTGGCCGCGGCTCGAGAAGACGCACATGCGGCTCGGCAGTCCGGCCGTGACCTGGGCGGCCGACCAGGACGGGCAGTGGCTTGACCGGTTCATGATGGGCGCCAAGAAGCGGGGCTACCGAGTCGATTTCATCACCCTCCACTGGTACGGCTCGGACTTCAACTCCCGCCGGGCCGTGAATCAGCTCAAGGCTTATGTCCAAGCAACCCACAAGAAGTACCACAAGCCGATCTGGGTGACCGAGTACTCGCTGATCAACTTCGACGGCTCGCCGACCTTCCCGTCACCGTCCAACCAGGCAGAGTTTGCAACGAAGTCCACGGCAATGCTCGAGAAACTGCCCTACGTCGAGCGTTACGCCTGGTTCTCGTTTCCGACTTCCCAGAACGGGCAGGACGAGACCGGCCTTTACCGGCCGGGCGGCGCCATCACCGAACCGGGCAAGGCCTACCGCGCGGCGGGGTGAGCGGCCGCACCGAAGACCGCACCGCGTGGATCCTTCTGCATCGCGGCGAAGGTGGTGAGCCGGAAGCCGTCTCACCGTGCTGAAGGACCTCCCACCTGGCGGCGTCTACTCGCCCCGCTCCCCGCCTTCGAGTTCGACAACCACGTCCAGGTGCCCCAGATGACGGGCGTGTTCCTGCAACAGGTGTAACAGCACCCGTTCCAAGGTCGCCGGCTCGTTTCCCTCCCAGCGCGGGCCCGGAGCACCTACATCGTTCAGGTCGTGCTCGGCCACGATCCGCGCGCTGATCAGCCCCTGCTCACGTAGCTCACTCAGCACCAGTTCCGCCGCCTCGTCAGCACCCACCCACCAGCGATCTTCCCGTGTGTCGCCAAAAGGGTCGCCGATGTCCTGACCCAGAAAGCCCCAAACCAGCCAGCGACGTTCGACGAACGTCAGATGACGCACCAGCTCCAACGGCGTCCATCCCGACGCCAGCCGGCTGACCCGCTGCTTGGCCTCAGGTAGAGCAGCGACCTTCTCGACCGTGCGGGCCCGGAAGAAGTCCAGGTAGCCCACCAGTACATCAGCGCGGTTGGCAATCGGCCGTGTTGGCTCAGGGAAAGATGTGCTCACAACGGCCATCCTGGCATTCGCTCCACCCTCAGGACCACCCGAAAGCCCCTGATTCACGCAGTGGCAGGCACATCTCAACCGGGCGGCGCTCGCTGCTACTCGTAACGCCCGCCCGTGGCCGAGCGCCCCGCTCGTCCAGGCCGCTGGTCCAGGCCGCTGGTCCAGTCGGTGCAAACCGTTGAACACGGCCATGCCGGTGACGGTGGCGACGTTCACGCCGCGGTCCGGGCCGCGAGCCACTCGAAGGCGCCCTGCTTAAGCTCCCGCTCCAGGCCGCTGCCCCTGGTGGCGAAGGTGCGCCGCACCGGAAACCCACTCGCGTCCAAAAGATAAGCGAGTGCTGCATATTCGCCAGGATGCGCTGCGTACGCCGCCCGCTCGATGTCGACGACTCCCCCGGGGAAAGTGAACGCCGAGAAGTCGTAAACGCTGCGGCGGTCCAGGATTCGCCAGACCCCGTCGCGACGCTCGAGCCGGTCGATGAACCGGTTGTGAGCATTACATCCCAGTCCCAGCTGAACGTTCTCGCCGATGATGACGGCATTGGTCTCGCTCACGGCCCTCGTCCCGTCGCTGGAGAAGGTGACGACGGGTGCGGTGATCAGGTGCTTGGTCCGGAGATCGGAGGTACCCATTCGGGCCGAGGCATCGACGAAGTCGAAGGCCCTGCCTTCGAACCAGGTGATCTCGATGACGGCCTCGGGGTGGAACAGGGCGCGCAGTCCATCCCAGTTGCCGAGGTCGCGGTGGATCCACCCGGTCATGAGGTCGGCGATGTCCTGCCGGGCCTGCAAGGTGCTCGGGGTACTGGTCGATGCAGAGGTCTGGGTCATGGTTCGAGTGTCGTCGCGGGTCGCACGATAGGTCCAATGGATGGATACGATGGATTGATCGCTCGCACAGATGGATGGATATGGAACTGCGACACCTGCGCTACTTCGTGACAGTGGCCGAGGAAAGCCACTTCGGGCGGGCCGCGGCCCGGCTGCACGTGACTCAGTCGAATCTGAGCACCCAGGTGCAGGCGCTGGAGCGGGAGGTGGGCGGGCCGGTCTTTCGGCGAACGAGCCGGCGGGTCGAGCTGACCGAGGCCGGCGCGTTGCTGCTGGTAGAGGCCCGCCGGGTCCTGGCCCAGGCCGATCGCGCCCTGGATCTGGCCCGGAAATCCGTCCGGGGTGAGGTCGGCTCGGTCCATATCGGGTTCTCCGGGGTCGCTGTGTTGCAGGGCGTCCTGCCTCACGATCTGCGCCGCTTTCACCACGAGCATCCGGCCGTGGAACTGCATCTGACCGAACTTCCGCCCACGGTCCAGGTGCAGGGCGTCCGGGACGGGACACTTGATGTCGGGTACAGCCCCGGCTTCAGCGTTTCCGGTGAAAGCGATCTGATCCTGACCCGTCGCGGGGAATGGCCTTTGTCCATCGCCATGCACCACGACCACCCGCTGGTGGGGGTGTCCCGGGTCGCTCCGGAGGATCTGGTGAACGAGGATCTCATCGTCATCGCGGCCGACCAGGACGATCAGAGCGTGCTGATCCAGCTCGGACCGCCCCTGGAGGGTCGGCGGCAGGGGGTTCGCTTCGTCAACGGCACCCTGGGCGTGCTCGCCCTGGCCGCCGCTGGAGCCGGCGTGGCCATCGTCCCCAGCGCGACCGAGCGCATTACCCTGCCGGGCATCGTCTACCGGCCTCTGCACCAGCCTGGGCCGGGCCTGGATATCGTCACCATCAGTCGGCCCGACGAGCAATCCGGTGCCGTACGGGCCTTTCTCGGCCACACAGCTGCCATCCGGGTCTGATCTGCCCGGGACTCCGGCCAGCCAGCACCCCTGACCATGGCGTCTGCCTGTTCTGAGCCACGCTGCCCGGAACGCAGTCAGCGGGCGCGGAACAGCTCATTCCGATTCGTTGAGCGTTTTCAGGATGTCGTCCAACGCTTCGAGCTGTGCTGGCGTGAGGCGTCCGGTCAGGTGGCGTTGCACGGCTGCGGCCAGCAGCGGTTGGGTGCGGGCCATGACGTCGGTGCCCCCCTTCTCGATGGCCAGTTCCACTCCGTTGCTCAGCCGGGAGCGGGAGAGATAGCCCCGTGCTTCCATCCGGGTGAGCAGGTGCGACAGACGGGTACGGTCCCAGCCGGTCGAGGCGGTCAGCGCGTTCTGCCGGATGCTGCCGCCCGCCCGCCGGAGATGGATCAACACGGTCAGTTCCGGTTCGGACAGGTCGCCGGCCTCGGCCACGTCAGCGATCACGGCGGCGCGGATCACCTCCGTCAGCTTCTTCCAGCGCAGCCAGAGATGCACCCCCTCGTCTCCTGCTGTTGAATTTTCAACACTGCCCGTCATAGTGTTGATTTTACAACAGTCGATGCTCGTCGCGGTGCCAACGACGGGGTCGCCCGGCCGGCCCGACTCCTCAGGCTGCCCACGCCGACCCCAAAAGGAGTTTTACCATGACTGATTCGCCCCTTGTCTCTCGCCCCGGTGGTAGCGGCGTCCTCGCGAACCGCACCGTAGCCCGGATCGGGTACGGAGCCATGCAGTTACCCCGTCTGCAGGAGGATGAAGCAGGCGCGATCGCGCTCGTGCGTCAGGCCATCGACCTGGGCGTCAACCACATCGACACGGCCCAGTTCTACGGCAACGGTTTTTCCAACAGCGTGATCCGGCAGACCCTGCGAACTGAGGACGACGTCGTCGTCGCCACGAAGGTCGGTGCCACTCCCGCACCCGGTGGCCCGCGTCCCATGCGCCTGGCCCAGCGTCCGGAAGAACTGCGCGCGAGCGTGGAGGACAACCTCCGCAGCCTCGGCACCGAAACCCTCGACCTGGTCAACTTGCGCCGTACCGACAGCGCTACAGGACAAGGCCTGCAGGCCTCTGGAGAACAGGTGGTTGATCTGGACGATCAACTCTCGGCCCTAACCACCCTGCGGGACCAGGGCAAGATTCGCGCGATCGGTCTCAGCTCCGTCAGCCGGGACGTGGTGCGGCGCGCGCTCCCGGCCGGGATCGCCTGCGTCCAGAACGCCTACAGCCTGCTCTCCCGGGAGGACGAGGACCTCCTGCGGTTGTGTACCGACGAGGACATCGCCTGGGTTCCGTATTTCCCCTTGGGCAGCGCCTTTCCGCACCTACCGAAGGTGACGGATGAAGCTGTTGTGCGGGAGGTTGCCGCGAGCCTCGGGGTGACAGCGTCCCAGATCGGTCTGGCCTGGCTGCTGCACCATGCCCCGAACACCTTCCTCATTCCCGGTACCGCGAGCGCCGAACATCTGGCGGCCAACGTCGCCGTCGGCGCGATCACCCTCGACCAGGAAACCCTCAGCCGGCTCGACGCCGTTCAGCCCGGCGTCTGACGAGCGATTCCACCGCTCACGCAGCCGACCGGACGAAGCTCCGAGAAACTGTTATCGGTTCGCCCGGTGGACCATCTCCTCGGCGTAACCCTCGTCCACGTCCGGAGGTGTCCGTGCAAGCGTCGCTCGACCACGACGACCTCGTCCAGCTGGTCCTGTCCGCCCAGGACGGCGACCCCGAAGGTATCCAGGCCCTCGTAGCGGCCTGCCTTCCGCTGGTCTACAACGTCGTCGGGCGGGCCTTGGACGGGCACGCGGACGTGGACGACGTGGTGCAGGAGACGATGCTGCGGGTGGTCGACCGGCTGCATCAACTTCGCCGGCCCGAGAGTTTCCGGTCCTGGCTGGTCTCGATCGCGATGCAACTGGTGCGCGATCGGCACCGCACCCTGGCCGTCCGCCGCCAACGGGAGGAACCGGCCGGCTCGCAGGCGCTGGCGCTGGCCGACCCGGGGGCCGACTTTGCCGACCTCACCATTATCGAACTGGGACTTACCGAGCAGCGCCGCGAGGCGGTCGAGGCGTCCCGCTGGCTGGATCCCGAAGACCGGCAGCTCTTGTCGCTGTGGTGGCTGGAGCTGGCCGGGCAGCTGGACCGGACCGATGTGGCCACGGCCCTGAACCTGTCCCCGGCGCACACCGCGGTCCAGATCCAGCGGCTCAAGGCCCGGCTGGAGACCTCCCGCCTGGTGGTGCGGGCACTGGCGGCGCGGCCCGGCTGCCCGGAGCTCGAGCCGTTGACCAAAGGCTGGAACGGTGGGCCGGACCCCCTGTGGCGCAAGCGCTTCGCGCGGCACGTGCGAGAATGCCAGGAGTGCTCGCGGACCGGTCGGGATCTGGTGGCTGCCGAGCGACTGCTCGCCGTGATCGGCCTGGTTCCCCCCGCGGCGACCTTGGGCGCGTTCGTTCTCAAGTTCGTCAGGCAAAGGACGACGGCGACGCAGACCGCCAGCGCCGGTTGGGGCGCCACCCAGCTCGTTGCGCTCGCTGCCACTGTCGTGGTCGGGGCCACAGCGGGCTTCTTAGTGATCCGCCCGGACTCCCCCACGCCCGGGCCGACCGTAACCCGCGCGGCTCCGGCACCGTCGCTCGCCGCGCCGGCCCCGGCGAGATCCGGATCCACGCCGGGTCCAGGCCCGGCGAGGCAGCCCCGGCCCAGCGACCGCGCAACCCCGATCCCAGCGGTTCCAGCGGTGCTCGCAGCGACAGCGAACCAGCCGCTACGCGAGGACGCACGCGTGGTGGGGCGTGACTACGCCCGCAGCATCGGGATGGACGGCCACGTCTACTGGCTCTTCAACGACACCGAAGTAAGCGACCCGTGGGGCTTCATGGCGAATAGTCTCGGCCGGGGCACCGGGAAGGCGGTGTCGGGCCGGATCACAGTTTCCGGGGATCCCCGGTCGTTCCTGACCGAGGACGACGGCGAAGCCCGCGTCGAGACCGCCTCGCGGAAGCTGAACTTCTGGGTCACCGGGCTGGTTGCGGACCCGGGACGGGACCGGGTGCTTCTCAGCTACGACAAGGTCTGCCGGGACAGCGATGCGAACGCTCCGTGCGGCGCCGTGGCCGGGGTCGCCCAGGGCTCCGGATTCGCAGCACTGGACCCGCAGACCGGCTCGGTGACCCGCCTCGACGCGGGCGGCACGGTCACGAGCCTGGAGGGCAAGGATTCCCGGCTGACGTTCGGTCCTGACAAGGCGTATCCGCTGGATGTGGTTCGAGGTCGATCGGCGTACGGGTACCGCTGTCGCTCCTCGAATCAGGGCGGACCCGTGACCGCCACGGTCGGGCGGGTTCCGCTGTCCCGCGTCGAGTATTTCCGTGACTGGCGCTATCTCAAGCCCGACGGCAGTTGGGGCACCGACGCCGGCGAGGCAGCGGCAACCGGGCCGGTCTGCGGCAGCGGACACACCGTGCAATGGATACCAGCGCTCCAGCTGTATCTGAACACCTACCTACCGTCGTTGGGCGGAGACGTGATGTACCAGGTGGCCGCCGACCCGGCCGGGCCTTGGTCGAACCCGCGACGGCTGGCCCGGCTCCCCGACGCGCAGCCCGGCCAGAGCCGTCCTTACTACGCTTTGGCCGCCCACCCGGCGTACGCCGAGGACGGCGGGCTGGTGCAGTACCTCACCTACCACGACCCTGTCAGCGGTGGTCAGCGACTGCTGCGTGTGGTGCTGGCCTCCCGCTGACGAAGGATTCTGCCAAGAAGTGTTATCCGCGGGCCGTCCCCTCGTCTCCTACGCGTCATGCACCCCTGAGCGACCGGAGACGTCCCGTGCGACATCTGAGTCCCATCCTTGCTGTCCCGACCGCGCTCGCCCTCCTCTGCGCCGCCTCAGTGACGGCCGCGGAAGCGGCCCCCCTCCGGCCCACGTCCACGTCGATGCTCGCGACAGGAGACTCCTCCGGCGCCGTCCGTTATGCGGTAACCCTCAAGTCTGCCGACAACGGCTTCCTCAGCGCGGTCAACGGCGGCGGTGGCGACGTCACCTCGGCCAAGAACACGACGGACGGCTGGGAAAAGCTCACCCTCACCGACCTCGACGGCGGCACCCTCACCAGCGGCGACACGGTCTACCTGCAGTCGTCCTCCGGCAACTATCTTTCCGCGCAGTGGGGCGGTGGGGCCATGCTCGACGCCACCCGCACCCACCACCTGTCCTGGGAAACGTTCACCCTTCAGGGCGCAGCCACCGGGGCAGCCATTGACGATGGAGACAGCGTCTGGCTGCGGACCACCGTTCGGCCTCGGTGGGTCAAGACGACTGGCGGTTCAGGGGCCGTCCTGGCCACTGCCGAGAAACGCGGACCGTCCGGGAGGTTCGTCGTCAGTTTGAAGAGGACGACGGCTCAGCCCACAGTCCCGGCCGCCCCCCAAACCCAGCCTGCATCGTCCTCTCCTGACCAGAGCGACTCTGTCCAAGGCAGTGGACCTTTCCTTTATCCGGCTCCCGGCGGCCCGGCCGGCCCCGGCCGGCTTCCGGCCCGCAGCGCCACGTCCGACTACCTGGGCAAGATGAAGTTCGACCAGCCTACCGACCTGGACCTGGGTTTCTCCGGAGTGGTGAACGGGCAGTCGGTGTGGACGTTCGGTGACACGCTGATGCCGACCGGCGGGAACGCTGATCAGTTCACCGCTTCCGACAGCGTCGGTCTCGGTGACCGGAAGAACCCGCTGGCGATCCATCAGAAGAACCTCAACGGCTTCGGGTGGCCGGGCGAGTGGATCCCCCTGACCTCCCAGGAGCAGGCCGACGGCGGTTTGGGCCGGTACGCCGAAGGCGGCACCAACGTGGTCGAGTACGCGCCGGGCAAGGGCCTGGTCTGGTTCCTGAAGAACAACCGCGGGGCGAACGGCCCCGGCATCATGGGGGCCGGCGTGGCCACGGTCACGGCTGACGCCACCGGCGCCCGAGCGACCCGCACGATGGACACGATGTGGGGCCCGGACGAGCCCTTCTGGGGCGACATTGGCGTTACCTATGATCCCCAGGACAAGAAGGTTTACGTGTACGGGCACGGTCCGGGCAAGCTTGGCGACAACACCTACCTGGCCCGGGTACCTGCCGAAAAGGCCACTCAGGTCGAGGCCTACGAGTACTGGAATCAGTCGGCCAAAAGCTGGGGCACCCAGCGCTTCACCCTCGATGGCCGCAACGGCACGGTGAGACTGAGCGCCGACCAAGCGATCTTCACCTATGCGGCGGTCGGGCAGTCGAACGCGTTCTGGAGCGAGTACTACAACACCTGGATGTTCGTCGGCGGCGCCGGCTGGCTGGGCTCAGACGCTCTAGTGATGACCGCGCCCCGGCTCGAGGGCCCATGGACCAAGCAGACCAGCGTCGCGAGCACCTGCCCGACCGGGAAGTGCGGCACATGGCGGTACGCGATCACCCCACACCCCGAGTACGACCCGAGCGGCAAGACCCTGCTGATCACCTGGACCGACAGCAACCAGATCCACGCCAGCCGCGTCACCTGGCAGTAGATCACCCCCGCAAGAACCGGACTGGTGGCCTCCGGCCAGGACCGGAGGCCACCAATTCTCGGGCCGGTGACGTGAGGTCAGCTGCCGAGCGTGACGCGCAGAATCTTCTCGTCGCTGTTGTTCGCGATGCTGTCCTTGTCACCGTTGTTGGTGGTGGTCAGCCAAAGGCTTCCGCCCGGTGCCGGTTCCACCGTCCGAAGCCGACCGTAGGTGCCGTTGAAGTAGACCTGAGGCTCACCCAGACTGCTGCCACTGATCACCTCGCGGTACATGCGGGTCCCTCGCCCACAGGCGATGTACACGACGTCGTTCACGACCGTGATGCCGGAGCAGGAACCATCGGCCGTGGAGTAGGTCCGCTTGGGAGCGATGAAACCGGCGGTACCGCAGGTGCCGCTGGTCCCCTCGCAGGCGGGCCAGCCGTAGTTCCCGCCCTTGGTGATCATGTTCGTCTCATCCATGATCGAGTTCCCGAACTCCTGCTCCCAGAGCCGCCCCTGGGAGCCGAAGGCCAGCCCCTGCGGGTTGCGGTGCCCGTAACTCCACACATAGCTGTCGAACGGGTTGTCGGAGGGCACGCTGCCGTCTGCGTTCAGACGCAGGATCTTCCCGTTCAGGCTCGACAGGTTCTGGGCGTTGTCCCCGTTCTGCGCGTCCCCCGTGCTGGCGTACAGCTTTCCGTCCGGGCCGAACCGCAACCGCCCGCCGTCGTGGAACTTGTTGCGCAGGATGCCACTGAGCAGGACCTGCTCGGAGGCGGTGTCCAGCTTGTCGTCGATCAGCTTGATCCGGACGATGCGGTTGTCGGTCGGCGAGGTGTGCATGATGTAGAGCCAATGGTCGCTGGCGAAGGACGGGGACAGCGCCAGCCCCATCAGGCCACCTTCCCCGTCGGTGCTCTGCACGTTCGGCACCGTCCCGACCGTGGTCTTGGCCCCGGTGGCCGGGTTCAGATGGATGATGTCGTGTGCGTCGCGGCGGTTGTACAGGATCGTGCCGTCCGCCAGAGTCACCAGCCCCCATGGAATATCGCTGTCGGTGGCGACCTGAGTGACCGTGCAGACCGGATTGCTGCAGGCTGCGCCGGTGGTGACCGAGACCGTGTTGCTGTGAGCGGAGATGTTGTCCTGCCCGTCCCGGGCCACCACGTAGTAGCTGTAGGCGGTGTTGGCGGACAGGCCGCTGTCCAGGAACGTGGTCGCCGGTGCGGTGCTGCCGCTACCGGTCACCGAGCCGACCAGGGTGGTGTTGCGGTAGATGTCGTACGCGCGAACGGCCTGGTTGTCCGTGGAAGCAGTCCACTTCAAGGTCACCGTAGTGCCGGAAACCGTGCTGGTCAGGCCGGTCGGGGTACTGGGCTTCTCGGTATCGACCTGGCAGGGCGGAGGACTGATCGAGACCGTGCTGCTGGCCTGGGACACGTTCCCGGCAGCGTCACGGGCGTTGACGTACAACCCCCAGCTGACCCCGCCGACAACGGTCAGGCTGGTGGACAGCGTCGCCCCGCTGACCGACCGGATGAGCTGGCCGTCATGATAGACGTCGTAGAAGGCCACCCCGACGTTGTCCGTGGCCGCGTTCCAGGCGAAAGTGACCGAATCGCAGGCCAGATTGCTGACGCGTGGATTGCCGGGGACGCTCGGTGGCTGGGTGTCCGCGCTTCCCAGCGACGTTTTCCACTGCTGGCTGCTCTGGCCGTTGCAGGTGCGCACGTCGACCACCGCGCTGTTGCTGCGCCCGTCGCCGGTCACATTCAGGCAGAGACCGGACTGAACGCCCGTGATGGTGCCGTTGGTGTTGGCTTTCCACTTCTGGTTGCTCTGGCCGTTGCACGGATAGATCTGTGCCTTGGCACCGGAGGTGGTGCTCTGCCCGGCCACGTCCAGGCAGAGCGCGGGGTCGTACACCCGCAGCTCGCCGGTGGAGGTCAGGGTCCAGGCCCGGTTGGCCGATCCCTTGCAGTCATAGATGTTTACGCCGGCCTCGGGTGTGGTCGCCTCACCGACGACGTCCAGACACCGTCCCGACGCCACGCTGAGAATCTGTGAACCCGGCGCCGCCTCGGCTGACGACGCTATGCGGGCCGACCCTAAGAGCAGTGCCGTCGCCAGGCCCGACACGACCACCGTCAATTTCCAACGTCCTCGCCAGGAGCGATTCACGGGATGTCCCTCCGTACCTCGAGGTCATGGACGCTGCAGGAGTGCTTGCCCTTCACCGAAGCTTCCACTTCTGCTGCGATCCACCGTTGCACGTGTACTGGATCAACGGCGCTCCGTTGCTCGTAGAGGAGGCTCCGTCCAGCGCTTTCCCGTTGGCCTGGTTCGAGATCTTGTAGGTGCCGTCGGGCTGCGCGTCGATCAGCCACCGCTGGTTGGACTCGCGATGCGGCTGCCACTGAACCGCCAGGGTCTGGGATGCCTTCACCAGGCGCTTACCGGACTCACGTTCGATGAGGTGCAGTTGTTCATGCCCCCGTCACGGGTGAGTTGTTTCTCGTCAGGCTTTTGGGCCTCGGCGAAGGACCGAACAATAGTCAGACCCCGGGCGGAGATTGCCCGGGGTCTGACGCACCTGTCGCGGACCGGTCAGGACACCGGGTAGAACTTGTTGATCTCGGAGATGACCCGCTTGGGGCGTTCTTCCGCGAGCCAGTGACCGGCGCCTGGGACCGCGGTACCGGTCGCGGAGGGAGCGGCATCCTTCATGGACTTCTGCGACAGTGCGGTCCACTTGGGAATCAGGTCCATGCTCAGCAGGCGCACCGGGATGGTCAGCGGTTTCTTCATCAGCACCGCGTTGTCCTTGTCGACCGTCGGCCAGTCACGGTAGAAGTCCATACCGTTGTGCAGGACCTGCGGTCGTGAGTAGACCCGGGTGTATTCGGCAACGTCACCGGCAGGCACCGGCGCGGGCAGCTTCGAGACGAGCGGGTAGAAGTTCTTCAGGAAGTAGCCGACCCGCCCGGTGAGCAATCCTTCAGAGAAAGTCTGCTGATTGAAGGAGAAATGGAACGCCAACGGGACGAGATCGTTGAACTTCAGGCTCTTGCCGACCAGCGCGAAGTCGAGGTTGAACAGGCCGGCGACCTGCTTTCGATACTGGGCCGCCAGAGCGTACGCGACACCGACACCGATGTCATGCGCGACCACCTGCACGTTGCGCTGCAGCCCGAGGCGGTTGAGGAGCAGGTGAATGTACTGCGACATGACGTTCGTCGTCATCGAACTGGGGGTCCCGGTCGAATCCCCCAGTCCCGGCTCGTCGATCGCGATAATGGTGCGTCCCGGGAGCAGTTTCGGCATGATCCTGTGGTAGGCATACCAACTCTCAGGCCAACCGTGCAGCATCACCATGGCGTTGGGGCCGTGACCGCCGATGACATAATGCATCTGGACGCCGTTGATGGTGGTGAAGCAATGCCGGAAGTTCTTGTTGAACGCGGCATCCTCGCGCGTAGCGGCGTCGTAGTCGCGGCTGAGGGGGCGTTCGGGGGCCACACAGGCCGGGGCGTTGGAAGACGTGGATGCGGGCGCCAACGCCGATGCCGGCGCTGACGTCGATATGGACGCCGAAGCGCTCAGCACCCCACCCAGGATGGCGCCGACAGTCAGCACAGCGGCGCCTATGAGAAGGCCGAGGCGGTATTTGGACGATCTTGGGGGTGTAGCACGGTTATTCATCAGTTGCTTTCCCTCTTCTACGCGCTGTCGGAGCACGACAGGCGTTGATGATTTCTGGTCGGACTGGGCTGTTGCCGAGGCCTCTGCTGCAAGGTGACAGCACGCGTGGTGAAACCCCTTTGGAGCGCAGGCGCCCCGGCGAGAAAGCCCTGGTGATTCGGTTTCGCAATCTGATCACAAGTAATCGCACCGGGCACCAAAAGGACGGTCGACGAGTGCGTTGCGGCGTGGGCCTGGCAAAGACATATCCGGTTCAGCGGGATTGACCAACCGGCTGCGTACGGGCGGACGCCGACTGATGCGCCGGCCCCTGACGGTGATCAGATTGCTTTGAGCGCAGGAAGGAAGACAATCCCCCTTTCAGAAAACGACAGCGATCGCTGTCGTATGACGCGACAGTGCCCGCTGTCGTAGGATGCTGTCAAGAGGCAGCGCGAGGATGGTGTCGAATGCGGACGTGGTCAGCGAATGACCCGAAGGCGGGTCTGATGGAGCGCAAGCGCGCCCAGATCACGGCGGCCGCGCACAAGTCCTTTCTCCGGGACGGGTTCGCCGGGAGCTCCGTCAACCGGATCGCAGCCGACGCGGGCATCTCGATCAAGACTCTCTACCGACACTTCGAGGACAAGGACGATCTGTTCACCGCGGTCATGCTGCGCGCGTGCGCCCATGGTCCTGAGGTCGACCACCCGTGGTACGACATGGCTCCCGAGGAAGGACTCGTCGAGGCCGGTGTGGAAGCCCTCTCCGCCGTCCTCTCACCCGATCAGGTGTCGCTCTACCGAGTCGTACTGACCGAGGGTCAGCGCGTACCCGCCGTGGCCAAGGCCTACCGAGAGGCGTTTCTCGAAAGACGTTTCCGAGTATTCACGGACTACTTCGAACGCTGGCCGGCAGATATGCGCGCATGCCTCACTGATCCACAGTCGGCAGCGCAGACATTCAACGCGCTCGTGACCGCAGGCTTGGTGGAGCAGGTGATGCTCGGGGCGCCCGCACCGTCCCCGGCTGCAATCCGCAAGCATGCAAAGACCGTTGCCACCACGTTCCTGACGTTGGTTCACGCGCACGCACTGTGACTAGCTGTTGCCTGTCATGACGTTGCTGACGGCAGGGCTGTGGGGCCGGTGAATTGAGGACGGGTTCCTTGGCAGAGGATGTGAATCACCACAAGACACGTCCG
>JODP01000026.1 GCA_000719025.1 Kineosporia aurantiaca JCM 3230
GGCGGCGGCGCGGGCGGCGGCGCGCACGGTGCTGGAGATGTTGATGCGTAAGGTCATGGACGCGTTGAAGATGGTCGCGTACATGACGGTGTTCCAGGTGGGCCTGGACGTCGGCGCTCAGCTCTGGTCGATGCTCGAGCACCCGGGTGACTACGAGTGGGACACCAAGTCCACGGGTGATGCGGCGATCATGGGGGCGGCGGCGGGGGCGTTCGTCGCGGGGGTGATGGGCCCGATCATGAAGGCCGGTTTTGACAGTCTGCAGAAGGGGATGATCAAGGCCGGTCTGGATGAGCAGTCGGTGGCCAAGTGGGTGGGGATCACGTCGCATCTGTCGATGGAGGCCGGCGGCGAGGCTTTGGGTGGTGGCGCTGGTGGGGCGGCGGTGGGTGGTGGCTGGGACATGTCGCCGTGGGACCTGACTTCGGGTCTGGCCGAGGGCGGCGCGGAGTTGGGTGGTGGGGGGATTGGTAAGGGTGGTCGGGGTGTGTTCGGGATGGATGACAAGACCCTGAACGACCTGAACAACCTGAACCTGGATGACCTGAATCTGGATGGTCTGGGCGATATCAAGATCCCGCCGCCGGAGTCCGGGGACGTGGACGTGGATGGTAAGGGTGGGCCGGAGACCACGCACACTGGTCCTGGGGGGAAGGGTTTTACCGGGTCGGGTTCCCCGGGTCTGGGGGGTCACGGGATTGATCTGAACACCAAGCTTCCGGACCTGAACGGTGTTTCGTTCTCTCCGACGGCGTTGGGTAATTTTGCCGGGAACACCGGTGGTTTCGATACGAACTTCGTTTTCAACGGTGGACTGAGCGTCGATCCGGCGCTGGCGGGTTCGGCGACGATGGAGGGCTTCGACTTCGCTGCGTTGCCAACGTTGTCTCTGGACGCGCCCGGGTTTGGTCCGGGGTTCCAGTCCCTGGACGCTGCTTTCGCCAACCCTCAGTCGTTCACCATTGCCCCGATCACGGCCCCACCCATCAGCGTGCGTCCCGTCGAGAACGTCCTTCAGGACCTGGATCGGGGGACGATCACCTGGGGTCAGGCGGTGGACGAATCGATCCCCTCAGTTGGTGTGAACCTGGTGCCGGTGTCCGGTGGTGCCGTCGTGCGTCCTCAGATCCCGACGCTCTCGACGGACCTGCCCCAGCCGGTCAACGGGATCAGTCCGGCGCAAACGTTCTCCACCCAGATCAGCTCACCGGAAACCATTTTCACCGACTTCGGGAGTTCGTCGCCGGCCCCGTCCGTCACCAGCTTCGACACGGATGTCGATCTGAACGCTGGTGGGACGAACAACCTGGAGCTGGCCCCGGTTCCGGACCGGGTTCTGTATCTGCGTCCGGCGCTGGACGGTTCGGTGTTCTCCCTGCAGCAGGCCGTGGATCTGGTGCAGAACGTCCCTACCCCGTTGCGCCCGGCTTCGTATGATGTCGACCCGGCGTTCGACTGGTCGGCTGCGGATCTGGAAGCGGCGGTTCCGGCCGCGATTTCGGTGACTCCGGCGGATCCGCAGCTGATTCAGGACTTCCCGGGTATTCGTTCGGGGGATCCGGTGCCGGCGCAAGGGCGTCCGGGTCCGGTGGTCAGTAGTGCGGACTCGGTGATCGCGGTCGACAAGGCGTTCGCGGCGAACAACGGCAAGCTCCCGAACCCGGTCGCCGGCCTCAGCACGCCGAAATTCCCGGCCACCACCGGCGATTTGATCACGTTGCAGCAGGAGAACCTGGGCCTGAAGACCGGGACCCCGCCGGTGGCCTTCCGGGGCAAGGATCTCGGGTTCGTCCAGCAGGCGCTCTCGAGTGCTCCTCCCGGATCGCGGGCCGCGGTGATCTACCAGGTCGCCGGGCAGCCGGACGCACACGCGTTCAACGTGATCACCGACGACAAGGGCGTGCGCCTGCTCGACGCCACCCGCGGTGGCCTGCCCAGCATCCCCGCATCCGTGGAATCGGTCGACCTGCTGCCGCTGACCCCGGACATCACTCCACCCGAGGCCGCGTCCACCGTCGTCCCCACTGATCTTCCCGAGATTGCGGTTCCCACCGACACTCTCGATCAGATCCACCGCGAGGTCCAGGCCCATTTCGACCAGATGAAACCGGGTGCCCCGGCGCCGGTCGCGCCGACGGCCGGTGAGGTGCGCCAGAATCTGGCGGGGATCCAGAAGGACATCCGCACCGGGAACCTGCCGCCGATCACCACGAACGCCGATTTCGGGCGCGAGATCCTGCAGCGGCTGGGCTACGACCAGGCCGGAACCACCGTCATGTCGCGCGGGCCGCTCACCTTGGCCGAACTTTCCACCGTGCAGACCGGAGTGGGCACCGAGTTCGAGCGGAACAACCTGCATCTGGAGTACCCCCGGCCCGATCGTGCGCGGATCCAGGAGATCGCCGACGACCTGCGGGCGAAGGGCCCGGGGGTGGCCGGTCGGAACCTGCGCGATCTCGGATTCCGGGTCTACAGCGAATACCTCACCAAGGACCTCGGTCTGAACCCGCCGCGTCTGCCCGGTGGGGTCTCCTCCAGCCCGCCGGCCACCACGGACGGGTCGGGCCCATCCGGATCCGGCCGCCCCGTCCCGCCGCCCCGCGCCACCGTAGAGACCGTCGAGGACGGGTCTCCCAACCCACTGGCCCCGGTCGTCCACAATCGGCAGGTCCAGTTCGCGGACGAGGTGCCGGGCGGGACCGCCGAGGACCTGGCCCAGATCATCCCGAACCCGGCCCCGGACCCCACCGCGATGACCCTGGACGACGTCCGGGTGATGCTTCGGGGGGCCCTGGTGGAGCATCCGGACCTGGTCAAGGCGCTGAGCATGGTGCTGGACTCCGGGCTCCGGCCGCGGCCGGAGGATCCCCGGCCGCCGTACTTCTTCACCGAGATGAAGGCCTTCGGCGACGGTGACGTGGTGAACGTCGACGGCGTGCTCGACCACACCCGGCCGGCCACCGGTGAGACCACCGACTGGATCAACCGGGTGGTGAGCACCACCGGTCTGCCGCCGCGGGCCGCCGCCAAGCTGCGGGCCGCCCTCCGCTCGGCGCTGACCGCCCCGGACCCGGCCGCCTGGAAACGGCTGATCCAGAGCGGGATCACGGTGAACCAGGGCGACATCTCGGTGAAGCTCAGCTTCGACCCGGCCACCATGGTCTACAACCCGCAGGAGTCCCCGGAAGAGTTCCTGATCAAGTACATCAGTGCCTACGGTGACCTGACCGTCGCCCAGGGCCAGGTGGCCGCGCACAAGAGCGGTCTCTCGGTGGTCCTCGACCCGCTGATCTTCCTGCTCACGGCCGGTCCGCTGGGCCACATCATGCCCATCCTGAGGGTCTGGGTGGCCTCCGGCGGCCTGCGGCACTACGGCACCACCAGCGAGGTCCAGTCCGGCAACCGGCCCCTGGTCAATCCCCGGGACGAGTTCTGGGTCGCGCTGCGGGTGAACGCCGACGTGTCCCGGGGCGGAACGCCGATCCCGGCGCCCACCGACGGGACCCCCGGGCCGGGCGCCCTGGACCTGCCCGGCGTCCAGGCGGAGTTCGCCAAGGTCTTCTCCACCCTGCCGGGCATGACCATCGCCTCTCCGCATCCGGCGGTCGACGTCACCGAACCGGAGGTGCTGCAGGGGCTCTCGTCCACCATCACCGCGATGAACCTTCAGGCGGTCCTGGACGAGATCGGCAACCAGCTGGAGCAGGCGTTCGGCGGGCACACGCCGGAACTGGACGAGCTGATGGCGGAGATCGAGCGGGAGTTCCTGAGCGAGGCCCGGGGCAAGGACCGCACCCAGTGGATGCTGGCCAAGGCCCACGTCTCGCCGTTCTTCAGCAAGCCGGCCCTGAACTTCCACGGGCACCTGCGGATCTCGGCCGAGCCGGAGACGGTCCAGTACGTCAGCACCACCCCGGACAAGGTGCCGATCCGTGACGACATCGCCGACACCTACACCCAGAAGGACGGCGACGACATCGTGCTCGAGGCCGGTGCCGGGATCGGCATGGACTTCAGCTTCGAGGTGGGGCAGACCCTGTTCTCACCGTCCCTGATGCTGCCGAACGCCGAGACCTCCAGCAGCTACCACCGGACCGTCGGGATGCAGGGCCAGAACAAGGTCGCCACCATGCGGTTCGACCACCTGGTGCGCTACAAGGCGAGGTACCGCTTCACCGTCGAGATCCGGTCCGATCACCGGATCCCGCCGTTCTCGGTCAGCACCGCGCTGGAACTGGCCATGGGGCAGAACCACGCCGACCGGTTCGAGGCGCAGGCCCTGGACCGGTCGGTCCCGACCGGACGGGACCGGATCGGGGACAACCCGGCGGTCGCCCCGCCGCGGCCGCCGACCCACGGGTTCAAGTTCCGGCCGGCCGCGGGCCCGCCCGTGAATCGCCCGCTGCCGCCGCCGGTGACGGTGAAACCGCGTCTGGGCAAGGCCCGGCCGCTGATCAACCGGCCGGTGCGCGGGATGAAGGACCTGGTCCGGCTGAGCGACAGCCGCCGCCCGGCGCCGCCGCTCAAGCCCCGGCCGCCGGTCGCCCTGCAGAGCTGGACGACCCGGCTCACCGGGCCGATCACCCGGCCCTACAAGGTGGTCAAGCATCAGCTGGCGGGCGGCGGCAAGGTCGACATCGAGATCACCGTCCCCCGCGGGTTCAACCCTCGGGTCGACCAGGGTGCATCCGCGAAAATGTTCTACCAGTGGCGGAAACTGACCCGGGCGAGCAACGTCCGGATCGTCACCACGCCGGACCTGACCCGCACCCCCCACCTGCGCTACCAACTGGGTCCGGACGGGAACCTGCTGTCCGGGCCGGGACTGGTGATGCACAAGGCGGCGCCGTTCACCTTCGGGCCCCTGCTGCGGGCCTTCGACCTGCAGCGGCTGGCCGAGAGCAGGCCCGATGCCAGTTTCGAGGTCGAGCTGCCGGACACCTTCGAGCCCGGGGCGGTCCGGGCCTGGAACCAGTTGCAGGCCTGGAACCAGGCGCAGGACACCGAGCCGCCGAACATCCGCTTCGTCACCACCGACTCGGCCGTGCCCACCGATCTGACCCCTGAGGACGTCACGGCGCTGGGGCCGGTGGTGAACCGGTACGTGGTCGGGCCGGACGGCAAGATCTACGGGGCCCGCGAGATGCGGATCACCACGCGCACCGGCGTCGGGCGCGGCGGGCGCCCGATCACGATCCAGCAGCGCACGCAGGTCGGGTACACGCACAACCCGGCCATGAAACTGACTCCAACCCGGCCGCCCCGGTGGCGGGTGGACCAGACCCAGCGCACCCGCGAGCAACTCCCGGACTGGAGTCAGACCGGGACGACAGCCGCGGTGGTCACCGCCAACCCGGACGGCTCCCGGCTGGACACCCGTACCCCGCTCGAGCAGACCGTGGCCGACCTGGTCGCGGTCGCGCCCCGGCTCCAGCCCCAGCTGAAGGTGCTCCAGCAGCAGCTGGCCAAGGACGGTCAGGTGCAGATCCACTACACCGACGCGTTCCGCGAGTTGCTGGCCAGGACCGGTCCGCAGAGCCGGCAGTGGGCGGCCGTGGACGAAGTGCTCCGCAGCAGCCCGGTGGTGCAGGTCCTGGACCCGGTCGGCACCCGCGCCACCAACCCGGATCTCGCGCCCCAGCACCGCATCGTCCTGGACTACCGGGAGGAGTTCGCCCCGCTCGGCTCGTCCACCGGTCAGGTCACCGCCTCGGCGCCACAGTCGCCGTGGACCCGCGAGTTCCACCCGGAGTACTCCGAGCCCCTGCTCCTGGCGGCCAACAAGGGCCTGGGACCGGGCGTGGTCAAGGAACTCGTCGGGATGACGGACATCATCCAGCACTTCCAGAACGTGGTGCCGCACATGCTGCGGGCCGCCAAGGTGGAGCATCTGGTGGGTCCGCGCGACGACGCCCACCTGGACCGGCTGATGTCGGTCCGGTTCGGTCTGCCCGCGGTCCGGGCCCAGGGCCGGACCCTGGACGCCGGCGGCAGCATCGACCAGGCGTTCCAGGTCGGCGGGGTGAACTTCACCCTGTCCATGGCCTGGCAGCGCCAGGAACTGCTGGCCCCGCCGATCCGTGAGGACGGGGTCTCGCTCGACGCCCAGGTGAAGAACACCATCTCGATCGACACCGGGGAGGGCCACGACTGGGGGCTGGGGGCCGACACCGGCCTGCACCTGCGCACCCATGTCTTCGGCATTCTCTACTTCGACTTCGCCGCCCCCGAGCTGAGCGCCGACTACTCCCGGGAGAAGGAGGTGACCGACAGCTTCGGCTCGAAGGAGTACCACCGGATGCGGACCGGGGGCGCGGTGAACCGCTACGAGTACGCCACCGACGTGACCACCACCTGGACCGCCACCGCCCCGGACGGCACCTTCATCACCGGTGGCTCGCGCCGGTTCGAGGACACCACCTCGGTCGTCTCGGTCTCCGAACACCTCCTGCCCCTGCAGCCCTTGTCGATCGACGACGTCCTGCGGGCCGGACAGGTCACCGTCATGGTCGGCGAGCTCGACGGGGATGCTGCGGCTCTGCTGATCCGTCCCAACGGGATCGCCGCGGAACAGACCCCGATCGCTCCGCGGACCTACACCGGCATGATGATGGCGGTGGCCGGCACGGCCCAGATCACCGACGCGATCGCCGAACTGGTCCGGCTGAACAGCGCGCCCCGGCCCGGCCTGCTCGAGCTGATCAAGAGCGGGATCACCGGCACCCCGCTGCAGGACCGCCGCAAACCCCGCGCCCCGGGCGAGCTGACCGCGTTCTCCGACTCCAACAGCCGTTTCGGGGTGCCGGAACAGGTGCTGCGGTCGGGCACGCCCACCTTCCTGGAGGCGATGACCCGCCGGGCCCTGGGCTCGCGGGGCCTGACCATCCATGTGCCGGGCGGCACCGACGGTTTCGACCATGCGGTGACGGTGCACTTCGGCCTGTACGACCTGACCCGCCGGGTCACCTCCCCGTCGATCGCGCTCGAGCAGTACACCGAGGGCGACCTGCGGGTGACGTACGTGAACAGCTGGTCGGTGGCCGGCCATCTGGGGGCCTCGACCGGCCTGGTGATCCGCCCGGGGGCCGGCCACGCGCCGGACGGGCAGTCCTCGGAGCAGCAGGGCGTGCCCGACAACCGGCGGACCGGTCCCCAGATCAGTGGCGGGGCCAGCGTCGGCGCGGAGCGGTCCTACGGCCGGTCCAACGACCGTCTCGACGGTTCGCTGGTGCTCAGCCTGATCACCTATTCCGGCGGCGCCGAGTACCCGACCCACGTCTATCAGGCCGACCTGATCAGCACGCTGCAGCATCTGAAGTGGCGGGACCCGACGATCGGCCGGTTCCAGGTGGTCCCGTCCGAGAAGACCCAGCTCAAGGTCGAGGGCGGGGTGGAACTGTACGTCCCGCACGTCCGCGCCCTGGATCTGGGACTCCCGGTGCCGGAAGGGCTGGCCCCCGCCCCGGTCGCGGACCCGGCCCTGCCGCTGCGGCTGATCGACGAGGAACTGGACGGGTCCGTCCACCCGATCGAGACCTACACCGCCGACGCCGTGCTGCCGCGGATCCTGACCATGTTCCAGAACCTGGTGCAGCAGGACCGGGACGGGAACTTCTGGGACAAGTCCACGGCCTTCGTGCACAGTCTGTTCGCGGACCGGAACCCGTTGCGCAACGGGCGGGATCAGGCCGAGTCCGACGTGATCCGCGGTCTGGAGGCGTTCTTCGACGAGGAGGCGATCCGCTCCAACCACCACACGGCGGCCGGAACCGGCCTGATCTACGTCGTCACCACCCCGACCCCGGTGGGCGGCGTCACCTACCACACGGTCGTGGTGAAGGCCCACGAGATGCCGGTCCGGGCCGAGTGGGTCCGGCCCCGCCCGGACGCCAAGGTCACCACCGGCGGCCAGCTCTTCGTCCAGGACGCGACCGCCAAGCACCTGACCTCGCTGCGGCACCGCAGCGTGCACTTCCAGGGGCGCTGGGGTGGGGACGACGGCGCCCGGGTCCCGGGGGAGATCAGCCGGTCGAAGATGTCCGGGTCGATGGTCAAGACCGGCGAGAAGCGCACCAAGCGGGACATCCGCCGGGCCACCCCGGCCGACACCTCGCAGGAGTTCAGGAAGCCCCTGTGGTTCTCGATCGAGATCTACCGGTCCACCGAGGGTCCCGAGATCCTGCAGGACATCGGCGATTTCAGCACGGCCGTGGCCAAGCGGGTACCGGACGTCTGGTCCCAGGGGGTGCGCGACTGGTGGGCCACCAAGTCGGACAGCTCGACCCGGCTGGACCGCAACAACGTCGACGGCTCGTACAACTTCCTGGTGCCCAACCACCTGACCACCGCAGCCGCACCGGACCCGGTGGCTCCCGAGATCCGGTTCCGGCCGAGCGTCCACCGCACCAGCGACATTCCGGCCGCCCGGTTCCCGGCGGCCGCGGACGTCCGAAGCCGGCGTCTCGGAGCCGCGGTCGGCGAGATCATGCAGGTGCTCGCGGTTCCCCGCAGCGGCCAGGTGGCGAACTGGGTCCAGGTCGCCGCGAACCGCCCGGGCCTGATGCACCGGACACCGGACCCGTCGCGTCCGAACTTCGGATCCGACTTCGCCCCGGGCGGCGTCGACCACAACACCGCCCAGACCCGGATGGCCCCGCGGAACATCGGCTCGAGCATCGGCGCCGTTCTCGGCTCGGCCAAGACCGAGATCCTCAACCCGGACGGCAGCAAGACCGAGATCCCGACGCGGTACGAGATCCCGCACCGGGACGGCACCAAGACCGTGGTGGAGTTCCTGCCCACCCGGCTGCGCTGGATCACCCGCGGCAACTACGGCAGTGCCCTGAACTTCCCCGAGGACACGCTGGAGCCGGAGAGCGAGACCGAGACCTTCCAGGGCACCACCCTGGGGATCGACATCGCCGCCGGGCACAACGCCGGCCAGCCGATCCTGCATGCGCACGAGCCGACCCTGGCCACCGCGGGGGCGGGCGCCGACCGGACCGGTGAGCTGCACAAGAAGACCCAGTCGAACTCGGCCGCCAGCTACAAGGAGAGCAACACCGAGCGGAAGGGCCTGTTCGACTACTACGCCGTGGACGGCGACTACGTCATGACCGGGCCGCACGGGGTGACGGTTCGCGGGACCATGACGGCGGGCCTGAAGGGGATCGTCCCGGTCTCCTACGCGCACGCCCTGAGCCAGGAGTTCGACGGGGTGGAGCGCCCGCCGTTCCACCTGGACGAGGTGCTGGACTACACCGATCCGGCCAGTGAGGCGGCGGTGGACCATCCGGCGCTGCGGGACTGGCTGCTGGAGGACCTGAACGGCGGCCGGGAATCCCTGGCCGGCCAGACCGTGCGGCTGTCCACGCTGACCGACGGCACCGGCGCCCACGCCCGGTTCGCCCAGTTCCTGGCCAACGACCTTCAGCAGACCGTTGAGCTGGTCGCCTTCCAGCCGGACGGCCGGCGCACCACCACGAACTACGTTCCCGGCCGTCCGGTGCCGACCGCACCGGCCCCCGACCTCCCGGGGACGTCCCGGACCATCAACGACGTCCCCACTTCCGAGATCACCGGCCTGGTCAACCAGAAGCTGACGAACCTCGGTCGCCCGGAGATGACCGCCGGCGAGGTGGCCACCCTGGCCGGGAACGTCGCGGTCCCGGTGAACGACCGGGACGACCTGGCCGACGAGATCGTCGCGCTGCGGATCGACCCCACCGTGCCGACCCCCCGCCAGGTGCACGATCAGGTCCAGCGGCAGTACCGGGACCTGACCACGACCGCTCGGACGCAGATGGCCAGCCGGAGCCAGAAGGCTGCGGGAAAGATGCCGGCGCTGCCGGAAATGCCGAGCCTGCAACACGTTCAGGAGCGCCTGCAGGAATACCGGCGGAACCGTCCGCAGGGGGTGAGCCTGGGTTCCAGCACCGAGATCGCCAAGCACATCCTGCGCGAAGCCGGGTTCCGGGGCCTGCGGGGCGGGGCGCCGTCACCCGGTGGGGTGTCCTCCGCCGATCCGTACGCTCCCGGCCCTTCGACCGCGGCCACGTCGATCCCGGTTCCGTCGGTGCCGTCCGCGGCTGAACTCGGCATCCCGCAGGCTACTTACGATGCGTTCCTGGCGTCGCCCGACGCGATGACGGCGCCCCTCAGCTGGGATCGGTACGAGGCAATCAGCGAGTCGCTGGCGAACGATCGCTCCGGCGGTGTGGTCACCATCTCCGACCCCGCCACCCAGCATCCGCTGTTCGCCGCGCAACCGGCGCCGGACGTCCTTCAGGAACGGGTCGGGCTTCGCCGACTGATGGTGCGGCCCAGTGAGTTCCGCTCTCCCTCGGCGGATGCCACGAATACCGTCACGGTGCTCGACCATGTCACCCACGGGGGACCGCCCACGGTGGCGATCGGGTACCGGCCGCACGAGGCCGCCGATCTGGCCGGTCAGATGTTCACCGAGTACGACGTCGACTCGGCCCTGGCCCAGACGCCCGGCGACCGGCTGAAGGCGATCGCCCGGCTGGTGCGCAATCTCCAGATGGCGCACTTCGTCTCCGATCTGAGCACCGACGCCAACCTGGGCGTCGTGCTGCCGTTGCTGCTGGCGCAGAACGGTTTCCGGCCGGTGGTCTTCGACGGAATGCGCTCGGCGTTCAGCGGTGGCGTGGCGCTGGAGGACATCGTCGACCGGCTGCGCGCGGCCGGGGCCGAGACCAACACCGAGGTGCTCCAGGACCTGTTCACCGCCACCGTCACGGCCCCGGAGACCGGGCCGACCGCGCAGACCGTTTACGAGCAGGTGCGGTTCCAGTACCAGGAGATGACTCCGAACGCCGAGGGCCGGATGCCCACCGAGCCGACGCTCGCACAGGTGGAGACCCATCTGCGGGAGCTGCGGGCGAACCCCGGGCCGGACGTCCATCTGAACTCGAGTCTGAGTCTCGCGCAGGACGTCCTCCAGCGGCACCTGACCGCCGAGGCCGAGGCGGCCGCGATGATGACGGCGACCGCTCGGCCGGGCGAGGACGAGCGCCCGGTGCTCAGTTCGTTCGTCCCGGCCGGGCAGCACTCCCAGCTCTACCTCACCACCCAGGAACAGGCCGACCACGCGAACCTCAGCCCCGAGCGGGAACTCGGGCTGGAGGCCACCTATCAGGGCCACCTGAACGATCCCCAGGCCCTGAACGCCCCGCTCACCTGGGCCAAGTACCAGGAGATGCATTCCTCGCTCACCCAGTACCGGACCGACGTGCCGGCCGAGGACCGGGGCGACTATCTCGGCCACCCGGAGGACGTGGACTGGCTGTTCTCCCAGTACTACGCCGATCTGGCGAACGCCGGATCGCCCTCGGAGCAGCTGCGCCTGATCGCCGGCCTGGTGCACGGGCTGGAGTCCGCACCGGTCTTCACCGTTGCCTCCTCGGATCTCAACCTGGCCACGGTGCTGCCGTTCCTGTTGCTGCAGAACGGTTTCGCCCCGCTCTCGGCCCGGCCCGAAAGCACCGAATCGCTGGACGATCTGATCGAGACGATCTCCTCCGGGCAGGATCTCGACGCCGGAACGCTCGACGCCGATCAGTTCGCCGCGCTGCTGGCTCGCGCGGGGGTGCCCGCCCCGGCCGTCGGGCCGGAACTGGGCCAGGTGCCGGCCATGCCGCTGCCGACCCGGTTCCAGAGCCGGCCGACCGCGCTGCCGGACTGGCGTTTCCTCGAGCTGGCTCCGCAGGCGGGCCGCTATCCGGGCTGGATTCTGCGGGACCTGCCGGGCGCCCTGTCCACGGCGGTCGCGGACGGCGCCCGGATCCAGATCCCGGACACCGAGATCTCCCCGGAGACGGCCGAGGCGGTGGCCGCCCGCGTCCCGGTCGACCTGGTCTTCCGGGTCCCCGGATCGTCCGCGCTACACCGAGTGGTCAGCCGCCAACTCGGTGACTTCGTCGCCGTGGCCCACCCAAGCGCCCCGATCGAGGTCGTCCAGGGGGAGCCCTGGTGGCAGCCGACGGCACCGCCGGAACCGGCGTCGGACGTCCGAGGGCAGTTCCTCGACCTGGTCGACCGGGGTTTGCGCGAACTGGGTTATCAATGGACGGATCTGGGCACCTACCAGAACTTCCGTAGGCAGGGTCCTCCGGTCGCCGGCCGGAGCGCTCTCAGCCCGGTCATCGCGCCCAACGGGAGCATCGAGAGCAGCACCCTGGTCCAGATGGAGACCATGGAGACGCTCTGGCACCTGGGCGGCAACCTGCAGCCGGAAGGCAGCCGGATCAACCTGATCCCGCGGCGGGGACCGGGCCACAACGAGTCGATCACCATCGACTACCAGCCGACCACCGGACCCGGCGGCCGGCCCGGGGTGAGCGTCACCATCACCGTGTCGTCCCAGCCCCGGGGCGCGGGCGCCGGTCCCGCCCGGGTGCACGAATGGACCGGGGTGGACCTGGCGACCGAGCTGACGCAGGTGCAGAGCCTGCCCCTGACCACCCACAGCGCCTTCGCCGAGCACAACCTGGACCGGATCGGAATCTACCGCCGCTACCAGGAACTGGGCGGTCGTGGCAGCTTCGCCGAGTTCGCCGGACGCCTGGCCGCAGCGCTGGCGGTGGAGACCCCCAGTGCTGTCGCGCCGACCGCGCCGACCTCGAGCCGCCCCGCTCCCCGGGCAGTGCCGCAGGGCGAGGATCTCGACCTGGCCGAGATCAATGCGCAGATCGAGGCTCTGGAGCGCCCGGCCACGAACGCCCGGGAGGAGTCGATCGAGGAGGTCCCGCTCGCCACCCGGCAGGTCGCGCTGGCGATGGGATTCACCGAGCGGGACTGGCGGCAGCGGCAGCGCTCAATGAACCAGCAGGGCAGCCAGTTCAGCCTCGAGGACGCCGTCCGGAGCCTGGTGAACGAGGTGGAGACGCTTCCGCCCTATATGGGTTCCCTGAACCCGACGTCGGCCGAGACTGTGCTTGGGGCAACGCTTCACGCCGATGCCGTCACCGCCCGGCTCGACCCCGACGCGATGTACGCCCGCGCGATGGACCGGGGGCAGACCTCTGAGCAGTTCCGGAACCAGGTGCGCGACACCATCGAACGGGTGAACCGGGCGGTGGACCGGCTTCCCGCTGAACTACGCTCCGAAGCGGCCGAGGCCGGAGTGGACCCGCGATCGGTGTTCCGTCGTGGTCTGAGTCCGGACGCATTCGCCGAAGCGGTGCATGCTGCGGCGGTGCGGGCCGGAAAGGCGCCCGTACCAGCTGCTCTTGAGCTGACCTCGCCGGTTGCCGTGCGGGTCCGGGCCCAGCTCGGCGCGCACCTCGAGAGCGACGAACTGACCAGGGCCATCGAGGTCGCCCGGAGCGTGGCCCGGGACAATGGCCGCCCGGTGCGTCGCCCAATGCCGACGTTCTCCCCCCAACAGCAGATCTCCTCGCTGCTGGGCGCCGGTACCAACGGCTTCCAGACCTTCCCCGAGTCCGCGCAGGGCCACTTGCAGACCCACCTGGCCCGGCTCGGG
Organism: Kineosporia aurantiaca JCM 3230; assembly: GCA_000719025.1. Taxonomy (GTDB): domain Bacteria; phylum Actinomycetota; class Actinomycetes; order Actinomycetales; family Kineosporiaceae; genus Kineosporia; species Kineosporia aurantiaca. The sequence continues at coordinate 13,508 of JODP01000026.1, forward strand.
AGCGGATCGATTGCCTGGATCGTCCAGCCCGGTCCGGGTGGCTCCCAGGTGAGCACGGTCTGGGGGCGGAACGACGCCGATCCGGTGGTGTGGGACGGGAACGCGCTGCGGCCGTTCACTCCTTCCGAGGGCACGGCGCAGATCCTGCTGGTCCGGCCCGGGGGAGCGGTGGTCAGCCCGGCGCAGTTGCAGAGCATGCTGGAAGGGGAGACCGTCCCGGTCCCGCGGCAACTCGGTCCGCACGAGACACAGCTGCTCGGCGCCGAGGTCCGCGGGGCCCTGAACTACCTCTTCAACCAGGGCTTGCCGGACGGCTTCCCGCTGCCGGACCCGGCGGAGGTCACCCGGATGGCGACGAACCTGCTGGCCACCGGGGGCGCGGGCCGGAACCTGCGGGATCTGGCCTGGAACGTGGCCGGCACCCATCTGACCGAGCAGGGGCTGGCCTGGCCACGGCTGCGTGGAGGTGCGGCCGGGGTGGAGCTGGAGACCGAGGTGGGGGCCAGCGACAAGCAGGTGCGGATCCGGTCGCGCAACGTGCAGGTGACGTACGACGAGCTGGACCCGCATTCGGTCAAGAAGACCACGATCGTCGAGCTGGTGCCGGAACCGGTCGGGATCCTGCGCGGGGAGCAGGGATTCCGTAACCCGGTGGAGCTGTGGTCCGACACGGCGCGGCTGCTGGGAACGATTCGCGGCATGGCGCCCGGCCGGACCTTCCGCCAGGAGTTCCAGGGCGACCCGGACTTCGACGCCCGGCCCTCGGGGGAGAAGACGGCGGCGGTCGACCTGAAGCTGATGCGCGAGCTGGACCTGCACATGACGCTGGGCGAGTCGGCCTTCTCGCTGGGCGACTTCTTCCGCGATCTGCGGACCGAGGTGAATCGGGGGGTCAAGGCCGAGCCGATCGCGATCCAGGCCTTCCGTAGCGCCCGGGAGTTCGCCCACCAGCTGAGCGAGCGATTCCCGGTTCCGGGTAGCACCGATCCCCTGGCGGTGGAGGCCGCCCAGGTGCACCGGGAGGTTGTGGAGAGCCACGCGACCCTGGCCTATATGCAGGCCGCCGCGGCCCTGCTGGGCAATTACGACAACTTCCACACGTTCTCGAAGAACTATTCGCTGGTGGCGCTGCGGGACTCGCTGGCTCAGGTGCGGGCCAACCTGCCGCAGCCGGTGCAGGACTTCTTCCGGGCCAACACCGACCAGATCGCGCAGGCGTTCGAGTCCCGGTTGCGCCAGGACAATCCCCAGTGGATCCGTGACTTCCAGCAGAACACCAAGAAGCCACTGCCCGCGCCGGGCAAGCTGCTCCTCCTGAAGGCCGGCCGGGGCGAGGGCTACCCGATCCGCACCTACCTGGAGCAGGCGCTGCGTCCTCTGGCCCCGGGGGAGAAGGAGATCAGCCCGAACGACATGCTGGGGATCCGGACCGACTTCCGGAAACTGGACGACGCCTTCGGCGCCCGGGCCGATCTGAAGCTGATGCGGCTGGAACTGCGGTTCCTGTCGCCGGGCATCGGGGAGACCGATCTGCAGCAGGTCTACGGCACCTGGCGGCAGTGGGTGACCGGCTCCCGGAGCCGGGACGAGCGGGCCTGGGGCAGCCTCGCGGTGTCCCGGGCCGCGCTCGGCGAGCCGGCCCCGGTCGTCCCACCCCCACTGAACTGGCCGGACCCGGAGACCCCGGACGAGGCGATCCGGATCGCCGAGCAGTGGCGGCAGGTCCCGGTGAACGTGGCCCCGATCGCGGTCCCCTTCGAGTCCGGGACGAAGGGCACCGCCGGCCTGGGAACGGCCGGGCACCAGAGCATCGCCGACTTTGTCGACCAGGTCTGGGCCGAGGCCGGCCGGCGTCAGGCCGGTGGAGCGCCCGGCGTGCGGATCATCGTGGAAGGCGGTGGCAACGGCGGCCGCTTCTCCTCCGGTGCGGTGGAGGCGGGGGAGAACCGGGCCACGGCCGCCCAGCAGGCGCTGCAATCAGCTCTGGACGCCCGCCGACCCGGCTTCGCGGCCGACCTCTCGGTTCGGGTCATCGCCGTCTCGCGCGGTGACGGGGCCAGCCGGGCTCCCGGCTCGCCGGTGACGTCCAGTCCGGAGGATCGCCGGAAGGTCCAGGTCTGGCTGGAGAACGACCTCTCGGTGCCTCCTGTCGCGGAGAGCTCGGCCGCCGGGGCCGCCCGGGCCGCCCAAGCAGAAGCCGACCTGACCACCCAGGCCCAGGTGCTGCGTCCGTTCGTGAACCTGGAACTGCAGAAGGTGGTGCGCGCGGGTCAGACACCGGCCCTACTGTCGACGGAGCAGGTTCGCGATCTCCTGCAGAAGATCGACGTGCCGGTGCACAACACCCAGGACCGGGTGAACGAGGTGGTGAACCAGCATCTGGGGGGCGGTCTGCGCGCCCGGGGTGGGGCCCCGAGCCCGCTGCTCGCCGAATCGGTGCTCTCCTCACACCTTTCCGGGCCGGCCGCCGAAGAGGTGGCGCAGGTGCTGGCCGAGGTCTCGCAGGCGTTCACCCGGGCGGCGGTCCAGGCCGGCTCGTCCCGGGGCGTCGACGGCGCGGACCTGGCCTCCTTGCCCGACCGGCTCGAGCCGGTGTCCCCGGAGGCGCGGAACTGGTTGCAGGCCAACGTCGGCCACCTGGTCCGGCAGATCGGTTCCCAGTTCTTCGCCGAACACCGCGCCGTGGCCGACCTGCTGGGCCAGCAGGGCCTCGACGTGCTCGACCTGCCGGTGCCGGAGCGGCCGGGAACCCTCGGGGACCTGGTCCGCGCCGCGATCACGGCGCCGGAAGCCGGACCCGCCCAGCCGGTCGTGATCCGGCCCCGGGCCGTGACCGAGGACCCGCAGACCCGACCGAGGCCGGCCGAACTGGAGCCGGGCGATCTTTCGGTGCTGAACCACGACGTCCTCCGAGAGCTCGATGGTCTCTACCCCCAGGGGTTCCCGGCCGGATTCCCGCGGCTGGAACCGGAGCGGGTGGAGCAGATCGCCCAGCAGCTGCTGCAGAACGGGCCGACCGGCCTCCACCAGCGGGCTCTGGCCTGGAACGTGGTCAGCGAACACCTGGCCGAGCACGGGCTGCCGCGGCCCCAGCTGTCGGCCGGGGCAGCCGGCGTAGAGCTGGAGACCGAGGTCGGCAGCACCGACAACAAGGTGAGGATCACCTCGCGGAACGTCAACGTGACGTACGACGAGCTGGATCCGCACTCGGTGAAGAAGACCACGATCGTGGAGGTGGTGCCGGAGCCGGTCGGGATCCTGCGCGGGGAGCAGAACTTCCGGAACCCGGTGGAGTCGTGGTCGGACGTGGGCCGGCTCCTGGGTACCCTGCGCAGCATGCGGCCGGGGGAGACCTTCCGGCAGCGGTTCCAGGGGGATCCGGACTTCGACGCCCGCCAGTCGGGGGACAAGACGGCCGTCGTGGACCTGAAGATCCCCCGGGAACTCGATCTGCACCTGACCATCGGTGAGTCGGCGTTCTCGCTCCAAGGCTTCTTCAACGACGTCCGGGCCGAGGTCCGTAAGGGGGTCAAGGCCGAGGAGCCGGCGATCCGGGCCTTCGGCAGCGCCCGCGAGTTCGCCCAGCGACTGGCCGGCCGGTTCCCGGTACCGGAAGGCGCGGATCCGGCGGTCGTGGAAGCGGCCCGGGCCCACCGGGGAGTGGTCGAGGGGCACGCCACGCTGGCCTTCATGCAGGCCGCCGCGGCCGTTCTGGGCCGTTACGGCGGCCCGCGGTCGTTCTCGAAGAACTATTCGCTGGTGGCCCTGCGGGACTCCCTGGCGTCCACACGCACGGACCTGCCGGAAAGCGTGCAGGACTTCTTCCAGGCGAACGCGGCCGCGATCGCGAGCGACTTCGAGGCGCAGCTGCGGCGCGACCACCCGCAATGGCTGGAGAGCGTCCGGCGGATCGACAAGCGGGATCTGTCTGGGAACGGCAACATTCTGGGCCTGAACGTCGGCCGGGGTGGGCGCTACCGGCTGAGCAACTACCTGAACCAGGCGTTCCGGCCGCTCGCCGAGGGCGAGAGCGTGATCAGCCAGAACGAGATCCTGGGAATCCGCACCGATTTCGCCGAGCTGGACGATGCCGGCGGGGCCCGGGCCGATCTGCGGCTGCGGCGGCTGGAGCTGCGGTTCCTGACGCCGGGCCTGGGAGAGACCGACCTGCAGCAGATCTACGGGACCTGGCGGCACTGGGTGACCGGTTCCCGGACCCGGGACGAGCAGGCCTGGGGTGACCTGGCCGTGTCCCGGGCGGCCGCGGGTGGTCCGGCCCCGGTGGTTCCGCCGTCGCTGAACTGGCCGGACCCGGAGACCCCGGAGGAGGCGATGCGGATCGCCGACCAGTGGCGGCTGGCCCCGGTGAACGTCACTCCGATCGATGTCGCGTTCGATTCCCGGGCCCAAGGGGCGCTGGGAACCGCGGCGCGGCAGAAGCTCGCCGATTTCGCCGACCAAGTCTGGGCCGAGGTCGGCCGACGCCAGGAGACCGGTGGGTCCGGGGTCCGGATCATCGTGGAGGGCGGTGGCAACGGTGGGCTCCTGAGCTCCGGCGCGGTGGAGAGCGGCCAGAACCGGGCCACCGTGGCCCAGCAGGTGCTTCAGGCCGCTCTGGACGCGCGCCGCCCCGGCTTCGCCGCGGACGCGGACCTCAACGTCCGGGTGATCGCGGTCTCGCGGGGTGAAGGGTCCAGCCGGGCCCCCGGCTCGCCGGCGACGTCCAGTGCGGACGATCGCCGGAAGGTGCAGATCTGGCTGGAGAACGATCTCTCGGTCCCCCCGGCCGTCGGCGGCACGGCTGCCGGTCCCGCGCAGGACGACCCCGACCTGACCACCCAGGCCCGGGTGCTGCGTCCGTTCGTCAATCTGCGGCGCGGCGGAGCGGATCCGCTGTCGGTCGAGGATGTACGTAACTTGCTGCAGCAGAACACCATCCCAGTACACAACACCGAAGACCGGGTGAATGCGGTGCTGAGGTTGCACGAGGGTGGAGGTCTGCGCGGGGGAGCCCCGAACGGGCCGATCATCGAAATGCTTCAGCAGTCCGGGTTGCCCTTCTCGGATCAAGAACAGGCCGCTCAGGTGACGCAGGAGGTCTTTGAGTCCCTCCGGCACACCGCAGTCCGGGCCGGCTCGTCCCGAGGGTTGGACGGCCGCGACCTCGCCACCCTGCCCGATCGTCTGGCCCCGGTGTCGCCCGAGGCCCAGGAGTGGCTCGAGGCCAACGCCGATGCGCTGGTCCGGCGGATCGGCGACCAGTTCTCTGCCGAGCATCCCAACATCCAGGCCCTGCTGGACGACCAGGGCATCAATCTGCTCGATCTGCAGCTGCCGGGCCGGGCCGGGACCAGCATCTCCCTGGGCGAGCTGGTCCGGTCCGCAGTGACGGCGCCGGGGGCCGCCTACGATTCCCTGACCGATCCGGAGACCCCGGTTCCCGCTACCGAGCCGGGCATCGAGAAGGGGGTTTTCGTCGGCCTGGAGGCCGAAACCGCTTCTGGATATCTGGTCTTCCCGCACGGGGTGACGCACGACCACAAGCTGGTCGTGGTCGAGCACGACGCTCTGGACCTGGTCGTCGACTACCGGGCGTTCAGCTCCTCCCGCTTCACCCGTCCGATCATCGAGATCGTTTCCAAGCGGATCCCGGTCGCCACCGGACCGGGAAACCTCCTGGATCTGGTGGAAACCATTGTGGGACGGCTGAACGGCGCCTCCGATCTGGTGACGCTCTCGTCGCTCTTCCCGGTTTCCGAGGGTTTCCGCTACCCTCAACCGGCTCTGAGAGAAGTGCAGTACCGGCCCCGGAACCTGGACGAGGGTGGCCACACCGGCCTCGGGGTCCATTTCTCGGTCGACGTCCCGGTTCTCAGCCTGCACTCCACCCTGGCCTCGCTCCAGTCCCGGATGCACCGGTTCCGGCGGATCGCCGCCGTGCCCCGGACCGCGGCCGCCCTGGCGAACCAGGCCCTGCAGTTCGGCGCCGACGCCACGGCCGCGTTCACCGGCGGCTGGGGCACCTCGACGCCGGAGGCCCCGGTGCTGGACCAGCTCGCGGCCGACGATCCGGCAGTGGAAGGGCTCCGGGGTTTCCTGGAGCTGGCCTACAGCCAGGCGGCGGCGATCGCCATGGCGGGCCCGATGCAGGTGGCCCTGCCGAAGAACCTGACCCTGGCTGCTTCTCGAACGTCGCTGGCGGCGTGGCGGGCGCAGCTGCCACCGCGCGCCTCGGCCTGGGTGCAGCGCAACCGTGGACAGCTGATCGAGCTCTTCGAGCAGCGTCTGCTGGCCGAGAACCCCGTCCTGACCGCCGACGGCCTGCTGACCGCTCGGCGCGACTTCGGCTCCGGCGAGTTCAGTCTGGAGGAGTATCTGTCCGGAGCCTTCTCCGGTCGCCCGGGGACCTCGGTGGGTCAGGCCCGGGCGATGGACGTCGGGACCGACTTCCCAACGTCGAACAACCAATCGGGTTTGGACGTCGGTTCGCTCGAGTTCCGGTTCGTCGGGGCCGAGTCCTACGACCTTCCGGCCCTGCGTACCCGCACCGAAGAGATGGTGCAGGCCACCCGGGTCGGCTGGCAGCACGCGGCCGACCGGATGCCGACCCCGACGCAGTCGATCATGCCTTCCCCGGGTGATGTGCACGCCGAGGTGATGAGCCAGTTCCGGTCCCTGACCGCGCGGGCGCGGACCGAGCCGCAGGCGGCCAAGCTGCCTGCGGCGCCGCCTCTTCCGGCTGTCGTGGAGCACCTGCGGGACATCCGGGAGCACCCGGTCCCGGGGGTGCGTGCGGGATCGACGCGGGACCTGGCCAAGGAGATCCTCAAGCGGCGCGGATACTTCCAGGGCCTGCGGGGTGGAGCTCCGAGGCCGACTCCGGAAGCCGCGCTGGGCGAGGTTTCCTTCGAGCGTCTGGCCGGCCCGGTCGTGCCGGTGGCCGGGCAGGTCCCGCTCCAGGTGGGCGTGAACAACTCCAATGCCCTGCCGTCGGCCGATGAGGTCCTGGCCGTCCTGCCCCCGGAACCGAGGCCGTTCGGGATCCAGGCCCGGCCGGTGCCCGCCCGTCTGCGCCCGGCGCTGATCCGGCTGGCGGAGCACTTCGCCTTCGAGCGTGGCGTGCTTCCCGAACCGGGTCTGCGACAGCTGCCGTCGGTCGAACTGCTGTACCGGATCAATCGTGGGCTGGTCGGCCAGATGCCGTCCCGACCGCGGGCCGGGGACACCCGCGCGGCGGACGAGTACTTCCAGCATCTCCGGCAGTGGCAGGCCCAGCTGGTCCAGGACGTGTTGCACGGTGATCCGCAAAGGCTCGACCCGGCGGTGGTGGCCGGCTATCTGAACAGCGACCGACCACTGGATGCATTCCAGCGCAACACTCTTCGGTCCGTGGTCCGGGCCCTGAGCCGCGGTCAGGGCCAGTTCCAGTCGCAGGCCCGGGAAGAGCTGAGGGCCGAACTGTCGCCCCTGACCCAGCTCCGGCTGGCCCTGCCGCGGGGAGAGAACCCCGGTTGGTGGATAGCGGCCCACCTCACCCGGCAGTACGTCAAGGCGGACCTCCTTCCGGAGCTCTCCACTCTGCAGACCCTGACCCGGTTCCTGGACGTGGATCCCACCCCGGAGGACTGGGCGGACTTCCAGGACCACGAGATCCGCGGATTGGTGCGCGATGGGCTGCGCCTGCTCGAACTCGAGCTGAACCCGACCGGCACCTCACCGGCCGACCCGCTCGCCGACGTCCTCAATCAGGTGACTCTTCGGTCGGAGCTGGACCCGGTCACGCTGCCGCACCGGTTCCAAGGTCGGATCGCCGAGATATCGCCGGACACAGACGTTCTGGTGATCCGGCCGCAGGTACTGCTGATCCCCGGGACGGGAATGAGCCGGGCCGAGGCCCAGGTCCTGGCCGACCGGATGCGGCAATCGCTGATCGATACCTGGGCCGACACCAACGGCGAACCGGTGAACGGTCGGACGGTGTTCGTGCGGGCCGATCCGTCGATCACGTTCGAACGGGAAGGGCTTCCCGACGCGGCGTTCGTCCTTCAATCCGAGAACGTGAACCAGCTGGGGCCGGACGATCAGGACTTCTTCCAGCGGGGCCGGCAGACCCTGCGCGGCCTGCCCGCTTCGGTGATGCTCGGCCAGATCCGGCCGGGCGCCGACGATCAGGCGCTGGCCGAGGCCTTCCGTCCCGTGCTCGGCCTACCCGGAAGGCCGGTCGCCGGGTTCCGAGGCGAGGACGCACAGCGGGACGTCCGGACGGTTGCGAACCTGGTTGTCGATCAGGCGCGCGCAGACAGGCCTTTGGTGGACGCCGCGGAGCCGGTCCGGCTCGCTGATTGGCACGGTTTGCGGGATGCGGACCTGGAACAGTTCCGGGACAGTGCGTTCCAGCGGCTCTGGCAGGAGATGGACCAGCGGGAATTGTTCGGTGTCATGCCCCCGGGGCCGGTTCTGCGGTCCGGTCTGCCGGACGGGCATCCGCTGATGCGGGCCTTCGGGCCGGAGGTGATCCGGAATCACGTGCTGGCCACCGCGCAGGGCGGGGATCCCGGCTATGAGCGGGTCATCCGGTTCAACTCCGCGGACGGCCACCGACGCGACGCCGTCCTGGTGAGTCTGGCCCTGCGGATGGCTCCGGGGCAGCGTCCGGCCATCGTCGTGACCGTGGGCGAGCCGGGAGACCTGACCCGGCCCACCCAAGGCGGATTCGCCGTCGAACTGGCCGATCCCGGGCCTCGTCCCTCGGTCGCTGATCGTCGTCCGGCCGCACTTGCCGATCTGCGGACCGAGCTCGAGCAGCTGACGCTCACCTCTGAGCAGCCGGACGATCGGGAACTGGAGAATCTGGCGCGGGCGGTGCCGCGGCAGCCGACCTCACTTGCCCAACTGGCCGAGATGGTTCTTCAGGAGCGGGACCGGCGGGCGGGGATCGTCCCCGAGGACGTCCCGGACTTCAGCGACCGCAGCGACCGCAGCGACACCGAGTCGGACGGGGGATCCTTCGTGGACCAGACCGAGCCCGGCAGCTGGCAGGTCTCCCCGGCGGGCGGCTGGGAAACGGCCGAGACCGGCGCGTGGCCGGGCCGGCCCGAACCGTCCGGGCCCGCCCCGGACGTCGCGGGCTGGACCCCGAACCGGAATCTCGGTTTCTACGACGAGCCCCTCGACCCCGGATTCGAGCTCGACGACTCCGACGGGGTCTCCGACTTCGGCTCGGACTTCAGCTCGGACTTCGGGGCGGATTTGACCCCTGAGGACGCGCTGCCCCTGCCGGACGGCATCGCCCCGGCCGACCTGGCCCCCCTCACTTCGCCCTGGTCGCTGGCCGCCCTGAACGGGATGCTGAGCGAACTGGGCGAGGGGGGCGTCGCCTGGATCGTCCCGGCCACCGGCCCGGAGGTGATCGTCCGGGGGCGGTCCGGGGATTCCCCGCTATGGCTGGACCAGCACGCCGAGGGTGGCCCGGTCTGGCGTCCGCTCACCGAGCTCCCACTCGCGTCACTCGTCGGGGGCCGGCTCCTGGTGTCCGATCAGGAGAAGGGGATTGCCCCGCTGCAGATCGTCCAGGGCGCGCTGGCGGCCGGGCAGCAGGCGTCCGCGGAGTTCGGTCACTGGAGCGCGAGCCTGCCCGCCGACCTGGCGGACCGGGTTCAGCGGGAACTGGACCACCGGACGACGAGCCGGCCCTCCACCGAGCAGGTGAACGCGATCGCCGCCCAGCTGCTCCTGCAATGGCCCGAGGGCCGTCCCAACGACCTGACCGACCTGATCGGGAGCATCGCCCAGACGTATCTCGAGCTCGTCCCGGCGCCTTCCCCGGCCTTCCGGTGAACTTCCGCCGCGGTTCGTCCGTGACTGGGAGAGGGAGGACCGAAGGTCCCTTTCGCGAATGAGCGTGATGGAGGAGTTCGACCATGAGTGTGGCCGTGCTCTCGGTCTCCGCGACGGACCCGGACTGCCTGAGCAACGTCGGCCGGGCGCTGGCCGCGGCGGCCCCGGGGGCGACGATCGCCGTGCGGCCCGGGGTCTATCGGGAAAAGCTGCTCTTCACCAGCACCGTGACCGTGGTGGCCGAAGAGGGACCGGGCAGCGTGGTGCTGGAGATCCCCGAGGGTGAGGGGCTGCTGGTCGCCCACGGCACCGTTGTGCTGCGCGACCTGGAGTTACGGGGTGGGGACGCGGACCTGCCGATGGTGCAGGTCGTCGGTGGACTGGTCCGGCTGGAACGCTGCGAGCTGCGCGCCTCGGGGGTGGCCGCGCTGCATCAGCGGGGCGGGCGGCTGATGGTGGACCGGAGCCGGATCAGCAACTCGGCGGGCGCCGGGATCATCCTCGAGGACGGCTCCGGCGAGATCACCCGGACCACCGTTTCGGACGTCGACGGCAACGGCATCATCGTGGCCGGGGACTGCGATCCGGTGTTCCGCGACTGCACCGTTACCGACATCCGGGGCATCGGCCTGGCCAGCGCCGGCCACAGCCGGGCCCGGTTCGAGAACGGCCGGATCAGCGAGGTCACCGGCCCGGCGGTGGTGGCCCAGCAGGCCAGCCGGATCCATCTGCAGAGCACCACCACCGAGGGCGGCCAGGTCTCGGCCTACGTCGGTGAGCAGGCCGCCCCGACGTTCGTCGACTGCCGGTTCCGGGACTCCCAGGCTCACGGCCTGATGATCCTCGACCAGGGGTCCCCGGTGCTGACCGACTGCGTCATCACCGCCCCGGCCGGGCACGCCGTGCACGCCGACGGCCGCGCCACCGGAACCCTCACCCGCACCCGGATCTCCGAGGCCGGGGCGATCGCCGTGGTGGTCACCGGCACCGCCGCGCCGACCCTGGTCGACGGCGAGATCGTGGACAACGAGACGGCCGGGATGCTGTTCACCGGGTCGTCCCGGGCCACCGTCCGGGGCACCACGATCCGCCGCACCCCGGTCGCGGTCCTGATCGAGGACTCGGCCGACCCGACCGTGCGCGAGGCCCGGATCGAGGAGGTCCAGTGCGGGGTGCACGCCTCCGGCGGGGCCGGGCGGATCCAGGAGGTCGAGATCACCGGCGCCTCCCAGGTCGGGGTCCGGCTGTCCCGCGGCAACCGGGCCGTGCTGGAGGGCTCGCGGGTGCGCGGCGGCCGGACCGGGGTCCTGGTGCAGGAGGACGCCGCTCCCTCGGTGATCGCCACCGAGGTGATCGGCGCCGCCGGAACCGGGCTTCAGGTGGACCGGACCGCCACGGTGACCGTGCAGCGCAGCCGGATCGTCGACTGCGGTGGTGCCGGGGTGCGGTTCGAGGCGGGCAGCGGTGGGCTGTTCGAGGACGGTGAGATCGTCGGCAACCACGGCGACGGCATCGTGATCAACAGCACCGAGGACATTGTGCTGCGCCGCAGCGTGATTCGCGGCAACCTGGGTGAGGCGGTCAGCGTCACGGTCCCGGACCGGTCCCTCACCGTGACCGATCTGGACATCGGCAACGTCCCGGCCGGGCCCACCGATACCCCGATCCGGCCGACGGTGCCGATCCAGCCCTCCGGTCCCGCCCCGGACACGCCGGACATCCCGACCACCCCGCGATCCGCGGCCATGGCCAGCGTCGACCGGGACCTGCGGGCCGGTCCGCTCGCCCCTGTCGTCCCGAAATCCCAGGTTGCGCCCGACGATCCGGTGGGCTCGCTGCTGACCGAGCTCGACGCGCTGGTCGGGCTGGACGCGGTCAAACGCGAGGTGGCCACCCTGGTCGGGCTGCACCGGGTGGCCAAGCGCCGGGCCGGGGCCGGGTTGCAGGCGCCGCCGATGTCCCGGCATCTGGTCTTCGCCGGTCCTCCCGGCACCGGAAAGACCACAGTAGCAAGGCTTTATGGACGCATTCTGGCCACTCTCGGGGTCATCCGGACCGGGCAGATGGTCGAGGTGGCCCGGGCCGATCTGGTGGCCGAGCACGTCGGCGGGACGGCGGTGAAGACCACCAAGAAGATCGAGGAAGCGCTCGGTGGGGTGCTCTTCATCGACGAGGCGTACACCCTCTCGCCGAACGGGGGTGGTGACCAGTTCGCCCAGGAGGCCGTGGACACGCTGGTCAAGATGATGGAGGACCATCGGGACGAACTGGTCGTGGTCGCGGCCGGTTACGCACCGCAGATGCGCACCTTCCTGGCCGCCAACCCGGGTCTGGCGTCCCGTTTCACCAAGACCGTCGAGTTCGAGAGCTACTCCAGCGATGAACTGGTGACGATCGTCGAAAAGCTCTGCCGAACGCATCGTTACGCTTTGGAGTACGAGACTCAGCAGGCGCTGCGGAAGGTGTTCGACGCGATGCCGCGCACCGAGACGTTCGGCAACGCCCGCGCCGCCCGAGGGGTTTTCGAGGACATGCTCGGCCGTCAGGCGTACCGGCTGGCACAGACGCCGGACGTGGCCGAGATCGAGCTGGCCCGGCTGCTGCCCGAGGATCTGGAGGTGGAGGCCGGCGGCGCGGACGCCAAGGAGGGGCGCCGGCTGGTGGTCGACTCCCTGCTCCAGCGGCTTGAGGCGATGATCGGCCTGTCCGAGGTGAAGCGGGAGGTGGCCGATCTGGTCGACCTGATCGCCTCGGCCAAGGCCCGGACCGAGGCCGGCCTGCCTGCGCCGTCCCTCTCCCGGCACCTGATCTTCGCCGGCCCGCCCGGTACCGGTAAGACCACGGTGGCAAGGCTTTACGGTGAGCTGCTGAACGCCATGGGAGTGCTGGCCACCGGGCAGATGGTCGAGGTGGCCCGGGCCGATCTGGTCGGGCAGTACGTCGGGCACACGGCGCAGAAGACTCTTGAGGTCTTCAACAAAGCGCGCGGGGGAGTGCTTTTCATCGACGAGGCCTACACCCTGTCTCCTCGGGGCGGGGGTAACGACTTCGGCCGGGAGGCGATCGACACCCTGGTCAAGCTGATGGAGGATCACCGCGACGAGATCGTGGTGATCGCTGCCGGTTACACCCAGGACATGGCCCAGTTCCTGGCCGCCAACGCCGGTCTGGCCTCGCGGTTCAGCCACCAGATCAGCTTCGCCTCGTACTCGCCCGAGGAACTGGTCGCGATCTTCGAACGCCTGGCCACCTCCGGCGGTTACGAGGCCTCCCCGCAGGCCGTGCAGATGCTGCGCGCGCACTTCGCCGGGGTGGACCGGGGTGAGACGTTCGGCAACGGCCGGTACGCCCGGCAGGTCCTCGACCGGTCGATCACCCGCCAGGCCGGCCGCCTGCGGCAGATCGCCTCCCCGTCGATCGAGGACCTGCAGATGATCCTCCCGGCCGACGTGACCGGGGCCCTGGCCCGGTCCTGAGACCATTGGACCCCGACATGCCGGCTCCCTCGCCTTCTCCCGCATCCGGCCCGGAAGACCTGCTCGGCCGGCTGCGCTCCGCCCTGGTCACCGGGCCGGAGGCCACTCCGGTGTGGGCCGAGGTCCGCCCGGACGAGATCACCCTGCGATGGCTTCGGGTCAAGGCCCTGATGCCGGTCTATTCGCGGGATTTCGAGGAACGCCGCCGGGCCGCCCTCGGACCTGACCTGTTCGGGCGCCGCCAGCCTCCGCCGCCCCCTCCAAATGCCATTGACGAACTGGACGAGTCCGAACATCCGGCCGCCTGGCTGGACCGGATCAGCCTGACCCACTGCGGTGGCTGGTCCGGGCGTCCGTTGGCTGAAAAGACCTCCCGATACCGACGCAGTGCTGAAGAACGCCGTTGGGGGCATCGGGCGGGAACTCCCAAACTCCCTGAACTGACGATCGTCCCGCACCTGGTGCACGTGATCTGGCTGGGTGGGCCGGTTCCCAATGAAAAGGTGACCGCCTTCCGCCGGAACATCGCCGCCGGTGCTCGCAGATACGCCGGGGCCGTTGACTTCGTGGTCTGGACCGACGTCACCCGGGCCGAAGTGGTGGCCGCCCTCGCCGGAGCCCCCGGAAGCCGCGCCAAGACCGTGCGGTCCAGCGTGGAGTGGGCCCGCGCCGCGGGAGTCAGCCTGGTCAACGTGGACGAGGTGTTCCACGCCGCTCGGCCGATGGTGCTGAGCGAGGAGTACGCCGTCGAGCGGACCAAGCGGCTACCCCGAGGCTGGGCCGGGGCCAGCGACAGTCTGCGCCTGGACCTGATCTACCGGTTCGGTGGTGCTTACGTCGACGGGGACAACTCCTTCGACGTGCCTCCCGAGGCGCTGGCGCCGGTTCCCGACGGCGTGGTTCGTCCCTCGGACCTACCCGGTCTCTTCGATGCCGTGGCGGCGTCCCTTCCCGGCTTCACCCTGGCCATCACCGAGGGCCGGACCGTCGCGGGCGATGTGATCGTGGCCCCGGCCGGGCATCCCGCGATCCGGTTGTGGCAAGAGCTGACCCGGGTGATGTACGGGATGCGGCAGGTGCAGCTCTTCGGTGGCCTGGAGCGGATGACCGACGCGGCCGCGTCATCGGTGCTGAACAACCCGGAAACCGAGCCGGGCAAGGCACTACCGGACCTGAGCACGGACCTGGGTACTCCGATCTCCGAACTGGTGAACGGTCCGGAGGCGAGCGACTGGCCGGACGGCATCTGGGCCCGGTACACCGTGCCGCTGCGGGCGGGCCGGGTCGCCGGCGGGATGCTCCACCAACTGGGCCTGGGCCTCTATCATCCCAGCCTCGTTCGGGCCAGTGGCGCGGTGCGGTCCGAGAGCGAGCAGAGCTGGTCCCGGACCCAGCTACCGACCGTCCCGGACCGAACCCCGGACCAGGTGGCCGACGTCCTGATCGATCTGCTCACCGCGACCACCCTGCGCCTGGCCAGCCGGGAGGGCAACCTGCGCCTCACCGCGCTGGCTCCGGTGATCGCGACGCTGCCGGACCCGGACCGGGCCTGGGCGGTGCTCCTGCGGATGCTGGCCGAACTGGTCCGGGACGAGCGGCTGCCCCCGGTCACCTCGGTCACCGACTCCTCCCGCCGGGCGGACGGCCGGATCGAGACCGTGGCGCTCCCGCCCGAGGCCCAGAACCTGCTCGATCGCCGGTGGGCCGGCACCGGCTGGCTGGGAGCGGAGCTGGCGGTCCGAGCGGTGGGGCGGCCGGTCTGGCTGCTGGAAGAAAGCGTCGTGCCGGCCCGGCTCTGCCTGCCGGTCCGCGACGAGCTGCCGATCGACCCGGGCTCGGCCCCGGCCGTCGCCCTGCATCGCCGGCTCGCCCTGGCCCAGAACCAGCGTCTGCGCCGGGCTGCGCACGTGCTGGAACAGGTGGAGAGTCGTCTCGACCGGTCCGGGACCAGGCCGCCCCGCCCAGGGCGGACCGCTCCCGAGATGCAGAAGTGGCTGGACCGGCTGACCAATCTGTCGCTCGGGACCGCGGGTTTCGAGCAGGAGCTGCGGTCCCGGCTCGGGGCCGACGTGTTCGGCCTCTGGCCGGTCCCGGTTCCGTCCGACCCCGTCCCGGGTGAAGCGCCTCCCGGAGTCGGAGCCGGGTCGAGCGTCACCGATCTGGCCGCGGTCACCGGCGTGACGGACCTTTCCCGGGTCGTCCCGGACCGGGTGGCCCCGCTGCTCAGGGCCCTCAGCCTGACCCGGTGCGAAGCCACCGGCCTGCCTCCCGAACCCGGCCTGCGTCCCGAAGCCGACCTCGGCGTACCGGCCCCGGTGGCCCGATACCAGCGGACAGCCGAGGAACGCCACTGGGGCCAGCCCGAAGACGTCCCTCAATTACCGCAATGGACAGTCATTCCCAAGGTTGTGCACGCAGTGTGGTTGGGCAGCCCCTTGCCCAGCGAGGAATTCCGCCGCAACTTCGCGGCCGGGGCCCGTCGGTACGCCGGAACGCTGGACTTCGTGCTCTGGACCGACCTCGGCCGGGCGGAGGTGGAGGCCGCGCTCGCCGGTGCCCCCGAAGACCGGGCCGGCCAGATCCGCACGGTGCTGGCCTGGGCCGCCGAACACGGGATCAGCCTGATCGACTGGCGTGAGGTGTTCGACGCCGACCACCCTCTGCTCGCGCACGATCAGGTGGTGGCCCAGGCCCGGTTCGCCCTGCGGCCCGGTTTCGCCGGGGCCGGGGCGCAGCTGGCGGTGGAGGTGATCGCCCGGTTCGGCGGAATCCACGCCGATGGCGACCTGACCTTAGTCCCTCATGAAAAACCGCACGGGCCGTACCTTCCTGACCTCGGATCGATGCCGGAGCAGGTGGCCGCCTCGCGGCCCGGATACACGGCCGATCTGGTCACTGGAGCGGACGGGGTGCGCCAGGTGATGGTCGCTCCGGCCGGGCATCCGGCAATCCGCCTGTGGCAGGAACTTTCCCGGCTAGTCCGAGCGCACCGGCTGAGCAGTCTGATCGGCGGGGCCGAGTCGATGGTGGAGCGCTACGCCGGGCGCCGGGCGGAACTGCGCTGGCGCCGCGACCCGGTGAGCATCCAGACCCACCAGGCCCAGCTCCTGATGCGGAGGCGGCTGTCGGCGTCGCCGGACGTGCTCGTCCCGGTTCTGGTCGTCCCTCCGGCTGGTTCGATGGTTCAGGTGGTCGAAACCGCCTACCCGTCCAATCTTTCCGAGGATGAGATCGTCCAGCAGGTTCTGGTGGTGCTGATCCGACAGCTGGAGATGCGCTCCGGAGATCTGCATCTTGTCGAGGTCGCCCCCTTGATCTCCGAACACCCTGATGCGGATGCGGTTTGGATCGCGGTCCTGCGGTTCCTGGTGGTGATGGCCGAGCGCGGAGTGGTACGGCCGGTCACGTCGGTGACCCGCTTCCGATGGTCGGACGAGGGTGTCCCGGAGTACGTGAGCCTGCCGCCCGAGGCCGAGGTGATGCTGGAATATGGCTCTCCGGTGGGCGAATGGCTCGGATCGGGATTGATGACGCCCGGACGTCCGGTCTGGGTGCTCGACGAACTCGTGGCCCCGGCCACCCTCGGCCGCGGGCCGGTGTCCCAGGTTGGTCCAGGCTCCGTGGATCGCACGCTGACCTCCGACCTGCTCGCCCCGGCGGGCGCGGTCGGGCTCGCGCTGACCGGGCTGATGGGGGTGGCCTGGCATGCCGGGCGCCGGATCCGGCCGGAGGACGCGGCTCGGCAGCTGGCGGCCCAGGGATTGCTGGGGCATCCGGTCTGGCTGCGGGTCTCCGGCGGCGTGGAAAACGGGTCGGCGGCCTTTGCCGAGAAATTGTCCGCCCTGATCAAGCAGCCGGTAACGGTGGTCGAAGCGCAGGCCCGGCCCGATCGGCCGGCTTCGGATCAGGCCCGCTCCGACTCACCCGGGCAGGATCCGGAACTCCTGCTCAAGGGCCTGCGGGAACGGGCGGCCACGGCCGTGCCGCTGCGCTGGGTCCCGCCCGAGCCGCCCGAGCCGATCCTGACCTGGCTGCGTAGTCTGGTCGACGATCGGCTCTATCAGCCGGATTTCGAGGCCGAGAGCGAACGTCGAAGCGGGCCCGACCTCTTCGGGCTCACCGACCGCATTCTCGGGCTCCATCCGGATTCCGAGCCGGGCGTGCTGTCCGCCCTGACCGGTGACGGGGCCGAACTGGTCGTGCCCCTGCTGCGCCGGATGAGCCTGACCAACGGCGGGGAGCTTCCGGCGGTTCCGGTCGCCCAGGCGCTTGCCGAGGTCCGGAACGGCGCCGATCGCGGCTTGGTGACCCGTCGGGCGCTCACCCCCAAGGAGCGGGAATGGGGCCATCCGGACGCCCCGCCGCTGCCTCCCGAAACCGTCATTCCCCATGTGATGCATGCAATCTGGCTGGGTGGACCGGTTCCCGAGGGCGGCGTCTACCGGCACAACATCGGTGAGGGAGCCTCCCGCTGGGCCGGTCAGGTGGAGGTCGTTCTGTGGACCGACCTGACCCGCGAGGAGGTCCGGGTTGCCCGGGCCGGCCGGGGCGGTACCCGGGGGGCGCAGGTCCGCTCGACCCTGGACTGGGCCGTCCGGCACAACATCAGCCTGGTCAATGTGTTCGAGATGTTCGGCCCGGGTGATCAAATGGTGTCCGGGCGGGAGTTCGTCCGGGAATACGTCAAGGCACTGCCGCGGGGCTACGCCGGGGCCAGCGATGTGCTGCGCCTGGAGATCGTGGCAATGTTCGGCGGCGCCTACACCGACGGCGACAACTCCTTCAGCCAGCCCGATCTGGAACCGCTGCCCGAGCTCTTCGAGGCGGTGGCGGCCAGCGAGCCCGGGTTCACGGTGGATTACCTGGGCGACGGAAAGATCAACAACGACGTGGTCGTGGGCCCGGCCGGGCATCCCGCCCTGCGGCTGTTCCGGGAGGTCACCCGGGTGAATTTCCGGCTGCCGCAACGCGAGCTGCTGGGCGGGCCGGAGCGGATGTCGCAGAACTTCGTCGGGCACCAGGTGGAACTGATGCGGTTCTCCACCGTGCGCCGCACCGGCCGCTGCCATCACGTGGCCCTGCATTACCTGGGCTATGACGCCGAAGACCCCCGCCCGGTGCATCCGACCCGAATGATCCGGCACGGCAGCGAACTCAGCTGGGGCCGACGCCCGGCCCCGCGCCGGGTTAAGTCCGAGGAGGACGTGTTGGACCGGCTCGAGTTCGTCGTCACTACTTTGGCCCGGCAGGTGGTGAACCGGGACGGTGACCTCTACCTCACCGAGATCGCCCCGGTGATCGCCGGTCTACCGGCGCCGGACGCGGCCTGGACCGCGATCCTCCGATTTCTGGCCGAACTACAGGCGGATGAGCGGATGGCCGAGATCCGTTCCGTCACCGAGATCCGCCGTGACAGTGACGACGTGATGCGCTACGTGCCGCTCCCGCCCGCGGCCGAAGCATGCCTGCAGCGATTGAGCCCGGAAGAGGTCACCGGCGACTGGCTGGGCGAGGGGATCCAGGCTCCCGGCGAACCGGTCTGGATGCAGGACGAGATCGTGGCCCCGGCCCGGCTTCGCCCCCCTCAGGACCGGCCGGACCTCCCGCCGCGGCTTCACCCGCATGCGGTGAACGATGCCGATGGACGTTTGGTCGGGCTGGATCTGACCGATGGACGCCGCGGTGGCGCCGGTCCGCAACCGGTACCGCCCGGGTGTGCCGGCCTCTGGCTGACGGCGCGATGGGGTGAGCCCATCGCCGACGGCGTGCAGGTCCGGGCGGCGGACCTGGCCCAGGAGCTCTCGGAACGGCCCGGCCTGGCCGGACGTCCCGTCCTCATTTTTCCGGACCCGGCCGGACACGGAGGGCTGGACGGGTTCGCGGAGCGGCTGGCCCAGTGCCTCGGGCAGGTGGTCACGATCGTCGGAGCGCTGGTCCCGGCCGGTCGGTGAACCCTCGGTGGCGGCTCACCCGTGAGGGGAGGGTGGACGCCGGTCGCGCAGTGACCGGGACGCCGAGCGCGACCGGAGGTAGCGGTGTCGGAGGCGGAGATGGCCCGGCCGGAGCCGGGAGAGTGGGATGCGTCACCGTTCGCCGTGATCCCCGACGAGGACTCGACCAACCCGATCCCGCAGGCCGGTCCGGAAGCCTGGCACCTGTTGCTGCTGCGGCTGGCCGGCGCGCTGCCCGACGACCTGATCAGCGAGGCGCGCGCCTGGCTGGACGAGGACGGCCAGGTCGACGTGGCCCAGGCCGTCGGATTCGCCGCCGCGACCGGCCGGGTGCCGGTGCTCGCCGAGGACGCCGACCTGATGGCCTCCGCCCTGCGGGCCGCAGGGGAGGACGCCGAGCTGATCGACAGCCTGGATCGCCTCGACACCGCCGAGATCCTGCCCCTTCCCTGGGCCTTCGCCCCGTTCGACCCGCGCCGGCCGGACCGTGGCACGCATCCGGGGCCGGTCGACCTGACCATCGACGATCGGCTGGTGGACGGCGTGGACCGGGCGGTCTGCGTGGCCGCCGCCCGGGAACCCGGCCTGGTCGCAGCGTGGCGCTCCTGGCGCGCCCCGGCAGACAGTTCGCCCTGGCCTGCCCCGCGGCGGGTGTTCGTCGTCCAGGCCGGGCCGGAGATCCCGGCCGCGGACCTGATCGGGGTCACGGCCCGCCTGCAGGCCGCCCTGACCGCTGCCGGTGAGGAGCATCCTCAGGTAGAGGTCTGCGGAGCGGGGACGCCGGTGCCCGCCTACCAGAGCAGTGCCTGCGCCCACGCCGCCCTGATCTGGGCCGAAGAGCCCCCGGTCGCGGTCCGCATGGCCCGGGTGTTCGACGCTGTGGATCCGCAGACCGGCCCGGTGTTCGTCGAGGACCACCCGCTGATCGAGGATCTCGACGAACTGACCCGGCTGCTCAGCTATCTCGGTGGCGGTCTGCCGGTGCTGACCACCACGGCGACCATGGAAGACATCCTCGACCCCGAGCGCCCCGAAGTGGTCCCCCTCACCTTCCGCACCGACGGCCACTGGGTCTGGACCGACACCATCGGGTACTACCTCGAGCGCTACGGCCTGGCCCCCGAACCCGACCTGCTGGCCTACCTCCGCCTGACCCAGAACTCCGGCGCCGAGGTGTCCGACGTCGCCCTGCACCGGGTGCTCAGCTTCCTCCAGCGCCCGGACGAGGGTGAGCCGGTCTGGACGGTTCCGCAGGCCCGAGCGACCGCCGGGACGCCGTCGTGAGCCGATCCGACGACACCACCTCGCTCCGCCGGATCCGCCGCCGGGCGCGCCCCTGGTGGCTGGCCCGGCCGGGCTGGACCCTGCTCCGCGGCGGCGGCACCCTCCGCTTCGACCTCACCGGCGCCCCCTCCCTCCGACCCGGCCCCGACCGCTGGCAGACCGTCCCCACCATCCGGGAGGCCCGGCACCAGCGCGACCGCCGCCGGGCCCCGCAAACCCCGCCGGACCTCGCCACCGAACGCATGCTGGCCGCCGGCAACCGGACCCCCGCCGGCTGGTTCTTCAGCCCCCTTCCGCTTCCCGTCGACCAACTCCCCACCGCCCCGGACTCGCTGTTCGTCGTCCACATCCCGTTCGGCCGCAGCGGTTTCCGGGTCGGCGGACGCCCGGTATCGGTCCGCATGCTGGCCCAGACCATCCGCTGCTGCCCGGACTGGGGACATCGCCCGGTGGTCCTGGTGGCCGAAGGGGCGACGGTCGACGGCGACGCCCTCGGATCCCTGCTGGCCGGCCTGGCCGCGGCCCTGAAGGTGACCGTCACCAGCAGTCCCGGCCCGATCCTGCTCGGCCCCCGGATCCTCCTCGCGCAGGCAGGCTTCTTCAGCCGGGCCCCGGGCCGCCCGGACCCGATCGACCTCGGCCGAACCCTCCCCGCCCTACGTCACCTTTCGATAGATACCGAGCCAGCCGATGATGCTTTCTCGGAAACACAATCAGCGGCGCCGAACCTCGATGCCCTGGCCCCAGAACCATCCGCACCTCAAACCCTCTCGGCGCAATCGTTCCGGATGCCCGTCTCCGACCTCAAGCTCCCGGACCTGACCGGCTTCGGCCTCCCCCCGACCCACTCTGCCCCCCGCCCCGCCGAGCCGGCCTTCGGGCCCGCGGACTCGTTCGAAGACATGATCGCGCTGGTCACGGCCCTCGCCGAGAACCACGAGGAGCAGGACACCACCTCCGAACCACTCAGCGCTGCGACGATTCCGGTCGACGAAGAGCCGGCCTGGATTTCCCTCCTGGAAAACGGGATTGATGACGCCGAGGGCCCGGCAACGCGGTCGGCTTCAGAACCGCTGAGCGATTCACCGGAGTCGGCTGCCCAGCCAATGCCTGAAGAATTGGTGCCGGACGCGTCGGGGCAGACGGATGAGGTGGCGGCCGCTTCGGTGGTCGATGAGCCAACGGATCAGGATGACGCCGCTGCGCTGACGTTTGCCGCCGAACTCGCCGAGCTGCTTGGGCTGTCTGAGCCGGTTGAACTGGCGGACCGGGCTGGGTCAGCTGTGCCGGTTGAACTGACGGACCGGGCTGGGGCGGCTGTGCCGGTTGGACTGGCGGGCCCGGTTGAAGAGGCTGAGGCGGTCGAACCGTCCGAAGTGGCTGCGGGAGCGGCTGAGCTGTCCGACCGGGCTGAATTGACTGGACCGGTTCGGCTAGCGGACCCGGTTGAGTTGGCCGAGGCGGCTGGACCAGTCCAACCGTCCGAAGTGGCTACGCCGAGGGCCGAGCCAGTCGGGCTGGTGGACCGGGCTGAGCTGGTTGGGCGGGTCGGGCTGGCGGATCAAGCTGACGTGGCCGAAGTGGCCGAGGTGACCGGGCCGGCTGATCGGGCTGAGCAGGTAGCTCGGGCGGTCGAATCAACCGGGATGGTTGGAGCGACTGAGCCGGTTGAACCGACGCATCAGGCTGAGGTAGCTGGAGCGGCCGAACCGACTGAGATGGCTGGAGCGGCTGAGCCGGTTGAACTGACCGGTCGACCTGAGTCGATCGAGGTCGCCGGGGCGGTCGGGCCGGTTGGACGGGCTGAGCTGGCTGAAACGGTCGAGTCGACTGAGGTTGCTGGAGCAGGCGGCCCGGTTGAATCAACCGAGGTGGCCGGAACTGCTGGTCCGATTCGACTGACTGAGCGGGCTGAGGCGCTCGGAGCTCTCGAACCGGCCGAGACGGCTGGAGCGGCTGAGCCGGTTGAACTGACCGGTCGACCTGAATCGATCGAGGTCGCCGGAGTAGCCGGGCCGGTTGGACGGGCCGAACTGGCTGAAACGGTCGAGTCGACCGAGGTGGCCGGAGTTACTGAGCCGGTTGAACCTACGAACCGAGCTGAGGCGACCGAGTCGGTTGAACTGGCCGAGCCGGCTGAACTGGCCGGGGCAGACAACCCGGCTGAAACCGCTGAAGTGACTCATCCGGCCATGGAGGCCGAATCCCTCGGAGCGAGAACCCACGCGGCTGAACCGGCTGCTCTCGTCAATCAGGTCGTGGCTCCTGCACCGGGGGAGGCCACTGAACCGGCTGCTATGGCCCAGAGTCCTGAACTTGTCGAGACGGCGGAACGAACCGGAGCGGTCACCCAGGCCGAGGCTGCCGACCGGGCTGACGCGACTGACCCGATTGAACTGGGCGATCCTGCCAAGGTGGCTGAACCGGCCGAGCCGACTGTTGCTGCCGCGATGGCCGTCGCCACGGAGCGGGGCGAGGTTCCCGCGCGGGCCGAGCTGACTGGATCGGCCGAGGTGGCTGAACCCGTGCAGCCGGGTGAATCAGCCGAATCGACGGAGATCACGACTCCGGCCGCGTTGGCTGAATCGAGTGGAGCCACTGCCCCGGCTGGATCCGCCGAGATGCCCGAAGCAAATGAATTCGTCGACCTCGCAACGGTGGTCGAACCGGTGCGAGGCGACGCCGGAGATCATGCCGACGCCGTCACTGCCGCGGACTCTGCCGATCTCGGTGAACACGACGAAAACGTCAGTTCGGCGGTGGCGGCGAATAACTCTGGCGATCCGGCCGAGCGAGCCGAATCGGTTCTGCGGACTGGCAGCACCGAGCCGGACGATGCCTCGGACAGCAGCGCCTGGTTCAAGTTCGCCGGTCGGTTCCGGCGGCCTGGGCGAGGAGAGGACTCCGATCAGTCGCGGGAGCAGGCTGAACCGCTCGCCGACGTGACCGGAACTGAGCCGGCGGAGTCGATTGGGGAGTCGGGCGAAGGGCAGTTCGCGCTGGCGGACTTGGAAGCTCTGCGCAGCCTGCAGCAGCACGCCGAAGCAGGGGGCGAGCGGTCGGAGCGCCCGCAGGAGGCTGGGTCGGCATCGGGGGGACGGTCTGAGCCGCTGCAGGTGAGCTCATCCTTTGAGGTGCCCGCGTCGGTCGCGCCGTCGGCTGGATCCACCATGCCTGAGGGGCCGTTCGGTTCCACCGACATGGCTGGATTGCACCACCGGTCGATATCTGACGAGTTGGCCAAGGGACGCGCGTCGGAGGAGGACTCCGCGTCTGTGGAGCCGCAGGCATCCGCCGGTGTGGCAGAGGTGAGTGCGCCGGGTGAAGGCTCTGCGCCTGCTGGGTCATCGGCCTCCGCCGAGCGGGCCGGAGCAGGCGTGTCGGGTGAGGGTCCGATGTCTTCGGGGGCGTTCGCTTCCGTGGAGTCGGCCGGGGTTAGTGCGCTGAGTAAGGGTTCCGAGCCTGCGGAGGAGTCTGCCCTCGTCGAGTCGGCCGAGGTGAGTACGCCGGGTAAGGGTTCCGCGCTTGCGGGGTCGTCCGCCCCTGCTGGGTCAACCGGAGTGAGCGCGTCGGGTAAGAGCTCCGCGCTGGCGGAATCGTTCGCCGATGTGGCTGCGGAAGCCAGTGGTTCGAGTAAGAGCCCGGCATCGGCGGAGCCGTTTGACTCAGCCGAGCCGGTCGGAGTGAGTGCGTCGGATGAGGGCCCGGCGCCGGCCCGGCCGATCGCCACCGCCGCGGTGAATGCATCGGGCGAGGTTCCCGCGTCGGATGAGTCGCGGGCATCCGCGGGGGCAGCGGAGGTGGGTAGGGCCAGCAAGCCGCGAGGGTTTGCCGAGGAGGTAAAGGGCGCATCGGACGAGCTGCCCATGGCTGGCGAGGCGCCGAGGTCTGCTGCACCTGCGGAGCCGTCTGAAGCCCCCGGGGTGAGTGGGTCTGCCGAGTCACTCGCTTCCGCCAAGTCGAGCGCGGCGGCTGAGGTGGCCGAACCGGCGGATGTCTCGGAAGAGGTCAGCGCTTCCGCAGAGCGGTCCATAGCGGCCGAGCCGCTTGCGCCGATGATGACGTCCGCTGAACCCGCCGAAACTGCAACGGCGTCGTCAATTTCCACCCCGCTCGGCACGCTTACGAGTAGGGCCATCCCCACGGCTCAGCCGGTCGGCGCGGTGATGGAGATGCTCTGGCTCCTGGTGGATCCGGAAGTACCTGCCGTCGTTGAGGCAGCAGTGCTCCCGGCCGAACCCGTGCGGGCACTCGTCGAGGCCGTTACAGCGGTTGAGCCCGTCGAGGCAGCTGAGGAGGCGAGTGAGGCGGGCGAAGTTGAGGCTGGTTCTGAGCAGACGATCCAGCTGGCGCCGGCTCGCGGTGATGCCGGGAAGAAGCGGGTTCCCTGGGTGGAGGTTGCGGGGCCGGCTACGCCGACGGATCGGGAACAGGTCAAGGCGTTGCTTGGCTGGCGGTACGAGGCTCAGGCGCGGGCGGTTACCGGGGTTCTGGCGTTGCAGCCCGGGTTGCGGGCGGTCGGTGGTGACGACCTGATCGTCGGGTTGATCGCGGTGCGGGCTCATCTGGCCGGGGCGGGGGCGGTTGTGGATGCCGTGCTGCGGGGCGAGAAGATTCAGGCGGAAGGGGGATTCGCGGAGATCGATCCGGTTGGGGCTGAGCTGTTGGGGCGTTGTGCCCGGGCCGGGCTGAGTCGGTTGCCGGCGGTGGTGGGGCCGGTCTTCCGGGCCGGAAGCGCCGACACGTCGCAGCTTGAGCAGTACCGGTCCGGTGTGCGGCTGGTCGAGCCGGCCTTCACCGAGGCTCGGCTGGATCCCTGGGTTCCGCCGGAAAGTACCGTTGAATACGCGATCTGGTCGAGTACGGCGCGGAATACCGATCGGATGGCCGGTCACGGGGAAGAGCTTGGGGCGAGGGTGTTGTTCTCTCCTGGCACGCAGTTCGTGGTTCTCGACGTCGAACAACCCGAGGGCGGTGGCCCGTTGCGGGTGCTGTTGCGGGAACTTCCTCCCTCGGCTGTCCGGAAGGCGACGGACGAGGCGGTGGACGAACGTACTCGGGAGCGTCTTCGGGACTCGATCCGGACCTCCCGGCCGGTCACCCCGGCCGACCAGAACATCCCGGCCCAATGGCGTTATCCGATCGGGATCCACTCCGACGGTTCGCTCTTCGCGCTCGCTTCCCGACTTCCCGAAGGAACCCGGTCATGACCGTCACGGTTGCGCCCGCCGCCGATCCGAACGCGGCCCCGCCCGCGGACTCCGGTCCGGGTAGCGGGATCGGCCGGGCGCTGGCGATGGCCCGGCCGGGCGCCACGATCCGGCTGCGGCCCGGCACCTATCGGGACCGGCTGACCATCCGGCAGGACGTGACACTGGTTGCCGATGACGGTCCTGGGTCGGTGGTGATCGAAGCGCTGCCTGGGTCGGGGTTTCTCGTCCTTGCCGGGGCGGTCGTGCTGAACGGTCTGACCCTTCGCGGCGGTGATCCGGCCATCCCGCTGGTTCAGGTGTCCGGCGGAACTGCCCGGCTGACCGATTGTGATGTGGACGCCGACGGGGCTGTGGCCGTGCACATCAGCGGCGGCCGGATCGAGATGTCCGGCGGGACGATCCGGAATCGCACCGGGGCTGGGGTGGTCGCTGAGTCCGGTTCGGGGGAGTTCGGTCGGGTCACCATTGAGGACGTCGGTACTGGCGGGCTTTTGCTTGCGGGAGAGAGTGAAACGACTTTCGATCACTGCTCCGTGAGCAGGGTGAAGGGCAGCGCGGTCATGGCCGCGGACACCAGCAGCGTGACGCTGCAGGACTGTCAAGTGTCTCGGGCGGACGGCGCCGGGGTTGCCGTCCAGGGAACGAGTCGGTTGCGGTTGGTACGAACAACGGTGGACGACGTCAAGGTCGGCCTTCTCGTTGCGGGAGAGGCCACTCCGGAGGTCGAGGCGTGCACCTTCACCGGCGTGGCCACGCACGGTGTGGTGGTTCGGGATGCCGCGGCGCCCGTGCTCAGCGGGTGCACTGTGCAGGACCCTGGGCATCACGCTCTGCACATTTCCGACACTGCGGCCGGAGTTTTCACGGATTGCACGTTCACCGGGTCCGGGGCGGCCGGTCTGGTGGCGGCCGGGGAAAGTGGTCCGGTGTTCATCGGTGGACGGGTCGAAACCGAGGGAGTGGCGGTTCTGCTCGGTGGTTCCTCGACGGCGTCCCTAGATAAGACCCAACTGACCGGCGCAGTGATCGGGGTGTCGGTCGAAGGCCGGGCCGAGCCGGTGCTTCGGTCGCTACGGATCAGCGACGGCGAGGTGGGTGTGCATGCGCAGGGCGGCAGTTCGGTGCTCGAGGACACCGAGATCCAGGACTGCGCCCGGGCCGGGATCCGGGTCGGCGGGGATTCGTCGCTGACGCTGAAGAAGAGCCGGGTCCGCGGTGGCCGGGTCGGACTGGATCTGGCCGAGGGGTCGCACGCCACGCTGGTCGGGAGCGACCTTGCCGAGGCGGAGCTGGCCGGGGTGATCGTGGAGGCCGGGGCCGTCGCCGATTTCACCGAATGCCGGATCCGGGAGTCCCGGGGCGCCGGCCTGATCTGGTCGGCGGGCAGCCGGGGCAGTCTCACCAGCACGGAGGTGGTGTCCAACGCCGGAGACGGAATTCAGGTGCACACCACCGAAACCATTGCGGTGCAGGGATGCACGGTTCAGGGCAACGGCGGCCGGGGTTGGGCCAGTTCGGTGCCGGAAATCGTGGTGGAGAGCGCTGAGCTCGGCCTGAGCAACAACCAGTCCGGCGCCAAGCCGGTTCGCCCGGTGAAGGCCGCGGTTCCGGTGGAACCGGACTATGGCTCATCCGGTTCGTCCAGCGCCATCCCCGAACCTTTGCCCGAAAAATCCACCGGTGAATCCATCTCGGAGGACAAGAACAAGACGGTGGACGAGCCGGAATCGGTTCCCGCGCTGCTGTCCGAGCTCAATGCGCTGGTCGGCCTGGACGCCGTGAAGCGCGAGGTGGGCACGCTGATCGGACTGCAGCAGGTGGCCAAGCGCCGGGCCGGGGCCGGGCTGCAGTCGCCCTCGGTCTCCCGGCATCTGGTGTTCGCCGGCCCTCCTGGTACCGGTAAGACCACGGTGGCTCGGCTCTATGGTCGGATCCTGGCCTCCCTCGGGGTGCTCAGCAGCGGTCAGATGATCGAGGTGGCCCGGGCCGATCTGGTCGCCGAGCACGTGGGTGGTACGGCGGTGAAGACCACTAAAAAGATCGAGGAAGCGCTTGGTGGAGTGCTTTTCATCGATGAGGCGTACACCCTCTCGCCCACCGGGGGCGGCGACCAGTTCGCTCAGGAGGCCGTGGACACCCTGGTCAAGATGATGGAGGATCACCGGGACGAGCTGGTCGTGGTGGTCGCCGGTTACGCGCCGCAGATGCGCACCTTCTTGGCCGCCAACCCGGGTCTGGCCTCGCGCTTCACCAAGACCATCGAGTTCGACAGCTATTCCAGCAGTGAATTGGTGACGATCGTCGAGAGGCTCTGCCGGTCGAACCACTACGCGCTGGAGTACGAGACCCAGGAAGCCCTGCGCCGGGTCTTCGACAAGATGCCGCGCACCGAGACGTTCGGTAACGCCCGGGCGGCCCGGCTGGTTTTCGAGGAGATGCTCGGCCGTCAGGCGTACCGGCTGGCGCAGACTCCGGACGTGGCCGAGATCGAGCTGGCCCGGTTGCTGCCGGAAGACCTGAACGACGAGGAGCAGTCGGCGGAGGGCGCGGCCGGTCATCGCACGGTGGTGGACGGTTTGCTGCGCAAGCTGGAGGGCATGATCGGCCTGTCCGAGGTGAAGCGGGAGGTGGCCGATCTGGTCGACCTGATCGCCTCGGCCAAGGCCCGGGTCGAGGCTGGGCTGCCCGCTCCCTCGATGTCCCGACACCTGGTGTTCGCCGGTCCTCCCGGTACCGGTAAGACCACGGTGGCGCGGCTTTACGGTGAGCTGCTGAACGCGATGGGGGTGCTGGCCACCGGGCAGATGGTGGAGGTGGCCCGGGCGGATCTGGTCGGGCAGTACGTCGGGCACACGGCACAGAAAACCTTGGAGGTCTTCAACAAGGCCCGTGGGGGAGTGCTTTTCATCGACGAGGCCTACACCCTCTCCCCGCCGGGGGGCGGTAACGACTTCGGCCGGGAAGCGATCGACACTCTGGTCAAGCTGATGGAGGACCATCGCGACGAGATCGTGGTGATCGTCGCCGGGTACACCGGGGACATGCAGAAGTTCCTGGCCGCCAACGCCGGTCTGGCTTCCCGGTTCAGTCACGAGATCAAGTTCGCCTCCTACACCCCGGACGAGCTGGTCGCGATCTTCCAGGCGCTGGCCTCGTCGGGCGGTTACGACGCCGCCGGCGAAACATTGTTCCTGCTGCGCAAGCACTTCGCCCGGGTCGAGCGGGGCGAGACGTTCGGCAACGGCCGGTACGCTCGCCAGCTGCTGGACAAGGTGATCACCCGGCAGGCGAGTCGCCTGCGCACCATGCCCAGCCCATCGGTACAAGACATGCAGATCCTGCTGCCGATGGACGTGACCGCAGCGCTGGGACGCCGCTGACCGGCGTCCACCATTGAATCCAGGATGCTCGAGGTGACCCGACGGACTCGACGGACCCGGCGAAATCAGGATCTTCGCCCCGCCCGGCGCAGCCGGGCCGGTACCCCGGCCCCGGTGCGCGGTAACCCGCGGTCGTCCTTCGTCAGCTGCCCGGCCACCAAGGCCGCGCCCAGGGCGACGCCGTGTTGCGGTTGCTTCACCAACGCCACCGGCCGGCCCAGGTCCTCGGTCAGCATCCGGCCGATCAGCGGCATCCGGGCCATCCCCCCGGTGAGCAGGACCACGGAGAGGTCGTCCACCCGGACCCCGGCGTCCAGCACCCGGCGCAGGGCGGGCAGCCCGGCCGCGAGCTGGGGACGGACCCAGCCCTCGAGCTGGGCGCGGGTCAGGGCGATCGGCCGTAACTGCGGTGCGTCGATCATCACCTCGGACCGGACCGACAGCTCCTCCTTCGCCCGCACACAGGCGGCGCGGATCCCGCGCAGGGCGGCGGCCTCGTCCGGACGGCGCGGGTCGAGCAGCGTGACCGACCCGTCCGTCGATTCGTCGAGGTAGCGGATGATCTCCTCGTCCACGTCCACCCCGCCGAACCAGTCCAGCGACTCGGGCACCCCGAGCACCCCCGCTCCGGCCGGCCCAGTGCCTGGCGGCCGGATCACCGTCGCGTCGAAGGTGCTGCCCCCGCAGTCGTAGACGGCCAGCGGTTCCGGGCCCGGCAGCGGATGCTCGCGCAGATGGTAAGCGGCTACGGCCTCCGCCTCGCTGAGCAGTTCGACCTGCTGACGCGGCAGCCCCGCGCGCCGGGTGACCTCGGCGAACTGCTCGCGCCGATAGGGCCCCCAGACTGCCGGGCAGGTGACCACCACCCGATCCGGAGGGCTGCCCGCGGCTTGCGTGGACTGCTGGACCGCCGCCGCCAGCAAAGCCGCGAGCAGGTCGACCGCGGTGTACGACCGTTCGCCGATCAGCATCGGAGTCGAGTCGCCCAGGCGGCGCCGGAACAGGTGGCCCGGCACCTGCGGCTGCTCATCCTGCGGCTGGTCGATCCCGGCGGAAAGCGACCCGTCTGAGAGGATCTGGACCATGGAGGGCATGAGTTCGCCGTCGGCGCCGATCGCCAGCATGCGGGGCGCGCCACCCCGGTTCACCGCCGCGGCGGTGAACGCGCTGCCGAGATCGATGCCCAGCCCGTAGCCCACGGGTCTTCCTTCCCGCCGGTAATGCGAAATTCGGAGCGATTGAGGATAATCACCACAGTCCCGGCCGGGCCACGCTACTGGTCCGGCCGTGTTTGCTCGTCCCCGCCCGGATCAGCGTCGATCCATCGTCAGCAAAGGTTCATCGGACAGACCCATGGCAGCGACCTCGTGAACGGCTCATGACCGACTCAGCCACGCCCACGGGGGCAACCCCGCTGCGGATCGCGGTGGCGGAGGACGGCGCCCTCTTCCGGGAGGGCCTGGTGCTTCTGCTGGAGGCCACCGGGCACGTGGTCGTGGGCGCGGTGGACGGGGGCGACAAGCTGATCGACCTGATGGCCCGCACCCCGGTGGACGTGGCCGTGCTGGACATCCGGATGCCCCCGGAGCCGGACGGCGGGCTGACCACCGCCCGGAAGCTGCGCGAGAAGTACCCGGACACCGGTCTGCTGCTGCTCTCGCACTACGCCGAGGCGCACTACCTGATGGAGATCCTGAAGATCGGCACCGAGGCGATCGGCTACCGGCTGAAGGACCGGATCTCCAGCGCCGACGCGCTGCGGGACACCGTGCAGCGGGTGTTCGCCGGGGAGATCGTGATCGAGCCGATCGTGGCCGGCCAGCTGGTCGGCAGCCCGGCCGGGCAACCGGACGAGCTCGGCTCGCTGACCGAGCGGGAGACCGAGGTGCTCCGCCTGATGGCCGAGGGCCGGTCCAACTCCGGCATCGCCCGTCAGCTCTTCCTCTCCCCGAAGGCGGTGGAGAAGAACGTGGCCTCGATCTTCGCCAAGCTGAACCTGCCCACCGACGCGACGTCGCACCACCGCCGGGTGCTGGCGGTGCTCACCTACCTGCGCGCCCGTCGCGAACGGTGACCACGCTTCGGGGTACCGGGTGAGCATCTCGTGAGTACCGTCGTTCCGTCCCGCCAC
Organism: Kineosporia aurantiaca JCM 3230; assembly: GCA_000719025.1. Taxonomy (GTDB): domain Bacteria; phylum Actinomycetota; class Actinomycetes; order Actinomycetales; family Kineosporiaceae; genus Kineosporia; species Kineosporia aurantiaca. The sequence continues at coordinate 44,780 of JODP01000026.1, forward strand.
GATGAGCTGCTGGCCTCGCTCGCCTCACTGCGTCCGGGCCCGGGCGGGGTGCACCTGACCCAGGTCTGCCGTCAGCTGAAGGCGGCCCTGGGGGTGACGGCCGTCCGGCTGGTCCTGGCCGACGGGCAGGAGTTCGTCTGGCCGGCCGGCTCCGCTCCGGCCCGGTTCGGGCAGGCCCGGGAGGTGCCGCTCACCATCGGGGCCGAGCGCATCGGTGGGCTGATTCTCGATCTGCGAGGCCGCCTGGGCCTGACCCGGCGCCTCGGCCGGCGGCAGGAACGACTCCTGACCGACGTCGCCGATCTGCTGGGGCCGGTGCTTCGCAGTGCCCAGGTGCAGGACGAGCTGGACCGGTCGCTGGAGTCGGCCCGGGGTCACGCCGAGCGGGTGGCCGCGGTGCGCCGACGCGCCTTCGGAGAGCGCGACGCCGAGCGCCGGGACCTCGAGCGTGACCTGCACGACGGCGCCCAGCACCACCTGGTCGCCCTGGGCATGACGCTTGGGCTTCTGGAACTGTCGGCGCACAAGCAGGATTCGGCCGGGGCACAGAAGCAGCTCCTGCAGTTACGCAAGGGCCTGGACCGGGCCGAGGCGGCGCTCTACACCACCGCCACCGGAAGCAGTCCGCTGCTCCAGGAGGCCGGGGTGTATCCGGCGCTGCTGGCCGAGTTCCGGGATGCGGGGGCGCAGGTCCGGCTGGAGACGGCGGAGTGGGACACCTCCCGCCGGTATGAGGCGCCGACCGAGATGGCGGTCTACTTCATCTGTTTGGAGGCGGTGAACAACGCGCGTAAGCATGCGCCCGGCGCCCGTGTGGTGGTTCGTCTGGCCGACGGCCCGGCCGGCCTCACGTTCAGCGTCTCGGACGACGGACCCGGGCTGAACCGGTCCGACCTGGACGGCTCGTCCGGGGTGGACAACATGCGCCGCCGAATCATCGCGGCCGGAGGTCGGTTACAGGTTCGCGCGTCGCCCGGGGCGGGTACCACGGTCCACGGGTTCATTCCTTTTTAGAGGACGCTGGGGGACGCGTCCGGCGGTCGCCGGTGCGGTTGGTCTCCCGGTCGCGAACCGGGTGGCAGCCGGGTTCGGCCGGGTCGTCCCCGCCTCCAGTTCGGCGACTTCGACCGCCCCGATCCGCAGCTCCTCCAGATCGTCCTCGAGCGAGCCGAGCCGTTCGGCCGGCGGTGGCGTGATCCGGGCCAGGCGCAGCATCGTGGCCAGGGCGGTGCGCGCCCGCAGCAGGTCGGCCCGGGCCACCACCACGGTGGTCAGGATCTCCGGCAGCTCCCGCCAGTCGGCCTCGGTCCGCAACGCCCCGGCTCCCGGCAGCATCACCTCGAAGGTGTGGTCCGGGGTGGTCGTCGAGGGCCGGATGACCACGTCGGGCACCGTGTCGATGATGCCCATGGTCAGGTCGCCGTGGATGGCGGTCAGCCCGCCGGCCGGGGTGGTGGTGCCGTCCGCCAGCACCGGCAGCAGCACCAGATCGGGCCGGTTGCGGATGGTCTCGGTGATCCGCTCGGTGCGGCGGCCGTCCGGAAGACCGACGACGGCCACGTGCACCGGTTCGTCCAGGCGGCTGAGCAGCCGCCGGGCCCGGGCCGAGCCCGGCCCTTCGGCGTACCGGGCGACCAGGCTCAGCGCCTGGGCCCGGACCCGGGCGTGCAGCGAACCGGGGGCGACTAGGGCGGCCCGGGCCGGCGGTTCCAGCCGTTCCGGTACCCAGGCCGTCACCCGGAGCCGGTCGGGGGCGCCGGTGACCTCCACCCAGCCGCCCAGCGTGCCCAGCCGGTCGGCGTCCACCGCCAGCGCCGCCCGCATCTGGGGCACCGACAGGGTGTCCGGCGACACCTGGGCCAGCAGCGTCACCTGCAGGCCGCCCACCCGCTGTTCCAGATATCGCTGCTCCAGGAAGAGCTCCAGGTCGGCCCGGGACCGGGCGAGCGCGTGGATCCCGGCCGCGGTCAGGTAGTACAGCGACGCCGCCACCTCGTGATCCACCCGGGCCGGCACCGTCCCGGTGATCCGGGCCCGGCCCGGATGGGCGGCCGCTACCTCGGCCAGCGCCGCCCGCAGCCCCCGGCGGTACAGCACCTCCGGATGAATGCCCCGGACCAGCGACCGGAAGTCCGCGACCAGCCCATCCAGCCGACGCCGGAGCTCGTTGATCTCGTCGGCCCGGCCCGGCTGGGGGACGAGGCGGTCGATGCTGCTCTGGAGCGGCGTGAGCCGGCCTCGGCTGAACGTGATCACCTCGGCGGCGACCCGTCGGCGCTCCAGTTCCCGGACTCCGGCCAGCCGCCGGGAGGAGTCCAGCACCTCGCCGGTCAGCTGCATGGTGTAGCTGACCTGGCGGCGCAGCTGGTTCTGCAGTTCGTCCCGTCGGTGCAGGGCCATCAGGCAGTTCGCGGTGTCGGCGAGTTCCCGGCGCCGCCTGCGGCCGGCCCGGCGCCGGGTGGCCAGGGTCAGCACCGTGTGTACCCGGCCCTCGTCGCGCAGCAGGGCACTGGCCCGCACGTCCCGACGACGCCACAGCTCAGCCGGGTCCGCCTCCTCGACCGGCGCCGCGTCGGGTGGCCAGCACATCACCGATCGCACCCGCCCCGAGCCGTCCGGGACGGCCAGCCAGAGCCGGACGTGATCGGCCCGGGTGACCTGGGCCAAGCGTTGCAGCAGGGCACGGCGGGCGAGCGCGAGCGGAGCCCGCCCGTCCATCGCCGCCAGCGCGGCATACGCCGATCTCGCCATGAGCGCCGGAGCCAGGGTGGGCAACCGTTCTCCATCCGATCCGTGCGGGACGTTCCGCCGCGCCGGGAGTTTCACTCCGGATGAACGAGACGGACCGCTGCCGAAAGACTGTACGCGGAGGATCCCGGAGGCGATACCCGATGAACGTCACAACCCGGGCATCCGTGTCAGATGTGTGAAGAAGAATGCCTCCGACGACGGGTCCTCGGCGGCGCCGGCTGCCACGGAGACGGGGGAGCCGGCCGCCACGCCGGGAGGCCCGGAGACCGAATCGGGACCGCGGCGTCGCCCGTGGGGAGATTTCCCGGATCAGGACCGGCACGCCCGGGTCGGGTCCCACCTGCCGCCCCGCCCGCCGTGGCTGACCGCCGACCCCGCCGCCCTGCCGCCGGCCGCGCTCGCCCCCTTCCTGCGCTGGCTGGACCTGGGTCGCGAGAACCGGACGGCGGTCCCGGACCCGGCCGATCTCGGGGTGCGGCTGATGCTGGGCGAGGCCGGTGCGGTGAGCCCGGGCCCGGCCGGGGCAGGCGACGGGGCCGGCGACGAGACACCCGCCATACCGCATCTGGTGCACTGCATCTGGTTCGGCGACCCGTGGCCGGGCGGCGTGGGCTTCCGCGACCAGTTCGCCGTGGCGGCCCGGCACTACCGAGGGCGGGTCGGCTTCGTGCTCTGGACCGACGTGACCCGGGCCGAGGTGGCCCAGGCGCAGGCGCCGGACCCGGCGGATCCGGGCAGCCGGACCGACCGGATCCGGTCGATGCTGGCCTGGGCCCACGAGACCGGTGTCCTGCTGGTCGATCACGCCGAGGTGTTCCACGAAGACACCGACACCATGCTCTGGCCGTGGATCACGGCCGGCCGCAACCGCCGGTCGCCCCAGGGCTACGCGGCGGCGGCCGACCACCTCCGGGTCGAGATCATTGCCCGGTTCGGCGGCGCCTACGTCGACGACCGCCATGATTTCGCCCCCGGCAACGCCCTTCCCGACCTGTTCGACGCAGTGGCGGCCTCGCGCCCCGGATTCACGGTGGGACCGTCGGACCCGTCGACCGGGATCGGTTGCGACGTGATCGTGGCGTCGCCCCACCATCCGGCCCTCCAGCTCTGGCGCGAAATGGTGGACGAACTCGGGGACGACGGTGGGTGGCCGGGCCAGCTGCCGCAGCCCTCTCCGGGATCGCCTTTCGCGTCGTCGGTCTCTCGGCTGCTCCTGACCGCCCTGGGTCTGACCAGCGACGGGGAGCAACTGACGAGGGTGGTGCCGGCTATCGAACGCTCGCGCTGACCGATCCTGAAGAGTCTGTCCAGGCACCCTGTGGGTGTCTCGATTCGGCCTGCCCAGGCACTTCTGCTACGCGTCAAAGACCGCTCCAGTTCAACCATCTCAGGAAAAGACGACCGAACGACCGCTCCCAGATGAAATTTCTCTGAAACCTTGACGAAATAACGCGACGGGTTCATGGTTTTCGCCAAGGACCCGTCGCCGTCGATGTGGGACGCCGGCCTGCCCGGCGGCATCCTCCACCGCGCCCCGGGTGGTCGTGCCCTGTTGCTGCCGTCTGCGGACGGCGTTGCGGCCAGGGATTCGGGTGCGGTGAGGGGTGGGTTGTGGACGCGGTTCCCACGTGGGTGAAGTATTTCTTCCTGGTGATCACGGGGGTGCCGTGGCCGGCGGCGAGTGCGCCGAAGATGTTGTCGCAGTCGGCGGGCCATCGAGCAGGCGATGAAGCGGTTCATTGTGGAGAACCCGCGGTATATCGATGTGGGGGCGAAGCTTTTCGAGGGTAACGCCAAGGGCTTGAAGCAGATGGCGTACAAGGTCGAGTACATGAAGCACATGGCGGTGCTGACCTTGGTGTATCTGATGATC
>JODP01000027.1 GCA_000719025.1 Kineosporia aurantiaca JCM 3230
CGGCCGCCTCACCCCGATCGAGTATGAAGCCGTCATCGGACATAGTTTTGCTGCCTGATCAACCCAACCCGTGAGTCAACCGGCTTGGGGCCAGTCCCGTCGATGACGTTCTGGGCTCTGCGCACGCGAATCTCGGCCAGGCGCCGTGCATAGTCATGGTCCTGAAGATAGAGAGAGTCACTGGTGCCAAGGGCAGCCGCGTAAGCAGGAGTTTGGCACCAGCCGGGAATGTTGGTTCCGAAGACAACGATGCGATCGGCCACGGCCTCGAGGTCGAGGAGCTGGACGAGCCACGGGCTGATGTCCTGCCGGTATCTCTCGTGCCACTCGTCCTCGTCGGCCTGCTCGACCATCTCCAGGATGCGCGTTGTTGCTTCGGTTCCGAGACCGTAGAGGGCGCAGGCGCTTTTGACGAGGAGGTAGTTGGGTTTGACCTCGCCGCCTTCGAGCCGACGGATCGTGCGGGGATTGACGTGCAGCGCTGCAGCCGCCTCGCCTATGGGCAGTTCCTTTTTCGGGCGGTCAGGGAAGTGCAACTCGCGAGCAGCCTTGAGCTGGCGGCCGATCGACCTACGCTGGGTCGCGGCGCTGGCTTTCTGCGTCATGTAATCAGGATATCCCCGAAAAATGTTGACACGTAACGGTGGTCTTGCTGTCACTGCTTTGCAGTCACGGCGACAGGCGCTGGGTTTCGACGAGGTCATGCTCGCTGATGGTTCTGCTGTCCAATGAGCACGAGTCCATGAATGACCCGTCGCTACTTGATGACGCCGCCGTCGCTGTTCCCGGCGGCAACAGCGTCTAGCGCTCGCTCGAGAAATGTTGCGAGCTGATCGATATCGGCGTGCTTGAACGCGGTGTCGCCGATGATGTTGCGGAACATTCGCACGCCGGTGCACATCGACAGTAGGAGCGCTGCCCGCGCCGTCGCGTCGTCCCCGGGAAGTCGGCCGGCGAGCTCTTGCTGCGAGCTGGCTTCGAGACGCTCCCGCATGATTTCCACGGCCCGCGGATTCGATGCCGAGCGCAGGATGAGCAGCATCGGGTCGGGGTCGTCGTGCTCGAGGGTGAGGGAGTCCAGGGCGGCAGCCCGGTTGGTGCCGCTCACGCCGATGAGTGACGTTTGGAAAAGCTGGGCCACGACCTCGGTGAACAGGCCTTCCTTCGACCCGAAGTACCGGGTGATCAGGCGCGGGTCGACGCCCGCGTTCCCGGCGATCTCGCGTGTCCCGGTCCCGTCGAAGCCGGAACGGCTGAACGCGGTGAGAGCGGAGTCGAGGATGGCCTGCCTGGTCGCCGCGGCGTCGCGCGGGCGTGCGCGCGGGGGCGGGGTCTCGGCCATGTATCGAGGCTAACGCACTGGACAGGCGCGGTCCGCGGCTGGGGACTTGTCATGTCCTCGGGTGGGGACTTATGGTGTCCTCGCTTGGGGACTTAGAGCATGCTGCCGCGTCGCTCGCCCCGAAACCAGGAGGCAGGACCATGGCTGGACCAATTCCCACCCGCACCCTCGGATCGGAGCGCCTGCGCGTCGGGGCTGTCGGGTATGGCGCGATGAGCTTCGCCGACGTCTACGGTCAGAGCGGTTACGACAAGGACGCCAGCGCGCGCGTCATCCTGAACCGGGCCGCCGCGCTGGGGGTGACATTGATCGACACCGCCGACGTCTACGGGCCGAGCGAGGAGATCCTCGGACGCGCGCTGGCCGGGCATCGGGGCGACTTCGTCGTCGCGACCAAGTTCGGCATCCGGCTGCCTACGGAGGCGAACGTGGCGCCGAAGATCGATGGGACGCGTGCCTACATGCGCCAGCAGCTCGATCAGTCGTTGCGTCGCCTTGGCACTGATCACGTCGATCTCTACTACGCGCACCGCATCGACCCGGACATACCTATCGAGGACACCGTCGGTTGGATGGCGGAGTTGGTCGCGGAAGGCAAGGTCCGTCACCTGGGCTTGTCCGAGGCCGCTGCTGACACGCTGCGCCGGGCGAACAGCGTCCATCCGATCACCGCGGTGCAGACCGAATGGTCGCTGTGGCAGCGGGGAATCGAGGACGAGATCCTCCCGACAGCGCGGGAACTCGGCATCGCCGTCGTCCCTTGGTCCCCTCTCGGTCACGGTGCGCTCACCGCGACCATGACGTCCCGGGACGAGATGGGCGAGAGTGACAGCCGCCGGCAGGTGCCGTGGTTCTCGGAGGAGCACTTCGACGCCAATCAGGCCACGCTGGCGACCGTCCGCCGGATCGCGGCCGAGGTCGAGGCCGAACCCGGTCAGGTCGCGCTGGCGTGGTTGCTGCACCAGGGGGACGACGTCGTCCCGATCCCGGGGACGCGCCGCGAGCGATACCTGGAGCAGAACGCGGCCGCAGCATTCGTTGCGTTGAGTCCTGATCAGCTGACCGACCTCGATGCGATCCGTGTTCAGGGGGAGCGCTCGGAAGGGATGGGGGCGATCCGGAACTGGTACGACGGCGTCACCCCGCCTCGGGTTGCCTGACTGCCGCCTCTGTTCCGCAGGAACGGTGGGCCGGGTGCGGGTTTAGGTGCTGAACAGCTAATTATGCTCGTCCGACCCTCCGATCATGTGTGCCAACTCTGTAAAACATGATCCAGATCGATGTCCTTGCCGACGATGGTGACTGCGTCTGGATCGAGTGAAACGAAGGCTCTCGAGTCCGCCGACTGCTGGTGGACGGCGGGCGCGCCCGTGGTGGGCACTTACCCCGGGCTGGGCATTCAGGTCGAGGCAGTTTGCCGTCCGATGTCCGCCTCAGTCAGCCGCCGCGCAGACCCACAGTGGGTCTGCGCGGCGCACCCAGCAGAAAGAGTCAGGAAACCGGGCGGGCGTACCCGGAGATGTCCGAGCTGTTGCGGTTGACCGTTCGCCGGGTGACGGCGTTGGAGTAGTTGCCCTCGATCGTCGTGACCGACGAGGTTCCCACCGCCACGACGATGCCGACGTGGTCGTCGCTGGTGCTGCCGCCGTACTTGTAGCCGATGGCGTCACCGGGCTGGACTCCGCTCAGCGCCGATCCGGCGTGCCAGGTGCCGTGGTTGGTGCCGTACGTCTGGGCGCTGATCGCCAGCGAGTTCAGGCCGCCGGTGTTGGCGCCGCCGCTGCCCCAGACCCAGCGCAGGAAGTCCGCGCACCAGTCCTGGGCGCGCCAGCCGTTCGCGCACGGCGAGCCTACGCCCAGGGCACCGGAGTAGAAGTTGCAGTTGGTTCCGGTTTCGTGGTTGTGGCTGGCGTTGCCTGCTTCGTTGTTGGCCACGGTGACGATGCGGTCGGCCAGGGAGCTGCCGCCGGTCTGCGCGCCGGTGGACCACTTCGCGATGTGTCCCTGGGCGTAGACGACGATATTGCCGTCGCTCTGCAGTTCGACGTCGGCGCCGGGGTTGCCGTTGGTGCCGGCGTTCCAGACCGGGACGTTGCCGGGGGCAATGACGACCAGGTTGCCGTCGCTCTGCATGAGGGCGATGGAGTTGGGCCGGTTGGTGCCACTGGCCCAGACAGCCCGGTTGCCGGGCGCGTACTCGACGAGGTTGCCGTCACCCTGCATGACCAGGACGAACTGGCCGTTGGGGGAGATCAGTTGCTGGCCGGCGCCGAGGCTCTCGCCGCCGTTGAGGCGATCGGTGTTGGCCGCGGCTGAGGCCGGTCCCACCGGGACCACGACGAACGCGGCGACCAGGGCGACGGCCAGAGCGGTCAGGAGCCGGGCCATGCGTGGCTTTGGCTGGAAGTGATGGCTGTTCATGGGTGTCCTTCTCTCTGTCCTGCGGATCGGTGACGATCCCTATTGCAGTCAGAGGCAAAGACCGCTCACAGTGCGCCTCTACACTTCACGGCGCTGATCCCGGCCCGGGGCAGGGGTACCGAGGGTTGTGCTCCTTGACGTGCGTGACGGTGACCGCGGCGATCACTTTGCCCTGGCCGGCCAGTGCACTTCCGAGGTCATACCCATGGTTGGCATCGGCCGATTCCAGGGCTGAGGTAAGAGGTAACTCGATGAGTTCGAGCACCAGGTCCTGCCCGACGGCCTGATCGTTGAAATAGTTGGCCGTGCGCCAGGTGGTGAGCTTCTCCGGCTTCTTGTAGTCGTACGTGACCTGCAGGTAGCGCATGTCGTCGGACTCGTTGCGGTTGTGCTGGGTGACAATCAGGGTCTGGCCCGGTGGCAGCGGGGCGGCCGTTCCGGTGGCGTACTCGCAGTCGCGCACCTTCTGCTTGGTGACGGGTGTGATGATCCGGCCGGATGTGCTGAAGAAGTCATGGGGAGAGATGCCTTTGGACGCGTCGCGGACCGGTCCGAGTGTGGTGTTGGTGGCTGCCTTGGCCGCGCCAAGATTCTTGGGTGGGTCCTGATCCTGGTTCATGGCGTACGCCGCGGTGGTGATGGCCAGGCCGGCGGCGACCACGGCGGCCGCGGGAACCAGGACGGAGCGCTGCCGAGATCGGGAGGAGGCCAGGGACCTGAGGGTTCGGCTCCAGGTCAGGATGTCGCTCGGTCGTAGGTCCGGCTCCGGGTCGAGTAACCGCAGCAGGTGGCGCACGGCAGCTCTGGGTTCTCGAGATCCAGCCTCTTCGAGCAGTTCCGTAAGTTCACTCTCGAGAATAGTTTCCGGAGGGCGGCCGGTCAGGATGAAGACGGTGACAGCGCCGACGGCGTAGAGGTCGGATGAGGGAAGTCGCGGCGCATGCGGGGCGCGCAGGACCTCTGGCGCTGTGTACGCCGGGGTGTGACGGCCCAACGGATCGAAACCGTCGTCCACCAATCGCATCGTGCTGATATCAATCAGGACGATGCCACGATCGGCGTGCACGATGCAGTTGGCTGGCGTGAGATCGCGGTGCAGCACAGGGTTGCCGGAGGAGCGGGTGGACGAATGAAGGCTGGCTACGGCGGTGGCGATGTCGTGGACGTATTGGAGACGCTCGGCAAGAGATGCCGACGTAACCGGCTGGTCGTGAAGATGCTCGGCGAGCGTCGGACCTTCCACCCATTCCATGGTGAGGTAGGCCACCGACTGTACGTTGCTCGAACTTCCCTTGGTGTGAGGGAAGTCCCCGCCGAAGATGTCGTGCAACTGGACGACGTGTGGCTGGGCCAGATGACGCAACAGGGCGGCGTTGTCGTGCCAGCGCCGAAGATCACTGGGACTCGGCCACTCTCCGGAGCGTCCGGCCGGTGGGAAGAGCATTTTGACAGCCTCGACCAGAGGACGTTTGAGGCCACCTTGGTAGTTGGCCCGCCAGGTGCGTCCTTCGCCGCCGCGCGTACCTCCGCCCAGCAGCTCGTAGCGGTCCGGATCTTCAGGCGGCCCGACGTAGAGCGTGCCCTCACCGACCTCGGGCGCAAGCCTCGGGCCACCGATCGTCACCTGTTCATCGGTGTTTTCAGGCTCGGGGACCATGGGTTTCCAGTTCGGCCAGCTGGTCCGGGCTCACCCAGCCGCTGCGGATGGCCCACTGGGCCAGGGCATGGCGGAAGTCCTCGATGGCCGAGTTCTCCGCATCGCTGCTCAGCCCGGCCAGACCGTACCCGGTGAGGGACTCCCGGAGGGCCTTCACCACGTTGCGGACGTATCCCTGCCGCAGGTCCAGGCGTTCGCCGATCTCGGCGTACGTTGCCGGCCGGGCAGCCGGGCCCCGCAGGGTCAGCATGGGCTCGCACAGGGCCAGGAGAACGCGGTGCTGGGTGGGGGAGAGGTTGATGGGCGTGGTCACCGTGCTGGCCGCGCGGCCCGAGAGCCCGTCCGGAGCCGTGGGCGGTGGTCCGGCGTCGATCCTGAGCATCAGCGGGGCGCCGCCGGCCGCATAGAGGACCAGGTCGAAGTGACGCAGGGGCAACGAGGTGGTCGCGGCGGCCGGTTCGATCACCCGGTCCTCGCCGGTCGGCGGGCGCAAGGCAATGGGTTTGGACGCCGAGTCGTTGCGGATCACCAGGTACCCCTCGTGCCCCATCAGCGTGCCCGCGCGACGGGAGAGATGCTGATCGTCGGGAAGCCGGATGTCGCATTCGGCGGCACGGCCGAAAGTCAGGGCCTCACCAGGGGCCAATTGCCAGGCATCTTTGTCGTAGCGAACCAGGGCCACCGTCATCCTCGGGAACAGGTCGGTCATTCCGGGGTTTGAGGCGTGATCCTCGCACGATTCCTTGATCATCCGGCGGCGAACGAGTCGATTGCCCTGGCACTGGCGACGCACTCATCGCCGTCCGTCGCCGTGGTCGGTGCCCACGAGCGTCACTCATTCTGAAAACCGAACAGCATCCTGCCCAAGTGCTCCGGCACCGTGGCGTTGTCGCAGAAGTCCAGGGGCGCACTGGGGGAGTCCGGACGGCCTGGTTGCAATGGCCTGGCCTTTCCACTCCCGCAACCACTGAGTATCGAGGAGTCCGCTCATGCACTGGAGATCCATCGTGGCCGCCGTCGCCCTGGTTGGCGCCGGCCTGGTCGGTGTCACCACCACCAGTCAGGCCGCCGGCGACAATTCGTGTTCCAACCCGGTGCTGGCCAGCAACCTGAACGGCTGGGGAGCCCTCGACTCCGGAACGGTGAGCCGGGCCGCCGTCACCGACCTGACCGGCGCCAACTGGGCGTTCGCCACCACCGGGCGATCGCTGTGGATGCCGCAGATCACGGTCGCCCCCGGCCAGGTCTGGACGGTCTCGGCCCGCGACCGCCTGCTGAACGGCTCGGGCACAGCCAAGATCACCGTGGAGTGGTACGGCAGCAGTGGGTCCTACCTGAGTGAGTCGGCCGGTCCGGCAATCACGCTGACCAGCACGACCTGGGCACCGGTCACCGCCACCGTGACGGCACCCGCCGGTGCCACGACAGCACACGTGTTGCAGGAGGGGAGCTTTGGATCCTCCGTGAACACCAGTTGGCGGACGACCATGGGCGACTACCGGCAGGGTGCGGCGGCGAGTGCACCCAGCGTGCCGACGGGCGTCAGCGCCACCACCAGCGGGACGTCGGCCACCCTCACCTGGTCGGCGCCTTCCAGCACCGGTGGTTCGGCCATCACGGGATACACCTATGGGCGCGATGGCACGGATGCCCAGGGAACAGGCCCCTGGAGCGGCACGGCCGACGCGACGACCAGGAGCGTGACATTCAATCTGCTGCAGCCAGGGACGACCTACCACCTGACGGTGGCGGCTCAGAACGCCAACGGAACGGGGCCGGCCGCCTCGGCCACGGTGACCACGAGCGCAAGCAGTAGCCCATCCGGCGTCCCGATGCCGGTCGGTAACCTGACCGGCTGGCGGCAGGTCTTCACCGAGGACTTCACCAGCAACGTTGCGCTCGGCAGCTGGCCGGGCCCGTACGCGTCCAAGTGGTCTGACTACACCGACCCCAACCACCCCGACACCAACCGTGGCGCCGTGTGGAACTCCGTCAAGGACGTCTCGGCGTCGGGCGGTACGGCGGACTATTACCTGCACAGCGAGAACGGCCAGGCGTACTCCGCGGCGATCCTGCCCCGCACCAGCGCTCAGACCTACGGCCGGTACGACGTGAGGTTCAAGGTGGACCCGGGAACGACGGGCTGGAAATCCGCCTGGCTGCTGTGGCCGGATGACGAGCAGTGGCCCGCTCATGGTGAGATCGACTGGCCCGAGGGAGATCTGACCGGGACGATGGACGGCTTCATGCACTACGCCGACCCCAACGGAGGCCAGGACTGGGCTCCCTCGGGCGTCGACTTCGCCTCCGGCTGGCACACCGCGACGACGGAGTGGCTGCCCAACTCGGTCAAGTACTACCTCGACGGGAACCTGGTCGGGAGCTTCACGAAGAAGGTGTCCAGCTACCCGATGCACTGGGTTCTGCAGTCCGAGTCCGCGTCGAGTTCCCGGCCTACCGGATCGGGGCACATCAAGATTGACTGGGCGGTGATCTACGCACGGACCTGAGATCGGTTCGCCGTCAACGCTCTTGGCCGTGATCATGCAGTTTTCCCGGTTCGGGAGGCTGCATGATCACGGCCGCGCTTCTGGACCGGGAGCACGACTCACGCGCCTGACGGCAACCGGAAGAAGCAGTGCAGGGCCTTCCCGAGAATTTTCAGTGACCCGAGTGGCCCACCGGCAGGGTGGGGGAGGCCGAGACGTTGCATGGGCAGCGCGCTGAGATACCGCTCGACGACGATGTCCTTGACTGCCCGCGCGTGATGCCCCTCGCGCACTCACCGTCGACCGCTCGGAGAAGGTTTCTCTAGCACCAATTTCGACGCCTGAGAAGGGGGTGGTGTCGCCTGCACAGGATATGTAAAGATCCCTACCAATCGGTCACATCGACCATTTCTGCGGGTGGGGAGACAGTCTTGGTGCAATTCGTGAAGGCGCGATGGGCCGCCCGGTCCTGGGTAACGGTCCTCATGGCAGCCCTCTTGGTGGTGGCTTCCGGAATGATGACGGCCCTGCCGTCGCAGGCCGCCTCCGAAACCGGGTCGTACTATCAGAACCGTTATTACGGCGGCTGTTTGCGGGCGATCGGTGCCGGGGCCAACGCGGCAGTGAACGAGGGGTGCACCCTCACCGATGGTGAACTCAGTGACCGCTGGACCACCATCAGCCGAGGAAAGAGCCCGTCCAACCACTCACTGATCCAGCTGAAGAACGTCCGGTACGGCACCTGCCTCGACAGCAACGCGACCAACACGGGAGCCGCCTGGATCCGCGGCTGCAACCAGGGCGAGTACCAGATGTGGGAGGTCTTCGTGACCACCGTCAACGGGGCCAAGAAGTACACGTTCAAGAGCTGGGGGGCGTGGACGCTGCAGGGCCGGCACCGGTGCCTGACCACGACGGGCGAGTGGGCCCAGGAGGTTCTGGCCGAGTGTCACGCCGACCAGGCCCAGCAGCAGTGGCAGTAAGCCTCTGATGCTCGCCGGTGATGCGCCGTCCCGCTGCTGCGGGGCGGCGCATCACCTATGAGTGGCGCCGGGGGCAGACAAAGCAGTGCAGGGGTGCCTGAGGAGACGCCCCTGCCCTCAAACGGTTACGAGCAGTCCTGGTCCATCGCCTTGAGCAGCTTCTTCGGGGCGACACCGCATCCGACCTGGCTGGTGCCGAGGTCGCGGACGTGCCACTTCTTGGCGGAGTACTGCAGCAGCACGTCCACCGCGCCGTTCTTCTTGGAGTCGGCCTGGGCGTGTTTCCAGGGGCAGCGAACGCTGAACACGGTCATCCGGGGGCATGCCGACGGGCTCACCTGAAAGCCCGACGTAGTCTCGACACCATGAGCGTCACTCCGGCCACCACGTTCCGTCTGGACAACCAATTCGCCCGGCAGCTGTCGGAGATGGCAATTCCCTGGACCGGTGAAGCCGTTTCCGACCCCCGCGTGCTGGTGCTCAACGAGGCTCTAACGGCCGAGCTGGCCCTCGACCCGGCCTGGCTGCGCACCTCTGAGGGGCTGAATCTGCTGGTCGGAACGAACGTGCCGGACGGCGCCACCCCGGTGGCCCAGGCGTACTCCGGGCACCAGTTCGGAGGGTTCTCCCCACGGCTCGGCGACGGACGTGCCCTCCTGCTCGGCGAGCTGACCGATGCCGGCGGAGCCACGCGCGACCTGCACCTCAAGGGTTCGGGGCGGACGCCGTTCGCCCGCGGTGGGGATGGTCTGGCCGTGATCGGCCCCATGCTCCGCGAGTACGTCGTCAGCCAGGCCATGCACGCCTTGGGTGTCCCGACCACCCGATCGCTGGCCGTGACCGCCACCGGACGCCCGGTGCAGCGCGAAACCGTTCTCCCTGGAGCCGTTCTCGCTCGGGTCGCCAGTAGCCACCTGAGGGTGGGCAGCTTCCAGTACGCCGCAACAACCGGTGACACCGAACTGCTGCGTCGCCTGGCCGACCACGCAATCAGCCGTCACTATCCCGCGGCAACCCAGGCCGAGCGTCAGTACCTGGCTTTTTTCGAGGCCGTGGTCACGGCCCAGTCCGCGCTGGTGGCTCAGTGGATGCTGGTGGGTTTCGTCCACGGGGTGATGAACACCGACAACATGACGATCTCCGGTGAGACCATCGACTACGGGCCGTGCGCCTTCCTGGACGTCTACGACCCGGCCACGGTCTACAGCTCGATCGATCACGGCGGTCGCTACGCCTACGGCAACCAGCCGGCGATAGCCGAGTGGAACCTGGCCCGGCTCGCCGAGACCCTCTTGCCTCTCATCGACGACGACCAGGACAAGGCGGTCGAGCTGGCCGTGAAGGCCCTGCACGGGTTCGCCGGACAGTATGAGAACGCCTGGGTGTCCGGGATGCGAGCCAAGCTCGGCCTGGCCGACGGCCTCGACCGGGCAGCGATCAAGGAGCTTGCCGACGACCTGCTCGACCTGCTGCAAGCGAACCGGCTGGACTACACGTCCTTCTTCCGCTCGCTGTCCGGAGCGGCCCGAGGCGATGCCGAGCCCACCCGCCGCCTGTTCCCCGACCCCACGACCGCCGATACCTGGCTGGCCCGGTGGACGGCCCTGGAACCGCAAGCAGACCTGATGGACGCGATCAACCCGGTTCACATCCCGCGCAATCACCTGGTCGAGGAGGCCCTGGCCGCTGCCACCGACGGCGACCTCGCCCCGCTCGAACGGCTCTTGGACGCGGTGACGAGTCCCTACGAGGAACGACCGGGGTTGGAACGCTATGCGGTGGCCGCTCCGCCGGAATTCGGCGCCTACCAGACCTTCTGCGGCACCTGAGTCTGCCGGCGGGGGACGGGGCCATGGGGCTGCGGGGTCAGACCCGCACGATGACGCTCTTTGCCCTGGCCACCAACCAATGTGTCGGTTCCCGCCCCGCCGTAGAGCTTGTCGCTTGCCGGGCCACCGTAGGCGTGGACGGTGCCCCTGCCGCCGATCCGGATCACGTCGTTGCCCGCGTCCCCGAGGCATGTCTTCTCTTCGCCCGATGGCGTTCTGGGTTCGCCGCCCCCGAATCTCGGCAACCCGGTGGGCCCGCCTCGATCTTTTTGATCGGGACGACGTCGTGACCCTGTTCGGGGCGCAGGAGGCCATGAGGCGGACGGCGTCACGGTGACGGTGCCTCAGGGAGCGTCATACCGAACTCGTGCGCTCGATCGGGAACCGGCCCCGGCGCCACTGCCAGTGGCGTCCGGCTTGCAGGTGGTCGATCAGCGCCCGCCGGAGCACCGTGTCCCGCGGCAGCTGGTCGAGGGATGTTGTGAGAGAGCGGAATCCGAACCGCAGCACCTCGACGTCGCAGTCCAGACCCTCCGGCGCCTCGTAGGGTTCCAGCTCGAACCGGCGCTGGAACCGGATGATGTTGGACTCCTCAGGCAGGTACTCGCGCAGTTGCGGGTCCAGAAGCCACGACCCGCAGGAGAAGTCTGCGTACTGCTCGTCCGGGAAGTGGCGGGGGAAGAAGGCCCGGGCTGCCTCCAGGGACGCCGTGACCGCCGCCGGGGTGAGGGGCCCCGCGTCCGGGACGTGCAGGTCGATGGTGGCGCCGCCGCGGTGGGCCTGCAGGCGGCCCAGCTCGTACACGGCACCGCGCGTGTGCAGCGTTAGCCAGGCCTGCATCACGGGCCAGCCCTCGCCGTGCATCCGCCGGTCGACGGCCAGGTTGCGGCCCAGATCGGCCAGCGTCGCCCAGGAGACGGTCTCGGGGATTGCGTGGTCGAGGTGGTACTGCAGGGTGACGTCGACCAGGGCCAGGTACGCGTAGACGTAGAGATGGCGCCAGGCCGGCCCGCGCTCGCGCGGCAGTTCCGGTCCGGGTGACAGCCAACTGGAGCCGCCGAGATCGGCCCGGACCAACGCGGTCGAGCGGTCGAGCAGCCACCGCAGTTCCGGCGTCCAGTGGGGGGATTCGGCGTCGGGCCAGGCGCTCAGGATCTCGGCCGCGTCGGCTGGTGGCACCGCCAGCCGGTCGAGGAGAGCGGGCACGTCGGCCTTCGCCGGGAGTGGCGCCGACGGCCGGTCACCGGCGAGCCGGGACACCTTCTCGACGTCGTCGATCGGAACGGCGAGGGCGGCGGCGGTGGCGTTCACGTCCATCTCGACATCCACCGCACCGACCCTACGGCACGCCCCGTCGCTACTGATGGTGCTCATCGGTTGATGAGCTCGCGGGCGGCACGGGATCGAAGATCAGGCGAGCAGCTTCTGGCTCACCTCCCCACAGCCGGCTCGCGTCCTCAGGGGCGAGCACGGCGGAGTTCGCGTCGGACGGGATGCTGTCAGCGGTGATCAGGCGGACCTCGTCGTCGAGTACGGCGACGTCGCTGTCCTTGAGGTAGACCCGCCGATGCCCTCGAGCAACGGGCTGGCGGCACCGAACACGATCGTGACGGCACCTTTCAAGGGTCTTCTTCCCTGCCTGCGGGTCGATGATCGTGTTCCTGGACACGGGGAGCAGACGGCGGCCCAGTGGACGCGTGTCAGTCGGTCCACGCCCCGGCGAGAGCGAGCGAACACCAGGAGTCGGCCGCCGGGGGGAGTGCCACCGGTCGGTTGGCGTGCGTTTGATGAGAGGAAACGGCTCATCGGATCCCCGTAACAACCTGCGCGGCGGATGCTGCCAGGGGTTTTCAGGGCCGCGTCTGTGCAGGTCAAGCCAAAGTGGAACAAGTCGTGGAACCAGCACGACGTTGACTGCTTCTCGCATCCAGTCCTGAACGGCCCGGGGAGCGAGCATGCCGTCGCAAAGATCGAGGAGTCCGCCGTAGGGGGCCGTTGGTCTCCTTCAGGAGGTCCAGCGGCTGCGACCCTTTCGCCCGTGCTGCGCCGGTCGATCCAACCATCCAACCGCGCCAACCAACGAGGCAACCAACCAACGAGGCAACCAACCAACAAGGCGACGAACCAACGAGGCAACGAAGTAACGAGGCAACGAAGTAACGAGGGACGGGTCGAAAGCCAGCAGTCCAACGGTTCCCGGATGGGTTTCCTCGGCGTTGGCCGGAGGTCCAGCGGTCGGGTCAGGCCGGCGACGACCGGGGGATCTGACGGAGGCCGCCGAGGCCCAGGCCTGTCAACGGGTTCTCACGGGTCCAACCAACCGATCCAACCAACCGATCCAACCAGCCAACGAGGGGCGCCGAAGGCAACCAACAACCCAACCGGCCCAACGGACCTGACAGAAAGGCTTGTCCGGGAATCGAAAGCATGCAGCATGGGCAGGGCCGCACGTCGGTGGTGCTCGCCCCGGCGAGCAGTCGACGCCGGCGTGAGCAGTTCCCGGAGGCCAACCGTAGGCCTGCGAGAAGGCCTATCGCAGGCTGCCCGTGGGCCCCACGGTGGGCCTACCGCCTACCGGAGTGCACCGATGGCCGGCGTCAGTCTTTGGGTGATACGCCGAAAGAACGACCAGTTGGCCTACGGATGGCCTTCTGCAGGCTGCTTTACAAGTTCCGAGTTCTCTACCGTTGCTGAAAGATGCTGCGCATCAGCGGTAGTCCGGTGATGAATTCCCATCCACTCCTGGCTTTGCAGTCACCGCTTCAGGAGGTCCGTGCTGTCCGCACGCCATTCGCTGTTCCCGAGAAACGCCCGTACACGATCGAAGGAGACGCTCATGAACCGCACCCCCAACCCCGGCCCCGCCCTGAACGGCCAGCTTCAAGAAGGCTCACCGTTGACGCGGTCCGGCCGCTCGTCCGGCCGCTCGCCGGGGCGGCGCTGGCCCCGCCGCCGCGATCATGTCAATCCTGGCGCGCAGGAAGTGGTGATCACCGCCCCGGGCGCCCCGCGGGGTGTCGAGGGCGCCTGGGTCTTGTGGACGCAGCTGGGCGAACTGCTGGCCGGCCCGGGCCGCTCGAGGGTGCTGGCCCGGCGCACGCCGCTCATCAGCATGGAGTACCGCTGGAACGGGCCCTCGCAGCTGTCAACGGTGCTGTGGGTGCCGGCGACGGTTCCGGTGCAGGCGGTTGGCGATGCGATTGGTGAAGCCTGGCCGCAGGCCCAGGTGATGATCCGGCCCGAGACGGCTCCTCTGCCGATTCACCCGGTGGACCGCGGGTCCATCGAGGGGACGCTGCCACCGGACTCGCTACTGCGCGCGGACGAGGCCGGCGGCGACGTGGACCTGGGGTTCGACCTGAATCCGTTGCGTCCCGGCAGCTATCCGCTGCCCGGGCTGGAGATTGCGGACGATCGCCTGCAGCACGCCATGATGCTGGTCGGCTCAGGGGTACAGCCCCATGACGAGCAGATGTGCCTGCAGGTGCTGGCCCGGCCGGTGGCGCGCGCCTGGCTGGTGCGCGGGCCGGTCGCCGTGAACGGCGGCACCAGCCTCGTGCCGGCTGCGCGGGTGCAGAGCCTGCAGTGGGCGGTGAACGTGCGCATCGCCTACAACCACGATCACGTCCCGCCCCTTGTTCACGCGGACGTGCTCGAGGCGCCCGACGGGGCTCATCCGGTTCACCACGTGGCGACGGCGTCCGTGGACGCGCTGCACCAGCGGGCACGTCTGGCCGTGCACGACCTGTCCCGGGGCAGCATCGGGTACGAGCAGACGCCGGCGGTGATGTCGCGACTGCCGCAGCCGGCGGTGCTGCTGGCCCAGCGGCGGATGACCAGCGCCTTCACCGCCTCGACCCTGGACCTCGCGCAGATCGCGGGGCTCGTGCCGTCACCGTCTCCCCAGTCCGACTGAGGCCGACTGAGTCCGACTGAGTCCGACTGAGGCCGACTGAGGCCGGCCAGGCACAGCCGCCCGCCCTTCCCTTCTGTCATCCGTCCTCGCCGAGACCAGGATTGCCATGTCTGACCCGTCTGAGCAGCACCGATCTGCCCCGTCACGCGTCTGGGCCTGGCTCTGCGAGGACGCTGACCGGACCCTGATGGCCGTGTCCATCACGGTTCTGAGCGCCGTCGCCTACGCCGGGTCGGCGGCGCACATCCTGCGGGTGGGCGCCTACCCGCACGTGGCGGTCAACGGCCTGCTGGTGTGGACGGTCGCCGGGAGCCTGGAATGGCAGGCCGCCGTCGCGACGTACGAGTTCCGTCGTCGCTCCGGGCGTGATGCCCTGACCCCGGCGGTGGTCCTGGCGGTGTCCCTGACCTTCATCCTCCTGGCCAACCTGGCCGCGGCTGATGAGCAGTCGTGGGCGGCGAGACTGCCGTGGGCCCAGGCTTTCGCCCTGGTGCCACCGGTGTCCCTGGTCTTCCTGCTCGCGATCGCGGACACCAAATCCTGGAAGCTGCCGCACCGGCGCCCGGGGCGATCGGGCTCCTCGACCCGGTCTGGTCAGGCCGGTCAGCCAGGTCAGGCCGGTCAGGCCGGTCAGGCCGGTGGCTCAGGTCCGTCGGGTCAGAGCGGTCCGGGGTCGACCCGGTCGTCGGCCGAATCTCGAGGCCGGGGGTCTGGGGCAGGCCGGGGCTCTGCCGGGTCGGGGGAGCGATCCTCGTCCCGGACGGCGGCGGGGCCGGCGGCAGGTCCGGCCGGTCCCCAGCCAGGGTCCGGTCCGGGCGCCGGGCCCGCCTCCGGGCCGAACCCCAGGCCGAATTCTGACCGGACGGGAACCCACACGTCCGCGGGTTCATCGAGCAATCCGGGACCGTCGGCGCTGACCGCCCTGCCGGGTCACGAACGGTCGGCGGTCATCGCCCGGTGGGTGCAGGAGGGTCACCGGTGGACCGACGTGGTGCAGGCCGGCGTGACCCACTTCGGAGTTAGCGAGGCCACGATCAAACGGGACATCAGCAAGGCCCGCCAGGCTCACTCCACCGCAGCTGGCAGCGGCTGACCGTGAGCCCGCAAGGGTCATGAGGTCAGCGGTCGGAGCAGAACGGGTCATCTGACCTGCAGGTTCATGCCATGTCGGCAAGGCAGGTGCCGGCGCCCAGGTGGGCAAGGGGATCAGCGCTCCACCGAAACCTCCGAAGCCACCCCCGGAGCAGGGTCAGGTCCGGGTCATGCGCCAGGTCATGAACCCCTCGTGCTCTCACGGGCATGACACCTCAGGTCACGGTCATGACCCCACTCACCACACCGATCCGGTGCGCCCTGACCGCTCGAACAGCCCGCGGTCATGACCCCTCGGACCGCTGGTGAACCGCCCCATCGAAAACAATGAAGGAGATTGCCGTGCACCGTTGCGTCCACCATCTGACGTCCCGTCTGACTTCCCGTGCACCGGCGGGGTGGACCCTCGCCCTGACCCCGGCCGCAACGGGTGGGTTCCAGCGCGCAGCGAGCGCAGTGAACCTGGGGGAGGGGGCGCCGTCGTCGCCCGACCCCTTGTACGTTCCCCCGCCGAGCATGCCCATCGACGTCACCCCCCTTCTGCACTGGATCGCTCACCCCGGCACGGCAGACGTGACCCTGCTGGTGGCTCTGATCGGGGCCGCCCTGGCCACGGGGGTGGCCCTGAAATGCCTGCCGGGCGGAGGCGTCCTGGAACGGTTGCGGCGCTGGCGCGAGCGCAGGATGGTCGACGGTGCGCAGGAGGTGGTCATCCGCGCCCCGCGCCTGGTTCAGCCGACCGGCGCCGCCCGCCTGTGGTCCCACCTGGCCGGACTGCTCAGGCGTTCGGGCTGGCGCCGGCTGATCTACGGAACCCCGCACGTGGCCCTGGAATACCGCTGGCACGCTCGCGAACTGGTCATCGTGCTCTGGGTGCCCGGCTTCGTGCCGGTCCAGGACGTGGCCGCAGCCGTGCGGGCCGCCTGGCCCGGAGCCTCGGCGCAGATCCGCCCGGCCAGCGCCCCACTGCCGCCCACCTTGATACCCACCCCCTCATACGCCTCCCCGGATGCGCCGGGTTCGCCGGCTGCCTCCCGCGGACGCCGCGAGCGCGTCCACGCCGACCCGGGCGCCAAGGTCGTTCACGAGGCGGGCGTCGTGCTGACCCCGGTCATGCCCGAGTGGTACCCGGTCACCTCCACCGAGCAGACCGGGGAGGACCCGCTGCGAGCGGTCATCGAGGTCGGCACGCGGCTGGCGCCGCAGGAACACGCCTGCGTCCAGATCCTCGCGCGGCCCGCCGATACCCGCCGTAGCAACAACGTCCGCTCCGGCGTCGTCTCCGGCGTGAGCGGCATCGTCACCGCCGACGCCGTGGCCCGGATCGCCACGACGGTGATCATCGCCGTCATCGACATCGTCCTGGACGTCATCAGCAACATCGTTGCCATCCTGCTCGGCGGATCGTCCCCACGATCCACCGCGTCCACCCGATCGACCAGCCCGGCCACCACCCGGCCGTCCCCGCGCGGGACCTCGATCCCGGGGCAGCGCCCGCTGCCGGGATACACAGCCCGGACCGGGAACCCCCACCACGACCGCGCCGGCCGGCTGGCCGTGGAGAAAACCGCCGGGCCCCAGTGGGTGCTCGGTGTCCAGGTCGCCGTCGCCACCGTCCAGACCAGCGCCGGCCCCCTCTCCAGCAAGGAGGAGCACAAAGTTCGGCAGCATCTGGGGTCGCGCGTGCGCGCGCTGGTCGCGGCTCTGGGCGTCCACGACCCCCAGAGCCTGCCGAACCGGCTGCGCTCGATCCGGCTGTCCAGGCCCGGGGCCGCCCTGGACGGCCGGCGCCTGCGGCACGGATTCGCCGCCTCCACCGCCGAGGTCGCCGCCCTGGCCGGCCTGCCCACCGACCTGGCCGTGCCCGGCCTGGACCGGGCCCGCGCCCGATCGGTGCCACCGTCGGTGAAAGTCCCCAGCGGCGGCCGCAACACGAAAGTCCTCGGCCGGTCGCTGGAGACCGGTCACGCGGTGGCGCTGAGTGCCGAGGACGCCCGCCAGCACCTGCACGTGATGGGCAGCACCGGCACCGGCAAATCGACCCTGCTGTCCCATCAGATCCTGGACGACATCCGCTCCGGGCGCGGGGTGGTGCTGATCGACCCCAAGGGGGACCTGGCCCTGGACGTGCTGGCCCGCTTCCCCGCCCAGCACCTGCACCGGCTCCTCGTCATCGACCCCGACCTGCCCCGCGGCAGCGCCTACTTCAACCCGCTGGACACCCACGGGGGCGTACCGGCCGACGTCGTCGTGGACAACATCGGCTCCATCTTCTCCGCCCTCTACCACCCGCACTGGGGGCCCCGGATGGACGACGCCCTGCGCGTGGCCTGCCTGACCCTGATGCGCAGGCCCAACCCCGCCCTCGTGAACGTGACCCAGCTGTTCACCGACCAGCAGTACCGCAAGCAGTTCACCCGCGGCCTGTCCGACCCCGAGGGCCTGTCCGGGTTCTGG
Organism: Kineosporia aurantiaca JCM 3230; assembly: GCA_000719025.1. Lineage (GTDB taxonomy): Bacteria > Actinomycetota > Actinomycetes > Actinomycetales > Kineosporiaceae > Kineosporia > Kineosporia aurantiaca. Next base: position 18,187 of record JODP01000027.1, read on the forward strand.
TCCACCTACGAGGCCAGTTCCGAGCAACTGCAGATGCAGACCATCTCCCCGGTCCTGGCCCGGCTGCGCTCGCTCATGCTGCGCGACTTCATCCGCCGCACCATCGGCGGCAGCACCTCCTCCTTCGACATGCGTGCCGTCCTGGACGGCGGCGTCCTGATCGCCCGGCTGCCCAAAGGCCACCTGGGCGAGCACGCTGCGCGCCTGCTCGGCTCGCTCCTGCTGGCCTCGGTGTGGCAGGCCGCGCTGGCCCGCTCCTCCACCCCCGAACCCCAGCGCCGTGACGCCAGCTGTTACGTCGACGAAGCCCACGGCGTCCTCAATCTCAGCGACAACGTCGGTGACCTGCTCGCCGAGGCCCGCGGCTATCACCTCTCGTTCGTGCTGGCCCACCAGCACCTGGACCAGCTGTCCCGGGAGATGCAGAAGGGCCTGTCGGCCAACGCCCGCAACAAGATCTTCTTCACCATGTCTCCCGATGACGCCCAGCAGCTGGCCCGGCACACCGAGCCGGAACTGGAGGCGGACGATCTCAGCCGCCTGGACGCCTATGTGGCCGCGGCCCGCCTGGTCGTCAACGGCGGTGAGACCCCGGCCTTCACCTTGCGCACGCGCCCGCCCTCAGCACCGGGCTCGGGTGGCATCGACCTGGCGGCGTTGCGCACGGCCGTGGCCGCCGCCACCCCTGCGCCCGTCATCCCCGGGACACCGGACGGGCCGACCGCATCAGCCGCGTCGGAACGGACGCCGTTGGGCGCCTACTACCGGGACGTCGAGCACGTCGAGGAGGAGTGGGGAGAGGCCGAGAACGGGGTCGGGCAGGAGCCGGGCCAGGGCCGGGCTACCCCCGGGCGGTCCTCGGGCGCCTCGCAACGCCCGCAAGGCAACCCTGTTGGGAAGAAACCGCAGGTCAGGAGGCACCAGTGAGTCCAACCCAGGACGATCCCTCACCCCGGCTATCCCTTAAAGGGGATATTTGCCTACCGGGGGAGGGCGACACCGGGCGCGCACACCCGTGCCTCGACCGACGGCATCCGGACGGCCCACCGGTCCGAGCAACGTCCTCCAGGGCGTGGTCAGCCGCCCGCCCAGCCTCCAACCGGGCACGCCGGACGGTGACGTCCTACCTGCCGCGCGCCTCCACCCTGCAACCGCGCGACCAGGCGATCCTGGACCTGCTGGGAGAGCATCAGACGCTCACCACACCGCAGATCGCCGCCGTCCTGTTCAACGCGCCGAAAACCGCCAGCAACCGCCTCTACCGGCTGCGCGAGCACGGCTGGCTGGAGTGCTTCCAGCGCACCCTCGGGCGCCGGCGGCTGCCCGCGCACTGGGTACTCGGTGCCCTCGGTGAACGCTGGGTCGCCGCGTCCCGCCAGGAGCCGGTCACCGGGCCACGGGCCCTGGCCCGCCGCATGGAAAAAATCGCGGCGAGCGCGATCATCCTGCACGACGACGGACAGCGTCAGGTGTTCATCGACCTGTTGCGCGCGGCCCGGGCTTCAGGCGCGCCTCCTGGCCCGTACGACGAACCCGGCGGGCGCGTCCACATGCGCCTGGCACGCTGGTGGTCGCCCACCCACACCGCCTCCTTCTTCGCCCAGCGCATCCATCCCGACGGGCACGGCGTCTGGCAGGAACACCACCCGGGGCGCGATCAAGCGGTGCAGGTGTCCTTCTTCCTGGAGTACGACCGCGGCACCGAGTCCTTGTCCGACCTGCTGGCCAAGATGCCGGCGTACGGTCAGCTGCAGCAGGTGGGCGACAGCCACGTGGTGCTGTTCTGGCTGGAGTCCACGGCCCGCGAGCGCCACCTGTACCAGCGCTTGACCCGGGCCGGTCTGCCGCCTGGGCTGCAGGTGGCCACGACGGCGTCCTCACTGGCCTCGGCCGATCCGGACGGCCCGGCCGGGCGCGTCTGGCAGCTCGTCGTTCCTGAGCCTGACCTTGCTGCGGGGCCACCGGCCTTCCGGCTACGACTGGGTGAGCTGCCCCCTCTGACAGCTGCTGCCGGACAGAGTCTGGGGCCTCCGACGCCGGACGAGGATCCTCTGCGCGCCTTGCTCTCGTGACGTGAGATCCCGGACGCGGCAGAACCCCCAGGGGGCAACCCTCCTGGGGGTTCGGGGTTGGGTGGGTCAGCCGAGGAGGTGGTCGAACTCGTTCTTCTTCGCGCCGTCGAGGAAGGCCGCGATCTCGGAGCGCGTGAACGTCAGGACCGTGCCCTGCTTGTTCTTGCTGTTGAGTCGTCCAGCGTCATGGTCTGGGCTTGGTGACCCAGTCGTCGGCGTCCAGTTCCGTACCGGCCAGGGCCACGTCGCAGACGTAGACGCTGACTTTCGACCGCGATTGCCCGGCGGCCTGGGCGTCCTCCACCGCGGCGTCCCTGCGCAGGTCGAGGCGGCGGACAAACGTGAGCAGACCGTGACCGGCGGCCGTCAGCTCGAGGGATCGAGTCGCCGGATGAGCAGGCTCACCCCCACGACGCGGTCCAAGGCCTGGATCGCTCGTGGGAGCGCCGGCTGGGAGATCAGCAGGCGCTCGGCGGTGCGGGTGAGGTTGTGTTCCTCCGCCACGGCCACGAAACAGCGCAGCTGCCGCGGACCAGGGCTGGTCATGAACGGTTGACTCCTTGCTCGGTATGCCCGCACTGCAGGGTACGATAAGCACCCACTCGGCCTTGGATCTGCCTCAGACCCCTGAGCATGCTGGTTATTTTTTCCGGCACGACTTTCAGGAGTACAGATGGCCCCCGCGGTTCTCGTCACCGGCAGCTCGTCCGGGTTCGGCCACGGGGCTGTGGCCAAGTTCCTGGCCGAGGGCTGGAATGTCGTTGCCGCCCTGCGTGATCCCGCTCGTTGGACCGGTGAAATCTCCGAGCAGCTCCTCGTCCATCCCCTCGACGTCCGGGACAAGGACGCGGCACAAGCCTCGGTGGCGGTTGCGGTCGACCATTTCGGCGGGCTCGATGTAGTGGTGAACAACGCTGGGATCGGCTTGTTCCCGGTGTTCGAGGCAACCTCCGAAACGGTCATGCAGGAGGTGTTCGAGACCAATGTGTTCGCGACGATCCGGCTCATCCGTGGGCGTTGCCGGCGTTCCGCGCTCAGGGCGCCGGTCTTTGGTGTCGCAGTCAAGGCGGGCCGGCGCTGGGCAGTCAACCGGGCTGATCGCGCGCCGCGCACCACCTCCCCATCAGATCGCGAGTGGCTCCCGGTTACTCACGGTTCGGGAAATGCCTGGACGTGTCGCCACCCCCATCTCAGGGTGTAGTGGTAGCTTGCCATGGGCAAGACACGGCGAGCATTCTTGCGGTATGAATGCGGCGCAAACGCAAATTGCGTCGGTTCAGTGGTACAACTGCAGCGTGCGAGAAAAGTGTGGCCCATGAGCGACCCGACGAACCCGGTGGTTAGCAGGGCGGAACTGAGCGGTCGGCTGCGGCAGTTGCGCGTTCAGGCCGGCCAGACGTTGGAGGATGCTGCGGACGTCTTGGAGGTTTCGGCTGCAACGGTGAGCAGGATTGAGACGGGTCAACGCGTCCCCCGCGCCCGGGATGTGCGGGAATTGGCCCGGGCGTTCGGGGCGGACGAGGCCGAGGTCGAGCGCCTAGCCGGTCTGGTTCAGCGGTCCCGGGAGCCGGGATGGTGGGAGAAGTACAGCGAGGTCGATGACGATTACGCGAGATTCATTGCGTACGAGGAGGCAGCCACCGGGATCGACCAGTTCGAGGTCATCAGTATTCCGGCGCTGTTGCAGACGGCTGACTACGGCCGAGACTATTTGAACAAGTTGCTTGATTTGTACAACCAAAAGCGACCGAGCGCGGCTCAGGTGACGCAGCGGATCCAGATTCGTGGGGTCCGGCAGGAACACCTACTGGCTCGCTCGGATGTGCGCTTCCGCGTGATCTTGCGCGAGGAATGCCTTGCTCTTGAGGTCGGTGGCCCGCAGGTGATGCGCGCGCAACTGTCCTTTTTGTTGGAGGCCACTCGGTGGCCGGTGCTCGACCTTCGGGTCCTGCCCAAGCTGCCGGCCTCGGAGAGCCTGCTCGGCGCCTTGTCGGCATTCACCCTGCTCCGCCTCCCGCAAGTGCAGATCTCGGACGTGGTCTACATGGATAACTTGCAAGGTCAATTTTTTCTCGAAGAGGAAGGGCCCGTCCAGCGGCACGAGCACTTCTTCAAGCATTTCTGGGGTCAGACCTTGGACCCGGACCGGTCGAAGGCGTTCATAGCAGCCAAGCTTCGGGAATTCTGACGGATCCCGGTTGGCGGTAGGTGTCCGGCTATAGGAGTTGATTGGAGTAGGAGTGCATGAGCCCGACCTCGCGGATCTTTCCTGGCGTAAGTCGTCGTTCTCCGGGGTGAACGGCTGCGTCGAGTCCGCGGTCACATCGGAGGGGTGGGTGGCGGTACGGGATTCAAAGCACCCGGAAGCCGGACATCAACTTTACACCCGACAGGAATGGACAGCCTTCCTGGCCGGTGTGCGGAACAACGAGTTCGACTACTTCACAGACTAGTCGACAGAGCGTTGACAGCGTGGCGGTGCGGAAGGTGACCCCTTCGGGCCGCCACGCTCCGCACTTTGCCGATGCAGAGCCAACCGCCCAGCCCTCGAAATCAGCGATTCAGGCTTAACAGTCAGCCGCGAGAAGAACGGTTCTCGACATCGCCCGGATGCGGGTCGTGCAGAGCGCCGCCAAGTCCTTGCTCGGTCGCCGCTTCTGTCAGGCTGCCGGTTGTGACACGTGCGGTACTCCGAGCAGACCTTGAACTTTGGCCCGTAGCTCTTTCAACCGCGTTGTCTACTAATATTCTACGACGCAACAAGCGCTGAACGGTGCCCTACGGTGGGCGGGTGGCCCACGGTTTGGCCGGGTAAGTGGGGTCGCCCCTCCTGGCCGTTCAGCAATAGCTTGCCAACCACAACATTCGCAGTGCATGGTTGCATTGAGAATATTGAGGAAGCGCAAATGGTTCCTCCCGGACGATCAAACTTAAGTGATGTACCGGAGAATTCTGAATGAGCCGGAGGTCCGGAGGCCATTCTTGAAGGTCGGGCGGACGCCCAGGGGTCAGAAAGCAAACAGGTGGGAAATCGGAAAAGACTTTTCTGCGGGTGGGCTAATGAATGATACACCTCATGGACAGGGGAGAAGCGTGTCTGGGTTTGATGTCACAAAGCTGTCGTGGCATAAGTCGTTATTGAACTGATGTCATCCTGGCGAATCAGTCTGCGAGGATAAGGGTTTGAATGGCCTTGACCAGGTTGGTGGAGTCGCTGGGGCTGGAGCGGATCTTGCGCAGGATGCGCCAGTTCTTCAGCTGGGAGTTGGCACGTTCGCCGATGGCCCGGATGCGGGCATGGGCGGTGTTGGCGGCCTTCTGACCTGCTGAAAGTGGCTTCATCTTTTTCGTGGCCGGGTCCTGGCGGCGACTTCGTGGCGGGGTCCGGACGTTGTCGGGCGAGCCTTGGTAGGCGGTGTCGGCGAAGGCCATCACCTCGGCCCGGTCCAGGGCGGCGAGGATGTCGTGGTGGCGAGCGGCCCTGATGTCGTGCACCGAGCCAGGCAGCGCGGGTGAGACCCAGATCAGCCGGCCCGCTGGGTCGGCCAGGACCTGGACGTTCACGCCGTGGGCTTTCCATTTCCCGCTGTAGAACGGCCGGTCTCGTTTCGAGGCCATCATGACCCGGTCGATGCGCAGCAGGCTGCCGTCCAGGATCACGAATGCCTTGCCCCGGGCCACCTCAATTGCCTGCTCGAGCGTGGGAGCTATGGCGGCCAGGAGGTCGATGCCCTCGCGGGCGTACCGGTAGACGGTGCGGATCCCGATGCCGAAGCCGCAGGCCAGATCGGCGTAGGTCTCACCTTTGCGCAGGTAGGCCAGGACCAGCAGCGCCTGCCGGCCAGGCTCGAGTCGGCGCCAGCGTGAGCCCATCTCCCGACGGGCTCGGCGGATCGCTGCAGACAACAGATTCTAGGCGCGACTGGACACAGCCATGCCCGACGGGTAGGAAAGCATGTGGAGCCCCTGGTGGTGCGGATGATCTAGACAATCCCCGTCCTACCAGGGGTTCTTTCGCGTCCAGAGCCCGGGGTCAGGCACCAAGATCAGGATGACAAGGGCTCATTGAAGGAGCCTGCCGCCATCTGGTCCAGGACCGGATGGACATCACCGGCGCCCGCTGGAGCCTGACCGGCGCAGAAACCATCCCCACCCCCCGCGCCATCAACAGCACCGGACACCTGAGCGACTACTGGACCTACCGCACCACCGAGGAACGCCAACGAAACTACTCGAGCACCAGGCACAACCAGGCAGCCTGATCAGCTCACCCGAAAGGACCCACACCCCTCGCTGATCATGCGGCTCAATGCGTGAGCGACGTATCAGGGACTGCAAGGGTTCACCGGCAACAGGTGAAACTTGACACTTGATTGGCGTTTATGTCTTTTGCTAACTTTGTCCACATTGCACTCTGTTCATAAACAGATGCTCGTCGCCTTCAAGGGGAATCATGCTCTCTCGAAAACCTTCTGTCGTCCTCCTCGCAACGGTACTCATGGCCGCAATTTCAACGTCACTCACTCCGGTGGGAGCGGCGGTGGCTGCCTCGAAAGAACCTACAATACCGTAGATTCCCGACTTTGGGGGAGCCGTCACCATGACGGGCTCGGCGGCGCAGTCCGTCAGTACGCCGAAAAGCGCCGCCGCGCGAACAACCTCGACCGCTGCAGCGGGCACCAATTGTAGCGACGGGCTCATTTCGGCCGACGGTAACGCTGCGTACGACACCTCACGCTATCCAAATAAGCTCACCCAAATCGCATGGCCTGCAGAGGCGGTCATTAACTGCAGCGCACCCGTTTACGAACTGAAATACACCATGTACGCCATCGACCCCCAAGGGACATCGCATCCAATCGCCACAGGGGATTGCCTTGGGTGCGCGACCCTCTCCACAACGAAGACTGGATACGCCTGCAATCAAGCGGTGCCGAGTGGTCCTGGCAATTGTTCCGGGTTGTGGAAGCTTCAAAAGATCAGCATTTGGGAACTTCCACCTGGTGAAACTTGGAGCAATTCCGGAGGATGCGTCCCCGCTGGATCGGTTTTAACCTGCACCGTTACGGCCGATTACGGCAACGCCTCCCTGTACAACGTATCAACAACGGACTGGCAACTGACTCCCGAAGGCATGCTACCGGCGATAACATCAACTGGGCTCGCCGATATCAGAACGTATCATTACGCAACCGGGACAACGGACCCAAGTAAAAGTTTGTTTAATGCGGACGTTGATGCCAACAAGCTGGCTGAGATCTTCACCGCCGGCGTAAAAGACACTGGCGCCCCCTGGTATCTGAACGCCAATGGATACTATGAAAAAGACTTTCCCTATAGCGGCGTGGGCAAAAAATCAGCGCGCGTAGGCGGGGGGAAAGCGACTGGCATCGAACTTGTTGTGGCCAGCCACGGGGATCCCACCCAGAAGGAAGCAAACCTTGTGACCATGTATCCCTCGGATCGTGACTTCACATGAGTGTCGTTCCCGCGACCGGCGACGAGCACGCAAACCTTGTTGAACTGATGGTTGGAGCCGCTGAGGCCGGAAACATTGGCAGGGTCACCGAACTCATCGATAGCGGAGTACTAGTCGATGCCCAAGACAATGACCACCGCACCGCTCTGGACAAGGCGATCTGGGCGGATCGAGTCGAGGCAGTGACTCTTCTGCTGGAACGGGGAGCGGACCCCGAGCAGCCGATTGGGGCACATCGTGAGGATTACCCACTACGCTTTGTCGCCGCCCGGGACAGGGTGAGCATAGCCGCTGCGCTGATTCGGGCTGGTGCGCGGGTCAATGGTGAGCCTTGGCCGCAGCACAGCCGCCCAATAGTCCTGGCCGTCGCCTACGCCAGCCCCGAGATGGTGAACCTGCTCCTGGACAGTGGCGTCGACGTGAACGGGACCGAACCCTACGCCAACCGGCCGCTGCGGGCCGCTGTGGACTCCCGTCGTCTGTCCATGATCCGGCTGCTCGTGCAGCGAGGAGGTCAGCCTCATGCTCACGACGTGGCCACAGTGGTCCAGCAGATGAATGACGACGACGGCGCGGACGACCGGCGTCGCAGCGAATACGCCGAGACCATTGAATTGATGAAGAAGGCGCAGGGGCACCTATAGTCGTTGTCTGTATCGACGTTGCTGACGGCAGAATGTTATGGCTCTCCTGATGGATCCATGGGTGGGTTTCCATGATCATCAATTGTGGCGGCCGTCGTGGGTGCGGCGACGGTGGCCGGGAGCCTGGTACTCCTGGCCCAGGGGGCTCAGGCTGGCGGCACCCTGAAAGGGGCCGCGGCCGAGCAAGGCCGGTACTTCGGTGCGGCGGTACCGCGCTTCAAGCTGAACGACTCCGGTTACACCACCATCCTGGAGCGCGAGTTCAACATGGTCACGGCCGAGAACGAGATGAAGTGGGATGCCACCGAACCCACGCAGGGTACGTTCACCTACAGCTCCGGTGATGCCATTCTGGCGCACGCCCAGGCCCACGGGCAGCAGATGCGAGGGCACAATCTGCTGTGGCACGCGCAGCAGCCGGCGTGGGTTAAGTCATTGAGCGGGAGCGCTCTGCGCTCCGCCATGATCAACCACTCACCCAGGTCGCGACCCACTACAAGGGCAAGATCTACGCCTGGGACGTGGTCAACGAGGCCTACGCCGACGACGGTAGCGGCAAGCCGCGTACCTCGAATCTGCAGGACACGGGTGGCGACTGGATCGAGGCGGCTTTCCGCGCGGCCCGGGCCGCCGACCCGGCGGCCAAGCTCTGCTACAACGACTACGGCACCGACTCGATCAACGCCAAGAGCACCGGCATCTACACGATGGTCAAGGACTTTAAGGCTCGCGGCGTCCCGATCGACTGCGTCGGGTTCCAGTCCCACCTGGGCACCGGGGTTCCCAGCACCTACGAGGCCAACCTGCAGCGCTTCGCCGACCTGGGCGTCGATGTCCAGATCACCGAACTGGACATCGCGCAGGGCAGCACCCAGGCCAGTACCTACGCCAGCGTGGTCAAGTCTTGCCTGGCCGTGTCCCGGTGCACCGGCATCACCACCTGGGGTGTGCGCGACAGCGACTCCTGGCGTGGCGACGAGAACCCGCTGCTGTTCAACGGCGACGGTTCCAAGAAGGACGCCTACACCTCGGTTCTGAACGCCTTTAACGCCGGCGGAACCCCGGTCACACCCGGCCAGCCCGTCCCCAGCTCCTCTGCGACGCCGTCCATCTCGGCTACCACGCCGCCGGCGTCTGCGTCGTCAACGGCCTCGCCGAGCACGTCGGCCAGTGCGTCGCCCAGCATGGAACCCACGACGTCGCCCAGCGCGGAACCTACGACGTCACCGAGCACGTCGCCCACGACGTCCCCCACCGCAGCGCCCGGCGCCGCCAGCTGCACCGCCACGGTGTCGTTGCGGAAGCGAGCACAGGGGGCCTCGCTGGCTCGCGTCACCGTGGCCGCCGGCTCCAGGGCGATCACGGGCTGGGATGTTGCCCTGGCCCTGCCGTCCGAGACCAGGGCCACCCGTACCTGGCAGGCCAAGCGCTCGGGGCTGATGGGGAGGTGCACTTCGCCAACGTGAAGCGCAACGCAAAGATTGCAGCCCAGAAGTCGACTCGGTTCAGCTTCATTCTGCGCCACGGCCAAGACATGCCCATGGCTCAGGACCTGAAAACCACCTGCGTTGCCGGCTAGTCCAGTCCGTTCTCGACGTGCCGTCCGGCTGAACCAGCCGGGCGGCACGGTTTCGCGCGTATGAGTCGCCCTAAACTCGGGCCAACAAAGCTTGCGGGACGCGGTAATCGTCGCAAATTTCTTTACTGAAATGACGGTCGCGGCCACTGAACCGGACCACACACCGGTGCGATTCCAGTCTCATCCGTCACCCACCCTCGACACGTTCACCGCTGGAAGTCGCGTGATCTCACTGAGGGGTTTGATGAGTGCGGGCGCTGTTCACAATGTCCTGCAGCGCTGCGACATGGCCGTCCAGTGCGCTCTGCCCCCTGACGGTCAGGCGCAGCCGGGTCTTGGTGTAGCGGCCGGAGGCGACCTTCTTGACTTCGACGTAGCCACGCTCGACCAGGATGGTGACGTTCTTGGACAAGGTCGGCTGGGTCAGCCCGCAGTAGTCCTGCACGGCCTTGAAGTCAGCTTCCTCGCAGCCGGATAGGTAGGCGCACATCCGCAGCCGGACGGCGGACGTCAAGGTCTCCTCCAATGCCGGTGCTGCCGCCGTGTTCACCGGGCTTGTCTTGCCTGGGCTGGTGGCCATCAGGGGCGCACCCGCCCACCGGCCACCAGCACTCCGCGCAGCATTGCGTACCAGGCCACCGCCGTCACGACCCCAAGCCCTGAGAAGATCCAGACCAGTCCGGGACTGGCCCCGAAGCCGCAGATCGCCAGCACGACCGCGCACAGCAGAAAGGTGGTGTTCTCGGTTCTGGTCCAGCCGCGGTAGCCGTGCAGCCCCCGCTGACGTCGGGCATAGGTAGGAAACAGATGGGCAGCAGCGAAGCAGAGCACGCCTACAGCGAGGAACGCCACGTGCTGCCAACCGGTCTGGCCTTGGGCGACCAGTGCGACACCGGTACCGGCGCAGAGGGCGGAAACGGCGCACACGCTGCGCGGCATAGTAGGTCGACTTGCTGCGAGGTAGGCGCGGCGGACCTCGTCGGCCTGGGCTTGCGCAGTGATGTTGTCCACGCCGAGACAGTAGACATCTACATGCCAGATTGGCAAGTAGATGTCCGATGCACCATCCCAGGGGCGAGGGCCGGTACGAGACTCCAGCCGATCAGGGGACACCGTCCCGTAAACCGGCCGGCCACCGCGGCCGGGCGGCACCAGCTCAGCGTGGAGGTGTAGGAGGACCCGTTGTCGTCACCGCCACCGGGATGGCCGCGACCACGTCTCCTGTGGTCAGCTCGCACCCAGACGGGTCTGCCGGTGCCGCGCGACTGCATGACCGGATCGCCCGGATGAAGAACGGCCCGATGCTTCCAGGGCCACTTTCCCGCACGATCCGCACCATGTCGGCTCGTGCCAGGGCCGACATTGGTCCCCGGCACCGATTACCTGCCGGTCGAGCGGTGCTGCGCTCTCTCGCTCACTTCGGAGGGGCGGCCCGAAGGCGCCCCGGAGGGCCCGGTCGTGACGTGACTCGACCACGTAAGCGACGATGAGTACGGCGGGCGGTGCTTGGCTGTCCGGGCGTCGATGTGGTGCTCGTCCGGACCCGGCGAACCCGATTCGCTGAACGACCGGAAAACGGGCTGTCGGGGTTCATTCACGCGGTCTGAACGTTTGTGAGGGCTCAGGCTGTCTCGTCCTCATCCGGACAGGAGACGGCCGCCGAGTTCGGATGCCAGGAGGACGTCGACGGCGTCGTCGATGAGTTTCTCCGCCTGAGGTCGGTCGATGCGCCGTGATGCCAGCAGGGTCGCGGTGCCCTGCATCGTGGCGGTGAACAGGAGCTTGAACCGTTCCCGGGCGTCGTCGGCCGGGCTCTGGGTGGATTCCCGGGCCAGCGCCTGGTCGAAGACCTGGAACAGGCGCAGCGCCGCCTCGTGGATCGGGCCGGACGGCGCGTCCTGCTTCGCTGCGAACATCAGGTCCATCAGGGCGGCGTCGTGCACGGCGAAATCGACGTATGCCCGCCCCACCAGCCGGGCCTGCTCCTCCAGCGTGCCGGGGGTGCGCAGGGCGGTCCTGAGGTTGTCGGTGAGCCGGTTGAAGCCCTGTTCGGCGAGCGCGTCCAGCAGCGCCTGGCGGTCGACGAAGTGGCTGCGTGGCGCCCCGTGACTGACGCCCGCCTGCCGGGCGAGCTCGCGCAGGGACAGTCCGCCGACCCCGCCCTCACGCAGCATGGCCTCGGCCTGCTCGAGCAGCACCACCCGCAGGTTGCCGTGATGGAAGGGCCTGGACGCCATGAGCGAGATCCTACCAACCATCTGGTCATTGACTAGATTCTAGACAGTGTCTAGTTTGGACGCTATGACTCAGCAGAAGACGTACCTGGTGTTCGGGGCCACCGGTCAGACCGGGCAGCACTTCACCGCACTTGCCCTCAAACAGGGGCACAAGGTCCGGGCCGTGGCGCGCAACCCTACTAAGCTGGCGATGACGCATCCGGATCTGGACGTCCGCCAGGGAACTGTCCCCGGGGTGGCGAACCTGGACGACCTGCTCCAGGTCGTGGACTTCGTGGTCTGCATGCTCGGCGACCGACAGATGCAGAAGCAGCAGAAGGTCAACACCGCGTTCGTGCGCGAACTGGTTCCGGCGATGCGCCGGGCCGGGGTGAGCCGGTTGCTCTACCAGGCCGGCGGCCTGAGCAAGCCTCCGGGCCGCCAGCTTCCGCCGCTGTTCCGGGTCATCCGAAACACGGTGGCCCGCTCGTATATCGGGCAGCACGAGGACAACGAGGCCGTCATGGAGTACCTGACCCAGGAGGCCGGCGACCTCGAATGGATGGTGCATCGCGCGGGTATCGGCTCGAACGGCTCGTCCAAGGGCGTCCTGGAAAGGTCCAGCACGTCGGCGAGCATCGGCACGTTCCAGGATGTTGCCGCCTACAACCTGGCGACCGTGGCCGACCCCTCCGCCATCCACACCTGTGACCTGAGCTCGTACCGCAAACGCTGAGGTCGGCAGGGCCACGGCAGCGGGTCCGTGAGAACGACGGCGCCGTCCTGGCTCGTGAGGCCGTTCACCAGGATGGTCAACGGAAGGAATGGGCCTCCCCGCCGAGGCGGGTTGTGCTCGCGGTGGAAAGGCCGGGGCGCCTCGGCAGTACCCGTCCATTGCTCCTGCACTGCCCTTTCCATCGCCATTCGCGTCCATGATCGATCCACGAACTAACAACGCCGGTCAGGGGCATGCGCCGACCAACGCTTGACCCTGGGCCCATCGCGCCGATCACACCAGTGGTCAGACCGCGATCCGTCCCCCGTCGACCGGCAGGACCGCGCCGTGGACGAACGACGCGCCCTCGCCCAGCAGGAAAACGATGGCCTCAGCGATTTCCTCGGCGGTGCCCGGGCGCCCGGCCGGACCGGCGGCGGCCAGCTGGTCGAGGGACTCACCCATGGTGGCGGTTCCCTCGGTCCGGGTGGGACCGGGGCTGACCGCGTTGACCCGCACACCGTAGGGGCCGAACTCGGCCGCCCAGGACTTGGTCAGCAGCACCATCGCCGCCTTGCTGGAGCCGTAGAGCCCCATCCCGGCAGCGCCGAATTCGGCCACCATCGTGGTCACGTTGACGATCGCGCCGTGCCCGCGCTTGGCCATCGCCGGAGCCAGTTCCGCCACCAGGAAGTAGGGGGCCTTGACGTTGAGCGCATACACGTCGTCGAACTGCTTCTCGGTCATCGTCCCGGTGGGCCCGAACGGGAAGATGCCGGCACTGTTGACCAGGATGTCGACCGGGCCGGCCAACTCGGCCGCCCGCGCTGCGAGCGCACGCGCGGACGTCTCGTCGCGCAAATCGGAGGGGAGGAAGAAGGCCGTCCCTCCGGCCTGCTCGATGAGCTGCACGGCCTGGGCACCGCGGGCGGCGTCGCGGCCCGAGAGCACCACCTTCGCACCGCGCGCGGCCAGCGCCGTCGCGGTCGCCCGGCCAATGCCGCTGTTGCCGCCCGTCACCAGGGCCACCTTGCCGAAGAGCTCTGTCGTCATTGTCTTTCACCTTTTCTGTTCCGGACCCCGGTCGGAGTTCCGAGGGGTGTAAGCGAGCCGGGCACCGGTGGCATCCCTGCCGCCATAGGCCCCGCTTATGAGCGGATATCACCGTCGTCGTGATGCGATGAGGCCATGGAGCTACGTGAGTTCAGGGTCTTCCTCGCTGTCGCCGAGGAGGGCAGCGTGTCGGCGGCGGCCCGACAGTTACGAGTGAGCCAGCCATCGGTGTCGCAGACCATTGCCACGCTGGAACGCCAAACCGGCCTGGAGTTGCTGATCCGTCGCAGTACCGGGGTTCAGCTCACGGAGGCCGGGACGGTATTGGCCGGTGAGGCCCGGGCCGTCCTGGCTCGCTACGATCAGGCGCTGACGAGGATCGGGCAGTTCGCCGTCGTGGGTGACACGCACCTGCGCATCGGGGTGCCGCTGGAGTTTCCCCCGCAGCTCTTGCCGGAGGCAATGACCACCCTGGCCGTCAGGCATCCCCGCACGCACGTGACGTTTCAGCATCTGTCCTCGGCCGACCAGCTCCAGGCGCTGCGCGCAGGGGAGCTGGAGCTGGGGCTACTGCGCAGCCGTCCCGCCGACCGCGACCTCGACGCCATGGTGGTCGTCCGCGAACACCTGGGGGTTCTGCTGGCCGCGACCGGGGATGCCCCTGTACCCGGCGGCGTTAGATTGGAGTCGCTGGCGGGCCTGAGCTGGGTGGGCTTCCCCCGCGCCGACAGCCCAGTCTGGTTCGACGAGATCACTGCCGTGCTGCACAGTCACGGGCTGAACCCCGGCGCACTGGCGGCGCGCGGGCAGTCGCTGATCCCGGAGGTGAAATTCGCGGCGGTCAGTGCCGGCCAGGCATTTGCCCTCGCGCCGGAGAAGTGGGGCCAGCCCCTTCCAGCCGGAGTGATCTGGACTGCTCTGGCCGGATCCCCGCTGGTGCGGCGTACGTGGGCCGTGTGGGCGGCCGACTCGCGCCGCCGCGATCTGGCCACCCTGGTGGGGCATCTGACCTCGGCGTGAAACCTGCCCCATGAGAAGCGACTGTTGCCGAGGACGCCACTGTTGTGGGTCGGCCGGGTCTGGCCCCACCTGTCCGCCTGAACGAAGTCAGATTGGGTGTTGAGCACCGGTGGATGAACCGCTGCCACATATCCGTCGAATGTCCGCCAAAGCCCCTGCGTCGCTGGTCCTCCCGTGTTGGTGATCGACAGGAAGCTGCATCTATCTCCTGGTAAGGACCCCCCGCGACGGCCCCGCGTCCGGTTCGGGAGCGAATAAATCTGGCAACGGTTGCTGCGACGGGGATGTCGGCACGGCCCGTGCCCGGCCTGCGCCATCAAATGCGACGTGGAACGGCGATACGACAGGCCGGACCAGACGGCTCACACGTGTGCGGATCAACGTGTTCTGCGGGGCCGGCGTCGGGTACGTCGTCGTCTCAGACGTTGATGAGAAGGGGAACGGGTAAGGGTCAGTCGTTCTCGTGAAGTCACGGCGGCCGGCTCCCAGCAGTCCGGTGCTGCTTCGGCTGACAAGGATCGTGGCCACTTCACTGGCCAGGCGAATGACGTTGTCGCGCTGCAGGTGATCGGGCAGCGTGGCGACGACCGTCCTGATGCGTTCGGCGGATACCGGGGGCCGGCGACCGGCCGTCATCCGCGCGATCTCCCGGTTGACGCGGCTGAGAAGGTCCTCATCGCGACTCAGGGTGGTGCGGAGAACCGGGAGGATGCGCAGGCCCACTGCGTCGGGCAGAAGGTTGTTCGCTCGGACCACGCTCTGATAGGTGACCGACTCCAGGGAGTGGCCGGCCGCTCGCATCTCCAGAGCCACCATCGGCTGTAGCGCGTCTTTGACCACTTTCCAACGCTGCTCGGCGACGTACCGGGGAACGTTGGGGCTGCCGTCCGGGCGCCCTCCGATCGCGATTTCGACGTTGACTTTCTGGTGAAACGACACAGCGGTGGCGACCTGGCGTGCGAATGTCCGTAAATTGCTCCAAGCCGGAGGGCGGAGGTGGCCGGATCCAGGAAGAAAGGGGACGGCAACCGGAGTGAGAACGTCGAAATGCGGCGTGGCGGAGGCAGGAAGGTGCTGAGCAGATCGGGCGGCCTGCTCTAGGACCTGGCTGAGCGCCCGCAAACCACCGGCCAGTTCGGCGCGTCGTTGCGGGGTGAGGTCTGAGCCCGGCCACGCCAGTAGTCGGCTCTGAACGCCGTCCAGGAAGGCCGGCAGGTTGACGGTGGCGGAACCGACCCTCGCCCCGAAGCGCGCAGCTTGACCCAGCACGTGGACCAGTTCCTCGTGATCGGGGGCGGCCAGCGGCACCTCGGTACTCCCCAGCCGCTGAGGGTCGAGGGCCAGGACGTCGTTGAGCAACTGCACTGCCGTGACCAGGTGCGTGCTCCGGGCGGCGTGCTCAAAGCCCCACGACGAAGGGTTCCAGGCCCGCAACTCGGCCTGGTGGTAGAGGGCCCGGGCCTTGTCCGAGATCTCGTAGAAGTTGTTGCGCGTTGCTGCCTGCGAGGTGAGCCTGTCGGCCATGTGGTCCCGCGGGCGGAAGTTGCGTAGTTCCAGAAGCAGGAGAGGCAGACGGGTGCCGTCGGGCCCGCGATCCATCTCCTCGAAGCCTCGGTTCATGCCGAGGGCCGTGCGTTGGTCGGTCGGGCGGGCCGGGTTCGACCGCAGGGCTGTATCGAAGAAGTCTCGTAAGGTCATGTCGCTGGTCTGGTCGTCGTCAGGATCAGCCGTGGGAAGGTCCAGGTAGTCCAGCGGCTCAGTTGGGTTCGGCGTGGACCGACCGAAGATTTCATCGTCCAGGTTCGGGCGGGAGGCTCGATATATCTGGTCGAAAGTAGCCGTCACTCGTTCGTCATTCTGTTCAAGATAGAGGGCAATGACAGGGGGCAGGGCCTGGCGGATGGTGGCGAAGGGGGTCCGCAGAGCGGCGGCCGCGTAGTTCTTCGCCAGGTATCGCTTGTCTCTGGCCGAATCGAGCACGGCTGCGGCCTGCGTGTAGAACAGGGCCGCGTATCCGCGTGCCACGGCTGCCTCTTCGTCGGTTGCGGCCAACAGATCCATGGCGGCGGATGCACCACCCACGCGCCGGCCGAAATCCAGGGCCTCCACCAGCGCCGTACGCTGATGCTCGAAAGGGGTTCGCTCGTAAACACTCAGCCAGGTCAGGAACGAGTAGATCCCGGACAGCGGTATTCCGACGGTCCACTGAACGTACCGTGGGTGCCGGGCATGGACAGGACGGACGACGCCGTCCGGTATGGAGACGCGATATCCGGCTGCGCGTGGGAAGATCTGGCCGACCTTCATCCCGCTGTCGGGCACCGTCCCCAGTCGCTGCCAGATGTCGCTCAGGATGGCGAAGACAGCTTCTTCCCTCTCATGATCTTCGCCCGGGAGAATCGAGATGGGCGGGGTGATGATCTCCAGAATCTCAACCTTGCGCGGGTGTCCGCCGCTGCCGGCGGCCGCGGCTACCGCCTGGTTCTCGTACAACCTGCCGTCAGATCCCTCGAAGTAGCCCGCGGTGTCGATCTTCACCGTGACTCCTTCTCGCTTAAGGATTCGCGTCCCGTAACCGTTGGGCGTCCCGGCCGGTACGTCGATGGCGTAGGTTTCCTCGCTCTCGCCGCCAATGCCGCCACCGCGCAAGCCGTGCGCAGACATAACTGAAATCTCCTGCAGAGCGACCATCCTGGCGACGTCTTCTCCAAAACGGTGCAGGGCGTAGGCGGTGCGGTTCAGCCCGATCGACTCGAGGGGGCTGCCGCCGATCACGGGCCGGGGATGAAGGTGCGGCGGGTAGAGGCCAGCGGCCTCGTCGAGCAGTCGCTCACCCAGCTGTTGCGACAACTTGCCCAGACCTCGCTCGACGGTGTCGGCGTCCAGGTAGGTGAGCAGGTCGAGCACCTCGGTGGTCACGACGGGGGGCATCCCTGCTGTTCCTGCGGGAGCTGTGGTGACCTCGTAGCTCACCCATGCCCGCGGTAGCTGGTAAGCGGTAAGTCGCTGATTGACCTGCGTTCTCAGGGCCTCGCGCAGGGACTGGGCCGATCCGACCCCCTCGGCGGTGCTCGTCAGCCGGACGAGCACCGGCGCCGAGCCGAGTGCGGCCCGCCTGAGAACCTGCTGGACGATGTGGCTGGAGAGACTCACCACGTCCTGGGCCTGTGGCTGAGCCAGCCCGTCCTGATCCGGGACGAGGGTGATCGTGGCGGGGGCCGTCCAGGTGCGACCTGAGGAAAGATCGCGCAGGACGGCTGCCTCGTGGGTCCGGCTGGTGGTGACGGCGGCCAGGTCCTCAAAATGCCGTTGGGCCTGCGCCGCGGTCTGTCGCCGGGTGCCCACCAGGCGCAGCTCGAAGACCGCTGTCGGCAGGGAGGTCTCCGTGTTCAGGGCCGACAGTTGCGTGGTCATCCCCATGGCCCGGTGCTGATCGATCACGGGCATGAAACCCTCGACCAGCGCGGTCCGCAGATAGTCGCCGATGGTGAACTGGATCTGCGCCCCCACCGGCAGGGCGACGTCGAGCAGGCCACGGTGATGGGTGTGCCTGCGCCAGGCCCGGGCATGAGCCGGGTTGTTCAGGGTGAAGCGGTGTTCCCAGAGGTTCATGATCTGGCCGGCCTGGGCGGTCAGGAAGGTGCGAATTGCCGGGGGGAGAGCGGCCAGTAACTGGTTCATCGGATGGCGAGCCACCACGAGCATGTGTTTCTTGGGCAGCCGGGCCTGGCCCGCCTCGGCTCTGGCGATGCCGGCCGCCTGGGCGTAGAGCAGCGCCATATATCCCCGCAGGCTGACGACCTCGTCGTCGGTCTGACTCAGCTGGTCCACGATCGCCACGGGAAGTGGCTGTTGCCATCCTCTGAGGAAGCCGGTGACGACATGGTCGGCGAAGGTAAAGCCGTGCCCTAGCTGCCGCGAAGGTTCCACAGCGCCCGTCCGGCCCGGATCCACCAGGTCGTGAGCTGTTCGAAGGAGGCCATGCAGTCCCGCCATGGGCACGTCCACCGAATGATGCACCAGGAGCCCGGCGTCATCGCCCTGCTTGACGTACCGGATCGACTCGGCTCCGGGCTGAAGTCGAAATTTACTTCCGTGGAACAGATCTGCCAAGGTGATGTTCGGGGACGCGTCCTGCATCCGCCTCAGCACGTCATTGAGCGTCCGGAACACCGTGGCCGGTGATCGACCAGAGGTCTTCCCGGGAAGGGTGTTCATGCGGTGGGTGACGATCTCGATGAGAGGCTTGTGAAACCCGTTGTACCACTCCAACACCAGGTTCAGGTCGTCGTGTTCGACCAGCAGGGAGGACGGCACGGAGCTTTCCGGCATGTCCAGGTAGCCCGATCGCGTCTCCAGTTCCAGGCCACCGTAGCCGCCGTCCAACCCGGCTATGTCACCGGTCAGCAGAATCTGGGCGATCCAGGTGCCCACCGCCACGACATGGTCATTCTGCCGCCAGGCGGGCAGGGTGCGCAGCGCATCCCGGACCTGCTGCACCGAGGCCGCAGACGTCCCACCCGGGTGCAGCCGGCGTAGCTCAGCATTGACCGTTGCCACCAGATGCGACATACGGTCCGCGTCCGTCAAGAATGTTGCAGATGTGAGGATTTCGCGGAACGGCCCACTGGCGCCTGCCACGGACGAACCGCTGGAGGCCGCCTCTACATGAACGCCGGCCCGGGCGCTTGGGCTCGACAGGCCAGGTGCAGGAAGGATTTGAGAGTAGTCAGGGACGGACCCCCCAGAACGACGTCCGTCCGCAGAGGCCAAGTCGGTGCTCGGCGTACCGAAGTCAGGCCCGTCATCAGTCGCGTGCTCCTGTCGCCCGACGTGCCGGCTGCCTGAAGGCGCGAGGTTCACCACAGGCCGGGTAAGAAACTCCTCGAAGGAGTCGAAGCCGGTCGGTGCGAGCATGGATTCACGGCTGTCGCCGATCGGGGGCTCGGGTCGCGAGCCCTCTAGGAGGTCCCCGCCACCCGTGCTGCCTGCCCAGGCACCCCCGGTAGGCAGTGCAGACGGGTCGTTCACCCCCTCGCTCATGGCCTCCGCGTGACCGGTGGATTGCCCGGGCTGACTGCCCCCGAGCAGGCGCTGGCCGTGCAGTCCCACGTGCTCGAGGTAGGTGTTCAGGAGGGCCTGGGCCAGGTCATGCGTATTGCGCCCGCTCAAGGCCGGCCGGTTGGGCCCGGTCAGGTGTCGAATGGAGTGGTCGAGCCAGGCGTCCGCAGGGGCGGGATAGCTGTGGCTGGGTAGATTCAGGCGGGCCAGCAAACCTTGGAACGAGGCCCTGACATCGGCTGGTACCACCTGAGCCAGCCCCGAGGGCACGCTCGACTCCGGCACGGCGGTGGGCACCGCTCGGGGACCGGTGGTGGGAGGTAGCACGTCACGACTGGAGGACGCGAGGGCCGACTCGGTGTCCGGTCTGGCGTCGGCGGGAGAGGCGAGGTCTGGGGTGACAGTGATTTCGGGTAGCTGGGTGGCCGAGATGAGGGACGCGGTTTGAGGGAGCCGGATATCCGGGGTCAGAGGCAGCAGGTCGACGGACGTCAGCGCCGAGGGAATGACCGGCAGTCCTCCGCGGGTGCCGTCCAGTAGGCGCACGCCTGCAGCATCGGCAATCACGTTGAAGGCGCGCGCGGTCGGCTGACCAGCAACCTGAATCACGACGACCGCACGTGCCCCAACGGGTGCGACCGACATGGTTTCCTGCACGAGACTCAGGTCCTGACCGCGAAACACCACGGCGGGCGCGTCGCTACCCAGCCCCAGTCGTTCTCGCTGGAGAGCAAGTAGGTCATGCCTGCCGCCAGGGGCGCCGGCCACGAGCGCCGAGGCGTCCGCGGCGTCGGCCGGCGGTGATGGGGCCAGGACCGCCCGCTGGGGGGACGGCGTGCTGGTGGGGTTCGGCCCGGACGGGACGGAGTCGGGGCCGGCGACGAAAGCGTGATCCAGGGTGATGGCCGCATCCGCGCTGCTGACTGCGGCGGAGGACAGGAGGGGGTGCAATGTGCGCAGGACCGGGTAGTCCTGCAGCAGTGACGGGTCGGGCGGGGTATGGGATCCGGCGGGCGGGAGGATGGTTTCGAGGTCAGGGGAGGTGAAGGGAAAGGTGGGATCGACGTCGTAGGCAGCCGGGCGTAGCGACGCAGGGATGTCCTGGACCAGATCGAGAGCCTGCTGCAGGGTAAGCGTTGAGCCGTCCGCCCCCGGGCGAAGGAACAGGACCCGGTCCATCTGATCGTTCGAGCCGACTGAGTCTGCTGCCGGCAGCGGACCGCTGTCCGGTGCGGGCGAACTGCTGCTGGAATCGCCGACAGGAGCGGGTTGTGCGACCGATGAGGATGCACCGGCGAAACCGGTGACCATGGCCGTCGGGATGCCGCCCCGGTGGGAATAGGCGGCTGACGCACTGATGTGGTTTCCGGCGCTGGGTGGGGCTGAGGGCGGCGTCACCGCGGGCCGGGCAATCAGACCACCGGGCACGGGCATCAGACTCACGGAAGAACGCAGGCCGTGCGCGGTGGGCGCGGTGGCTATGGCTTCGTCGACGGACAGACCCCAGCTGATCTCGGCCTTCTCCGGGGTTCGAAGGGTGCTGTTGACCGAGGCGGGACCGGCCGGGTTGCTGGGCCCAGAAGGCGCTCCGAAGACCGGATCGGTCTGCTGTCCCGAGCGGGTCGTTGTCGTCGGCTGGGTGGAGGCGGGAAGGATGCTCGGATCCGTCGCGGGCGACCGGCCGGCCGAATGATCCAACGGCTGAGAGTCTGACCAGGT
Source organism: Kineosporia aurantiaca JCM 3230 (assembly GCA_000719025.1). Classification (GTDB taxonomy): domain Bacteria; phylum Actinomycetota; class Actinomycetes; order Actinomycetales; family Kineosporiaceae; genus Kineosporia; species Kineosporia aurantiaca. The sequence goes on from JODP01000027.1 coordinate 39,745, forward strand.
TGCCTCCACGGAGGGAAGACCAGGACCAGATCCAGGAACGTCCAAAGACAGGGAGGGCAGGCCCGTATGAGCGAAGCCGCCCACCCGGTCCAGTCCCGAACGGGCCGGGTCGACCCTCAAGCCGTCAAGGCCCCGCAGGCCATCGACATCGGCGTTCTGCGGTACGGCGCCAACCAAGCCATCGGGACTCGCGAGACTTCCCGAATGTGTGGTCACCCCATTGATGGTCGTGGGAGAGAAGGAGAAGCCTTTCCAGCCGGCCAGACCGCCGAGGGCCCCGACATCGTCGCGCGTGAACTTCGGGTCCGCAGGCGAGGCGTCTTCACCCCCGAGGACGGTCCCCGCCCGTACCGCGTCGTCGTCGCCGACTCCTTCACCTTCGATGTGGCCTGCGACGCCGGCGCTGGACTGGGAGGGAGTGATCTTGAGGTGGTCCGCGTCGGCGAGATGGTCGAGGTCGAGGTCCTTGACCAGGGCATCGAGGTCGTTGAGGGGCTTGGTGTCCAGCCCGGCCAGTCCTCGAGTGCTGCGTCCGGCCCTGCCGCCGGCCATCTCGGCGCCGCCCTCGGCCAGGCCCGAGGTCAGGTCCCACGGCGACATGCTCCAGCCACCGCCCACGGCCGCCCCGCCGGCACCCCCACCGAAGACTTCGCCGCCGGCCTCCATCGACAGGTGCGATGTGATCCCCACCCACTTCGCCACTGACTGCTCATCCAGGCCCGCCTTGATCAGGCCCTCCTGCAGGCTGTCGAAACCGGCGTGCAGGGCCGGGCCCATCACTGCGGCCACGAACGCCCCGGACGCCGCGCCCATGATGGCCGCGTCACCGGTCGACTTCGTATCCCACTCGTAGTCGCCCGGATGTTCCAGCATCGACCACAGTTGCGCCCCCACGTCCAGGCCGACCTGGAACACCGTCATGTACGCGACCATTTTCAGGGCGTCCATGACCTTGCGTATCAGCATGTCCAGGACCGTGCGGGTGGCCGCGCGCGCCGCGGCCGCCTCGGCGGCCGAGGCCCCGCCGGTGAAGACCGCCTCGATCGCGGCCTTGATCAACTCGATGAGCATGTAGACGAGGGTCAGCACGGCCATGTGCTTCATGTAGTCGACCTTGTAGGCCATCTGCTTCAGGCCTTTGGCGTTGCCCTCGAAAAGCTTGGCCCCGACATCGATGTAGCGCGGGTTCTCCACGACGAACTGCCTCATGGCCTGCTGGATGGCCCGTCCCGTCTTCCCCCGGCTCACTCCCTGCAGGGCCTGGAGGGCCCCCGCCAGGTCCGAGGCCACCGGTCCCGCCAAGACTGATGCCACCCGGGCCGAGTCTGCCGACTGAGCCAGCATCTTCGGGGCGCTGGCGGCCGGCCATGGCACTCCCGTCACGGCCAGGAACACATACTTCACCCAAGCGGGAACCGCATCCATGCTATGGAACTCCTTCACAGGAAACGGGGTGACCGGGCCGGAGGAAGCGGCGATGCACGCCGGAGCAACCGACGCACGACCTTCGTCGGCCTACGTCGGCACGCTCGCGGTGGTCATGGTCTGCACACCTTCGACAGAGGCTGATTACCCGCAAAGAACCGCCGTCAGGCGAAATGGCCTGGATGACGATGCCCCTCAGTTCCTGGCCGATGTGACTCTGGTCGTCGCTCCCGTCGGCAACTATCGGCGAGATGAACGAGCCGTCTCCGCTTCTTTCGATCTTCATTACGCAGCGAGTGCCGGTGAGGTTTGTTAGGCCGGCACAGGAGCAAATGGGCGATGAATACCTCTGTTTCCGGCGGCCGGCGCGCCATCAGGCAAGTGTTGCCCGTCATAATTATTCGAACACTCATCGCCGGGGCAAGATGAAGATTTTCACATGAACCGTTGTTCATTTTGAACGTTAACGACGGGATGGCCGCCCGGGGCCAGGGATGATGATCATGGGTTGCCGCAGCGGTCATGCCACCGGCGCCTGGCAGCAATACCTGAGGGCACACCGACCCGGGCCGCCGACCAAGGAAATGGTCGAGCCGGAGTCTGTCCCCAGGTGTCGTTACCGCTTGACCACCGCGGAGCGGTGTCGCCGACGCGCCCACCGTCGAGGACAGGGCGTCGGCCACCTCATCCCGTCTACGGGACGACCTCGGCCAGCCTCGAGATCTCGTTCAGGTCGGCAATCGTGGGGTTGAAGATCAGTTCGTCAACGCCCAGCGCCTCGAAGGCCGTCGCCCGTTCACGGATTGCCTTGGCTCCGGGCGGGAACGTCTCCGATGCAATCTTTGTGAAGGCCCCGGCCCCGGCATAATAGTCGGCAACGTTTGCCCGGGCCTTTTCCTCATCCGACAGAACGAAGTAACTGATGGCGGTCAGCTTGATCGTCTCCTGACGTTCGGCCCGGGCCCACGCAGCCTTTGCGGCGTCAAATGCTCCGGCAATCATCTCGGGTGGCGCAGAGGCCCCCAGATAGCCCTCCGATCAGGTGGCCATGCGTCTCATGGCCGCCGGAGCCATCCCGCCCATCAAATCGGCACAGCGCGGGTGCCTTCCGGGACGGCCGGGTTGGTGGCGCCGCCGACCGGCTTGCCACTCCAGACATCCCGGCAAATTTCCTGGTCCTCATCAAAGCGTTTACCGCGAGTGGTGAAAGTCAGCCCGTGGAAAGAGAACTCATCCGGACGGGGTCCAATCCCCAGGCCAAGGGCGAGCTGGCCGAGGTCGTGATCAGGTGGTCTATCAGCCCTGCTGATTGACGATTTGGTCAACAACGCTGCGGGGACGGATGCCAGGGGCATGACTACGGAACTGATCAGCTGGCCTCTCGCAGTCGGGAGCCGATCGCGTCCTCAAAGAACTACATGCCAGTGCGCGTCGCGCGAGGCAATCCGGAGCGCCCGAAGACCTCGTCGAAATGCTCCTGCAGGCCGTGATCGTCACCGGAGATGAAGCCGCTCCTCCTGGGTGTCGGGCGTGAACACCTTGGGCGTGGCAGTGGGCTTCGGCGGGGAGCCCAGCGGTGAGGTCTGTCACGACGGTGACCTGAGCCGCTCCCGAGCCACGTCGCCGGCGGGTGCACCATGCCCGCGGCTATCAGCGAGGACACTCGGATCGAGGGTTCGAGTACACCGCCAGACAGCGATTTCGACGCTTAGGTCCCGGTGAGCTGGACCTGCTCCTGATGATCCACTTCTGATGGCTTCGCCCCGGCAGTATCTGCCCGGGGCGAAGCCATCAGCTCGGCCGGGGATTACCGCGGCGGATCAACGATCCAGTGCACTAGACAGATTTGAGCTGCAAGGAGGCTTGCTCGGCATCCCGCTCGATCTGCTCTGCGACGCGGCGAGTCTCGGGATGGGTGCCCGACTTGATCTCGCTGCGCGCCAGAAGAAGAACCTGCTCGAGATAAGGCTGGAGCCGGGCCAGGAAGTAGCGATCGAAGTCCTGCCCCTCCAGGCCGCGAGCGTGCATGACCTGCACGGGCAGGACCATGCCGGGCATGGGCATCCCCTCGTGCGGATTGACGGGCGAAAGCTGGGCCAGGTCGTGCAAACTCCGAAGCTGCGTCAGGTGCGTTTCGGTGCTGGTTCCCACCAGCGTCCCCAGGGCCTGGACTTTGGGGTTGTCGGTGTGGTCGGGGACGAGGCCGATCATCGGGTCCAGTTGCTCGCTCATGGCGATGGACACCTCGATGTACGCCAGATCTGTGCCCCCGAAGGCGGCCGCCTGGCCAGAAGAAAGGGGCGACTGCCGTTCGACTGCGGACGCTGGTTGGCTCGCGCAGCCGGCCAACGCAAGAACGGAAAACGCGACGACGACCGCCATGAGTCTCATTGGTCGGTAACCTTTGATGTGTATCGCCTCTTCGATCGACAAGCGAATCCCGCTGGTGACGTGCCGGCGGATCCGGCCGCCGCGCCGCTGAAGCGATCTCAGCGGGCACAGCGACCGGATCCTGCGGAAGCGAAGGTCACCCCCCAGCGAACGTGGGAGTGGTTCCGCACTTGGCGTTCTGGTTGAGGCAGGTCTTGACCAGGGCGATCAGCTTCTCGGAGTTCCAGCCGTTCATGAAGTCCCCGTGCATGGAGGACGCCATTCCCGAGGTCAAGGCGAGCCCGTCTCCGCCGAGGGAGTCGTAGTTCACCATGAACGAGAGGTCCGGAACGGCGACCGGGTAATCGCCCTGGCACACGCCGTTCACCGGATCGCCCATGTGGGACTTGTGATCGGGGGAGTCAATGTGCTTGCCGTCCCAGCAGTCCTTGAAGACCAGCTGGAAGATGAGGTTTCCACCGTCCGCGCACTTGGGCCAGTTCCCGTCCGCGCTTCGGCCGATCTCGGCGCTTCCGGCGCACCAGAACTGGTTTCCAGCACCCTTGGGCGTCGCCACCTGCAGCTTGGCGTCACCCTGCACCATCACCAGACCCGGGGGGAACGGCCGGACCGTGGACGGGTCCTTCACCCGCGATCCGTAGTAGATGCGCATGCTCTTGAACGGGACTTCCTGACCGTCCTTCTGCAGCCCCGGCACCCAGTACGCGGCGTTGTCGCCCGGCGCATCGCAGGTGGTCGACGTGGACGCCAGCAGCTTGTCCGTGGTCATGGAGGCGTCGTTCTTCGGACCGAAGAACCAGTGCTCATGAGAAGCGCCGGGCATGTTCGGGAAGACGATCGCATCGTCCTTCGCCTTGTTGGCGATCGTGCAGTTGGTGTGAAACTCCGGCACCCGGGTGGTTCCGGCCGCGACCGGTGCGGGCTTGTACGCCTCCCACTGGTCCAGTTCCTGTTGCCACTTCGCCTGATCCACGTCCACCCACCCGGCCTGGGAGCTGGCCGGGCTGCTCGAGGCGGAAGCGGAGGCCGAGGCAGCCGGGCTGCTGGAAGCAGAAGCGGCCGGGCTGCTGGAAGCAGCGGCGGTCGGGCTGCTGGAGGCGGACGTGGCCGGCGGCTTCTGGTGATGGCCCCGACGCTGGTGAGGCTCAGATGCGTTGGCCCCCACGGCGTAGGCCGTGGTGCCGGCCAGGGCCAGGACCACGGCGGAGGTCACGACCAGCCGAGTTCTCACGCGGCGTCGACGTGGCTTTGGCGCTGAGCCATGCACGCGTTTACCGAGCACAGGGACACTCCATTCGAAAAGTGATGCGGATACCTATCGGTGCGGTCGCCGGTAGGCGGTAATCCAGGTCGGCGGCTGCGCGACAGAGGTTCGACGAATTCAAATTGGCGCTACCGGAAAACGTGCGGCCAGATGGCAGCCGGCCATCAAAGGTCGACGAACAATGTGCTTCCACTGGTTCCTGAGTGCGTCAATTCATCCGTTGCGACGCCGCCGCGAATCATGCTGCCAAGAAGGCCACTTCACGGGATTGCACGGCACGTGTCGGCCCCCTGTTGAGACGTCCTGGAAGGGTGGTCGTCGCCGATAGTGGCAGATCGGCCGGAGAGCGACCTGGGCCTAAAGTCCCATGCCCGAGGCATGACGAAAAAGGTCGCGACATACCGCGACCGACGTGGCCAGCGCTGGCCCTTCAGCCTACGTCATCATTTGGTTAAGCAATGGCAGGGGCCGGAGCGAATAAGTGCACGGGTGCTTAATGTGGCGTCGCAAGATCATTGAGCGCAACCGGAGGGCCTGGTGGGCAGTCACGGCGCAGAACGAGGCCCAGCCCTGCGGGACCCTTGCGGTATCGCCCAGCACTCGGCTCCGTGACCGGTTCCTAACCATTGACCACAGCGTGCCGCGCGGGGTTAAAAGCCGCTAACACGGCGATGACTCTTGGTTGGCGCGGCGGTCTTGTCAGCCCGGGAGACCACGGCGCGAAGCCGTCAATTGTGTCGAGCGGCGAACGGAACCAGGCCCGGGCACGTCGGCCCAGCTCACTCAGCAGCGCAGTCTTACTCACCCCTTCGTCGCCCTCGACCACCAGAGTTCGCCGGTCTCCCATCAGCAGGTCCGTGAGCCGATCGATATGGTGCGACCGGCCGACGAGGTGGTGGGCAGAGTCCATGCCGAAATTGTAAGACTCGTTCGGCTGATGCAGGTGTTGCTGGCCTTCGACCCGGTGGTGCGGCTCCGGCCGGGCAGACTCCCCGGGCCGGGGGGTCGAGCGAGTGGCGGGATCCGGTTCGGCGGTTATGTTGGGGATGCCATCACAGGGTCAAGCTATGGCCTTTTCGTGCTGGGTCATCAACTGTGTTGCCGGCCCGATGAGCAACCCGCGCCCCCATCGGGACCGGGTGCGGCGCCATCGGTCTCCCCGAACGTCTTTCACCGCTCCTCAGCTGTGCGCTGTATTCGTCCTGGTCTTCGGGCTGTCGATGATGCTCCCGTCCTGACCCGAGCCCGGCTGCGTGTCCGCAGCCGCAACCGTCACTGAGAGGGACTGGCCCTCGAGCATTCTCGTGAGAGTGGATCATGAAACTTTATCAAGGCGTGTGGTTCGCCGTCGCGATGCTGCTGGGGCGATCTGCGCCGTGTACGCCGTGATCGTGTTCCCGGTCGGCTTGGTGATCACCGGGGCGTTCTGCGGTGCGCTGACGGCCGGTACCGCGGCCGGCCTGGCTTCCGCGGACTTGACGGAGCGGCAGCTGTGGGCGCGGTGTCTGCGCGTCGCGCGCAACGCGGCCGCAATCGTGGTCGCCACGATGGGGATGATGCACGCCAGTGGCTGGTCGGGGTTCCTGCTGATTCTGGTCCTGGCGGCCGCGTCGCCACCTTCCCTCCGATGGGTCGTGCGACGTCTGGACTCGTCCATCTCACCGGCCCACCCCTCGGTGGGTGCCCCGCGGGAGGGCTCCGGTCGCTTCGCGTGGGGGTCGCCGGCTCTGATGACCGACCACCAGCTGAGCTTCACCTGGCGTCTGAGCTGGCTGCAGGTGGGGCTCACCAACAGCCCCAGGGAGTTGCTGCACCTGGTCGAGCATCGGTCCGCCCTGCTGGATGAGATGCACCATCGCGATCCCGAAGGCTTCGGCCGGTGGCTGCGGACCGTCCCTCACCCCGCCAGCGACCCCTACCGGATCTGACGCCCTCGACCCCACCGGCCAGCAACCCGGTTGGGACATCCGCGCCCAATAAAAGAACTATTCAGACCTGCTTTGTATAGAATGTCCGCGAGCCATCCGCGAACAGCACTCATCGCAGGCCCCGGCCAGGGGCCGGGCAGGGGATGAATGACGACGGTCAGCCGACGGACAGTGCTACGCGGCTCACTCGCGGCCGGACTGGCCGGGCCTGCCCTTCTGATGGGCGCACCGGCGCGAGCTGACGGTCCGATCGTCAAGCCCCTGCCGCCGGAGTTGTTCACGGTGTTCGGCACCAATGCCGAGACGCGCTGGGAAGCCATGCAAGGCATGGGCTATCACACGCCAATCGATCGGTTCTTCGTCCGTAACCACACCGCCACGCCGCTGATCGACCACCGCACCTGGCAGTTGGATGTGCATGGCAGCGGGGTTCGGCGTCCCTTGCGGCTCAGCTATGCCGATCTGCGGGCGCTGCCGACCCGGGAGGTGTCCGCCTTCATCGAATGCACGGGTAACGGGCGCAGCTTCTTCACCTCGCAGCAGGGTCAGGCCGTGACGGGTACGGCGTGGAAGCTGGGCGCGGTGGGAGTGGCCCGCTGGCGGGGAGTCCCGTTGTCCCACGTGCTTCGCCTGGCCGGTGTGACCCGTGAGGCGGTCGACGTGATGCCGGTCGGGCTGGACGCGGAGTGGGTGGACGGGGGAGTGAACCGTGGGCACGTACGGCGGCCGCTGCCCATCGCCAAAGCCTTGGACGACGTGCTGCTCGCCTACGAGATGAACGGCGAGCTATTGCCTCCCGACCACGGGTTTCCGGTGCGCGTCGTCGTTCCTTCGTGGATCGGTATTGCGTCGATCAAGTGGCTCGGCAGCGTGGAAGTCTCCAGCGAGCCGCTGAGTTCGCCCTGGGACACGAACTACTACCGGCTGTTCGGCCCGGATTATCCGCCGGAAGGCAGCGCTCCGCTCACCCAGCAGGTGGTGAAGAGCGCCTTCGAGTTGCCCTTTCCGGCCACCTTGGCATCGGGCCCACAGGTGCTCGGCGGACGCTCGTGGTCGGGTGGCGGCCGGATCCGGCACGTGGAGGTCAGCACCGACGGGGCCGCCACCTGGCACCGCGCGATTCCGCACGGCGTCGCCGGCGGCGAGGGCTGGCTGCGGTGGCGCTTCCCGTGGCGGCCCCAGCCCGGCTCTTACGAACTGCGGGCCCGGGCGGTGGACGAGCACGGTCACACCCAGCCGGAGACGGCAGAGTTCAACACCCTGGGCTATCTCTTCGACGCCGTGGTGCGGCATCCCGTCACCGTGGTCTGAGCCGGGCGTCAGTGGTCGTCGAGATTGCGGACGACGTAATTCGCGCCGCCGCTCGCCTTGGCCTCGTACATGGCGGTGTCGGCGACCCGAAGGACGTCCGCGGCCGGGAGGTAGCCGGAGGTCAGGGCCACGCCGATGCTGGCCCCGATCCGGGCTTGCGGATGAGGGGTGCCGCTACGGGCGAGCACGTCGACGTCGGTGGCGGCGATCACCGACTGAGGGAACTGCCCGCACCATGAAGACGAAGATCGTCAGGATCCCGGTTCTCGGTCACCATCTGATCAACACGTACCTGCTGCTGGGCCGCAAGCCGATCCTGGTCGACTGTGGCATCCCCGGCAGCGCCGATCGGGTCTACGAGGGCATCGTCGAAGCCGGGGTCGATCCGGCCGATCTGGCCATGATCGTGCTCACCCATGCCCACATCGATCACTTCGGTGCCGCCAACGACCTGCACCGGCGCACCGGCGCGCCGGTGGCCGCCCACGAGGGCGACCTGCCCGCCTACCGGGCCGGGCATGCCGATTCCGCGCAGCGGCAACCCATGGGTGTCTTCGGGCGCATCTTTGCCCGGACCCCGCCCCCCAACGCGTCCACCGATCCGCTGAACCCGCAGATCGTCCTCACGGGCGACTATGGCCTGAATGAGCACGGTGTCGACGCCCGCATCATCCACACTCCCGGGCACACTCCCGGATCGGTGTCGGTGCTGCTGGACCAGGGCGATCTGATCGCCGGGGACATGCTCTCGGGTGGGTTCCTGGGTCTGCTGCGCTACCGCCCTTCCTACCCTCCCTTCCACGACGATCGGGAGCAGGCTCTGGACAGCCTCCAGGGCGCCCTGAATCTGCAGCCGCACACCCTGCACCTCGGCCACGGCGGCCCGATGCAGTCCGAGCGGGTGCAGCGCTGGCTCGATCACCAGCAACCCCGAGCAGGCGGCGAACGTCCTGGCCGTAGAGACGGCACCACCCGCTTTTCACCCCATCAGCTGCGCTCTGCGCCGGCGACCGGCATGGACGCCGGGTCACCTTCGAACACCCCCTCCAGAACGAGAAAGCGAGTCAGCATGTCTGACGCAACCAGCAGTACTCCGACCGTCGTCCTGGTCCACGGCGCCTTCGCCGACGCCTCGGGCTTCGCCTCGGTGATCGGCGAACTCGAGGCCGACGGCATCAGCGTCCGGGCCTGGGCCAACCCGCTGCGCGGTCTGGGCACCGACGCCGCCGCTCTGCAGGCCTTCGTGGGTGCCATCCAGGGCCCGGTCGTGCTGGTCGGCCATTCCTACGGCGGCGCCGTGATCACGCAGGCCTCGGCCGGCCTGCAGAACGTCCAGTCGCTCGTCTACCTGGCTGCTTTCGGTCTCGACGAGGGCGAGAGCGGCCTGAGCGTGCAGGCGGACTTCCCGGCCACGCTGCTGGCCAGCAACGCCCGCCCTTCCTCCTACGACGCGCCCGGCGCGGCCGGTGGCCCCGACCTGTTCATCGACCACGACCTGTTCCGCGAAACCTTCTGCGCGGACATCCCCGTCGGTGTCGCCTCCGTACTGGCGGCCAGCCAGCGTCCCCTGGCCGCCGCCGCCCTGGGCGAGCCGTGCACCGCGTCCGGCTGGAAGAACATCCCGTCCTGGTTCCTGATCTCCGACCAGGACGGCGCGATCCACCCGGACGTGCAGCGGTTCATGGCCGAGCGGATGAAGGCCACCACCGAGACCATCCAGGCTTCCCACGTGGCGTTCATGTCCCAGCCGGTCACGGTCGCCGGGTTCATCAAAAAGGCGCTCTGACCGCAGAACTCGATGTCTGGCCCGGATCCGGCGCTCGCTGCCAGGATCCGGGCCAGGCCCGTTCGGTCGGGCGTGGCCGGGACGACCCTGGATGAGAATGCGCTACGACGTCACGGCGGCCGGTGTAGCTGATGCTCGTGAGGCGGCAGCCTCCGTCGCGACAAGGTCGGCGTTCTCGTGCGCGTGCAGCCAGGCGTTGAAGCCCTCAGCCGACAACGGTTTCGCATGCAGGTAGCCCTGCGTCTCGTCGCAGGCCAGTCCGGCCAGCGCCGCCAGGGTCAGGGTGTCATCCACGCCCTCGGCGACCACCCGCAGCTGCAGATCGTGGGCCAGGGCGATGGTGTTGGCCACGATCGCGGCCGCCCGGGGATCGGTGAGCAGGTCCACGGTGAAGGAGCGGTCGAGCTTGAGCTCGCTGACCGGCAGCTGACGCAGCTGCGTCAGGGACGAGTATCCGGTGCCGAAGTCGTCGATGCTCACCTGCGCGCCCAGGGCCCGCAGGGCCTCCACAACGGCCAGGCTGCGGTCCGGCTCCCGCAGCAGGGCGGTCTCGGTGACCTCCAGGACGAGCGAGGTCGCTGACACCTGGTAGCGCGTGAGCAGGTCCTCGACCAGTCGCGGCAGCGAAGCGTCCAAAAGAGTTCCCGCCGCAAGGTTCACCGAGACCCGCACATCGCGCCCGGCCGCCCGGTGCCGGTCAGCTCGTCGGACCCACCGAGATGGCCGTCAGTGAGGCCAGGACCAGAATGATGGCGGCCGCGCTCTGGGCAGCCAGCACCTGCTGGGGCCAGGCCACCGCGGAGAGCCAGAACCCGTGCGTGGGGGGAGAGGTCCAGGCCAGAACGCAGCCGATCATGGCGGTGACCACCAGCACCGAACTGGTCCCGTTGAACAGGTCGTCCGGGTCGACGCCCGTGCTGTCGCGGCTCAGGCGCACGACCGCCCTGTAGGCCCACGGGAAGGCGAGCAACGTCCCCAGCGTGATCGGCACCGCCATGACACAGGCGTCCGTGGACACCGTCGCCAGCAGCGCCATCGCCAATCCACTCGTGGTCAGAACGCCCCCGGCCACCCTGATCAGACTTTTCCGAAGGATTGCTCACCGGGCAGGTCGGCTACTTCCTGAGGAACTTCTACCCGCTCGTCTCGAAGGTGCCCGCCGGTGACGTTGCCGAATACACCCGGGTCTACTCACGACCGCAGGTCCTGCACAACGGCATGGACTTCTACCGTGACTGGCCGACGGTCGACGAGAACAACGCGGTGCTGATGAGGAAGCCGCTGGCCATCCCGGTGCGCCTGCTGAGTATGGACCTGATTCCCAAGTGCACTGCGCTGTCGCAGAAATCCATGAAGAACGCCGCTCCCTCCGCGACCGGTACTGCGGTGCCAGGCGCCGGTCACTGGCTCGCGGAGGACGCCCCAGGCGGGTCATCTCCGAGATCAACAAGTTCTACCCGGTGTCCTGACCGGTCCGCGACGAGCGCGTCAGACCCCGGGCAGTTCCCGCCCGGACTCTGGCCACTCTTCGATCGTCTCCGCCGCGGATCCAAAAGGTTTAATGGGAAACAACTCACCCGTGACGAGGCCGCGAACGTGAGTCCGGTAAGCGCCCGGTGAAAAGCCGCGATCGCGAGCGAAGGCACGGGTGAACGAGGGAACGGACTGGTAACCCACGCGGGCCGCGATGTCCTCGATCGTGTCTCGGGTGTCGCGCAGGAGGGCTGCGGCCAGGTCCATCCGCCACTGGCTGACGTACTTCGACGGGCTCAGGCCCATGCTTGACTGGAAACGCCGGGCCAGGGTAGCTCGGGACACCGAGATGTTCGAGGCCAGTGTTTCTACGGTCCAGTCTGCTGCTGGGTCGAGGTGTATGTGCTCAACAGCCCTGCGGACCACTGCATCCTCGACCCACCCGAGCCAGGTTCCTCGTTGTTGCCCCGGATTCAGCGACGACCAGGCCCGCACCAGCTGAATGAGCACGATCTCGATGAACCCCTCCACAATCGTCGGCGTGCCCAACTGCGAGCGCGACAGCTCTTGTTCCATCAGCCGGATGACGTCGACCATGTAGGCGCCTTCGATTATTCCCCTGCGAATGTGGACCACGCCAGGCATTTCGTCCAGGACCTGCGTCCTCATCGAGTGATCACAGTCGTAGAAGATGGTCAGCAGACGGGTGTCCATGGCGCCGGAACCCAGGCGCAACAGCTCGTGATCGTCCCACGCATAACCACTTTGGACGTGGTAGGCGCCGACTGGGGACATGGCGCCCGAGACATCACTCAAACGGTGTGACGTGCCTGCGGGCACGATGACCACATCACCGGCCTTCAGTTCCAGCTCCTTCCCACCGGACGGGCCGAACCAGACCGCCCCATCGAGGACGGCGTGCATGACCATGCCCGGGAAGTCTGACAGTTCGGTCGCCCAGCCCCGGCCGGCGGCGATCCGGGGGCCCAGGGTGCCGCGAAAGCCCGAGAGTCGTAGCACTTCCGTAATCAGGTCCACGGCAGCACCATACAACGCTCGCGTAATGCGACGAACGGATAAGAAACGCGCTTCATACGGGCATGGCCCCGCGCCTGCCACCTCTTTACCTTGAGTCAAGTCATGTGGGCTCGAGTAGGAGGAGAACATGAAACTGCAGGGGTCAACCGCATTGGTGACGGGGGTCGGCGCCGGCAACCTGGGCCAGTATTTCGCGCAGCAATTGATTGCTCGCGGCGCCGCCAAGGTCTACGCAACGGCACGTCGACCCGGACTCATCAATGTTCCCGGCGTCGAAGTGCTTCATCTCGACCTGACCAATGATGCCACGATCGAGAAAGCAGCACGTCTGGCGGCCGACACCGACCTCCTCGTGAACAACGCGTCAATGTTCGAAGCGGGGGACAATTTTCTGCACGGAGACCTGGAGGTAATGCAACGGGCGTTCGACACGAATGTGTTCGGCACCCTCAGGGTCGTTCGGGCATTTGCTCCAGTGCTCGCGCGCGCGGATGGGGGCGGGGCGATCCTGAACGTGCTGTCGGCCATGGCGTGGTCGAACTTCCAAGGGCTCAACGTGTACGGAGCGTCGAAGGCGGCCGCCTGGAGCATGACTAATGCGCTCCGCGAAGAGCTGGCCGGGCAGGGGACTCAGGTCACCGGCCTGGTGTTCGGCATGGCAGGAACGCGTTCCATGCGCGATTTCGCTGACTCCATCGCCGGCCGGGGCGCCCTCGACGCCGTGATCACCGCACCGGAAGAGATTGTGGACATGGCTCTGGACGGAGTCGAGGCCGGGAGCCCAGAAGTACTCGGCGACCAGCTGGCTATTGAGGCGAAGGCAGCGCTCTCGGACGGCCCCAGGTCGGTGTACGCCGAGTGGGCGGCGAAGCTGCTCCAACCGTGACCCGATAGTCGACGGGCGGGAACATTCAGCCAAGACGCTGGCGTACCGCATTGTTCACGGTGCATGAGCCTGCAGTCAGCCCTTTCACACCTCGCGTCCGGATGGCTGGCATTTGACCGCGCAGTGCCGGCCTTCACCGTTGAGGATCGACCCTACGGCGGGCTCCGTCGGATCCTCCTGCCAACTCAGGCACGTCGATCTCGGCGCCGCCAAAACACCTGCAAAGAGGAATTCGAAATGCTCAGCGCTCTTGCCCGGCTGATCGTCCGCCGGGCCCGGCTCGTCCTGGTCCTGGCCCTGATCGTGGTGGTCATCTCCGGAGCCCTCGCCGCCGGGGTGTTCAGCCGGCTCGGAACGGCTGGTTACGATGACCCGAACTCGGCCTCCTCACAGGCCCAGCGGCTGGTCAATCAGAACTTCGGAGGCCAGCCGGATTTGGTGTTCCTGGTCCGCAGTATGCATGGGACAGTGGACGAGACCGCGGCCAAGGCCTCCGGCCAGGCACTGACCCAGCGCCTCAGCCACGATCCGTCCCTGTCGGGGATCACTTCGTACTTCACGACACCGGCCCTGTCGCTGCGTTCTCGCGATGCTACCGAGGCGCTGGTGCTGGCCCACGTCACCGGTCCGGACAAGGGCATTGACGAGCGGACCGGTGAGATTCTGGACCGGTACAACAACAGCTCCGACGGGGCCACCAAAATTTTGGTGGGCGGCCCACGAGGGCTTGATCTAGGCCGCCAGACCACGAGCGACGTGGCGCTGGCCGAGAGCATCGCGGTCCCTGTCACCCTGGCCCTGCTGTTCTTCATCTTCGGCAGCGCCGTCGCCGCTCTGCTTCCCCTGGCGGTGGCGCTGTTCGCGATGGTCACCACCCTGGCCGAGTTGTTCGTCATTACCCAGTTCACCGACGTGAGCGTTTTTGCCATCAACCTCGTTACCGCACTCGGCCTGGGACTCGGAGTGGACTACGCGCTCCTTCTGGTCAGCCGATACCGCGAGGAACTTGCCGCCGGATCCGACTCCGGACCAGCGGTGGTCACCACGCTGACGACGGCCGGCCGCACCATTGTCTTCTCCGGCATCACCGTGATCGTGGCACTGGCCGCCCTGCTCGCGTTTCCGCCGTACTTCATCAAGTCCTTCGCCTATTCCGGAATTGCCGTGGTGGCCTTCGCGGTGATCGCCGCGCTGGTGGTCCTGCCGGCTCTGCTGGTCGTGCTCGGTCACCGGATCAACTCCGGCCGGTTGCCCCGCTGGTTCCCCAAGACCGGCGCGGACAATCAGGTCTGGGGACGCATGGCCGCAGTCGTCCTGAGCCGCCCCGTCGTGATCGGACTGCCCGTGCTGCTGGTGCTACTGGCTGTCGCCGCCCCGCTCATCAAGCTTCAGGTCGGCAATCCCGACGACCGGGTGCTACCGACCAGCGCCCCGGCCCACCAGGTCGGCGACAGCCTGCGGCAGGACTTCGAAGGTGACACCTCCGACGCGCTCGACATCGTCGTCGTGGGCACCCCCGCGGCGGCCGATGTGGACGATTACGCCACCCGGCTGAGCACCCTGGACGGCATCGTCCAGGTGCAGACGAGCACAGGCACCTGGGTGAAGGGAACTCGCGAAAGTTCGACCCCCGACGACGCCCGACTAGCCCAGGGGCAGCAACGGATCACCGCGGTCATCACTCCCGACCCGGCGTCCGCGGCAGCCAAACGGATCGTCGAGCAGGCGCGTGCACTGCCCGCCCCCGCCGGCTCCACCATCCTGGTCAGCGGACCGACCGCCCTGCTCATCGACGGGATCGCCGCAGTCACCGACCACCTGGCCCTGGCTGCCGCGATCGTGCTGATCGCCACGCTGATCATGCTTTTCCTGCTCACCGGCAGCATCGTTCACCCCATCCGGGCCGTGGTCGGCAACGCGATCACGCTGGCCGCGACCATGGGCATTGCAATCTGGGTGTTCCAATTCGGCCACGGTGATGCCCTGCTCGGCTTCACCGGAGCCCCGCTGAACACAGCGATCCTGCTGCTGACCGTATGCGTGGCCTTCGGTCTGAGCATGGACTACGAGGTGTTCCTCATGTCCCGGATCGCCGAAGCCCGCGAGCACGGCCAGACCTCGGCCGAGTCCGTGGTCACCGGGGTCGGGCAGACGGGCAGAATCATCACCTCCTGCGCGTTTCTGCTCGCGGTAAGCTTTTTCACCTTCCTCACCGGCCAGGTCAGCATGATCCAGCTCTTCGGCCTGGCGACCGGTCTGGCCATCCTCATCGACGCTACCTTGGTGCGAGCCGTGCTGGTTCCGGCCTTCATGGGACTGGTCGGCGAGCACGTCTGGTACGCGCCAAAGTTCCTGGCCCGGGTCCACGACCGTTTCGGAATCAGCGAGAGCGCGCCCGTCATGGCCGAAAGCGCTTGACGGCCCTGCGCGACGTTCCTGCGGAATGTCGCCAGGGGCGCGGCCAGCCGTCTAGCGCCTCTCGTACCGGCGGCGGTGAGGAACCCTTACTAGCCCTGGTGTTGCAGCAAGGTGATGGCCCGATCTGGGCAAACTAGTGAGAGTGCCCGCCTGGCAGTGAGATTCTGATCTTGTCTAGGGATTAGAACCACCGTCGGGGAGCACTCTCAAGGTGAAGCGTATCGCGCGTCGGTCGTGGCCGGAGGTCACGACCGACGGTACGGGTGTGGTCAGCCACGCCGGCACGGTGTTGCTGCGGGAACTGGCCGAGCGAACGGGCCTGTGCGCAGGCTTGTCCGAGGCTGCCGATGGGTTACGTTCTCGCAGGTCAGGGCACGATCCTGGCCAGGTCCTCACCGATCTGGCGGTGATGCTGGCCGATGGCGGCGAAGCGATCAGCGACATCGCCGCGCTGAACGATCAGCAGAGTTTGCACGGACCGGTGGCCTCGACGGCGACGGCCTGGAGGGTGCTGGCCGGTCTGGACGAGCGCATGCTGAGCGAAGTGAGTACTGCTCGGGCCGCAGCACGGCAGCGGGCGTGGCTGGCCCGAGCGGAACTGACGGGCCGGATGCTGCCGGCAGCCCGTGCTGGCGGCCGGGTTCTGGACTATGCGGTGCTGGACCTGGACGCCACGCTCGTCGAGGTTCATTCGGATCAGAAAGAGCAGGCGGCAGCCCATTTCAAAGGTGGTTTCGGGTTTCACCCGTTGTTGTGTTTCCTGCATATTCAGATGACAACACGAACGAAGCCTTGGCGGGGATGTTGCGCCCGGGCAACGCCGGTTCGAATACCGCCGCCGATCACATCGCTGTTCTGGACGCAGCGCTGGCCCAGTTACCGGAGGCGACGCGGGCCGGGCGGATCCTGGTCCGCACCGATGGCGCCGGGTTCTCCCACTCCTTCATCGACCACCTCACTGCTCAAGGCCTGGAATACTCACTCGGCTATGCCGTCACCGAGGACGTCCGCGCAGCGATATCAATGCTGCCCGAATGGGTCTGGGGCATCGCTGACGACCGCGACGGCAGCCGCCGCGAAGGAGCACAGGTCGCCGAACTGACCCAGCCCTGGCCGAAGCAACCCGGCTGCGCCGGGCAGCCACCCGCCGCGAACGCACTGCTACTGGCAAACCTGCCAAGAGTGGAAAAGCCAGGGCCAGCAGAATCAGGGCCTGGCCCGAAGGCATGCGGATCATCGTTCGCCGCGAACGACCGCACCCGGGAGCACAACTGGACGCGTTCGAGGAACGCGACGGCTGGCGCTACCAGACCTTCGCCACGAACACCCGCACCGGGCAGATCGCATTCCTGGAAGCCCGCCATCGAGCTCACGCACGCGTCGAGGACCGCATCCGCCAGGCCCAGAACGCCGGCCTGCACCGCCTGCCCTCACGGATCTACTCCATCAACCAAGCCTGGCTACAGCTGGCGCTGATCGCTGCGGACCTGCTGGCCTGGACCCAGAGCATGCTGCTGACCAGCAACGATGAGCAGACCAAAGCCTTGGCCAAGGCAGAGTGGAAGACCATCCGCTACCGACTCCTGCACACCGGCGCCCGCCTGACCCGCACCGGCCGGCGGACCTTTCTGCGCCTGGCCGAGGGCTGGCCCTGGGCCCACACCCTGGCCAGAGCCTTCACCACACTGCGCCGAATACCGCTGCCAGACCAATAAATCCGCAGCACCAGGCACCGCTCCGCGACCACGCGAACAGTCCGCACCCCCTCAACCAGGCAGCCCCGGAGACCTCAGCCCAGCGCTGAGCGAGCCATCACAGCCCAAGAACCCCCGAACCCGATTCGATCTTCGATCGAACAGGGCCCTGGCCTTGCTGCAAGGCCAGGGCTAGTAGTGCTCTGTTAGGTCAGGACGAGCTGGTGACATAGAGAGCAGGTTTCGAACCAGGTCGCGAGGAGGTACTGCAACTCGCGGATGACGGCGTAGAGGCTCAGTCCTGCCCAGTGGCTTTTGGGTGGTCGCCCCGTTGATGGCGTAGTTCGGTGACGATAGGACATGTTCCGGCTATGAATAGGTCGGTCCCACGGGCCTGGGGGAGGGACGCGAGCTCTACAACCAAAGGTGGCGGATGGCGTCGCCGATCATGATCTGCCGGTGCACGCGCATCTCCCGATCCTGGTCGAACTGGGCGTGAACAGCGTCGGCGTCGGGCTGGTCGGAGACCGAGGGCAGGAGTGTCTTCATTCACGGCCACGACGTTTTCGCGGTGACGACCATCAAGTTCGCCGCATAATGCGTGTGGCACCGCTGCCAGGATGCCCCGGGAATGGTGGCTCCGACCGCCGCGACCTGGCCGGTATGGGCGACCGAGGTCACCAACCGGACGCCGGTCAGGCCGCGGGCGGTCAGGTTCCGGAAGAACGCCGGCCGGCCCCGTCCTCAGCGGAGTCACTTGCAGGCCGAGGATTCGCGATGACCGTCCTTGTTCACCCCGACCGCGACCAGGGCATGGACGTTGGCCACGCGTCCGTCCTCGCGGACCGTCAGGACCAGGGCATCGGCTGCCGCGGACGTGTAGGGGTCGCCACCGGATACCTGGCGGACGGAAGGCGCCGGCGTTCAAGGGCCTGGTCCGGAATGCCTCGACCTGCCCGTCCAGATCCGCAGCCATGGCGCTGACCGGGGACTTCGACAGGCGGGTGATCCCGAGTGCCCGTGGCCGTTGCACCACCCTCGTGAACTCCACGGCAGGGGATCGGTGCGGGCCTTGGACCAATGGTTCCGCCTGCGTGATGTGCGGGAGTGGTGCTCAACGCGGTCAGCGGGTCGGGGAGTTGCTGGTCTGTGTGCGGGGTGGACGGGTCAGTTGATGCTGGCGGGTTCTGCCCACAGGAGACCCTCAGAAAAGACCCCGGGAACTGACAGAGGCAACCGCAAGGGTCAGGCGTGTACAGCAGTCCTGGGGCATCCAACCAACTGGTGTGAGGGGTGCCAGGGCCAGACCCGATCCGAAGGTCGGCACATCAACGAATTGACGGTGAGAGCTCATGAGTACGTCTGCGGAGGCGTTGCCCTCAGCGTTGTCATCGGGGCGCGGCGGTTCGCCATCGGGTGCAGCGCGGGGCGGGCGGTTGCGGCGTTTGTGGCGAGGTGGTGAGGACGACCCGGTCTGGGCGCGTCCGGCGTTGCTGGCGCTTCTGGTCGCGGCGGGGCTGCTGTACGTGCTGAATCTGACCGCCAGCGGGTGGGCGAACGATTACTACGCGGCAGCGGCGCAGGCGGGCAGCCGCAGCTGGAACGCCTGGTTCTTTGGAGGACTTGATGCCGGTAGCGGGGTCACGGTCGATAAGCCGCCGGCCGCGCTATGGGTGATGGGCCTGTCGATGCGTCTGTTCGGGGTCAACAGTGCGGCGTTGCTGGTGCCCGAGGCCTTGATGGGTGTTGCCACGGCCGCTGTAATTTATGGTGCGACGCGGCGGTTGGCGTCCTCTCACGGCGCAGGCCTGCTTGCCGCGGCTGCGACGGCCGTGACCCCCGCCGCTGTCCTGGTGTTCCGTTTCGACAACCCCGACGCCCTTTTGGTCCTGCTCCTGAGCGTGGGCGCCTACAGCGTCGTGCGGGCACTGGAGGACGGGCGGACGCGGTGGTTGGTCCTGGCCGGGGTAGTCCTGGGCTTGGGGTTCTTGACGAAGATGGGCGAGGCGCTGCTGGTCCTGCCGGGGCTGGGCGGGGCATACCTGCTGGCTGGTCCGCACACGTGGAGAAGGCGCCTGGGTCAGCTCGTACTCGGCGCCATCGCGTTGCTGCTGAGTGCAGGATGGTACATCGCAGCCACCATCTTGACCCCTGCCTCGGCGCGGCCGTACATCGCCGGTTCGACCAACAATTCCCTGTTAGAACTAGCTTTCGGTTACAACGGCCTCGGGCGTTTGCTGGGCAACAGCAGCGGCGCCGGCGATACCACCACCGCCGGCCAGTCCGTTGCTCAGGCGGGCACCTTCAGCGGCCCGGCCGGCCTGACCCGGTTGTTCCGCGCCGAGATGGCTGTGGAGGCCAGTTGGCTACTGCCGGCGGCGGTGATCGCGATTGTGGCCGGTCTGTGGCTGACCCGCCGTCTGCCGCGCACCGACCTCACCCGGGCCGCGCTGGTGCTGTGGGGCGGATGGCTTCTGGTGGCCGGGCTGGTCTTCAGCGAGATGCAGGGCACGGTGCACCCTTACTACACCGCTGCGCTGGCCCCGGCCATTGCAGCATCCGTGGCCACCGTTGGCGTCTGGTGCTGGCGACGGCGTGAAGTTCCGCCTGCCCGCATCGTTCTGTGCCTGGTGGTGGCGGCAGCGGCCATCTGGTCGTTCGTGCTGCTGCACCGGACCCAGTGGGGTAGCGCGTACGCCGTGGCCGCGCTGGTCCTGGCCGCGGCGGTGGTGGTGACGATGGCGGCCTGGCGCCGCCTGGGCGGCTCCGCGTTCGCCCGGCGGGCCGCTTGCGCGGTGGTCCTGTCGGCCGTCATCGCTGGTGGGGCCGGCACGACGGCATGGGCGGTTGGCAGCGCCAGCTCACCGCAGACCGGGTCTTCTCCCAGCAGCGGCCCGGCAGCGGCAGTGACACAGGACTCCCGCGGGGGTGCAGGTTCAGGGTTCGACCGGTCCGGCGCGGATGCCCCCTCCGGCGGCGCGACTGAGACCGATACGGGTCCGGTCCCTACCGCGATTCCGTCGGCCACCGATGAGGCAGGCGCCACCGCGCAGGGCGAGGACCAGCATGCCACTCAAGGTACTCAGGCCAGTCAGGGCGATCAGGGTGATGAGACGGCCGATACCGCGGTCGTGCAGTTGCTCGAAGCAGCCTCGGCGTACCGGTGGTCGGCTGCGACGACCGGTTCGATGAGTTCGGCACCGTTACAGCTGGCCAGCGACACCAGTGTGCTGGCCATCGGTGGTTTCGCCGGAGACGACGCCGAACCGACCCTCGCCCAGTTCCAGGCATGGGTCCAGGCCGGTGACATCAAGTACTACATCGGCGGTTCCGGCGCCGGGCGTGGGGGACGGGGCGGCGACGCCGGGACCGCCGCCGCTATTGCCTCATGGGTCACCCAGAACTACACGGCCAGCACCGTCGGGAGCACCACGGTCTACGACCTGGAGCCCGCCAAATAATCCGTCCGCCCACCGCAGGACCACTGCGGAAACAAGAAGCGCACGACCACGACGATCTCGGGAGAAAAGATGAACACGCCCCACCCCTCAGCCACGGACTCCGAACTGCAGCCGGCCTCCTCACCCGTCGGTGCTTTGCAGCGGCGGACCTTCATGAGCCGGCTATTCCTTGCCAGTGGTGCAGCCGCATTCGCCACCATGACCGGAACCGCGGCCGAGGCCGCCACATCCACCGCGACACCCACGTCCAGCGCGACACCTACGTCCACCGCGACTGCGACGCCCACGGGAACACCCACCGCTCCACGCACGGGCGGTGGTGTCGTCAGTCAGACCATCACCGAGGACTTCTTCGGGCTGAGCACCAACGGCAAACTGGTGGAGGATCTGTTCACGGTCCATTCCCAGGGCGTGCTCACGGCACCGGTGGTCGCTGCCGGCAAGGCGTTCCTGGCCGGGCTGAGCGACGCCCAGCGCGCCCTGACCCAGTTCACGGTTCTCTCGACCGAGTGGCGGCTGTGGAGCAACCTGGACCCGGGCGGTTTCAAACGCCAGGGTGTCTCCCTGGCCGACCTGAACGACACCCAGAAGGACCTGGCGACCGCCCTGCTGCGATCGGCCCTCAGCGCCGAGGGCCTGCAGACCACGGAGAACATCCGGCGCATCAACCTCGCAGCAGGTCAGGCGGTCGGCAACAGCACGGTCTTCAACGACGAGCTGTACTACTTCACTGTGATGGGTACGCCCTCGGCCACCGAGCCCTGGGGGTTCCAGCTCGACGGCCATCACCTCGTCGTCAACTACTTCGTCATGCGCGACCAGGTGGTGATGAGCCCGTGCTTCTGGGGATCGGAACCGACGTCCATGCAGATCGACGGCGAGACCGTCACCGTCTGCCAGGAGGAGGTTTCCGCCAGCCTCGCGTTCATCCAGTCCCTTACCCCGGCCCAGCAGAAAATCGCCATCGTGTCGGCCGATAAGGCCGACGAGAACATGCTGGCCGGCGCCTTCGAGGACAACGCCGTCGAGCCCTACACCGGCATCCGAGCCACGGCGCTGACGTCGTCCCAGCGCACCAAGCTCTTGGCCGTGGTCGAGGCCTTCGTCGATCGCACGAAAGCCGACGCCGCGAAGGTGCGGATGTCGGAAGTCCGCAGTCACCTGGACGAGACGTACGCGACCTGGATCGGCGACACCGGCGATGACGCGGCCTTCTACCTGCAGATCCACAGCCCGGTCGTCTGGGTGGAGGTGGACTGCCAGGCGGCTGGGCCGCTGGGCGGCGCCTACGGCAAGACCCGCGCCGACGGACCTACCCAGCAGCATGTTCACTCGGTGATCCGCACCCCCAACGGCAACGACTACGGCCGGGAACTTCTGCGGCAGCACTACCTCACCTCCCCCCACCACCGCTGAACAGGTCACAGCTCACTCTCATCCCTGGCACCGGCTCTTACCAGGCCCGTGACCGTAACTATCAGCAACCAGCATCTACTGTGGGTGCTCGAACGAAGGAGACATCCGTGAAACGGACCCGAGCATCAGGACTCGTCCTGGCCGGTGTCATGGGCATGGCCGGTCTCGGCGTGGGCGTCGTGATCGCGCCCGCAGCAGCCTCCGCCGCGACCTCCGGCAGTACCACCCAGGCGGTGACCGGTCGGCTCACCTCGATCAAGAATGCCCTCACCGGCCTGGTCACGGACGGAACCATCACCCAGGCTCAGGCCGACAAGGTGGCATCGACCCTGAACGACAACCTCCCCAGGGGTGGCGGACTCAGGCACGGCGCGGACCTGGACGCAGCAGCAACCGTCATCGGCGTCAGCACGAGTGACCTGCAAACGGCGCTGCAGGGCGGGAAAACCCTGGCCCAGATCGCCGAGAGCAAGGGCATCACCCAGGCGACCTTGGTCTCCAAGCTGGTCGCCGCGGAGAAAACCCGGATAGCCGCAGACGTCAAGGCAGGTGACCTCACCCAGGCCCAGGCCGATCAGATGACGGCCGACCTGCAGACCCGCATCACCCAGCAGGTCACCAGCGCCGGCCCCGCCGGCGGCCGAGGCCACGGCGGATACGGAAACCAGAACAACTCCTCCACCCCGAGCCCCAGCTCGACCTCCAGCTAGGGCCACCAAGGGGGCACTGTGGCGGGTCGCCCCGCCACAGTGCCCACGCGGACCCCTTCCCCATCAACCCCTCACCCGAGCCCGACCGTCCACCACCGGACGACTGCGGGCACTGACAATGATCTATTTTCGGTTGGTCGCCCCGTTGATGGCGTAGTTCGGTGACGGTAGGACAAGTTCCGGCTATGAACAGGTCACTCTCACGGGCCCGCGAGAGCGACGTGAGCTCTAGGGCCAGAGGTGGCGGATGTTCGGCAAAGGCGCTGCTACAAAATGGATTCAAGGTCAGCCCCGGTACGCCAGATGTTATCGCTCACTCATGCCTGTCGGGTATTCACCACAAGCCATCGCGGGAAAGCTCAACGAGGCAGACCAGGTCTCAGCACAACGACTTCGCGCTTCTGCTCCGGGGTACGCGAAACGCCTCGAGCTGGGGCGGCGACATCCGTCCATCAGTGTCGTGGACGCTCTCGCCCGTGCATTGGAGCTAGGGTCCGAGAAGCATCGTCTCTTTCGCTCGGCGGCTGGTTACGCCGCTCCCGAGACGGCTACTGGGCAAGTCGCCAGGGTGGTCACTCGGGACTGCCCCCCAGGGCTCCGGCGTGCAGCCTTTATGTCTGGTCTGATCACTCCAGGAGTCCGTGCCGGTAGAGGGCGTCGATCGGGCAGACGTGATCGCGTCGGCCTTCGGGGATGTAGAGATAGCCGGCGCCCTTGATCGCGTTGATAACCGCACCCCGCAGTGTGGCCAGATTGATCTGGCCGTGCCCGGTGCGGCTGGTGGAGGTGTCCTCGCTGAAGCTCACGTCCCGGATATGGTGCTGCACCTCCACGCTCCAGTGTCCCCGGATCAGCGCGGCAAGTTCCGCCGGTCCGGCCTGGAAACCAGTTCTTGAGTCGGGCAGTGGCACGTTCACCTGGTCCTCGTAGCGGCTGCGTCGTCGCCTCCACAGCTGCCTGCCGCCCGCCGCTGTCGGCTCCGACCATCTTGACGCACCTGATCTGAAGCCGTGGACCTGCCGGAAAACCAGTCCCTCAAGCCCGCGGGTGTGCGCCCGACGTGGTGGGCTCTTGGCCCATCGACATCGGCAAGGCCTGAGTTCGACCGGATGGCACTGGGGTCAGGGGAGAACGAGTGGCGGGATCCGGTTCGGCGGTTATGTTGGGGATGTCGCCGCGGGGTCGAACCAGAGCCTCCTCGGGCCGGGTCACCAGCTGGGTAGTAGGGCCGATGGGCAACCCATGGCCTCCCAGGGCCGGATTGGGCGCTCTGGGCATCTTTTCCATCGCTCTTCAGCTAATTCAGAAGGCGATGAATGACGTCCATGGATCCTTCGACGGTTCCACGACGACCGGTTCCCCTGCCTGTCGTCGTGCTCGCCCTGGTCTTCGGGCGGGCGACGATGCTCGCGGCCCTGACCTCACCTCAGTCGTGGACGAAACAAACTGACCCTCAGGCATTCTCGTGAGAGTGAATCATGAAACTGTATCTGGGCGTGTGGCTCACCATCGCGATCTCGCTGGGGGCGGTCTGCGTGGTGTACGCCGTGGTCGTGTTCCCGATCGGCTTGGTGATCACAGCTGCGTTCTGCGGTGCAATGACGGCCGGGACCGCGGCCGCCCTGGCTTCCGCGGACTCGACGGAGCGGCAGCTGTGGGGCAGGTGTTTACGAATCGCGCGTAACGGGGCCGGAATCGTGGTCGCCGCCATGGGGATGGTTTACGGCAGTGGCTGGTCGGGATTGCTGCTGATTCTGCTCATGGCGGCCGCTTCGCCGGCCACCCTCCGATGGGCCGCCCGGCGACTGGGCTCGTCCATCTCACCGGCCGACCGCGCGGGCGCTGTCCCGCAGGTGGGCTCCAGCTGCCTCGCGTGGGGTTCGCCGGCCCTGATGACCGACCACCAGCTGAGCTTCACCTGGCGTTTGAGCTGGCTGCAGGTGGGGCTCGCCAACAGCCCCCGGGAGCTGCTGCAACTGGTCGAGCATCGTTCCGCCCTGCTGGACGAGATGCACCAACGCGATCCCGAGGGCTTCGGCCGGTGGCTGCTGACCGTCCCTCACCCCGCCAGCGACCCCTACCGAATCTGAGGCCCGGTCACCCTGGCCTGAGCCGGGCTTTCAGTTCTCGTCGAGATTGCGGACGATGTAGGTCGAGCCTCCGCTCGCCTTGGCCTCGTACATGGCGGCGTCGGCGACCCGAAGGACGTCCGCGGCCGGGAGGTAGCCGGAGGTCAGGGCCACGCCGATGCTGGCCCCGATCCGGGCTTGCGGATGAGGGGTGCCGCTAGGCGGTCTCCGGCGGCGTGGCCCAGGGTGTCGTTGGCCAGTTTGAACCGGTCCAGGTCGATGAAGAAGACGGCCAGGTAGCTGGTCAGGCGGCGGCCCCGGCGGTAGAGCCGCAGCAGGGCCCGGTCCAGTTCGGTGGTGGCCTGGGCGCGGTTGCACAGCCCGGTCACCGGGTCCGTGGAGGCCTGGCGGTAGGTGGCCTCCATGCTGTGGGCGTTGGTGAGCGCGGCGCCGAAGGGGGCCGCGAGCAGTTCCAGGGTGGCGCGGTCCTCGTCGGTGAACTGGTGCGGGCGGTCGCCGATCACCTTGACCACGCCGGGCACGGCCTCACCCCGGCGCAGGGGCACCACGAGCATCGAGCGGGCGCCGATGCTCCGGCAGGCCTCGAGGTTGACCCGTGCGTCCGTCTCGGTGTCGGTGCAGATCAGCGAGGCGTTCTGGGTGATCGACGAGCCGGACAGGCAGCCGGCGAACGGCTGTCGGGCTCCGACCAGGGCCTGGACCAGGTCCGGGCCGGTGAGGGGGATGCCGTTCAGCACCACGGTGCCCTCGTTACAGGCCCGGCAGGCCATCTCCTCACCTTCCTGGACCTCCACCATGGCCAGGTGGGCGCCGGTCAGCTGGGCTGCGTGCTCGCAGATCGCGTCCATCACCTTCTGGGCCGACAGCTCCACCTCGGCGATTGCCTGCTGGGCCCGCACCACCCCTTCCTGACGGCGGCGCAACCGGACAGCCTCGGTGCGGTCGCGGGCGAAGGCGTAGAACTCCCCGTCCGAGCCGACGCCGGAGCGGTGGTTGCGCCACAGGCTGAGCTCGATCTTGACCTCGTGCCGGTCGCGGGTGAGGGCGCTGATCTCCAGCGGCCGGTCGCGGGTCCCGTCCGGCCGGCTGCGCAGCAGCTCGTGCATCTCCTCGAGGTAGAGCGGGCGCCGGTGCGGCGGCAGGATCAGTGGCCCCAGCGGCTGCCCGAGCGCCTCCTGGCGGCTCCACCCGAAAAGCTGCTCGGCCGCGTCGTTCCATTCGGTGACCAGGCCGTCCACGGTGATACCGACGAACGCGTCCCCGGCCCGGGCGATGATCGCGGCCATCCGCTCGGCCGCCAGGCGGCGTTCGGTCACGTCCTCGACCATCTTCAGGATGTTCTCCGGATGCCCGGTGTCGTCGCGCAGCAGGCTGGCCGCCACTTGCGCCCAGATGGTCCGACCGTCCGCCGTGATCAGCCGCTTCTCGAAGGTGTAGCGCTCGATCCGGCCGCTCATCAGCTGCCCGAGCAGGACCAGTTCCTCCCCGAAGTCGTCGGGATGGGTGATGTCCGCAGCACCCATCTGCAGCAGGGCCTGCTCGGAATAGCCGATGATCCGGCACATGGCCGGGTTAACCAGCTGGAAGCGGCTTTCCGGGCTGAGCAGGACGAAACCGTTGGGGGCCAGGTCCAGCAGCTTGCGCCAGCGCTGCTCGGCCATCGAAAGCCGGGACGCGGTGTGGGACAGTTCCGCTGCCGTCCGGGCCAGTTCCGCCGTGGTCGCCCGCTCAGCGGTGACATCCCGGTTGATCCCCGCGAAAGCGACGACCTCACCACCGTCGTCCATCACCGGGAACACCGAGGACGCCGCTGTCCCGATGGTCTCGCCGGCTCGCTCGGGATGGGGGAGAGGAATGTCTCCGCTCCATCGCCCGTGCTCCTGCAGCGCCGACAGGACCTCGTCGGCGCGCGTGGCCGTGGACGGCATGCCGGGAATCTCCTCCGGATGCCGACCCCGGATCTGGTCCAACGAGGTGCTGAACAGGGATTCTGCTGCCGGATTGCAGTCCACGACGCGGCCCTGAAGATCGCAGACGATGACCGCGTCGCTCATGGCCTGGAACACCCGGGAATGCCGTAATTGGGCGAGCGTCGCGTCCTCGCCGTTGCTGGTGCGTGGTTGGGGCGGGACGGCGTTCTGCGGGCGCTGATGCTTGGAGGCCGAGGTCGGGGCCGCATCCTCGACCGCGTCAGCACCGCTCACCCCCTGTGGATCGGGACGTGTGCGGCCCAGGCTGAAGCCGGAACGGGTGGACGTCACACACCAGGGCCAATGAGGGACGTCCCTCCGTCCGGTTGCAGCCCGGACCCAGAACCGCACCGTCCCGATCCCGATGGTTGAGGACGCTTGCACCGATACGGACCGGAGCGGCGTCCACCGTTCCCGGCGACAGTGACCTGTGTAGGCTTCGCGAACGTCCCATAAGGGTGTCTGGAGGCGGTTTGCGCAACGACGGCGGAGTGGAACTTCTCGGCCGCAGCGCGGAGCAGGCCCTGTTGGTGGGCGTTCTGGATAGCGGTTCTCGTGCAGGCGGATCCACGATCGTGCTGCGCGGGGTTGCCGGTATCGGTAAGTCGGCGCTCCTGGGTCTCGCCGTGACGGAGGCCCGAACCCGCGGCATGTCGGTGCTCACGGTGACGGCGGTTCCGACCGAGAGCCAAGTGCCGTACGCCGGAATCGATCAGCTCCTGAAAACCCTGCTGGTGGGACAGCCGGCGAGCGCACGCAGGCTGTGGGAGGCCGCCCTCGGGAGGTCGGGCGAACCGGCCGGCACGGTCGAGCGGTATCAGCTGGCGCGAGCGGCGCTCAATTCCGTCACGACGTCGCCTGGTCCAGGGCGGGTGCTGGTCGTCGATGATGCTCACTGGCTCGACCGGGAGAGCTGGGACATCCTCGCCTTCATCGGCCGTCGGATCGCCGATGACAAGGTCTGCCTGCTGATGGGCATGCGGGACAGCGAGGAATCCGAGGCCCTGCTGACCGGGTCCGGGCTGCCGGAGCACCGGATCGAGCCGCTGTCACCGGAGACGGCGGCCGTGCTGCTCGAGACGGCGGCGCCGGGACTGGTGCCCCCGCTGGTGCAGCGGGTCCTGCACGAGGCGGCCGGTAATCCTCTGGGCCTCATCGAGTTGGGCACGGCAGCGGGCGAACTCGGGGACAGTGCCCTGTCCGCGCAGGAGCTTCCGCTCACGGAGCGTCTGGAGCGCACCTATGCCCTGATGATTTCCCGCCTGCCTGTTCTTACCCGATCCCTGATCCTGATCGCCGCCCTCGACGACGCCGCGAGCCTGGGGGAGGTTCTCGCTGTCGCCCGTGGCCCGCACGGGCCGAACGTCACGGTGGACGATCTCGGTCCGGCGGTCGCGGCGGGCCTGCTGACCGCCGACAAGGAGATCGTGCGGTTCCGGCATCCGCTGATCAGATGGACGGTCGCCCGGGCGGCCACCGCTCCCGTCCGGTTGACGACGCACGCCGCGATCGCCGACGTGCTGGAGGGCCAGGGGGAGCGGCAGGCCTGGCATCGGGCCGCCGCGACCCTCGGCACCGACGCCGATGTGGCCGATCAGCTGGCCCGTACGGCGCAGCAGGCCGATCTGCGCGGCTCAACGGAGGCGGCGCAGCGCGCCTGGGAACGGTCGGCGCAGCTGACACCGGACGGCCCATCGCGGGCGCGGCGGCTGATGAACGCGGCGCACGCCGCGGTCAAGACCAGCCAGTATGCGAACACGGCGAGCCTGCTTCCAGCAAATCGACGAGCGTCAGGTGGCGGCCGCCGACCGGACCGAGCTGGAATGGCTGCGGCACTGCTCGGACGGCTTCCAGTGGCCCTACGACCAGACGTTCGCGGTGCTGGCGGGCATCGCGGCCCGGTTGCAGGCCGAGGGACGCGGCCAGCTGACCCTTGAGGTCCTCACCGATCTGAGCATCCTCTGCTACTGGGTCGACATCGGCGCAACGGCCCGGGAACGGCTCGTGGCGCTCCTTGAGGAGATGCGCCTGCCCGAGCTGGACCCGCGGTACGTCGGGATCGTCGCCATGGTCTCCCCGATCGAGCACGGCAAGGTGTCGATCGACCGAATGCGCCAACTGTTGCTGGACCCGGCGCAAGACGTCGTTGCCGTCCAGCATCTCGGTTCCGCGGCCAGCGGGGTCGGCGACCTGCGCTCGTCGCTGGC
The DNA here is from genome assembly GCA_000719025.1 of Kineosporia aurantiaca JCM 3230. Classification (GTDB taxonomy): domain Bacteria; phylum Actinomycetota; class Actinomycetes; order Actinomycetales; family Kineosporiaceae; genus Kineosporia; species Kineosporia aurantiaca. The sequence goes on from JODP01000027.1 coordinate 69,213, forward strand.
GTTCCTGAAGACGGCGATCGCCTCGACCCGCCGGCAGGGCCAGCTGGAGTTCCTGCCGCGGTCCCTGGTCGGTCAGGCGCTGGTCGCGGCGCTGCTCGGCGACGTCCAGCTGGCGTTGACCGCCGCCGGGGAGGCCCAGTGGGTGGCGCTGGAGACGAATCAGGCGGGCTGGGTGCGCCAGGCCCGGCTACTGACGGCGCTGGCCCGCGCGCTCGCCGGTGATGCGCAGGGCGCGCTGCTCGCCGCGGACGAAAGCGAGCGGGAGCTCCTGACAGTCGGCGCCCGTCCTCTGCTGTGCCAGGTCGCCCTGATCCGCGGGGTGGCGCACCTGGCGGACGGGCGGCCCGCCGCCGCGCTCGAGGAGTTCCTGACCATGTTCGAGCCAACCGACCTGCATTATCACGAGTTTGGGCGGCTGTGGGCGCTGCCCCATCTGGCCGAGGCGGCCGCGCTGTCCGGACGACTCGACCGGCTCCGCGCAGTCGCCGACGTGTGCGCGCCCATCGCGGAGAAGTCGGGATGGCCTCTGCTGCAGGCCAGCATGGCCTACGCGCGCGCCCTGCTGGCGCCGGAGGAGGAGGCCGACGCGGCGTTCCGGGCGGCGCTCCCACAGGTGTCCGCGGACTTCCCCTTCGAACGGGCCCGGCTGCAACTGGCGTACGGCGCCTGGCTGCGCCGTCATCGCCGGGTCGCCGACTCCCGCGGGCAGCTGCGCGCCGCCCAGCAGGTGTTCGAGGCGCTCGGCGCCGAACCCTGGGCCGAACGCGCCCGTAAGGAGGTGCGGGCCTCGGGCGAGCGCCCGCGCCGAGCGCAATCGGCGACCCTGACCCTCACGCCGCAGGAACTGCAGATCGCCCGTCTGGCCGCCTCCGGGCTGACCAACCCGGAAATCGCCGAACAACTGTTCCTGGCCACCAGCACGATCAGCACCCACCTGCACCGGGTCTACGCCAAGCTCGCGGTCACCGGCCGCAAGCAGCTCGGCCCGGCGCTGACCGACCCGATATACACCGACTGATGTACGCGACGCTGGTTGCTCCGCTGACAGCGTGAGCAGCACGGCCCCGCAGGGCCGGCCAGGCGCATCAGCGCCCGGATCCGCTCATCATCCGGAGACAACCTTGACCAGCACACCTTCCGAGACCGGTTCCCCGACGGTCGTTCTCGTCCACGGCGCCTTCGCCGACGCCGCCAGCTGGGCGCCGGTGACCGAACGTCTGGTCACGGCCGGCATCCCGGTGCGGGCGATCGTCAACCCGCTGCGGGGCGTGGCCCTGGACGCGGCGTACGTCGCCGCCGCCATCAGCCAGATCCCCGGCCCGGTGCTCGCCGTCGGTCACTCCTACGGCGGGGCGATCATCACCAACGCCGTACCGCAGACCACCAACGTGGTCGGCCTGGTCTACGTCGCCGCGTTCGCCCCCGATGAGGGCGAGGCCCTCGCCGAGATCGTGGCCAAATCCAAGGACAGCGTCCTGACCACCGCGGTGCAGCCCAGCCAGTACCCGACCGACCTGAACGGCGGCACAGCCACCGAACTCATCATCGACCCGGCCCGGTTCCGGGCCGTGTTCACGGCCGACCTGCCCCAGCTCGAGTCGGACGTCTACGCCCTCTCACAGCGGCCCATCGCTGCGGCCGCCTTCGAGGAGCGCAACGGTCCCGCGGCCTGGAAGAACCTGCCGTCCTGGGCCGCGGTGGGCACGGCCGACTACGCCGCCGGCAGCGACGTGGTCCGGCAGATGGCTGAACGCGCCGGCGCCACCATCACCGAGATCGACGGCTCCCACGTCATCATGATCTCCCAGCCCGACGCGGTCACGGCCGTCATCCTCGAGGCGCTCAAGGCCGTCAGCTAATGCGTTGACCGCGAACGTTGCCCGAAGTCAGGCCGCGAGAGCGGCCTGACTTCGGGCAACCCCTTCTCGGCGCGGAAGCGGGCGCGTTCGCGGTGTTGGGCGCCAGGCCGAGGGACGTCCTACACCTTGGCTGCTGGAGGACGTCGCTCAATGACCTTTGGCTTCTTCTGCTTGAACGGAGCGCCGAAGTCCGAGAGCTCCACGACGTTCTGGATGGGGTAACCCTGCAGGCTGAACTGCTCCTCGAGCCGGACCACCCGGCCCGAGCCGTCCACCCAGAGGTCGCAGGTGAAGGACTTCAGTCCGTTGGCCTGGAGCCGGTGGTAGAGACTTGGTTCCAGCTTACGGACGTCCTTGGCGGTGACCTCCCCCGAAAGCCGGGTGGTTTGGATCCAGTCCAGTGCCTCCGGTCCCTTGACCGCGGACGGGCCCCGCTTCAGGAGGAGACGCGCGAAGCCGGTCACGTTGGCGACTGGCGCTTCTGTACGTCGAACCTGCTGCCAGGAGTTGTTTTTGGAGTTCTTCTGCACTGTGCGCGCGTAGTCGGCCCGAACTGTGCGCACCGTCTCCACGGTGCTCGCGGGAGTGTCCCCGGAAGCCAGGGCCTGGAACCGGAAATGCCCGGTAGCGGTCTTCGCGTTGAGGTTGGTCTTGCCGGTCACGAGCGCACCGAGCTGGCCGTCCACCAGGGTACGGAGCCTGATCTTCGCCGAGTAGGGGGGTTGTTCGCTCTCCCGGACCAGCAGTTCGTCGAGCGCTGAGACCTCGTCCTTGGATACCGGGGTAGCGCTTGGACCATGCTTGATCTTGGTGGTGGCCGGGCCGGCCGCGTTGGAGGAGTTGCATCCGGCGACGAGCAGGGCCAGCAGGGCGGTGAGAACCGCCAGCCGTGTAGCTGCGGATGCGCGTGCCAATGAGTCCTCCGATGTCCTGACCAACCAGGGTGGATCATAGGTGATGCACAGGAATCGCTCCTTTGCCGTCTCAGCCTGAGGACGTGGCGGGCTCGGCGACACTGCCCAGGTGCCGTCGAGGATCTCGCGGCGATCGCGGGCCTGTCGCGCGCGGCGTTCGCCAAGCGCTTCACCACGGTCGTCAGCCAGCCTCCACTCGCGTATCTGACCTGGTGACGGATGACGACCGCCGCCCGCCTCCTGCTCGAGTCCCACGCCTCGCTCCGCGAGGTCGCGTCCCGCTGCGGCTACGGCTCGGAGTACGCGTTCGGCAAGGCGTTCAAGCGCGCCTACGACGTGTCACCCGGTCAGTACCGCGCCCAGCACCCGCGCTGAAGGTGGGCTGCCGGCGATGAAATGCCCAGCGCGGATCCATCTCGCCACGGTCGAAGCGCTGGACCTGACCGAGAAGGAACTGCGCACCCTGGCCGAGAACTCGATGCGCGCGTGCTGGCAGTCGGGCTGAAGCAGGGGCCTGGCGCACCCGATGTTCGGGAAACCGCCTGCGCCGTCCCACAGCAGATCTTAAGCTTGCGCGGCGCCCGGGGGATCCTGGACGCAGGCGCCTGCTGCATCCCCGCAGGCGCGCTTCGAGATCAGCGAACGGAATCGCCATGTCCGCCAGTACCTCCCGAGCTCCTCGGGTCCGCTTCTTCACCGCTGCCGGTGCAGCCGTTCTGGGCGCCGCCGTGCTGCTCGCCGGCGCCGGTGGCCAGGGCAGCCAGGCGATCGCCGCACAGAAGGTGTCCGCATCCCTGGTTCAGGGAGCGGCTCCGGCCGGGACGCAGTCCCAGACCATCGCTGCACCGACGGCGATCCAGATCTACAAGGCGGCGCGCAAGAAGGCCAAGGCGGCCAAGACGGTGCGGCTGCAGGCCACGATCGAGGGCCAGAAGGACACCATCCGGCTTGACCTGCGGATGACGCGGACCGGCAAGGCCGTCGGGACCATCTCCGATCCCGTGGACGGCTCGATGAAGGTGATCCTGGTCAGCAAGAAGAAGGGCTACATCAAGCCCGGTGAGAAGGTGATCGACCGGATCGCCGACGGGGACGCCTCGGTGAAGGCCACGCTGACGGGGCGGTGGATCGCCTTCCGCAAGGGTGATGGCCTGGACACCCTGTTCTCGCTGTCCACCATGAAGAGCTACACCCAGGACATCTTCGTCCTGACCGGGCCGCAGAGCGAGCTTTACAAGGTCAAGGGCAAGAAGGTCAAGGGGTACAAGAAGACGGTCGGCATCAAGGAGAAGGACTCCACGGGGACGATTCTGATTGCTGCTGACGGCACCAGCCGCCTGGCGGGTTTCCAGGATCCGGGCGACCGGCTCGTCTATTCCAGCTGGAACAAGAAGGTGAAGGTCAAGGCCCCGGCGAACCCGCTGAACCTGAAGGACTTCTCCTAGAGAGGCACTGCTCGCTGAGGGCGCGTCCTGCCGATCTCATCGGAGCGCCTTGGCCTGCCGGTGCAGCACCCCGGCGAGCGGATCCCCCTGCCCGATGATGAGCGCGTAGCCGTCGGTGTTGCGGGTGTTCGCCTGCCAGATCAGGTACCCCGAGGCACCGGCGGCAAAGGCTGCGGTCATCTTGGCCTGCAGCAGACCGGCCCGTCGCGCCCGGTCCGCGTCGTTCTTGGCCTGGATCCCCGCTTCGCCGACGATCAGGGGCTTGCCGAGCTGCTGGGCGATGGCGAAGGAGCAGGCGATCTTCGCGGTGACGGCGGTGCAGTCGGGGGAGTCCGGCGCGGGGAGCTTTCCGTCGGTGCTGCCCGGCATGGCGTCCTCGTCGGATCCGTACCGGGCCCAGTCGTGCACCTCGGCGAAGTCCAGGACGGACTGTGAGTAGATGGCCGAGAAGTCCCGGCCGCTGGTGCCCGGTGCCCCGTTGCCCTGGGTTCCCAGCGTCACCAGGTGATGGGGGTCTTCGGACTTGATCAGGGTGCCGATGTCGAGGGCGAAGTCGGCCAGGGGCGTCTGATCACCCTCGTTGCGGGTGGAGGTCTCGGCCTCGTTCATCATCATCCAGGCCATGATCGTCGGGTCGTTGCGGTAATGGCGGGTGATGAGGGCGGCGTAGTCACGGTAGGACAGGGCGGCGTCGCCGTAGGGGGTCTTGTATCCCTGGGTGTACCAGGAGTCGTTCTGCCAGGAAGCCTTTGACTCACCTGGCTGGCCCGTGGTGCAGTCACCTGGTCCGTCGTCCAGCACCGGGATCACGCGCAGCCCTTCGGCCCGGGCGGCGTCGATGACGCTGTCGATGCCGGAGAAGTCCTTCCCTGAGTCGGTGTAGGTCTGGTAAGCCCAGAACCGCACGACGGTCGCGCCGGCCTTGTCGTGCAGATAGGCCATCGCCTTGCGCAGTTTGCTGTCGCTGAGGCGGGTCTGGGGAGAGCAGGAGTACAGGTCGGTGGCGGCAGCGTCGTAGAGGTTGGCGCCGACGAACCGGAAAGGCTTGCCGCCCAGCTCGAACTGAGCGCCGGATCGGGTGACGAAGTCGTCCGAGGTGCTGGAGCCGCACCCGGTCAGGGTGGTCAGCAGGGTCAGGATCACCAGCGCGGTCAGGCAGAACCGCTTCATGGGCTGACCAGCTGGTCGAGGACCGGGGCCATGCGGTCGACGACGTGGTCCCAGGTGTAGTGCCCGGCCACGTGCTGGCGGCCGGTGGCGCCCAGCAGTCTGGCCCGCAGGGGGTTCGACAGGAGGTCCAGGAGGGCGTCGGCGATGGCGGAGGGGTCGCCGGCGGGCACCAGCCGGCCCGTGTGCCCGTCCCTGATCATGTCCGGGATTCCGCAGCTGGCGGTGGTGACGACGGGCACGCTGTGCGCCATGGCCTCCAGCAGGACGAGCGGGAACGGGTCGAAGAACGAGGGCAGACAGAAGACGCTCGCCTGCCGGTACAGCTGTGCGACCATCGCGCGGTTGTGGATGCGACCGAGGACGTCCACCCCGGGTTCGGGGGTGATGCCGGGTTCGGTTCCCACCAGTTGAAGACGGGCCGAAGGCAGCTGTTCTCGCACTCGGCGGAAGGCCTTGAGCAGCGTTGGCCCACCTTTACGGGCGAAGTCGTTGCCGATGAACAGCACGGTCGGCACCGCAGCGTCGGGGCCTGGGATCAGGGAGCGTACGGAGGGTAGTGAACGCAGGTTGACGCCGGCGCCGACCACACTGATCCGGGCGGGGGAGACGCCGTAGTCGTGCAGGAGGGAGTCACGGGTCTGCCACGAGAAGGCGAAGATGTGGACGGCATTGCGGTAGGCCTGCGCCTCCCGCCGGTACCAGCGTTCGAGAGCCTTGTCCCGCAGAGGGTTCCAGGCCGGCCACTGGGCGGCGGACTGGGCGTGGGTGCAGTCGACATAGAGGACGCTGGGGGCGCCGGTCACCTCGAACAGGGCGTGGACCTGGAACACAGGAGGCGTAGGGGCTGGCGGGTTGCTCAGTTCGGTCAGCTGGCGGGTCGCGTTGGCGGTGCGCAACCGGTATCCGTGGTGGCTCTTGTAGAACTGCTCGACCCACCGGGTCCGCGAGGGGCGCAGGCTGGCCGCCGCCACGGCAAGGCGTTGCGGCGGCGTCAGTTCCGGATCGATCCGCCCATGGATCGGGTACCGCCGGGCGAGGGCGTCGAAGAGATGGGGGACCAGCGCGTCGCCCCGGGCGGCCAGGACCAGGCCGCTTCGGGGAGCGGACGAGGACCGGCTGGCACCTCGGTTGGTCGTCTCAGTCACGATCGCTCACCACCTGTCGGTAGACCTCGTCGACGCCGGCCGCAGCCTGCTCGATGCTGTAGCGCTTGAGTAGTTCGGGAGGGACCGGGTTGCGGTGCCCGGCTGTCGTCAGCGCCGTATTCAACGTCCCGCACAGGGAGCCGTCCTTCTTGAAGGCCCAGGCCGGACGATCCGAGAGCTCCTCCAGCGCAGGGCATTCGGCGAAGACGACGGAAAGGCCGTTGCCGAGGGCCTCGATCACCGCCATCCCGAAGGTCTCGTCCCGGGAGGCACTGACCATGACGTCCATGGCGCTGAGCAGACGCGGCACATCACCGCGGGCACCGGCCCAGCGCACGCTGTCGGTGACCTTGAGTCCTTCGGCCAGTCGCTGCAGGTCGGCCCGTTGATCGCCCGCTCCGGCAATCAGCAGGACGTGCCCGCCGGCGCGCAGGTGGGGCGCGGCCGCCCGGATCACCTCGTCCATCCGCTTGACCGGGTCCAGTCGGCCGACAGCCCCGATCACGACCGAGGACTGCGGGATGGAGAACTCCTCGCGGACGGCGTGCCGGTCGTCCTCGGAGAAGGCGAGGGCAGTGAAGTCGATGCCGTTGTCCACGACCGTGATCCGCTCCGGCGCGATCTGCCAGTCGGCCAGACGCTCGGCCGTGCGGGCGGACACGGCGATCGTGTGGTGGCTGAGCCGTTCCAGGATCCGGTACAGCCGCCGCAGCGCGTTCGAACGCGGGCGTCCCTCCATGGTGTCGTCCATCAGCGAGTGCTCGGTGGAGACGATGACCGGCGCGCGGGCCAGCCGGGCGGCGGGGATGCCCCACAGCTGGGCCGCCAGCAGGTGGACGTGCACGACGTCCGGACGGTAGCGGCGCAGCTGCCGGGCCAGACGCAGCCAGGCCAGAGGTTTGCGCCACCCGTTCATGCCCAGCACCTGCACCGAATGACCTCCTGCACGGATGCTCTCGGCCACCGGACCGCCTTCGTAGAGCGCGATCACGGCAGCCTGGGACGTCGTGTGCGACAGCAGCAGCTCCAGCTGCCGCTCGGCGCCGCCGGTGGTCAGCGTGGTGATGACGTGAACCACGCGCAGACGTTCGCTCATCGGCGCACCTGCTTACCCGTCCGGAGCACGTCCCGGTAGATCTGCGCCAGCCCTTCGGCGCTGCTCTCCCAGGTCGGCAGGACGACGTCCACCGGTTCGTGCCGTCGCTGGCCCGCCTTCTCGACGTCGGCCAGGGCCCGCTCCAGGGCCTGGGCGATCCGCTCGGGGCCGGCGGTGGCGGGGATGCCGGTGACCAGGCCGTCCTCGACGAGGTCACCGATCCCGGCAATGTCGAAGCCGACGACCGGCAGGCCCAGGGTGACCGCCTCCATCACCGCGACCGGGTGCGCCTCGTAGCTGGACATCGCGGCCATTACCCCGGCCTGGGCCAGTTCCTCGGCCATCGCTCCGCGCTGACCCGGCGGCAGCGAACGCCACTGGACCGCGTCGGCGACCCCCAGGTCGCGGGCCAGCGTCCGCAGGTGGGTCTCGTAGGGGCCGCCGCCCAGGACGACCAGGTGCGCGTCCGGGCGGCTCCGGCGCAGGTACGGCAGCGCCTCGATCACCCGGTGGTGGCCCTTGTACCGCTCCAGCCGTCCGCTGGAAATGATCCGGCCCGGCACCGGCCGCAGGTCCGCCGGGAACGGCGGCAGGCCCCCCCCGTTGGGCAGGACGGTGAACTTCGAGGCGTCGATGCCGGTGGCCGCGGCGAAGTGAGTGCGTTCGAACCGGCTGACTGCGATCAGCCGGGATGCCCGGCGCAGTAGCGGCGTCAGGACCTTCCACTGCAGGCCCCGGCCCGCCGAGCGCAGGTCTGAGGAGTGACCACCGCTGTGGAACGACAGGACGTAGGGCACGCGCGCGAGGTTGGCCGCGAGCATGCCCACGGGCGGCACCAGGGTGTGGACGCCCTGGAAGTGGACCAAGTCCCAGCCGCCGGTGGCGATCACCCGGGCCAGGCCGGGGCTGAAGTAATAGTCCTGCTGTCGCGGCCAGGAGCGGCGCCGGATGATCTCGTAGCCCTCCATCGGCTGCTGCCGGGGCAGCTTGCCGCTGCGGTCGGTGGCCAGCACGGTCAGCTCGATGTCCCCGCGGGCCGCGAGCCGGCGGGCGACCTCGGCCACGTGCGTCTCGGTGCCGCCCAGTTCAGGGAAGAAGCGCTGGACGACCTGCAGGACCCGGGGACGGGGCGTCGTGCCGGTCGATTCGGTCGGCCCGATCGGCCCGGTCGTGGTGGGTTTTTCGATGGTCATGATTCACCGGTCCAGGATCAGCGAGCGCAACGGCTTGCTCTGATCGGGGTTGTTGAGCGTGATGACGAAACGTCCCTTGCTGGGCAGCACGACGGAGGTGCTGACCGGCTTGCCGGGCGTGACGCTGAACAGCGGATAGCTCAGCGAGGTGCCGTCCGGGGCCTGGGTGCGCAGTTCGAGCTGGCCGGAGTCCTCGTCGCTGGAGACCACGATCTGGGCGCTGCCGCTCTGGATGCTGCCGACGGCCATCTGCAGGGGGGAGACCTCGGCGTCGTTGGTGGCGCGGACCGAGATGGTCAGGGCCACGCAAGCGATCGCCACCACGGCGATGGCCCAGGGGAGGTTGCGCAGGCGGGGGATCCAGCGCTCGCTGTTGTCGTCCTCATCGGGACGGTCGAGCGTCATGACGCTCACAGGGGTGGTGCTTCCGGAGCTGGTGGTGCCACCGGAACTGCCGGGAGTACCGGCGTTGTCCGGGCCGCCGAACTCGCCAGGGCTGCCGAAACTATTGAAGCCGGCGGACGCGCGAAGGCCGGCGGGGCTGGGGAAACCGGCGGAACTTCCGTAGCTGCCGGAACTGCTGGAGCTGCCTGAGCTGCGGGCACTGTCAGAGTCACCAGCGCCGCGGGTGCCTCCAGAGCTAGGAGATCCACCGGAGCCGCCAGAACTGCTGAGGCCGACGGGGCCGGGGGAACCGGCAAGATTTCCGAAGCCACTGGAGCTGCCGGAGTTGCCACCCCCGCTGGCCCCAGGATCGCCAGCGACAGCTGAGCCGGTGCCGTCGCCACCGGCAGCATCGCCGGCACCGCCGGATACGTTGCCTTCGAATAGCTCTCCGGCGAATAGGCCCATCAATGCCACCAGGCCCAAGGCCAGCACCCAAGAACGTGGGTGCAGCCCGATCCCGGTGATGCCCAGGAGCAATCCGGTCAGCACCATCGTCACCAGTAAGCCACCGCAGGCCAGCAGGACTGCGTCCACCGGTCCGCGTCCTCTGGTCGTAGCCAGTCGGGCCGCCACCATCACCAGGGCCAGCAGCGACAAGGGGGCGGTGAGCGCGGTGGGTGCGCCGGTGAAGACGGCGGCGCCGGCGGCAACAATCACGAGCACGGCGGCCGCGGACATCAGGCGGCCGGAAGACCTAGTCATCGAGGGCTCCGAGGTCGTAGATGGCGATTGCTCCGTTGTCGTAGATCCGGTCGACTCCGGGTACGGCGTCGAACTTGCTCAAGGCTTTGGCCGGAACCGGGGTGGTGCGGCCCAGTTCGCCGAACTCGCCGCTCTCGATGTAGACGCCCTGGTTGGGCAGTCCGAAGGCGTCGCGTCGGTCGGCGATCAGGTACCGGATCCCGGCCTGGCGGATCAGCGTGCGATCTGCGGAGGTGAACTCCGGGTCCAGCAGTAGCCGGGAGGCGTCGATGTTCGTGCTGATGTGCCGCACCACGTACAGGCCACCGTCCGCGGCGGCGAGCAGGCCGCTGTCCCGGTCGGCGTAGGCGCGGCTGCCGGCTGGCAGATTGGCCGCGATCCACGCGGCTGCGGACAGATTCGCGGGATCCATGCTGCGCGCGTCGGCCGAGATCTCGAACGGGCCGGGCAACTGCTGGGACGTCGGGCCGGCGCCCAGGACGACCCCGCCGATGAACGTCACGCTGGCCAGGACGCTGAAGGCGGCTGCGTGCCAGGCCCGGATCCGGCGGCGGCACAGCCACCAGGCCACGACGAAACCGACGCCCAGGAAGACGAATCCGGCCGCGCGGTCGCCGACCTCGGCCGTGGTGCGGGTCAGGTGGCCGCCGGGGATGACCGGGTAGATCAGGGCGACGAGGCAGAAGAGCACGGCGGCGGTGTAGCGGACCCGTACCCAGGCCCGGGCTTGGATGAGTGCCGGGATCAGCGCCAGCATGGTGATGGCCAGGGACGCGATCACGGCCACCTGTTCCCAGGTGGCGGTGCCGACCCCGGCGGAGTTCTGGAACAGCTGCTTGGACTGCTTGCCCTCGACGAACGAGGTCAGTGCGGTGCCGGAACTCTCGATGATCGCCCCGAGGTAGCTGCCGAGGGTGTTGCCCGGGTTCAGGACGGTCGCCGCCAGCAGGGCAGCGCCGGATCCGGCCATGACGGCCAACGACGTCGCCTCGTTCTCGCGCTTGCGGCGCAGGAGGAGCTCCAGCACCCACCAGAACACGAAGCTGATCATCAGCAGGCCGGCCGTGACGTGATGGGTGACGCTGACGGCGGCCATCGCCAGTAGCGGCAGGGCGAGCGACAGTCGCGTGCCCCGACGCCGAGAGATGACCAGGTAGACGGTGAACACAGCCAGCGGCAGGGCCAGCGTCTGGTACGAGAACTGGGAGTTGAAGAACAGCAGCTGCGGGTTGCACGCGTACACGACCCCGGCCACGGCGCCGACGCGGGTCGATCCGGTGACGCGCTCGACGACGGCCAGGACGGCCAGCGCCATGACGACCCGGGTCACGAGCAGGACGATCGCCGCACTGGTGTGCGCGCCCAGGCCGGTCAGGTCCTGCAGGCCGTCGGTGGCGACCTCCAGGCCCGGGTAGTAACTGGTGATCGGCAGCAACGGGTTGGAGGTGAACAGCTGCCCGGTGCTGCCGATCTCGCGCAACAGGTTGGCGTGCAGCAGCTCGTCGTGGAACATGAACCGGGTCGGGTACAGCACCACCCGGCTCAGCTGCAGGAACACCGGCATGGCCACGGCCAGCACAACGCGATGGGCCCGGCTGACCCCGGGCACCAGCACACCGAACGCGGCCGGCGCGAAGATCGTCACCAGACCCACGACGTACCAGGCCTGGGCCGCGGTGTCGTGCTCGGTGGACCCTCGGGCCAGGGACACCGCATGAGCGATGCTCAGCAGCCCCAGCGACATCAGCAGCAGGACCGGGCCGATGCCGACGAAGCGAGCCAAAAAACCGATTTTGACGGGGTTCTCAGCGGTGGAACCGCTCGGCGCGGGGTGCTCCATGGGCGCTACGGGCTCTCCTTGCGAAACGGTTGAGGACACGGCACGGCTTCGGGCATGCCGGGCTCTTAGGAGAAGAACGCTACGGCGTGGGTCCGACAGTCTTGCGGGCTGCGAGCCGGTCGGGACCGAAACTGCCTGACGGGCAGCCCGAGCCAGGGGAACCGCCAGGACGAGCGCCTCGATCATCAGCGCACCCACCCAGAAGGCGCACAGGCCAACGGTTCCGCCCACGTGGGCACCGATCAGTGCGGCACCGAGCTCGACCACCGTGAATCCCAGCAGGACAACCGTCGCTCCTGCGGTCCGCCCCTGCACCCGGCGCAGCGCGACGAAGTGGTCCTTGACGACGAAGGGCAGACCCGCCAGGACGAGGATGCGCAGAACCGTGGTGCCCTGGTCGGCGTACGTGGCGCCGAAGACCGCCAGCACCAGGGGCGCCAGGGGGAAGAGCGCCAGATTGGCCAGCAGGCTGGCGCCCAGCCCGAACGGAACGGTGAATCGCATCCGCGCCAGCACCTGGCCCTCGTCGCCCTCCGCGGCGGCGAACAGCCCGACGGCCACCGCATACGGCAGGGCGAAGACGAAGCCGCTGACCTGTAGGGCCGTGGTGAACACGCCGTTGGCCGCGGGGGAGACCGAGACCGTGACGATCAGCGGCAACAGCATCAGGGTGGCCATCAGCGTGGTGTTCAGCGCGTGATGGCCCGCCGCGGCCCGTCCCAGACCCCGCAACGACGACAGGTCGACCAGGCGCTTCTGGGTCTGCAGGGCCCGCCCGCCGCGGGTGCGCCAGGCCACCGCCGGGAACGAGACCAGGGTGCCCAGCAGCCAGGCGACGAAGATCGTCATCCCGTCCGTCTGCCCCCAGACGCTCAGGGCCAGCAGAGCCAGGAGCTTCGCCGAGCTCGCGATCACATTGCGCTCGAGCTGGAGCGCACCGGTGCCGAGCACGAGCACGGCCTGGTCGAGCACGATCGCCACCGCCATGAGGGCGGTACCGACCGAGAAGATCACCGCCCGTTGCGGAGAACCGGCCACCGCGGACAGGTCCGACAGGCCGAACACGTGAATCGCGATCAGGGGTGCCGCCAGCGCCAGGACGGCCGCGGCAGCCGCGGCCACGGCCAGGGCGGTGCGCACCAGAACCCGCCGCGATCCCTGATCGGTGTGGGGCAACCGGGCGATCAACAGCGTTCCCAGACCGAGAGAGCCCAGGGTGCCCAGAAGCGTCATCAATGACACCGCAGCCCCACCCACGCCGACCGCGGCCACACTGAACTGACGGGCGGCCAGGCTCCAGAACAGAAGCCCGAGAACGCTCGTCGCGGCCTGGGTACTGACCAGGGACGCACTGATGGCGGCGATGCGCCGCAGCCCTCCCACGGACGGGCGCTCAGCGACGTCCGACTCGGTCCGCGTCACACTTGTCGTCATCGCTCAGCGTCCCCCCGCCCCGGTCTGAAAGCCTTCCCGGGCGGCCGGCTTCCTGTCCAGTTTCTTGTCCAGGCGGTCAAAGAGGTCGGTGTAGGAGCGCACCGAGGCGTCCCAACTGTGCGGGTCGAGGTGGCGTTGCCCGCGCCGGTCCGGAAGTGCCTGCAGCGCCGCCCCTAACGCGGCCGGGTTCTGCGGGGGGACGAAGACGGCACCCTCATAGGCACCGGCGGCCTCGATCAGACCCCCGACCGCGGTGACGATCAACGGCAGACCCGTGCTCATCGCGATGTGCAACGGACCGGACGACGACGAGCGCCGGTAGGGCAGCACGACGGCGTCGGCCTCGCTGAAGTACTGCTGCACCTCGGCGTCACTGACGTAGCGGTTGACCACGGTGATCCGGTCCCGGTACCGACTGCTCGCGACCGCAACCAGGGGTGCGGTCCAGCCTTCCCAGGTCTCCCCGACGATGGTCAGATGCATGCCCCGCGCCGTCTCGGCCGGAAGGTCGGAGAAGGCGTGAACCAGGTCCTCCACACCCTTGTACGGCCGGATGACCCCGAAATACAGGACGTTCAGCGGCTGCTCGGGATCCAGCTCGCGGGTCGCTCCCACCACGTGGTCATAGGGGCCGTGCGGGATGACGGTGACCGTGGCGGGGTCCAGGCCGAAGGCGGCCTGCAGCAGGTCGAGGTCGTAAGCGGAATGCACGACGTGGGCGTCGACATGACGCAGCAACTGGCGCATGGCGATCTGCACGTAGCGCACGACGCCGGGGATCCTGGCCTCGCCGGTGTCCTGGACCTCGTGCCACTCCATCACCACGCGCGTGCCGCGGCGGCGGGCCAGCAGGGCCAGGAGCAGGTAACTGTGCAGCACCGCCCCGGTCCACCACTGCAGCACCATGACGTCCGGGGTGTCCCGCTTCAGGAAACGCCAGGCCTTCAGCATGCTCGAGCCCCAGAACCAGTCGATCCCGTCGAAGACCTCCACCCGGGAGTCGTACTGCAGGTCGTTGACCACCGTGCCGACCCGGGCCCGGCCCGGGTACAGGGCGGCCGGGACCAGGCGCCGCATCAGGATCGCCCGGGTCTGGGCCACGTCCGCCAGCGCGTTGGTCAGCCGGCAGGTGTAGTAGCTGATGCCCGAGGTGAACCGCCAGCCCGATCCGACCACCAGAACCCGCGGCTTATTTGGGGTTTGCGGGGTGCCGGTCACGCGGTGTCCTCGCGGCGCATGTCGAACGAGTGGACGTTGGTGCGCAGGTCGATGACGTTGGTCTCGACCGGGAGGACGGGGCCGCCGGATTCCGGCGCGAGCAGGTGTGCCTGGTCCTCGTGCTGCTCGATCGTGGCCCGGCCCATGCCGTCCGCGGCGGGCACGATCACCGGGGCCCGGTGCCGGCGCAGGCGCTCGAGCATGATGGTGCGCAGCACCCGCGCGCCGTCGCGGAAGGTGTTGAGGTTGCTGGCCCCGAAGACGCGAGGCAACTCGACGCTGGGAACCTCGTGGATCTGCATGCCGGCCGAGGCGATCCGGCAGTTGATCAGCGTCTCGATCTCGAAGCCGTCACCCCATTGGGCGGTTTCGTGCGCCGAGTGCGGGATGGACAGGTGCGGCAGGATGTCCCGCCAGAAGGCGTTGTAGCCGTAGCACAGGTCGGTGTAGCTCGTGCGGAACAGCGTGTTGGTGATCCGGGTCAGCAGACGGTTGCCCAGATCGCGGACCGGCGTGATGTCCTCACTGCCGCCGGCGGCCAGGACCCGGCTGCCCTTCGCGAAGTCGGCCCCGGACATCAGCGCCGCGACATAGGCGTCGATCTCCCGGGGGTCGGCCGAGCCGTCGGCGTCGAACATGACGATGATGTCGCCGCTGGCAGCCTCGAACCCGCACGCCAGGGCGTTGCCCTTTCCCTTGCGGGTCTGCTGGATGAAGTGGGCCGAAGGCAGGTGGCGACGAACGACGTCCTCGGTGTCGTCGCTGGAATGACCGTCGATGACGATGATTTCGTGGACGGAGGGCAGTTGTGGCAGTACCAGTTCCAGATTCCGCGCCTCGTTGCGCGCCGGCACGATGATGGTGACCTTAGGGGCCTGCGTGGGCCGATGGTCCGTGGATCTCATAAAGAGTCGCCTCCCGGCGCGAACAGCTACGGAGGTGGGACTGACCGGGGTTGGGTCATGAGCGCTGGTGGCCAGCGGTTCTTCGAGTGCGGTGAACCGGTGGACGGGGCGAGGCCGGCGTTGGCCTGCGGGCTGGGTTCGCTTCGCCGGATAGGACGGATTGGTTTTAATTTCGCCGAGCCCGGGTCCGGTGCTTCAGAGTCCCTCAGCTGCCCCCTATGCTCAGCCCTGAGAATTCCTGGCAGTTGCTTCCAGGAAAGGCGCGACGAGTGGAGGTGGGGCGTGGCCGAACGCGGAGTCTGCGTCTGTGGCCATGGCCGCGACGCCCACCAGCACTTCCGTCCGGGATCGGACTGCGGGGCGTGTGGGGCGGAAACATGCGCCCGATACCGCCCGACGCGAACGGTGGGCGGGGTACTGACCGGCCTGCTCGACCGGGTGCGCCGCCGCCGTCCATAACTCCTCGTAGTTGAGTTTTTACGGGGAGTAGTAGTTCGGAGAAGTGGCAATCCGTCCGCCGATTCGTGGCGAACGGGTCCTAGCCAGCCATCCGATCTACGGAGGACTCATGTTTCACCGACCGGCCCGATCCCGATCGTCTCGGCGCGGGTTGCGGGTGCTCCTGGCCCTCACACTCCTGTCTCTCCTGGGCACCGCGGGCGCCACCGCCAGCAGCGCCAGCACCAGCGCTACGCCGGGCAAGGCCTGGGTCCGGGTGGCCCACCTCGTCCCCGGACTGGGCGCCGCCCGGATCGACCTGAAGCCGGCCGGCGGAGGGCAGAGCACGTCGGTCGAGATGTCCCCCAGCGCGAAGTACGGGGACGTCACCAAGTACCAGCGCCTCACGCCGGGCACCTACACCGTCCTGGTCAGCGACTCCGGCTCACCGGCGTCCTCTGCTCCTATGCTCTCGCGCTCGCTGACGATCGCCGGCGGCAAGGCCTACACGCTGGCCGTCCTCGGCACTTCGAAAGCACCTCGACTGGCCACGCTTTCAGATGACCTCACTCCGCCCGCGGCCGGGAAGGCGAGCGTGCGGGTCCTGCCCGCCGCCTCGCAGGCGCCGCAGGTGACGATCAAGGCCGAGGGTGGGCCGACCATCGTCGACAACGCCGTTCTGGGGCAGGCCAGCGCCTACGCTGCCGTCCCGGCCGGGACCTGGCACCTGACCGCCGACACCTCCACCGGCATGCAGGTGCAGAACTCGATCAAGGTGGCCAGCGGAAGCGTCTACACCCTGGTCCTGCTGGACGGGACGTCCGGGAAACCCAGCCTGTCGCTGATCACCGACGCAGCCGGAACCACCTCGGCGCCGAAGGGCGGAGCGGCCACCGGTGAAGGGGGGACGGCCACCGACATCGTCAACGCCGGATCGAACGGCACCTCGCTGGTCGTGATGGTTTCAGCGCTCCTGGGGGTTCTGCTGGTGGGCTCGGCCGTTGTCGCCCGCCGTCGGATCGTCCGCGGGTGAACCGGCTCATCGGGGCTGTTGCCTGCGTGCTGCTCCTGGCCGGCTGTGGCTCGGGGTCGGCCGCTGGGCAGGCTGGTCGGGCTGGTCAGGCTGGTCAGGCTGGTCAGACGGCGTCGGCCACCCCTGGCCGTCCGCAGGCATCGCCCACGGCGGACGACCCGGGCCAGGTTGAGGGGGCTCCGGTGCCGTCCATGGCCTCACCGGCCCCCATCCCGGCGGCCGATCGTCCGACCAGAATCGTCATCCCCAGCATCGGGGTCGACTCCTCCCTGGTCGATCTGGACCTGCAGAAAGACGGCACCCTCGAGGTGCCTACCGACCCGGACCGGGCCGGGTGGTTCGACCGTAGCGCGGCTCCGGGACGTCAGGGACCGGCCATCATCGCTGGGCACATCGACAGCAAGTCCGGTCCGGCGGTCTTCTACCTGCTGTCCACCCTGAAAGCGGGGGCCCGGATCACCGTGACCACTGCTGGGGGGAAGAAGGTGTCCTTCACCGTGGACGGTGTGCAGCAGTACCGGAAGACCAAGTTTCCTACCGCTGAGGTCTATGGTCCTGTGCCCGGGCCGGTGCTGCGGCTCATCACCTGTGGCGGTCAGTTCGATGCTCATGGCGGGCACTACCGGGACAACGTGGTGGTCTACGCGTCCTGATGCGGGGGCCATGCAGGACCCGGGGGTTGAGGCCGCTCAGTTCTGCGGGAGGGCAGCAAAGTCACGCTTGGCCTGGCGGTACCAGCCCATCCCGGCGATCGGGTGCTTCCACCGGCCCTGCATCTCCTTCAGCGCCGGCTCGTGTGCGGTATCCCCAGCGGCCACAGCTTCCTTCAGATGAGCGTCCTGCGCCTTGATGACGACATTGGCGTCCTCCCCGACATGGGCTTGGTCGCAGGGCCCACCGAGTTGCTCGCACGTCATGGTCTTCATGGTCTGACTCCTGGCCAGTCGTAGCGTTTCGTTCAGGACGCACGGGGCGCCCGCAGCCATGACGGTAGGGCGCGCCGGAGAGCTGGCGCTTCTTGATTCCTGACCGGTCTTGCCGGAGCCTCACTCGGGATTCCGGGTTCACCCCCGCAGGAACCGTGCGATCACCGGGGCCAGTACTGCTGCTTTTACGATGTGCGTCTGACCGGGCAGCGTCTCGTACTGACCCAGGGGCAGCACCTGGGCCAGCTCAGCCATCGCGGTGCGCATCGAGGCCGGGCTCTTGCCTCCGTCGATCACCAGGACGGGCACCTGCACTCCGCCCCAGCGGTAGGGGTCCAGCGCCTTGCCGGACGCGTCGGTGCCGAGGTGGGTCAGGTCGTAGGGGACGGTGTGGGCCAGGCGCTTGAGCTTGGGCCAGGCTGGCATCAGGTGCATCAGCGCGACCAAAGGCGCCGGCAGGCCCACCGCTCGACGCATGAACCACGAGACCACCGCTCCCCGCTTGCCCTGGCTCAGCAGAGCGGTGAGCTGCTCGCGCCAATCGGCCGGGACGGGCGGACGGGAGGCGTCGACTACGAAGGGGGCCTCGAACACGACCACCCGGGTCGCCGGTACACCGTGGGCGACCGCGTCGAGTACCAGCGCCGCACCCGAGGAAATTCCGTAAATGAACACGTCCCCGCCTGCTTCCTTCACCACCGCGGCCAGGTCCTCGTACTCGCGCTCAGCGGTGAACACGGCTTGATCGCCGCTGTCGCCGCGACCGCGACGGTCATAGGTCCAGACGGTGAAGTCACTGGCCAGGAGCTTGGCCAGCTCGGGGTTGGGCCCGAACGTCCGGTGCCCGAACGCGCCGTCCACCAGCACCAGCGCCGGACCGGAGCCGGTCCGGGTGCAGGCGATGGGGGTTTGGTCGGCAGAGGTCACCAGGCTCATCGTGTTCTCCTCATCAAGGCGCGTCGCCGTGTCCGGCGTTCCCGTCTTGATGACGACGGGCGGACCTCATTCTCATCGGTGGAAGCCAGGAGCGTCGGGGTTGGTTCGTATTACGTCGTTGCGAGGCGTAGTTGACTGACCAGCTCCGCGAGCCGCTCGGGAGCTTCCAGATGGGCCAGGTGAGCCTGCCCGGCCAACTCGTGCACGACCCCTCGCGGAGTGCGACGGCTGACGTCCTCGAACGTCGTTCCGTAGGGCGCCTGCCCACGGTTGTGCTCACCGATGATGAGGTCGATTCGTCCTGCCTTCTCGGCGAATTCGTCCGGCACCGGCGCATCGTTGATTGACTGCGTCTCGCGGTAAATCGGGGCGCTGACGTCTCGGAGACCGGCCCAAAGCGCATGGTCAGATTCAGCGATTCGATGACTTCGCCGGGAGTGCCGGCGACCTGCGCGAGCGCGACTTCGACACTGCGGTCGAGATCTCCGGCGGTGTGGGCACTCCTGAGATCCGGCAAGGCCGCTGCCCCGAAGGGAGCCATGATCGGTTCGTATGCGATGACCTGCGGAACAGCGACCTTATTCGCGAGATGCAGGGCGATGAGGCCGCCGTAACTCCAGCCGAAGACCGTGCGCACGTCGCCGAACTCGCGCAGGACGGCTTCGGCATCGCGAACCTCGGTGTGAAGGCCGTACTCGCGGGTCAGCGGACCGGAAGGATGGCGACCACGCCGGTTGACCACGGCAACGGTCTGCCAACCGGTCAAGTGCTGCGCCACCGCGGCCCATCCCTGGGCGTCGGCCATGACACCCGGGATCACGACGATGGCCGGGCCGTCGGCCTCCCCGTACACATCGACGCTCAGCCAGCCATCCGGGACGTCCACTTGTTTCTGGGTCGATCGCTCCATAACTAGATTCTGGGTCGATCGCTCTAGAATAGTCAACATGCCCTCCCGACCCTCCCGACCCGCTGGCCGTCCGCGCGCCTTCGACCGACAGGAAGCGCTACGGCAAGCGGCCCACCTGTTCTGGCAGCACGGGTTCTCCGGAACCTCGACCCGCATGCTCGCTGCCACCCTCGGTATCTCCAGCTCGAGCCTCTACGCCGCATTCGGCACCAAGAACGAACTGTTCGACGAGGCCGTTCGCAGCTACGCCCTGCGCTACAGCAAAATCTACGACCGGGCGCTCAGCGAGCCCACAGCGTCAGGCGTCATCAGACGACTGCTCCTGGAATCAGTGGACGAGTTCACGCGCACGGACGAGGGGCATCCCGGTTGCCTTACCAGTAGCGCGGTGATGTCCGACGCGTCATCCACTCTGGATGTCCGAACGTACGTAGCAGACCTCCAGCGCGCTGATGAAGCGCGGCTGCGCGGTCGTCTCGAGCAAGCAGCACTCGACGGCACTCTCGCGCCCACCGTGCACCCCGCCGAGCTCGCCGAGCTGGTTCAGACGTTGTGGCAAGGCCTTTCCACTCGCGCTGAACTGGGGGCGGGCCGGGACGAACTCATCAGCGTTGCCAACCTTGCCCTCGCGCTCATCTCAAGTCCGGACGCGGGGGCGCCACCGATCCCGGCCAGCCTCGTGTAATGAAGGTGACCACCCCGACGCGCCTACCGCTACTTCCAAATCGGCTGGGTATCAATCTCATCATGGTGGTCCGTCGAGGCCCGAGCGGCCAGGCAAATATCCTGAGATTGGCCCGGCGCCGACGGACTACCGTGGCTCCCCAACAGACTGAAAGCGATTCGATGTCGATCCATGTCGAGCAGTCCTGGACCCGAATCGAGGACTGGCTGCAAGTGCATGCTCCGGGCAGCCATGCCGGCCTACGTCCACCGGCTACTCCTGAAGCCATTGGCTCTGCCGAACAGGTCCTAGGTGTTCCCGGTCATGACGTTGGTGACGCCGGTGCGGAGGCGGCTGGCTGGGGGTTGGTTCCCGGCAGCGGTGTGGGCCCGATGGTAGTTGTAGTGAGTCA
>JODP01000028.1 GCA_000719025.1 Kineosporia aurantiaca JCM 3230
GCGACAAGGTGATGGGAACCGCCGGAACCGCGAAGGAGAAAGTCATGGGCAGCGCCTCGAACGCCGGTCACAGCACCACCTCGACCCTGGGCGACGCCACATCAGCCGTCGCCGGGGCCGCCTCCTCCTCGCAGGAAGCCGTCGCCAACGCCGCCTCAGCCTCACAGCAGGCAGTAGCCGCGGCCCCGGGCGCGGTCAAGGCCCGCACCGAGGGCAACCCACTGGCCGCCGGCCTGATCGCGTTCGGCGCGGGCATGCTGCTCGGCTCCCTGCTCCCGGCCACCCGCAAGGAAGAGCAGGCCGTAGCCGCGCTGAAGGAGAACGCCTCCACCGTCACCGAACCGGCCGCCGCGGTGGCCCGGGAAGTCGGCGAGAACCTGCGCGGACCGGCCCAGGAAGCCGTCGAATCGGTCCGGTCCTCGGCCACCGACGCCGCGCAGACGGTCAAGGACGAAGCGGCTTCGGCCGGGCAGGACGTGAAGGAGCAGGGCGTCCAGGCGAAGGACGAGGTTCAGGAGAGCCGTTCCTGACCCCATCAGGGTCGTGATCGCCGCTCGACGCAGAATCCCGGTAGCCCGACCATGGGCTGCCGGGATCTGCTGTGTCAGCACCGGATCGGCTCCGGGGCCGGCTTCAGGCCACCCCGGAGCCTGCGGTCAGACCCCGCGCCAATCGTCGCTGGTGATGTGTGAACCGGCTTGCGGCCCCATCTGCAACATCCCCCCGTCCACCGGCCAGGAGGCGCCGGTGACGTAGCTGGCGGCCGGGGAGGCCAAGAAGGCTACTACGGCAGCAATTTCGCGAGCATCGCCCGGGCGCCCCAGCGGCACCCCCGGGCGCTGAACTTCGTGCGGGTCAGTATCGGTCTGGCCGGTCATCGGGGTGGCGATCTCACCCGGGGCCACGCTGTTGGCAGTGATGCCGTGCTGCCCCAGCTCCAGCGCAATGGTCTTGATCAGCCCGCCCAGGCCGTGCTTGGCCGCATCGTAGGCCGACGAGCCGACCCGGGGCTGATGCTCATGGACGCTGGTGATGGCAATGATGCGGCCCTCACCTCCAGCAGTGACCATTCGCCGGGCGGCGCGCTGGATGGTGACGAAGGCGCCGTCCAGGTCGGTTGCCACGGTCTGACGCCACGTTTCGTAGTCGAGGTCCAGAAACGGCGTCCCGTCACCGGTACCGGCGTTGTTGATGAAGACGTCGACGCCTCCGAGCTCGTCCGCGAGGACGTCGATCACGTCGCCACAGCCCGGCAGGTCGCTGGTGTCCAAGCGAGCGATCACCGCCTGGCGACCCAGCTCCCGCACTTCCTCGGCAGTACGCTGAGCCCCCTCCTGATCGGTGTGCCAGGTCAGTCCCACATCCATCCCGGCGCCGGCCAGGGCGACGGCGACGGCCCGCCCGATTCCGGAGTCGCCGGCGGTCACGATCGCCCGGCGTGGTTCAAAACTCATGCGATTGGTTCCTTTCGGTGCAGGGTCGTCCGATCCGGGTCGGCCCATCGGCCGAACCCGGACCGACTGTCATGCCGTTCCGGTACTGCTCACCGTCCGGCCCGGGTCTGGCCGCCGGTCCAGAGTCGGCAAGTCCTGAACAGCTTGCGGACCGGAGGTCAGGCGCTCGACCAGGGAACGAACCGATGGCCGGGCCGCCAGCCGGGTTCCCCACTGCAGGGCTTTCACCCCGGTCCGGGTCCGCGGCGCGGCGATCCGGGGAACTCCGGGCGGCAGATGCTGCGCCTCTTCGACCACCGGGCGCATCCATTCCTCGTACCGAGTGAGAGCTTCTTCGACGTCATCGCTCTGGGACAAGAAGGCAGCCAGCACATAAGAACCGGTGATGGCCAGAGATGTACCCCCGCCCCCGACCGGTGTGACACACCAGGCCGCATCGCCCAGAAGCACCACCCGACCTCGATGCCAGCTGGGGCAGACAATCTGGCGCAGGTAGTCGATGTAGAGGTCGTCAGCGGCGGCGAACCCGTCCAGGATTCGCGGTACTTCCCAGCCCAAGCCGGAGAACTTCTCCCGCAGCACCGCGCGGACCTCTTGGTCGCCGAGCCCTTCCAGTACCGGTGAGTCGGCGAGGAAGTTCAGCATTGCGCGGGTGGTCCCGACGTCGTCCGGGCGCAGGGAAACCTGGCGGGATCCAGGAGCGATCAGGAAGTTCCACCACTGATCGTCCTGTGGTGCCCGCTCGATCGTGCCGTACGCGGCGTACATCCCGAGGGCCCGCTGCTCACTCTGGTCGGCAAAGACCAGATCTCGGGTGTGCGAGCCCACTCCCTCGGCGATGACCAGAAGTTCGTAACTGTCCACTCGGCCGTCGGAAAGGGTGATGTCCACACCACTGCCGGTATCGGCAACCGCGCCGACGCTCTGCCCAAAGCGCCATCGAACGCTCTCGGGACAGGCGTCGACGAGAATCTGTGAGAGCGCACCCCGCAAGATCTCCAGTTCAGCGGTCGGGCCGTCCTGACCTTCCTGCTCATCGACGCCGAACTCCGAGACCACGGTGCCGTTCTGGTCGTAGAATCGGGTTCCGATCTCACCGGTGTTGCGCTCGCGAACCGCATTTTCCAGGCCCATCAGGCTCAGGACCTCACGTCCGGTGCCCCGCACATCGATGTTCTGGCCGCCCGGGCGAAGAGTAGGCGCCCGTTCGATGACGGTGACGTCGAACCCGGCCTTGTCCAGCCAATAGGCCGCCGCCGGGCCAGCGATGCCGGCGCCCGTGACCAGGACGCGTGGTGCTGTTCCCATGGACCACTCTCTTGTCAGGAGGCTTGAGGACGCCGTCCGGGCCGCGGTTCGAGGGCCGGCTGCCCCGAACCCCGGCCCGGACACCTGTGATCATGAGAACTGACCACGGTCAGGACCCTCGCCGGCGTCGGCGCGATCCCGTCCGGAAATGGCGCGGACCGGCCTAGGCGTTGCTGACGTCGCCCCGCCATCCACCGGTGGGGGCGCCATGGCTTTCGACGTACTCCTTGAACCGCTTGGTGTCCGCCTTGATCTGGTGGTCGTCGACCCCCACGGCACTGCCGAGCTTTTCGACCAAACCCGAGGGCTCCCAGTCCAGCTGGACCATGACCCGGGTCTTGGCGTCCTCGAGCCGGTGGAAGGTGACCACGCCGGCGTGCCGGGTGTCGCCGCCCACACTGGTCCAGGCCACTCTCTCGTCGGGGTGCTGCTCGGTGATCTCGGTGTCGAACTCCCGGGTCACCCCACCGATCTTGGTGACCCAGTGGTTGTGGGTGGCGTCGGTCTGGGTGATGGACTCGACCCCGCCCATGAAGTGGGGGAACGACTCGAACTGGGTCCACTGGTTGTAGGCGACGCGGATCGGGACATCGACATCGACGCTTTCCTGTACCTGGCTCACGCCTGCTCCTCAATGTGACAACTGGGTTACATCACCATCGATATCAACCGGTTGCTGCTGGGGCGAACGCAGATGGCGTCGATGGAGCTCACTTCGCCATCCTCGCGCAGGACGAAAGTCCGTGATCCGAAGATCATCTCGCGTCGGCCACGATCCACGTGCATTCAGCCGCATCGTGGCTCAGGCGGGCGGTGCATAGAACTGCAGGTCATTCCCCTCGCTGTCCTTAAAAGGAACAATCCGGCCCCACGGGTGATCACTGATTGGGCCAGTGAACTGGACACCCGCTTCAGTGAGGCGTTTCACCTCACCGTCGATCTCCCCCTCGGGCTGGAACGAGATGACCGCCCCACCCTCGGCCCGTCCGGACGTCTCCTCCCGACCGTTCAGCCCGATCATGAGACCGTTGGCGTCGATCTCACTCCAGTCCGGCGAGGTGCTCTTGACCGACAGGCCCAGCACTCGCGAATAGAAGTCCACCGCGCGGTCCATGTCCTGAACCGGCAGCCAAACACTCGCAACTCCAACGGCCATGACGTGATCTCCTGTGCTCGGTCTTCGATGACAAGGTGCTGTCAACGTAATCGACGGTGACCCGGGCGCAATCCGGCCGGCCGCCGGGATCGGCCGGGACTATTGGTCGGGACGGGAAGGCCAGCGCACGGTGAGCACCCGCGCCTGCTTCGGGGTACTGAACCGGTGATCCACTCCCGGCCCCCAGAGAACGTAGTCACCCTGCTCGCGAAGCTCGGCGGTGCCGTCGGAGAAGTGGATGTGCATCTCGCCCGAGATCAGGATGCTGACCGACGTACCCTGGGATTCCTCCCACTCCATCTGCACATCCCCCGAGCTGTGGTCCGCCCACTTGATCTCGACGTCCTCGCTGTGGTTGGCCCCTCGCTCGCCGGTGGCGAAAAACCCGATCAGCCAGTTTTTCTCGTCCCGCTCCTGCGTGGCATTGCCCTGATGCCAGTCCATCCGGCCTCCCGTCCGCGATCGGATCGCCCCCTCGGGCGAACCGGAAGCAGTGAGCGTACGGCAGGACCTACCCCGGGGCACTGAGACATGTCGGCGGGCCCCGGTGCCGTAGCACCGGGGCCCGCACACGAGAGACCGGTCAGGTCATTACCGGGCACTCCGCCGGAAGGCGGAGGATTCCAGCACCTGTCTGTGGATGACTGAAGACCACCTCCCCTTCTCGCGGAACTTCACGGAACCTCGCGGAACGTTGGGGATCAGGCGCTGATGGCCTGAGGTTCCTTCGCCGCCGCGCTGATCGAGATCTTGCGCGGCTTGGCCTTTTCGGCCACCGGGATCTGCAGGCGCAGCACGCCGTTGTCGTACGACGCGGCGATCTGGGCGGTATCAAGATTGTCGCCCAGGATGAGCTGCCGGCTGAAGACCCCACGAGGCCGTTCCGACGCCAGCACCTCGCCGTCGAACTCGTGTGGAGCCCGCTCGGCCCGCACGGTCAGGACGTTTCGTTCCACGTCCAGATCGAGCGAGTCCAGATCGACCCCCGGCAGGTCGAACTCGATCATGAATGTGTCACCCTCGCGCCAGGCATCCATCGGCATGACCGCGGGACGGGCAGACGTCCCGAAAACCTGCTGGGTGAGCCGGTCCAGGTCACGGAAAGGATCGGTACGCACGAGCATTGCCAACCACCTCCACCAAGGCGTTCTGATGTATGTGCCTGTCACTTCTCGCTCGGTCCCGGGCGGGTCGTCCGTCGGGGCCGATGAGGATTTTTTAGCAGCCCGGAAAACGGTCCGCAAGTCCTGCGCACCCGCGTTGCCCCAAACGGCGAAATCCCTACCAGCGCAGTGGTGCCGGGAGGAACGGGGTCTCTTCTGGAGCTTCCTTTCGGGCCTGCAGCGCTCGGGCGGCCGGCTCGCCCACCGGGCTCCGGAACGGTGCGTTCTGGCCCTGGGCAATCGTCTCGGCCACGGCCCCCGCGACCTCCTCGACACTGATCGGGTCGGGACGGAACGCGCCCAGTTGGTCCAGCAGCGGCCGGTACGGGTTCGTCTCGTCCAGGAACGTCTGGGCCCGCTCGGCGCCGCCGGAGGCCACCGCCCCGGGCTGGAGCACGTGGACCGAGACGCCGAAGTGCGCCGCCTCGACCGCGAGCGTCTCGGCCAGTGCCTCCAGCGCCCACTTGGAGGCCGCGTACGGCCCGATCAGCGGGATCACCAGGCGGCCCTGGATACTGGAGACGAAGACGATCTGACCGCTCCCCCGGGTCCGCATGGCCGGCAGCACCGCCTGGGCCAGGCGCAGCGCGCCGAGGGTGTTGAGCTCGAACAGATCCCGGACCGCGTCGATCGGGACGGTCTCCACCGGCGCCCGGACGGTCGCTCCGGCGTTGCTGATCAGCACGTCGATGTCACCCGCCCGGGCGATGGCGGCCGTCACCGAGTCGGGATCGGTGACGTCGAGGGCCAGGCGCCGGCTCACCTTCAGATCGGCCAGGTCGTCCACCCGCCGGGCGGTGGCCACGACGTCGTGTCCCTGTTCAGCCAGCAGCGCGGCGGTCGCCCGGCCGATTCCCCGCGAGGCACCGGTGATGAGGATGCGGGCCATGACGTCCCTCTCTTCGAAGTTCAATGATTGAACCAGACCGTAGCACGCCAAGTTCAACGGTTGAACTACCTCGGGGTATCCTGGAGCCATGCCGCTGCCCAGCACCTACCCCGATCCCGACTGCTCGATCGCCCGCGCCCTGGAGGTGGTGGGCGAGCGCTGGACGCTGATGATCG
Source organism: Kineosporia aurantiaca JCM 3230 (assembly GCA_000719025.1). Taxonomy (GTDB): domain Bacteria; phylum Actinomycetota; class Actinomycetes; order Actinomycetales; family Kineosporiaceae; genus Kineosporia; species Kineosporia aurantiaca. The sequence goes on from JODP01000028.1 coordinate 6,147, forward strand.
TCCGGGACGCGTTCTTCGGCGTCCGCCGCTTCGGCGACTTCGCCACCCAGCTGGGGGTACCGCGGGCAATCCTGTCCACCCGGTTACGGCTGCTCGTCGAGCACGGCGTCTTCGCACATGCGGACGACGGTGAGTACACGCTGACCGAAAAGGGCCTCACCCTCTGGCCGGTGGTGCGCTCACTCCTGGCCTGGGGCGACCAGCACTACGCACCCGCTGGGGTGAGCCGAATCCTGCGGCACGATCTCGACGCGGGCCTAATCGACGGCGACGGACGCTGCGCCGAATGCGGCCTCGTGGTGCCGGTACCCGAGATCCGGCTGGAGCGTGGACCGGGCCACAGCGGCGGCAGCGCCCCAGGCACCTCGCGGCTCCTGCTTGAGCCGGTGACCCGGTAACCGCGAAACCCGAGACGCCACCACCGCTTATCAGCCCAGCTGTACTTCGATCTCCCGCCGCTGCGGATCCCCGGAGTACGCCGCAACCTCGACCCGCACGCGTCCGGCCGGGATAACTAGTTCACGAGAGTCGTTGTTCCAGCGGGACAACGGTCGCAGCGAGGCGGCCACCGACGCCGTAACCCGCTCCCCGGCCGCCAAGTGCACAGCCGTGAAACCAAGAAGTGCTCGCTCCCCGGAACGATCCCCCTCCAACTGCACACCGTAGACCTGCACCACGTGATGGGCAGCCACCGGGCCCGTGTTCACCACCGGAACCTCGACCTCCAAAAGGCCCTCAGCAACCTGCGCGCTCGGCTCGCCGAACTCGAAACTGCTGTAAGAAAGTCCGAATCCCAGCGGATAGGCCGGAGCAACCCCCAGCCGGTCCAGCAGTCGCTGCCCGTGCCAGCGGTCGTAGGTGACAGCCGTTGCGTCCCGGTCGAAGTGCGGCAGATGTTCCTCGCTGGTGGGAATCGAGAAGGGCAGTCGTCCGCCGGGACCCCGGCCGCCCAGAAGGACGTCGGCCAGGGCATGGCCGCCCTCCATCCCCGAGTACCAGGCCATCAGCAGACCAGGAACCTGCTCACGCCAGCCCTCCATGATCACGGCCCCGGCCGCCACCACCACGACCACCGTGCGCGGATTGACCTCGGCCACCGCGCGGATGATGTCCTCGTCCACCGGGCGCAGGCGCAGGCTCGCCCGATCGCCGCCGGACGTGGCGCTGCCGACCAGCGAGGCCTCGCCCGGGGCCGAACCCATTTTCTTCAAGAGGCTTTCACCTGAGGACGCCTGCTCCTCCGGCGGGTAGAGGGCGAGCAACTCGGGACGGGTGGAGGCCTCTCCGGAGACGTACTCACCTTCGTCCTCTGCTGTGTACCCGACCACGACAACGGCCACATCGGCTCCCGCCGCCGCCCGCTGGGCCGCCTGTCGATCGTCCGTTCCCTCAAAACGCACGTCCGTGCCCGGAAGCGCTGCGCGCAGCCCTTCCAGCGCGGTGACCACGTGGGCGGCCCGAACGTCCGAGGAGCCGTGGTCGCCGGTGTTCGGCACATCGCCCAGTCGCCCGATCAGGGCCAGGGAACCCAGAGCCGAAGCGTCCAAGGGGAGCAGAGGACGTCCGTCGACCGGTTCGTTTCGCAGCAGCACCATGGCCTGGGAAGCCGCTTCTCGGGCCAGTTCCCGGTGTTCCGTGCCCGCGACGACGTCAATGGTGGGAGCCTGGTCGGACCGGGACGCCGCAAACCGCACCTGCGTGCTCAGGCTGCGCAGGCCCGAGCGCTCCACGTCCTTCCAACTGGCCCGGCCCGCTTCCAGATCACCCGGCAAGTGCTGCGCCCGTTGCTGACGCAGCGGTTCCTCGATGTCCAGGCCGGCGTTCAGCGAGGCGGTGGCATCACGCAGACCCCAGATGAAGTCCGAGACCGTCACCCCCTCGAAGTGCCACTGCGAACGAAGGACGTCGGTCAGCAGGTTTTCGTTCTGCCCGCACCACTCGCCGTTGACGGAGTTGTAGGCACTCATCACCGCCGCGACGCCCTCCTCGATGACCCGCCGGAAGTGCGGCAGGTACACCTCGTGCAGCGTCGCCTGGTCCACCGTGACGTCCACCGAGAAGCGGGCGTTCTCCATGGAATTGAGCGCGTAGTGCTTCACACAGGCCATCACGTGCCGCTGGGTGCCGCGGGTCAGGGCGGCGCCCATCTCCCCCAGCAGCACCGGATCCTCGGAGTACGTCTCCTGAATGCGCCCCCAGGCGGGATGCCGGGGCAGGTTGATGCACACACCCCCGAAGAAGTTGGCCCCCTGCGCCCGGGCCTCGGCCCCGATGGCCTGCCCGATGCGTTCCTCCAGCGCCGTGTCCCAGGTCGCGCCGCGGGCCATCGACACCGGGAACGCCGTGGAGTTGCCCATCACCACCCCGCGCGGCCCGTCGCTGAACCGCAGCCCGGGGATGCCCAGGCGCTCGACCGCCCCGTGCACGTAGGGGTGCAGGTTGTAGCCGTCCTCGATCATCGTCTTCAGACCGGGCCAGAACTCCTCGTCCCCGTCCAGCAGGCCGAGCCGCTCATCGTCGCTGAGCTGGGCATACAGCGTCCGGGCCTGCTCGTCGGGCGAGCCTCCGGCCCGCACCGCCGCCACCGCTGCCCCGAAGTCCGTCACGTCCGCCATCGCCCGCTCCTTCGCTTACCTACAACTCTGTAGGTAAGCGAAGGTAGGCGCCGGACGCCGGTTTCGGCAAGGGCCCGGGTGTGCCAGGCTGGCCCGATGCCCAGCCCCGCTCCCCGACGGCGCCGCCTGGAAGCCTCCGACCGGCGGGCCGCGATCGTCGAGACCGCCACCGGCCTGATCGCCGAGCGCGGCTACCGCGGCCTGACCGTCCAGAGCCTGGCCGACGCGTGCGGCATGACCGTGGCCGGCGTGCTGCACCACATGGGCAGCAAGGACGGCGTGCTGGTCGCGGTCCTGGAGCACCGCGATGTCGTGGACGCGGCCTCGGCCCTGGAGGAGTCCCAGGGGCAGGACGTCCGCGCCTTCCTCGACGCGATCATGCTCCGCAACCTCCGCCAGCCCGAGATCGTCCGTCTGTACAGCGTTCTGGGTGCCGAAGCGCTCGACGAGAACCACCCCGCCTACGAGTATTTCGCCGAACGCTACAAGCGCAGCCGCACCGAGATCCAGGACCACCTGGCCGGGCACGTCCCCGACCCCGCCGCCACCGCGGCCCACGTTCTGGTGATCATGGACGGGCTGCAGCTGCAGTGGCTGCGCGACCTCGATGGCTTCGACCTGCTGCATCACTGGGGCCTGCTGGCCGATGCCGTGCTCGGTGGCTGATCTCCGGCGGCCCGGGAGAGAACCGGATTGTGAACTGACCGGCGGCCATCACCCGATTGTCTCAGGCGTCGCCGAAATCCTCCTCGTCACCGGCCGCGAAGACCGCCACACACCCTTGCACGACCACCCGGTAGGCCGGGAAGTGCTGCCCCAACTGCTCCTTCAAGCCCTCCAGGTCGTCGCCGGTGTTGTGGAAGATGCCGCGCTGGTTGTAGGTGGCCATCAGCCGCCGGGCCACCGCGCCGATCGGAACACCGGTTCCGAGAATGGTGCTGCCGAAAACCTTTCCGCCCGGTGCACGCAGGGGTGCGGCGTGTTCGAAGACCTTGCCCTTCTCCGGCCAGGTCCCCGGCAGACAGTGCAGAAGAAAGTTCAGGCCGATCGAGTCGTACGGGCCCGCCGCCTCCGGCGGGAACGGCTGCAGAACGTCGGCGCGGACGGTGGCCGGGCGGTAACGCCGGATGCGCTGGGCCGCCGTCCGGAGCGACGTCTCGTTGAGGTCGAGGAGCGTGACGTCCGAGCCGTCCTGCGGAAAGCTCACCCGGTCCAGGAAGAAACCCGTGCCCACTCCCAGATCCAGGTGCCGGGCGCCCACGTTGCGCTGATAGTTCGCCAGCATGACCGGGTTCGGGCAACGCCAGAGGAACCGGCATGACATCCGCAGCACCCACAGGTCGTACACCGACAGCACGAACCGGTTGTAGACGGCCTGGCCCGCGACTACTTCGGCGTCCACGTCTTCCATGCTGATCTACGTCCTTCGGCCTCTCGGGTCAGCGCCTTCCCTACTTACGGCACCTCACCCTGGCACGGTTCACCCCCGGGCCCGGGTTCATCGAACCGGACATCCGGGCCCGGGATGATCAGCGACTCGCTGTGACAGAGACGTACAGCACCCGGCCTCTGACCGGAGCTACCAGCTGAGGGCGTCCTTACGGGAGAACTGCCAGTAGGTGACGGCGGCGTTGTTGGCGTTGATCACGCCGCCCTTGGGCAGCTTCAGATGCGTGTGCCCGGCAACCGAGCCCTGCCCCTGGCCACCGTCGAAGAAAACGTCCACAGTGTGAGCGGTGTAGTCGCCCTTGCTCGGGGTGGACCCGGCAATGATGATGCTCGCGTAGGCGGCCTCGCCCGGCTCGAGCGTGACCACGGCCTGCGGAACGCTGTCGTCGATCACCCAGGTGGCCGACTGCGCCCCCTTGCCCAGCAGAAGCAGCGGGGCCATGAACGCGTCGCAGTTGTGCTTGCTGGTGTTCTTGGCGGTGAGCAGCAGGTGGTTGTACGGCTTGGCCACCTTCTTCACCGTGATCTTGGTCTTCTTGGCGGTGCAGGAGGTGCTGTGCGCGGACGCTGACTGCCCCGAGGTGATGGGCTGGGCGACCGCGCCGGAGGCGAGGAGGACCGATCCCGCGGTGAGCGAGGTGGCGACTGCGCCGGCGGCGAGCAGGCGGGTGCGGGTCAGGCGGGGGACGCGAAGCATGACGGATCCTTTGGAATGAGGGTTTTGTTTGATGACGCACGGAGCGGCGGAGCTTGAGGGCTCCCCGGGCCGACGGCGACGGGTCTCACCTTCAGCCGGATCCCGTCCCACCCGCCAGCCCCTCGCCGTCCCGGGACGTTCCACCCCCTCCCACCTGCACGAACGCCCAGAATCGGGACGGCCTGCGCGAGGATCGAGGGCCGCTGCACCGGTAGGGTTCCCCGGCATGACCGACCAGGACGACCGCTTCCTCCGCCAGGCCATCGACCTCGCCCGCAGCGCCCGGGAACACGGCAATCACCCCTTCGGGGCCGTCCTGGTCGACCCGGACGGTCAGGCCGTGCTCACCGCCAAGAACACCGTGACGACCGACCGGGACGTCACCGGGCACGCCGAGACCAACCTCGTCCGTCTGGCCTTCACGACGATCGAGGCCGGCCGGCTGCCGGGCTACACGCTCTACACCAGCTGCGAGCCGTGCGCGATGTGCTCCGGGGCGATCTACTGGGCCGGCATCGGCCGCGTCGTCTTCGCACTCGCCGAGTCCAGCCTGCGAGCGATCACCGCCCCCTACCCGGACACCCCCACCCTGGCCCACCCCTGCCGGCTGGTCTTCGCTGACGGCAGCCGGGCGGTCGAGGTCACCGGACCCCTGCTGGAGGACGAGGCCCGCGACGTGCACCGGGATTTCTGGGGCTGAACGGGTTGGGCGGGAAACCTCGCTGTGGAAGGTTGGACGTCCCAGCCGATCCCCCGCCCGGAGGTTGTCCCCCGTGACCGAGCAGCACATCACCTTCCGGCCCCGCCCCGACCAGTTCGCCTTCACGTTCGGCGGGGCCGAGCCGGTGCTGCGGGTGAGGCCCGGCTCGGTGCTGACCCTGTGGAGCGAGGACGCCTACTGCGGACGCATCGGCTCGGCCCAGGATCTTGCCTCGGCCGCCCTGAACCCGGGCGAGCTGAACCCGCAGACCGGCCCGTTCTGGATCGAGGGAGCGGAGCCGGGCGACGTGCTGGCGGTTCACCTGGTCGACCTCACCCCCGCCCGCAGCTGGGGCGCCTCGGCCCTGATCCCCTTCTTCGGAGGCCTGACCAGTACCCCGCAGGACGCCGGGCTGCAGGCGCCGCTGGACGAGCGCACCTACATCTACGAGTACGACAGCACCCGGCACACCGTCCAGTTCAGCGCACAGGCCGGCGACTTCACCGTTGCCCTGCCGGCCGATCCGATGCTCGGGACGGTGGGCGTGGCGCCGGCCCAGCGAGAGGTCCGGACGTCGCTGGTGCCGGACTATTTCGGCGGCAATATGGACACCCCCGAGATGCGCGCGGGATCGACCGTCTACCTGCGGGTGAACGTCGAGGGAGCGCTGTTCTCCCTGGGCGACGGGCACTACCGGCAGGGCGAGGGCGAGTCCTGCGGTACCGCGGTGGAAGGCGCCCTGAACGTCACCGTGATCGTCGACCTGATCAAGGGCGGGGAGGCAGCCGACGCACCCGCCTGGCCCCGCCTGGAGAACGACACCCACGTGATGACGATCGGCTCCGGTCGCCCTCTCGAAGGGGCCTGGAAGGCGAGCCAGGTCGAGATGGTCGGCTGGCTCTCCCGTTTGCACGGGCTCGATCTTCTGGACGCCTACCAGCTGCTCAGCCAGATCTCCGAGGTGCCGCTGGCCAACGTCGTCGACACGAACTTCAGTTGCCTCACCAAGGTCGACAAGCGCCTGCTCCCCTCCGCCCCGGTCTTCGACGGCATCCATGCCGACCTGGCCCGTCGGGCGGCGGCGCTGGGAACGATCTCGTACTGAGGGTCTGCCGCCACTTACGCGGGCCACCGGCGACGGCTTACTCCGTCGCCGACATCGCTGCCCGCCAGTACCTGCCCCCCGGCACCGGGCCCAACTACCTTTCGCCGCCCTGCAGAAGACCCGGACCAAAACCCGGCACGAGGCCGCCCGGTACGCCCGCGCCACAACTGGCTCTGAGCCGGCGCTGTCTCAATGCGACAATCGCGCCGTGAGTGAGCACCCCGGGCCCGATCGGATCGCCTCGGCCGGATCAGCCGCCGTCCTCGGGGCGTTGGCCGGCCTCAGCCTGGCGGCCGGGCGCGGACGCCGCGCGGGCGTGCTGGGAGCTCTGGGCGGTGGTCTGGTCCTGGCCGCCACCGACGCCGCCGGCCGGGCCGGGCGCACCAGCCCGCAGCTGCCGGCCTGGTGGAGCCGGGTCGCGGCCAGTGGGGCCATCGCCGCGCCCCTGGGCTGGCTGGCCGGCCGACTTGGAGCCGGGCCGATCCTGACGGCCGGGGCCGCCGGCACGGTCGCCGGTGGCATGGGATTGCGGCCGCAGAAGGTCGCCCTGGGTCCCGTGCTGGGGTTCGCCCTCGGGACCGGGCTGGCCCGACGGCGACTGCCGGGCGCCGCGATGGCCGCGCTCACGGTCGTCAGCTACCGCACCCTGGCCGCGGCGCTCTTCCGCGACGCGCAGGTCAGTCTGCTGGCCGAGCGGGTCGAGGCCGGCGACCTACCGTTCGTGGTCCCCCGCGTCGCGCACACCAGCTACGTCGGCACCGGGTACTTCGCCGCGCTGGCCCAGGAGCTGGGGGGCGCGCACGTGGCCGATGCCCCCGACGTCGGCATCATCGCCGACCTGGACGACCTGTCCGGACCGGCGTTCGACCCGTCCGCCGTGGATCCCCAGGTCCGCGAGTTCTACCAGCACACCGCCCGATTCAACCTGGACATCACACCGCGCTGGCGGACCTGGGTGCGTCCGGGATACCTGCTCTACCAGACTCTGCTGGCCCGTCCGCTGGGCCAGGCCAACGTGCCGATGAACCAACGCCAGGCCCTGCGCGGCGTCCGCGGGCGGATCGACACGATCACCCTGCCGGGCGAGACGTCACCGTCGGTCCGGGGCTGGATCCGGTCCTTCGCCGACACCGACGACCCGATCTACGTCGGCGTCTACACCACCTACCGACACGCCGGCCAGGGCTACGTCAGCGTCGGTTTCCCGCTCCCCCAGGCCAGTTTCACCGCAACCCTGCAACCCGGGAACCGCCCGGACGGCGGCCTGCGGCTGACCAGCCACGGCGACACCGACCAGACCGGGCACTATCTCGCCTACGTCGACCCGGACGGCGAGGACGTCACCGCCCTGGCCGTTCACGGGTTCGCCGAGGAACTGGACGTTTTCGTGGTCGACGGCGAGATCCGGGCCGAGCACTCGTTCGCGGTCTTCGGGCTGCCGTTCCTGGTTCTCGACTACCGGATCACCCGGAAGGGCTGACGGATCGAGCCGGAGACGTCGTCCGCGGGGATGATCGAGTCGCGCCTGCTACACGGAGTGACAGAGTAGAGCCCGCGAGGAGGGGGCCGGCCGTCGGCGATGCCGGTGCCGATCCCGTCCACCCGTCCGAATAAGCCGAAGGATCACGGTTGTACGAGCTTCTCTATCTCAGCCGAGGGGTCGTGGATCTCGATCCCACCGAAATGGAGACCTTTCTGGGCTCCAGCCGGGTGCGCAACGCCCAGGCCGACATCACCGGCATGCTGCTGCACGTCCGCGACGCCCCGACCGGCTCGGTGTTCTTCGTCCAGCTCCTCGAAGGGCCCGACCCGGATCTGGTCGAGCAGACGTACCAGCGGATCAGCAAGGACGAACTGCACACCGACGTCCATGTCCTGCACCGCGGCGAGCGCCCGCAGCGCACCTTCGGGGACTGGTCCATGCTGGCCGGCGCCACCAGCGCCGAAGCCGCGCTCCGCTCGATCGCCGAGAACATCAGCGACGACGCCTCCACGGCGGAGACGACCTGGGACCTGTTGCAGGACAGCCGCATCGCCCGCTCGCTCCTGATCATTGCCGCCGGGCAGGAGCACCTTCCTCACGCCTGAGGCCCGGCCCTCGTCCCCACCCTGGCATCCTTGGGCAGTGGCCTTTGCTCCTGGTGTTCTGACGGCAGACCTTTTACGACGGGCAGAGGACGGGATCCTGCTCTACGGCATGACCCCGCCCCGGCTGGAGACGACCTCCGAGCGGGCCGACGAGATAGCGCGGGCCGCCCTGACCCGGCTCGCAACCGTCGAGGTCGACGGGCTGATCCTGTACGACGTGGACGCCGAGGGCGACCGCTCCTCGGTGCCTCGCCCTTTCCCCTACCTGCCGATGATGGATCCGGCGATCTTCCACCGTCAGCACCTGTCCGGCTGGACGGGACCGGTGATCGTGTACCGCGCCGTGGGCAAATACCCCCAGAGCGAGCTGAGCGACTGGCTGACCTCAGCCGATGCCGACCGGGTGCTCACCGTGCTGGTCGGCGCCTCGTCCCGGAACCAGCCGGTCCAGACCCGGCTCACCGACGCCTATCACCTGCTCGCCGGGCTGGATCGGCACCCGGGGCTGGGTGGTGTCTTCATCGCCGAACGCCACGCGGCCACCGGCCGGGAGCATGAACGAATGCTGAGCAAGCAGGCCGCCGGCTGCGAGTTCTTCGTGTCGCAGGTCTGCTACGACGTGGACCACACCCGGGACGTGCTGTCCGCCTACGCCTATGCCTGCCAGGACGCGGGCCTGACGCCCAAGCCGACGATCCTGACGCTGGCGCCGTGCGGCTCGACGAAAACCCTCGAGTTCATGTCCTGGCTGGGCATCGACGTGCCCCGCTGGCTTCAGACCGAGATCGCCCGCGCCGCCGATCCCCTGGCCGAGTCCTACGAGCAGTGCCTGACCAACGCCCAGATTCTCATCGCCTTCTGCCGCCGCCTGGGCCTGCCCTTCGGCATCAACATCGAAAGCCTCACCAACCGCAAGGTCGAGATCGAGGCGTCCATCGATCTTGCTCGTGCGACCCGGGACCTGCTGCGGCCTGCCTGAGCCGCAAGAGCCCTCAGGAGCCGATCAGCCGGATGCGGATCGGCCCGCGCGCGGTGGAGGGATCGACCACCTTGCCGCCCTGGGTGATCTCCACCCGCCCGGCCGCCGTGAGCCGCCGGGCGGCGGCCCGGGCCGGTTCCATCAGGTCCCGCCAGTCCTCACCGCCCAGGGCCCGGGCCACCTCCGAGGGGCAGATGGTCGCCCCACCGGCCCGGTCGTCCAGCAGCGACAGGATGCTCTGCTCGAGCCGCCGATCAGTGTCGTTCACTTTCGCCCTCCGGCATCGCTGCGAGCAGTAGCGCACCTCGTCCCAGTTGCGCTCCCACTTCTTCCGCCAGGTGATGGTGCGCCCGCAGGAGGCGCACACCTTGCTCTCCTGGGTGCTCACCTGCCCACCATGCGCCCTCCGGCGCGGTTGGGCAGCTCGGATCGCGCCGCCCTCACCCTCCAGCGGACCAGGGTCCTCCGGCACCGGCCCGAACGGCCGTCTCACCCGGCGCCAGGTTCAGCACATCGATGAGGTTGGGGTCCTCGTCCACAGCGTGGTGCAGATGCCCGATCCGGGCGGTGCGGAGGTCCGCGTCAGAGCTACCGATCAGCTGCCAGAGCCCGTCGTCCTCCTCGTGACTGACCAGAAGAACCGGTTCGTGACGCTCAAAGACCTCGCCGGTCTGGATGCACCGGGTGCCGAGCAGCCAGTGCCGCATCCACCAGGCTCGCCGATCCGATTGCAGGACGTTGTCGGCCACCCACCAGACGAAGGGGACGTCCTCGTGGGCGCGGGCCCGATCGGCGGACAGGTCCGGGCCGCCCTGGGGGACCCGTTCGAACGGCTGGTCGACGAGCGCGAAGGCATGACTGCCCTCATGCGCGAAGACCACGGCGTGGAACGTGCCACCGCCCGGGTTGCCGGCCCCGATGCCGATGGACAGGCGGGCGACGTGCGGGTCCGCTCCGGTCGTCCATCCGAATGCGTACGAGGCCAGCTCTCCACCCGGTCCGACGAACTCGCCGAAGGCCCGCCGGTCCATTCCCGTAACGTCGGTGATGGGTGCCTCGACGAGCGCGCCTTCCAATACCTGGATCTTCACTCGGGAAGGGTAGTGAACCCACGCTAAGAGCCGGGCGCCCCGCGAATAGGGTTGCCGTGTGGCGATGCTGGTGCTGACCTGTGGCCTGGCCGGGTCCGGGAAGTCCACGTACGCGAAGTCGCTCGAGGCCCAGGGCTGGCTTCGGCTGTCCATCGACACCCGGGCCTGGGAACTGGGCCACACCCAGCACCCGCTGCCCACCGAGATCCGGGACGAGATCGTGGCGCACCAGCAACGCGAACTGGGCGACGCCCTTTCCGCCGGGCGGAACGTGGTGGTGGACTACGCCTTCTTCAGCCGGGCCATGCGTGAGGAGTACCGGGCCCTGGGTCGCCGCTACCAGGCAGAGGTCGAGGTGGCGCTCTTCGAAGTGCCTCGCGCCGAACTCCTCCGCCGCCTCACCGAGCGCGAAACGCGTTCACCCGGACCGGATGACGTCCTCGTGTCCGAGGAACTGCTGGACCGGTTCATCGCGGGCTTCGAGTGGCCGACCCCGGACGAGACCGACGTTCGGTCGATGAACAGCTGACCGCTGGGCAAGCCATCGGGCGGCCTGCTGGTACCCCCGTCCCTCGTTCAGGCCAGCGGCGGCGAGACACCGCTGGCGAACTCATGGGTAACACCGTCGCCGCCCTACCGTTCCCGGCATGACGAGCTACAGCGGCTGGCAGGGTCAGGACTCAGTGCCCGGAACACGTCCCGTCCTCCAAGTTGTCTGCTGTCTGTGTCGGCGGCCAATTCCCCCGACGGAGGACGTTTTTGCCCTGGATGGCGAATGGCAGCGCCGCTTCCCGGCGATGGTCGGGGTGCTGGCGTGTGAGGAGTGCGTGCTCGAGGCCGACTGGAAATGCCGGGACGAGACCGGCCGCTTCGTGCCTGGGCACATCCCGGCGACCGGCCAGTCGTCCGACTCCGAGGACGTCGACTCCTGGAGCCATTTGCCCGCCCAGGGCAGCCAGATCTCCATGGTTCAGCGCTACCCGCACGCGGCCGTGGAGCCGGAGGCGGACAAGCCCCGGCGCCCGGTGCCCGCGCGTAAGAGCACGAGCATCGTCCTGGCCGAGCAGCGCACCGAACTGATGGGACTGATCGACGCCTGGCAGACCACCCGGCCCTCGCGGCCCAGGGCGGCGGCGTCCGACTCCGCCACCCGGTCCGGCCGCAGCTAGAACACCAGGTCCGGGCTCAGCCCCGGTTCCCCGTGATCTCGTCCAGCCGGGCCAGGTCCTCGGAGGTCGGCCGCCAGGCCCCGGCCGCCACGTTGGCCCGTACCTGCTGCGGTGTGGTGGCCCCGGCAATCACCGACGCCACGGTGGGCTTGGCCGCCAGGCCGCCGATCGCCACGTCGAGAATGCCGATCCCGCGCTCGGCCGCGAAGGCCTCCAGCTGCTCGATCACGTCGAACCGTTCCGCGCTCAGCTCCGCGTCCCGCCCCACCAGTCGGCTGCCGTCCGGCGCGGTCTGCCCGCGCCGGTACTTGCCGGTCAGCAGCCCGTTGGCGAGCGGGAAATAAGGAAGCAGGCCGATGCCGTAGTTCTCCAGGGCGGGGATCAGGTCGGTCTCGATCGAGCGGTTCAGCCAGCTGTACTCGTTCTGCGCCGAGACGAAGTGCGGCTGGTGGCGGGTGCGCGCGGTCCAGTCCGCGTCCGCGATCTGCCAGCCGGTGAAGTTGGAATGCCCGAGATAGCGGATCTTGCCCTCACGGACCAGGTCGGAGAGGACGTCGAGGGTCTCCTCGATCGGGGTGGCCGGGTCCGGCCGGTGGATCTGGTAGAGGTCGATCCAGTCGGTCCGCAGCCGGCGCAGGGACGCCTCGACGGCCCGGCGGACGTAACGCCGGGAGGTGCGGGCACCCCAGTCGGCCCCGTTGCTCAGGCCCCGTCGGGTGACGTCGGAGCCGAACTTGGTCGCGATCACCACGTCGTCGCGGTGGCCCTGGAGCAGCTCGCCGAGACGTTCCTCGCTGGCGCCGTAGCTGTCGGAGGTGTCGAACAGCGTGATGCCGGCCTCAAGGGCGCTGGTCAGCACGGCACGGCAGCCGTCCAGGTCGAGCTTCATGCCGAAGTTGTTGGTACCGAGCCCTACCACCGAGACGGGCAGGCCGGAGTCACCGAGTCGCCGAAATTCCATAACCGCACCGTACGACCGGACGCCTGGCCCGTCGCGTCGGACTCGGTACGCTCCCGACCATGACCAGCCCTGCCGCACAAACGATCACGGCCCTCCGCCGGGAGCACGATTCCCTTGCGAGCATCGTGGCCACGCTTACCCCTGAGCAGCTCACCGGTCCGTCCGGTGCCTCCGAGTGGACCGTCGCCGACGTCCTGTCCCATCTGGGCAGCGGTGCGGAGATCTCGCTCGCCGGCCTGCGGGCCGCCGCGCCCGGTGCGGAGGCGCCCGGCCCGGACTTCAACCAGAGCGTCTGGGACCGCTGGAACGCGATGAGCCCGCAGGATCAGGCCTCCGGCTCGGTGGAGTCCAACGCCGCCCTCATCGCCGCCTTCGAGGCCGTCCCGCAGGACCAGCACGAGACGCTCCGGGTGCCCACCTTCCTGCCCGAACCGGTTGCCCTGCGGACGTTCGCGGGCCTGCGGCTCAGCGAGGTGGTCCCGCACAGCTGGGACGTCCGCGTCGGCATCGACCCGGCGGCGACGCTGTCCGAGGAATCCGCCCAATTGCTCGCCGAGCACCTGACCACCGACCTCGGCTTCCTACTCGGTTTCATCGGCAAGCCCGCCGAGGGACGCGAAGCGGTCGTGCTCGACATCGCCGGGACCCCGTACCGCGTCGTCCTCGACGACACGGCGAAGCTCACCACCGAGGCCCTCTCCGCAACCGCGACGTTCACCGGTCCTATCGAGGCGGCGGCCCGACTGCTCTACGGCCGGCTGAAGCCGGCCTACGTCCCCGACGGCGTCGAGGTGAGCGGGAACGTCACGCTCGACGATCTGCGGACTGCCTTCCCCGGCTTCTGAAGCCAGACACCGGTTGCAGCGCCGGGCGGGGGTACCCCCCGCCCGGCGTTACCCCGGACCTATTCGTAGAGAACGTATTCCGGCTTGGGCCGGAGTTTGAGCACCTGTTTCGCCGTCATCAATTTGCCGTGCTTGCTGTCCTTTTCGAAGAACAGCTTGAACCCGGTGTGGACGCCCTTCGGCATTCTTGATCTCGTTCACCCGGTCCGCACTGGAGGACGACTGGATGGGCCTCGGTGACGCCGCCCTCGGTGGTGGGGCCGGGCGTTCGGGAGGAGGATCGGCGGCTGTGAGCAGCTCGGTGCACCCGTCCGGTTTCACCGTGGACTCCAGGACGGGGCCGGCCTCACGAACGGCTCTGAGCAGCTTCTCCCACGGCTGGAGCGAAGAGCTCGGGATCGACCAGCAACTGCCGACTTTCACCCGGACCAGCGCCACCCGGATGCGGGGGACGGCATCGGTAGCCCGCCTGGCCGACGTGACGCTGGTCGACGCGGACCTCGGGTCGATGCTGCGCACCCAGGCCCTGCCCGACCACCACGACCGCGAGGTCCGCCTCTACGCCGTCCACCACGGCAGCCTGACCCTCGACGATCCGGACAACCGCGGCCGGCACGTCATCCCCGCCGGCGGCTTCGCTCTGCAGCACGTGCGCAGATCGGTCCACTTCGAGACCTCGTCCTCCTTCCGGATGCAGGTCCTCGCCCTTCCGGCCGAACCTCTGGCTCCCCTGCTGCGGGGGCAGTTGCGCACCGGCTCGATCGCCACGGCCGAGGTGCGTCTGCTGCTGGCCCACGCGCGCACGGCCCAGCAGTCGATCCAGGAACTGGGGCCGGCCGGCGGCTGGGCCGTGCGCAACTCACTGCTCGAACTGACCCGGGCGGTGACCCTGGAACGGCTCGACGTCCATCACCATGACCGCGACCTGGCCCCGCCTCTGGTGTCGGCCGCGCGGGCGCTGGCCGACACCCGCCTGACCGATCCTGACCTGTCCCCCACCCGGCTGGCCCGGGACCTGACGGTCTCTCTGCGCACCCTGCAGCGGGCTTTCGCCGAAACCGGCGAGCCGATCAGCGAGTACATCCGACGACGACGCCTGGAGAATGCGCGCCAGGCCCTCCTGAACACCCCCGGGCTGTCGGTGGCGCAGGCGGCCGCCCACTGGCAGTTCACCGACAGCAGCCACTTCGTCAAAGCCTTCCGCAAGGTGTTCGGGACCACCCCCGGCGACCTCAACCGCCGGATCTGAACCGCCGCGTCGCGCCGGCCGCCAGATCATCGGCCAGCGCCTGCATGGTCCTGGGCATCAGCCAGGGCAGAACCCAGCCGGTGACCGGCTTCATCCGGTAGCGACCCGTCCAACGGATGCTCGTGCCGCCGTCCTCGGTCTCGGCCAGCCGAATGTCCGCGCGGTAGTCCCGCAGGGCCGGGTTGAACTCGTCCTGGTAGGCCAGGTGGTACGGCGGATCCACGGTGGTCAGCCGCTCACCGGTGACGACCCGCCCGGTCCGGAAGGCCCGCACCGTTCCCACCTGGTCGAGGCCGCTCTCGTCGATGTCGCGGGAACGGGCAACGACCAGTTCGTCGAGGGACGACGACCAGGTGGGCCAGGTCCGGGCGTCCTGCAGAAGGTGCCAGACGGTCTGGATCGGGGCTGGGGTGCGGGCGCAAGCGTCGTACTGGGGCATGGCCCGACGCTAGAATGCGTCGGAAGGCCCCGGCTTGTACCAGTGCGCCAGGTCGACGGTACGAAGGCGCCGGTGCGTCCTAAATCTGTTATCGGTCGGACTGTTCGGCCTCACTCCAGTCGGTCGACCCGGCCAGGGTCTCCTGCGGCTCGATCTGGGCCAGCCGCTCCCGTAGGGCCCCGGTGACGAAGCGGTAGGCGTCACTACCGAGGACCAGGCGCAGCGGGGCGGGCTCCTGGGCGGCGCTGTCGATGATCCGGGCCGCCATCCTCGCCGGGTCGCCCAGCGGCGGGCGGCTGCGGTCCTTGGCCCCCCGGACCATGGCCGCCGGGCTCTGGTCGTACGCGCTCAGGGGCTGCGCGAGCTGCAGGCTGTCGAACCGGAACTCGGTGCGGGCACCGCCGGGTTCGACGATGGTCACCCCGATCCCGAACGGGGCCACGTCCTTGGCCGTGCCCTCCATGAAGCCCTCGATCCCCCACTTGCCCGCGTGGTAGAGCGACGCGCCGGGGTTGGTCGCCTGGCCGCCGTAGGTGGAGATCTGAATCAGCCGGCCACCTCCCTGGGCCCGCAGGTGCGGCAGAGCGGCCCGCACCACCTGGATCGAGCCCAGCAGGTTGGTGTTCAGCTGCGCCACGACCTGCTCGTCGGTCAGCTCCTCGGCCGCCCCGAACAGGCCGTACCCGGCGTTGTTGACCACGACGTCGATCCGGCCCAGGTCGGCGAAGGCCCGGTCCACGGTGGCCCGCACGTTCGGCCGGTCGGTGACGTCCAGGTGACCCACCCACAGCTGTTCGCCGTACTTGTCCTCCAGATCAGCGACGGCCCTGGGGCGGCGGACCGTCCCGGCGACGCGTTCTCCCCGCTCGAGCAGCTGTTCGGTCATCTGCCGGCCGAAGCCGCTGTTGATCCCGGTGATGAACCACGTTCGCGACGTCATCTCGCGCTTCCTCCGTCGATGGGCGGCCGCACCGGTTGTGCGGCGGCTCCTTCACTGTCGGTCCTCGACCGCCTGGCTCGGCTAGTCCCTGGTGTTCCTGTTAGAAGCAGGGACAGGCATTCCGGCCGGGCATCACCTACTTTGGAAGGCATGGCGACCAAGAGTGCTCTGGGTGACTTCCTGCGCGCCCGCCGCGAACTCGTCCAGCCGGCCGACGTGGGTCTTCCGGGTGGGGGCCTGCGGCGCACCCCGGGACTGCGCCGTGAAGAGGTCGCCATGCTGGCGGGGATCAGCGCCGAGTACTACCTGCGCCTGGAACAGGGCCGCGACCGGACCCCGTCCGCCCAAGTCCTCGAAGCCCTCGCCCGCGTCCTGCACTTGGACGGCGAAGCCACCGCCTACCTGACCGAACTGGGCCGCGACCGACCCCGTCGCAAGCCCGGGGTCCCGGCCGAACGCGTTCCGGCCGGCGTCGAGATGCTCGTGAACACCGTCAACGTGCCCACTTTCGTGGTCAACCGGTACCGGGACGTCCTGATCGCCAACCGCCTCGCGATCAGCCTCTCCCCCTTGATGAGACCCGGCACCAACCGGCTGATCGCCCTGTTCACCGATCCGGAGGCCGGCTCGTATCATCCTGACCTGGAACAGAACTCGGCCGGTGTCGTCGCACAGTTGCGGGCCGAGATGGGGGCCGACACCGACGACCCGCGCCTGCAGTCCCTGATCGGCGAGCTATCGTTGAAAAGCGAGAGATTCCGGACTCTCTGGGCCCGGCACGACATCGGCCGCGGCGGCAGCCAGAGCAGCCTGATCCATCATCCGCTGGTCGGTGACCTTCACCTGCGCCGGGAGAAGATGGCCGTGATCGGGGCGGACGGGCTCCAAATCGTGATGTATCACGCCGAACCCGGTACCCCAGACGCGGATGCCCTCACCCTGCTCACCACCCTTGCGGGCGGAGATCCCCCGAAAGTCCCTCATGGCCGGGGTTCGCAGTGACGAGCAGGGTTGCCCGGAGCTAGGCCGTCAACCGGGAGAGCGCCCCGTAAATGCGCCTCAGGCCGACGTCGGCCCGGCGAACTGGGCGGTCGCCGCCATCAGGGTGTCGGGGTTACCGAGATCCGGGTATCGCTCGGTCATCCCGGCGACGACCGGGCCGGGCCCAAGGAAAGCAGAGTGTCCCCCGCCGCCCCCGCACCGGTCGGCAACTCGGTGACGCTCACGGGAAGGTCCTCCAGCCCGAATGGTCTCCGCCCCCTTCCGAAACCAGCGCGGCGCTTCTGCGCCTGAGCCGTAGGACCAAGTTCGGCGCCGAGAAGTCACCCATGAGCGCCTTCCCCTCCTAGGGCAGGAGCGCCGAGCGTAGATCCTCTCGCCAGGTGCCGGACTCCCGGTCGAAGACGCCGAAATCAGTCGCGAAGTCCCAGTAGATCCACCCCAGACCGAGCCGCTCGCACTCGGCGCGGACCCAGCCGGTCCAGGCTGTCCGGTCCGGCGGCGGCGCCATCTGGTAGGCGCCGAACTCACCGACGACCAGGCGCCGCCCCAAGTTGGCCGCTTGATCCGCGGCCCTGGTCAGGTCGCGGGTCACGGCCAAGCGGTCTGGGCTGCCGGTGGTCGACTCCGATGCCCCCGACCAGCGGGTCCCGATCCAGGCGTCCGCGCCCTTCTCCCAGTGCGCGCCCTGGTGCGTGAACGCGAAAGGCTCGTAGTAGTGCAGGCTGAGAACCAGATGGGCGTCTTCGGGCGGGGCAAGCTCGAGCAGCCCGTCCAGCGTGTTCATCCGGGCGCCACCGGCGAGCACCATCCGAGTGGCATCCACCGCGCGGACCGCAGCCAGCACCTGCGGAAGCAGCCGGTTCCATCCCTCCGGGGTGAGGGCGTCACGAGGCTCGTTCAGTAGGTCGAAGGCCAGCCGAGGAACGCCAATGAATTGCCGGGCGATCAACCGCCACAGGTCCGTAAGCCGTGCAGCCGCTCCGGGTTCGCCGGTCATCAGGCCGTCCGCGTGGTGCATCGACAGTACGACCGCCAGATCTCGCTCCAGCGCCAGGTCGATCACCGAGCGGACAGCGTCGTCGAAAGCGCCAGGCCGCTGGTCCCACCAGCGCACCGGCAGCCGGACGCAGTCGAAACCCGCCCCGGCAATCGCGTCCAGGTGCCCCGGACGCAGGTCCCACCCAGGGAAGACACCGTCTCTGCCGTCCAGCAGACCACCCAGATTGACCCCTCTGACGTGCCCCCATTCGTCCATGAAAGAGACTCTACGGGTGGCCGTCGTGCTGGGCGACCAACCCAGGCAACCATCAGATGCCGAAGACCACCTGACCTCGGCCCACACCGTCACCGGCGACCGGCATGGTGCTCACTCGTATGCTGTAAAATGTGACGGGAGAAGAGGTTCTGAAGATTCTGGCCCGGCTGCGCCCTCTGGATGTCTGGATCGGCGGCGGCTGGGGCATTGATGCGCTGATCGGCCGGCAGACCCGCCCCCACCGAGACTTGGACCTCATGCACCG
This sequence comes from Kineosporia aurantiaca JCM 3230, assembly GCA_000719025.1. Lineage (GTDB taxonomy): Bacteria > Actinomycetota > Actinomycetes > Actinomycetales > Kineosporiaceae > Kineosporia > Kineosporia aurantiaca. The sequence continues at coordinate 24,996 of JODP01000028.1, forward strand.
GCAGGACCAGGAGCCGGCCGTCCTCGCCGCCCTGACCGAACTCGGTTTCGCCGAATCGCTCAATTGGCGTCCGGTTCGGTTCGTCGTCTCCGATCCCGATCAGCGTGAGATCGATCTTCATCCGCTGATGTTCGACGACAACGGCAACGCCACGCAGGCGTCCCTGGACCCGGCCGCGCCCTTCGTTTACCCGGCCGAAGGCTTCGTCACCGGCTCGATCCAGGAAAGACCGGTGCCGTGCCTGTCCGCCGAGCAGCAGGTGTACTTCCATCAGGGGTACGAGCCCACCGAGCGCGACCGCCACGACATGGCCGTTCTACGAGAAGCTTTCGGTATCGATACGCACTTCTAGAGATGATCGAGGTTCAACGGTCCGGCGTCGGAGTTCAGGATGCCCGGGAGGACAGGAACTCGGTGTGCGACCAGGTCCGGGTCAGCACATCCTGCATCGTCGTGCTGACGCTGCTGACGATGACCGGTATCTGCTCCTGGACCGCCACTGTGACCAGGGCCCGGGGCATGTCCGGCCACGGCTCGACGCTGTTGGCCGGTACCGCCTCGAAGACGAGATTCGCCCAGTCGTCACCGCCCGATCGGCCCGCGGCGGAAGCTCGGCGCGCTTCGTCGACGGAGAGAAAGATGACCCAGATCCAGAGCCTTCCGACTCGGCCGTTGTCCAGGTTGACCGGCAGCAGCACCCGCATGAAGTTGCCGAAGTCCGAGACGATCACCGAATCGCTCCGGAACTGGATGACGGTGGCGAGCTCCTGCTCGGTCAGATCCACGAGGTGATCCGGCAATGGATAGCTCCAGGCCAGATGTTCCGGCGGTAGCTGAACCCCGCAGCATCCACAGTTCGTCACCGACGCAAGCTACCCGATTCCGGTCACCGCCCGCCCTCGTTCGCCGCTACCGGGCGTCCGCAGAAAAAGTCTGACCGGAATCCGAACAAACCCCGGGGTCGCCGCATCTCACTCAGGGAAAGCAGCTGACAGCCGCTCAGCGGCCCGACCACCCCAAGGAACCATCAGATGTCGAAGAACACCGCCGCCGTTGCCGCCACCCTGGGCGGCGTCCTGACCGCGTCCCTGATCGGCATGGCCGGCCCGGCCAGCGCCGCCACCACTTCCGGCGCCCAGACCAGCACGACCAGCACCACGAGCGCCGCGCCCAAGACCCACGTCCAGAAGGCGCTGGCGCACTGGAAGGCCGGCGCGGCCGGTACCAACGCGCAGATGCCCGACGAGTTCCGCGCCGCCCACAAGGAGCTGGCCGCCGCCAAAGGCGACCGGTTCTGGCACGAGCAGGACGATCTGACCGCCCTCCTCAAGATCCCGGGCACGCAGACGACGGCCAAGCAGCGGGCTACCGTCCAGCGCGTCACGCGCGAGCTGAACGGTTTCTTCCACACCCCGGGCCTGTACTCGATCAAGCCGGGCAACCCCAAGAAGATCGCCCGGGCCGACTGGATCAAGAGCCACCAGGAGGTGTCCGCCCGCGCGAACGTCTGGATCGCCGCGACCATCGACGAACTGGACGCGTACAAGGGCCGTTACGCCAAGCAGCGCACCCAGCTGACCGAGCTGCTGGCGATCCCGCTCACCGACACCACGGCCAAGCAGCGGGCGATCGCCCACCGCAACACCCGCGCCCTCAACCGCTTCTTCAAGGTGACCGGCGACAACGACTGACCGCGAGCAGGACCCACCTCGTCAACCCGATACTGGTGCCCATGTTCCTCGCAGCTCGCACCAAAAGCCGTCGTTCCGGGCGGCTGCCCCTGGCCGTGGTCGCGGCGTCAGCCGCCGTCCTGGCACTGTCGGGCTGCCAGAGCACGGCCGAGCCGGTCGCGGTCCACGGGACGGCGGGCCCGGCCGGCTTCGGATCCCCGACCCTGTCCGGCTCCGAAGTCTCGGCCCCGGGCCGCCCCGCCGCGGCCGCGGATGCCCGGCCGGCGGCGCCGCGGTTCCGAAGAACTCCAACTGGGTCGGCACGGACGACCTGGACGGCGACGGGCTCACGGACGAGTTGTGGCTGGCCCACGACGACGGCCTGCGGATGCTCGGGGTCAGCACGGCCAGCGGGGCCCGGTTCTCCGTCATCCTGAACCAATGGGACGCCGGGGCGGACGAACAGCGGGTCGGTGACTCCGTAACCGCGGTGGCCGGGCAGCTCAGCGACGGTTCGGCCGTCATCATGGTCGATCTCGGCCGTTCAGCGACCCTCTACAGCGTGGTCAACTGCTACGTCGTGGCCCTGACGAACGCCGAGGGCCGCCCCTACCTCTTTGACCGGGGATACGCGGGCACCGGCGATGGAGCCGGGTGCGTCGTCGTCGACTCAAAGCGCGTCCTGGTCGGCTACCTCGCCGAGTACAACTCGGCCAGGAACACCTACCGGGTCACCCGGACGACCATTGATGTCGACACGGGGGCCAGACGGGCAACGAATGGCCGGACCATTGTGCTGGGCACGGCTGTCGCGGAGGGGTCAGCCGTGGTCAAACGCGCCCAGTCGGTCACCTGTGGCGACAACAACGAGGTCAGCGAACCGACGTCCTGAGGCTGACGTCGGGGTTCCGGTAATAGGGATCAGTCGCCGAGGATGCCCCGAACGGCGGCGAGCCATTCCGCAGGCGCATCCCGGTGCAGGCAGTGGCCACCGTCAATGGTGATGAGGTGATCGGGCGCGAGTTTGCGCTCGAGAACGGCCCGATCCGGGTCCACCAGGGCCGAGCCGCCCGCGCCGAAGGGCCGGGCCCGGGGCGCGACGATCAGGAAGGGCGTTTCGGCGAGACTCAGAACCCGTTCGGCCAGCTGGAATTGGGGACGCACGTCCGCGTCGCCTTCGAGCCAGCGGGCGAAGGGTTCGGGATTCATCCGGGCGATGCCCTCGACCGCCCAGTGAACATCCCGATCGTCCCAGCGCGGGCAGTCCCGCCGGACCCGATCGAGCAGATCCGCCCGGCCACCGGGCAGCAGAGCATGATCGGCGCGGATGGATCGGGCCAGGTCGCCGGTCGTCCCGTCCTTGTCGATCGTCGGCGGGTCCTCGAGGATGACCCGGCGAGCCCAGCCCGGGTCCGCATCCAGCAGGGCGAGCGCGGTCAGAGCGCCCAGGCTGTGGCCGATCAGTACGTCCGGACCCGAAGGAACCTGGTCGCGAACGGCCTCGGCGAGCCGGGCCGGCGAGACCGGGTCGCTGACCGGGCGACCACCGTGACCGGCCTGATCGACTGCCACGACGTCCCAGCCGTCCTCGGCCAGGGCCGGGCCCATGCGCCACCAGGAGTCGGCGATGGAGGACAGGCCGTGCAGCAGGAGAACGCGGCCCCTGGCCGTTCCGGTGGTGGAAGGCCAGTGCTGACGGGTCACCGTCCGAAGATAACCCAGGCGGCCGCGAGCCTGCGGACCCGGTTTGAGCAGGCGGGATACGGCACGGGCAACTAGTCTCCGATCATGGGACTCATCGTTGCACTCTTGGTCATCTGGGCGGTTCTGGCCCTGCTCGGTTTCGTTATTCATGGCCTGTTCTGGCTCGCCATCATCGGGATTGTGCTGTTCCTCCTGACCGGGGGCTTCGGCTTCGTGCGCAATCGCAGCTGAATCAGCCTGTCGGCGCGCCCGTCATAACCCTGGCTGGGGTTGAGTTCCGGATTCGGGGCACCCGCTAAAAGCTACGCACCTGACCTGAACCGGTCACCGCGTAAAGGAAACACTGCGGCGCCAGCGTTCTTACGTGCACCAGGGCAACGCCCGCCTCGGCCAGGAGATCCTCGATCAGCGGCCTCAGTTCGGCCTCGTCGCCGACCACGGTGTTGTGGTCGTAGTTCATCGAGCCGTCGGGTCCATAGGTGCGCAGGATGCGTGGTCCGGTGGCCAGCTGGTCCGGCAGCTGGTCGTTCTTGGTGTACCCGTCGCACGGTTCGGCATGAACATAGACGGGCCCGACCTCCCTCCACACCGACGCCCGCTCGAACGGTGCGTAGGACATCAGAAAGATCGACTCACCGGCCTCCGCAAAACGCAGGCAACAGCGCAGTGGTTCACCTTCTCCCTCGGCGGCAAAGGGGTGAAGGTGATTTCCGTGGCCGTCCTCCCCGGCGGCCCGAACGGTGTCGAGGCGCAGCGGACTGATGGCGCTGACATGCAACTGTCGGTTCATCTCCATGCCCTGATCGTCACACTCCCCCCAGGCCGGATGCTGGCAGGAATCCGACCTCTGGCTCGCGGTAACGATGTTCTCCCGGTCGTCCCTAGACTCCCCCGTCATGCGGGTGCTGGTGGTGGAGGACGATGACGAGCTGGGTCCCATCATCGTCTCGGGATTGCGCTCGGCCGGATGCGCAGTCGACTTCGCCGGGTCCGGGGCCGATGCCGATCTGAAGGTCTGGGTGAACACCTACGACTGCGTGGTCGCCGATCGCGGCCTGCCCGACGGTGACGTGCTCGAGCTGATCAGGAAATGGCGCGGCGACGGCCGCAGCCTGCCGGTCCTGGTGCTGACCGCGCTGGGAACCGTCGAGCACCGGGTCGCGGGCTTCGCTCATGGCGCGGACGATTACCTGGTCAAGCCGTTCGCCATGGCCGAGCTGGTGGCGCGGGTGCGAGCTCTGGGTCGGCGGGATCAGCCGCCACGGCTGCCGCAGCTGGCTGTCGGCGACCTCACCCTCGACGTGCCCAGCCATCGGGTCCGCCGGGCCGGCATCCTGCTCAGCCTCACCGCCAAGGAGTTCGCTGTCCTCGAGGTATTGATGCTGCGAGCCGGAGAAGCCGTCTCTCGCACGGAACTGCTCGAGCGGTGCTGGGACGAGATGAGCGACCCAGCCTCGAACGTCGTCGACGTGGTGATCCGGCACCTGCGAAGGAAACTGGGGACGCCCGACCTCATCGAGTCGCTGCGGGGCGTCGGGTACCGCATGCGTGAGCGGGAATGAGGGTTTCCCGGCGGCCGGCCGCCGAGCAACTGCGGCGTATGCGATGGGCACTGACGCTGATGTACGCGGCGGTCAGCACGGTCGCCCTCGTAACGCTGCTGGTCATTGCCGCATTCATTGATGCCCGATCCACGTCGCAGGATCTGGACTCGCTGATTGAGGGACGCGTACAGGCGCTGTCGCGCGCCGTCTGGATCGACGGGGGCACCCTTCATCTGGAGCCGCTGTCCGAGGACGAGCTCGCCACCGCATCCGACGTGACCGCAGTCCTGCAGCGCCCCGCAGGTAGGGACGCGTACGCCCGCTGGCTACGTCCGAAGCGAAGTGACGTCCTGCCCTCCGCGAACCACCTGGACAGCCTGTGGGCAACCACGGTCCACAATCAGGAGCCGGTGCTGGCGACGATCGTCGGGGCTGACGGGCGCAGGCTGCGATGGGCGACCGCACCGGTCTGGGACACCGACTACATCGGCGCCGTCGTGCTCATCGGGGTCGATCCGGCTCCGGGGGAACGCAGCCACACGGAACTGATCTGGTGGCTTGCGGCCGGCTGCGCCGGGCTGGTGCTCGCCTCGGCCGCAGCGGGCCACGGGCTGTCCGGCCGGAGCATGCGACCCGCGATGCGGGCCCTGGACCAGCAGGAGCAGTTCCTGGCCGAGGCCGCCCACGAATTACGGACGCCGCTGGCCACCTTGCGTCTGACCATGGAGAACGCCGATCAGGGCGGACCCCGGAGCGGGCCGGACCCGGTGCGCCTGGTGGATCACCTGGACCGGCTGGTGACCGGGCTACTGATCCGGGCTCTGGTCGACAGCGGTACCCGGCCTCTGGAGCTGACCCCTTTGCGGCTGGACCTTCTGGTCGAGCAGGTGGTGCAGGAACTGCCGCAGGGAGGTCCGCACGTCCGCGTCCATCCCGAGGCCAGCATCGTGCTCGGCGATCCCGATCTCTTGGCGCAGGCGGTACGAAACCTGGTCGAGAACGCTCTGCGCCATGGCTCCGAGACTGTCGACGGACAGTCCGCCGTTGATGTGACGGTCGCGGCCGGCACGGTAGCGGTCCGCGACTACGGACCAGGCATTGCCGACCGCGAGCGGGAAACGGTCTTCGGCGACCGCACCACCAGCGGACGTGGGGGTATCGGCGTCGGCCTGGCCATCGTCCGTTGGGTCGCCGAACTGCACGGGGGCCGGGCGTACGTGGCTGCGGTCTCCGGGCCGGGGGCCCTGGTCGAACTGGCCCTGCCGGAGTTCATCGTCCGCTCATGATCCGGTCGACAGGCTGCCGCCATGACCCTGACTCCTGAAGCAAGGCGCGGACGGTTCCGCCGCCGGACCACCGGCACGGTCCTGGCCGCCGCCGCTGCCGTGGCGACCATCACCGTGCTCACCCAAACCGGCGCCTTCGCCTCACAGCCGCCTCCCACCCGCAAGGCTCCTACGGCCAAGGCCTCCACCACGGCGCTCGTACCGGCCAGCGGAGCACTCCTGGGCCACTACTACGGCAACGGGACGATCGCCCAGACCGACCAGCGCATCGGCCGCAAACCAGCTGTGCACCTGACCTACTACGACTTCAAGGGCGACGACTGGATCAGGTCGTCGGTCAACGCCTCGGACTTCGCCTCCGGCCGCATCCCACTGGTCAACGTCGAGCCGAACGACGTCAACTTCACCGACATCGTCAACGGCAAGTACGACACGATGCTGAAGAAGCGCGCCGACGACGCCAAGGCCCTCGGCAAACAGTTCTTCGTCGACTTCGCGGCCGAGATGAACGGGGACGAGGGCTGGGGCGGCCACCAACCGGCCACCTACATCGCCGCCTGGCGCCACCTTCACGACATCTTCGTGGCCCGCGGCGCCACCAACGTGGTCTGGGTCTGGTGCCCGAACAACGAGGACAGCCCGGACTCCCCGCCGGCTCTGAAGTACTACCCCGGCGATCAGTACGTGGACTGGACCGGTATCGACGGTTACAACTGGGGCACTTCGGACCCGGACTTCGAATGGCAGAGCTTCAAGGACGTTTTCGCCGGCCTTTACCCGCAGCTGGCGGCCAAGGGCAAGCCGATCATCATTGCCGAGATGGCCTCGGACGAGGTCGGGGGAAGTAAGGCGACGTGGATCGACAACATCGTCCCGACGTTGAAGAACAACTACCCCCTGATCAAGGCGATCGTCTGGTTCGACGTAAATAAAGAGCGTCACTGGCAGATCAATTCGTCCTCCTCGGCGCTGACCGCGTACCAGAAGCTGGCGCAGAACCCGTACCTGAACCCCTGATCCGGTCGAAGGCGGTCGCCCCGGACTAATGGGCCGGGGCGACCCCCGCCGGGGGAACGGCCGGAGGCAGATCCTGAACTCCGTCGTCCGGCGGCCCCGGATGGCTGGGCGCGCCGGGGACCAGATGGGCCTGCCCATCGCCGTCCTCGATCCGGACCGCCACCCCGCGGACGCCGGAGAGCGGGACCGGGCCGACCGTCCGCGAGTCGGCCGACACCTCCCGATCGTCGCCGAGCACGAAGACCTGCCCGGCCGGGACGGTCACGGCCGCGAACGGCGGAGTATCCCCAGCCAGGTAGGTCTCGTTCAGCCGCACCCCGCCGACGGTCACCCCCTCGCACCGCCCGGAGGCCACCGCCGGGCAGCCGACCGTGTCGCCGGGCAGCCCGATCACCCGTTTCATGGTCTCGACCGCCTTACCGCCAGGGATGGCCCCGAGCGGCATCCGGATCATCACGACGTCACCCCGGGCCGGAGTCAGGGTCTTGCTGAACACGACGGTCTGGCCGATGGCCACCGTGGGCCGCATCGATGCGCTGGGCTCAATCTCGGCGAAGTAGCCCCGGTGCCCGTGCAGTGCTCCCGCGGCCACCCCGGCGACGGCGGCGACCACGGCCAGACCAGTGACCGCCGCACCGGCCCGCCGGGTCAGCCTGCGCCGACGGGCCCGGCCGAGCACCGTCCGGGCCAGGTCGGGGCGGGCCCGGACCGACGGTCCGGCCTGTTCGGCCAGATCACGCAGCTCGGCCACCACATCGTCGAAACCGTCGACGTTCAGCAGGGGTTCGGTCATCGCGGTGACCTTTCGGGATCGGTCTTGGGACGATTCTCGGGTCGGCGGGGTGGGGAATGGTGATCCGGGCGGCGCTCGAGCGCTGCCCGGGCATTGGCCAGACCGCGGGACAAGTTGCTCTTCACCGTGCCGGGCGAGCAGTCCAGCGCCGCCGCCGTCTCGGCCTCGCTGAGCCCTTCCAGGACCCGCAGCACGACCGTCATCCGCTGGCGGGGCGGCAGGCCGGAGAGCACCTGGTCGAGCCGGGCGCGGGCCGAGATCGCCTCGGCCGGGTCCGGACCGGGATCGACGTCCGGCCGGCCCGGGTCGGCCGGTTCCGGCACGGGGACCGGCACCAGGTGCCGGCGCCGGGCCCGGTCCCGCACCAGGTTCAGCAGCACGCCACGGGTGTAGGCCTGCGGCGAGCGCAACTGCTGGGACCAGTGCCCGACCACCCGCAGCAGGGCGACCTGCAGCAGGTCCTCGGCCTCGGCCGGGTCGGGCACGAGCAGCCGGGCGTAGCGCAGCAGGCTGTCACCGTGCTCGCGGACGAACTCGGTGAAAGCAGCCTCGTCGGTCGGGGTCACGTCCCTGAAGACGAGATCGCCCGCCCAACGGTTGCGCCTTCTACCTCCTGGCGTCGATCCTCGGACGGAATTTCGTCACGCCCCCTTGTCCCTTACAGACGCCCGCGGATCGGGGTGCGCTCCACCGAGTCCGGCGCCGGCATCGTCATCTCCAGCCGCAGCCCGAGCAGCCGGACCGCCGTTCCTTCCTCACGTTTCGCGCTGAGTTTCAGGGCCTCGGCCCGGATGACCGCCGCGTCCGTGCTCGGCGCGGGCAAGGTCCGGCTGAAGGTCTTGGTGCGGAACGGCGCATAACGGATCTTGAGCGTCAGCCGCACCACCGGACGCCCCTCCTGCACGACGTCCCTCATTGCCTCCCCCACCAACTGCTCCACAGCCGCGTCCACTTCCGCCGCCTCGACCAGATTCTGCTGAAACGTGCGCTCGCGGCTGTGACCCCGGGCGACCCAGGGGGTGTCGTCCACAACGGCCGAACCACGTCCCGCCCCCAGATCGGAGTACCAGGCGCCCATCCGGGGCCCGAATTCCTCGATCAGGACGGCGGTGTCCGCCTCGGCCAGCTCGCGGACCGTGCTGATGCCGTGCTTGGCCAGCCGGCCCGACACCTTCTTGCCCACGCCCCACAGCTCGAGGGTCGCCCGCTCCCCCATCGTCTCGAACCAGTTGTCCGCGGTCAGCCGGAACACCCCGCGCGGCTTGCCGAACCCGGTGGCGATCTTCGCCCGCACCTTGTTGTCCCCGATCCCGACCGTGCAGTGCAGCTCGGTGGCGGCCAGCACCTGAGCCTGAGCCCTCCGCGCGAACGCCTCCGGGTCGTCGGTGCGCACGCCCAGGAACGCCTCGTCCCAACCCAGGACCTCCACCACGACCCCGTCCAGCCCGCGCAGGGCGGCCATCACCTGCTCCGACGCCGCCTCGTAGGCAGGCGCGTCGACCGGAAGGATGACCGCGTCCGGAACCTTGCGGGCGGCCACCCGCAGCGGCATGCCCGACCCCACGCCGAACGCACGGGCCTCGTAGGAGGCGGTGGAGACGACGGCCCGCTCGGCGGGATCACCCCGGCCCCCGACGATCACCGGCAGGCCGGCCAGCTCCGGACGACGCAGCACCTCGACCGCAGCGATGAACTGGTCGAGGTCGACGTGCAGCACCCAGGGACGGGTCATCGCACCAGTGTCCTCGTGCGGCGGCGAGATCGCTGCTCGAATCCGCAGAGCGGCCTGGCCACGTCAGGTGGGTTGACTCCTCTGCCATTACCAATCCGGGCAGACTCAGCTCGCCTCGGACAACTCGACGGTGACGTTTAGATGCAGAGCCGTCGCGACCTTCTGAATGGTGGTCAGCGTCGCCCCGACTCCACCGGCCTCAAGACGAGCCACTGCCGCCTGACTGGTACCCATCCTCTGCGCCAGCTCACGCTGGCTCAGACCCGCCGACTCCCGAGCGGCGCGAACCTTCTCGCCGACATCCAGCGCGAGCCGCGTGGCCTCGTACGCCGCGTCGAACTCCGAACGCTCCTCGGACGTCATTGCCTCCAGACGGCGCCGTTTGATTTCGTAGATCGTCGGCCGCGTCATCAATCCTCCTCAGCAGTGTGCAGCGCAGCGATGCACGCGTGCATCGCACGGCGCGCACGCTCAACTTCACGGCGCTCGTTCTGACGCTGTTTATGGAACACCGTCAGCAGCACGATGCGACGCCCTCCAGCGAAGTAGTACGAAATCCGCCAGCTCAGCCGAGACAGGTCCAACCGCAGTTCGAACAACCCATTCCCGAGCGATCGGGACACCGGCATCCGCAACTGGCTGCCTCGATCCCCCAACCGCTCGAGGTGGACCAGCACCGACCCGAACTCCGCCGCCGACAGATCCTGAACCCACTCATCAACCTCTGGCTCCAGCTCGATCTCCCAGATCATATCAAAGATGATATGAACGTGAACAGGTCTCACGGGCCCGTGAGGGACCTTCCGCAAGGAACCGATGGTGCACTTTGCCCGAAACGGAACGATCCGGCGTGAGCCACGGGGATGCCGGGCCGCCCGGCTACCGGGCTGCGGACCCGGCTTCGCTCCGGTTCATCCTTTCCGGAGCGCACCCTGCAGCATGGAGACCCCGTGCGACTGCTGACCGAGCTTCTGGGCGGAGATGTCGACGATCGAGAACCGCGAGAGGTTGCTGGCCGAGGCCGGCAGGTTCAGCGGTGCCGAGCCGAGCGTTCCCAGGGCGATCATCGTGTCCGCGCCGTCGTACAGCCACACGGCGTAATAGCCCGGAGTGGTGGGCATGCCCGCGACGTCGACCTTCATCTGGAGCCCGTGCCCGGTGTCGACGATCGTGACGCGGCCCTGGACCGAGCGCGTCGCCACGTTCTTGGAGCCCAGGCTGGCCTCGGCGACGATGTTAGGCGTCTTGTCCCTCAGCGTCCTCAATGACTGTGCCCCCAGGGTCCCGGCGATGCCGATGAGAACGGCCGCCAGGGCCAACAGGGCCGAGCGCCACGCTTTTCGATCTTGACGCGGCCGGGGCCAGGGATCGCTGGGAGCGCTGCTTCCCGACCGTGCCTCGGGCACGGCCGGCGGCTGGGCGAAGGCTTCCGCGGAGATTCGCTGCCAGACGTCCTCGGACGGGGCCGGGAGGTCGCGAACCTGGTGCGCACCCCGTCCTACCCCGATGACGATCCGGGTCTCCGACAGGCTGTCGGTGCACACCTGGCAGTGCTCCAGATGCGCTGTCTCCTGGGCGGAAACCGGCTCACCGAATGCGATAAGAGTCAGACGCTCGGGATCAATATGCGCCATGGTCCATCTCCCTTCGCTTGCGCAGGCGAGCCACGCCACGGCGCAGATGACTCTTGACCGTGCCGAGGGCCAGGCCGGTGACGGCCGCGATCTGACTGTGGGTCAGGTCGTCGTACAGCGCTAGCTCGATGACCCGGCGCTGTTGCGGTTCCAGGACCGTCAGCTCGTCGGCGATGACGAGCTGTTCCAGGATCGCCTCCGTATCATGCTCGCCCGAGGACGCCGGCGGCGCGACATGACGCAGGGAGTCGGCCACCCGGTCCTGCCGCGAGCGCACCCGGATCAGGTCGACGGCCTTGCGCCGGGCGATGCCCAGGAGCCAGCCGAGGAGGCTGCCGAGCTCGGGCTGGTAGCTGTCGCGGTTGTGCCAGGCGGCGACGAAGGTCGCCTGCACCACGTCCTCGGCGTCGGAGTGGTTGCCCACCACCGTTTTGGCCACGTGCAGCACGGCCGGGCCGTAGCGGTCGTACAGCAACCGGAGCGCGCTCTCGTCGCCGGACCGGAATCCCTGGTGGATCTCCTCGTCACTACCGGCCGCCGGACGACCGACGTCACTCATCGTGGTCGCTGCCCTCGATCAAGCACGCCTGAACCTAACCCATGCCGCGCCGGCAAAAGATTTCTGGGTTCAGGTGCATCCGCGGGCGGCTCCCCCAGCGAATCCCAGGAGCGACACCAACCGCCACGGACCATCGAAAAGGAATCCTGATGCGTTTCTCGCGCTCCATGATCACGCTCGCCGTTGCCGGACTGTCGTCTGCGGTGCTGCTCCCGGTCACCGCGTCGGCCAGTTCGGCAGCCGGTTCGGCAGCCACCGGACGCACCGCCCCGACCGCGGCCGCTCCGGCCGGCACCAAGTCGCTGGCGTCCGTGCTCCTCGCGGACAAGCGCCATTTTGACCACAACGGAAAAGATTTCGACATCCTGCGGACCGCGGTCGTCACTGTGCTGAAGGCCAAGCCGAAGTCCGCGGTCGGCGTGCTGGCCGACGGCAACACCGCCGTGACCGCGTTCCTGCCCACCGATCATGCCTTCGAACTTCTGGTCAAGGACATCACCAAGGCCCATAAGCTGCCCAGCGAGAAGGCGGCCTTCAAGGCCCTGGCCGGTCTCGGCACCGACACCATCGAGACGGTGCTGCTCTACCACGTCGTCCCGGGCAGCACGATCACCGCCAATGCGGCGCTCAAGTCCGACGGCGCCGTGCTCAAGACCGCCCAGGGCGGCACCGTGAAGCTCGAGGTCGCGCTGAAGTACCCGCACGTTGCCTTCAACCTCGTGGACAAGGACAAGAACGACGCCAACCCCCAGGTCATCGGGGTGAACGTGAACAAGGGCAACAAGCAGATCGGTCATGTCATCAACCGCGTGCTGCGCCCGGTCAACCTTCCCTGACCAAGCCGCACGACGCTCCCCCCAGCCCACTGACCCCGCAGCCCGTTGCGGGGTCAGTGGGTCGGTCACCTTCGGCCGCTCACCGCCCTGATGACCCGAACGTCAAGCCGTTCGTCATGCTCACCGCGCCCCGACGCGTCCATCATTTCGACCCGCTCCGCCTGCTGTCCGCCCCGTCGAATCTGGATGCCGGCGGCCACGAACAGCAGGGCCCTGAGACAATCCTCGGTTCACACGTCCCGTCTGGTGAGCGTCACTTGGGCCGCGATCACCGCACTCAGCGCCGCAATGGCCAGAATGCTGAAACCTCCCCAGGGAGGGATGGTGTCATTGGTCCGGACAACCGCATAAACAGACTGTCCTGCTGTCGCCGGCCAATAGCGCGCGAACCAGTCCCCCAGACTTCCGCCCACGGCGGGGACGAGCAGGAGCACGCCCACCAGAACCGCGAGTGCGCCGGCAGTTGAGCGGGTCAGCGTGCCGATCGCGAGGCCGAGCACGGAGACGGTCGTCAGGTACATCATGGCGCCGACGAGTGCCCTCACCACCGCTGCGTCATTCAGGTGTGCGGCCGGCAGGTCGGCGGCAGCCAGGAGTGCCTGCACAACACCGAAACTGAGCAGCGTGGTGACCAAGGCGGCGATCAGGGCGCCACCGGCGACGATCAGAACCTTGGCCGCGAGCACGCGGGAACGGGCGGGAACGACCGCGAGACTCGTGGTGATGGTGCCGGTGCCGTACTCGGACGTCATGGCCGAAGCGCCGAACATGCCGATCACCAACTGCGCGAACAGGAATCCCTTGAGACTGGTCGCCGTCGGGTCCCAGTCAGGGGGCAGCTGCGCGGCCGGGCCGCCGAGGACGTCGGAGACGCCGAGCACGCTGAGGGCGACCCCCGACAGCACGGTGCCTCCCAGCGCGAGCCCGGTACTGCGGACGCTGCGGAGCTTGATCCACTCGGAGCGGAGAACGGTGATCACCTCGGGCTCCCGTCGTCCGCGCTCTCCTGGGTGAGACGCAGGAACACGTCCTCCAGCGACTCCCGGAGTGTGGTCAGTTCTTCGAGCGCGATGCCTTCGGCGGCGGCAATGCGGCCCACCTCCGACGCGCCGGCTCCGGTGACCCGCAAGGTCGTGTCGGTCCGCACGGTCACGTCCAGACCCGCCCGGGCCAGGGCCTCGGCCAGATCCGCCCGGGACCGGGTGCGGACCTGGACCGGTTGGCCGGGGTCGGCCTGCACGAGTTGCTGCATCGGCGACTGGGTCACGAGGCGTCCCCGGGCGATGACGACGAGGTCGTCGGCGGTCAGTTCCATCTCGGACATGAGGTGGCTGGAGAACAGGACGGTCCGGCCCTCGGCTGCCCGGTGCCGCATGAAAGTGCGTAACCAGCGGATGCCTTCGGGGTCGAGGCCGTTGAGGGGTTCGTCGAGGACGAGCACCTCGGGATCACCGAGCAGGGCCGTGGCGATCCCCAGCCGCTGCTGCATGCCCAGCGAGAACTCCCCGGCGCGCCGGGATCCCGCCCGGGTCAGCCCCACCAGCTCGAGCACCTCCCCCACCCGGCGCGGATCGATCCCGCCGGCGGTGGCGTAGCTGAGCAGATGGTCCTTCGCCGTACGGTTCGGGTGAACCGACCGGGCGTCGATCAGCGCCCCGACCGTGCGGGCCGGGTCGGGTAGCTCACCCAGCCGGCGTCCCCCGATGGTGATCGACCCCGAAGTGGGCCGGACCAGGCCCAGCAGCATCCGTAGCGTCGTGCTCTTGCCCGCTCCGTTCGGTCCCAGGAATCCGGTGATCGCACCGGGCCGGGCGGTGAAGGTCAGCCGGTCGACCACGGCGGTGCCTGCATAGCGCTTGGTCAGCTCGTGAGCCGCGATGCCGCAGCCGGTGCCCGTGGGGTGGCCGTTGGCGGTCACGACGACGCGCTGTCGCTGGTGCCGGCCAGCTGCGGCGTGTCCTCGTGCGGCACCTGCTGCGAGGTGGCCGCGCCCAGTGCTTCACCTTCGATGTCGACGTGCGGCAGCAGACGGTCGAGCCAGCGCGGCAGCCACCACATCCGGTCCCCGAGCAGGGCCATAAGGGCCGGGACGAGGGTCATGCGAACCAGGAACGCATCGACCAGGATCCCGAAGGCGAGGGTGAAGCCGACGGACTTGATGATGGCGTCGTGTTCGAGGATGAAGCCGGAGAAGACGCTCACCATGATCAGCGCCGCCGCCGTGACGACCCGGGCCCCGTACCGGAAGCCGGTGGTCACCGCGGCGATCGCCGAGGCTCCGTGGCTGCGCTCCTCGCGCATGCGGGAGACCAGGAACACCTGGTAGTCCATGGCGAGACCGAAAAGGATGCCGATTGCGATGATCGGCAGCAGCGAGATCACGGCCGACGGTTGCGCGACGCCGAACAGGTCTGATCCCACCCCCTTTTGGAAGATCGTCACCAGACCGCCGAAGGCTGCCCCGATCGTCAGCAGGAAACCGCCGACGGCGGTCAGGGGCACCAGGATCGAGCGGAAGGCGATGGTGAGCAGGATCAGGGCCAGACCGACGATGATGGCCAGGAACGGGATCAGGGCCCGTCCGAGGGTGTCGGCGACATCGATGTTGACCGCGGTCTGCCCGGTGACCAGGACATCGGCGTCCAGACCCGGTTCCCAGGCCGGAGCCTGCCTGCGCACGTCGTTCACCAGGCTCTTGGTGGTCGAGGTGGAGGGGCCGCTGGTCGGGACGACGGAGATGACGGCGGTGTCACCCGCCTCGTTCAGGACGGGCGCCGACACCGAGGCGACATGGTCCAGATTCTGCAGGTGCTGCGCCACCGCGGAAGCCGCCGACCGCACCCCTCCGGTCCCGTGGCGGTTGACGACGACCTCCAGCGGGCCGTTGCTACCCGGTCCGAAGCCCGCGCTGACCAGGTCGTAGGCCTTGCGGTTGGTCTCCTGGGGGGCGGCCGAGGAGTCGTCGGGCATCCCCAGCCGCATCGACAGGACCGGCGCCGCGCAGGCGAGCAGGACGATGGTCGTGACCACCACGACCGGGACTCGGCGGCGCGTCACGAAGTCCACCCAGCGCGAGCCCTGGGTCGGTGTGGCAGCGCGGGGGCCGGTGTCGAAGTTCTTGCCCTTGGCGATGCGTGCCCCGGCGAAGCCCAGCAGCGCCGGCACCAGCGTGATGGCCACGAGGACGGCCACGGCGATGGTGGCCGCGGCCGCGAGTCCCATGGCGGTCAGGAACGGCACCCGCACCACGCTCAGTCCGGCGAGCGCGATGATCACGGTGGCTCCGGCGAAGACGACCGCGCTGCCGGCCGTGCCGACGGCGCGAGCGGCGGACTCCTCCGGGGCGAGGCCGGCCCGCAGTTGGCTGCGGTGGCGGGAGACGATGAAGACCGCGTAGTCGATCCCCACGGCCAGGCCCAGCATCAGGGCCACCGTGGGCACGCTGGAGTCCAGATCGATGAAGCCCGTCATCGTGATGATGCCGGTCAGGCCGATCCCGACCCCGATGACGGCGGTCAGCAGGGGTAGTCCGGCCGCGACGAGCGAGCCGAAGGTCAGCAGCAGCACCACCGCGGCGATGGGCAGCCCGATGATCTCGCCGAGTGAGGACTCGGCGGGCGGGATGACCGCGTCTCCGCCGTACTCGACCTCCACCCCCAGGCGTTCGGCCGGTGCGATGGCATCCCGGACCGCGGCCCGGGTCGTGTCGGTCAGCTCGTCGGAGGAGGTGTCGAAGGTGATCTGGGACAGCGCGATACGGCCGTCGGGGGAAACGGCTTTATCGGTGAAGGGATCACTCACCTCCCGCACACCCGGCAGGGTGCTGGCGCGGTGCACGGCCGTTTCGACGGCCTGCGCACGCTCGCCTTCGAGGGTCTGTCCCGGAGGAGCGGCGAACACCACCCGGCCGGAAGCACCGTTGGCATCGGGGAATCGCTCGGACAGCAAGGTGATCGCCTGGTGGGACTCGGCGCCCGGGATGGAGAACGATCCGTTGGTGGGGCCGCTCAGCAGGACAGCGCCCAGCGTGGTGGCGCCGAAGATGAGGAGCCAGGTCAGGAGGACCAGTCGGCGCCGGCGGACGGCGAAGTGGCCGAGGCGGTACAGCAGCGAAGCCATGGCATTCCCTTGGGTCGGCAGAGGGGGTTTGGCGAACACCGCCGAGCCTGGTTGGTCGCCAGCCACTCCGCCGAGCACCTCAGGGCGCACTCCACCTGCTCCTTTAGGAGCAAGCGGGACAGCGCGCGGCGTCATTAGGGTGACGTCATGCCCCGGCCGCGGACTCCCACACACAGGTTCCCGGTGGGGGAAGTCGGGCGCGGACTGCTGGCGATCTCGGCTCTCGTGCTGGTGACGCTCGGTTACAACGACCGGGGTGCGGTCGATCCGCGGCCGGTCGACGCAATCTGGGTGGGCCTGCTCGTGCTCGCGGGCGTCCCGGTGGTCTTCGCCCGGGCCAGACCCCTGGCGGCGGCGGTGGCCACGCTCGGCCTCTCGGTCGGCGGCCTGATCGCCGGGTGGCCGATGGAGGCGCCTCTGGTGCTGGCCCTGGTGCTGATCGGTCACGCCGTCGGCCGGGCCCCGGCCGGGCGGGTGGCCGTGTTCGCCGCCTGGTCAGGATGCGCCATCGCGGTCGTCGCCTTCGTGCGCGCCGACCATGACCGACTGCTGGCATCGGTCGGCGGTTTCGCGGTCGGGACGATTCCGGCGCTGATCGCCGAACAGATCAGGGCCGTGCGCGCCGATGCGCGGGAGGCGCACCTGCGGGCGCGGCAGATCGAGGAACTCCGTGATCGCGACGTCCAGCGCGCGGTTCTCGACGAGCGCCTGAGGATCGCCCGCGACCTGCACGACATCACCGGTCACCATCTCAGCGCCATCGCTCTTCAGGCCGGTGGAGCAGCGCGGAGCACCCGCGAACCACTGGCCAGGCAGTCGCTGGAGCAGATCCACGAACTGGCCAGCAGTGCCCTGAACCAGACCCGCCGGGCGGTCGGTCTGCTGCGCGAGGACGACGACGAGGCGGCATCGGCTCCGCTCCCGCGGCTGGACAGCATCGAGCATCTGCTCACCACCGCGCGCACCGCCGGTATCGCCGCGAGCCTCCTGACCGAGGGCCCGGTACGGGAGCTGCCCGACCTGACCGAAGTCTGCGCGTACCGGGTTGTCCAGGAATCCCTGACCAACGTCGTCCGTCATGCCGAGGCCCACGCGGTGACGATCTCGATGCAGTACGGAGAGGACGCCTTGACGATCACAATTCAGGACGACGGGCGCGGGCGAGCACCTCGCCCCGGCCGATCTGTCGGTCCGGTACGGGTCGGTGCCGGCCTGACCGGGATGCACGAGCGGCTCGACCTGGTCGGGGGCACGCTGGCGGCGGGACCCGGGCCCGGGGGCTGGGTGGTGTGCGCCCGCCTGCCGATCGGTGGGTCGGCAATCGGTGGGCCGGCAATCGGTGAGCCGGCAATCGGTGAGCCGGCATGAGCATCCGGGTCCTGGTCGCCGACGACCAGCCGATCGCCCGTCAGGGCCTGCGGATGATCCTCGACAGCGCCGAGGACATCGAGGTCGTCGGCGAGGCCGTGGACGGTGCCGACGCGGTCGCCCGCGCTCAGCGTCTGCGGCCCGACATCGTCATGATGGACATCCGCATGCCCCGAATGGACGGCCTGGCCGCGACCCGTCAGTTACGTGAGCTGGCGGGTGTCGAGGTCATCATCGTGACCACGTTCGACCTGGACGAGTACGTCCTCGACGCGCTGCGGGCCGGAGCGGTCGGATTCCTGGTCAAGGACACCCAGCCGGAACGCATTATTGACGCGGCCCGGGCGGTCGCCCGGGGCGACGCCCTCATCGCCCCGGCCGTCACCCGCCGCCTGCTTGAGCGGTTCGTCCTGACCGCGCCGGCCCGGCCGGACGACACCCGTCTCCACCAGTTGACCCCCCGGGAACGTGATGTGCTCCTGGAGATAGCGGCCGGCCACAGCAACGCGGTGATCGCCTCGCGCCTCTTCCTGGAGGAGAGCACCGTCAAGGGACACGTGCGGCGCCTCCTGATGAAACTGAATGTCTCCAGCCGCGTTCAGGCGGTCATTTTCGCGTATGAGACCGGGTTGGTGGTGCCCGGGAACAACACCTGAACCCGCCCTCGGCAACCCGCCCTCGACGACCCGGGATCAGGCCGCGGCCTTGGTCTCCCAGAAGATGGTGCTGATGTCCTCGATCTTGGCCAGGAGCTGGTCGGCCACGGCGACGTCGGTGCTGCCCTTGGTG
>JODP01000029.1 GCA_000719025.1 Kineosporia aurantiaca JCM 3230
GATCAACCCGCCCGCGAAGGATCCCGAGCCCCAAGATCCACAGCCCCAAGCCACACCGGCTTAACTCGTCCTGGCCTCACCCACCTTGAAAAATTCCGGACCGGCGACGCTGATGGCCTGGTTGCGTGCCTACGCCGCAGCGGTTTCGACGACCGCCAGCTGGGACAAGCTCCGTGACGCAGCCAGCGGTGGGACCGGAACCAAGCCCGCCCGATCGACGACTGTTCCGTACGTGGACACCTTGACGCGCTTGCGCATCCTGGACGAGTTGCCCGCACGGATACCGAGCCGTAATCATCTCAGGCGGCTCACCCAAGCGCCCAAGCATCACCTGGCAGACCCGGCGCTGGCAGCGCGGCTCGTCGGGGCGACCAAGGCCAGCCTGTTACACGGCGCGGGGGAAAGTTTCACGCCGGTGGACGGTACCTATTTGGGGCAGTTGTTCGAGTCATTGGCGACGATGAGCGTGCGAGTCTTCGCCGGGTCTGTGCCGGCGACGGTTTCGCACCTGCGGATGGAGTCTGGGCGGCGCGAGGTGGACCTGATCGTTCAGCGCGATCTGGATCGCGCCGTTGTCGCCTTCGAGGTCAAGCTCGCCGGCGACGTGGGGTACGAGGACGTCAGGCATCTGCTGTGGTTGCGAGAGGAGCTGGGGGACGAACTGGTTGACGGGATAGTGCTGACGACCGGACCAGTGGCTTATCGTCGCCCGGATGGCATCGCCGTCGTCCCGCTCGCTCTGCTCGGACCCTGAGTGCGACCAGACGGCGATCTCATCGAGGTGGCCGCCTAGAGTGCCCTTGGAAGCCGCGTATCGATGGTGCGCAGATGGCCCAGCGCGCCCCATCGACCGCGGACGTCCCTTGTTCGGTATCAGACAACCTTGATTGAGCGTGACTCGATCCCGACGTTGCCGTGGCCGTCGTACGCGTAGACGTAGACCTTCCAGACGCCGGTGGTCGCCGGGGCGGTGGCCGTGAAGCGTCCGTCCGCGGTCTGGGTGAAGGTGACGTTGACCAGGCCGTTGCCGCCGCCGCTGACGTGATGGTTGCTGTACATCACGGTGTAGCGCAGCGGATCGGCGTCCGGGTCGCTCACCTGGGCCGAGATGTCGAAGCGGGAACCGGCGGAGACGGATGCCGGCACGCTCAGGCTGGCGATCTGCGGTGGGGTGTTGGGCAGCGGCTGGCCGGTGTAGGCCTTGACCAGGGCGGCGTAGCCCAGGCGGCGCCAGCCGCCGGTGAAGGTGTTGAGCCAGATCCCGCCGAAGTCGTTCTCCAGGCCGTAATTGAACTCGGTGGCTCCCAGGGCGACGCCCGGATGGGACAGGATGGCGTTCCAGCTCGCGGTGTAGCCGTCGCGCTTGGCGAGGTCGGACGGTTCGGTGGGGACGCCGTTGGCGTCGTTGGGGACCTCCCACTCCCCGGCCGGGCCGCCCTCGGTGACGATGTACGGCTTGTCGTAACCACCGTCGGTCCAGGCCTGCTTGATGCTGCCGACCCCGCCGTAGGCGTTGACGGCCAGCAGGTCCAGCGCGGGGGCGTACTGCTTGTAGTACGTCCAGGCCCCGGTGTAGGCGTCCGTGGAAGTGACGGGGTGGTTGGGGTCGGCTGCGTGGATGGCGACGGCCACTTCGTTGACGAACTTGGCGTAGGCGATGCGACGCGCCTCGACCTGGTCGGCCGTCAGACCGTGGTTCTGCATGTCGAGGATGACCTCGTTACCGACGTCCCACATCAGCAGTCCCTGGTAGTTCTTGAGGGCGTCGACGTGCTTGAGGATGGAGGCCTTGGCGCTGTTCTTGTAGGCCGTGTCGTTGACGTAGTCGGCTCCCTGGTTGAGCCACTCGCCCATGATCACCTTGATACCTTGCTGGGCGGCGCGATTCAGCAGCTCCGGGGACCCGGCGTCGTCGACCCCCCAGGTGCGTACCGTGTTCACCCCCATGTTCTTCAGATCCCGCATGTACCCGTCGGCTGCGCCCTGCGGCGGGCCGTAGGTCAGGCCCTTGATCTGCCAGGGCTGCCCGTTGGCGGTCAGCTGCCAGTTCCCCCGCGTTCCGGTGACCTTCACGACGCTCGGCCCGGCCGGGGTGGCCGGATCGGTCAGGGCCGACGGGGCCGCGACGGCAGTGGTCTTCTGGACCGAGACGGAGTCGACGCTCAGCACGCCGCCGGACTTCGTCTGTGCGGTCGGGGTTTTGACACCGGCCAGGGCATCGGGCAAGGAGCCACCGATGGACAGGTCCAGACGTAGGTAGAAGCCGTGATGGATGGCCGCGTTCCAGGCGGTCACCCCGACCTGGCTCTCACGCACCACCCAGGTCTGCCGGCCGTCCAGGTAGAAACGGACCTCTTCGTCGCTCTTCGTGCGGTCGATGACCTGGCTGTACTCGTGGTAGCCGCTCTGGCAGCCGACGCACGAGGCGAATCCGCTGGTACGGCCGTCGTACTCGTTGCAGGGCCCGCCCGGTGCACTGCCGCAGTGCAGGGTGTTGGCCAGCTGATCGCGGCCGTTGACGTCGGTCATGATGTCGCTCTCACCCACGCGCGGCCAGTTGTCGAACGCCGTGCGGTAGGCCGCCCCCGTCGCCCGGAAGCCGGGCCAGTAACCCAAAGCACCGGTCACGTCCGGTTGCCGCAGCACCGCAGAGAACTTGAGCTGCTCACCCGGTGCCGCCTCGAAGTCGTCCCGTTTGGTCTCGATCCGACCGGACGTCCACGCTCCCGAACCGTCCTTCAGGGCCGTGATCGACAGGCGTCCGTTGCCGTCCAACGAGAGGTTCCCCCGGTCGGCGGTCGCGGTCTCGACCGAGCCGGTACCCCAGTGCGCGGCCCCGCCCGGGTACTGCGTCCCGGTGCGGACCTGCCAGTTCGTGGCCGAGGGAGCGGTGCCCGCCGCCCCGTCGAACGACTCCGACCAGACGTCCTTCCAACTACCGGGGGTCGTCCCGGGACTGGTTGGGGGAGTGGTCGGATCGGTCGGTGGCTGGGTGCCGGTGCTGCCGTAGACCTGGAACTCCCAGAGGCTGTACCCGTAGCCGGAATTGCGTTGGGTGCCGTTGAGCCGCACATAGCGACCCGATCCGGTCACGTTGATGGACTGGGTACCGCCAGTGCCGGTCGTCGTGGACCAGATCGTCTTCCAGGTACTCGCGTCGTCCGAGGTCTGCAGCGCAAAGGCTTTGGCTCCGGACCCTTCCCAGGTCAGGACGACCTTGGACAGCGTCGCCGGGCTGCCCAGGTCCACGCTCAGCCACTGCGGATCGCTCCAGGCACTGGCCCAGCGGGTGCCGGGGTCCCCGTCGACGGCCAATTGCGGCTTGAACCGGTCGTCCTCGACCGACGAGGCCGTCACCGGCCGTCCCTGGGACAACAGCGTCTCCGCGGCGCTGGCCGAGGTGGAGAAGAACACCGCGGTGATGGTGCCCAGCACGGCGGTCACGGCCAGGACGAGCACCGCGAGGTACCGGCCCGGGGCGAGCCGGGGTTGCGACAGCCACTGCATGACGACTCCTGGGTCGCGGCGCTCCCACCGTTGGGAGAGCCCTCTCCGGCAGAGTGACCGGGACCCGTTACGTCGTCAATGCCCACTTATCTGGGACTTCCAGCCCGGAACGACAGCGAATCGGCGGTTGAGCTTGCGATCTGGCCGAGAAACTGGGAGAGCGCTCTATCGACGAACGGACGCTTCTCGGCTCACCTTTGTGCCGGCCCCGGCTGTACCGTGATCGGGAGGGTCCTGGTGGCGGGAGGTGGTCGACGTGGCGGCGTCAGCAACACTGAGCAGTGTGATCATCGGGCGGGCCGCTCTGGCCGGTGGTGCTCTGGGTCTCGTCGTGGGGCTCGTGCGCGGCCTGGAGGTCTACGCCCCCACGGCCTGGGCCGCGATGTTCGAGGTGGGGATACCTTCCGCGGTCGTGGGCGCGGTCATCGGGCTCGGCATCGTGGGCGTGCGGCGGTTTCGGGCACACCCGGGCTGAGCGACGAGCTTCCGAAAGCGTTTCCGTTGTGCTGAAGCGTGATTACGGCCCCTCGCTCAGCCATCCATTGCGTTCGGCGCATCGACGGGCGCTGGCGATGACGCCGGTGATAGCGGGTGACGGATCGGTCGCGGGCCACAGCACCGAAAACTCCGCCGTCATGGGGGGATCGACCACGTCGCGATGGGTCACACCGGTTCCGGCCTTCGCCGCGTGCTCGGTGAACGATGCAGGCGCCAGGCCGACCTCACGTCCGCTGGCAAGCCTCGAAAGCATGGCGTTCACCGGTGGTTCCTCGAAGGCGCGGAGCTTCGGCGTGAACCCGGCCCGCAGGCACGCGTCGACAATGCCGTCGTAGTACGCCGGGGCAAGGCGTCGCGGGAACAGCAGCAAGGTCTCGTCGCGGAGATCCGCCACCGGGATCACCGCCGCGGCGGCAAGGCGGTGGCGAGTGCCGAGGATCGCGGAAACGCGCTCCGCCCGGACCAGTTCGCCGGCCACCCCGTCCGGGGTCGGCGGGGAAAGGGCGAGGCCGATGTCGAGGTCACCGGCGTGAATCCGTTCGGGGATCTCGGCGCTGAAGTGCTCGCGAGCATCGACGGTGAGGTCGGGGTGGTCCTCCTCGATCGCTTCCAGGAGCGCCGTCAGCGTGCCGAAGCTCGCGACCGGGGTGTAGCCCATCCGGATCGTCGTCGTTTTCTCCGACCCGGCCAGGCGGGTGAGCTCGATGGCGCGCTCCAGCGCGTCCAGGGCGGCCGGCGCCTCGTGGGCCAGCGTCCGGCCTGCTGCGGTGAGCTGCACGCGGCGGCTCGAACGGACGAAGAGCGGCGTGCCGAGGGTCTCTTCGAGCTTGCGGATCTGGTGACTCAGGGACGGCTGCGAGATGTAGAGGCGCGCCGCGGCCCGGCCGAAGTGAAGCTCCTCGGCCAGAGTCACGAAGTAGCGAAGATTACGCGGGCTGATATCGATAGACGAAGTCTATCGCCCGGGGCACGGACACGTCTTGGACCTCCGTTCGGTGCCCGTCCTAGTGTCCTTTCTGCGTGACGGAGATACTCCGGCGTGTTTCGGACCGGCAGGGAGAGAACCATGAACATCACCGTCATCGGACGAGGCAACATCGGCGGCGGACTGGCTGATCGGTGGGAGCAGGCGGGCCACAAGGTGAATCGGCTCGGGCGACCGGGCGGTGACGCCGGCGCCGCGGAAGTGGTGCTGGTCGCCGTCCCCGGGGACGCCGTGCAGGCGGCTCTGTCGTCCGTGACCGGACTGTCCGGCAAGACGGTGCTCGACGCCACGAACCTCTATGGCGACGTGAAGCCCCCGGCCGGCTTCTCCTCGAACGCCGAGTACGTCAAGTCCGTGACCGGTGGGCCTACCGCAAAGGTGTTCAACACCAATATCGCCTCGCTGTACGACCGGGTGGCCAACGCTCGCGTACGACCGAGCAACCTGTGGTCCGGTGACGAGGAGGCCCAGCGGCTGGTGGAGCAGCTCAGCCTCGACGCCGGCTACGAAGCGGTCCGCCTGGGGGATCTGAGCATGGCGGCGACCCAGGAAAGCCTTGCCCACAGCGTTATTGCGATCGCGCAGTCCGGGCTCGGCGAATTCGTCTACCGGCTGGCAGCACCCGAGCAACTGTGAGGCGCGGGTCGTAGCGACTCGCCGATGGAGAAGGGTGATGAGCGTGGCGTTCGACGAGGTTCTGGCCGACCGGGTGCGGGAGCGGTTGCGCGGTCGGACCGGGGTGACCGAGAAGGAGATGTTCGGTGGGCCGGCGTTTCTGACCTACGGAAACATGACCATCGGTGTGCATGAGGACGATCTCATTGTGCGGGTCGGTCCGGAGGCGACCTCGGCGGCGCTGGATCGTCCGGGCGCGCGGCCGTTCGACCTTCCCGGCCGGCCGATGCGGGGCTGGGTGCTCGTCGCCGGGAACCACCTGGACGACGAGCATCTCGACCGGTGGTTGAACGAGGCCGGCGCGTTCGTGGCCACGCTCGACCCGAAGTGAGCGCCTGAGCAAAAGAAGAGTTCGTCCACGCGAAAGATCCTGCGCCTCAGCCGGTGCGACGGTTGATCCGGGCACCGCCGCACGGCTGTGCCCAGACCGCCGGTTCGCGATGGAGGAGCACTCATGGGGCAGCTTGAAGGCAAGACCGCGGTGGTGACCGGAGGATCGACGGGGATCGGGCTGGCCACCGCACGCCGCTTCGCGGAGGAAGGGGCCACCGTCTACCTCACCGGCCGTCGCAAGGACGTCCTTGATGACGCGGTGACGTCCATCGGCAGGGGAGCGGTCGGGGTGCCTGGGGACGTTTCCCAACCGGGCGACCTGGACCGTCTTTACGAAACCATCGCTGGGGACGGTCGTGGGGTGGACGTGCTCTTCGCCAACGCCGGTGTCGGCGAGGCGGCTGCACTGGCGCAGGTCACCGAGGCTCATCTGGACCATCTCCTGGGCGTGAACGTCAAGGGGACGGTCTTCACCGTGCAGAAGGCGCTGCCTCTGCTGAGCGACCACGCGTCGGTCATTCTCTCGGCGTCCTGCTGGACGGGGGAGGGCATCGAGGGCTTCGGTGTCTACTCCGCATCGAAGGCGGCGCTGCGTTCGTTCGCCCGCACCTGGGCGAACGAGCTCAAGGGCCGCGGCATCCGGGTCAACGCGGTGAGCGCAGGAACGACCGATACTCCAGGACTCGACGGGGCCCTCCGGGGCGCGGCCGGCGAACAGGCGAGTCAGGTCAAGGACGCCCTGGTCTCGCGGATTCCCTCGGGGCGCATCGGTACTGCCGACGAGGTGGCCAACGCCGTCCTGTTCCTGGCCTCCTCGCAGAGCAGTTTCGTCAATGCCGTGGAGTTGTTCGTGGACGGGGGAACCACGCAGATCTGATGTCTGATGCAGGCGTTCAGGACTTCCGGGTCTCGCGAGGAGTCACCCCGAATGCCTTTCGGTACGCAGTCGCGAACGAGGAGTGGCTGGCGAAGCCACAGGCGTACGCCACCTGGGCGATCGAGTAGCCGGCCCAGCTGGTGCTGCTCAACCGGGAGTGGGCCAGGCCCAGGCGTTCGGTCCGGATGAGATCGCGAGCGGTGGTGCCGGCCGCGTTCAGGACGGACTGCAGGTAGCGGGCCGACCAGCCGAGGTCCCGGGCCAGGACGACGATGTTCAGGCTCTGGTCGGCGGCGTGCCGGCGGACATACTCGCGGATCTCCCGCTCGACCCGGCCCTGGTGGTTCGAGGGAGCCGAGTCGGCGCCGTCGGCGGCGAGCAGCACCAGATCGAGCAGCTGCCCGGTGGCGAAGTCGAACGTCTTCTCCGTCAGGTGCCGGCGTTCTTCGTGGAGCGCGAGGACCGAGCGCCGGATCAGTCGCCCGATCCCGCTGACGCTGCTGAAAGCCGTTGGCCGGTGGACGGTCGCCGGGCTTCGTGACTCCAGCTCGGCGGCCGGGATGATCACGGCCAGCGAGATGAAGTCCTGGCCGTGGGCGAACGACACCGGCCGGTCGATGTCACAGAACGCCACCGTGCCCGCGTGGATCTCGGCCGAGGACGAACCTTGCTCCACGTAGGCCGATCCGGCCATCGGCAGGAGCAGCTCGAACGTCTCCCGGGGATCCGCGCGGATGTCGGCCGGGTTGCGGGTGAACTCCTCGCCGACATCACCGCACAGGACGACGCCGAACCTTGCGGAGCGCTGCCACTCCAGACGGCCGGCCCAAGGGCCGTCGTCCATCACCGCCATCCGGCTGGAACCGTGCAGTTCCAGAAAGGCGTCCCGGTACTCAGGTCCGGTGGAAATCGATTCCGGGGAATTCCACTGATACACGGCTCTATTCTGCCGCTCCTGAGCACCACCCCTTGCGTCCTGAGGGCGATCGGGCCGCTACGAGGTCGCCAGGATGGCGTAGGCCGAAACGGTCGAGGGCATGGTGCCGGCGGGGCTCAGATTGATCGTCAGAGGTTGCGCCGGCAGGTTCGGCACCTCGTTCTCGTTGGGCGTGCCGTCGCAGGTCACCTCACCGCTGACCAGGGCCGCGCCGGAAGCACCGGGCTTGGCGCTGACCACCTTGTAGTCCATGGTGAAGCCGGCCGAGCTGGCGGCACAGCCCAGCCGTATCCAGTACGCCTGGCCCTTGCGGGCCGAGCGCGAGATCGTCGATGCGGTATCGCTGTTCTTCGTGGACCCGGCCTTGTGGGAGAACACCTCTCGGCTGATCTCTCCGGACGAGACGGGCGGGATCGAGAAATGCGGGCTCGCTGCGGGAGAAGCGGACACAGGGCTGGCCAGTCCCGAGGAACCCGAGGAAGGGGATGGCTGCGAGGAGCCGTGCGAGCACCCGGCCAGGACGGTAAGCACCGACACGGAGACCAGGGCCGACGCTGCCGGCATCAACTTCCGCACTCTCCGCATCCAGTCATCGTTGCAGGTGCTTCTCAGGCCGAACCCACGCCGTTCCTCTCGGCACCGCCGGACGCGGGCGTCGGGAACGTCCGCGGGGGCATCGCTGTTATGCAGTCTGACCAGCCAAACTATGCGCGAAGGACAGTGTCATGACGAGCACGACAGAGACCGCGATCCTGGCCGGTGGCTGCTTCTGGGGAGTGCAGGAGCTGGTCCGGAAGCTCCCGGGAGTCATTTCCACCCGGGTCGGGTACACCGGTGGTGAGGTCGCCAACGCGACATATCGCAACCACGGCACGCACGCCGAGGCCATCGAGATTGTCTTCGACCCGTCGGCGACCACGTACCGTGACCTGCTGGAGTTCTTCTTCCAGATCCACGACCCGTCGACCAAGAACCGGCAGGGCAACGACATCGGTACCTCCTACCGATCGGCGATCTTCTACACCAGCGACGAGCAGAAGCGCGTCGCGGAGGACACCATCGCCGACGTGGACGCTTCGGGTCTGTGGCCGGGCAAGGTCGTCACCGAGGTGACGGCGGCCGGTCCGTTCTGGGAGGCCGAGCCCGAGCACCAGGACTACCTGCAGACCTACCCGAACGGGTACACCTGCCACTTCGTCCGGCCCGGGTGGAAGCTTCCGCACCGCGCCAACGCCTGATCTGTAGGCCTCGCTGAGGCTCAGCGGCCACCGTTCCTGAGGAACGGTGGCCGCTTCGGCTTTGGGGAACAACAGGTACGAGTGAATTGCCATTTTGCCGAATGGTGCGGGATAGTGACGATGCCTCGGTGGGCGGATGGGGTTGCTGTTCGCCACTGACGGGGGTGGGTCGGGCACGACGGGGTGAGTCCCCGGCCGGTTCGAAGTGGCATCGTTCGATGGGTGGATTACGGGGATGACGAGTCTTCAAGACGAAGTGATTACGCTGAAGCACCGGGTGGGCACGCTGGAGGAACGCCAAGACTTGGAGGCAGGGTTGGCCGCTTCACGCGATCGGGATCTTTCCGTTCTGGGGGTCAAGCTCAAGCAGTTGGAGCCCATGTTCCAAGGTCTCCAGGAGCGTCTGGCTGAGGAGGCGCAGACCTTCAAGCAGCATGCGGCCCGCTTCAATGCCGTAGATCAGGTTCTGAGCCAGCACACGGCCCGGTTCGATGTCATGGATCAGGTTCTGAGCCAGCACACGGCCCGGTTGGTGGCACTCGAACGAGGCCAGATTGAGCTGAAGCAGGGCCAGGACCAGTTGAGGCAGGGTCAAGACCAGTTGAAGCAGGGCCAAGACCAGTTGAGGGAAGACCTGCAAACTGGGCTGGCCGAGCTGAACGGGGGTCAGCGCGCTCTCATTGCCTTGTTGACCAGGATGTTCGACCGGCCGAAGACCGCCGAATAGTTCGTCGGGGCGACGACGCCCAGGCCCAGCGGCCGCCGTTCCTGCCGAACGGTGGCCGCTTCGGCTTTGGCAGGTGAGCCACTGGCCGGAGGGATCCGGGTGCGGACATGCTGCGGGATCAGGCGCCCCCTTCCTCATCGGCCGCTTGTTCCATCGGTCGGTTGCGCATCCGGGTCGCGAAGAAGCTCGCTGAGCAGAGGGTCAGGGCGCCGGCGCCGATGATGGCGGCCCGGGGTGATGCAGCGCTCGCGCAGGCTCCGGCCACCAGCGCACCGATCGGGGCGGCCACGCTGGAGATCGTCTTGTACGCGGCCAGGGTTCGCGCTCGGGTTTCTCCGGCCGAGAGCAGGAGCAGTGCCGACGACGAGGCCACGTTCCAGATGCCGGACGTCAGGCCCAGAACGACGAACGCCGCAAGCACCACCCATCCGTTGGGGGCCAGCCCGACGGCAACGAAAGCGGGCAGTTTGGCGAACAAACCGACCCGCATCAGAACTGCCGCTCGGCCTGAGGTGCGCATGGCCCGGCCGCCGACCAGGCTGCCCAGGATTACGGCACACGACTGTGCGGCGGCGATCAGACCGAAGTCTCGGGCGGAGTCGTCGAGGATCCGCAGCACCAGGAGCGGCAGCATGGCGATCAGGGCGCCGTTGCACAGGTTGGAGATGAACACGGTGCCCAGCAGGGTGGTCAGCCGCGGGCTGCGCCGGATGCTGACGAGCCCGGCGGCGACGCTGCTCCAGATGCCTTGTTCCTGCCAGGGTGAGGTCCGCCGAACGGTGTCGACCGGGACGCGACGGATCAGTCCGGCCGCCACAACCCCCAGCCCGGCCGAGAGAACGAACGGAAAGCTGAAATATGACGCCGACAGCGAGGACCCGATCGGCGGCCCGATTACCGAGGCGGTCGACTGCCCGCTGGACATCCGCCCGTTCGCCTCACCCAGGCGGGCGGCGGGGACCGTGTCGGGCAGCATCGCGTTGATCGCGGTGTCGGCCGCCACCTGCAGCGCCGCCAGGGCAAACACGGCAACGAGCAGCACGAACGGGTTCAGCCAGCCGGCCAGCACGACGGCGACCACCACGAGCGCCACCACGCATCGCAGCAGCGAGGTGATCAGGGCCACCGTGCGGCGCTGAAAACGGTCCAGCAAGAGGCCGGAGGGAAGGCCGAAAAGCAGCCAGGGCAGGAAGTTCGATGCCGTGATCGCGGAGATCACGAACGGATGCGGGGTCAGAGTGGTCGCGATCACGGCGACTCCGGATCCCCGGGCCGACTCGTTGAACCGGTCGGTGATCGCCGCACCGGCGACCGCACGGTAGGCGCGGCCGAACCCGCGGGTGGCCGGACCTGGTGCGGTGGCCGGGGAGTCTTCGGTCCCGCTCATACCGGCAATCCTGGCAAGGGACCGAGAACCGAGGATTGAGGAGCCGCCGGAGCGGGTCGTCTTGCCGCACCGCGTCCCCAGTCGACAATCGACGGGTGACGGAAACCATGCGCGCGGTGACGATCAAGGACAAGACCCTGAGTGTCACCGACAAGCCTGTCCCGAAGCCGGGTGGCGGTGAGGTCCGGGTCCGGGTCCGGGCGGCCGGCCTGAACGGCGCCGACCAGATCCAGCTGCGTGGCTTCTACCCGGCCCCGCCCGGGTCGCCGGCCGACATTCCCGGTCTGGAGATGGCCGGTGAGGTGGTCGAGCTGGGGGCGGGGGCCACCCGGTTCCAGGTGGGTGATCGGGTGCTGGGCATCCTGGGCGGCGGAGGTCAGGCCGAACAGTGCGTGGTGCACGAGCGGGTACTGATGCCGGTGCCCGAGCGCCTGTCGTGGGCCGAGGCCGGCGGAGTCGCAGAGGTCTACACCACCGCCCACGACGCCCTGTTCACCCAAGGTGGGCTGCAGGCCGGTGAGCGGCTGCTGGTGCACGGGGCGGCCGGGGGAGTGGGCAGTGCCGCCGTGCAGTTGGCCGTGAACGCCGGGGCCCGGGTCACCGCCACCGTGCGCAACCCGGACTCGCGGGAGTTGGTGGCCGCCCTGGGTGCGGAGGTCATCGCCCCGGAGGGGTTCGAGCAGCACGGTCCGTTCGACCTGGTGCTGGAGCTGGTCGGTGGACCGAACATGGCCGGCAACGTGCAGGCCCTGGAGGTGAGCGGCCGGATCGTGGTGATCGGTGTCGGGGCCGGGCGGAAGGTCGAGCTGGACCTGCAGAAACTGATGACGAAACGCGCACGGATCTTCAGTTCCACTTTGCGGGCCCGGCCTCTGGAGCAGAAGGCCGCAGCGGCCCGGGCGGTGGAGCGCTCGGTACTGCCGTTCCTGGCCAGCGGCGCGATCAAGGTCCCGATCGCCGCCACCTTCGGATTGGAGCAGGCCCAGGAGGCGTACGAGTGGTTCGCGGCCGGCGGCAAGTTCGGCAAGGTGGTCCTGCTGGCTGAGGCAACCACCGCCTAAGCCGGGGCTGGCGTCGGTATGTACCTAGACGGGTACGTACCCGAGTGGTTACATTAATGCCGTGGACGCGGTCTTACAGGCATTGGCGGACGGAAACCGGCGCACCGTGCTGGAGATCCTTCGGGACCACTCGGCAACGGCAGGTGAGCTCGCGGATGCGCTCCCGGTGGCCCGGCCAGGGGTTTCCCGGCATCTGCGGGTGCTGCGAGAGGCGGGGCTCGTCGACGTCCGGTCCGAGGGGCAGCGTCGGATCTACAGCCTCCGGCCGGAGGCGCTCGTCGAGGTTGACGAGTGGTTGGCCTCCTACCGCGTGCTCTGGCAGTCCCGGCTCGACGCCCTGCACACCGAAATCGCCCGTGGGAAGAGAGAACGTCGATGAAGGTCACCGGAATCATCCGAACGCTGGCGGGAACTGGTGGGGTCGTGCGGGTCCAGGCCCACTACGACACGGAAATTGAGGACGTTTGGGGGGCCTGCACGCAGCCCGAACGCCTTGCGCGTTGGGTCGCCGACGTCGAGGGCGACCTTCACCTGGGCGGCGACTTCACGGCTCGTTTCACCAGTGGGTGGGAAGGAACGGGGCGGGTGGAGGTGTGCGAGCCGCCGCATCGCCTCGTAGTGCGCACCCGCCAGGAAGGCGAATCGCAGGACACCCAGATCGAGGCCACGCTGAGCCTCGACGGAGGCCAGACCCTCCTGGTCGTCGAGGAACGTGGGGTATCCGCCGAGGACCTGCCGGCCTACGGCGCGGGATGGCAGGTCCACCTTGAGGATCTGGGCGCCTATCTCACGGGTGGCGAGCGGTGCGACATGAAAACCCGCTGGAACGAGCTGATCGTCGGCTACCGGGCGCAGGAGGTCGGCTGATGTCGGACCGGATCAGGCTTTCCGGTGTCACCGTGAACGCCCCGGATGCCCTGGAACTGGCCACGTTCTACGCCGCGATCACCGGCGGCGTTGCCAAGGGAGATGCACACTGGGCCGCTGCCGTCGCACCGGACAGCGTGATCGCCTTCCAGGGAGTCGAGCACTTCCAGCGCCCTGAGTGGCCCACAGGCTCGACACCGATGCACCTTCACCTCGACTTCTTTGTGGACGACCTTGCTGCCACCGAGGTCCGGGTCCTCGCTGCGGGGGCGACTCGCTTCGATGCACAGCCGAACTCCGACCACTGTTTTGTCTATGCCGACCCGATCGGCCACCCGTTCTGCCTGTCCACTTGGGACGTCCGTCAGCTGGCCGAACAGATCTGATCGAGAGGTTTCTGATCGCTATCAATCACCATGACCAGGAGAGCAACTCGGAGACGGCCGAATCGTGATGAACAGCGCCGTCCTGCTGCGCCGTGGTCGACAACTCGAAGCGGCTACCCTCGCCTGGAACGTCGTGGGCATCCTCGTCCTGGCCCCCGCGGCAATCGCGGCTGGTTCCGTCGCGCTCGCCGGCTTCGGTCTGGACTCACTGATCGAGATCGGCGCGAGCACCGTCGTGCTCTGGGAGCTGGCCGGGACGGGGGAAAAGCGGCAACGCCGAGCCTTGCGGCTGATCGCTGTCGCGTTCCTTGCCCTGGCCGCCTACCTCACCGTCCAGGCGGTCGTGGTGGTGGCGCTGGACGATCACCCGGAGCACAGCCCACTCGGAATCATTTGGACGGCGATCACCGCGCTGGTCATGTTCGCCCTCGCCTTGGGCAAGAAGCGCGTCGGCGTCGCTCTGCAGAACCCGGTCCTGACCGCCGAATCCCGGGTCACCGTGATCGACGGACTGCTCGCCGGGGCCGTGCTGCTCGGTCTGGTCCTGAACGCCCTGCTCGGCTGGTGGTGGGCGGATCCGCTGGCCGGCCTGGTCATCGTTTACTACGCGATCCGGGAAGCTCGCGCCCTTCACCCGTAACGTTCAGGGTCGGAGCGGGAACAAGCGAGCGTGATGAACCAACAAGAAACAGCCGGGGTACCGGACAACCTGGGGCCACCGATCACACCGGACCTGCGCGCGCGGGAGTGGTTCGAGCAGCTCTTCCTGGATCACCACGTCCAGGTGCTTGCCTACGCGCGCCGACGGGTAGGACCGGACGCGGACGACATCGTGGCCGAGGTGTTCACCACCGCCTGGCGGCGCCGCGAGGCGGTACCGGACCTGGCTCTTCCGTGGCTGTACCGCACGGCTGCCCACCACGTCCTGCACGCCCGTCGCAGCTGGGCCGGGCAGGCCCGGACGAGCCAGGCCGTGGCCGATGAGGGCCTGACCAGGGCGTGGGACGACGACTTCACCGCCGTCACCGCCGAGGCTGATCTGCTCGAACGGGGTCTGGGGCA
The DNA here is from genome assembly GCA_000719025.1 of Kineosporia aurantiaca JCM 3230. Lineage (GTDB taxonomy): Bacteria > Actinomycetota > Actinomycetes > Actinomycetales > Kineosporiaceae > Kineosporia > Kineosporia aurantiaca. The sequence continues at coordinate 14,541 of JODP01000029.1, forward strand.
ACTCCCGGAAGAGGATCAGGAGGTGTTGCGCCTGTGGGCCTGGGAGCAGCTCGGGGCCGCAGAGATCGCCGAGGTCATGGGATGCCGTCCCAGCACCGCGAGGGTGCGCCTGCACCGGGCCCGGCGTCGCTTGCGGGCCCAGTTGGACGGGCTCAGCAGCGAAGCTCCACCCAAACCCGAGCGTAACGCGTCCTTCATCAACCCCCGCCCGAAGATCAGGGAGAACTCATGAACGCCGACCTGCGGACGCGGCTGGCGTCCATCGATCCGGCCCGCGACACCCACGGCTACCCCCTTGCGGACCAGCCCCAGCTGATCGACCGGATTCTGACCGGACCTCCCACCGAGGTGATCAGGCCGCTGGTGCCCCGGGCCCGGCGTCCCCACCGACTCGTGTGGGCGGTTGCGGCGGTGCTCGCGGTGGGGGGAGTGGTGACCGCGACGGTGCGTCATCCGGGTGCGTCCGACCCGCAGGTCACGACGGTCGACGCCGGACCGGTCCAGCGACTTCAGGACATCGCCCGGATCGCCGCGCTCCAGCCGGAGACCGCCGGCCCGGACGCGGACGATTTCTTCTACACCAAGAGCGTTTCCGCCGGGTCGGAGCTCGATCTGGACGCGAACGGCGGAAAGGGTGCCTACGGGCCGCTCCCGGCGCCGGTCACCCGGGACAGCTGGGCGCCGGAGGATGTGACGCACACCGGGGAGTACCGCGAGAACGGCGTGGTCACCCGGATCAATCCGCAGTTGGGCGGGGCCAGTTCGGCCGACCTGAGCTATGCGCAGATCGCGGCGCTGCCGACCGACCCGGTGAAACTGCTGGCTCAGGTGAAGAAGAACCTGCCGGACGGGTATCGCGACGACGAGAACGGTGGTGCGCTGGACGTCATGCTGGGTTACCTGAAGACCACGCCGCCGCCGGCGGTCGCCTCAGCGCTGTATCGAGCGGCGAGCCTGGTACCGGGCGTCGAGTTTGAGGACGACGCGGTGGACGGGGTGGGGCGGCACGGTGTCGGTCTGGTGTACCGGGACGCTTCACAGTTCAAGGACGTCTACGTGATCGACCCGGACAACGCCGCCTACCTCGGATATGTGGAGTATTTCACCGGCCCCACCGCCCAGCCCAAGGAAGGGCAGAAGGTCGCTACCGAAGCCCTGCTCGAGAGTGGTGTGGTTCAGCGGATCGGTCAGCTTCCGTAAGTCGGCCGACTCCACGGGGAAAAGCATTCACACCTGCGCATACTCCAGCAGGTGCCGCCGAAAGGTGAGAACGGCCGGGCCGAGACGGCGGTCGCGGTGATGGACCAGGCCAATGGCGGGATGAGCCGGGAGCGGCGGGGTCGGCGTATGCACGCCGACGGCCGGTCCCGGCTCCTTCATGGCCGACCGGGCCACCAGGGCCACTCCCAGACCGGCGGCGACAAGTTCGCGAATGCTGGCCGGGCTGTGTGTCTCGAACTGCACGCGTGGCTGAAAACCCGCTTCACGGCAAATATTCTCCAGGAGCGAGCGCAATCCGCTGCGCGGCCCGAGACAGGCGAAGGGCTCGTCCTTGACCTCGGCCAGAGCGCTCACCGGCCGATGGCCGACCGGGGTGATCAGGACCAGGGTCTCGGTGACCAGGGGCTGGGCCGAGAACCGGGAGGCCAGGTCCTCGTGCAGCGGACCGAGCACCAGATCGATCGCCCCGGAATCGAGGTCGGCCAGAAGCTCGCCGACCAGTCCGGAACGCAGGGAGAGGGAGACCTCGGGATACTGGGTGTGGAACCGGGACAGCGCCAGCGGAAGGTCGAACCGTCCTACGACAGGGGTGAAACCGAGCGTCACCCGGCCCTGGAGGACCGAGGACATCGAGATGACCTCGTGGCGGGCGGCCTCGACCTCGGCCAGGATCCGGTGCGTGCGCGCCAGCAGCAGCTCACCGGCCTGGGTCAGTCCGACGCGGCGGCTGGTCCGGGCCAGAAGGGTGACCCCGAGTTCGGTCTCCAGCCGTTTGATCTGTGCGGACAGCGCCGGCTGGGCAACGTGCAGGTGCTCGGCAGCGCGGGTGAACCCACCGTGCCGGGCGATGGCCTCGAAGTACTCCAGCTGCCGCAGGTCCACGGCATCTATCGTGATCGCTGATGGATGCCAGCACAAGCGGGTCTTGGACTGATCGATCCGCGGCTGTCAGGGTCGTTCCCATGCAGCAGCGACGACTTGGACCGGGCCAGTTGCCGGTCTCCGCAATCGGCTTCGGATGCATGGGCCTGTCCCAGGGCTACGGGCCGGCCGACGACGAGCAGTCCGTGGCGACCATCCACACCGCCCTCGACCACGGCATCACCCTGATCGACACCGCCATGAGCTACGGCTCCGGTCACAACGAGGAACTCGTGGGCCGGGCCCTGGCCGGCCGCCGCGACCAGGCCGTGGTCGCCACCAAGTTCGGGATCGTGCGCGGGCCGAACGGTCCGCGCCTCGACGGTCGCCCGGAAAACGTGCGGACCCATTGCGAGGCCTCGCTCAAGCGCCTCGGCGTCGAATCCATCGACCTGTACTACCTGCACCGCGTGGATCCGGAAGTGACCCTGGCCGACACCGTCGGTGCGATGGCCGAGCTGGTGACGGCCGGAAAGGTCAGCCATTTAGGCATTTCCGAGGCCAACCCGGACCAGCTGCGGCAGGCGGTCGCGGTACATCCGATCACCACCGTCCAGTTCGAGTGGTCGTTGCTGTGGCGGGAACCAGAGGACGACGTGGTGCCCGTGGCCCGCAGCCTGGGCGTGGGCCTGGTCCCGTACAGCCCGCTGGGCCGCGGCATGCTCACCGAGACGCGCCCACCGTCGTCCTTTGCTCCTGGTGACTTCCGTGGTGCCGATCCCCGGTTCGGTGCTGAGCATCGGGAGCAGAATCTCGCGCAGGTCGATGCGCTACGGACGATCGCTGAGGAGAAGGGCATCTCGGTGGGGCAACTCGCCCTGGCCTGGCTGATCGCGCAGGGCCCCGACGTGGTCCCGATCCCGGGGACCCGTCGTGCGGCCCGGGTCGTGGACAACGCCGGTGCCGGTGACCTCACCCTCGACGCGTCGGACCGGCGCCGGATCGAGGATCTGGTGCCTCGCAGCGGATGGGGCGGGGATCGGACGTCGTTCGCGGCCCACGGGGTGGTCAGGAACAGCAGCTGATCCTCGCGTGGGCCATTCCTTGTGGCACCATGAGAGCGCTGGCGCTGGACTCCGACCCGGGGACCCCCGCCTGCCTCGAGAGCGCGGAAGACCTGCGCCCTGGTGCCGGCCCGGCAGCCGTTGCTGCCGCTCACCCACCAGGCCGGTCTCGTCTTTCGCCTGGAGGTAGTCCTATGTACGTGACAACTGAGCAGCACGATGCGGCGCGGCCGCCGTCGCCGTGGAGGGGGTCGGAGTTCGCCACCCGACATCGGTGGCAACTGGACTTGGCGGCCAACCTTCCCGAAGCCGCAGCGAGTCTGCGGCAGCTGGCCGCTGAGCTGGTGGCGGCCCACACCGCCGGCTGGTGGCTGGTCGAGCCGATGATGAACGGCCACCTGCTGGCGGCCCGGGCCTCACGGCGTCAACGGGCCCGCAGTGCGCCGGAAACCCTGATTTCGCCGGCTGAGCCGAAGCCGGTGGCTCCGCAGTGGCGGCTTCGAGTGGTTCACCAACGGGCCCTCCCCGGTGAGGAGGTCTTCGACAGCCTCGCCGCGACCGGCACCCCGCTCCTGGACTGGGCGGCCGACCGCTTCGAGCAGGTCAGCGGGCCCTCGATCGCGCTACCGGTCCTCGCCGAGATGACCCGGCAGGTGGCGCTACCGGAACTCACCGCGCGGCGATGGGGCGTGAGCCCGTCACGGACACGCGTGGGCTTCGACCTGGTCGCCGAGGGTAGCGCCTTGCATCTGCATGCCGTCGAAAACGGTGTACTGGTGCGCTCTGCGGAGGCGCTGTCGTTCCAGCACGCCGCCGACGGAGCGACGAGCCTGCTACACGCCGCCACTGCCTACGAGGAACTCGCCGACGAGGCAGATGAGATGGCTGCCGCCGGCGGCCGACTCACCAGCTCCGAGGATGGCTTCTTGCAGGTCAGCTACGACGGGACGGCGTAGCTGACCCTTGGGACCTAGGCACTTTTTGTTCCTTCTTGATGACACCGTTCGCCCCGTTCCACGATGGACGGCATGACCTTCGACGCCGTGATCAATCCGGCAACTGGCGAATACGGTGTTCTGCGTCAGGCGGCGGCCAGCAGCGAAGCCAGGATGGTCGCCGACCTGTACGCCCGACCGGGGGCGGCCGTCGTGGGCGAGCACATCCATCCCCGGTCCACCGAGACCTTCACCGTAATTAGGGGACGCTTGGGGTTACGGGTGGACGGTCAGGAGGACGAGGCGACGACGGGACGTCGGGTCAGTGTGCCACCCGGCACGCCGCACGACTGGTGGAATGCGGGCACCGAAACCGCCTGGGTCATCGTCGAGATCGATCCGGGGGCGCGGTTCCAGGAGATGATCCGGAACATGTTCTTCCTGGCCGCGGATGGTCGCACGGATCCGGCCGGGCGGCCCTCCTTGCTCCAGGCATCGCTGTTGGCAAAGGAGTTCGACGACACCATCCGCTTCACCCGTCCACCCCGGGTGGTGCAGAAACTCCTGTTCGGCGCGCTGGCGCCGATCGCCCGGCGGCGTGGGCTCCGGGGCTCGTACCCCGAGTTCGTACGGCGGGCGAGCGACGTGCTGGAGGAGATCGAGGCCATCCCGGCGGACATCCTGAAGCAACTGCCGGACGGTGTGCCCGCTGGCACTCTCAGCGAGCCTCCGCCGGGAGTGTCCTGATCACAGGAGCGGCGCTCAACCGAGAGGTTGCCCCTCGTAGGCCTGTTTCGCCGCGTCCAAACGTCCGAGATTCGTCAGCGTCCAGGCAATCAGGGGTGCTGAGGCCTGTGCCAGCTCGTTCCCGAGCGGACTGAGGGCATAGGTCACCGAGGGCACGCGTGAACTGTCGTCCGCAGTGCGGGTAATCAGCCCGTACCGTTCCTGGTCCCGCAACCTCACGGTCAGCATCTTGCGGCTGAGACCCTCGATGCTGCGGTGCAATTCGCCGAACCGCATCGGCCCGGAACGAAGCCGGTGGATCACGATGATCGACCACTTGTCGGCGATCAGGTCCAGCGTCTCCCGGGTTGCCGTCCCGTGCGGGGGACCGCATTCTCGCTGCCCGACGATCATGGATCGAATCATGGGCTCGGCGGTCCGGTTTGGGCGCATTGGTCAACCCTATCCCGCCTACCCGGGCGTGATGGACACCATCGCCCTCGCTGCCGCGGCTGCGACGACGTCCACCATTGGGCTCTACAGCAGTGTTCTCGTCGGCCCGGCCTGGCCCGCGGTGTTGTTGGCGAAGGAGGCCGCCAGTATCGATGCGGTCTCCGGCGGTCGCCTCACCCTGGGTCTCGGGCTCGGGAACCGTTCGGACGACTACGTTGTGGAGGGTCTGGAGGCGAAACAGATGGACCGGTGACCTGGATGAGGTCAAACAGCTTGCGCAGTACCTGAACTGAACGACATCTTCCTGAGGGGGTGGGGTGGCCGGTGACGGCCGCCCCACCCTTCGGTCAGTGAACTACCAGCGAACGCCGACGGCCATGTTGGCGCCCCCGGCGACAAAGATGCCCGCCCGGATCGTGCCGGCGGGCACGTTGGAGCAGGTGTAGGAGCGAACGACACCATCGTCCGGAACGTGGCCCACGCAGAGATATCCGCCCGTGCCACCGATTTCCCACTGCACGCTGTTGGGCGTGGTGTTGCTGCTGGACACGTCGATCGACACCGTGCCCTTGCTCGGGTGGCTGGTCGTGATCGTGCAGACGCCACCGGAGCTGCTGCCGCAGGTCTTGCTCGTACCAGCGGCGAAGGCCGCCGACGGCATGAGGGCGGTTACGGTTGCCGCCGTAGCGCTGACGATCAAGGCGGCCTTGGTGCGCTTGTTCATGTGTCTCCTTCGCTGAACCCTTGTGAGGATCACCAATCCGAGCCTGGGTGAGCTGCGGACCGGAATTCAGGGCGGCGAGGGGTCCAGATGTCAGGACCCCGGGCCGGCCAGGCAATGGGCTCGCCCTTGGGGAAGGGCGCCAAGATGCGCTATGGGCATGCTCGGTGAGCCGTAGAACCGCTACAGGACGTCGATTTACGCCACGGCGGCAACGGTTTGACGTTGGCGCGTCGACCAGATTGGTCGCTGCGTCAGGTCATCAGGTGCAGGTGAATGCCGAGAACGACGGATGAGCGCGCTGATGCACACGAATCTTCATGGCTCCCCCTGCGTCTGGCACCGTGGAGGGCCCCCGCCCTCCGGATCTCGCCCGGAAGCGAATTCCTCTTGGAGGCTAGCAGACGATTTGTCCGTTTGCACCACTTGCTGGCCGCGACTTGGGCGCCGTCCGCTTTTTACGGAACCTGTGAAAGTAGCTCTTAGATAGATCGTTTGGCGGCGATCCTAGCTGGGTGTTTCCTGTGTGCCGGAGTGACGGCTAGGCTGATCGGGTGATGACCAGTCAGGCTCGTACGAGCCGTTCCCGGGAAGGCCATCTGGTCGTGGTCTGATCCGCGCTCCTCCTGACGTCTGCGTGAACCCAACCTCATCGACGCAGACCAGGGAGAACCCATGACAGCGCGTTTCAATCACACGATCATCGCCTCGCTCAATGCGGCCGAGATGGCGGTGTTCTACCGCGACCTTCTCGAGGCCGACGACGTCCCCTCGTGGGGGCCTTTCGTCAACATCCAGATCGCCGATGGCGTGCTGCTGCAGTTCGCGGCTCCGCCGATCGACTTCCCGCCCCAGCATTACGCGTATCTGCTCGACGATGCGCACTTCGACCGGGCCTACGCGCAGATCATTGAGCAGGGACGGGATCACTGGGCCGACCCGCAGCGGAGCCGGCCCGGCGAGATCAACCATGAGCACGAGGGGCGGGGCGTCTACCTCTTGGACCCGTCCGGCCACTACCTCGAGCTGATCACGCGTCCGTACTTATAGGGACTGCGCGGCCTGCAGGCGAAGCCGCTGGGGCCCGGTGCCAGGTCAGGCCACGCAGATGCCCGGAACCTCGACCGCCCGGAACAGGTGAGGGGTGGCGACCAGGCTGGCGGGGTAGAGGCCCCGGGCCCCGGCGCGGGCCTTGTCGTTGGTCCGGGCCTCCCGGTAGTGCCTCGTCGACTGCCAGACCGCGTGGTTGAGGAAGCTGGAGCTGCCGGCGATGCCCTGGTACAGCTGGGTGGAGATGAATCCGGGCTGCGTCCTCATCATCCGGGCATCGGTCGACCAGGCCTCCAGGAACTGATCGACGTCGGCGGGGTCGACGATCAGGATGTTGACCAGGGTGACGGCCCCGCCCTCCTCGTCCAGCTGCTGGGTGAGGGTGACGTTGCGGTCGAGCTCGGCAAAGTTCGGCATGACTTCCTTCGTGATCAGTTGGTCGGGGCGAGCGCGGCCGTCAGGCCCTCGAGGGCGTTCTTGAGGCCCCGCTCGACGTGCTCGTTCGGCTGGAACACCCGCTGGTCACCGTCGGCGTGCACGAGCTGCGCGATGAACGGGATCGGGAGCAGCCCGGCGATTCGCATCTTGAGCGCGAGCAGGACCGGTTGCAGGGCTACGGCCGCCCGGGCGCCCGCGGCGACGCCGCCGTAGCTGACCAGGACGACCGGTTTGCCGGCCCACTCCCAGTACAGATGATCCAGCGCGTTCTTCAGCGCCGCGTTGTAGCTGTGGTTGTACTCCGGGAACATGAAGACGAAACCGTCGGCGCGATCGATGAGTTCGCTGAACTGCCGCGTGCTCTCCTGGGTATAGGCGCGCAGGCTGGGGTGCTCGGGTTCGGAGAACATCGGCAGGGCCACGGCCGCGAGGTCGACGACCTCGATGTCGAAGGCGCCGGTGGCCCGGGCCTGTTCGGCAACCCAGTGGGCGGTGGGTTCGCCGACCCGGCCGGGCCGGGTGCTGGCGACGATCACCTGAATCAGCGGACGGTCAGTCACGGCAGTGGTTCCTTACGAGTGAACACGAGTGAACGAAGTGCCATTGTTGGCCGGTCACCACAGGCACTGCCAGCGATCGTCACAAAGTGCTGAAGAACGTCCATTGGCATCTTCGAAGGGGGCGTAAACTTCCGGGGTGGACCTTCTGGATCAGCGGATCCTCCAATGCCTGATGCTCGACGGACGGGCGTCGATGCGCCGCATCGCGGGCGCAACGGGCATTTCGGAGCAGACCGCCGCGCGGCGGTACCGAGCGTTGCACGAGGCGGGCCTGGTCCGCGTCCTGGTGCGGCCGGCCGGTATGTCGCAGTACAACCGACTCTGGCTGCTCCGTATGCAATGTCGGCCTGACGCAGCTGCCGCCCTCGGCCAGCGACTGGCGGAGCGCGACGATGTGGGCTGGGTCGCCCTGGTGTCGGGAGGCTCGGAAATCATCTGCACAGCCAGCCTTCCCGCCGATGCGGCCTGTGGCACAGGGGTGCTGTCGAAGCTCTCGCACACCACGGCGGTGCTGTCCTTCACCGCCTTCTCTGTACTGCGGTCCTACTCCGGTGGTCCGGCCGAGTGGTCCGGGTTCGACGAGCCGCTCACTCCGGAGGCCGAAAACATCCTGCTCAACGGCCGCGAACCGACACGCCGGGCTGCCCACGCAACCATTCCCGCGCAGGACGCCGCCCTGGTTCGCGAGCTTCGCAACGACGGCCGGGTCAGCCTGTCGGTCCTGGCCCGCGCACTGGACTGGCCGCTTTCCCGGGTGAGCACCCGCCTGCAGGCGCTGCTGGACACCGGAGCGCTGGACGTCGACGTCGACTACCTGCTGGAGCCGTTCGGTTTCACCACCTCGGCCCATCTGTTCCTGCAGGTGTCTCCCGGCCGCATTGCTGCCGTCTGCGAGGCCCTTTCGGCCCACCGGAACACCAGCTGGGTCGCCGCCATCACCGGCTCGGCGAACGTCCTGGCCGCCGTCACCTGCCGGGAGAGCGACGATCTGTTCTCCTATGTGACCGAGCAGGTCGGCGCACTCGAGGGGGTGCTTCACGTCGAGACGGTGCCGCTGCTGACCCGGCTCAAGCAGGCGGAGACCCGGGTCCTCCGTGGGCGCCTGGAACGACCCGGCGGACAGGCGCCGGCGTGACACTTCAGGGGGCAGGCGGTAGTCGGGGATTAGTCCAGGTCATAAGCTGCCCGGATGCGGATCTCGACCCTCGGCCCGCTGACCGTCGACGGAAAACCGGTGGGCGGCAAACGGCTGGCTGCGGTGATCCAGGAACTGGTCGCGGCCCGGGGGCGTCCGGTGTCGGTGGCGGCCTTGGTGGACTCGGTGTGGCGGGAAGATCCTCCAGGAGATGCCCTGGCTGCCGTGCAGGCCCTGATCGCGCGGGTGCGGCGGCTGGGGGTGCCGGTCGAGACGGTGCCCGGCGGCTATCGCACCCCCACCGACGCGATCCAGACCGACGCCGGACTGGCCCGTGAGCTCATCGACCAGGCCCACACGCTCCTGCGCGCCGGTGACCGGGCGGCCGCCCGGCGGGATGCCGACGAGGCCCGGGCGCTCTTCGCCGATGCGCCGGACCTGACGGAAACTCATGCGGCCCGTCTGTTCTCGGACATCGCGAGCGTGCGCGCCGAGTGCGCCCTGGCCGGGACCGGACCCGCCAACGAGGAGGACCTTCGCCGGCTCGTGGCCCATCGCCCTCCGGACGAGCCCGCGGCCGCCCTCCTGGTCCGGGTGCTGGCCCAGCAGGGCCGGGACGCCGAGGCCCAGGACGTGCTGGAACGGCTACGGACCGAACTGGTGGACGAGTACGGCACCGACCCCTCTTCGGTCGTCACCGAGGTACATCTGGCGCTGCTGCGCGGGGACCTGCCGTCCGCCCGGCCCCGGCGTGCTCCCCGCCCCGTGCTGCCCATCTCCTGGCAGCGACCAGGCAGCGTCATGGTCGGCCGCGAGCCGGACCTGACCGCCGTGCTGGACGGCCTCACCCAGGTTCCCCTGGTGACCATCGTGGCCGTCGGGGGAGCCGGGAAGACGCGTCTGGCGGCTGAGGTGAGCCGACGGACGTCCGTTGCTGTGTGGGTTGTGGAGCTGGCCGGACTGCGCACCGCGCAGGATGTGACAACGGCCTTGCTGTCGGTCCTGACCTCGGGGGAGGAGCTGCTGGGCGGGCTCCGGTCCCTCGGTCCTCGCGAACAGCTGCGCACGGCGGCGGCCGGGCTCAGCGGACTGGTCGTCCTGGACAACTGCGAGCACCTCCTGGCCGCCGCTGCGGATGCTGCCGCCGATCTGATCAATGCCTCGCCCGACCTCGCGGTGCTGGCCACCAGTCGGGCCCCGCTCGGGTTGGCCGAGGAAATGGTGCATCGCCTGCCGGCCCTGTCCGACGGCGAGGCACTGGCCTTGCTGGAGGCCCGGGCCCGGCTGGGTGGCGTCCCCGCGGTCTGGGACAGCCAGCAGGCGCTGCACCTGTGCAACCGCCTCGACAACCTCCCGTTGGCCCTGGAACTGGCCGCGGCCCGGTTGCGGACCATGCCGATCGAGGACGTCCTGGCTGGGCTGAGCGACCGGTTCGCGCTTCTGGACGATGCGCTGCGGGGTTTGCCGGAGCGGCACGCCCGGCTGTGGGCGATGGTGGGCTGGAGCGATGAGCTGCTCGAGCCGGGCCGGCGTGACCTGCTGCACCGGCTGGCCGTCATCCCGGCCCCCTTCACCGCCGCGACCGCCGCGGCCGTGGCCGGGCAGGAGGACGTGCGGGCCGGGCTGGCGGCGCTGGTCGAGCAGTCGCTGCTGGTGCTGGAGACCGGTGGCCGCCCGGCGCGGTACCGGATGCTGGAGACCGTCCGGGAGTACGGCCAGGCCCGGCTGGGCGACCGCCGTCCCGCGCTGACCGGCCTGCTCGCCTGGGCCCGGGAACAGGCGATCGGCCTGGCCGACGAGCTCATCGGCCCGCACCAGCTGGCCACGTTGAGGGCCCTGGCCGGCGACCAGGAGAACCTGATGGCCGCCCTGCACTGGGCCCTGGACTCCGGGGACGAGGCGGCCACGGTCGACCTGGCCGCCGCGCTCTTCTTCCCGATGATGATCCGTGGCTCGTCCCTCGAGATCAGCATCATGACCGCGGCCGTGCTGCACCTGGACGACCCGGTGGCCCGGCGCCGCTCGGCCCTGCTGCGCGGTGAGGGGGTGGACGCCGACCGACTCGCCCGGATCTGCCTGCTGATCGGTAGCTATGCCGCGATCACCGGCCGGCTGCGGCTCTCGGCTCTGGCCGGCCGGACCCTGCGGGCGGTTCTCCGAAAGGGTGCGCCGGAGGTCTCACCTCGCTACACGGCTCTGGCCGGGATGCTGCCGGTGCTGCACGACCTGCACTCGCCCTCAGCATCCGCCGGGCTCGCCGCCCTGATCGCCGACGGCGACCCCTACGTGCGCGGCCTGGGTCTCTTCATCCGGGCCGCGGCGGACGAGATGCTCAACGGAGCGGTCCGGTCCGAGGACGCGATCGAGGCCTACCGCTGCTTCGAGGCCGCCGGGGACCACTGGGGAATGGGCATGGCCGCGCAGGCCGTGGCCGGCGCCTCGGCCGCCCCGGACGCCGGAGCCCCGATCGACTGGCTCACCCGAGGCGTGCAGCACATGGAGCAGATCGGGGCGGCGCAGGAGGCGCATTCGGCCCAGGTCCTGCTCGACGCCCGCCTCGCGCTGGCCGGTGACGTCGACGCCGAACAACGGCTGCGCCAGTTCGCCCGGTCCGGTGGGGAGGAGGACTGGGACAGTGCGCAGGCCGCCATGGCGCTGGCGAACCTCGCCTGGCAGCGTCACGAGTGGCCGGCCATCGTCCAGTACGCCGACACCATCATGCAGGCCACCCGCGTCGTCCCCGATCCGCAACCGCACCAGCGGGTTCTGTTCCGCGCTGCGGCCGCCGTCCTCCATCTGGCCGTAGCCGCGCAGCGGTCCGGTCAGTCCGCTCTCCGACTCGAGAACACAGCCGCGGATCTCCTGGCCCGGTCCGGTGACGAGATTGTCTCAGAGGCACCGCTTCTCGGTGCCTGGGCTACCGGTGGTGCGTTGCTGGCCCGGCAACGGGGGCAGATCGGGGAGGCAGCGGAACTATGGACGCTGGCCGAGCCGGCCAGGGGGAGTCTGGCCGCCCTGTTCACCAGGGACGAATTCGAGCTTCTGGCGCAGCGCATCCCCCGAACGGAGTCACCCTCGCACCCGGACCGGGCTGCCCGGATCCGGGATCTCATGGCCCGAGTGCTCTGACCAGACCGCTTGTCGGTGAGCTGTCGATGCTCTGTCGGTGTTCTGTCGGTAGGGGCCCGGAGCATCGTCGGCATGAAGAACTCCCGTGTGCTCATCTCCGGTGCCAGCATCGCCGGACCCGCGCTGGCCTACTGGCTCAACCGTTACGGCTTCGAGGTCACGGTGGTGGAGCAGGCCCCCGAGATCCGGGGCGGCGGCCAGGCCGTCGACTTCAAGGGCGAGACCCACCGCACCGTGCTGAGCCGGATGGGCATCCTGGAGGACGTCCGGCGACTGCAGACCGGGGGAGGAGGAGACGGCATCATCGTCAACGCCGCCGGCCGCAAGATCGCCGTGGTTCCAGGGGAGTTCAGCTCCGGCGAGATCGAGATCGCCCGGGGAGACCTGGCCCAGCTGCTCTACGAGCGCACCGCGGACACCTGCACGTACCTCTTTAGCGACTCGATCGCCTCGCTGACCCAGACCGGTCATGGCGTCCAGGTCACCTTCCGCCACGCCGAGCCGCAGGAGTTCGACCTGGTCATCGGGGCCGACGGCATCCACTCCACAACCCGTCGGCTGGCTTTCGGCCCGGAGTTCGACTACGTGCGTCACCTGGGCTACTACTACGCCCTGGTCGACGTGAACGTCGGCGACGAGGACGTGATGTACAACGAGCCCGGCCGGATGGCGGCCACCGGCGGTCCCAAGGCCCCGGCCTTCTTCGTCTTCGCCTCCGACCCCCTCAGCTACGACCGCGACGACATCGACCAGCAGAAGAAACTGCTCGCCGCCGCCTACCAGGGCAGCGGATGGCGGGTGCCCGAACTGCTCGCCCAACTGCCGAATGCCCAAGACTTCTACCTGGACGCGATCAGCCGAACCGTTATGGATCATTGGACCAACGGACGCGTGGCCCTGGTGGGCGACGCTGCCTACGGCAACGCGCTGGGCGGCTTCGGCACCGGCATGGCCGTCGTCGGGGCCTACGTTCTGGCCGGTGAACTGCACCGGGCCAACGGCGATCACGAGGTGGCCTACGCACAGTACGAGGCCAAGTTCCGCAGCTACGCCAAGTCCGGTCAAAAGGTCAGCGGGGGAAGTGTTCTGGCGCCCCGGACCCGGCTGGGCATGTGGGCCCGCAACCGGCTGTTCTCCGTCTCGTTCCTCTTCACGCCGATGATGAAGCTGTTCGACCGGTTCGCCACCGACATCGAACTGGAGGACTACACCCGCTGACCGGACGCGGGTTCATGGTCTGATCAGCCGATCGGATCCCGGCCCGCGTAGATCCTGAGGGTGGCCGTGCTCGTCTCGACGCCGAAGGACTTGAGCACAATGAGCGCCCGCAGTCGGTCGTCGGCCATCCGGTCGAGGCGGGCGGCGCGACGCTGGGCGAGCCAGGTCGGGGCCAGGAGGGCGAGCACGCTGAAGGCGCCCGTGGTCAGGCCGGTCGCCATCACTGCTCCCCAGGGCGCAGACGTCGCGGCCAAGGCGCTGCCCGAGCCGACCGTGGCCAACGCGCCTGCGACGGCCTGCCCGATGGGCCGGGCAACCGTGCCCGGCGGTGGAGTGGTCTCGGCGGGAACTATGTCGGCGCTCATGTCGGCCAGCGTGCAGCCACGGCGGCGTGATGCGCCTGCGTCGGCTGTCACCTGTGGATAACTTTCCGATCGAACACGACGCCGCGTCAGGCCGCGACAACGTGCGGAGCCAGGTTCCGCACCCGGCGCTCGATCTCGGCCAACGCTGTTTCGTAGGCCTCCACCGTGCCGATCGGCGTGGGGTTGGGGATCGACCAGTGGACGGGGTTGGCGCTGCCCATCGACTCGTGGGCCCGGTCGCAGAGGGATACGACGACGTCCCCGTCCTGGATGGTCTCGGTCATCTTCCTGGGGTGATGCCCGCCGAGGTCGAGGCCGTGCCGGGCGGCGACCTGCCGGCCGATGTCGGCGACGGCGGGGGCTGGGCGGGTGCCGGCCGAGGTGGCCGGGATCGGGCTGACCCGTTGCCACAGAAGCGCAGCCAGGGGCGAGCGGGCGGAGTTGCCGGTGCAGACGAACAGGACTCGGCGAGCGCGGATCGGCAGGGTCGAGGGCTGCGGAATCTGCGACTGCAGCAGGGTCAGGTACTTGCGGCGTCCGTCTCCTTGCGAGCGACGTTCACCGAGGATGCCCACCGCTCGCAGCACGGTCAGGTGGTGGGACAGCAGATTGGCCGGGATGCCCAGGTCGGCCCTGATTTCGCCGACCGGCAGGTCTCCCAGGGCCAGGAGATCGACGATGCGCAGCCGGACGGCATCGCCCAGCGCAGCGTGGCGGGCGGCGCGCAGTTCGAGAGAGGTTTGCTCGGAGTCCATTAATTCAAGATTGACTGAACTAAAGCGTGCAGGTCAAGCTCACGGACATGACGGATCGACGCAGTCATCCCGGCACGGCGGGGGAGGTGTTCGGGGCTTTTCTGCGCCTGGGACTGACCTCGTTCGGCGGTCCGGTCGCGCACCTGGGGTACTTCCGCGAGGCGCTCGTGGTTCGCCGACGCTGGCTGAGTGAGCAGGCCTACGCCGACGTCGTGGCTCTGTGCCAGTTCCTGCCCGGGCCGGCCTCCAGCCAGGTCGGCATGGCTCTGGGCCTGCAGCGGGCCGGGTACGCCGGGCTCCTGGCCGCCTGGGCGGCGTTCACCCTGCCCTCGGCAATCCTGATGGCAGCCTTCGCCTACGCCGTGAGTGCGCTGGGAGACGTGTCCGGGGCCGGCTGGGTGCTGGGGCTGAAGGCCGCGGCCGTGGCGGTGGTGGCTCAGGCCGTTCTGGGAATGGCCACGACGCTGACGCCGGACCGGAAGCGGGCCACGGTTGCCGCGGCGGCCACGATCACGGCTCTTCTGGCCCCCGGCGCGCTGGTGCAGCTTGCCGTCATCGCCGGTGCGGGCGCGATCGGCCTGATCTGGCTGCGCCAGGAGGCCCGGGCCATTGCCGAACCTGACGACGGGGATGTCGCTTTCACCGTATTGGTACCCCGGTCGGTCGCCCTGTCCTGCCTGGTGGTGTTCTTCCTGCTGCTGTTCGCGTTGCCGGTTCTGGGCGGTGGTTGGGCTGTGCGCCTGTTCGAGATCTTCTATCGTTCAGGCGCTCTCGTCTTCGGGGGCGGCCATGTCGTCCTGCCGTTGCTGGAATCCCGCCTTGTGCCGACCGGAATGGTGGGCCACGACGAGTTTCTCGCCGGCTACGGAGCTGTGCAGGCCATGCCCGGCCCTCTGTTCACCTTCGCCGCCTACCTCGGCGCGATCAGCAACCAGATCCTCGGCGCCGTCGTGGCCGTGGTCGGGATCTTCCTTCCCGCTGCCCTTCTTGTGGTCGGTGCGCTGCCGTTCTGGCAGACCCTGCGCCACCTCCCGCAGGCCCGCTCGGCGCTCATGGGCGTCAACGCCGGCGTGGTCGGGCTCCTGGCGGCGGCCCTGTACGACCCGGTCTTCACCGACGGCATCACCTCGGCGCGGGCGCTCGCCCTCGCGGTGGGAGCGTTCGTGCTGCTCACCCGCTGGACGGTGCCGCCGTGGGCGGTAGTTTTCGCGGCTGCGGCCCTGGGAGCAGTCACCCTGTGATCCCGGCCGGGGCTGTGATCCCCGGCGGGCCGTCCTAGGAATCACTCAGGAAACTTGCAGGGACTCCTCGGACGAGGGAGGTGCCATAGGGACAGGTAGAAGGGTCACGTCCCGACAGGAGCACGAACATGATCGACATCAACGAGGGCCCCGCAGTGGGTTCCGACCGTCCCCGGGCGCGATTCTCCAAGGCGTACCGGCGCCCGGCGCTGATCGCCTCGGCCGCGCTGGCCCTGGTGATCGGGGTCGGCGGTGTCGCCCGAGCGGACGAAACGGGCACCTCGGCGAACGTGGCCAGCTCGGTTCAGGGTGCGCTGGTCGACATCGTCAGCACGGATTCCTACGAGGGCGCGGTCGCGGCCGGCACCGGGATGATCCTGACCAGTACCGGTGAGATCCTCACCAACAACCACGTGATCGACGGGGCCACCAGCATCAAGGTCACCGTCGTGGCCACCCAGAAGACCTACACCGCAACGGTGGTGGGCACCGACCCGACCGCGGACGTCGCGGTCATCCAGCTGAAGGACGCCAGCGGCCTGAAGACTGTGCCGCTCGGTGACTCCAGCTCGGTCAAGGTGGGCGACAAGGTCGTGGCGGCCGGCAACGCCAACGGTGACGGCGGTGACCCGAGCGTGGTCAGCGGCACCGTGACCGCCCTCAGCCAGGACATCACCGCCAGCGACGAGAGTGGTTCGGGCGCGGAGCAACTCACCGGCCTGATCGAGACCGATGCGCCGATCGTGGCCGGCGACTCCGGGGGTTCCCTGGCCATCTCGGGCAAGGTCATCGGCATGAACACGGCGGCCTCGGTGAGCAACAGCACGGCCGAGAACGCCTCGGACAGCACCACCAGCACCGGTGATTCGTACGCCATCCCGATCAACACGGCCCTGAGCATCGCCCAGAAGATCACCTCCGGGCAGGCGAGCTCGACCGTCCACATCGGGTTGCACGGCTTCCTCGGGGTGGCCCTGGAGGACACCAGCGCGGCGGTGAACACCTACGGCCGAGAAGGTTTCGGTGGTTTCGGCGGATCGGACCCCTACTCCCAGGGCACTGCGACCTCCGTGTCCGGGGCAATGGTCAGCGGCCTGGTGACCGATGGCCCGGCCGCCTCCGCCGGTCTGCAGGCCGGCGACGTGATCACTGCGGTGGACGGCACGACGATCGACTCGGTGACGACGCTGAACACGGTGATGGCCGGCACCAGGCCCGGCGAGAAGGTCTCGGTCAGCTGGACCGACTCCAGCGGCACCACGCAGACCGCCACCCTCACGCTGGGCACCGCCGCGGCGGACTGAACCGGGCTTGACCTCAAGTCCGGTTGAGGTTCTAGCCTCCGGAACGTCGGGCCAGTCCTTCGTCGAAAGAGAGCCGGATTATGTTCCTCAACGCCTTCACCGCGGTCGAGGTCAGCGCGCACTGCGACCTTCCGTGCGGTGTCTATGACCCGGCCCAGGCCAAGATCGAGGCCGAGTCGGT
>JODP01000030.1 GCA_000719025.1 Kineosporia aurantiaca JCM 3230
CCGACGCCCAGTACGTCGAGATCGACGGCGCCCCGCACGGCCTGCTGTGGACGCACACCGACCAGGTCAACTCCGCCCTGCTGAGCTTCGTGCGCGCTTAAGCGCGGGCCTAGGCCCGGCCCTGGTCAGGGCCGGGCCGCTCCGCCCCCGAGCATCGCCCGGTACATCTGCCGGGCCGGAACCTCAGCCGGAAGCGGTTTCGCGGATTCGGCCGCACAGGCCTGCAACAGGTAGCCCACCAGCCGGCGCCAGGCCTGGGGCGCCGAGTCCCGGGTGGCGGCGATGACGCCGGCGTTGGCCATCAGGATCAGCGGCAGGTCCTGGGGCGAGAAGTCCGGTCGCAAGTCACCGGCGGCCTTCGCCCGGGCCACCAGCTTGACGAAGGCCCGGTGCGAGCGGGCCCGCTCCGCCTCGAAGTCCGGGGCGGTCGCGAAGGCCATGGTCAGCACCACGCTGAAACCACGGTCGGCGGCCTGCATACCACAGACCTTCTCCACCAGAGCGCAGAAGCCGTGCCAGGGATCCGGATCAGCCAGAGCGAGCGTCGTGGCGTCGGCGTAGGCCGTCATCGCGTCGGCGAACACGGCCGCGATCAGCGACTCCCGGTCGGCGAAATTACGGGACAGGGTGGCAATTCCGACCCCGGCGCGGCGAGCGATCTCGCTCATCGGCACCTGCAGGCCGCTCTCCGCGAACATCTCCCGGGCCGCCGTCAGGATCCGGTCCCGGTTGCGCTCGGCATCAGCTCGGCGCGCCCGGGTCCCGGGCTCGGGCGCACTCGACGTCGTCATCCGGTCACTGTAACGGAAGACCGCCCGGATTATCTGGAAGGGGTCTTCCACTTGTGTTAGCGTGACCGCCGTAGTGGAAGACCTCTTCCACTTCTATGCTGACGGAGGAACGACATGCGCGCGCTGGCCTTTTCGGATTTCGACACGCCCCCGGAGGTCCAGGAGATCCCGCGGCCCGAACCGGCCTCCGGTGAGATCCGGGTCCGCCTGGCTGCGGC
This sequence comes from Kineosporia aurantiaca JCM 3230, assembly GCA_000719025.1. GTDB lineage: Bacteria > Actinomycetota > Actinomycetes > Actinomycetales > Kineosporiaceae > Kineosporia > Kineosporia aurantiaca. Next base: position 1,010 of record JODP01000030.1, read on the forward strand.
CTCCCTCAACGGCTTCGACCTGGCGGTCAGCAACGGCTATCTCAAGGATTTCCTGGATCACCGGTTCCCGGTGGTGCTGGGCAAGGACTTCGCCGGGACCGTCGACGCTCTCGGCGAAGGAGTGAACGAATACGCCGTCGGCGATCGTGTTTTCGGCGTCGTCACCAAACCGTTCGCAGGCGACGGGTCGCTGGGCGAATTCGTCACCGTGCCCGTGGCCGTGGGGGTGGCCCCGCTGCCCGACGCGATCGAGTTCGCCGAGGCCGCCGCGCTGGGACTGGCCGGGTCCACCGCCCTGGTCGCCATGGCGAAGGCCGAAATCCAGCCGGGCCGGACCATTCTCGTGGTCGGTGCTCCCGGTGGGGTCGGAAGCCAGGCGATCCAGCTCGCGGTCCGGGCCGGTGCCCACGTCATCGCCACCGCTCACACCGAGGCTGAGCACACCCACGTGACCGCGCTCGGTGCGCACGAGGTCGTCGATCCTCAGGGCGACGTCGCCGCCGCTGTTCTGGGGACTCATCCCGGTGGCGTGGATGCGGTCCTGCACCTGGCCGGGGACCCGGCACCCCTGCTGGCCGCGCTCTCACCGACCGGGCGCCTGATCTCCACCCTGATCGCCAGCCCCGACCAGCTTCCGAGCCGAACCGGGGCCGTCGTGCCGATCTCCGCCGAGCCGACGAAGGAGAATCTCACCCGTCTGGCGGCCGCCCAGGCCGACGGCCACACCCGGGTGGTCATCCAGAAGCGCTATCGCCTGGACGAAGCCACCGCCGCCCTGGCCGATTTCGCCGACGGCACGCTCGGCAAGATTGTCGTCCTCATCTAGAGCGGGCCGCGAAAGGGTCCTGCGCAGCCGGCGCAGGACCCGGCCGGCCTGGATCCCCGAAGGAGCTGAAGTGCCGACCGAAGATTCTGACCACCAGGTTCTTTCACCTCATCAGGCCGAGGCCTGGGACAGGCTCGCCGAGCTGCTGACGCTCCTGCCGGCGGTCATCGATGCCCAGCTGAAGCGGGACGCCGGCCTCAACCACTTCGACTACAGGATTCTCGATCCCGGCGAACTCGAATAACTGGGCGCCGTCTGCCGTAAGGTCGTCTCCGCGCTCAGACCCGTTCCCCGGAATCCTCCTGAAAGCCGGTGACCGCCTCCCCGTTGACCCGGGCCCAGGTGGTGAGCGCGACGATGGGCTCCTTCAGCGTCTGCCCGAGCTCGGTGAGGCCGTACTCCACCCGGGGCGGGGCCTCGGCGTACACCTTCCGATCCACCAGCCCGTGCTCCTGAAGCCGGCGCAAGGTCTGGGTCAGCACCTTGCGGGAGACCCCACCGATCAGCTCGACCAGGTCACCGTGCCGCACCGGGCCCTCACTCAGGGCGAACAGCGTGACCACCGCCCACTTGGTGGAGATGATCTCGATGGCCAGCCGGGCCGGGCAGTCGGCCAGGAAGACGGTTCCGGGACGCAGGCTCATGGCCGAAGGGTACCTTTAGGTACCTAACGGCGGCCTAGCGTCGACGACATGCCCCACCGGTCCTTACCGAGAGCCGAGATCGAGCTCGGTGTCTACTCTCTCACCGACAACAGCACCGGCGCCCACCTCGAACGGCGCATCCGCGACATCGTGGACTACGGCGTGGCCGCCGACCAGGCCGGCCTCGACGTGTTCGGTGTCGGCGAGCACCACACCGCGCGGTTCGCGGTGTCGTCGCCGGCCGTGGTCCTGGCCGCGGTCGCCGCCCGCACCTCGTCGATCACCCTGACCAGCGCCGTCTCGGTGCTGAGCGTGCTCGACCCGGTCCGGCTCTACCAGGACTTCGCCCAGCTGGACCTGGTCTCCGGCGGCCGGGCCGAGATCACCGCCGGGCGCAGCGCCTACGCCGAGCCGTTCGAGATCTTCGGCGTCGACCAGCAGCGCTACGACGACGTCTTCACTGAGAAGCTCAACCTGCTGCTGCGGCTCACCGGCCCGTCGGAGGTCACCTGGTCCGGTCAGTTCCGCCATCCCCTGCGCAACGCCACGATCATTCCCCGCCTGGAGCGCCCCCTTCCGGTGCGAGTGGGGGTGGGCGGCTCCCCGTCCAGCGCCCAGCGGGCCGGTCGACTGGGACTGCCGATGACGCTGGCTTTCCTGGGTGGAAGGCTGGACCACGCCCGAAAGACCGCCGACCTGTACTGGCAGGCGGGCAAGGACGCCGGTCACCCGCGCTCGGCCCTGGGAATCGCCATCGCCAGCCACCTCTTCATCGGCGCCACCTCCCAGCACGCCCGCGAAGCCTTCTACCCGGCCTACCGGGCCTACGCCGCGGCCGGTCGAGGTATCCAGCTCGACCGGTCGACCTTCGACGCGATGGCCGGCCCCAACGGCGCGCTCATGGTCGGCAGCCCTCAGGAGATCGCCGAAAAGTTCTCTGTGCAAAGGGAACTGTTCGGCGCCGACCGCTTCATCGGCCTGACCGATCTGGGTGGTCTCCCCCGCACCGACGTCCTGGAGTCCATCGAAAGGCTCGCCTCCGACGTCTCCCCCGCCATCAAGAACTGAGGTCTGAAATGTTCATCGCCTACACCGTCGTCGCCGTTCTCATGGCGCTCATGAGCGCCGGTACCGCCACCGCGAAGATCCGGGGTCTGGAGCCCGCCACCTCCGGACTGATCGCCGCCGGCGTCCCCCGGTCCTGGTTCGTCCCGCTGGCCCTGCTCAACCTGGCCGGAGCCGGAGGCCTGCTGATCGGCATCGGGTGGCGGCCGCTCGGCATCGCCGCCGCCACCGGCCTGCTGCTGTACTTCCTCGGCGCGCTCGCTTTCCATCTGCGGGCCTGGGAATTCAAGGGGGCGCCGATGGCCGTGGTCTTCACTGTGCTCTCGGCCGCGGCGCTCGCGCTCGGTATCGCCTCGGCCTGATCGGCGCCCACCGGGCATGGTTCTAGCATGGCCCGGTAGTCGTATTCGACAGAGGAGAATGATCATGTCTCTCGCCACGGTGTCGACTTTGCAGTCCGCAGGCCCCCTTCTCTTCTCCCCCGACCCGTCTGCCGACGGTGGCGCGGTTCTCTTCGTGGCCGATGTGTCGGCCGCCAGGATCCTGGCCTTCGAGCTACCGGCCGAAGACCGCGGGACGGTCCGCGAGCCACGGGTCGACCGGCTCGGCGCCAAGCTGGCCTCGCTCCTGGGTGTCGAGCGTGAGGACGTGGTGATCCGCGGGATCGCCGCCCATCCACTCTCCGGCGCCGGGTACCTTTCGGTCGCCCGCGGGCGCGGGCGCCAGGCCGGCGCCGTCGTGGTCCGGGTCGGCGCCGACGGGGAGCTGAGCGTGGTCGAACTCGACGGGCTCCCGGTCACCTCCTTCGAGCTGGACGACGCCCCGGCCCCCGATGACGAGCGGCAGGACGCCTGGCTCGACGGCAGTGACGAGGCCTCGCAGCCCCGTGAGTTCAACGGCATCACCATCGACCTCGCCCGGGTGCCGCTGGCCCGCTCCACCGTCACCGACCTGGCCTGGATCGGCGGGGAACTGGTGGTGGCCGGGATGAGCAACGAGGAGTTCTCGTCCCGGCTGCGTCGGATCCGCTACCCGTTCGACGGATCGGCCGAGGCGACGTCCGTGGAGATCTACCACGTCGACCACGGCAAGTACGAGACCGCGTCCCCGATCCGCTCGCTGACCTCCTTCGGCGACTCCGGCATCCTGGCCACCTACACCTGCACCCCGGTCGTCTACTTCTCCCTCGACGACCTGACCGGCCCGGGCCTGGTACGCGGCCGCACCGTGGCCGAGCTCGGACCTATGAACCAGCCCTTCAGCATCGTCTCCTACGAGCGGGACGGCGAGGAGTTCCTGCTGGTCTCCAACACCCGCCATCCGCTGCTGAAGATCCCGGCGGCCTCGATCGCCGGGCAGCCGCACCTGGACGTGCCGATCGCCGAGCCGGGCGCCTCCAAGGGGGTTCCCCGCGAGAACCTCGACCACCCGGGCGTGACCTGGATGGCCGCCCTCGACCGGGAGCACGTCCTGGTCGTCCAGGAGGAGGACGGGGACGTGCACCTGCGAACCCTGTCCTCGGACGTGCTCTGAGCACCACCTGGGACGGCGGTGCCGTCGTCGTGCGCGGACCGGATCTTCCCGCGGTCCTGGCCGTCGTCCCGGTGGAAGCCCTCCGCCTCGGAGACGAGGTCGTGCCCACCGCCGGCTCCTGGCAGCGCGAGAAGGAGGTCGCCCGCTTCACGCCTCGCTTCGCCCTGGTGGACGGAACGATGTACGCAGTGCTCGCGCGCAGGGACGCTGCGGAGGGTTGGCGGGAACACTCCCGGGTCACCGTTCCCGCCCTTGAGGTGCCCCGGACCACCGTCGTGAGGGCAATCGACCCGGGTGGGGACGAGGTTCCGGCCAACCTGCTCCGCTTCTCGGTGACCTTCTCGGCGCCGATGCCGGAGGGCTCGGCCGAGGGGCACATCCACCTGCGGGACGCCGCCGGGCAGGAGGTGCCGGGAGCCCTGTTCTCCATGAGCCCGGAACTCTGGGACCGGGAACGCCGGAGGCTGACCGTCCTGCTCGAGCCCGGCCGCATCAAGAGGGGGCTGCTCCCGCACCTGCTCGCGGGGGCGCCCCTGGCCGAAGGCTCCGCGATCAGTCTGGTGATCGACCCCGAACTTCGCGACGTCACCGGCACCGAACTCGCCGAAGGCGCCCAGCGCACCTACCGGGTCGGCCCGGCCGTGCGCAGCCGCATCGATCCGGCCCGCTGGACCATCCGCTGGCCGGCCCCCGGCCACGACCTGCTCGTCGTCCGTTTCGATCGTCCCCTCGACCGGGCGCTGGTGCGGCGATACCTGCGACTGGTGGACGAGCACGGACGTCCGGCCCCCGGCCGTCCGACCATCAACCACGATGCGAGCGTATGGACGTTCGAACCCGCCGGTCCCGATCGGGGTTGGCACCTCGAAATTGACTCACGCCTGGAGGATCTCGCCGGGAACTCGGTTCGGCGGGTGTTCGATCGTGATCTGCGGCACGCGGATGACGACGACCTCGTGGATGTGTCGAGCATCGTTCTCACCCCGGACGGCCGGGTCTGACAACGCGCTCACCCGCCTGCGACCATGACCTCCAGAGCCGGGCATAACGTCCGTCGATCTTCAGAAGTTCATCGTGGGAGCCGAACTCCTCGATCCGGCCGTGTTCCATGACCGCGATCCGGTCGCAGGCCCGCGCCTGCGAAAGCCGGTGCGCCACGACCACCGTGGTCCGGCCCGACAACAGGGCCAAGGCAGCCCGTTCCAGATCCCGGGCCCCGGCACTGCCGGCCTCCGCTGTCGCCTCGTCCATGACCAGCACCGGCGGATCCCGCAGAACCAGCCGGGCCAGGGCCAGCTGCTGGGTCTGAACGGCGGTCAGGGAATGGCCGCCCGCTCCGACGAGGGTGTCCAGCCCGTCCGGGAGCCCCCGGACCCAGGTGTCGGCACCCACGTGCTGGACAGCGTCCAAAATCTCGGTGTCGGAGCTTTCCGGTCGGGCGAAAAGCAGATCGTTGCACAGGGTTCCGCTGAACACGTGGGTTTCCTGGGAGACCATCGCAATCCAGTCCCGCAGCCGGGAAGGTTCCACCTGGGCGACGGCGATGCTGGAGGAACCGTCGATCAGTTCGGCGGTTCCGGCGGTGGCCGGGAACATTCCGGCGAGAATGGCGGCCAGGGTGCTTTTTCCCGCCCCGCTGGTACCCACGACGGCCAGCGACGAACCGGCCGGCACGTCCAGGTCGACGTCTTGGACAACATCGTGCTCGCCGTCGTAGGAGTGCCGGACCTTGCGCAAGCGGACGGAAACGCCGCCACGCGGAACGGGTCTGTCCTGGTACGGGCGCGGGGGCACCAGGGTGACCCCGACGATCCGGGCCAGGGCGGCCCCGGCCCGCTGAACCTCGTCGAAGGAGCCGAGCAGGCTCCCGAGGGGATCGAACAGGCGATGGAAGAGCAGGGCGGCGGCGGTGACCGCCCCCACCGTCACCAGATCGCCGCGGACCAGCCAGTATCCGGTCAGCAGGATCGAGCTCAGCCCGGCCGCCTCGGCCGCGTTCATCGACTTGGTCAGCCACAGAGACACCCCGATCGTGCCCACCCGCACGTCCAGGCTGCGCGCCGAGGCCCGGGCCACGCGCTCGCCCTGCACGGCGGCCATCCCGTAGGCCGTGACCGTGGGGCGTCCTTGGAGTGACTCGAGCATCACCTGGCCCCGTTCGGCCGCCGCACGCCGCTCAAGGGCGTACAGGGGCCCGGCCCGGGGCAGATAGCGGCTCAGCCCGAACCAGTAGATCGGCAGGACCACGACGAACGCGATCGCCAGCCGCCAGTCCAGTCCGGCCACCGCGCCGACGGCGACCAGGACCGTGGCCAGCGCCGTGGACACCTCCGCGATCAGCGGTATCGCCGCGACGAAGATCTCGACGTCGTCGGTGACCCGGGAGGTGATGTCGCCGCTCCCGGCCGATTCGAGCAGGGCCGGCTCCAGACCGAGCGCTCCGGTCAGGGCCTGCTCCCGGATGTCCGCCGCGACCAGCGCTCCCAACCGGGCCGTGGCCCGTTGCGCCAGAGCCGTGGCCAGCGCCCCGAGAACGGCGACCACCCCGATCAGCGGCAGCAGCACCGGCAGGTTCCCGGACCGGTCCTGGCGCACGGCGTCCACCAGGCGGCCCAGCAACACCGGCAGGGCGACGACCGCGCCGCTGGCCAGCAGCGTCCACACCGCAGCAGCCAGCAGTTCGCGGCGGTGCCCGGCCGCCGTCCGGCGCAGCCCGGCCCAGGTCTGACGACCGGTGGCAACGGGAAGGATGTTCATCGCAGCACCGCCTCGCGGTAGTCGGGTCGTTGCATCAGGACACTGTGCCGGTCGACGACGGTCTCTTCCTCGGATGGCGAGGGGACGAAGACGACCCGGTCGCAGGCCATCAGCACCGGCGGTGAGGTGGAGACCACGACGGTGGAGTGCCGGTCCTGGTTGCGCAGAAGCCGCAACCGGCGGGCGATCAGGTCCTCGGTCACCGCGTCGACGGCGGTCAGGGGATCCCGCAGCACCAGAACCGCCGGGTCAGCGGCCAGCGCCCGGGCCAGAGCCACGCGCTGACGCTGCCCGCCGGACAGGTTCGCGCCACCGCCCTGCAGTGTTTTCGCCTCAACGGTGTCGGCAGCGGCCGCGCTGAGGGCTCGCGCGGTCCATTCCGGCGGGGTGTCCCGTCCGGTGTCCAATGCTGCTTCCAAGGTGCCGCCCAACAGATAGGCAGCCGCCGGTTCGACCAGAAGCCCTGGTAAGGTCCGCTGTTCGAACTCTTCGGTGATGCGCTGGGCCGAAACTGGATCAGTGGTGACGATCCCGAGCAGTTCTCCAGGACGTAACTCGACGGGCCATCCAAGGGTGCGCTCAGGCACCGGCTCGACCGCGGCCACCGGGAGCAGCGGCGCCACCCGGGCCGCGCTGGCCCGCGAAACGGCAACCTTCTGAACCCCACTGGCCACCCGCTGCACCGGATCAGCCACGAATGACGCCATGGCCACCACGGTGATCAGCTCCCCCACCGTGATGCGTCCCGAAAGGGCCATCTGCCCGGCCACGGCAGCGGTGGCGACCACGACCAGAGCCGTGGCCACGAGACCGACTCCGGCCACCACCGCAGACGCCGATGCCGCATCCAGAGCCGCGTTTCGCGATCTGCGGCTCACCGCCCGGTACCGGCGGCCGGCCTCGTCGATCCCGCCGAAGCCCCGGATCGGGCGCAGCGCGCTCACCAGTTCGGCCGCGAAGGCCGCGGCCAGCCCGCCGGTCTGCTGCTGGGTGGCGACCTTGCGCTCGAGCCAGGGGCCGATCCGGTCGATGCCGGCCATCAGCAGCGGAACCACCAGCACCAGGCCGAGGGCCAGCCCGAGACTGATCCGCACCAGCACGATCACGGTCACGGCGAGCCCGGCGAAGCCGGACACGATCAGCGCCGTCGCCGCGACGACGGCCGCCACCGCAGTGGTGTCGGAGGTCAGGACGGCCATCAGTTCCCCGGCTGTCCGCCCGCGGCCGGCGGACGGATCGGCGAGAATCCGGTTCGCCGCCCGGACCCGCAGCTCGTGAGCCTCCCGCTGGAGCGTCGCGTTCAGGATCCAGTACTGAAATCCGCCGCAGGCCGCCAGCACCAGGAAGAGGCCGAGGACACCGCCCACCGCGATCCCGATGGAGGCGGGAGGACCGCCGTCCACGGCCTGGTCGACGGCCAGCCCGATGGCCAGCGGGACCAGCGCCTCGCAGACCTGGTGAGCCATCGATCCGGAACATCCGAGCAGCAACGGACGCGCGCGACGGCGCACCACTTCGAGCAACAGAGCACGTTCGGGACGCATGGGAGCACAAACCTCGAATCGATCAAGAGGAGCAATGATCGACACGTTAGGAGCCCGGATCGTGGCGCCGGTATGGATTCGGCCGAAACCGAATCCTCCTGGCCTACCCGTCGTGGTCGGGGGGACTCAACAGGGAAAGCAGGGACACCCCAGACGGTTCCAGTTCGTACAGCACGCTGCGTCCCGAACGCCGCCGCTGGACCACCCCGGCGGCCAGCAGTCCCGCCAGTTGTTCGGAAACCGTGCTCGGGGCCAGGCCCAGCTCGCCGGCCAGTCCGGTCGTGGTGGCGGGCCGGCTGAGCGCCCGCAACAACGCGGCCCGGGCGGGACCGACCAGCACGGCCAGCCGGTCGGCCGGATCCGGGCGGTTCCCGGCCGGGCGGCCGGCCAGCCGGGCAGCGCCCCGCGCCTGGTACGAGATCGACTGGATCCGGGGATGATCGGTGGAGACCATGGTGATGTTCTCGGCGAAGATCAGCGGGATCAGCAGCAACCGCTGATCGACCGCGACCAGGGACGACTCCTTGTTGCGCTTGGGGAAGTTCAGCACCGGAGCCTGCCAGACCTCCGGCCCGTGCAGGTCCAGCAGCAGCGCGTCGGCCCCCTCCGCCGCCAGCCGGCGGGCCCGCAGAAGAACCTCCTCGTCCAGGGCGGTGCGCATTGCCGGCCAGTACGGGGCCATGGCCTGCTCCCAGAACATCGCGAAGGCGTCTGCGAGCCGGGCGAACGCGCCTTCCGGATCCTCCAGGTACCGGTGCAGGAATTCGGGCGCACCTTCTGGATAGTGCTTTTCCACCTGCTCGCGCACCAAGGCCGGCGAGGTACGACGCAACCGTCCCAGTTCCGCGTCCAGGTCGGGGAAGGCCTCTTCGGGGATCGGTGTGAAAACGTCTGGCGTCGGCCGACCGTGATCGGTTCCGTAGAGGTCGCCGTACAACCGCAGGGGCGCGGTCCCCGGCGTCGCGCGCAGCGCCTCGGTGGCGCCCTGGGCCCATTCCGCGTACGGCCACGGCACGGACACCGGATGCCGGTGCAGGATCTCCAGACCTCGGATCATCTCCAGGAGCGGGCTGATCGCGATCCGGGTCCGGGCCAGCGTCACCTCGTCGAGATGGATCCGGATCACCTCCGGCCACCGGTCCGGATCGGCCGGCTGGGCCGGCTCACGGGACCCGCCGCCGCAGCGCCAGCCCGTCGACGATCAGGGCCAGCCCCGCCTCAAAGGCCGCCTCGTGATCGATCACCGGAACGGCGGCGGCTGGGTCGCTACCCACCACGTCGGCCTGCTCCTCGAGGACGCTGCCGACGGTGAACCGGCCGGCGGCGAGCATCGCCATCTGGGCGTCCCGTTCCGGCAGTCCCGAGGCGACCAGGAACGTGATCTTCTGGGTGATCCGGTCCAGATCGGCCCCCGGCACCAGCCCGGCGTGCAGGCGGGCGCCGTCGCGGCGCAGCAGCAGCGTGCGCCGGAAGCTCCTGGTGTTCTCCAGGAACCAGCCGCGCCAGTCGTCGGCCGGGGTGGGCAGCGGTTCGCGGGCGTGGGGGCGCATCGCCGCCGTCGCCATCGCCGCCAGGAGCTCGCCCTTGTTGTGGAAATGCCAGTAGAGCGAGGGCTGCTCGACGTCGAGCCGTTTGGCCAGCCTCCGCGTGCTCACTGCGTCCAGGCCGACCTCGTCGAGCAGGTCCAGCGCCTCCTCGACCACGATCGTCCGTTCCAGCTTCGCCACCTTGACAACCTATCAGTGATAGACGAGCCTCTCCAAAGACAACCTTTCACTGATAGGGAGATGGTTCGGATGGCGTCAAACCCCTCTTTGCGGGTGCTCGTCGCCGGTGGCGGCATCGCCGGGCAGGCCCTGGCGTTCTGGCTGGCCCGCGGTGGGCATCGGGTCACGGTGGTGGAGCGCTTCCCGGCCCTGCGGGCCACCGGCGCCCAGGTCGACCTCCGTGGGCAGGGCATCGACGCGGTGCGCACGATGGGGCTGCTCGATGCGGTCCGCCAGCACTTGGTGGACGAGCCCGGCGTCGCGTTCGTGAATGCGCAGGGCAGGCCGCGGGCGACGATCATGGCGAACACGTCCGGCCAGGGCCGGCAGACGCTGACGTCGGAGTACGAGATCATGCGGGGCGATCTGGTCCGGATCCTCAATGACGCGACGAGGGACGACGTCGAGTATGTCTACGGCAAGAGCGTGGACGGTTTCGATCAGGACGAAACCCAGGTCGTCGCCCACTTTTCCGACGGCTCGTCCGGGGAGTACGACGTCCTCGTGGGCGCCGACGGGCAGAGCTCACGGATCCGTCGCGCGATGCAGCCCGCCGGAACCCCGGAGCCCTACTGGCACACCGGCATCCACATGGCCTACTGGTTCATTCCCCGCACCGCCACCGACAACAACATCCGCGACACCTACCTGGCCCCCGGCGGCCGGATGATCATGCGGCGCAGTCACAACCCGGACGAGACCCAGGTGTACTTCGTGCTGCGGGAAACCAGCGCCGAGGCCTCGGCGATCCACCGTCGGCCGGTCGAGGAGCAGCAGCGCTTCTGGGCCGGCCGGTTCCGGGACGCCGGATGGCAGACCCAGCGGTTCGTCGACGGCATGAAGGACGCCCCCTTCTTCTACTCGCAGGAAGTCGTGCAGGTCCGCACCGACACCTGGTCGCAGGGCCGCGTCGTGCTGGCCGGCGACGCCGCGCACTGTGCCTCTCCGTACAGCGGCATGGGTATTTCCGGCGGCCTGGTCGGCGCCTACGTCCTGGCCGGCGAGATCAACACCTCCCCCGACGACCTGGCCACCGCGTTCGCCCGCTACGACGAGGTGCTGCGTCCCTTCGTCGACCAGATCCAGGGCGCCGTGAAACCGAAGCTTCTGCGTCTCGGAATGCCGCAGACCCGCCTGGCGATCAGCGCTTTTCAGGCCGTCACGGCGATCGCCGTCGGGCTGCGCATCCCCGAGCTGGTCGCCCGTCGGGCCAAGGAGGACCGCGGCGGGGACTGGCAACTACCGCGGTATCCCCACGTTGCCGCTGTTGCCTCCGAGCCTACCCAGAGCCCTGGTCGGAAGTGACCGAAATACCGAGAAAAAAGCTTTTGTAACGTTTATTCGCTCCACCACGATGACCATCCCGGCGACCATGGAAGCCCGCTCCTGGGCGGCCAAGGTCGTTGTTCCTCGGGGGGTTTCACCAGATGAACAGGAACCATCGAGAGTGGGGACCATCGTGCAACGAGTGTCAGTCCAACGCGCCCTGGGCGCGGTCACCATCGCCTCGGCCCTGACCGTCAGCGCCCTGGCGGCCTCACCGGCCCTGGCGGCGGCTCCGAACGGCACCACCGAACTGGTCACCGCCGCGCCCGGTGGGGGTGGCGGGAACGCGCAGAGCTGGGCCCCGTCCATCACCCCGGACGGCCGGTACGTCGCGTTCATGTCGCTGGCCAGCAACCTCACCGGCAGCGACGTCAGCGACAGCCACTGGGACGTCTTCGTCAAGGACAACCGGACCGGGGTGATCACCAAGGTCTCGACCGGGCTGAACGGGGCCGAGGCGAACAACGACAGCACCGACCCGGACATCAGCGCGGACGGTCGCTACGTCGCCTTCGTCTCCACCGCCACCAACCTGGTGGAGGGCGACGACCAGGCCACGTACGCGAACGAGATCTTCGTCAAGGACCTGAGAACGGGCAAGACCGTCCGGCTGATCTCCAAGAACCGCGGCGCCGGCGACGACGGCACCGACACGGTTCCGTCGATCTCGGCGGACGGCTCGGTCATCGCCTTCTGGTCCTCGCACGCGGACCTGGTGCCCGGGGACACCAACGGCGTCCCCGACGTCTTCGTCTGGAAGCGCTCCACCGGGAAGGTGACCCGGATCAGCGTCTCTTCCTCCGGTCAGCAGAGCGCCTACCCGGCCCAGCCGGACTTCGCGCTGTCGGTCGGACCGAGCATCTCCGCGGACGGTAAGACGGTGTCGTTCACCTCCGGGGCCGACAACCTGGTCAAGGGCGACACCAACGGGCTGCTGGACATCTTCGTCCACACCCTGGCCGACCACCGCACGACGAGGGTGTCGGTCGGTTCCGACGGCCAGCAGGCCACCGGTGGTGGCACGGACAACCAGCAGGGCTCCAGCGCTTCGAGCATCTCGGCCGACGGCCGCTACGTCGCCTACCAGGGCTACGCGCTCAAGGGTCTGGTCCCGCAGGACACCGGGGTCACCAACCAGGTGTACGTGTACGACCGCCGGACCGGCCGGACCCAGCTGGTCGTCCACACCACGGACGGCGGGGTGGCCACCGGGTACAGCGGCGAGTCGCAGATCTCGCCGGACGGGCGGTTCGTGTCCTTCGCCTCCTACGACGAGAACCTGGTGGCGGGTGACACCAACGGCCAGCCCGACGTCTTCGTCCGGGACCTGAGGAGCTCCCGGATCGCCCTGGCGTCCATCGGCGCCGACGGCGAGCCGGCCGACGGCCCGAGCACCTCCGGTGCGGCCCTCACCGCCGGTGGCGGCGCCGTGGTCTTCGATTCGTTCGCGCACAACCTGGTCAAGGGCCCGGTCGGGGCGGACGACCTGTACCTGCACCGGTTCTCGAAGTAGTTCCCCAGAAGCCCGGCTCCGCCTGCGCGGAGCCGGGCTTCCCTAATCTGAGGCCCATGCCGATGATGCACGAGAACGAGATTCCCATCGACCAGGCTCTGGTCGAGAGGCTCATCGCCGGCCAGTTCCCGCAGTGGGCCGGGCTTCCCGTCCGGCACGCCTCCTCGGCCGGCACCGACAACGCCATGTTCCGCCTCGGCAGCACCATGGTCGTGCGCCTGCCCCGGATCGCCTGGGCGGTGGACGCGGTCGAGCGCGAGCAGGCCTGGCTCCCGGTCATCGGCCCGCGCCTGCCGGTGGCGACCCCGGTACCCCTGGGCCTGGGCCGGCCGGCCTACGGATACCCGTGGCCCTGGTCGGTCTACACCTGGCTCGACGGCGTGAACCCGACCACCGAGGACCTGACCGAGACGCTCGTGCGCGACCTGGCCGACTGCCTCAACGCCGTTCACGCCCTCGACCTGCCCGGGGGTCCGGTCAGCAACCGGGGGTTCGGCTTCGCGGGCCGGGACGAGGAGACCCGCTCATCGATCGCCCAGATGGTGAGCCTGGCCGACATCCTGAAGATCGACACCGACGCCGTCACCGCGATCTGGGACGCGGCCTTCGCCCTGCCGCCCTGCGAACCTCCGGGCACCTGGATCCACAGTGACACCGCGCCCGGCAACCTGCTGGTGCGTGAGGGCCGGCTGGTCGGCCTGATCGACTTCTCCGGGATCAGCCGCGGCGACCCGGCCGTCGACCTCGGCCTGGCCTGGAACCTGCTGCCGGCCGAGCTGCGCCCGGTCTTCCGGGCCCAGCTAGACATCGACGACGCGACCTGGCTGCGCAGTCGCGCGTGGGCGCTGTCCCAGGCCTGCCTGCAACTGCCGTACTACCACGAGACCAACAAGCCGCTGGCCGCGCAGGCCCGCTACGTGATCGCCGGCGTCCTCGCCGATGCCGAAAACAGATGAAGCCACCAATTACGGACGTTTTCGGGCCCCCGATCCCGAAAGGTTGCTGGAGGCATCCACTTGCGGAAACCCGGACGGCCTCCAAGGAACAGTCACCCCCAGCGACCGATCAGGGGTCCACGAAACTCACTGTGACCAGCAGCTTCACGGTCAATGTCAAAGTCATCGAAAAGCTTGCCTTGTCTCGGTGAACGTCAGCTACTGTCGGGGCTCCTGGGATTACGGACAGCGCCCCCGCGGTGCCCCGGATCCCGTTCTGAATCAGCACAGGGAGATCGGCGACCGTGGCCCAGATGACAGCGCAAGCGCTGACGTGGAGCCCTTGGGGCAGCATCCAGGCTCTCGATCCGGTCGGCGACGGCGGCATCGTGCACGTGCGCACCGCCGTCCACAGCGGCTACTTCGTCCCGGCCGAACTGAACGGGCAGATCCACGAGGCCTGGCGGATCCGCACGGGCTGGTACGGCCAGGGCGCCCGGGACAACCAGTGGGCCATCGTCGTCATCACCTTCCCCAGCCTGTTCACCCGCCAGGTGCTGGCGCACGCCCATGCCGTGCAGCGCAACGCCAGCGCCGAGTCGTACGCCCTGGCCACCAGCGCCCAGACCACCCCGGCGCCGCCCCCGCCGGAGCCGGCCGCTCCGGCCCTCAAGGCCAAGCCCCGCCGACGCCACCCCCAGTTTCATCCCCAAGGGCCGGTCGCCACGTCCGTGTGGGCCGACTGGCACGAAAGCGTCCCGGAGGGCTTCGTCGGTGTGTGCGCCGCACCCGACAACGACCCGTCCGCCCTGGCCTGGTTCCTGGTGCCGGCGGCGGAGTACAACGGCCGCACCGGTTTTCGGTTTGTCGTGGACCCGGAGCGCCATCCGGTGTGGACCGACCACCCCACCAAGTAGACCGGCTACCACTGGTTCCAGTGCGTGAAGCGCTCGCTGTCGACCCGGGGCGCAGCCTGGAAATCGGTGCCGATCGTGTACGCCACCGGGGTCAGGGCCGCCTGGACGGTGGTCTCGAACGGAAGGCCCAGCAGCTCGGCCATTTCCCGCTCGTAGGCCAGGTGCCCGATGGTCCAGCAGGTGCCCAGGCCCCGCTCGCGGGCGGCCAGCATGAAGCTCCAGACGGCGGGAAGCACTGACCCCCAGCTGTTCGCCTGACCGTGCACGGTGCGCAATTCGGCCCGGGTGGCCACCCGGACCACGGGAATCATCAGCACCGGAACCTCGTGCAGGTGCTCGATCAGGTGGCCCAGGCTGCCGCGGATCCGCGCCCATTCGGCCGAGGCGAAGCTTCCCCGGGTCGGGATCGGCAGCCCGTGCTGCTCGTAGGGGTTGCCCAGCGCGAGCCCGGCCCGCCACAGGTCGGCCATCTGCTTCTTGGTGGCCGGGTCGTCCACGAAGACGAAGTCCCACTGCTGCTGGTTACGCCCGCTCGGAGCCTGGGTGGCGACCGTGACCGCCTCCTGGATCAGCTCGCGCGGGACCGGGCGGGTCAGGTCGAGACGCCGGCGGACCGCGCGGGTCGTGGTGAGGACCTCGTCGGCGCTCAGACCGAGCGCTTGCCGCGAGCCGCTGTCGTCATTCATGCCCTGCTCCAGTTCACGTCGGGATGTCCCATGGCAACCATACAGATCTGTCTGGTCAGGTTATGCCGATTATAGCCACCGTGAAAAGCAGCTCTGCGCAATAAGCACGATCCACGGTCGGCTGTTAGCCTGCGGTCATGAGCAGACAGATCTGTATGGTCGACGGCGAGCTCATCCATGCCCCGGAACCCGGCCCCAGACCGGCCCTGCTGATCTTCGCCGGCTCGGTGGTGATCGCCTTCCTGGCCGCCGCCAACGCCGCCGGCCCTCTTTACCAGCGCTACGAGAATGCTTGGCACGCAAGCCCACTCACCGGCACGATCGCCTTCGCCAGTTACGCCGTCGCCGTCCTCACCGGGTTGCTGTGGCTCAGCCGGCTGTCCGAGGTGGTCGGCCGCCGACGTGTCCTGTTCGCCTCGATCAGCACTCAGATCGCCGCCCTGCTGGTGTTCGCCGTCGCGGGCTCGTTCATCGTCGTCGTGATCGCCCGGATCCTGCAGGGTCTGGCCTCCGGCGCAGCCTTCGGCGTCCTGTCCGCCACCATGATCGATGCGGACCCCGACCGCGGCGCGATCACCAGCGCGGCCACGCCGGGAACCGGCAGCGGACTGGGGGCTCTGCTCAGCGGGCTGACCGTGCAGTACCTGCCTGGCCCAACCCACACCATCTACCTGTTGCTGGCCGGCGTCCTTACTGTGCAGGCCCTTCTCGTACTGCGCCTGATACCCGCCGGGGGCGGAAACCGCTCAGCTCTGGGCAGCGCGCTGCGCCCCAGAGTGGCGGTCCCCGCCCAAGCACGTAAAATCTTCCTCGCCGTCGCACCCGTGGTGCTCGCCGCCTGGGGACTGTCGGGCTTCTACGCCGCGCTCAGCCCAGCTCTTTACACAACCCTGTCCGGCAGCCGCGAGGTCTGGCCCACGGCCCTCCCCCTGTTCGTTCTCGTGGGAACCGGCACGCTGGCCACGACCGTCCTCCGGAACGCAGGCGGGGCCGCCCTCACCGCCACCAGCACCGTGAGCACCCTCGCCGGTCTCGCCGTGACCGTGGTCGCCGTCGAAGCGGAGAACGTCGGCCTCTACCTCGTCGGCAGCGCCATCGCGGGCATCGGCTTCGGCACCGGGTTCCAGGGCCCGGTCCGCAGTCTGATCTCCCTCGCTACCCCCGACGAGCGTCCCGCCCTGATGTCCGCCGTGTTCATGGTCGCCTACCTGGGCCTGGGCATCGCCGCCATCATCCCCGGAGCCCTCCTTAACACCGGTATCGCCCTACCCACCGTCACCGTGGAACTGGCCGCCGCGCTCGCCGTCCTCACCGCCGTCACCCTCTGCGCAACGCTGCGGATGAGAGCGCGTTAGGGTGCCAACCGTGCCGACCCCCCGAGAACGGCTTCTGGCCGCCGCGAACGAGCTGTTCTACCGGGAGGGCGTCCACGCCGTCGGGATCGACCGCGTCATCGCCGAGGCCGGAGTCGCGAAGACTTCCCTCTACAGC
Source organism: Kineosporia aurantiaca JCM 3230 (assembly GCA_000719025.1). GTDB lineage: Bacteria > Actinomycetota > Actinomycetes > Actinomycetales > Kineosporiaceae > Kineosporia > Kineosporia aurantiaca. The sequence continues at coordinate 18,013 of JODP01000030.1, forward strand.
GCTTTCGGCAACAAGGACGGCCTGATCGCGGCCTACCTGGAAACCCGTGACCAGCAGATGCGCAGGGGCGTCGAGCAAGCGATCGGGCGCCATTCGTCGGCCCGCGATCAGCTCCTGGCCATGTTCGACTTCCTGATCGAGCTCAGCGGTGACCCCGACTATCACGGCTGCGCGTTCGCCATGGCGACCTCCGAGGCGCACGCTCAGAGCGCAGACGTCGCGGCCGAGGTGTATCGCAGTTGGTTGCGGGGTACGTTCACGCACCTCGCGTCCGAAGCCGGGGCCCCGAACCCCCGAACCCTGGGCTACCAGTTGCATCTGCTGTGGGACGGAGCCGCCCAGTCGGTGCGGATGGACGGCGGCCAGCAGGGTACGTGGGCCGCCAAGGCCGCGGCCGCAAGCCTTCTCGACGCGGTGCTGCAGTCCTGACATCGGGCCTGCCATCGGGCCTGACATCGGACCTGACATCGGGCCTGACGTCGGGCCTGACGTCGGGACGACGGAAGCAGGACTGCCCCTCGCCTACCCTGGCCGAGTGCCTCTGATCGGACGTCATGACGAACTCGCCGTGATGCAGCAACTACTCGACCGGATCAGCCGAGGTGAAAGTGCCCGTCTGACGCTCGTCGGTCCCTCGGGCGCCGGGAAGACAGCGCTCCTGGAAGCCACTGCGCAGATGGCCCGTTCCCAGGGAATCCGGCTTCAGCGCTCTCCGGAGGACGACGATCCGGTGGGCGAGGCGGCCGAAGGACGGCCCCGGCTGGTGCTGATCGATGACCCGGACGCTCGCCCGGTCCCGGCCGGCCCGGGCCGGGGCGTGCTGGTCACTGCCCTGGAATCGTCCGGTCCCGGAGCGGAACTGAGAGTGGGCGGGCTCAGCGAGGCCGAACTCGGCCTGCTGGCCCCGCAGCTGGAGCCGGGCGCCCGGCACGCGGTCTGGCTGGCGTCCGCCGGGCTGCCCGGTGCCGCGTTGCCGCTCGCCGACCGGCTCGCCGACCTGGACGCGTCCACCGACGCCCTGGTCCATCTGGCGCTCACCGCTCCCTCCCGAAGTGGCTGGCTCGAGGTTGATTTCGGGATCTGCCGGCTCCTCGAGGCGGCCGCCCAGCGTCCGTCGCCCCCGGCCGAGCGCGCCCGGATCCTGGCCCGGCTGGCCCGCGAACAGCTCGGTGACGCCTCGGCCGCCGATCGGCGCCGCCGGCTGATCGACGAAGCCGTCGCCCTGGCCCGCACGAGCGGGGACGCGGGCACCCTCGCCGAGGTCCTGGACAGCGGGCTGCGAGCGGGGTGGGATCCGGCGGCGGCGTCCGAACGGCTGGACACAGCCTCCGAGATCGTGGACCTGGCGCGTCGGGCCGGCCACGACGGGCTGGAGCGACGCGGGCTCTTCTGGCGTTTCGTCGCTTTGGCCGAGCTGGGCCGCCTGACCGCCGCCGAGGCGGCACTGACCGCTTACGGGCGCGCCGCCGATCTGGCCGGGGACGGTCCGGCGGCCGTGGTGGTGCTGGCCCGTCAGGCCACGCTCGCCCTGGTCCAGGGCCGGTTCGACCGGGTCGAGGCGCTCACCGCCGAGGTCGCCGCCCGGGGGCCCGAGGTCGGGCTGACCGACACCGCCAACCTGGTCGGGACGCTTCGCAACCACCTGGCGGCGCTCCGGGGCAACGGGGAGACGCTGCTGGACTCGATGCAGGAGCAGACCCGGCGCCGGCCCGGTCACCTCTTCGAGGCCAGCGTCGCCTGGGCCCTGGTCGAGGCCGGCCAGGTGGTCGAGGCCGGACTGGAGCTGGAACGCCTGCTCCCGGCCGTCCTGGACGGCTCCGGTCCCCGCTGGCTGGGAGCGGCGGCCGATCTGGCCCGGGTGGCCGCCCAGATCGGTGAGCTGACCAGCGTCCGTGCGCTGTATGACGTTCTCCTTCCCTTCCAGGGCCGGCTGGTGGTCTGGGGCAATGCGAACCTGATCACCGGCCCGGTGGACGAGCACCTCGGCCGTCTGGCCCTGCGCCTGGGGGCCGTGGAGGAGGCGGTGGCCCATCTGGACCGCGCCGTGGAGCTGGAGCAGCGGATCGGGGCCCTCCCCTGGCTCGCCCACACCCTGCTGCTGCGCTCCGGTGCCCTGGCCGAACGGGACCAGGACGGGGACGACGGACAGGCCCGGGACGACCGGGAGCGGGCTCGCTCGATCGCCACCCGCCTCGGTCTGAGCGGTGTCCTGGCCCGGATCGAGGCCCCGGCCGAGGCCGGTGTCTGGAGACTGCGGCGCGACGGCGGGGACTGGCTGATCGAGGCCGGGGTCGAGCGGGCCCGGATCCGGGACGGGCGGGGGATGCACTACCTGCGAGCTCTTCTGGCGGCCCCCGGCCGGGAGATCGCCGCGCTGGACCTGGTGGCGGGCGGCCCGGGTCTGCAGGACTCCCCCGGCACCCCGGTGCTGGACGACGCCGGCCGGGCCGCGTACCGGCATCATCTACGGTCCTTGCAGGATGAACTCGACGTGGCGGACCGGGTCGGGGACGGTGGCCGGGCCGCGGTGCTGGAGGCCGAGCGGGCCGCCGTGGTCAGCGAACTGCGCCGCGCTACCGGTACCGGCGGGCGGTCCCGCCAGATCACGGACGAGAGCGAACGCGCCCGGGTCAACGCGACCCGCACGCTGTGGACGGCGGTCCGGTGGGTGGAGGCGGAGGCACCGCTGGCGGGCGCCCATCTGCGGGCATCCCTGCACACCGGCCGGTTCCTGCGCTACCAGCCCGCTCCGGGCGGACCGGCCCGCTGGGACGTCTGAACCGAACGGCCACCCCGGGGACCGTACGGGATGTTCGTCCACGATTTACGCCTCCTCGGTGACCCCCGCGAAGAGCCACCTGAAAGAGAGACCCATGCTGGCTTCGGACAGCTTCGGAACCGAGGACACCCGGGCGCCCCTGGTGTTCCTGCACGGCATGAGCTACGACCGGCGTCAGTGGGCGCCGGTGCTCGACGAGCTGGCCTCGATCGACCCCGGGCGCCGGATCGTGGCGTTCGACCTGCCCGGCCACGGCGGGTCCCCGCGCCCGGCGTCCTACCGCGGCGACGAGGTCGTCCGGCTCCTGCACGAGAGCATCGAGCAGGCCGGCCTGGTCTCCCCGGTGCTGGTCGGGCACTCCCTGGGCGCGGTCGTGGCCACCCGGTACGCGGCCACCCACCCCACCGACAGCGTCGTCAACATCGACCAGCCGCTCACCGTGGCCCCTTTCGCCGAGTTCCTGCGCTCGGTCGAACCGGTCCTCCGCTCGCCTGACTTCCTGCAGATCTGGGACCGGTTGCGGGCCGGCATGCAGATCGAGCTGCTACCCCCGGCCGCGCAGGACCTGGTCCGCACCGCGACCACACCGCGCCAGGACCTCTTCCTCGGGTACTGGGAGGAACTGCTCGACCCGGCCGACGACGAAGCCGGGCGCATCCGGAGCGACCTGGCGAAGATCCACGACGCCTCGGTCCCCTATCACTACGTCAGCGGAAGCGAGCCGGCCCCCGAGTTCGTCCAGTGGCTCAAGTCCGCCCTGCCCGACGTGACCATCACCGTCCTGGCCGGCGGCGGGCACTTCGTGCACCTGGCCCACCCGGACGCGGTGGCGAAGCTGGTGTCCGCCCATGGCTGAGGGATCGTCCCGGCCGACACCGGTGAGCGTCTACGAACGCACGTTCGGGCTGCTCTGCGCGCATCTGGCGGAGCCGGTCCTGGACGCGGGCGGGGTCGGCCCCTGCACCCGGGTCCTGGATGTGGGTACCGGGCCGGGAACGCTCGCCGTCCTGGCGATCGCCCGGCACGCCGAGGTCCAGGCGGTCGACCCGGACCCGGGCATGGTCGCCGTGGCCCGGCGCCGAGTGCCCCGGGTGCAGCCCGGCGCCCTGCCGGACCTGCCCTTCGGGGACGACGAGTTCGACGCGGTCGTAGCCAACTTCGTGGTCAACCACATCGACGAACCAATCGCCGGGACGCACGAACTGGCGCGGGTGACTGCGCCCGGGGGCCGAGTGGCCCTGACCATCTGGCCGGACCCGCCCGCTCCTCTGCACCGCTTGTGGGGCGAGGCCCTCGAGGTCTCCGGCGTGCAGGCGCCCCCGGTCTGGCGGCATCAGCCGGTCAACGACTTCGAGCGCTCCCCCGACGGCCTGCGCGACCTGCTCACGCCGATCCTCAGCGAGGTCCACGTCGAGCGGGTCGAATGGACCCACCAGGCCGATCCGGAGGAGTGGTGGAGCGGGCCGGCCAGTGGTCTCAGCCCCTTCGGCCAGCTGCTCTCGGGCCTGCCCCGAACCGACGTCGACCGGATTCATGACGCCTACCGGCACGTTTCGCGTCGGTACCGGAACGACAACGGATGGCTGGCCCTGCCGGCGGTCGCCCTGCTCGCCTCCGGTCGTAAAGGAGTATCCCAGCCATGACTTCCCCGGATTTCGACCAGCAGATCCAGGACGCGTTCGGCTCCCCCGCCCTGGCCCAGATCTTCCGTGAATCGTTCGACGAGCAGGCCCAGCCGGGCGTGCACGGGTTCTCGTTCGTTCCCACCCGCGGCCTGGCCCAGATCGCCGATCTCCTGGGCTCCGGCCACCCCGTCGGCACGCTGCTCGACGCCGGCTGCGGCTGGGGAGGAATCGGGCTGTGGCTGGCAGAACGCCTGCGCTGCAACCTGATCGGTATCGACTCCTCCGCTGCCGCCATCGCCCACGCCACCACGATCAGCCCACCCACCGGCATCCGGGCCGGATTCCAGGTCGGCTCGTTCACCGCCACCGGCCTGGCCGACACCCAGGTCGACGCGGTGGTCGCCGTCGACGCCTTCCACTTCGCCCCGGACCCGGACGCAGCCGCCGCCGAACTGCTGCGGGTCGTCCGGCCGGGCGGACGCCTGGTGCTCACGCTGTGGTCCACGAAAACCGGCCCGGACCGCTTCACCCGGGACTACCCGGAAACGCTCGCCGCGGCGGGATGGTCGATCGACACGGTAGAAGAGCACCCCGAGTGGCTCGCCGCCCAGCTGAGGCTGTACCGGGCGGCCATCGCCCGCGGCACCGCCGAGACGGACCCGGCGGTGCTGCGTCTGCAGGGCGAGGGAGCCGCGGTCACCCCGCTGATCAGCTCCGGACGGCGCCTTCTGATCGCGGCCAGCCGGCCGGGAATGCCGGCCTAGGACGTCCGCAGTTCGTCGACCACCAGACCGGCCACGTTCGTCATTCCCGAAAGCATGGGGTGGTAGGCCGTTTTACCCGACGCCACCACATACTTCTCGATCCACGGATCGGCCGCACAGGCGTTGTGGTCGGCGCTGGCCGAGGCCACATCGACCAGGGTGGCGTTGTGCTCAGCGGCCGCGGTGACGGTCGCCGCGTCGAGCTGGTCGCGCAGGTTGCGCTCGAAGGCCGCATGAGCGTCGGACAGAGGGACGCCGTCGCACAGGGGCCCGGACGTCGGCAGGATGGTCTGGTAGTCGACCACGACGACCTTGGCCTGCGGCGCCCGGGTGTGCACGGCCTCGATCACGTCGGCGATCCGTGAGCCCACCGTGGTCAGCCCGGTGGTGATCGCCTGCTCGTCGACCGTGCCGCAGTTCGTGCCCCCGCTGTCCTGGCAGGAGAAGGTTCCGATGCTGCCGAGGTAGTTCACGTCGTTGCCGCCGATGGTCATGGTGACCAGCTGGGTGTCCGCGGTGACGGCGTTGATCTGCGGCGCCACACCGTTCTGGGCGGTCGTCAGCACATTGGCCGTGGTGGCCCCGCTGCACGTCGCGTCGACGAGGGTGAGGCTCAGGGCGGTGGCGATCTGGTTGGCGTAGTTGTGCGTCGACCGGGCGCAACCGGCCGGGCTGCCCGACTCGGTCGGCAGAATGCCGGGCCCGGCCGCGAACGAGCTTCCCAGTGCTACGTACTTGGCGCCGGCGGGGACAACTGCGCCCTCGGCGCCCTCGGCGTTGGCTGGAAGGGTCAGGGCCAGCGCCGCTGCGACGGCCGTTACCGCCGATGCCGCCAGGACCGGAAATGCGCGCACCTTCATCGAACCACGCTCCTTGCCGTGTGACGTCAGGGGTGAAAACACCCTGATCGGGCTTTTCGGCCCCGGCAACTCGAACAGTCGGATCCGGCTCCTCCTTTCGGCGCGCGCCCGGCCCGTCCACCCAGCCTGATGAGCGCTCACATTGCCTCCGGTACCGTCCCTCCCAGTCGCCCTGGAGACGACACCTGACGGGTCCGCGCCGGCAGCGGCCCTCATCTGCGGGCGGGAGGTTCGATGACGGTGACCCGGCACGAGGTGGCGCAGGCCGCCGGTGTCTCACTGCGGACGGTCAGCAACGTGGTGAACGGCTACGTCCACGTCGCCCCCGCCACCCGCGCCCGGGTGCTGCAGGCCATCCAGGAGCTGGAGTACCGGCCCAGCGAACTGGCCCGCAACCTGCGCCGGGGACGCTCCGGCCTGATCGGGCTGGGCCTGCCCGAACTGGACACCCCCTACTTCGCCGAGCTGACCCGGGCCGTCGTCACCGAGGGTCGCCAGCGCGGCTACACCGTGGTGATCGACCAGACCGACGGGCAGCAGAGCCGCGAGCAGGCCCTGATCGAGCGGACCACCAGCGGCTCGCTGTTCGACGCCCTGATCCTGAACCCGCTCTCCCTCACCGCGGCCGACCTCGAGCGCATCGACCCCGCCCGTCCGCTGGTCTTTCTGGGTGAAATGGCCTCCCCCGGCTTCTCCCACGTGGTGATCGACAACCGCGCGGCCGCCTTCGACGCGGTCACGCACCTGGCCTCCCTCGGCCGCCGGCACATCGCCGCCATCGGTGCCGAGGAGACCGTCCGGGCGACCAGCTCGTCCCGCCTTCAGGGTTACTACGACGCCCTCGACGCGGCCGGACTGGACCGCGACCCCGCCCTGGTCGCCTCCGTCGCCGCCTTCCGCCGCCCGGAGGGAGCCGCGGCCATGGCCCACCTCCTGGACGGTCCCACCCGCCCCGACGCCGTCTTCTGCTTCTGCGACCCCTTGGCGCTCGGAGCGCTACGGACCCTCCTGACCCGGGGCCTGCGCGTTCCGGACGACATCGCGGTGATCGATTTCGACGATGTCGAGGACGGTGCCTTCGCCACCCCGTCCCTGTCCTCGATCGCACCGGACAAGGCGTTCATCGCCGGGGCCGCCCTCGACCTGGTGATGGCCAAGCTCGCGGACGACGGGACGGGCGGGGATCAGCAGCCGGTGGCGCCGCATCGGCTGGTGATCCGGGAGAGCACGGCCTCAGTCGGTCAGCTGTGAAAGCGTTCTGAGGCTGTAGGTCAGCGTGATCGAACCGTCGGTGATGGACAGCCCGTCCCTACTCCAGGCAAGTTCCTGATCGGCGGGATCGCCGGTGAACGGGTCCGGCACAGAGATCATCCGCTCTTCGTTGTCCTGAAGAGATAGTTGCATTTCGGTACGCCCGGGCTGGATCAGAAGATCGGGATAGCTCACCGACTCCAGGCAGAACATGCCCTCCAGCCCGTCCTCGCTGGTGCACGTCCCACCGCCCTCCTCCGTCTTGCCGAAAAAGGCCAGGTTGTCGCCGACGGTGAACCGGCCGATCAGGATGGCGAGCACCGTCAGCACCACCGAAGCGATCACCGCCAGCCACAGCCAACGGCCGCGGGGCCGGCCGACGCGAGGACGAGACTCGTTCAGGGTCGTCTCCATCCAACGACACTATCCGGACAGAAGGCCCTTCTCGAAGAGCCGCCCGCGCGGTGCTGGTGCACAGTGGGCGGAGGGACCGGAGGTCATATCTCTCGACCAACGGCCCGTGATGACGAAGGGATCGTTCATGAGCGCGGACGACAAGATCGCGAACAAGACCGATGAGCTGGCCGGTAAGGCCAAGGAAGCCACCGGCAAGGCCAGCGGGGACGAAGACCTGCAGGCCGAGGGCCAGGCTGACCAGTCCAAGGCCAACCTGAAGCAGGCCGGCGAGAAGGTCAAGGACGCCTTCAAGTAGGTCTGAGCACCGGATACCGAGCCGGTTCGCCCTCTGGTCGACCACCGAGGGCGTACCGGCTCAATCCTTTGACCAGCCCCGGTTCCTCCCGTCGGGCCCCCGAGCCTGGGTCGATCGAGCGCAGCTTCGGCTGCTTGACTCTCGACCAGGTTGAGACGGTGAGGTGGGTGACGTGGAGAGGGAACTGCACGGCATCGGGGAGATCGCCCGCCGCAGCGGTCTGACGGTCAGCGCCCTGCGCTTCTACGACGGGATCGGGGTTCTCGTACCCGCCGAGGTCGACGAGCGCAGCGGCTACCGGCGGTACAGCGACGAGCAGATCACCCAGGCGTGTCTGCTGGCCCGGCTGCGACGGGTGGCGATGCCGATCGACGAGATCCGTCGCGTCCTGGCCGCCCGTGATCACCCGGACCGGGCCGAGTCGTTCCTGGATGCTCATCTGCGCCGACTGGAAGACGGCGTGGCCGATGCCCGGCGAGAACTCTCCGCAGCCCGCAAGCTCATCAACTCTGGAGAGAACCTCATGCCTACCTGGGTCACCGTGACACCGTCCGAGCTCGCCGCCGAACTCACCGCCGTCCAGTTCGCCGCCAGTACCGATCCGGAGCTCGAGATCCTGGGCGGGGTGCTCCTGGACGCCCAGGCCGGAAGGCTGAGCGTGGTGGCGACCGACCGGTACCGGATGGCCGTCGGGTCGGTCCCGGCCGCGATCGACGGGCCGGCCGCCCAGTTGGTGATCTCGTCCGCCGATGCCGAGCGGGTCGTCGAGGTCCTGGCCGAGGCCAACGATTCCACGCGGATCGGATTCGCTGGTGAGCAAATGACGCTGCAGGCCGGTGGTCGCGAAGTGAGCGCAACCGCGGTGGCCGGGGCTTATCCGGACTACCGGCGGCTCATCCCGGCGAGCGGCCGCACCCGGGTGGAGCTCGACGAAAGACTGCTGGCCGGCCTGCTCGCGGACACCGGCCGGCGCGCCAGCCGGCACCAGGACGACACCGAATTCCCGCTCACCGTGATCGCCGTCGGTGCGGACGGTGAGCTGCGAGTGCTCGACACCTCCGAAGACCCCGGCCAGGAAGCCGATCAGGTCATCGGTGTCAACCAGGAGTTCCTGCTGCAGGCGGTCAATGCCCGCGCCGGGAACCAGTTGCGGCTGGAACTCGACGGCCCGCTGGCCCCGCTTGTGCTGCGCAGCGCCGACCGGCCGGACACCCTGTCGATGCTGATGCCGGTACGGATCCCCGAGGCTGCGAGCAGCGGTTCCTGACCGTCGAACCGTCAGCGGTGGAGCCGTTTTCGGCTCCACCGCTGGCTGGGCTGCACCTGGATACGCATGAGGTGGGCGACACTTTGCCCCCAGGTACCTTCTAGCCGTTCTGGGGAACCGGCAACCCGGAAGCGACCGGGCACTCTTCACGATCCGGCAATGTCCGGTTGCGCCCTGCGCCTGCGATGACACTCTCAACCTGAGTGCAGACAGCCGCTCGGCTCCTCTTGCGTCAATCCCCCTTGCGAGGCTCTTATGGCCGACGAGTTTGATTCTCCTGTCCCCCGCTCGACCGTTCCGGCCACCGAACCGGTCATTGACCCGGTCACCGGGCAACCGACCGTCATTGAAGTGGACGAACCGGTGTTCGATACCGAGACCACCTATGCCACATCATCTTCCGACCCCTACTCAGCCAGCTCAGCTGATAGCGGGAGCACTTCCGGCTCCTCCACGACCGGGGTGGCCAAGGAGAAGGCCGCCGAGGTCGGGCAGGAAGCGGCCGACGCCGGACGGCACGTCGCCGGGGTCGCCACGGAGCAGGTCTCCGAGGTCGCCTCCGAAACCGCCGCTCAGGCCAAGAATCTGTACGAGCAGACCCGGCAGGAACTTCAGGGCCAGGCCGCCACCCAGCAGCAGCGGCTGGCCGACAGCGTGCGGTCCCTGAGCTCCGAACTGGAGTCGATGGCCGACAAGGGAAACGCCGGACCCGCCTCCGAGCTGGTACGGGAGGCATCGTCCCGGACCCGCGACGTGGCCGGATGGCTCGACCAGCGTGACCCGGGGGCCCTGCTGCAGGAGGTCACCGCCTTCGCCCGGCGCCGGCCCGGCACGTTCCTGGCCATCGCGGCCGGGGCCGGCCTGATCGCCGGGCGGCTGACCCGCGGCGCGATCAGCGAGGCGCGCAGCGACTCGGGGTCCGCCACCGCATCGGCTTCCGGGACCTCCGGAACCGGCACTGCCCCTGCACCCGTGGCCGGTAGCACCGGCACGCCCGTGCCGGGATATTTCCCGCCCACCCCAGCGCCGGTCGAGCCCACTCCGTACGAGCCGTACGAAGAGACCGTTCCCGGCCGCGGGTACCCGAACGGGCAGGGGGGACTGTGACCGTCCCACCGGGCGCCCCGGCCCCCCGACCGACAGGAGAGGCCCCGTCCATCGGTGATCTGCTGGGCGACATCACTCGCGACCTGTCCACCCTGATGCGCCAGGAGGTCGAGCTCGCCAAGGCGGAACTGCGCGAGTCGGCCAAGAAGTCCAGCCGCGGAGCGGGAATGCTCGGCGCCGCCGGTATTTTCGCCCACTTCGCCGTGCTGTTCCTGCTCATCGCCATCTGGTGGGGCATCGGCAACGCCACCGGACGAGGCTGGGCCGGCCTGATCGTGATG
>JODP01000031.1 GCA_000719025.1 Kineosporia aurantiaca JCM 3230
GCGACCTGCGCAACCGTGGCATCGCCCTTGCGGGCGACTGCGATCACGTCGCGGCGGAACTCCTCGGGGAACGCTTTGGGCACGATGACATCCTCTCAGTAAGGACCGCGGTCCTCACAGATCAGGAGTCAACCAAGCTGGGGGCAGTCCCGGCCTTCCTGGAGTGGGTGGTCCGGCCGTTGCTTTGGGTGGTCGTCGCGCTGTTCCGGTATGTGGTGCGGCCGGTCTGGCTGGCGGTGGGGTGGCTGCTGGTTCAGTTCTTCCGCTACGTGCTGCGGCCGGGCTGGGAGGGAGCTGGGTGGTTGCTCGGGGCGGTGGTGCGGTTTGGGCTGCGGCCGGTGTGGCAGGGGATGAAGTGGCTGGCCGAGTCGCTGGATCGCCTTGTGCTGCAACCGATTTGGCGAGGTGTCGCGTGGCTGGCCAGGGCGGCCTTCCGTTATGTCCTGAGGCCGATCGGCCTGGCCACGCGCTGGGTTTGGCAGCACACGGCGGTGGCGGCGGGGCGAGCGGTCGTGGCGGCCGGGCGTTGGGTGAATGGGGCCGTGCTGCGTCCGGCCCGGCAGACGGTGCGGGGGATCTGGGGGATGTTCGGCCGGGCCTTGTGAAGGGCACGGCGAATTTGGACGGTGCGGTCACGATGCGCTGAACGGGGGCGAGCGAACAGTCACCCCTGTGATCCAATTCACCGATGGACGCTGATGTCATCGTGGTGGGAGCCGGTCTGGCCGGTCTGGTGGCCACGGCCGAGCTGGTGGACGCGGGAAAACGGGTTCTGCTGCTCGACCAGGAGGGGCCGCAGAACCTCGGGGGGCAGGCGTTCTGGTCGTTCGGGGGGCTGTTCCTGGTCGACACCCCCGAGCAGCGCCGGATGGGCATTCGCGACTCGCACGACCTGGCCTGGCAGGACTGGCAGGACACGGCCGGGTTCGACCGCGCCGAGGATCTCTGGCCGCGGCGCTGGGCGGAGGCCTATGTCGACTTCGCCGCCGGTGAGAAGCGTCCCTGGTTGTCCGGTCTGGGCCTGAAGTGGTTTCCCTTGGTCGGCTGGCCCGAACGGGGTGCGGGGCGAAGGGGGGAGATCGGGAACACGGTGCCCCGGTTCCACGTCACCTGGGGTACCGGGCCGGCCGTGGTCGAGCCGTTCCGTAAGCGGGTGCTCGAGGGCGTGGCCCAGGACCGGGTGACCCTGGCCTTCCTGCATCGGGTGGACCGGCTGATCACCGAGGACGGCGCGGTGAGCGGGGTCGAGGGCCGGGTTCTGCAGACCGACCAGCCTCCTCGCGGGGTTTCCGGGCAACGTCGGGAACTGGACGACTTCAGCTTCCGCGCCCAGGCGGTCGTCATTACTTCTGGAGGTATCGGGGGTAATCAGGAGCTGGTCCGGGCCGCCTGGCCGGAGAGTCTGGGCACCCCGCCGTCCAGCATGGTCACCGGCGTCCCGGCTTCCGTCGACGGCCGGATGATCCGGATCACCCAGGAGGCCGGGGGCGTGGTGATCAACCCGGACCGGATGTGGCACTACACCGAGGGGCTGCACAACTGGGACCCGGTCTGGCCCGGGCACGGCATCCGGATCCTGCCCGGACCCTCGTCCCTCTGGATCGATGCCGAGGGCCGGCGGCTGCCCGCGCACCTCTACCCCGGGGCCGACACCCTGGGCACGCTGGAGTATCTGCGGGGTACCGGGCACGACCACAGCTGGTTCGTGCTGAACCAGAAGATCATCGAGAAGGAATTCACCCTCAGCGGCTCCGAGCAGAACCCGGACCTGACCGGGAAGTCGATCCGGAAGCTGCTGGCCCGGGTGCGGCCCGGCCCGGCCGGCCCGGTGCAGGCCTTCCTCGACAACGGGGTGGACTTCGTGATCGCGGACGACCTGCCCCGACTGGTCGCGGCGATGAACGCGACCACCGGACCCGACGCGGACGGCAAACCCCGGCTCGACCTGGCCACCGTCGAGGCCTCGGTGCTGGACCGGGACCGGCAGATCGTCGATCCCTCGTCCACCGACGCGCAGATCCTGGCCATCCGCGACGTGCGCCGGTTCGCGCTGAACCGGTTGCTGCGGGCAGCGGGGGAGCGGCGGCTGCTCGACCCCAAGGCCGGCCCTCTGATCGCCGTGCGGCTCTCCGTGCTCACCCGTAAGACGCTGGGCGGCCTGCACACCGATCTGGACGCCCGGGTGCTCGGCGCCGACGGCGAACCGGTGCCCGGGCTCTACGCCGCGGGCGAGTGCGCCGGGTTCGGCGGCGGCGGGGTGCACGGCTACCGCGCGCTGGAGGGCAGCTTCCTCGGCGGGTGCCTGTTCAGCGGGAGAACGGCGGGCCGGGCGGCCGCGAAGGCCGTCGCCTGACGTCGTTTACCAGTCCGTATCCCGGTTCGTGCAGGATGTGACCATGGCCGTCAGTCTGCGACCGGGTCCGCCCCTGCGCTTCGTCACCCCTTCGATGACCCCGGCCCTGCGCCGGTACATCGACAACGAGGCCAGCAGCGCCGTGGTGCTGCTGGCGGCCAGCCTGGTGGCGCTGGTCTGGGTGAACTCGCCGTGGAGCGAGAGCTACCACCACCTGTGGGAGCTCCCGGTCCGGTTGTCGCTCGGCAGCGGGGTCTTCGAGCTGGACCTGCAGCACTTCGTGAACGACGCCGCGATGGCGGTGTTCTTCATGGTGGTCGGTCTCGAGGTGTCCCGGGAGACCCGGGCCGGGGAGCTGAGCGACCGCCGGGTGATGAGCGTGCCGGCGATCGGCGCGCTCGGCGGCCTGACCGTGCCGATCATCATCTACCTGCTGATCAACGGGATCTTCGGCGACGGCGGGGAGGCGATGCACGGCTGGGGCATCGTGATGTCCACCGACACCGCCTTCGTGCTCGGCGTGCTCGCCCTGTTCGGCCCGCGCTGCCCGGACCGGCTGCGGATCTTCCTGCTGGCGCTGGCCGTGGTCGACGACATCGGGGCGATCACCGTGATGGCGATCTTCTACTCCGACCACATCAAGATCGTCCCGCTGATCGTGATGCTCGGGATCCTCGCCCTGTTCGGCCTGCTGCGCTGGGTGGGCTACTGGCGGCTCGGCCCGTACGTGGTGCTCACCCTGGCGCTCTGGTTCGCCGCCTACGCCTGCGGGGTGCACCCGACATTGGCCGGGGTACTGGCCGGGCTGCTGATCCCGGCGTCCACCCCGGCGTCCCGGGGCCGGGAACTGGTGATCTTCGGCCGGGCGCTGATCGAGAACCCGTCGGCGGACGGCGTGCGGCTGGCCAACCTCGCGGCCTCGGCCACCGTCTCGACCAACGAGCGGCTGCAGATCATGCTGCACCCGTGGTCGGCGTTCGTCGTGATCCCGGCGTTCGGCCTGGCCAACGCCGGGGTCGAGCTCAGCATGGACACCCTGCACGCCGCGCTGACCTCCACCGTCACGATCGGGGTGGCGGTCAGCCTGCTGGTCGGCAACGGGATCGGGATCTCGACGTTCTCCATCCTCGCGCTGCGCACCGGGGTCGGCGTGCTGCCCGGCGGGGTGCGCTACGGCCACCTGATCGGCGCCGCCCTGCTGGCCGGGATCGGCTTCACCATCTCGCTGTTCATCACCGACCTGGCCTTCGACAGCCAGCTGCTGAGGGACGAGGCGAAGATCGGCATCCTGGTCGGCTCGCTGGTCTCGGCCGTGGTCGGCGCCTGGGCCCTGCGTTACATGGGCGAGCGGATGCCGCTCTGCTCGCCCGCCGGGGACCACGCGCCGCCCGAGCTGCCCCCGCTGCCCTGGACAGCGCCGCAGTTCCCCCGGCCCTACCTCAGGTAAGCAGCGGTCAGAGGAAGCTGAAGAGCCGCTTGCGCGGGGCGACCGGGCTGCCGCTGGTGGCCCGGCGCAGCGACGGTACGTCGACAATGCCCTGGTACGCGGCGCCGTCGATGAACAGCGTCGGGGTGCCGGAGACCCCGCTGGCCAGGCCCGCCGCGTAGTCGGCCTGCACCAGCGGGGCGAACTCCTGCGCCGCCGGGCCGGCCGCGCGCTCAGGATCGGCGCCGACGAACTCCGCATAGAGCTTCAGGTCGCGGTCCAGCAGCCGGGTCTGGTTCTTGAACAGCTTGTGATGCATCTTCCAGAACACCTCCGAGCCCCCGGTGACCTCGGCCGACTCGGCCGCCAGGGCGGCGGTCAGGGCGTAGGGGTGCACCTCGAACAGCGGGAAGTTCTGGAAGACCAGCCGGATCCGGCCCTCGGACTCCTCGACCAGCTCGTGCAGCACCGGAGCGGCCCCGGCGCAGTACGGGCACTCGTAGTCGCCGAACTCGACGACGCAGATCTCGGCGTCCGGGTTGCCGAACACGTGCCGGGCCGCGACCTCGACGCCGTCGCCCTCGGGCAGCCCGGCGGTGACCGTGGCCGGGTCGACGTCGCGGACCGACACCGCCTTGAACGGCGCCAGCGCCGGGGTGCCCTCGTCGGGGACGACGGGGGTGGTCGAATCCACGTCCTGGGACACGGCGGGACCTCCTTCGGGAAACCTGGGCACGGCCAGTATCGGGGCCTCCAGGTTACGGACATGAAACGGTTGGGGCTGCGGCCGCCCGCTCCGGGAGTCGTGGGCGTGGGGCAGATCGTGGTGACCGTAGACTGCCTGGTTGCAGCACAACGCCGCACCATGTTGTGCCTTGGACCGCACCAACCCCAACGCAAGGGAGATGCTCCTCATGCCCGCCATCTCGCGCGATGAGGTGGCCCACCTCGCCGGACTGGCCCGGATCGAGATGACCGACCAGGAGCTGGACCGGATGGCCGGCCAGCTCGACGTCATCCTCGGTGCCGTGGCCCAGGTCCGGGAGGTGGCCGGGGACGACGTGCCCGCCACGTCGCACCCGATGCCACTCGTCAACGTGACCCGCCCGGACGAGCCGCGCCCCGGCCTGTCCGCGGAGCAGGCACTCGCGGGAGCACCGGCCCAGCAGGAGCAGCGCTTCCGCGTCCCGCGCATCCTGGAGGAGGACTGATGAGCGACGATCTGACCCGCCACACCGCGGCCGGGCTCTCCGGCCTGCTCTCCTCCGGCGAGGTCTCCGCCGTCGAGGTCACCCGGGCCCACCTGGACCGGATCACCGCGGTGGACGGCGACCTGAACGCCTTCCTGCACGTGGCGGGCGAGAAGGCGCTGGCCGACGCGGCCGCGGTGGACGCCGCCCGGGCCGCCGGTGAGCAGCTCGGGGCCCTGGCCGGGGTGCCGATCGCGGTCAAGGACGTGATGACCACCGAGGGCCTGCCGACCACCGCGGGCTCCAAGATCCTCGAGGGCTGGGTACCCCCGTACGACGCCACCGTCGTCCGTAGGCTCAAAGAGGGCCGTCTGGTGGTGCTCGGCAAGACCAACATGGACGAGTTCGCGATGGGCTCCTCCACCGAGCACTCGGCCTACGGCCCGACCCGCAACCCGTGGGACCGCGACCGGATCCCCGGCGGCTCCGGCGGTGGCTCGGCCGCCGCGCTGGCCGCCTTCGAGGCGCCGCTGGCGACCGGGACCGACACCGGCGGCTCGATCCGCCAGCCGGCCAGCGTCACCGGCACGGTCGGGGTGAAGCCGACCTACGGGGCGGTCTCCCGCTACGGCCTGATCGCCATGGCCTCCAGCCTGGACCAGGCCGGCCCGTGCGCCCGCACGGTGCTCGACGCGGCCCTGCTGCACCAGGTGATGGCCGGGCACGACCCGCTCGACTCGACCAGCCTGACCGGCGACTACCCGGACGTGGTGGCGGCGGCCCAGGACGGCGCGAAGAACGGCATCGCCGGGCTCCGGGTCGGCGTGATCCGCGAGCTGCACGGCGGGGACGGCAGCGGGTACCAGGCCGGGGTGCTGGCCCGGTTCGACGAGGCCCTGGCCCTGCTGACCAAGGCCGGCGCCGAGATCGTCGAGGTGTCCTGCCCGAGCTTCACCGCCGCGCTGCCCGCCTACTACCTGATCATGCCGAGCGAGGCCAGCAGCAACCTGGCCAAGTTCGACGCGATGCGGTACGGCCTGCGGGTCGGCCCGAAGGGCGTGGACGCGCCGAGCGCCGAGCAGGTCATGGCGGCCACCCGGGCGGCCGGCTTCGGCGACGAGGTCAAGCGCCGGATCATCCTCGGCACCTACGCCCTCTCCTCCGGCTACTACGACGCCTACTACGGCTCGGCGCAGAAGGTCCGCACGCTGATCCAGCGGGACTTCACCGCCGCCTTTGCCCAGGCCGACGTCCTGGTCAGCCCGACCAGCCCGACCACCGCGTTCCCGCTCGGGGCCAAGCTGGACGACCCGCTGTCGATGTACCTGCAGGACGTCGCCACCATCCCGGCCAACCTGGCCGGCATCCCCGGCATGTCCCTGCCCTCCGGCCTGGCCGACGAGGACGGGCTGCCCGCCGGGATCCAGCTGCTGGCCCCGGCCCAGGCCGACGACCGGCTCTACCGGGTCGGTGCCGCGCTGGAGGCCCTGCTCGTCGAGAGCTGGGGCTCCGCGCTGCTGGACAAGGCCCCGAACCTTCTGGAGGCGACCCGATGACCACCTCGCTCAGCCAGTTCGCCGA
This sequence comes from Kineosporia aurantiaca JCM 3230, assembly GCA_000719025.1. Lineage (GTDB taxonomy): Bacteria > Actinomycetota > Actinomycetes > Actinomycetales > Kineosporiaceae > Kineosporia > Kineosporia aurantiaca. Next base: position 6,551 of record JODP01000031.1, read on the forward strand.
GGTCCTCGACTACGACGAGGCGCTGGCCAAGTTCGACCCGGTGCTCGGCCTCGAGGTGCACGTCGAGCTGAACACGAAGACCAAGATGTTCTGCGGCTGCTCGACCGAGTTCGGCGCCGAGCCGAACACCCAGGTCTGCCCGGTCTGCCTGGGCCTGCCGGGCGCGCTGCCGGTGCTCAACCAGACCGGCCTGGAATCGGCGATCCGGATCGGCCTGGCGCTGAACTGCTCGATCGCGGGCTGGTGCCGATTCGCCCGGAAGAACTACTTCTACCCGGACATGCCGAAGAACTTCCAGACCTCGCAGTACGACGAGCCGATCGCCTTCGAGGGCTATCTGGACGTCGAGCTGGAGGACGGCGAGGTCTTCCGGGTGCAGATCGAGCGCGCCCACATGGAGGAGGACACCGGTAAGTCGCTGCACGTCGGCGGGGCCACCGGGCGGATCCAGGGCGCGGAGTACTCGCTGGTCGACTACAACCGGGCCGGTATCCCGCTGATCGAGATCGTCACCAAGCCGATCACCGGGGCCGGCGAGCGGGCCCCCGAGGTCGCCAAGGCCTACGTCAGCACGCTGCGCGAGCTGATCCGGGCGCTCGGGGTCAGTGACGTGAAGATGGAGCAGGGCTCGATGCGCTGCGACGTCAACGCGTCGCTGCGGGTCAAGGCGGCCGACCAGGACGCGGTCAAGCTCGGCACCCGGACCGAGACCAAGAACGTCAACTCGCTGCGCAGTGTCGAGCGCGCGGTGAAGTACGAGATCTCCCGGCAGGCGGCCGTGCTGGTCGACGGCGGCAGCATCCTGCAGGAGACCCGGCACTGGCACGAGGACACCGGGATCACCACCTCGGGCCGGGAGAAGTCGGACGCCGACGACTACCGCTACTTCCCCGAACCCGACCTGGTGCCGATGGCGCCGGACCCGGCCTGGGTGGAGGAGCTTCGGGGCACGCTGCCCGAGCCGCCGCCCGAGCGCCGGCGCCGGCTGCAGGCCGAATGGGGCTTCTCCGACAAGGAGATGCGCGACCTCTACAACGCCGGGGCGGTCGAGCTGGTCGAGGCCACGGTCGCGGCCGGGGCCTCGTCGACGGCCGCCCGCAAGTGGTGGACCGGGGAGCTCTCCCGGCTGGCCAACCTGCAGGAGAAGCCGCTGGCCGAGATGCCGGTCACACCCGCGCAGATCGCCCAGCTGCAGTCCCTGGTGGACGCGGGCAAGCTGACCGACACGCTGGCCCGGCAGGCCCTCGAAGGGGTGCTGGCCGGTGAGGGCGACCCCGAGCAGGTGGTCGAGCAGCGTGGCCTGGTCGTGGTTTCCGACGACGGTGCGCTCGGTGAGGCGGTCGAGCGGGCGATCGCGGCCAACCCGGGGGTCGCCGACAAGATCCGGGCCGGCAAGATCCAGGCCGCGGGTGCCCTGATCGGTGCGGTCATGAAGGAGATGCGGGGGAAGGCCGACGCGGCCCGGGTGCGCGAGCTCGTGCTGGAACGGCTCGCCCCGGACGCGGACGCCTGAGTTGCTGCTCGCATGGCGCGCGGCGCGGTGAAGCCCACCGCGCCGCGCGGTCCGTTCGCCGCTGAGGACAGCGCGGTCTGGCTGGTCGCGGTCCTGGCCGTCGCCGGGGCCGGGGCGCTGACCGTGGCCGGTGTGGAACAGGGGGCGGGGGCCCATCGTCTGGCCACCCTCCTCAGCGGTGTCGTCGCGCTGGCCAGTGGTGTCCTGCTGGCCTGGCGCGGCACCCGGCCGACCCCGGCTCCGGCCACCCCGATCCCGGCCCCCCAAATCCCGGTCACCCCGGTCCGTTACCGGCAGATCATCGGCGCCGCGCTCGTCCTCTGGGGTACCGGTCAGCTGATCAACACCGCCACCGGAAGCAGTTTCCCGGCGGTCGGGGACGCGGTGGCGTTCATCGCCGCGCCGTTGGGGGTGTGGGGTCTGCTCCTGGTACCCCGCACTCGACCCGGCCGTAACCCGGCCTGGCGTCTGGGGTTGGACTCGGTCCTGCTCGGAGTCACGGTCGCGCTCCCCGTTTGGCACTTCGCGTTCGGCACGGTGCTGACCGGGCGTCCGGTCGACCTGGAGGGCGTCAGCGCGGTGCTGGTGCTGATCGCCGATCTCACGGTGATCTGCTTCGCCACCCTGGCCTACGTCCGCGACCTCGACCGCAACCTGCTGATCGCCGCTTTCGGGGCCGGGCTTTACACGATTGGCGACCTGGTGACGACCCGGGCCGGTCTTACCCCGGGCGACACCTGGCCCTGGTGGGCGGCGCTGTTCTGGTGCCTGGCCTGGCCGGTGATCGTCTACGGGCTGCTGCATTACGAACCGAGCCCGCCCGACGACCGCGGCGGCCCGGTCGACCCGGACGCCCGCGGGGTCGTGATCACCACCACGGTCAGCCTCGTGCTGCTGATGTTCTCGCTCGCCGCGCTGCTGATCGCCGACGACACCGACCGGGTCGCGCTGGTTCTGGTGATGATCGCGGTAATCGTGTTCGGCGGCCGCGAGCTGCTGAACACCCGGATCCGCTCGGCATTGCTGCACCGGCTGAACGAGGAGGCCACCGCCGACCCGCTGACCGGTCTGGCCAACCGCCGGGTGCTGCAGGCGCAGATGGCCCGGCTGCAGCACGGTGAGCCGTGGTGCCTGCTGACCGTCGACCTGGACGGCTTCAAGGACGTGAACGACCTGCTCGGGCACGCCACCGGCGACAAGCTGCTGGCCGCCGTCGCGCACCGGCTGACCGCCGCAGTCCCGGGGAACGCGCTGGTGGCCCGGCTCGGCGGGGACGAGTTCGCAGTGCTGCTGCCGGGCAGCATCGAAATCGGCATCCAGGTCGGCCAGACCGTCGTCACGGCCGTACGACAGTCCGCCGCCGACGTCGAAGGAGTTACCCGGGTCGAGGTCTCGGCCAGCATCGGGGTGGCCGCCGTCGATGCCAACGCCACGATCGGTGACGTCGTGATCTCCCTTCCGGAGGAGGAAGAGGAGGACGACGCGGAGGAGATCGAGCCGGCGGCGCCAACGGTGGTGGACCCGCTCGGGGCGCTCTCCGCCTCCGGTGCGGCGCTACGGGTGGCCAAGGCCACCGGCCGTAACCGGGTCGAGGTCTACGACGTCGGCGTGGCCCGGATCCGCCAGCGCCGGCTGCGGGTGGAGGAACGACTGCGCACCGCGGTCGAGACCGGCGCCATCACCGTGCAGTTCCAGCCGATCGTGGACCTGCGCCGCGGGGTGGTGACCGGAGCCGAAGCCTTGGCCCGGTGGACCGATCCGCAGCTCGGCCGGGTCGGCCCGGACGAGTTCATCACCGTGGCCGAGCAGACCGGCCTGGTCGTCGACATCGGCGAGCAGATCATGGAGGCCACGCTCAGCAGCGCGGTCAAGGAGGGTCTGTTCGACCGCGGGCTGCGGATCAACTGTAACGTCAGCCCGGTCCAGCTCCGGGTGCCCGGCTTCCACCAGGTGGTGCAGGAGGCGGTGACCGCCCACGGGGCGCCGCACGACCAGTTCGTGATCGAGGTCACCGAGCAGGTGCTGGTGGAGGAGGGGCAGGCCGCGCAGACCCTGCACCGTCTGGCCGCGCTCGGATTCACCATTGCCATCGACGATTTCGGCACGGGGTACTCGGCGCTCGGCTACCTGCAGCGCCTGCCCGCCGACATCCTCAAGATCGACCGCGCGCTGACCAGCAGCCTGATCTCCGAGCCGCGCTCGCGGGCGATCACCCGCGCGGTGCTCGACCTGAGCCGCACGGTGGGCGTGAGCGTGGTGGTGGAGGGCGTGGAGACCAGCCAGGTGGACGATCTGGTGCGCCGGATGGGCGTCGGCTTCGGGCAGGGCCTGCACTACGGTCACGCGATGAACGCCAGTGACCTGGCCGCGATGGCCGACCGGCTGGGCCGCGGCTGACTCCGGCCGCAGACGTCCGGCGTACGTATAGGTTGTGCAGCAAAAGCCTAATTTTAGGTAAAAGACCGCCTTAAGCCGCTCTACGCCGCAAATCTATCGATAACGTCGGGGCGGCCCCTTGCCTTCAGGCTGGGCAGGACGCTCAACGCGACGGAAAGGCGAGGAGCCATCGGATGGCGGACCTGCACGAGCCCCGGTCTGCCTCCAGCGGTCGACGGGCGGCGCGTCATTCGGATCCGGCCACTGCCCCCGACGAATTCCCCGCTGATCCGCACCCGAGTCCGGGACGTCCTTCCGACGGGCACCGATCTGATGGGCACCGCGCTGATGGGCACCGGGCTGATGGGCACCGAGCTGCGGCGGGGAAGTCCCGTTGGGCGGGCGAGTTCGAGCCTCTGCCTGAGCACAACGGTCACGGGCGTCGGGCGGCCGCGATCACCACGCCCAACGGCATGCCGATCGTGGACGCGATCCAGGGCCGCCGGGAGCGCTCGGGCGAGATCTACCTGCCTGGTTCGGATTCCGTGGAGCCGCTCTACCGCCCGCTGAACGCCTACCTGCCGGAGTTCCAGCAGTCGGGTGACCAAGCTCCTACCCCTAGCGGCGCGAATCCCCCGCCGCCGAAACAAGAGCAGCCGCAGCCGCAGTATCAGAGCCGCGCCGAACGGCGTCGAGCCGAAGCGTTGCTCCGTCAGCAGCAACAGGAGTCCGAGCAGGCCGCTCCCGTGGTTCAGCCTGCTCCAGAAGTCCGGCCCTCGCGTACCCCCGAGCCGGCGCCAGTTGCCCGCCAAGCGCCTTACCCTGAGCCGCAAAACCCGTCGGGCGCCGAGATGGCTCCGATTGTGCGGCACCTTCCGGGGGCTACGTGGCCTCCGTTGGATGCTCCTGGTTTACCAATGGACGCACGGGGTAACGGCCGGCGGTCCGATGCCCTAGAACGTGGTCGGGGACAGAACGAGTCGGCTCGTGGTCACGACGCGCGGGAGACGCGTCCTCCGTCGCGCGAGGGTAACCGCTCCGATGAAGGACGCATTGACGCGCGGGATGGGCAGGTAGCCGGCTTCCGGCAAGGCACCCGGCAGGAGCGCGCGCCCCAAGGTAGTGCTGTCGAGGAGGTGCTTCCCCAGCGCTCGCGCGGGGAGGCATGGAACCGCGGTTCGTCGGGGGAGAGCAGCCGGGGCCGCGAGGCTCGGGATGGATACCGGCCCAAAGCCCGTTCTGTTGATCCGGTTACGGATGAACCGCAGGACGAGCAGACTCGGCCCGCGCCGTCTCCGCGCAGTTCCGAGGCTTTCTGGTCGCAGATTGAGTCCTCCCGTCAGGCGGCACCACCGCAGGCCGCTCCGCGCTACAACGACGTTCCGCGCCGCGACGAAGCGCGCCGCGACGACCGGCGGTATGCCGAACAGGGCCGCGGAGAACAGAGCCGCGGAGAACAGGGCCGCGGAGAACAGGGCCGCGATGAGCCGCGGTATGACGAACAGGGCCGCGATGAGCCGCGGTATGACGAACAGGGCAGCGATGAACCGCGGTATGACGACCCGCGCCGCGGTGAACAGCGGTATGGCGAGCAGGGCCGCGACCAACCGCGGTATGGCGAGCAGGGCCGCGACCAACCGCGGTATGACGAACAGCAGCCCGAGGCGTCCCAGCGTGATCCGCGGTACGACCAGCGTCCCGTGCCGCAGTCCAAGGAACAGCGGGAGCAGCAGGAGCGGGCGCGGGATGCGTCCGATGCGCTGTGGCTGAGAGACCTGGCCCGCCCGGCGACTCCGCAATCCCTGTTCAAACCCCAGCAACCGAACCGGGATCCGCGTCCCCAGCAGCTCCCGCAGGGTTACTACGGCCCGCGTGACCCGAATTCGCAGCCGCGGCCGAACCAGGCCTACCAGCAGTCGATGCCGGTCCGGGACGACCGGCTGCCGAACCTCGAGCAGACCGGTCAGCCAGGCCAGCCAGGCCAGCCAGGCCAGCCAGGTCAGTCGGGCCAGCCGGGCAAGAAGCAGCGTCTGGCCTGGATCGACACCGCCCGCGGACTGGCGATCATCCTGGTCGTCTTCATCCACGCCACCCAGTGGGTGCAGGAGGCGCCGATCCGGATCGGCCTCTGGGACGACATCAACGAGGTGGTCAGCACCCTGCGGATGCCGTTGTTCTTCATGTGCGCGGGGATTCTGGCGACCAAGTGGCTCTACGCCTCGTGGGCCGACCTGATCGCCAAGAAGGTCTTCTTCCTCGGCTGGGTCTTCGCGATCTGGCAGGTGGTGGGCAGTTTCGAGGCCGTGGTGGCCGCGCAGATCACCGGCGACCAGCTCACCCCGGTGCGGATGGTGGTCTCGCTGGCGCTGTCCCCGGCCCGGCCCCGGTTCGAGCTCTGGTTCATCTGGGCCCTGGCCATCTTCTTCGTGATCACCCGGCTGACCTCGCGTTTTCCCTTGGCCCCGCAGCTCGCGGTGGGCGCGCTGATGGCGTCCGTCGCCTTCTCCGACCTGATCCCCGAGGTCAACCTGGGCTGGAACGGCTTCCTGAAGTACTACCTGTTCTTCGTGATCGGCAGCTACTACCGCCCGCTGCTGCTGACCCTGGCCAACCGGCTGACCAAACCCCTGGCCCTGGCCGCGACCGGGGGCTGGCTGGCGATCGCCACCCTCACCTACGTCACCGGGCTGATCTACCTGCCCGGCGTCGGGCTCGTGGTGCGCCTGTTCGGCCTGGTGGCCGGCATCGGGGTGGCGCTGCTGCTGCAGAACATCAAGCTGTTCAGCTACCTCGGCTCGCGCACCCTGCCGATCTTCCTGGCCCACACCCCGCTGCTGGTGCTGATGGTGTTCGTGCTGGACCAGGTGGCCACCAGCGCCGGGGTGCAGGCGATCAAGTGGTTCCTGCCGATCCTGCTCACCGTGCCCGCGATCTACCTGGCCCTGGTGCTGAACCGGGCGGTGCTGAAGACCCCGGCCCGGGTGGTCTACGAACCGCCCGCGCAGGCCACCGATCTGGTCCGGAACACGATCGCGCAGCAGCCCGGCGGGGCCGAGAAGATGCATCCGTCCGAGGTCCCCGGACTCCACGAACGTCCGTTCGAGCGTCAGCTCGAACGGGCCCTGGCCTGAGATTCAGCTCAGGTCGAGCCGCAGCACCCGGTCGTCCTGGGCCGAGGGGGCGCCCCGCCCGTCGGTGTTCGAGGTCGTCACCCACAGGTGCTTGCCATCGGGGGTGGCGACCACGTTCCGCAGGCGACCGAAGCGACCGCGAAGGAGGCTTTTCGGCGTCCCTACGCCCTTACCCTTCAACGGCACCGCCCACAGTCGCTCGCCGCGCAGCGCTCCCAGATAGGCGACTCCGCCGGCGATCGCCAGCCCGCTCGGCGAGGCCTGATCGGTATGCCATTGCAGCTTGGGTGCGACGAAGCCGGCGTGCGCCTGCTTGCCCTCGACCACCGGCCAGCCGTAGTTGCGGCCCGCCAGGATCCGGTTGAACTCGTCCCAGGTGTCCTGCCCGAACTCGGTCGCCCAGAGCCGGCCCTTCGCGTCGAAGGCCAGACCCTGCACGTTGCGGTGCCCGAACGAGTACAACGGCGAGCCCTTGACCGGGTTGTCCTTCGGGATCGCCCCGCTCGGGGTGATCCGCAGAATCTTCCCGCCGAGACTGCGCTTGTTCTGCGCATTCTCGGTGTTCCCGGCGTCCCCGGTGCCGATGTAGAGGCGTCCGTCCGGCCCGTACACCAAAGCGCCGCCGTTGTGATGGTCCGCCTTGGGGATTCCGGTGAGGACGGCCTTGGGCTTGCCGAGAGTGGCGCCGTTGTAACTCATCCGGACGACCCGGTTGTCCTTGCTGGTGGTCAGGTAGGCGTACAGGGCCACCGGCTTCTTCTTGGTCGGCTTCGCACCGGGTTTCAACGCCAGCCCGAGCAGGCCACCTTCCCCGTCGTCATCGACCCCCGGCACCGTACCGACCTTGGCCCGCTGCCCCTTCGGCCCGATCCGCACGATCGTTCCGCTGGGGCGCTGCGCGACCAGCGCCGACCCGCTCGCCAAAAAGGTGATTCCCCAAGGAACATCCAGCTTCGTGGCCAGGGTCTTGCCGAGTGTCACCTTCGGGATCCGGGCCGTCGCAACCATGTGGGCCACCGGTGCCGACGTCGGCCGGGGTTCCGGGGTGACCAGGTACCCGGCCAGCGCGACCACGAACAGGGACCCGGCGGCGACCGTGCGGGAATTCTTCACCCGTCGATCCTGCCGGTCCGCTCCGCTCCCTACGAGACCCCCGAAAGGGCCACGTCGAACCGGTTCAGGGTCAGCTCGATCAGGGCCGGGTGCGGAGCCAGCGGGGCGGTGACCAGGTCGGCCCCGGCCTCCTCAAGCCGGGAGACGAACTGGCCGGGAGCCAGCAGGTAACTGGCGATCGTCACCCGAGCGGTCGGGTGCGCCGCCCGCAGCGCAGAAACCGTCTCGGCAACGGTCGGGCTCCCGGCTGCCACATAGGCCGGTTCGACCACGGCGTCGCCCCGGGCCTTCGAGAGCGCCGAAGCCATCTGCCCCACCGCAACGCTCGCTTCGGGATCGCTGGAACCGGCCGCCGCCAACACGATCACGTCGTCCGGCCCGGCCCCGATCTTGGCCAGGCGGTCCTGCAGCACCCGGATCAGCAGGGGATCCGGACCGAGCGGGGCGGCGGCCCGGGCCCGGCCCGGCGCGGACGCCACCGCGGCGCCGATGTCCTTCTTCACGTGGAATCCGGTGGAGAGCAGGAGCGGCACCACCACCATCGGCGCGCCACCCTCGTCCCGCAGCGCCGCCACCACGTCGGCGACGAAGGGTTCCTGCACGTCGACGTGGGCGGCCTCGACCCGTAGGCCCGGCCGGGCCGCGGCCAGATCGGCCCGGAACTGCTCTACCACCGATCTACCCTCGGTCGAGCGGGTGCCGTGGGCGCAGGCGATGAGGACGGGGCTGGTCACCTGGCGCAGTCTGGCATGCGGGAGGAAGCCGGGCGGAGGGTGGAAACCTTCTGGACGGCGGCCGGCGTCTTCAAGGGCGTCCCGGATTCGTCGGCCTCGGAGGGCTCAAGTGATGGCATGGATTGCGGCGCTGCGGTGGCGGCGCCTGTTGTCCGAGCCGGTGTCGGCGGTCGGCCCGGCCGACTTCCTGCGGGAAGGCCGCGCGCAGACCCAGGAACGGGACCAAGAGCCGGCCGAGGTCAGTTTCCGCCGGTTCGTGGGTGCGCGCTGGAGTGTGCTGCACCGGTACGCGTTCCTCCTGACCGGAGACCACCAGATCGCGGAGGACGTGGTCCAGGTCGCGTTGGAGAAGTGCTGGCGTCGGTGGGACAAGATCCGAGGGGAATCGCCGGAGGGCTACGTGCGCGCCGCGGTCGCGAACACCGCAGCCTCTCGGCGGCGTCGTAAGACGCATCCGGAGACCTCGTTGGACAGTCTTCTCAGCCCTCCAGCGGCACCGGGAGACCACGCCGAGTCCCAGGCTCTGCGGGCCGGATTGTGGGCGGCGTTGCGGGATCTGCCTCCCCGGCAGCGCACGATCGTGGTGCTGCGGCTCTGGGAGGACAAGTCGGTGGAGGAGACGTCGCAGTTGCTCGGGATCTCCAGCGGCGCGGTGAAGTCCCAGTTGTCCAAGGCCATTGCCCAGCTGCGCAAGCACCCGGAGATCCGCGGGCTGCTCACCGTCGAGGAGGTCGCCTGATGCGGGCTGCGGACGAGGAACTGGCCCGCGAGGTGCGGGCCCTGCTCGACGACGTCGACCGGGAACTGGCGGCCCGGCCCGCCCCGATGCCGCCCTGGGCGCAGATCCAGGGTTTCTTCCGGCGTTCCCAGGTGCGCCGTCGGCGTCGGGTCACCGTCCTGGTGGCCACCGCGGCGGCGGTGGTGGCGGCGCTGATCGTGGTGCAGAACGTGGTGCTCGCGCCGGACCGGACCGGGGCGCCGGCTCGGTACGGGAATCGGGTGCGGGGGTCCCTGTCCGGGGACGAGGCCTGGCTGACCGATCTGCGGGAGTGGGTGGCCCGGACCGGGGTTTCCGACCTGGGCCTCCCGGTCTCGGAGGGGAAGGAGCCGGGTCGCGACAGCCGGGTGCTGTATGCCTCGGACATCGGGAACCAGCGGCTGGTCGAGGTCGAGGGCACGTGGACCGACACCCATGGCAACGCCGTCCGCTATGTGATGCAGTACCAGGGAAAGCGGGGCGACGCGCCCAAGGATCTGGAGCCCTCCGGCATGCAGGAGAACCGGGAACCGGACGGTGAACTCGTCCTGGTGCATGCCCCGGACACCAGCACCGTGTTCGGGCAACCGGATCCGTCGGCTCCGGACCGGGCCTTCTACGCCGTCCTCGACCAGGACCACGAGGTCGTCCTGCAGGAGCCGCCGACCATTGCTGCCGACGGAGAGGTCACGCAGCACAGTCGCCGGATTGAGGGCGAGGACGGGGTCTACGAGGGAGCGGTCGACCGGCCCGGGCATTACGCGGTGGTGATCCCCGGGCTGGCGTATCGGGACTTCGTCGTCGAGGCCGAGGGCGGCGACCAGCCCCCGATCGACCGGCGTCCCGAGCGGGGTGGGCCGGTCGCGAAGCAGGCCACCATCGCCGGTCTGGCCGAACTCGCCTGGCGCAGTACCCGGCAGACTCCGGCCGAGGGCCGCTGGAAGCTTCTGGCCCAGGAACCCGGAGCGATCGACGGGCAGCACCGCCACCGGGCCCTGATCGGGGTCCTGGATCTGCCCAGCGGTGCCCGGGTTCTGGTGGCGGGGCACACCGCTTCTCCGTACGGATCGCCGGTCTCGGAACTGGATGTGGCGCAGATCTTTCCGGCTGGGGACGATTCCACCTTGTCCATCGCGTGGCAGACCACCGGTAGTTCCACGAGTGCGCCGTCGGAGGACGAGAAGCTCACCCCCGAGCGGGTGAACGAGGGCGAAGTGAGCGCGGTGGCGGCCCTTGGGCCGGTGGGTACGCGGACGGTCGAATGGACCGGGCCGGATGGGGTGACCACCTCGGCGGCTCGGGACGACCTCGCCCGCACCGATCGAACGGATGTGGTCTCGGTGCGCTTCCTCGGTGCCGACGGCGCCGAGCTGGGCCGGGCCGCCGTACAGGAGGCGACGAAGGAGCCGGCCATGGGTCACGGCGACGGCCTGACCGCCTTCGGCGAAAGGATTTACCAGTACGTGCCGGAGGTGCTTCACGGGCTGGCCGGCTACTAAGCCGGCTCCGATCGTCCCTACTAGTTGATTTACTTAATTAACGAGTCTAGAGTTCAGGCATGCCTGAAGAAGCCGAGCGGCGTCGTCAGGAGGTCGCCCGGATGACCGAGGTACTGGTCCGGGTGACCGGCAATGTCGGGCGGGCGAGCCGGAAACGGCCCGGCGCCCGGGATCTCGCCCTGCTCGAGGCGGTCCGCCGGGCCGGCCGGGTGCGACCGAAGGATCTGGCCGATCACCTGGGCCTGTCCCGGGCCGCGATCACCCAGCAGGTGCAGGCCCTGACGGCCGCGGGAGATCTGCGGGCGGAGACCGATCCGGAAGACCGGCGGTCCCTGTTCCTGCAGGTGTCGCCGGCCGGGGAGGAGAAGCTGGCCGTGCTGAACGAGCGGGGCCTGCAACGGTGGACGCTGTTCACCGCCGACTGGGACGAGGACGAGATCCAGCTGCTCGCCGATCTGCTGCTCAAGCTCGAGAGTTCCATCGCCAGGGCGGTCCGGGGGGATGTCCCGATCACGGCCGAGCCCTGGCGCAAACCTCCGGAAGAGCCCGACCCGAAAGGCTGACTCATGTCCGAGACCAATGCTCCCGCAACCGTGCCGACCGCGCCGCAGCCCTCCTTCGCGGCCCGGGCCCGGGCCTTCGCCCCGTTCGCCCTGGACCTCGTGGTGCCGGTGGCCGGCTACTTCGTCCTGGCCGGCCTCGGCGTGCCGGACACCTGGGCGCTCACCCTGGCCGGCCTGGTGACCGGGCTGCGCGCGGTCTACGTGGTGATCCGCAACCGCCGGATCGACGGCCTGGCCATCCTGATCGCCCTCGAACTGCTGCTCTCGGCCGTGCTCCTGGCGGTCACCGACGACCCGCGGATGATCCTGCTCAAGCCGTCGTTCTACACCCTGGTCGCGGCCGGGTACCTGTTCTTCTCGGTCTTCGTCGGCCGTCCGCTGGTCTACGTGGCGGCCACCCCGATGGCCACCGGCGGCGATCCGCAGCGCACGATCGCCTACGCCGCGGCCTGGGACCACTCGGCCGAGTTCCGCCGTCGGGAGCGTCTGGTCACGGCGGTGTTCGGGTTCGCCCTGACGCTCGAGGCGGTGCTGCGCGGCGTGGTGGTGATGGAGACGCCGGTGTCCAAGGTCGGCGAGAGCGTGCTGGCCGGGCAGGTTCCGGGGGTCGTCCTGATCGTCGGCGCCCTGCTCTTCGCCCGCTCCCAGGTCCCGGCGCTGAGCCGGGTGGTGGACGCGGAGCAGGCCCAGCTCACCCAGGCCGCCTGAATCTCAATGAGGAACGCTTGCGGTCGGCGAAAAACCCGACCGCAAGCTGGGGGCACCTCCCGCCCCTTGGGCGGGGGACCCTCATTGATGGGTAACCCCGGCGTAAAGTCGCCTGACGTGACTCAGACTTCAGGAACGCCGGACCACGACCTCAAACCCCGCAGCCGGCAGGTGACCGACGGAATCGAGGCCACCGCCTCGCGGGGCATGCTCCGCGCGGTCGGGATGGGCGACGAGGACTGGGTCAAACCGCAGATCGGGGTGGCCAGTTCGTGGAACGAGATCACCCCCTGCAACCTCAGCCTGGACCGGCTGGCCAAAGCGGTGAAGGACGGCGTGCACGCCGGCGGGGGCTATCCGCTGGAGTTCGGCACGATCAGCGTGAGCGACGGCATTTCGATGGGCCACGAGGGCATGCACTTCTCCCTGGTCTCCCGCGAGGTGATCGCCGACAGCGTCGAAACCGTCATGCAGGCCGAGCGTCTGGACGGCAGCGTGCTCCTGGCCGGATGCGACAAGTCGCTGCCGGGCATGCTGATGGCCGCCGCTCGCCTCGACCTCGCCAGCGTGTTCCTCTACGCCGGATCGATCCTGCCGGGTAAGGCGAAGTTCACCGACGGCAGCGAGAAGGACGTGACCCTGATCGATGCCTTCGAGGGGGTCGGAGCCTGCGCGCGCGGTCTGATGAGCCGGGAAGACCTGGACATCCTGGAACGCGCGATCTGCCCGGGGGAAGGCGCCTGCGGCGGGATGTACACGGCCAACACCATGGCCAGCGCGGCCGAGGCGCTAGGGATGTCACTGCCCGGTTCGGCTGCTCCGCCGGCCACCGATCGCCGCCGCGACGGTTTCGCAAGGCGTTCCGGCGAAGCCGTGATCAATCTGCTCCGTAAGGGCATCACGGCGCGGGACATCCTGACCAAGGAAGCGTTCGAGAACGCGATCGCGGTGGTGATGGCCTTCGGCGGCAGCACCAACGCCGTGCTGCACCTGCTCGCTATCGCGCACGAGGCCGAGGTGGAGCTGACCTTGGACGATTTCGCCCGGGTGGGGTCGCGGGTGCCGCACCTGGCCGATGTGAAGCCGTTCGGGCGGTACGTGATGTTCGACGTGGACCGGGTCGGCGGGGTGCCGGTGGTGATGAAGGCCCTGCTGGACGCGGGTCTGATGCACGGCGACGTGATGACCGTGACCGGCGCGACGATGGCCGAGAACCTGGCCGGGATCAATCCGCCCGACCTGGACGGCAAGGTGGTGCGCGCGTTGTCCGAGCCGATCCACCACACCGGCGGTATCACCGTGCTGCACGGTTCCCTGGCGCCGGAGGGCGCGGTGGTGAAGAGCGCCGGCTTCGACAGCGACGTGTTCGAGGGCACGGCGCGGGTGTTCGACCGGGAGCGAGCAGCAATGGACGCTCTCGAGGACGGGACGATCACGGCGGGGGATGTCGTGGTGATCCGGTACGAAGGGCCCAAGGGCGGGCCCGGGATGCGCGAGATGCTGGCGATCACCGGGGCGATCAAGGGCGCGGGTCTGGGTAAGGACGTCCTGTTGCTCACCGATGGACGCTTCTCGGGTGGCACCACCGGTCTGTGCGTCGGCCACGTGACTCCGGAGGCGGTGGACCGGGGCCCGATCGCCGCGGTCCGGGACGGCGACCGGATCCGGCTGAACGTCGCCGAGGGCACGCTCGACCTGCTGGTCGGGGCCGAGGAGATCGCGGCCCGGATGCAGGACTGGGCGCCGGTGGCCCACGCCTACACCCGGGGGGTCCTGGCGAAGTACACCAAGCTGGTCGGATCGGCCTCGAGGGGCGCGGTTCTGAGCTGAGGCTCAACCATCCGTCAGCAGCGGCCGATGGTAGGCGGAGGCCCGTCGAACCCCTACGGGCCCCGGGGGAGTTCGCTGCTTACGGGTGGGTAGATGCTGACTGCGCAGATCGCGACCGCGGTGGTCGCCGTGGCCGCTGCCGGCCTGACGTTCTTCGCGGTCAGCCGGCAGTCGGCCCACCGTCCGGCCACGATCCTGTCCGGCCTGGGCATCCTGTTCTGGGGTGGTGCCGCGATCGCGGTGCTCGCCGGGCTGCCGGAGACCTGGTTCTGGATCCTGCTGCGCCCGCTCGTGCTGGTGATCTTCTTCGTGGCCGGCAACTCCCGGCCGGCCGAGACCCTGACCGGCCGGGACTACTTCGACATCCTGTCCGAGGGCTGGCTGACCATGGCCGGCGTGGTCGGCAGCGCCTGGATCATCGCGCACAACCAGGACCTGGTCGCGGTCCGGGCGGGCATCGGCCCGACCCTGGTCTGGATCGTGCCGATGCTGGTGCTGACCAGCCTGGCGACCGGGATCGCGTTCCGGGTGATGTCCGGCTACCGGCGCGGGGCGCTGACTGCGATCGCCACGGCCGGCCTGTCGATGGTCGGTGACGTGGTCGGCCTGGCCACCCGGACCGAGCTGGCGGTGCCGTTCTGGGCCGCCACCTGGATCACGATGGCGGTCGCCACCCTGGTCGACAACGGCCGGATCTGGAGCCGGCCGAACGTCGACACCCGGCCGCGGCAACTGCGCTGGTGGCAGCTCCCGATCCCGCTGGCCGCGCTGGTCATCGCCGTGCCCTTCGACCGCGACGTGGTGATCGGCGTGATCATGGCCGGCACCGGGGTGGCCGTGTTCGGCTGCCTGGTCGGCCAGTCCCGGCGCACCGAGCGGCTCTGGGACGACCTGAGCGCGCGCAGCGAGCTCTACGAGGAACTGCTGGAGGACACCCAGGACGTGATCCTCCAGGTCGACGACTTCGGGGTGATCGAGTTCGCCAACCCGGCCTCGCACCGGGTGCTGGCGATGCGACCGGAGAAGCTGGTCGGCACCACGCTGATGGACTACCTGCACCCGGACGACCAGGGGATGGCCGCCGGTTCGGCCGGCACCCCGCAGTGGCGGCGCGGCGAGCAGCGGGTCGAGACCCGGTTCCTGCCCGGTGGAGGCGCCGACGAACCGATGGCCGCCGAGGGGATGACCCCTCAGGAGGCCGCGATGGCCGGGGTGCCGGACATCAGCAGCGGACTGGTCGGCAACATGTGGGCCGCCCAGGAATCGCGCTGGCGGGTGATCGAGTGGGGGATCACCCCGCGCGAGGACGGCGGGGCGGTGCTGGTCGGCCGGGACGTCTCGGACCGGGTCCGGATGCAGGGCGAGCTGGTGGACGCGGCACAGACCGACGCGCTGACCGGGCTGCTCAACCGCACGGCCTTCCTGGAGGCGGTCAACACCCGGCTCGCGGCCGGGGAACAGGTCTCCGTGATGTTCATCGACCTCGACAACTTCAAGGAGGTCAACGACACGATGGGGCACGCCGAGGGGGACCGGCTGCTGCACCGGGCGGCCGAGTGCCTGCGCCAGGCCGCCGGCCCGGGCGACGCGGTGGCCCGGCTCGGCGGCGACGAGTTCGCGGTGATGCCCGCCGACCCGGAGACCGCCCACAGCGCCGCCGAGGCGGTGATCACCGCGTTCAACGGGTTCGACGAGTCGGCCCACGGACGGCCCTCGGTGTCGGCCAGCCTCGGCCTGGTGGTCGCCGACCCGAAGGTCACCCGGACCGCGCGGGAGGTGCTGCGCGACGCCGACCTGGCGATGTACCGGGCCAAGCAGCGCGGCGGGGCCGGGGTGGTGGACTTCGAGCCGTGGATGTCGGAACGGGTGATGGAGCACCACCGGCTGCGCGGCGCCCTGGAGACCGCGGTCCGCAACGAGGGCCTGACCGTCTACCTGCAGCCCGTGGTCGATCTGCACACCCGGCGCTGGGAGGGGTTCGAGGCGCTGGTCCGCTGGCCGGTCGGGGCCGAGACCTGGTCACCCGCGCAGTTCCTGCCGGTGGCCGAGGAGAGCGGCCTGATCGTCCCGATGGGGGCCTGGGTGCTGCGCGAGGCGCTGCGCGAGCTGGCCGGCTGGCGGGACGAGAAGATGGGGATGGCGGTCAACGTCTCGGCCCAGCAGCTGGTCGGCACCGACTTCTTCGACATCACCATGCAGGCGCTGCAGGAGAGCGGGATCGCCCCCGACCGGCTCACCCTGGAGATCACCGAGCAGGCCGCGATCCAGGACCTCGGCCGCACCGCGTCCCGGCTGGAGCTGCTGCGCTCGGAGGGGGTGCACGTGGCGATCGACGACTTCGGCACCGGCTTCTCCTCGCTGCAGTACCTGTCCCGGCTGCCGGTGGACATCCTGAAGATCGACCGGAAGTTCGTCTGGGGCCTGGGCCAGCAGGCCGAGGACGACGTGCTGGTCCGCTCGATGCTCGGGCTGGCCGCGGAACTCGGCCTTGAGGTGATCGCCGAGGGGGTGGAGACCCGGCGGCAGGCCGAGCTGCTGCTGGAGTACGGCTGCCGACTGGCCCAGGGCTTCCTGTTCTCCCCGCCCCGGCCGATCGAGGAGCTGCGGGCCAGCGACCCGTTCGTCAGCCCGGCCCCCCGCACCGCCGGCATCCCCACCCCCCGCCGCGCCGCCGACGACCGCGTCCCCAGCTAACCCCCGCCCCAGCTACCCCCCGCTCCAGCTGCCCCCGCCCCAGCTGCCCCCGCCGCCCGGCAACCCCGCCGTGATCATGGACTTC
>JODP01000032.1 GCA_000719025.1 Kineosporia aurantiaca JCM 3230
GGCGCCGCGTTGGGGGTCGAAGCGGTCGACGGCGTGCAGGAGGCCGATGGTGCCGACCTGGACGAGGTCGTCGTAGGGTTCGCCGCGGCCTTTGAAGCGTTGGGCGAGGTGGTGAACCAGCGGAAGATGCGTCTCGATCACGGTGCGCCGCAGCTGCTGGTACTGCGGATCGGTCGGCGACAGCGCGGCCAGCCGGAGCAGGTTCGGATCCAGCTGCGGCGCGTTCTCGTCCGAGTCCTCCCGGACGTGCCGCCCGCGGCGGCGGCTCGACTCGGGCGCCTCGTCGGAGTCGTCGGCCTCGTCCCGCAGCCGGGCGGCGACCGTTCGGGGTGAGTCGGTGGTGCGGACCGCAGTGCGGCGGTGCGGAGCCCGGACCGGCGCGGTCGGCGTGGTCGGCGTGGTCTCGGTGGCAGCCGCCTCGGCCGGAGTGCCGTCCGCGGTGTGCACGGTGCCGGTCTGTACAGAGCCGGTCTGTACAGAGCCGGTCTGTACGGTGCCGGTCTGCGGGGTGGGATCTTCCTGCTGATCGGAGATGGTGGTGTCCTCGGTGGCGGCCGACCGGCCGGTCTCGGCCTCGGGCGAGCTGTCCTGCCGGGGGGTTCGCTGCAGCACGCTGAGCGTCGTCTCCTGCTGCTGGATCACTGGTCTCCCCGTCCGACGTACGTCAGCTTGATCCAGGCGCCGTTCTCCCCGACGCCGGTGACGACCTCGCCGGCCAGCGCCTTCAGGACGGACCAGGCGTAGCCCCGTCCCTCAGGAAGCCGGTCGAGGGGGCCGGTGATGAGGATGGAGAGCGTGCCGCTGCCGGGCGGGCCCACCTCGAAGCCGGCGTCCAGCGCCTGCCCGGGATGGGCGCGACCCTGCAGGAGCAGGGAGCACGCCTCGTCGACCGCTATCCGCAGGTCCTCGATCTCGTCGAGGGTCAGGTCCAGGCGGGTCGCCAGGCCGGCCGTGGCCGTGCGGATCATGGCCAGGTAGGCCGGATCGGCGGGCACCCGCAGATCTACGGTGTCCGTGCTCCGGACGGTCTCGGAGCGGCTGCCGAGCGAAATCCTGCCCACACCCTTCCCTGACCACGGAGAACCCGACATGTTGTAGCGGTGCGCGGTTCGTTCGTTACTGAACGAGACCGATGTCACCATGCGGCAAGGATAGAACACACTGAGTTGTGTATGTCGACGTAACCAACGCACTAGTCGCCGCCATTTTGAAGGCTCGTTGCTGTAGGTCACAACCTGCTGGAGAGTGCTTGCATATCGTCACACTGGCCTCGCGGGCGGCGGGAAGAGTGATGATTTCGTCATCTGCCGGATCGTCTCGTCGCTCTGCGAAATGATTTCGGCGCTTCGGGAAATGCCGGTGGCGAACGCCCCGGATCCCCGGCCCCCAGCCTGTGCGTCGTCCGTACCGACCGGGTGCGCGACCTGAATCGAGACCATTTCGCCGGCTCTGATCAGCAGGCCTCGGCCCGGCGGCCCAGCCGGGCGGCGATCCAGGCGAATCCCGAACGCATCGCCGTCGCCCGGGGAGACCGCGCCGAGGATCAGGCCCTGCTGAACGTCACGGGCCAGCGTGAGGACACCGCGATAGGCACCCGCCAGCTCGGGGCCGGAAGCGGTCAGCACCAGGTGCCCCTCGGTTCCGTGCGTTCCGGCGAGGTGCGCCGCCAGCACTCCGGCCAATTCGTCGGTGCCCGGTCCGATCAGGTCGGGCCCGTCCGGAAGATCCAGGAGGACGATCAGCTCCGGTGTCCGGGCCAGGCGGGCGGCCACGTCGGCGACGGCATCGGAGCGTCGGGCGGCCCGGGCTGAGAGCACGATCGACGGGTGTCCGTTCTCCTCGAGACCCTCGGCCAGACTGCGAATTGCGGTGGTCCGGCCGCTCCCTCGGGAGCCGAGCACCAAGGTGACGGGCGCAGCAGCCAGGTCCAGCCAGACCGGACGTATCCGCTGACCGCCGAGGCCGATGGGGACCACCCCCGGACGCCGCCGGCCGTGCGGATCCAGTCTCGGGAGTTCAGCGCGGGAAAGGCGAGTCGGTAACGCTGGCACATCCCACGCGTCCTCCGCCCGGGGGCGGCTCGGCGGTTGTGACGGACCGGCTTTCGCCACTTGGACGACGTGAAACTCGTTCTGTCCGGCGGCTAGCCAGAGACCTCGTCCCGGCGGGCCGCTGCTCCGGGCCAGAGCGGTGGGGACGCCGACCATCATCGCGTCCGCAGGATCCGGCAAGGTCAGCACCAGCCGTTGGGTAAACAGGGACGAGTTCGGTCCGGTCAGGAGCGGGACGCCGCCGGTGACGACAGCGCAGACCCCGACGCCCGGGCCGTCCCGCAGCACGCGCAGCAGATCTTCCAGGAACGCGGCATGACCCGGCTCGGCCCAGGCGGACAGCAGGGCCTCCCAGCCATCGATGCAGAGCAGCACCGGATCTCCCGAGGCCGGCCCCTGCCGGTCGCGTACCTCTTGGACCAGCCTTCGCAGTAAACGCCCGACGCGCTCATGGTCGTCCGGCCGGATCACGCCGTGCGTTGTTCCGGCACGGTCCAGATCGGCCAGCCGTCCGGTGGTGTCGAGGACATAGACATGGATATTGAGATCGGTGAAGCTCTGGGCGGCAGCGCAGAGAGCGCGCAGTAGAGTCGAACGTCCGGAGCGAGGCCCACCCACGACGGCCAAGTGCCCAGCGGTGAGATCCCAGGTCGCCGTCTCCTGTATTTGCCGTTCCGGCAGGTCGATCCGGGCGAACGGCAGACACCAGGGACCAGGAGCCTTACCCAACTCCTCCAGTGCCAGTTCATCCGGTAGTTCGGGAAGCCAGGGCGCTCGGACGGGTGACAGACCGAGTGCGGTGGCTGCGGCCCGGACCGTGGCCACGATGCGCTCCAGATCGGACGGACCCGGAGGCGGACCCACCGGGGTCGCCGTGGTCGGCTCCGGAACAGTGCTGCCGGGGCGGAGTAGATGCACGCTGGGCGGGGCGTTCACCTCGTCCGCTTCTTCTCGCCCACTGACCTGAGCGGTCTGGAAGAGCACGGGAGCGGCGGCCCCGGCGCGCATCAGGGCCCGGCCTGGAATGGCGGGCAGGTCGGCAGCCACGGGATCGGCAATCAGGTCACGGGAGTCCGCCGGGTCGCGCACCCGCAGGGCAATCCGCAGATTGACGTTCGCCGCAATGTCCGGCGAGACGACGCCCGCCGGTCGCTGGGTGGCCAGGACCAGATGGACCCCCAGAGAGCGGCCGACCGTGGCGATCCGAATCAGGCCGGCCACGAATTCGGGCAGCTCATCGACCAGCACACGGAACTCGTCGACGATCACCACCAGTCGCGGCATCGGCTCGGCGGCCGGATCACCGGCCTGATGAATGGCGTAGCGATCGATGTCCGAGGTTCCGGAACGCCGGAGTAATTCTTCGCGGCGCCGCAGTTCTGCAGTAAAGGAGGAAAGCGCGCGCCGGGCCGACCGCGGGTCGAGATCGGTCAGAACGGCGGCCACGTGGGGGAGCGAGGCGCATTTCTGAAAGGCGGCTCCACCTTTATAATCGACGAGAAGCAGGACCAGCCGTTCCGGACCGTGCCCGAGGGCGAGCGAGGCGATCAGGGTCTGCAACAGCTCCGACTTGCCCGCACCGGTCGTTCCGCCGATCAGGACATGGGGCCCGTCGGTCCGGAGGTCGACGGTTACCGCGCCGTTCACCGCGGCGCCAAGGACGACGCGGATCACTGGTCTTCCGTCCGCCAGGCCAGGCGAAGTGCGATCCGACAGCCAAGACCGGGCCAGAGCCGCCGGGTCGAGTGGTTCCCGGCGATCGATGTGCCGGACCAGATCGAGCAGCCGTACCTGGCGCGGGACGGCGTTCTCCTGGTCTGGAGTGGCGTCTTTCAGCGGGGCCAGGTCACGGGCCAGCCGGGTGATCCAGCGGGAGCCGGTCCGGTCGGCCCGGAACTCCAGGAGTGGCTGGCCGAAGCGACGCAGCACGGCCTGGTCGCCCGCAGCGTTCTGCACCACGGTGGCGGTGCACTCCAAGGGCAGCGAAGACTCATCAGGGGCGAGGCAGATGACGATCCGGACGGACCCCGAGGTCGCCCCCTCCGCCGGCGCGGATGCGCCGTTCAGAAGGTCGGCCACCTCCGGGCGTCGGCGCAGCCGCTGAGCGCCGTCCAGGATCAGGACGCTTGCCCGGCCGGGCCGTCGCTCGTTCGCCTCGATCGGTTCGGCTGCCACGTGATGCGGAAGCCAGGTCAGCCAGTCCCAGTCTCCGGTCGGCCCGGTGGACCAGCTACCGAGCAGGCTGATGGTCAGATCCCGCGGCGAGTGGAGGACGGCGAGCTGGCCGAGGATCGCGCGCGCCGTCCCGAGCGCGGTCTCCCGCGGCCCGCTGACTCCGATCACCCGGAAGGCCTTCAGGTCCAGCACGACCGGTGCGTCTGGGTGCACCGGGCCGGCGACTCCGGTGCGAACCGGGCCGTTGTCGGCCGGATCTCGCACCGTCACGGCCGAGGGAACGGATCCCCGGCCGAGACGTACGGTCAGCGCTGCCGGATGCTCGGGAGTGCGATGCCAGAGCTCGTCGGTCGGGATGCGGGCGGTCACGCCGATCCGGGCCAGATCCGGGTGCACCCTTTCCAGGTATTCGGCATCGGCGCGCAAGGCGACGTCCGCCGCGCGTTCCGCCTCTTGGAGAAGGGCCGCATGGTCGACGGCCCGGCGCTGCGCCTCTCGACCACCGCTGCGCCGATCGGCGACGTATTGGGCCAGCATCAGGAGCGGGCTCAGGGCAGCGATCAGCAGATAGCCCGGCTGGTGCCAGATCAGGGCTGCGGGGCCGGCCAGGAGCAGGGGCGCCAGCACCATCAGCCAGGGCAGGCGCTGGCGGGGAGAACGCTGGGGCGAGGCCGGCCGTTCGATGGTGACCAGCGACCGCGGCTCCCTGAGCGGCGTTCGCCGGTTCACCAGCAGATGCCCGGCGCCGTCCGGAGTGGTTGCCGCAACCGGTCGGCCCGGGCCCCGGAGAACCAGCAGGCTGTTACCTATGCGCAAGGGCGTTTCAGGGGCCAGCTCCCGCGGAGCGTCGCTGATGAAAGACGTGACGATCCGGGTCCCGTTGGCCGAAGCCAGATCCCGGACCATGACGACACCGTCTGATGTCGCAATCTCGGCGTGCTGGCGCGAGACATCGGGGTCGGCCAGCGTAATGTCGGAGCTGCCGTGCCGTCCGACCAGGACGGCCGCACCGGGATCCAGCGGATAGGTCAGGCCGCAGTCGGGACCGGCAACGACATGGAGTTCGCTGAGGCCCCGAGGTGGGTTTCCGGGATTGCCCGATGCTCCGAAGACCACGGTGGATCCCTTCAGAAGGGGCGGCAGGCCGAGTGGATGGGTCAGGGTCAGCGCCTGGCCGTTGCAATGGAAAGAGCCATCAGACAAAGGTTTCAAGGGCATGGTGGACCCGGTAACGGCTTCGGCCAGAGCGGCGGCCACGGACCCGAAGGGTGCTCCGGTCGCGGCTCGAACCTCGACATTCACTGCTGTCACTTCAATCTCAGAAGACACCACCGTTACGCGAAGCCTCATGGCAACCATGATGCGCCCAGTGGCCGCCCTCCCCGACTGCCTGTGGATAACTTCCTCGCGCGGGCAAAAACTGCGGTTTAGGTTAAGACTGTGGATAACTGACGCGCGATCTGTCCGGATTTCGTATGCTGCGGCCGAGAGATCATCGCGGCTGGTCCGAGGTCGAGGGCAGGCCGGTTCTACGGGGGCAGGAGGAATCGGTGGATGCTGTCTCGATCGTGTCCGACGAGGTCCGCGAACTGATCAGACGGGAAGGTATCGATCCCGGGCGGGATTCGGTTGGTCTGCGGCGACTCATCGAGTCGGCCGTCGCCTCCTATGACGAACGGTCCCTCACCCGGGCTCTCCCTCCGCTGGCGGATACCGGGCAGGCCGTCAAGCGGGTGCTCGACGAGGTCTCCGGATTCGGGTCACTGCAGGCCTACCTGGACGACCCGTCGGTCGAGGAGGTCTGGATCAACGATCCGGGCCGAGTCTTCGTTAGCCGTTCGGGTGTCAGCGAACTCACCACGACCATCCTCACCTCGGAAGAAGTTCGCGACCTGGTCGAGCGGATGCTGAAGTTCTCGGGCCGCCGGGTGGACTTGGGCAGTCCCTTCGTGGACGCGTCACTTCCTGACGGTTCCCGGCTTCACGTCGTCATTCCCGATATCACCCGCAGTGCCTACGCGGTGAACATCCGTAAATTCACGGTCGTCTCAACCCGGATTGACGATCTGGTCACCCTGGGCACGCTGACCCCACACGCCGCCGACTTCCTCAAGGCGTCGGTCGCGGCGGGACTCAATATCCTGGTCTCCGGAGGTACTCAGGCGGGCAAGACCACACTGCTCAACTGCCTCATCGGTGCCGTTCCGCCTCAGGAGCGGATCATCACCTGTGAAGAGGTCTTCGAGTTGCGGGTATCGCTGCGCGACTGTGTTTCGATGCAATGCCGGCAGCCGAGCCTGGAGGGTACCGGCGAGATCCCGCTCCGGCGGCTGGTCAAGGAAGCTCTTCGGATGCGCCCCAACCGGCTGATCGTAGGCGAGGTGAGGCAGGCCGAGAGCCTCGATCTTCTCCTGGCGCTGAACAGTGGGATGCCCGGAATGGCAACTGTGCATGCGAATTCGGCCCGAGAGGCGGTTCTCAAGATGTGCACACTTCCGCTCCTGGCCGGAGAGAACGTCAGCGCGCGCTTCATCGTCCCCACCGTGGCGAGCTCTATCGACTTGGTGGTGCAGATCCGGATGGACGCGGACGGCCGGCGCCGGGTGAGCGAGATCGTCGGGGTGCCGGGGCGGGTCGAGGGCGACGTCATCGAGACCACGGAGATCTTTACCCGCCGTGGCGACCGGCTGACTCGGGCCGAGGGCTTCCCACCGCATCTGGATCGCTACACCCGGGCAGGCATCGACGTGGCGGCCGTGCTGCGTGGGGGTTGGCGGTGACGGCATGGGTGCACTGCTGGGCGTAATCGCAGGAGTGGGTGCCTTTCTGATCTGGTGGTCGTGCTGGGAACCGGCCCCCGGTGCACCGGATTCCCGGATCGGATCGCCGGTAGCCCGGCTTGAAGGGTTACTGGCCGAGGCCGATCTGGCCTCGGTCTCACCGCCGGCGTTCCTGGCAGTATGCCTTGGAGCGGCCCTCGGTGCCGGTCTCGCACTCATCGCCTTCACCGGGGTTCCCTCAATTGCCCTGTGCTTCGCCCTTATCGCGGGCTGGGCGCCATTGGCGGTAGTCCGCGGAAGGGCTCGGCGCCGTCGGCAACGGTTCCGGGAGCTCTGGCCGGACGTCGTGGACAACCTTGCCTCCGGCGTTCGGGCCGGCCTGTCCCTCCCGGAAGCGTTGAGCGCGCTCGGCGAGCGCGGACCGGAACCGCTTCGGCCGGCATTCCGAGCCTTCGGCCGCGATTACCGGCTCACCGGCAGCTTCGCGGACTCGCTCGAGGTGCTGAAGACTCGCCTGGCCGATCCGGTCGGGGACCGGCTCTGCGAAGCTCTGCGGATCACTCGCGAGGTGGGCGGTTCCGATCTCGGCAAGCTCCTGCGCAGCCTCTCCACCTTCCTGCGCGACGACGCCCGGGTCCGGTCCGAGCTGGAGGCCCGGCAGAGCTGGACGGTCTCGGCGGCCCGGCTCGCGGTCTCCGCGCCCTGGCTGGTACTTGCCCTTCTGGCCACGAAGCCGGAATCGGTGCAGGCCTATCGGAGCGGCACCGGCACTGTCGTCCTGGCGGTCGGCGGGGCGCTCTCGGTACTTGCCTATCGCTTGATGACGGTCATCGGCCGGCTTCCGGAAGAACGCCGGGTCCTGCGGTGATGGCCTTCACCGGAGCATGTTTGGGGGCCTTGGCCGGCCTAGGGGTCTGGCTCGTCGTCCTGGGTGTTCCCTGGCGCCGTCGACCAACGCTGGAGCAGCGCCTCGCCCCGTACCTTCGTGGCACCCGACTGCACCTTGATCAGGATCCGGCCGGCCTCTCCGCGTCGCAAGAGCTCCTGCGACCGGCGATGGCCTCGGCCGCTGCCTGGGCTGCCCGGATCAGCGGAGGGAACGCATCGGTGGAGAAACGGCTGGAACGGCTGGGATCGAAAGCCTCGGTCGAGCAGTTCCGGGCCCAGCAGGTGCTGGCCGCGGTCGTCGGGGCAGCTCTCGGTGGGGCGCTGACCACCCTGATCGCGGCCGGGAACGGGCTGAGCGTGGTATCTCTGGTCGGGCTGGTCCTGATCGGTGCCCTGCTCGGGGTACTCGGCCGCGACCAGGCTCTGGACTGGCAAGTACGGCGCCGTGAGCAGCGCATCCTGGCCGAGTTCCCTTCCGTGGCCGAGATCCTGGCGCTCGCCGTAGGCGCGGGTGAAGGACCGTTGGGCGCCCTCGATCGGGTAGCCCGGACGTGCAACGGAGACTTGGCGGAGGAGATCGCCCGGGCTCTCGCGGACGCCCGCACCGGCCGCTCGCTCACCGACGCCCTCAACGATCTGGCCTCGCGCACGTCCATCCGCAGTCTGGCCCGTTTCGTCGACGGCATCGTCGTAGCGATGGAGCGAGGCACACCCCTGGCCGACGTGCTGCGAGCCCAAGCCCAGGACGTCCGGGAACTCACCCGGCGCCGACTGATGGAGGCGGGTGGCCGGCGCGAAATCGGCGCCATGGTTCCGGTCGTCTTCCTGATCCTGCCGGTCACGGTGATCTTCGCGCTGTATCCCGGCCTGGCCGTTCTCGAACTCACGGTCTAGCTCCAGAACCCATTGCACCAGAAGCAGGAAGAACGGGGAACTCATGCGAACGACCACATCATCGGCCGGACAGAAATGGCGAGAAGCCTGGGAGGGAGGCTTGGGGCGAGGACTCGCCGCGTCTGCGGTGACTCGCTTGCACCTGGTAAGCAGAAACTTTCCCCGAAGGGGAGACGATCGTGGCGATGTGCCGGGTTGGGTCCTGGTCACGCTGATGACAGCGGGTCTGGTCGTGGCGTTGTGGGGCGCGGCCGGCCCGAGGCTGGTGCAGGTCTTCAACGACTCGGTGGACAACGTCGTCGGCGGGCCCTGAGTGACGCCATCCACCTCTTCGTCCAGCCGATTCGAGGCCAACGATTCGGGTTCAGCCGTAGTTGATTTCGTGCTGGTTGGAACGCTGCTCGTATTCCTCTTCCTGGCCCTGCTCCAGTTGGCCCTCGCACTGCACGCAAGGAACGTGCTGATCGACAGCGCGGTGCTCGGGGCCCGATTCGGGGCGCTCTCCGATGAGGACCCCGAGGCCGGTGCCGAGAGAACCCGCAGCTTGATCGCCGAGGAGTTGTCGGCCAAGTACGCCGGGCAGGTCTCGGCCCGGATCGTGCAACTGGAAGGAGTGAGGACGGTCGAGGTCGAAGTGCGCGCGCCCGTGCCAGTCGTCGGATTGATCGGCGTGGGGCGGGGCTTCACCGTCACCGGGCACGCCCTGGCTGAGGCTCCGTAGCGAAGAAGAGTGGTGGGGGGACGGAGTGCAAGCGTCCGCGGAAAAGGGGGCATCGCGGTGAACGGTGCCGGGCCAGACGAGACGACGAACGAGAAGACGGGTCAGAAGCCGGACGGGAGGCCAGGCACGAGGTCGAGTTGGGAGCCGGGCCGGAAGATGAGCCAGGAGCTAGGCGGGAAAGCGGTCCTGGGACTGGGCTGGGGACCGGGCGGAAGGGCGGCCCTGGGACTGGGCTGGGGACCGGGCGGAAGGGCGGCCCTGGGACTGGGCTGGGAACTGGGCCGAAGGGCGGCCCAGGAGCTGGGCTGGGGACCGGGCCGGAGAGCCGGCTGGGAACGTCGTCACCCAGGTCCGCATGGGCCTGCGCCTTGTCGAGGAATCCGGCACGAGGCTGCCCGACCTGAAGAGAACTGTGCACGCCGCCGGGCGGGATGCCGGTCAGGAACGGGCCGAGGTTGCCTCAATTCAGGAAGGTCTGCAGGCGGCGATCTGGGCCGGAAACCCGGCTGGGATCTGGGCCGAAAGCCTGGCCAGAAGCTGGATCAGGGGTCCGCGGTCATTGAGTTCGTCATGCTCGGCGTGCTGCTTCTCCTTCCTATCGCGTACCTCGTTCTCGTCCTGGGTCGCGTCCAAGCGGCCAGCTTCGCTGCGGACGGAGCCGCCCGAGAGGCGGCGCGGGCTTTCGTCACTGCCGAGAACGACTCCGAAGGCGAGGAACGGGCCGTCATTACGACCGAGCTGGCCTTGAAAGACCAAGGTTTCGACAAGGAGGACGGGTCGCTGGAGGTCGCCTGCAGTCGCACGCCCTGCCTGACTCCGGGCGGACGGGTCACGGTGGCGGTCCGGATCACGGCGCGGTTTCCGTGGTTGCCGCCTGGAGTGGCCGGCAGCTTGCACACGCAGGTCGTGGTGAGTGCTCGTCAGATCGCGTCCGTGGACGAGTTCCGGGAGTTCCGTAACTGAGCCGGGTGGGAAGTGAGGACGCACGTGGGCAGGGGGGATGGCCTTGAGGGCGTGGGGTTGGAAGGGCGGTGAGGGCTGGGACCGCGAGGGTCGGGATGAGGCCGGGGGCGGCGAGGACGGGAGAGGCCGCGAGGGGCAGAGGGACGGCGAAAGGGCCAGCGAGGGCCGGAGAGGCGGCGAAGGCCAGAGGGGCCGCCAGGGTCAGATGGACGGCAAAGACTGGAGGGGTGGCGAGGTTCGGAGGGGCGGCGAGGTTCGTAGAAGGGACGAGGGCCAGGTCCTGCCTCTCCTGGCCGGCTTCGTGGCCATCGCGCTGCTCCTGGTTCTCGTCATCACCGACATCACTGCGCTCCATCTGCAGCGCGAGGAACTGCGGGCACTTGCCGATGCAGCGGCCCTGGACGCCGCAGATGCCCTTGACGAAGAAACGTTCTACGGAGCAACGGCTGGAAAAGGGGCAGGAAGCGCAAGCGGCTCGGGGGAGCGGCTGGTGCCGCTCTCGGATGCGTCCGTGCGTGAGAGCGTCCAAAACTTCCTGAGGAATCAACCGGACCAGGGCGGGGTCATCCCTGAGATGGGTTTGCCCACCGGAGCTCCCGACGAGGTCACGGCCGAGGTGACGCTGACCGGCCGGGCCCGGATCCCTCTGCTCGGCCTGGTGGTGCGGCGCTGGGCGGGTGGAGTGCCTCTGAAGGAGACCAGTCGGGCTCGAGCGGAAGCGCCCTGACCGGCTCACCGGACCACGAGACCTCAAGGATCGCGTGGGTCAGCGCTGAGAATCGGACGGCCAGGACGCCCGGCAGGCTCAAGGCCTGGGCCCGGGCGAAGTCCTGCTGTCCGAGCACCGCCTCAAGAAACACCAACACGCACCCCGGACCCAGCGAACTCACCTGGTGAACCACGACTCCCCGGCGGCGCAGCTGGTCCCGCAATTCCACCGCGAAGGCGTGAGCGAGCGCAGGCACAGCGGGGTCCTCTCGCAGCGCAACGTTGGGCCTCGACCCGCCAGGACGGAGGGAGTCGACTGGCGGGTCGAGGCCGATCTTGGGTGATTCGGATAGCCCCGATCCGTTCGGTGATTCACCATACAGTTTGGGGAAAGCCCGAATCAAGCCGCTTTCTGCTACTCGTGTCCACCGTGAGCCGCCTACGGTCTGGCGCGTGGCCGACCTGGGGAGAGTCGTGGCGCGGAACATCCGCGGCGAGCGCTCACGTCTGGGGTACACCCAGGAGGAGTTCGGCAAGCTCGTGGGCTGGTCGTTGAGCCAGGCCCACGACGCCGAGAAGGGTCATCGGGCGATCAAGGTGTTCGAGATCCCGGCGATCTGCAAGGCCCTCGAGGTCACCTTCGCCGACCTGTGCCGCGGGGCCGAGCCCGGCGACCTGGACTCGCTCGGCCTCTGAGCCCGAACCCAGGCCTCTAGATAGCTCCAGCGAAAGCTCAGCAAAAGCAGCTCGAGATGCGCGCCCCCGCGAACCGTTGGACGCTCCTTCCGTGAACCGGGGAGTGTGAGAGCGATCCGGGGATCGGGGAATGGGAGCCCCTGTGGGAGTTGGTGCCCAGCCGCGCGTCCGGTTCTGACCAGGACGCGCGGCCGGGAGCCCGCGACGGACCTGACCCGCAGCGAAAGTCCAGGTCAGAGACCGTGCCGGGAACCAGCGTCCACAATTACTGTAAATCGCCCACAGGCCCCGCAAAGGGGACAATGTGTGACTCCTGCAACACGGTTGCATGAAGCGGGCATGGCCCGGGACGCCCGCTCGTCATGCCGAATCCGTGTTTCGGCCGGATAGCGCGTAACCTCGATCAACGTGGCCACCGACTTCCCGAGCGAGATCCGCGCCCTGCGCACCACCCTGGAAACCATTCTCAAGGTCAGCGACCTGGACCAGCTCCGTACCCAGATCGCCGAGCTCTCCGAACAGGCGGTGGCCCCCGACCTGTGGGACAGCCCGGACAAGGCGCAGGTCGTCACGTCCAAGCTCTCGCACCTCCAGGCCGAGCTGGACCGCCTGGAGAAGATGAGCTCGCGGGTCGACGACCTCGAGGTCCTGGTGGAGCTGGCCGAGGCGGAGGACGACGCCGACACCCTGGCCGAGGCGGAGACCGAGCTCGCCGACACCCGCAAGGCCCTCGGCGAGCTGGAGGTCCGCACCCTGCTCTCCGGCGAGTACGACTCCCGCGAGGCCGTGGTCACGATCCGTTCCGAGGCGGGTGGCGTGGACGCCGCCGACTTCGCCGAGATGCTGCTGCGGATGTATCTGCGCTGGGCGGAGCGGCACCAGTACAAGACCGAGGTCTACGACACTTCCTACGCCGAAGAAGCCGGCCTGAAGTCGGCGACGTTCCGGGTGGACGCTCCCTACGCCTACGGCACGCTCTCGGTCGAGCAGGGCACCCACCGCCTGGTGCGGATCAGCCCGTTCGACAACCAGGGCCGGCGGCAGACCTCCTTCGCCGGGGTCGAGGTGCTGCCGGTGGTGGCCGAGACCGACCACATCGAGGTGCCGGAGAACGACATCCGGGTGGACGTCTACCGGTCGTCCGGTCCCGGTGGGCAGAGCGTCAACACCACCGACTCCGCGGTCCGGCTCACCCACATCCCCACCGGCATCGTCGTCACCTGTCAGAACGAGAAGTCGCAGCTGCAGAACAAGGCCTCGGCGATGCGCGTGCTGCAGGCCAAGCTGCTGGAGAAGGCCCGGCAGGACCGCCAGGCGGAGCTGGACGGGCTGAAGGGCGACGGCGGGTCCAGCTGGGGCAACCAGATGCGCTCCTACGTGCTGCACCCGTACCAGATGGTGAAGGACCTGCGCACCGAGCAGGAGACCGGGAACACCACCGCGGTCTTCGACGGTGAGATCGACGAGTTCCTGGAATCCGGGATCCGCTGGCGCAAGTCCCAGGAGCAGGCCCAGACGGCCTGACCCCCGGCGTGGGGGTGGCCCGGTCTGCGTGTCTCCCGAAGCACAACAGACACATAAGTTCACCCCCACAACGCACCGCGGGCCGGTGCGTCCCCCTCGGCACTCCCGCGGACCCCTAGACTTCGAGCGGCCGCGTGCACGTCCCCCCTAGTCCCCGACGGCGGCCGAGGTCTAGCTGTGATCCGATTCGACGACGTCACCAAGGTCTACCCGGGCACCAAGCACCCTGCGCTCAACTCGATCAGCCTCGAGGTCAGCAAGGGCGAGTTCCTGTTCCTCGTGGGTGCTTCCGGGTCGGGCAAGTCCACGTTCCTGCGCCTGGCGCTGCGTGAGGAGAAGGCCACCAAGGGTGTGGTCCGGGTCTCCGGCAAGGACGTGGCCAAGCTGTCCAGCTGGAAGGTCCCGCACCTGCGCCGGACCATCGGCGCGGTGTTCCAGGACTTCCGGCTGCTGCCCAACAAGACCGTGTTCGAGAACGTCGCGTTCGCGTTGCAGGTCATCGGCAAGCCGCGGCACGCCATCGCGCACACCGTGCCCGAGGTGCTCGAGCTGGTCGGCCTGGCGGGTAAGGAGCAGCGGTTCCCGCACGAGCTGTCCGGTGGCGAGCAGCAGCGCGTGGCGATCGCCCGGGCGTTCGTGAACCGGCCGGCGATCCTGCTGGCCGACGAGCCGACCGGAAACCTGGACCCGAACACCAGCGTGGGCATCATGCGGCTGCTCGACCGGATCAACAAGACCGGCACGACCATCGTGATGGCCACCCACGACCACGAGATCGTCAACCAGATGCGCAAGCGCGTGATCGAGCTCGAGCACGGCAACATGCTGCGCGACGAGGCCACCGGCGTTTACGGATACTCCCGCTGAGTCAGTAGCAGCGTCCGCCCGAAGTCCGGCTAGAAGGCACTGAGAAGGACATGCGTTTCCAGTTCATCCTCGACGAAATCCTCATCGGCCTGCGGCGCAACATCGCCATGGCCATCTCCGTCGTGCTCGTCACCGGGGTGTCGTTGTCCTTGGTCGGCTTCGGGTTCCTGGCCCAGCGCCAGGTCGGCACCATGAAGGACTACTGGTACGACCGGGTCCAGGTGTCGATCTTCCTGTGCGGTGACGTCTCCACGGCGGCCAGCTGTGCCGAGGGCGCGGTCACGGCGGCCCAGAAGTCGCAGATCCAGGCCGATCTGAGTGCCCCGCAGCTGGCCGGGTACATCAAGAAGGTCTACTTCGAGTCCAAGCAGCAGGCCTACGACCACTTCAAGGAGCAGTACAAGGACAGCGCGCTGGCCGAGAACGTCACGCCGGACCAGATGCCGGAGTCCTACCGCGTCGACCTGAAGAACCCGGAGCAGTACAAGGTGGTCGCGGACGTCTTCCAGGACCGGCCCGGGGTCGAGTCGGTGGAGAGCCAGAACCAGGTGCTGGACCGGCTGTTCGCGTTGCTCGGCCAGCTGAAGCTGGGGGCCTGGCTGCTGGCCGCGGTGACCCTGCTGTGTTCGGTGCTGCTGGTGGCCACCACGATCCGGCTGACCGCCTTCACCCGGCGCCGGGAGACCGGCATCATGCGACTGGTCGGGGCCTCGAACTTCTTCATCCAGCTGCCGTTCATCCTGGAGAGCATGATCGCGGCGGCGCTCGGCGCCACGCTGGCCTCGGTGGCTCTGGTGGCCCTGACCAAGTTCGAGATCCAGGGCCGGCTGGCGCACTCGCTGACCTTCACGAACTACGTGGGAATTGGCGACGCCCTGCTGGTGGTGCCCTGGCTGTTCCTGATCGGCCTGGGTATCGCGGGCGTGTCGGCCTTCCTGGCGCTGCAGAGATACCTCAGAGTGTAGTCACTCCTGTACCGTGTGTGACCCATGTTGCCACCCTCCACAGGGGTGACCGGCGACTGGAGGCAGGCGGATGCAGCGGCGAACCACCCACCGGATCGGGGCCGGGCTGCTGGCGGCGGTCGCGGTCCTGACCCTCGCCCGGCCGGCCGCGGCCGACGGCGTGAAGGACCGGCAGGCCGAACTTGCCAACCAGCTCAAGGATCTGCGTGAGGATCTCGAGGGCACCTCGGACGATCTGGTCGAGGCCGCGGTCCGGCTGAGGACGGCCGAGTCCCGGCTGGCCGACGCCAACAGCCGGCTGGGTTCCGCCCGGACCGCCCTGGCCCGGGCCAATCAGCGGGACCACGAGCTGGCCGGGCGGCTGGAGCTGGCGGAGGCCGCGGTCGCCAAGGCCCAGCGGGATCTGGACGCCCGGGCCGATCAGGAGCGGGACAGCCGGGACCGGCTGGCCGGGATCGCCCGCGAGACCTATGTGAGTTCCGGTCTGGCCGGGCTCTCGATCGCGCTGGCCGCGCAGAGTCCGGAGCAGTTCGCCGACCGGCTCGGTTACGCCGGCAACGTGGCCCGGGCGCAGAGCGGGATCATTGACCGGCTGGCCGTGGAGCAGGCCGAGACCCGGGCCCGGCAGGCCAAACTGGAGGCCGGCCGGCAGCAGGTGTCCGCGCTCAAGGAACAGTCCGAGCAGGTGGTGAAGCAGCGCGAGGCGGCGACGGCGGCGGCCAAGGCGGCCACCGACGAGATCGGCGACCTGGTGAAGGAACGCCAGGGCGCGGTCGACGTGATCGCCGCGAAGAAGGCGTCCGAGCAGAAGCGGCTCGACCAGGCCGAGGCCGAGCAGGCCAAGCTGGCCGCGATCCTGCGCAACCGGGCCCGGGCCCGCAGCGGCGGCAGCGGTGAAACCGACGGTGGCTCGACCCTTTCGCACCCGGTCAGTGCTCCGATCACCTCCGGCTACGGCTGGCGCTACCACCCGATCCTCGGGTACCGGCGGCTGCACGCCGGCACCGACTTCGGCGCCCCC
Source organism: Kineosporia aurantiaca JCM 3230 (assembly GCA_000719025.1). Lineage (GTDB taxonomy): Bacteria > Actinomycetota > Actinomycetes > Actinomycetales > Kineosporiaceae > Kineosporia > Kineosporia aurantiaca. Next base: position 16,254 of record JODP01000032.1, read on the forward strand.
TGCGGAACACCGGTGAAGGCCGCCGCGTCCGGCACGATCGTGCAGGCCGGCTGGTCTTCCGGCGGGTACGGGAACCACATCGTGGTGGGCCACGGCCGGATGCGGGGGGCCGACGTGGCGACCACCTACAACCACCTGAGCCGGATCGTCATCTCCTCCGGTCACGTCAGCCGCGGCGAGGTGATCGGCTACTCCGGCACCACCGGCCTGTCCACCGGATGCCATCTGCACTTCGAGGTCTGGGTCAACGGTTCCACCACCGACCCGATGGGCTGGCTCTGAGCTGCGCCCACCGCGTAACCGGGGTTATCGGGTGGGCAGTGGTGGCCGCGCCCTCCTACACTTGATCCTCAGCGTTCAGCGGAAGAGGTGAGTAGGCGTGCCCAGGGAAACCGGTCTCAAGGTGGTGGCGTCCAACCGCAAGGCACGGCACGACTACCACATCGAGGACACCTACGAGGCGGGCATCGTGCTCACCGGTACCGAGGTGAAGGCGCTGCGTCAGGGCCGGGCCTCGCTGGCCGACGGGTTCGCCCAGATCGACCGCGGTGAGGCCTGGCTGGAGCACGTGCACATCCCGGAGTACTTCCAGGGAACCTGGAACAACCACTCCCCGCGGCGGCGTCGCAAGCTGCTGATGCACCGCTGGGAGATCGACAAGCTGGCCGGCACCACCCGCGAGGGCGGGTACACGCTGGTGCCGCTGCAGCTGTACTTCAAGGACGGCAAGGCCAAGGTCGAGATCGCCCTGGCCCGCGGTAAGAAGAACTGGGACAAGCGGCAGACCCTGCGGGAACGGCAGGACAACCGGGAGTCCGAGCGGGCCATGTCGCTGCGGGTCAACCGCTGAACTCTTTGCCCCGGATCGCCAAGACTGTCGGTCCGCCTGCGTAGGGTGGGTCGCGTGGGCTGGGGAAAGCCGCGTCACGCGGCCAGAATCGCTGCCGTCGTTCTGCTGAGCGCCGGGGGTGTCCTGGGTGCGTCCACGGCGGCTCACGCGGCCGGTTCCGGCGGTGAGTCGATCCCCGCCTACGCGGTCTCGATGACCCTGGCGAAGGACGACTCGATGCGGGTCGTCGAGGACATCACCTACGACTTCGGCACCAGCGACGACCGGCACGGCATCACCCGGGACATCCCGGTCCAGTTCGAGTACGACCAGGACCGCGATCGGCAGTACCCGATCAGCGACATCTCGGTGTCCAGCCCGGACGCCCCGGCCGACCTCGCCGAGGACCTCGGCAAGCAGGCGTCGCTACGGATCGGGGACAAGGACCAGACCGTCTCGGGCGTGAAGCACTACAAGATCTCGTACACCCTGCGGGGCGTCGTCAACGACTTCGACGATCACCAGGAGCTGTACTGGAACGCGATCGGCGACGAGTGGACGGTGCCGATCGCGTCGGCCACCGCCGTGGTCTCCGGGCCGGCCGCCGTCACCAAGGCGCTCTGCTTCCGCGGTCAGCAGGCCAGCACCGACGCCTGCGCGGACACGATCGGCAGCGATGGCAAGGTGCGGTTCACCTCGGGCGGCGAATTGCCGCCGAGGAGCGGCATGACGGTGGTGACGTCGTTCCCCACCGGCACCTTCCCGAACGCGGCGCCGATCCTCAAGGACAAGTGGAAAATTAGTGACGCTTTCCAGCTCTCGCCGCTGTCGGGCGCGGGTGCGCTGGGGTCACTGGCGGTGGTGGGCGGGGGCGCCCTCTGGCTGGTGTCGCGACGGGGTCGCGATGAGAAGTACCTCGGCCTGACTCCAGGTCTGGAGCCCGGCTATCAGCAGGAGCACACGGTCGGCCGGGTCTCCGTCCGGCGCGATCCGGTGGCCGTGCAGTTCCAGCCCCCGAAAGACATGCGGCCCGGCGAGCTGGGCACGCTGATCGACGAGCACGCCAACGTGGTCGACGTGACCGCCACGATCATCGACCTGGCGGTGCGGGGCTACCTGCGGATCGAGGAGGTCGAAGAGCCGGGCCGGTTCCGGCGGGGCGACTGGAACCTGGTCTCGCTGAGCCCGCCGCCCGGTCGGCTGACCGACTACGAGGAACTGCTGCTCAACAAGATCTTCGCGAACCGCACCCAGGTGCTGATGTCCGACCTGAAACAGACCTTCCGCAGTGATCTGCAGAAGGTCCAGTCGATGCTGTACCTCGAGGTCACCCGGCAGGGCTGGTTCCGCGGCAACCCGGCCACGGTGCGGGCCCGCTGGGCCGCCATCGGGATCCTCGCGGTGCTGGTGGCCGGTGGTCTGGCCTTCGCGCTGGCCGCGTTCACCCATTACGGCCTGGTCGGTGTGGGCCTGGTGCTCGGCGCCCTGCTACTCCTGGCCGCGGCCCCGAGAATGCCGGCCCGCACCGCCAAGGGCACCGCTTTGCTGGCTCAGGCCAAGGGCTTCGAGCTGTACCTGACCAAGGCCGAGGCGGACGAGATCCGCTGGCAGGAGCAGAAGGACATCTTCAGCCGCTACCTGCCCTACGCCATCGTCTTCGGCGTGGCCGAACGCTGGGCCAAGGTGTTCGACCAGCTCTCCAAGGGCGGCGCCCAGCTCGACGTGCCGGCCTGGTACATCGGCTCGATGTACGGCAACGCGTTCAGCTACGCGGCCTTCGGCAGCTCGGTGGACAGCTTCAGCACCACCACGTCGGGCTCGCTGAGCGCGGCCACCCCATCGGCTTCCGGCGGTTCCGGCTTCGGCGGGGGCGGGTTCGCCGGCGGCGGCGGTGGTGGCGGGGGCGGTGGATCCTGGTGACCCGCCGGGCGGGTTAACAGGAGGCGGGAACACCGTCCGAGCCTGTAGAGTTATACCTGCCGTGAGACCGGAGACGGGCTCTCGGGACAACTGAATAACGCATCACTGGAAGATCTGATCTTCGCCTCCAGATCCTCCCCCTCACGGGGGTGACTGGCTTCGACGTTGGTCGTCTTACCAGGGGAAGCGGGCCGAGTACGCGATGTGATCTCGTAAATCCTCGTCGCAAAACAATATCTGCCAATACTAAGCAGACCCAGCTCACCCTCGCTGCCTAAGCAGCGAGCGTGAACTCGTCAGTCCGGGAGTGCCTTCGGCCCGGGTCCTGGCGTCGACTAGAAGGCCACTGCCCAACGGACTGGTCACGGGGCCCGCGGGAACACTAACTGTGACTGAGCCTGGCTCGGCGACCCGCCTGTGGGATCGCCGGGGCTGAGAAATGCCGTAGCAGGCTGCGCCCGGAGAAGCCCTGGTTCTGCGCTAGCGGACGGGGGTTCGATTCCCCCCACCTCCACGGTAGAACCACGAAGGCCCCGAACCGTCCGGTTCGGGGCCTTCGACCGTTTGCCCGAGCAGCGCTGAAGTCCGACCACCGAAGGCCGGATGTCCGGCCTGGGACGGATGCCGGACCCGGCCCGGCGCAGGCACCTTGAACCCATGTCACCGGCAACCGGCCCGACTCCGCTCAGCGAACGCGCTCTGGCCCCGGACCTGGCCCGGGGCGTGATGCTGCTGTTCATCGCCCTGGCCAACTCGCACTACTTCCTGCAGGCCCCGGTCGTGCGCGGCGGATTTCCCCAAGACACCGGCCTCTGGACGCTGCGCTGGAAGGACCGCTGGCTGCTCATCGTGGCCGCCGGCTTCCTTCTCCTGACGCTGCTTCCCGCCGACAGCGACCTGTCCGGCTCGACCAGCGCTCTCGGCCCGGACCCTTCGATGCTCCCGCCCGACCTCGGTACGCAGATCGCTGAGCGGATGACGGTCTGGCCGTGGATCGCGCTGCTCGGCCCGATCGGCTTCGCCTGCCCGTTCCTGATCGGCGTGTGGGCCGGGCGGCGGCGCATCCTCGAGCAGCCGGAGCGGTATCGCGGGCTGCTGATCGGTACTGCAGTGATGGGGATCGGTATCGCGGTCGCCGGGGCCCAGCCGGCGGCCCTGCTGACCGGTCGTTTCATCGACCAGCCGGGAGAGGGGGCCCTGGGCTTCTGGGGACCTCTGCACGATGCCACCGGCGTCCTCGGCGGGCTCGGCTACGCCGCGCTGATTGCCTTGATAGCCGCCGAACTCGAAGTCCAGCGAACGCGACATGACTCACAGCAAAGGCTGGTCCAGGCCCTCGCTGCCACCGGGCAGCGGTCGCTGACTTGTTACTTAGCGCAATCGGCGGTCTGGTCCGCGGTGTTCACTCCTTACCTCCTGGATTTCTCCGATCGGCTCTCGGTGACGGCCACCGTGCTCCTGGCGCTGGCGACCTGGCTCGCAACGGTCGTGATAGCGGACTCGATGCGGTCTCTCGGCCAACGCGGTTGGCCCGAGACTTTTGTTCGGCGGATCACCTATGGCGGGGTGCGGAAAAGCTCTCGGTAAGCAGGGAAAAGACCGCAAGAAAGCGTTGCTTCGGCGCCCGGGAGCAAAAGGTCAACTGCTTCCGGAAACGTTAAGGATCTGTATTAATCGATCCTGATGTCCTCGGCCGGGGCGGGGAACCCTGCACGCCCGAGGGTGTTGTTGCCCAGGGACACCACTGGGACGCATTAAGAGGGGTGTTAAGTCCGTTTCAATACACTTGCGTGCGCTGTGTAATGGTTCATAACCCGAAGGCCGACAAACACTTTGGGTAACGACGGTCCGGCAAATTCACTGGGCCGGACGGGTGAACCGCCGACGGCCGGCTGAGAGGCCGGTGATCAAGTTTTTCAATTTGGCTGATTGAGCGTCGAACCTTACATACGATGACGCCCGGTCGCCCCCCCTGAAAGCGGCTTTTACGACGACTTGTGTATTCAGACAGTCACGAAAAGTGACACTCCTCGTGGAGAGCCGCATGATCGGTTCCACCCAGCTACGGACGCCCCGACCCGGCGCCGTGGCCCTCAGTGGTGCGACGACTGCCGTCCCGACCCCGCTGGACCTGGTCATTCCCGTGCTCAACGAGGAGCTGAGGATCGGCCGCACGCTGGCCGCGCTGGCCGCGCACCTGCGGGCCGGGGAACGTCCGGTGCGCCTGATCGTGGTCGACAACGGCAGTGTCGACGGCACCGTCTCGATCGTGGAACGGGAGTGTGAAGGCCTCGACGTCGAGGTGATCAGCTGCCGCTACCGGGGTAAGGGCGCCGCGGTCCGGACCGGCATCCTGCACTCCACCGCCCCGCACGTGGGGTACTGCGACGCCGACCTGTCCACCCCGCTGAGCACGCTCGGGATCGCTTTCGATCTCCTGGACGGCGGGCACCAGGCGGTGATCGCCTCGCGTCGGGTGGCCGGAGCCACTTACGCGGTGAAGCAGCCGATCGTGCGCCGGGCCGGCAGCCAGGCCTTCAACCGGTTCGCCACCCCTCTGGTCGGCCCGATCCGGGACACCCAGTGCGGTTTCAAGCTGTTCGACGGTGACCTGGCCCGGTCCGTGTTCGCCGACATGCAGCTGAACGGATTCGCCTTCGACGTGGAGCTGATCGCCCGGCTGCGGCGTCGGGGCATCGACGTCACCGAGGTCGCCGTGGCCTGGACCGACGACGCGGCCTCCACCCTGAGTCCGGTCCGGGACGGGTACGCGGCCTTTCGTGACCTGATGCTGATCAAGAGGGCGCTGAAACATGTCTGAACGTCCGCTCGAACACATCGTGGTCACCAACTGGCGGGATCTGAAGCATCCGCAGGCCGGTGGAGCCGAACTGGTCTGCCAGGAGTTCGCCGCCCAGGCCGCAGCCGCGGGGTATCGGGTGACGCTGCTGACGGCGAGCGTGAAAGGCCAGCCCCGGCAGGAAGTTGTCGATGGGTACACGATTCGTCGCGCTGGAGGCCAGTTCACGGTCTATCTACACGCGCTGATCTGGCTGCTGCTGAACCGGCGTTCGGTGGACGCGGTGCTGGACTCGCAGAACGGCATCCCGTTCTTCGTGCCCCTGGCCGTGTCTCGCCGTACCCCGGTCATCCTGTTGCTGCACCACATTCACCAGCAACAGTTCGGGCAGTACTTCCCGGCGCCGGTCGCGGCGGTCGGGCGGTTCCTGGAGTCCACGGGCTGCCGGTTGGTTTATGGACGACGTTCGATCGTCGCG
>JODP01000033.1 GCA_000719025.1 Kineosporia aurantiaca JCM 3230
CGGCGAAATCCGCCGCCACTTCCGCGACCGCGGCTGGGCCATGCGCATCCCCCGCCGCATCCAGGACCTCGGCCGCCGCGTCTCCGAAGCCCGCGAAACCCTCACCCACACGCTGGACCGCTCTCCCACCGTGCAGGAGCTCGCCGAGTACCTCGAGGTCGATGCCGACCTGGTGATCGAAGCGCTGGACACGGCCAGTGCCTACATCACGGTGCCGCTGCCGACGACCGCCGAGGAATCGGACCGGATGGGCAAGGCGTTCGAGGACGCGGGGCTGGAGCTGGTGGAGCAGCGGGAGACGCTGCGTCCCCTGCTGGCCCGGCTGCCCGAAAGGGAACAGCGGATCCTCGAGCTGCGCTTCGGCAAGGGCCTCTCCCAGGCCCAGATCGCGGCCGAGGTCGGCGTCTCCCAGATGCACGTCTCCCGGCTGCTCACCAAGAGCCTCAACATCCTGCGCTCCGGCCTGACCCAGGAACTCTGAACCCAGCAGCTCTGCGCGCCTTAGGAAGCCTCCTCAGGCGGGGCTGTTCTGGTCCTGCGGGATCACCTGCTTGCCTGCCACCAGAACCCCCACGACGATCGCCATGGCCAGGATCGGGATGCCGAAGTACCAGTAGGCGCTCGCCGAGACCGGCATGCCCACGCCGGCCTGCAGCAGCTGCCAGGTGATGACCGGGCCCCGGGTCCAGCGGGCCGCCTGCCGTAGGCCCCGGGCGCAGGCCGCCAGGGCGATCCCGATGACAGCCGCCACGACGGCGAGGCCGAGGTCGTCCGCAGGCCGCTCCGCACCCACTCCCTCGATCACCAGGACCACTGCGCCGGCCAGCAGCGCCAGCGCCTCCAGAGCGACCAGAACGGTCACCAGGACCCGGAGCCCCTCCCGCCCGTCCGGGTGTCCCCCGTCACCCGTTGCCGGGCTTTCCTGGCTGGCCATTCGACCCATCCTCTCCCTCATCGTCCATTCACCCGATAGCGATTAATCGAGGTACCGTAAATCCGAACGCACCACTGTTCCCCACCGCGAGGACCGTTCCGCGGCAACGAATGTCAGAGCCGCATCAGCTCTGGCTTAAGGCTACGAAAGCCATTCTTCCTTGCTGCACCCGGTCGGCCCCATTGGGGTCTTTTGGGCACTTCGGCCTGCGAACCCGGGACGCGTGCGTCAATATAAGGGTCAAGCAAGACAGAGATCACTCTGCGTGGAACACCCAGAAGAATCCCGGCATCACTCTTCTGGCCCTTTCACGGCGCGCACTCAGGAATGTACGGGCCGTGGGAACACGTTCACTTATCGCGTTCTTTGTCCCATACCCAGGGTCACGGAACGGACACGACAGATCCGAATCGCGCTCCGACCAGCGGATTCAGCTCACAGCAATGACCAGCAATGTATATACGCAGAGTGCTGTAACGACTACAGTCCTGCTTCGTGACCGTGGGCAACGAAACATCGCTCAGATCACCCGGGGAAAACCCTTGTGAAAGCGGGCACAAGCGTGTGAGGCTGGACGTTGAATCCGGTGGGAGCAAGCAAAACGCACTCACCGATGATCGGGAGCTCCCGGTCGACCCGGCCACATCCCGTCAATCGGGGGTAGGCCACACACCCATGAGACTCGGCATCTGTCGTCGTGTCTCGTACCGTATACGACCGCCCGCCCGGGCGTGAGGAGTGGACGATCCCATGGACTGGCGCCATGAGGCAGCTTGCCTCGAGGAGGACCCGGAGCTGTTCTTCCCGATCGGGAACACCGGCCCCGCGATCCTTCAGATCGAGGAAGCCAAGGCTGTTTGCCGTCGATGCGAGGTCGTCGAGACGTGCCTTCGCTGGGCCATCGACTCCGGCCAGGATGCCGGTGTCTGGGGTGGCCTCTCGGAGGACGAGCGTCGCGCGCTGAAGCGCCGCAACGCTCGGGCCCGTCGCGCCAGCTGACCTTCGTCAGCGCACCGTAGACCAGGCCGGCGCGGGTACTGCGGTCATTCCAGATCCGAGGATCGCAGTACCTGCCGCCGCTTCTCGGCGACACCGCACCATCGAGCACGACCGTGCCCACCCCGGTTGAGCCATACAGCTTGGGGTAGCGGCACTTAGGTAAGGCAACCCAGAGCAACAAGCAGCAAGGCCTTGGTCACGATCCGAAAGCGCCCCTCGATCGGGGCGACTGACGAACGCACCAGGCACCGAGTACCGGCATCAGCAACGTGATCATCGAAGACAGTTGTTCGCCCGCGGGTTTTCGCGGCCCTTCGGTCGAACGCGATTCGGATCACGCACGACGTACTTCGCCGGCCACTGTGTGTCCCGGAGCACCGCTACACGGGTGCCCGGGACATCGTGCGTTTAGGGGATATTCAGGCCTCGGGCAGCTCGTCCGGGGACACGCTCGCGGTGGCCTTGCGCAGGGTCACCTCGACGATGACATCGGTGCCACCCTCCGGCCCCTTCTCCCACGTGATGCGCCCCCGCATCTCTCCGCTCACCAGAGCCTGGACGATCTGCGTCCCGAGACCGGACTGCCCGGCCCGGAACTCCTCGGGAAGGCCGCTCCCGTCGTCCCTAATCGTCGTTCGCAGTTCCGCCCCGTTCCGCTCCGCGATCAGCGTCACCGTGCCGCCCCGGTCCCGGAAACCGTGCTCGACCGCGTTCGTCACCAATTCGGTGAGGACCAGCGCGAGCGGCGTGGCGTTCTCCGCCCGCAGCTCACCGAACCGGCCTTCGCGGCGGATCTTGACCGAGGTCGAAGGGGAGGCGAGCTCGACGGCTAGCGAGAGGGTGCGGCCCACTACGTCGTCGAAGTCGACCTTCTCGCCGAAGCCTTCCGACAGCGTCTCGTGCACCAAGGCGATGGTGGAGACCCGGCGCATTGCCTCCTGTAGGGCGGCCCGGCCCTCCGACGACTTGATCCGTCGCGCCTGTAGGCGCAACAGAGCCGCGACCGTCTGCAAGTTGTTCTTAACCCGGTGGTGCACCTCACGAATAGTCGCGTCCTTGGTGAGCAGTTCCTGCTCACGTCGGCGCAATTCGGAGATCTCGCGGACCAACAGCAGCGCACCGGTACGTTCCCCGGCGGTCTTCAGCGGCACGGCCCGCATCGACAGCGTGGCGCCGTGGTTCTCGATGTGACTGCGCCAGGGCGCCCGGCCCATCAGTACCAGAGGGAGCGACTCGTCGACGAGACCAGGCTGGTCGAGCAGCGAAGTGACGATCTCGGACAGGCTTTGGTCGACGACCTCACCGAAGTGGCCGAGCCGGTGCAGGGCAGAAACCGCGTTCGGGCTGGCGTAGCTGACCCGGCCGTCCTTATCCATCCGGATCAGGCCGTCCCCTACCCGGGGAGCACCGCGCCGCGGACCGCTGGGCGCACCCGCGGCCGGGAACTCGCCTTCGGAGATCATCCGGGTCAGCTCGTCAGCGCACTGAAGGTAGGTCAGCTCTAGCCGACTCGGAGTCCGCGCCGCTGAGAGGTTGGTGTGTCTTGCGAGAACGGCGATGGCGCGCCCGCTCCGCAGTACCGGGACGGTCTCTTCGCGGACCGTCACGTCCTCCTGGTAGTCGGTACCTCGCTCCCGGCAGATCCGCAGTTGCTCGAAGGCGCGGTCCAACAGGGGACGACGGCCGGCGTCGACCACCGTTCCCACCACGTCGTCGTAGTAGACCGTGACGCCCGTGCTGGGACGGCAGTGGGCCACTGCGATCCAGCCGCCGTCATCCTTACGCGGTACCCACAGCACAAGGTCGGCAAAGGACAGGTCGGAGAGCAGCTGCCAGTCACCGGTGAGCAACTGCAGCCACTCGAGGTCGGCCTGGCCAAGACCGGAGTGCTTGGCGACCAGGTCCTTCATCGTGGGCATGCGGCCACTCTAACTACCGGCGGTAGTAGTCACCGGGTTGCGGTGAGTGGTTCCCAGCACGTCTTCCTTCACAGACCTCACATGAGGGACGTCCGGAGCGTCTACTTGGTATGAGAGGTCCGCGAAAAGCGTCACACGATGCTCCGGAGCGAGCGCAGCACCACCGAAAGCGCTGCCACGTCGGCCGCCTGCAGTCGCACCACGTCTTCCAGAGTGGCCCGCACCCGGCCCACCCGCTCCGCGTTGACCTGCTCAAACTCCTCGATCCGGGAGCCCGGCTCGCCGGGGTTGGTGGTGGTGAGCACCGCCACCGTGAGCGATTCCAGCGCGGCGTACAGGTCGGCGCGCAGCGCGGCCCGGGCCTGCAACTGCCACCGGTCGCTGCGGGGCAGGCCGGAGATCCGCCGCAGCAGGCCCTGCCCGCCATAGCGCTCCGACAGGGTCAGGTAGACCCGGGCCACCTCAGCCGGATCGGCCCCGACCCGGTCGGCGATCTGAGTGATGTCCAGCAGCATGTAGCGGGTCAGCAGACCGGCTGCCTGCCGGGCCAGCGCCTCGGGTACGCCCCGCTGCCGCCATTCCTTGATCTCGGCGGCGAGCACCGCACCCTGCTCCGGGGCGACCAGCTCCGGGATCTGCGGGGCGAGCACGGCGATCACGGGGGCGAAGCGGGCCACCTGCTCGGCAATGTCGATCGTCCCCGGTACCGCCTGGACGAACCACCGCACGGTCCGGTCGAGCAGTCGGCGGAAGCCCAGGTAGAGCGAGGACTGGTCGTGGGTCGAGAGCAGGCCGTCGAGCGCCTCCACCGAGCGGGCGAAGTCCTCGAAGCCGAAGATCTCCCGGGCCACGATGTAGGCCCGGGCGATCTGCTCCGGCTCGGCGCCGGTCTCCTCCTGGCAGCGGAAGGCGAAGGTGATGCCGCCGCGGTTGACCATGTCGTTCACCAGGCAGGTGGTGATGATCTGCCGGCGCAGCGGGTGGGCCGCCAGCGTGTCCCCGTAGACCTGGCCGATCTGCGGCGGGAAGTAGCCGGTCAGCACCCGGTCCAGCCAGGGGTCGTCCGGCAGGGCGGTGTCGACGATGTCGTCGGTCAGGGTGAGCTTGGCGTAGGCCACCAGCACGGAGAACTCGGGCGAGGTCAGACCGAGCTCGGCGGCGCGCCGCTCAGCAAGGGCCGCGTCGTCCGGCAGGAATTCCAGCTCCCGGTCCAGAGCTCCCCGGGCCTCGAGGGCCTGGATGAAACGCTGGTGCACAGGGAGCATGCCGCGCGACTGGCGTCGGGCGTTGCCGAGCAGCACGTTCTGCTCGTAGTTATCCCGGAGCACCAGCCGGGCCACGTCGTCCGTCATCGAGGCCAGCAGGCGCGGGCGCTCGGCGGCATCCAGACGTCCGGAGGTGACCAGCGCGTCCAGCAGGATCTTGATGTTGACCTCGTGGTCGGAGCAGTCCACCCCGGCGGAGTTGTCGATGGCGTCGGTGTTGACCCGCACCCCACACAGCGCCGCCTCCACCCGGCCCAGCTGGGTCAGGCCGAGGTTGCCGCCCTCACCGACCACCCGGGCGCGCAACTGCCGTCCGTCCAGACGGATCGCGTCGTTGGCCTTGTCCCCGACGTCGGCGTTGCTCTCGCCCGACGCCTTCACGTAGGTGCCGATGCCGCCGTTCCAGAGCAGATCGACCGGGGCCGCGAGGATGGCCTTCATCAGCTCGTTGGGGGTCATCGCGGCGCGCCCGGCCGGGATGCCCAGCCGCTGGGCGACCTGGGGACTGATCGGCACGGACTTCGCCGTACGGGCGTAGACCCCGCCACCGGGGCTGATCAGCGCGCTGTCGTAGTCGGTCCAGCTGGAGCGGGGCAGGGCGAACATCCGGGAACGCTCGGCGAAGGAGGCCTCCGGGTCCGGATCCGGGTCGAGGAAGATGTGCCGATGGTCGAAGGCGGCCACGAGCTGCAGAGCCTTCGACAACAGCATGCCGTTGCCGAACACGTCCCCACTCATGTCCCCGACCCCGACCGCGGTGGTCCGCATCGTGGCGACGTCGTGGCCGAGCTCGCGGAAGTGCCGGTCCACGCTCTCCCAGGCCCCCCGGGCAGTGATGCCCATGACCTTGTGGTCGTAGCCGATCGAACCGCCGGAGGCGAAGGCGTCGCCGAGCCAGAAGCCGTAACCGGCCGCCACCTCGTTGGCCAGGTCGGAGAAGGCCGCAGTGCCCTTGTCCGCCGCGACCACCAGATAGCTGTCGTCGCTGTCACGCCGGAACACCCGTGGGGGCGGGACAATTCGCTGGACGCCGTCCTCCATCACCCGGTTGTCGGTGATGTCGAGCATGGCCCCGATGAAGCTGCGGTAGCAGGCAATGCCCTCAGCCAGCCAGGCGTCCCGGTCCACGGTCGGATCGGGCAGGTGCTTGGCCACGAAGCCGCCCTTGGCCCCGGTCGGCACGATCACCGCGTTCTTCACCGTCTGCGCCTTGACCAGGCCGAGGATCTCGGTGCGGAAGTCCTCCCGGCGGTCGCTCCAGCGCAGGCCACCGCGGGCGACCGCCCCGAACCGCAGGTGCACACCCTCCACCCAGGGGGCGTAGACGAAGATCTCGTGGGCCGGGCACGGAGCCGGCAGATCGGGCACGGCCTGCGGGTCCAGCTTGAACGCCAGCGCCCGGCGGATTCCGGTGGCCGGCTGCGCCTGGTCGTCGAGCAGATAACGATTCGTGCGCATGGTGGCCTGGATCAGGGCGAGGAAGGAGCGCAGGATGCGGTCCTGGTCGAGGCTGGAGACTCCGTCGAGCGCGGTCGAGATCTGCGTGACCAGCGCCTGCGCGGCCGGTTCCCGGCCGGGAGTGGCCTGGTCGGCGAACCGGTCCGGATCGAAACGGGTTTCGAACAGCTCGACCAGCAGTACGGCGATCTGCGGATTGGCCACCAAGCAGTCGCGGATGTAGTCCTGCCCGAAGGTGGAGCCGGTCTGGCGCAGGTAGCGGGAGTAGCCCCGCAGCACCGAGACCTGCCGCCAGTCGAGGCCGGCCACCAGCACGAGCCGTTCGAAGCCGTCGCTCTCGGCATCACCCCACCACGCCGACGCGAAGGCATCGCAGAACAGCCCGTGCAGATTTTCGTGCGTGGTGGAAGCCCCGCTCACCTGGGGCTGAGCGCCCCGCAGGCCGAAGTCGTAGATGTAACCGCTGCCTCCGGAGGCCGAACTGAACGCGTAGGGGCGCTCGTCCACCACCTCGACCCCAAGGTTGGTGAGGTAAGGCAGCACTGCCGACAGGGAGAGCGGCTCACGGCGGTAGAGCGCGAACCGGTGTTCCCCCGGAGCCGCGTTCTCCGGCTCGTAGAGCTTCATGCCGAGCACCGCCGCGCGGCCCTCCGCCTGCTCCATCGCGTTCAGCCGGCAGAGATCCTCGACTGCGGTCCCGGGCTCCACGTCCACCCGGTAGGCCTGGCCGATGCCCTGGCCCCACTCCCGCACCAGCCGAGCGCCGTCCACGTCGCCGACCTGCTCGACGGCGGCCTCGGCGAAGTCGTCGTCCCAGCTCCGGGTGAGGCGGACCAATTGCTCCTCGAGTGCGGGCAGGTCGAGATCCGGCACCGCCGCACCCGGTTCCACCCGGACCAGGAAGTGCAGCCGGGCCAGCACCGACTCGGTGACGCGGGCGGTGTAGTCGGCGCTGTGGGCACCGATCGCCTCGCGCAGCACCCGCTCGATCGCCAGCCGGACCGAGGTGACGTACCGGTCGCGCGGCAGGAAGACCAAGCACGAGACGTAGCGGCCGTAGTCCTCAACCCGCAGGAACAACCGGGTCCGCCGACGCTCCTGCAACTGCATCACGGTCATCGTGATCCAGGCGAGCATCTCGGTGTGGATCTCGAACAGCTCGTCCCGGGGGTACACCTGGAGGATCTCCAGCAGATCCTTTCCCGAGTGGCTGTCCGCCGAGAACCCACCGGCCGCCAGCACCGCCTCCGCCTTGCGCCGGATCACCGGCACGTCGCGGACATCCGCGGTGTAGGCAGTGGACGCGTAGAGCCCGAGGAAGCGACGCTCCCCGGTCACCCGGCCCTGCTCGTCGAAAGTCTTCACCCCGATGTAGTCGAGATACCCGGCCCGGTGCACGGTCGAACGGGAGTTGGCCTTGGTCAGCACCAGCAGGGTCTGCTCGTGGGCCCGCACCCGGGCCTGGGGCGTCAGCCGCCCGGCGGTGCGCGGGTCCTGATCGTGGCGCAGCACCCCGAGCCCGGTCCCGGTCCGGGCGATCAGCAGGTCGTCGCCGTCCCGCTCGACCAGGTCGTACTCGCGGTAACCGATGAAGGTGAAATGGCCCGCGGCCAGCCAGCGCAGCAGCTCGGCCCCCTCCGCCACCTCGGGTCCGGCCGGGCCGGTGGGCGGGGTGGCGAGCAGGTCGGTGGCGATCCGGTCGGCCGTGGCCCGCATCTTCGGCCAGTCCTCGACGGCCACCCGGACGTCGTCCAGCACCTGGCGCAGGCCACGTTCCATCGCGGCGACCCGGTCGGGGTCCGTCTCGCGACCGATCTCCACGTGGATCCAGGACTCGGCCCGGGCGTCCCGGGGCAGCGGGGTCCCGCTCGCCCCGGCCGCGCGCGCCAGGGCCAGGTGCGGTTCCACCCGGAGGATCTCCAGCACCGCGCCGGTGACGTCCCGGCGGACGACGAACTGCGGGTGGATGGTCATCTGCGGCTCACAGCCCAGGCGGGCCAGCTCCGCGTTCACCGAGTCGACGAGGAACGGCATGTCCTCTACGACGATCTCGATCACCGTGTGGCCGCACGACCAGCCGTGGCTCTCCGGCGTCGGGGTGAACACCCGGACCAGGGCCGTGCCCTCGGGCCGCCGGGCCGCCAGCTCACGATGCGAAAAGGCCAGGCCGGCGAGGTCGATCGAGGAGCGTTCGCGCAGGTCGTCCAGGGCGACGTTGCGGTAGTACCGGTGCAGGAACTCGCCCGGATCCGTCGGCGCGGCGCCCGGTGGCTCACCCGGCAGCAGCCTCCGCCCCGCCTTGCGGGCGCCTGCGAGAAGCGCCTCCCTGTCCCCTTCCGTTGTCGGCAGCATCAAAGCTCCACCCGACATCACGCGGCACCCCAGAACATGTGAGAGAGAACCCATGTGCGCGGCGGGCGCGCTGCGAGCGCGGCCCCCGAACGGTGACCCTACCCTTGCCTGCGACGGCGACCAGCCGACAACCCGGTCCGGTCGTCTCAGAACTCGTGTCGATTCGATCAGGCCATCATCTGTATGAGCCGAAAGGGTGTCATCCGTGCGCGTGGCCGCTGACATGCACTACCCCGCCGACCCGTCCAGCGTTTTCGCGATGCTCACGGATCAGGCGTTCCAGGAACGCAAGGTGGGTGAGATCTCCCGGGGCGACTGGGACGTGAGGGTGCAGCGGGAAGGCGAATCGGCTGTGATCGTCAGCCACCGCACGCTGCCGCCGGACGTCATCCCGGACGCGTTCCGGGCCATGGTCAGCTCGACCATCACCATCACGCAGACCGAGAAGTGGGCTCCGCCGCGGCCGGACGGCAGCCGGAGCGGGAGCATCGACGTGGAGCTCGGCGGGGCCCCGGTGCGGCTGACCGGCACGCTGGAGCTTTCACCGACCGCGGACGGTGGCTGCGTGGAGCGGGTTGAAGGCGACCTCAAGGCCAAGATCCCGCTGTTCGGGGGCAAGGTGGAGCGGTCCGCGGAGCCGGCCGTGCGGGCGGCCATCGACGCCGAGGGCCGGATCGGGCTGCAGTGGCTGGCCGAGCGCGGCTAGTCGCCGGCGGCCCGGCCGGGTGCGAGCCCGGCCGGGCCTGATCCTGCTGCTCAGTCGGCTCAGTCGGAGATCAGGTCGTCGAGCTCGCTGATGTCGTACCAGAGCAGGTCGCAGGCGCCCGCCTCCTCGACCAGGAACTGGGCGTCCTCGTCCCCGGCGTCGGCCGCGGTGAGCGCGCCGATCGCCGCCAGCATCGTGTCCTCGGCCTCCGACTCGTCGACGTGCAGGCTGACGACATCGGACAGCGCCACCTCGACCTCCAGGGTGACCGAGGAGCGGTACGGGCCGCCGGGCCGGACGGCCTTGGGCGGCACATCGAGCGCGAGCACCACCCGGCGCGGCGAGCGCGGGTCCTCGGCGAGCAGCCGCAGCGATGCCTCGGCCGCCTCGGTGAGGGCCGCGAACTCCAGGCTCTCGACGTCGTCGTCGGTGTACCACTCACGGATCGCCGAGGTCACGGCGTGGGCCGGCATCGGGGCGGTGTCGGCCGCGTTCGGGTTGAGCACTCCCCGTTTCGCGGTCACCGCCAGGGCAGACAGCGTGGTCGGGACGTAAACCCTGGTCATTGGTCCACTTTCGTCTCACTCGGCCGGCGGGACCGCCGGGTCGTCGAGGGCTCCCCGGCCGGACCGGGCGGCACTCTGCAGCACCAGCCGTCTCCGAGCCGGGGCCATCAGGTTGTGCCCGATCAGCCGCAGGTCATCGGGGCCGGGACCCAGAACCGTAACCGTCGATCCCGCCCGCTGCACAAGCCGGGCCTCGTTCAGCACCCGGCGAGTGCTGAGAACCCGGACCCGGCGCTCGGCCCGGTCCCGCCAGTCGCCCGGTTCGTCGTAGGCGGTGGACACCATCGGGGCCAGCACGAACACCTCGTCCAGTCCCGCGCCGGCGGCCAGGTCGGCATTGCTGTTGGACCACATGCCGCCATCCACGTACCGGTGGCCGAGCAGGTTCACCGGCTCGAACCACCCCGGGATCGCGCAGGAGGCCAGAACCGCGTCGGACAGCCCAACGGACGGGACCCCGGGCGCTCCGAAGAGCGTTCTCCGCCCGGTCTCGTAATCCAGGGCAACCGCGCGGTAACCGCTGTGCGGGGCCCACTCCCCGGCCGGGACGGCCGCCTCGATCAGGGCTCGGACGCCGTCCATCGGTTGTCGGCCGACCGGGGCGAGACCCGCCAGGAGGGTGATGAACGGCAGGTCGCGCAGGGTCCTGCGATTGTTGCGAAGCATCGAGGCCCCGCCCGGCCGGAGCCGGGGCAGGGGCGGCGCGGATCCGCCGACCGGCCGGTCGGGGTCGAACACGTCCTTGATCAGACGGGCGAACGGGGTGTCGTCCCCGAGTTGCTGACCCCGCTGCTCGGCGACGGACAAGCCCGCCGCCAGGAGCGCCCCGATGATCGAGCCCGCCGAAGTGCCGAGGATCAGATCGGCGTCGCGGGCGTCGATCCCTCTGGCCTCCTCGAGCGCGGTCAGCGCCCCGATCAGCCAGGCCGCCCCGAGCACCCCGCCACCCCCGAGGACCAATCCCCACCGGCCGCCCTCCCCGATCGACCGGGTACCCGGCGCCGGCAGCCGGACCGAGGGCCGCGGATGGGCTGGATCCACGGTCAGGCCGGTGGCGCTCTGCGCGGCCCGCAGCGCGAAGGGCACGCGGGTACGCAGTTGTCGTGACCTCATCGGCACCTCCCGGACCGGCGGATGCTCATCTTCTCGGCCGACCGGAATCAGCGCAGGTTCAGGCCGAAAAGGATCTCCAGTTCGTCCACGGTCTCTTGGTAAGAGGTGAAGTGAACGCCGACCATCCCGGTCTGGGCGGCCCCGAGGATGTTCGAGCGCATGTCGTCGACGAACACACACTCCTGCGGCGGCAGCCCGATGAGCTGGGCGGTGTGAAGAAAGATCTCCGGTTCGGGCTTGCGCATCCCGACCCGCCCGGAGATCACCACCTCGTCGAAGGCACCGATCCAGAGATGCTCCGGGTAGTGCTCGCCCCAGGAGTTGGACAGCAGCGCCGTGCGCAACCCGGCCGCCCGGGCCCGGCGCAGCAGGCCGACCATGTCTTCGGACAGGGCCTGCAGACCATCGAGCATCCGGGTCAGCAACCCATCGGCGACGATCGGCAGGCCCTGGTCCTGAAACCGGGTGGCCAGCAGCTTCTCGAAGTCGGCGGGGCCGAGTTCTCCCCGTTCGAGAGCATGGATCGGTGAGTCGGTCTCGGCCACCAGGCCCTGCATGACGGCCGCGTAGATCTCCAGGCCGATCCCCTCGACGCCGGCCCAGCGGGTGATCGCCTCGTCCAAGGGCGCGGTCAGCACCCCGCCCCAGTCGACGATCAGGCCACGCAGTTCTCCGGTCGGCTCCATCTGGGCATCGTAGAAGCCCGGCCGGACCGCCTTCACGCGCTTCGCCGGCCCCATCGGGTGCGGCGCCGGGGTCGGCCACTGGCGGCGCGGACCGGACCGTACTGCTCGATCAGGGCCTCGGCCAGTGCTTCGAATGGAGTGCAGGCCGGTGACCCAGGGGCCTGCTCGGTGAGGGATCGGCCGAGCAGCATGGCCGCGTCCAGGGCCGGTCGATCATCGGGAACCAGCAGCACCTCGTTCACCCCGGCGTAGCGCTGAAGCGCAGCGGTGATCAGCTGGCCGGCACGGGCACCGACCGCATCGTCCCGTACCCGGGTCACGATCACTCGGACCGAGCCCGAACCAGCCCGATCGGTGAGCTCCGGCAGCCCGGCGATCAGGCGTTGCAGACCGATCGGCTCGGCGGACCCCACAGCCAGCACCACGTCGGCCGCGGTGATTGCGGAGAGAGTGGCGGCGTGCCGTCGAGGTGCCGCGGTGTCGAACATCAGTTCCTCGTCGGCCTCGAGACCGAACCCGGCATCGACGACCGTCCAGGCGGCCAGGGCTCGGGCCTTCTCCCAGACCACCTCGAGGGCCGAGGCCCGCAGTTCCGGCCAGCGGCGCGACTGCGGCAGCCCGGTCAGCACCCGCAGGTCCGGCCCGACCGGCGGGGCCAGCTCGGCCAGTCGTGGCAGATCCAGAGCACCCTGGTTGGCAGCCCGGGCAGCGGCCGCAACCCCGGCTGATTCATCCAGCAGACCGAGGGTCTGGGCGACGCTGGCGCCATGGGTGTCCGCATCGACCAGGAGCGTGCGCTGCCCGGCCCGGGCCAACTGGGAGGCGAGCGTGACGGCCACCGTGGTGCGGCCGGGTGCACCGGCCGGGCCCCAGACCGCGACCATCCGCCCGGAAGACCGGGCCCGGAGCGGCGTCCCCGAACGGTTCGGACCGGGTGGGCCGGGTAGCGCCAGCGCCGGATCGCCCAGCCCGATGCCCGCCAGATCCCGGTCCGGATACCCAGGAAGACCAGTGCGCTCGGCCAGTTCGGCGACCGCGGCGGCCACCGCCTCGGCAATCTCCTCCACCGGCGTGTCGGCCGCGAGCACCGGATCCACCCCGAGCCGAGCCAGCCGCTCGGCCGCTGCCCGGTCTCCCGGGGTGGCCAGTCCGATCACCGCCAGCCCGGCCGCCCGAAGCCGGGTCACCGCGTCCCGGTCGAGACGCTGAAGGTCGGCGGAGAGCACGACCGCCCGGGCCAGACCGGCGGCGGCCGCAGACAACAGGTCCAGCAGATCGACACAACGCCGGACCACCGTCACTCCCCTCGGGGAACGCTCCAGCCCGGAGACCAGGGGCGCCTCCCGCTCACCGACGACCGCGGTGAGGACGGTGAGGGTCATGACCGGCCTGCCGGGCGAGGAGTGCCGAGCACCGGAAGGACGCTGATCCGCGCCTCGTTGGCTAGGGCGTCGAGCACTTCGGGCAGGGCCGGCTCCGGCACCAGCACCTGAAGTGCCCCGGAACGAGCGGAGTTCAGGCCGGTGCCCGGAGCGGAGACAGCGAACACCTCAATGTCGTCCGCGATCTGACGAGGCGCCTGATATCCGGCCCGGGACTGTTCCCGGGACGGGGCCGCGGCCCAGATGTCGGCCCGACCTCCGGCGACCAGCCCGCCGGGCGGAGCGCCGTCGAACGGGATGGTGACAGGCCGGACCGTCAGGCTGGCTGCGGATCCGATCGCCGCCATCGGGACCAGTTCTCCCGCACCGACAGTGCGGGTGAGGACGGCACCGGCCGGTAGGGCGCTCTGGGCGTCGAGATAGCCGGCCCCGGTGCCCTCCACCCTCACCCGGACGATTTCGAGGACGTCGGCGGTCAGGGCCGTTCCCGGTGGCAGGGCCGTTCGGGCTGCGTACACCGCCCTGAGCTGACCGGCTTCGGCCATCAGCCGGGCCCCGGCAGCAACGGATCCGAACAGCAGCACCAGCCCGACGATCAGGCGCGGGTCACGCCAGCCGGGACGCCGCAGCCTCGGTGCGACGGCCGTCACCGGCGCGAGTTCGGAAATCGCCATACCGCCCCCAGGTTCCCCGTTGTCCTTGCCGCCGCGAGCCGATCGGTCCCGAGCGCCTGCGCCCATGGAACTAGCGGACGGCGATCAGACAGTCACTGCGTGCGCATATCGTGGCAGAAGCGGCTCAAACGGAAGAGCATTTCCGTCAACCTGTGGACAAAGACGCTCTCGTGGCGGCTGTGGATAACTCGCGGCGCCCATCTCCCGACATGACAGACTGAAGGGCAGATCCGGCCGATCCGAAGGCCGGTCGCGACCGCCGCAGGAGGGCTGCGTGACTCCCCGCTTCCTGGAACTCGCCGACGTCGCGGAGGAACTCAGTATCTCCGTGCGCCAGGCCTACACACTGGTGCGTACCGGTGAGTTGCCGGCGATCCAGGTCGGTGGCCGCGGGCAGTGGCGGGTGGAGACAACGGTGCTGGAGGAGTACATCCAGAAGAAGTACGCAGAGACCCGGGAGATGGTGCGCGGACGCCCGTCCGCCGACGCTGACTGAACCGGCGGCCCGTCCGGACTTACCAGGCGTGACGTACCACTAGCGCGGCTACCGCCTGAAACGGAACGGTTCGCATCTGACGCACCTCCCCGGCTCGGCGCACCACATCCGCGGGGTGAACGGCGAGGTCCAGGTGGTCGGCACCCACGCGGTCGATCGTCCCGTCGAGATGACCCATCGGCCAGAAGTCGATGGCGACCGCGGCACGATTACGGGCCAGCCCGCGCAGCACTGATCCCAGACGCAAGCGGCGACCCACCGATTCCCCGGCGTCCAGCGACTGCTGGGACAGCCCGCCGGCTGAGAGCACAGCAGCAATAGGCACGAGCAGGTCTCTCTGCTCCATTGAGCTCCCGGCGGGCGTGCCGAGCAGCACCCAATCCTTGCCGACGTCGAGAACCATTCCGCGACGGTTGCTTCCGTCGCGCAGATCAAGGGCTATCCAGGCTTCCGGATGCGCGCGTAGCCGATCGACGAAGGCAATTCGATCGCGCTCTCCGCGCACCAGGTCCACCAAGTCAGCCTCGGCCTCTGCGCGCTCCTGCTCCTCGAACCGGGCCTCGAGATCGTCGAACAGTTCCTCCCAGCGCATCCGCCGACGCTACTCGCATCAGTCGGTCGCCCGTCACGGAAACCGACTTATCCACAACCTTCCGTACGCACTGGACTCAGGACCCGGAACCGAGCAACACTTACGTGCATCAAACGACATCAAACGTCGTTCAAAACACCTAACGGTGTCATTCGCAGGCCACGGGGGTCGCAATGCCACAAGCGCATCAGATACGAACGGCACCAGGCCGGTCGCGGGGGGTCGCACTTCTTCTCACCGCGCTCACAGTGGTCACCGGTCTGGCCGTACAGTTCGGCCGTCTCACCCTGGGCTCCTGGGCCGACCTGCACAGCGCCGGCCCAGTCCTGCCGGATCAGGCCTTCGGTCTAATCGCCGGAGCAGCCGGTACGGGAGTCTCGATCTGGCTCTTGAGCGCCCTGACCGTGAGCACTGTGGCGGCCCTGAGCTCCCGCTCCCGGCTGAGCCTTTCAGCCAACCGCACCGCTCGGCGCATCGCACCGGCGACCGTTCGCAACGCGGTAGCGGCTCTGCTGGGGGTTGCTTTGGTAGCGGCGCCAGCGGTAGCCCAGGCCGCTTCATTTCCCACGAGCGGGATTTCGCGCGCAGCTGGCACGTCGGCTCAACTCAGCACCGACTTCAGACCCATCTCCTTCGCCGATCCCGCACGTGCCCTGAATCCTGCCCCCGGCCAGCCAGGTTCCGCCCGCTCAGCCTCTGTCCAAGCGGTTTCCATCAGACCGGCCGGGGCGATGACGAACCCGATCTTGGCCGAAATCCCGACCCCTTCCGGCCAGAACAAGCTTTTTCAGATTCTCTCGCCGGGATGGACACCGGAACGTCCGCGGCCAACCGCAGCAACCTCCACCCAGGGCCAGGCCCAGTTGGGGGTCGTAGCTCCAAGGCCGCGCCGGACGGTAACGGCCAATGATCCGATCCGACATCACGTCGTGGTGCATCAGGGCGACACCTTGTGGTCCATTGCCGCCCGGCACCTGGGATCCGGAGCCACCGATGCGGAAATCGCCCAGGAGTGGCCGCGCTGGTACCGGATCAACCGGCATCTGATCGGCGCCGACCCCCACCGCCTCCTTCCCGGCGAGCGACTCCGCTCTCCCGACGTGATCACCACGAGCACCGCCCCCGAGGAGACGATCCGATGACGCCGCCAGCAGCAGGTTCCGCCGTCAGGTCACGTCGCGGCCGAGGCCAATCCGGAACCACACCGAAATCTCCTACGGCCCCTCCCCCGCCGCTGCGCTGGGAACCCATCCCCCGAAACGAACCCTGCGCTGCGGTCCGGGTCCGCCCTCACGATCCGCTGCCCGAGGTATCTCCGGACCAAGGCACGCTCGACCTGGTCATGCCGACACCTGGACCATTCCCGCCGATCCGCCCGCCCAGGGAGGCTATTCCGGAGGGCAGCAACGGCATCTTCCGGATGGTCGATTCCGGCGCGGCAGGGCTCCGCTCCCTCGGCCCAACTCGCGACCCAGGCGTTGAAGATCACGCAGCAGAGGACGCGCGCCCGGCACCAAGGTCGGACCGCGGCTGGAACTCAGATTCAGGCGGGAAACCAGGTTCGGACGAGAACTCAGATTCGGACGAGAACTCAGGTTCGGGGGCAAATTCAGGTTCGCGATGGAACTCGGGTTCGAGAGCGAACCAAAGCGGGGCCACCACCGAAGTTGACGCCCCCACCGCAGCGCAAGCTGATGCCACAGTCCGCACGAACGCCAAGGCCACCGCCCAGACCAACGCCACGGTTCGCAGCACAACGGGTGCCACCGCTGGAAGCACGAACACCGGCACCACGGGCACGGGCATCATGGTCCGCCCTAGCGCCGGTGGCATCGTCGCCGGCACGACCGGCACGACCGGCACGACCGGCACGACCGGCACGACCGGCACGACCGGCACGACCGGCACGACCGGCACGACCGGCACGACCGGCACCGACCATGTTGTTGCTCAGGGCGCTTCGGCCGAGTTGGACCTCCGTTCAGCCTTATCCACCTCCGACAGCACTCGCGATCCCGCCGCCTCTGGGCTCGGTACCGTGACAGCATCCGGCAACCGCTCCGGTACTTCCACCGAAGCCCCTACCAATGCAATTGCCAAGCCCTCCACAGAGCCAAGGACGGGAAACGGAACTCGACCGACCACCGGCCGCTCTCAAAGTGCAGCCGCAGGAACGTCCGCGACCAAGCGAGCGTCCGCAGCCAAAGGCATCAGTCGCCGAACCGAGGCGCCACCGCTCACGGACACCTCCGCCCTACTTCCCGAAGCCCGCCTTTGGGCCGCCGCTTTCATCCAGGCTGCCATGGAAGTGACCTGCGGGCTGCGTCCTTCGGCTCAGCTGGTCCGTTGGACCACGCCTGAGGTCCACGGAAAACTTGTCCGGCGAAGCGCTCTGACCGCCAGAGCCCTAAGGGCCGGGAACATCGTGGGTACGAAGCCGCGGTTGCGGGCCCTGGTGTTGTGCAGTCCCAAGGCCGGGGTGTGCGAGGTCAGCGCGGTCATTGCGGAAACCCAGCGGGTTCGGGCGGTGGCTTTCCGGATGGAGGGCCTGCACGGCCGGTGGCGAGTCACTGAGCTCGAGATGCAGGGACGGCAAGAGGACTGAAGAAGCTGGGGCTGAGGGGCGAACCGAAGATCACAACGACGCGAACACGAGGGCACCGGCTGGGCTCTGCTCGTCGGGGGACGCATGAGTCGGCGTGCCCGGAAGCGTGATTCGCGGAAGCGGCCGGCAGAACGGCCGCGGCCCGCCATCGGACATGGGAACCGGCCGATGGCGGGCCGCACGAGCTCACCGCACGGTGGGCAGTGGCCGAGCACTTGGGCCTGGACCAGGACCGAGGCGGTCCAGGCGGTCCAGGCGGTCCAGGCGGTCCAGGCGGTCCAGGCGGTCCAGGCGGTCCAGGCGGTCCAGGCGGTCCAGGCGGGGCGGCGGGGCGGCGG
>JODP01000034.1 GCA_000719025.1 Kineosporia aurantiaca JCM 3230
GAGTGTGTAGTAAGTCATCGGCGTATTAGTACCGGTCAGCTTCACGGGTCTTCAGTCCCCGCTTCCACATCCGGCCTATCAACCCAGTAGTCTAGCTGGGAGCCTCCCGACACTCAAAGGTGCCATGGAAACCTCATCTTGAAGCGAGCTTCCCGCTTAGATGCCTTCAGCGGTTATCCCTTCCGAACGTAGCTAACCAGCGGTGCCCTTGGCAGGACAACTGGCACACCAGAGGTTCGTCCGTCCCGGTCCTCTCGTACTAGGGACAGCCCTTCTCAAGTTTCCAACGCGCGCAGCGGATAGGGACCGAACTGTCTCACGACGTTCTAAACCCAGCTCGCGTACCGCTTTAATGGGCGAACAGCCCAACCCTTGGGACCTACTCCAGCCCCAGGATGCGACGAGCCGACATCGAGGTGCCAAACCATGCCGTCGATATGGACTCTTGGGCAAGATCAGCCTGTTATCCCCGGGGTACCTTTTATCCGTTGAGCGACCGCGATTCCACCATCCACGGCCGGATCACTAGTCCCGACTTTCGTCCCTGCTCGACCTGTCGGTCTCACAGTCAAGCTCCCTTGTGCACTTACACTCGACACCTGATTGCCAACCAGGCTGAGGGAACCTTTGGGCGCCTCCGTTACTCTTTAGGAGGCAACCGCCCCAGTTAAACTACCCACCAGGCACTGTCCCTGATCCGGATCACGGACCGAAGTTAGACATCCAGAACGACCAGAGTGGTATTTCAACGTCGACTCCACCAACACTAGCGTGCCGGCCTCACAGTCTCCCACCTATCCTACACAAGCCGTACCGAACACCAATACCAAGCTATAGTAAAGGTCCCGGGGTCTTTCCGTCCTGCTGCGCGTAACGAGCATCTTTACTCGTAATGCAATTTCGCCGAGTTCGCGGTTGAGACAGCGGAGAAGTCGTTACGCCATTCGTGCAGGTCGGAACTTACCCGACAAGGAATTTCGCTACCTTAGGATGGTTATAGTTACCACCGCCGTTTACTGGCGCTTAAGTTCTCAGCTTCACCCGAAGGTTAACCGGTCCCCTTAACGTTCCAGCACCGGGCAGGCGTCAGTCCGTATACATCGTCTTGCGACTTCGCACGGACCTGTGTTTTTAGTAAACAGTCGCTTCTCCCTGGTCTCTGCGGCCCTCAAACGCTCACCGTCGCAAGGACAGGTCACGCCTCAGGCCCCCCTTCTCCCGAAGTTACGGGGGCATTTTGCCGAGTTCCTTAACCACGATTCACTCGATCGCCTTAGTATTCTCTACCTGACCACCTGAGTCGGTTTAGGGTACGGGCGGCTCGAACCTCGCTAGATGCTTTTCTCGACAGCATAGGATCACCCACTTCCCGCCAATGCGGTCATCATCACATCTCAGGCTTAGTGAACTGCGGATTTGCCTACAGCTCGCCCTACATGCTTAAACGTGGACAACCATCGCCACGCGGAGGCTACCTTCCTGCGTCACACCATCGCTTACCTACTACCGCATCAGGTCGAAGGCTCCACGCTTTGGAACCCGAAGGTCCCGCCGGCTTCACGATCTTAGTATCCACGGGTTCGATATGGGCGGTTCTTCGCCGGTACGGGAATATCAACCCGTTGTCCATCGACTACGCCTGTCGGCCTCGCCTTAGGTCCCGACTTACCCAGGGCGGATTAGCCTGGCCCTGGAACCCTTGGTCATTCGGCGGACGGGTTTCTCACCCGTCTTTCGCTACTCATGCCTGCATTCTCACTCGTGTGGCGTCCACACCTGGGTCACCCCGGCGCTTCACCCGCCACACGACGCTCCCCTACCCATCCCAGCACCTGAAAAACGCATCAAGGCGAATCTAGGTTCATACTGAAATGCCACAGCTTCGGCGGTGTACTTGAGCCCCGCTACATTGTCGGCGCGGAATCACTTGACCAGTGAGCTATTACGCACTCTTTAAAGGGTGGCTGCTTCTAAGCCAACCTCCTGGTTGTCACAGCAACTCCACATCCTTTCCCACTTAGCACACGCTTAGGGGCCTTAGCTGGTGATCTGGGCTGTTTCCCTCTCGACTACGAAGCTTATCCCCCGCAGTCTCACTGCCACGCTCTCACTTACCGGCATTCGGAGTTTGGCTGACGTCAGTAACCTTGTGAGGCCCATTAGCCATCCAGTAGCTCTACCTCCGGCAAGAAACACGTGACGCTGCACCTAAATGCATTTCGGGGAGAACCAGCTATCACGGAGTTTGATTGGCCTTTCACCCCTACCCACAGCTCATCCCCCAGGTTTTCAACCCTGGTGGGTTCGGTCCTCCACGCGGTCTTACCCGCGCTTCAACCTGGCCATGGGTAGATCACTCCGCTTCGGGTCTAGAGCATGCGACTAAGGCGCCCTATTCGGACTCGCTTTCGCTACGGCTACCCCACCCGGGTTAACCTCGCCACACACCACTAACTCGCAGGCTCATTCTTCAAAAGGCACGCCGTCACCCCGCAAGGCTCCGACGGATTGTAGGCACACGGTTTCAGGTACTATTTCACTCCCCTCCCGGGGTACTTTTCATCTTTCCCTCACGGTACTAGTCCGCTATCGGTCACCAGGGAGTATTTAGGCTTAGCAGGTGGTCCTGCCAGATTCACACGAGATTCCACGAGCCCCGTGCTACTTGGGA
>JODP01000035.1 GCA_000719025.1 Kineosporia aurantiaca JCM 3230
CCGGAATTTTTCAAGGTGGGTGAGGCCAGGACGAGTTAAGCCGGTGTGGCTTGGGGCTGTGGATCTTGGGGCTCGGGATCCTTCGCGGGCGGGTTGATCCAGGCAGCTTCGGGCAGGGTGAGGATCTTCGGGGCGCTGCCAGCGGCAGCGAACCGGGCCGGGTTCGCGGCGCGGGCCGCGCTCAAAGCGGCTTGGCGGCGCTCGTCGACGGCGTCGGTGAGGCCGTAGTGGACGTCGGCCGCGGTGTGTAGGCCGATGCCGGTGTGGCGGTGTGCATGGTTGTAGTACTGGGTGAATTCATCCATGAAAGACCTTGCGTGTTGGAGGCTTCCGAACCGCTCCGGGAACACGGGCGCGTATTTGAGAGTCTTGAACCAGGCCTCCGAAAACGGGTTGTCGTTACTGACCCGTGGCCGTGAATGGGACCGGGTGACGTGCAGGTCGTTCAGCAGGCGGGCGACGGACTTGGAGGTCATCGAGGTGCCCCGGTCGGCGTGCACGACCTGGGGGATCCCATGGATCGTGAAGACTTCCTCCATCATTTCCTTGGCCAGTTCAGCGGTTTCGGTGACATGGACCTGGCAGCCGACGATGTAGCGGGAGTAGATGTCGATCATCACGTAGGCGTCGTAGTAGACGCCCTTGTCCGGGCCCGGCAACCGGGTGATGTCCCAGGAGAACACCTGCCCCGGGCCCGTGGCGATCAGCTCCGGCCGGCCCGCGCCGGGTGACGGGCCTGCCGCCGCCGTTCCTTGATGAGGGTGTTCTCCCGCAGGACCCGATACATCGTCGAGACCGAGCACACGTACTCGCCCCGTTCCAGCAGGATCGCGTAGATCTGTAAAGGCGTCTGGTCGACGAACTCCGGGCAGGTCAGCACCGCCAGGACCCGCTCTCGTTCCTGCGCTGAGAGCTGGTTGACCGGCGCCGGCCGGTCGACCACCAGCGCCGGGACCACCACGGCTGCCCTGCGGGTCGCGGTGGCCCTGGACACGCCGGTCAACGCTGCGGCGGCCCGGGTGCTGACCCCGACTGCGCGCAGGTCACGGTAGGCGCCCATCAACGCTTGCTGGGCGGCCGCTCGTCCGGTGTGCTCTCGGAGATCTCCTCCAAGAGACCTCGTACTTTTCCCATGATCTCCAGCGCGGCCTCCGCCCGCGTCGCACGACGCTCAGCTTTGGCCAGTTCCGCTTTCAACCGGGCATTCTCGGCCTCCTGCGCGTTCGGCCGACCAACCACCGCGCCGTCCGGTTTCCCGTCCAGCAGGCCGCCGTCGCGCAGCTTTCGCCACTCGGTGACCTGCGAGGAATACAGGCCTTCTCGCCGCAGGTATGCCCCGCCCTGACCTGACTGACATGCCTGGTCATAGGCCGCCAGGTGCTCGAGCTTCTGGGCCGGGGTGAACGTCCGGCGAGGTCTGGGACCGCCAGCACGTGGACCACGATTCATCACATCATCATCGACTACCGGAACAACAGGACTGGCCATGCTTGATCAACTCGGTTTCTCCGCCCTGCGGGAACGGAACTTGCTACGAGCCGCTGGCCTCACCACACCCTGACACGCAGGG
>JODP01000037.1 GCA_000719025.1 Kineosporia aurantiaca JCM 3230
GGGACTGGCCCCAAGCCGGTTGACTCACGGGTTGGGTTGATCAGGCAGCAAAACTATGTCCGATGACGGCTTCATACTCGATCGGGGTGAGGCGGCCGAGGGTGGCTTGCCGTCGTCGGCGGTGGTAGGTCTTCTCGATCCAGGTGATGATCGCCAGACGTAGTTCCTGGCGGGTGTTCCACCGGCGGCGGTCCAGGACGTTCTTCTGCAGGAGCGCGAAGAACGATTCCATGGCCGCGTTGTCGCCACAGGCGCCGACTCGTCCCATCGAGCCGCGAAGGTCTGCGGCCTTCAGGGCATGGACGAACTTCCGGGAACGGAATTGACTTCCGCGATCCGAGTGAACAATGGTCTTGGTCGGTTCGCGCAGTAAGACTGCATGTTTGAGTGCGGAGACAGCCAGGGACGCCTTCATCCGAGAGTCGATGGAGTAGCCCACGATGCGGTTGGAGAAGACGTCCTTGATCGCACATAGATAGAGCTTCCCTTCGCCGGTCCAATGCTCCGTAATGTCCGTCAACCAGACCTCATTCGGTGCATCTGCAGTGAACTTGCGCCCGACGAGGTCGTCGTGAACGGGCGGCCCGGCCTTGCGGTTCAGGCCGCGTTTCTTGGCGAAGACCGACCAGATCCGCTGCGCCGAGCAGAGCCTGGCCACGCGGTTCGGGCTGACCTTCCAGCCGGCCGCCTGCAGTTCGTCAGTGATGAACCGGTAGCCGAACTCCGGGTCGTCCCGGTGGACATCGACAGCGGCGTTCATCAGGTGAGCCTGGTCCCAGTCTCGTTGCGGAACAGGGTTCTTGAGCCACTTATAGTAGGCCTGTTTCGTGAAGCCAAGGATCCTGCAGGTCACCGCGACCGGGACACGACGGTCCGGGTCGGCGGCCAGTTCACGGACCAGCGGGAACATTATTTTGGGAGCGACCCCTGGGCCAGATAGGCCGCGGCCCGGCGCAGGACCTCGTTCTCCTGCTCCAGCAGCCGGTTGCGCTTGCGTAGTTCCTTTAGCTCCGCGGACTCGGCCTGGCTGACACCGGGCTTGTTACCGTCTTCGATATCGGCGATCTTCAGCCAGCGCTGCAGGCAGGACGCGGAGATGCCGAAGTCCTTCGCGACCTGCGCAACCGTGGCATCGCCCTTGCGGGCGACTGCGATCACGTCGCGGCGGAACTCCTCGGGGAACGCTTTGGGCACGATGACATCCTCTCAG
>JODP01000038.1 GCA_000719025.1 Kineosporia aurantiaca JCM 3230
TGTTGCCTGTCATGACGTTGCTGACGGCAGGGCTGTGGGGCCGGTGAATTGAGGACGGGTTCCTTGGCAGAGGATGTGAATCACCACAAGACACGTCCGCTGAGCCCCAAGGAACCCGTCATGCACCACCGTAATGCCCCGCTGACCCCTGCTGGACGCCTGCGCCTGATCGAGCGGTGTGAGCACCGGCCGATCGCTCATGTCGCCGCCGAGGCCGGCATCAGCCGGCAGTGCCTGTCGAAATGGGTCAACCGCTACCGGCGCTTGGGCGAGGAGGGCCTGTTCGATGCCTCCAGCGCCCCGAAGGCCAGCCCTCAGAAGACATCGCCGCAGGTCATCGACCGGATCGAATGGCTGCGGCGGGAGAAGAAGTTCTCCGCCCGGGTCATCGTGAGCGAACTGGCCGCCGAGGGCATCCGGATCAGCGAGGCGACCGTGGCCCGCTGGCTGCGCAAGCTCGGGATCAGCCGCCGACGCGACCTGGACCCTTCCGGTTCCTCCCACCGCAAGCCCGCCCAGAAGATTATCGCCCGCTATCCCGGACATATGATCCATGTCGATGTGAAAAAGGTCGGCCGCATCCCTGCCGGCGGCGGCTGGAAAGCCCACGGCCGCGGCAGCGCCGCCCACAAGGCCTCCCGCCGCGCGAACCGCCGCACCCACACCGGCTCGGGCAACAAGGGCGTCCGGACCGGCTACGTGTTCCTGCACACCGCGATCGACGGATTCTCCCGCCTGGCCTACACCGAACATCTACCCGACGAGAAAGCCTCCACAGCGATCGCTTTCATGGCCCGCGCCCGCGCCTACCTCGCAGCGCACGGCATCCATCGGATCACCCGCGTCGTCACCGACAACGGCTCCTGCTATCGCGCGGGCACCTTCCTGAGGGCGATGAACAACCTCGGCGTCTCGGTCCACCAGCGCATCCGCCCGTTCACGCCCCGCCACAACGGCAAGGTCGAGAGATACAACCGGATCCTGGCCGAGGAGTTCCTCTACGCCCGCCTCTGGACCTCAGAAACCCAACGCGCACAAGCCCTCAGCACCTGGGTGACTCACTACAACTACCATCGGGCCCACACCGCTGCCGGGAACCAACCCCCAGCCAGCCGCCTCCGCACCGGCGTCACCAACGTCATGACCGGGAACA
>JODP01000039.1 GCA_000719025.1 Kineosporia aurantiaca JCM 3230
CGGCGTACGTCAGCAGCCCGACGACCTGGTCCTGCTGCTCGACCAGGAACCCGGGCAGGCTCGCCGGGAAGAACACCTCGCCGTGGGCGACCGCGGTGTGCGCGCCCCACAGTTCGAGCACCAGCCTGCCGACGACGATCCGGTCGGCCTCCTCGATCGCGCGTATCAGCATTCCTGCACTGTCTTGGCGACCGCGCGCGGTGGGTACCGGCATTCGACCTATGGTTGGTTCGTGCCGGTGCGAGTGTTGCTCGTCGACGACCACGAGGTGGTGCGCAGGGGACTGCGCGAACTGCTGGAGGACGAGGACGACATCTCGGTGGTAGCCGAGGCGGGCGGCGTGGACGAGGCGCTGGTCCGGGCGGCGGCGACGCGCCCCGACGTGGCCGTGGTGGACGTGCGGCTGCCGGATGGCGGCGGGGTGGAGCTGTGCCGGGGGCTGCGCGCCCTGCCGGACGGCCCGAGGTGCCTGGTGCTGACCGCGTTCGACGACGAGGAGGCCCTGGTCGGCGCGATCATGGCCGGCGCGTCGGGGTACCTGCTCAAGCAGGTGCGCGGCCAGGACCTGGTGACCGCGGTCCGCGAGGTGGCGGCCGGCCGGTCGCTGCTGGACCCGCAGACCACCGCCCGCGTGCTCGACCGCATGCGGCGGCCGGTCGAGGTGGACGTGCTGGACGCGTTGACCGAGCAGGAACGGCGGGTGCTGGACCTGATCGGGGACGGCCTCACCAACCGCCAGATCGCCGAGCGCCTGTTCCTTGCCGAGAAGACGGTGAAGAACTACGTCACGGC
>JODP01000040.1 GCA_000719025.1 Kineosporia aurantiaca JCM 3230
CTCGAGGCTTATCGCAGGCTCCTACGTCCTTCATCGGCTCCTGGTGCCAAGACATCCACCGTATGCCCTTAAAAACTTACGACACACACCCCATCGAAATGGGAATGCGCACGAAAAAAATGCACAGATAAAGATGCTCACGTCCACTATACAGTTCACAAGCAACGAACACACACAACCCACAGACACACCAGTTATCCCACCATCAGCCGTTACCGGCCAACCGCGAGACACTTTGATGCAGGGACTGTCATGCCAGTCAGTCGAAGACACCCGAAGGCCCCTTCTCCCTAAGTTCACGGCCCACCAAGTCTCCCTGGTGGCCCGCTCCCTCAGGACCCAACAGCGCACCGCCATCCCCAACCCCGGGAACGACTGACAACCGATGTTCCACCCTGAGCAGTCACCCCGAGACCAGGCCGGCCCGAATAGGCCAGCTCATCGCTACAGGAAATGACATTCTCTGAGCCTCACGAAGAGACTTTGAGTGCTCCTTAGAAAGGAGGTGATCCAGCCGCACCTTCCGGTACGGCTACCTTGTTACGACTTCGTCCTAATCGCCAGTCCCACCTTCGACGACTCCCTC
>JODP01000041.1 GCA_000719025.1 Kineosporia aurantiaca JCM 3230
GTGCCGGGGTGCCGGGGTGCCGGGGTGCCGGGGTGCCGGGGTGCCGGGGTGCCGGGGTGCCGGGGTGCCGGGGTGCCGGGGTGCCGGGGTGGTGGGGGTGGCCCGGCGTAGCTGAGATGGCGGGTGAGCGGGTGAGCGGGTGAGCGGGTGAGCGGGTGAGCGGGTGAGCGGGTGAGCAAGTGAGCGGGTGAGCAAGTGAGCGGGTGAGCGGGTGAGCGGGTGAGCGGGTGAGCGGGTGAGCGGGTGAGCGGGTGAGCGGGTGAGCTGCATGAGCGAAGGGGGCGGAGAAGAAGCGGGGTGAGCGACGTGAGTGGCGGCAACGGGGGGAGAGAACAGAGAAGCCGGGCCAGCGGCGTGAGTGGGTGAGTGCGTAAGCGGGAGAGCTGGGTGAACGGAGAGATCAGGTGAACCGCGTGACGGCGTGACGGCGTGACGGCGTGACGGCGTGACGGCGTGACGGCGTGACGGCGTGACGGCGTGACGGCGTACGCGGGGTACGCGGGGTACGCGGGGTACGCGGGGTACGCGGGGTACGCGGGGTACGCGGGGTACGCGGGGTACGCGGGGTACGCG
>JODP01000042.1 GCA_000719025.1 Kineosporia aurantiaca JCM 3230
CACGTCCCCGGACTCCGGGGGCGGGATCTTGATGTCGTCCAGACCGTCCAGGTTCAGGTCGTCCAGGTTGAGGTTGTTCAGGTCGTTCAGGGTCTTGTCATCCATCCCGAACACACCCCGGCCACCCTTACCGATCCCCCCACCACCCAACTCCGCGCCGCCCTCGGCCAGACCCGAAGTCAGGTCCCACGGCGACATGTCCCAGCCACCACCCACCGCCGCCCCACCGGCGCCACCACCCAGTGCTTCGCCGCCGGCCTCCATCGACAGGTGCGAGGTGATCCCGACCCACTTGTTCACCGACTGCTCGTCCAGGCCCGCCTTGATCAGACCCCGGTTCAGGCTGTCAAAACCAGCCTTCATGATCGGGCCCATCACCCCGGCAACAAACGCCCCCGCAGCCGCCCCCATGATCGCGGCGTCCCCGGTGGACTTGGTGTCCCACTCGTAGTCGCCCGGGTGCTCCAGCATCGACCAGAGCTGGGCGCCGACGTCCAGGCCGACC
>JODP01000043.1 GCA_000719025.1 Kineosporia aurantiaca JCM 3230
CGGTTGGCGGATGTGCTGCGTTTCGGGGTGGACAGCGGGGACGTCGGGCCGGAGTTCCGGGCGGTGACGCTGGAGGCGTCCTTCGCCGAGGGCGTCGGCCTGTCGGGTCGGGCGTGGCGGCAGCGTGACCTGGTGTTCGTGGAGGATCTGGGCACGATGGTCGATTGTGTGCGGGCGCCGGTGGCGATGAAGCAGGGTGTGCGTAGCGGGATCTGTTTTCCGATCCTGGAGGACGGTGAGGTCGTGGGCACGATGGACTTTTTCACCACGGAGGTGCTGACCTTGTCGCAGGATCGCCTTGCGGTGCTGCGGGCGATCGGGTTGCTGGTTTCCTCGGCGCTGGAGCGGTTGCACGAGACGGCGCGTCAGGAGAAGGCCGCGCAGGACGTGGATGCGGTCTCGGCTGTGATCCGTGAGCTGACCACGGCCGGCAGCCAGGACGAGGCGCTGAGGAAGGCGATGGAGATCATCCGCCGGGACTTCGACTGGCAGTACGGCTCGTTC
>JODP01000044.1 GCA_000719025.1 Kineosporia aurantiaca JCM 3230
CGGCCTGCGCCGCGTCGAGGTCCTGCTGGTACTCGGCGATGCCGTGGGACAGCAGGTCACCGCTGGGCTTCGGCACGTACAGGTAGACCGTGCCGCTGTACTCCTTGAGCCGCACGAACCTCGGCACCACCCGGGAAGCGGGCAGCGTCGCGAAGCCGGCGGCCAGCACGTCGTCGAACACCCGCTGGGACAGCACCACCGAGAGGAACGTCTGGTCCGGGTCCGACCGGGTGAGGACGTCCCGGACGGGCTGGGAGTCGAGCAGCCGGTGGGTGGTGATCACCGCGCTGCCCACCACCGCGGCGGTACCACCGGGAGGGGCGTCGCGGACCGGTCCCACGTTCAGGCTGGCCCGCATCCGCAGGCGCAACCGGCGGTCCCGCGCGCGCAGCCGGACGTCCCGCGCGGCCAGCACGTCCTGGAGCGCGTCGAAGAACTTGCTGACCACGGCGGGCAGGTGACGGGTGTCGAATCCGATACCGAACCCGTCACCGGTGTTGTG
>JODP01000045.1 GCA_000719025.1 Kineosporia aurantiaca JCM 3230
GGTATTTTCGCCCACTTCGCCGTGCTGTTCCTGCTCATCGCCATCTGGTGGGGCATCGGCAACGCCACCGGACGAGGCTGGGCCGGCCTGATCGTGATGGCCAGCGCCGCCGTCATCGCCGCCGTGCTCGCCGTCCTGGGCCGCAACCAGATCAAGGCCGCCCCCGGGCTGCCGAAGACGACCGACAGCGTCAAGCACATCCCGGACGCGGTCAAGGGCAACGAAGGGAACGTGAACGTTCGATGAGCCAGGAAACTCCCGAGGAGATCCGGGCCCGGATCGAGAACACCCGCCAGGAACTGAGCACCGACGTCAACACCCTGGCCGAGACCGTCCGGCCCGCCAACGTCGCCAAACGCCAGGTGGACAAGGTCAAGGAAGCCGCAGGCTCAGCCCGCGACAAGGTGATGGGAACCGCCGGAACCGCGAAGGAGAAAGTCATGGGCAGCGCCTCGAACGCCGGTCACAGCACCACCTCGACCCTGGGCGACGCCA
>JODP01000046.1 GCA_000719025.1 Kineosporia aurantiaca JCM 3230
GCGCACGAAGCTCAGCAGGGCGGAGTTGACCTGGTCGGTGTGCGTCCACAGCAGGCCGTGCGGGGCGCCGTCGATCTCGACGTACTGGGCGTCGGGCACCAGGGCGGAGAAGCGGCGTCCGGTGACGTCGATGGGCAGGATGCGGTCGCTGGTGCCGTGCAGGATCAGGGTCGGCCTGGCGGCGTCCTTGACGGCCTGCACGTCCTTGCGGAAGTCCTCCAGCCAGGACGGCACCACGGCGTAGGCGGCGACCGGGGCACTTCCGACGGCGGTGTTCCAGCTGGCCCGCACGACCTCCTCGCTGATGCGGGTGCCGAGGTTCTCGTCCAGGTTGTAGAAGTCCTGGTAGAAGCCGGTGAACCAGGCGTACCGGTCACCGCGGGCCGCGGCCACGATGCCGTCGAAGTTCTCCTGCGGCACACCCTCGGGGTTGTCCTCGGTCCGCAGCACGAACGGCTCCAGCGACGCCAGGAACGCCATCTTC
>JODP01000047.1 GCA_000719025.1 Kineosporia aurantiaca JCM 3230
GCGCACGAAGCTCAGCAGGGCGGAGTTGACCTGGTCGGTGTGCGTCCACAGCAGGCCGTGCGGGGCGCCGTCGATCTCGACGTACTGGGCGTCGGGCACGAGGGCGGAGAAGCGGCGGCCGGTGACGTCGATGGGCAGGATGCGGTCGCTGGTGCCGTGCAGGATCAGGGTCGGCTTAGCGGCGTCCTTGACGGCCTGCACGTCCTTGCGGAAGTCCTCCAGCCAGGACGGCACCACCGCGTAGGCCGCGACCGGGGCACTTCCGACGGCGGTGTTCCAGCTGGCCCGCACGACCTCCTCGCTGATCCGGGTGCCGAGGTTCTCGTCCAGGTTGTAGAAGTCCTGGTAGAAGCCCGTGAACCAGGCGTACCGGTCACCGCGGGCGGCGGCCACGATGCCGTCGAAGTTCTCCTGCGGCACACCCTCGGGGTTGTCCTCGGTCCGCAGCACGAACGGCTCCAGCGACGCCAGGAACGCCATCTTC
>JODP01000048.1 GCA_000719025.1 Kineosporia aurantiaca JCM 3230
GAGTCGTCGAAGGTGGGACTGGCGATTAGGACGAAGTCGTAACAAGGTAGCCGTACCGGAAGGTGCGGCTGGATCACCTCCTTTCTAAGGAGCACCTCGGACCGCAGGGTTCAAGGCATGTCATGACCCGATCGATGAGCTGGCCTATCAGGGCCGGCCTGGTGTCGGGGTGACCGCTCGGGTGGAACATCGGTTGGCACTTGCTCCGGGGTTGGAGTGGGTGATGCGCTGTTGGGTCCTGAGGGAGCGGGCCAGGGTCTTCGGATTCTGGGCCGTGAACTTGGGAAGGTCCCGCGGAAGCGGGTCTTCGACTGGCATGACAGTCCCTACATCAAACTGCTGGCAGGTCCTTTCGGGGAGTTGCTGGGTAAGTGGTGTGTCTGTGGGTTGTGTGTGTTCGTTGCTTGTGAACTGTATAGTGGACGTGAGCATCTTTATCTGTGCAT
>JODP01000049.1 GCA_000719025.1 Kineosporia aurantiaca JCM 3230
GCGTCGGCCTGTCGGGGCGGGCGTGGCGGCAGCGTGACCTGGTGTTCGTGGAGGATCTGGGCACGATGGTCGACTGTGTGCGGGCGCCGGTGGCGATGAAGCAGGGTGTGCGTAGCGGGATCTGTTTTCCGATCCTGGAGGACGGTGAGGTCGTGGGCACGATGGACTTCTTCACCACGGAGGTGCTGACCTTGTCGCAGGACCGCCTTGCGGTGCTGCGGGCGATCGGGTTGCTGGTTTCCTCGGCGCTGGAGCGGCTGCACGAGACGGCGCGTCAGGAGAAGGCCG
Organism: Kineosporia aurantiaca JCM 3230; assembly: GCA_000719025.1. Lineage (GTDB taxonomy): Bacteria > Actinomycetota > Actinomycetes > Actinomycetales > Kineosporiaceae > Kineosporia > Kineosporia aurantiaca. The sequence continues at coordinate 289 of JODP01000049.1, forward strand.
CGCAGGACGTGGACGCGGTCTCGGCCGTGATCCGTGAGCTGACCACGGCCGGCAGCCAGGACGAGGCGCTGAGGAAGGCGATGGAGATCATCCGCCGGGACTTCGACTGGCAGTACGGCTCGTTC
>JODP01000050.1 GCA_000719025.1 Kineosporia aurantiaca JCM 3230
GTTCCTCAACGCCTTCACCGCGGTCGAGGTCAGCGCGCACTGCGACCTTCCGTGCGGTGTCTATGACCCGGCCCAGGCCAAGATCGAGGCCGAGTCGGTCAAGGCCTGCATCACGAAGTACAACGCCTCGGACGACCCGACCTTCAAGGAGCGCGCTCTCTTCATCAAGGAGGAGCGCAGCGACCTGGTGAAGCACCACCTCTGGGTGCTGTGGACCGACTACTTCAAGCCCCCGCACTTCGAGAAGTACCCCCAGCTGCACGGCCTGTTCAACGAGGCCACCAAGCTCGCGGGCGCGGGCGGCACCAAGGGCAGCACCGACGTCGCCGTGGCCGACCAGCTCCTGGCCAAGATCGAGGACATCAGCACCATCTTCTGGGAGACCAAGGCCGCGGCCTGATC
>JODP01000051.1 GCA_000719025.1 Kineosporia aurantiaca JCM 3230
ACGTGACCATGGTCGAGGACATCAGCGAACTGCACCTGCTGCAGAAGAACCTCGACTTCCAGCTGCTGCACGACTCGCTCACCGGCCTGTCCAACCGGCAGCGGTTCATCACCCGGCTGGAGTCGCTGCACAGCGCGTCACGGCACGGGATCACGCTCTACTGCCTGGACCTGGACGCGTTCTCGGTGGTGAACAACGGTCTCGGCCACGCGGTCGGCGACCGGCTGCTCACCGAGGTCGGCCGTCGACTCGAAGCCCTGGTGGCGGACGAACAGGCGTTGGTCGCACGGAGCGGGGGCGACGAGTTCGCCATCCTGATCGACAACTCGCCGGACACGCCGACCGTGCCGGAGATGGTGGAGCGGATCTCGGC
>JODP01000052.1 GCA_000719025.1 Kineosporia aurantiaca JCM 3230
GGTAACGACCTGGCCGTCATCGAACGCATCCGCCGCACCTCGGCGTCCAGCCACCGCGGCGGCCGCATGAACCTCCGCGCGGACTACGCCGAGATCGGCTACATGGACTCTGCTGTCGCAGCAGACGCCGGGTACTTCCTGCACCAGCCCGGAGTGATCACCAGCAAGGGCCGTCACCGGGTGGAACCGCAGGCGGCAAGCAGCGAAAGCGCCCTCCATGTGACCGCACAGACTGGACACACCGGAAACCTGCTGCGCCTGGCCCGGGACACGGACAAGGTCACCGTCGACAAGGACGGCAACACGGTGATCGCCGGGATGATGACTGCCGGGAACATCGTCACCGGCACCACCACCATCACCCCCTC
>JODP01000053.1 GCA_000719025.1 Kineosporia aurantiaca JCM 3230
CACGTCCACTATACAGTTCACAAGCAACGAACACACACAACCCACAGACACACCACTTACCCAGCAACTCCCCGAAAGGAACCCGCCGGCAGTTTGATGTAGGGACTGTCATGCCAGTCAGTCGAAAAAACCCGAAGGCCCCTTCTCCCTAAGTTCACGGCCCAGAATCCGAAGACCCTGGCCCGCTCCCTCAGGACCCAACAGCGCACCGTCGTCCCTAACCCCGGGAACGACTGACAACCGATGTTCCACCCTGAGCAGTCACCCCGGAACCAGGCCGGCTCATGATTGAGCCTGCTCACGTCCAGGAAATGACATCCTCTAGAAGCGAATGCTTCGAGGTGCTCCTTAGAAAGGAGGTGAT
>JODP01000054.1 GCA_000719025.1 Kineosporia aurantiaca JCM 3230
ATCACCTCCTTTCTAAGGAGCACCTCGAAGCATTCGCTTCTAGAGGATGTCATTTCCTGGACGTGAGCAGGCTCAATCATGAGCCGGCCTGGTTCCGGGATGACTGCTCAGGGTGGAACATCGGTTGTCAGTCGTTCCCGGGGTTGGGGACGGCGGTGCGCTGTTGGGTCCTGAGGGAGCGGGCCAGGGTCTTCGGATTCTGGGCCGTGAACTTGGGAAGAGGGCCGGGAGGTCTTCTTCGACTGGCATGACAGTCCCTGCATCAAACTGCCGGCGGGTTCCTTTCGGGGAGTTGCTGGGTAAGTGGTGTGTCTGTGGGTTGTGTGTGTTCGTTGCTTGTGAACTGTATAGTGGACGTG
>JODP01000055.1 GCA_000719025.1 Kineosporia aurantiaca JCM 3230
ACGGTACTAGTCCGCTATCGGTCACCAGGGAGTATTTAGGCTTAGCAGGTGGTCCTGCCAGATTCACACGAGATTCCACGAGCCCCGTGCTACTTGGGAAACCCACAAGGAAGACCACATCATTTCGGCTACAGGACTAACACCCTCTACGGTCGCCCATTCAATGACGTTCGCCTATGACATGACTTTTTGACTCCCCACACCCATGACAGTAGATGTAAGTGGGATCCCACGACCCCGGACATGCAACGCCTGCCAGCTATCACACACGCCCGGTTTAGCCTCATCCGCTTTCGCTCGCCACTACTCACGGAATCACTGTTG
>JODP01000056.1 GCA_000719025.1 Kineosporia aurantiaca JCM 3230
GGGTGTGTGTCGTAAGTTTTTAAGGGCATACGGTGGATGTCTTGGCACCAGGAGCCGATGAAGGACGTAGGAGCCTGCGATAAGCCTCGAGGAGCTGGCAACCGAGCTGTGATTCGAGGGTTTCCGAATGGGGTAACCCGGCTGGAGTCATTTCCAGTCACTCTCACCTGAATATATAGGGTGGTGAGGGGGAACGACGGGAAGTGAAACATCTCAGTACCGTCAGGAAGAGAAAACAACAGTGATTCCGTGAGTAGTGGCGAGCGAAAGCGGATGAGGCTAAACCGGGCGTGTGTGATAGCTGGCAGGCGTTGCATGT
>JODP01000057.1 GCA_000719025.1 Kineosporia aurantiaca JCM 3230
AGCCTGCGAGCGCAGAGAAACCACCCGAGCGCCGTCCTCGAGCGACAAGGCCCCGGAGACCACCGCGGCCGCAATCTCACCCTGCGAATGCCCAACCACCGCATCCGGAACAACCCCAGCCGCCGCCCACACCGCAGCCAGCGAAACATGCACCGCCCACAAAACCGGCTGAACAACGTCCACCCGCTCCAAAGAGCCCTCAAGCTCCTCGAACAAGTTCCACTCAACGAAAGGCGACAGGGCCGCAGCACACTCGGCCAG
>JODP01000058.1 GCA_000719025.1 Kineosporia aurantiaca JCM 3230
AGCCTGCGAGCGCAGAGAAACCACCCGAGCGCCGTCCTCGAGCGACAAGGCCCCGGAGACCACCGCGGCCGCAATCTCACCCTGCGAATGCCCAACCACGGCATCCGGAACAACCCCAGCCGCCGCCCACACCGCCGCGAGCGAAACATGCACCGCCCACAGAACCGGCTGAACAACGTCCACCCGCTCCAAAGAGCCCTCAAGCTCCTCGAACAAGTTCCACTCAACGAAAGGCGACAGGGCCGCAGCACACTCGGCCAG
>JODP01000059.1 GCA_000719025.1 Kineosporia aurantiaca JCM 3230
CGGGGTCGTGGGATCTGTTTTCTCCATACTGTCATGTGGAGGGTGAGTCAGAAAATCATGTCATAGGCGAACGTCATTGAATGGGCGACCGTAGAGGGTGTTAGTCCTGTAGCCGAAATGATGTGGTCTCACTTAATGGTGTCCCAAGTAGCACGGGGCTCGTGGAATCTCGTGTGAATCTGGCAGGACCACCTGCTAAGCCTAAATACTCCCTGGTGACCGATAGCGGACTAGTACCGT
>JODP01000060.1 GCA_000719025.1 Kineosporia aurantiaca JCM 3230
GCGTTTCCCTGCCGCTATGATCGCCGTAACTCTCCCGGCACAACCACCCACCCGAAGGTGTACGTGGTCGTTTCCCGTGAACCGCATAGTGGACGTGAGCACACATTCTTTACCGCGCATGATTTGAGCGTTGAGTGTGTAGTAAGTCATCGGCGTATTAGTACCGGTCAGCTTCACGGGTCTTCAGTCCCCGCTTCCACATCCGGCCTATCAACCCAGTAGTCTAGCTG
>JODP01000061.1 GCA_000719025.1 Kineosporia aurantiaca JCM 3230
ACCGGTACTAATACGCCGATGACTTACTACACACTCTTGCTGCACAGGAAATGCATTCAAGGTGTCTCACGTCCACTATGCGGTTCACGGGAAACGACCGTACGCACCCCCTGAAAGGGGAGTGGTACTGGTTGTGCCGGGAGAGTTACGGCGATCATAGCGGCAGGGAAACGCCCGGTCCCATTCCGAACCCGGAAGCTAAGCCTGCCAGCGCCGATGGTACTGCA
>JODP01000062.1 GCA_000719025.1 Kineosporia aurantiaca JCM 3230
CGCTTCAAAGGCCGCGGCGAACCCTACGACGACCTCGTCCAGGTCGGCACCATCGGCCTCCTGCACGCCGTCGACCGCTTCGACCCCCAACGCGGCGCCTTCGCCGCCTTCGCCGTCCCCACCATCGTCGGCGAAATCCGCCGCCACTTCCGCGACCGCGGCTGGGCCATGCGCATCCCCCGCCGCATCCAGGACCTCGGCCGCCGCGTCTCCGAAGCCCGCGAAAC
>JODP01000063.1 GCA_000719025.1 Kineosporia aurantiaca JCM 3230
GCCCTCTCAGGCCGGCTACCCGTCGTCGCCTTGGTAGGCCATTACCCCACCAACAAGCTGATAGGCCGCGAGCTCATCTCTGACCGAAAAACTTTCCACGCACAGACCACTCGGCCATACGTCATATCCGGTATTAGCCACCGTTTCCCGTGGTTATCCCAGAGTCAGAGGCAGATTACTCACGTGTTACTCACCCGTTCGCCACTGATCCACCCCGAA
>JODP01000064.1 GCA_000719025.1 Kineosporia aurantiaca JCM 3230
GCCCTCTCAGGCCGGCTACCCGTCGTCGCCTTGGTAGGCCATTACCCCACCAACAAGCTGATAGGCCGCGAGCTCATCTCTGACCGAAAAACTTTCCACACCCAGACCACTCGGCCAGATGTCATATCCGGTATTAGCCACCGTTTCCCGTGGTTATCCCAGAGTCAGAGGCAGATTACTCACGTGTTACTCACCCGTTCGCCACTGATCCACCCCGAA
>JODP01000065.1 GCA_000719025.1 Kineosporia aurantiaca JCM 3230
CGATGTGGTGACCAAGCTCGGTCGGGCGAGCACGGTTGAGCAGGCTGTGAAGGCGTCTCTGGAGACGGTGCGTGAGCATTTCGGCTGGGCCTATGGCTCTTACTGGGAGCGGGACCGGTTGGCGGATGTGCTGCGTTTCGGGGTGGACAGCGGGGACGTCGGGCCGGAGTTCCGGGCGGTGACGCTGGAGGCGTCCTTCGCCGAGGGCGTCGGC
>JODP01000066.1 GCA_000719025.1 Kineosporia aurantiaca JCM 3230
GCCGACGCCCTCGGCGAAGGACGCCTCCAGCGTCACCGCCCGGAACTCCGGCCCGACGTCCCCGCTGTCCACCCCGAAACGCAGCACATCCGCCAACCGATCCCGCTCCCAGTAGGAGCCATAGGCCCAGCCGAAATGCTCACGCACCGTCTCCAGAGACGCCTTCACAGCCTGCTCAACCGTGCTCGCCCGACCGAGCTTGGTCACCACATCG
>JODP01000067.1 GCA_000719025.1 Kineosporia aurantiaca JCM 3230
TGGGTAAGTGGTGTGTCTGTGGGTTGTGTGTGTTCGTTGCTTGTGAACTGTATAGTGGACGTGAGCATCTTTATCTGTGCATTTTTTCGTGCGCATTCCCGTTTCGATGGGGTGTGTGTCGTAAGTTTTTAAGGGCATACGGTGGATGTCTTGGCACCAGGAGCCGATGAAGGACGTAGGAGCCTGCGATAAGCCTCGAG